>NZ_CP195432.1:0-4800000 GCF_051305195.1 Streptomyces sp. Qhu_M48 | reverse complement strand
CTCGCCCTTCCACGCCGTGGTCTTCGGCGGGATGGCCCGCAAGATCGCGCGGACGGCGGAGGCCAACGGGACGGCGGCCGGGGAGACGCCGGGCGAGGACCGGGACGGAGCGGCCACGGGCCCGCGCCCCGCGACCGCCGACCACCCCGCACCGGCCACCGCGCGGGACCGCGAGGAGTGAGGATGGCGGTGCGGTGTGGTCCCGCCCCGGTGTCGCCAGTCTCGCCTGTCTCGTCGGTCTTCCCGGTCTTCCCGGTCTCCCAGGCCTCCCCGGTCTTCCCGGCCTCCCCGCCCCGTGGACCGCATCCGGATCGCCCCCTCACCGCGAATGACCCCCGCAAGGTCAGCCCCGTGCCCACCCCGGCCGCGCGTCGCGCGGCGGGGCGTGGTCCCCTGCCAGGAGCGGTGCCATGAACGTCTCGGTCGTCCTGTTCACCTCGGACCTCCGCGTCCACGACCATCCGCCGCTCCGCGCCGCGCTGAACCGGGGGAACCAGGTCGTGCCCCTGTTCGTCCGCGATCCGGCCGTGGACCGCGCCGGCCCCCCCGCTCCGAACCGTCTCACCTTCCTCGCCGCCTGCCTCACCGACCTCGACGCCGGACTGCGGGAGCGCGGCGGCCGGCTCGTGGTCCGCTCGGGCGACCCCGTCGTCGAGGTGTGCGCCGTCGTGCGCGAGGCCGACGCCGACGACGTCCACATGGCGGCCGGATGCAGCGGCTTCGCGCGGCGCCGTGAGGACCGCCTGCGCCGCGCCCTGGAGGCGGACGGCCGCCGCCTGTACGTCCACGACGGCGTCGTCACCGCCCTGCCCGCCGGGGCCGTGACACCGAACGGCTCGGACCACTACGCGGTCTTCACCCCCTACTTCCAACGCTGGTCGCGCGAGCGTCTGCGCGAACCGATCGCGGCGCCCCGCCGGGTCCCGGTACCCGACGGGATCCGCTCCGAGGAGGTGCCCGCCCCGGCGGACGTCCCCGACGTCTCCGCCGGCCTGGCCACCGGCGGCGAGAAGGAGGGCCGCGAGCGGCTCACCGCATGGCTCGGACGGGGCGCCGACACGTACGAGGAGGGACACGACGACCTCGCGGGCGACGCGACCTCGCACCTGTCGCCCTACCTCCACTTCGGGGCCGTCTCGGCGGCCGAGGCCGTCCACCGGGCCCGGTCGAGGGGCGGCCACGGCGCCGAGGCGTTCGTTCGGCAGCTCTGCTGGCGCGACTTCCACCACCAGGTCCTCGCCGCCCGCCCCGACGCCGCCGCCGCCGACTACCGCACCCGGCACGACCGCTGGCGGCGCGGGAAGGATGCCGAGGACGACCTCCGGGCCTGGCGGGAGGGCCGTACCGGCTACCCGGTCGTGGACGCCGCGATGCGTCAGCTCGCCCACGAGGGGTGGATGCACAACCGGGGACGGCTGCTCACGGCTTCGTTCCTGACCAAGACCCTGTACCTCGACTGGCGTGAGGGCGCGCGCCACTTCATGGACCTGCTGGTCGACGGCGATGTCGCCAACAACCAGCTCAACTGGCAGTGGATGGCCGGCACCGGCACCGACAGCCGCCCCAACCGGGTGCTCAACCCGGTGATCCAGGGCAAGCGGTACGACCCCGACGGCGCCTACGTCCGGCGCTGGGTGCCGGAACTCGCCGGACTCGAAGGCGCCGCGATCCACGAGCCGTGGAAGCTGCCCGGCCTCGAACGGGCCCGGTACGACTACCCGGACCCCGTGGTCGAACTCGCCGACGGTCTCGCCCGCTTCAAGCACGCCCGCGACCGGGACTGAACGCCGCGGCTCCCGGCGGGCCCGGCACTCCGGTCGGCTCTCAGGACCACGCCGACGTGGAAGCGGGCCGCTCCCCGTCCCGCGCCGCCTCGCAGAGCCCGCGCAGCACGGCCAGGGCCTCGCGCAGTCCGCCGGGGCGCAGCATCCCCGGCGCGGGGGTGCGGCCCGCCCAGCCGGGGCCCGCGAGGAGGACGACCGGACGGGTCCTGGCGCCCTTGACGCCCCAGGAGGTGTCGGCGATGTGGCGGGCCAGCGGGTGGTGCGCCGTGGACCGCGCCTGGGCCCACAGCACGACCGCGGCCGGTCCGGTCCGCCGTACCGCCTGGTCGAGCGCCTCCGGTGGCACCGCCGCCCCGAACATCAGGGTGGGCAACCCGATTTCGGCGAGTCCCGCGGCCAGGGCCTCCAGGGGGAGCGTGTGCTGCTCGTCGGGCACGCAGGCGAGCAGGACCGGGGGAGTGCGGGCCGCGCGGGAAGCAGAGCGGGTCACGGCGCCGAACCGGCGCAGAGCCGACGACACGTGCCAGGAGAGCAGGTGCTCCACCTCGACGTAACGGTCCTCCGACGTCTGCCACTTGCGGCCGACGGCGTGCAGGGCCGGGGCCATCACGTCCTCCCAGGCGGCGACCAGACCGTGCTTCGCGATCGTGGACTCCAGCAGCTCGTCCATGGCTCCGGAGTCGAGCCGGACCGCCGCGCGGCCCAGGCCCCGCAGCTCCCGTCGTACCTCGTCCGGAGACGGTTCGTCCGCCGGAAGCGGCGCCGGGGGCGCGTCGTCGGCGGCGGGCGGGGCGGGCGCCGCTCCGGCCATGGCGGTGCGGGCCGCCTCCGCCGGGGGGACCCCCGACGCGGTCAGCCGGCACATCTCCCGCAGGACGGCGATGTCCTCCGGCGACCAGCGCCGGTGCCTGCCGTCCTCACGGGCGGCGGGGCCGATGCCGTAGCGCCGGTCCCAGGAGCGCAGGGTCGTGGGGGCGACGCCCAGGCGGCGGGCGACCGCTCCGCTGGTGAGGCCCGGCGTGAGCTCGGTCATGGCTCCAGGATACGACGCACAAGCGATGCGAGTGGAGCCGCGTCGGCGCCGCGACGGAGCCTGGTGGTGCCCCCGCGAGGGAGCCCCGCCCGCCGACCGGTCACCTCCGGTCCAGGTCAGAGGAGCAGCCGCCATGACCGCACCGAGTACCGTCCTCCGGTCGTCGTCCCGGAGCGAGGCCCGGTCCCCGTACGACCGCGAGGCCGGCGGGATCGCCGAGGCGTTCGTACGCGGCGAGGCCCGGTCCCTGTCCGACCGCGAGCTCGCCGAGGGCTTCGTACGCGGAGACGACCGGTGCCTGGTCGCCGCCCACGACCGGTGGTCCGGCCTCGTGACCTCTCTCGCCGCCCGCAGCCTCGGCGACCCCAAGGAGGCCGAGGACGTCGGACAGCAGGTCTTCCTCGCCGCCTGGCGGGGCCGCGCCGGCTACCGGCCGGAGCGCGGCCCGTTCCCCGGCTGGCTCGTCGGCATCACCCGGCGGAAGATCGCCGACGCCCTCGCGGCGCGTACCCGCCGCCGGGACCTGGTGATCGCGGCCGGGACGCGGCTGGCCCACGACGACGACGCGGCGGCCCACGGCCCCGACGCGGTCCTCGACCGGCTCATGGTCGCCGGTGAGCTGGCGAAACTCCCGGCCGCGCAGCGCCAGGTACTCGCCATGGCCTTCTACGGGGACCTCACGCAGGTCCAGATCGCCGAACGCACCGGCCTGCCGCTCGGCACCGTGAAGAGCCACGCGCGGCGCGGCCTCGACCGGATGCGCCGCTCGCTGACCGACACGCCGGGACGGAACCGGCGCGCCACGTCCCTCGCGAGCTGAGGCCGGGCACGACGCGGAGCGGGCTTCCCCGGCGCGTCCACCCGTCCAGGTGAATCGGCCCATCCGGAGCGCCGTCGATGCCGAAACGAGAGGCATGAGCCTCTCAGCGCCCCCGCGCGAGCCCACGCGCACGGACCGCCTCCTGGCAGCGGTCGGCGGCCTCCTCGCCGCGTACGTCTCGCTCGCCGTCGCGGACCTCGCCGCCTTCTGGGTACGGCCGGAGGCGAGCCCCGTCCCCGCCGTCGGCGGAGCCGTCGTCGACCGGACCCCCGCCGCCCTCAAGGACTGGGCCATCCGCGCCTTCGGCGAGAGCGACAAGGCCGTCCTCCAGCTCGGCATCCTGGTCCTTCTCGGCGTCCTCGCCGTCGGGATCGGACTGCTCGCGCTGCGCCACCGTCCGCTCGGCTCGGCGGCCGTCGGGGCCTTCGGCGTCCTCGGGGCCCTGGCCGCCGTCACCCGCCCCGACTCGGACTCGGCCATGGACGCCGTGCCCTCGCTGGTCGGCTCGGCAGCGGGCGCCCTCCTGCTGTACGTCCTGACCGGCCGTCTCACCCGGGGGGCCGGCGCGGGGTCCGAGGCCGCCCGCGCCGACCGGCGGAGCTTCCTGGTCGTCGCCGCCTCCACCGGTCTCGCCGCGACCGGCGCCGCCGCCCTCGCCCGGGCGGTCGGCAGCCCCGTGGCGGAGAACGCCGCCGCCTCCCGCGCCGCCCTGCGCCTGCCCCGGCCGGCGTCCCCCGCGCCGGCCGTACCCCCCGGAGCCCAGCTCGACGTCCCCGGCATCAGCCCCTTCGTCACCCCCAACCGCGACTTCTACCGCGTCGACACCGCCCTCGTGGTCCCCAGGGTCGACGCCGACCGCTGGCACCTGCGCCTCCACGGCGGCGGAGTGCGCCGGGACGTCACGTACACCCTGCGGGAGCTGATGTCCCGGCCGGCGATCGAGCGGGACATCACCCTCGCCTGTGTCTCCAACGAGGTCGGCGGCCCCTACGTCGGCAACGCCCGCTGGCTCGGCGTGCCCCTCGCCGGCCTCCTCCGCGAGGCCGGCGTCCGCCCGCCCTCCGAGGGCGGACCCGCCGACCAGCTCGTCGCCCGCTCCGTCGACGGCATGGCCATCGGCACCCCCGTCGAGCAGGTCATGGACGGCCGCGACGCCCTCCTCGCCTTCGGGATGAACGGCGAACCCCTGCCCTTCTCCCACGGCTTCCCCGTCCGCATGCTCGTCCCCGGCCTCTACGGGTACGTCTCCGCCTGCAAGTGGATCGAGTCGATCGAGCTCACCACCTTCGACGCCTACGACGCCTACTGGGTGCCGCGCGGCTGGTCCGCCGAGGCCCCCGTCAAGACCCAGTCCCGCATCGACACCCCCCGCCCCTTCGCCGGCCCCGCAGCCGGCACCGTGATGGTCGCCGGGGTCGCCTGGGCCCAGCACCGGGGCATCCGCCGGGTCGAGGTACGGATCGACGACGGCCCCTGGCAGGAGGCCCGGCTCGCCGCCGAGGACAGCAGCGACACCTGGCGCCAGTGGGCCCACCCGTGGGAGGCCGCCCCCGGCCGGCACACCCTCACCGTCCGCGCCACCGACGGCACCGGCGCCACCCAGCCGGAGGAGCGCACCGACACCATGCCGAACGGGGCGCAGGGGTGGCACTCGGTGGTCGTCACGGTCGAAGGTGCGTAACGAAGCGGATCCGTAGGCCCGTTCCTCGCCCACATGAGGGAGACTGCTGCCGTGCGTGGACATCTACCGGACGAGAACCCCGGTTTCGTGGGACGCCGCACGGAACTGGAGCGCGTGTCCGCCGCGTTGGCGGAACACCGCCTCGTCACCGTGACCGGCGTCGGGGGAGTCGGGAAGACCCGGCTCGCGCTGCGCGCCGCGCACCGCGCCGCCGACCGGTACCCGGACGGTGTCTGGTGGACCGACCTCGGTCAGCTCGACGGCGACCGCCTCCTCGTCGCCCTCGTCGCCGACTCCGTCGACCTCGCCGACCACACCCCCGGCACCGCGACCACCGGGCTCCGCCGCCGCCTCGCCGACGACCGCCTGCTGCTCGTCCTCGACTCCTGCGAGCACCTCGCCGAACCCTGCGCCCGGCTCGTCGCCGACCTCCTCGCCGCCGCCCCCGGACTCACCGTCCTCACCACCAGCCGCCGCCCCCTGGGCGTCGAGGGCGAGCGGGTCGTCGCTCTCGACCCGCTCCCGCCGGCCGGACGCGACGCCCTGGAACTGCTCCGCCGCGCCGCCGGGGAGGAGTTCCCCGCCGCGGGCCCCGCCGGCGAGATCTGCGTACGCCTTGAGGGCATCCCGCTCGCCCTCGAACTGGCCGCCGCGCAGATCCGCCTCCAGGGCGCCGAAGCCGTTCGCGACCAGCTCGGCACCCGGTTCGACGCCCCGCCCACCGCCCGCTTCGACCTGCTCGCCCACACGGAGCGGGTGTGGCCGAGCCGCCACCAGACCCTGCGCGCGGCCATCGGCTGGAGCCACGAGCTGAGCGCGCCCCTGGAACGCCTCCTCTGGGCACGCCTGTCCGTCTTCCGGGGCCCCTTCGACCTCGCGTCGGCGACCGCCGTGTGCATCGGCGGCCCGCTGAACCGCGCGACCCTCCCGGGCGCGCTCGACGGACTCGTCCGCGCCTCCGTGGTCCGCCCGCCGGACGCGGCCGGCCGGCACCGGATGCTCGACACGATCCGCGCGTACGGGGCGACCTGGCTGGACCGGACCGGCGAGACCGGCACCGTCGCCGACCGGCACGCCGCCCACTTCCGGGGCCTGGCGCGCCGGGCGGAGAGCGCATGGCACGGCGCCCGGCAACCACGCTGGTACCGGACCGTCGACGCCCACCACACCGACCTGCGCACCGCCCTCGACCGGCTGCTGCGCACCGACCCCGACGCGGCCCTCGACCTCATCGGCTCCGTCGCCTTCGCCTGGTCCTGCCGAGGCCGTCTCCGCGAGGCCTGCGACGGCCTCGAACAGGCCCTCCTGCTGAGCGACGCCCGTGGCCGCGTCCGGGCCCGCGCCCTGTGGGCGCTCGGCGTCACCCTCGTGCTCCAGGGCGAGTTCGGTCCCGCCCAGGAGGTCAGCGAGCGCTGCGCCCGCGAGGCGCGGCACGCGGAGTACACGGAGCACGCCGAGAGTCGCCCCGGTGACCCCACGCTCGACGCCGCCGCCCTCGCCGGGCTCCTCGCCCTGACCACCGGCCGGCCGATGGCCGCGTACGTCGTCGTGGGCCACGTGCTCGACGCGGCGCGGGACGGCGCCGACACCGCCGCCCGGCTCCGCTGCCGCCTCGTCCGGGTCTTCGCCCTCACCGGCCTCGGCCGGCTCGCCGAGGCCCGGGAGCAGGCGCTCGCCCTGCGCGCCCGGTGCGAGGAGCTCGACGAGCACTGGACCCGGACCGCCCTGGAGTACCAGCTCGCCCTCACCGGGCTTCTGGAGGGTGACCCGGCGACCGCCGCCGGACACGCCCGCGCCATGCTCGAAGGCACCCGCGGACTCGGCGCGAGCCTGGGCGTCGCCCTCGGTCTCGACGTCCTCGCCACCGCCCTCGCGGCGGCCGGCGACGGCGAGCGGGCGGCGGACGTCTCCGGCACCGGGGAGGCGTTCTGGCGCTCCACCGGACAGCCCCGGCGCGGTCTGCCCGGGCTGCGGGCCCTCCACGAGAAGTACACCGACACGGTCCGCGCGACGATCGGCGAGCCCGCCTACGAGGAGATCTTCGTACGCGCCCTCACCGGTCTGCCGCAGGACGGCCTCGACCGGGCGCTGCGCGTCCCCCGGCAGCGCTGAGGGCCGGGGCGCACGGGAGGCCGGGGAGTAAGGGCCGGTGCGCACGGGGCAGGGCGACGCCCCCGTACACCGATGCGTAGAGTCGACTCCCGTAGCCCCGTCGGCGCGCGGCCCCGGCATCCACCGGGACATCCAGGACACCCCCGGTCCGCCGCCGACCGACCCTGACGAGGAGACCCCCGTGACCGACCCGGCGTCCACCGCCCGCCAGCAGCAGATCGCCCGGGACCTCCAGGTGGCCGAGACCTTCGACCCGCGGGCCGAGATCGAGCGCCGCGTGGCCTTCCTCACCGAGCGCCTCACCTCCACCGGTCTGCGCTCCCTCGTCCTCGGCATCAGCGGTGGCGTCGACTCCACGACCGCCGGCCGGCTCTGCCAGCTCGCCGTGGAGCGGGCCCGCGCCGCCGGTCACGAGGCCACCTTCTACGCGATGCGCCTGCCGTACGGCGTCCAGGCCGACGAGAAGGACGCGCAGACCGCGCTCGGCTTCATCCGCGCCGACCAGGTCCTCACCGTGGACGTCAAGGCGGCCAGCGACGCGGCCCTGGAGGCGGCACTCGCCGGCGGCCTGACGTTCCGCGACGCCCACCACCAGGACTTCGTGCGAGGCAACATCAAGGCCCGCCAGCGGATGATCGCCCAGTACGCGGTCGCCGGCGCCCACGACGGGCTCGTCGTCGGCACCGACCACGCCGCCGAGGCCGTCTCCGGCTTCTTCACCAAGTTCGGCGACGGCGCCGCGGACGTCGTCCCGCTCACCGGCCTGACCAAGCGGCGCGTCCGCGCCGTCGGCGCCGAGCTCGGCGCCCCGGCCGAGCTGGTGTGGAAGACCCCCACGGCCGACCTGGAGACCCTCGACCCGGGCAAGCCCGACGAGGACGCGCTCGGTGTCACCTACGACGACATCGACGACTTCCTGGAGGGCAAGCCCGTCGCGGAGGCCGCCTTCGCCTCGATCGTGCGCCGCTACGAGCTCACCGAGCACAAGCGGCAGCTGCCGATCGCGCCCTGAGCGCCCGCGCCCGGAGGGGCGGCGGGAGCGGCGAGCGGCGGAGTGCGGACAGTCGGCGGATCCTGGAAGGGGCGCCCCCTCAGGGGCGCCGGAAGGGAGCACGTCATGTTCGGCTCAACCTCTGCGTTCAGCGGTTTCTCGGTCGACGACCTCGACGCCGCCCGCCGCTTCTACGGCGAGACCCTCGGTCTGAAGGTGCGGGACGAGGGCCAGGACGACATGCGGATGCTGTTCCTCACCCTGGCCGGCGGGACCCGGGTCTTCGTCTACCCCAAGGACGACCACACTCCCGCGACCTTCACGATCCTCAACTTCGAGGTCGACGACATCGACCGGGCCGTCGACGAGCTGACGGGGCGCGGAGTGACCCTGGAGCGCTACGAGGGATTCGAGGCCGACGAGAAGGGCATCGTGCGGGTCGAGGGCGGACCGGCCGTCGCGTGGTTCACGGACCCGGCGGGCAACGTCCTGTCGGTCCTCCAGACCGACGGCTGACGGACCCGGACGCGGGTCGCCGCCGACGGACTGCGTCGGCCCGTACGGACCGGGCGGACCGACCCGAACGGACCGGCCCGGGTGCGCGGCGGGCCCGTACCGCCTCGAATGGGAGGGTGATCGCGCCGCCCGACGACTGCCTCGCCCGCAACGAGTGGATCTGCGGCGCCTATCTCTCCACCCGGAGCCAGATCCTCGCCGACGCCGTCGTGCAGCACGTCCAGCTGGCCGGAGTCTCCGTCGCCCTCGGCCTGGTGCTGGCGCTTCCCCTCGCGGTCGCCGCCCGCCGCTGGGGCTGGGCGGCGGCTCCCGTCCTCGGGGTCACGACCCTCCTGTACACGATCCCGGCGCTCGCGATGTTCTCGCTGCTCCTGCCCGTGTACGGACTCTCCGGCGCGCTGGTCGTGGCGGGCCTCGTCCTGTACTCCCTCACGCTCCTCGTCCGCAACATCCTCGCCGGGCTCCGCGCCGTCCCCGAGGAGACCCGGCAGGCGGCGCGCGGCATGGGGTACGGGCCGGTCCGGCTCCTCCTCGCCGTCGAGCTGCCGCTCGCGCTGCCCGCGGCGATGGCCGGGCTGCGGATCGCCGCCGTGTCCGCCGTCTCCCTCGTGACGATCGGCGCGATCGTGGGCCACGGCGGCCTCGGCAACCTCATCTACTCCGGGATGAACACGTACTTCAAGGCGCAGGTCCTCACCGCCTCCGTGCTCTGCGTCCTCATCGCCGTCGCCGCCGACCTGCTCCTCCTCGGCGCGCAACGCCTGCTCACCCCCTGGACCCGCGGGCGGGCCGCGTGACGACCCTCGCCGAGGCCTGGTCCTGGCTCACCACCTCCGCCCACTGGTCCGGCGAGAACGGCGTCTGGCACCGGCTCGGCGAGCACCTGTACCTCACCGCCGTCTCCCTCGTCATCAGCTGTGCGGTCGCGCTGCCGGTCGCGCTCGTCCTCGGCCATCTCGGCAGGGGCGGCGCGCTCGCCGTGAACCTCTCCAACGCCGGCCGGGCCGTCCCCACCTTCGCCGTCCTCGTGCTGCTCCTGCTCAGCCCGATCGGTTCGTACGGCGACTGGCCGACGATCATCGCCCTGGTGCTGTTCGCCGTGCCCCCGCTGCTGACCAACGCGTACGTGGGGATACGGGGAGTCGACGCCGATGTCGTCCGGGCCGCCCGGGGCATGGGCATGACGGGCGGCCAGACCCTCGTCCGGGTCGAACTGCCGCTCGCGCTGCCGTTGATCCTCACCGGTGTGCGGATCGCCGCCGTCCAGCTCGTCGCCACCGCCACCGTGGCCGCGCTCGCCGGGGGCGGCGGGCTCGGCCGGATCATCACCGCCGGGTTCAATCTCGCCTCCACCCCGCAGGTCGTCGCCGGGGCCTGTCTCGTCGCGGTCCTCGCGCTCCTGGTGGAGGGGGTCTTCGAGGCCGTCCAGCGGCTGGCGCCCGCCGCGGGGCGGGGGAGCGGCGGGTGAACGGGCGGCGTCCCCGCGCGCTCCTCGCCGCCCTCGGCCCGCTGCTCGCGGTCTGTGCCGGTCTCGGCGGCTGCGCGGCCGGCCCGTCGCTGGAGGACCGCGACGCGGTCACGGCCCCGCCGGGCGACAGCCGCGACCTGACCGTCGGCTCGGCCGGATTCACCGAGAGCGACCTGCTGGCGCAGATGTACGCCCTGCTGCTCCAGAAGGCCGGATACCGGACGAAGATCCTCTCCGTCACCAACCGCGAGCTGTACGAACCGGCCCTGGAGCGCGGCCAGATCGATGTCGTGCCGGAGTACGCGGCGACCTTCGCCGACTGGCTGAACGCCAAGGTCAACGGCGCGGACGCGCCGCCCGTCGGCTCGCCCGACCTGGCCGCGACCATGACGGCGCTCCGGGCGCTCGCGGGACCGCGCGGACTCACCGTCCTGGACGCGGGCCGTGCGGTCGACCAGAACGCCTTCGCCGTGACCGCCGACTTCGCCGCCGAGCACCGGCTGAAGACGCTCAGCGACCTCGGCGCGACCGGTCTTCCCGTGCGGCTCGCGGCCGGGGACGAATGCGTCCGGCGGCCGTACTGCGCCCCCGGTCTGAGGAAGGTCTACGGCATCGACGTGACCGCCGTCGACCCCAAGGGCGTCGGCACCACCCCGGCCAAGCAGGCCGTCCAGAACGGCCAGGACCAGCTGGTGCTGACCACGACGACCGACGCCACGCTCGACGAGTTCGGGCTCGTCCTGCTCGCCGACGACAGACATCTCCAGAACGCGGACTTCATTGTCCCCGTCGTCAACCGCGCCCGCGCCGGGAGCGAGGGCGTCACCCGCGCGCTCGCGCGGCTCAACGCGGTCCTGACCACGGCCGATCTGGCGCATCTGAACGAACAGGTGGACAGCTGGCGGCGGCTCCCGGAGGACGTGGCGCGGAACTATCTCGTGGAGAAGGGGCTCGTCCCCGGCTGACGTCGGCGGGCCGCGCCGTCAGCCCGCTGAACAGCGTCTCTTGTCATGACCCTTGCAAGGGGGTTCAGGGCCCTGCTATTCATCTGTTAGGAAAGTTTCCTGCCAGTCCAGCCCAGGTCCAGTCCAGCAGGACCCCACCACCCCATCCCCCGTTCGTCGTTCCATGGAGACCCCCATGACTTCGGCACGATCCGCACGCCCCCGCATCCGCCCCGGCCTCCGGCGCCTCGGTGTCGCCGGCACCGCCCTCGGCGCCCTGCTCCTCGGCCTCGCCACGGCGCCTCCCACGGCGAGCGCCGCCCCCGTCACCCACGAGGCGGAGACGGCCACCGTCTCGAGGGGCCTCGTCGAGTCCAACCACACCGGCTTCACCGGGAACGGGTTCGTCAACTACGACAACGCCACCGGAAGTCACGTCCAGTGGAACGTCAACGCCGCACAGGCGGGCCCCGCGACGCTCACCCTGCGCTACGCCAACGGCAGCACCAACAACCGCCCCATGGACATCGCCGTCAACGGCGCCGTCGTCGCCGCGGGCAGGTCCTTCGCCGGCACCGGCGCCTGGACCACCTGGGCGACCACCACCGTCACCACCACCCTCAAGGCCGGCGCCAACACCGTCCGCGCCACCGCCACCACCGCCGACGGCGGCCCCAACGTCGACCACCTCGCCGTCGACAGCGCCACCACCCCGCCGACCACCGGCAGCACCCCGGCCGCGATCAACGGCCAGCTGAGGGTCTGCGGCACCAAGCTCTGCAACCAGTACAACAAGCCGATCCAGCTGCGCGGCATGTCCAGCCACGGCACCCAGTGGTACGGCCAGTGCCTGACCGGCGGCTCGCTCGACGCCCTCGCCAAGGACTGGAACGCCGACGTCCTGCGCGTCTCCACCTACGTCCAGGAGGGGGGATACGAGACCGACCCGCGCAAGTACACCGACCTCGCCCACTCCCTCATCGAGCAGGCCACCGCGCGCGGCCTGTACGTGATCGTCGACTGGCACATGCTCGACCCGGGCGACCCGCACCACAACCTCGCCCGCGCCAAGACCTTCTTCACCGAGATCGCCCAGCGCCACGGCGCCAAGACCAACCTGCTCTACGAGATCGCCAACGAGCCCAGCGGCGTCGCCTGGTCCCGCATCAAGAGCTACGCCGAGCAGCTCATCCCGGTCATCCGCGCCAAGGACGCCGAGACCCCGATCCTCGTCGGGACGCGCGCGTGGTCCTCGTTCGGCGTCTCCGAGGGCGCGAACGAGTCCGAGGTCGTGTCCAACCCGGTGAACGCCACCAACATCATGTACACCTTCCACTTCTACGCCTCCTCGCACCGCGACGAGTACCTGAACACGCTCTCCCGCGCCGCCGACAAGCTGCCCGTCTTCGTCACCGAGTTCGGCACGCAGAACTACGCCGGCGAGGGCGCGAACGACTTCGCCATGAGCCAGCGCTTCCTCGACCTCATGGCCGCGAAGAAGATCAGCTGGGTCAACTGGAACTTCTCCGACGACGAGCGCAGCGGCGCCGTCTTCAAGTCCGGCACCTGCGCCGCCGGCGGCACCTGGACCGGAACCGCCTCCCTGAAGCCCGCCGGCGTCTGGATCCGGGACCGCGTCAGGACCGCGGACGCCTTCCCGACCTCCTGACACCCCGGCCCGACCGCCCCACCCCCAGGGCCCGCTGACACTCCGGACCCCTGAGGCGCCCCGCCTCCGGTACGCCCCCGCCGTGTGATCCACTGTCCTCGCGGGGGCGTACCGAACAGGAGCAGGAACAGCGTGACCACCTACCGGCAGCCGGGACTCGTCCTCACCGACCACCGCTTCCCCGTCCCCCTCGACCACGCCCGGCCCGACGGCGAGCGGATCGAGGTCTTCGGCCGAGAGGTCGTCGCGAGCGGCCACGCCGGAGCGGACCCGGAACGGCTCCCCTGGCTGGTCTACCTGGAGGGCGGCCCCGGCTTCGGCGCCCGCCGCTTCATCGGCCCGCAGGCCTGGCTCGGCCGGGCCGTCAAGGAGTTCCGCGTCCTCCTCCTCGACCAGCGCGGCACCGGGCGCTCCACCCCCGCCAACCGCCAGACCCTGCCGCTCCGCGGCACCCCGGCCGAGCAGGCCGACTACCTCGCCCACTTCCGCGCCGACTCCATCGTCAAGGACTGCGAGACCATCCGGCGCCGGCTCACCGGCGGCGCCCCCTGGACCGTCCTCGGCCAGAGCTTCGGCGGCTTCTGCGCCACCCACTACCTCTCCACCGCCCCCCAGGGCCTGGAACGGGTCCTGATCACCGGCGGCCTGCCCTCCCTGGACGCCACCGCCGACGAGGTCTACCGCGCCGCCTTCCCCCGTGTCCTGCGCAAGAACGAGGCCCACTTCGCCCGCTACCCGCAGGACGCCGAACGGGCCCGCGCCGTCGCCGCCCACCTCCTCGACCACGAGGTCACCCTCCCCGGCGGCGGCCCGCTCACCCCCGAGGCCTTCCAGTCCCTCGGCATCCTCCTCGGCTCCGGCGACGGCACCCACCAGCTCCACCTGCTCCTGGAGAGCGCGTTCGTCCCCACCCCGGGCGGACCCGCCCTCGCCGACGCCTTCCTGGAGCAGGTCCAGGCCCACCTGTCGTTCGCGGGGCACCCGCTGTACGCCCTGCTCCACGAGGCCATCTACGCCCAGGGGCAGGGCCCCACCGACTGGGCGGCCGAACGCGTCCGGGCCGAGCACCCCGCGTTCGACGCCCGCACCGCCCTCGCCGGGGGCAGCCCGCTCCTCTTCACCGGCGAGACGATCCACCCCTGGCACTTCACCACCGACCCCGCCCTGCGCCCGCTCCGCGAGACCGCCGAACTCCTCGCCGCCCGCACCGACTGGGCCCCGCTCTACGACGCCGACCGCCTCGCCGCCAACCGGGTCCCGGTCGCCGCCGCCGTCTACCACGACGACATGTACGTCGACACCGCCCACTCCCTCGACACCGCGCGCGCCATCCGCGGCCTGCGCACCTGGGTGACCGACGAGTTCGAGCACGACGGCGTACGGGCGGGGGGACCGCGCGTCCTCGACCGGCTGCTCGCCCTCGCCCGGGACGAGATCTGACGGCTCCCGCATAGGATGCGGCGCGCCCCCGACGCGCAGGGGCGCGCCGCGAGCACGAGGGGGTCCGGATGACGGGACGCGAGACACCGGCGTCCGGCCGGGAGCTGAAGTTCCGGGCCCTCACGGCCGAACTGCGGCGCGGCATCCTCGACGGCACCTGGCCGCCCGGCAGCAAACTCCCCACCGAACGCGCCCTCGCCACCGAGACGGGCGTGTCGGTGACCACCGTCCGCCGCGCCTACGAGGACCTCGTCGGCCTCGGCCTGGTCGAACGCCGCCAGGGCGCGGGCACGTTCGCCGCCCACCGCCCCGAACGGACCGTCGGACAGCGGATCGTCGGCGTCCTCGTCCCCGACACCACCTTCTACTACCCGAGGGTCCTCCAGGGCATCGAGAAGGAACTCGCGCGGGCCGGCGCCCGGCTCGTCCTCGCCTGCTCCCACTACGACCCCGACGAGGAGGACGCCGCCCTCGAACGCCTGCTCTCGGCCGGCGTCCACGGACTCCTCCTCGTCCCCGGCCTGCACACCGCCGCCGACCCCGGACGGCGCGCCGAGGAACTGCTCGCCCTGCCCGTCCCCGCCGTCCTCGTCGAGCGCCGACTGGCCGCGTACGGCCCCGGCGACCCCACCGAGCACGTCTGCACCGACCACGAGGGCGGCGCCTACGACGCCGTGCGCCATCTGCGGGCCCTCGGCCACGAGCGCCTCGGACTCGTCGCCCGTACCGACGCGCCCACCACCGCGCCCATCGAGTCCGGCTTCGCCCGCGCCGTCGCCGACCTCGGGCTGCCCGGGGCATCGGCGTACGAGCGGGACGTGATGGCCCGCTGGGACCCGGACCGCGCCGACCGCGCCCTCACCGCGCTGCGGGCCGCCGGTGTCACGGCCGCGCTCTGCTTCGGCGACCGGGAGGCCGCGCTGATGCTCGGGGCCGCGCGCCGCGCCGGAGTGCGGGTCCCGGGCGACCTCGCCCTGATCAGCTACGACAACGAGTTCGCCGATGTCGCGGAGATCCCGTTGACCGCCGTCTCGCCGCACAAGTACCAGCTCGGCCGGCTCGCCGCGCAGATCCTGCTCCGGCGCCTCGCCGAGGGCGAGGCCGCCCCGCTGCACCAGGTGCAGCTCCGCCCCCGGCTCGTCGTCCGCGCCTCCTGCGGCGGCGGACGGGGAACGGAGGGCGGACCCGGGACGGCGGGCGGCCCCGGCGCCGGGGGCGGTCAGGGGACGGACGGCGCGCGAAAGTCCAAGCGATGAGCACCCATTGCTCATGGAGTGCTTCCGACGGACACCGGTAGAACTCGGACCGGGCCCCGCGAGGGGACCCTCCGAGGAGAGGAACCGGACATGAGCACCCACGTCAGCGCGGAGATCGCCGGCCAGCCCGACTGCTGGCGCCGCGCCGCCGAGATCGCCGCGCGCGACGGCGGCCGGCTGCCGGCCGGAGGCGAGCGCGTGGCGGTGGTCGGCTGCGGCACCTCGTACTTCATCGCCCGCGCCTACGCGGCGCTGCGCGAGTCCCTCGGCGCGGGCGAGACCGACGCCTTCCCCGCCTCCGACTCCACACCGCTCGGGCGCGGTTACGACCGGATCGTCGCCCTCACCCGGTCCGGCACCACCACGGAGGTCGTGAACCTGCTCGCCCGCGCGGCGGGGAACATCCCGACCGTCGCCCTCACCGGCGTCCCCGACAGTCCCGCCGGACGGCTCGCGGACCGCGTCGTCGACCTCGGCTTCGCCGACGAACGCTCCGTCGTCCAGACCCGGTTCGCGACCACCGCCCTCCAACTCCTGCGCGCCGGGCTCGGGGTGGACCTCGGTCCGGCGATCGCCGACGCCGAACTCGTCCTGTACGAGCGGCTGCCGGCCGCCTGGGAGCGGCGCGGCCAGTTCACCTTCCTCGGCACCGGCTGGACCGTCGGACTCGCCGACGAGGCGGCCCTCAAGCTCCGCGAAGTGGCCCGCGCCTGGACGGAGTCGTACGCGGCGATGGAGTACCGCCACGGTCCGATCAGCATCAGCGACCGGTCCAGCCTCGTCTGGTGCCTGGGCCCCGCGCCCTCGGGACTCAAGGACGAAGTGGAGTCCACGGGCGCGCTGTTCGCCGCCGACGCGATCGATCCGGTGGCCGCGCTCGTCCGCGCGCAGCGGCTCGCGGTCGCCCTCGCGAACCGGCGCGGTCTCAACCCCGACCGGCCCCGGAACGTCTCGCGTTCGGTGATCCTCTCCGGTGCGTTCCGCCCGACGGCCGAGGAGGCGGCCCGTATCCTGCGGTCATGATCGAAACCGGTGTCACGGACCTCGCGGAGATGCCCGGCGACTGGCGGCGCGCCCTCGCCGTCGTCGCCCACCCCGACGACCTGGAGTACGGCTGCGCGGCCGCCGTCGCCGGGTGGACGGACGCGGGCAAGGAGGTGGTCTACGTCCTCGCCACCCGTGGGGAGGCGGGGATCGACACCCTCGCCCCGGACGTCTGCGGTCCGCTGCGCGAGCGGGAGCAGCGGGACAGCGCCGCCGTCGTCGGGGTGGACACGGTCGAGTTCCTCGACCACCGGGACGGGATCATCGAGTACGGGCTGGGGCTGCGCCGTGACATCGCGGCCGCGATCCGCCGCCACCGCCCGGAACTCGTCGTCACGCTCAACCACCGCGACACCTGGGGCGACGGCCCCGGCGCCCCCTGGAACACCCCCGACCACCTGGCCGTCGGACGGGCCACGCTCGACGCGGCCGCCGACGCCGGGAACCGCTGGATCTTCCCCGAGCTCGCCGACCAGGGCCTGGAGCCCTGGAACGGGGTGCGCTGGGTCGCGGTCGCCGCCTCCAGCACCCCGACGCACGCGGTCGACGCGGCCCCGGGCCTGGACCGCGCGATCCGCTCGCTGCTCTGCCACCGCGCGTACATCGAGGCGCTGACGGACGAGGACCCGGAGCAGTACGTCCGGTCCTTCCTCACGGCGGCGACGGGCCGCGCGTCCGCCCGCTTCGGCGGCCGCGCGGCGGTGACCTTCGAACTCTTCGCACGCTGACGGACCGGGGACCGGACCGTCGGCCGTGCGGTCAGCCCATCGGCGCGGGCTTCAGCACCGCGAAGGGCGCGCCGAAGGGGTCCGCCAGCCAGGCGATCCGGCCCACGTCCGGGACGTCGGCCGCGGGCATCAGGACCGAACCGCCGTTGCCCTGGGCCGAGGCCGCGACGGCGTCCGCGTCCTCGACGTCGAAGTACGGGATCCAGCGCGGGACGTCGCCGTCGTCCAGGAACTCGGCGGCGCCGCCGAAGGTGGCGTCCTCCTGGTCCCCCTCGGCGGTGGAGAGGACCCGGTACTTCATCCCGGGCGCCTCCATCGCGGCCCACCGCCAGCCGAACAGGGTCCGGTAGAAACCGAGGACGGCCTCCGGGTCGGCGACGTGCAGCTCCGCCCAGACCAGGGTGTTCGTCGACGAGGTCCGTTCGAGGCCCTTGTTGGCGCCGGGCTGCCAGACGGCGAAGCGCGCGCCGCCCGGGTCGGTGAGGGCTGCCATGCGGCCCGCGTCCATGACGTCGAGCGCCGCGACGCGCACGGAGCCGCCCGCCGCCTCGGCGGCGTGCTGCGCGGCCTCGGCGTCCGGGGTCTGGAAGTACACGGTCCAGGCGCTGTCCGCGCCCTCCTCGGTGAGCGGGCCGAGGGCGGCGACCGTGCGGCCGTCCTGCTGGAAGAAGCCGTAGCCCCCTGTGTCGGGCCCGGCGGAGCGGAACTCCCAGCCGAAGACGGCGCCGTAGAAGGCGGCCGCCGCCCCGGTGTCGGGACTGCCGAGATCGATCCAGCAGGGAGAACCCGTGGTGAACTGCGTACCGAGCATGGGAGGTGCCCGTCCTTCCGTCGTCCGTGGCTGTGGCCGCGCGGTGCCCTCGCCGGCCCGGCCCGGGCGGCCGGGAGGCGGTCGGCCGGGGGCGGGGGAGCCGCGCGCGCCGCCGGTCCCTCGGGCTTCCGGCCGCCATGACCGATCCTCGCCCCTCGGTTCGGGCGGCGCAGCCGCAGCCGCCGGGGTTCATCCGACCGGCCGCCTTCGCCTCCAGGTCGCCGAGGAGCAGCTCGCTGTTGAGCGCGACACCGGCCCGGTAGCCCCGGCTCACCGCGTTGGCCACCTGTTCCTGCGGTCCCGTCACGTTCCCGGCCGCCCACACGCCGGGCACGCTCGTCCGGCCCGTCTCGTCCACCGCCACGAACTCGCCGAACGGGGTCGTCCGCAGCTCCGCGCCCAGCTGCCGCAGCACCCCGTCCCGGGCCGCGAGGCGCGAGGCCGCGGCGAAGACCACCGAGCGGGCCACGGTCCGGCCGTCGGCG
The DNA here is from genome assembly GCF_051305195.1 of Streptomyces sp. Qhu_M48. Lineage (NCBI taxonomy): Bacteria > Bacillati > Actinomycetota > Actinomycetes > Kitasatosporales > Streptomycetaceae > Streptomyces > Streptomyces sp. Qhu_M48. The sequence continues at coordinate 4,781,218 of NZ_CP195432.1, read as the reverse complement.
AGCCGCACCCCGGTCAGCCGGTCGTCCTCCACCGCGAGACCGGCCACCTCGCCCCGCACGACGCGGACGCCCGCCGCGTCGAGGAGGGCCGCGTCGTGCTCGGACGGCTCACCGGCGGTGTGCAGGAACAGGGTCACGTCCTTCGACCAGTGCGCGACCATCAGTGCCTGGTGCGCGGGCATGGCCGGGTGGGCGATGACGCCGAAGGCCTGGTCGCGGACCTCCCAGCCGTGGCAGTACGGGCAGTGCAGCACGTCCCGCCCCCACCGCTCGGCGAGGCCGTCGATCGCGGGCAGCTCGTCGACGAGTCCGGTGGTGACGACGAGCCGCCGCGCGCCGACCGAGGCGCCGTCGGCCAGCGTGACGACGAAGCCGCCGTTCCCGTCCGGTGCCGCGCCCGTCACCTCGCCGGTCCGGTGCTCGACCCCGTACCCGGCGATCTCGGCCCGTCCCGCCGCCAGGAAGCCGGCCGGGCTCATACCGTCCCGGGACAGGACGCCCTGCATGTGGGCGGCGGGGGCGTTGCGCGGCCGGCCGGCGTCGACGACCAGGGTCCGGCGCAGTGACCGGCCCAGGACCAGGGCGGCGCTGAGGCCGGCCGCGCCGCCGCCGACCACCACCGCCTCGTACGCGGAGGTGCTGTCCCGCTCTGCCTTCAGATGTGCGTTCATGGGCCGAGCGTCGCCCGGATCCGGTGGATCCGGCAAGCAATCTTGCCATTTCTGCAACACTGGACGCATGACCGAAGACGATCGCATCGACGCCGTCCTGAACGAGGTCGGCCCCCGGCTCCGCCGGGTCCGCCGCGACCGCGGGGTGACGCTGGCCGAGCTGTCCGCCGCCACCGGCATCTCCGTGAGCACCCTCTCCCGGCTGGAGTCCGGGCAGCGCAGGCCCAGCCTCGAACTGCTCCTGCCGCTCGCCCGCGCCCACCAGGTCCCGCTCGACGAGCTGGTCGGCGCCCCCGCGACGGGCGACCCCCGGGTCCGCGCCAAGCCGATCGTGCGCCACGGCCGCACGATGTACCCGCTGACCCGGCAGCCCGGCGGCCTCCAGGCGTACAAGGTGATCCAGGAGAAGCCGCAGGAGGACCCGGAGCCGCGCGTCCACGAGGGCTACGAGTGGCTGTACGTGCTCTCGGGGAGGCTCCGGCTCGTCCTCGGGGAGCACGACGTCGTCCTCGGGGCCGGCGAGGCGGCCGAGTTCGACACGCGCGTCCCGCACTGGTTCGGGCCGACGGCCGACGGGCCGGTGGAGTTCCTGAGCCTCTTCGGCCCGCAGGGGGAGCGGATGCACGTCCGGGCCCGCCCGAAGAAGTCCGGCTGACGCGCGGACCGGACCGGCGCGGCGGGTCCACTGTCCGAAGAAGTCCGGCCGACCGGTTCCCCCGGGGCAAGCGACCGCTTAGTATGCCACCGACCACTCGGTACGGAGGAGGCTTCCGGATGCAGGCATGGCGTGTGTACGAGAACGGGGAACCGGCCGCGGTGATGCGCCGCGAGGAGGTGGCACCACCCACACCCGGCGACGGCCAGGTCCTCCTCAGGGTCCGCGCCGCGAACGTCAACTTCCCCGACGCCCTCCTGTGCCGCGGCCACTACCAGGTACGCCCCCCGCTGCCCTTCACCCCCGGCGTCGAGGTCTGCGCGGAGACCGAGGACGGCCGCAGGGTCATCACCACCGCGGCCCTCCCGCACGGCGGCTTCGCCGAGCACGTGCTCGCCGACGCCGCCGGACTGCTCCCCGCCCCCGAGTCGCTCGACGACGCCGAGGCCGCCGCCCTCCACATCGGCTACCAGACCGGCTGGTTCGGCCTGCACCGCCGTGCCGCCCTCCAGGAGGGCGAGACCCTCCTGGTCCACGCGGCCGCCGGCGGCGTCGGCAGCGCCGCCGTCCAGCTCGGCAAGGCCGCCGGCGCCACCGTCATCGGGGTCGTCGGCGGACCGGAGAAGGCCGCCGTCGCCCGCGCGCTCGGCTGCGACGTGGTCGTCGACCGGCGAGCGGAGGACGTCGTCGCCGCCGTCAAGGCCGCGACCGGCGGCCGGGGCGCCGACGTGATCTACGACCCGGTCGGCGGCGAGGCCTACCAGCAGTCCGCCAAGTGCGTCGCCTTCGAGGGCCGGATCGTGGTCGTCGGCTTCGCGAGCGGCACCGTCCCCGCGCCCGCCCTCAACCACGCCCTGGTGAAGAACTACTCGGTCCTCGGCCTCCACTGGGGCCTGTACGCGGCGAAGGACCCTGCCTCGATCGGGCGCTGCCACGAGACCCTCACGGCCTACGCCGCCAAGGGCCTCATCAAGCCGCTCATCGGTGAGCGCGTCCCCTTCGCCGGCGCCGCGGACGCCGTCCAGCGGGTCGCCGACGGCACCACCACCGGGCGCCTCGTCGTCCTCCCGGAAGGGGCCCACGCATGACCGACGCCGACGAACTCCGCTCCCTCACAAGGGCATTGCTGGCCGACCACCCGCCGGCCACCACCGACCGCACCGACTTCCTGCGCGCCCGCTTCGACGCCGGACTCGCCTGGGTGCACTACCCGGTCGGCCTCGGCGGGCTCGACGCGCCCCGCGCCCTCCAGACCGTCGTCGACGCCGAACTCGCCGCCGCCGGAGCGTCCGACAACGACCCGCGCAAGATCGGCATCGGCCTCGGCATGGCCGCCCCCACCGTCCTCGCCCACGGCTCCGAGGAGGTCAGGCGGCGCTTCCTGCGGCCCCTCTGGGTCGGCGAGGAGGTGTGGTGCCAGCTCTTCAGCGAGCCCGGCGCGGGCTCCGACCTCGCCGCGCTCGCCACCCGCGCCGTCCGCGACGGCGAGGACTGGGTGGTCGACGGGCAGAAGGTGTGGACCTCCAGCGCCCACACGGCCCGCTGGGCCATCCTCATCGCCCGCACCGACCCCGACGCCCCCAAGCACCGGGGCATCACCTACTTCGTCTGCGACATGACGGCCCCCGGTGTGGAGGTCCGGCCGCTGCGCCAGATCACCGGCGAGGCCGAGTTCAACGAGGTCTTCCTCACCGGGGTCCGCATCCCCGACGCCCACCGCCTCGGCGAGGTCGGCGACGGCTGGCGGGTCGCCCAGACCACCCTCATGAACGAGCGGGTCTCCATCGGCGGCGCCCGCATCCCCCGCGAGGGCGGCATGATCGGGAAGGCCGCCACGACCTGGCGCGAGCGCCCCGAGCTGCGCACCCACGACCTCCACCGGCGCCTCCTCGACCTCTGGGTCGACGCCGAGGTGGCCAGGCTCTCCGGGGAACGGCTCCGTCAGCAGCTCGTCGCGGGCCGGCCCGGCCCCGAGGGCAGCGCGATGAAGCTCGCCTTCGCCCGCCTCAACCAGGCCATCAGCGGCCTGGAGGTCGAACTCCTCGGTGACGAGGGCCTGTTGTACGGGGAGTGGGAGATGCGCCGCCCCGACCTGGTCGACTTCACCGGCCGCGACGCCGGCTACCGCTATCTGCGGTCCAAGGGCAACTCGATCGAGGGCGGGACCAGCGAGGTGCTGCTCAACATCGTCGCCGAGCGGGTCCTGGGCCTGCCGCCCGAGCCCCGCAACGACAAGGACGTCGCCTGGAAGGACCTCGCCCGATGACGGAACAGACGGAACAGACGGAACAGACGGAACAGACGGAACAGACGGAACAGCCCCTCGACCTCCTCTACTCGGAGACCGAGGACGACCTGCGCGCGGCCGTCCGCGCCCTGCTCGCCGACCGGGCCGGCCACCAGACCCTCCTCGGCCGGATCGAGACGGACAGCCCGTACGTCCCCGGCCTGTGGAAGTCGCTCGCGGCCGACATCGGAGCGGCCGGCCTCCTCGTTCCCGAGAAGCTCGGCGGTCAGGGCGCGAGCCACCGCGAGGCCGCCGTCGTCCTGGAGGAGCTCGGCCGCGCGGTGACCCCGCTGCCGTACCTGACGAGCGCGGTGGTGGCCACCGAGACCCTGCTCGCCCTGGCGGGGGAGAGCGACGAGACGGCCGCGCTGCTCGCGGACCTCGCGAGCGGCCGTACGGTCGCGGTCCTCGCCGTACCGCTGTCGACCGCACCCGACGCCGACGCGGCGACAGGTCCCTCCGCGTCCGGGGTCGCCGACGCCACCGCCGCCGACGTGTTCCTCGTCCCCCGCGCCGACGGCCTGTACGCCGTACCCGCGGGGGAGGCGACCGTCGAGCCGCGGACCCCGCTCGACCTCACCCGTCCGCTCGCCACGGTCACCACCGGGGCCGGGAGCGGCACCCGGCTCGCGGGGCCCGAGGCCTCCCGCGCGGCGGTCCGGCGCGGACTCCTCTCCGGGGCCGGACTCCTCGCCTCCGAGCAGCTCGGTCTCGCCGAGTGGTGCCTGGAGGAGACCGTCCGGTACACCCGCGAGCGCCACCAGTTCAACCGCCCGGTCGGCTCCTTCCAGGCCCTCAAGCACCGCATGGCCCAGCTCTGGCTGGACCTCGTCGGGGCCCGGGCGGCCGCCCGGGCCGCGGCCGACGCGCTGGCCACCGGGAGCGCGGACGCCCCGCTGACCGTCGCCGTCGCGCAGGCGTACTGCTCCAAGGTGGCCGTCCGGGCCGCCGAGGAGTGCGTCCAGCTGCACGGCGGGATCGGGATGACGTGGGAGCACCCCGCCCATCTGGCCCTGAAGCGGGCCAAGTCCGACCAGATCGCCCTGGGTTCGGCGGGCCGGCATCAGGACGCGATCGCCGCCCTCGTCGGCCTGGCGCCCCCCGTGTAAGGGGCCGCCGCGTCCACACCCCTTTACATACTGTTTAATTGCAATCTCTTCGCAATAACAGTTGATCTCCAAAAGGGGTGTGGACACGATGACCGCCCGATTCCTCCGCGGCACGGCCGCCGCGACGCTCACGGGGGCCCTGGCCCTCGCGGCGGCGGCCTGCTCGAACCCCGGCTCCACCGCCGGGGGCACCGGCGGACCCAAGGATTCCGCGGTCGTCGGCATCGCCTACGAGCCGGAGACCCTCAGCCCGCTCCTCGGCTACGGCAAGGACGGCAACTCCAAGATCTTCGACGGGCTCCTCGCCTTCGACGCCGACATGAAGCTCCAGCCGGCGCTCGCGAGCGAGCTGCCGCGGATCGGCGACGGCGGCCTCACCTACACGTACACCCTCCGCAAGGGCGTCACCTTCAGCGACGGCGCCCCCTTCACGGCGAAGGACGTCGTCTTCACCTACCGGACGATCCTCGACCCGAAGACGAACAACGCCTCCCGCACCGAGCTCGACGCCCTCAAGAGCGTCGAGGCGGTCGGCGACGACACCGTCGTCTTCCGGCTCAAGTACCCCTACGCGCCCTTCGCCGAGCGCACCGTCCACGCCATCGCCCCCGAGCACGTCGCGGCGCAGCAGGACGTCAACACCGGTGCCTTCACCACCAAGCCGATCGGCACCGGCCCCTACGTCCTCACCGGCTGGTCCAAGGGCGAGAAGCTCAGCTTCAAGGCCAACCCCACCTACTGGAACGGCGTGCCCGCGGTGAAGAAGTTCACCATGGCGATCATCAAGGACGACGACGTCCGCGCCACCCGGCTCCGCGCCGGAGACCTCGACGGCGCCGTCCTGCCGCCCAACCTCGCGGCCGGGTTCAAGGGCGACAAGACGAAGAAGACGTGGCAGGCGAAGACCTACGACTACCGTACGGTCACCCTCCCCACCCACAACAAGGTCGCCGGCGACACCGCCGTCCGGCGCGCCCTCGACCTGGCCGTCGACCGGCAGGCCATGGTCGACCAGATCCTCGAAGGCGCCGGGAAGCCCGCCTACGGGCCCGTCCCCACCGACAGCCCCTGGTTCGCGAAGGGCACCGAGCGCCGCCACGACCTCGCCGGCGCGCGGAAGATCCTCGACGAGGCCGGCTGGAAGCCCGGCCCCGACGGCGTCCGCGTCAGGAACGGTGTCCGCGCCACCTTCCCGATCTGGTACCTCTCCGGCGACAAGCTCCGCCAGGACCACGCCCTCGCGTACGTCTCCGACGCCAAGAAGGCCGGCATCGACATCACCGCCCAGGCCGGCACCTGGGAGGTCATCGAGCCCCGGATGAAGACCGACGCGGTCCTCGCGGGCGGCGGGTCGCCCGGCGACCCCGACTTCGACCAGTACCTGCTCCTGAACTCCGCCCTCGCCGGCGACGGCTTCAACAACATGGCCTGGTACGACAACAAGGCCGTCGACCGCGCCCTGGAGGACGGGCGCCGCACCGACGACCTCACCGAGCGCCGTGCCGCGTACGACACCGTCCAGCGCGAACTGGTGAAGAACCCCGGCTACACCTTCCTCACCCACATCGACCACCTCTACGTCGTCGACGACGCCTGGGACGGCCTCGACACCCAGACCGAGCCGCACGACCACGGCCTCGCCTCCGGCCCCTGGTGGAACGTCGAGAGCTGGAAGCCGAAGACCGCCGGAGCGACGCAGAAGTGAAGCGCCGCCTCCCCTGGGGGGCCATGGCGCGGATGACGGGACGGCGCGCCCTGGCCGCCGTCCCCGTCCTCCTCGGCGTCACCTTCGCGGTGTTCGCCGTCGCCGAAGCCTCCCCGTTCGACCCCGTCAAGGCCTACGCCGGCACCGCTGGACTCACCGCCTCGCAGGAGAACCTCGACCAGCTCCGCGCCAACCTCGGCGTCGACCGGCCCCTCCTCACCCGCTGGTGGGAGTGGCTCACCTCGGCCCTCACCGGCGACCTCGGCGACTCCGCCGTCATGCGCCGCCCCGTCGCCGAGGTCATCGGCGAACGCCTCGGCTGGTCCGTCATCCTCGCCGTCACCGCCTTCCTCGTCGCCATCGTCCTCGGCACCCTCCTCGGCGTCCTCGCCGGACGCCGTCGCGGCGGCCTCGTCGACCGGGCCGTCAGCTCCGTCGCGTACACCCTGGAAGCCGCCCCCGCCTTCTGGCTCGGCCTCCTCGCCATCTGGTTCTTCGCCCTCCAGCTGGGCGCCCTGCCCGCCGGCGGCCTCACCGACACCGCGAGCGACACCGTCACCCTCGACCAGGTCGCCCGCCACCTCGTGCTGCCCGCGCTCGTCCTCGGCCTCTCGCAGCTGCCGTGGTTCTTCCTCTACGTCCGCCAGGGCGTCGGCGACGCCCTCGACGAGGACCCCGTCCGCGGCGCCCGCGCCCGCGGCCTGCGCGAACGCACCGTCCTCACCGGCCACGCCCTCCGCTCCGGAATGCTGCCCATGCTCACCCTCGTCGGCTCCCGCGTCCCCGAGCTGATCACCGGAGCCCTGCTCGTGGAGACCGTCTTCAGCTGGCCCGGCATCGCCGCCGCCACCGTCACGGCGGCCACCTCCGTCGACTTCCCGCTCCTCGCCGCGCTCACGGTGCTCGCCACCGCCGCCGTACTCCTCGGCAACCTCCTCTCCGACCTCCTGTACGGACTCGCCGACCCGAGGGTGGGCTTCGATGGCTGACCCGCGCACCCACCGCCTGCGGCTCTGGAGCTCCGCCGTCGTCGTCGGCGTCGTCCTCCTGGCCGTCCTCGTGGTGCCGCCGTTCGTCCAGCTCGACGAACAGGCCGTCGACCTCTCCAGGAAACTCCTCCCGCCCTCCTGGGACCACCCCTTCGGCACCGACGACCTCGGCCGCGACCTCCTCCTGCGCTGCGTCTACGGCCTGCGGGTCTCCCTCCTCGTGGGACTCGTCGCCGCGCTCGTCGCCACCGTCGTAGGCACCGCGGTCGGGGCGGCGGCCGGAGCCCTCGGCGGCTGGATCGACCGCACCCTCATGCGGCTCGTCGACGCCTTCTCCTCCGTGCCGCACCTGCTCCTCGGCATCTTCGTGGTGGCCCTCTTCCGGCCCGGCGTCTGGCCCGTCATCGCCTCCGTCGCCGTCACCCACTGGCTCTCCACCGCCCGGATCGTGCGCTCCGAGGTCCTCTCCCTGCGCACCCGGCCGTTCGTCGACGCCGCCGTCTCCGGCGGCGCCTCCCGGTGGCGCGTCACCGTACGGCACCTGCTGCCCGCCGTCCTGCCGCAGGCCGGACTCGCCGCCGTCCTGATGGTCCCGCACGCCATGTGGCACGAGTCCGCGCTGTCCTTCCTCGGCCTGGGCCTGCCCAGCCACCAGGCCAGCCTCGGCAACCTCGTACAGAACGCCCGCTCCTCGCTCCTCGCCGGGTACGGCTGGCCGACCCTCTTCCCCGGCGTCCTGCTCATCGTGCCGACCCTCGCCATCGCCGGGCTCGCCGGCGTCTGGCGCGACCGGCTCAACCCGCGCCGTCGATCGGAGCTGATGCTGTGAACGCCCCGCCCGCTCCCGGACGCAAGGTCCTGCGCGCACTCGACGCCGTCGCCGCCGAGCGGGCCGGGGACGCCGTCCTCAGCGTCCGCGACCTCACCGTCCGCTTCCGGCTCCGGGGCGGCCGTACCGTCGCCGCCGTCACCGACGCCGACTTCGACCTCGCGGCGGGCGAGTGCCTCGCCCTCGTCGGCGAGAGCGGCTGCGGCAAGTCCGTCCTCGCCTCCGCGCTCCTCGGCCTGCTGCCCGCCAACGCGGAGACCTCGGGCACGGCGCTGCTCGCGCCCCCCGAGGGCACAAAGGACGCGGACGCCGTCGACCTGCTCGCCGCCGACGAGAGGACCCTCGCCCGCACCGTACGGGGCCGCCGCGTCGGCCTCGTACCGCAGAGCCCCGCCGCCCACCTCACCCCCGTCCGCACCGTACGGTCCCAGCTGGAGGAGACCGTCCGCGCCCTCACCGGCACCTCCCGCCGGGCCCGCGGGAAGGCCGCCGAGGACGCCGCCGCACGGGCCGCCTTCCCCGCCGGACACCTCGACCGCTACCCGCACGAACTCTCCGGCGGCCTCGCCCAGCGCGCCGCCACCGCCCTCGCCCTCATCGGCGACGCCCGGCTGCTCCTCGCCGACGAGCCCACCACGGGTCTCGACCGCGACCTCGTCGACCGCACCGTCGACGAACTGCGCCGCCACGCCGACGACGGCCGCGGCCTGCTCCTCATCACCCACGACCTGGCCGCCGCCGAACGCATCGCCGACCGCGTAGCCGTCATGTACGCGGGTCGGATCGTCGAGATCGCCCCCGCCCACCGCTTCTTCGGCTCCGCGGGCCCCCGCCACCCCTACGCCAGGGGACTCCTCGACGCCCTCCCCGACCGGGGGTTCACCCCGATCCCCGGCATGCCCCCGGAACTCTCCGCGCTCCCCGAGGGGTGCGCCTTCGCCCCGCGCTGCCCCGCGGCCACCGAACTCTGCGCCACCCGACCCGCGTTCACCGCCGGCGTGGCCTGCCACCACCCGGAGCGCCCCCGTGCTTGAACTCGACGCCGTCACCGCCGGCTACGACCGCCGCACCCCCGTCTTCCGTGGCGCCTCGCTCACCGTCGCCCCCGGCGAGTCCGTCGGACTCCTCGGCCCCAGCGGCTGCGGCAAGTCCACCCTCGCCCGGGTCGCCGCGCTCCTCCACCGCCCCCACGCGGGCCGCCTCGTCCTCGACGGCACCGAGATCCGCGCCTGGCGCCACCGCGCCCCGCGCGAACTCCGCACCGCCGTCGGCGTCGTCTTCCAACAGCCCCGCACCGCCGCCGACCCCCGGCTCACCCTCGCCGACCTCGTCGTCGAGCCGCTGCGCGCCACCGGACGGCGCGCCGAGGCCCCGGCCCGGCTCGCCGAACTCGCCCCGGCCGTCGGCCTCACCCCCGACCTCCTCGTCCGCCGCCCCCACGAGGTCAGCGACGGTCAGCTCCAACGCGCCTGTCTGGGCCGCGCCCTGGCCCTGCGCCCCCGCTGGCTCATCTGCGACGAGATGACCGCGATGCTCGACGCCTCCACGACAGCCGCCCTGGTCACCGCCGTCGAGGCCTACCGGGCCGACACCGGCGCCGGCCTCCTCGCCGTCGGCCACGACCGCGTCCTGCTGAGCCGCTGGTGCGACCGTACGGTGGAGTGGAAGGACTGCCTGCCCGCCGAGGAGAGCCCCGCCTCCCCACCACCCGGCGGCTGAGCCCGGACGGATCTCACCCGTATGGCCGCCGCGCCATACGCCCGGACGGACCGCCCATTCCGCCACACTGTCCGCCGAACGCCGCAATTCCGGTGCGGCGACGGAGGGACGTGAACGCGATGGCCGTTTCCATTTCTGTCCTGGTGCTGCTGCTGGTGCTGGCCGTGATCTTCCTGCGGAGCGGCGGGCTCAAACTGACCCACGCGCTCGTCTGCGCCCTGCTCGGCTTCTTCCTCGCCGGCACCAGCATGGCGCCCACCATCCACAACGGGGTCGCGGCCACCGCCGACGTGGTCTCCAGCCTCAGGCCGTGATCATTGCGCGGTCGTGAACTGCCTATGAAACGCAGGCCAGTTGCATGTACATCTCACGGACTCGGGCCTAGCGTCGGCCGTCGGCGCGACAGACGCCGGCAACCCGAGGAGCCGCAGTGACCACGCCCCCGCCACCAAGACGAGCCCGCGCGCTCGTGCTGATCGCCGCGCTGAGCGCGACCCTCCTCGCGGGCGCCGCCCCCGTCGCCCAGGCCGAGGAGATACCGCTCGCCATCGGCCACCGGCTCGTCGACCACTACGACGGCGCCCCCGGCACCGCTCGGCCCGTGCCCGGCAAGGGCACCGCCCAGCACCCGCACCTCGCCCCCAACGGGCGCAGCGGGATGCACGCCGACGGCGCGGGCAGCGGCACCCACCCCTACCCCGGGCCGCTCGGCCGCGCCCCGCGCGTGGACAGCGAGAAGATCGCCCCCGTCGGCGGTGAGTGCGCCACCGTCACCTTCGACTCCGGCGGCCGGCTCGTCACCGTGTGCGGCACCTTCAACGGCTTCCTGCTGAAGCTGCTCGACCCGGGCACCCTGGACACCCTCGCCGAGTACAAGCTGCCGCAGCGCTCCTCCACGGTCGAGGCCATCACCCGCCTGGACTTCGAGAAGATCTTCAAGGACACCTCCGGCGGCGCCTACTTCTACCTCGACAACCAGGACAGGGTCGTCCTCGCCGACTCCCGGCAGCACATCCAGCGCATCGCCCACCGCCAGAAGGTCGACGGCGCCTGGGAGTTCGTCGTCGAGAACGACTGGGACCTCACCTCCCTCGTCCCGCACGACTGCGTCACCTGGACCAACCTCCTCCCCAGCGGCGTCTGCGACCCCGTCACCTCCGTCATGCCGGACTGGGACGGCCGCATCTGGTGGGTCACCCGCCTCGGCCGCGTCGGCACCGTCGACCCCGCCACGGGCGCGCTCCGCGCGATCCGGCTGGCGGGCGAGGAGATCCAGAACTCCTTCTCCGTCGCCGAGGACGGCGTCTCCCTCGTCACCGACCACGCCCTGTACAGCTTCGAGGCCGACGCCGACGGGGTCCCGCGCGTGCGGTGGCGCGAGGTGTACGACCGGGGGACCGGCACCAAGCCCGGTTCGGTGAACCAGGGTTCGGGCACCACCCCCGACCTCTTCGGCACCGGTGACGAGTACGTCGCCATCACCGACAACGCCGACGACCGGATGAACGTCCTCGTCTACCGCAGGGGCGTCGACGTCCCCGCCGCCGAGCGCCTCGTCTGCAAGGTGCCGGTCTTCGGCTCCGGAGCCTCCACCACCGACAACTCGCTGATCAGCTGGGGTAACAGCCTCGTCGTCGAGAACAACTACGGCTACGAGAACCCGAGCACGCTCCTCCTCGGCAAGAGCGTCGTCGGCGGCGCGACCCGGATCGACGTCCGCGCCGACGGCAGCGGTTGCGACACCGTCTGGGAGAGCGACGTCCGCTCGCCCTCGACCGTGCCGAAGCTCTCCACCGCCAACGGCCTGCTCTACTTCTACGAGAAGCGCCCCAACTCCTTGGGCATCGACGCCTGGTACCTCACGGCCGTCGACTTCCGCACCGGCCGGCGGGTCTTCAGCCGCTTCACCGGCACCGGCCTCTCGTACGACAACAACTGGGCCCCGATCACCCTCGGGCCCGACGGCACCGCGTACGTGGGCGTGTTCAACGGCATCATCGCCGTCCGCGACACCGCCTGACGCGCACGGAACCGCCCCGGGACCTCGGTCCCGGGGCGGTTCCGCTCTCCCGTACCGCTCAGGTGAACTCGGGCATGTCGCCGACGGTGGTCCTGAGGTCGATCACGGCGAACGCGGCCCCCTGCGGGTCCAGGATCGCCGCGAAACGGCCGAAGGGACTGTCCATCGGCCCGAACACCTTCCGTCCACCGAGGCGTTCGGCCGCCTCTACGGCCTTGTCGCAGTTGTCGACGGCGAAGTACAGCTGGATGTACGAGGGGATCTCCGGCGGGAAGTCCTCCGTCGTCATCACCATCCGGCCGAGCACCGGATCGGCACCGAGGTCGAAGACCCGGTAGTCCATCTCCCCGTCCCGCATCGTCTTGGAGCCGTATCCGAAGACCGTGGTGAAGAACGGGTCGGCCTTCGCCGGCTCCCGGGTGAAGACCTCGGCCCAGGCGTACGAGCCGGTCTCGCCCTGCAGCTCGAAGCCCGTGTGCTCACCCGGCTGCCAGACGCCGAACGTGGCACCCGACGGCTCCTGCGCGAGGCACATCGTGCCGAAGTCGCCGACCTGCATCGGCTCCATGAGGACGGTGCCGCCCGCGCTCCGGATCCGCTCCGCCGTGGCGGCGGCGTCGGGGGAGGAGAGGTACAGACACCAGGCCGACGGCATGTCGCCGTCCTGCCCCGGCATCGGCGGCACGACGGCCGCGACCGCCTTCCCGTTCTTGTACGCCTGCGTGTAGTTGCCGTACTCGGAGGAGGACTCGCCGAAGGTCCAGCCGAGCACGTCGCCGTAGAACGTCTTGGCGCCCTCGACGTCGTTGAACATCGCGTCGGCCCAGATCGGCGTGCCTGCGGGTGATGCGCCCATGACGGTGACTCCCACTTCCGCTTCGATGACGTGTTCCTACGAGCCACGCTAGTCACGGCCGCCCCGGGGCGCTCGGTGACACGGTGTGACCACCCCCGGATGCCCCGGTCAGGCCGGGAGCGCCGGGGGGACCACGGAGACCGGGCAGTGCGCGTGGTGCAGCACCGCGTGGGCGACCGAGCCGATCAGCAGCGATCCGAAGCGGTGCCGGTGATGGCGGCCCACGACCAGCAGTCCGGCGTCCCGCGAGCCCTCCACCAGGCGTCCCGCCGCGTCACCCGGCACCACCGCCGGGCGCAGGTCGACCCCCGGCCACCGTGCCGCGAACGGGACCAGCCGTTCCTCCTGCTCCCGCGCCGCCCCCCGGACGAGCCCCTCCGTCTCGTCCGCGAGCGGCAGGGGCGGCGGCACCTGGAGCGCCGGGGCGGGGGAGACCATCAGGGCGCTGGGCTGCGGAGGCACCCGGAACGCCGTCACCACCTCCAGGGGGACGCCCCGGTGGTGCGCCGCCTCGAAGGCGAAGGCGATCACCTCGTCAGGAGTCTCCTCCGTCTGCAGTCCGAGCAGCACCCGGCCCGCCTCCGCGCCGCCCTCCAGGACGGCCGCCCGGGCCTCGTGCGGGACGACGACGAGCGGGCAGGGGGCCGTCGAGGCGAGGGTGCGGCTGGTCGAGCCGAGCAGCAGGCTCGCGAAACCGCCGTGGCCACGGGAACCGGTCACCAGGAGCCGTGCGCCCCGGGCCGCTGTCGGCAGGGCGTCGGTCACCGACCCGTCCAAGGACTCGTACCGCACGGGAACGCCGTGCCCGCGCTCCTCCACCCCGTTCCGTACGGCCGTCACGACCGCGTCGGGAATCTCGGGCGACCCGCCGAGGGAGGCGATCCGGGCGGCGCCGAGCTGCAGGGCGTCGGAGCGCACATGGGCCACGACCAGCGGAGATCCCAGGTGCTCGGCGGCGCTCAGGGCCCACTCCAGGGCCCGGAGACTGTGCTCGGAGCCGTCCACTCCGACGACGACGGGCGGCCCGGACGCGGTACTCGTGTCACTCATGGGGGAATGACTCCCGCGCCCGCGCGAACGCCACACCGGTGTTTTCCCGCGGGCCGGTGAGCGAACGCCACACCGGTGCGGAGCGGTGGAGACCGGGCCGGTGACCGGGCGCGCGGCCGGTCACCGGCCCGCGGAAACGAAGCAGGACCGGCCCCCCGCTCGTCACGGGGGGCCGGTCCTGGGGGAGACGATCAGGCGTTCTCGTCGCGGCGCGCCCGCTCCGCGTCGCGCTCCTTGATGCGGACGGTCTCCTTGCGGACCTCCGCCTGGGTGGCGCGCTCCTTCTGCAGCCACTCGGGGAGCTCCTGCTTGAGGGCGTCGATCTGCTCGGTGGTGAGCGCCTCGGTGATGCCGCCGCGCGCGAGACCGGCGATGGAGACGCCGAGCTTCTGCGCGACCACCGGGCGGGGGTGCGGGCCGTTCTTCCGGAGCTCCTGGAGCCAGGCGGGCGGATCGGTCTGGAGCTCGTTCAGTTCGGAGCGCGAGACGACACCCTCCTGGAACTCCGCGGGGGTGGCCTCGAGGTACACACCCAGCTTCTTCGCCGCGGTGGCGGGCTTCATCGTCTGGGTGTTCTGGTGCGACGTCATGGTGTCAAGGGTATCGAGCGTGCGGCCGGGTTCCGACCACGGCAGCTACCGGTAACCTGGCCGGGTGACAGGCTCGGACGCTTCCCCCTCAGACTCCCCCGTGGTCGCCGCCTCGGACTCCTCCTCCTTCCGGCTGGCGTACGTCCCCGGAGTGACCCCCTCGAAGTGGGTGCGGGTCTGGAACGAGCGGCTGCCCGACGTGCCCCTCACCCTTCTCTCCCTGACGCCCGCCGAGGCCTTCGGCGCCCTCCGGGAGGGCGCGGCCGACGCCGGTCTGGTCCGGCTCCCGGTCGACGGGGACGATCTGAGCGCCATCCCGCTCTACACGGAGACGACGGTCGTCGTCCTCCCCAAGGACCACCCGCTCGCGGCGGCCGAGGAGGTGTCGGCCGAGGACCTCGCGGAGGAGCTCGTCCTGCACCCGCTCGACGACACCCTCGGCTGGGAGCGCCCGCCGGGCCGCCCGGCGAACGAACGCCCCGCGACGACCGCCGACGCGATCGAGCTGGTCGCGGCGGGTGTCGGTCTGCTGGCCGTGCCCCAGTCCCTCGCCCGGCTGCACCACCGCAAGGACCTCACCTACCGGACGCTGACGGAGGGCGCGCAGTCGCGGGTGGCCCTGTCGTGGCCGGCCGCCGACGAGGCGCCCGACCTGGTGGAGGAGTTCATCGGCATCGTGCGCGGCCGCACGGTGAACAGCACCCGCGGCCGCCGCGCCGAGGCCCAGAAGGGCCAGAAGCAGCCGAAGGAGCAGAAGGGCGCCGGCAAGCCCGCCAGGTCCGGGAAGCCGGGTGCGGGCGCGCGTACCGGCCGGCCCACGGCCCGGAAGCCCGGCGGCGCCGGAGGCTCCGGCCGGGGCCGCACCGGCGGGAAGCCCCGCAAGCGGTCCTGAGCCGGCCCCGTCCGTACGGCGGACGCCGCCCGCTCCGGCGGGGGGCCGCTCGTCATACTGACCCCTCCTGATCATCGAGATCACACAGGAGGAGCTTTGGCCGCCAGTTTCAGGACCGTCGTCGAGGTCGGCGCGGACCATCTCGACCAGGCCCGGTCCATCGACCGGGTCTTCCAGCGGGCGATCGCGCCGGCGACCGTCAACTTCGACTTCGAGGCGATACGGGAGGCCGCGGCGGCCGTTCCGGACAGCACCGTGGTGAAGATGGTGCGGGGCTGGGGGCTCCAGGAGTACGCCCCCGTCCTGGTGATGGTGCTCTCCCTCAAGGAGGCCGTCCGGCAGGCGCTTCCGCCCGAGTGCGCGGAGGCCGGGTTCTGGTCCACCGTCGAGCGGGAGCTCGTCCGGGCCTTCACGGGGCTCGCCGCGCAGGAGGGGCTGCCCGGTCTCTCCTTCTACGAGGAGACCGGGGAGCGGACCCGTTTCTACCGGGACCTGTTCTTCGCCCTCCAGGATGAGGAGACCGGAGAGTACATGTACGCCCTGGCCTTCTGCGTCGACGTGACGGTCGAGCTGCCGAAGGCGGAGGCCGTCGCCCTCGAACTGACCGACGTCGTGCCGTTCGCGGTGCGGCTCAACGCGATCGTGGTCCGCCAGGCCCTGGGTCTCGTGGCCTGACGTACCCCGTCGAACTGTTCCACCGGCCCGCCGTCCCGGGCCGGACCCCCCCCTCCGCCTCCCTCAGTCCTTCGGGCGCCGACGCCCGCCCCGGGCCGCCGCGACCAGCTCCGGCACCGTGGCCAGCTTGACCCGGGGACGCCCCGCGTCCCGGCCCCTGGCCCGCTCGGTCCGGTCGATGGCCGCGAGCCCCCGCGCGTCGACGAGGTGCCGGCTGCGGCGCTGTGCCAGCCGGCGGAACTCCCGCGCCGTGCCCGTCGGTGCCGGGAGCGTACCCGCGACCGCGTCCGCGAGCAGCGTCCCGACGGTCTCCTCCGCGCAGGCGCGGTTGGCCCCGATGCCCCCGGACGGCCCGCGCTTGATCCAGCCGACGACATAGCAGCCGGGCAGGCCCGCGATCCGGCCCGCCTCGTGCGGCACCGTGCCGGTCGCCTCGTCGAAGGGCAGCCCCGCCAGCGGCACCCCCCGGTATCCGATCGCCCGGACGAGGAGCCCCGCCGCGATCTCCGTACCGTCCGCGGAGCCCGCCCCGGTCACCCGGACCGCCCGTACGGAGTCGGTGCCGAGCGCCTCGACCGGGGCGGAGTGGAAGCGCAGCACGATCCGGCGCCGGTCCGGCGCGGGAGCGCGCGACCAGTCCACCGCCTCCCGGGCCACGCCCCCGAGGAGCGCGGCCTTCTCCCCGGCCGCCGCCGCGTCGACGGCCGCGCCGGTGCGCGGGTCCCCGTCGTCGACGACCAGGTCCACGCCCGGCAGGTGCTTCAGAGCGAGCAGCTCGGACGCCGTGTACGCCGCGTGCTCGGGCCCCCGGCGGCCGAGCAGCACCACCTCGCGGACCCGGGTGCCCCGCAGCGCCGCGAGGGCGTGGTCGGCGATGTCCGTACCGGCGAGGGCGTCGGGATCCGTGACGAGGACCCGGGCGACGTCGAGGGCGACGTTGCCGTTGCCGACCACGACGACCCGCTCGGCGGAGAGCCGGACCGCGTCCGCGCCGGTCTCGGGGTGCGCGTTGTACCAGGAGACGACGGAGGTCGCCGAGACGCTGCCGGGCAGCTCCTCGCCGGGGATGCCGAGGCGCCGGTCGGAGGGCGCGCCCACCGCGTAGATCACCGCGTCGTGGTGGGCGGCCAGCTCCTCGACGGTGACCTCCTTGCCGACCTCCACGCCCAGCCGCATCCGGACCCGGGGGTGGGAGTGGAAGCGGGAGAAGGTCTCCCCGGCCCCCTTGGTGGCCGGGTGGTCGGGCGCCACGCCGTACCGCACGAGCCCGCCCGCCACCGGCAGCCGGTCGACCAGGGTGACCTCGGCGTTGGTGTGCAGGAGCAGGTCCTCGGCGGCGTACATGCCGGCGGGTCCGGTGCCGACGACCGCGATCCGCAGCGGGGCGAAGTCGGAGGGCAGCGAGCGGGGGAAGGTGGGGGCGCCCCAGCTGTGGAAGTTGGGCGAGGCGAGCGCCGGCGCGGGGGGCCGGTCCGCGTAGTACTCCGCGTTGATCGCCTCGTACTCCCGCAGCCGTCCGGTGAGCCGGTCCACCGGGAAGATCGCGTCGACGGGGCAGGCGTCGGCGCAGGCGCCGCAGTCGATGCAGGCCTCGGGGTCGACGTACAGCATGTCCGTGGTGCCGAAGTCCGGCTCCCCGGGCGTCGGATGGATGCAGTTGACGGGACAGACGGCGACGCAGGTCGCGTCGTTGCAGCACGTCTGGGTGATCGCGTAGGTCATGTCGTCGGCTCGGCTCTGCTCGGCTCGGAGGGGTCAGACGAGGTGGGCGCGCTGGTAGAAGAAGAGCGCGGGCCGGGTCAGCATCCCGACGTCGGCCAGGAACTCCATCAGTCCGGAGCAACTGGCGCGCAGCTGCGCCTTGTAGTGCTCGTTGGCGGCCGCCTCGCGACGGGCCCGCTCGGGGTCGAGTCCGGCGCGCACGTACACCTCGGGGTTCACCAGGCTGGTGATGATGTAGTACGCGGCGATGGCGACGACGAGGGCCTGGAAGTGGCGGCGGGTCCTGCCCGCACGGGCGAGGTGGCGGCGCGTCTCGTCCCGGGCGAACTTCATGTGCCGGGATTCCTCGACGACATGGATGTTGCTGATGGTGCGGACGAAGGGGACGACCCGCTCGTCGCGCATCCAGTCGCGCTGCATGACGTCGAGGACCTCCTCGGCGACGAGGATGCCGGCGTACGCGGCCTCGCCGAAGCCGACGGTCTTCATGAAGCGCCCGAGTTCGAGCACGGCCCGCCTGGGCCGGTAGGAGGGCGCGCCGAGCTTCTGGGAGCCGCGGGCGAACATGATCGAGTGCCGGCATTCGTCGGCGATCTCGGTGAGGGCCCACTGGAACCGGGGGTCGGTGTGGTCCATGCGGTAGATGTCGCGGAGCACCATCTGCTGGAGGATCATCTCGAACCAGATGCCGGTGCTGGCCACCGAGGCGGTCTCCTGGCGGGTCAGCTCCTTGCGCTGCTCCTCGGTCATCTCGTTCCAGTACGCCGTGCCGTAGAGGGAGTTCCACTCGGGGCTCTGCCCGTGGAAGTCCTTGTCGAGCGGGGTGTCCCAGTCGACGTCGACGGCGGGGTCGTACGACAGCTTCGCGGCCGACCGGAGCAGTCGCTCGGCGACATCCTGATCCTCGTTGTCCGGGCGAACGGTGCTGCTGGCCATGGTGCGGCTCCTTGGATCGCGCGATCGGCTCGGGACGCTTGTTAGACGTCGCGTCTAGCAAGCTTGTTAGACGGAACGTATAGCAAGGCTCGCGGCAGGCCTACCCCCCGGTACGGACTTTTTCTCCCGGCGAACGCGGAACGGGGCCGGAGCCCGGTCGGCTCCGGCCCCGTCAACGGGACGCGTGAAGAAGGTGCTTGGGCGTCAGAAGGTCAGGTTCCAGGCGTCGATCCTGCCCGTGTCCTGGCTCGCGTTGTCGTTCACGCGAAGCTTCCAGACCCCGTTCGCGACCTCGGAGGAGGCGTTGACCGTGAAGGTCTGGACGATGTTGTCCGTACCGCTGCCGGTCCGGTTGTGGACCGTGTAGACGGTGCCGTCCGGCGCCACCAGATCGACCTTCAGGTCGCCGATGTAGGTGTGCTTGACGTCCACGCCCACCTTCAGCGTGGCCGGCGCGTTGCCCGTCACGCCGCTGACCGTGATCGGGCTCTCGACCGTGCCGTTGTCCACGATCGTGACGTCGGCGAGGTTCTCGAAGTACTTGCCGGGCGGCGGGGTGGTGCCCCCGACGGCCTTCAGGGCGTCGACCGCGCCCTCACCGAAGAAGCCGTTCCTGGTCGTGGTGCCCTTGCAGCGGGTGTCCGAGGGGCACGCGCGGTCCGTGGCCTGGACGCCCAGCTGGTCCCGGATCTGCGCCGGGGTGAACGCCGGGTTCACGCTCGCGATCAGGGCCGCGACGCCCGCCACGTGCGGGGAGGCCATCGACGTGCCGTTCATGTTGCCGTACTTGCCGCCCGGGAGCGTCGAGTAGACACCGGAGGCGCCGTCGCCGCCGGGGGCCGCGATGTCGATGACGCCGTTGCCGAAGTTCGAGTACGAGGCCTTGGCGCCGCCGTTGCCCTGCGCGGCGACGGTCACGACGCCGGGCAGCTCGGTCGGGATGTCGATGCACGCGTTGGTGATCGTGCGGGTGACCGGCGTCGAGTCGTTGGGGCTCTCGGAGTCCGTCGTCTTGTTCGCCAGGTCGTAGTTGGAGTTGCCGGCGGCGGCGACCTGGAGCGAACCCTTGCCCTCGGCGTACGCCTGCGCCCGGCGGACACCCTCGATGATGGCGGCCTGGTCCACGTTGTCCGGGCAGTTGAACTGCCACGGGTCCGTGTAGTAGCTGTTGTTGGTGACCTTGAAGCCGTGGTCACCGGCCCATACGAAGCCGCAGATCGTGTTCTCCGCGAAGAACAGGCTGCTGGTCGGCTCCGCGATGCGGACGGAGGATATCCTCACGCCCGGCGCGACGCCGATGACGCCCTTGCCGTTCTTGGCGGCCGCGATCGTGCCCGCGACGTGCGTGCCGTGGGTGCCGACGTCACGCCAGGAACCCGCCCGCGTGTCCACCTTGCCGTAGGCGCAGGAGGCCGAGTCGGCGGCGTTGAAGTTGGGCGCGATGTCCTGGTGCTGGTCGTCCACGCCGGTGTCCAGGACGCCGACCTTCACCGTCGGCGAACCGGTGGTGACCGCCCAGGCCTGCTCGGCCTTGATCTGCGTCATGTCCCAGCGGTTCGACTCCGTGAGCGTGGTCGTCGACTGCGAGGGGTTGGCCGGGAGCGCCGGGTTGTAGGCGTCGGCGGGGACGTCGGAGGTACGGGTCGCCCCGACCTGCTGGACGCCGCCGACCGTGCGCATCGACGAGGCGAACGACGCGGACGTCGAGTGCGCCACGATCACGCCGATCGCGTCGTAGGTGGCGAAGACGGAACCGCCGTTGCCCGCCACGGCGCCGCTGACCGCCGAGGTGCCGCCGGGCGCCGTGATCACCAGGTACGCGCGCGTGCCCGCGGCCCAGGCGGCCGGGGCCGGGGTGGCCGTCGTGGTGGTCGTCGCCCCCGCCGAACGGGCCGCGACGGGCGCGGTGTCCGACGGTGCTGCCTGGGCGAATCCGGCGGGGGCGGCGAGCGCCACGGTCGTACCGAGGGCGGCGACGGCTATGGCCGACGTTCTCAACCGGCTGGATATGAGGGAAAACAATGCGTCCTCCGATGACCCGGTGGCGCGGGTGGCGCCCGCCGGGCCCTGTGATGTGTGGGGTGGACGCAAGATCGCAGACTCGCGAGGCGGAAGGAAGCGTTCTGTCCGAGAAGCCTGTTCGCGTTACGCACTGTTGACCGGACAGCGTCGGAATGGCCCGATTTCCCCGGTGCACCGAGCCGGAACTGATCGCCTCGGCCGTGGCCGCGGCCTTCGCCGGAACGCTCGCCGACTGGCTGCGCGGCCTCGTGGAGGGCGGCTCCGACCGGATCGCCCACCAGATCTGGCGCCTGCTCGTCACCCTGCACCGCACACCCCTGCGGTAGCCGGAGCCGTGGGGGCGGGAGCGGCCGGCGCCCGCCCCCAGGCCCGGCGCTCACTTCAGGTACGGGCCCGGGGCGCCGATCCTGCCGGGGCCGTTCAGGACGTAGACCCGCAGGTTGCCCTTGCCGGGTGCGGCGACCGTGAGGGTGCCGCCGGTGACGCTCCGCACGTCCCCGGTGACGGCGTCGGTGTACGTGCCGTTCGGGATGCCCGTGTAGGTGGCCCCGCCCGAGACCGTGACGAGGGCGAAGCTGTCCGTCGCGCCGCTGGTGTACCGGCGCTTGAACGCCATGTCGCCCGAGACGCCCTCGGTGGAGTACTGGCCCGTCTGGAGCGCCGGGACCGCCCGGCGGATCTGGTTGAGCCGCTGCACGTGCTTCACCAGGGGCTGCTGGAGCGTGGTGGCGACCGCTCCGGAGGCCGAGGAGACCTGGGAGAAGTCGGAGGCCGTGACGGAGCCGGCGACATGGTCGCCGAAGTACGCGCGGCCGGTCGTCGCGAGCGGGCAGGACGGCCCGCAGTCGATCTTCCTCCCCTTCTGGAACTCGATCTCGGAGCCGTAGTACAGGGTCGGGATGCCGCGGAAGGTCCACATCAGGGACATGTTCTCCGCCCAGGCGTCGGTGCCGCCCGCGTACCGCTCGCTCGACTTGTTGGGACCGTAGTCGTGGCTGTCGACGTAGACGACGTTGTACGTGGCGTCGTTGTAGCTGTCGTCGGAGTCCTTGCCGTTGTGGAAGGCGTTGGAGGCGTCACCGAAGTTCATGTGCATGCGCATGTCGATGACGTTCATGCCGGAGAACCGGCTGTGGTCGGGGGCGTGGTAGCTGTTCCCGTTCAGGAAGGCGTTGGTGGAGGTGGGCTGGGCGCCCGTGCCCAGCTGCTGTTCGTGGTCGTACATCTGCAGGGCGGCCGCGGCGTCGTCGGCGGCGTACTCCTTGCGCTCCTTCCAGGTGTAGAACTGCGCCGAGTGGTTCACCGAGCCGCGGTTCCACTTGTCGTTCACGAAGGCCGCGACCTCGCCGAAGACGAAGAAGTTCTTCGCGGCTTCGGCGCCGTGGCGCCGCGTCACCCGTTCCTGGATCGCGGGCAGGAAGCGGCGGTTCCAGGTGGTGCGCGGGATGTGCACGGCCGTGTCGACGCGGAACCCGTCGACCCCCATGTCGATGTACTTGTCGTACGCGCCGATGAGATAGTTCTGCACGGCCGGGTTCTCGGTGTTGAAGTCGGCCAGGTCCTCGTGCAGCCAGCACGAACGGGAGTCCTCGCCTTCCCAGTTGCCGATCCAGCACTGGTGGAAGAGCGCCTTCGGGAACATCCCGGACGTCGGGCTCGGCCACTGGCAGTTGTAGACGGTGTACCCCTCGGCGCTCTTGCCGCCGGTGGGCTTTCCCCAGTCGAGACAGGTGTTGCCGGCCGGCTCCGCCGTCGACCACAGGTCGCCGTTGTAGTACGACTTCCCGGACTTCGTGTCGATCGTCAGCCCGTCGTACTCGAAACCGGGCTGCTTCTCGTCGTAGTACCAGCTCCACTGGCTGTCCCGCACGCCGTACACGGTGGGCGTGAACAGGCCCTTGGCTCCCCAGCGGGAGGAGTGGTTGTAGACGACGTCCTGGTAGATCTTCATGCCCTTGGCGTGGGCCGCGTCGATCAGGTCCTGGTAGGAGGCGCCGGCCGACTCCAGTCGGGGATCGACCTGGTAGAAGTCCCAGCCGTGGTAGCCGTGGTAGTCGTAGTCGGACCGGTTGAGGACCACCGGGGTGACCCAGATCGCGGAGAAGCCGAGGCCCTTGACGTAGTCCAGCTTCTGGATGAGGCCCTTGAAGTCACCCCGGAACATGGGGTCGTCGTTGGCGGCGTTGCCCGACGTGACGTGCTGGCCGCCGCCCCGGTTGTTCGAGGTGTCGCCGTCGTTGAAGCGCGCGGTGAGGACGAAGTAGATCGGGTCCTTGCGCGGGTCGGTGCCGAGCGGCTTCCCGTTGCCGGGGTCGGCCGTCTTCTCCCCGGTGGTGGCGGTGGTGGCGGCCGACGCGGGGGAGACGTTCCCGGCGGCGTCCACGGCCTTCACCGTGTAGGTGTACGCGGTCCGTTCGGCGAGGCCGGTGTCGGAGAACACGGTGGAGGTGACGTCGGTGACGACCGTGCCACCGCTGCCGCCGACCCGGTTGACCTGGTACTTCGTCACGCCCCTGTCGTCCGTCGCGGGATCCCAGGTGAGCAGCACCGAGACGCCGTCGGCGGCGGCGGTGACCCGGGCGGGGGGCGTCGGGGCCTTGGTGTCGGGTACCTCGGCGGCGCACGGGTCGGCCGCGTTCGCCGTCACCACGTTGTTCCGTACGGTGCTCACGCCCGTGCCGAGGGTGTAGTCGGAGCCCCGGTTGTTGTCCCAGGTGCCGTTGCCGTTGTTGAAGGCGGCCTTGAGGGAAGCGGCCGTCCCCAGGTCGACCTCGCGCTTCCACCAGCCGGCGCAGGCGGCCTGCATGCCGACGCCGGGGACGGTCGTCCAGGCGCCCCCCGCGGGCTGGTGGTGGAGGTTGACGGTGGACCAGCCCAGGGTCTCGGTCGAGTAGTAGACGGTGGCCCTGGCGCCCGGGGCCGGGGTCGGAGTCGGAGTCGGGTCGGGTGTGGTTCCGGCGCAGGGGTCGGAGTGGGCCACGACCCCGTCCTTGACGGTGACGGAGCCGGTGCCCAGGGCGTAGTTCCCGCCGCCGTTGTTGTCCCAGGTGCCGCTGCCGTCGGTGAAGGTGGCCTGGAGCCCGGTGGCCGTGCCGAGCGGGACGGTCCGCTTCACCCAGTCCGTGCAGGCCGCCTCCATGGCCACGCCGGGGACGGCGGTCCAGGCACCGCCGTCCGGCGCGTAATGGAGGTTGTACCGAGCCCAGTTCCTGGTCTTCGTCCAGTAGAAGACCGTCGCCGTGTTCTCGGCGGTGGCCGCGACGGGCTCGGTACGCGGGGAGGTCTCGCCGGACGGCGCGGCCACCAGGCCGAGAAGGCCTGCGGCGACCGCCAGGGCGGCTGTCGGGCGCGCCGACAACCGTCTGCGGGTGCGTGTCATCTGAATCTCCAGGCGGGGGGCGACGCGTCCCAGGGCAGACCTCTCCCCTGGGGACGGGAGGCGGCCCGTTGGAAACACAGTCGGAAAGTTGCGGAAACATCTTGCGTCGGCCGGAAGTTACCGCCGCCCGTCCCCCGCGTAAAGGGTTCCGGCGGAGGGTGGGGTTCTCGGTCGAGCCGGGCCGGCAGGTCGTCCAGGTCGGAGGTGGTGAACTTCCATTGGAGCGGCTGTGCCGTGGCGTTGTAGCGGTCTTCGAATGCTCGGAGCCGGTGTCCACGATCCAGAAGACGCGTTTGGCGCTGGCGCAGGGCTCGGTGGCCATGACCGGGGCGACCAGGGCCATGAAGGGCACGATGCAGGCCTTCGGCTCGCAGCGGCCGAAGATCTTCGCGCGGTGGACGTCGTAGGCGGCCAGGTAGCTAGCGCGCCGCCGCGGCCGTACGCGTGATTGACGCGCATCGCCCGGGCCCGGCCCGGGGCCAGGGTCGGATGGCAGCGGCAGCCAACTCCGGGCACGACCAGCGCGCCAGCGGTACGCCGGTCTCGGCGGGTAGCCGGCAGGCCGGCGCCTTGGCCTGGGCGACCTGCGGTGGGGTGAACGAGGGCGGCCTGTCCGAGCGCCTGCGGTCGGACAGGCCGGGTAGGCCGCCGGCGGCGAACCGGCCCCGCCAGGTGCGCACCGTGTCCACGTGCATCCGCGTCTGCGCGGCTATCCGGGCGGTGGAGCGCCCCCGGGCCGCCAGCAGCACGATGGTTGCCCCCCGTCGGGCCTGATGGGGGTCTTGTTGCCGTAAGCCGTCTTCTTCAGGCGGTGGCGCTCGGCGGCGGTCAGCACCACGGGCACGGCAGAACAGGCAGGCATCGCGGGCGGGGTGACCGAACTTCCAGAGGGGGTACGCAATGATGAGGCTCCCGCGTGTGTGGCGGCCGCGGGCTCAGCTGGTGGGCGGGGCTGTCGCGTGGCGCGTCTGCTGGATCAGGACGGTGGTGGCGCGTTCCAGAAGCTCGCAGAGTGAGGCGTGTTCGGAGGGCGTGAACGCGTCGATGAGCGCGCGCTCAAGGACGATCACCTCCTGGTAGGCGTGGTCCAGCAGCGCCTGGCCCTCATCGGTGAGGGTGGCGATCTGCACCTTGGCGTGCACCGGGGACGTCTCGCGGCGGATGAGCTCCTTGGTCTCCATATTGGTCAGCACGCTGCTCATGCTCTGCTGCGTCACCCCGCAGGAGCGGGCCAGTTGGGCGCCGGACATGCCGCCTTCGCGCGAGAGGATCAACAGCACGGTGTACTGCGTCATGGTCAGCCCGTAGGTACGCAGTACCGCCTCGTGGTGCGCCATCAACGCCTGCTCCGACCGCCTGATCCGGGTGCAGAGGTCGTTCTCGATCTGAGCTTCCACCGCGTACTCCCCTCCACTGACAGGTTCATGGGTTGACTCAGGAACCTTATATGTCTACGTTTCTCAACTGTAAGGATACTGAGTCAACACAGGGGGCTGTAACCGTGAAGGCTATCGTTCTCGACACCGATGACCACTACCGGGTAGCCGAACTCGATGAGCCCACCCCCGGCCCCGGCCAGGTGGCAATCCGTGTGGCCTACGCCGGGATCCAGTGGGGCGACACCATGGTCAGGGACGGCCACTTCGCCGTACCGCGTCCCTTCGTCCCGGGGTTCGAGGCATCCGGGCACATCGTCGCGGTCGGCGCGGGCATCGACGCACGCCGTGTAGGTGAGGCAGTCACCGCACTGACCACCTCAGGCGCCTACGCCGAGGTGGTCCTGGCATCCGCCGCGCTTACGTGGGACATCGGCGATATGCCGTTGCGGACGGCCGCAGGTCTCGGGTGGGGCGCACCGACCGCCTACGACCTGATCAACACCGCCGCGCACGTGCGGCCCGGCGAAAGCGTGCTGATCCACGCCGCCGCCGGCTCAGTCGGCACGCTCGCCGCCCAGTTCGCCCGACTGGCCGGAGCGGGCAGGATCGTCGGTGTGGTCGGCACTGCCGCCAGGGCCGACTACGCCGCGCGGTTCGGGTACGACCAGCTCCTGCTCCGCGAGGAGTTCCCGGCCAACCTCGGCGACGAGAAGCCCGACGTCATCCTCGACCCGGTCGGCGGCTCGACCCGCACCGCCGGCCTCGAGCAGCTCGCCGTACACGGCCGGCTGGTGGCATACGGCAACCTCGCCACGTACGAACCCGTCCTCGCCGATGCCAACGACCTCCTCACGCACGGCAAGTCACTCCTGACCTACAACAGCAACCTGCTCAGCCAGACCCACCCCGAGCGGCTCGCCGACAGTGCCCGCCGCGCACTCGACCTCGTCGCCGACGGCAAGGTCCGCATGGACATCACCACCGAGTACGTCCTCGGGGACCTGGCCACGGCCGTGCAGCGCCTCGCCGAGGGCGCAACCCACGGCAAGAGCATCCTCCGCGTCGCCTGACAGCGCTGGGCAGCGACCAGGGCCGCTCCTCGCGACGGTGGATCGCCGGGCTCGCGGCCCGAGGGGTTCCTGACGTCCCCTCGGGGGGTCGTTGAGGGGGTCGTCAGGGGCGCGGCCAGGGCCGTCCCTCCAGGCGCTCGATGTCCCGGTTGAAGCGTTCGAGGAAGGCCGCGAAGCGGGCCACGTCCTCGGGCGACCAGTGCTCCATGACCCGGTCGAGACCCTCGATGTTGGAGTTCCGGTCCGCGTCCAGGCGCCGCTCGCCCTCCTCGGTGATGCGGAACTTGCGGGCGATCCCGCCCTCGGGGTCGGGGATGCGCTCCACGACCCCGGCCCGCAGCATCGCCGCGGTCTGCCGGTTGAGGGTGGAGGCGTCGAGCCCGAAGGCCTCGGTGAGCTGGCCGATGGACATGGGCCCGTGCATCCGGATGCGGCTCAGGAGGACGTACGCGCTGCGGTCGAGGTTGCCGCCGCCCGCCCGGGGGCGGGGTGCGTACAGGTGGGCGTGCCGGCCGAGCAGCATGGTCTCGAACTCGACCAGGTGAATGGGTTTGTCCACGGGCTTGTCCATAAGGCCATTGTCTCTCGCGAGCGTGCGATGTGCAGCATACATAATTTGTGTAGGGCGCCATCGCTGTGCATGATGCATATATCTCGGCAGGCCGCCGGGAGAGACCGAGGGAGAACACGTGGACGGCTCCAAGCCCGACGCCCCACCCGGACGCGTCGTCGGCGTCCTCGCGCTCGCGGGCATCGTGGCCGCACTCATGCAGACCCTGGTGGTGCCGCTCATCGGCGACCTCCCGAAGCTGCTCGACACCACCGCCTCCAACGCCTCCTGGGTGATCACCGCCACCCTGCTCGCGGGCGCCGTCGCCACCCCCGTGGCCGGCCGGCTCGGCGACACCCTCGGCAAGCGGCGGGTCCTGCTCGTCTCCGTGATCCCGCTGATCGTCGGCTCGGTCGTCTGCGCCCTCGCCTCCTCCGTCGTCCCGATGATCGTCGGACGCGGTCTCCAGGGCCTCGGCATGGGCGTCGTCCCGCTCGGCATCAGCCTGCTCCGCGACATCCTCCCGGCCGAGAAGCTGGGCGGCTCCATCGCCCTCATGAGCGCCTCCATGGGCGTCGGCGGCGCCCTCGGCCTGCCCTTCTCCGCCGCCGTCGCCGAGAACGCCAGCTGGCGCGTCCTCTTCTGGGTCGCCGCCGGACTCAGCGCCGTCGTCGGCGTCCTCATCTGGCGCGTCGCCCCCGCGGGCCGCCGCGCCGCCGCCCCCGGCCGCTTCGACGTGCCGGGCGCGCTCGGCCTCGGCGTCGGACTCGTCGCCCTGCTGCTCGCCGTGTCCAAGGGCGCCACCTGGGGCTGGGGCAGCGGCACCACCCTCGGCCTCTTCGCCGTCGCGACCGTCGTCCTGCTCGCCTGGGGCCGGTGGGAGCTGCGTACCCGCGACCCCCTCGTCGACCTGCGGGTCACCGCCCGCCCCGTCGTCCTGATGACCAACCTGGCGTCCGTCCTGGTCGGATTCGCCATGTACGCGCAGTCCCTGGTCGTCCCCCAGCTGTTCCAGCTGCCCGAGGCCACCGGCTACGGACTCGGCCAGTCGATGATGGCCATGGGCCTGTGGATGGCCCCGGCGGGCCTGATGATGATGGTCCTGGCGCCGCTCGGCGCCAAGCTCTCGGCGGCCCGCGGGCCCAAGGTCACCCTCTCCGTCGGCGCGCTCGTCATCGCCGTCGGATACGGCTCCTCGCTCGCCCTCATGGGTTCGACCGTCGGCCTGCTCGTCGTGACCCTCATCTGCAACACGGGCGTCGGCCTCGCCTACGGGGCCATGCCGGCCCTCATCATGGGCGCGGTCCCGCAGGAGGAGACGGCGTCGGCCAACAGCTTCAACACCCTGATGCGGTCCATCGGCACCTCCGTCTCGGCCGCCGTGATCGGCGTGGTCCTCGCCCAGATGACCACGACCCTGGGCGGCCACGGGCTCCCCTCCGAGGAGGGCTTCCGCGTCGCCATGCTCATCGGCTGCGGGGTCGGCCTGGCGGCGGCGGTCGTCGCCGCGCTCATCCCCGGCCGGGCCGTCGCCGCGGCCACCGGCGACCCGGACGGCGCCGGGCCGGAGACCGCGCCGCGGGCCGCCTCCGGGGCGGCCGCCTGACCGGCCCGCCACCGCGCACCGACCGGCGAGCGGTGGCGGGCCCGGGGAAGCCCCCGGCCCGCACCGCTCGGCCGTGAGGCCAGGGGAAGCCCCCGGCGCCCGAACCGCTCGGCGTGAGGCCCTGGGAAGCCCTCGGCCCGCACCGCTCGGCCGTGAGTGCCTCCGCCCCCGCGCCCGTCGGGCCTCAGCCCTTGCGTTCCCCGGCCGCCTCCAGGGCGAAGAGCGCCCCCTCCGGGTCCCGCACGACCACCACGCGGCGCCCCTCGGTCTCCTCCGGGCCGCGTACGCCGCCCCAGTCCCCACCGGGCACGATCGAACCGCCGTGGGCCTCGACCGCCGCCGCGGCCGCCTCCGGGTCGGGCACCCGGAACCGCACCAGCCACCGCGGACGCAGCTGCGGCCGCGGCGAAGCGGCCTCGACCGGACCGCTGTTCAGCCGGGCGACCGCCTCGCCGTCGCGACGGAGCACCACCTTGTCCTGCTCGTACGACACCTCGAAGCTCCCGGGGCTCCCGTCCGCCCAGCGGAACACCTCCCCGTAGAACACGGCCGCCTCGAAGGCGTCCCGCGTGTGCAGCTCCAGCCAGGCCGGCGCCGAGTGCTCGCCGATGTGCAGACGGGTCTCCGGCCGCCCCTCCCACACGCCGAACGCCGCGCCCTCCCGGTCGGTGGCGAGCGCCGCGCGTCCCTGGGGCGGGTAGGCGACCGGCCCGACGCCGACCGTGCCGCCGCGCTCCCGGATCCGCGCCACCGCCAGATCGGCGTCGTCGACCGCGAAGAACGCCGTCCAGGCCACCTGCACGGACAGCTCGGCGGCGACCGCCGCGATCCCGGCCACGGGCTGGTCGCCCAGCCGGGCCACCGCGTACTCGCGCTCGTCACCGCCCCGCCGGAACGTCCAGCCCAGCACGGCTCCGTAGAAGCGCTCCGCCGCGTCGAGATCGCGTGCGGTCAGACTCAGCCAGCACGGTGCTCCCACCACCTCTCCGGTCGTCGGCCCCGACACCGGCACCACCTCCATGTCGTCCTGCTCGCTGCGTGCGTCGTGCGCCCCTTCCCCGCTCCGTCGCACCGCATGCGCGCACTCACCCGACTGCCGCCGATCACCACCCGCCCGGGTGCGCTCAGCGCGCCGCGCGGGCGGCGTAGGCCCGTACGTCGGCGTCCGGGTCGTCGACCGCCCCCGCCAGCGCCGCACGGGCCAGGGGGTCGGCGCGGTGGGCCAGGAGCGAGAGGACGGCGGCCTTGCGTACGTCCGCGTTCGCGTCGTCCAGCGCCCCGGCGAGCGCCGCGACGGACACGTCCGCGGGGGCGGCCCGCAGGGCGGTCGCGGCGCCCGAGCGGACCTGCCAGGCGGCATCGCCGAGCGCCGTCACCGCCCGCGCCGCGTACCCGGGCGGGCAGCCGGTGCCGGCGAGCGCGCCGAGCGCCGCCCCCCTGACCAGCGGATCGGCGTCGTCCAGCAGCGGTCCCAGCGGCTCCGGCGCCGGGTTCCGTACGGCGGCGAGGCCTCGCGCCACCGCCACCCGGACCTCACGGGCCGGGTCCGCGGCCGCCCCCGCCAGCTCACCGACGGCGTCCACCGAGACCAGCGCCCGGACGGCCTGGACGCGCACCTCCACGGCGTCGTCGCCGAGCGTTCCCGCGTACAGGGGGGCGTCCCCGAGCCGTAGCGCCCGCAGGACCTCCAGGGCGGCGGCGCGCACCACCACGTCGGGAACCGCGAGGGCCTCGCGCAGCCCCTCCCCGAGCTCCGGTCCGGCGGGCAGCACCTCGACCAGCTCCCGCAGGGCCGCCGAGGCGGCGGCCCGGACCACGGGGGAGCCGTCCCGCAGCCGCGCGGCGAGCGCCGGACCCGTACCGGTGGGCGCGGTCTCGCCGAGCGCGGTGACGGCGGCGGCCCGTACCGAGGGATCGGCGTCGTCCAGATAGGGGCCGAGCGCGTCGAGATCGGGGGAGTCCTCGACGAGCGACAGCAGCCGGAGCAGCCGGGGGTGGGGCGCCGCGACCGGCGCGGACACGACGGGACCCGGAGGCTCCGCGCCCGTACGCGCGGCCGGGGCCGCCTCCCGGGGGCCGGCCGTGGCGACCGGCACGAGCTCCACCTCGCCGAGGTGCCGCTCGGGACCGCCCGGTGGTGCGAACTCCGGCACCGGAACCAGGTACGGCTCCACCGGCCGGGCCGTGAACACCATCGCCCCGGAAGGGGACTTGCGCAGGTCCAGGTGGTGCAGCCAGTCCGTGTCGTCCCGCTCCGGATGGTCGAGCCGCTCGTGGTAGAGACCCCAGCGCGACTCCGTCCGGGCGAGCGAGGCCCGCGCCGCCATCTCGGCGCAGTCCCTGATGAACGACACCTCCGCGCACCGCATCAGCTCGTGCGCCGTGCGCGCCCCCATGCCCGCGATCTCCTCCGACATCCGGGTGAACGCCTCGACGGCCAGGGAGAGCTTCGCGCCCGTCTTCGGCGGCGCCACGTAGTCGTTGACGAACCGCCGCAGCTTGTACTCGACCTGCGGCTGCGGCGGCCCCTCCGGGTGGCGCAGCGGCCGGTAGACGAGTTCGTGCGCGGCGGCGATCTGCTCCTGGTCCAACTCCCCTTCGTACGCCCGGTACCGGGCCGCGTCCTCGCCCGCCAGATCACCGAAGACGAACGCCCCGATCATGTAGTTGTGCGGTACGGAGGCCAGGTCGCCGGCCGCGTACAGCCGGGGCACGGTGGTCCGGGCGTGGGAGTCCACCCGTACCCCCGAGGCCGAATGCCCGCCGCACAGCCCGATCTCGGAGATGTGCATCTCGATGTCATGGGTCCGGTAGTCGTGTCCCCGGCCCTCGTGGAAGGTGCCGCGCGTGGGCCGCTCCGTCGTGTGCAGGATCGACTCGACCGCGCCGATGGTCTCCTCGGGCAGATGGCTCAGCTTGAGGTAGACGGGGGCCCGGTCCGAAGCCAGTTCGGCCGCGAACTCGGCCATCATCTGCCCCGACCAGTAGTCCGACTCCACGAACCGCTTGCCGTGCCGGTTCACCTGGTAGCCGCCGAAGGGGTTGGCGACATAGGCGCAGGCCGGGCCGTTGTAGTCCTTGATCAGGGGGTTGATCTGGAAGCACTCGATCCCGGTGAGGGCCGCGCCCGCGTGGTAGGCCATGGCGTAGCCGTCGCCCGCGTTCGTCGGGTTCTCGTACGTCCCGTACAGATAGCCGGAGGCGGGCAGCCCGAGGCGCCCGCAGGGACCGGTCGCCAGGATCACGGCCCCCGCCCGGACCACGACGAACGCGCCGGTACGGGTGTGGAACCCGGCCGCGCCGACCGCGCGCCCGTCCTCCGGGTGCGTGAGGACCCGGACCGGCATGACCCGGTTCTCGATCCGGATCCGCTCGCGCATCTCGCGCCGCCGCAGCTGCCGGTAGAGGACCTTCTTGACGTCCTTGCCCTCGGGCATGGGCAGCACGTACGAGCCGGACCGGTGCACCTGCCGGACCGCGTACTCCCCGTGCTCGTCCTTCTCGAACTTCACCCCGTACGACTCCAGGCGCTGGACCATGCCGAAGCCGCGGGTCGCCGTCTGCCGGACCGTCGACTGGTCCACGAGGCCGTCGTTGGCGCGGGTGATCTCGGCGACGTAGGCGTCCGGTTCGGCGCGGCCGGGCACGACCGCGTTGTTGACGCCGTCCATGCCCATGGCGAGGGCGCCGGAGTGCCGTACGTGCGCCTTCTCCAGGAGCAGGACGTTCGCCCCGCGCTCGGCGGCGGTCAGCGCGGCCATGGTGCCGGCGGTGCCGCCGCCGATGACGAGCACGTCGCAGGAGAGCACGGTCGCGTCGGCGGGATCGGGAACGGTCAGAAGGGTGTCGGTGTCCACAAGGGATGCCTTTCGGGGCTTCGGGGGTTCGGGCGCGCGCCGGCCGCCCGTCAGGGGGCCCTCAGAGGGAGTCGAGGACGCGGCGGCGCAGCGCGGTCGTGTCCGGCGCCCGGTGGGCGTCGCGCGAGCGCGGCCGGGGCACGTCCAGGACCTCCCCGGACGCGAACAGCACGACGCGGTCGCCGAGGTGCAGCGCCTCGTCCACGTCGTGCGTGACGAAGACGACCGTCGCGCCGGTGCCCCGGAGGATCTCCACCAGGAGGTCCTGCATGCCCGCGCGGGTGTGCGCGTCCAGCGCGCCGAACGGCTCGTCCATCAGGACCGCGCGCGGCCGCCCCGCGAGCGCGCGGGCCAGCTGGACGCGCTGCCGCTGCCCGCCGGACAGCTGGTGCGGCAGCTTGCGGGCGTGCTCGCCGAGCCCCACCCGCTCCAGCCACTCCCCGGCCGAGCGGCGCCGCTCCGCCCGGGGCACCCGGCGGATCGCGAGCGGCAGTTCCACATTGGCGCGGACCGACCGCCAGGGCAGCAGGGCGTCGTGCTGGAAGACCAGGGCCCGGTCGGCGCCGGGCCGCAGGATCGGCTCCCCGTCCTGGGTGACCCGCCCTTCCAACGGCGGCAGGAGTCCGGCGAGGGTGCGCAGCAGGGTGGTCTTGCCGCAGCCCGAGGGGCCCACCACGGTCAGCAGTTCGCCGGGTGCGATCCGCAGGTCCACGAGGCCGGGCACGGCGACCCCCTCGGGGTGGCCGAGGCGGACCCCGTGCAGGGCGAGTTCGGCGCCGCCGGGGGCCGGCGCGGCCGCCGGATCCGTGGACAGGGCGGACGGGCTCACGGTGCTCATGGAACCGGCTCCTTCTGGGGCGGGCGGACGGCGGTGACGGCGGGAGCGGGCCCGCCCGCCCCCCGGGCGGGACCCACCGGGCCCCGGGCGGCCGGACGCGGCAGCCACGCGGTGACGCGGCGGCCGAGCGTCTCCACCGCGGTGGAGGTGAGCCAGCCCAGGGCGCCGATGGTGGCCATGCCGACGAAGACGCCCGGGTAGTCGACGACCGTGTAGTCCTGCCAGGTGCGGTAGCCCACCCCGTACTCGCCGGAGATCATCTCCGCCGAGATCACACAGATCCACGAGACGCCGATGCCGACCGACAGACCGCCGAAGATCCCCGGCAGGGCCCCCGGCAGGACCACCGAGAACAGCACCCGCGCCCGGCCGCCGCCCAGGGTGAGCACGGCCTCCTCCCACACCGGGTCGAGGGCCCGCACCGCGTGCCGGGTCGACACGAGGACGGGGAAGAGGGCGGCGGCGCAGGTGATGAAGACGATGCCCTGTTCGTTGGTGGGCAGCAGCAGGATCGCGACCGGGACCAGGGCGATGGCGGGGATCGGACGCACCACCTCCACCAGCGGGCCCAGGAGGTCGGCGGCCCACCGGGACCGGGCGATCGCCGTCCCGGCCGCCACTCCGAGCACGGCCGCGAGGAGGAAGCCGACGGCGATCCGGCGCAGGCTGTGGCCGAGGTCCTGCCAGTAGGCCTCGGTGCCGACCCGGTCGGCGAGGGCGGAGGCGACCTCGCCGACCGTGGGGAACTGCTCGAACCGGAGCCACACGTTGACGTCGTACGCGGTCAGCAGCTGCCACAGGCCGAGCGCCACAAGCGGGGAGGCCACCCGGACCAGACGGCGGCCGACGCTCATGACGCGAGCCTCACGGCGTCCGCGTACGCCACGATCCGGGAGCCGGGGTGCCCGGCGGCGTACCGCTCGGCTCCCGACCGGGTCACGAAGGCCCGCCACTGCCCGCCGTCCGCGACCCACACCGCCCGGTCCGCGAACCACTGCGTCCCCGTCACGGCGTCCGGCACGTACGCGGCCCGCACCGGGGCCCCCTTGACCGCCTTGAGCAGGGCGCCGGGGCTGTCGAAGGAACGGGTGGTGTCCTGCCCCCTCAGCCACAGCTCCGCCTTCGGGACGCCCGCCTTCGGATACTTGAGGCCTGGCACCGCCCGGCGCAGCGGCGCCGCGTCGACGAACGCGTCCACGTCGACGTCCTTCACCAGACCGGCCTCCTTCAGGACCGGCAGGTCCTCCTTGAGTGCGGCCACCAGCTCCGGGCGGAGCGCCGGGTCGAAGGTGGCGATGCCCTGGGCGCCGTTGTAGAGGTGGACGACCTCGGCGGGCAGCCCGGTCTCCTTCGCCACCGACTCGGCGGCGGCGACCGGCTGGGTCCGCAGGTGGTCCGTGGCCCGGTGCTGGGCCCGCAGGAAGGCGTCGAGGACGGCGGGCCGCCGCTCGGCGAACCGCTCCCGGACGGTGACGCCGTGGAAGGTCGGCAGGTTCAGCTCCGCCCCGTCGTACAGGGGTGTGGCCTTGCCCTGGAAGGCGAGCAGACCGGGCCAGGCGACGAACTGGGAGAGCGCGTCCACACTGCCCGCCGCCAGGGCCGAAGCCCCCACGCTCGGCTGCTGGTTGAGCTTGCGGACGTCCTTCGCCGGGTCGACCCCGGCACGCCGCAGCGCCCGTACGAGGGTGCCGTCGGCGGCCGAACCGACACTGGTCGACACCTTGCGGCCCTTCAGGTCCGCGAGCGAACGCAGCGGTGAACCGGGCGCGGTGACGACGGTGTTGAGGCCGCCGCGCAGGTTGTAGCCGGTGACCGCGACCAGCCGCGTCGGCTCCTTGAGCTCCTTGCCGCGCGCCGCGTTGATCAGCAGGGGGAAGTCGCCCATCGAACCGATGTCGATCTTCCCCGCCGTCATCTGCGCGGTGATCGGGGCCCCGGTCGCGTAGTCCTGCCAGACCACCCGGTAGGCGACACCGTCCTTCCGCCCCTGGGCCGCCAGCTCCTCCTCGAAGTAGCCGAGGGAGCGCAGCAGGGTGCCCGCGGTGACGGTGTTGATGGTCTTCGACTGGTAGCCGACGGTCACCGTGACCGACTTCGCGTCGGCCCCGTCCCCGGCGTCCGCGCCGCAGGCGGTGGCGAGCGGCAGGAGGAGGGCCAGCGGGAGTGCGAGCGGGAGGGCGGCGGAGCGGACGACCGGGCGGGCCGTCACGCGGAGCAGGGGAAGTCCTCCTCGGGACACGGGAGTTCGGCCTTTCACCGGAGCAGATAGGGCATGTTGACGGTCACCGCGCCGGTGGGGCAGCGGGCGGCGCACGGGCCGCAGTACCAGCACTCGTCCACGTGCATGTACGCCTTGCCGTCCTCCTCGCGGATCGCGAGCGAGTCCAGCGGACACATGTCGACGCAGAGCGTGCACCCGTCGATGCACTTCGACTCGTCGATGGTCACGGGCACGTCGGCACGCTGGGGGACCAGAGGCATGGCTGTCTCCAGGAAGGGGTGAACGGTACGGGGGAAGGGGTCAGAGCGAGCGGCGGAGAACGCCGCCCATGGTGATGCGGTCGCCGCGGAACCGGATGAACTCCAGGTCCACCGGCCGTCCGTCGGGCAGACAGGTCAGCCGCTCCAGCATGAGGACGGCGGCCCCGCGCGGGGCCTGCAGCACGGCGGCGGAGTGCGCGTCGGCGTTGACCGCCTCCAGGGTGATCTCGGCGTGCCCCAGCGGACCGCCGGTCAGCTGCTCCAGGAGCCGGAACACATCGGTGTTCTCCAGGTCGCAGCCGAGGAGTTCACCCCCGATGTCCATCGGGAGGTACGACAGGTCGAGCGAGAGCGGCAGCCCGTTGAGGCGCCGCAGCCGCTCGACGCACAGCACGTCGGAGTGGTCCGGAAGTCCGAGCCGGTGGGCCACGGGGGCGGGGGCCGGGACCGGGCCGACGGTGCGCACCTCGTTGGTGACCCGCCCGTGCTCGCGCAGTGTCTCGGCGAGCCCCTGGAGCCGGTCCAGACCGTGCGGAAACTTCTCGCACACCACCACCGTGCCGACCCCCGGCTGCCGTTCGACGATCTGCTCGCCGCGCAGCAGGTCCAGGGCCTGCCGGACGGTGTTCCGGCTCGCCCGGAAGTCGGCCGCGATCACGTCCTCCAGAGGAAGGATCCCGCCCGGGAAGCCACCCGCCAGGATCTGGTGGCGCAGCAGGTCGGCGAGCTGCCGCGCCCGGTCCGCGCGCAGCCGGCGACGGCGGGCGGCGGCGACCGGGAGGGCGGCGGAGGCGGGTTCGGCGGGCATGGCAAGGAACGTAGCCGTGGGACGGCCCCGATGGTGTTGCGGCAGTATTGCGCCACCTGACAGCCCGTACGCACCGCCCTGACCTGCGGTGACGCAGGGCGTCCGGGGAGATCCGCCACCCGCCCGCCCACCACGTGGACGGGCGGCCGCCCACCATGCGGAAACGTCGGCCGGCCTGCGTCTCCGGGCGAACAGCTCCCTGACGCTTCGGACGACCCGCGCCCGCCCCGTGGGCTCGACCGCGCCACGGAGCGGGCGAGCCGGCCGTCGCCGCGTTAGCGGAACGTGAGTGAGACGTGAGCGGCGGCGGGAAGAGTGGTGCGTGTCGGCAGGCCAGGGGCGGTGTCACCACCGCTCCGTTCGGGGCCGCCGGCACGTACCGGAGGAGTGCCGGTGCGTGCGCACCGGACGCGGGGCGGGCCGTGGGGGCCCGCCCCGCGTCTCCGGGCCCCGTCTCCGGGCCTCGCGTCTCCGGGCCGCGTGTCCGGGCCCGGCGTGTCCGGGCCCGGCGTTTCCGGGCCCCGCGGGTCCCGCGCGCGAGCCCGGCTCCCGGTCAGCGGCGCTTCAGCTCGTGACCGTCACGATCGTCGCGGCCGTCACCGCGAGCATCGCGGCCTGCATGTCGCGGATCGCCCGCCGCACGCCCTCCGCCGCCCACTGGCCGGCCGTGATCTCCTCCAGGCGCGAGGCGACCTCCTTGCGCGGCATGTCGGGGAAGGCGAGGTGGTGCAGCTTGGCGCCGTGGATCAGGGCGAGGAGGCCCGTGGTGCGGGCGTGGTGCGTGGGACCCTCATGGAGCGCCGTCCGCAGCCGGGCCCTCAGGTCGCGTTCGACCGAGCCGTCCGCCTCCGGGTAGCGGGTGACGGGGAAGAGGCCCAGCACCCTGTGCTGCTCCTCGCGCACCAGGCCGCGCTCGCACAGGCTCACCGTCGTGGCCTTCACGGCCTTGGTGTGGTCCTTCGTCAGCCACTCGGTGACCTTCGGGGCCCGGCCCTTCTTCGCGCACCAGGCCGCGAGCTGCCCCAGCCGCTCGTCGAGGAGCGGCACCTCCGTGGGCGTCGCGTCGGTCACCCGCAGCCGCCCGCCGTCGACCGACACCCGCCCGGCGAGCACGAGATCGAGCAGGATGCCGCCCGCCACGGCCCACGCGGCGGACTGCCGTTCCTTCGCCGCCCCGGACTCGTCGTCCAGGGACAGCAGCATGATCTCCTCCGCGAGCGTGACCGCCACCCGTATCCCTTGCCTTCCGCACATCGGTCTCTTCGGCGCCCGGCACGTCCCTCCGTGCCCCCTCGGCGCCCTTCGCCCCTGAGGACGTGCGGCGGACCCCGACGGTTCCCGGACGCCGCGTCGCCGTCCTCGTGACCTGGGCCGTTGTGCGGGCGCGGAGGGAGCGGAGCGCGTACGGGGAGTCACGGACCCGCACCCGTCCCCGCTTTGGTCTGGACCGCTGGGGGCGGGGGCGTCAAGCTCTCGGTATGGACTTGGAGCTGCGGCACCTCAAGACGATCCGGGCCATCGCGGACGCGGGCAGCCTCACGCGCGCCGCGACCGCGCTCGGGCTGGCGCAGCCGGCGCTCAGTGCCCAGCTCAAGCGGATCGAACGGGCCCTGGGCGGCGCCCTGTTCGAACGGGGACGGGAGGGCGTACGGGCCACGGCGCTCGGAGACCTGGTCCTCGACCGGGCCAGGGTGGTGCTGCCCGCCGTCTGCGAGCTGCAGGAGGAGGCGGTGCGGTTCGCGCGCGACGGCGCGGAGGGCTACCGGCTCGGCGGTACGCACGGGCCGCTGCTCGGGGGCCTGGTCGACCGGATCGCGCGGACGGATCCCGGAGCGTCGGTGACCACGTACATCTCCTGGTCGGAACGCGAGGTCGCCGGTGGAGTGGCCGACGGGCGGCTGGACTTCGCCCTGGTGGGCGTCTGCGGGGAGAGCGGCCCGCCCGAGGCGGGACGGCTCGCGTGGACGGAGGTCGCCCGCGACCCGGTGTACGTGATGCTGGCCGCCGACCACCCCCTGGCACCCCGCGCCGAGATCGACCTGGCCGAACTGGCGGCGGAGGCCTGGACCGACGTGCCGGGCGACGGCTGCTTCGGCGACTGTTTCGCGGCCGCGTGCGTGCGGGCGGGGTTCACCCCGGCCCGCGTGTACGAGACGGACACCGCGTCCTGTGTGCACCTGGTGCAGGTCGGCCGGGCCGTCGGGCTCTGCCGGGCCACCTTCCCCGTCACCCCGGGCGTCGTCACCCGCCCGCTCGCCGGTGCCCCGCTGCTGTGGCGGCACCTGCTCGGGTGGCACCCCGAAGGGCGGGCCGCCTCCCGGGCCGCCGCCGTCCTCGCCCACACCCGGGCCGCCCACGCCGACGCGCTGGCGGCCAGCGCGGGCCGCGTGCCCGCTCCGGCACCCCCGGTGTGACGGCACCACGCGCGTGACGGGCCCCGGTGTGCAGGCCCCGATGTGACGGTGTCACGCGTGTGACGGCCCCTCGGGTCACGGCGCCACCCGCGTGACGCCACAACCTGATGCCGCCGTTCCCGGTTCGGCCACCACCCGATGACGCCATAACGCGATGGCAGGGGCCAACTGGCAACTGCCGCCGCCCCGTCGAGCTCCCTACGGTTCCAGCAGATCCCCCACCGAGATCCGAATCCGTGATCCGTGATCCGAGATCCGAGAACCGAGGAGACTCCCCATGCTCCGACGACACGCCCGCTCGGCGTGTACCGCCCTGGTCGCCGCCGGAATGGCGCTGGCCGGGCTCCAGGCCGGTTCCGCCGCCGCGGCCCCGGACGCCCCGCACCTCCACCGGGCCCCGGCGGTCAAGACCGCCGCCCAGGCCCTCGGCGCCGACTCCGCCCGGCCCGAGCTGCTCCAGGCCATGCGGCGCGACCTGGGACTCACCCACTCCCAGGCCCTCACCCGCCTCGCCAACGAGGCCGAGGCCGGTGCCACCGCCGCCCGGCTCCGCCAGGACCTGGGCGGCGCCTTCGCCGGCGCCTGGGTGGACGGCGCCGAGGCCGGCACCCTGACCGTGGCCACCACCCGCGCCACCGACGCGGCCGCGATACGGGCCACGGGCGCGCGGGCCCGGCTCGTGACGCACAGTCTGACCTCCCTGGAGCGGGTCAAGGAGACCCTCGACAAGGCCGCCACCGCAGACGTGCCCGTCCGGTACGTCGACGTCCGCGCCAACGTCCTGGTCGTCGAGGAGGCGCGGGCCGGAGCCGGTGCGCGGCTCGTCGGGGCCGCCGGTGTCCCGGGCGGCCTGGTCCGGGTCGTCCGCACCGCCGAGGCCCCCCGCCCGCTGTACGACATCCGGGGCGGGGACGCGTACTACATGGGCGGCGGCGGACGCTGCTCGGTCGGCTTCGCGGTCACGCGCGGCACCACCCAGGGCTTCGCCACCGCCGGCCACTGCGGCCGGACCGGCACCACCACCAGCGGGTTCAACCAGGTGGCCCAGGGCAGCTTCCAGGGCTCGACGTTCCCCGGCAACGACATGGCCTGGGTCGCCGCCAACACCAACTGGACCGCCACCCCGTACGTCAAGGGCTCCGGCGGCGCGAACGTCCAGGTGACCGGCTCGGTCCTGCAGCCCGTCGGCTCCTCCGTGTGCCGCTCCGGCTCGACCACCGGCTGGCAC
This sequence comes from Streptomyces sp. Qhu_M48, assembly GCF_051305195.1. Classification (NCBI taxonomy): domain Bacteria; kingdom Bacillati; phylum Actinomycetota; class Actinomycetes; order Kitasatosporales; family Streptomycetaceae; genus Streptomyces; species Streptomyces sp. Qhu_M48. The sequence goes on along the minus strand of NZ_CP195432.1, from coordinate 4,740,881 downwards.
TGCGGCACCGTGCAGCAGCACAACACGAGCGTCACCTACCCGGAGGGCACCATCTCCGGGGTGACGCGTACGACGGTCTGCGCCGAACCCGGTGACTCCGGAGGCTCGTACATCTCCGGCAGCCAGGCGCAGGGCGTGACCTCCGGCGGTTCCGGCAACTGCTCCAGCGGCGGGACGACCTTCTTCCAGCCGCTGAACCCGCTGCTGCAGAACTACGGCCTGACGCTGAAGACCACCGGCGTCGACCCGGGCCCCGGGCCGGGCGAGCCCGAGCCGGGCGGCACCTGGGCGGCGGGCAAGGTCTACGCCGCCGGTGACGTGGTCACGTACGGCGGGGCGAGCTACCGCTGCCTCCAGGGCCACCAGGCCCAGGCCGGCTGGCAGCCGCCGAACGTCCCGGCGCTGTGGCAGCGTCTGTGACGCCGACCGGTCGGTGAGCAGGGGTGCCGCGAACCCGAGGGGGTGTCGCGGCACCCCTGCTCGTTTTCCCCGTATGATCACCGCGATCTTGATCGTGATCGCCGGGTCAGCGCCACTTCGCGGGGGAGTCGCCGTATGAGCAGGGTTCGGGCCGTCGTGGCCGCGGTCGTTCTGGTGTCGGCCGTGGCGGGATGCGGGGCGGTCGATCCATCGGACGCGAAGCCCTCGGCCGGGAAGCCGGCGGCCGGTACGCCGTCGGCGGCGCCGTCCTCCGCCGCGAGCGCGGTCGCCGACGTGGAGAACGACACGCCGTCCTCGGCCGGGAAGCTCGGCGCCGACCCGGGCACCCGGTACAGGGCCATCGCCGTCCCGGCCCTGGAGGGCCAGGTCTGCGACGAGGGCGACGGCGGCTTCCACTACGGCAGCGACCTCGACATGATCGTCTCCGGCGACGACGACCTGACACAGATCGAGGGCGACAGCCAGGACCTGGCCGACGAGGTGTCCTGCTTCGGCAGCCCGCGCAACGTCCTCCGGATGGGCTCCATGTCGGCCACGGCACCCACCTTCACGGCCAGGACCACGCTGTACGAGCAGGTGGCCGACCCCGTCGCCGCGCTGAACCGGATCTTCGACGCGTCCGTGGAGCTCGCGACCGGCTACGGCCGCGACTTCACCGGAGAGGCCAAGGTCGTCACGAGCGAGACCCTCGTCGTGAAGTGCCGGCAGAACGTCACCAACACCTTCCCGATGACCACCTGCTTCTGGGCGAACTACGGGGCGGCCGGCGTCGTGGACTTCTTCCCCGCGAACGGGGAGCAGTACGTACCGATCGACTCGGCCGTCCCGTGGACCCAGGCCTTCGTCGCGGGCGCCCTGCGCGCGTAGCCGCCCGGACCCGCGCCTCAGGCCTCGGCGAGGCCTCCTCGGGCGATGACCTCCGCGTACCAGCGGGCGCTGTCCTTGAGTGTCCGGCGCTGGGTCGCGAAGTCCACGTGCACGATGCCGAACCGCTTGCTGTAGCCGTACGCCCACTCGAAGTTGTCCAGGAGCGACCACAGGAAGTACCCGCGCACGTCCGCGCCGTCCGCGAGGGCGCGGTGCACCGCCGCCAGGTGCGCGTGGAGGTACGCCACCCGCTCCGGGTCCTTCACGTTGCCCGAGGGGTCGGCGTAGTCGTCGTACGCGGCGCCGTTCTCGGTGATCACCAGCGGGACGTCCGGGAGTTCGTCCCGCAGCCGGACCAGCAGCTCGTGCAGCCCGTCCGCGTCCACCGGCCAGTCCATCGCGGTGCGCGGCCCGGGGATCGGCTCGAACCGGACGTGCCGCTCCGCACCCGCCCACGGCGAGGGCGACTCGGAGGTGCCCGCCGCGACGACCGAGGGGGAGTAGTAGTTGATGCCGAGCGAGTCGATCGGCGCCGCCGCCGTCTCCAGGTCGCCGTCCCGCACGAACGACCAGTCCGTGACGGACGCCGTGTCGCGGACCAGATCCTCCGGGAGCCGTCCGTGGAACACGGGGTCGAGGAAGATCCGGTTGCCGACGGCATCGATGCGGCGGGCCGCGTCGAGGTCCTCGGGCGCCTGCGAAAGGGCCCGTACGGCATGGAGGTTGAGGGTCAGGGACACCTCCGCCGAGCCGGGCAGCGCCCCGCGCAGGGTCCGCGCCCCGAGCCCGTGCGCCAGGTTGAGGTGGTGGGCGGCGCGCAGCGCGGCGAGGTCGCTGGTGCGGCCGGGAGCGTGCACGCCGTTGCCGTAGCCGAGGAAGGCGGCGCACCAGGGCTCGTTGAGCGTCGTCCAGGTCGCCACCCGGTCGCCGAGGGCGTCCGCCATGATCCCCGCGTACTCGGCGAACCGGTACGCGGTCTCCCGCTGCGGCCAGCCGCCCGCGTCCTCCAGCTCCTGCGGCAGGTCCCAGTGGTAGAGCGTCGCCACGGGGCGGATGCCGGCGTCGAGGAGACGGTCCACGAGGCGCCGGTAGAAGTCCAGGCCCTGGCGCACGGCCGGGCCGCGTCCGGTGGGCTGGACCCGGGGCCAGGCGATCGAGAAGCGGTAGTCGGTCACGCCGAGCCGCCGCATCAGCGCGACGTCCTCGTCGACCCGGTGGTAGTGGTCGGCGGCGATGTCGCCGGTGTCGCCGTTGCGCACCTTCCCCGGCGTACGGCTGAAGGTGTCCCAGATGGAGGGCGTACGGCCGTCCTCGGCCGCCGCCCCCTCGATCTGGTACGCGGCCGTGGCGGTGCCCCAGCGGAACCCCTCGGGGAAGCGGAGGGCGGTCGTGGTGTCGGTGCGTGCGTCGAGCGTGGTCATGGGGTGGGAACTCCCTGGGGTGAGACGTCTGGGGGAGGCGTGGAGCAGGCGGGGCGGGCGGGCGTCAGCCCTTGACCGCGCCCTGCATGATGCCGCCGACGATCTGCCGGCCGAGGAGGCCGAAGACGAGCAGCACCGGGAGGGTGCCGAGCAGCGTTCCGGCCATGATCACGGACTGGTCGTGGACGTAGCCGCCGCCGAGCTGGCGCAGGGCGACCTGGACGGTGGGCTCGGACGAGGTGAGGGCGACGACCGGCCAGAAGAAGTCGTTCCAGGCGGCCATGAAGGTCAGCAGGCCGAGCACGGCCATGCCGGGCCGGGCGATCGGCACGACGATCGACCAGAAGATCCGGGCGGTGGAGGCGCCGTCGACCCGCGCGGCCTCGATCAGCTCGTCCGGCAGCGACTGCACCAGGTACTGGCGCATGAAGAACACCCCGAACGCGGAGACCAGGCCCGGCAGGATCACCGCCTGGAGCTGGTTCACCCAGCCGAGTTCGGCGATCAGCATGAACAGCGGGATCACCCCGAGCTGCGGCGGGATCATCATGGTGCCGACGGTGATCGCGAGGAGCGCGCCCCGGCCCCGGAAGCGGAGCTTGGCGAAGGCGAACCCGGCGAGCGTGCAGCAGAGCACGGTGCCGAGGGTGATCGAGCCGGACACGATGAGCGAGTTGAGGAGCGCCTTGCCGATGTCCGCCTCTTCGAGGACCGCCTCGAAGTTGCGGATCAGGTTCGGGCCGGGCAGCAGGGTGGGCGGGACCTTCGCCAGGTCGGCGTTGGAGCGGCTCGCGGCGACGATCGTCCAGTAGAACGGGAAGGCGGAGAACAGGACGGCGACGACGAGGATCCCGTAGGCGAGCGGACCGGCGTGCAGGGTGCGACCCGCCCGGGAGGCACCCCGGCGGGGCACGCGCGCGCGTGTGGGGGGCGGGGGAGCGGCCGGCGGGTCGGCGGGAGCGGTCGACGCCGAGGTCGTCGCCGGGGCGATCGGCGCGGTCATCGGCCGGCCTCCTTGCGGGAACGGCGGCGCGCGATCAGGGCGTTGACCCCGACGAGCACCACGATGAGCAGGAACATCACCCAGGCGATGGCGGCGGCCCGGCCCAGGTGGAAGAAGCCCCAGCCCTGCTCGTACATGTAGAGCCCGAGCGTCTGGTACTGGTGCGAGATTCCACCCGATATGGAGCCTTCGAGCAGCAGCGGTTCGCCGAACAGCTGGGTCGCGCCGATCGTCGAGACGATGACGGTGAACAGGATGGTGGGGCGCAGTCCGGGCAGGGTGACGTGGAAGAACTGGCGCCACCGCGAGGCCCCGTCCATCGCGGCGGCCTCGTACAGCTCGTTCGGGATCGACTGCATGCCGGCCAGGTAGATCAGCGCGTTGTAGCCGGTCCAGCGCCAGATGACGACCGTGGACACGGCGATCTGCGAGGCGACCGTGCCGTTCTGCCAGTCGACGGGGTCGATGCCGACGAGCCCGAGCGCGTAGTTGATCAGCCCGAAGTCCCGCCCGAAGAGCTGGGCGAAGACCAGGGTGGCGGCGGCCACCGAGGTCGCGTACGGCAGGAGGACCGCCGTCCGCAGGAAGGTGCGGCCGCGCATCCGGTAGTTCAGCAGGTGGGCGAGGCCGAGGGCCATGACCAGCTGCGGCACGGTGGAGAGCACACCGATGGTGAAGGTGTTGCGCAGCGAGAGCCAGAAGTACTCGTCGCCGAAGAGCGCGGTGTAGTTCCCGAGGCCGCGCCACTCCATGTCGCCGGGCGTCTGGAGTTCCACCCGGTAGAGCGAGACGAAGGCCGTGTAGATCAGCGGGAAGAGGCCGAAGGCGGCGAACAGGGTGAAGAACGGGGCGAGGTAGGCGTACGGCGAGAACGTCTGCCAGGCCCGCCGGGCGGTGCCCCGGCGCGCGGGCGGCGGGACCGGCCTCTGCGGGGCCGGGGACTCGGATGCGGTGAGGGTCACGGTGCGGCCCTTCGGGGGTGGGGTCGGGCGGGGGCGCGGCGCGCGCGGGGCGCGGGCGGGGGGCGGGTCGGTGTCGGGTCGGGCCGGGCGGTGACCGGGCCGGACGGACGCCCGTGGGGGGACGGGAGCGGCGTGGGAGGGAATCGGGCCGGGTCCGGGCCCCGCGGGCACGCCCAGGGGCGCCGGTGTGCCGGGCCGGGCCCCGTGAGGCCGCCCCGGGCCGGTGAGCCGGGCCGGCCGGGGCTCCGTGAAGCGGCCGGGCCGGACGGACGCCCGTGGGCGGGAGTCCGTCCGCGCGCGCGTCAGCCGATCGTGTTCGCGACGCCCTTCTTCGCGTTCGACCACGCCTTCTCCGGCGACGTGCCCTTGCGCTCGACCTCGCTCAGCGCGTTCGTGATCTGCTGCGCGATGTTCTGGTCGTGCACGCCCAGGACCTGGACCGGGGCCGCCTTCGCCGCCTCGCCGAAGATCTGCCCGATCGGGGCGTCGGAGAAGAACGGGTCCTTCGCTCCGGCGACCTTCTCGATCGCGCCGGTGGCGGAGGGGAAGTTGCCCTGCTTCTCGAAGAGCCGGGTCTGCTGCTCGGGGGCGGTGAGCCACTTCACCAGCTCGTACGCCTCCTTCTTGTGCTTCGCGGCCTTCGGCACCGCCAGGTACGAGCCGCCCCAGTTGCCGGCGCCGCCGGGCAGCGCGGCGACGTCCCACTTGCCCTTGCCGGTCTCGCCGGCCTGGCCCTTGATGTAGCCGAGCATCCAGGCGGGGCACGGGATCGTGGCGAAGGAACCGGCGGCGAAGGCCTGGTTCCACTGCGGCGACCACTGGTCGAGCTTGGCGCTCAGCCCGTCCTGGGCCGCCTGCACGGAGTGGTCCCAGGCGGTGCGCAGCGCCGGGTTGTCCTCCCAGATCAGCTTCCCGGAGGCGTCGTAGTACCGCTCCTTCTCCTGCCCGATCATGATCGAGTAGAGGCTGCCGACGCTGTCGAGCCAGGCGCTCTTGCCGGGGGCCTTCGCCTTGTACTGCTTGCCGAGCGCCAGGTACCCGTCCCAGGTGGCCCACTTCTTGGCGAGCTCCGTGCGGTCGGTGGGCAGACCGGCCTGCTTGAACAGGTCGGTGCGGTAGCACATCGCCTCCGGGCCGACGTCGGTGCCGAGGCCGAGGACCTCGCCGCCCTTGCCGGTGGCGGCGGCCCACTTGGCCGGCGCGAACTGGCCCTCCAGCGCGTCCGCGCCGTACTTCCTCAGGTCCTCGAACCGCTCGGACTGCTGCTGGGCGACGGAGGCGATCCGGCCCACCTCGATGCCCTGGACGTCGGCGAGGCCGGCGCCGCCCGCGAGCCGGGTCTGGAGGGACTTCCAGTAGTCGGCCTCGTCCTCGGTGTCCGTCTGCTTGATGGTGACGCCGGGGTGGAGCTTCTCGTACTCGGCGTACAGACCGGCCTCTTTGTATCCGAAGGAGCCGAACAGGTCGACGGTGATCGTGACCTTGCCCCCCGCGCCGTCGGCGGACGTGTCGTCCGACGCACCTCCGCAGGCTGCGAGCAGGGCGCCGGTGAGCGCGACCGCCCCCAGACGGACGGCGGTTCTCCTGGCGGTGGTGGCGGCTCGGGCGATGGGCATGGGAAGCCTCCCTTGGCTCCGGAACGAGCGAGAGCGACTGAGAGCGCTCTCAAGCATGCGGGGGGAGCGTGCCTGGGACGGAGCCCATCCGTCAAGGCTCGAAGGCGTAACGGACGGGACGAGCCGCCAACTCGGCTCTGTGTTCAATCTCTTGACACACTCGTTTCGCGGGTTTTACGTTTCCGGCGTTCTGAGAGCGCTCTCTGGAGCGGTCTCCGCCCCCCATCCCCGCGCATCCCCTCCGTGCCCCCACTCGTCGCGACGACATGAGGTGCCGTACATGCCAGCCCCCCGCACAAGGCCGGCCGCCGCGCTGGTCCTGGTCTCCGCCCTCGCCGCCCTGGGACTCGGCCCCGCCGCCGCCCCCGCGGCCGCCGCCACCGTTCCCACGGGCGCCGGAAGCTACTCCGACACCCGCCCCGCCGGAACCTCCGGACCCACCACCAACACCGGCGCCCCGGTCACCCCCAAGGTCACCGCCGCCGCCCAGGGCAAGCCGGTCCCCACCAACGACTGGTGGTCCTCCCTCGCCTTCCAGCGCTACGGGGACAACCCGTACTCCACCCCCATGTACGGCCACCCGCTCACCTACCAGGCCGTCGCCGGCGGCCTGGAGGTCGGCTACCCGACCAGCCCCGCGATCGTCGGGGACGGGCGCCAGTACGAGTTCGCCCACAAGCGGGACCTCACCCTCGGCCTCACCGGCCTCAACTCCCCGGACACCAGGGCCGACGCCTGGTCCGACTGGACCGTCACCCCCTACTGGTCCGACGGCGCCCGCACCCTGCGCACCACCATCGGCCACGGCATGCCCTTCGTGTACGCCAAGGGCACCGGCGGCGACGCGCGGATCACCACCGCCACCGCGCCCACCGTCTTCGCCGACCAGGGCAACGTCCTCGGCGTCACCGTCGCGGGCCACCACTACGCCCTCTTCTCGCCCACCGGAACCGACTGGAACGTCTCCGGCTCCACCATCACCGCCGGACTCGGCGGCAAGGACTACTTCTCCGTCGCCGTCCTGCCCTCCACCGACGCCCTGGCGACCTACCGGAAGTACGCCTTCAGCTTCGTCACCGGCTCCACCGTGAGCTGGGGCTACGACGCCGGAACCGTCCGTGCCACCTACGCCCTCACCACCGAGGCGAAGGAGGGCACCGAACGCGGCGCCCTCCAGGCGCTCTACCGTCACCAGTGGCTGCACACCACCGACCCCCTCACCCCGTACACCTACGTCTCGCCCCGGGGCACCATGAAGGTCCGGGAGTCGGCCACCTTCACGACCACCCAGAAGGCCGCCGCCACCCTGCCCGGACTGCCCGGCTCCACCGGCGTGGACACCGCACGGCTGCGCGGTTACCTGAACGAGGTCGCGAACTCCGCCGACCCCTTCTCCGGAGCCGTCGACACCTACTGGACCGGCAAGGCCCTCGGCAAGCTCGCCCAGCTGGTCCCGCTCGCCGACCAGATCGGTGAGACCGCGACCCGCGACAAGCTCCTCGGCCAGATCAAGGGCCGACTCCAGGAGTGGTTCACGGCGGGCGGCGCCACCGAGTTCTCGTACGACAACGCCTGGAAGACCCTCACCGGCTACCCGGCCTCCTACGGCAGCGACACCGAACTCAACGACCACCACTTCCACTACGGCTACTACGTCTACGCCGCCGCGATCGTCGCCCAGTACGACGCCGCCTGGGCCGCCGACTCGGCCTGGGGCGCCATGGTCAAGACCCTGGTCCGCGACACCGCCAACCCCAGCCGCACCGACACCGCCTACCCGTTCCTGCGCGGCTTCGACGTCTACGCCGGACACAGCTGGGCCAGCGGCCACCAGGGCTTCGCCGCCGGCAACAACCAGGAGTCGTCCTCCGAGTCGACCAACCTCAGCGCCGCGCTCGTCCTCTGGGGCTCGGCCACCGGCAACACCCAGCTCCGGGACCTCGGCACCTATCTGCTCACCACCGAGGGCGAGGCCATCGCCCAGTACTGGTTCGACGCCGACCAGCAGGTCTTCCCCGGCGCCTTCCAGCACGACACCGTCGGCATGGTCTGGGGCAGCGGCGGCGCCTACGCCACCTGGTGGACCGCCAACCCCGAGGAGATCCACGGCATCAACGTCCTTCCTGTGACCGGTGGTTCGCTCCACCTCGGCGGGCACAAGGACGCGATCCGCCGCAACATCGCCGAGATGGAACGCGAGAACGGCGGCCCGGCCGTCGAATGGCGCGACATCCTCTGGGAGTTCCAGTCCCTCGCCGACCCCGGAGCCGCCAGGGCCAAGTGGGACGCGGGCCACGCCGGCTACACCCCCGAGGCGGGGGAGTCCAAGGCCCACACCTACCACTGGCTCACCGCACTCGACACGCTCGGCGCGCCCGACACGACGGTCACCGGATCCATTCCCACCTCGGCCGTCTTCGCCAAGAACGGCACGCGGACGTACGTGGCCCACAACCACGGCTCCACGGCCCGTACCGTCACCTTCTCCGACGGCAAGTCCCTCTCCGTGCCCGCGCGTTCCACCGCGTCCGGCACCGGCGCGGGCGGCCCCGGACCCGACCCCGAGCCCGGCACCGGCAACACCTTCCAGCTCCGCACCGGCGGGACGCTCACCACGGCCACCGGCGCCACGGCGGGCAGCGACACCCTCGCCTCCGCGCAGGGCGGCAACCACGACGGCACCCCGAACCGGCCGCTCGTCTACGAGGCCAGGGGAGTCAACGGCACGCTCAAGGCCGGGGGTTCCACCGCCTTCCGCCTCCAGGTCGACGCCGGCACGGGGGTCGGACTCGGCCAGCAGGCCCGGATCAGCTACGACCTCACCGGTGACGGCACCTTCGAACGGACGGAGACGTACCACTACTTCGCGACCGACCCGGTGACGGGCTGGGAGGAGTACGCCCAGTCCCGCGGCCTCAAGTCCGCCACCGGAACGCTCGGCAACCTGACCGGCGGGACGGTACGCGTCGAGGTCTGGAGCGCCATCGGGAACGGGGACTCCCGGCTCCAGACGGGCACCGACCGCTCCGTGGTCGTCATCCCGTACGACTGACCGGATCGCCTCGGGTACGGCGGCCGGTCGGGTCCCCTCGGGGCGCGGCGGCCGACCGCGGCCCCCAGGGGTACGGCGGCGGGCCCGGGTTCCTCCTCACCCGGGCCCGCCGTCCCCTGCCCGTCGTCGTGCCGCCGCTCCGCGGACCGGCCTCATGCCGAGTCGCGGAGCACGAGCGACGTCGGGGTGATCACCGATGCCGGAAGCTCGGGGCCGGTCCCGTCGAGCAGCCGCATCAGAAGCTTCACCATCAGCCGCCCCATGCCCTCGATGTCCTGGTGCACCGTCGTCAGGGACGGGGAGGTGCCGCGGACCACCGAGTCCATGTCGTCGAAGCCGACGACCGCCACGTCCTCGGGGACGCGCACACCGCGCTCCCGCAGGGTCAGCAACGCCCCCGACGCCATCAGGTCGTTGGCGACGAAGACGCCGTCGACGTCCGGCCGCCGGTCGAGCAGCTCCGCCATGGCGCGGGCACCGCTCGCCTCGGTGAAGTCGCCCCGGCACAGCAGCCCGGGGTCGGCGTCGACGAGGACGTCACGGTAGCCGTGCATCCGGTCGAGCGCGGAAGTCTGGTCGTCCGGCCCGGAGATGTGGGCGATGGTCCGCCGCCCGAGCCCCACCAGGTGCCGCACCGCCTCCCGGGCACCGCCTCGGTTGTCGCAGTCCACGTACGGCACGGCCGGGCTGGTGCCGGGAGCCGGCCGCCCGCCGAGGACGACCGGGATGCGGATCCGGTCGATCACGGCCGGCAGCGCGTCGTCGTTGTGCAGGGAGAAGGCCAGCGCGCCGTCCACGTGCCCGCCGCCCAGATAGCGCGCGATCCGGTCGTGGTCCCCCGGGCCCTCCACCCACAGCAGCACCAGCTGGGCGTCGTGCGCGGTCAGCTCCCGGCTGATGCCCCGTACCTGCTGCTCGAAGAAGGGGTCCGAGAAGATCCGGAACTCGGGCTCCGCGATGATCACCGCCACGGCGCCGTTGCGCCGGGTGACCAGGGTGCGGGCCGCGTGGTTGGGCACGTAGCCGAGCTCGTCGACCGCCCTGCGCACCTTCTCGACCAGCGGAGGGCGCACGCCCGCACCCCCGTTGACGACCCGGGAGGCCGTGGCGCGGGACACGCCGGCGCGAGCGGCGACGGCTTCCAGCGTGGGGCGGGGCCCCGTGGTCTGCTCGGGCAAGGCGGGCGCTCCTCGGCTGCGTGGGGTGGACGGTGTCCGGCGTGCGGCGGGCGCGTTCCGGTGCGCGTCGTACGGTGTGCGTTCTTGTGCGGATCAGGATATCTGTACCCCCCACCCTCTGAGAGCGCTCCCAGCCCGAAACGCCACCCGCCGTCCCGGGGGTGCGGGGCCGGTCACGCGGGCCCCGGACATCCGCCGGTACCGAAGGACCGCCGAAAACCCCGTTGCCGCGCTTTCGGCACCCTGGCTACCGTCAGGGCCCTACGACGTGTAGCTCAGCAGCAGAGCGCCGGGCTCGGGACCCGGAGGGCGCGGGGGCGGAACCCGCCATGTCGGCTTATGGACACACACGCTGACAAGCAGCCCCCGATCATCTCCGGCGCCTACGCCGAGGGCAGGCTCGCCCGCGCCTTCGTCACCGCGCTCACCCACGCGGACCCCGCCACGCGCGCGCGTGCCGAGGAACGGGCCGGCGGCTGGCGCCGTGTGCTCGCGGGCATGGCCGCGGGCACCCTGAAGGTCGGCTCGCGCACCCCGGTACGCGGCCTGCCCGCCTGGGTGACCCCCGAGGTGCTGCACGGCGGCTTCGCCACGGGCACCGCCCGTGCCGGTGGCCCCCTGCTCGCGTACGAGACGGAGGCGGCGCGGAAGGCCGGCGTACCGGAGGACAGGGAAGCCCTCTTCGCCCACTGCCTCACCGAGACGGGCCTGGCGGAGCTGTGGGGGCTCCTCGACAGCACCTGCTACGAGGTGGCCCTCCCCGAGGAGGCCGCGCTGCTCACAGTGGCCTGGCTCGTCCGTGCGGGGGAGGCCGAGGCGGCCCTCGACCTCGTCCGGGAGATCGCTCCGTTCGCGGCCACGCTGCGGTTCACCCCCCGCCCGACCGGGTCCCCGGCGCCCGACACCGACGCCGTGCACCGCCGTACGGTCGCGGAGGCGGGCGCCACGCTCGCCGCCCGCGGCCCGAACGGCGCCGTCGAGACCCAGCGCGAGGCGCTCCGCGTCTGGCGGCCCTTCGAGGACGAACTGCTCGGACACTGGCTGGAGACGGCGGGACCCGACCACCGGGTCCTCGACCGCGCGCCCGGCGGCGGGTGGCACGAACGCGGCACCGCCCTCCTCGACCGCTACCGGTCCCTGGCCCTGGAGCACACCCTGTGCGGCCGTCACCGCGACCCCAGGGGGAACCCCGGGATCCTGCGCGAAGCCCTGGAGGAGACGGCGGCCGGGCGGCCGCTCGACGCGCGGCGGCTCGGACTGCTGCGGCACGCCGTCGCCTCGATGGTCCGCAAGAGGGGGCTGCCCGGTTCGGAACGGCACACGGCGGTACGGAGCGCCCAGGCGGCCCAGGCCGCCCTGCCCTCCCACCGGGACGTCGCCCACCTCGTGGCCCACCGGTTGTCCGGCCTTCCGCAGGACTCCGGCGCGGCCGACGTGAGCGCGCTCGTCGCCCCGGTGACCGAGGCCGAGGGGGAGCGGTCGGGCCTGCCCGCGGGGACGGTCGTACCGCCCGCGATCCGCCGCGTGGTCGAGGCGGCGCGGAGCGCGCCGCTCCCCACCCTCGTGGAGCTCGGTGTGGTGCCCTCCGCCGAGGTGCTCGCCGAGCTGGTGCCCCAGCTCGTCGCCGCCGAGACCGCCCGGGCCCACCGGGACGCCCCGCTGCGCACGCTGGCGGCCGCGAACTACCGGGCCTTCCGCAACCGCCGCTCCCTGCTGCTGCTCGACCTGGAGCGGCAGGTCCGGATCGAGGAACTGCCCTGGGTCCGCGCGGTGTCGGCCCAGCGGGCCTCGGGCGCCGACGTCCGCGACTCCGCGCACGCGACGCTGCGCCGGCTCGCCGAGGTCGCCGTGGACGGCTTCCCCGGCACCCTGCTGCCCAACCCGCTCGTCCGTGAACTCTCCGTGCTCGCCCGCCGGACCGGCCTCGACGCCCCCCTGGTCGAGGAGCTGGCCGCCGACATCTTCATGGGCACCTTCAGCCCGAAGTTCCAGGCCGCCGCCGTGGTGGCCGGGAAGCTGCTCGGCGACGGCTCGTTGTACGAGCGGTACTACGGCATCGACTACGCCGCCGTCCGCGCCCTGGCCGACGCCGGGCCCGGACGCGGGGCGGCCCGGCGGAAGGCCGCGCGGGACGCGCCGGAGTTCGCCGCGCTGTGCCACGAGCGGGCCGGCGCGCGCCCCTTCGGCGGCGTGGCGGAGAATGGCACGGTGATCGAGCAGGCCCAGATCCTCACGACCCACAACCTCGCCACCCTGGTCCACCGCGTCGGCATCGCGCCCGCGGGCGGCTGGGCGGACCTGGCCCGCCGCTGCTTCGTCACGGTCTGCCGCCTGACCGGACGGGTGCACCACGAGCGGTGGCCGCTCGCCACGGTCAAGGACGCGGCGTACGCCTGGCGGCAGATGCTGTTCCACCTGTCCCTGTGCGACGGGGAGACGGCGGCCGGGGTACTGGCCGGGATGCCGGGGGAGCTGGCCCGTCACCCCGGACACGTGGCCGCCCGTCTGGCACCGGCCCTGGCGGGTCTGCGGCTGGTCGCCGACGGCGGTTCCTTCGCCGCCGACGGCACGGCGGACGCCGGACGGGCCCGCAGACTGACCGGCTGGACCGCCACGGGCGGACACTGGCTGTGCGTCGAGCCGACGGGGCCCGGGCGGCTGCCGGAGGCGTGAACACCCGCCGCCGCGGGCGGTGTCAGTGGTGCGTGCGACGATCCAGGACATGATCGCCTCGCTCGAAGCCCTGTTGCCCGTCGACGGCAGGACGCACGTCTCGACCACGTACGCCGACTGGGTCGCCGCCCACGACCCGGGCGCGGCCGGGGCGGCGCGCGACCTGACGGAGGACATGGGCGACGAACTCAACCGTTCCTGGACCAAGCCCGGCGCCTTCGTCGACGCGATGGCGTGGCGGGCACGACGGCTCCCGACGGCGCACCTGCCCTGGTTCTGGGACACCGTGGGGCACCGTCTCATCGGCTACGGGAGCCGTCCCGGCGGCCGGGCCTACGTGGCGGCGCGGGCCGCCGAGGCCGAGCACGGGCTCGCGGTGGATCCCGCCTACCGCCGGGCCAACGGTCTGCTGTTCGCCAAGGGCGGGGCCATGCCCGCCAAGGAGTTCGGGGCCCACCAGCGCTTCCTCGCCGAGACCCTGGAGCCCGTCGAGGCGTACGCGGCGCTGGGGGTCTTCCTGACCGCGTGGGCGGGCTCGAAGGCGGACCTGCCGGCGGACCTGGTGCGCCGGGTGCGGGCCGCCGCGAAGAAGGCCGGGCACGGGGACGACGAGGTCGCGGGGGTGGTGGCCGCGATCCTCTCCGTCACCCGGGGGAAGTCCGTGCCCGACGCGCTCCTCACCGCCGCCGAGCCGATCCTGACGGCCCATCCGCCGACGGACGAGATCGCCGCCGGACTCGTCGAGGTCTTCCCCGAGAGCGTCACCGACGGCGGACCCTGGCTGCGGGTGCTGATCGGCTGCGGCGCGACCGCGGCCATGGAGGCGGGACGGGTGGTCCCGGACCGCGGACTGCACCACTGGGTCGGGCACTTCGTCCACATGTACCAGTACGCGCGGCAGCCCCGCGGCGGCGTCGGACGGCAGCAGCTTCCGCCGGAGTTCCTCGACCTGGTCGGCCGCCTCGGGCCGCGCCTGCGCGCGGCGGGCGACGCCGTGACCGTGCACACCACCCGGCACCACTACCAGGGCTTCGACGCGGACGTGCTGGACGCCTGCCTGGCGGCCGGGGTCACGGTCGTCGACCCGGGCCCGGAGACCCGGATGCGCTTCTGGGGCGAGCGGTCCCAGCGGGACCTCACGGCGCTCGCCGCCGACCCCGTGTTCGGCCCCCGCCTCGAAGGAACCGTCCACGCCGGACTCACGCCGAACTGGTACGGCGCACCGGCGCGCACGCCCGGATCGGCCGTCACGCTGCTCCCGGGCAACGAGGGCATCGCCCAGGAGGTGGCCGGGCGGGTCGGCAAGCTCGTCGACACCGTCGGCGGCGGCGGCATGGCGGGGGCCGAGGAGGCCGTCGCCGAGCTGGAGACCGTCCTCGACCGGCCCACGGTGACGGCGCTCGGCGGAATCGTCGACGCCCTCGCGGGCGCGTCCGCCGGAGGGGCGCTGCGGCGCTCCCTCGCGGCCGGTCTGCCGGAGGAGCTGGCGTGGCCGGCCCTGGAGGCGGTGTACGAGGAGTTCGCGGCGGAGGCCGCGCGCGAGGCGGAGACCGGCCGGACGACACCGCCTGGGACGCCGGGTGAGCCGGGAACGCCGGACGCCCCGGCGGCGGCTGGGGAGCAGGGCGGCGCCCAGGCCGGGCCGGAAGCGGCCGGGGCGGCCGCGGTGCTCGGCGCGGCCGGACTCCCCGGAGTGGCCGGGGTGACCTCCACCTGGCCCGTGCTCACGGTCTTCGGGCGCGACCGGGCCGTCGCCGTCGCCCCCGACGGGGTGCGCGGCTCCTGCCGGTTCACGGTGCCGGAGGGCGCGACGATGTTCGCCGTCCACTACGTGGGCGGCTCCTTCCTGGTGAGCTGGACCCTCGGGTCGAGCCCGTACCACTGCGACACGGCCGTCTGGGCCGACCGGCCGGACGAGCCGTTCACCCCGACCGAGTCCGGCGGTCTGGTGGCCTTCGGCGGCAGCCTGGACGGCGGGTACGGCTTCCAGTTCGAGACCGCCGACGGCGGCGGGCGTCACGGCGGCCTCCGGGTGACGCGCCCCGGCGACACCGGGGGCATCGACCGGGAGGAGCTCCAGCTCGGCGACGGCACCAGGATCTGGACCAACGCCGTCTACGGCGGGCGGGCGTGGGAGGTGGTGGACCCGGTCACCGGCGAGCGGCTCGGCGCGACACCGCTGCCGGACTTCCCCGGCCTCCCCGCGAGCACCGGCCCCGCCGAGGGGGACATGACCGTGGCCCGCGAGGCGCTCCAGCTGGCGCCGCTGCCCGCCGGTCTGACCGACTCGCCGCTGGGCAGCCGGGACGGGCTCGTCGGCACCCGCGTGCTGTTCCGCACCCGCCACCGCGACCACGCGCCGGACCACTTCCTGGTGGAGAGCGTCGACGGGCGCTCGGCCCGGTTCGACATCGACCGGCCGGGACAGGAGCCGTGGGGCCTCTGGGCACCCCCGGAGGGGGCCGTGGAGGACGTGGTCCTCGCCGAGGCGCAGACCTGGACGGGCGTGCGCGCCTACACGGCGGACGGCGTCCTGCTGTGGGAGCTGGACGGGCACCACTCGCCCCGGCATCCCCGGGTGAAGCCGAAGCGTCGGGCCACCGCGTCCCACGGTGTGGCCCTGCCGCCCGCGTTCTGGTACCTGCTGCGGACCCGCGACCCGGCGGGCTCCAAGGCGCTCCGCACGGTGGGGCGGCAGACCGCGGACACCCTCCTGGCCGCCGCCCTCGACGGGACGGAGGCGCTGCGCGCCGCCGTGGCGCGCGAGCTGCCCGAGATCACCGATCCGGTCCTGGTCGAGGCGGTCCTCGCGGTGGGCGAGCGGGCGGCGCGGGTGGAGGAGCGCCGCCGCGTCCTGCACCGACGCGTCACCCTCCTCGCCGAGGCGCCGCCGGTCCTGCCGAGCCGCGCCGTGCCCGACACCGAGCTGATGCCCGCGCTCTTCGGCCTCCTCGTGGACGGGCAGAGCGACGCCTGGCGGCGGGCCAAGGACGCGGCACAGCCGGCGACGCTGAGCGCGCTCGCCGCCGACGGCGCCTGCCTGGCCGGGACGATCGCCGAGGAGGTGCGGCGGCTCTCCCCGCCCGCCCCGCCCCACGACTGGTCGCAGCTGCTCGGCTCGATCGACGCCGTGGCCTGGCGGGCGGCGGTGGCCCCGACCCCCGACACGGAGCGGTCGGCCCTCCTCGGGCTCCTGGAGACCTGGGCCGACCAGCCGTTCGCCCGCGCGGGCGGCCGGTGGTGGGTGGGCCGCGCCTCCGGCACCGAAGTCCTGGACCGGGTACGGGAGGGTGGCAGGCCCGTGGCGTCCGCCGAGGCCTGGGACGGCGGCGGGAGGTGCTGGTTCGTGGCGCCCGCCGGCGACGGCACGGGCGAGCCGCCGGTCCCGGAGGACGCCGGACGGACCCGGCTCGTGCGGGTGGACCGCGACGACGCCGCCCGGTTGCGGGCCCTGCTCGCGGCGATCGAGGCGAACGGCCCCGTGCCGGTGCCCGAGTCGGCGGCCGTCCGCTTCGCCGAACTGACCGGTGTCCGCCGGGCCGTGGCCCGGCTCGTGGTCGCCGGTCTGGTCGGCCGCGGCGACCGGGACGCGGACCGCTCCCTGGCCCGCAAGGCCCCGTACAAGGCGAGCCCGATGACGGCCGAGGCGTACGGGAAGCTCCGCGCGCGGCTCGGCGGCGACGGCCGGAGGGCCGTCCTGGCCGCCGCGCTGCCCGAGGACCCGGCCGAGCTGTGGCGGCCCGGCGGCGTCGAGGCGGCCGTGGAGCGGATGGCCGCGGTATGGAGCGAGCGGATGGGGACGCTGTCCGCCGTGCACGACGAGGCGGCCGACGCCCTGGAGGCCGATCTGGGCCTCTCCGACGTCTGGGCCCGGCGCCTCGCCGGGGGCTACGAGGCCGCCCGGGACGACACGGTCCCGGCGGCCGGCTGGGACCTCGCGGCGCCCTCGTACGGCCTCGGTGTGGAGGTGCGGGCCCTGCCGCCGGCCGGACCCGAACTGCCCTACGGCACGCCGGTCGGTCTGCCGCTCGACCGCATCGCGAGCGCGCTGGTGTGGGCCTGGACCGACCGCCCCGTCGGGGACCCCGCGGTGGCCGGTGCGACGGCCCTGTACGAGACGCTGCGAGCGGAACTGGCCCGTCCCGAACTCCTCGTCGAACTGCCCGGCGGCCGGATCCAGGACAGCACGGTGCCGATCGCCGAGCGGTTCGGGCCCGCGCGGCTGCCCGTGTCGACGGACCGCCGCAAGGAGCAGGGGGAGATGCCCGCGACGACCGCGTACGACTCCGGCCCCCTGGTGGTGTGCGTGCCCGGCGGCGACGCCTTCCTGCGGCCCGCCCTGGTCGCCGACCCCGAGGCGTGGCGGCGGGTCCGGGAGATCACCGACCTCGCCGAGGAGCTGGACCGGGTGGCGCCGCTGCTGGTGGGCGGCGGACTCGACCGCATGATGCGGCGGGCGGTCTCGGGAGCCGTACCCGACGGAGCCTACGAGGCGGATCCCCGGCACTCCTGCCCCGAGCTCGTCGCGCGCGCGGCCGGGGAACTGGGCGTGGAGGCGGACGCCGCCGCGCTCTACCTCCAGCTGGCGGCGCTGGCCGCGCCCACCGACCGGAACGTACGGCGGTGGAACGGCTGGACGAGCAAGCGGCACACGGAGGTCCGGGCGGAACTCCTCGCCACCGGCGCGGTCCTGGAGGCCAAGCGGGCACGGGCGGGCCGGACGCTGTTCCTGCCCGGGGAGTGGACCGAGCTCAAGGCCCCGCACCTGCCGCTCGAAAAGGTGAAACTGGCGAGCCATCAGGTGCGTCCGCTGTGGAGCAACCGGATGCGGGCCCCGTTCGTCCGGGTACTGCCGACGGCACCCCTGCACGAGCTGTTCGCCCAGGCGTGGGAGCGCGAACGGGGCCGGAGCGCCTGACCAGGAGGAGTGGGCCGGGTCCCGCCCGGCTCACTCCTCCTGGAGTCCGGCCACGAAGGCGTGGGCGAGGGTACGGGTGTGGGTGAGCGTGATCAGCCAGGACCGTATCCCCGCCTCCTCCGCCAGGCCGGCGGCGCGGCCGGTCAGCCGGAGGGACGGGCTCCCGGACGGGGCGCGCACCACCTCGATCTCGGTGAGGACCGAACCGGTGAGGCCCACGCCCAGCGCCTTGAGCACCGCCTCCTTGGCGGCGAAGCGTACGGCGTACCGCTCGGCCGAGTCCGCGGGGATGTCGCAGTAGGCGCGCTCGGCCGTGGTGAACACCCGTGCCGAGAAACGCGGTTGACGGGCCAGGACGGCCCGCATCTCGTCCACCTCCACCAGGTCCGTGCCCACCCGGAGGACCCGCCTGCCGACCAGCCCGGACGCGGCCGCGACCGTGGCCTCGCCGACGGCCCCGCACCCCGCCCCCGGCCCCACGCCGACCGCCCCCGGCCCGGCGCCCTCCGCCCCCGGCTCGGCCTCGGCCGCTCCCGGCGCCGCTTCTGCCGACTCGGGGGCCTGTTCGCCGACCCTCTCGCCGACCGCCCCGACGGTCTCTCCGCCGTCCACCGAACCGATCATCATCCCAAGATCCAACTCTCTTGCTCCGTCGGGCGATCGGCCGATAAGGTGCCGAGCCGTCACCCATGATGGAGCACGCGCGCGCCGTCACCGAGCGCCGACCGAGAGGGTCCCCGCGATGAGTCTGCGGTTCACGCTTCAGCCCAACCCCACTCCCACGAGTCCCGGGCGGCGCGCCGAGATCCTCGCCGATCCCGGGTTCGGCCAGTACTTCACCGACCACATGGCCCGCGCGGTGTGGACGGCGGACGGCGGCTGGAGCGACGCCGCCGTGGTCCCCTTCGCGCCGATCCCCATGCACCCCGCCGCCGCCGTCCTGCACTACGCGCAGGAGATCTTCGAGGGCATGAAGGCCTACCGGCACGCGGACGGCTCCGTCTGGACCTTCCGCCCGGAGGCCAACGGCGAGCGGTTCGTGCGCTCCGCCCGGCGCCTCGCCCTCCCCGAACTCCCGCTGCCCGCCTTCCTCGACTCGGTCACCGAACTCGTCCGGGCCGATCAGGTGTGGGTTCCGACCGGCGAGGAACAGAGCCTCTACCTGCGCCCGTTCATGTTCGCCTCCGAGCCCTTCCTCGGCGTGCGGCCCGCCGCCGAGGTCACGTACATGGTCATCGCCTCGCCGGTCGGCCCGTACTTCTCGGGGGGCGTGAAGCCGGTCTCGATCTGGCTCTCCACGGACTACACCCGAGCCGGGCGCGGCGGGACCGGCGCCGCCAAGTGCGGCGGAAACTACGCGGCCAGCCTCGCGCCGATGCTGGAGGCCGGCGAGCACGGCTGCGACCAGGTCTGCTTCCTCGACGCGGCCGAGGGCCGGTACGTCGAGGAACTCGGCGGCATGAACCTGTACTTCGTCACGGACGACGGGCGCCTGGTCACCCCGGAGCTGGGCACCATCCTGGAGGGGGTCACGCGCGCGTCGATCCTCGCCCTCGCAAAGGAGACGGGGCTCGACGTGGAGGAGCGGGCCGTCGAGATCACCGAATGGCAGGAGGGCGCCCGGACCGGCGCCATCCGTGAGGTCTTCGCCTGCGGCACCGGCGCCGTGGTGACCCCCGTCGGGCGCCTCGTCTGGCACGACGGCGAGGTCGTCGCACCGGACACGGGCGCCGAGGACTCGGTGACGATGCGGCTGCGCCGCCGTCTGGTGGACATCCAGTTCGGGCGGGCGGAGGACCCGCACGGCTGGATGCGGAGGCTCGTCTGACGGTCTGACGGTCTGACGGTCTGACGGTCTGACGGTCTGACGGACCGACGGACCGACGGACCGACGGACCGACGGACGCCCGGGACCGCACGCGGCATGGCGTGCACCGCACACGGCATGGCGTGCACCGCCTCGGCACACCGCACCCGCCACACCGCACCCGGCACACCGGGCCCCGCACGCCACCGGCTTGTGGGGCCCGGGGGACCGGTTCCTAGGCCCCCGCCGTCAGCAGGCCGAGGCCCACCGCGTCGTTCGGGCAGACGCCCCCGCAGTCGTCCCCGGTGGACGTGGTCCCCCCGGTGACCGGCAGGCAGGCGTCCGCGAGGTCTCCGGCCCGCAGGGCGCGGCCCCCGCCCACTCCCCGCTGCACGGCGAGCGCCACCACTCCGGCCGCGTACGCCGTCGCGCCCGAGGTCCCGCTGGAGACCAGCCAGCCGTCGTCCGGCGCGGTCCCGTCGTAGGCGCTGTTGCGGCGGTCGAACAGACAGCCCGGCTGGGTCGGGAAGACGATGTAGTCACCGTGCGGAAGCGTCCCGCAGGGGCCCGACAGGTCGGGGACGCTCCGGCCGGGGAAGACCGCCGAGCGGTAGCTCGACGCCAGGTCGGAGGCGTGCCGCGCGCCGTCGGGGCCGACATGGACGCCGCCGACCGTCAGGGCGCCCGGGGTGGCCACCGACTGGAACATGGCGGTGCGCCGGTCGGTGGAGCCGTTGCCCGCGGCGAACAGGACGGTGATGCCCCGCCGGACCGCGTCGGCGACCTCCAGGTGCAGCTGGGGCTCCTCCCGCAGGGTTCCCCAGCTGCAGGAGATGACGTCCGGCGCCAGCTCCACCGCCCGCTGGAACGCGGCGAGCGGGAAGGAGAAGGCCTCGTTCGCCATCTTCACCATCGTGAGCTCGGCCCGGGGGGCGACCGCCAGGAGCAGCGCCGACATGGCGGTGCCGTGTCCGCGCTCGTCGGCGGCGGGGTCGAGGCCGTCGACGGCGGGCACCACGGAGGTCGTGTACCCGTGCGCGCGGTGGTGCGGATGCGCGTACAGGCCGGTGTCGACCATCACCACCCGTACCCCCTCGCCCCGGATCCCGGCGGCGTGCAGCGGCTCGGCGCCGGCCACGCGGACGGCGTCCTCGGGCAGCCGCAGATACCGGTCGGTGGGCGGCAGCGGCGGGGCGGCCGCGACGGTCAGCTCGAAGCCGGAGCGGGGGGCCCGTACCTCGGCGACCAGCTCGGGACGGACGCGCGAGCGCAGGGCGCGCGCGGCCTTCAGCTCGTACCGCACCGACCCCCGGATGTACTTGTTGCGCACGGGAAGGACGGGGCTGCCGAAGACCTCCGCGAGCAGGGTGTTCTCCCCGGCGACGGTGAGTCCGACCTCCGTCCGCGCCTCCACGCTCAGCCCCTCGCCGGTGAACGCGTCGGCGAGCGCCTCCACCACTCCGGGGGCGGGCAGGAACTCCTCCACCGGGTGGCGCAGCAGCAGGGCGGGATCGGAGCCGATCCGGAGCCCGGTGGCCGAGCGGGGGACGACGGTGACGACCCCGCGCCGCTCGAAGCGGGTGAGCTCCTCCTCCACCATGCGGTGCCTTCCCTTCAGCCGTTCGCGAGCGCCCGCAGGCGGTGCCGGTCGAGCTTGCCGGACGGGGTCAGGTTCACGTCCTCGTCGGTGAGGAAGTCGATCCGGGCGGGGAGCATGTAGCCGGGCAGCCGGAGGGCCAGTTCCCGCCGCAGCTCGGTCTCGTCGGGACCGGATCCGTCCCCCCGGCCCAGGACGAAGAGCGTGATGGCCTTCCCCGTCACGGGGTGTTCGGCCGGGACCGCGCAGCAGTCCGTCACCCCCGCCACGGCGAGGGTGGCCGCGTCCACCTCGGAGAGATGGACGAGGTTGCCGTTGATCTTGAGGGCGTCGTCGCGGCGGCCCAGGAAGACGAGCGCTCCGTCGTCCCGGCGCCGGACGTAGTCGCCGGAGCGGTAGTAGCGGCCCCCGGCGGGGCCGGGCAGCTCCACGACCGCCCGCGCGGTGCGGTCCGGTTCGCCGCAGTACCCCACCATCACCTGCGGGCCGCCGATGAGCAGTTCCCCGGTCCCGCCGTCCGGGACCGGCCGGAGCTCGTCGTCGACGACGAGGACGTCGACGTTCGGCAGGGGGCCGCCGATGGGCAGGAACTCCTCCTCGTACCCGGCGATGTCGTCGGTGAGGAAGAGCGTCGCGCTGTGGGTGGTCTCGGTCGGCCCGTACCCGTGCACGTACGTGAGGCCGGGCACCATCGCCGCGAACGCGCGCAGCACCGGGACCGGGCAGGACTCACCGCCGAACCAGAGCCTCCGCAGCGAGGTCAGGTCGCGTCGGCCGGCGTCGCTGAAGCGGCCCACCAGCATGCGGATCACCGAGGGGACGAGGAGGGTGTCGGTGATCCGCCACTCCTCGACGGCCCGGGTGATCTGCGTGGCCATCCGCAGCCGGGGCAGCAGATGGACGGAGCCGCCGACCAGGAAGGTCGACCAGAGGTCGACGACCGAGGCGTCGAAGAAGAGCGGCGCCACGTTGAGGAAGCGCATGCCGTCCTCGAAGCCGACCACCTTCTGCACCCCTTCGAGGAGGGCGCACAGCGAGCGGTGACTTATCACCACGCCCTTGGGGGAGCCGGTCGAGCCCGAGGTGAAGACGACGTACGCGTGGTCCTCTGGGCTGCGGTCCGACGGGCCGGCCGGACGCACGTCGCTCTCTGCGGCCGGATCCCACCCCGTGCCGCCGGGGCCGTCCCCGACGGTCACCACGCTGCCCGCGGGCGCCCCGTCGAGCAGCCCCCGGTGCTCGGGGTGGACCAGGGTGACCGTGGGCTCGCACAGGCCGAGCAGCAGGGCGATCCGGGCGGCCGGCAGCGACTCGTCCACCGGTACGTACCGGGCACCGAGCCGCAGCGCCGCCCACATGACCGTCACCGAGGCGACCGACTTGTCCATCACCATGGCGACCGTGGAGCCCCGGCCGACGCCGAGACCGGCCAGGAGATCGGTCAGCGTCTGCGTCCGCCGCGCGAGGGTCCGGTAGGTGACCGCCTCCCCGGTGTCGAGCGCCACCACGGCCGTGGCGTCGCTCGCGCGGCGGCGCTCGAGGATCTCGTCGGCGAACGGCGGCACGCCGGCGCCGTCCGGGTGCCCGGTCATCGGTCCTCCTGCCAGGTGAGGGGTGACTCCAGACGCCGGTGGACCGCGTCGAGCAGCTCCGGGAAGGCCTCCATCCTCTGGTCGTACGAGCCGAAGTGGCCCATGCCGTCCATCACGGTGAGGTCGCTCCCGGTCAGCCGGTGCAGCTCCTCGGCGACCTCGAAGGGGACCCAGGGGTCGTCCCTGGAGTGGAACTGCGCGATGAAGCGCTGGTTGCCCCGGATGGCGTCCCAGTCCCACGGGCGGTCGAAGAAGCCGCTGCGGCGCTCCAGTTCGAAGCCGCAGTCGGTGTGGTGGCCGGCCACGGCGAACGTACCGAGCAGCGGTGCCGTCTCCGCGTACCGGAACGCGGTGAGCGCGCCGGACGAGTGCCCGACGATCACCGTGTTCTCGTCTGGCCGGATCACGTCCGTGAGGTACGGCAGCCAGAACCGCATCCGGCCCTTGATCGGGTCCGGAAAGGTCTCGGCCACCACCCGGTGGCCGAGGGCCTCCAGTTCCCGTCTGAGGTACGGGAACCAGATGCCCTCGACGCTCGCCCCGGCGTTCCCGTGGATCAGCACGATCCGCACGTCCGCCCGGGAACGGGGCCGGGCAGCGCCCGGCCCCGTCGTGGAGATCTCAGACAGGGGACACCTCGTCGTCCAGGAGCTCTTCGAGCAGCTCGGAGAGCGAACCCAGGGTCGCGAAGTTCTCGACGGTCAGCAGCTCCGGTTCGAGCTCGATGTCGTAGAACGTCTCGAAGGCCAGGGTCAGTTCGATCATCTGGGTCGAGTTCAGCGAGAGCCCGCCGTTGAACAGCGGGGTCTCGGAGGAGAGTTCGACCCGCTGGTGCGGGAAGATCTCGGCGATGACCTCGCGGAGGTCGTCCTCGATGTCCGCCTGGGTCTTGCGGTCGCTCACCGTCGGTCAGCTCCTCTCGGGCGCGGCGGTGCCCTCGGCCGGCGTCTTCGTCGGGGCGCCCTCGCCCGGCGTCTTCGCCCCGCCGGCGGCGTCCTCGTCCGCCGTCTTCGGGCGGGTCTGCAGGAAGAGCGGGGTCCGCGGGATGTTCTGGGCGTCCTGGTGGAACGGGTTGCGCTTGTTCTTCAGCGAGAGGTACATGGTGCGGCGGGCCCGCGCCTTCTCCTCGTCGGAGTAGAAGAGGAACGCGATGTTGCCGGCGTTCTCCCGGCCGACCTGGGTGAGCGTCAGCTCCTCGTCGGTCTCCACCGCGTAGCCGCCCTCGACCAGCCAGTCGACCTCGCGGCGGTACTTCTCGAAGTTGGCGACGTCCGCCTTCCTCACCGTCCCGAAGACCGGGAAGAAGACCATGACGCGGTTCTCGACCTCGTCCTCGCTGCAGATGCGGCCCTGCTCGATGGGGATGATCCCGGCCTCGACCTCACGCATCCACCGCTCGACGTCGGTGTGGTTGCGGTAGCTGCGCTCGCCCATGTAGTTCTCGGCGGCCGGACCGATGCCGAGGGTGTAGCTGGCGCGGTAACCGTTGCCGCCGCAGGCGTGGTTGAGGCCGATCTCGCCCGCGTCGTCGAGGTGGGTGAAGAAGTTGATCAGGAGCTGCTTGTCGTAGCCGTAGTCCGCGAGCCCCTGCTTGATCTGCCGGTACTGCTCGCGCTCGATCGCGCCCGAGGGCTTGACGTCGGCGACCTTGCCCGCGCGGATCTGCTGGTCGAGCCGGGTGCCCTCCCACTGGTTGAAGCGGTAGGTCTGCACGAAGCTGGGGCGCAGCTCGGCGCAGATGCCGTGGAGGTCCTTGGCGAGCACCTCGTCGTCCTGCCCCGGCAGGTTGTACATGAGGTCGAGCGCGAAGGTGCGGATGCCGGCCTTGCGGATGTTCTCGGCCGTCTGGTGGACCTGCTCGACGGTGGCCTTGATAGTGAGCTTCTTGCGGATCTCCGGGTCGAGGGTCTGCACGCCGAAGGAGATCCGGGTGATGCCGAGCGACTTCAGCATCTCGATGTAGCCGTCCTTGGAGAGCCCGAGCGGGCTGCCCTCCAGGGAGATGCCGTCGACCTCGCTGAGGTCGAACTCGCGGTGAACGGCCTCCAGGATGGTGGCCATCGAGTCCTGTTCGAGCGCGGAGGGCGTGCCGCCGCCGAACTGGACGTACTTGATCTTCGTTCCCCGGAAGTACCTCGAGCGCGCGTTCCGCTCGATCTCCTTCACCATCGCCTGGACGAACCGCTTCTGCCGCTCGCCCTGGTACTTCGCCGCGGACTCCTTGAAGCACGCGCAGAAGTTGCAGAACGCCTCGCAGAACGGGATGTGGAAGTAGAGCAGGATGTCGGTCTGCTCGGGGTGGGACTGCCGGTCCAGGAAGGAGAAGTACTCGGCCTTCTTCGCCTCGTCGTCGAGGGAGTCCTGGAAGGCGCAGATCTTGGGGTAGAACCACGTGACGTTGGTGCGCTTCTCGGGGCTCTCGAACTCGTCCTTCAGATAGAAGTTCGAGTCGAGCCCGAGCATGAAGGGGTTCTCGACTTGGGTCGTCATGGCCTCGGCTCCCGCTCTCTGTTCAGGAAGGCTGGCTGGCGGGTTCCCCGTGGGGACCCCGGCTCTCGTGGAGGACCGGGTACGTGCCGCTCATCTCTCCGTTGATCTCGATCCACTGGAGCTTGTCCTCCGGCAGGTCGACGTCCGCCCAGATGGCCTCGGGCGGGCACTCGGCGACGCACGCGTTGCAGTCGATGCATTCCTCGGGGTTGATGTAGAGCATCTCGGGGCCCTCGTGGAAACAGCTCACGGGGCAGACGTCCACACAGTCCGTGTACTTGCAGCCGATGCACTCGTCGGTGACGACGTACGCCATCTTCTCGGTACCTCCGCGCTCTGTGTTACCGGCGGTTCCGGCGTTCCCGCCGGCTCGTGTCACAGGGGGTGTGACGCCCTCACGCGTGGATCGGCGCGACCTCGGTCAGCCGGCGCATCCAGCCGAAACGGTCGACCGCCTCGCCCCGGTGGATGCCGTCGAGCAGCTCGCGGAACCGACCGGTCACGGGACCGGCCTCCTCGGATGCGAACCGGTACTCCTCGCCCTGGTGGCCGAGCGCGGTCACCGGTGCGACGCCCGCCTCGGTGCCGGTGGCGAAGGCCTCGGTGACGGTGCCGTCGGCGATCCCCTTGAGGACCTCCGCGAGCTCCACCGGCCGCTCGACGACCCGCGTCCCGGAGTCCCGCGCCAGCTTGACGACGGAGTCGCGGGTGACACCGGGCAGGACGGACCGGTCGAGGGCCGGAGTGGTCAGCACCCCGTCGATCACGAAGAAGGCGTTGAGGTGACCGATCTGCTGCACGAAGCGGCCCTGCGGCCCGTCGAGCCACAGCACGTGGTCGTACCCGTAGTTGGCGGCGACCTCCCCGGGCACCACGCCGGCCGCCAGGGACCCGGCGTCGTTGACGTCACCGGTGCCGCCTGGCCAGGCCCGGACGTATCCGTCGAGCGCCATCGCCCGGACCGGCCTGCCCGCCGCGGCGGGGTCGGCGACGGAGGCGAGGACGTAGAAGAGGCAGTCGTCGGCGGGGGAGGGGGCGAGCCCCGCGCCGTCGGCGGCGAGCACCGCGCGCAGGTGCAGGGCCGCGCCGGCCTCCGCCGGGAGCCACTCCTGGTCCAGCTCGACCAGGGCGCGCACCGAGCTCCACACCCGGTCGAAGTCGACCTGCGGCAGGGCGAGGCGGCGGGCGCCGTTGTTCAGCCGTTTGACGTGGCTGTCCGGGCGGAACACGGCGACGGTGCCGTCCTCCGTCCGGTAGGCCGTGAACGTGTCCACGACCGTCTGGCCGGCCAGCACGGCGGCCGCGGTGGGCCGCAGCGCCGGGATCGTGTCCCGGTCGGCCACGGTGAGCCCCTGCCAGGTACGGCGCTTCCCGGTCCGCATGAAGAAGGCGTGATCGGTGAGGACCGGCACGGTCGACCCGTCCGCCTCCGGCCGCGTGCGGGGGGTGGCGGTGGGTGTGACCACCAGTTCGTTGCTCATGCGCGGACACCTTCCTTGTCCTTGGGGTCGACGCCCTCGACGTCGACCCTCACGTCTCCGATGACCGAGGCGACGAGACGCTCGACCCGGTCGAGGGCTCCCTCGAAGTGGATACGGGCGACCCGGTTGCTGAAGATGTCGCCGGGGTCGAGCACCGCGCCCGGCTCCGCCTCCGGGACCAGCTCGCGGAACTCGGGCGCCGAGGTGAACGGCTCGGCACCGGCCAGCGTCCCGGCGAACGTCCCGGGCCGGTCGGTGGTGACGAAGGCCAGGCCCGCGCTCACCGGGGAGAGCGGACCCGGTTCGTGCCGCAGCCCGCGGGCGGCGTCCGCCGCCGCGGCGCACAGGTCCACTCCGGGCCCGGCGAGCACGAGTTCGGGGATGTTGTCACCGGCGAGCCGGGCGCCGACCTCGATCAGCACCGGCCCCCGGTCGCGGTCGATCCGGGTCTCGATGTGGAAGGGGCCCACCGACAGCTCGAAGGCCTTGACGACCCGCCGGGCGAACTCCTCCAGGAGCACGCCGTGCGGCGACCCGTCCGGCGCGGTGGCGATGTGGCCCATCTCGAAGAAGTCCGGCTCCGCGGAGAGGAACTTGGTGGTGACGCTGGCCAGGTGCGGGCCGTCCACGTCCACCCAGCCGTCCAGCGAGAACTCCGGCCCCTCGACGTACTCCTCCACCAGGGCCGCCCGGCGCGGGTTCGGATGGAACCTCACCTCGCCCGGCCCGTGCACGGTCGCGCAGGCGCGCCCGTACTCCTCCTCGTCGCGGCAGAGGCTCACCATCAGGCTCCCGCCGCAGTCGACGGGCTTCACGACGACCGGGAAGGGCAGCGGGCACGGACCCGCGGACCCGGGCTCCACGAGCACCGACCGGGGGAACGCGACACCCCGCTCGGCGCACCAGCGGCGCATCACGTCCTTCTGCCGCACCGCCTCGGCCGCGTCCGCGCCGAGCGCCGGGAGGCCGAGGGCCCTGGCCAGCTCGGCGCTCTCCGGCACCACGTACTCGAAGCCCGCGACGACCCCGGTGGGCCGGGCGCCGGACTCCCCGACGAGCCGGAGCAGCTCCGGCACGCCCCGGTCGGGATGCCAGTCGACGACGGTCGCGGCCGCCCGGACCTCCGGGGGGAGCAGCTCGGGGAACTGGGTCGGGATCAGGCAGGGAACCCCGGACTCCACCACCCGGGCGGCGAGCCGGACCCCCGCCGACAGGGGCTGGACGACGATCAGCACGGCAGGACCTCCGACGACGCTCCGGCGAGGAACCGCTCGTCGTCCCCGAGGAATCCCCAGTCGGGGGCGGGAACGGGCGGGCGCCGGTCGGGGCGGGACATGAACAGGGCCCGGCGGGCGTGGAGTTCGGCGCCGCGCAGCGACTTCGCCCGGTACGAGGTGACACCGAGGTGGACGGCGTCGAGCCCCCGCTCCAGCGCGAGCCTCAACGGGCCGTACACCGTCGCCTCGAAGTACTCGCCCGAAGCGCCGTGCCCGGCCGCGTAGTCGCAGCCGAAGACCCGCATGTGCAGCGTCCGACCGTGGACGATGCCGAGCGCGAAGGCGGCCGGCCGGTCCTGGGCGTCCAGGACCTCGGTGACGACCACATCGCCGCCGGTCCCGTCCTCACCGCCCCCGATGCTCAGGCAGCGGAGCAGGTAGCGGACCGCGCCCTCCTCGCTGAGCTCCTCGCCGTGCCGGGCCTGGACCTGGCAGACGAGCGGCGCGTACCGCTCCAGGTCCGCCGGGTCGGCGGCCACGCTCCGCGACCGGTACCCGCCGGCGGCGAGCCGCTTCAGGTCGCGGCGTACCAGCGAACGCCGGGAGGCGGGCAGCGCCGCCACGTGCTCGTCGAAGTCCGCGCCGCGCGGCCGGACCACCGCCGTCGGCGGACAGGGCGTGGCGACGGTGGCGAACCCGGGCAGCGCGGCCAGGTCACGGGCCTCCTCCTCCGGCAGGTACCACCAGGAGACGTGCGAGGCGCCGCGCTCCTCGGCCCGCTCCAGGAGCCGTTCGCAGAGCGCCGTGAGGAGCGGGGCGCGATCCGCGCCGGAGACACCGGGGCCGATCAGAACCCGGTTGTCGTACCCGGTGCGCGAGCCGGCCAGGACCTGCACCTGCGGGGCGTATCCGAGCAGGGTCGCCTCGTTGTAGAGCGGGTTGCTGTCGCCGCCGGACGCCGTGTGGAACGGCACGAGACCGCCGGTCAGGCCGCTCCGGCCGTCGTGGGCGACCAGATAGGCCGTGTCGAAGCCGCGGTCGCCCTCCTGGGAGACCGTCCAGCGCCGGGAGCTGTAGAACCCGCCCTCGTCGAGCCACGACTCGTCGGCCGCGTGGGGATCGAGCCGCGACCGCTCTCCCACCACGAAGGGTGTCAGCGTGTCGTCCATGCCTCGTCCTGCCTCTCGGTCGTGTACGTCCCCCCGGCCAGGACCCAGGTGGCGACGACGCTCAGCACCGCGACGAGCGTGGCGGCCACCGGGGCCGTGGTGAACAGCAGCAGCAGGGCCGCGGCGCCCGCCCCGATCGGGATGGTCCCGAAGGCGAACGTCCGGTACACCGCGTTCACCCGGCCCAGCATCCCCTCGGGAGACACCAGCTGACGCCGGGTCAGGGAGTGCACGTTGTAGAACGCCATGGCCGCGCCGTACACGAGCATGCTCGCGAGGAAGGCCGCCGCTCCCCAGACGCCGAAGCCCAGCGCCCACAGCGCCGCGAGCAGCGCCGCCTGCGAGACGAGCAGCGCCCACACCCAGGAGCGGGCGCCGTCCCCGCCGCCGTACCGCGCGGTGGCCTTGGCGCCGATCACACTGCCGATGCCCGCCGCGCTGAAGCCGATGCCGAGGAAGGCGACCGAGTGCTCGGCCTCCTGCACCACGGCGATGAACAGCACGCTCAGGGCGACCTGTTCGGCGAGGTTGAACAGGGAACCGGCCGCCACCAGGCGCCGCAGCGGGTCGGACGCCGCCACCGCCGTGAACCCGGCCCGGATGGAAGCGCTCTCCCGGCTCGCACGGTTCTTCGACGGCATGCGTCGGGCCCGCAGGGCCGCACCGCCGAAGAGGTACGAGAGGGAGTCCAGGGCGAGGGCGAGCCCCGGCCCCAGTCCGGAGACGACCAGACCGCCGACGGCGGGCCCGGCGGTCTGCGAGACCGCGTTGACCGCCGCCAACTGCCCGTTGGCCCGTGTCAGGTCCTCGGTGTCCACCGTGTCGGGGACATAGGCGAGGAGGGCCGTGTCGAACAGCGCGGTGAACGCGCCGAGCAGCACCGCGGCCCCGAACAGCACCGCGTAGTCCAGCAGGGCCAGGGCGGCCAGCGTGACGATCAGGAGCAGGACGAGGGCGCGCGCGAAGTGGGACGCGTACAGCAGCGGCCCCCGGTCCCGCAGGTCCGCGAGCCGCCCCGCGAACGGGGTCACGAGGAGGACGGGCACGAACTGCGCGCCGCTCAGCAGCGCGATCTGCGACGGCGAGGCGTCCAGGTCCACGGCGGCGAGCACGGGCAGGGCCACCAGGGTCAACTGGGAGCCGGCCGAGGACACCGCCTCGCTCGCCATGAGGGCCTGGAAGGCGGCCGGCAGGCCGCGGCGGCCGGCCGGCGCGTCCTTCCGGAGGGTCCTGCGCATCACACCGCCCCGGTCGTGGCGCCGGTGCCGGACTTGCCGACGTGCAGGGTGAACACCATCGGGACGGGCCCGAAGTTCTCCAGGACCCGCAGGCCCTCGGCCTGGGCCGCCCGGCCCGTGGTGACACAGGCGTCGTACTCCCCGGCCGCGCACAGGGCGGCGGCCCGGGAGTTGCTGCTCGCCAGGGACACGGCACCCCGGTCGGCCACCAGGCAGCTGGGGGCCGGGTGGGAGACGATCGTCCGGACGGCGGTGCCCTCCGACCGGCCCGCGAGGACCATGTCGTGGGTGTCCAGGATGAAGCTGTCGACCATCTCGAGCCGGTGCAGGTTCCCGAAGACGAGGTCGTGCAGCCGGGGGTAGACGGCGCAGGCCAGGATGGCCTCGCTCCCGTCGAAGCCCATCACGTCGAGCCCGTCCTCCACCTCGGAGTGGAGCAGGACCGTACCGGCGACACCGCGCTCGGCGAACCAGTGGTGCGCGGCCTTCTCCAGATTGGTGCCGGAGGGGCCGAGGGTGTGGATTCTCGTGACTCCCGACAGCGTCCCGTCGCGGTCGGACTTCAGCCCCGTGCTGGCGTTCATGCGCGTCGTCCCTCGCCCTCGTCTGCGGCCGCTGCGGGCCCGGTGACCGGCAGCAGCCAGCCGTGCGTGTCGGGTGTACGTGCGTGCTGGACGTCCAGGAGGGCGCCGCGCAGCCGTGCGGTCACCGGGCCCTCCCTGCCGTCACCGACGACCAGGTCCTCGCCCGCGGTTCCGAGCCGCCCCACCGCGACGACCACACCGGCCGTCCCGCAGGCGAACATCTCGGCCAGGGCACCGGAGCGGATCCCGTCGCGGACGGCGTCGATCGCGGTGGGCTCCTCCACGGCCGGCAGGCCGAGGCCACCGGCGAGGGTGAGGAGGGAGTCGCGGGTGATGCCCCGGACGATCGTGCCGTCGCACGGCGGGGTGGTCAGCCGGGGCCCGTCCTCGCCGTGCCAGACGAAGAAGACGTTCATCGTGCTGAGTTCCTCGACCCAGCGGCGTTCGACACCGTCGAGCCAGAGGGCCTCGTCGTACCCGGCGGCCTGGGCCTCGGTCCTGGTCAGCAGGCTGGCGGCGTAGTTGCCCGCGCACTTCGCCTCGCCCGTCCCGCCCCGTACCGCGCGCACCGTCTCCGTGGCGGCGGTGACCGCGAGCGGCCGGAAGCCGCTCCCGAAACAGGGGTCGGCGGGGTAGGCCAGGAAGACGCACCGGTAGCTGTGCGAGGGCCTGAGCCCCATCTCGGCCTCGGTGGCGATCAGCAGCGGCCGGACGTACAGGCTCTGCCCGTACCCGCCGGGCACCCACCGCTCGTCGGCGGCGACCAGTTCGGCACAGGCCCAGGTGAACAGGTCGACGGGCATCTCGGCCATCGCGAGCCGCGCGGCCGAGCGTCCGAGGCGCCGACCGTGGTCGGCCGCCCGGAAGAGGGACACCGAACCGTCCGCGCCGCGGAAGGCCTTCATGCCCTCGAAGACGGCCTGCCCGTAGTGGAGCCCCAGCGTCGCGGGATCCATGGGCAGCGTGTCGTACGGCTGGACGCGGGGCTCCGACCAGCCGGCCCCGGCCTCCCACTCCACGACGGCGACCCGTCCGGTGGAGTGGCGGCAGAAACCGGGGTCCCGGAGGATCCGGTCGAGGGCGGGCGGTGCGGGCGCTCCGGGCGGGCCGGACGCGGGTGTCTCAGACATGGACCTCGGAACCCCACAGACCGATCGGTGCCAGGGGGCCGCCGTAACGGTCGGGCTTGCTCTCCGGCTTCCGCAGGAGCGTCCCGTAGAGGAAGTCCACCGCCCCCGTCCGGTAGGCGTCGTCGTCCTCGGTCGTCTCGATCTCCTCGATCCGCCGGACGAGTTCGCGGACGCACTCCACGATCTCCGTCTTGGAGCCGAGGGCGCGCCGCCCCCGCCCGTCGTCCGTGAAGAGTCCGTGCGCGGCGAGCCAGGTGCCGAGCGCGAAGCCCGTACCGGAGTCGAAGTTGCGCAGCGGCTCGGGCTGCGCCGGGTAGCGGAAGAGCCGTTCGAGCAGGATGTACTCGAAGACGACGGGGCCGTACGGCACGTCCTCCTCGAAGCAGGCGATCGCCGACTTCATGTCGACCTTGAGCTCCTCCAGGAGCCCGGGCCGCCACTTCGTCTTGAGGGCCAGGTGCTGGTCGAGCGGGCGGGGGCCGGTGTGGTGGAAGTAGTCGTGCATGTACCCCCAGACGCACCGGGCCTGGTACACGTCCTCGGGGTCGATCCCGGGGGAGACGAGGCCGGAGTCACCGGCGAACGGGGACCCGGGACCGCAGAGCCGCTCCGTGATCGCCAGGGTCTGGGCGTAGATGTCGACGTGCCGGTCGAAGAAGAACCAGGCGAAGTTCTGGTGGGTACATCGGCCGGCCGCCGGGATGTTCTCCGGGAAGAACACCACGCAGTTGCCCTCCCGCAGCCCCCGGGAGGCGGAGAGCAGGCGGGTCGACTGGAAGACGGCCTTGGGGTGCGGGTAGACGTCCTGGAGGTACGGCGTGCAGTCGGGATCCTGCCGGACCACGGAGAACGCCTCGATGTGGACCTCGTGGCGGTCGCTGTTGGGCAGGATCACCGGGCCGATGTACGCGGCGGCCTCACCGTCCGCCGGGGCGGGCACGGTGTCCCGGGTGGCGTCGAACTCCGGCACACCCTCGCACCCGGCCTCCGCCCAGGCCGCCAAGTCCCCTAGTGTGGCTGATATCTGATGCTCCGACAGGAGTCCGGAGAGTCCTTCCACAGCCACGCGCACCTCGTCGAGGACCGCGCTCGGGTCCCCCTCCGTCTCGCCGCTCCGCACCGCCCGGAGGCGGTCCACGGCAGGGACGACCCGACGTTCGAAATCCAGAAGCTGGGCAACGGTACGCGGACCCACTCCACCCCCCACAGCAATGGCCCCGAAACGGAGCCACGGGGGCTCCGTTCGTCACACCTACGTCAAGCACGGCCGGTCGCCAGGGACGCTAACACTCCAACTCGACTCCGAACAATGGATGTTCGAAGATCGGGACGCCGACTCCTCGACCTGCGACAACGCGTGCCGGGGCGCGCCCGGACGCACCGGCGCGCGCGGGGTGCCGTCCGGAAACACGGAACCGCCCCGCACGCCGGGGCGTGCGGGGCGGTCCTGCCCGGAAGGGTCGCGTGATCAGCCGGTGACCGGAGCCCCGACGGGGGCCGGGGTGTCGGCGGACGCCCGGGCGGCCAGGGCCTTCTGCGCGAGGGCTCCGAAGACCACGCCGAACACCGCCCACAGCACGGCCTGGACCCCCAGGGAGGCCAGCCTGAACTCCCAGAGGAGCGCGGCGGGGAAGCCCACCTGGACGGCGTCGTCGTTGGCCGGAAGCAGCGCGAAGGCGAGACCCGTCACGACGAGGAAACCGGCGGCGGCGACCAGCGTCGCGTTCCAGTTGCCCAGGCGCGGAGCGAGCCGCCGTCCGATGACCACCGCCGCGAGACCGAGGAGCACACTGAGCAGGATCATCAGGAAGAACAGCGTGGTGCGCTTCCCGATCGTGTCCGGGTTGCCGACCGCCGGCGGGGTCGCCGGATACTTCAGGAACGGCACCAGGTAGACGGTGGTGAACGCCGCCGCCGCGGTGAGCGCCGCGGTCGCCCGAGGGCCGAACCGGCCGACGCGGCCGAGCGCGAAGGAGAACGCGAGCGCGGCGATGCCGCCGAGCGCCACGCCGTAGACGAGGACACCGGTCGCCAGACCGAAGGTGGACTGGACGGGGCGGCTGACCACCTCCTCCTCCGCGGCCTCCGCGCCGGCGGCGCCGTGCCCGGCGTGCGCCTCCTCGGCGGCCCGCGCCTCCTCGACGGCTATGGAGCCGTTCACGGAGGGCTCACCGAACACGTAGGCGACGCCGAAGGCGAGGAGACCGGCGATCAGGCCCGCGAACATGCCGCGGACCAGCAGGGATCTGACAGTCGAGGCGTGCATGTGCGTCACGCCTCTCAGTGGCAGGGGAAGCCGAGCAGATGACGTCCGTCGTGCACCCACTCGTGCACGTCGGAGCCCGCGAACAGGGACGTGGCACCCTGCTCGGCGCCCACGAAGTACAGGGCGATCAGGGCGAGAAGCCCCACGAAGAAGGCCCAGGGGAGAACGGCCCGTACGGGCAGCGGAGCCGGTACGGCCACGGAAGGGGCGGATGCGGCAGCGGAGACGACAGCCTCGGCCATGATGAAACCTCCTACGGGGAACTCGCGTCCCTGACGGTGGTGCAGGACGACGGTCCACGGGTCTGACTCACCGTGACCCACCCTCGGGGGTGCCACGGCATACAGTGGCGCGACCGTGCCGGATTCACACCGGGCTTCCGTCTCGCCGTCGTCACGCTGTTCAAATGTCGCCCGACCGTACCGCCCACCCGCGCCGCCGCCAAGGGCGTGAGGCACGAATCACCTCCGTACGCCCACGGGCTGAGACGCGGTCCGGCGGTACCCTTGGCGCCGCCCCCGGCGCCGACCGAGAAGGAAGCCGATGACCGTCCGGCTGACGCTGATCTCCCCCGCGACGAACGGGGCGCTGCGCGACACCGGGTTCGACGACGACAGCCCGCTCGATCCCTCGGGGATCGCCGCCGCCGAGTCCCTCGCCTCCGCCGTCGACCCGTCCTCCCGTGCCTACGCCTCGCCGTCCGCGCGCTGCCGCCGCACCGCCGAGGCCCTCGGGCTGCGGGCGGAACCCGTGACCGAGCTCGCCGGCTGCGCCATGGGGCGCTGGAGGGGACGCCTCCTCGCGTCCGTCGTCGCCGCCGAGGAGGCCGCGGTCGGTGCCTGGCTGTCCGACCCGGCAGCGGCCCCGCACGGCGGGGAGTCACTGCGCGAGCTGCGCGTACGGGTCGGTGCGTGGCTCGACGGATCGCTGTCCGGCTCCGGACGCGTCACGGTCGTCGCCGAACCGGACGTGATCCGCGCCGCGACGGTCCACGCCCTCGGGGCGCCGGACGAGACGGCCTGGCGCCTCGACGTCCGCCCCCTCGCCGCCGTCCACCTCAGCGGCCGCGCCGGGCGCTGGAACCTGCGCCTCGGCGACCCGCTCGGGCCCGCCTAGCACGACGCCCCCCGCCGGCCGGGCGGGGGGCGTCGCGTCAGGCGGGGTCAGGCGGCGGGGCGACGCCACTCACGGAGCAGCAGATGGCCCAGGTACGCGCCTCCGACGGCCATCGTGTACAGACCGACCGGCAGGTCGTCGAAGAGCGGCGACTGCTGTGCGGCGAGGTCGGCGAGGACCAGGAGCAGGGCGCCGAGCAGGGTGGACATGACCAGGTGCGGGCCCCCGCTCCGGGTGACGCGCTTGGCGATCTGCGGCGCGGTCAGGGAGACGAACGCGATGGGCCCGGCCACGCTGACGGCTCCCGCGGACAGGACGATCGACAGCGCGACCGCCCAGGTCGCGGTACGGCCCGGGCGGGCGCCCAGACCGGTCGAGAGGTCGTCGCCCATCTCCCCGACGCTCAGGGGCCGCGCGAGGAGCGCCGCGAACGGCACGGAGACGAGCAGCACCGTCCAGATGGTCGCCGCGTCCTCCCAGGACCGGGCGGAGAGGCTGCCGTTGACATAGGCGGTCAGCGCGCTGGCCTTGTCGCGCTCGACGGCGTACACCACGTACTGGGTCAGCGCCGTCGCCATCGCGGCCACGCCGATGCCGGCCACCACGAGCCGCCCCGGGCTGCGGAACCCGGTGCCCGTGGAGAGGAAGACGACCGCCATCGCGAGGACCGCGCCGAGCAGGGCGCCGACGGCCACCGGCAGGACGTCGGGCAGGAACAGGGCGGCGGCGGCCGCTCCCGCTCCGGCTCCGGCGCCGAGCCCGATCACGTCGGGGCTGCCCAGCGGGTTGCGGGTGACGGACTGGAACAGCGCCCCCGACAGTCCGAAGGCCGCGCCGGTGGCGATGGCCACCACGAGCCGAGGGCCGCGCAGCCTGTTGAGGACGAAGGCGTTCTTGCCCGTGGCGTCACCGGCGAGGGCCGACGGCAGATCGGGCAGGTCGATGCCGAGCCGTCCCAGCGACAGGGTGGCCACAGCCGCGACGAGGAGCAGCAGCAGGCTCACCACGGCGACGATCACGGAGCGGCCGCGGACGGGTACGGCGACCCAGGGGCCGATCCGCAGGATCCGGCGGCCTGCGGGGCGGGGCCCGCGGGCCGCCGTCCCCGCGCTGCCCGCGGTGGCGGTCGGAGCGGTGGCCGGGTCGGCGGTCTTCATGCCGCTCCCCTCATACGACGGACGGCGAAGAGCAGGGCGGGGGCCCCGACGAAGGCGGTGACGACACCGACCATGAGCTCCTGCGGGCGCATCACGACCCGGCCGATGACGTCGGCGAAGAGCAGCAGCGCGGGCCCGAGGAGGGAGGTGAGGAGGATCTGGGCCCGGAAGTCCGCGCCCACCAGGATCCGCACCACGTGCGGGACGGCGAGGCCGACGAAGGCGATGGGCCCGACGGCGGCCGTCGCGGCGGCGGCCAACAGGGTCGCGGCGAGCAGACCCGCCCCCTTGACGCGGGCCGGACTGATGCCGAGGGAGGCGGCCTTGTCGTCGCCCATCGCCATCGCGTTGAGCCCCGGCGCCAGCAGCAGGGCCAGCAGGAAGCCGGCCCCGGCGAACGGCAGGACCGCCCACAGGGCGTCGAAGCCGCGCCCGCCGAGCGCGCCCACCACCCAGTAGCGGTACGTGTCGAAGACACGCGGGTCGGACAGGGCGACGGCCTGGATGAACGCGGCGAGGACCGCGGAGAGCACCGCGCCGGCGAGCACCAGACGGACCGGTCCGCCCCCGCCGCCCGCGGTTCCGACGACGTGGACGGCGACACCGGTCAGGAGGGCACCGAGGAGGGCCCACCAGATGGTCTCCCGCTGCCCGGAGGCACCGAGGAAGGCGGTGGCGGCGACGATGCTCGCGGAGGCGCCCGCGTTGATGCCGAGGAGCCCCGGCTCGGCGAGCGGATTGCGCGTGATGCCCTGCATCAACGTGCCCGCGACGGCGAGGCAGAGGCCGGCGAGCACGCCGAGGGCGGTGCGCGGGTAGCGGCTCTCGACGACGGTACGGAGGTACGCGTCGCCGCCGCCGGTGACGACCCGCAGGACGTCACCCGCGGACGTCGCCCTGCTGCCGAACATCACGCTGGCGAGCAGGGCGAGGGCGAGCAGGCCCAGACACAGGACGGCGGCCATGACATGCCGGGCAGGGCCCCGCCGTACCACGGCGGGGCCTCGACCGGTGCTGGAGAGTGTGGTCACCTCGGGACCGCTGCTACTTCCCGGCCTTGGCGACGGCCTTGTCGATCATCGGCAGGTAGCGCTCGATGCTGTACGGGACCGTGAGCGGGTTGATCATCGACGAGGCGGTGACGAACGGCGTGTCGTGGCTGTAGACGAGCGCGTCCTTCTTCACGGCGGGGATGGCCGCGTAGAGGGGCTGGGCCTCGACGGTCTTGCGGGACTTCTCGTCCATGTAGAACGTGAACGCGATGTCGCTCTTGGCGAGCTTGTTGGCGTTCTCCAGGCCGATCAGGGCCGAATCGGTGCCCTCGGTCTCCTTGAAGGTGTTCACGACCGGGTCGACCTTGAGGCCCAGCTTGGAGACCATCGCGACGCGCTGCTCCTCGGGCTTGAAGATGCCGAGGGTGCCGGGGCCGGTGTTGTAGATGTACGAGAACGTGACGTTCTTGTAGTTCGGGCGGGAGGCGGCCGCGTCGGCGAGCTGCTTGTCGATCTTCGACTCCAGCTCCTTGGCCTTCTCCGGCTGTCCGAGCGCCTTGGCGACGATCTCGATCTGCTGGTCCCAGTTGGTGCTCCACGCCTTCTCGGGGTAGGCGACGGTCGGCGCGATGTCCTTGAGGATGTCGTACTGCTTCTGCGTCAGGCCGGACCAGGGGGCGAGGATGACGTCGGGCTCGAGCTCGGTGATGGCCTCGATGTCGAGTTCCTCGCCGCCCTTGAACTGCTTGGGCAGCGTGGCGCCGGACTTCGTCACGGCCTCGTGGATCCAGGGGAGGTAGCCGGTCTTGTCGCTGCCCCAGGGGTACTCCTCGATGCCGACCGGGACGTTGCCGAGGGCGATGGCGGTCTCGGCGGAACCCTGGCCGAGGGTCACCACGCGCTTCGGCCTGTCCTTGATGACGGCGTCGCCGAGGGCGCTCTTGATGGTGACGGGGAAGGCGCCCGCCGGGGCCTTGGCCGCCGACCCCGCCGCGCCGTCCTTCTTGTCGTCCGAGCCGCATCCGGTCACCAGCAGGCCGAGCGAGACCGTGGCGGCGCCCGC
The DNA here is from genome assembly GCF_051305195.1 of Streptomyces sp. Qhu_M48. NCBI lineage: Bacteria > Bacillati > Actinomycetota > Actinomycetes > Kitasatosporales > Streptomycetaceae > Streptomyces > Streptomyces sp. Qhu_M48. The sequence continues at coordinate 4,701,851 of NZ_CP195432.1, read as the reverse complement.
CACGAGAACGCGACGGCTGAGGGGGGTGAACACAGAAGGCATGGTGGTTCCTTGTCTCCGGGCAGGGGGTGCGCTGTGGCCGCGACGGACGCCCCCACGGACGGAAGTGCGCGGGTCGGCGGCCAACTCGGTGCTTGTTAGGTGAGCCTAACCTATTCCGCTTCTGCCTCGATCACCAGGGGCCCTACGGTGCGACGGCCTTCCGTGAGATCGAAGAACTCCAGGCGGAGCCGCCCCACCGCCTCGGGGGCCGGCCCCTCGTCGAGCCGCGCCCGCCCGCCCGCGCCGCCCAGGCTCCGGGGCCTCCTCCTCGCCCTGGTCGCGTCCGCGATGGTGCGGAGCTTCCTGCGCGCCACCGTGCCCGGCGGGGCGACGGCCCTGCTCGATGAGCTCTCGTTCGGCTCGACCTCCGAGGCGTCGACGTACAGCACGTCGGCGACCTCCCGCGTGAGCCGCTCGCGTCCGAACGCCTGCCGTCCGGCCGTGTCGACCACCGAGGCGTCGTCTTCCGTCCGACGCGTGACGTGATTCGAATGCTCCGAATGGCACGGCGAGTTAGGTAAGGCTTACCTCATTCTCTATGGTGTGGTGGAGTCAGGCGGCGGCGCGGCTCCCGGTGGACCCCGCCGCCCTCCAACTCCACGAGAGTGAGAAGCCGTTGACCACAGCCATGCCCCGCCCGGGCCTCCGGTCGGAGCCCGTCGCCGTCGTCCGCCCCGCCGGGCGCTCCGACGCCGCCGCCGTGCACCGGCTGTCCGCGCCCTTCGTGCGGGACGGAGCCCTCCGGGACCGGCCGGCGAGCCGGTACGCCCGCGACGCGGCGGACTTCCTCGTCGCCGAGGGAGAAAGCGGAGAACTGGCGGGGTGTGTCGCGCTGCGCCGTCGGGACGACGCGCACGGCGGAGCGGCCGCCGTGCTCTACAACTTCTGCGTGGCGGAGGGGAGTCAGGGGTGCGGCATCGGCTCCGCGCTGCTGCGGGCCGTGCTCGCCGAGGCCGTGGCCCAGGGTGCGTCCCGGGTGTTCACCGCGACCGCCGGCAGCGGGCTGCTCTTCCTGCGCCACGGGTTCACCGTGGGCGGCGAGGAGGAGGCGCCCCCGACGTGGCGCGCCTCCCTCGACCCGGCGCGGGGCTCCCGGGTCCTGGTGCGCGCCCTGACCTGAGCGTGGGTGAGGCCGGGGTGGACACGGTTCGTCGCGGCGCGCACCCCCGGCGCCGAACTCGGTGCCGGGGGTCTCGGGGTGGGGGTGTTCCCGGGCGCGGGCCGCGAGCCCCGGTCCCCGCGCCACGCGTCCGGGCCGGCAGGAGTCGCCGCGTCGGCTCGTCGTTCCGGACCCCGTGGGCTCCTCGTAGGGGAGTCGGTGGACGTCGGTGTCGAACGGTTCGGCGAGCACCAGGGATTCGGGATGGAACCGGGCGCCGCGCGGGGTGCCCGCCGGGATCCGGAGCGCCACGGACGGGGTGAGCTCCTGGGCGCCGCCCGGCGTGGAGGTCAGGACCCGGCGCGAGGGGCCGGCGGACCGTCACCGCGCCGGCGTACGCCGGCCGGGGGCCGTTCGAGGTGATGGTGCACCCGCCTCAGCAGGGAAGCGAGTTGCTCGCGTTCCGCCGTGTCGAGCGGGGCCAGGATCTCGTCGTCCGTGGACGCGATCTCCGCGCTGAGCCCGGCGAGGTACGCGCGGCCCTCCGCGGTGAGCCGTACGACCACCCGGCGGCGGTCCGTCTGGTCGCGAACGCAGTCCACCTGCCCGACGCGGGCGAGGTCGTTGACGATCTTCACCAGGTCGCTGGCGTTCATGTCGAGCCGGGAGGCGAGTGCCGTCTTCATCTGCGGACCGAGGTCGGCGAGCAGCGTCATCACGGTGAGGTGCCACAGACGCAGGCCGCGGGCCTCCAGCTTCTCCGTGAGGCGGCGGCGCGCGATCTTGCCCAGCGCGTACATGAGGTACGCGTTGAGGTCCAGCACGCTGGGGGGCGTCATGCCCAGGGAGGGCGGGGCCGTGACGGCGGCGGGGGGATCCTCCCGGTCCGCTTCGGCGGCGGCGGCGGTCTCGGCGACGGCGCTCGGCAGGGCCTCTCCACGTCCGGCGACGCCGGAGACATCCGTGGTGACCGTCACCGTGCCGAGTGTCAGGTCGGTGTTCGCGAGGGAGCTGAAGACCTTCGCCCAGTCGGTCGGCATGGTGGAGATGCCGACGACGGCGAAGGTCGCGCCCGACGCGTCGTAGGCGGCACCGCTGACGATCGGCTGTTCCATCACCGCTCCTCGCTGTCCGCGCGGCCGAGTGGCGTCAACCGCCTGTCCTCACCGTTGGGTTGGGTCAACCTACCCGACTCCGACAGGGGGGCCGCCACGCCGCTCACGCGTGCCCGGCGGCCCCCGTCGACGTGCACGGGGTCCATGCGGTCAGGGCCGCCCGACGAGATAGCCGCCCATGGCGGTGAAGTACTCGGTCGCGGGCAGCTCGCGGCCGTCCTCGGTCCGGACGCGGGTGATGGCCAGACCGTGGTTGCGGCCCGTGCGCGCGTCGGCCCCGGCGACGATGACGACGCCGTCGCCCTCGCGGTAGAAGACGCGGCCCGGCGTGCCGCCGTAACGCCCCTCGGAGACCACGGCGGAGAGGATTTCGAGGCGCTTGCCCTTGTGGAAGGTGAAGGCGCTCGGGTACGGGGCGGACTGGGCGCGGACGAGGCGCTCCAGGACGTCGGCCGGCCAGTTCCAGTCGATGCGGATGTCCTCCTCGGCGCGCTTGTGGAAGAAGCTGGCCTGGGAGCGGTCCTGCCGGGTGAACTCGGCCGTACCGGAGGCGATCTGGTCGAGCGCGCCGATGGTGACGGGGGCGATGAGGTCGACCGTCTTGTGGAAGAGGTCGGTCGCGGTGTCCTTCGGTCCGACGGTGACGGCCCGCTGCTGGACGATGTCGCCGGCGTCGAGCACCTCGTCCATCATGTGGGCGGTGACGCCGACTTCGGGCTCGCCGTTGATGAGGGCCCAGATCAGGGGGGAGAAGCCCGCGTACTTGGGGAGCAGCGAGTCGTGGATGTTGAGCGTCCCGTGGCGCGGCAGGTTGTAGATGTGCGGCGGGATCCACGTGCGCCAGTTGTTGGCGACGATGATGTCCGGGTCGGCCTCCTTGAGGCGCGTCAACAGCTCCTCGTCGTCAGGCCTGTTGCGGATGACGACGGGAACGCCGTGCTCCTCCGCCAGATCGGCGACCGAGTCGCTCCAGATCTTCTCGTAGGCGTGCTCGCTCTTGGGGTGCGTCACGACCAGAACCACGTCGTGTTCGGAGTCCAGGAGCGCTTGGAGGGTGCGGTGGCCCCAGGTCTGATAGCCGAACATGACGACCCGCATATGGGGTTCCTCCTCAGAAGAGCGATTGACCACCAGTCAGTAAAGCAAGGCTTACCTAACAGTGCAACTGGCTTGATTTGTACGGCTCTTCATGGCCGACTTCCATCCCCTGCCCGATTCGTCCCGTCGACAGTCACGCTTAATCAGGTTAGCTTTACCTAAGTTAGGTGGGGCTGCCGGTGACGCCGGCGTGCTCGACGCCCCCGTTCCCCCCCCCCCAGCATCTTTCCCGCACGAATGGGAGTGACATGTCGCAGGGTTCTCCTGGTGACGCACCTCTGGTCCACGACCTCATAGGCATCGGCTTCGGGCCGTCCAATGTGGCCATGGCGATAGCGCTCAGCGAGCACAACGCACGCGTGGGGAGAGAGGAAGCGGTCACCGCCCACTTCTTCGAGCGCCAGCCGCAGTTCGGCTGGCACCGCGGCATGCTGATCGACGACGCGACCATGCAGGTGTCCTTCCTCAAGGACCTGGTGACGCTGCGCAACCCGACCAGCGAGTACAGCTTCCTCTGCTACCTGCAGAGCAAGGGCCGGCTGATCGACTTCGTCAACCACAAGAACCTCTTCCCCCTGCGCGTCGAGTTCCACGACTACTTCGAGTGGGCCGCGTCCAAGGTGGACGACATGGTCTCCTACGGCCACGAGATCATCTCCGTGGAGCCGGTCGAGCGTGACGGCGTCGTCGAGTACCTCGACGTCACCGCCCGCGCCGGAGACGAGCTGGTCGTCCACCGCGCCCGCAACCTCGTCCTCGGCACGGGACTCCGCCCGAAGATGCCGGAGGGCGTCGAGCGCAGCGACCGCGTCTGGCACAACTCCGACCTGCTCCGCAAGGTCGAGAGCCTGGAGGGCACGAACCCCGAGCGGATCGTCGTCGTCGGCGCCGGACAGAGCGCCGCCGAGAACGTGGCCTACCTGCACCGCCGCTTCCCCGAGGCCGAGATCTGCGCCGTCTTCTCCCGGTACGGGTACAGCCCCGCCGACGACAGCGCCTTCGCCAACCGGATCTTCGACCCCGAGGCCGTCGACGAGTACTTCACGGCCCCGGACGACGTCAAGCGCAAGCTGATGGACTATCACGGGAACACGAACTACTCCGTGGTGGACATCGACCTCATCGACGACCTCTACCGGCAGGCGTACCAGGAGAAGGTCCTCGGCACCGAGCGGCTGCGCTTCATCAACATCTCCCGGCTCACGGGCGTGGAGGACGGCCCGGACAAGGTCCGCGCCCTCGTCACCTCCCTCGTCACCGGTGAGGAGTCCGTCCTCGAAGCCGACGTCGTCGTCTACGCCACGGGCTACACCCCCGCCGAGCCCCTCGGTCTGCTCGGCCCGGTCGGCGACCGCTGCCACCGCGACGCCCAGGGCCGGGTCCGGGTCGAGCGGGACTACCGTCTCGCCACCGACCCCGAACTCCGCTGCGGGATCTACCTCCAGGGCGGCACCGAGCACACCCACGGCATCACGTCGTCGCTGCTCTCCAACACCGCGATCAGGGTCGGCGAGATCCTCGACTCGGTCCTCGACCGAGCCCCGGCCCCGGTCGACGCCTCCGTCTCCGTCCCCGCCCCTGCCTCCGCCGACGAGGTCAGGTCCGTGATCGACGGCGTGGGCACGGCGCGCTAGCGTCACCCCCCGTCCCACCCCCCCACGCGACATCGCCACTCCCGCCGCGCGGCACCCTCGTGCGCCCCGGGGGGCGTGGCAGCACTGTGAATCCCCGAAAGGAACGTCCGTGTCCGCTGGTGCACGTCCCGCTCTGGCGCGGTTCGCCAGATCCGCTCCCCGCGTAGCCGTTCTCGCGGTGGCGGCCCTCGCCCTCTCCGCCTGTGGCGGTGGGGCCGAGAAGTCCGAGTCGCCGTCGCCCGCCACCTCCTCGGCCTCGGCTGACGGAGGGGCCAAGCCGGCCGCGTTCCCCGTCACGGTCGAGCACAAGTACGGCTCCACGACCATCGACAAGGAGCCGAAGACGGTCGTCACCCTCGGCCTCTCCGACCAGGACGCGGTGCTCGCGCTCGGCATCAAGCCGGCCGGATCGGTCGACTGGTTCAAGGAGAAGCCGTACGGCAAGTGGCCCTGGACCAAGGACAAGTGGGGCTCGAACACCCCGCAGATCGTCGGTGAGCGCGACGAGTACAACATCGAGAAGATCGCGGCCCTCAAGCCCGACCTCGTCATCGCCCAGTACTCGGGGATGAAGAAGGAGCAGTACGACACGCTCTCCAAGTTCACCAAGGTCGTCGCCCAGCCCAAGGACCACCCGGACTACGGTGCCCCCTGGCAGCTGATGACCCAGCAGATCGGCAAGTCGCTCGGCAAGGACGCCGAGGCGTCCAAGCTGATCGCGGACATCGACGCCCGCTTCAAGGCCGCCCGCGAGAAGCACCCCGAGTGGGCCACCAGGACACTTGCCGTCGCCGACAGCTTCGAGGCCGGCAAGTACTCGGCGTTCACGAAGACCGACCCCAAGTCGATCTTCTTCCAGGAGCTGGGCTTCAAGCTCAAGCCGGAGATCGACACCCTCGCCAAGCCGGGCTTCAACGTCGCCGAGCTCAGCGCGGAGAAGCTCGACGTCCTCGACGTCGACCGGCTCGTCTGGGTCACCTCCAGCACCGAGGCCAACGACCGCATCAAGGCCGAGCCGCTCTACAAGAAGCTGAAGGTCAACCAGGAGAAGCGCGACCTGTTCGTGCCGTACCAGGACCCGGACATCGGCGCCGCGTTCTCCTTCAACACCGTTCTGTCGATCCCGTACGCCATCGACCAGATCGAGCCGCTCCTCGCGGCCGTCAAGTGACGCACACCAGCTGACGTGCCACCAGTCGGCAGCTGACCCGACCGACGGCGTGGCGGAACTCTCGCCACGCCGTCGGCGCTTGTGCCGTCACCGTCTGCCACGCACCTCCAGGGAAAGGCCACTTCGTACGATGTTTGACGTCGAGTCGGACCGGAAGCCCACCACCGGCCTCCCCGTCACCGGCGGGCAATCCGGCATCTGGCTGGCCCAGCAGATCGAACCGGACAGCGCCGCCTACAACATCGTCTTCGCGCTCGACCTCCGCGGCGCCGTCGACCTCGACCGCCTCACCGCCGCCGTCCGCCGGGCCGTCGAAGAGGCCGAGTGCCTGCACGTCACGGTCGCCCCCGGAGCCGACGGGCCCCGGCAGACCCCCCGTACCACCCCCGTCGACATCGCCGTCGTCGACCTGCGCGCCGCCGCCGACCCCGAGGAGGCCGCCGCCGCGTGGATGGCCGCCGACCGCGAGCGGCCCGTCGACCTCGCCCACGGACCCCTCTTCGCGCAGGCTCTGCTGCGACTCTCCGACGACCAGGTCCTCTGGTCCCAGCGCTACCACCACATCGTGGCGGACGGCATGGCCGTCGCCCTCATCACCCGCCGCACCGGCGAGTACTACACCTCCACCGAGGAGGCGCCCGCACCCCGCGCCTGGTCCCTCGCCGATCTCGTCGCCGCCGACCACGCCTACCGCGCCTCCGAGCGGCACGCCGCCGACCGCGCCTGGTGGCTGGAGCGGCTGGCCGGCCGGACCGAGCCCGTGCGCCTCGTCGACCGGGCCGCCGCCCCCATGACCCGCCGGCTGCGCCGCACCACCGAACTCGCCCCGGAGACCGTCGAGCGGCTGAACGCCGCAGCCGTCACCACCGGCGTCCGGCCGTCCCGGCTCCTGCTCGCCGCCGTCGCCGCCTACCTCCACCGCGTCAGCGGCGAACAGGACCTCGTCCTCGGCCTGCCCGTCGCCGCCCGCGAGGACGAGGTCTCCGCCCGCGTCCCCGGCATGGTGTCCAACATCGTCCCGCTGCGCCTCGACGTCCGCCCCGGCACCACCGGCTCCGCCCTCGTCGCCCAGGTCCGCGAGACCGTGCGCGACGCCGTCGCCCACGGCCGCTACCGCGCCGAGGACCTCGCCAGGGAACTCGGCCTGGTCGACGGCGTACCGGAGCTGGTCGGCCCCACCGTCAACATCCTGCCCCGCTCCGAGGGCCTGGACTTCGACGGTCACGCGACCGATCTGCGGCCCGTCTGGCTCGGCCCGGTCAGCGACCTCGCGTTCGGCTTCGCCGAGTGCGCCGGCGGCCAGGGCTACGCCGTCCACCTCGACGCGGACGCCGACGCCTGCGACGAGGCCACCCTCGCCGACCACGAGCGCCGCTTCCTCACGCTCCTCCACACCTTCACCGGCGACCCCGACCTCCCCGTCGGCCGGATCGAGCTGACCTCCGAGGCCGAACGCGACCTGCTCCTTGACGAGTTCGGCGTCGCGCCCACCGAGTCCCCCGAGCTGTCCTGGCCCGCCGCCTTCGAGGCCCAGGTCCGCCGCACCCCCGAGTCCGTCGCGCTGGTCTGCGAGGACCGCGAGCTGACGTACGCCGAGCTGGACGAGGCCGCCGACCGGCTCGCCCACCTGCTCCGCTCCCGGGGCGTCGGCGCCGAGGACGTGGTGGGCGTCGCCCTGCCCCGCTCGCCCGAACTGGTCGTGGCGCTGCTCGCCGTGATGAAGGCCGGTGCCGCCTACCTGCCGCTCGACGCCGACCACCCGCGGGACCGCATCGCCTACATGCTGTCCGACGCCGGGGCCCGCACCGTCGTCACCGTCCGCGCGCTCGCCGGGGAGCTTCCCGGGATCGAGGGCGTGGGCCACCTGCTGCTCGACGACCCGGCCACCGTCGACGCCCTCGCCGCGCCGGCCCACCTCGACCCTGCTCCGCCGGTCGTCCTCGGCCAGGCCGCGTACGTCATCTACACCTCGGGCTCGACGGGCCGCCCCAAGGGCGTCGTCGTCTCGCACGACGGCGTCGGCAGTCTGATCGCCACCGCGACCGACCGGATCGGCATCACCGCCGAGAGCCGCGTCGTGCAGTTCGCCTCCGTCGGCTTCGACGTGACGGTCTGGGACCTGATCATGTCGCTGTGCGTCGGCGGACGGATCGTCGTCGTCCCCGCCGAGCGCCGCGTCGCCGGCCCCGCGCTCACCGAGTACATCGCGCGCCACCGCGCCACCCACATGATCCTGCCGCCCTCGCTCGTCTCCGCGCTGCCGCAGGAGTGCGAACTCCCCGACGGCGCCGTGCTGATCGTCGGCACCGAGGCCGTCCCCAGCGAGCTGATCGCCCGCTGGGGCGGACGGCTCCGGGTCGTGGTCGCCTACGGTCTCACCGAGGCGACCGTCAACTCCACCCTCTGGCTCGCCGACCCCGACCGTCCCGGCCCCGCCCCGATCGGCGAGCCCGACCCCAACACCCGGGCGTACGTCCTCGACACGGCGCTCCGGCCCGTACCCGTCGGCACGGAGGGCGAGCTGTACGTCTCGGGGCGCGGCCTCGCCCGCGGCTACCTGGGCCGCCACGCCCTGACCTCGGAGCGGTTCGTCGCCGACCCGTACGGGGAGCCCGGCTCCCGCATGTACCGCACGGGCGACCGGGTCCGCTGGGGCGCCGACGGCAACCTGGAGTTCCTCGGCCGCGCCGACGGCCAGATCAAGATCCGCGGCCACCGCGTGGAGCCGGGCGAGATCGAGAGCGCCTTCATGGCCTGCGAGGGCATCGCCCAGGCAGCCGTCCTCGCCCGGGAGGACCACCGGGGCGTCAAGCGCCTCGTGGCCTACCTCGTCCCGGAGGCCGGGGCGACCGCCGCGGGCGCGGTGGCCGCGACCAGGGACACCGCGACCAGGGACACCGCGACCGCCGGCGGGACCAGCGCCGCCGCCGGGACCAGCGACACCGGGACCGCCGCCGGCCCTGACACCGGGGCGGCGGTGACGGCCGCACGCGCGCGCGTGACGGACGCCCTGCCCGACTACATGGTGCCGTCCGCCGTCGTCGTCCTCGACGGCCCGCTCCCGCTCACCCCCAACGGCAAGCTCGACGCCAAGGCGCTGCCCGAACCCCGCTGGACCTCCCTGACCGGCACCGACACCCCGAGCACCCCGGCGGAGACCACCCTCGCCGCCCTGTTCGCCGAGGTCCTCGGCCTGCCGGCCGTGGGCGTCCACGACAGCTTCTTCGAGCTCGGCGGCGACAGCATCGTCGCCATCCAGCTCGTGAACCGGGCCCGCGAGGCCGGTCTCGCCCTCACCCCGCGCGACGTGTTCCGGAGCCGGACCGTGGCGGCCCTCGCCCGGACCGCCGGAGAGACCGTCGCCGCCCCCGCGCTCCGGGACGTGCCGCTCGACCCGGACGCGCTTCCCGTCTCCCCGCTCCAGGAAGGTTTCCTCTTCCACGCCGAGTTCGACCGGCAGGCCGCCGACCTCTACTTCGTCCAGGAACTCCTCGACCTGGCCGGGCCCGTCGAACCGGACCGCGTCCGCTCCGCGCTCCAGCTCCTCCTCGACCGGCACCCGCTGCTGCGCGCCTCCTTCCGCCAGCTCCCCGGCGGCGAGGTCGTCCAGCGGCTCGCCGACCGGGTCACCCTCCCGTGGCGGGAGGCCGACACCGCCGTGACCGGCCTGGACGACATCCTCCGCGCCGACCGCGCCGAGCGGTTCGACCTCGACCGGCCGCCGCTCCTGCGCGCGACCCTCGTCAGGGACGGACAGCGCCACCGGCTGCTCCTCACCCTGCACCACATCGTCGCCGACGGCTGGTCGGTCGGCGTCCTCCTGAGGGAGCTGACCGCCGCCTACCGGGGCGCCGAACTGCCCGAGCCCGTGGCCCCGGAGGCGTACCTCTCCTGGCTTGCCGGCCGCGACCGGGACGCCGCACGCGAGGCGTGGCGCCGGGCGCTCGCCGGAGTGGAGGGCCCGACCCGGCTCCCCGCGCTCACCACCCCGGGCGACGCCGGCGCGCCCGCCCGTCCCGAGCACGTCGACACCCGCCTCCCGCGCGACCTCACCGACGCGCTGTCCACGTACGCCAGGACCCAGGGCCTGACCCTGAGCAGCGTCCTCAACGGAGTGTGGGGGCTGCTGCTCGGCGGCCTGACCGGCGGCCGGGACGTCGTCTTCGGCACCACCGTGTCCGGGCGGACCACCGAGGTCGCGGGACTCGACGCCGCCGTGGGCCTCTTCATCAACACCGTCCCGGCCCGGGTGACCCTCCGCCCCGACGAGACGCTCACCGAGCTGCTCCACCGGGTCCAGGACGAGCACTCCGCCCTCCTCGACCACCAGCACCTCGGTCTCGCCGACATCCAGCGGATCGCCGGCGGCGGCGAACTCTTCGACACCCTCGTGGTGTTCGAGAACCACCCGACCGGTGACCAGCCCTCCGGGGAGGGCGCCGACGCGCCCCTCATCACCGGCGCCGAGGTCATCGACGCCGTCCACTACCCGCTCGCGCTCGTCGTCGAGCCCGCCGACGGCGGTCTGCTGCTCCGCTTCAAGCACGACGCGGCCCGGCTCGACCAGGTGGCGGTGGCCGTCCTCGCCAACCGGTTCACGGCCCTGCTGCGGACCGTGGTCTCCGAGCCCGGCCGCCTCGTCGCCCGGACCGACCTGCTCTCCGCCCGCGAGCGCGAGCACCTCGCGGAGCTCAACGCCACCGGGCGTCCGGTCCCCGAGGCGACCCTCGCCTCGCTCTTCGCCGGATGGGTGGCCCGTACCCCCGACGCCCCCGCCGTCGTCTTCGAGGACACCACCCTCAGCTACGCCGAACTCGACCGGCGGGCCGAGGCCCTGGCCGAGCGGCTCCGGGCCCGCGGGGCCGGTCCCGAGCAGTACGTGGCCGTGGCGGTCCCGCGCTCGGCCGAGCTGATGGTCGCCCTGCTCGGCGTCCACCGGTCGGGCGCCGCCTACCTGCCCCTCGACCTCGACTACCCCGCCGACCGGGTGGCGTTCATGCTCGCCGACTCGGGCGCGCGTCTCGTCGTGACGACCGCCGAGGCCGCCGCGCGGATCCCCGCCGCGTCCGGCCTCGAACAGCTCGTCATCGGCGCGGGGGAGCCGGCGGAGCCCCCCGCCGACGCCCCCGTACGGGCCGCCGGCCCCGACCACCCCGCCTACCTCATCTACACCTCGGGCTCCACCGGCCGCCCCAAGGGCGTCGCGGTCACCCACCGGGCCATCGTCAACCGGCTCGCCTGGATGCAGAGCGCGTACGGGCTCACCGCCGACGACCGCGTCCTCCAGAAGACGCCGTCCAGCTTCGACGTGTCGGTGTGGGAGTTCTTCTGGGCGCTCACCGAGGGCGCGGCCGTCGTCCTCGCCCGCCCGGACGGCCACCGCGACCCCGAGTACCTGGCCCGCCTCATCGCCGACCGGTCCATCACCACGACGCACTTCGTGCCGTCGATGCTGGCCGCGTTCGTCCAGGTCATGGAAGCCACCCCGGACGCCCCCGACTGGCCGGCGAGCCTGCGCCGGGTGTTCTGCAGCGGCGAGGCGCTCACCGGCGCCGACGCCCGGCGCTGGTGGGAGCTGACCTCCCGCGCGGGCCGCGCGCCCGTCCCGCTGCACAACCTGTACGGTCCCACCGAGGCGGCCGTCGACGTCACCTTCTTCCCGTACGAGGGCGGCACCGAGCCGGCCGTGCCGATCGGCCGGCCCGTGTGGAACACCCGACTGCACGTCCTGGACCCGTTCCTGCGCCCGGTACCGGACGGCGTGCCCGGCGAGCTGTACCTCGCCGGAGTCCAGCTGGCCCGCGCCTACCACGACCGCCCCGGCCTGACCTCCGACCGCTTCGTCGCCGACCCGTTCGGGACGCCGGGGGAGCGGATGTACCGCACCGGGGACCTGGTGCGCCGCCGCGCCGACGGAGCCGTCGAGTACCTCGGCCGCACCGACCGGCAGGTCAAGATCCGCGGCAACCGCGTCGAACCGGGCGAGATCGAGACCGCCCTCGCCGGACTGCCCGGCGTCGCCCGCGCGGCCGTCGTCGTCCGTGACAGGGCCCTCGTCGGCTACGCCGTCCCGGCCCCCGGCGCCACCCCCGGACCCGAGGAGCTGCACGCCGCGCTCACCGGGGCGCTGCCCGCCGCGATGGTCCCGAGCACCGTCGTCGTCCTCGCCGAACTGCCCCTGACCCCCAGCGGCAAGCTCGACCAGAACGCCCTGCCCGCACCCGAGATCGCGCCCAGGACGGGCGGCCGAGCCCCCCGCGACGACCGTGAACGCGCCCTCTGCGAGATCTTCGGGGCGGTCCTCGGCGTCCCGGGGACCGGCGTCGACGACGACTTCTTCGTACTCGGCGGCGACAGCCTCAGCTCCATCACCGTCGCCACCCGGGCGCGCGAGAAGGGCCTGACGCTCAGCCCCCGCGACGTCTTCGAACACCGCACCCCGGCCGCCCTCGCCGCCGCCGCGGCCACCCACGGGGACACCGCAACACCCCCGGCACCCGAATCGCCCGAGACACCCGAGGTACCCGTGCACTCCGACGGCGTGACCGTCTCCGCCACCGACGCCGGGCAGGCCGCCGCCGCCCTCCAGGCCGTCCTGGCGCTCCAGCAGCGGTCCGGCGCGGCCGTCGACCCCGCGCTGCGGGCCCTGCTCGCCCAGCTCACCGCCGCCGCGCCGACGCCGCCCCCGGCCCCGGAGCCACCGGCCCCCGCCCCCCTGGGCGGACCGGAGCTGACAGAGGAGGAGACCGCGCGCGTCCACGCCGCCGCCGGACTCCCCGTCGCCGACATCTGGCCGCTCTCCCCGCTCCAGGAGGGCATGTACTTCCACGCCACCTACGACGCGGGCGACGCCCTCGACGTCTACCAGTCCCAGGAGACCCTGGACCTCGACCACCGCCTCGACGCCGACCGGCTGCGCGCCGCGGGCCGCACCCTCCTCGCACGCAACACCGGACTGCGCGCCGGCTTCACCAGCGACGGCCTGCCCGGCCCCGTCCAGTTCATCGTGGACGGCGCCGAGATCCCGCTGGTCGAGCACGACCTCTCCGCCCTGCCCGCCGAGGAGCAGCGGACCCGCACCGAGGAACTCCTCGCCGCCGACCGCAGGCAGCGCTTCGACCTCGCCGCCGCGCCGCTCTGCCGCCTCCTCCTCATCCGCCTCGGCGACGGCCGCGACCGGCTCGTCGTCACCCACCACCTGATCCTCTGGGACGGCTGGTCCGCCTGGCTGTTCCTGGAAGAGCTCTTCACCCTGTACGAGCGGGCCGGCGACGCCACCGGTCTCGCCCTGCCCGGCTCGTACCGCGACCACCTCGCCTGGCTGGCGGCGCAGGACACCTCCGTCGCCCTCGACGCCTGGCGCGGCGCCCTCTCCGGCTTCGACGAGCCGACCCTGCTCGCCCCGACCGGGCGCGACACCGGCCCCGTCATACCCGTCGACTTCGACGCCCACATCGGCCAGGAGGCCGGCGACCGGCTGCGGGCCGCCGCCCGCCGCCACGGACTCACCCTCAACACCGTCCTCAACGCCGCCTGGGCCCTGGTCCTCTCGGCCATGACCGGCCGGGGCGACGTCGCCTTCGGCACCGCGGTCGCCGGACGCCCGGCGGACGTCCCGAACGTCGCCGGCATCATCGGCATGTTCCTGAACACGATCCCCGCCCGCGTCGCCTTCACCCCCGACGAGCCCCTGCTCGCCCTGCTGCGCCGCATGCAGTCCGAGCGCGCCGCCGTCATGCCGTACGAGTACGTCGGCCTCGGCACCCTCCAGCAGGAGTCAGGCCACCGCCGCCTCTTCGACACCCTCTTCGTGCTGCGCTCCGCCGACGGAGAGGACCGGGCGGCCGCGCTCCGCGAACGCCACGGCATCACCGACGTGTCGAACGTCGACGGCACCCACTTCCCGCTCACCCTGATCGTCACGCCCGGAGCCCGGCTGCGGGTCACCCTGGCCGCCCGGCCCGACCTCTTCGACGCCGAGGCCGCCACCACGATCCTCGCCCGCTTCACCACCGTCCTCGACCGCCTCGGCGAGGCCCTCGCCGGACCCGCCGCCGACACCGCCCGGACCGTCGGCGTGGACCTGCTGCTCCCCGACGAGCGGGCCGCCCTCACCACCGGCCGGGACGCCACCCGCGAGCCGGTGCCGGACGAGACCGTCGCCGACATGCTCACCGCCCAGGTCGCCCGTACCCCCGACGCGGTCGCCCTCGTCTTCGGCGAACGCGCCCTCACGTACGCCGAACTCGACGCCCAGGTCAACCGGCTCGCCCGGCTGCTGCTCGCCCGGGGCGCCGGACCCGAGAAGGTCGTGGCGCTCGCGCTGCCCCGGTCCATCGAGATGGTCGCCGCGCTCTTCGCCGTCCTGCGGACCGGCGCCGCCTACCTGCCGCTCGACCTCGACCACCCGGCCGACCGGCTGCGGCTCATGGCCGAGGACACCGGACCCCTCTGCCTGCTCTCCACCACCGCCGTCGCCCCCACGCTGAGGCGCGAGGACGGCCCCGTCGCCCGCGAGGTCCTCCTCGACGACGAGGCCGTGACCGCCGAACTCGCCGCGCTGTCCGGCGACGCCCTCACCGACGCCGAGCGGCCCGCGTTCGCCCACGGGGTGCCGGACCGCCTGGAGCACCCGGCGTACGTCATCTACACCTCCGGCTCCACCGGCCGCCCCAAGGGCGTCGTCACCCCCTACCGGGGACTGACGAACATGCAGCTCAACCACCAGAAGGAGATCTTCGACCCGGCCATCGCCTCGGCCGGCGGGCGGCGTCTGCGCATCGCGCACACCGTCTCCTTCGCCTTCGACATGTCGTGGGAGGAGCTGCTCTGGCTCGTCGAGGGCCACGAGGTCCACGTCTGCGACGAGGAACTCCGCCGCGACGCCGAAGCCCTCGTCGCCTACTGCGACGAGCACCGCGTCGACGTGGTCAACGTGACGCCCACCTACGCCCAGCTCCTCATCGAGGAGGGCCTCCTCGACCGGGACGAGACCGCCGGCAAGCACCGCCCGGCGCTCGTCCTGCTCGGCGGCGAGGCCGTCTCCGACACGGTCTGGAGCCAGCTGCGCCACACCGACGGCACCTACGGGTACAACCTCTACGGCCCCACCGAGTACACGATCAACACGCTCGGCGGCTCCACCACCGAGAGCGCCACGTCCACCGTCGGCCGGCCCATCCGCAACACCCGCGCCCACGTCCTCGACGCGATGCTGCGCCCCGTCCCGCCCGGCAGCCCCGGCGAGCTCTACATCGCGGGCACCGGCCTGGCCCGCGGCTACCACGACCGGGCCGGGCTGACCGCCGAGCGGTTCGTCGCCGACCCGTTCGGCGAACCCGGCGAGCGCATGTACCGCACGGGCGACCTCGTACGGCAGCGCCCCGACGGCCTGCTCGACTTCCTCGGCCGCACCGACGACCAGGTCAAGATCCGCGGCTACCGCATCGAACTCGGCGAGATCTCCACGGCCCTGTCCGGACACCCCGAGGTCGCCCACGCCGCCGTCGTCGTCCACGAGACCGCCGGCACCAAGCGCCTGGTCGGCTACGTCGTCCCGGAGGACGCCACCCCCGCCGGAGCACCGGACGACGACCTCGTCCAGCGCCTGCGCGAGCACCTCAAGGCCGGACTGCCCGACTACATGGTCCCGTCCGCCCTCGTCGCCGTCACCACCCTCCCGCTGACCGTCAACGGCAAGCTCGACGTCAAGGCCCTGCCCGCCCCCGACCTCACCGGCACGGGCACGAGCCGCGCCCCCCGCACCCCGCAGGAGGAGACCCTGTGCGGGCTCTTCGCGGAGGCCCTCGGCCTCGCCGCGGGCAGCGTCGGCATCGACAGCGACTTCTTCGAGCTCGGCGGCCACTCCCTCCTCGCCACCCGGCTCGTCAGCCGCGCCCGCACCGCCCTCGACGCCGAACTGGCGATCCGCGACCTGTTCGAGGCACCCACCGTCGCCGAACTCGTGGAGCGCGCGGCGGCCTCGCGCGGCGCCGCCCGCCCGGCGCTCGTCGCGGCCGAACGCCCCGACGAACTGCCGCTCTCACACGCCCAGCAGCGCCTCTGGGTCATCCAGCAGATCGAATGCACCTCCGCCGCGTACAACTTCCCGCTGGTCATGCGGCTGCACGGCACCTTCGACCGGGAGGCGTGGAGCGCCGCCCTCGCCGACGTCACCGACCGCCACGAGGCCCTGCGCACGCTCTTCGCCGAGCGGGACGGCCAGGCGTACCAGCGGATCCTGCCCGCCGGCTCGGCCACCCCGGTCGTGGAGCACATCGACGCGACCGAGGACGAGCTCCCCGGCCTGGTGGACGCGGCCGTCCAGCGGCCGTTCGACCTCGCCGCCGAACTCCCGATCCGCGCCACGGTCCTCGAAGTGGCCCCCGACGAGCACGTCGTCGTCCTGCTCCTCCACCACATCACCACCGACGAGTGGTCCGACCGCCCCTTCCTGCGGGACCTGACCACCGCCTACACCGCCCGCCTCGACGGCGCCGCACCCGACTGGGAGCCGCTGCCCGTCCAGTACGCCGACTACGCCCTCTGGCAGCGCAGGCTCCTGGGCGACCCGGCCGACCCCGAGAGCTTCGCCGCCCGGCAGCTGGAGCACTGGTCCACGGCCCTGGCCGGCGCCCCCGAGGAACTGGAACTCCCCACCGACCGGCCCCGGCCCGCCCGCCCGGCGTTCACCGGCGCCGCACTCGACATCACCTTCGACCCCGCCGTCCACGAGGGGCTGCGCCGCGTCGCCCGCTCCACCGGCGCCAGCATGTTCATGGTCGCCCACGCGGCCGTCGCCGCCCTGCTCCACCGGCTCGGCGCCGGCACCGACATCCCGCTCGGCGCGCCCATCGCGGGCCGGGGCGACGAGGCCCTGGACGAACTGGTCGGCTTCTTCGTCAACACCCTGGTGCTCCGCACCGACCTCGGCGGCGACCCCAGCTTCACCGAACTCCTCGGCCGGGTCCGCGAGACCGACCTCGCCGCCTTCTCCCACGCGGACGTCCCCTTCGAGTCCGTCGTGGAGAAGCTCAACCCGACCCGCTCCCTCTCCCGGAACCCGCTGTTCCAGGTGATGGTCGGCTACCACGCCCGCGCCGACGGGGCGCCGCGCCTGCCCGGCCTGACCGCCGGCTACCTGCCGCACCGGGTCGGCACCGCCAAGTTCGACCTCGTGTTCAGCTTCACCGAGCACACCTCCGCCGACGGCGCCACCGACTCCCTCGGCTGCCGCCTGGAGTTCTCCACCGAACTCTTCGACCGGGAGACCGCCGAGCGCGTCGGAGACCGCCTCCGCAGGCTCGTCGGGACCCTCGTCGAGGCCCCCGACCGGCCGCTCTCCGAGGCGGACATCCTCACCGACGAGGAGCACCGTCTCGTCCTCGAAGGCTTCAACGGGCTGCCCCGTGAGGTCGACGAGGAGACCTTCCCGGCACTCTTCGCCCGGTGGGTGGCCGAGCGCCCCGACGCGGTCGCCGTCGTCGAACGCTCCCGCTCGGTGACGTACGCGCAGCTCGACGCCCGCGCCAACCGCCTCGCCCGGCTGCTCGCCGACCGAGGCGTCGGCGCCGAGAGCGTCGTCGGCGTGGCCGTGCCGCGCTCGGTGGACATGATCGCCACGGTCGTCGCCGCCCTGAAGCTGGGCGCCGCGTTCCTGCCGCTCGACCTCGTCCACCCCGGCGACCGTCTCACCTACATGATCGAGAACTCGGGCGCCGCCGTCGTCGTCGGCACGGAGCCGGTCGCGGGGAAGATCCCCGGCGTCCCCGGCGTCCCGGTGCTCCTCCTCGACGCCCCCGACACCGCCGCCGCGCTGGAGGCCCTGCCCGGGACCCCGCCCACCGGCGGCGGCCCCGTCGGCCTCGACCAGGTCGCGTACGTCATCTACACCTCCGGCTCGACCGGCCGCCCCAAGGGCGTCGTCGTCCCGCACGAGGGCATCGCCAGCCTCGTCGCCACCGCCGTCGACCGCATGGGCCTCGCACACGACAGCCGCGTCCTGCAGTTCGCGTCCATCGGCTTCGACGTCTTCGCCTTCGAACTCGCCATGGCGCTCTGCCACGGCGGACGGCTCGTCCTCATCACCGACGAGGCCCGGGTCGCCGGCCCCGCCCTCACCGACTTCCTCGCCGACCAGCGGATCACCCACATGATCCTGCCGCCTTCCCTGGTGTCGGCCCTCCCCGCCGGCTGCACCCTGCCCGAGGGTTCGACCGTCCTCGTCGGCACCGAGACCGTGCCGCCGGACCTCTTCGAGCGCTTCGGCACCACCGCGCACCTGATCTGCGCGTACGGACTCACCGAGGCGACCGTCAACTCCACCCTGTGGCCCGCCCGCGAGCACGGCGGCCGCGCCACCGGCCGGGTCCCCATCGGCCGCCCCGACCCCAACACCCGCTGCTACGTCCTCGACGACCACCTGCGCCCCGTACCGCCCGGCGTCGTCGGCGAGCTGTACGTCGCCGGGCGCGGCCTCGCCCGGGGCTACCTCGGGCAGGCCGGCCTCAGCTCCGAGCGGTTCGTCGCCGACCCGTACGGCGCTCCCGGCAGCCGCATGTACCGCACCGGCGACCGGGCCCGCTGGCGCGCCGACGGCAACCTCGACTTCCTCGGCCGGGTCGACACCCAGGTGAAGATCCGCGGCTTCCGCATCGAGCTGGGCGAGATCGAGGCCGCCCTCGCCGGGCACCCCTCGGTCGCGCAGGCGGCCGTCCTGCCCGACCGCGACGGCGACATCGTCCGCCTCGTCGGCTACGCCGTCCCCGAGCCCGGCAAGGAGACGGAACAGGACCTCGACCCGCAGGAGCTGCGCGCCCACGTCGCCGCGCTGCTGCCCGAGTACATGGTCCCCGCCCTCGTCGTCCCGCTCGACGGCCCGCTGCCGCTCACCCCGAACGGCAAGCTGGACCACAAGGCCCTGCCCACGCCCGACTGGTCGGCCATGACCGGCGACGCCCGGCCCGCGACCGAGACCCAGGCGCGGATCGCCGAGCTGTTCTGCGAGATCCTCAAGCTCGACGGCGTCGGCGTCCACGACAGCTTCTTCGCCCTCGGCGGCCACTCCATGGCCTCCATGCGCCTCCTCGGACGCATCCGCGCCGAGTTCGGCGTCGAGCTGAGCATCCGCGACGTCTTCGACGCGCTGACCGTCGCCGGCATCGCGGGCAAGCTCGACGGAGCCTCCGCCGCACGCCCCGCGCTGCGCCCGGCGGAGCACCCGGCCACCGACCCCGCGGATCTGCCGGTGGCCCCCGTGCAGCGGTGGCAGTGGCAGGCGTACCGGCGGAGCCCCGGCTTCGACCACGCGCTCGTCCTGCGCTCGCCCGGCGGCCTCGACGCCACCGCGCTCGCCGCGGCGCTCGCCGACGTCACCACCCGCCACGAACCGCTCCGCACCGCCTTCGCCGACCACGACGGGACCCTGTCCCGTCGCGCCGTGGAGGCCCCCGCCCTGGCCGTGGAGGAATGCGCCGACCTCGACGCCCGCCTCGCCGAACTCGCCGCCTCGGCACCGGACCTGGAGCGGGAGGCCCCGCTGCGGGCCCGGCTGCTCACAGGCGCCGACGGCGCCCAGGCCGTCCTGCTCACCCTGCACTACCTCGCCGTCGACGAATGGTCGGTGGTCCCGCTCTTCCGCGACCTCACCACCGCGTACGGCGCGCGTACGGCAGGACGGGCCCCCGACTGGCAGCCGCTCCCCGTCGGCTACACCGACTACGCCGTCTGGGCGCGCGAGGTCCTCGGCGACCTCACCGACCCGGACAGCCGGGGCGGCCGACAGCTGGCTTACTGGCGGCGCACGCTCGAAGGCGCACCGCGCGAGCTCGCCCTGCCGGCGGAGGCACCGGCCCCCGACGCCGCCCCGGACGGCCGGCAGGCCGCGGGAATCGTCGAGTTCGTCCTCGACGAGCGGCTGCACGCCGACGTCGACCGGCTCGCGCGGGCCACCGGCACCAGCATGTTCATGGTGCTGCACGCGGCCCTCGCGTCCCTGCTCACCGCCCACGGCGCGGGCACCGACCTGCCCATCGGCACGATGGTCGCCGGGCGCGGCGACGACCAGCTCGCCGACCTCGTCGGCTGCTTCTTCAACACGGTCCTGCTGCGCACCGACACGGCCGGCGACCCGACCTTCGCGGAGCTCCTGACCCGCGTTCGGGAGACCACCCTGAGCGCCCTCGACCGGCAGGACGTCCCCTTCGACGAGGTCGTCCGCACGGCCGGCCTGCGGCCGGAGGGCCCCCAGGTGATGGTGATCCACCACGAGCAGGCGGACCTGGAACGCCTGGAGGGCGGCGTCGGAGACCTGATCGCCGTGCCGACCGGCTCGACACGCGCGGAGCTGACCCTCAGCTTCCACGAGCCCCGGGGCGAGGGCCCCGTCCACTGCGGTCTGATCCACGCCACGGAGCGACTCGGCGCGGCCAAGGCCCGCCGGCTCGCCGAAGAACTCACGACCCTGCTGCGCACCGTGACAGACGACTCCGAACAGCCCCTGTCCCAGCTGTTCGGCGTGACCCACAAGAGGAGTGACAACGCATGAGCACCAACCCCTTCGAGGACCCGCAGGGCCGCTTCCTGGTTCTGGTCAACGACGAGAACCAGCACTCGCTGTGGCCCTCCTTCGCGGAGGTCCCCGCCGGGTGGCGGACCGTCTTCGGCGAGGACACCCGCGAGAGCTGCCTGGCCTACGTGGAGGCCCACTGGACCGACCTGCGACCGGCCAGCCTGATCGCCCTCCAGGACTGACCCACCGCCACAGGCCCTGACACCGACCGCGGCCCGCGAGGGGAACTCCCCTCGCGGGCCGCGGTGTATCTGGGCCGGGCCGCCGGGAGACCCCCGGTGCCGCGCCCGTCGCCGGGGACGCGGTGGCGCCGCCGGTCGCGATGCGCGAAGGGGCGGGCCGCCGGGAGAACACGAAGGGGGCGGTACGACCTTCCCGTTCTCCCCGGCGGCCCGCCCCCTCACGCGTGGTCGAAGGCCCCGACGCGGGTCTCAGACGACCGGTGAGACCTGGGTGTCCGGGTCCGCGGCCGGGTGCGGGACCTTCTCCCCGGGCTCCTCGCGGCTGGCGGACCAGGCGGCCCACAGGTCGGCGTACCGGCCGCCCGCCGCCACCAGCTCCTCGTGGGTGCCGGTCTCCACGACGCGGCCCTGGTCGAGGACGACCACCCGGTCGGCGGCCGCGGCCTGCGGCAGCCGGTGCGCGACGAGCAGCCCCGTGCGGCCCGCCAGCGCCCGCGCGGCCGCCTCCTCCAGGACGCGCGCGCCGGCGCTGCCCGCGTCGGCGGTGGCCTCGTCGAGGATCGCGATGGGCGGGTCCGCCAGGACCAGCCGGGCCAGGGCGAGGTGCTGCGCCTGCGTCACCGTCAGCCGGTGCCCGCCCTCGCCGACGACCGTGGCCAGTCCCTCGGGCAGCGCCTTCGCCCACTCCAGGGCGCCGACGCGGTCGAGCGCCGCGTGCAGTGCCTCGTCGTCGGCATCGGGCCGGGCGAGGCGCAGGTCGTCGGCGAGGGTCCCGGCGAAGACGTGCACCTCCTGGCTGATGAGCGCCACGGCGCGGCGGACCCCGGCCGGGCCCAGCTCCCCGACGTCGACCCCACCGAGGGCGATCGAGCCCGCGGTCGGGCTGTGCACGCCGGCGATGAGCTTGGCCAGGGTGGTCTTCCCGGCGCCGCTCGCGCCCACCAGGGCGACCCGCTCCCCGCCGCGGACCCGCAGGTCGACCTCGTGCAGGACCGGGGCCCCGGAGCCGTACGCGTGGCTGAGTCCGGACACCTCGACCGTGCCGTCGGCGAGGGTGTGCGCCTCGCTCTCGGCCCGCTCCGCCGGGAGGTTCGACACGCCGACGAGGCGGGCGAAGCTCGCCCCCGCCGACTGCGCGTCGTCCAGGAGGAACAGGGTCGCGTTGATCGGGTTGAACAGGCTGTGGAAGTACAGCGCGGCGGCCGTGGCCGTACCGATGCTGACGGAGCCGTTGTCGACGAGGACGAACCCGGTCGCGAGCATCGCGGCGAGACCGATGAACTCGGCGAGGTTGAGGCGCGAGAAGAAGCCGGTGACGATGTGGATGCCCCGCAGGCCCAGGTCGCGGGCGGCCGCGGACCGCTGTTCCAGCAGGTCGGCGTGGGTGCCGTTCAGGCGGAACGCCCGTACGGTCCGGACGCCGCCGACGCTGTCGAGCAGCTGGTGCTGCAGCGCACCGGTGGCGATGCGGTGCTCGCCGTACACGGGCGCGGCCCGGCGCATGTACCAGCGCACCGAGAGCACCTGGACCGGGGAGGCGAGGAGCGCCGCGATCAGGAAGCGCCAGTCGAGCACGGCGAGTCCGACGAAGGTGAGCAGGATCGTCAGGGCCGAGCGGCTGAACTCGGGCAGGGCCTGCCGGACCGACTTGCCGATCATCGACACGTCGCTGGTGACCCGGGAGACGAGGTCGCCCGAACCGGCGGCCTCGACGCGTTCGAGCGGCAGCCGCAGCGCCCGCTCGATGAACTGCTCGCGCAGCGCGGCGAGGACGGTCTCGCCGAGACGGGCCACCAGGGTGCTGCCGACGGCCGCGGCCGCGCCGCGCGCCACGGCCACGACGACGAGCAGGACCAGGGGGAGGGTGAGGGCGGCGGCGCCGCGCTTGTCCACCACGAGGTCGACGATGTGTCCGAGCAGGGGAGCGGTGAGCAGTCCGATGGCGGTTCCGGCGACGAGGACGGCGATCGACACCGCGGCGAGGGCCCGGTGGCCGTGCAGCATGGTGCGGAGCGCCGCGACGGACTCGGCGCCGGTGGCGGTCGGCAGCAGCACGCGGTCCGGGCTGGTTCCGCTCATGGTCTGTTCCGTCTCTCTCGTGCGTCCTTCGTCCTCCGGTGCCCGGCGGTCGGCCCTCTCGTCGGCGAGCGTCACGCGAGCACCGCCGCTCGGTAGGTCGCGTCGGCCGCGAGGAGTTCGGTGTGGTGGCCGGTCGCCTGTACGGCGCCGTCCTCCAGGACCACGACGCGGTCGGTCACCGCGAGGAGCGCCGGGCTGGTGGTGACCAGGATCGTGGTGCGGTCCCGGCGGACCTCGCGCAGCCGCGCGGCGATGTGGGACTCGGTGACGGTGTCCACCGCGGTGGTCGGGTCGTGCAGCACGAGGACGGGCCGGTCGGCGGCGAGCGCGCGGGCCAGGGCGACGCGCTGGCGCTGACCGCCGGAGAGGGACCGGCCGCGCTCGGCGAGGAGGGTGTCCCCGCCGTCCGGGAGCAGCTTGGCGACGTCGTCGGCGGCCGAGGCCCTGAGGGCACGCTCGACCGACGCGGTGTCGTCGCCGGCACCGGCCCGGACGTTGTCGAGCAGCGTGCTCTCGAACAGGTCCGCGTCGTGGTGGGCGACGAGGACCGCCTTGCGCAGCGCGTCGGGGTCGAGCGAGGTCAGCGGGGTGCCGTCGAGCTCGATCGCGCCCTCGGCGGGGTCGGCCTCACGGGCCAGGCAGACGAGGAGGTCGTTGGCGGCGGCCGCGTCCCGGGCGACGATGCCGGTGAGGCTGCCGGCCGGGAGTTCGAGGTCGACGCCGCGGAGCGTGCCGAGCGTCACCCCGCGCAGGGTGACGTGTCCGGCGGTGCTGTCGGCGGGCGCCTCGTCCCCGGCCTCGACGGTGACGGGAGAGGCGAGCACCTCGGCGATCCGCTTGGCCGACGCGCGGCCCTGGGCGAGTTCGGCGTTGACGTAGGCGAGCAGCTGGAACGGGCCCAGGAGGAACTGCGCGAGACCGACGGCGGCCACCAGGTCGCCGACGCTGATGCTCCCGTCCATGGCGAGGTAGGCGCCCACCACACCGATGACGGCGATGAAGACGCCGGTCAGCGCGAGGACGGCGCCCTCGTGTCCGGCCCGGCTGCGCGCGGCGCGCAGGGCCGCGGAGAGCGAGTCCTGGCTCGTGGTGCGGTAGCGGGCCACGGCGGCCGACTCGGCGCCCATGCCCTTGAGGGCACGGAGTCCGGAGACGAGGTCGGCGGCGACGCCCGAGGCGTGGGCGGCCCGCTCCTGCTCGGCCTCGCTGCGCTGTTCGAGCGGACGGCTGATGCGGTGTCCGAGCCAGAGCAGCGGCGGGATGCCGAGGAGGACGAGGAGTCCGAGCGGGACGGAGATCCTGAGGAGGGCGACGGCGCTGATCACCAGGGCGGCGACCGCCGACACCCCGTACGCGATGGCGGTGGCCACCGAGCCCACGCGGCGGGCGTCGTTGGTGGCGATGCTGGTCAGCGCGCCGGGGAGGCGGTTCGTGTCGGCGCCGCCCCGGGGGTCGAGCACCCGCGCGGCCAGGTCGAGCCGGAGCCGGTGCGCGGCGAGTTCGCCGCTGCCCTCGGTGATCCGGGCGCTGGTGCGGTAGCAGGTCGACAGGACCAGGAACAGCACGGCGAGGACGATGAGGAGGCGCAGCAGCGACTCGGAGGAGCCGGTGGCCACCGCCGTGTCGATGGTGGCTCCGATGACCACCGGCACCAGGGCCTCACAGCCCTGGTGGGTCATACCGAGCAGAGACGCCGTGATCACTCGGCGGCGTTGCCCTCTGATCGCCTGGCGGAGGACAAGTCCCCCCGTCGGTCCGCCCGTTGGCATGAGACTCCTTCACGGAGGTAGCTGAGACGATGATGGGTTAGGTAAGCCTACTCTGAGTTCGGGGCGGGTCGGTGTGGGTCGTGGGGAGTTGCGGAGAAGCCTCCGGTCGGGGCGCCGGGCGGGTCATGTCCGGCGCGTTGACCTCAGGACGCGGTTCGGTTAGCCTCACCTAAGTCGTGATCCATCGGTCTGCGCACCGCCGGGTTCTCGCCGTACATCTGAACCGCCGCCAGGGGGAGTTGTCGTTGTCCGTCGAATCCCGGGTGGTGTCGGCACAGCAGCCCCAGGATCACCCCGCGGAGAAGGACACCGATCCCGCCGCGGCGCGCTCGGGCCGCACCGGGGCCGCGTTCCGGGGACTCGGTCTCGTCCTCGGCCTCGCCGCCCTCGTCCTCGTCGGACTCCTCAGCGTGTGGGTGGGCACCCGGGGCATCCCCTTCAACGCCACCTGGCACGCCCTGTGGAACCCCGACGGGTCGGAGACGTCGGTCATCATCCACGACTACCGCGTCCCCCGGACCCTCCTCGGCATCCTCGTCGGCATGGCGCTCGGTCTGGCCGGCGCCCTGATGCAGGCCCTCACGCGCAACCCGCTCGCCGATCCCGGCATGCTCGGCGTCAACCTCGGCGCCTCCGCCGGGGTGGTCGTCGCCATCGCCTTCTTCGGAGTCGCCGCACCGCTCGGCTACGTGTGGTTCGCCCTCGTGGGCGCCGCCGCCGCGTCCGTCGGCGTCCACCTGCTCGGCTCCTCCGGGCGGAAACTCGCCTCGCCCGAACGGCTCGTCGTCGCCGGAGCCGCCGTGACCGCCGTGCTGTACGCCTTCAACTGGGCGATCCTGCTGCTCAACCCGAGGGCCTTCGACCAGTTCCGCTTCTGGACCGTGGGCTCCCTCGCGGGCCGCTCCTACGACATCGTCCTGATGGCCCTGCCGTTCGTCGCCACCGGCCTCGTCGTCGCCCTCGTCCTCGCCCCCTCGCTCAACGCCCTGGCCATGGGCGACCAGATGGGCCGGGCCCTCGGTGTCAACGTCGGCCGGACCCGCGCCCTGGGCGCCGTCGCCGTGATGCTCCTGTGCGGGGCCGCCACCGCCGCCGCCGGACCGATCGGCTTCGTGGGCCTCGCCGTACCGCACATCGCGCGCTTCGTCGTCGGCCCCGACCAGCGGTGGGTGTTCGCCTACTCGATGCTGATCGCCCCGGTCCTGCTCCTGGGCTCGGACGTCCTCGGCCGGGTGCTCGGCGCCCCCGGCGAGCTCCAGGTCGGCATCGTCACCGCGTTCGTCGGCGCCCCCCTGTTCATCGCCCTGTGCCGCCGCCGAAAGCTGGTCATGCTGTGACTGCCGTACGGGAGGCGAAGGCCTCCGCGCCCGAACCCGCGCCCCGCAAGGTGCCCGGAGAGGCGTCCGGGCCCGCGACCGCCCTGCCCCGCGTCATCACCGGCCGGGTCGTCCGTACCCGCCGCGGAGGCGTCTCCCTGCGGGTCCAGGGCCGGACCCTCGCCGCCACCGCGGGCCTCCTCGTCGCGCTCCTCGTCGTCGCCGGCATCACCCTGACCACCGGCGACTTCGACCTCTCCGTCGGCGAGGTCGTCCAGGCCCTCACCGGAAACGGAAGCGGGATCGCCGACTTCGTCGTCAACACCCTGCGCATGCCACGACTCCTGACCGCGCTGTGCGTCGGCGCGGCCCTCGCCGTGAGCGGGGCCATCCTGCAGAGCATCACCGGCAACCCCCTGGGCAGCCCCGACATCATCGGCTTCACCAACGGCTCCGCCGTCGGCGCGCTCGTCGTCATCGTCATGCTGCACGGCAGCATGACGCAGATCGCGCTCGGCGCGCTGGTCGGCGGCCTCGCCACGGCCCTCGCCGTCCACCTCCTCATGATCGGCCGGGGCATCCAGGGCTTCCGCCTCGTCGTCGTCGGCATCGGCGTCAGCGCCCTGCTCCTCGCCGTCAACTCGTACCTGATCACCCGCGCCACCTTCCAGGAAGCCCTGGAGGCGCAGTCCTGGCTGATCGGCAGCCTCGGCAACCGGCTCTGGACGCACGCCCAGGCCATCGGCATCGCCGTCGCCGTGCTGCTGCCCCTCGCCCTCGTCCTCTCCCGCCGCCTCTCCATGGTCGAGATGGGCGACACCACCGCCATGGCCCTCGGCGTCAACGTGTCGCGCACCCGCACCGCGCTGCTCGTGATCAGCGTCGCCCTGGCCGCGTTCGCCACCGCCGTGACCGGACCCATCTGGTTCGTCGCCCTGGCCGCGCCCCAGGTGGCCCGCAGAATCACCGGCTCCTCCGGTCCCGCGCTGCTGCCCTCCGCCCTCATGGGCGCCGTCATGCTCGCGCTGAGCGACCTCGCCGTGCAACGTATCTTCGCCCCCGCGCTCCTCCCGGTCGGCACGGCGACCGGCTGCGTCGGCGGCCTCTACCTCATCTGGCTACTGGTCACCGAGTCGCGAAAGAGCCGCGCATGACTGCAACCAACCCTCCGGCCTCCCGCCTGCGCGCCGAGAACCTGACCCTCTCCTACGACCAGCGGACGGTGGCGACCGACCTCGACGTCGAGATCCCCGACCGCTCCTTCACGGTGATCATCGGGCCGAACGCCTGCGGCAAGTCCACCCTGCTCACCGCCCTCGCCCGGATGCTCAAGCCGCGCGCCGGACAGGTCTACCTCGACGGCGCCGCCATCGCCTCGTACCGTTCCCGCGAGGTCGCCCGCCGGCTCGGCCTGCTCCCGCAGTCCTCCACCGCGCCCGGCGGCATCACCGTGGGCGACCTGGTGGCCCGGGGCCGCTACCCCCACCAGGGGCTCCTGAAGCAGTGGTCCGCCGACGACGAGGCGGCCGTGGTCGAGGCCATGCGCCAGACCGGCGTGCTCGAACTCGCCGACCGGCCCGTCGACGACCTCTCCGGCGGTCAGCGCCAGCGCGTCTGGCTCTCGATGGTCCTGGCCCAGCAGACCTCGATCCTGCTCCTCGACGAGCCGACCACCTTCCTCGACATCGCCCACCAGGTCGAGGTCCTCGACCTGTGCGCCGAACTCCACGCCCGCCGGGGCCACACGATCGTGGCGGTCCTGCACGACCTCAACCAGGCCTGCCGGTACGCCACCCACCTCATCGTGATGCGCCCGGGCGGCATCATCGCGGCCCAGGGCGACCCGTCGACGGTCATGACCGCCGAACTGGTCGAGGACGTGTTCGGCCTGCCCTGCCGGATCATCCCCGACCCCGAGACCGGCACGCCGCTCATGGTGCCCGCCGCACCCCGGGGGTACGCCCGGGCCGAGGGGCCGGGCCCGGCCGACGCCCGTATCGACGGGACGGCGACCGGGAACGGGCCGGCCCCGGCGGACACCGTGATGGCCAAGACCTCCTGACGACCGCGACCGGGAACGGACCGCCCATGCTCTGTACGAGGCTGACGAACGCGCGCGTCCTCACCATGGACCCGGACCACCCGGTCGCCCACGACCTCGGCATCTGGCGGGGCCGGATCGTGGGTCTGGACGCGGCCGTGACCTCGCTGCCCGCCCGCGAGGTCGTCGACCTCCAGGGCGCCACGGTGCTGCCCGGCTTCATCGACAGCCACGTCCACCTCGCGTGGGCGGGACTGAAGGCGACCACCCCGAGCATCGCCCCCTGCGAGCGCGTCGAGGACGTGCTCGCCGTCGTCGCCGAAGCCGTCTCCCACAAGGCGCCCGGCGCCTGGGTGGACATCGCCGGCTACGACCAGCGGGCCCTGGGACGCCACCTCACCGCCACCGAACTCGACCGGGTCGGCCAGGGCCGCAAGATCTTCCTCATGCACGACTCCGGCCACGCCTGCGTCGTCAACAGCGCCGTCCTCGACCTCCTTCCGGCCGAGGTGCCGCACGAGGACGGCTTCCTCGCGGAGAGCGCCATGACCGCCGTACGGCGGCTCCGGCTCCCGTACTCCCAGGAGGAACTCGCCGACGCCATCGAACGCGCCGGCCGCGTCTGCCTCACCGAGGGGATCACCGCCGCCGCCGAAGCGGGCATCGGCGGCGGCCTCCTCGGACACAGCCCCGTCGAACTCGGCGCCTACCAACTCCTCAGGGACCAGGGCCGACTGCCCCTCCGCGTCCAGCTCATGGCCGCCGGCGACACCCTGCGCCCGCTCGCCGCGCACCGCGACGACGGCATCCCGCGCGCCCTCGACCTCGGCCTGCGCACCGGCTTCGGCGACGACTGGCTCTCCCTCGGCGCCCTCAAGATCTACACCGACGGCGGCATGATGGCCCGTACGGCGGCCCTCACCGCCCCGTACGAGGGCATGTCCACCACCGGACAGTTCCAGGACGACCCCGAGCGGATCGCGGAGCTCATCGTCGACGGCCACCTCGCCGGATGGCAGCTCGCCGTCCACGCCATCGGGGACCGCGCCGCCGACCTCGCCCTCGACGCCCTGGAGCGGGCCCAGGAACGCAGGCCCCGCCCGGACGCCCGGCACCGGGTGGAACACGCCGGCCTGATCCGCCCGGACCAGCTGCCGCGCTTCGCCCGGCTCGGCGTCAGCGCCGTCGTCCAGCCCCACTTCCTCCGCTCCTTCGGCGACGACTACGCGAACGTCATGGGGGAGGTGCGGGCGCCCTGGATGTACCGGGGCCGGGGATTCCTCGACCACGGCGTCACCCTCGTCGGCAGCTCCGACCGGCCGGTCACGGACGGCTCGCCGCTCCGCGCCATCCAGTTCATGGTCGAGCGCGCCTCCACCTCCGGCCGACTGATCGGACCGGACGAGGGCATCACCGTCGACGAGGCCCTGCACGCCTACACCGCCGCCGGCGCGTACGCCTGCCACTGGGACGACAGCGCGGGGAGCCTCGCGCCCGGCAACCGCGCCGACCTCGTGGTACTCGGCGACGACCCCCGGCGCGTCGACACCTCACGCATCGGGGACATCTAGGTCGTGGCCACGTACGTCGACGGGCGCACGGAGAAGGAGAACCGGTGAGCGGGGCGGAGTACGCCGGGCGGCACCTGGAACGCTTCGCGCCCCTGTGGGACGCCCCCGCCTCGCCGCCCCGGTGGGTGATCTGGCACCCGGACGCGGACACCATGGTCTTCGACCGGGAGCTCAACCTCCCGGTGCACGTCGACGACGCGTCCCTGGACGAGGTCCTGCGGCGGATGCGCGAGGCCGGCGTGCCGGAGGGCGACGAGTACCCGGGGCGAGCGTGCGGATAGCGGCCTCCGCGCCGGCGGAGCTGGGCACCACGGACCCGCTGCCCGCTGTCTGGCGGCGCGGCTCGGGCCCCCGCCTGTGGATCGTTCGGGTCGGCGCCTACACGGAACGTGCCGCCGCACGGCAACGGGTCCTCGACCCCGAGGAGTCGAGCCGGTGCCGGAGCTTCGTGCGCCCCGTCGACCGTGAGCGGTACCGGGCCGCGCACGTGGCGCTGAGGGAGTTGCTCGGCGCGTACCTGGACCGGGATCCCGCCGCCGTCCGCCTCGTCCGCGAACCGTGTCCGGGGTGCGGCGACGGGCACGGCCGCCCCGCGGTGGAGGGGACTCCGCTCCACTTCTCCCTCTCGCACTCCGGTGACGCCGTCCTCCTGGGCTTCGCGGACACCCCGATCGGCGTCGACGTCGAGACGGAGCCCTCGCCCGAGGCCGCCGGGGAGGTGGCCGCCGCGCTCCACCCGCACGAGCGGGCGGAGCTGGCGGCCCTGCCGGCGCATGACCGGCCGACGGCGTTCGGCCGCTGCTGGGCCCGGAAGGAGGCGTACCTCAAGGGCGTCGGCATCGGCCTGGGCGAGGACCCGTCCCGTACGTACGTGGGCGCGGGTCCGGTGCCGGGCGTGGTCCCCGGCTGGTCCCTGACCGACGTCCCGGCGTTCCCGGGGTACGCGGCGGCCTGCGCGATCCGGGCGCCGGGGACGAGGGAGACGCCGGGGGCGCCGGGTACGACAGAGGTGACGGAGACGCCAGAGACGCCGGGGACGACAGAGGTGACGGGGACGACGGGTGCGACGGCGGGCCCTGCCTGAGCCGACGCCGCCTGCCCGTGGCCGTCCCCGGCGCTCGCGTGGTCCCCACCGGCACCGGACTTCCCGCAGCCGTTACCGGCGTCCCCGCAGCCGACCGAGCAGCCTGCGGGCCTGGTCGCGCTTGCGCGGGTCGGCGGCGGCCCGCCGGGCCGACGCGATCGTCCGCCGGCCCTGCGGGCTGCGGGTGAACTGCTTGATACGGGCTATCAGTCCGGACATGGGTCCTCCTCGGGACGTGTACCGTCCCTCTACCCTGGGCCGCCACGACCATGTCCAGGTCACCTCACCGGAACGCGACGCACAGCGAGGAACCAGATGAACGACGGCTCTCCCAACCCTCCTTCCTCCCTGTCCTCCTCCGCCCCCGCCTACCGGCTCCACCCGGGCGCGCCCGACTCCCCGGTGATCCTCCACGTCCCCCACTCCTCCCGCGTCGTGTCCCCGGACGCGCGCGCCGGGATCACGCTCGACGAAGGCGCCCTCGCACGGGAGTTGGACCACATCACCGACGCCCACACGGCGGAGATGGCCGCCGGGGCGGCCGCGGCGGCCCCCCTCACGCCCTGGCGGTTCGTCAACGGGCTCTCGCGTCTGGTGGTCGACCCGGAGCGATTCCCCGACGAGCGCGAGGAGATGCTCGCGGTGGGGATGGGCGCGGTCTACACCCGGACCACCCACCGCGAGGAGCTGCGCCCGGACGGTTTCGACGGAGAGCCGCTGATCGACCGCTACTTCCGGCCCTACGCGCGGGCCGTGACGGACGCCGTCGCAGAGCGCCTCGCGGCGGTCGGGCGCGCGGTGATCATCGACGTCCACTCGTACCCGACGAAGGCGTTGCCGTACGAACTCCACGGTGACGGGTCCCGCCCGCCGATCTGCCTCGGCACGGACCCGTTCCACACCCCCGCGCCGCTGCTCGACGCGGCGCGCGAGGCCTTCGCCGGCTTCGGCGGCACGGAGCTGGACAGCCCGTTCGCGGGCACGTACGTGCCGCTGCGCCACTACGGGAAGACCCCGGAGGTCAGCGCGCTGATGGTCGAGATCCGGCGCGACCTCTACTTGGACGAGCCGGGCGGCCCCGCGGGCCCCGGTCTGGCGAGGCTGGCGGACGCGCTCGCGGCTCTCGTCGCGTGGGCGTCCGCCTGACACCCTTCCTTCCGGCACCACCGCCCGAGCCCGTCCCCGGGACGGTGGCCGGGGCGGTCATGCGGGCGTCTCCTCGCCGTCGGGCGCGTCGTCGGGCAGGACCGTGGTGCCGGGGCTCTCCTCGGTGAGGACGCCCCGCAGGACGGCGTGCGGGGTGCGCCCGTCGAGGACGTGGACCCGTCCGACCCCGGACCGGACCGCCCGGAGGCAGCCCTCCATCTTCGGCAGCATGCCACCCGCGAGTCCGGGGAGCAGCGCGTCCAGTTCGTCCGCGGTGAGCCGGGGGATCACCTCGGTGCTGTGGGGCCAGTCCGCGTAGAGCCCGGGGACGTCCGTGAGCATCACGAGCCGGTTGGCGCCGAGGGCGACGGCGAGGGCCGAGGCCGCGAGGTCGGCGTTGACGTTGTAGACCTCGCCGTCCGCCCCGCGCGCGACGGGGGAGACGACCGGGATACGGCCCCCGGCGAGGAGGTTCCGTACGGTGTCCGGAGCCACGCTCACGATGTCGCCGACGAGGCCGATGTCGACCGGTCGGCCGTCCACCCAGGCCGGGCGGCGCACGGCCGTCAGCGTGTGGGCGTCCTCGCCCGACATGCCGACGGCGAAGGGGCCGTGGGCGTTGATGGCGCCGACGAGGTCCCGCTGCACCTGTCCGGTCAGCACCATGCGGACGACGTCCATGGCCTCCGGTGTGGTCACCCGCATGCCGGCCTCGAACCGGACCTCCAGGGCGAGCCGGTCGAGCATCGAGCTGATCTGGGGGCCGCCGCCGTGCACCACGACCGGGTGCAGCCCGGCCTGCCACAGTTCGACGACGTCCTGGGCGAACGACCGCCGGAGGGCGGGGTCGATCAGGGTGCTGCCCCCGCACTTGAGGACGACGGTCCGGCCCTGGAGCTCCTCCGACCAGGGCACGTCCCTGGACGGCAGTTCTCCCGCCGCCACCGCGGCCACGGTCTCCATGGCTCCCATCGCTGCCACGGCGTGCACGGTCTCCACGACGTCCACGGCATCGACAGCGCGCTCCCCGTCGAGCATCCGCATTCCCGTTCCCCCTCCGGTCATGAGCTGTAGGCGCTGTTCTCGTGCACGTACGCGGCCGTCAGGTCGTCGGTCCGGATCGCGGCCGACGCCTCCCCGGCGCGCAGGTCCACGGTGACGGTGATCCGGCGGCCCGACAGGTCGACCTTCTCCCTGGACTCCCCGGCGGCGCCGACCCCCGCCACCTCGATCTCCTTCGACGCGCCCTCGGCGTCCGATATCGGCTGCCGGGCGAGGTCGAGACAGACGGCGTGCACGGCCCCGGTGAAGTCCTCGTCCGCCGGAGTCACACCGCAGGCGCCCGCGGAGGGGAGCAGGACGGCGTCGTTCGTGGACATGCATCCGTCGGAGCCCACCCGGTCGAAGGTGGTGCGGCCGACTCCCGCGGCGGCCGGCGCGGGGCCCTGCTTCACCACCAGGGCGAGATCGGGATCGCCGGATGTCCTGATGCCGGCGGCGACCCCGCTGGCGAGGAATTCTCGGGTGGCGGTCACGGTCACGGAGCCACTCCATTCATGGGCAGGCCGAGCCCTTCGGGCAGGCCGAGTGCGACGTTCATGCTCTGCACCGCGCCACCGGCGGTGCCCTTCGTCAGGTTGTCGATCGCGCTCACGCAGACGAGGCGGCGGGCGGCCGGGTCCACGGCCACCTGCACCTGCACCGTGTTGGATCCGAGCACCGAGGCCGTGGACGGCCACTGGCCCTGCGGTAGCAGGCGGACGAACGGTTCGTCGGCGTAGGCGGCCTCGAAGACCTCGCGCACCTCGGCGAGGGCGCCGTCGGCGGCCACGTGCGGGCGGAGGCGGGCGGAGCAGGTGGCGAGGATGCCGCGGGGCATCGGAGCGAGGGTGGGGGTGAAGGACACCGTCACCGGCTCGCCCGCCGCCAGGGACAGGTTCTGTGTCAGCTCGGGGGTGTGCCGGTGGCCGCCCCCGACGCCGTACGGGGTCATGGACCCCATCACCTCGGAGCCGAGCAGATGGGGCTTGGCCGCCCGTCCGGCCCCCGAGGTCCCGCCGGCCGCCACGATCACGACCTCGGGCTCGACCAGGCGGGCGGCGTGCGCGGGGTAGAGCGCCAGAGTGATCGCGGTCGGATAGCACCCCGGCACGGCGACACGGGTGGTGCCCTTCAACTCGTCCCGGGCGCCGGGCATCTCGGGCAGGCCGTAGGGCCACGTCCCGGCGTGCTCGGTGCCGTAGAAACGTTTCCACTCGTCCGGGTCGCGCAATCGGAAGTCCGCCCCGCAGTCCACGACCAGCGTGTCGCCGCCCAGCCGTGCGGCGAGCGCCCCGGACTGCCCGTGCGGCAGGGCGAGGAACACGACGTCGTGCCCGTCGAGCTCCGCCGCCGAGGTCTCCGTCAACACCCGGTCGGCGAGGGAGGTGAGCTGGGGCTGTACCTGGCCGAGGGTGCGTCCGGCGCTGCTGTGTGCGCTCAGGACGCCGATCTCGACTTCGGGATGGGAGGCGAGCAGGCGGAGGATCTCCCCGCCTGCATAGCCACTCGCGCCGGCCACCGCGACCCGTGAGGTCATGTTCTTCCGTCTCTCCTGACGCATGGGGACGTGGGGCGCACGGCCGGGGGTGACACCCCGATCGGCACACCGAGACTTAACTTAGCCTAACCTAAGTATCGGTGGGGGTGGAATCGCCACTTCCCCGCGCGCCCGTGGGCCGGGCGTGCGCAACTGGTCATCAGGAGGTAAGAGTTGACGTCCGGTCGACGGCCCTGGGCCGGGGAGCCCTGGGCCGAGGTCGGGCGGGGCGCGGGCGGTCAGGCCGGGGAGCCCCAGGCGGTCGTCAGGCCGTCCAGCCAGGCGGGCGGGAGCTCGGCGGCGTCCCACTCCTCGCGCAGCTCCGCCGGGGTGGCGGCGAGGCGTTCGAGCACGGCGACGCTGGTGGGGGAGTGGACCAGGGAGTAGCGGCCGTGGATCGCGATCGCGCTGCCGGGGCCGTACTCCGCGTAGAGCCGCTCGAAGTGCCCCTGATGGGCCGAGGCGAACTCGGACAGCCGACCCGGGTACCCGGCCCGCTGCCGGGGGTTCATCGTGCGGAGCACGGCGCCGAGCACCTGCTCGGTGACCTCGGGATCGAGATCGGAGACATCGGCGAACGACAGGTAGAGCGGAGTGACCGCCACCTTGGCCCGCTCCATCTCCGCCCTGCCGACGGGGGAACGCTCGTCGGGTGCGGAGGCCGACGGGCCGGAGGTGACGGCCTGGACCAGCGCCCGCTCGGCGAGGGCGCCGAGCTCCTCGGTGACGGCCAGGGTGCCGTCGGACCAGCCGGACGCGTACGGCTCTCCCTTCTCCGCCGGAGCGCTCCGGCGGAGACCGCCGATCTCCGTGTGCGCGAGGGCGAGGGCCCCGGCCTCGACGAGCCCGATCAGCTCCTCCGCGTCGCCGGTGTAGACCCCCGCGCGGGCGAGAAGCTGCAGGAGCGTGCTCTTCGCGTTGAGCACGCTGGCCGCGTCGAGCTGCTGCCGTCCCTCGTCGGCGGTGTTCATGGGGTCCTCCTCGTCGTACGGGCGGCGCGGTGCGGGTGCGCGTGACGCTCCGTTCGAGCCTACGCAACACCCGTTGCCCCGTGGCCCGCATCCCCCCGACTCTCGCGCGCGTCGCCGGGAGTCGGGCGGGTCACGCGCCGTCACGATCCGTGTCGCCGCACCCGCGTGGCGGAGTCAGTCCCGGTACACGCGCAACTGCGCCACCTCGTACGACATCTCCGACACGCCGGGCTCGGGCGCCGGGTGGTAGCGACCGGCGCAGACCGACAGGTTCACGATGAGGTGGGCCCGCCAGGAGCGCCCCACCCCGCGGCGGTCGTCGAAGACCCGGGCGCCGTTCACCCACCACACCACGTTGCGGGCGCCGAACTCGACCCGCAGGTCGACCCAGGCCCCCGGCCGGATCGCCGCGTTCCGGTAGTAGAGGTGGCGCCCCCGGATCCGGTTCGACAGCTCCAGGAGGTCGGGGTTGTCGGGGTGGTACTCGAAGACGTCGATCTCCTGCCCGCCGTCGAGCCAGGTCCAGATCGCCGGCCAGGCGCCCGTCTCCACCGGCAGCCGCACCCGCGCCTCCAGGACGTCGTCGGCCCGCACCAGGAAGGCCTCCGCGCTGCCCTCCGTCGTGAGCAGCCCCGCGTCCCAGTTGCCGTCGTGGCGGCGGGTCGCCCGGAAGACCCCGCTCCGGCTGTACGAGGGGTCCTCCACGAGGTGGTCGAGTTTGTTGTCGCCCGGATTGGTGGGTCCGCCGCCGGGATAGGCCCAGGAGCGGCCCGCGACCCACTGCTCGACGGAGGAGAAGTCGGCGTCGAGCACGAGGTTCCCCGGAGTCCGCGCGGGCCCCCGGGAGGCCGTCCCCGCGCCGTTGCCGGAGCGGCCGCGTCTCCGCAGCCTCTCGAAGAGGTCGGTCAGCACGGCACTCTCCTCTCATGCGGGCCCCGTCGGCCCCCGAACGATCTGCCCCACCCCACCCTGTTCATGCGGGTATCCCGTGTCATTGGCGACAAGTCGTCAGATGCCCCGCTGTCCAGTGTGACACCGGGATTCCGCCGGAATGTCCCACCGGGACACTAATAGGTGTATGGTGCAGATATGGGTACGGAGCGAGAAGACCGAATCCCACGGCGCGGCCCGAAGGGGGCGCGGACCCGTGAGGCGCTCGGCGAGGCGGCGCTGAGGCTCGTTCTCGAAAACGGGCCGGCCGGAGTCTCCGTCGAGGACGTCACCGACGCGGTGGGCGTCTCCCGGCGCACCTTCAGCCGCTACTTCACCTCCAAGGAGGAGGCCGTCCTCGACGGCGTCCGCGCCGACTGTGCCCGGATCAACGCGGCCCTGGGCGCCCGCCCCGCGAGCGAGACCCCGCTCACCGCCTACCGGGCCGCCCTCCGCGGCTGGCTCTCCGACCCGGTCACCCCGGCCTGGCACCGCCGCGACGGCGTCCGGGAGGTCTTCCGCCTCGCCGAGGACGACGCACCCCTGCGCGCCGTGCTGCGGAGGGTCCTCCTGGAGGGCGAGGCCGCCTCGGTGCGACTGGTCGCCGCCCGGATCGGCACCGACCCGGAACACGACCTGCGGCCCGCCGTCGCCGTCGGCGCCGGTGCCGCCACCCTCCTGGCCGCCACCCGCGCCTGGGTGCTCGACGGACCGAGGGAGGCGCTGCCCGCCCTGGTGGAGGAGGCCTTCGCGCTGCTGGCGGCGGAACCGTCACCGACGGAGCCGTCATCGGCGAAACCGTCACCGACGGAACCGCCGTAGACCGACCGGTTCCGCCACACCCCCCTGAACCCGAGCGCCCCCCCAGCACCCCCGCGAGGAACCACCAACATGGCCTCCCTCCTCGGGACCAACGGCTCCGCCGGCAGCGCCGCCTACGTCGCCGCCAAGCACGGCGTCGTCGGTCTCACCAAGACGGCGGCACTCGAATACGGCGCCCAGGGGGTACGTATCAACGCCGTCGGCCCCGGCTCCATCGACACGCCCATCCTCGCCGGCCTCGGGCAGGAGGCGTACGACGCGCTCGTCGCGCTCCACCCCGCGGGCCGACTGGGGCGCGCGGAGGAGGTCGCCGAGCTCGTCGCCTTCCTGCTCTCCGAGCGGGCGTCCTTCGTGCACGGCAGCCACCACCTCGTCGACGGGGCCTACGCCGCCCGCTGAGGCGCGCGGCCGAGAGCGACGGAGCCCGAAGGGGCTCCGTGGGGGTTCCAAGGGGCTCGAAAGAACCGGAAAGAACCGGAAAGAACCAGAAAGGAAAGCGTCATGAAGGCACTGCAGTACCGCACGGTGGGCGCCCCGCCCGAGGTCGTCACCGTTCCCGACCCGGAGCCCGGCCCCGGCCAGGTGCTGCTCAAGGTCACCGCCGCCGGCGTCTGCCACTCGGACATCGCGGTCATGAGCTGGTCCGCCGACCAGCTGCCCTTCCCGCTGCCGCTGACCCTCGGGCACGAGGGCGTCGGCACCGTCGAGGCCCTCGGCCCCGGCGCGGAGGGGTTCGCCGTCGGTGACGCCGTCGCCGTCTACGGCCCCTGGGGGTGCGGCACCTGCTTCATGTGCTCCCAGGGCAAGGAGAACTACTGCCTGCGCGCCGCGGAGCTCGGCATCAGGCCGCCCGGACTCGGCGCTCCCGGCGCCATCGCCGAGTACATGATCGTCGACAGCCCCCGCCACCTCGTCCCGCTCGGCGGCCTCGACCCCGTCCAGGCCGTACCGCTCACGGACGCCGGGCTCACCCCGTACCACGCGGTCAAGCGGTCCCTCCCCAAGCTCGCGCCCGGGAGCACCGCCGTCGTCATCGGCACGGGCGGGCTCGGTCACGTCGCCATCCAGCTCCTGCGCGCCATGACCGCGGCCCGGGTCGTCGCCCTGGACGTCACGGAGGAGAAGCTCGCCCTCGCCCGCGCCGTCGGCGCGCACGAGACGGCCCTGTCCGACGCGTCGGCGGCCGCCACGGTCCGTGAACTGACCGGCGGTCGCGGCGCCGAGGTCGTCCTCGACTTCGTGGGCGTCCAGCCGACCGTGACGGCGGCCGGAGCGATGGTCGCGGTCGAGGGCGATGTCACCATCGTCGGCCTCGGCGGCGGCACCCTGCCGGTCGGCTTCGGATCACTGCCGTACGAGGTCTCGGTCGCCTCGCCGTACTGGGGCACCCGGACCGAGCTGATCGAGGTGCTCGACCTGGCCCGCTCCGGCGCCGTCGAGGTCCATGTGGAGACGTACGGACTGGACGAGGCGCCGAAGGCCTACGAGCGCTTGCACGAAGGGCGTGTCAACGGCCGGGCGGTCATCCTTCCCCACGGCTGAGCCCTCCGCGCCGGGGTGGCCGAGCCGTCCCCCATGCCCGTGCCCGTGCCCGTGCCCATGCCTGTGCCCATGCCTGTGCCTGTGCCTCAGGTGGTGGCGGCGGCCGACGTCGGCGTCGACGCCGACGTCGACGTCACGGCCGCCGGCGCGGGCCCCGTAGGACTCGCCCACGGCAGGCGGCGCCCACCCTCCTCCGGCGCGGTCGAGGAGGAGTTCGACCTCGGTCTCACCCTCCTCGTGCACGGACTCGCGCGCCTCGCCCCCGCACGGTGACCGCCCGCCCCTGAACCCCGCCGATGCCCCGCCTTCCTCAAGGGCGCGTCGGGGGAAGCGCCCGGAGGCTCACGAGACCATGATCATCCAGGCGCCGGCGAGCGACCCGACGTACAGCGCCACGCCGAGCGGCAGACACATCCACGGTGTGCGGCCGCGCCGCCAGGCCGCCAGGCCGAGTCCCGCCGCCACCGCAGCCCCGACACCGAGCCCGATCCAGGGCAGCGCCCACAGCCACAGCATCCCGGACGTGGTGCAGACGAGGGCCGGGTTGGCCGGCCCGCAGCTGTCGGTGGCGAAGACGGAGATGTAGAAGGCGAACATGTCGATCAGCAGACCGACCCCGGTCAGGGCCGCGATCGTCGCCAGGTATCCCGTGGGCCGCTTTCCCCGGGTGTCGCCGGGGTGGCCGTGCAGGGGACGGCTCATGATTCCTCCTTCGCTCCACGTCGTCGAATGCCGTGCCAACACGGTAGGAGCGGGAGTCGGGGCGGGGGATGAGCACGGGTACTCATCTCGGGGTGAGCGACGCGACGATCGCTCCTCGACCGGGCGCGCCACGGCGACCGCGCGTGCGCGCGCCGCACCGGCGCCGCGCGCGAGGAACGCCGTCGGTCCGGTTCCGGGGCCGTGAGGGCGGAGGGCCGGAACCGGACCGACGACAGGAGCGGGTTATCCGGCGTAGGTCTCGAACTCGGCCACCCGCGGGGTCCCCGTCGAGCTGACGATCTCGAAGGTGATCTTCTTCAGCGCGGTCCGGGGTACGGCGATGACGCCCGCTCCGCTGCCGGAGGTGAGGACGGCGCCGGTGTCGCCGTTGAGCAACCGCCAGGACCCGATGGCGCCGGCCGAGCCCGCCGCCTCACGGACGGTGACGGCGGAGACGGTGGTCGCGGAGCCCCACTTGACCGACACGGAACCGGTCGAGCCGGCCGGTGACCAGAAGGTGCTCAGGTCGCCGTCCCGTACGTTGCCGTAGCTCGTACCGTCCGCCTTGCTCGAACCGTCGGCGCCGGCCCCGATGCTGAGATTGGTCCCGCCGGGCTGGGTCGGTCCGGTGGTCGGCGTGGTGGGCCCCGGCGTCGGGGTGGTCGGCTGCGGCGTCGGGGTCGTCGCCGTGGGCGTGGGCG
The DNA here is from genome assembly GCF_051305195.1 of Streptomyces sp. Qhu_M48. Lineage (NCBI taxonomy): Bacteria > Bacillati > Actinomycetota > Actinomycetes > Kitasatosporales > Streptomycetaceae > Streptomyces > Streptomyces sp. Qhu_M48. The sequence goes on along the minus strand of NZ_CP195432.1, from coordinate 4,661,689 downwards.
TGGGTGTCTGGGGCGAGCAACTGCCGTTCGACACGGCGAGTCCCGTACCGGCGCCCGCCGTCCGGGCCACGACGCCCGGCACGCAGGAGGCGGCGTCGAGGGTGTGGGCGTAGGGGATGGCGACGGTGGTGTTGGACTGCGGGTCGGGACCGGCCGGGTTGTTGTCGGTGCCGCGGGCGGACCAGGTCACGTTGTCGAAGACGTTGCCGCTGACCTGCCAGTATCCGGCGGCGTCCGTGTAGAAGGTGCCCAGGACGTCCTTGGAGTCCTCGAAGTAGTTGTTGTCCACCTTGGCGCGGGCCCCGGCACGGGAGTTGATGCCGGACTCGTTGATCCGCAGGTAGTGGTTGTTGTACATGTGGGCGACACCGCCGCGCAGCAGGGGGGCGCGTGAGTCGATGTTCTCGTAGAGGTTGTGGTGGTACGTGATGAAGCCGTTCGAGAGCTCCGTCTCGCTGGACCCGACGAGGCCGCCGCGGCCGGAGTTGCGCAGGATGCTGTAGGACAGGGTCACGTACTGGGTGTTGTCCTTCATGTCGAAGAGGCCGTCGTAGCCCTCCGACTCGCCTCCCGACGCCTCCAGGGTGACGTGGTCGACCCAGACGTTGCGGACGCCGCTCTCCATGCCGATGGCGTCACCGCCGTTGGACGTGGGCGAGCCGGACTTCTTGACGTTCCTGACGGTCACGTTCTGGATGATGATGTTGCTGGACTCGCGGATGTGGATGCCGAGTTGGTCGAAGACCGCGCCGGCGCCGACCCCGACGATGGTGACGTTGCTGATCTGCTTGAGCTCGATCACGCCGGCGGCGGTGTTGCAGCTGGTGCCCGACACCTTGGCGGTGTTGGCGTGGTTGACGGTTCCCTCGACCTGGATGGTGATCGGGGTACTGCTGCTGGCCCGTGCGCACAGGGCCGCGTGGATCGCGGTTCCCGTGGTGGCCCGGACGGTCTGTCCGCCGGCGCCGCCGGTCGTGCCGCCGTTCTGGGTCGCGTAGCCGGTGGCGCCACCGGTCGCGGCCGATGCCTGAGGCATCGAGAGGACCACGCCGGTCGCGCCCGCGAGGGCCAACGCGGCCAGGGCCGCGTGAAGTCGAAGTGCGAGGGGTCGTCGTGTGAGGGGTCGTCTCATGCTCGCCGTCCTTGTGTCATCGAACGCTGGGGGTTGTTCCCGAGCGCGAACGCAGTGCGGTGCGGTGCTGGTGGAACGCCGTTCGGTCGAGAAGGGACCGCCCGTGGGCAGCCCTGTGCGAGGCCGCCCACAGACGGATGGAAAGCGCTTTCTGTCCCGGGACGATAAGGTGCCGCCGGAGGCGTGGCAAGGCTCTGCGCAAGGGAATCGAGGAGTCGATGGGAGCGCTCCCTCCGAGGCCCCTTTCGAGATGCGCCCTTTGCCGTGATCGGTGACTCGGGCGGCCCGACGGGCCTCGTCGTGCCGGAGACGGACGGCCTGTTGTCCACCGGTCGGTGGACAACAGGTTCAACCGGCCGAGCCTGTCGGCGAGTCGGCCCCGGCGGCGAGTCTGGGACCCATGACGAACCCCACCGTACGGATGGCCCGCCTCAGCGCCCGGCATCCCTGGCGCGCACTGATCGGCTGGATCCTCTTCGTGGCCCTCTGTCTCGGTACGGGCATGGCGCTCGGTGCCAACCCGGCGACCACCGAGGACTTTCGCATCGGCGAGGCCGGCCGTGCCGAGGCCCTCGCCGCCGAAGGCGGTCTCCAGCAGAAGCCCCTTGAGCGGGTCCTCATCCAGGCCGCGCCCGGCACCGGCCCCTTCGACCGGGCCGAGGCCGAGGCCGCCGCGGAAGAGATCGGCGCCCGGATGCGGCGGCTGCCCGAGGTGCTCTCCGTGGCCGAGCCGGTCGCCGACGCCGCACGCACCTCCCTGCGGGTCGACATCACGATGAAGGGCGCCGAGTTCGACGGGAAGCGGCACGTGGACGCGTTGCTCGCGCGGACCGCCGAGGTCGGGGCGGCGCACCCCCGCCTGGTCGTCGAGCAGGTCGGCGGCCCCTCCATCGGCAAGGGGGTCGACAAGCTCCGCGGCGACGACCTCGCCCGTACCGAGGTCATCGCGCTGCCCGTCACCCTGATCACCCTGCTGATCGTCTTCGGGTCGGTGGTCATGGCCGTCGTGCCCCTGCTGCTCGCGATCTCCTCGATCGTGGCAGCGGTGGGCCTGTCGATGGTCGCCTCGCACGTCTTCCCCGACGCCGGCGTCGGCACCAACGTCATCCTGCTCATCGGTCTGGCCGTCGGCGTCGACTACACCCTCTTCTACCTCAAGCGGGAACGCGAGGAACGGGCCCAGGCCGCCGACGGGCGCCTGGCCACACAGGCCGTCGTGGAACTCGCCGCGGCGACCTCGGGCCGGGCCGTGGTCGTCTCCGGGCTGGCCGTGGCCGTCTCCAGCGCCACCCTCTACCTCGCGGACGACGTCATCTTCTCCTCCATCGCCACCGGAGCGGTCGTCGTCACCCTGGTCGCCGTCCTGAGCTCGCTGACCGTCCTGCCCGCGCTCCTCGCCCTGCTGGGCGAGCGCGCCGAACGCCGCAAGGCGCGCAAGGCCCGCAAGGAAGCCCGCAAGGAAGCCCGCAAGGAAGCCCGGCCGGAGGCGGACCGCGCCGCCGGAAGGCCCGCGCGGGGCGGTCGCGCCCCGGGTGCCGCTCGGACCGGTGTCGGCCCGGGTGAGGGGGACACCGGTCCGGGGGCTGCCAGGACAGGTGACGGACCGGGCACGGGTGACGCCCCCACGGCTGGAAGCCGGGGCGCGGGGGATGCGGGGGAGACCCCTCCGGCTGCCGCGCGCGTGGGTGGGGGCCGGATCACGGCCGCGATCCTCCGTCCGGTCGCCAAGCACCCCGCCGTGACGCTCGCCGTGTCATGCTTCGCCCTCCTCGCGCTCGCCCTGCCCGTCCTGAGCATCAACATCACGGAGATGAGCCGCGAGACGCACTCCCGCGCCATCCCCGCCATGAAGACGTACGACCGTCTCCTCGCCGCCTATCCCGAGCTGAGGTCCATGCACCAGGTCGTCGTCCGCGCGGACGCCCGGCCAGCCGGGGAGGTCGCCGGAGCCCTGCGCGAACTCGCCGACCGCGCCGCCGCCGAGGACCCGGCGATCAGCGGCACGCCCGTGCTGCGCACCTCGGCCGACGGCCGCACCACGCTCCTGGAGATGGCGGTGCACCGGTCCGTGAACAGCGCGGAGGCCCGCACGTCGCTCGACCGGCTCCGCGGCGATCTCGTCCCCACCACCGTCGGCGCACTCGCCGGTACGGAGGTGGCCGTCACCGGCGAGGTCGCCCGCTACGCCGACTACCCGGCCCACCAGAAGCGCAAGCTGCCGCTCATCGTGGGGGCGTTGCTGCTGGTCACCTTCGCGATGACCGTGTGGGCGTTCCGGTCCGTGGTCCTCGGGCTCGTCGGCGTACTCCTCAACCTGCTCTCCGCGTTCGCCTCGCTGGGCCTGCTGGTCCTGGTCTTCCAGAACGAATGGGCCGAGGGGATACTCGACTTCACCTCCACGGGCTCGATCGGCTCCCGTGTCCCGCTGTTCCTCTTCGTGATCCTCTTCGGTCTCTCCATGGACTATCAGGTGTTCGTGATCAGCCGGATCCGCGAAGCGCGCCTCGGCGGCGCGCCCACCCGGCAGGCGGTCCTGGAAGGCCTGTCCTCCTCCGCCGGGGTGGTCACCAGCGCGGCCGTGGTGATGGTGACGGTCTTCGCGAGTTTCGCGGCGCTCCACCTGATCGAGATGAAGCAGATCGGGTTCAGTCTGGCGGTCGCGGTGCTGCTGGACGCCTTCGTGATCCGGATCCTGGTCCTGCCCTCCCTGATGCTGCTGCTCGGCGAGGCGAACTGGTGGCCCGCGCGCGGTACGCGCCCCACGGGGAGGCCCGAGCGGACGGAACGTCAGCCGGTGTCCGTAGGCTGACCGGATGACCGACCGGATGACCGACCGGATGACCGACCGGATGACCGACCGGATGACCGACCGGATGACCGACCGGATGACCGACGGAGTGGCCGACGAGGTGCCCGAGAGGGCACCCGACCGGACCGCCGGGCAGAGGACCGAAGAGCCGGCGGAGCGGGAGGCCGGGGGGCGTACGGGCGACGCGGCCGTCGAGGAGGCGGCCGGGCGTGCGACCGGCGCGGCAGCCGAGCGGACGCCCGACCGGACCACCGAGCCCCCGGCGCTCACGGCCCTGCGCCGCTGGTACACCGCCGCCTGGCTGCTGCTGGGCCTGATCCCCTCCGTCATCGCCGTCGGCAATGACTCGGGGCCGGCGAAATGGGCCTCCGTGGCCCTCGTGGGGCTGGCTCTCGCCCACACGGCCACCCACCGTGCCCGGAACCACACCCCCGGCTACCTGGCGGCCCTGGCCGCCGGTCTCGGCGTGATGGCGGCTCTCCCGGGCGGCGGCGCGGCTCTGCTCATCGTCGCTCTTCCGCAGTTCTGGTTCCAGAGCCGCGGGCGCCGGGCCGCCGTGCTGTCCAGCGGCTGCGCGACCGCGGCCACCGTGGCGGGGAGCCTCCTGCGCGACTCACCGGGCAACGCGGTCGCGGCCCTCACCGGATACGGGGTGTCGGTCGTGGCGGGAATCCTGCTCCACCGTCTGGTCGCGGACAGCGAGGCCCGCGCCACCGCACTGGCCGCCGAACTGTTCCTCACCCAGGAACAGTTGGCGGACGCCCACCGCCGCCGTGGCGCGGCCGACGAGAGGGAGCGCATGGCCCGCGAGATCCATGACACCCTCGCCCAGGGATTCGCCTCCATCATCGTGCTGGCCGAGGCGGCCCGGACCGGTCTCGACGGAGATCCGGAGCGCACCGCCCGGCAGCTGCGTTCCATCGAGCGGACGGCCCGCGAGAACTTCGCCGAGGCCCGGGTGCTCGTGGGCTCGGCCCCGCAGAGCGGTCTGACCCCCGGCTCGGTGGTCCCGACGCTGCGCCGCACCCTGGAGCGGTTCGCCCAGGACACCGGGATCACGGTGGAGGCGGAGCTCCCCGAGGACGTCGACTGCGACCAGCAGACCCGGATCGCGCTGCTGCGCTGCACCCAGGAGTCCCTGGCCAACGTGCGCAAGCACGCCGACGCGAGCACGGTCGGCGTGGTCCTCACCCGGCATCCGCACGCCATCGAGCTGGAGATCACCGATGACGGACGGGGCTTCGTGGTCGAGGAGTCGCGGGGCTTCGGACTGGACGGCATGCGCAAGCGGCTGGCCGAGCTCGACGGCGAACTGACGGTGACGAGCTCGGTCGGGGACGGCACCCGCGTCCTCGCGACCCTCCACACGAACGGACCGGCCTGACATGCCCTCAGCCCACGAATCCCACGAATCCCACGAATCCCACGAATCCCACGAATCCCACGACCCGCACGAGCCTCATGGAACGCAGGGACCGCGAGGACCCGGGGCCCCGATCCGGGTCGTGGTCGTCGACGACCACACCGTGATGCGCGCGGGGGTGATCTCGCTCCTGGCGCCCGTTCCGGACATCGTCGTCGTCGGCGAGGCAGACGACGGGAGCACGGGCCGCGACCTGGTCGAGCGGCTGAGCCCCGACGTCGCGCTGGTCGACCTGCGGATGCCGGTCATGGACGGGGTCGCGGCCACCGCCGCGATCACCGCGGGGCCCGCACCGACCCGGGTGCTCATCCTCACCACGTACGACACGGACGTCGAGATCGAGCGGGCGGTGGAGGCCGGGGCCGTCGGCTACCTGCTGAAGGACACCACCGCCGCCCAGCTCGCCGAGGCCGTACGCGGCGCCGCCCGCGGCGAGACCGTCCTCGCCCCGCGCGTCGCCGAACGCCTCGTCGCCCGGATGCGCCGTCCCGCCCCGGTCGTCCTGACCCCGCGCGAGCAGGACGTGCTGGGTGCGGTGGCCGACGGCCTGTCCAACGCCGAGATCGGCAGGCGTCTGGTGATCTCCGAGGCGACGGTCAAGACCCATCTCCTGCGCGTCTTCGCGAAGTTGGACGTCAGCGACCGCACCCGGGCGGTGGTCGTGGCCCTGGACCAGGGACTCCTGCCCGACCGCGAGATCCCGCACCGCTAGGGCCGGCTCGTACAGGGGGAGGCCGCAGGGCGGCGGTGCGGTCCTCAGCGGGCGGGAGTCGCCGTGCACGAGCGATCGCCGGCTTCGCCGAGCCGGAACGGAGCGCGGGAGGTCGTGGTGCCGTGCCGGAGCGTCAGCAGGATCTCGCCCTCCGTGTGGTCCGGGAACCACACGGCGTACAGCGTGCGCGCGCCCTTCGCCGTGGTGACCGGCCGCGACGGTGACGCCGACGGGGGCTCCGCCCCGGACGGAGACGCGGAGGTGGGCGGCGGTGCGGTCGGCAGCCGGCTTGCCGGCACCGTCCGTACAGCCGCTCAGTGCGGCCGTGACCATCGCGGTCGTGACGACGGCCCTCCGCAGCCGGTATCGCATGACGTTCTCCCCCGTACCGGTCATGTTCATGGCGCGGAATGGAGCCCAGCGGCGCCGGGCGGCCGTGCGAGGGGGAAAACCGGTGGAGCGGTACCGCTGCGCGCCCGTACCGTGCTGCCGAACCTAGTCGTCTGGGCAAGGACGTGCCGTTGTACACCGTGTGAGACCTCCCGAGTGCTGATCGGTCGCGCGTCGCGCATATGCGCCGCGCTGCTTTCCGCTGCGGACTTCTCACTGGAACCGGTGTACTTCTGTGCTCGAAAACTGGGTGGTCGTTCCCACCTGCCTGCCGCTCGTCCTCCGCCGTTGCCACGCCTGCGCGTCCGAGCGCTTCCGGGCGAACGGCAGGTTCCGCGTCAACGCCCACCACAAACTCATCGACGCCTGGCTCCTCGTGCTCTGCACCACCTGCGGGGAGACGGCGAAGCTCACGGTCCTGGAGCGGGTGAACGTGCGCTCCGTACGGCCCGAGCTGCTGGACCGGCTGCACGACAACGACCCCGGACTGGCGGCCGAGCTGCTCCAGGATCCGGTCGTGCGGCGCCGCAACCGTGTCGCCCTCGACTGGACCGGCGCCTGGCGCCTCGACACGGGCGGATCGGATCACCTGGACCGCGAGGTGATCGACGTCTCGGTCCGCTTCGCCGCCGCCGCCGTCCCGGTCCGGCCGGTACGGCTGATCGCCGACGGATGCGGTCTCTCGCGGGCCGGGGTCGAGAGACTGATCGCGGAGGGGAATCTCGTCTCGGCGGTCCGGCTGGGCGGCCGGATCTCCGGCGACTTCACCTTCACGCTCAAGCGCTGATCCCTCCCCGGGGACCGGGGACCTGGGGCCGGGGACCGGAGACCTGTCCGGCACGATCACCCGGCCCGTCCCCCGGCCGGTGCCGGCCCCGGCCTGTCCCCCGGCCAGTGCGGGCCCACCACCCGGAGTCAACGCTCCGGGTGGTGGGCCGCCCTTCGCCCTCGGCCCGCTGTGGCTCAGCCGAGCCTGGCGGTGGCGTACGCCTCGATGGCGTCGCGCTGGTAGGAGGCCAGCCCCGGGGCGATCGCCTCGTACGCGCCGCGCCAGGCGTCGTTGTCCACGCAGGCCCGCCCGATGCCCCGGTACTCGTCGGCGGACACGGAGCGGAGCTCCGTCAGGGCGCGGTACTGGGCGTCGATCTCGGCCTGGACCGGTGCGGCGTCGGCCGGATGGCCGGCGGCCATCAGTTCGGCCAGCCGGATCATCCGCGCGGTACGGTCGCGGTGCGCGGCCTCGGTGTCGTCACGGCTCATCGTGGCGGCCCGTCGGCCGACGGCCTCGGCGAGCTCGGGGAAGTCGCGCATGTTCGCCTCGTAGTGGGAGGGCTGAACGCCCTCGAAGAGGTTCTCGGGTCGGTTGATGGTCACGGGTCGGCCGTCCTTCCTTGCCTGCTCCACTTCGGTGATGGTGCGGGAGACGGTGTCGGCCAGTGCGTCGAGCCGGTCCCGTTCGGTGAGCAGCCGCCGAAGGTGGGAGCGCAGCGCGTCCACCTCGTCGGTCTGGTCGGACAGGATCCGGCCGATCTCCGGCAGGCCCACGCCCAGGGCACGCAGCACGAGGATCTGCTGCAGCACGAGCAGCTGTGGCTCCTCGTAGTACCGGTGCCCACCGGTACTGGTCCCGGCCGGCCGCAGCAGGCCGATCTCGTCGTAGTGCCGCAACGTGCGAGCGGTCACGCCCGACATCCGGGCGACATCCGAGATAGGCCGGCGCATCCCGACTCCCTTGTACGTTCCTGTGCACGTCCATCACCGCGGCCGGTGGTTCCGGCCCTGCTCACGACCGTACGAGCTGCCGCTGCGGCAGCTTCAACCCCCGGCCCGCGGTGTCGTTCGGCCGGAGAACACGCTTGTCGCCACAGTCTTGATCAAGTAGCGTTCTTCGACGTGAACACCGGACCGGCGATTCGACGCCATACACAGACGGGTCATCCGGCGGACGACTGACCGCTCGGCGGGTGCGTAGAAAGCACCCCCTCGGTTCGGCACGAGGACCCCCCAGTGCACAAGCACTGAGCGTCCCTTCCGTGTCGAATCAACAGCGAGGTCATCCACATGGCAGTCACCTTCAACCACACCATCATCGCGGCCAAGGACAGTCACGAGTCCGCACGGTTCTTCCGCGAACTGCTCGAACTGCCCGAGGCGCCCTCCTGGGGCCCCTTCGTCAACGTGCAGCTCCCCGACGGCGTGTTGATCCAGTTCGCCGCGCCCCCGTTCGACATCCAGATGCAGCACTACGCGTTCCTCGTCGACGACGAGCTGTTCGACCGAGCCTACGGGCGGCTCCGCGCGCAGGGGATCGAGCACTGGGCCGACCCGCAGATGCGGCGCTCCGGCGAGACCAACACGGAGCACGGCGGTCGTGGGGTCTACTTCAAGGACCCCGCGGGCCACGCCTTCGAGCTGATCACACGGCCGTACCTGTAGTCGGCCGCGCCAGGGGCCGCGAGGGCGGCCGGTAGGGCACCCGAGCCGGGTGCCCTACCGGCCGCCGGTCGTCGCCGGAGTTCCATGCCCGGCCGCGCTCAGTCCAGGAACTCGCCGTCGCGCGCCACCACGACGCCGCCGTGAACCACCATGTCGCGGCGAGGCATGTCCACGACGACCTGCGGCAGGCATTCCCCCTTGACGAGCACGAAGTCGGCCGGGGCGCCGGCGGTGAAGTCGGCGTGTGCCAGTCCCATCACGTCCGCGCCCCCGTGTGCCGCGACATCGTGACAGTCCGTCAGCTCCTCGTCGAGACGCACGTCCGTCACCCAGCCGAGGATGTGCGCGCGGTGCATCATGTCGGCGTTGCCGAACGGGCTCCACGAGTCGCGCACGCCGTCGGAACCGAGACCGACCCGCACGCCGTACTCGCGCAGGCGGGCGATCGGCAGGACGAGCGAGTCGGACGGCGCGACCGTCGTCAGGGCGATGTCCTGATCGCCCAGGTCCCGCGCGATCGAACCGAGTTCACGGTCCGTCAGGCCCGGCAGGCAGAAGACGTGGCTGACCGTGACCTTCCCGGCGAGGGAGAGGGCGCGGGTGCGGTCGACGATGCCGCGCATCGCCTTCATGCCCTTCTCGCCGCGGTCGTGCAGGTGGATGTCCACGCCGACGCCATGACGGTCCGCGATGCCGAAGACGGCGTCGAGCTGCGCGTCGAGGGCGTCGTCGAACCCGATCGGGTCGATGCCGCCGATCATGTCGACGAGGCCCTGGCGGGCCGCCCTCTCCAGCAGCGCCACCGTGCCCGGCGTCCGGATCACACCGTGCTGCGGGAAGGCGACGATCTGGACGTCCAGGGCGTGACGCAGCCGTTCGCGTGCCTCCGCCACACCCTCCACCCCGGCGAGACCGTAGGCCGGGGCCACGTCGGCGTGCGCCCGCATGGCCCGGGTGCCCCGGGAGACGGCGTGCGACATCAGCCCGTACGCCCGCTCCTCGACCGGGCGGCGCTGGCCGCGGAACAGCTCCACGTCCTGGGCGACGTAGTCGGCGATGCCGCTCGCGGGGCGCCGCGACACCCAGGAGCCGCCCCAGGTCGTCTTGTCGGGGTGGTTGTGCGCGTCCACGAGGGAGGGCAGGGCGATCCGGCCGCCGCCGTCGACGACCTTCGCGCCATGGGGCGCCGGGCGGTCCGAGACGCGCCCGTCGACGACCACGAGATCCCTGGCCCTGGCACTCCCGAACGGGCGGACGTCACGGAAGACCACCGTCCGCGGCCGGTGCCCCGAGGCCGCGGACGGCGCCGCCGCGGCGGATACGGACGTGGTGGCCGCCTGCGCGGGCGTGGCGGCGGTGGCCGCGGTGGCCGTGGCGCCGGCCAGGGCGGCGGCGCCGGCCAGCATCGTGCGGCGGGAGAGCGCGCCGGAGGAGGACGGGGACGGCAGCGACGTCGCCGACGAGGACGAGGGGGACGGCATGAGGACTCCTTCGAGGGGGTGGGGTGGTGGGCCCGGTACGGGTTCCCGGTCAGGTCAGGACGCCCTTGCCGCGTCGACGGGCCGCCGTGACGATCTCGGCGAGCCGCTCGCGTGAGTAGACCTGGGCGAGCGGGTCCTGTTCGGGGAGCCCGGCGCGTTCGTTGACCCGGGTCTTGACGGCGATGTCCTGGTAGATCGCGGTCGATCCGCTGCGCGCCCTCGTCGCGCCCCTGCGGACGGCGTCGCGGGCCTCGGCGGCGGTGCTGAGGTGGATGTGCGCGTCGACCAGGCCGGGCAGGGCCCACCGGCCGTGGGCGTTGAGCACCTCGCCCCCCGAGGGACGGCGACCCGGTCGCGTCGGCCGGCCGCGAGGACGGTCCCGTCCTCGATGACGACGACGGCGTCCTCGGTGACCTCGCCGGTGGCCGGGTCGAGGAGCGTGCCGCCCCGGACCACGAGGTCGCCCGGCCGGGCGGCGGAGCCGGAGCCGCCGCGTCGGTCTCGGGCGGGCGCCGGCCCTACGGAGGCGGCCGCCGGTCCGGCGGCCGCCACGGTGCCGGCCAGGGCGGCCGCACCGGCGAGGACGCCGCGGCGGGTCAGCCTGCCGGGGGGCGGCGGGGCGGCTTCGACGCGCATGGGTGCTCCTTGGGGAGGGGCCGAGGGCTCCCCGTTTTGTATACCAAGCCGGGGGCGAGCGACAAGGGTGAGGCTCGGCAGATCCATAAAGGGCCGTTATGTGACGTCGTCGAGCGTCAGGAGGATGCTGCGTCACCCTTTTGGTATACGAATGCCCCAGGGTGGCTCGCGGCGGGCCGAAGGTCCTCAGGCGTCGCCGAAGAGGGAGCGCAGGGCGACCGTCCTGCTGTCCCGCACGTGCAGCAGCGTGCTCGCCGCCGCCGCCTCCGGGTCCCCCGCGGCGATGTGCCGGTACATCTCGGCGTGCTGGGCCCGCATGTGCGCGGGCTCCTCGCGCAGGCCGAATACGAGGCGCAGCTGCCAGCTCAGCTGCTCCATGGTGCGGGCGAGCAGCGGGTTGCCCGACATGGCCACGACGGACTCGTGGAACGCCGTGTGGGCGGCCACCTCGCGGGTCCCCTCGTCCGCCGCGGCGGCCGACTCGGCCTGGTGCAGGGTGGCTTCGAGCGTGCGGAGCCCCCGGGTGTCGCCTGCCGCGCGTGCCCGCGCCGCGAGCCGGGACGCCTGGACCGCCAGCGGCTCCCACACCTCGTACAGGTACTCCACATCGGTCCGTTCCAGGCGGCGCACGCGTACCCCGCTGTGCGGGAGCAGCTCCAGGAGCCCCTCCGTGACCAGGGCGCGCAGCGCCTCGCGGACCGGGACGCGGGACATCCCGAGCTCCTCGGCGACCTCGCGCTCGACGAGGCGGGCGCCCTGCGCGTACCGCCGGTCGACGATCCGCTGGAGGACGGCCTCCCGCGCGCGCGTGCCGAGCGGGACCGGGGTGGGGAACGCGGCCTCGTCGCCGTTCGCCGAGCCGCTCCTGTGTCTGTCCGCCACCTGTTCCGACCTCTTCCGTCCACGTCCGCCCCACGCTCGGGCCGCCCGGGGCGAGGATACGTCGGGCCGTCTCGGGCCACCGGTCAAGCCGTGGGGGTCTGTTGGTCCCCGGTGTTCGCTCCCGGCTGTGGTACTGCCTTACAGAGACATCGTCATGTTTGTGTTGAAATACCGCATTGCCGGTGAAAGGTGTCATCTGTGTCAGAGGAAGATCAGGGGCCCGACGAGCGCGGAGCGGGCGCCGAACGGAGCGGCAGGGAGGGGCTGCCGGTGACGGCGGACCTGCCCGGCCGCGCGGACCACCACCATCGCGCCCGTACCGACCGGATCGTGTTCGGTGTCACCGCCGTCCTCACCGTGGCCTTCGTCGTCTGGGGCGCCACGGCCACGGGCAGCCTGGAGAGCGTGTCGAGCAGCCTCCTGGACGGGCTGATCCGCAACGGCGGCTGGGCGTTCATGCTGGCCGCGTCCGGCTTCGTCGTGTTCGCGCTCTGGCTGGCGATCAGCCGTTACGGGCGGATCACCCTCGGCCAGGAGAGCGAGGGCCCGGAGTTCCGGACGGTGTCCTGGATCGCCATGATGTTCAGCGCCGGTATGGGCATCGGCCTGATGTTCTACGGCGTGAGCGAACCGCTCGCCCACTACGGGACCCCGCCGCCCGGCACCCATCCCGTCGACTCGGCCGAGCGGATGCAGACCGCCATGGCCACCACGCTCTTCCACTGGACGCTCCATCCGTGGGCGATCTACGCCGTGGTGGGGCTCGCCATCGCGTACTCCACGTTCCGGCGCAGGCGCCGGCAGACGATCAGCGCGGTCTTCGTCCCGCTGATGGGTGAGAAGCGGGCGTACGGCGGACCCGGCCGGTTCATCGACATCCTGGCCATCTTCGCCACGCTGTTCGGCTCCGCCGCCTCGCTCGGGCTCGGCGCGCTCCAGATCGGCAGCGGCTTCGAGGAGCTGGGCTGGATGGAGAAGGCGGGGACCGGGCTGCTCGTCACCGTCATCGCCGTCCTGACGGTGGCCTTCGTCTTCTCCGCCGTGTCCGGGGTGGAGAAGGGCATCCAGTGGCTCTCCAACATCAACATGGTGCTGGCCGCCGTGCTCGCCCTGTTCGTGTTCGTCGCCGGACCCACCATCATCGTGCTCGACCTGCTGCCCACCTCGATCGCCGCCTACATCGGCGACCTGCCGCAGCTGGCGGGCCGCACCGAGGCGACCAGTGGCTCGAACATCCACGACTGGCTCGGCAGTTGGACCGTCTTCTACTGGGCCTGGTGGATCTCGTGGACGCCCTTCGTCGGCATGTTCATCGCCCGGATCAGCCGGGGCCGCACCATCCGCCAGTTCGTCGGGGGCGTCATCCTGGTGCCCAGCACCGTCAGCCTCGTGTGGTTCGCCGTCTTCGGCGGTACGGCGATGAAGCTCAGCGAGCAGGGCGAGCTGGCGGGGGAGAGCACCCCGGAGGGGCAGCTCTTCGGAGTGCTCCAGGAGTTCCCGATCGCCGGTGCCATGAGCCTGCTCGTGATGATCCTCGTCGGGATCTTCTTCGTGTCGGGCGCGGACGCCGCCTCGATCGTCATGGGCACCCTCTCGCAGCGCGGCTCCTTCGAGCCCACCCGCCCCGTGGTGGTCTTCTGGGGCGTGGTGACCGGCGCGGTCGCCGCGATCATGCTCCTCATCGGCGACGGTCAGGGCGACGCCCTCGCGGGTCTGCAGAACCTCACGATCCTGGTCGCGGCGCCGTTCGTCCTGGTGATGATCGGCATGTGCGTGGCCCTGATGCGGGACCTCCGCAAGGATCCGCTGATCGTCCGCGGCGAGGTCGGCGTGGAGGTCATGGAGCTCGCCGTGATCGCGGGCCACGAGCGCTACGACGGCGACTTCGAACTCCGTATCGGCCCCGGCACCGCGGACTCGGACGGATCCACCGGCACCGGACCCGGCACCGGACCCGGCACGGGCACGGGCTCCGCCACGGGCTCCGGCAAGGGCCCCGGCACCGGATCAGGCTCCGGCACGGACTTTGGCGGGTCCTGATTCACGCCCTGCCGGCGGCCTTCTGGCTCCTCCTGGACAGCGAGTCGACGACCACGGCGGCCAGGAGGACCGCACCCGTGATCATGAACTGGACGGCGTTGCTGACGCCCATGATGTTCATGCCCGACTGGATGGAACCGATCACCAGGGCGCCGAGCAGGGCGGACCACACCGTGCCGCGGCCGCCGAAGAGGCTCGTACCGCCGATGACGGCGGCGGCGATGACGTTCATCAGGAGGTTGCCGCCGCCGGAGGTCTGGCTCGCGGACTGGATCTGGCCGGCGAGGAAGAGCCCGCCGACGGCCGCCATGGTCCCGGCGATCGAGAAGACCGACATCCGGACGAACGGCACGCTGATGCCTGCCCTGCGCGCGCCCTCGATGTTGCCGCCCACCGCGAAGATCCGGCGGCCGTACGTGGTGCGCCGGAGCACGAAGTCCAGGAGCACCAGCACGATCAGGAAGACGAGGAGCGCCAGGGGCAGGCCCTGGTACCGGTTGAGGATGTACGCGGTGGCGAAGGCGATCGCCGCGATGACGACCGTACGCAGCACGATCTCGGCGACCGGACGGGACGGCACCCGGGCCGCCCGGCGGCGTCGGGCGTCCAGGAGCGAGGCCGCCAGGAACAGCCCGACGCCGACGGCCGCCGCGATGTAGGCGGCGGCCGGGCTGTGGTAGACCGTCGAGTAGAGCCGGGAGACGATCGACTCGCTGGGGATGTTGACCGTGCCGCTGCTGCCGAGCACCTGGAGCATCAGCCCGTTCCAGGCGAGGTTGCCCGCGAGGGTGACCACGAACGCCGGCACGCCGACTTTCGCGAAGAAGAAGCCCTGGACGAGTCCGACCGCCGCGCCGCCCCCGATGGCGATCAGGAGCGCCAGCCACTCGTTCATGCCGTTCAGGACGTTCAGCACCGCGAAGATCGCGGCGCACAGACCGCTCACCGAACCCACGGAGAGGTCGATCTCGCCGAGCAGCAGCACGAAGACGATGCCGACCGCGATCATGCCGGTGCCGACGATCTGCTGGCTGAGGTCGGACAGGTTCTGGGCCGAGAGGAACGTGCTGTTGAGGCTGCCGAACACCGTCCAGATGATGATCACGGCGAGCACGACCGGCAGCGACCCGAGCTCTCCGCTGCGCAGCTTGCGCCGGAACTCGTCGAGGTACCCCTTGACGCCCTCCTCGCGGACGAGGAGCCGGGTGTCGACGGCGGGCATGGCACCGGACGCCGGTTCCTGGCTGGCGTCGTCGGCGCCGGAGGGGCTTCGGCCCCGGTCGCGTCTCATCGGTCGTCCTCCAGCTTGCGGGCCTGACGGCGCGTGACGGCGCTGTCGGTGGCCCCCGTGATGGCGGAGATGATCTCCTCGGTGGTCGTGGAGCGCTTGTCGAAGAAGCCGTTGTTCCGGCCGAGGCGCATCACCGCGATCCGGTCGGCGACCGCCATCACGTCCACCATGTTGTGGCTGATCAGGATGGTGCCGAGGCCCTGCTCACGGAGCCGCTCGACCAGGTCGAGGACCTCCGCGGTCTGCTCCACACCCAGCGCGGCGGTCGGCTCGTCGAGGATGACCACCTTCGGCGAGCCGATCAGCGAGCGGGCTATCGCCACCGTCTGGCGCTGACCGCCGGAGAGGGAGGCGACGGGGATGCGGACGCTCGGGATGCGGATGGAGAGGGTCTCCAGGAGTTCACGCGCCCGCTGGTCCATGCGGACCTCGTCGAGAACGCCGAAGCGGCGCAACTCCCGCCCCAGGAACAGGTTGGCGACCACGTCGAGGTTGTCGCAGAGCGCCAGGTCCTGGTAGACGGTGGCGATGCCGAGGTTCTGGGCGTCGTGCGGCCGGCCGATGGAGACCGGCCTGCCCTCCCAGGTGATGACGCCCTCGTCGGGCGGGTTCACCCCGGCGATCGACTTGACGGCGGTGGACTTGCCGGCGCCGTTGTCGCCGACCAGCGCGACCACCTCACCCGCGTGGACGTCCAGATCGAAGTCCTTCAGCGCCTGGACCGCGCCGAAGCGTTTGGAGATGCCCCGGAGTGTGAGCACGGGTGCCTCAGGCAAAGGAACCGCCTCCTCCGCTCGCCCGCTCGCGCGGGTCCGAGCCCCGCCGGGACGACTGCCGCCCCGGGCGGGACGCCCCGGGCCGAAGGGCCCGGGACGGAACCGCCGTGCCGCTACTGGAGTCCGGCCTCCTTGCAGGCCGCGGCATACGTCGGGGTGCAGATCTCCTGGACCGTGTACAGGCCGTCCTTGACGACGGTGTCCTTGATGTTCTCCTTGTCGACCACGATCGGCGTCAGCAGGTTGGCCGGCACCTTCTGGCCACTGCCGCTGGTGACGGTGGTGGGCGTCAGGTCGGCCGGCAGCGGCTTGCCCTCGGCGAGGTTGACCGCCATCGTCGCCGCGATGTCGGCCTCCGGCTTGTACGGCTTCTCGACCGTGATCGTCTGCGTGCCGAGCAGGATCCGCTGGATCGCGTCGAGCTGGGCGTCCTGGCCGGTCAGCGGCACGTTGATGCCCGCCGCCTTCAGCGCGGTGGCGATACCGGCGGCCAGTCCGTCGTTGGCCGAGTACACGCCGACGATGTTGTCCTTGCCCAGGGCGCTGATCGCGCCGGACATCTGCTGGTTGGCGTTGTTCGGGTCCCAGTTCGGCGTGTCGTACTCCTTGCCGATCTTCACCTTGCCGTCCAGGACCGAGTGCGCCCCGGCCTTGAACTCCGCCGCGTTCGGGTCGGTCGGCGACCCGTTGTGCATCACGATCTGGCCGCTCGCGGCCTTGTCGCCGAGCGCGTCGAGGAGCGCCCGGCCCTGGAGTTCGCCCACCTTGCGGTTGTCGTACGAGACGTACGCGTCGACCGGGCCCTGCGCGAGACGGTCGTAGGCCACGACCTTCACGCCCGCGTCACGGGCCTTCTGCACGGACGACTGGATCGACTTCGCGTCCACCGCGTCCAGGATGAGCACCTGGTCGCCCTTGGCCAGCGCCGTGTTCACCTGCTGTTGCTGGGTGGTCGCGCTCTCGGCGGCGTTGTAGTAGTCGATCTGGGCGTTCGGCGCCAGTTCCTTGATCTTGGCCTCGATGTACGGCCGGTCGAACTTCTCGTACCGCGTGGTCTTGCTCTCCGGCAGCAACAGGCCGATCTTCACGTCCTGCCGCGCCGCAGACGCCGCGCCCGGCTGGACCGCCCCGCTGGTCGCCACCGCGCCCAGACAGAGGGCGGTGGCTCCGGCCAGGGCTATCGCGCCCCGCAATGTACGGGTCATGGGAGGCTCCTTCCGTACTCCCCTCCCGCCGCCTCACGAGTGCGGGAACGAGGATGCACATGTGGCCTATATATCGACATTAGCCGCAAGCTGGGGACCGGCAAGCGGGTGAAACGGCTCAGGCGGCGCGGCGCGGTCCCGTCGGCTCAACCCGCGCCTGTGCGATCCCGTCCGGTTCGGGCCGGGCGGCACGGCCCCGTGCGCTCATGCCGGGCGGCGTGGCTCCGTCGGCTCACGCTCGGCGGCGTGGTCCCGCGGCCCCGTCGACTCAGGCCCGGCGGTGTGGTCCCGTCGGCTCAGGCCCGGCCTGTGCGGTCCCGTCCCCCATGCGGCACCCTGTCCGCATGCCCACCCCGCGCACCCTGCGCTCCCAGGACCCCGTCGCCGTCGCCGTCACCGAGGCCGTCCGCGCCGGCGACCTCGACGCCCTGCGCGGACTGCTCACCGCACACCCCTGGCTCGCCGCCGCCCGGGTCGTCGAGGACCGCGAGGGCCACGGCCCTGGCGGGCGGAGCCTGCTGCACCTGGCCGCCGACTGGCCCGGCCACCGGCCCCGCGGCCCCGAGACCGTCGCCGTGCTCGTCGCGGCCGGCGCCGACCCGGACACCCGCTTCACCGGGGCGCACCGCGAGACGCCCCTGCACTGGGCCGCGAGCAATGACGACGTCCCCATGATCGACGCGCTCGTCGCCGCCGGAGCCGATATCGAGGCCGACGGCGCCGTGATCGCTGGCGGCACGCCGCTCGCCGACGCCCGCGCCTTCGGGCAGTGGCGCGCCGCCCACCGGCTGCTCGAACTGGGCGCCCGTGCGACCTTCCAGGACGCCGCTACCCTAGGCCTCCTCGACCAGATCGAGGCCCGTCTCGCCGCCGATCCGCCGCCCGCTCGCGAAGAGCTCACCGAGGCGTTCTGGGGAGCCTGTCAGGGCGGCCGCCTCCCCACCGCCGCCCGCCTCCTGGAATCCGGTGCGGACATCGACTGGATCGGCTGGGACGACCTCACCCCGCTGGACGTCGCCCGCGCCGGGAAGGCGGACGAGGTCGTCGCCTGGCTGACGGCCCACGGGGCACGGACCCGCGCCGAACGCGAGGCGGCCGACGGCGTGTGAGAGGCCCCGGCCCCGCACGGTAACGAAGGCCCCGCACGGGAACGAAGGCCCCGCACGGGAACGAAGGCCCCGCAGGAGAACGAAGGCCCCGTGCGGGGCCGGGGCCTCAGGTGACGTCGGTGACCTCGGCCGTGCCAGTGGTCCGCAGGAGCCTGAGGAAGGCCTTCAGGCCGGTGATGATCTCCTCGTTGTCGGTGAGCCGGTTCACCGTCGCCTCGAACTCCCGCGCCAGCGCGGTGATCCTCCGGTCGGTCCCGTCGGCGCGTCCATGCGCGGAGAGGGCGACGGCGTCCACCGTACGGCGCAGCTCGGCGAGGGCCCGGTACTGCTCCTCCGCCTTGCCGTCGAGCACAGCGGCCCCGCTCTCCAGGGCGGCCACCCGACCGGTCAGCGCCACCACGTCGTCGCGCGGGAACGTCACGTCCTTCAGTAGGACGCCGAGCCTGCCCCGTAGTTGCCCGAAGTACGCTCCAGCCGGTCTGAAGAACGTACTGACAAGGAAGAACCCGGCGAACCAGTAGCCGGCCCCACGGCCGGTCGCGGCGGCCACCGCGAGCGCCACGCCCGCCGTCACCACGTGCCCGGCGACGGCGACCCGCAGCATCGCGCGCGCGATCCGCCGCGCCTCGCCGTCCCGCTCCTCGGAGACGACGAGGCCCTTCTCCCGGCTGACCGCGATCTCGGCGAGGACCGCATGGGCCCGGAAGTACAGGTTCCACGGGGCCGTGAGGAGCAGCAGGAGCCAGAGCAGCCCCAGGACGCCCGCCCCCACGGCCAGCACCGTCCCGGGCGGGGCCCCCACCGCGTACGCCAGCACCAGCGCTCCGACCGCGAGCCCCGCAGCCACGAACGCCCCCACGACCTTGCTCATGCCGCCCCCTCCGCGCCGGTCCACACCCCTGGCGACACATGGTCCCGCCGCGCCCCGCTCCCGGCATGAGTACCGCTACTCAGATCCTCGGAGCGGAAGCGTGGACGACGGAAGGGGAGTGGCGCCCGGGACGGGGACGGTGGGTCAGCCGACCGCCGGCGGCGCAGCGCGCGGCGGCGGCGCCGCCTCGTACGCGTCGAAGGGACAGTCCGTGACCGCGTCGCCCGTCAGGGCGACGGGCACGTCGACCGTGGCGAGCCGGCTGTGCGCGGGGAAGATGAGGTCCCCGCGCACGGACGACGAGGCCGGGAGGGTCGGATCCTCGGCGGGGGAGATGCCGCCCGCCTCCGCCGGCGTGCCGCGCGGCGTGACGAGGACGCGCAGGACGTCGCTTCGGGGACACGGCCGTGCTCCAGGGTGGGGAGGAGGGTGGCTCAGGCGGCGGGCTCGCCGGGCTGGTCGTGGGTCGCGCAGTGGATGCCGCCGCCACCGGAGGCGATGGTGTGGATCTGCCCCCGTACGACGTCCCGCTTCGGGAAGTGCTCCTGGAGGATGCCCCGGGCACGGTCGTCGGCCGCCCGGTCGCCGAACTTCGGCATGAAGCGGTCGCCGAACTTCGGCATGAAGACGGAGTCGTTGGCGACGTAGAAGTTGGCGTACGTCGACACGAAGTCGTGGCCCTCGGGCCGGTGATCCGGTCGAGGTCGGGCTGCGGCAGGTCGACGATCTCGAAGCGTCGGCCGCGCGCGTCGGTCGCCTTCTCCAGGACCGAGCGGGCCCGGTCCGCCGAGCACGCCCAGGAGTCGGGCGGCGAGCCGGGGAACGCCTGGTCGAGGAGGACCACACCGGGGGCGGTGAACCGGACGAGGCTGTCGGCCTCGCGGTCGACCACGCGCGCACGTTGCTGCGGGAGGCCGTCGACGTGGAGCTGGCCGCCCTGCGGAAGCCGTAGCGGCCCCCGGCGCGGGTCGCAGCCGCGCGCCGGACGCCTACGCGGGGCGGGTGGAGGTCAGGACGCCGACCTTGTCGATGCGGTGTTCGGGGTTGTTCTGGGCGTCCCGCCAGAAGTTGCCCGCCGCGTTGTCCTCGGGCGTCGCGCAGGTGGAGAGCGTGATCATGGCCCGGGTGGGCTTCTCGCCCGGCTCGCCCGGCACCGCCGCCCGCTGCTCGGCGAGCGAACGGGCCGAGCGGAAGGACGTGGTCCGGGTCTCGACGATCTCGTAGGTGTAGACGGTCCCCTCGGCGACGACGCGCACCTCGTCCCCCACCTCGACCGAGGGCAGCTCGCGCAGGGGTCCGCCGGCCGAGAGCCGGTGGGCGGTCACCAGATAGTTGCCGATCTCGCCCGGCCCCACGCCACCGCGCTCACCGTAGGGACTCGCGGCCACGCCACGGTCCTGGACACGGGTGCCGGCGGCGTCGTCGGTCGTCCCCTCGTACGGCACGACGACCAGGTCCTCGACCCCGATCGACGGTATGGACACCTCGGCGGCGACGGGCCCCCGGGGCGAGGGGGCCGGCGACGTGGCGGGGGTGACCGGGGGAGTGGTGGCGGGAGGGGCGGCCTCGGCCGAGGGGCCCGACGCCGTGGCCGCCGGGACCACCGCTGTCGGCCCGTGCGCGCCCGTGGCCGTACCGTCGCCGTCCGCGCAGTCGGAGAGCGCGGCGACGACCGCGACCACCGTGGTGAGGACGGCGACCCGGACCCGGCGGCGGCCCCGGCCGACGGACGGTCCCCGGGGAGACGCTCCACGCTTCGCACCCATCTCCCCAGGATGACCCACGCCCCGCGCTCCGGCACCCACGGCGGCCACCCCGCTCGGTCGAAGCCCGGGAGCCGGTGGATCCCCGGTGCCCCGCCCCGGCCTCACCGCCGGAAAACGGGTTGGCCGGACGCCGCCCCGCTGTCATGATCCCTCTGTTTCCCGGACGGAGGGCATTTGTTCGTATTCGTGTGTGCGGGGTGCGGCGCTCAGCTGACCACTCCGTTGTCCCAGGTCGTCCTGCCGGCCCACGCCCATCAGTCGTACGGGAACGGGACACAGCTTCCGGTGCTCATGGAGTCGGGCACGTTCGCGGTGGATCCCGAGCCCTCGGGGCCGCCGTGGCGGACATGGGAGGAGATCGGCCCCGAGGAGGCCGCCGCCCGTGGCGTCTACGCGCCGCACCACCCACTCTCCGGCGGCGCGCCCGGTGCGATCGTCCTCGCGCCCGGCGACGCCCCGGGCACCCGGCTGATCCCGGAGCATGGTGGGGGCGGCTACTGCTGCGGTCTCGGCAGGGCCGACGGCCCCAACGTGGCCTGCGTGGCGTGTGGGCTGCCCGTGGCGACCCGGATCGACGACTGCTCGCTTTGGCAGGCGCTGTGGCTCGCCCCGGACGCGGTGCTTCGCCTCCCCGTCGACGGCACCGACACCACACCGCACTCCTGGGCGCGGGTGATGGCGGAGGGGGTGAGCACGCCCCCGTTCGAGGCGATGGCCGGGTGGGGGGCGCGGACGCGGGTGGCCCACTGGACGAATCACTGGTGGTCCTGGAGCCCTCGATGGCAGGCGGCGGTCGGCCAGGCGCTCGCCCACCTGCTCGCGGCCTCGGAGGGGCGGCCGGTGACCGTCCCGGACGGCCTGGCGGGGGAGGTGTTCCGACCCGCGCTCGACGCGCTGCTGCCCCCGGGGCCGCGGGCGCGTCGCGCCGCCCTGGCCGGGCCCGGAGTGCCCGCCCCGGCACCGGACACCGACATCCTCCTGGTGCCGGCCCATCCGCAGACGGGGGAGGCCTGGACCCCGCCCGGCGCGGCACGCGAGGCGTGCAGGGTGCCGTTGGCGTTCGGGGTGTGGCGGGGGCTGGTCCTCCCCGAACGGGGCCGTCCCGTCCCCGCCTCCGGCGGCCTGCCCGAAGGTGTTCTCCGTGACGACTTCGACCCGTCGGCGTCACGGCCCCGACCTCCGTTCCAGGTCGACGGGCGGGCGTTCCGGCATGCCATGGTGCGTATTCCGGCCGTCCGCAGTCCATGGCTGAGGGAGCTCATGGAGGACGGCGCGCGGCTGAGCAGAGCAGGGTTCTTCTAGGACGCACCCCCTGTCCGTACCGGAACGTGTTCACGCACCTTTCATGTCTCGCTCGGACCCGAGCCCCGTACATGGCACCGCCGTGCGGCGGTGCTCCCCCGTGTGGCGGGACACCGAGTCGCGTACCACCTGGTATCGGGACAAGATGGCACTTCGTGATCCCGGAGAGGCCGTCCGAGCCTCTCCGTCGGAAGGGAGACCTCGAGGATTCCCTTCTCCGAGGAGGCGGGAATGTCTGAGCTCATCGTCATCGGATACGACGACCCCGAGGTCGCCGAGCAGGCCTTCGCCACGGTCCAGGACCTGCAACGGGACTACGTCGTGCACCTCAACGGGCTCGCGATCGTCTCCGTGGACACCGAAGGCAGGACCCACGTCGACACCAGCAGCCGCATCGTCGGCGTCTCCGCCGCCTCCGGCGCACTGTGGGGCGCGATCTTCGGCATCCTCTTCCTGCTGCCCGGCGTCGGACTCCTGACCGGAGCGGCCCTCGGCGGACTCGTCGGCAAGCTCAGCAAGTCGGGCGTCGACGACCGCTTCCGCCAACAGGTGGACGAACTCCTCAAGCCCGGCTCGGCCGCCGTCGTGATCATGGCTTCGAAGATCACGGACGACAAGTTCACGGTGGCCATGCGGCCGCACGGCGGCACCGTCCTCAAGACCTCGCTCAGCGACGAGGACGAGAAGGAACTGGCCGACCAGCTCGCGGGCCCCCAGTAGGGGCGCCCCCGCACCGGACACCCGCCGGCCGGTGGCACCGGCGCGCGAAGAACCGCAGATCCCGCCGCACCGCAGAGAACCGCAGAACCGACCGAACCGGCAGTACCGGCAGGACCGACCGAACCGGCAGCACCGGCAGTACCGGCAGTACCGCCGGGAACCGCAGAACCGCAGGAATTCGTCAGGAAGGCTCTCCCATGGACCCCGCGCTCAGCAGTGACGTGCTCGCGAAGCTGCGACAGCCCCGCCCGTACCCCGCCCTGTCGCTCGTGATGCCGACGCACCGCCGCGAGCCGGAGAACGCCCAGGACCCCGTACGCCTCCGCAATCTCGTGGCGGCCGCGGAGAAGGCGGTCCAGGACGACCCGGGGGTGACCCGCGAGCGCCGGGACGACGTACTCGACCAGCTGCGCCGAGCGGTGGCCGAGATCGACCTCTCGCACGCCGAGGAAGGTCTCGTGATCTTCGTCGCGCCGGGGGAGCACTACGTGTGGACGGTGGCCAGGACCGTCCCGGAACGCGTCGTCGTCGCCGACACCTTCCTCACCCGGAACCTCGTCGCCGCCCAGGCCGCCGAACAGCCCTCGTGGACGCTCGCGGTCGCCGCCGACCGGGTCTCGCTCTGGAGCGGCAGCCCCGAACAGGTCACCGAGCACACCGAGGACGGCTTCCCGCTCACCCGCAGCCTCGAAGACCCGGACGCGGAGCGCAAGGAGCGGGTCGGAGACCTGCCCAGCACCTTCCAGGACGAGGCCACCCGCCAGTTCCTGCGCGAGGCGCACACGGCACTGCGCGTCGTCCTCTCCTCCGAGCCGCGCCCGATGTACGTGATCGGTGAGCCCGCCGCCCTCGCGCTCCTTGAGGACACCGGGCCGCTCCCGCCGGGCACCACGCCGATCCACCGCGGCGGACTGGCCCGCGGCCCCGCCGCGGCGGTCAAGGAGGCCGTCGAGCCGGCCCGTGCCGCGCGTGAGGCCGCCGCGTCGACCACCGTCGTCGCCGAGCTGGACGCGGCACGGGGCCGCCGCGAGTTCGCCGGCGGCATCGACGAGGTGTGGCAGGCCGTGAAGGAGGGCCGGATGCGGCTGCTCGCCGTCGAGGACCACTACCGGACCGTCGTACGGGACGAGGGCGGCCATCTGGAACCGGCCGAGCCCGCCGAGCCCGAGGCGCGGGACGACATGGTCGACGAGATCGTCGAGCGGGCCCTCGACACCGGCGCCGAGGTCCAGTTCGTACGCGACGACACCCTGCTCGACATGGACCGCATCGCCGGCGTCCTGCGCTACTGACCCCGGACGCGGCACGGAACGAGAAGAGGACCATCCTGTGAACCCCACTTCGGCGCGGGCGAGACGTTCGGTCCGGGCGCGGGCGGTGAGCGCGGCCGCGGCCGTCGTCGTAACGGCCCTCGGCGCCACCGGCCTCGTGGCCTGCGACGGCGGCGGCGCCGACACCAGCAGCCCCACCTTCAGCGAACGCCCCACGGCCCCCGACACGGACGACTTCTCGGGCGAACCGCCCTCCCCCCTGGCCTCGGCGGCCTCCGAGGCGGTCGAGTCAGCGCGGGCGTCCGCCTCCTCGGCCGCGGCGTCGGCCTCCGAGCGGGAGGCCTCGCGCAAGGCGTCCATCGGCTCGGAGGTCGAGCGTTCGCGTCAGCAGGCCGAGGACGAGCTGAAGGACGTGGAGGCCCCGGGCAACGCGCGGAGCGAGGTCGCGATGACCGGCAAGCCCCGGGCGGAGACCGGAGGCGTGCTGACCGTCGTCCTGAACATCACCAACAGGACGGACGAAGAGGCCTCCTACGCCGTCCAGGTCGACTTCCTGGACTCCTCGGGCAAGGTCGTGGAGACGCAGTTCGTCGGTGTCGAGGACCTCGCACCGGGCGGGCGCGCCCAGCCGCTGGTGATCAGCCGACAGCCTCCCGAGCCGGTACTGACCCCGAAACTCGTCAAGGCGGAGCGGTACTGATTCCGGCGGCGGTATCCCGCGGAGCGGTACCTATTTCGGCGTCGGTACCCCACAGGAGGAGAGGCGCATGTCCGAACTCATCGTGCTCGGCTACGAGGATCGCGCCGTCGCCGAGCGGGCCTTCACCGAGGTCCGGAAGCTGGAGAGCCGTCAGGTGGTCGAACTGACCGGCGTCGCCGTCGTCTCGGTGGACGCGGACGGCGAGACCCATGTGGACACGCCGGCCAGGCGGGAGGGGCAGGTCGCCCTCTCGGCCACGGCCGGAGCCCTGTGGGGCATGGTCTTCGGCCTCGTCATCCTCACGCCGGCGATCGGAGTGGTGGGCGCCGCCGTCGGCGGCCTCATCGGCAAGCTCAACCAGATGGGCGTCGACAACACCTTCCGCGACAAGGTCCGCTCGCTGCTCGCACCCGGTTCGGCCGCCGTCGTGGTGATGGCGTCGAAGATCACCGAGGGCGAGTTCGCCGCGGCCATGGAGAAGTTCGGCGGAACCGTGCTCAAGACCTCGCTCTCCGAGGAGGGCGAGCGGGAGCTCGCCGAGCAGCTGGCGGGCACGGCCGCGACGGCCTGACCCGGCGCTCCGGACCCGAGGCCCGGCCCGGTCCGCTCCGGTTCCCGGTCCGACCCGACGACCGGGGCGGACCGGGAGCACGCCGAACCGGCCGTCCCTCCACGGGGGAGGGACGGCCGGTTCCGTGTCGCGGAGGCGTGAGCCGGGCGCGGGTCAGAACTCGACGGCGTCGCGGATCAGCGGACAGGTCATGCAGTGGCCGCCGCCCCGGCCCCGGCCCAGTTCGGCGCCGACGATGGTGATGACCTCGACCCCCGCCTCGCGCAGCAGCGTGTTGGTCTGGGTGTTCCGGTCGTAGGTGAAGACGACACCGGGTTCGAGCGCGACGGCGTTGTTGCCGCTGTCCCACTGCTGCCGCTCGGAGGCGTACACGTCGCCGCCGGTCTCGATCACGCGGAGCCGCGGCAGGCCGAGGCTCTTGGCGACCACGTCCACGAACGGGGTACCGCCCTCGTCGGTGATCTCGACGCCGGGTGCGTTGTCCCCGGGCCGCAGCGAGAAGGTGTGGACCGAGTCCATGATCTTCGGGTAGAGCGTCACGATGTCGCGGTCGGCGAAGGTGAAGACGGTGTCGAGGTGCATGGCCGAGCGCAGCTTCGGCATGCCGGCCACGACGACGCGCTCGGCGGCGCCGTTCCTGAAGAGCGAGGCGGCGACCTGGGTGATCGCCTGCCGGGAGGTCCGCTCGCTCATGCCCATGAGGACGACGCCGTTGCCGACGGGCATGATGTCGCCGCCCTCGAAGGTGGCCTGGCCCCAGTCCTGCTCGGGATCGCCCCACCAGACGGTGGCGGCACGGTAGCCGGGGTGGAAGGTGTAGATCGCCTTCATGAGGAGGGTCTCGCCGTGCCGGGCCGGCCAGTACAACGGGTTCAGGGTCACGCCGCCGTACAGCCAGCACGTGGTGTCGCGGGTGTAGAGCGTGTTCGGCAGCGGCGGCATCAGGTACTCGCGCGCGCCGGTGGCCTCGCGGGCGAGGGAGACGTAGCCGGACCGGAACTCGTCGGGAAGGTCCGCCGTGGACAGGCCGCCGATGAGGAACTCGGCCAGTTCACGCGGGGGGAGGCCGTCGAGGAAGGCCCGGGTGTCGTCGATGAGCCCGAGGCCGACCTCGTTCGCGGTGATCTTCCGGTCGAGGAGCCAGGCCCGTGCCTCGGGGATCGCCATCGTCTCGGCGAGCAGGTCGTGCAGTTCCACGACCTCGACCCCGCGCCGGGTCAGCTCGTCGACGAAGTCGGCGTGGTCGCGCTGCGCGTTCTCCACCCACATCACGTCGTCGAAGAGCAGGTCGTCCGAGTTGGTCGGGGTCAGCCGGCGGTGGGCGAGCCCCGGGGAGCAGACAAGGACCTTGCGGAGCCGTCCGACCTCGGAGTACACGCCGAGCGCGGGCGTGGCGGAAGCGTCGTTGCTGGTCATGCGGGGCCTTTCGGATGCGGGTGAGGAGGGGACGAAGAGCGAGGTGTCGGATGCGGGTGAGGAGGGGGACGGAGAGGGAGGGGCTCAGAGGCTGATCCAGCCGGCCGCGAGAGCCGTGATCCCCAGCACGGCGCCGGCGGTCGAGACGGCGAGGATCACCAGCTCGCGCGGGGAGAAGAGCCGACGGCCCTGCTCTCGCCTGGCCTTGACGAAGAGGAAGGTCGCGGGCGCGTAGAGGATGAAGGAGACCAGGACGAACTTGAGCCCGGCCGCGTACAGCAGGAACGCCGTGTACACCGTGGCGAGGATGGCCACGACCAGCTCCCGTCGGGTACTCCGGCCCGCCACCTTCTCCTGCGCGGGCCGCAGGGCGATCTTCACCGCGAACGCGGCGGCGAGCAGGAACGGGATCAGGCTGAGCGCGCTGGTCAGGTCGAGGGCGAAGTTGAACGCGTCGTCGGAGAAGGCCGTGACGACCAGGACGACCTGGCTGAGGGCCGTCGTCATGAGCAGGGCCGGGACGGGGACGTCGTCGCCGGTGGAGCGCCCGAGGAAGCGCGGCATGTCCTCGTCCTTGGCCGCCACGAAGAGCACCTCGGCGGCCATCAGGGTCCAGGCGAGGTACGCGCCGAGGACGGAGACGATGAGGCCGACGCTGATGAAGACCTGGCCCCAGGTGCCGACGGCGGCCTCCAGGACCCCCGCCATGGAGGGCTGGCGCAGCTCGGCGATCTCGCTCATCGGCATGATCCCGTACGACACGATGGTCACCGAGGCGAAGACGGCGAAGACGCTGAGGAAGCCCAGGATCGTCGCCCGGCCCACGTCCTCGCGGCGCTTGGCGTGCCGCGAGTACACGCTGGCGCCCTCGACGCCGAGGAAGACGAAGACGGTGGCGAGCATGGTGCCCCGGACCTGGTTGAAGAGCGAGCCGGCGTAGTCGGCGCCGCCGAAGTTGTCGGCGAAGACGGACGGGTCGAAGGAGAACAGGGCCAGGATGACGAAGACGATGATGGGGACGACCTTGGCCACGGTGACGATCCGGTTGATCGCCGCGGCCTCCTTCACCCCGCGCCTGATCAGCAGGAAGAACGCCCACAGTCCGGCCGAGGACAGGACGATCGAGAGCGCGGTGTCGCCGTCGCCGAGCGCCGGGGCGATCGCGCCGATCGTCGACATGATGAGCACCCAGTACGTCACGTTGCCGACGCAGGCGCTCGCCCAGTAGCCGAAGGCGGAGAAGAAGCCCAGGTATTCGCCGAAACCGGCCTTCGCGTACGCGTAGACACCCGCGTCCAGGTCGGGGCGGCGTACCGCGAGCGTCTGGAAGACGAAGGCGAGCATCAGCATGCCGAAGCCGGCGATCGCCCAGGCGATGAGCGCACCCGCGACCCCCGTCTCCTGGGCGAACCGCCGGGGCAGCGAGAACACGCCGGCTCCCACCATGGACCCGACGACCATCGCGGTCAGCGTGACGAGTGTCAGTTTGGCCGCCGGTGGAGAGCCGGATGTGGCGGCGTCCGCAGGGGCATCAGCGTTCGACATTGACCTACCTCGAAGGCGACTCAGGGGATCCTCGGTCGGCCGAATCTAGCTTGAATGTTGCGGTTTGTCCCTTTAAGTGGCAGGTGCTCCCCGCGTGTGCTTCCCGTGCGTGCCGTCCGCGTGGGTCCGGGGGTGCCTGCTACCCACGGGCTCTCGGCCAGGTCGTCCGAATACCGTCCTTCACCTGGTTGAACCTCCCGGGAAGCAAGATCGCCGTTTCGAGGTAATGCGATCGCTCCGACCGGGCGAACGGGGCGGACCGGCCGTTACTGTTCCCCAGGATCTGGACGGATTCCCAGAGGTTCACCCCCTTTCTCGCCTTTCTCTTCTTTTCCCCTTTTCCTCCTCTTTCTCCTCTTCATCGACCCGCGCACCCGTGTGCCGGGCGCCACCCCCCTGCGAAGGAGAGCCCGCCCCATGACCGTCGACACCGGCCCGGACGTACAGTCGGCCGCGCCGAAGCAGTCCAGCCTCAGCACCGCGGCTGCCCGCAACCTCGCCACCACGACCAAGTCCGCCCCGCAGATGCAGGAGATCAGCTCCCGCTGGCTGCTGCGGATGCTCCCCTGGGTGGAGACCAAGGGCGGCGCCTACCGGGTGAACCGCCGGCTCAGCTACACCGTCGGCGAAGGGCGCGTCGAGTTCGTCCAGGACGGCGCCCGCGTCCGGGTCATCCCCCGCGAGCTCGGCGAACTCGCCCTGCTGCGCGGCTTCGAGGACGAGGAGGTGCTCGACGCGCTGGCCGGCCGGTGCGTCCAGCGCGACTTCGGCGCCGGCGAGGTGCTGGTCGTGCGCGGCGCCCCCGCGGACGAGATCCACCTCATCGCCCACGGCCGGATCAACCAGACCTCCCTCGGCAAGTACGGCGACGAGGTGGCCGTGTCCGTCCTCGCCGACGGCGACCGGTTCGGTGAGAACGCCCTTCTGGACGCCGACGCCCGATGGGACTACACCGCCACCGCCGAGACCTCCGGCACGCTGCTCACCCTCTCCCGCGCCGAGTTCGCCGCCGTCCTGGCCTCGGCACCGGGCCTCCAGGCCCACATCCAGGAGTTCAGCTCGCTCCCCCTCCAGCGGCAGAACCGTCACGGCGAGGCCGAGATCGCGATGTCGGCCGGTCACACGGGCGAGATCGCGCTGCCGGGCGCCTTCGTCGACTACGAGCTCAAGCCGCGCGAGTACGAACTCTCCGTCGCCCAGACCGTCCTCCGGGTCCACACCAGGGTCGCCGACCTCTACAACGGGCCGATGAACCAGACCGAGGAGCAGCTCAGGCTCACCGTCGAGGCGCTGCGCGAGCGCCAGGAACACGAGCTGATCAACAACCCGGAGTTCGGCCTGCTCCACAACGCCGACTTCAAGCAGCGGATCCAGCCCCACTCGGGCCCGCCCACCCCGGACGACCTCGACGAGCTGCTCTGTCGCCGCCGCGGCACCAAGCTCTTCCTGGCCCACCCCAGGACGATCGCGGCGATCGGGCGCGAGTGGAACGCCCGCGGGCTCTACCCGGACACCGTCGCCCTCGAAGGGCAGCAGGTCCTGGGCTGGCGGGGCGTCCCGATCCTGCCCTGCAACAAGATCCCCATCAACGAGGACAACACCAGCTCGATCCTCGCGATGCGCCTCGGCGAGGACAACCAGGGCGTCATCGGCCTGCGCCAGACCGGCCTGCCGGAGGAGTACGAGCCAGGCCTGTCGGTGCGCTTCATGGGCATCAGCGAGCAGGCGATCATGTCGTACCTCGTCACCACCTACTACTCCGCCGCCATCCTCGTGCCGAACGCGCTGGGCGTGCTCGAGAACGTGCAGATCGCCCGCAGGCGCGACTAGAGGAGCTGTCCGCCGGCCGTCACGACGGCCGCGACAGACCGGTTCCCCCGGGCCGGCCGAGCGGCCCCGGGGCCCCGGACAGACCACCCCCCTCACCAAGGAGCCACGGATGCCCGAACCCGGGCTTTCCCCTCTGCAGTCGAGCCTGCCCACCGCCGCCACCCATTTCGGGGCCCACGTCCTCGCCCGGGCCGCGGCCCCCGCGGTCACGGCCGTGACCCCCGCCGGCACGGCCGCGGCCCCCGCAGTCACGGCCGCGCCCGCCACCGACACGACCGCGCTTCTCACCGCCGCGGCCCGGGCCGTCGCCGCCGCCGTCGGGGCCGCCCCTGCCGTGGTCCCGACCGGTCCTGCCGGTGCCGCCGACGCAGAAGCCCCCGACGCGGTCGTCGCGCCACCCGCCCCCGACCTGGGGCGCCTGCTGCGCGGCCCCACCGGTCTGGGCACCGCGGGCCTCTCCCTGGCCCGTCGCGCGGCGGTGCCGGAGCCGACCGCGCCGCCGGTGCCCGCCGCGCCCGTCGAGGGACACCCGATCCCGGGCCTCTACTTCCACCCCGTCCCCGAACCCGACCCCGTACGGGTCGACGAGGTCAGCCGCAGGATCAAGGCCTGGGCCCTCGACGAGGTCCAGCTCTACCCCGACGACTGGGAGGGCGAGTTCGACGGATTCTCCGTCGGGCGCTACATGGTCGCCTGTCACCCGGACGCGCCGACCGTCGAACACCTGATGGTCGCCACCCGCCTGATGGTCGCCGAGAACGCCGTCGACGACTGCTACTGCGAGGACCACGGCGGCTCGCCCATCGGCCTCGGCGGACGTCTCCTCCTCGCCCACACCGCCCTCGACCCGCTGCACACGACGAAGGAGTACCACCCCGGGTGGGCGGAGTCGCTCCACGCGGACGCCCCCCGGCGCGCCTACCGGTCCGCCATGGAGTACTTCACCGAGCGGGCGACCCCCTCGCAGGCCGACCGGTTCCGGCACGACATGGCGCGGCTGCACCTGGGGTACCTGGCCGAGGCTGCCTGGTCCGAGACGGACCACGTGCCGGAGGTGTGGGAGTACCTGGCCATGCGGCAGTTCAACAACTTCCGCCCCTGCCCCACCATCACCGACACCGTCGGCGGCTACGAACTCCCGGCCGACCTGCACGCCCAGCCGGCCGTGCAGCGCGTCCTCGCGCTCGCCGGGAACGCCACCACCATCGTGAACGACCTGTACTCGTACACGAAGGAGCTCGCCACCCCCGGCAAGCACCTGAACCTGCCCGTGGTGATCGCCGAGCGGGAGGGCGTCTCCGACCGCGAGGGCTACCTCAAGGCGGTCGAGGTCCACAACGACCTCATGCGCGACTTCGAGGCCGAGGCCGCCGCCCTCGCCGCCGCCTGCCCCGTCCCGAGCGTGCTGCGCTTCCTGCGGGGAGTCGCCGTCTGGGTCGACGGCAACCACTACTGGCACCAGACCAACACCTACCGCTACAGCCTGCCCGATTTCTGGTAAGAAATGGAATTATCTGTGACCAGCACCGAGTTCTCCCCCGTCAACGTCGCCTCCACCTTCGTTCCCTCCCCGGCGACGCCCTACCAGGGGGACATCGCCCGCTACTGGAACAACGAGGCCAGGCCCGTCAACCTGCGCCTGGGCGACGTCGACGGGCTCTACCACCACCACTACGGCATCGGCGACATCGACCACGCCGCCCTCGGCGACACCACGGACAGCGCGTACGAGAAGAAGCTGATCGCCGAGCTGCACCGCCTGGAGTCCGCGCAGGCCGAGGTGCTCCTCGACAACCTCGGCACCATCGGGCGCGACGACACGCTCGTGGACGCGGGCTGTGGCCGCGGCGGTTCGATGGTGATGGCCCACCAGCGCTTCGGCTGCAAGGTCGAGGGCGTCACCCTCTCGGCCAAGCAGGCCGACTTCGGCAACCAGCGCGCCAAGGACCTCGGCATCGACGACCACGTCCGCGCCCGGGTGTGCAACATGCTCGACATGCCCTTCGAGACCGGGCAGGCGGCGGGCTCGTGGAACAACGAGTCGAGCATGTACGTCGACCTCCACGACCTCTTCGCCGAGCACTCCCGCGTCCTCGCGGTCGGCGGCCGTTACGTGACCATCACCGGCTGCTGGAACCCGCGTTACGGCCAGCCCTCGAAGTGGGTCTCCCAGATCAACGCGCACTTCGAGTGCAACATCCACTCGCGCCGGGAGTACCTGCGGGCGATGGCCGACAACCGGCTCGTGCCGCAGGCCGTCATCGACCTGACGCCCGACACCCTGCCGTACTGGGAGCTGCGCGCCACCTCGTCCCTGGTGACCGGCATCGAGGAGGCGTTCATCAACTCCTACAAGGACGGCTCCTTCCAGTACGTCCTGATCGCGGCCGACCGGGTCTGAGCCCGGGCGGGCGGCGCGGACCGCCCACGGCCGAACGAGGTCCGGAGGGGCCGGGCCCGTCGGACGACGGGCCCGGCCCCTCCGGCCTCTCCGGGCGCGATCGGCCGCCACGCGCCCCCGGCACCCGCCGTGGTGATCACGGCCTCGGCCCGGCCCCGCTCCAGGATCCGGCGCATGGTCCGCTCGGGGTCCGCCAGGGCGGTGGTCGAGAGGAAGACGATGTCCGCGCCGTGGGCGAAGGGTTCGTGGTACGGGTTCTCGCCGTCCCAGTCGTGGAGGTCGGTCGAGATGCCGAGGCCCGCCTCGCGCAGCCGCGGGAAGGTGAAGCCGCACGGGTACGTGAGGGAGACGTGGGCGGGGCGGCTCGCCGAGGCGAGGGAACGGACAGCTCCTCGGGCAGCCGGTCGGACTCCCGGGAGCGGCTGTCGTCGTGGAGCGAGAGCCGCCTCCCGTCGGGGCCGACGAGGTTGACGGCCCGCTTCGTCCCGCCCGGCAGGGGCACTGCGGTGAAGTCGATGCCCCGCGGTCGCGATGGAAGGCCCCGGGCGAGGTCGCCAGCGGGGTCGTCGCCGATCATGTCGAGGTGGTGCGTCCGCAGGCCGTACGGAAGCCGGCGTCCGGGGCCGGCAACAGTCGCTGACCGCAGGGGAGTCAAGCAGGCGAGCCCCCCCGGCAAGAGCATGCGGAGTCCTTCGGCAAGACCTCTCAGGGCGTGGCCGGGGGGCCGGATCGCGGTGGATCGACGCGGCCGGATCCAGGTGGGTGGTATGGACCTGACAAGTCAGGGTCGCTAACGTGGCTCGGGCACTCGCCTGAGAGCGCTCTCAGCGCCTGCTCCCCCCACTAGGAGGCACCTGTGAAACGCACATCCGCCCTGCGCGCCGCCGCCGCGGCCCTCCTGCTCACCGTCGGCCTCGCCGCGGCCCAGGCCGCCCCCGCGAGCGCCCGCCCCGCCGACGCGCCGCCCGTCGCCTCCGCCGGTCTCCTCGACGCCCTGCGCCAGGACCTCGGGCTCACCGCCGCCGACGCGGAGCGGCGGCTCGCGGCCGAACGCGCCGCGGCGCGCGTGGAGTCGGAGGCGAGGAAGGCGGCCGGCGGCGCGTACGGCGGCGCGTGGTTCGACGCGGACACCGGACGGCTCGTCGTCGGCCTCACCGACCGCGACGAGGAGGCGGAGGTCCGCTCGCTCGGCGCGGACACCCGGCTGGTCCGGCACAGCGCCGGCGCACTCGACCGCGCCAAGGCCCGGCTCGACGCCGGCTCGGCCCCGGCGGGCGTCGCCGGCTGGCACGTCGACCCCCGCTCCAACAGCGTCGTCGTCACCGTCGTCCGCGCCGACCGGAACCGGCCCGCCGTGCGCGCCTTCGTCGACCGGGCCCGCGAGGCGGGTCCCGTCACCGTCGCGGAGGCGGCGGCCGCACCCCGTACCTACGCCGCCGGAACCGTCGGCGGCGACCCGTACTACACCGGCAACGTGCGCTGCTCCATCGGCTTCTCCGTGCACGGCGGCTTCGTCACCGCCGGGCACTGCGGCGGCGCCGGCGCGGCCGTACGAGGCTGGGACGGGTCGGCCATGGGCACCTTCCAGGGCTCCTCGTTCCCCGGCAACGACTACGCGTACGTGAGCATCCACAGCGGCTGGTGGACGGTGCCGGTCGTGCTCGGCTGGGGAGTGACCTCCGACCGGCTCGTCCGCGGATCCGCCGAGGCACCCGTCGGCGCGTCCATCTGCCGCTCCGGCTCCACGACCAAGTGGCACTGCGGCACGGTCCTGGCCAAGAACGAGACGGTCAACTACAGCCAGGGCGCCGTGCACCAGATGACGAAGACCAGTGTGTGCGCGGAGGGCGGTGACTCCGGCGGTGCCTTCATCAGCGGGGACCAGGCCCAGGGCGTCACCTCCGGCGGCTGGGGCAACTGCTCCTCCGGCGGCGAGACCTGGTTCCAGCCGGTGAACGAGATCCTCGGGCGCTACGGGCTGACGCTCCACACGGCCTGATCCTTGGCGGTGGCGTGGGGGAGCGCGTCAACCACCCTTGTGCGCAAGGGTGGTTGACGAAAGGTCTGGACCAACCTACGGTCTGCTGGAGCGCGCGTCATGCCCAGGACCATCCCCCACGTCCCCAGGAGCACGCATGCCAGGCTCTCGCATCGCCCGCGTCCTCGGAGCGGGTCTCGCCGCCCTGCTCGCGGCCGCCGCCCTCACCGCCCCCGCCACCGCGGCCCCGGCCGCCCCGGCCGCCGACACCTGCGCCCTCAAGCCGAAGCCCGCCGGCAAGGTGCTCCAGGGGTACTGGGAGAACTGGGACGGCGCGGCCAACGGCGTCCACCCGCCCTTCGGCTGGGCGCCCATCGACGACCCGCGCTTCGCGACCCACGGCTACAACGTCGTCAACGCCGCCTTCCCGGTGATCCGTTCCGACGGGACGGTGCTGTGGGAGGACGGCATGGACAACACCGTCCGGGTCTCCACCCCGGCACAGATGTGCAACGCCAAGGCGGCCGGAGCGACCCTCCTGCTGTCGATCGGCGGCGCCGCCGCCGGAATCGACCTGAGCTCCCGCGCCGTGGCCGACCGGTTCGTCGCGACCGTCGTCCCGATCCTGCAGAAGTACAACTTCGACGGGATCGACATCGACATCGAGACCGGCCTGGTCGGCAGCGGCCGCATCGGAACCCTCTCCGCCTCGCAGGCCAACCTCGTGCACATCATCGACGGCGTCCTCGCCCGCATGCCGGCCGGCTTCGGACTGACGATGGCGCCGGAGACCGCGTACGTCACCGGCGGCAGCGTGGCATACGGCTCGATCTGGGGCGCGTACCTCCCCATCGTCAAGAAGTACGCGGACAACGGGCGCCTGTGGTGGCTCAACATGCAGTACTACAACGGCAGCATGTACGGCTGCTCGGGTGACTCCTACTCCGCCGGAACGGTCGCCGGGTTCGTCGCGCAGACCGACTGTCTGAACCGGGGCCTGGTCATCCAGGGCACCACCATCCGGGTCCCGTACGACAAGCAGGTCCCCGGCCTCCCCGCCCAGCCGGGAGCCGGCGGCGGCCACATGGCACCGTCGCTCGTGGCCCAGGCGTGGAACCACTACGGCGGGGCGCTCAAGGGCCTCATGACCTGGTCCGCGAACTGGGACGGCTCGAAGGGCTGGACGTTCGGCGACAACGTCAAGGCCCTCCAGGGCCGGTAGGTCCAGTCCTCCGGATCATGCCGGGCCCGCGGGGCCGATCCACAGGGCAGGCCCTGGACCCGTCCGGCGCGAGGGCGCCGGACGGGCACCCGGAGGGCCGCCCGCCGCTGTTCCGCCGACCGCGCGCCGATCGGGTGCCGCACCCCGCGCCGGGGATCCCGCACCGGAGATCCCTGGCTCGGAGCACGGGAGTTGTGCTTTGCTTGCCGCATGACCCTGCTCGTGATGCGCCGCCACGTGGACTACGCGCGCGTCACGACCACGGCCTGTTCCGGCTGACACCGAGGCCTTGTCCCGGTGTCCGGCCACTCTTCTCCGCCGGCGCCCCCGTCACCCCCTGAGCGCCATGCTCCGGCGGATCCGTTCACGGCTCCGTCCGGTCCGGGCGTGACGGCGCGAGGCCTCCTGCCGCAGCCAGCACACGATCCGCGCACCCGACAGCAGGAGCACCCATGAGCGTTCGCGACGTCCCCGACGCCCCCGCGACCGGCACCGACCTCCCCAAGAACCCCGACCTCCCCGACAGCCCGGACGCGGACGCCTTCGCCGCGGAGTGGGAGGAATGGCACCGGGGCAAGGACGCCCGTCTCGCCTCCGAGCACGGCTTCCTCGCCATCACCAGTCTGAACTGGCTCACCGACGAGCCGCAGCGCTTCCCCGACGTCCCCGGGTCCTGGACGACCGGACCCGACGGCGTCACCGTCGAGCTCGACGAGGGAACGGAACTCGTCGTCGACGGCACCGCGGTCCGGGGGCGGTACGCCTTCGGGGACATCCCCGAGCGCGGCGGAGTCGACGCCGTCTGGGGGGACACCGTGATCGAGGTCGCCAAGCGCGGCGGCCACCTCGTGGTCCGGCCCCGGCACCCCGACCACCCGCTGCGCGTCGACTTCGCCGGAACGCCCGCGTACGCGCCCGATCCGCGCTGGGTGGTCCCCGGCCGGTACGTGCCCTTCGAGGAGCCGCGCCCGACGACCGTCGGCGCCTCCGTCGAGGGCCTGCGGCACGTCTACGACGCCCCGGGCCGGATCGAGTTCCGGCTCGACGGCCGCGACCTGAGCCTCACCGTGTTCAACGGCCACGCGCCCGGCAGCTTCACGGTGCTGTTCACCGACGCGACCTCGGGCGTCACCACGTACGCGGCCAACCGCAACCTCTCGGTCGCCGTGCCCGGACCCGACGGCGCGGTGGTGCTCGACTTCAACCGCGCCACCAACCTGCCCTGCGCGTACACCGACTTCGCGACCTGCCCGCTGCCGCCGGCCGAGAACCGGCTCCCCCTCGCGGTCGAGGCCGGGGAGAAGATCCCCCACGAGCGTGAGCCCGTCACCACGTGACGGACCCGGCCCGCACGCACGGGCCGGGACCAGGGGCCCCGGCCGGCCGGTGGGCGGCCGGCCGGGGCGCCGGGATCAGGCGAGGTCGAACCGGTCGAGGTTCATCACCTTGTCCCACGCCGCCACGAAGTCCCGCACGAACTTCGCTCCCGCGTCCCGGGAGGCGTAGACCTCCGAGAGGGCACGGAGCTGGGAGTGCGAACCGAAGACGAGATCCACGGCGGTGGCCGTCCACCGGACCTCGCCCGTGGCGCGGTCCCGGCCCTCGTACACGTGCTCGCCCTCCGTCGCCGTCCTCCACTCCGTGCCCATGTCGAGCAGGTTCACGAAGAAGTCGGTCGTCAGGCTCTCCGGGCGGTCCGTGAAGACGCCGTGCCGGGACCCCTTGAAGCCGGTGCCGAGGGCCCGCATCCCGCCGATCAGGACGGTCATCTCGGGAGCCGTGAGCGTCAGCAGGTTGGCGCGGTCCAGGAGAAGGGTCTCCGGCGAGAGCTTCTCCCCGGCCGGAAGGTAGCTGCGGAAACCGTCCGCGCGGGGTTCGAGCACGGCGAACGTCTCCACGTCGGTCTGCTCCTGCGAGGCGTCCGTGCGCCCCGGCGAGAAGGGGACGGTGATGTCGTGCCCGGCGTTCCTCGCGGCCTGCTCGACGGCCGCGCAGCCACCCAGGACGATCAGGTCGGCGAGCGAGATCCGCACCCCGCCGCCCCGGGAGTCGTCGAACTCCCGCCGGATCCGGTCGAGGGCCTCCACCGTCCCGGCCACCTCGGGACAGGCGTTGACCTCCCAGTCCTTCTGCGGGGCGAGCCGGATCCGGGCCCCGTTGGCCCCGCCGCGCTTGTCGGTGCCCCGGAAGCTCGCCGCCGCCGCCCACGCGGTGGTGACCAGCTGGGAGACGGAGAGACCCGAGGCGAGGATCCTGCCCTTGAGGTCCGCGACGTCCGCGGCCCCGACCAGCTCGTGATCGACCGCGGGGACGGGGTCCTGCCAGAGCTGCGGCTCGGGGATCCACGGGCCGAGGTAGCGCGACACGGGTCCCATGTCGCGGTGCAGCAGCTTGTACCAGGCCCTGGCGAAGGCGTCGGCGAGCTTCTCCGGGTTCTCGTGGAAGCTCTTCGCGATCGGCCCGTACACCGGGTCCAGCTTCAGCGCGAGGTCCGTCGTCAGCATGATCGGGGCGTGCCGCTTCGACGGGTCGTGGGCGTCCGGAACCGTGTCCCGGGCCGAGGCGTCCGTGGGGGTCCACTGCTGAGCCCCGGCCGGGCTGGTGGTCAGCTCCCAGTCGTACCGGAACAGGTTGTCCAGGAACCCGTTGTCCCACCGCGTCGGCGCGGAGGTCCACGCGCCCTCCAGACCGCTGGTGAGGGCGTCGGCGCCCTTGCCGCTGCCGCACGAGTTACGCCAGCCGAGCGCCTGCTGCTCGATGGGGGCGGCCTCGGGCTCCGGACCGACGCACGAGGGATCGACCGCGCCGTGGCACTTGCCGAAGGTGTGGCCGCCGATGATGAGCGCGGCCGTCTCCTCGTCGTTCATCGCCATGCGCCCGAACGTCTCACGAATGTCGCGGGCCGCGGCGATCGGGTCCGGATTCCCGTTGGGGCCTTCGGGATTGACGTAGATCAGGCCCATCTGCACGGCGCCGAAAGGACCGGTGAGATCCCGGTCGCCGCTGTATCGCTCGTCCCCGAGCCAGGTGTCCTCGGGTCCCCAGAAAACCTGCTCCGGCTCCCAGATGTCCTCGCGTCCGAATCCGAATCCGAACGTCTTGAACCCCATGGATTCCATGGCGCAGTTACCGGCGAAAACCAGAAGATCGGCCCAGGAGATCTTCTGTCCGTACTTCTGCTTCACGGGCCAGAGCAGACGGCGCGCCTTGTCGAGACTCGCGTTGTCCGGCCAGCTGTTGAGGGGGGCGAAACGCTGGGCGCCGGAGCCGCCGCCGCCCCGGCCGTCCTCGATGCGGTACGTCCCCGCAGCGTGCCAGCTCATCCGGATGAAGAGCGGACCGTAGTGGCCGTAGTCCGCGGGCCACCACTCCTGCGACGCCGTCATCACCTCGAAGACGTCCCGCTTCAGCGCCTCGACGTCGAGGGTCGCGAACTCCGCCGCGTAGTCGAAGTCCGCGTCCAGGGGATCGGCCTGCGGCGAATTCTGGTGGAGGACCTGGAGGTCCAGCTGATTCGGCCACCAGTCCTCGTTCGTCCTGGGGCGGGTCGACGTGGGTTCCGGGGCGGGGATTGCCGGGTTCTCGCTGTCGCTGGCGGACACGTCCGTCCTTCTTCCTGTCGCGGTGTTTCCTCTGCCGGCCGCCTGCTCGTGACGCGTCTGCTCTTCTTTTGTCGAGGATTCGGCTGTCGAGCGCGGCGACTTCGCGTCCGTATGGTCGCGCACCGCGGACCGCACCGCGGAGAGAACACGCAGGGCGTCGAAGGACATCGAGGAATCGGAAAAGCGGAAAGCCCCGGGGAGGGGGAGGAAATCCGAACGCGTCCGCCCGGGCCGCGACGCCCGGGCGGATCACACCACCGTCAGAGCCCGGCCACCTTCGAGCTCGCCGACAGCTCGTACACGAGGGTGACCGTGCGCCGCCCGCCGGGCGGGAGGGCGACGTCCCAGCGGACGATCCCCTCGGCGTCGACCGCGTGGGGGGCCGGGGAGCAGGCCTCCTCGCGGAGGCGTACCTCCACCGCCGAGACCTCGGAGACCGGGATCCGCTCCCGGAGGACGACCACCCGGTCGCCTTGCTCACCGGGCGCGGAGAACCGGGACACGTGCAGCCGGACGGTGCGGGTGACCACCGTCCGCTGCGTGATCCCGGTGGTGTCGCGTGACTCCTCGGTCTCCCGGACGACCCGGTGGTCGTCGCGGCTGCCGAACGCCAGCTCGACCGGGGCGCCCGGAGTGGTGAACTCCAGCGTGCCGCGACCGCTGAAGCCGCTGCCGCGGATCAGGTCCACGGGCCCGGCGAGCAGCGCGTGGCCCGACCGGTTGTCGAACCGCACCACCTGGGTGACCAGCGGGGACACCTCGGGCGAGGAGGCGTACTCGCTGCTCGCCGCCGCGGTGAACACGGAGAGCGGCACCCGGTGGGCGCGGCCGTCCGAGGGCACGGAGACCGGAGCGGGGGAGTGCAGCACCCGCGCCTCGCCGCCGTCGTCCACCCCCGGCAGACCGAGCACCGGAGCGGGGCCGAGGTCCCCGATCTCCTCCTCGCGCAGCTCGACGTCGACCGTGCGGCGTTCCGCCGCCGTCCGGTCCTTGAGCGTCAGCCGGTCCTCGCCCAGCGACGCCGGTTCGGTGGCCAGCGCCGACCGGGCCGTCGACAGCGTCAGCCGCACGCCGGACCAGTCCTCGCCGGTGCGCTGCCAGACCGTCGCCTCCGTCTCCAGCGTCACGGAGTTCTCCGGTCTCCCGGAGTTCCCCGGTGTCACGGAGTCCCCGTCGAGCAGGGCCCGGTAGGCGGGGCGCCACAGCGCGCACGGCACGAGGTGGGACAGTCGCAGCGTGACCGGCCCGGCGACCGCGGCCTCCACGGTCAGCTCGATGTGGCCGAGCAGCTCGGCGGGTTCCTCCTCGGCGAGGTCCATGGCCCGCTGGACGTCCGCGAGTTCGGTGCCGAGAGCGGTCGTCCGGGCCTCCACCGCACGAAGCCGCTCGCCGAACGTGTCGCGTTCGGCGTCCACCCGGTCCAGCTCGACGGACCAGCGCGGCCCCTCGGACTCCCCGTGCCCGACGCCCTCGCCGATCTCCCGCAGCAGATCGGCGGCGAGACGGCCGAGCAGGTCGAGACGGGCGCGCAGCCGGTCGCGCCGCAGCTCCAGATCGAGCCGCTCCGCCTCCAGGGCGTGAGCCCGGTGGCGCAGGGCGGAGTCGTCGTCGGACGGCCGGGGCCCGCGCGGCACCCAGTCGCGGACGATCCGTACGTCGAGCACGGTGGCCGGGTGATCGGCCGCCAGCTCGGCGTGCAACGTGCGGTCGACGGCCAGCGCGCTGACCGGGCCGAGGCGCAGCTTCTGGACCCCGGCCGCCAGGTCGAGGGTGAGGGCCCGCTCGACGTGGGCGCGGTCCTCCAGGCAGGTGACGGCGGTGACGGGAGCGGCCGTGACCGGGGCGGGCGGGACGGGCGTCGCCGCTCCCGGACCTGCGGCCGCGGGGACGGCGATCTTCTTCGAGGCCGTGGACATGGGGTCTCTCAGCTCCTGCGGTTGCCGCCGACCAGGGCTTTGCCGGCCGGGATGCGGATCTCGTAGCTTCCGTCGAGGGCGGCGGTGCCACCGGCGGGAAGGTCCACCCGCCAGACGCGGGTGCCCGGCGCGTGCCGCTCGGGCCCGGCGCCGTTCTCCAGGGCCGTCCAGTCGGCTCGCTCCTCGATGCGGATGTCCGGATCGGAGGTGACCGGCACCCGCTCGCGGACCTCGACGGTGGCGGGCCGGGCCAGCCCGTTGGCCAGTTCCACGTGGACCTGGTGGTCGAGCACGCCGATGTTGTTGCGCAGACCCGCCGTCGACTCGCGCAGGTTCGTGCGGCGGGTGACACGGATCCCCTCGGCGGGGCCGAGCCCCACCCGGCGTACCCCACCGGGGGCGAGCGTGGGCAACGCGGCCGTCAACAGGAAGTCGTCGTCGACGGTGACCTCGACCGGACCGGCCAGGAGGGCCTGGTCGGTGGCGTTGGAGAGCACGAGCGTCGCGTACACGGTCTGCTCCACGGACGGCACGCAGAGGTACTCGGTGCGCAGACCGACCGGGATCTCCGTGACGGTGACGGTGTGCCAGGTGCCGTCGGAGGGGACGTCGGCGCGGGCGGCGGCGTCGAAGCGGTGGTCGAAGGAGCCCGCCGACTCCCGGGGCCGTACGGCGTGCCCGGGCAGCGGCAGCGCGGCCACCGCCTCGGCGCGGCGGCGGTACTCGCCCGTCACCCCGTCGAAGGACGTCGCGGGGAACAGCCGTCCCCTGCGACCGCCCGGCTCGTCGGGACCGGACAGGACCAGCGCGGCGTAGTCGAGTTCGGCGCCGCTGGGCCGCGGAGGGCCGGGCGGAGGCGGAGGCGGCGGGGGCGGCATGGCGGCGCCGGGAGGCGCGGGAGCGGCGGGGGCCATGGCCGCGGGGGCCGGCGGGCCCGCGAGCGCCCCGCCGGCGGGGCGCGGCCCGGCGCGCCGGGCCCGGGCCTGCCGCTCGGCCTCGGGCGACCCGCCGCCCGCGAACCCCGGAGCCGCGCCGTACCCGCCGCTCGGTGCCGGGAACCCTCCCGGCGGGGCGCCGAAGCCCTGCGGCGCCGGTGGCGGCGGAGGGCCCCCGTAGCTCTGCGCCGGCGGTGCGACGGGGGTGTACGCGGAGCCTCCCGCGACGGGCCCGGGCACCGCCAGGGGGGCGCCGCCGACCACCGTGACCTCGGCCGACGCGGGCCGGGGGCCCGCTGCCGCGTACCCGGTGAACAGGTCGGCGAGCCCGGCGGGAGGCTCCCGCCAGCCGGACGGGGCGGGCGCGGCCTGACGGCGTCCGATCCGGATGGAGCGGAGCTTCGGCAGGTCGGTGCGGCGCCGGAGGTCGGCGGTGGCCAGGGCGATGCGTACCCCGGTCCAGTCCTCGCCGGTGCGCTGGGCGACCGAGGCGCGCAGCACCAGACGGCCGGTGCCGTCGCCCTGCCGGTGGGTGAGGCGGTAGGTCGGCACCCAGACGGCGCCCGGCACCCCGTACTCCAGCTCCAGTTCCACCGCCGTGCCGTCCGGCCCGGCGTCCGCCGCGCTCGTGCCCGTGAGCGTCAGGACCGCGCAGACCGTGGTCTCCACGTGCGCGGACGGAGTGTCGGTGGAGGCGCGGGCGAGCCGGTCGGCCGCGACGGTGAGCGCGTGGCCGGCCTGGAGCAGCGTCTCCTCCAGCTCGGCGAGGCGGGCGTGGAGCCCGGACAGTCGCTCGTCGACGAAGTCGGCGAGTTCCAGCCAGGCGTCGACCGGGGTGCGGCGGTGTTGCGGGTCGTCGCGCTTGCGGGGCGGTGGCACCGGCTGCAGGCCGGTGATCTCGGCGATCAGCCCCAGCTGCCGGTCCCGGCGGCCCGCCGCTGCCCCGTACGCCTCGCGCAGCCGCTCGACCTCGCGCCGCAGCTCATCGGGCGTGCCGGTGTCGGTGTCGGTGGCGAACGGTTCGGCCTCGACCTCCACCCGGGCCTCGGTGACCCGCACCCCGGAGGCGCCCAGGACACGGGCGCGCAGCGAGCCGGGGTCCAGCGTGCGGGGCAGTCCCGTCACCCGCACCCGGCCGTCCGGCGGCACGGTGCCCCGGGCCAGGCGGCGGCAGAGCGCGCCCTGCGCGTACACCACGACCGAATCGAGGGTGGATTCCCACCTCTGTGCCGTGACCGTCCGTGCCGTCACCGTCATGTGCCCCGCCCCCCAGTGCCGTGTCCGTGCCGGGGCGAAGCCTACGCCCGGGGCGGGCCGGGGAGACCCGCCGGTGCCCGCCGTCGCCCCCGCGCGAGCGGATCCGGGCCGCTTCGGTGGTTGGGCCGCCCCGGGAGTGGGACGCTAAGGGTGGGAGTCCGTGCCGACGAGATCGGGAGGGACCATGGGACGCGACGTCCCGGCGCTGGAGTTCACCCGTGACGACCGTCGCCGGTTCCGGAACAAGACGCACGCCTGCCTCGACGTGTTCGCGCGGATGCTGCGCGAGTCGCGCTTCGACTTCGAGCGGCCGCAGGTCGGTCTGGAGATCGAACTGAACGT
Source organism: Streptomyces sp. Qhu_M48 (assembly GCF_051305195.1). Classification (NCBI taxonomy): domain Bacteria; kingdom Bacillati; phylum Actinomycetota; class Actinomycetes; order Kitasatosporales; family Streptomycetaceae; genus Streptomyces; species Streptomyces sp. Qhu_M48. The sequence goes on along the minus strand of NZ_CP195432.1, from coordinate 4,617,722 downwards.
CGTGGACGCCGCGGGCGAGCCGGCCATGCGCGGCACCGACGTCCTGGAGGCGATCGCGGATCCCGCCTGGGCGACCGAGCTGGGCCGGTTCAACCTGGAGATCAACGTCGAGCCCCGGCGGCTCCACACGGGCGGCGGCCCCGATTCCTGGGAGCAGGAGATCCGCGACGCGCTCAACCACGCCGAGGAGAAGGCGGCGGCGATCGGCGCGCACCTGGTGATGATCGGGATCCTGCCGACGCTGGAGGTGAAGGACGCGGGCCCCTCGTCGCTGTCCGGGGATCCCCGCTACCACCTGCTGAACGAGCAGATCTTCGCGGCCCGCGGCGAGGACCTGCTGATCTCGGTGGACGGGGTGGAGAAACTGCGGACCCGGGCGGAGACGATCACGCCGGAGGCGGCCTGCACCAGCACCCAGTTCCACCTCCAGGTCTCGCCGGACGAGTTCGCGGACCACTGGAACGCCGCGCAGGCGATCGCGGGCGTGCAGGTGGCCCTCGCGGCGAACTCGCCCTTCCTGTTCTCCAAGGAACTGTGGCGCGAGACGCGCATCCCGCTCTTCGAGCAGGCCACCGACACCCGGCCCGACGAGCTCAAGGTGCAGGGAGTACGGCCCCGGGTGTGGTTCGGCGAGCGGTGGATCACCTCCGTCTTCGACCTCTTCGAGGAGAACGCGCGGTACTTCCCGGCGCTCCTGCCCCTGTGCGACGACGAGGACCCCGAGGAGACGCTCGACGGCGGCGGGACCCCGGGACTGTCCGAACTCACCCTGCACAACGGGACGGTCTACCGCTGGAACCGCCCCGTCTACGCCGTCGTCGACGGCGTCCCCCACCTGCGGGTGGAGAACCGGGTGCTGCCCGCCGGTCCCACGGTGGCCGACGTGCTGTCGAACGGCGCCTTCTACTACGGCCTCGTCCGCGGCCTGGTCGAGGAGGACCGGCCCGTCTGGTCGCGGATGTCCTTCTCGGCCGCCGAGGACAACCTGCACGCCGCCGCGCGGCACGGCATCGACGCGCACGTGTACTGGCCCGGGATGGGCGAGGTGCCGGTGACCGAACTGGTCCTGCGGCGCCTGCTGCCGCTGGCGGACCGCGGCCTCGAACGGATGGGCCTGGACGCGGCCCGGCGGGAACCGCTGCTCGGCGTGATCGAGCAGCGCTGTGTCAGCGGGCGCAACGGCGCGACGTGGCAGTCGGAGATGTTCCACCACATCCACGACATCGACCACGCGGGCCGGCACGAGGCGCTGCGGCGGATGACGCAGCAGTACGTCGAGTACATGCACATGAACGCTCCGGCGCACACCTGGCCGGTCGACTGACGCTCCGACACCGCCTGCGCCGGCGGGGCCGGTGAGGAGTACGGAGGGCCGGGCCGGGGCAGGTCGTGATCATGACAGGCATGCCTCCTTCCGCGGACCTCGACGCCACCCACGGGCCCGTCTCCCCGCCACCGCCCCCCACCCGGCGGCCGTTACGGCAGCTCCTCGCGGCCTCCGTCGGCAACGCCGTCGAGTGGTACGACTGGTACGCGTACACCTTCCTCGCCGCCTACATCGCGCACCAGATCTTCCCCCCGGGGTCCGGGAACTCCCTCGTCCCGCTCCTCTCGACGTTCGCCGTCTTCGCCGTCGGCTTCTTCATGCGTCCCGTCGGCGGCCTCCTCATGGGCGCGCTCGCGGACCGGCGCGGCCGACGGACCGCCCTCACCGTCACCATCCTGCTCATGGGCGGCAGCAGCCTCCTGCTCGGTCTGACCCCGACGTACGCCTCCGCCGGCATCCTCGCCCCGATCGTCCTCGTCGTCGCCCGGCTCCTCCAAGGTCTCTCGGTGGGAGGGGAGTTCGCCGCCTCGACCACGTTCCTCGTCGAGTCGGCCGGCCCCGGCAGGCGTGGCCTGTTCTCCTCGTTCCAGTACGTCTCCACCTCCGCCGGACAGCTCGCCGCCTCCGGCGTCGCCGCCCTGCTCATCGGTGTCCTCGGCGAGGACCGGATGAACGGCTGGGGCTGGCGGATCCCGTTCCTCATCGGCGCGGTCCTCAGCCTCGCCGGCTTCTGGATCCGCCGGGGCGCCGAGGAGACCCGGAGCGCGGAGCAGAGCGAGGCGCCCCGGCCGGGGCTCTTCGACGCGCTGCGCGACCACCCCCGCGCCTCGCTGCTCATCGCGGGCATCACGGCCGGCGGAACCCTCGCGTACTACACGTGGACCTCCTACCTGCCGACGTACGCGGTGCTCAACACCGGTATCGACAAGGCGGACGCGCTGCTCGCCGGCACCCTGTCCCTGGGGTTCTTCGCCCTCCTCCAGCCCCTCGGCGGGCTGCTCTCCGACCGGTTCGGCCGCAAACCGTCCCTGCTCTTCTTCGGCCTCGGCTTCGCGGCCCTCGGGGTGCCCCTGCTGCGCGCGATCGACGGCTCGTTCCTCTCCCTCCTCCTGGTGCAGTGCGCGGGCATGGTGCTGCTCACGGGGTTCACCTCGATCTCGGCCGCGGTCAACGCCGAACTGTTCCCGGCGCGGGTGCGGGCGGCCGGGATCGGCTTCCCGTACTCGCTGACCGTCGCCGTCTTCGGCGGCACGGCGCCGTACGTCGGCACGCTCTTCAAGGAGCTGGACCGGCCCGGTCTCTTCCCCTGGTACGTGGCCGCCCTGTGCCTCGTGTCCTCGGCGGTCTACCTCCGCCTGCCGGAGACCGCCCACAAGCGACTTGACCGCTGACCCGGCGACTCGGGGGCGCGGCCGCTCCCGGGGAGAGAATGACCGGCGGGGCGGACTCCCGCCGACGGAAGGCCCGTGAGGCCGACGAGCCCGAAGGAGCGCACGTGGAAGACCGGACGCACCGGGAACGGGCGGAGCCAGTCCGTTTCCGGGTGAACAGGGCCGGAGCGTGAGCCCCCGACCGGCGCTGCCGTCCTGGGCGACCTGGTGGCAGCGGCCGTTCCCCGACGCCAACACCCTCCTGCTCCACGGGCGGCGGCCGGCTCTCGTCGACAGCGGATTCGTCGGCCACGCCGCCGAGACCGCCGCCTGGGCCCACGCGCACGCGGGCGACATCGATCTGGTGGTGAACACCCACTGGCACTCCGACCACGTCGGCGGCAACGCCGCCCTCCAGGCCGGGGGCGCCGCCGTCGCCGCCGGAGTCCCGGAGGCCGAGGCGATCGCGCGGAGGGACCCGGGGTGCTGCGCGGCGGAGTACCTGGACCAGCCGGTCGCGCCGTACACGGTCGACGTCCCGCTCGCCGACGGGCAGACGCTGCGGCTGGGCGACGCCGACTGGGAGGTGGTGAGCACGCCCGGGCACACGCCGGGCCACCTGGCCCTGTGGCAGCCGGAGGAGCGGCTCCTCGTGGTGGGGGACGCGCTGTCGGCCTACGACGTCGGCTGGGTGAACCTCGCCCTGGACGGCCCCGACGCGGCGGCCACCGCCCTTGCCTCCCTCCGGCGGATGGCCGACCTCGCCCCGCGCGTGGTCCTTCCCTCGCACGGCGAGATCCCCGCCGACGCGGGCCAGGTCCTCGCCGACGCCCTGCGCAGGGCCCAGCGGCTCGTCGACGACCCGGACGGGGCGGTCTGGTACGGCGCCCGCCGGATCCTCGCCTTCGCCCTGATGATCCGTGAGGGGATCCCGGCCGGCGAGGTGGAGCCGTATCTGCACCGCCGGGCGTGGCTGAACGACGCCGCACGGCTGCTGGACCGTGCGCCCGAGGACCTCGCCGCCGAACTGGTGAAGACCATGCTCGGCAGCGGCGCCGTCGTCCTGCGCGGAGGACGGCTGCACGCCGCGGCGGACCACGCCCCTGTGACGGCGGCGTCGTTGCGCGTGCCCTACCCGCGCGCGTGGCCGCCGCCGGTTCCCCGCCGGGCCGGGAGCGCGAGAGGGCCGGCGGCCCCCGAGGGGACCGCCGGCCCGTGAGTCCGCGCGGTGGTGCGTGGGGATCGATGGAGGCCACCGACTCCGTGGATCCCGCTGGTTCCTGTACCCGTGGTGCTAGAAGACGCTCACGCCGTAGGCGCTGAGGGCCTCGGTCACCGGCTGGAAGAACGTGGTGCCGCCGGAGGAGCAGTTGCCGCTGCCGCCGGAGGTGAGGCCGAGCGCGGTGGTGCCGGAGAAGAGCGCGCCGCCGCTGTCGCCCGGCTCGGCGCAGACGTTGGTCTGGATCAGACCGGAGACGATCTGGCCGCTGCCGTAGTTGACGGTCGCGTTGAGCCCGGTGACCGTGCCTCCGCGCAGCCCGGTGGTGCTGCCGCTGCGCTGCACCGACTGGCCCACGGAGGGGTTGCCGGCGGAGGTGATGTCACGGTAGGTGCCGTTGTAGAGGTAGACCCGCCCGTCGGCCGCCGAGGCGTTGGAGTGGCGGATGATGCCGTAGTCGTTGGTCGGGAAGCTGCTGCCGGCCCTGGTGCCGAGCACGGTGGTGTTGGCCGAGTTGGTGTACCAGGTGCTGCCGATGTTGGTGCAGTGGCCGGCCGTCAGGGCGTAGTAGGTCGAGCCGCTGCGGACGTTGAAGCCGAGCGAGCAGCGCCCGCCGCCGGTGTAGATGGCCTCGCCGCCCGCGATGAGCTTGTTGAACGTGCCGGGCGTGCGCTTGATCTCCAGGGCGGAGGCGCGGTCGCCGGCCGCCTTCTTGATCGTGGCGATCTCGGCGGCGGAGACGGTGGAGTCGACGGTGAGGACGACCTTCCCCGTCGCCTGGTCGGTGTACCAGGCGGTGCCGGGTATGTCGGCTCCGCGCACGGCCGCGTCGGCGGCGGCGAGTTGGGCGGCGCCGGCTCGACCGGTGTCGGCGGTGGCCGCGGACGAGGCGGGGACGGCAAGCGCTGAGGCGGCGAGCAGCGCGGAGGCCACGGCGATCAGCCGTGCGCCCTTGGCGGCGCCGCCGAAGGGGGACAGACGCTTGAGGTTCACTTGATCCTCCGGTGGGGGAGTGGGGGGAATCGCTGGGTGGGCGATCCCTCGGCGCGGAGCGGACGGGTCCGGACGAGTGGGTGATCGACATGGACCTGTCAAATCCGACAGGGGGAATCCTCGAATCCGGGCCCACTCCGCGGCAAGGACGCCTTTCGGCCGATCTACGCGCGTTCCGCCGGCCGTGGCCGTGGCGGGTTCCGGGTGGGCCCGGCGGGGTGCCCCTGGCGGGCGGGGCGGCGCGGGGTCGTGCAAACGCTTACGGCAAATTACCGATGCCTTTTCAGGACGCTCTGGCGACAGGGGGCGCGGTGCCTCGGGTGCGGCGGAGGAAGCGGAAGGGGCTGTCCCGTTTCACCAGTTCAACCGCCGGAGCGGTCCGCCGTCGCCTTGATCCGGTGTCCCCGCCCGTGACGCGGTCCCGGCCCGGCGGACGGGGGCACCGGCCCGGTCGGCGGAGCGGTAGCGGGCGCACAGAACCGACCGCGTCCTCAGGCCGGGCCGGGCCGGTCGGACGTGCCTGCTGGGGCGGAGGGAGGGGCGACCGCCGGTCCCGTGGCGCGGGGGCGGACGCCCCTCAATGCCTCGATCCTTCCCTTCCGTCCCGGCCGACCGGGTGTCCGGATCTCGTCAGAGAGCCCCGTAGACCGCGTCGATCAGCGCCATTTTCCGGGGGTCGTCCGCGATGTTCGGGCCCATTCGGTTCATCACGTATCCCAGCGAGACCCCCGACTCCGGGTCCGCGAGACCGCAGGAGCCGCCGAAGCCGTCGTGGCCGACCGCTCGCGGATTGGGGCCGTAGGACCCGTGGGGGCCGCTGAGCCAGAGGCCGAGGGCGCACTCCGTCTCGTGGCCGTGGCCCGCGCCCAGGACCAGGTCCCGGCAGGCCCCCTGACCCTCGCGGGCCCGTTCCGCGGCCGACTCGGAGAGGACCCGGTGCCCGCCGGACCGGCCCCGCCCGGCGAAGACGCCGTACAGCTGGGCGACCGCCCGGGCCGTCCCGTGGCCGTTGGCCGCCGGCAGCTCGGCGGCACGCCACTCCGGGCTGTTGGCCTGGGCGGCGCCGACCGGCGGGTTGGCCAGGGCGGCCAGCGCCACCGGCTCCCACTGGGCGAAGGCCGCCTCCTGTCCACCCGCCTGCGGCGGGCGGGGGTGCACCAGCTCGGCCGCCCGGTCCGCCTCCTTCTCCGGGAGGCCGATCGTGAAGTCGATGCCGAGCGGCCCGGTGATCTCGTCGTGGAGGAAGGCGCCGGGCAGCCGTCCGGTGATCCGCCGGATCACCTCGCCGACGAGGAAGCCGTACGTCATGGCGTGGTAGCCGGAGCGGGTGCCCGGCTCCCACCACGGCTCCGTCGCCGCGAGCCGGGCCGTCGTCACCTCCCAGTCGTAGAACTCCGCCAGCGGGAGCGGCTCGCGCAGCCCGGCCAGCCCCGCGCGATGGGAGAGGAGGTGGCGTACGGGGAGGGCCTCCTTCCCTCCGGCGCCGAACTCGGGCCAGTAGGAGGCGACCGGCGCGTCCAGGTCCAGCAGGCCGCGGTCCGCGAGGAGGTGGGCGCAGAGCGCGGTCACTCCCTTGGTCGTGGACCAGACGTTGACGACGGTGTCGCGCTCCCAGCGGCGCGTGCGGGCGGCGTCGGCCCAGCCGCCCCAGAGGTCGACCACGGTCTCGCCGTGGACCTGGACCGTCACCGCGGCCCCGAGCTCCTCCCTCGTACGGAAGTTGGCCTCGAAGGCGTCACGGACGGCGGCGAAGCGCGGGTCGCAGTGGCCTTCGAGGGCGGGGGCGGGTGAACGGTCCGGTTCTGGTTCGGGCATGGCGTCCTCCAGGGGTGCTCGACGGTCGCGAGCAACATACCGACTGGTCGGACCGGCGGAAAGGGAGTGCACACCGGCCACACGGGAGCCGACGGCGTTCACCCGGCCGGTCCCGCCGCCTTGCCGCGCCGGCGGACGGCGGGTTGCGTGGAGCGAGGAGTGGCGCCGAAGGGCCGGAGCCGCGGGAGAATCGAGGTCCCTCGTGCCCGAGTACCCCCCGATCGCAGCCCACGGACTCATCGGCGACCTGCAGACGGCCGCCCTGATCTCCGCCGACGGCGCCGTCGACTGGTTCTGCGCTCCCCGGTTCGACTCGCCGAGCATCTTCGCCTCGCTGCTCGACCAGGAACGGGGCGGCCACTTCACCATCGCCCCCGTCGGCGACGACGTGACCGTCCAACAGCTCTACCTGCCCGACACGGCCGTCCTGATCACCAGGTTCCTCACCCCTGAAGGGGTGGGCGAGGTGGTCGACTTCATGCCGGTGAGCGACCGGCCGGAGGTCCCCACCGACCGCCACCGCCTGGTGCGGGCCCTGCGCGTGGTGCGCGGGACCCTCACCTTCGACGTGCGGTGCCGGCCGCGCTTCGACTACGGCCGTGCCCCCCACACCCTCACCCTCGACGGCGCCGCCGCCACCTTCCACGGCCCCGGCCTCGACGTCCACCTGTGGAGCTCCGTCCCCCTGGAGGGCGACGGCAGGGACGTCCACGCCACCGTCACCCTCCGGCAGGGCGGGACCGCCGGAATCGCCTTGGAGACCTGCTCCCCGGGAGGCACCGGCCCCGAACCGCTCACCGAGGACTCGGTGCGGGCGGCGATGGCGGAGACCCACGCGTTCTGGCACCGGTGGATCCGCCGGTGCCGCTACCAGGGCCGCTGGCAGCACATGGTCAACCGCTCGGCCATCACCCTCAAACTGCTCATCTACGCCCCCACCGGCGCGCCGATCGCCGCCGCCACCATGGGGCTCCCGGAACAGGTCGGCGGCGAGCGGAACTGGGACTACCGCTACACCTGGATCCGCGACGCCTCCCTCTCCGTGCGCGTCCTCCTCGATCTCGGATACGTGGAGGAGGCCGACGCCTTCCGTCGCTGGCTCGGCGACCGCTTCCGCGAACCGCGCCCGCCCGGCAGCGAACCGATGCAGATCATGTACCGGATCGACGGTGACCCCGAGCTGTCCGAGGAGATCCTGGACCACCTCTCCGGCTACCGCGACTCCTTCCCCGTACGGGCCGGGAACGGGGCGGCCGACCAGTTGCAGCTCGACATCTACGGCGAGTTCGCCTACGCGATGACCCACTCCCCGGACCTGGCCGAGCTGGCCGGCTACGAGGGGTGGAAGGGGATCACCGGGGTCCTCGACTGGCTCGCCGACAGCTGGGACCGTCCCGACGAGGGCATCTGGGAGACCCGGGGCGGCCGCCAGGACTTCACGTTCAGCCGGGTGATGTGCTGGGTCGCCCTCGACCGGGGCATCCGCCTCGCCACCCAGTACGCCCGCCCCGCCGACGTGCCCCGCTGGACCGCGCAGCGCGACGCGATCCTGGTCCAGGTGATGGAACGCGGCTGGAACCCCGAACTCGGCGCGTTCGTCCAGCACTACGACAGCGACGTGCTCGACGCCTCCCTGCTGCTGATGCCCCTGGTCGGCTTCATCTCCCCGAAGGCGCCCGCATGGCTGTCCACCCTGGACGCCATGGACCGTGTCCTCGTCACCGACAGCCTCGTCTACCGCTACGACCCCGAGGCGTCCCCCGACGGACTGCGCGGCTCCGAGGGCACCTTCTCGCTCTGCAGCTTCCTCTACGTCGAAGCCCTCGCCCGCGCCGGCCGCCTCGATCAGGCGCGGTACGCGATGGACAAGATGCTGACGTACGCCAACCACGTCGGGCTCTTCGCCGAGGAGATCGGACCGACCGGCGAGCAACTCGGCAACTTCCCGCAGGCCTTCACCCATCTCGCCCTCATCACGGCGGCGATGGCCCTCGACGAGGAACTCGACAGGGCGGCCGACCGCCGCTGACCGCCGTCGGCCGGGACCGGGCCGCCGGAACGAGCGGCGGGGACCGCGCCCTCCCGTCCGGAACTACCTGCTCGGGCCTCGCCCCGCCGCCAGGATCGATCCGCTGGGTCGGAGCCATGCCGCCAGGAACGACTCACCCGCGCCGCCGGCTCCCGGTCACAGGCTCGTCAGGAGGTCGTCGAGCGGGGCCGGTACGCGTCCGGGGTCGAGGGACGCCACCAGGAGGTGGCCGTAGCGGATCTTGCGGCCCTTCTTCGTGCCGAGGAAGCGCCGCAGCTGCTGCTGCCGGGGCCGACCGTGCTGCGCGGGCTGGCTCAGGAAGGTCTGCCAGGCACGCAGGTCGCCCTCGACCCGGACGATCTCCTCGACCGCCTCCGTCCCGAGCGCGCGGATCAGCTCCTCCTCCAGGTCCGCCGCGCAGACGAAGAACCGCCCGTCCGACGCCCCGGCGCGCTCCAGACCACGGTCGTAGTAGCGCCGCTCGCGCTCGTCGCACAGTCCCGTCAGCCGCAGGCCGAGACCGGGCGGGCCGAGCAGGCCGGCGTAGCGGGCGACGTTCATCGCGCCGCCCATCGACACCACGCACACCCCTTCGGCGACCAGGTCCCTCCCGAGCCGCGCGGCCAGGGTCTCGACGGCCGCGAGGTCACTGGGGCCTTCGAGCAGGACGGCCGTGCGCAGTCCGAGGCGCGCGGCCAGCTCACCCGGCGGTCCGCCGGGACCGCCGGCCGCCCACCGGTCGACCGCGTCCCGGAACGTCCCGATCTCCGCCGTGCCACGCGTCAGGTCCACCATGCGGTGAGTCTGCCCCGCCACCGACCCGCACCGCACGGGATATACGCACGACCGTCCCCCGGGGCGGGGGCGTCCCACACCGGTTCGGCGCCCGGCCGGTCCAGCGCCGCCGGACGCGGCTCTACGGGGCGGTCTTCGCCGTCGTCGGGGCGAGGCGGGTGACGTTCTCGCGGTCGCCGCAGTTCGTGCCACCGGGGCGGCGGCCCCCGGGGTTACGGTCCGCTGCATGGAAGCTGAGCGTCAAGGCTGGCTGCGGTGCCTGCTCGCCGGGGCCGTGTTCGTCGTATGCATGGCCGGCACCACGCTGCCGACCCCGCTCTACCCCCTCTACCAGGAGAAGTTCGGGTTCTCCGAGCTGACCGTGACCGTCGTGTACGCCGTGTACGCCTTCGGGGTCATCGGCGTCCTCCTCCTCGCGGGCAACGCCTCGGACACCATCGGCCGACGCCCGACGCTCCTCTGGGGCCTGGGCTTCTCGGCGGCCAGCGCCGTCTGCTTCCTCGTCGCCGACTCCCTGGGCCGGCTCTACGCGGGACGCCTGCTCTCGGGCCTCTCGGCCGGTCTGTTCACCGGCGCCGCGACCGCGTACGTCATGGAACTCGCCCCGCGCGGAGGCGCGTCCCGGGCGACGTTCGTCGCGACGGCCGCCAACATGGGCGGGCTCGGCTGCGGCCCCCTGCTCGCCGGGCTGCTCGCGGAGTACGCCCCCGAGCCGCTCCTGCTCCCCTTCGCCGTCCACCTCGCCCTCGTCGCCATCGGCTTCGTCGTACTGCTGTGGCTCCCCGAGACCGTGCGGGAGCGCCGGGGACTGTCCGCCGTCCGGCCGCGGCGGCCCGCCCTGCCCCCGCAGGTGAGGGGGGTGTTCGTGCCCGCGGCGATCGCCTCGTTCGCGGGGTTCGCCCTCTTCGGGGTGTTCACCTCGGTCAGTCCCGCGTTCCTCGCCCGGTTCCTGCACGTGGACAACCACGCCGTCAGCGGCCTGGTGGTGGCACTGGCCTTCTTCGCCTCGACGGCCGGACAGCTGGCCGTCGACCGCGTCGGGGTGAGGCGCTCCCTGCCCCTGGGCTGCGCCGTGCTCTTCGCCGGCCTGGTCCTCCTCGGGGTCGCGCTCGCCACGGACCTCCTGGTGTTCATCGTCCTCTCCGCCGTCGTCGGCGGCGTCGGACAGGGCCTCGCCTTCCGCGCGGCCCTGTCCTCCGTCGCGGCGGCGGCTCCGGCGGACCGGCGTGCCGCCGTGATCTCGGCCCTGTTCGTGGTCGCGTACACGGGCATCTCGATCCCGGTGATCGGCGTGGGTCTGCTCGCCGATCCGCTCGGCCTCGAAGGCGCGGGCCTCGTCTTCATCGGCTGCATGCTGGTGCTGGTCGTCTCCGCCGCCGCGTACCTGATCCGGCGACCGGCGCCGAAGGGAGGCCCCTGACCCGCGTGCCGCCGGACCCCTCGTCAGAGGGCGGGGGCCGGCCGGACCCCTGGCCAGCCGGCAGGCCCGGCCGGACTCCTCGTCAGACGTCGGTGAACACGTCCTCGGGCATGTCGCGGAGGACGAACCCGTTGTCGAGGCGGACCCGGAGGGTCGCCAGGAGACCGCGCTCCTGGTGGGCGAGCCACTCGGGTTCGAGCGCGCCGATCCGCTCCTCCAGCTGCCCCCTGCTTCCCGACGGCATCTGGTGGCCGAAGTCGTCCAGGAGGGACTTGAGCCGTTCGTACTCGCGGACCTCCTGGCTCCGGGGCCGGTCGACGTCCACCCGCTCAACGATGCCCTCGGTGCCCGCCGCCAGGGACAGGTACCCGACGACGGCGCCCGGCTCCGCCGGGGACTCCGCGGCCAGGGCGACCTGACCCGGCCATTCGAGTTCCACCGCCAGCTTCACGCGCCGGCCCACCTGCGGGGTCACCTGGTGCCTCCGGTCGGCAGGACCACGACCGGGCCCGTGGGGCCGGGCGTGCCGGGGCCGAGATCCGCGAGGGCGAGAGCCCTGGCGACGGCCGGCAGGTCCAGCGGCTCCTCGGGATGGGACGGAAGCAGGCGGTCCAGCAGGAGCGCCGGGTCGAGGCGCTGTGCCTCGGCGTCGCTCAGGAGCGCGTCCGCGCCCGGCCCGCCGGTCGTGGCGTCGACGCGGTCCGAGAGCGCGCCGAGCACCTGCTCCCGGTCCACGAAGCCGGTCAGGCCGCAGTCCAGGCCGTCGTCGTCGAGGTCCTCGGGGTACGGAGCACGGGCCCAGGCACCGTTCTCGTACCAGTACACACAGCCCAGTTCGTTCCCCTGGAGCCGGTCGCGCAGTTCCCCGTAGGGGAGCCACTCCGGGCCCCCGGCCAGCATGTCGATCGGCGGCTCGTGCCACTTCACCCCGCTCGACTCGTCCTCGCCGTAGAGCACGAACCGGCCCTCGCCCCTGCGGGACAGGGTCCACCAGGTGCAGCCGGAGTCGTCGTGGTGGAGTCCCTCGTCGTCGATCCAGAGACCGGTGCGGTAGCCGCTCCCGCGCCGCTCGTCCTCGGTGGTCGCGTCGACGGCGGCGAGCAGGGCCCACCGGGCCCAGAGCGCCTCGCCCGGCGGAAGGTCCTCCGGTACTCCCGGACGGTGGATGGTCATGAGTGCCCCGTGTGTCGTCGTTCCGATGGTGATCACGGCAACAGTACGGGGGATCGGGCGGGTGGCCCTTCGGCAGCGGGCGACACGGCGGGCGGCGCGTGGACCACGGGGGCCGTCCGGCGCCGACCCGGTACGCCGTGCCGGGACCGATGCCGGTTTCCCGCGCCGAAGCTGGGCAGGCGAGGAGCTGTACCCATCCGACACCCTTGCCGAGGAGACATGGACAGCGTTCTTCGATTGATCGTCGTCGTGGGCGGCTCGCTCCTGGTCACCGTCGCCGGCGGCCTGCTCGCCGACCTCCTGCTGCGCCGCGCGGACTCCCGCCACCGCGAGACCCCGCTGTGGGGCCTGCTGCGCCGCTGCCGCACCGCGTTCCAGATCGTGCTGTTCGCGGCCCTGCTCCGCAGTTCCCACCGGGCGATCGACTGGCCCCCGTTGCGAGAACACCAGGCGCTGATCGGGCACGTGCTGCTGCTCGTGCTGATCGGCGCGGGCGCCTGGCTCGCGATCCGTATCGTCGAGGCCGTCGTCGAGTCGAGCTACGCGCGCTACGCGGCAGGCAGCCGCGAGGCGGCCAAGGTGCGCCGCGTCCGCACCCAGGTCACCCTGATCATGCGGGTCGTGACCGTGGCCGTCGGAGTCCTGGCCGTCGCCGTCATGCTGGTGACCTTCCCGAACTTCCGTGCCCTGGGCACCTCGCTCCTCGCCTCGGCCGGCATCATCGGCGTGGTGGCGGGCGTGGCCGCCCAGTCCACCCTCGGCAACCTCTTCGCCGGCTTCCAGATCGCGTTCGGCGACATGGTCCGCCTGGGCGACACCGTGGTGGTCGACGGCGAATGGGGCACCGTGGAGGAGATCACGCTGACGTTCCTCGCGGTCCGCACCTGGGACGAGCGGCGGGTCACCATGCCCGTCTCGTACTTCACGGCCCGCCCGTTCGAGAACTGGTCCCGCGGCGGCATCGAGATGACCGGCACCGTCATGGTCCACTGCGACCACTCCACTCCCGTGTCCCTGATGCGTGCGGAGCTGCGCGCGATCCTCGACGCCTGCCCGACCTGGGACGGCCGGAGTTGGGACCTGGCCGTCACCGACACCACGCCCACCGGCATCACGGTCCGCGCCGTCGTCACGGCGAAGGACGCCGACGACCTGTGGACGACCCGGTGCGCCGTACGGGAGCAGCTGGTCGCCTGGCTCGCCCGGCGCCATCCGTACGCCCTGCCCCGCGTCGCCACCGCGCCGGCGGTCGAGGAGTCCCCGGCGAGCGGTCGTCCCGGCGAAGCGGCGTGGGCGCCCGCCCGCACGTGACGGGCCCGTCGGGGCGGTGCGGCCTCAGCCCGGCAGGTTCTGCTCCGCCCAGACCACCTTGCCGGTGGCCGTCCGGCAGGAACCCCATCTGCGGCAGAGCATGTTGATGAGCTGGAGGCCGCGACCGCCCTCGTCGCTCAGCTCCGCGTGCTGGATCTGGGGCAGGTCGGGGCCCGTGTCGGAGACCTCCACGACGAGGCGTTCGCCGCGGAGCAGCCGGAGCTCACCGGGGCCGTTGCCGTAGCGCAGGGCGTTGCCCACGAGTTCGGAGACGACCAGTTCGCACACGTCCACCAGCTCCGTGAGCCGCCACGCGGCGAGTTGGTCCCTGACCAGGCCCCGGGCGACGGACGCGGCGCGCCCCTCCCTCGGCAGGTGCCACACCTGGAGGTCGGCGGCGCCCTCCTTGGTGGTCGTCGCGGTGAGGAGCACGGCCTCGTCGAAACGGGCGGCGCCGGCCGGCGCGCACTCCACCAGGCCGCCCCCTTCGAGCGCCTCGGGCGCGAGGTCGCGGGCCGCCGTGCGCAGCCGGTCCAGCTGGTGGTCCAGGTCCGCGTGGCGGGACTTGACGAGACCGTCCGTGTACATGACCAGGTCGCCGCCCTCCGGCACCCGCAGCCGGACGGGGTCGTACGGGATCACGCCCGCACCGAGCGGCGCGCCGACCGGGAGGCCGACGAAATCGGCCGAGCCCCGCCCGTCGAGGAGCAGCGGCGGCAGGTGTCCGGCACTGGCCAGCACGTAGCTGGAGTCCGCCGGGTCGTGGACGGCGTAGAGACAGGTGGCGACCTGTTCGTCCTCCAGGTCGCGGGTGGCGAGGTCGAGCCGGGCCAGGACGCGCTCGGGGGCCATGTCCAGGGTCATCAGGGTGCGGGCGACCGTCCGCAGGCGGCCCATGGTGGCGGCGGCCGACAGACCGTGCCCCATCACGTCGCCCACCATGAGGGCCGTGCGCCCGCCGGGCAGGGCCATGACGTCGTACCAGTCACCGCCCACCCCCTGGTGCGCCGTCGACGGCGCGTACTCGGCGTGCACCCGCAGTCCGGGCGTCACGGGGGTCGCGCGCGGCAGCAGGCTGCGCTGCAACGACACGACGTGCTCCCGCTCGCGGCCGTACAGCCGGGCGTTGTCGATGAAGACGGCTGCCTGCGAGGCCAGTTGTTCCGCGAGCGCCAGGTCCGTGGCGGAGAACGGCGGCGATCCGGGGCCCCGGACGAAGTCCGCGCTGCCGAGCAGCAGCCCGCGCGCGATCAGCGGCACCGCCATGTAGCTGTGGACCCCGGCGGCACGCATCTGCGCCGCGGCGCTCGGGGTCGGGGCGACCCTGATGAAGTCGTCGTTCCGCATCCGGCTGAGCAGGACCGACCTGCCCTGCCGCAGGCAGTACCGGTGGAGCAGCGTCTCGTGCTGCTGCTCGGCCCGGACGAAGGTCTCGCCCACCGGTGTGGGCTCGAGCGAGGACAGCTCCTCCACGGCGCAGAGCGCGGTGGCCCGCATCAAGGGGACACCGGTGCCCGTCCACCGCGAGCCCTCGTCACCCCGCAGGATGCTCTCCAGGATGTCGACGGCGGCGCCGTCGGCCAGGTCGGGCACGGTGAACTCGGCCAGTTCCTGGGCGGTGCGCTCCAGGTCCAGGGTCGTGCCGATCCGGGCGGTCGCGGTATTCAGCCAGGCCAGTCGGCCGCGGGTGGTGAGCCGGTCGACGGAGTCACCGCCGCCGCTCCGGTCGAGACGTCGACGGGCGGCGGCCGAGCGATGCGCCGCCGCGCTCCTCCCGGCCGAGGCCCGGCTGGTCAGGAGTCGCTTTCTGCTGCCGCCGTACACTCTTTCGGCCTCCCGACACCCATTCGACGCCCCTTGGTCCACAGCATGCACCGGAAGCGTTCCCGGCGCAGCATGCACGCGGAATCCGGATGTGCAAGTAGATGCGCGGCCACCGGCCCCGGCCGTGGTGGCGGCCGGGACCGGTGGGCTCCCGCGAGAGGCGCCCCCGCCGGTCCGCTAAGCCGGGGAGCCCACGAGCGGGAGCGCCGCGCGGTCGGAGGCGGCCGCCGCGGCCGGTGAGCCCCGCCGGGCCGAACGCCGTGACACCGCGGCCGCCGCCAGGAGGTGTCTCACGGCCCGGGAGCTGTTGACGAGCCGCAGACGGCGTCCCTTCCGGGGCCACCAGGCGACGGCGGCGAGGAGCCCCGAATCACAGAAGGTGACCAGGGAGGTGTCCAGCACGAGACCGGTGTAGCCGTCGGCGGCCGCCGAGGCCAGGAGCGCCCGTAGCGGGGCCGAGCTGAAGCGGTCGACCTCCCCGGCGACCTGGACGACCAGGGTGGGGCCGAGCGTGGTGCAGGAACGGATGAGTATGACGCCGGGCGCGGTGTCCGCGCCCGAGTCGTGCACGGAGGGAAGGGCATCGATCACGAGAGTGTCGGACAGTATCGGTGCGGTGCTTGAGGTGCTCACATCCCCATCAACGCCTTCCTCCCGGTGCCAGGAAACGAGCCACGCGCCCCTTTCACCCCATCTGACCAGCGCAGTTCCCCCTACGAGAGAAAGATCCACCCGAACGAGGGTCATGATCGCGCGGACGGGCGAGGGCCTCGCCGGTCCGGTCGCCGGGCCGGGCGTCGCCAGGTGGGGCGGGGCCAGGTGGGGCGGGGCGGTAAACCGCGTGCCCGCCGGACGGGGACGGGCTATCGTCGCTCCCATGAACGTCACCGGCCGAAACCTCACCGCCACCGCGCGAGCGACCAGCTCGCCGGTTGCCGCCGTCTGACCTTCCCCCTTCCCACTGGCGACCGGAAACGGCCCGCCGGTGGTTCCGTGGCTTCTCCGCCCCGTACGACGCCCGTGCCGGTCCGTTCTCCGGTGCCTCCCCGCCGTCACGCACAGGAGTCACCCCATGAAGACCGAACACATCGCCCGCACGTTCGTCGAGTACTTCGAGGAGCGCGGCCACCGCCGCGTCACCGGCTCGACGCTCCTGCCCCCGACCGGCGACCCGGTGCTCTTCACCACCTCCGGCATGCACCCCCTCACCCCGTACCTGGAGGGGCGCCCCCACCCGTACGGCAGACGTCTCGTCAACGTCCAGCGCTGTCTGCGGACCACGGACCTGGACGAGGTCGGCGACGCCACCCATCTGACCGTCTTCGAGATGCTCGGGACCTGGTCGCTCGGCGACTACGAGGGCCCCGAGAGCCTCGACTGGGGATACGGCCTGCTCACCGAGGGGCTCGGCATCGATCCGGGCCTCCTCCACGCCACCGTGTTCGGCGGCGACGACCGGACGGGCCCGGACGAGGCCTCCCTGGAGCTCTGGCAGCGCCGCGGCGTCCCGGTCGAGCTCACCGTGCGCGACAACTGGTGGTCCAACGGGCCGACGGGTCCCTGCGGCCCCGACTCGGAGATCTTCCTGTGGAGCGGGGACACCCCGCCCCGTTCGACACCCACCCAGGACGACCGCTGGGTGGAGGTCTGGAACCACGTGATGATGCGCCACCGCCGCCTCGACGACGGCACCCTCGTTCCGCTGCCCCAGCGCAACATCGACACCGGCCTCGGCCTGGAGCGGCTCGCCTCCCTGCTCCAGGGGAAGCGGTCCGTGTACGAGTGCGACGTCTTCGACCCCTGGCGCCGGCTCGTCCCCCCGCTGTGGCCGCTGGACGAGCCGTCCCTGCGCGTGACCTACGACCATCTGAGGTCGGCCGTCGTGGTGATCGGCGACGGGGTGCGCCCGGGCAACACCGGGCAGGGGTACGTGCTGCGCCGCCTGGTCCGCCGGGTGCTCACCGTGCTGTGGCGCGAGGACCCCACCCGCACGCTGGAAGACCTGCCGGCCGAGCTGATCGGCCACACCCTGGACCACTTCCGGCAGGACGTGGACCCGGGAGAGGTCCGCGGGACGCTGCTCGACGAGGAACGCCGGTTCACGCGTCTCCTCGAACGCGGTCGGCGGGTCCTCGCCCGCCCCCGGTTCCGGCGCCCGCTGGAGGAGGACGACCTGCGCCATCTCCACGACACCCATGGGCTGCCCCGCGACCTGGTCATGAGTCTGCACGGGGGACGGGTGATTGATTCCCCGACGAGGGGGTAGCCGGAGGAGCCAGACGGTTTGATCCGTTTCGTCCGTCACGACAGGAAGGTGCTCCATGCATGTCGCGACTCTCTCCGCCCCCGCGCTGGCCGCCGAAGGGTCGCCCGCGCTCCTGCTGATGCTCATCGGGGTGGTGGTGGCGCTCCTGCTCGTCGCCGCCTTCTGGTGGGGCTCACGGCGTGTGGCCCGCCGCCGCGCGTCCGCCCCCGTCGCCCAGCCACCGGCGGCCGAGGCGAAGCGGGACTCCTGGACGGCACCGGAGGACCGGCCGGACCGGTGAGCGGCGGCCGTACACGACGGAATGAGGAGACGATGAACGAGAACGAGCGGCGGTACGACCGCCCCGCCCGGACCACCCCGGCGCACGCGGAAGGCGAGAGCGGCGACCGGAAGGCGCGCGAGGAGGCCGAGGAGGCCGTCACCTCCCGTGCGGGTGACACCGACCGGGAAGGCGCGGCCGGTCACCGCGCCAAGCGCCAGCGCCCCGGCGTGGGCCGGGAGGAACAGACCTCGGAACACGACTAGAGGCCGACGACGCCCCCGCCGGGGACCGTGCCGGAGCCGGCGCGGTCCCCCAGCGCGGGGAGAGCGGCGCGCCAGCCGCCGTATGCCGTGATCTCGCGGGCGCCGTCGAGGGCCTCGGGCGCGCAGAGGAAGCCGGCGACCGAGCCGCCGTCCGCGAGTTCCACGCGGCCGAGCGCCATCGGGCGGGGCAGCGCCGCGAGGAGTGCGCCGAGGCCCTCGGCGGGCAGCTGCCACACCTCCGTCTCGATCGCGGCGCCACCCTCGCGGACCCGGACGAGGCCCGGCTTGGGCGGCACCGTGTCCAGGGCGTACAGCCGGTAGGCGGGGGCGGTCGTGGTCGTACGGACCAGGCGGCCGCCCAGGGACAGCAGCTGCCCGTTCAACGGCTGCCCGGACAGGTGCGCGCCGACCACCGCGAGCCGCGTCGGCGGTGCGGTGAGCAGGCGGGCGAGGCGCGCGAGCCGTTCGTCCGTGAACGCCGGGCCGATCAGCGTCACGCCGAACGGCAGCCCGTTCACCTCGCCCGCCGGGACGGCGACCGCCGCCAGATCGAAGAGGTTCGTCGCGTTGGTGAAGCGGCCGAGCCGGGCGTTCGCGCCCAGCGGGTCCGCCGCCACCTCCGCGAGGGTCGGGTGGCCCGGTGTCGTCGGCAGCAGCAGCGCGTCCGCGTCGCCCAGGGAGGCCAGCGCCCTCGTCCGGAGGGAGGACAGCGTCCGACGGTCGGCGAAGAGGCGGTGGGCCGGGACGTCCCGGGCCCCGGAGACGATCCCGGCCACCGTGGGGTCGAGGTCCGGCGCGCCCGCGTGCCCTTCGATGAAGGGGCCGACGGCGGTGTAGCGCTCGGCGACGAAAGCACCCTCGTACAGCATCGCGGCGGCCTCGGTGAAAGGGGCCAGGTCGACGGGGAGCATCGCGGCGCCCGCGTCCGCGAGCCGGGCCGCCGCCGACCGGAACGCCTCCGCCCAGCCCTCGTCCAGCTCGCCCAGCTGCCGGACGTCGGGCACGGCGATCCGCCAGGGGCCCGGGCGGCGCTGCGCCAGGGCGGGGAGGGCGCGCCCCGAGGGCGCCGCCAGGAACGACAGGGCCCGCTCGGCCTCCGGGAGCGTGCGGGCGAAGACCGTCACGCAGTCGAGCGACGCGCAGGCCGGGACGACGCCCTCGGTCGGGACCAGGCCGATGGTCGGCTTGAGACCGACGACGCCGTTGAAGGCGGCCGGGACCCGGCCCGATCCCGCGGTGTCGGTGCCGAGCGCGAGGTCCACCAGGCCGAGCGCGACGGAGACCGCCGAGCCGGAGGAGGAGCCGCCGGAGACGTACGCGGGGTCGACGGCGTTGCGGACCGCGCCGTACGGGCTGCGTGTGCCGACCAGGCCGGTCGCGAACTGGTCGAGGTTCGTGGTGCCGAGCACCACGGTGCCCGCCGCCCGCAGACGCGCCACCGCCGGGGCGTCGGCGTCCGGCCGGTACGCGTACGAAGGGCAGCCCGCGGTGGTCGGGAGCCCGGCGACGTCGATGTTGCCCTTGACGGCGCACACGGTTCCGGCCAGCGGCAGCCGTTCACCGGCCGCGACCCTCGCGTCGACCGCGGCGGCCTCCGCCTCCGCCTCCTCCCGCGGGCGCAGATCGATCCACACCTCGGGCCGGTCGACCTGGTCGATCCGGGCGTACGCCGCCCGTACCCGTTCCACCGCGCCGCTCACGCGACCACCTCCGCGGTCTCGGCGGGGGCGAGGACGACGAGCGCGGCGCCCGCCTCGACCTGGCTTCCCGGCTTGATCAGGATCTCCGCGACGACACCGTCGGCGGGCGCCGGTACCGGCGCCTCCATCTTCATCGCCTCCAGGGCGATCAGCTGCTGCCCCGCCGACACCCGGTCGCCGACCTCGACGTTGACCTGCCAGACGCAGGCGGTGAACTCGGCCTCGACCAGCCTCCCGCCCGCGGGCACCTCGATGTCGGCGGCCGGCGGCGCCACCACGGCGGCCGCCTCCGCGCGGGCGAACTCGCCCGCGGCCTCCCAGGCGTCGCGCTCGGCGCCGAACGCGGCACCCTGCCGTGCCCGGAAGGCGGCGATCGACGCCGCGTTCTCGGCGAGGAAGCCCCGGTACGCGGCGAGAGAGAAGGTCCCTTCCTCGGTCTTCGGCACGAACCGGCCCGAGATGATGTCCGCGCGCAGCTCCAGGAGTTCGTCGGCTCCGACCGGGTACCACCTGATCCGGTCGAAGAAGCGCATCAGCCAGGGCTTGCCCGGCTCGAACGCGCCGCGCTGCCGCCACCCCGACCACACCTGGGTGGTGCGGCCGACGAACTGGTAGCCGCCGGGCCCCTCCATGCCGTACACGCACAGGTACGCGCCGCCGATGCCGACCGAGTTCTCCGCGGTCCAGGTGCGGGCCGGGTTGTACTTGGTCGTGACCAGGCGGTGCCGGGGGTCCAGGGGAGTGGCGACGGGCGCGCCCAGGTACACGTCGCCCAGGCCCAGGACCAGGTACTCGGCGTCGAAGACGGTGCGGTACACGTCCTCGGCCGTCTCCAGGCCGTTGACGCGGCGGATGAACTCGATGTTCGACGGGCACCACGGGGCGTCGTCGCGGACGCCCGCCACGTAGCGGGCGATGGCCTCGCGGGTCGCCGGGTCGTCCCAGGACAGCGGCAGGTGCACGGTCCTGCTGGGCACCACCAGCTCGTCGGTGGCGGGGAGTTCCTCCTCCACGCGCAGCACGGTCCCGAGGAGTTCGTGCTGGGGCAGCACGTCGGGGTCCGTCCGGATCTGGAGCGAGCGGATGCCCGGGGTCAGGTCGACGACGCCGGGCAGGGCGCGCGCGGCCAGCGCCTCCGCGAGCGCGTGGACGCGCATCCGCAGCGCCAGGTCGAGCCGCATGGGCCCGTACTCGACGAGGAGGTTGTCGTCGCCGCTGCGCCGGCAGGTGACCGCGGGGCGGCCTCCGGTCTCCTCCAGACGGGCGAGGACCCCGCCGTCGACGACGGCGGCGCGGTCGGCGCGTGGCGCCGCGGCCGGGTCGCGCCGCAGCGCGGCGGCGGCCTCCGCGGTGACGGGCTCGAAGCGGACCGTGTCGCCGGGGCGGAGCTGCCCGAGCTTCCAGCGCTGTCCGGTGACGACCGTCGCCGGGCAGACGAAGCCGCCGAGGGAGGGCCCGTCGGGGCCGAGGAGGACGGGCATGTCACCGGTGTAGTCGACGGCGCCGACCGAGTACGGCGTGTCGTGGATGTTCGAGGGGTGCAGGCCCGCCTCGCCGCCGTCGGTACGGGCCCAGCGCGGCTTGGGGCCGACCAGGCGCACGCCGGTGCGCGCCGAGTTGAAGTGGACCTTCCACTCGGCGGCGTAGAAGTCGCGCATGTCGTCCTCGGTGAAGAACTCCGGTGCGGCGTGCGGGCCTTCGACCGCTGCGACCCGCCACACGCCGTCGAGGACCGGCCGCTCGCCCGGGGGGACGACGGAGGTCTCCGTCCGGGCCTCGCCGCCGTGCAGGACGTCGCCCGCGCGCAGGGCGCGGCCGCCGTGGCCGCCGAACCGGCCGAGCGTGAAGGTGGCCGTACTGCCCAGGAACTCCGGGACGTCCAGTCCGCCCGCGAACAGCACGTAGGTGCGCAGGCCCCGTTCGTCCGGGGCCCCGACGGCGAGGGTGCCGCCGGCCTCGACGGTGACGGGCTCCCACTGCGGCACGGGGGCGCCGTCGACGGTCACCCGGGCGGGGGCGCCGGTGACGCAGACCGTCGTCGGGTGGGTGAACCGCAGGGAGGGGCCCTGGAGGGTGCACTCCAGGCCGGGGGCTCCCTCGTCGTTGCCGAGCGCGGTGTTGCCGAGCCGGAAGGAGAGGTCGTCCATCGGTCCGCCCGGGGGGACGCCGACCTGCCAGTAGCCGACGCGTCCCGGCCAGTCCTGCACGGTGGTCAGGGTGCCCGGTGCGGCGACCTCGATCCGCGGCGTCGGGTCGGTGATCGCCGCGAGCGAGGCGGTGGAGTGGGCGGCGGCGCGCACGTCGGCGTCTCGGAGTGCGGCGCGCACCAGGCCGAGGTTGGTCTCGATGCCGTCGACGCGGGTCTCGGCGAGGGCCCTGTCGAGCCGGTCGAGCGCCTCGGCGCGGTCGGCGCCGTGCGCGACGACCTTGGCGAGCATCGGGTCGTACGCGGTGGTGACCTCCGTACCGGCCTCGACCCAGCCGTCCACACGGACGCCGGCCGGGAAGGCGACGCGGGTCAGCAGGCCCGCGCTCGGCCGGTGGTCGCGGGAGGGGTCCTCCGCGTAGACCCGGGCCTCGACGGCGTGGCCCCTGGGGGCCGGGGGCTCGGTGACGACCCCGGTGTCGCCCTGGGCGAGGCGCAGCATCCAGGCGACGAGGTCGACGCCGTAGATCTCCTCGGTGACCGGGTGCTCGACCTGGAGGCGGGTGTTGACCTCCAGGAAGTACGCCTCCTCGCGGGCGGCGTCGTACACGAACTCGACGGTGCCGGCGGAGCGGTAGTCCACCGACGCGCACAGGTCCCGTGCGGCCGAGGCGAGTGCGCGGCGGATCCGGTCCGGGAGGCCGGGCGCGGGGGCCTCCTCCAGGACCTTCTGGTTGCGGCGCTGCAGCGAGCAGTCACGGTCGCCGAAGGTGACGACCCGGCCCCGCCCGTCGCCGAAGACCTGCACCTCGACGTGGCGGGCCCGCTCCACGAGCCGCTCCAGGAAGACGCCGGCGGAGGAGAAGGAGGCCGCGGCGACCCGCTGCACCCGCTCCCAGGCGTCGGCGAGTTCGGCCGGGCCGTGGCAGGCCCGCATGCCGATGCCGCCCCCGCCGCCGGTCGCCTTCAGCATCACCGGATAGCCGATCTCCCCGGCCGCCGTCAGGGCCGCGTCCACGTCGGGGAGGAGCCCGGTGCCGGGGGCGAGCGGCACCCCCGCCGCCCGGGCGGCGGCGCGCGCGGTGTGCTTGGCCCCGAACAGCTCCAGCTGCTCGGGGGTGGGGCCGACGAAGACGACGCCGGCGTCGGCGCAGCGGCGGGCGAAACCGGCGTCCTCGGAGAGGAACCCGTAGCCGGGGTGGACGGCGCCGGCCCCGGTGTCCTTGACGGCCTTCAGGACCAGGTCGGCGTCGAGGTAGGACTCCTTGGCGGGCGCGGGGCCGAGCCGGACGGCCTCGTCGGCCAGCCGGACGTGCGCGGCGCCCCGGTCGGCGTCGGAGTACACCGCGACGGTGCGCAGCCCCAGTTCCCGGGCGGTGCGCAGGACGCGGACGGCGATCTCGCCCCGGTTGGCGACGAGCAGGGTGTCGAACGTCATGGTGGTCAGACCTCGTCGCTGTCGTCGGGTGCGGTGACGGTCATCCGTACGGCCGTCGGGTCGAAGCCGTTGCAGGGGTTGTTGACCTGCGGGCAGTTGGAGAGCAGCGCGAGGACATCGGTCTCGGCGCGCAGCACGACCCGCAGGCCGGGGGCCGAGATGCCGTCGACGATGCCGAGGGTGCCGTCGCTCTCGACCGGCACGTTCATGAACCAGTTGATGTTGGAGACCAGGTCGCGCTTGCCGAGTCCGTGCCGGGCGCCCTCCGCGAGGAAGTTCTCCACGCAGGCGTGCTGCGACCAGGTGTGATGGCCGTAGCGGAGGGTGTTGGACTCCTTGGAGCAGGCGCCGCCGATGGTGTCGTGCCGTCCGCAGGTGTCCTCGACGACGGTCATCAGCGGGGTGTGCTCGTCGGACAGGAGCACCGAGCCGGTGGTCAGGAAGAGACCGCCCCGCGCCTGGATCGTGTCGGGGGCGCTGTAACGCACGGAGGTGTCGTGCGCGTCGTAGAGGAGGAAGTCGGCGGCCTGGTTGCCGTGCAGGTCGGTGATGGTCAGCAGCTCGCCCGCGCGGACGACCGCCGACCAGGCGGCGCGGGCGGGGACGGTGGTGTCGGAGACGACGCGGCCCCGTGTGGCGGTGGTGGTCATGCGTGCCCCCGGGCGGTGAGGTGGTCGACGGTGTTCAGAAAGGCGCGGCGGCCTTCGGGAGTGGCGTCCCACAGCGGGTCGCCGGGAGCGGTCGGGCGGGCCCGGTGGGCGAGGACGCCGAGGTTTCCGCAGCGGTACGCGGGGCGCGGGTCCAGCGGGTGCGGGACGTTGGCGAGGAGGACGATGACGTCCTGTTCGGCGCGGAGCGTGACGGTCCCGCCGGGGCCGGCTGAGCCGGTGAACGCGGTGGAGCCGTCCTCGGCGATCCGTACGCCCTGGAAGAAGGAGAGGGACGGCGGGAGGTCGCGCGGGGCGAGACCGTTCTTGAGGGCGGCGAGCTTGAACAGCTCGCGTCCCGCAGGCGAGGCGGAGTGCGCGGTCCCGTCCCCGTACCGCGCGGTGTTGCGCGCGAGGGTGGAGGTGCCCGTGAGGGCGTCGTGGCGACCGGAGGTGTCCCGGACGACCGAGGCGAGGACCCGGCCCTGGTCGGAGAGGAGCAGGTGGCCCGCGCCGAGGTACGCGTTCCAGAGCACCTTGACCGTGTCGGCCACGTTCAGCCGTTCCCAGGGGCGGTCGGCGCTGTGGAGCAGCAGATGCGCGCAGGCGTCGCCGGTGGGGTCGGTGAGGCGCAGCTCGGTGCCGCGGGCGAGCACCTTGTGGGTGTAGCCGCCGCCCGCCACGGTCTCGGCCCACACGACGTCCCCGGCGGCCACGCCCTCGGGCGGCGCCGGCCAGCTGCTCGCGGGCAGGACGGGCATGGCGTCGACCCGGGTGCCCTCCTGGGCGCGGGCGTGGTCGCGCGCCCCGTGCGTCGAAGCTGTCGCTGACGGTGTCGCCATGGATCGACCTCCGGTCGGAAGTTGTTTCTGTCGCCCGACAGAAATTAGGGAGCGGGCGCTTCGCGACCATTGCCCGAGCGTTTCGCGTCGGTTACCGGAAACTCACCCCGGGACTCGCCCCGGAGGGAGCCATCGGCCCTGTGCGAGGATCACGGAGTGACCACGCCCACCAGCAGAAGAGTCGGCCGCCCCCGGGTCCAGGAGCGCCCCGTCAGTGGCCTGGAGCCGCGCGACGAAGTACTGGCCGCGGCCGCCGAGCTGTTCACCACCCGTGGCTACACCGCGACCTCCACCCGCACGATCGCGGAGCGCGCCGGGCTGCGACAGGCGTCCCTGTACCACTACTTCGACGGCAAGGAAGCGATCCTCGCTGAGCTGCTCGAAGGCACCGTCCGCCCCTCCCTGGAGGTGGCGCGCGCCCTCGTCTCCGGTACGGAGGCGGCCCCCGAGGCGCGGCTCTGGGCCCTGTGCCACTCCGACGCGGCGCTGCTCTGCGGCGGACCGCACAACCTCGGGGCGCTCTACCTGCTGCCCGAGGTCCGGACGGACCGCTTCGCCGCCTTCCACCGGGTCCGATCCGAACTCAAGCGGTGCTACGGGGAGTTGCTGGCCGCCACGGAGCCGGGAGCGGCGCTCGACGCCGACGACCTGGCGCTCCGCACGGACCTCCTCCTCGGCCTCACCGAGAGCGTGATCCTCATCCGGCGCGCCGACCCCGCCCGCGACCAGCGCGCCCTGGCGACGGCGACGGCCGACGCGGCGCTACGGGTGGCGGGCGTGCCGCGGCGCTCCCTCGCACGGCTGCGCCGCGAGGGGGAACGACTCCTCGCGGCGGATGCCTGACCCGGCGGCGGACGGCGGATCACCCCGGAAGGCACGCGTCCTTCCCGGGCGCCCGACGGGCCTCCCGGCGACGCCCGTACGAGCGGTACGCCGCGCCCGTCGCGACCGTGACGGCGACGACCAGGACGGTGAACCACTGGAAGTACCAGTGGCCGCCCTCCGGGTCGTACACCTCGGCGCGCGGCCAGGCGAGGTTGACCGTCATGAGGAGCCCGTAGCCGACCGCGAGGACGTTGACGGGCAGTCCCCAGCGGCCGAGGGAGAACAGCGGCCGGCCGAGTTCGTCGCGGTCGCCGTCGGTGGGCGGCGGCCACTCGCCCCTCAGTCGCCGGACCAGCATCGGCACGGTGACCATCGCGTACGCCAGGTACACCATCGCGATGCACGTGGTGCCGATGGCGAGGAAGGCCTGCGGCGAGGCGAGGTTCAGCAGGAGCAGCAGCCCCGCGCAGACGCCGACCACCACCGCGGCCGTGCCGGGCATCCCGGTCCGCCGTGGCACCCGGGCCAGCCGCGCCGAACGCGGGAGGACGCCGTCGCGGGCCATCGAGTAGAGCATGCGGGTGGCCGAGGTCTGGATCGCCAGGGTCGCCGCGCAGATGGCCAGGGCCACGTCGGCGAGCAGGATCCTGCCGAGGCCGTCGCCGAGGGTGCTGGTGAGCACGTACCCCAGGCCCTCGGTCGCGAGGCGCCCGTCGGTGAGGCTGGGCGCGGCGAGCAGCCCGCCGAGCAGCAGCAGGCCGCCGCAGACGCCGGACGTGGCGAGGGCGCTGAGAGTCGTACGGGGAGCGGTGCGCCGGGGATCGACGGTCTCCTCGCTCATCTCGCTCGCGCTCTCGAAGCCGATGAGGACGTACGCGGCGGTGAACGAGCCCACCAGGAGCGCCGCGATCAGTCCGCCCTCGCCGCCGGTGTGCAGCGTGATGCCGGGGTCCCGCTCCGCGTGGGTGGCGAGGAGGGTGACGATCAGGGCGACACCGGCGATCTCCGCCGTGACGCCGACCGTGTTGACGGCCGAGAGCGCCCGGTTGTCCAGGACGTTGAGCAGCGTGGTGAGCGCCAGCAGGACGAGGCCGAGGACGGCGGCGTTGGCGGCGCCGCTGGTCGTCGTGGGTGACGGGTCCCCGCCGACGAGCTGGAAGCCCGGCCAGACGGCCGGCAGGACGACCTGGAGGGCGAGCGCGGCGGCCGCCACGACCACGATCCGCCCGATCACCATGATCCACCCCGCGCACCAGCCGAAGGCCGGGGTGCCGAGGCGGCTCGCCCACTGGTAGATCGCCCCCGCGATGGGCATCCGGGCGGCGAGTTCGGCGAAGCAGGCGGCGACGAGGAGCTGTCCGACGAGGACGACGGGCCAGGTCCAGAAGAAGCCCGGTCCTCCGAAGGAGTAGCCGAGGGAGAAGAACTGGAAGACCGTGGTCAGAACGGAGATGAAGGAGAACCCGGCGGCGAACGAGGCGTACCGCCCCATCCGGCGCCGCAGCTCCTGGGGGTAGCCGAACGCGGCGAGCGAGCCGTCGCCCGCCGCGGGCGCGCCCTCGCCCGCGGCGCCGGGCGAGGGCGGTGCCGGCGGGGTGGGTTCGGTGGTGACGGTCATGGCGGTCCCCTGTCGCGGAGGCGAGTTCCTGCGATACCTGTCGGGTGACAGAAATTAGGGAAGGCCGGTTTCCGCCGCGTGTCGCGGTGGTGTCTCCGCCGTTAGTGACTCCTCTCCCTGGGCGCTCACGTGCGGCGGCGGCCGACTACGGCGAGCGGGCCGGGCGACTCGTCGGATTCGTCCCGCGGTGCTCGATCGACCCGGCGGGCTTCACCGTCCGGCTGTCCCGCGAGCACCACACCTGAGTGACCTCCCCCACTTCACGCCCGGTCACCCGGCCTGGGACGACGGCGCCGCCGCACCGCTTGTGTCACGGGACCGGAACAGGGCCGAACGGGTGAAACCTCGCGGTGGTCTCCTCCGTCCTCCCCTCCGGGAGAGCGTCAAGAACGGACGAGGAGTGGCACTGACATGGGGCTGAAGGGCACGTACACCGCACACATGGCCGTGGCGGCGTCGGCGGTGGGGATATGCCTGGCCGCGTGGGGGGCCACCGCGCTGACGAACACCGAGGCCGCCGCCCGCGCGGGGACGGGCGCGCACGGGACCGCGCCCGCGGAACGGGACGGCAAGCCCGGGCAGGCACCCCCGCCGGCGTCGAAGGCGAGGATGCCCGAGGGGATCGCCCACGCCGCCGAGGCCGGAGGTACGGCCGTGAACATCACCATCGACGACGGCCCCGACCCCCGGTGGACGCCCCAGATCCTCGACATCCTCAAGGAACACCGCGTCAAGGCCGTGTTCTGCATGGTCGGCCCCCGGGCGCGGGAACACCCCGACCTGGTCAAGCGGGTCGTCGCGGAAGGCCACCGCCTCTGCGACCACACCATCTCCCACGACACCACCATGGACAAGAAGTCCGTCGCCTACCAGAAGCAGCAGATCCTGGAGGCGAAGAAGATGATCGAGGACGCGGCCGGGGGAGCCGAGGTGGAGTACTACCGGGCGCCGGGCGGCGCGTTCACCCCCGACAGCCGGCGGATCGCGGCCCAGGCAGGCATGCGGCCGCTGGGGTGGAACGTCGACACCAAGGACTTCGAACTGCCGGGCACCGCCGCCATCGTCGGCACCGTCAAGAACGAGCTCTCCAACGGGCCGACCATCCTCTTCCACGACGGCGGCGGCGACCGCGCGCAGACCGTCGCCGCCCTGAAGCAGGTGCTGCCCTGGCTGAAGGAGCAGGGACGCACCTTCAGCTTCCCCGTACGCACGGCCCCCTGAGGCGCCGTCGACCCGCTCGGCGCGACCGGGACGACGGTGAACCCGCCCGCCCCGTCCTCGACCTCCGCCCGGACCGGGCGGAGCGAGGGACGGGACGGGCGCGTCCCGCATCCGGCGGTGACTACCCGCCCTCCGCCGCCGCGCGCCGGATCGGCAGCATCGTCTCCACCGCCTCCCGCGCCAGGTGGTCGAGGATCATCCGGTTGACCCGGTCCGGCTGTTCCAGCGGGACCAGGTGGGACGCCCCGGGCACCACGGCGAGCTGGGACCCCGGGATCGCGCGGTAGAGGGCGATCGTGTGCTCCAGGGTCATCATGTCGTCGTCGCCGGCGATGACCAGGGTGGGCGCCCGCACCCGCGCCAGGTCCTCGGGGGTGAGGGTCGGCTGGGTCCGCCACATGTCGGTCATCTTGTCCGCCACCACCGGCCAGTGGTCCGCACCGTCCGGTGTGGCGGCCACGTACAGCTCGCGGAAGAACGCGAGGTCCGGGCCGTCCGACGTCATCGCGTCGAGCATGGCTGGTTCGGCGAAGCACTCGGGGGAGGGCCTGAAGGTCGCCCCGATCAGGACGACCCTGCGGACCAGGTCCGGCCGGGCGGCGGCGACGAGCAGCGCCACGACGCCGCCGTCGCTCCACCCGACCAGATGCGCCGGACCCTCGACCACCCGTTCCAGGAACGCGACCGTGTCGTCCGCCATGTCCTGGTACGACAGCGGCCCGGCCACGTCCGGGGTGTGCCCGTGCGCGCGCCGCTCCGGCAGGAAGAGGCGGTACTCCCCGGCCAGGTCGGCACGCTGGGCACCCCAGGTCTCGTTGGTGCAGAAACCACCGTGCAGCAGGACCAGCGGATCGCCGTCGCCCTCGGTCTCGTACCAGGTCCTCACACCGGCGAGGTCGACGTACTCGCCCATCGGCTCAGTCCTTGTCCAGGATCGCCGTGAGGGCCTCCCGCAGCGCGGTCTCGGGATCCCCGGAGGCCTCCGGGGACCGCCAGGCGACGAACCCGTCGGGGCGGACGAGCACCGCGCCCTCCGCGGTGACGCCGTGGGCCTCCGCCCAGTCCGGGCCGGCCGCCGGGGACAGCTCCGCGTCCGGTCCCGCACCGATCCGGTACGAGTCGAGCGGGACGGACAGCCGCTGCGCCACGCGCGCCGCCGCCGTGTGCCACCCGCCCGTGCCGCCCGCGGAGCTCAGGAGCACCAGGGACCGCTCGTACAGGTCGAGTGAGGAGATCCGGTCACCGTCGCGCTCCAGCCACAGGTGGGGCGACCGGGTCCCCGGCTCGCCCGTCAGCCGCAGCCCGTCGGGCACGACCGGCTGCGTGCCGTCGGCGTCCACGACCGCGCCCCGCGGATAGCGGTAGCCCAGCACCACGTTGAGGATCCCGCCCTTGCGGCCCGCCGGGCCGCCGGCTCCGGGATCGGGGGCGTACCCGGGGTGGCTGTGCTCGACCGAGCGCGAGGAGGCGCGGGCGCTGGTCGCCTCCGCGACGGGGCGGCGCTCCGCGTCGTAGGACGCGAGCAGACCGGGGCCGGCCCATCCGTCCAGGACGGCGGAGAGCTTCCAGGCGAGGTTGTGCGCGTCCTGGATGCCCGTGTTGGAGCCGAACGCCCCGGTGGGCGGCATCTCGTGGGCCGAGTCGCCGACGAGGAACACCCGCCTGTCCGCGTACCGTTCGGCGATTCTCTCGGCGGCGTGCCAGGGGGCTCTGCCCGTGATCTCCACGTCGAGGTCCGGGACTCCCACGGCCCGCCGGATGTGGTCCCGGCACCGCTCGTCGGTGAACTCCTCCAGGGTCTCGCCGCGCTCGGGGTGCCAGGGGGCGTGGAACACCCAGCGCTCCTGGTTGTCGACCGGCAGGAGAGCGCCGTCGGCACCGGGATCCGTGAGGTAGCAGACGATGAAGCGCCGGTCGCCGACGACGTCGGCGAGGCCGCGGGAGCTGAACGTGACGCTCACGTTGTGGAACAGGTCGCCGGGGCCCTTCCGCGCGATGCCGAGCCGCTCGCGCACCGGGCTGCGCGGACCGTCCGCCGCGACGAGGTACTCCGCGCGAATGGTGGTGTGCTCTCCGGTCTCGCGGCTCTTGACCTGCGCGATCACCCCTTCGTCGTCCTGCTCGAACGACATCAGCTCCGTCGAGAAGCGCAGGTCCCCGCCCAGCTCACGCGCCTTCTCCAGCAGCACCGGCTCCAGGTTGTTCTGGCTGCACAGGCACCACCCGGCGGGGCTGAAGCGGGCCAGACCGCCCCCGGGGTCGATCTCCTTGAACAGCCAGTCGCCGGCGTCACCCACCAGGCTCGGCGCCTGGAGGATGCCGTTGTTGTCCGACAGGACCGAGGCGGCCTCCTGGATCGCGGGCAGCACCCCGGCCGTCCGGAAGACCTCCATCGTGCGCACGTTGTTGCCGCGCCCGCGCGGATGGACCGACGTGCCTGAGTGACGCTCGACCAGCGTGTGCGGCACACCGAGACGCCCCAGGAACAGCGAGGTGGACAGGCCGACCAGAGAGCCGCCGACGATGAGCACGGGCGTGCGGTGACCGACCTCGCCGGTCCCTTCGAATCGGTTCATCGATTGCCTCCAGCGTCACCTGTGACGCGAGTCGGGGGTGGGAAGGAGATCCATGCCCGGCGGGGACCGCTTCGCGCGTTCGGAGCACCCGAATGACGCGCGGTTCACTCATCCGCCCCGTGGGACTCGCGCGACGTGCCCAGGCACGCCGACGATCGGCACATGACGACCCCTGCCCTCCTCGGGCAGGGCGGATTCTTCCGACCCTCCCCGAAGAGAGAAGAGGTGTGCCGGATGACCACGTCGGCACGTATCTCCCAGTCGGCGTTCGACGGCTCCAGGCTGCGGGTGATCCTGCTGCTCGACCTGTACGAGGGAGCGCAGCAGCAGTTCCTGGAGGCGTACGACCTCATGCGCCGCCAGGTCGCCACCGTCCCCGGTCACATCAGTGACCAGCTCTGCCAGTCCATCGAGAACCCCTCGCAGTGGCTCATCACCAGCGAGTGGGAGAGTGCTCCGCCGTTCCTCGCCTGGGTGAACAGCGAGGAGCACGTCGAAACCGTCAAGCCGATGCACAGCTGCGTCCGGGACACCCGGTCCATGCGCTACAGCGTGCTGCGCGAGACCGGAGTCCGCGAACCGCTCGCGCAGGCCTCGGCCGGCGTGCAGGTGGCGCCCCGCGTGGGTGACGGAGTGGCCCGCCACGCCCTCACCTTCACCGTCAAGCCGGGCTCCGAGTCGAAGGTCGCGGAGCTCCTCGCCGGGTACGAGTCGCCGAAGGCCCAGGTCGACGAGACCACCCGGCTCCGCCGCACCTCGCTCTTCATGCACGGCAACCGCGTCGTGCGGGCCGTGGAGGTGGAGGGCGACCTCCTGGTGGCCCTGCGCCACGTCGCCCGCCAGCCCGAGGTACGGGCGGTCGAGGAGGCCATCAACCCGTACCTGGAGCAGGACCGGGACCTGACCGACCCCGAGTCGGCGCGCGTCTTCTTCACCCGGGCCGCGCTTCCGGCCGTCCAGCACGTGGTGTCCAGCCGTCCGGCCCCGGCCGAGCTGCGGCGCCACGCCCTGTACTACCCGGCCAAGGAAGGCCGCGGCATCGAGCTGGCCCAGCTCCTCGCCCGGCAGGACGCCGAGGCGGCCGAGGACCCGGACAGCCCCGTGTACGGCAGCACCGTCTTCCACCGTGACGACATCGTGGTGCGCCTCATCGACATCACGGGCGACCTCGACCTCGACCCCGCCGCCTCGCTCGGTCTCAAGGGCCCGCAGAAGGCCGCCGAACTGGAGCGGCTCCTCGACGGTGCCGCGATCGGCGTCGAGGGCTCCCTGACGACGGACCGCAACATCAACCGGCTCCTGTCGCACGCCGACATGCTGCCCGTCACCGACCGCACCTCGGCGGAATCCTGAGGGTTCCCGACGTGCCGCCGCGGCCCAACCCGTGACCGTTCTCCCGGACGTCACCGCCACACTCGGAGGTATCAACCATGCTTCATCAGCGTCCCCGCATCGTGAAACTGAGCGAGACGGAGCCCAACCGCAGGCGCGGAGGTGACCTGCGGGCCATGCTCACCCCGGCCACGGTGGGTTCCACCAGCGGCTTCATGGGCCTGGCCATCGTTCAGCCCGGCGAGCGCATCGGTGAGCACTACCACCCGTACTCCGAGGAGTTCGTGTACGTCGTCTCCGGCGCGCTCGAAGTGGACCTGGACGGGGAGACGTACGCGCTCCGGCCCGAGCAGGGGCTCCTGATCCCCATCGACGTGCGCCACCGCTTCCGCAACGTCGGCGACGAGGAGGCCCGGATGGTCTTCCACCTGGGCCCGCTCGCACCCCGGCCGAGCCTCGGCCACGTCGACACGGAGGACACCGACGAGGCCGAGCTCGCCGCCGCCGGGCCGCACCTGACCGTGGGCGATCCCGGGCAGCCGGCCGAGCGGAGCGGGGCGATCGAGTGAACCGGCGCGTGGCCGTCACCGGGATCGGCGTGGTCGCTCCGGGCGGCACCGGAGCGGCGGCGTTCTGGGACCTCCTCGCCGAAGGCCGTACCGCGACCCGCGGCATCACCCTGTTCGACCCGGCGGGCCTGCGGTCCCGTATCGCCGCCGAGTGCGACTTCGACCCGCTCGCGCACGGCCTCGACCCGGAGCTGAGCCTGCACGCCGACCGGTACATCCAGTTCGCCGTGGTCGCCGCCGGAGAAGCCGTCCAGGACTCCGGCCTCGACACCGACACGGAGGACCCGTGGCGCGTCGGCGTCTCCCTCGGCAGCGCCGTCGGCGGCACCACCCGGCTCGAACACGACTACGTCCTGGTCAGCGCGGGCGGACAGCGGTGGGACGTGGACCACCGGGCGGCCGACCCGAAACTGCACATGGCGTTCTCCCCGAGCACCCTCGCCTCGGTCGTCGCCGAACGGTTCGGCGCCCGCGGCCCGGTGCAGACCGTCTCCACCGGCTGCACCTCCGGTCTCGACGCCGTCGGCTACGCCTTCCACACCATCCAGGAGGGCCGGGCGGACGTCTGCATCACGGGGGCGTCGGACTCCCCGATATCGCCGATCACCATGGCCTGCTTCGACGCCATCAAGGCGACGTCGCCCGACAACGACGACCCCGCCCACGCCTCCAAGCCCTTCGACAACCGGCGCAACGGTTTCGTGATGGGCGAGGGCGCGGCGGTCCTCGTCCTGGAGGAGTACGAGCACGCCCGGGCCCGCGGTGCGCACATCTACTGCGAGATCGGCGGCTACGCCACCTTCGGCAACGCGTACCACATGACCGGTCTGACCGGCGAGGGACTCGAGATGTCCCGGGCGATCGACAGCACGCTCGACCAGGCCCGGCTCGACCCCACGCTGATCGACTACGTCAACGCGCACGGCTCCGGCACCCGGCAGAACGACCGGCACGAGACGGCCGCCGTCAAGCGGTCCCTCGGCGCCCACGCCTACGACACGCCCATGAGCTCCATCAAGTCGATGGTGGGACATTCGCTCGGAGCGATCGGCGCGATAGAGGTGGCCGCCTGCGTCCTCGCCCTGAAGCATCAGGTCGTACCGCCGACGGCGAACTACGAGATCCCCGACCCCGAGTGCGACCTGGACTACGTGCCGCGCACCGCCCGCCCCCGGAAGCTCAGGAACGTGCTCTCCGTCGGCAGCGGGTTCGGCGGGTTCCAGTCCGCGGTGCTCCTGACGGAGCCGGCAGGGAGGACACCATGAGCACCGAGCGCCCACGGCGCGCCGCCGTCACCGGCATCGGGGTGATCGCCCCCAACGGACTGAGCGCCGACACGTACTGGAAGTCCGTCCAGGAGGGCATCGGCGTCCTGGACCGGATCACCCGCGAGGGCTGCGAGCACCTCCCGCTCAAGGTCGCGGGCGAGGTCCGCGGCTTCGACGCCGCCGCCCTCATCGAGGAACGCTTCCTCGTCCAGACCGACCGCTTCAGCCACTACGCCATGGCCGCCGCCCAGCTCGCGCTCGACGACGCGGGCGTCGGCCGGGACGACCCCGAGGACGCCTTCTCCATCGGAGTGGTCACCGCCGCCGGGTCCGGCGGCGGCGAGTTCGGCCAGCGAGAGCTCCAGAAGCTGTGGGGCCAGGGCTCCAAGTTCGTCGGCCCGTACCAGTCCATCGCCTGGTTCTACGCCGCGAGCACCGGTCAGATCTCCATCCGGAGCGGCTTCAAGGGACCGTGCGGCGTGGTCGCGAGCGACGAGGCCGGCGGCCTGGACGCCCTCGCCCACGCGGCCCGCGCCGTACGGCGCGGCACGGGCGCGGTGGTCGTCGGCGCCGCTGAGGCGCCCCTCGCCCCGTACTCGATGGTCTGCCAGCTCGGCTACCCCGAGCTCAGCACCGTCGAGGAACCCGACCGCGCCTACCGCCCCTTCACCGCGGGAGCCTGCGGCTTCGTGCCCGCCGAGGGCGGCGGCATGCTCGTCGTGGAGGACGAGGACCGCGCCCGCGACCGGGGAGCCACCGTCCGGGCCGTCGTGGCCGGACACGGCGCCACCTTCACCGGCGCCTCCCGCTGGGAGGAGTCCCGGGAGGGCCTCGCCCGCGCCATCGGGGTCGCGCTCGCCGAGGCCGACTGCGCCCCGGAGGAGATCGACGTCGTCTTCGCCGACGCCCTCGGCGTCCCGGAGGCGGACCGCGCCGAGGCGCTTGCGATCGCCGACGCCCTGGGGGCACACGCCCGCCGCGTGCCCGTCACGGCGCCCAAGACCGGGTACGGCCGCGCCTACTGCGGCGCACCCGTCCTGGACACCGCGGCCGCCGTCCTCGCGATGGAACACGGCCTGGTGCCCCCCACCCCCCACGTGTTCGACATCGACCACGACCTCGATCTGGTGATGTCCCGCGCTCGCCCCGCCGAGCTGCGCACGGCCCTCGTCCTCAGCAGGGGACTCATGGGATCCAACGCGGCGCTGGTAGTGCGCCGCGGTGGCGACACCGCCCGGTAGACCGGGCGGGAAGGAGAACAGAGATGATCACCACCGAAGTGACCTTCGACGAACTCGCCACGCTGATGAAGCAGGCGGCCGGAGTCACCGTCGACCCCCGGGAGCTGGAGAGGACGTCGGACACGCCCTTCAGCGTCATCGGCCTCGACTCGCTCGGCCTGCTCGGCATCGTCGGGGAGCTGGAGAACCGGTACAGCCGGTCGCTCCCCACCGACGCGGAGCGCTGCAAGACGCCCGCCGAGTTCATCGACCTCGTCAACAACTCGTTCAGGACGGGAGTCTGACGTGCCGGGACACACCGACAACAGCGTCACCATCGACGCCCCCCTCGACCTCGTCTGGGACATCACCAACGACATCGAGAACTGGCCCCGGCTCTTCAGCGAGTACGCCTCCCTGGAGGTGCTCTCCCGCGAGGGCGACTCGACGACCTTCCGCCTGACCATGCACCCGGACGAGTCCGGGAAGGTCTGGAGCTGGGTGTCGGAACGCACCGTGGACCGCGAGAGGCGCACCGTCGACGCCCGCCGCGTCGAGACCGGGCCGTTCGACCACATGAAGATCCGGTGGGAGTACGAGGAGACACCTGTCGGCGTCCACATGCGCTGGGTGCAGGACTTCGCGATGAAGCCCGACGCCCCGGTCGACGACGACTGGATGACGGACAACATCAACCGCAACTCCCGCACCCAGATGGCCCTCATCCGGGACCGCATCGAGCAGGTCGCCCGTGAGCGCCGGCACGCACCGGTCCTGCCCGGCTGACCCCCACACCCAGGAAGGACACTCGATGCACCACGCCCTGATCGTCGCCCGTATGGCGCCCGGTTCGGCGCCCGCGATCGCCGACGTCTTCACCGAATCCGACCGCGGCGAACTGCCGCACCTGGTCGGCGTCTCCCGGCGCCGCCTGTTCCAGTTCGGCGACGTCTACCTGCACCTCATCGAGTCGGAGCGCGACCCGGCGCCCGCCATCGCGAAGCTGACCGGGCACCCCGAGTTCCGGAGCGCCAGCGAGCGACTGTCGGCGTACGTCAGCGCGTACGACCCGGAGACCTGGCGCAGCCCCAAGGACGCCATGGCGCAGTGCTTCTACCGCTGGGAGCGGGACGCCGGTTCCTGAACGAGGCCCCAGCGGACATCCCGAGGCCGCCGACTCCGTGAGAACACGGGGCCGGCGGCCTCGGGATTTCCCCGCGTCCCGCGAGGTCAGGCGGGGACAGCGCACTCGAAGGCGTGGAGGTACGCGTTGACCGGCCGGATCTCGCCGATGACGAGGCCCGCCTCCGTCAGCCGGTCGACCATGGACTGCCGGGTGTGCTTCGCACCGCCGACGTTGAGGAGCAGCAGCAGGTCCATGGCGGTCGTGAACCTCATCGACGGGGTGTCGTCCACGAGGTTCTCGATCACGACGACGCGGGCACCCGGCCGCGCCGCCTTCCGGACGTTGGCCAGCGCCCTGCGGGTGCTGTCGTCGTCCCACTCCAGGATGTTCTTGATGACGTACACGTCCGCCTCGACGGGGATGGCCTCGCGGCAGTCCCCGGGCACGATCCGGACCCGGGAGGCGAGCGAGCCGCCGTCCCGCAGGCGCGGATCGGCGTTCTCCACCACCCCCGGCAGATCGAGCAGCGTGCCGTGCAGATCCGGGTGGCGCTCCAGGAGGCTCGCCAGGACGTGCCCCTGACCGCCCCCGATGTCGGCGACGGAGGAGACCCCCGTCAGATCGAGCAGGTCGGCGACGTCCTGCGCGGACTGCCGGCTCGACGTCGTCATCGCCCGGTTGAACACGTACGCCGACTCGGGGGCGTCCTCGTTGAGGTACGGGAAGAACTCCTTGCCGTACACGTCCTGGAAGACGCCCCGGCCGGAGCGTACGGCCTCGTCCAGCTTCGGCCACACGTCCCAGGTCCACGGCTCGGTGCACCACAGCGCGATGTACCGCAGGCTGTGCGGGTCGTCCTCGCGCAGCAGCCGGGACATCTCGGTGTGGGCGAAGGTGCCGTCGGGCCGCTCCTCGAAGACGCCCTGGCCGACGAGCGCGCGCAGCAGACGGCGCAGGGTGCCCGGCTCGGTCTCCACCGCGGCGGCCAGCTCCTCGACGGTGCGGGGGGTGTCGCCCAGGGCGTCCGCGACGCCGAGGCGGACGGCGGCGCGGACGGCCGCGGCGCGCGCCGCCCCGAAGACGAGCTCCCGCAGCCGCATGGGCGGCGGGGGCGCCGGTTCGAGGGTCGTGGGTGCCGGATCAACAGTCGTCATCTGTCGCCTTGTCTCTTCTGTCGTGCCGTGGGTGGGGGAGGGGAGGGGGAGCGGACGCCACGAGCCGTGCCGGCCGTTCCCCCCGGACCGTTCAGCACATTCCCGCGGGCTCCGAGACCCCGCAGGTGTTGCCGCGGAAGGTGTTGCCCTTGCCGGTGTCCCGGTTGGCCAGGTCGGCCGAGCCGTTGCGGAGGACCACGTTGTCGCGGATCTCGTTGCGCTCGTTCAGGGCGCCCACGAAGCTCTTGAACAGCACGATGCCGCCGGAGAGCGGGGAGGCGCCCACGTTGTCCACGATCCTGTTCTCCGCCACCACCGTCTCCTCGGCGCCGGTGAGGACGATGCCCGAGCCCTGGAGGAAGGGCAGACGGGGCGTCTTGGGGCAGAGCTTGTTGTTGGCGTGGACGTGGTTGCGGCGCAGGGTCATCGCCCCGGCGCGCGGGGTGGACTCGTCACCCACCACGAACACCGCGGCGCAGTTGCCGGTCGCCTCGTTGTACTGGACGGTGAGGTTGCGCAGACGCCGCACCGTGAGGCCGATGCGGTTGCCGGAGAGACGGTTGTGACTGATCACCGTCCCCTCGGCGTCGACGGCTCCCGACTCCGTGTCGGTGGTGTTGGACACGAAGAGCCCGGCGTCTGCGTTGTCCCGGGCGGTGTTCCCGCTCAGCGCGCTGCGGACGGACCGCTCCAGGGCGATGCCCCAGTTGCCGTTCTTCTCGGCGGTCACCCGGTGGACCTTCAGCCGGTCGGTCCGCGAGGCCCACAGGCCGTTCTTGGTGAAGTTCCTCAGGGTCAGCGACCGTACGGTGACGCCCTTGACCGGGCGGCTGTCCGTGCCGGTCACGCAGATGCCGTGACCGGCCTTGGCACAGGCGTCGCCGGCCGCGGCGGCGCCGGGCACGATGACGGTGGGGAAGACGGTCGAGCCCCGCAGGGTCAGGTTCGAGGTCGTGATCGTGACGCTCTCACGGTAGGTACCGGGGGACAGGACGATGGTGTCCCCCGGCCGTGCGGCGTCCACGGCCTTCTGGATCGATTCGCCGGGCTTCACCTGATGCAGCGACCGGGAGGCGGACGCGGGGGCGGCGCCCAGGCCGGTCGTCACCACGGCCACGGTGCATGCCAGGTAGGCAATCTGTCGTCTGGTCATATGGCGAAGTTATGAGCGGGCCCACCGCCCCGCCACCGCTGATCACCCGCTCGGGCTCCCTGGCCACCCGAATGTCGAACGGACCCGGGAGCGGGTCGCGCCCGCGGGCAACGACACCGGACCGCGCCTCACCTGAGCGACCGTCAGTCCCACGCGGCGGCAGGCGCCCCGGCCCCGCGTCGTCCTAGCCCATTCGCCGCCCGGGCGCCGACGTTCCCGTCACGGTGGGTCAGCTGCCGTGACCTGCGGTGACGAACCCGGGGAGGGCGGTCAAGAGCCCGACCGGGCGACACCCTCGCACGCCTCTCGCGTTGCGGCGGTCCCGGGGCGAGGGTTCCCTCGGGCACGGAGCACAGCACAGGAGCCGCGCGGACACGCCGGCCGAGAACTGCTCCCTCGGAGGAGAGAAAACCATGCGTCTCGCCCGTACCGGTCTCCGGATCGCCCTGATCGCCGGCGCCCTCGCCCTGTCCGCCCCCACCGCCCTGGCCGCCGAGGGCGAATCCTCGACCGCGGCGAGGGACGTCCGCGTCCACCCGCGCAACGCCGCCCCCGGCAGCACCGTCACCGTCACCACGACCGCCTGCGGCAAGGAGACCTACGGCAAGGGCGTGTCCGAGGCGGCCGGGAACTTCCACCTCTTCGCGGGCGACCGGCCGGGCGTCCTCGTGGGTGAGTTCAAGCTGCCGAAGGACTCCGCCTCGGGCACGGACACCCTGACCCTCAAGTGCCCGCCCCGGGTCAAGCTGACCGCCACCTACCAGATCGCCGGCCGCCCGAACGGCGCGGTCGACGCCGGATTCGGCGGCACCGCCGACAAGGGCACCGAGTTCGGCCTCGGCTGGCTGCTGGTGGGCGCCGCCGTCGTGGGCGGCGCCGTCAAGATGCGCCGGCGCGCCACGGCCGCCGGGAGCCCGGCCTGACCGTCCGTCCGCCGCGTCCCTCCGTCCCCGTCCCCGCGAGGGCGCGGGGACGGAGTGCTTCCCGGCACCGAGCAAAGGCATCGCCACCATGAGGAAAGACTCCGGGACGAGGGCCGGCGGCCCGTCGTCGCGGTACACCCCGTCGTTCAAGCTGCTCGCCTGGACCGCGCTCGCCGGAGCCCTGCTGCTCGCCGACGCATTGCGCGACGACCCTCCGCAGCCAGGGAACCAGGTCCGGTCGGAGGTCGCGCGGACCGCCGTACGAGCCGCCGCGCCGCAGCGCCCGGCCCTCGCGCCGTTGCCCGCGTCGGACCCGCTGCGGATCCGGATCCCCGCCATCGGGGTCGACGCCCACCTGATGCGGCTGGCCCTGGACGAGTCGGGGGCGCTGGAGCCGCCGCCCGTGAACCTCCCCGCCTTCGCCGGCTGGTACGCCGACGGGACCGCGCCCGGTTCCCGCGGGACGGCCGTCGTCACCGGACATCTGGACACCCCCGCCGGTCCCGCCGTCTTCCACGATCTGGGCGCCCTCGAACGGGGCGCCGAGATCGCGATCGCACGCGCCGACGGCCGCACGGCCCTCTTCACCGTCGAGGCGGTGGAGGACCACGCGAAGAGCCGGTTCCCCGACGACAAGGTCTACGGGGAATCCGGCCGCCCCGAACTACGGCTCATCACCTGCGGCGGCGGCTGGTCCGACAGCACGGGATACCAAGCCAACACGGTCGTCTACGCCTCCCTGACCGCCGTGACCGCCGTGAGGTAGCGGCGTGCCGCGTCGCGGCCACGGCCCGGCCGGGGTGCGGCGACGGCAGGCCCGGCCGGGGTGCGGCTACACGGCAGGCCGGGCCCCAGCAGGTGCGCGGCGAGTGGAAGAACCCCAACGGGCCCTGGCAGACCGCTCGGGACCGGGGCTTCCTGGTTTTCCGCATGCTTACGGGGAACGTGGGCAGGCGCGGTACATCCGACGGCTCGACCCCTGGACGGCGTCATGCGAAGCGTGGGCGTGGAAGAAGAACTGCTGCTGGTGGACGCGCGCGGCGGCGCACCGCTCGCCGTCTCCGGAGCGGTCCTGGCGGCCGCGGACCGCCTGGCCTGGCAGCGACCCGGCGGCGGTCCGGAGAAGCACGAGTTCGAGAAGGAACTGCAGAAGGAGCAACTGGAGTTCGCCACCAAGCCGGTGACGGAGATGGGCGAACTCCGGGAGGAGATCATCCGCATCCGGGGCGAGGCCGCCCGCCACGCGGCGACCGCCGGCGCGTCGGTCGCGGCCATCGCGACCTCTCCGCTCCCCGTACGGCCCTCACTGAGCGTGGGCCGCCGCTACGAGTGGCTGGGGAAGCAGTTCGGTCTGACCGCGCAGGAGCAGCTGACGTGCGGTTGCCACGTCCACGTCTCGGTCGCGTCGGACGAGGAGGGCGTCGAGGTACTGGACCGCATCAGGCCCTGGCTGGCCGTCCTGCTGGCGATGAGCGCGAACTCGCCCTTCTGGCAGGGCGAGGACAGCGGGTACGGGAGCTACCGCAGCCGGGTCTGGAACCGGTGGCCGTCGGCCGGCCCGGTGGACATCTTCGGCTCGGCCGACCGCTACCACGAGCAGGTCCGCGCGATGATCGACACCGGGGTGCTGCGCGACGAGGGAATGATGTACTTCGACGCCCGGCTCTCCGCCACGTACCCCACGGTCGAGGTCCGGGTGGCCGACGTCTGCCTCGACCCCTCGGACGCCGTCCTGATGGCCGCGCTCGTACGCGGCCTCGTCGAGACCGCGGCCCGTGACTGGCAGGACGGCGTGCCTCCGGCGAGGGTCGGCACGAGCCTGCTGCGGCTCGCCTCCTGGCGGGCGGGGCGTTCGGGCCTCGACGGTCCGCTCCTGCACCCCGAGACCCTGCGGGAGACGTCCGCGGAGCACGCCGTCTCGGCCCTGTACCAGCACGTACGGGAGGCCCTGGTGGCCGCCGGCGAGGACGAGTGGGTCCGCGAGGGCATCGCCCGCCTGCACGAACGCGGCACCGGGGCCCGCGTCCAGCGGCAGCTGCTGGCCGACGGGGGGTCACTCGCCTCCGTCGTCGGGCGGTGCGCGGAGATGACGACGGCGACCTGAGGCCCGGGAGCGGGCACGGCTCTCCACCCCTGCCTTCGACGGTACGGCCCCACCCTCACCGGCACCGACGCGGGATCACTCCTCCGCGCGGGGCGGGACCGGTTGCCCCGCCGGGACGAGACGGGGAACGAGGCGGACGTAGACCACCATGCCGAGGAGCTCGACGAGGGTCTGCGTGACGACGACGACCGCGGCGACGGCCAGGGTGTCCGGCAGGGCCAGCGCGAGGGGGAGGACCACGAGGGAGTTGCGGGTCGCGCCGGTGAAGACGACCGCCCGCCCGGCCGGGACGTCGAGGCGGAACAGCCGGGCGACGCCCCTCCCCGCGAAGGCCATGATCACGAGGAAGGCCGCGTAGAAGGGGAGCACACCGGCGACGTCGGTGAGGTTGTCGCCCAGCTCGGGGACCTGCGAGGCGACCACGGTCAGCAGGGTCGCGGCCATCAGCGGCACCATCGTGGCCGACGCGGCCGCGGAGACCCTCCGCCCGGCGGGGCGGCGCGCGGCCCACGCCTGCAGGGCCCAGGCGAGCGCGAGCGGGACGACGATCAGGACGAGGAAGGCGTCCAGGAACGGACCGGCCTCCACGACGTCGGCCGGACCGGCGCCCAGGAACAGGTACAGGAACCCCGGGAGCAGCAGCATCTGCGCCACCAGGAGGAGCGGGGTGGCGGCGAGCAGGCGGCGGCCGGATCCACCGGCGAGCCCGCAGAAGACGATCACGTAGTCGACGCACGGGCAGAGCATCACCAGCAGGAACCCGAGGCGGACGGCCTGGTCGGCCGGAAGGAGGGCGAACATCGCGGCGACGACGAGCGGCACCACCACGAAGTTCACCGCCAGCGCGGCGGCCAGGAAGCGGCCGTCGCGCAGGGAGCGGAACAGCGCCGCGGCCGGGACCTGGAGGAAGGTGACGAACAGCAGGGCACCGAGGACGG
The DNA here is from genome assembly GCF_051305195.1 of Streptomyces sp. Qhu_M48. NCBI lineage: Bacteria > Bacillati > Actinomycetota > Actinomycetes > Kitasatosporales > Streptomycetaceae > Streptomyces > Streptomyces sp. Qhu_M48. The sequence goes on along the minus strand of NZ_CP195432.1, from coordinate 4,574,855 downwards.
GGCTGATCGCCTGTTCGAGGCCCGGACCGGCGGCGGGGGCCAGCCACCCGGCCAGCCCGCCCGCGGCCATCGCCGCGAGGTAGATCGCGACCTGGTGGTGCTCCATCCGCTCGACCGCGCCCCGCGGCCCCTGCTCCAGCACTGCGCCCGCTCCCTCGTAACCCGCGGCGGACCCGGCGACCACCTTCCGCCCATCCTCACAGGTCACGCCGGGGCCGACCCTTCCGGCCCGGTTCAGCGCCCGGCCGCGCCGGGTCAGTGCCCGGCCGTGTGCCGGTACGGGTCCCGGGTCAGTGCCCGGCCGTGTACCGGTACGCGTGCAGGTTCAGCGCCCGGCCGCGCCCCGGTACGGGCTCAGCGCGGCCCGGCCGCGGGGTGAGGGGTCGCGTGCGTCCGGAGCTCCCGCTCCGCCACCGTGCGGAAGTCGTTCGGCGGGCGGCCGGTGAGGCGCTGGACGGTGTCGGTGGTGCGGTCCTCGGCGACCTGGGCGATGGCCCGGTCCATCTCGGCCAGCAGGATCGCGAACTCCAGCGGCATCACCGCGGCCGGCCGGTCGCGGCGACGGAGTCGTGGCCGAGCGCCTCGGGACCGGTCAGGACCAGGTCGGTGTCGGGCGCGCGCTCGTCCGTCAGGGCGTGCGCGGCGACGGCGGCGATGTCGTCGGCGACGACGAAGCCGACCCTGCCGTCGCCGGCCGCCGTCCGGATGGTCCCTTCCTCACGGATGCTGTCGGCGTGGGCGTGCGCGCCGGTGAAGTTCTGCGTGAACCAGGACGGCCGCAGCACCGCCCACTCGTCGAACAGCCCGGGCAGGGCACGGTGCACCGCACCCACCTGGCACGTCCGGGGCCGGTCACCCCTCGGCGGCCACGGGGGAGAGGGGGCGCTCGAAGAAGGTCTCCAGGACCACCGTGGCCTGGGTCCCGCTCACCCCGTCGACGGCGTAGATCCGCCGCAGCACGTCCTGCAGTTGCTCGGTGGTCGCGGTCCTGACCTTCACCAGGACCGAGGCGCTGCCGGCGATGACGTGGGCCTCCAGGATCTCGGGGATCGCGGCGAAGTCCGCCGCGGAGTCGCCCATCCAGGAGGTCGAGTCGACCATCACGTAGGCCAGGACGGCGCTGCCCACCGCCGCCGGGTCCACGTCGGCCATGGTCCGCCGGATGACCCCGCGCTCCCGCAGCTTCCGCACGCGCTCGTGCGCGGCGCCCGCGGACAGGCCGACGGCCTTGCCGAGGGCGGCGTAGGGCTGGGTGGCGTCCAGCTGGAGTTGAGCCAGCAGCAGCCGATCGAGGTGATCCACGACTCTCCATTCGCCAAGATCTCGTATGGACCGTATCCCATTCTGCAATGATCACATCTGGCAGGATCGTGTTCGGCAGGCGAGGGTTACGGGAAGGGAAGCGTATGACGACCGACGAGGGCCCCGGGCTGTACGAGATGTTCGACGAGCGGTTCCGTACCGGACGGTGCATGAACGGCGACGAGGCGCTGGAGGTCCTGTACACCGGCTGCCGCTGGGCCGAGGGGCCGATCTACCTCCCCGCCTGGCGGCAGCTGATCTGGAGCGACATACCCAACGACCGGATGCTCCGCTGGGACGAGGAGACGGGCGCCGTCAGCGTCTTCCGCCGCTCCGCCGGCCACACCAACGGCAACACCCTCGACCGCCAGGGCCGGCTGATCACCTGTGAGCAGGGCAACCGACGGGTGACCCGCACCGAACACGACGGCACCGTCACCGTGCTGGCGGACCGGTGGAACGGCAGGCGACTGAACAGCCCGAACGACGCGGCCGTGAAGTCCGACGGTTCGATCTGGTTCTCCGACCCGGACTTCGGCATCACCAGCGACTACGAGGGGTATCGCGCGGAGAGCGAGATCGGCTCCAACAACGTCTACCGCGTCGATCCCGCCACCGGCGAGGTGCGGCTGGTCGCCGACTGCTTCGCCGCGCCGAACGGGCTGGTCTTCTCGCAGGACGAGCGCCGGCTGTACGTCTCCGACACCAGGGCGGGCTTCATCCGCGTCTTCGACGTACGCGAGGACGGCACCCTGTCCGAGGGCAAGGTCTTCGCCGACGCGTCCGCCCGCGAGAAGGCCCGTTTCGACAACCTCCGCTTCGACGACGGCGGTCGGCTCTGGGCCGCCGCGATGAACGACGGGGTGCACTGTTACGACCCCGACGGCACCCTGATCGGCCGGCTCCACGTCCCCGAGGCGGTGGCCAACATCTCCTGGGGCGGCGCCAAGCGCAACCGCCTCTTCATCACCGCGGAGACCAGCCTCTACTCGGTGGTCATGGGTGCCACCGGCACTCACCCGACCGGACCGGGCCACCGGCCCTGGCCGCCCGCGACACCCCGCTGACCACCATTTCCAGGGCTTCCGGGCGCCTGAGGTGCCAGGCGCCCGGGGTCAAGGAGGCGCACTCCCCGTACACCGGTATTCGTTCGCGTGTTCGGTTCATGGACTACGCTGGACCCATGACCGCAGCACGACCCGCTCTGCCCGGACTCCAGGGCTCCCTGTTCGACCAGGGCGACGACATCCGCCTGGGCCCGCTGGACGGGCTCCGGCGGACGGTGCTGGACGGCGGTGCCTGGATCGACCACCTTCCCGGCTGGCTGCACGGCGCCGACGCGCTGTTCGAGGAGCTGGTCGACCGGGTGCCCTGGCGGGCCGAAGAGCGGCCGATGTACGACACCGTCGTCGCCGTCCCCCGGCTCCTGGCCCACTACGGCGAGGGCGTCCCCCTCCCACACCCGGTTCTCACCGAGGCCCGGTCCACCCTCGGCTCCCACTACGCCCCCGAACTGGGCGAACCCTTCACCACCGCCGGCCTCTGCCTCTACCGCGACGGCCGCGACAGCGTCGCCTGGCACGGCGACCGGACCGGCCGTTCCGCCACCCACGACACGATGGTCGCCATCCTCTCCCTCGGCGACCCCCGCGACCTCGCCTTCCGTCCGCGCTCCGGCGGCCCGACGGCCCTCCGCCTGCCGCTCGGCCATGGCGACCTGGTGGTGATGGGCGGCTCCTGCCAGCGCACCTGGGAACACGCCGTGCCCAAGACGAGCCGCGCGGTCGGCCCCCGCGTCAGTGTCCAGTTCCGCCCTCGCGGGGTGCTCTGAGACCTGACACGGGGGCCGCCACAGCTGGATCGGCGTGCCGTCGGCGGTGGACGCGGCGGGGAGTCGAGGCACTTCCCGGCATGTGGGCGAGGGGCGGCGCGAGCGGGGCGACTGCCGCACTGACGAGTGGCGAGCGGCAAGAGGTGAGCGACGGACGGCGGCGGACGGCGGGAACGGCGCGTGCCCCGGCGAAGGTCGCCGGGGCACGCGGGCAGCGCGTCGCTCAGTCCTCCGGGACCTTCTCCGTGACCCGGGTCCCCGGGTGGGCCAGCGCGCACAGGAAGGCGACGGCCAGGGCGATCGACATGCCGTAGAAGACCCACTGGTTCGCCTCGGCGAAGTCCATGCGGATCGCGTCGCCCGCACCCCGCAGCGCCTCGGCCACGGGCCCGTCGCCCGACGGGCCCTGACCGTCCGGGTGGCCGGTGACCGCCTCCGCGACCTTCCCGGCCGTCGCCTCCGCCTCGGCCTGCGACAGGCCGCGTGCCTGGAGGGTGGCGGTGATCTTGTCCGTGGAGACATGGGCGAGGACCGTGCTGAAGACGGCCATGCCGATGGCTGCCGCGTAGTTGCGGATCGTCTGGGTGATGCCGGTGACCTCGCCGTACGACGCGCCGATGGAGCGGTTGACGGCGTCGGTGGAGGCGGGGGCGAGGAGGAAGCCGATGCCGGCGCCCGCCATCGCCGCGTACGGCCACTGGTCGTGCATCGACAGGTCGGTCAGCTTCTGCGCCCAGAGGTAGAAGCCCACCGCGCCGAGCGCGCAGCCGATCTTCATGGCCGGGCGGGCGCCCCGCTTGTCGAGGATCTTGCCGCCCCACTGGGAGGCGATCGCGAAGCCGATGAAGAAGTACAGCAGGAACAGCGCGGCCTGGTTCGGCGAGGCGCTCAACGACACCTGGGCGTACACGGACGAGAAGAAGAACACCGGCACGAAGGCGAGCATCGCGAAGAACAGCACCAGACTGTCGACCGTGAAGGCCCGGTCCCGGAAGACTTCGAAGTCGATCAGCGGGTGCGTGGTGCGCCGCTCGTAGCCGAAGAACAGCACCAGGACCACCAGACCGCCCACGACGCACGCCCAGGTCGCGACGTCGCCCCAGCCCCAGGACGACGCCTGCTGGAAGCCCAGCACGCTCAGCCCCATGCCGACGGCGACGAGCACGGCGCCGACGACGTCCAGTCGCTCGTGGCGGCGGCTCTCGGGGATCCGGGCGAGCACGGTGAGCACGATCGCGACGACGGCGACCGGCACGTTGACCCAGAAGATCGACCGCCAGGTCCACGCGGTCAGCCATCCGCCCAACAGGGGACCCACGGCGGTCAGCGCGCCGGACAGCCCGAAGAAGAGGGCGAGGGCCCGGCCGCGCCGCTCGACGGGGAAGACGGCGATGACCACGGCCAGCGCCGCCGGGAACATCAGCGCGGCGCCCAGACCCTGGGTGGAACGGAAGATGATCAGCCACGTCACTGCGAGGTCACCCGAGGGCACGCAGCCGCACAGCACCGACGAGATGACGAAGACCAGCGTGCCGATCAGCATGATCCGCCGGTGTCCGAACAGGTCGGAGAGCCGCCCGCCGAGTGCGAAGAACGCGGCGAGGGAGAGCAGATAGGCGTTGACGACCCACTGCATGCCGGAGGCGGAGAGGCCCAGTTCGTCCGTGATGCTCGGGGCGGCGATCGACACGATCGTCTGGTCGATGAACGTCATCGACACCGCGAAGAGCATGGCCGCGAGCGCCAGCTTCTGGCGGGGCGCCCGCGAGACGGCGGCGCCGGACGGCGTGATCGGCCCGGACGGCGCGGGTGTGGGGTTACCAGCCATGTACGGATGATCGCCCCGCGCCCCCCGACGTGCATGCCGAGCCCGCCACCCGGGGGCCGGTCCGCAGCTCCCGCCGTCCGGCCGTGGACGCGACGAGCCGACGGGCCGACGGGCCGACGGGCCGACGGGCCGACGAGCCGACGAGCCGACGAGCCGACGGGCCGACGGGCCGATGGGCTGCCCGGGACGGCGCGCCGCCTCGCGCGGCGGGCCCGGGACCGTGGAACCTCCCCGGGAGCCGGGGCGCGGCGCGCGGACGCCTCCGCACCGGCCCCGTACTCCTCAGCCCTCCCCGGACGCCCTCCGGGTCGCCCGCGCCAGCTCCGCACGCAGGGCGCCGAACGGCGCGGCGCCGCGCAGCGCCGCGACATCGACCCGTGAGCCCCGGGGCAGCGGTACGGCGACCTCGTCGACCACCCGCCCCGGGCCCGCTGCCATGACCATGACGCGGGAGCCGAGGAGCACCGCCTCCTCGGCGGAATGGGTGACGAAGACGACGGTCGTACCGGTGACCGCCGCCAGCGTGCGGACCTCCTCCTGCAGCCGTTCGCGGGTCAGGGCGTCGAGCGCCGCGAACGGCTCGTCCATCAGCAGGATCTGCGGCTCGGTGGCCAGGGCGCGCGCGATGGCCACGCGCTGCTGCTGCCCGCCCGACAGCTCCCACGTGCGGCGGCGCGCCATGCCGGGCAGACCGACCAGTTCCAGGAGCTCCTCGGCGCGCCCGGCCCGCTCGGCCCGCGGAACCCCGTGCCCGGCCAGGGCGAAGGCGAGGTTGCCGCCCACGGTGCGCCACGGGAAGAGCCGGGGCTGCTGGAAGACGACACCGGTCTTCCGGCTCACACGGACCGTTCCCGAGGCCGGCCGCTCGAAGCCCGCGACGAGGCGGAGCAGAGTCGTCTTGCCGCACCCCGAAGGACCGACCAGGACGACGAACTCACCGGGTGCGACGGTCAGCGACACGTCCTCGACGGCTGTCACCGGGGCCTTCGCGGTGCCGTAGCGGACGCTCACGCCGACGAGTTCGACGTCCGGCTCCGATGCGGTGCCGACCGCCGCCGTCGGCGCGGACTCCTCACCGGGACGGCGCGCGCCGTCGGCGGCTGGGGCATCGCCGGCGGTCTCCGTCGTCGCGGAGGGTTCGGAGGCATCGGCGGTCTCGGCGGTACCGGTCGTCTCGGCGGTCTCGGCGGTCTCGGCGGTCTCCGTCGCTCCGGCACCCGTGGTGCTGCCCCGCACGTCAGCCGGTGACACGGGACAGCTCCTCGACCGCGAGCGCCTTCTCGAACACCGTCAGGTCGGGCACGGCGTCGACGGCCTTCTGGCCCTTCAGGAACTCCGCGGCGTCCCGCAGGTTCCCCGCCAGCGCCCCGGGCGCGCCCGGCGTGCCCAGGTAGGCCGGTGCCCGCTGCTCCTTCGCCGTCAGCAGGACCAGCTGCGCGAGCTGCTTCCGGGCCTCCTCGGGCTTCAGGTTGAGCTCCGCGCCGATGGAGGCGGCCGCCTTCGCCGGGTCGCTCTTCGCGAGCTTGACCGCCTGGTCCTCCGCCGACAGCCAGGCGTCGACGGCCTCCGGGTGCCGCTCGGCGAACGCGTTCGTCACGATGCCCAGGTCGGCGGTGGGCTTCCCCTGAGCACCGATCTGACGACTGGTGACCAGGACCTTCCCGTCCTTCTGTAGCTCGGTGAGGCTGGGCGTCCACACGTAGGCGGCGTCGATGTCGCCGCGCTGCCAGGCGGCCAGCGCGTCCTGCGGCTGGAGGTCGATCAGGTTCACGTCCGAGGCCTTGAGGCCGGCGGACTCGAGCGCGGCGAGGAGCGAGTAGTGCGCGGTGGACCCGAACGGCGCGGCGATCTTCCGGCCCTTCAGGGCCTGCACGGATCCGAACTCCTTCCTCGCGACCAGCGCCTCGTTGTCGCCGATCACATCGTGGATCCAGAGGACCTTGTACGGGATGTCCAGGGGCGCGGACAGCCCCTTGGTGACGGGGCTGGAGCCGATCAGGCCCAGGTCCACCGACCCGGCGATCACGGCGGTGTTCACGTCGCCGCCCGAGTCGAACTTGACCCAGCGGATCTCGGCCTCGGGCAGCGCCTTCTCCAGCAGGCGCTGGTTCTTGACGACCAGGTCGGCGTTGGGGATGGCCTGGTAGGCGATGCGTATCCGGAGCTTGCCCTTGCCGTTCCCGTCGTCCGTGGCCCCGCCGCCGCAAGCGGTCACGGCCAGGGCGAGCAGTGCGGTGGCGGTCGCGGTGACGACGGTGCGGCGGGGGTGCAGGGGCATGGGACTTCTTCCTTGGCTGTGAGAACGGGAGACGGTGGAGTGGTGGAACGGGCGGACAGGGGCCGGATGGACCGGGCGGGGAGGGTGGCGCGGGCCGGCAGGGTGGACAGCGTCGGCAGGGTGGACCGGGCCTGATGGGCGGCGCGGTGGGGAGCGGCGGGGCCGTGAGCGTCAGAGGGCCGGATCGGCCGGCCGGTCAGACGCGCCCCCGCCACGGAACAGCGGCACGCTCGACCCCCTTGAACAGTGCGTCGAGGACGATTCCCGAGAGCCCGATCGCCAGCAGGCCGGCGATGACGAGATCGGTCTGGTTGTAGCGCTGGGCGTCGCGGATCATGCCGCCTATGCCGGGCACGCCGTTGATCGTCTCGGCTGCGACGACCGAGGTGTACGCGATGCCGACCGCGATGCGTACGCCCGTGAGGATCTCCGGCAGCGAGGCCGGCAACCTGACCGAGAGCAGGACGGACACCGGCCCGGCCCCGAGGGCGTGGGCCGCCTCCACGAGATCGCCCGGCACACCCCGTACCGCCGCCGCGGTGGCCGCGGCGATCGGGGGCAGCGCGGCGATGACGAGCAGCCAGATCTTGGGGGCCTCGTCGATCCCGAACCAGATGACGAGGAGCGAGAGGTACGCCAGCGGGGGCAACGTCCGCAGGAAGGTGACGGCCGGCTCCAGGACGACCGCGAGCGGTCGGACCACGCCGATCAGCAGTCCGAGCGGTACGCCCACGAGCGTCGCGTACCCGGTGCCGATGCCGATCCGGCGCAGGGAGACGCCCAGGTGCTCCACGAGCAGATGGCCGCTGACACCCCGTACGCCGTCGTGGACGGTGGACGCGCGGAGGAAGGCCTGCCAGACGTCGCCGGGGGCCGGGACCAGGACGCGGGGCCACACCCCGGCCGCGACCACGGCCTGCCAGGCCGCGAGCAGGACGGCGAGTGCGAGGAGCCGCAGCGCCGTCCAGCGCAGTACGTCAGCGCCCCGCCGGGACGGGGACGGATGGGTGTCGGAGCGGGGCCTCCGGGTGGCGGCGGCCGCGGCCACCCCGTCGGGGTCCGTCGTCTTCCGCGCGGTGTGGTCGATGACGGTCACGCCGCCTCCCCGGCCGTGCCCGTACCCACGTGGGCGGAAGCGGAAGCGGCGGCGGACGCGGCGGCGAGGGCGCGCAGTCGGGGCGCGACCTCCTCGCCGACCCGGTAGGCCTCCTCCAGGTGCGGATAGCCCGAGAGGACGAACTCCTCGACGCCCAGCCGCCGGTACTCCCACAGGCGTGCGGCGACCTCGTCGTGCGAGCCGACCAGCGCGGTGCCCGCGCCTTCGCGGACGAGCCCGATCCCCGCCCACAGGTTCGGTGCGACGGTCAGGTGGTCGGCCGAACCGCCGTGCAGCGCGGTCATCCGGGCCTGACCGGTGGAGTCCATCCGGGCGAAGCGTTCCTGCGAGGCGCGTACCGCCTCCTGGTCGAGACCGGCGAGGATGCGGTCCGCCTCGCCCCACGCCTCCGCCGCGGTGTCGCGGCTGATGACGTGCAGCCGCAGGCCGAAGCGCGGGGCGCGGCCGAGCAGCGCCGCCTTCTCGCGCAGCCGGCCGATCCGTTCGGCTACGGCGGCCGGTGGTTCACCCCACAGGAGCTGGACGTCCGCGTGATGGGCCGCGACCTCCTCCGCGGCCGGTGACGCGCCACCGAAGTACAGGGGCACGGGCGCGGCGAGCGCCGGATCGTGGAGGCGGGCGCTCTCCACGTGCACGTGCCGACCCGTCAGATCGACCTGACGTCCTTCCAGCAACTCTCGTACCACCTGCATCAGTTCGCCGCTGCGCGCGTACCGCTCGTCCTTGGGAAGGGGGTCGCCGTACGCGCGCTGCTCGGCCGGGTCGCCGCCGGTGACGACGTTGAGTGCGATCCGGTCGCCGAACAGGCGCCGGAAGGTGTCGGCCTGCTGGGCGATCAGGGTCGGCTGGGACAGCCCGGCGCGGAAGGCGACGAGGAAGCCGATGCGTTCGGTGAGCGCCGCGAGCGCCGGAGTCAGGACCCATGGATCGACGCAGCCCAGACCGACCGGGGTCAGCAGCTTGGCGAATCCGGCCCGTTCGGCGGCGCGTGCGACCTGGGCCAGGTAGTCGACGTCCGCCAGGCGCCGGGTCGCGGCGGCGGTGCGTCCCTGAACGGCGGTGACACCGCCGGGGTCACGGCCGTCCCCGCCGGTGGGCAGGAACCAGTGCAGTACGGGCGCGGCGGACAGGGGCATGCTGAAGGCACCTCGCAGGAGTAGGGACGCGGACGTGTGCTGCCGCCGCACGGCGTGGGGCGGGGCGACGACGGGGGAGCCGAACCACCCGGCATGCGGACGGACGACGGGCGAGCCGGCCCACCCGGCGTGCGGAGAACGGCCGGCGGGGCGCTTCGGGACGTGGTCGTACCGGTCCCGGGCCGCGCCGGTACGGCGTACCGACGTGCGGGTGGGGAGGCGTGAAGGGCGATCAGGAGCCGGTGCCGGCACCGAGGGAGACGGTTGCCGCCGCCCCCCGCGCCGCCGCGCTCACGGCCGGTCCGCCAAAGACCGGGCCCGACGAAGGGACACCGGCCTCGGAGAGCCGAGCGGCGGAGCGGTTCAGTGCCTCAGGGCGAGACGGGGGAGCGCGGACCAAGGAGGGTCAGCGGCAGGCGGCGCGACAGCGGCCCGGCCGACACAGCATCCCGGCGACACGCATGAGGTCCACGTGTCGGCGGCGGACGAGGTCGGGGTACATGCCCGCATCCTGACGGCGGCGCCGTCCCACCGACAACTTCGTTCCATCATATGGACATACCGGTTCCGGATCCTGGACGGCGCCCGCGGAGAACACCGATATCCACTGGACAGGTCCGGACGCGGAAGGACAGCGTGGGGAGCATGCAGGAGAAGCTCTGGGACACCGAGACCGCTCAGCGTTACGACACGCCCGGGACCGGCATGTTCGCGCCGGCGGTCCTCGGACCGACCGTCGACCGACTCGCACGGCTCGCGGGGGAGGGAGCCGCGCTCGAGTTCGCCGTCGGGACCGGCCGGGTCGCGGTCCCGCTCGCCGAGCGAGGTGTGTCCGTCACCGGCATCGAGCTGTCCCGTCCCATGGTGCGGCAACTGCGCACCAAGGCCGACGAGACGAAGATCCCGGTGGTCTTCGGCGACATGGCGACGACCACCGCCCCCGGGACGTACAGCCTCGTCTACCTCGTCTACAACACGATCTCCAATCTCCTCACCCAGGCCGAGCAGGTCGCCTGCTTCCGCAACGCGGCCCGCCATCTCGAACCCGGCGGCCGGTTCGTGGTCGAGCTGTGGGTGCCCGAGCTGCGCAGCCTCCCGCCCGGGCGGACGGCCACCGTCTGGCAGTCCGATCCCGGATACATCGGCATGGACACGTACGACGTCCTGGACCAGCAGGTCGTGTCGCACCACTTCCACTTCGACGACGAGACCACCCAGGCCCGTCTCTTCCGCAGCCCGCACCGCTACATCTGGCCGGCCGAACTCGACCTCATGGCGCAACTGGCCGGGTTCGAGCGGGAGACGCGGCACGCCGACTGGGAGGGCACCCCCTTCACGGCCGACGCGAGGTCCCACGTCTCCGTGTACCGGCTGCCGGCCGCCTCGTAGGGGCGCCGGACTGTAGGCGCGTCGGGGGTCCGGGGGTCCGGGGGTCCGGGGGTCCGGAGGTCCGGAGGTCCGGAGGTCCGGAGGTCCGGATGAAGGGTGGTCCTACCATGAAGTCATGTCCATGAAGCCGTCACGGGTCGAACTGAGCCCGCTCACCCTCGCCGACCAGGACGAGTTCTGCTCGCTCGTCAGGGCCAGCGCCGAGCTCCACACGCCGTGGATGCAGCTGCCCACGACCGCGGAGGAGTTCCAGCGCTGGATGACCCGTTTCGAGGACGGCACCAACCGGGGCTTCCTGATCCGCGTCCGGGAGACCGGTGAGGCCGCCGGCGCGGTCAACATCAACTCGATCATCCGGGGCCGCTACCAGGGCGCGTCCCTCGGCTACGCGGCCTTCGCCCCGTCGGCGGCGCGGGGATACATGGTGGAGGGGCTCACCGCCGTCCTGCGGTACGCCTTCGACGACCTCCGGCTCCACCGGCTGGAGGCGAACATCCAGCCGGGGAACAAGGCGTCCTTGGCCGTGGTCCAGCGCCTGGGCTTCCGTTACGAAGGCCTCTCGCCCGCCTATCTCTTCATCGACGGAGCCTGGCGCGACCACGAGCGGTGGGCCGTCACCGCACCCTCTCCCTGGACGCCCGACCCGTCCCTTCCCGAGGTCTAGGCAGGGCATGGACCCTGACGTCCCGTAAGGGAGCCGAGGACATCGGCGGGCGCGTGGGCGGGCCGGGGCCGCGGTGGTGAGCGGCGTCGATGTCAGTGGTGCGCGCTAGCTTCGAGGTGTTCGGAAGTGTGTGCGAAGGGGTGGATTCGTGGGTGTCGAGCATGCGTTGAAGGTCGTCCTCGTCGACGTCAACGACGAGGTGGTGGCGGCCTGGCGGTCCGCGTTCGCGGACACGCCCGAGGTCGAGATCCGGCGGGGCTCCCTTCTGGACGTGGACGCCGACGCGTGGGTCTCCCCGACCAACGCGCGGGGCCGGATGGACGGCGGGGTGGACGCCGTCGTCAAGCGGCACCTCGGCGCCGGGATCCAGGTGCGGGTGCAGCGGGCGATACGCGAGCGGTTCGGCGGGAGCCTGCCGGTGGGCAGCGCGGTGTGTGTCCCGTCGGGCGCGGCCGTGCCGCGGTACCTGATCTCGACACCGACCATGCGCCAGTCCTCGCAGGACATCAGCGAGACCATGAACGTGGCGCTGGCGTGCGCGGCCGCGTTCCAGGCGGTGCATCTGCAGAACAGGGCGAAGCCCGGCAGCATCCGGTCGGTGGCGCTCGTCGGGATGGGCGCGCGGACGGGGCAGGTGCCCGCGCAGGTGTGCGCGAACCTCATGTGGACCGGATACGCCCTGTTCCACGATCACGGGTTCGCGGGCTACGACGAGCTGCGGGCCGCGGTGTGGGCGCAGCTCGCCGACATCGAGGGCGCGGGAGCGACACAGCGCGTGCGGATCGACGTACCGAAGCCGCCTGCTCCGGCCGCCGAGGCCGAGGCGAAGCCCGCGCAGGCGGCGGGGAGTGGCGTCGACGTTCCGGCGGCGGGCGGCGCGGCGGGTTCCCCGGCCGCGGATCCGCTGGGCCTGGCCGAGCTGTTCACCGGTGGCGGGGAGCCGTGGCTCCCCTTGCTGGGCCCGGTGATCGAGGCGCAGCCGGGGGCCGGGGACTTCATCGGACCGAAGCGCGGCCCGGAGGTCGTGCCGGTCCGTGAGCTGACGTTCCAGGCTCTGAAGCCGCATCCGCCGCACAAGTGGAAGGTGGTCGCCTTCGGGCAGAACCCGTATCCGCGCGCGGAGAGCGCGACCGGCATCGCGATGTTCGACAACACCTTCCACGACTGGAAGGACAGCCAGTTCGGACGGGTCGTCAGCGTTCGCTGCATCGTCAAGGCCGCCGCGATGTGGAAGTACGGCATCGCCAGGAAGACCCCGATCGCCGACGTCCGCGCCCTCCTGAAGAAGGAGGACACGGTCCAGCCGCCGGAGTGGTTCCAGGCGATGCTCACCCAGGGCGTACTGCTGCTGAACGCCTCTCTCACGGCGAGCGCGGACGGGGCGATGCCGACCGATCGGCACACGTCGTTCTGGCGCCCCGTGGCCGAGCAGATCGTCGAGGAGATCCTCCGGGCGAAGCAGGACGCCGACGAGGAGGACCGGGGTGTCGTGTTCGCCTGGTGGGGCGCGCACGCCCGGAGCCTGAAGCGTGTCGTGCAGCGGCTGGAGAAGAAGTACCCGGGTGTCGAGGTCCGGCACCTCGACCATGTGAATCCGGCGGCGCAGGGGGACGTCTTCTGCGAGGGGGACCACTTCGCCCAGGTGAACGACGCTCTGGCGGCGGTGGGTGCCGAGCCGGTCGACTGGTTGCCGCGCAAGGGCTGGGACGCGCGGGCGGCAGGGGCCGGAGGCTCGGACGGCGGGGTCGCGGAGCGGATGGGGGCGTTCATCGCGTCCACGATGGAACTGCACCAGCTGTATCTGGAGCGCCTCACCAGCGTCAAGGACGAGGGGCTCGTCCTTCCTCCCCTCACCGGGGTGTTCGACCTGCCGGTGTCGGACTTCCGCAAGGCCGTCGAGCCGGTGTCGCGGGTCCTCGCGCAGCTGGACCGGCACATCGAGCGGTCGAGCCGGTTCGGCGAGGCCAAGGTCGCCGACGCGGAGGCCGTGGGCGGGCCGGCCGGGACGGGGGAGATGGCCTACGGGGAGGGGCTGTCCGCCGACGCGATCGCGGCCCTGTACCTGTACACGTGCGAGTCGGCGTTCTACCGCGAGATCAACGCCGCGCTGCGCCACCCGGACCGTGAGCGGGTCGTGCCCTACCTGCCGTACCTGCGGCTGCTGTTCTCGGCCGTGGAGGCCCTTCCGGCGCAGACGCGTCCGCTGTGGCGCGGCGTGGCGCTGGACCTGCGCTCCCAGTACCCGGTGGGGCGGACCGTGGCGTGGTGGGGCGTGTCGTCGTGCACGTCCGAGCTGAGCGTGGCCAGGGCGTTCCTCGGAAGCCGTGGCAAGCGGACCCTGTTCGAGGTGACGCCGGCGCGGGCGGTGGGGATCCGCCGGTTCTCCGCGTTCACGGGCGAGGAGGAGTACATCCTGACCCCCGGCACCCAGCTGAAGGTGACGGAGGTGAAGGCCGAGCGCGGGGGCCTGTGCACCGTGCGGCTCACGGAGCTGGAGGGGCAGGGCCTGGTCTCCTAGCGGCTGCCCGCCGAGCCGGGGTGGGGGTGTCGGTGTGAGTCCACCGGCACCCCCACCCCGCACGCGCGAGGCGTCCGGATTCCGGACACGGCCTCCTAGTTGAACGGGTCGAGCGTCACGTACGCCTGCTGCGGGTTGCCGTCGTGGACCAGTGACTCGTGGGCGCCGACGTCGTCGAAGGCGAAGCCGTACGCCTTGCCGTCGGTCATCTGGGCGTGGATCTTGCGGGAGTAGTGGTTGGTCACCGCGTCCTGGTAGAAGCCGGCCGACGAGGTGTCCGGCTGGTTCGGGTTGGTGAGGAGGGTGGAGCGGTTGTAACCCGCGCAGAGGGTACGGGAGATGGGGCCGCGCACCTGGTCGTTCGGGGCGTCGAGGAGCTTGTAGCAGCCGAAGACGCTGTCGGAGTCGGGCTTCTGGAAGGAGGTGACGACGGCGCCTGACCCGTTGGTGAAGTTCATGACGTTGCCCGAGACCCGGCCGAAGTACTTCACGTTGGGCTGGTTCGCGAACGGCGTCACGGTCAGGGTCGACGTGGAGTACTTGCTCCAGACGCGGTTGATGTAGTCGTTCATCACCCCCGGCGACAGCGCGCCGGCCTCGATGCCGTGGCCCGGGGCCAGGGCGCGCAGCACCGTGCCGTCGGAGCGGGTCTGGATGAGGTTGGCCCAGCCGCCGGGCTGGCCGCGCAGCGCGTCGAAGAAGCCCCGGTAGCCGCCGGGCTTGAGGCGTCCCGTGTTCGCGACGGTGCCGTTGGGGCGCTTCACGCCGACGGCGTACGGCGCGGAGACCATGTCGACCTGGGTGCTGTTGAGCCAGAGGCCCGAGTCGTTGAGGGTGTATTCGGACCAGTTGAAGAGGATGTTCCTGTTGGGGTCGCTGGGGTTCTGGACGGCGGGCTGCACGAGGCCGCCCGTGGCCACCTTGAAGACGAGTTTCTGTCCGTAGCTGAAGTAGATCCGCCCCGAGAACTTCGGCATCCGGATCGTCATGGACTGACCGTTGGCGGGTCCGGCGATGGAAGCGTCCGGCGCGGGGACGGGGACGGAGCCCCCGGCCGGCCAGGGGTGGAAGGTGCCGTTCGCGTCGGCCCATCCCTGCCGGCCGGTCGAGAGCTCGGTGCCGAGGTTGTAGACGTAGACCTGCTCGCCACGGCCGGAGTTGTTCGCGAACGTGAGCGGGATGGTCGTGGGGACGGCGGCCTGGACCGGGTCCGACGGGACGGCGACGGTGACGGCGGTGCCGATCAACGCGGCGGCGGCCAGCGGAACGAGACGGGCGCGGGTGCGCCTGCGGCGTGCGGACACGTGAGAGCTCCTCGGGGGTGGGGGAGTTCGTGGGGGGAATCCGTTAGGAGACGTGTGTGTGAGAGCGCTCTCAAGAATGGTGAGGCTGGTATGAACCTGTCAATGGTTGCGGGTGATTCGAGGCGGCGGGGTGCTCCGGGCTCAGACGTACGTGACCGTGACCTGTTGGAAGCCCAGCGCGCGCAGCAGTCCCTGCAGCATCGACGTGGTGTTCCGCTCGGCCCGCGCGGTCAGGTCGCTCTCCTTGGCCGCGTCGCCGATGTGGTCGGCCGCCAGCTGGTGTACGGCGCGTTCGTCGGCCGGGTTGTCCGAGAACAGGTCGCCGAGCCGGTCGAGCAGGCCGCGCTGCTTGGAGACCGCGTAGGAGCGCTTGGGGTCCAGCGCGGGTTCCGCCAGCCGCGCGTGCGGCAGGCGGAGGGTGGCCGTGGTGCGGTCCTCGTTCACGCGCACCGAGTCCTGGCCGATGCCGCCGAGGTCCACGTACGCCCGCACGTTGCCGCTCGCCACGTACAGGGTGCGGGTCCCCCGGATCGAACTGGGCAGGAACCGGGCGTCCTTCTCCAGGTCGACGACGACCTGGAAGGTGCCGACGGCCCCCTCGTACCGGTGCATGTCCTGGATCGACTGCAGCAGAGCCGGTCCGGAGCGGTCCTTGGTGTCGGTCCCGAACACGTCCCCCAGTCCGGGGATCTGGACGAACCGCCCCAGCAGCACCAGGATCACGGCCAGGAGGAGGAGCACGGCCGCGCACCCGGGCACCCCGCGAAGTCGCCCGCCGAGCCGTGCCGTCCGGCGGGAGGGTCTGCGTTCCGTTTCTTCTTCTTCTCGCATGTGCATCTGGTGCCCGGCGAGGGACGGCTCATTCTCAACCAGGCTTCTATGACGCTCAGTTCTCGCGCACGGGAGAGCTGTGGCCGTCGCGGCCCCGCCCGCCCGCCCCCGCCCGCCCTGTCGTCATGGCCGGCTTCGTCGTCCCGGGGCGACATCCTGCCCGGGGAGGGCGGTGTGCCCGAGCCCTTCCCGGGTAACCGCACCCCATCGGAGAGCGGCCTCGGACAGTGGGGGACGGATCATGAAGACATTCCAACGCGGACGGGACGCGAGAGCGGCCCGGAAGGCGGAGCGCGAGACCCTCGCGGAGCCCGTTCCGGTGACCGAGGAGGCCGAGCCGCGCAGACCCGCACGGGCCCTGCGGATCCTGGTGGCGCTGATCGCGCTGGTCGGTATGGTGGCGTTCGCGTTCGTCCTGGCGCGGCTGACCCTCGACGCCTCACCGGCATCGGTGCCCCTGACGCACACCAACCTGGAGCCGGGCAGCTCCATCCGCGCCTACCTGGAGCAGCCGGCGTTCATCGAGACGGTCAAGCAGCTGGGTGGCAACGTGGCGCTCGGCGTACCGTTCGGCATCCTGTTGCCGCTGCTGTCCCGGCGGACCCGTGGCACGATCCGGGTGGCCCTGGTCACCATCGGCACGATGTTGCTCGTGGAGCTGATCCAGGGAGCCCTGATCACCGGGCGTGCCTTCGACGTCGACGACGTCCTGCTCAACACGACCGGCGCCCTCCTCGGATACCTGCTCATCGGCCGGCGGCTCGGCCGGGCGGTGCACCCGCGCACCCGTCGGCGCTGGTTCCGCAGGCGCGTCCGCAGGACGGCGGCCACACAGCCCGAGGGCGGCGTATAGAGGCTCCGCCCGGGGCGGATCGGCTGGGCCGTCGGCCCGGGGCCGATCCGCCCCCGGACGGAGTGGGCCTCGGACGGCCCGACCGTCAGAGGCGTGGCCCCGTCGGCAGGTAGTACGGCCGGTTGTGCGCCGCCACCGGGGGCGACTGGTACGTCCAGGCGCCGACCGCCGGTGTGTCGTCGGCGAGGAGGGCGCGGATGTCGCGGCCGAGGTCGCCGTCCGTGGCGTGGACCTCCAGCCGCGTCCGTCCGGAGTGCTCGGGGGCCCCCAGGTCGTACCAGCGGTAGGGCTGGTAGACGTTCATGGGACCGGCGAGCAGGCGCCCCTCGCGGTCGGTCCCGTAGCCCGTGATCGGGGCGGAGTTGGCGGCGGCGCCCGTGAGACCGTCCAGCTTCGCCGTGACGTCGAGCAGGGGCCCGAGACCCTTCTCCAGCGTGTCGTCCGGTCCGATCGCGGCCGCCTTGCACCGTACGGTCCAGGTCTCGCCCGCAGGTCCGTTGAGGGACGGCAGCCCGACCTCGAACCAGCCGGGGGCCTTGGGTTCCGCGTACAGTTCGCGCCCGGCGCTGATCGCGAACGGGTTGTCGCACACGACGTGCAGACGGGCGATGCCGAGCAGCTTCGTCTGGTCCCAGCCCTGCGCGTACTGGGCGTACGTGAGGCGTGGCAGGCGGTCGGCCTCGGCCGTCGGGAACGCGATGACGCTGAACTCGATCTCCTGCGTGACGCCGCCGCCGAACGCGTACTGCGCGAAGTACAGCTGGTAGTTGAGCGAGACCAGCGCTCGCCCGTCCTCGAAGGTGGCCGCCGTCAGATCCGGGTGGTGCTTGGCGAGCAGCTCGCGGGCCGGGGCCGCGTCGACCAGCCAGTCGATGCCGACCTGATGCAAGGCGCCGTAGTGGAAGGGGAGTTGGAAGGGCTCGGGCACGGGCGGCAGCGGCAGGGGTGCGGTCATGCGGAGGCTCCTCGGGTCGTCGACGTTTCGGTGGGATCGGTGAGCTCGGTCGCCTCGGCGTCCTCTGCGGCCTCGGTGGGCCGTGGGGCTGTCGGTGGTGTCCGGTGCGCAGGGGGCACCGGAGGCGCGGGGACCGCCGGTGGTGGACCGAGGGCCGCCGGGCGGTCGCGGGCCGCCAGGTCGGCCTCGACGCGCTCGGCGCTGCGCAGCGCGAGCGCGGCCATCGTCAGCGTCGGGTTGGAGGTGGCCACCGAGGGCATGCTGCCGCACCCGACCGCGTAGAGCCCGGGATGGTCCCAGCACCGCTGCCAGGCGTCCACCACCGACGTGGCCGGGGAGTCGCCCATGATGTGGGTGCCGGCGGCATGGCCGGCCCCGCGGTATCCGTACGTACGCCCGCGGTGCTCGAACCGGCCCGGCCAGGCCTCCACCGGCGCGTAGTCCGTGTGGTCCTCGGCGCCGAGCAGCGCGAAGACCTGGTCCGAGACCGCGCGGGCCGCCGCCATCCCCTCCTTCACGTGCTCGTCGAGGTCGTACGTGACGAGCGGGCGGGGCAGACCCAGGGCGTCGCGCTCGCGCGGATGGAGGGTGACCCGGTTCGCGGGGTCGGCGCCCTGTTCCATCTCGAACTGGAGGGTGAACTGGCGGCGGACCCGGTCCCCGACGGCCCGCCTCAACTCCGCCCCGAACAGGCCGCGTTCCCTGAGGAAGTACTGCACGTCCGTGTCCACGGGCCCCTTGGCCCAGATCCATCCCCACGTCCCGAACTCGACGCGGAACGGGGCCCGGAGCCGCCGCGCCGGGCCGGCACGGAAACCCTCGAAGCCCGACACCGAGCCGGGTCCCCGGTACGGCCCGGCGTCCTCGGGCAGCAGGCCCCAGGTCAGCAGCACCGGATGGTCCATCAGATTGCGGCCGACCTGGCCGCTGCGGTCGGCGAGCCCGGAGAGGAGCAGCAGCCGGGCGTTCTCCACGGCGTGCGCGGCCAGTACGACGGCATCGGCGTGTGCCACGGACACCGCCCCGTCGTACGAGCGGTACTCCACGCCCGTGGCACGACTCCGCCCGTCGACGAGGACACGGCTCACCACGGACCGGTCCCGGAGGGTGACGGTGGCGCTCCAGCGGCCCTGGGTCTTGAGCGGGGTGTACTTCGCGTACGAGGGGCAGTGCGGGATGCAGCTCGCGTTGCCCACGCAGCGGCTGTGCGGGTCCGGCCGGCCGTCGCGCCCGCGCGGTGCGTAGCCGCGGCCGCCGTCGTAGCGCGGGTCCGGGACGCCGTTGCGCGCGTGCGGGGTGCCGACCACCTTCAGTTCGACCTCGTTGAGGGCGACGGGGTCCTTGACACGCCGCCCGTCCACGCGCGCCGCGAGGATCCGGTCCAGACGCGCGGCGGGCAGCGGTCGCATGGGGAAGACGTAGTCGTCGGGGAAGGGCAGACCGACGTGCGCGCGCTGCTCGTCGGCGTCGGCCGCCACACCCAACTCCTCCTCCGCCGCCCGGTAGTGGGGTTCGAGCTCGTCGTACGTGAGCGGCCACCGCCGCCCGTACCCGAAGGGCTCCGTGTCGAAGTCCTCCGGGAGCATGCGGGGCGCGAGGCCGGTCCAGACGTTGCCGGTGCCGCCGTTGACGCGGACGTACCCGCTGGCGTACGGGAGGGGCCCGTCCTGCCGCAGATGGCCGGCCGCCAGGAAGCCGGGGGACCCGCCCGTACCGACGAGGTCCGTCACCTCGGGCCAGGGGGCGGCCGGATGGGCGCGGTAGGGAGGGCCGGGCTCGGCGTCGGCCGGTTCGTGTGCCCCGGGGCCCGCCGCGCCCGCCTCAAGGACCAGGACCCGTCGGCCCTTCAGGCCGAGCCGGTGAGCGACGAGCGAGCCCGCGACCCCGGCGCCGACGACGATCACGTCGTACCGCGTCACCGGCGGTCCCCCTCACTCCGGCCGACCGCGCCGGACGAGCCGACCGCGCCGGACGAGCCGACCGGGCCGGACGAGCCGACCGGGCCGACCGGGCCGGACGAGGCGACCGCGCCGGACGAGCCGACCGGGCCGGACGAGCCGACCGGGCCGGACGAGCCGACCGGGCCGGACGAGGCGACCGGGCCGGACGAGGCGACCGGGCCGGACGAGGCGACCGGGCCGGACGAGGCGACCGGGCCGGAGGAGGCGGACGGACCGGACGCGCCGGACGATCCGGAGGCTTCGAGGCCGGACGGTCCGCCCGCCTCGGCCCAGCTCCCGTACCCGCCGGGCCCCGTGGCCGGGGGTCTCACCCCGGCCGCCTTCCACACCAGGCCCTCGGCGGAGGCGCGCGAGGACACGACGATCGGCGGCGGCCCCGGCCAACTGCCGGTGTACCAGAGGTACGTGACCGAACGCGCCGCCTCCCGCAGCTCGCCGTCCATGGTGTCGTCCGGCTCCCGCAGCTCGCGCAGCAGCCGCGCGTACCGCTCCTCGCCGAGCTGTTCGGCGGCGACCGCCCGGTACACCTCGGTCAGTCCGGTGGCCTCAAGGGCCACCGTGTCGAAGCCGGTCAGCCGTTCCGACAGGGAGGTGAAGCGCTGTGTCTCGTCTGTGATGGGCACCCGGGCATCGGTGCCCCGCTGTCCGGCGGCCCATGCGGCGCGCCCCCGGAACGGCTCGATCGCGACGCCGGGCACTCCCTCACACGGATGGCGGCGTGCGACCTGCAGTTCGACCCGCGTTCATGTGACGACCGGTCCGAAGCCGACCGCCGTTCGGCGTCGGACGTGAGTCTCAGCTCGCCCCACCACCACTCTCCTCAGGACGGACACCGTGCCCGAAGTACGCGCTCCCCGTGGGCGTCGTCGCCTCGCCCCCCTCAGCCTCACCCCTCTCCGCCTGGCTGTCGTCGGCTCCACCCTCGCCGCCGCCGCGACGCTGCTCGCGCCCGTGGCCCTCGCCGCCCCGGCCGACGACATCCGTATCAACGAGGTGGTGACGACCGGCAGCGTCGACGACTCGATCGAGCTGTTCAACAAGGGCACGGCCACGGTCGACGTCTCGGGCTGGATCCTCAAGGACGACAACAACAGCTCGAAGTTCACGGTTCCGTCCGGGACGACGCTGGCCCCGGGAGCGGTCCGCGCGTTCGACGTGGACGGGGCGTTCGGCCTCGGTTCCAGCGACAAGGCCCGCCTCTACCTGCCCGGCGGCAGCACCCTGGTCGACAGCTTCGGCTGGACCGGCCACTCCGCCCCGTCCTGGTCGCGGTGCCCCGACGGAACCGGCGCCTTCGGCAAGGCGGCCCTGACGCTCGGCGCGCCGAACGACTGCGGCACCGGCGGGGGCGGCGGGACGAGCCCGGTCGCCTGGCCCGGCGGCGGCTCCGTGGCGACGGCCGACGGATCCGATGTCTTCGGCGAGGACCTCAGCGGCCTGTACCAGGAGGGCTCCGTGCTGTGGGCCGCCCAGAACTCCGGCAAGCTGTGGCGGCTGGTCCGCGACGGCGCCGGCGGCTGGCGGCCCGACACCACGAACGGCTGGACCTCCGGAAAGACCCTGCGCTACCCCGGTGGCTCCGGCAGCCCCGACGGCGAGGCCGTCACCCTCACGGCCGCCGGTGCGACGGGTGGCGCGTACGTCGCGACCGAGCGCAACGGTGACGCCTCCGGCACCAGCCGCCTCTCCGTCCTGCGCTACGAGGTCGGCACCGGCACGGGCGGCAGCCTGACCGCCACGAAGGAGTGGAACCTGACCGCCGGCCTGCCGGCCGTGGGTTCCAACCTCGGCTTCGAGGCGATCACCTGGATCCCCGACGCGACGCTCGTCGCGGCCGGCTTCAAGGACGAGTCGACCGGCCTGGCCTACGACCCGAGCCGGTACGCCGCCCATACCGGTGGCGTCTTCTTCCTCGGGGTCGAAGGCACCGGAACAGTCTACGGTCACGTCCTCCAGGACAGCGGCGCCGCCACCCGTGTCGCCACGATCGCCAGTGGCCTGTCCGGCGTGATGGAGCTCCAGTGGGAGCCGCAGGCCGCGCGGCTCTGGGTGGTCTGCGACGACACCTGCGGGGGCCGGCACCGGACCATGAGGATCGGCGCCACCGGCGCGTTCGCCCTCGCCGCCGTGTACGAGCGTCCCAGCGGCATGGCCGACCTCAACAACGAGGGCTTCGCGCCGTCCGGGGCCGACGAGTGCGTCGGCGGGACCAAGCCCGTGTACTGGGCCGACGACAGCAACACCGGCGGTCACGCGCTCCGCAGGGGCACCATCAGCTGCTGACCCCGACCGCGTACGGAAAGGGGTGCGGGCCCGGACATCTGATGTCCGGGCCCGCACCCCTGCCTGTACGCGCGCTTCAGGCGAGCGGACCGCCGGGGCCGTAGTAGAGACCGAGGCGCTGACGGTAGGTGGCGTCGCCCAGGTGCGGCTCCCGGTGGAACTCGGGGGACTTCTTCACCTGCTCCCGGGAGGCGTCGACATAGATCTTCCGCTCCTCCGCGTCGATGCGGGACACGAGGCCGGCGGGCAGGAGGACCTCCTTGCCGAAGATCCAGACGCCGGTGTCGACCACCAGATAGGCGTCGTCCACGACGTCGGAGTGCTTGTCGACCTTGCCGATGCTGCCGTCCGTCGCTTCGACCTTGTACCCGGCCAGGACGGCTCCGGCCAGGTGGCCGGAGGTCGAGCGGTAGCTCCACGGCTGCTCAGTCACGCGGGAACAACTCCTTCGGTTGGGGGAGGACGAGCCGTTCACCGCCGTCCACCCGTCCTTGCGTGTGCGCCCTCCGCCTGCCCCACCTCCTCTCCTTCATTCGCCCCGTCCTCCGTGGCACCCCGCGACGGCCGGTTCTTCGGGGCTCCCGCCGGACGTCCCGGCTGTCAATCAAGGTTGACACGCCACGAAGCGTCAACGTAGGTTGACGTCATGACCGATGCGACCGATCTCGCCGCGCGAGCGGGCGACCGCGACCCCCGGGTCGGACTGCGGGCCGTCTCCGCGCTGCGGCGACTGCTGGAACAGCTGGAAGCCGTACAGGTGCGCGGTGCGCGCGACCAGGGCTGGTCGTGGCAGGAGATCGCGACCGAGCTCGGAGTCAGCCGACAGGCCGTCCACAAGAAGTACGGGAGGCAGTGATGTTCGAACGGTTCACGAAAGCCGCACGTGCCGTGGTGAAGGGAGCGGTCGAGCACGCGGAACGGAGCGGCTCGACCGTCGTCACCAAGGAGCACGTACTGCTGGCCCTGCTCGACCGGGAGGGCACCCGGGCCGCGGCCGCCCTGCGCGCCCTGTGCCCGCCCGCGAACCGCCCGTCCCTGGTGGCCGCACTGGCCGACGCCCGGCGCCGGGCGGGACTGTCACGGGCAGACGCGAGCGCCCTCGCCGACCTCGGCATCGACGTCGGCGCGATCGTGGCGCGCGTGGAGGAGACCCACGGCGAGGGCGCGCTGGCCGGCGACCGCAAGGACTCCGGATGGTGGAAGGGCCGCCCGTCCTTCTCGCGGGAGGCCAAGACCGTCCTGGAACAGTCCCTGCGGGTGGCGTTGGCCCGCAAGGACCGGGAGATCGGCGACGAGCACATCCTGCTGGCGCTCACCATGACCGGCGGAGTCGTCGCGGAGGCGCTGGCCGACCACGGCGTGACGTACGCCTCCGTAGAGGCGGCGGTCTCCACCGCGACGGCTCCCTGACCGCCCGGAGCCGGGCGGCCGCCCCTCGGGGGCGGGGCCTCGTCGGCGGTCAGACGCGGTGCACCGTGTGGAGCTTGGTGGCGTACGTCCCCGTGCCGTCCAGGGTGGAGGGGCCCGCCAGGTCCGCCATCGTCGGGCCGTTGCCGGTCTTGCGGCTGGAGAGGAAGCGGCGATCGCCGTTCGCGTCCCTGCCCAGGTAGATGCCGACGTGGTCGACCGTGACGGTCGCCTTGTCGTCACCCGAGTCGGCGTTGAAGAGCACCAGGTCCCCCGGCTGCAGCAGGGCGGCGGTCGGCGGCGTGCCGCCCGTCGCCTGGTCGATACGGGCACCCGGCGCGTACTCCACCATGTCGCGGGACCTGCGGGGCAGCCGCGTCCCCGAGGTGTCGGCGCCGGCCGCCAGAGGCACCTGGTGGTGGTGGCCGAAGACCATGCGGATGTATCCGGAGCAGTCCAGGTTGCCGACCTGCTTGCTGGACGGACCGGTGTGGGTGCCGTCCGGGAAGGTCCAGCCGGAGTTCATGTACTCGTGGAAGTCGGCGCCCTCGTAGCGGTTGCCCCGCGGGTCGAGGTAGCCGTAGCCGGCCTGGCCGAGGACCTGCCTGCCCACCGCGGGGCCCGCGCCCGCGGTCACGGCCGGGGCACCCGGCAGGAACATCGCCGCGTAGGCGAGCACGTCCGGCGCGGTCGAGCCGGCCCAGGCGCGGATCCGGTCCTCCAGCGCCGGGGACCAGGTGCCGTCGAACGGCTGTTCCAGGACGCGCGCCCCGGGCTCCCGTACGCCGGCCCGGTCGGGCTCGGACGCCCGAGCCCTCACTCGGCGGGTGGCTTCCATACGGTCAGCAGTCCCGTGTAGCTCGGTGGGTCGAAGGTCTGGCCCGAGGCGATGACGTCGGTGAGGCGGAGCATGGCCAGGTTGCCGTCGGAGGTGACCGTGCACAGCAGGTCGCCCTTTTCGAGGGCCTTCCCCTCGGCCAGATCGCTGTTCGGCAGCTCGGCGGGGAGCGGGACGCTGTCCACCGACTGGCGGCAGACCTCCGGCGTGCTTCCGGGACTCTTCGCGGTGGGCGTGCGGAAGGTCAGGTACTGGTAGATGTACTGGATCTCGTCGGCCTTCCGTCCGATCTCGCCCCGGGGATTCACCTTGGGCACGT
Source organism: Streptomyces sp. Qhu_M48 (assembly GCF_051305195.1). NCBI lineage: Bacteria > Bacillati > Actinomycetota > Actinomycetes > Kitasatosporales > Streptomycetaceae > Streptomyces > Streptomyces sp. Qhu_M48. The sequence continues at coordinate 4,550,041 of NZ_CP195432.1, read as the reverse complement.
CCATGTCGACGGTGACGATCACGTGGCCCGGCGCGCTGATCTTCAACGGACGCTCCTTGAAGACGAGTTCGTACGTCTTCGGCGCCGGGGTGGGGCTCTTCCCCTGGTCCTTTGCCCCCGGCGTCCCCTGGCTTCCCGGCGGGGTGTCCGCCGGGGGCGCGGAGGTCCCGGTCCGCGGGGGCTTCTGGGCTTCCTCGCCGGAGCCGTACTCCTTGTCGCCGTACAGCGACCAGGCCGTGCCGACCGCGACGACGAGGGCCACGGCGGTGACGGCGAGCGGCACCAGGCGCCTCTTCCCGCCCGCCCTCGGCGCGGCCGATCCGGTGGGGGACCCGGCGGAAGGGGCGGGCGGCGGCGGGGTGGCGGGGCGCGGCGGGGCCGTCTGGGTGGGCGCCTGGTGGGGCGCGTCGCCGGTCTGCGTCGGTACGTAGGTGGCGGCGGGCCGACGGGGCGGCGGGGGAGCGGTGTCCTCGGCGAGGAGGCGGCGCACGGTGGCGCCCCGCTCGTCGACGGCGGCGGTGAGGGCGGCGGGCAGCCAGCCGTCGAAGTCGCGGGTGGAGCGGCCGGAGGCCCGCTCGCACAGCTCCGCCAGCTCCGCCGGGGCGGGGCGGGCCGCCGGGTCGGCGGCGAGGCAGCGCTCCAGGAGCGTCCGCAGCACGTCCGGGTAGCCGGAGAGTTCCGGAGGGCGCAGCGCGGTGTTGGCGATCTGGGTGGCGACGGTGAGCGCGCCGCCGGAGCCGTACGGGTGCCGGCCGGTGGCCGTCACGGCGGCGATCAGACCGAGCGAGAACACGTCGGTGGCGGGGGTGAGCGGGTCACCCATGCCGTGTTCCGGCGACATGAACTGCGGTGTTCCGATGAAGCCGCCGCTGCGGGTGAGGCGGGTGGACTCGGCGGCCCTGGCGATGCCGAAGTCGATGACCCAGGGCCCGTCGGCGCCGAGCAGGATGTTGCCGGGCTTGAGGTCGCGGTGCACGACTCCGGCCGCGTGGACGGCTTCCAGGGCACGGGCGACGCAGCCGACGAGCTGGAGCGTGGTGATCAGGGGCAGGGGCCCGTGGGCGTCCAGCGCCTCGTCGAGCGGGACCCCCGGTACGTAGGCGGAGGCGAGCCAGGGCTGTTCACCGTGGGTGTCGTGGTCGACGACGGGCACCAGCTGGTAGCCCCGCACCTGCTGAGCGGCCGCGACCTCCTGCTGGAACCTGCGCCGGAACTCGGCGTCGCCCGCGTACTCGCGCCGGATCATCTTCAGCGCGACGGGCTGGTTGCCCCGGGTGCGGGAGAGATAGACGGTCCCCATCCCACCCTCGCCGAGCCTGGCCAGCAGCCGGTATCCGGCCAGTTCGCGCGGTTCCGCCGCCGTCAGCGGGCGCAGCGCGCCTCCGGTGTCCGTGATGGGACCCACCCCCGTGATGTCTCGATGAGGCCATGCGGCCTCAAGATCAACATACTGGGAGCCCCCGGACGGCGCGGCACGGGGTCGCCGGACCGGGGGCCTGTCCTGGTTCCCACGGGGAGTACTCCCCTCGACTCGACCGTCTCGCGCGGACGCGCGGCCGTCGATGCCGCCTCGTCCGGTGCCGGCGCCGGGACGCCGTTCGCCGCCATCGGAGCGTGGAACTGCTGCTCGGCGTAGGGAACGCCGGGCGGCAGCGTTGCGAGGTGCCAGTGGAGGTGGGCGTCGCCCTGCCGGCCGCCGACGCGAACAGGCCGCCTACCCGGGGCCGTCCGGAAGGCAGCCGCCCGCGCTCGCCCGCCACCCCGCACGCTCCGCCGGGCTTGGTTGCGGACCCGGGGGGCAGACGGGAGGCATGACCGTTCCCAAGACGTGTGTCCTCGTGCTCGACTCCACCGATCCGGAACCCCTCGCGCGGTTCTACGCGACCCTGCTCGGCGCCACCGTGGATCCCGCTCCCGGCGACCACGACCTGCTGCTCGTCTCCGGCCATTCCGGGGTGGTGCTGGGGATCCGCCGTGACCTCGGCCAGGCGCCGCCGAGCTGGCCCCGCCCCGAGGACTCCCAGCAGGCGCACCTGCAGATCCTCGTGGCCCCGGACCGACTCGACGAGGCGGAGCGCGAGGCGGTGTCGCTCGGCGCACGGCCCGTCGCGGCCGAGCGGGACGGGACCCGGTCCGACCGGCGCACCGACCTGCGCCGCTACACCGACCCGGGGGGCCACTCCTTCGTCCTGGTCTCGAGCGCCCCGCCCGCCTGGTCCCCGCACCGCGAATGAGATCATGACGGCCGGAAATCGTCGCCGTGGGGCGACGCGAGGGAAGGACCGAGCGTGGCCCAGGGGCGGATGACGTACAACGTGCGGTACGGCACGTCCTGGCCGGTCGTCGTCCGCCGCGGCGACGGCGCGGGACGGGACGGGGACACCGCCGTCGGGCTCCTCTGCCGCGTGCCCGACGGTCATGGAGGTGCCGCGCACCCCTCCGCCCGCACCTTCGACCTCGTCGGTGAGGGGCGGACCCCGATCGCCCGGGTGTCGACCGAACAGACCGGCTCGGGCGTCGGCGGTCACCCCGCCGTCTACCGCGTCGACGACCCGTACGGCGCCCCGCTGGGCCGGATCACGTACCGGCGCGGACGCGCCCTGCGCGGTGCCCGGGCGCGCTGGACCGTCGAGTCGGTGACCGGACACTCCGTGCGCGGCTTCCGCGGCCGTCTGTTCTGGTGGGCGGTGTGGTGGCCCGTCGGCCTGCCCGTGAGCCTGGTGTGGCTGATCATGTCCCTGCTCGGTGAGGGCGACGACGCCTTCGGCAAGCCGCGCAGGGTGATCTGGCGGGACTCGTCGCGCCGGGCGCACCTCGTCTTCCGGGGGATCGCGGACGAGTACCGGGTCCTCGACGGAAGCTGGGACCCGCGGCTGGTGGCCGCGCTGCTCGGACTCCACCAGTCGTACGACCCGTCGGAAGGCGGCGGCGCGGACGGCTGGTACGCCCGGGCCTGAGGCGGGCGGAGCGCGAGCGGGCCCGGACGGGCGGGGACCGGCCGGCGGGCGCTGAAGCCTGCCGACCGGTGTGCGAACCCTTCCTCCGGCTCTCGCCGCCGGGACCCCGTCCGGTGCTCCCCTACGGCCGTCGTGCCCGGCGGAACGCGGTCAGCGCGTAGCAGGCGAGCAGGACGACGGTGAAGGCGAGACCGATGCCGGCCGCCTGCCGCATGTCCGGGACCTCGACCGCGGTGGCGGCGACGGCCAGCACCCCGAGCCCGGCCACGACCGCGAGCTTGCTGCCTCCCGGGATGCTGAAGCCCGTGAACTCGGCGGGATGCGCGTCCCGGTGGCGGCGGAAGGCGACGTACGAGGCGAGGATCAGCAGCCAGACGAGCAGCACCGCGAAGAGCGCGATCGACATCAGGATGCCGAAGATGCCGCCGACGTCGTAGAAGGCGAGCAGCGCGGCGGCCGCGATGCCGAGGGTGGAGGCGGCCAGGGCCGTGGCCGGGACGCCGCGCGAGGTGAGGCGGGCCAGGGGGGCCGGGGCCAGGCCGTCGTCGCCGAGGGAGTGCAGGAGCCGGGAGGCGCCGTACAGGTGGGCGTTGGCGGCGGAGACGGCCGCGATGAGCACCACGAGGTTGGTGAGCGTCGCCGCGGCGGGCACGCCGACGTCGGAGAAGACCCGCACGAACGGACTCGCCTCGACGCTGCCGTCCCCCGCGGCCAGGCGCCGCCACGGGATCAGCGCCACGACCAGGGTGATCGCCAGGACGTAGAAGACGCTGAGCCGCCAGGCGAGTTGGCGCATCGCGGTGCGGATGCTGCGCTGCGGGTCGGTGGCCTCGGCCGACGCGATGGCGACGACCTCGAAGCCGGCGTACGCGAACATCACGACGGACATGGCGATCCAGACGGACTTCGCGCCGTGCGGCACGAACCCGCCGTCGTCGGTGAGATGGGCGAAGCCGGTGGCTCCGGTGTCCGGGAGGCCGAAGAAGACCAGGAGCGCCGCGCACAGGATGAACGCGCACAGCGCGGTCACCTTGATGGTGGAGAGCCAGAACTCGGTGGTGCCGAAGGACTTCACGTTGATGATGTTGACCGCGAGCACGACCACCGCGATCGCGAGGATGGCCGCCGACATGGGGACGCCGGGCCACCACCAGCGGATGTAGAGAGCGGAGGCGACGACCTCCGTGCCGATGACGACGACCGCGCTGAACCAGTACATCCAGCGGGTGACGAAGCCGGCCCACGGGCCGAGGTAGGTGTGCGCGACAGCACCGAACGAGCCCTGCACCGGGTGCGCGGCGGACATCTCGCCGAGCAGGACCGCGATGATCGCGACGAGTACGGCTCCGATCGCGTACGAGATGATCACCGCGGGGCCCGCGGCGGATATAGCCGACCCGGAGCCGAGGAACAGCCCGGTGCCGAGCGCGGAGCCCAGGCCGATCATGGTGGTCTGGCGGGGGGTGAGGGAGCGGACGAGGCCCGAGCCCTTCGCCGGTTCACCGGTCGGGGCGGGAGGGGAGACGGGAGCCTGGGCGGGTCTTTCCGGAGCGGCCATGGCGGGTGTCCTTCTGTACGGATGCGGGCGTGGCTGTGGGCGTCGGCGCGCGAGGCCGGGGGCGAGCGCGTGGGCGGGGGAGCGGGCGCGGCTGCGCGCCGAGGGCGTGCACGCGCGGGCGCGAGGATGCGCGGAGGCGGAGGTGCGGAGGGGCGGCGGCTCGTGTCGCCGCCCCCGGCCGACTCGGAGCGCCAGGCTCCGAGGGTTCGGCTCAGCGCGCGCGGGCTCAGAACTCGCTGGTGCGGAAGGGCTTCTCGGGCCGGTTCAGGTCGGGCCTGCCCAGCACCTTCGGGGAGGACAGCGCGTAGATGCCGTGGTTGGTCAGCACCCAGGCGATGTTGCGGTCCCACTCCACGTAGACGCCGTGGGTCTGGTTGCCGTACGCGTAGTCCGGGGTCTCGGCGCCGTACGCCTTCGGGACGAAGTAGGCGTCGATCTTCGGGGCGGCGGGGTCGGAGACGTCGAAGAACTGCACGCCCGCGTTGTAGAAGCCGTAGCCGAGCACGCCCGGGGTGTGCCGGCCCGGGTTGGTGTAGGAGCCGGTGCGCTTGGGGCCGAAGCTGCCGCGGCGCTGGCAGTAGTCCGTGATGCCGGCGGACGGGGGCGGGGTCGGGCGGGGCAGGACGCCGACGACGCGGGGGTTCCTCGGGTCCTTGGCGTCGATCTGGTAGACGTCCTTGTACGGCTCGTAGCAGTCCTCGGTGAGCGGGTAGCCGGAGTAGTAGATCATCCCCGTCCGCTCGTACTGCGAGACGTCGATGTTGTCGCCCTCGGTGCCCGCGACGGACGCCGGCAGGTCCAGGTGGGCGACCGTCCTCAGGTCGGCCGGGTTCGAGATGTCGAGCACCGTCAGGCCGTAGCCGCCCATCGCGGCGAAGGCGTAACGCCCGCCCTTCTCCACCGGCTTGGGGACGAACAGCGGCATGCGCGCGCCCATCCAGCTGGTGCGGTTGCCGCACCGCGGGTTCTTCCGGTAGGCCGCGTCCTCGCCGGTGCGCTGGCCCGGCAGGTGCCAGGTGTCGAGGAGCTTCGGGTGGGCCGGGTCGGCCATGTCCCACGACTGGTAGCCGGCCGAGTGGAGGTTGGTGGGGTACTCGGTGCGGGAGTACGTGTCGTCGGGCGCCGTCGCGACGAACATGTACCGTTCGCCGGTCCAGTACGGCGTGTCGAGGGAACCGGAGCCCTGCTGCGCCGAGTCGGGGTCGCTCGCGAGGGGGTCCTTCTGGGTGGCGTCGGTGGAGACGGTCGCGAGGAGCTTCCAGTCCTTCTTGCGCGGGCCGTCCAGGCGGAAGACCTTGAAGCCCTTGAGCCCGGGCTTCTCGCGCAGCTTCCTGACGCCCTCCGGGTTGTTGTACTTGTCGTGCGCCGGGTCGTCGGTGAGTTCCGAGATCTGTCGCTTGTCCTCGAAGCTCTGGACCATGACGTACGCGCCGAGCCTCCTGTTCCACTGGATGGTGGAGGCGCCCCAGTAGTCGTTGGCCGCCCAGGTGCCGTTCGCCCTCCTCTCGTCGCCGTCCACGTCCTGGCGGCTCATCCTCTCGACGACCTTCACCTTCTTCACGTCGGTGATGTCGTAGACCCGGCCCTCGGAACGGTCGTACTGGAACATGTAGCGCCGGCCGTCGAAGTCGACGATGTTCTGCCAGGTGTGGAAGGGGTCGGGGGTGAAGTCGGCGCCCTCGTAGGCGGCTTCGACCTTCATGTTCCTGATGTACGAGCGGGTGTCGTACTCCTTGTTGCGGCCCGGGAAGGAGTGCTCGTGTCCTTCGTCGACCGGCGTGAGGGCGGGGTGACGGAAGGTGCCGTCCAGCTGCATGCCGTACGCGCCGGGGTCGGCCGGTTCGGGGCGGCGCTCGGCGCAGACCTCGGGGATGTCCGGGTCGGCCGCGGCCGCGGGGGTGGTGGCGCCGGAGCTGCCCGGCACGAGGAGGGTCGCGGCGGTGGCGGCGGCGACCGCCGCGGCCAGGGTCGCTCTTGTACGGAGGGATCGCATGGACGGTCCTAGGGGTCTCGGCGGAGGAGAGTGGACGTGCGAAGGGGCGGTGCGGACCCGGGCGCGCGGCGGTCCGGCGGCTGCCGTGACCTCGGGGATCGCGCGCACCGGGTGGCGGTGGGGCCCGGTCAGGTGACCGTCGGGCGCTGCTGGTACACGTCGGCCCGGTGGGCGCCCGTGGAGGTGATGTCCCGCAACTCCCGTACGGCGTGCAGTACGTCGGCGAACGTGAGGTACAGGGCGTTGAAGCCGAAGCGCAGCAGGTCCGGCGCGCGCATGTCGCCGATGACGCCACGCGCCGTGAGCGCGGCGACCAGCGGGTACGCCTCCGCGTGGCGCAGGGCGACCTGACTGCCGCGGCGGGCGGGCTCGCGCGGGGTGGCCATGGTGAATCCCAGACCGTCGAGGAGCGAGTCGGCGCACTCCTGGAAGAACCCGGTCAGGGCGAGGCTCTTGGCCCGTACGGACTCCATGTCCACACCGTCGTACGCCGTCAGCGCCGCCTCCAGGGCGATCAGCGAGAGCAGGGGCGGGGTGCCGACCCGGGCCCGGGTGATGCCGGGGGCGGGGGTGTACGTACCGGACATGGCGAACGGTTCCGCGTGGCCGTGCCAGCCGGTCACGGGGTGGTCGAAGCCCGCCTGGTGGCGGCGGGCGACGTAGGCGAACGCCGGGGCACCGGGACCGCCCGACAGGTACTTGTAGCCGCAGCCGACGGCGAAGTCAGCCCCGACGGCGTCGAGTCCGACGGGAATCGCGCCCGCCGCGTGGCACAGGTCCCAGTGCGCCAGGGCCCCCGCCGCGTGCGCCGCGGCGGTGAGCTCCGCCATGTCGTACAGCTCGCCCGTGCGGTAGTCCACCGGGGCGTAGGCCGCGACCGCGACGTCCGCCCCCTCGGCGGCGAGGACCGCCGCGGCGTCCCGCGCGGGCACCCGGCGGACCTCGAGGCCGAGCAGCCGGCCCACCGAGTCGGCGATGTACTGGTCGGTGGGGAAGTGGTCGGGGTCCGTGAGCAGCAGTCGGCGGCCGGGGCGCAGCCGGGCGGCGGCGAGCAGCGTGTTGAACAGCTGGACGCTGGTGGAGTCGCCGGCCACCACCTGGCCCGGGGCCGCCCCGATCAGCCGGCCGACGGCGTCGCCCGTCCGTACCGGCGCCTCCCACCAGCCGTTGCCGTTCCAGGAACGGATCAGGTCGGTACCCCACTGGCGGTGCACCGCGTCCTCGACCGCCGGGGGCACGGCGGCCGGAAGGGCGCCGAGGGAGTTGCCGTCGAGGTAGACGACTCCCTCGGGGAGGAGGAAGCGGTCCCGGACGTGCGCGAGGGGGTCGGCGGCGTCGAGCGCGGCGGCGCGCGCGGTGAGCGGTGCGGTGGACTTCTCGGTCAGCATGAGGTCACTCCGTCGTTGGGTGAGAGGGCGGAAGGCCGGTTCGCGGGCCCGGCGGCCCGCGAACCGGTGGTGCCGGGCACGGCCGCGCGCTCTCTCACGACATCGAGCGCGATATCCGTGAGCAGGTCCTCCTGCCCGCCGACGAGCCGCCGCCGCCCCGCCTCGACGAGCAGGTCCCGCGTGTCGAGACCGTGGCGCAGTGCGGTGGCCTCCGCGTGCCGCAGGAAGCTGGAGTACACCCCGGCGTACCCCAGGGTCAGGGTCTCCCGGTCCACCCGAACCGGCCGGTCCTGCGTCGGCCGTACGAGCTCCTCCGCCGCGTCCATCAGCGGGAACAGCGCGCAGCCGTGCTCCCAGCCCATCAGGTCGAACACCGCCACCGTCGGCTCCAGCGGCGCGTTCCCCGCCCCGGCGCCCTGGCCGGCGAGCGAGGCGTCCACGCGGTGGGCGCCCGCCTCCACCGCCGTGACGCTGTTGGCCACGCCCAGACCGAGGTTGTGGTGCGCGTGGATGCCGATCTCGGTGGCGGGGTCGAGGACGTCGCGGTAGGCGCGGACCCGTTCCCGTACGCCGTCCATGGTCAGCCGGCCGCCGGAGTCCGTGACGTAGACGCAGTGCGCGCCGTACGACTCCATCAGGCGCGCCTGGGCGGCCAGTTCGGCTGGCGGGGCCATGTGGGACATCATCAGGAAGCCCGCCACGTCCATGCCCAGCTCGCGGGCGAGACCGATGTGCTGGGCGGCGATGTCCGCCTCCGTGCAGTGGGTGGCGACGCGGACGGACGTGACACCGAGCGCGTGCGCCCGGCGCAGGTCCCGCGCCGTGCCGACCCCGGGCAGCAACAGGGTGGTGAGCCTGGCCCTTTCGAGGACCTCGGCCGCCGCCTCCAGCCACTCCCAGTCGGTGTGCGCGCCGGGGCCGTAGGTCACGGAGGAGCCGGAGAGGCCGTCGCCGTGGGCGACCTCCACGGCGTCGACGCCCGCGGCGTCGAGAGCGGCCGCGACCGCCCGCACCTGGTCGAGGGTGTAGCGGTGCGAGACGGCGTGCATGCCGTCGCGAAGGGTGACGTCCTGGACGTAGACCCTGGTCATCGGGCCGGACTCCGTTCGGCCAGGCGCTCGGCGGTGCGCAGCGCGGCGGAGGTCATGATGTCGAGGTTTCCGGCATAGGCCGGGAGGTAGTGGGCCGCGCCCTCGACCTCCAGGTAGACGGAGACGAGGAGCCGGCCGCCTCCGGCGAGCCGGGACAGCGGATCGCCGTCGGGCAGGGCGCGGAACTGCGGTTCCTGCTTGAGCCGGTAGCCCGGGACGTACGCGGCGACGGAGTCGGCCATGGCGCGCACGGAGGCGGCCACCCGTTCCGTGTCGCAGTCGTCGACGACGCAGTGCACGGTGTCGCGCATCAGCAGCGCCGGCTCCGCCGGGTTGAGGACGATGATCGCCTTGCCCCGGGCCGCGCCGCCCACCCGTTCGAGGGCGCGGGCGGTGGTCTCGGTGAACTCGTCGATGTTCGCCCGGGTGCCGGGGCCCGCCGACCGCGAGGCGATCGAGGCGACGATCTCCGCGTAGTGCACCGGGGCCACGGCCGAGACGGCGGCGACGATCGGGACGGTGGCCTGTCCGCCGCAGGTGACCATGTTGAGGTTCGGGGCGTCGAGGTGTTCGTCGAGGTTGACCGGCGGGACGACGTACGGGCCGATGGCCGCCGGGGTGAGGTCGACGATCCGCTTGCCGTGCGGCGCGAGCGCGGCCGCGTTGCGGTGGTGGGCCCTCGCGGAGGTCGCGTCGAAGACGATGTCGACGGAGTCGAAGTCGTCCAGGGCGAGCAGACCCGCCACCCCGTCCGCGCTGGTCCGCACCCCGAGCCGGCGGGCCCGTGCGAGGCCCTCGGACTCCGGGTCGATGCCGATCATCGCGGCGGCGGTGACCCGCCCCGAACCACGGACGATCTTGATGAGGAGATCGGTGCCGATGTTGCCCGATCCGATCACGGCTGCCCTCATCGGACGGCCTCCTTCAGGAGCTGGGTCAGACCGAAGAACCGGACGGCGTTGCCGCCGAGGACGGCCTCGCGCTCCTCCGGGGTGAGGGCGCTCTCCCGTACCAGCCGGCCGATGTCCTCCTCGCCGAGCGGGAAGGGATGGTCGGAGCCGAGCAGCACCCGCTCCGCGCCCATCACGTCCACGAGGAGGCGCAGCGCGCCGGGGTCGAAGACCGCGGAGTCGACGGAGAAGCGGTCGGTGTAGTGCGAGGGCGGGTGCGGGCTGTCGGCGCGGACGAGGTCGCGGCGGTGCCAGGCGTTGTCGGCCCGGCCCAGGAGGTACGGGAAGCTGCCGCCGCCGTGGGCGAACAGCAGCCGCAGTGACGCCGGCAGCCGCTCGAAGGCACCGGAGAGGATCAGCGACAGGATGGTCAGATGGGTCTCGGCCGCCATGCCCGCCAGCCAGGCCAGCATGTACCGGGAGAAGCGCGGGCCGGCCGGCAGGTCCCAGGGATGGACCAGGACGGCGGCGTCCTCCTCGGCGCAGTGCGTGAGGAACTCCAGGAGCGCCCCGTGGTCGAGGTCGCGGTCGCCGAGATGGTTGCCGATGTGGACGCCGTGGAACCCCTGGCGCATCGCCTCGCTGAGCGTGGCGCAGGCCGCCTCGGTGTCCTGCAGCGGCACCTGGCACAGCGGGGCCAGCCGGTGCGGGGCGTACGAGCCGTACTCCAGGAGCCGGGAGTTGACCGTACGGCACCAGTCGGCGGCGCGCGCGGACTCCAGTCCGTAGCCGAACAGCAGCGGCGTGCTGGACAGCACCTGGACGTCCACGCCGAGCCGGTCCAGGTCGGCGACGCGCTCCGCGGGATCCCACAGGGTGCGCCGCACCGGCCGGTACTCGGCGGCGCCGGCCATCATCATCCCGGCGTCCGGGCCGTCGGTGGTCCGCAGCCAGGGCCCGTCGTCGGAGCCGGTGAGCCGCCGGGACTCGGCGCGGCCGATCTCGGGGAAGACGTGCGCGTGGATGTCGACGACGGTCATGCGCCGCCCGCCTCGTCACGACGGGTGCGCGGACGCAGCTCCTCCGGCCAGTCCCTGCCCGGGTGCACCGCCCCGCAGTGCCCGCAGGTACGGGCGGCCTCGTCACCGTAGAACGCGGCGAACACCGGCGGCAGGTCGTCGACGATCGAGGTGAGCCGCACCTCGCTGCGGTGCACCAGGTGGTGGCACTCCACGCAGTACCACTCGAAGGCGTCCCGCTGCCCGCTCGGCCGGGCGAACTCGACGACCAGGCCGACGCTGTCCTCCTCCGGGCGCTGCGGGGAGTGCCGCACGTGTGGCGGGAGGAGGAAGACGTCACCCTCACGGATGTGGACGTCGCGCGGCGGCCGCCCCGCCTCGTCCATGACGCGCAGCACCATGTCGCCCCTGAGCTGGTAGAAGAACTCCTCGATCGGGTCGTCGTGGAAGTCGGTGCGACGGTTCGGGCCGCCCACGACCGTCACCATCAGATCGGCGTCCTGCCAGATCTGGACGTTGCCGACCGGCGGCTTGAGCAGATGGCGGTGTTCCTCGATCCAGGCCTGGAGGTTGAACGGCTGCATGGTCATCGGCGCGGTTCCTTGTTCGGCGGGACGGGGGTGACGGCGGTCAGGGGATCGGGGGCGGCGCCCCGGGGGATGTGGGCGACGGCGCTGATCTCGATCAGCAGGTGCGGGTGGGGGAGCTGGTGGACGGCGACGGTCGTGCGGGTCGGACCGCTCTCGTCGAAGTACTCGGCGTAGACCTCGTTGTAGCCGCCGAAGTCGTTCATGCTCACCAGGTACGTGGTAACGGACACCAGGTCGTCCAGACCCCCGCCGACGGCGCCCAGCAGACGCCCGACGGTGTCGAGCACGGCTCGGGTCTGGGCGCGGATGTCGAGGTCCGTCACCCCCATCGCGTCGGCGCTCGCGCCGACGAAGGTGCCGTCGGGCCGGCGCGAGCTCGTACCGGACACGAACACCAGGTCGCCCGCGCGCCTGAGGTGGGGGAAACGGCCGCGGGGCGGGGCGGCTCCGGGGACGATCACGCGTTCTCCTCCGTGCTGAACCGGACACCGCCGAGGCCCGCGACCGTGGCCCGGACGTGCGTCCCGGGCGGCAGCGGTACGGCGGCGGTCGCCGCGCCGGCGAGGACCACCGTGCCGGGCTCCAGCGAACCGGCGAGCCGGGCCGCGGCGGCGAGGGCGCGCACCGGGTGTCCGAGGATCGCCGCGGTGGAGCCGGTCTCGGCCGGACGCCCGTCGATCTCAAGCAGGACCCCGAGGTTGCCGAGATCGCCCGGGGCGCTCCAGGGCCCGAGCACGTAGCCCGCCGCGGACGTGTTGTCGGCGACGACCTCGGGCAGGGAGAACCGGAACCCGTCGTAGCGCGAGTCGATGACCTCCAGCGCGGGGGCCACGGCCGCGACCGCCGCCATCGGGTCGCCACCGGGGCGCAGCGTGTCGCCGAGGAGGAAGGCCACCTCGGGCTCGACGCGGGGGTGGATGAGCCCGGAGACGTCGAGCCGACCGCCGTCGGGAATCTCCATCCGGTCCGTGAGCCGCCCGTGGATCAGGTCGGCGACACCCATCTGCCGCATCTTGGCCAGGCTCGTGAAGCCCAGCTTGAAGCCGGTGATCCGCTCACCCCTGGCCAGCCGCCGCCCGACCAGGGCCTCCTGGACGGCGTACGCCTCCCCGGTGTCCCTCAGACCGCTCCCGCCGCCCGGCAGCGGGCGGCCGTGCCGTGCGGCGGAGTCCAGGATCCCGGCCAGTGCCGCGGGGTCGAAGGCCCCGGCCGTCGCCGTCGTGTTCATCGGGCCTCGCCCTCCTCTCCGGTGCGCCCGAAGGCCGCACGTACCGAACCGAGTCCGTCGATACGGGCTTCGAGCACGTCACCGGGCTCGACGGTCGTCATGGGACCCAGCGCGCCGGTGAGCACGGTGTCCCCGGCCCGCAGGGGGCGTCCGAGCCGCACGAGCGTGTCCGCCAGCCAGACGGCGGCGTGCAGCGGATGGCCCAGACAGGCCGCGCCCGCACCGGTGGAGACGGGCTCGCCTCGGCGCTCCAGGACCATGCCGGCGGTCCGCAGGTCGAGGTCCCCCAGCCGTACGGGGCGGGTGCCCAGGACGTACGCGCCGCTGGAGGCGTTGTCGGCGACGGTGTCGACGGCCGAGATGTCCCAGTCGCGGATCCGGCTGCCCACCACCTCCACGGCGGGCAGCGCGAACGCCGTCGCCCTGATCACGTCGGCCACGGTGTGCCGCTCGTGGACGAGATCGTGCTCCAGGACCAGTGCGACCTCGGCCTCGGCCCGCGGCTGCAGCACCGAGCCCCAGGGGATCTCGGCGCCGTCCGGCACCGCGGTGTCGTCCATCAGCGCACCGAAGTCCGGTGTTTCGACGCCCAGTTGCCGCTGCACCGCCGCCGAGGTCAGGCCGACCTTCCAGCCGGTGACGCGGCGCCCCTCGGCGAGACGGCGCTCGCTGAGGACGGCCTGGACGGCGTAGGCGGCCGCGAGGTCGCCGTCGGGGAGGAGGTCGCGGACGGGAGCGCAGGGGACGCCCGTCCGGCGTGCCGTGTCGAGTCGTTCGGCGGCCTTCGCCACCGCTTCGTCCACCGTGGTCACAGTTTCACGCACACATTCATGGGCTCGGAGAAGAAGTCGAGGGAGTGGTCGCCGCCCTCGCGGCCTATCCCGGAGGCCTTCACCCCGCCGAAGGGGGTACGGAGGTCACGCAGGTTCCAGGTGTTGACCCAGGCGGTCCCGACGTCGAGGGCGGGAGCCACCCGGTGCGCCCGGCTCACGTCACCCGTCCACACCGTGGCGGCGAGCCCGTACGGACCGGCGTTGGCCAGGGCCAGTGCCTCCTCCTCGGTGTCGAACGGCGCCAGGTGGACGACGGGCCCGAAGATCTCCTCCCGTACCGCCGGGTGGTCCTCCGGCAGCCCGGCGAGCACGGTCGGCTCCACCCAGAAGCCGCCGTCCCGGTCGTCGGAGAAGCGGGGCACCCCGCCGCCCGCCAGTACGTCGCCGTCGGCCGCCGCCTTGTCGAGGTATCCCCGTACCTTGTCGCGGTGGGCGGCCGAGACCATCGGGCCGTACCCGCTCAGCGCCCGCGCGCCGGCGGCCAGTCTTCCGGCGAACGCGTCGAAGACCGACCGTTCCACGTACACCCGCTCGGTGCACAGGCACACCTGCCCGCTGTGGGTGAAGGACGAGCGGAGGGTGCCCTCCACGGCCTGTTCCAGATCCGCGTCGGCGAAGACGAGGCCGGCGTTCTTGCCGCCCAGCTCGAAGGAGACGGGGGCGAGGCGCCCGGCGGCCGCCCGCATGATCGTCGAACCGGTGCGCGACTCCCCTGTGAAGGCGATCGCGTCCACCCCCGGATGCTCGGTGAGCCACTGCCCGGCGGCGTCCGCGCCGCCCCCGTGGACGAGGTTGAAGACCCCCGTCGGCACCTCCGCCTCGGCCATCACCTCCGCCAGCAGACACGCCGTGCCCGGAGTGAGCTCGGAGGGCTTGGCGACCACCGTGTTCCCCGTGGCGAGGGCGGGGGCGACCTTCCAGGTGAGCAGGAGCAGCGGCAGGTTCCACGGCGAGATCACCGCGACCACGCCGAGCGGCTTGCGCACCGTGTAGTTCAGTGCCCCACGCCCGTCCGGGGTGGCCGTGCGCCAGGACCGCTCGGCGCGTCCGGCCAGGAGGTCGGCGTACGCGCGGAAGTTGGCGACGGCCCGCGGGATGTCGACCGTCGAGGCGAGCTCGCGCGGCTTTCCCGTGTCGGCGCATTCGGCGGCGACGAACTCCTCGAAGCGCCGCTCGATGCCGTCGGCGACCCGGTGCAGCAGCCGCGCACGGTCCGCCGGGCTCCACGAGGCCCACGGCCCGCGCAGTGCCGCCCGCGCCGCGTCCACCGCGCGGTCGACCAACTCCCGCGGCGCGGACGGCACTTCGCCGACGACGTGCCCGCGGGTGGGGTCGACGAGCGGGAACGGCGCGCCCGACGCGTCGAACCCGCCCCCTACGTAATGCCGCACAGGTGAGCGCACCTTGCAGACCTCCGTTGCCAGGCCGGGTGATCGGATCCGGCCCCGGCGCGTGCCGGTATCATGCGCCCATCGAGCTATGCCGAACCAATGCCAAAAAGCGAGATCGCCATACCGAAACTGGTATGGCTCGGTACGGCCCGCCACTCCCACTCCCGGAAGGAGCCCCGGAGATGGACCTCCTGGACGGCCGGCTGAAGTTCCGGCACCTGACGCTGCTCGTCGCCATCGTCGACCACGGCAGCGTGGCCCGGGCGGCCGGGACCCTACACCTCACCCAGCCCGCCGCGACCCGGACCCTCCGCGAACTGGAGGTCATCGCCGACCTGCCGCTCTTCGTCCGGGAACCCCGCGGTATGCGGGCCACGCTCTACGGAGAGGCCCTGACCGAGCACGCCCGCGCCGTGCTCGCCGAGGTGCGGCGGGCGGAGGAACACCTCACCGGGCTGCGGCAGGGCCGGGAGGGCACGGTGACCGTGGGAGCCCTCCTCGCCGGCACCAACGTGCTGCTGCCCCGGGCGGTCGCCCAGCTCAAACGAGAACGGCCCCGGATCACGGTCGTCGTACGCGAAGGGACGCCGGACGTCCTCCATCCCGCACTGCTGTCGGGCGAACTGGACGTCATCGTCGGCAGGGTGGGACCGGCTCCGGGGGAGGGGGACGGACTGCGCCAGACGCGGCTGTACCGGGAGCGCATCCGGCTCGCGGTCCGTTCGGGTCACCCGCTCCTGGAGGCCTCCGAGGTGACGCTCACGGACACCCTCGACTTCCCGTGGATCCTCCCGGTCGAACAGACGGCCCTACGCCAGGAACTCGGCGCCCTCTTCGTGGACCGGGGCCTCACGCTGCCCTCGGACCGCGTCGAGTGCACGTCCATCCTCACGATGCGGGCCCTGCTCGTGCAGACGGACATGGTGGCGCTCCTGCCCGAACTGGTCCTGCGCGCCGACGAGCACCTCGCCGCCCTCCCGGTCGAGCTGCCCTCGGTCGGTCGCACGGTGGGCACCACCGAGGCGGCCCACCGCACCCGCACCCCGGCCCTGCGGGCGCTGCTGCACCACCTCGACCACGAGGCGGCCCTGCTGCGCGAGACGCTGCACGGGGCGCCGGGGGAGGTCTAGGGGGCTCGTAGGGGTCGGCGTCCTCGCGTACGCCTGCGTACCCCTGAACGTCCCCGCGTCCTCGCGTACGCCTCCGTACCCCCTCGAAGTCTCCGTACCTTCAGGGGCGCCGCTGTGTCGCGGCGGCCGGGAGACGTTCGGCGACCTCGTCGCCGAGGCGCTCGAACTCGGCCCTCAGGAACGGTGAGGCGAGCCGCGCCAGCCCCTTGAACCGCAGCGACGCCCGGTAGGTCAGCCGGGTGAGGGTGGCGGACTCGGCCTGGAAGCCGAGATCGTCCGTGGACGTCACCGTCTTGTTCTCCCCGACGAACACCAGCCGGTCGGGCTCGCGCGTCACGAGCCGGTACTCGAGTTCCGTGGTGCGGCCGCGGAAGCGCGAGGTGTTGTGCCACCGGGCGCCGGGCCGGACCGGCCCCTCGTCCAGACGTACGCAGCGCACGGTCCCGGGATCCCACTCCTCGGCATGACCGAAGTCCTCCAGGTACGCGACGAGGTCGTCCAGCGACAGCCCGACGACGAAGCTCCGTTCCACCCTGATCACCGTACCGACCTCAACTTCCCGCGACCGGACCGGGCGGCCCCGCTCGGGACCCCCGCCATGACCATTTCCCGCGCCGGGCCACCGACGGATGCACCTCTCACACCTGCGCGACCCGCAGGGTCCGGTCGGCCGTGTCCGCCGTTCGGGGTGAGGGCACCGCTTCGGCGGAGCGCATTGTGGTGACGTTTCGGGCATCCGCCTGAATCGTTCTCGAATGTCATAGGAGGTGATCGTTTCTGCATGATGCGCTCACCGGCATGAACACACGTACCAGACTCGCTCTGGCGACCGCAGCCCTGACCGCCCTGGCCGTCACCGCCCCCACCGCGACGGCCTCCGCGTCCGCCACGGCCCCGGAGCCGACCCCGGCACCGCTGGTCACCGCGGCCGACGCGGTCCCCGGCGAGTACATCGTGACCCTCGACGAGTCGGTCGACGCGGCCGAGGCCGCGAAGAAGCTGAACCTCAAGCCCACGTTCGTCTACGGGACGGCGATCAACGGGTTCGCGGCGCCCCTGACCGCCCCTCAGCTGGAGGTCGTGAGGAGGACCCTGGGGGTGACGTCGGTCGAGGAGGACGCGGTGGCGCTCGCCCCGCCGCAGCCGTCCGCACCCGCCGGCATCCGCGGCCCGGCCGCCACCTGGGGCCTGGACCGGATCAACCAGCGGAACCTGCCGCTCGACAGCGACTTCACCACCCAGGGCAGCGGCGCCGGGGTGACCGCGTACATCCTCGACACCGGAATCGACTACACCCACGAGGAGTTCGGCGGCCGCGCCACGTTCGGCTTCGACGCGATGGGCGACGGGCGCCAGGGCCGGGACTGCAACGGCCACGGCACGCACGTCGCGGGCACGGTGGCCGGAAGGACGTACGGGGTCGCCCGCAAGGCCGGCCTGGTGAGCGTCCGCGTGCTCGGCTGCGACGGGCGCGGCTCCTACTCGGGCATGATCGCCGGCCTCGACTGGGTCGCCAGGAACGCCAGGCAGCCCGCCGTCCTGAACGGTTCCCTGGGCGGCAGCAGGTCCGTGGCCCTCAACAACGCCGCCACGGCCCTCGCCGACGCCGGCGTGCTGCCCGTCCTCGCGGCGGGCAACGACGCGAAGGACGCGTGCGACGTGTCGCCCGCGTCAGCGGCCGGTGCGGTCACCGTCGCGGCCTCCACTCAGTGGGACGAGGAGGCGTCGTTCTCCAACTACGGCCGCTGCGTCGAGCTCTTCGCCCCTGGTCAGGACATCGTGTCGGCCCGGATCGGCGGCGGCACCGTCGCCCTGAACGGCACCTCGATGGCCGCTCCGCACGTCGCCGGCGTCGCCGCGCTGTACAAGGCCGAGCACCCCACGGCGAGCCCGGCCGAGGTGAGTGAGTGGCTCGACGACACCACGACGAAGAGCGTCCTGACCAACATCAGTGACGGCACGCCCAACAAGCTGCTCTTCACCGGCGGCCTGTAACCAAGGGCCGACCCGCCGCCCGCCGCCCGCCGCCCGCCGCCCGCGGCCCGCCGCCCGCCGCCCGCCGCCCGCGGCCTCCCCCTCGCGGCCCACGCCCCGGACCCCGTACCGGCGCGTGGGCCGCGGGCCGTTCGTCCCCCCGGCGGTCCCGGCCCGGCTCCCCGCCCGCCGCACCGGTGACACTCGAGTGGTTCGGGTTTGGCCACCCGAGAAGCGGCAAGGCGGAACGTCAGGCGCCCAGCAAGCACTGACGAACAGCCCGCCAGGAGTCACCGTCCAGGAAGGCAACCATGTCGACCCTGACCGCAGTTCTCATCATCGCGGCCGTCGTCGTCGCGCTACTGGCGGCCGGTGTCCTGCTCCGGGCCCGCACGGGCTCGGACAACGGCACTCGGTCCCTCAGGCGACGCTTCGGCCCCGAGTACGACCGCACCCTCGAACGGCACGGCGGCGACAGCGAGTCCGCCCACCGCGACCTGAGCGAACGGGTCGAGCGACACGGCGGCATCCGCCCCCTGCCGCTGGAGCCGGCGGTCCGTGAGCACTACACCGCTCAATGGACCATGCTCCAGGAACGTTTCGTCGACGCCCCGCGGCAGGCCGTCGCCGACGCCGACGAGCTGCTCGCACGGATCGCCGCGACCCGGGGATTCCCCGAGCCCGAGCGGCCCGAGGACCAGCTCGCCGCCCTGTCGGTGCACCATCCGCACCATGTGGAGAGCCTGCGCACGGTACGCCGGGCGCTGCGCTCCACCTCCGTCTCCACGGAGGAGCTGCGGGAGGCGCTGGTCGACGCGCGCGCCCTGTTCGAGGGCCTGATGGCGGCCGGGACTCCCGCCGGTACCGGGGGCGCCCGAGCACGCCGGGTGTCCGGGCCGAAGCACGGGCATCTCCTCAATCCGAAGGGAAGTGGTGCGTGATGGCACGCGAGAACCGGGACCGGGGGACAGCGGGCGGGGCCGAGGGAGACGCGCGGTACGGATCCGGAACGCCGAGGACACCGGGCGCGGCGGGGGGTGCCGGCGGACCGGCGCCCGACGCACGCGGGGGAGTCCCCTCCCCGGCCGTGCCCTCCCAGCGCACCGGCCATGCGGCGACACCCCTCTCCGAGCCGTCGGCCAGCGTGCCCCCGCCGCCCACCCCGCCTCCGGCGATGCCGCTGTCGGAGGCGCCGCAGTCCGCCGTCCCGTCCGAGGACCCCGGTGCCACGGGCCGGAGCGGCGGGAGCCGCGCGAACGCTCCCGCCACGCCCCCCGCCGCGCCGCGCGGACGGGACACGACGGGCCGACCGGTCGACGACCGCGGTCCGGTCCCCGGCAACGGTGACGGCCGCGGTCCGGTCCCCGGCAACGGTGACGGCCGCGGTCACGTCCCTGGCGACCGTGGTCAGCACGAGGCCGCCGGTGTGGGCGGTGTGGGCGGTGTGGGCGGTGTGGGCGGTGTGGGCGCCCCTGTGTCCGGTACGGACCAGGGGGCGGCCCCCGACGGCACCGGCCCGGCCGGGCAGCTGCTCGGCGAGGACGAACGCGACCGTCTCGGACAGCGCCTGCACCACGCGCTCGCCGGGTTCGTCGATTCGCCCCGCGACGCGGTGGCCGCGGCGGCCGAGGTCCTCTCCGAGGCGGAGCAGGAGCTCATCGCCGCCTTGAGAGACCGTCGCACCGCGCTGCGGGCGGGCTGGCAGGAGACCGGCGGACCGGACGCCCCGGGCCCCGACACCGAGCAGCTCCGGCTCACCCTGCGGACATACCGCGAGGTGACGGAGCGGCTGCTCCGGGCGTGACCCGGCAGCACCCGCCGCAGCGGACGGAAGCCCCCCGGACCCCGGGGGGTTTCCGTCTGTCCGGGGCCGAAGCCCCCTGGACCCCGGGGGGCTTCCGTTGTCCCGCACCCCGAGCGGTGGCCGACCGGGCCCAAGGCCCCGGGAACCAGGTCGCGCGCGTGTGCGAAGGTAGCCCCGTGACCACTCCGGAGAAGACCGATCACCGCCTCCACCTCGGCTGCATGGGCCTGGGGGGCGGCTGGGACGCGAGCCCCTACACGGCCGCCGACATCGACGCCGCGGAGACCGCCGTCGAGGCGGCCCTCGAGAGCGGCATCACCGCTTTCGACCACGCCGACATCTACCGGCACGGCAAGGCCGAAGCGGTCTTCGGCGAGGTTCTGGCCCGCTCGGCCGGACTGCGCGAGCGGATCACGCTGCAGACCAAGTGCGGTATTCGACTGGCCGAAGGGGACCGGCCGGGCATGTACGACCTGCGGGGCGCCTCCCTCGTCCGTGGCGTCGAACAGAGCCTGGAGCGGCTGCGTACGGACGTCCTCGACGTCCTCCTCCTGCACCGCCCCGACCCGCTGGCCGACCCCGCCGACATCGCCGAAGCCCTGACCTCGCTCCACCGGCAGGGGCTCGTCCGCCGGTTCGGCGTCTCGAACATGAACGCCGCGCAGATCGCCCGGCTCCAGGCCCACTTGGACCTGCCGCTCGTGGCCAACCAGCTGGAGATGAGCCTGCACCGGCGCGCCTGGCTGGAGGACGGTGTCCTCGTCAACACGCCGGAGTCCGCCGCCAACGGGTTCCCCGCAGGAACCGTCGAGCACTGCCTCGCCCACGGCATCGAACTCCAGGCGTGGGGTCCGCTGGCCCAGGGACGCTACACCGGGGCACAGCAGACCCCGCAGGAGACGGCGACCGCCGCGCTCGTGGCCTCGCTCGCGGAGGCCAAGGGCACGACGCCCGAGACGATCGTGCTCTGGTGGCTGCGGCGTCACCCGGCCCGTATCGCCCCCGTCATCGGCACGTCGAACCCGGCGCGCATCCGTGCCTGCCGGGACGCGGCGACGAGCGAGCCCGACCTGAGCCACGACGAGTGGTACACCCTGTGGGTCATGGCCCGGGGTGCCGCGCTGCCGTAGCCGGCCCCGTTCATCTCGCCACCGGGCCGATCCGCCGAGGCGATCCGCCGGGCCGTTCCACCGGCCCGTTTCGGCAACCGGCAACCGGACTTCTCGGTGTGGGCGGTGTGGAACGGGCACACGGGGGAAATCCGACGGACAGGGCGGGAATGCGACAGCCGCGCGGGAGAGAGGGTGGTGGGTGACGTGATCACCAGGGAAAGCACCGGGTACCGGCCGGCACTGTCGGCGAGCGTGTCCTACGACGGCGCCGACACGGGGGACGGGATCATCGCGGCGGCCCGCGACTTCACGGCCGACTTCCTCGCCGCCGCGCCCGCCGGGGGAGCCGGTCCGGTGTCCCGGGACCACCTGGACCTGGCCCGCCTGGTCGTCAGCGAGTTGGTGACCAACGCGGTGCGGCACGCACCGGGCCCCTGCCTGGTGCTTCTCGAACTGTACGAGGACGCCCTGGACATCTCGGTGTTCGACCGGCTCGAAGCCGCCCCCGTGGCCCGTGCCCACGATCCACGGCGCGTCGGCCAGCACGGTCTCGAGATCGTGCTGGCGGTCTGCGAGAGCGTGAGCGTGGAGCCGCAGCGGACCGGGAAGCGCGTCCGGGCCCGTCTCTCCCTCGCGTGACACGCTCAGGAGAAAGGGGATGAATCGGATATTGCGGGCTGGGCATTGTGGAGCGAAGTGGGTCAAAGCGGACTGGGGTGGGATGGCATGACGCACGGTCAGGGATGAGCCGAACGGGCTCGGCCGAGAATATTTTTCATTTCGCCGAGTTTTTTGACATGCTCCGCAGAAGTGGGGGTAGGCGAGGCTCCCACGGGGACCAACGACTGCCGACGGACGAGAGAAGGTCATCAGAGTGCCGACTGCGGTGACGACTGAGAAGAAGACCGATGCCGAGAAGGGTACGGAGGGCCTTCCCGTACTCGAATCTCCCAGCAAGGTCGCTCCGAAGGACGCGCGTGAGCTGTCGAAGCTGTTCTTCGACAGGCTGGCGGCGATGGAGGAGGGGACCCCCGAATACCAGTACGCGCGCAACACGCTGATCGAGATGAACATGTCGCTCGTTCGCTACGCGGCCGGCCGGTTCCGGGCGTCGCGAGCCGACGAGATGGAGGACATCGTCCAGGTCGGCACGATCGGGCTGATCAAGGCCATCGACCGGTTCGACCTCAGCCGGGAGGTGGAGTTCACCAGCTTCGCCATCCCCTACATCGTCGGCGAGATCAAGCGCTTCTTCCGTGACACCTCCTGGGCGGTCCACGTACCGCGCCGGTTGCAGGAAGCCCGGGTGGAGCTGGCCAAGGCGACCGAGGAGCTGAGCTCCCGCCTCGGGCGCGCGCCGACCGTGGCGGAGCTGGCGTCCCTGATGAACCTCTCCGAGGACGAGGTCATCGAGGCGCGGATCGCCTCCAACGGATACAACTCCGCCTCCCTCGACGCCGCCGTCGGCCCCGACGGCGAACAGGACGGCGAGGCCCTCGCCGACTTCATCGGTGTCGAGGACCCGGCTCTCGAGCTCTTCGAGGACTTCCACACGCTCGCGCCGCTGCTCGTAGAGCTCGACGACCGCAGCCGCCGCATCCTGCACCTGCGCTTCGTCGAGGAGCGGACGCAGTCGGAGATCGGCAGCGAGCTCGGCATCTCCCAGATGCACGTCTCGCGCCTGCTCTCCCGCAACCTGGCGCAGCTGCGGAAGGGCATGCTCGACCAGGCCTGAGCACGGTCCACGTCTACGGGACGACCCCGTAGCGGACCCGGAGGAACGGCCTCACCTGAACCAACCGGTGAGGCCGTTCCTCTGTCGTGACGTGATCTCTGTGACGTGTTCTCTGTGGCGTTCTCTCCGAGGTGTCTCGTCGGCGGAGCTGTCCCGTCGGCGACGAGGGGCGTCGTGACAGGGTTCAGCTCGCCTTGCTCGCCTGGCGGCGCATCCGTCGCTTCAACGCCTGTCGCTCGTCCTCGCGCAGGCCGCCCCACACGCCGGTCACCTGGCGGGAGTCGTCCATCGCCCAGCGCAGGCACTCCTCGCGCACGGGGCAGTGACCGCAGATCTCCTTGGCCTCCTCGGCCTGGATGAGAGCCGGTCCGCCGGTCCCCACCGGGAAGAAGAGGTCGGGGTCGACATCCTGACAGGCCGCTCGTTCACGCCAGCTGTCCAGCATCAGTTCCTCCTGTCGTAGGTGTTCGTCTGTCCGTCGCTCGGGAATCCGGTGCCGCGACCGCGCCGCCGTCCGAGCGGCGCCGTACTTCCGCTCGTAACCCCGGACGCGGATTTCACGCCTCCCCTCCGTGAGAGGACGTGAAATAGCGGCCCGAGCCCGCCGCCGAGCCCGTCACCGAGACGGCCACCGGGTCCGACCGCCCCACCGGTCACCGGCCCGAGCCCGGACCCGGATGGCGGACGACCTGAGGTGCGCCCTCCCCTCCGCCCGCATGCTGGAATTCGTCCGCCGGCGCGGAGGAGGCATGGCCTCACGGGCGTGGGGCAGACGGGAGAGGAATCCTGCCGGAAGGGAACCATGGACGCGGCATCACAGCACTCGGCCCCCGTGCCCGCATCGCAAGGAACCGTGACCACGGCGATCCCGGCGCGGTTGGACCGGCTGCCGTGGTCGCGCTGGCACTGGATGATCGTGATCGGCCTGGGCACCGTCTGGATCCTGGACGGACTCGAGGTCACCATCGTCGGCAACATGGCGGGCCGTCTCGCCGAGGAAGGCAGCGGGCTCGACATCACGGCGGCCCAGGTCACCGGAGTCGCGGCCGCCCTGTACGTGGCCGGGGCCTGCTCCGGAGCCCTGTTCTTCGGCTGGCTGACCGACCGTTACGGCCGCAAGAAGCTCTTCATGGTGACCCTCGCCGTCTATCTGGCGGCCACCGCGCTCACCGCGCTCTCCTTCGAGTCCTGGTGGTTCTTCCTCTTCCGCTTCCTCACCGGCTTCGGCATCGGGGGCGAGTACGCCGCCATCAACTCCGCGATCGACGAGCTCATCCCGTCCACGTACCGGGGCCGGGTCGACCTGATCATCAACGGCAGCTACTGGCTCGGGGCGATCGGCGGGGCGCTGCTCTCCGTCGTGATGCTGGACACGGACATCTTCGCCAAGGACGTGGGCTGGCGGCTCAGCTTCGCTCTCGGAGTGGTCCTCGGGCTCGTCATCCTGTTGGTCCGGAAGCACGTTCCCGAGAGTCCACGCTGGCAGTTCATCCACGGCAGGGGCGAGGACGCCGAGAAGCTGGTGTCGACGGTCGAGGAGGAGATCGAGCGGGAACACGGCCGCCCTCTGCCACAGCCGGCCGGTGAGATCACCATCCACGTTCGCAAGAGCATCGGCTTCGGGCTGATCGCCAAGACGGTCTTCCGCCGCTATCCCCGCCGGGCCGTCCTCGGTCTGTCGCTCTTCATCGGCCAGGCGTTCCTCTACAACGCCATCACCTTCGGCTTCGGCTCGATCCTCACGACGTTCTTCGACGTGCCCACCGGCAACACCGGCTACTACTTCGCCGTCATCGCGGCAGGCAACTTCATAGGCCCGCTGCTGCTCGGCAAGCTGTTCGACACGGTCGGACGCCGGATCATGATCTCGTCCACGTACATCCTGTCGGGCCTGCTCCTGTTCGGCACCGCGTGGCTCTTCGACCAGGGCTCCCTCACCGCCACCACGCTCACGGCCTGCTGGTGCGTCGTGCTGTTCTTCGCCTCGGCGGGCGCGTCGAGCGCGTACCTGACCGTCTCGGAGATCTTCCCCATGGAGACCCGGGCGATGGCCATCGCCTTCTTCTACGCCATCGGTACGGCCGCCGGTGGCATCAGCGGCCCGCTGGTCTTCGCGAGCCTCACCGAGTCCGGGGTCGTCTCCGACGCGGTACTGGCCTTCCAGATCGGCGCCGGACTGATGTGCGCCGCGGGGATCGTCGCGGCGTTCCTCGCCGTCAAGGCGGAGCGCCGGTCGCTCGAGGACATCGCCGAGCCCCTCTCCACGGCGCGCCCCCAGGCGTAGCGGAGGCCGCGCCCGGCCGCGGCGCGGTCACGCCCGGCCGCAGGACGGCCCCGGCCCGCCGGTCTTGAAGGCGAAGCCCGCTACGCCGTCGGGGCGGCCCACCTCTCGCGCCTCACGGTCCGCGCCAGAGGTTGGCGAAGGCCGCGTTCTCGATGGTCCGCCTCTGACGTACGGCCTCCAGCTCCATCACCGCGTCGTGGACGGCGGCCACCACGGTCGTCACCGCCTCGTCTTCGAGGCCGGGCTCGTCGCCGGAGCCTTCGCCGTCGAGGCCCAGGACGGAGACGAGGGCGGTCAGGACGGGTTCCCCCTCCGCCCGGCGGGCGGCGGCCCGCCGGCGGGAGGGCGTGTCGGCCGGTTCCACGCGCTCCGAACCGAAGGACAACCGGCCGCTCCGCTTCCGCGTCAGCTCACCGTCCTCCTCCAGCGCGGCCTGGTACGTGGCCGCGAGGTCCCGGCCCCGGCGCCACAGCCAGTCCTCGATCCGCTCGTGGGGCGCCTGCCGGATGAGCCCCGCCTCGGCCTCACCGAGGAGCGGGTCCTCCGGCGCCGGCCGCCCGCCCGGCGCGACGCGGTCGCCGTCCAGGGTGACCGCCCCCGCACCGATGAGGTCGATCAGCTCGGCTCCCGCGAGCGCGAGCGACAGGTCACCCTGGCCGACGGCACGGTCCGGCCGCGGGTCCATGGAGATGAGGAACAGGTCTTTCGCCGTGGTCATGAACGGCTCCCCTCGGAGACATCGACAGAGGCGTGTCCCCACCGGCCGGGCCCGTGTCCGGAGCTCGTACGTCGACGGGGCGACCGCCACGATCAGTATCGCCCCGCCCGGGCGCCCGAGGCCCGCCGCAAGCGATGTTTCCGCCTACGGCATCGGGGGCCTGTGCCCGCCGTCCCGCGGCCCGGGGAGGTTCGACCGGGGGAGACGGGGCACTCGAACCTTCCAAGACCAAGGGGAGTGACCGGACATGACCACAGCAGGTTCGTCCACGGCGGTGGCGAGAAGAGCGGCGCGCGGCGGAGTCGTACGGGCAGGCGCCCGGGTGGGCTTCGCGGCGCGCGGTGTGTTGTACCTCCTGGTAGGAGCCCTGGCCGTACGCATCGGCCTGACCGGCACAAGCGAGCAGGCCGACCGGGGCGGGGCCCTCGCGGAGGTCGTCACGACGCCGTTCGGCGCCGTCCTCCTGTGGGCGCTCGGCATCGGCCTCGCGGGCATGGCGCTGTGGCGCCTGTCGGAGGCGTTCTTCGGCGTCGCCGGGCCCAAGGGCGACCGGCCGGGGAAGCGTGCCCTGTCCGGCGCCCGGTTCGTCTTCTACGCGGTCTCCTCCTTCCTCGTCCTGTCCTTCGCGACGGGCGACCGGGGCAGCGGCGCGGGCTCGACCGACCGGCAGAGCCAGGACGTCACGAGCCGGCTGCTGGAGCTGCCCGGCGGCCCGTGGTGGGTGGGCGCGGTCGCCGCGGGCTTCCTGGGCGCGGGACTGTGGATCGCGGGCCGTGCCGTGCTGCGGAAGTACCGCAAGCGTCTGGCGTGGGAGCGGATGTCCATACCGTCCCGCCGCTTCATGGACGTGACCGGCACGGTGGGCGGCGCCGCACGCGGACTCGTCTTCGCCGCCGTCGGGTTCTTCGGCCTGAAGGCGTCGATCCAGGCCGATCCGGACGAGGCCAAGGGCATGGACGACGCGATCCGCTCGTTCGCGCAGACCCCGGCCGGACCGTGGCTTCTGCTCGCCGTGGCCGTCGGACTCGTCCTCTTCGGGGTGTTCTCCTTCGGCCAGTCCAAGTGGCGCCAGGTCTGACCGGGACGCGTTCCCCGGTCAGGCGAGCAGGTTCACGGCGTGCTGGAACACGAGCGGGAACCGGGCCGCGGCCGGGGCGATCCGGGGCGCCAGCCGGGGCTGGCTCCGGGCCCACAGGAGGGAGCCGGTCAGCAGACGGTACGAGCGGGACAGGCGGCACCACGCACGCTCGTACGCCTGGGGGCGGCCCAGGCGCAGGCAGCGCACCAGCTCCTCGGCCGAGGCCAGGGCGAGCGCGACGCCCTCCCCCGTCAGCGCGTCGACGTACCCTGCCGCGTCGCCCACGAACAGCACCCGGCCGGCCACGCGCGAACAGGCTTGCTGGCGCAGGGGCCCGGCGCCCCGCACCGGTGTCCTCCCGGCCCCCCGAAGCCGGTGGGCCAGGAGGGGGAAGCCGGCCAGCTGCGCGTCGTAGGAGGCGTGCCGGGAGGTGAGGATGGCGACTCCCACCTGCCGGGGCCCCAGCGGGGTGACGTACGCCTCGCCCTCGACGGACCAGTGCACCTCGACCAGATCGCTCCACGGCTCGACGGCGTAGTGGCGCCGCAGCCCGTACCGCGGCAGGTGCCGCCGGGGGTTCGGCCGCACGGTCAGGCCGAGCGCTCGCCGGGTGGGCGAGTGCAGCCCGTCGGCCGCCACCAGGTAGCGGGCGGTCATCCCGTCCGCGTTCACGTGGCCGTCGTGCTGGGTCACCTGGCGGACGCGGTGCGGCACGACCGGAACCCCTAGCTGGGCGGCCCGGGCGGTCAGCGCCTCGTGCAGCAGCGTGCGCCGTACCCCGAGCCCGTACCCCGTACGGAAGACCGCTTCCGCGTGTCGGCCGTCCGCGGCGTCGAGGTACCGGATGCCGCGCAGGACTTGCCCGGACACGCTCACGTCGAGGCTCCCGAGCGCCCGTACCGCCGCGGGCATCAACCCCTCGCCGCAGGCCTTGTCGACGGGGGCGGGCCGCGGCTCGCAGACCACGACGTCGAGGCCGGATCGCGCTCCGTGGATCGCGGTGGCGAGTCCCGCCGGGCCGCCCCCGACGACGAGGAGGTCGATCACAGCGCGGCGCCGGGGGAGGCGAGGGAGCGTGAAGGCGCCAGCGCCGTGTTCTCGCAGCGGATGCGTACGGTCAGGAGCGCCGCGTTCAGGAGCGAGAAGCCCAGGGCCGTCATCCACGCGCTGTGCACGAGGGGGAGGGCCATGCCCTCGACGACCACGGCCACATAGTTGGGGTGCCGCAGGTACCGGTAGGGGCCGGAGGCGACCAGCGGGAGGTCGGGGACGATCAGCACGCGGGTGTGCCAGCGGGGGCCGAGGGTGAGAACGCACCACCACCGCAGGCCCTGGGCGGCGAGGGTGAGGGCGAGCGCGGTCCAGCCGAGGAGCGGCAGGAAGGGCCGGTCGGCGGCCCAGGGCTCGACGAGGCAGCCGAGGAGGAGCGCGGCGTGCAGGAGCACCATGGTCGGGTAGTGCCCGGCGCCGTGTTCGAGGCCACCTCGGGCCCGGCTCCAGGCGCCGTTGCGGCGGGCCACGGCGAGTTCCGCGCCGCGCTCGGCGACGACCAGAAGGACCAGGACGGTGTACGGCGTCATGTCACTCTTCCCAGGCGAGCAGAACGAGTTCGGAGGCGAAGCCGGGCCCCAGGGCGACCATCAGGCCGGTCGTCCCGGCCGGCGGCCGGTCACTAAGGGTGTCGTTCAGGATCTGCAGCACCGACGCGGAGGACAGGTTCCCCGTGGCGGCCAGGGCACGGCGGCTCACGGCCAGGGCCGAGTCCGGCAGTCCGAGCTCCTCCGTGAGCGCGTCCAGGATCCTGGGGCCGCCCGGGTGGCAGATCCACGCCGTGACATCCGTGGGCTTGAGGTCGTGCTCGGCGAGGAAGGACTCGATCTCCTCGGTCACGTGCAGTCGGACGAGTTCGGGAAGTTCAGGACCCAGCACCATGCGGAAGCCCCACTCCCCGACGTCCCAGCCCAGCAGGTGCTCGGTCCCCGGGTACAGACGGCTGCGGGTGGCCACCACCGTCGGTCCGGCGGGGGCGGTCCGGACCGGCGCGGTGGAGGTGGAGTCCCGGCCGCCGCCGGCGGCCACGAGCGCGGCGGCGCCGTCCCCGAACAGACTGCCCGCCACCAGGTTCGCCGCCGACAGGTCCGTGCGCTGCAAGGTCAGTGAGCACAGCTCGGTCGACACCAGGAGGGCGGTGGCATCGGGCCGGACGCCGAGGTGGTCGTGGACGCGGGCCAGCCCGGCGGCCCCTCCGGCACATCCGAGACCGAACAGGGGCATCCGCTTGACGTCGGGCCGCAGGCCGATCCGCGCGGCGACACGGGCCTCCAGGGAGGGGGCCGCGATCCCCGTCACGGTCGTCGACACGACCAGGTCGATCTCCTCCGGGCGCACGCCCGCCTCGACCAGCGCACGCTCGACCGCTTCGGCGGCCAGGTCCGTCGCCAGGTCGATGAAGAGCCGGTTGGTCTCGCCGAAGGTGCCCAGCTCACGGTAGCGATCGAGGGGCAGGGCGAGGTGCCGGGTCTCCACGCCGGCCCCCGCGTGCAGCCGGCGCAGGAGTCCGCCGTCGGCCCCGGCGGGCAGATGGGAGACCAGGTCGTCGGTGATCTCCTGCTGCATGTAGCGGTGCGGAGGGAAGGCCGTGCTCACCGCGAGGACGCGCGTCATTGCTCCAACATAGGGACCGTGGGGCGCCGCCAGCCTGAACCGGGCCGTCACGGGCGCGCCGTCGCCTAGCGTGGTGCGGTGCCCGCGACCACCGATGACGTAGCCGACCGCCCCGCCACCGGAACCGGACGGGGGACCGCCGAACGGTCACCCCTCGTCAGCCTTCTGAAGGCCAGTCACCCCGTGCCGGCGGCGGCGGTCACGGTCCTCACCGCGCTCCTCGCGGGCGCCGTCGGGCTCGGCCCCGCCGCCGGGGCCAGGGCGGTGGCCGCGGTCGCCGTCGGCCAGCTCTCGATCGGCTGGTGCAACGACCGGCTCGACCTGCGGCGCGACCGGGCCGCCGGACGCCGGGACAAGCCCCTGGTCGTGGGTGCGCTCCGGCCGGGCACGGTGGGTACGGCGGCGGTCGTGAGCCTGCTGGTCTGCGTCCCGCTGTCCCTGTCGTGCGGCCTGAGGCCCGGCGTGGTCCACCTCGGCTGCGTCGCGGCCGCGTGGTCCTACAACGGTTGGCTCAAGCACACGGTCGTCTCGTGGCTGCCGTACACCATGGCGTTCGGGCTGCTGCCCGCCTTCCTGACGCTGGCCCTTCCCGGCCATCCGTGGCCGCCCCTGTGGCTGACCGGCGCGGCGGCCCTCCTCGCCACCGGCGCGCACTTCGCCAACGTCCTCCCGGACATCGAGGAGGATCTCGCGGGCGGCGTGCTCGGCCTGCCGCAGAGACTGGGGCGGCGCGCTTCGACGGTGTGGGCCGCCGCCCTGGCGTTCGCCTCCTGTGTGGTGCTGACGGTCGGGCCCACGGGGACCCTGACCCTCGGTGGGGGAATGCTCGTCGCGGTGACCCTGACGTTGTGTCTGGTGGCGGTGTGCGGACCACCCGGCCTCGCCGCCGGCCGCCTGCCGTTCCTGGCCGTCCTGGCCATGGCCGGCGTCGACGCCGTACTCCTCGTCCTTGCCACCCGCCCCCAGACCGTGGGCGGGAGCTGACCGGGGCAGGGGCCGAGGCGCGCGCGTACGGCCCCGACCTCCTCGACGCCGGGGGGACTTCCGCCGTCCCGACTCCTCCGGAGTTCCGCCGCCCTCATATCGGCAGGTGTGTGCAGGAGAGATCGGGGCAGACGGATTCTCGGAGGTTGATAAGCATGGTTCCCCTGATTCTTGTTCTTCTGCTGATACTGCTTCTCTTCGGTGCGGGTTTCGCGCTGAAGGCTCTCTGGTGGGTCGCGGTCATCCTGTTGGTCCTCTGGCTGATCGGCTTCGTCGCTCGCCCGAAGTCCGGCAGGGGCCGCTGGTACCGCTGGTAGGGAGCCCCTCCCCGGCGAAGAAGCGGCATGAATGAGCCGTTCGAAGCGGGGTAAGCGGATTTCGGCGGAACATGAGAGAAGCGCGCGGAGTACGCAGGAGAATCGCTCCGCGCGTCGTACGGAAAGGTAAAGGCGGCGGGAAGTTCCGCGTCGCCCGCGGTTTACCGAAGGAGTTGTTTTCGCGTGACTGAACATACGTGGAGTTACACGTCGACCTCGGGCCACCTGGCCGGTGCCGACCTCACCGGATACAAGGTGGAGGCGACCGACGGGAGCATCGGCAAGGTCGACAAGCACTCCGACGAGGTCGGTGACGCCTACCTGGTCGTCGACACCGGTGTGTGGATCTTCGGGAAGGAGGTCCTCCTCCCGGCCGGCACGGTGACCCGGATCGACCCGGAGGACCGGAAGATCTTCGTCGACCGGACGAAGGAGCAGATCAAGGACGCCCCCGAGTTCCACCGCGACAAGCACCTCGGTGACCCGGGGTACCGCGAGGAACTCGGCATCTACTACGGCCTGCCGTTCGGCGGCCGCCCGTTCTGATCACCCGGCACGACGGCACAGGGGTGTGGGGCCCGAACATCGATGTTCGGGCCCCACACCCCTGTGCCGGTCCCTCTCGGAGGCGCCCGGCGACGCGGCATCCGCGTCGCCGCGCGCCTAACCGGAGATACCTTTCCGAGGGGCCAGCGGGCCACGGAACGGCAGCGTCCGGCTGAGGACGAGATGGGTGGTCGTGCTCCCGAACGCGGCCAGCTCGTCCACGATCTCTTCCAGGTGCGCCATCGACGTGGTCGCCACCTTCATGACGTAGCAGTCGTCTCCGGTGGTACGCAGGCACTCCAGGATCTCGGGGCGCTCCCCGAGCAGCCGGCGCAGCGGCTCGTGCCGGGCCCCCGGCCCCGGGTACTTGAGCCGGACCACCGCCATCACCGGGTATCCGGTCCGCCCCAGGTCCACCTCCGCCCGGTACCCCGTGATCACCCCGGCCGCCTCAAGGCGCCGTACCCGCTCCGTCGTCGCCGAGGTGCTCAGGTTCACCCGCCGGGCCAGCTCCGTGAAGGCCATCCGGCCGTCCCGCTGAAGCTCATCCAGGATCGCCCAGTCCGTGGCATCAAGACTCTCGGTCATCCGGCCAGATTACCGGTGGATCCACGGAGCAACGGCCTCGGCACAGGCAGGAATCCCTTCAGCCTGCCCGTGCGGCCTCACTAGGCTCGGCAGCATGAAGATCGGCGTGAACGTCCTCAACTTCGGCCCCGGAACCGACCCCGGAGTCCTGCGGAACTGGGCCCGGACCGTGGAGGGTCTGGGCTTCGACCTCCTCATGGTCTCGGACCACGTGGCCATCACGCCCGACGTCGCCGAACGCTATCCCGCTCCCTTCTACGAGCCCTTCACCACCCTGTCCTGGCTTGCGGGCCTCACCACCCGTATCCGGCTCGGCACGACCGTCCTCATCGCCCCCTACCGGCACCCGCTGCTCACCGCCCGCATGGCGGCCAACCTGGCCGAGCTGAGCGACGGCCGACTCGTCCTCGGCGTGGGAGTGGGCTGGGCGCGGCAGGAGTTCGCCGCCCTCGGCATCCCCTTCGCCCAGCGGGGACGGCTGACCGACGAGCACCTGCGGGACGTCCGGGCGGCATGGGCGGACACCGCCTCCTACGGAGATCACAGGATCCCGGTCTGGGTCGGCGGCAACAGCGACGCGGGGCTGCGCCGCGCCGTACGGTTCGGCGACGCGTGGCACCCGCTGCGCCCCACCCTGCCGTGGCTGCGCGAAGCCGTCACCAGGATCGAGGCGTACGCGGATGGCCGACGGCTCCCCGTTCCCGCGCTGGCCCCCCGGATCGCGCTCCGGCTCACCCAGGCACCGGTCGACGGACCGGACCGGGTCGCGGGCGAGGGCACCATCGACCAGATCATGGACGACCTCGACCAACTGCGGCTCCTGGGCGCCGAATCCGTCGTCCTCGACCCCTACCACGGCGACCCCCGCACGACCCGCCGCCCGCAGGAGGCCTGGCAGGCCCTCGCCACGGTGGCCGCGCACATCTCACCGTCCCGCACCACGAAGGAGCAGTCATGACCGCACCCGACGACCACGCCCTCCTGCGGCGGGCCATCGCGCTCGCCGTCACGGCGCGCGAGAGCGGCAACCCGCCGTTCGGATCGCTGCTGGCGGGACCGGACGGGACGGTCCTGGCCGAGGAGCACAACACGACCCTCACCGACAGGGACGTCACCGCGCACCCGGAGCTGAAGCTGGCGAGGTGGGCCGCACGGGAACTGGACGCGGGCACGGCGGCGGGCACCACCATGTACACCAGCTGCCAGCCGTGCGGGATGTGCGAGGCGGTTATCCAGCAGGCGGGTCTGCGGCGGGTGGTGTTCGCCCTCTCCAACGACCAGCTCCTGGACATCAGGCCGGGCAGCGGCCGACCGCCCGTGCCGCAGGAAGGCCCCGCGCTGCTCGACGAGGTACGGGCGGCGGTCGAGCCCTACTACCGCTGACCGGCCCGCCGCGCCCGCGGCGAAGCCGGGAGGACGCGGTGCCGTCGATACGGCTTGTGTTCACCGTTGCCGGGCAGACGGGAGACAGGCCTGAGCGACAGGCGTGGCCGGCGGCCGAGGAGGGGCGATGGTGCGGGATCCATCAATGAAAGCAGTCGGGTGGGCGCGTTCGCTGCCCATCAGCAACGGCGTGAAGACGGCGAGGGACTGGACGCGTGAGCATCTGGAGACCCTCGGCTGGGCACGGACGGCGCCTGATCTGATGGACTCGGTCGTGCTGGCCGTGTCCGAGATGGTCACCAACGCCCACGTCCATGCCCGCAGCGACGCCCAGCTCATCCTCGCGTGGGACGAGGAGTGCCTGCACGTGACCGTGCACGACTCCTCGCCCCTGCTGCCCGAACAGCGTCACGCGGGTGACTCGGCCCTCGGCGGGCGGGGGCTGCTGCTGATCGACGCGCTCGCCGACGACTGGGAGACCCGCCCGTGCCCCCGCGGCAAGGACGTCACCGCGTGCTTCCAGCCGCCCCCCTCGACGAAGGGTTAGGCGACCTCGCCCGGTCGGGCAGGTCGTCGCCCCGGGCGTCCGTCGTCAGGCCACGCCTTTGATGCGGCGGACGAGGACGCCGCCGGCCAGGGTGACCAGGGCCGCCGTGGCGTAGAGGCCCGTGTAACCACCGAGGTGGGCGATGATCGGCGAGGCGAGCGCGGGAGCCAGGACCTGGGGGCCGGAGTTGGCGATGTTGATGACGCCGAGGTCCTTGGCGCGGTCGGCGGCCCTCGGCAGGACCTGGGTGACCAGGGCCTGGTCGACGGCGAGGTAGACGCCGTAACCGGCGCCGAGTACGGCCGCTGCCACGAGGGCGGCCGGCCAGGTGTGGACCAGTGCGAGCAGCAGCGCGGCGGCGGCCATGACCAGGGAGCAGAGGACGACGAAGTTCTTGCGGCGCCCGAGGCGGTCGGACAGCACGCCCACGGGGATCGCGGTGAGCGCGGCACTGAGCGTGTAGACCACCGTGAGGATCAGAACGCCGGTGCCGGGGTCGTCGTGGTGGACGGCGTCGGCGAGGAAGTAGAAGAGGTAGAGGGTGCCGAGGGCGTTGCCGAGGTTGACCAGGAACCGGGTGAGCCAGGCCCAGCCGAAGTCGGGGTGCAGCCGGGGGCTCACCCACAACGAGCGGGCGAGAGCGCGGGCGTCGAAGGCGGGACGCGGCGCCCGGGCGAGGGGCGGCTCGGCGTGGCGCAGGACGAAGGGCAGGGCGAGGACGACGGTCAGGACGGCGAGGACGCCATAGCCGGACCGTACCCCGGTGACCAGCAGAGTGGTGATCAGCGCGCCGAGGACCAGGCCGAAGGACTGCATGAGGCCCGTCCAGCCGGAGACCAGCGCGCGCTGGGTGACCGGCACACGGTCGGCGATCGGGGCGGTGACCCCGGCCAGCATCGCGTTCAGGCCCGCCTGAGCCAGACACCAGCCGACGGCCACACCGGCCACGGTGTGCTGGGAGGCGGTGACCGCCAGCCCGGCCGCTCCGGCGAGGGCGCCGCCGAGGATCCAGGGCCGGCGTCGGCCGAACCGGCTCGTGGTCCGGTCCGACCACGCACCGGCGAGCGGGTTGACCACGACCGCGACGAAGGCGCCGAGGCCGGTGACGAGCGAGAGCGCGGTGTTCTTGCCGGCCTGGTCGATGTGCTCCAGCTGGAGGGGCAGCAGGATCTGGATCGGCGTCATGAAGGCCATGAACACGGCGAGCGTGGCCAGCGAGAGGTGCGCCGTCCAGCGTGCCCCGACCGGCGCGGCGGGCTCGGCGAAGTCCACGACGACGGCGCCCACCGCGCCGGCCGGGTCGGCCGTCTCAGCAGGGTCAGCCGCGTCAGCCACGGGGGAGTCCGGCACGATGACTCCCCCTCTCAGGACCGCTGGGAGGCGATCAGGCCTCGGTACCACTCGAAGCTCGCCCTGGGCGTCCGCAGCCCGGTCGCGAAGTCGACCTCGACCAGCCCGAAACGCTGGTGGTAGCCCTCGGCCCACTCGAAGTTGTCGAGCAGCGACCAGGTGAAGTAGCCGCGCACGTCGACCCCGAGGGCCACGGCGCGCGCGACCGCGTCGATGTGCCCCGAGAGGTAGTCGACGCGCGCCCGGTCGTCGAGTCCGGTCGGCTGGGCGCAGCCGTTCTCGGTGATCGTCACCGGTGGAAGGGCGTCGCCGTAGCGGTCCTTGAGGCCGGTGAGCAGCTCGGTGAGGCCGTCCGGGACGACCGGCCAGTCGAACGTGGTCCGCTGGTACGGCTCCTCGGGCTCGGCCAGGTCGAAGGGCAGCAGCGCGGCCGGATCGTTCGGGGCGGTGACCCAGGTCGGGTTGTAGTAGTTGACGCCCAGCCCGTCCAGCGGGGCGGCGATGGCGGCGAGATCACCCTCGCGCACCACTCCTCCCCAGCTCCGGTCGGGCATGCCGTAGGCCGACAGGTCGGGGTAACTCCCGGTCAGGAGTGGATCGTTGAAGAGCCGGTTGTGCAGGACGTCGTAGGCCGACGCCGCCGCCGAGTCCTGGTCCGACCGGGCGTCGGAACGCAGGCGGACGGGCGAGCAGTTGTTCGCGATCAGCACCTGCCCGTCCGGAACGGCGGCCCGCAGCGCCGCCGTCGCGAGGCCGTGGCCGAGCAGTTGGTGGTGGGCGACGGGCAGCGCGTCCAGCATCAGGGCGCGCCCCGGGGCGTGGACCCCGAAGGCGTAGCCGTACGTCATGTGCACGAAGGGCTCGTTGAGGGTGATCCACCGCTTCACCCGGTCGCCGATCCGTTCGCCTGTCACGGCCGCGTACTCGGCGAACCGGTGGGCGGTGTCGCGGTTCAGCCATCCGCCCTCGTCCTCCAGGGCCTGCGGCAGGTCCCAGTGGAAGAGGGTGGGGGTGGGCTCGATCCCGGCGCCGAGCAGCGCGTCGACGAGGCGGTCGTAGAAGTCCAGTCCGCGCGGCTCGACCTTGCCCGTACCGTTCGGCAGGACGCGCGGCCAGGAGATCGAGAACCGGTACGCGTCGAGCCCGAGGCGGCGCATCAGCTCGACGTCCTCGTCGAGGCGGTGGTAGTGGTCGCAGGCGAAGTCGCCGGTGTGGCCGTCGCGGACGGCCCCGGGGCGCCGTACGAACGTGTCCCAGACCGACGGGCCCTTGCCGTCCTCGTCGGCCGCGCCCTCGATCTGGTACGCGGCGGTCGAGGCGCCCCAGACGAATCCGGCCGGCAGCCGGGGGAGGGGGGTGGCATCGATGGGGCTCGTGGTCACAGGCACCTGCCTTCGTTGCTGACGTGAGAGTCGCTCACGTTCCGCCGCCGAGGTGGGCCGCACCGTAACATGAACGTCTGTTCATGTTCTATGGTCCGGGCGCGCCACCGCGTGGCGGACCGCGGCCCGGGGCCGTACGCGCCTCGGAGCGGCTCGACTCACCCCTGCGCGGTCGCAAGCCGCTCGCGGAGGTCCTCCCAGTAGGAGTTCAGCATCCGCTTGAGCTCGTCCACGGTCTCCAGGTCCGGCTCGCCGTCCCCCTTGAACACCTCGTGCAGCACGGCGTTGGCGGCCCAGACCACCATGCGCGTCGCACGCTCCGCGCGCTCACCGCCCGGTCCGCCCGTCAGGTGCTCCACGATGGTCAGCAGGCCCTGGGCGATGAGGGTGTTGCTCGCTTCGTCGGCCCGCGCGAGCTCGGGACTGAGGTGCCGTCCGGCCCAGAGCGTCATTCCGCCCGGCTGGGACCGGAAGACCTCGGCGTAGACATCGACCATCGTGTCGACCAGGTCGGTCAGTTCACCGCCGATCGCCCGCGCGACGAGGGCGTCGATGGCGGCCGCGAAGGCGTCCAGGTACCGCTGTCCGAGGGCGTCCACGACAGCGCTCTTGTCGGGGTAGAACTGGTAGATGCTGCCGACCGGGGTGCCCGCCTCCTCGGCGATCCGCCGCATCGTCAGTGCCTCGTACCCCTCCAGGGAGAGGATCCGGTCGGCCGCGGCGAGGACGGCCTCGACCCGGGCGCGGCTGCGTGCCTGCTGTGGCTGCCTCGGCAGTCGTGACCGCGGCTTCGGCCCCGGTCCCGTCGCTTCCGTCACCCCACGCTCCCGGTCGTCCGACGACGCGAACGTAGCACGCGGCGGGTCGGCCCTCGCGGGGACGGCGCGGCCCTGACCTCCCGGTCAGGGCACGCCGGCGCCGCGAGGCCCGTCCCGCCGGTCCTCGCGTTCCCTCCCCTGCGGTCAGGAGACGGGGGCGGCGAGGGCGTCACGGGCCGCCTGTTCGGCCTTTGCGCGGTCCTCGGGGACGAGGCCGATGCGGGTGCGGCGGTCGAGGAGGTCGCCGGTGTCGAGGGCGCCTTCGTGGCGCACGGCCCACAGCAGTTCGGCGCCGGTGACGGGGTGGCCGGGGACGACGGGTACGGCGAGCGCGGGGTCGTCGAGACCGAGGGCGTGTACGGCCGGTGCCTCGCAGCCGTAGCGGTGGACGAGGCGCGGCGGGACGTCCAGAGCGGCGAGGGTCCGGGGCCGGGCCGCGCCGACGAGGGGCACGGACGTGGTGCGGCACGGGCCGGCGGCGACGCCCCCGGCCGTCACGGCCGCGTCGACGGCGTCCTGGGCCATGCGACGGTAGGTGGTCAGCTTGCCGCCGACGACCGTGACGACGCCGTCGGGCGAGGTGAGTACGGCGTGCCTGCGGGAGATGTCGGCGGTGCGGCCACCGGCGTCCCGGGTGTCGAGAAGGGGGCGCAGGCCCGCGAAGGCCCCGACCACGTCGGCGCGGTGGACGGTGACGTCGAGCGCGGAGCCGAGCACGTCGAGCAGGAAACCGATGTCGGTCTCGGGAACCTCCGGCACGTCGGGGATGTCGCCGTCGACGGGCTCGTCCGTGAGTCCGACGTACACGCGTCCGTCGCCCTGGGGCAGGACCAGGACGAAACGGTTGGCCTCGCCGGGGATCGGGATGTGCAGACCGGCGGAGAGCCGGCCCAGGTCCTCGGAGCGCAGGACGAGATGGGTGCCGCGGGAGGGCCGCAGGCGTACGTCGTCGACGAGGCCGCCCGCCCACACCCCGGCCGCGTTGATGACGGTGCGCGCGCGGATGCGCAGCTGCTCGCCGGTGGTCTCGTCGCGGGCCACCGCGCCGTCGCGGTGGAGTTCGAGGGCCCGGGTGCGGGTGAGGACGCGGGCGCCGTGGGCGGCCGCGGTCCGGGCGATGGCGGTCACCAGACGGGCGTCGTCGGAGAGCCGGCCGTCCCAGGAGAGCAGTCCGCCGCGCAGTCCGGTGGGGCGCAGGGCGGGGGCGAGGTGGCGGGTCTCGACGGCGGTCAGCGTACGAGGTCGGGGGAGTGTGCCGCGCGAGGTACGGGCGCCGACGCGCAGCAGGTCGCCCGCGAGGAACCCGGCGCGGGCGAGCGCTGCCTGGCCGCGGCTGACGAGCGGGGTGAGGGGCAGCACGAAGGGCTGGGCGCGTACGAGATGGGGGGCGGTGCGCTCCATCAGGATGCCGCGTTCGACAGCGCTCTCGTGGGCCACGTCGAGTTGCCCGGAGGCGAGATAGCGCAGGCCGCCGTGGATCAGTTTGGAGCTCCACCGGGAGGTGCCGAACGCGAGGTCGTGGGCGTCGATCGCGGCGACGGTGAGTCCGCGGGTGGCCGCGTCGAGCGCGGCGCCGGCTCCGGTGGCGCCGAGTCCGACGACGAGTACGTCGACGACGGCGCCGTCGGCGAGCCGCTCCAGTTCGGCGCGGCGGCGCTCGGCGTTGAGCGAGGAGCCGGGCAGGGCGGTGTTGCTCGTCGTGGTCATGGCGTCAGGGCCCTCTCCAGCAGGGTGCGCAGCTCGCCGAGGAAGGCGGCTTCGCTCAGGTCGGGATCGGTCTCGTCGGTCATGGTGCGCAGGGAGAGCGTGAAGGACTGGACGATGAGGAGCAGGGACCGGGCCTGCAGCTCCGGCCGGACGCGGCGTACGGAGCCGTCCTCGTGGCCCTCCTCCAGTGCCGTGTGGAGGAGCCCGAGCAGGGCGTCCTGGCTGGCGCCCCGCCGGTCGAGCACGTACGGCAGCAGCAGCTCGGGGTCGACGTCCAGGATCTTGAGGAACAGCGGGTGGGTCCTGAACGCCGCGGCTCCCGCGACGAGCCCTTCGACGATCCGCTCCCGTTCGGGCCGGTCCTCGTCGGAGGGCGGCATGGCGCCCGCCGCGACGCCGATCCACTCACGGGTCATCAGGTCGCCGACGAGGCTGCGTACGTCGGGCCACCGCCGGTACAGCGTCATCCGGGAGACGCCCGCGCGCCGGGCGACATCGGTGAGGGTGGTGCGCCGCACGCCGACGGCGAGCACGCAGTCGCGTGCGGCGTCGAGTACGGGATCTGCGTCCGCATGGTTGTGACGAATGGGCGTCATCTGTCACAGTGTAATACCAGTACGGCCGAGCGGCAGCGCCGTCCGTGAAACAGACCGTGAGGAACCTTTCAACGTGGACATGTTGTGGAGCGGCTGGGGAGACCCGGCCAAGGCGGCGCCGCTGCCCGAATCGGTGACCGGCCTGCTGCGTGACCTGCTCGGCGTCACCCCGCGCGACAGCGGCCCGCCCGCACTCGACGGCATCGAGACGCCCGCTCCGGCACTCACCGACGAGGCCCGGGCCGCGCTGCGCACCGCGCTCGCCGCGCCGGACGGACTGCGGGAGGACGCGGAGAGCCGCCTCCGGCACACCCGGGGCAAGTCCACCCCCGACCTGCTGCGCATCCGCGCGGGCGAGGTCGACGACGACATCCCCGAGGCCGTCGTGCTGCCGAGCAGCCACGACGAGGTCCTCGCCGTCCTGCGCGCGTGCGTCGCCCACGGCCTCGCCGCCGTCCCGTTCGGCGGCGGAACCTCCGTCGTCGGCGGCCTCGCCCCGACCACGAAGCGGTCGTTCGTCGCCCTCGACCTGCGACGCCTCGACGGGCTCCTCGCCCTCGACGAGGTCTCGCGCACCGCGACGCTCCAGCCCGGGCTGCGCGGCCCGCAGTGCGAGGCGCTGCTCAACGAGCGGGGCTGGACGCTCGGACACTTCCCGCAGTCCTTCGAATGGGCGACCGTCGGAGGCTTCGCAGCGGCCCGCTCCAGCGGCCAGGCGTCCGCCGGATACGGCCGCTTCGACGAGATGGTCCTCGCCCTCACCGTCGCCACCCCCGAAGGCACCCTCGAGACCGGCCGGGCCCCGCGCTCGGCCGCCGGACCCGACCTGCGACAGCTGGTCCTCGGCTCCGAAGGCGCCCTCGGAGTGATCACCGCGGTGACCGTCCGCATCCGCCCCCTGCCGACCAGCCGGGTCTACGAGGGCTGGCGCTTCGCCTCCTTCGAGGCGGGCACGGCAGCGCTGCGCCGACTCGCCCAGGACGGCCCCCGCCCCACGGTGCTGCGGCTGTCCGACGAGACGGAGACCTTCGTCGGGCTGGCGCAGCCGGACGCCATCGGCAGCACCGAACTCCCGCGGAACCCGGGCTGCGTGGCCATCGTCGGGTACGAGGGCACCGACGAGGACACGGCCGTCCGGCGGGCCACCGCCCGCGAGGTCCTCCTCGCCTGCGAGGGCGAGTTCATCGGCGAGGAGCCCGGCGACCGCTGGGAGCACGGCCGGTACAACGCGCCCTACCTGCGCGACGCGCTGCTCGACGCCGGCGCGTTCGCCGAGACCCTGGAGACGGCGGCCTTCTGGTCGGCGATCCCCGGCCTGTACACGGCGGTGCGCGACGCGCTGACGAGCACCCTCACCGAGGCCGGCACGCCCCCGCTCGTCATGTGCCACATCTCGCACACGTACGAGAACGGCGCCTCCCTGTACTTCACCGTCGTCTCCGCACAGGGCGAGGACGCCGTCGCCCACTGGGCACCGGCGAAGCGG
Organism: Streptomyces sp. Qhu_M48; assembly: GCF_051305195.1. NCBI lineage: Bacteria > Bacillati > Actinomycetota > Actinomycetes > Kitasatosporales > Streptomycetaceae > Streptomyces > Streptomyces sp. Qhu_M48. The sequence goes on along the minus strand of NZ_CP195432.1, from coordinate 4,508,900 downwards.
GCGGCCAACGACGCCATCCTCGCGGCGGGCGGCACCATCAGCCACCACCACGGCGTGGGCACCGACCACCGCGACTGGTACGCCCGCGAGATCGGCCCCCTCGGCATCCGTATGCTGCAGGCCGTCAAGGCCGAGGTCGACCCGTCCGGCGTGCTGAACCCCGGAGTCCTCGTCCCCCTCCGCTGAACCCCCCCGCCCGCGCCGCCCCGCCAGTCCCGCCGTCCCTTCCCGCCGCCCGGAGGCCAGATCCATGCGACAGTTCACCGCAGTCGTCAACCCCACCGCAGGGGGCTCCAGCGGCACGGCCGGTCTGCTTCCGCTGGCCCGGCTGCTGCGGGAGGCGGGCGCGCGGATCGACACCGTCTACAGCCGCAGCCTCCAGCACGCGCGGGAGCTCGCCCAGGACGCCGGAGCGCAGGGACACGTCGTGCTCGCGGTCGGCGGCGACGGGATGGCCGGCAGCGTCGGCGGCGCGCTCAGCGGTACGGACACGGTGCTCGGCCTGGTGCCGGCGGGCCGCGGCAACGACTTCGCCCGCGCGCTCGCGCTGCCCACCGACGCCCCCCGGCTCGCCGGGATACTGCTCGACGGCGCGCCGCGGGCCGTCGACACCATCGAGGTGGAGTCCGCGGCGCACGGCCGGATCTGCGTCCTGGGGAGCGTGTACGCGGGCGTGGACGCCGTGGCCAACCGCCACGCCAACGCCTCGCGGGTCCTGCGGGGCGCCGCGTCGTACTACGCGGGCGGCCTGCGGGCGGTCCTCGCCTGGAAGCCCGCCGCCTACCGCATCACGGTCGACGGGGTGGCGCACGAGCGCACCGGCTACACGGTGATCGCCGCGAACTCGGGCTTCTACGGCTTCGGGAGGAACGTCGCGCCCGGCGCCCGGGTCGACGACGGGATCCTGGACGTCGTGGTGATCAGGCAGGCGCCGAAACGACTCTTCTTCGCGATGATGAACGAGCTGAAGACCGGCGCGCACGTGCACCGTCCCCAGGTCGAGATCCTGCGGGGCAAGGAGATCCGGATCGAGGCCGACCGCCCCCTGCCCTACGGCGCGGACGGCGAGGTCGACGCGGTCCTGCCGGTGACCCTGAGAGTGCGCCCCGCCGCCCTCAACGTCCTGGCCTGACGACGGGACCCGCCGGTACGCCTTCCCGGCGCGCCCCGGTCAGCCCACCAGATCGGGCGCGCGCAGCATCTCGGACGGGATGCCCCACGCGTCGACGAGGTCGACCGCGAGGGGCCGGACCTTGCGGCAGAGGTCGTTCACCTCACGGCTGATCGCCTTCGAACGCTGCACGGTCAGCCGGCCGTGCTCCATGAACCAGGCCCGGTCCGCCTCGATCGTCGAGAGGGCGAACAGGTCGCACAGCAGGGCCAGCGCCACCTTCTCGTCACCCTCCGGCATCGCGCGCACCTTCTCGACGAAGGCCTCCGTCACGAGCCGCTCGACGTGGGCGCGGGCGAGCGCGATGACATGGTCCTGCACCTGCGAGAACACGGCGCCGGGATCGCGCTTCTGGTCGATCCCGCGTTTGATCCGGCGGGCCACGCCGACCAACATGTGCTCCTCCCGGAAGCGGACCATGGCGAGCTGGTACTCGGAGTCGAGCAGACCGGCCTCCCGGTCCCACTCGTCGCCGCCGGGCAGCAGGTCACGCACCCGCTCCAGCAGCTTGTGGACGGAGGCCCGTTCGATGACGGTCTCGACGGCGAGGTTGGTGACGTAGCGGACCATGCCGAGCTGGTCCAGGTCCTCGAACTCGCTCGCGTGGTCGGTCAGCAGCCCCTTGGCCACGAGCTGGAGCAGGACGTGGTTGTCGCCCTCGAAGGTGGTGAAGACGTCGCTGTCGGCCTTCAGCGCGGCGAACCGGTTGACGGCCAGATACCCCGCGCCGCCGCACGCCTCACGGCACTCCTGGACGACCCGGGTGGCGTGCCAGGTGCCGAGCGCCTTGAGGCCCGCTGCCCGTGATTCGAGCCCGCGCCGCGCCCGCTCGTCGTCCTCGACGCCGGAGAAGACGTCGTGCAGCTGGGAGCGCACCACGTCCTGCGCGAAGTGCAGGGCGTACGTCCGGGCGATCAGCGGCAGCAACCGGCGCTGATGCAGCCCGTAGTCGAGGAGCAGCTGCTCCTCGGCCTGCGACGTCGCGAACTGGCGGCGCCGCACCGCGTACTTCGTCGCGACCGCCAGGGCGACCTTGGCGACGCCGATCCCGGCACCGCCGACACTGACCCGGCCCTGTACGAGCGTGCCGAGCATCGTGAAGAAGCGCCGGTGGGGGTTCTCGATCGGGCTCTCGTAGACGCCTTCGGGGCTGACGTCGGCGAACCTGTTGAGCAGCGCCTCGCGGGGCACCCGTACGCCGTCGAAACTGATGCGCCCGTTGTCCACGCCGTTGAGCCCCATCTTGCGGCCGTCGTCCTCGATGCGGACGCCGGGCGCCGGCGCGCCACCCACCCGGACGGGCACGACGAAGGCGTGCACGCCCTCCGACTTCCCGCCCACCTCCAGCTGGGCGAAGACGACCGCGAGCTCGGCGTGGCGGGCCGCGTTGCCGATGTAGTCCTTGCGCGCCTGGTCGCCGTGGGTTGTGATGACGAACTCCTGGTGTGCGGCGTCGTACCGCGCGACGGTGCCGAGGGCCTGGACGTTGGAGCCGTGCCCCGTCTCCGTCATGGCGAAGCAGCCCAGCAGCTCGCCGGTGATCACGTCCGGCAGGTAGGCGTCGTGGTGGCGTTCGGTGCCCAGGTGCAGGATCGCGCCGCCGAAGAGCCCGAACTGCACGCCGACCTTCACCAGGACGGAGAGGTCGCCGAAGGCCAGCGTCTCGAAGGCCGCGATCGAGGCTCCGACGTCGCCGCCCCCGCCGTACGCGGTCGGGAAGCCCATGCCGGTCTGGCCCGTCGCGGCCATGTCGACCACGATCTCCCGCACCCGCTCGCGGAACGCGTCGATGCCGAGCTCGTCGGCCTCTTCGAGGACGGAGGCGTACCTCGCCAGGTTGGTCCGGACGAGCTCGCGGATCTCGCCGTACTCGCCGTCGAGGATCTCGGTCAGTGCCCGGACGTCGATGTCGGGCTGTACGTAGCCGGTCGGGGTGGTGGATGCGTTGTCGGGGGCCATGGGGATTCGCTACCCCGGCGCGGAAGGATCAAGCGCGGAGGGGTGTGAGGGTGCGATCACGGAAGCGGTCCGCGTCGCCTGAGAGCACTCCTGCGGAGACGGCGACGGCGACGGCGCCTCCCTCGGGTGCTGCCCCCGGGGGAGGCTTCCTGCCCCCCGGCGCCTCGGCGGACACCGCGTCACGGCAGAGAAGCGCCCGACGGGCGGAAAGCCCACGTCGGACGCCTCATCCGCTGCCCGGGAACGTACGTCCCCCCGCTCCGTTCCGTACGGTCAGGAGGCGAAGGCCCTTTCCAGCCGGGGGATCAGGTCCCGGAGGTCCTCCTCCCAGCAGCCGGCGCTGTGACGGCCGTCGCACTGGGTGCCCCAGCCCGAACCGTCGCCGTAGTTGACGTAGTAGTACGGCATGCCCAGGGCGTCCATGCGGGCCTTGACGTTCTTGGACGCGCCCGACACCCAGAACTCCATGTCGAGGGGCGAGCCGCCTCCGTCACCCGTGTAGATGGAGACCCCGATCCCGGCGAGCCTGTCCATGTGCTGGGACGGGTCGACCTCGTTCCACCGCCGGTCGATGTTGAACACGGGGTAGGGCGAGCCGAACAGGGCGTCACTGTCCACGCCGGGCTTGTACGCGGATTCATTGGGGTCGCAGTATCCCGACGACGAGGCGCACATCGCGCCGAGCGCGTCGGTGACGGAGGCGACGACGGCGAGGCGCAGGTCCATGGAGTTGGCCGACAGGTCGATGTCTCCCGACAGGGACGCGGTCTGGCTGAAGAGGTCCGGGCGGGCCTGGGCGTAGTGGAAGGCGCCGAAGCCGCCCATGGAGACGCCGGCGACGGCCCTCGACTTCTTGGCCGCGAGGGTCCGCAGGCTCGCGTCGATGAACGGGATGACCTGGTTGAGGTGGAAGGTCTCCCAGTTCTGGGCGCCGAGCACCGTCTTCTGGTTGAGCCAGTTGGCGTACCAGCTCCGTGCGCCGCCGTCCGGGATGACGGTGATCATCTCGTCCGACATGGACAGCGCCGGATACGTCTGCCGGATCGGATCGTCGGGCGATCCGTGCAGGAAGTACAGCACCGGGTATCGCCGGGCCGGGTCGTCGTAGTATCCGCTCGGCAGAATGATCTTTATGTGCTGTTCGCCCGCGACCTGGGGTGTGGTCACCGTCAGGTAGAAGTTGTGGGCGGTTCCCGTCGCCGTGCCGACCTGCGTGAGGCCGAACCCGTCCGCCATCGGCGGCGGCGTGGTGCTGCCGGCGGCCTGCGCCGGACTCGTCGGCGCGACGACGGCCACGGCGGCGACCAGCCAGGCCACCACGGTTCTCCGCCAACTCGATTTCCTTGTCACCACGTTCCCCTTCGTACGATGTGTCTCTGACGTCGTTGCGGTGTGCCTCTGGCTTCGTACGTCGGTGTGTCGCCGACGTCGTGCGCGGCGAACCCGCGGGAGGAGGGCCTCAGTCCAGGACCTTGACCCTCAGGTCCGGCGCGGCCGCGATCTGCTCCTCGGTGAACCGCTCGGTGACCCACTTCCCGGCCGCGAACAGCTTGGTCTGATCGGAGTGGTGCGGGGAGTTCGGGTCGGCCGACTGGGAGTAGGCCAGGACGGAGTACGTCTCCGGCGGCCCCTCGGCGGTGAACCGCACCTGCTGGACGAAGCTGGACCCGAAGACGACGTCCAGCTTTCCGTCGACACTGCCGGGCTCGATCACGTTCAGCACACCCAGCGCGCCGAGCGAGCCGTGGATCGGGATCTGCTCGGCGCCCCGGGTGATCCTCTGGACGTCGGACAGCGGCGCGTTCAGCGGGACGCCCGCCTTGCGCAGCGCGAACACCGCCCGGGCGAGGGCGTCGCGGACGGCCGAACTTCCGGAGTCCAGCGAATTGGGCGTGTGCACCGGGTCCTTCGGGTCGAAGGGAACCCGCCACGGCACCTTCTCGAGCTTCTGTCCGCCCTGCAGGAAGCGCCAGTAGTTCGCGAACAGCCAGGACCCCCGGCTGTCCGCCGTGAAGTCATGGCTCTTCCAGGCGGCCAGGACCGGGCACGCCTCGCTGATGTTGACCAGGTTGCCGTCCACGAGGACGAGCCCGAAGGCCACGTTCTGGCACGCCGTCACCGTGGCGTTGAGGGTGAGATCGGCCGCCCTGCTGTTGTCGGAGAACAGCAGCTTCCCCATGGTCTCCGGCGTGAAGCCCCTGCCCGGCAGCCCGTCGGTGCCGTTGATCCGCTTCTGCGCGGTCAGGATCAGTTCCTGGGTACGCAGTGACCGGGGCGCCGCCATGTCCCCCATGACGCGGGGGAAGGACAGCGGCTGCGCGGGGTTGGCCAGCCAGGGGCTGTCGTTGGCGTTGCCGACGAAGTCCGACCTGATCAGGCGCGGCTGATCGCGCGGGTCGAGGAGGCCCGGCTCGGCCGCGTCGGGATCGACGGGCCAGTCGCACGCGCTCCGCTTGCCGTCGAGGATGGAGACGGGCGGCGTGTTCGACAGCGGGAGCGCCTGGTTGAACAGCAGCTTTCCGGTCTCGGTGAGGCACGACCGCGCGTGCTCGTCCGTGATGTTCGGGACGACCTGGATGTCCGCGTACAGCGCGTCGCCGTTGCGGTCGGCGGCGACCGTGTTGAAGAAGGGCACCCCCTGTGTGGTCTCCAGGACGTCCACCACGTCCCGGACGTCCTTGGCCTGGTCGAGGCCGAACCAGGTGTTCAGCGCGCGCAGGTTGTTCATGTTCGCGTCGCGCACCACGTGGGCGCTGACCACCCAGGGCAACGGGACACCCACGATCGACGTGGTGACCGGGCCGTACCGGGTGCCCCACAGCGTCCTGGTCACCTGGGAGAGGGAGCCGTCCGCGGTGCGGACGTCGACGGTGACCCGCTGCGAGGTCATCTGCTCCCAGGCGCCGTCGACCAGGTACTTGGTCGGGTTGAGCGGATCCACCTGCACGTCGAACAGCCCGAAGGGGGCCACCGTGGCGACGGTGTGGCTCCAGGCGACGTCGTCGTTGTGCCCGATGTTCACGGCCGGCAGCCCGAGCAGGCTGGCCCCGGAGACGTTGAGCTTCCCCGGGATGGTCAGATGGCTCTGCCACATCCGGTTCTTGCCCTGCCACGGGAAGTGCGGGTTGGCCAGCAGCATGCTGGTGCCGCCGGAGACCCCCTGCGAGCCGACCGCCAACGCGTTGCTGCCCATGCTCTGTTGACGGCTGAGCGCGAGCGCTTCGCGGATCCTCTTCGCGGTCTTCGCGGTCTTCGCGGTCTCCGCGGCCCCGGCGGATCCGGCGGCCCCGGTGGTCCCAGCAGTCCTACCGGTCTCCGTCGTCCCTGCGGCCCCGGTGGCCGTCGAGGACTTCTCGGGAGACGCCGCCGGAGTGGCCGCCGCCGACGCTCCCGGGGGTACGGCGTTCACCTGGCCGTCGAGGAGGGCGTCGGCGCTGCCCATGATGATCTCGGCGTGCGCGTGCCGGTAGACGTCCAGCTCGGTGATCGGCCGCACCCAGGCGGCACCTCTGCACGCCGGGTCGGAGAGGTTGCTCGCACCGGTCTCCGCCAGGTACCGGTTGTACCCCTGGACGTAGCCGCGGATGGCGTCCCTGACCTCGGGCTCCGGCCCGTCGGGCGCGGGCCGGTCGAGCAGCCGTTCCACCACCCCGTCGTCCTTGATCCGCTGGAAGTACAGGTCGCTGTTGAGATTGGTGGTGGTGTTCTGGTTCTGCCCCGGGCTCGTCCGGCCGTCGGGCCCCAGGTGCCGGGACCTCTGGGCGTTGACCATCAGATAGGTATCGGCCAGGGTGCAGATGTTGTCCTTGGCCGCCGCGTATCCGTACCCCGTCCCCAGCCCCTCCCAGTCCGAGGCGATGATGTGCGGGATGCCGTACTCGGTGTAGCGGATCGTCGGCTTATCCGGCCCCTGTACGGCCGCGGGTGACACGGGTGCCGGTGCTCCGGCGACCGCCGTCGTGCTCATCACCGCCACGGCGGCCACGACCGCCACGCGCAGCCTCGCGCTGGTTCTCCTCCGTGACATCGAGCTGTCCTCCCTTGGGGTACGGGCCTTCCTCCGGGCGCGGCAGGGCGAGGAGACCCGTGAATCGTGGATGAGGCCGCCGCACTCCGGGGCGCCGGAGCCGCGGAACGGCCTCGACGCCGGGGGAGTTCAGGACCAGCTCTGGAACTCGGTGCTGTTGCAGGCCCAGGTGCGCAGGCCGAGGGAGCTGTCGTCGATGCAGCGCTGGGTGAGCTGGTTCTGGAAGCGGACGGTGCCGTCGTTCCAGACCTTCACCCACCAGCTCTGTTCCGCGCCGGAGTTGCAGGTCACGGTGCGGAAGCCGTTGTCGGTGTCCTCGATGCACCGGCCGGTGTTCTCGTTCCTCAGCTGACGGGTCCCGTCGCCCCACACGTGCACGTTCCACTGCTGTGGCCGACTGCCGTTGCAGCTCCAGGTGCGGAAACCGTTGCTGGTGTCGTCCAGGCACCGGCCGGTGGCCTGGTTCCGGAAGCTCTGGACGACGTCGGCGGCGCCCGCGGGCGCCGCCAGCGCACTGCCGGGAGCCGCGAGGGTACCGAGGACGAGGGTCCCGCCGAGCAGAAGCGATCGCATGGCGCGCATGTCGTTCGTCGTCTCCTTCGTGTGATGCCGGGGGCGGTGGCGGTGGCGGTCCGCAAGCTAGTCGCGCACCACCGCGCCCGGACATCCGTAAGGATCCGGAGTGACAACGAGCGTGCCGACGACGGTCGGTGGGCCGGGGCACCTTGTGTCGACCACCGGTGCCGGACTCGTCGTGGCGGTCGGCCGTTTCGGCGGGAGCGACGAACGCTGGACCTCCGTACCCCGAACGGTGAAGGCGTACAGCTCAGCTCGGCGCCGCCCTCGCCGATCAGGGCGGGCAGGCGGGGGCGGCGAGCCGGTCCTCTTCATGTACGACCGTGTCCCGGCGGACTCCCCGCGGATCGACGGACACGCAGGCCTGTTCGACCTGCTCCGCGCCTGGGAACCGCAGAGTAGGACGCCACGCCACCTCGTACGCCCCTGGGCGTGCCTCCGGCCGACGGCCACCGCCACGCCCGAGCAGGCCACGGCGTCACCGCGCACCGTGGTGAACCCGTCGTCGCTCAGGAAGATGTAGTCGATCTTCTTGTCCGACGTGGTGTGCCCGGAGCAGGCCGTGCTAGGTGATGAAGCGTGGTCTGGGCGCGGTGTCCTTGTCGACGATGTCCGCCTGGGCGGGGGCGGTTCCCGCGGCGAGCAGCAGCCCTAGGGAGAAGAGCGCGGCGAGCAGGGCTCTCAGTGATGCGCGCACAACAGGTCCTTTTCATGGTCGGTGAGAGGACCGTGCATCGCCCCACGCCCCACCCCACCCCCACCCGCCCGACCCGGCCCGGACGACAGAGTGCGTGCCGGTCGCACACGTCGATGACCGGCCGTCAGTTCTTCTTCAGCTCTTCGGCGAGCATCACGAGGATGCCGCTCGGACCGCGGACGTACGTGAGCTTGTAGACGTCCTCATAGGTCGCCACCCCCCGAAGCGGGTGGCATCCGTGCTTCGCCGCTGCCTCAAGGGCTTCGTCGATGTCGTCGACCGAGAAGGCGACACGATGCATGCCGATCTCGTGGGGACGAGTGGGCTGTGTCTCGATCGCTTCGGGGTGGATGTACTCGAAGAGCTCAAGGCGGCCGTGACCGTCCGGCGTCTGGAGCATCGCGATCTTGGCGTGATTGCCATCAAGGCCGACGGCGGTGTCGGTCCACGCACCACTGACCGTGTCTCGGCCGACGACCGTGAGACCGAGGTCCGTGAAGAAGGAGATCGTTGCTTCGAGGTCGCGCACGGCGATGCCGACGTTCTCGAGTCTGATGGGCATGCGCCGCATGCTACCGAGCCGGGCCGATCGGGCCCTTCGGGCAACGCGGCCGGGTACCGTCGACGTCGACCGTGCGCCGTCCACCTGCGGCCCGGGCGGGTGCGCCCGCCTGCCACGGCCCGCCTGGCGAACGGGTCGGACTGGAGCGGGCGCGCGGGTACGGAGTCCGGCCCGGCCGGACGACCTCGCGGACGCTTCGGGGCAGGCGGGCGCTGCCTCGGAGTCAAGGGCGGAGTCCGATGTGTTGGAGGGCGACCCTGCTGAGGTCGGTGATGGCCTGCGGGTCGCCCTGACGCCAGGCCTCGGCCCATCCGCCGGGCGGGGCCGGCAGTCTGGCGAGGGAGCTCGGGGGACCGGTGAGGGCGCGCAGGGCGAGCAGGTCGGCGCCTCCGGGGGCCTCCGCGAGGCGACGCAGGGTGCTGCTGCGCCGGATCCAGAGCAGGCGCGGCGGCAGCCACAGCAGCAGGACGAAGAGCACCGGAATGACGATGAGGGCCGTTGTGATCACGTTGGCGACCTGGCTGACGGTCTCCTGGAGCGACACTCCCGCGTCGGCGAAGCCGGAACTGGCGTCCGCCGCGGACTGGAGCGGCTTCTTCAGGACACCGCCGATCAACGGCACGTCCGACGCGGCGTCTCCCGCGTTCCCGAGCTCCTCGGCGAGGCTGTCGCCGGAACTCTCCACCTTGCGCCCCGGTTCGGCCAGCAGCATGATCGTCTCGCGGACGACGAGGGCCGCCCACACCGCGGCGGCGATGAGGGCCACGGCGATCAGGTCGAAGAGCACCTGGCCATTCCGACGTGCGGGTGTCTGGGCGTAGAGGCGCAAGAGAGGGCTCCCGTTCGGGTCAGGACGTCGAGGGTGCCCGGCCGCCCCAGCCCCGACGCGGCCGACCGGTCGTCGGATTCAACTCTTCCACCGCGCCTCACGTGCAAACGTGCGAGACGCGAGGCCCGGCGTGAGTCCCTGCCGTCGGCGCTCGCGGGGCGGACGCTCAGAGGTGGGCGTCGAGGAACTCCCGTACCTCGGCGGTGGTCATGGGGCCCGTCCCGTGCGCGACCGCCTCGCCCTCCTTCACCAGGACGTAGGACGGGGCTCCGGTGACCCCGTATCGCTCGGTCGCGGCCGGACAGCGCGTGATGTCGGTGCGGACGGCCGTCAGGCGGCCCTTGTACTCGTCGGCGATGTCACCCACGACGAGGTCCATCGCCCGGCAGGGCTCGATCGCCTTGGGCCATGTCCCGGTGAAGTAGGCGAGGACCGGGACTCCGCTCATCCTGAGGATGAAATCGAATTCCGCGTCCTCACGGGGTTGGTGAACCCGCTTCGCCATAAAAGCTCCTGACCTCGCGTTCCGTCGTTCCCTCCCCATCATCCCCCGCGGGCTGCGGCACGCCGGCCCGGCCCCGGAACGCCGGCGACGAGTCGGCCCACCGCGCCGCGAAGAGTGGCGGCCTCGAAGCCGACGCCCGCCCGGTCCCACTCGCTCAGGACGTCGGGCACGCCGTCGAGCGGGGCTTCCTCGCAGCCGACCAGCAGCCCGTCCCGGATGAGGCCGAGTGCGCAGTCGAGGTGCGGGACGCGCTCGTGCAGGCGGACGAGCGCGACGGTGTCTCCGTACGGTCCGAGGTGTTTGGCAAACCAGCGGACACCGAGCGCGTCGGAGGTTGGGCCGGAGCTGCCGCCGAAGACGTGCTCGCCGGGTACGAGCACGTCGCCGCCCTCCGGGGTACGGCCCGGGGCCGAGGGCCGGCTCGCCGGGCGAGGGGACCTCGGGGGCGGGCACGGCAACTCAGCCGGAGTCGGCCGGACAACCTCCGCGCGCATGATCTCGCGCGGTACCACCGTCCGGGCCCGGGGGTCGGACGGGCGCGGACGCTGTCCGTCTCCGCCCGCCTGATCCATCTCACCGCCGTGGGGCTCATCGTCCCGACGACTCGGGACGGGCAGCTGGTCGCCGCCGCGGTCCTCACACTGTCAGGCGTGGCGCCCGGGGCCTCGGCGGGCGCCGCCTGGGCGGCACGGACGGCCTCCGCTGTGGACCCGCCGCCCTGGGGAGGACGTCGCGCCACCCGCACCACGTCGAAGCCTCGGCGCCGGAGGGCGCGTGGACCCTGGAGTTCATCGGGGTACGGCCCGACACGGTGGGGTCATGCGCTGTCTTGCTCTGTCCCGCCTTGTCCTGCCCGGCACCGGTCATCGGGCCCCTGTCAGGGAACCGCCTTCGGCCCCTCACGTAGAGTGGTGCTCGGGCCGTGACTGGCGCTTGAGGTGGATCACCACCGGGGAGCGGCCCGGCGGGAGCGCGCCCCATCTGCGCGCCCGTCCCGATGCCGTGCGCCTGGGCGAACCATTGGTCACAGACGACGCCCAGGAGTTGCCATGTCCACCAGCACCGCCGCCCTCATGGACGGCACGGCCCTCGCCCGCCGCACCGTCGAGGAGACCGCCGCCCGCGCCGCCGAGATCACCCGGCGCACCGGCGTCACCCCCTGTCTGGCGACCGTCCTCGTCGGCGCGGACCCCGCCTCCGTGACGTACGTGAAGATGAAGCAGAACCGCTGCGCGAAGGCCGGAATCCGCTCCAAGCACGTCGAGCTGCCCGCCACCACGACGACCGAGGAACTGGTCGCGGCGATCACCACACTCTCCCAGGACCCCGAGGTCCACGGCATCCTGCTCCAGCACCCCGTCGGCCCGCACATCGACGAGCGTGCCGCCTTCGAGGCCATCGACCCCGCCAAGGACGTCGACGGCGTCACCATGGCCTCGTTCGCCGCCATGGGCTTCGGCCTTCCCGGCTTCGTCTCCTGCACGCCGGGCGGCATCATGCGTCTCCTCGACGCCTACGACGTCGACCCGCGCGGCAAGCGCGCCGTCGTCGTCGGCCGTAGCGCGATCCTCGGCAAGCCGGCAGGCCTGCTCCTCCTCGGCCGCGATGCCACCGTCACCTACTGCCACTCGCGTACCGAGGACCTCGCCTCCGTCGTCCGCGAGGCCGACATCCTCGTGGCCGCCGTCGGCAAGCCCCAGTTCATCAAGGGCGCGGACATCAAGCCGGGCGCCGTCGTCGTCGACGCCGGATACAACCCGGGCAACGTCGGCGACGTCGACTTCGCCTCCGCCGCCGAGCGCGCCTCCCTCATCACCCCCGTCCCCGGCGGTGTCGGCCCCATGACCATCGCCGTGCTCCTGGCCCAGACGGTCGAGGGTGCGGAGCGTCAGCTCGGTCTGTAGGGACGGTTCGTGACGGGGCGGCGGGAGTGGTGGCGGTGGCGGGCGGGAGCCCGGTGGGCGAATGTCGCGGTTCTGTACGGGCAGGGCTCGTCGCCCGAAAAGGGGTGGCCGGGGGGACGCCGACGGGCGAACCTGGACCCCGTGCCACACCCGTCCGCCGCCACCCCGCCGCCCCCGGACCGTCGACCGGTCCCGTCCGCCTCGTCCGGCGCGATCAGCGCGTCCGGCTCGTCCGGCCCGTCCGCGACGCCGGCCCCGCCGGAGGCGTCAGCCCCACCGGCGACGTCAGCTCCGCGGCAGGCGTCAGCCCTGTCCGAGGCGACCGCTCTGCCTGAGACATCTGCGGCGTCCGAGGCATCCGCGGTGTCCGAGGCATCCGCCGCGCCTCAGGCGTCCGGCACGCCCGGGGCCTCTGCCTCGTCTCAGGCGTCCGTCGTGCCCGAGACGCCGAACACGCCTGAGACGACTGCCGTACCCGAGGCGTCTCCCGTACCCGAGGCGTCTGTAATACCTGAGACGTCCGTTGTACGCGAGGCATCTGCCGTGCCCGAGGCGTCTGTAGTGCTTGAGGCGTCAGCTGTGCCTGAGACGTCCGCCGTGCCTGGGGCGTCCACCATGCCTGAGACGTCTGCCCTGCCTGCGGCGTCCGCCCCACCCGGGTCCGTCCCTCCCCAGGCGTCTGGTCCCGGTGGTGGGCCCGTCGCGCGGGACGCATCCGACGCGAGCCCTGGGCCCCGCCCCGCCCCGCCGCTCCGAGTCGGCTCCCCGTCCGGGTGGTCGCCCCGCCTCGTCCGGCTGGGCGCGCCCCGGCCCGGACCGGACGTGCGGCGCGTCCGCCGGTTCGGCGTGCCGCTCGTCCCGCTGCTCGTGGCGACACTCGTGGCGACTGCCTTCCTGGCCGCCCGGGGTACCGACCAGGGCCTCACCACCGACAGGCGCCCCGGCGGCGACGCGATCGGCGCGCCCTCGCCCGTCGTCGCCGGAGACGGCCCGGCCGACGCCTCCCCGTCGCCCGCCGACCCGCCGACCGACACGCCCACGGGCGACACCGCCGGGGCAGCGGACCCGAGCACGGACGACACGCCGACCTCCGACGCGGTCGCGACCACGGACGGCGCGCCGACCCGTGCCGCGCTCCCGCAGCGCTCCGCCCGCCCCGAGAGGAGCGGCTCGCCGTCGCCCACCCGTACAGAGAGCACCGCTCCCACTTCCCGGCCGACCCCGTCCCCGACGCGCGGTGGCGACTCCACCCGGCCCGTCTCCTTCGAGGCCCTGCGGGTCGGCGACTGTTTCGACATCGACCGCGCCGCGCCGGGCACGGCCCTTCGGCGCTCCTGCGACACGCCGCACCATGCCGAACTCGTCGCCAGGCTGCCCCTGACCGGCCGTCTCGTCACCGACCTGGCGATCCGTGAGGCGGCGACGCTGCTGTGCCGTGAGCCCCTGCGCCGGAAGGCCGCACGGCAGCCGGCCGGTACGCGCTGGACCACCTTCGTCCAGTACCCGTACCGCACGAGCTATCTCCTCGGCTCGGACACCGTGGCCTGCAGCCTCGCCGCCTCCTCCGCGAGCGGCGGCAAACTCAGGCACCCCCTCCTGTAACACCCCCTCCTGTAACACCCCCTTCAGCAGCACCCCCCCCAGTAACACCGCCTTCAACAGCACCGCCTCCGGTGGCGACACCTTCCCTGGCCCTGCCTCAGGCGGTTCCGGCGGCCAGGGCCGTGGCCAGGGCCGTCGCCGGGTCGCGGTGCGGCGGACCCGCCGGGGACCAGCGAGCGCCGGACTTCAGGTACGGCCACCAGCGTCCGTCCTCCCCGAGCCGCAGCTGGGCCTCCGCACCCACCACCGTCCACCGTGCGCCCGCCCGCCGCAGTACCGGCGGCTCGTCGTCCTGCCAGGACTCCGCGAGCCGGGCACCGGCACGGGCGAGGGCCTCGGTGTCCGGCACCCACTCCTCCTCCAGTACGGCGAGTGCGGCGGCGCCCCCGAACCGCCACGCGCGCGTGGCGAGGTCCATCTCGCCCCGCGTCCGGCCCGCACCGGAGGCGAGCCGCGCCGCGATCCAGGGCACGGGGGAGTGCGCGGCGAGCCGCACCGCGTCCTGAGCGACCGTCAGCACAGCCCCCGGCCGGGAGGCAGACACAGACGGCGATCCCGGCGGAGCAGCAGACGTCGACCCGCCCGCGGCGAGCACGTCGACCAGCATCCGGCGCGCCCGCGCCGCCGCGTCCGACGCGAGGAACTCCAGCGCCGCCGGATCGACTCCCGGCCCCGGTTCCGCCTCCGTGTCCAGGGACGGTGACCGGCCCGGCGCGTCCGGGGCGGCCGGAGGCGCGGGCAGCGGCGGCAGGAGGAACTCCGCCGCGTAGGCCTCCGCCGCCGACACGCCGGGCATCCCGCCGACCCCCTCGGAGAGGTGGCCGTCCGGCGCGTCGTCCGGTCCCCCTCCGTCGCGCGCGGCGCGCGAGGCGCTGCGGGCCTGCAACTGGTCCAGCAGGGTGCGTTCGCCGCGCCCCCGCATCAGGAGCAGGACGAAGGGATCCTCGTCGAGCAACCGCGCCACCTGGTAGCAGAGCGCCGCCGTGTGCGGGCAGTGGTCCCACGCCTCGCAGCCGCACTCCGGGTCCAGATCCCCGATGCCCGGCAGCAGATCGAGTCCGGCCGCCGCTGCGTCCTCCACCAGGTGCGGCGGCATCTCGCGGTCGAGGAGCGCCGCGATGTGGCCCGCGCTGTCCACGGCGAGGTCGAGCAGCCGCTCCCACTCCTCCTCCGAGAACTCCCGCACCAGGACGTCGCTGCGGTACGCCGAGCCGTCGCGGTCCTTGACCACCGCGGTGATCCGGCCGGGCCGCACCGAAACGGCACCCACCGCGCCCGCCCGTGCGTGCCGTCGGCCCGCCTTGAGCTGCTGGCCGTCGAGTGCCGTGTCCTCCAGCGCCTTGAGCCAGGTGTGCCCCCACCAGGTCCGGGTGAAGGCCCCTCCCCGCGCGGGCGGGAGCGGCGCGAACGTCCGCTCCTCGCCCTCGTGTCCGTAGCCGCTCATCGTCCGTCCCCTCGCAGTCGTACGAGCTCCGCCAGCTCGGCGTCGGTCAGCTCGGTCAGCTCCGGCGGTGTGTCGCCGCCGGTCCCGAGGACGGTGTCCGCCAGCTCCCGCTTCCGGTCGAGCATGGTCGCGATCCGGTCCTCGATCGTGCCCTCGGCGATCAGCCGGTGCACCTGCACCGGCCGGTCCTGCCCGATCCGGTAGGCGCGGTCGGTGGCCTGCGCCTCGACGGCGGGGTTCCACCAGCGGTCGTAGTGCACGACGTGTTCCGCGCGGGTGAGGTTGAGCCCCGTGCCGGCGGCCTTCAGCGAGAGGAGGAAGACCGGTACCTCCCCGTTCTGGAAGCGGGCCACCATCGCCTCGCGTTCCGCGACGGGTGTCCCGCCGTGCAGGAACTGCGTCCGCACGCCCCGCGCGGCGAGATGCGCCTCCAGGAGCCTCGCCATCCCCACGTACTGGGTGAAGACCAGGGTGTGGGCGCCCTCGGCGAGGATCGTGTCGAGCAGTTCGTCGAGCAGCTCCAGCTTCCCCGAGCGGCCCTCGATCCTCGGTCGCTCCTCCTTGAGGTACTGGGCAGGGTGGTTGCAGATCTGCTTGAGCCCGGTCAGCAGCTTCACGACCAGACCGCGCCGCTCCATGCCGTCGGCCTCGGCGATCGCCGCCAGGGTCTCCCGTACCACCGCCTCGTAGAGACCGACCTGTTCCGGGGTCAGGGAGACGGCCCGGTCGGTCTCCGTCTTCGGCGGCAGCTCGGGCGCGATCCCCGGGTCCGACTTGCGGCGGCGCAGCAGGAAGGGGCGGACCAACGCGGCGAGTCGCGCGGCGGCGGCCGGGTCCCGGCCGCCCTCCACGGCGGCGGCGAACCGGGCCCGGAACGCGCCCAGGCTGCCGAGGAGCCCGGGCGTGGTCCAGTCGAGGATCGCCCACAGCTCGGAGAGGTTGTTCTCCACAGGCGTGCCGGAGAGTGCCACGCGCGCGCGTGCCCCGATCGTCCGCAGTTGCCTCGCCGTCGCCGAGTACGGGTTCTTGACGTGCTGCGCCTCGTCGGCGACGACGAGTCCCCAGCTCCGCGCGGCGAGTCGTGCCGCGTCGAGCCGCATGGTGCCGTAGGTGGTGAGGACGAACCCGCCGTCGGAGAGGTCCTCCAGGTCGCGGGTGGCCCCGTGGAAACGTCGCACCGGGGTGCCGGGCGCGAACTTCTCGATCTCCCGCTGCCAGTTGCCCATGAGGGAGGTCGGGCAGACGACGAGCGTGGGTCCGGCGGAGGCCGGGTCGGACTGCCGGTGCAGGTGCAGGGCGATGACCGTGATGGTCTTGCCGAGCCCCATGTCGTCGGCGAGGCAGCCACCGAGGCCGAGCGAGGTCATCCGGTGCAGCCAGTCGAGCCCGCGCAGCTGGTAGTCGCGGAGCGTCGCAGCGAGCGCCGGCGGCTGGGCGACCTCCGGGCGGCCCCGCTCGGGGTCGGCGAGCCGCTCCCGCAGACGTTCCAGCCAGCCCGTCGCCGCCACGTCGACGGGGCGACCGTCGATCTCGGTCGTCCCGGTGAGGACGGCGGAGAGGGCGTCGACCGGGGTCACCTTCCGGTCCTGGTGGGA
This sequence comes from Streptomyces sp. Qhu_M48, assembly GCF_051305195.1. Taxonomy (NCBI): domain Bacteria; kingdom Bacillati; phylum Actinomycetota; class Actinomycetes; order Kitasatosporales; family Streptomycetaceae; genus Streptomyces; species Streptomyces sp. Qhu_M48. Next base: position 4,492,029 of record NZ_CP195432.1, on the reverse strand, counting down.
CCGGGCCCGGCGTACCTCGGCCGGGTCGACGAGCACCCAGCGGTCACGCAGCCGCACGAGGGGACGTCCGGCCTCGGCGAGCCGGTCGAGCTCGGCCCGGGTCAGCTCCTGATCGCCGACGGCGAAGCGCCAGTTGAAGCCGAGGAGGGCGTCGGCGGAGAGGAAGGAGGGCAGCGCGGAGGAGGAACGGGCGTCCTCGGCCTCCTCTGCGGTAGACCTCACCCCGGCCTCTCCGGTGGATTGCCTCACCCCGGCGGGCGGCCCCACCTCTGCGGACCGGCTTGCGTCTACCGACCCGCTCTCCTCTGTGCCGTCGTGTCCTCCGTGTGTCTCCCCGCTCACCGGGCCGATCACGGCGCTGGCGGTCATCCGGTCGGCGAGTTCACGCGGCCAGTGGACCTGGACGTCGGCCGCGGCCAAAGCCCTGCCGGCCGGGCCCAGCAGCTCCGCGACCTCCTCGTCCGCGAGTTCGACGGTGTCGGGTACGGCCGCCGTCAGCAGAGGGGCCAGCGGTGGCCAGGCGCGGGCGGCCCGCCGGAGGGCGAGGAGCGCGTCCATACGGACCCGGGGGCCGAAGGCGGCCCCGGTCCGGCCATAGCCCGACCAGACCTCCGCCGCGTCCGCCACCAGGGTCGGGTCGGCGACGGCGTGGAGTTGCAGTACCGCGCGGAAGTCAGGCGCCTCCGTCGCATCGGTGGTGAAGCCGGGCAGTTCGAGCCGGAGCGAGAGCCGGACGCCCGCGTCGTACACGGCGGCGACGTCGGCGGCCCACGCCCGTTGTTCGGGAATCGCCTGCGGTTCTTCGGCCGCGAAGGCGGGCCCGCCGGCGGCGAGCGGCGCCGCGGGGGTACGGGGCAGGGTGTCCGCGACGGCGTCGACGAAGGCGCGGAGCAACGCCTCGGGCTGCGGCAGGAGTACGGGCTCCTCATCCGCGGCCGCCGGTGAGAGCGGCACGGCATGGGCCGTGGGCGGCATCGACGCGGCGAGCGTCCGGAGTTCGGCCAGTTCCTCCGGACCGAGCGGACCGACCCGCCACGCGTCGAAGCCGCCGGGGGTGAGACCGGGCAGCAGGAGCCCGCGCGCGACGAGACCGAGGGCGAGGAGCGAGGCCGCACCCCAGAAGGCGCTCGCGGGAGACGCGGTCTCGGAGAAGGGGGCGCGGGCGAGCAGCGGCAGCGCCTCCCGTACGGAGAGCGTGGACGCGGGAACGGTCACGGGCCGCAGGCTGTCGCCGTCCACGACCGTGATCCCGACGGCGGCCGGAGCGGGCTCGTCCGCGACCGGGGTCCCGACGTCGTCCGGTGACCAGAAGGCGATCCGGCCGGAGCGGGGCGGATCCGCGGGGAGGAAGACGGCGGAGTGGAAGATGAGTTCGCGGGAGGGGTCCTGAACGGATTCGCGGTCCGAATCATCGGATCCGTGCGACAACGACAACGCATTCCTCAAATTTGACTACCTGGCGACTGAGCGGCCGAGGATACCTCGGCGGTGCCTCCGCGCGCGCCTCCTTCGCGGGTGAGCCGCATCACTTTGACGGAGGGTGGGGCCCGCCCTACCTCCCGGCCCCCGGCGCGCCCCCGAAGGGCACGGGTGGTGACGCCATGGCCCTGGACGATCACGGATCCGTAGCTTCTTGGTAGGCGCCCACAGACCCGAACCAGCACGGACCACGGACCGAACCAGCAGGGTCCAGCGACCGAACCAGCAGGGTCCAGCGACCGAACCAGCACGGTCCAGCGACCGAACCAGCACGGCCCCCGACCGACTGAGAACCGGAGCCCGCCATGTCCCAGGCCACCGTCCTGCCCCCGGCCGCCGCCCCCGCCGCGGCGCCCGCCCGCGCCAGGGGCGGCAGCGAGTTCACCCCCCTCCTGCGGACGGTCAGGGAACAGGGTCTCCTCGAACACCGCCCCGGCTGGTACGCCCGGGGCATCGCCGTCAATCTCCTGGGCATCGCCGCCGTGATCGCCGGGCTCGCCCTGATCGGACCCTCCTGGTGGGCCCTGCTCCTGGCCCTTCCCCTCGCGCTGCTCTCCGCCCGCGCCGCCTTCGTCGGCCACGACGCCGGCCACGCCCAGATCACCGGGAACCGTAAGGCCGGCCGGATCATCCAGCTCGTCCACGCCAACCTCCTGCTCGGCATGAGCCGCGAGTGGTGGAACGACAAGCACAACCGCCACCACGCGCACCCCAACCACCTCGACAAGGACCCGGACGTCGCGGCCGACATCCTCGTCTTCGCCGAACACCAGACGGCCGGCCGCGAGGGGCTGCGCGGGTTCCTCACCCGTCACCAGGCCTGGCTGTTCTTCCCGCTGACGACGCTTGAGGGCATCGCCCTCAAGGTGTACGGGGTGCGGTCCCTGCTCGCGGAGGACGGCCCGTGCCGCACCCGGCGCGAGCGGCTCGTCGAAGGCTCGCTGCTGCTCGCCCACTTCGCCGGCTACGCGGCCCTCCTGCTCACCCTCCTCACCCCGGCGCAGGCGCTCGTCTTCGCCCTCGTCCACCAGATGCTGCTCGGCCTGCACCTGGGCATGGCCTTCGCCCCCAACCACAAGGGCATGGAGCGGCCGGACGAGCACGCGGACGGCGACAGCTGGGGTCATCTGCGGCGCCAGGTGCTCACCTCGCGCAACATCCGGGGCGGCGCCCTGACCGACTGGTTCCTCGGCGGTCTCAACTACCAGGTCGAACACCACCTCTTCCCGAGCATGCCGCGCCCCCATCTGCGCCTCGCCCAGCCGGCGGTCCGGGCCCACTGCGCCGCCCTGGGGGTCCCGTACACCGAGACCGGCTTCGTGGACTCGTACCGCCAGGCGCTCGGCCATCTCCACGAGGTGGGCGCACCGCTCCGCTCCGAGCGGGCGGAGTAGGGCCGGGACGGTCCCCCCGCGCTCCGAGCGGGCCGAGTAGGGTCGGTCCCGGTCACGCGTGCGCGTCGAACGCGGAGCGGTAACACGGCAGGATCGGCCGCAGCCGGTCCGGATAGGTGTCGTACAGGCCGTCGGTGTGCGTCCCGCCCCGCACCGTGTAGTACCGGTGCATCCCGCCCCGGCCCCGCGCGTCGACCATCCGCGCGTACACGTCGGAGTCGGTGGCGATGGGCAGCAGGGTGTCCAGGTCGCCGTGGAGCGTGACGAGGGGCTTGCCGATCCGCCCGGTGAGCGCGACCTTCGCGACCGCGCGGTGCACGGACGCGGGCCGTGACGCGTAGTCGTAGGACGCGTCCGAGGCACAGGGCGCGAAGATCTGCTCGACGGTCCCGCCGGCCGTGGAGCCGGGACAGGCCGGATCGTACGAGGGGTCGAACTCGGCCCGGAAGATCTTCTGTGTCAGCCCCCAGTACGCCTGCTCGTGGTACGGCCACAGGAAGCGCGAGTCCGGCGCGAAGCCGGCCCGGACCAGGTCCTCGTCGGTGGCGAGCCCCTGTGACCGGGCGACCGTCACGGGCAGGCTCGTCAGGAGGTTGGGGCCGCGCGCGGTCCACAGCACGCCCTCCCAGTCCACGCCGCCGTCGTACAGCTCGGGCCGGTTCTCCAGCTGCCAGCGCGTCAGGTAGCCACCGTTGGAGATGCCGGTCATGTACGTGCGCTCCGGCGCCCGGCCGTAACGCTGCCGTACGGCCTTCCCGGCCGCCCGCGTCAGCTCGGTCACCCGGCGGTTCCACTCGGCGACCGCGTCGCCCGGTCTCCGTCCGTCGGTGAAGAAGTCCGGTCCGGTGTTGCCCTTGTCGGTGGCGGCGTACGCGAAGCCCCGGGCGAGGACCTGGTCGGAGATCAGCGCGTCCGTGGAGTACTGGCGCCTGGTGCCCGGAGCGCCGGTGACGACGAGCCCGCCGTTCCAGTCGTCGGGCAGCCGGATGACGAACTGCGCGTCATGGGCCCAGCCGTGGGTGGCGTTGAGGCGTGAGTCGTCGGGGAAGTAGCCGTCGATCTGGACACCCGGCACCCCCGAGGGGTTGCGGGTCCCCTTCGCGGCCAGACCCGCCTGGTCCGCCATGTCCGTGTACGGCGTGCCGGCCAGCGCGGCCGTCGTCAGGTCGTCCAGACAGGCGGACCGCTGGTGCTCGGCGCCGGGCACCCGGAGCCGGTCCTGGCGCGCGCAGTGCGCGGCGGCGGTCTCCGTGACCACGGCGGGACCGGCAGGGGCGAGGACGGTGACCCCGGTCAGCAGCGCGGCGAACAGGGAGACGCCTGGGAACAGGCGCATGGTGAACCTCCGATGGGCGAAGGGAAGGGACGGGCGCCACATCGTGCGGCGCACCCCTCCCGGCAGGCCATGTCCCGGGACCACACCTCGGGCCGTCGGCCTATGGGGAGCGTCGGAGCGCGACGGGGTCCGCCCCAGCCGTCGTCGGCGCTCCCGGCCTCCAGCCTCGTCGGCGCCCCTCCGCCGCGAGCCGTCGTCGGCGTCCCCCGGCGGAGTCACTACGCTGCGCGGGTGGACATTCCGTCGGCGGACGAGATACGCGCGATGCACCTCAGGCACGCTCCCCATGAAGAGGCGTTCGAGCTCGTCTTCACGCACTGCGAGATCGTGTGGCAGGTGGCCGAGCGGCTGATGTCACGCTCGGGCCTGGACGTCGACCCGGACCTCGTACGGGCGGGATGCCTGCTGCACGACATCGGGGTGTACCGCCTGTACGACTCCGAAGGGCGGCTCGACGGCCGGAACTACCTGCGCCACGGACTGCTGGGGCACGAGATCCTCGCGGCGGAGGGACTGCCGGAGGCCGTGTGCCGGTTCTGCTCGTGCCACACGGGGGTCGGGCTGACCAAGGAGGACGTGCTCACGCAGGGCCTGCCACTGCCTCCCGCCGACTATGTGGCGATCACCCAGGAGGAGCGGCTCGTCATGTACGCGGACAAGTTCCACAGCAAGAGCACGCCGCCGAGGTTCCTCACCCCGGACACCTATGCGGTGTCCGTGAGCCGGTTCGGCCAGGACAAGGCCGCCGCGTTCGGCGCGCTGCGCGCAGCGTTCGGAGAGCCGGAACTGGACGGGCTCGCCGCCGCGTACGGGCACGCCCTCACCTGACGCGCGCCCCCCGCTTCTCGGAGTGGGTTGCGCCGCGCGCTCTCAGGGCGGGGCGCCCCCTGCTTGCAGGGCGGGCGCCCCGTGGTTTCAGGACGGGCGTACGGCCATCGCGTCGAGGGCTTCGAGGAGGGCCGGGAGCCTCGCCCCCCGGGCCACGGGCAGTACCTCGCGCGGCAGCTCGTCGAGAAGCACGAACGCCATGTCGTCGGCCTTGGCCACCAGCGACCAGCCGGGGCCGTCCGCGCGCAGCATCCGCGCGCCTGCCTCCCCGTCCGACGCGGACCGCACCCGGCCCACCGGCGGCGGGTCATCCAGGTAGCCGCGCAGCTCGTCCAAGGCCTTCCTGACCCCGTCGTACGGGTCGTCGACGGCGGGCGCGGCCGTTGCGTCGGGAGCCGCGGGGCCGTCCGTGTACGTGCCGTCGTCGCCCACCCTGGCCCGCCAGGCGGCCCACTGGAGGGCCACCTCGTCGGCGCCCAGACGGCGCTGGGCCGGGCCCCACTCGTCGCCCGACGGCGGTACCAGCGGGGCGGGATCACCCTCCTCGGGCTCCGGGTCGTGCGGGGCCGGAACACCCGGGGCGCGGCTCATCAGGTCGAGCGGCCAGCCGGGCAGCCCGCTGACCACCGACTCCTCGTCGGGGGAGAGGTCGTAGGCCATGCCGCAGTCCCAGGAGGAGATGGCCACGGCGACCAACGACACGTCGTCGATGACGACCGTCCAGCGCGCGCCGAGCCCGTCCTGCCCGAAGACGAGCCCGTACCCGTCCGCGTACGGCTGCAGCCCCAGCGCCGCGCACGCCGCCGGGTAGTCGTCGCCGAGCACGCTCGGGAAGCGCGCGGGTGTCAGCAGCGCCGCGGTCAGCACGAACAGCGCATCGGCATCGCCTTCGGCCGCTGCCTCGGCGATCGGGTCCGTCCCAGCCACGCAGGCCTCCCCATCTGGTTGTCGGCGCACCTTAACCAGTGAGTAGGGAGACCTGTCCAGAGGTTGGCGCAGTGACCTGTATCGCCGTGCGGATGCGGGTGCGGAAGAGGAAGGGGAGACGGATGGGAGGCGAGGCGGGGGCCGGTGTCGATGCCGGCCCCGGGTCCCGACACCTGTCCCGGTCCGGATGCCTGTCCCGGGTCCGGGTCCGGAAGCCTACGCGTCTCCCGTGGGGCGCCTCGCCGGGTCCTCCCGGAGACCGAGGAGCGAGCGGGCCACGGCACTCGGCGACTCGTTCCGCTCCCGGGCGAGGGTGAGGAGAGCCCGACAGGCCAGTTCGTTGACGCCGAACGACAGCATCCCGGGGGAGACCCGGCTCGCCGCCTCCTCCGCCCGGGCCGGGTCGTTCTCGGCGCACGCGGCCACGTACTCCGCCGCCGCCTCGAAGAGGTTGTGTCCCTGCCGGGCGCGTGGGGGCGCCGGAGCGGCGGCCTCGGACGCCTTCCGGGCGGAGGGCAGGAGCTTGCGCAGTCGTTCCGGTACCCGTGTCACGCTCCACCGCCCTTCCCGGGCAGGACTGCCCGGTACATCCACGGTAGTCAGTGAAGTGCCGGGAAAGAAGGGTGCGTTGACCACAGAGGGGGGAGCGCGGGAATACGGACGTGTCGGTGTGGATCAATCCCGGAGGGGCGGGGTGGCCGTCCGCAGGAGGGGGAGGTTCTTCTCGACGGCTCGCTTCCAGGAGCCGTCGGAGATCATCTTGTCGAGTGCCTTCTGGACCTTGCCCTCCATCGCGCTGCCCTTCGGGACCCCGATGCCGTAGGGCTCCTCGCTGACGCGGAAGCCCGCGAGCTTGAACCTGCCCTTGTACCCGTCCTGCGCCGCGTAGCCGGCGAGGAGCGCGTCGTCGGTGGTGACGGCGTCGACGGTGCCCGAGGCGAGCGCGTCGATGCAGCGCGCGTGACTGTCGTACGTCACGACCTCCGCCTGGGGAGCGAGCCTCGTACGGATCGCCAGCACGCCGGTGGTTCCGGTGGCCCCGCAGACCTTCTTGCCGTTGAGATCGGCCGGGTTCCTGACGGAGGTGTCACCGGCCGCCAGCAGGACGTCCTGGTGAGCCGTGAAGTAGGGGCCGGCGAAGCCGACCCTCGTCTTCCGCTGCGAGGTCATCGTGTACGTGGCCACGACGAGGTCGACATCGCCGTTGGCCAGGAGCGCCTCACGGGTGGAGCTCCGGACCTCCTTCCAGGCGATGTCGGCGGGGCCGTGGCCGAGTGCGCGGGCGAGGTAGGTCGCCACGTCCACGTCGAGCCCCGTGTACGTGCCGTCCGGCCTCTTCCAGCCGAGACCGGGCTGGTCGGACTTGACCCCGATGGTGATCTTGATTCCGTTTCCGGTCGGGGGCGGGGCGGACGCGGCGGTGGAGGAGGAGGGGCTCCGGCCGCCGGGCTTTCCGGCGGTGCGGTCCCCGGTGCCGTCGTCCTTCGCGCCACCGAGCGGAAGGAGGTTCCAAAGGAGCACGCCGCTCAGCACGACGGCGCCCGCCGCTCCCGCGTACACCGCGGCGTGCCGTCTCCGCGCCGTGGGCGGCCGGGTCGGGACCGGGGGGACGGCGCCGAAGGTGGCGGTGGCGGTGTCGGCGGTGGGTGAAGGGGAGGCTGGGGCGGGGACCGGTGAAGCCTCACCGTGAAGTCGAGGGTGAGGGTGGGGCTGAGGTGGAGGAAGAGGCCGGGGCCCGGCGTCCTGGACGGGGCCCTGGGCCTGGGCCGCTTGCTGGGCCTGTCCCGCATCCTGGGCCAGTGCCTGGTCTTGAACTCGGCGCGGGTCTTGAGCTCGGCTCCGGTCTTGAGCCCGGCGCGGGTCTTGAGCCCGGCCCGGGCCTTGGGCCGGTACCTGGTCCTGAACCCTGCCCTGGTCCCGTGGATCGGCCCGGAGCTGGCCCTGAACCTGCCCCGGAGCCTTCGCCGCCCGGACTTCGGCCTCGGCGAGCAGGCGGTCCAGCGCCTCGCCGTCGGGCCGTGCCGCCGGGTCCCGTACCAGCACGTCCGTCAGCACCCCCGTCAGCGGGCCGGCGCGGCGCGGCGCCGGTACGTCCTCACCCAGCACCGCCGCGAGGGTGGCGAGCGTGTTGGCCCGGCGCAGTGGGTGGTGCCCCTCCACCGCGACGTACAGGGTCATCGCGAGCGACCAGAGGTCGGCGGCCGGTCCGCCCTCCTCGCCGGCGACGCGTTCGGGCGCCATGTAGTCGGGCGTGCCGATGATCGAGCCGGCGGCGGTGAGGGCAGTGGCCCCGTGGATCGCCGCGATGCCGAAGTCGGTGAGGACCGGACGTCCGTCGGGCCGCAGCAGGACGTTCGCGGGCTTGATGTCCCGGTGCTGGATGCCCGTCGCGTGGGCGGCCCGAAGGCCCGCGAGGATCCCGCGCCCCAGGGTGGCCGCCTCGCCCGCCGTGAGGGTGCCCCGGGCGAGCCGGTCGTGGAGCGAGCCCCCGGAGACCAGTTCCATGACGAGCCACGGGTACGTGCCCTCGCCGCCGTCCACGATGTGATAGATCGTCACCACCTGCGGGTGGGCCACGCGGGCGAGTGCGCGTGCCTCGCGCAGAACCCGGATGCGGAGTTCGCGGGCGCCCTCGGGGTCGTACTCGGCCAGTGCCGGGTCGGGCGGGCGTACCTCCTTGAGGGCCACCTCACGGTGGAGTGCCAGGTCCCGCGCTCTCCACACGGTTCCCATGCCGCCCCCGCCGAGCCGAGCCACCAGCTCGAACCGACCGTCGATCACCCGTGCCACCCACAGCCCCCTCACCCCGACGCGGTCCCTGGCAGGACGTCATGAGCCCTGCGGCGTCGGACCGTCGACCCCGCCCCGACTCTGCCACATCCGGCCGAGGGGGCGAGCCGGATCGTGAAGAGGGCCTCAGCCACCCGCCTCAGCCCTCGCGTACCGCCATGGCCAGGTAGCGCGTGTCCTCGTCGACGTAACCGACGAGCCTCCACCCTGCCTCGGCGAGCACGAGGCGCAGCCGGGGTTCGGCCCGCAGGTCGTCCGGGGTGATCTGGCGGCCGTGGCGTGCCGCGAGGGCGGCCCGGCCGATCGGGTGGAAGAGCGCGAGCCGGCCGCCCGGCCGTACGACACGGGCGAGTTCGCGCAGACCGGTGACGGGTTCCGCGAGGTGGGAGATGAGCCCGGCCCCGAAGACGGCGTCGAGCGCGCCGTCGTGCACCGGGAGGCGTCCGACGTCGGCGAGCAGCAGCGTCGCGGTGCCGTCCGGACCGCCGCGTCCTGCCCTGACGGCCTGTTCGAGCATCTCCGGGGTGAGATCGGCGCCGAGCACGGTGCCGCTCGGGCCGACGGCGGCACGGAGCGGAGGGAGCGCGCGGCCGGTCCCGCAGCCGGCGTCGAGTACCGCGTCGCCCGGCCGCAGGCCGAGCTCGTGGACGGCGGCCGCGTACGCGGGACCGTCGTCGGGGAACCGGCTGTCCCAGTCGGCGGCGCGAGCGCCGAAGAACTCTCGGACATGCGTGGGGTCATCGCTCATGCGCTCATGATCGCTTACCCGCGGGGGTGAACGACCTTCCCCGGAGGGGTGAACGATCTGTGTGCACGTTCGAGCCCGGCGTGATCGTTCGGGATCAGCTCTCTGTCATATTCCATCAGCTTTCGAAATGCGCCCCTTGTGCGCCCCCTGATGCGCACTAGCGTCCCTGAGCCATGGGACACCTGGACCACGCCACCTTCGGCTGGCTGACACCTGCACTGTCGTACGCGATGGCCTGCGTCGGCGCCGCCCTCGGGCTGCGCTGCACCGTACGCGCCCTCGACGCGACCGGCCGCTCACGGCGGAACTGGTTGCTCACGGCGGCCTCCGCGATCGGCACCGGCATCTGGACGATGCACTTCGTGGCGATGCTCGGCTTCGGGGTGACCGGCACCGACATCCGGTACGACGTACCGCTCACCATGATCAGCCTCGTCATCGCCATGGCCGTCGTCGGCGCCGGTGTGTTCGTCGTCGGCTACGGGCGCGACCGGGTCCGTTCGCTCCTGACCGGCGGTCTGACCACGGGCGTCGGCGTGGCGAGCATGCACTACACGGGCATGGCCGCCCTCCGGCTCCACGGCGAGGTCAGGTACGACCCCGTACTCGTCGGGGTCTCGGTGCTGATCGCCGTCGTCGCCGCCACGGCGGCCCTGTGGGCCGCCCTCAACATCCACTCAACGGTGGCCGTGACCGTCGCCTCGCTCGTGATGGGCGCGGCCGTCAGCAGCATGCACTACACCGGAATGCTCGCGGTGACGGTGGACGTCGTCCCGTCCGGCGCCGCCCTCCCCGGGGCCACCGTCATGCAGTTCATCTTCCCGCTCGCGGTCGGCCTCGGCTCCTACCTCTTCATCACCTCGGCCTTCGTCGCCCTCTCCCCGACGGCCAGGGAACGGGCCGCGTACGCCTCCGCCGGGCGCCTCACCGAGCCGGACGAGCGCGCGGTGGACGTCGCACCCCCCGGCTTTCGCGCCGCCGGGACCGCCCGTACTCCCATCAGCTGAGCCGCACGCGAAGCGAGACACGCACGAACCGATCCGCACGCCGACCGGACCCCCGACGCCGCCCCGCCCCTTCACGCCCACCGCACCTCTGACGCGAACCCCACCCCCGACGCGAGCCGGACCCTCGCACGCCGACCGAACGCACTCCTCCTGCCCCACCCCCTCGCAGGACCCACGCACCGAGAACAGTCGCAGCCGGAACGAGGAGGCCATGCGAACTCCCCGCAAGACCCAGGACGCCGAGGCGACGCGGCCGGCGGCCGCGCGCGGGCGGCGCGCGCACGCCGGGCCGCCCGCCGACGAACCGGGGGAGCACACCCCCGAGGCCGCTCCGACCGCAGGACACCGCTCCACCTCCACGGCGCCGCCGACGCCGACGGCGGACGGCGCCCGCCGTCGCCGCCCGCCGCGTCACGGGCTGCGACCCCGCACCGTCCGCGCGAAGATCGTCTCCCTCCTGATGGTCCCCGTCGTCTCGCTCCTCGCACTGTGGGGCTTCGCCACCGTCACCACCGCCCAGGACGTCGCGCGGCTCCGCCAGCTCCAGCGTGTCGACGCCGGGATCCGCGAGCCCGTGACGGCCGCCCTCGCCGCGCTCCAGGCCGAACGGCGCGCGGCCGTACGGCAGGTCGCCGCCCCCGGCACCGGTCGGGCCACCGAGCTCAAGGACCGGATGCGCCGCACGGACGCCGCCGTCGACCGACTCCGGCTGGACGACACCCACACCGTCGGCGACGCCGGGGACCTGCCCGGCGACGTCGGCGACCGGGTGAGCGCGTTCGTCGGCAGGGTCGAGAGCCTCGCCCGACTCCGTACCGCCGCCGTCGACGGGCGGGCCGACTGGGACCAGGTGTACGAGGAGTACACCGCCGCGGTCTCCACGGCCTTCGCCGTCGGTGGCGCCCTCACCGGCATCCAGGACGCCCCGCAGGGGTCCGACGCGCGCGTACTCCTGGAATTCGGCTGGGCCGGCGAGATGCTGTCCCGCGAGGACGCCCTCCTCACCTCCGCCCACCTCACCGGCCGTCTCACCGCCGAGCGGCTGCGCGCCTTCTCGGGCGCCGTCGAGACCCGGCGCACTCTTGTCGCCTCGGCCACCGCGGACCTGCCCGCCGCCGACCGGGCCGCATGGACCCGGCTCACCGCCGGCGGTGACCACACCAGGCTCACCCGCGCGGAGGAGAAGATCGGCGCCGCGAGCCCCGGCCGCCCCGCCGCCCAGGCGGTCACCTCCGCCGACTGGGACGCCACACTCGCCGCCGTACGGAACGGACTCACCGCGATCGAGACCGACGCCCGCGCCGCGGCGGCCGACCGCGCCGACCCCTTCGCCGGCGGGGTCCTCAGCGCGGGCGGCGCGGCGGTGGTCCTCGGCCTCGCGGCCGTCGCCGCCTCCCTCGTCATCTCCGTGCGCATCGGCCGCGGCCTCGTCGTCGAACTCGTCAGCCTCCGCAACACGGCCCTCGGCATCGCGCGCGGCAAACTCCCCGCGGCCATGCGCCGACTGCGCGCCGGCGAGGAGATCGACGTCCACGCCGAGGCCCCGCCGCGAGCGGTCTCCCAGGACGAGATCGGCCAGGTCGGCGACGCCCTCACGACCGTCCACCGCGCGGCTCTCTCCGCAGCCGTCGAACGCGCCGAACTCGCCAGCGGCATCTCCGGCGTCTTCGTCAACCTCGCCCGCCGCAGCCAGGTCCTCGTCCACCGCCAGCTCAACCTCCTGGACAGCATGGAACGGCGCGCCGACGACCCCGACGAACTCGGCGACCTCTTCCGGCTCGACCACCTCACCACCCGGATGCGGCGCCACGCCGAGAGCCTCATCATCCTGTCGGGCGCCGCTCCCGGCCGTGCCTGGCGCATGCCCGTCCCGCTCACCAACGTCGTCCGCGCCGCCGTCTCCGAAATCGAGGACTACGCGCGCGTGGAGGTCCGCCGGCTCCCCGAGACGGCCGTCGTCGGCGGCGCCGTCGCCGACCTCACCCACCTCCTGGCCGAACTCATCGAGAACGCGGCCCAGTTCTCCCCGCCCCACACCAAGGTGCGCGTCAGCGGCGAACCCGTCGGCAACGGGTACGCCCTGGAGATCGAGGACCGGGGACTCGGCATGGGCCGGGAGACCCTCACCGAGGCCAACGCCCGCATCGCCCAGTCCGAGGCCCTCGACCTCTTCGACAGCGACCGGCTGGGCCTCTTCGTGGTCAGCCGGCTCTCCTCCCGCCACGACATCAAGGTGCAGCTGCGGACCTCTCCGTACGGCGGCACGACGGCCGTCGTCCTGCTGCCGACCGATCTGCTGCAGGGCGCGCTGCCGCCCGGCCGCGGAGCCGACACACCCCCCGCGGGGACCCCGCAGGCGCGTGGTCCGCGTGCTTCCGTCTCTGGCACGGGCGGGCCCGGCGCCGACGACCGGCGCGGTCGCGGTGAACAGCCGACGGCCGACCGCCTCGTCGCCTACACCCGTACGGACGAGGCGCGCGCCGCACGCGAACGTGAGGAGGCGCACCACGCCGAGGCCCGCCGTTTCGGCGGGTCCCAGGGACCCCGCCCTCCGGGCCGCACCGGACCGCCCGCCCCCGGCGCCCACACACTCACCGGTGGCGCTCCGGCCGGGCCCGTCCCGTCCCCCCGCCGGACCGCCCCGCAGGCTCCGGCCGACGCGCGGCCGGGCATCCCGCCCGAGGAGGCGCACGGCCCTCGACCGCCGGTCCCGCCGCAGGCCCCACCGGGCTCCCGCCCGCAGTCCCTGCCGCGCCCGACGGCTGTGTCCGCGCTCGCGGCGCCGCAGCGGTCCGGGCCTCCGCCCGCCGGCGTCACCGAACTGCGCCGCCGCGGACCCTCCGTACCGCCACCGGCACGCGAACAGCGACCCGGCGATCCGGCCGGCCCCGGCGGCCCCGCGGGCCACGGCGATCCGGAGGACGAGCTGCCCCGACGCGTACGGCAGGCGAGTCTGGTCCCGCAGCTGCGGGAGGCACCCGCCCCGGCGCCGGTGTTCGTACCGTCCGCGCCCGGCACGGACGCCCGCACCCCGGAGCAGGTACGGGACCGGATGGCGGCCTACCAGGACGGCTGGCAGCGGGGCGGCGGCGCCGTCCCCGGCGCCCGACGCCCTCTCGGCACCGGCCACGACCTCGGCACCGGCCAGGCCCACGGCTCCGGCCACGTCGCAGGCGCAGGCACCGGCTCCGGTACCGGCACCGGCCAGGGCCAAGGCACCGGACCTGGCACGACTCCCCCCGACGACCACCGTTCTGAAGGAGACCACGCATGATCGACCACGAGAGGATCTCTCATCACCGATCCGGCGAACTCGACTGGCTCCTCGACGACCTCGTCACGCGGGTCCGGGAGGTCCGCCACACCGTGGTGCTCTCCAACGACGGACTCGCCGTAGGGGCCTCCAGCGGACTCAGCCGCGAGGACGCCGAGCACCTGGCCGCCATCGCGTCCGGCTTCCACAGCCTCGCCAAGGGCGCCGGGCGCCAGTTCCACACCGGCGGAGTCCGCCAGACGATGGTCGAGATGGACGACGGATTCCTCTTCGTCGCCGCGGCGGGCGACGGTTCCTGCCTCGCGGTCCTCAGCTCCGTGAGCGCGGACATCGGCCTCATCGCCTACGAGATGGCCCGCCTCGTCAAGCGTGTCGGCGAGCACCTGCACACCCCGCCGCGGCTCACGGTGACCCCGCCGGCCGCCGGCTGACCCGGAGAGACCCATGAACGAGGACAGCACCGGCGGCGGCCCGTCCGTACCGGGCAGCCAGTGGTACGACGCCGACGCCGGGCCGCTCGTACGCCCCTACGCGATGACCGGCGGACGGACCAAGCCGGGGCCCAGCAACGTCCGGTTCGACCTCATCGCGCTCGTCGTCGTCGACGACGACCCGCCGGGGCCGGCCGAGGAGTCCCTCCTCGGTCCCGAGCACCGGTCCCTGCTCAGCCTGTGCCGGGCCGAGACGCAGTCGGTGGCCGAACTCTCCGCCGACGCCGACCTGCCCGTCGGCGTCGTCCGGGTCCTCCTCGGCGACCTCCTCGAATCGGGCTTCGTACGCGTCAGCAGGCCCGTGCCGCCCGCTCAGCTCCCTGACGAAAGAATCCTGAGGGAAGTAATCGATGGCCTACGAGCGCTCTGAGAACACCGGCGACGGCGACGGCGCGGACACCACCGCCCTCGCCCTGAAGATCCTGGTCGCCGGTGGATTCGGCGTGGGCAAGACCACCCTCGTCGGCGCGGTCAGCGAGATCCGGCCGCTGCGCACCGAGGAACGGCTGAGCCGCGCCGGGGAGTCGGTCGACGACACCGGGGGAGTCGACCAGAAGACCACCACGACCGTCGCCATGGACTTCGGCCGCATCACGATCCGCTCCGGACTCTCCCTCTACCTGTTCGGGACGCCCGGCCAGGACCGGTTCTGGTTCCTGTGGGACGAGCTCTCCCAGGGCGCCCTGGGAGCCGTCGTCCTCGCCGACACCCGACGGCTCGAGGACTGCTTCCCGGCGGTCGACTACTTCGAACACCGGAAGATCCCCTTCGTGGTGGCCGTCAACTGCTTCACGGGCGCGCGTACCTACGGCGCGGCCGATGTCTCCCGCGCGCTGGACCTGGACCGGGGCACGCCCGTCGTGCTCTGCGACGCGCGTGATCGCGACTCCGGGAAGGAGGTGTTGATCCGTCTGGTCGAGTACGCCGGGCGGATGCACACCGCCCGTCTCCTGGACACGGTCGGCTGAGCGGCCCGGCCGCGCCCTCGTGGTGACGGCCGCGCCCTCGTGGTCGCGGCCGTGGTCTCAGTCGGCGACGCCGCCCTCGGCGATCACCTTGTGGATGCGTACCCGGACGAGGAGTTCGCCCGGGACCGCGTTCCGCGACCCGAACTCCTCCGCCCGGTCCTCGCCCATGTACCGGGCGCCGAGACGGCCGGCCCAGTGGCGCAACTGCGCGGGATCCTCGCTGAGTTCTGCCCGGCCGCTGAGCGCGACGAAGGCGAACGGCGGGGTGTCGTCGTCGACGCACAGGGACACCCGGCCGTCGCGGGCGAGGTTGCGACCCTTCACCGTTCCCTTGCCCGTGGTGAAGACGAACGTGTCGCCGTCGAGGAGGAACCAGATCGGCACGACGTGCGGACTGCCGTCGTCGCGCACGGTCGCCAGCTTGCCCGTACGGGTTCCCGCGGACACGAAGGTCCGCCACTCATCATCGGTCATCCTCGTCATGCCCCCATCGTGCGGCACACGCGGGCGAGGTGCAGTGCTTGCCCTGTTCACGACAGTGCGTAAGGCTTGCGGCGATACGGCGGACCACGGCGGCACGGACACCACGGAAGTCCGGACCGACGGGGACGCACCACCCAGGGGGAGGACCACTGATGGCGTTGGACAAGGGACTGGACTGGCTTCTCGACGACCTGACCCACCGGGTCGGGTTCATCCGGCACGCGCTCGTGCTCTCGAACGACGGACTGGTGACGGGCGCGAGCAGCGGACTCGCACGCGAGGACGCCGAACATCTCGCGGCGGTCTCCTCCGGACTCCACAGTCTCGCCCGGGGATCGGGCCGGCACTTCCGGGCCGGCAGGGCGCGGCAGACGATGGTGGAGTTCGACGATGCGCTGCTCTTCGTGACGGCCGCGGGCGAGGGCAGCTGCCTGTGCGTCCTGAGCGCGGCGGAGGCGGACGTCGGTCAGGTGGCGTACGAGATGACGCTCCTGGTCAACCGTGTCGGCGAGCACCTCGGCGTGGAGGCGCGGCAGCCCGGGTTTCCTGGCGGCGGCGTTCTCTGACGGCGCGGTGACGTCGTGGCCGACGCCCTGAGGGCGTTGTCCACAGGCGGTTGTCCACAGGCCACACGCAATCCGTCACTCTGCGTTACGTTCTTGGTGTGGGTCCGAGGGATCCACGGCACGCAGAGAACATGACGTACGGGGGAGGGCCGTGGGATGACGGTGGACGAAGGGGCGCGCACGGTGACACCGGGGAGGGCGGCGCAGGAACTGGAGCTGGGACGCGACGAGTTCCGGCTCGCTCTCCAGCTCGGCCTGGTGCGGACGGTGCCGGTGGGGGAGGGCGGGCGGCGGCGGGTCGAGCAGGGAGAGCTCGACCGGCTCAGGGCCGCGCCGGACTTTCCCGCCGGTCTGCGCGACCGGGTGCGCGCGGTCGGCACCGGGGAGGCCGCCGCTCTCCTGGAGATCACCCCGGAGCGTTTCACCCGGCTCGCGCGGACGGGCCATCTCAGCCCGGTGCGCTTCTCTCTCAACCGCTACCGGGCGGTGGTGTGGACCTATCTCGCGGAGGACGTCGCCGAGTTCGGCCTCGCCTGCCCGGCCCTGCTCGCCGGCCGACTGCCACGGGAACTCCGCGAACGCCTCGCCGCGCACGAGGACCGGAGGCCCCGGAACTGGCGGGCCCGCAGGCTCGGCGTGCTGCTCAGGGCCTCGACCGATCCCTGGGCGCGTGCCGCCGCCATCGCCTCCCTGCTCGATCCATTCCAGGTCGCCGAGGTCGTCGACGACCCGTTCGAGCGCGCTCACCTCGACCGGCTGCGCCCACCACCACCGCCGGGGATGCCGGTGCGGGCGACGGCGCACGACATCGCCGAGCGCCTCACGCGGGCCGACGACCCGGACGAGATCCTCTGGCACCGGCTGAGCCTGGCCCTCGCCGTGGACGAGGCCCGGGCGGAACGGTCGGCGCCGTACCCGGGCGGCGGCGGAGCCCTTACGTCGCCCCGGCCGCCCGTCCTGACGATGGCGCCCGTGCCGTCCGTCTCACCCGTGCGGCGGCAGAGGACCGCGCTTCCCGCAGCACCGGTGCCGCTCGGTGCGGCGGCGCCGCCGCCGTGGGGCGGCGGCGAACCGGAGGCCTCGCCGCCGCCCCAGCTGCCCCCGGTGCCATCTGCGCCTCCTGTGCCTCCGGCGGTGCCGCTCCCGGAGGAGCGATCGCAGGGGACCGGGCGTCCACCGGCACGTTCGGGCCGCACCAGACTGCTGGACCGGTTCCGCCGCCGGGGGACGCCGTCGGAAGGCGGGCGCGCGAAGGGGCGGAGGCACCCGGTCTCCTGGCCCTGAGACTGATGTGCCTGCCACCGTCGGCCCCGACGCTGACGTGCCTGACCCTGACGGGCCTGCCACCGTCGGCCATGACCCCGCGGACCCTGGCACCGCGGACCCCGACCCCGCGGACCCTGACGCCGAAGCGTCGTCGGGGTGCGGCGGGGGACGGGTGTGGGGAGGATGGGCCCATGCTGCTCGCCCGTGTCGCCGAGGTGTCCCGGGAGGTGGCCGCGACCTCCGCGCGTTCGCGCAAGATCGGCCTCCTCGCCGAGTTGTTCGTGGAGGCCGATCCCGAGGAGAGCCCCCTCGTCATCGCGTACCTCTCGGGACGGCTCCCGCAGGGGCGCATCGGGGTCGGGTGGAGCGTCCTCAAGGAGGTGGCCCCTCCCGCCGTCCCGCCCACTGAACAGCCGGCGCTGACGCTCGGGCGGGCTGACGAGGTGATGACGGAGCTCGCCGCCGTGTCCGGCGCCGGCTCCCGGGCCGGGCGGACCCGGCTCGTCCACGCCCTGTTCGCCGCCGCAACCCATGACGAGCAGCAGTTCCTGCTGCGGCTGCTCACCGGGGAGGTGCGCCAGGGCGCCCTGGACGCCGTCGCCCTGGAAGGCGTCGCCAGGGCCGCCGCGGTGCCCGCGGGGGAGCTGCGCCGCGCCGTGATGCTCGAAGGGGCGTTGCCACCGGTCGCGCAGGCCGTCCTGGCGGACGGCGCCGCCGCGCTGCAGCGCTTCACCCTCCGGGTCGGCAATCCCGTGCAGCCCATGCTGGCGCACACCGCCGCCTCCGTCACCGATGCGATCGCCGCCCTCGGGCCCTGTGTGGTGGAGGAGAAGCTCGACGGCATCCGCATCCAGGTGCATCGGCAGGGGGACGAGGTCCGTGTCCACACGCGTTCGCTCGACGACATCACCGGCCGGCTCCCCGAGGTGGTCGCCACCGCCCGCTCCGTTCCGGCCGACGCGTTCATCCTGGACGGCGAGGTGATCGCCCTCGATCCGGGTACCGGTCGTCCCGTGTCGTTCCAGTCGATCGCCTCCCGGGTCGGCTCCCGCACGGATGTGGCCGGTGCGCGTGCCACCCTTCCCCTCACACCGGTCTTCTTCGACGTTCTCGCGGTCGACGGAGTGGGCCTGATCGACCGGCCGGGCCGGGAGCGGCACGAGGTCCTGGCCCGGCTGCTCCCCGAGTCCCAGCGCGTCCGACGGATGGTGGTCACCGATCCCGCCGATGCCGCGCAGGGTGGGGCCGCCGAGCGGTTCTTCACCGACACGCTGGCCCGGGGGCACGAAGGTGTCCTGGTCAAGGCGGTGGACGCGCCCTACGTGGCCGGCCGCAGAGGGCGGACGTGGCTGAAGGTGAAGCCCGTGCACACCGTCGACCTCGTCGTTCTCGCCGTCGAGCGGGGCCACGGGCGCAGGACCGGCCTGCTGTCCAACCTCCACCTCGGCGCGCGCACCGCCGAAGGCGGCTTCGCCATGCTCGGCAAGACCTTCAAGGGGCTCACCGACGAGATGCTGCGGTGGCAGAGCGAGCGGCTCGGCGAACTGGCCGTTGAGGACGACGGATTCACCGTGCGGGTACGGCCCGAACTCGTCGTCGAGATCGCCTACGACGGACTCCAGGCCTCGACGCGCTACCCGGCCGGCGTCACCCTCCGCTTCGCCCGTGTCGTACGCCACCGCCCCGACAAGTCGGCCGCGGACGCCGCCACCGTCGAGGAGATCATCGGCGGTGGCTGAGGGGGCCACGGGGGGAGTGGCGGGTTCTCGCGGGTCTTCGCGTACCTTCGCGCGCGTCAGCGGCCTCCGTGGGCCGACGCGGGGTCTCTGAGTCGGACGCGGGATCTCTGAGCCCGACGCGGGGCCCCGGGCCTCGCGGGACGACGCCCCGAGAGGGATGCTGGAGACGTGGCCCACGAGCGCCGGCACGACGAGGCGGGGGCACCGCGAGCGACCGGCGGGCCGCGAGGAGATGAGCGACGTGTACGACTTGCACATCGACACCGACGTCACCGTGCAGCTCAGTGACTGCTGCCGTGAGGACGCCCAGGCCGTCTTCGACGTCCTCGACGGTGTCTACCAGCTGGAGGACATGGGAACCCCGAGCCCGCAGGCGGCCACGGGGCCTTCCCCCACGGTCTGGACGGCCACCTTCGACACGGCGGGCGGACGCCACCAGGAGGTGCGTCCCACACCGCTGACCTCCCCGGTCGGCGCCACGCTCACCGGCGGCTACCGTGCCGTCGACGAGGTCGAGAAGGTGCTCGCCGCCGGCTTCGACATCCAGTCCCTGCAGTCCGTCTCCGGTGACCAGGAGACCGAGGCCCGGCTGCTGCTCGCCTCCCGCTGAGCGGGAGGCGCGAACCCCCCGGACGGAGCGGACGGGCGCCGTCCGGGGTCGACGTGTGCCCGTGAACGGTCGAAGGACCCCGCCGACACCCCCGGTATACACCGTATGTAGAGTGCTTGATCGGCCCTGAGTAACGCCCTGACCAGGCGATTTCCGGCCGTATCGAAGACACCACCGGGGAAAGCGGGTTCCACCATGTTCCGATCCAGGCTGGGCCGACGCAGGAGTAAGGCCACTGTCCTGCTCGCCGCGGCGTCGCTGATGCTGGCCCTCGGCGGTTGCGGAGTCGACACCGTCACCCCGCAGGACGCCCGGGGGGAGGGCGGATCGGACGACAAGGCGGGTGGTACCGCCCGTCGGGTCGACTGCGCCAAGGTCAAGTGCATCGCCCTTACCTTCGACGCGGGGCCGGGCAAGGACACTCCCCGGCTCCTGGACATCCTCAAGGAGAAGCAGGTCCCCGCCACCTTCTTCCTGCTCGGCAGCAAGCACGTCGACCGCTACCCCCAGGTCGTCAAGCGCATAGCCGACGAGGGGCACGAGGTCGCCAACCACACCTGGACGCACCGGATCCTCACCGACCTCGACGAGGCGGAGGTCCGCGACGAGCTGTCCCGCACCCAGGACGCCGTCGAGAGGATCACGGGCCGGAAGCCCACCCTCATGCGCCCGCCGCAGGGCCGCACCGACGGCACGGTGTCGGACGTCAGCCGGGAGCTCGGACTCGCGCAGGTCCTGTGGAGCATCACGGCCAAGGATTACTCCACCACCGACTCGGACCTCATACGGCAGCGCGTGCTCGACCAGGCGCACGGGGACGGGATCATCCTGCTCCACGACATATACGACGGCACGGTCCCGGCCGTTCCCCCGATCATCGACGAGCTGAAGCGGCGGGGCTACACCTTCGTGACGGTGCCGGAACTCCTCGCCCCGGGCAAGGCGGAGCCGGGCGCCGTCTACCGCCCCGAGAAGGACTGACAAGACCTGCCGAAACCGGGTGAGGTGACTCACAGCGCCCAGGCGGGAAGGCTCGGAACATTCGGGAAAGGTCCGCCGTTCTTACCTATGTGACTGCGAAGTGGCCCGGTCCCCAAGGTCCCCCCCAGAGGTGACCGCCCTTCGCGTCACGGCGATCGGCCCCGGTTGGAATCCCCCGTCCAACCGGGGCTTTGTCGTTCCCGCGGTCGCCCTCTCGCACGGCACGCCGACGGCGCCCGAGGGGCGCGTACCCCGGCGCGTTCGACCCGTTCGAGTGAGCCCCGGCATGGTGCCTCCAGCCTCGGGCAGTGATCATCCCGAGCCGTCGAGTCGATCACCCGTCGGCGGCTCCGACCAGGGACGATCAAAGGGGGACCCATGCTCCGCACCACCCCGCGCACCCGCCACGCCCTTCTGACGGCCGCTGCCGCGCTCCTGCTCTCCGGCTGCACCGCCGTCGGTCCCGGAGCGCCCGACGCCCCCGCCGTCCCGTCGGGCGCGGCGGCCCAGGACGCGCTCCTCAAGACGGCCGAGCACCGGCTGGTCGTGGACTGCCTGAAGGGCCGGGGCCTCTCCCTGGCGTCCAGGCCCCGCGCCCCGGACGAGGACCGCACCCTCCAGGCGGCGCTCTTCGGCGCCGGCCCGCGGGAACTCTCCGTCACCCTCGCCACGGGCGCCACCGTCACCGCCCACGAGGACGGCTGCCTCGCCACCGCCCGCCACCGGCTCTACGGCGACCAGCGCCGATGGTTCCGGGCCCAGGTCGTCGTCGACAACCTCCGCGCCGAGGCCCAGGCCCGGATGAGCGACGACCCCGTCCACCGCGCGGCACTAGCCCGCTGGACCCGGTGCGTGACCCCGTCGGGCAGCCCCCGCCCCGACCGCCCCGATCCCGCCGTCGCCACCCGCTGCGCCCGCGAGAGCGGACTCGACGAGGTCCGCGAGCGGCTGGAGACCGCCGAGCTGGCCACGGTGCGTGCCCTGCGCCGCGAGGAGCTCACCACATACCGGCAGCTGCGCGACCGCGCGCTGCGGCGGGCAGCCGAACTGCCCGCGCCCACTCACCCGCAGAAAGGCCCCACCCTCTCGTGAAGCGACTTCTTGTCACCACCGCCGCAGCGTTGTTCGCCGCCACCGCCGGCTTCGCCCTCGCCGGCTCCGCGGCGGCCGCCGAATGCCCCAGCGGCGAGTTCTGCGTCTGGCAGAACTCCGACTTCGGCGGCCAGCGCGCCAACTGGAGCGGGGACGACGGCTGGTGGGAGAGCTGGATCTCCGACACCGACTCCTCCTGGGCCAACCACGGCATCTCGGGACCCGGAATCAAGGACCACGTCAAGGTCTACGAGAGCGCCTGGCAGGGGGGAAGCGTGACCATCTGTCTGGCTCCGGGCCAAGAGGTCGGCTACAACGGCGCCGCCAACGACCGCGGAGACTCCCACACGTGGTCGATGGGCTGCTGACCCACCGCACGACCGACCCGCCCCCCACCTCGCGATCCACTCCGTGACCCCTCCGCGGACCGCCGCCCCACCCGCCCGCCTCCGCAGCCGCCCACGGCGCGGGTCGACGGGTAGGGTGGCGGACGTGGAGCGGGTTGTGGAGGCAGGGCGGTAGTGAGGCACTTCGACGAGGTCGACGCACTTCTCGCGGGCGTCGCACCGGAGGCGGAACTCCCCGCCCCCGAGGAACGGGTACGACTGCGGGAGACCGCCCGGCTGCCCAAGGTCCAGGTGGCCAGAGCGCTGGGCATCAGCCCGGCGACCCTGACCGCCTGGGAATCGGGCCGCGAGCCGGTCGGTGAGGCCCGGACGCGCTACGCCTACCTGCTCGACGGCCTCCGAGCCAGACTCGACACCGCCGACGCGAAGCCGGCAGCCACCCCGGAGTCCCAGACGTCGGCGCCGGGGTCCCCGGACGCGCCGGTCCCACCCCCGTCGTCGACCGCGCCGGAGACCGCTGCCGGGCCCGAGCCGGACGACGACGTCGCCGAGCTCGCCGTACCCCAGCCGTGTGTCCTGTGCGGGCACCCGGCCCGCCACGAGGTCGAGGGGTTCGCCCAGCATCTCGACCCCGCGGAGTGCGGCGGCCCCGCGCGGGCGGACGCGGCCACGGCCCCCGCACAGGCGGCCGCGCCCGCCCCCGGCGAGTCGGCCGCTCCTTCGGCCACCGCCCCCGCCGAGAGGCCTGCCCGGCCGGCTCCGGCCCGCCAGGCTCCCGCGGCAACCGGACGCGCTCCGGCTCCCGCGGGCGCCGAGCGTGCTCCCGCGACGACGAGCCGGCGCGCGTTCCAGGAGCCCGCGCCCACCCCGCTGGGTACCGTCCAGGAAGCCGTCCGGAGCGCGCTGGAGAAGCACGGCGGTGACACCGAGGCCGCGACCGCGGACCTGGTGCGCACCGCCATCCCCGACGCCATGGCCCTGCTGGACATGTGCCGTACCGGCGCCCGCTACGAGATCGTCGGTCACCCGCCGATCCCCGCCGTCCTCCGGAAGAAGACCTCGCGCGGCGCCGACGAGATCTGGGAGGCGCGGCCCAAGTGGACCCGCCCCGCGCTGCCGGCCGGCCCCCAGGAGATCACGGCCCTCGACATCAACGGCGCCTACCTCAGCGCCCTCAAGACCCATCTGCCGCTCGGCGCCCTGGAACACCACACCGGTGGCGCGCACGACCGGCGCAGGGCGGGGGTGCACCTCGTCACCCCGCCCGAGTGGGAGCACGGCGAGTACCTGCCCCATCCGCTCGGCTCCCGTGACGAGCCAGGTCCGCTGTGGATCACCGAGCCGACCCTCCGGCTCCTGCTGCGGCTCTCCTCGCCGGCGTACGGACTGTGCGAACCGCCCGTCGTCCATGAGTCGTTCACCTCCGGTGCCACCGAGAACCTCCTGGAGAAGTTCCGCAACACCCTCCGTGACGCCCGGGCCGAGGCCCTGGTCGCAGAGGACGAGGTGACGATGGAGTACGTGAAGGCCATGTACTCCAAGTTCGTCGCCACCATGGGGGAGTCGAACTTCAACCGGGAGCTGTACCGCCCGGACTGGATGCACATCATCCGCTCCCAGGCCTTCGCCAACCTCTGGACGAAGGCCTACAAGGCGTACGACGCCGGTCTGACCGTGGTCCGTGCCATGGGCACCGACGAGCTGCACGTCATCGGCGACTGGCGGCGGGTCTTCCCCGAGGGCCGTGGCGTCACCGAGGTGAAGGTCAAGGACGTCTACACGGCGCAGGAGGAGGACTGAGAGTCCGGGCGCCCGGGTGACAGACGGCGTCCCGGGTCGTGTCAGCCCCGGGCGAGGGTGCTCCCCGGGTGGCGGAGGGCCGAGGCGAGCATCAGACCGGCGCCGCGGACGACGCTGGTCGACGGGTCGTTCGCCAGGCGGAGGCGGGCGCGGAGGAGATGGGCCAGCCGTCCGGTGACGTCGAGGCGCAGGGCGCCGCCGCCCGTCACCAGGACGCCGCGGCGCAGCGCACCGCGTACGGCACCCGTGCGGTCCTGTCGCCACAGGTCGCTCACCATGTCGGCGGCCGTGCCGACCACCGCGTCGGACCCGCCGCCCGACTCCGGGAGGTCGTCGACCCCCACCTCGGCCAGCCGGGCGTCCTGGACGAGGCCGTCCACGACGAGGGTGACCTCGGTCAGCTGCGCGCCGAGGTCGACGACGAGCAGCGGGCCGCCGCCGGACGGTGCCGCGTAGGCGGCCGCGGCGCGGGCGCTGTCCACGGCGATGACCCGTGCCGGGCCGAGCGCGTCCACGACCCGCCGTGCCGCCGCGCGCTCCTCCGGAGCGGCGAGCACCGGGTGGGTCAGCATGACGACGGTGTCGTGCCCGCCGTCGCCGGGTGCGACGGCGGTGAGGCGGCGGAGCAGCCGGAGCTGGGAGGCGGCGTCGGTCACGCGGCCGCGTCGTACCGGACCGCTCGGCACGTCCGCGAAGACGCCCGCCCCCGGCGACCAGGCGCGGGTACGGGAGCTGCCGATGTCGAGGGCGATCCCGCGCACCGGCCGCCCCGTACGCCGGCCGCCGCCTGCTGATCCGAACGATCCCATCGCTTCCGTCCATTCGCCGCGACCCGCTGTTTGTGAGGCCGACACGGGCCCTCACTATGCAGTATCCGTGGCAGGAACGCTATGGTGCTTATGGATCGAAGGGGCCGTGGTGAAGGCGGGTCAGTTCTCGCCGCCCAGCCACAGGTCGGGGCCGAACACCTCGTAGTGGATGTCGGCGGCGGCGACGCCCCGGCGGACGAGGTCGCCGCGGACCGCGCGGAGGAAGGGCAGCGGTCCGCACAGGTAGGCGGTCGCCCCGGCGGGCAGGTCGAGCGCGGTGACGTCCGCGCGGCCCGGACGGGCCCCGGAGTCGCCCGGCTCCTCGTACCAGAGGTGCAGCGTGGCCTGTGGCAGCGCGTCCACGAGGTGCCGGAGTTCGGCGGCGTGCGCATGGGAGCCGGGGGCGCGGTCGGCGTGCACGACCACGACGGGGCGGGTCGATCCGGTGGCGGCCAGGTGGTCGAGCATGGCCAGCATCGGGGTGCTGCCGATCCCGGCGGAGGCGAGCAGCAGGGGCGTCTCCCCGTCGGGCAGGACCAGGTCGCCGAAGGGGGCGGAGACCTCCAGGGTGTCGCCCGCGCCCGCGTGGGCGTGCAGCCAGGAGGAGACCTCGCCCGCCGGGTCGCCGTCGACCCGCTTCACGGTGATCCGCCGGCCCGGGCGCCCCGGAGCGGCGGACAGGCTGTACTGGCGGATCTGCCGGGCGCCGTCGGGCAGGGTGACCCGGACGCTGACGTACTGGCCCGGCCGGAACGCCTCCGTGGGGGTGCCGTCGGTGCGACGCAGGACGAATGAGGCCGTGTCGGACGTCTCCTCCCGTCGCTCGGTGATCTCCATGGACCGCCAGGCCTGGCCCGCGGTGATGCCGGCCTCCTGGTAGAGCCGGGTCTCCACGGCGATCAGCGCGTTGGCCATCAGCCAGTACACCTCGTCCCAGGCCTGTGCCACCTCGGGGGTCACGGCGTCGCCGAGGACCTCCGCGATCGCGGCGAAGAGGTGCTCGTGCACGGTCTTGTACTGCGCGGCCGTGACGCCGAGCGAGGCGTGCTTGTGCGCGATCCGCGACAGCATCGCATCGGGGCGGACGTCCGGCTTCTCGACCAGGGCGACGGCGAAGGCGGCTATGGAGCCGGCGAGCGCCTGCCGCTGCTCGCCGCCGGCCTGGTTGCCCCGGTTGAACAGGTCGCGCAGAAGCTCGGGATGGGCGGCGAAGAGACGCTCGTAGAACCGCGCGGTGATCCGGTCGAGTGCGCCGCCGACGGCGGGCAGGGTGGCGCGGACGACCGGGACGGCCTGCTCGGATAGCATGGCAACTCGCAATCTGGTAAATGATCTGCGTATTTAACGGTGTGGCTGAGCGCCCGTGGGGCCGGGGGTTCAGGGGGTGGGGCGCGGGGTGAGGGAGAGGAGGAGCGGGCCGGTCGGCGACTCGACGAGCTCGGCGACGGTCAGGGGGTCGAGCGCGCGGTAGAACGCCTCCTGCGCCTGGCGCAGCGCCCCCCGCAGGCGGCATCCGCTGCGCAGTGGGCACGGCGGATCGCCCTCGCAGGCGACGACCTCCTCCTCGCCCTCCAGGGTGCGGGCCAGCCAGCCCACCGAGGAGCGCCGGCCCCGTTCGGTGAGGGCCAGGCCGCCGCCGCGGCCCCGTCGCGCCTCGACCACGCCCAGATGCTGGAGCCGGGTGACCGCCTTCGCCATGTGCGCGTAGGGCACGTCCATCGACTCCGCCACCTCGCGGGTGGTGACGGATTCCTCCGGAGCGGTGACCGCCAGGCGCATCACGGCACGGAGCGCCAGGTCGGTGAACTTCGTCAGCCTCACGCCATGACCGTATCAAAGCGGTATCTGAGAAGCGTATTAAGGGGTGGGATGTCGTCTCAGGCGCCGCCACAGCCACCAGCCGCCCGAGACCAGGCAACTGGCGGTGAGGACGATCCCCACGACCGGCCACCGCCCGCCCGCGATCCGGGTGTCCGTCACGAGGACCAGAAGGAGGGCGACCGCCGGCAGCAGCGCGGAACCGACCGCGCGCAGCCCCGCCAGAGCCACAGCGGGGTCGAGCCGGGCACCACGCGAGGCGCGCAGATCGGGGGAGCCGACGTAGAAGACGGTGGCCCGGTCGGTCAGCTGTGTGGTGCCGCGGTGGTACTGGAAGGCCATGTACGGCAGCCAGACCAGCGGCACCACCAGGCCGACCAGAAACACTCCGCCGAGGAGCGACCACCTGCCGACGCGGACCCACCGGCCGACACCGTCGCCCGGCGTGACCAGACCGAGGAGCCGCGCCATCCGCACGATCAGGTACCGGAACGCCGCCAGCCGTCCCTGCCCACCCTCGGCTCGCGCCCCGGTTCCGGCCGTGTCCAGGGCGGCCCTGGCGGTCGCTGTGTCGCCGTACACCCCCTGGATGACAAGGAGTTCGGCCGCCCGCTCGGGGTCGGTCGTGTCCCTCCCCTCGGTTGCGGCGAGTTCGAGCACCGTGCGCACCTGGGAGAGCAGGGCTCCGCAGAAGGCCACCGGGATGAGGAACAGGAAAGGCCCGCCGACGAAAGCCCCTTCCGTCGTCACCGACCGGCGTCCACGGGTGACGAGCAGGGCGCGCAGCGCGGCCGCGTCGGCGTGGGGGTGGGCGTCGCGGAGGCGGGCGACCGTGGCGCCGGCGCCCGGGCCGAGCCGTCGCAGAGCGAAGGACGCGAGCGACTCCGGGAGCCGGCCGGGCTCCGCCAGGGTCTCCCTCAGCAGGGAGCCGGCGAGCCCGGCGGCCGGAGCCGCCCGCGTCCTCTTCCGCACTGCCGTGTGCGCTTCCTTCCCGTCCTCCTCCGGAGCCTCAGGCCAGGACCTTGGCCTTCGCCTTCTCGAACTCCTCGGGCGTGATCGCGCCCTTGTCCTTCAGCTCCGCGAGCCGGGCCAGTTCATCGGTGGAGCTGCCACCACCGCCCGCCCCCTGGGTGCCGGCGGTCTTGCGGATGTAGTCCTGGAAGGCGGCCTCGCTCGCCTTGGCCTGCTTGACGTCGCGCGCGCTCATGCCCTTGCCCCGGGCGATGACGTAGACCAGCACGCCGAGGTAGGGGAGCAGGATGCAGAAGATCAGCCAGCCGGCCTTGGCCCACCCGTTCATGTCGTGATCCCGGAAGATGTCGGTGATCACCTTGAAGAGCAGGAACAGCCACATGATCCAGAGGAAGAACCACAGCATGGTCCAGAACACGTTGAGGAGGGGGTAGTCGTCCATTCCGGCACTCTCCGTTCCGGCGCCGGCCGGGAGAGGCCGTGCGTTGGTGCGAGTCTCACCCAGCCCGGACGCGTCCGCATGTCGGTGCCGCTCCACGTGCGACCGTGCCGCCGCCGTGTTCGGATGGAGCCCGCGAACCGTGCGGCACCGGGACCACGGGCGGAGGCGCGCACCGCACGAGGACGCGAGGCACGGAGCACCATGGGGCCGATGGAGTGAGTCGTGAACAGGACGCAGGAACAGGCCATCGCCGACCTCCAGGGCCGACAGCAGCCCTCAGCCGCCGCCCCGCCGCCCGCGCCGAGCACACCACCGGCCCAGGCTGCCGCGCCGGCCCCCGCTTCCGTAGGCGCGCCCACGGTGACCGACCAGCTGGTCCGATGGGGTGAACTGGCCGGGGAAGGCCTGCTCACCCCCGAGGCGTTCGCGGCCGCCAAGGCCGAACCGCTCGGCGTCTGAAGGGGTTCAGCCGCGGCGCAGCGCGGCGAGCGCGCGGTCGGCGTGGGCGCTCATGCGCAGCTCGCTGCGCACGACCTCCCGTATCCGCCGGTCCTGGCCGATCACGAACGTGACCCGCTTCGTCGGCGCGAGCGAGAACCCGCGCTTCACGCCGAACCGATCGCGCACCGCGCCGTCGGGGTCGGACAGCAGGGGGTAGCCGAGGGAGTGCCGCTCGGCGAACTCCTGCTGCCGTTCCACCCCGTCCGTGCTGATCCCGACGGGCAGCGCGCCGACGGCGCGGAACTCGGCCGCGAGATCGCGGAAGTGGCAGGCCTCGGCGGTGCAGGCCGGGGTGAGCGCGGCCGGGTAGAAGAAGAGGACGACCGGACCCTCGGCCAGCAGGCCGGTCAGGGAGCGCGGAGCGCCCGTCTCGTCCGGAAGGGTGAAGTCCTCGACGAGGTCACCGACGTTCACAGCAGTCCGTCCCCGATCCGTACCTGGTGAGCCACCGGAGCCACCGATGGCAGGGCGGCGACGTTACCGCAGAGTACGAGGCGACGTCACCCCTCGGCCGAGGGCCTGTCATCCTCGGCGTGCCGCCTGCGCCCGCGCCCGCGCCTCCGCCTCCTTCGCCCCGCTCCGGGCGGCGGCGCGCCGGTCGAGCACGTCCAGGGCCCGCTCGCCCCAGCGCAGGTTCTCCTCCTCGAAGAACCGGCCGCGCATCAGCGTGAGGTACGGACCCACCCGCTCCGTCTCCGCGAGGTAGGTCTCCTCGTCCCGGCCGGCGAGCATCCACTCGTACAGCCGGTCGTAGCGGGCCAGTTTCGCCCGGGAGGTCTCCATCCGCTGGGCGACGAACCCGCGGACGGCCGTGGTGTCGCCCTCGTCGCAGGCCTGCACCTGGACCATCAGCTCGTCACGGACGGCGCTGGGGCGCGGCGGCGTCGACGTGTAGGCGGCCAGGTCCCTGAGTCCGGGCTCCGTGAGACTGAACATCCGCTTGTTGGGGCGCCGTTCCTGCTCCACCACGCGAGCCGTGATCAGGCCCGCCTCCGCGAGTCGGTCCAGCTCGCGGTAGAGCTGCTGCGGGGTGGCTGCCCAGAAGTTCGCGACGGACACGTCGAAGATCTTGGCCAGGTCGTATCCGGAGGCCTCGCCCTCCAGGAGAGCTGCGAGGACGGCGTGCTTGAGGGACATCCGGACACGCTAGCAGCACGTTGAATAATTTCTTCCGCACCTAATCAACTCGACGCGCGCACGATCCACCGGCCGGAGGGTCCACGCGATCCACCGGTTGGACGGGCTCCCTCGCTGGCACGTCCGTCCGGCGCCTGCCTAGGCTGGAGGGAGGGGACGGCAGATCCGAGGGGCAGCGCGATGGACAGCGACACGTTCGTCTACACCACCTACATCCGGACCACCCCCGACGAGCTCTGGAAAGCGCTCACCGACGCGGCGTTCACCCGCCGCTACTGGGGCGTGGCCTTCGAGACCGAGTGGACCCCGGGCGCCCCCATGGTCTGGGACGAGGGCGGGCGCCGGACCGCCGATCCCGAGCAGGTGGTGCTCGCGGCCGAGCCGGGCCGCCTCCTCTCGTACACCTGGCACTCCTTCACCCCGGCCTGGGCGGAGGCCGTACGCCTCGACCAGGACGTCTACGAGCGCCTGGCCCGGGAGCCCCGGTCCACGGTGACCTACGTGATCGAGCCCTCGGGCGACACGGTCAAGCTCACGGTCACGCATGGGGACCTCCGGCCCGGCGGCATGATGAAGGGGCTGATCGCCGAGGGCTGGCCCGCCCTTGTCTCCAGTCTCAAGTCCCTTCTGGAGACGGGCGAGGAACTGCCGGAGCCGCCCCGCTGACCCGGCGACCGGGCTGACCCATTCGAGTGGTCTCGCCCGTCACTCCGCCGCCACGCCCATCGACGTGATCATCGTTCGGTCCTTTCACCCGTTGTGATGCCGCGGTCGGCACCGCACGCCGACGCCGACGCCGTCGTCAGAAAGGGGAGGGTGTCCGACGTGTCGTCACGCAGATAGGTGCGGGGGTGGGGTGCGTTGTCCCAGGCCGCCGGAACCGTCCTCGTCGGCACCGCGGCCCAGCCGCCCGCCCAGCCCGACGTGCGACCCGCCACGGCACCGGATTCCACCGCCGTCGTCCCCGCTACCGGTACTCGACCGTCAGGGTCACCGGCGTGTCCCGGTTCACGAAGAGGTACGCCGTCCCGGTCGGAGCAGACGCGAACCCGAGCCGGAACTGGGTGACCCCGCCCCGGTTCAGCGCCGCGAGGGCCTCCGCCGACAGGTCCGTCGACACCGCGCTCCCGGAGGAGAAGGAGTCGATCCGCGCCGCACCCGCCACCGAGGCCGCGGCGGACCAGTCACCCGGCTCGACCGCGCATCCCCCGAAGCAGCCCGCGCGCAGATCCACCTGGAGCCGGTTGCCCGCCGGAGACGTCCAGGGATCGCCGGAGCCACTGGTCCTGCTGACGGTCAGCCAGGCACGCGTGATCTCCTTGCCCGCCGGAACCCGCGAGGTGTCGAAGGAGACCACCGACCGGTTCACCTTGCCGTCCGTGCCCCGGCCGAGCGCCAGCCCGGACAGGTCCTCCAGGGTGCCGACCGCGGCCCCCGAGCCGTCCGGCGCCGCCTTCACGTACCCGTCCTCCGCGTCCGTGCTCGCCAGCACCGTCCGGCCCGGGGCGGGCGGAGGCGTCCCCGTGCCCCGCAGGGCCCGCACCATCCCCATGATCGCCTCGATCTGCTTCCCGCCGTGGCGCGCGTAGGCCGTGTCACCGAGGTAGCCCCACCAGTTCCAGCAGCCGTTCGGGTTCTCCAGGGTCGTGGTGGGCGCCGCCTGCGGATACAGCACGACGATGTCGTTGGTGTCGGCGTACTCGTTCAGGTACGCGCCCCCGACGAACCGGGTCCCGAACCCCTGGTACGCGTACCCCTGCTTGCACCCGTGCAGCGCGACGAGCAGCCGGCAGCGCGCCCCCTCGGCGCAGGACGCCGGTACGTACGCGAAGCCCTCCGCTCCCATCGACAGGGCCGCCGCCGAGCCGCCCGGCGCGTACACGTTCTGGTCGAAGCGGATCAGCGAGCCGCCCGTGCCGGAACCGGGCGCCGCGACCGTACCGAAGAGGTGCCCGAGAAGCGCTCCTTCCGCGTCGATCCCGCAGTTGTTGAGGAACGGGGTCTGCGTCACCGTGCAGGAGTTGGGGCCGAGCGGGGTGATCCACGCGTGGCCCGCCGCCGTGGAGCGGTCGTACCGGACCCGGGCACCGAAGCGCCCGTAGTAGTCGGCGAGGGCGTCCGCCACCGGCCGCTTCACCGTCGAGTCGTTCGAGCCGCTGAACACGTACACCGGGTCACCGGCCAGATTCGCCACCGGGTCCACCTGACCCTGCGCCGACCGGTCGCGGGTCGCCTGTTCCAGGGCGGCGAGCTGAAGGTTCTGCGTCGTGTCCATGCAGGCGTTGAGCGCCGTGGCGAGCTGGCCACGCGCGCAGTCGTACGGGCCCGAGGCGAACGCGGCGGAGCCCTCGAACGTACCCGAGTACGCCACGTGCAGCTGGGTCGCCATGTATCCCCCGGACGACACCCCCGCACTGAACACGGAGCCGATGTCGTACGGCTGCAGGGTGCCGGGCACCGGCGGCGGAGCGGCCGCCCCGGCCGGAGGCGCGGCGGGCAGAAGGGCCGCCGCGGCGCACAGCAGCAGCGCCGCGAACCGGCGTGGCCCTCGGCGGTGGGTGGGACGGGGTGAACGCATGGGGGCTCCCGGCTGGCTCGTTCCTGACGGAGGGTCGGCCGGGAGGCTACGGGCGGTCCTGAGCCCTCCTCCATGGGCGAGGACGCCACAATCCGGCCCGCCGGGTATGGCGGCCCGTCACCTGGCAGCCGCCGTGGGAGCGTCCGGCGCGAGCTGCGAGGATGCCGTCATGGACATTCACGACGTGAGGAACGGGCCGCTGGCCGAGGCGGTCGCGCTGCGCGAACAGGGCAGGCCGGAGGAGGCCCGCGAGCGGCTCGTCGCGCTCGCCGCCCGGTACCCGGACGACGCGGAGGTCGCGTACCAGACGGCCTGGGCGCACGATGTCCTCGGCCTGGAGGCGGACGCCGTGACCCACTACGAACGCGCCCTCACGGGCGCCGGGCTCGGCTCCGAGGACCGGCGTGGGGCGCTCCTCGGCCTCGGCAGCACCTACCGGGTGCTCGGCCGTCACGAGGACGCCGTCGCCCTCCTGGCCGGGGCCGTCGAGGAGTTCCCGGACGACGGCTCCCTCCGGACCTTCCTCGCGATGGCCCTCTACAACACGGGCCGCCACCACGAGTCGGTCCGACTGCTGCTCCGGCTGCTCGCCACCACCAGCGACGACCCCTCCGTACAGCGGTACCGCCGCGCCATCGAGCACTACGCCGAGGATCTCGACGCGACCGAGTGACGCGGGGCGGTCAGTCGTTCACCGCCGTCAGCAGGACCACCGCGTCCTCCAGGGCGGTGAGCCCGTGCCGCTCCTTGGGGATCATCCGCAGCGTCCCCGCCGCGAGCTCCTCCGACCGCCCGGACGCCGTCAGGTCCACCCGGCCCCGCAGCACCTGGAGACTCGCGGCCGGCGGCGCGTTGTGCTCGTCCAGGGACGTGCCCGAGGTCAGCGCGATGACGGTCTGCCGGAGTACCCCGTCGTGCAGCACCCGATGGGCGCTGCGCCCGTGCGGCGCCGCACGGGCCGCGGCCAGGTGCTCGTCGGCGAGGGCGGCGAGGTCAAGCTTCATGACTCTCCCTGCGGGATGCGCGGGCGGATACCCCACCAGCCTCCCGTGTGCCGTCCGGGACGCAACTCGGGACCGTCGCCCGTACGGCTCGTACCAGGCGTACAGGGTGTACCGACCGTACGGAGGGCGCCGCCACGAGACCGCCGACGGCGAGGAACACCCCGGCGGCCAGCAGGGCCGCCGACCAGCCGTGCTCCGCGTACAGCCAGGACCCGGCGAGGGAGCCGAGCGCCCCACCGCCGAACGTGGCCAGCATGAAGACCGTGTTGACCCGGGCCGCCACCGCGGCGCCGATCGCGAAGATCCGCGCCTGGTTGGCCACCTGGCAGGAGCTGACCCCGGCCACCAGCAGGTTCGCCCCGGCCACCAGGGCCGCCGGGAAGTCCGGGGCCAGGCCGGCCACGCCGAGGCCGAGCCCCGCCGACGCCAGCCCGACGGCGCTCACGACCGGCGCCCCGTACCGGTCGGTGAGCGGCCCGGCCGTCGCCGAGAGCAGCGCGGCGGGCAGGGTCAGCACCCCGAAGAGCCCGGCGGCGCCCGGCCCGTACCCGAGCGGGGGCGCCGCCAGGTGGAAGGCGAGCACCGCCCAGAAGACGCTGAACGCGGCGAACACGCCGGCCCCGAGCAGCGCCGCGACCCGGAGCTCGCGATGCGCCGCCAGGAGCCTGGGCAGTCCGGCCAGGAGACCGCCGTACGAGGTGCCGCCGGGCCCGCCGAGACGCTCGGGCAGGCTGCGCGGCAGGACACACAGCAGCGCCGCCGTCGCCACGGCGGCCACGACGTAGGCGACCCGCCAGCTGCCGCTCGCGTCGGTCACGGCGCCCGAGACCGTACGGGAGAGGGTCGACCCCAGCGTGAGGCCGAGTCCGACGAGGCCCACGACCCGGCCCCGCCGCCCGGGACCGGCGAGGACGGCCGCCACAGGAGTGAGGATCTGCGGCAGCACGGTCGTGGTCGACAGGGCGAGCGTCGCGAGCGTCAGGGTGACCACGCCGGGCGCCGCCGCGGCGAGGAGCAGCGCGCCGCTGGTGAGGACGAGCAGGACCGAGGTGAGGCGGCGCAGCCGCGCGGTGTCGGCCAGGGGCACGAGCAGCAGGATGCCGAGCGCGTATCCGATCTGCGCGGCCGAGGCGACGAGTCCCGCCGTCCGCTCCGACACGTCGAGCCCTTGGGCGACGGCCGCGAGGAGCGGCTGCGGAAAGTAGATGTTGGCGACGGTGACCGCGCCCGCGACGGCGAAGAGCGGAACGTTCACGGGCCGGGCGGCTTCGGAGCCTCCCGCGGGCTCGGTGGTGGGTTCTGGCGGGGCGGCCGGGCGGCGTGGGTCCACGGAGACTCTTCCGTACGGGGGAGGGGGACGCCTCAAGGCTCCTCGTCGCCGCACCGGCGGAACAAGCTGTCATCATGAAAACGGCGTTGAGCCGGACTCAACAATCGGAACGATCGCAGGAGGACCGGTGCTCGAACGGTACGAGCTGGAAACGTTCCTCACGCTCGCCGAGGAGCTCCACTTCGGACGCACCGGCGAGCGTCTCGGCGTCTCCACCGGCCGCGTCAGCCAGACCGTCAAGAAGCTGGAGCGCCGCGTCGGCACCCCGCTCTTCGCGCGCACCAGCCGCAGCGTCGCCCTCACCCCGGTCGGACGGCGCCTGTACGAGGACCTCCTGCCCGCCCACCGGCGGATCCGCGCGGCCCTGGAGCGTGCCACCGAGGCCGGACGCGGAGTCCACGGCAGACTGCGCACCGGCTTCGCCACCCCGTGGGGCGGCGAACTCCTCACCGCGGCCGCCGACACCCTCCTCACCCGCCACCCCGGCTGCGAGATCACCGTCCGCGAGGTCCCGCTCGACGGAGGCGTACAGCCCCTCCAGGACGGCGAACTCGACGTCCAGCTCACCGCCCTCCCCGTCCGCGAGCCGGAGCTCACCACCGGCCCCGTCGTCCTCCGCGACGACCGCGTCCTGCTGCTGCCCGCCGCCCACCCGCTGGCCGGCCGTCCTTCCCTCGGAGCCGAGGACCTCGCCGGGCTGCCCCTGATCACCACCGCGGGCGACAACCCGCGCCACTGGCTCGACCACCACTACCCCCGGCACACCCCCTCCGGAGCGCCCGTCGGGCGAGGCCCCGTCGCCGCCACCTGGCAGGAGGTCCTCTCCCACGTCACGGCCGGCCGGGGCGTCGCGTCCGGCGCCGCCCGAGGTGCCCGCTACCACCCCCGGCCCGGCATCGCCTACGTCCCCCTGCGCGACGCCCCGCCCCTCGAATACGGCCTGGTATGGCCCACCGCCGCCGACACCGCCCTGCTCCGGGCCTTCGTGACGGCGGTCGGCACCCCGCGCACCTGACCGGTGACGCATCAGCCGCCGCCCCCGGGGACGAGGGCCCCCGCCAGATGGTCGTACGCCACGTGGGCGTGGAGCCGGACACCGGTGACGAGAGTGTCGTCGTCCGCGTAGAAGTGCGGGTTGTGGTGGGTCACCAGACCACGACCACCGGGTACGGGCACCGGCCGGCCGTCCGCGTCCAGGGTCGCGTCCTGGACGCCGAGCATCACGTACAGGCCGCCGAACCGGCTCACGAACTCGGAGACGTCGTCGTACCCGAGGGTCGCCCCCGTCTCCACCACCCGCTCCTCGCCCACCACCCTGCGGAAGGTCGGGAGCCCCGCCTCCACCCACGGCCCGCTGTTGTGCACGGGCGGCACGGACTGGAGGTACTCCACCGTGGCCGCCGCCCCGTACGCCGCCGCCGAATGCTCCACGAGCGTCGTCAGCCGGCGCTGGACCCGCTCCATGTCCGACTCCACGGCCGTGCGGACCGTTCCCCACAACGTCACCGTCTCCCCGACGATGTTGAAGCGTCCGACGTCCTCGACGTGCCCGATGGAGACCGTGACCGGGTCGAAGGCCGACACCTGCCGGTACAACTGCCCGATGCCCGTCAGGACCGCCCCGACCGCGGGCATCGGGTCGATGCCCTCCCACGGTGTGGAACCGTGGGTCTGCCTGCCCGCGACGACGATGCGGACAAGGGTGGAGGCGCCGTACTGATTGCCGATCCGGTACCCCACGTACCCCTTCGGATGCGGCGTCACGTGCAGCCCGAAGACCATCGTCGGCACCGGGTCGGCGAACGCGCCCGCCTCGACCATCGCCCGCGCCCCGCCCTCCTCGGTCACCGGAGCGCCCTCCTCGGCGGGCTGGAAGACGAAGAGCACCGTCCCCGGCAACCGGTCGCGCACCCCGGCCAGCACCGTCGCCGCGCCGAGCAGCGCCGCCGTGTGGCAGTCGTGTCCGCAGGCGTGCGAGACGGGGAACGGGCCGCCCGGGTAGTCGGCGTCGACCACCCCGGAGGCGAACTCCACCCCGCACAGGTCCTGGACGGGCAGCGCGTCCATGTCGGCCCGCAGCGCCACGACCCGCTCACCCGGGGCCCCGCCGCGCAGGACACCCACCACCCCATGGCCCGCGATGCCCGTGCGGACCTCGTCGAGGCCGAGGGCGCGCAGCTGGTCCGCCACCAGGCGGGCGGTGTTCACCTCACGGTTGGACAGCTCCGGATGCCGGTGCAGATGGCGCCGCCAGGCCACCACCCGGTCCGCCACCCCGGCCGCCCGCTCGTCCAACTCGTCGTGGATCGCCTCGCTGCCCAACGGGACTCCTTCTCCTCCGGCCGCCATGGCCACGGACTCGGCCACGTGTGCCCTCAGGTTGCCATCCGCGGCCCGCCCGGGCACCGCCCCCTCGCGAGCGGGCGGTGCCCTCCTCGCTGCGGGCGTCGGCAGTCCGCCCGCGGCGAGGAGGGCGCACCCCTCCACCGCGCACGCCCTAACCGATGGTCACCACCCGCGCCCAGTCGGGCGGCGCGTCCGGGACGTAGTCCGGATCGTCCTCGTCCCAGGAACCGGTCGACCTCTCGCGGGGGAACAGGCCCACCACCGTCCGGCAGGACGGCCTGGCCTCGGGCCAGGGCGTCTGGCCGTCCGTCAGGACCACCACGACGTCCGGCCGCGGCGCCGTACGCAGCGCCCGCGCGAAACCCGTACGGAGATCCGTACCGCCCCCGCCCACCAACGTGATGCCCTCGGCGTGGCACAGCGGGTGCACGGTGTGCGCGGCCGCGTCGCAGGACATCACCGTGACCAGGTCCCGGCGACCGCCCACGGCCCGGGCGATCGCGGTCACCTCCAGGAGTGCGCTGCCCAGCTCGGCATCGCTCACCGACGCGGAGGTGTCGACGATCACGGACACCCGGGGCGGTCGGCGCCGCAGGCTCGGCAGCACGGCGCCCGGTACACCCGCCGAGCGACGGGACGGCCGGCCGTAGCTGTAGTCCTGGCCCGCGCCGGATCCGGAAGCCGCCGCGCGGACCGCCGCCCCCAGCAGGTCCCGCCACGGCTGCGGCGGGTGGAACACCTCCTCCGCCCACCGCTTCCAGGCCTTGGAGGTGTGCCCGGGGCGGCCGTTGACGGCCTGCGCCACCCGGAAGCGGACGGCGTCCCGCTGCTGCTCGCTCAGTCCGTCCGCGCCGTTCGGACCCAGATCCCACTCCCGGTCCAGCCCGTCGGAGCCACTGCCGCAGTCCAGCCAGGCGAAGTCCTGGGTGCGGGGGCCGAGGCCGAACTGACGCAGGTAGTCCTCCATCAGCTCCCCGGAAGGAAGGCCGAGGGCGCCCGGAGTGACCGCGCCATGGGGCAGGACCAGGCCGTCCCCGAACGAGTCGTCGTTGATCTCGCAGTCGGCCGCGATGTTCATCCGCAGCCTGGCCCCGGGGCCGGTGAGACCGCGTTCCCGGGCCACCCGGTCACCGCGTCCGTGGTGGTCGCGCAGGAGGTGCGACACCTCGTGCACCCACACCCCGGCCAGTTCCTCGACCGGGTTCCGGCGCACGAAGCCCGGCGAGACGTAGCACCGCCAGTACCGGTCGACGGCCATCGTCGGCACCTGCCGCGACTCCACGACGTGCAGGGCGAACAACGCCGTCGCCAGATAGGGCCGGGCCCGGACGGCGAGCAGCCGGGCGGCGAAGAGCTTGTCGAGGTCGAGCGACCCCCCGGCGTCCGCGCTCGTGGCGCTCACCGGGCCGGGAGTCCGGGCCGCGCTCGTGGCGTCCACCACGCTCATCGCGCGCCCGACGTCGCGATCGGCGTGCTCGCGACCAGGGCGGCCGCCTCGTCGGCACGCCGGGACATGGAGACGGCCCCGGCGAGCCGCTCGATGGCGGGCGGCACGTCCCACTCCTCACGGCGGAGTGCGGCGAGCGTGGTCGCGGGGACGACGACCAGATCCGGCGCGCCCGTCTCCACCGCCCTGGCCAGCAGGGTCCAGGCGGCGTCCCACCGCGCCTTCTCGGGGCGGGCCCCGACCGCGGCCACCACGCCGTCGAGCGCGGCCTGGCGCAGGTCACCCCGTACCGGAAGGGCGGCGCCCGCGGGGTCGGCGAGCAGCGTCTCGGGGTCCGGGAGGTCCATCCGGTCCAGACCGGCGAGGAGTTCGAGCCCCGGCCCGTCCCCCACGGTCCCCCTGACGAGGAGCGAGATCACCTCCCGAGAGGAACCGGCCGCCGTGGCGAAGGCGATGAGGCACAGGCTCATCTCCCAGCTGCGCGGAGAGGGCCAGGGGCCGCCGCGCCGGGCCTCGCCGTTGGGCAGCTGGTGTACGAGTTTGGGACGGACGGCGAGGAGTCCGCAGACCGCCCGCCTGGCGTACTCCACGGCCTGAGGCAGGCGCTCCGGGTCGAGGCGCGGCAGCGTCGCCCGCGGCCAGGTCCCGCCGAGGCCGCGCACGACGACGTCGTGGTCGTGGGTCCACCGGAGGTGGACGAAGCGGTTCGCCAGGGGCGGGCTGAGCTCCCAGCCGTCGGCAGCCGAGGCCCGCGGGTTGGCCGCGGCCACGATCCGCACCTCCGACGGCAGACGCAGTGCGCCGATCCGCCGTTCCAGGACCAGCCGGAGCAGAGCGGCCTGCACCGCCGGCGGAGCGGTGGACAGCTCGTCCAGGAACAGCAGCCCCCGACCGGCCCGCACGAGCCGCACCGCCCAGTCCGGCGGGGCCATCGGGACGCCCTGTTCGGCGGGATCGTCGCCGACCACGGGGAGCCCCGCGAAGTCGGACGGCTCGTGGACGCTGGCGATCACCGTGGTCAGTGGGAGGTCGAGGGTCTCGGCGAGCTGGGTCAGGGCGGCGGTCTTGCCGATACCCGGCTCCCCCCACAGGAGGACCGGCAGGTCGGCGGCGACGGCGAGGGTCAGCGCCTCCAGCTGGATGTCGGGGCGGGGCTCGGTGGTGGACTCGCGCAGCATGGAGAGGAGTTCACCGGCGACGTCGAGCGTGGAGTCGGACGGGGTGTGCAGGGGCATGAGTGATCACCTGTGGGTGTGTGGGGACCGGCGGACGGCAGCAGAGGGCCAGGGTTGGGCCCGTGGCCACGTACGGGTCCGGGTCCGGTGAGTACGGGGGACGGGGTGGGACGGCGCGGCCGGGATCGGGACCGGGGCCGCGCGCGTCAGCGGGCGAGAGTGTGGCGGGGATGGCTGCGGTGGTCCTGCGGGCGGTCGGGACCGGGCCGCGCACGACCGGGCCCCGGGCCGTAGAGGCCCGCCCTGAAGAGTCCGTACGTGATCCGGCGCCGAGCGGCCGTCTCCAGCGCGTCCCGGAGCGCACCGTTGCGCAGCACGGCGCCGGGGCCGAGCAGGCCCTCGACGACGGCCAGCGCGCCGGCGGTGTCGCCGTGGTCCAGGCGTTCGCGGACGCCGGTGAGACAGTCCGGCCGACGGTGCGCCTCGTCGATGACCTGGAGACAGGGCAGGGGCGGCCCGCCCAGCGCGACCAGGAGCTCCTCGCGCCGGAGTTCGGCGGAGCCGTGGTCGAGCGGGGCGAGTACGCCGTCGGAGAGTCCGATCCGGTGACGGGACCCCCGGCACTCCACGACACGCGGCTGCCCCGGCCGGTCCGCCGCCGGGGTCGTCGGGGACGGGTGTCCGGCCGGTGGACGGTCGGGGGCGAGGGCAGAGGCGACCAGCGGATGCAGTCGTCCGGCCTCGATCAGACCGGCGCGCAGCAGCTCCAGGTCGGGGAGCGCCCAGGTGGCGGCGTCGGGCAGGAGCGGCAGCGCCCGCGCGCCGGGCACCGGCTCCGACGCCGGTGTCGCCGTCGCGGCAGGGTGGAGCGGCTGTGCGGTCGCCGAGGAGCCGTCGCCGCGCGCGTCCACGTCGAGGAGGACCTGCTCGCGTGCCCCGAGCCGGACGCGGACGCGTCCGACGGAGTGCCCTGTGGAGCGGAGCAGTATGCCCGCCTCCGATGCCCAGCGGTCGACGGCGCGACCCGGCACCCGCTCGATCCGCATCGACGGGGCCGCGACGGGCCCGGCGGCACCCCTGGTCACCGCGCCTTCTGCAGCGCCCTCGGCGCCCTCAGGGCCTTCGGCGCCGTCGGCTCCCGAGCGGACGCGCAGCTCACCGCTGCGGTCCGCGTCCCAGAGGTGGCGGTGCAGGTCCAGGCGGTACCGGGGGCTGGGGCGGGCGTGCGGGTGGCGGCGCTCGGCCGGCCCGTCACGCGACCGGTCCCACAGGGCGAGGCTCATCCGTTGGCCGGCGTCCGCCCACGCGGGCGGGGTCCGCACCACGAGGTACACCGGACGGGAGCTGTAGTCCCCGGGGGCGTCGTACCGTGCCAGGGGCACGGTCAGGCCCGGACGCAGCAGGCCGTCGGGGGCGATCCGTGGCATGTGCCATCGCAGCAGGTCGGGAGCGAGCCGACGGAGATCGG
Organism: Streptomyces sp. Qhu_M48; assembly: GCF_051305195.1. Lineage (NCBI taxonomy): Bacteria > Bacillati > Actinomycetota > Actinomycetes > Kitasatosporales > Streptomycetaceae > Streptomyces > Streptomyces sp. Qhu_M48. The sequence goes on along the minus strand of NZ_CP195432.1, from coordinate 4,450,876 downwards.
CCCTCACCAGGGCGGTGAGCTCCCGGCCGTACTGGCGGGTGGTGGAGCCGAGGTCGAGATCGACGTCGATGCCGGCGGCGGCGCACGCGCCCGCCCAGTCCCCGACGGAGCGACGGAGGGCAGCGGTCTCGATCATGGACGGCGGCACGGCGAACTCGCGCACGCGCAGCCAGAGGGAAAGGCGGGTATCGCCGTTCGCGGTGGAGGTGGGCATCAGCACTCACCTTGCGCGGACGGGACCCCCGATCTGATAGCGGAGTAGGTCTTCATCGCGATGATCTTATCGACGCGTACGTCGCGGAGCCAAGGGATTTTCGCGGCACTGCCCGCAGCCGCAGCCGCAGCCGCAGCCGCAGCCGCAGCCGCAGCCGCAGCCGCAGCCGCGGCCGCAGGCGCGTCGCCGGGCCATCGAGCCGCCGAGCCGCCGATTGGCCAGCCGATGGGTCGACCAGCTGATCAGCACCTCTGCCACCCCGGCCACGGACGGTGGCCCCGCCGGAGTTCCGGCGGGGCCACCACCGTCGGGACCTAACCCGCGCTCACCGCGTCCGGACCGCTCCGTGCGATGATCGCCGCCGTGTCCACGCCCGCGGGGAGCGTGCCGAAGGCGAGCCCGCGGTCGCCGTCGAGCCGGGACGCGCAGAACGCGTCCGCCACCGCAGGGTGCCCGTGCCGTACGAGCAGCGAACCCTGGAGCACCAGGGCGAGCCGCTCGACGAGCCGCCGCGCCCCGTAGGCCGCCGCGTCCGGGTCTCCGAGGCCCGTCAGGTCCTTGCGGAGGCCCGCGACCGCCGTGTCCAGGCGCCGGTCGGCGCCCGCGCCCCGGTCGACCTCCGCGAAGTACGCCTCCAACGCCTCCGGCTGACGGGCCATCGCCCGCAGCACGTCGAGCGCAGCGACGTTCCCCGAGCCCTCCCAGATCGACGGCAGCGGCGACTCGCGGTAGAGCCTCGGAAGGCCCGAGTCCTCCACGTAGCCGTTGCCGCCCAGGCATTCGAGCGCCTCCGCCGCGTGCGCGGGCGCGCGCTTGCACACCCAGTACTTGGTGACCGCGAGGCCGAGCCGCCGCAGCTGATCCTCCTCCGCGTCGCCGCGCGTCGCCCGGTCCACCGCCCCCGCGAGCCGCAGCGCCGCGACCGTGGCCGCCTCGGCCTCGACCGCCAGGTCGGCGAGGACGTTCCGCATCAGCGGCTGGTCGGCGAGGCGCGCCCCGAACGCCTCGCGGTGCGTGGCGTGGTGCACGGCCTGGACGAGCCCGAGACGCATCCCGGACGCCGAGCTGATGGCGCAGTCGAGCCGCGTCATGTTGACCATCCGGATGATGGTGGCGACTCCGCGCCCCTCCTCGCCGACGATTCGGCCGAGGGCTCCCTCGTACTCGATCTCGGAGGAGGCGTTGGACCGGTTGCCCAGCTTGTCCTTGAGGCGCTGGAGGCGGATCGCGTTGCGGCTGCCGTCCGGGAGCACCCGGGGCACCAGGAAGCAGGAGAGACCCCCCGGCGCCTGTGCGAGGGTGAGGAAGACGTCCGACATCGGCGCCGACGTGAACCACTTGTGACCGGTGAGCGCGTACAGACCCGGCTCACCCGCCGGGACCGCCCGGGTCGTGTTCGCCCGGACGTCCGAACCGCCCTGCTTCTCGGTCATCGACATCCCGGCGATGATCCCGCGCTTCTCCGTCGGCACCCGAAGCCCGAAGTCGTACGACGACGCGGTGAGCAGCGGCTCGTACACCTCGGCAAGCTCCGGCTGGGCGCGCAGCGCGGGCACCGCCGCGTACGTCATGGAGACCGGGCACAGGTGTCCCGCGTCGGCCTGGCCCCACACGAACACCTTCGCCGCGCGGGCCACGTGCGCACCGGGCCGCTCGTCGCGCCAGGGGGCGCCGTGCAGCCCGTGCCGGACGGCCACGTCCATCAGCCGGTGCCAGTACGGGTGGAACTCGACCTCGTCGATCCGGTGGCCGTGCCGGTCGTGGGTGTGCAGGACGGGGGAGTGGCGCTCGGCGAGCCGCCCCCACTCCTGGGCCTCCGCACCGCCGGCACGCGCCCCCAGTTCGCGGACCTCGCCCTCGGCCCAGCCGGCGCCCTCCCGGCGCAGCGCCTCCAGGAGCGCGGGGTCGGCGGAGACGTCGTAACCGGTCAGGGGTGGTGCCTGGTTGGTGACCTCATGCGTGGTCGGCATCGGGAACTCCCAGTGCTCGCAGGGTGAAGGTGACGAGTGCGGGTACGGTGCCGGGCCCGACGGACCCCTCCGCTAGCGGGCCGACGAGCGCCTCCGCGCCCGCGCCGACCAGCGCCGAGGCCGTCAGGACCGGGTCCTGCGGCGGGAGTTCGCCCGAGCGGACGCCCTCCTCGACGCGCGCGGCGAACACGTCCCGGAACGCGCGTCGGAAGACGAGCCGCTCGGCGTCCACGGCGGGGTCGACGGGCTCGGCGAGGAGCGCGTAGGCGAGGCGTGGCGATTTGAGGGCGCGCAGGGCGAAGGTCTCGATGACGGCGACCACCCGCTCGGCGGCCGAACGGTGCCCTGGGTGCCCGGCTGCCTCGGAGACGGCCGCGACCTCCCGGCTCACCACGGTCCGGAAGAGCTCCACGGAGAGGTCGGCCTTGCTGGGGAAGTGGCGGTACACGCTGCCCGTGGCGATTCCGGCCCGGGCGGCGACGGCCGCCACCGTGCATCCCGCGTAGCCCTGCTCGGCGAGAAGTTCCCTGGCCGCGCCGACGACGGAGGCGCGCTGGGCGTCGAGCCGGGCCTGGACGGCGGGGGTGCGTCGGTAGGGCATGGAAGGAGTGAAGCAGTGATTCACTGCTTCATCAAGAGGTGGGGAGACGGCGTCAGGACAGGTCCGCAAGAGGTGGAGGGACGGCTTCCGGACAGGTCCGCAAGGAGGTAGGCGGTTCCCGGACGGGTCCACGAAACGGGGCACGCCCCCACCGGGAGCGGTGGAGGCGTGCGCCGTCAGGGCGTGCGAACGGTGTCAGCCGGTGAAGACCTCCGTGAGGGACCAGATCGCGAGCCCCGCCATGCAGACACCGCCGATGCGCTGGACGGTCTTGAGCGGAACGCGCTTCGCGATGAACCGGCCCGCGACCAGGGCGAGCGCGGAGACGCTCATCAGGGCGGCGAGCGAGCCGATCGCCGTCGACCAGGTGCCGTTCGTGGCGGCCAGGTTGGCGGTGGTGATCTGGGTGAGGTCACCCCACTCGCTGATGAAGACGGCCATGAAGGCGGTCGAGAAGACGGGGAGGAAGCCGGTGACGGTCCGGCCTCCCTCGTCGGCCTCGTCGTCGTCGCCCCCGCCGCGCAGCAGCATGAACGCGCCGAAGCCGAACAGCAGGGCCGAGACCAGCTTCACGGACCAGCCGGGGAGCAGCCCGAGCAGGCTGCCGGCTCCCACGGCGATGGCGACATGGGCCAGGAAGGCGGTCGAGGTGCCGATCCACACGTACAGCGGACGCATGCGCGTGCCCATGGCGAGGGACGCGAACATCGTCTTGTCGGGAAGCTCGGCGAGGAAGATCAGCCCGAAGGCGGTGAGGATCGCCAAAGGGTCGAGGTGCATACCGGGGCTCTCTGCTCGGTCCGGGCCCGTGGACCCGGCACGGCGCCTCGGTGGGGCGACGGGAGGACCACTCGGCCCGGCATGACGGACCACGCCCACGGAAGCGCGGACGCGGTTGATGCCTGGCCGAAGGTCTCGCCCGTCCGCGTCGTACGCGGACCCGGTCACCGGGAACCCGAGGGCTCCAGTATGTCGACGGCCGGTTCGCGGGGCTACTCCCCTTCGCTGTCCCTCAGTGTAGCCGACCAGGGCGCGAGGGTAGGTAGACACTGTCTACTCGTCCTTGGTAGACAGTGTCTATGCATGAGGAACGAGAAGATCGTCAAGGACCTGCCGCAGTCGACGAAGGTGCCGTCCACGCGGACGGCGAAGGAGCCGTGCACGGTGAGGACGGCGGCGGCGGGCTGCGCGGCCGGCTCGTCCGCGCCGGCGTCGAGCTCGTGGACGCCGAAGGCGCCCAGGCGCTCTCCCTGCGCGAGATCGCCCGCCGCGCCGGCGTCTCCCACGGAGCCCCCCGCCGTCACTTCCCGACCCACCTCGACCTCCTGTCGGCCATCGCCCGCCAGGGGTTCGTCGAACTGGCCGCCCGCGTCGCGGCCGAGGACCGGGAGACCGCCGCACCGCGCGAACGGATCGCGCTCCTCGCCCGCGTCTACCTCGACTACGCCGGGACCCGGCGCGGAATGTACGAGCTGATGTTCCGGCACGACCTGCTGGAGAGCGGCCGCCTGGGACTGCGGGAGACGAGCCTGCCCCTCTTCGCCCGCCTCACAGGGCTCGTCGCCCTCGTGCGCCCCACCGCCGACCCCGTCGTCGTCGCGGGAACGCTCTGGGCCAACCTCCACGGCATCGCCCAGCTCTGGCACTGGGGCAGCCTCCGGCTCGCCACCGGCGGCGACGACCCCGCCCCACTGCTCGCTGCCGCCCTCGACGCCCACCTCGGCCCCGCGGAGCCCGCCCCGTGACCGCCCGCCCCGTGACCGTCCGTCGCGGTCCCGTCCTCGCGTGCAGCGTCGTGGGCGCCGCCGTCGTCGCCCTCGACGGCACCGTGCTCACCGTCGCCCAACCCGCCCTCCAGCGCGACCTGCACGCCGGCCTCGGCCAGGTGCAGTGGACCAGCACCGGCTACCTGGTCGCGGTCGCGAGCCTGCTGGTCTTCGCCGGCCGGCTCGGCGACCGCTACGGCCACCACCGGGTCTTCGCCGTCGGCGCCCTCGGCTTCGCCGCCACCTCCGCGGGCATAGCCCTGGCGCCCGGCATCGGCGCAGTGATCGCGCTCCGCGTGCTCCAAGGCGTGTGCGGCGCGCTCCTCCAGCCCGCCACCCTCGGCATGCTGCGGACCGCCTACCCGCCCGAGCGGCTGGGGACTCCGATCGCCGTGCGCACCGCCGCGATCGGCCTCGCCGCGGCGGCCGGGCCGCTGATCGGCGGCGCGCTGGTCTCGGCGTACGGCTGGCGTTCGGTGTTCCTCCTCGGCGTACCCCCGACCCTCGCGATCGGCCTGCTGGCCCTCGCCACCGGGGAGCGCGGGACACGGCGCCCGGCCGCGCCCGCCGAGGGGCGCGGAGCACACGAGCCGAGCATCTCGCACGCGCCGAGCCGGTCGGACGCGCCGAACGCGTCGTCCGGGCCCGCGCCACGCCCTCCCCGCCAGGCGGCGGCAACCACCCCCCGCCCCACCCCGGCCGGCCTCTCCGCGCTCGATCCCGTCGGTGCCCTGCTGCTCGCCGCCGCGCTCGGTCTGCTCGTCCACGGCCTCGTCGAGGCTGCCAGGCCCGGCGGTGCGGTGCCCGGCCTACTCGCCTGCGCCGGGGCCGCCGTCGCCGGGGTCGTCCTCGCCCGGCACGAGCGCCGGGCCACCCGCCCCCTCCTCCCCGCCGAACTGCTGCGGAGCGTCCCCGTCGTCGCAGGCCTGGCCGTCCTCCTCGCCGCCTCGGCCGCCCTCTTCGGCTCGCTCTTCGTGGCGACGTACTTCCTCCAGGACGTCCAAGGGCTCGACCCCCTCGGCTGCGCGCTGCGCGTGCTGCCGCTCGCCGTCCTCATGGTGCTCGGCGCGCCGCTCTGCCCGCCGCTCCAGCGACGCTTCGGCCCCCGGCGCACGGCGACCGCGGGCGCCCTCGTCCTCAGCCTCGGGGTGGTGCTCCTCTCGCGACTCGACGCGAGGGCCGGCGCGGCCCCCGTAGGCGTCAGCGCCGCTCTGCTCGGCGCCGGGTTCGTCGTCCTGATGGTCACGGCCACCTCGGTCGTCGTGCACCGGGCCCCCGAGGCCCACGCCGGGGTCGCCGGTGGCCTCCAGCAGACCGCCATGAACATCGGACCCGCCCTCGGGGTCGCCGTCGCGACCCTGCTGCTCGCCCTCGCCCCGCTCGGCGGGTTCGTCCCGGCAGCGGGCGTCGCCGTACCCGCCCTCGCCGTGATCGCCGCCCTCGCGGTCCCGGCCGCGCTCGCCCTCCCCGGCGCGGCGGACCGGGGACGGACACGCCCGGGGACGACGTCACCAGGGCCCGACCGCGGAGCCTGCGTACGATCATGAAATGCCCGCAGGCAAACGGAGCCGTCCCGGCACAGCTAGACGCACCCAGTTCAACCTCGGTCGCGCCCTGCCCTTCCTGATCCTGACCCTGTGCGTCGTCGCCGATCTGCTCACCCCGGACCGCGAGCGCTTCGACCGGCTCCTCGTCGCCGCACCCGCGCTCGCCGCCGTCACGTGGAGCGTGCGCGGGACGATCGGCATCGGGCTGCTCGCCATGGCCGCCCGCGCGCTGCTGAGCCGGGGGGACGCGGGTGCTGCCGAACTCCTCGCGAACGAGGTCGTACTCGCCGGCGTCACCGCCGTCGCGGCCTGGGTCAGCCACGTCCGCACCCGGTACGAGCAGGACCTGAGGGAGCTGACCGCTGTAGCGGAGGTGGTGCAGCGGGTCGTGCTGCGCCCGCTCCCCGCCCACCTCGGCCGCTACGAACTGCGGCTGCTGTACGTGGCGGCCGCGGCCAAGGCCAGGATCGGCGGCGACTTCTACGAGGCCGTACGGGTCCCGGGCGCCGTCCGGATCATGCTCGGCGACGTCCAGGGCAAGGGCCTCGGCGCCGTCGAGACCGCCTCCGTCCTGCTCGGCTCCTTCCGCGCCGCCGTCGACGACGCCCCGGACCTGGCGGCCCTCGCCGACCGGCTGGAAGAAGGCCTCGCCCGTTACGGCGCCTGGGACCCGGACTCCGACGCCGCCGAACGCTTCGCCACCGTCGTCCTCGTGGAACTCCCCGACGGCAGGGACATCGCGCGGCTGCTCAGCTGCGGCCACCCCGCCCCGCTCGTCCAGCGCGGCTCCGCGGTCGAGCCCGTGCACTTCGCCGACCCCTCGCTTCCCGTCAACCTGGCGGGACTCTGCGACCCCCGTCACCGGATCGAGGAGGTGCCCTTCGGCCCGGGGGACCGGATGCTCCTCTACACCGACGGCGTCAGCGAGACCCGGGACCGGACCGGCACCTTCTACCCGCTCGAAGTGCGCCTGCGTGGCTGGGCGCGAGAACCGGCCAAGGAGCTGCCGGAGATCCTCCACAAGGACCTGGCCGATTACGGCGCCGACGGCCTGGACGACGACGTGGCCGCCCTGTTCGTGGTCTTTCCGCCCGAAGCCCGCTGACCTGAACCGTCCTCGTCGTCCCCAAACATCGAGTTCGGGGCGTCTTGTGTCGTTCCTGCCCGGTTGCGTGACACGTGCGCTCTTCATGCGCTCTGGCCGCTGCGTCCCGGATACGTGAGGCTTGTGACCGTCCGCGACGCGGACACTCACCAGTCCAGTCGAGAGGAACGGGTGCACGTGCCCCAGGAGAACCCCCTCACCGCCGGCTCGTCCGAACACTTCCCCGGCTTCCCGGACGTCACGACGGCGCTGACCGCCGCCGAGACCTCCAGGATCGCCGGACGCGGCCTCTGGGCCGCCGACGGAACGGTGGACCCCGGCGCCGTCCGGCTCGGCCAGACCCTCGCCAACGCGCTCCTGAGCGGCACGGCGGGCGGCACCGAGAGCACCGACGGTTCCGACCGCGCCGACGCGCTGCTCCCCGCCGAACTCGCCGCGATGGTCCGGGAGGTGCGCGGCCTGGCGCTGCCCGCCTACCACCGCATCGAGGGGGCCGCCGAAGGCGTCGAGCTCTCCGCCTTCAGCCTCCGCCAGCTCGGCCCGGGCCCGCACCCGCTCGTCGTCGTCCCGGCCGGCTGGACCCCCTTCGGCTGGCCGCTGTTCCTCTGGTCGTACCTCGTCCTCGCCCGCAAGGGCTACCACGTCCTCGCCTACACCCCCCGTGGCCTCGGCATCCCCGGACTGCCGTCCACCTCCAGCGGCTTCGTCGACGTCGCGGGACCCCACGACTGGGCCGACGGCTCGGCCGTCGTCGACTTCGCCGTCGACCGCTTCGCCCCGAGCGTCATCGGCTTCATGGGCGAGTCCTACGGCTCCGGCATCAGCCAGCTGGTCGCCGCCCACGACGACCGGGTCGCCGCCGTCGTGGCCCTCAGCACCTGGGGCAACCTCGCGACCAGCCTGTACGACAACAACACCCGCCACCTCGCGGCCGTGAAGGCCCTTCTCGCCCTGACCGGCGGGCCGGTGGAGACCAAGTTCGACGAGGACAACCAGCGGATCCTCGCCGACTTCCAGGCCGACCGGAACCTGGACACCGTCGTCGAGTGGGGCCGGCTCCGCGCCCCCGAGTCGTACCTCCACCTGACCAACGACAACCGCACGCCCACTTTCTTCTCCAACACCTGGCACGAGAGCCTCTTCGCGGTCAACCAGACCCTGGAGACCTTCAACGGCCTCGACGTGCCCAAGCGGCTCAACCTGTGGATCGGCGACCACGCCGCGCCCGAGGGTCCCGCGCTCATCGGTCCGCCCGCCACGCCCGGCGAGGTCAACCTCCCCATGGCGGAGGCGTACGCCTGGCTCGACCACCACCTCAAGGGCGAGCGCAACGGTGTGGAGGAGTGGCCGCAGGTCTGCAACCAGGTGATGTTCACGTACGGGACGGAACCGGTCCTGGACCCGGGGACCGGTGAGCCGACGGGCGAGAACAGGATCGTCACGCCCGCCCGCCGGGAGACCAGCCCGGACTGGAGCGAGGTCACCCGCGACACGGAGGTGTTCGGCCTCACCGGAGACGGCGCGGGCGGCGCCGACGGGCGGCTCGTCCCCACCGGCGGCGGGGCGCCCGAGGTGGAGGTGACCGGCTGGCGGCGGGCGTTCCTCGCGGGCGTGGACACCGAGGCCACCGCCATGGACGCGATCATGAAGACCGGTCAGGCGGAGTGGGCGGGCAATCCCAAGATCTACGACACCCGGAAGATCGACCGCAGGCACGCGGTCGCCTGGACGACCGACCCGCTGGTCTCGCCCGACGGCGAGAGGGCGGCCGACGAGAGGGCGGCCGGCGAGGGGCCGGCCGGGGAGAGCGCGGCCGGTGAGGGGGCCGCCGGTGAGGGGGCCGCCGGTCGCCGGGTCCGCGGCATCCCGCGGCTGCGGCTCACCGTCCGTTCCACCGCCACGTCCGCCAGCCTGTACGCCCACCTCCTGGACGTGTCCGAGGACGACACGGCCCGGATCATCAGCCACGAGCCGCTCAACGTGTACGGCCTGACGCCCGAACAGGACACCACCGTCACCTGGAACCTCCAGGCCGCCGCGTACGACATCGCCGACGGGCACCGGCTGATGCTGGTCGTCGACAGCAAGGACCCGCTGTACGGCGACGCGTCCGTCACCTGGACGCAGACGGTCGTGGGATCCCCGGAGGGCGAGCCGTCCTTCCTGGAACTGCCGCTCGGCTGACCTCCCGGAAGCGGACGGCGGACGGGTGCGCGGACCCAGGCCGCGCCCCCGTCCGCCGACGTGTCACACCGCCGGGGCGAGCCCCAGATGCTCCCGGAGGGTCGTGCCCGTGTACGCGGACCGGTACACGCCCCGCTCCTGGAGCTCCGGCACGAGCAGCTCCACGATGTCGTCGAGCCCGTCCGGAACCAGGTACGGCGTGACGTTGAAGCCGTCGACGGCCCCGTGCCGGACGAACCGGGCGAACTTCTCGGCGAGCCCGGCCGGTGTGCCCACGTGCCCGCGCTGCTGCGGACCGAGCTCGATCACCGTCTCGCGCAGCGACCAGCCGTTGGCCTCGGCCTTCGCCCGCCACCTTGCCACCACCGCCCGGGGGTCCTCCACCCAACGGGTCCCGAAGGTCCCCTTGTCCTGGGCGACCACCGGATCCTCGGCGGGCAGCGGCCCGTCGGCGTCCCGCCCGGACAGGTCGAAGCCCCACAGCCTGCTCGCGATGCCCAGCGCCACCGCGGGCGTGACCTGGGAGAGGCGGACCCAGCGGGCCTTCTCCTCCGCCTCCTTCTCGGTCGCCCCGATGATGATCTCCGTCCCCGGCAGGATCCGCAGCGCGTCCTCGGCGCGGCCCGCCGCGCGCAGCCGGCGCCGGATGTCCTCGGCGAAGGCGAGCGCGTCGTCGAAGTCCGTACCGTGCGCGGAGAAGATGACGTCGGCGTTGCGTGCCCCGAACTCGCGGCCGTCCCCCGAGTCGCCCGCCTGGAAGATCACCGGATGCCCCTGGGCGCTGCGCGGCAGGGTCGGGGCCAGGTCGACGTCGAACTGGGCGCCCCGGTGCCGTACGCGTCCCACCGCCTCCGGCACCGACCAGGAGCGTGCTTCGGCGGAACCGGCCGCCGCGTCCTCCGCCCAGCTGTTCCAGACGGCGCGGGCGAGCGACAGGAACTCCTCGGCGCGGTGGTAGCGGTCCGCGTGGTCGAGGTAGCCGCCCCGCCGGAAGTTCTCCCCGGTCCAGGCGTTGTGCGTGGTCACCACGTTCCAGCCGGCCCGGCCGCCCGAGAGGAGGTCGAGACCGGCGAGCCGCCGGGCGAGATCGACCGGCTCGTTGTAGGTGGTGTTGGAGGTGGAGACGAGCCCGATGCGCTCGGTCGCGGCGGCGAGCGCCGACAGCTGGGTGATCGAGTCCGGGCGGCCCGCGACGTCCAGTTCGTGGATGCCGCCCTCCGACTCGCGCAGCCGCAGACCGTCCCCGAGGAAGAAGGCGTCGAAGAGCCCGCGCTCGGCGGTCCGCGCCACCCGCAGGAAGGAGGCCGGGTCGATCTGGGAGCCGCTCGACGGGTCCGACCAGATCGTCCAGTGGTTGACACCCTGGAAGAACACCCCGAAGTGCAGCTGGGCGTCCGGGCGGGGGACGTCGGCCGGATCGGTGCGGGTCATCGGTTCTCCTCCCGGACGAGCGCGGCGGCACCGTCGGTCGTGAAGCGGCTGAGGGGCCGGGCCAGGCCCAGGGAGGTACGCAGGGTGGTGGCGGGCAGCGGCCGGGCCGCGAGCCGCCGGACGAACAGCTCGGGCAGGACGAGCCGGGAGAGCACGGCCAGGTCCTCGTCGAGCACGAGCGGACGCAGCCGCACCCCGTCGACCCGCCCGCTCAGCTCCGCCAGGAGCTCCACCAGGCCGGCGGGGGAGCCGGTGTACCGCAGCCGGTCCGGGCGGGGCGCCCACGGGGCGTACCGCTCCAGGTCGGCGATCCGTTCCCGCGCCGTCTCGCGCGGGGTGTCGAGGGCTACCTCGATCTCGGCGAAGGCGAGCGGTGACGCGCCGTCGCCGGTGGCGGCCGCGGCGGCGTCCACGACCTCGGCCGCGGTGCCACCGCCGACCAGCGCCACATCGGTCAGCTCGGCCGGTACGAGACCGGGGCGGGCGAGGACCACCGGCCGGCCCTGCGGCGGGCGCGGCACGATCGAGGGACCCTTCACCGAGTACGTCTCACCGGTGAAGTCGATGGAGTGGAGCCGGGACCGGTCCAGGTAGCGGCTGGTGGACACCGACCGGATCACCGCGTCGTCCTCCCAGGAGTCCCACAGGTCCCGTACGACCCTGAGTCCGTCGCGGGCCTCGCGGGCCAGCGCCTCGGACCCCTCGACCCGCGGCCGTCCCCACGCCCGGGCGGCCCCGGGGTCGTCCTCGACCCCCACCACCCAGCCCGCCCGGCCCGCCGAGACATGGTCGAGCGAGGAGAGCTGCGAGGAGACGTGGAACGGTTCGGCGTAGGTGGTCGCGAGCACCGGAGCCACCCCGAGGACGCTCGTGGACGCGGCCACGAACGCGGCCCGTTCCACCGCGCCGATCCGGCCCACCGGATCGGCGCCCCGGCCGGGCGGCAGGATCGAGTCGTCAAGGGTGACCAGCGTGAACCCGGCGTTCTCGGCGACGGCCGCGACCCGGCCGAGCCGACGCGGGGTCAGCAGCTCGCCGGGGGAGTGCGCGGCACGGCGCCACGCGGCCGGATGGGCGCCGTCACCGTCGATCTCGACGGCCAGGCGCAGGGCAGGGCGGGGCATGGGAGGTCCTTCCGGAAGACAGGAGCGCGCGGCGGGCCCACGGGGCCTGCTGCGGGATGTCGGCAGAAGCGCGGACCCACGCGGGGCGGGTCAGGCGCGGAAGGAAGGACAGATGGCCGAACAGGTACGGCAGAGGTCGACGTGCCGACGGCAGAACAGCCGGGCCACCCGGAGGCCGGGACGGGGGCCGCGCGGCGCCGCGATCGCTACGCGCACGTCCGCCTCCCCGCAGGTCCTGCCCGATCCCGTCCGTGTCCGGAGGGAGCCTCAGCTTAGGCAGGCGGCCTTCGGCGCTGTCAAGGCCGTTCCGGGGGGTGGGCGGGCGGACGGACGCCGGGGGCGCGGGAGTTGGCCCCGGGGCGCGGAAGGAGGCCCGGGGCGGCGACATCTCACCACCGTCGAGCCGTCGTGCGCATCCTTCGCTGGTCGGACGGAACATTGGCCCGCAGTGGGACGCGTCGACCGTTCCCCGCCCCTAGCGTGACCTCATGATCCGAAACACCAGAGCGGCAGCGGCCGTTCTCCTCGCCTGCTCTCTCGCCTTACCCGCCGCCCTCGCGACGGCGGGCCCGGCCTCCGCAGCCCCCGGACCGGCCACGGTCTCGGCTCCCGGCGCCACGACGGCCTGGGAATCCGCCCCGCGCTCGCCCCTCGCCCTCCTTCGCGACGCCGCCCCGACCGAGGCCGTCACACCGGGCGTCACCCGGGCCTCGCTGCCGGCGCCCACCGGGCCGTACTCGATCGGCAGCACGATCCTGCCGCTCGTCGACCGGTCCCGCACCGACCCGTGGGTTCCGAGCGCCGACGGACGCGCGCTCATGGTCACGCTCCACTACCCGGCCGCGCGCGACGGCCGCGGACGGACCGCCCCGTACGCCACGCGGGAGGAGGCGAGGCTGCTCGCCGAACAGCTCGGGCCCGGCGTCTCCGGTGACGTACTCGCCCGGACGCGCACCCACAGCAGGACCGACGCGCGCCCCGCGCCGGGCCGACGCCCCCTCGTGCTGCTCTCACCGGGCTTCAGCGTCTCCCGCTGGACGCTCACCCATCTCGCCGAGGACCTCGCCTCCCGCGGCTACGTCGTCGCCTCCGTCGACCACGCCTACGAGTCGTACGGGATCAGCCTCCCCGGCGGCCGTACCCTCACCTGCGTCGCCTGCGAGGCACTCGACGAGGACGGGGTGCACGGCAGCGTGGTCACCTCGACCCGCGCCGCCGACATGAAGTACGTCCTGGACCGGCTCACCGGGCCCCGGCCCGTCTGGCGGTACTCCGACGTGATCGACGAGCGCCGGATCGGCATGGCCGGCCACTCCATCGGCGGGGCGAGCGCGGCCAGTGCGATGGTGGCCGACCGGCGCATCGACGCCGGGATCAACATGGACGGATCCTTCTGGGAGGAGCTCCCCGCGGAGGGCCTGCGAGGCCGCCCGTTCATGATGCTCGGGACCCACGAAGGCATGCACCTGCCCGGGGGGATCGACACCACCTGGGACACGACGTGGACCGCGCTCGACGGGTGGAAGCGCTGGGTCACCGTGGCCGGATCCGACCACTTCTCGTTCTCCGACGGGCCCGTGATCTCACGGCACTTCGGCCTGCCCCAGCCCGAACTGCCCGCCGACCGCGCCGTCGGCGTCACCCGGACGTACGTGGCCGCCTTCTTCGACCAGCACCTGCGCGGCCTCTCCCGCCCGGTGCTCGACGGCCCGTCCCCGGCGAACCCGGAGGTCCACTTCCAGCACCGCTGACCGGGCCGTACGAGGCTCCGTGCTCAGGAGCGGTACGGGGTGTTCTCCTCCGCCCAGTCGGCCAGGACCCGCGCGCACTCGGCGACCGATTCACGCCAGGTGCGCGCGGCACCCTCCCCGGCCTCGTCGCTGACGTGCTTCACGATCCGCAGCGGCACCCCCGCGATCCCGGCGGCGTGCGCGAGGGCGTACCCCTCCATGTCGACGAGGGCCGCCTGCTCCGCGAGGCGGGCCCGGGCGATCTCGTCGGATATGAACGTGTCCCCGGTGGCCAGGACCGTGTCACCGCCGTCCGGCAGCGTCAGCGGAGCCCCGTACGACTCGCCCGTCAGCGTGGCGAGCAGCCGGCCGTCGAAGTCGTGCTGGACCACGGTGCCGATCACGTGGGTCCCGGTCATACCGGGCCGCAGCGCTCCGGCCGTCCCCAGGTTCACGATCCCGGACGGCCGCGGGCCCCGTCCGAGAGCGGAGGCGAGGGCGGTCGCCGCGTTCACCTTGCCCATGCCGGTCAGCAGCACCGGCAGATCCGTCTCCAGGAACTGCGCCTCCTCCTTGACGGCGAGGACGAGCAGCGGACGGTCGGCGGTGATCTCTCCCAAGAGTTCCATGGGGGTCACGCTAGTTCGCGGCGCCGCCCGCCGTACAGCCGAGTCCCTGGTCAGGGCCGGAGGGCGCGCGCCGCGCGGCAGTCCGCGCTCCGCGAGCGCCTCGCCGAGCACGCGCGGAGCCTCACACCGGCAGCAGCCTGCCGATCAGCGCCCCGAGCTGACGGGCGTTCCGGCACGGGCGCATCTCGACGAGCCCGGCGTAGGCCGGAGCCACCGAGTCCCCCGTGCCCCACAGCGAGGGCTGCTCGGGGTTGAGCCAGTGGACCCGGCGGGCCCGGTCGGCGATCCGCCGCAGCGCCGCGAGGTTCGGGTCGGAGCCGTTGGTGCGGGCGTCCCCGAGGACGAAGACCACCGTGCGCGGGCCGAGGGCCTCCGCGTACCGGTCGGCGAACTCGCCGAGCGCCGTCCCGTAGTCGCTCTGCCCGTGCCAGCCGGTCAGCTCCGCCTCCGCGAGGATGCGGTCACCGAGTCCCGCGGGGTCCGCCGAGCCCCGGGCGATCAGCCCCGTCACCTCGTCCACCCGGTTGACGAAGGCGAACACCCGCACCCGGCTGAACTGGTCGTGCAGGGCCTGCACCAGCAACATCGTGAACTGGGCGAACCCGGCAACCGACCCCGACACGTCACAGAGCAGGACCAGCTCCGGCCGCCGGGGAGGGCGCCGCCGCAGCACCGGACGCACCGGCACACCTCCGGTCGCCAGCGAGCGGCGCAGCGTCCGCCGCAGATCGATCTCCCCCCGCGCGGCCCGGCGCCGCCGGGCCGCGAGCCGGGTGGCCAGCTTCCGCGCCAGCGGCCGTACCGTACGCCGCAGCTCGTCCAGCTGCGCCCGCCCGGCCAGCAGGAAGTCGACGGAGTCCGCCGTCCCCGCGACCGCCCGGCGCGCGACCGGGTCACGGCCCCGCCGCTCGGCGACGCGCCGTCGGGCCTCGGTCCGCACCCGCTCGCGGAAGGCCTCGATCAGGCGCCGGATCTCGTCGTCGAGGAGCCGTTCGGCGAAGTCGGGTTCCGCCGCCCCGGGGGCCGCCCGCAGCCGCTCCCGTACGCGGGCGAGCAGGGTTTCGGGGCGCAGCCGGGAGAGCGTCTGGTACGAGGACCAGCCGTCCGACTCCGGCCCGGAGCCGTACCCGCCGAAGCCGCCCACCGCCTCGGCGGCCAGCCGGTCCAGGGCCGCGCCGTCACCGGCGGTGAGGGCCTCCGCGAGGCGCTCGCGGAGCGCGGCGAGATCCGCCGGGGTGTTCTCGTACGTCTCCGCCGCCCCGGTGTGACCGAGCGGGAAGTACAGGTCGAAGACCTGGTCGAACACCGGGCGCTGTCCCTCACCGTGGAGCAGGGTCGCCGCCAGCGCCTCCCTCACCCGAGCCCGGTCCGTGAACCCCACCGCCTCCAGGGCCAGCCCGGCGTCCACGGTCTCGCCCGTCCCGATCCGGAACCCGTGGGCGCGCAGCGCCCCCACGAGACCGGTGAGCCGCCCGGCGGGCGCCGCCGGTGCGGCCGGGGTGTCCCCGTGGCTCACACCGCCTCCAGATCGAGCTTGGCCGCGGCCTTCACGATGTCCTCCTGGTGCTTCAGGAGGACGCCCAGGGTCTCCCGTACGACCCGTTCGTCGAGGCGGTCCGCACCGAGCGCGAGCAGGGTGCGGGCCCAGTCGATCGTCTCCGCGACGGACGGCACCTTCCGCAGGTCCATCGCGCGCAGCGCCCCCACGACCCGCACGACGGACCCGGCGAGCGCGGCGTCGAGGCCGGGGACCTTGAGGGTGACGATGCGGCGTTCCAGCTCCTCCTCGGGGAAGCCGATGTGCAGGAAGAGACAGCGCCGGCGCAGCGCCTCGGAGAGTTCGCGGCTCGCGTTCGAGGTGAGCACCGTGAACGGCCGCCGGGTCGCCGTGATCGTGCCGAGCTCGGGCACCGTGATCTGGAAGTCGCCGAGGACCTCCAGAAGCAGGCCTTCGACCTCGACGTCGGCCTTGTCGGTCTCGTCGATCAGGAGCACGGTCGGCTCCTCGGAACGGATCGCGGTGAGCAGCGGCCGGGGGAGCAGGAACTCCTCGCCGAAGATGTCGGTGCGCGTCTCGTCCCAGGACTCGCCCCTTCCGGCCGTGATCCGCAGCAGCTGCTTGGCGTGGTTCCACTCGTACAGCGCGCGGGACTCGTCGACGCCCTCGTAGCACTGCAGCCGGACCAGGCGCGCGCCCGTCACCTCGGTGACCGCCTTGGCCAGCTCCGTCTTGCCGACCCCGGCCGGGCCCTCGACGAGCAGCGGCTTGCCGAGGCGGTCGGCGAGGAAGACGGTGGTGGCGACGGCGGGTGACGCGAGGTAGCCGGTCGTGGCGAGCCGTTCGGCGACGTCGTCGACGGAGCTGAAGAATCCGGTCGTCATGGCGGTCCCCCCCGGGGAGCGGAATCTCTTACTGGCCAGTAGCCTCTGCTGTAGCTGATCAGATCGAGCACCGTCGCACAACCGTCCCGCGCGAGCTCCGTACCGTGCGCGGGGCGCCACCCACTGGTGCAATGGGGGGACCGGGTACGCCACCCGGGGACCGCGCGGCGGTGGAGGTGTCGTGGCGGAACGGGACGAGGCCCTCCTGACCAGGGTGCGGGCCATGGAGCAGGCGATCGGCGAGATCGGCACGACGCTCGACGAGACGAGCACCTGCCGGGAACTCGCCGCCTTCGCCGCCCGCCACCTGCGCGCCTCCACGACGGTGGACCTGCTGACGACCCCGGGCACCCCGACCCGCCGCGTGGCCCAGGCGGAGCCCCCGGGCCAGGACCCCACTCCGCCCGCCGCCACCCACCGCCTCTCCGCCCCGCTCGTCGTGCACGACGACGAGGAGCCGCTCGGGGTGGTCGGTCTCGTCCGCACCGGCGGTGACCCCTTCTCCGCCGACGAGGCGGCCCTCCTCCACCACGCCGCCCGGCTCGCGGCCCGGCACCTCGGCCACGCCCGCCGTCTGGCCGCCACCGAGGACACCGCCCTCCACCTCCAGCGCGCCCTCGTCGCCGAACCGGGCCGGCCGCACCCCAACCTGGAGATCGCCGGCGGCTACCTCCCCGCCGGCCCTCGCGCCCTCGTCGGCGGCGACTGGTTCGAGACCGTACGGCTCCACTTCGGGCGGAGTCTCCTCGTCGTCGGCGACGTGATGGGCCACGGCCTCGACGCGGCCGTCGACATGAACGCCTACCGCACGGCCCTCCGGGAGGTCGCCGCGACCGACCTGCCACCCCACCGGGTGCTGCGCCACCTCGACTCGGTGGTCGCCGAGGACGCGTCCCGCCGCCCCGCCACCTGTCTCCTCGTCCGCGTCGACCCGGCCCGCTCCGCCGCGACCTTCGCCAGCGCCGGACACCTGCCGCCCGTGGTGTTCGGCGCGGACGGCTCGGCGGAACTCGTCGACCTCCCGGTGGGCCCGCCCCTGGGCACCGGGGTCGGAGGCTACGAACCGACCACCCGCCCGCTCGCCCCCGGCGACACCCTGCTGATCTTCACCGACGGCCTCGTCGAGCGGCGGGGGGAGGACATCGACGTCTCGCTCGCCCGCCTCGCCGCCCTGCGGCTCCCGCCGGACTCCGGGCCCCGTCAGGTCGTCGACGAGGTGCTCAGCCGTCTCGGCGCGCACGGTGCCGAGGACGACGTGGCCGTGCTCGCGGCCCGCATCCGCGCACGTGCACCCCAGTGACACCGCGTCACATCATTCCCACCCGCCGCCGTGACGCACGGTCACAGCCGCCCTGCGGGCACCACGTTTCAGGTCTGCGCGGGATTCTTCGGCAGGATGCTTGTGCACGGGGCCCCGTGCCCGGCACGCTCCTCCATATGAACACGGCCAGGCATGCCAGTGAACGCTTGACGAGCTGGCCCTCGCTGACCCCCGGCCGCGCCCACTGCGGCGCCGAGCTCGGACTGGGCACCGCGACGCAGGAGATCGTGCATTTCCACGGTGAACACGAGGCGGACGTCCATCTCACCCGCGCCATGGTCGCGAAGTTGCGCCCGGCGCTCCTCGGGTCCAGCGCGGTGCGCCTGCGCGCGGGTTCCGGCTGGGTGACGGTCCGCCTGGACATGGGTTCGGACATCGACCTGCTCGCGACCCTGGTGAGCGCGGCGCTCCAGGCCAACGGTGTCCCCGACGTGGCGCCGGACGGCTGCACCCGGACCCGTCCGGTCACCGGAATCCGCTGAGCCGGACGGCAATTGAGCCGGACGGTACCGGGGCGCCGGCCCTCCCTCCGCGCGCGTGCGCCCGGCGTACCCGCGTTCTTCCGGCGCACTCCTGCTGTACTCCCGCGCCTACGCGCGCGTACTCCCGGAACCCTCCGCCGGCAGGGGGAACAGCATGCACGTGCTGGTCGCGTGGGCGAGCAGCCGGTCCTCCGCGTCGTACAGCCCCGCCTCGGCGAGCGCGGTCCTGCGCCCGCGCGACAGCACCGTGCCGATCGCGCGCACCGTGCCGGTGGCGGTGGTGACGGGCCGGAGGAAGCGGGTGGACAGGTCGAGCGAGGTGTACGCGGTGCCCTTCGGCAGCGTCGAGTGGACCGCGCAGCCGGCCGCCGAGTCGAGCAGGGTCGCGTACACACCGCCGTGCACGCTGCCGATCGGGTTGTAGTGCTCCTCGCCCGGCTCCAGGACGAACACCGCGCGCCCGTCCTCGACCTCCTCCAGTCCGAAGCCGAGGAGTGCTGCGATCGGGGGTCCGGGCAGCCGTCCCGCCACCATCTCCCGCAGGAAGTCGAGGCCCGCCATCGAGCCCGCGGCCCGCGCGGTGGCTCCGGGGTCCTCCCACTCGACCGTGCGCGACCGCCCCATGACCACTCTCCGCCCGCCGTGGCCGGCTGACCCGCAGCTGGCTCTGTACGGCGAAGCTAGCCTTCGCGACAGCTGACTGTCAACGACGCAGTCAGGTGGCTACAGTGTGACGATGAAGTGGCTGGAGACGGACACGGAGAACTGCTCGGTCCGCCGCACCCTGGACCTGGTGGGCGAGAAGTGGACCCTGCTGATCCTGCGGGACGCCTTCAACGGCGTCCGCCGCTACGACGACTTCCGCCGCCACCTCGGGCTGTCCGAGGCCGTCCTCGCCGACCGGCTGCGCAAACTGGTCACGGCCGGCGTGCTGCGGGCGGAGCCGTACCGCGAACCCGGCGCCCGGACCCGCTCCGAGTACCGGCTCACCCCCAAGGGCCTCGACCTCTGGCCCGTGCTCCTCGCCCTCAAGCAGTGGGGCGACACCCACACGGGGGACCCCGACGGCCCCGTCCTCGACATCCGGCACACCGACTGCGGAGCACCCGTGCGCGTCGCCGTCCTGTGCGAGGGCGACGAACAGGCCACCCTGACCACCCGTGACGTCACCGTCCGCCCCGGCCCCGGAGCCCGCCCGCTCCGTCCCTGACCCCCGAGACAGCCGGGTGGACGGGCGAGCCCCCCGCCGCCCTCCGCGCCCCGCCCGGCACCCGTTCGGCGGCACCCCCGCGATGCCCCGGCGCCCGGCCGGGTACCTCACGAGGCATGCCCTCCACACCCGGTCCGCCGCACGACGGTGCCCCCACCGAACACGGCCACTGGCTCCAGCGGTGGTACGCCCAGGTCCAGGCGTCGCCCGTCGGGCTCGCCTGGAACCGGGGCCGCGCCATGGAACTCATGCACCGCGCCATGGGCTTCGCGGCGCTCAGCCTGCTCACCCTCGTGCCCCTGCTCATCGTCGTCGCCGCGGCCGACCTCGCCAGCGGCCGGGGATTCGCCCGCTGGCTCGTGCAGGGCCTCGGCGTCTCCGAGGTCTCCGAGGAGGAGGTCGAGCGCCTCTTCGGCCAGCCGGGCGCGGCCCTGCAGCGCACCACCGCCTTCGGTCTCGCCGCCCTCGCCGCCTTCGGCGTCACCTTCGGATCGGCCGTACAGACCGGGTACGAACGGGTCTGGGACCTTCCCACGGCCCGCTGGCACACCATGTGGCGGCACGTCGTCTGGCTCGCCGTCCTCGTCGCCTGCCTCCTCCTCTTCGTCGCCACGCCCGCCCCCGCCGACTCCCCGGCCACGACCACCGCCCTCGTCGCGATCGCCGACCTCATCGGCACGTTCTTCTTCTTCTGGTGGTCGCAGCGCTTCCTGCTCTGCGGCCGGATCCGCTGGCGCGCCCTCGCCCCGGGCGCCGTCCTCACCGCGCTCGGGCTCCTCGGTCTGCGGATCTTCTCCCAGCTGGTGTTCTCTCCGCTCATCGCCTCGAACGCCGTGACGTACGGCCAGTTCGGCACCGTCCTGGTCCTCCAGTCCTGGCTGGTCGGCGTCGGCTTCGTCGTGTACGGAGGTGCCCTGGTGGGGCGTCTGGTCCACGAGCACCTCATCCGGCGCCGCCTGCGCCGCGACCGTCCGGCGGCTCTCTGACCACCCACCTGTCACCCCCGGTCGTACACCCCGGGTCCGATGACCGCGGCCCCGCCCTCCCTCTACGATCACCGCATGTCCGCCACCCCGTCCGTACCGTTCCTCAGGAGGGTCACCCCCGGCGGGTGGACCGCGACCGCCTGGCTCGCGGGCCTGCTCTTCACCGCCCTGCTGCGGATCCGGCTGCCCGGCCAGGAGGAGGCCGACGTGCTGCCGGGGATCGTCATCCTGCGCTGGGACGGCCTCACCATGCTGTTGCTCGCCACCGCCCTCGCCCTGCGCGGCAGCGTGCTCCTGACCCGCCGTCCGGCGGCGGCACTCCGGTACCTCCTGGTCGCCGCGGTCATCGGCAGCACCCCGCTGGGCGTCACCGCCATCCCGTTCGCGCAGTACCTCGCCGTGGACGTCGCCCTCTACGCGATCGCCGCCTCCCGCCCGCCCCGCGAGGCCGGCCGGGCGCTCCTGCTCGCCCTCGGCCCCGTCGTCGTCTACCTCGCGGTCCGGCTGCTCTCGGGGTGGAGCGTCGGCACCACCGGCGCGCTGGCCGTCGCCCTCACCGCCGCCGTCGCCTGGCTGCTCGGCCGCTCGGAACACCAGAGCAGGACGTACGCCGAACGGACCCGCGCCCAGACCGCCGCCCGGGCCGTCACCACCGAACGGCTCCGCATCGCCCGCGAGATGCACGACTCGGTCGCCCACAGCATCGGCATCGTCGCCCTCCAGGCCGGCGCCGCCCGCCGCGTCATCGAGACGCAGCCCGAGCAGGCCCGGCAGGCCCTCGTGGAGATCGAGACGGCGAGCCGCGAGACCCTCGCCGGACTGCGCCGCATGCTCGGCGCCCTGCGCACCGAGGAGTCCGGCGCCGCCGGAGCGCACCCCGACGAGGCCACGGGGCTCCCCGAGATGCCCGGCCTCGCCGTCCTGGACCGGCTCGCCGAGGTCACCGCCGCCGCCGGGCTCCGCGTCGCCGTCCACCGCGTCGGAGCGCCCCGCACCCTTCCGCAGGAGATCGACCTCTCCGCCTTCCGCGTCGTCCAGGAGTCCGTCACCAACGTCCTGCGGCACTCGGGCGCCGACTCCTGCACGGTCACCGTCGACCAGCGGGACCCCGAGGCCCTCGTCGTCACCGTCGAGGACCGCGGCCCCGCCCACGGCAGGGACCGCGAGCAGAACCACGACCTGACCCGTTCCGGCGACGGGTCCGGCTACGGCCTCGCCGGGATGCGGGAGCGCGTCGGCCTGCTGCGCGGAGAGTTCACCGCCGGGCCCCGCCCCGGTGGCGGCTACCGCGTCACCGCCCGCCTTCCCCTACCCGCAGGAGCCACCGTCCGATGAGCGACACCACCACCGAGCGGCCCGTCCGGGTCCTCCTCGCCGACGACCAGCCGCTGGTGCGCGCCGCGCTCCGGATGGTCATCACCGACCTGCCCGATCTCGTCGTCGTGGGCGAGGCGGCGGACGGCGCCCAGGCCGTCCGGCTCGTCGAGGAGACCGGCGCGGACGTCGTCGTCATGGACCTGCGCATGCCCGGCACCGACGGCATCGAGGCGACCCGCCTCATCACCGGGGGCCCCACCGGCGCCCGCGTGGTCGTCCTCACCACCTTCGACGACGACGACCACGTGTACGGCGCGCTCCACGCGGGCGCCTCCGGCTTCCTGGTCAAGGACATGGCTCTCGACGACATCCTCGCCGCCATCCGCGTCGTGGCCTCGGGGGACGCCCTCATCGCCCCCAGCGTCACCCGGCGCCTCATCAAGGAGTTCACCGACCGCCCGAGGGCCGTCCCCGCCGCGCCCGGACGCCGTACCGACGGGATCACCGACCGCGAGCGCGAGGTGCTCACCCTGGTGGGCCGGGGCCTCTCCAACACGGAGGTCGCCGCCGAACTCCACATCAGCGTCGCCACCGCCAAGACCTATGTGACCCGGCTGCTCGCCAAACTGGGCGCCCGCGACCGCGTGCAGCTGGTGATCATCGCGTACGAGGCGGGCCTGGTCTTTGCCGGCTGACCGGGGCGCTCCGGACGGCGGCGGCGCGAAGACGTCCGGCCGGGAAGTGATCACACGATCCGGTGACGCGCCCCCTAGCGGTCGGTCGCGGCCTCCCGGACCGCTTGGATGGGGACGATCCCATCGGCCCGTCGAAGGAGAGCCGCCCATGGCGAACATCTGGCTGCCGCCCGTCGAGTACGTCGCGACCCTGCCGAGAGCGACGGCGTACGCCTGCCTCTACTTCACCGACACCCGGGGCCGCCCCTTCCAGCTCCGCGCCACCTACCGCACCGAACTGTGGCAGTGGCCCGGCGGGAACATGGACCCGGGGGAGACCCCCTGGGAGACGGCCGTGCGCGAGTGCCACGAGGAGACCGGCATCACCTTCACCGGCGAGCCACGCCTCCTCGGCACCCACTTCGTCACCGACCGGGGCGAGGACTGGCCCGCCAACCACATCGGCTTCGTCTTCGACGGCGGAGAGCTGACGGACGAGCAGATCGCCGGTGTCGTCCTCGACCCCGAGGAGCACAGCGAGTACAGCCTGCGCACCCTCGACGAGTGGGAGCGGGAGATGGAGCCGCGGGAGTTCGCCCGCCTCGCGGGGATCGACCGGGCCCGCAGGACGGGCACGCCGCTGTACCTGGAGACCGGCTCCGAGGGCGACTGAGCAAGGGGTACGGGGGTGGGGGCCGTCCGTAACCGTACGGTTCCACCCTGAATGGGGTAAAAAGTGCGCTATGTGCTGGAGTGTCACGGCCGACCTCTGGGCCGGCCTCGGGATCGGTGCCGTCGGCGTGGCCTCCCTCGCCTCCGTACGCCGACCGGGGGACGCGCCACTCGCCGCCCTGCCCCTGCTCCTCGGCGCCCACCAGGTCGTCGAGGCCGCCGTCTGGCACGGTGGCGGCGGAACGGGACCCGCCACCCTCGCCTGGGCCGTGATCGCCCTCCCCCTGCTACAGCTCCGGGTCCCGGTCGGCGTCCTCACCGCCGCCCGCCCCGACGACCGGCCACGCCTCCCCGCCGCCCTGCTGCTCCTCGTCCGGATCCGGCGACGGCCGTAACTCCTCGGGCGTTCAGCAGTTGACCCGGTCATGAAGAAGCGCAGCATGCTCGCCATCGCCTCCCTCGCCGCAGGCGTCGTCACCGCCCTCGTCACTCCCGCGCCGCAGGCCAGCGCCGCCGAGAGCCCCCTGGGCGGAGCCACCGGCCTCCTCCAGGAGGACCAGGGCGTCGAGACCGTCCTCCAGGACACCGTCGAGGGCGCCGGAGGCACCCTCCCCGCCCCCGCGACCGGCGGACTCCTCTGACCCGTGTCCCACCCGGCGACCGGTGCCCCGCGCCCCCGACGGGCCGCGGGGCACCGGCACGCCGTGACTCGGGAGGAGGCAGCCCGTGCGCGCGCCGTACGTGACTAATGACAGGATGTCCCCATGAGCGAGAACGTTTACTTCGACATCACCATCAACGACGAGCCCGCGGGCCGGATCACCTTCAAGCTGTTCGACGACGTCGTCCCGAAGACGGCGCAGAACTTCCGCGAGCTCTGCACCGGCGAGCACGGCTTCGGTTACGCCGGATCCCCGTTCCACCGCGTCATCCCGCAGTTCATGCTGCAGGGCGGCGACTTCACCCGCGGCAACGGCACCGGCGGCAAGAGCATCTACGGCGAGAAGTTCGCCGACGAGAACTTCAAGCTGAAGCACGACCGCCCGTTCCTGCTGTCGATGGCCAACGCCGGCCCGAACAGCAACGGCTCGCAGTTCTTCATCACCACGATCGTCACCGACTGGCTCGACGGCAAGCACGTCGTCTTCGGCGAGGTCGTCGAGGGCCAGGACCTGGTCAAGAAGATCGAGGGCCTCGGCTCCCGTTCCGGCGCCACCAGCGCCACCATCAAGGTCGCCGATTCCGGCATCGTGAAGGCCTGATCGCCTTCCCGAGCTGAGCCGAGGGCGCCGAGCGCCCTCGCTCGACCCACCCGGCCGGGGCGGGGGACACCGTCCGCGCGACGCGCGTCCCCGCCCCAGCCGAGGGCTCCCGACGCTCCGGGTCAGGTGAAGGCGGGCGCGTTGCGCGCCGCCCACGCCGAGAAGGGCCGCGGAGCCCGGCCGAGGACCCCCGCCACGTCGGGGCTCACCCGCTGCTCCTCGGCACTCGGCTCGCCCATCACCGACAGCATCCCGTCCACGGCGTCCTCGGGCAGGAACCGCACCAGCCGGGACCGTGCCTCGCCCGCGCTCTGCGCGACGAACGCGACCGGTTCGCCCACCGCTTTGGCGAGCGCCCGCACCTGCTCACGCGGTGATACGGCCACCGGTCCGGTCAGGACGTACGTCCGCCCCGCGTGCACCGGATCGCGCAGCGCCTCCGCCGCGACCCCGGCGACGTCCTCCGGATCCACCACGGGCAGGGCCACATCGGGGAACGGGGCCGCGACGGTACGCGCCGAACGCACCCGCTCGGCCCAGAGGACCGCGTTGGAGGCGAAGCCCCCGGGCCGCAGGACGGTCCAGTCGACGCCCGACCCACGCACCGCCGCCTCGAAGCCGCGCAGGATCTCGTGCGACACGGAACCGGTCCGCGTCCCCACCAGTTGCGAGGACTGGAACACGATCCGCCGCACCCCGGCGGCCACCGCCGCCGCCACGATCTCACGCGGCCTCAGCTCCGCCCCGAGACCCGCGACGAGCAGATACACCGCGTCCGCACCCTCGAACAGGCCCTTGAGCTCCGCCACATCGGCCAGATCACCCGGCCGGTGCGTCACTCCGGCGGGCAGCCCGGTGGCGGGCCGACGGCTCACCGCCGTCACCTGCTCACCCGCCGCCGCCAGCAGCTCCACCAGCGGACGTCCGACGTTTCCGGTCGCTCCGGTCACCACGATCACAGCTGTTCCCCTCCAGGGAGTCCTCGGCGGAGCGCGAGCGCTCCGCCGTCTTCGTGACCTCACCCTGGAAGGCGAACCGGCCATCTCCTGGCCAGTTTCACCAGCGGATCCCGGGAAAGGGGATCCGGCCCCCCTCGGGACTCAGCTCTCCTCGCCGAAACGCCGTTCGAACCTGGCGATCCGGCCCTCCGAGTCCACCGTCCGCGCCGTGCCCGTGTGGAACGGGTGGCTCTCGGAGGAGATCTCCACGTCGACCACGGGGTACGTGTTGCCGTCGTCCCACTCGATGGTCCGGTCGCTGGTCGCGGTGGACCGGGTCAGAAAGGCGAACCCGGCCGAGCGGTCACGGAAGACCACCGGGCCGTACTCGGGCTGCTTGTCCTGCTGCACGTGTCCTCCTCGGGCTCACGCCCCGACTCGTCCGGCCGCCTGATCGGCACGGCACCCCCAGCCTCCCCGCGCCCCCGGCGGCCGACCAGCGCCACGGGACCGACCGGGTGATCCTCAGCCGTGCTCCGGCCAGCGCGCCGCGAGCAGCAGCGCGATGTCGTCCGGGCGGGCCGTGGCCTGCCGGGCCTCCCGGATCACCCGGTCGGCCGCCTCCGCCAGCGGCAGCGAACAGGTCGCGGCCAGCGCCAGGCGCAGGCGCTCGATCCCCTCGTCGATGTCCCTGCCCGGCCGTTCGATCAGGCCGTCCGTGAACAGGGCCAGCACCGAGCCGGGTGCGAGCCTCATCCGTGTCACCGGGTACGAGGCGCGGTCGTCCACCCCGAGGACCACCCCGCCCGCCAGGTCCAGGAGCTGCGTCGTCCCGTCCGCACGCAACAGCAGCGGCTGCGGATGCCCGGCCCGCACCGCCCGGATCTCCCCCGACTCCGGGTCGAGCAGGACGTAGCAGCAGCTCGCGAACTGCCCCGGATCCAGGTCGATCAGCAGCCGGTTGGTGCCCCGCATCACGTCCTGCGGTCGGTGGCCGCCCAGGGCGAACGCCCGTACCGCGCTGCGCAGCTGACCCATCGTGGCGGCCGCCGCCACCCCGTGCCCCTGGACGTCGCCGATCACCAGGGCCAGCCGGCCCTGCCCCGTCTCGATCACGTCGTACCAGTCGCCGCCCACGTCCATGCCCTGCGTGCCCGGCAGGTAGCGGCCCACCGTGTCCACCCCGTCCCGCACCGGCAGCCGGTGCGGGAGCAGCGCGTCCTGGAGTCCCCGGGCGACCTTCGCCTCCGTGTCGTACCGCTGCGCCCGCTCCAGGGCCTGCGCGATGAGGCCCGCGAGCGCCGTGAGCACCGTCCGCTCCTCCGGGCTGAAGCCGCGCGGCTGGTCGAATCCGAGGATGCAGGAGCCCACCGGCCGGCCCGAGGCGATCAACGGCAGGAAGGCCCTGGCCCCCCTCTCCGCGTCCAGCGGCAGGTCCGGGTACGAGCGTCTCAGCTGCTCCATCGACTCGAAGAAGAGCGGTCTGCCGGTCGTGAGCGTCTCCACGCCCGGCAGCCGGGCGTCCAGGGCCACACCGTCGAAGGGTTCGAGGAACCCCTGCGGGAATCCGGTCTCCCAGGCGAGGTAGAGGCGCCGGTCGCTCAGCAGGTAGATCGCCAGCTGCCGCCCGCCGAAGGCCGGGAGCAGCTCCTCCGTCACCACCGCCGACACCTGGCGGGCCGTCATCGCCTCCGTGAGCGCGATCGCCAGCGCCACCGGCCGGTACAGGGCCGAGGCCCGGTCACCGGGGGAGGAGAGGTCGTCCTCCGGCTTCCGTCCGGTCCCGGACTTGTGCGCCAGAGCCGCCGGATCCTCCTCGGGGACCAGCACCATCGTGACCCCGTCCCGCCCCGGGTGCAGCGAGACCGACAGCCACCGGCCCCGCTCCGGTCGGGCCAGGAAGCGGATCGGCTCGCCGGACAGGAGCGCGGCGCGCAGTTGTTCGTCGTGGAAGGGGTGGTCGAACCAGGGCAGCGCCTCCCAGAGCGGCCGCCCGGCCAGCGCGCCGCGCGTCCGGCCGAGCAGCCGTTCCGTGCGGTCGTTGACGTAGGTGATCCGGCCCAGCCGGTCCATGGCCAGGATCGCCCGCGGCAGCCGGTCCGTGGCGTCCGAGCCGACCAGCCCGGTCCCCAGGTCGACGAGCGTGCCCATCAGGTGCCCCGCCCCGAGGGGCGGGCGGACCCCGGCACGCGCGCGCGTGCCGTCGGTGGTGTCCGGGGTCGTCGCGGCCCCGGGAGGGTCCCTCCGCGCCCTGGCGGACACCTCCAGGAGGTGCAGGCGGCCGTCGGGGCCCTTCAGCCGGATCCTGCGCACCGCCGGGCGTCCGTCCGGGCCCGTCGCCTGCCGGGCCGCCGCCCACAGCGCGTACCCGTCCTCAGGTTCGAGGAGCGACGTCAGCACCTCGATCGGACAGGGGGAGCGCACCTCCGGACCGAGGATCCCGAGCAGCCCCTCGTCCAGCGTGACCACGTTCGAGTCCAGGTCCCAGTCGAAGGAACCGAACCGGACCGGCGGCCCGGAGCCGGTGGACAGCTGGACGCAGACGGGATCGCCGGGCCATTCGACCGGCGTCCCCTGGTGGGCCAGACCGGACAGGGCCCCACCGAGGCGGAGCGCCTCCCGGGTCATCCGGTTCCGGTCGCGCGCGTCCACCGGTACCCCCGGAGTAGGAGCCCGCAGCGCCACGAGCACCCCGTAGCGCTCACGGCCGGCGACCACCGGCGCGTACAGCGAGGCGAAGGGGAACGGCAGGCTGGCCACCAGCTGGGGGAAGGACCGCATGGCCTCCTCGACGTCGGCCAGGTGGACGGGCTGCCCGGAGCGGTGCACCTCCGCCACCGGGAAGGGGCGATTTGTGTGCATCCGCCACCAAGGGCGCATCAGCGGCCCCGGCAGCCCCACGAGGACCGCGAGCCGCAGCAGCCCGGGGGTTCCCGAGCGCAGGTACACCCCGCCCGCGTACCCCCCGACCTCCTCCACCACCCGCAGCGCGGACTCCGCGAGCGCCCACGTCAGGGCACCCGAAGCGGGCCCGTCGGCGGTTCCCTTCCCGGGCGGACGCCCGGTACCGCCCGCCGGTCCGGGGCCGTACGAGCCGTGCGAGGTCACACAGCAAGGATGCCCCTGTCGGGAACGGCCCCGCATCCCGACTCGGCGACCCCCTGCCCCGCCCCACGCCGACAGGGGTCTCTCCCTCCACCGACGACGGTGTTGACCGCGCGCGTCCGCGCCGTCACACTCGGTCGTCGTCCGGTGTCGCGCGAGCGCGGCGCCACCACCTCATGACCAGGGAGCACGATGACGGGCCGGGTTCTTCCGCACGACGTACAAGGCGACGGCCCCCGGCGGGCCCTCGTGCTGCACAACTGGTTCGGCGACCGCACCAGCTTCGCCCCGTTGCGCGCCCATCTGAACGACGCCACCGGCTCCTACGCCTTCGTCGACTGCCGTGGCTACGGCGAGGCCGTCGACCACCCGGGGGCGTACACGATGGAGGAGGTCGCGGCCGACGCGCTCGCGGTCGCCGACGACCTCGGCTGGGACTCCTTCTCCGTGATCGGCCACTCGATGGGCGGCAAGGCCGCGCAGCTGATGCTCCTCGACGCCCCCGAACGCGTCCGTTCGATCATCGGCATCTCGCCCGTCTCGGCGGCCGGCTTCCCCCTCGACGGCGATACCTGGGAGCTCTTCGCCGGAGCCGCCGAGGAACCCGCCAACCGGCGGGCCATCATCGACAACACCACCGGCGGCCGGTACGACGACTCCTGGCTGAGCACGCTCGTCGAACGCTCCGTCGGCCGCTCCTCGGCCACCGCCTTCCGCGCCTACCTGGACTCCTGGTCGCGCACCGACTTCCACGAGCGCGTCCGTGACAACCCCACCCCCGTGCTGCTCGTCGTCGGCGCCCACGACCCCGCGCTCGGCGCCGAGGCGATGGAGGCCACCTGGCTGCGCTGGTACCCCAACGCGCGCCTCGAAGTCCTCAAGGACGCCGGCCACTACGCGCCCGAGGAGACCCCGCAGGCCCTCGCCGAGGCCATCGAGGCCTTCCTGGCCGCCTGACGGCGGCTCGCCGGATCTCATCCGAACGTCGTCGGCGGCGACGACTTTCGAGGACAGCGGTGCGGCCCCTCGCCGCCGGATCATCGTGCTCACGACCTCAGGGGGCGGTCCTTCGACGGACCGCCCACGACCGGCAGGAGCACGTTCGATGGGCCTCGCGCAGACGCAGCACCGCTTTCTCGTCCGGCAGAAGGTGACGCTCATGGCCAACCGCTACCTGGTGCACACCGTCGGCCCGGACGGGGAGGAGGCCGAACTCGTGGCCTTCGCCCACCAGAAGAGGATGGCGCTGAAGGAGCAGTTCACCTTCTACAC
Source organism: Streptomyces sp. Qhu_M48 (assembly GCF_051305195.1). NCBI lineage: Bacteria > Bacillati > Actinomycetota > Actinomycetes > Kitasatosporales > Streptomycetaceae > Streptomyces > Streptomyces sp. Qhu_M48. Next base: position 4,420,954 of record NZ_CP195432.1, on the reverse strand, counting down.
CGACGAGTCCCGGCGCCAGGTCCTCTTCACCGTCAAGGCCCGCCAGGTCATCGACCTCGGCGCGAGCTACGACGTGCACGGCGCCTCCGGCTCCCGGCTGGGCGGCTTCCGCAAGAACTTCGGCGCCTCCCTGCTGCGCAGCACCTGGCACCTGAGCCGGGAGGGAGCCGCGGGGGAGACGACCGGTCAGGAGCGGAGCGAGCGGCTCGCGCTGCTGCGCCGTGCCTGGGAGTTCCTGCCCTTCACCGACCTGATCCCCTTCATCGTGCCGTACCACTTCGACTTCACCGAGGAGGAGCGGACCGTCATGACCGTCGACAAGATCTTCGGTCTGCGCGACCGCTACGTGCTCGACATAGCCGACCCGGAGCTCGACCGGCGTCTCGCGATAGCCCAGGCCGTCGCCCTGGACGCCCTGCAGTCCCGCTGACCTCCGCTCCACCCGACCGCCGCGGGAGAGGCGACCTACCCTGGAGGGACGGGCACGGGACAGGACACGCCGTCCTCCCTCACCCGAAACCGTGCGTACGGATGGGCGGTGGGCCATGTTCTTCAGCGATCGCACCGACGCGGGTCGGCGACTGGCCGGCCTGCTCGACCGCCTCAAGGGCCATGACGTCGTGGTTCTCGGCCTGCCCCGGGGCGGGGTGCCGGTGGCCGCCGAGGTCGCGGACGCCCTGGACGCCCCGCTCGACATCTGTCTCGTGCGGAAGCTGGGCGTGCCCAGGCAGCCCGAACTCGCGATGGGCGCGCTCGGCGAGGGCGGTGTGCGGGTGCTGAACGAGCGGGTGCTGCGGGAGTCCGGGGTGACCGAGCGGGGTCTCGCCGAGGTCGAGCGGCGCGAGCACGCCGAACTCGACCAGCGGACCCGCCGCTACCGGGGCAGCAGACCGTCCGTCCCGGTGGAGGGCCGGACGGTCCTGGTCGTCGACGACGGTCTGGCCACGGGTGCCACGGCCCTCGCCGCGTGCCGGGTGGTCCGTGCCAGGGGCGCCGCGCGGATCGTGCTGGCCGTCCCGGTCGCGCCACGGGGCTGGACGGTCCGGCTCGGGGGCGAGGCCGACGAGACCGTGAGCGTCCACACGCCGGAGCAGTTCTTCGCGATCGGACAGTTCTACCGGGACTTCTCACAGACCGCCGACGCCGAGGTCGTCGCCTGTCTGGACCGGAACCGGGCCGCGCACGACCCGGTCGTCCAGGACTCGGACGTACGGATCCCCACGGCGGCCGGAGTGACGCTCGCCGGGCGGCTCGCCGTGCCCGAGGGAGCCCTGGGCACCGTCCTGTTCGCCCACGGCAGCGGCAGCGGACGACGCAGCCCCCGCAACCGTGAGGTCGCGGCGGCGCTCAACAGGGCGGGACTCGGCACGCTCCTGTTCGACCTGCTCACCGAGGCGGAGGCGGTCGACCGGGCGCATGTCTTCGACACCCCGCTGCTCGCCGGCCGGCTCACCGACGCGACGGAGTGGCTGGCCGGGCGCCCGGAGAGCGAGGGCCTCCCGCTGGGGTACTTCGGCGCGAGTACGGGAGCGGCCGCCGCGCTGTGGGCGGCGGGCGATCCCGAGTCCCAGGTGACCGCCGTCGTCTCACGCGGAGGCCGGCCGGACCTCGCGGCCGACCGTCTGGCCCGGGTCCGGGCTCCCACGCTCCTGGTGGTGGGAGGCCGGGACACGCCGGTCCTGGACCTCAACCGGCGGGCCCGGTCCCTGCTGCGCTGCGAGAGCCGGCTGGCCGTCGTCGACGGCGCCACGCACCTCTTCGAGGAGCCGGGCGCCCTGGAGGAGGTGGCGGAGCTCGCCACCTCCTGGTTCAGCGGGCACTTCCGGGGTCAGTAGGCCCCGTTGACCTGGTCCATCGAGCCGTACTTGTCGGCCGCGTAGTTGCAGGCGGCGGTGATGTTGGCGACCGGGTCGAACGGGTCCATCGACGTGCCGGGCACGTGATAGGCGCGGAAGGTCGGGTCGATGACCTGGAGAAGGCCCTTCGAGGGGGTGCCGGCCATCGCGTTGGAGTCCCACAGGTTGATGGCCTGCGGGTTGCCCGAGGACTCACGCATGATGTTGCGGTGGATCCCCTCGTAGGAACCGGGGATCCCGTGCTGGGCCATGACGGCCAGCGACTCGCGGATCCAGCCGTCGAGGTTGTTCGCGTACTGGGTGACGGCGACCGGGGCGGCCTGGACGGCACCGGCGGCGGAGGCCCCCGTGCCGGTGGCGGCGGGCGCGGCGGCCCGACGCTCGGAGCGGTCGGCCCGCTCGGTCGTGGAGGCCTTCTTCGCCTGGGCGGGAGCCGCCTTCGCGGAATCCTTACGAAGCGTCAGTTCAAGGCCCGGGTGAATGAGTGACGGATTGTCACCCACCACGCTCATGTTGGCCCGGTAAAGGCCCTTCCAGCCGCCCTGAATTCCCTTCTTCTGGGCGATCAGGGAAAGCGAGTCGCCGCTCACGACGGTGTAGGTACGGGCGGCGGCCGGGGCGGCGGGAGCCTTGGCGGCGGCCGGGGCCGCGGCAGGAGCGGCGGGGGCGGCGACGGCCCGGGTGGTGAATTCCGGGGCGCCGGAGACGGGCGCGGCACCGGCCGCCGCGGGGGCGATCAGCGGGAGGGCGAGGGCGACTCCACCTGTGCCGACCAGCGCGAGTCCATGGGAGACGGCGCGGCGTCGGGGGCGGCGGTGCTTACCGTGAGCAGGCATGACGGGATTCCTCTCCGGCGCCTGCGGGGTGAGCTGTCGGGTTCGGACGGGAGATGTCCGGCCGCGCGCACGCGGCTGCACCCCGAGCCGTCCCGGGATTCCGGGCCGGCGTATTCGTGGGTCCCCCGCTCCTGCCGTCGGGTGAAAAGGGAGGTATTTCGAGCGGTGGCAGGATTAGGCGATCCGCTCGAATGGAGGTGACCGTAGGCCAGTAATGCGACAGAGAACAAGAGGACCGGAGCCCCGGGCCCGGGAATTGGATCACCGAATTCGACGAATTCAAGATCGAACGCGCCGAAGGTCCCTCGAACTTCCTTGTCCGGCCCGGCATGCGCGGACTCCTGCCGCGAGCCTCGTCCCGGGAAAGTGAGTCGCGTCACCAGCGACCGTATGTCCGAATAGGGCTTTTGATTCCATAAATTAAGGAGTGGGCGGTAAAGGCCGCTTCGAAGAGGTGGACACTTGCCCTCAGAAGTCGCAAAACCGACATTCGTCGTGAAAGATGAGGTGACCCCGACCGAGGAGCTGCCCGGATGTCCCCCTCCGCCGCCCTGCTCACCCCCGACGGACTCGACCGCGAGGCCGCCGAGCTCTATGAGAGCGCCACCTGGCAGCGTGTCGTCACGGACTTGACCACCGCCCCGCCCTCCCCGCCCACGTCCCCGCCCACGCCCGTACTGTCGCCCGCGTCCTCGCCCGACGAGAGCTGGCGGGATCTGCTCACCGTGCCGGTGGACCGCCTCGTCGCGGACGCGCTCGTCGCGCTGCCGCCGTCCCCGCCGGCCGAGCACCGCCTCCCTGGCCGGATCGCGGCCGTCCTGCCCGACCGGCTGCACGCCTGGCGCCGTGTCGGCCGTCCGGATCTGCGCCCTTCGGTCCACCTCGGCTACGCGCGCCTCGTCCTGACGGAGTGGGGCTGGCAGAACGCCCCGTACAAGCTGCGTGACGCACGGGGGGCCCGGTGCGTCTGCGGAGCGCTGCTCGCCGCGCACCGGCTCGGCCACGGCAGCGCCCCGACCATGCACGAGGCCGCCGCCTGGATCATGGCCGAGCTCCGGTCGCGGGGCTGGAGCGAGCTGATCGGACCCTGGAACCGGGCTCCGGGCCGTACGGCGGCCGACGCGGTGGCCCTGCTCGACGCCACGATCCACCGCGCGGCGCGCGCGGGCCGCTGACGGCCGTGCCGATGAGCCGGGCGGTGGCCCGGAAGCCGCCCCCGGCTCATCGACGCGGGCCGCCGGGCCGCCGGGCCGCCCGGCCGCCGGCGTCAGCCGGTGACGCTCGCGGCGCCGGTCTCGATGTGGCCGGTGTACCGGCGCGACCAGGTGCCGTCGATGTCGACGACGATCGTGAAGTCGTACCAGCCGTTGTGGAGGGCCACCGCGTTGAAGAAGTCCTCCCGCGTGGAGTTCGCCGGGACCGTGTACGTCCACGGGCCGTCCGTACGGTAGGCGTTCGAGCGGATCGTGAAGGTCACCGGTCCCGCTGAGGTGTTGCTCATCCGGAACCAGAGCGCCGTCCGGCCCGTACCCGCCTCGGGCGCGAACCGGGCCGCCACCTCGACCGCCTTGCCCGCCTTGGAGGCGTCCCCGAGGAAGCGGCGCAGGAAGCGGTTGGGGCCCATCATCGAGATGTCGTACTTGCCCGATCCCGACCCGGTGCCGATGTTGAAGTAGTCGGTCGCCGTGGCGCCCGGGTCGACCGTGTACTGCCAGGCGGCCGTGTCGCGGTGCTGGTGCGGGTGGATCGAGAAATGGGCCGCCCGCTTGGCCTCCGCTCCCTGGTTCGCCATCGAGAACCAGGCCAGGATCTTGCCCGCGGACCCGAACTCGAAGCGGTCGAGGTTGCCGTTCACCTGGTAGGGGAGGGCGCGCGCCGGGCGGGTGCCCGACTCCTGCGCGGGCAGGGTGTTGTTCTGCGGGGCCGGGTTCGGCAGCGGCTTGCAGGTGGCCTGGCCGATCACCTTCGCCGTGGAGGGAAGGCCGGCCGGCACGCCGTACACCGGGTGGGCGAAGTCGAAGACGCCGGTCAGGTCACCCGTCACCTTCCGTCGCCAGGCGCTGATGTTGGGGCAGGCGGCGGGCGTGCCGAGCGCGGACGTCCAGGTCTCCATGAAGCGAAGCACGGAGGTGTGGTCGAAGACCTCGGAGCTCACCCAGCCGCCCCGGGTCCACGGGGACATGACAAGCATCGGGACGCGGAAGCCGAGGCCGATCGGCACGCCGTCGAGGTACTCGCCCGGGGTGCCCGGGGGAGCGACCGGCGGCGGCACGTGGTCGAAGAAGCCGTCGTTCTCGTCGTAGTTGAGGAAGAGCACCGTCGAGTCGAACACCTCGGCGTCGGCCGCCAGGGCGCGGTAGACGAGATCGACGAAGTGCGCGCCGTCCCCGGGCGGCGCGTACGGGTGCTCCGAGAACGCCTCGTTCGCGACCACCCACGACACTTGGGGCAGGGTGCCCGCGACGACGTCGGCGCGGATCGCCGCGGCGATGTCGTCCGGCGTCGACCCGGTGACCTTGGGGACCGATCCCATGCCCCGGTCGTACAGCGGGTCGCCGGGGCGGGCGTCGGTGAACCTCTTGAAGTACGCGAGGCCGTTGTCGCCGTAGTTGTCCTGGGCGTTCTGGTAGAGCTTCCAGCTCACCCCGGCGCGCTGCAGCGCCTCGGCGTACGTCTCCCAGGTGAGGCCCGACTCGTCGCCCCCGTCCTTGCTGGAGGCGTCGATCCTCCCGCTCCACAGGAAGGTGCGGTTGGGGCCCGTGGCGCTGAGCGCCGAGCAGAAGTACGCGTCGCAGATCGTGTAGTGGTCGGCGAGCGCGTGGTGGAAGGGGATGTCCTCGCGGTCGAGGTGGCCGAGGGTCCGGTTGTTGCCGACTCCGGTGACCCAGTTGTCGAGGCGCCCCTTGTTCCAGGCGGCGTGCTGCGAGGTCCAGCTGTGCGGCAGGTCGCCGTTGCACTGGGCGAGGGTCTCGCCGTCCACGCCACCGGCGGGCGGGGTGTCGCTGAGCTTCCAGGGGTACCGGCGGCCACCCCAGTCGGGCTGGTTGAACATCCCCCAGCCGCCGGGCAGGTTGCCCGCGGCGCGGTCGCCGAAGCCCCGGACGCCGCGCAGGGTGCCGAAGTAGTGGTCGAAGCTGCGGTTCTCCTGCATGAGGATCACCACGTGCTTGACGTCGGTGAGGGTGCCGGTGGCCGCCCGCGCGGCGGCGGACGCCCGGGCCGTCGGGAGCGCCGCGCCCGCCACGAGCCCCGCGCCGATACCGACGAATCCCCTGCGGCTGATGGGAATCATGCTCCGCCTCTCCTGTCACGCTGTGCCCCGGCGGCACGTGCGAGACATGATGGGGGAGGGGAGCTTAAAGGTATACATCCGCGCGGTAATTAAAGGATTAACTCCCCAGGACACCCCAGGGGCAAGGGAAAGAGGGCTCCTGATTGGTCCGACTGCATACCAATGTGAACCGGCGGCTCAGACGGCGAGCACCTTCACTCCGGCCTCGGTGAGCTGCGCGACCGCCTCCGGAGTGATACCCGTGTCGGTCACGAGGAGGTCGATCCGGTCCAGACCACAGATGCGTGCGAAAGCCCGGCGGCCCATCTTCGAGGAGTCGGTCACCACGACGACCCGGCTCGCGCGCTCCGCGAAGAGCCGGCTGATGCTCGCCTCGTCCTCCTGGTGGGCCATCACGCCGAGCGCGGCGTCCACCCCGTCGACGCCCAGCACCACCACGTCGAGCACGACCTCGTTGAGCACCCCGACCGTCAGCGGGCCCACCAGCTCGTACGTCTGGGGCCGGGCCACCCCGCCTGTCGTGACGATCTTGATCTGCGGACGCACCGCCAGCTCGCCCGCGATGTTGAGCGCGTTGGTGACGACGGTCAGGGCGGGTCCGGACGTCGCGGCTCCCCCCGTTCCCGCCGTCCCCGCCGTGTCCGCGCGGCCGCTCGCGAACCGCAGGGCGAGGGCGCGGGCCACCTCCGTGGTCGTCGTGCCACCGTTGAGCCCCACGACCTCTCCGGGGGCGATCAGATCGGCGGCGGCCTCCGCGATCCGTCGTTTCTCCGCCGCGTGCCGTGTCGACTTGTAGCGCAGGGGCAGCTCGTAGGAGACACCGTGCGCCACCGCCCCGCCCCGTGTCCGTATCAGCAGCTGCTGCTCGGCGAGTTCGTCGAGGTCCCGGCGGATCGTCGCGGCGGAGACGTCGAGGGCGGTCGCCGCCTCCTCGACCTCCAGCTTCCCCGAGGCCGCCAGTAGTTCAAGGAGCGTGTTCCACCGCTCGTGCTTGGACATGTGTCCCTCCCTCGGGCTCGTGCGCGCGTCCGATTCTATCCGTCGAAGGGCGCGGGACCTGGAAAGCCGCTGCATGTTTCTGCTTGAATGGCATCGACTTCAAGCATCTTCCATCATTCCTGTGCACTCTTCTTGCAAGGAGACCGGCATGAGCACCACCCGCACCGCCGTCGAGATCGCCTCCCAGCCGACGACCTGGCGTCAGGCTGCCCGCACCCTGCCCCAGCACACCTCCGCCCTGCCCCGGCGGGGCGAGCGGGTCGCGGTGATCGGCTGTGGCACGTCCTGGTTCATGGCCCTGGCCTACGCGGAACTGCGCGAGTCCGGCGGCCACGGCGAGACCGACGCCTTCGCCGCCTCGGAGTTCCCCTACGGGCGCCGCTACGACCGGGTCGTGGCGATCACCCGCTCCGGCACCACCAGCGAGGTCCTGGCCGTCCTGTCCAAGCTGCGCGGCACGGTCCCCACGGGCGCCGTCACGGCCGACCCGACGACCCCGGTCATGGACCTCGCCGACGAGGTCGCCGTCCTGGACTTCGCCGACGAGGAGTCGGTGGTCCAGACCCGCTTCGCGACCACGGCGCTCGCCCTGTTCCGCGCGCACCTGGAGTCCGAGGGCGCGCTCCCCGAGGGGGTGGCCACCGTCGAGGAGGCCGCGCGGGACGCCGAACAGGCCCTCACCGCCCCCCTGGACGAGAGCGTCCTGACGGCGGAGCAGTTCACCTTCCTCGGATCGGGCTGGACCTACGGACTCGCCCTGGAGGCCGGACTGAAGATGCGTGAGGCGGCCGGCGCCTGGACGGAGGCGTACCCGGCGATGGAGTACCGTCACGGCCCCATCAGTATCACCGGACCCGGCCGGGTCACCTGGGGCTTCGGCACCCTCCCGGCCGGCCTCGCCGACGAGGTGCGCAAGGTCGGAGGCACCCTCTCCGAGAGCGACCTCGACCCGCTGGCGGACCTGATCAGGGCCCAGCGGCTCGCCGTGGCGGTCGCCGAGGCCCAGGGCCTGAACCCGGACACGCCCCGGAACCTGACCCGTTCGGTGGTCCTCACCGACGCCCCCGCCTGACCGCCACCCCGCACCGCCGCCCACTCCCCGGGAGAAGAACGACCATGCCGTTGACGCCGACCGATGAGATCGTCCGCCGCGCCCGCGCGGCGGGCACCGGTGTGGGGGCGTTCAACGTCCTCCAGCTCGAACACGCCCAGGCCATCGTGGCCGGCGCGGAGCACGCCGACCGCCCCGTCGTGCTCCAGATCAGTGAGAACACCGTCCGCTACCACGGAGCCCTGGAGCCGGTCGCCCTCGCCTCGCTGGCCATCGCCCGCGCCGCGAAGACCTCCGTCGCCGTCCATCTGGACCACGCCGAGAACCCCGGCCTCGTCCGCGAGGCCGTCGTACTCGGCCTGGGATCCGTCATGTTCGACGCCTCGAAACTGCCCTACGCCGAGAACGTCGCCGCGACCCGCGAGGTCGTGGAGCACTGCCACCAGCACGGCGTCTGGGTCGAGGCCGAACTCGGCGAGGTCGGCGGCAAGGGCGGCGCCCACACCCCGGGCGTCCGGACCGACCCCGACGAGGCCCGCGCCTTCGTCGAGGCCACCGGCGTCGACGCCCTCGCGGTCGCGGTCGGCAGCTCCCACCAGATGCTGACCCGGGACGCCGTCCTGGACTTCGAGCTCATCGCCCGCCTGCGGGCCGCCGTCGACACCCCGCTCGTCCTGCACGGCTCGTCCGGCGTCTCCGACGCGGACCTCACCGCGGCCGTCGCGGCCGGCATGACCAAGGTGAACGTCTCCACCCACCTCAACAAGGCCTTCACCCGGGCCGTCCGCGAACACCTCGGCGACCACCCCACCGCGGTCGACCCGCGCCACTACCTGACCCCCGCCCGCGCGGCCGTCGCCCGCGAGGTCGCCCACCTCCTGGCCGTCCTGTCCCCGGCCTGACCCGGAGCGGCCCGGGGGGCCGGGCCGCTCACACCTCCTGAAGCGCCCTGAGCAGACCGCGTACGGCGGGCAGGGCCAGTGAGGACTCCCGCACCGCCGCGTGGATGGCACGGACCGGCTCCGGCCCCCGGACCTTCCGGACGACCACGTGCGGGTGCCGGCTGCCCAGGCCCGTCAACGGGATCAGGCTGACACCGAGACCGGCCGCGACGAACCCCTGCGCGGTCGCGTACTCCTCGCACTCCACCGCGATGTCCGGGGTGAACCCGGCGGCCGCGCAGGCGTCGAGGACGGCGTCGAGGCAGGGGCCGGGCCGCTCGCTGCCGACCCACGGTTCGGCGGCGAGCTCAGCCAGGTCGACGGCGGTACGGCGCCCGGCGAGCGGATGGCCCCTGGGCAGCACCGCGCGGTAGGGGTCGTCGAGCAGGTGGACCAGACGGAGGCCGTCGCCGAACCCGTCCGGGCCGCCGCCCCGGGGCCGTACGACCAGGGTCAGGTCGGCCTCCTCGTCGGGCGCGCCGTCGGCGATCCTCAGATCGACCCGAACCCCCGGATGCTCGGTACGGAACCGGGCGAGCGCGGGGGCGACGAGGTCGGCGCCCGCCGTGGCGAAGTACCGGACCGCGATCTGCCCGGTGCGCCCCGCCCGCAGATCGGCCAGGGCGGTCTCGGCCTCGGACACCTGACGTCCGATGACGGCGGCGTGCTCGGTGAGCAGCCGTCCGGCGGCGGTCGGCCGCACACCACGGCCGTACCGTTCGAGCAGCGCGATGCCGGCCTCCTTCTCCAGGACACCGATCTGCTGGCTCACGGCTGAGGGGGTGTAGCCGAGGTTCGCGGCAGCGGCGGTGACGGAGCCGCTGGTCACCACCGCCCGGAGCACCTGCATGCGTCTCACATCCAGCATGTAGCAGAGCTTAACGCCGGATACACGATTCTTCGCTTGTCCTGTCGGATCGCGCGGAGGACGGTGGGTGACATGACATCGGCGATACGCATGGGTGTCCTCGCCCTGCTCTGGGGCTCGGGCTTCCTCTGGATCAAGATCTCCCTCAACGAGGGCCTCACACCGGGATGGATCACCTTCGTACGGTGCCTGCTCGGCGCGGCGGTGCTCCTCACGCTCGCGTACGGCGCGGGGCAGCGACTGCCGGGGGACCCTGCCACCTGGGGGCGGCTCGTCGTCGCCGCCTTCTTCTGCAACGCCCTGCCGTTCCTGCTCTTCTCCATCGGCGAGCAGACCGTGGACAGCGGAGTGGCCGGCGTCCTCAACGCCACCACCCCGCTCTGGGCCCTCCTCATCGGTCTGACCCTGGGCTCGGAACGCCCCCTGCGCGTCCCGCGCCTGGCGGGCCTCGCGCTCGGCTTCGCCGGAGTCCTGCTGATCTTCGCGCCCTGGAGTCACGGCTCCGGCCTGATGAGCTGGGGCGCCCTCGCCCTCCTCGGCGCCTCCGCGAGCTACGCCGTGGCCTTCGCGTACATGGCCCGCCACCTCACCGGCCGGGGAACCGCGCCGCTGGCGCTCTCCGCCGCGCAGCTGACCACCGCGACCGGCCTGAGCACGCCCGCCCTGGCGGCCGGCGGAGCGGCGACGGTGACCTGGGCCGGTGTCCTCGCGGTGGTGGTCCTCGGGGTGTTCGCCACCGGGCTCACCTTCCACCTGAACTACCGGATGATCGCGGAGGAGGGTCCGACCGCCGCCGCCACGGTCGGCTATCTGCTGCCGGTGGTGTCCGTGACCCTGGGAGCCGTCGTCCTCGGCGAGCCCCTGACGGCACGGGTGGTGGCGGGGATGGCGGTCGTCCTGGTGGGGGTGGGCCTGACGCGATCGAACCGGACGCCGCCCGCCGGCACGGAGCCGCGCCCCGTCGTTCCCCCGTCCGCACGTGATCGGCTCGGCACCCCGTAGGGCGGGTCTTTCGGGCCAGGCCCTACTCGACCCGCTCGACGACGAAGACGGGGATCTCCCGGTCGGTCCTGCGCTGGTAGTCGGCGTAGTCGGGGAACGCGGCGACCGCGCGTTCCCACCAGGCCGCGCGCTCCTCGCCGGTGACCAGACGGGCGTTCATGTCCCACACCTCCGTGCCGTCGCGCAGTTCGACGAGCGGCGCGGCGACGAGGTTGTGGTACCAGACGGGGTGCTTCACCGCCCCGCCGTTCGAGGCGACGAGCGCGTACGCCCCCTCGTGCTCGACCCGCATGAGCGGGGTCTTGCGGATCTTGCCGCTCTTCACGCCGACGTTCGTGACCAGGACGACCGGCATGCCCCGCAGGGTCGTGCCCTTGGTGCCGCCGGACGACTCGTACAGCTCGACCTGGTCACGCACCCACTTCGTCGCGCTGGGCTCGTACTCACCTTCGAGTGGCATGGGATGTCCTTTCGGTGGTGTGCGGTGGCACCGGCGGACGGCCCGTCCCTTCGGCGCCGTCCGGTTCCGTCCCGCGGAAGGCAGCCGGGACCGGTGCGTTGTCAGTGCCGACTCCTAGGGTGGCAGCTGACGTGACGACAGCGGTGTGTGACACAGGGGAGAGCGGACGGCATGCGGGAATTGTTCCTGACGGACCAGCGGGCGTACATCCGGTGGATCGACCTGCCCGGAGACGGGCCCGTGCGGGTTTTCGTACACGGGCTCGGCTGCACCTCGGCATCGGACTTCGCCCACATCGCCGCCCACCCCGCCCTCGGCGGCGGCCGGGCGCTGCTCGTGGACCTCCTCGGCCACGGGCTCAGCGACCGGCCCGCGGAGTTCGACTACCGCATGGAGTCCCAGGCGGCGGCCGTGGCCGCCGTCCTCGACCACCTCGGTCTCACGGGCGTCGACCTCGTCGGGCACTCCATGGGCGGCGCGGTGACGATCCATCTGGCGGCCGCGCGTCCCGAGTTGGTGGGGAGGCTCGTGGTCGCGGAGCCGAACCTGTACGCGGGCGGGGGCGCGTTCAGTTCGCCGGTGGCCGCCCAGGACGAGGCGGTGTTCGTGGCGCGGGGGTTCGCCCGGATGCTGGCCGCCGCACAGCGCGCCGACTACGCGGCCCGGCTGCGCCTCGCCGACCCGCTGGCCGTGCACCGCAGCGCGGTCGCCCTGGTCCAGGGCAGTACGCCCGCGCCCGGCGACCTCCTCGCCGCGCTGCGGGCGCCCCGGACCTTCCTGGTGGGGGAGTTGAGCCTGCCGGACGCCGACGCGGAGAAGGCGGCCGCCTTCGGCGTTCCGGTGATCGAGGTGCCGCGCGCGGGGCACAACCTGATGCTGGACAACCCGGAGGGGTTCGCCGGCGCGCTCGCCCAGGCCCTCGCGACCGCCCCTGCTTCCGGCCACGACGGGAGCTGATCCGGCCACTTCGGGTGGGCGGGGAGGGAGTTCGATTGCAGGTGTATGGCAGATGCATGACAAGGCCTCAACTTCCTTGAGCTACGCCCGTAGAGCGGCCAGGCTGCTCAGCACGCCAGGACCGGACCCACCCGTCCCGGCCGTGCGCGTGGCCCCACGCGCCCCCCGTCGTGCCGCCCCACCCCCACCCGGCACGGCGCTCATCAGGAGGACTCCCTCGCAATGGCACTCCCGCAGAGCACCAAGACCCGTTTCGCCGTAACGGCCTCCGCCGCGACCGCCGCCGCCCTGCTCGGCACCTTCGCCGCCGTCCCCGCGCAGGCGGCCCCGGCCGAAGGCGTCGTCCTCGCGGCGGGTTCGGCCGACGCGGTACCCGGCAGCTACATCGTCACCCTCAAGCAGGGCGCGGGCTTCAAGGCCGCCTCCGCCAAGGGACGGAGCCTGATATCCGGATACGGCGGCACGGTCCGCACCACCTTCGGCTCCGCCGTCAACGGCTACGCCGCCGCCCTCGACGAGAAGGCGGCCCGCCGCCTCGCGGCCGACCCGGCCGTCGCCTCCGTCGAGCAGAACCGGATCGTCCGCGCCGACGCGACACAGACCAACGCCCCCTGGGGCCTGGACCGCATCGACCAGGCGAACCTGCCGCTCTCCGGGACGTACACCTACCCCGACACCGCCGGCGGCGGCGTCACGGCGTACGTGATCGACACCGGTGTCCGGATCAGCCACTCCCAGATCGCCGGGCGCGCCGTCAACGGGTACGACGCCGTCGACGGCGACACGGTCGCCCAGGACGGCAACGGGCACGGCACCCACGTCGCCACGACGATCGCGGGCTCCACCTACGGCGTGGCCAAGGCGGCGCGGATCGTGGCCGTCCGCGTGCTCGACAACAACGGCTCCGGCACCACGGCCGGCGTCATCGCGGGCATCGACTGGGTCACCGCCCACCACACGGCGGGCGCCCCGGCCGTCGCCAACCTCTCCCTCGGCGGCGGCGCCTCGACCGCTCTCGACAACGCCGTGAAGAACTCCATCGCCGACGGCGTCACCTACGCGGTCGCCGCGGGCAACTCCGGGGTCAACGCCTCCTCCACCTCGCCCGCCCGGGTCCCGGCGGCCATCACGGTCGGCGCCACGGGCACCACCGACGCCAAGGCCAGCTGGTCCAACTACGGCTCCGTCCTCGACCTCTTCGCCCCCGGCGTGTCCATCACCGCGGGCTGGAACACGAGCGACACCGCCACCAGCACCATCTCGGGCACCTCGATGGCCACCCCGCACGTCGCCGGCGCCGCCGCGATCCACCTCGCGGGCCACCCCTCCGCGACCCCCGCCCAGGTGGCCACCGCCCTCGTCAACGGAGCCACGACCGGCAAGGTGACCACCCCGGGCAGCGGCTCCCCGAACCGGCTCCTGAGGATCGTCCCGTAACACCGGCCAGCGGAACCGTGCGACGACCGCACCGCCCCGGAGGCAGTCGGCGCCTCCGGGGCGGAGCCACCGCCGGGCCCGGCGAGGGAGAAGGACGGCGACGGGGGCGGGCCCCCGCGTCCGGCGAGCCCCCGGCGCTGAGAGGATCGACCCCATGACCGATCCGTTCCGCCAGGAGTCCCAGGTGACCAGCCTCCTCACCTACGCCGACATCAAGACCGCCGCCGACCGGATCGGCGGCCACGTCCGCCCCGTCACGATCGCCCGCGCCGACACCGGCAGCGAGCCGTACGCCCTCCACTTCGCCCTGGAACTCATGCAGCACACCGGCTCCTTCAAAGCACGCGGCGCGCAGAACTTCCTCCTCGCACACCGGGAGGAGGGCACCCTCCCCGACGCCGGCGTGACGATCGCCTCCGGCGGCAACGCGGGTCTCGCGTGCGCCTGGGCGGCCCTCCGGCAGGGCGTCCGCGCCACGGTCTTCCTGCCGACGACCGCACCGAAGGTGAAGGCCGACAAGCTCCTCGGCTACGGCGCCGACGTCCGTCTCGTCGGCACGGAGTACGCCGAGGCGCTCGCCGCCTGCGAGGCCTTCGCCGCCGAGACCGGGGCGCTCGCCTCCCACGCGTACGACCATCCCCTGATCGCCGCCGGGGCCGGCACGCTGCTCGACGAGATCCAGGAGCGGATCCCGGACCTCGGCACCGTCGTCGTCGCGGTCGGTGGCGGCGGACTCTTCGCCGGTGTCGCCACCGCCGCCCGGCACCACGGCATCAGGACCGTCGCGGTCGAACCCGAGAACTGCCGTGCCCTCGACGCCGCCCTCCGGGCGGGACACCCGGTCGACGTGACCGTCGACTCCGTCGCCGCCGACTCCCTGGGTGCCCGCCGCGCCTCCGCCACCGCCGTCGCGGCCGCCCAGGAGGACGGTGTCCGCACCGTCCTCGTCACGGACGCCAGGATCACCCGCGTCCGCCGATCCCTCTGGGACGACCGCCGTCTAGCCGTCGAGCACGCGGCCGCCACCGCCCTGGCCGCCCTGGCGTCCCCGGACCCGTCGGACCCGTCGGACGGGACGGGCCGCGGCTACCGCCCGGCCCCGGGCGAGAAGGTCTGTGTCGTCCTCTGCGGCGCCAACACCGACCCCGCCGACCTCGTGCCCACCCCGGCGGAGGGTGCGAGATGACCGCACGGACCGCACCGACTCCTCCGGCCGCCGACGACCCGGCGTTCCGGGCGTGGCTCCGTACGCTCGCGGACGACCTCGACCTCGACCTCGACCGCGTCGACAACTCCGGCGCCCCGGGCCGCCTGGCCTTCTTCCGGGACACGTTCTCGTACAACGGCGCCGTGCCGGCCCCCTACTTCGTGCCGCTCCTCGCCGAGCACCGGCGGATCCACGCCGAGCGCGTCGTCACCGCGCTCCTCGTGGGGGTGTACGGGGACACCGGGCGCACCCTCGACGTTCCGGTCCACTACGAGTGGCCCGGCGAACAGGAGCCGGCCGGCCGGCTCACCGTCGGGCACGAGACGGTCCACGGCATCGACCCGGCCGACATCGCCCTGGAGGCCGCGGAGGGCGTGCAGTGCCTCCTCGCCGACCGCGACAGGCTGGTCTGGCCGCTCTGCCCCGACCACCGTGTCGGCGTCCACGCCACCCCGACCCCTACCGGACCGGCCTGGGTCTGCGCGGCCGGTGCCCACGTGGTGGACCGGTTGCCGGACTGACCCGCCGGAGGAAGGTGCGCAGGTGGCCGGTGGTGTGGAGGGGGCGTCCCGTGCGTCAGGATGGGGGCATGACCGAAATTCGTACCCCCCGTCTCCTCCTCCGACGCTGGACCGACGACGACCTCGTCCCGCTGTCCGAGATCAACGCCGACCCCGAGGTCATGCGCTGGATCGGTGACGGCTCGGTCCGGGACCTGGAGGAGACCGCGGAGGACATCGAGCGGTACGAGGAGGAGTGGGACGAGGAGGGCTTCGGCCTCTTCGCCGTCGAGCTCCTGGCCTCGGGCGAGCTGATCGGCTTCGCCGGCCTGTCCCTGCCGGAGTTCCTGCCCGAGGTGATGCCGGACGTCGAGATCGGCTGGCGCCTGGGCAGACCCTTCTGGGGACAGGGGTACGCCTCCGAGGCCGCCCACGCGGTCCTGGAGTTCGCGCTCCAGGACCGCGGTCTCGACCGGGTCGTCGCCATCACGCACATCAGCAACCAGGCCTCCGAGAACGTCATCGGCAAGCTCGGGATGTCCGAGGAGCGGGAGACGAACCACCCGGTCTTCGGCCTTCCCCTGCGCGTCTACGCGATCGACCTCACCGAGTACGAGGCCTGAGCCCCGCGGGCGACCCGGTGTCAGCGGGTCGCTCAGTGACGCTCGGGCAGGTCCCGCTCGGCAGGCAGCGACGTCAGGTCACGGGCCGCGGACGGGGCGGCGGCGCGCGAGGACGCGGCGGGCGCGGGCTTCTTGCCGCAGAACGCGGGCTCCAGCACCCCGCCGAGCGCCGTGTTGGCGACGCCGCGGTTCGAGGTGTTCGCCATGGCCGAGAGGCTGCGGCGGCCGTCACGGGTCGAGAAGGTGTACGTGTAGAAGCCCTGCACGGTGCCGGTGTGACCGAACACCTGCGTCCCGCACGACAGGTTGTACCGGCGCAGGCCGAGGCCGTAGAACCGGGTGTTGGCGGCGTCGGTCGGCGTGACCGTCGTCATGGCCTCCATCATCGCCGGGGACAGCAGCCGGCCGCGCAGCAGGGCGCTGGTGAAGGTGTTGAGATCGGCGGGGTTGGAGATGACCGCACCGGCGGACTGTGCCCAGGACACGGTCTGCTCCGTGGAGTCCACCAGCGCGCCGCCGGCCTCGTCGGGGTGCAGGTAGCCGCGGACGTGCGCGCCCTTGATCCGGGTCTCGGGGTGCACGTACGAGGTGTTGCGCAGCTTCAGCGGCTTGAAGATGCGGTGCTCGTACGCCGTGGCCACGGGCTTCCCGGTGAGCTTCTCGATGAGCATGCCGACGACCACGAAGTTGGCGTTCGAGTACTGGTAGGAGACACCGGGCTGGGTGGTCCGGGGCTCGCTCAGGGAGAGGTCGACGAGCTCCTGGTAGCTGAACACCCGGTTCCGCACGGCCTCGAAGCCCGGCACGGTGTTGGCGAACATCGCGTTGGTGTAGTCGGCGAGACCGCTGCGGTGGGTCAGCAGGTGACGGACCGTGATGCGGTCGTCGGGGAGCAGGCCCGGGAGGTAGGTGTTCACCGGCTGGTCCAGCTCCAGCCTGCCCTCCTCGACCAGCTGGAGGAGCACGACGGTCGAGAACGTCTTGCTGACGCTGCCGATCCGGAAGCGCGACTGGATGTCCATGGGCGTGCCCGAGACACGGTCCTGGACACCGGCGGTGCGGCTCTTGACCCCGGTGGGGCCGGAGAAGCGGGCCATCGCTCCCGGTGCCCCGTTGGCCATGGCCGCGTCGAGCGCGGCGGCGACGCCGTCCATGTCGGGCGCGGGGACGGCGGGCGTGGTGGTGGCCGGGGTGGCTGCGGCGGGGGTGCTGGGAGCGGCGAACGCGCTGGTGGCGGGAGTGACGCCGGCGGCGAGCGCGGCGATCAGGGTGGCGCTCACGGCCACACGGCGGTGCGACGACAGGGGCACGTTGGTTCCTCGACTTCTTCCGGGACGTTCGGCACGGCACACGGCAGAGGTGCGCCGAGAGGTACGGGCACTCCCGGCCGCCAGGCCTGGCTCCCGGTACCCATGGATCATGAGTGCCAACGCGCGACTTCGGTTCCTGACACGGCACGCGGTTTTGCGGAACCCGCAGTTCCGAGGCGTGCGGGAACGACCGGGGGCCCGGCCGGCCGACGGAGTGTCGGCCGGCCGGGCCCCTGAGGGTCGACCGCGATCCGGACGAGGTCCGGAGGAGGATCAGACGGTGTCGAACCGGTCCAGGTCCATGACACGGCTCCACGCGGAGACGAAGTCGTTCACGAACTTCTCCTTCGCGTCGTCGCTCGCGTAGACCTCGGCCAGCGCGCGCAGCTCGGAGTTCGAGCCGAAGACCAGGTCGGCGCGGGTGCCCGTCCACCTGACCTCGCCCGTGGCGGAGTCGCGGCCCTCGAACGTGTTCGCGTCCTCGGACGTCGCCGACCAGGTCGTGCCCATGTCGAGCAGGTTGACGAAGAAGTCGTTCGTCAGGGAGCCCGGGGTCGTGGTGAGGACACCGTGCGCGGACTGCTGGTGGTTCGCCCCCAGGACGCGGAGGCCACCGACGAGGACCGTCAGCTCGGGCGCGCTCAGGGTCAGCAGGTTGGCGCGGTCGACGAGCAGGTACTCGGCCGGGAGGCGGTTGCCCTTGCCCAGGTAGTTGCGGAAGCCGTCCGCCTGCGGCTCCAGGGCGGCGAAGGACTCGACGTCCGTCTGCTCCTGGCTCGCGTCCACACGGCCCGGGGTGAAGGGGACCTCGACGTCGAAGCCGGCGTCCTTGGCGGCCTTCTCGACCGCCGCGGAACCCGCGAGCACGACCAGGTCGGCGATCGAGACCTTCTTGGCGCCCGCGGCGTCGAAGGACGCCTTGATGCCTTCGAGGGTGCGCAGCACCTGCGCCAGCTCGTCCGGGTTGTTGACCTCCCAGTTGCGCTGCGGCTCCAGGCGGATGCGGCCGCCGTTGGCGCCGCCTCGCTTGTCGCTGCCGCGGAAGGAGGAGGCCGCGGCCCAGGCCGCGGAGACCAGCTGCGCGACGGTGAGGTCCGAACCGAGGATCCGCTCCTTGAGGGAGGCGACGTCCGCGGCGTCGAGCAGCTCGCCCTCGCGGGCCGGCAGCGGGTCCTGCCACAGCAGGACCTCGGAGGGGACCTCCGGGCCGAGGTAGCGCACGACGGGACCCATGTCACGGTGCGTCAGCTTGTACCAGGCGCGGGCGAAGGCGTCCGCGAACTGCTCGGGGTTCTCGTAGAAGCGCCGCGAGATCTGCTCGTACGCCGGGTCGAAGCGCAGCGACAGGTCGGTGGTGAGCATCGTCGGGAGGTGCTTCTTCGACGCGTCGTGGGCGTCGGGGATGATCGCCTCGGCGTTCTTCGCCACCCACTGGTGCGCACCGGCCGGGCTCTTGGAGAGCTCGTACTCGTACTCGAAGAGGTGCTTGAAGAAGTCGTGGCCCCACTGCGCGGGGGTGGTGGTCCAGGTGACTTCGAGACCACTGGTGATCGCGTCGGCGCCCTTGCCGGTGCCGTACGAGTTCGCCCAGCCGAAGCCCTGCGCCTCCAGAGGGGCGGCCTCGGGGTCGTCGCCGACGTTCTCCGCGGGACCGGCGCCGTGGGTCTTGCCGAAGGTGTGGCCACCGGCGATGAGGGCGACGGTCTCCTCGTCGTTCATCGCCATGCGGCGGAAGGTCTCGCGGATGTCGCGGGCCGCGGCGACCGGGTCCGGGTTGCCGTTGGGGCCCTCGGGGTTGACGTAGATGAGGCCCATCTGGACCGCGCCGAGCGGGTTCTCCAGCTCGCGGTCGCCGGTGTAGCGGTCGTCGCCGAGCCAGGTGGTCTCGGGGCCCCAGTAGACGTCCTCGTCGGCCTCCCACACGTCGGCGCGGCCGCCGGCGAAGCCGAAGGTCTCGAAGCCCATCGTCTCCAGGGCGACGTTGCCGGTGAGGATCATCAGGTCGGCCCAGGAGATGTTCTGGCCGTACTTCTTCTTCACGGGCCACAGCAGACGGCGGGCCTTGTCCAGGTTGCCGTTGTCCGGCCAGCTGTTGAGCGGCGCGAAGCGCTGCTGACCGGCGCCGGCGCCACCGCGGCCGTCGCTGATGCGGTACGTACCGGCGCTGTGCCAGGCCATACGGATCATGAGCGGGCCGTAGTGGCCGAAGTCGGCGGGCCACCAGTCCTGCGAGGTGGTGAGGACGTCGGCGATGTCACGCTTCACGGCCGCGAGGTCGAGGGCCTTGAACGCCTCGGCGTAGTCGAACTCCGCGCCGAGCGGGTTCCCCACGACGGGGTTCGTGGCGAGGATCTTCAGGTTGAGCCGCTCCGGCCACCACTGGCGGTTGCCGCCGCCCTGGGTCGGGTGCGCGGCACGACCGTGCGCGACCGGGCAGCCTCCCGTGCCCTCGGGGGCGGGGTCGGTGACGATTGCGTCGTGGTTCTCGGACATGCAAATCCTTCCGGACGGGGCGGATCGTGGGCTGCTCGGCCGTGGCGGGTGCCGGCGCGGGTCTTGCGCCCGACCGGCCCCGTGGTGTCCCTTGGCTACTGCCGGAACCGATCCTACAATGGACAGAGTCCAAGTCAAGAACCCTGCCAATCATCCGAAGAGGTGAGCCGGAAATGAGTGACCTGCTGGAGCGGCTGCGTGTGCGCGGCTGGCGGATGACGTCACAGCGACGTGTCGTCGCGGAGGTCCTCGCCGGCGAGCACGTCCACCTCACGGCCGACGAGGTGCACGCGCGAGCGGTGGCGCGGCTGCCGGAGATCGCGCGGGCGACGGTCTACAACACCCTGGGGGAACTGGTCGCCCTGGGGGAGGTGGTGGAGCTCTCCACCGACGGCCGGGCGAAGCGGTACGACCCGAACGCGCACCGCCCGCACCAGCATCTGGTCTGCTCGAACTGCGGGATCATCCGCGACGTCCACCCGACCGGGGATCCGCTGGCGGTCCTGCCGCCCGCGGAGCGGTTCGGCTTCACCGTCGCGAAGGCGGACGTGACGTACCGGGGGCTCTGCCCCGCCTGCGCCTGAGCGGGCGACGGGGAACGGGAGGAGCCCCTCCACCGGGTCGGTGGAGGGGCTCCTCCCGTGCGGCGTTCGCCGCGGGCGCTGCTTCGGGACGCTTCTCGTTCGGGAACTCCCTTTGCGGGACGCCTCCTTCGGGCCGTCCCGCTCGGCGTCCTACTTCAGGACCGCGAGCGCGTCGTCGTAGCTGGGCTCCTCGGCGATCTCGCCCACGAGCTGCGCGTGCAGGACCGTGTCGTTCTCGTCGAGGACGACGACGGCGCGGGCGGTGAGGCCGGCCAGCGGGCCGTCCGCGATCTCCACGCCGTAGTTGGTGTGGAACTCACGGCCGCGGAGCGTCGAGAGGCTCTTGACGTTCTCCAGCCCCTCGGCGCCGCAGAAGCGCGCCTGGGCGAAGGGGAGGTCGGCGGAGATGCAGAGCACCACCGTGTTGTCCAGCGCGCCGGCCTTCTCGTTGAAGGCGCGGACGGAGGACGCGCACGTCGGGGTGTCGACGCTGGGGAAGATGTTGAGGACCTTGCGCTGACCGGCGTAGTCCTTCAGCGACTTGTCCGCCAGACCCTCGGCGACGAGCGTGAAGTCAGGAGCCTGGCTCCCCGGCGTCGGAAGGGCGCCGTTGACCTGTACGGGGCTGCCCTTGAGCGTGACCTGGGCCATGGGGGATCTCCTTCGGGCGAAGTAAGTGACAACGGGGGGAATCGTACGGCGTGCGGACTCGTCCGCCGGACACGGCCGTCCGGACGCCCGGGGCGGGGGCAGGTCGCCAGCTGTTCAGGGATGCGAACATCCGGGTCCTGTATCGGGGTGTCTGCGGTACGAACAACCTCTTCGCCGCTTGGGAGACCCTTACCCCCGCCGGCAACCCGCGCTGACCGGAGTGCGCGGGGGAGTCCGTACCTCTTGACGCCCCCTTACTTCACTTCTTAAATCATGGAGGCTAGCAAAGCGGTTCGCGCGGTGTCATGTCATGAGCATGACTTGCCATCGCGTCTCCCCCCACACCCGACGGAAGAGAGAGTCATGCCCTCCTCCCGCTCCACACGGCGCCCGCTGTTCACCGCCGTGACGGCCCTCGCCCTCGCCGTGGCCACCGCGGCCCTCGGCCCCGGCGCCCTCGCCGGTCCGCCCGGCCCGGGACAGCCGCTCGCCGCCGTGCAACCCGCCGTCCAGCCCGCCGCCGAGGCCGCCGCCGTCACCTTCTCCGACGACTTCGACGGCGCCGCGGGCGCCGCCGTCGACGGCGCGCGGTGGCAGATCGAGACCGGCGACAACGTCAGCAACCACGAGCGGCAGTACTACACGGCCGGCAACCGGAACGCCGCCCTCGACGGCCAGGGCCACCTCGTGATCACCGCCCGCAAGGAGAACCCGGGCAACTACCAGTGCTGGTACGGCCGGTGCGAGTACACCTCCGCCCGGCTCAACACCGCCGGGAAGTTCACCACCCGGTACGGGCACGTCGAGGCCCGTATGAAGGTGCCGCGCGGCCAGGGCATGTGGCCCGCGTTCTGGATGCTCGGCAACGACCTCGGCCAGGTCGGCTGGCCCGCCTCCGGCGAGATCGACATCATGGAGAACGTCGGATTCGAGCCGTCCACCGTCCACGGCACCCTGCACGGCCCCGGCTACTCCGGCTCCGGCGGCATCGGCGCCGGATACACCCTGCCCGGCGGTCAGGCCTTCGCCGACGCCTTCCACACCTTCGCGGTGGACTGGTCGCCCAACAGGATCACCTGGTCCGTCGACGGGACCGTCTACCAGACCCGCACGCCCGCCGACCTCGGCGGCCGGACCTGGGTCTTCGACAAGCCCTTCTTCCTCATCCTCAACCTCGCGGTCGGCGGCTACTGGCCCGGCGACCCGGACGGCTCGACCGCCTTCCCGCAGCAACTCGTCGTCGACCACGTCCGCGTCACCACCGCCGACGGCCCCACCACCGGGGGGCCGATCACCGGGATCGGCGGCAAGTGCGTCGACGTGGCCGCGGCGAACAGCGCGAACGGCACCCCCGTCCAGCTCTACGACTGCAACGGCACCGGCGCCCAGCAGTGGACCGTGGCGGCGGACGGCAGCATCCGGGCGCTCGGCAAGTGCCTCGACGTCACCTCCGCCGGAACCGCCGACGGCACCCCCGTCCAGCTCTGGGACTGCAACGGCACGGCGGCCCAGCGCTGGACCGCCAACGCCGCCCGCGACATCGTCAACATCGGATCCGGCAAGTGCCTGGACGCCACCGGCAACAGCTCAGCCAACGGCACCAGGCTGCAGATCTGGACCTGCGGCGGCACACCGAACCAGAAGTGGACGGTGACCCGCTGACCGGCTGGCCCGCTGACCGGCCGGCCGGCTGACCCGTTGGCCGGCCGGCCGGCTGACCGTCGACCGGCCGGTCCGTCCCCTCACCCACCCGCCCACCCGCCCCGCTCGCCCACCGACGGGCCGGCCCCCCCCGCCCCCTCACCCGGACGAGTCGCCGGTCCACGCGTCCGGCGGCCCACGTACGCTCGTCCCGTGCCACCCACCCTCCGCCTCCACCGCGTCGCCGTCCTCGTACTCGAAGGGGCGAAGCCGCTCGACGTCGGGATTCCCGCGCAGGTCTTCACGACCCGCGCGAGCATGCCGTACGAGGTGCGGGTGTGCGGCGCGGAACCCGGACTCGTCGCCGGGGGCGACGGCCTCTCGTACGCCGTCGCCCACGGCCTGTCCACGCTCGCGTGGGCCGACATCGTCTTCGTCCCCGGCTACCGCTTCCCCGACCGCGAGGACCCGCCGCGCGCCGTCGTCGAGGCGCTGGTCGCCGCCCACGACCGGGGCGCCCGCCTCGCCGCGATCTCCACGGGCGCCTTCGCGCTCGCCGCGACGGGCCTGCTCGACGGCAAGCGCGCCACCACCCACTGGCACTACACCCAGGCCCTCGCGGCGAAACGCCCCCTCGTCCAGGTCGACGAGAACGTCCTCTTCGTCGACGAGGGCAGCGTGCTCACCTCCGCGGGCGCCGCCTCCGGCATCGACCTGTGCCTGCACATCCTGCGCGGCGACCTCGGGGTCGCCGCCGCCAACCACGCGGCCCGACGCCTCGTCGCCGCCCCCTACCGCAGCGGAGGCCAGGCGCAGTACGTGCCGCGCAGCCTGCCCGAGCCGCTGGGCGAACGGTTCGCCGCCACCCGCGAGTGGGCGCTCCACCGGCTCGGCGATCCGCTCACCCTCGACGTGCTGGCCCAGCACGCGGCCGTGTCGGCGCGCACCTTCTCGCGCCGCTTCGTCGAGGACACCGGGTACACGCCCATGCAGTGGGTGATGCGGGCCCGCGTCGACCTCGCCCGTGAGCTCCTGGAGCGCTCGGAGCGGAGCGTCGAGCAGATCGCCGCCGACGTCGGGCTCGGCACCGGCGCGAACCTGAGGATGCACTTCCAGCGCATCCTCGGCACCACGCCGAGCGACTACCGGCGGACCTTCACCAAGGGCGCGTAGCGGGCCCGGGGACCGCCCCGAAGGACGCTTGGCGCGATCCTTGCGGACCGTGGCGATCCCGCCTCTGTCAGGACCGTTCCCGCCGAGCGAACCTGGTGGCGACGCAGAAGGTGAAGGGACACCACTCATGACTCGCATCGCCATCAACGGATTCGGCCGCATCGGACGCAACGTGCTGCGCGCGCTCCTGGAGCGCGACACCGACCTGGAGGTCGTGGCCGTCAACGACCTGACGGAGCCGGCCGCCCTCGCGCGGCTGCTCGCCTTCGACTCGACCTCGGGTCGCCTGGGCCGTCCGGTGAGCGTCGACGGGGACACCCTCGTCGTCGACGGCCACCGCATCAAGGTCCTCGCCGAGCGCGAGCCGGCGCAGCTTCCGTGGGCCGAGCTCGGGGTCGAGATCGTCCTTGAGGCGACCGGTCGCTTCACGTCGGCCAAGGCCGCCCGCGGCCACATCGACGCCGGGGCCAAGCGCGTGCTGGTCAGCGCGCCCGCCGACGGTGCCGACGTCACGCTGGCGTACGGCGTCAACACCGACGCGTACGACGCGGACCTGCACACCATCGTCTCGAACGCCTCGTGCACGACCAACGCGCTCGCGCCCCTCGCCAAGGTCCTCGACGACCTCGCGGGCATCGAGCACGGCTTCATGACGACCGTCCACGCCTACACGCAGGAGCAGAACCTGCAGGACGGTCCGCACCGCGACCCGCGCCGCGCCCGCGCCGCCGGCGTCAACATCGTCCCGACCTCGACGGGTGCCGCCAAGGCCATCGGCCACGTGCTGCCGAACCTCGACGGCAAGCTGTCGGGCGACTCGATCCGCGTACCGGTCCCGGTCGGCTCGATCGTCGAGCTCAACACGACGGTCGCCCGCGACGTGACCCGCGAGGACGTCCTCGCGGCGTACCGCGCGGCGGCGGAGGGCCCGCTCGCCGGTGTCCTGGAGTACTCGGAGGACGCTCTCGTCTCCTCCGACATCACGGGGAACCCGGCCTCGTCGATCTTCGACTCGGAGCTGACCCGCGTCGAGGGCCGTCACATCAAGGTCGTCGCCTGGTACGACAACGAGTGGGGCTTCTCGAACCGCGTGATCGACACGCTCCAGCTGCTGGCCCGCTGACCCGGACGCCACCACCCGCCCACCGCCCTCGCCGAGCCACGGATTCGGCGGGGGCGGCGTGCGTGCGCGCGGGCCGGGGAGCGGCGTCGTGGGCAGGTGCCCAAGCCGGCCCCGGAAGGTCTGGGCTCCTGCGGACAGACACCCGCGCCGGCGCGCTCGATCATGGCCTGGTCACGCTTGCGAGGACGCGCAACGTGCCCGATCCGTGAAGGAGTTCGTATGCCAGGGAGAATTCCGGGGAGAACGAGCCGTGTGTTCGGCGGTCTCCTGCTCGCCGCCCTGATGGCCGTGTGCGCCGTACCGGGAACCGCCGGCGCGGCGGTCGACGAGGGGACGGCGGGGAGTGTCCCGTCCGTCGGCGCCGACTGGGGCCGGCCGGGCCCGTACGAGGTGGGCGTCGACATCGAGGCGGTGCACACCTTCTACTACCCGAAGGACATGGGGCGGTCGGGGGAGCGGCACCCGGTGATCATCTGGGGCAACGGGACCGGCGCGGTGCCGGGGTTCTACGGCTCGCTGCTGCGGCACTGGGCGAGCCACGGATTCATCGTCGCCGCCGCCAACACCCCCACGTCGAACTTCGCGATCAGCATGCGCGCCGGGATCGACGTCCTGGAGCACCGGAACACGGACGCCTCCAGCCGCTTCCACGGCAAGGTGGACCTCGACCACATCGCCTCCGCCGGGCACTCGCAGGGCGGTGCGGCCGCCGTCAACGCCGCCGTCGACCCCCGGGTCGACACCGCCCTCCCCATCCAGCCCGGCCCGCTGACCGACCCGGACCTGATGGACGAGCCGGTCTTCTACCTGGCGGGCCAGCGCGACCTGACGGTCTGGCCGGCCCTGGTGAAGGCCCTGTACCGGGACTCGGACCACGTGCCCGCCGTGTACGGCGAGGTCCGTGGCGCCGGGCACCTCGGCTCCATCGGGGACGGTGGGGACTTCCGAGCCCCGACCACCGCGTGGCTGCGCTTCTGGCTGCTCGATGACGAGAACGCGCGGGGCGTCTTCTTCGGTCCCGGGTGCGGCTACTGCGTCGACGACGACCTGTGGTCCGGCTGGCAGCGCAACTCCGGGGCCCTCCGGATCCCGGGCCCCGCGAGCTGACGTCACCCCGGGAGGTCCCCGTTCAGCGGCGGGCGGCGCGCACGAGCAGGGTGCCGCCCACCGCCGGGACGGCCAGGGCGAACGCGAGGATCAGCAGGAGCTCCGTCGGACCGAGCCGGGAGGACGCCCCGAGCAGGGTGCCCAGGAGCACGAGCACCGGCACGGCCACGGCCGTGCCGGTCCCGACGATCTTGTCGCGCGTCTCCCACTGGGGGGCGGCCCACAGCAGCACCAGGCCGGCGATCAGGGCGATCGCTCCCACCACGGAGCTGAACAGGATCAGCACGCCGGAGACGGCGAGCAGGACGGCGGTCAGCTTCGTGCGGCCGGGTGCGGCCGTGGCGGCCCTCCCGGCGGGCGCCTCCTCGGCGAGGGCGGAGGCGGCCACGGTACGGGGTTCGCCGAGCCCGGCCAGGACCGCCCGGAGCCGGGCGTCGTCCTCGGCCCCGCTGACCTCGATGTGCTCGCGGAGGTCCGCGAGGAGCTCGGCCCGGCGCTCGGCGGGCAGTTCGGCCGTCTCCCGCGCGACGGCGTCGAGGTAGGCGGAGACGAGCGGGTGCCGGTCTGTGGTGTTCATGCGGAATCCCCCTGTGGGTCGGTGAGGAAGTGGTCGACGGCGTCCCGGAACAGCGGCCACGCCCCGGCGAACTCGGCGAGCGAGGCCCGGCCGACGGCCGTGAGCGTGTAGTAGCGGCGTGGCGGCCCGCTGGGCGACTCGCGGAGCTCGGTGTCGACGAGCCCTTCGCGCCGCAGTCGCGACAGCAGGGGGTAGATCGTGCCCTGACTGGTGGTCATGACGCTGACCGCGGAGAGCTCGGCGACGAGCTCGACGCCGTACTTCGGCTCGTCCCTGAGCAGCGCGAGGACGCAGTACTCCAGCACGCCCTTGCGGAGCTGACTGGGGACCCTGTCGCCCCCGCCGTTCATTGCGTTACCAGGAACCATGCAATGCAAGATACCTACGGAAGTGATCTCCGACAAGCCCGGCCCCCAAGGACGGACGTCCCCGGGGGCCGGGCTGGTGCACGTCAGCGCGCGGCCCGGTACGCCTCCGTCAACTTGCCGACCGCGCCCGCCGGATCACCCGTGAGCAGCAGATGGTCCGCGTCGGCGAACGGCTTGGCCGTGGCCTCCGTGATGTTCTGGCCGATCCTCTTCTGGACGATCTGCCGCGCCACCGCGACGAGCCTCCGGCTCTCCGGCGACCCGCCGAGCCCCGCCGCCCCGAGCGCCTTCGCGGTGACCCGCAGCCCCCACAGCGCGGCCTCGCCACCGGACGGGGCCGGGGTGAGCGTGGTCAGACCCCAGCCGTACGGGTACTGCGGGTCGTAGCGGCCGTCCCCCACGTTGAGGGGCAGCTGCGCCTCCGACCTGGGCCAGGTGACCGGCAGCTGTCCGGTGAACGGCCGCTTGCCGTAAAGGACGTCGGCGACACCGTCGCCCTCGGTGCCGGGCAGCCAGGACGCCACCAGGGCGTCGACGGCGGGCAGCCGGTCGCCGATGAGCTGCGGCCGGCCGGACACGACGAGCACCGCGCAGGGCATCGCCGCGCAGACCTTGTCGACCGCCGCCTTGTCGGCGGCCGTCAGTTCGAGGTCGTTGCCGTTGCCGACGTCACCGAACCCCTCGGCGTACGGGGTCTCGCCGACCACCACCACGCCCACGTCGTAGCCGTCGACCGGGGCGGAGACGTCCTTGGACCAGGCGATGTCCGCCCCCGGCGCGGCCTCGCGCATCCCTTCGAGGATCGTCGTGCCCGTCGTCGTACGTCCCGAGGCGCCCTGCCAGCTGATGGTCCAGCCGCCGGCCTGGTTGCCGAGGTCGTCGGCGTTCGACCCGGCCACGTACACCTTCTGGGAAGGCTTCAGCGGCAGCACCGCGCCCTCGTTCTTCAGGAGCACCTGGGACTTCGCCACGGCCTCGCGCGCCACCGCGCGGTGCGCGGGCGAGCCGATCGACGGCAGGTTCGTGGTGTCCGCGTACGGCTTCTCGAACAGCCCGAGGCGGAACTTCTGGGTCAGGACGCGGGACACGGCGTCGTCGATCCGCGCCGTGGGGATCCGGTCCGCCTCCACCTCGGAGGTGAGGGTCCGGGTGAACTCCTGGTAGTTCGTCGGCACCATGATCATGTCGAGGCCGGCGTTGACCGAGGTGCGGACGTCGCTCGGGTAGTCGCCGGGGATCTGGTCGATGGCCTGCCAGTCGCTGATGACGAAGCCCTCGAAGCCCATCCGGTCCTTGAGGACGCCGTTGATCATCTCGGCGTTGGCGTGCATCTTCACCGGACCCCGCTCGTCACCGAGGACGTCCAGGGAGGAGTACGAGGGCATGACGGTGCCGGTGCCGCGCTTCACGGCCTCGGCGAACGGCGCGAGGTGCACCGCCTCCAGCTCCGCCCGGGTGACCTCGGTGACGCCCTGGTCGATGGTGTACGAACCGGTGGTCGAGGAGCCGAAGGTGGTGCCGCCGTCGCCGACGAAGTGCTTGGCGCTGGTCAGGACCTTGTCGTTGCGGTCGAGGTCCTTGCCGCTGGGCGCGCCCTGCATGCCGTTGATGACCGTCTCCATGGCGGTCACGAGCGCCGGGTCCTCGCCGAAGGCCTCGTAGGAGCGGCCCCAGCGCTCGTCACGGGTCACGCACAGGCACGGGGCGAAGTCCCAGGGGACGCCGGTGGCCCGGACCTCCTTCGCGGTGACGGCGCCGGTCCGCGCGGCCAGCTCGGGGTCGCGGCCCGCGCCGATGCCGATGTTGTGCGGCATGATCGTCGCGCCGATGACGTTGTTGTGGCCGTGGACCGCGTCCACGCCGTAGAGCAGCGGGACCTGGAAGCGGGTCGTCTGCGCGCGCAGCTGGTACGCGTCGACCATCGCGGCCCAGGCCTCGGGCGTGTTGGGGGTGGGGACCGAGCCGCCACCGGAGAGCAGGGACCCGAGCGCGTACCCGGCGATGTCGCCCGGTGCCCGCAGCGCGTTGCGCTCGGCCTGCGTCATCTGGCCGACCTTCTCCGCCAGGGACATCCGGGAGAGCAGATCGGCGACCCGCTTCCGGACCGGCAGCCCGGTGTCGAGGTACGGCAGTCCGTGCGCGTTCACGACGACGACGGGGTTCTCGGCGGGCGCCTTGGCGCCGTCGACCGACAGCTTGAGCGGAATCGTCTCGGCGGCCTCGGCCGCACCGTCCTTCAGCGTCCGCACGGTGATCGAGCGGGTCGTGCCGGAGGGCGTGCCGGCCGGGAACACGACGCTGCCCGTGACCGGCCGGTAGTCCTTGCCCGGCTCGGCGCCGTCGCCGCTCTCCGTCTCGTACGCGACCGTGACGGGTCCGTCGGTCGGCCCCGAGCCGGTCGTGGCCACCGAGACGTCGACCCGGGCGCTGCCTCCCTCGGCGACGGGGTGCACGACGGACTTCGTGACCACCTTCGTGGTCAGGGCGGGCTCCGCCTGGCCGTACAGCTCCACGCCGTCGAGGGCGAAGGCGCCCGGCCCGCCGGTCGGGAGCGTGACCGCGTACCCCCACATCCGGTCGAGCCCGAGGACCTGGTCGATGCCGCCGACGGGCTGGTAGTCGGTCCGGTACTGGAAGTCGGAGAACGGGATCTCGACCAGGTGCCAGCCCTCCCAGTCGTCGGTGAAGGAGGTCGTCCACAGCTCGGACGCCTCCCCGTTCGCCCCGCCGTCCTTGATCTCCAGGGCGATCCGCTTGCCCGAGCCGGGCGGCAGCGGCGCCGTGTTCTGGCCGAACCACCAGAAGCGGATGCCCTTGTACGCCGTCCAGTCGTGGGCCGGCCGGTCGAAGGCGAAGTCGTGGGTGAAGCCGCCCCAGCCGCTGATGTCGTAGCGGCCTTCGAGGACCTTGCCGCCCTCGGGGGCGTCGGCGCGCTCCCTGAGCTCCAGCCGGGGATGGGACTCGGTGGCGTCGCCCCAGGTGAAGATGCCTTCGGCGGGGGGCGGCGCGAAGGGGACCTCGCCCTCGAACCGGTCGACGGCTCGGGGAGCGGGTTCCTGGGCGGCGGCGGTCGGCAGACCGCCGGTGAGCAGACCGGTGAGTACGGCGGTGGCGGCGACGACCGCCGCGCTCACCGTCCTTCGGGGACGTGCGGGTGGCATGCGGGCTCCTTGGGACAGGTCATGGCCTGTCGGCGGGGTACGGGGGAGGACGGACGAGGGGCGGGGGTCAGGCCGCGTTGTGGGTCCACTTCTGGTTGGCACCGCCGGTGCAGCTCCAGATCTGCGCCCGGGTCCCGTCGGCGGAGGAGTTGCCGGTGATGTCCAGGCACTTGTTCGCACCGGTGTTGACCACGTCGTGCGTGGTGGCGTCGTAGGTCCACCGCTGGGCGGCCGTGCCGTTGCAGGCGTACAGCTGGACCCGGGCGCCGTCGGCCGTGGAACCGCCGGTGACGTCGAGGCACTTGCCGAGCGCCCGGACGCTGCCGTCGGCGGCGAACGTCCAGCGCTGCGCCGTGGTGCCGTTGCAGCCGTAGAGCTGTACCGGCGTGCCGTCGGCGGTGGCGCCGCCGGCCACGTCCAGGCACTTCCCGGCCGGACCGGTCAGCGTGCCGGACCCGGTCCCGCCGCCCGTCGTGCCGGCCCAGGTGAAGGTCGCGGTGGTACGGGCGGGCAGGGTGTACGTGAAGGACTGGTCGCCCCACACGACCCGGACGGACTGCGCGGAGGAGCCGCCGTTGTGGGCGATCAGCGCCTTCGAGCCGTCGGAGTTGCGCCAGGCCACGTTCTGCACCGTGCTGTTGGCGGTGGAGGCGATGCGGTACGCCCCGGGCCGGACGAACCTGGTCAGGTGGCCGGTCGTGTAGTACTCGACCGTGTAGTCGACCTGACCGGCCCGGGCGCCGCCCTCCTGCACGGTGATCAGGCCGGTGCAGGTGCCGCAGCCGCCGTTGTGCGGGCCCATGGTCTGGTTGAGCGCGAGGCTCCACTTGACCAGGCTGCCGCTCCAGTTGCGGGCGTAGTTCACGATGTCGGCGAGGTCCTCGTTGTGCTGGTTCCCGATCCAGGTGCCGCCCGAGTGCTCTGTGCTGAACTGCTTCACCGCCGGGTACTGGTCGTGGACCTGGGTGCCGACCGCCGGGTCGCCGAAGTAGCCGTGCCAGGCGATGCCGCCGAAGAGCGGGTCGTCGCGCACGCCCGCGTCGTTCAGGATCCCGGCGCCGAAGGCGGCGTAGTCGCCGTAGTTCCAGTCGTGCACGAGGACCTTGGTGGTGAGGCCGGCCGCCCGGAAAGCGGGGTAGACGTGGTTCTTGGTGAACTCGACGAGGCCCGCCGGGTTCCAGCTCATGCCCGGGTAGTTCATGGCGGTCGGGTTGCCGGCCTGACAGCAGTTCGGCTCGTTCTGTACGGAGAGGTAGTCGACCTTCACCCCGGCGGCCTGGTAGCTCTGCACGTACCTGACCAGGTACTGGGCGTAGAGCGGGTAGTACTCCGCCTTGAGCCAGCCCATCTGGTCCATCCGGCCGTTGTCCTTCATCCAGCCCGGGGCGCTCCACGGCACGCCCTTGACGCGGAGGGCCGGATTGAGTTGCCTGGCCTGGGCGGTCAGCAGCCGGACGTTGGTGTCGTAGCCGTTGGAGCCGAAGTCGTTCAGGTCGCAGCAGGTGTCGTCGAGGGAGACGTTCCCGGGCCGGGAGAGGTCGGAGGCGCCGATGGGGTTGCGGACGAAGGAGAGGCCGATGCCGTCGGTGGGCGAGAACAGCTTGCGCATCACCTCGTCGCGGGTGGCGGCGCTGATCGCACCCCCGCGCAGGAGGTGGGCGGTGGTGTCGGTGATCGACGCCCCGCCGCCCTCGAACTGCTGGTACGTGGTGTTCTCGTCGACGGTGACCGTGTGGTTCGCGGTGCCCCCGGCCGGGCCGAACGCCAGCGGTGTCTGCGGGGCGAGGCCGCGCGTGACGGTACGGCCGCCGGAGTCGGACGTGGTGGTGAGCCAGACGTCGACCCGCTCGCCGGCGGCCCGCGCCGTGCCGGGCCCGGTGAGGACCAGGCTGCCGGCGAGGAGGGCGCCCGCGATGAGGGCGGTGACCGGGCGGAGGCGGTGGGTGCGGCGGTCGCGGACGCGGGGCGGGGTGTCTCCACCGTGTGCCACGGCCCCACCTCCTCGCCGGAGGAACATACGTGCACCCAATAATGTGTTATGCACCTGACAACCCTTTCGCCGTTTCGCGCCTCAACGGACAGCAGCAGCACGCCTTTTATCAAGGCCTGAAGTTATGAGGCGCCTTCGGGCCCGTCAAGCCTTCAGGCGTTGACGGCTCAGCACGGGTTGCGTTCGCTCCTCGCAAGGGGATGACAGTGACGCAACTCGCTTGCGAAGTTTGCGATACTCTTGCGCTCATGACGCGACGACTTGCTCAAGTGGCCAAGAAGGTGGGAGTCAGCGAGGCGACGGTCAGCCGTGTCCTCAACGGAAAGCCGGGTGTCTCCGAGGCGACACGGCAGTCCGTCCTCACCGCGCTCGACGTGCTCGGATACGAGCGCCCCACCCAGCTGCGCGGCGAGCGCGCCCGCCTCGTCGGCCTCGTGCTGCCGGAGTTGCAGAACCCCATCTTCCCCGCGTTCGCTGAGGTGATCGGCGGCGCCCTCGCCCAGCAGGGACTGACCCCGGTCCTGTGCACCCAGACCAAGGGCGGCGTCTCCGAGGCGGACTACGTGGACCTCCTCCTCCAGCAGCAGGTGTCCGGCGTCGTCTTCGCCGGCGGCCTGTTCGCGCAGGCGGACGCCCCGCACGACCACTACCACCAGCTGGCCGAGCGCAACATCCCGGTGGTCCTGATCAACGCCTCCATCAAGGGGCTCAACTTCCCCTGCGTCTCCTGCGACGACGCCGTCGCCGTCGAGCAGGCCTGGCGCCACCTCGCCTCCCTCGGGCACGAGCGCATCGGCCTCGTTCTAGGCCCCGGCGACCACGTCCCCTCCCGCCGCAAGCTCGAAGCGGCCCGTGCCGTGGCCGAGGCCGCCGGCGGGGAGCTGCCGGACGAGTTCGTCGTACGGTCGATCTTCTCGCTCGAAGGCGGCCAGGCCGCCGCCACCCGCCTCCTGGAGCGCGGGGTCACCGGGATCGTATGCGCGAGCGACCCGCTCGCCCTCGGCGCCATCAGGGCGGCCCGCCGGCGCGGACTCTCCGTCCCCTCCCAGGTGTCGGTCGTCGGCTTCGACGACTCCGCCTTCATGAACTGCACCGAGCCGCCGCTCTCCACCGTGCGCCAGCCCATCGAGGCGATGGGCCGCGCCGCCGTGGAACTGCTCTGTGCCCAGATCCAGGGCACCCAGACCGACCCCGGTGAGCTGCTCTTCGAGCCCGAGCTCGTGGTGCGCGGGTCGACGGCGCCGCCGCCGGCCGGCTGACCCCGGGGGCGTCGGATCCCTCCGCCACCGACCCCCCTCTCCTGATCGTTCCTCGGCTCCGGGCCGGGGAGGCCACACGGCCTCCCCGGCCCGGAGCCGTTTCTCGTTGACCTGCGGGGATGTGACACCCCAAGTGCCGGTTCTGCCGGGGCTGTTGACAAAGCGGTGACCTGATAGAAACCTGACACCCCGGCGGCGCAAAAGATTAACGAATCCGCTCAATAATTCTGTATCCAGCCGTCATTCATTGTCAGAGTTCCGCTGGGTTCCTGGCGAGAGTCACTGTGCCGATGCCGAGCCGCGGCCCCAGCAGTCGGAGAGGCTCCTATGAGAGGCAAAATCCTGAGCTGGCGGCTGACCGTCGGCGTGCTGATAGCCGGACTGATCGCCGTCGGACTGATGCCGGTCACCGCCTACGCGGTGGCCGGAACCAACCTGGCCCTCGGCAGGACCGCCACGGCGAGCGCCGCCCACGGCGCCTACCCGGCCGGCAACGTCACCGACGGCGGCCAGCAGTCCTACTGGGAGGGACCCGTCGGTTCGTTCCCGCAGTGGGTGCAGATCGACCTCGGCGCGGCGACCCGCGTCGACAGCGTCGTCCTCAAGCTCCCCACCACCTGGGAGGCCCGCTCCCAGACCGTCGCCGTGCTCGGCAGCACCGACGGAGGCAGCTTCACCTCCCTCGCCGCCGCTCAGCCACGGGCGTTCGACCCCTCGGCGGCGAACACCGTCACCCTCGGCGTCACCTCCGCCACCACCCGGTACGTCCGCGTCCAGGTGACGGCCAACACCGGCTGGAACGCGGCCCAGCTCTCCGAGGTCGAGGTGTACGGCGACGGTGGTCAGGGACCGGTCGACCCGCCGCCCACCGGCACCAACCTCGCGCGCAACAAGCCCATCGAGGCCACCTCGACCGCGCAGACCTATGTCGCGGCCAACGCCAACGACGACAACACGGGCACCTACTGGGAGTCCGCCGGATTCCCCTCCAGCCTCACGGTGAAGCTCGGCGCCAACGCCGATGTCACCGGCGTCGTCGTCAAGCTCAACCCCGACCAGATCTGGGGCCCGCGCACCCAGGCGATCCAGGTCCTCGGACGCGAGCAGGCCGCCTCCGGCTTCACCTCGCTCAAGGCGCGCGCCGACTACGCCTTCAGCCCCGGCACCGGACAGAACACCGTGACCATCCCGGTGACCGGACGCTACGCCGACCTCCGGCTGACCTTCTCCTCCAACACCGGCGCCCCCGGCGCCCAGGTCGCCGAGTTCCAGGTCGTCGGCGCGGCCGCGCCCAGCCCCGACCTCACCGTGACCGACCTGAACTGGACCCCGTCCTCCCCCTCCGAGACGGACTCAGTGACGGTCCACGCGACCGTGCGCAACGCGGGCAGCGCCGCGTCCCCCGCCACCACCGTCGAGGTCAGCGTCGAAGGCGCCGTGGCCGGCTCCGCCCCGGTCGCCGCGCTCGCCGCCGGTGCCTCGGCGACCGTCCCGGTCACCGTGGGCAAGCGGCCCATGGGCTCGTACACCGTCTCGGCGGTGGTCGACCCGACCGACACCGTCCCCGAGGGGGACAACGGCAACAACAGCCGTACCGCCACGGCCAAGCTGGTCGT
This sequence comes from Streptomyces sp. Qhu_M48, assembly GCF_051305195.1. Lineage (NCBI taxonomy): Bacteria > Bacillati > Actinomycetota > Actinomycetes > Kitasatosporales > Streptomycetaceae > Streptomyces > Streptomyces sp. Qhu_M48. The sequence continues at coordinate 4,385,872 of NZ_CP195432.1, read as the reverse complement.
CGGCCAGAGCCCCGGCCCCGACCTGCGGGTCACCGGGATCGCCACCAACCCGACCAGCCCCGCCGTCGGCTCCGCCGTCACCTTCACGGTCACGGTCGCCAACCGCGGCACCAGCGGCGTCGCCGCCGGCACCGTCACCCGGCTGACCGCAGGAGCCACCACCCTCAACGGCGCCACCGGCGCGATCGCCGCGGGCCAGACGGTCACCGTGCCGATCTCCGGCAGCTGGACCGCCACCACCGGCGGCGCCACCCTCACCGCGACCGCCGACGCCACCGGCACCGTCGCCGAGACCGACGAGACCGACAACGTCTTCTCCCGGTCGCTCGTCGTCGGCCGGGGCGCGGCCGTCCCGTACACGGAGTACGAGGCGGAGGACGCCCGCTACCAGGGCACCCTGCTCACGGCCGACCAGAAGCGGACCTTCGGGCACACCAACTTCGCCACCGAGTCCTCCGGCCGCAAGTCGGTGCGTCTCAACGCCACCGGCGAGTTCGTCGAGTTCACCTCCACCAACCCGTCCAACTCCATCGTGGTCCGCAACTCCGTGCCCGACGCGGCGGCGGGTGGCGGCGCCGAAGCCACCCTCAGCCTCTACGTCAACGACGTCTTCGTCCGCAAGCTGACGCTGACCTCCAAGCACAGCTGGCTGTACGGCAGCACCGACGACCCCGAAGGGCTCACCAACCGGCCCGGCGGCGACGCCCGGCGCCTCTTCGACGAGTCCCACGCCCTGCTCTCCCAGTCGTACCCGGTGGGCACGGAGTTCCGCCTCCAGCGCGACGCCGACGACCGCGCCTCCTTCTACATCGTCGACCTCATCGACCTGGAGCAGGTGGCGCCACCGGCCGCCAAGCCGGCGAACTGCGTCTCCATCACCGCGTACGGCGCCGTCCCCAACGACGGCATCGACGACACCGACGCCCTCCAGCGCGCGGTGACCGCCGACCAGAACGGCCAGATCCCCTGCGTCTGGATCCCCGCCGGCCAGTGGCGCCAGGAGCAGAAGATCCTCACCGACGACCCGCTCAACCGCGGTCAGTTCAACCAGGTGGGCATCAGGGACGTGACGATCCGCGGTGCGGGCATGTGGCACTCCCAGCTCCACACCCTCACCCCGCCGCACCAGGCGGGCGGCATCAACCACCCGCACGAGGGCAACTTCGGCTTCGACATCGACCACAACACCCAGATCTCCGACATCGCCATCTTCGGCTCCGGCGCGATCCGCGGCGGTGACGGCAACGCCGAGGGCGGCGTCGGCCTCAACGGGCGCTTCGGCAAGAACACCAAGATCAGCAACGTCTGGATCGAGCACGCCAACGTCGGCGTCTGGGCCGGCCGCGACTACTCCAACATCCCCGAGCTGTGGGGTCCCGGCGACGGCCTGGAGTTCACCGGCATGCGGATCCGCAACACCTACGCCGACGGCATCAACTTCGCCAACGGCACCCGCAACTCCACCGTCTTCAACTCGTCGTTCCGTAACACCGGGGACGACGCGCTGGCGGTCTGGGCGTCCAAGTACGTCAAGGACACCTCGGTGGACATCGGCTCCGACAACCACTTCCGCAACAACACCATCCAGCTGCCCTGGCGGGCCAACGGCATCGCCGTCTACGGCGGCTTCGGCAACACCATCGAGAACAACATCATCTCCGACACGATGAACTACCCCGGCATCATGCTGGCCACCGACCACGACCCGCTGCCCTTCACCGGACAGACCCTCATCTCCAACAACGCCCTGTACCGCACCGGCGGCGCGTTCTGGAACGAGGACCAGGAGTTCGGCGCCATCACCCTGTTCGCCCAGGGCCAGCCCATCCCCGGCGTCACCATCCGGGACACCGACATCGTCGACTCGACCTACGACGGCATCCAGTTCAAGACCGGCGGCGGCGAGATGCCCGACGTGAAGATCACCAACGTCCGCATCGACAAGTCGGTCAACGGCTCCGGCATCCTCGCGATGAGCGGCGCCCGAGGCAGCGCCACCCTGACCGGCGTGACCATCACCAACTCGGCCGAGGGCAACGTCCTCGTCGAGCCCGGCTCACAGTTCGTCATCAGGAACGGTTGACCCCCGTGACACCGGTCCGGTGGCCCGCCGTACAGGTCGGGCCACCGGACCGGGCCACGCACCTTCCCCGTCGCACCCCCCACAGAGCCGCGCCTCGTCGCGCCGTGCGCGAGGCCGAGAGCGAGACAGAGGACAGATGACCATCCGCAACTGGAGATCACGGGGCCTGAGCGCCGTGATCGCGACCAGCCTTCTGACCCTGGGAGGCCCCCTCATCAGCGCCCGGGCGGCGGGCGGCCCCAACATCGCCCTGGGCGACGCCGCCGCCGCTGCCAGCGCCCACGCCGAGTACGGTGCCGCGAACATCACCGACGGCAACCAGGGAACGTACTGGCAGAGCGCCGGCAGCACCCTTCCCCAGTGGGTCCAGGTCGACCTCGGCGCCACCACCCGCGTGGACGAGGTCGTCCTCAAGCTGCCCGCCGGCTGGGAGAGCCGCAACCAGACGCTCTCCGTCCAGGGCAGCGCCGACGGCACCAGCTTCGCCACGCTGAAGAGCTCCGCCTCCTACACCTTCGCCCCGGGCGCGGCCAACACCGTCACGGTGACCTTCCCCGCCACCCAGACCCGGTTCGTACGGGTCGACATCACCGCCAACAGCGGCTGGCAGGCCGCCCAGCTCTCCGAGCTGGAGGTGCACGCCGCCGACGGATCCTCCGCCAACCTCGCGAGCGGCCGCACCCTGACCGCCAGCAGCCACACCGAGGTGTACACGGCGGGCAACGCCAACGACGGCAACCGCGCCACCTACTGGGAGAGCGCCAACAACAGCCTCCCGCAGTGGATCCAGGCCGACCTCGGCTCCTCCGTCCGCGTCGACCGGGTCGTCCTGCGCCTCCCCGACGGCTGGGGCGCGCGCAGCCAGACCCTGAAGATCCAGGGCAGCGCGAACGGCACCTCGTTCACCGACCTGACCGCCTCCCGGGCGTACACCTTCGACGCCGCCGGGGGACGGGCCGCGACGATCTCCTTCGACGCGACCACCACCCGCTACGTCCGGGTCCTCGTCACGGCCAACAGCGTCCAGCCCGCCGCCCAGCTCTCCGAGCTGGAGGTCTACGGACCGCAGACGGGCGACACGCAGGCACCGACCGCGCCCGCGAACCTCGCCTTCACCCAGCCGGCCACCGATCAGATCCGGCTCACCTGGAACGCCTCCTCCGACAACACCGGCGTCACCGGCTACGACGTCTACGCCAACGGCACCCTGCTGACCAGCGTTGCCGGAAACGTTACGACCTTCACCGACACCCGGCCGGCGAACCAGACGGTCACCTACCGCGTCCGTGCCAAGGACGCGGCGGGCAACCAGTCCGCCGACAGCAACACCGTCACCCGCACCGGGGACACCGGGGACACCCAGGCGCCCACCGCGCCCGCGAACCTGGCGCTCAGCGAGCCCGGCACCGGCCAGATCAGGCTGACCTGGAACGCCTCCTCCGACAACACCGGCGTCACCGGCTACGACGTCTACGCCGACAACGTCCTCCGGGGCAGCGTCGCCGGGAACGTCACCACCTACACCGACTCCCAGCCGGCCTCCACCACCGTCACCTACCGCGTCCGTGCCAAGGACGCGGCGGGCAACCAGTCCGCCGACAGCAACGCCGTCACCCGCACCGGAAGCGGCGGCGCGGGCTCCAACCTCGCGGTCGGCAAGGAGATCAACGCCTCCTCCACCGTCCACGGTTTCGTCGCGGCCAACGCCAACGACAACAACGTCAGCACCTACTGGGAAGGCGCGGGCGGCAGCTACCCGAACACCCTGACCGTCAAGCTGGGCTCCAATGCCGACGTCAACAGCCTCGTCCTCAAACTCAACCCGGACACGGCCTGGGCGACCCGCAGCCAGACCGTCGAGGTCCTCGGCCGCGAGCAGAGCTCCACCGGCTTCACCGGCCTCGCCGCCGCGAAGAGCTACACCTTCGACCCGGCGACCGGCAACACCGTCACGATCCCCGTCTCCGGCCGGGTCGCCGACGTCCAGCTGAAGTTCACCGCCAACTCCGGCTCCTCTGCCGGCCAGCTGGCCGAGTTCCAGATCATCGGCGTTCCCGCGCCCAACCCGGACCTGGAGGTGACCGGTCTGACGACCACGCCGGCCTCCCCGGTGGAGTCGGACCCGATCACGGTCGGCGCCACCGTCCGCAACAGCGGCCCCGCGGCCGCGCCGGCCAGCACGGTCGCGCTCCGCCTCGGCGGCACCAAGGTCGCCACCGCCCAGGTCGGCGCCCTGGCGGCGGGTGCCCAGACCACGGTCACCGCCTCCATCGGCGCCCGCGACGCCGGTTCGTACCAGCTGAGCGCCGTCGCCGACGACGCGAACGCGGTCGTCGAGCAGAACGAGACCAACAACACCTACACCCGTCCCACCGCCCTGGTGGTCGCGCCGGTCTCCAGCTCCGACCTGGTCGCCGCCTCGGTGACGACCTCGCCGTCCAGTCCGTCCGCCGGTGACACGGTCACCTTCAAGGTGGCCCTCAAGAACCAGGGCACCGCGGCGAGCGCCTCGGGAAGCCACGGCGTCACCCTCTCCCTCGTCGACTCGACGGGAGCCACCGTCAAGACCCTGACGGGTGCCCACAACGGGGTTCTCGCCGCCGGGGCGAGCGCCGACGTGAACCTCGGCCCGTGGACCGCCGTCAACGGCTCGTACACGGTACGGACGGTCCTCGCCGACGACGCCAACGAACTGCCGGTCAAGCGCGCCAACAACACCTCCACCCAGCCCCTCTTCGTCGGACGCGGCGCCGACATGCCGTACGACATGTACGAGGCGGAGGACGGCACCGTCGGCGGCGGGGCCACCGTCGCCGGGCCCAACCGCACGGTCGGCGACATCGCGGGCGAGGCCTCCGGCCGCAAGGCCGTCAGCCTGGACGCGACGGGGGAGTACGTCGAGTTCACCGCCCGGCGCCCGACCAACACCCTGGTGACCCGTTTCTCGATCCCGGACGCCCCGGGCGGCGGTGGCATCGACTCCACGATCAACGTGTACGTCAACGGCGTCCTGAAGAAGGCGCTGCCGCTGACGTCGAAGTACGCGTGGCTGTACGGCGCCGAGACCGCCCCCGGCAACTCCCCGGGCTCGGGCGCACCGCGCCACATCTACGACGAGGCGCACATCCTCCTGGGCGAGAACGTCCCGGCGGGTGCCAGGATCAGGCTCCAGAAGGACGCGGCGAACACCTCCACGTACGCGATCGACTTCGTCAACCTGGAGCAGGTCGCCCCGGTCACGAACCCGGACCCGGCCACGTACGCCGTGCCGGCCGGATTCGGTCACCAGGACGTGCAGAACGCCCTGGACAGGGTCCGCATGGACACCACGGGCACGCTCGTCGGTGTCTACCTCCCGCCGGGCGACTACCAGACGGCGAGCAAGTTCCAGGTGTACGGCAAGCCGGTCAAGGTGGTGGGCGCCGGACCCTGGTACACGAAGTTCCACGCGCCGTCGACGCAGGACAACACCGACGTCGGATTCCGTGCCGAGGCGGCGGCCAGGGGCTCGCTGTTCAAGGGCTTCGCCTACTTCGGCAACTACACCTCGCGCATCGACGGACCGGGCAAGGTCTTCGACTTCGCGAACGTCTCCGACATCGTGATCGACGACATCTGGAACGAGCACATGGTCTGCCTGTACTGGGGCGCCAACACCGACCGGATCACGATCAGGAACTCCCGGATCCGCAACATGTTCGCCGACGGCATCAACATGACCAACGGCTCGACGGACAACCACGTCGTCAACAACGACGCCCGGGCGACGGGTGACGACAGCTTCGCGCTGTTCTCCGCGATCGACGCCGGCGGCGCCGACATGAAGAACAACGTGTACGAGAACCTCACCAGCACCCTGACCTGGCGGGCAGCGGGTGTCGCCGTCTACGGCGGCTACGCCAACACCTTCCGCAACATCCACATCGCCGACACCCTCGTCTACTCGGGGATCACCATCTCCTCCCTGGACTTCGGCTACCCGATGAACGGCTTCGGGACCGACCCCACGACCTTCGAGAACATCTCCGTCGTCCGGGCGGGCGGCCACTTCTGGGGCTCCCAGACCTTCCCCGGCATCTGGGTCTTCTCGGCCTCCAAGGTCTTCCAGGGCATCAGGGTGAACCACGTGGACATCGTCGACCCCACCTACAGCGGGGTGATGTTCCAGACCAACTACGTGGGCGGCCAGCCGCAGTTCCCCATCAAGGACACGGTCTTCACGGACGTCTCGATCACCGGGGCGCGCAAGAGCGGCGACGCGTTCGACGCCAAGTCCGGCTTCGGCCTCTGGGCCAACGAGCTGCCCGAGTCGGGGCAGGGACCCGCCGTGGGCGAGGTGACCTTCAACGGCCTCCGGCTGAGCGGCAACGCGGTGGACGTCCGCAACACCACCTCCACCTTCAAGATCAACATCAACCCCTGACCGAAGCGGCGGGGTGATCCCCGTCCCGACCCCGTGAGGCCGATGCAGGTGGCTTGCAGCCCCTTGCGTCGGTCTTGCGCGCATTCCACCCCAAGGTGCTGCGGTGAGGGGCGTACGAGCCCGCCGGTGGCCGTGAACTGTCGGTTTCGTGAGGAGCGCCCTCCCGTCATCTCCCGTCTCCTGTCAGGCAATTACGAAATCAGCGCGATATCTTGCGTTCACTTGTTGAGAGTGGTTGAGTGTGCCGCGCCCCACAACGCACAGGCGGTGGGGCGACCTCCACGTTCAGGCCCGAAGGGGACCACCCATGAGAAGAGCCCGGTTCCGCCGCACGCGCCGCGCCAGCGCGGTCACCCTCGTCTCCGCCCTCACACTGACCGCTCTCGCCGCCTGCGGCACGAGCAGCAGCGACAACAACGGCGCCGGCGGTTCCGAGGGCGGTGGGTCCTCCGACCCCACCGCGCCGCTGGACCCCAAGACCAAGGTGACGCTCACGATCGACTGCATGCCCCCGACGGCGAAGGCGGCCGAGCTCAAGGAGTGGAAGGAGGACGTGGCCGAGTTCAACAAGACGTACCCGAACGTCACCATCGAGGGCCGCTCCACACCCGGCCAGTGTCTGGAGCCGCCGCGGTTCACCGCGATGCTCAAGGCCAAGTCCCAGCCGGACGTGTTCTACACGTACTTCACCGACCTGCCCCAGGTCCTCTCCGAGGACGGCGCCGCGGACATCACCGCGTACGTCAACGACAAGAGCGTGCCGCTCCTGAAGGACATCGACCCCAACGTCCTCAACTCGCTCAAGCAGGACGGCAAGTTGTACGGGCTGCCGACCAGCAATTACACGATGGGTCTGCTGGTCAACCGCAAGCTCTTCAAGGACGCGGGTCTGGACCCGGACGCCCCGCCGCGCACCTGGGAGGAGGTCCGCGCCGCCGCGAAGAAGATCGCCGGGCTCGGGAACGGTGTCGCGGGCTTCGGTGAGTACAGCGCGGGCAACACCGGCGGCTGGCACTTCACCGCGCAGATGTACAGCGTCGGCGGTGATGTGGTGGACGCGTCGGGTACGAAGGCCGCGTTCAACAACGACCTGGGCAAGCAGGTGGCCAGGAACCTCCACGCGATGCGCTGGGAGGACGACTCCATGGGCAGGACGCAGCTGCTGAAGTGGGGTGACCTGCAGAAGCAGATAGCGACCGACAAGCTCGGGATGTTCCTCGCAGCCCCCGACGACATCGCGTACATGGTCCAGCAGCTCGGCGCGAAGTACGAGAACTTCGGCATGGGCCCCATCCCCGGCGGCAAGAACACGCTGGCCGGCGGCAACAACTACATGATCAAGAAGGGGATATCCGGCGACAAGATCAAGGCCGCGGTCGCCTGGCTCACCTACAAGAACCTCACTGTCGGCAAGGGCCAGTTCGACTGGGCCCGCACCAAGCGGGACGCTCTGCCCGTCGGCGTGCCGCAGCCCAACTTCTGGCTGAACGACTCCAAGGCCAAGGACGACGCCGCCCGGCTCGCCCACGCCACCATGCCGGTCGCGAACTTCAAGGCCTTCATGGACAGCCCCGTCGCGGGCAAGGCCGAGCCGCCGAAGGCGCAGGAGGTCTACAAGGTCCTCGACAACGTGATGTCGGGTCTCCTCACCAACAAGGACGCCGACATCGACAAGCTTCTCGCCACCGCCGAGACCCAGGTCAACCAGGTCCTCGCCAATCAGTGACGGGCCCCGGCGGGGGCGGACCGACCGGCCGCCCCCGCCGGCCCGACCGGACCCGGCCCTCACGGCACCACACCCCGGCAGACCAGCACCAAGGAGCGACGATGTCGGCCCCCAGCCTGACCCCGAGCAAGGCGGGATCCCCCCGCCCCTCCCCGCCGCGGGGGGCGGACCCCGCACCCCCAGGCGGCCGGTTCGCCAAGAACCTGCAGCGCAACCTCACCGCCCACGGATTCCTCATCGGCGCGGTCGTCTGCTTCGCGGTGTTCTCCTGGTACCCGATGGTCAGGGAGTTCTTCCTCGCCTTCCAGAAGACCGAGAGCGGCCACACCACCTGGGTCGGGTTCGACAACCTCGTCACCGTCGTCAACGACCCGGCCTTCTGGCAGGCCTGGCGGAACACGCTCCTGTTCACCGTGCTCGCCCTGGTCTTCGGCTTCGCGGTCCCCTTCGTCGTCGCCCTCGTCATCAACGAGTTCCACCACGGCCAGGGCTACCTCCGACTCCTCGTCTACCTGCCGGTCATGCTCCCCCCGGTCGCCTCGGTCCTCCTCTTCAAGTACCTGTACGACCCCGGCTACGGCCTCCTCAACGAACTGTTCCGGACCGTCGGCCTGCCCGAGCAGCAGTGGCTCCAGGACCCCGACCTCTCCATGCTCTCCGTCGTCATCGCCTCGACCTGGATGAACATGGGGGGCGCCGCCCTCATCTACCTGGCCGCCCTCCAGTCCATCCCCGGCGAGCTGTACGAGGCGGCCGAACTCGACGGCGCGGGAATCCTCCGCAAGATCTGGCACGTCACCATCCCGCAGACCCGCCTCATCCTCTCGCTGATGCTGCTCATGCAGGTCATCGCCACCATGCAGGTCTTCGTCGAACCGTTCCTGCTCACCGGCGGCGCGGGACCCGAGGGATCGACCACGACCGTCGTCTACCTCATCTACCAGTACGCCTTCAACTTCAACAACTACGGTGCCGCGGCGGCGCTCGGCCTGCTCCTGCTCGTACTCCTGGCCGGCTTCTCGGCGGCGTACGTGAAGCTCAGCCGCGCCGAGGACGAGTAGGACCGGGGAGACCACCATGTCCACACGCACACTCATCTCGCCGTCGCAGCTCGCCCGCCCGCGCGGCAAGGTCCTCTACTGGACCGTCTTCGCCGTGGTCGTCGGCGGCTTCACCCTGGCGTTCCTCGGCCCCCTGTACTGGCTCGTGTCCAGCGGCTTCAAGGACACCCAGGAAGTGATCCAGACACCCCCGACTCTGGTGCCGGGAACGTTCGAACCGGAGAACTACACCCGGGCGTGGGAGGTCATGGACCTCGCCACCCTGCTCTTCAACACCCTCTACTACGCGCTCGGCGCCCTCGCCTTCCAACTCGTCCTCGACGTGGCGGCCGCCTACTCGCTCTCCAAACTGCGCCCCGTCCTCGGCAAGGCGATCCTGGGCCTCATGCTTGCGACCCTGATGATCCCGGCGACCGTCCTCGTCGTACCCCAGTACCTCACCGTCCTGGACGTGCCCATCATCGAGCGCAACCTGCTCAACACACCCTGGGCGATCTGGCTCCCCTCCGTCACCAACGCCTTCAACATCTTCCTGCTCAAGCGCTTCTTCGACTCCATCCCCAAGGAGCTGCTCGACGCCGCGTCCATGGACGGGGCCTCCCCGGTACGGATCCTCTGGTCGATCGTGCTGCCCATCTCGCGCCCGATCCTGGGCGTCGTCTCCATCTTCGCCGTCGTGGGGGTCTGGAAGGACTTCCTCTGGCCGATGCTCACGCTCCCCGACCCCGCGATGCAGACGCTCAACGTCGGCATCTACTCGCTCTCCAACGGAGTGCCGGTGAACGTGCTCATCGCCGCGCTCACCATCGCCTCCGTGCCGACCCTCCTCATCTTCCTGGTCTTCCAGCGCAACATCATGAGCGGCCTCACCGCCGGCGGACTCAAGGGCTGACCGGCCGCACCCGGTCGACACCGGCCGGTCCTCCGACCGCGCTCCCGCCGGTCCCCGGGCCACCGCCCTCGCCCGCCACCGCACCCAGAAGCCTTCGTCGCCGGCCCGCCATCCCATGCCCCGCGGCATCCGGGCCGGCGACGAAGAACCCCGACCTGCCCGAAAGGACCCTCACGTGGCAGCCCCTCTCTCGCATCGCACCGACGACTGGTGGCGCGACGCCGTCATCTACCAGGTGTATCCGCGCAGTTTCGCCGACGGCGACGGCGACGGCACCGGGGACCTCGCGGGCGTCCGGGCGAGACTGCCCTACCTCGCCGAACTCGGCGTCGACGCCGTCTGGTTCACCCCCTGGTACCTCTCGCCGCTGGTGGACGGCGGCTACGACGTCGCCGACTACCGCACCATCGACCCCGCCTTCGGCACCCTCGCCGAGGCCGAGAAACTGATCGCCGAGGCCGGCGAACTCGGCATCCGTGTGATCGTCGACATCGTCCCCAACCACGTCTCCGACCAGCACGCCTGGTTCCGGGCCGCGCTCGCCGCCGGCCCCGGCAGCCCGGAACGCGAGCTGTTCCACTTCCGGCCCGGCCGCGGCGAGGACGGCGAACTCCCGCCCAACACCTGGCCCTCCCAGTTCTCCGGACGCACCTGGACCCGGGTGGACGACGGCGAGTGGTACCTCCACCTCTTCACCCCCGAACAGCCCGACCTCAACTGGGCCCACCCGGCCGTGCGCCAGGAGCACGAGGACGTGCTGCGCTTCTGGTTCGAACGAGGGGTCGCCGGCGTACGGATCGACTCGGCCGCGCTGCTCGCCAAGGACCCGGCGCTCGCCGACTTCGTCGAGGGCGTCGACCCCCACCCGTACATCGACCAGGACGAACTCCACGACATCTACCGGTCCTGGCGCGCGATAGCCGACACATACGGCGCCGTCTTCGTCGGAGAGGTCTGGCTCCCCGACTCCGAGCGCTTCGCCCGCTACCTGCGCCCGGACGAACTGCACACCGCCTTCAACTTCAACTTCCTCTCCTGCCCCTGGGACCCGGACCGGCTGCGCCGCACCATCGACGACACCCTCGCCGAACACGCCCCCGTCGGCGCCCCCGCCACCTGGGTCCTCTGCAACCACGACGTGACCCGCACCGCCACCCGCTACGGCCGCGAGGACACCGGCTTCGACTTCGCCAAGAAGCGCTTCGGCACCCCCACCGACCTGGAACTCGGCACCCGCCGGGCCCGCGCGGCGGCGCTCCTGACACTCGCCCTGCCGGGCTCGGTGTACCTGTACCAGGGCGAGGAACTCGGCCTGCCCGAGGCGGAGGTCCCGCTCGACCGGATCGAGGACCCCATGCACGCCCGCTCCGGCGGCACCGACCCCGGCCGCGACGGCTGCCGCGTCCCCCTGCCGTGGGAGGCTGGAGCGCCCTGGTACGGATTCGGCTCCCACACCGAACCCTGGCTGCCGCAGCCCGCCGACTGGGCCCGCTACGCCGTCGACCGCCAGCGGACCGACGCGGGGTCGATGCTGGCGCTCTACCGGGCGGCCCTGCTCCTGCGCCGGACGGCAGAGGGCTTCGGCGACGGCCCCCTGACGTGGCTGCCCGCCGCGGAGGGAGTACTCGCCTTCGCGCGGCCCGAGGGCCTGGTGTGCGTGGTCAACCTCTCCGCGAGCCCGGCCGCGCTCCCGCCGCACCAACGCCTGCTCCTGTCGAGCGGCCCCCTGGACGCCGACGGCCGCCTCCCCGAGGACACGGCGGTGTGGCTGCGCACCTGACGGGCGGCCGACGGGCCGACGAGCGCCCCCGGTGCCGACACCGGGAGCGCCTCGCCGCGAGCGTCGACTCCGCCCTGGCGCAGGCGCCGGGTGACATCGGGCGCCCAGAACACGCCGGTGTGCGTCCGCAGGGCCCCCTCCGGTCGGGCTCCGGTCATCGCTCTCGGTGGAACCGTCCCCGAGAAGGGGCTCCGGCGCGATGCCTGCCCGACCGGGCGTACGGACGGGGTCAGTTGACCGATCGGCCCCCTTCAGCTCACTCGCGGCCCCCACCCGGCACGTCGGACCCGCCGGTGATCCGCTCCAGGTCCGTGGTCAGCGAGTCCAGCCACTCCACGGTCGCGTAGTACGACCGCGGCGCACCGGGAGACTCGACGGCGAGGTCGTCGAAGGCCCGGGCGCGCAGCGCCATCGGCGTGCCGGGGGTGTCACCGCGCGGATCCAGCCGGGCGGAGACCAGGAGCATGCCGGCGGCCACCCGGTCGCCGATCAACGTGACCGCCACGGCCGACTCCCCGGGCAGCGGCGGAACGACCACCGGCTCGGGTGGCACGAGCAGCCGGTCCGCGCCCCAGAGCGTGTGGTGGCCCGAGATCAGCGCGGCCTGCCAGTCGTGCGGGTCGTCGGAGCCGGCCCTCTCCTTCGGCTCGCTCCGGTACTGGGCGTACGCCGTCTCCGCCATGATCAGCGCGTGCTGCAGCGACCGGTGGCCCGGCGCCGTGGGCACCGGAGCCCGCGACCCGCCCGTGGAGACCTGGGCGGTCGTGGCCACCACGGTCTCCGCGGCGATCCGGAGCATCCACGCCACCGATCTGCGCAGCTCGTCCTGGGCACCACGGGGCCAGGCCAGCAGCCCGAACGCCGCGCCGACCGCGCTGCCGGCGAGTACGTCGAGCAGCCGGAACTCGGCGAGTTGCCAGGTCGCGGGTGCCAACTGGGCGAAGACCAGGGCGACGAGCACCGTGAACAGCGCCTGCGCCCACCCCACCCCCTTCACCGGGCCCAGCGTGAAGGTGACCAGCATCAGCGGGGGCAGCGCCGCGGCGTACACCACGGTGTCCGTCCCGACCGCCGCGAGGAGCGCGGTCGCGACGAGCGCGCCGACGAGGGTGCCGGTGAGCGCCACCCGCACCGTGCCGCGTGTCTGGCGCACCGTCGTCCGGGTCAGGGTCAGCGTGGCGAGGAGCATCCAGAAGCCGTGCGGGAGCGTGTCGAGCCCGGCGATCGTCCGCGCCGCCGCGAGGGCCAGGCTGATGCGTACGGCGTTCTGGAAGAAGACCGACCGCTGTCCCGCGTGGCCCGTGAGCCGTCGCCACCACAGCTCGGGAGCCCGCATCCGCGCGTACCAGAACCGTCCCGGCGCCGCCGCGGCGGCCGCCCGGCCCCGTACCGCGAGCTCCGCCGCCGTGGACGTGGCGAGGGCGGCGTCGGCGACCTCCAGCATCGCCGCGTGGCGGCGCAGCGCGGCGGGCGGGGCGCCCTCCTCGGGCCCCTCGGCCAGGGCCCGGCGTGCCTCCCGCAGCCGGGCGCGCGCGTCCCCGGTGGCTTCCCGGCCCCCGGGGGACGCCGTCCCCTCCCGGCCCCGCAGGAGCGCCGCGGTCTCCCGGGAGGCGTCGGCCACCCCGTGCAGAACGGTCAGGTCGGCCCGGCCCGACGAGGGGTCGCCGGGCGGGGGCGGCAGCAGCGCCAGCCGCGCCAGCAGGGTGCGGACGGCCAGACCTGTGTGGGTCAGCGCCCGGTCCCGTACCCCCGCCCCCGCCGGTCGTTCCGCCTCGGGGACCTGGGAGGCGCGCAGCCCCGCGCCCAGCTCCCGGGCGGCCCGCAGTGTCGCGCCGGAGGGCGTGCAGGGGGCCGTGGCCAGCTCGTCGGCGCAGCGCGCCGCGCCGTCGGACGCGCGGGCGGCCAGCTCCCGGTAGGAGACGCCCACCGCGCGTTCGGGGAGCAGGAACGTCTCGGCGACGATCAGCAGCAGGAGCCCCGCCGTGGCTCCCATCAGGCGTTCGCCCAGGGAACCGGGATCGTAGGGCGGGAAGGAGGGCAGGATGTACATCAGGTGCAGCCCGGGGGCCGCTCCGGCCGGACGCGGCCCGCCCACCGCCATGAAGGCCAGCGCGAAGCCGATGACCAGCATGCCGAGGGCCGCGGTCCAGGTCCGTACGGAGAGGTAGGTGCCGATCGTGATCAGCACCCAGCAGACGGGCACCGCGCGGGACAGCACCACCGCCCGCTGCCGCCCGGTGCCAGGGATGTGCGACAGGCCCGCCAGCGCGATCGCCGCGAACAGCGCGTACGTGGCGGCGACCGTCGAGCCGAAGCCGTACAGGAACACGTAGAAGCCGACCGTCGCGGCGAGCGTGACCCGCACCGACCGCCGTACGGCCGCCGCGTAGACGGGCGGCAGCCGCACCTTCGGACGTCGGACTCGGGGAACGCCACCCATGCGACCAGCTTCCTCAGCCGGGGCGACCAGGTCGTCGGAGCGCCGTGCGGCGACATCTCGCCCGCCGCCCCGGCACCCCTTCCACTATCGGCCAGTGCGGTGAGCGGCGCCAACCACGGCCGGCGACGACGCACCGGTCCGCCACCCCCGGGGGGACGGCGGACCGGGTTGCCACGGGCCCGGGTCGAGCCGGACCGGTCCGGCTCCTACGTGGCCGGCACGGAGTCCTCGAAGGCCGTGCCCGCCGACCGGTACGCCCCGACCTTGGCCGCGACCTGGGCCGGGGTCAGGACCTGGTCCTTGACGTGCAGGACGTAGTCGACCTTCTGGTCGTAGGCGCGCGGTGTGGTCGACGTCTGGCCGGCGAGGTCGATCAGCCACTGGTTGAAGTTGATGGACATCGGGCGTTCGGGGAGGTAGCGGGCGTCGTGCCGGCCGAACTCCTGGCCGTCGACGTAGTAGACGATCGTGTTGTCGTCGATGGTCAGGACGAGGTCGTGCCAGCCGGCGTAGCTCGTCCGGACCTCGGAGTGCTGGTTGACGGCCTCCCAGGGGTCGGGGCGGTAGGTCTCCCACGACGTGGTGTAGAGGATGTTGGCGGGCTCGCCCCAACCGCCGTTGGGGAGGTACTCGAAGTCGTACTCGGCGTAGTCGTCGGCCATCGGCGCCTTGAGGTCGTTGATGGTGAAGAAGGTCTGGACGACACGGTCGCCGTCCGGGCCGGACACCGGCGCGTCGGAGAAGCGCACCCGCGCCGCGTACGTGCCGTTCCTGAACTTCGAGGCGCGCGTGAGGATCTCGGTGTGCCGCGTCGACTCGCCCGTTCCGGCGGTCGAGCTCCGCAGGTTCATGATCGAGTTCGTGCCCTCCTTGGCGAAGGTGACGTTCTCGGGCGCCCAGGTGGCGCCGGGCACCCCGGGGCCGCCGGAGTTGGAGCGCACGCTCCACCCGTGGGCGTTGATCGCCGGGTCCGTGTGTCCGGTGTAGGCGAAGTCGTCGAAGAGCGCGGCCCCGGCGGGCGGCGGGGTGGTCGGGCCGGTGGGGGTCGGCGTCGGTGTCGGCTCGTTCCCGGCGGGAGCGGTGCCCCAGACCGGTACCCCGCCCACGGTCGCCGTGACCTTGGACCAGTTGGCGTACGTCGTCTGGGCCGGTCCGAAGGAGTAGTCGTCGTTCTGGTTCAGCGGCTGCCAGTTGGAGCGGTGGAAACGCAGCTGCATGTCGCCGGTGTCCGCGCCGGGGGCCAGCGAACCGGCACCGGCGGTGAAGCCGATCTCCAGGTAGCGGTCGGCGGTCGCGGTGGGGCTGGCCAGGGTGCCGAACGTGCCGGTGAGGTTCGCGCAGCCCTTCACGGCCCAGGAGCAGGCGTAGGTGTACGAGGCTCCCGCGTCGGCCTTGAAGTAGTAGCGCACCTTGACCTGGCTCAGCGGCACGCTCGACGTGCCGGTGTTGACCACCTTGAGCCAGGGCTCGACCTGGTCGCCGCCGGTCGCGCTCTGCCGGTACTGGACGGTGACGGCCTCGCCGGCCGCCGCGGCCGGGAGGGCGGTGAGGGCGGTGGCGCCGAGCCCGGTCACCGCGGCGACGGCGAGCGCGGCGCGGATGCGCAGCCTCCTGTTGCCGGTGGGGGCCTTCTGGGGGTCGCTCATGGGGAATTCCTCTCCTTCGTTGGGGTGGAACGGGGGTGCGGGAGCGGTCACGGGGTGGGGGCGGGTACGTGAGTGAGGAGGGACGGGAGCGTGGGGGAGAGCCTGCGCGGCACCCCGAGGGCGTCGAGCCGCGTCCTGTGGTGGCGGAGCCGCTCCTGGAAACCGGGCCAGTCGTGACGGCCGGTCCACACGACCTCGGCGAGGGCGCAGAGCCTCGGAAAGGTCAGGTACTCGGCGTGCGCCGTGGTCGGCACGTACTCGGTCCACAGCTGCACCTGCGAGCCGAGGACCTGGGCGGCCTCCTCGGGGCTCCACTCCGCCGGCGCCGGGTCGTTGCCATGGACGGCGCGCAGGTCGACGACCTCGCCGGCCTGGCCGGGCGGCTCCGTGGGGCTGTGGGACTGGGGGTAGTCGAGGTACGTGGTGCGGTGCGGCGCCATGATGACGCGGTGCCCGCGGCGGACGGCGGTGCGGCCGTGGTCGGCGTCCCGCCAGGGCATGACGGTGAAGTACGGGGGGAGGTCGGCGCCGTTCTCGGTCCAGCTGAGCGGGCGGCGGCCGGCGTCGAGGAGATGGCGTCCGATCCGCTCCATGAACCAGCCGTGCAGGGCCGAGGGGCCCGCCAGCCCCTCCTCGGCGGCCCGTCGGCGGGCGGCGGGGGAGTCGTGCCACTCGGTGGTGGGGCACTCCTCACCGCCGATGTGGACGTACGAGGAGGGGAAGACGTCCATCACCTCGTCCAGAACCGTGCGGCAGAAGTCGAGGGCCCCGTCGTGGACGCCGAGGATCGTGTCGCAGACGCCCCACCGGTCCCAGACGTCATAGGTGCGGCCCGGGTGGTTGCCGAGCTCGGGGTAGGCGGCGAGAGCGGCGCGGACATGGCCCGGCATCTCGATCTCCGGCACGACGGTGACACCGCGCTCCGCCGCGTACGCCACCAGACCGGTGAGCTCCGCCCGGGTGTAGGCACCGCCGTGCGGCGCCCCTCCGACCTCGGTCAGCCGGGGCAGCGCGGCGACCGGCATGCGCCAGCCCTGGTCGTCGGTGAGGTGGAGGTGGAGGACGTTGAGCTTGTGGAGCGCCAGGAGGTCGACGTACCGCCGGAGGTAGGAGACGGGCCGGAAGCGGCGGGCGACGTCCAGCATGGAGCCGCGCCACGGGAAGCGGGGGGTGTCGGTGATCTGCGCACAGGGCACCGACCAGGCGACACCGGCGACGGGCTCGGCGTGGAGGGCCTCCACGGGCAGGAGCTGACGGAGGGTCTGGACTCCGGCGAGGAGCCCCTGGGGCCGCGCGGCCCGCAGGAGGATCCCTCCGGCGCCGACGGTGAGGCCGTACCCCTCCTCGCCGAGGCCGGTCAGCGCGCGGTCGAGGGCCAGGACGACCGAGCCGTCGGGGCGGGCGGGCAGCGGCAGGCCGGTGGCCGGCCCGAGCAGGGTGCGCAGCAGTCCGGCCGCGCCCTCGGCGCCCGGCGAGACCTTGAGCGCGGTCGTCGAGTCGAAGGTGAACCGGCCGGGCAGGAGCTTGAGTTGGGTGGGTTCGGGGACGAGGCGGGGGTGGGGCATCGCGGTGCGTTATCCCTTCACGGCTCCGCCGGTCATTCCGGCGGCGACCCGGCCCTGCAGGACCAGGAAGAGGACGAGGACGGGCAGGGCGAAGAGGGTGGAGGCGGCCATGGTGGCGCCCCAGTCGGTGCCGAAGACGTTGGAGAAGGACGAGAGCCAGACCGGCAGGGTGCGGTCGTCCTGGTTCTTGATGATGAGCATGTTGGCGAAGGCGAACTCGTTCCAGGCGGTGATGAACCCGAAGAGCGAGGTCGCGAGCAGCCCCGGCGCGAGCAGCGGGAGCGTCACACGGCGGAAGGCGGTGGCCCGGGTACAGCCGTCGACCTGCGCGGCCTCCTCCAGCTCGGCCGGGACGGCCGCCAGGAAGGACCGGAGGGTGACGATGGTGAAGGGCAGGGTGATCATGAAGTAGACGAGACTCAGGGTCGCCAGCCGGTCGAGCAGGTCGGCGTCCCGGGCGATCACGTACATCGGGATCAACAGCGCCTCCCAGGGCGCCACCTGGGCGATGAAGACCATGAGGATGAAGCCCCGCCTGCCGCGCCAGCGCATCCGGGCGACGGCGAACGCGGCGGCGAGCGCCACCACCAGGGCGAGCAGCACGCATCCGGCGGTCACCAGCAGGCTGTTGCGCCAGAAGATCCAGAAGCCGTCGGCGGCCACGGCGGCGCGGAAGTGGTCCAGGGTGACGGAGACGGGCAGGAACCGAGGGGTCTCGGACTGGATGTCACGGGCCGGCCGGAAGGCGGTCAGGACCATCCAGTACACCGGGAAGACGGCCAGGACGAAGACGAGCGCCGCCGCGGTGTTCAGGGGGAGTCGGCGCAGGGCGCGCGGTGTCACCGGTCGGCCTCCTGTCGGAGCATCTGGCGGAAGTAGGCGATCAGCACGGCCACGAGGAGCAGCACGGTGAGGGTGGAGACCGCCGCCCCGAGGTCGTAGCGGTGCAGCGACTGGGCCACCCGGTAGGCGTAGACCGGCAGCGTGGTCGTCGCCTCGCCGGGCCCGCCCTTGGTCACGGCCCAGATCTGGGCGAAGCAGCGGAAGACCCAGATGACCTCCAGGCAGAGGACGAGACCGAAGATCGGCCGCAGGAGGGGCAGCGTCACCGAGCGGAAGATCCGCCAGGCGCCGGCCCCGTCGAGGCGGGCCGACTCGTACAGCTCGGTCGGGACGGTCAGGAGCGCCGAGTGCAGCGTGATGGCCGCGAAGGGCACCGACTGCCAGACCACGAGCAGGACCAGGACGCTGAACGCGGCGGGCCCGTCCGCCAGCCACGAGTACCCCTCGAACGACTCGAGCCCGAGCCGGACGAGAACCCAGTTGACCACCCCCAGGCGGGAGGCGAAGAGCCACTGGAAGACGGTGGTGGTGGCGATGACCGGGCTCGCCCACGCGAGGACGAGCCCGCTCGTCACCAGCATCCGCATCCGCCGGCCGAGCCGCTGCGTCATCAGGGCGACCAGCGTGCCGATCACCATGATCAGCACGACGTTCACCAGGGTCCACCAGAGGGTGCGGCGGACGACCTCCCAGAACTCGGGGTCGGCCAGGACGGTCCGGTAGTTGGCGAACCCCACGAACCCGGCCTCCCCACGGATGAGTTCGCCCAGTCCGTACTCCTGGAAGGAGATGAGCAGATTGCGGGCGAAGGGGTAGCCGAGGAGGAGCACGCCGCCGAGGACGGTGGGCGCGACCAGGAGGTAGGGCCAGAGCGCGGCCCGGTCCGGCCGCCTCGGGCGCCGTGCCCCGCGGCCGCTCGGACGGCCGGTCCCGGGACCGGCCGACCCGGCGTCGGCCGCGTCGGTCGTACGGGCGCTCGGGGGATCGGTCGTACGGGCGAATCCGGGACCGGTTCCGTCCCCGCCCGCGCGGCCGCTCGCGAGATCGGTCACGGGACCGCTCACGAGCCGAGGGTCTTGGTGATGCTCCGCGAGGCGGTCGCCGCCGCCCGTGCGGGATCGGTACCCGTCAGCACGGCGGTCATGTACTGCTTGATCGGGTTGGTGGCCTCGACGGCGGCCCACCGCGGGGAGTTGGGCGTCGCCCGGCCCTGCGCCGCCCCGGCGGCCATCGCGGCCGTCCCCTCGTCGTCCTGGATGACGTGCGCGAGGGAGGTGCGGTTGGGCACGTAACTCATCGTTCTCGCCATGTCCGTCTGCCACTTCTCGCCCGCCAGCGCCCTGACGACCTCGTAGGCGGCCTCGGGGTGCGTCGAGGCCTCCGGCACGATGAGGTCGGAGCCGCCGGTGAAGACCGCGCCGGGCTTCCCCGCCGTCTTGCCGGGCACCGGGAAGAAGCCGAGCTTCCCCTTGAGCGCGGGGTTGATCTCCTCGACGATCTTCGCGCCGCCGGGTACGGCGACGATCTGGGCGACGTCGCCCTCGGCGAAGACCTCGGCCTGCGGGGGCTTGGCCTCGTCGGAGTCCTTCGGCCCCTTCCCGAGAGCCTGGAGCCGCCGGTAGAAGTCCATCCCGGCCAGGGCCTGCGGGGTGTCGAGCGACCCCTTCCACCCGGCGCCGTCCTTCACGGCGAGGTCGCCGCCGCCCTCCCAGACGAAGCCGGACAGGGTGTACCAGTTCTGACCGGGCAGGTAGATGCCCTGGGTCCCGCCCCGGTTGAGCTTCGCCGTGACGGAGAGCCACTCGGCCTGCGTCTTCGGGGGAGCGGTGACGCCCGCGCGGGCGAAGAGGTCCTTGTGGTAGATCACCACGCGGTTCGCCGCGTACCAGGGGATGCCGTACTGCTTGCCGTCGACCCTGCCGGGCTCGGCGAGCCCCGGCAGCCAGTCGGCGCCCTTCAGCTCGGCCGTCTTGCCGCTGAGGTCGCGGACGCCGCCGCTCGCCGCGTACTGCGCGACCTGGGTGTTGCCGACCTCGATGACGTCGGGGGCGTCCTTGCTGGCCAGGGCCGCCGTGACCTTCTCGCCGATGCCGTCCCACTCCTGGATCTGGAGGTCGAGGTCGATGTCCTTGTGCTCCGCCTCGAAGCCGGCGCGGAAACGGGAGAGGAAGGCGTCGGTGACGCTGTCCTTCATGATCCATACGGTGACCTTCTCCGGTCCGCCGGAGGCTGCCGGGACACCCGATCCGCCACATGCCGTGGCGGTGAGGACGACGGCCGCCGCGAGGGCGACAGAGCCGGCGAGGGGACGAGTCTTCACGAGCACCTCGATGAATGGTTGACCAATTGGTCAAGTGGTCAGGTGTGTGACCAGAAGGTGGCACGGACCGTGTGAGCCGTCAATCCCTTGAAAAACATGAGTTGTTCACCCAGTGACAGGTCAACAGATCTGGCTAGTATCGGATTTACCAGTTGACCAGTCAGGGAGAGTGGCATGAAGGGCGTCACATGAAGGACGGTTCCTCCAGCGGGGTGCTGAAGCGGGAGCGGGTACGCGAACACCTGCTCGGCCTGATCGAGGCGGGCGGCCCGGGCGACCCGATCCCGTCCGAGCGCACCCTCTGCGCCACCCTCGGGGTCTCCCGTCCCACGCTGCGCGCGGCGGTCGACGAACTCGTCGCCACGGGCGCGCTGGTGCGCGAGCACGGCCGCGGCATGTTCGTCGCCCCCGCCAAGATCACCCAACAGCTCGCCCCGGACGACGCGGCCTTCACCGTCCCCCGCGCCTCGGGCAGCTGGTCCAGCACCGTCCTGGAGTCCGCCACGATCCGCGCCGGAGCCCGCATCGGCCGCAGGCTCCGCCTCTCGCCCGCCGCCGAACTCCTCTACGTCGCCCGCCTCCGCCTGGTCGACGGCTCCGCCATGGCGATCGAGCACCTGCACATCCCGGCGGACCTGGTGGGCGCCGCGCTCACCCCGGAGGAGCTGGAGGCGGGCGACCTCTACGACCACTTGCGGGAGCACCACCAGGTCCACGTCCGGGAGGCCACCCAGTCCATCGAGCCCACCGTCGTCAGCGAGGACGAGGCCGCGCTCCTGGACGTCCCCGTCCTCTCGCCCGCCCTGCTGATCGAACGCCTCACCCTCGACACGGCGGGGCGGCCGGTCGAGTACGTCCACTCGGTCTACCGGGGCGACCGCTACCGCATCGTCTCCCGGCTCGACTTCACCCGCGACGGTCTCGTGACCTCCTCGACCGAGGGGGATGCATACTGACCCCCAGTCGAGCCGTACCCGGGGAGGCGACCCACGGGGGCGTACGGGGGAGGGAACAGGATGGAGCTCAAGCGCGAGCGGGTACGGGAGCATCTGCTCACCGTGATCGACAGCCGCAGGCCCGGCGACGCCATCCCCTCCGAGCGCACCCTCTGCGCCACCCTCGGCGTGTCCCGTCCCACGCTGCGCGCGGCGGTCGACGAACTCGTCGCCACCGGCCTGCTGGTACGGGAGCACGGCCGCGGCATGTTCGTCGCCCCCGACAAGATCACCCAGGAACTCGTCGCCGAGAACCGGGCGGCAGGGGCCCCCAGGAGCCCGGGCAGCTGGACCAGCACGGTGCTCGAACTCCGCACGGTCAGGGCCGGAGCCCGGATCGGCCGCAGGCTCGCGATCTCACCGGCCGCGCAGCTCGTACGGGTGACCCGCCTCCGGCACGTCGACGGTGCCCCCATCGCCCTGGAGAACCTCCACGTCCCGGCCGACCTGGTCCCCGGACTCACCGTCGCCGACATGGAAGGCGGCTTCTACACCCACCTCCGCGAGCGGCGCGGGATCCGGACCGCCCACGCGGTCCAGTCGATCGAACCGACCGTGCTCAGCGAGGAGGAGGCGGCCCTGCTGGACGTTCCGGTCCTGTCACCCGCGCTGCTCTTCGACCGGACCACCTCCGACACGGACGGCAGACCCGTCGAGTACGTCCGCTCCCTCTATCGAGGCGACCGCTACCGCATCGTCTCCCGGTTGGCCCTCGGCGAGGGAGCCACCGGCGATCCCGCGACCCATGGCGCGCGGGCCGGGGCGTGGTGGGGGACGGTGCGGTGACCCGGCCGGAGGCCCGCACTCCCCGGAGTCCCGCGACCCGGCCGGGGGCCCGCACTCATGCCGGCCACGTCGATCGTGAACGTGGCGCTGCCTCGGATACGTGCCGGAGCGGGCCTCCCGGACAGCGGCACCGCGTGGGTGGTCGACGCCTGCGGCTCGCCTCCGGGGCGCTGCTGCTCGCCGGTGGCCGCGCGGCGGACCTCCGGGGCCGCCGCCGGGTGCTGCTCGTCGGCCCGGCGCTCTTCGGGGCCTGACCGGCGCACGCCGCTCCGGCTGGACGGACCTCCACGTGGTGGGGGCCTTCGCCCTGGCGGCCGTACTCCTCACGCTGTTCGGCCTGATCGAGCGACGGCACCCGCAGCCGCTGCTGTCCCCGAGTCTGTTCGGACCGGATCGCGGCGGTTCACCTGCCCCGCCGCGTCGCCGCCGGCATCCACGGCTCATGGATCCCCGACGTGGCCCCTCGGGGGCGACCACGCCTGGCCCGACCCACTCCGCAGGACGCACTCCCGGGGGACGAGCACGAACCGTCCACCGGGGGCGCGTCGCGTGCGGTGTCACTCCTTCGCTGTCGGCGCCGTACGGGCGAAATGGCGGGCGGTCGGGACGAGGGCCGCGGCGGCGGGCACCAGGAAGCAGGCGGTGGCGCAGGTGGCGAGGACGGCCGTGACGCCGAAGTGCTCGATGGCGGGGGCGATCAGGGCGAGGCCGACGGGGGCGAGGCCGTACGACACCAGGAAGTCCAGCGAGGAGACCCGGGCCAGTTTGTCCGGGGCGACCTCGCGCTGGGTGGCGGTGAACCAGGGCACGTTGAACAGCTCGATGCCGATCCCGGCGACGGCGTACGCGGCGACGACGACGAACGGGTGCACCGGCAGCATCAGGCTGAGCGGCGCGACTCCGTAGGCGGCGAGCCCGGCGAACGCGGCCCAGCCCTGGGAGCGCGGCCGCAGCCGGGCGATGAGCAGGGCTCCGCCGAGCGCGCCGACGGTGTACGCGGTCATGGCCGCGGCGAGGACCCACTCGGTTCCGTAGCGGTCCCGGCTGATCAGGGGCAGGGCGACGCTGGTGGCGGAGTACCCCAGGGCGATGACGGCGACGAGCGCGCCCAGCCCCGCGAGGAACCAGGGGTGGCGCCGGGCCTCGCGTATGCCCTCCAGGAACTCGGCGCGGAACCCCCCGCGCGGGGCGGGATCGGCGGTCGCGGTGGCTGCGGCGGTGGGTGTGGTCGCGGTGGCTGTGACGGCTGCGGCGATGGAGCCCCTGCCCGGGACGAGCGCGGCGACCAGCCACAGCAGCCCGATGCCGAGCAACAGCGTGGGGACGTCGAGCAAGGCGGCGAGCAGTGCCGTCAGGGCGGGTCCGGCGAGGGTGGAACCGCGTACGGACATGGTCATGGCGGCGTTGGCCTGCTGACGTCGTTCGGGTGCGACGGTCTCCGCGGTGAGCGCCTGGAAGGCCGGGCGGCAGGCCCCCTGTCCGGCGCCGGCGAGGGCGGCGGCGGCCGTCATGAGCACGAGCGAGCGCCCGAGGCCGGCGGCGAGGAGCGGCGCGGCGGCCGCGGCCGCCAGGGCGGACCAGAGGACGACCGCGCGGCGGGAGTGCCGGTCGGCGAGTACGCCTCCGACGGCGACGGCCGCGAGGAAGCCGACGGTACGGGCGGCGAGGACCAGGCCGAGGCCCGCGGCGTCGAGGTCGCGGTGGAGCACGGCGAGCCCGAGGACGAAGGGCAGGGCCCAGGTCGCGAGACCGGAGGCGGTGGTCCCGGCCCAGAGGCGCAGGAAGGTCGGGTCGGTCAGGACCGAACGCGGGGGCGGGGCAGGGGCCTTGCTCGCGGTCGGCGTGGGTGTGGTGGACACGGTGGGGTCGCTCCTCGGAGGTGGGGAGCGGCGCGTGGAACCGCCCCCGGGGTCGTTAATGAAAATGATTGCCATTACAGTACCCTTCGAACGCGGCGCTCCTACCCGGTGCGTCACCACACCCATGCCGCCCTTCCCAGACCGGAGAACCCATGCGCCATCCCGTCCGTCTCGGCATCGCCCTGACCCTCGCCCTCGCCACCGCGGGCTGCGCCGCCACGACCGGCGGAGGTACCGGCGACACCGGCGGCCCCGCTGCCGGACCGACCGCCGGTACAGGCGCCGCCAAGGCGGTCTCCGTCACCAGCTGTGGCCGCGAGGTCTCCTTCGCCGGGCCGCCCGCTCGGACCGTCGCGCTTGACCAGACGTCGACCGAGACGCTGCTCGAACTCGGACTCCAGGACCGGATGGCGGGCACGGCCAACCTCAAGACGAAGATCCCCGCGGTGTACGAGGCCGCCTACGCCAAGGTCCCTGTCATCGCCCCGAAGATCGCGACCGGCGAGCAACTGCGCGCCGTCACACCCGACTTCGTCGTCGCGGGCTCCACCGACCTCTACACCAAGGACCGCGCCGGCACCCGCGAGGAACTGGCCGCCCTCAAGGTCCCCACCTTCGTCAGCGCCGTCGACTGCCCGCAGCACAACCCGGCCGGCAAGACCCCCTTCGAGCTGCTCTTCTCCGACTACGAGAACCTCGGCAAACTCTTCGGCGCCGAGAGGAAGGCCGGCGCCCTCGTGGCCGACCAGCGCGCCGCCGTCGCCGAGGCGGGGAGGGCCGCCGCCAAGGTCCCCCAGGGCGCGGACCGGCCGACCGTGGTCTACCTCTACTCCGTCTTCAACGGCATGCCGTACGTCGCGGGCGGCACGAGCCTGCCCAGCGAGATGAGCCGGATCATCGGCGCCGAGAACGCCTTCGACGACGTCGCGGAGGACTGGCCGGAGGTCTCCTGGGAGGAAGTCGCCCGACGTGACCCGGACTTCATCGTGATCGGCGACCTCTCCGAGCGCGGGCGGCCCGGCGACAGCGCCGCCGAGAAGCGCGCCACGATGACCGGACACCCGGTGATCTCCAAGCTGGCCGCGGTCCGGGACAACAAGATCCTCCAGGTCCCCGGCATCGAACTCGACCCCTCGGTGCGCTCCGTCCACACCCTCGGGCTGCTCGCCCGAGGCATGAAGGACCTCGGCCATGCCCGCTGACCCGCTGTCGGGGAGGGGACGGGCGGACCTGTTGCTGCCGTCGGCGAGGGAACCCGAACGGGAGACGGACTCCACGGGGGCATTGGGGGCTGCCGGGTCTGCCGGGTCCGCTGGGTCCGTCGGGTCCGAAGGGTTCAACGGGGTTGCCGGGCTTGTGGGGTCCGCCGGGCTTGTGGGGTCCACCGGGTCCACCGGGTCCACTGGGGCCGCCGAGTCGGCCGGTTCCTCCGCGTCCCCCCGCACCGCCCCGCCTTCGCGTCTCCTCCTGCTCCTCGTCACGGTCGTCGCGCTGGTGGGCTCGATCGCGGCAGCCGTACGCGTCGGCACCGCCGACATCGGCTGGACCGATCTCGCCCGCGTCCTCGCCACCCGGATCGGACTGGACGTGGAACCGCTGCCCCCGCTGCTCGACTCCCTCATCTGGGACCTGCGGCTGCCGCGCGTCCTGATGGCCGCGCTGGTGGGCGCCTCGCTCGCCGTGTGCGGCGCCGTGCTCCAGGCGCTCACCCGGAACGCCCTCGCCGACCCCTACCTGCTCGGTGTCTCCTCGGGCGCGTCGACGGGAGCCGTGACCGTCGTCGTCCTCGGGGTCGGCGCGAGCACGCTGGGCGTCACCGGTGGTGCGCTCGTCGGCGCGCTGCTCTCCTTCGCCCTGCTCCTCCTGCTGCTGCGGCGGACCGGACTCGACTCGGTCCGCATCGTCCTCACCGGCGTGGTCGTCGGCCAGCTCCTCACCGCGCTGACCTCGCTGGTCCTGATGGCCTCGGCCGACGCGGACACCACACGGGCCGTCACCCACTGGTTGCTGGGCTCGATGGCACCGGCCCGCTGGGACACGGTGGTGGTCTCCGCGATCGTCACCCCGCTGGGCCTGGTGCTCGCCTGGCTGTGCGCGAACGCCCTCGACGGCCTCGCGTTCGGCGCGGACACGGCCGCGTCGCTCGGGATCGGCGTACGGCACACCAGAATGCTGCTGCTCGTGGTGACGGCCGCGCTGACCGCGGTCGCGGTGGCCACCGTCGGCGCCATCGGCTTCGTCGGACTGATCGTCCCCCACGGCGTGCGGTTCCTCGTCGGCCCGCCGCACCGGGTGCTGCTGCCGTACGCGGCTCTCGCGGGCGCGGTGTTCCTGGTGTGGACGGACGCCCTCGCGCGGATCGCCTTCGCCCCGCGCGAGGTTCCCGTCGGTGTGATCACCGCGCTGCTCGGCGTACCGCTGTTCCTTCTCGTCCTGCGCAAGCGGGGTGAACTGTGAGGATCACCGTGGAGAACCTGAGCTGGTCGGTCGCGGGAACCCCCGTGGTACGCGAGGTCAGCGCGGCCGTCGCCCCCGGTGAGACCGTCGGACTGCTCGGCCCCAACGGCTCGGGCAAGTCCTCCCTGCTGCGCTGCCTGGCCGGTCTCCGCACCCCCGACGGCGGCACGATCCGCTACGACGGAGAGTCCGTCCAGGAGTGGAGCCCGCGCCGGATCGCCCGTCACGTCGCCTTCGTCGCCCAGGACTCGGGCGCGGACAGTGATCTACGGGTCGCCGACGTCGTGGGCCTGGGACGCACCCCGTTCCGGGACCGCTGGCGCGGAGCGGACGCCCACGACCGGGCGGTCGTCGCCGCGGCCCTGGAGGTCGTCGGGCTCACCGCGCTCGCGGACCGGTCCTGGAAGGCGCTCTCGGGCGGCGAGCGTCAACGTGCCCACCTCGCCCGCGCGCTGGCCCAGCAGCCGTACGCACTGCTCCTCGACGAACCCACCAACCACCTGGACGTCAAACACCAACTGGAGTTGATGGAGCTGCTGACCGGGACCGACCGGACCGTCCTGGTCGCCCTGCACGACCTCTCCCTCGCCGCCCGGTACTGCGACCGGCTGCTGCTCCTGCACCACGGCCGCCTGATCGCCTCCGGCCCGCCCGCCGCCGTCCTGACGGCCGAACGCCTCGCCGAGGTCTTCGAGGTGGACGCCGAACTCACCACCGACGCCCTCGGACACCCCACCGTGACGTACCGCGGGCCGGTCGACAGCCGGCTCCGGACCACCCCGTGAAACGAATCCCCTCCCCGATGACAAGGAATCACATGTCCCAGCCCACACCCCAGCCCACACCCCAGCCCACGCCCCAGCCCACGCCCCAGCCCACGCCCACGCCTGTGCACACGACGTCGACCGCTGCACCACGCTCCGCCGCCCCGTCCGTGGTCGACACCTCCGCAGCCTCCGTCGACCGGCTCGTCGCCGACGTCCTGTCGGGTGGCCACGGCCCGCTCCCCTCCGAGCTCGTCGCGACGAGCGTGTTCTGGATCCACCACGGCACCCGGCTGGCCGGCGGTGACACCACCTACCTCAACCAGTACGTCCTGGTCCGTCTCGGCGGCACCTTCGGCGGCTGCGCCTTCGAGGCCGGTGAGATCACCCCGGAGATCTGTCGCGACTCCTCGGGCGCGCCGCTCGACGTCCTGCTGCGCGACGCCCCGCGCCCGCTGCGGATCGCCGCCCTCGACGCCTACCTCTCCCACACCCGCCCGCACCGGGTGGCCGCCGAAGAGGGCGATGCCGAGCCCGTCATCCTCCCCGCCGGTGTCCCGGAGGTACGGGCGAAGGCCCGGGACGCGGCCATCGCGGGCCTGCTCGACATCGAGGCAGGCACGAAGGTCGGCCTCATCGGTGTGGTGAACCCGCTCGTGGCGGCGATCCGCGAGCGCGGCGGCGAACCCCTGCCCTGCGACTTCAACCTCAAGGCCACCCAGTGGGGCGACCCCGTCACGGACGACATGCACGAGGTCCTCGACCGGGCCGAGGCCGTCGTCGCCACCGGGATGACGCTGAGCAACGGCTCGTTCGACACGGTCCTGGAGCGCTGCCGGTCCCGCGGCATCCCGCTGATCGTCTACGCGCAGACCGGCAGCGCCGTCGCCCGTGCCTTCCTCGGCGCCGGAGTGACCGCCCTGTCGGCGGAGCCCTTCCCCTTCTCCCAGTTCAGCGCCGAGGAGACGGTCATCTACCGGTACCGGACGGGCGGCGGCGCATGATCCCCGCCCCCCACCGGGCCACCGTCACAGTCCGTCCCGGCGCGGGAAGCGGCGCCCGCCCCAGCCGCACCGGGGGCACCGAAAACGTCACCCTCCCCACCGAGACCGGCCGACCCTTCCCCACCGACACCGACACCGACACCGACACCGACACCGACACCGACACCGACACCTTCCTCACCGGCACCGCGCACGCCCCCTGTCACCACGGCGAACTCCTCCAGGGGGTCTTCCTCGACGCCGACGGACGCCGCTGCGCGGGCCTGGTGACCCTCCCCATGGCGGGCCCCGGCAGCCGCGCCGACTTCGCCCGCCGCCCCGGAACGCCGCCCCACGCACTCACCGTCGTCCCCGCCGACCGCACGAAAGCCGCGCGCGCCGCGGTCCTCGCGATCGAGGAGTGCGCCCGGCGGACCGGACTGCCGCCCAGTGGCGGGGTGTTGCGGCTCGCCGGGGACGTGCCGGTGGGACTTGGCATGGGCAGCTCCAGCAGCGACGTCATCGCGACCGTCGGAGCCGTCGCCGACGCGTACGGACTCCGCCTGGCCCCCGCGACGGTCGCCCGCCTGGCCGTCCGGGCGGAGCTGGCGAGCGATCCGCTGATGCTCGACGGCCCTCCGGTCCTCTTCGCCCAGCGGCAGGGCCGGGTCATCGAGGTCCTCGGCGCCGCCCTGCCGCCCCTGGTCGTCGTGGGCTGCGCCCTGGGCGGGGGCGTACCCGTCGACACCCTCGCCCTGCCCGTACGGGAAGCCTCCGACGCCGATGTCGAGGACTTCGAGCGGCTGCGCACGCTGTTGCGCCGGGCCATGGCCGCAGGCGATGTCGCGCTCCTGGGCGAGGTCGCCACCGCCAGCGCCCGGCGCGGCCAACAGGTGCTCGGACACCCGGAGTTCGACGCGCTGACGGCCGTCGCCCGGCGGGCCGGGGCGGCAGGAGTCCAGATCGCGCACAGCGGCACGGTGGCGGGAGTCCTGTTCGACCCGGCCACGCCGGGCCTGCGGCGCCGCGTACGCCTCTGCCGGCACGCCCTGAACGCCCACGGCATCCCCACCACCCGCACCTTCACGACCACGCCGACCACCCAGGGAGCCCCCGAATGGACCAGCACATCGCCGAGGCGATCGGCCGGCCGGACCTGATACGCCTCGACGACCGGCTCGTCTGCCTGCGCTTCGAGACGATGAAGGTGGTCTCCGCCCTCGCCGCGGTCCGCCACCTCCTCGACACCGGAGCCGTACGGCGCGGTGACACCCTCCTCGACAGCTCAAGCGGCATCTACGCGTACGCCCTCGCCCTGGCCTGCCACCGGCACGGCATGCGCTGCCACATCGTCGGCTCCACGACGGTCGACCACACCCTGCGCACCCAACTCGCCGTCCTCGGGGCCACGCTGGAACAGATGG
This sequence comes from Streptomyces sp. Qhu_M48, assembly GCF_051305195.1. Lineage (NCBI taxonomy): Bacteria > Bacillati > Actinomycetota > Actinomycetes > Kitasatosporales > Streptomycetaceae > Streptomyces > Streptomyces sp. Qhu_M48. The sequence goes on along the minus strand of NZ_CP195432.1, from coordinate 4,355,825 downwards.
AACCCTGCGACGACCTCAAGCTCGACCAGAAACGACGCGTCGGGAGAGTCCACGAGATCCTCGCCGAGCACCCCGAGTACCACTGGATGCGTCAGTACCACGACGACATCCACTACCTCGGCTACCGCGCCATCGCCGACCGCGTCCGCGAGGAGACCGGCACGGACCCGCTCACCGTCGTCGGCGGAGTCGGCTCCGGCGCCTCCACCGGAGCCCTCACCCGCTACCTCCGCACGGCGGACGGCGGCCCCACCGACGTCGAACTCGTGGGCGTGCAGCCCTACGGAAGCGTCACCTTCGGTGCCCAGCACACCTCCGACCCCGACATCATCATCGCCGGCATCGGCAGCTCCATCCCCTTCGGAAACGTCTCCCACGAGCTGTACGACACCCTGCACTGGATCTCCTTCGACACCGCCCTCTCCGGCGCCGTCGACCTCCTGCGTCGCCACGCCGTCTTCGCGGGCCTGTCGACCGGTGCCGCCTACCTCGCGGCCCGCCACGAACGCGAGCGCACCCCCGGGCGAACCGTCCTGTTCCTCGCTCCCGACACCGGCCACCGCTACGTCGACACCGTCTACGCCCGCCACCACGAGGCCGCGCCGCTCAGCCACCTCACCCCCCAGGAGGTCTCCGACCGCACCGAGCTGACCCTGCCCTGGTCCCGCATGCCCTGGAACCGCAGGCCGGCCCCGGCCCCGTGACACACCGAACCTCCCTCCCCCCGTAGCCACCCCGCCAGGCGTGTCGATCACGTCAGCACCAGGAGGCCGCCACCAACGACCGTTCCGCGGCGGCCAGATGGACCGCCGAGGCCAGCCACGCCCGGGCGTAGCCGTCGGCCGTACCGTCGGTGAGACGGCCGAAGGCGTCGCGCGGGCGCCGGTCCGCCTCCGCCGTCAGCGCGGCCACCAACTGCGCGGCGCCACCGAACCCCGCCCGGCGCAGCGGCGCGACGACGGCGGCCGTGTCCGAGCCGCGCCCGGCCTCGGCCACCGCACGCCGCCCGCCCGCGACCCCTGTCTCCAGGAGCCGCCGCACCCGCCACAGGGGCGCGTCCGCCAGCGGATCCGGTCCGGCGGCCACCGGACCGGACGGTTCGGGGCGCGCCGCCCCGGTCGGGAAGTGGCTGCCCTGGAGCCGGTCGTACCCCAGGTCGGCCCGGCCCAGCCACTCCTCCGGCAGCCGCAGCGTGTGCGAGGCCCCCGGCACCGGTCCGACCGCGAGCGGCCGGAGCGTCGCGGCCCGCTCCAGGTCGGGCCGGCCGAGAACCCGCAGCGCGAGGCCCGGATGCTGCGCGATCCTGCGCAGGTTGGCGGTGTGCGGCAGCTCGGGATGGGGGTGCGCGGCGCGCAGCCGTACCAGTGGCCCGTCGTCGGCGACACGGGCCACGAGGTACTCGCCGACCGCGCCGACCACCACCACGTCACAGCCCAGGAGTGACGCCTCGGTCCCGTCTGTCGCGCCCGCCCCGTGCGAGCCGCCGTCGAGCGCGACGGCCATCGCCTCGTGGACCGGTCGGGCGAACAGCGTGGCCGCCGGCTCCTCGGACCAGTCCACACCGCGCAGCGGGGTCGCGTTCACGCCCCGGCCCGTCCCGAGCCGCCCGTCCGCCGACACGGTCGCGCCGACGATCCGCAGCCCCCCGCGCGCGAGTCCCGCGTGGTCGAGGACCGCCCCGCCGAGCGCCACGGAAGCGGACCCCGCCCCCCGCGCGCGGGCCAGCCCCCCGGGACGTACGTCGGACACCGTGTAGCCGGAGCCGTCAGGACCCAGCAGGTGGGTGGTCACACCGCCGTACCCGGTGGCGGACAGCACGGGTTCCCGGCACAGGCCGTACACCCGCAGGCTGCCGCCCGCCTCGTAGGAACGGCGCGAGGTGCCGGTCGCTCCGGATCCGGCGGATCCGGCGACGAGCAGGGCGGCGCCGGCCAGCAACTCGCGGAAGCCGCTCGTGAGGTCGCCGAGCCGCTGGCCCTGACCGCGCTCCCGTGCGGCCCGCAGCCCCCGCACGACACGCAGCGCGGCCGCCTCCGCGCGGGGCAGCCCGGCCAGCCGGGCGGTGTGCGCGGCGCGCAGCAGCTCGGCCTGGACCACCGCCCCACCGGCCATGACACCTGCGGACAGCGCTTCGGCGGCCGCCTCCCAGAGCGCGGTCGCCGCCCGGACCTGGGCGGCCGTGAGCGCGGGCGCAGGACTCTCCGTACCCTCGGCGCGCGCGGCCGGTGAGTCGGCGACGGCCGCGGTGACGGGTTCCGGACCGTCTCCCAATACCGCGGCGGTCTCGGGCGGCATCCCCGCGTCCGTAGCCGCCTGAGATCCGGGATCCGCGGCCGGGTCCGCGATCGGCGCCGCGCCGAGCGCCGCCGCCCGGTGGAGGCAGCGCGGGGCCAGCAGACACGTACAGACCGCTTGTGCTGCGGCGGCGACCGTCCCCGAGGGGCCGGGGCGCAGGGTGACCGCCGCGTCCTCGCCGAAGCGCACGCCGACGGAGCCGTCGGCGCTGGGTACGGCCGATGCGGCGCACCCCGCGATCGCGGCGTCGAGCTTCTTGCGCAGCCGTGCGCTGAGCTGCTCCACGGCCTCGGCGAGGACCTCGGGGGCGACGGGAGGCAGGACTTCGGTGCTCAACGGGGTTCTCCACGGAGGCGGTCGCCCACCCAACGGGCGAGAGCGAGGGGACTGAGGGCGGCCACCGGCATGCCGGCGGCGACGAGTCGGCGCGCCACCGGCACCGAGTAGCGAGGCGTGCCGGCGTCGTCGAGGGCCGCGCAGCCCAGGAGGTGCGCGCCGGACGAGGCCAGCGCACGCACCTCGCCGAGGAGCCCGGCGAGCGGTGCGCCCTCCTCGAAGTCGCTGACCACCACGACGAGGGTGCGGCTCGGCACGGTGATCAGCGAACGGGCGTGGGCCAGCCCCGCCGCGATGTGCGTACCCCCGCCGACGCGGACCTCCAGCAGCAGCGACAGGGGGTCCTCGACCCGGTCGGTCAGGTCCACCACCTGGGTGGAGAACGCCAGGAAGTGCGTGGACAGGGTCGGTACGCCGCCGAGCACCGCGGCGGTCAGCGCCGACCAGATGACCGAGGCCTCCATCGATCCGGAGACGTCGACCACCAGGATCAGCCGCCAGTCCGCCTCCTTGCTCGCCCGTGTCCGGAACACCGGCCGCTCCGGTACGACCAAGACCCGGCCGTCCTCCGTGCGGCGTGTGTGGGCGAGATTGGCGCGCAGGGTACGGGCCAGGTCGAGGCGACCGCCCGGCCGGCGGGTGGGGCGAGGCGTGGCCAGGCCGGAGAGCGCCGGGCGCAGGCGGGTGGCGAGCTCGCGCGCGAGCTCGTCGACGAGCCGCTTCACCAGGGGCCGGAGCCGGGCGAGTTGCGCCTCGGGCATGCCACCGGCCAGCGACAGCACCGAACTCAGCAGCTCGACCGACGGACGTACGGCCGCCGGGTCCAGCTGGGTGAGCACGTCGGACCGCCCAGCGTCCGCCGCTTCGGCCAGGACCTCTTCGCGTACGTCGGCTCCGAAGAGGGCCTCCAACTCCTGGGACCACTCCCGGGCGGTGGGGAAGGAGGGGTCCTGTCCGCCCCGACCGGATCCGCCGTCGAGGTCGTCGGCTCCCTCTCCGCGCCCATTGCCGTACAGCTCGTCCAGGGCGAGCGCGTAGCGGCGCGCGTCGGCGGGCAGCCGGTCGTTGTGCCGGCCGAGAAGGAGCCGCCAGCGGTCCGCGTGCCCGAGCCGCCGGTCCGGCGAACCGGCGGTGAGCGCCCCCGCGGGCTCGGTTCCGCCCGGCGCGGCCTCGACCTGCTTCGTGTCGGCCCGGAGCGCGGCTGCCTCGGCCGCGGCCTCCTCGGCCGCTCCGGCGGCGGCCACAGCGGTGAAGGGCGTGGCCGAGCCGGGCGTGGCCGAGTCGGGCGTGGGACGGGACCCCACGGACGCGTCCGGACCGGACAGCGCCACCGTCTTCAGCGCCGCAAGGCCTGCCGCGTCGGCCGCCGTCCACAGGGCGAGCAGCTCGGGCGGCACATCGAGGGAGAGGTCGATCCGGTCACCGAGCCGCTCGGTCACCGTGCTCAGCAGCCGGTCCCGGTCGGCCGGGGCCAGTACGTCGAATCCGCCCCGCAGCGCCGGGAGCCGGTCGAGGAAGTCCTGGTCGCCCAGGGCCTCGACCCGGTCGAGCAACGGGGTGAGCGCATCAGGGGACGCCTGGAGCAGTGGTCCGGCGGCCGTGAGCAGCCCCGCGAGACGCTTCGTCAGGGCCCGCCGGGCCGGGGGAGCGGTGGCTCCCTCGATCCAGTCGGCCGCCCGCTCTCCCAGCCCGACGGCCGGATCGAGGTCCAGCATCACCCGTACGGCGAGGGCGGCGCCCTGCATCAACGGCGAGGCCTCGGCGGCGAGGTCGGCGAGCGCCCGGTCGAGGCGGAGGCCCAGGTGCCGGGCGGCGGTCCGGTCCGCGAGTGCCACCAGCGCCCGCGCGTCCGGGGCACTGTCACTCCCGGCCAGTCCCGGTAGCGACCGCACGGCGGCCTCCAGGAGCTCACCCGTGAGAGCCCCGGCCATGGCGCGGGCGTCCGAGGTGGCGCCGGGGTGGTGGCCACGCCGCACACCCTCCAAGAGGTCGAGCGCCGCCAGCAGTTCGGGCAGCTCGGCCGTGTCGGGCAGCACGGCGGCGGCCTCCCGCAGCCGCGCGTCGACAAGCTCGGGAAGGTCGCAGCGAACGGCGGCCGACAACCCCGCCAGGATCTGGGCCGGAGTGGGGCCACCCTCGGCGGCCTCGCGCCGCGCGGTCTCCCCCAGGGTGCCGGCTGCGGCCTGGGCCGAGGTGACCCCGCGGACTCCGGCGAGGTCGAGCCGCGCGGACACCGACGGCGTCCACCGCAGGCGCCACTTGGTGCCGAGCGCGGTGCCGTCGCCGGTGGCGGCGACCGGGACGGGCTCGCCGTAGGAGGCGCCGATGGTGAGCAGACGCTGCAGCAGCACCTCACGGCGACCGTCGAGGGGGGAACGCAGCGGGTCGAGGCGTACCTCGCGGGAGTCGGAGTCTCCCGAGCCGGGCAGCCGCAGCCGTGCGAGTTCCTCCTCCACGGAGGGGCCAAGACCGGAACGGGGTGCGCGCGGGCTGATCCGGCCGCGCGCGGTGCCGACGAACACCGCCTCCAGGGCGCGCGCCAGCGCGCGGCCGCGGCCGAGGGGCTCGCCCTGTCCGAGGACGGTGGTGACCGCCTCCAGGAGTTCGCCGCGCCCTGGCGCCGGCAGTCCGCGCAACGTGGCCAGGTCACAGGCGAGGCGCAGGGTCTCCGCGGCTTCGCCGGTACCGGCGGTGTGGCCCGCGCGCCGCAGCTCCCGGCACACCCCTGTCACCGCGGTGGCGGCCGCACCACGGATCCGGTCCGGGTCGCCGGCCGCGGTGAGCACGGCCTGCTGCCAGAGCGGGTCGCGTATTCCGGCGGGGTAGCCGGACCGGGAGTCGAGCAGGTCGAAGGAGTAGGGGACGAAAGAGGTCACCGGCGCGTCCGCGACGGCCGACGCCCGGCCGGGCCCGCCCTCGGGGGACACAGGACCGGACGTGGCGACCGGAACCAGGCCGGCCCCGTTCCCGGCGGGAACCGGCGCGGCCGTGGCCGCCTGCGCCCCACCGGGCCCGACCCCGGAGGAGGGGGCCGGGGCCGTGCCCGCGCCCGTCGCCGTGTCCACGAGCAGGGCGGGCGCGTGGAAGGCGCCGATCACGGCGGCGACCCTGCGGCCTCCCGTCGAGGCAGCGGCGACCACCTGCCGCATCCGTGCCTCGCGGGCCAGATCCGTGGCGGGCACCGCGCCGTCGGCGCGCAGCGCCCAGCCCACGCCCAAGGCCGCGCGCCGCACCGCTTCGGGAGAGCACCCGGGCGCGAGCACCTCCACGGCGCGATCCCACATGTCCTCACCGTTCCGTCCGGTACCGGCGGCGGCGAGCGCCCCGGCGAAGGAGCGCGGCTCCTCGTCCTCCCCGGCGCGCGGACCGGTACGGCGGGTGCCCATGTCCGTCGTACCGTCGCCGCCTTCCCCAATGTCACGGTCACGGTCACGGTCGGCCGGACCGTCACGGTCCTCCTCCTCCCCGGTGGGGCGCTCCGTCCCCTCGCCCCGGCCCCCAGCCGTGACGGGCGGCGACCAGCCGGGGTCGGACAGCGGCAGGTCGCAGCACACGACCTCCACCCCGTGGGTCCGCGCCCACCGCACCGCCGCGAGCTCCGGCGAGAAGTCCGCGAAGGGGTAGAACGACAGCCGTCCGCCCTCGCCCGCCCCGGCCAGCGCGACCGGGGCGACCGTCTCGGGGTCCGCCAGATGCTCCAGCCAGGGCTGGAAGTCCGCGGGGAGTTCCACGCAGACCACCTCCGCCCCCGCCTCCTCCAGGAGGGCGGGCACCACGGCGGCCAGCGCCGGACTGTGGTGGCGCACGCCCAGCAGGTACGGTTCGCGCGACGCGGCCAGCGTCTCCACGGCCGCCCTGGGGTCGCTCGGCTCGACGGTCGTCACCGCAGGCTCCCGCGCAGGTCCCAGAGCCGACGCCACATCGCCGAGCCGCTCTCGGCCCGACGGCGGACCGGACCGTCCCAGTAGCCCAGCAACCGCGCGTGGTCGGCCGGATCGTCCTTGCGTACGACGCCGAGGAGATGGCCCGGCAACAGGTCCAGGACGTCCCCGCCCGGCAGGTAGGCGGCGGCGACACCGAGCGACGCCGCCACCTGCACGGCCTCGGCCGTCGACATCACCGTGCCCGGCCGTTCCACGTCCCAGCCCTCGGTCGAGCGCCCGGAGCGCAGGTCCCTGAAGACCGTGACGAGGGCGTCGAGGACGGCGTCGTCGACGCCGAAGGCCGCGCCCGCCCGCTGCACCGCCGCGACGGCCTGACGGCGGATCAGAACGGCCTCGGCGTCGGCGTCCGCGATGGGACCCACCGTCTCGAAGTTGAACCGCCGCTTCAGCGCGGCGGACATCTCGGAGACCCCCCGGTCGCGCAGGTTCGCGGTGGCGATCACGGTGAAGCCGGGCGCCGCGCCGACCACCGCGTCCTCCGTCGCGGTCAGTTCGGGCACGGTGACGCGCCGGTCGGACAGGATGGACACCAGGGCGTCCTGCACCTCGGGCAGACAGCGGGTGATCTCCTCCACCCGCACCACCCGCCCGGTGCGCATGGCGGAGAGGACGGGGGAGTCGACCAGGGCCTGCGGGGTCGGGCCCTGGGCGAGCAGCAGGGCGTAGTTCCAGCCGTAGCGGAACGCGTCCTCCGTGGTACCCGCCGTGCCCTGCACGGTCAGTGCGCTGGTCCCGCTGACGGCGGCCGCGAGCAGCTCCGACAGCATCGACTTGGCGGTACCGGGTTCCCCGGTGAGCAGCAGTCCGCGTTCTCCGGCGAGGGTGACCACACACCGTTCCACCAGAGCGCGCTCACCGACGAACTTGGGGGCGATCTCCAGCTTCGACGGCAGCCCGGCGCGGCGCTTGGGCAGGGCGAGCTCCACGCCGTCGCTGCCGCAGACGAAGGTGACGACCGCGCGCGGGGTCAGGGCCCAGCCGGGCGGGCGCGGGCCGGGGTCCTGGGCGGCGAGGAAGGCGAGTTCGGCGGCGTGGCGCTCCTCGGCCGGCTGGACCTGCCGGGCGGGTGCGGCCTGTTCGGTGACGGTCATGCGGGGGATTCCTCCGGGCGGTGCAGGTACGGACTGAGACGTACGGGATGTACGGGATGTGATGGATGTGTTGGATGTGCGCGACATGAGAGGCGAGCGGGATGTGCGGGGCACGGGGGTGCCCGGCGCGGCGCGCCCACGGCGGAGGGCGCCGCGCCGGACTCAGGTCGGCGGCCGACCGTGACAGCCGGTCAGCGGCGGCGCCTGGTGCGCTTGACCTGCAGCTCCTCGAACCGCGGCACGTCACCGTCGAGGATCCGCTGCCACGCCCGGGCGAAGAGCTCGGCGGCGGGTTCGACCGGCACCAGCAAGCCCAGGACCGGCCGAACGCCCGCGACCGGCCCGTACATCGGCAGCTTCCACTGCTCGACCGGCAGCACAGGGGCCGCCTGCTCGGCCCAGGCGCCCGGCAGGAACAACGAGCGCCCCGCCCGGGCCCGTACCGCCGACACCACCAGGTCGGTGGCCTCCAGTCCGGCGCGGGCCGCCCTGAGCCTGGCCGGCTTCCACCCCGTCCACCGCGCGGTGTTGCGGTCGGTCGGGTCGGGCATGGCCAGCAGCATCAGGTACAGCGCCGCCGCGTCCGCCCCCAGCTCGTGAGCCTCGGAGACCTCCGCCACGAGGGCGGGCACCGACCGGGACGGATCCTGCGGCCACCAGGTGCCCTCCGGGTCCGTCTCGCCCGCCGAGGGCGCGCCCGGATCGGCGAGGAGACGCGCGAACGCCGGATCGTGCGCGCGCCGCAGAGCCGTCTCGGTCGCCGTCGGGTGCTGCTCCTGGCCGCGCAGGACCACCAGGTACGGGTCGGACCCCGTGGAGTCCAGCAGAGCGGGCCGCACCGCGGGCTGGGGCTGGCCGTCGTGGGTGGCCATGAGCACGGCGCCGTACCGCTCGTGGTCCGGCGCCGTCTCCGTCGGCGCGCCCGCCACCTTGCGGAAGTCCGCGAGGCTCGTGAAGTGCCCCACGGACAGCAGCAGGTCGGGCGAGGCCAGACGCTGCCGCACGGCCGTGAGCGCACGGGGCAGCGTCGCCCGTACGGGGTCACCGGCTGGCAGCCGGTGCGCGAGCCAGGCCGACAGACTCATCGAACCCGTGAGGACCGACGTGGTGAACGGCGCCTCCGCCGGGGCCACGGTCGCCGGCCGGTCTCCCTCGATGCGCCACGCCACGTCGACGCTCAGCTCCGGCGAAGACGACGGGTCGAGCAGCCCAGGGAGAGCCTGATGCACGGGCCACCCGCTACGCGCCGCGCGCGCGGCCTCCGCCGCCAGCCAGTCGGGCACCTGCGCCCGCCGTCCCACCCGCGCGATCCACACGGCGGCCGCCGCTGCCACGTCCGGCCCCTCGCTCCACAACCGCGCGGGATCGGCGGGCAGGAGCGCCGCCACCACGGCCCGCCGCACCTCGACGTCGAGGGACCGCAGTTCGTCGCGGGCCTGACGGGCCTCGGCCACCTTCAGGCCGAGGGTCTTGCGCAGCTCCGCCGGCAGGAAGTTGTTCTCCCAGCTGTCCACGTCGGGGATACCCACGACGACGAGCCGGGCGAGCGCCCCCGACACCCCGGTGAGACGGCTGAACTCCTCGGCCGCCTCAGGGAAGAAGGGGGCCGCCGTACGGGACGTCGCCTCCCGCAGGAAGGCGGTCAGCCACTCCGCGCCGCGCGTCCGGTCACCCACCGGCGCGTCACCGCGCACGGTGTACGGGCCGGGCACCTCGAAACGGCCGCTCGGGTCGTACAGCAGCGCCCCGAACTCCCGTCCGTCGTCGACGGCGTCGCTGTGCTCGGTGATCCCGAGTGCCGCTCCACCACCCAGTGGCAGGACACTGCGGTGCCAGGAGCCGCGCTCCTGACCGTCCGGGGTGTGCAGGTGGGGCGAGGTGAGATGGACGAGGACCCGGCGCCAGTGACCGGCCGAGCCGGCTGCCGAGGCCAGTCCCAGCGCGTCCACCCGGCCGAGCAGCCCGAGCAGCGCGGCCCGGTGCTCGTCGGTGCTGCCGGGCGCGACGGCCCGGAAGGCGATGGCGGCCGGCTCGTCCAGGAGCGGGGTGAAGGGCAGTCCCGAGTACGGCAGCGACGGCAGGTCGAAGTGCACCCGGCCCGGCAGCGCCGTGGCCGAGGTGTCCGCCCGTACCGACGCGAGCCCGCCCAGGAAACGGTGGGCCACGTCCTCGGTCGCACCCGACCGGTAGTACCCGGCACTCGCGATCCCGCTCAGCGCCGTGCTGATCAGGCGGTCGGCCGGTCCCTCCGAGTGGGCCTCTGCGGGCTCGTTCGCCGGGTCGAGCCGTGCGGCCACGGCGTCCAGGGACTTCTGCTGCCCCACGGCGAAGCTCAGCACCCTCACCACTCCCGCGATCAGCTCGGGCGCCGAGATCCCCGGCAGTGCGGTGCGGACCAGCTCCGGCAAGTCCGCAGCGCGCTCCGCCAGGGCGGCCGCCTTGAGGAGCGTTCCCATCGTCTCCCCGTCGGCGGCACGCAGTACGTCCGACCCCTCGGGATCCCGCGCCCGCAGCGTGTGCAGGTGGGACAGCGGCGGCAGGGTCGTGGCGGCGGTGCCGTACCTCTCGTTCCGGTCGCCGGACGCCGTCGTCGTGACCACGCCGTCGGGGTCGATGAGCGACAGCTCCCGCCACTGGTGGCTGAGCGCCCTGGGCCGGTCGTCGCCGGGGAACGTCACCGCCGCGACCGGCATGGCCGAGCCCTCGGGCACGGTGACGGACCGCCCGAGGGTGTCCTCGGCGTGCCAGCCGTTGCCGGGCAGCCGTACGACCCGCCAGCCGAGCAGGCCGTCCTCGGAGACGCCGGCGACCGCACCGTCCACGCCCGGTGCGGGCCGCAGCCAGGACGAGCGGGCGACCAGTTCGGCCCCGGTGGCGTGCGGGCGCAGCGCGTCCGCGAGGAAACCGGGCTGGGAACGGCGCCCGTAGGCTCCCTCCGCCGGGTCGTACTCGGCCCAGCCGCCCTCGCCGTGCCGCTCACCCGACTCCCACACCCAGTACGAGGTGCCGTCGGAGAGCAGCGGGCGTTCCAGCGGCAGCTTCGTGTCGCCGGCGTGCAGGACGCCTCCGCCGGTGGTGCGGCCACCGCCGGGCAGCGGCAGGCTGAGGTTCTCCGTACGCATCGACCAGTAGTCGGCGCCGCCCTCCAGAGTGAGCACCTTGTCGGGCGCGGTGTGCCAGTACCCCTGCGTCCGGCTACCGCTTCCGTAGGTGCTCCAGAACACCAGCAGGGCGCCATCCACGTAGTGGAAGCCGTACCGGTAGGAGTGCCCCGAGGGCACCCGCAGATCGTGCGTGAGCACGGTGGAGTCGGCGTCGATGACCCGCACCTGGACGGCGCCGGCCACGATCAGGTACGGCCAGGCCTCGACGACGGTCAGACCGTCGACGTCGTCGCGCCCCGGAGCCAGCTCCGCCAGGGCCTCCTCCCACGCAGGCCAGCGCAGCTCCTCCCACAGGCCACCGCGCAGGGTGCGCGCCAGGGTCTCGCCGAGGTCGGCACCGGCCGCGGCCGCGACCTCCTCCGGGGCGAGCGCGAGGGCCTCACCGGGCAGCCACGACAGTCGCGCGAGCGCGCTGGGGAGTCCGGGCAGTCCGGCCGCCACCGAATCGCGGGCCACCTCCCGCATCCACTCGGCGAGCATCGGACGACCGCCGGACGAACCCGCGAGCCTCCGCATCACGTCCGCTCCGGCCGACGCGCTGCCGTAGGCGTTCGCACCGTTCCGGAAGGCGGGGCGGAAGCGCGGGTCGGCGGCGAGAGCCGCCAGGTCCCGCGGCTGCTCCCCGCGTGCCCAGTCCGACAGGTTCAGGGCGTCGTGGCGCCGGTTGCGGCCGGCCGGCACCGGATCGGCGACCGGGATCTCCAGCGAGAGCAGCAGGTCCAGCAGGTTGACGTCCTCGACGCCGACGCGCAGCGCGTCCTCGCCCTCGGGCCGGGCCGCCAGTTCGGCGCGCAGCCTCCCGGCCGCGCGGTTCACCAGGTCCAGCAGGGCCGGCGGCGTGGGGCGGGTGCCCCAGCCACGGTGCCGGGCGGCGTGGAAGCGCTCCAGCCACCCCGCCACGCCGTCCTCGCACCGCTCCTCCGACGGCGCCTCCGCGTCGGTCAGTCCGGCGTCCGCCCCGGAATCCGCCAGGATCGCGAGCCACAGCTCGCTCAGCTCACCGTCGTCCCCGGGCGGGGTCATCGACAGGAGCGTGCCCCGTACGGCCGGGGTCCGGCGGGCCAGCGCGACGAGCGCGGCCCGGTGCGACTTCCACCAGCCGCTCGCCGCCCGCAGCGTGGCCGGCAGCGGCAGGAGTTCGGCGAGGTACTCCTGCTCCGCCTCGTCGCCGGACAGCTTCGCCGCACGGGCCAGGCGCCGGAGCTCCACCGCGGCCTGGGCGGACGGGGCGAGGCCACCTGCGGTCCGGCGCACGCACAGTCGCCGGAATCGCTCGTACGCCTCGACGGGGGCGAGCCGCGCGGCGAGTTCCTTGCCGTAGCCGGTCAGGACCTTGACCGGCAGGGCGCCGGCCAGCGCGAACTCGAGGAAGACGGCGTCGAGCCGGTCCTCGTCGACCGCGAGCCCGTGCTGGGCCTCGCTCGTACGGGCGCGGCCGAACAGCTGGCCCGCGTACGTGGTGTTCTCGACCCCGAGGAAGACCCGGGCGGCCTGCTCGTAGAAGACGGGCAGGAAGTGCGGGACGGCCGAGGCGAGCCGCCCGGCCAGCTCCTGGCAGGCGTCCAGGGCGGCCTTGGGCTTGGTCTTCGCCTGCCGGGCCAGCCGGTCCAGCTCCGGCACGACCGCCAGTGCGTGGTGTCCGTCCTCCGGGTGGTGCACGAGCACCCACTCCGGGAAGCCCAGCTCCTGCCGCTGCCCGAGACCGACCACGGCCGGCTCCCCGTGGAGTTCGAGCCCGAGGAAGCCCGCGGCGAGGTCCTCGGCCGGGCCGAGTTCGGCCGCTGCGAGCCGGACGACGACCCGGTCCTCCCCGAGCACCTGGTGGCGGTAGGCCCGCGCGGTCAGTTCGACCGCGGAGGCGCCCGCTCCCTCGGCGTCGGCCGGGAGGACCGCCCCGGCCTTGAGCAGCTCCGTGTTGCCGGAAGCGGTCGTGCTGGTCACGCGTCCCCACCCTCTTCGATCGTGCGGCCGGCGTACAGCGCCGCGGCCATGCGCATTCCCTCCGACCAGGCCACCGGCCCGACCTCGTTCAGCCGGACGGCGCGGCCGTCCTCGTCGTGCCAGGAGAGCGCGCCGGTCTCCGACTCGCCCTCCCAGTACGGTTCGCCGATCCACACGGAGGCCTCCGTGCCGCGGCCCCCGTCGCGGACCTTGCACGTGGCGTAGCCGCCGGACACCCGGTAGCCGAGCCCGGTCGCCCGCGCCGCGAGGCCGAAGCGCGAGGCGAACTTCCCGCCCGCGTAGTCCCGCACGTCCGCCGCCGTCTCCGGATGGACGGCGGCCGGCTTGACCCAGGTGGCGCGGTGGATCTGCTCCACCCGCTGCGTGATGCCGAGTTCGGCCGCGAAGTCGCGCACGTCGTCCAGATCCGGAAGGAGCACGGGGTGCGGGAGCGTCACGGTGCGCGGGGACAGCCGTACGGTCTCGCCGTCGAGGTCGACCACCTTCAGCTCACCTTCGGCGGTGGCGTCCCGCAGGAAGCCGACCTCCTCCGGGTCGTCGCCCACCACCGCCATGTCGCGCAGCGCGGACCGCCACGCCTCGTCCGGCCACACCCGCGCGATCAGCGCGGTGGGCACGGGGAGCGAGGACACCATCCAGGTGTCCACCTGAGCCACGCACGAGGCCGCGTGCCGGTCCAGCCACTCCGCGAGCCGCCGGAGCCGGTCGGCCTCGGGATGCTCGCGCAACGCCTTCGGCAGCGTCTTCAACTGCCGCCCCCCGGTGCGCCGTGCGACCACCCGCCCGTCGTCGAGGGAGATCTCGTATCCCTCACTCGCTGCCAGCCACGTCATCAGCCGTGCCCCTCCGCCTGTCCTGTCGGAACCAGCGCAGCTCGAACCAAGGGACCCTGTCCCTGAGCTGCGATGAGCTGCGATATGCGGGGAGACTATCCAGGGCCACTGACAACGCCTGTACGGGCTGTGGACAAGGTCTCTGAATCGGGAGTACGGGTGGTGGACAGGGCTCCGGAAGGCGCCTGCGGGCTGTGGACAGATTCCGGGCTACGCGTCCGCGAGCCGTGTGCAAGGCCTCGGACGGAACGTCACGCCCGTTCCCTCAGCCGGGGAGAGCGGCCCGCCCCATGAGGAAGGGGCGGGCCGCCCCGGTGTCAGATGCCGCAGCTGGAAGCGGACCAGAAGCGGCTGTCCCGATGGTCGAGGTGGGTGTGGTCACCGTGCCCGGGGTAACCCGGGCCGAGGATCCCGTTGAAGCCGTGGTTGCGGGCCTGCTGGGCGAGCCTGCACAGCGAGTGGGGCCCGGAGCCGAGGTCGGCCGCGTCGCCGTACAGATGACGGCTCGACGAGGCGCCACCGACGGCGTCGTTGCAGGCGTGGCTGCGGAAGCCGCTGGTGACGCGGATGCTCTGGTCCCCGAGGGCGTGCCGCAGGGCCTCCAGCTTCCACATGGTCCGCAGGGCGTTGGACTTCGCCGTGGCCGCGCTCACCGCGCCGCCCGCCCACGTCGTGTTGCAGTTGTTCAGCTCGGCGTAGGAGAAGTGGACGGGGGTGCAGTCGTCGTCCTGGAGCGCGTAGATCTTGCTGAACGTCGCCGGGCCCGCGACTCCGTCCGCGGCCAGCCCGTAGGCGGCCTGGAACCGTTGGACGGCGGCCGCCGTCCCGGGCCCGTAGGCGCCGTCGATCGCGAGCACCCCGCCGGAGCCGGGATAGCCGGCCACCCGGATCTGCAGTGCCGTGACATCGGCGCCGGAGGCGCCCTGGGAGAGGGTGCGCGACCAGGTGTAGCAGCCGTCGGCCTGGGCGGTGCCGGCGGTGGCCACCACCCCGGTCAAGGTGGCTGTCGCGGTCATGACAATCGATAGGAGAAGGCGCAAGGGCAGTGAACGGGGGGTGCGTCGGGACATCGAACCTCCATGGCCTCACGAATCCGGAATGACCTCTGGACGAGAGTCCCCCCGAGATTGACGGCCCGGTCGACGCGCGTCAACCAGGCCGGGGCGAGCGTCATTTGTCGGCCCAATGGCGCCCGAACCCTCGGGTCCGCACTCCCGCTTCTCCGCACGGCCGCAACCGTGAGGAGAACCACCAGCCCCCGCCCCGCACCCCCGCACCGGCACCGGCACGGCATCGGCACGGCATCGGCACCGGCGCACCAAGCGCCGCACGAGCCGCCGCCGGGCGTCAGCGCACGAACCGCCGGAGCGTCTCCTGCCACGTCTCGCACCACAGCACGCCCTGCACGACCCCCAGGGCCCGCACCCGGCAGGCGTCGTCCACGATCTCGGGCAGCGCCGCCTCGATCCCGGGCTGCAACTCCTCGGCGAACCCGCTCCCCGGACGGAACTCGGTGTACCTGCTCCTGCGTCGGGCCGGGTCCACGGTGAACACCTCGGCATGACGGTGCCGCGTGGCCGTGTCCGTCGAGTCCAGCAGCTCCCGCGCATGGTCGACCGTCACCTCCCGCAGCCCGCAGGCGGCCACCGGGTCGCCCTCGTGCCCATGGGCGAGGCACCGGGCGCGCAGACAGTCCGCGAGGAGCGCGGCCGGATCGACGGCCAGCGCCTCCCGCACGGAACGGTCGAAAGGCCGCGCCGCCCCGGCGACGAGGAACGGCTCCACGTGGAGCAGCAGATCCTGGAGAGCGAACAACCCGTCCGCACCGCCCTCGCGCACCCGCCGCACGCGCTCGTCGAGGATTCCGGTCATCAGCTCGCGCAGAGGTTCCAGCGCGGCCACCCGTTTCGTCACCTTCGGATGCGGAGTCAGGCGGTGCGGTGTCACGGCGTACCCCAGGCTCCCGCGCACGGCGCCGGTCAGTTCCGTGCGGATCGACTCCTCGAACGCGGGATCGGCCAGCACGGACTCGACCCCGTCGGTCCCCCGCTTCTGAATCCACTGCAGAACATGGGCGCCCCGCTGGGCGGTCGGTTCGCCGAGCGGCATTCCCAGCCGCTTCAGCAGGGCGAACAGTCCGAGATCGATACCGACGCCCCAGAAGTCACCCCCCAACGATGCGCTCTCCAGCCCGAGCAAGGGCTCACGGACCTCGCCCGCCTCACGCATCCGCGCCGCGACCGACGCCACCACGGGCTCCAGACCGGCCACGGGCAGCCGCAGCCCCGCGTACCGCCGGAAGAACAGCGTCAGCCAGGCATCCGCGTCCTGCGCCGACCCGCCGGACCCCGACGCGGCCGAGCCCGACCCGCCGGACCCCGACCCGCCGGACTCCGACCCGCCGGACCCCGACCCGGCGGAGCCGGACCCGTCGAAGCCCGACCCACCGAACCCCGGCGCGCCGGGGTCCGCCCCCGCGGCGACCGGCTCCCCGGAACTCGGCCGCGTTCCCCCGGCGAACCGCTCCAGCAGACCGACCCGCGCCATCAGCGCCAGCCACGCCTCCGCGGCCTCGGTCTTCGCCGCTGCGGAGGAGCCCCGGGGCTCCGGCAGATGGGTGCGCAGGTACCCGGCCGTGTCGGGGTGCTCCGCCAGGTCCCGCTCCAGAGGCGCGGACCAGGCTTCCCACAGGGCCGCCGTCGCCCGCTCCAGCCCGCCGTTGCGCAGGAGCAGATGGAAGAGCTCCGTGTGGGTGTCGTCGGCGGGCAGCGGGCCGCCGGCTCCCTCGGCCAGGTCCCCGGCGAACGACGCGGGTACGTCCCGCCCCCGGTAGTGCGTGACCCCGTCGCGGACGAACGACGTGGGAGTTCCGCTCTCTCTGCGGAGCCAGTCGAGGACGAGCCGGCGATAGCTCTCGTACGCCTCGGCCGCCGACGAACGGCCGGCGAGGTCCGCCCGGTACTGCCGGAGCAGCTTCTCGTCGACGACGCCGAGCACACGGAACTCCCCTACGAGTTCCCGCAGGTCATCCTCGTCGATGCCGCCCAGTCTCCGCTCGGCGGCCCGCGCCTCGGTGTAGAGCGGCCTGGCCATGGCGACACTGCCCGCGGCCGCCACGATCCGGGCCCCCTCGTCCAGGGCGTACGGCAGGAGTTCGGGGTGGGGCGCGGTCAGCTTCTTCAGGCTCGACTGGAGTTGGGTCGCCGCCCGGCCCGGCTTCGTGTCCGCGGTCTTCGCGCAGGTGCGGAGCGGAGCGAGCAGGGCCATCGCCTGCGGGGCAAGTTCCGGGTGCGGCCGGCAGATCCGGGAGAGGAGGTCCAGCGGCCTCACCCGTGTCCGGCCGACCGGCGCGGCCTCACCCGGGTCCGGCTCCAGGCCCAACGCCCGTGCCACCGCGTCCCGCGCCCCGACCGACCGTGCCACGACCAGCCGTACGAAGCACCCGCCGTCGTCGAGGACGGGGGAGTGGTACCGACGCGCGGTCAGGACCTCCTCGTTCCGACCGGCGGGCTCACCCGCGAGGACCGCGCCCGCGCCGAGGAGCTGCCACTCCTCGGCGGGCTGCCGTGCCTCCGGACGCTCGGCCCGCGGAGCGCCGGCGGCGGCGTACTCCGCGCACGCGACGAGAAAGGCCTGGTACCCGGAGGCGGCATCGGACGGCCGGGTTCCGTCCGGGCCTCCCGCGGCGACCTCCCGCTCCTCGTAGAGGGTCGCCATCGCCCTGATCCCCTCGGACCAGACGGGCCGGGGCACGGCGTGGTACGCCCCCGCCCCGTCCCGTCCTCGAGCGTCCGTGAACCAGAAGTCGTGCAGGTGCACCCGCGCCGCGGGTCCCTGATAGCGCAGGTCGGCCACCATGCCGTACGTGCGTCCCTGGTGCACGAAGCCGAAACCGGCGCGCTCCCCGCCGATCCGCCCGCCGAAGCGTCTCACCACGTTCTCGAAATGGGCGCCGGACCTGTACTCGGCGCCCTGGAAGGCGGTGATTCCCTGCCGAGCGTTCCGCGCTCCGGGTGCCGGAGAGCACTCCGGCCGTACGTACACGGCACGGTGCAGCTGCTCGATCCCCTGCTCGCCGCCCAGGGGGTCCAGGACCTTCCGCCACCGTTCGATCCTGCCGG
The DNA here is from genome assembly GCF_051305195.1 of Streptomyces sp. Qhu_M48. Taxonomy (NCBI): domain Bacteria; kingdom Bacillati; phylum Actinomycetota; class Actinomycetes; order Kitasatosporales; family Streptomycetaceae; genus Streptomyces; species Streptomyces sp. Qhu_M48. The sequence continues at coordinate 4,338,079 of NZ_CP195432.1, read as the reverse complement.
TGCCGCGCGGATCGAGGAGCACCGGGTGCGGGATCATGACGACGGCGTCGTCCAGCTCGCGTTCCTCCCCGTCGAGGCCCCTCACCACGAGTCCACCGTCCGGGCCCGGCGCGACGCCCGTGAGAACCCCGGCCCGCCGCACGTCCGGCCCACCCGACCCGCCGTCGGCCCCGTCCTCAGGGCTGACGGCCGCCCCACGACCCGACTCGTCATCCGGCCCGTCGTACGGCGCGATCACCGCGTACCGCAGAGCGCGCCGCCAGTACGGGTCGGGCCACACCTGCCGGATCAACTCGGCGGGAACGGGCAGGGATCGCGTCATCCACCGCTCGACGCTCGTCAGCGTCTCGCCGGCGTGGTCGCCGATCCACTCCGCCAGCGCGGTCAGCTCCCGCACCAGCGGCTCGGAGGTCAGCGCCGACGGCACCTTCTTCAACTCGCGCCCCGCCGCCGTGCGGCAGCGCAGCACCGGTTTCGGCCCGGCCCAGGGATCGAGCCTCAGCTCGTAGTCCCCTGCGGCTCGCCAGACAGTCGCGGTCGAACTCATCCTGTGTACCCCCGTGGTGCGTCGCCGCCCGCACTCTTCCGAGCAGCCCCTCACACGGTACGGGGAGCCACCGACACTCCCCCTCCGCGGCCCGGGGACGCCCCGGCCCCAGCCTGCCGGGGGGCGGGGCCGCCCGCTCTCACGACTCGCGCCGCGCCCGCGTCGCGAGGGCGGTGACGCGGCGGCGGCGTTCCTCCCGGGCCCGCGTGTGGCGGTCCAGCTCCTCCATGAGACGGCGCCCCCGATGGTCCGGGTCGAGTTCGTCGAGGACCCGGTCGATCTCTGCGAGCAGGGCCCCGTACAGCTGCCAGTGGTCGGGATGGGCCTCCGCGTCGCTCCGCAGCAGCCCCGCGGCGCGGTCACGGGCCGAACGGGCCGCGCGCAGCTCGTCGGCGAGGTGGCCCTCCGCCCTCTCCGAGCCGGTGCTCGTGTGCGAGGTGACGAGGACGGCGAAGCTCACCAGCACGTCCGCGAGGTGCCGAACGGTCTCCTGGAGGGCCCCGGCCGTCTCCTCGCGGAAGAGCGCGGCGCCGTCCCGGTCCCTGGCGAGGTCCGTCAGCGTACGGGTGAGGACGCGCAGCACGACCGCGCAGATCTCCAGGGTGTCGAGCCCGGTGCGCAGCACGATGCGGTGCAGCAGCCCCTCCTTGACACGCGGGTTCATACGGAGGCTGTCCTCCGCCTGGCGCAGGGCGGCGTCGACGTCGGCGACGTCGTTGTCGAGGAGCCTGGCCTCGTGGAGACGCGCCGCGGCCCGCTCCACTGGCGGGGGCGCGGCGCCGGTCCCGGACATGGGCGCGGGCTCGGGGTGGCCGTCCTGATCGGCGAGCTCGTCACCGATGTCGACGAGCAGCCGGCGCATCCGCCGGGCCAGGTCCACGATCGAGTCGCCCGCCGTGTCCACCCAGACCGGAGGCACCAGCACCACGTTGAACACCAGACCGACGACCGCGCCGATCAGGGTTTCGAGCACGCGGTCCCACGCGGTGTTCGCGACCTGGGTGACCCCGAGGACGAGCATGGCGCTGATGGCCACCTCGGGGATGAACTCCTCGACCCGGACGAACCGGCCCACGACCAGCGACGCCAGGATGACCAGGGCGAGACTCCACCACGTCAGCCCGACGAGCGCGCTGAACGCGATGGCGATGAGGACGCCGACGACGACGGAGGTCACCCGCCGCAGGCTCGTCTTGAGCGTCGAGTACAGCGTCACCTGCACGACGAGCAGGGCGGTCAGAGGGGCTGTCAGCGGTGCGGCCTCGGCGCTGAGCTGGAGGGCGACGACATAGGACAGCGTCGCCGCCGCGGTGGAACGCACGGTCTGCACCGCGAAGGGATCCCGCCGGAACCGCTGCCACCATTGCCATCGGCGCGGGTGGACGAACCAGTCGGAGGGGCGCGGCATCCGTACTCCTTCTCCGGTCGACGACGGCCTGCTGGAGGCGCCTTCCCGCCTTGGTGCCGTCGAATCGCGATGGTTCGCGGTGTCGACCGCGAGCGCGCGCCGACGCGCCGACGACGGCCCGACGAATTGTCCGTCTCTTCTCGGATGGGTTCGGTGACCCGTGAACCGGAGTGCCGCGGAGCTGCTCAGGGGAAAGCCCGTCGGCCCCGTGGCTACCGGAGGGGATCCCACCCTCCGGTAGCCCGCGCCGGACCGTCGGCGTCCGACTCTCCGCGGGCGACGGCCCGGCCCTCGGTGTCCCGCTGCCCGCCCGCGACGACCCGGCCCTCGGAGTCCACCTGCCCACCCGTGGCGGCCGAGCTTTCGGTGTCCCACCGCCCACCCGTGACCGAGCGGCCTTCGGTGTCCCACTGCCCGACCACGCCGGGGAGTTCGACGCGGGAGCGGATGCCCAGCCGTGCGAAGACGCTCCTCAGGTGGTGGTCGACCGTCCGGGGGCTCAGGCACAGTCGGTCGGCGATCTCCCGGTTGGTGGCGCCCTGTGCGACGAGCCGCGCGATCCGCTGCTGTTGCGGGGTCAGCCGCCCCCACGCCACGCGGGGTACGGCGCCACCACTGGTACCACCGGTGGCGCGCAGCTCCGACCGCGCATGCTCGGCCCAGCCCTCGGCGGCCGCCCGCTCGAAGGTGACGAGCGCGTCGCGCAGCGGCCCGCGCGCGTCACCGGGGCGCCTGCGGCGCCTCAGCCACGTGCCGTACGCGAGGAGCGTGCGGGCGCGTTCGAAGTCGTTGGCGCAGTCGTCGTGCCGTCGGACGGCCTCACCGAACCAGTACCCCGGTTCCTCTCCCTGAGCGAGCAACGCCCGGCAACGGGCCAGCTGCGCCGGCGCCGCGCTGTCGATGCCCTGGACGGCCCAGACGGCGTACTCCTCAGCCGCCTCGCGGGCCTCGACCCTCCGGTCGGCCGCCACGGCCGCCTCGACGAAGCACGGCACGACCAGCATCCGCAGCGCGAAGTGACCGCCGCGGGGGCCGGTCCTGACGAGCGGAACGAGCCGCGCCGCCGCCTGCGAGGCCAGGCCACGACCCAGCTCACCCCGCGCCAGCGCCCACTCGGCGAGCGTCGCCGCCTGTACGAGACCGTGGGGGCGGGCCGTCTCCAGAGCTCGCCCGGCGTGCTCGACCACCGCCCGCTCGTCGCCGACCACCGAGCCCACCAGGGCGAGCACGGCGTGCTGGTGCGCGGCGACGTTGCGCTGCCCGGTCACCTCCGCCGCCCGCAGCCCCTCCCGGGCGGTGCGCGCGGCCCGGCTGTACCGGCCGGCCCGGAGTTCGGCGTACGCGAGGTGTTCGAGGACGCGGGGCAGCAGGGACGTACGGCGCTCCGCACGGGCCCGGGCGAGCGCACGCGCGTGGACCCGGGCCGCCGCGGCCGTGTCACCGAGGACGAGCGCGGCCGAGCCCGCCCGCAGCAGCAGCCTCGGATCGTCCTCGGCGCCGTCCCGCGCGACCACCCGCGCCAGCGGCGGACGGGCACGGTCGAGCCGTACGGTCAGGGCGGCGCTCAGACCGTCGGCGAAGTCCCGCTCCGTACCCCGGACGTCCGCGCCGCCGTCGAGGGCGGCCAGGCAGGCGGCGACATCGCCCCCGGCCCAGGCTGCCTCCATCGCGAGGAACCGGGCGTCGGACGCCTCGACGGGAGCCCGCTCCCGCAACAGCTCGGCCGCCTGCAGCAGCGCCTCGTACGCCTCCATCACCGGACCACCGGCCAGGGCGGCCAGACCGCGTACGAGTTGGGAGCGGCCCCGGACCACCGGCGCGAGGGCGCGCCTCGCGGGGGAGGGACCGAGCCGGTCGGCACGGTGGTCCTCGCTCCGCGCGAGCGCCGCGCGCGTGCCCACGGCGGTGGCCGACGGACCGGTCCCGGCGGCCTCCTGGACACGACGGAGCCACGCGGCCGGAGCCGAGGCGCGAGCGGCCCGCGCGAGGAACGGATCCTCGAACCGCAGCACATCACCCCTGCGCCACAGCAGCCCGTCCGCGAGGAGACCGTCCAGGGCCTCGACGGGGGTACGGGTCGCCCGCGCGCCGGAGCGGACGGCTTCGATGCCGACCTCGTACGCCGCGCACCCGCCCCTGTCCCCGGCTCGGTCCGTCAGCGCCACCAGGGCGAGCAGACGGCGGGAGTCCGCGGGCAGCCGGTCCAACAGCCCTCCGTACACCTCGGCCAGGACGGTGCCGTCGACCACCGGCTGCGGCAGGGGAACACCACCGGCAAGCTCGGCGGCCGTGAGGTGCCGCGCCACCGCCGCGAGGAGCCCGGGGTGCCCGGCGGTCTCGTCGAACAGCCGGCCCGCGACGCGTGGTGACGGAGGCGCCGCGCACAGATCGTCCAGGAAGGCCCGAGCGCCGTCCCGGGTCAGCCGTCCCAGACGCACGCTCTCCGCCCCCGGCACGTCGGGAAGCCGGTGGTGACGGGCGGCGGCGACGAGCCAGCCGGGGCGCGCCGAACCGCCGGGCCCTGGGTGCGCCGATCCGCCGGACCTGCCGGACGTCGGCCCGCCGGACCTGCGGAGTCCCGGCCCGCCGGACCCGGAGCGGTCGGCGGGTGGACGCCCGGGCTCACCGCCGAGTTCCTGCCAGGCCGAGGTGAGCGCGGCTCGCGAATGCGCGTCCCACAGATGCAGGTCGTCCAGGCAGATCAGCGCCCGACGACCGGCGAGCAGCTCGGCCACCGCGGCGCCGAGGCCGTGCGCGCCCCGCGCGGACCGCAGCGCCCGTCGAGCGGCCGACGGAGTGGGTGCGAGGGCCGCGAGCAGGGCGCGGGCGCCGCTCCACGGGCCGCGGTGCGAGGGTGCGGCGACGCGAAACGCGACCCGAGACCCGGCCCCGGTGCCATCCCCGGCCCCATCCCTGGCCGTACCCCCCGCCCCGCGCAGGTCTCCGGGTCCGTCCCCGGGCAGGTCTCCGGCCCCGTCTCCGGACGGCGTACGGAGGAAGTCCTCGGCCGCCCGCGCCAGAAGCGAGGTGCGTCCCTCGCCCGTGTCCCCGGTGACGAAGAGGACACCACCGGCCCCCGCGTCGGCCCGGGCCGACAGGCGGGCCACCGCGGAGAGTTCGGCCGCCCGGTCGTACAGCCGTCGGCTCGGGGTCGCGGCATGCGTCGCTCCGCTCACGCCCGCCACGTTACCGACCCGTACGGGACGGCGGAAGGTTCCCGGGTCTGGACGGTGGCCCAGACCCGGGAACCGCGCTCTGTGACCGTGCACAGGGCGTCAGGAACCGAGCGGGCAGCTGCCCCGGTACTCCTCGATCGTCAGACTGGGCCGCGGGAGCGGGCAGAGGAACTGCTCGTAGCGGGTGTCGTCGTCGATGAAGCGCTTCAGCCACGAGATGCTGTACTTCGCGATCGTCGTGTTCGAGGCGTTCGGGGTGAAGTGAGTGGCGCCGTTGAGCTCCAGGTACGCCTTGTCGAGCGAGCCGGGGAGATTTTCGTAGAACGGCTCGGAGTGCGTGGCGACGGGGGCGATCGTGTCGCCGTCGGCGCCGATGACGAGCGTGGGCGTGGTGATCTCGGGCCAGGTCTTGTCCGTGTTCCAGGCCGTGAGGGGGACGGCGGCCTTGAGGGAGGGCCGGCTCTTGGCGGCTTCGAGGGTTCCGCCGCCGCCCATGGAGTGCCCCATGACACCGAGTCGGGAGGCGTCGACGCGGCCCCGTACGGTGCTGCGCTGGGTCAGGTGGTCGAGCGCCGCGAGGAGCTGCCGGCCACGGCTGTCGGGCTGGTCGAGCGTGGTGAGGGTGTCGATGGTGAACACCACGAAGCCCTGCGAGGCGAGCCGCGGTCCCAGCCAGGCGATCGAGGACTGCGTGGCGGTGAACCCGGGCGAGATGACGACCGCGCCGAAGGTGCCGTCGGCGGTGGAGGTGGGGTAGTAGATGGTGCCGCCGCCGAATCCGGTGACGGCGAGGGAGGAGACGGAGGTCTCGGCGACCGCGTAGGGGCCGCGAAGGGCCTCCACGCTGGTCTGGGTCGGCGCGGGACCACGCTCGTAGGGGTTGCCCGCGGAGGCGGCGGCTTGGACACCGGGGGCGAGGAGCAGGGCGAGGCAGGCTGCGGTGGCGGTCGCGGCGGAGGCCGCGGCAAGGTGTCGTTTCACGACGGAGTCGTCCTCTCGTGTCGTGGGGCGGCCGCCCTCCGAGGAATCCGGTCGGCGGCCGCGCCGTGAACTGGCCCGGCACACTGTCCGGTCAGCACGACACGCGTGCATCGGCAGAACCACCGGTCTCAGCGACCGCCGGACCGTTCCCCGCGCACAGCGGCGTGATCCCTCACCCCGCGTCAGGGACGCGAGGAACCTCCGGCGGTCGCGTCGGCGGAGGAGCGACGGGCGCGTGAGGGGGCGAGCCGCCGCAGGTCGGAGGGGAGCAGCTCGGTGGTGACGAACGCGACCACGGCCGCCAGGATCACCACGGGCGTCACGTCGGCGCTGCCGAGCAGCAGGGCCACGAGCACGACACTGCTCACGGGGAGCCGCAAGGTGGCCGCCGCCGCCGCGGCCATACCGGCGGCCATCGCCGGCACCAGCCCGAGTCCCGGCAGCGGAGCGAGCAGCACACCGGTGGCGGCTCCCAGGAAGAGGGCGGGGAAGACGGGACCGCCGCGCAGGCTGCCCAGACACAGGGTGTACGCGGCGCCCTTGAGGAGCAGGACCGCCAGCAGCGCACCGACGCCCCAGGAGTGCGCGTCGGAGGCCAGCGTGCTCAGCGTGGCCTGGCCGGACGAGGCGACGTCGACGGGCGAGCGGCCGGTGATCAGCGAGTAGAGGGCGGCACAGGCCGCGGCTCCCAGCGCGCAGACGACCGTCCGGAACCGCACGCCGCTCCGGACGTACGCCGCCACGAGCCGTCCCCCGTCCAGCACCAGACGCATCACGACGGCGATGGCCCCGGCCATCAGGAGGGACCACAGCACGTCTCCGGCGTCCAGACGCGGCGTCGGCGTCGGCAGTTCGAGGCTCAGACTGCCCGTCTCCAGACCGGTCCAGCGCCCGAATCCCGTGAACACCAGGGATCCGACTCCGCTGGACAGCAGGGCGGGCAGCATCACCGCGAACAGCCGCGGGCCTCCCACTCCCGCGATCTCCATGAGGAGGACGGCGGCGACCAGCGGGTTGCCGAAGATCGCGGCGATCGCGGCGGCGGCTCCGGCCGCGCCCAGCAGCGCCGTGCTCTGCGGGGTCGAGGGCGCGCGAGCGAGGTCACGGAAGAGGAGGGCCAGGCCGCCGCCCAGGGCGATCAGCGGTGCCTCCGGACCGAGCACGGCGCCGAACGGCAGGCTCGCCACCGCGGCGAGGAGCACGCCGGGCAGCGCGGTGGACGAGGCGCCTCCCGTGTGCAGACCCAGGGCGGGGATGTGGCCGCCCGCGCCGGGCAGCCGGGCGGCGATCTGTCCGACGCCGAGGCCCGCGACGAGGAGAAGGGGCAGCGGCCACCACCACGCGGGCTCGTCCCGGCCCATGTGGTGGGGGAGGTCTGTCCACAGGAAATGTTCGAGTTCGTGCAGGCCGACCAGGAACCAGAACGCGGCGAGGGAGACCGGGACACCGATGAGGGCGCAGAGGACGAGCGCCTTGAGATAGCCGGGGGTCAGCAGGATGTCCCGAAGGTGGTCCGCCTCCTCGGGCTGCGTTCCGCCGGCGGCCGGACCGGACGGAGGGCTGGGCTCGGCCATCGGTGTCTTCCTTCCCCATCGACCGGGCGCCCGGGGCGCGTCCCGCCGTGAGTGTGCGGTGAACGGGGACACCGCCCGTGCGGAAGCCCCGGATCGGAGCGGACAGCCGGGATCGCGGTGGCCGGGCGGGATCGGATCAGCTGGACGGGGTCGGAGCGGACGGAGGTGACGGCCGGGCCCCGGACCGGGTCCCGTACCGCACGGTCCATCGCTACCCGGAGTTCCCTCCGGCCGCAACAGGGACACACCAGGAGCGCGAGGTCCTTCACCCGCAGTGGTACGTGAACGCCGCCGCCGACGTGTGGACCGTGGGTGACGTGATCACCAGGCGCGCCACGGCCTGGTGCGTCCCGGGCCCGTGGAAGGTCCACAGCAGATGGAGGGTGGCCTCCTCCTGACCACGGGCCAGTTTCTCGTGCAGGACCGTGGAACGGGTCCCGTCGCTGCGTTCCCAGCGGTACGTGACGGTGCCCGGCCGGCCGTCCGTGCGGACGACAGCCACGACGTCCGCGGTGCCGTCGCAGCCGAGGCGCTGCCCCGAGGTGCCGACGGTGACGTCCCGTACCGCGACGCCGGGCCCGTAGTGCCGCCAGGCCAGGAAGACCAGGACGGCGGCCATCACGACGCACGCGAGCGCGTAGCGCCGCGGCCACCGTGAAGGGACCGGCGGCCTCGGCGCGGGGACGCCGGGCAGGGTCCCGTGCCAGATCTGGACCGCCGTAGGGGTGTTCTCGGCACGCCGTGCGGCGGCCGCGGTCACGCCCGGTCCGAACCGGAGGACCTCACCTTCGACCCGGTCGGGCGCGGCGGGAGGCGCGGCGACGGGCGCGGCCCGGCGCGTCTCTTCCGGCGCACGTCGCACCGTCTGTTCCGGCGCGTCCTCCGGTGTCGGACGTTCGAACCAGTGGCTGCCGAGTTCGGTGGCGCTGTAGTCGTCGTCGTTCATGAGATCGTGCACCGCCGGATGAAGATCTGCTGCAAGGAGCCGCCGTTCGCGGCGGCGGGGGTCGTGGTCGCGCGCAGCCCCCAGTAGCATCCGGCGCCCCGGACGTCGTGGGCGAGCGCGAGGGTGTACCGGGTGGCTCCCTCGCGCCGGTAGGTCTCGGAGCCGTCGGGGGCGCCCGGCGATCCCTGCTCGTCCCCGGTGAACCACTCGATATGAATCGTCACCGGTCCCGTTCCGTCCGTCGTGACCTCGACGGCGGCCGAGGCGGCCGTCGGCCCGGTCTGGCGCAGGCTCGTGACCGAGACCGCTGACACGGAGACGGGCGGCGTCGGGGGAGCCGTGGTCGGTGGCGTGCTCGTCGAGGTCGTCGGAGGGGTGCCGGTGGGAGGTGCGGACGTCGTCGGTGGCGCCGAAACGCGAGGCGTGGTCGGAGGAGCGGTCACGGTCGGCGGCGTCGTCGCCCCGCCCGTCGGGGACTCGTCCGGAGTGACGCTCACCCCGGGGCTCGGCGACGAGGACGGCCCCGTTGTCGTCGCCGTCGGATCGGGGGAGGGCGTCGCTGACGTGGCGGGTTCCGACGGAGGCGTGCTCGCCCCGGTGCTCGTCGTCGCGAAGGCCTGGGCGGCCTTGTCGCCGTCCGGCTCCTCGCCCCCGGCGCGCGCGGCGAGGGCGAGGAGGAGCGCCAGGACGAGCCCCGCCGCACCCGCCGGCAGCCCGCGCGGGAGCCGCCACCGGGAGCGGGACGGCGGGGCGGGCAAGGTGGTGGTGCCGAGGGCGGTCGTGCCCTCCGGGATACCGCCCGAGGACGGGAAGAACAGCGGCAGGAGAGCGGCCAACGCCGCCAGGCGGCCCCGGCCCCGTTCCTCCCACTCCGGTCCGTACGCGTTCAGGGCGACCGACTCCAGCTCGGTCACGAACGCGGCCGCGTTCTCCGGCCGCTCGTCCGGGGACTTGGCGAGCCCCCGCCGGATGAGAGGGCGCAGCGGCTCGGGCGCCTGCCCGTCGGGAACGGGCGTGCCCAGGTGCTGCAGGGCGAGTTCCGCGAAGTTGTCGCCGGAGAAGGGCTTGCGCCCGGTCAGACACTCGAAGAAGGTCGCGGTCGCCGCGTAGACGTCGGCCGCCGGTGAGGCAGGGGCGCCGTTCCACTGCTCGGGCGCCATGTAGGCGGGCGTGCCGGCGACTCCCGGTGTGGCGCCCCGGCCGACCGCGATGCCGAAGTCGACGAGTGTGGACGACCCGTCGGCGGCGACCAGCACGTTCTCGGGCTTGTAGTCGCGGTGCACGACGCCCGCCCGGTGAGCGGCGGCGAGGCCCAGGAGCGAGCCCTTGAGCACCACGAGGGCCGCCTCGGGGCCGGTCGAGCCCTCCCGGGCGAGGAGCGCGCGCAACGCGACGCCGTCGACCAGCTCCATCACGATGGCGGCACCCCGTGGAGCCTCGACGTACTCGTAGAACGTCACGACGTGGGGAGTGTCCAGGGCGCCGAGCAGCCGCGCCTCGGCCCTGAACCCGCGTACGAACGCCTCGTCCGAGCGGAACCGCTCACTCAGGTACTTCACGGCGACCGGCAGGCCCGTCGCGTCGTGCGTGGCGAGCACCACGCGGCCGCTGCCGCCCGCTCCCAACTCCCGGGTCTCGGTGTACCCCGGAACCACCCATGCGCCCATCCCCGCCCCCCTCGACGCCGTCTCCGGCTGTCCCGCTCACATGGACAGATTTTGGCCACGGCCGGTTCCCCGCGAAAGGGGGCGACTTGACCCACAGGTGACGGTGAGCAGGGTGGGGCACAGGCACCGAAAAGAGGGATCAGAGGTACGAGGGCGGGGCAGGCGTCACGCGCCCTCCCCGGGTCTCCACCCCCAGGCGGTGAGCATGCCGGCCGACAGGGAGGCGCACGCGTCGGAGTCCAGGTACCGGATCGCCGCGTCGACGCCCGCGTCGTCGACCAGACCGGTCCCGCGCATCGCCGCCCTGCTCCGCTCCCACGTGTCCGCCCAGAAGCGGCTGAGCGGGCTGCCGGGCACGAGTGGCGGTACATGGATCTCGGCGGCGACGGGCACGAGCCCCGCCCCACGCAGCAGTTGCGGGTACGAGGGCACCCAGGAGACGTCGGTGCCGATGGTGTCCCGCAGCCCCTGCCACATCGCCCGCATCGCCAGGGTGTACGGCGTCGTGGGCGCCCGGTCGCCGGTCAGGTCGACCGCGTCGCTGAGCACGAGCACCCCGCCGGGCGCCACGAGTTCGGCGAGGCGGGCGATGACGCGCTCGTGCTCGGGCAGGTGCATCAGCACGAAGCGCGCGTGGACGAGCCGGAACCGGCCGGGAGCGAAGTCCGGGGCGGTGGCGTCGGCCTCCAGCAGGTCGAGCCCCGCCACGGGCCGCTCGCCGAGGAAACGTACGTCGCGGTCCACGGCGAGCACACTCTCCACCCGTGTCTCGTCGAGCAGCCGGCGCGAAACCGTCCCCGTCCCGGCGCCCACGTCGAGGCACCGCCACCCCGGTCCGACGCCCAGCGCCCGCAGCCGAGCCATGGTGATGTCGTCGTAGGCGAGGGCGCCGAAGTCGATGCGCTCGCCCTCGCCCGCCTGCTCGGGCCGGAACACGGCCTCGCCGTAGCGGCCGCCGCCCGGCGCACCCTCGTGTGGCGACGCGTTCACAGCGCCGCCGTGGTCACGCGGTGGGCACCATCCTGGAGGTGCCCCGGTGCCCGGTGGGCGAGGAGCGGGAACGGCGGACCGTCGAACGGTTGCATGGCAGTGCCTCTTCACACGAGGGGTCGGAACCGGCCGGCCCGTCCCGAGGCCGCCGCCCACCGATCCTCCACCGGGGCCCACCCGCAGGGCCGAGGCGCGCCGTGCCTCGACCCGTCGGCCCCACGGCCGGCGGCACCCGAGGGCGCCGAGGGGCGGAGCCGGATCGCAACGCTTCACTCAGTCGACGACCGCCGTGGCTTCGACCTCGACCAGGATGTCGGGTCCGGCCAGGGCGGCGACGCCCACCCCGGTGAGTGGGGCGACCGGGGTCACCCCCAGCTTCTCGGCCGCCCGGGCGACCCCGTCCAGGAAGGGGCATCTTGTCGGGGGTGAAGTCGACGAGGTACACGGTCAGTCTCACCACGTCGTCGAACGAGGCACCGACCTCGGCCAGGGCGGTACCGACGTTGAGGTAACACCGCTCGACCTGGGAGGCGAGGCTCACGCAGAACCTGCGCATGCTGGAGCGCAACGGTCTGGTCGACCGGACCGTGCACCCCACCGTGCCGCCGCGCGTCGAGTACACCCTCACCGAGCCGGGCCAGGCCCTCCGGGCGACCGTCGACGGAATGTGTGACTGGACCCATCGGTACGTCGGCCACATCGAGGCGTCCCGCCACCGCTTCGACAGCTGAGCGCGGGGGAGCGGCCGGCAGGAGGACCGGTGCTCGTCTCCTTGACCTTGACGCGACGGCAGGGATTCCGCTGGGCCTCGTGCGGATCGGAGTGACCCCCGGGGTCGCCGGGACGATCCCTCTGGAGAGGACACCGAGATGGACACCCGCACGGAGAAGAACCCGGCCCTGCCGCGAGCGGCCTACGAGGCGCTGGAAAGCGGCGGACAAGGAACGAGACCGCCGGTAGGGTCGTGACCATCATGCATACCGTCATCCACAACTGGCAGGCCGCGCGCACCCGGTCGACGCTCTGACCGCGGTGCCGACCGTCGTCGGCACCGGGGACACGACAGAACGGCATCACAGCCCAGCGTCCACCGTTTCACCTCAGGATGACGAGGATCCTCACCATGCGCGCAATCCCGCGCCCCACTTTCGTGTTCGTCCACGGCGGCTCCAGCAACGCCCGGGCCTGGGGCCCGCTGCAGAACGAACTGGCCCTGCTCGGACACCGTTCGTACGCCGTCGACCTGCCCGGCCACGGAGACCGCGCCGACGTCCCCGCCGCCTACTACCGGCAACCCCAGGACGTCACCGCCCTGGCCGCCGCCCCTTCCCCGGTGCGCGGCATCACACTGCGGCACAACGTGCGCCATGTGGTGGACATCCTGCGGCGGCTCTCCGCGTGGGGCCCGGTCGTCCTGGTCGGCAACAGCCTCGGCGGCCTGACGATCAGCGCCGTCGCCAACACCGCGCCGGACCTGCTCGACCGGGTCGTCTACCTCTCCGCGCTCTGCCTCAGCGATCCCGCCATGCTCACCGAGCCGTGGGACGTGGCCGACGACAACCTGCTGGACGCCGCCGCCGCGCGGATCACCGTGCCGGACGTACGCGATCCCGGAGTGGCCAGGCTGAACTGGCGCAGTGCCCACGCCGATCCGGCGCTGTTCGCCGAGCTGAAGGCCGCGGTCATGGCCGACTCCACCGACCACCAGTTCCGGCTGCTGCTGGACTCCCTCGACCCCGACGAGAACTACTCGGTGCTGGAGCCGGCGGCAGTGGTCAGGGCCGACGCATGGGGGCGGGTCCCGCACACCTATGTCCGGCTCTCCGAGGATCGCGGCATCACCCCCGCCGTCCAGGACCACATGATCCGCGCGGCGGACGCGCTGACCCCCCACAACCCCTTCGACGTGCATACGCTCGCCACCTCGCACACCGGTTACTTCAGCCATCCGCGCGTCTTCGCGGAACTCCTGGCCGACCTCATCTGATCCGCCCCCCATGGCCCCCGCCGCCCACCCGGAGCGACGGGGGCGTCGGCGCGTTCGACTCCACCCTCGGAATGTTGTGCTCCTACCGCCAAATGTAGTACTTCTTGTACATGAGCGAGCAGGTACACAACAGGCTGGCCGTTGTCAGGGCTGAGCGGAAGGTGTCGCGACAGGCACTGGCCGAGGCAGTGGGAGTCCACTACCAGACCATCGGCTACATCGAGCGCGGCCAGTACAACCCCAGCCTCGACCTGGCCCTGAAAGTGGCCCGGTTCTTCGGACTGCCGGTGGAGGCGCTGTTCTCCCTGGATCCGTTCCAGCCGCTCACCGACGAGGTCTACGGGAGGAAGCAGAAATGACCGCGACGCGCTACGACCGACAGATGTACGCCCTGATGAACGACCGCCGGGCGGCCGCGGCCTACGCCACTCCGGCCCGGCGCCGACTGCTGGTGACGGTGCACGTCGCCCTCACCGCCGTCGGAGCGGGCGCCTGGATCGCGACGGTCTTCGGACCCGGATACGGCCCGGCCGTCGCGATCGCCGTGGTGATGCTCCCCTGGGTCGTGCTCACCGGCATGCTCAACGGATCCACACGGGGACTGCTCGAACTGCGCGGCCGGATGCTCGACGAGCGCCAGCTCGTCGAGCGCGACCGGGTGCGCGCCCTGTCCCACCGCATCACCCTGTGGCTGCTCGTGGCGGCGGCCGCCGGTGCCGGGACCTGCAGCACGCTGACGGACGCGCCTGTCCGGGCGGCGGTGACCCCCGTCCTCGTCGGCGTGCTCGTGGTGCACTGGATCATGCCGCTGTGGGTGGCGGGACTGCGGGTCCAGGACGACCTCGCCGACGACGTCGCCGACGGGTCCTGAGGCTGCCGCCGTCGTGACCCGGCCGCCCCAGGTCAGGCGCCCCGCGAGACGCCCTGATCGTCAGGGGGGCGGCCGGGTCACGACGGCCTGGTCGCGACAGCCGGGTTCACAGCAGCTGGGTTCACGAGAGCTCGCTTCACGACAGCCCGGTCACGGTGGCTTGCTGCACGGCCGCGACGAACGCGCGAATCCGGTCGTGGTCCTTGACGCCCGGAGCGGACTCGACGCCGCTGGAGACGTCGACCCCCCAGGGGCGTGCCCGGTCGATCGCCTCGCCGACGTTCTCCGGCGAGAGTCCACCGGCAAGCATCCACGTGCCCTCGGGGCGGGCCGTTTCGAGAAGCGACAGGTCCCACCGGTCGCCGGAGCCGGCCCGAGGCGAATCGAGGAGGAGGACCTCCTCGCCGTAGGCGCCGACACGGGTGTCGGGCCCTTCGCTGAGAGAGGTGGCCCGCCACAGCCGCGGAAAGATCCGGGCCGCTGCGGCGAAGTCCTCCGCGTGGTACGCCGAACCGTGCAACTGCAGGGCGCCGAAACCGAGTTCACCGGCCATCCGGGCGGCTTCGACGGCGGGCGTGTCGTTGACCACCAGGACGGACAGCACGCTGGGCGGCACGTGAGCGGCGAGCCGTACGACCCGGTCCCGGTCGAGCCCGCGCACGCTGGTCCCACTGATCACCAGGCCGACGGCGTCCGCGCCGGCCGCGACCGTCGCATCGATGTCATCGGTCGACCCGAGCCCGCACACCTTGACGAACACTGTCTCTCCTCTACGGACCTCCGGCATGGCATCCCGAGCCTAGGCGGTCGGCTGCGTGAATCCTTCGGGGGTTGGCTGTGGAGTCCGGGCCGTGTGGTGCGGGGACACATGCCGGGGCCGGTGAGGGAGAGGCCGAAGGCTGCCTTGTCAGCGAACCCGGTCGCTCTGCGGCCCGATGCCCTTCATCCTGGCCGGGGTTCCGTCCGGCGTGAACGGGTGGTGATAGGTGAAGGCGCGCGGCGCGGCGCCGTGGTCGTGGAGGTGTTCCAGCCTGGAAACCCCGTCCTGCCAGGTGGGTATCACGCCGTCGGAGACCCACCAGAACACGTAGTTCGGGTGGGTGGACCTCTCGAACCAGTCGTACCGCCTGTTCAACGCCTCACGGTGCAGACCGGTGTAGATGGCGTCGAAGGCGGGGCGCAGGCCGGTCCAGAGCGAGAGAGTCGTGGCCAGGGCGGTGGTTTCCGCCGTGTGCCCCTTGCCGTACCAGCTGGGTACGGCGAACTCTCCCCACGCGCCCCAGTCCGCCTCGAAGAACGCGCCCCGGTCACCGTCGGCCGCCTCGGCACGGGCGAGGTATCCGGGATGCTGACCGATCTTCCGGTAGACGGCCTCACCGATCTCGTAGAACTCGCGCGTGAGGGGTGTGGGATGGGCGAGAGGTGACTTGAGGACGCCGAAGGTGTACAGCGCAAGACGGGGCATTCGTCTCTCCCTGGTCGGGTGCCTGATGTGGATCGGTTCGGCGCCTCCGCACGGGGGCGAGGGTTCGTGGGGCGTGACCGACCCGTCCCGTCGTGGGTGGCCCGGCCGCAGGGAACTCCTGTGCGAACGTGGGCGATCGCCGAGGACCAGGTGAACGTAGCTGTCTCAGCGATCCCTGTCGAAGTTGCGTTTTCCCTGGCCAAGTGGCCTCCCGCCCTGGCCATACGGGGCCGGGGCGGGCCGGGGCGGGAGGCCATGGCGGGCCGGCGGCGGGGACCCAGAGATCCACCTCGGCCGGACGCCCGCCCCGCCATGCCCGTCCGCCCCCCTGTCCGACAGCCCCGAGTGCCACCGGAGGCGTGCGGTCGAAGAAGATCGAAGAAGATCGAAGAAGGGCGAAGAAGGGCGAAGAAGGGCGAAGAAGGGCGAAGAAGGGCGAAGAAGGGCGAAGAAGGGCGAAAAAGGGCGAAGAAGGGCGAAGGAGACGGCCCACGGCCTCGACCGCCGGCATTGCGGCGCCGCCCACCAGGCGGCGAGGGTGAGGTGGCCGAACGTCCCACCGCGACCCACCTCAGGTCACCTCGGCGGGTCCTCGCCCGTCAGGCCGTCGACGGATTCGCGGATGAGGTCGGCGTGACCGGCGTGGCGGGCGTACTCCTCGACGAGGTCCAGGAGAATGCGGCGGAGATTGGGACGTTCCCCGCTGCGGGTGGTGTACGCGCCGAGCTGGTCCAGCCCGCCCGCCCCGAGCGCCGTGTCCACGACGGCGCGGGAGCGGGCGACTGCTTCCTGCCAGAGGGCGAGCAGCTGCTCGGGGGTGTCCTCGGCAGCGGAGCGGTAGTCCCAGTCGGGAGTGCCGGCCCAGTCGACGGTGTCCCAGGGAGCGCCCACGGGAGAGCCGAGCCACAGCCGGGCGAAGTGGCTGTCCTCCACGTGCGCCAGGTGTTTGAGCAGGCCGCCCAGAGTGATCGTGGACGTGCCGAGTGTGGCCCGCAGACCGGGAGCGTCCAGGCCGGAGCACTTCCAGGCCAGCGTGGCCCGCTGGCGTTCGAGGGCCCCGAGGACGGCCTCCGCCTCGGTGCCGGCGAGTGGAGGTTCCGGCCATGTCCCGGCTGCGATCTCAGTCATGGCCGCTGACCTTAGCGAAGGGGTCCGACAGTGCGGGCCCGGCGGCCCACCGAGTGCGCCCTCGCCCCCGTGACGTCGTGCACCGGGCGGCCACGGGGGAACCGTACCCACGCGTGCTCGACCCCGCCCGGCAGCGGCGGTGTCACCCGGTCAGGGGAACCGGCGCCGGGCGGCCCGGCTTAGTGAGCGCGCGGAGGAGCTCCGTCCGCGCGGGGGGAGGTGCTCTTCCCCCGCAGGACGCAGGAGTGACCCGCTGGCCGCGCAAGCGTGCCGGGAGGCTGCGACCTCCGGTGGTGGCATCGCGCGGTTGGGCCCAGGCTGGGACGTGCGTGGCGGGCGCGGATGCCTCCGACGCGCGCCCGCCCGCCCCCCGAGGACCGCCCGCGCCCGCAAGGAGGCCGCCACGACCGCGCCCCCACTCGCCGCTGCCCTCCGGGGAGCAGTCGATCGCGGAGAGGACGTTTGCCGCGGCGATGGCGGGTGAGGCGACATGCCGAGACGCGCGTACTCAAGGGGAGGGCCGCTTCAACGGGATACCCCGACGCCACAAGCTCCGGTCGGCGGGCAGCAGGCCCTCCGTTCCGGGAACGTTCGACCGCCTGCGACCGCGGGGCGCGACCGCTCAGCACAAGGAAAGGCAGACCGACCGATGACCGAGAGCCGACCCGCCACCACGACCGATTCCGGCGCCCCGGTGGAGAGCGACGAACACTCACTCACCCTGGGACCGGGCGGCCCGGTCCTGTTGCAGGACGCCTACCTGATCGAGCAGATGGCACAGTTCAACCGCGAACGGATCCCCGAGCGCCAGCCGCACGCCAAGGGCAGCGGCGCGTTCGGCCGTTTCGAGGTGACCCACGACGTCAGCCGCTACACCAAGGCGGCCCTCTTCCAGCCGGGCACCAGCACCGATCTGGTCGCCCGCTTCTCGACGGTCGCGGGTGAGCGCGGCAGCCCGGACACCTGGCGCGACCCGCGCGGCTTCGCGGTGAAGTTCTACACCAGCGAAGGCAACTACGACATGGTCGGCAACAACACGCCGGTGTTCTTCATCAAGGACCCGATGAAGTTCCAGCACTTCATCCGCTCCCAGAAGCGCCGCGCGGACAACAACCTTCGCGACCACGACATGCAGTGGGACTTCTGGACCCTGTCCCCGGAGTCGGCGCACCAGGTCACCTGGCTGATGGGGGACCGCGGTATCCCGCGCTCCTGGCGCCACATGAACGGCTACACGTCCCACACCTACATGTGGATCAACGCGTCCGGCGAGCGCTTCTGGGTGAAGTACCACTTCAAGACCGACCAGGGCATCGAGTTCTTCACCCAGCACGAGGCCGACCAGATGGCCGCCGTCGACACGGATTACCACACGCGGGACCTCTTCGAGCACATCCGTGACGGCGACTTCCCGAGCTGGACGCTGCACGTGCAGGTCATGCCGTACGAGGATGCCGCGGGGTACCGGTTCAACCCGTTCGACCTGACCAAGGTGTGGCCGCACGGCGACTACCCGCTCATTCCGGTCGGCCGTATGACGCTCGACCGCAACCCCACCGACAACCACGCCGAGATCGAGCAGGCGGCCTTCCAGCCCAACAACCTGGTCCCGGGCATCGGGCCGAGCCCCGACCGGATGCTGCTGGCCCGGCTGTTCTCGTACGCGGACGCCCACCGGCACCGCATCGGCGCCAACTACCAGCAGCTCCCCGTGAACGCACCCGTCGTCGACGTCCACACGTACTCGAAGGACGGGGCGATGGCCTACCGGAAGACGACCGACCCGGTCTACGCCCCGAACTCCAAGGGCGGGCCCGCCGCCGACACCGAGCGCTACGGAACACCGCCCAGCTGGTCGGCGGACGGCGAGATCACCCGCTCGGCCTACGTGTCCCACCCGAAGGACGACGACTGGGGCCAGCCGGGCACGCTGGTTCGCGAGGTCATGGACGACGCCGCCCGGGATCGTCTGGTGGACAACGTGGTCGGCCACCTGCTCAACGGCGTCACCGAACCGGTCCTCGAGCGCGCCTTCGCGTACTGGAGGAACATCGACGCGACCATCGGCGACCGCATCGCGCAGGGTGTGCGCGAGAAGGCCGACGAGAAGGACCCCAAGGCGGCCGAACAGGGCAACCCGGCACGCCGCTCCATGCAGCAGAAGGCCTGACCGGGCGAGAACAGGCCGGGCACGGTGAGGACGGGCCCGTGCCGTGAACACTGAGGGCGACGGTCGGCCGGACCCGTACAGGGACCGGCCGGCCGTCGCCTTGCCGTTCGCCACCGCCACGCGGTCGGAGCGCGGGTGGGGCGGGGGAGGCGCCGGGGACGGGAGCGGAAGGGGATGAGGATAGGGGGACCGGGGGATTCCGGGGTGAGTCACGTCTCAACGAGACCGCTCAGCCTTGCTATGCAACTCGTTGCATAGCAGGATCGGGTGCATGGCGCTCGACCACGCGATCCTCGTGTCCCTGCTCGAGAAGCCCGGGTCCGGCTACGAGCTGGCCCGGCGCTTCGAGCGGTCCATCGGCTACTTCTGGACCGCCACCCACCAGCAGATCTACCGCGTTCTCAAGCGCATGGAGAGCGACGGCTGGGTGGACGTCCGGGACGTGCCGCAGCACGGGCGCCCGGACAAGAAGGAGTACTCCGTCGCCGGGCCGGGACGGGACGCGCTCTCCGCGTGGCTGCACGAACCGATCGAACCCGAGAGCGTGCGACACGACCTCGCGGTGAAGATCCGGGGGGCGGCCTTCGACGATCCGGCCGCGCTGATCAGCGAGGTCGAGCGGCACCGGCGGACGCACACCGAGCGCCTTGCCCACTACCTCGCGGGCAAGGCCCGGGACTTCGGGGAGCCGGCGGCGGGCGGTCCTCCGGACGCCGAGCGCGAGCTGCAGCACGTCGTGCTGCGGGGCGGCATCGCGTACGAGCGGATGATGATCGCCTGGCTGGACGACGTCCTCGCCACCCTCGACGGCTTCCGCGCCGGGCCCTGAACCGAACCGGGCCGGCGGCCACCCTCGTACGACCGCTCCCACCTGCGCCCGCCGGCACCTCGCCTCGCCCCACCCCGTAAGACCACACCCGTACGAGTGCCTCCGTACGGCACCTCCAGCATCACCACCCTCATCCCGAGCCGGAAAGGCGGACGTCATGGCCGACCCGCTGCTGTTCAACCCGCACACCTACGACCCGGTGCACTTCGACCCGGAGACCCGCCGGCTGCTGCGCGCCACGATCGACTGGTTCGAGGCGCGCGGCAAGCGCAGGATCATCGAGGACTACCGGACCCGCGCCTGGCTCGGCGACTTCCTCGCCTTCGCCGCCGAGGAAGGCCTCTTCGCCACGTTCCTGACGCCGTCCTCCGCGGCGGGCGAGGACGGCGGCGACAAGCGCTGGGACACCGCCCGCATCGCCGCCCTCAACGAGATCCTCGGTTTCTACGGGCTCGACTACTGGTACGCCTGGCAGGTCACCATCCTCGGCCTCGGCCCGGTCTGGCAGAGCGACAACGCCGCAGCCCGCGCCCGCGCGGCCGAACTCCTCGCCCAGGGAGAGGTGTTCGCGTTCGGTCTCTCCGAGAAGTCCCACGGCGCGGACATCTACTCCACCGACATGCTCCTGGAGCCCGACGGCGCGGGCGGCTTCCGGGCCACCGGTTCCAAGTACTACATCGGCAACGGCAACGCCGCCGGCCTCGTCTCCGTCTTCGGGCGCCGGACGGACGTCGAGGGCCCCGACGGGTACGTCTTCTTCGCCGCCGACAGCCGCCACTCGGCCTACCACCTCGTGAAGAACGTCGTCGACTCCTCGAAGTACGTCAGCGAGTTCCGCCTGGAGGAGTACCCGGTCGCCGCCGAGGACGTCCTGCACACCGGCCGCGCCGCCTTCGACGCAGCCCTCAACACCGTGAACGTCGGCAAGTTCAACCTGTGCACCGCCTCGATCGGCATCTGCGAGCACGCGATGTACGAGGCCGTCACGCACGCGCAGAACCGGATCCTGTACGGCCGCCCGGTCACCGCCTTCCCGCACGTGCGGCGCGAGCTCACGGACGCGTACGTCCGGCTCGTCGGCATGAAGCTGTTCAGCGACCGTGCCGTCGACTACTTCCGCACCGCCGGCCCCGACGACCGCCGTTACCTGCTCTTCAACCCGATGACGAAGATGAAGGTGACCACGGAGGGCGAGAAGGTCATCGACCTCATGTGGGACGTCATCGCCGCCAAGGGCTTCGAGAAGGACAACTACTTCGCCGAGGCGGCCGTGGAGATCCGCGGTCTGCCCAAGCTGGAGGGCACGGTCCACGTCAACCTGGCGCTGATCCTGAAGTTCATGCGCAACCACCTCCTCGACCCGGTCGCGTACGAGCCCGTCCCGACCCGTCTGGACGCGGCCGACGACACGTTCCTCTTCCGCCAGGGCCCGGCCCGGGGCCTGGGGGCGGTCCGCTTCCACGACTGGCGCGCCGCCTACGACGCGTACGCCCACCTGCCCAACGTCGCCCGCCTCCGCGAACAGGCCGACGCTCTCTGCGAGTTCGTTCTCAAGGCCGCTCCCGACGAGAAGCAGAGCCGGGACCTCGACCTCCTGCTCGCCGTCGGTCAGCTCTTCGCGCTCGTGGTCCACGGCCAGCTGGTCCTGGAGCAGGCGGCGCTGACCCTTCTCGACGAGGACGTGCTGGACGAGCTCTTCGCCGTCCTCGTGCGCGACTTCTCCGCGCACGCGGTCGAGCTGCACGGCAAGGACTCCGCGACCGAGCCGCAGCAGCACTGGGCGCTCGGCGCCGTCCGGCGCCCCGTCGTCGACGAGGCGCGGTCGGAGCGTGTCTGGCAGCGCGTCGAGGCGCTTTCGGGTGTGTACGAGATGACGCCCTGACCCGTGATGTTCTGACGCTCCGGGGGCCGTCCTGACGTCCCGAGCCGCTGCCTCCCCGGGTCCGGACCCGTGTCCGGGTCCGGACCCGGGAAGGCGGAAGGCCGGGGGGGGGGTACGGGGCCTGTGGTCGACGGAACAGCAGGGATATCGGTCCACAGGGCAACCATGTGGGGGAGGTGTGAGTCTCCTTGGCGATCACATAGTGATCGCGTCTACGAGGAGATCATCATTACCGTCATACGCAAGACCCTGACCGCCACCGCTGTCGTCGGTGCTGTCCTGGTGGGCTCGGCCGCCTGCGGCACGGTCGAGCAGTTGTCTGCCGGGAAGAAGCTGGACCAGGCCTTCGAGAAGCTGGGCAAGGAGAAGTCGATCTCCTTCGAGCTGGACCTGGACGTCGACGCCGAGACCATCAAGCAGATGGACGCCGGGTCGGACCCGGCACCGGGCGAGGAGATCCCCGCCGAGGCCGCCGAGCTGATCAGCGGTGTGAAGGTCAGCGTCACGGTGGAGTCGAAGAAGCCGATCGACGAGTCCGAGGAGAAGGACCTCGTCGGCATGGCCATGAAGGTCAGCAGCCCCGACGGTGACCTCGTCGAGTACCGGGTCGTCGGTGACCACACGTACATCCGCTCCGACGTCGAGGCCCTCACCAAGGCGATGGGCTCTCCCATGCCGCCCGCCGACGAGCTGCCCCCGGAGGCCGCGGGCCTGAAGAAGGTGCTGGAGGGCGAGTGGGTCAAGTTCAGCACCGAGGAGATGAAGAAGGCCGGCCAGGAGATGGGCCAGGAGCCCGGCGCCAAGCCGTCTCCGGAGCCCTCGCTGGACCCCAAGACCCAGAAGAAGCTCCTGGAGGCCCTTCGCGAGGTCATCGCCCGTGAGGTCGACTTCACGACCGCCGGGGGCAAGGACGGCACCGAGCACATCACCGCCACGGCCCCGTTCCGCACGCTCGTCGCCGAGCTGATCGGCGAGGTCCGTCCGCTCACGAAGGACCTGCCCCCGGGCATGGACCTGCCGTCGGACAAGGATCTGAAGGAGATCCCCGACACCAAGGTCTCGGCCGACTTCACGCTGAAGAACGGTGAGCTGACCGAGGTGTACGTCGACCTCGCCAAGCTGGCGGAGAACGCGAAGGTCAAGAAGTTCGGCCTGGTGCTGAAGATGAGCGGGGGCACCAAGCCCACCGCGCCGGCCGGAGCCACCGAGCTGAACGTGGAAGAGCTCATGGGCGGCCTGTTCGGCGCCATGATGCCGGAAGAGGGCTTCGACGAGGGCACCCTCCCCGGCGAAGGCACCGAGGAAGGCTTCACCGAGAGCGCCGCGTAGCCACCCACCGGACCGGGGCGGCGCTTTCTCTCGCGCGCGCCCCGGGACCCGGAACGGAGCAGGGCGACGTAACGGCACGGGAGGCTCGGCGGGGTCAGAACATGAGCAGGAGCCGCGTCTGCGGTACGAGCTTGCGGTTCACGCTGGTGCTCTGCACGAAGATCGTGAAATCGTCGTTGTGGTCCGGCTTGACGCGAACCTCCACGTCCGGCAGGCCGAGCAGCGCTCGCGCCTCCGGGCCGGTGTACACCCGGTCCGTCTTCTTCTCCAGTACAGCGATCTGCTTGCGCGCCTGGATCTTCTCCGACTTGCTCAGCTGGTAGAACGCGCCCCCCGTGCGGTACGTGTGGCCGGATTCGACGACCCACTCCCGGATCGCGGCGTCGCGGGCCACGGGGATCAGCTGGTACCGCGACTGGTCCACCGGGGTGAGACCGGCTGCCTTGACGGTGTCCTTGTTGACCGCCTCCGCACCGGCGGAGAACACCGTCCTCGACCCCCGGATGCCCTTGGCGCGGCCGATCATGAACTTCTCGGTGGCCTCCTGGATGACCTGGCCGGCCTCCTCCAGACCCTGCGTGCTCGTGGCGTCCCAGATGGCGACGTTGTCCTTCGGGAATCCGCACTGCACGGCCTCGCGCTTGCCCATCTGGTCCGGCACCAGCACGGCCAGCGTCCAGTTGTCGCCCTGCGTCTCGATCATCTCGGCCACGGCCTTCACCAGCTCACCCGGGTCCCTGGAGGGCGCGCCGGGGCAGCGGTGGCTGGCGTTCTCCTGACCGTCGGTCAGGACGAACGTCAGGAAGCTGTGGTCGCCGTAGAGCTGGGCCGTCTGCGCCAGCTCCCGCTGCGACTTCAGCGCGGCCGCCAGCAGGGCGGTCATCCCGCCGACCCGGTACAGCTGCTTGAGCGACGGCATCCGCAGCACGTCCTTGTCGTAGATGACGCACTGCACCTCGTCCGCGAAGACGTAGACCGTGACGCGGGTCTCCTGGTCGAGCTCCCGCGACCTGCGGGCGAGGTACGCGATCTGCTGGTCGGCGACCTCGACGACCTTGCGGCTCAGCCGCGACATGGACGAACTGGCGTCCAGGACGAGAGCGACGTGGTTGATGTAGTTCTGGGTTCCGGACAAGACAGGCTCCCCCTCATTCCGACTGATGCGTCTACCGTCTCACCCACCACTGACAATCGATCTTGGCCGCTGCGCCGGCGGAGGCGCTGCTCCCCAGGGCGAAACCGCCGGGGGACTGCCGCCGACGGTGCCGCGCGCGGCCGTTCGTGGTGCCTACGCTCCTGACTCCCCATCACCGAGAGACAGAGGAGCACACCATGGAGAACCCGACCCGCAGGACCCTCGCCGCCGGAGCCGCCGCGCTGGTGACCGTGGGCCTGGTGGCCGCGGTCGCCGGTACGGCGAGCGACGCCGTACCGGCCACGTCGGAGCGGATCACGACGGTGGCCCAGCTGAAGGAGAGCATCGGAACCGCCGCCGAGTTGGAGCGGCAGAACGGGGCGGCCGACGTCGGAGGCTCCACCGGCGGACAGGTGACGCGACTCGGCTCCCGCACCGCCTGCTGAGGCAGAGGACGGACCCGTCGCGGGCGACGACGGGGCCGAGCGGATCCGGTGTCCCAGCAGGGGACGCGCACCTGCCGACCCCGTCGTCCTGGGCGTGCGCCCCCGGCGTCGTACGCCCAGGAGGCCGTACGGCGCCGGGCGCGTGAGCCGTACCCCGGCGCGGCGACGGGAGCGGGATCCGGATGGTGACCCGACCCGAAGATCCGCCGCACTCGACGCGCCTCCGCTCCTCAGCCGACCCTGTCGTCGGGCGCCACCGGGTACGCCTCCAGATCCGAAGCGGCCAGGAGGTCGGAGATCAGCTCATGGGACCCGCCGATGTAGGTGCTGACCAGATCCACGTCGCCGCCCAGGCACCAGGCGCGGTCCTCCGGCCACCAGAGGTCGGGCAGGTCGGCGAACTCGTCCAGGGACACCGGCGAGACGGCGTCGGCCAGTGTCCCGCCGAGCAGTACCTCATCCCGCTCGGGGGTGGAGAAGGAGGGAACCGAGTCGAAGTCCCACCGGCCGTAGCCGTTCCACAGACCGAACCAGCAGCGCTCCGGGGTACGCGTGTGCCGGGCCAGGACAGGGATCAGTGCCCGGGCGACATCGGGTGGGGGCGGACCCTCCGCCGGATGCTCGTCCCAGACGCCGGGCAAGCCGTACTCGGAGAGGTTCTGGTAGTAGGAGTCCGCCCCGATCAGCTCGTGCCAGTGGGTGACCGGCGCCACCGAGCGCCCGTATGCGGCGGCCACCGCGGCCCAACGCACGGGTTGTTCGCTCAGCGAAGCCGGATGCAGCACCCGGGCGTACGCGGCGAATCCGGGCGCGCCGACGCCCGCCACCGTCCCGAAGGCGCCGTACCCGGGGGCGCGTCTCGTGAGCCATTCCGCCGGGCCGAGATCCTCGGTCCGTACGTGCAGTCGTCCGTACCACTCAGGAGCGGGGTCCCGGTCCACCGGGGGATAGTTGTCCACCCCGCACAGTCTGCCTGGAACCCGTGCCGACCTGCCCGTGGTCACCCGTCCGGGCCCGGCCGCGGGACGGATGAGCCGGGTGGGGGAAGGGCTACAGGCGCATCCGAACCCCGCTGTCGTCGAGGAGCCCCCGCATGCCCCACCTGCTCGCCGTGACCGCCCTGACCGTCGCCGCCACCCTCGCCCTGACCCCGACCGTCGCCACTCCCGCTCCACTCCCCGTTCCCGGCCCCGGCCCCGGCCCCGGTAGAGCGGCGGCGGACAAGGCAGTCGCCTATCAGGCCACGGCCCCCTACCAACGGCATGTGAAGGGCGTGCGGGCCGGCTACAAGCCCGACCAGTACTGCGTCTTCGACCGGACCGGCGGCACGGGCGCGCTCGGCTACCCGCACTTCAACCATGCCTACGACAACTCGACGGACCCGGCGAAGCCCACCGCGCTCTACTACGAGGACGACGGCAGAGGCGGCAAGCGTCTCGTCGGCGTTCAGTGGCTGGTCCACGACCGCGACCAGAACCCGAGGACGGACGAGGACCGGCCGAGCATGTTCGGGATGCCCTTCAAAGGCCCCCAGCGCGGCAACTTCCCCGGCCAGCCCGTCCACTACGCCTTGCACCTGTGGCTGTGGAAGAAGAACCCCAAGGGCCAGTTCGCCACCTACAACCCGGCGGTCACCTGCCTGCCCGGCACCACGCGCCCACAACCCCGCCCGGCGCCCTGACCCACGACGCCCCGAACTCCGGAGCTCGTGAGGCGACGCGGTCCCGGCCTCCGGCCGTCCGGACCACGGGCTCGGCCCCACTCCGACCCTGGCCCGCCGTGTCTGGGCCGGATGGAGCATCGCGGACAGGCAGCCACCGCCGGTCCGTCCGATGCTGGGGCCGACCCACCGAACCGGGCCCGCACCCGCCCCCGACTCACCGTGAAGGAGCCCTCGTGCCGCCACGCTCTGGAGTCCGTTCCCGCTCGCGTGTCCCCCTGCGCCTGACCGTCACCACCCTGGCCGCGTCCGCCGCGCTGGCCGCCCTGGTCCAGCCCGTACAGGCCACGGCCACACCGCCGTCCCCCGACAGGGCCCTGCAGCGGCAACTGGACGGCCTCGTCCGTACCCCCGGAGGTCCGCCCGGAGTCATCGCGCTGCTGCGGCAGGGCGACCGGACGTCGGTCCACCGTGCGGGCGTCGCCGACACGAGGACCGGCCGCCCGCCCCGTACGACCGACCACATGCGGATCGCGAGCGTCGCCAAGGCCTTCAGCGGGGCGGTCGCCCTGCGCCTGGTGGACCGGGACAGGCTGGAGCTCGACGACACGATCGGCAAGCTCCTGCCGTCGCTGCCCACCGCGTGGCACCGGGTGACGCTCCGCCAGCTCCTGAACCACACCAGCGGACTGCCCGACTTCTCGACCGCGCCGGCGTTCATCGACATCCTGCGGGAAGACCCCAGGCACCACTTCGACTCCCGCCGACTCCTCGACTTCGTCGCCGACGAGGGCCTGCTGTTCCCGGCCGGATCGAAGTACCAGTACTCGAACTCCGACAACATCGCCGTCGCGCTGATGGCCGAGGCCGTCACGGGAGAGCCGTACGAGCGGCTGCTCGCCCAGCTCGTGTACCGGCCCCTCGACCTGCGGCAGACCAGCCTGCCCCAGGGCTACCGGCTGCCGAGGCCGTACCTGCACGGCTACGACGTGACACCGCCCGCCCCGCCCGAGGACATCAGCGAGGTGCTGAGCGCGTCGGGTGTCTGGGCCTCCGGCGGAATCGTCTCGACGCCGAAGGACCTCAACGCCTTCGTCCGCGCCTGGGCCGGCGGACGCGACTTCCTTTCGGAGCAGACCCGCCGCCAGCAGCGGACCTTCATCCCCGGAGCCGCCTCGGAGCCCGCCGGTCCCGGTGTCAACGCCGGCGGACTGGCGATCTTCCGTTACACGACCCGGTGCGGCACGGTCTACGGCCACACCGGCAACTTCCCGGGCTACACCCAGCTCGCGGTGGGCACGGCGGACGGCAAGCGCTCCCTCACCTTCTCGATCAACACCCAGACCAGCAAGAGCCTCAAGCCGGAACTCCTGGCCAAGGTCCGCGCCGTCCAGGAGGACTTCGTCTGCGCCCTCCTGCGGCGCTGACCCCGCCCCGCCGACCGACGACGAGCGCTCCTGACCCGGCGGCCGCGCCCTCGACGCCCACCCACGGGCACGCACCGCGCTCTTCCGCCGACGGCGAAGAGCGGTCCGACAGGGCGCGGAGGTCTCTACCGTCGGGTCCCATGACGACAGTCACCACGCACACGGTCGAGTACCCGGCCGACGGCCTCACGATGATCGGGCACCTCGCACTCCCCGCCGGCGCCGGCCGCCGCCCCGCCGTCCTGATCGGGCCCGAAGGGCCGGGTCTGAACGACTTCCAGCGCCGCCGGGCCGACGCGCTGGCCGAACTGGGCTACGTGGCACTGGCCTTCGACCTCCACGGCGGACGCTGGTTCACGGACCCGCAGGAGATGCTGGCGCGCGTGACCCCCCTGCTCGCCGATCCCGACCGGATGCGGGGCATCGGCCACGCGGCGCTCGACGTGCTGCGCGCCGAACCACGCACCGACCCGGACCGGATCGCCGCCATCGGCTACGGCACCGGGGGAGCCATCGCGCTGGAACTCGGGCGGGACGGCGTCGACCTCCGCGTGATCGGGACGGTCAACGCCCTGACCACGGGCCGACCGGGCGAGGCGGCCCGGATACGCTGCCCGGTGTGGGCCGGGGTCGGCTCGGAGGACCCGATCATGCCGCCCGCGCAACGGGACGCGTTCGCCGCCGAGATGCAGACGGCGGGCGTCGACTGGCGGCTCGTGGTGTACGGCGGAGCCCAGCACGCCTTCCACCACCCGCCGGTCGACCAGACCGTGCTCCCCGGCGTCGGCCACCACCCGCTGCACGCACAGCGAGCCTGGCGCGACATCGTCGGCCTGCTCGCCGAGTGCCTGCCCGTCACGGAGTGACGCGGCCCGCCTCAGCGTGTCACGGACCCGTCCGCCCTGGTCAGAGCCGGGTCGCCTCGATGCCGTCCGTCTCGGGCGTCCGGATGTCCATGACGACGATGTCCGCCCGGTCGGCCCGTGCCATCTGCCGGCGGGTGCCGGCTCACGCGTCCATGAGCACAGAGGCCGTCGCGGACACGACCGAGGAGCGGAGGAAGGCCCGCACGCCCTGCGAGACCGCGTCGTCGCCGAGGAGTTCGTTGTGGTCCAGGCAGCCGGCGGCGTTGTTGGTCGCGCCGGTCAGGGGCACGCTGCCGTCCGGGTTGATGACCTCGTCGCAGTTCGACCACCAGGTGGCGTAGAGCACGCTCCCGGGAGTCTCGTCGCCCGCCGCGAGACCCTTCTGGACGTAGGAGCCCGGGGTCATGTCGCGGCACGCCTGGTCCCACAGGGCGCAGGCCCACGCGGTGCCGGTCCCGTGGTTGGGGCCGGCGAGGGAGACCCAGTGGGCGACCGATGCCTGGCCTACGGCGTCGAACTTCACGTACCAGCGGGTGACGAGGCTGCCGAAGGAGTGGGCGACGAGATCGACGCGGTCGGCGCCGGTCCGCCGCTTCACGCCCTCGACGTACGAGGCGAGTTCGCCGGCCAGGACCTCGTTCACGGACCGGTGCGTGTCGTAGCCGAAGGAGAAGAGCTCGGCGTCGGCGTACCCGTCGGCCTTGAAGTCCTCCCGCAGGCCGCCCCATACGCCGGGGTCGGCGTTGTAGCCGTGGACGAAGACGACAGGGGTGCGGGCGGCGGCGACGCGCGCGGGTGCCTGGGCGCCGACCGCCGAGGTCGGCAGGAGCAGGGACGCGACGGCGACGAGCAGCGGAACAGCGATCCTGGCACGGAGCCTTGAGCCGGACTTCGACACACTTCCCCCTACGACGTGTTACGCACGAGTAGTCAGGAGCATGGTGGGGCTTGACGGCGTGGATGAACAGCCCTCTGCGTCGCGAGGTTCCCACGGTGGTCGCAGGGAAGCCGTGGGAGGCGCTCCGGGCACGAGGCCGGGCGAGGCGAGGAACGGCGGGTCCGAGGAACGGCGGGTCCGGGGGGAGGAGCGGCGGGTCCGCGGGCAAAAGGAGCGGGTCCGAGGGCGTAGCCTGCCCCCGGACCCTGTCGATGCCGCTCACATCACACGCCGGCACACTTGAGGACCCGGGTCATTCGTCATTGCGTCGCGTCCTGCCTTTGGACCACCGCCGATCGAGCTCGGCGGACCAGATTCGAACTGGCATTTCGACGCACCAGGGCCCGGGCCCGGTCGATCCGGCGATGAGCGGCGCATGCTGAGTCTGGAGCAATAGTCTGAGATTGACGCGGTCTGCCTCTGCCGGGTTGGGCCATCCCGGCGAGAAGTGCCGGGAGGAGGACTCGAACCTCCACTGGAACCGCGGATGTCACGACAAGGCTCAGCTTCAGCTTTGCGCTCCTCGCGCACCCCGGCCCTGTTCTGTGGCCGGGGAGACTGTGGTGCCCCCGGCTACCCGAAGAGGTAGCCGAAGACG
This sequence comes from Streptomyces sp. Qhu_M48, assembly GCF_051305195.1. NCBI lineage: Bacteria > Bacillati > Actinomycetota > Actinomycetes > Kitasatosporales > Streptomycetaceae > Streptomyces > Streptomyces sp. Qhu_M48. The sequence continues at coordinate 4,308,060 of NZ_CP195432.1, read as the reverse complement.
GCGTCGCCGACCCGCTGGTCGGAGACCTCGGCGCTGTTCGCCTCCTCACGGGCGAACTTCACCGCCTGCTGGAGCTTCTCCACCCGCTCCAGCAGTTCGTTGACCCTCCGGGCCGGCAGCGCGCCCGAGAACTTCACCGTGGTCCAGTAACCGACCGGCACGTCCTCGTAGTAGACCTCGACCTGCGCCGGGTGCTTCTCCGTCGCCTCCGCCTTGACGTGGTTGCGCGGCACCTTCTTCGTACGGAGCGTACGGACGACCTCGGTCTTCCACGCGTCGGTCGACGGGTCCTGCGTCCACGACTCCGCGGCGTCCAGCACCGGAAGCTTGCGGACGAAGGTGTTGATGTCCGTCAGCTGCTTCTCCAGGAAGAGCAGATAGGCGACGGGCACCTGCCCCACCAGGACACGTCCGTCGACCGTGACGTCGGCGCGCGCACCGCAGTTCGCCCAGTCCTTCGTGGCCGTCACATCGAAGAGCCGGGTCAGCGCGCGCGCCGTGTCGCGCAGTACGTCCTCGGCCTTCACCTGCACCAGCGTCGACTCGGGCGGCAGTTGCTCGCCCTCCTCGTCCTTCGGCTGGTACGTACGGGAGATGCCGGCGAGCAACGCGGGCTTCTGCAGGCCGTGGTGAGCCGCCGTCAGGTCCTGGTGCGCCCTGGACTTGACGCCCTTCTCCACTGCGATGATCTGATTGAGTTTCGTTGCCACGTCGCCGACCTTAGAACGCGAAGCGACATGTGATCGAACGGTTTTTCTCCGCGAGAGGTAGCGCACGCCTCCCGCACGGAGTCAGGGCGGGCCGTCACCTCGGTCGCGTTCCTGCTCCAGGAGCGCCGACAGGTCCTTGAGACGGTCCAGGCCGCCCAGCACCCGGGAAACACGCGGGTTGTGGGCGAGAGTGCCGCGGTGGCGGTCGAGGAAGTTCCAGTAGCCCGCCGTGAAGGGGCAGGCGTCGGCGCCGACACGTCGGTCCGGGCGGTACCGGCAGGGTCCGCACAGATCGCTCATGCGATCGATGTAGGCACCGCCCGACGTGTACGGCTTGCTGGTCATCCTGCCGCCGTCCGCGTACTGCGACATGCCCACGACGTTCGGCAGCATCACCCAGTCGTATCCGTCGACGAAGCAACGGTGGAACCAGTCCGTGACGGCGGCGGGGTCCCAGCCGCGCTGGAGCGCGTGGCTGCCCAGGATCATGAGCCGGGGGATGTGATGGGTCCACCCGGTGTCCCGGACCTGGCGGAGCACGGTCGCGAGGCACCGTGCGGTGACGGCGTCCGCGTCCAGGTCGTTCCACCAGTCGGGCAGGGGAGCGGTGTGACGGAGCGCGTTCGACGTCCGGTACTCCTCGCCGAAGTACCAGTACAGCTGCCAGACGTACTCGCGCCATCCGGCGATCTGCCGGACGAAGCCCTCCACCGAGTTCAGGGGCGCGTCTCCCGCCCGCCAGGCGGCCTCGGCCCGCTCCACGCACTCGGCCGGATCCAGCAGGCCCAGATTGAGCGAGGACGACAAGAGACTGTGGCTCATGGCGTCGTCGTCGGCCAGCACGGCGTCCTCGTGCGCGCCGAAACCCGCGAGGCGGTGCGTGACGAACCGGCGCAGCGCGGCCAGGGCCTCTCGACGGTCGGCGGGGAACATCCTCGGTCCGTCCCGCCCGACGAACGACACGTCCCCGTCGCGCTCCCACCGATCGAGGTCGTGTCGGACCTCGGCGTCGATGTCGTCCTCGCGCGGCCGGTACGGAGACGGTGCTCCGAGCGTCCTGGCGTCCTTCGGAGGCGGCTCCCGGTTGTCGTGGTCGAGGTTCCACCGGCCGCCCGCCGGCTCACCGCCGTCCATCAGGAGGTCGTGGTCCCGCCGCACGCGCCGGTAGAAGGACTCCAGCCGCAGCGAGTCCCCCCGGTGACCATGGGCCCAGGCCGCGAAGTCCTCATGACCGACAAGGAAGCCACGGGGAGGGAGCACGGTGACGTTGTCCAGGGACCGGACGAGGCCGAGCGCCGCCCGGGAGGTCGGGTGGCGGACGGTCACGGGTTCACTGCCGACGGCCTGCCGCAGCCCGTCCCGGTAGGTCTCGGCGCGCACATAGGTGACCCTGTCGCCGAGCTCGGCCGCACGGTGCCGCATCGCCGAGAGGACCAGGTGCGCCTTGGCCCGGTGGAAGCGTCGGCGACGGAAGACGGCACGCGACTCGATCATCACCACGGGAGCGGACCGCGCGGAGCCGTCTCCGTCCCCCGCGAGGAAGGCGGGTCCCAACTGGTCACCGAAGAGCCAGTGCGCGGAGGTCATCGACGTGCCTTCCTTCCTCGGGGGCGTCCGCGGGAGCCGGCGGACCTGCCCCTCACCCGCCTCACCAGCCCCAACTGCCCGGGCCGCCCTTGAAGGGGCCCGTGATCTCGCCGGTGATCCACCCGCCGTAGAAATCGCCCTCCTGGCCCTCGACGTCAACACCGTCCACCGAGCACAGGGCCTTGCCCGGATAGAAGGCCATGTGCCCGCGGATGGCCTCATAGGCGCCGAGCGGCCGCTCGTAGCTCCACGCGCCGGCGACCACCACCGACGATCCGACGACCAGGTCCCAGTAGCCCGCCACGCCCTTCCACTCGCAGACGGTCCTGTCCGGGTTGGGGCGCAGGAACTCCATGCGCACATCGCCGCGGGGGAAGTAGAAGACCGGAGGGTGGCTGGTCTCCAGCAGGCGGAACGCCGTGGTGGTATCGGCCACGACCACGGACCCCACCCGAACCGACAGCCGACGGTCGTCCCTCTCCATCCGAGGTGGCCGTGGATAGTCCCAGACGGACTCCGAAGGTCTCCCGCCGGTCATGCGGCCGCTCCCGATTCCGTACGAACGCTCTGTGACTCCGTGAGACACGCCTTGAGCGGCGTCATGACATGCTCTTCGACCGCACGGGCCGGATCCTGCCCCGTGGGGAGAGCCGGGGCGCGGCCGATCACCGGCCGTTCGGCGAAGCCGTTGTCGAGGTGGGGCATGCGGACGTCCAGTACGGAGATCCCGGCGTGGCGCGCCTCACGGCCGACGACGGTCAGCCAGGTGGCCAGAGCCGCCTTGCCCGCCGCGTAGTCCGCTGTCCCGATCATGGGCCGGTCGACGATGGCGCCGGTGACGACGCAGACCGCGCTGCCCTCGGACAGGACACGCAGGGCACCGCGGACCACGGCCATGGGTGCCTGGGCGTTCACCGTCATCAGATGCTCCGCGACCGCTTCCGGCACATCCCGTGCCGGGCCGAACCCCGCGGCCCCCACGGCGACGACCACCACGTCGAGGCCGCCGAGGGCCTCGTGTGCCCACGGCGCCAGACCTGCGCAGACGGCCAGGTCGTACGCTTCGAACCCGCGGTACGGGCAGCCGCCCAGGCCCTCCGCCCGTCGAGCGAGCCGCCCGCGATCGCGTCCGGCCAGTGCCGTGGAGGCGCCGAGTCGCACGAGTGCCTCGGCGGTCAGCCCCCCGACGCTTCCCGTGGCACCCACGACCAGCGCCCGCTTTCCGCTGTCGCCGACCATGGCGGTCTCCTCGCTCGTCGCCACGCAGCTGTCGTGACTGATTCGTGCGAGCGGCGCCGACCGGATGCACGACGCGCCCAGCTCACGGAGTCGGGCCTGCCGGCAGCTCCGGGGTCGCCCAGCGGACGGCCGAAGTGACCGCGATTCCACCGAGGCGCGCCACGGGCAGGAGTAGCCGTGTCCTCGTGGGGAGGTCCAGGAGGTCCTGTGCCCAGCCGGGCAGGAGAGCGACGGCAGCCGCGGACAGGAGGGCGTAGGGCAGCAGAGCCGGCCAGGGAAGGGGAGGATGCGCGAGCAGGTACCGCCCCGTCGCCCGGGACTCCGGGGTGGCCCTCAGCACGTCGCGCCAGTCGGAGAGGCTGCGGGCCAGGGCCTCGACGGTCTCCGGGGGGTCCTCGACCCCGAGCTTCCGCGCCACCGAGGCCATGTCGGCGACGTAGGCGTTCCGCTCCCGAGCGTCCAGGGGCCGAGCCCCGTACACACGATGGGCCTGGAGGAAGCAGGAGGCCTCGGCCGCGTGCACCCAGGCCAGCAGATGGGGATCGGAAGCCCGGTAGGCGACACCCTCGGCCGTCGTCCCGGTGACCCCGTCGTGAACACGGCGAACGCGCAGCACGGCCTGCTCGGCGTCCCCGGCCGTTCCGAAGGTCGTCACCGCCAGAAACGTACTGGTGCGCTGCAGGCGGCCCCAAGGGTCGCCCTGGAATCCCGAATGGGCCCAGACCGCCCTCATGGCCACCGGGTGAAGCGTCTGGAGCAACAGGGCGGCCAGCCCTCCGATGTACATGGAGGCGTCCGCGTGAACGGTTCGGATGGGCCTGTCCGGCGAGAACCAGCGGGGTCCGGGCGTGTGGTGGATCCTGGCCCGTTTCTCGTGCGCGGTCGGTCCCGCGACGCGAAGCAGGAGGGCCTCGCCCGCCTGTCGGCGGAGTCTGTTCAGCAGCGTCAGGGACATGGAAAGCCTTCTCTCACCTCTCACCTTTCCTTCCCCGGCACGAACCCCGCACACGACCTCCCACGGACCCGCATGACGGCATTCATGAATTCAGGGACTTCCCACCGCGCTTCCGGTCCGCGCATCCGCGTGGATGCGTCAGCGGATGCGTCAAGGGCGCGATCCCACGGTTTTCGACGCAGCAGCGACGCGGCTGGTGAGGTTGCGGTGAAAGGAGGAGGGTGAATGGGGAAGGAAAATTCCGTGCCCCCATGACCTTGATTCGAAGGAGGGGTCGTGACCGAACCACTCGTACCTCCTCAGGAAACCCCGCCCGTCGAGGGTTCCACCTCCTCGGCGCATCCCGAGCGCCCCGACGGAGGTATCTGGGAGCACCCCATGATCTGGGTTGCCCTCACCGCTTTCGGAGCTCTGCTCGTGGCACTCTTCTTCTTGTTCCGGATCTTCGGCCTCTGACGACGGACGGGCGCCGTCGGTGCGCGCTCAGGTGCTCACCTCGCTGATGCGGTGAGCGGCGATGTGGTGAGGACCGACGTGGTGAGCACCGCGACGTGGTGAGTATCGACGTGGTGTGTACCGATGTGATGAGGACCGACTCCGGTGAGTCGGACGGCACCCTGGTCCGGCGTGGTGTGCAGAGCGCGCCACCGCACGGGTGAGCGGCCGTGCTCCCCACGTCCTGCGGGACTGGGCCGTGACGGATCCGCAGCGGTACTTCCTGGTCCACGGCACACCCATTCCGGGCTACCGAGCGCCCGAGGACATCGCGGCCGTCTCCTCCGAGATCATGGCGCTCCTGCCCGACGCGGGCCGCGAGCTGACTCCGACTACCACCCTCACCCTCTTCGACCCCGATCTGGAGAGCCGCCGGGACCGGGCCGGCGACCACCCCGCCAGGCCCGGTCCCCTCCACCGGTTCCTGACCCTCTGGACCCGCCTGCACGGTGTCCTGTCACTGGAGCTCGCCGGCCACTTCACCGGCATGGACTTCGACCCCGCCTTGCCCTTTACGGCCGAACTGGACGGTCTTCCGGCACCCGCGCCTGAGGCCGCGGGCGGGGTGCCACTTCCTGCCCACCGCCGGGCTCGCCGTCGTGCACCCGTGGAGGCCGCCGGTACCGAATGAGGGTGTCAGGCCAAACCTCCCTGGTCTCGGAGGAAGGTGGCTCACTGCTGTGGAAGGACTGCTGATGACCCGATGTGACGACGGTGGCGAGCAGGCGGGGAGGCAGCAGCCCGACGTCCGCCGCTCCAGGTGGACCGTGGCGTATGACGGTGGTCGCCCGGACCGGTCACACGCGTGCGCGCACGCCGACACGACACCCACCGTGGCGGAGAAGCCGGCCGACGGCTGCGCCGAGTGCCGTTCCTTCGGAGGGAGCTGGCGACGGTTGCGCTGGTGCACGACGTGCGGGCACGTCGGGTGCTGCGACAGTTCGCCGGGCCGCCACGCGTACCGACATCACGAGGCGACCGGGCACCCTGTCGTCCTCTCCCTCGCGGCGGACGAGGGCTGGGCCTGGTGCTTCGAGGACGAGGTCTTCCTGGTCCTCGGGCCCCCTCCAGAAGCACCGAGCGGCACACCGCGAGCGGAGGACCGGACCTGAGCGGATCGGACCTGCGCGGACCGGACCTGCGCGAGGCCGAGCCGAGCGGTCCGGCCTGGCCCGGCCCGGGCCCGGAACTGAGCGGAGGCATGGGGGGACGGCGGCGTGGCGGCACGGACGGATGTGTCCCACCGTGGCGACGAGCTGCGTCACCGCGCACATCAGCGTCCCGCGCCACGCCTCACATCGGCCAGGACCTCACGCGCCGCGCGGGCGCCCGAGGCGAGGGCACCCTGGAGGGAACCCGTGGCGCGATGGTCACCGCACACGTACCGGCCCGGTGTCACGCGCGTGGTCTGTGAGAGGGGGTGGGGTCCGGGCATCGCCGGCAGGGCATCGTGGACCGTGACCCGGTGGACGAGCTCCCACGCCCCTGTATCCGCCTCGTACACCTCGCCGAGCGCACTGACCACGGCCGCCACCGCCTGAGCATCGGGCGCCCCCAGGACCGAGGTGGACACCAGCGCCCGGCCGTCGGGGGAGTAGTGAGGATGGACGGCGGTGAGGACACAGCTGTTCAGGAATCGGCGTCGTGAGTCGACCACGAGGACGGGTTCGGCAAGGGGCGGGTGCGCGGCTGCGTGGTAGAGCGTGGTGACGGTCCGTCCACGCGGTACGGCAAGACCCGGAAGGAGCTCGGCGGCGGCCCGTTGTCCGGTCGCGACGACGACGCTGGGGGAGCGGACCTCGGCACCATCGGTGAGCGTCACCCCTTCCGGAGTGAGAGTCGCTACGGGGCTGTCGGTCCTCAGCACGTCCGGGGGCAGACCGGAGGCGAGTTGAGCGGGGACCGCGCCGATGCCGTCGGCGGGAAGGCACAGCGTGCCGCGCAGCATGCTCCGCCACACGAGATGGAAGAAGCGGGCCGACGTCTCCAGATCGTCCTCGAGGAAGACCCCGGAGAGGAAGGGCCGGAAGAACGTCTCCACCAGTTCGGGGGAGACGCCGGCGTCGGCCAGGGCCGTGAGGGTCGTGCCGTCGGGCCGGGACCGCAGCCGCGCGGCCGGGGCGAGTACGTCGTATGCCGTCATCGCGCCGAGGGCAAGCAGGTCACGGCCTGATGCCAACCGTCCGGGCAGGAGGTCACGGCTCTCACGGAAGCGCCGACTGGGATCGGTGAACCGCATCATCCCGTCGTCGGTGTGGACGAGGACGCCGGGCGTGAAGGGCCGCAGTCGCAGCGCCCGCAGATCGAGGCGGCGCTTCACCTGGGGATAGGACGTGTTGAAGACCTGGAATCCGCGATCGACGGTGAACCCCGCGACCCGGTCCGTACGCATCCGCCCACCCACGGTGCCGTCGGCCTCCAACAGCCGCACGCGCAACCCGGCAGCGGTCAGGTCCGTCGTGCAGGCGAGCCCGGCGGCCCCGGCCCCGACGACCGTCACGTCGTACCGCTCGTCGTCCGTCAGTGCCATACCCGCAGTCACTCCTCATACGTCGTGCCGGGCTTCACACCGGCCGTCCAAGATCGCCCCCGGGCCCGTCACGTTACGCGGGGCGGGCCGCCGCCGAACAGGGGCGCGCCGCTCCGACCGCCCTCGTCGGAGAGACGCTCGCGCTGCCCCGGCTGAGACGACCGCGGCGCTGGAGGATGCGGCATTCGAGGCGTCGCTCTCTCCGCTTCATCACATAGTCGGATCGTCGATGTCCTACGGGCATGACAGCCCACGCACAGGTCCAGGAACACCCGTCGCGACCTCGGACCGGGTCCGCCAAACCCACGCTGCCCTCGCCCACGGAAAGAGCGGCATCGCGCCGGGCATGGCATCTGTGTGAGCGCCAGGTCGCCGAAGCCTTCGGCATGACGGCCACGACCGTACGGTCCTGGGAAGCGGGCCACACGTCGCCCACCGGAAGGCGACGCGCGGCTTACGCCACCTTCCTGAGCGGACTCGCCTCCGGCATGGCTTCCGGGCGGAGCGGGCCGCCTGGACAGGCACCCCGAGCGGCGGTACGGGACCGCTCGCGGCGACAGAGCGTCGACGCACCCCGGAACGCCACTGTCCCGGACGTCCCCGGTGCCCCGTGCCGACGCAACGTGTCGCCCGGCGCGCCGTCCACCTCAAGGGACTGCCCGTAGGCAGCGGCTTTGACCCCGTCTCCCCGGAGCGACGGCGCAGGCTGCGTCTGTCGGCTGCGGCCTTCGGTGAGTGGACGGTTGCCCGAGCTGTCACCGAGGAGGCACTGACGACATCCGCGGTGGACGGCTGCAGATCCCGCATGATCCGTGATGGCCGCGACCTGTGACTGCGTATGACGATCACACTCCACCGCGATGCCTTTCCGACAGCGCGCTCCCCGCACTCGGTCTGCTGCTGGCCCAGCTCAACGAAACCCTCGCCCCGCAGCAGGTGAGAGCAGACATCCACTTCGTCTCCGCCCGCAACCGGCCACGGACCAGACTGCACCGACAATTCTCGACGGGAAATGTGACAAAACGCGTCCGGCCTGCGTCCGTCGTCGGCAGCCACGACACGGCTTCAAGGTTGCATGTCGCCCGAGGCAGATTCTGTCCAGGCTGTCTGCGCGCCGAAGTGCTTCCCGTGTGCCGGGCAGCTCACACCGACGGCGCAGTCCGCTCACCGAGAATTCGTCACGAGCCGGGGGCGTCAGCGACGACCATTCGGCAATCGAGTGGCGAACGCCAGGTCACCGAGGTGAGACCGGTCCCCAACGGGCCGTTGGAGCGCATCGTTTCTGCGGTTGAGCACCCCCGTGATCCGCTGTCCGGCATTGGAGTGAGACGCCGTGTCTCGTTGCCCTTCGTGGCGTTTGACCGCCCGACGGGCACTTCCTGGCACGTCATTCGGAGATCTTGAGGAGTAGCTATGCGTTCTCTCGCCGCATCCGTCCTGGCCGTGGGCATTCTGCTGGGCGGCGCCGGTGCCGCGCTCGCCAACGACGGAGTCGGAATCGGGAACTTCTCCGCCGGTGGCGCGGGCTTCACTTCGCACTGCTCGGTGACCGGCGTTCCGGCTGTGTACGGAACGATCTTCACCGGTTCGTGTTCGGAAGCGGGCTGGGAAGAGGGCGCGGAGTTCTCCTACCTCGGCGCCCACTGACCTGCCGCCGACACGGCAACAGGTACAGCTCAGAAAGACCCACGCATCCCGTGCCACCGCACGGCCTGCGGCAACGGCCCGCCCTCGCACGCGAGAGCGGGCCTGCTTGTGCCGCTAGAATCCGGCTCCGACCTGCGGAGCAGTGAACTTAGGCCGACTTGTCCAGCGGCCCGCTAAGGCGTGTTGCAGAGGGCTGTGATCCTCCGCCGACCGCCGACCGCCGACCGCCGACCGCCGACCGCCGACCGCCGACCGCCGACCGCCGACCGCCGACCGCCGACCGCCGACCGCCGGCAGCGCGGCAACGTTTTTCACCACGCGGTCCAGGGCGTCGCACACGGGTACAACCTCGCCTTGGCCGCATGGACCGCACGGCCGCGACTTCGGCTCCGGGCTGCCCAGATACGAAATTCTGCGACACGCTTCAGCTTGATCCTTACCCTGTGCGACGGGGGCGTGGGGCGGTCGACTTCTTGTTCCGGTACGTGGTGGTGCCCGTCTCGCGGGGTGTGTGGACGTCGTGGCGTGGGGTGGGCCGGGTGTTCTTTCGCCCGGGTGGTCGCCCGGGTCCGGGGCGGGCAGATTTTGGTGCCTGGGCGGGGCAGGCGGTCCTCGGGCGGATGTGCCGAGAGTCGCGACGGACACGTGCGGGCGTGAGCCTGTCCGGGGGGACGGGCCTCTCCCGTGGACGACGCCGGTCAGCTGCCAGTGGCCGGGCCAGTCGTAGTTGGGTGTAGGCGGCGAGGATCAGCCAGGTCCAGCGGTCGGCCGCCTGGGGGGTGCGGATCTTCGGGCAGGTCCAGCCGAGGGTCTGCTTGAACAGGCGGAAGGTGCGCTCGATGTTGAAGCGCCTCAGATGTGCCTGCCAGAGCCGGTCGGTGTCCGCTGCGTCTGCGTCGGTGCCCGACCCCCACAGCCAGACCGGCTTCGGGGTGGCTGTGGGGGGCAGATGCTCGATGTCCAGGCGGATCACGGTCCCCTCGTAGATCGAAGGGCGGCGTGGGCCGCGGCCCAGGGCGAGCGGTGGGTGAGCCTGGGGTGGAGCCGGTCCCAGGACCGGGCGAGGGCGGTGCCGTAGTGGCGTGTATCGGTGACGGTTTCGCTGTCCGGGGTGCCCCACGTGTCGGGCTGTCCGAAGGCGGACTCGCCGCCGTGCCGGGGCGGCCGGCCCCGGGTGTGAGGCTGCCGCGAGGGTGCGGGCCTGCGCAGGACACGGTCCGAGCGCATCCGGGCCAGCACCTGGACCGGCAGGTCCCGACGGGGGTGGGCCATGTGGGGCGCGTCGTATCCGGCGTCCGCGATGACGCGTATGTCCGGGTCTCCGGTCTGGCACTGACCTGCGGTGATCAGCCGCTCGACCAGGTCGCGCAACTGCCCGGCGGAGACGGTGTCGGTGTGATCCCCGGATGCCGGACGCAACGCGCCCAGGGGTGCGGTCCACGAGCTGCGGCAGGGCTCCAGCGCGCGGACGATTGCGTACGGCAGCCGGCAATGGGGACGTGCTGCTTTTGCCCCGGTCATAGGTGTGACACAGGATCCTCTGCGGTGAGGTGTGGGTGTCGGGCCGCAGCCGGCAGGTGACGTCGACGGCCAGGACCAGCCGGCGTCCGCTGACCGTGGCAGCGGCACCGAAGCCAGGGCCTGCCGCATCCGGTCCGCGTCGACCCGGCCTGGGCGAGCGCAGCGTAGAGCCCTCCGTGCCCGCGGCGGGTGTTCGCCCACCAGCGGCAGCTCGGCCAGTGATTTCACCGGCCCGTCCCCGCATGAGACTGCAGCCGCGAGCTCGAACAGGGCGTCCGAACGGGCGGTGAGACTGGAGTGGAACTCGCCCCGAAAGCCTGACAGTTCGACCAGCGGTTCTCGCCGGGCATCGCGATGTTGCAGAGTCGTCCTCACGGCCCTCGTGCCGGACGCGTGGATTCCTTGGGCGAAGCACATGTGCGGACGAGGGCCGCTTCCACGTACGGCGGATACTGAACCGAGTGATCAAGTACGAGGCACCGTTCGACGGCGCACGTTAAAGGTCAAGTTAGAGCCAGCCCTTCTTCCTGACGACGACGAAGGTGCCGAGGGACGCCAGGAGGACGGTGCCGATGAGGATCGGCAGAGCAAAGAAGTTGTCGAAGCCGTATTCGTTGAGGTGCTCGAAGTTGGCGCCGGGGATCGCGGCGAAGGTGGAGGGGATGACGAACATGAGCGTGATCGCCGTGAGCTTGCGGTTCTCCACCGTCGACTTGACCTGATCTTCCGTCAGGGTGTTCAGGTGGTCCATGTCCTTGTTGAATTCGCGCAGTTCGTCGCGGATCTCATGCAGGACCGCCAGGGTCAATTCCTGGTCGAGGGCGTTCGAGCGCACGGTCGTGTCGGTGTCGGTTTCGGTGTTCGTGTGAGCAGTCATAGCGGGGCTGCTTTCTTCTGTACGAGTGAGGAAGGCGCCGATCCGGCGTGCCGAATCCGCACACGGCGGTGCGGCCCCATGAAGGCCGAAGGCCGACACCCGGCGGAGTGGGCGGTATGGGCATGCGGAATCCCGGCCGCGACGAGCAAGGGGTGTGCCCGACCAGAGGGGTGTCCCGTCAGGCCCGGGTTCGAGCTCGCCGGGCGGGGCGAGGCCACCGCCGGGCGACGGTAGAGGGGGAGATGCGGCTGCGCGAGGACGCGGTCAGAGCGTGGCGGAGCCTGAGGCGACGCGGCGCGGGGGGTTCACGGGACTCGGACTGTGATCCATCGGGCGATCGCCTCCTCTCGGCCGGGCGTACGGCATACGCGGGTCGCGGCCATCAGGAACGGAGAGCGAAACGGCATTCTCCGGGCGGCGACGCCTCAACGGTAACAGCAGCTCAGGGCCGTAGTCCGGGACCTTGGTCCCACGGGGCGGGCCCAAGGTCCTTGAGCGTTAGGTAGGCCCTGCGGTGTGCCTTTGCAGACTGCTTCGGCACCCGTGGCGGAACTGATGGTCCGCCCGAAGCGGGACAAGACCCAGCTGCAGCCCGTGTTCATCGGGGGCTCCCCCATGCATGGGCTGTCATCTGTGCCGCGCGGCGCATGACCCTCCGTACGTCGTCCACGCCGGCGACCGTGAGAACACGCCCACGGCCGCACTGGTCTCGCCGGCGCGCGAACGGTCCCCCGATCGTGATCGGGGGACCGTGGTCTCTACCTCTGCCTGCTGTTCACGCCCGGCGCAGTGCGGAGCGGCCGGCGAAGCGTGCCGAGTCGCCGAGCTCCTCTTCGATCCTGATGAGTTGGTTGTACTTCGCCGTGCGGTCGGATCGTGAGAGCGAGCCGGTCTTGATCTGACCGCAGCCGGTCGCCACGGCCAGATCCGCGATGGTGGTGTCCTCCGTCTCGCCCGAGCGGTGTGACATGACGGCGGTCCAGCCCGCCTGGTGGGCCGTGGCCACCGTGGCCAGCGCCTCGGTCAAGGTCCCGATCTGATTGACCTTGACCAGAACCGAGTTGCCGACGCCGGTGCGGATGCCCTCGCGCAGCAGCGCCTCGTTGGTGCAGAACACGTCGTCACCGGTGAGCTGGCAACGGTCGCCGACGCGGGCGGTCAGCTCACGCCAGCCGTCCAGGTCGTTCTCCGCCATCGGGTCCTCGATGGAGACGATCGGGTAGGCGTGGATGAGCTTGGCCAGGTAGTCGGCGTGCTCGGAGGGGGTACGGCGTACTCCCTCACCCGCGTAGTCGTACACCCCGTCGTGGAAGAACTCCGACGACGCCGGGTCCATGACCAGGCCGATGTCAGTGCCGGGGCGGTAGCCGGTGCGCTCGATGGCGGTCATCACGAAGTCGAGCGCCTCTTCGGCCGTACGGAGAGCGGGTGCGAAGCCACCCTCGTCGCCGACGCCCGTGGAGTGACCGGAGGCCAGCAGATCACGGCGAAGGGTGTGGAAGACCTCGCTGCCCATGCGGACGGCTTCGGCGAAGGTGTCCGCGCCCAGGGGTGCGATCATGAACTCCTGGAAGTCCAGCGGATTGTCGGCGTGGGCGCCGCCGTTGATGATGTTCATCATCGGCAGTGGCAGGAGGTGGGCGTCGGCGCCGCCGAGGTAGCGGTAGAGGGGCCGGCGGTGGGCGGCGGCGGTGGCCTTGGCGGCGGCGAGGGAGACGCCGAGGATCGCGTTGGCGCCGAGCCGGGACTTCGTGGCCGTGCCGTCGAGGGCGACCAGCGCGGCGTCGAGACCGGTCTGGTCCGCCGCGTCCCGGCCACGTACGGACGCCGCGATCTCTCCGTTGGCGTGGGTTACCGCGCGGTCGACGCCCATGCCGTGCCAGCGCGCGGAGTCTCCGTCGCGCAGTTCCACGGCTTCCCGCGCACCCGTGGAGGCACCGGAGGGAACAGCCGCGCGCCCCAGGGAGCCGTCTGCCAGGACGACATCGACCTCGACCGTGGGATTGCCCCGGCTGTCGATGATCCGGCGGGCGGTGACGGTCTCGATGGTGGTGTGGACGGCCCCGACTGCCTGTGTGGACATGGGAGTTCCTTCCCGTTGTCGTGTGCCGTGGCCCTGGCTGCGACAGCGCTGGCGCTGAGCCCGACAAGCGAGACCCTACAGCAATGCTGTTCAGTTTGGCTGCGCAGCATTGCTGTGCAGGTCGAGTGCGCAGCAATGCTGGCCAACGGGGTAAAGTGCCCTATGCCCACCTCGGAAGCCGCCGCCATCGCCGCCGAACTGCGCACCGCGATGGGCAAGCTCACCCGACGCGTCAAGCACGAGGACCGCATTCCGCTGGGCCAGGTCGCCGTCCTGGGCGCACTCGACCGCGACGGCGCCATGACCACCAGTGACCTCGCCGCCGATCAGCGTGTACGCCCCCAGTCGATGGCCCGGGCGGTGGGGCTGCTCATGGAACAGAACCTGATCACGCGCCGGGCGCACCCCACAGACGGCCGCAAGTCGCTGGTCGAGCTGTCGGACGAGGGCCGGGTCGCGCTCGAAGCGGAGCGCGGCCGCAGGGTCGGTTGGCTCGCGCAGGCCATCGAGGCCGAACTCACGGATGAGGAGCGGACGCTGCTGGCCCGGAGCGCCGCCCTGCTGGAGCGGCTGGCTACGCGCTAGGTCTACTGCCCCGGGAGGTTGTGGACAGGTGGTGCACGTCTCGGCTGAGGCTTCTTGAGCGGGTGGGGGCCTTCCGGGTTCGGTGGGGATTACGACGTCTAGCTAGGGCCTGTCCGGCGGATCTTTTCGGGCTAGGGCGGGCACGCCCAGTACGGCTGAGTTGGCGTGGGCCGCCGTGGTCACGCGAACGACGGCCACCGGTCGGCGGCCCACTCCCGCCAGCCCACCCAGCCGGGCGGCGGGCCGGCGACTCCGCGGCCCTCCAGCTCCGCGGCGTCGGGCTCCTCAAAGTGCACCCGCCCGTGCAGGATGTCGGCCTCGGACATCGGCAGCGTCTCCTCGGGGGTGGTCGCCCAGCGATGGGCGATACGGGCGCGTTGGGTCTCATCGTCCACCGGCAGGTAAACCATGCGGAAGCACGCCTCCTCGGCCTCCACCAGCCAGCGGATAGCGGACCGTTCGTCCCGTGACCAACAGCCGTAGTCCACGACGACGTTGGTGCCCAGTTTGACCGCCTCCAAGGCGAGCCAGAGCATGCGCCCCTCCAGCACGTCGCGCTTCCCGTCCGCCTCCGCCTCGCCGAACAGGGGAATCATCCAGTCGTCGGGCGTCAGGCGGAGCGCGCGGCGCTCCGCAGCGAGCTGCCGAGCCCGCGTGGTCTTTCCGGCCCCTGGCAGGCCGACCATCAGGAACAACGTGGTCACACCCAGATCGTGACAGGGAAGCCCATCAGACGACCACCGCTTTATCCGCCCGCCCGATTACGGGCTGAGCCACAGACGGATGGAGGCCACGGTGACAGTGCCGTGGAAGACGTAGGCACGCTTGTCGTAACGCGTAGCCACGGCGCGGAAGTGCTTGAGCCGGTTGCTCGCACGGTGGGCCGGCCGCTACCGGAAGGAACGACGCGACGCCTTCCCCGGCTGGCTCCACACCTACGATCACCACCGCGGACACACCGCGCTCGCAGGCCGACCACGCGCCGCCGCGTCCTCAACTTCACAGGGCAATACGCCTAGCGCAGTCGCTCGCAGTTCGTGGCGGCCCCGGCCGCACCATGCGCCCAGCCGTGCTCATCGGCGACACTCACCCGTCGTCAGCGGCCGTACACGATGCGGCAGAGGTCGGCGGCGCCCATGGGGGTATCCATGGTCTGCGCCTGCCGGCAGAGCTGGCGCATGTCGGGTGTCTGGCCGGTCGACGGTTGACGCCTTGGTGCGTGGAGCTGGGGCTTCGTGCTCTTGTTCGGCTTTCTGGGGGACAGCTGCTTCCTTGGCTTCCTGGGCTCCTTCACCGGGATGCCCGGGCGCCTGTTGGGCGCCGCCCGCCGAGCCGGGGCTTGCCCCGTGTCCGCCCTCTCCGCTCTGCGGTCCGCAGCCGGAGTGACGCGAGCGGCCGGTGGGGCGCCGTGCGGGGCGGTGGCGGCGAGCTCCTCGCGCGGGGCGGCCGGGGTGGGCTGCGGCCATGTCGGGAGCGGGGCCGGCGGGCGGTCGGCGGCAGGCGCGATTCCTGCGGGCCGGGCGGGGGCGGCTGGTACGGGAGCGTGGGGGACGGCCACGCAGGCGCTGGTGAGGAGCGCGGCGAGGATGAGGATCGTCGTATGGCGGGGGTGCACGGTGCCACGCTTCCGGACTCGGCCGGGCGCTGGGGGCGGCGCGGCGAGGGTCCACCGTGACGAGTGATCGGTGACCGGGGGTGGACGTGACCACGCCCCGAAGGGAGGTCGGAGGTACGGTGCCGTCTCCCCGCCCCTGCAGGGCCTTGAGTGCGTCTCGGTGGCTGCTTCGTCCTGGCCCGAGCCTCCCTCGATGCCATCTCCGCGAGCCACGTCGCGTCGGGCCGCTCGCTCCGCCTCCTGGTCAGAGGCGCCGCCGCCCGCTTCACGGACGCTGAGGCGTGAGGGATTCGGCGGCGTCCACCCCGGGGTGGGAGGCTGGGCCCCCCAGCCGTGCGGCCGGCCGGGCGGCGAGATCCGCCCGCCGGACCCGGTCGGCCGTGTCAGACGGCCGGTGCGGCGTGAGCCGCTGTGAGTGCGCGGTTCGCAGGGCCCGGAGCGGCTGAAAGGTCCGCTCCTCAGAGGAGCGGACCTTTCCCGCAGCGGATGGATCAGCGTTCGTCGCGCCTGTCGCGGAGGGAGTCCGTCGCGTCGGACACGGCTTCCTTCGCCTTGCCCTTGGCCTGGTCCATCTTCCCCTCGGCCTTCATCCGGTCGTCGCCGGTCACCTTGCCGACCGTTTCCTTCGCCTTGCCCTTGACCTTGTCCGTGCGGCCCTTGTCAGCCATGACCCGTCCTTCTTGGGTGGGGAACCAGTGACGATGACAATCTAGGACGTACAGGGGTGTTTCGCCTGTCGAGTTCAGGTCGGTCCTGCCGTCCTGTCGTCCTGCCATCGTCCGGCGGGGTGCCCACCTCGCGGCCCGACCCTTCTGTCGGGTTTACGGTGGAAGTGTCCCGTCCCGCACGAGTGATCCGAGGGTGACGGCCGTGTCTACGTCGAGCCATGAGATCGCGGGCGCTCCGTGCTGGGTCAGTCTGATGGCCCGGGACCTGGCTGCCGCGCAGCACTTCTACGCCGGCGTCCTCGGCTGGGAATTCCGGGCCGGCGGCCTGGGGGACGCCTTCTCGGTCGCCCTCCATGAGGGCGTGCCCGTCGCGGGCATCGGCGCGCTCGCCGAGCGCCTGGACATGCCGGTGGCGTGGACGCCGTACTTCGCCGTCGCGGACGCCGACGTCACCGCCGCACGGATCTGTGAGCGCGGCGCGACCATGGCCGTGGGGCCCCTCGCCTTCGGTACGGGCCGTGCCGGGCTGGCCGCCGATCCGGCGGGGGCGGTCTTCGGGTTCTGGGAGGGGACTGTCGTACCCGACTGGTCGGTGGGGCATGGCAGTGCCCCGGTCCGGCTGGAGCTGCACACGCGCGAGGCCTTCGACGCCGCGGTCTTCTACGGGGAGGTTCTCGGCTGGGCCGGGGAGGGACCCGGCTGCTGTGTGGCCTCGTACGAGCATGACCGCGTCGTCCTGCGCCACGGCCACGCCACAGTCGCGCGCATCAGCGGCGGCACGGGCGACGAGGCGCCGGACCCCGGGATCCGCCCCCGCTGGCACGTCCACTTCCCCGTACCGGATCTTGAGGGAGCCGTCGCGGCCACGAAGAGGCTGGGAGGCGGGGCCGTCGCCCCTGTGGGTACGTCCACGACGAGCCGGTGGGTCGACCTCGCCGACCCCGACGGGGCGCGCTTCACCGTGGTCGCACCCCAGGACACCTTCTCCTGAGGTCTCCAGCCCGGCACGCCGGAGCCCCGTCAGGCCCGGTTACGCCGGGCCTGACGGGGCTCCGTGCCTCCGTGAACCGCTGCTCACCCGTCTGTCGGACGGCCTGCCTGCCCGGTGGGACCCGAGGCCGCGTCCGCCTCTCCCGGAGTGATCCGGCCGCGCCACCCGCCGGTCTCCTGCCCGCGTTCCTCGATGAAGCCCTTGAACCGCTTCAGATCGCCCTTGACCCTGCGGTCGAGCACGCCGGTCATGTCGCCCGCCTTCTCCACCATGCCTTCCGGCTGGAAGTCCATGGCCAGGATCACGCGCGTGTGGCTGTCATCGAGGCTCTGGAAGGTGACGACTCCCTTCTGCTTGACGTCGCCGCCCACCGTGCGCCAGGAGATCCGCTCGTCCGGCAGCTGGTCGACGATCTCGGTGTCGAATTCACGCTGGACGCCGCCGACCTTCGTCCGCCAGTGACAGTGCCGGTCGTCGACCTGACGGATGTCTTGCACACCTTCCATGAAGTGGGGGAACTCCTCGAACTGCGTCCACTGGTTGTACACGTGGTGCAGCGGGACGTTCACGTCTATGGATTCCTTCACCATGCTCACGAGAAGCCTCCTCGGTCGGACTGTGCAGAAATTCCTGATCGATAGCCCGCCTACCCGGCATGCGCGGCGGTACTCGGCAACCCCTCTCCTCATATCCGGCACGGGAATTCCGAGAAGGGACCGGCCGAGACCTCGTGAAGGGACCCGCCGAGCCCTCCGCGTCGCTCGTTCAGTCCACCCGGATTCCCAGCACGCACGCGTCGTCCTCGTGGCCCGCGATGTCGGGGTCGGCCAGCAGCGCGTCGACCAGCGTCCGCGGCTCCATCGGCGCGGCGGCCTCCACCGCGTGGGCCATCCGCGCGATCCCCTCGGTCACGTCCTCGCCCCGGCGCTCGACCATCCCGTCGGTGTAGAGCACCAGCAGATCGCCCGACCGCAGCCGCGTCGACGAGGTCTCGTACGCGTACCCCGGCAGGGCGCCGAGGAGCGGGCCGCGCTGCTCCGTCCCCAGCGGCCCGGCCCGGCCGTCGCGCAGCAGCAGTGGCGCGGGGTGGCCGGCGTCGGCCCAGTGCAGGACCTTGTCCTCGTCGAGGTGACCGATCACCACCGTGGCCGTGTGCCCCGTCGGGTCGCTGCACACCAGCTCGTTCATCCAGGTCGTGATCTCGCCGGCCGACGCACCCGTCTGCGCGAGTCCCGCGAGCGCGTGCCTCTGCTGGGCCATCCGTGCCACGGCGTCGAGACCGTGGCCCGACGCGTCCCCGATCGCCACCAGTACCCGGCCGTCCGGCAGCAGCCGGCACTTGTACCAGTCACCGCCCACCGCCGCGTCGGGCTCGGCCGGCCGGTAGGAGGCCGCCACCGTCAGCCCGACCGCCGCGAGCGCCTCGGAGTGGGTGGGAAGGATCGCCTCGCGCAGCGCGTCGGCGACCCTCCGCTCCGCCTCCGTCTGCCGCCGCAGACGGTCCGTCTCCCGCTCCGTCTCGGCCAGCCGTCGACGACTGCGGATCTGCGGCGTGAGATCCCGGGCCACCAGGTTCACCGCCCAGGCTCTGCCGTCCGTCCCGGTGACCGGGCGCCCCAGCAGGTCGAGCGTACGGACCTCGCCGAGGACGATGAAGCGGATCCGGGTCCAGGCGGGCTCCTCACCCGCCAGCACCGAGCTGAGGAACTCCGCGAGCGCCGTCAGGTCGTCCGGCAGCAGCGCGTCGCACAGCTGCTCCAGCGACCACGGCATGCGCACATCGGCGTGGAAGATCCGGCTGAGCCCCTCCGACCAGGTCACCTTCCCGGAGAGCAGATCCCAGTTTCCCCACCCCATCGACGCCAGGAACTGCGCGTCGATCGTCAGGAGCTCCGCCTGGCTCTGCACAGGCCGCCACGTCGCCAGGACCTGTCCACCGCACCGGGCGGCGGAGTACAACAGCGGCGCCCGGTGGAGCCGGCCGAGCCGCTGCTCCGTGTAGTCCACCACCAGCCCGCCCAGGGGCTTGCCGGTGTCCACGACGTCCGCCAGCGCCGCCAGCAGTCCCGAGTGCGCCGCGCCCGGCCGCGCCTCCAGGAGCCGCTGGCCGACCTGGCGGTCCGGAGCCTCCAGCCAGTCCGCCGACCGGACACGGTTGCCGGCCACGATCCGGAAGTCCAGGACAGCACCCGTGTCGTCCTGAACGGGTTCGAGCAGCACGGCCGAGGCCGGGATCGCGGCGAGCACCGAGCAGACGCCGCTGCCGCCCGGCTCGTGAACGCCGCACAGGCATGGTGAGGCGCCATCCGTCTCCGCCGACGGCGGGAGTACGGCCAGCGACTGCAGCGGCGACGACAGCTCCGTACCCCCTGAGCCGTTGAGCGGGCGCTCCGTGTTCCGGCGTACGGCCGCCCGCAGGGCGGTGATCTCGCGGCCGATCATGCCCTTGAGAGCGTCGACACTGTCGGGCAGGGGAAAGCTCATCGTCCACCTCCGCGAACGTCATGACACGCTGCTCGTCTCCTGAGCACCGGCGACACCTCGCTCGAATCCGCCGAACATCGACCGACGACGTGGGCTTCTGTTTGGTATCGACGGGTCAGTGGCCGAGCGACTTCTTCAGCTCGGACTTGTTCATCGACGAGCGACCGTGGATGCCGCGGCGCTTCGCCTCCTCGTACAGCTGGTCGTACGTGGGGCCCTTCGAACCGCTCGCGGGCCGTTGCCCACCTCGCTTCGACGACGCCGTGTCCCGGGTCGAGGACCTGCTCGCGGTCTTCGACTCGCCGGACCGCGCACGCTCCTTGTTCACCGTGCGTGCGGCGATCTCCTCGGCGCGCTCAGTGCTCTCCCCGCGGTCCTTCGCGCTCTCCTTGATGTGCTCGTACTGCCGCTCCCGCTTGGAGCTCGACCCACGAGGCATGACGTGTCCCTTCCGTGTTCCGACGGATGCGTGGCCGGAGACAAGCCCACCGCCGCATTCCGCCCGTTCCCGGCGAGACGGGCGTCGATCACCCGACCCTGCCATCGGGATCCTCCGACAGCAGGTGGAGATGCCCGAACAGGTGAGGTGCGAGGCCATTCGGCGGTGCATCCCTTGTCCCGGCCTCGGGGCGGGGCGTGTCTGGCATCAGAGACCCCACGGCCACCGGCGCCACGGGGAGGAAGGGCCGAGATGAGGCGGCCGATCGGCTCGGCACGGCCACCTGCCGAGGGTGAGCACGGTTGCCCCGACGAGGCAGGGGTACCCGCCGATCGAAGCCGACGGCCGACAGACCACGGCGCCTTCGGAGTGAAGGCCGACCGTCGACAGCGAGCGAGGAGAACGATGGTGAGTACCGGCAGCAGCAAGGAAGAGCAGGACGTCGTCGCGGTCATCCTCAAGGATCACCGCGCCATGGAGGACCTGTTCCGCCGCATGCGCAGCGTCGAGTCGGACCGCGCCGCCGCGCTGAAGGAGTTCTCGGCGCTGCTCGTGGCGCACGGCGAGGCGGAGGAGTCCGAGGTCTACGGCGCCCTCAAGCGCTTCCGGGACATCGACAGCGAGGAAGTGGAGCACGGCACGGAGGAACACGCGGAGGGGAACGAGGCGCTCCTCGCCCTGCTGGAGGTCGAGGAGGTGGGCTCCGACACCTGGGACTCCCGACTGGAGGACCTGGTGGAGGCGGTCTCCCATCACATCGACGAGGAGGAACGGACGATCCTCAACGGTGCCAGGGAGAACGTTCCCGACGAACGTCGGGCCGAGCTGGCCGCCGCGTTCCGCGAGGAGCGCGCGAAGCAGCTGGCGTCGGGGTGCGGCAGCGTGGAGAACGTGCGCAAGATCGTCAACCGGTGAGGTGAGAGGGGCGCATGGGACGGCCGGGCCCGGGCAGGCGCGGTGTGGCGGGCCTGCCGAGGGCAGCCGGGCGGGAACGGAAGCGACGACGAGCGTGAGGTGAGGACATGAGGGCGTTGACCTGGCAGGGACAGCGCGACGTGCGGGTGGACACCGTGCCCGATCCGGTGATCGCCGACCCCACGGACGTGATCGTCCGCGTCACCTCGACCGGCATCTGCGGCTCCGACCTGCACCTGTACGAACTCTTCGGCCCGTTCCTCGATCCCGGCGACATCCTCGGGCACGAGGCCATGGGCATCGTGGAGGAGGTCGGCCCCGGCGTCCGTACCCTCGCGCCGGGCGACCGGGTGGTGGTGCCGTTCAACATCTCCTGCGGTACGTGCTGGATGTGCGGCCAGGGGCTGCAGTCCCAGTGCGAGACCACCCAGGTCACGGAGTACGGCATGGGTGCGTCCCTTTTCGGCTACACCAAGCTCTACGGACAGGTTCCGGGCGGCCAGGCCGAGTTCCTCCGGGTGCCCTTCGGCGACACCCTGCCGATCAAGGTGCCGGACGACGCCCCCGACCAGCGCTACCTCTACCTCTCCGACGTCCTGCCGACCGCCTGGCAGGCCGTCGCCTACGCCGAGATCCCGCCCGGGGGGACCGTGACCGTCCTCGGGCTCGGCCCCATCGGCGACATGGCCGCCCGGGTGGCCCTCCACCGGGGAGCGGGCGAGGTCATCGGCGTGGATCTCGTGCCCGAACGGCTCTCCCGCGCCCGGGAGCGCGGTGTCCGTACGCTCGACCTCAACGAGCTCGGCGACGGGCTCGGTGACCGGATACGGGACCTCACCGGTGGCCGCGGCACGGACGCCGTCATAGAGGCCGTCGGTATGGAGGCCCATGGCGCGCCCGTCACCAAGGCAGCCCAGCGGGTCACGGGACTGCTGCCCGACGCCCTGGGCAGGAGGCTGATGACCAGGGTGGGCGTGGACAGCATGACCGCGTTCGACACGGCGGTCGACGTGGTGCGCCGCGGCGGCACCATCAGTCTGATCGGGGTCTACGGCGGCGCCGTAGACCCCGTGCCCCTGCGCAGCCTCTTCGACAAGCAGGTCCAGCTGAGGATGGGCCAGGCAAACGTACGGCGCTGGGTGGACGACATCCTTCCACTGCTCGACGACAGCGACCCCCTGGGAGTCGACGGGTTCGCGACGCACGTCCTGCCGCTGGAGGAGGCGCCCCAGGCGTACGAGGACTTCCAGGCAAAGCAGGACGGCATGGTCAAGGTGGTGCTGACGCCCGGACCCTGACCCTTCCATCTCCCCGGGCACCGACCTCCGCGTCACCTGGTGACCGCCCGTTCCGCGAGCGAAAGGGCGAAGAGCCTGTCCTCCACCGGCACCGTCTTCACAATCCTGGGCCTCGGCGCGCTCGCCGCGGCCGTCCTGCCCCGGCTCGTACGCCGAAGGCCCCTGTCGACGCCCATCGTGTTCCTGGCCGCCGGTGCGGTGGCCGGTCTGCTGCCCCTCCCCCTGCCCGAGCTGGACCCCGTGACGGACCGGGTCTGGGTCGAGCACATCACCGAGGTCTGCGTGATCGTCTCCCTCATGGGCGCGGGCCTCGCTCTGAACCGGCCCTTCGGGCCGCGCGCCTGGGCCGGGCCGGGCCGGCTGATCGGCATCACCCTGCCCCTGACGGTCCTCGCGACGACCGTCCTCACCTGGGTGCTGTTCGACTGGCCCTGGGCCACCGCGCTGCTGGTCGGCGCACTGCTCGCGCCGACCGACCCGGTTCTCGCGGCGGAGGTACGGGTGGGGGAGCCGACCGACGACGAGGACGACGAGGACGAGGTCCGCTTCACCCTCACCGCCGAGGCCGGCCTCAACGACGGACTCGCCTTCCCCTTCGTCCTCGCCGCCCTCGCGCTCGCCGCCGCCGGCGGCATGTGGGCAGAGGCGGACTGGGGACGCTGGTTCGGCGTCGACCTCCTGGCGAAGGCGGCGATCGGCGTCGCGGTCGGCCTCGTCCTCGGCCGACTCCTGGGATGGATGTTCTTCCGGGCCGGGTCGCACTCACTCAGGCTGTCCGAGCACATGGAGGGCTTCGTCGCGCTCGCCGCGACGTTCCTCTCCTACGGTCTCGCCGAACTCGCCCACGGCTACGGATTCGTCGCCGTCTTCGTCACCGCCTGCGCCGTACGGGCCGCGGAGCGCGGTCACGGCTACCACAAGGTGCTGCACGGATTCACCGAGCAGATCGAACGCGTCCTGACCGCCGGACTGCTCTTCCTCCTCGGCCACTACCTCGTCACCGACGGTCTCGCGGCACTGACCTGGGAGATGGTCCTGCTCGCCGTGGTGCTCCTCGTCGTCATCCGCCCCGTGACGGGGTGGATAGCGCAGCTCGGCTTCGTCACCGGCCCCCGGGAACGGGTGGTCACCGCGGTCTTCGGGCTGCGCGGGATCGGCTCCCTCTTCTACCTCTCGTACGCGCTCGGCCACCACGGATTCGACGGACAGGCCCGCGATCTGTGGGCCCTCACCGCGACCACGGTGGCGCTGTCCGTGCTGCTCCACGGCGCGAGCGCCACACCGGTCATCCGCCGCCTGGACCGGCTGCGCGAGATCCGCCCGCCCGGCGCCCCGCCCTGAGGGATCCGCGCTGAGGCAACCGCGCGAGGTCTCGGCCCGGCGGCGCCGCGGGCACGTGCGGAGCGATGGAGGGACAATGGGTCCAATGATGACCGTGCTGGTAGCAGGCCTGCCCGAGGGCGCCGAGTTGGAGTCGGTGCGCGCCCGCGTCCACTCCAGCCCGCACTTCCGCATCGTCGCCCACGCCTTCGAGCCCCGGATCGCCCTGGCCCAGGCGCGTGTCCTGCTGCCCGACATCGCGGTGATCACCCGCCATCTGTCGCACCCCGCGGCCGAGCTCGCCCGCTACCGTCTCGTACGGGATCTTCGCGCCCTGGATCCGCCCACCGGGATCGTCCTGCGCCGGGACGCCGACGAGCCGGATCGGCCCCTGGGCCCGGGCGCCGAACCGCTCGACGGGGCGATCCACGAGATTCGCCGCGGGGAGGCCGACGCCCTCTGGGACGCGCTGGTCACCATCGGCCGGCGCCGCGCCACCTGCGACACCGACCCGCCGGCGCTCTGATGCCGAGCGGCCCGGCCTGTCGGGCCGAGCCGCGAGGGCCCGGGCGCCGGCGGCCGAGCGGGCCGGGGTGGCCGCGAGGGGCGGAGACCGAGCGTGGCCCGGGTGGACGGCCCTCCGGCCACGCCCCGTCCTCCGGCCGGGGCGCACGCTACGTCACGGCAGGATCCATTTCTGGTTGGGGCCGGTGTGGCAGGTCCACAGGTGGACGGCCGTGCCGTCGTTCCAGGTGCCGCCCGAGGCGTCCAGGCACTTGCCCGACTGCGGGTTCCGGAGGGTGCCGTCGGAGGCCTGGGCCGTCCACTTCTGCGCGGCCGACCCGTTGCAGGTCCACAGCTGGACCTTCGTACCGTCCGCCGAGCCGCCGTTGGAGACGTCCAGGCACTTGCCGAGCACCTTCAACGTGCCGTCTCCGGGCACCGTCCACTGCTGGGCGCCGGTGCCGTTGCAGGTCCACACCTGGATCTTCGTGCCGTCGGCGGTCTGGGCGTTGTCGACGTCCAGGCACTTGTTGCGGACGCCCCTCACCTCGCCCGGCCCGGACACCCCACCGGGGAGACGGTTGAGCGTGTACCAGGCCTCCGTGCTCCACAGGGGCTCCCCGGCCGCCGAACTGAAGGGGCGGGGCGAGCGGACGTGGACCACACGGTCGGCCTTGAGTCCCGGGATCGTCAGGGTGACGGTCCTGCGGTCGGCGGAGAGCGAGGCCGACTGCGCGGTGAGGGTCTCCTCGTCGAGCTTCGGGCCGCCGTAGTCCGCGGTCGGCGCGTAGCGCCACTGCTTGATCCTGTAGTGCTTCGCCAGGTCGTTCGCCGTCTCCGTCGACAGGGGCTGCGTGTACTCCAGGGCGAAACCGCCCGGCACGGCGCGCATGGCGCGGATGTCGAACGCCCGGGATCCGTTCGGTGTCAGCTTCTGCAGGCCGAAGGCGAGCTTGCCCTCCTGGCCCCAGTTGCCGCCCGCGCCCAGCCCTCCGGCGTACAGCGCGCCGTCGGGGCCGACGCTGATGCGGGTCACCCCCGCTTCGAGGCCCTGGGTGAGGCGGAAGACCGCGCCCTGGTACTCGCCGCCGACCTTCTCCAGGAATCCGCGCTGGATGCCGCCGTAGGTCACGTCGCCGAACAGCATCTGCCCGGCGAAGGGGCCTTCGGTCAGCTGGAGGGGGGTGCTCGGGGAGTTGGCTATCTCGTTCTGCGGCAGCCAGAGCACCGGCTTCGTCACGGGCTGGGAGTCGAAGGGCCCGGCCGGGTTGGTGTAGTGGTGGAAGAACCTGCCCTGCTTGATGTGCACCAGCTTCGACGACGGCAGCCAGCCCCCCTGGTTGTCGGTGGCGAAGAGCTCCCCTTCCGGGCCCCACCCGATGCCGTTCGGTGTGCGCAGTCCTCCGGCCACGTACGAGACCGCACCGGTCTGCTTGTTCACCTTGATGGTGGTCCCGCGGTTCGCCGCCGGCTGCGGATTCGTGGTCGCGCCGCCGTAGTTGATGGCGACCGACAGGTTGAGGTAGAAGAACCCGTCCTTGTGGAGCAGGCCGAAGGCGAACTCGTGGAAGTTGCCGCCGAAGGGCCAGGTCGCCACGGTCCGGTACCGGTCGGTGACCTCGTCGCCGTCGGTGTCGTCGAGTTCGGTCAGTTCGTGTTTCTGCGAGACGTAGAGCTTGCCGTCGACGTACTTGACACCCATGGGCTCTCTGAGGCCCGAGGCCACCTTCTTGAACGTGACCTTGTCCGGGCCTGTGCTGCCCGTGACGTGGGACAGCAGGTACACCTCGCCCACGCTGTTGTTGCTGCCGCCCCAGGTGGTCACGGCGAGTCGGCCGTCCGGCAGCCAGTCCATCGCGGAGACCTGCGGTTCGAAGCCGTCGGGACGCAGGTCGGTGAGGGTGTAGTCGGGGTGGACCCCGGTCAGCGGCAGGCCGTCGCCGGGGGAGTCGGTGCCGGCCTCGCATTCCTTGCGGCCCGGCGCGGTCACGCGTACGACGTCGGCGTCCGTGCTCAGGGCCGTGGTGGGGACGACGGCGAAGCCGGCGGCGCCGGGAGGTTTCCACGCCAGCGTCAGCCGCTGACCGCCGTCACGCTCGAAGTGCTCGATGCGCAAGGCGTGGGGACCGGCCGTCAGGTCGACGGTCGCGTCCTTCGGGTCGGGCCCGTGGAGACCGCCGTGGTCGATCACCAGCTGGTCGTCGATCCAGAGGCGGGAGCCGTCGTCGCTGGTGAGGCGGAACGTGTAGGCGCCCGCCTGCGGGGCTCCGAGGTTGCCGATCACCTGGGTGACGAAGTGGGTCTCCAGACCGAAGTCCCCGGCCGTGGACCAGTCGACCACCGGCATCAGCTTGTCGATGTTGGGGGTCTGGCCCGCTTTCAGGGTGCACAGGTCACTGAGAGGAACCTGCACGTCGAAGACGCGGAGCGTGACTCCGGGCACCTGCGGGGGGAGGGCCGCGATGGCCGGGCCGTCGGCGGGGGCGGGAGACGCCGCCAGACCGAGGGTGAGTAACGACGCCATGAGTGTGCCGACCAGACGTCCGGCCGGGTGACGGGGATACAGCCGTGGACGCACGTGACCTCCTGACGGCCCCTCACGCGGGAGGGGCTCGATCGGGTGAGCGGGAATCCACCGCTGCCGGGGCGCGCCGTCGCTCCGGACACGGAGGTGGGTGAGGACGGGGCCAGGGGCGGGCCCGCGCCGTCGCTCGGCCACAGTAGGGACTTCTTCCGTCACCGTCCATGCTTTGTCCTCGGTGCGCGAAAAGTTCCGGCCTCGTGGAGCCGCCCTGCCCGCGCCGGGACCACACGTGAGAGTCCTGTGCCTCAACTGCCCATGCGGTGCTGGCCTGTTGGGAGGTCACAAGGACTTTGTCCCGTGTAGGGAGAAAGTAGTGAGAAGTTGCGCGCGCGGGGTTACGCCCTCCGACAAAGCCCGCTAACTTCCTTGAAACGAACCGGTCACAGAGATCCGTGTCCGGCCCCCGCGACGCGACGGCGCGCGTCGATGGCTACCTGGCAGTCCCCTCGGCTGCCGCCATCCCACCCCACTTCGGGAGACCTCTGTGCGCACGAAAACGCTCAGACACAGACGCGTCCGCGTCCTCTTGACCGCCGCGGCATGCGCCGTCGGCTGTCTCCTGCCGGTGTCCCCGGCCACCGCCACGACGACCCAGCGGGACGGCCCCGCCGCGGCCGCGGCCGCACCGGAGGCGCACCGGGACAGGGATGCCGCGGCCGCGGCCGCGCCGGAGTTCCAGCAGGTGACGCTTGCCAAGGGGGTGGCCGAGACCGGCGAACCCATGACGCTGGCGGTGCTGCCCGACCGCTCGGTCCTGCACACCTCGCGGGACGGCACCCTCCGTCTGACGAACGCCGCCGGCACCACCACCGTGGCGGGCAAGGTCGACGTCTACAGCCACGACGAGGAAGGCCTCCAGGGCGTCGCCGCCGATCCGGGCTTCTCCTCGAACCGGCACGTCTACCTCTACTACGCCCCCAAGCTCACCACCCCCGGCGGTGACGCCCCCGCGGACGGATCGGCAGGCGCCTTCACGCCGTTCGACGGGGTGAACCGGCTGTCCAGGTTCGTCCTGAGGACGGACGGCACCCTGGACCTGGCCAGTGAGAAGAAGATCCTCGACGTGCCCGCCTCCCGCGGCATCTGCTGCCACGTCGGCGGCGACATCGACTTCGACGCCGCGGGCAACCTGTACCTCTCCACCGGCGACGACAGCAACCCCTTCGCCTCGGACGGCTTCACCCCGATCGACGAGCGGGCCTCCCGCAACCCGGCCTACGACGCCCAGCGCTCGGCCGGTAACACCAACGACCTGCGGGGCAAGGTCCTGCGCATCAAGGTCGGCGCCGACGGCTCCTACGCGATCCCCAGCGGCAACCTCTTCCCGCCGGGCACCGCCAGAACCCGCCCCGAGATCTACGCGATGGGCTTCCGCAACCCCTTCAGGATGAGCGTCGACAAGGCCACCGGCATCGTGTACCTCGGTGACTACGGCCCCGACTCCGGCACCGCCAACCCCGGACGAGGACCCGAGGGCCAGGTCGAGTTCAACCGGATCACCCGGGCGGGCAACTTCGGCTGGCCCTACTGCACCGGCGGGAACGACGCCTACACCGACTACGACTTCGCCACCAACACCTCCGGAGCCCCGTTCAACTGCGCCGCACCCAGGAACACGTCGCCCCGCAACACCGGCCTCACCGACCTGCCGCCCGCCCAGGCCGCCTGGCTCCCGTACAACGGCGGTTCGGTTCCCGAGTTCGGCGGCGGTTCCGAGTCACCCATGGCGGGCCCGGTGTACCGCTACGACGCCGCCTCCACCTCCGACGTGAAGTTCCCGCAGGAGTACGACGGGGACTTCTTCGCCGGCGAGTTCGGCCGCCGCTGGATCAAGCGCGTCGAGACGGCCGGCGACGGCACGGTGCAGACGATCAATCCCTTCCCCTGGAGCGGCACCCAGGTGATGGACACGGCCTTCGGCCCCGACGGCGCCCTCTACGTTCTCGACTACGGCACCGGGTACTTCAACGGCGACGCCAACTCCGCGCTGTACCGCATCGAGCACGTGACGGGCGGCCACGCCCCGGTGGCCCAGGCCAAGGCGAACATCACCTCGGGCACGGCGCCCCTGGCCGTCACGTTCTCGTCGGCGGGAAGCTCCGACGCCGACGGCGACGCCCTCAGCTACGCCTGGACCTTCGGCGACGGCTCCACCTCGACCGCCGCCGACCCCTCCCACACATACGTCGCCAACGGCCGGTACACGGCCACGCTCAGGACCACCGACACCACCGGCAGGTCCGCGACGGCCTCGGTGCAGATCACGGTCGGGAACACCGCGCCCACGGTCAGGCTGGACCTGCCCCTCGACGGCAGCATCTACGACTTCGGCGCGGCGATCCCGTTCAAGGTGACCGTCACCGACCCCGAGGACGGCACGATCGACTGCTCCAAGGTGAAGGTCACCTTCATCGTCGGCCACGACAGCCACGGACACCCGCAGACCTCCGCCACCGGATGCACCGGCACCCTGCAGACGCTCGCGGACGGTGAGCACGACCCCAACGCCAACATCTTCGGCGTCGTCGACGCCGAGTACACGGACAAGGGGGCCAACGGACAACCCGCGCTGACCGCGCACGACCAGCACGTCGTCCAGCCCAGCCACCGGCAGGCCGAGCACTACTCGACGTCCTCGGGGGTCCAGGTCGTCTCCCACACCCCCGCCCACGGAGGAAAGACCGTCGGCTACATCGAGAACGGCGACTGGATCGCCTTCACGCCCTACGCCCTGCGGAACACCGGCACGTTCACCGCACGGGTCTCCTCCGGGGGAACGGGCGGCACGATCGAGGTGCGCGCCGGATCCCCGACCGGCACACTCCTCGGCACGGCGACCGTTCCCGTCACCGGCGGCTGGGAGACCTTCCAGGACGTCACGGCCCCGCTCACCGGCCAGCCCGCCGGATCCACCTCGCTCCACCTCGTCTTCAAGGGCGGCGCCGGTTCGCTCTTCGACGTGGACGAGTTCTCCTTCACCACCTCCGGCGCGGCCACCCGGACCGGCGAGGTGAAGGGCGCCAACGGGAAGTGCCTCGACGTGGACGGCGGCGCCGCCGCGGACGGCACGAAGGTACAGCTCTGGACGTGCAACGGCAGCGACGCCCAGAAGTGGACCGTCGCCGCCGACGGCTCGCTGGGAGCCCTGGGCAAGTGCCTCGACGTCGCCGGCGGAGGTACGGCGGACGGCACCGCGATCCGGCTGTGGACGTGCAACGGCACGGGCGCGCAGAAGTGGGCGCCGCAGACAGCCGACGGCACGGTCCGGAACCCGCGGTCCGGCAAGTGCCTGGACGCCTCGGGCGGCACCTGGAACGACGGCACACCCGTGCACCTGTGGACCTGCCACACCGGCCCCAACCAGAAGTGGACCCTGCCGTAGAAAGGAGGCGACACCCATGCGCACCCACCTCAAGGCGATGCTCGGCCTGCTCGTCGGCGCCGCGCTCACGCTCTCCCCGCAGGCCGCGGCCCTCGCCGCACCCCCGACCGTGGTGACGGGCGAGCCCGCCGCCACGGCCACCGCCCCCCACGCGGCCGCGGACCCGGCGTACAAGATCCTCGTCTTCTCCAGGACGGCCGGCTTCCGGCACTCCTCGATCGACGACGGTCTCACGGCCCTGCGCGGCCTGGGCACGGCCAACAGCTTCACCGTCGACGCGACCGAGGACGGCGCGGCCTTCACCACCGGCAACCTCGCCCAGTACAAGGCGGTCGTCTTCCTGTCGACGACCGGTGACGTCCTGAACGCCACCCAGCAGACCGCGTTCGAACAGTACGTGCAGGGCGGCGGGGGATACGTCGGCATCCACGCCGCCGCCGACACCGAGTACGACTGGCCCTTCTACGAAGGACTCGCCGGAGCGCTCTTCCACTCCCATCCGGCCATCCAGCCCGCCGTCGTCAAGGTCGAGGACCGGGCGCACGACGCCACCGCCCACCTGGGCGCCACCTGGCAGCGCACCGACGAGTGGTACAACTACCGCACCAACCCGCGTACCACCGCCCGTGTCCTGGCCTCCCTCGACGAATCCAGCTACTCGGGCGGGAACATGTCCGGCGACCACCCGATCGCCTGGTGCAAGGACTACCGGGGCGGCCGGGCCTTCTACACCGGCGGCGGCCACACCGACGAGTCGTACACCGAGACCGCCTTCCGCCGGCACCTCCTCGGCGGAATCCGGTGGGCCGCCGGCATGACCGACGCCGACTGCCGCCCCGAGACCGGCTACACCGCCCTGTTCGACGGCTCGTCCACGGCCGGCTGGAAACAGGCCGGACCGGGATCGTTCGCTCTCGCGGACGGCACCCTCACCTCGCAGGGCGGGCTGGGCATGCTCTGGTACTCCGCGAAGGAGTACACGGGCGACTACTCCCTCAAGCTGGACTGGAGAGCCGCCGGGGACGACAACTCCGGAGTCTTCCTGGGCTTCCCCGCCTCCGACGATCCGTGGTCCGCGGTGAACAACGGCTACGAGATCCAGATCGACGCCACCGACGCGGCCGACCGCACCACCGGCGCCGTCTACGGCTTCCGGTCCGCCGACCTCGCCGCACGCGACGCGGCGCTGAATCCGCCGGGGGAGTGGAACACGTACGAGCTCAGGATCACCGGCGAACGCCTGGAGATCTTCCTGAACGGCCGGAAGATCAACGACTTCACCAACACCGACCCCGCACGGAGCCTGCGCCAGGGCCACATCGGCCTCCAGAACCACGGGGACGGCGACGACGTCGCCTTCCGCAACATCCGCGTCAAGCAGAGCGGAGGACAGCAGCCCGGCCCGCGCACCGGGGAGGTGAAGGGCGTCAACGGCAAGTGCCTGGACATCGACAACGCCCAGACCGCCGACGGGACGAAGGTCCAGGTGTGGACGTGCAACGGCAGCAGCGCCCAGACGTGGACGGTCGCGGACGACGGCTCGCTGCGGGCGCTGGGCAAGTGCCTGGACGTGTCCGGGGGAGGCGGCGCCGACGGAACGAAGATCCAGTTGTGGACGTGCAACGGCACGGGGGCGCAGAAATGGGCGCCCCAGGCCTCCGACGGCACGGTCCGCAACCCGCAGTCCGGCAAGTGCCTGGACGCCTCGGGCGGCACCTGGAACGACGGCACGCCCGTGCACCTGTGGACCTGCCACACCGGACCCAACCAGAAATGGACCCTGCCGTGACGGCACGACCGTCCTGAAGGCGTGACCGCCCTGGCGGTCGCGTGAGGGGAGCCGGCCCCCGGGGCTGATCGGCTCGCGCAGTCGGGACGAGAGGAGGGGCGGACCTGACCGGTCCGCCCCTCCTCTCGCGCACTCTGCCCCGCCGGTGTGAAGAACCCGACGTGCCTCCGATGGACCGCGCCGATCGGGGTACATGGGGAGGAAGCAGAACGATCAGCAAGTCCACCCCATACGAGGAGACGTCGTGACCACCTTCGTCATCACCGTGCCCGGCACGTTCCTCTCGGACATCACCACCTCCGAGCGTGCGACTCTCGAACGGAAGCTGACCTCGCGGCACACGGACATCAGCGAGAGCGAAGACGTCGACCTGCTCACGCTGAACGAGGACGGGACCTTCGCGATCCGCCTCGAAGTCCAGGCCGCGGACCAGTACGAGGCCAAGCTGGACGCCACGCGGCTGGTCTCCGAGGCGCTCAGGGAGGCGGGCGTCGAGGAAGCCGACGCTCCGCTCGGCCCGCCCGCCGTCACCGGGATCGACAGCGACCTCTGACGCCATGGACAGGGCGGGAATTGACATCGCCGGTGCGTCAATCGGCGCGATCTCGGTGTTGGAGGTGACGCGCCGCACGATGCGAGGCTGAACCCGTCCCCGGCGACCGGGCGGGTAGCGAAAGGCAGTCTCCATGGACATCTTCAGGACGCGGAACGGTTCGGTCCTAGGGTTTCGGGCCGCGGCCGACGTCGCGGCCGTTCTCGGCATCCCCTACGCGGCCCCGCCGTTCGGCGCGAACCGGTTCCGGGAGCCCCTCCCCGCAGCGGCGTGGACCGGCGTACGGGACTGCACGGAGTTCGGCCCCGTCGCACCGCAGTCGGCACAACTGCCCGGCGCCCCCGTGTGGTCCCCCGGTGACGAGGACATCCTCACGGTGAACGTCTGGACCCCGTCGGTGCCTCCTCCCGTGACCCCGTCGGTGCCTCCGGAGGGGCGCCGCCTGCCCGTCCTGGTGTGGATCCACGGCGGCGCCCATACCTTCGGGTCCTCGGCCCAGCCCGACTTCGACGGGACCGAACTGGCCCGGGCTGGTCTGGTCGTGGTCACCCTCAACCACCGGATCGGTTTCGAGGGCTTCGGCCACGTCCCCGGCGCCGCCCCCGACAACCGGGGCTTGCTCGACCAGGTCGCGGCCCTGCGCTGGGTGCGTGAGAACATCACCGTCTTCGGCGGCGACCCGGACAACGTCACCGTCGCCGGCCAGTCCTCCGGAGCGGCTTCGGTCGCCTGCCTGATGGTGATGGACCGGGCCCGTGGCCTGTTCCACCGCGCCATCGCCCACAGCGCCGCCAGCCCGTGCTACACCCTCGACATCGCCGCGGCGACCACCCGCGAGGTGGCCGCGGCGGCGGGCTGTCCCGCCACAGCAGAGGGCCTGGCATCCGCGACTCCACAGGCCCTGGTCCGCGCCTCCGACCAGGTGGTCGACGCCTACCGGCGGAACCCCGCCTCCGGATCGCGCCACTACGACCCCTCGCTCTACGCCCCCGTGCTCGACGGAGACGTCCTGCCCACCGACCCCCTCACCGGGATGGCCGCCGGTGCGACCCGAGGCGTTGACCTGCTGGTCTGCCACACCACGGAGGAGTACTGGTTGCTCGACGCCGTCGGCAGCTGCGCGAAGATCACCACCGACGAACAGCTCGCCCTCTTCGCCGAGGACTTCGGGCTCCCCGACGGCCTGGTGGCCGGCTACCGCGAAGCGATGCCCGACGCTCCGGTGCTCGACGTCTACCTCGCCGTCTTCGGCGATCTGCTCTTCGGCGAGTACACCCACCGACTCGCCGAACTCCACGCCGAGGCCGGCGGCAGGGCGTTCCTGTCGCGTTTCGACCGGCGGCGCACCGGGCCGCACGGGGTCGTGCGGGCATGGCACTGCGCGGACATCCCCTTCGCCTTCGGCAACCTCGACAGCGAGCACCTGGCCTTCCTCATCGGCGGCGCACCGACGTCAGCCGACCGTGAACTGGCGCGCCGCATGATGCGCGCCTGGGTCGACTTCGCCACCACCGGAAACCCGGGCTGGCCGGCCGTCGACCGCTTCACCACCCGGGCCGCCCTGTGGAGCACCGACGACGCGGGCGTCGCCGCCCCGCCCACCGACGTCCGGTCCGTCGCCGACCTCCGTGCCCTGTGGGCCAAGGCCGGGTTTCCCGTCCTGCGTCCGTGAACACACCCACTCCGGTGCCAGGAAGGGGCCGGCGGCGGTGGCGAGTGACGGCGACGGTGGCGAGTGGCGAGTGGCGAGTGGCGAGTGGTGAGCGGTCAGTGCCGGATCGGCGCGGCGGCTCAGGCGCGCAGGTGCGGAAGGAGCCGGTCCGGAGTCAGGGGCAGCTCCCGCAGGCGTACACCCACCGCGTGGTAGACGGCGTTGGCGATCGCGGCGGCCGTGCCCACGATTCCGATCTCCCCGATCCCCTTGCTCCCCATGGGGTTGAGGTGGGAGTCCTCCTCGTTCAGCCAGTGCGTCTCGATCGCCGGCACGTCGGCGCAGGCCGGCACGTGGTAGGAGGCCAGGTCGCGCTCCGCGAAGTCCCCGAACCCGGAGTCCAGGGTGCTGCCCTCTGTCAGCGCCATGCCCAGCCCCATCGTCATGCCGCCGATGAACTGGGAGCGCGCGGTGCGCGGGCTGAGCACCCGGCCCGCCGCGAAGACCCCGAGCAGACGGCTGACCCGTACCTCACCCGTCACGGTGTCCACCTCGACCTCGGCGAACTGCGCGCCGAACGCGTGCCGGGCGTACGGGGAGTCCTGCCCTGCCTCCTCCGCGGTGTCCGCGTGCGCGGTGAGGCCCTCGGGCGGGAGCGGGCCGGAGTGGGCGCGCAGCATGTCGGCCAGCGCCGCGCAGGCTTTGTGGACGGCCCAGCCCCAGGACGAGGTCCCCGAGGAACCGCCCGCGAGCGGAGCGGCCGGCAGGGTGCTGCTGCCGAGCTCCACGCGCACCGAGGCCGACGGGACGCCGAGGGCCTCGGCGGCGACCTGGGCGAGAACCGTTCGGGCGCCGGTGCCGATGTCGGTGGCGTTGATCCGCACGAGGTGGCTGCCGTCCGGTGCGGCGTGCGCGGAGGCCGTCGAGGGGCTGAGGAGGTACGGGTACGTGGACGCCGCCACCCCGGTGCCGGTCAGCCGGTCGCCGATCCGCCGCACCCCCGGCCGGGGATCGCGGTCCGCCCAGCCGAACAGTCGGGCGCCCTCCCGCAGACATTCCGCGAGGTTCCTGCTGCTGAACGGTCTGCCGCTGTCG
This sequence comes from Streptomyces sp. Qhu_M48, assembly GCF_051305195.1. NCBI lineage: Bacteria > Bacillati > Actinomycetota > Actinomycetes > Kitasatosporales > Streptomycetaceae > Streptomyces > Streptomyces sp. Qhu_M48. The sequence goes on along the minus strand of NZ_CP195432.1, from coordinate 4,272,543 downwards.
GGTTCGGTGGCGGGCTCGTTGCGCAGCCGGAGTTCGACCGGATCGACGCCCGCGGCGACGGCCAGCTCGTCCATGGCGGATTCGAGGGCGTACATGCCGGACGCCTCGCCGGGGGCACGCATCCACGAGGGCGTGGGCACGTCCAGAGCCACCACCCGGTGGCTCGTCCGGCTGTGGGGCGAGGTGTACATGGTGCGGGCGGGTACGGCCGCCTGCTCGACGAACTCCTTCACCGTGGACGTCTGGGTGGTGACCTCGTGGGCGAGGGCGCCGATCACACCGTCGGCGTCCGCGCCGAGGCGGACACGCTGGACCGTGGGGGCGCGGTGGCCGACGACGGCGGCGAGTTCGCGCCGGGGGAGGACCAGTTTGACGGGCCGTCCGAGGTGGCGGGCGGCCATGGCGGCGAGCACGACCTGGGGCCGCGGGGTGCCTTTGGAGCCGAAGCCGCCGCCGACGTACGAGGAGTCGACCGTCACGCGGTGCTCGGGCACCTGGAACAGCTGCGCGAGCACGCCTCGTACGGTCGTCGACCCCTGGCTGGAGTCGTACACGGTCAGCTCGTCGTCCTCCCACCACGCGGTGGAGGCGTGCGGTTCCATCGGATGGTTGTGCAGCGCGGACAGGGTGAACGTCGCGTCGACCGTCACGGCGGACGAGGCGAAGGCCGCGTCGAAGTCCCCGCGCTCGCGTACGGCCGGGTGGCCGCCGTTCGCCTCCTCGGGGGTGTAGAGCCGGGGATGGCCGGCGGGCGGTCCCGGGTCGTGGTCCTCGGTGACGTACTCGATCCGCAGCTCGTCGGCGGCCGCGCGCGCGTTCTCCAGGCTGTCCGCGACCACGACGGCGACGTACCAGCCTCGGTGCGGGACGCGCTCGTCCTGCAGCAGCGCCAGCGTCGGGTCCTCGGCCTTGCCGAGACGCGGCGCGTTCTCGTGGCTGAGGACCGCGTGCACGCCGGGCCGCCGCAGGATCTCGTCGGCGTGGACGGCGGCGATCCTGCCGCGCGCGACGGTGGCGGGCACGGGCACGGCGTGGAGGCAGCCGGGCGGAGTGTGCTCGGCGGCGTAACGGGCCGTGCCGGTCACCTTCTGCCGGGCGTCGCGACGGACGGCGTCGGCATCGGACACGGGCGGGGCCTGGGGCGGGGGAGTCGGGGGCATGACGGTGGCCTGACCTCCTCAGGGGCGGGACGCGAGATCGGTGAGCACACGGACGGCGAGGTTGCGGGCGAGCGGCACCTTGAAGCCGTTGTCGCGCAGCGGCCGGGCGGCGGCGAGTTCGGCGTCGGCGGCCCGCTCGTACGTCTCCGCCGTGGCGGGCGCTCCGAGCAGTACCGCCTCGGCCGCGCGGGCCCGCCACGGTTTGGGGGCGAGCCCGCCGAAGGCGAGGGCGGCGTGGCGAACGACGCCGTCCTCCACGGCCACGGCGGCGGCCACGGAGGCGAGCGCGAAGGCGTAGGAGGCTCGGTCACGGGCCTTGCGGTAGGCGCTGCGGGCCCCGGTGGGGGGTGGGAGCGTCACGCCGGTGACGAGCTCACCGGGGCGGACGACGGTGTCCTGCTCCGGCCGGTCACCCGGCAGCCGGTGGAACTCGGTGACCGGCACCGTACGGTCGCCGTCTGCTCCGAGTACGTGCACCCGCGCGTCGAGACACGCGAGCGCGACCGCCATGTCCGACGGGTGCGTGGCGACGCACCGCTCGGAGTGACCGAGCACCGCGAGGTCGCGGTGGACCCCCTCGCGAGCGGGACAGCCCGTGCCCGGTTCGCGCTTGTTGCACGGCTTGGAGGTGTCCTGGAAGTACGGACAGCGGGTGCGCTGGAGGAGGTTGCCGCCGGTGGTGGCGGCGTTGCGGAGCTGTGCGGAGGCGCCGGCGAGCAGCGCCTGCGACAGCACGGGGTAGCGGGTCCGCACGAGGGGGTGGACGGCCAGGTCGCTGTTGCGCACGGTGGCCCCGATGCGCAGGCCCCCGTCGGGCGTCTCGTCGACGCCGTCCAGCGGCAGCCGGCTGATGTCGACGAGGAACGCCGGGTCGGCCACCCCGAGCTTCATCAGGTCGACGAGGTTGGTCCCGCCGGCGAGGTACTGGGCGCGGGGGTGGGCCGCGAACGCGGCGAGCGCCTCTTCGGTGCGCTCGGCCCGCAGGTATCCGAAGGGCTTCACCGGGCGACCTCCTCGATGGCGTCCACGATGTTCGGGTAGGCCCCGCAGCGGCAGATGTTGCCGCTCATGCGCTCACGGATCTCCTCCGGCGTGAGGGTCACCGGGCCGTGGCCGGGGGGCTCGTCCGGCGGTGTCACGTGGGAGGGGTGCCCGGCCGCCGCCTCGTCCAGCAGGGCGACGGCCGAGCAGATCTGACCGGGAGTGCAGTAGCCGCACTGGAGGGCGTCCCGGGAGACGAACGCCTCCTGGAGGGGATGGAGACGGCCCTCTTCGGCGAGGCCCTCGATCGTGGTGACCGGCTCGTCGCACGAGACCGCGAGCAGCAGGCAACTGTTCACACGCCGCCCGCCCACGAGCACCGTGCAGGCACCGCACTGCCCGTGGTCACAGCCCTTCTTGGCCCCGGTGAGGTCCAGGTGCTCGCGCAGGGCGTCCAGGAGGGTCGTGCGGTGGTCGAGGGGGAGGCTGTGCGTGGTTCCGTTGACCTGGAGGGAGACGGCCGACGTGAAGGCCCCACCTCCCGCCGCGCCGCTCTCGTGTGCGGCCGCGCCCACGCCGGTCGCTTCGGTACGGTCCACGGTGCTCGCTCCTCCGTCGGTGGATGGGGTGACCTGCTGCCCGACATCCCCTTCCCCGCCTCCCTCGCGATATTTCCTCGATGTCCGCCGAACGGCGTAGGGGAGGCCGCTCTGCGGACACGGCGGTCGGGCCATGGACGCGGCGGTCGGGCCCGGGGCATGGCGGTCGGGCCCGGGACACGGCAGCCGGGCCCAGGACGTGGCGGTAAGGCCTTCCGGGCGCGGGCCCGTGCCCGGCGCGGCGGCCATCGGGAACCCCCTGGCCGGAGAAGTCCGGATGCGGTGCGCATGCTCGGCGGGTTCGGGGGCAGACGGTCGGCGAGAGCACATGGGACTGCTCTCGCCGCCGGGCTTGCGGCCGCTCTCCCCCCTCGTGTCGCGGGCCCGCCGGACCGCGCGCACGGCCCGCACCAGGTAGGGGTGCGGGCCGTGCGCGCGCCACGCGGAGCGTGATCGCCCTGCCCGTCCGCGGTCGTCCCGCGGCCCTGATCCAGGCTCCGCCGAGCCCTCGTCGCGTGAGCGCCCCCGACGGCCTCACCACGGCCCGGCGGACGGCGCCACGTCCTGCTGTGCGGGGTCGATGGCCGAAAGGGCACGGGGGCGGGCGGCGAGGTTTGCCGCACGGCACACGGGTCAGCAGCCAAGGGCGGAGCCCGTCCCGGTCTGCCAGGGCCGCTCGGGCCGGAGCCGACGCAGAGAGTCCGTCTTCACCTGCGAAGAACCGTAGTCAGAGGAAGGTGAGCCGTATGAACACGCCGGACGAGCCCGATCGGACGGAGGAGCCGCTCCCCCGCGACCCGCAGAACCAGCAGGCGGAGGAGGGAGAGGACCCCTTGGCGATACCCGTACCGGACTGGCCCGACAGCGAGCTGCCCGAGACCGATGTGGCGGGCACGAGACGCAGGGGCGGTGAGGACGGCGACGCCGCCCAGGAGGGGCATGAGGATTCCGCCGCGGACGAGCCGGTGGACTGACGCACCCGCCACGATCTCGGCACGCGCGGCCGGGCGAAGATGACGTCGCCTCGCCCGGCCGCGTACGCGGCCGCCGCTCAGGCCGGGTCGGGCACAGGGACGGGCGCGGTCGGCTCCGTGGAGAGCGCGTCCCAGGGGGCGGCCGCGACCTGGTCCGTCCAGGCGGCCAGCGCCTCCCCGTCCACGCAGACGATCCCGCAGGTGGCGGCGTACTCGACAGCGGGCGCCGTGAAGGAGCTCGTGGTCACCACGACGGCCACATCCGCCTCGTGGATGGTGAAGCAGGTGCCGCCGAACCTCTGCAGATCCTGGGAGCCGACGCGGTTGTCCTCCGCGTAGTGCTTGCACTGGAGTACGACGCGCCGGCCGTCCGCTGTCACGGCGACCACATCGGCGCCCAGGTCGCCCGCTCCGCCGACCACTTCCACGGCGGTGCAGCCGTCCCGCGCGCAGAGCGCGGCCACCGCGTGCTCGAAGCCGTCGGCGTCGACCGCCGCGTGATCCAGGGCCTCGGGCCCGACGTCGGGAACCTCCGGGGCGAGGACCGGTTGGTCCGGCGCGCCGACGGGGTGAACGTGCTCGTGGTTCCGGCCGGGCCCCTTGCTCCTCCTGATCACCGCCAGCACGACGGCGAGCACACCCAGGGCACCGAGCGCCACGAGGACGGCGACGGCGACCCCCGATCCGCGGCTTCCCGCCGCCTGGGCCGCCTTGACGAAGAGGGCCAGACCCCCGACGCATATCCCCACGAGCCCCACGGTCAGCACCAGATCGCGCCCGATGGCCGCAGGGCGACGCCCGGCCCCGCCCCTGCCTATCCCGGTGGACTTCATCCGGGCCCTCCCTCAGTCGTCAACGGCTCACGCACACCGCGGCCCCGATCCGGGAAGGTTCGGGGCTCGCGTCGGTATCGGTATGCGGGTCAGTGCTGCGGCGTCCCTCTCGGAGAGGTGATGTCCCTGACGGAACGCCGTATATCCGTGAACGCGCTCCTGAAACGTGGCGGCCGGAAGGAGCCGACCAGGGGTTCGCCGGTGGCGCCCCCGGCGTGCGAGGCGGTGGTGTGGGGGAGGGGAGAGCCGAGGCGGGGTCAGATTCGGAAGATCGTCCCGATGAACTCCGCGAGGAGCCGCTCCTTCAGCGGCTGCGGCAGCGCGTCGAGCAGCACCAGCACGGGCGCCGTACGCGCGGGCAGGCCACCGTCGCCGTCGAGTCCCGCGAAGGCCAGCACTCCGGCGATGTCGTCCGGCCCGAGCGTCGCCGGATCGAGCTGCGCGGCCAGGTCGGCGAGGCCCGGATCGACGCTCACCGGCGGCAGGGCGCGCGCCGAGTCCAGGGCCGCCGCGAGATCGTCGAGGAGCGCTTCCACCTGGTCCACGGTCGCCGGGGTCAGCGTCAGGTGGAGATTGGGCGGAAGGCCGTCGAAGGACAGTTGTGGCTGGAGGTACCAGCCGCGCTCGCGCATCTCGTCGGCCAGGTGCAGCAGCAGGCTCAGGTCGGCCCCGCCCTCCGCGCCCCGGTCGCTCCCCGCGCCCCGGTCGCTGTCACTCCCCGCGGTCTGGCCGCCGCCCGCGCCCTGGTCACCGCCCGCTGATGGGGCGCCGCCCCCGTTCGCGCCCCCGGGTGCGTTCCCGAGCACCGTGAACGCCACGAGTCCGGCGGCCGGATCGCCCAGCACCCGTACACCGGGGAGCGCCCGCAGACCCGCCAGGAGCCGGTCCGATGCCTCGGCGACCCGCCCGGCCAGAGCGGTGTACCCGTCGTCGCCGACGTGCCGCAGGACGGCCCACGCCTGGGCCAGCAGGCCGCCCGGCTTCGTCCCCTGGACCGTCGGGTTCACGACCGGATATCCCGGCCAGCCCGCGTGCGCGAAGTACTGGTGCAGGCGCAGCGCCGCGTCCCGGTACAGCACGACGGAGGCGCCCTTGTCGGCGTATCCGTACTTGTGCAGGTCGACGGAGAGCGACGTCACCCCGGGCACCGACAGGTCGAAGGGTTCGACCTTCCGCCCGGCACGCCGCAGATGAGGCAGGATCCAGCCACCGATGCACGCGTCGACGTGGCAGAGGACGCCCCGCGCGGCGGCGGCAGCGGCGATCCGGGCCACCGGGTCGATCACCCCGTGCGCGTACGAGGGGGCCGACGCGACCACCAGGGCGGTGCGGTCCGTGATCGCGGCCGCGATCGCCGTCGCGTCGGCGCGGAAGGTGCCCGGGTCGACGGGGACGACGACCGTCTCCACCCCCAGGTAGTGCGCGGCCTTGTGGAACGCGGCGTGCGCGGTCGACGGGAGGACGAGCTGCGGCGCGGTGATCCCTCGTTCGGCCCGCGCGTGGTCACGGGCCGTCTTGACGGCGAGCAGGATGCTCTCCGTCCCGCCGCTGGTGAAGGTGCCCTGCGCGCCGGGTGCGCCGAGGAGCGCCGCGACGGCGCCCACCACGTCGTTCTCCAGGCGCGCCACGCTCGGGAAGACGGTCGGGTCGAGTCCGTTGACGGTCGCGAAGGCCGTGTACGCGGCGGCGGCCAGCTCGTCGAGCCCTTCGAGGCCCGCGTCGTAGACGTAGGCGAAGGTGCGTCCGCCCCGCGTGGGGGCGTCGGCCGCACGCAGCGCGCCGAGCTCGGCGAGCACCTCGTCGGCGGGGCGGCCGGAGGGCAGGGAACGGAGGGGTTCAGTCGGCACGGTCGGTCGTCACTTCCTGCTGCGGGGCGGCCTGTTCGGGTACGGATGGACGCGGAGGCGCGGGTTCTTCGGCCGGGGCCTCGCGGTAGCGGTGCAGGGGCCACAGGCTCGCGGCGGCGAGCAGCGCGGGCAGCAGGCTCATGCCCGCGGAGATGCCGGCCAGCGCCGCGTCGGGTTGGGCGACCTGGTGCTCCGCGTCCGAGGACCGGAATCCCGTCAGGGCCAGGACCAACGCGAAAACCCCCGCTCCCAGGGCGAACGCGAGCGTCTCGGCGGCGGTCCACAGGCCGGTGAAGGTCGCGGCCCTCCGTCTGCCGGTGCGGACCACGTCGGCGGCGAGCGTGTCGGCCAGCATGCTCAGCGGCAGCAGCTGGAGCCCCGCGTAGGCGATGCCGATGACGACGACCGCGCCGTACCCGACGCCCGGCCCGGCGACCGGGGTGAGCGAGAGCAGGAGTGTCCCGGCGAGGAACAGCAGAGAGGCGCACCACTGCGCCGCCTTCACACCGAGTCGGCGGGCGATCCGGTTCCACAGCGGCATGACGAGGACGAGCGGTCCGATGAGGGACGCGAAGAGCGGGGTGACGGCGGTGGCGGAGCCCAGCGTGTACGTGGCGAAGTACTGGACCGCGGCGAGCATGACTCCGATGGCGAGGGCCTGGAGCGTCCACATGCCCACGAGGTGGAGGAAGGACCGGTTCTCGCGGGCGACGGCCAGCTGGGCCCGCAGCGAGGGCTCGGCCTCGCTGCGGGCCGCCTCCGGGGCCCAGCGCGTCGCGAACCACGCGCCGAACATGCCGAGCGCCAGCAGCGCGGCGACGGCGATCCCCATCAGCCGGTAGCCCGCCGGGGTGTCCCCGTCGGCGTGGGCGATCGCGGGGGCGAGCGCCCCGGACAGCAGGATCGCGACGCCGAGGAACCCCACGCGCCAGCCGAGGACCCGGCCGCGCTCGTCGGCGTCCTCCGTCATCTCGGCCGGCATCGTCACGTACGGCACCTGGAAGACGGCGTACGCGGTGGCGGCGAGCAGGAACAGCACGGCCACGTAGCCGGCCGCCGCGGCGCCGCGCAGTGGGGGCGCCGCGAAGATCAGCGCGAAGAGCGGCGGGAGGGTGCACGCCCCGGCGAGCAGGAACGGCCGGCGTGGGCCGCCGCGCAGCCGGCTGCGGTCCGACAGCGCTCCGACGATCGGGTTGATCAGGACGTCCCAGGCCTTCGGAAGGAAGACGGCGAACCCCGCGACGGCCGCGGGGACGGCGAGAACGTTGGTCAGGTAGTAGAGCAGGATGAGCCCGGGCACGGTGGCGAACGTGCCGGTGCACAGCGAGCCGAGCCCGTACCCGATGCGCACCCGGCGAGGCAGGGGCGTGGCCGGGCCGGGAGTCGCACGGAGGTCCGGAGGCATGGCGCAGATCATGAACGACGGTACGAGCGGGCGGCAAGGGGCTGGTGTGACAGGGAGATGAACACGCGAGCGGGGCGGGAACCCCTTCGGCCCGCCGGGTGAGGTGCCCCGGCACATGGTCGCGGTCTCCCCGGGTAGGCGGACGGGACACCGACCCCAGGAGGAACCGTGTCCGGACTGACCACCCGCATCAAGCAGTTCACCCGTGGACCGCAAGGGCGGCGCGCGATCGCCTCGGTCCGTCGCGCCGCCGCCGACCCGCGCAGGCGCGCGCAGGCGCGCAGGCTGCTCGGACGGCTGCGCGGGCGGCGGTGACGGGGAGGCCGGAGGGGAGGCGCACGGCCGGGGAGGGGCTCTCGCGGGTGGAGCGAGCCCTGGAACGCTGGCAGAACAACCTCCTCTCCAAGTTGCGCCACCGTGAGGACGTCGAGCTGCTCGACGCGCTGCACCGTGAATGCGACCAACACGCGGTGGTGTGCAGCGAGAGCAGAGTGGTCGTCCCGAACGCGTACGAGGTGGAACTCGACGCCCACGTGCACGAGGAGCTGATACGCCACGGCCACGGCGACGTGGGCGAGGTCCTGACGGACGACCTGGCCCGTCACGGGGAGCGCAACGGGTACGAGTGGGCGGGACCCCTCACCGTCCGTGTCACCCCGGTGGCGCGGCCACCGGGCGACCCGTACCGGGTGACGAGCGGTCCCATGCCCCACGTACGGGCCGACGCCTTTCCGGGGGACGGCTGATCGGTGGGCCCCGCGAGAGCGCACCCCACGAGCGAGCGTCCCGCGTCGGTTCGTCCTCCGTGCGTCCTCCGTGCGTCCTACGACGGTGTGACGGAGGCGGTGTGCGGCTCGTCGACCTCGGATTCCTCCGGGGGAGTGGCGAGCTGTTCGCGCACGTAGTTCCAGATCACCGCGATCAGCGCGGCCGCGGGGACCGCGAGGAGGCTGCCCACGATGCCGGCCAGGCTGCCTCCCAGCGTCACGGCCAGGAGGACGACCGCCGCGTGCAGTCCGAGGCCCCGGCTCTGGATCATGGGCTGGAACACGTTGCCCTCCAGCTGCTGCACGACGACGATGATCGCCAGCACGAGGAGCGCGTCGGTGAGGCCGTTCGACACCAGCGCGATGAGGACCGCGACCAGGCCGGCGAAGAGGGCTCCCACGATCGGGACGAAGGCGGAGACGAACGTCAGCACGGCCAGGGGAAGCACCAGGGGTACGTCGAGGAACCACAGGCCCAGGCCGATGAACACGGCGTCGAGCAGACCGACGAACGCCTGCGAGCGCACGAACGCACCCAGGGTGTCCCAGCCGCGCGCGGCCACGACGGGGACGTCCGTGGCCAGGCGGCCGGGGAGCTGACGGGTGAGCCACGGCAGGAAGCGCGGCCCGTCCTTGAGGAAGAAGAACATCAGGAAGAGCGCCAGGACGGCGGTGACGAGACCGCTGAACACGGTGCTCACGCCCGAGACGACGGTGGTGACCATACTGCCGACACTGTCCTGGATGCGGGTCATCGCGGTGTCGAAGGCACCGGAGATCTGGTCGTCCCCGATGTTGAGCGGCGGCCCGGAAGCCCACTCGCGTACCTTCTGAATGCCCTCGACCACGCCGTCGGCGAGCTCTCCGGACTGGGACGCGACCGGCACCGCGATCAGTGCGACGACGCCCGCGACCGTCAGGAGGAAGAGGACGGTGACCACGCCCGCGGCCAGGGCGGGCGCCCACCCGAGCCTGCGCAGGAAGCGGGTGAGGGGCCAGGTCATGGTGGTGAGGAGCAGGGCCACGATGAGCGGCCAGACGACCGACCACATCCGGCCCAGGATCCACAGGGCCACTGCTGCCATCAACACGACCAGCAGCGACTCGGCGGAGACGCGGGCCGTTCTGCGGAGCGCGGCGGCGGTCTTCGTCGAACTCAGTATCTCAGACATGGGGTTCACTCTATTGACGCCCGGCGCCCGCCCGGAGCCGGCGGGGGCTCCCCCGAACTCGTCGAGGCGCCGACTGCCGTACGGGTGCCCGTGCGAGGCCATGGTCCGGCCGGACCGACCGAGGCCGGGGTCGAGACCAGGAGGAGCCGGCACGCGCACGTGAGCGCGCTCCGGCTCCTCCGTGGGCCCTGAACGTGGGCCCTGAACGTGGGCGTCAGCCTTGGTGGCGGGCTGCCTCGGGGGTACGCCGCACGCCGACCGCGGCGAGTACGGCGCCGCCGACACACAGCACGCCGGCCACCAGCACGGAGGTGTGCACACCGTTCATGAACGCCTGGTGGCTTCCCTCGGCGACGGCGGCCCTGATCTGGGTCGGCATCTGGTCGGAGACCGGGGCGACGCCCATGGCCACCGCGTCCTTCGCCTCGTACAGACCGGCCGCGGAGGACAGGGGTACCCCGGCGGAGGTCAGTTCGCCGGTCAGGGTGGAGCCGACCCGGCTGCTGATGAGGGAGACGAGCACGGAGGTGCCGAGTGCCCCACCGATCTGCAGCGCCGTCGCTTGGAGGCCGCCCGCCACACCGCCGTCCTGGACCGGGGCGTTGCCGACGATCGCGTCGGACGAGGACGCCATCACCATGCCGACCCCGAGGCCGAGCGCGACGAACGGCGGCCACATCGCCGCATAGGAGGAGCCCGGGTTCCAGCCGAGCATGAGGAGGCAGGCGATGGCCTGGAGCGCCATGCCGAGCGGCATCGTGAGACGTGGGCCGAACCGGCCGGTCAGGGCCGCCCCCAGCGGGGACGCCACGACCGAGGCGAGACTGAGCGGCAGGGTGCGCACACCGGCCTCGACGGGGGTGAAGCCGCGCACGTTCTGCAGGTACAGCATGACGAAGAAGATCACGCCGAGCAGGACGAAGAAGTTCAGGGCGGTGATGATCGTGCCGATGGTGAGCGCCGGGCTCCTGAACAGGCGCATGGGAAGCAACGGCGAGGCGACGCGGGTCTCGACGAAGCCGAAGACGAGCAGCACCACCAGGCCCGCCGCGAGCACACCCAGCGTGCCGAACGACGTCCAGCCCCAGGTCTCGCCCTTGACCACGCCGAAGACGACGGCGAGCAGGCCGAGCGCCAGGAGCGCGACTCCGAGCACGTCGAACCTCTCGCCCTTGGCGGTGGTGTTCCTGCTCTGCGGCAGGACGACGGCGCTGAACGCGAGCGCGATGACGCCGATGGGGGCGTTGATGTAGAAGACGGACTCCCAGCTGACGTGTTCCACCAGCAGTCCACCGACGATGGGACCGAGCGCCGTGGACACCGAGGAGACCATGGCCCAGATGCCCACCGCCATCCCGAACTTCTTCGGCGGGAAGACCGCACGCAGCAGACCGAGGGTGTTGGGCATCAGGAGCGCCCCGAACAGGCCCTGCGCGGCCCGGAAGGCGATGACGCCCTCGATGGATCCGGCGACTCCGATGGCCACGGACGCCGCGGTGAACCCGGCGACGCCGATCAGGTAGACGGTACGGCGTCCGAACCGGTCACCGAGCTTGCCGCCGAGGATGAGGGCCGCCGCGAGGGCCAGCAGATAGGAGTTGGTCACCCACTGCAGGTCGGTGGTGGAGGCGCCGAGGTCCTGGCCGATCGCGGGGTTGGCGATGGCCACGACCGATCCGTCGAGGCCGACCATGAAGAGGCCGAACGCGACGGCGATGAGGGTGAGCCACGGGTTGTCCCGTGGGCCGCTCGACTTCTCGGCGGCGGGGGCATGGGCGGTCGAGGCCCGGGAGTCGAGAGTGCCGGAGGGCATGACTGTGCCTGTCCTTTGTACGTCATGACGGAGGCGCGGACGGGGCGTGCCCTGTCCGCGGAAGCGAGGGAAGCGGCGCGGACGCACGGATGACAGAAGCGGCGCGGACGCGACGGCGACGGAACCCGCGTCCGGTACGGGGAGACCGGAGCGCGAGAGAGACGGCGCCCCGCAGCAGGACGTGCACCGGGACCTGGGGGTCCGGCGCGCGTGCTCAGTGGGCGGGGTGGTGAAGGCTCCGGTTGAGTGACACGAGCGCGCCCAGAGCTGAGCCGAGGGCGTCCAGTTCGCCCTCGGTCATGGTCCGCAGCGCACGCGCGACGTGGGTGCCCATGAGGTGGTTCACCTCGGCGACCTCCCTGCGGGCGGTCGAGGTGAGGTGCAGGTGCGCCACGCGCTTGTCGGCGGTGTCCTGCCGACGCTCCAGCAGCCCCTGCTCCGTCAGCTGCCGGACCAGTGCGCTGACGTTGTTCGGCTTCATCAGCAGGGCCTCGGCGCTCTCCCGCACGGTGACGCCGTCGTGGGCGTGGACGTGGCGCAAGAGGGCCAGCTGGGCCTCGGAGGGCTTGGGGTGCGGAAAGTCCTGGTCGACGTGGCGCTCAAGGGCCCGGGACAGCGTCGGGAGACACGCCACGAGGCCGGCGGCCACGTGGTCGAGGTCCGGAACGGACGCGCTGTGCTCGGGCATGTCGGCATCGTAGGGAAGACGAGACACCTATGTCAACATAGGTATGGCGACATAGGTACCCTCGGGGCCTCTCGGTCCCTGCCGGGAAGGCGGCGGCCGGACGGGCCAGACCCGAGGGCGCGTACTTACTCGAGGGGCTGAGAAAGCGACGCCCCCTCGGCCGGCAGGGCGGCGGTACACGCGTGCCCGTCGTGCGGCGGGGGAGTCGTCCCTCGCTGGTCGGTCGGGGAGGTCGGGGAGGCCGGGGAGGTCGAGGTGAGGGGGGGAGATGCGCATACGCCGGAAGAGGTCGCGGGTCGTGCGCATGCTCAGCACGCTGCTCCAGGCGATGCCGGGGTGGCGGGAGCGCAGGTGCAGAAGGGCCCGGGTTCCCAGGCCGCTGCTGTGAAAGCGCTCGTCGATGACGACGGCGCTGATGACACCCTGGGAACAGACGGAGCAGATCCGATAGTGGACCTCGCCGACCACCTGGCGGATGTGGACGAGAAGCAGGCACTCCTCGCCGGGGCCGGACAGATCGGGGAGGTGCGTGGACAGGAACTCGATCGCCCGGTAGGCGAGGATCCGGCGGCGGAAGCGACCGGTGCTCCGGCCTCGGCGTGAGTGCTTGGGGCCGGTCCGACCGGGCAGCGATGCCCGGATCGCGGGGGCGGAGCCGAACAGGGTGCTCGCGGGACGCGCATGTTGTCCGTGCATGGGGTGTCGTCTGCCCGGAGTCTCCACGGATACCCGGGCGCTGCGGAGATCCGGGCCGACCGCGGCGCGCGTGACCGCGAGCGAGAGTGCACCCGGTACGCGTCGAGCCGGTCCGGCTGGGCGGACGACCGGGCCCGTACGCGCCGAGCCGGGCCGGCTGGGCGGACGACCGGGCCCCGGCTCCCCGCACGCCGACGGCTCCCGCCCCGTGTGTAAGGGGAGGGAGCCGTGCGGGTCGTGCGGTCGCGAGCCGTCAGGAGGTCACGCGTGGCGGTGCGAGTGCCGCCGGTTGCCGGTGAGGAGGCGGTAGAGGGCGAGCAGGATGATGGAGCCGACGATCGCGGCGATCCAGGTGGAGAGGTCGAAGAACCCGTCGATGGAGTCGACGCCGAAGATCACCTTGCCGAGCCAGCCGCCGAGCAGGCCGCCGCCGATGCCGATGAGCATGGTGATGATGATGCCGCCGGGGTCCTTGCCCGGCATCAGGGCCTTGGCGATGACGCCGGCGAGCAAGCCGATGATGATCCACGCGATAATGCCCATGGTGCGTCTCCGCTCTCTCTGTGTGGCTTGTGTCAGCTAGCGTCTGCACCGATCGCGCGCGAACAAACGTCCTCTCCGAAGATTCGTCCTCGCCTTGTGTGAGTGCGGTGGGTCGACCGCGAACGTCCGCGAGCCGAGGAGGGTCGGCCGCGGGCCGTTCCGCGAGCTGCCGCGCGACGTCATCGGCCACGAGGCCCCCGCCTGTCGGGCGCCCGCCCGCAACTGTCATCGCCCTGTCATCGCCACACGAATTCCACGTCGTCACTGCCACCGCACCGGTGAGCCGGAACCTGGAAAACCGGAATTCGGACGGCAGGTGCCGGATACCGGGGCGGAGTCCGCCGGATAACGGGCGTTCGGAGGACGCCGCTTCCGAGGCGCTCCTCGACGGCACGGGATTTCCGCTGCGGCGACTCGGCTCATTGCTCGTTCCGGAGCCGGGTGTTGAGCCCGATACCTCGCGGGTCGACCTTTCGGCGACACTCCATTGCGTAGGGGTGTCGGACACGGTGGAGCGCTCTACGCGCGTCGGAATCAGCATCGGCATATGAGAAAACACCAGACCATGCCGATGCGGTTGGAGAAAGAGCCACAACATTTGATCAGGGGGCGCCATACATCCCGAGCCAGGGGAGAATGCCGGACGCACTGTCCAAAGAAACATAAGGAACGATCCGTGCGACCAAGACTCTTCGGCGCGACCGCCTCCATGGCCGCACTCGGACTACTGGGCTCCTTCGTCACCGCCTGCGGCTCGTCAGGGAGCGGCGGCGGGACGACACTGCGCCTGGTGGCCGCCGAGTACGGCAACAGTCCGGCGACCAGCTCCAAGGTCTACTGGGACAGGCTGACCACCGCCTTCACCGCCGCCCACCCCGGCACGAAGATCGAGGTGACGCTCTACCCGTGGGCCGACGTCGACCGCGAGGTGACCCGTCTCGTCGAGGAGGGCAATGCCCCCGACGTGGCCCTGATGGGCGCGTACTCCGACTTCGCGGCGCAGGGCCGCCTCTACCCCGCCAGTGAGCTGCTGTCGGTGAGGGCGGAGGCGAACTTCCTGCCCCCGCTCGCGGAGGCCGGTTCGGTCGACAACACCCTGTACGGCTTGCCCTTCGTGGCGAGCAGCCGGCTCCTCTTCTACAACGAGGAGCTATTCGACGAGTCCGGAGCGGAACCACCGAAGACCTGGAGCGACCTGGAAGAGGCGGCCAAGGCGCTGAAGGAGGAGGGCGTGCTCTACCCGTACGCCCTGCCACTCGGCCCCGAGGAGGCCCATGCCGAAGCCCTGATCTGGGAACTGAGCAACGGGGGAGGGTACGCCGGAGCCAGCGGCGGATACGACATCGCGTCCGAGAGGAACGCGCAGACGTTCCGCTGGATAAAGAAGAGCCTCGTCGAGCCCGGCCTGACCGGCCCGGTACCGCCGGCCGACCTCAACCGGCAGGACGCCTTCGCCGCCTTTCTGCGGGGCGAAGTCGGCATGCTCAACGGCTACCCCTCGCTCCTCCACGAGGCGAGGACGAAGGGAATGAAGGTCGGCACCCTGACAATGCCGGTGTCGGACACGCTGACAGACGGCCGGCCCATTTCTTCGGCGGGTGTCGCCGACTGGATGATGGCCTTCAAGCGCGACGGAAATCGTGAACTGGTCGGGAGTTTCCTGGAATTCGTCTACGAGGACAAGAACCTCAGCGCGTTCGCCGACCGATACCATCTGCTGCCCTCGACGGTCTCCGCGAGCCAGGCGTCCAAGGACGCGGCTGACCCCAGCAACGAGCAGTTCATGGAGGCCCTGAGCGGTGCCGAGCTCTACCCGGTCAACGAACCCTCCTGGTTGCAGGTGAGCGACACCATCAAGCGGAACATCGGCAAAGCCGTGGCGCCGTCCGCCGATCCGAAGGCCGTTCTGGAGGGCATCGCCGACGAGGTCCAGGAGGTGGCGAAGCAGCCGTAGGCGAGAAGCGCTCCGCCCCAGTCGCCGGCGCGCCCGGGATCGCCCGGTGACACGGGGCGGCTTTCGCCGTCGGGGCGGGTGGGTGCCGTGGCACAGTTGCCTCATGTGCGGTCGTTACACCTCCACCCGTGGTCCCGAGGATCTGGCCCGGCTCTTCCAGGTCACCGACTGGCGTCCCGAGGAGGCGCTTGAACCCAGCTGGAACGTCGCCCCGACGGACGAGGTGTACGCGGTGCTCGAACGTGCCGCCCGCGACGACGGGGGCGACACACGCCGTGAGTTGCGTGCGCTGCGGTGGGGGCTTGTGCCGTCGTGGGCGAAGGACCCGAAGACCGGTGCCCGGATGATCAACGCGCGGGTCGAGACCGTCCACGAGAAGCCCGCCTACCGGCGTGCCTTCGCCAGACGCCGCTGTCTCCTGCCCGCCGACGGCTTCTACGAGTGGGAGCCGGTGAAGGACGAGGCGACGGGAAAGACCCGCAAGCAGCCGTACTTCATCCGCCCCTCCGACGACCAGGTCATGGCCATGGCCGGGCTCTACGAGTACTGGCGCGACCCCGACGTGGGGAGCGACGACGATCCCGAAGCCTGGCTCACGACCTGCACGATCATCACCACCGAAGCCACCGACGCGGCCGGCCGCGTCCACCCCCGCATGCCGCTCGCCCTCACCCCCGACCACTACGACACGTGGCTCGACCCCCACCACCACGACACCGACGACCTCCGTGCTCTGCTCACGCAACCGGCGGACGGCCGGCTCGACGTCCGGCCCGTCTCCATGGCCGTCAACAACGTCCGTAACAACGGCCCCCACCTCCTCGACGCCCCCGCCTGACGCAGACGCACCTGCCTGACGCAGACGCACCGGAGGCGGGCGCGCCCACCTGGCGCATGCGCGCTGTGGCGTCGGCTGTTCCCGGCCTCCACCTCACCGGAGCCGGCTCGTCCGTCGCCTCAGGCACATCCGTCGGTTCCGGCTCGTCCGTCGCCTCCGGCCCCTCGGCGTACGACCGCGCGCGGCCCGATACGCGGACGGTCGTCCCTACTCCGTGAGGTGGGTGTCCATCGTGGAGTTGAGGTCGGACATGAACGCTTCGAACTCCTCCAGGAGCCGGGGCGGGTAGTGCGACATCGCGGTGTCGAGGCGGCGGGCGAGCGGGCCGAAGAACTCGTCCGCCCGCTCCTGGATGTGCCCGCCGCTGCGCAGGGTGACGACACGCCGGTCGGAGTGCTCGCGGGCGCGGCTGATGTGTCCTGCCGCTTCGAGTCGGTTCAGGAGCGCGGTGGTGGCGCCCGTGGACAGGGAGATCCGCTCGCTGAGCCGTGCCGGTGACAGGGGGGCGCCGCGCTCCTCGGCGGCGGCGATCTCCAGTACCGCGGTCGCGTCGGTGGAGTGCAGGCCCAGCCAGGCGGCGAAGCGCCGGCTGAGCTCGGCATAGTGGCCGCCGTAGATCCTCAGCGATTCCATCAGCCGCTCACGCTGCTCCGCGACGCCGTCGCGCATCGCTTCCTCCATGCAGGTTCCTCCGCGTTCTGTCGTGCCGTGCGGTCCACGCAGGCAGCCCGCTTTGACAACCTACCGCCATCACTTTACCTTCACCATGGAATTACTTCACCATGGAGGTATCTGTCGTGCGTGACCCGTCCCCCACCCCTGACGAGACCACCCTGCCCGAGCCCTACCGGTGGCGATGGCTGATCCTGGCGGTGATGATCGTCGCGGAGATCATGGATCTCCTCGACGCGTCGATCGTCAACGTCGCCGGGCCGGACCTGGAGAGATCCCTCGGTGCGGGCTCCGTCGGACTGCAGTGGGTGATCGGCGGCTACGCCCTTACCCTGGGCGCCGGTCTCGTCCTGGGCGGCCGACTCGGTGACCGCTACGGGCGGCGCCGGATGTTCCTGATCGGCCTGGCGGCCTTCACCGCGAGCTCGCTGTTGTGCGCGATCGCGCCGAACATCGAGTCGCTCATCGCCTTCCGTCTGCTGCAGGGCACCGCCGGCGCGATGCTGCTCCCGCAGGGCCTGGGCCTGCTGCGGGAGAACTTCTCCGGTCCCGAGCTCACCAGGGTCTTCGCGATCTTCGGTCCCGTCCTCGGTCTGGGCGGCATCATCGGCCCGGTTCTGGGCGGCTTCCTCATCGAGGCCGACTTCTTCGACCTGGGCTGGCGGTCGGTGTTCCTGATCAACCTGCCCATCGGTGTCGCGGCGCTGATCGTCGCCGCGAAGTTCGTGCCCAGGAAGGCGGGCGACCGCACGCTCCGGGTGGACACGCTCGGCGCGGCCCTGGTCGTGGTCTCCTGCGTCCTGCTCGTGCTGCCGCTGAACCAGGGGCAGGAGGACGGCTGGCCGCTGTGGACGTGGCTGAGCATGTCCGCCTCGGTGATCGGCTTCGCCCTGTTCGCCCTCCAGCAGCGCCGGACGGCCGCCGCGGGCCGTGAGCCGCTGGTGACCCCGGGCCTGCTGCGCAAGCCGGCCTTCACCGTCGGACTCGGTGGCATCGCCCTGTTCTTCGGCGGGCTGATCGGCACGCAACTCGTGCTGACCCTGTTCCTGCAGATCGGCCGGCACTTCACCGCAGGGGAGGCGGGACTCGGCAATCTGCCGCTCGCGGTGGGAACCGCGATCGGCGGCGCGGTCA
Organism: Streptomyces sp. Qhu_M48; assembly: GCF_051305195.1. Taxonomy (NCBI): domain Bacteria; kingdom Bacillati; phylum Actinomycetota; class Actinomycetes; order Kitasatosporales; family Streptomycetaceae; genus Streptomyces; species Streptomyces sp. Qhu_M48. The sequence continues at coordinate 4,254,467 of NZ_CP195432.1, read as the reverse complement.
GCGGCGCGTTCCTCGCGGACAAGATCGGCCGCAGGGTCCTGCAGATCGGACCGCTGGTCCAGCTGGCCGGTGCGGCCGTGCTGTGGTTCGAACTGGACGGCCTCGACGCCGCCTCGTTCTCCATCTGGGACATCGTTCCCGGCACGGTCGTGGCGGGCGTCGGTGCCGGCATGGTGATCGCCGCCCTGTTCAGTTTCATCCTGGCCGCGGTCGACGACGACGAGATCGGTTCCGCCTCCGGCGTCCTGACGGCGGTCCAGGCGGTCGGCGGCTCCATCGGCGTCGCGGTCTTCGGCTCGGTGTTCTTCGCCCAGGCGAAGACCGGCGACTTCACCGCCGGATTCCACCGCGCGCTGATCGTCCAGGCCTGCCTGCTGGTGGCGTTCCTCGCGATCACCTTCCTCCTGCCCAAGAGGGGCCGCCCCGAGGAGGAGCAGCACGGCGTCACCGTCGAGGCCCCTGCCGCCGACTCCGACACCAGGCAGCACCTCGGCGTGTGAGCCCCGGCGCCGGTCCCAGCCCTTCGCCACCGCCCCGCCGACCGCGGAGCGGGCCACCTCAGGTGCGCGTCACCGGCGTAGCCCCACCCCACTGATGGTTCTGGGGCAGGCTCGCGTCCATGAGTCGTCTCCCCGGGTCACCAGGGGCTGCTGCTGCTCGTCGACGTGTGGCCGTGCGAGGTCGTGCGGGCGGGAGAGGCGACGGGCCGGGTACCGAAGGCGGTGTCGTCCGACGACGACCGCGTGGAGCCTTGGGCGGGCCCCGCGGTCGTGAGGCGGGCCGGGGTGGTCGACGTCGACTGCGTCGCCGCCTTGACCGGAGTGTCGTGGACCAGTTCGTGGGTGCGTTCGGCCGCCTCGCCGATCCACTCCAGACGAAGCACGAGATTGCGCTCGTGCTGGTTCCCCTGGGGCCAGTCCACGTCCTTGCTGGTCACCGTCTGCGTACGGACGCCGTCCACGGTCTCCCAACGGCTCCTGACCGCACGGATGTTGGGGCGCCACCTCCCCTCGTGCCGGTGCTCCACCACCAGGTGCCAGCTCGGGGCGTCGATGTGCTGGACCGTTCCCACCTCGCCCGGGATCTCGATCCGTGCTCCCCGGACGCCGGACACCACGACCACCGCGCGCTGCGGCCAGTCGGCGTCGACGCCGGTGACGGTGATCCGGCAGGGGCCCTCGTACCAGGCCATGGGTTGTCCTCCAGTGTTCCGGGGTTGGGGAAGGCGCGTGCGGTCGTGGGCGGCGGTGCCTCAGGCGCGGCCGAACTCCCGCGCCACCAGCGACGCGAGCTCGTAGAACGCGGCTCGGGTCCGGCCGCGCATCCACTCGGGTTCGACCTCGCCGCCGCGAGCCAGGTAGGGGTCGTACGGAACGGTCACCACGGCCCGGCACCGCTGCTGGAAATGGGCGACGACCTCGTCGACCCGGATGAGCCGCCCCGCCGACGAACGCACGCCGGACACGACGGTCACCGCGTCGCGTGCCTTCTCCTCGTAGCCGTGGGCGGTCAGCCAGTCGAAGGTGAGGACGGCGCTGCTCGCGCCGTCCACGCTCGGCGTGGCCGCGACGACCAGCTGGTCCGACAGGTCCAGGACGCCACGCATGGTGTCGTGCAGCATGCCGGTCCCGGAGTCCGTGAGGACGATCGGGTACTGACCGCAGAGCAGGTCGACGACCTTCCGGTAGTCCTGGTCGTCGAACCTCCGTGAGACCGTCGGGTCCGCGTCGTTCGCGACGACCTCCAGGCCGCTGGGCGCCTGCGTGGTGAAGGCCCGGATGTCCATGTAGGTGCGCAGGCTCGGGATCGCGGCCACCAGGTCGCGCACGGTGGCGCCGGACTCGCGCCGGACGCGGCGGCCCAGGGTGCCCGAGTCCGGGTTCGCGTCCACGGCGACGACGCGGTCGGCCCGTTCGCGTGCCAGCACCGCGCCGAGGGCCAGGGTCGTGGTGGTCTTCCCGACCCCGCCCTGCTGGCTGATCACCGCGATCCGGTGGCTGCGCCGCAGGGGGGTCAGGAGGTCTTCGGAGACCCGGCCCGGTGCGCGGCGCAGGCCGACCCGGAAACGACTGCGGGTGGGGCGGCGGATCAGACGCTCATCCGACAGGTCCTGGTCAGTGGTCCGGTCGAGACGCCGTGGCGGCGCGCTGCCGACCTCGGGGGTAGCTTCGACCGGGGCTGGGGCTGGGGCCGGGGCCGGGGCCGGGGCCAGGACAGCGGACTCCGCTCGGGGCGCCGGGGCTTCCCTCGGCTCCGGGGCCTCCGCCACCGGGGCGGATTCCACGTCGGGCACGCTGCGCGGACGCGCGGGTACGGCTCCGCCGTCCGGGGGGCCCGGGAGTACGGCGATGTCGCCCCCCTCGCCCCCCTCGTTCCCCCCGGGGGCGGCGCCGACGCGCGGCACGGCGTCGTCTCCCGTGGACGGCACCGCCGACGGCCCCTCACCCCGGCCCGTACGCCACTCCTCCGGGCTGTAGTCGGGTGCGTCCGTCCAGTGCGCGGGTTCGTCCCTGTCGATTCTGGCTACGACGGTGACCACCTGGCGGTCCCTTCTCGTCGGTCGTCCGGAGTGGTGGCCCGCGTGGCGGGGCCGGTGCGGGGGAGGGCGGGAGCGGCGGTCACGCCGGGGCCAGGCCGCGACGTTCCAGGACGGGGCGCAGTGCCCGTACGGCATAGAAGTTGCGGGACTTCACGGTGCCCGGCGGAATGCCGAGCACCGCCGCCGCGTCGGTGGTCGAGCGGTCGTTGAGGTGCAGCTCCACCAGGACCTCCCGGTGGTGCGGTCCCAGTTCGGCGAGGGCCTCGCGGACGGCGTGCGCCACCACGACCTCCTCGTAGGGGTCGTCCGAGGTCGCCCGGTCCTCCGGGGTCTCGTCGCCCAGCTCCTTCGCCCGGGCCGACAGCGACCTGAAGTGGTCGATGGCGATACGGCGGGCGACCGTGAAGAGCCAGGGGCGGCCGTGCTCCGGGCCGCGAGCCAGCGCCTGGGGGTTCTGCCAGGCCCGCAGGAACGTCTCCTGAAGCATGTCCTCGGCCTTGCCACGGTCCCCGCTGGTCAGGCGGAGCAACGCGCGGAACAGGGCCGAGGCGTGCAGCCGGTGGAGCTCCGCCAGTGTGTCGCGGTCCATCGTGGGGCGGGGCCGCGCTTCCGCGCGGTGGTCCGGATCCGCCCCCACACGGCCCGTGTCGTCCGGCACACCGCCGGCGCTGTGCCCCTGCATTACCATCCTGGCTGTTCCCCTCGCGCTGTGCCGTCGACGGCTCTCGGGCGGACGACGGCGGCACCGACGACCCTCTGCGTCAGGCCCGTTCGGGGAGACACTCGCAACCTTGACTAATGTTCTGCTAATGCTTCGTCGGCGATCGCGCCCCGCTCGGTAACGCATCGCTTGCGTCCTTGCCGAGCGGCCCTCATCCGGGGTTCCGTTCCGGCGCGGGGGCCCGATAGCCGCCCGGCCGCCAACGCCGTCGCCGTCCTCGTGGCACCACGGCGGCGGCACCCGCCACCGCCGCCAGTACCGCCAGGGAACCGGCCGACACCCACCAGGCGGAACCCGCGGCGGACGGGCCGGGACCGGGGGGCATGGTCACGCCGGGCACCGGCACCCGGGCGCTCCCGGAGGCGTCATCGCGCCGCTCCTCGGGGAGCACGGCCGTGACGGCCGCCACCGGGTCGACCGGACCGTAGCCCCGCACCGGGTCCGGGACGCTGCCGCCCGGCCCCGACGTGGTGGCGCGCAGCCGGTGGACGAGCGCCCCGGCGCTCAGCTCCGGGTGGTAGCCGAGGACCAGAGCCGCGGTTCCGGCCACCAGGGCGGCCGCGTAACTCGGCCCGGACGCGGTGAACTTTCCCCGCCCGCGCGGACCGGGGCCCGTCACCGCCTCGCCCGGAGCCGTCAGGTCCACCCTGGTCCGGGAGTCCTGTCGCGGCGGCGCCCCGCCGGGCCCTGTCCCCAGCACGGACAGGACCTGCGGGTGGGCCGCCGGGTACCCTGCCGCGCCGTTGGCGCCGTCGGGGGAGGCCGGGGCGATCACGACCGTGCCCCTGGAGACCGCGTACCGCACGGCGCCCGACAGCGCCGGGCTGTCCGTGCCCGCCACCGCCACCGTCACGACCACGCGGGCGCCGCCGTCGACCGCGACCCGGATGCCCTTGGCGAGGAGGTCGGGGGTGGTGTTCCCCCGGCGGTCGGTGACCGGGACGTCGAGGATCCGGGCACGGGGCGCGACCCCCGCGAACCCCACCCCCGGGGTACGGGCCGCCGCGATCAGTCCGGCCGTGAACGTGCCGTGCCCGGCGCAGTCCTTCGTCGGGCCACTGTCGAACTGGCGCGGTGCCCGCTTCAGCCGGTCGCCCAGCAGCCCGGCCGCGTCGTCCACGCCGGATCCGACCACGGCCACCGTCACCCCGGCCCCTTCGGACAGCGGCCAGACCATGTCAGGGCGCAGCCGGGCCTGGGCCCACGGCACCTGCGTGACCGTACGGGCGGACGCCTTGAGACACGTGTCGTCGGAGAGCCGCTGCGTGAGCGCGGGCAGCGAGACGGGGTCCGCGCCCGGAGCCGCCCCGGCCGCCGCCGCGTCCCCCGGACGCAGGGTCAGGGCCCCGCACAGCAGCAGCGCGAGAACCGTCGCGGCCCCTCGCACGCCCCGGCTCACGCGACACCGCCCGGCACCCGGTCCCAGGGCACGTCCTGCGGCAGCAGCAGACTCAGTTCGGCCACGTCGTCGATGTCGAGCCTGCTGAGGCGCCCGGCCTGCCGGGTGATCATCGACTCCAGCGTCTGCCGGGCGAAGCGGCCGTTGCCGAAGGAGCGGTCACGGGGCACCGCCGCGAACAGCTCGCCCAGCGCCGAAAGGGTCTCCGGCGGGCACACGTAACCGGCCTTGTCGGACAGCGCCTCGACGATCCGTACGAGCTCCTCGTCCGTGTAGTGCTCGAAGGAGACGGACCGGGAGAACCGGGAGGCCAGGCCCGGGTTGGAGTCCAGGAAGCCCCGCATCTCGTCCGAGTACCCGGCCACGATGACCACGACCTCGTCGCGGTGGTCCTCCATCAGCTTCATCAGGGTGTCGACCGCCTCCTGGCCGAAGTCGTTGCCCGTGCCGCCGCGCGGTGTCAGCGTGTACGCCTCGTCGATGAACAGGACACCGCCGCGCGCCCGGTCGAAGGCCTCCTTCGTCAGCTGCGCGGTGTGCCCCACGAAGCGGCCCACCAGGTCCGCCCGTGCCGTCTCGATCAACTGGCCGCCCGGCAGCACACCGAGTTCGGCGAGCAACTGGCCGTACAGACGGGCCACCGTCGTCTTACCGGTGCCGGGCGGGCCCGAGAACACCAGGTGGTGGCTGATCGTGGCCGTCGGAAGTCCCGCCTCCTTACGGCGGTTGACCTGCTTGATCAGGTTGACCAGGTCCTCGACCTGCTCCTTGGCGGCCGGCAGGCCGATCATCGCGCGCAACTCGTCGAGCAGCTCCGTCCGGCGCTCCCCGGGCTCACCGGCCGTGCCCGCCGCGACGGCCGTCACCCCCACGTCCTCGGGCGTGAGCAGCGCCAGGTCGGTGTTGCGGATCTCGGGCAGCGCGGCCAGCCGTGAGGCCTGCCGGTCCACCATCTCCTCGAAGACCTTGCGCGCGGCCCGACCGTTGCCGAAGTCGGCGCCCTTGGCCACACTCTCGAAGTGCTGCGTCAGCGCCTCGCGGGTGCCGTCGGCGAGCTGGTAGCCGTGCGACGCGGCGGACATGGCCACGATCGTGGTCAGCTCGCCGTCCGAGTAGTTCTCGAAGTCCACCGTGCGGCTGAACCGGGACGCGAGCCCGGGGTTGGAGTCGAGGAAGCCCCGCATCTCCTCCGAGTACCCGGCGACGATGACCACGACCTCGTCGCGGTGGTCCTCCATCAACTTGACCAGCGTGTCGATGGCCTCCCGGCCGAAGTCCGGTCCGCTTCCGCCGGTGCCCTGCGACAGGGTGTACGCCTCGTCGATGAACAGCACTCCGCCGAGCGCCTGCTGGAAGACCTCCGTCGTCTTGATCGCCGTACCGCCGATGATCGACGCCACCAGGTCCGCGCGGGCCACCTCGACGAGGTGCCCCGACGGCAGGACGTCCAGCTCGGCGAGGATCGAACCGTAGAGCCGGGCCACGGTCGTCTTGCCGGTTCCCGGAGGGCCCGCGAAGATCAGATGGCGACTCATGGGCAGCGCGGGCATGCCTGCCAACTCGCGCCGTCTGGCGAGCTTGTTGAGATTGACCAGGGTGGTGACCTGCTCCTTCACCCCGTTCAGGCCGACCAGCGCGGTCAGCGCCTCCAACGGGCCGTCCGGCTTGCGCGGCGCGGCGGGAGCCGGCGCGTGCGCGGCCCCACCGGTGGGACCGTCCGCCACGTCCCCGCCGCCCGCCTCCCCGTGCGTCCCGCCCGCCGGGCCCCCCGGCCCGGCGGACGAGACGCCGATCTCGCCGTACGCGTCCGGCAGTTCGTTCTCCGCGCTCGTCAGGTTCTCCACCGCGAGCCGGCCCGACGGCCTGAGCTGACGCAGCCCCGACCCCCGGTTGCCGGAGACCGTGCAGTCGTGCACCCGCACCGCCTCCGTCGAGTCGACACGGATGCCGTCGGCCGTGTTGTCCACGGCCTCGCACCGGCTGAGCGTGGCCCGGCCGCCCTCCGCGACCCGGAAGCCGTACCGCCGGCAGGACCGCGCGCGGACCCGGGTCGCGGTCAGCTCCCCACCGTCCTCGACCAGCACTCCCTCCTGCGGCGAGTCGGCGACGTCGCAGTCCCGCAACGTGGCCACGCCGCCCCCGCCGACCGACACCGCCACCCCACCGGTCTCCCGGACCACGGTGTTGCCGACGTACGCGTTGCCGCCGTCGGCGATCCGCACCCCGGCCTGCCCGGTGGCCGAGATCTCCGAGCCCTCCAGCCGGCCCCGGCCGTCGCGGGTCACCTCCAGGCCCGCCCCGGCGACGTCCGACACGGTCACGCGCCGCAGCATCGGGTTCGCGCCCTCCAGCACCCGGACCCCCGCGCCCGCGCCGTCGCGCACCTCCAGCCGGTCGAAGTCCGGCGCGCTGTCCCCGGTCAGTTGGACGCCGGGGCCCTTCGCGTCCCGCACCGAACAGCGCTTGAACGACGGCCCCGACGTCTCCTCCACCCAGATGCCGCTGCCCTCGGGCGAGGTGACCTCGCACTCCTCGAACGAGCCGCGCGAACGGCCCGTGACGTGGATCCCATTGCCCTTGGTACGGGACACCCGGCAGCGGAGCAGCACCGGATCGGTGCCCTCGGCCAGCGCGATGCCGTGCACCTTCGTCCCGGACACCGAGCAGTCCTCCAGGACCACCCGCTCCTTGGAACTGATGAACACGCCCAGCAGACAGTCCCGCACCGAGGTCCGCAGCACCCGGGTGGCGCTGTTCTGCTCCAGGGCGATCCCGGGCTTGTCGGTGGCCGAGATCTCGCAGTCCTCGATCACGCCCCGGCTCTCGCCGTTGGCGCACACCCCGTTGCCCCGGGCGTCGCGCAGCACACAGTTGCGGAACGTCGGATTGGCCCGCTCGCCGATGACCACCGCCGACGTACCCAGGTGCTCCACGACACAGCCGTCGATGACACTGGTACCGGTGGACGTCTCCACGATCCCCGCGCCACCCGGGTTGGTCACCCGGCAGCCGCGCATCGCCAGCGACCCCTGCTGGCGGGTGAGCACGGCCGTCCAGGCGTTGCCCACCACCTCGCAGTCCTGGAGCGCCGCCTGACCGCGCGGCACGTCCACGGCGGGCAGTTCGTCGTCCTGCCCCTGCAGCACCAGCCCCGTCAGCTGCACCGCCTCGGCCACCACCTGCACCACCGAACCCCGGGGCGGCACGATCCGCACGCTCCCGCGCGGGTCCTCCGCGGTGATCGTCACCATCTTGGTGATGACCAGGTTCTCCTCGTACCGGCCGGGACGCACCGAGATCACCGCACCGCTGCGCGCCGCCTCCAGGGCAGCCCCGATGGTGCGGTAGAGACCGCCGGAGCCCGACGGGCGGTCGCTCTGCGCCTCGGCGCTCACGGTCAGCACATGGCGCGACATGCGTGGTTGTTCCCTTCGTCGTGGGCCGGTGGCCGTCGGTGGCCGAACCGCTTCAGGAGGAGGTGCACTGGACTCGGGCGGCGTCACCGGCGTGGTGGGCGTACGTCCTCTTCGACCCCGACCAGTCGACACCCCGGTCGTGGAGCTTCACCGTCAGCACGCCACGGGTGACGCTGACGCCGCCCGCGCTGATCCACAGGCCCCGCGAGGAGGCCTGGTTGACGGTGAAGGACCGCAGGATCGGGTCGTTGCCCGTCGCCCCGGCGTGCACGGTGTAGTACGACGGCTTGCCGCCGACGGCCTTGATGTCACTGTTGTTCGGGATGTGCACCGAGACCTGGCAGGTGCCGGAGGTGACCGCGCCGGTACGGAACGTCCAGCGCAGCGAGTGCCCCGCGTCCTTGCTCGCGCTTCCGGACATCGGCAGCGAGAAGAAGCCGCCGGTGCATCCGGAACCCACATAGCCGCCGGAGCCGTACCGCTGCCAGCCCTCCTTGCCGTCCGTGTACCAGCCGTTGTAGCTGAAGCTCGCACCCGTGCCCGCGCACGCGGGGCCCGCCACCGCCGAGTACTGCGCCTTCGCCGGGGGAGCCGGGGTCTTCTGCGGCGTGCTCACGGTCTCCCGCGACTTGGTGGGGGTCGGGCTGGGCCGGGTGCCGGTCGTCGGGCCGGAGGTCGGCCGGGACCCGCCGGGGGCGGAGGTCCGACCGGTGCCGGAGGTCTGCCCGGCCGAGGGCCGGGAGTCACCCGAGCCCTCGCCGGTGCCGGGGCTCTGCGTGGCGGCCGGCCCGAGGCCGCCGCCGACGCTGCCCACACCGGCCCCCGCGCCGAGGCCGGCGGCGGACTTGGCCAGGGGGTTGTTGGCGGGCCCCGGGCCGCCGCCCCGCCCCCCGGTCGCGGCCCCCGGGGCGGCGGCACCCGGCAGCGAGGAACCCTTCTCCGGCGTGTCGACCCCCGGCACGAAGCCGTCGGAGCCTCCGTCGGCCTGGTTGTACCCGGTCGGCCGCGGGGGCACGGGACCGGGCCCGGAGCCACCGCCGAGCTGCGAGAACAGCAGGGGCACGCCCATCAGCACCACGCCCGAGGTGGCCGCCGCCGCGATCATCGGCCTCGAGAGCCGCTTGGCGGGGCGGGAGACGGCACGAGGGGTCGCGGCGGGGGCGGCGGCCGCCGCGAGGCTCTCCGAGTCGGGCGCGGCCGCCTGCTGCTCGCCTTCCCGGTCGCTGTCCGGTGCGGTCTCCCCGGCGGTCTCGGCCTCGCCGTCGGGAGCGGTGGCCACGGAGGAGTCGGGTCCGCCCGGTGCGGCGGTGCCGACGGGTGTGCGCGCGGCATCCGGCTCGGCACCCGAGGTGGTCCCTGCGGCCGCATCCGGCGTGGTCCCGGCGACGACCGCCGGCTCGGTGACGGCCGGCTCGGGGCCCGTCTCGGGAGCCGGCTCGGATCCACTGGCGGTCGCCGAGACCACGCCGGTCCGCGGCTCCGTCGCCGCGCTGACCTCGGCCGGCTCCTCGCCCGCCGACTGCCAGGCGACCGCCGGCAGGCTGATGGCCGACGCGGCCTCCGCGGCGGCGTTCCCGGCCCGCACCTCGTTGTTGTCCACCCTGATTCCCCTCGGTCGTCGCGGACCCCCCGCGTCACGTACGAACGGACCGGTGGCATCCCGTGGTTCACCGGGCCGGTCAACTCAGCGGGTGGAGCTCCGTCCCCTCCGGCGCCGGAGTCAGCACGAAGGCGGCGGCGCGCTCGACGACGTCCTGGTCGAGGGGGCCCGGAGCCGTGTAGCCGGGCCTGTCCAGGTGAGCGAGCAGACCGGGTTCGGGAGCGAGCGCGTACTGCTCCAGGTAGTACGTGACGGTGTCCGTCCACACCCACTCCCCGTCCGTACGGAAGTTGAGCGGCACCTCCGCCACCCGGGAGGGATCGAGCACGTCGTCCATCAGGACCGGAGTCACCAGCACGGGCGTCCCCGCGTTCAGCCGCTCCACCAGCAGGGCGCGCAGCTCCGGGTCCTCGACCACCGGGTGGTCCAGGTCGAACCCAGGGCCCGCCTCCGATCCCGCGTGGTCGAAGACGGCGGCGAGCTGGAACTCCGGGTCGGTCATGGCGAGGTCCTGTCCTTGGATCGGGGCGGCCCGGCGGCCGTACGCCCCCGGGGGAACGTACGGAACGCCGGGCACGGTTCAGTCCCGTGCTGCCGGGTCGGATCAGAACGACCAGTCCACGGTCGGCAGCGTGAGGACGGCCCCCGCGCCGAGGTGTACGTACCAGTCGCCGTCCGGGGACTCGTACCCGTCCCCGGACGCGTCGGCGAACGCGCGCACCGCCGCGGCCTCGGCCCGTGCCACGGCGCCGGGGTCGCTCCCCTCCTCCCGTACGCGTCGCAGGTCGGCCAGCGCGCGGGCCAGCACCGTCCGCCCGTCCGTGCGGTCGGCGTCGGCCCGCTCCAACTGGTCGGCGATGGCGTTCAGTCGATCGCCGTAGTGCGCGAGGTTGGTGTCCACGGCGTGCCGCATGTCCGCGTCCCGCCGATCGGCCCGCGTACCGTCCCGCAGCGTGAGGTGATGTCCCTGGGGATCACCGGTGAGCACCGGGGGCACCGCACCGGCGGTGCCGCTTCCCTGGACGGTGACCCGGTGCAGGGTGTGTTCCACGCCGTCCCGGGTGAAGCGGATGTACGACTCCGGGTCGACGACCAGCCGAATCGGCCCCGTGGCGGCCAGACCGGCCGACGCCGCCCGGACGGCGTCCGGCGTGGCGTAGAAGTCCCTGCCCAGGCCCCCGTGGTCCGGCAGCGCGAACCGGTGGTCGGCGGACACCTGGAGGGCGGGCCGCTGAACCGACTCGACGGGGCGCACGGGCCGGTACAGGGGGAAGGACGCGGCGTCGCCGGGCGTGCCGTTGAGGGCGCGCGCGATGGGGTCGAGGTCGTCCGCGACGGCCTCCACGCGCGTCTCGTCGAGCCGGTAGGTGTGGCGAGTCGTTCCGCCCGATTCGTACTCGCTGAGGCGGTAGGGGGCGGACGGCGTCGCCGGGCGCTCCGGCGGGGTGTCCGACGAGGTGGACGCGTCCGTGGGCGGGGTGACGGTGATCGTGGGGACGGGGCCGGGAGGTGTGGGCGGCGCGGTGAGCCGCCCGGGGTCGGGTGCGGTGGCCGTCGCCTCGGGTGCGGTGGGGCGGTCGGTGGGCGGGGTGACGGTGACGGTCGGGACCGGGCCCCGGGGCCCGGCCGGCGGAGCGAGCCGCCCGGGGGCCGGGACGGTGGGCGTGGTGTCGGGCCTGGGCGCGCTGTCGGGTGCGGTCGGGTCGTCGGTGGGCGGGGTGACGGTGATCGACGGGAGCGGGGACGGGGTCGGCGGTGCCTCGGTCCGGTCCGCGTCGGCAGGTGACGGGACCTCCGGGGCGTCGTCGTTCGCGGTCGAATCCTCCAGGGGGGTCTCGCCGTCCACGCGCGGGCTTTCCGTGGTCTCGCCGTTCGCGCTCGGCTCTTCCTGGCGGTCGCCGTCCACGTTCGGGGCGGCCGGTGTCTCCGGCGCCGCCTCCGCCGGCGGCTTCGGTCCGAACCGTCCCGCGTGACCGCCGACGAGCCCGTCCACGGCGGAGTCGGGCAGCAGGCCGATCAGACCGGCCTCGACCACGGCCTCGACCGTCGTTCCCCGGCTGCCCGTGAGCACCCAGGTCACGTCGGCCGTGTAGTAGTGCTGAGTGCCCTTCTCCTTCTCCCGCTCGTCGACCGTCTCGCTCCGGGTGGCGCTGAGGCTGTGGCCGGCCTCACCGCCGAGGGAGACGGGCACGCTCAGGTTCGTGGCGACGCCGGAGACGTCCGGGGAGACCGGCGCGCCGCTGTCCGTTGCGTGGACTCGGACGTCCGGGGTGATCGAACCGGACCACGCCGACGTGGTCCGCTCCCGCTCCTGATCGGACTCCCGCTCCTTGACTCCCGTCTCGACGCCGGAGTCGAACGTGCCGGAGGCCAGGTGCCGGGCGCGGTGGACCACCAGGCGTACGGTGACGCTCTCGCCGCCCGCCACAGGAACCGTGTACCCGTCGCCGAGCAGCGCGCGGATGTTGGCGCGCAGGTTCCGTTCGCTCGTCAGCAGGTCGGCCCGCAGGCCCTCGAGCTTCGCGGGGGCGAGGTCCCCGCGCGGCGGCGCCTCGGTGTCGCCCGCTCCCACCCGGTGCGGCAGGGAGGCGGCGGCGGGCAGCCACCGCAGGACCTGGTCGAGTCCTGGCAGCGCCAGCGCCTGCATCGCCGGAGCCAGCTCCCTGTTCATCTCCTGGACCGGCTCGGGGACGGCCGTGGGGCCGTCCGGCCGGACGCGTCCGGTCACCTGGACGGCCGCCGGACGGGTGCCCGGGCCCTGCCGTGTCAGATGGTCCGGGACCAGCAGATGGGCGGCCAGACCGCCCCTCAGTCGGCTCGTCGCCTTCGCCGCGTGTCCCGAGGGGAAGAGCGTCTCCCACCGGCTGCCCCACTGCTCGGCGAACCAGCGTCCGGCGCGGCCGTCCGTGGCCCAGTCGACGAGTTGTGCCGGCGCGTTGAGCGCGGCGCCCGCCATCCGTACCAGCTGGTGCGGCTCGGAGGCGTCGAAGACCTCCACGTGGTACTCGACGGAGTGCGAGAACTCCTGCGCGGTGCCGGTGATCTCCAGGCTGTGCTGGTCGCGCTCGGAGTCGGTGTCGGTCCGCGTACGGCCGACGGACGTGTCCACCCCGCCGCCGATCTTGATTCCGCCGCGCGGCACGCCGTCGGCGTCGGTCTTCTTGACGGCGACGCTGACCTGCCCGCCCAGCTTGTCGGAGACGCCGGCCGCCGAAGCGGACGACCGGGTGGCCGTGTCGGCCACGGCGAGGGTGACGAGGTCGCGGGGTCCCACGTACGTCGGCTCCCCGACCGTGGCCCCGACCCGGATGCCGATCAGCCGTGTACCGCCGCCGGACTGCCTCAGTTTGATCAGCTGACGCACCGAAGTGGTGCGGAGAGCCGTGAAGTCGGCCCGCAGCGACTCCGCCGAGAACACCGAGGCCAGGCTGCGGGAGAGATCGGTCGGCGGGCCGTCGTCCGGGCCGACGGGGATGCCCCCCAGCTCCGCCAGCAGCCGCCTGACCTCGGGCAGGACCACGTCCGCGTCGAGCCTCTCCACGTGCGAGACGGCCTTCGCGAGGTCGGCGTCGACGTACGAGCGCGGCTCGGGCGTCGGGGCCGGTTCCCGCGGGCCGGGGACGGGAAGGTCCAAGGCGCGGGCCCGGTGGTCCGGCACCGTCAGCTCCACCCCGCCGTCCACCTTCACGTACCGCGTCCGCGGGGCGGGGACGGAGGAGCCGAGGGAGCGTCGGCCGTCGGGCTGCCACGTGTGGTGGGTGATCTCGTAGTACGCGTCGGCGCGGAAGCGGTGACTGGTTCCCTTGTACGTCACGGTCGAGGTGCCGCTGCTCGCCGACGCGAGGGTGCGGACGCCGGTGTACGTCCTCGTGACGTCCACGGACCCTCCGACGGTGACCGAGGCTCCGGTGAGGGAGGCGTGGCCGCCCACGCCGAGGCCGCCGCCGACGTTGGCCGACCTGGTGTGGGCCGTACTGGACTTGGTGCCGGTCTCCGCGCCGTACGCCAGGCTGGTCTCCGTACCGGAGCCCTCGTGGACCGGCCGGCCGAGCCTCAGCCTGACCACGAGTGCCTGCGCGCGGCCGGACGGGTCCGGCGCGAGCGGGAAGACCGCGCCGTCCCGGCCGGTGAGCTGCTCGAACTCGGCCTGCAGGACGCTCGGGGTGAGGACTTCCTCGATCTCCGGGGTGAGACCCCGGCGCAGGGCGCCGACCCTGTCGCCCGTGTGCCTGCCGAACTCGTCGCCGTGCGCGGTCGGCGGAGCGCCGCCGCCGCGTTCGGCGACGAAACGGGCGGTGAGGGCGGTGAGGTCACCGGTGCCGAGGAACTCCGGTTGGATGCCGCCGAGCCCGTCGCGCGGGAGGGCGAACTCGGCCTCCGGGTGGGCAGGGCCACCGATCCATCCCGGATCGTCGTCGTCGAACACCGTCGTGGCGCCCGTACCGGCGTGGTCGGTCGCGGAGCGCTCGGGATCCGGCAGGTGGTCCTTGCCGACCCGCACCACCGCGGACACGTTCTCGCCCTCGACACGCAGCGAGGAACCGGACACCAACTCGCCCTTGCCGTCGTGGACGGAGGCGGTCAGGTGGTGGACGGCCGCGTAGGTGAACGCGGTGTGGTCGCCGCTCGTCTCCTGTTCGCGGGACATCTTCGCGGTGGCGGCCACGGACTCCTTGACGTGGGAGAGGGTGACGCCGCCCGTGAGCTTGGCTCCGGGCACTTCGACGCGGGTCCGCTCTCCCGTGCCGATGCGCAGTGTGGCCCCGCCGCTGACCGAGGCGGCGACCTGGTCGCCGCTTCCGACGGCGTGGCTGGTACTCCGCGTCGCCGAACGGGTCACGGCCAGACCGGCCTCGTCTGAGACTCCTCGCAACTCCCGCAGTTCGGTGCGCAGATGCAGACGGATGTCCTGGCCACCGACCCGGAGGACGACCGGGACGCCGGAGCCGAGCAGTTTGGCGAACCGGGCCCGCATCCCGGTCGGGCCGAAGGCCGCCGCGAGTTCACGGTCGAACTGCGCGTATTCCGCCTCGCTGAGCCGCCTCGTGAGGCCCGTCCTCTCCAGGTGCGTGTCGAGCCAGGCGCGTGCCGTCTCCAGCACCTTCGGCGCCCCGGGGAGTTCGCCGACGACCCCCGGGCCCAGGCCCGTGCGCGAGGCGAGGGCCGGTGGTTCGAGGGGATCGGTCCCGAAGTCCCGCAGGCGGAACGGGCCGAGGAGATCGCCGGTCCCGGTCACCTCCATCAGGTACGCGCTCGGCTGCTGCGGAGCGCCTTCCTCCAGGAGATGGACGTGGGGGATCCCGCCGATGCCGGTGGTGAGTTCGGCGGCGTGCGCGTACCGCTCGCTGATCCGTACCGCCACCGGACCGCGGTGGGCGGCGAAGTCCTCCAGCTCGGCCGCGACGTCGGCGTACACCTGAGTGGGCCGCGCCGCCGCCTCGTCGTCGACGACGGCGAGGTTGCGGACGGTCTGTTCGACGGGGTGGCGCAGGGTGCCGCGGACGTCGATCGCGCCGTCCGCGCCGACGTGTGCGATCAGACGGACGCCGTTCCCGTCCAGGGAGGCTCCGCCGTGCTCGACGAGACGTGGCGGGGCGTCCTCGCCGTCGTGGACCTCGAAGCTCAGCCAGGGACGGTCGGCGCAGAGCGCGGCGAGCTGCTCGATGCCGCCCTCCTGCCTCGGCTTCAGCGGACCGAAGAGCTGGGTGAAGGAGGAGGTGCCCAGTCGCCGGGCGGCGGTCACCTCGCCGGTCGCGTTCACGTGATAGCGGAAGGCCGGTACGGGTGTGTCCGTCGCCGGCACGGGGGAGTAGGGGCGCCCGTCGGGGACGAACGACACATGAGGGTGGCGGCGCAGAGCCTCCCAGGGGGCTCCGGCGAGGACCGCGCCTTCAGGTGCGGCGATCTCGATCGGGTACCGCCTGGCGATCCTGAGCAGGCCCGCCGGGTCCGGCATCCCGCCGCTCGGGAAGGGCCGGGCCGCACCGACGTCGACCGTGGCGAGGGGCTCCTGGCGGGCCATGCGCAGCAGTCCGCGCACGGCCTGGCCGACGGCCCGGAAACGCGAGGTGGACCGCGGCGGGGCCGCGTCGTCACCTCTGGCCGCCCCGGTTCCCTGCGCCCCGGTTCCCTGTGCCCCGGTCCGCTGTGCCCCGGTCCCCAGCGCCCCGGTCTCCGGAGCGGTCTGCTCCGGGGCGAGCGGCTCCGGGACCGGGCCCAGCAGACGCGACTCGAAGGCAGCGGCCTGCGAGGCGGGCACGCCCACGGCCAGCTCCAGCGAGGAGTCGAACGCCAGGGCCGGCCGCTTCGAGGCCGACACGAACTCCACGTGGAACCGAGCGGTCGCGCGGTACTCGGTCTGGGTCTCCTCGGCGTGCTTGAGCTTCACCTTTCCCTTGTCCGAACCACCCACGTCGACGTTGTGGGAGCGGGCCGCGTTGATCGCCAGCTCCAGGCTGGGCACGGCCACGAACCTGCTGACGGATGCCGGAGCGGACACCCCCACGGTCAGCCCCGTCTTGTCTCCGTACTTGCCGCTCGACTTCACACCGAACGCGTCCGAGAAGTCCTCCCGCACCCGCAGCGGCCTGCCGGTCTCCCCCTTGCGCTGGAGCCCGGTCAGCTCGGCGCTCACGAGGAAGTGCCCGGCCAGGGACCTCTTCGGGAAACCTCCGGCGGCGAAGACCTTGGAGGTCAGGCTGCCGGTGGACCACCACTGGTTGCCGTCCTTGAACGACTTCTCGTTGAGGAAGTCCTCCGTGACCTCGGAGAGGAACTTCGCGGCGACGTCCGGGGCGAACCCGGCCCTCCGCAGAGTGGCGGCGAGATCGGTGAGCAGCTCCGTCGGCGCGACCGCGTTGATCGTGGACAGCGTGGACTTGAGCGTCTCCGGGGCCACGACCTTCCAGGTGGTGGCCTCGCCCGACGGGCCGGAACCCTCGGGGAGGGCCAGGCGCAGCCGCCCGGGGAAGTCCAGCAGCGCCTTGCGCTCCAGCCCGGCGTCCCGGTCCACGACATGGACCTGGACACCCACGCCCACGGCGAACTCGTGTGTCTCCTTGACCACGGTCCGTCCGGTGCCCTGGGTGTCCGCCGTGACGGTTCGGGACGTGGCGTGCGTGGTGCCCGCCTGCACCTTGACGGAAGGGATCACCGAGTTCAGGTCGCCCGCGTTGGCCATCTTGACGACGGCGTCCACGCCGGCGGCCACCGCGGCGTTGCCGCCCGAGGTCACCGCGCGGTTGGTGACCGCCTGGTTGCGCGGGGCGTGGGGGGCCGTCTCCTCCTTGGGCAGGGCCGCGTGGTGCGTGGGGTCCGTCGGCCGGGCGGTCAGGATCACGATCTTGCCGTCGGCCACGAAGGTCAGACCGTTGCGCAGGAATCGACTCCAGGACTCCGGATCGCCGCCGGAGACCTTCGGCGTCAGATGCCCCATGACCTTCCGTACGGTCCGCGCGTCCAGACCCGCCCGCTCCAGCACGGTCCTGGCGGTGGCCAGGTCCCCGGCCACCCGGGTGCGGTCGAGGACGGCCGTGACCCGCCCGTCGCCCAGCGCCCCCTGAGTGACGTACCAGGGAGCCCGGGGCGCCGGGGGGTTGGGGGACGCGGGCGCCGGGGGCACGGGTGCGGGGAGGGGTGAGGGCGCCGCTTCGGGGTGGGGCTGTCGCGAGGACGAGCCCTCACCGTTGTCGGACCTGGGGGAGGAGTCCGGGCCCAGGAGAGACGCGGGCGTTCCGAACGGCACCGCGCCGGGGACGTCTTCGGCGCTGTCCCGCACGGTGCGGTACCCGTTCGGGCCCGCGGTCGTCGCCGGGACGGCATCCGGCGGCAGGTGACCGTCGGGCGGCATGTGGGCGCCGAGGAGCGTGGCCTCGACCTCGGCGCCCTCCGTCACCGGGAGGGACAGCCGGACCCAGTGGTCCGGCTGCAGACGGGGCCTGCCGTCGGCGTCCCACACGACCTTCTGCGCGACGGTCGTGTGACCGGGGCCCGTGGCGTCGGTGGCGAACGGGCCGGTCACCCGGGGCACGAACCACAGGGTGGATCGGGGCGCGTAGGCGGTCAGAGGCAGGTCGGGCCGCAGCTCCCGGAGCGCCCGCAGGGTGTCGGCGGCATACGAACGCTCAAGCCCGCCGCCCAGACCGCAGGCGGCGAACTGCAGGGGCTTGGATGTGTCCCAGACACCGTCGTCGGCGAGTCTGGACAGTACGACGGCGAGTTCGCCGGCGGTGACCCGCTGCCCGCGCCAGGTGGGCGCGCCGTCGGACCCCACGACGTGGTTGGCCAGCGTGAAGAACCGCTCGTCCCGGGGGAACCGCCCGGTGGCGTCGCGAATGCGCTCCGCCTCCTCGGAGGCGGTGGCGGGGTCGATGAGGTGGTGGGTGTCGTTCTCCTGTCGCGACCGGGTGATGGCCACGACGAGCTCCTCGACCCGGTCGGCGGAGTTCCGGGAGGACCCGGGGGCGGAGACGGAGGCGTCGGAGAGGGGCGGGGACACGGGCGTGGCCTGCCCCTCGGCGCTCCCGAAGCCCATGAAGCCGCCGAGCATGTCGTCGTCATCGCTCTCCTGCGCGGCGACCTCCGGTTGTTCCGGTCGTTCCTGCCGGGCGTTGTCCGTGTCGCCCAGCTTTCCGGCCTCGGTACGCAGGCGCGCTGCCGCGATCCTCTCGAAATGCCCCTTCACGGTGGCGTTGTCGGCGAACATCGCGGCCAGGTCGCCGTATTTGCTCTCGTACGTGAACCGGTCCGGGCCGGCGGTCCTGTCGACGAGCAGGAACCTCCGGTACGTCGGGAAGCCATCGCCCGTCGGGTCCGTGGAAGCGGATTCCTCGGCCAGCTTCGGGCCGTGCCCCGGCCTGGGCCCTTCGCCGCTCCCGGAATCGTCCGAAGGCGGTTCGAAGTACTTGTCGAAGGAAGGCCTTCCGGACTTCCACGCGCCTTCGTCGTGGTATTCGCTGTAGCTCGTGTAGGAGGACAGGTCGGCCTGGTAGTACTGGTGGAACTCGTGGAACAGCTGCCGGACGGCCTGCAGTTCCGTGTCCTCCAGGTCCACGAGACGACGCTTGGTGCCCTCCGTCGTCATCAGAGGCTTCCCGGTCAGTTTGAGGGCTGCCTCGGCGATCCACAGGAACGTGGCATCGCCATCGTTCTTTCCACGGTAGTAGAAGCCGAGAGGATCGGAGTCGACCATGACGAGGGAGGCATGGAACGCGAAGCGGACGTCCTCCCTCTCCATGTCGCCCCAGAGGTTCCGGTAGCGGCGCATGAGTTCGACGGCGCCGCGGTGCTCGGGTTCGTCGTCGTGCGCGTCCTTCCCGTCGCCGTACATCGCCTTCGAGTTCAGCTTCTCGATGTCGTGGAAGAAGATCGACTTGACGACGGCGTCCACCGGAATCAGACGTCGTCCCGCATCACCGCCGGCGGCGACGAGCTTGAGGTACTGGCCCGCGACCATCTGCGCGTGCTGGTAGAACGTGTACTCCTCGTTCGAGGCGCAGATCATCTCGTATCGGCGGGTGAGCTCGGGGAACTCCTGTTTCAGGAGGTCGAGCATGCGGAACACCGGCTGACCCTCCTGCCGGAGGCCGCTCAGTTCCGTACCCACCCGGAGCTGCCGGGCGACTTCGGCGGCCCGCCCCTCGCGCAGGGCGGCGAAGTCCTGCACCACGGGAGTGTCGGTGACGTTGAGGTCCGCGCGGACCTCCTTGTTCTGGCGCGCCAGTTCGAAGGCGATGGCCGCGTGGGTGGCCCAGACCAGCACCGTCTCGTGCATGAGACGGTCGACGGAGCCCGTTCCGTACCGTGCCGACCACTCGGCGGGCGCCGTGTTGACGACGTCGAGAAGGTGCTTGTGGTCGTCCAGGAACTGCTTCAGTTCCTTCTCACGGGCCACAAACGGAATCTCGTCCTCCTGGAGAGGGTGCCGAACGCGGTCGACGGGCCTCTGGTTGAGCTGTTCCCACGTCACGTAGTGCTGGCGCAGTTTCCTGGAGATCCAGTGGAGCGTCTCGTCGGTGTTCTGATGGGAGTCCTTCTTGACGTACTTGGGAGGGCCGTCCTCTTGCGGGACCTGGGTGGATTCGAGCCAGGGGTTGTATCGGGCGCTCAGCTCACGGGCTTCGGAGTCGGGCATCCCGAGCCGGTCGCGAAGTTCGTTCACGTGCAGGTGTTCACCGTGCTTCGGGAACGTGTGACCGGGAAGGTCGTCGTCCTCGCTCAGGTGATCCCTCGGGCCGTCGAAGTAGGTGATCAGAGAGTTCGGCAGGATGTTCTGGCGGAGCAGCTCGAGATCCGCGTTGCGGATTCCGAACTGGTTGCGGTCGGCCGAGTGGTCGACGTTGGTGGTCTCCCTGCCGAGGGAACCTGCCGGTGATTCCATGGGTACGGCGGCGCGCGTGATGCGGTGGTACGTGTCCTGGGGGACCAGGTAGGAGCGGATGAGCGGCTTGTGTATCCCTCCTTCCTGCAACGCGTACTTCATGCCCCACGCGACGGCCCGAGCCGGAGTTCCCACGCTCGTCCACATGGTGGCGTCACCCGTGCCCGTGCAGAGGACGATCTCCCCCGTCTCGGGGTTCTGCTGGACGTCCTTGAAGCGGGACGATGTGGCCCGTCCGCGTACACCAGGGGTGATGTCCAGAGCGACCTCGTCCATCACGACGGTGTAGAAGCGCACGTACGGAGCGCCGTCGACCACCTCGACCTCCACCTCGCCGCGGTGGACGTGGTGGTTCGTCTCGAACGCGTAGCGCCGGCCGCTCCAGCGGGGCCGCGGGTCGGTGGGCCGGCTCGGTCCCACAAAGCTCATTCCGGGGATGCCGATGGCCGGATCGTCCCGGTCGGCCGGCCGCCGGGACGGCCCGTGCTCGGAGCCCTCCGCGGCCTGCGGGTCCACCTCACGGATCTTGACCAAGGACCGGCCGTTCGCCGCCCGCGTCACCGACCGCACCTCGTAGTGCGAGCCGGGTGTGAACACGATCCGGTTCCCGTCGCCGACCGTACGCGCGTCCCACGCGAGCAGCGGCTGAACCTCGAAGATCACGTTGTGCGCCGGGTGGGGCTCGTGACCCTGCCTGGTCGTCCAAGCGAGCGCGGGGGGCATCAGGTCGCCCAGCTGATGCGTCGTACGCGCGTCCGCCAGCTCCCGGAGCCGGGCCAGGCGGTCGGCAGGGAGCCGGGCACCGGACTGCACCGGATGCCGGTAGGGCTTGACGGTCTGGTGGATCTCGCTGATCGCCCGCGCCACCGGCTGGTCCGGCTCCCGCGCCAGGTCACGCAGAACCTGGTCGCCCCTCGCGTGACCGATGACGAGCGCCAGCTTCGAGGCGTCGATCTCGGCGTCGTCGAGCTGCTGGAGGAGTGTCCGGGCCTCGTCGGAGTACCGGGTCAGCGTGCGCACGTCACCGGAGACGGTGCCCTGGCGCCGCGCCTGGGCCACCGACGCGTCGTTCGGCGTGACGGCCTCCTTGACCGACAGACCGTGCGGAACACGGTCGACATCGACCTTGTCCACCAGCCTTCGAGCGGCCTCCGGCCCGCCCGCCGCGTTCTCGATGCTCCGGGTGAGCGCGTCGGCGATCCCGTCCACACGCTCGGTGGCGGCTCGCATCGCCTTGTGGGGCATCCGGTTGTTGCCGCCCGCGGTCACCGTGATCGTGAGCTTCTCCTCGCCGGACAGCTGTCGGCGCTCCAGCTCGGGGAGCAGCCCCGCGGCGAAGTCGTCGAGCTCTCCCCGCTGCACCTCGCTGAGGCTCTTGCCCCCTTCGGGGAACTGGAGGGTCAGCCTTGTGCGAGTGGAGGGTTCACCGCCGGGCCCGAAGAGGGCGGTCAGCGACACGTCGTCCGCGTCACCGAACCGGACGGCGCCGGGATGATCCCGGGTGTCCGCACCGGCGTCGCGTTCGGCGTCGTCCGGGGCCCCGTCATGGTGGGTGGACACCCTCTCGGCGGTGTGGTCGTCGGTGCCGCTGTCGGTGTAGCGGTGCCAGTCCGAGCCGTCACCGCCGACGGCGATCCGGCCGTCGGCGGTGATGCCGACCTGGCGCGCGGTGACGAGTGAGCCGCCCGGCACGGACCAGACCGGTGCGTCGGCGGCCAGCGCGGTGAGGGAGTCGGGCTGCGATCCCCCCTGGGCGCGGTGTTTCCAGAGGCCGCTCATCACCTCCTTGACGGTCGTGTCATGGAGGGCGGCCAGGTCGCAACCGGTGAACTGGATCTCGGTGACGCCGTCGAGCCTGCCGTCGTCGTGGGCGTCGACGAGTGCCGCGAGTACGAGGTCGGCGCGGGGCGGAGCGTCGTCGCCGGTGTGCATGCCGACGACGAACCGGTTCTGCTGCGCGGGAAGGGAGGCGAGCGCCCGGGACTGGGCAGGGCTCAGCTCACCGACGGCGATGCCGGAGGGAATGACGCGTACCGGCCGCCGACGGGTGAACTCGGCGATACCCGAGCTCAGTTCGTCCACCACGACGGACGTGTCGCGCCTCCAGAACTCCGGGGTGTGCCCGGCCTCCCCCAACAGCGCCGGCGGGTAGCCCTGGTCCACCAGGAGGCGCGGGACCAGGATCCGTACGTCGGCGGTGACTCCCGTGCCCGGTGCCGACGCCGGAAGGTCGGTGGCCCCCTGGAGCGCCCTCACGAGCTCGACGAGTGCCGTCAGCCGCGCCCGGTCGCCCGGGTTCGCGGACACGGCGTCGTAGTAGCGGTCGAAGGCGGTGTCGAGGCCGTCCCGGACGGGGTCGGGGGTGGGCGTGGGCTCGTCCTCGGCGAAGCCGTAGAACCGGTCCATGATCGAGGTGATCTCGTCCCGTACGCCGATCTGGTCGTCCGGTCGGGCGTCGTCCTCCTGCTCGATCCGGCGCCGCAGCTCCAGGTAGGAGTCGGCGTTCAACCGCCGCCAGTCACGGCTGCCGGTCCCCTCGCCGAGCGCCTCGCGCATCAGCGCGTCGGTACGGCCGGTCAGCCCGGGAGTCCCGGCCAGCAACACGTCCAGGTCGCCGTCGTGGAGCGCGCGCGTGTTCCGCGGTGCGGCCGGCAGCGGGGCGTCGGCCCGGTCCCGGGGGCCCACCGGCAGCGTCTCACCGGCTTCGAGACCGAGGGCGATCTCGTCCGGGAATCTTCCCCCGGGCATGGCCGAGCGGAGCGAGGCCTCGGACAGGGGGGCGAGCGACCGGAACCTGGTCCAGTCGTCCGAGTACCCGAGCAGGTCGGACGAGGCCGACCTCCTGCGCAGAACGTCCTTCTCGAAGGCGTCGGCCGCCGTCATGATCTCGTGGAACGTGTGGTGGCCGATCGGAAGCATGTCGGCGAGGAGGGCCAACCGCACCAGCTGGTAGTCGACCGGCACCCGCCACTTCGTGGCCATCGCGTGGACGGCCGCCAGCGTGAAGTACGTGGTGTTGGACGTGCCGGCGCTCATCAGACCACCGGTTCCGTCCGCCGTCACCTGACTCTCGGTCTTGAGCGCGATCTGGCGGTGGCGCTCGCCCGGCTCCCAGGTCAGCGCCCCACCTGCCACCGCGTGCGCGCGCTCGCGGTCGCTGAGCGGCGGCACCACCTCGTCCGGTACCAGCTCGGTCCGCCTGCGCAGTTCCACGGCGGCGACGAGCGCGTCCCGCTCGGGACCCTCGGGCAGGGTCTGTTCGAGCCGCTCCTGCTCCTGCCGGATGAGCTGCACGACATCGGCGTCCTGCTGGATCCCCGGGCTCCACTCCCGCTTGAGGATGGCGGGCTTGTCCTTGGCCAGGCCCAACGGGCCGGTGAGGGCCGAACCATGGACCGCGGTGGCGAGCAGGTGCATCTGTTCGCGGATGTTCCCGCCCTCGACGACCTGCCGCAGGGTCTCCGTGTCGGCGCCGACGGAGCCGCTGCCGGTGTTCCCCGTGCTGCCCAGCTTGTGACGGTCCTTGACGGGAGTCCTGTCCCAGATGACCCTGACGAGATCGTGCACCTGCCGCTGGACCTCCGGCAGCTGGGCGATGTACTCGCCCAGGGGTCGCTCGGCGGCGCGCGAGGCGTCCGCGTACGCGATGCGGGTCGCCGCCCGGACGATCTCGTGGTGCTCGGTACGGTCCGGGTTGGCGTGCAGAGCCTGCCCGACGCGCGTCAGGACGGTCAGAGGGAGCGGCCGGACCTCGACGGCGAGCGGGCTGTCCGGTCCGTGCAGGCCCTGCTGGAACCGCTGGATCGCGTCGACCGGGCCGTCCGGTCCGGTGATGGTGACGGCAGCCACCTTGTCCTTGCCCACCAGCAGCGTCCCGTCACCCACGTCGACGGCGTGCCCGGCGGGAATCCGCACCTCCAGCCAGTGGACCGCGTCCGGCGGGAGCGCCCTGGTCAGCGTCGCGTACGGCCGGTCGCCGGTGCGCAGGAGTCCGTCCGAGCGGCCCACCAGCGGAACCGGGGCGTCCGGCAGCACCAGATAGGCGGTGGTGTCCTCCGGCGTAGGCGTGCCGAGGGTGTCCAGCTCCGCCCGCCAGTCCGTCGGGCCGTCCGGGGCGTCCTCGTCCCCGTCGAGCGCGGATCCGTCCTGTGTGATGCCGGTCTGCCCGGCGCCGGTCGGCGTGGCGTCGACATCGGTGACGTCGGTCTGTGTCAGTGCCGGTCCGTCGGTGGTCGTGGACCCGCCGGCACTGGTCGACAGGACGTCGTCGCCGGCCTCTCGCTCCGCGGGGGCGACCGACCGTGACCACGTGCGGCTCGAATCCACGGTGGCCATGGCCACGTCCACCGCGAACTGCCGGAGCCTGTTGGGCCTCGCCTGGGGCCGGGGCTGCTTCCACTGGGCCTCGGCATGGAGTCTGTCCGGCAGCGGCACCGGGGAGAGGCCCAGGTCCCGGAGCATGCGGGGAACCACGAAGCGGGTGTGGGCGGTGAGCGCGCCCTGCGCGGACGCCGAGGAACCACTGATCTGATGGAGCGTCAGGACCGCGTCGGCGACGGCTTCGAGCTGCTTCATGCGCCCGGTCGCCCCGGCCAGATCCGCCCCGTACTTCGCGAAGACGGCGTCGAGCCGGGACCGCACGCCCTGCTCGGGCGACTCCGGTTCCCGCCCGTCGGCCTCGGCGCGCAGGGTCAGGTAGGCGTCGGTGTCCAGTCGCGCCGACGGCTCGGTGTTCGGGTCCGAAGCGGGCGAGGGGTGGGCGGTGACGCGGGAGACGTCGGCCATGCCGAGGGCCAGCTCGCCCGCGAGCACCCCGGGGGTCGCGTCCTGCCAGAACGTCGGGGTGCGGGCCTCGGCGGACAAGCGCGCCGGGGGGAATCCCCGGTCGAGCAGCAGGCGCTGGATCAGGATCTCGACCTCGGGCGTGAGTGAGCTGCCCGTCGCGTCCCCCTGGAGCGCCTTGACCAGGCCGGCGACGGCCTCCAGACGGCTCCGGTCGTCGTCGGCGGACGAGACCTCGGTCTCGTAGTTGTCGAACGCGTCCTCGATGGCGTCCTCGGACAGGTCGCCCCGGCCGGCCGTGTCGTCCTGGTCGGACCCGGCCACCCGGCCCAGCAGCTTCCGGTACGCGTCCGCGTTCATCGTGTGCCAGTCGCCGCCCGCGTCCTGCCGCCGGTCCGCCACCTCCGTGAGCACTCCCGACCAGCGGAGATCCGACAGCACCAGTCCCCAGTGCTCCTGGGGAAGGTGCTGTGACAGAGGCCCCTCGCCCGCCGTGCCGGTCCCGAACGCGACGATCGCCTCGTCGCCCGGGACGACCGCGACGGGCAGGTCATCGGCGCGCGTGGTGATGAGGTCCGGGGTGTGGTCGGGCGCTCCGGAGTCGGCGTACTCCTGCCAGGCGGCGTCGTCGCGGCGTACGGACAGCCTGCCGTCAGGGGCGACGGAGACGTCGGCGGCGGTGACGAGACGCCCGCCGGGGACGTACCAGACGGGTGCGTTGGCGGCGATGGCTTTGAGGGGGCTGGGTGGGGTGGCGTCGGTGGCGCGGTGTTTCCACAGGCCGGTCATGACGGTTTTGAGGGTGGTTTCGTGGAGGGGGGTGGCGAGGTTGCAGGCGGTGAAGTGGATTTCGGTGATGTCGTCGAGGGTGCCGTTGTCGTGGGCGTCGGTGAGGGCTTTGAGGAGGGTGTCGGGGTCGTGGGGGGTGTCGGGGTCGGTGTGCATGCCGACGACGAAGACGCCGGGGCGCTTGGGGAGGGCCTGGAGGGCGGTGGTCTGGGCGGGGGAGAGGACGCCGACGGAGATGCCGGAGGGAATCTCCCGTACCGGACCCGTCGGTGCCGTCCCCGTGGCGGGCGCTGTGACGGGCCCGTCCGTCGTGGGCCAGGTGCCGGGGCCGGTGTTGTCGTGGAGGACGGAACCGGAGCCGGTGACGTCCTCGATGGCCTCCAGGTAGCGGCGCGGGAAGGTACCGTCCGGCAGCGTGGACGTCGCCATGACTCCGGACGCGTCGGCCCGGTCGGGAGTGCGCCGGAACAGGGTCTCGGCGTCGTGGTAACGGTCGGGCAGCCCGGCGTAGTGGAGCAACTCGTGCAGCAGCATGGCGTCGTCGCGGTTCCTGGCCTCCGGATCCGCGTCGTCGTCCCGCAGCCGGAAGTTGAGCTGGTCGGATCTGTCACCGGGCCCGGTGGCAGGGCTCACGGTGATCCAGTCGCGGCCCTTGGCACCTTCCTCCGCCACGGACCTGGGGTCGAGCCGGACCTCCATGTGGAGCTGGTCCCCGCTCCGGGGCAGCTGGAAGCCCAGGTTCACATGGGCGTCCAGAAGGCCCTGGAGCCTGTCCCGCAGCGCGGCGGCGTCGGCGGCGGTGTAGGCGTCGTCCACGGCCACGGGAAGGTCGAGCTGGACCAGCCGTACGGTACCGCCCGGTGAGCCGCCCGCCGCACGGTCCCCGTCCGGGACGCGGAAGCGCTGCACGTCGGCGTTGATGAGCGTGTACCGGCCCGTACGCGTCCCGTCGTCGCGCCGCCGGTCCGCCGTGCCGGGGAAGGGACCACGCTCGTCCGGATCGGCCGCGGGATCGAAGCGTTCGGTGCGGACACGGGCGGGCGGCGGGACGTCCTGGCGGCCCTGAACCCACTTCCACGCCGACCACCGGTCCGCGGTGACCGGCTGCTCCGTCGGCGCCACCTCCTCGGGAACCCGCTGACCGGGCTGGGAGTGGGCCGAGCTCTCGGGGACGTCGCGACTGGTGTCCGGGCGGTCACGCTTGGGGCCCCTGCTCTCCGTGTCGTCGTCGCCGTCACCGCCGTGGGGACGCTTGGCACGCGTGCTGGACTCGGGTGCCGGGTCCAGGTCCATGTCCATGTCGTCGAGATTCCGGGTGGGCACCCGGGCCTCGCGGATGGCGGTCAGTTCGCGCCGGTAGTCCTCGGCGATCTCGTCGGGGAACCGTCCGCCGGCCGCGACGTGGTCCCGCAGGTCGGACTCGGGCAGCGGAGGAAGAGAGCGGTAGTGCGCCCAGTCCGGAGCCTGGTCGGGTGCCGGGGTGATGTGCAGATCGCCGATGTCGGTCCGCGCGGGGTGCTGGGCAGCGTACTGCTGCGCGAAGGCGGCGGAGCCCGCCAGCACCTCGGGCAGCGAGTGATGGCCCTGGCCGACGAAGGTGGCGATGATCGCGAGACGCAGCGTGCGGTGGTCGAGGAGGAGGCCCCACTGGTCGGCCATCAGCTGGGCGTACCGATGGAAGTAGTAGCCCGAGCCCGAGGTGCCGGACCTGATGAGGCGCCCCAGTTCCTCACTGCCGCGCTGCAACGGCGTGTTCATGTCGAGCGTGAGGCGACTGCCGCCGGGAATCCACCGCAGCTTGCCCCGCGAGTTGAGGGCGATCATCCTCTCCTGCGCGCTCAGCGTGGGTACGGCCTCGTCTCCCTTGAAAGGCCTCAGGATCGAGTCCAGTGCCTCCCACTTCTCGTTGGCCCTCGTGAGTTCCTCGGAGCGCGGGTCGTGCCCTTGGCTCCGCAGCCTGTTGATCTCTGCTTCGAGGCGGGAGTGCTCGCGGAGGTCGGGGTTGTCCCTGCGCTGTGTGCGCTCCTCCGTGATGGACGGCGGATAGGCAGGGCGGCGGTTGAGGGCCTTCGGGAGGACCTGCGACGAGATGGAATTGAAGAACAGGGTCATCCGCTCGCGCAGGTTGCCCTGGCGCACGACGTGGCGCAGCGCCTCCGGGGAGTTGCCCACGGCGCCCGGCACAGTGGCATGGCGGGTGCCCATGCTGCGACGGTCCGACTCGTTGGTGATCCGGTCCCAGACGGTGCCGGCCAACCGCGCCGCGACCTCCTGGACTTCCGGCCGCGTCGCCAGGTAGTCCGCGAGACGCCGTTCGTACGCCTCCGATTCCTCCCTGTAGCGGATCCGGACCAGGTCGTCGACCGTGGCGTCCGGCGCAGCGGCGAGTGCGTCGGAGGTCGGCGGTGCCTGGCTCGACGCACTACCGGCACCGGCACCGGCAGAGGAAGAGGAAGAGGAGGAGGAACCGGAGGAGGAACTGGAGCCGAAGCCGGACGGTTCTCCTCCACCCGGGCCGAACTTGACGGCGTCGGGGTGCTCCGCGTCGACCGCGGGCGTACGGAAGCGGAAGCGGACCGCGCCGTCGGGGAGAGTGGCGGACGGGGCCGTCGTGCGGGTCGGCGTGTGATCGACGTCGCCGCTGTCGGTGTACTCGTGCCAGGCGGCTCCCTCGTCGACGACGGCGATCTTTCCGTCCGGAGTGAGACCGACGTGCTGGGCCGTGAACAGGTGACCGCTCGGGCCGTCCGTGGAATCACCGCTCGTCGTGGGGACGTACCAGACGGGTGCGTTGGCGGCGATGGCTTTGAGGGGGCTGGGTGGGGTGGCGTCGGTGGCGCGGTGTTTCCACAGACCGGTCATGACGGTTTTGAGGGTGGTTTCGTGGAGGGGGGTGGCGAGGTTGCAGGCGGTGAAGTGGATTTCGGTGATGTCGTCGAGGGTGCCGTTGTCGTGGGCGTCGGTGAGGGCTTTGAGGAGGGTGTCGGGGTCGTGGGGGGTGTCGGGGTCGGTGTGCATGCCGACGACGAAGACGCCGGGGCGCTTGGGGAGGGCCTGGAGGGCGGTGGTCTGGGCGGGGGAGAGGACGCCGACGGAGATGCCGGAGGGAATCTCCCGTACCTGACCTTCCGGCGGAGTGGTGCCGTTGTCCTCGTCGCCGCCGCCGTCCGAAGGCGGGGAGGCGGCGACCTCGACGGGTGTCGAACGTCCCGCCGGGGCGTCGTTCGAGGACGTGGTGGTGCGCTCGTCGTCGACGAGGAGGTAGTCGAGTCCCTCGGCGGCGGCCTTGTCCGCTTCGGCCTGGAGCGGGTGGGGCGTGACCCCGGGCGCTGCGGCACGCGCCTCCGCCTCCGCCTCCGCCTCCGCCGGCTCCTCGCCGGCCTTCGGCGCGGGCGCCGTGAACTGGTCGCCGCCGCTCTGGGTCACCGTGTGCGCTGTCGGCCGGTGCTGATCCGTCGGCCGGTCCTGATCCGTCCGGTTCGGGGCCCCGTCCTGCGCGCCGTCGCCCAGCACGGAGGAGAGGTCGGACGAGACAGTGGGCTGGGAAGGCCCGGCAGCCGCCTCCGTGTCCGAACCCTCCTTCTTGCCGCTGTCGGTGGACGTGTCGCCGTCGGTGGAGGTACCGCCGTCCGTGGAGGTGTCGCCGTCGGATTCGGTCCGGAACAGCGGGTCCTTGGCGATCTCGTCGGAGAACGACGGCCCCAGGTCGAGGTCCAGCGGCTTGAGGGCGCCGTCACCGTCGCTCTCGACCGTGACGTCCGGCTGCTGAGGGGCGTCTGCGAAGAACGAGGTGCCCGTGAAGGGGTTCGAGAAGACCCACTTCACCATGTCCTTCATGTCGCGCGTGAAGTTCGGGTCCGGCGTGTCCGACGTGGGGCGGGGCACCGGCCACGGTGCCGAGCTGCCCGTCATGTTCGCCACGAACGAGGCGATGTTCAGGGGATGCAGCAGCCCGAAGTACTTGTTGTCGTCGATGTTCTCGGCGTACTGGTGGGTGAGGATCCAGTTCTGGTACTTGGTCATGACCGGCTCGAACATGCGATGCAGGCCGGCGCTCAGCGCACCCATGGCCACGCCGGAGGCGAACGGACCCGCGGTGACCTTGAACGTGCCGTCCCCGAAGAACAGGTTGTAGAACCCCTCGCTGAGCATCTCGTGCGTGCCCTCGCTGAGGAGCGACGCGACGGCCCCGCCGAGCTGGTACATCGGGCTGCCCTGGAGCGGGTTCTCCTGCTTGAAGACGCGGGCCAGGGCGTTGCTGTGCTCGGAGCGGGCGAACAGGTCCGGCATCGCGTCGGCGAGGTTCCTGAGCGGCGCCAACTGACCCAGATCGCCCATCGCCTTGGTGAGGAGCTCGGGAAGCTCGGAGTGGTCCGCGCCGAGACGGACCCACTTGCGGGCCAGCATCTCGCCGAACTCCTTGCCCGCCGCCTCGGCTCCCTCGTGCGCGAGGTGCTTGGCGAAGACGTCCCCCATCTTGTCGGCGAACGCGTCGGCGATGGTGCCCTCGCCGAACCGCATGAAGCCGGTCTCCAGCTGGCGGGTGACGCCCCCGAGGAGTTCGCCGACGTCCTTGGCGAAGTCCGATCGCGCCTCCTTGGTGGCGAGGAGACCGTCCAGCGGGTTCTCGGTGTCGCTCGCGGTACGGCCCGCCGCCGCTGAACCGGAGGACTTGGAGCCGGTCGTCGGCGCGTCTCCGGCAGCGGACTTGTCGGAGTCGGGGGCGTTCCTGCCCCCGACGGTCTCGGGCTTGCCCGTGGTCGGAGCGTCCTTCGTGCCCGGGGCGGGAGCGTCCTTCGTACCGGGGGCGGGAGCGTCCTTCGCACCCGTGGCCGGAGTGTCCTTCGCGCCTGCCGCGGGGGCGTCCTTCGTACCCGTCGCGGGCGGGTTCGGCTTGTCCTTGGCCGTGGCGCCGCCCGGCGTCTCCGGCTTCGCCCTGCCGGGAGCGGTCGCGGCGTCCGGCTTGGCGGGGGCGACCGGCGGTGGCGTGACTCCTTCGGTGGCGGTCTTCGGCGGGACCGGGGGAGGCGTCGCGCCCTCCGGCGTCCTGTCGACCGGCGTGGGGGGCAGTTCCTTGTCCGTCGCCCGGTTGACCGGGGTGGGCGGCAGTTCCTTGTCCGTCTTGGCCGCGATGTCGTCCAGCTTCGACTTCGGGCCGGCCCCGCCCGTCGGGACGTCGGGGGTCTTGTTCTTCGGGACGTCGCCCAGTGTGTCGTCGGCCTTGCTCAGCACGTCGTCGATCCGCTTGCTGAGGATCGAGCCCGGCGTCCTGCCGCCGAGGAGCCTGCCGAGCATCTTGCCGCCGTAGTGGAAGACGACCTCGAGCGGGCCGCCGACCAGGCCGGTCAGGGCGCCCTGCTTGACCGAGTCGATCAGCGACTCGGTGTTCCAGCTCGTGGTGTGTCCCGCGCCGAGCTGGTAGAGCTGGATCACCGTGTCCTGGAAGACGCCGCCCATGATGCCGATGAACGTCTGGCTGAGGATGGTCTGCAGCAGCCACCGGAAGAGGTGGTGGATGCCCTCGCGGGTCGCCGCGAACATCGCCGACACCGGCCCCCACACCGAGCCGAAGGTGAAGACCGAGAAGAGCGTGGCGAACAGGATCTCGGCCAGCAGCTGGACGAGCTGGAGGATCGCCATGATCTTCGTGTACTCGACCTGGTTGGCGACCTTGAGGGCCACCTCGGACAGCTGACGGGACAGCTCCGCCGTCTGCTCCAGCTGGTTCGCGCCCGCCGTCTGGCCCGTCAGGTCCCTCATGGCCACCAGGAACGAGTCGGCCGCCTCGCCGTCGAAGTCGTTCTTGACGATCGGGATGAGCTCCACGACGTACCCGGTGAGCGTCTCCAGGTCCCGGGCGATGGAGCCGTAGTGCTCCGACACCCGCCGCATGAGGTCCTCGTCGGCCTCGGGCCACTCCATGCCCGACACGAAGCCGAGGAAGTCGGCGACACCTTCCGGCGGATTGATGGCCATGGCGTGGAGGTCCTCTGATCGGGCGGACGGCTGTGCCCGGAGGAACGGGGACAGCCGTCCGCGCGGTTCAGCGGGGGCGTAGGCCCGCACCACCACCACCGGCACCAGCACCACCAGCGCCCGCGCCCGCACCCGCACGCGGGTGCGGGCGGTCATCGGGCGACCGGCCTCAGAACCCGTCCGCCTGCGCCCCGGCCTCCTCGTCCGACTTCGCCATCGTGTCGGACGTCTCGTTCCCCGCCTCCACGACCGTGCCCAGCCGCTTGCTGATGTACGCGAGCGTCTCGGTGAGGTTCTCGGTGGGCTTGTCGACCTGCTGGTGGTAGGCCGTGCCGATCTCGTCCTTCCCCGCGGACTCCTTGTTGATCCGGTTGATCTCCACGATCGCCCGGCTGAGGTCGGTGAGACAGCGCTGGTAGTCGTCGTAGTGCGCGAACTTGCTCTTGAGGTCGCTCAGTACCTTCAGTTCGTCAGCCACTGAACTCCTCCTGCTTTCCGGTGGGGATGCGGGTCTCGGACTCGGTGACGAACTCCTCCTGCTTCGCGGCCTGCTCGGAGGCGCGGCGGGCGGTCGCCTCCTCCTCGGCGGCGAACTCCCGCTGCTTGGCCGCCCTCGCCTCCTCCTGGGCCTCCTCCAGGCCGAATGAGGGACGCATCGCCCGCAGCGGCTTGAGCAGTTCGTCCATGTCGGCGGGCATGCCGCTCATGCCCGTCACGCTGCGCAGGTGGCCGCCGAAGTCCTCGAAGCCCTTGATGCGTTCGATGACCTGACTGCCCATCGTGGCCCGGGCCTCGTTGAGCACGTTGACCAGGGCGGCGGAGAGTTCGGCCGGCGCCATCGACTGGTACGCCTTCGTGTGGAAGGTGAGCGAGACCACCTGTCCCTGGGGGCCGACCGTCACGGACACCATGCGGTCCTTGGAGGTGACGGAGGCGGTCGCCTCGTCCAGTTCGCGTTTGGCCGCGAGCATCCGGTCCCGGTGGTCGTGCAGGGCCGACATCGCGTCCTTGAGGATGCTGTCGAAGTCGATGGCCATGGGGCGCCTTTCGTGTGGTGGGGAGGGGTCGGCCGGCCGTCAGCGGCCGATGACCCCGCTGACGGAGCCGGTGTCGGTGCCCCAGGTGTCCTCGTCCTCGGTGAGCCAGGTGGTGCGCTGCCGGTCCTTGCCCTGGTTGGGTTGACCCGCGCCCGCGCCGCCGGGGCTCATCGGGGGCATCATCGGCGGCATCATCGAGGACTGCGACGCTCCGGGGCCGCTCCCTGGCCCGCCGGACGACTGCCTGCCATCGGCCCCGGGAGCGGCGGACGAGCCGGTCGGAGGGGTCTGCGTGGGCAGGCCGAGCATCCGGGCGGCCCGCTCGCCGAGGCCGGTCGCGCCGCCGACGGTCGTGGACGTGCCCTTCAGCCTGGCGCCGTCGCCGATCCCGCCGCCGCCCGACCCGAGGCCGTCCGTGACGAACTTCCGGCCGCCGGCACCGCCGCCGGCACCCGTACCGAGCCCGTCCGTGAGGTGTTTGTTGCCGCCCGGACCGCCGCTGGTGATGGTCTTCGGATCGGGACGCGAGGTGATGGCGTGCTCCGCGTTGGTGAGCAGCTGGTGGGTGCGGCTGATCGGGTTGCCGTTCGCGTCGACGACGATGCCGTCCTTGAGCGTCGCCCCCTTGGGCAGCGCGTACGGGTTGCCGTTGGAGTCGAGCAGCGGCTTGCCCTTGGCGTCGACCACGGTGCCGTCCGCCAGGACCTTCGCGCCCTCGGGAAGACGGATCCGGTCGTAGGAGGAGCCCGGCAGTCCGCCCGTCTGGGTGTCCTCCTTGGGCGGCACACCCACCTTGCCCCCGGGCGGGGCGACGACCTGCTTGCCTCCCGCGCCCATCACCGGCTTTCCGTTGGAGTCGTAGACCTTGCCGTCCTTGCCGATGCGGGAACCCGGCGGCACCATGACGGGGTTGCCGTCGGAGCCCATGACGGGCTTGCCGTTCTTGTCGAGCAGCGGGACCTTGCCGCCTCCCGTACCGCCTCCCGTGCCGCCGCCCACCGTCCCGGGCGAGGTGGTGGGAACCGAGATGGGAGGGGGCTTGGGGCCGCCGGGGAGGTTGCCCCCCGGCAGGTTGCCGGATTTGTTGCCTCCGGACCCGCCGGTCCCACCGGACCCGCCGCCCTTGCCTCCCGTGAGGTCCGGGAGGTTGCCCCCGCCGGTGCCGCCGGGACCCTTCTTGTCCAGGTTCGGGGGGTTGGGACCGGGGCCGCCGGCGCCGCCGGGGCCCCCGGGCCCTCCGGCGCCCGAGCCGCTCGGCAGGGTGAAGTTCGGCTGGTAGACGCCTTCTTCGAGGGCGGAGGCGAGCTTCTGGTACTCCGTGTCCAGCTTGCCGACGTAGGTCGTCGCGGCGGTGTCCAGCGTGGACAGACCGAGCAGCCACTCGTTCTTCGCGGCCCGCTCGATGGTCTTGATCCAGTCGGCGGCGCTGACATCGGTTCCCGACTTGTCGACGATCTTGTCGAAGACCGGGTCGGTCTGGCTCGTGTATCCGTTGCCGTAGCTCGCCGTCGACGTCTGCCACGTGACGTGGAGCGTCGCACCCGTCATGAGACGGTTGAACTCCCTGCGCAGCAACGACACACCGTTGTACGGCGAGTAGGCTTCCGGCGTGCCTTCGCCCGTCGGCTTCTTCCACGCCTCCAGGCCCTGGTAGAACATGCCGGACGAGGAAGCTCTGAGCTGCTCCTTGGCGGACTCCAACAGGGTGACGCAGTTCTGCGGCGTCGTGATGTCGAGCCTGACCTTGTTCATCTCCATGTGCATGACGTCGACGAACTTCTTGAACGAGCCGGCCGCGCTGCCCCGCCACTCGCTGCCCTCGGAGTCCAGGTCGTCGCCCCACCCCTTGATGACCGGCATCCACTCGTCGAGCCAGCTGACCACGCCCTCCAGCTGCTGCTTGGCGTTGACGAAGGTGAACTGGTTGACGATGCTCGTCTTCGCGGGCGAGGTGCTCACCAGGGGCCCCAGGGCCTTCATCGGCTCGCTCAGCCACAGGTTGTACGGCGAGTCAGCGGCGTCCCAGTAGCCCTTCCAGTCGACGCTGAAGCCCACGACGTACCGGGCTCTGTCATTGCCGTAACTGCTCTCGGCCGACCAGTAGATGTCGAAGATCTTGCTGTAGTCCCTGGTGAGCCCCACGTTCTTCTCGATGCGGAAGGTGGCGAAGTCGATCCATGCCTTCGACTCCGGTCCGGCCACCGCTTCCCGGGTCGTCAAGGTCCCGGTCGTGTCCATGAAGACCTTGAGGCCTTCCTCCCAGGTCCACTTCTTGGCGTCCATCGTCGCGCCGAACTCCTGTCGGGTTGGTGGCGGTCTACTTCGCGGGCGGGGAGCCGGTCCCACTGGGCTGCTGGGCGTCCCGCTGGATCATGCTGAGGAGCTCCCACATCTCGGTCACGTCGACGGAGTCCCCGGCGGCGTTGCCGAGGATCTCCTTGACGCTCCGCAGATTGAGGCTGCCGCTCTTGGTGACGCCCTGGAGCTTGTCGAGAGCGCCCTCCACCTGCTTGCACATCGCGGTGAAGCCCGCCTGCACGCGGGCGGCGCTGGTCAGCTGCTTCGGGTTCCCCGGCAGGAGCTGGCCGTAGTCACCGTTGGACGCGCCCGCCGACCAGTCCGGGAGCGCCAACAGGACCGGGTCCGATGTCAGCTCCTTGAGCAGCGCCTCGAACTTCGTCGCCTTGTCCAGCAGAACGTCCTCGGTGATCGAAGTGACGTTCTTGTCGCCCTCGTCGTCGTCCGCCATGGTTCCTCTCCTGTCCTGTGCCGGGCCGTACACCGTTCGGCACGGAGAACGGAGGGCCCCCGCCCCGGGGTTCACCCCCGGCCCGCGATACGCCGGGACCCGGCACACCGACGAACGGTCGGCGCGCCGGGTCCCGGGGCGGGGTGCGGCGTTCAGCGCTGGAACAGGAAGGCACTCTTGCGGTCGCCGTTGCGGATGATGCCGTGAGCGTCCGCGAGCAGGTCGGCGCCCTTGTTGAACTGCTGCGACAGGTTGGAGTCGAGGCTGTTCACGGCCTGCTTGAACTCCGCGAACTCCTTGGCCGCCTCACCGGTGAACTCGGCGCGGATGGCGTCGAGCCGCTGGACGACGGTTTCGAGGGCCGCGTTCATGGTCGCGGCGACCTGCTTCATCTGGGCGTTCGCGTCCTCGAGCGCGCCGTGTTTGATGTCCATGTCCATTTCGCTCATGCGCGTTCCTTAGAGAGAAGGGGAGAAGCGGGGGGAGAGGAGGAAGGAGGCGGCGGACCGGGGATCGCCGCCCCGGGTCACTTGCTGAGGACGTCGTAGACGTCGCCGGACCACAGGTCCATGTTGGCGTCCGCCTCACCGGCGGTGTCCGTCATGACCTTGCTGGTCGTGCCGACGGCGTCGACGAGGTCCTTGTACTCGGCCATCACCGTGCGGTAGCCGCGCTGCCAGTTCTCGATCTTCGCGATGAACTTGGTGCCCGCCGCGGACACCATGCTCTGCGCGACCTGGTTCGCGATGTCCTCGGACTGCGTGTAGGCGCGCTCCATCGTCTGGAGGTGCTCCTCCAGCTCGTTGAGGGTCTGGGTGAGTACCGCGGACGAGATCTTGAGGTTGGCGTTGGGAGCTTCGGACACCTGGTCTCCTTGGTCGTACGGTCGGTGGAATTCCCGGCAGGGGGAACGGCCCGTCCACGGCGCGGGGTTCACCCGGACCACCGTGACGGCGTCCCACGGCGTGGACGGCGGGACTCAGCCCCGAGGAGCCGACGCGGGACACGCCGGGTCGAGCCCGCCCGAGGGCGCCTCGACCACGCCCTGCGCCGCCAGCGCCGCCGGATCGAGGCCGGGACCCGAGGGCAGCATG
This sequence comes from Streptomyces sp. Qhu_M48, assembly GCF_051305195.1. Classification (NCBI taxonomy): domain Bacteria; kingdom Bacillati; phylum Actinomycetota; class Actinomycetes; order Kitasatosporales; family Streptomycetaceae; genus Streptomyces; species Streptomyces sp. Qhu_M48. The sequence goes on along the minus strand of NZ_CP195432.1, from coordinate 4,217,987 downwards.
GTCAGCAGGGTCGCGGGCACCCCCACCGCCGACGCCCCCGCGTAGCCCAGGGCCTTCGCGGACTCCTGCGTCGGCAGCGGGTACTTCACACCGTTGTCCGCCACCAGATACGTCGTTCCAGCGGCACCCGCCCCGGACAGGGCGCGCACCAGCGCGCCGCCCCCCGGCCGCACCGAGATCCGGTCGGCGCCGCCGCACGCCGCCGCCACGCCCGGCTGGGGCGTCACCGGCCGGCCCGCGACCGCTGCCGCGTCGACCACGGTCACCAGGGTGCTGGGCCCGCCGCCCGCCGAAGGCCGAACCTCCGTGCACACGCCCTGCCCCGCCCCCGGCTCCACCAGCTTCGGCGGCACCGCGGGAAGCCCCGCGGCCGGCAGCGTCCCGGCCGGCGCCGGGTGGGCGGCCAGGTCGGCGGCGCCCACCTCGGCCGCCACCGCGGCGGCCCCGGCGTACGCCTCCTTCTGCGTCCGCGGGTCACCGCGCAGCAGCTCGAACTGGGTGCGGCTGAGCGGTGCCAGCCCCTTTCCGGTCAGCGCGTACGGCTCACCGCCCGGACCCGTGAACAACTGGCCGACCCGGGTCGGCCGCCCGGCGAGGGCGGGACCGGGCGTCCCCCGCCCCGCGACCTCGGGCGAGGCCAGATCGGGGCCGGAGGGAAGGGAGTTGAGGTAGGAGGCCGCCACGGGGAACGGGGAGACCGCGCCATGGCCGAGCGCCGTCCCGGCTCCCGCGCCCATCCGCAGCCGCTTCCCCTGCCACAGCACATGACGGGCACCGTCCGCCGTGGCCACCAGGAGCCCCTGGTCAGGACCGAGCGCCCGGCCCGTGCTCGCGGAGCCGACGGCCAGCGAGACCACCGGCGCCACCGCCCCCGACGCCGTGCCGGCCACCAGCCCGCACACCATCCACTCGCCCCGGGACAGCGCGGACGCGGCCGGCAGCCCGTCCGGAGCGCCCACGATCCCCACCGGACCGCCACGCGGCGCCGACGCGAGCGAGTTCTGGCCGACCTGGGCGACGGTCATCTTCTCCCCGGCCACCAGCCGGGCACTGGCCTGGTTGAGCACCGGACGCAACTCGCCGCCGATGAACAGGTACCGGGCACCCGTCTCCTTGACCACCACCAGGGTTCCCGGCTTCGCCCAGCTCGTCGCGCCCCCCGGTTTGATCGCTCCGTACAGGCCCATCACCAGGGCGATGAGGACGGCGATGAACAGTCCGGTGCGCACCCCGCGGGTGGTGCGCCGGGTGGGGAGGTCCAGGGCGTCGGGTTCGCCCCGCAGCATCCCCGCCCCGAGCCTGCTCATCACGAACAGGTGAGCCTGCACCTGGTCGCGCCTGGACTGCATGTGAACTCCTCAAGGGGAAAGGTACGTCGGGGCGCGAGGCGCTTCCCGGTGCTGTGGTCGGTCCTGCGCGGGCGTCCCTCGCCCGGGTCGGGACGGTCCCGGGCAGGGAAACCCGCGCGGGACCGTCCCCGCCCGGGTCGGGCCGGTCCCGGCGGTCACCCGGTGAGCCCCCGCACCCACGTGAACACCCCGGCCTCGGTCAGCGCCAGCGGGAGCAGACTCAGCGCCAGCGCGCTGTGCAGCAGGTCGGCGGCCCGCCCCCAGTACGGCAGCATCCGCCGACCCGGCACCGTCCACGAGACGATCGCCAGGGCCGCGGCCGACGCCGTCAGTCCCGCCAGCAGGTACAGACGGCCGGTGGGGCCGAGCGTGAGGGCCCACCCGGCCGCCAGCAGGCCCAGGCCGTACACGCCGGGCAGCACCAGGGCCAGCCGCTGCCACCGGGAACCCACCTCACGGGCGTGCAGGACCAGCAGCAGGGAGAGCGCGGCCGCCAGCGCCACGGGCGCCCAGCCGGGCGCGCGGGTCATCAGGGTGAGGCAGCCGGCACACAGGGCGCCGGTCACCACGTGGAAGGCGGTCAGATAGCCGTCGGCCACGGCGCTGCGGTCCACGACGTCCCGCGCCGGGTACGGCTCGATGTCCTCCTGGAGTTCCCCGGCGTTGCGCGGCAGCGCGGGCAGCTTCAGCCCCGACAGCCGGAAGGCGAACCCGGGAAGGAACGACCCGAACGCCACCACCAGCACCGCCAGCGCCCCGGCCGTCTCCGACGGGGTCAGCCCCAGCAGGACGAGCGCCCCCGCCACCGACGTGGCCACCGACGTGACGAGCAGTCCGAGGAACAGGGGCGCCGAGCAGGCCACGGAGGCGAGCGCGAGGACCGACGCGCTCGCCGCCGCCGAACCGCCCGCGAGCAGCCGGGCGGCGGTCAGGTCGCTGTCCCCGGTCGGCAGCAGCGCTCCGGCCAGTGCCAGGAAGGGGACGGCCGCCGCACCGAGCGCCGTGCCGGCCCCCGCGTCCCCGACCGCCCGGGCGGCGCTGCTCGCACCCAGGAGAAGGAGCACTCCGGTCAGTGCCGCCGAGACCACCCGCAGCGGCCCGATGTCGGCGGAGAGGGCCAGCAGGACGAAGCCGCCCGCCAGCGCGAGCAGCGCGAGGCCGAGGGCCAGGTGGTGGGTGAGGGCGGGGTGCCACGCGTCCCCGCGCCGTTCGAGCCCGGCCGCGACGCCGTCGACGACGTCGTCGAAGTGCACCTCCGGCAGGGACTCGCGGCGCAGCCGCAGATAGAGGCGCTCGCCGTCCTTCAGGCCCAGGGCCTCCGTCGTCTGCTCCTCGTCCAGGGGCTCCTCACCGAGTCGCTGGAGCACCCAGCCGCCCGCCTCGACGGCCTCCTCGTCGAGTCCGTCCCCGGAGTAGCCGATGATCGTCGGCAACAGATCCGCCAGGGGGACGTCCGCCGGCACGGAGAGTTCGACCACCTTGTGCGGCCCGTGGAACCTCAACCTGCACAGCCCCGCCACCGCGCTACCGCTCACTGCCCGCGTGTCCTTCCTGCTGTCCCGCCGAGGCCGGAACGCCCTCGGCGGGCAGTGGAACGGAAAGCCCCGTGCACCGGGTTCAGCGCCGACGACAACAATCGGACCCGGATCGGGCAGGCACGTGCGCCGAGGACACCCCGGACCCGACCGGACCGGCGGGGTGACACCCGTCCCGCGCCGGGAGCGCCCGGAGTCAGCCGTCCCCGCGCAGCGCGCGTACGAGCGCCTCGACGCCCTCGTCGCCGTGCCGAGCCAGGAGCACGGCGACCAGCCCCGCCACGCTCCGCCGCTCCTCCTCGCTCCAGCCGCCCGCCGACGGATGCTCGTCGACCACGAACACACGCGCGATCAGCCGAGTCTCCGGCGGGGGTGCCTCGCCGGACGCGGTGCGGCCCAGCAGCCGGCCCACCGCGTCCGTCACCTCGGACGCGGTGGCCTCCGGCACGTCGAGCCCCGTCGCGGCCCCGGCCGGCGGTTCTCCGTCCTCCGGACCGACGTCCGGCAGCCACGCGCGCAGCAGCGCGCGCACCTCGTCCGCCTCCTCGTCCTCGTTCCCGTACACCGTTCTCCCACGGACACCGCCACGACGGGCGTGCACACACCTCCGCGTCCACCCCGGCGACCGGTCGGCGGCGCGGCCCGACGGGCGCCCGTACTCGCACACGCTCGCCCACCGTCCATCGTTTCCTGTCCCGACGGAACCATCAACGCGTCCCCCCTCCGACGAGGTTCACTCCGAACGCGCCTGAGCGAACGTGAACCGTGGCGCACCGTCCGCCCGTTCCCGTCTGACGAGAGAGCCCGACACAGTCCGCCGTCAGGCGTGAGGAGCGTTGTTCGTTGAGCGTGGTGCAAGTCAACCGCCCACCGCGGCGGCCGGGCCCCGAGATGCCGGACGGCGAGATCCAGCTCCAGGAGCCGCCCGGCCTGCCGGAGAAGCAGAACGGCATGGGCAACATCATCACGATGGTGCCGATGGCCCTGTCGTCGCTCTCCATGGTGTTCATCTTCCTGCGGCCCAACGGCGGCGTCATGACGTACATCGCCATGGGCACGATGGCCGTGTCCGCGATCGGCATGATCGTCACCCAGATCATGCGCGGCAACGCCGACCGCAAGCAGGAGTTGACCGACGAACGCCGCGACTACCTGCGATACCTGACACAGATGCGGCGCCAGGTGCGCAAGGAGGTCCTCCGCCAGCAGGAGGCCCTGGCGTGGCGCCACCCCGAACCGGCCGAGCTGCCCTTCCTGGTGCGGACCTCACGGCTGTGGGAGCGGCGCTCGTCCCACCCCGACTTCAGCGACGTACGGATCGCCCTGGGCGCCCAGCGCCTCGCCGTCCACCTCGCGCCCCTCGCCACCAAACCGGTCGACGACCTGGAACCGCTCAGCGCCCACGCCCTGCGCCGCTTCATCCACGCGTACGGCTCCGTCGCCGACCAGCCCGTCGCCATCCACCTCCGCGGCTTCGCCCACGTCCTGATCACCGCCGAGGAGGCGACGGAACCGCGCGGCGGGACGCCCGACAGCGGGACGCCCGACGGAGCGGCACCGGACACCGACGACGACCGCCCCCGTGCCCTGGCCCGCGCGATCCTCGCCCAACTCGCCACCTTCCACGCGCCCGACGAACTGCGCGTCGCGGTGGTCGCCGCGCCCGACCGGCGCGCCCACTGGGAGTGGACCAAGTGGCTGCCGCACGCCCTGCATCCCGCCGAGACCGACGGCGCCGGCCCGCTGCGGCTCGTCGCCGGAACGATCGGGGAGCTGGAGCAGCTGCTCGGCGAGGAGTTCGGCGCACGGCCGCCCTACGAGCCCGACGCCACCCCCAGCCGCGACGAGCCGTACACGGTCGTCGTGCTCGACGGAGCCACGTTCACCGCCCCCCACCGGGCCGCGCTCGGCGGCTACCGCAACGCCACCGTCATCGACGTCGGCTCCACGCTGGAGTGGAAGCACAGCAGGGTCACCCTCCGTCTGCGCATCGCCGGAGCCCCGAACGGCACTGGCAACGCCCTGGAGATGGTCGGCGCCGACCGCAACCGCAAGGACCAGGTCACCTCGCTCGGCAGCCCGGACGGCCTGACCCCCGCCGCGGCGACCCGGCTGGCCGCCGCCATGGCCCCGTACCGGCTGGGTGACAGCGCCGACCAGGGCGAGCCGCTCGCCACCGACTTCGACCTGACCAGTCTGCTCGGCATCCAGGACCTGCACCGCTTCGACGTCAAGGAGTACTGGGCGCGGCGCAACCAGTCCAACAAGCTGCGGGTCCCGCTCGGCCTCGGCCCCGACGGCACCCCCATCGACCTGGACATCAAGGAGTCCGCCCAGGGCGGCATGGGCCCGCACGGCATGCTGATCGGCGCCACCGGCTCCGGCAAGTCCGAGCTGCTGCGCACCCTGGTCCTCGCCCTGGCACTGAGCCACTCCTCGGAGATCCTCAACTTCGTCCTGGTCGACTTCAAGGGCGGCGCCACCTTCCTCGGCCTGGACCGCCTGCCCCACACCTCCGCCGTCATCACCAACCTCGCCGACGAGGCCGACCTGGTGGACCGCATGCGCGACGCGCTGCACGGAGAGATGATCCGCCGCCAGGAACTGCTGCGCGCCGCGGGCAACTACTCCTCCCTCCTGGAGTACGAGACCGCCCGCGCCGGCGGCACCCCGCTGGACCCGCTGCCCACCCTGTTCGTCGTCGTCGACGAGTTCTCCGAACTGCTGGCAGCGCACCGGGACTTCATGGACCTCTTCGTCATGATCGGCCGGCTCGGCCGTTCCCTCGGAGTCCACCTGCTCCTCGCTTCCCAGCGCCTCGACGAGGGGCGGGTCCACCAGCTGGAGTCCCACCTCTCGTACCGGATCGGACTGCGTACCTTCTCCGCGATGGAGTCCCGGGGCGTCCTGGGCGTTCCCGACGCCTACCAGCTGCCCTCCCAGCCCGGCAACGGCTACCTGCGCAGCGACATCTCCACCCTCACCCGCTTCAAGGCGGCGTACGTCTCCGGCGCCTACCAGCCCAGGCGCCGGGCGTCCGCGCGACGCGCGGTCATCGAGGGCCAGGTCGTGTCCTTCGGCACCGAGTACGTGGCCCCGCACGTGCTGCCCGCCGCGCCGGACACGGAGGAGGAGCCCGAGAGCGAGGAGACCGGGACACTCCTCGACATCGCCGCCGAACGCCTGATCGACGCGGGTCCTCCCGCCTACCAGGTGTGGCTGCCGCCTCTGGACGTGCCACCGACGCTGGACGAACTGCTGCCCCCGATCGGCCCCGACCCGGAGTACGGCTTCACCGCCGAAGGCGAGGTCCGCGGCACCCTCAAGGTCCCCGTCGGCGTCGTCGACCGCCCCTTCCAGCAGGTCCGCGACCTCCTCATGGCCGACCTGGGAGGCGCCGACGGCCACGTCGGCATCGCCGGAGCCCCGCAGTCGGGCAAGTCCACCCTCATCCGCACCCTGATGGTGTCCCTCGCGCTCACCCACACACCGGCCGAAGTGCAGTTCTACTGCCTGGACTTCGGCGGCGGGACCCTCACCGGCCTGCGCGGCCTCCCGCACGTCGGCGGGATCACCGGCCGTCACGATCCCGATCGCGTCACCCGGACCATCGCCGAGGTCAACGCGGTCATCACCCGCCGCGAGAAGTACTTCGCCGAACTCGGCGTCGACTCCATCTCGGCCTTCCGCCGCAAGAAGGCGGCCGGGGAACTGCCCGACGACCCGCACGGGGACGTGTTCCTGGTCATCGACGGCTGGAACACCCTGCGCCAGGAGTTCATGGACCTGGTCCAGCCGCTCACCCTGATCTCCCAGCGCGGCCTCAACTACGGCGTCCACCTGGTCGTCGGCACCACGCGCTGGGGTGAGATCACCGGAGCCCTGCGCGACCAGCTCCAGACCCGCTTCGAACTCCGTCTGGGCGATGCCGTGGACTCGGTCGTCAACATGCGCGCGGCCGGCAAGGTGCCGAAGGTGCCCGGCCGCGGACTGACCGGCGACCAGATGCACTTCCTGTGCGCCCTGCCCCGCATGGACGGCATCGGCACCGTCCACGACCTCGGCGAGGGCGTCGCCGATCTCGTCGACGTCGTCGCCGACCACTGGCCGGGCCCGCGCGCCCCCGAGGTCCGCATGCTCCCGCTCATCCTCGACGCCGCCGACCTCCCCGCGCCGCACGGCCGCCTGAGGATCCCCCTCGGCCTGGAGGAACACGACGTCCAGCCGCTGTGGCACGACTTCTCCCAGGACCCGCACCTGATCGTCGTCGGCGACAGCGAGACCGGCAAGACCAACCTCCTCAAGCACATCGCCACCCAGATCATGCGCGCCTACACCCCCGACCAGGGCCGCCTGATGCTGGTCGACTTCCGCCGGGAGATGTACGAGACGGTGCCCGAGGAGTACCGGCTCGGCTACGCGGTCTCCGCGGACCCGCTGCGCCAGATGGTCACCGGCGCGGCGAAGGCGCTCGCCAACCGCGTCCCCTCCGCCGACATCACCCCCGACCGGCTACGGCTCCGCGACTGGTGGAGCGGCCCGGAACTGTTCGTGCTCATCGACGACTACGACCTGGTCAACGGCTCGATGTCGGCCCACCCCTTCGCCGCCGTCCTCGACCACCTCGCCCAGGGCGCGGAGATCGGGCTGCACGTGATCGTCGCCCGCTCCGCCAACGGAGCAGGACGGGGCCTCTCCGACCAGCTCCTGCGCAAACTCCAGGACGTCAACACCCCGGCCGTCCTCCTGTCCTGCCCGCCCACGGAGGGCTATCTCTTCGGCGGTACGAAGCCGAAGGTCCTGCCCACCGGACGAGCACTGCACATCACCCGCCGCCGCACGGTGCAGCTCCAGACCCCGCTGCTCGACCTCGACGGTCAGACCCCGCAGAACGGACACGACGGATGACCACGTCCGCCCCCGCGACCGGATCGAGCGTGCTGCCGGTCGGCCCGCACCTGGTGATCGCCTCCGAGGAAACCGCCACGGCCCTCTCGGCCGCCCTCAGCGGGCTGCCCCCGCTCCCCTCCGCCCTCCTGGTCCTGGCCGCCGCGCCGGACGCGGCACCGGTGCTCCGCAGGTCCCTGCCGGACCTGGTGGCCCTCGCGGTGGAGCGCGGCGCGACGCGCCTGGTGCTCGCGGCATCGGGCCTGGCCGCACCGGGACCCGACGGCGGCCGCCCGGTGGAGGCGGTCGCCACGGCGGCGGACTTCACCGTGATCGCCCCGGACGGCGTGGTGAGCGTCGAACCGGACGGCGCGGTGCGGCTCGCCGAACCGGGTGCCTGGTGGGTCGCCGAGCCGGCGGCGGCGCCGCGTCGGCTGTCGGCGGGCTGGCCACCGGGGGCGGGGGAACAAGAGGGCGCGTCGGGGGAGCGGGAGGCCACGGCGGGGCAGTCGGAAGCCGGGGCGGGGGAGCCGCCGACAGGCGCGGACGAACCGGAGGCCGGCGCGATGCCCGCACCCGTCGGCGCACCCGCGCGTCCGGACGACGAGAACGCGGACCCGCCGGTGACGTCGCCCCGCGACCCGCACGAGGGCCCCGGCGAGGACGGGAGCACGGGGGCAGCGCGTCTGCCGGACCCGCCCACCGAGCCCGCGCACGAGGAGGAACCGCTTCCGCCCTCCGCACCCTCCGCATCCTCCGCGCCTCCCGCACCCCCCGCGCCTCCCGTACCCGTCGTGTCGGAGTCCCGGGGCGGTGCGCACGGGTTCGGGTCGTCAGTGGCGCGGGACGAGAGCCGTCCCGTCCCGGGCGGGCTCTGGCTGGGGCAGCTGCCCGAAGCCGCCGTGCCCTTGATCGGTGTCGGCGCGGACACCTTCCTCGTCGGGGTCGGCTCTCCTGACCGGCCGGCACTGCCCGTCGCCGAACTCCTGGAACGCACGGCGGAGGCCGTGGCAGAAGCGGAGGACGTGCTGTTGGCCGCACCGTGGGCCACCCCGGCCGAACTCACCGCCATGGCCGTGGCCGTCGCGGAACACCGCGGCCGTACGGTACGGGTGGCGATCGGCCTCCCCGTACGGACGGCCGACGACCACGCCACCACGCTCCTCGACGAGCGGGGCGCCCCCACCTGGCAGCCCCTGCTGCTCGAACTCGTCGCCTCGCCCGAGCACCGCCGTGTGGTGCCGTCGGCGTGGCTGCGGTTGCTTGGACCGGACGCGCCGACCCCGGCCCTGCACCGCTGCGCGGACCTGCGGGACTGGGTACTGGAGTCCGTACCGGCGGGGCTCTGGCTGCGCCCGACGGGCCAGGCGCCCGACCCGCGCCCCCGCCTGCTGCCACCGGACTCGGCCCGTCCGGTCCTGATCGTGGGCGACGGGGAAGGAGGCCTCGGACCCGAGGTGTGGCAGGCCCTCCCCGGGGTGCTGGACGCGGTCCCCGATCTGGGCGCGTCGCAACCGTACGGACTGCTCGTCCACGGGAAGGGCTCCGACGAGGAGGCCGGCCGACCCTGGGCCGCGGCGCTCGACCTGCACTGGCTGGATCCGGGTGGTTGCTGGCCCACGCGGGAGGCCCCTGGCGGAGAGACCTCGCCCCCGGCCGTGGCTGAGGCAGTCGGCGACGCGGGGGCATCAATGATTCCGGCGATTCCGGCGATTCCGGCGATTCCGGCGATTCCGGTGACTTCGGCGACGTCGCAGACGTCGCAGAACCGGCAGAGCCCGGAGTCGGCCGAGGTGCCCGGCCCCGACATCCCGTCGGCCGAACCGCTCGACGGCGACGCCGCGCCGGGAGCGGGAACGGCGCCCGCGCCCACCGTCTCACCACCGCCTCAGGGGCACGGGCAGGGGCAGGGGCAGCGATCGAGGCTGGCATCAGGCGCGGGCTCAGGGCCGGCCCTCGCCCCGAACCCGGGCGCGCGCAGCGGCTCCGAGGACCGAGCGGCGCTCAGGGGACTCCTCGGCGAGCGCTACCACATCCTCGCGAGCAAGGCGGAGCTGCTGGCCTCCCGGCTGCCGTCCTTGCGGTCCACGGCGCAGGACGACCTCAAGCCGGACATGGTGGCGATCGCGCTGTACCAGGGCGACGCCCCCGACCCGGTGAGCCGCGCCGGCCTCGCCGAGGCCGCGCGGTCGGCCGCGCCGGGCCCTTTCGCTCCGGTGCTGAGCTGCCTCGCCTCGGGCCTGCGTCGCCTGCCGGGTCACTACGGGGCCGTCATGCTCGCGGCTCCGGCCGAGGAGGTACCGCTGGACCGGTACGTGCCCGGCGCGGTCCTCGTCGAGCCCGCCGCGGTGGCGGCGGTCCCGGCCTGCGACGCGGAACTGGAGGGCACGGTCGAGTTCGGGATCTGGTCCACCACCGGCCGCCGTACGTCCGTCTTCCTCGGTACGGACGACGAACCGGAGGTGGTGTTCCCTCCGGGTACGGCCTTCTCGGTCCTGGCCCTCCACCTGTCGGAGGACGACACGTCCCCGATCCGCGTGCTGCTCCGTGAGGTCTCGCCGGCGGAGGCGCGTTCGGCGCAGGGGGCGGACGACCGCGTGCGGGAGCGCGACGCGCAGGCCCGTACGCGCCTCACCGACTGGTTCGAGCGCAGGGACATGCTGGAACCGCACGACCGCCGTGCCCTGCGGAACGCGTCCCGCTTCCACGTCGCCCCGGGAGCGGCCCTGGGCCTGTGAGTGCCGAGGTCCCCCGGACGACCTCCGCCCGCTGTTCCGTCGAGCCGTCGCGTCGCAGGCGCCGATGGGTCCGGCCCGGGCGGGATGGTTCGCTCCTTCGGTTCGGGCGTCCCTCACGTGCCGGAACTCGGGCGTCCCTCACATGCCGGAAGGGGGGCGTCCGGCGCGGTGGCTCCGGTGCGTGGCGACCTCGCCCCGAGCCTCCTGCTGCATGCGCTTGCCGGCTGCCTCGGCGGCCGGGTTCCGCAGGGCCTTTCCGTCTGCCTCCTTCATCATTCCCCGTACGCGCTTGACTGCGGCCTTCACGATGCTCATCTCTGCTGCTCCAGCGTGGTGGTCTCTGCGGGTGTGGTGGTCTCCGGGAGGAGGAACTCCGTCGCCAGTGGTCGGCCGATACGAGGGCCCGCCCTCCTGACAGGGGGCTTTCCCCTCACATAACGCCCAAAACGTCACCAACGGCTCCGCAAGGTGATGGGACCCGGCCGGACGTGCCCTGGCGCCCCTCCGCGGCAACGGAGGCACCCGCCCTCTACCGCTCATGTCACTTAATGACATAATGACGTTCAGAGACAGCGCGACGGAGAGGGAAACGGGTGTCGACGACAAACCGCGGTGGGGGAGGGATGAGCGACCAGCGGCGTGCGCGACTGCGACTGGAGATCTCCAGGGAGGCCGCCCGGCTGTTCTGGGAGCAGGGCGTCGCCGCCACGAGCGGCGACCAGATCGCCCAGGCGGTGGGCCTGTCCACCCGTACCATCTGGCGCCACTTCCGCAGCAAGGAGAGTTGCGCCGAACCGATCGTGATGCAGGGCGTCGTCACGCTCCTGAGCGTGCTGCGCCGCTGGCCCCACCAGGTCTCACTGGAGGAACACCTCGTCGCGGAGCTCACGCGGCTCGGCCGCGAAGGCGCGCCCGTGGGACTCGCCGACGAGTTCCTCGCGATGAAGATGATCCGGCTCGCCGATACCGAGCCCGCCCTCCGCACGGCGTGGCTCATGGCCTGCGACGAGACGGAACGCGAGCTGCGCGCCATCATCTGCGACCGACTTCAGCGCCCTTCCGACGACCTGGAAGCGCGGCTGTACGCGGCGTCCGCCGCCGCGGTGGTGCGCGTGCTCGACGAGGAGATCGGCGCCGCCGTCCTCGCCGGGAGCGATGTCACCGCCATCGAGGACGTCGCGGCCCTCTCACGGAGGTACGCCCACGCCATCCGCACCGCCACCGGCGGAGCCGTCGGCGACCCCGTCGACCGGGAGTACACCGAGACCACCGCCCCCGCCGACTGACCCACGCAGGATCCGACGCGTCCCACCCGCCCCCACCAGACGAGGAGCTCCCATGGTGCAGAAGCCCGCCACCGCCCTCCCGTACGAGGTACCCCGCCTCACCGTCGAGGACTTCTTCGGCTCACCCGTCCGCGCCGCCGCCTCGATCTCGCCCGACGGCACCCGCATCGCCTACCTCGCCCCCTGGCGGGACCGCCTCAACGTCTGGGTGGAGACCGTCGACACGGACGAGGAGCCCCGCTGCGTCACCGCCGACGCCAACCGCAGCGTGCTCCGCTACCACTGGACCGACGATCCGCGCTGGCTGCTCTACGAACAGGACGGCGACGGCGACGAGAACTGGCACATCTTCCGGGTCGACCTCGACACCCCGGACGCCGAGGCGGTCGACCTCACGCCCTTCCCCGGAGCCAGGGCGGTGGGCTTCGAGATGACCGCCGCCCGCCCGGGCAACGCGATCCTGCACCTCAACCACCGCAGCCCCGTCGAGTTCGACCTGTACGAACTCCACATCGCCACCGGCCGTCTCACGATGCTGGCCCAGAACCCCGGCCACGTGGGCGGTCTGCTGCACACCCCCGACGGCACGCTGTACGCGCACGGACTGACGCCCGACGGAGACATCCAACTCTCGCGCTGGGACCCCGACACGGGGACCCTGCGCCCCCTCATCACCTTCGACGGCTCCGACTACCCGCTCGACATCCAGCCCTTCCAGCTCACGCCGGACGGCACCGGCGCCTGGATCGGCTCGAGCCGGGACAGCGATCGCACCCGTGTCGTCCGACTCGACCTGGCCACCGGCCTGGAGACGGAAGTCGACAGTCACCCGCGACTCGACCTCGACCCCCGCTCCGCCGTGTTCCCCACGCTGCCCTCACCGCTCATCCTCGACCGCCGGACCGGGGAGCTCATCGGGGTGCGCTACCTCGGCGAGCGACAGGAGATCCGGCCCCTGGACCCGCAGTTCGCGGAGGTCCTGGAGAACCTGGAGAAGCTGTCCGACGGCGACCTGCTCGCCCTGTCGTCCGACATGAGCGGACGACGATGGGTCGTCAGCTTCAGCCACGACCGCGACCCCGGGGTGACCTACCTCTACGACCACACCACGCGGAGCGGCCGTCTGCTCTTCCGGCCCTTCCCGCACCTGGACCCCGCAGTCCTCGCCCCGATGACTCCGGTCACGGTCCCCGCCCGAGACGGCCTGGAACTGCCGGGCTACCTGACCCTGCCCCGCGCCGTGGAGGCCGTACGGCTGCCGCTGGTGCTCCTCGTCCACGGCGGGCCCTGGCACCGGGACAGCTGGGGCTTCGACCCCACGGCCCAGTTCCTCGCCAACCGCGGATACGCCGTGCTGCAGGTCAACTTCCGGGGATCGACCGGCTACGGCAAGGCGTTCCTCAAGGCGGGCATCGGCGAACTGAGCGGCGCGATGCACGACGACCTCGTCGACGCCGTCGACTGGGCCGTCGCCGAGGGGTACGCGGACCGCGAGCGGGTCGCGATCTTCGGCGGCTCGTACGGAGGCTACGCAGCGCTCGTCGGGGTCTCCTTCACCCCCGACGTCTTCGCCGCCGCCATCGACTTCTGCGGCCCCTCCAACCTGGTCACGTACCTGCGCACCGCACCGGAGTTCGTCAAGCCCTACATGGTCAACAACTGGTACCTGTACGCGGGGAACCCCGACGACCCGCGGCAGGAGGCGGACCTGTGGGCCCGCTCGCCGCTCAGCCGCGTCGACGACATCCGCACACCGCTGATGGTCGTGCAAGGCGGCAACGACCCCCGCGTGGTGCGGGCCGAGTCCGACCAGATCGTCGACGCGCTGCGCGCCAGGGGAGTCGAGGTCGAGTACATGGTCAAGGAGAACGAGGGCCACGGCTTCGTGAACCAGGAGAACAACATCGACATGTACCGCGCGGCCGACCGGTTCCTCGCCCAGCACCTGGGCCGCCGGGACTGAGCGAGGGTTTCCCGTCCGGGCTCCGAAGCGGATCCGCCGCCTCCCCGGCGCCGCCCGACGTGTCCCGGCCCGTGTGAGCGTCGGGCCGATACGCTGCGCACCTCTGTGCGACTGGTGGCCGCCGGGTACGGCCTATGGGCCCGCACCGACAGCTGGGGGCAAGCGGTGGACTGGTGGCCGGCTGGCTGCTGCTCTTCGCGGTGTGCAACGGAGGGCGCGGCGCGACTGCTGGTTCCGTGACAGGGACCAGCGGCGGACCGTCGAGAAACTGATCGCGGGGGACCTCCATCCGGTACGGGCCTCGTTCCTGCTCGGCGGGGTGCCCGAAGCGGCGGAGACCGCCGTCTGCATGCTGGTGGACGACGGCGTGTGAAGGCTTCCGTCACCGGCGAGCTGCGGACCACTCACCGGGGCAGGAAGCGGACGGTTCCCGCCCTGAGCACCGTGGCGAAGGATCCGCAGCACGCCGACGGACACGACGACCAAGCTCTACGAGATCCTGGCCGAGGCCCGCTTCCCCGAGTTCAGAGAGCTCGTCGAACGCGAGTCGCCCGAGGTGCGCCCGACGGCATCGGGGAGGAGAAGCCTGACCCTCATGCTGGCCACGCTCACACCACCATCGCCCCGGCCTGAGCACGGCTCTACCGCGTGACCCTCGACGACCTCAGTGCGCGCGGCGAGCTGGATCTCCGCGAGCCAAGGCAGCATCTCCGGGATGACGTGGAGCATCGGGCAGTGGATGCAGGCTTCTCCGAAGTTGCGCTGGTGAGGTGATCGAGTCAGGAACGCCCGTGTTCGCGGCTGAGCTCGTGGTAGCCGCGAAAGTCGAAGAAGCGCAGGCCGTCGATCACTGTTCCAGACAGGATTTCCGGCAGGGTCCATGGGTGGGTGGTGTAGTCGTCCGTTACCACGCCTCCATGCTCAAGCAGCAGAGCGATCATTTGGTGAAGCTCTGCGGTGCCGTCGATCCGCCCGGAGATGTCGATCTGCACCGCCCAAGTGGGGTGATGACCGATGGCCGCGTCGAGGACCGCCACATCCGCGGGATCCCAGTCGGAGAAGAGGTAGCCGGTCTGCTCGTCGTCGGTGTCGATGTAGAGGTTGTCGTCCAGAGTCCATGGATGGCGCTGCTCGGGCAGATGCCGATCGAGCGAGGCAACGGTCTCAGCTCGCTCACCTGTGGGAAACACGAAGACGGTTCGCATGGTTGGAGCGTAGGGAGTTCGGCTTTGAGGGACCATGGATTTCAGGGACGCTGCCTGGCCCGCGAGCGCTGCTCCTACACCTCTGTCTCACCTCCGATGGCACTTCCCCGCGGGGCGGCGCCAGCGTGCTAGAGATGGGGTGGTGCAGCTCACCTACGTCTACCGCATTACCAAGTACGACCCCGCCGACCGTGACGAGCACGGGTCCTACACCGGCAGTGAGGACACCGTCAGCGATCACGGCGCGGTCGAGGGGGCCTATCTTCAGGCGGTGGCGGCCTTCGCCGGGGACACTGGCGTTGATTTCCTGGCCGTACGCGACCCCGGAGTCCCGTCCCTGGCGCACTTCGGTGTGGAGCCTCCGGCGGACGGCTTTGGGTTGGACGGGCTCCTCCCTGCCGGCCCTACCGGTTTTCACGACGGGGCGGAAGTGCCGCTCGAAGTCGGGCTGCAGCCGGTGCGCGCCATGTTGCGCGACAGCGGCGCCTGGTGCCGGCTGGAGGTGGAAGGCGTGTTCGCGGTCCATGTGGGATGGGACCAGTACCTCTATATCAGCAGCAGCCGGGCTTGCGAGGCTGCGTTGGCCCACACTCGGGAACTCGGACTGTTCCCAGAACGCCTGGACGCCTCCCCGTATGCCTTCGGTGGCGAGGAGGAAGAGCAGGTCATCCAGCGGCCCGGCGATGACGACTTCTGGGCCGACCTGCACACGGCAGTCGCCACCGGCCGTGCGGGAATCCTGCAGGAGACATATATAGAAGGCGCCTCACGATGGCACCAACTCGGCAGCGACACCGTCGACCCCCTTCGTGTCGGAGTGGCTCCCCGGGCCCGTCTCGCCGTCTGGCCGCCCCTGTCCACCGACATCGAAGCCGTCCTGAGAGCCCTACCCGCTGACGGCCTCGTGGAAGGCGTGTGGCAGGACGGCGACGGCACCATCCACAGCGCCATAGCCGGCGAAGATGATTTCCCCGAACTGTCCGCCCGGATATCCCGATCCCATGCCGCCGCCCTCCTGTCCCCATATGCGGGTGAATCCGTCCCTCTGTGCACGGCCGTCATGCCCGACAACGACGGAGTCGTGCGTGCTCGTTGGCGAACCGAGCCGACGCCGAGCGATCGAGACTGGGCCCTGCGCCAACTCCTAGGATGAGCGGCGAGAAAGACGACGACCTCCCGGCGCCGGAAGTTCGCCTGACGACGGATCCGGTCTCCCCGGGAGCACCTGCCCAGACCCGGAACGGAATGCCGTCGATCAGCACCCGCCGAGGCGCGTCAGGCGGCCGCGCCGCCCCGGAAGCCTTCGGTGTCAACGGCTGCAAAACCGCCCACTGCTCAGTCGTGAGATCTCACCGACAAGGAACCGGGACGGCGAGCTTCTGTTCGATACGGGGAGCTTCCTCGACAACCCTGATCACCACGAGCCCCGTCCCCGGCGCCGCCCGCCATCCCTGGACATTGCCGCATCCCCCCCGAGAGTCTCTTCGCCATGGGAGTCACAGACAACGGGGACTACCTCTTCTGGGTCACCCAGCCCGCCGACGCAACCGCGAGGACGCCGGTTCGACTCCGGCCGACTCCGCCCACCCTTGGACCGGAAGGCGCGTGACGGTTCCCATGGCAGGCGGAATCGCGCTTCGTGCCCGCCGTCACAGCACCCACCGTCAGGCCCCTGCCGACTCGACTTCCACCTTCTCCAACTCGGCCAACCGGGCAAGGACGCGCTGGGAGAGCTCCGCAGCCGTCAGCCGGAACGGGCTCCAGCGATCCTTGGAGTCCGGCTTCATCGACGCCGAGAACCGGAAGCGCCCCTTGCTGTTGGGCTCGGTGACCATGTCGCCGAAAGTGCCACTCGGTACCAGCCAGGCCGTCATGATCGCCCCCAGCTCGACATCCACGGCGACGAACAACATGTCCAGGTCGGTCCGCGGCTGGAACGTCTGCGACCGCACGAAGGCCATCAGCCGGCCCTGCTGAACTTGCGTTCCGGTCGACATCCGCGCCTTCACCTGCACCGCCAGAGTCGCGGAACTCCCGCGCCGGTGAAAGACGAGGTCCACACCCTCGTCGTCCACCAGCGAGGTGGAGACGTTCAACTCACCGCCCGTGGCGAGGATGCACGAGGCCGCAACCAAGTACTCCGCGGCCTTCCCCATTCGTCCGGCAGCCGGGCTCTTCTCCAGGTAGTCCTCGTCATCACTCATGGCGGGAATCTACCGAGCGCCCTCCGACCGTGACCATTCATTCTGTGCAAGGTCACTACGGCCGTCCCGCAACAGCTGCCGCAGCGGCGTGTGCGAGCCAGGTGACCCGTACGGCTGCAGCCTCCAGAGGCCGCTAAAAGGCATGAGGGGTGAAGCCGGAGCGCTCCCGCACGTGCTGAAAAGGGCGAGTCCAGTGGGATACCGGGCAGCTGGAAGGAAGGCCTGCAGTGGGATACCGCGCGTCGCCTGCCTGTTCGTCGTCCGAAGAGATCCCAACGGGCTTGGAAGCACTGGTGTTCGCGGTCAGGGCGCAGACAGGCACCTGGAGTCATCGACACATACGCGGTCAGCCCACCTGGTAGCCGTTCTCCAGATACACGGTCCGACCGTGTCCCCGCGCACGCGCACACGCCTGGACGCGGCGCGCCAGAACGGGCTTGAGCAGTTCAGCGACCACATCGACGTCCACGAACGCGTAGCCGCGCAGCTCCTCCTTCTGGAGCCGGATCGCGGAGACCTGCTCCGGGAGCAGCCGGCCTCCGTCGAAGACGACAGCCAGGCCCTCGCTGCGCCCCGTCCGGGAAGCCGTCCAGTCAAGGCCCAGCAGGCGCCCGGGCGCCAGGTCGAGCCCGAGTTCCTCCAGGACCTCGCGGCGGGCACCGGCCCGGGGAGACTCCTCGGCCTCCACAGCCCCGCCAGGGATCTCCCACGGCTCCTTGTAGACGGGATCGACCAGGAGCACCCTGCCCGCGTCATCGAAGAACAGCACGCCGGCCGCCATCCGTTTCCGAGCCAGACCCTTGTCGTACTCCGAGACCCCAGCGGGCACATCCGTCATGCCACGAGCCTAATGCCACACCGGTACAGCTCACCGAGCACGAACGCGGTCTCGGCGGTGGCGTCCGTGACCGCGTACTGCGCGACGATGGTTCCGTCGAACGTGCCCAACTCATACGGCACATGGTGACAGCGGAGCAGACACTTGGAGAAGATCTCCGGCGCGGAACACGCGGCTCTTCCCCGACCAGCGGCGTCTGCCCAATCCCGACCAGCGGCGCCCGCCGAAACCGGGGAGACCCTCCCCTGACGTTGCCCCTGCCCGCAGCCTCCACGTCCAGGACCCGTGAACAGAGTCCTGCTCTTTCCGTTGCGTGCTGCGCCCGGGTCGGTCAAAGCGGTCGGGGCCGGACGCCCTGACTCTCCCGGGGTGTGGGTGCCGACGAAGGCATGAGACCTTCCGGAAACGGGGACCTTACGGCGTGGTTGTCTGCCAGGTGCAGCGGCCACGACATCACTCGGGCCGAACCACTGAGCTACCGCACCACCCCACGGCACGCACCACGGCGGACCGTTGTGAGCGCTTCACCCAGGGTCAGACGCTTATCCGTGGGCCCACGGGTTGAGCACGCGACAGGGCCGGGCTGAGTACAAACGCTCATGGCGGGGTGCCCGGCCTGTTCCTACCGTGATGGATGGTCGGAGAGCGGGTATCGAACGGCAGGGATTCCATGAGCTCAGTCATGTATGAGGCGAGCAGCAGTTCCTGTGCCTCGGAGAACTGGCCGATGCTCTACCTGTGCGTGGTGGCCGTCCTGGCCGGGTTCGGTCTGCTGATCAACCTGATCGCTCTCTGGGTGTGCGTCAACGTCGACCAGCCCCCCAATGCATCGGCGCTGACGATGGTCCTGCTGCCGTGGATGGGCCTGATCGTGGCGGTGGTGGCTTCCGTGGGGCTGGGTCTGGAGGCTGCCAACCAGGGTGAATCTCCTTGGCGGTTCCTGCTTGCAGGCGCCGGGGCGCACCTCGGGGCTCTGTCAGCTGTAGCCCTTCTCATCTGGTCCGCTGCGAGGAGGGCCGATCGTGACGGCACCTCAGCGCAGGGTGCTGCCTGGCCCGGCGCGCGGGCCGGCGACACGCGCGGCACTGGAGTGAGGTCCGTGCGGGTGGCTGGAGCGAGCGGCCTGGCGGATGACGCACCGGAGCATGGTGGGTGCCGACGAGGTGGCACTTCGAAGGAACACCACGACCCCTCGACGCCGACACACCCGCGATCCTCTGCCACCGACCGTGCCGCGCACGCCGGCTCCCCTGGGGAATGGGAGACCCGGGTGATCCGCCGGCCGGACGACGTGGGATACGGGATCCTGCTGCCGTGGAGGGCTGAGAAGTACTTCGAGCACCATCATCGCCTGATGGACTGGCATGTGCCCGCCGGCTGCCATGTGGGCGAGGCAGCCACAGCGGGCGACGCCCTCGCGGTGCTCGCCCTGGGCGAGACCATCCACCGCACGGTCCTGTCGGACCGCCCCTGGTCCCTGCACGACGCTCTGAAGCTCGGAGCCACATGGAACGAGGTGGCGGCCGCACTGGACGGCACCACGGGCGAGGCCCGCGCCGTCCTGCGAACGTACGCGGAGGTACAGCGCCAGCAGTACGAGGAAACCGGGATGACGGGGTACAGGCCCTCCGGCTACTCCGCTGAGGAATACCGGTCCGTGCTCGCGCTCATCAGGCTGGCCGATGACGACCGGTCGGCGCCCGCCGAATAGCACGACGCGCAAGCCCCTGCACGATTGACGGCGAGACGCGGACTCAGGGTCGGCGATCAACGTCGAACTCCGCACGCGGTCCTGGCCGGGCTGCGTGCGTCGAACGCCGGCACCGGTCGGCCCCGAGCGTCTCCGCTACCTCTTCCTCGTCAGCGCGGCAAGAGCACCGGTAACTCCACCCGAACGTGGGCAGGTTGAAGGTGCCGCCGCTGCCCTCCAGGTCCCTTTTCCTCTTCTCGACAAAAGCCTTGAAGGAGGCCTCGTCGTTCTCCGAAACGTCCACATCCTCGGACATGCCGCCTTCATACCGCTCGTCATCGCCGACGTACCGGCCGACGGACATCGTCGCTAACCACAGGGGGAAGAACACCGCACCCGGAGCGGCCCCACGGGCACACATCACCACGCGATCGGTCGCCCCGCTCATCAGCTCCCGAAATCCCTGACCCCGCCCCCATACGTACGGCCTCACACCTCCGCCTGCTTGTGGACGGGCGGGCGCTGGCGGAGGGCACCACGGGGTGGGTCCGCAAGGGCTACGTGCAGCCGTCGGTCTGCATGCGGAGCAACCGGCAGAGCCGCCGGTACCGGGCCCGTCCGGGTGACCGGAGTCGCAGGTGGTACGCCGACTAGCCCCGAGAATTCGAACAGGGGTACGTTTCTGGGGTGAGCGAAGACACCCCGACGGACCCGCACCAATTCCCCGCCGACCTCAAGCGGCTCCAGGCTGAGCTCCACCATGCCCGCGCCGAGCATCGGGCACTGTGCCGGGCCCTGCCCTGGTCGGTGGAGCGCCTGCCCGGCTGGCCCGGCACTGCCCACCCCCACACCGGAGAGGTGACCGGCGGGCGGGAGCCGTCCCCCGGATACACCCCCGATCAGGCCGCTGAGGAACAGCGTCTGTGGGACCGGGTACGGGACCTCTCGATCGAGGTCTCCACCCATCCGTACTGGACCAAGCCGGAGCACGGCCCGGAATGGGACGTGGCCCGTATGGCGCTCATGACCCACAAGGACGTCATCGCCTTCACCGGTCTCTGTGAGTCCGCGCAGGCGGGTGGGCGCCGTCGGACATGTCGATAGTCGAGCGGCTGGCCAAGCAGCGGGCCGTCCGCGACTGGCTCCGCCGGCAACGCGACCAGACCGAACGGATCATCCGCGACCTGGAGCTCCAGGCCACCGAGGCCCGACGCCGCCGCCGCGAGGCCGCACATCGCGAATCGCGGTGGGTCCTCTCGCGGTCCCGGGCCGCACCGGGGCACCCCGGGGCCGCACCACGGCACCCCGAGCTGCACAGGCCCCGAGCCGCACCGGGGCACCCCGAGCTGCACCGGGGCGGCCGCTCTCTCGCGGCCAAGCACGGGGCCGGCGTCCTCCTGGACCGCGCCGACGTCGTGGCCGCAGCCGAGCCCCACGCCGACCTGGGTGCGGCGGCTGACCATGAGGCCCATGCCATCGAGTTCGCATGTGATCCGTGACGCCGACCACGGGTGCTCCCGTCGCATCGCCTCGATTCGCTGCACGATGGCGGCCCTGGTCGCGCTGGGCAGGTGGTGTGGCGTCGAGGACCGGCCGAGCAGCCCGAGGCCGCCGTGCTTACGCCACGGCTTCCCCACGTGGATCCGCACGCGCGTGAGCTGCCCGTCTTCCGCGGCGACGTGCGCAGTCGGACGCGTCTACGGCGATCGATCACCTGCGGCGGCCTTCCCCGGAGAGGGGTGCGTTGGCTGGGGTCATAGCCTGCCCACGATGAAGGTGGTGCTGGCCACGGCGAGGAGCAGGTAGCCGCCCGGGAAGGCGATGTTGCGGAAGACACGTGCGCGGACGTGAGCCAGGACCGCGCCGATGAAGAACACGGTCAAGCCGATTCCTGCCGCCAGGCCCAGCCGGTGGAGCCCGAGAAGCCCCATGAGCAGGCCGGCAGCGCCCAAGAGTTTGAGGGTCGCCAGGTACGGCACCGCGCCTGGCGGGAGTCGGACCTCTGCGGAGTTCGCCAGCACGAACGGTGCCCGCGCGTAGTCCGCGATCGCAATGGAGGCGTTTGCGACGACGCACCCCACAGTGGCGATGATCAGTACGGAGCTCATGAGTTGTACGCCCCCACGACGGGAGACGGCTCTGTGGGAATCGGCGTTGCCACGGCGCGGTTGATCAGGTCTCGGAGCCGAGCGGCTTGCGGCAATCCCACCCATGGATCTTCTGCTGCCTCCACCATCCCGGAGGCCAGGACGAAGTCCTGCCCCGACTCACTGGAGTACGCCGTGTAGACCGTGCCCCGGGGAGATGCCGCGTGGAGAGCGGCGAACACCCTCGCACGGTGCGACCGGACCTCGGCAGCCGTACCGCTGTCGGTGCGCAACCGCGCCATCTGTAGGCTCATGACGTTGTCATCTCCTCGGGATGCGAACAGGAATGGTGAACCGACCGTCCTGACGTACGCAAGCCCGGAAAGGTGACACCCATGCCGATCACCGTCGAGGAATTCGAGACCGCGCGACCGCAGCTGCTGTCGGCTGCCCACCGCATGCTCGGATCGGCGCATGACGCCCAGGACGCCGTCCAAACGGCATGGTTGCGGGTCATGACCGCCCGACACTCACCATCGATTGAGAACCCGTCGGCCTGGCTCACGAACGTCACCGCCAGGGTCTGCCTGGACGAGCTGCGTGCCAGACGCCGCCGCAACGAAGCGCCGCTGCTCGCGGACGCCATCCCGGCCGCAGAACTGGCCGCGGACGAAGCGATCCTCCGAGCGGATGACGTCTCCCGGGCACTCATGGTCCTTTTGAACCAGTTGACCCCGTCCCAACGGGTGGCGTACGTCCTGCACGACCTGTTCTCCATGCCCTTCGACCAGATCGCGCACGTGCTGGGCGGGACGGTGCCCGGTGCCAAGAAACACGCCAGCAGGGCCCGACAACGCCTGGAAGGCGCCCCGCATGCCTCGGAGCGGAGCAGTCGACCGGACCAGCGGATCGTCGAAGCGTTCCTGACAGCAGCCCAAACCGGGGATACGCGCCGCATGCTCCAGCTGCTCGCGCCCGACAGCGTCCGCGACGCCGACGCTGCGCTCCTGCCTCGCGGGGCCGGCACCGTCGTCATCGGCGCTGTCGACATCGCCACCGAGACCGTGCGTTTCCGTGATCGCGTTCAGGCGGTCTGCAGACTCACGGTCAACAACAAGCCGGTGTACCTCATCGCCCCGGGAGGACATCCCCTCGCCACGATCGAGATCAGCACGGCCAACCAGAAGATCACGAGAATCGCGCTGCGAATGGCCCAAGCCGACGACCACTTCGCGGCCGCCCCACCGTCGACGACCTCCTGACCCGCAGAACATCCAAGGGCTCGCAGATCATCGACGCGTTGTCTCGACCCTGCTGCCACCCTCGCTGCCCCGAGCGAGGAACTGGGTGCGGAGGACCGCGAGCGTGACGGGCGGAGTATCGGCGGGTGGGATCACGATTCCGTGCACCTTGGGCAGCCTCCAGATCTCCAGGAATGTGCGGTGCACGGCGGTGCGGCTGCTGCCGAAGAGCACGGCAAGAGGTTCTGCGGCAGGGCGAGGTACGGGTGGAGCACGGTGACCCACCTACTCGTCACGGGCACCCTCGCGCTGGCCAACGGGCCTGCCGCCGCCCGTGCCCGCCAGACCTCGGACCTGCCGCCGCCGGTCACGCGCTCGACCAGCCTGTACAGCCCGGCGATCACCCAACCCGAGAACGGCGAGCTGCGATCCACAAGGTGCATGGGAGCACGGGGCGGGGGTAGGCGGGCGAGGCCGTCCGAGGTGGATCGGACGGATCGTCAACTTCAGTGAGGCCGTGGGGGGGCACGTGAACAGGATCGCGCTTCGAGGACCGTGGCGGGCGGGAGCGGTGGCGTCGACGGCGTGTGCCTTGCTGCTGCTCGGGATCGCTCCGCCGGCGTCATCGGTGTCGTCGGGCGAAGGGCCTGCGGCGATGCCCGTACGGAGCGGCACCTTCGGGTACCGGGCCAACGCCCGGGGCGACAGCCGGGTCGTGGGAGCCACCGCGAAGCCGCCGTTCAAGAAGCTGTGGCAGCGAGACCTGGGTTCGGTCGTGTCGGCCCCCGTGGCGGTGGGCGGCCAGGTCTTCGCCGTCGTCAACGCGGATCAGGGCGACGAGGGCGGCCCGCGCATGGAACTCGTCGGGCTCGACGCCGCGACGGGCAGGTCTCTGTGGCCACAGAGATTCCTGACCAGTCGGCCCAACGCCACCGTCACCTACGGAGGGGGGCTGCTCTACACCCAGACCATGGACGGTCAGGTACGGGCGTGGGATCCGGCCACCGGGACGGTGAAGTGGACCGTGGAGCTCGGTAACGGGTTCTGCCACTACCCGCCCACCTGGTACGCCAACGTCGTCTACGCGCAGGACGGCCGGGGCAGGGCCTTCGCGCTGCGGGCCGACACCGGCGCACGCCTGTGGGAGGCGCCCCTCGTCGAGAACGGGTTCGCCCCCGTCCTCGTCGACGAGGACGGCGTCTGGATCGGCTTCGACAATCTCGCCTACCAGCGGCTCGACCGGGCGACCGGGAAGGAGCTGCGGCGCTACGACGTGCCCGACATGTCCGGGCCGGGCGGGAACCCCGCCGCGTTGGGCGGGGGCGCCCTGTGGCTGCGGAACAGCTTCGCCGACGACTCGAACGTCGTCGCCTACGACCGCAGGACGGGCGCCGTGGTACGGAGGCTGCCCGCCGACGCCACGCCCGCGTTCGGCACGGGGCGGGTGTACGTCGCCAACCGCGGCGTGGTGAAGGCCCTCGACACCACCGCCGGATATGCCACGCGCTGGACCTATACCAGCCCGCGCCAGGCGGCGACGGTGCGCCTGGTCGCCGGGGGGCACGTGTACGTAGCCGACGGCTCCGGCGAACTGGTGGTCCTGGCGGAGCGGACGGGGGAGAGGGTCTGGTCGTACCGACTGTCCGCGGAGCCGCATCCGATGGAGAACATCGTCGCGGAGAACGACGGGCGGGGCTGGACCGTGCCGGGGCTGGGGACGGCGCAGGGGAGGGTGTTCGTACCGGCGCAGGGCGGCGCTCTGATCGCGTTCGGCAACGCCTGACCTGGTGGTCGCGGCTGAGACGGGGTGCCCGGGCGGCGGGGCGTCCCGTCGGCCCGTGCGGAAACCGCGAATGCTTCGGCCGGTCGGGAGCTCTTTACTCATCAGTGCCATCGCCGCCGTCGGGCCCCACCTTGCGTTGACGTCATACCGGTGGAATTGCGGGCCAGAGGCAGGCGGAGGCTTATGAAGATGGTCCCCCTATTTTTCGGCCTCCTCTTGACCCTGCTCCTTTCGGTGCCGGATTTGCGCTCACGTTTCTCTGGTGGGTCGCGATCGTCGTGGTGGTCATGTGGCTGACCGGCTTCGTCGACCGCCCCAAGACGGCAGCGGACGGTGGTACCGCCGGCAGCGGACACGCCATCAGCGCTGGACGACCGGCTCCGAAGCTCGTATACGCAGATGAATGAGCCGGGATGAACGGGGTAGGCGATATTCAGCGGCAAATGCAGAACAACACGGTCCGTGGTGTGGCTAAGACACCCACCCGTGTGTGTCGCAGGCAAGAAGAAGTAAGAGCGGGATAACCGCAAAATCGACTTGAGGAGTTGTTTCTCGCATGACGGAGAACCTGTGGAACTACACCCCGACTTCGGGCTACCTGGCCGGCGTGGACCTCATCGGCTACAAGGTGGAGGCGACGGACGGCTCCATCGGCAAGGTCGACAAGCACTCCGACGAGGTCGGTGACGCCTATCTGGTCGTGGACACGGGCGTGTGGATCTTCGGCAAGGAGGTCCTCCTTCCCGCGAGCACGGTGACCCGGATCGACCAGGACGACCGGAAGGTCTATGTCGACCGGACGAAGGACCAGATCAAGGACGCCCCGGAGTTCCACCGTGACAAGCACCTGGGCGAGGACCGCGGATACCGCGACGAGCTGGGCACCTACTACGGCCGCCCGCACTGAGCACTTCAAGGCGACGCGGCGGGGCCCGGACTCATGGAGTCCGGGCCCCGCCGCGTCCCCGAGAACCTGCAAGCTGCGGACGACGGAGATCGCGTGCTGACGGGCCTCGGTGACGCGTCCCGGAAAGGCCTGACCGGCCCCTGGTCGCACAAGCTTCCGCACCTCGGCGAGCCGGCCCCGACATCGGGTACCTCCAAGAGGTCGTGCGGTGGTGGGACCACTGGCTCAAGGGCATCGGCAACGGAGTGATGGACGGTCCCATGCTCCGGACCTGGATGCAGGAGCGGGTTCCGCCCGCCACCTCGTACGAGGGACGACCGGGCCGGTGGATCGGCGAACCGTTCTGGCCCTCCCCGAACGTGGCCGGATCCGTGCTCCCCCTG
Source organism: Streptomyces sp. Qhu_M48 (assembly GCF_051305195.1). Taxonomy (NCBI): domain Bacteria; kingdom Bacillati; phylum Actinomycetota; class Actinomycetes; order Kitasatosporales; family Streptomycetaceae; genus Streptomyces; species Streptomyces sp. Qhu_M48. Next base: position 4,191,891 of record NZ_CP195432.1, on the reverse strand, counting down.
CGTGACGGCGCGCTCCGGATGCCCGGGGAGCCCGCCCCACATGACGGCCGCCCGGCCGCCGACCACGCGTACACGGTCCAGCCCCCCTGACCGTCGGCCAGTTCGCCGGCGAGTGGGGCGTCGTACAACGCCCCACTCGACGTGCCGTACGACCAGCGCGAGGGGACGACGGCTCGCTCGTCTTCCACACCGAACCCCTGACCGAGCGCATCGAGATCCTCGGCGCGCCCGCGCCGTCGTGGAGCTGTCGGCCGACACCCGGGCCCAGCTGAACGTCCGGCTCTCCGACGTCGCACCGGACGGCCGCGCGACCCGGGTGACCTAAGGCGTGCTCAACCTCGTGCGCCGCGACAGCGAGGCGGCGCCCGCCGAGCTGCCCCCCGAACGGCGCTACACGGCCAAGGTGCCGCTCCACGGAGTCGCCCGGGCGTTCCCACCCGGCCACCGCATCCGGCTGTCCCTGTCCACCTCGTACTGGCCACTCGTCCGGCCCGCCCCCGAACCGGTGCCGCTCACCGTGTACGAGAACGGCAGCTCCCTCTCCCCGCCGGTGCGCGACAACGACGTCGCGACGGACGCGGAGCTGCGTCCCTTCGGAGAACCGGAGGGCTGCGCGCCGCCCGCCGTCACGCGGCTGTGCGAAGCGGAGCAGGCCTGGACCCGAACCTCAGCCGGTCCCGGGCGGCGGTCGCACGGGTGTGCCACGGCAGTGCGGGGGCATACGGACAGCACCCTTCGGAAGGAGCCCCGCACATGCTCGGCATAGCAGCCGCCGTCCTGTTCTTCTTCGCTTTCCTGATCAACGCCGCAGACATCGGCACCAACCACGTGTTCTCGTCGACGAACGTGATGCTGCTCGGGCTCACGGCCCTGGCTCTGCACCTCGCGGGCATCGGTGCGAGCCGTACCCGTCACACCAACGGACGCCGCCGGCCCTGGTCCCGCTCCTGACCCCCGCTCGGCGGTGAGTCCCACGCCCTGGCGCAGCCGGCGCGCGACATCCTCGCGGGCTGCCTGTGCCGAGGACGACGGGCACCGACGGCGTCCTCGGCCGCGTCGCAGCCGCCGGTCGGCACCGGCCCACCCGCGGGTTCGACATCCCGGTACGGATCTTCCGCCGACCATCCGACAGCGCGAAGCCGCTCGCCCTGGCATCCAGGATCAGCGCGATCCGGTCGTGAGCTCCGGGCGGACACGTACGCCGCGACCCATGCCGCCCGTCGGCGGGAGCGGGCCCGCCGCGTCCACGTATACGCGCCGGGACCGTGGGGCCCGGTGGACCTCCCAGCCGATCGACATGCCTCGCGGTCCCATCCGACCGCGTGCCGCATGGAATGACCGTCAGTGGTAAGCCGCAGCTCATGAAATCCACGACGAATCCAGACCCGGCCGACCAAGAGCCCGACCCCGGCAGGTCCGGCGCGGTGGGGCCGTCCAGCCAGGTCGAGGAGCAGGCGCCGGACAAGCTCTCGCAGTTGCCGAAGAGGTCCTGGAAAGCCGTGTTGCGCGGCACACTCAGGGAATTCAAGGACGACGAGCTGACCGACCGCGCTGCGGCGCTGACCTACTACGGGATCCTGGCCGTCTTCCCGGCTCTCCTCGCGCTCGTGAGCCTTCTGGGCATCGCGGGCGAGTCGGCCACCAGGCAGGTGCTGGACAACATCCAGAAGCTTGCCCCCGGCCCGGCTCGCGACGTGATCACCGACGCGGTGACGCAGATTCAGGGCAACAGCGGCCTGGGTTCCGTCGCCGCGCTCGTCGGCCTGGTCCTCGCCGTCTGGTCGGCCTCCGGATACATCGCCGCGTTCATCCGGACCTCGAACGCCGTCTACGACATGCCCGAGGGCCGTCCCGTATGGAAGATCCTTCCCCTGCGCCTCGTTCTGACGGTGACACTCATGATCCTGCTCGTTCTCAGCGCGCTGATCGTGGTGTTCACCGGCGGCCTGGCACAGCACGCGGGAGACGCCCTGGGGGTGGGTTCCACGGCGATGACGGTGTGGTCGATCGCCAAGTGGCCGGTCCTGGTTCTGCTCGTCACCACGATGATCGCCCTTCTGTACTGGGCCGCTCCGAACGCGAAGGGGCGCGGCTTCACTTGGATCACCCCTGGCAGCTTCCTCGCACTCCTCCTCTGGATGATCGCCTCGGCCGGCTTCGCCTTCTACGTGGCGAACTTCAGCTCGTACAACAAGACGTACGGCGCCCTCGCCGGAGTGATCGTCTTCCTGGTGTGGCTGTGGATCAGCAACCTGGCCGTACTCCTCGGCCTGGAGTTCGACGCCGAGATGTCCCGCCAGCGCGCCGTCGTCGGCGGCCACCCCGAGGGCGAGGAGCCCTATGTCGAGCCGAGGGACACCCGCGCGTGGACGGACGAGGACCGCCACCGCCTGAACTGATCGAGGCGGGGGCCCTTGCGCGAGCCTGCTGGGACGAGCGGCACACCCGGCAGGCGTGTCCCGAAACGGCGATGCAGAGGCGAGCGGACACGCCGACCGGCGCGTTCGTGACGACTGAGGCCGACCCGCGTGAAGGCCGGGCAGGCGGGCTACGCGCCCCCCTGCTCCCGGCCGGGTCCCTGTGGCCCGGAGGGCACCGTGCCGCGCACGAGGACGAAAGGAAGACGATGCTTCACAGCGCGTGGAACACGGTCGACGCCGCGGTGCGACGTGTGGGCAGGGGTTTCCGCGTGCCGGGGCCGGAGCGGGACGGCCTGGTGCTCGGCGCCAAGAGCGTGGGAGCCGCGACACTGGCGTGGATGCTTGCCCGGCACCTGCTTCCGGCGGCCGTGACCACCTTCGCGCCGTTCACCGTGCTGGTCGTGCTGCAGGCCACGGTCTACAGGTCGGTACGCGAGTGCGCCCGGTATCTGATGGCCATGGCAGCGGGCGCCGTGCTTGCCGCCGCTCTGGCGGCCTGGGCCGGCATCCACTGGTGGGCGTTCGCCATCCTGGTCCTGCTGGGTCTGACCGTCGGCAGATTACGGCCCTTCGGGGGCCAGGGCGCTCAGGTCGCCGTAGTGGGGCTCTTCGCCTTCTCCGCCGGGGCAGGGCGCCTCGACTACATCGGCCACCTCACCGCATCCGTGGGGATCGGAGCCGTATGCGGCCTCGGCACACACTTCCTGCTCGCCCCCGCCCGTCACACCCGGCGCCATCAGAAGGCGGTCGCCGCCGTCTGCCGCGAGATCTCGGTCGGCACGCGCGCGCTCGCCGAGGCTTCGGCCACCGGTGGGGGAGACGCGGACGCGGTGCGACGACTGCGCGCGGGATGGCGCCGGCCGGCATCGGAATGCGACCGGCTGCACGGCGAGGTGGACGCCGAGACGGAGAACTCGCGGCTCAACCCCCGGCACACCGTCGACCCCCGCCACGAGGCCATGCCCCGCGCCCGTGAGGCGCTGACCATCGCCCAACGCGCGCTGGATCACCTGCAGTCCATCACCCGGACCCTGGACTACGCCCTGACCGACGGACACGTCGAGGCCGTGTCACCGGAGTTCCGATCCGAGTACGCCGCGCTCCTGAACCGCGCGGCCGACGTCCTGGAGGAGATCGGCCGGGCCGAGCCGACCGATCGCCGGCGTCTGGAGGAAGACCTCGACCACGCCGACGACCACCTGCGCCGCATCCAACCACTACAGCGACCGTCGGCGGTGCCCGCCGCTCCCACGCTGCAGGGGACGCTCCTGACGGACGCCGCCCGCCTCATGGCCGACATCCGTTCCCACCTCCACGTCATCGCCGCCGTACGGGTGTGACAGGCGTGCGTTCGGTGCGCGGATCGCGCTCCATGCCCGTCGTCGGGCTGGACAACGCCACCCAGGTCTCCGTTCCACCTCCACACTGTGCATACCGGGCCTGCCCGGCGAGTTGCCGCATGCAGGCACCGGCGTCCGATGAGGGGGCGGCGGCCGGCCGGCGCGTACCCGATCCCCCTACGCGTCCGCGCGCTCAGCTTCCGCCGGTGCCGAGCGGGGCGAGCGGGGCACCGCCACCTGCCGCCCAGGCCGCGGAGATGTGGTCGCCGAGGCGGTCTTCCGGCAGGACGGTGGCCGCGCAGCCGAAGGCGATGTCGGCCTCGGGTTCGGGTTCGTCGGCGAGGAGGCCGCCGATGACCTCGTGGCGCACCACCTGTTCGTGGACGGCGTCGGCCTCCACGTGTTCGGCGTAGAAGTGCTCCGCGGCCGGTCCCGCCCCGCAGCGCCGCATCGCTTCGGCGAGGCGACGGGAGCCGGGGGAGGAGGTCACCTCGACGCAGGCGAAGTGGCCGTCGAGCGCCCCGCGCAGCGCACGGTGGAGCTCGAAGAGCGACATCAGGTTGACGGTGGCGAGAAGAGGCGCGGGCGCCTGCGGGAGGTAGTGGCCGTAAGCGGGGTCGAGACCGAGGCCGACCATGAGGTCTGCGAAAAGCTGGGCGTGCATGTTCTCGGGCCGGCCCGCACCGAACTCGTCGTACTCGATGGCGACCATCGCAGCCTTGGCCCGGCCGGTGAGGAGGGGAATGACGCAGGCGTGGGGATCGGCTTCCTGGAGGTGGTAGAGGGAGCGCAGAGCGGCGTACTCGCGCAGCTGCCACAGCTCTCCGTCCTTCTCCAGGTGGTGGCTGAGGCTGTCGGAGAGTTCCACGGGCTCGACCAGGAGCGGTGCGAACGCCTCCTCGACGGTCCGGGGTGCGTCCGCCAGCTCGCAGCGCAGAGCCTGCAGGAAGCGCTCCTCCATGGCCTGGCGCGGTCGCAGCAGTTCGGGGTCCCACTCCCGCTCGTCGGCCACCGCCTCGAACCCGCGGTAGTGCAGCTCGTAGAGCAGATAGAGCGCCAGGTGCAGGTCTTCACCCCACGGGTCTGTCTCCCGGACCGCCCGGCGCGTGTGCACCGGAGCGGCTCCGGTCCGCAGCGCCTCGACGACGCGGTCGGACAGCTCCCCGCGCCCGTCGACCCGACGGGGTCCGCTCGTGGTCGCCGGCATGTCGACGCTGCGTGCGGTCATGAGGGGGTTCCTGTCCTCGACCTGTCGGGCGAGCCGTCCGCACTCTTCGCGTGGACGGGGGCTGGTGCCGTACCACGGGTAGGCGCGACTGCGGCGGCCGCCACGCTCGACGGGATCGCAGAAGGGGGCCCCAGGGAACGAACGCGCGGGCGGTGACTTCCGCGTCCATCCCCGCAGCGGCCAGCCGTACTGGTCACGGTGTACCTCCGTGAGGGGGGACCGGTTCGCGAGCCGGCGGCCGCTTCGCTCCACTGCCCCCGGCCAGCCGACTCATCCGGATCTCGGGCGATCACGTCGCCGACGCACCCACGGTCGCTTCGCGGCAGACCCGCGCAGCGGCCCGCGACGTCAGGGACGGGTAACCCCTCCATCTGGATCATTCTCCGGGATCCCCCACGATGGCGCGCGTGGCCGCGCCGCAGGGAGCTGCTGCCCGGTCCGGGCGGCGGCTCCGCGTCGGTCGCCGTAACCAGCAGGCCCCGAGCGGGAGAGCGCCCCCTACGACGCCGGTGAGGATGAGGAAGGGAGAGCCTGGCTTCCGGCCGCGAGGTTTCCGAGGGCGATCATGCCGGGCGTCTGACCGGAGTGAGATCGTTCACGACCGGCGAGGCGGGGCGTGCGCACGGGAGGACGGCTCGGTGCCTGTGCCGCCTCGCGTGACGCTGCGAGGGCTTCGGGGGTCGGACCGAACCGCCCGTGATAGGCAGCGAGCCCCGGACCGCGAGGGTCCGAGGCTCGGCTCGACGGTACAGGGGTGATAGGTGGGGGCACCGGTATGCGGGGCGGCTCGGCGGGGGACACCTTCTGTATGACTTCCCACGATGACGGCCCCGACACGGCACACCGCAGACCCCAGGATGTCAGCGACGCGACCGTGGAGGCGCTGGGTTCCCTCTCCAAAGCGCTGGAGACTGTCGAGCGCGCTCGCGGTCACCTCTACGGCTTCCACCAGCTGACCGGTACGGCTGACTTCGAGCTGGACCAGGCGGTCGAGCTGCTGCGTGCCGCCGGACATGACGACTGGGCGGACCGTGTGGAGTCCGAGATCATCGGGCGCAACGTGATTCCCGGTCATTGGACCTTCCAGATCGTCGAGGCCTATGACCAGACGTACTACGAGCCCTTCCGCGACCTGGAACGTGGCGCGGTGGCCGACCTCGCCGACGGACGGCCGCACCTTCTGGAGGCCCGTCTGAAGGAGGCACGGCGCACCACCGGTCACCCCGACCACACGGCCTGCCCGGGAGCGTCCCCCACGAAGGAGTCTTCGAGCGGAGACGGTGGTCCGCCACGGACTGGACGCCCGTGACGTCCGTACGACCGGGGGGCGTTCGGCGACGGACGCCGCCACGTTCAGGGGACCGCACTGACCGCCGACAACCGCGCCGGACGTCACCCCGCACCGCCGACACACGCCCGCCGACCTCCAGCCATCGGCTCCTACGACCTCCCCGAGGCACGTGACGCTTCCGGCTAGTCGAACCAACCCTTGGACAGCACCCCTGACTCCCTGCCACGAGCCGTCGGGCACTCCAGGCAGGGAGCGCACCTCTGGCCGACATCCCTTCGGCTCCGGGAGCGACTCCGGCAAGACCTGCGACAGCGACGGCCGGGAGTTGCGCGCCCTCCGTCGCGACGTGCAGCACCGGTCGGCCCGCAGCCCGCACGATCGGGCGGCCCCCCATGCGCGGACTCGACACCGAGGGCGCTTACCGGGCGTGCCCCAGGCGGAGAGGCACCAGGCCGTCGCGTTTCGGGTTCTGATGGTAGAGGGACCGACGGGAGGCGTGCACCGTACGCCGGGTGAGACAGAGCTCGCCGGCCGGGACATGGCAGGTGGTGCACGGCACGGAGTAGGCGCCGTGCCGGAACCGGGCCGCGGTCGCGTGCGCGGCGTCGTGCGCCGCGTCCGCGGCAGGGGAGGCTATGACAGCGGTGAGGGGCATCAGGCGGTCCTGGTGGCCAGGAAGCGAGGGGCGGCCCCCGCGGTGGGGGAGTCGTGGCTGCGGTCGAGCATGTGATCCTCCTGCCCCGCAATGACCTGACAATGTGCGATCCACCTGTAGTAGGCAGTGCCAAGTCTCCTGTCCGTGGAGCGCCCAGCCGATGTCCCACTCTGTCAGCGCGGCTTTGTGATGCAGCAGTTCGTCGTTGTCCAGCACGAACCACTCGGATCGCCGGAAACCGTGCGGCGGTGCCTCGGCCGTCCCCCACCCTGAGGTGTGTCACGCCGAAGGGCCGCCCTGATGGCGATGCCGCGTCCGCCCCCGGCCGGGACGGTCAGTGGCCGTGGACGTCGCGGCACAGCTCCACCGCCCTCGGCGGAACCTTCATGCCCTGGGCCTGTCGGCAGAGTTGACGCATCTACGGGGTCGCCCCCGCAGCCGGGCGCCGCCGACGCGGGGCGGGGGCCCTCGGCGTCGTCCTCCTGACTGTGCTCATCGCCTTCTCGGCTCCCTCTTCACCGTGACCGCGCCGCCCTTCGACGCCGCGGCCGGGGCGGCACGCCGGTTGCTGGGCGCGGCCGCCGGGCGGAAGGACCTGCGGCGACCCCAGCCCGCCTCGACGGCCGCCGGGCGGACGGAGAGGCTTTGGCCCAAGGCCAGTTCGGCCACCCTGCCGAGCGACGGCACCCGCCCGCGCACGACGCGGAACGCGCCTACCAGCGGGTGGCTTCGCGACCGATGTCGGCGGCCATGTCGGCGGCCATGGCCCGCATGTCGCTCTCCGGCCCCTGCCGCTCGTCCATCTCCATGGCCTGCTGCAGCTCGTCGGTGATCTACGGGGAGCGGCCGGGGCGCCCGGTCATTTGTTCGAGGGGAGGGGGCTTGTCGTACCTGCGTGGTATTCATGTCCTCATGAGCCAGTTCCACGACTTCAACCTCAAGCTGCTCGTCCTCGAGGAGCTCATGTACGGCCCCGAGCCGCTCCTGCCGGTCTACGACCTGCCCGCGCGGCTGACCGAGCGGGGGATCGGTGATGCCGCGTCCTACGTCCTGGCCAACGGCCTCCACGCGGTCGTGTTGCCGGAGTCCCGGACTCATTTCGAGGCCTTGGAGATCCCGGCCGAGCTGCTAGCCCGTGTCGAGGAGCTGTGCTTCGACGCCGGGGCGGAGGTCTTCCGGCACTGCGCACCCGCCTGGGACGGTGAGGACGACCTGTTCGACGTCCGCTCGCTCGACGACCTCGCCCTGCTGCCCAACCTGCGCGAGGTCACCTTTGTGGAAGACGGCGTCCTGGCCGTGCCGGACGCGGCGGAGGTCTTCGCCGCCCGCGGCATCGCCACCGACTGAACCCTGGCCCCCACCGGGCACGCACCGCCGTGAAGCGGACGCTTCCGGCGCCTACGGGAGTTCCGGAGCGCCCGACGAGCCCGGCTCGCCCAGACGCTTCGGCAGCGGCGCCCCACGCACCACGATCAGCCCCGACGCCCGCACGTGTCAGCGCCATGTACGTGCGTGCCCGAACGAGACGGCTGAACCAGCACCAGGCGAGATCACTCGACGTAACGCGGCAGTCTAGTGCTGTGACCGGGATGGTTCACCGTGACCGGAGGGCGGCTCGTGGGACGAGCGCGCGCGAAACGGCTGGTATTACTGGAGCATGCAGGAAGAGACCGCACGCTCCGCGATCGACATGTTCATCTCCGCGTTCAACGCCTCGGACGACAGCTATGTGACTGCCCTGCTCTCCCAGGCCCTGACCTCAGACGTGGTCTTCTGGGGACCGCTGGGCCGCAGCGAAGGAATCGCGGCGGTCGAGCGGTTCGTGCTGGACATCCGGCGCCACCCGGCGGGGACCGGCACGATGGTGCGCTGCTCAGCGGTGGACATGCCTGACGAATGGGCCCGGTACCAGTGGGTCTTCACCACGCCGGACGGAGGCCCCCGCCTGGCGGGAACGGACGTCGTCCATCTACGGCGGAGCCTCATCGACCAGGTCATCGTCTTTGCGGGGGATATCGATCCGTCCGCCTCCTGAGTCGTCCTTCTGTCGGTGTCCTTCTCCTGAACTTGCCCCTTCGGCGTTCGGGAGCTGCGGTTCGGTTAGCCAGACTGCGGTGTTGAAGGGGCGTCTGCCCCAGCGGATGCCCTTTTCGCTGCGGATGCGGGCGCGTTCCTCGCGTTGGGCGGCGAGTACGTCGGGGTGGCGGGCGTTGGTGTTGCGCCAGCGCAGGTGGCTGTGCAGTGCCTGGGTTTGCACGGGGTGGCTGCGGTGGTGGGAGTTGGCCAGGGTGAACTGCCGCAGCGGGCCTCACCGCCGACGCGGATGTCACGTCTGTGCGCTTTCCGCAGGTAGGCGGCGAGTTTGCGGATCGACTATCGGGTGAAGGGCTGGCGGAGCTTGCTGGGGCGAGTGGTGGCCGTCCGGATGACGAAGTCCTTGTCATCACGACTGAGTAGGCGGGGACGGCCTCCCGCCCACTGAGGGTCCAGGCAGGCCAGGCCGATCTCGTTGAAGCGGGGGATCACATCGCGCACGGTGTCCTCGTCGGCCTGGACCAGCTGGGCGATCACTGGCACCCGGTTCCCACCCGCCGAGGCGAGCAGCATCACGCGCGCCGGGGGCGCACCGAACTAGTGCTGCCCCGGCGCACGATCTGCTACAGCGTCTGCCCCTCCCGGTCGGTCAGTCTGCGTACCCGGACAGGCTCAGCCACCGCGCCTCCAGCGGTCTGATCGGACGTCACCGCACATCCAACCGTCGCGACCACCAACCCGGCGAACCTTCCCGGCCAGAGCGCTAGGGTGCCCACGGCCCGAGCATGGACTTCATCGCATCCGTCACCGCGAACTGCAGCAGCGGTCCGTAGGTGATCCGGCCGACTCCGAGGCGACGGAACCGCTCAAGGTCGTGCTTGACGGGATGGGCCGTGGCGTTCACGGGAACGGCTACGGCGCCGGTCACCGCCGCGAGGAGGTCGTCGTCGTCCTGAATGCCCACCGGGTAGAGACTGTCGGCTCCGGCCCGCTCCATGGCCCGCAGGCGCTCGATCGCCTCGTCGAGGACGCTGGAGGCATCCTTCGTGTTCAGGAAGAGGTCGGTGCGCCCGTTGATCCAGACCGGGATCCCCGCGTCGTCAGCCGCCGCGCGCAGGCCGGCGATGTAGCTCGCGTGCTCCTGCGCGCTGCGCACGCGTCCGCCGTCCGAGTGGACGGTGTCCTCGATGTTGAGACCGACGCCGCCGACCTCGGTCAGCCCGGCGACGAGATCGGCGGGCTCGTGCCCGTACCCGGCCTCCAGATCCACGGACACGGGGACGTCAACCGCCGCGATGATCGGCCTGACGGCGGCGAGTACCTCCTCGAGAGTCTGTCCCTCGTGGTCGGCGGCCCCCCGGGAGTCGGCGAGCGGATGGCTGCCGACCGTCAGCGCGGGAAACCCGGCGCCGACAGCCGTCCGCGCGGACCAGACATCCCATACGGTCGGTAGCACGAGCGGCTTGTGGTCGGCGTGCAGCTGCTTGAGGCGCTGAGCGCGCTCGACGGTGGTGCGAGAGTCCATGCTGACGACGCTACCCCCCGGCTCGCACGAACAACGTGCCGACGGGCGGTGCCCGGTGGCGTAACGATACGGTTCCCCGCCGTGCCAGGGGGTGGCCGACCGCTGACGGCGTGGGGCAGCGATCCACTACCGGGCGATCGCGGTTACGGGCCGAGAGCATGGTGTCCGTACACCGCAGGTACCACGGGAAGGTCCCGCGCCGCCGTGGACAGGAAGCGGCACGCGTCGACGACGCACCCGCGCGATCGCCGCTCCCGCCACCGCGGGGCCGATCTCCGATCCGCCCAACTCCCGTGCGAGCGAAGATCATCCCCTATCCACGGCCGCCGCTCTCTGTGTAGCATCCTGCCTCCAGGTTCGGACGTCTGTTCTACGTCCGGACGTCTTACTTGAGCGGCCGTCAGGTCCGGGCGCGAGGCCGCTGAGTCATGCCGACCCGCCCCGTCCTGCGGTCGGCTCCCTGATTCAGAAGTGGCACTCCATTGCGCCCCAGACCCCCAGGGTCTTCCCAACCCCTGCGTCGACTCTCCCGCCTGACCCGCCGCCTGCTCCCGCCGTTACTCGCCATGGCCGTAGTGGCCGGGGTGGGTGTGAGCGCCGACTACACAGCACCGCCGATCCAGCCGGCCGCGGACTACGACTGGTTCGAGGACACCGCAGCCGAGCAGCTGCGGCAGGACCAGTGCCTGATGAGCGACGTGCTGCGGCTGGGCGGGCCGGGCATGGCCGCCACCGCCAAGGACGGGCTCAACCAGACGCCGGAGCGGCTGCGTGAGCTGGCCGACCGGGACTACTGGAAGAACACCCCGCTCGCCGCCGCCTACGAGTCCGACCGCGCTGCCGCGCTCGCCGAGTTGGACCGGCTCAACGCGCTCCACGACAGCTGGAAGATCACCGGGCTGGAGACGCCAGGCGGCTTCGCCTCCGTCGCCGACTTCGAGTGGCCGCCCGGGACCAGCGGTGACGACGGCGAGGACTTCCACTCCCAGACCGGCCTCACGGCGTGGGTCGCCGACCGGTTCTGGAAGGACGAGAGCGACTTCTACGAGGACGCGACCCCGCCCGCCGACGCGGCGACCGTCGCGGCCGTCAAGGCCCTGGGGCAGCCGCTGTACGGCAGCGAGGCCGACCCGTCCCTGCCGGACTGGAACCGGCAGCTCGCCCTGCGGAGCGCCTACAGGCAGCTCACCGACTGGAGTCTGGAGCCGACCGGCGCGGACAACGCCCGTCTCTTCCTGAGCTCGGGCGGATTCCCGAACAAGGCGCCGGTCCCGGGGACCGCCGAGCACCGGGTCGCGGTCGAGGACCTCAAGTCCCGCTTCGCCGCCTGCGCGTGGCGTGACCCGATGGACCCCGAGAAGGTCCTCGGCGAGGTATCCGCGACCGCCGGTGCTGAGTGGCAGCGGGAGATCGGTTCCCAGGCCGCCAAGCGCAACGACATCCTCACCGCGAACAAGAACGCCGTCCAGGCGCTGACCGTCGCCTCCGAGTCGATGGGTGAGCTGCTCGGCCACTCGTGGGTCGCCGACCACATCACCCGCTGGCAGGACTACTGGTCCTCGGGCGGCATCGGATGGATCGGCACCTCCCCGATGGCCGTCCAGATCCCGGGAGCGTCCGGGAAGTGCCTGGGCGCGCAGGGCGCCGCCACCGCGAACGGCACGCCCGTCGAGGTCGTCGCGTGCTCCAGCGCCGCCGCCCAGCAGTGGAGGATCAACGGGGGTTACGGCGAGGGCTACAGCCTGCAGAACGTGAACTCGCAGAAGTGCCTCGACGTCGCCACCAACCAGACGAAGATCCAGATCTGGACCTGCAACGGCACTCCCATGCAGGTGTGGAAGTTCAGCGTCCGGGCCGGCGCCACCCTGCAGAGCCTGGGCGCGAAGAAGTGCCTGAACCTCCCCACGTACACGGCGGGACAGGACGCGCTCGCGGCCGCGTGCAGCACGGCTGCCACGCAGAAGGTGCTGTTCAAGGTCTCCGCGCACAACGGCAGCGTTCCCCCGGCGGCGGAGTTCACCAAGGCCTCCCAGCGGCTGAGCGCCGCGCGCGCGGGAGCGGCGGCCGCGCTGGCCAAGCTCAAGAGCCAGGCGACGGCCGCGACGGCCGCCCAGACCGCCAGCGTCACCGCCGAACAGGCGGCGTACGCGATCGCGGACGCCAACGGCGCGCCGCGGGGTCGCGGTCTGCTGGTGGGCCAGCAGAAGGCGCAGGTCACGCAGGGAGCGTCGGCCGCGGTCGCGGCCCTGGTGAAGGCCGGTGAGACCGCGGAGGCGGCCACCCGCGCCGCCGCGGCGGACAGCGCCACGATCGCCCAGCGGGCGCTGGCGCAGGCCGCGCAGTCCAAGGCGGAGTTCCGCAAGCAGGCGGCGTACCGGGCCGAACTGCAGGCCAAGGCGGCCGCCGACGCGGCCAGGCTGCACCGTGACAACGCCAAGAAGGACAAGGAGCTGGCCGAGGCCAAGCTCGCCGAGTCCCTGGTCGCGGAGGCGGACGCCAAGGCGGCGGCGGCCGACGCGCACGCCAAGCGGCTGAAGGCCGAGGCCGAGGAGGCCACGGCCAAGAAGGAGAAGGACACCGCCGACCTCAAGAAGTCGGAGGCTGCCCGGCACCGGCAGACCGCGGAGACCGAAGCGGCCAACGCCGAGGCCGCCAAGGGCAGGGCCGAGACGGCCGAGACCACGGCGGTGGCCCGGAAGAAGGACGCCGAGACCGCCAGGGATCGCGCGAAGGAACTGCGCGACGACGCGTGGGACGCCCAGCAGAAGGCGGACGCGACACGCGCCAAGGCCGACGCCAAGAAGGCCTACGCCGAATCGCTGGAGGCGGGGGACGCGGCGGACGCCGCGCGGGCGGCGGCCGACGAGGCCGACCGGCACGCGGACGACGCCGAGGCGGCGGCCGGCCGGGCCCGTACCGCGGCCGACGCCGCCACCCAGGCGGCAGCGGACGCGGACGCCGCGGCGACTCGCGCCGAGGCGGCTGCCAAGCGCTCCCGCGCGGCAGCTGACCAGGCACAGGCGGCGAAGCTGCGGGCGGACGCCGCGGTGCGCACCGCGACCAGCGCGGCAGCCGACGCCATCGACGCCTCCGAGCACGCCTCGGCCGAGGCGGCGCTGTCGGTCGAGGCGGCCGACGAGGCCGAGGCGAAGGCGAAGACGGCCAAGACGGAGGCGGACGCGGCCAAGGCCGAGGCCGACAAGGCCACCGCGGCCTCGGCGAAGGCGGCGGGGTTCGCCTACGTCACCGCTCAGGCGGCGGTGGACGCCGGGAACTCGGCGGCCCAGGTCGCCGCTCCCGCGAACGACGCGATCCAGCTCGGCTCGCCGTACGTCACCAAGGACTCGGCCGCCTCCCTGGTGGTCCTGTCCGGCCAGGCGGCCAAGACCATCGCCGAACAGCAGAAGGCCGTCGCCGACGCCCACGCCGTCAACGCGGCCCAGGAGGCGGCTGCCGCCCAGGCCATCGCCGACCAGGCACAGGGCGACGCCAAGGCCGCCTACCAGCACGCGGCGAATGCCGCCAAGCACGCCGCGGACGCCCGCGGCTACTCGAAGGAGGCACTGACCTACGCGGCCGCGGCAGCGACCGCGGCGGCGAAGGCCCAGCAGTCGCTGGCCCGCACCATCGAGTACGGCCGGCAGGCCACGGCCGACGCGGAGGCCGCCGACAAGGCCGCGGGCCGCGCCGAGGGCCACGCGGCGGCCGCCCGTACCTCCGCCGACGCCGCCGCCCTCGACGCCGAGGCCGCTCGTTCGGCCGCCACGCGCGCGGAGGAGTCCGCGAGCCAGGCCAGGGACGCCGCCGACCGGGCCGACGCGGCGGCGACGGCGGCGGAGGAGGCCGCCAAGGACGCCCAGGCGTACGCCGAGTCCGCCCAGGAAGCCGCCACGCAGGCCGAGAACGCGGGGAACAAGGGGCAGATCGAGACCGGGACGGTCCCCGACGGGGCTGGCGGCCTCATCGGGGGCGTGTTCTACGTCGTCAACGACATCGAGCAGGTCGGCGAGCCCCAGGTCCTGAAGAAGACCGAGGGCTGTGACGGCTGGTGGGACCAGCTGTTCTACGACGGCGACTGCACGATGACCCAGAAGATCGGCTACAAGGCCGATCTCGACCTCTACCTGTGCCGGACGGAGGTCTGGGAGAACTCCTGCTACTCCGGGGACACGCTGTACCTCGGCGAGCACCGGACGGATACGCAGTACACCGAGGTCACGCACACCATCACGATCGGCGAGTACCAGAAGGGCGTCGACCCCGTCGACATCCTCTTCGGCAGCTGGATCCGATGCGCCCAGAAGCTCACCCCCGGGGGCGAGAACGGGAGCTGGGGCGGCTGCGCCTGGGCCGTGGTGGACGTGGCGTCCCTCTTCGCCGGCAAGATCATCCGGCCGATCGCGGACGCCGTGCGGGCCCTGGACGGCGCGGCCAGGACGGGCATCGGGTTCATCGACGCCTGGGCGGCGCTGCGCTCCCTCCGGATCTCCGAGGTCGCCGTCGCGGGCATCGCCGGCAAGATCATGCAGGCGGTCTTCGAAGCGTGCGAAGCGGCCTCGGCACGGGGGCCGTCGCGCCTCGCCGCCCGGGCACTCGCCGCCCAGAACTCGAACGAGGACTGCATCCGGGAGGTCCTCAAGGGCCTGGTGAAGGAGGGCGACCACGTCGTCCTCGGCATCAACCCCCGGGCGGACCAACTGGCGAAGGCCATCGGCGCCAAGACGTTCAACAACGGCGCCTACGGCACGAACCTGCCGGCGGCCATGGGGATGGGCGAGCGTCCGATCTGGACGGTCGGAGTGGAGAGGACCGTGTCCAACCCCAACATCCGGTTGACGGTCTCCCTGGACGGCGTCGCAGGCGCCACCAACGCCGACGACGCGCTCCGGCTGCTCCTGGAGCGGGGCGAGACGATCAAGGGCAGCGACTGGGCGACGATCCGGAGCGACGGCTTCGGCACCGCGTGGGAGATGATCAAGCTGCGCACCGCCGTCAGGGTCGGCGACCGGCCCTGGTCCTCGATCGAGTGGCAGTTCGGCGGCAAGAAGGTCACCCCCGAGCGCTTCAAGCTGGCCAACGGGGAGCCGGTGCCGTGATCGAGAGAGGAACCCTGGCATGACCGACTTCGTCCGCACCGGGAGGCTGTTCCGCCTCCACGGCTACACCTCGTCCCACCGGCAGCTCTATCTCCGGAGTGACGCCGATCCGCTCGATGGCACCTCGACCCACATCGAGGTGCACATCGGCCACGTGCGGCTGATGCTGCTGCTGCCGTACTACCTCGACGGCCTCCACATCCGGCGCGCCGGCCTGGAGGAGTTCGCGGTGCTGGCGGAGCGGCACGGGCTGGAGCCGGACGAAGCGCCCTTCACCTGGCTGCTGGACCCTGACGGGAACAGCTTCGTCGTCGCCAGTCCTCCGGACTGGCGCGAGGCGGAGGCCGCGCTGATGGGCGACCGGACGTCGCTGTTCGACGGTCCCTGGCCGCCGGACTTCCCGACGGAGTCGGGAAACCTCTTCTGACGCCTCGGCGCCACGGAGAGGAAGGTGAGGGCGGCACCCGCATCACGGGTGCCGCCCTCACCGACGAGAGGCCCTTCGGCGCCTGGCGCCCGGATCGGTCCCGCAGGCCCGGCTCGATCCGAACGAGCTGGACCTAACGAGCTCAGGCATGGTTCGTGGGGGTGCGTCGAGGGGTGCGGTCCCGCCCGGTATTCACATTCGCTCATCGGCCGAAAGGGTGCTGGTCCGCTGGTGAGACAGCAGACCAGCGATGGCTTGGATGGTGTCGGTCATGTGCCGGCGGCGGCCGTGGTGGCGGGCAAGCGCCCGCCAGTTCTCCAAGTGCGCGATGCCGTGCTCGACCCGGATGCGGCGGGACGAGTGAGCGTTGCGCCGGCGTTCGTGCATCTCCCCATACCAGTCGGGGGCGTCCTTCCTGAACTTGCGGTGTGGCGGCGTCACGACTCGACTGATCGCCGCACGTGCCCGGTTTCCCACCACACAGAGCATGATCAACAATCACAGTCGCGACGCCCACCGCTCACCATGCACGAACTTGTCAGGTCGCTGCGGAGTGCTTGCCGGTGGAGAAAATGCGGTGCGTGCCAGCACCGCGCTGGTCAGACTCGCTGATATGACTGAGAAGATCACCCGCATCAACCCCGAACAGCTGCATGAGACACCGGGCTACCACCACATCACCGTGGTGGAGGCAGGCCGTACCGCCTATCTGGCGGGTCAGTGCCCGCTTGACCGGAATGGTGGCCTCGTCGGTTCCGGTTCCCTCGATACGCAGGTCGACCAGGTTGTCGCGAACGCTCTCGCTGCCTTGGCAGCGGTGAGTGCCCAGCCTGAACATGTGGTGCGGTCAGTGATCTACGTGCGGAGCGATGAGAGGGACGACCTCGGAGCCGCATGGCGTCGGCTCACCGAGTCTGCCCTGGGTCCGGCGTTCACTACCGCCAGCACGCTCTTGGGCGTCGCCCAGCTGGGTTTTTCGGACCAGCTCGTCGAGGTGGATCTCACCGTGGCGCTGCCTGACTGACTTCGAACGGCACCATGGGGTAGATCAGCTGGGCATGCGCGGGACGCTGGGGAGGCCTACGTCTGATCATGTGCCGCGACCAAGGCGTACCGATCGACATGAAGGCCGTGAGGGTGATTCCGCTGCCTGACGCCGGTTCCGGCCTCCGCCCGTACGTGCACCTCCCGGGGCGCACCCCGGGGCGCACCCCTCAACCCTCGGAGCTGGCAGTCCACTTGGCTCCATCGACGGCTTCCTCGACCTCTCGACCTGGATCGCCACCATCATCGGCTGCGTGTTCCTCCTCGCTGGCTACCGGCTGATCACCGGCAACAAGCGCAGCCACCGCCACGCCTGACCAACCCAGTCACACCGCAGATGGGAAACGGCTCCCCTTCTCAAGCGAGGGCGGAGCCGTTCTGCTGCTGTCAGGTAGTTCCACAAGGACCGCCGTATCCGTTGCCAGACTGCGAAGACCGAGGTGGTGCAGACCTGACAAGGCCTCTGCCCGCTGGCTGGTCCGCGCGGGCGAACGCGGGAACGCGGAGGCCTGCCTGCGCGCCGAGTATGTCCACTGCGCCACCGACTTCGCCCGAACCGCCGCCCGCGGCCTCCCCGGAGTCGACGTCGTCGGCGGTCGGCCGGTGAAAGCCGTGGGCAGGCCGGGGCATCTGTGCGTTCGCGATAGGTGTTCGGCGGTTCAACCCTGCTTGGCGACGTCCCGACAATGCTGGTGCGCGCGGCGTGATGACCGCCCCCGGGGGCAACTCATTGTGTGTCCGCGACTGCACAATGTAGTTGCTGCAGGATGTGAGGGGTCACCATGCCTGTTTCCACCACGCCCGGGACCAACTGGGGTACCTGGATCAACCTCGAAGGCGACATCTTCGCCGAGCCCGCTCCCGTGCTCAACGCCGACAACCGCGTCCAGGTCTTCGTCCTGGGCGGGTCCAACACGCTCTGGAGCAGCGCGACCCGGGTCGAACGTGGAGCCCCTGGTACCACCATCAGGACGTGGCCATCGTGGGCGCCCCCAGCCCGGTGCGTGGCAAGGACGGCAAGATCCGCGTGTTCTACCGTACGCCCGCGGGCCACCTCGAGGTCATCACCCAGACCTCCCCGAACGGCACCTTCGGCACCCCGCAGCAGCTGGTGACCAACGTCGGTGGCGAGCCGGCCGCGGCACTCAACGCGGACGGCCGCATCCAGGTGTTCTTCCGCGGCACCGACGGCTCCCTGTGGTACGTCCGAAACCAGGGCCTGTACTACGAGGCGTACACCAACCCCGTCTCCCTGGGCGGCACCATCTACGCCACCCCCTCCCCGGTCCTCGACGGATCGGGCCGCATCGTGGTCGCCGTCCGGGGCGGCAGCGACACCCTGTACACCATCCAGCAACGTACCCCCAACGGACTCGACAACTGGAAGCCGTTCCAGCAGGAGACCACCGGCGTGACCTCCCGCCCCTCGGTGGTGCTCGACGCCGCCGCGCGGGTGCAGGTCCTCTACCGGGGCTCCGACGGAGCCGCCTGGCGAGTCGGCCAGCACGACGACCACGAGGGCTTCCACACCTCCGTGAGCCTCAACGGCCAGATCATCGACCGGCCCACCGCCGCCCTCGGTCTGGACGGACGGATCAACGTATTCGTCAAGGGCACCGACAAGGCCCTGTGGGTCTCGGTCCAGGCCGCCGAGAACGACAACGCCTACCAGGACTTCCAGTCCTTGGGCGGCGTCATCGGCGACGCTCACGTCAGCCCCGCCATCGCCAACCACGAAGCCCTGCTCTACGTCTTCACCCAGGGCTCGGGTACCGCGCGCGAGCTCTGGACGCACCGCCAGACCTGGTCCTGACCCCCGCCCGGAGCAGGCAGGGGCCCCGGCCAACGGGCGGGACCCTGCCTGCTCCACGCCGCTCCGAGCTGGTTCTTCGGGCCCGTGTCGTGCTCCCCTTCGAGGCGGTTCCGCCTCCACGCCTCCTTGGCCGCCGGCGACGACGCTGATGAGGGCGGTGGCGCGGTTGTCGTGCCGCAGGGTGGTGATTGCGGTGGGGGTCAGGCGGTCTCCGGCTGCGCCGTAGGGCCCGCCGAGGGCGATGGACCCACCGCGCGGGTTCATCCGCGCAGAATCCAGGCCGAGTTCGGTGCAGGGGGCCAGGACCTGGGCGGCGAAGGGGGTACGTTGCCGGCGATGGTGTCGACATCGGCCAGGGACATGCCGGCCCGGGAGAGAGCACTGCGGGTGGCTGTGACGGGGACGGAGCCCTTCGGTCTCAGGGGTGCCGGCCGAGACGGCGCTGGCCAAGATCCGCGCGGGCGAGGTGTGGCCGTGCGCGCGGGCGTAGTCCTCGGACACGACGACGACGGCTGCGGCTCCGTCGGACAGTGGTGCGCTGTTTCCGGCAGTGGCGCGCCCGTCAGGCCGGAGGCGAGGCGGCAGCCCGGCGAGGGATTGCTCGCTCAGGCCGGCGCGTGGGCAGTCGTCGGGCGTGGCGGTCGTCCCGTCCTGAACCTTGACCGGGACGACGTCACCGAAGCGGAACCCTCGGCGATGGCATGCCGGCAGAGCTGGTGAGAGCGGGCGGCGTACGCGTCCATGTCGGCGCGGGTGATGCCGTACAGGTCGGCGGTGCTCTCGGCGGCCAGGCCGACGAGGATGCAGGGGACGGGGTGCTGGCCACCCTGATAGCGACGGGTTCGGGGCGCGATGAACAGGCTTTGTCGCCGCCAAGGCCGATCTTGCCCCACCGGCGTACGGGCGCGCATGTCCCCTGGCCTCGCGAGGTGCGCGCCTACGGCCACACGTAGTGTGAGGTCACCGTCTTCGCTCCTGCTAGCTGGGCGAGGCTGACCGGAAGGTACGTGGAACATGACTGGGCGACGCGACCGTTGGGCGGAACTGACCGACGGACAATCCGGACAGGAGTACGCTGAGCGTTTCGCGCAGCTCGCCGAATCAGGCCACGACATCCACGGCGAGGCAGCGTTCTGCACCGCATTGCTCGATCCCGCCGCCCGGGTGCTCGATGCCGGCTGCGGCACCGGTCGGATCGCGATCCGACTCGCGGAGCTGGGCCACCACTGCACCGGCGTGGACGTCGACCCCTCGATGCTCGCCGTGGCCCGCCGAGACGCCCCCACGCAGGAATGGCGCTTCGGCGACCTGGCCCGCCTGGACACCCTCGACCTGGATCAGGGTTTTGACATGGCACTCGCCGCCGGAAACGTCATCCCCCTGCTGGCCCCGGGCACCGAACCCATGGTTGTTCGGCACCTGGCCGCCGCACTGCGCCCCGGCGGTCTACTGGTCACGGGCATGGGACTGGACGCAGCGCACCTGCCGCTGCCGGAACCCACAGTGACCCTGACGGAGTTCGACCACTGGTGCACGCAGGCCGGACTGACCCTGCGGCAGCGCTACGCCACCTGGAGCGGTGATCCCTACCACCCAGGCTGCGGCTACGCCGTCAGCGTCCACGTCCGCCCCGTCACGTGAGTCCGAGCCTTCGTACGACGGTCTGGCCGGGCAGGCGTGCCCGAGTGCTCCCATGACTTGACGGTCTGCACCCCACGACGGGGGACAGGGCGTCGGACCCGACCACGCATCCGATCCCGACGGGTCAGAAGCAGAAGGTCAAGCGGTCAGGGCTTGGTCGAGGGTGGGGTGGCAGGGGATGACGGTGTCGATGCCGACCAGGGTCAGGACGCGCAGCACGCCATCCTGGGCGGCCGCGATACGCAGCCATCCCCGTGCGCCTTCGGCCTGGCGATGGGCGAAGATGAAGACGTTGATACCGCTGGAGTCCAGGAAGGTCACCCCTTCCAGGTCCGCCACGATCCGCGGCGGAGCGGCCCCGTGCGGGGGCATCAGAGCGGCACTGAGGGCTTCCCTGCTGGTGTGGTCGATCTCGCCCGCCAGGGCCACGACACGAACGCCGTCGACCGTGCGGTGCGTGATCAACAGCCGTGCGGGCCGGTCCGTTTCTTCGTTGCCGCTCATGCTCTCCTCACCTGCGCATACGCTTCTCCCCGGGCGGGAGTGAGTGGGACGATTCTGCCCCACCGCACAGGCCGGCTACACCCGGATGGCCGGACCGCTCACCTCGCATTGCGTAGGGATCAGCCGGGCGGGTAACCGCGCCGCGTGGACGGGAAAGAGGATGAGGCCGTGGAACCCCAGGGTGATGGCGAGGGCAATGACCAACCCCTCCCGGACAGGTACCTGATGCGCGCCGGCTACGCGTTCGAGGGCGACAGCGGATGCATCGCCGCAGCCCGCCACCAAGCCACCACCTTCCTCGAGCAAGCCCGTACCGAGCACCGTCTGCCGGTGTCGGAACGCGCAGAGGATCTCACCGTGCTCGTCGTCAGCGAACTGGTCACCAACGTCCTCAAGTACGCCCCCGGACCCGTGCTGATGGAGCTCCGTGCCACCACCGGCTTCGTGGACATCGTCGTCTGGGACAGCAACCCCGCCGTTCCTGCGGCCCGGGCCGCCGACCCGAGTCGGATCGGGCAGCACGGCATGGAGATCATCAAGGCTGTCACCGAGGCCCTGCTCATGGAGCAGGAACCGGTCGGCAAACGCATCACCGCCCGCCTCGCCCTGGCCGACACCCTCAGCCCCGCTTAGCGGTCCTGCCGAAGGACCAGTGGCCCCGCGAGTAGGTGGGAACGGGCGAGGCTCTGGACACCCCGGACGGTGAGCGGCTGAACGAGGGGGAGATGGAGCGGTCCCGCAGGCATCGGCGGAACGCGAAGCCGTGGAGCGGGAAGTAGAGAGGCCGGTGGTGCAGACCGTCACCAACCTGGTCGGCGTCGTTCATCTCGTGGCGACGGTCGCCGCACTCGTCAGGGTGACTCTCGGGGCCCCGCCATCGCGGCCGGCGGGGCGGAGGAGTCACGTTCGAGGGAGTGGCCACGGTTGGCAGGAAGATCGCGAGTTACGTAACGTCGCACACGGAACGTCGCACACGGAGTAACCACACAGGTGCGTGCCCTCCCGCACGGGGGAAACTAAAAGGGCACGAATGGGTCGGGCGGCCTCTCTCGGGGAGCCATCGGCGGCGCTTTCCCCGCCAAGGTGGTTGCGGCAGGCAGCCGTGACCACAGTTCCGGCCCCAGGATTGCGTGATCATGCGACGTGACCGGCACGGTGCGTCTGCGGACCGGCCCGAGGACAGCGCACACCTCGAGGAGTTCGCCTCCCGACGCGTTGACCTCGTCTCCGCCGTGGCGACGGCGCACCGCAGGTAAAGCGGGTGGGGGAACAGGTCGCGGAGCCGGAGTAGACGTCGGCGAGAAAACGTCTGATCGGGGCGGACGAGGTAAAGCATGAACAGTTGGAGCAGGCCCCGCACCTGCTCCATATCGACTTGCCCACGGCCGAGTGGTAGGCGATCACCGAGATGATGTACCGGTCCGCGACGGCCGGGCCTGTCGGCAGGGATCCACGGATCAGGTCGGTGGAGGGCAGCCCCCCGGACAGGTAGAACGCGAACTGCGACAGCGCACCGCAGTCGCAGTTGACCGCCGCGCACCACGGATGATGCGGCGCGGGCACGGTGTGCAGACTCGCCGGATCAAGGCGCGCCGACAGCGTCCGTGCGAGCGTGGATTTCCCGATGCCGGAATCCCTTCGAGGATCGCGAACGGTCCGCCCCGGTCGACGGGCGGTCCCGGACTGTAGGTTCCGTGAAGGAGAGTCACAGCAGTCCTTCCGTGAACGCGTCCACACGCCCGGCCACGCTCTCAGCGAGCCGGTCGATGTCGTCGACGAGCGGCAGCATGTCCAGCCGCGTGTCGGAACCGGAGGACGCAAGGCTGCAGCCCGCCGGAGTGGTCCAGGCGCAGCGCCCTGAACCCCTCGACACAGTTCCGTGTGCGCGGGCACCTACCGCACTGCCCGACGTGGCGCCAGTCGGGACCGCGTTCGCTCACATCGACCTCGACGTCGTCGATCCGGACACCCACCGGCCCTGCCCCGTGCCGGCGAGTTCCACCCGCTCCTGGCTCGTGAGCGTCCCAGATGGTTGACGATGCCGCGCGCGGAGACGGCCGAGGGCCGGCTCTCCTGGTTGAACCCGGTGTCGACGAGCTTGATGAACTGGACCGGTAGCCCGCGCGTCAGCGCGTACTCCAGGATGGGCGCGATCTCGTTCTGCTTCTGCAGCAGCGTGTTGTGCCCGACCTCGCCCCCCCTCGCGGGCAACCTCGATGCACTCGAGGACCCTGCCTACCGGCAGCGGCGTCTTGGCGATCTGTGCGGACGCCGCGTCGCTGAAGTAGCGCAGGACACCTTGACCTTGTCCAACCGACGATGGGCGCCCGCTCGGTCAGCCCCGTCGGCACCTCACCCGCCACCGGCGACGTCACAGGCGACGTCACAGGCTCCCTGCCGGTGACGAACACGCGCTTGATACCGGCGCGTACCGGGGCGGCGATGATCTGGGTGTAGTGCTCTGCCCGCAGTTCCTTGGGCCGGACGGCGTGGTGGGGCTGTTCGTCGGGAGGGGCGTCGCCTTCCTTGTGACAGAACCAGCACTCGGTGTTGCAGTACGGCGTCAGGGGCACGCGCAGCTGGCCGCGTAGGGCGGCGAAGTTGTGTAGCGCTGTCCAATGGGTGATGTCCGCGAGCCGGTGGTGGGCGGGCATGACCGGTAGCGTCGTGATGAACCCTCCCTCTGTCAGGGGATCCACTTGCGGGAGCCCTCCCGGCACTACGAGACTGTGGCTCGATGCGAGGGGCAGACCTGACGCTCCGCCCCGCGCCGTGCCAGGAGGCTGGATTCGCCCCTGTTGGCTCCAGGTCAGCAGCCGGTCTGGGGCGGTGGTCTGAGGTGCCTTCCAGCCGGGCATCGCAGAACCCCGGCGTCGGGTGCCGTGGAAGAGGGACGCGGTTGCACTTGACCAGTGCAGGCCTGGGTGCGGTCGCGATGTCTGTGAGGCGCTGCCCTTCGCGGGACTTCGCGGCTGTCGGCTGCGGGCTGTGGGCTGCGCGGGCTGCGGAGGAAGCGGAGAGAAGACCTGATGAGTCAGTTCACGCGCCGGACGGCGGAGACGTCGGTGCCGAACTCGACGTGGTCGGGGCCCGGTCGACCACCTGCCGACGCCTCGTACGGCGGGAGTGCGGTGACCACCTTCGCTGCAGCGCGCAGGGCGGGCACCGCGGTACCGCGTTCAGGGGCGGCGACCTCATGCCCGCCCGACAACGCTGAGCGTTTGCCATTGAGTGACGGGCTGGCGGGCAGCTGGGGAGCGACAGCGAATCGGCAGCGGAACGTTAGCGGTGAAACGGACACTGATACCTAAACCGGCGGCACCCCCGCCCCCGGGCCTGCACGTGACAGTCCCTCACCACCTTTGGGAGCAGCAGCCCATGTCCAGTACGAAGAGATTGCAGGCCGCCCTGGTCGCGGTCACCGCCGTTGCCGGCCTTGCGGTGTCGGCCGCACCGGCCCAGGCCTCCACGTGCTACGGGAACGGTGGCGCGTACATCTGTGAGTACGGCGTCTCAAGAACGACCCTCGCCGACGGGACGGCACAGGAGTACGTCGTCGGTACCGACAACGCGGTGTGGGCGAACCGTGCCCGCCCCGACGGCACCTGGAAAGGCTGGGTTTCCTTGGGCGGTTGGGTCAAAAGCCGCATCGAAGCCACCCCCCGGCAGGAGTCCCCCCACGACAGCATCAGCATTTCGGCCATCGGTATGGACGGCAAGGTCTGGTTCCGTGTAGGGAGGTCCGACGGCTCTTGGGGCACCTGGCAGATGAACTGCTACGACAGGCCGAACGGTCCGTACTGCCCGTGACCGCCGTGGGTATACGGCCCCGGCCCTGATCCGGACCCGTCTGACACTGGGCACGTCCTGGCTCACTCGGTGCCTCTACGTCACCGTGGGGAATGATCGCGTCGTTCGTCTGCGCGTTCGTGGGCAGCGTCGAGAACGGCGGCGGGAACATATACGGCGACGGGGGAATCGGGCTCGGGGCCTGGCCCAGCAGAGGAGTGCGTCATGCCGACGAATCAGTCCGCCGTCGCGCAGACCGCCCGCCAGACCCCGCATCCTCAACACGGACTATGCGGCTCGTGCCAGCGTAGTTGGTGTGAGGGCGAGGGCGTTCTCGTACGCGATCGGTGATCGTTGTCCGAGTGCCTGCGTGAGGTCCGGCTCGGTGTCGAACGTCCCCGTAGCACCTGGTGACTACGGGCGCACAGACTGACTGACCCGGTGAGCCACCACGTCCCGCGCCGCGCCTACTGCGGCACCAGCCCCGCCAATCCCGACTCCGACCCGGCCCCCGGCCGTTACTACGCCGAAATCGGCGGGCCGCTCGACGGCGAGCTGTTCGACGCCACCGGCTGGAGTCCCGACGAGATTCGAGACCGGCGCCTACGGGCCCGGTGGGCGCTTCCTGTACGACCCTCGCCTGGTGACTCCGGCCGCTGGGACTGGAGCGGCGACACCCCCCAACCCGGCCGGGGCTTGCCCGAGCCGTCCCTGGCCCCGAGCGTGCGCCGTATGCTCCAGGCTCGCTCAACTGGGAGGGGACGGAACGTGAAGACGGCGTTGCTGAAGCGGACGTGGGTCGACTGGGGTGTGTGCCTCTCCACGGCCGTGATCGCCGTCAGGTGCCAGAGCCCTTTCCTGGTGGTCTTCCTTGCCGTGGTCGCGCTGGTGGCGGCCGGAGTCGGTGCCCGCAAGACCTGGCAGATGACCAGGCCGCAGAACCAGAACCTGGGGTCGCGCGTTGCGCGGCTTGCCCAGGACGCGCACGGCAGGGCAAGCCTTTGCGCCTCGCAGCGACAGATGTCACCAGTTGTGCGTCATGACGTGGTTCTGTGCGGCGGGTCGCAGCGGTGGTTGTCACCAGATACGCGCGGCAATTGTCACTCCTGAGCTGGTCTCAATCGTGTTGTCACCAGCATGGAGATCGCAGGCTGGCCGGGATGCGATGGCCGTTCGCTGGGTGGGTGAACGAGGAGGCGCGTGAGCGCGTACGGCCCCGGGCTGTGGTCGCATGTCTGCGGTTGGGAGGATCTTCTCGTTCCGCTGGATGTGGCACCGGGCCGGATGACGTGGGCATGGGGGAGGGGTGGACGCGTCGCTGGTCGGTGGCGTGGCGGAACGGCAGGGGCGAGGTGTCGTGCGGGGTGCGCGATCTGGCCCAGATGCCGCTGGCGGACGGCGGCCCGACTCGCTGGTTCTCCTGGCGGCGCGGAATTGTAGGGATGGTCAGCGAGCCAGTCCCGGACTTTCCTGGAGCAGTGGGCTGAGTGCCCGTCGACTGCGAGATGGGCCTTGCGGTTGAAGTGGCCGGCGAGCCATTCCAGGAAGCGGCACATCGCCGCGGCGGTGAAGCCCTCGGCGAGAACCACGAAGTGCATCCGGCCCTTGGTACTGATCGCCGACATCGCGTTCACCGAGAACCGGTTCCCGCTCCGTCGCACCGCGGGGGTCCTGCCCTTCTCACCCCAGGGGCGGCCGGCGACCTGGTCGGATCGGATGCCGACCTGGCCCGCGAGGAGGATCTCGCCGCCGTACATATTCGCCTTCGCCCGGATCTTCGGCCAAGTCTCCCGAAGCCAGTGCCGGACGGCCTCGGAGTCCTGCTCGGCGGTCCGCTTGTCCGGGTGCTGCAAGGACAGCCCCCGCTGCTTCAGGTACGTGCCCACCCCTGGCTCGGTCAGCCGCACCCGGTACAGCTTCGCGATCAGCTCGCCCACCAGCCGCCGCGTCCACAGCTGCCCGGTCAAGCCCACGTCACAGGGGCGGTGGTCGAGGACCGCCTGCCGCACCGCTGCCTGCTCGGCCTCTCCGAGCACCTGGTGCACCTCGACCGGCTTGTCCCGCGCCTGCATGACCAGCGCCTCTCGCCCGTCGGCCTGCCACGTCGCCCACCAGATGCCGACCCCCTTCCGCGACGCCCCGAACACCGCCTCCACGTCCTCAGGGTCCCGGCCCGCCACCGACGCGGCCACCGCCCGCAGCCGCAGGACCTCCTGCGCCCACGGCGACAGATGCCGCGCGTCCTCCACCGGATCGCTCACCCTTGCGTCTGCCCGGGAAATTTCAGGTCTGTTCTTCGACGCCGATCACGGTGCGCAGTGCGTCCCGAGCTGGCCCGGACTTGCCCTCATGTGCTTCCAGCAGTGCGGCAGCGATGGCGTTCAGTTTCTGTTGGACTGCATGCTCGGCGCGGCGCTCGCTGTTCTTCAGAAGCGCCAGGAGCAGGAGCGTGACGGCGGTCATCGACTCGCCGGCGAGTAGCATCCATGTCACCGGCACCTTGGCGATGTGGACACCGATGACCACTCCGACCATCAGTATGCACAGAGCGAAGAACGCCGGGCTGCTTGTGAAGTTCGAGGCTCGTTCTGCGAATCGCGCGAAGAAGCCAGGCTGGTTCCCGCCGCGCTCGGCCGGATGTTCGAGAGTCATGTTCGGTACTTTCCCATGTCCGATGGTCGGACCAGCACAGTGTGCCGGGGCGCGACCCGAGGGAGATCGGTAGCCGCGCGGCTGCTGTCTCCGGCTCGGTCAGACCATCGCCTGAGCCACGAGTCATAGATGTGCACGCCCTGATGATGCGCGTTCGGACCACATCTCGGGATGATCCCTTCGAAGTCGGCAACGTCCTGAACCGCTGGGCAACGACTGAAACGCTGTCCGCGGGGCGCCCCTTCCAAGGCGCGCAGCACACGATCACGCCCTTCAGCCTGGAGACGCTCCAGCCTCCGCACGACCTCGGCAAGATCGCCCCCAACCGAGGTCACTGCTCGTCCGCAAGGTCGAGATCGTCGCTGCGCTTCTCGGGCTCGGCCTCGGCATGCCAGGGGAGGCGCCACGGGCGCGCGATCGGACGGGACACCACCCGCCACCACGACTCCCCGGACAGCTTCCCCGCAGGCTCTAACGGCTCAGCAGGCCGAGGGAACGCCACCGCCTTGCCAGCCTCCACGGCCGCGTCCCTCGTTCACCCGGCTCCGCCCGCGCGTGCAATGCCAGGCTGAAGGTGCCCCAGTGGAGCCATCTGGTGGACCTCCCTGCAGGTCAAGGCGGGCATGGCCCCTGGGCGGCGGGCTACATGTGAATGTCCGGCCACCCGCTGACCAGCGCCGCACAGTCCGCGTGGTTCTCGGCCGGCGTGAGCTCTATCGAGTCTCAGAACCCCGCCACTTGCCGACCCGGCACACCTGACGTCGGCTCATGGCCTTCCCGAGCTACCTTCATCGCGAGGTTCCCGTTCCCGGGCCTGAAGGGGTGCTGGGCGGCAAACTCCGGGCCCTCAGCGCCGCGACTTCGCCCCGTAGCTCGGTCAGTTCCCGGTGCAGTGCCTGAATGGCGACGAGCGCCACCCCGTTGGCATCGGTGCAGCAGATCGTCCTGTCGTTCTCACCCACCCCGAACGCCTTCCACCAGTCCTGCGCCATCGGCCCCAGGTGGCGTACGTGCGGAGGGTCCCAGTGGTACCGCCACGTGCTGACCGGTAGTCGTACCACCTGTTCGAGCAGCTGGTGGCCGTTGACCGGATCGCTGTCGCTCACCGCCCCGGACACGGCCCCCGACGCCAGGCCCGCCGCTGAAGCATCTTGCCGAAGACGCCTCCAGACCAAGGTCGGGATCCACATCCTGACCAGGATTCCCCTCAACCGCAGGCCGCTCATCGCTCCCAGACCACCGCGGTGATCTCGGTCTTCAGCGCACGATCCGAGAACAGCAGGCTGCCGCCGCCACCACGGTTGGCGGGGTGGTCCACCGGCACCTGGACAAGACCGTTCCCCAGCCCGCTGCTGTAGGAGGTCTCACCGACCGCCGTGGAGTCATGGTTCTTGTTGATCATCGTGGTGTCGTAGGCGGCGTTCCCGACCGCCAGAACGTTCGTGCTCGCCACGGCTGGAACGCTCAGGGCACCCGTGCAAGTAGCCGCCGTGGCCGACAGCACCAGCAGACGACGGGTAACGCGCTTCGTGGACATGGGGCATCCTTCCGGCCGGGGACGCCGAATGCGTCCGTGACACCCCTAACGGCCTAACGCCCCGAAAGGTACGTGGCCTTCCGCACACGACTCTGCGGGCTCTCTGGAGCAACAGGTGTGACACGACTGTGTCCTGGATAGACCCCTGGCCCTGGGAAGGGGCATGCACCCGAGCGAGGTAGCCCCCGGAGCGTGGACACGGGGGGCTCATGCTGGGAGTGAGAGTTCAGCTGTCTTGCGGTGTTGCTGTTCGAACTCGATGGGGGAGAGGTAGGAGAGTGCGCTGTGGACGGCGGGCGTTGCAGATGGTGAGTCACCGGAAGATCTCCAGCCTTGCCTGCCACGTCGTCAAGAACAGCTTCCCCTGCTTCGTTTCTCGCTTCAGTTCTTGAGCCGTTTCCAACCTCACGCTGATGCGTGGTGAAGGACGAGGACGGCCGTCATGACGTCGGGGAGTCGGTTGGTGCTGTAGCGGAGCTTTCGCAGGAGGGAGATGGCGGACGCCTTCTCCCGGATCGTCCGCATCGCCTCGGCCAGGGACGGGGGCGAGGGTGGCCAGGACCTCGGCGGCTTCACGTATTTAGCGGTAGACGGACGCGATCTCGATGCCGACCCCGGCGGCAGCTGGGCGTAGGTGTCACCGCACCGCGGTGGACCATGACGAGCAGGGCCTGTCGCGAGGCAGGAAGGCCGCGCCCGCGCTGCCCGCCCGCGCGTCGAAGGACCCGCCCCGACGGCGGGCGTGGCCCCAGCCAGCTGCTCCTCGAACGGCGGCTGAAGCCGCTCGGTGGGCACGTTCTCGTACGAGATCCCGTCCACGGGCGAGATCCCGCCCACGGGCTTCAGGTGGTCTTGCGGGCGAAGCCACGTCCGGTACTCCGCCGGCTCCACCCCACCGTCCTGCCGGTGAAGAGGCGGTGTTCCGACCGTGCGCCATCCGTTCACTCCCCGACCGTGGCTGTACGCAGAAGCCGTTGGGGGACGCGCCTGTCGTCAACTCGCCTCTGGCCCGAACCGACGCTTGTATGCCGATGGCGTGATGCCCGTCTCGCGACGCATCAGCGTGCGCAAATTGGTAGCGGTGCCCAGCCCACTCCGCCGCGCGACCACCTCAAAGCGTGACTCGCCTCGTTCGATCAATCGGCAGGCCAAGGCAAGTCGCTCTCCCGTGAGCCACATCAACGGGGTCGTTCCCATCTGTGCCCGGAAGCGACGATGCAGCGTCGCCGGGCTGACCGCCGCCTGTGCCGCGAGGTCTGACACCGTGAGCGGCGAGTCGAGCCGTTCCTGCGCCCAGGCGAGGAGGGGTGCCAGGGACTCGTCGGGGAAGTCGGGCATGGGGCGCTCCACGAACTGCCGCTGTCCGCCGTCCCTATGCGCCGCGAAGACCAGTCGCCGACTCACGGAGTTGGCAATCTCGGCGCCGTAGTCGCGGCGGACCACATACAGACCGAGATCGAGTGCGGCCGCGCTTCCCGCAGCGGTGAGGATGTCACCGTCATCCACGAACAGCACGTCCGTTTCGAGGTGGACAGCAGGGAAACGGGACCGGAAAGAAGCCGCCCACTGCCAGTGGGCGGTGGCCCGCCGCCCGTCGAGCACGCCGGCCTCGGCCAGGGTGAAGGCGCCACTGCAGAAGCCGATCAGGCGTGCGCCACGCGCGTGCGCCCGCCGGATGGCGTCGAGCACAGCGGGTCGGCGGGGCACCTCGATGTCGGGGCGGTTGGGGACGATCAAGGTGTCCGCCGCATCGGCCGCTTCCAAGCCGGCGACTCCCGTGAGCGTGAAGAATCCGTCTCGCATCGGGGTGCGGGGCGCGGGGGAGCAGAGCCTGAAGTCGTAGAGAACGCGGCCGATCTCCGGCCTGCGGAGGCCGAAGACCTCGGTTGCACAGCCGAGCTCGAAAGGGTTTGAGTTCTCGTCCACGATCACGACCACCCGGTGTATGCCCGCCACGTGGGCTTGATGCGAGGATTCTTTCGCCATGTGCGATTCCTAGCACTCACGCTGCCCCTGCGAAACCGCGGAGGATGAGCCCATGAGTAACCAGCCCATCCCCCTCAGCCAGGCTCTGGCCTCCTTCGATGCGGTGTGGAGCCCCCGCATCGTCACGCGCGTCAACGACTACGACGTCCGGATCGCCAAGGTCGCAGGCGAACACATCTGGCACGCCCACGACGACACCGACGAATTCTTCATGGTGCTCGACGGGGAGCTGCACATCTCCTTGCGTGAGCCCGAGGGTGAGCGCACGGTCCTGCTTCCGCAGGGAGCGGTCTTCACCGTCCCCGCAGGTACCGAGCACAAGCCGTACGCACCGTCCGGTGCCGCGATCCTCATGTTCGAGCCGACTGGGACACCAACCGTGGGCGACCGCCACGATGAGATCCCCGATCACGTGGACGCCACGACTGGACACTCCCTCAAGGCCTGAGCGGACAGGCCGCATCGGCAGTCGACCACCCCGGATCAGACCTTCCCGATGCGTGATGCGGACTTCCTGCGCTCGGAGGGTGCTGTTCGAGGAACCCGATGCCGCCGACCTCGACGGGTCTGAGGTGGGCGGGCCGCGATCTCGGTGTGGACAAGCAGTACACGGACGTATCGCGTGGCCGGCTCCTGCGGCAAGTCATCGAGAAGTTCACGCGTGATCTCAGTCCGCCTTGCCGCGAGCGCGGCCAGGAGGTGGGCACTCGGGCTCCGGCGGAGCCATGCCATGAGGGACTCGGGTCGTGGCGCCGCGGTGAGAGTTTGGGCAAGCGGTACGAGTACCTCAGTGACCTGCCCGTTCTCGTCGGCGAGGAGCTCGTGGACGCGGTCGCTGGCAACGCAGCGTGTGCGGCATCCGTCCGTGCTGATGTCCGCCGGCGACCCGCATCGGCGGCAGGTGAAGGCGATGGCGACGCCGCAGCACGGGCCGCAGGTTCCGAGGTCGTCGTCGCTGCGGCCGACCCGCACGCGGGTGACGCCGCAGAGGGTGCATGGCTCAGGGTTGCGTCGACGTCTGGAGTAGCAGAAAGGGCGAAGAGGACTGATCGGCCATGTGGTGACGGTGGCCTTCTTGTTGCGTCCGCAGTCGACGCATCGGTGCGAAGGCCGAGGTCGTCACGGGTCACGGAGGAAGGCTCCGTCGGCCCCGTGCGCGCGCCATCGCGGAAGCGCCCTACGAGATCCCGACGGCGGGAGTGGGTGGTCCTGCGGCCCGAATCCCATCCGGTACCCCGCCGGCTCGACCCCACCGTCCTCCACGTTCCGGTACGCAGGAATCGAGACCAGGTTGACCCACCCGTCCGGCGGTTGCCGCCGCGCGTGCAGACGCCCGACGACCTCCTGGTCCCCGGCGAGCATCAGCACCAGGATCGGCACCGGCTCGAACTCGGAGGACGTCGTCGTCACGTGCTCGCCGTAGAAGCCGAAGCGGTGAGCGGTCTCCAGTGCCTGCCTTCGAACCTCACACGGCGCCGGTCCACGGGGTGTCCGCCATGAAGCGTTTCCGGAACACCGTTCCGGGACTGGTGAGGGCTGCGGCGACTGCCGCTCCCGGAACCCTGCCGTACATAACCCGCCTGGGAACCTTCCGGTAGCCGCATGCTCTGAAGAGATCCGCTGCTGAAGCCCAACTGTCGGCGGCCACCACCACCTCATCCAGCGCGTCACAGGCGTTCGACGCGTCTACCAGAGCCGCGTACGCCACGACGAGACCCCCCACACGACTCCTGGCAGCCATGGCCATATCCACTCCCCTCCGACAACCGATCGGGCCGAAGACCCCTACCCATCGTCCTACTGCCGGGCTCTGGACTCTCCAGGGTCCCGTACAGGAGTAGTCAGCGCCCCGCCCTCTCGCCCGCACCCCTTGACCACCTGGCCACAGCCCCGCCCGAAGCTCCAGCGCCAGGACCTGGAGGCGGGTTGAAAGGCAAGTTCCAGGGCTAGCTGGTCCGCCGCGACGTTGCTGTGGCCAGTCCACGACGCGGGCACGGAGCGGCCGGCATGCGGCTGGCCGGTAGGAGGATGTCCGTGCGACCCGGATGTGCCAGCCGCCGAGGCTGCTGGCACATCGCCGTCCTCCGCACCTTGCCGATTCAGCACAGCAGTTTCAGTGCCGCTGTGGCCAGTCTTTGGGCGGTGAATTCCGGTTCGCAGGCCGGCAGGATCAGATGACTGATGGTCATGCGGACGATGACATCCGCTGCCATTTCGAGATCGTTTGTGCCCTGTTCCGGGTACCGTGTGGCCAGCCAGCTCTGGACCAGGCTTTGGCCTGCATCGAAGATCGGGTCTGCTCGGGCAGTGAGAAAGGGGAGCAGGCTGTCTGATCCCTCGCGGGCGGCTGTGATCACGGCCCGGACCAGAGGCTGGTTGTCAGCCTCCGTGAGTGCGTACAGGATGGCGGCTTCGAGGCAGGCGTGGGTGTCCGGGAGGCCGGGGTAGAGGGTGGCGGCTATGCCTGCGAGGAATTGTTGGGTTTCACGGACTACCAGGGCGCGGCCCAGGCCGGCTCGGCTTCCGAATTCCTTGTACACCGAGGGGCGTGACACCTCGGCTCGGGCTGCGACGGCTGAGAGGCTGACCTGGTCCCAGCCGGCGTCGCAGGTCAGGTCACGAGCTGCGTTGAGTACGCGGAGTCTCATCTGCTTCCGCCACGCGACGCGCGGGGGGTCGGGTACCGGTTCACCGGTGGGTGACTCCGTTCTGCTCTGATGCTCGTCCGCCATGGCGTCAAGTCTGTCAGTGACGTCGTACACCTGGTTCGGCAGCCCGGCGACGTGCGGTGGTGCCGGCCCCTCTGAGTACGGGGTGGGGCCAGCACCACGTTCTGGTGGTCGAGGTGTTTAGAGGCCATCTCATTTGGGTGCATCGGTATTCTGTGAGTCATGGTGGGGATCGTTGAGCGGTTGGTGCCGGACGAGTTGTGGGAGTTGTTCCAGCGGGTGGTGCCGGAGGCGCCGTCGCGGCCGCAGGGCGGTGGTCGGCGTCGGCACGGCGACCGGGAAGTGCTGGCCGCGATCGTCTTCGTGGCCACGTCGGGTTGTACCTGGCAGCAGCTGCCTACGGCGTCGTTCGGCCCGTCCGGAGCGACCGCCCACCGGCGGTTCTCGGAGTGGTCGAAGGCCAGGGTGTGGGCCAAGCTCCACCGCCTGGTCCTCGACGAACTAGGTGCCCGCGGTGAGCTGGACTGGTCGCGGTGCGCGATCGACTCGGTGAACATGCGGGCCCTGAAAAGGGGGACCTGACGGGTCCGAATCCTGTCGACCGGGGCAAGTACGGCTCGAAGATCCACCTGATCACGGAACGGTCGGGTCTGCCCATATCCGTCGGCATTTCCGGGGCCAACCTGCACGACAGCCAGGCCCTGATCCCGCTTGTGAAGGGCATCCCGCCGATCCGCTCGCGCCGCGGCCGACGACGGCGCAAGCCCGGCAAACTCCACGCCGACAAGGGCTACGACTACGCCCACCTGCGGCGATGGTTACGCGAGCGCGGCATCACCCACCGCATCGCCCGCAAGGGAGTCGAGTCCTCGAAACGGCTGGGCCACCACCGCTGGACCGTGGAACGCACCATGGCCTGGCTCGCCGGCTGCCGCCGCCTCCACCGACGCTACGAACGCAAGGCCGACCACTTCCTCGCCTTCACCAGCATCGCCTGCACCCTCATCTGCTACCGCAGACTCGCCAAATGAGATGGCTTCTTAGTGCCGGGAGCGCTTGCGCCGGGCGAGGAAGAGGAGGCTGCCGCCGATGCCGAGGACGGCCGCCGCGATTCCGACCGGGAGTACCGGGTTGGAGCCGCCGGTCTCTGCGAGCGGCTCGCTTTCGCCGTTCGGCTTCGGCCCGGAGCCGCTGTCGGTGCCGAGGGTCGCTTCTGCGGCGGGCGACGTGCCGGCGTCAGATTCTCCGGAAGGCTCTGCCGGGGTGGCGCTCGACTGGCTGGGAGAGGCGGACTCGTTGGCGGAGGGCTTGGATGCCCCTTGTGTCGCGTCGTTGCCTTCGGCTGTGAAGCTGAAGGCTCCGCGGTCGGGTGCGCCGCCGGACCGGCGTGTTTGGGTGAGGTCGGTGGTCACGGCGGCGAACGGGGTGCCGGAGCCGATGGCGGGGGAGCCCTTGCTCAGCCGGAAGTCGGCGTCAGCGCCGGTACCCGGATGGGTGAGCTTCGGATCGGAGACGATGTCGTTCGGGCCCTTGACCTCGGGGGCCTTGCCGCCGAAGTAGACGTTGTAGTCGTACGTGACATCTACGTTGCGGGACTTGCTGTTCGTCGCCTGGCCCGGACGGCCGTAGGCGATGTTGTTGAGCAGCCGGACGTCGGTGCTGTCGTGCGCGAAGATGTTGGCGTAGCTCTCCATGCGGGGGCTGCGACCGTTTTTGTACGCCGTGTTGTTGACGATGTCGACGTGCTGGCTCTTGAAGGAGTGGATTCCTGAGCCGCCGTTGTTGTAGGACAGGTTGTTGGCGACCAGGACCCTGCCCTGGTAGTCAGGGCCGTTTTCTCCGGCCTTCGACTTGTCCTTGAGGGTGTCGATGATGATGCCGTTACCGTCCGAGTAGCACTTGCAGCGCTCCCACTTCACCTTGGTCTCGTTGTCGTGGACCGTGTTGCTGGTGACGCGGATCTTGTACGTGCGGGGGTTGCCGCGGTCGATGTCGTGCGCGGCCAGGATCGAGATGCCGCTGGTGGCGTAGACGGTGTACCACGAGGTCGCGTAGACGTGGTTGCGGTCGATCGTCATGTAGTCCGCGCCGCGCGAGCCTATGCCCAGGCCGGGGCAGTGGTGGACGGTGTTGCCGACGATGTCGATGTGGTGGGGTTTGGCGCCCGTGGCCTTGTTCGGCTCCGCCCAGATGCAGTTGGTGTTGTACGTGGGATCGTTCTTCTTCGCATCGCGCTCCGCCCCGGCCAGGGTCAGCGCGTCGCTGTTGCCCTTGACTTCGAGGTTCTTGATGGTGATGTAGGACGTGCCGTAGACACTGATGCCGTTCCACGCGTTCACGGGGTGGATCACCGGGTTGTGGCCGGGGTGGGCGGTGAAGGTGATAGGTGCGCCGGGGCGGCCGGAGCGCCTGACGGTCAGCACGTTCGAACCCTTGGAGCGCTCGGAGTACGTGCCGTTCATGATCGAGACAGTGTCGCCCGGTCCGGCGCTGTCCGCGGCCTTCTGGATGGTGCGGAAGGGAGCCCCGGCCGAGGTTCCCGGGTTGCTGTCGTCGCCGCTCGGGCTGACGAAGTACGTGCGGCCGGCAGCGTGGGCGGTGCCCGCTCCCAAGGTGACGAGACCGAGCGGGGCGGACGAAGCGAGCAGTGCTGCGGTCACGGCAAGGGTGCTCGTGCGTTTCATTGTTGCCTGATCTCCGAGATCGTCCTGGCGGTAGCGGTGGGTGTCCTGCGCCGGCGGAGGCCGTGGGCAGGAGGACGGGCGCAGAGGGACGAGTTGTCCGTGGCACGGTGCCGGGTCAGGGCGCCGTGCGTCGCGCTCCGAAGTCCGCTGTGAGGGGGGTGAGTTGCGTGAGTGACAGTCGCAGACCCCAAAACCGAACGCAACCCCGTACCTGCTGTAAATGTTCTGACGGAACGTCAGTTTTGTTTCTGTTTCCGGCTGTCGTCCGAGGCGTTTCGAAGAACTTCATGCATGGGGCTTGCGGCACGGCATGCTGGTATATCAGCATGCCGCCATGTCACAGATCGACTATCCAGTGAACAGTGCGGAAGCTTCGGCCCCTCTCTCGCTGCCCCCGCTGCGGCAGGCCGTTTCCCGGACCGACCGTGTCCGGGAGGCGTTGCGGCAGGCGATCCTCGAAGGCGCGCTCCCCCCGGGGAAGGCGCTGGTCGAGCGGGAACTCGCCGAGATGTACGGCGTGTCCAAGACCCCGGTGCGAGAGGCGCTCAAGCAGCTCCATTCCACCGGGCTGGTCGAGATCAACACCTACCAGGGGGTCAGCGTCCGACGACCCGACAACCGCCTGGTAGAGGAGCTCTACACCGCCCGCTGCGCGGCGGAACCCGAGGCCGTACGTCTGGGCGCACTGCGTCTGGGCGCCGCGCCTCTCGCCGCCGCCCGACAGGCTCTCCAAGAAGCGACCGTGCTCGTCGGCTCGGGTGAGACACGGGGCCTGGGCGTTGCGAACCGGCGGTTCCACCGCGAGCTCTACAGCGCCTGCGACAACAGCTTCCTCTGTGGGTTCCTGGACCGGCTGCAAGACCTCACCGCGTTCGTGGCCGGCCTGGGCTGGCGGCTCCGGGCGACGTGGGAGGAAGAGGCCGCGGAGCACGCGGCGATCCTCGAAGCGATGGAGCAGGGCGATGGCCCGCTCGCCGAGCGGTTGACCCGAGCGCACATCGAGAAGGCCAGGCGGACCATCTCCCGCGCGCTCGAGGTCGACCCCGGTGACGGCCGATGAACATCGGACTGTTCGCCCATCCGCTTTCCTTCCGTGAGCGGCCTCAGGCCCAGGCGGACTGGCTGGCAGCCCATGGTGTGGATGGCGTGCGCCTGGCGTTCAGCTATCACAGCGGGCGGTGGCTCCTGACGACCAGCGACCCCTGCGCTGTGGCCGACTTCGGGGCCGGCCAATGGTTTCGTGACGGATCGGCCCCCCACGACGCCAGCCGACTGCAGCTGGCAGTCCTCGGGGACGAGGCGACGACCGCTACAGCGTCCTTGCTGGAGTCCGGCATCGAAGTAACGGCCTGGCTCGTAGGACTTCACCAGTCCGGCCCTGCCACCCGCCACCCGGAGTCGGCCCTGCGCAACGCTTTCGGGCACCCCTACCGCCATGCCCTGTGCCCGGCCAGACCCGAAGTCCGCGCCTGCGCCGCCGACCTCGTCGCCAGGGCCGCCCGCCGCCCCGGCGTCAGCGGACTCGAACTCGAAGCCTTCGGCTACCTCGGATGGCAGCACCAGAGCGCCCATGACAAACTCGGCGTCGTCCTTCGCCCGGTCGACCGCTGGCTACTGTCCCTGTGCTTCTGCTCCGCCTGCTCCGAACGCTTCACCGACGCGGGCATCGACGTCACGGCCATGGCCGAAACCGTCCGGACAACGTTGCGCGCTCAGCTCATCGACCCGTGCGAAGCCGGCGACATCGAAGCTGACGCACGCGCCGTTCTCGGCTCCGAGCAGCACGACACGGTCCTGGGTGTACGCTCGCGCGTCACCGCCGAGCTCGTACGGGAAGCCGTCATCGCAGCCGCAGGACTGCCTGTCTCCGTTCGTGCCACCAGCAACCCCTACGCCTGCGACGGTAAGTCCGCCGCCGGCCTGGACACCCTGGCCGGGGCGACAGGCGCTCTCACCGTCACCGATCTGACCGGTGACCGTGACGCCCTGCGCCGCGAGCTCGCCGCAGCATCCCAGACCGGGGCCCGGGTGACCGCCGGATGGAACCTGGCCGTGAACCGGACCACCGACGAGCAGCAGCTCGCGGAAGTCGCCGAGGACGCCCGGGCCGCCGGAGCTCGCTCGCTGGTCCTCTACGCCTACGACCTCGCCCCCGCGCAGCGCCTCACCTGGCTACGTAACCTTTCCCGCTTCTCAGACCGCCCCGAAGCGGCTGCCGTGACGCCCCCGCCCCCTATACCGGAGCCGGTGAAATGACCGGATACCTCGTACGCAGACTCTTCCAGCTGATCCCGGTCGCCCTCGTCGTCTCCATGGTGCTCTTCATGCTCCTGCGACTGATGCCGGGCGACCCCACCCTCGCCATTCTCGGCCAGGAGGCCACCGAGCAGGACCGAGCGGTACTCCGAGAGGACCTCGGCCTCGATGCGCCGCTGTGGGAGCAGTTCACCCAGTGGCTCGGCGATCTCGTCCGCGGCGACCTGGGCAGCTCATGGCTCACCGACGAGAAGGTGGGCACGGTCATCTCCGAGCGGTTCGCCGCCACGGTCGAACTCGGAGTCATCGCGTTGGTCTTCGCCGTCCTCGTCGGGATCCCCGCAGGCATTCTCGCGGCCGTCCGCCGTCGCACCCGCACGGACACAGCGCTGAACTCCGTCGGTCTGCTCGCCCTGTCCGCCCCTCACTTCTACCTTGCCGCACTGCTCATCCTCGTCTTCGCCCTGTGGCTCAAGGTCCTCCCGCCCTCGGGATACGTTCCCTTCACCGAGGACCCCGTCGAGAACCTGCGCCGCATGGTCCTCCCAGCCGTCACGATCGGCTCCACCATCGCCGCGGTCACCATGCGCCAGACCCGCGCCGCTCTCCTCGCCGCGTTCAACGAGGACTACATCCGCACAGCCGAGGCATCAGGTCTCTCACGCGGCCGGATCGTGGGCGTCTACGCCCTGCGGAACGCCATCGTGCCGGTCGTGACCGTCATCGCTCTCCAGATCGGGGCGCTGATGAGCGCCACCGTCGTCACCGAGACCGTCTTCACCGTTCCCGGCATGGGCACCCTGATCGTCAACGGCATCTTCAGCCGGGACCTCCCCGTCGTCCAGGGCGCCGTGCTGATGGTCGTGGTCCTCGTCCTCCTGGTGAACCTTCTGGCAGACCTGGTCTACGCCTGGCTCGACCCGCGCATCACGTACTGACTCGGCCCTCGCCCACGACCTCACCCGATCCGCGCCTCCCCGCGCGCCGATCAGCACGTCCCGCACCGCACGTCCCGCACGCACATCCTGGAGCGCCGATGGCCATAGACCTCGCGCCGAAAGTCTCCCGCAGACCGGTTCTGGACCGGCTCCGCCGTGACCGCCGCGCCCACATCGCCGTACCCCTGCTGTTCCTCCTGCTCTTGGCCGCCGCCGCCGCACCCTTCATGTCGGACTCGGCCGGCGCCACGGACACCGGCCGGCTCCTGACCGGCCCCAGCCTCCAGCACCTCCTCGGCACCGACGAGATCGGACGGGACG
Source organism: Streptomyces sp. Qhu_M48 (assembly GCF_051305195.1). NCBI lineage: Bacteria > Bacillati > Actinomycetota > Actinomycetes > Kitasatosporales > Streptomycetaceae > Streptomyces > Streptomyces sp. Qhu_M48. The sequence goes on along the minus strand of NZ_CP195432.1, from coordinate 4,152,041 downwards.
TCCTGGCCCGGATCGTCGCCGGCGCCGTGGTCACCGTAGGGGTGGCCACCATCACCGTGGGCGCCGCCCTGATCGCCGGCACGGTGCTCGGTCTGATCGCCGGATACCGCGGTGGCTGGGTGGACACCCTCGTCATGCGGGTCTCCGACGGACTGCTCGCCTTCCCCCTCCTCGTCCTCGCCCTCACCGTCGTCGCGGCCCTCGGCCCCGGGCTGCGCAACGCCCTGATCGCGATCGCCGTCGTCACCACCCCGCGTTTCGCCCGTGTGGTCCGGGGCGAGGTGCTCTCCCTGCGCACCCGCGAATGGGTGTCCGCCGCACGTATCGTGGGCGTCACACGGACCACGATCATGCGCCGCCACCTGCTGCCCCACCTCGCCGGCACCCTGCTGGTCTTCGCCGCCCTCCAGGTCTCCACCGCGATCATGGCCGAGGCCGCGCTGAGCTTCCTGGGACTGAGCGTCCAGCCCCCGCAGCCGAGCTGGGGCGCGATCGTCGCCAGCGGCACCGACCACCTGAGCGCGAGCTGGTCGCTCAGCGTCTTCCCCGGCCTCGCGATCCTCCTCACCGTCGCCGCCTTCAACCTGCTCGCCGACGCCCTGCGCGACGCGCTGGACGCCCACCGCCCGGACCTCGCACCCGCGCGCTGAGCCGTCTCCCAGGCCTCCACCCCTTTCCCCCCGTACAGAGGAAGTACTTCGTCATGCCCAACGCCACGCCGCCCCGGATACCACGTCGCACCATCCTGGCCGGTGCCGCAGCCACCGCGGCCCTCGCCACCCTGGCCGGATGCGGCTCCTCGGACCCCTCCGACGGCGCCTCCGGGGGAACGCTCACCGCCGGTTTCGACAACGAGCCCGTCACCCTCGACCCGGCGCTGAGCTCCGCCATCTCCTCCGACCGCAACGTCCTCAACCTGTTCTTCGACACCCTGCTGCGTCAGCGCCGCGACGGGACCTTCGAACCGGCCCTCGCCACCCAATGGACCGACACGGGCACCGAGATCACCTTCGAGCTCCGCCAGGGCGTGAAGTTCCACGACGGCACCCCGTTCGACGCCGACGCGGTCGTTCTCAACCTGAAGCGGATCTCGGATCCCGCCACCCGCTCCACCAAGACGGCCGCACTGGCCTCCGTCCGCGAAGTGAAGGCCACCGGCCCGCGGACCGTCACGGTCACCCTGAAGGCGCCCGATCCGCTGCTGCTCACCCAGCTCGCCCACGAGCCCGGGATGATCGCCTCGCCCACCGCGCTCGCCAAGGGGGCCGACGAGTTCGGCCGCAGGCCGGTCGGGACCGGCCCCTTCACCTTCCGCCAGTGGCGGACCAAGGTCCAGCTCACCGCCGAGCGCAACAAGACGTACTGGGCCAAGACCGCGGAAGGTGACGCGCTTCCGTTCCTCGACAAGGTGGTCCTGCGCTTCGTCACCGAGGCCAAGGTACTGCGCGCCGAACTGTCCACCGGGGGAGTGCACCTGGTGCGCGCCCTGCCCCCGGAGGAGTACAAACAGCTGGCCGACGCGCCGCGGGTCACCATCAAGGACGAGGGCGTACGCCGCAACTACTACGCCTCGCTCAACGTCACCAAGGGACCCTTCCGCGACCCGCGGGTACGCGCGGCCTTCGCGATGGCCGTCGAGCGCAGGTCCGTCGGCAAGGCCGCGGCCGGCGGCGACTTCGACATCGCCCCCTCCTTCGCCACCTCCGGCGACTGGTTCTACGACGACGCCCTCGCCCCCGTGCCGTACGACCCCGAGAAGGCCCGCGCCACCCTGGACAAGGCGGGGCTGCGCGGAAAGGTGCCCCTCACCCTCGTCGCCCGCCGTCGTGCCCCCGACCCCACCGTCGCGGAACTGCTCCAGAGCCAGCTCACCGCGGCGGGATTCGCCCCCAAGGTGGAGATCCTCGAATTCCAGACCCAGCTGGAACGCATGCGGAACCAGGACTTCGACGCGGCGATCCTCGTCATCGACATCCCCCGTCTGGACCCCTCCCTCACCTTCGACCCGTACTTCGCCAGTGACGGCCCGAGCAACTGGTCGGGCCTGAAGGACTCCGCCCTCGACGCCCTGCTGGACAAGGGACTGAGCACGGACGACCGCGCCGTGCGCAAGCAGGCGTACGTCGACGTGCAGCGCCGCATCCTGGAGAACAACTACTGGGTCTTCCTGCACCAGGCCAAGTCGCCGCTGATCCACAGCAGCGACCTCAAGGGCGTCAGCCTCGACGTCGACGGCCAGTGGCGCCTTGAGCGTGCCCGGCTCGGCGCCTGAGGGGCCCACGATGACCCTCTTCGACATCAGCCGGCTCGGCGTCACCTTCCACAGCGCATCCGACGAGCCGCCCGTGCGCGCCGTGGACGACGTCAGCCTGCACGTCGACACCGGTGAGACCCTCGCCATCGTGGGCGAGTCCGGGTCGGGCAAGACCGTCACCGCCCTGAGTCTGCTCGGCCTCAACCCGCCCCCGCCCCTGTGCGAGACCACCGGGTCGATCCTGCTGGACGGCACCGACCTGCGCGGCCTGGACCGGCGCTCCTGGCGGGAGGTACGCGGCAAATGGGTCGCCATGGTCTTCCAGGACCCCGGCACCGCCCTCAACCCGCTGCTGACCATCGGCACACAGATCATGGACGCTGTCCGCGCGCACGAACGCATGAGCCGCGATCAGGCACGGAAGCGGGCGGTCGAGGCGCTGACGCAGGCCCGCATGCCCGAGCCCGAGAAGCGCCTGACCCAGTACGTCCACGAACTGTCCGGAGGCATGCGCCAGCGCGCCGCCATCGCCCTGGCGATCGCCGCCCGCCCACGACTCCTCATCGCCGACGAACCCACCACCGCCCTCGACGCCGCCGTCCAGGCCGAGATCATGACCATGCTCCGCTCACTGTGCGACGACCTCGGCATGGGCCTGATCCTCATCACCCACGACCTCGGCGTGGTCGCCGAACAGGCCGACCGGGTCGCGGTCATGTACGCCGGACGGATCGTCGAGAGCGGACCCACCGCCCAGGTCCTGGCCGATCCACGCATGCCCTACACCCAGGCACTCCTGGCAGCGACCCCGCGCCTGGACGCACCCGCCCGCACCCGCCTCGCCTCCATCGAGGGCCGGCCGCCCCGGCTCAGCGACCGCCCCCCGGGCTGCTCCTTCGCACCACGCTGCCCGGTCCGCACCGATGGCTGCGAGAGCGTTGTGCCCCCGCTGCTCACGGTCGGTGAAAGCCATGCGGCGGCATGCCTGTTCGCCGACGCACCACGCGAACGGCCCGTGCCGCTGCCCGTGACGACGGACGAACCGCCCAAGGACGCCGAAGAGGAGGGCGGCACGCCGCTCGTCGAGTTCGACGCCACCGACCTGCGCTATCCGGTCCGCACCGGGGCGCTGCGCCGTATCACCGGGCACGTCGACGCCGTCCAGCAGGTGAGCCTGAAGGTCGAGCCGGGGCGCACCCTCGCTCTTGTGGGGGAGTCCGGCTCGGGCAAGACCAGCCTGACCAAGATGCTGCTGCGGCTCGAGACCCCCTCCGGGGGGACCGTCCGCTACGACGGCATCGACGTCCGACGGCCGTCCGCGCCGGAGCTGCGGCGCCTCCAGCGGGAGATCCAGGTTGTCTTCCAGAACCCGTACGCCAGCCTCGACCCCCGTATGACGGTCCGCGAGATCCTCGCCGAGCCGATGCGGGTCCACCGGCTCGACACCGCGGAACCCGAGCTCGTACGCCTCCTCCAGGACGTCGGCCTCGACGCGTACGCGCTGGACCGCTTCCCCTCCGCCTTCTCCGGCGGACAGCGCCAGCGCATCGCGATCGCCCGGGCGCTGTCCCTGCGGCCACGGCTGATCGTCTGCGACGAGGCCGTCAGCGCCCTCGACGTGTCGGTCCAGGCCCAGATCCTCAACCTGCTCGCCGACCTCCAGGCCGCGCACGGCATGGCCTACCTCTTCATCACCCACGACCTCGCCGTCGTCAGATCGGTCGCCCACCGCATCGCCGTCATGCGGCAGGGCCGGATCGTCGAGGAAGGCCCGGCGGACCGGATCTACGAAACCCCCTCCCACCCGTACACCCGCGAGCTGCTCTCGATGGCTCCGGGGCGCACCACACCCCGGCTCGTCGACGCGCGCAACGCTGCCGGCACCGACAAGGAACGGAGCACCACATGGCCAAAGTGACCCGAGTCCGCCTGACCTCGATCAACACGCCGCGGCACAACAGCATCACCTGCGGACACATCCTGGTCGAACTCCTCACCGACGACGACGCGCTGACGGGCATCGGTGAGATGTCCGACCTCCAGCACCTCCCGCGCTACCACCTCGACGTACCCGATCTGGAGGCCACCCTCAACGAACTCCTCGTCGGTCTGGACGCCCTCCAGATCACGGAGATGGAACGCCGCCTGGAAGCGAACTTCCCGCAGGCCGGATACATCTACGACAAGAGCCGCGCCATCAAGTGCGGCGTCGACATCGCCTTCTGGGACCTGGCCGCGAAACAGCTCGGTGTCCGGGTGTGCGACCTGCTCGGCGGCGCGGTCCGCGAATCGGTGCCCATCGCGTATCCGATCTTCCGCCAGCAGCACGAGGAGGACGTCGAACGCAACCTCGCCATGGTCGAGCGCCGGCTGACGGAGGGCTTCACCTTCTTCCGCGTGTATGTCGGACGCCGCCTCGACCTGGACGAGCGGTTCCTGCGCACCGCCCGCGAACGGTTCGGCGACCGCATCACCATCAAGTCCCTGGACTTCTCCAACCTCCTCGACGCCAAGGCGGCATGCGCCTTCGCCGAGCGGGTGGCCGACGTCGGCTACGACCTCATCGAGTCGCCCGCCCCGCACCACGACATCCGCGGTCTGGTCCAGGCCCGCGACCGGCTCGCCGTCCCGATCAGCGAGCACGTCTACAGCTTCCGGTGGGCACTGGACCTCGTCGCCGCGGACGCGGTGGACGTGTTCAACGTCAGCGTCATCGCCATCGGCGGCATCACACCGGCCCGCCGGATCTTCGCGATAGCCGACGCCGCCGGCAAGGCGTGCCTGGTCGGCACCACGCAGGAGCTGTCCATCGGCACGGCCGCCGCCGCCCACGTCGCGATGGCCATGTCGGCCGTCACCGTCCCGAGCGACCCGGTCGGACCGCTCCTCTACACACGGGACGTCGTCACCGACCCCGTCCGTTACACCGGCGGGCTGCTGTCCGTGCCGCACGGCCCCGGCCTCGGCATGACACTCGACCCGCAGCGGGTGTCGGCCTCCGCCGGACCGCTGACCTGGGCGGCCACCAGTGCCGCCGCTGTCGTCGACCGACAGGTGGCCGCCACGTGAGCGACGCACCGCAGCCGGCGAGCGACGCCCGTGCCGAAGGCCGCTTCACCGGCCGGGTCGCGCTGGTCACCGGCGGCGCACGCAACATCGGCCTCGCCATCGCATGGCGGCTCGCCCAGGAAGGCGCGGCGGTGGCCCTCAACGGCCCCGATCCGGCCGAGACCGAAGCAGCAGCCGCTGCCATGCGCGACAGGGGCGTGTCCGCGGTGGCCTGCCCCGGCGACGTATCCGACGCCCGCCAGGTCGACGCCTGCCTCAACCGTACGGTCGATGTCCTCGGCGGACTCGACCTACTGGTCAACAACGCGGCCGCCCCCATGCTGGCCCGTGGTCCGCTGCTCGACATCGACGTCGCCGACTGGGACCGCAGTTTCGCCGTCAACGCGCGCGGGGTGTTCCTGTGCACGGTGGCGGCCGCCCGGGTGATGCCCGCCGGCTCCTCGATCGTGAACATCTCCTCGGTCGGGGCCACCCGCGCCCACCGGGCAGCCGTCGCCTACGACGCCAGCAAGGGCGCAGTCGACGCGGCGACCCGAGCGATGGCCCTGGAACTCGCCCCCCGGGGGATCCGCGTCAACGCGGTCGCGCCCGGCCCGGTCATCAACGACCGGTTCGCCCTCCTCGATCCGGACCAGCAACGAACCCGCGCGCAGCCGGTCCCGCTGGGCCGGGTCGGTGACGGATCCGATGTCGCCGGGGCCGTCGCGTTCCTCGCCTCGGCGGACGCGTCCTTCATCACCGGACAGGTCGTGAACGTCGACGGCGGTCTCAGCGCGCAGCTCAGGCCGCCGGGCGTCGACCTCAGCCTCGACAACCCCACTTCCTGACCAGCCCCGTCGCCGCCCATCCGGCACCTGCCATCCGTCCTGACGCACCGAAGGAAGCACGAGACATGACCCAGACCCCCCGGCCGCCCCTCGACCCCGACGATCTGGCCGCCCTGGGAGAGGCAAGCACCGCCACCATCACCACCCAGCTCTTCAAGCACGGTCTGCGCAACACCTTCCTGGCGGGCCTGACCTGTGTCACGCCCGACGCCAGGCGCATGGTCGGCGAGGCTTTCACCCTGCGTTACATCCCGGCCCGCGAGGACATCGACACCCTTGAGGTCTACGACGACTACGACCACCCGCAGCGCCTGGCGGTCGAGCAGGCCGGCCCCGGCCAGGTTCTCGTCGTGGACTGCCGCGGCCAGGGACGTGCGGCCGCCGCGGGCAACATCCTGCTGACCCGCATGGCGGTCAACGGCGCCGCCGGTGTGGTCACCGACGGCACCCTGCGCGACATCGAGGAGATCAGCCGCCTGCCCCTGCCGGTCTTCGCCACCGGGGCGGCGGCCATGACCAACCTTGCCCAGCACCACGCGGTCGACCTGCAAGTCCCCATCGGATGCGCCGGCGTCGCCGTCTACCCCGGGGACGTCATGGTCGGCGACGCCGACGGTGTGGTCTGCGTACCCCGCCACCTCGTCCCGGTCATCGCCAAGGCGGCCCGCGAACAGGAACTGCAGGAGGCGTTCATCGTCGCCCGCGTCGCAGGCGGCGCCCCCCTGCGCGGCACCTACCCCCCGGACGAGGCGACCCGCCGCGCCTACGACGAATCGCGCGGCGCGCTCCCTTGGGCCGACTGACCCACCCGGCCACCTGCCCGGTCACCGACCGCGCTGGCGACCCAGTCTCCGGAGCGCCGGAACCGGCGCTCCGGAAGCACGGCTCAATCCCGTCCACCGATCGATCCGCCCTCCCCCGCAGAAGGCAGGAATCATGGTCAACCCCGCCACATCCGGTTCCGTACGGTCCCGTACGGGAAGGACCGTCCCGCTCCTCCTGACCGGCGCCCTGGTCGGCGCCCTGATCTCCGTCGCCTCGGCCGGCCCGGCCGCCGCGGCGAACCTCTCCAGCACCTTCGACACCATCGCCCCGGGTGCTCCCGCTCCCGGCTGGACCGTCAGCGGCGACGTCACCGTGCAGGACGTGACGGGCACCGTCGACCGGAGCCTTCGCCTGCGAGACGTCTCCAGCACCGCCAACGCCACGGCCACCGCCACGTTCGGGACCACGACGTCGACCGTCGTCGCCGGATTCCGGCTGCGAGCGGCACAGACCACCGCCACGGTCGGTGTACACCTCGACAGCTCGGGCGGCCACAGCGTCACGGTCGCCATGAGCCCCACCGGCCGTCTCTACACCTACGACGGCGCCACCCAGGTCGATCTCGGTGCCTATGCCCCCAACCGCTGGTACGACATCCGTCTCGTCGCCCGGCCCGGCACCGCCAGCGCCGACCTCCACATCGACGGCGAACGCCGCGCGGCCGGGCTGGACTTCCGCACCTCCACCACCGATCTGGGCAGCCTGCAGGCCGGGGTGTCCGTAGCCGACACCGGCACCGCCTACCTCGACGACATCCGCACCACCGTCGAGGCGTCCCCGACGGCCTGGCCGCACCTCGGCACGATCGCCCCCCGCACGGCCGCGCAGGTGGGCACCTCCCAGCTGCTCGTCGGAGCGGAGACCCTCGACCGCGACTACACGAACTACCAGGCGTACGCCCCCTACCTGGGGCGGCTGGGGGCTACCGGAGTCCGCCTGCAGGGCGGCTGGGCCAAGACCGAGAAGACGAAGGGGGTCTACGACTGGACATGGCTCGACCGGATCGTCGACGACGCCAGGGCCCGCGGCGTCAAGCCCTGGCTCCAACTGTCCTACGGCAACGGCATCTACACGGGCGGCGGAGGCTCCGGCCTCGGCGGCCAGATCCCGACGTCCACCGAGGCCCTGGCCGCCTGGGACGCCTGGGTGACCGCCATGGTCAAGCGGTACGAGAACCGGGTCACCGAGTGGGAGATCTGGAACGAGCCCAACCTCGCCGGCATCCCGGCGGCCACGTACGCCGACTTCTTCGCCCGCACCGCGGCCCGTGTCCGCGCCGAACAGCCAGGCTCCGTCATCTACGGGCCGGGCGAGGCCGGCATCGACGTCCCGTACACCAACGACTTCCTCGTCCGGCTCTCCGGACAGGGCAAGAGCCACCTGCTCGACGGCATCAGCTACCACCCCTACAACCCCAACCCCGACGACGTCTGGACCTACCAGCAGGTCGACAAGATCCGGGCCCTGATCAACCAGTACGCCCCCGGAGCCGTACTGAGGCAGGGCGAGAACGGTGCCCCCAGCGCGCCCAACAGCTTCGGCGCGCTCGGTGACCTGGACTGGACCGAACTGAGCCAGACCAAGTGGTTCCTGCGCCGCCTCACGCACGACCTCGGCCAGGGCATCAGCACCAGCGCCTTCAGCATCTCCGACCTCCACTACCCCTCGAAGATCAACAGCAAGGGCCTGCTCCAGACCAACAGCGACAAGTCGATCCGCTACGCCAAGCCGTCCTACTACGCGGTCCAGACCCTCGCCTCCGTCATCGACAGCACGGTGACGGCGCTGCCGGCCTACCCCTTCACCACCGACTCCGCCACGACCCTGACAGTTCAGGGCTTCGCCAAGCGCGACACCGGGCGCCAGATCGTCGGCGTCTGGAACGGCACCACCACCCCCGGCGACAGCACCACCCGCACCCCGGTTCGCCTGACCCTCCCCAACGGCAACTTCACCGACCCCGTCTACGTCGACGTACGGACCGGCGCCGTCTTCGACATCCCCGCCGCTGACTGGACGGTGTCGGGCAGCACCCACACCTTCCGCAACGTGCCCGTGTACGACTCGCCCGTTCTCATCGCCGACCGCTCCGCGATCAGGCTCTAGAACCGCCGGGCCCCGCTCCCTCCCCCGGGCGGGGCCCGGCTCCGAGGAGAACCCCATGCACGCCACCGCACGAGCGGCCATGCGGTCGGTCGTCGGACCCGGTCACTTCCGTGAGACGGACGGCGAACTCGTCCCCTACAGCCGGGACGCGACACCGCTGTTCCACGCCCGGCCCGACGCCGTCGTCTTCCCGGCGGACACCGCCGAGGTCGCCGCCGTCCTGGACATCGCCACCCGCTGCGCCGTCCCCGTGATCCCACGCGGCGCCGGCTCCAACCTGTGCGCCGCCACCGTCGCCTCCCAGGGCGGCGTCGTCCTGGTCCTGACCCGTCTGAACCAGATCCTCGAGATCGCCCCGGCCGAACTCCTGGCCCGGGTCCAGCCCGGCGTCACCAGCGCCGCCCTGGCGGATGCCGCCGCCCGCGACGACCTCCTGTGGGCCCCCGACCCCGGCAGCCGCACGGTGGCCACCATCGGCGGCACGATCGCCACCAACGCCGGCGGCCTGCGCGGCCTCAAATACGGCGTCACCCGCGACTACGTCCTCGGCCTGGAAGCGGTCCTGCCCACAGGAGAGGTGATCCGCACCGGCGGCCGCCTCCACAAGGACGTCGCCGGATACGACCTCACCCGACTCCTCACCGGCTCCGAAGGCACCCTCGCCGTCATCACCGAAGCCACCCTCGCCCTGCGGCCCGCCCCCGCGACGGCCGGTACGGGAGTCGCCTACTTCCCCGACCTGGCAGCCGCGGGCCGGGCCGTCACCGCGATCATCGCCGCCGGCATCCTCCCCGCCACCCTCGAATTCCTCGACCGGTCCTGCGTCCGGGCAGTGGAGGACTTCGCCCGTCTCGGGCTGCGCACCGACGCCGGCGCACTGCTCCTCTTCGGCGACGACGGCGAAAGCGACACGGTCGCCCGCGCCCTGGAGCGCATGAGTGACGTCTGCACGGCCCACCATGCCCTCGACGTCACGACCGCAGCCGAAGTGGCCCAGGCCGAGGCCCTGCTCGCCGCCCGGCGATGCGCACTTCCCGCCCTCTCCCGGCTAGGTGAACTGACCATCCTGGAAGACGCCACCGTGCCCCGGCCCCGCATCGCGGAGATGGTCGACCGCATCGACGCGATCGGAGCCCGCCACGGCGTCACGATCGCCACCTTCGGCCACGCCGGCGACGGCAACCTCCACCCCACCTGCGTGGTGAAGTCCCAGAACGACACGGACACCATCGCCCGCGCGGAGCGGGCCTTCGCCGACATCTTCGCCGCCGCGATCGACCTGGGCGGCACCATCACCGGCGAACACGGCGTCGGCGCGGCCAAACTCCCCTATCTGACCGCGCAGCTGGGCGCCGACCAGATCACCCTCCTGCGCCGACTGAAGACGGCCTTCGACCCGGCCGGCATCCTCAACCCCGGAAAGCTGGGCTCATGACCGACCGCACGGGCGGCCCCCTCCCGAAGCCCGTCCTCGACCCGGACCTCCTCTCCCGCTGCATCTCCTGCGGCTTCTGCCTCCCCGCCTGCCCCACCTACGCCGAGACCGGTGACGAGGCCTCCTCTCCCCGCGGTCGGATCAACCTCATGCGTGCCCTGCAGAACGGCGATCTCGCACCCGACGACCCCACCCTGAGGGAACAGTCCTCGCAGTGCCTGGGCTGCCGCGCCTGCGAACCGGTCTGCCCGGCCGGCGTCGAGTACGGGCAGCTGCTGGAGCAGTGGCGCGACCACCAGTGGCGCGGGCGCCGGATGCCCGTTCTCGCCCGTGCCCTCATGCTGGTCGCCGACCAGCGGGGCCTCTTCCGCCTGCTGGGACGGCTTCGGGGCACCCCGCGCACGAACGTCGCCGAGACCCCGGCCGCCGCTTCCGGCAGGGCCTCACTCATGCTCGGATGTTTCGAGCGCGTCCTCTTCCCGCGCGCCGGCCGCGCCGCTCTCGCCCTCGTCCCCGGACTGACCGTCCCCCCTTCCCAGGGTTGCTGTGGCGCGCTGCACGCCCACAACGGCGACACCGCCACCGGCGAACGCCTCGCCCACCGGATGGGCGAGGATCTTCCCGGCACCATCGTCACCACCTCCGGCGGCTGCGCCGCCCACCTCGCCTCGGTCCTCGGCAGGGATCGCGTCCGTGAACTCTCCGACCACCTGGCCACCGGCTCCTCGTACCGGCCCCTCGGTGAACTCCGGGTCGACGGCCGTCGAGCCCGTATCGCCCTCCAGGACTCCTGCCACCTGCGCAACGGCCTCGGAGTGTGGACCGCCCCGCGTGATCTGCTCGCCGGAATCGCCGACTACGTCGAACTCCCCTCGGCCGGCACCTGCTGCGGCGCCGCCGGGACCTACTCCCTCCTGCGGCCCCGGGAATCGCGCCGCATCCTCACGGCCAAGATCGACGAGGTCGAGGCCGCGGGCGTCGACTTCGTCGCCGCGGTCAATCCGGGCTGTCTGCGCCAGCTCCGCACCGGCCTGCGCCGCAGACGCTCACAGGTCAAGGCCGTGCACCTGGCCGAACTCCTGCTCATGGCAGGAGAGAACACGTCTCCGATCACCTAGCGCCGCCCGACACCCCGCCCGGGACACCGACTTCAGCCCACCCTGCGCCACACCACGGAGAGAAGACATGTCCTCCCGCACCCCGCTCGACCCGCTGGCTACCGAAGCCGCCCGCGGCGCCGCCCCCGCCCTCGCCTCACACTCCCCGGCCGAGGCCGGCACACTCCTCCGCGACCTCGCAGACGTGCTCCGCGAGCACACCGACGAACTGGTCGGCCTCGCGGAGGAGGAGACCCGCCTCGGCGTCGACAGACTGCGGAGCGAGGTACTGCGTACCCGCGTACAGCTGGAGATGTTCGCCGAGATCGCCGAGGAGGGCGGCCACCTCGACGTCATGATCGACCGGGCGGACGACACGGCCGCCCCCGCCCCGCGCCCGGACGTACGGCGCATGCTCGTCCCGCTCGGCCCGGTCGCCGTCTTCACCGCTTCCAATTTCCCCTTCGCCTTCTCCGTCCTCGGCGGAGACACGGCCAGCGCGCTCGCCGCCGGCTGCCCGGTCGTGATCAAAGCCCACGAGGGCCACCCCCGTCTCACCGACCGCACCGCCGCCCTCGCCGCCGAAGTCCTGCCACCGGGGGCGCTTTCCGTCGTCCACGGTCGCGAGGCGGGCCGCGCCCTGGTCACCGACCCCGTCGTCCAGGCCGTCGGCTTCACCGGTTCCACCACCGGCGGCCGGGCGCTGTTCGACCTTGCCTCCGGCCGCCCCCACCCGATCCCGTTCTACGGAGAACTGGGCTCCCTCAACCCCGTGGTGGTCACGCCCCACGCCCTCGCCACACGCGGGCCCGCCCTCGTGAGCGAGTACATCGCGTCCGTCACCCGCAGCCAGGGCCAGCTGTGCACCAAGCCGGGCCTGCTCTTCCTGCCTGACCACCACGACCTGCACGGGCTGCTCCGCCTGGCCGTCACGCAGACCTCCTCCGAGCCGATGCTGGGGTCCTGGATCGCCGAGGCCTACCGCGCGACCCTCGACGAGCTGGCCACGCACCCCGCCGTCCAACGGATCGAGGCCGCACCCACCGGCGCCCACCGCGCCGGGCAACCCACCGAAGGACCCTCGGCGACGCTCCTCACCGTCACGGCTCACGACCTGCGCGCCCACCCCGAACTCCTCCGGGAATGCTTCGGCCCGGCATCGACCGTCGTCACCTACGCCTCCACCGAGGACCTGCTCACCACCCTCCGCGAGCTCCCGGGCAGCCTCACGGCCACGGTGCACGGCCAGGAGGACGCGGACGAGGAACTGTCGCGGGACATCTGGTCGGCCCTGCGCGCCGGCCGCCTGATCTGGAACGACTGGCCGACAGGAGTGGCGGTCACCCGAGCCATGCACCACGGCGGCCCCTGGCCGGCCACCACCAACCCGCTCCACACCAGCGTGGGCGCCGCCGCCGTCGCCCGGTGGCTGCGCCCGGTCGCCTACCAGAACATGCCCGAGGCCCTGTTGCCATACCCCCTGCGGACCACCAACCCATGGCGGGTACCGCAGCGGACAGGGGCGTAACAGAGCGGACCACGGTGCTGGCCTGGTCGCTCTGCGGGAGGCCGGGCAGCGGGAGCCGAAGGCCGGCGGGGCCGCCCCGGACCCCGCCACATCGGTGTCCTCGTTCCGGTGCCGGACGCCGGTGTCCAGCCCGCGCAGACGGAGAGGTATCTCGGCGGGACCGAACCGGGTGCCAGGGCGCGACAGACCAGGACGACCGAGCGGTCGGCGTCGTCGGCCACGAACTGCACCGCTGTCAGCGGGCCGTCACCGGGGTGCGGCACACGGCGGAGCCGGCCGTCCTGGACCACGAAACGGATGTCCTTGTACAGCCGCACCAGGTTTGCGGCCTCGGCCAGCTCGTCCCGTGTCCAGCGAGTCAGCTCGTCGCCGATGGCCCGCACGCCAGCGCGTGCGCCGAAGGCGGCCCTCGACCTGCGGCAGTGGGTTCCCGGCCCAAGGGGCGGCGGGGGTGGGGTTCGAGGAACCAGGTCGAGGCCGCGGGTTCGGAGCCGCGTGAGTCGGCGCTTGCGTATATGCAGGGGCTGATCGCCCCGTTGGAGCGGAAGAATGGCCGGACGCTGGCGGAGGAGGCTGGGCCTGCGGGTCCCGACCGGATCCACCGGCTGCTGAACGGATCGACCGCGCCGAACGGCGCCGCAGCGGCGAGTCGGACCGGCGGGAACCCCGGCCGCCTCCGGACCGAGGCTTCGCTCGCAGCCCTGTGCGGCGTCGCCCCCGTCCCGGCCTCCAGCGGCAAACCAACCGTCGCCGCCTCTCACGAGGCGGCGACCGCGCCGCCGACGCGGCCCTCTACCGGATAGTCCTCGTCCGCATGACCAGCGGCAGCCGGACCCGCGACTACATGGTCCGACAGACCGCGGCCGGCCGGACCAAAAAGGAGATCATCCGGCTTCTCAAGCGGGCTATTGCCCGCGAGGTGTTCCGCTACCCCACCACCACGGTCACGGTCCCGGACATCGCGGGGGTGCAACACCGCACTGCGGTTCCCCGGCCTACGCGTTCTGATCGACCGGGGAACGTGCCGCGACCCGTGAGGAATTCCAGGGTTTCTGTGTGGTGGGTGGCTGGTCGCTGAGACGATGCCAGTGACCCGCCAGGTCCGGTCATCGGGCTGGGTCGTCAGGCTTTCGCGGTGCGATTCTGCCGCGATGGTGCGCGAGGGGCGTTGTGTGCCTGCGGGGTGGTTGGCCGCTGGTGCGGGGCGTCGTGTGTGACCGCGTGACTGCCGGCTTCCGGGGCCCTCGGTCCCCGCCGTCGTGCCGCGGCTGATGAGGGGGGAAGCACCGTGTCCTCGATATCCCCGTTACATCCATCTCGTGTTCCCTGGCGCCGGCGCATCGCGGCGGCCGCTGTGTTCGCGCTCGCCGTGAGCGGCTTGAGCGCCCTGACCGTCACCCGGCGGCCGCGGCGACACCGACCGTGATCGCCACCGCGCCGCTCGCATCGACCTCGGAGCACCTGGCCGTGGCACCCGACGGCGCGCACGTCTACGTCACCAACTCCGACAGTTCCACGGTCACCGTCCTGAACACGGCCACCAACACCGTGGGTGCCACCATTCCGGTCGGTACCTATCCCACCGGAATCGCCGTCACGCCGGACAGCGCGCCTGTGCGTGGCCAACGCCGACGACGGCACGGTCAGCGTCGTGAGCACCGCCACCAACACGGTGACCAGCACCATCGCCGGGTTCGTCACCCCGGGGGCGGTGGCGGTCAACGCGGCGGGCACCCGGGCCTACGTCACCGACGACATCGGCTTCCCCAACGGCTCGGTCCGCGTCGTCGACACCGCCACCGACGCGATCATCGCGTCGGTCGCCGTCGGCCCGTTCCCGAGGGACATTGCCCTCAGCTCCGACGGCACACGCGCCTACGTCACCACCTTCGGGAACAACAAGGTGGCCGTCATCGACACCACCACCGACACGCTCACCACGAACGTGGCGCTGAGCGACCAGCCGTTCTTCGTGGCGGTCAACCCCGTCACCGGGACGGCATACGTCAGCCACTCCAACGACAACTTCATCTCCGTCGTCGACCCGGCCACGCTCACCGTGTCCACGACGATCACCACCACGAGCAACCCCACCGGTTCCGCGTTCAGCCCCGACGGCGCGACCGCCTACGCGGCGCTCGCCGGCGGCAACAGCCTGGCGGTGATCGACACCGCGACGAACACCGTCACCGAGACCGCTCCGATCGGCAGCGGCCCCGTCGCCGTCGAAATGAGCCCGAACGGCACGCCGCCTACGTCATCAACAGCGGCAACGACACCCTCGACGTGCTCAGCCTCGCCGCACCCGCCCCCGCCGTGACCTCCCTCAGCCCCACCTCCGGCCCGGCAGCCGGCGGCACCCCGGTCACCGTCACCGGCACGAACCTGACCGGTGCCAACCGCGGTCACCTTCGGCGGCACCCCCGCCACCGGGATCACCTGCACCGCCACCACCTGCACCGTCACCGCCCCCGCCCACGCGGCCGGCACCGTCGACGTACGGGTCACCACCCCCGCCGGGAGCAGCCCGGCCACCACGGCCGGCCAGTACACCTACCTGGCAGCCGCGGACATCGACGTCAACCTGACCGTACAGCCCCACCTGGGCATCCTGGTGCCCTACCTGACCTACACCCTGACCGCCCACAACACCGGGCCCGCCGCCGTCACCTCCGCGACCCTCACCGCGAAACTTCCCACAGGCGCCTCCGCGACGAACCTGTCCACCGGCTGCACCACCGCCGACACCACGGTCACCTGCACCTACAAGACCATCGCCAACGGCGCGAGCGTGAACAAGACCTTCCGTGTCCCGCTGCACCTGCTGACCCTGGGCCCGGTCAAGGTCACCGGCCTGCGCACCACCTCGGCGCCCAGCGACCCCAACCCGGTCAACGACAGCGCGTCCGTGACCTGCACCGCTATCTCCATCGTGCTCGTCACCTGCCCCTGACCACCACCAGCACCAGCACCAGCATCGGCACCAGCACGTGATCATGTGCTGTGCCCTGACAACTGCCTCCCTCCGCCGGACCCGAACCGGTGGAGGGCAACCGAGAGGACTCGCATATGTCGTGGCAGGACTACGTTGACAACGACTTGGTGGGAACCGGCAAGGTACGCCAGGGGGCGATCGACGGCTTCGACGGCAACGCCTGGGCGGCCAGCCCCAACTACCGTCC
This sequence comes from Streptomyces sp. Qhu_M48, assembly GCF_051305195.1. Lineage (NCBI taxonomy): Bacteria > Bacillati > Actinomycetota > Actinomycetes > Kitasatosporales > Streptomycetaceae > Streptomyces > Streptomyces sp. Qhu_M48. The sequence goes on along the minus strand of NZ_CP195432.1, from coordinate 4,135,718 downwards.
CCTGGCCGGTGAGGGGGTGGCAATCGTCAAGCTCTGCCAGAACCCGGGGAATGTCATGGTCGGCGGTGTCACCGTCGTGGGCGTGAAGTACCACGGCAGCAAGGGCGACGCCCGCAGCATCATCGCCATGAAGGGTGCCACCGGCGTCGTGCTCGCCAAGACGGGGCAGTGCATCGTCATCGGCCGGTGGGACGAGACACAGAAACCCGGAGACGCGCAGCTGACGGTCGAGAAGCTGGCCGACTACCTGATCGCGAACGGCTGCTGATCCACCTCGGTCAGCTCCTCAGCGCCACGCGGTCCAGGCCCCCGTGGTGGCGCTGCTGGGTTGACGGCCTTGACGGGGGGATCAGCACGACTCGGCACGTCGGTCACAACTCCACAACCGGCCGCGCCGCAACCCAGCGGCTCGAACCGGTTCCACGACCTTCCACCTGTCTCACGCCCACTCCACGCCCAGCTTCCGCAGCGCGTCCAGCTGCTCAACAGCACCCCCATCCGGTACTCGGCGGGCAGGCTCGGGGCTCAGCGCGGCGGCCGCGGCGCCGTCGATGCGGCCGTCCCGGGGTCGGGGGGATACCGACGCTCGCGCGTCGCCCCGCTGGCGTTCCCGAACCCGTGAGCCAGACAGTCACACGCGAGAGTAGCTGAAGTGGCCCCCACTCCCGCGGTGCCGTAGAAATGTGACAACAGGGCTTCGTGGACCGCACGTTGGATCCGACACCCTTCGAGCGACCAAGAGGCCCTGCAGCCGCCGCAGTCACTTGATCGACTGACTCCTCGACGCGATCGGGATGACGGCAGCCGCGTCGCTTCTCGTGATCGCTGGGACGGACAAATTCGCACTGCCATCCAGGTAACCGGTCGGCTTGGTGACGCCCCGAGGCCGCCTCGCGGGTTTGAGCCCGGTGCCGCGACTGACGAACCTGGCGAGGAGTCGTGTCTTACCGGCTCGAGGCGCGGCAACCGCCCCGCTACGTCCTACTTCTCCTCCGGCTCCCAGGCGCGGAGCAGGTCGAGCAGCCCTGAGTCTCCGTCAACGTGCAAGGAAGCGGCCTGGATCCGGTCGTACAGGTAGAGGACCAGCTCACTGGCCGTGCCGTGGACAGAGGCCCCGGCCGCGTCCGAGTCTTCGCCGGTCGCGGCGGTGGGCGCGGGGATGCGGGTGGTGCGTGCCCCGTCGCCGTCGACGGTGAGGCGCCAGGAGAGGCCCTCGGCGGCGTGGAAGTCGAAGGCCGTGGGCTTGTGTGGCCAGGCACTCGGCGTTGCGCAGACGGTGAACAGGAACTCCTCCACACCGTCGAGTGCCAGCTCGACCGGCAGCGGCTGCGGGGCGCCCCCGGCGAGCTGGGCGTCGTAGGTGTGCACCGCGGTCTCCTGGACCCGGTGCCGCGCGGTGCCGCCGGCGGTCTGCGGTGACTGCGACGCGGGCCACCACGTCCAGCAACCGCTCTCCGGTCCCGCCGCACGCAGGGCGCCCAGCAGAAGCTGCGTCGACGCGTCCAGCCAGTCCAGCAGGGCCTCACGCTCCTGCGGCACTTCCAGCGCGGCGCGCGCGGCGACGGCCTCGGCCGGGGGAGCGTCGGCAGACCCCGCGCCGACGATGGCGGCCCAGAAACGGTCTCCCCCACCCAGGTGCTTCACCAGATCGAACAGCGTCCACCCGGGGCAGGTCGGCACCTGCGCGTCGAGACCGGGCGCGGCGGCCACCACGGCGCGGAAGGCGGTCGACCGTTCATCGATCAGTCGCAACAAGTCAGGGAACTCAAGATTCTTTTCCACGCAGGGTGTCTACCACCGTGCACCGGTGATCGGACAGTCATTTTCACAGTCGCCGCCGGTTGGCCATTGCGGACGTCCTCGCCTCCCACCGCTCGGGGGACAAGCTGCCCACTGCTGAGAGCGGTCCGGCTCATGGTCGCCTGCCAGGGAGACAGGCATCGAGTCGTTGACCGGACTACGGCTCATCGGAGTCGCAGAACGCCAGGAGCGTGATCGTTGAAATCTCGATCAGCCAATCGAAGACAGTGGTCCCGCGCTCTTGTCTCGCTGCGGCAGGATCGGCGTTGCCCAAGGGCCGGTTCGTGGGGTGACAACGTGACAACCGGGTCTCGAGCTGGCGAGCTGTCTCCGGATGGCCGATATGCTGGCGAGGCAGCTGGGGGTCGCGCCACTCAACCACGTAGTCATCGTCGTCGGGCGCTCCGAAGCCACCGCTGAGGCACTCAGCGAAGGCGTCGAGGTTCGACCGAAGTAGCCCCCCGGACCGTTGATCGCTTCGCCGATCACTCGCCAGAAGTCCTCCAGCGTCCTGATCTGCCTGCTGTCCAGCACGTATGTCGGAGTCACGGCGCGGAGGATACGTGCGGCTCCGAGGCTGCGTCCCCCTCGATTCTGGCCGCCTCCGCTTAGCCCGGAAGAGGAATGTTGCGGTCGCGGGAGCGGTCGCGGCCCGTGTCTGAGCCGCGTGGGGCGACGCGTACGGGGTGGAGGTCGAGCACCACCACATCGGCCGCCCGGTCCTGACCTCCTCCACTCCGGCCTGACGGCCCGTTCCGGCCCTGTCGGCGCCTTCGTGGTGGGGGAGCTGTCCCCACGTCGTAGGCCGGTCAGGAGTAGCCGGACCCGAAGCGAAGACGAGCCCCCTCCCCGCGGTGCGCGGGGAGGGGGCCTCTTTGCGTTCTGGATCAGTCGGTCAGTCCGAACTTCCGTGTGGTCAGCTCGGCCTGACGGGTTGGCCAGTGACGCTGGTGAGCCAGCGGCTTGTTAGCCGACGATGGCCCAGGACTGGGGGTGGTTCCAGGGCGTGCCGCAGGTCCACAGGGTGAGCCAGGTCCCGTTGCCCAGGGAGTTGCCCTTGGCAGTGATGCACTTGCCGCCGTGGCGAGTCCAGATGCGCTCCTCCGCAAGGTTGCTTTCGAAGCGCTGCGGGTTGTTGGTCAGGTAGGGGTTGCAGTCCCACAGGGTGAGCACGGCGCCGTTGGTGCCGGAGGCGTTGCCCCTGGGCGTCAGGCACTTGCCGCTGACGTCGTGACGCAGCATCGTGCCGTCATACCAGTGCCACTTCTGGAGGCTGCTGCCCGTGCAGGACCAGACCGTGACGACGGTGCCGTTGGCGGTGCTGTTCCCCTCGGGGGTCGCGCACTTGTTCTCGGTGTTCCACAGGACCGAGGTGCCGACGGCCTGGGCCGGGCTAACGGTGAATGAGGTGAACCCGATCATGGCGGCCAGTGCGAAGAGCGCCGTCGAAAACTTGCGAATCATGCTTCCCCGTATCTTGGATTTCTTCGTGTTTCGGCCTGCGGGGCCGAAGGGTGCGTGCCCATGCCGAAGGGAGCCCCGAAGGGCTGGAACTTTCGGCAAGGGGCGTTCGCCCGCCGGGCACACGGCGGCGACCCGCGAGCACTGAAGCCCGGGAGCGCCGATGAGGGAACGCCCATGGTGGGAGGCGCTTTGAACTGATCGTGTGTCGCATGGCGTGCGATCCGGCCACAGTATGATCATTAAGCCTGGTCAGTGTCTAGCCGTGGCCGAAAGCACTGCCTCCGCAACGGGGTCGGCCGCCCGGTCCGTGTGCGATTCGGCAGTGGCTTTCAGTGCTTCGGCGCCGAGCCCACAGGCGGCCTCTGCGCTGTTCTGAGCGCCCCCGACTTGTTCGCCGACCCGGTCTACGTCGTGCAGTACGACGTGGACGGCGAGGGGCGGGCCCGCGCACTGGCCGCCACTGTGCACGCCGCCTTCTACGGCGACCTCGAACCGCTGGCCCGCGCCGCGCCTCTACGCCCTGGCGGTCATCTGCCCCTCGGCGTCAGGCGTTTCCTGTGGTCACAGCGCGTACGGGCGTGTACCGTCCCGGTTAGCTGTCGTGGTTCGGATCCTCCCTTTGCCCATGCCTTCGGCGTGGGTCTTTTGCTGTGCTGTGCCGCAGGAGCCAGGGCGATCACCTCCGCCTCCCGCGCCGTGTGGGCGGCGATCATCGGCTGGAAGGCATGAGACATGGCTACGGGAATCGTGAAGTGGTTCAACTCGGAGAAGGGCTTCGGCTTCATCGAGCAGGATGGTGGAGGCCCGGACGTCTTCGCCCACTACTCCAACATCGCTGCCCAGGGCTTCCGCGAGCTCCAGGAGGGCCAGAAGGTGGAGTTCGACGTCACCCAGGGCCAGAAGGGCCCGCAGGCGGAGAACATCCGCCCGGTCTGAGCCCCGCCTGCATCCCCGACGCCCCGCGGGCCGCTCTCAGCCGCCCGCGGGGCGTCGCCCCATCACCAGGACGCCGAGGAGCGCCGCCGCCGCGACGTCGCACACCGCGAATCCGCTTGACGTTCAACCTGAGTGCGACCGTTCCACGACGGGCAGTCAGTATCAAAGTCAAGCCGGAGCACACTCTCGAGCCTGGATCCGACGAGGTCACGGACCCACGTTGCCTTCAAAAGCGCCCAGGTTGATCAGGCTTAGAGGTCATCTCATTTGGTGGCTACGTGTGTGGAATCCGCGACAAGTTGAGCCATCTCGCGCAGCCGGTGCCAGTACTCAGGGGCGTCCGCTTCGCCGAGCACAGGTACGACTCGGTCTAGGCGGGCGATGCAGCGAAGCAGAATGCTTCGACCCCGCGCTTCGAGCTCGCCGCCGTTCTTGATCCACGTGAAAACGCAGCCTGCGGTATCCGAGTCCAGCATCACTAGGTCGAAGCCAGCCCGGTCGCCTCCAGCCAATCTGGGAGGAAACGGTAGTTCCATGAACTCTTGGTACAGGCGCGATACGGCCTCAAACGCAGTCTCTTCGCTCACGCGGACCATCATGACGCAGCTTTCACAACGCCTGGAGTCGTCTTGAGTCTGCGGTAGCAGATGAGGGTGCAGGCGATGGCGGTGAAGGCGAGGAAGTGGTCGGCCTTGCGTTCGTAGCGTCGGTGGAGTCGGCGGCAGCCGGCGAGCCAGGTCATGGTGCGTTCGATGGTCCAGCGGTGACGGCCCAGCCGCTGCGAGGACTCGACACCCTTGCGGGCGATGCGGTGGGTGATGCCGCGCTGGCATAACCATCTACGCAGGTGGGAGTAGTCGTAGCCCTTGTCGCCGTGGAGCTTGCCCGGCTTGCGCCGCCGGGGCCCGTGGCTGGAGCGGATCGGCGGGATGCCCTTCACCAGCGGGATCAGGGCCTGGCTGTCGTGCAGGTTCGCCGCCGAGATCCCGACAGAGATGGGCAGACCGGTCCGCTCAGTGATCAAGTGAATCTTCGAGCCGTACTTGCCCCGGTCCACAGGATTCGGGCCCGTCAGGTCCCCCTTTTCAAGGCCCGCATGTTCACCGAGTCGATTGCGCAGCGGGACCAGTCCAGCTCGCCTCGGGACCCGAGCTCGTCGAGGACCAGGCGGTAGAGCTTGGCCCACACACGGGCCTTCGTCCACTCAGAGGGCGGTATGCAGGCTTTTGCCTTGTATCTGACTCTGCTATGGGATTGGCGTGCAGATCAGGGCTCCCCGGCCCGGGCTCGGCGACATACTGCGGTCATGAGTGGAGAGGATTCGACACGGCTGGCGAGAGCCCTCATCGAGTTCCGTGAGGCCGAAGGCATCTCGGAGCGTGAACTCGCGCGCCGCACCTGGCTGAGTGAGGCGACCATCAGGACCTTCGAAAGCGGCCGTGGGGACCTGCCCACCCCGACCGTTGCCCGAACCTTCGAGGAACTCCTCGGCTGGGCTCCGGGCAGCATCAAGACCGCGCCGTCCGAGGCGATGGGCCGTGAGGCATCGGCCGACTCCGCCGTGGACCTCGAGTAGGCGCGCTGGTCAGGGCTGAACTCCGGGCGATTGCGGACGTGGCCTGGTGAACAGTCCTGGCTCGGTTTCGGCCAGGATTCCGCGGTCGGCCAGCCGCTTGAGCTTGAGGCGGGTGTTGTTGATGTTGTTGGGCGCGACCGGCAGGTCCATCGCCTCGCACACCTGCCGGGCCCGCAGCGGATGGTCGGCCGCGGTGAACACCGCCATGATCTGCTGGTAGGCCGGATGGTCCGGCAGTTTCAGTGCCGGCGGCGCGGGCGGCTGCGGGTCCGGCAGCTCCAGTAGCGTCTTGCGGGTGATCCGGACTTCTTCGGCGGCCCGGCCGAGTTCGTCGAGCTGGGCGGTCAGCTGCGTGATGTGTTCCCGCGTCGTCTCGGCCTGCGCGGCGATCTCGCGTTCCCGCTCCTCCAGCACCGCGCCGAGCGTCAGCTCCCCGCCGGCCATGCGGTGCGCCAGGCGGGCACGATCGCCGAGGTCAGCCGGCGCAGTATCACCGCGGTCATCGCCCGGTACACCCGCGACTCCGAGCTGCGGGGCAGATGCTCGTAGTCGCGCACCAGCCTGCGGTGCAGCATCAAGATCCCGTAGGCGCGTTCCACGACCCACCGCTTGGCCTGGGGAACGAACTCGGTCTGCGCGGGATTGCGCTCGACGATCTCCACCTCGATGCCCACCTTCTCCCCGTGCGCGACGACGGCGTTCTTGAAGCCCCGGTCGACCAGGGCCTTCTGCACGGTGTCGGTGTCGGCGGCGACCTTGTCCAGCAGCGCGATGCCGACGGCGTTCTCGTGCGCCGACGCGGCCGCCACGACCACCGCGATCACCAGCCCCAGAACGTCAACGGCCAGGCCGCGCTTGCGGCCCGGTACCTTCTTTGCCGCGTCACGCCCCGTCGACTGCGCGGGCACCCCGGCCGCCGCGTGCACGCTCTGGGTGTCAAGCACCACCAGACTCGGGTCCGCCTTCCGACGCGCCATTTCCCGCACCTGCCAGCGCAGCAGGTCGTGAATGGTCTGGTCGATACCGTCGTCATGCCAGGTGTAGAAGTAGTACTTCACCGCGCCGGGCGGCGGAAAGTCGTGCGGGAGCAGCTCCCACTGGCAACCGGTCCGGCCCTGGTAGAGCAGTGCGTTGACGATCTCCCGCATCGCGTAACGCCTCTGATGGCCGCTGACCGAGGGATGCGCAGCCTTCCACGCGGCGATCACCGGCTCGACCAGCACCCACTGCTCGTCGCTCACGTCGGTCTTGTAGGGCTTGCGCTCACTCACGGCGCCCAGCCCAACACGCTCACGGCCGTCGGCCGGCCGGGATACCGCACCGCCACACGTTCAGGTGACGGCAATCCCCCTATGCACTCTCATACCGCCCTCTGAGAGGCCGGGGCGGGCCGGGGCATGAAAGCGGCCGGCGCCCTCAGTCCGCCGAAGCGGGGCGCCGGCCTCCAAGACACCCGCTCGATCCGGAGACCTCGCACGGCGTGAGCAGGACACTACAGGACCGCACCCAGACGGCATGGAAACCGGTACAGTTTTCCGGACAGGTGAGTGTCGGCCGAGTCTCACGCACCGCCACCCTCCCTCCAGCCCTCACCGGCAGTTCACGTGATCCGTAGGTGAAGCTTGTCGATGGCGGTGAATACAGCACCGATCTTTGACGTCTGACGGACCGCATCGTGGAGCATCTCGTGATACCCGTCCTCCAGGCAGCTACCGACCCAGGCACTGGGTATCCGCAGGAAGACCCATCCGATTTCTTCTTCGGGAAGCTGCGTGGCTGCCTTCTTGAGGATCCGCCGGACGGCGTTGTCCGTGAGCGCGGAGTCGTCGTCCTTGTTCTTGACCTCGACGGGGATTCGAGGCTGCCCGCCGAGCCGCTCGACGAGAACGTCGAAGTCCTGTCCCTTCATCCCCGTGGCCTGGTTTCGCGTCACGGTGGCCGGCAGGTGCATCAGGGCAGAAAGGACGTCGGCTTCGAACAGGGCAGAGGGGATCTCGTTGGTGCGGGTGTGATCCACGAAGTGTTGGAACCAGGGGAAGCTCTGAAACTCGTAGACCCGTCGGGCCAGCTCGCGTCGGCGGTGGGCGGGGAGGAGCCACCGCAAGTCCGCCAGCCCCTGCGTGTCGGCCAGTGCAAACCTCTTGGCTACCCACTCGGGGCCGAAGAAGGTCTCCAGTAGGTCCTCGGCCAGGATGTCGGTTGCGAGCCTCTCGCTGCCCTGGATCACAGGGTCCGTCAGCATCATGAGCACGCGCTCGGAGATGGCCTGATCGTAGACCGCCCACTGGGCGTGGACGGTCGTGTCGCCCGGGTGTAGCCGGGACCAGTCTGTGGTCAAGAAGTCGTTGAAGGTCGGGATCAGTGTCACCCCCCGGACTTTAGGAGCCGTGGCCTCCACCCGGAGCGTGTTCGCCGCCATCCCGAGCAGCGGGGGCATCCACGGCACAAACGTACCGCCGGTGGGCCCTGCTCTCCCCCGACGGCGAGCCCACGCCCGACCTGGAAGACGCCGTGGAATACCCCGGAAACTTCCTCATCCTCGACCAGCTCGACATCCAGGCCCCCTTCGACGAACAGACCATCGTCACCGCCGTCATCGCCGAAGTCATCGACCGGCTGACCGATACCCACTACGCCGTCGTCCTGCCATGCGCGCAACCGGACGCCGACACCAGCACCTGCCTCCTGGCCCATGCCGCCGTCGAACTCGCCGCCGACCCCTACGACGACGACCTCCAGCTCATCGACACCTGCCTCGCCAAACCCGAGCACGCCGCCGCCCACGCACGCTCCCGGCTCGCCTCCCGCATCCAGCACCCGCACTGGCACCTCGACGACGAAGACGAGGAAGCGTGGCCGGACGAGGAAGAGGACGTACTGACCTCGCGCACCGCCGCCGTACTGCGCCTGGCGGCCGAGGAACTGTCCACCCTCGCCTGGCAGGAGGTGACCGCACTCGGCGACGAACCCCTTCCACGACGCGCCGGCGGGGTATTCGGCCAGCTCCCCCCGATCACGCTGCGCCGCAACGGGCAGTGGCGCCAGCAGATGGCCCGGACCTTCGACGACCTCTCCACCGACCTGCGCGAGGAGGGCCGTGCCGGAGTCGAGCCCCGGTGCACGGCCGAGGAGATAGCACTGCACCTGATGATCCGCCAGGCCCGGTCGATCACCGTCAACCGCCCCAACGCCGTCGCCAAGCTTGTTGCCGGCCTGCCCGGAAGCGGCGCCGCCTACGACTGGGACGGCTGCCTGAGCGACCTCTTCGAGGACCACGACGTACTGATGCTCTTCGACGCAAAGCTCGACGGCATGGAAGACCCGGACAGTGAGGTCCATCAGGCCATGGGCATGGTCAACCTCGCCGCCGACGACTGGTTCGAACCGTTCCGGCCGGACCACGCCCGGGACCCCGACCGCGGCTTCCGCCTCTGACCGACCGCCCGCCCCAGACCAGACGAACCACCCACCGCGCACGACCGCTGCTTTGCCCCGCCCGGCCGTCAAGGACCGGCAGAACCCACCACGTACCCGAAGCAGCCTTCACCGGGATTCGAACCCGGGTTTCCGATTCCGGGCGAACCGGAGACCGGTGTCCTTGGCCGCTAGACGACGAAGACCACCCCGGCATCGTACGCACGCACACGGCAGCAGCCCACCCGTTGCTGGAGCGCTGACCAGGCGGGACGACGCCTAGGCCCTCTCCGGCCGATCATGTGGCTGTTCCCCGCTCAGGTCGTTGATGTGGTCATGGAGCGGGGTGATCTGAGCGATGCTGAGTGGGAACGGCTACGGCCGTTTCTGCCGGTCAGCAACAGGCGTTGTGGCAGGTGGCGGGATCACCGACAGGTGATCGACGGGATTCGGCACCGGGTGCGCACCGGCGTTCACTGGCGTGACCTGCCCGAGCGCTTCGGGCCGTGGAAGACCGTCTACGAACGTCACCGGAAGTGGTCGGCGGACGGAACGTGGGAGCGTCTGCTCCAGCAGGTCCAGGCCGCGGCCGACGCGGCAGATGAGATCGACTGGGACGTCTCGGTTGACTCCACCATCGTGCGGGCGCATCAGCACGCGGCGGGTGCCCGCAACGACCCGCCGCCCGCCCCCGCATCAAAGGGGGACGCGTCAGAAGAACACCAGCACGAGACACCGTGGCAGAGCCTCGTCGCCCGCCTGGTGGAGGTGGTGCTGAAGGCGAGGGCTTGGGCCGCTCGCGCGGCGGGTTCACCACCAAGCTTCACCTGAGCGCGGACGGCCGCTGCCGCCTGCTGTCCCTGATCGTCACACCAGGACAGCGGGCGGACTGCACCCAGTTCAAGCCGGTCCTGGAGAAGATCCGCGTCCCCAAACCCGGACCCGGCAGGCCCCGGAACAAGCCCGACAGCGTCGCCGCGGACAGGGCATATAGCAACGGGCCGTGCCGTGACTACCTGCGGCGCCGCGGCATCCGGCACACGATCCCGGAGAAGACCGACAGCCAGGCCGCCCGCCTGCGCAAAGGCTCACGCGGCGGACGGCCACCAGGCTTCGATGAAGAGCGGTACAAGAAACGGAACACTGTGGAACGGGCCATCAACCGGCTGAAGCAGCACAGGGCCGTGGCTACCCGCTATGACAAGCGCGGCTACGTCTACCTCGGCACCACAACCGTCGCAGCTCTCACTATCTGGCTCCGCGCATGATCGGCAGGAGTCAAACGGCGACCCGCTCAGTGGCTGTTCAGAGTGAGGGGAGGCCGTGCTCGTAGCCCTCGACCTCGTAGTGCTTGAGCATGTGCGACACCCGCTCCCAGACTGGCCCTCGCAGGTAGGGGATGGCATTCTCCAAATACGGCCTTGCCTCAAGGAGGCACTCCAGTATCTGGAAATAGATGGCGCCGCGCCGACTCTCTCCGGCGCCAGCGTAGATGTCCTCCACGAAACCGGGTTCCGCATGCTCCAGGGCCGGCAGGAGAACCGGCCTCGTCAGGAGGCCGATCAGGTTCGCCCACAGATCCAGCTCTGTATCGACTGTCGGCGGTGCCTCATCCTGCCCGAGCTCGTACTTCTCCTCGACCAGATACCTGGTCTCGGGATTGCGCTCGACCAGGAGAGTCAGGACATCGTCGTCAGTGATCACAGCATCGCCTATCCCCGTCACGCGACAACAGTAGGGCATCCGTGCAGCCGCCCTGGATCTACCTCCGCACGTGATCGGCCGGACAGCTCCTAGGCCAGACGGTCGGTGAAGCTGGGGTCCCGCGTGGACCAGGCTCCCGTCGGCGGCCTCCACGCCTGGCCCACTGAAGTGTTCTTCCCCGAGAACCCAGGAATAGGGGAACAGGAACTCCGGCACACCCCCGCCCGGGCGTGAGCTACACGCACGGCGACCTGGGCGCGATCCGCTCGAAGGTTTCGCAGTGCGCCTCCGACGCCGGCGTCACCGAGGACCGGCTGGCGAAGCTTGCCGTCGCTGTCACCGAGATCGCGACGAACAGCATCCGCCACGGCGGAGGCCACGGCATCCTGCGCACCTGGGCGCGCGACGAGACGTTCCTCTGCGAGCTCCGCGACTCCGGCTACATCCCCCGACGTGACGCTGGGCCGCACGCGTCCCGAAGCGACCCAGACCGGTGGCCGGGGCCTGTGGCTCGCCCACCAGCTCTGCGATCTCGTCGAGATCCGATCCACCCCCGACCAGGGCACCACCATCCGCCTGCACATGGATGCGCCACAGCGGTAGGAGCCGCCCGGGGCCTGCAGCGTCGGGCCGGGGCTGAAAGACCCCGCCAAGGTCCCTGGCGGCGGCTGAGGCTACCGGGGGAGCAGGGCGTTTCGAGGGCCTGACGCCGGCCTCTGTGACCAGCTCAAGGCCGCCTGGTCGATGGGCGCGGTCGGCACCAGCGCCGACAAAGGCCCTGCGAAGCACAGGAAGAACCTTTCTTGGGGGCGGGCGTCTTGAACAGGAAAGCTTCGTGACTGCGGCGAGCCGGGCAGTCCGGTACTGCGCTGGCTGCCCGTGAGCCGGGTGCGAGCTCACCCCTGATCAGAGGGGTGAGCTGGGTCGTGCCGCAGGGGGCGCATAGTGGCCCTGGCCTCCCGCCGGCCGTATGGAGGTAGTTCGGCGCTCGCGAGCGCGACATCGCAGGTCAGGGGCGGTGTGGGAAGAGACTGATCTCGAGTGCCGGTGTTCGATCGGTTACGGGGAGCAACGGGGCCTAGGGTCGTCACGCCCGTCGGCATCCGTCGAGCCCACACGTCACTGTGCGCTCGCCCGGCTGATGCGCAGCCTCAGCCGACTCCTATCCGGCCGGCTGCAAAGCCCAGTAGTGAGGTTCGATGGGGGCATGCCTCACCACGATCCGGCCGGTCACGCCGGGATCGTCCACGATCTTTCCGTACGAGGGGGAGAAGTCGCCGGGTGTGTGCTCGATGTCCGCCCACACCACGCTGCCGGGCCCGTCTGAGCCGTAAGTGACGGTCCACTCGGCGTACCTGTCACCGCAGCTGGTGACCGACACGCTGTGCTGCGAGGTCACCTTCAGGCAGGTGCGCGGGTTCGAGCCCGACGGGGAGACTTCCATCATTCCGTCGGGGCGCTGCAGCACCTGCCAGTTCGCCGAGGTGGACGCGGTCTCCGCGCAGTCGCCCAGCGACACCACGCCGATACTCGCGTGTGTCTTGGGCCAGACCAGACACTTGCCGTCCGTGAGGGCCGCGAACCGGTAGACCCCGTCGACGAGCGGGACGGCGTGCGCGGGTTGCGCGAGTGCCGCGGTGGTCGCGAGCGCGGCGGCCATGACGGCGATGATGCGTGAACGCATGAAGTGAAACTCCTCGAACAGCCGTGGTCGATCCGATCACACGGCACAGACGCGGTGGAGAGCGGCTGCCGCCCGAGACGGCGGCGGCACTGATCTTGGAACACCGGTTCCACCAGCAGCGGCTTGCGGCGGCCGCTGCCACTCGTCTGGCCGAGCCGTGTCATCCGATGGCCTGGCGGTCCGGGATGCGGCCTCGCCGCTGAGAACTCCTCCCTGATCACCAGCCGAGCGCGGATCCGCCGGAGCACCCTGACCGCCGAAGACCTCCGCCCCGCAGATGAAGGTCCCGGCACACCGACCTCCCTCGACCTCGCCCGCGAGCAGCATGTCCGGGGCCGGAATCCGGTGCGCCCTCACCCGAACCCCGGCCGAGGCGGCTCACGCCCGGGTGGACTGACCGTCACCCGGGCGCGGCCGACGGGCTGGGGCCGTCACCGGGCCGCCGTCTCGACCGGCCCGGTTCGACGTCGGCGGGCGGGTTCGGACGTGGGTCGCTAGGGTCGCTCTCAGCCCGTGCCGATATGGCGTGCACGGGTGAGGCCCGGCACCCAGAGCGCTCTGGGGGGAGTACTGCCGGGCCGCCCCAACTCCGTCAAAGCCGCGGTGGCATCCCCCGGTGAACCGGCCCGGGTGCGTTGCCTGTCTTACCTTCTTGGCGGGTTCGAACTGGTCACTCGTACGATCGGCGGAGCCCATGGGCTTTGTGTATGGCTCGTTGCCCGTTGCAGTCGGCATGGTTTACGCAACTTGCCCGCCCCGAGCCCCGCGACGACTCGACCACCAATTGGGAAACGCGACTCGATCGCTCCGTAAGACAACGTCGGCGAGGTCGTCTGCGGGACCGGATGTTACGACGAGCTGACGGAGGGGAACGTGCCCGAGATCTGGGCCGGACTGGACATCGGCGAGAAGCACCACCACGCCGTGGTGATCGACGCCGACGGCAAGCGGCTGCTGTCCCGCCGCGTCATGAACGACGAGACCGAACTGCTCCAGCTCATCGGGGACGCCCTGGAAATATCCCGCGACGTGCTGTGGGCCGTGGACATCAACACCGGCATCGCCGCCCTGGCCACCGGCCTCATTCTCAACCACGGACAGCCCGTCGCGTACCTCACCGGCCTCACCATCCACCCACCAACCCCACAGAACTAACGAAAAGATCAGTAGGGCCTGTTGCGAAAGTGCATTGATGACTCAAGGTCCGCTTCTCGGAGCACGGTATCGAGGGTCAGGAGTGCCGTTGAAGGAACTGCACGATCGCGAGGTTCACGCTGTCCGGCTCCTGCTCTGCGGGGTAGTGGCCGGATTGCTCGAGGACGAGTGGGGTGACATCGGTGGCAAGGGCGGCCATTCCCTCCGCGACTGCCGTCCCCATCGCGTGTCTGCCTCCGACCGCCAGGACAGGCGTTGGAATGGGCTGGGCGGCAAGGGCTTGAATGTCGTCGATATCTTCTGACCTGGTGCGGTAGTAGGCCAGCCCCGCGTTCAGTACACCTGGAGTGCTGTACGCCTCGATGTAGGCCGGAAGGGTGTCTGGGTCGAGGCCGCTTGGTCCGGCGCTCTGTTCCAGAAACGTGCCGTAGTAAGCCGCTTCCCGGCCGGGCACGAGCTTCTCCGCGAGGCCGGGCGTACGGTTGAACGGGCTGTGCCAGGATGGATAGTGGTCCCGGCCGGCCTCGGGAATCTCGACATCGACACCGGGAAGGATCTCTTCCTCGACCACGAGTCCACTGACCGATTCCGGCGCTTGGGCCGCGATGAGGTATCCGACCGTCGCACCCCAGTCGTGACCGATGACGGCGAAGCGCGTGACGCCCTCCTGCGCCAGCCGTGCCCGGACACCGTTGGCGAGTGCCGTCTTGCGGAAGTCGGTCACGCCGGAGTCGGGAGCGGTGCCCAGCCCGGGAAGCGTGACCGGGACTGCGGTGATACCGGCGGCATTGAGTGCCGGAATGAGGTACCGCCAGTGGTCGGCCGTGACCGGCCAGCCGTGCAACAGCACCGCCGTCGGGGTTCGATTTTCGCTCATCGCCCTATGATCCCTCTACTCCGGAACACGCGTTCGCCCGCCTGGCGCTGATGCCACAGGGCCTGTCATGGAAGTGCGACGTGCTCACATCCGGGGCCTCCCCGGCTTCTTCCCCACCGGCAGTAACGGCTCCAGCCGAGCCCCCTGCCGGTCCGTCAGGTCCCTTCACGCCACGGCACGTGATCATGCACAACCTTGATCCACTTTCTCAACAGGCCCTAGGTTCTGTCTCTTTGGTCAACTTGGGTCCAGATGAGGATGCCCGCGAGGTGGAGTGCGGCCTGGTAGGCGATGCCGAGTTTGTCCGTCCGTGTGGCCAGGCCGCGCCACTGCTTGATCGGCTGCTCCAGCAGCGGGCTGACCAGTAGGACCACCTGGCTTGCGGCGGGTGGGGCCAGCCGTTGGCCGTGATCGCGTGTGGGTGAACACCCTGCTCGGGTTCCAGCGCGACGGGCCCCGGTGCCAGGCCGGCGCCGCCAACCGGGGTCGGCGTGGTGGCCAATGCCGGCGCCTATTAGGTCAAACGGGTGGCCATTTCGGCGAAGCGACCCCTACGAACCGGAGCTCTGTGATCTTCTTGCCGCCGATCCCCGGTTGGGGAACCATGCGAACAGAGGACTCTTATGACTTTCAAGAAGTGGGTCAAAAAAGCCTGCTTGGTAACCGCGCCCGTGGCGGCCTCGGCCATGCTGGTTGTGGGCCTGTCCACCAACGCCCAAGCCGCCACCGGCACTCTGACCTGGCAGGGAGCCCAGGGCACTCAGTGGACCTGGAGAAACCCGCCGAGCGGCACGTGCAGCAACTTCGGTGGGAACACGGTTGCTTACAGGCCCCACAACAACACAGGGGAACGGCTCACCGTGTACACCGAGTTTGGATGCTCCGGCTCCAAGGCGGAGTTCGGCCCCGGCGCCTACACCGCAAGCTGGACCCCGTACTACAGCTTCCGGTACTAGGCATCGTCTCGTCGATCACGCCTGGAGCCAGATCAGAGTGCTGGCCGGGGTGATAGCCGCGAAGTACCGGTCGGGCAGCTCGTCGCAGCGGGCGGTGATACCCCGCCACTGCTTGAGGCGGTGGAAGCAGCGTCCGACGACGTTGCGGCGTCGATAGACGGCCCTGCCGAAGCCGCAGGGCCGTTCGCGGCGCCGGCGTCGGCCCGCGAACTGGCCGACGCGCTCGGGGATGGTGCCTTGATTCCGCGTCTGCGCAGCAACCTACGGTGGCGCGGACTGTTCCCGTCGCTCCCCAGCCGGAGAAGGGGCGGGATCCATGCTCATCCAACGTGTTCTGCGGGATCGACTGGGCGGAGGGACATCACGACGTCGCGCTCGTCGATGACACGGGCAAGCTGCTGGCCAAGTGCCGGATCAACGACGATCTGGACGGCTACCGGCTGCTGCTGGACATGCTGGACATGCTGGCCGAGCACGGCGACACCGCTGAGACGCCGATCCCGGTGGCCATCGAGACCAGCCGCGGCCTGCTGGTCGCCACGCTGAGGCAGGGCCCCCGCAAGATCTACGCGGTCAACCCGATGGCTGCTTCCCGCTACCGCGATCGGCACGGATTCAGCCGCAAGAAGTCGGACCCGGGTGACGCCCTGGTCCTCGCGAACATCATCCGCACCGACGCGCCGGTGCACCGCCCGCTGCCCGCCGACACCGACCTGGCCCAGGCCGTCGCCGTCCTGGCCCGCGCACAGCAGGACGCGGTTTGGAACCGCCAGCAGGTCGCCAATCAGCTGCGGTCCCTGCTCAGGGAGTACTTCCCGGCGATGATCGAGGCGTTCAGGGACAAGCCGGGAACCCTGACCCGGCCCGATGCCCGCCGCATTCTCGCCGTCCCACCCACACCTGCCCTGGCCGCGAAGCTGCAGATGTGGAAGCTGACCGCCATGCTCCGGCAAGCTGGCCGCCGCCGGGGCATCGAGACGGACGCCGAACGAATCCAGCAGCTCTTCCGTCAAGAGGCCCCGCGGCAGCTGCCCCTCGTCGAAGACGCCATGGGCAAGCAGGCACGGGCCCTACTCCTGCAGCTCGACGCCGCCTGCGAGGCGGTCGATGACCTGGCGCGTGCCACCGAGGAGGCCTTTCGCTCACACCCCGACGCGGCGATCATGCTGACCTTCCCCGGGATCGGCCCCCAGGTCGGTGCCCGCATTCTGGGCGAGATCGGCGACGACAGGAGCCGGTTCGCCACGGCCGGAGGGCTGAAGGCGTACGCCGGATCCGCCCCGATCACGCGGGCCTCGGGCAAGCGGCGCTACGTCGGACGCCGGTTCGTCAAGAACAACCGGCTCAACCACGTCGGCCACCTGTGGGCTTTCGCTTCCCTCAGCGGTTCATCCGGCGCGGGCTCCCATTACCGGCGCCGCCGGGCAGGAGGGGACTGGCACATGCAGGCCCTGCTGCACCTGTTCAACCGCATGCTCGGCCAACTCCACCACTGCCTTCAGACCCGAGTTCCCTTCGACGAATCCATCGCCTTCCCCACCGTTTGCGCTGGACAGGCGGATTGAGTAGGAGAACTCGGTCGTGACTGATGCTGTCGGTGGGATACAACGGCTGGTATGACGGTCTTCTACTGTGCGAAGTGCGGTGCCGAACTCACCCCGGACCTGCAGGAGCTTCAGGGCGCCCCCGACATCTCGGTGCGTGACAGGGACCGGCACGGCAAGACGCGGCTCGCGCCTTCGACAGTCCCGCGAGGCAGCTACGCCATCGATCCGGACCCCTGGGGCGCCCCCTTCGTGGCCCCAGGCACCCAGGCGGTGTCCGCACTTGTGAGCCGGGCTCTTCTCATGCCGCCCGGCATGACCGACATGGTGCCCGCTGGCCCCCGGGACTCTGTCATCGTGCACCCGGAGGACGTGCCGAGCCTGCAGCTGGCCAGCTCTCTGGGTATTCACCACGGTTGCTGCGGACCTCTTGGAACTGGAGGCCCCAACATGACGTGCGTGTGCGGGGCGGGCGTGGCAACTCTTGCCGCGGACTGTATGGGTCCGCACGAGCTACATCTGGATCCGATTCGGACGTACGCCTTCGCACCCAACACATCCCTGTGATCATGAATTACTTGACGCCTTCAGACCGGTGTCCCTGCCGGACACCTTGACTCCTTAGCTGCATGAGGTGTTCTACCTTCTAAGGGTTGTCTCGCAAAGATCTTGAAGCCGCTTCGGGCATGGTGCCCGCCTTGCGACTGGCTTGCCTATCCGGTGAGCGCGAGGTTGTGCATCCGGGCGATGCCGAGCATGGCGTGGTGGACGACGTCGCCTTTGAGGCGGCAGTCGCGGAGGATCTTCCAGTTCTTCATGCGGGCGAAGACGTGCTCGACGCGGGCCCGGACCTGCTTGTGGGAGTGGTTGTGCTCCTCCTTCCAGGCCGGGAGTTCGCGCTGGCCGCGCCTCCGGCGGTGCGGGATGACGAGTCCGGTTCCCGGGTAGCCGCCGCCGGCGATCGTGGTGGTCTTGCCGACGGCGGCCTTGGCTCCGGATTCCTCCCAGGCCTTGCAGTCGTTGCGGTTCCCGGCGAGTGGCCGGCCGGCCACGACGGCCAGGTGGGTGTCGGCGTCGATGACGACCTGGTGGTTGGTGGAGTACCGGTAGTTCTTCGACCGCTCGGCGATGCTGTGGTCCCGGGTGGGGACCAGGGTGCCGTCCACAATGAGCACGGCGTCCTTGGCGAACCACTTGCGGGGCTGGAGTGCGAGCAGGGGGCCGAGGTGGTTGATGACCCGGCCGGCCGTGGACTTCGAGACGCCGAACAGCGGAGCGAGCTGCCGCAACGTCAGGTTGGTTCGCCAATAGGCCGTGACCAGCAACACCCGGTCCTCCAGCGGCAGACTCCATGGCCGGCCTCGGTGGACCACATCTGCTCCATCGCGCCGCAGCATGGTCAGCAGTTTGCCGAAGCAGCGCGGGCTCAGCCCCGCGAACGGGGTTATCCAGGACGGCTCCGATGCCGTGATCACACTCGCCACATCATGATCATCACTCAGGCCCGCCCAATGCCGAGGCAATCCCACAGTTACGCTGATCGGGGCAGTCCACAGTGCACAAGACCGGGGGAAACCGTGAACCGACCGCTGCTGTTCCTTGACGTGGACGGGCCGCTCAACCCTTACGCAGCCAAGCCGGAGAGGCGTCCCGACGGCTACACCACACTAAGAGGTCCTAACAAAGGCGCTGGACGTGTCGGTGGGTGATGAGGCAGGTGGCGAGGCCGAGGAAGGCTTCGTGGATGTCGTCGCGTCGTTCCCATCGGACGCGTAGGCGGCGAAAGCCGTGCAGCCAGGCGATAGTCCGCTCGACGACCCAGCGGTGGACGCCGAGGCCGGATCCATGCGGGACGCCGCGGCGGGCGATCACGGGTTTGACGCCCTGAGCCCAGACGAGACGGCGGTATTTGTCGTGGTCGTAGCCCCGGTCGGCCAGCAGTGTGTCCGGTCGTCGCCTGGGACGGCCGAGCAGGCCCGCGACTGAGGGAACCTTGGCGAGCAGGGGCATCAGCTGGGTGATGTCGTTACGGTTTCCGCCGGTCAGCGACACGGCGAGCGGGATGCCTTGCCCGTCGACAAGGACGTGGTGCTTACTGCCCGGCCGTGCTCGGTCGACCGGGCTGGGCCCGCTTTTGGGCCGCGTCGAGCGGCCCGGACATGGCTGGAGTCGATCACCGCCCGAGACCAGTCGAGTTGCTTGGCGGACTGCAGCTTCTTGAGGAGGACGAGGTGCAGCTGGTCCCACACGCCGGCCTCGTTCCAGGCGGCAAGCCGTCGCCAGCACGTCATGCCGGAGCCGAAGCCGAGTTCCTGGGGCAGGTACTCCCACTGGATGCCGGTGTGGAGCACGAACAGGATCCCGCACAGAGCCTGCCGGTCAGGAACCCGCGGCCGCCCTGCCACCAGTTTCGGCGCCGGGGCTGGCAGCAACGGCATGACCAGCGACCACAGTTCGTCCGAGACGAGCCACGGTCGGGAGTTTCTCTTCGCCACGAACGGACCAACGACCAACCAAGCCGACAGTCACATGATCAACAGCTTCTGTTAGGACCTCTAAGAGTCCCCCCGGAACGACGCCCATGAGGACGACAGAGGCCTCTCGCCTCGACGACCCCTGCGAGTCTGGCTCAACCCGGAGCACGGACGAATCCTGCTCCAGCTCGGTTTCGAGTTGTGCTGGGCCACCACATGGATGGACGACGCCAACCGGTGGATCGCACCGGTTCTGGGCCTTCCAGAACTTCCCTTCGTGGACTTCGGCGGCGTCCTGCTCCAAGAAAGCCCTGATGGAGTCCACTGGAAGACCGGGCCGCTGGTGGACTACGCGGGCGGCCGTCCCTTCGCATGGGTGGACGACGAGCAGAGTGAGCTGGATCAGACCTACGTGACCGCCCACCACCAAGGTCCTGGGCTTCTGCACCACGTCAACCCGCGGATCGGCCTGCGGGAGAACGACTTCCACTCGCTCGCCGACTTCGCCCGATCCCTGGACACCTCTCGAACCACCGGTTGAGCATCTCGCCAGCTCTTCAGGCTGCTCCGCACTCGGGGCCAAGATCTTTGCGGGACAGCCCTTAGAGGCCATCTCATTTGGGTGCATCGGTATTCTGTGAGTCATGGTGGGGATCGTTGAGCGGTTGGTGCCGGACGAGTTGTGGGAGTTGTTCCAGCGGGTGGTGCCGGAGGCGCCGTCGCGGCCGCAGGGCGGTGGTCGGCGTCGGCACGGCGACCGGGAAGTGCTGGCCGCGATCGTCTTCGTGGCCACGTCGGGTTGTACCTGGCAGCAGCTGCCTACGGCGTCGTTCGGCCCGTCCGGAGCGACCGCCCACCGGCGGTTCTCGGAGTGGTCGAAGGCCAGGGTGTGGGCCAAGCTCCACCGCCTGGTCCTCGACGAACTAGGTGCCCGCGGTGAGCTGGACTGGTCGCGGTGCGCGATCGACTCGGTGAACATGCGGGCCCTGAAAAGGGGGACCTGACGGGTCCGAATCCTGTCGACCGGGGCAAGTACGGCTCGAAGATCCACCTGATCACGGAACGGTCGGGTCTGCCCATATCCGTCGGCATTTCCGGGGCCAACCTGCACGACAGCCAGGCCCTGATCCCGCTTGTGAAGGGCATCCCGCCGATCCGCTCGCGCCGCGGCCGACGACGGCGCAAGCCCGGCAAACTCCACGCCGACAAGGGCTACGACTACGCCCACCTGCGGCGATGGTTACGCGAGCGCGGCATCACCCACCGCATCGCCCGCAAGGGAGTCGAGTCCTCGAAACGGCTGGGCCACCACCGCTGGACCGTGGAACGCACCATGGCCTGGCTCGCCGGCTGCCGCCGCCTCCACCGACGCTACGAACGCAAGGCCGACCACTTCCTCGCCTTCACCAGCATCGCCTGCACCCTCATCTGCTACCGCAGACTCGCCAAATGAGATGGCTTCTTAGAGGCCATCTCATTTGGGTGCATCGGTATTCTGTGAGTCATGGTGGGGATCGTTGAGCGGTTGGTGCCGGACGAGTTGTGGGAGTTGTTCCAGCGGGTGGTGCCGGAGGCGCCGTCGCGGCCGCAGGGCGGTGGTCGGCGTCGGCACGGCGACCGGGAAGTGCTGGCCGCGATCGTCTTCGTGGCCACGTCGGGTTGTACCTGGCAGCAGCTGCCTACGGCGTCGTTCGGCCCGTCCGGAGCGACCGCCCACCGGCGGTTCTCGGAGTGGTCGAAGGCCAGGGTGTGGGCCAAGCTCCACCGCCTGGTCCTCGACGAACTAGGTGCCCGCGGTGAGCTGGACTGGTCGCGGTGCGCGATCGACTCGGTGAACATGCGGGCCCTGAAAAGGGGGACCTGACGGGTCCGAATCCTGTCGACCGGGGCAAGTACGGCTCGAAGATCCACCTGATCACGGAACGGTCGGGTCTGCCCATATCCGTCGGCATTTCCGGGGCCAACCTGCACGACAGCCAGGCCCTGATCCCGCTTGTGAAGGGCATCCCGCCGATCCGCTCGCGCCGCGGCCGACGACGGCGCAAGCCCGGCAAACTCCACGCCGACAAGGGCTACGACTACGCCCACCTGCGGCGATGGTTACGCGAGCGCGGCATCACCCACCGCATCGCCCGCAAGGGAGTCGAGTCCTCGAAACGGCTGGGCCACCACCGCTGGACCGTGGAACGCACCATGGCCTGGCTCGCCGGCTGCCGCCGCCTCCACCGACGCTACGAACGCAAGGCCGACCACTTCCTCGCCTTCACCAGCATCGCCTGCACCCTCATCTGCTACCGCAGACTCGCCAAATGAGATGGCTTCTTAGGACAGCCAGATTTCAGGCAGGTCGACTGTGGCAGGAACGGGAGTACCGACTGCGGCGAGAAGCCCACGCGGGCGTGTCCCCGTCGCGTCGCTGAAGGACACCGTGCGGCCGGTGAACGCCGCGCGGCTGAAGGACACGGTGCCGCCGGAGAACGTCGCGTTGTGGAAGGACACCGTGCCGCCGGAGAACACCGCGCCGAAGAAGCTCACCCTGCCACCGGAGAACGTCGCGCCGTTGAAGAACACCTCGCCGCCGGAGAAGATCGCGCTGCCGAATGCCACCGCGCCGTCGGAGAAGACCGCGTCGTTGAATGTCACCGTGCCGTTGGAGAACGTAGCTCCGGTGAAGTCGATGGTGACGCCGGTGAGGTCGAGGTCGCAGCCCTGCCAGGAGCGGCGGGTTCCCTGGGGGCGGCGGTAGTGGTCGCCGATGAGACGCAGGATCGTGTGCCGGACCTTGCGCAGGGCCGGGTGTGAAAAGTGGCGCCGGCGCCCTGGTAGGCACGGTCCGCGAGTATGAGGATCTGCCGCATGGTCGCTTTCACCAAGGCCGGTGAGGGCTTCGTGGAGGCCCGGCGCCCAGCCGGCCAGAACGTCCAATGCCTCGTCAACGTAGCGCCAGGCGGTGGCCTGGGATATCCCGAATCCGGCTCCGAGCTGCGAGAACGTCTCGTTCTTGCGCAGATGGACGAGGGTCAGCAGCGCCTGCTGGAAGCAGTCGAGCTTGGGCCAGCGGGTGTTGCGGGCTTGGCGGTGTTCGTACAGCAGCCAGGCGACATGTTCGACGAGCTCGTGCGAGACATCGAGCGTGGCTGGATACGGATCCAACAGGGCCCCTTCGGTCGCCGGTGTGATGAGTGGAATCACCACGCCAACGACGAGGGGCCCTGCCTCGTTGCCACAGCCGCTGACCAGCCCACTTCACCCCCCAGTACAGGATGAAGGAGGCTCACTGACAGAGTCTCAGGGACCGTCAGTCGTGGCCCGTATGGTCTTTGTGAAATTTCGCGACCGTAAGGATTTGTAGATGAGAATGCAGAAACTTGTCTCTCAAGTGTTTCAGAAAGCGGTTAGGGAGTACTTTGCGGACTCTCCTTTGGGGGTTTCGCGCATTCCGGTCTTGCGTCGCCCTGCCGACGTGGCCTCGCTGGATGAGCTGAAAGATAGACTAGATGGTCACATCGAGTCGTCTTATCGAGACTTTCTCCTGGTCTCTGATGGGATGGATGGGCTACCGCTTATAATCCTGGGTTGCTCTGATTGGGAGCCGGACGGCTTGGGTGAGAGGGCGATCTCCTACAGGGATGAACTCGACGGGATCGGTACTCCGCAAGATGTGGGCGTTGAGGAAGGGGTGCCATTCTTTCCCGTTGCGATCAATGAAGACGGAAGCGATGGGATCTTCATGGGCGAATTCGCTCTAGGCGGCGAGTATCGGTTCTGGTGGATCGGAGAGGGATCAAGTAGGTTCTTCGCTGACTTCTATGACGTGCTTGCGTATATGCATGACAAGACTTCCTATGATCCGGTTGAAACTCTTGATTAGAGCTCGTAACACGATCATGATCGGCGCTTCTTGAGGCGTCGCCAGCAGATGAGGCTGCAGGCAAGGGAGACGAACGCGTCGTGAAGCTCGGTGCGGCGTGCCCATCGGACGGCGAGTCGTTTGAACTGGTGGAGCAGGGCGAAGGTCTGCTCCACCACGTACGCCACCAGCGCGGAGCAGGCCGGGGCCAACGCCCAGGACTACGCCACCCAAGCTGACAAGGCGGCCGACAGTGCGGAAGCCGAAGAAGGGCGGCGCGCCGAGGAAGTCCGCGAGGAGGTCGTGTCCTCTGGCGGCTCGACCGCCGAATACGTTCTGACCACGGACGAGGAAGCCATTCTGCTCGCGGAGTGTGGGCAGGCTTGTGTGGACCAGTACCGCAGGGCCATGACGGACGCGAACCAGGACGTAATCGACTGGGTCATCGCCAACGGCGGCCAGATCATCCTCGACCTGATCGGCGTGCCGGACGCAAAGAAGTGCTTCTCGGGCCCCGACATCGAAAGCTGCTTGTGGACTCTCTTTAACGTCCTGACCCTGGCAACCCTAGGACTTGTCCGGCCGATCATGTGCGGAGCCAGATCGCGACGGCCGCCGCAGTGGCGGTGCCGAGGAAGACGTAACCACGCTTGTCGTAGCGAGTGGCGACCGCCCGGAACTGCTTCATGCGGTTGATCGCCCGCTCGACGGTGTTGCGCTTCTTGTAGCGGTCCTCGTCGAAGCCGGGCGGCCGTCCACCTCGTGAGCCTTTGCGCAGGCGGGCTGCCTGGCTGTCACTCTTCTCCGGAATCGTGTGGCGGATGCCCCGCCGTCGCAGGTACTCGCGGACGGGGCCGTTGCTGTAGGCCTTGTCGGCCGCAAGGCTGTCGGGATTCTTGCGTGGTCGTCCCAGGCCCGGTCTGGGGACTCGGATCTTCTCCAGCACCGCGATGAACTGGGTGCAGTCAGCTCGCTGACCTGGTGTGACGATGAGGGACAGCGGGCGGCAGCGACCGTCCGCGCTCAGGTGGAGCTTGGTGGTGAACCCGCCGCGCGAGCGGCCCAGGCCCTCGCCTCCAGCACCACCTCCACCAGGCGGGCGTGCAGACTCTGCCACGGCGCTTCGTCCTGATGTTCTGGCTCTTCGGCCCCCTTTGACCCGGGCGTCGGCGGTGGGTCGGTGCGAGCGCTCGCCGCATGCTGATGCGCCCGCACAATGGTGGAGTCGACCGAGATGTCCCAGTCGATCTCACCCGCTGCATCGGCTGAGGCTTGGACCTGCTGGAGCAGACGCTTCCAGGTGCCGTCGGCCGACCACAGGCGGTGGCGTTCGTAGACGGTCTTCCATGGTCCGAACCGTTCGGGCAGGTCACGCCACTGCACTCCAGTCCGCACCCGGTGCAGGATCCCGTCGATCACCTGCCGGTGATCCCGCCACCTGCCACACCGCCGGTTGCTGACCGGCAGGAATGGCCGCAGCCGTTCCCACTCGGCATCACTCAGATCACCCCGCCCCATGCTCGCATCAACGGCTGGAGCACGCCGGCCGTCACGTGGCCGGCACGACACCTTCGTGCTGGGCGCTCTTCGGCCTGGAAAGAAAAATTCGGCGGGTCGGCAGGTCGATTTCCGTGACGATGACGGTGATCTCCTCTCCGGCCCCGAAGCCTTCCACCGGACTCACCGCGGGCCGACCGTCGATCTCTCTGGAGGGGATCAGCCCGACGATCCCGTCTCCGAGCTCGACGAAGACGCCGATGGGAACTGTCTTCTCCACTGTCCCGCGGATTTCCTGACCCACCGGCGTGCGGTCGGCGAAAGCCCGCAGGGGGTCGGGCTCCAGCGCCTTCAAGGACAGTCTGGCCTCCGCGTGGTAGGTGTCGAACTGGAGGAACTCGCACGAGACACGCTGGCCTACGTGAACGACATCGGTGGGGGCGTCGATGTGCCGCCAGGACAGTTCGGGGATGACGATGAACCCGACACCGGGGAAGAGGGGATGGGCAGGTCCGTCGTCCAGGGCCACGAAGACCCCGAACCGCTCGATCGCCGCAACGGTGCCAGACAAGATGTCGCCGCGGTGCAAGGTCTCCAAAAATGCCCAGAGTTCCGGGCTCTCAGACTGCCAATCCATACCGTCACCCTGGCACACGACATCGCGGGCCGACTATGACCTCGACAGACTGAAGCCCCGCCGTGCCCCATGATCGGCCGGACAAGTCCTAGTACTGCAACGGTGTTTGCCGTGACTAGTGGCCAGGTTATGGGGGTGTGTGGCCGCGTTGGTTGTAGTGGCTGATGCGGGCTTGGTGTTGTCGTCGGCGTCGCCAGGTCGACCAGTGCAGGACGTGGTTGACCGAGACCGTCTGGCGGTGGGTGAGTTGATGGATCAGGCGTCTGAGTTCGGGAAGGCTGAGGGGGACGAGGCCGGAGGATCCGTTTCTGCTTTGTCGGTGTCGAGTTCGCGGGCCCGCAGGACGGTGAGGCAGGCGTGGGCGGCCATGGCCAGGGTCATGTGGCGGTGCCAGCCGGGATAGCGGCGGACCTGGTAGTCGTCCAGGCCGCACTCCTGCTTCGCGGTCTGGAAGCACTCCTCGACCGCCCAGCGAGCCCCGGCGACACAGATCAGCTGGTCAAGTGTGGTGTCGGCGGGACAGTAGGCGATGTAGTAGGAGATCTCGTCGGGTCTGCGGACGCTGCGGCGGGCGATTACCCAGTGCCGCCGGTCTTCCCGGTGCCAGGGGCGGACCTCGACCCTGGCCCAGTCGAAGACGCGCGGTCCGTTGGCCCCGTTGCCGCAGGAGCGGCGTTTCCACTTCTGCCTCGGCAGACCGTGGAACAGGTCGTGAACCGGATGGTCCATGGCCCAGCGGGTGACGACCGTGTCGTGACGGGTGGTGGCCATGACATGGAAGACATCGGCCCGCTCCAGCTCGGACCGCCAGCTTTTCAAGTAGCCGTAGCCGGCGTCCGCGGTCACCCACCCGAACGGGATCTTCTCCTCGATCGCCCGGCGGACCATCGCCCTCGCCATCGCGACCTTGGTCTCGAAGACGACCGTGTCGTCGATACCGGCCCGCCGGCACCGTTCACGGTCGTCGGTCCAGGACGCCGGCAGGTAAAGGCGCCGATCGATCAGGGTGCGGCCGCGGCCGGTGGCATAGGCGAGGAAGACCCCGACCTGGCAGTTTTCCGTCCGGCCGGCCGTGCCGGAGTACTGCCGCTGAACCCCGGCCGACCGGACCCCTTTCTTCAGGAAGCCGGTGTCGTCCACGATCAGCACCGCACCTGGGTCTCCGAGGTGCTCGACGACGTACTCGCGCACGTCGTCCAGCACCTCGTCCGCGTCCCAGTCGATCCGGTTCAGGAACCGGTGGAGCCGGTCCGGGCCCGCATGCCCGGCCTCCTCGGCAAGCGTCCAGCCGTTCTTCCGCTCCAGCGGAGCGATCAGTCCCCGCATATACGCAAGCGCCGACTCACGCGGCTCCGGCCTGGCAAAACGGTGCACGAACCGCTCGTGCAGAGTCCTCAGTTCACCCGCCCACGACCGGGCATCAGCAAGTTCCCCACCCATGAACACACCAACGAACGACCTGGCCACCAGTCACGGCAAACACCGTTGCAGTACTAGTTGGCAAGGTCCCGGCGTTCGCCGCAGCGGTCGTACGCGTCAGTTCCGGGATCGGAAAGTTCTTCGAGATCACCACCACTGCCCGTAACACCCTCAAATCGCTGCAGACCATCATCGACGCCCGCCTCGCCCTGGCTGTCTCGTTCTGCATCAAGCACAGCTTCGTGGCGGGCACCAAGGTCAAGATGGCCGATGGCAGCCTCCGCAACATCGAGAACGTGACCGCCGGCGACCTAAGGGCTGTCCCGTAACTACGGCCGAGAGCTACCCTCGCGTACTTCTGCACCACGCACCTGGGGCCGGTGTCGGCGGTGTGACATCGTGGCGATCATGGGTGACTCAAGGGCGTACCCGCTCTTCAGGAGTGCCAGCGCAGCGGACACGCTCACGCTGGCACGGCGTCTGTGCTCGCTGATGGAGAAGCGGGATTCGGTTGTCGAGCTGACCGCTGAGCTGCAAACGGCCGAGGACGTGTGGAGGATGGTGGGGGTGCTGCCAAAGGCTGTCTACAACGCACAAGGCGTGCCATTCGACTCATATGAGTGGACTCATGAGTACCGGGCGGACACGTTGCCCAGGGATTCATATGGGCTCGTGACGTTGCTGCCGTTCCGCGTGGACGCCGAGGCGACGGTGGGTGATGAGCTGGAGGATCTCTTCGTCCAGGCCCTGGGCCGTGGCCCCGCCTCGATTTACTGGGACGGCAGCTGGCCAGACGTGCCGGAACTCGATCTTGAGGCGTATGCGAAGTACGAGGCAGTCCAAGTGGTGTTCAACAGCCTCGACATTGACGGGGAGCCTCCCGCCGATGAGCACACGGTGTTCGTGCACCTGTCCAAGTTCGGGGATCTCCCCCGAGCGGAGTGGCTGGCGCGACAGGTCGGTGCGGAGGTACTCGGGGAGTCCGTGCCTGGCAGGTGACCGAGGCGACGGACAGACGCGCCGTGGTCAGCAGGCATGATGCGACGATCTGTTTGTGGCTGGTGTGATCACGGCGTCGGATCCGTCCTGGATAGCCCCGTTTACCGGGCTCAGCCCACGAGCCTTCGGGAAGCTGGTGACGGTTCTGCGGCGCGAGGGTGCGGACGTGGTCCGCAAGGGCCGGCCGTGGAGTCTTCCACTGGAGGACAGGGCCCTGCTGGTCGCAGCGTACTGGCGCACGAACCTCACGATGCGGCAGCTCGCGCCGCTGTTCGGGGTCTCGAAGTCAGCGGCGGACCGAAAAATCGATCACCTCGGGCCGAGGTTCGCGCTCCAGTCCCGCAAGCAGTTCGCCAAGGACGCCGTGCTCATCGTGGACGGCACCCTGGTCCCCACCCGGGACCACAGCATCGCCGAGCGGTCGAAGAACTACCGGTACTCCACCAACCACCAGGTCGTCATCGACGCCGACACCCGCCTGGTCGTCGTGGTCGGCCGGCCGCTCGCCGGGAACCGCAACGACTGCAAGGCATGGGAAGAATCAGGGGCCAAAGCCGCCGTCGGCAGGACCCTCACGATTGCCGACGGCGGCTACCCGGGCACCGGACTGGTCATCCCGCACCGCCGCGGGCGCGGGCAGAGCGAACTACCCGACTGGAAAGAGCAACACAACAAGTCCCACAAGCAGGTTCGGGCTCGTGTCGAGCATGTCTTCGCCCGTATGAAGACTTGGAAGATCCTTCGCGATTGCCGCCTCAAAGGCGACGGCGTCCACCACGCTGTGCTTGGCATCGCCCGAATGCACAACCTCGCCCTCGCCGGATAGGCCAGCGGGCTACACGACCACCAAGCCTGCCCGAGGAGACTCGGAGATCATTTACGGGACAGCCCTTAGGTTCTGTCCGGCGGATCATGTGACTGTCGAATCAGTGGCTCGTTGTTCTCGGCATGGGGCGGGGTGATCTGACGAATGCCGAGTGGGTCCGGCTGGAGCCACACCTGCCGGTGTCGGGGCAGCGTGGCGGCCGGTGGAACGATCACCGCACGGTGATCAACGGGATTCTGTTCCGGGTCCGGACGGGCATACCGTGGCGGGACCTTCCGGAGCGTTTCGGCAGCTGGAAGACCGTCTATGAACGGCACCGGCGCTGGTCGGCGGACGGCACGTGGGACCGGATCCTGCATGCCGTCCAGGCTGACGCCGACCTCGCGGGCCGGATCGACTGGAGCATGGTCAGCGTCGACTCGACGTCCTGCCGGGCCCATCAGCACGCGGCCGGAGCCCGCAAGAAGAAGCCACGCGTCCCGAAAAAAGGACCACGCCCCGGCACCACCGCCCCGACGAAGGACTCGGACGGTCCCGTGGCGGGCTGACCTGCAAGATCCACCTCGCCGGTGAAGGAGAATGCAGGCCGATGGCCTTCCTGGTCACGCCCGGCCAGTGGGGCGACGCGCCGCAATGATCGAGGTCCTGAAGCGCATCCGCGTTCCCCGCCCGCAGGGCGGTCATCCGCGCACCCGGCCGGACCACCTGGGTGGCGACAAGGCATACAGCTCACGCCGCAACCGACGCTACCTGCGAAGACGCCAGATCAAGCACGCCATTCCCGAACCGAAGGACCAGCGGGCCAACCGCAAACGGCGCGGCAGCAAGGGCGGCCGGCCTGTCGGCTTCGACAGCGAGATCTACAAGCGCCGCAACGAGGTCGAGCGGACGATCAACCGGCTCAAGAATTCCCGGGCCGTCGCCACCCGCTACGACAAGAGGGCCTACGTCTTCCACGGCACCGTCACGCTGGCTTCAATCCGCCTCTGGCTCAAGACGTGATCCGCCCGGTTCCAGCGCGTCAGCCCGCTTCATCAGGTCCGCTGCAACGTCGTCCCAGTCGGGACCGAAGATCTGCAGGACCATCGCAGCCTCCCGCATCAGATTGGGCTTGTTCGGCCGTTGCAGCAGCACCAGTCGATACGAGAGGTTCCGAATCCAGACAGGCAGATTTCCATCGACGTACTGCGGGCAGAGCTCGCGCAACATGGCGAGGATCGCGTCCGCATCGGCGAAGGTCAGCTCTTCGACGAAGTAGTACTCCCGGTGTTCCCGGCCGCACTCCGGTGTCGGCCGATACTCATCTCCATAGAGGCACCGAGCGTGCTCTGTCAGGGTGCTGTGCATGAACCGGAGCCTACGACGCCATGATCCGCCGGACAGAACCTAGGTCAGCGTGCCCGGGCGAGGTCCAGCAGGTGGTGCATGACCGCCACCGGCAGTGCCGGATTGCCTGCGGCAGCGGCGGCATGTGCCGGCAGGGTGAGCCGCCGGAGCAGTTCATCGGCGGGCAGCCTGGGGTCGCGCACCGCCCAGCCACCCACCTCAGGGTCGTCGGCCAGCCGCAGCACCAGCTCCGGCCCGGCCTCCGGGTCGTCCAACGCGGCGTGCCGCAGCCGCGGGTTGGGGTCGTCGGCGAACCGCGCCAAGCCGGGCCGGGCGAAGTTGCGGTGGTTGCGGTACCCCGACCAGTACCGGTCCTGCACCGTGGCGTACAGCTCCACCAGCAGCTCGTGCGGCGCGTCCTCGCACGATTCGCCCAATGTGCGCCGCACCCACTCGTCCTCGTCCGCGGCCAGCAGGGCCACCACGCCCGGCGCCAGGTGCGGCTGAGCCGCGAGCACCCGCCGCAGCCCGACGTGCGCCGACCGCGCGATCCGGCGGGCCGCCTCCGGGTCGGTCGCCTGCCGTGCGATCCAGGGCGGTGGCGACCAGAAGTGCTTCCACACCGTGCAAGGGATGGCCGTGCGCTGTTCCTCCGTCAGCTCCTCCCGCATCGATACCGCGAGCCGGACGTCGTTCTCGGGATCCTCCGCCAGTCGCAGGGCCAGGACGGTCGGTACCTCGGGATCAGCAGCGGCCTTCATCCGCACCGCCAGATCCGGGTGAGTCACCCGCTGCTCCGCCATCAGCACGGGCTGCGGCTCCTGCACCGCGACGGGCGGTTTCTCACTCTCGCCGACGATCCGCCGGATCTTCGGTTCCAGGTCCTGCGCCAGGATCTCCAGCACCCCGGCAGGGATACGGCGCTTGTACTCGAAGAGCATCACCGCGTACACGAACCGGACCCGTGGTTCCGGATCCCGCGCGAGCCGGGCCAGCACGTCGACGTCCGCCGTCGCGTTCTCCGTCACGTCCAGCCGGTGCTGGATCTGCGGCGAAGCCACCAGCAGCTCCGTCGCTGCGGCATCCAAGGTCCTGTGCTTGAGCCAGAAGCTCGGCATCGGCAGCTCGTCGAACTCCAGCAGCCGGGCCAGGATCTCCACCGGCAGCACCTGATTGCCCGCCAGCCCCTGGAGCCAGCCGTCCACCACATCGCCATCTGCAGTTGCCCGCTCCAGGGCCCCACCCAGTCCGTCCATCCCGCCATTCTCGCTGCCCCGACGCCATGGGTTCGCCGCTGGCCGGCGCCACCAGGCCCGCCCAGCACGGGCGCACGCCCGGCCATGACCGAAGCAACAGCTCGCAATAGGCGAGAGAAGGGGAGGCAGGCACAGGAGTGTTGCGGTCGCGGAAGCGGTCGCGGCACGCGTCTGGGCCGCGTGGGGCGGGGCGTACGGCGTGGAGGTCGAGCACCACCACATCGACCACCCGGTCCTGCCCGCCTCGACCCCGGCCTGACGGCCCGTTCCGGCCCCGCCGGCGCCCTGTTGGTGGGAGAGTTGTCTCCACGTCGTAGGCCGGTCCCCGCGTACGCGGGGATGATCCATTTCTCTGTTTCACGGCAGCGTTGCTGTCCTTCGCCAGCGAAGTTAGTCGTGTGCAGCGCCCCGAACTGGGTCGACTGCCTTGGATGTCAACACCAGAGCTGGACTGGCTCGGGCGAGGGCAGCGTGCACCCGCCGGTGGCTAAGGCGTCAACTCGGCCATGACGTGATACGTCCCCTTATATGAGAGGCATCCAGAGCCCCAGCATCACGGCCACACAGACGCCGGTGAGGAGCAGTGAGGCTCTGGCGGCAGAACGGAAGGACTCCGGTCTGTTCCGTGCTGCGCGGAAGCCGATCTGCAGCAGAAAGCCACCCACCGCACAGCCCAAACCCATGCTCGTCACCGCGAGCGAGAGAGCCTCCTCGTCGTTCGCGACGAACTGGCCATCTCCGGCGAGGGTGTCGCGGTAGGTGAGAATGGCCCCGATCAGGACCACGAGGCTGATGCCGAGCCCGATGAGCCCCACCGCGAGCCCCGTCCCCCCGGTCATCCTCGGCTTGGTGCGCGACAGGTCCGTACTCAGGATCACGTGTCTGCCCTGCGTGAGGGCGAACAGTTGCACGGTGGAGCCGCGGCCGACCCGGGCCGTAATCGGCTCGCCGCGACCGGGCAGCGTGGCTCGGACCCGCTCGCAGCGCACAGCGTGCACTCCGGGCTCGACCTTAACGGTGTTGCTGACGCCGCTCTCGACGTTGACGCACCAGACGCCATCGACGATGACCTTGAGCCGCACCCCACTCCGATTGGTGACCGTCAACGCTCCCCGCTCCTCCATTGGCGAGGACGCCGGAGTGATAGGCCCGCCGCCGCGCAGTGCGTCCCGGGCCGCCTTGGCGACCTTGCGCCGCACCCCGCTCAGATTGGTGACCCGCAACGCTTCCCGCTCCTCCGTTCGCGGGGATAACGTCCCGGGCGAGGCATGTGCCACCTTTTCCGTGATCGTCGCCGTGGACCCACCGCCGCGCAGCATGTCCAGGGCCGCTGTGACGGTCGGGCGGTCGCCGGGTTCTTTGGCCAGCAGGCGGGTGATCAGAGGGGTGAGGGCGCCGGCCCGCTCCGGGGGCGGGGCCTGGGCCAATGCCACCGCCGCCAGGGTCGCGGTCGGGGTCTCTCGCCGAAATGGTGAGACGCCTTCCACTGCCTGGTACAGCGTTGCTCCCAGCGAGAACAGATCACCGGCCGTCTCATCGATGCCGTTCAACCGCTCTGGTGCCATGTATTCGGCGGAGCCGATGACCCCACCGGTGGAGGTAAGCGCGGTGTCCGTCTGATGCACGGAGATACCAAAGTCGGTCAGCAACACCTGTCCGTCGCGGGCGAGCATCACATTGGCCGGCTTCACATCCCGATGCACGATCCCCATCACGTGGGCCGCACCCAACGCCTTGAGCAAAGCGCCGGCCACCTCGGCCACGCGCGGTGCGGGCAATGGGCCCTCGGCGCGTAGTCGCTCCTCCAGGGAACACCCGTCGACCAGCCGCATCACCGTCCACGGCACGCCGTTCTCGACCACCACATCGTGGACGGCAACGATGTGCGGATGATCCCGCAACTTCGCCGCGTTACGTGCCTCACGCGTAGCACGGGCCACCCGCTCGCGATGTAACTCGTCCGAGCCGGCCGGCGGCAGCCAGATCTCCTTGACCGCCACCTCCACGCCCAACGTCTCATCGTACGCGGCCCACACACGCCCGAACCCACCAGACGCCAGCCCCTCGACAAGCCGATAACGCCCACCGACGACTCGCCCTACCCTCGCTTCCCCTGCCAACCCGCCGCCCCTAACTCCTAGTTCAGCGCAATCGTGCTCAGCGTACGGACACGATACCGAGCATCAATTAGCAAGCCCACGTCAAGTTGGTGGCTAGGTTCGCTGCTATGGAAGCCGAAACGGCTGGGTTCACTGTCAACCGCCTCGGTTGGATGTCAGGGGACAGTTGCCCCCGCGCACGCGGGGAGATTGGCTCCAATTGGAGCCAATTCGTTCGAGCCTGCTCTCGAACCGAAGTGGAAACTATTGTTTCCAACGGTCGGCTGACCGCCACCGATCACCGGGCCCGCCGACCTGACGGTCGGCGGGCCCACAACAGTCAGGTCCCCGATCGCAGCCGGTCCAGCTCGCTGCCGATCGCTTCCCGCAGCACGCCATGTTGCGGGCCGAGCCTGAACTGCTCGTCACTCCACCGTTCACGCGGATAGAGCCATACAGGCTTGTCCACCACATCGGCCGGCTCCCACGCGAACCGCGGCCAGACATGCGCATGCAAGAACGGGTCCGTGTTCCCCAGGATCTCCAGGTTGACCCGTCGGAATGCCGGATCCAGCCGCCGACAGGCCCGCTCGACCGCCTCACCGAGCTGGTCCATGTCAGACAGGAACGACAACCGCTTCGCCCTCGGCAGGTCCGACAGCCGCTGCACATCCGGCTCGTCCACGAGGAGAACCGAGTAGCCCGGCAGGAACTGAACATCCCCGATCACCGCGAACCCCGACGTCAACCGTCGCAGCACCGTCGGGTTCTCGTCCCTCAGCGCAGCCCCGATCCGGTCCATCCGCCAGTCACCCGTCATGGCCAAAACCTACATTCTGGCGATCAAGGACCGCTCTTCGAACCCGACCCTCCTCGCACAGTTCAAAGGCCAAGCAAGTGAGGCGAGGAGCGGCCCCGGCCGTTTTCAAGGCTCTGACCGGAGTTCCGTGAAATCCCAGGTCAGGAGCCGTGTGGCGGAACGTTCCGGCAGGGCATATCTCGCTGGTGGGGGTTTGCTCGCTGGATGATGTGCTGTTCCCGGACGTCGATGTGCGGTTGGAGGCCGTGGAGTTCACGGCCGAGGTATTGGTGGTGGTAGCTGCCGCTTGCGGTCCGCCGCCCAGATGCCCGGGGTGCAGTGCCCGGGCTCGGCGGGTGCATTCCTGCTATGAACGGTGCCTTGCCGAGCGGCCCTTGTCTGGGAGGAGTTGCTGGTCAGGCTTCGGGTCCGAAGGTTCTTCTGCGACCGGGCCGCGTGCCGGCGGCGAACGTTCGTCGAACAGGTCGGCGGGTTGAGCGAGCGGTATCGCCGCTCCAGTCTCGGGCTGAAGACCCGGCTCCGTCAGGTCGCGGTCGAGCTCGGTGGGCGGGCCGGCGAACGGCTGTGCCGCCGCATGCACCTCGCCGCCGGACGCACGCGGCTGCTGGAGCTACTGGATCCCCCGCCGGTGCCGGAGCGAGCCCCGCGGGGGCTCGGTGTCGACGAGTTCGCCTTCCGAAGGGGCCGTACTTACGGAACCATCCTGGTCGACGTGGAAGCCGGTCGAGTCGTGGATGTTCTGCCCGACCGAACCTCCGAGAGCTTCGCCGCCTGGCTCCGCGAGCATCCAGGCGCCGAAGTCATCTGCCGCGACCGGGCCTCGGCCTACACTCGCGCGATCAAGGACGCCGCACCTGACGCTGTGGAAGTCGCCGACCGCTGGCACCTGCTCCAAAACCTCGCCGCCGCAGTGGAGAAGACCTGCCACCAGCACCGCGCCTGCCTGCGCAAACGTGTCGACGAGGTGACCGGTCTTATCCCGGAGGCGCCGCCCCTGATGCAGCTCCCACTCCACGAACTCCCGCGGACACCGATCATGGAGCGGACTCGGCACCGCCACGCTGACGTCCAGAACCTCGTCGCCGCGGGCTGGACCATCAGCGCCATCGCCCGCCGTCTCCACCTCGACCGCGAGACTGTCCGGCGTTTCCGTGACACCGACCTCGACCAGTGAGCTGCACTGCGTTTCGTGGAGTCCCTGATGCCAGGGTTACGATCCTGGCGAAGGAGATCCACGAGCACCATGCCTGCACCACGTAAGTACCCGGACGAACTCCGGGAGCGCGCGATCCGCGAGGTCCGCAGCACCGGCCGCCCGATCGCGCACGTCGCGAAGGACCTCGGCATCCACAAGGAGGCCCTGCGCGGCTGGGTCCGCCAGGCCGAGGCCGACCGGGGCGAACGCGACGACCGGCTGACCTCCGCCGATCAGGACGAACTCAGGCAACTTCGCAAAGAAAATGCCGAGTTGAGGCGGGCGAACGAGATCCTCAAGGCCGCGTCGGTGTTTTTTGCCCAGGAGATCGACCGTCCCCGGACGAGGCCGAGCGGGTGATAGACCACCTGCGCCAGACGGGTCTCGGGGTCGATCCCGTCTGCCGGGTTCTCGAGCTGTCGCCGTCGACGTACTTCGCCCGCAAGAAGCGGCCGAAGTCGGCCCGCCGGCTCCGCGACGAGCAGCTCATGCCGCTGATCGAGGAGATCCACGCGGAGTCGGGCGGCACCTATGGCGCCCGCCGGATCACCCGCGCGCTTCGGCGCAAAGGCGTCGTCGTAGCCCGCTGCACGGTCGAGCGGCTGATGGCCGAGCTGGGCCTGGAGGGCGTCATCCGTGGCCGGCGGCGCCGCACCACGGTCCCGGAGCCGTCAGCGCCCCGGCCGCCGGACCTGGTCGACCGCGACTTCACCGCCTCGCGGCCCGACCAGCTGCGGGTGGCGGACATGACGTATGTCCGGACCTGGTCCGGGTGGGCGTACGTGGCGTTCGTCCTGGACGTGTACTCGCGGATGATCGTCGGCTGGCAGGTCGCGAACCACATGAGGACCGAGCTCCCGCTGGACGCTCTGGAGATGGCGCTGTGGAGGTGGAGGATCAAGAAGGACTCCGGCCTCATCCATCACAGCGACCGCGGGTCCCAATACGTATCAATTCGGTATACCGACCCGCTCGCGGACATCGGCGCCTCTGCCTCCGTCGGGTCGGTCGCGGACTCGTATGACAACGCGATGGCCGAGGCCCTGAACGGCACCTTCAAGGCCGAACTCATCGAGATGCAGGGCCCCTGGAAGGACGTCGACCAGGTCGGACGGGCGATTTTCCAGTGGATCACCTGGTACAACGAAGAACGCCTCCACTCTGCGCTCGACTACGTACCGCCCGCCGAGTACGAGGAAGCCTTCTGGTGAACCCAGGAGCAGACCCCGCAGTCCGCCTGAACCAAGACCACCGGACTCTACGGAACTCGGGGCAGCTCACTGGAGCTCAGGCGTCGTCGAAGGCCACGTCAACAGAGTCAAAACCCTCAAGAGGGCGATGTACGGCCGAGCCTCCTTCGAGCTCCTTCGTATCAGGATCCTCACGCGGGCCTGATCTGCCCATCGCCGATCCGGGTGGTCTGCAACCCGTGCTCTCGGCTTCGGTCGGCCCTGCCACAATCCGGAGATGACGAACGATGCCGTGGGTGTACCCGCAGATCTACCTGATCCTGCCGTGGTGCTGGCAGGCACCGACTGGGATGTGCTGGAACACGGCATGGGGTCAGCCGAGGACGCTCCTCAGATCCTGGCCGAACTCCTCGATGCCGACCAGCGTGTGAGGTCAGAGGCATTGGATTACCTGCACCACGTGGTGCACCACCAGAACACTCTGTATGACGCGACGGTCCCCGCCGCCCTCTACGTGGCCGGGATCCTCACCGACCCGCGAGCTGGCCTGCCCTTCGACAAGCAGCCCCACGACTTCCCTGGGCCCCTGCGCGCCGCATTGCTGGGCTGGCTGGGCTCGGTCGCCGACGCGGCCAGTGACGAAGCCGCCACGATCAGCCGCAGCGTCGGCTTCCCACCGGAGGAATACCCTCCATTCGTCCAGACCTGCCTGATTCGGCCCTCGCTCCACTCCGCGGTCGCAGTCTTCCTCGACGACTCAGACCCGCATGTGCGCGAAGCGGCAGTCGCTGCCTGCATCCCTCTGCTGGACGACCCACGCCTGAACCATCACCGAGAGAAGTTGGTCCCGCTTCTCCGGGACCCGTTGGCCGTGAGCGAGCTCTGGCAGTACCGCGAACGGGCGATCGAGACGCTCGAAACATGGGGCGAGGACATCGCGGGCCTGCACCTGAGGCGAGACGCATTCGCGGTCTGCGATCCACAAGGCACCACCACAGCGTCGCCGACGGCGAATCCGGAAGCCCACTGGGGCGGCGCTGACGATCTTCCGTTCTGACCAGCGATCGAGCCCCGGTCGAAGATCGTTCACGAAATTGCGGTCAGAGCCCGAAAATTCCTCAGTGTCGCTCTTCGTCCCAGTTGGTTCACGAAGTGAATCAACTGGGGAATGTGGGGAGCGGAAAGCACAAGGACTCACCTATCGACTGTCGGTGAGTCCTTGAGTGCGGGTGCGTCAGTGGGACGAGACGAACCCTGCTGACTGGTCGAGGTGGAAGGGTGAGCCGGGGCTTTCGGCCGTCCAGCCCTGGGTGAGAGCGGTGCGGATGGCGGCAGCCACCTGGGATGGCAGGACTGGGCTGCTTGGGGTTCCGAACCAGTTGGTCGGATGCGGCTGGTTGGTGGTGATCACCAGTGTGGTGCCTGGGTTGTCCGCATGCTCGACCGCGTAGGTGAGAGGCCAGTGGACGAGTCCCTGGTCGTAGGTCGGCCGTCCGCGCAGGCGCCATCGGTAGGTGGTGCCGTCCACGTTGATGAGCCGCGATCCCTTTTTGACCAGTGCCATGTCCACATCCTTTCCCATGTGACAGTAGTGAACGGCGACTGATCGTGTCCTGCCAATTCCTGTCGGACGGTGTCAGTGTCTGCGCATGGGGATCACGTCCCGACTTGCTGCTGGGATGGTGGGTCGCGCGGCTTCAGGGGTGGCCAGCAGGGCGACGATGGTGACGGGCTTGTCGCAGTGCGGGCAGTTCCGGACGGCCGTGGGCGCGAGTGGTGTCGGGTCTGGCGACGCTGGCGTCATCGGTTCGCCTTCAGCGACGTCGGCGGCTTCGTCGCGTTCGCGGCGTCGGCGTCGGCGCCGAGCGGCCTCTGCTTTGCAGCGGGGGGTGCAGTAGGTGTGCCGGGCTGCAGCATTGCGGTTGACCTGGAATGACGTCCAGCAGATGGGGCACTCCCGGAATTCAACCTGCACGTCCGGTCACTCCTTTGCGGAGGTTGTCGGCGTGGGACTGGTGTGATCGGAGCCGGTAGGAGGGTCCGTCGATGCCGACCACGGCGGCGCGGTGAAGGAGCCGGTCGAGCATCGCGGCGGCAACGGTCGCGTCGCCGAAAGCGCCTGCCCAGTCGGCGATGCCGACATTGGTCGTGAGGATGGTGCTGGACTTCAGATACCTCTGGTTGATCACCTGGAAGAGGGCTGAAGCGCCGTCGCCCGGCAGTGGGAGGTAGCCCAGTTCGTCGATCACGAGGAGGCGGGGTCCGGCGAAGAACCTCATGATGCTTGACCAGCGGCCTTCGAGTGCGGCTTTGTGGCACTTGGCGGCGAGTTCGGCTGCGGTGGTGAAGTAGACGCGGTGGCCGGCATCGACTGCGGAGCGGGCGAGTGCGACGGCCAGCATCGTCTTGCCGACGCCGGGCGGGCCGACCAGCAGGACGTTCGAGGCGTTGTCGAGGAACCTCAAGGTGGCCAGGTCGCGGATGAGTTTCTCATCGACGCCGGGCTGGGCGGCGAAGTCAAAGTCGTTCAAGGTCCACGGTTCTGGCAGGCAGGCGAACCGCAGCCGGGAGAAGAGCTTGCGTGCCTCAGTCGCCTCGACCTCGATCTCTAGGAGTTTCTCCAGGGCGGTGGTGAGGGTCATTCGCTCGGCTCGGGCCTGGTCCAGGACGCGGGGAAGGGCTTCGGCGGCGTCGTTGAGTTTCAGATAGGACAGGTGGCCTCGCAGCTGTTGGTAGCGGCGGGCCTCGCTCATCGGCATGGGGTCACTCACTCTCTCGCTCCTGGTCCTCGTGGGTGGGGGCCTGCCGGAGCCGGTCGGCGACGGCGGCGTAGTGGGACAGGTCGATCACGACCCGGTTCGCGACATCCGATTCAGGTCGGCCGCGAAGCTTCTCGGCTTCCGCCTGGGCCGCGGCCGATGGAGGCCGACGGACCTTGGTGCGGCAGGGCGCCTTGTCGGAGAACGAGGCAAGTACGGCTCGTTCGAGGGCGATGACGTGTCCGGCGTCCCGGATGGTCTGCCCGGCTCCGTCCGGTGCCCGGCGGGGGTGGGCGATGACCGCGCGGCCGGCGGTGAACACATGCAGGTCGTCCTCGCCGAGTCGGATCCGGACCGTGACGTGGGCGCCGGTCAGACCAGGTGGGACCGAGTACTGATTGCCGGCGAAGGAAACCAGTCCTTGGGGGCTGACGACGCGCGTCTGTTCCAGCTCGGCGGGGAACGGTCGGGTCGGCAGGTCCAGCAGCGGCTCGGCCTCGGCGAGCGAGGCAACCGTGGTCGAAGTTCCGTCGAGCTTGCGTTTGCGGCTGTCCATCTGCACGGCCAGTTTGTCGATGCCGTTCTGGCCTGCCTCGATGCTGATGCCGTCCGGGACGGTTCGCCACCAGCGTTGGGCCGCTGAGTGGTTGGCCTTCTCGACGACACCCTTGCGGTTTCCTCGTCGCGGCGGACAGATATCGACGCCGGCTCCGTAGTACTTCGCGACGGCGGCGAAGCCCGGCAGGACCCGTCCGGTCGGCGGGTGGCAGACGGTGGCCATCCGGTCGAACCGCCACCTTCGGGCGGTTCCGCCCAGGCGCCGCAACACGGCGTCGATTGACTGCACCAGGTGCGGGAAGGTCTCTGCCTCCGCAAGTACGGCCCGCCATCGGCCCGAGTGAGCCAGGGCGCCGACCAGGAGATGCGCGTTGGCGCCGACGCCCCACTCCGCGGGCGGGTCCGGGAGCTCGACCCAGTCGAACTGGATCTCCTCGCCCGGAGGATGCGCGATGATCGCCACGTCGCGACCGTTCGAAGCCCGGCATGGTTCGCAGTGCGGTCGTGCCTTGTATCGCCGCAAGGCACGGGTGAAGGTAGAGTAGCCGCCCAAATAGCCGAGTTCCACCACTTCGTCGAAGAGCGTCGATGCCCACAAGTGCGGGTCATCGGCCAGCCGTTGGCGGCAGTACTCCAAGAAGGGCGTGAACGTGTCCGGCGACTGGCGGCGATATCCAGAGACTCGCTCGCCGTTCAGATATGCGCGGATCGTCTTGCGGTCGTGCCCCAGGTGCCGGGCGATCGCCGAGATCGACCAGCCCTGGCGACGCAGTGCGTGAGCATCCACGTCTTCCTCCCAGGTGAGCATCCAGGGCCCTTCAACAGGCCGAACTCCGTGCTCACGCAGGCTCTCCACGACACGCCGGCACCAGTTCGACACGCCGGGAAGATCACGCAAAGGGTGGGGAGATCACCTGAGCAGGTTTGGCCACCTGAAGAGCGGCACCTGAGGAGATTCAAAGAGCGCCATCAGTGCCGCCTGGCACCGACGCAGGACCAAGGAGACACGCTCTAGGTCAGAACGACGAGCAAGTCACACAGACCACTACCTTCCGCTGGGATGGCGCACAGCTGGCCGAGCAGCAGGACGATGACGCGACCCTGGTGTGGGACTACGCCGGACTAAACCCCCTGAGCCAGCGTGAAATGAAGGCCGGCGGCACTCAGCAGGAGGTCGATCGCCGGTTCTTCGCGATCGTCACCGACCTCGTGGGCAGCCCCACGGAAATGGTCTCGGCCGACGGGTCCCTGGCCTGGCGAGCCCGCAGCACCGCTTGGGGCTCCACCCAGTGGAACAAGAACAGCACCGCCTATACCCCGCTGCGCTACCCGGGCCAGTACTTCGACCCCGAGACGGGCCTGCACTACAACTTCAACCGCTACTACGACCCCGAAGCGGGCAGGTACCTCTCGCCCGACCCATTGGGCATCGCTCCGTCGATCAACCCCTACGCCTATGTCGCGAACCCGTTCATTCTGGCTGACCCCCTGGGCCTGGCAGCCTGCGAGCCGGATCCGACATGGGCGGGGCAAGTCAGGTGGGTTCGCGACGAGCACGGACGTCCCTATGAGATGCACGCCATCATCACCCGCAACATGCTTGATGAAGGCACACACGCCCGTAACTCGATCATCCCTCCTGGCTACCAGCCGGACAAGGGACAGGCCCGCGGGCACATGCTGGCGCGGCAGCTCGGCGGATCCGGTGATCATGACGACAACCTGTTCACGATCTCCCAGAACCCGACGAACACGCCAGAAATGAGCATGTTCGAGCAGCGTGAGTACGACGCTGTCGCCGGAAACGATGTCGTCCAGTACAGCGTGTACCTGGAGTACGTCAACGATGATCCTGACTCACCCCCCAAGACCATCCAGCTCGAGGCGTTCGGAGCCAAAAAGGACCGGGACGGCAACCTCCTGTTCGATGAGGGGTCCATCCTCAACAACCCTGCTCACGACGAGCCCCGCCCCCGGCGCCGTCCTTAGCCTCCAAGGAATCGGATGACTGCCCTCACAGCACTGACGGCCCTGTGCCCACCTCCCCCTACCGTCCCGCCAGCCCCTGACTGGTCCCGGATCGAGGCTGCACTGGGCATGAACCTGCCCCAGGACTACAAGCAACTCGTCGCCACCTACGGTCCGGGCCAGTTCTGCGACTTCATCACCCTGTACCAGCCTCACGCCCCCAGCGAGTGGGCCGACCTGACCGGGCCCATGCCAGCCCGTCTACGAACGCAGATCGAAGAGGTCCGACAAACTGCCCGACACCCCTGGGCATTGCCGCACCCTCCCGAGGACCTCTTCGCCATGGGAGTCACGGGCAACGGGGACTACCTCTTCTGGGTCACCCAGCCCGCCGGCACCCCGGACGAGTGGACCGTCGCAGTCAACGAAGCCTTGCGCGCCCCCTGGTTCATCTACGACGGGTCCTTGACCGAATTCCTCGTCGCCACTCTCAGCGGAACAACACACATCCCCATGTTCCCCAAGGACCTCCTTGACCGCGGGGCCACCTTCACCGCTTCAGCTCTCCGTAGCAACACACCGGTTGCAGCCGCCCGGCCGTCCGTCAGCACACGCACCATCCGCGACTGGGCCCGCGCCCACGGCTACGACCTGCCTGAACGCGGGCGCATCCCTATCGAGATCATCCAGGCCTGGGAACAGGAGAACTCCAGCAGCGCGTGAAAGGGGCAAACGAGACGTGTGTCGCTCGGTGTAACTTCTGATCAAGAGCATGCGCCAGAGCCCACAACCGGCGCCCCTCCCGCGACAAGCACTCCGACTGCCACGCCGCCATCCAGCGCGATTTCTTCAGCCGGCTGCTCGGCCAGCTCCGCCCGTTACGGCGAACTCGTCACGATCGACGCCAAACAGGCCCGCACCGAGCACACGGCCCTGACGCCCCCAAGGGTCCCTGCGACGGCGTTGCCGAGTGCCTGCTTCCAGGCGGGCAGGGGGCGCGCAGCGTGACGCGCGCAACCGATGTGCCTTTGGGATATGCCAACTCACTGCGCGGCAACACCTTGACGCTCCACCGCGGATACGGGGGTGGCCGTTCGGTACGCCCTGTGCAGACGAGGAGGCGGACCGGGGTGTCCTGGAAGCGTGATGGGTTCGACTCGCACGTGGGTGAGATCGGGGTGCTGCTGGCCGATGGCAGCGAGCCGGGACCGGTCTACATCGACATGGGCAGCAGTGGCCATATCCCCAGCTTCACCGACTGGTGGGTGTACGACGGAACGGTGCGCAGGCCGACGGCGACGACGATGCGAGGCAGGTGCGCATGCGGATGGCGCGGCGAGCGCACCTTCCCGATCGACTGGCAGCAGGTCGACCACGACGACCTCGACGCCTACGACACCTCCGGGCCCGAGCGGGACTGAGAGAGCCACCTGGATGAGGTCGCCGCAAGAGCGGTGCCTCTCCCCGAAGACTTGGCTGGCCTGCTGCGGCAGTTGCGCGAGCGCCTGGACGAGCTCGTCGACGACGATCCGCTCATGGTGGTGAAGGCGGCAGGTGAGCTGGAGGCGACCGTCGCGTTCTTCGGTCCCCTCGCGACCAGGATCGTCACCAGCAGCGAACAGCTCCCTCTCGCTCGGATCGCCGAGGTGCTTGGTATGACCGAGCAGGCCGCCGGCTCCCGCCTGCGGCACTACGAGTACATGGACCTGTGACCACGCGCCTCCTGGCGTACGGGGGCGGGGGCGACCCAGCGTCCGGCCGACGGCGAAGCCGCACGAGTGCCAGGATGCGCGACGAAGCGCAGACAGACATCCCACCGCCATCGGAACGCTCGTCTCGCGTAGTCGAAGGCGACTGAGTCCTCACCGG
The DNA here is from genome assembly GCF_051305195.1 of Streptomyces sp. Qhu_M48. Taxonomy (NCBI): domain Bacteria; kingdom Bacillati; phylum Actinomycetota; class Actinomycetes; order Kitasatosporales; family Streptomycetaceae; genus Streptomyces; species Streptomyces sp. Qhu_M48. Next base: position 4,091,866 of record NZ_CP195432.1, on the reverse strand, counting down.
GACCCGTCAAGGCCCGGTACGCGCTGTCGTTCGTCTGGGTCATCCGCGTCGGCAATCGGCGGACCGGGCGGCTGAGGCCCGCTACGGTGCTCCGGGGTAGTCGTGCCGACTGGTCGTTGGAGCGCCGCCCTGTGTGGCCCCGCACCTCGGTGCGGGGCCACCGTTCTACCGGGGTCCCGGACCCACTCCCGCCGTCGGAACGTGCGACGCGGGGGAGGGGCGTCGAGTCAGGACTCTTAGGTGGACCGGGTGTTAGGGGGCGGGGGTGAAGATGACGGCGGTCTTCGCGCAGTCGCCGTGGGCGAAGACGGCGAGGGCGTCCATCTCGGCGTTGTCGGCGGCCAGATTCCAGCGGAGCTTGGTGCCGACCCATTTGTAGCGGCAGTGCGCGCTGGGGAGCGGCGGCATCCAGTCGCGGGGGTCCTGGTCGGCCTTCTGGCGGTTGGAGCGTGCGGTCACCGCGACGAGGGACGTGCTGGCGTCCTGGTCGTTCGCGTATGCCTCGCGCCGGGCCGGCGTCCAGGCGCTCGCTCCCGAATCCCAGGCCTCGGCGAGGGGCACCATGTGGTCGATGTCGAGTTTGCCAGGGTCGTTGACCTCGACGCCGTCGTAGTAGCTGGTCCATTCCCCGCCGCTCAGCTTGCAGCCGGCAGCGACGGTCGGTGCTTCGACGGCTTCGGCCAGGAGGACTTCGGCGCGGGTGTTACAACCGTCCCCTCGGTCGAGACCCGAGTTCTAGTGCTTGAACTTGTCGCGGGTGTAGCCGGCGCGGGACTCGTCGGCGACGCGGACCTGGTCGAGCGCGGCGGCGAGCTGGAGGACCTCGTCCGCCTGCGCGGGCGCCGGCGCGATGAGGGGGGTGAGGGACAGGGAAAGCGCGGCCAGGTCGCGCAGCATGTTCTTGATCACGCCCGTAGAGATAGCGGCCGCGGGCTGGTGACATGTCGGTGGTCGGTGGCGGATCAGCCGGGCGGGTGAACAAGTTCACCAGGGGAACCGTTCCCTCTTCTCCCGATGGCAGCCGAGTTGGATGCCCCGCATGTCTGGCGTGAGGCGCAGTACAGGGCGGTGACCCGGCAGCTTTGTGGGCGGACCTGGCCCACGCCGTGGCTATGAAGCGAACCCGCCGCTGCAGAACACGTCGTCGTGGGCCAGGGCCTGGGAGCGGCTGTTCTGGTCCGGCCGCACCGACCGCATCACCGAATTCAGCCCCGAGCTGCCGCTACTGCTCGTGGTGATCGACGAGGTGGCGAACTACACCCGACACCCCGACCGCAAGGCCCGCGAACGCTTCGAGGCCGAACTACTGGCCATCGCCAGCCAGGGCGCCAAGTTCGGCATCCGGCTGTGGCTGCTCACCCAAAAGCCCTCCGCCGACGTGCTCACCACCGCCATCCGCACCAACCTGTCCGCCCGGATCTGCCACCGCGTCGACACAGTCGAGGACTTCCTGCACCTCTTCCCCGACGGCCGGGACCTCGACATCACCGCCGCCGACCGCACCATGCCCCAGGGCGTGTCCATCGCCTCCGTCGGCGACATGCGCACCCCCGTCCGGCTGCGCTCGGTCTACCTGCCCACCGAAGCCTGCTGGCAGATCAACGACCTGATGTGCAACGCCGGGCTCAAGGTCCGCGACCTGCCCGACCACGTCGACCTGGACAAGGCCGCGTGACCGCCGCCTCCTGGTCCCGCTTCGCAGTGATCCCCGGCAAGGGCGTGTAGTCGCCAAACCCTCGCCCCTGCCGGGGCCTCCCTCCCATCCATCCACGGCACGCGTGTGTGCCGCAGTGCAGAGAGGTCCCGCCAGCATGCCACCGCACGACTCGACCACCACAATCCCCCGCCCCGAACTCGCCACGGCCGCGCTGCCCACATTCACCGGGTACCGCGACCTGCTCGGCCTTGTACGGCAGCTGTCCTCCCTGGGTGGCTGCGCCCAGCCGATCCGGCTCGAAGGCCAGCGCACCGAGATCGACGCCCTCACAGGCGAGATCCTGCGCGAACTGAAGTCCAAGGAACTTCCCGCCGGACACCTCCTGGTCCGCTGCGGCAACCGCCGCACCACCCGCTGCCCCTCCTGCGCCGAGCTCTACCGCCAGGACACCTACCATCTCATCGCCGCCGGCCTGCGCGGCGGCAAGAGCATCCCCGACCAGGTCGCCACCCACCCCCGCGTCTTCGCCACCCTCACCGCACCCTCGTACGGCCCCGTCCACGGGCGACGCACCAGCGGCTCCGCCCGCTGCCGCTGCGGACGCACCCACGCCAAGGGCGACCCGCTCCTCGGCACCCCGCTCGACCCCGAGCGGTACGACTACACCGGCGCCGTGCTGTGGAACGCCCACGCCCCCGCCCTGTGGGCCCGCTTCATGCTCCACCTACGCCGCACCATCGCCGCCGCAGCCGGTGTTCCACAACGACTGCTCTCCAAGGTCGTCCGGGTCTCGTACGCCAAGGTCGCCGAGTACCAGCAGCGCGGACTGATCCACTTCCACGCCGTGATCCGCCTCGACGGCCCCGCAGGCGCCTACACCCCGCCACCCGCCTGGGCCACACCCGAACTCCTCGCCGATGCCATTCGGATCGCGACCACCCGCGCCCACATCGACGGACCGGAGATCAACGGCGGCACCCGCTCCTTCGCCTTCGGCGAGCAGATCGACACCCGGGTCATCCGGTCCGCCGCCTTCCAGGGCGGGACCACGATTACCGAGGGCAGGGTCGCCGGATACGTCGCCAAGTACGCCACCAAGGGCACCGAAGCCGCGACCGGCACCCTCGACCACCGGCTGAAGAAGATCACAGATCTCTGGTTCGAGTCCGTGCCCGAGCACGCCGCCCGGATGATCCGCACCGCCTGGGCCCTCGGCGCCAGCGACGACCTCAAGCACCTGAACCTGCGCAAGTGGGCCCACATGCTCGGCTTCCGCGGCCACTTCTCCACCAAGACCCGCACCTACTCCACCACCCTCGGCGCCCTCCGGGCCGCCCGAGCCGCCTGGCACCGCCGCCACACCCCTCCGGCCCACCCGACCACCCTCGTCCTCACCCACTGGGCCTACGACGGCACCGGCCTCACCCCCGACCTCGAACGCCTCGCTGCACTCATCGGCGGCGGCCCGACGCGCGAACAGGCGGTGACCACTCGTGCGTGACAACGAACTCCTCACCGTCCCCGAAGCCATGGCCCACCTCAAGATCGGCCGCTCCGCCCTCTACGACCTCCTGCGCACCCGCCGCCTCGCCTCGCTGACCATCGGCCGCGCCCGCCGCATCCCCACCCACGCCCTGGACGACTACGTCCAACGCCACCTGGAAGAGGCCGCCCGATGACCGCCCCCAAGCGCAAGACTGCCCGTGCCAATGGCGAGGGCACCATCTACCAGCGCAAGGACGGGCGCTGGGAAGCCGCTGGCTACGTCCTCGCCGCCGACGGCACCAGCAAACGCGTACGCGTCTACGGCACCACCCGCAAGCAGGCGGCCGACAAACTCGCCGAGAAGATCGCCGATAGCAACCGCGGCCTCCCCGTCGCCACCGCCGACAGCACCGTCGGCGACTACCTGACCTACTGGCTCGGCAGCGTCGCCGTCCACCGGCTCCGCGAGAACACCCACACCCGCTACGCCACCTGCGTCCGCCTCCACCTCATCCCCGGCCTCGGCACCAGGAAGATCGCCCGCCTCACCGCCAAGGACGTCCGCACCTTCCTCGACCGACTCCGCACCACCTGCCAGTGCTGCACACAGGGACTCGACACCAAACGGAAGGAGTGCTGCGCGATCGACGAGTGCTGCCAGAAGCGGCTCTCCCCCTTGACCGTGACCTACGTGCACTCGGTGCTCAAGTCCGTGCTGGAACACGCCGTCCGGGAAGACGAGCTGCCCCGCAACGTCGCCCGGAACGTGAAGCCCACCACGCACCGGCCCAGGCGCTTCCAGCCGCTCACCAGAACGGAGGCCCGCCAGTTCCTCGACGCTGCCCGCGCCGATCGGCTGTACGCACTGTACGAACTCGCTCTGCGCACAGGCCTCCGCAAAGGCGAACTCCTCGGCCTCTGCTGGGAAGACCTCGACCTCAACGCAGGGACGGCCGCCATCCGCCGCTCCCTCCAGCGCACCCGCACCGGCGGCCTCACCCTCCTGCCCACAAAGACCCGGGCATCCGAACGCCGCATCGCCCTCTCCACCGAATGCCTCCACTCCCTCAAGAAGCACAAGGAGCGGCAGGACAGGGAGCGAGGACAGGCCGGGTCGGCCTGGAGCGACAGCGGCCTCGTCTTCACCACACCGACTGGACTGCCTCTTGACCCGGCCAACCTCACCCGCCGCTTCCGCAGCTTCCTCGACCGGGCCGGGCTCCGCCGCATCCGCTTCCACGACCTCCGCCACTCGACCGCCACCCTCCTCTTGGAGCAGGGCGTCGACCTCGTCGTAATCAAGGAACTTCTGGGCCACGCCCACATCGGCGTCACCGCCGGCGTCTACGCCCACGTCCGACTCCAACTCCAACGGGACGCCATCGACGCCCTGGGCCACGCTCTCGGCGGCCAGGACGACGACCCCGACGACCCACCAGCCGCAGCCGTCGTCCGCTGACGTTGCCGTCAGCGTTGCCGTCAGAATGCTATGAAGTCCTCCCCGGGCCGTTCCGGGGAGGACTTCATGCACGTTCAGCTTCGATCCGAGGAAAGCGCCCCTGAATCAGCCTTCATCGAGAAGGCCGATAGCCTCTGGAAGCCCCAGAATTGCCCTCTTACGCTCCGGGTTCTCTTCTAGTTCGGCGCACTCAAGAATCAGGGAAGTAACTTCCCTGCGCCCCTCTTCCGAGAGATCACGGAACAGGGCAGCTGCAGGTTCAAGAATGTCCGTTGCGATATCCGGATCAATGTCTTCGTCGTCCGTCAAGTCGATCGAGACGACGACGCTTACGAATGCGCGAACCAGGACCTTGTTAACGTCCATCAGGGTACGACCCTCACTCGAATGTTGGTGATCAGGAGGTTGCCGAGGACCCTTCGGGCCCGCACAGCCTCGGCTTCAGTGGGAACTTCCCACCGGCCCGTATAACCGTTCTGCTCAAGCGCCAGAGATTGATTCGTGGCCTGCCGGTATGTCTTGTTGAAGGTCGTGACGCTTACCTTTCGGTCGATCATCACTCCATTGGCCGCATCAAACCCGTCAAACTTGATCTGGGATAGGCTATTCCCGCCAGCCTTGTAGTACTGAAGCGCCGGAGCTACACCAGCCCTGGAGCCCGCTGCCCCAGCATCATAAGCGCGCGCCGCGGAACTCATGTTGGCGTTCTCATTGACCCAACTGACGTCGCCATCGCAGTTGTGAACCAGGACCGGCGTCGCCCCCGCCAGCACATAGTACGTGTGGATGTCATCGATCGACAGGTCGTACGTGCGCTGCTGCTTGATGTAGCGAGTGACCTGGGTTATCTGGACATGCGTCCCCGAGCTGGTGCGCAGGAGCTGGCCGGCCTTGAGGTTCCCAGCCTCGACCCACTCACGAAGGTCCGGCACCCAGAAGGGGTGGGTGTCCGTTGCGATGATTTCGGAGAGTTGCCCGTTGACGGAGATGGTGAGGCTTGTGAAACTCTTGTCGTCTTCGGTGCGGATTACCTCGGCAACGCGCTTCTTGTAACTTCTTCCGGTGCCAGGATCGGTGGCGATGACGACATCGCCGACCTTTACATCCTTGAGCTTCTTCCGGCTTCCATCCCCCATGAGGACCTTGGTGTCGGGGAGGAAGCTGTGATTGCAATCGGTTGACTTGGACTTTGGCTTCTGGCGGGGCGCCCGCCATTTCGCTGCCGAGCCGTCCAGGCCGTACTCTTGGGCCTGCTTAGTGTAGCGCTCCTCATGTAGGTCGTCTGCGCATTCGACGCCTTTTGAATGGCAGGCAGTGAAATGCGCGCTTATTTTCAGGGATGACTCATTGTACCTATCGCTATCGACCGTAAAGTTGACTGCGCTAAGGCTCTTGTGGTATATCTGCAGATATTTCGCGAGGCCCTTTGTCGGGGCAGGGAGGGGCTCGCTTCCCAGGCCGTGCTTCAAGTACATGGTGTCGTTGAGCGAGGGCCCGGGGAGGTATCCCACGTACTCGCCGAGGGCGAACTTCCCTCCGGATGTCACCGTTACGTTGGTGCCGTTGGTGCGATGGTAGTCGTCTTCGTCTCGCGCGTTTCCGCCGGAGGCCATGGGGGCGAGGCCGGTGGGGTCACTCTTTGAGACGGGGTTGTTATTGGCGTAGGTGTACCCGTTCATCTGGAGCGGGTCGGCGAGGTCGATGAGGGGGTCGGCGGAGAGGAAGCGGCCGGTTTTCTGGTCGTATTCTCGGGCGCCGATGTGGGTGAGGCCGGTTGCGGTGTCGTCGATGCCTACGCCGAGGTAGCTGCGCTTGTTCGGCCAGGTAGTCGGCTTCGGGCCGCGGAGTTCGCCGTAGGGCTTGAAGCTGCGGCGGGTGACCGGCTGGCCGGTGGACAGCTCGACCGTGGTGTTGGCCGTGCCGAGGTGGTCGGCGATCAGGGCGCTGAGCGTGTGGCCTGTGGTGGTGCCGTTGGTGGTGCGTACGACGGTGGGGGCGCCTGTTTGGCCGTAGGAGCGGGACGCCCGGGTGATCAGGCCGACCTTGTCGGTGGTCAGTTCCGTTTCGCCGAGGTAGAGGGTGCTGCCTGTGGGGGAGTTCTCCAGGAGGCGGTTGCCTGCGGCGTCGTAGACGTAGGTCGTCTTCGTGGCCGTGGTGCCTGTGCCTACGGTGTTCGACTCGAGCTTCTGCTCGGACGTCCACATGAGGTTCTGGTCCAGGGCGTCACCGGGGAAGCCGCGTGTTCGGGTCGTGCCCGTGGAGTTGTAGGTGTACGTGCTGCTGTTGGCGGTGTCTGCGGAAGCGACGGAGGCCAGTGTGTGGGGCTGGGTTGCTAGGTAGTTGTAGGTGTAGCTGGTGTTGTTGGCGGTGTTGCCGGCCGGGTCGTGGTCGGTGTGGGTGGCGCGGTTGCCGAGCCAGTCGTAGGTGAAGGACTGGCGGTAGGCGGTCGTGCCGGTGGCGACGGTGCCGGCGAAGGGTGCCGTGCCGGTGAGGTTGGCGGGCGCTGCGGTGCCGGCCTCGTGGGAGGCGTCCGCGACCGGTCCGCTGGAGGCGGCACCGTCGAATCGGTGGCCCCATGTGGCTCCGGACGCCGACTTGCAGCCGGTGCCGCCCACCGCTCCTTGCGTCACGGACGGCGGTGTGATGGAGGACGTCCAGGCGTTGACCAGCTGGCCCATGGCGTCGTAGGTGAAGCACTGGTTGTCCCAGGTCCTCACGGACCCGTCGGCCAGCTCCCGGGCGCTGGCGGTGATCATTCCCGACGTGTCGTAGGCGTACCGTGCGTCGGCGATGCGGTGGTAGTTGGTCGCTTCCCGGTCGCTGACGGTGCGCTGGAGGCGGCCGGTGTGTTCGTCGATGAAGTTGGTGGTCCAGACCCGGTAGGGCTGGGCGCCGGAGACGGTGCGGAGGACTTCGCCGTAGGGTGAGTAGGTGACGTCGGTGGTGTACCAGCTGTGGCCGGAGGTCGACTCGGGAAGGCCGTCCTCGGTGTAGCGGGTGATGACCTTCTCGCTGTTCAGAGCCCCCTTCGCGGGGAGCGTGACCGACAGCGGCTTTCCTGTGGGCGTGTACGTGTACGCGTAGGAGTAGGTGCCCGACAGGCCCGTGGTCATGGTGTTCTGCGGGATGACCGTCTCGCGCCCGGTCGGCCGGTACTCGGTGTCGTATCCCGTCACTCGGTCGATGTACTCGCCGGCGCTGGTGACCCGCTTCGACTCCCAGGGCAGGCCGAGTGCCCCGGTCATGTCGTAGGTGAACCTCTTGATCTGCGGTGCGGTCGTCGGCCCGCCGTTCACCTCGGTGATGCGGCCGAGGGTGTCGTAGGTCGTCTTGGTCGACTGCTGGAGGTGGTCCTTCACCTCCACCGGGCGGTCGGCTTGGTCGTAGTGCGTCTCGGTGGTGCCGGTGTCGGGGTCGGTGGAGGAGGTCACCCGGCCCCGGGCGTCGTAGATGTACGTCCAGGCGTTGCCGGCCGGGTCGGTGACGGAGGTGCGGTTGCCGCGCCGGTCGTAGCCGTATGTGGTCGTGCGGTAGGGACCGCTGCTGGCGAGGGTGGTGTAGTGGCGGATGTCGGTGACACGGCCGAGGGCATCAGAGGTGGTCGTCGTCTTCGGCACGGTGGAGCCGGGCGGCTCCACGGTGACGCTGTTGTCGCCGTAGCCGGTGTACGAGGAGTACTTGGCGGTAGCGCCGTGGAAGGTGGTCTGGCGCGTGGCGCGTCCCAGGCCGTCGTAGACGGTCTTGACCCGGCTGGGTATGAGGGAGGCGGACTTGACCTCGAAGGCCTTGGTCTCGGGGTTGCCCTTGGCAAGGTATCCACTGGTCTGCTCTTCGGGCAGGCCCTGATCGTTGTACTTGGTGTCGCTGATGATCCGCCCGGGGCCGACGGCCTCGGACTGGGTCTGGATCTGGCGCATCAGCCCGTCGTAGACCGTGACCTGGGTGGCGTACGTGCCGTCGTCCTTGAGTGACTTGACGGTGACCGCTGCCGGGCTGGTCTCGGTGGCAGTGGCGACGGCCGGCTGGTAGCCGATCTCGACGTTGGGATTCTGGACGCCAGAGGAACGGGAGGCGGACCAGCCCTTGACCAGGCGGCCGAACGCGTCGTACTGGGTGCGGGTGACTCGATCGTTGGGGTCGGTCACCGTCAGGGGCAACGCTCGGCCGGGGTCGAAGGTCGTGGTGGTCGCGTGGACCTTGCTGTTGACCGTCTTGCTGGTCTTGACGGTCGTGACGGGGCCACCCCCGTCACCGGGGGTGTACTCGGTCTCGGTCGTGCCGGAGCCCGGTGCGGTGACCGTGCGGATGCGGCCCAGGGGGTCGTAGGTCGTGGTCGTGGTGACCGAGTGGGAGGTTCCGGTTGCGTCGATCTCGGAGACCTTGGTGGGCAAGCCCTTGGTGAGGGCGCCGCCGTCGTAGGTGATCTCCACCGAGCTCTTCAGCTCCGTGGCGGGAATGGCCGTATCGACGCTCGTGCAGGGGGTGGCGGTGGTGCGCTTGGTCTTGGTCAGGCCGATGAGCCAGTCCGACGTGCTGTTGATGTACACGGTCTTGGTGCAGGTCTGCTCGGAGAGGTTCTCGCCGCCGGTGCCGTTGGGCTTGACGACCGCGGTCTCCACCTTGGTCGGCAGGCCGTATTCGTCTCGAGCCAGAGTGGCCGTCCGCACTGCCTGCCAGCTGGTGCCGATCGTCTGTATGGCGTCGGTCTGCTTGACGGCGATTCTGTGAGCGACGAGTGGTCCGGGGTCGCTGCCGTCCTCGGCCTCGCGGCTTCGCGAAGCGGTCGGTGTGGACTCCGGAACGCTCAGGGTGCGGCTGACGACCTTCGGCATGCCGCCGGCCGGCCTGTCGGAGTTGAGATAGCTGATGGTCTCCGAGGTCATGCCCGCGTACTGCCGCTCGTTGGCCACGGGCAGGGCCTTGCCCGTGGAGTCCTTGATCTCGCCGCCGATTCCCTGGAAGTAGCGGGCCTCGGAGAACGACTGCGACTGCGGGGTGTACCACGTGCCGTCGCCGACACTGCTGCCCTTGGTGACGGTGACCCTGCCGTAGCCGCGCCAGTCGCTGTACGTGCGCAATGCCGGTCGGGTGAATTCGTCGTTGCTCTTCGCCCATGCCGGTCCGTAGTACCGGTACTTGGTGTAGATGGGCTTGCTGAACGGCGAGGTGACCTTGTCGGTTTCGGTGACCGAGTCGACGACGTACTTGTTGAACCACGCCTTGGCCGGTGTCTTCTCTTCACCGTCAGGGGACCAGCGCACCGGGTAGCAGTACGTGTTGGCCTGCCCCTTGTCCTCGGCCGGTTCGGTCGCGCAGCCTCCCGTGTACTCGACTTCGATGCTGCCACCGGTTTCGGTCGCCACCGTGCCGATGCGGGGGCGCGTGAACGGGGGTCGCTTGTCGGTTGAGCCGGTGGGAACGAGATTGCGGAGCTGTTGGTCCTTGAGCCGGCCGCGCAGTGGGGAGGTGGTTCCCACGGTGTACTTGGCGAAGCTGACGCCGTCCTTGGACTGCCTGGTGCCTGTGGTGTCACCGGGGCCGAAGCCGGTCCGGGTGATGGAGTTGAGCCACAGGCCCGGGGAGGAGTCGTACCAGTCCTCGGGGAACGACTGGTACAGGTTCCAGGTGTCGACCTTGCCCAGGCCCGTCTGACCGGCCCGTGCCGCCCATGTCGTCACCGCGCCCAGACGCATCTGGGTCCAGAACGACGGGAATGCGGGGCAGAGGCTCGAGGTGGACTTGCAGTTCAGAGAGCCCGGGGTGTCCCACCACGCGCGGTAGGCGCCGGCGTCGCCCGTCTTGTCGAAGTTGGCGGGGGTACAGACCGCGTCGGACTTGAGGCAGCGCTGCTGGACGCCGAACTCGACCTTCGCGGCCGGATTGGTCAGTGTGCCCGCGCGCATCCCGTACTCGATGCTCGTCGGGAATGCGAACCGGTCGTACTCTTCCGGGGTCTTCCGCTTCTCGCGGACCGCGTAGTGGTTCTTCTCCTGCTTCCAGTTGATGACCATCACGTTGCCGTGGACGTCGACGACCTTGTCGAGGCCCCAGCGCCACGCCTGCTTGCTCGTCCCGCACCGGGAGTTCGCGAACGCCTCCTGGTGACAGGGTTCGCCCGGGTGGTTGCCGAAGACGGGAACGGTCGACACCGAGTTCGTGTTGGCGTGGCCGCCGTCGACCTTGTTCTGGCCGAAGTAGTACTCGGTTCCGTCGGTCGTGGTGACGACCCAGTACTCGCCGTTGTTGTCGCCGTTCGTGCCGCCCGTGTGGCGGCGGATCCGGGTGCCGTCGTCGCTCTGAGAGCGGTACGTCTCGGTGCCGGTCTCGGCATTGGTGGTCGACGCGTCGTCGCGCACCAGCTCAGTGGTCTTGCCGCCGAGAGACATCACGGCGTTGTAGGACACCCAGCACAGGTCGCTGGTCTTGTCGGCCTTGGCGGTGTTGTTGGGTACGCCGGCCTTGAGAGTCTTGGTGTCGTCCTTGCAGGCGCGGTAGCGGCGCTCGATGTGGCCGGGGTCGTAGTCCCAGCCTTCGCCGATCCACGAGGCCTGAGGGGAGGAGACCGACGTCTTTCCGTCCACCGTCTGCGAGCTGTAATTGAACGACACGTTGGGGGCGGGCCCGGCCGGTGCGGGCGGGATGACCAGGGGGTAGCTCCAGGTGAAGGCACCGGAGGAGCCTCCCGCCGACCACTTGCCGCTCGAGGCCAACGGGGTCGCCTTGAATGAGCCGCCGTTTCCGGCACCGGAGTCGACGGCGCCGACGACGGCCTTGTCACCACCGGTCGCCGTGGGCGTCGCGGTGGTGTAGGCCGCCTGCATCATCGCGGGCCCGGAGTAGGACGTGCCGCCGGTGAAGGATGCGGGCGTCGTCGTGCCGTCGGCTGCCGTGTCGACGGTCGCGGTGATCGAGTCGGTGCCGGCGTCGTTAGCCGTTTCCAGCTCCGTGTACGCCTGGCACGCCTCTTCGAGCGGCGTGGTCAGGTAGCACTCGGGGAACTGGACGAGGCTCAGACGGGAGGACCAGTCGGCGCCATAGAGATTCTCGAACGAGCTGTAGTCCAGCTGCACCTTGATGGGCACGGACCCGGTGGTGGGCGCCTCGACGGTCACGAGTGTGCCGACCGTCAACGCGCGGTCCATACCGGCGTCGATCTCTCTGGTCCGGTCGATGACCGTGGCGGCCCAGGTCCCCGTGGGCATGGGCTGTCCGTCGGCCTGGCCGAGCTTGACCGGGACGCCTGGAACCGGCTTCGGTTCAGCAGTCGTATCGGCAGTCGTCTCCGTCATGAGAGCTGCACTGAGGACGGTACCGAAGGAAACAGTGCCCGTGTTCGCCGGCGGCGGGGTCGTGGTCCCGGTAGGGGCCTGCTGGAGATCTGCCGGAACCTCTTCCTTGAGCGTCTCGAGGTCCTTCTCGAGCGTCTCGCCCTCGACCGGCTTCTCCGTCTCGATGGCTTCGAGGTCGAGCGGCACGGTTTCGAGGGATTCCCGGCCGGTCTCGGCCGTCGCTGGGTCGGGTGGCAAGGCGAGTGACTGGGCAGGCAGCAGACCCACCAGCAGGGCTGCGCCCAGGGCGGGTATGACAGTTCGCCGCACGCGACGGCGTGCAGGCGGGATTCGACCGAACAAGGTGGGGTCCCCCCGGACCACTTGGAGCGGGACCGGAGCGGACCGCAGGTGATGACACTTCAGATTGGGAGATTCTGCGGGCGTGTCGTGAAGGAACGCCAGGGCGTGACTGCTCTACGTGATTAATGTCACGGAGCGTAACGATGTAGTCCCGCACAGAGAAGGGTTAAGCGGTTCCTTCCCCAGCAGATGAGAGGGCAACCCACTAAGCCCGGCAAACAGCATGATTAATACATCTACCCCTGAAGTGTCTTGCGCTGACGACTGTTCACCCCGGTTTACGCCTAATTGTTCCCCTCGGGATATCCCTTCTCAGGGCTTATGGGCGTCGCTCGCTCCCGGGGCCTGCGTTCGCGACCTGCTGACAGCGATCCCTGCCCCGGCGACGCGCAGGGTGACTGCGCGAGATTGATGGGTCATCATCGGCTCGCCCAGTCATGCCCTTGCGGGAAGGTGCTCCGCCGCGGACTCACTCATCCACACGTCATGGCCGGCTCAGTGGTTTCAGCCGGTGCCGTGAGTGCCCGGGTGCCGAGAAGGAGTCCACACCGAATGAGACAGACATGGCGTCGGCTGCCCGGTCGGCGGGTGAGTGCCGTGGTGGTTGCCGCCGCGCTCGCCGCAGGCGGTATCACCTACGCGGGCTTCGAGGCCGCGACCTCCGAAGACGCCTCCCCGGCACCCGCCGCCGGCAAGAACGACAAGACCCGGCAGCAGCAAGCCAAGACGGTCACGCAGGACGTCGCGTCCGCGCAGGCCCGCAAGAGCGGCAAGCAGGTCGAGGTGACGGCGCTGCGGACCGCTCGCTCGACCACATGGGCCCGCCCCGACGGGCTCATGACGAAGAAGCTGTACGCCTCCCCGATATGGGCGAAGGTCGGCCAGGAGTGGAAGCCGGTCGACACCACCTTGCGCCGGACGGACGAAGGCTGGGAACCCAAGGCGACCAACACTCGGGTGACGTTCTCCGCAGGCGCCAAGGACGGCTCCTCCGGGCGCGCTTCGCGCACGAACGTCCGGCGCGTTTCGCTCCTGCCGGCGGCTGCTGCGGATGAGGTGGCGAGCCCTCTGGTCACCCTGACGGTGGGCGACACCCAAACCCACCAGATCCAGCTGACCTGGCCGGGCCCGGTGCCCACGCCCATCATCGACGGATCGCGGGCGCTGTATCCGGAGATATTCCCGGGCGCGGATCTGGTCCTTACTGCCGACGACGACGGGTTCGCGCAGCTGATCGTGCTGAAGAACCGTCAGGCCGCTGCCGACCCGCGGGTCGCGCAGCTGTCCTACGGACTCTCCTCGCCCACGCTGACCTTCCGCCTCGACCCGACATCGGGCATCGTCGCGGCGGAGAACTCGGACGGGGACGAGGTCGCGCTGTCGCCGACCCCGCTCATGTGGGACAACAGCGGTGCTCCCGCTGTCACCGACGGCGAGCTGGGTGCCTCGTCCCAGCCGACCGCGTCCGAGGCGCCGCAGCCGGCGATCAGCACGAGCTCGGCGCCTGCGCCTAGCCCCAGCATGACCGAGGACCTGGCCAACGACCAGGTCGACCCCGAGGGCGAAGTGCTGCCCGCGGCGACCGACGAGGCGGCCCCCGCGCTGACCGATCCGCCGCTTCCCTCAGCCCCGGCCGAGCCCACGCCGGCGCCGTCCCAGTCCGGCGCGGCCGCCACATTGAGCCTGCCCCTGCTCAACGGGCCGTCCCCCGAGTCCCACGGTGAAGTGGTCGAGGCCGAGCTGTCCGGTGGGAACTGGCTGCTGACTCCTCACCAGGACTTCCTCAACGACCCGACCACGGTCTACCCGGTCTTCATCGACCCCACCGTCAAGAAGCACACCCAGGACTGGACCACCGCCTACAGCCGCCACCCCAACGCCACCTTCTTCAACGGCAAGGATTTCAACCAGGGCGGCACGCACGAAGCCCGCGTCGGGTTCGAGTCCGACACCTGGGGCACCTCCCGCTCGTACTTCAACATCGCCTTCGACAAGAACCTCCAGGGCGCCAAGATCCAGAAGGCCACCCTGCGCGTGCTGGAGACCTACTCCTGGTCGTGCAGCGCCCGGTCCATGAGCGTCCACCACACCGGACCGATCAACGGACGCACCAACTGGAAGAACGCCCCCGCCCTCACCGACGGCAACCTGGCGGCACCGGTCAGGAGCTTCGCGCACGGATACAAGTCGGGCTGCCGCGACGCCTACGAGACCTTCGACGTGACCTCGGTTTCGCAAATCACGGCGAACAAGGGCAAGAGCACCATCACGTTCGGGATGCGCGCCCGGGACGAGAAGTCCCAGTACGCCTGGAAGAAGTTCCAGGCGAACGGCGAGAGCGCACCCGTCCTCACGCTGATCTACAACCGGCCGCCGAGCAAGCCGACCAACCTCGACCTCGGCCCCGACTTCAAATGCACCACCGTGCCCCCGTACGTCAGGGTGGGTTCGGAGTCCATCAACTTCACCGCCAGGTCCACCGACAAGGACGACAACCTCGACCTCCTCGACTTCACCATGTGGCCGACCAACAAGTGGTCCACCACCGGCGACATGCTCAAGTCCACCGGAACGGTCTCCGTGGGCGGCGACACCAGCGCGGCCCTGCGCACCACGCCCAGCTTCTCCACCAGCGGCATGGTCAACGACACCATGTACTCGTGGTCGGTCCGCGCCATCGACGATGCCGGCGCCACCTCGGCGTACGCGCCGGGCACGGTTCCCTGCCGCTTCATCTTCGACAACGCCAAGCCCAAGGCGCCGCGCGTCCGCTCCACGGACTTCCCCAACGCTGACGGTGGTGACAACGCCTTCGGCAACGAAGCCGAGGACGCCGACAACTGGTCCACCAAGAAGTTCGGCACCGCGGGCACCTTCTACTTCCGGGCTCTGAACCCCGACGTCAAGCGGTATGAGTACGGCTTCAACGCCAACAGTTACCCCTACTCCTTGGCCCGGACAGCCGGCGCCCCCATCACGGTGGAGGCAATGCTCTCCGGCGCCAAGCCTCCGGCCGCCGGCCCCAACGTGCTCTACGTCAGAGCCGTCGACGGCGCGGACCACGTCTCCGAACCCACGAAGTACTTCTTCTACGTGACCCCCCGGGATCAGGCCGACACGGCAGGCGACTTCACTGGCGACAAGCACCCCGACCTGCTGGCGATCACCTCAGGCGGCAACCTCCGCCTCTACCCCTCACACGCCGACAGAACAGACGTGAACTACCTCAAGGGCAACGGAGACCTCGACTACTCCATGTCCGGTGCGTACCGCGAAAACCCTGCCAAGGACCCCAACGGCGGTGACACGGAAGAAGCGTTCATCGCCCCGGTCTCCGGCTACTTCTCCGGCGCGCTGATCACCCACAACGGCGACTTCTACGGCGGCGACGGCCTGCAAGACCTCATCGCGGGCGTCGGCGGAAAGCTGTGGGTCTATCCCGGCGACGGCTACGGCGCCGTGAACACCACCAAGCGCCGCGAACTCCTCCTCCCGCCCAACGCACCCACCAACACCTCCTTCACGTACACCCAACTCCTTGCCACAGGTGACGTCACCGGAGACGGGCGCCCTGAACTGTTCGCCACCGTCGGCGACCAGCTCTGGGTTTTCATCGGCTACAACGGCGCCTCCTTCACCGAAGCCCGCATGCTGACCAGCTCACCCTGGGCCAGCCGCGACCTGGTCATGGTCGCCGACTTTGGCGGCGACGGCGTACCCGACCTGCTCTTCCGCACCGACGAAACCGGGCGCGGCCTGCTCCTGCGACACGGGAAGCCCGGCACGGGAGGCGGCGTCGACCTGAACTCGCTGGCAACGGCCGCCGACTCCAAGACCGGCCGGGACGAGACGTACGGAACCGGAGGCTGGGACAAGGCATCCATGCCCAAGATCATGGGAACCCCCGATGCCCATGGCGACAGCGAAGGCATCCCAGACATCTGGGCAGTCGCATCCGACGGATACCTCTACTTCTACGCCGGCGGCCGCACCGAACACGGATCCCGCTTCGCCGCCAGCGGCGTCGGCTGGGGCAGCAACCGCGCCATCGGCTGATCACAAGCTGGGGCACGGCCCGTCACAGAGTCCGGGAGCTGCCTGTAGCTCATGCAGGCAGCTCCCGCGTCGTCGAGCCACCCCGATACGTACATCCCAGAAGACCACATCAAGTGGCTCCGCAGGGTGAGCGGTCTCCCCGCTGCGGGGCACGCGTGGGTGGAGGACACCACTCGCGCCGCGTGGACACTGGTCACCAGGTACAGCCAGCCCCGCTGGCGTCGTGGTGTTCGCCATGGCACCCCCGGGGAGCATTGGCTGTCGACCTCGTAGCTTGCGCTGTACACGGGTGGGCTCCGAACCGCTCTCATTGCCCCGGCCCCGATCAGGGCCGGGGCACTGCTGTGCCTGCTGCTCGCTGGAGCCGGACCTGGACCGCGGCGGTACTGCACTGGACGTGCGACGGCCGGCGCATCCGCAGCGGCATCCCCGGCCCGGCGCTCGCCGATAGCCTCGACGCGTAGGCCGCGGACAAGACCCCTGGCACGCCCCGCCCGTCACCGACGGCTTCGACGCGTCCCGCTTCCCCAGCTCGGCGCAGTATGAGGCGCATCAGCGTGCCCGCGCCGAGCGCCTTCACACGGCCCTGGCCAAGGCCATCCAGGAGCGCGCCGAGGCGTGGGACGACCTCAACGCGCTGGCCCACGTTCTGCCGGGGGATGTCAGTGCTGCCCGGCATAGTGCCGGTCATGATCAATGACCTGGAACGTATCGACTGGGCCTCCTTGGAGCACGCCTACGGTCCCGCGGACGATGTGCCGGGATGGCTGCTCGGTATGGCTTCACCTGACGCCGAGGTCCGGGACAAGGCATTCCGCGACTTCTACAACCAGGCCCTCCACCAGGGGAGCGTATATACGAGCACGGTGGCCAGTCTGCCGTTCCTTTTCGCCATGGCGGACGATCCGGCGACGCCTGATCGTGGGGCGGTCGTTGCGCTGCTGCTCAGTGTCGGGCGGGAGGTAATCGACGCCGAGGAGATCTACGCCGTCATCTGCGGCCCCGACGGCGCAGAGTCTACGATCTACCCGGACACCGCGAACCTGATGCGCGAGCACGCTGACGCCTTCGTCTCCTACGCCAGTGACCCCGACCCCAGGGTGCGCAAGGCTGCGATTGAGAGCCTGGGGCTCTTCCTGGACGATGCCGAGCGGGCGGTAGCGCTGCTGCGGGACCGTTTGGTAGAGGAGAGCGGGGTCGCCGCGCGGGGGCTGGTGGTGCGGACGATGGCGGATCTGGTGCTCCGCCTGCCCGCTGCCGCTGTACCGGCGCGGCGATGGTTCGACGCCCTGGCCGACAGCAGTGCTACGGACCCCGACACCCGCCTTGCGGCCCTCGTCCACCGGGCCCGCTGCGCTCCCGAAGGCATCGACGACCGCACGGTGCCCACCGCGATCGGACTCCTCCGCCAGATCACCCCGACACCCGCGCCCGAGGAGAACAAGGAGGGCAGGGACGCTTCGCGTCCCTGCACGTGTGTTTCCGAGCCCGAACCCGAAGTCGACGCGGATGTTCCCGGGTACATCGTCGCCGCGTTCGCCGACCTTGAACGTCACGGACGCGTCCACGCCCCCACCACCGCTCTGCTGACGGCCTTCCACGAGACCCTGGACGCGCGCCTCGACGACCGGACGGCGCTGCTCGCCGAGCAGCTGAGCAGTCCGGATCCGGGCACCCGGTACGACGCGATCGACATGGCACGCCGTTTGATCACCTCCTGGCGGGGTGATCACACCCGTCTCGTACGGCTCATTGGCGACTGCCTTGCGCCGCGCGACGCCTACACCGCCGCGGCCGCTGCCGAGGCCCTCGGCTCCCTGGCCGCCCTCGCCGAACCGGCCCGCGAAGCCCTCGCCGCCTACGTCACCGACCACCGCACCGAGCACCGCCCAGATGCGTGGGCGAGCCCCCACCCCGAGGTGCGCCGCGCCCACCAGCTGGCCGTTGTGGCACTGGCCGGCCTCGGAGACGAACGTGCTCTGCCCAGCCTGCTGACCGCGCTGGACACCGGCACCGACGCCTGGCGCGCGGTGAACGCGGCAGGCCACCTGCCCCAGGCCGCCTCCGAACTCACACCCCGCCTCATCCGCCACCTCGCCGACATCGACCTCTCCCGGGACCAGCCCGGTTTCGGCTTCACCAGCCTCACTACCGCTCTGTCCAGGCTCGGTGATCCGGCGGCCGTGCCCGCCCTCACCGACGCCCTCCGGGCCGCCGTCCGGCACGAGCAGTGGCACACCGCACAGGCCGCCCTCAAGGCGCTCGCCTTGTTCGGTACCCGCGCCTCCTCCGCACTGGACTTGGTCCGTCCCCTCACCGAGGCGGACAACGTGACCCTCCGGACGGCCGCGGCGAGCGCCCTCTGGGGACTCGAACGCAGCCCCGGAACCGTCGTGCCACTGCTCAACGGCCTCCTGGAGCACCACCGGAACTTCGACGCGATGGACCTCGCCGGCCGGATCGGCCCTCCCGCCGCTCCCGTACTGCCGCGTCTGCGGCAGATACTGGCCGGGCAGGTCGAGGAGAACAGGCGCAACGAGCAGAACGGCTCAGCCGTGCTGAACGACTCGTGGACCCTCGTCCATGCCGCGTCGGCCCTGTGGGACATAGGCGGCGACAGCGAGGCCGACACGGTGCTGCCGGCGCTGCGGGACGCCTGGAAGGACAACGACGCCACCGCACCCACGGTCGTTGCGTGCCTCGACCGCATGGGCCCGGCCGCACGTCCCGCCCTGCCTCAGATCCAGGTGGCACTCGCACAGTCCCACCGCTACGACCAACGCTGGAGCGGCGCGGTCGCATCCGACCTCGACATCGTGCACACCTGCCGCACCATCCTGACCCGCCTGCACAACCGAAGCGACCACAGGCGAAGACGACACCGACGGCATCGGCGTCCGTGACGCCGCCGCCATCGGCATGCTCGCGGCCGGAAGTCTGCTCGCCACCCTCGGCCTCAAGCGCATGCTCCAGCGCCGCCGCCGCCGACCCGGCGAACTCCCCGCGACGACCGACACCACCACAGAGCAGAACCTGCACGCCGCCGCCGACCCGGGCAGTCTCGAACTCCTCGACCTCGCGCTGCGCACCCTAGTCCACCACGCCACCGAACACGGCCTCCAGCTCCCGGCGGTGGCCGGCGCCCGCATCACCGCCCGCACCGTCGAACTCCTCCTCCCCGCACCCGAGACCGACGGCGACGCCGACGAGACGGACACTACGGCACCCGCCCCGTTCACCCAGGAAAGCCCAGGACGCTGGACGCTCGACCGCACCGAGCCGCTCCTCGACCCCGAGACGGCCGCCCACGTCCCCGCCCCCTACCCCGGCCTCATCACCCTCGGCACCGACCCCGACGGCAACCACCTCCTCATCAACCTGACCCTCTCCCGAGTTCTCCTTCTCGACGGCACCCCCGACGCCGTACGCGACACCGCCCGCGTCCTGGCCCTTGAAGCGGCCACCAGTACCTGGAGCGACCACTCCGAGATCATCACCGTCGGCCTCGACGACCAACTGCCCTCCCTGCTCCCGCAGAGCCGCATGCGTGCCGTTCCCCACCTCAAAGCCGCCCGCACCGACCTCGCCGAACTCCTCCTGGAGCAGCGCCAGACCGCCGGCGGCGACGACGCCCCGACCGGCTCCCCTGGACCCTGGTGTGCGCCGCCGACATAGAGGAGGACGAGGCCCGGATCCTGGCCGCCACCCTCACCGCCGCCCACGACCTCCCCGTCGCCCTGGTCGTGCCCGCCCAGGGCACATCCGGCGCCTTCGGCTCCTTCGACGAAGCCGTTCACCTCGCCGTCGGAACGACCGGCACCCAGTACGTCGACGCCCTCGGCTCCGACCTGATCGTGCAGTCCCTGCCCGAGGCCGACTACGAAGACTTCGTCGGCCTGCTCCGCCGGGCCGAGGAGCCCGCCCCGCCCGCCGAAGGCCCGTGGAAAGAGGTCCCGCCCCTCACCATCGGCCTCGACGACGGCCCGGCCGCGACCAGTCCCACCGCCCTGCCCGCCACCCCGTTCGCGGCCTTCACCGCCTCCCGGGCCCTGGCCCCTGTCCCGCCGATCCCCGCGCCTGCCGCCGAACCCGACACGAACACCACCTCGGCTCCCGCGCCCAGTACCCCCGCGACGACCACGCCCGAGGACCCGGCCGACACGACCGCCCAGCCCCAGACCGAGCCCGCGGAAAGCCCCACCAGCGCCGAGGAACCGGACGAGACCGCACCTGGCACCGACGAGCCGGCCGACACGACCGATCTGCACGCCCCTGAGATCCAGATCCTCGGGCCGGTCACCGTCACCGGGATCTCCTCCACCGGCCACGGCCCCAAGCTCGCCCAGCTCGCCGCCTACCTCTACTTCAAGCCCGGCTCCCCTGACGCCGTCCGCGAAGCCATGGACCCGCGCGCCCCCTGGGCCAAGCCCACCCTTCAGACCCGGATCTCCCAGCTGCGCAACCAGCTCGGCACCGACCCGGACGGCGCGCTTTACCTCCCCCGGGACCGCACCGGTATCTACAAGCTCTCGCCCAAGGTCCGGTGCGACTGGGAGCGCTTCACCACGCTCGCCGAACGCGGCCTGACCAAGGGACCCTCAACCGGCGTCGGAGACCTGGAGACCGCCCTCGCGCTCGTGCGCGGCTACCCCTTCGGCGCCACCCCGCCGGCCTGGGCCGCCGCCCGCGTCCAGGAGATCCTTGTCCGCGTCACCGACACCGCCCACACACTCGCCACCTGGCACCGCACCGGCCCCAGGCCCGACCTCGACGCCGCCCGCCGTGCCGTACGCCAGGGCCTGGACATCGACGACAGCGCCGAACTGCTCTACCAGGACTGGATGCTCATCGAGGCCCAGGCGGGCAACCACAACGGCGTGACAGCCGCCTACGAGACCATCCTCACCATCAACCGGCGCCTCGACGTCAGCACCGAACCCGAGACCGACGACATCTACCGGCGCCTCACCACCCGCACCGCCTGAGCCAGTGACGAGCAAGCCGCACATGTCACTGGCTTCGAAGAACGGATGCCGCCGGATCGTGGCATCGGTCTCGATTGGGACGTTCAGGAACGGTGGTGGGGACTGGCGCCATTCGTTCGGGCGTGGTCCCGAGCGGCTTGGGCGATGAACCGGCGGCTGCTGTATGGGTTGAGTGCTGTGGCCTGGAGATGCTCGTACATGACGCTGTAGTGCTGCACGTCGGATCGTTTTTCCAGGTACAGGTCGCTGGTGAACCGTTCCAGATACACCGTGCCCTTCCCGGGGGCGTCCGCGAACGCGAGGATGGAGAACTGTCCCGAGATGCCTGGGTGGGCACCCACGTCGTGCGGGAGGACCTGCACGGTGATGTGCGGCTGGGTACTGAGGCGGTTCAGGTGTTCAAGCTGTTCGCGCATGATGTCGGGGCTGCCGACGACGCGGCGGAGTGCCGATTCGTCGACCACGGCCCATAAGCGGAATGGGCGGGCCGGGTGGTGGGCCCGGTGCTGGCGGCTCAGCCGTAGCTGAAGACGCGCAGCTCTTTGTTCAGGCGTGGCCAGAGGGATCGTTTCCGCGAGGACCGCGGCGGCGTAGTCGGGCGTTTGCAGCAGGCCCGGCATCACCAGGGACTCGTAGGAGTGGATCGAGGAGGCGCCGGTCTCCAGTCCGATGTAGACGGCGTACGGGACCTCGCCGAAGGCGACCCACCACCCCTGGCGGCCCGATTTCCGGGCCTGGCGCATCAGCACGTCGACGAACTGGGCGTCGTTGACCCCGTAGAGGGCGCAGAGGTCCCGCACATCACGGGGTTTGATGATGCGGCGGCCGTTCTCCAGATGGCTGATCTTGGGCTGGGAGATCATCAGCCGCTCGGCCACCTGGGTACTCGTCAGGCCACTGGCCAGACGCAGCCGCCGCAGTTCCGCGCCGAGTCGGCGCCTCCTGACGGTGGGATTCTCGTTCGCCGCCACGGGCGGTCTACCTCCGGCTCGGGACCGTCTACCAGCCACGCGAATGCCACGGCCGGGCCCCGGCGAACGCGTTCGCCGTGCAGAAACGATCAACGAGTCTCGAAGGCAAGCGTCACCTGTCGCGCGCCGCTCCGGCGCCAGCGACAAGAAGAGAAGGTCTCGAAGGAGGTCGCCGATAAAGACCGCGAGCAGGGAGCCGTCCGACAGGTGCGGCTCCCTGTTCTGGCATGCCCATCGGGCGCTCACCATGAGGAGTTACCACTCTGTGAGGGCCTGACGGCGACCGTTGTCAGCACCGTGGTGAGGACCCTGCCGAAGAGTGATACGGCCCCTGCCCCCGTCTCCTTCGAGGAGCCGCTCGTGTCCCGCCCCCAGCCTTCGCATGACCTCGACAAGGCTCTGGACAACCTGTCCACGGCCGCTGGCCGGTTCCTCGCTGGGCAGGACCTCGACGGAGTCCGGCGCACCGACGCGACGTTCTGGCGCCCCGGCACCCGGATCCGGACGAAGGACGTCAGCGGCCCCGTACGCCGGACGTCCTACCGGCCCGGCTGGCAGCGCCTCGCCATCCGGCTCGGCGTCCTGACCGCGGCCGCCGGCGGCGGCTACGGCTACCTCCTGCACCCCGACGGCCTCACCCAGGCACTCATGTATGGCAGCCCCCTGGCGGCCCTGACCACGGCGGCCGGAGGCATGGCCTACCGGGTGGCCACCAGGGAAAGCCGCGAGCTGACGACGGAGTGGATCGAGCCCCTGCACCAGGCGCTCGCCGTGCCGCTGGGAATCTCCGAGCACACCGACCCCCGCACCTACATCCACATGCCGCCCGACTTCACCGCCGACGACGCCGATCCGCATCGACCTGCCGGCGAACCTGCGCTTCCAGCGGGAGGAGATCGCCCAGGTCGTCACCCAGAAACTCGCCCTGGAGAACCCCTCCTTCTCCTGGCGGCTGGCCGGACGCGACACCCACGTCCTCATCAGGAAGAAGCACCGCCCGCCCACCCGGCTCGGCCTGGACGACCCCGGCGTACGCGACCTCCTCGCCTCCATGCCCGAGTCCGCCCCGCTGATCGGCCTCGGCGCCGCAGGCAAGACCGTCTCCGTCGACCTCGACCACGACTCCCCGCACGTCCTGATCAACGCGGGCACCGGCGGCGGCAAGTCCACCATCCTGCGCACGATCGCCTGCCAGTTCCTCCACAACGGCGCCCAGGCCCAGGTCAGTCGGCCGCACCCCACTCGGGCTCACGAGCCTTACCCCAACCGGGGTCCGCGCCCCACCCGACGTCCACGCCCCAGCCGATGTCGAAACCCCACTCCGGGTCCGCCCCCATGATCCATCCGGTGTCGCGCATAGGTGTCCCTCCGTCCGTAAGAACATGGGCACCTACTTCGACGGTGGCACCAACTGGTCCGCCGGCTGGGGACGCTTCGTCAACGGCAAGGACCTCGGCCACCTCCGCTTCGGTGACGCGACCGGCGACAAGAAGGCCGACCTGTTCGTCTACGAGCTGCCCAACGGCAAGGTCTCCGTGCGCACCAACATGGGCACCTACTTCAACGGTGGCACCACGATGATCACCCTTCCGTAAGGCCCCCACGGGATCAAGCGCGCCGACGGGGTCCGGGCCGATAGCCCGGACCCCGTCGGCGTCGTTCGTTCAGGCAAGCAGCTTGTGAGGAGCGTTATGACGGCCAGGCTGAGGGGGACGGCGCTTCGCCCGAGTCTGGCGCTTCGAACACGCACACGAACTGGCGGCCGCGCAGGACCCACTCCCGTGGGCCGATGTGGCGACCGTCTCTGGCTACGCAGACCAGGCACATCTCGTCCGGGATTGGCGCGAGTTCACAGGCCGGTCGCCGACGGCCTGGCGCCGCAGCGAAGTCCTCCTCGGGGCCGGGTAGCCGGCCACCGTCTGCCCGCCGCGTCGGCTCCTCCTCTCTTTCCTTCAAGACCGCCCGATCGATGTCCTGTGACGATCGTCAGCATGAGACTCGTCAGCGACGAACGCAACGCCCTGGACCTGCGGACCACCCCCGTGCACCTCGGACTGGGATCGAGAGCGAAACCCGTCGAGGGCTTCGCCTGACACCGGGAGGTGCTCCAGGCTTACAGCGCCGCGGTCGCGGCAGATGGTGCCGAGGTCGGGCAACCATCAACCCGGCCGGGGTACGACGCGGTCGACATGGAGGGCCCGACGTCCATCATGGCCATCACCGCGAGCCTCGGCACCGACCACCGTCCTCGGACCTACACCCGTCCGACCGAACGCGTCGGCACGCCCGGCCCGCCGGAAGCGCCGTGACGACACGCGTCGCGTGCCTCGGCGACAGCCTCACCCGCACGCAGTTCAGCGTCGACCACCTGCACGGAGGGGGCGTGGAGCCGGGCGTCAGGTGAAGTGAGACGGCCCCAACTGCGGGGCGTGCCGAGCCAGCTATCTTCGTGATCATGAAATGGTCACGATCACGGCCGCGAAGACGGCCCGTCGCTCTCCTCACCGCCCTTGCCTCCTGCGCCTCATTGCTCGGTCTCACCGCCGCGCAGCCGGCGGCGGCGAGCGGTACCGAGCTCTCCGGTGCGGCGCGCCTCGGCGTCCAGCAGGTCCTCTTCCGCTCCGGAACCGCCGGCTACGGCTGCTTCCGTATACCTACCCTGACGACGACGAAGAACGGCACCCTCCTCGCGTTCGCCGAGGGCAGGACCTCCCCGTCGTGCGCCGACCGCGGCCCCATCGACATCGTCATGCGCCGCTCCACCAACGAGGGGCGCACCTGGTCTCCGATCAGGGTCGTCCTCTCCGGCCGGGCCAGCGCCGCCGGGCCCGCGCAGGTGCGGGGCAACCCCTCGCCCGTAGCCGACGTGTTGCCGGACGAGAAGGGGGGATCCGTCTTCCTCTTCTCCAACTCCGAGCCGGCGTTCCCCGGAGGCACCCGTATGTCCTGGGTGCAGCGGAGCGACGACGACGGCCTCACCTTCCGGGCACCCACGGCTGTGCCGCGTCTGACGGCCGGCAAGAAGTGGTTCGGAACCGGGCCCTCTCACGGGATCCAGATCCAGAAGCAGGGCCACCCGCACCACGGACGTCTGATCGTCGGCGCGTACGAGACCGGGGACGACGACTCCCAGCGCGTCGGCGTCCTCTACAGCGACGACCGGGGCGCGACCTGGAAGAGCAGCATCACCGAGGACTCGTTCCTGCGGGCCGAGCAGGTCTCCGGCCTGCCGTTGGCCCCGCAGCGCGATCCCGACGGGCCGGTCTGGGGCCCGGAGTCTCCCGTGGCGAAGCCCGGGGAGCCGGTGGTCGCCGAACTCGCCGACGGCAGCGTGTACGTCAGCGCCCGCAGCCCGTATGACGTACGCGTCAACACGACGCTGCCGGCGAAGTACGAGGCCCGGCACCGCATGCACGTCACCGCCACCGAGGCGGTCGACCCCGCGGACGGGATGACGAAGGTCAAGGTGCCCGGGCTCGGGTTCACCAAGGGCTGGGTGGGCCCCGATGTCCAGGTGTCGGTGCTCGCCCCGCGCAAGACCTACCGGGCCGCCCCGGGTGATCTGCTCCTGATGTCGACCCCTTCGCATGCGAGTCTGCGCGAGGGCATGAGGATCCGCTACTCCGAAGACAAGGGGGCGACCTGGAAGGACGCGCCGGGCGGGCAGGTCAGCACGGACCTCGGTGACCGGGCCAGCTACTCCGACATGGCGGAGCTGTCGGCTGGTGATATTGGCATGTTGTATGAGAGCGGTACGTCGTTCTCTGCCCAGCACATCTACTTCAACCGTTTCACGGTGGACGAGCTCGATCTTCCCGGCACGTTCGCGGCCAAGGGTTTCGGCCTGCCGCAGAAGGTGCCCGCCGCCGGGCGGACCACGCCCGACACCACCGTCGAGGCGAACGACGCCTACCTTGGTAACGGTGCCGCCTCCGGTCCGGGTGGCGTTCTCGAGACCCGGAAGTTCGGTCAGGGGCTGAAGCTCAACGGAGGCGCGGGCGGCACCAAGGGCCACGCCGACCTGCCGTGGACCGCGTCGCTGAACGCGGGCACGGTGGACATGACGTACTCCCTGTTCTTCAAGTACAGATCCACGTCCGCCTCGCCGCAGCAGGCCCTGATGTGGGCGTATGGCGTGGGCGATCCGACATCGCAGGTGTGGATCCGGGTGCAGCCGGCGGAGAACCAGGTCATGGCGCGCGTGAAGGGTGAGAGCGGCTATGTGACGCTGACTGTGGACGCGCCGGCGGACAAGCTCGCCACGCCGGCCTTCGGCGACGACGCCTGGCACCACCTGGTGCTCACTCGCGGCGGCGCCGAGATCAAGCTCGCCGTCGACACGATCGCACCGGCCGTCACGTCCGTCGACGTCGGCCGGCTCGGCCCCTGGCGCAGGGACGACGTCCAGGGCATCCGCCTCGGCGACAAGCTCGACACAGGTACCGCTGAAATTGACGTCCAGGACGGATTCACGGGCACCCTCGACGAGTTCCGCGTCTACCGCGAGGCGCTCGACGCGACGCAGTGGCCGGCTCTGCGCGGCGCCGAGCCGGAGAAGGTGGCCCCGCGCTCGCTCAAGGCCCACCTTCCGTTCGAGGTCATCGACACCGCCGGGTCCGTGTCGCTTACGGACGTCCGTATCCAGGACGACGTCTCCGGCCAGTGCGCCGATGGCACCCTGCTCGGCACCGCGAACCCGGAGACGAAGGAGGTACAGGTTGCGGGGCGCATCAACGGCGCCGCCCTCGGCGTCTCCTCGGCCCTCCCGGGTGTGGAGGCGCCCTGCGTCCCCGCCGTGGACAGCGGCGCAGGAAACTTCACCTTCGCCCTCTGGTTCCGCTACGACTCCGCGAAGAACCCCTCAAACGCTGCGCTGCTGTCGGCGTACGGGTCCACCAACGGCAAGCCGTTGCTGTCGGTCGGCGTGACGCCGTCGACGGACCGGCTGACCGCCCGCGCGGCCACCACGTCCGCCTCAGCCACGATCGAGCTGGAGGACACGGGGGCCAGCTGGGCGTTCGGCGACAACGCGTGGCACCTGCTGACCCTGACCCGCGCCAACGACACCCTGTCCCTGCGCGTCGACGCCGGAACCCCCGCCACCGCGACGGGAGTCAGCGGCTCCTTCACGGACGGAGTCACCGTCCCCGAGGGCGTCAGAATCGGCTCGAAGCCCGATGGCACCGAGGTCCTCACCGGAGAGCTCGACGACTTCCGCTTTTACAAGCGGGCGCTGAGCGACATGGAGAGGGCCGACATCCTTGACACCAAAATGGGGGGCTGGAGCCCACCGCTGCACCCCGCGCCCACCGTCTGGTGGACCATGGAGGGCGGCAACACCGAGCAGCACCTGGTGATGAGGCCCGCCGTCGACGCCACTGCCCGTGGCACCTTCGACACCTCAGCGCAGTGCAACCACGCCATGGTGCGCGGCGGTGCCACCGTCACGGACGGGGACGGCAGGTACGGCCGCGGCCTCGGCTTCGACGGGGTGAACGACTCCGTGGAGCTCCCCTACGGGGAGGCAGAGGCGCTCGGGGACGGCGACTTCACCCTGGCGACCTGGGTCCGCTACCAGGCGGCCGAGAACGACGAACCGGTGTTGGTCAGGGCCTACGGGGCTGGGACCGCCGAACGCCAGCTGTGGATCCGTGCCAGGACCGACACGAACGACATCGTCGCCCACGTCCAGACTGACCGGGGGATCACCAGCCTGGTGGCCAAGGCCCCAGAGAAGACAGTGTTCGGCGACGGCACCTGGCGGCACGTGGTCCTGCGCCGCGACGCCGGGGAGCTGACACTGTCGATCGGTGACGGGTCCCAGCTCCTGAAGACCGCGACAGGCGCCGTGGCCGGCTCCCTGACCTACCAGGACGGCTTCGACGTCCAGGGCATCCTGCTCGGAACCCGCCCTGAGGCACAGCCCAAGGACTGGTTCCAGGGCTCGATGGACGACTTCATCCTGGTCCGCAAGGCCCTGTCGGACACCGAGATCACGAACGGGGCCGAACCACTGCCCGTGGACGGCTCCACGGTGGCCCGCCTGCCCTTCGAGACGATCACACCGAGGGGAACGCACGTCCGTCTCTGACCGACCCACCAGGCACCCCCGAATCGGCGGACACACCCACAGAAATGCTGGCGTCCAGATGTGAACACAGGCCCGTACCGTCCCCGCTGGGAGAGGTGATCGACGACGGCGGTGTCGCAGGCGTGAGCAGTGCCGACGGATATGGCGAACCCGGCGGCGATCCGTGCGAGCGTGTCGTGCCGGCGAAGGTGGATCAGGCCGACAAGAGCGTCCTGGTGAGACGGAAGTCTGCAGCGGCGGTCACCTTCACAGGTGACGATGAGCAGGGTGACCCACTCGACCAGGGGTGAGGCAGGTCGAGTACGGCGGGAGAGGTGACCAACTAGGCTTTGCGCTGATGAGTTGAGACGTCGAATACCCCTATCAACAGCTCAGGAGCCTCGTGCGTTGCGGGAGGCCGGCCCGTTACCCGTTCAGTGGTCACTCCGAAAGAGCTCACTGAGCCGATTTCATCCTGCCTCTGCGGGGTGAAATGGCAGGTCAGCAGGGTGTGCAACGAGACGAGGCTCCTGGTCGTTGCGGTGGTGTTCTCTACGCACCACGCATCGTCCGATTGGCGCCTTTCACGGCGAGCATCAACTACCCGTTGAGCCGAAGCACGATAGTTGTCACGTAGGCAGGCTTGTTGTCACCGGCACCCCTGGCCGGAGGTCAGCGGTTGAGTAGCGAGTCCGCGATCGCGACGGAGGACGGAGCGAGCCTGGTCTCACCGTCGTCGATATCCCAGAGCGAGTTCTGCAGCAGCCGTCCCAGGGTCCAGCCGGTCGCGCGTGCGCGGTCCAGGTCGAGGACATCGGTGAGCAGGTCGAAGCGCCGCTGCACGATGCGTAGGGTGTCGCCCTTCGCCACGACGTCGTCCCACCTGCTGTCCAGGGCGGGCCACAGATCGAATCCTGGGTCGCCGGCGAGTGGCTCGGGATCGATGGCGATCCACGGCTCGCGCTGTGCGGCGAGAACGTTGTCATAGTGCAGATCCCAGTGCAGCATCCGGTCCCCGGGCTCACCGGCCAGTTCGGCCACTGCCGATGCCCAGCTCCGCAGGAGCTGACGGTCGGCCGGGTCGACCAGCCTCATGATCGCCTGTGGGACCTGCTCCAGCATCTCGGAGGCGATGTCGCCGAGACTGCGCAGTCCCTGCGGCGCGGGGACTGCGACCAGCCGCGCGTGAAGCTCGGCCAGGGTGCTCATCGCCACGTCGTCATTGTTGATCGAGGCCAGCGTGCGGGATCCGTCCAGGCGCTCCAGGAGCATGCTGCTGCTCATAGGGTCGTGATCGAGCAGTCGCACCATCCCCTTGCCGTTCCAGGCACGCAGGCCAATCAGCGCGGCGGTGGTCTCCTGTCTGGGCATCTGGAGTCTGAGGACCGCGGGCGTACCGTCGCGGCGCAGCACCGGCAGCACCAGTGAGGCTTCCCCGGCTCTTGCAGCGCCGTCCCGTTCCAGACCCCAGCGTTCCAGCATGTTCGCCGCCAGAGTCGGCAGTCCGGCGATCCAGACTCTCCCCTCCTCACCGAAGCCCGTGGCGTACGACGCCGTCAGGTGACGCGGGACCTCGTCTGCTTCTAACGTGCTCACATCGGGCCTCCTTCGCAGGGAATCAGGTTCGCGCCGCAACCTACCGAAGGTCGACGGACAGCCTGCCATCGCGGCGCACCAGCCATCTCGAAGCCAGGGCGGACACCGGCCGTGGGGATGTGAAACCGCCGCAAGTAGCAGGACCCCGCTCTCTGCCACCGGTGACAGAAGGTCTGCTGAACGCGCAGGTGTGACAAGCCGCGTGCCTGAGTGGTGACAAGCAGGCTGCCTCGTTCGGCCCCATCGGCACGTCATCCGGCTCTGCCAGTGACAACTAGGGGGTGTTTTAGAACGTGCTGACCTGTCTGTTTGGCCGTCCGGGGAAGTCGCGGGCGGCCATCCAGATGGTGAGGTCGCAGGCGATGTCGTGGATGCTGGTCGCCGTGGTGACCTCGTGCTCGTTGCGGGTGGTGTCACGGCGGACGATCTCGTAGCCGCCTTCGTCCAGGACGGCCACGGAGGCGAACCAGACGGGGTCGTCCTCGTCGGGTTGGACGACGACGAAGGTGTTGTCGGAGTCGTTGAGGTCGCTGATCAGCATGAACAGCGCGTCCTCGGAGGGGTCGTCGATGCGGTCGCCGTTCTCGCTGTCGGCGCCGTAGTACTGAGCCCCCATCGTGGTCTCTCCCTCACCCTGTCGGCCCTGGTCGCGGTCAGCATGGCATGAGGAACGGACAGCCCAGGCCGGTCATAACCATTCGCCAATCGCGGCGATCAGGACGGTGGCCTCGAAGCGGACGGCGAGTTTGTCGAACCGGGTGGCGACCGCCCGGTTGCGCTTGAGCCGGTTGATCCCGCACTCGACCGCGTGCCGGGCCTTGTAGTCCTCGCTGTCGAAGACCGGAGGCCGTCCGCCGACCTTCCCGCGCCGCTTGCGGTGGGCGGCCTGGTCGGCAGGCTCCGGGATCGTCCAGCGGATCCCCCGCTTTCGCAGGTAGGCCCGGTTGGCCCGGGAGGAGTACGCCTTGTCGCCACGCACTCGGATGGGGCGGACACGGGGACGGCCAGGTCCGGTGCGGGGCACCCGGATGCCTTCCAGAACGGCGACGAACTGCGGGCTGTCACCACGCTGACCTGCGGTGACCAGCAAAGACAGCGGCCGCTGGCCCTGCTCGCAGGCCAGATGAATCTTGGTGGTGAAGCCTCCCCGGGACCGGCCCAGTCCATGGTCGTCAGGCTCGATAGAGGTTCCGCCCGGCGGTTCGTTCTGGGCCTGGCCGTCGCGGCGGGCACCCGCGGCGTGCTGATGGGCCCGGCAGATCGTGGAGTCGACGTTGACCTCCCACGTGATCAGTCCTGCGGCATCCGCCCGAGCCTGCAGCCGGGTCAGCAGTCCGGGCCAGGTGCCGTCGCGCTGCCAGCGGCGAAAGAGTCCGTAAACCGTCTGCCACGGCCCGTACTCCGACGGCAGATCCCGCCACGGAGCACCAGTCCGCACCCGCCACCGGATCCCGTCGATCAGCTTCCGCCGGCCTAACGACGGCCGCCCCAGCGCCGCGACCGGCAACAGTGGCTCCAGCACAGCCCACTGGTCGTCAGAAAGATCCCCTCGTCCCACACCGAGATCATCGCGATGCGGGACGAGGCACAGAGCCGATTTTCAAAACACGGCCTAACGGGCTTCGGCACATGTCCTGACCGGCTCGCCACCGCCGACTTCGAAGCCGCCGGCGAGCTCGCCGCGTTCCTCCCCCGCGCCATCACCCTAGGGAGCCGGGCATGAACCACGGCCCAGAGGTCGCCGCCCTCTGGGAGGAGCACAGCGACATCGGCCACCACTACGAGGAACTGCGCGCCGACGGGGACGTCGACGCCTGGACCGATCCGCCCTTCGGCGAACCGCTCTACCCCGGCCAAGGCGACCCCGACTACAACCCGATCTGCTACTGCCCCTGGCCATGGCCACACACCTTCTGCCTCGGCTGCGCCGACTGCCACAAGTGCGGGCAGTGCGACTGCTCCCCCCCCCCCCCCCCGCGTCTGCTGTGAGGTTCACACTGAGCGACGACAACACCTCACAACACCCTGGCGGCCTGCCTGTGAGCTGTGAGCCGAAATGCAGCTTTCTGCGCCGTTTACCTATGAGGTGGCGGACCGTTCTCCCTGGTGAACAGGTTTCGGATCAACCGTCCTGTGAGCTGTGAGGCCCCAGACACGAACCTCGCCGTTGTCCTCTGACAGATGATCTTGACCGATTGCCAGGTGAGTTTGACCGTCCAGCGGTCAGCGGCGGCAGATCCAGTGGCTGTTGCCAGCCGGGTGCCTGCGATGCTCGCCGGTCGGGCGAGTCACCACGACGGCGCCACCCTCGTACGAGACGCGGTCGCCCACCGTGACAAACATAGGCCGGTCCAGGACGACCTGGAAATCGGAGTTGAGCTGGAACTCGCTGAGGAGCAGCATCCGTGGCACCGGCGTGACGCCGTCGAAGTCGATACACATGGGGCCAAGCGTCCCGGAGACCCAGTGCGACCGCGATAGGTTTCCCGGCCTCCGAGCACACCGCATCCGCCAGCGGGCCCGTAGCGGACGGACCTCTGGCCAAGATCAAGTGGCAGGACCCCATCGGCAGTCAAGATTGGGTGGCAATCGGTCAAGATCACCTGTCAGAGGACAGCCGTTCGTCACCCTTGGTTGCATACGGGGTGCAACGCTGCCGTGCAACGCACTCGCGCAACACATTGCAACAGACCGCCTGTTGTGGGCCTGACCCGCGAAGATGCCTCCGCTGCATCGCGAGAAGGGGTGTTGCACCCCCGCGTTGCACCCCGCCACCGCGCCCGGATCCGGATTGCCACATGCCGCTGCCCGTCACTCCCGCCCAATCACGGACGTTGTGCGGGGCATGGACTGTACGCAGCTGCTCAAGGACCTCGCGGACGCGGTGGAGCTACGCAATCGCAGGGTGGCGAGCCTGCGCGCCGCCGGGTCCACCGTGGCCGAGCTGGCAGCGCAGGCCCTCGCAGCCGGCGCCCCGGACGCGCCCCTGCGCCGCATCCTGGCCACGATGGAACCGATGATCGAGCACGAGCGCCGACCGCAGCAGTCCACGACTGCGCCCGAGCCGCCTACGGCAGCTCCCAGGTACTCGCTGACGGAAGCGTGCGCGAAGAAGATCCTGCCCTGGACGGCTCCCACGGCTCGCAAGTACATGCGAGGGTATTCGCCGAGGCATGGCATCGCAGTGCCGACCGGAAGCCTGGAGGGAACGCGACCCGCTATACCGAGGATGAGCTCACCACCTGGCTGTCGGCCTGGCAGCAGCAGGTCGATGTCCGGTAACAAGAAACTTGGACCGATTGCCATCGAAGTTGGACCATCACACGGTTGGTCGAGCGGGTCTCCTAGTCTGGCTGAATGATCGACGACGACACTTCTGATGGTCTGGTCGTCCGGGTGGGGACCCCCGGGGTGCAGGCGGTGCAACTGCTGTTCTCCGAGCCCACGCGGCCCTACGGAGAGGAGCCGACCCTCGACTTCATCGTGCGGGTACGCAGCCGATGGGTGAGCATCGAGACTTCGGTTCGGACCTGGGACGGCGACGGCCTCCACTCTTTCCTCTCCTCACTGGCGGAGGACTTCCGCGGCTGGCAGGGAGTACGGACCTGGCACTCCCTCGAGTACGACCTGACCCTCTCGGCAGAGCACCGTTCTGGTGGCCATGTACATCTGACGTGGGGCATCCACAACCGGCCGCCCGCCGAGGAGTGGCACTTCGAAACGACCACGGTGCACGCTGCAGGCGAGGATATGCAGCATCTTGCCGCCGAGATCCATGCCCTTCTCATCAGCCCGGCCGAGTAGCCGGAGCGTCTGATACCTCGCGGACCGGTCCAACTTCGTTGGCAAACAGTGAGGACAGCGGCTGGTGTCACGCGCAGCCCCAGACCAGTGAGCCTGTGAGCCTCGCAACCATTTTCCCAGGTAGACGCGGTGAGCTGTGAGCCTATGAGACTGTGAGGGACTGCGTGACACGACGGGCGATACCGCGCTGTCCGACCCGGTCACCCCTGCCCGAAGACGTCGCGCCGCCACTCTTCCGGGTGAATCCCGTGCCCACGGCTCCGCGTTCCTACCTCGTGTGGGTGACACTGTGTCAGTGGAGTTTCCTACCGTCCGAACCCTCCCCTGCGCCCCCGCGGCGCCCGACGGTGATCACTCCTTGTCCCTGACTGACGGGCTGCGTAGCCCCCACTCCCCCCTGCGCCGGTTCCTGGACCGCGAACTGTCCGCTGGCCCCAGCACCGCACCGACCACGTTCCGCTCCCGCCGTCCGGCGTCGGCACCGAGGCCGGCACCGTCGGCACGGCGATCGACCGGCGGCTGCGCCTGGCCTTCACCGCGGCCGCGCCCGTCGACGACGCCGCCCTCAGCGGCATCGAGCGCACCGGACGGTTCGGGGGCCACGGCGAGGGGCTGCGGATGCGCGCGGTCGGCAACGAGCTTGCCGCCCGCCTGACCGAGACGGTCAGGGACCTCGACCTCGACAACCGTGACCTACCCCTCGACCGCGCCCAGGAAGAGGCCGAGCTGGAACTTGTCCGGTCGATCTCTCAGGCGGGTGTCCCACGCATCTGAATCTCGCTGTTGAGGGGCTTGCCGAGTAGAGTACAAAGGCGACATGGACACCGCAGAACTTCAGCAGACGCTGAACGAGACCATTGAACACCCTGTCGTGCATCACGGGTACACCTCCTACATGCGTGACTACGAGGTCGTCATCAACCTGTGGAACGGCCCCCAGAGTCCGCAGACCTACCTGCGATATCTCTTTCGCTATTGCGTCGAAGCGCGGTGCGAGACGTTCCAGTCTGCGGACGTTTGGCGGGCTTCCTTGGACGACAGTCTTCTCGACCGCGAAACCGCTGACCCAGACCTCGGCGGGTACGTCTGGGGCGCGAAGTATCACGAGATGTACGGAGCCGAGCTTCGCCCCCACTCGGAGGCTGCCCGTCGTTGGTCGAAGGCTGTGGGGATCGACTTCCATGAGGTTCACATAGAGACTAACGCGCACGACCTGACTTTGCTCTTCTCGGACCTTGAGGTGAGCGAGGTCCCGGTCGGATACGCACCCTTCGTCGCGGACTGATCACAAGGATCGTGTGATCTTGTGACTCGCGCGGATCGGAATCGTTCTGTCTGTCATGGGGCGGGGTGATCTGAGTAAGGGCTCACAGAAGAACAACATGCAGGTGACCAACTTGCTGACCTGCTATGTCAAGGCCCAAAACCCACAAGTTAATTCTCTGCAAGCCCTAAGAACTCTTAACGGAATGAGTTGTTGGGGGGTCAGTTCCTCGCCGCGGGGTGCTGTCGGGCAGCATGGGGCGATGGACTTCGATCAGCCGCTGCCTCGCGAGGTGAAAGTCATCGACTCGGCCTCGCTGTTCAAACTGGAGGAGCGGGCGTGTGACCTCAGCTTGAACTCGCGACTGGACCCGGCGTGGGTGCGGGCGAGTGTGGCGCCCGATGGAACCCATTACCTTTGGCCGGCCCTGTGGAACAGCCTGTCCCACCGGCCGGATGTTCCACGTCAGCTGCGGTGCGAGCTGTTGATCACTCTGCGCACGGGAGACCGTGTGGTGAGCTGGCTGGATGTGCTTCCCGAGGACTTCACCCCTCTACCGAGGGTGACCTCAGGCGAAGAAGGCATGCAGGTCAGCCAGCTCCTTGACCGTGCTCCTTCGGTCAGGGAACGGCTACTGCGGCAGGGGGAGGGCTCGGATCGGCTGTGACAGGCGCCGCCAGCAGATGAGTGCGCATCCCAGGGTGAGGAAGGCTTCGTGGATGTCGTCGCGGATCTCCCAGCGGATCCGCAGTCGGCGGAACCAGTGCAGGTGAGCGAATGCGCGCTCGACAACCCAGCGTTGGGTGCCGAGTCCGGAGCCGTGTTCGGTGCCGCGTCGCGCGATCAGTGGCTTCATGTCGAGCGCGCGGACCAGGCGGCGGTACATGTCGTGGTCGTAACCGCAGTCACCAAGCACGGCATCGGGCCGTCGCCGTGGCCGGCCGCGCTCGCCCCACACCGGCGGCACTGCCTGGAGCAGTGCGATGAGCTGGGTGACGTCGTTGCGGTTGCCCCCGGTCAGGGCGACGGCGAGCGGGATGCCGGTGGCATCGGTGATCAAGTGGTGCTTGCTGCCCGTCCTGCCCCGGTCGACAGGGCTTCGTCCCGTCTTGGGGCCCCTTTCAGCGCCCGGATGTGGGAGCCGTCGACCGCCGCCCGGGAAAGCCAGGGCGTCCGCGCTGCGGAGCTTGGCCAAGAGCGCTTGATTACGCGCCAAGAGTGCAAGCAACGCGAGGACTTACTTCACCCCCTTCACCTGCTGCGACGGCTCTGCCGATGAGCACCGGCCCGTCCCGTCGGCACATGGTTGCGCACTGTGTACGCACGTGCATACAGTGTGCGCGTCGGCGTAGCGGGCGCATTCTCCAACCTGTGCGTGAACGTCAGGTGCAGGGATGTCGGCTGCTTTTCGCTCAAGTCCCGGGCGGCTGCGTGCCGAAACCTCCGCCGTCCGGCCGCCGGCCGGGTCACGGTGGGGGCCGGATCTCACGCTGATCGGCGAAGCACCCGCCGTCCCGCTCACCCAGACCCCACTCACCCGGGCCCGCTTGCAGCCGCGCTCGACTCCTGCCACGCACGATCCACCGTTTCACGAAAGGCAACTCTGTGAACGCCATGAGCGATTCGCCTTCGTCGGCCGCGCGGCCTGTGGACCTCGAAGGGCTGCTGGTCACGGCGGAAGATCTGAGCGTCGCGGGGCTCGATGAATTCACCGAGCTGGAGTCCCCCTCGTCCGACGAGGACCCGCCGCCGATGACCGGTCCGACGCAAGAACTCACGACGCTGCTGAACAGGGCGTTCCAGGACAAGGCCGCGAGGGAGGTCAGGACCTCCTTCATGAACGCCGACTCCACGATTGTCGTCGACGAGGGAGTCTCGGAGCGGGCGGCTGGGGCTGCCCTGGCCTGGATGGCTGACATGCGAGCGGTGTACACCCATTGCTCGGCTTGGACGATGAGCGTCGGTGGTGAGGAAATCACCGTTGGGCTGCTGGACCCTGCCGATGATCCGAGCGAGCCACTGAAGGTGGAGCGGAAGTTCGGTGACGAAGCCCTGATGCGGACGATGCTCGCGGGCGCGGCCGGGCAGCAGGCCCGGATCACCACACTTCTGGTGCGCGACGGTGACCGGGCTTTGGAACTGACGTTTCGTAGCCTGGCTGGTGACCCCGATGGCCCCGAAGAGGCTCGCCTCGCCACTGTGATGTCGAAGTTCCTCGCGCTGGCTCCGGCGAGGTTCCTTGGTCTGCCTGTCGGGGAGGAAACGCACGGCTGAAGCGGTAGCGCATCAGGACGGCAGACCTCCGATCAGGGACACGATGTCCTTGACCGGAGGTCTCGTTCCTGGGTGGACTCCGACGGCTGCAACGACGTCCTGGGTCCGTCTCCCGGACTGGGATATGCGCCGCTGCATCCCCGGCTGCAAGGCCGCCGCTCTCACGCCCGCGCACAAGGCACTGGGCAGGGGCCGGAACGCGTACGACGTGATCACCAGTCCCGGTGACCTCAACGAGGATGGCTTCCCGACCTGGTCGCCCGGGACCCGGAGGCCGACCTCCTCTTCCGGTACGACACGGGCTCGGCCGCCGGGCTGCTGTCCGCGAGGACCTCCCTGGGTACCGGCTTCAAGGGGTACAAGAACTCGTCGGCTCGGATGACCTGACCGGTGGCGGCATCAGTGACCTGCTCCTTTCGGGACGATTCGAATGAGCTGTGGCGGATGGACGTCACAGGGGCACGTTCAAGGCCCGTGTGCTCGTCGCCGGACACCGGGTGGGACGCGTCGTACGACTCCCTGGTCGACATCAGCGAGCTGCCCGGCGACCGCCGCAACGACCTGTTCGCCTGGCCCGACATCGCGGCCGCGATGGCCCAGCTCGACGCCAAGGGCATCGACGTCACCCGCATCCTCACCGACGCGCACGCCGCCGGAACGGGCGTCGACCAGGCCGTTGCTGCCGTCACCACCGTGGCCCCTGCCTAAGCAACCGCCCCCACCCCCACGGCGACCAACCCCCACCCCCGCGCTGGCTGACCCCCGCGTCCCCGCACCCGCCACCGCACCGACTGCCACACCCGTGCCCATCCCCGAGGCGCCCACTCCCGCCGCTGCGCCGGTGCGGGAGGCTGCCGACCCGTGGGCGCCACCCGCGAGTACGGAAGCGAAGCGCTCCTAGGGCCCGCTGGCCGAGGGCCTCAACATCCCCTGGAATCTGGACCTCGGCGACCGGACGAAAGCGCTGGAACAGCTCGGCGATAACCGGCTCGCGCACGCCGCGATCGTCGGCGCCCTCAAGGACACCCTCCCCGAGACACAAGCCGACCTCCTCATCAGCTTCCGCCAGTGGCCCCTGCTCGCCGATCGCATGAACCAGATCCATGACCAAGGCGGCACCACCCTCTTCACCGCACACCTGGCCCGCCTCACCACCGACACCACCTGGCAGGACGGCCCGCCCTCCACCACCGCCGGACGCCTCGTCGACGCCACCCTCCACTCCCTCACGACACCACCCTCCCCCCCCGACCACGCCCACACCCCGAAGCCGCGTCGCACCGACAGCCGCCCCGCTCCCGCTCCACCCACCACACCCACGGGACAGCAAGCCCCGACACAAGCCGCCCTCCCCGCACAGCGGCAGCACACCGCACCGGCCAAGAGCGCAGGGCGCACACGCTGACGGCAGCCAACTCCCACCCGGAGGCCGCAGGCGCGGTGCCCGGGCGTGGAAGGGGTCCCGTACAGCCGGGGCCGGGCCGGCGGGCGCCCACCGGCACGCCTGCACGAGCCGTGCGCGGGGTGCGCGTACGGACGCGCGGCCCCTTACAGGCTGCCCCGAGGACCAGGCCGTCACCGTCGACCACACGGCCGTCGCATCGCGCTGGAACGTCCCGTCGCCGGACCGGTGAGGGCTCGCGTACGGCTTCCCCGCCAAGCCTTCGCTCACGTCCGCGCACGCCGCACACGGACAACTGCCGCTGAATGCCTGCAACCTTTCGATCTGTCGTGAGTCTGAACGGGTAAGGCGCACGGTGCGCTTGCGCTCCGGAAGGAATACGAACGTGGCTCACGTCCACTCGACCCGCCCACGGCCGGTCGTCGCCATTTCCACAGTCCTTGCCGTCACCCTCGGCGTGGGGGCGCTTGCCGTCCCGGCGTCCGCTGCCCCGGTGCGGCCGCCGACGGCCGTCGCGTCGGCCACGCCTGCGGCCCCGATCCCGTTCCCGAAGCAGCACAAGCTGGTCGACGCCGGGGTGAAGGGCTTCCTCACCCAGCCCGTGGGCAGCACTGCCACGAGTCGTTTCGCCTGGTACGCGAACGGGGCCGCGACCGGCTACAGCGGCCGGCCCTATCTGCGGTCCACGCGGACCGGCGATTTCCTGGTCTTCGCGGACCACTACAAGGTCACGCTCCGGGACATGACGACGATGGGCATCCGTGAGGTTGCCCTCGACCCTCTGGCGAACAAACCGGCGTTCGCCGGCTCGGCGGCGGACGCCGTGTTCACCACCGACGGCAGGGATCTGCGCAAGCACACCCTCGCGGTCGGCACCGGTCATGTGACGGGCCTGCCTGCCGGTGCCGCTTCGGTCTGGGTCCAGCCCGGCACGGCCGACGACGCCCTGGTCCAGTTCACCGTGGACAACGTGCGCAAGTGGGCTCTGCTCGACCTCGCCACCGACACGATCGGAAAGAGTTACGACGTTCCCGCGGGGGCCACCAACAGCGCCGTCTCCGACACACACGTCCTCTGGTCCAAGTACGACGGCCGGACCACCCCTGAGATCTTCATCCTGGACCGGGCCACGGACACCGTCCAGGAGGTCCCCGTCAGCGGGACGTTGCACGGCGACTTCCTGGTCCGCCTCGTCGGCGGCTGGGTCGTGTACGCCACCACGGGCGTCTTTGACAGCATCAACGTCTCCTCCCAGCTGGCCGACGTCACCGCGTACGACCCGGCCACGAAGACGAAGACGAAGCTGCTCGACCACATGACCTCGGCCGCCATGGCCGGCGACGGCAGCCTGTACGTGCGGGGCGGCAGCGTCACCCAGGGCGAGGGGATGTATAAGGTCACGGCGACAGGGAACGACACCCCGGCCGTAACCCTGGTGGCGAGCACCGGCGAGCCCACCGCACTGCAGGTCACGGGCCACGACGTACCCGCCAAGGTCGACCTCGACAAGAACTCCGGGTGGGCGAGGTTCACCTGGAACCTGTCCCGGCCGCCCTCCCACGCGGTGCTCGAGATACGGCACACCCGCACAGGGGTGGGCTACAGGGACTACGACCACTCAGACATCGCGCGGACATCGTTCGACTGGCAGGGCCAGTACAACGGCACCTACACGTGGGAGCTGACCGCCGTACCGTCCAACTTCATCGGTCCGGCCGTCACCGCGACCGGATCGTTCACCGTGATCCGCAAGGCCGCGCCGCACGACTTCGACGACAACGGCACCCCTGACGTCTTCCTCCGGGACGCGCCTGGGCAACTGTGGCGAGCCGACACCGCGTACACGCAGCTGGAGTCCGAGCACGTCATGCTCAAGGCCGACCCGCACCGGCTGATCGGCCCTGGGTGGCAGATCTACGACCAGATCGAGGTCACCGGCAATGTCGCGGGCTCGGAGGTCGCCGACCTTGTCGCACGCGACAGGACCGGTGTCCTCTGGCTGTACCAGGGCGACGGACGCGGCGGATTCTCCGCCCGCGTCCGCGTGGGCGGCGGCTGGCAGGCGTACCACCACATCGCGGGCGGCAGCGACCTGACCGGCGACGGCCGAGCCGACCTCGCAGCCGTCGACAAGGCCGGCGACCTCTGGCTGCACAAGAGCACGGGCAAAGCCGCGACCCCGTTCGCAGCCCGCAAGAAAATCGGCTCCGGCTGGGGTATCTACAACCAGCTGGTCGCCGTGGGCAACGTCGCGGGCGGCGCGGCCGGCGACCTCTTCGCCCGGGAC
This sequence comes from Streptomyces sp. Qhu_M48, assembly GCF_051305195.1. NCBI lineage: Bacteria > Bacillati > Actinomycetota > Actinomycetes > Kitasatosporales > Streptomycetaceae > Streptomyces > Streptomyces sp. Qhu_M48. The sequence continues at coordinate 4,050,925 of NZ_CP195432.1, read as the reverse complement.
CGGGCCGGCGTTTTGTGGCAGCACCTGGGCAAGAGCGACGGCACGCTCGCTCCCCGCACGAAGGTGGGCGGCGGCTGGAACACCTACCTGCACCTCGTCGGCCTCGGCGACGCCAACCGGGACGGCCGAGCCGACCTGCTCGGCGTCGGCACGCACGGCGCATACCTCTACCGCGGTACCGGCAACTGGAAGAACCCGCTGCTCGCCCCGCAGCCCGCAACTCTTTCCTCCGACGGCGGTGAGTACAACAGCATCTCCTGAACCCGAACAACACTGCACACGAGCGAAGGCGCACCCGGCAGACCGGGTGCGCCTGACACCAGGACAGGCCGCCGAAACCTCACACGCCCCGACCCGGCATCGACCCGAACTGCGCGATGCCTCGCCCCTACTCGACGAGCTCGTGCACGCCAAGACCTGCCCGGGCGATCTCTGAGCCGACGTGTGCCCCACGCACCGAATCTCGCTGTCGAAGGGCTTGTCAAGTGAGGTATTGATCAGAAACTCATGGGGTTCTCGTCCAGGGTGTAGCGGACGTGCGGTCCGCCGAAGTAGCCGCGGACGATGTGTGGCTGACGCTGGCGTCTGCGGAAGAAGCGGCGGGTCTCGGCGGCGAGTTCGGCCTGATCGCGGGCCCGGTGCTGCTTGGGCAGGCTGTGCTTGAGGTCCGCGTTGACCAGCTCGTCGGGGTTCAGCTCGGGCGAGTACGGCGGCAGGAAGTGCAGTTCGACATCGTCGGGGTGGGCGGCGAGCCAGTCGCGGACCTTCCTGGAGCGGTGGGCGGAGTGCCCGTCGACCACGAGATGGACCTTGTGGTCGAAGTGGCCGGCGAGCGGTCCAGGAAGCGGCACATCACCTCGGCGGTGAAGCTCTCGGTGAAGACCATGAAGTGCATCCGGCCCTTGGTACTGATTGCCGACATCGCGTTCACCGAGAACCGGTTGCCGCTCCGCCGTACCACGGGGGTCTTCCCCTTCTCGCCCCAGGTACGGCCGGTGGTGCGGGAGGCGAGGGCCTGGTCCGTTCGCGCGGCGGGGTCACCACCAGGTTCCACCAGTGTGCGGACGGCCGCTGCCGCCCGCTGTCTCTCATCGTCACCCCAGGTCAGCGGGCGGACTGTGCCCAGTTCAAACCGGTTCTGGAGGAGGTCCGTTTCGGGGTGGATTTCTCGGGTGAGCCTGCGGCTCGTCTGGTCGATCATGGCTTCGGGGCGGTGGAGTGGGCTTCGTATTCGCGGGCGGGGCGGCGGTGATGCGTGAGCCAGCCGAAGGTCCGCTCGACGACCGGGTGCCGCGAATCACCTTGAAGCCCTTCTGGGCAGGGTCGCGGTGGGGGACTTCGACGTTGATGCCGAGGCGGGCGCCGTGGTCGATGACCGTGGTGCGGTAGCCGCGGAGGGCGTAACCGCTCGCTGTGCATGGTGTTGCTAAAGGCGGGTGCTGAGTCCGTCGAGGAAGATGTCGAGTCCGGCGGTGAACTTTTGGTCGCGGACGGCGACGGGGTCCTGGACGAGTCGGTGGTGTTCCTCGGAGGTTTCGGGTGTGTGGAGGATTTGGGTGAGGAATTCGGTCTCGGTGAGTCCGGAGGCGGCCACGGTGGAGAGCCAGGCGGACTCGGTGGTGCTCATGCCGATGGCGTAGGAGAACACGGCGTCGATCGCACCAGGCACGTCGGACAGGCCGATGCTCTCGAAGAGACCTGTCAGTCCCGCGGAGAGCGCGGACAGGTTCGGCCCCTGGTAGACCAGGCCCGCCCTTCCGAGTTCGGCACACAGCCAGGGATGGCGGAGCGCCGTCGCCCGGAAGGACTGCGCGCACGCTGACACAGCCGCCCGCCAGTCAGCCCCCTCACCGCCCGCACCGTCCTGCGCCTCCGGGACGACCACTTCACCCAGCACCTCGTCCACGGCCAGTTCCAGCAGCTCGTCCTTGTTCGCCACGTGCCGGTAAGCCGACGTGGCACCCGCGTTCAAACGGGTTCCGAGCTTGCGCATCGTCAGCGCCTCGGTCCCCTCCGCGTCCAGCATCAGGACCGTCTCCCGGACGATCATCTCCCGGCTCAGGTTCATCTGGCGCGGCGCGGGCTGCGAACGCGCCCAGACGGACGGCACGGAACGGGACTTTGCTGCCACGGGTGGTTCCTCCAACGCCAGTGCTGCGCACGATGTACGCATCGAGAGTACAAGCACTGTGAGGACCGCCCTCACCTGCCGCAACAGCTTGCCGATGAGCCTCGGACCATCCCACCGAAACCTTGTTGCGCACTGCGTACACAGGTGCGTACATTGTGCGCATCGGCGTGCACGACACCTTCTCCGGCCTGTGCCGGAACGTCAGGTGCGGCGATGTCGGCCGCATGTGGTGGAGGTCCCGGCCTCCCGCGCGCCGACACCCCCGCCGTCCGGCCGCCGGCCAGGTGACTGTGGCACCAGGCCGCCGCGAACCGACGTCAGCGGCGCGGACCGTCGAGGGCTGCGGGGGCGAGCTGCACGCAACCCCCGCTGCCAGCACGCGACGGACTTCCCGGACCAGGGCATCCGTCGCGTGTCCGCTCAGGCCGTCCACGGGGGAGACGGCCTGAGCGCTGGGGGCCGGCAGTCGGCTGGAACATCTGGCGGAGTCAATCCGCGCACAACCGTCCGGGAGACCTGTGAGTCGAACCGGTGATCGATATAAGTCGTAGGGGAAGGGAACCTGCCTGATGGGCGTATACAGGGGAACGCGAGGCCGGCTGGCCGTCGCGGTGACCATCGTGGGCACACTGACCGGCGTCGGACTCGGAGTGCCACTGGCCTCCGCGGTCCCGGCCCTGCCCGCCTCAGCCGTACCCGCCGCCGCGGTGGCCCCGGGGCAGCTCCCGCCGTGGAACCAGGCGCGGCCCGTCAGCGACCGGATCGTCAGCTTCGTGGGGCGGCAGCAGATCGTCGTCGCCTCCGACGGCTCCGCGGTGGCCCTGTGGAAGGACGCGGAAGGCGGAATCCCCTGGACCTACAGCCTGTACATGGCCGTACGCGGCCCGAAGAGCAGTACCTGGAGCGCTCCGCAGAGGCTCTCCCACATGCCCACGGCCAGGGGCGAGATCCAGCTGGTCGCCGGATCCGGTGACGAGGTCATGGCCCTGTGGGCGGAGTCCCCGCACCACGACGCCAACAAGGGGAGTGGCCTGGAGGCCCGCGTCGTGGCGGCCACCGTGAACACCAGGACCCTGGCCTGGTCCGCGCCCGTCGAGCTGCTGCCCGTCTCGGCGGGCGTGAAGATCGGCAGGCTGCGCGGGGCTGCGGGCTCCGACGGTTCCTTCGCCGTCGCGTGGTCGGGCGGACCGGAGGGCCGCGCACCGGCCGAGATCTCCGCCGCTGTCCGCGGCGCGGACGGCACCTGGGGAGGGACGGCCGAGGTCGCTGCGGCCGTCTCGCCACAAGACGTCCTGAAGGACCCCGATGTGACCGTGGACGCCACCGGTTCCGTGGTGGTCGCCTACATCCGTGCGGCCGGCCCCGGCGAGACGGCCAATCGCCTGGAGACGGTCACCCGGTCCGTATCCGGCACCGCGTGGAGCGAGCCGGTTCCGCTGACGCCCTCCATCGAAGGCGTCAGCCAGCCCGAGCTGAGCACAGGCCCGGACGGCACCACGGCCATCGCCTGGCGGGTGGACCAGCCGGATGCGGACGGCAAGCGCAGTACTTCCGTGTACGCGAGCGTGCGCGCTCCGGGCTCCGCGGCATGGGGCCCGCAGCTCAAGGTTTTTACCAACGGACATGCCGGCTTCTACTGGCGCACCCCGAAGCCGCTGGTCTCTCCGGACGGAACCGTCACCCTGGTCTGGCTCCACCCGACGGCCGACGCCTCCAGGACCCCCCTTTATGCTTCCGCGCTGGGCCGCACGGACTCCAGCTGGTCCACACCGATCAACATCTCCACCAGCCTCGGCACCAAGTCGCCCTCCCGCTACGGCGCCGCCATCGGCACGGACGGCACCCTGCGCGCGACGTGGTCGCAGACCCTCCCCGGTTCCGGGAGCGCGGACCTCGTCCCCATGGAGACAGCCCGCAACCCGAGGACCGGAGCCTGGACCGCGCCCGTCCGGCTGAGCCAGAACCGCGATGTGACGGGGAACCGTTTCGCCGAGATCGCCGTCGGCGCGGACGGTGCGGGCGCGGCCCTGCTGGTCGGCGGCGAGATGGAGCGGGCCGACCAACTGCTCGCGGCCCGCACGAGCACCGAGCCCGCTGCCGCGCTGACCGGTTCAAACGTGCGCGCCACGGCCGTCGTCGGCGGTACGGGCCCTGCCTGGGACCCGTCGTGGACCGCGAACCAGGCGGTCAGATGGGCCCTGACGCTGAAGGACCCGGCGGGCCGCACCATCCGGACCCAATCCGGTACTGCCGCCGCCGGTGAGCCGGTCCGGCCGCGCTGGGACGGCCAGACCTCCGCCGCCCGCCCGGCCCCCAACGGCCCGCTCGGCTGGGAACTGGCATTCGCCGGTACCGAGTTGGCGTCAGATCCGGTGGTCCTGGCCCGAGGTACGGTCTCCGTGCGCGGCGGTGCTGCGGTCGACCGGGACTACGGCTCGGGTACCGCAACCCCGGACGGGACCGGGGACTTCTTCCAGACCACCGCCTCCGGCTCCCTCCGCATCGCGTACGGCAACCGGGCCACCGGCAACTTCAGCGGCAGCAGCACGTCCACGGGCTGGCCGGCGGGCTTCCGCCCCGTCCCCTTCGGCGACACCAGCGGCGACCGCTGCAACGACACCCTCGTGCGCCTGGCCACCGGCGAGATGCGCCTTTACACCCCGGCCTGCGGCGCCGCCCTCAAGCCCACCACCCAGCACAAGGTGCTGGGCAAGGGCTGGAACGCCTACGACGTCCTCACGGCGGTCGGCGACGTCAACAAGGACAGCCGCCCCGACCTGGTCGCCCGCGACCCCAAGACCGGCGGCCTGTACCTGTACACGACCACGAGCACGGGGATCCTGTCCCCGAGGGTGTCGCTGGGCACGGCGTTCAAGGGGTACAAGAAGATCGTCGGGGCCGGTGACCTCACCGGTGACGGGATCGGTGACCTCCTCCTGCAGGACGCCTCGAACGAGCTGTGGCGGATGAACGGCACTGGGACCGGCACGTTCGCGGCCCGAACCCTGGTGGCCGAGGACTTCAGCCCCTCCTACACCACCCTCGTCGTCCCCGGAGACCTCACCGGCGACGGCCGCGCCGACCTCCTGGCCCGCGACAGCGCGGGGACCATCTGGCGCTGGAACGGCACTGGCAAGGGCACCTTCGAGGCTCGCACCAAGCTCGCCACCGGCTGGCAGGTCTACAACAGCGTCCACTAATACCCGACCGATCAGGAAGTGGTGCGACCGACCGGCCCCCGGAATCGGTCGCACCAGGTCCATCTGCCCGGGCACGGTGACGGTCATCTCAAGGGGCACGAGGCGACCCTCACCATCAAGACCCAGGGGGCTGCTCGCCGGCGCGCCGCACGCCCAGCACTCCGCATCGGCGCCAAGGGCCCATGTCCGCCCGCGTCCGCGGCCACGAAGCACTACGGTCGGCTGACCATGAACACGACCGCCGGACTGCCGTTCTACGGCAAGATCGGCGCCTCCCTCACCACTACCGGCGACGACTACAACGGCGAACGGCAAGAACGACGACGTCCTCGATCCTGGCGACCCCGACGCCGCGCTGCCCTGCGAGGCCACCAGCCCGGCCCTGTGCGGACCACTGAGGACGGGGCCCCTGCCGGGAGGCGGTGGACGGAGGCGTGGGCGACACCCAGGACGGTGACACCGTGCCACTCACCGCCGCCGCAGGCGTGCCAAAGCGACCGCCCCGGAGAACTGATCCACCACTATCTCAGGAAGCTCGGGACGGCGGGGCGGATACCTTGGCGCTCCAGTTCGGACGGCGGCGGCCTTGGCGACGGCGGCGAGCGTTTGCACGCACCTCTTCTGACAGAGGGCGGCAAAGCCGGCTGCGCCGAGACTCTTGCGATGTTCAGGTCCCGATGCCGAGAACTGGAGGGCTCGACTTGAACAATGCCCAAGAGGCGCCTTGAACTTTGTACGAGACGCTCGTCCAGCCTTATCGTGAGAGCCATGCCACGTGACACGCTGACCCGCGAGCAGATCATCCGGACCGCCGTCGAGCTGCTCGACGCCGAGGGTCTGGAAGGCCTCAACATGCGCGCCCTGGGTAAGCGGCTCAACTCCGCCGCCACCGCCGTCTACTGGCACGTCAAGAACAAGGACGACCTGCTCGTGCTCGCCGGGGACCGGGTCTGGGACGAGATCCGCCTCCCCGACCTCGACGCGGTGGACTGGCGCACCGCGGCCACCACGATGGCCGGCGACCTGTACACGATGTTCACCCGCCACCCCTGGCTGGTACAGGCGTTCGCGACCCACCTCTTCCACGGCGCCGGAAAGGCCCGCCACGACGACCACAACCTCGCCGTGTACGAGAAGGCGGGCTTCGTCGGCCCGCAGGCCGACCTGGCGGCCGCCGCCGTCTTCACCTATGTACTCGGCAACGCCGCGCCGACCGCCGCCACCACCTCCCTCACCCGCCGGATCGAGCGCGAGGGCGGCGACCCCGCGGAGGTGTTCGGCGCGGTGATGAAGGAGGCGGTCGAGGCCGCAGCCGGGTTCCCCCGGCTGCGGGCCCGGATCGACTCCGCCGCCGACTCGTCCGCCGGTTACGCCGAAGCCCCGGACGAGAGCTTCGAGTTCGGGCTCGGGGCACTGCTGTCCGGCCTGGCGGCAGGACTGCCCGGCCAGGCGGGCTGACGGACTTCCGGTTCGGGGCCCGGGTCGGCGACCCGGGCCTTTCGCATGGGCGCCCGAGTGGGGCCGGGGGGAAGGCCGAGAACTACTTGCACAGCGTACAAGTCTCGCGTAGCGTTCCACTTGAACACAGTGCAAGTAGCTGGGGGTGACGCTGCCATTGGGTGTGGCGCGCGCCGAGTTCAAGAGGGGGAGATGTCATGTCGCAGAACTCGCTGGCCGCCTTCGTCGCGAAGACGGCGGAGGAGTACGGCCTGCCGGGCGCCGCCGTCGGCGTCTGGGCCGCCGGACAGGAGACGTACGCCTGCCACGGGGTGACCAGCGTGGACCACGCGCTGCCCGTCGACGAACGGACGCTGTTCCTGCTGGGCTCCGTCAGCAAGACCTACACGGCGACCGCGCTGATGCGCCTGGCGGCGAGCGGCCGGGTCGACCTGGACGCGCCGGTCCGCCGTTACGTCCCCGAGCTGACACTCCCCGACGAGCAGGCCGCCGCGGAGATCACCGTGTTCCAGCTGCTCAACCACACCGCCGGACTGGACTGGCGGATGGCGGTCGACACCGGGGAGGGGGACGACGCCCTGGCCGCCTACGTGGCCCACATGGCCGACTCGGAGCTGATCGCACAGCCCGGCACCCGCGCCTCCTACAGCCAGATCGGGTACAACCTGGCGGGGCGGATCATCGAGAAGGTCACCGGCCAGACCTACGAGCAGGCTATCGCCACGCTGCTGTTCGAGCCGCTCGGGCTGGAGCACACAGCCTTCTCGGTCGACGACGTCATGACCCGGCGCTTCGCCGTCGGCCACAACGTCGGCCACGACGGCGAGCCGGCCGTGGTCCGCCGGTGGAAGGACAGCCGTGCCAACAACCCCGGCGGGGGCGCCGCGGCCTCGGTGGCGGACCTGCTCCGCTGGGCCCGCTTCCACCTCGGCGACGGCCGGACCCAGGACGGCACCGCCCTCCTGCCGGCCGAGGCCGTACAGCGGATGCGACAGGAGAGCGTCGAGCTGCGCGGCTCCACACTCGGCGACGCCTTCGGCGTCTGCTGGTTCCTGCGCGAGGTGGAGGGCGTGCGGACGGCGGGCCACGGCGGCTCCGCCAACGGCCAGTTCGCCGAGCTGCTGATCGCACCCGCACACGACTTGGCGGTCGTCGTCCTGTCCAACGCGGGCCCCGACACCGGCCTCGCCTTCAACCAGGCCGCCCTCCGATGGGCCCTCGAACACCACCTGGGAGTCGTCGAACAGGCCCCGGAGCCACTCCCGTACGACCAGGCCCGCGCCCACGAGGTCGTCGGCGGCTACGAGAACGAGCTGATGAAGCTCACCATCGCCACCGACGGAACCAAACTGACGATCGCCTGCGACATCAAGCCGGAGATCCGCGCGGCCGCCGACACCGAGCTGCCCCCGGACCTCCCCCCGGCCGACCTCGGCCTGCTGCCCGGCGACGCCGACGAGTACCTCGTCACCAGCGGCGGCCTCGCCGGCCAGCGCGGCTTCTTCACCCGCGACGACGACGGCACGATCACCGGCGCCGACCTCGCAGGCCGCCTCTTCACCCGCACCCCGGCCGACCGGTAACCCGACCCCGGCGACTCCCGCACACCGACCGAACGGCGCGGTGAACCGACGAGCGTCCAGCCCGCCACGCCACGTCCAGGACCCACCACGGAGCCTGACTGGCGGGACGGGCGAACTCGCCCCCGCTTTCCTGTCACATACCCGAGCGCCCGTCCGTCAGTGGATTGAAGAGACACCGACAGACCCACCACGAAGGAGACACACCATGACGAACCCCTCGATCTCCCGGATGTCCAACCCCGCCGAGTTCGTGCCCGAGCTGAACGACATCAGCGCCGCCCTGTTCCGGGCCACGGGCAACCAGTCGGTGCCCCGCACCACGATCAACCTGATCCACCTCCGCGCCGGACAGCTCGTCAACAACACCTACCTGACCATCCTCAACACGGGTTTCCTCCGCAAGGCCGGGGAGACCGAGGAGCGCATCACGGCCGTGTCGTCCTGGCAGGACGCCCCCTACTTCACCGACGCTGAGCGCGCCGCCCTCGCCCTGGTGGAGGCCACCCTCCAGCCCGCCCCGCACGGCAGGGAGCGGGTCACGGACGAGCTGTACGCCAAGGCGGCCGAGCACTACGACAAGAAGGCGCTGGCCACCCTCACCATCGCGATCGGCCAGATCAACTTCTTCATCGCCCTCGCCGTCATCGGCAAGCCCCAGCCGGTCACGTCACTGGCCGACGAGCAGTGGGACTGACCCCGTACGTCGTCCGACAGGGTCCGGGCCTCAGGACCCTGTCAAGGGCGTGGGCGGCAAATACCCGCCACACGGGCAGCCACGCAACGCGCGCCAGCACTGGTGGTAGGGGCCGCCGGGACACGCGACCGCCTCGTCGATCGCGCACGCGCGATCCGTTACAGCGTGGAGCGCGCATGGCGGTCCCTTCTGGCGGAGGGTGCGCCGCTAGGGCGTGTATCGAAAGTGGATCTTGGCGATACGCTTGCCGTACTTCGCAGGTAATCGTCTCAGCGTGGCCGCACTTGCAAGATTGGTGATCTCTCCGCGTCGGACGACGCGGACCAGGACGGAAGGTCAGCCATGCCCATAGTCACACCTACGAACACACGTACTGTGGTTGAGGAGTTGCTGCGCAGAATCGGCGAGGGCGACCCCCAGCGCATCGCCGAGCTGTACGCCGAGCAGGGTGATTGGAAGCTTGACTGGCCGGAGGCCGAACACGGCCGTACTGCCACGCCCTGGATCCGTCACCGATCCACCCGGGCCGACGCGGCTGCCCACTATCGTGAGCTTGCCGAGTACCACGTGCCGGAATTGGTGGCGACTGAGATCGAGCGCATCCTTATCGATGGAAGCGACGCGGTCGTACTCGGCGAAATCCGTCAGACCGCCCGGCCCACCGGACGTGCGTATAAGGCGCGGTTCGCTCTGCATCTCACCGTCGAAGACGGCCTTGTCACCCGGCACCATGTCTACGAGGACAGCCTGGCCGTCGCTCAGGCATTCGAGGCGGAGAAGTAAAGGGCCACGGGCCAATCGCGAAGATGCTGCTCACAGCCATTCGTTGATGGCCGCGACGAGGACGGTCGCCTCGTAGCGGACCGCGAGCTTGGCGTATCGCGTAGCCACGGCGCGGTGTCTTTTGAGACGGCTGATGCCGCACTCGACCGCGTGCCGAGCATTGTAGTCCTGCGGGTCGAACTTCGGTGGCCGGCCACCGCGCGAGCCGTGTTTCTTGCGGTTGCGTGGCCGGTCGGCCTTGTCCGGGATGGAACAGGGGATCCCGCGCCGCCGCAGATAAGCACGGTTCTTCCGTGAGGCGTACGGCTTTGTCGGCACGCACGCGATCTGGCCGGGTGCGCGGCCTGCCTGGCCCAAGTCGCGGGACGCGGACCTTCCCGACGTCCCTGCCCTTGAGACCGGTGCTGCCCACGGCGTGCCTTCCTGCGCTGATCGGGATGCCGACGCCCGGCGGGACGACCGACGGCGACCCCGACACCCTCGTCGGCCCGCTGCGCCTCCTCTTCAACCTGCGGAGCAACGGCGCGGCCCACGCCCGGAACAAGAAGTGGCCCTCCTTCCTTACCCAGGCCGACCTCAACAAGCTTCAGCCGGACAAACAGTTCGGCCGGCTGATGACCAGCACTGTCGAAGCTCTCGATGCCCTCGCCAGCCATGCCGAAGCGCAGGTGCAGCCAACCTCTGGCGAGAGAGATGACGAGTAGCCAACCGACGAGAATCGGCCGGTCAGCTGTCCCAGGGGTCGGCGAGTTCAGAGCTGGGCGCGGCTGGGGAGGTCGCACGAGCAGACGCTGACGGACGCTCGACTACCCCGACGGCCACGACCTCTACCGCGCCCAGGAGGCCCGCGCCGACGCGGAGGACAAGCAGCGCCGCGCTGCCAGTTGCCGCAGGCCGGCGGCGGGCGCAGGCGGAGCTGGACCGCGAGTAGCCGTCTCAGTGAAGTTAGTCCGACCAGGTCAGTCGCCTGCCATCGACTGAGCTCGTTGAGAACGAACAGCATTCCCGCTCGGCAGTTGCACGACGGTGGGTACTGCTTCCCCCTTGCCATGGATAACAGGGACGCTTCACGTACGGCCCGGAGAACGTCACCGCAGGTGACGAACCAATTGGTTGGTAATGGCGGCTATTCGTGAGGGGCGAGTAGCCCCCTCCGTAGCACGCGTGAGACCGGCGTCCGTGCACGGCCGTCCCTCTCGTAGCCTGTCGACGTGACCCGCCATACACCGCCGCGACCAGTGGACGTTGAGCAGCTGTTTCCCGAGGTGGCCCCCTTCCGGAAAGAGACCGTGCGCCTTCACCCACGTGTGGGTGAGCCGACTTGCCGAGACAGCTCGGTCGGAGGCCCGCTGCTCTGGCCGGCCGAGGAGGCCTGGCCGTTGTGCCCCGAGCACGAGGGGACGCCGATGGTGCCGGTTGCGCAGATCTACCGCAACAGTGTTCCTGGCATCGTCCCGTTTCCCGAAGGGTGCGATCTACTCCAGGTTCTGTGGTGCCCACGGAAGCACAGCGGCCATCGTTGGGTCGTTCCGCACGTCAAATGGCGAAAGGCGGGCTCGGTCGGCAAGGTGCTGGAGACTCCTCCAACCCCGGCCGATCTGTGGGAGAACTATGTCCCCCGTCCCTGTGTGGTGCATCCAGAGCTGGTGACGGAGTACCCCTATTGGGACCTTCATGACGACATGTGGGACGAGTTGGAGTTCCGATTCCTGGACCTGGACCAGGAGACGGGATGGGACTACCAGAGCCACCTCTCCACCGCGCCTGGGACGAAACTGGTTGGATACCCCGGCTGGTGCCAGGACCCAGAGTGGCCGGATTGCGCCGAATGCGGGAATCGAATGGAACACCTGCTGACAGTGGAGAGCACGGAAGCCGACGCCGTGTCCCGGCGTGCCTGGACTCCTGTCGAAGAGGGGCACACTCCCTCCGCGGGTCCGGGCCTGATGTTGGGCGACCTGGGTGGTGTGTACCTTTTTGAGTGCCACGTCTGCCCCGGGCGTCCATTCACACACCGCTACGACTGCCCGTAGAGCACGACGCCCGGTCCTGTTTCCATCGAGTTCACGAGTCATCGGAGCCCGCTGGCCTGCGCAGGGTCGCATAAGCCGAGTAGTCCGTTCCGGCTCGTTCGGCGTTGCGCATCGCGGCCTTGGGACTGATGCCGAGAGCGTCGGCGAGGACGGACAGAGGGTCGCGCAGTCGATGAACCAGGTCACCCACGGGCATACCAGCTCGCCCTCGACATCGACCTCGACCGGAACCCGCTTGTGGTCCCCTTCCCACACGGCGTTGCGATGGGTCGCAGGCCGACGGGCGAAGACATCATGAGTGCGCCTCGCCTTCTCGCCGTTGCGGAGTCCTGCCCGCTCACCGGCTGTCCAGTCTCGTCGTATCGCCCGGTGCAGGGTGGCCAGGGACGGTACCGGCCCCCTGGGACGGATCGGTCCGGGCACGCTCGACGAGTTCGGCATGGACCTGTGAGGCGTTCCCGCTCCACAGTGCCAGCAGCGCGCGTACCTCCGCCGTCACGGTGAACCGCCTTGCAGGCACGCGGCTGTGCCGGCCTTCCCGCCCCGCGGCGAGCCACCGCCACACCGTCCGCTGCGAACGGCCCAGAGCCTGTGCCACAAGGCGGACGTGAGCCGATGTCAGCACACCGGCGGCCTCCAGACCGAGGAGACGTTCGACGGCAGCCTCACGCTGGGCTCCGGCAGGTGCTTTCGACACCTCCCCGTCTTCCCACACAGACCCATGCCACCGGGCGATCTTGGGCATACCCGCGACAGCTACAGGGGGCGTCTGCTAAGACGGAGCCTTTTCCAACCTGAGGTTGCAGGTCACAAGCCTCGCGTGGGACGGGGCGGGACGCTCGGGCTGGCCGGGTCCTTGATCGACAGCATGTGATGGTCCGCCAGCGGGACGGGTCGCGCCAACACCTGGATCGTGCTGCTCTTTCGCGTGTCCTACCAGTACGTGGCCGGTCCCGTGATGACCCAGCCAGCGTCGGTGGACCTGACCCAGAAGCCCAGTGCGACCTCGATTATCTGCGAGCGGTAGGTGATCTCAACGTAGACATGGCTGCCGGTGTGGCCCCAGTGGAAGTCCGCGAGATTCAGTTCGCCCAGCCAGGACAGATCCCGCTCCCACTCGTCGGCAGGAGGGCTTCCGCTCGCCTCGTCCCCATCGGCGCTTGCTTCGACGGACGAGGTCCACAGCGACTTGAGCACATGACGGACCGGGTTGTGATCGATGAGCCGTTCGGCCTCAGGGATCCTCCCGGCTCGGAGCAGGCTGAAGTAGCGGCCAACGACAGCTTCGACGTCCGCCTTGGCAGGGTGCTCCGTCCAGATCCTCACCGCGAGATCATACGAGCTCGGTAACTGCCTCAGTCTGAGCTAGCCAGTTGGAGGGTGAGGACGGCTTGGACGACGTTCGTGATCCGGGTCGTTGAACAGCGGAGTTTGCGCAGGAGCCGCCAGGACTTGATGGTGGCGATGGCTTGTTCGACCAGTGCCCGGATCTTGGCCTGAGACCAGTTGACGGCCTGCTGGGCGATGGACAACTTCTCCCACCGGCCTCGGAAAGGGTGACGCACCGTCCCGCCTGCGCCCTGGTAGCCCTTGTCCGCCCAGCAGGTGATGCCGGCCTGGGCGAGAGCGTCGATGATGCCGTGCTCGCGTGCAGCCCGTACATCGTGGACCGCTCCGGCCAGGGCCGGTGAAGCCCACAGCAGGCGGCCCCTCGGGTCGGCTATGACTTGCACGTTCATGCCGTGCTTCTTGTGTTTGCCCGAGTAGAAGGGCCGGTCGGCGGCGATCCGGTCGATCGGCAGAAGTGTCCCGTCCAGGAGCAGTACGCCTTCATCGACGCGGCCCGTACTGCTTCGGCGAGCGTGGGGGCGAGGGCGGCCAGGAGTTCGACGGCCTCGGTGATGTACCGGTAGACAGTGGTGGTGCCGATCCCGAAACCGGCTGCGAGCTGGGCGTAGGGCTGGCCATTGCGGAGGTGGGCGAGAGTGAGCAGGGCCTGTCGGCCCGCGCTCAGGCGCCGCCATCGGGTCCCGATAGCGCGTCGGCGTTCCTTCAGACGGGCGGCGAGGAAGCGCAGGGCAGAGCTGGACACGTCAACGCCGGACGGCATGCGAAGCCTCTGGTGGAGACGGTTCTCTTGGTCGAAAACCCATCTACCAGGGGCTTCATCCGTCTGTCAGGCCAAATACCCAGCCCGCGCGAGAGGTTGGAAAGGGTTCACGGACTCACCTTCGGCGCAACCAGGGACTGTTGAGAATCCGGAAGAGCCTAAAGATCCGTAGTTTCGAGACAAAAGAATCGGATCCCTGAACAGGAATTATTTTGTGAGAATTGAGAAATCGACAGAAAGCCGAAAAGCGAGCAGCCGGGACACCCTAGCCAGCCGCTTTTCTGGAAATCGCGGAGCGAATTCCAGCGGTTGGATCGCGGAGCGATCCAACCAGGCGTCACGGAGTGACGCCCCATCAACTGCACTGCGGAGCAGGGCAGTTGAACCGCCGCGTAGCGGCGGCGCGTCGCGTCTGCGGAGCAGACCGCGCGCATGCGCGCGGTCTGCTCCGCAGACGCGACGCGCCGCCGCTACGCGGCGGTTCAACTGCTCTGCTCCGCAGAGCAGTTGATGGGACGTCACTCCGTGACGTCCTGTCGGATCGCTCCGCGATTCGACAGGTTGGCCCGCTCCGCGGTCCAGCCCGCTGGAATTCGCTCCGCGAATTCCAGAAAGGCGGCTGGCTGCGGCATGGGGGTCGCTTGATTTTCGGCTTTCCCTCATCGCATCACCTGAATAAATTCATATTTCGCGAGGAAATGCAATTCCCTCGCAGGATATTCCCTATTGCCCGGTTGGAATTCTCAATAGCTTGCGTTTGACGGGATGTGAGTCTTTTTTAGCAGATGTGCCCTGCCGCTGTCACCGATACGTCTGAAGCAGCCGGCACCGCTTGGCTGTGTGCGCAGAGACGGCCCATGACTCTGCTGATGCGCGGCGCGGGGCTGCGGTCGGGCCTCTTCTGGGGCTGCAGGCCCTCTGGGGTGAGCTGACGTGAGCTCATGTCCGCCTCGTAGCCGAGGGTCTGGGCTGTCGGAGCGTGTCGGGCGTGGAGGCGGGTGCGGCGGATCCGTGTCTATCCCAGTCGGCTGAAGGCCCATCGCAGTACCTCTTGGTCGGCTCGGGGGCGTCCGGTTCGCGTGAGTGCTCGGTGGGTGTGCTTGGTGAGGCGGGCCCAGTTGCGGAAGTTGCCGTGGGCGGCGTGCTGGTCTGCGTAGGCGATGGTGTCGGGGTCGGCGTTGGTCCAGATGGGGTGGTAGAGCGGGATGACGTCGAGGACTTCTGCGGGGGTGAGGTGGGTGAAGTGCTGCCAGATGAAGATGCGGGAGGACAGCATGGGTTCTTTTCGCAGGGTGGCGTGGCAGCCTTCTCCGCCGACGAAAATGACGGCGAGTTGGGTGCGGGGATCATCCCAGAGGTAGCGGATGTATTCCAGCTGGTCGCTGGAGAGCCACTGCGCTTCGTCGAAGACAATCGTGAGTGGCCGAGTAGCGAGCGCGATTTTCAGGAGGTTGTCGAATTCGCCGGTGTAGCGCGGAGGTTGGCCGGGGAGTTCGAGTGCGGTGAACAGTTCGTGGCGTACGGCGCGGGTGGTGGGGCGGGCGTGGAAGGTGATGCGTCGGATGTCTTCCTCGGGTTCGAGTTCACGCAGACAGCTGGTGACCGCGACGGTTTTACCGAAGCCGGCGCCGCCGTGGACGCACATCATCGCGCGGGCCTCGATCGTGTCGGCGATGTTCTCCCGGGCGGTGAGCAGTGCGCGGGTGGTGACGAGGCGGGCTTCGGGGAGGTGGACGTACTGGTCGGTGGGTGGGGGTGGAAGGTGGCTGGTCACGGGGTGTCCTCGTGGGGTTCTCGTCCGGGTGGGTTGGCGGGCCGGGTGTGGGCTTTGAGGGCGTCGGAGGTCGCCCAGGCGGCTGGTGGTGGCATGGGCGGGATGAGGTCTGGCAGTGCCAGGGCGGCCAGATCGGTGTGGTGGTGCCGGCCGAGTTCGCGGGCGGCCTCGGCGGCGGTGATGGTGTCATGGCGGCGTGCTTCGGTCGCCTCGGTGGCAGGAGCGAACCTGGTGCGACGTAGTTGCTCGGCTGCTTTGGCCTCGGCACGCAGGCGGTGGGCGCGCTGGGCGCGGGTGCGGCGCAGTGCGTGGAGCTGCTCGGGTGTGGCGTGGTCGGCAAGGTGGGCGGTGCCGAGGTGGTGGCCGTGGGGTGTGCAGACTTCGATCTCGTGGTGGTGATGGGGCATGAAGCGCACAGTGATCTCGCGGCCGGCCTGGCCGGTCATCCAATCGGCGATGTAGTCGCGGTTGTTGAAACGGACACCGTGGCTGGTGATGGTGCGTGTGCGGCTGTCGGCTTCGAGCGTGAACGACCACACGTCGGAGGGTGGGATGTCTGTGAGCGGGGTCGGATCGGCCTGCCAGGTCTGGAGCGGGGTGTTGCCGTTCAGGGCTGTGGGGCGGTGTTCGGTGTTCCACCACGTCACCCACGCGAGGAGCTGCTCGGTGAACGCCTGGAACGACAGAGGCGGTGCGGGCAGGCGTCGGTCGGGGCCGCGGTGTGGCTGTGTGGGGGTGTAGCCGGGCAGAGCGGCGAACAGCATCCGTGTCGCGCAGCGGTTGAGGTTCTCAACGGTGCCTTTGAGGTGGGGGCTGTAGGGCGGCAGGGTGGTGACGGTGGTGCCCAGGGCGCCGAAGGCGGCGGTGACGGTGTGGGAGAGAAAGTCTTTGCCGCGGTCGATGCGTACCTGTTCGGGCCGGCCTCCGAAGGGTCCGTACGGTTCGGTGCGCAGGACGGCGGAGCGCAGGGCGGCCAGGATCGAGGCGCGGGTGGGGTAGCCGGGGGTGATGGCGAGGCCGGTGATGGCCTTGGTCGCGCAGTCGATGAACCATGTGACGTGGGGGCGGACCAGGACGCCGTCGGCTTCGACACGTAGCGGGGCTTGGACGTGGTCGGTCTCCCAGACGTGGTTGCGCCAGGTACGGGAACGTTTACCGAACACGTCCAGGGCTCGTGCGGCTTGTGGGCCCTTGCGGTAGCCGGCCCGCTCCCCTGCGGTGAGATCACGACGCACCGCGCGCAGGAACGTCGACAGCGACGGGAGTGGGTCCAGGAGCGGGACAGCCTTGTGGGGCGCGCCGCTGGGGAATGGGCTTACTGGATGGTGGCGGGGTGGAGGTGGGGGTGGTGCGTTCTGGATGTGTCGGCGGGGTGGTGGCTGCTCGGGCGCGGGCGGCGAGATCACGGTGGACCGCGGAGGCGTTGCCGTGCCAGTACGCCAGCAGCACCCGGATCTGGGGGGTGATCTCGAACCGGTCGGTAGGGCGTGCGCCTGGTCGTTGGGCGGTGGCGGGTGTGGTGGTGGCGTCCGCGAGCCATCGCCATACGGTGCGTTCCGACACGTCGAGGCACTGGGCCGCGGTGCGGACGTGAGCGCGGGTGAGGCGGCGCTCGGTGCGCAGCACGAGGAGACGGCGTACGGCCGGGGCGCGCAGAGCGGTCAGCGAGATGGTGTCGAGGACGGGAGCGGTCGGGGTGGTGTCAGGGAGGTCTGCGTCCATCTGGGTCCTTTACCACTCCCTCGGTGGGGGTGCGGTTGGTGGTCGCGGTCAGGGGTGGGGGCTGAGGCGGGAGCAGGCGGCGGTGAGCAGCTCTCGGTCCGCGGTGTGATGGGGGTGGCGGGCCAGGGCGGCGTATGTGTGGGAGGTGATCTTCGCCCAGGTGCGGAAGTTCCCTCGCGCGTGTGTCCCGTCGGTGTGGAGCAGATCGGTGTGGGTGGCGGAGTGCCACAGGGGGTGGAACAGGCGCAGTGTGGTGGGGATCTGGGTGGGTTCGAGGCGTGGGGTGTGGTGCCAGGTCAGTACCCGGGAGGCCAGCGCTGGGGCGCGGGCGAGGGTGCGTTCGGCGCCGGTCCCGCACAGCAGGAGGGATGTCTGAGTGGCGGGTGCGTCCATGAGGAGGCGTAGGTAGTCCAGCTCGGGTGCGGCGATCCGCTGGACGTCGTCGATCAGCAGTACGCCGGGGTCTTTGAGGGCATCTGTCAGGACTCGGTCGGCGAGGTCGGCCCGGTGTGCCAGTGACTGGGCGGGGAAGCCGAACGCGGTGAGGAGCGCGGCACGCAGCTGCGGCAGGGCGGGCTTGACCGCGACGAGCGCGCGGTGCACTGGAATACGGCGGGGTAGCAGGCGCAGGGCCTCGTCGACCGCGATTGTCTTGCCGTGCCCGGGATCCCGGTAGATGCAGATGATGCCGCGGGCGGCGATCGTGTGGGTGACGGCTTCGGTCACTCCGCCCAGCTGCCGGGTTGGCACCACATGCGCGCCTGGTGTGTACAGGCGTGCGCCGGCCATGGGCGCAGAGGGCGGTGTTGGGGTGGGCGTGGAGGATGGGCCGGCCACGTCGGCGGGTTCGGGGATGGCCGATGGACGGGCACGGCCGGTTACAGGGGTAGTGCCCGGCAACGCCAGTTCTGCCAGTGCTTGGTCGTAGCGCTCCGGGGTCTTCCGTGCGTGGGACGGGCTGAGTACCTGAAGGACTCGGCCCGCCCGGAGATCGGCGCGTACGGCGCGGTGCATCGTTGCCAGCGAGGGGAGCGTGGCGGGTCGGGTGACCATGGTGGTGTGGGTGGTTAGTTGACGGTGCAGTTCGGAGACGTTGCCGCCGAGTTCCTCGAGGCGGGTCCATAACGCCTCGTCCAGCGTGAAGGCATTGTGCCGGTGGGCCGGGGAGTCCCGGGCCTGGCGGGCGGTGGCCAGCCAGCGCCATACCGTTCGTACTGACACATCCACAGCTTCGGCAGCAATATGGATATGGACCGAGGCCAGGGTTCCCGCCTCGTCCAACGCGAGGAGGCGGTGGACCACGGCCCGACGGGCCAGGCGCCGCTCCTGCGACCGAGAGCCGAGTCCCCACATGTCGGCAGTGGGTGGTCGCGACATCGTAGTGCCTGCGTCCGGGTCGTTGGCCGGTGTAGCGGTCATAGATTCCAGGACACCGTGGCTGTTGGGCGAGGAACACCGGAATGGGCATCCTCATGTCAGCCGACTGTCTGGTGTGCTCCGTCCCTTGTGTGGGCCACGACAGCCATCTGGTCACCCCATGACAGCCAAGATCCCTGCGTCAGAATCACGAGGCAGGCAGCTCATGAGGCCTTCAAGGTAGCCGGGGGTCAGTGCCACCCAACCCGCTGACACCACACCACCCACTCACAGCTGGAATTCGCTCCGCGATTTCCAGAAAACCCACCTGCCGGTCAACAGCGGCGCCGAGGACATGGTGCGCCTGGTCGCACCGACCGACCCTGACGAACAGGAAGGAGTCCGGCTCCTGGACCTGCCGGCATGGCTGGAACAGCGCATCGCAACCCTGCCCGTCGGAGCCGGCTAAGCACTGCTGGCGCCCCGAGCAAACACAGGGCCACGCCCGGACAGCGCAAGCGGAGCCAATGTCAGCCGTGATGCCACCGGCCGGTCCAAGTGAACTGCGCCCGTTGACTCCCTACATCCTCGTCTGCGGCACGGTCGGGCGCCGCCGTTGACCCGTCGCGCGCCATGCGGACAGGGCGCCAAGCGCCTGAAGGTGCCCGCAGCCGCCTTCCGGCGGGCCCGGCACACCGGCTCCTGATCCCGGCCCCGGACGCGTCGTCCTGCCCGTGGTCCCGGGCCACCGTGGAGGCGCTGGACGCCGACGCCACCCGGGCCGTCGCAGCATTGGGGCGTGGTGATCCTGCTGCGCGGCTTGCCCCGCTGGATGTCGCAGGAGGCCAGGGATGTTGTCGGTGGCGGCCGGTACGTTGCGACCATGGGTGTCTATCTGGTGAGCGTCACCGCGCAGGACTGGTCACAGCCCGGGGAGGACGGGTACGGGGACGTCGCCGCCGCGTTGAACACCGAGCTGAAGCGGCGCGGGCTGCCCCCTTACGAGCTGCAGGCCGCAGGGGAGGCGCCGGGCTGGTTCGAGGAAAAGGTCAGCCCGTCCATGGACGGCTTCGTGGCGCTGTGCAGGACGCGGCTGACCGATGCGGAGCTGTCGGCACTCCTCGACTGGAGCGTGCTCATGCCCTTCGCACTGGAGGAGGAGATCGTCCTTCCTGTCGGCACCGCGTACTCCGGCGAAGAGACCGTGGTCGCCGGGGCCCCGCAGGTGCTCGCCCTGGCCGAGCGTCTCGCCCGCGTCGTCGAACTGCCCGTGGACGCGATACCGACGGACGAGAACCTCACACTCAGCATGTGGTTCCTGGAGGGCGGGGTGGAACGAACCGCCCGGGCGCGGCCGGGACCGTGGGCAGAGGACCGGGACGCGGCCTTCTACGTGGCTCTCTACCTGCGCGCCGCGCAGTACTCCATGCGATACGGCTGTCCCATGACCTACTCCTGAGCCATCACGTCGGCCGACGATCGAGGGTCGAGGGTCGTGCCCTAGACATCTGCTTTTTGCGGACCGGTCTGCTCAAGGTGGCCGACCCGAGGTTCTTCGCCCCCCGGGCCGACTCACCGGGCCTTCATACGCCCCCATCGTCCGATCTTCCAAGCACACACGGCGCACAGAGAACCCGCATCATCCGCTTGCCAGGTGCTGTGGTGCCGCCACGAGCCCCCGTGCAGCTCCGCGGGGGTCGCCGTACGAAGCCTCTTCCAAGACCGTCAGAAGGAGCTGGAATTCGGCGTCGCCCAGCGCGTGGGTCACCCTGCCGAGCTGCACGGGGCACCGGCTCACGAGAGACGCGGCGAACCGCAGCACGGCCGCCTTGGCTCCTGGAGGCCCCCTGGGACCACGTCGGGGTCTTCAGGAGGTGGCCGACGCCGTCCCAGTCGACCGCCGGATACCGGGCGGAGAAGTCGATCACCGGATGGTCGACCGCGGCCGCCAGTTCCTGGTCATGGATGAGACGCCGCAGCCAGTAACCGTCGCTGTGAGCCCCCAGTAACTTCGTCGCGGCCCGCATCGGCTCATTCACCACCCCCTCCAGCAAACTCTCAGCAAGCTCCTCCTCCGTCGCGCTGTCACTGACCACAGTCATCGGCATCTCCATTCGTCATGAACGCGAACACGCCGGACAATGCGAAGTCATGGACCGGTGGTACTAACCGCGTCTTTCCGGCCGTCGCCGAGTCGACGTCCTGCCGTGCCCATCACCACGACGCCGAGTCAAGTCCTCGCCGCTGCGATTGTCTCTCCCTCGACGGGTCAGCGGCGAGGGCCGAGGGCAAGCTAGAGAGGGAGTCCCGAGACGAGCGCGTTCGGGTGGTGTACATCCCGACCGTCATAGCGTCATCGGCACGACCATCTGTCCGCCGGTGCCGAGCAGAGCGACGCATGCGGTTGCCCACCAGGCTGCGACTGCCGCGGCTGAACCGAGTCCACCGAACGCGGCAGGCCCCGGCGAGCACCAGGCCGGATCCCGCTGCCGCCCGGGAGCTCCGGCACGAACCGGCCGAGGACCACTTCGGTGGCAATCGGCCCAAGTTCCCTGGCACCGAACAGACTGAACGACGCCTGCGGCAGGAGCCGTCCGCCGCAGACGGCACCACACCGGTGAAGACAGACGAGGCCTGGCAGTTAAAAGTCCGCGACGCCCGTCAGTCTGAGTTCAGGCCCCGCCTGTTTGCTGATCTGGTCGAGCGCTGCCGGGGTCGACTGTCGTGGTGGCGATCTGTGCGAGGGCGTCCTGGAGCCGGCGGACGGCATCTTCCGCCTCTATGTACTCCTCGGGAGTCACAAGGACCGTGCCGAAGGTGCCGCCCTGGTCAGCCGGCAGGGCGCGCCAGCGCGGAACCGGTTCGAGTGCGTGGAGGGCGCCGGAGAGGAACCAGGCCATGCGGCCGTGCGTGCGTGCGAGGGCGATGGCCAGGACGGCGAGGGTTTCCCGCAGGTGTGCGAGCCGGTCGATCCGCGGCAGCGCCTCTTGGGTGTCTGCCGGGCGGATGACGTCACGCAGGCCGGTCTCGGCCTCAAGGGCGAGTGCGCGGTCGCCCGGCTCGAGCTTCCACACCTGGTCCTGGATCTGCTGCTCAGCTTCCTCGGCCAGCACCGCGACGATCCTTCGCATGTCCATACGGACCACTCTATGGAACGGATCCCACCGCTCGATACCGCCGTTGTCCGAACGCCCCGGACTCGAGCGGACCGGGGAGCAGCGCGGGCGGGTACGGGGCGCCGGCCCCACGCCGGGCACCGCCCGGACGAGCGTCGACCAGGACCACGGGCACCACCAGGACGTGGCCGATGCACCGCCGGGCCGGGCCGTGGAGGGTCCCTCACAGACTCACAGCCTGCCCGCCCACCAGGCAGAACAGTCTGTGAGTCGTACAGGGGTGGCGTGTCGTGTCGGCCGGGGTTGGTCAGTCGGCCGGCTCGATGGGGGGTGGGGCCGGGTGTTTTCATACCGCCAGGTGATGGCGTGTTCGACCTGGGAGATGGTGAGCCCGGTCTTCTGCGCGAGTTGTTGGGTGCTCAGGCTCGAAGCACGATAGTTGTCACAGGGGCAGGTCTGTCGTCACCGGCGAAGCTGAGGGGCGTTGTCGTCTGCTGAGCCGAGACACGCTAGTTGGAACCTGGCCAAGATTCTTGGAACCGAAGGTCAAGGCGGAAGCCGCGCGGCTCGAACGACGAGGTCGACGCTTCGGGTCGGTCCCAGGTCGAGTACGCGCTGGTCACCGCTGCCGGGTGGTTCCAACTACCGCGTCCCGGCACACGTCTGCGACCGGTCGCTGAGTCGAGTGCCGGGGTGTGTCAGCGTGTGAGGCCGGCGTCGCGGGCCAGGAGTGCGGCTTGTACGCGGTTGGTGACGTTCAGGGCGGTCAGGATGCGGCTGACGTGTGCTTTGACGGTACTTTCGCGCATGCCGAGTGTGTGGGCGATGTCGGCGTTGGTGTCGCCCTCGGCGAGCAGGGCCAGGACGTCCTTCTCGCGGGGGGTGAGGGGCTCGACGCGCTTTCGTGCGGTGGTGGCCTGTGGGCGGTTGGTGTGGTGGTAGCGGTCGATGAGGCGGCGGGCGGCGCTGGGGTGGAGCATGGCGGAGCCGGTGGCGACGAGATGGACGGCGCGCAGGATTTCGGCAGGGTCGGTGTCCTTGAGCAGGAAGCCGTCGGCTCCTGCGGCGAGGGCGTTGTAGACGTATTCGTCGAGGTCGAAGGTGGTCAGCGTGATGACTTTCGGCGGGTGGGGCAGGGCGCGCAGGCGTGTGATGGCGGTGATGCCGTCCATGCGGGGCATGCGGACGTCGACCAGGGCGACGTCGATGTGGTGGGCGGTGGCCTGCTCGATGGCGCCCAGGCCGTCGGCGGCCTGGGCGACGACTTCGATGTCGTCGTCGCCCTCGAGGAGGTCGGTCAGACCGAGGCGTACGAGGGCGTCGTCGTCGACGACCATGGCGCGGATCATGTGCGGGAGCCGTTCTGTTCGGTGGTGGGGTGGGGGATGCGGGCGGCCAGTCGCCAGGTCCCGGCGCCGCCGGGGCCGGCGTTGAGGTGGCCGCCGAGTGCTTCGACGCGCTCGCGCAGGCCCACCAGGCCGAACCCGGAGGGCACCGGCGGAGCGCCGGGGGCGCCAGGAGGGTTGGTGACCTCGATCAGGGGACTGCGCGGACGTCCCCGCCGCAAGCCCCGGCGCCTGTACGCCGACCGTGGCTACGACTTCGACAAGTACCGCCGCCTGCTGTGGAAGCGCGGCATCAATCCGCTGATCGCCCGCTGCGGCGTCGCCCACGGCTCAGGACTGGCAAAGTGCGGTGGGTCGTCGAGCGAGCCTTCGCCTGGCTGCACCAGTTCAAGCGACTCCGCACCCGCTACGAACGCCGAGCTGACCTCCACCAGGGCCTGCTCGATCTGGCCTGCAGCCTCATTTGCCTGCGCCGGCTCCAGAGGGCGGTCAATCGCGCCAGTAGCGGAGACGGGCCTCAGACCCGTTGATACGCACGATGCAGTCCTTGAAGAGCTGAAACTGAGGCTGGCCGTCAACTGGAGCCAGCGTGAGCCCCAGATCCTGCAACGGCTTGGCCAGAGCGACGAACCTGAGCCCATCAGGGTCAGAGCCCTCGTAGGCCGCCCATGCCTCGAACAACGACCTCACGCTTTCCCAGCCCGGCCCCGGAGCGAAGCGCGCCAGGAAGAATGGCTGATCACAGCCGTACTCACTGAGCTCACCGACCAAGACGTCTCCATGCAAGAGCTGCCATCGCGTCATCTGGTGTCCCCCCCACCACCCAGTCGAGTCCGCATCATCGCAGCGCGCAACTTTCTGGCCAAGCGTTCCATTCTGAAACGATCAGTAAAAGAGCGTTTTATCCCGTCCAGGGTTTTTGGCGGTCTTCTGGGTAGCAGGCCGGGCTGGGACTGCCGAGGTCAGGGTCGCTATCCGTGACGTGAGGGGCGGCTGACGCCATTACCGGGCACGTTTCCGCCCTTTCGCTCCTGTCTGATCCCAAGACGCCCCCACTCACTCCCGTTTGCGCCCTGTGGCGGGATGTCGCTCGGCGGAACTATCGAAACATGTCTCGACAGCGCCCGTATCCGAGTGACCTGTCCAATGCCCGATGGGAACTGCTCGAGCCCATTGTGTCGGCCTGGCGGGCCGACCGGCGAGGGAAGGGCCTGGATATCGGGCGGCCGCCCGAGCACGACCTGCGCCGGATCATGGACGCGGTGTTGTATGTGGACCGGACCGGGATCCCCTGGCGCTACCTTCCCCACGACTTCGCTCCGTGGGAAACCGTCTATGGATACTTCGCCGCCTGGCAGAAGGACGGCGTGTTCGACCAGCTCAACGGCCTGCTCCGCCGACTTGTCCGGGAGGCTGCAGGCCGGGACGCCGAACCGAGCGCATGCGTCCTGGACGCCCAGAGCATCAAGACGTCCGCCAACGTCCCGGCCACTGGCCAGGGCATCGACGCGGGTAAGAAAATCGCGGGCCGCAAGCGCCATATCGGCGTCGAGACCCTCGGCCTCCTTATCGCGGTCTGGGTCACCGCGGCCAGCGTCTCCGACAACGCCGGCGGTATCCATCTGCTCTCGCACATCGCCAAGGCCCACCCCAGAATCACCAAGGCATGGGCCGACAGCGGTTATCGAACCAAGGCCATAGACCACGGCGCCACCCTCGGCATCGACGTCGAGGTCACCCGCCGCGACCCGGGCCAGAAGGGCTTCAAGGTCATCCCGCGGCGCTGGGTCGTCGAGCGGACGTTCGGCTGGCTTATGAATCACCGCCGCCTCGCCCGCGACTACGAATCCCACCCGCACCGCTCCGAAGCCATGATCCGCCTCGCGATGATCGACCTGATGAGCCGCAGGCTCACACGAGAGTCGACTCCGAACTGGAAGGACTCATAGCCGCCGGGCCACACTGACCCGCGCGTCCTCGCCCCTCATAGCCTGCGGCCAGCGGTCATCAATGACACCCGCCGCTTCCCGGCAAGCGCGACAGGCATTCCCCAGCTGCGGCAGCCATCCGTAATCAGACGGCGACATGCCGACTTGCTGGACTCCGCACAGCGTCCTGTCGAAGATGCCGAAGGCGTGGGAAACGTCGAGGGGAAGGCCGTCCGCGACCGCCCTTTCCCAGCGCATCTCCACGGGCAAATACGGCTGGAAGCCGATGGCCAGGCCCTCATCGGGCAGGTTCGGGGCGGTGCGGGGGCTCACGTCATCGGCTCCATACGGGTCGCTCGGGCAACAGGTGCCACCCCATCTACGCCCGCCCACAGCCGCCTCGGGCCCCCGGCCGCCGAGGACGCCGTGGGGCGGGAGGATGCGGCGCACAACCAGGCTGCGCCTCCCGCCCCACGGACTGGGCGGCCCCGGGCAGTGCCGCCACGCCGGGCACCGGCCGCCTCCCGGCCGATTCCGCCTGCGGGGAGGGCGGGGGCAAGTCGCGGAGCCAGAAGGTGGGACCGCGGCCACCTGCAGGCCCCGGCACTGCTGTTCCCGCTCTGCGGACCGGCACCCCAAGTTGCCGTTGCAGGCCGCGGGAGCCGGGCGGCCGAGCCGATCACCGGCCGCGACCAGATGCGCAGCTTCGACCCTGCCAGGCCACTTCCGCGCCACATTCCTCGAAAGGCTCCTCGATGATCCGTGCTACGCGCCGCGCCGGTGTGCGGTCCGCCGCCAGTGACACCCCGTGGACCGCGTGCGGTGGTCGGGGCGAGTACCGCTCGCCCCGCCGGTTACGCGCAGTTATGGCCCTCCGGGATGGCGAAGCAGCGGGGCTGCCAGCTGGTCCAGTAGCCGTTGGAGTGGCGCACACGGGCCCAGTCGTTGCCGTCCGAGCCGGTGGCGATGATGTAGAGGAGCGAAGTGCTGTTCTCCTGCTCAGGGGTCGCGTAGATGCGGCTCTGGACCCACCCGCCCATGGACATCCAGCCGTTCCAGGATCCGTCGGACCTGGTCCAGTTCGTCCACACCGCGTGATCGGCACCGACGACGAACTCCTCCTTCGTCCCGTTGGCGAATCTCATGGTCGAGACGCCGTACTCACAGATGTATGTCTGCCCCTTGGTCGAGCAGTAGGTCGCCGCCTGTGCCGGCGACGCCGCGACCCCCACCCCCGCGAAAGCGGCCAAAGCCGCGACTGTCGCGAGGGCACTCTTGAATCCGCGCATGTCCATATTCCTTTGCCGAGTGGCGTGGTCATGTCGGGGAGCGGGAAGAACCAACCCCCCTGCCACCCGACGTGGATATCCTCGCCCTCTCCTCTAACGTCCCACTGGCGCTTCGCTTACGTCCTCGAGATGGAGGGCGGCCTGCCGCAAGCCAGCAAACCGATTGTGCGATACAGAGCCGGCTACACCCTCGCCGTACTGGACCGCATCCTCAGCGAGGACCCATCACAGCCGGGACTCCTGAAGGCCCAAGACGACAAGGTCACAGACCCCACGGGCCGCATTCCGACGCCGCGGGGGCCCGTGGCGGTCGAGTCTCTTCGATCCCCCCGGCCATCAAAGGCTTCCCATCACTGATGACGAAATCGTCGACAGAGCTGTGGAAGCTCAGACATTGGCGGGCAGCCCAGTCACCCTGATCACCTGCGACACCGGACAGGCCATGCGAGGACGCGCAGCCGGCCTCAAGGTGTGCAAGCTCAGGCTCGAACTCGGGGAAGAGCCTCCCTCGAACCAGAAGTAGCCAACGCCTGTGGCACGCCGACAGCGTCCTCGTGAGCGGTCACTTTCTCCCCAGTCGGAATCGGTCAGCGATTCCTCCGAAGAGGGCTTCGGCAGCGTCGACGTGGGCGGCGTTGCGCTGGCCCCGCTCTGCCGGGTCGAGCCCAAAACCGTCCCAGGCCGAGCCGTACTGCTCATCCAGGCCCAGCATCACCGCAGGGGGCCGCTCCCGATAAGCGACGAACGATGGCACATTCCGCACCCCCTCAGACGTGTTGCAACTGGTGCACAGCAGGCCCCGCACGAGACCAGTCCGGTGACAGTGGTCGACCAGTAGCCGCTCAGGGTGCGCGCTGCACATCGCGCAGGCGCCAGCTTGCCAACGCCGGACCGCCTGCGTGGCAGAAAGGTGCACTGGCACCTCTTTGCCGGGGACCCTCCATGTGTGGCAAGACGGCACTCCCTGGCGATCGAAGGTCTCGGCTTCCGAGAAGGTCAGCCGGCCCCGCGTTACGCCTCCCAGCCACTCGCGCTCGACTGCTTCTCGACGGCGCATCTCCTTCATCGCCGACTCGTGGTCCTTGCTCATGAACGCTCCAGCTCGGCGCGCGATGCAGTGGTTAGCTGCTGTCGGCGTACTTGCCAAACACCCCAGACGGGATAAAACGCTCTTTAAGGCCACGCCCCTCCTCGTCCTCTTCTCTGCCTCTGCTGCCTCCCGCCCGGCACACTCGACCTCGCCTCCGGCACGGGTACGGCTCGACGCGAGGCAGGCTGACTCCCAGTCGCTGACGTGGGCTTCGCAGAGTAGAGGTGGCTACGCCTTCCGCGCGGACGTCCAGCCCTGGCGGCGGAGGTTCTCGAAGCCGTCCAGGAGGAGGTCTAGGGCGAATTCGAACTCGAACTGGTCGTCGCAGCCGCCACCGACCGCGGAGCCCCCGTCGTGTGCGGCCGTCGCGGACAGTTCCGCGATGTTCGGGTAGTGCGCCACCAGCCCGGGGTCCGGCGAGCCGGAGGGGCCCGAGGCGTCGAACAGTTCCTGGCTGAAGCCGAGGAGGCGGCTGCCCATCGCGTGCATGACGTGGTGCGTGAGGTCGGCGGAGAGGCCGCCTTCCCGGAAGCTCCCCGCCATCGAGTCCAGGTACGCAAGGACGGCCGGGGTGGGGCCGGTCCGCGACTCGATGACCCGGACCGCCCAGGGGTGGCGCAGCAGGACCCGCCGGGCCGAGAGGATCCGCCCGCGGACCACGTGCCGCCAGTCGGGGCCCGCGGCCGGCGGGTCGATCTCGCCGACGACGACGTCGGCCATGCCGTCGAGCAACTCCTCCTTGTTGGCCACGTGCTTGTAGAGGGCCATCGGGACGACGTCCAGCTCCTGCGCGAGCCTGCGCATGCTGAGCGCGTCGATGCCGGTGGCGTCGGCGAGCGCGACGGCGGCGTGCAGGACGCGTTCCCTGTTCAGGGGGATCCGTTGCGTGCGCGTGGCCTCCTGCCGGGTCATCCGGTAGTGCTCCTTCCCTCCTCGACGGCCTTCTCCTTGACGAGTGTACGCCGTACACCTATGGTCGCCGTCAGGTGTACGGCGTACACCACCATCGAGCGAGGGGTAGTGGAGACCATGAGTCCGGACCGGAGAACCGCGGTGGCCGCCGGGTCGCTGTTCCTGCTGACCGAGGCCGCCGCGATAGCCGGGGCGATCCTGTACCGCCCTCTGTTGGGCGCCGCGGACGGCCGTCTCGCGCAGGGCGCCGACACGCGGGCGCTGCTCGGCGTGCTCTGTGAGGTGGTGCTGGTGGTGGCGGTGGCCGGCACCGGGGCGGCGCTGTTCCCCGTCCTGCGGCGCCACGGCGAGGGCCTCGCGCTCGGGTACGCCTTCGGGCGACTCCTCGAGGCGGCCGTCATCGCCCTCGGGATCGTCGCGGTCCTGGCGCTCGTCACCCTGCGGCGGGACGCGGGGGCGGCGGACGGCGATGATGCCGCGCTGGTGGCCGTGCACAACTGGACGTTCCTGCTCGGGCCCAACATCACCCTCGGGCTGAACAGCGTCCTGCTCGCGTACCTGGCCTACCGCGCACGGCTCGTACCGCGCTTCATCGCCGTGCTCGGACTCGTCGGAGGACCGCTGATCTGCGCATCGGCGGTCGCCGTGATGTTCGGGGCCTACACGCAGCTCTCCGCGGCGGGGGCGGCCGCCGCGCTCCCGGTGTTCGCCTGGGAGCTGGGGCTGGCCGGGTGGCTGATCCTCAGGGGGTTCGGGCCCGGCTCAGGCGCCGCGTCCCGGACAGACGGAGAAGTGGCTGATCCGGCAGGTGTCCGTCGGTGAGACCGACCCGAGCTTCGTGCCGGTGTTCCTGGAGCCTGGCGAGGACCCGCAGGACATGGTCGCCAGCGCCTCGTTCCGCCCCCTTGTGGCGGTTCTCCAGGGTTTGCGTTCGCATGACGAACGTCTGGTCGAGCAGCTCGCTTCCCGGGCGCTCACGAGCGGGAAGCGCAAGGTCCATGTCCGGCGCGACGAGGACGGGCGGATCATTGGCGCCGGCGGCGCGGGCGACCGCGAGGACCAGGAGGACGACGACACGCAGGCCGCCGCCGAAGCGGCCCTGCTCCACTTCTCCAGCCCACGCGACGCCGCGACCATCGCGGCCTTCCTGCGCACCCGGGTCTACCGGCCGGAGTCGCTGGTGTGGCTGGAGGGCTACCAGGCGTTGCTGCGGTGGCGGGCGGAGAACGAGATCACCGGCCTCTACGCCGTGCCCTACGACGTTGAGGTCGAGGTGGGGGTCACGAAGGATTTCCCGCTTGGTCGATGGGTGCATCAGCAGCGGAAGGCGCTGCGGGCAGGTGAACTCCAGGAGCGGCGCAAGGTGCTGCTGGACGCGCCGGAGGCCGGGATGGTGTGGGAACCCGGCGAAGAAGCGTGGGAGAACAAGCTCGCCACGCTGCGATCCTACCGGCGGGCCATGGGACACCTCGCACCCCGACAAGAAGCCGTCTGGGGCGAAGGCGAGGGAGACGGCGAGCAGCTGGCCATCGGACAACTCCTCGCCAACCTCCGCCGCAAAAACGGCCTCGGCAAAGACCCGCAGCGCGCGGAGACCCGGGCCGCGCAGCTCGCGGAGATCGACCCCGACTGGAACTTCCCCTGGCCCCTCGACTGGCAACGCCACTACAAAGTGCTCGCCGACCTCGCCGCCGACGAGAACGGCGGGGTCCTACCCGACATCGCCCCTGGCGTACTGATGGACGGCGACGACATCGGACGATGGCTCCAGCAACAGCAGAAGCCGAGCACCTGGAAGGTGCTGTCCACCGAGCAGCAGCAACGGCTGACCAGGCTGGGCGTACAGCCCGACCAAACCCCGGCCCCCGCCCCGGCGACCGGGCGCGCGGCGAAGGGCCAGAGCAAGGCACAGCAGTCGTTCCAGCGCGGCCTGACCGCCCTCGCCCAGTACGTCAGCCGAGAGGGCGAGTCCACGGTGAAGCGAACCCACCGAGAGAAGATCGTCATCGACGGCCAGGAGCACGATCTGGCCCTGCGGATCTGGTACTCCAACCAGAAACAACGCCGCGACAAACTCAGCGGGGAGCAGCTGGGTGCCCTCCGAGGGCTGGGAGGCGAGTGGGCGTAGGGGCCTTGGTAAGCGGTGCTCTTCCGTTCTGCGGGTCGGCGCGAGGCCGGGTCGGGACCTGCGGGTTCCCAACCCGGCCTCGCGCTGGTTAAGCCTCGCGGTTGCCGAGGGCCAGGAGCAGCTCGGGGAGCTCCCGCAGATGCGGCAGCAGCGCGGTCACCTGCAGCGCCGCCTGCTGAGCGCGGGCCTCGGGCAGGGGCTGGTCGATGTGGGCTGCCCTTGCGTGTGCCCGCATCTGGGCGACGATGCCCGGCAGCAGCTTCACCCCTTCCTCCAGCGAGGTGAGAATCTCATTGAGCTCCCGGCGCAGGCGCTTGACCGCCTGGGTGTCGCTCTCCGGCGGCGCCGCGGTCGCGCCGGGGGTGTGCTGCCCGGTGCTAACGCGGGGGGGGCAGTGGCAGCGGTCTTGGGGAAGGCCCGGTTAAACCAGGCCCGGGTAGCGACCTGCTCGAGGCGGGTGCCGGACTCGTCGACCTGGAGCGGGTCGCGGTCGCCCTCGTCCATGGCCAGGGCTAGCTCCCGCAGCAGGGCCACGGCACGGACCGGGTCGTTGCGCATCGCCGCGATGGGGTTGTTAACGCCGCGGCGGATACGCAGCGACTCCTCGCCGTCGACTGTCTGGTCAGTCGCGCTGTCTCGCAGAGCGAGTCGCTCGTCCAATCGACGATCGTGCGGGCCCGCCAGCACTTTGCTGCCCGGTACCGGCCGGTCGGCGTCTCGTTATTGACGGGAGGGTCGCCCGCCCATGGTCGGTGGGGAGGTGATCGTCGGCCGCGCTGCACGGTGCGGTGTGCTGGCGACGGCGTGGTTGAAGGGGAGGTCTGTGCATGACGAGTGGTGAGACTTCGTTTGGTTCGTCCGAGTTGCGTGAGTCCTACGAGCTGTGCGAGGCGGTGACCAGGCAGTCCCATGCGCCGCTGTGGCGGGCGGGTGAACTGCTGCCTGCTCCGGTGCGCCCGCACATGCATGCTGTCAACGGCTTCGCTCTGTGGACTGACGCCATCGCGGACAGGGGCGGAACCGCGGCGGAGCGTGAGCGGCGGCTTGCCCGTTGGTATTCCGCCGTCCGCGAGGGGCTGCGGTCGGGGGGCAGCGGGCATCCGATGCTGCGGGCGTTCGTGGACACGGTGTGGCGGTGGGATCTTGACCGTGCGGTGATCGAGGAGCATCTGGGCGTCCTGGAGACCGATTGCGTCAGTCCTCCTGTCTTCGAGACGTTCCAGGACCAGCGGCGATATCTGAGGGGGGTGGCGGGTGCGCACTTCGAGCTGTGGTCCCCGCTGGTGGGTCTGAGGGGGCCGGAGGTGCTGGCGCTGATCTCTTTGCTGGGCGAGGCGGGCCAGGTGGTGGACCAGTTCGAGGATATGCCGGAGGACCTCGCTGCCGGCCGGTGTTACCTGCCGCGCGACGATCTGCGGGCACTGGGACTGGAGGTGAGTGACCTTGTGCGCGGTGAACGTCCCGGGGCGCTGGCGGAACTGGTGCGCATGCAACTGGGCCGCTGGAAAGTCCTGCTGGAGCAGGCGGCGCCGGTGACGGGAATGGTGGAGCGCGAGTATCAGCCGTTCCTGCACGTGCTGGTGCTGGGGGCCCATCTGCAGTTCGACGAGGTCGCCCTCCGCCAGGAGCGGGTGTTCACTCAAGGTCTCGAGCCGCTGGTGTCTGCCGACGGGGCCTCCCGCCGCCCTGTATGGGCGCACGCGGAGGTGGACACGGTGCCCGAGCATGTCGCGGTCATCATGGACGGCAACCGCCGATGGGCCTCGGAGCAGGGCCGGCCGGCCTCCTGGGGGCATCAGGCGGGTGGGTGGTCCGCGGTGCGCCTGGTCAACGCCGCACTGCGGCTGGGAGTGCGGCACCTGACCTTCTACGCGTTCTCCACCGAGAACTGGACCCGTTCTCAGGACGAACTGGACGCTTTGTTCGAGAGCATGGGCGATGCGATGGCCCGGGGGGGTGCGGAGTGGCTGCACGACCTGGGGGTGCGGGTGCGCTGGTGCGGGCGGCGTGACCGCATCGACCCGTCGCTGGCCTCCGCACTGACCCTGGTAGAGAGCATGACGTCGAACAACGAGACGCTGACGCTGACCGTCTGCGTCGACTACGGCGGCCGCGAAGAACTGGTCGAGGCCGCCCGCGCGCTGGCCGCCGAAGCAGCCACCGGAGCGATCCGGCCCAAGGACATCGGCCCCGCCGACCTGGACCGGCACATGTACGCACCCGGCCTTCCGGACGTTGATCTGCTGATCCGCACCTCCGGTGAGCAGCGGATCAGCAACTTCCTGCCCTGGCATCTGGCCTATGCCGAGATGGTCTTCGACCCCACTCCCTGGCCCAGCTTCGGCCTGGAACAGCTACGGGAAGCGGTCACCGTCTACGCCGGCCGCCAACGCCGCTTCGGCGGCACTCTCCCCGGACCCACCCGGCCAACAGAGCCAGTCCGCTCAGCAAAGCCGGCTTAAGCCCTCCTGAGCCAGGGCCCGGGCGTCCTGAGCCCGGGCCCAGGCTCACCTCACGGCTTCGGCGGCGTGTACGTGCCAGCTACGGTCACATACCCCAGCACCGTGTCTTCGCTGAACGTGGACGTGCCGAACGTCGCGGTGTACGCCTCGAGCATCTCAGGGGTGGCGTACAGCGGCACCTCACTGAGCCGAACCTTCAGCGGCTTGCCCACCGGAACCTTGTCGGTGGACAGTTTCCCCTTCTCCGCCCCGCACCGGAGGGCCGAGGTGTGTTCGACAGCGAGGCCGTTGACCTTGCACTTTCCCGACGCCAGTTCGTCCTTCAGAGCGCCCTCCAGGTCGGTGAGCAGAACGTTGCCCAGCGGTGTGCGCACCGAGACTCCGCCGTCGAGAGCACCGTCGCCCTTGGCCTTCGGCAGCTTCGTCAGCGAGGGGTCGCCTTTGCCGGAGCGCACGGGGAACCGCACCGCCGGACCACCGGAGGACTTGACCATCTCGGCAGGGGCCACGGCCTCGACCACCGCTCCCAGCCGGTCCAGCTCCGCCTGGACCGGCTGGGACCACCGGACCTCGACCCAGCCGTCGGAGACCGTGCCGTACTTCTCATCCGCCGCGGACGCCGTCCCGGCGAACTGCGCCAGCAAGGGCGCGGCCAGAGCGGCACCCAGAACGTTTCGTCGTGTCGCACTCATCGATGCGCACCATCCTTCCCCGGGCCGTAGGGCACGACCCGCAAGGAATCCTTCAGGCACCCTGCTGCCTGGTCTGCGGAGAGCCCGCAAACCACCCGAAAGGACGCAAGGAAACTCCGGCCGATGACGCGACACCTCAAACGCCAGGGGACGCCACCCTCGCCCAGGACGATCACCTCCCGTGACCTGAGCTTGCCAACTAACGTGCGCCACCCTTGCCAACTACTCAGCGTCACATCCGCCTGGCCAGTGCAGGTCTATACCGTTCCTTGCCAAAAAGACTGCGTCGTCACAAATCTGAAGGGGGGGAGAGTCTCCCCTGCCGGCGCCGGACTCTGTTCACAGGGCCGCGATCCGAGCATCGGTTCCGAGGCGCCGCGATCAGCGGGGCGGCCCGTACGTTGAGGAGCGGACATGCCCGACACCACGCCGCTCGCCGCGATGACCCCGCACGCGGCGATCAGCGCCTTCAACTACCTCCGGGCCGTCCAGGCCGACCGGTGCCGCCCGCGAGTTCGCCGCCACCGAACCGCGGATGCCCGAGCTGCTCGTCGACGTCGCCGAACGCATCGTCGTCCTGGTCACCGCGCTGCCCGGCCCGGAGGCCGGCGAGCCGTGCGAGGACACCTTCGCCCTGGAGGCCCTCGGGCGCGTCTTCGTGACCTCGCTGCGGATCTGGGCGCAGGCAGGGCCGGACACGGCGGAGGGCATCGCCCGCGCCGTCATCGACTTCGCGCAGCAGTTCCTCACCGACTACCACGAGGACGTCGCCGACACCCTGCGCCAGCTGGAGGCCGTCGGCGTGGGCCAGGCCCTCGCTGCGCACCCCGCACCGACCGGTGCGCACCCGGTGCGCCTCACTGCCGTGTACACCCCCATTGACCGCGACCTGATCGCAAGCCGAAACCGGCGATGTCAAGGAGAAACGTCGCGGTAGCAGAGCTGGACAAGGGGTGTAGCGGAGCCGGACAAGGGGGTCGCGCGCGTCCGGCCGCACCCGGACAAGGGGTCGGCCGGTGGCGGGCGCACCAATGCGGTGCGGGCACCGGGTGCAGTGGACCGGCGCGCGAGAGAATGCCGGGCATCGTCGGAAAGTGGTGCGGTGCCGGACGCGGTGGCGCACCATCGCGGTGCGCACCACGGTGGAGTCCATCGTCGTCCGGCGCACCGGAGTGGGGTCCACTCGGTGGAGCCCATCGGGTGGAACCCACTGATTGGAGTCCACTCGATGTTCTGCATCCGGTGGCAATGCGCGACATCGGGGACTCCACTCAGTGGACGGTGCCGGGCCTCGTCACCACAGCCAGGCGTTGGAGTGCCGCACCCGGGACAGGGCGCGGGCATCGCGGCGCGCGGCCGCGTTGCCGATCCGGTTCTGCCGGGAGCGGGGCCGGCGCGAGTTCCTCGCGGCGAGGCGGCGCTTGGCGGCGTCCTGGAGTCGCTTCCGCTGCTTGCGCAGCTCCTCCTTCTTCGCCGCCTTCGACTTCGGCTTCCGCGGGCGCTTCCAGATCGGCTGCCACCCCACGGGCTCATCAGCCTCGGGCTCCTGGTCCTCGTCGAGCGCGGCGGCCATCTGCTCGCGGGCGGCACGGGCGCGGGCGAGGGCTTCGTCGGGGTTGGGCTGGTATTCCGGGGTGTTCACGTGACTCCTCCTGTGGTTCGGCCCGGTGTGTGCTGGGTGCCGGGCTGCTGGGTGTGCTGCGGCGGGACCGCCGCCGGGGCGGGCTGTGGACGCAGGCCGTGGGCGGCTTCGCGCGCCCGCTGGCTGTCCTGGAGCGTGGCGGCCACCTTCGCCGCGGCGGCTTCGAGGGTCTGGCGGGTCTGCTCCACCGCGTCAACGCCGGTCTCCGGCTTCAGGAGGAGGCCGTCTTTCCGGCCGTCGCGGAACGGCCGCGAGTGCGACCTCGAGGCGGCGGGCACCGCGACGGTGTACGGGCGAGGGCGGGAGCCCAGGCGGTCCGCACGGCGCACCGCGTGGGCCCGGACGGCCAGGGCGTCGGCGGCAAGGCGGGCCCGCTCGTACGGGGCCGCCGTGCGGCTGCGGGTCAGCGGGCGCAGCACGGCCTGGTCCTCGGTGTCGCCCGGGTACAGGGCCCGCAGATCGGCGGTCATCCTCCGGCCGCGCCCGACAGGGCGGGTGTAGTCGTCGACGACCGCCTGCACGATCCGTTCGTCCAGGCCCGGCTCGTGGGGTCGGCCGCGCAGGACGTAGGAGAGGTGACGGCGCGCTTCGGCGAGCAGGTGGTGGCGCGCGAACGCGCCGCGCATCACGTACACCACGGCGACGACGTCGATGGCCGCCAGGGCGATGGCGACCACCGGTCGCACCCGCGCCCACACCGCCGCGGCCGCCGCCCGCGCCCGCTCTGCGATCCGGTAGAGGGTGCAGGCGCCGAACGCCCGGATCGCCGAGGTGCGCCAACGCGTCCGCAGCTCGGTCAGCGACAGCGGCTCGGTGCGCTTCGGCGGGCGAGTCTGGTCGGCGGCCTGGCAGGCCAGCGCGTAGGCGGCCCGCTCCCCCGGCGCGTGCCCTTGGCGTTCCTCGTACCTGGCGGTCAGGACGGGCAGCGCGTCCTCGATCTGCTGGCGGCGGGTCGACTGCCAGCCGATGAGCCGCCGGTCGATCCCGGCGATCTCCATCACGGGCCGGCGGCCCGGAGTCACCTCGCGCGGCTCCCACGCCCACCCGAGCCGAGCCGTCACCTCCTCCATGAACAGGAGGGTGTAGAGGGTGTCGGCTGCGACGATGTGGGCGACCATCGAGTCCGCGGAGAGGTTGCCCCATGTCCCGTCCGGCCGCCGGGCGCGGTTCGTGCCGCCCGTGTGGCGCCGGATGCGGGTGCCGTCGTCATTCTGGGGACGGTAGGTATCGGTGCCGGTCTCAGCGTTGGCGGTCGAGGCGTCGTCGCGCACGAGCTCGGTGGTCTTGCCGCCGAGTGACATCACCGCGTTGTGGGACACCCAGCACAGGTCACTGGTGTTGGCCGTGTTGTTGGGCGTTCCTGCGGTGAGGGTTTTGGTGTCGTCCTTGCAGGAGCGGTAGCGGCGTTCGATGTGGCCGGGGTCGTAGTCCCAGCCTTCGCCGATCCACGAGGCCTGGGGAGAGGAGACGGATGTCCTTCCGTCCACGGTCTGGGAGTTGTAGTTGAACGAGATGTTGGGGGCGGGGCCTGCCGGGGCCGGGGGGATGGCGAGGGGGTAGCTCCAGGTGAAGGCGCCGGAGGAGCCTCCCGCCGACCAGTTTCCGCTGGAGGCGAGCGGGGTCGCCTTGAAGGAGTCGGCGCTGCCCGCGCCGGAGTCGACGGCGCCGACGACCGCCTTGTCACCGCCTGTGGCTACGGGTGTGGCGGTGGTGTAGGAGGCCTGCATAATCGCGGGCCCGGAGTAGGGGGTGCTGCCGGGGGGCGGAGGCGGGTGTCGTGGTGCCGTCGGCGGCCGGGTCGACGGTCGCGGTGATGGAGTTGGTGGTGCTGCTGCTGACCGTTTCCAGTTCCGTGTAGGCCTGGCATGCCTCTGCGCGGGGGTTGGTGAGGTAGCACTCGGGGAATTGGACGAGGCGCAGGCGGGTGGACCAGTCGGCGCCGTAGAGGTTCTCGAACTTGCCGTAGTCGAGTTCGACCTTGATGGGGACGGATCCGGTGGCGGGGGCTTCGACGGTGACGAGGGTGCCGACGGTCAGGGCGCGGTCGATGCCGTCGTTGATTTCCTTGGTGCGGTCGATGACCGTGGCGGCCCAGGTTCCGGTGGGCATGGGCTGGCCTTCGGCCTGGCCGAGCTTGACGGGGACGTTGGGTACCGGCTTCGGGACGCTGGCCGCCGCGGCAGCGGCCTCGGTCCTCATTGCCGCGCTGAGGGCGGTTCCGAAGGAGACGGTTCCTGTGCTGGCCGGCGGTGGCGTCGTGGTCCCGGCGGGGGCCTGCTGCAGGTCTGTGGGGACTTCTACCTTGAGGGTGTCGAGGTCCTTCTCGAGTGTCTCGCCCTCGACGGCGTACACGTGAACGTGCAGGGCCGCGTACGGATGAACGTGCAGGGTTCCTGATGTGCTGAGGTTCAGGGTTCGGCACTCTGCTGGCTGTTGGTCGAGGTCGCAGAGATGGGATGGCCGTGGTCCTGGATCCTCAGCGCTGGCTGGAGCTACGGCGCTTTCGTGGCCTGGTCGAGTCCGGAGCGATGAGCCTGACCGAGGTCGCCAAGGAGACGGGCCTGAACTGGCGGACGGTCAGTAAGTACTCGGCAGCCGACGGACCCGCCGCGCCTCCGCGCCGCTCGCCGAACGGCCGGTCACGGGTCAGAGTGATCGACGAGTTCGCGCCGCTGGTCGACTCGATGCTGCGGGCGGAGATTTTGATGAAGGCCGCGGTGATCCACGAGCGGCTCGCGGCGGAGTACGGGTTCACCGGCAACTATCAGCGGACCAAGCTCTACGTCCAGGAAGCCCGGCCCCGGATCGCCGAGGAACTCGGCATCACGCCGAATGAGCTGGCGGGCATGCACCGCCGTTTCGAGGTGATCCCCGGAGCCCAGGCTCAGGTCGACTGGGGCGACGAGGGAAAGATCCTCGCCCACATGGGCATCCCGAAGGTCTACTCCTTCCACATGACGCTGTCGTACTCGCGCGACCCGTTCTGCTGCTTCACCACCAGCCAGGACCTGCAGACGTTCTTCGACTGCCACCGCCGCGCGTTCGCGCACTTCGGCGGGGTGCCGATGACGATCGTCTACGACCGCACGAAGACCGTCGTCCGCCGCCACGTTGCCCCAGGCGAGGCGGTCCCGCTGCACCCGGAAGCGGTCGGGTTCGCCGGCCATTACGACTCCGACATCGACGTCCTGGCCGCCTACCG
The DNA here is from genome assembly GCF_051305195.1 of Streptomyces sp. Qhu_M48. Lineage (NCBI taxonomy): Bacteria > Bacillati > Actinomycetota > Actinomycetes > Kitasatosporales > Streptomycetaceae > Streptomyces > Streptomyces sp. Qhu_M48. Next base: position 4,012,274 of record NZ_CP195432.1, on the reverse strand, counting down.
GCCCACGGGAGAGGGACGTGTCGAGCGCCAGGTCTTGATCGTCCGCGACCACGTCCTGTCCGGCCGGTCGTTCTCCTCCGTCGAGGAGATGGACGCCGCCTTCATCACCTGGGTCCCGCAGCGACGGGCCCAGGCTCACCGGACCCACCAGCAGATCATCGGGGAACGGGCGGCACGTGATCACGTGGCTCTCCGGCCTCTTCCGCCGACTCCGTATCTGGTGGCCGAGCGGCATCTGCGTCCGGTCGGCAAGGACGGCCTGGTCGCCTTCGGCGGCAACCTCTACTCGGTGCCCGCCCGCAGGGTCCGCCCCCGGCGGCTGGTGGAGATCCGGGCCACAAAGTCGCAGATCATGCTGCATTCCACCATTGCCGACTCCAGCGGCGAGACACTGCTGGCCACCCATCCCCGGGCGATCGGCCGCGGGGTCCGCGTCGTCGAAGAGGCCCACTGGGACGGCCTGCCCACGGGCAAGGGACGCCGGACCACCACCGGCGATGTCCTGCCACAGCCCCGTCGTGAACGTCCTCGGGGCGAGGAGACAGGTCCTCTGCAGGCTCTGCTGAACCGGGCCGCGGCCACCCATATCGAGGTCGGCCGACGGCCGCTGTCGGTCTACGACGAGCTGACCGGAACCCGTCCCTTCACCATCCACCCGAGCACGAGGGAAACGTCTTGAGCGAGCTGGTCAGCATCCGCATTCGCAACACGGCCGGCAAGCTCGGCCTACCCCACCTCGCGGAAACCATCAGGGAATACACCCGACGGGCCGACGAGGGGAAGATGGGCTACCTCGACTTCCTCGACCTGGTTCTGTCCGAGGAACTGGCCGTCCGCGATGACCGCCGCTTCCGCCTGGGCCTGCGGCTCTCGAAGCTGCCGCACCACAAGACGCTCGACGAGTACGACTTCTCCGGTGCGACACGAAGTCGCTCCGATTGAGTAAGGGCGGTCACATGAAGGAGGGATAAGACGGTCGTCCTTCGGGCCAGTATTCGGGCCCGTCTCCGCGCTCACATGCGTCGCTGGTAACGGCGGGGTGTGAAGCTGAGCGCTCAAGCCCAAGGGCACCCTGGCCATCGGGGAGCCACAAGGCGAGGGGAAGGCTGGACGGGCGAACGCAAGTGAACCCCTGATGATGCCTCGTCATCGTAAAACCACTGGATGGCATGCAATCCATGGTCAAGGACCCGGTGCTGAGATGCGCCAAGCGCCCCCAGGGCAATGAGACCCCGGGTGGGAATACCGCTGGTCCCGGGGTAAAGGGGGCGCCCACCCCAGTCGATTCTCAACGGAGTGGAACGTGGAAACCCCGTCGAGGTCCAAGCCAAGGCTTGGTAGGCCGACCGCAAGGAGAGCTGAACTCCCCGGCGGGAGAAGGATGATCCAAGAAGCGAAGGCCGGCGGGCCGAAAGGCCAGAGGAAACCGGGAGACGGGACCTTCACTCGTTTCGCGCATAACTCGTCGGATACGGGCCCTGGTGGCTCGGCCCGAAAGGGCGCCCACGTGGATCAGGTGAGCCTTTGAAGCCACCACCGCAAGAGCGCTGGAACCGAGGGGCAAGTTAGATGCCGGAGGTGCACATGGGAGTCACGACTACCGTCGAGGCACTCGCGCCTGCGGTGAACGGACCCGAGGACGCGAACCTCGACTGGCACAGCATCGACTGGGCAACCTGTGAGGGAAACGTACGGCGGTTGAGGCAGCGGATCTTCAAGGCGACGCGGGATGGGGACCTGAAGAAGGTCCGCAACTTGCAGAAGCTCATGCTGCGGAGCCGAAGTAACACGCTGGTCAGCGTGAAGCGGGTGACGCAGCAGAGCAGTGGCCGCAAGACCGCTGGCATCGACGGGGAGCGAGCCCTCACCCCCATGGCGAGAGGCACGCTGGCGACCGAGATCCATCGGTCGTCCCACCCCTGGAAAGCCAGGCCGGTCAAGCGAGTATTCATCCCGAAGAGCAACGGGAAGCAGCGGCCCCTCGGGATCCCGGTCATTCGTGACCGGGTCCTCCAAGCGCGGGTAAAGAATGCGCTGGAGCCCGAGTGGGAAGCACGGTCCGAGCCGAGGTCTTACGGCTTCCGGCCCGGCACCGGACAGTCCACGGGAGTGGATCAACTGGTTCGCGGCCTCGAAGAAGATGCTCCACAAGCATCACTTCACCTACCGGCGAGACGGCGGCACGGACGAGCGGAACAACCTTCGCCTCGTGCACTCCGAATGCCACCGTCAGCATCACGCAGGCGATGGCAAGCGGGCCACACAACCCTGCTGACCTGCGAAGCCCTCGCGGCTTGCTTGAGCCGGATGCGCTGAAAGGCGCACGTCCGGTTCTGAGGGGGCCGGATCACGGCAACGTGATCCGGCTACCCGACTCCAGCCCGACCTCGACCCGCGCAAGGTCAAGGATCTTGCCACTCTCTCGTTCGTCGAGGGCAAGGCGAACGCCGCTCTGCTCGGGCCGCCCGGGGTCGGCAAGACGCACATCGCCGTCGCCCTGGCCGTCGCGGCCTGCCGGGCCGGCTACTTGATCTACTTCACCAGCCTCGACGACACGGTCCGCAACGTCAAGGCCGCCGAGACCGCCGGGCGTCTGACGAACAAGCTCGGAACGTACCTGCGGCCTGGCGTTCTCGTGGTCGACGAGGTCGGCTACCAGCCCCTCGAACGAGCCGAGGCGAACCTGGTCTTCCAGGTCATCTCCAAGCGCTACGAGAAGGGCTCGATCATCCTGACCTCGAACAAGACCTTCAGCGAATAGGGCCAGGTCTTCGGCGAGGTCCTCGCCACCGCCATCCTCGACCGGCTCCTCCACCACTGCGAAGTGATCTCCATCAACGGCCCCAGCTACCGGCTGAAGAACCGTCTCCAGGCCATCGAGGGAGAGAACGACGTGGCCTGACCGGCTGCGATCAGGACGCCGGATCCTCGCCCGGCGGGATGAAGGCGTCGGCACCATCAGCGTCCTCGACATGCCCCTGGGCATCGACCGTGATGGCCGTCGCCCGCCCCTGCGACGTGATGAGCCAGGCCAGCACCTGTTCCGTCAGCGGCGTTCCCCCTGGTCCCTCGTCCTTCCAGTGCACCCGCCACCCTCCACCTGGCACGGCGGCCACGACCTGGTCGGCTCGCTCCAGGTGGGAGAAGTCCTCATAGTCCGTCACCGCACGCAGGGCGCCGCGCTTGGGATCGACGACCAAGGCCGTCCCGGTCGCCTGGTCCCAGCCCTCCACACGCACCATGCGGCCGATCTCGGTGTCGGTGCCGTTGAAGATCGCGGTCCAGCCGGTCTGATTGAAATAGCGAAGAGACACCGCGCCATCATCTCGAACCACGACGCTCGCGCTTCACAGGGCTCCTTGCTCTGCACGTTCATCCGTACGCAGCTCTGCACATAGACGAGTACGCCGACACCGGGCTGGAAACATGCACACAACGGGTCTCACAAGCAGGTCCGCGCCCGCGTCGACCATGTCTTTGCCCGCATGGAGACCTGGAAGATCCTCCGCGACTGCCGCCTCAAAGGCGACGGAGTGCACCACGCCATGCTCGGCATCGCACGGATGCACAACCTCGCTCTCGCCGGATAGGCCACAGCCGAACAGCCGCCCACCATGCCCGAGACCACTCAGAGATCATTCACGGGACAGCCCTTAGGCCGTGTATCGAAGTTGGATCTTGAGCTGTGGATGATCGTGGTCCATGGCGCGGGGAGATCTCACGGACGAGCAGTGGGCGGCGCTGGCGCCGTTGTTGCCAACGGGCAGGAAGATGGGCCGGCCGCCGGTCTGGTCTCGGCGGCGGCTGATCGATGGCATACGGTTCCGGGTCCGGACCGGTGTTCCGTGGCGGGACTACGACCTGTTCCGCCGGTGGCAGCGGAACGGCACCTGGCACCGGGTCCTCACCCGGCTGCAGTCCCTGGCCGACGCGGAGGGCGGGATCGTGTGGGACCTGAGCGTCGACTCCACGGTGTGCCGTGCCCACCAGCATGCGGCCGGGGCCCGCAAGCGGGGCGACCTGCAGAAGGAACCACCCGGCGGTGTGCATGAAGAGCCCCGTGATCACGGGCTGGGGCGTTCGCGCGGTGGGTTCACCACCAAGCTGCACCTGGCCGTCGAGCAGGGACAGAAGCCCATGGCAATCGCGGCGACCGCGGGCAGCGCGGGGACTCGCCGCAGTTCGAGCCGGTGCTGGAGAAGATCCGTGTGCCTCGCATCGGGCCGGGTCGGCCACGCGTCCGTCCCGATCGCGTGCGGGCGGATAAGGCCTACGCCTCCCGAAAGAAGCGCGCCTACCTGCGCCGACACGGGATCCGCTGCACCATCCCGGACAAGGCCGACCAGGCGCGCAACCGCCAGAAGCTCGGTTCGCGCGGCGGCCGGCCTCCGCATTTCGACCCGGTTGACTACCGCGAGCGTCATGCGGTCGAGTGCGGGATCAATCGCCTCAAGAGGCACCGCGCTGTCGCCACCCGGTACGACAGACTTGCGGTCCGCTACGAGGCGACGTGCTGGTCGCGGCCATCAACGAATGGCTGTGATCACCACGTGGCCACGTCTCAAGCCCATACCGCTTTGACCACCGCGTGGCCTGCCGAAGCCGCCTGCCCGTAGAACTCTTGGAGGTCCCTGTGATGTTCGATGTGTTCCTGTTTGGTCCAGCCGAGGGCACTGAACCTTGCCTCGACGACGCTCCACAGCTCGTCGAAAGAGACAGCCGTAAGGAACTGCGCCGCCTGTGACACCTCGGGCGGCTCCAGAAGCATCAGCGGGGGATCGGAGGGGTCGGCGTCAGCGCTGTGGGGTACCGGGCGGCCGCCGTAGATCGGCAGATTCCAGGGCTCGTCGGCGTCTGTAGAGAGGGCATTGGCTGCGGTGTAGAGGTCGTGGACAGCGTCCCAGCTCTTGTTGATCGAGTGGGCGATGCCCAGACCGGCGGCGGTGAGTATCGCGGGGACGAAACGGGCAAATACGTCGCGCAAAGTGCGCTCGCCCGGAGCCTTGAACCGGTCGGTAAAGGGGTCGAAGGGGCAGCCCAGCCGGGCCAGGACATCCTGGTCGCAGCGGCGTACCCACTCGGCAATGGCGGTCAGGAGTTGTGTCCGGCGCTGGTGAGTGCACATACGCCGACCGCGAGCAGCGTTGCCAGCCGAAACCGCACCCCACGCGGATTCCTCGGATCTGGCACCTGGGCCAGTGCGTCGAGCAGACCGGAAGGCACCACCACCTCGGGCCGTGACACTCCAAACGCGGCCTGTGGCAAGTGCAGAGCGGACGGATCAGATGATGGTGCAACGAGCACGGCGACCTTACCGGAACCGGGTTGGTTCACCGGTCGGCGCCGTGAGTTCCTTGGTCATGAAGACGCGGCTGGCGCCTGGCGGATCGCAGGGCACCTCTCCGAGCCGCTTCCAACCGTGGTTCTGGTAGAAGCCGGGGGCCTGGAAGGTGATCGTGTAGAGCACGGCCATGCGGCAGCCACGGGCACGGGCCTCGTCCTCGGCCTGCCGGAGTAGTTCTGTTCCCAGCCCGCTACCACGCAGCCGGGGCGGCAGGTAGAAGAGGTCGAGGAAGAACAGCCCGAGCGAGGTACGCCCGGTCAGTCCGCCGACCACCTGGCGCGTTTCGGGATCACGGACCAGGACGGCCAGAGGTCTGCGGTCGGCGATTCCCGTATGTTCGATGTTGAAGCGGTCCAGCGCGTCGGAGATTGCCGCGACGTCCTCCGATAGGGGGGAGTCGGTGAGCACCCACTCCGTCTGGGGTTTGGGCTGGTGGGAGGCGGTGACGGCAGTGTCGGACGCAGGCATGGTTGCTCCAGTACGTGAGCGGATGTGGGTGCAGGGCCGGTGAGCCCGGCGCACGAGCCGACGCTAGGACCCGGACGCTTCGACGGACGCCGAAGGGACGTCGGCGACAATGGGCGCCGTGGACATTCAGCGCGCAGACCAGGATGTGGGTGTGGACCTGGCGGGCGTGGCCAAACTGGTGGCCGACAACACCCGGGCCGCCTTCTGCCTCGCAATGCTCGACGGCCGGGCGTGGACGGCGAACGAGCTCGCGCGCTACGCCGGAGTCGCACCGTCCACCGCGACCTCGCACCTGAACCTGCTCGTAAACGGCGGACTCCTCGTCGAGGAGCGGCACGGACGCCACCGCTACGTACGGGTGGCCGACCGCAGAGTGGTCGAACTGATCGAGAGCCTTGCCGCGCTGGCCCCTAAGCGCAGCCCCCGGCCACGCTCGCTGGCGGCCTCCGGCCGGCAGCAGGCACTGGCCCGCGCCCGGCTGTGCTACGACCACCTGGCCGGAACCACCGCGCTGGCTATCACCGACGCGATGATCGAACACGGACTCCTGGAGTGGGGGCCCGAGCAGGGCCTGACCGGCAAAGGCTCCCTCTGGCTTGCCGAGGTCGGCATCACGGTGCCCGTCGGCTCACGCCGGCCACCGGTGCGCGCCTGCCTCGACTGGACCGAGCGCCGTCCCCACCTGGCCGGCGCGGTGGGCGCCGCCCTGTCCGCCCACGCACTTGCCACCGGGTGGATGACGCGCATCGGAACCAGCCGCGCCCTCCTCGTGACACCCGTCGGCCGCCGGGCGCTGCACGACCACCTGGGCCTGCCACCAGCTGAACTCTGATCCTGAACCGGACCTGACCCTGCCACACCGACGCGTGATCAAGCCGGGCGAACAGGACTCTCCCCGAGGCCCTGGGGGGTGCCGGCTGCCGGAATACGGGTCCTTCCGACATCCGGTCTCGATTCCGGGGCCCTGTGTCCGCGTTCAGGCGTTCGGTGGGGGCAGGTCAGGAGGCGGCGAGGCTGATCTGGTCCTTGAAGATCACCCAGCGCTGGCCCGGGTCCTTGGTGTCGCACGGCTTGGTCGACACGTTCGGGGTGTTCCAGGCGTTGGTGAAGCAGTAGGCCGGCGCGTAGGCGAGGGTGATCTGCTGGCCCGAGACGTTCCAGTACTGTCCCTGGTCCTTCGGGTTGCACGGCTTCACCGAGACGTCCGAGGCGTTCCAGGTGTTGGCGAGGCAGTAGGCCGGGGCGTTGGTCAGGGAGATCTGGTGGCCCGAGAGGGTCCAGTGCTGGCCCTGGTCCTTGGTGTCGCAGGGCTTGGTGGAGATGTTGGGGGTGTTCCAGGCGTTGGCGAGGCAGTAGAGGCCGGGAGCCTTCAGCGTCGGGGCTGCGGCACTGGTGGCCTGTGCCCCGGTGGCCGGCAGGAAGGAAGCGGTCAGCGCCAGTGCGGTGAGGGCGAGCGTCTTGCGGAGGGTGATTGCCATGAGGACGAAATCCGTTCCTGCCGGAGAAGTGGGATTCACGCCCGGGGGCGGGATGGATTTCCATCCCGTTTCGAACGCAGGGTAATTGGTAGCAGCAGCCGAGAGTTGGCCAACGGTTTCTGCGCGGTATTTTCATTCCAATGAGCCGCGATATGTGATGACCCGACAGACGCTTGAGAGGGCAGTCGGGCCACGTGTGTCTGCGAGGCCCGCGGGCGGGTCACTCGCAGGCGATGCCGTCGCCGTCACGGTCGAGATGGGATCCGAACCCGGGATCGCCCCGCCGGATCGGAGCCGCGTTCGCGGCACGGACCGCGGTGCAGTTCCGGTACGAGACGCTCCCACCGCTGCCCGAGCTCCCGGAGCCCGTGCTGCGGTTCGCGCCTGATGACGCGCGGGCTGCCGGGGCGCGCACGGGGTTCCTGGGCTTGGCGTCATCAGCCGCCGAAGCAGCCGGCTCCTGTGGCCGCTGCGCGGGAGCGGGCGGCGCCGGGATGTTGCCTGACATGGATGCGGGCGCCGGCACGGGCGGTACGGGGCCGGTTGAAGCCTGCGGCGCGGACGGTGATGCCGTCCCCGGAACCGGCACGGTGGAAGCCGCGGCTGGGCGGGCGGGGGGCGCGGCGGTGACCGTGACCGTCACGGCCGGGGATGGCGGCCTGGCGTCGTCGTGCACGGCTGGAGGCCGCGGCCCTCGAGGACGAGGACCGCGAACCAGATCGACGCCAGGACCACGGTCACCAAACTCGATCCAGCCGGTCAGCTGCTGCCGCAGGGTGTCCTTTTCCGCAGCGACGTACAGAGCGTGCTTCTGGCCCGCTGCGCGGTCGAGGCGGAACCAGTCGGGCATCTCCAGAACGAAGGCGTCCGCGACCGGCCAGGCCGGCGGGACGTGGACTTCGTGGAGGGTGTCGATCAGATCGGGGAAGCGGCCCTCCCTGCGGGCCTGGGCCAGCTGCGAGGACAGCCGCCGGTACATCGGCGGTGTGTGCGGCAGCACGCCCTCGGCTGCGAGCCGGTACATGACCTGCCTCAAGGTCACCTTGAGCGGCGCGTACCCGTCCACGATCTCCCGAGCGCGGTCCACGACGAGGGGCCACCGGATTCGTTCACGAGCCATACCGGTACGTGTACCCCTCCGTGCGGCCGCCGGCCCCCCGGGATACGGATAGACCTCTCCCCTCGGCTATCGCGAGGTAAGAGGTGTCGTGCTGTGAAGGGGGCTTGCCCACAGTCTCTGACCTGCACGAATGGAAGATCACCAGTTTCGGGGGGTCTCACCTCCGGTCACGCCTGCGATCCCCCGCCTAGTGCACCCCTCCAGACACCTCTGCAGCCCCCTTCCGGTGCAACCCTCTCCGGGGCGAGCGCGGCCTCACCGGCTCGCCGCCACCGTTTCCGGGCCGGCTTCCTCACGCTGGGGCAGGCGCGGTGGGGACCAGACAGGGTTCCAGCGCCAGGACGCCCACCGGTCGGCGTCCGCGAACGGCCCGGTGCGTTCCTCGAGCATCACGAGGACCTGGGCGCGGGCGTACTCCACCGCCTGGTGCTCGGTGTCGGTGACAATGCCCAGGCGCCGCACGTGGGCGTACTCGTCTTCGTCCTTCCACGTCCACGTGCTCAGGTCGGGGTCGATGACGAGGTCGACGGTCAGGTCGAAGGTGTCGAACCCGGTCTCGGTGCGGCGGGTGGGGTGCTCGAAGTTGACGTGCCAGCCTCAGCCCGGCCGCGGTGAAGAAGGCGTTGATGCTGAACCACGCCGTCGGCGGCTTCCGCAGCAGCAGTTCGGTCTGCTGCCACACCCCGGGTGCGAGCTCCCACTGTCCCGTCGCCATCGCGTCGAACGCCTCTGTGCGTACGGACCGGTCGCCGCCGGCGCGGGCCTTGGCGTACAGGGCCGGCCACAGCGCCTGCGCTCCGGGCGCGCAGGCGGTCACCAGCGCCTCGCTGGTGTCGGCGAGGACGCGTAGTGCTTGCGCGCTCCACACGTGCCCGGAGCGGTGCACGTCGCGCCGAACGGCCGTCTCCCCCGTCGTGAAGGTCTTCACCGGTGCCTCCCTCGCGATCCCGGCCGGGACGTCCATCCGGGCGGGCACCACCTCAGCGCGCCGGGGGCGGGGTGGGCAAGCCGCCGTTCGGGGCGGCTCGCCCAGGCTCCCCTTGGGCTTTCCCAGCCGCTCAGGCTTGCCCGGCCGCCGGCTCCCACAGCGGGCGAGCACACCCGGTCCCGTCGTAGTGGAAGCACCGGCCTCCCCCAGGCGTGCTGCGGGCGCCGAAGGTGCCGGCGGCGTGGCGGAACAGCCGGGTGAGACCGGTGGCGTGCGCCGCGTGGATCGGGAGCTCCTGCCGTCTGCCGAGCGTGACCGCCAGCGCGACGCCGGGGCCGGTGAAGTGGGCGTGGGGAGGTTGCCGGTCATCGCGCGGAGCGTCTCGTTCACTTGGTGCATCGTCTCCGCGCCGGTCAGCTGAACGCGGGCCGCGAGGATGGTGTCGGCGGCCGCGGTGAAGGACAGGAGTCCGGCCGGGCGGACGAGCGGCCCGACGCTGCCCACAGGGTCGGGATGGGTGTGCTGGAGCTGGACCAGCGCGTGCCACACGCTGCCCGGCAGATCCTGGGGCGCGGCCTCTTCTCGGGTGCGTCTCATGAGCCCTGTCTATGGCCTGGGACTGGTGCGCGGCCGGGCTCGGTCCTTGCCGTCCCGTACGGCGACGTGCCGACCTCACAGGCCGTCCCGCCGGGCGGGCGGGGCGAGGCCGGGGGCGGGCAAGCCACCCATCGGGGCGGCTTGCCCGGGCTCACCTCGGGCTTGCCCGGGTCAGGTCCGCCGGCGGAACCAGCCGCGGCCCCGATCCGGCTCCGGCACGTCCTCGGGCTCCGGCGCGACGGCCTGGAGGCGGGCGGCTGCGGCGGCGGCTTCCAGGCGGGCGACGTCGTCGGCGTGGCAGGTGCCGCACAGGGACGCGTCCCCGGCCGTCCAGGGGCCACCGCGCGCGGTGGTCTCCTCCCAGCGCTGGTCGGTGAACTTCGCCCCGCACCGCTTGCACACGGGTCGCTGCGCCTCCCGCTCAGCAGCACGGCGCCGCTCCTCCGCCGCGTCTGCGCGGGCCTCCTGGTCGCGGAAGAGGGCGTCGCCGTCGGGGTTGTCGAGCGCGGCCGTCAGCTTCTGCTCGCCCTTCCGTCCCAGTCGCCGCCACACCGCCGCGTCCGCGCCGTGCTCCGTCAGCTGCTCCAGGGTGGTGACGACGACGGGCACCGCCTGGCCGTAGTCCCGGGCCGTGATCCCCCGGTGGTAGGTGTCGTACCGGCGCGGCGCCCAGTAGCGGCGACCGGCTTCCTCCAGCACGGCGACCGTGTTGGCGACTTTCGCCTCGGTGGTGTCCGCGAACACGAACGCGAGGGGCACCAGGCCCTCCCGGCCGGTCGGTGGGTAGACCCGGCGCCACAGCCGCTTCTCGTGGTCGACGTGCTCGATCGCGTCCGGCCGCGAACGGACCCGGTCCACGATGCTCTTGTCCGCGTCCTTCGGCAACAGCCGCCCCACTCCCAGTACCGGCGCAGCTTGGCGACCAGGTCGTGCGCGTCCTCGGTGCGGCGGTCGATCTCCAGCAGCAGCGCCGGCACCCCCGCCTCCGGCGCCCGCACCACCAGGTCCGCCCGCTGCACGTACCCGTCCGCGAGCCGGTGCCCGATCTCCGTCTGGAATCCGAGCCGGTGACCGATCCCGGAACGGTGGAGGTCGGCGGCCGTCGAGGTGACCGCCGCGGCGTGGTCGTCATAGCCGGTGCCGAGCAGCTCCCCGGTGTCCGGGGCGTACTCCTGCTTGCGCAGCACCGAGACCCGTATGCCCTTCGGCTCCAGCAGCTGCTGCGCGTCAGCATGTCCGCGCCGGGTCAGCACCCACACCTGCCGCTGGTCCTCCTGCACCGACTCGGTCCTCACCAGGTGGTGGTCCTCCAGATCCAGGAGGTTGTCCCGCGTGAGCCGGTCGTGCCGGTTGTCCGGACGGGTCAGCTTCCACAGCTGATCGGGCGTAGCCCTCTGGAAGATCCCCAGCGCTCGCAGTAGTTCCCGACGTCGAGGCTCGGTCGAAGTCCTCCTGTGCTTAGGCCTCCTTCGTACATGAGGGGTGTCGGCGCTGCGACGACCCCCCTTACGCCCTGCCTGGCCTGCGGAAACGCCCGACCCCGGGCGTGGAGGCGCGGAGGGGGTGACGGAGGGGTCCACGGAGGGGGTCTCTCCGGCCTGTACAAGGGGCTGCTCAGGCTCGTCGGCGGTGATCGCCACAGGGTGCTCCTGGAGGTGGGGCGGGCCTGTCCCGCCATTCACCTTCTACAGGTGTGGTTTTCGGCTCCCGTGTGACGCCGGCCTTGGAAAACCTCCCCGCGGTGACCGCATCGTGATGCACCGCGATGACCTGTCGCAGTCAAGGCTGGTCGTTTCTCACGGAAGTTGAGCGTGTTCGAGCATGGGGCCGGAATCACCGGTTTTTGAGTACGCATTCCAGAGGCGTTGGGCTAGGCGTTGCGCCATCGTCGAGGCAGACCCGCACGACCGGAGCGCCGCCGGCAACGTCTGCCGGCACATCGAAGCTGAATTTCTGGCTGTCACCGTTGCACACCGCGAAGGGGCTAATCCTTTTGTCCAGTTGATTGCCCGCCGAGTCGAGGGTGTAGGCCGTAGTCCCCCGGCAGCTCGCGACCGCCTTGTGCTCCCCGGCCACGCGGACCGACCTGTTGTACCAGGTGATGGTTCCCTTCGTGTACGTGTTCCCCACGACGACCTCAAACGACTTGACCGGATAGGCAGAGGTGCTGGCGCTGGCCAACGGCGCGCTCACGAGCATGCTCGTCGTCAGTGCAACGGTGCCAAGAGCGGCAGCAAGATGGTGGCGCATGCGGTCCCCCTGAAGGTGAGCCTGTCGCAGCTGTCGATGAAGAACCATCAGTCTCTGGGCGCCGCATCGACAACGTCCATGCCATATCGGGCCAACCACCCAGCGGCTGAAAGTGTGGGGCGAACCACGCCCGATCCGCTCATCAAGACGGAACGGCTTCTGTCCCGTCTCATTAGATCTTGCAGAGATAGAGCCGCTGACTTGCGGGCTGACAGGTGGAGTCGAGACTCAGGGCAGGTGGAACGGGTCGTCTCGGGAGAGCCGTGGACGGAGTCGAGTGCTCGTCTCACCGATCATGGCGAGGGAGGGGAGCCCTGAGTAGGACTCTGTCAGGATGGTGAGATTTCTGGTCCCATGATTCGCAGTGAAGGTGGCAGTTTCGGACCAGGCCGATGACCAACTTCGGCACTGGAAGCTGGCAGTACCCATTCCGTCGAAACCGGTCAGGAAGGCGACGACTCGGGTTCGTCACAGTTCCAGCCGGTTTCGGGGAACTGTTCGAGCAGGGCGGAGAGCGACTTCGCCTGCTGGATGGCGGATGGCCAGTCCTGAGCGGAGACGTCGCGCAGGACCAGCGGCGGGGGTGTCTGCCGGAAGTCGTAGGTAAGCATTTCGCGGCTTCCGTCCCCGCCGATGACGACGCTCCCGGGGAAGCGCTTCCGGAACTCGCCAGCCTCATTGACTTCGATGAGCTCCGCGGCGGCATTGATCATCAGGAAGTCGTCCCCCAGACCCGTCTCCACCGCCGCACACTCTCGTCACTGACCCCCAGCATCCGCGCGATATCAGCACCCGAACGTCCCTGGTCGAACAACTCAGCCGCCCGCACACGCCGGGCCTCGGCCAACTGCGGCCGCGTCAAAGGAGGAACAACAGGCGAAGGCTTGAAAGACACAGCATCAGGATCCCACCAACGACTCCACCACACCCACAGAACTAACGAAAAGATCAGTAGTCAGTCAAAGGGCTGCCTGCGTCAGCATCACAGCGGACCGCCACGCCCAGCAGCACTGTCCCCCGCCAGCCCCGCCGACCTGCAGGAGCCCCTCTCAACCGTGGTCGGGATCTCGTACGAGCGGCTACTGCCCACGCTGGTCGTGGAGCGGATGCTCCGTCCGCGCCGCGGGACGGGGTAGATGCTTCAGCAGATCGGCCGGCGCGGGCGGAAGCCCCGAACGGCTCCGCCCGCCCGGGCGGTTCGGCGCGCGCCGCGTGGGTTCCACCGTCCATACCCGGGCTGCGGTCACCGTCTGTCTTTCGGCTTGCTCCGTGTGGCCGCGGCTTCAGCGTCTTCCAGAGCCCTGCAGAAGGGGCACAGCAGGCGTTCGTGGCTGTCCCAGTCGGCGGCATCCGTCCAGTACGCGCCCAGAAGCTCGGCGCGCACTCCGGATACACACTCGTCATGCTTGCGTGAATGCTTCGTCATGACCGGGGCAACGTCCGCGTCCGTGGCCGAGGTGCGGACCGTTACGACTGCCAGCACAACGGAGACATCCACACACGCGAGGGCCGAGGTCGTCACGATCTGATCACACAGGGTGTCCGTCGTGGCCGTGGCGGTTGGATACTCCCCGTCGCCCCGTCCGGCCTGGATGACCAGGGCGACGAGGACGAGGAGGACTGCGGCGAGTTTGATGACGTCCGCCGCGGACCATCCTTCGTTGAACGCGTAGACGAGAACGGCGGTGACGGCGTACGGCCAGGTCTTGCGCCTGGGAGAGTTGAGTGCGGGCTCAGGCCCCGTCAAGGGCGCAGACGACCGGCACCGGTCCCATCCCCGACATACTCTGGGCGTCGGGAGGCTTGACGCCGGCCGCCTCACGCAGTGCCATGAGCACGGACGGAGGGTGCGGAATGAGCGACGAGGACAGCGACACCGAGAGCCAGGGCGACGTTCCCCCACGACGCCCGAGCCTCACAGATCTCCCAGGCACTGTCTGGACCGTGCTGCTGGTTCTGCTCGTGCTGGGGCTGTTCCTGTGGGGCCTCACCCGGGGCGAGAGCGGCGGAGGGCACCCCGACGGGTACACCGGTTGGCACTGAGCGGATGAACGCGGGCTGCATCTAGCTAGTTCCGGGAAATCCTCGACCGTGGTGCGCACCTCGTCCCTGGTGAGGAGGCTGGGCATGATCTTGGCGAGCGAGCCTTTCCCGCGGTGCAGTACCGGGTGGCCCTCGACCGCGCGGGACGGCACCTCCTTCCACGACATCTCGCGGCGGGCGACGTCCCGGCGCCGCTTGTCCTCCTCCTGCTGTGTTTCGAGCTCTCGGATGGTGTGCTCCGCCTGGACGAGCTGCCACGGCCGGCGTCCTTCTCCAGCGACGCCCAGTACGGATGCGTTGACACGGCGACGGACAGCCTGGGGAGGGATCCCGGCCGCCCGTGCCCTCTCCCGTGTGCGGGTGAACGGCGCCGGGCCAGCCCGGCAGCGGCACCACCGACCGAGGCGGCGCCCAGCACGGGGCCGGGGCGGGGATTCCCCGTTGTAGGTGAATGCCACCAGTTCTGGCCCGTCCGTGGATACAATCTCGCTTCCGTGCTCATGACATGTGGTCGCCGAAAGGAACCTGAGGTGGGGGAGCCGCGGAGCGGTGCGGACATCCAGCCTTTGGAGGACGATGATCCGGCCCGGCTCGGCCGATTCCCGTTGATCGGCCGCCTGGCAGCCGGTGGCATGGGGCGGGTTTACCTGGGCCGCTCACTCACTGACGGCATGCTGGTGGCCATCAAGTCTCCCCTGGCACAGGCTGAAGTCAGTGCTGTCGACCGCAGGCGCTTCGCCCGTGAAGTGAAGGTGGCCCGGCGGGCGGAAGGCTTACACACCGCACGTGTGCTGGGAGCGGATGCCGAAGCTGAACGGCCGTGGCTGGCCACCGAATACATTCCGGCGCCCTCGTTGGCGGAACTGGTTTCAGAAGCCGGAACGCTGGCCGGCACAGCGGCCCGGTGGGTGACGCGCGGAGCTGTGGAAGCGATCGCGGAGCTCCATCGACAGGGAATCGTGCACAGGGACGTGAAGCCGCAGAATCTGCTGCTGCCTCTGAGCGGACCACGGCTGATCGACTTCGGGATCTCCCACGCGGCTGACCTGACACGTACGCAGCTGACCTTGGGGACGGTGGCGTTCACCTCTCCAGAGCAGGCACGTGGCGAGCCTTCGACAGTCGCGTCGGACATCTACTCCCTGGGTGCGACCCTCTTCCACCTCGTCGTCGGCCGCGCCCCGTACCCGGCCGGTATGGAGATGCTGGCACTGCTCACGTACGTGGCGGAGGCGGACCTCGACCTGGCGGGTCTGCCCGGTGAACTCGCCCCGGTGGTGCGCAAGTGCCTCGCCCTGAGGCCCGGGGACCGGCCGACAGCCGAGGACCTGCTGGACAGCCTCACCACCGAACTGGCCGAGATGCCCACGCTGGCGCGTCCGGAAGGCTGGCTGCCCCGTCCCTGGACCGCGCTCATCGAGGTCTACGCACGCCAGGGCCGCGAGCTCGCCGCCGATCCGCGCGCCGTCGGCACCGCGCCCGAGCAGTCCGCGACATCGCTGGGAAACGCGCTGCCCCCAGGCCGCCCAGCGGCCCACCCCGCAGAGACCGCCGTCGAACGCACGGCACACCTGCCCGCCTCCCCCGAGGACGACACGCGGCAGCCTGGCGACCGCCCCACAGGATCGCGGAGCCGTCGTGAGAGTGTCTTCGTGCGGTCCGTACAAGGGGTGATGGCGTCCGCACTCTTGTTGCTGGGCGGCGGACTGGCCTACGGCTACTACCAGCACCGGCAGGCCGAACAGCCCGGGCCGGTCGACCGTGCCTTCGCCGACATCAGGACCGGCGACTGCGTCCGGACCGGCCTCGATCCCGCGGGACGCTGGCTCGCCCCTTCACCCGAACCCACGCACTGCGCCGCACCCGGCGCTCACTGGCGCGTCGTCGCATCCACCAGCAAGGTGGTGCCGGACCGCTGCGGAGCGCCCTACGCCGCGGTGGCTTGGACCCGGTCCAGCCGCGCGGCCACCGTCGGCCTCTGCCTCGAACGGCTCTTCCACCCGGGCGAGTGCGTGATAGGCGCCCAGCCCAACCCCGCAGTCCTCACCGAGGTCATGCCGCTCAGGGACGGGACCGTCTTCGCCACGACCGTCCAGTGCTCGGATACGGCCCCGGACACCCTCGCAGTCCTGCGCGTGCTGCAGTACGGACTGTCCGATACGACCTGCCCGCCACGGACACAGGTCCGCTACAGGTTCCCCGACCGGGGGCGGATACTGTGCCTGACGACCACCTGATCCTGCGTCCGCTGCACCGGGCAGACCCCACCTCGCTGGGCCCGTACCAGCTTCTCGGACGCATCGGTGCGGGCGGCATGGGCCGCGTCTACCTCGCGAACCGGAACGGGACCGAAGGCCTCTATGCCGTCAAAACCCTTCTGGCCGACGGCCTGACGACCGATGCGGACCGGGCCCGATTCGCCCGCGAGGTCAAGATGGCCAGACGCGCGGCCGGACCCCGAACAGCTCGCGTGTTCGATGCGGACCCGCACGCCCCGCTGCCCTGGCTCGCGACGGAGTACGTCGCGGCACCTTCCCTGGGCGACCTCGTGGCGCGCTGCGGAACGGCTCATCCCGCCGCCGCTGCCCGCATCGTCGCCGACTGCGCCACCGCCCTGGAAGCACTGCACTCCACCGGCGTGATCCACCGCGATCTGAAGCCGCACAACATCCTGCTGACCTCCCAGGGCATACGACTCATCGACTTCGGTATCTCACATGCCACCGACCTGACCCGCACCCGTGTCACCCTCGGCACCGTCGCCTACATCGCTCCCGAACAAGCACGCGGAGAACCCGCCACGGCCGCCTGCGACATCTGGGCCCTGGGCGCCACACTCAGCGCGCTGGTGGCCGGTCGTCCCCCCTACCCCGACACCGGCGACCCGATACGCCTCCTTGCACTCGTATCCCGCGCGACGGTCGATCTCAGCGACCTTCCCGCCGCGCTCCGTCCGCTCGCGGAAGCGTGCCTGTCCCCCGAGGCGGCCGACCGGCCCACCTCGGCAGAACTGCGCGTCCTGGCCGAGGAATGTGAAGCCGCACACCGGCCGTTCCGAACCGGAGCGGCCGAGCCGCCCGAGAGCTGGATCGCCCTGATATCCGACTACGAGACCGAAGGGGAACAACTCAGGGACCAGCACGCCCCCGATCTGCCGGCACCTGGCCACGAACGAACTCAACGGATCGCAGGACTGACGCCACAGGGCTGGAAAGCCGCCATCAGTTTTGTCTCCAACCTCACCGCTCTGATCATCCTCGGGGCCGGAGGCCTGCTCACACTCATCATCACTGTCGCGGTCATCGTGGTCGCCCTCTCGCCGTAGTCATTCCGGATGCCTACGGGGCCGAGACGGATGAGTTCCGCGACACCAGGAGCGGTTCGCCTGGTTCGTCGACCGCGGCCCGCCTGGGAAGCATGATTCGCAAGTTTCACCGCGGAGCTGCGCCATGAGGCGCTGACGGGGTTCCAGCTTCGATCTCCCGCAGCAGTTCCCCGTCATCGTCATGGAGCTCAAGACTGAACCGCAGACCGAACCGGGTCAGCAGCACAGCCAGATCCTCGAACCGTTGAGGATCAACAACTCCGTTCAGGAGCGTGTCCCGTCGGTCGGGTCGACCTCGATGCGGCACCAGCCGGTCTCGACCTCATACGACTCCCACGACGCCGATCTGGAACTCCAGCCAGCCCCGATGAACCGCTCGGCCACCCACGATGCACTCGGGGCTCCTGCCAGGCCGCCACACACGTTGTTGTTGATCTCATGCCAGACGGGATCGAGCGGCTGTCCCTCATCGGATATGTCCACAGCTGGATTATGAAGCAGACCCCGCAACCCGTGATCGCACAAGCCAAGCGGCCAGGGCACCGCGCGGCGACGACGACGCTTCGATGTCGCAGGCCTTCGGCGACATCGCGGACGCGATCCTGCACCTGCGCGCCACCGGCCAGGTCCCGCCCTCCCTCACGACGGAGGCACTGTGAACCACGCCGGCGGCCTGCGTCCCGCGCCGGTCGCCGAGAGCGACATCGAGCTGGCCCGCAAGCTGAGCCTGACGGACACCGGATTCACCGACCTCCTCTACGGCAGACGCGGACAGGGCGCGGGCCATTCCGTGAGCGCCCGCGACCACGGAATGGCCACGTCGGCATGTTCCTGACCTGGGCGCGGCCGGGCCGGTACCTGGAGGGGGACGAGATCGGTCTCCTGATGGTCATTCGCGCGACCGGCCGCGCCCACCGCCGCGACCTCACCAGTGATCTCATGCCCGCCGGCGTCATCATGCTCGGCGTCGAGATCGCCGCCCGCTACCTCCACGAGGACTCAACCACGAGCACGACCCCCGGGGCTCGAACCGCTCGCCGCCGCCATCAGCACCCTGTGGCCCCTGCCCGACGAAGAGCCCCCGCACGTGGACGGGCACCTCTCCATGGCTCTCGTGCGCCTCGTCAACGGCCCGCTGAGAAGGTCGTTCACCCCGGCCGACGTTCAGCCCCTGCGGTCCCTCGCCCGCGCCCTGCCCGCCTCAGGCAGAGATCAAGAGATGCAGCTGAGGTACGCGGCCCGGATCTGCACCAGCGTCTCCCGCCGCGCATTCCGCAGTGCCAGCATGCCCGCCGTCCGCGAATCCGTTCTCACCATCCGCACGCCCCGGCACATCTAGGAGCTCCGACGCGACGACGCCGCCGCCCCGTCGGCCCAGGAGTAGCCGCCGCAACACCTCAGCAGCTGGACACACGCCCCGCCTGGTTCCACCGATGCTGTTGGCGAAGCCGGGACTGCGCTCTGTTCCACTGGCCATCGCGTGGAACAGAGCGCAGGCAGAACCAAGAGGGGCTACAGGGGGCGGATCATTTCCGCCTGCGGACCCTTCTGCCCCTGGGTGACCTCGAACTCCACCCGCTGATTCTCTTCCAGGCTCCTGTATCCGTTGGTCTGGATGGCTGCGAAGTGCACGAACACATCTGCGCCGCCATCGTCCTGGCTGATGAAGCCGTACCCCTTGTCGGCGTTGAACCACTTCACAGTGCCTGTTGCCATCGGTCCCGCTCCTCCATCCGGTGCTACGGAGCGATCTTGACGCCCCGGCCGCAGCTCAGTCGTAGCAGACTCCGGCACTTGATCATGGCCTCCCGCCGCGGGTGAAATCCTCCGTCATTCCTGCACCTCACCCATGGGGATGAACCCCTGGCCGCGCGGTCCTCCCTGAGGGCTGCTGCGCACCGACCTGCCGAGCCGGGGTACAGAATTCTACCGACCCCTTGTTGTCTGCGACTGTGCGTCAACTTCTTTTTCTAGATTACTTCTGATGCTGGCTCAGTGGCCGTCTGTCACGGTGCGAGAGGGAGCCGCTGATGATCCGTAGCCGCAGGCGGCATGTCCGGAGTTCAGCGCGTACGGCACGGTGCGTAGTTGCCAGGGAGGGGAGCGTGGCGGGCCGGATGGCCTCGCCGGTGTGGGTGGTGAGTTGGCGGTGCAGTTCTGACAGGTATCGGCCGAGTTCCTCAAGGTGGGACCACAACGCCTCGTCCAGGGTCGAAGCGTCGTGCCGGTAGACCGGGGAATGTCGGCCCCGGCAGGCGATGGCCAGCCAGCGCCATACGGCGCGTACCGAAACGTCCACAGTTTGGGCACCGATCCGGATGTGTACCAAGGTGAGGGGTCCCGCTTCATTCATGGATTCCGGGACACCGTGGCTGTCGAGTGAAGAGCATTGGAATGGGCATCTGCGTGTCAGCCGACTGTCTGGTGTGCTACGTCCCTCGTTCGGGCCACGACAGCAATCTCGTCACCCCCATGGCAGCCAGACCCCCTGCCCTGTGTCATGTGAGAGAGAGCAGGTCGGCAAGGGCTTCAATGTGGCGGGGGTCAGTGCCACCCGACCCGACCCACAGGGCATGAAAAAAGGCCGACGCAGTCGCGTGCCTGCAAGTCGGTTCGTCATGACGGCCGTGATCCGGCAGCTCTTGGCGCTACGGGGCGCAAACGCCTCGCGGGTTTTCACGCCGAGCTCCCCGACGACGTCCGGACAGACCGATCAAGAGCCCTTCAAAGCTTGGCCGATCTCATTCGCACTGGTCAGGGGCATGACTGGTATCCGAATAGCCAGACTCGTGCTGGTGGGAGTGCGTGGGCGGCGGTCACTTTCGGTGCAGGTCGTAGGACTGCTGGCCTCCGTCGGTGACGTTGCCGGCCGGGTAGGCGCCGTGGCGGTTCGGCCGAGGGCCAGCGTCCTGCCCGCACCGTGCAGGAGGGGCCGTCGTCGCGTCCAGGGGGTTACGCGTCCGGAGCGGTCGGCGGGACGGCGCCGGCGGTGACCGCGGGGCGTCGGAAGAACGGGGCCTGCCGTTTCGAAGCAATCGGGGCCAAAAAACGGGGGGCACAGCCAGGAGTATGAGGAATGAGGCATGCCCAAGGACACCATCTGCGCCCCAGAGCATTTGACGGCCGGGGGCGTGAGCGGAGATTCGCCGGGTACGCGGGGTCACACACGACGAAGCGTCACCGCATCACCGAGGAAGTGGGGTCCAACCATGATGATCGCCGGAATCATCGCTGTCTGCGTGGTACTCGCCGTTCTGGCGTTCTTCCTGCCACGCCTCTCCAAGCACCCTGAGCGCGGCACCCAGAAGACTCTCGGCCTGGGTTCCCGCGCGGGCGGCAAGGCTCCCGGCCCGCTGGGCCGCCTCTTCAGCAAGCCGTTCCGCAGCAGCTCGAAGGCGGTCGGCAAGAGCGGCTCCGCCGGCCGCCGCATTCGGGGTCACATGCCCTTCTGACTCCGCGCGCCTCTCGGCCCGGCCCCCGACTCCCGTCGGGGGCCGGGCCGCGGTGTGTCTGCGGTGGGCCGGACTTCTGGTGCGGAGATCCGTCAGGAGCCGGCGATCTCACGCGGCGGGGATCTCGTTCGAGAACGCTCCGACCGAGCGGCTGATGCCGACGCCGGTCGTGGGGCGGTGCTCGGTCCGCGTCACCGGTCGGGGTGGATGCTTCAGCGGGTGACCGGCGGGGGCGGCGGCCCCGAACGGCTGCGCCCGCGCGGGCTGCTGGGCGGACGCCGCGTGGGTTTCCGCGGCCCGTAACCCGGGCCGCAGTCACCGCCTGTCCTTCGGCTTCCTGCGTGCGGCCTCGGCTTCTGCGTCTTCCAGAGCCTTGCAGAAGGGGCACGTCAGGCTCTCGTGACAGTCCCGGTCGGGGGCATCCGTCCGGTACGCGCCCAGAAGCTCGGCGCGCACTCCGGAGACATACTCGTCGTGCTTGCGTGAATGCTTCGTCATGACCGAGGCAACGGCAGATTCCGTGGGCGAGGTGCGGACCGTGGCGAATGCCAGCAGGACAAAGACATCCGCACACGCGTGGGCCAAAGTCGTCACGATCTGATCACAGAGGGTGTCCGTCGTGGCTCGCCCCGGTCTCCGCTCAGAGCCGCGGTCTGTCTCCGGCGTGCCCGCGGGCACGCCCTCCCGGGCTGGCGCGCGTCGTCCACCGGATCCAGTCGAGCCGTATCCGCCCCCGCGCTTCTCGGAGAGCGCCCCCGACGACTTACCGAGGCCTTGCCTGCTCTTCACCTCCCGGTCTCAGCCGACGGATACAGCTCTCCCCGGGCCGCACGAGCCAGCTGATGGCACCGAGAACGAGACACGATCCCTGGACCGCTCACGGAGCGGCCGTGGACGGGCGAAGTGGACGTCAGCTGCTGCGACGACCGACCGCCAGTGTCAGTTCAAGGACCCGGTGTGGCGATGCGAGATCCGGAAACAGCTCCCGCAGTTGCGACATCCGGTACCGGACCGTCTGGGGATGGACGAACAACGCCGCCGCCACCTCGTCCCGCCTGCCCTGGTGCAGCAGCCACGCTCGCAGCGTCTCCTCCAGCCGCCGTGCCGTCGCGACAGGCAGGGTCCTCAACGGTGCGAGGGCTCGGGCACGCAGGTCAGCGAACGCGTCCGCGTCGGCGCTGAGCACCAGCTCGGGCAGGTGGTCCTCGGTGTCGCGAATATCGGAGGAGAGGGAGCGCGCGCGGACGGCTCGTGCGTACGAGGCGGATGCGCGAGTCCATGGCCGGGCCGGGCCGACCACGGCGGTGCGGTCGGTCAGCTGCCGCAAGAGGTGTGATCGGTCGGCATCGGGGACGAGCAGCACACCGGTGGCGTCCGGCAGATCGTCGAGGACGAGGGTGCTGGGGTCGAGCGCGCGGTAGGCAGGCCGGGCCTGGGCGGCGGGCAGCAGGACCGCGGTCAGCGACACCGGAGGCTGCCACCCGGCCCGTTGAACCGAGGCCAGCAGCGCGTCCGGGCTCGCGCCGGCGAGGAGCTCGCGGGCCAGCTGTTCCAGGTGGCGTTCGTGGGCCATGCCCCGCGCGGCCAGTTCGTCGGCGTGGCCCGCGGCGCTCGCGGCGGAGAGCTCGTCGATGTAGGCGAAGGTCAGCTCGGCGAACTTGGCGACCTCGGCGGCGGGCAGACCTACGGGTACGGCACCCGCTGCCAGGCATCGCCAGGCCACGCGGGCGCCGACGCGGTATGCGCTGAGCAGGGCGTCCATCGAACGACCGGAGCGCACCTCGCCGCGACCCAGCTCGTAGGCCGCGTCACCGGCGTCGCCGCCTGTGGCGTTCCCGCTCGCGAGGTCCAGGTAGTGCCCCAGAGCGGTGCGGACGGCTCGGCGGATGGTGCCGCCCATGCGGCCCGAGAGGGCATTGGCGTAGGGAGGGACCTCGTCGATGATCGCCTGGACGACCTCGTCGGCGGTGGTCTTCAGCGCGGCCCGAAGTGCGGTGACCGTCGTCTCATCGAGGGCCAGTTCGCTGGCCCTCCGGATTGCGTGGCTCACGTTTTGTTCCCTGCGAACAATTCAACCGATTAGATCTGCGTCCTGCGGTCAGGACTTTACGCCTTGAGGAGTAGCAGGCTGGAGTCATGACGAGTGCAACCCTCCGCAGCAGGGCGTGGAAACTGCTGGAGATGGTCACGACGCCGCTGCTGCCGTCGGACTACCTCGACCTGGTCAGCCCGCTGCGTGCGGGCGCTGACCTGCGGGGACGTATCGAGGCCGTGCACCCCGAGACGGGTGACGCCGCGACGATCGTGCTCAGGCCGGGGCGGGGCTGGCGCGGCCACACCGCCGGTCAGTACGTGCGGATCGGGGTCGACGTCGACGGGGTGCGCCTGTGGCGTGCCTACTCCATCACCTCGCCGACAAGCCGCCGGGACGGCCGCGTCACGATCACGGTGAAGGCGATCCCGGACGGGAAGGTCAGCAACCACCTGGTCCGCAGGGCGAAACCGGGCACGCTGGTCCAGCTCGACCAGCCGACCGGTGACTTCGTGCTGCCGCAGGCCCAGCCCGCCAAGGTGCTCTACCTGACGGCCGGCAGTGGCATCACGCCCGCGATGGGCATGCTGCGGGACATCGAGTTCGACGACGTCGTCATGGTCCACTGCGCGCCACGGCCGCAGGACGTGATCTTCCGCGACGAGCTGCACGACCTGGTCGCGGACGGGAAGCTGCGTCTCACCGAGGTGCACACCGACACGGACGGCATGCTCGACATCGCCCGTCTCGACGAACTCGTGCCCGACTGGGCCGAGCGCGAGACCTGGGCCTGCGGGCCCGCGGGTCTGCTCGACGCCGCCGAAGAGCACTGGACCGAGCACGGCGTGCGAGAGCGCCTGCACACCGAACGCTTCCGCCCCCGCATCGTCGTCGCCGGCGACGGCGGCGAGGTTACGTTCAGCGTCACGGGCAAGACGGTCGAAGCGGACGGCGCCACGCCGTTGCTGGACATCGGAGAGGAGGCCGGCGTGCTCATGCCCTCCGGGTGCCGCATGGGCATCTGCTTCGGCTGCGTCACGCCGCTCCACGCGGGTGCCGTCCGCGACCTGCGCACCGGCGAGATCACCCGGGCCGAGCCAGGCGTCCTCATCCAGACCTGCGTGTCCGCCGCTGCGGGCCCCTGCGACATCGAACGGTAGGAGCACCTTGACCGCCATTGACCCCACCGCCCACCTGACCGCGGAGCAGATCGAGGAGCTCGGCCGCGAGCTGGACGCGATCCGCGACGAGGTGATCGCCAGCCGCGGCGAGAAGGACGCCGCCTATATCCGCAAGGTCATCTCGGCGCAGCGCAAGCTCGAGCTGGTCAGCAGGGGTGTGCTGCTGTTCTCCCTGTTCCCGCCCGCGTGGCTGCTGGGGACCGCCGGACTGTCCGTGGCGAAGATCATGGACAACATGGAAATCGGCCACAACG
Source organism: Streptomyces sp. Qhu_M48 (assembly GCF_051305195.1). Classification (NCBI taxonomy): domain Bacteria; kingdom Bacillati; phylum Actinomycetota; class Actinomycetes; order Kitasatosporales; family Streptomycetaceae; genus Streptomyces; species Streptomyces sp. Qhu_M48. Next base: position 3,987,802 of record NZ_CP195432.1, on the reverse strand, counting down.
TCCTGCACGGCCAGTGGGACTGGATGCGAGACCCGAAGATCCACTCGACCACGTGGGAGTGGGATCACGTCTCGCCGTCCGAGCAGTGGAGGCACTCGCACAACGAGCTGCACCACACGTACACCAACGTGATCGGCAAGGACAACGATCTGGGCTACGGCATCATGCGCGTCGACGAGGACCAGAAGTGGCACCCGCTCCACCTCGGCCAGCCGCTGTGGAACTTCATCAACGCCTGCTTCTTCGAGTACGGCATCGCAGCGTACGACCTGGAGCTCGGCAGGAACCTGCACAAGCGCCGCCGCAAGAATCCGGAGTTCCGCGCGCGGGCCAAGGCCGTGGGCCGCAAGATCCGCAAGCAGGTGCTCAAGGACTACGTGATCCACCCGCTGCTGTCGGGCCCGTCGTTCCTCACCACGCTCGCCGCCACGTTCACCGCGAACCTGGTCCGCAACGTCTGGTCCCACTCGGTGATCATGTGTGGGCACTTCCCCGAGGGCGTGCAGGTCTTCGAGCGCCGGTCGATCAGGGGCGAGACTCGCGGCCAGTGGTACCTGCGCCAGATGATGGGCTCGGCCAACATCAGCGGCAGCAGGGTCATGCACTTCATGACCGGCAACCTGTCGCACCAGATCGAGCACCACCTGTTCCCGGACCTCCCGAGCAACCGGTACGCCGAGGTCGCGGTGAAGGTGCGCGCGCTGTTCGAGAAGTACGAGCTGGAGTACGTCACCGGGCCGCTGCCCAAGCAGGTGTTCTCCGCGTGGCACAAGGTTTTCCGGCTCTCGCTGCCGAACAAGAAGCCCCAGGTCAAAGCGCCGGACCGCGAGCAGGAGCTCGTCGCGGCCTGAGTGCCGGTACCGCCCGCTCACTCCGGCGCCCCTCCCGGGGACGCGCCACGACTGCCGCCGAGGACGCCTGGTTCCAGCACGGCGTGCTGATGTGGACCGGATGGCGGACGCCGGGAACGAATAGGCGGATGCCTCATGCGCATCAGCTGTAACGATCCGGCAGCCTCCACGTCGTGATCTCGGTGCCTGCAGGCGGGGGCGGGGAGGAAACGACTCGGCCCACCGGGGCGCGGGGCCCGCCGGAGTCCGGCGGGCGTGGGTGCGGTCTCAGGCCGCGGCCGCCTGGTTCGCCGAACCGGCGGCGCGGCGGTACTCGGCGTTGATGCGTCGGGCCTCTTCGAGCTGGTCTTCCAGGATGACGATGCGGCAGGCCGCCTCGATCGGGGTGCCCTGGTCGACGAGTGCTCGGGCGCGGGCCGCGATGCGCAGCTGGTAGCGGGAGTAGCGGCGGTGGCCGCCCGAGGAGCGGAGCGGGGTAATGAGTCGGGCTTCACCGATGGCGCGGAGGAAGCCCTGGGTGGTGCCGAGCATGTCGGCGGCCCGGCCCATGGTGTAGGCGGGGTAGTCGTCGTCGAGACGGCCAAGCATGTCGTCTGCGGTCATTTCACCTCTCTGCGGAACGCGTGGAGGGGCCCGGGTGCCTGCCGGCACCCGGGCCCCGAAGGAACTGCTACACCATCTGCCGACCTCGGTCCCGCGTCGGCCTTCTGTTTCCGCCGACCCGACCTGAGCTTCGTCGGGGGTGCGGGGATCGCGGATGCGTGACCGGAGACCACCTCACTGACGATGTCCTGCGGTACCCGGACTCGCGTGGCGTCCGGGCGATCCTGATGGCGCCTCAACTCCTCCGTTCTTCCCTCTGGGGATCAACTGCTACCTGCGGGTACTGCTGTACTGCGGGAACTACTGCTACTGCTCCACTTGGTACTGCTGGTGATGCGAACTGCTCAGTGGCCTGAAGTAGCGCCACTCTTCGGCAGCCAGCCCCGTCGCCCATCCTGCGTCTGCTCTGGCTTAGAACCCCACTGCCGAACTTCCCGGTGCGCGCGCTCGCAGCTGACGCCTTCACCGAGGTACCGCTCACTTACTGCACTACTGGGTACCGCTGGGTACTGCGAACTGCGCTTACTACGGGTACTTCCACTGCGTTGACTGCGGTACTTCTCTTGGCGGCCCCTGATGACCGCGAGCCACCCGGTCCGGTCGTCAGCCCCGTCGCCGTCCTGCAACAACCCTGGCTTCGGAACTCCACCACCGCACCGTCCTGCGTACTGCAACCGCCAGAACTGCAGGTATTGCCGCTCGGCAGTTGATCTCTGCCGGGCCCCTTGGTCTCTCTGCGGTACGAGAGAAACCATAGCCACATCACCGATGGATGTCTACTTCGGCCGTCATAGATTTTCGCGTAGCCGGCGAGCAGGTAATCGTCCCGTCCGAGAGGGGCCTGCCGACACAGCCTCGACCGGGTGGCGGGCGTGCATGCGTGCGGCGTCGGTCACCTCCACGGCGTCGAACCTCAGCTCCACCATGGGCGTGCGCCGGGCCGCGCGGACCGCGGCCTTGAGAGCCGCCGCGCACGCCGAGTCGACCGCTCCGTCTCCGCCCGGGCTCCCGCCCGTCACCGCGTCCGCGAACCGCTGACCGGCGGGGAGGACCACGCGAGCCGGCCAGGCGGCAGGAAGGACCCTGCCGGCCCCGTGGTGCAATGGACCCAGTCCGGTGCCCCGAGGCACGGGGCGTTCGCTTATCCGGGGCGCATATCCCGGGCGGCATCGAGCAGCAAGGGGTCGCTGTGAGCGCAGGAGAACCGGACGGCGGACGGGCCTCTCGTCCTGAGGCAGGCGGAAGCAGTCATCGCAGGGCGATGACCTTGGCGGGAGTGCTGGAGGCTGCGGAGGCCGCGGCGCCCGTGGAGTCGCTCGACGTGGTCGCGCGCATGCTCAGGGACCACCTCGAGGCCGTCTCGGTGTCGTTCCTGATCACTGACTTCACGGCCAGCTCGGTCGTACGCCTGGGGGCCGCGGACAGCGTCGAGACCGATGAGCCGGCCCGGCGGATCCCGCTGCGCGGCACCCTGTACGAGGACGTGATCCGCAGCCAGCAGCCGCAGGTCGAGCACCGGGGCGACAGCCAGCACGTGCGCGTCGTCGCCCCCGTGACCAACCGCGGAGACGCCATCGGCCTCCTCGAACTGTTCCTGCCCTCGGCCCCGGACGCGGAAGTCATGCGGGAGATCGGCGAGACCGCGCACGCGCTCGCGTACATCGTCATCGCCAACCGGTCCCACACCGACGTCTACCAGTGGGGGCGGCGCACCAAGCCGCTGAACCTGGCAGCCGAGATCCAGCACCGCCTGCTCCCCGCGTCACTGGCGTGCGAGGCTGCGCAGTTCGCGGTCGCCGGCGCCCTGGAACCCGCGGAGCACGTCGGGGGCGACACCTTCGACTACGTCATCGACCGAGACACCGTCCAGCTGTCGGTGACCGACGCCATGGGCCACGACGTCGACGCCGCGCTGCTCGCCACCCTGGTGGTGGGCGCGCTGCGACGGGCCAGACGCGAGGGCGCCGACCTCGCCGAGCAGGCCCGCCAAGCCGACCGGGCCATGCGTGACCACGGCCGCAGCGGCTTCGTCAGCGGGCAGCTGCTGCGCATCAGCCTGCTCGACGGCCGGACGGAATTCGTCAACGCCGGACACCCCTGGCCGCTGCGGATGCGAGACGGAAGGGTCCAGGAGATCGTTCCGGAAGTCGACCGGCCCTTCGGCCTCAGTGTCCATCCGTCCGAGGCCAACACCTACCGGGTGCAGACACTGGACCTGCGGCCCGGGGACCGGCTCGTCATGCTGACCGACGGCATGCTGGAACGCGACGCCGAGAACCTCGACCTGCACGACCTGATCATCCGCACCCGCGCGCTGCATCCCCGCGAAGCAGCCCGCACCCTCATCAAGGCGATCGTCGACATAGGCCACGGCCACCTCGACGACGACGCCACCGTCATGTGCCTGGACTGGCACGGCATCCACTACTCCGAACGGGACGCCGCCACCGGCGCCGACCTCACCGACGCCTCTCCGCCCAGCGACAGCGGGACCACCCTCCCCCGGCGATGACTGCGGGGCTCCCCGCCCCGAGGCCTTGAACCAGCCCCGTGGTGGCCCACGCGTGGTGATCGCCGGAGAACGCCGACGCCGTCGGCTGTCGGCTGTCGGCTGTCGGCCGGGGCGGCGGCCCCGAAGAGACCGGACATGTCACGCGCGGGCCTTCGGTCATCGGGTCATGACCTCCTGCGCAGGGGCGGCCGTGGCTTTCCGAGGGGGGCGACGACGTGTGCCGGCAGCACGCGCTCCGCGCACAGCAGGATCGCGGCGCCGGTCAGGACCACGAGCGCCAGGACCGTCCACAGGTGCCATGGACCGGAGTCGAGCAGGAATCCCAGCAGCATGGGCGCGATGGTGCGGCCCACCGACCAGGACAGCTGATACGTCGACAGGTACCGTCCCCGCAGGTGATCGGGGGCGGCCTGGATCGACAGGCTCTGCGACGGTGCGGAGTGGACGAGGAGGCGGTACCCGCTTGTCCCCGTCGAGGCGGTCGTCGTCGGGGGTCACCTACCAGCAGCGGCCTCATCGCGTCGAAGGCGGCATTCAACCGGGCGGCGCGGACATCCCGCCCCCACCCGACCCCGGAGCTCCACCACCACGTCGGAGTCCGACTCGATCACCACAGCCGCGCTGTCGAACCCCGAGTGCGTGCGCGGCACCAGGTGCCGGCCGCCGAGGACGACAACGCCCTGTCCTGCTCCCGGTGTACTGGCCGATCAACGGCGGCGACCCGGCACGCGGGTGAATCAGTCACACCCTCGACGCCAACCTCCAGAGGACCGCCGTACCACTACCGTCTGGCTGCCCAACGGGTCCAAGGCCGCCGGTGACAGCCCGAGCGGCTCCTTTGCCTACAAGCTCAGCCAGACCACACCGTTGCGCCCCTCGGTGGCGCAGCTCAAGGCGGACGGGTCGGCTACCGCACCAGCTACACCCTCTACGACTCGTTGCCCCGCAAGATCCAGACCCAGACCCCCGGAGTCAACGGCGGCTGGGCGCAGTACTGCGATCACCCCTCCGTGAATCGCCCCCCGTTGGCTGGGGTCATGCCGGTCATTGTCTCCGGCCGTTCGGGGGACACTCGGGCCGCATCCGGCGCCTTCCTCCGCCGCGCCGGGCATCCCTTGGTGGAACGAAAGGGAGACCTCATGCCGCTCTATCTATCGAGGTTCAGCTACACACCGGAGACGTGGGCGAGGCTGACTGCCCACCCCGAGGACCGCGCGAGGGCCGCTCAGGCGTACATCGAATCCGTCGGTGGAAAGCTCCACGGATTCTGGTACGCCTTCGGCACGCACGATGGCTACAACCTGTGGGAGGCCCCCGACAACGTGTCCATGGCCGCGGTTGCGCTGGCGATCAGCGGAGGCGGCGCGCTCAGCTCCTTCGAGACGACGGTTCTCCTGACCGTCGAGGAAACCATGGACGCCCTGCGCAAAGCCGAACAAGTCCAGTACCGGGCGCCGGGCAGCTAGCGGTCCAGGCCGGTTCATTCTCGGGTGGCAAGATGCGTGGCTGGCGCCCCCGCCGGCTGATCGCTCGGGCGCCTCAGCCTTGTATGAAGGCTGGTATCAGGGCCGCAACGACCGTTCAGCGGTGGCCAGCGTTACCTCGGTCTCGTCGCTCCATGAGCAGACCTCCAACCACGAGAGGTAGCCGCCCTGCGCGAAGAGCAGGACCTCGCCGGGGCACTCTCCGTCCTCCGTGAGGATCGGGGCCTCGGCGGCCACCACAGTGCCTGGGCCGGATGGCGCCGGCCGCACCGCGTTTGTGTCGAGATCGAAGTACGCGGTGCCACAGCCACACGTGCAGCGGCCTCGCACGCGGATGTACGGCACTTGCAGGCGAAGTGCACGGTGGACTGGATCGTCTTCGCCGGTAACCGCCTCCAGCACGAGGGCCACATCGGCGGACAGTGTCCCCTTCACCTAGTCACCGTAACCCCTGCCAGATGGCGTCCCTGCGCGGCCCCACGACTGGTAGCGCCGGGCCGGTCGAGGTTCGACGAGACGCACCGACGGTCAATCACGACGCAGTGAGGATCTGGCACTCCGGATGCGGCCGACTGAGCTCCGCCAGCTGCATACTCCCCCGCTTTCCTCCTCTACGGCTCTGCGGACTCGGCGGCTCCTACGATTCAAGATCACGATGGGTGGCCAATAGATGACCCCTTGTCAGCGGCGCGTCCTACATTGGTCGGTCGCGCGGGAAGCGCGTGATCGACCAAGCGAGGGGGACTTCGGTCTTGCCGTTCATCAAGGGGTACACCAAGCAGGACGGAACACCGGTCCAGGCGCACTGGAGGGCGCCGGCCGGGACGAGACAGCAGACCGCGTTGGCCGTCGGGATCGTGGCGGCCGTATTCGTCTTCGGTGGGTCCAGCTCGTCGACGCGCAGCGGAACGGGCACGGAGGGGTTGCCGGCGCCGCGGTCCTCGTCGGCTGTGACCTACCCGATCACGTGGCCGGACTGGGAGAGGAAGACGCCCCGCCCGGCCCCGGCCGTCTCGTATCCGGTGCGCTGGCCGGAGCAGACGCAGACCGCACCGCGCCCGGTGCCGACCGTGTCGTACCCGATCAAGTGGGACCGGAACGGAGACGCACGGTGAGTCGGCGGCGCCCGGCTAGACGACGGTCACGGAAGGCTGACGGCACCGAACAGCTTCTCCTCGTCCTCGGCGGCTTGGTCATCGCGGGGGCGGTGGTGGTGGCGGTCGTGGACTTCCTGCGCGCGCATCCATGGGTCCCGGTCGTCCTGATGCTGCTCGTTGGCGGTGCTACAGCGGCCTGGGTGGTCAGACGGCGACGAGCCGCTCAGTGGGAGCGGGTACGTGTGAAGGGGCTGCGGTACGCCCTGACGCAGCTGGACGCTCTGCACCACCGACAGTTCGAGCATGCGGTGCGGGACCTGATGCAGCGCGACGGGTGCGTGGACGCGGTGCAGGTCGGCGGCGCCGGGGACAACGGCGCTGACGTGAAGGCCACCGACCCGTAGGGGCGGCGGTGGGTGATCCAGTGCAAGCACCGGCAGGCGGGTCTGTCCGGAGCTGCGGTGGGCAGCCCGGATCTGCAGGTCCTCAACGGCACCGGTCGGCCGGTGCACAGGGGCGACGTCGTCGTGCTGGTGACCAATGGACGGTTCTCGAAACCGGCGGTCGACTTCGCCCGCTCTCAACGACTGCACCTGGTCGACCGGACCATGCTGGGTGACTGGGCAAGCGGCTCACGGCCTTTGTGGGAGCTGCTGCGGGCCGTACCGCCGCCGCGTCGGCCCCCGTCTGGCTGACTGGATCCCGCACGCGGAAGCTCCGGGAGTCATGACTCCCGGAGCTTCCTCGTGTCCGGCCGGGATGGTCGGTCATGCGATGCCGAAGCGGCCTCGGGCAGTGGCAGGGCGGGCTCACCGGCCGCGCGCGATGCGGCTTCCCTGCTTTCGAACCTCCCCTCAGGGCCTTCCTTACCGTTTGAGCCGGCCCATTCTTCGCACTCGCGTACGTCAACCTAGCCACCTTCAGTTCAGCCTTTCGTGTGGCGCATGGGTGCCAGGCAGCGGTGTCATCAGGTCAGCACGGGAGGTACGCGCGCGGGCTGTGCTCCAGGGGTGGCCGGCGGGGTCTTGTAGGGAGCCCGGCAGAGGGTGGCAGCGCGGTGGCACACCGTGTCGACAGCGGTAAACCCACCGGGCGGCACTGGCCAAGACCTCTCCACCCCGGCTGTACCCGGCACTGCGGAGGCGGTGAGCTACGGAGCGTTCCGGATCCGTCCTCCCGCCCTGTCCGTAACCCGCGTCCGGGAGGAACGGGGCCGCCGCGCACCATCGACCGATTGGAGACGTCAGCATGAGTACACCTCCTTCCGTCCCGCTCCGGGTCGCCCTCGTCAACGGAAGCTTCGAGCAGCCCTCCGTCACCGACATGGCCTTCCTTCCGGACGCGTCCCAGACCCAGGCTCCACGGCACGTCCCGGGCTGGCTCACCACCGCCACCGACCACATGGTCGAGTTGTGGCACTCCGGGTTCAACGGTGTGCCCTCCGCCGAGGGCGAGCAGTTCGCCGAGCTCAACGCCAACCAGGTCTCCACCCTGTTCCAGGATCTGCCAACCACCCCCGGCACCAAGCTGTACTGGCGGCTCTACCACCGCGGCCGGCAGGGGCAGGACACCATGGCCCTGGACATCGGCGCCCCGGGTAACGCGGTCGAGCAGCGCACCTTCACCGACGGCAACACGGCGTGGGGGTACTACACCGGTACGTACACCGTCCCGGCCGGGCAGACGACCACCCGTTTCGCCTTCCGGTCCGTCTCGGCCGCCGGCGGCAACCGCGGTCTCGGCAACTTCCTCGATGGTGTGTTCTTCGGTACCGCACCGTACGTGGTACTCACCAAGGCCGCCGTGCCGGCGGGCCCGTTGGACGTGGGTGATGTCGTCACGTACCGGATCACCGCCAGGAACGAGGGGGGCGGTGCCGCCGAGCGGTTCACCCTCACCGACGTGCTGCCCGCGGGGACCACGTACGTGCCCGGGTCACTGCGGATCATCGACGGTCCGAACGCGGGAGTGAAGACCGATCAAGCGGGTGACGACCAGGCCACCCATGACGCGGCGGCCGGCACGGTCGTCTTCCGGCTCGGCACCGGTGCCTCCGCCTCCCAGGGCGGCAGCCTGGCCAACACCGCGGCTCTGCCGGAAGGCACCACGGTCGAGTACCGGGTGACGCTCGGTCTGGAGACGGCGGGCACCCGTGTCACCAACACCGCCACCGCCACGTACGAGAACCGTCTCGGTTCCACCCCGGAGCCACTGACATCCACGTCCGACGAGGCCGTGACCGAGGTCAGGCCGGCCGCGGACCTGAACGTGACGAAGGCAGCCGACGCGACCACCGTGACCGTCGGGCAGACCGTGACGTACCGTCTGACCGTCCACAACGCCGGCCCCAGCCCGGCGACCGGCGTCACGGTCACCGACCGGCTCCCGAACGGGCTCGCCTTCCTGTCCGCCGACGCCGACCTCGGTTCCTACTCCCCCGAGACCGGGCTGTGGTCGGTCGGCTCGTTGGCCGTCGGCACCCGCTCGACCCTCACCTTGCGGGCGAAGGCCACCAGGCCCGTCCGCGTCACCAACACCGCCACCGTCACCGCCGTCGAGAAGGACCCCGATCCGGCCGACAACACGGACTCCGTCACCGTGTGCGTCGAGCCCGCCCCGGCCTGCTGCGCCCCTTGCGTGCCCCGAACCTGAGCCGGCGTGGGCTTTGAAACCCACGTCCTGAAACGCGGACACCCCCATCCCCACCCCTTCGCGGTCGGCTGACAACCGCGACGTGGCTCGGGCCCTCGCTCTTGCGCGGGGGCCCGAGGCACGTCGGGGATTCGCCTGCTGCGATGCCGCGCCCGTTGTCCGTTCGTGGCCTCCTACACCGGGTCGCGTCCGAGGACGTGGCGGCGGCGCTGTGCTCCCGTCCCGACGGCGGCCTCGACCGACGCGAGTGGCGGGAGAGAATCCCCGAGGCTCGATACCGCCGGACCTGCGCGCAGACGGCGTATCCCGGCGTGCGCAGCGGGCCCGTCGGCCCTGGTCCGCGCTCGGGCGTGCCATCACCTGTCCGCGACCCGCCATGACATCGCCTGGTCCGCTCCCACCCGTACAGCCGTCGTCGAGACTTTCACCGCGCGGGCAGGGCCGACTGCTCACCGTGTCCAAGCGCAGTCCGGCGTACGTGACGGATTCCTTCTCGCGCGGGCGAGCCGACTCGTCTTCTCGAAGCGCGGGGAGCGGCCGAGGCAGGGGCGGCGCCGATGATGGCGATGCCTCGGTCCGCCCGGCACCCCGCTCGCCCCGGTCTCGGCCGGCGCGCGCGGTTCCGGGACGACGTGGCTCACGTGCTCGCACTGATTGTCGGTGGACTCACTCCTTCCGGTCATCGGGACCCCCTCACCGTCACGCCTCCGGCCCGGCACGGTTATGCACAAGCACTCATTGGGTCGGGTCCGGGATCGACGGGCCTGCGGAAGACAGGTGACGGAAATGCGAACTGAGGCCGCCAAGCGGGTCGAGCTGGTCTTCTCCCTCTTCGACGCCAACGGGAACGGGGTCATCGAATCCGACGACTTCGACCTCATGACGGACCGTGTCCTGGAGGCGGCGGTGGCGTCGGACGAGGGCGCGCGGGCCGCCGTCCGCGCCGCGTTCCGCCGCTACTGGACGACGCTGGCCACCGAGCTGGACACCGATGGCGACGGTGTCATCACCGTCGACGAGTTCCGTCCGTTCGTGCTCGACCCGGAGCGCTTCGGACCCACGATCGCCGAGTTCGCCGAGGCGCTCGCCGCACTCGGCGACCCCGACAAGGACGGCCGGATCGAGCGCCCCCTCTTCGTCTCGCTGATGACGGCGATCGGGTTCGAGGAGGCGAACGTCCACGCGCTCTTCGACGCCTTCGGCCCGGACGCCGAGGACCGCATCCTCGTGGCTACGTGGGCGGCCGGCATCGAGGACTACTACGCGCCGGAGATGGCCGGGATCCCGGGCGACCAGCTGGTGGGCGTCGGAGCCGTCTGACACCGGCCGTCAGCGGGCGCCCCCGGAAGCTGTCGCGCGTACCCCGTCGATCGACGCTCACCGTCCCGGGACGGGCGGGCGGCGGCTGCGGTGACGTACCCGAGCGGCCGCGGCTGCCTGCAGGCGTCCTGACGTGCGGCCTCGCGATGGGGCCCGCCCCGCCCTCCGTCTACCCCACTGCCCGTCGATCGGCCGTCGCCTGTCCCGGCGCCGTACCTGCCCGGGATCCGCGGTGCCGGGACCCCGGGCGGGGCGTCAGGGCCGGGGTTTGTGGGCGAACACCCAGCGGTTCCCCTCCAGTGCGTCGTTCGGCTCGGGGAGCGGACCGCGTCCGTGGCGGAGGGTGAAGTCGAAGGGCGTGTGCATCGAGGTGGACCAGCCCCTGGCCGTCAGGTCGCCGGCGGAATCAGGTCGTGGGCCCAGGTCGAAGAGGTCGAGCAGGTCGATGCCGATCTGCTCGCGCGTCGCCGTGTAGATCGCGCTGCCGCGGTACGCCAGGAGGTCCTTCTCCAGTTTGGCCTCGAAGGCCAGAGCGCTGCCTCCGGTGGTCAGTGTGTCCACCGTGTCGATGAGGTACGTCTCGGCGGAGCTCGGGAGATAGAAGAGGAGTCCTTCGGCCAGCCAGACACTCGGCGCGGACGGGTCGAAGCCGGCGGTGGTCAGCGGGGTGACCCAGTCCGCGCGCAGGTCGACCGGCACGGGGACACGCTTCACTCTCGGGGCAGCCGACAGGTCCGTGAGCACCTGCCGCTTGAAGGCCAGCACCCCTGACCTGTCGATCTCGAAGACCGTCAGGTCCGACGGCCAGTCCAGCCGGAAGGCCCGCGTGTCCAACCCCGCTCCGAGCAGGACAACTTGGCGGGTGTTCGTGCGCACCGACCGGAGGAGGAAGTCGTCGAGGACCCTGGTCCGCAGACCGAAGTAGCGGGCGAACCGTCCCCACAGCGGGTTGTCCTCCCCGTCCGGGGCCTGCTCGATGCGTACCGGCCAGTCCGCGCAGACCGGGGCCGCGCGCACGAAGTGTTCCGCGTAGACGTCCTGGACGAGGCTGTCGTCGTGGTGGGTCTCGATCGCCCGTGCCGCGGCGACCAGGAGGGCGGTCAGGCCCACTCCTCCGTCCACGCCTTCCATCTCGGTCCGCTGCGGTGTCGCGCTAGCCATGGTTCCTCCGTGGGCGGGAGTGGGGAGTGACAGGTGTCTGCTCGTCGGACGAGGGAGTCCGTCTGTCGGATGGGTGGTTCCGCTGTGCCGGGTTTCCCGCTCATCGGCTCGTTCGCTCCGGGAGCAGGACGGGTTTGATCACGCGGCCCGCGTCGCAGTCGCGTTCGGCCTCGTTGACTTCGGACAGCGGGTAGCTGCGGATCAGCTGGTCGAAGGGGAAGCGTCCGGCCCGCCACAGTGCGGTCAGCCGGGGTATCAGCAGTCCGGGTACCGCGTCCCCTTCGCAGATGTGGCGGATGCTGCGGCCTCGATCGAGGGTGCCGGGGTCGAGTGACAGGGCGGTGTGGAGGCGTGCCACCAGACCGAGGGTCCCGGTGGGGCGCAGTGCGTGGAGCGCGTCGTTGATGAGGGAGGCGGAGGCCGTGGTGTCCAGGGCGTACTGTGCGCCGCCGTCTGTCAGCCGTCTGATCTGTTCGGGCAGTGCGGCTGTTCGCGCGGGCACGGGTACCGCGCCGAACCGTTCGGCGAGGGCGAGTCGTTGGGGGTGGCGATCGACGGCCACGGTCCGTACACCGGCGGCGGTGGCCGCCATCACCGCGGCCAGTCCCACAGCTCCGGCGCCGAGGACGGCCAGGGTGTCGCCAGGGCCCGCACGGAAGGTGTTCAGCACGGCGCCGGCGCCGGTGAGGAAGCCGCAGCCGAGGGGGCCGAGCAGTTCGAGCGGCAGGGTGGGGTCGACCCGGACGGCGTTGCGGGCCGGGACGAGCGCGTATTCGGCGAACGAGGACTGTCCGAACCATCGGGGTGCCAGCGCTCTCCCGGTCGCGTCGGTGAGCCTCGGCGGCTCCTCCTCGCGTCCTCCGAAGAGGTTGAGGGACGCGAAGGAGTCGCAGTAGGCGGGGGCTGCTCCGCGGCAGCTCCGGCAGTGTCCGCAGGAGTCGAAGCTCAGCACGACGTGGTCGCCCACGTCGATCGCGGTGTCGGGGCCGCCGGCCGATCGCACCACGACCCCGGCGCCCTCGTGGCCGAGGACGGCCGGCAGCGGGCTGCGGCCCGCGGATCTCCGGACCGCGAGATCGGTCCGGCACATTCCGGCGCCTGCGATCTCGACCAGGAGTTCGCCGACGGCCGGTTCCGTCCGCAGGTTCACCTCCTCGACCGTGAAGGGGTCCCCGTACGCGCGCAGTACGGCGGCCTGGAACCTCATCGTCACGTCTCCCTCGGGCGGTGGACGACGAAGGGCCGGAGGTTGCCGTAGAACCCCCACGGTCCGCCTGCGACGCCTACCCCGCTGTCCTTGACACCTGCGAAGGGCTGGGCGAGGGACAGTTCGGCGTGGTGGTTGATCCAGGCCGTGCCGCAGTCGAGCCGGTCGGCCACTGTCTCGGCCCGGTCGAGGTCGGTGCCCCAGACGGAGCCGCCCAGGCCGAAGCCGGTGCCGTTGGCCGCGTCGACGGCTTCGTCGAGGCTCCGGTACGGCAGTACCGGCAGGACGGGGCCGAACTGTTCCTCGGTCACCACCGGGCTGTCGGGCGGTACGTCGGTGAGGATCGTGGGAGCGAAGAAGTGTCCCGGCCCGTCCAGGCGGTGGCCGCCGGACGCTGCCCGGGCGCCGTTCGCCAGGGCTTGCTCCGTGATCTGTTCGACCCGGGTCAGTTGTGGGATGTGGTGTACGGGTCCGAGCCGGGTTTCGGGGTCGAGTCCGGGCCCTACGGCGACGGACTTCGCGCGCTGAGCGAGGGCCTCGACGACCTCGGAGTGGAGTCGGGCGGGTACGTAGACGCGTTTGACCGCCATGCAGACCTGCCCGCAGTTACGGAACGCCGCCCAGAACAGCCGGTCCGCGAGCCCGTCCACGTCGACATCGTCCAGCAGGATGGCCGCGTCGTTGCCGCCCAGCTCCAGGGTGACCCGGGCGAGCGAGGCGACCGCCGCCGTGGCGACGGCACGCCCGGTGGGCACCGAGCCGGTGAAGGTGACGTGCCGGATGCCCGGGTGGGACGCGAGGCGGGCGCCGAGGGGTTCGCGTCCTGTGACGACGGTCAGGACGTCCTCGGGCAGGACGGCGGCGAGGACGGCGCCGAGCAGCCGGGTGGCGAGCGGGGTGGATGGTGCCGGTTTGAGGACCACCGTGTTGCCCGCCGCGAGAGCGGGCGCGAATTTCGCCGCCGCGAGCTGGAGGGGAAAGTTCCACGGCACGATCGCGGCGACGGGTCCCAGGGGGCGCCAGCGGACCTCGCTGTGTACGGGCCGGCCGTCGTCGATCCGGCGGGTCCGGGGGGCCAGGTGGGCGAAGTGACGGAGCCGGGCCGCGACGCGGGCGACCTCGGCGTACGACTCGGCCAGGGGCTTGCCCTGCTCTCGGGTGAGCAAGCGGGCCAGGTCGTCGGCGGCCGCCTCCACGGCGTCGGCCGAGCCGCGCAGCGCTGCGGTACGGGCGGCGGGGTCGGAGCGCCAGCGGTGCCAGGCTCGCTCGGCGCGGGCGACGATGTCGTCCAGCTCGTCCGGCTGCTGGTCGGGGGCCTCGTCGAAGGTCTCCCCGGTGGCCGGGTCGACGACGGGTAAGCGTGCGGCCCGGCGTCCGGGGACGCGGTCGGCCTCAGGTGTCGGCATTGCGGGCGGTCAGCCCACGGCGGGGACGCCGGTGGCGTGGTCCCGGGCCTGGCGGTCCATCTCCGCCCGGAAGGCGGCCACGAGGTGCGGCTGGATCCGGCCCGCGTTGCGGTCGCCACCTTCGCAGACCGCTCCCCGCACGCCCACGATGTCCGTGCCCATGCGGGTCAGCTGACCGAGATCCGCCTGCCTGACACTGCCCGCGAGGGCCGCGAGCAGACCGGATGCGTGGGACAGCCGTACGAACTCGGCGCAGACCTCAGGAGGTACGTGGTCGAACAGCCGCGTCCCGTCCTTGACGGCGGTGTCGAGCATGGCCGCGTCGGCACCGGAGCGGAAGGCGATGTCGGGCACGGCGAGCGGGTTGACGCAGCCGATGCGGTGGGCGTCGGCGTAGCCGGAGGCGACGACGAGCGCGTCCGGGCGGTGATCCTTGACCGCCCGGACGACCGCGCGCATGACCTCGATGCCCTGATCGGGCGTCGTGCATCCGTAGAGACCGACCTTGATGTAGCTGGCACCGGAGACGACCGCGCCGAGCGCGGCCTGCGCGACCGTGCCGGGCTTGTACGGGACGTCACCCACGGTGGCGGACACCGGCTTGTCCGCCGGTACCGCGTCGCGGATCTCTCGGATGACCCAGGGGAAGTTGGCGCCGAGCGAGCCCTCGTCGGGCTTCTTGACGTCGACGATGTCGAGGTGCTCCGCGGCCTTCGCGCAGTCGAGGGCTTCCTCGACACCGTCCGGGGAGATGAGAAGCAACATCATGAGCTCCTTCCGCCGCATGTCCACCTGCCCGAGGACAGGGGTGCGGGTCGCCTGGTTCATGTGCGGTGCGCTCATCATTTCCGCACCTCGGGGACGCCGGTAGAGCGTGCGGAGTTCTCCAGGGGGCGCGCGTGGCTCCGCGGGGCACGCCGTGCATAGCGGGGTGAAACGGACTCCACCGGTGACGGGGCGGCGTCGTCCTGGCTTTGGAGCCCGCACCAGGCCCGTCAGGCAGAGGCCTCCGGGGCCCGGGAGCCCCGCTTCTGGCCGGTTGATGTCCGAGCGGCAGCCGGACCTGCCGTGCAGACGTGGGTCCCGGGGCGAGTCAGAGCCGCGTAGGGGCCCGGCGGCCGCTGACGGAGGCTGAGACCCGTGAGGCCGCGCTCCGACCCGTACGGCAGCGCCGCGAGGGCTCCTGGAGGGTGCCGGTTGCCTTGGCGAGCACGGCCGTCGCGTGATGGGTAGCGTTCACGTCAGGGGCTGCACCGTGGCAGGAAAGAACACCGCCCCCTCCCCCGCGAGGAAGTCCGCCAGATCGGAAGGCGGGCCGCGGGCCGGCATGCGCGATCTGCCGCCGGACTCCGAACTCGGCCTCGTCGACGGCACGGACGCCGCGTGGGACCGCTCACACCTCACGGTGCGAGATCGTCCTGTTCGGGCTCGTCGAAGTGGACCACGCCGTCCTCGTCGAGGCGCGGGTGGAGAGCGGCCGGGGCGTGGGCGCTGACGTCGGACGGGCGCGGGCCTTCCGGCCCGTCGGGGCCCCAGCGCAGCAGGCGCCGGGAGCGGGCGATCCGGTAAACGGTGCCGTGGGCCTCTACCTCGTCGCACCGGCCCGCGCGTAGCCGGTCCGCTGCCTTCGCGAACTCCGCCAGTTCCGCGACCGCCGGGCCGTCGGCGGTGGCCGGCGTGCGGGCGTCGACAGCGCGGTCGGCTTCGTAGGGAATCAGACCACGTGTGCGCGGCTCCATCCAGGTCAGTGCGAAGTCAAGGGTCCGGCGTGCGTCGTGGGCCGTGGGTTGCAGCCCACTGCCCGGTGTCCATGGCCCGTCGCCCGACCTCTCCACGATCAGGAACGCCGCCGGCATGAGCAGGACGTCGGGGTGTGTTTCGACGGCCCGCGCCGAATCCTCCAGCACAGGGGTGGGAAACCTGGTGCCGGTGTAGGCCAGGGAGCGCAGCGACAGTCGCTCAGCTGCCTGGAGGGGGGTGACAGGTTCCTCCGGGTCCAGGACGAGGCCGTCGTCGACTCTCGGGCCTGCTACGGCAGCGCCGGGGCTCCAGTCAGGGGTGAGGGGCTCGGGGTCGGTGGGGCGTGGCGTTTCGATGTCGCCGTGCTCGTCGGTGCCGGCGTACTCCTCGGCCCGCACCACGCGGTAGCGGGTGCCGAGCACCGTGAGTTCGTCGACGCACTCGCTCTCCAGCCGGGCGACCGCCGCCAGCAAGGCACGCCGCTCCTCCCGGCTCGTCGCCTCGTCCTTCGCCCGGAACCACAGCAGGGAGTTCAGCGCGTCGCGGGCGTCCTGCGGGCAGCCGTGGGTCACCTCTACGACCACCCGCCACCGCCGGCCGCCTGCCTCGCTCGGCGTGGCGACACCGAACAGCGGCCCTCTGACGGCGAGGGTGCTGTTGCGGACCGCCGCGTCGAGGGCGTCGGCCTCCATCGCGGCCTCTACCGGCTCCACCGGAACCCTCACCACTACCGGCCATCCGCCGGCCCCCGCGCTCTCTCCGCTCATGACACCACTGTGGCGGCAACGGTGCCTCCGCATCACGGTTTCACCGGATCGTTCACCCCGGCCGGACACACCCCTGTGTCTCCTCCCCCTGCGGTGTCGGGCCTCCCTGGTCCAGGTCCCGGCAGATGCGGAAGAGGTGCCGGGTGCCGGTCCCACCAGGACGGTTCGGACCGGCCGGGCGCGAGGCCGACGAGGATGAGCCGCCCACCGCGGTGCCGGGTGTCGCGAAGCTCCCGTACGGAAGAGGAGTCTGCGAACTCCACGCGGGCCACGTCGAGCAGAATTCGCTCAGGATTCGCTCCGTCTTCGGGGTCCACGCGCTCTCGAACGCCCCTCGTCGCGCACCGGTGCCGCCCCGTCTCCCGAGTGCCGTGACAGTGTGCCCTCTCTCGATGTCCTTGCTCCCGGTGTCCTCACGGGCATCGGGAGCGGAACAGGCCGCGACGGATCAGGGCGACGACGGTCATCGAGACGAGTCCGGCGGGCACCCCGCCGCCTTGCCTGGGGAAGGGAGGAAGCCCACGGGCGACGGCGGAGGCAAAGGCCGACGGGCTCTCCAGCGGTCTTCGGACCTGCACGGGCGCGAGTACACGGCCTTGGAGTCGGGGTCGGTCGGCTGGCAGCCGGAGCGGCCGCACGGCTTCGACGCGCTCCCCTACCTCTGGCTGCTGCACCGGGGGCCGACGCGCGACTGGCCGGCCTTCCGCTGGGACGGTCACCACACGGCGACGTCCTGGGACCACCTGGAGTCCTCGCTCGAACTGCTCCTGGACTCGTGGATGGAGCAGCTGCCGTTACACCTGCCGGGCGACTGGGCGTCGTTCGTCGTGGGGTGCGCGCGGGACCGGCCGCGGCATCTGCGGGTCGGGTACAGCCAGGACCGCGGGCAGCTGTCACTGATGGTGGATCACCGGACCACGGCCGAGGAGCCGGGCCTGGAGGAGACCATGCAGGAGCGGGGCTGGCAGGTGCGCGACCGCGGCTGGTGGCGGGCGGTGTTCGCGGAGGAGGACCCCGCAGCCGCGCGGTCGGCCGCCCGGCTGTTGGTCGCCGACGTCCGCGCCCGTCGCTCTTC
Organism: Streptomyces sp. Qhu_M48; assembly: GCF_051305195.1. NCBI lineage: Bacteria > Bacillati > Actinomycetota > Actinomycetes > Kitasatosporales > Streptomycetaceae > Streptomyces > Streptomyces sp. Qhu_M48. The sequence goes on along the minus strand of NZ_CP195432.1, from coordinate 3,969,927 downwards.
CTGCCCGGACGAGCTGGTGGCCTGGGAGCTGACGGTCAACGACCACGGTCGGCTGTGGCTGCCGGGCATCGGCATGCCGGTGAACTGAACCCGGCCCGCGCCCCGGCCGGCAGTCCGGCCGATCCTGCGGCTCACCGGCCCCCGTGGGCTCTGGTGGGCTGGTGCGGCGCGGACCGAGCGGCAGGTTCGCCCCTGGCGGGGAGGCGCGGTCTCGCCGTCGGCCCGGCAGCCCGCAACCGGACCGGGCGTCTCCTCGGCCTGGTCCGCTGCGAACTGCGCATGCGGCGGAACGGGTTCCCCGAGTCGTGGCCGTGTCGGCATGGTCGTGTGGCGGCTTCAGGAGTCCGGACCAGTGGTGCGGTTGCTTGTCTCCTGTACGTGGGCGAGGTCGCGTCGTAGAGCCAGGACCGTGGGATGGTCCACATCGATGACGCGCACCGCGTGCTCCAGAAGGTGGGTGAGGGCGGTGTCCGCGCCGGCCACGTCCCCGGCTTCCCACCGGGCCCAGGCGAAGTGGTGCCGAATGGTGAGGGTGTCGCGGTGGTCCGGCCCCAGGACCCTCAGAGCGTGCTCGAGCAACTCGCCGTATGCGATGACCGACCCGGCCCAGTCCCCTGCCCTTCCTTGGCAGTAGGCGAGTTCGCAGCGGATCGTCAGCGCACTGGGGTGATCCGGCCCCAGTACCCGCTGTACGCGTTCCAGCAGCTCGGTGTACGTGGTGACCGCGCCGGCCACGTCACCCGCCTGGCCTTGCCACCAGGCGAGGCTCTTCCGCGTGGTCAGGGTGGAGAGCGCGTCTGCGCCCAGCACCCGCTCCCGGTCGGCCAGCACCTCGGCGTAGCCGGTGGCCGCTGCGGCCGCGTCCCCGGCCTCGCCCTTCGCGAAGGCAAGCCCAGCCCTGGCGGTATGGACCGCGAGGTGATCCGGGCCGAGGATGAGTCGCATGCGTGCGATGAGCTCGGCGTAGGCGGTGGCCGCGCCGGCCACGTCCCCCGCCTCCATCCGCCAGTGAGCGAGGTTGGATCTGGCGATCAGGGTGTCGGAATGATCCGGTCCGAGGTGCCGACGGGTGGCGTCCACGAGACGCTCGAAATACGCGACGGCGGCGGTGACCTGTCCACTGTTCCCCAGACTGTCACCGGCGGTCTGAAGTACCCGGTGACCGTCGGGCCGCCAGAGGGCGGCATCGCGTGAGTGGTGTACGAGGGCGTCCGTGTTGGCCCGCAACGCCTGGGCGAGAACCGTGTCCCGCTCGACCTCGGGCCAGGAAGCGAGCAGGGCATCGGCGGCGACGAGAGCGGTCAGCTCGTGGCGGGCAAGGGTGAGGCTGTCCCGGGTGGCCCGCTGGATGAGTTGATGGACGCGGACAGCCTGGTGGGGGACGTCCGGAGCATGGTCGACAAGTCCGAGCCGGTGCAGGGCTCGCAGTGCGAGCACGGCGTCCTCCGCCGAGACCGGAGCCGGTTGAGAAGGGTCGTCCGTGCCGCTGAGGGTGCGGTGCCCGGCGAGGTGCGTGAGAGCGGGCCGACTGGTCAGAACCGTGGCGGGGATGCCGCCGGGGTCGAGCAGAGCGGCCAGCTGGAGCATCGGGCGGGCAAGGCCGACCGGGCGGATCTGGTCGGCGCGTTCGAGGGACAGGGACCAGGTGGCGGCCGCGGTGGCGGTCTGGTCGTCGGGCAGAGCTCCGGACTCGGGCAGCAGATCGCTCAGCTTTCTGATCCGGTCGCCCAGCAGCGCTCTGTACGAGGCGCACGTCAGGCCCGTGTCGATGATGTAGGCGGTGGCCTGGGCCAAGGCGAGTGGCAGGTGCCCCAGGTCGGCGGCGAGGCCGTCGATGTCCTCGGTCGACGCTTCGTCGTACGGGGCGAGCACGGCGGTCAGGTAGGCGGCGGCCTCCCGCGGGGTGAACAGGCCCACCGTCACCAGGCGTCGGCCTTGTCCGGTGAGGGCGGCCTCGCGCCGGCGAGTGGTGACCAGGACACGCCCGTGGCGCCCGGCCGGCGGCCACCAGCCGTGCATGTCGGCGGGATCCGCGACGTCGTCCAGTACGACCAGCCACCGGCAGGGCCGCTGGCCCGCCTTCGGTTCCAGCCAGGCCAGGAACGCCCGTGCGGCCTCCTCCGGGTGGCCCGGCTCCGCGGCGAGGATCTCCACGGCGGCCTGCGCGTACCCAGCCGTGATCGCTGAACGGCTGCTCGCACTGATCCACAGCAGGATGTCGACCTCATCGCCCTCCCAGGCTCTGCGAGCGTAGTCGGCGGCCAGCTGGGTCTTGCCGACCCCGCCCGTTCCGGTCAGCACCTGGCCGGGCACCGCTGGACCCCCACCGTCGGCCGCCGTCCGCAGCAGGTCGGCCTCGGCCCTGTGCTGGAAGGAGAGGGCGCGGGGCGGGATCACGCCGACTTGGCGTGGCCAGGCCGCTGGAGTGCGGGGCGGAGCGTGGTGGTGGACTTGCTCGGCGTGGCCGACGGCGAAACCGCCGTGGTCGGCGAGGATGCCACCACCATGGTGAGGCGGAGCGGCCGAGCCTGATCCGGATGCGCTCAGTCCTGCTGCGAACCCGGCTGAGAAGGGTTTCCCAGGGTCACGTTCCCCATGGTCAGGGCGGCTGCGGACCCATGGTCCGCCTGGATTTTGACGTCTCCCCCGACAGCCAGCCCCCCGTGGCCGACCGACGCATGGCTGTGGGACGGCTGCTCGGTCAAGAGAGTGCGCAGGCCTTCCGCGATCCGGCCCTGTTCGTTTTCCCCGAGACTTTCGAGCAGAGCCTCGATACGGGCCTGCCACGCCGCCTCCTGACGGATGCGCACCCGCTCCGCCTGGGGCGGCGCCGCGGCCTCGAGCTCGGCGGCGGCCTGGTCGAGGCGCTCCAGCTCGGCGTGCTCGCGCTGCGGATTCCCCTGGCCGAACCAACGGGCCATCTGTCCGCGTAGCCCTGCCCACGCGTCGGTGCCCGCAGCCTGCACCACCGCTGTGCCTCCCGCCGCGGCCAGCGCGGTCATCGCCTCCGACAGCATTCTTGCCCTTCCGCTGAGAGTCCGGTCCCGTCCGGATTGGGGCTGGCACCGTGGCGGTGCCTGGTCCGGACCGGGGCAGGCACCGCCACGGCGCCTCCACCACGTCACTCCATCAGACAGCCGACGCCGGTGTCCCCGGTTCCGCCGAGAGAGCGGTCGTGACAACCGACACGGTCCGCCGCGGTCGGAGTGGTCGGAGCCGCCAGGACGCTGTGGTTGTGGGCACCGGGATCCCCCACGGAGGCGAGCCGGCCGGTCGGTTCGCGTCCTGGAGCAGCTTCCCGGCGCCCGGTGCGCACGGTGGCCGCGTCAGGGGTGGAGCGTCCGAGCGCCGGGGCTCGCTGGGTGACCGAGCGGGCCGACTGCCGGATCGCGACAATGGTCGGCTCCGCGCGGCGCTTCGTCAGCCACATAAAGGCGCATGCCGACGGCGACAGGTCGAGGACGTCCAGGTAGCGGATGCCGGGGCGGGGGAAGGACCTCAGGACGGTCGCGGGACTCGCCCTGGCCGACCGTGTGCAGCAATGACTCCATGTCGGTCACGACGGGCCCGTACGTCACGCGTCTGCAGTCGGGACGCGGATGGACCGCCCAGAAGTTCCACCACGTCCGCGGTACCTGGGGGGGTACGTCGACCACCGCCCTGTCCCTCAGGTGAGCCAGGGTGAGGTGAGGGAACGCTGCCACAGGGTCGGCGGCGGCGGCGAGGCACACCACCCGTGGCTCGGTGCCCAGGTACTGCAGCTCGATGCCGTCCGGTACGGCAGGACGGAGGAAGACGGCATCGATGTCCTGCCTGACGAGCTCGCCCATGTGGTCGGCGATGTTCAGACCGGGCAGCTGCACCGTCATCTGCGGGTGCCGGTTCCGCAGTTCCTGCAGCACTTGCGCGGGTGGGTGGCGTGGGCGGCCTCAGCGTCGACGGTGCCCGCCACGAGCCGCTCGGCGGCGCGTCCGAGGTGCAGTTCGTCGGCGAGGGTCAGGAACAGGCGCGCCACTCCGCTTCCCACCACGCGGGCCGTCGTCAACGCCGGGCCGGCCACTCCGCGAAACGGGTCCACCGTCATCGAACAGCGCGGACGGATCCCCCTCTTCGTAGGTGGCGGTCCACTGAGGCAGGAGACCTGTGCTGCTCCCGTCACCTGCGGCACGGCCGGTGACGGTGTCGTCGTGGTCCACGGCGGCAGCTGGCCCTCGAAGGTCCAGGGTTTTCCGGCGCGCCGCTTCCACACCAGGACGGCACGCTCATCCAGGGCTCGCTGGGCTCCACTCCGGTGGCCGGCATCGTGGGCGGAGACAGGGTGAACTTCAGCAGGCCGCGAGAGGTAATCGATTCGGGCTTCGGCACGGGCTGGGCCTCGAAGGTGCGGGCTGTTCCGAGCCGGACGTTCAGTGCCCTGACGACACGCATCGTGGACGGGACGCGGTTGGCCAAGAGCGGAGCTTCCTCGGAAGCCGCGGTCATCGGGGGGCGGCCCGGCGTCGGTGGGTCGCGGGGCTGCGACATCGGCTGCCGGCCCTCCGGGAACGCGCCGGTTCCTACCAACAGGCACCCCGTGGCGTCCGTGGCCCGACGGCTGCTCGGGCCCGTGGATGAACGCTGTATGTCGCGTTCCGCTGGCCGCTGGTTCGGGGGGCACGGCTGTGCTTTCGTGAGCGTGTGACCGCTTCCGCGTCTTTCCTGCTCACCTTCCGCGCGTGTGCTCTCGCGTCTGCCGCCCCCGCGTGGTGTCCCGCCGCGCGCTGAGCCGCCCCCGGCCGACACTTCGGCCCGGTCCTTCGAGACCACCTGTTCGCTGCCCCGCCCCGCGCACGGCGCGAAGCCGTGCGCGCACCCGCACAAGGAGCATCGTCATGAGCCAGCCCATCGACGCCGTCGCCGCCGGTCACACTCCCGAGGACGAGGCTGCCGGGCCCGACACCTCGGCATGGTCCTTCGAGACCAAGCAGATCCATGCTGGTGCGACGCCCGACCCGGTGACCGGGGCGCGGGCGACGCCGATCTACCAGACGACGTCCTTCGTGTTCCGGGACACGCAGCACGCCGCCGACCTCTTCTCGCTGGCCGAGCCCGGCAACATCTACACCCGCATCCACAACCCCACCCAGGACGTCTTCGAGCAGCGGATCGCCGCGCTGGAGGGCGGTGTCGCGGCGGTCGCGCTGTCCTCCGGGCAGGCGGCCGAGACGCTGGCGATCCTCACGCTGGCGGGTTCCGGAGACCACCTCGTGGCCAGTACGTCGCTGTACGGGGGCACGTACAACCTGTTCCGGCACACGCTGCCCAGGTTCGGTGTCGAGGTCTCCTTCGTGGACGACCCCGACGATGCCGAGGCGTGGCGGGCGGCGATCCGGCCGAACACCAAGGCGCTGTTCGCCGAGACGCTGGGCAATCCGCGCGGGAACGTACTAGACGTGCGGGCGGTCGCCGACGTGGCCCACGCGGCGGGGGTCCCGCTGATCGTGGACAACACCGTCCCCACGCCCTATCTGCTCCGCCCCCTGGAGCACGGCGCCGACATCGTCGTCCACTCGGCGACGAAGTTCCTCGGCGGACACGGCACGGTGGTCGCGGGCGTCGTGGTGGACGGCGGCACCTTCGACTTCGGGGCGCACTCCGAGCGCTTCCCCGACTTCAGCGAACCCGACCCCAGCTACCACGGCCTCCGGTACTGGCCGGCGCTCGGCCCGGGCGCCTTCGCGATCAAGCTGCGTGTACAGCTGTTGCGGGACCTCGGCCCCGCGCTCTCTCCGCACTCCGCCTTCCTGCTGCTGCAGGGCGTGGAGACGCTGAGTCTGCGCATCGAGCGGCACTCGGCGAACGCGCAGGCCCTCGCCGAGTGGCTGGAGCAGCGCGACGAGGTCTCGGCCGTGCACTATCCGGGGCTGCCGTCCAACCGTTGGTACGAGGCGGGACACCGCTACCTGCCGCGCGGCGCGGGAGCGGTGCTCTCCTTCGAGCTGCGGGACGGCGTCGAGGCGGGCAAGCGGTTCGTGGACGCTGTCGAGCTGTTCAGCCATCTGGCGAACATCGGGGACGTCCGCAGTCTGATCATTCACCCGGCCTCCACCACCCACAGCCAGCTGGACGAGGCGCAGTCGGCGGCGACCGGCGCCTCGCCCGGTCTGGTGCGGCTGTCGGTGGGCCTGGAGAACCTCGCCGACCTCAAGGCGGATCTTGAGGCGGGCTTCCGGGCTGCCAAGGGCTCGTCCGAGGGCTCGTCCGAGGGCGCGTCCTGAGCACCGTCACGCCGCCGTCCGAGGTTCCTCTGCCGCCGGTCTCCGGGGCCTGGCGGGAGGGGGACCCGGCCGGGTGGCGCCGGTGGTACACCCGCGAGACGCCGCTGGGACTGGAGGCCGGGGGCGAACTGCCCGCTGTGCGCCTGGCGTTCGAGACCTGGGGGACGCTCGCGCCGGACCGTGCCAACGCGGTGCTCGTGCTGCACGCCCTCACCGGTGACAGTCACGCCGCCGGTCCGGCCGGCCCCGGCCACCCCACTCCCGGTTGGTGGGAGGGGCTCATCGGGCCGGGGCTCGCACTGGACACGGACCGCCAGTTCGTCGTGGCGCCCAACGTGCTGGGCGGCTGTCAGGGCAGTACCGGGCCGTCCTCCCGCCGGGCGGACGGTCGCCGTTGGGGCGGTGACTTCCCCTACCTGACACCGCGCGACCAGGTCGCGGCCGAGGTGGGCCTCGCCGACGCGCTCGGCGTGGCTCGCTGGGCGCTGGTGATCGGCGGATCGATGGGCGGGATGCGGGCGCTGGAGTGGGCCGTGACCCATCCGGAGCGCACCGACGCGCTGCTATTGCTCGCCACGACGGCCGCGGCGAGTGCCGAGCAGATCGCCTGGGCATCGGTCCAGCTGCAGGCGATCCGCGCCGACCCCGACTGGCGGGGCGGTCACTATCACGACACAGGCCGGGGCCCGCACGGCGGACTGAGTCTCGCCCGTCGCGTGGCCCACGTCACCTACCGCAGCGAGTACGAACTGGCCGCCCGCTTCGGCCGTGCCGCCCAGGGCACGGAGGATCCCTGGCTCGGCGGCCGCTACCAGGTCGAGTCCTATCTCGACCACCACGCGGCCAAGTTGGCCCGACGCTTCGATGCGGGCAGTTACGTCGTGCTGACCGAGGCCATGAACGGTCACGATGTCGGCCGGGGCCGGGGTGGCGTCCGGGCGGCGCTGCGCCGGGTGACCGCACGGACTCTTGTGGCCGGGATCGACTCCGACCGTCTCTACCCGCCGGCTCAGCAGGCGGAGCTGGCGGCCGGCATCCCTGGCGCGGACCGGCCGCGTGTCCTGGGGTCGCCGTACGGCCACGACGGGTTTCTCATCGAGGTGGAGCAGGTGGGCGAGTTGGTGGCCGAGCTCCTCCGCTGAGGGTTGCGATCGTCGGATCGGTCCGCTGAGGATTGCGACGTCGGATGGGTGGGCCACGTGTCCACGTCACACCGTCCCAGCAGCAGGTCTGAACGTGGCGGTAGTGCATCGTCCCGAGCGTACGGATGTCCTGCTCGGTCAGGCGGCTGCGTATGCCGCCCCACGGGCACGGGTCCGCGCCGATCCGGAACACGCGAGGGTTGCCCGAGCCGTCCTCGTCCGATCGCACAGTGCGCATCCCTCTCGGCACGGAGACGTGCCGAGACCAGGTCGGGGTCGACCGGCTAGCTGTGCGCGAGCATGTCGAACCAGCGCACGATCTGCGGTCCCGCCAGCTTGAAGGAACCGTTGTGGTCGGCCTTCCCGTGGTCGACGACGCGGGCCTGCACACCGTTACGGGCCAGATCGGCGGCGCAGTTGACGGAATTGGCGATCGGCACGTCGGTGTCGCCGGACGCGGTGTGCAGCCGTACGGGAACACCGGGCTTCCAGTCGCACGTCCCGTCCTGCGCCTTGAGCGCGGCCAGCAGGCCTCCGTCCGGGTGGCGCAACCGCTCGTAGAAGCCGTCGGTCAGCAGCTCCTTCACCGAGCCCGGCAGCTTCGTGACGATGTCCTCCTCGGTGTGCCGGGTATCGAAGAGCTGCTCCACGTACGCCGCGTACGGCTGCCTGAACGCATCGGCAGGATCGGCGTAGACGGGGTGGAGCCGGTTCTGCGCCGTCAGGAAGTACGACATGTAGAAGACGCCACTGATGTCGTTGACACGACCGTCGAGGAGGGCGGGGACCTCGGCGCCCCGCAGGTCGTAGGGTCCGGCGACCGGCGCGAGCGCCCGCAGCCGGAAGTGCCGGTCCGCGCCCCGAGCCAGCTCGCGGCCCAGCGCCATGGCGACCTGGCCGCCCTGAGAGAACCCGGTGCCGTACACGTCTCCGGTGAGTGGTCTGCCGAGCGCGCGCGAGGCGGTGCGGGAGGCCCGCAGCATGTCGAGCGAGGCGGAGACGGCCGAGGTCGTGTCCATGTACGGATGGAGGCCAGGGCCCTTGCCCAGTCCGAGGTAGTCCGGGGCGGCGACGGCGCGGCCCGCGGCGGCGTGCAGATAGGGCGCGAAGAGGCCGAAGTCCGTCGCGACGGACGGCGCGTAGTCGCGGTGGACCATCGTGCCGTGGGTGTCTGCCACCAGGTCGAGCCGGCGCTCGCCGCCCCTGGGGAGCACCAGCAGGCCGGTGGCGGTGGTCGGTTCGCCTCCGGGCGTCAGGGTCCGGTAGGTCAGCCGGTAGGCGCGCACCCCGTGGCGCACGGTCGCCGGGTCGATGTCGGCGCCCTTGAGGAACGCGGCCACCTCGCTCCGGCTCAGGTCGGCGACGGGAGTGACACCAAGGAGGGCTCCGCGCCCGGCGCTCTGCTGGACCGGGTGGGGTCCGGGGGCGGCGACCGCCGGAGCGACGGTCAGGGAGGCGAGGACGACGGCGGTCGCGGCGGCCAGGCAGCGGCGTACTCTCCTGCGCTGCGCGGACGGCCGGAGGCGGGTGCTGGTCGTGGTGTGGGTCATGACGAAGACGCTACGGAGATGCTGATCACCGGGACATCCGACGGCCCCCCGGCCCAGGGTGTGGTCACCCCCACCCCGGAACCGGGGAATCCCCTCGGGCCATGAGGGGGAGACGAGCTCGCGGTGACGGGTGATCAAAGCGGTCGGTCGGCCTCGCTGCCACCGCGCCACGGTTCCGCGCAGCGGACCGGCACCCGTCGCACATCGACGCCACGGATCTGTGTGGGCGCGCCGTGGCAGCGACCCCGGCTCCGGTACGTACAAGTCCGGTCGACGTCGCACACGTCGATGTTCACGAACCACGGGGGTGCGACACGTATCAAGAACCTGGCAGCGGTACCCCAGACTCCCGCCGAGACCTCCGACGGGAGGGTAGAGGGAGTACGGAATGGCCGCCCCCCGATTCCCAGTTCCGCCCCCCCCCGATTCCCAGGCCTATGCAGCCGAAGTACGGTCCGTCGTCAAATGTGGTGCGAAGGGCTGTGGCGCGGGCTCGTCGTCGGCGGCGAGATCTGGTGGAACTCGAACGCAACAAGGCTTCGCGGGCGTGGCCTGCTTGACCGGCCGGGTCGTCGGCTGCAGAGTCGGGGTGCGGTCGCGCGGCAACGTCCGACGCTCTTACCGGCCGGTTTCTTGTCCACGAGAGGTGGACAGCCCCGAGACTCAGGAGTGGCTGATCCGGTGCTTCTCGACCTGGTCGTGATCGGTTTGGCCATCACCTTGGGGCCATTGCACAACAGCGCCTTCATCCTGCTGCTTTCTTCGCGGCGCGGTGTTCGTCAGGGGTTGGCGTTCCTGTTGTCGTGGCTGGCCAACCTGATGGTGGTGATCGCTCTCGTGGTACTGCTGACGGGTGGTCAGCCTCTCGCTCGTCACAGCGCTCCCTCGACCGCCGCGATCGCCGTGAAGCTCGCCTTCGGTGTGGCGCTGGTGCTGTACGGCACGTACCGGCATCGTCGCCCGCCCCGTCCGCACGGCCCGCCCCGATGGACCGCACGGATCGACAACGCGTCCCCCGTCACTGCAGCCGGTCTCGCGTGGGTCCTGCAGCCCTGGGGACTGGTCGGAGCCGGGGCCGCGACCGCCATCGACGCGGACCTGTCCACCCTCTCCGACTGGCTCGCACTGGTCGGCTACTGCCTGCTGGCCACGCTCAGCCTCATCGTGATGGAAATGTACGTCGTCCGGTCGCCCACGGTCGCGCACGCCCGTTTGAACGCTCTGCGGGACTGGCTGGGTCGGCATCAGGAACAGCTGATCGTCACACTCTCCCTGCTGGTCGGCCTGTGGCTGACGGCCCGGAGCATCTACGAGCTGGTCGCCTGACGCTCTTGGGACGATCCGGCGGCGGCCTGGCCCGCCGGGGCGCGGACGGGTACGGCGCCCGGCGCGACAGGCCGAAGAGTGGCCCTGGCCCGAAGGGCGGCCTGCCTCCTGTTCGCCTTGATGTGGCCGGGGTGGAGAAGCTGGTGACGGCACCCAGACGTGAGCGTCCATACGCGATGGGGAGCCGCTATCAGGTCCTGGTTTCCAGCGCCCTGAAGCCGGGGTTTCGGAGGCGGCGATGCCCTGCTCGTACGGCTCGCAGCGCCATGCCTCTGTGCGCACCTAGCAGGCCAGACATTCGGCGCGCCCCTGCGCATCGGCACCGGGCACGATTCGCATCAGCCCCGATCGCGAGGCGCTACAGGCTTGTTCTCCACCCCGCCACGACGGCGCCCATGGCACGTTCGAGCGGGAGCGTCGGGAGGACGAGCCCGGCATCGGCAACGAGACCGACCCTGCTTGATACCGGTCGCATGCCGTCGGCGAACCGCTTCCATACCTCGCGGTTCTAGCGTCTCGCACAGCCGTTGTGGCCGCCCGTTACCACCTGCGAGGAGATTCCGTGCTCGAAGGATTCGGCGAAGCGCTCGCGGACCGGGAGTACTACCTGCCGCTCCCCAGCGTGGCCGACCCCGGACCGCGCTTCGCTCCCCACGACGTGCCGCCGGGCATACGCGGCACCGCCCAGGGCATCTGGACGGCCTGGGGCGGTCCGGGGACCAAGCTCGCCGAGCAGGGCTGGAAGATCCACGTGTCGGCGCGGCCGGACCGGGCGCAGCACGTGCTCGACACGGTCGCCGGGATCTGCTTCTCCGAAGGCGTGCCGTTCAAGCATCTGAGCGCCCGGTTCTTCTTCCTGTTTCTCCATCACAAACACGCCGGGCGGGCCCAGGCGGGCAAGTTCTGCGCCGTCTACCCGCCGGACACGGAGACCGCCCGCCGGCTGCTGGAGCGCCTGCGGGACGCGCTCGACGGGGAGGACGGACCGTACATCCTCACCGACCGGCGCTTCCGCGACTCGCGGACGGTCCACTACCGCTACGGCTCCTTCGGTGCCCTCAGCCGGTTGCGCGCCGACGGCACCCGGGAAGGGCTGGTCCGCGACGGTTTCGGCCGCGAGGTCCTGGACCTGCGGCTACCCGTCTGGCACCTGCCCGCAGGGATCGCGGACCCCTTCGTCGAGCGGGAGGAGGAGCCGCACGTGGGCCCGATCCTGATCCGCGACTACGAGGTGACCCGTGCGGTACGCCTGAGCAACGCCGGCGGCACCTACCAGGCCCGGGACCGACGGACCGGCCGCACCGTCTTCCTCAAGGAGGCTCGCGCCCACAACGGTCTGGTCTTCGACGGGACCGACGCGCAGCAGCGGTTGCGGCACGAGTACGGCGTGCTGCGCGAGCTGCACGCGGCCGACCCCGGGGTGGGCCCAGAGCCGCTGGACCACTTCACGGAGTGGGAGCACGACTTCCTCGTCACCGAGTACGTCGCCGGGCAGCCTCTGGTGGGGTGGCTGAGCCGGTCTTCCCCACTGGCCCGCGCCGACCGCACGGCCGAGTCCGTCGCCGCGTACTACGAGGCGTGCCGGCACCTGCTGGGCGGCCTGGACGCCTCGTTGGAGCGGCTGCACGTCGTCGGCTACCGGTTCGGTGACCTCAGCCTGGACAATGTCATGGTCACGGCTTCGGGCGGGGTCCGGCTGGTGGACTTCGAGGCGGCCTCGGCCCTGTCCGCGGCACCCTCCGGGATGGGCACCCCGGGGTTCACGCCGCCGCCCGGCCTGCTCCGGGCCGACTCCGATCCCCTGCTGCGGGACCGTTACGGCGTGTCGGCGGTCGCGCTCGCCTTCCTGGCGCCGTTCAACGAGATCGCCGAACACGCGCCCGCCAACCTCGCACTGCTGCGCCGCGACCTGGCGGACATGGCTCCGCCGCAGGACCTGTGGCAGCGAGCCACCGCCTTCCACCTGACGGCGGACTCGACGGAGGACTTGACTGAAGACTTGGCGGAGGACCGGGCGCAGGACCGGGGCGGTCCCGACCGCCTGCCCTCCCTCGCCGAGCTGGACACCGATCCGCGCGGCTGCCTCACCCGGCTGGCCGACGAGGTGGCCGCCGGGCTGCTGGAGATGGCGCACGCCGACCGGCCGGAGTGGGCCTTCCCGCCCTCGCCCGAGGCGCTCCGGACCAACAACGTGTGCCTGGCGTACGGCACGGCCGGGGTGGTGCACGCCCTGCACCGCGCCGGGGCTGAAGTGCCGGAGGAGATCCGCGAACGGCTGCGCCGCGACACGCTGGCGCAGCGCGACGCGCTGCCCCCCGGACTACTCGTCGGCTCGGCCGGCATCGCCCAGGTACTGGCCGGCCTCGGCCTGCTGGACGAGGCCGTTGACCTGCTCCGGGACGCCGACGACCACCCGCTCACCACCTCCTGCGGCACGCTGGCCGGCGGGCGGGCCGGAGTCGGCCTGGCCTGGCTCGCCCTCCACCGGCTGACCGGCGAGAGCCACTGCCTGGAGCGGGCCGCCGCCGCAGGGGACCGCCTGCTGCGCACCCCCGATCTGCCGGACACCCTCGGCGAGCACGACGCCCGCGGCCTGCTGCACGGCCGCTCGGGGCCCGCCCTCTTTCTCCACCGCCTGGCCCGCGACACCGGCGAGGGCCGATACCTGGATGCGGGCCGCGTACTGGTCCACCAGGAGCTGGACCGGACCTTTCCGCTGGACGACGGTGCCCTGTCCATCTCCGACGACACGCGGCTCGCCCGTGCCATGCCGTACCTGGCCACGGGCGCGGCGGGCGTCGCGGCAGTGCTCACCCGCTACGTGGCCACCGCGCCGGACGAACGCTGCGCGGCGGCCCTGCCGAGGCTGGTGGCCGGCATCCGGGTCTCCTGCGCACCAAAGGAGGCCGGCCTGTACCGGGGGCTGGCCGGACTGACCTGGTTCCTGACCGAACACGCCGAGCTCACCGGCGCGGACACCGCCCGCGGGGACGCCGTGCGCGCCGCGACCGGCTTGCTGAAGTACGCCGTCCCGTACCGGCGCGGTGTCCGTTTCCTCGGAGCGGGTTCGCAGCGGTTCACCGCCGACCTGTCCAGCGGCGGAGCCGGTGTCCTGCTGGCCCTCCACCGCCTTTTGACCGGGCCGCTCCTGACGGAGTCCCACCACGCACGTCCCCGGATCCCCGCAGCCCACTGACGGCATCGAGCGGGCCCATGAACGCCTGGGCACGGCGGCAGGCAACTCCGTGCCGAGGCAGGCAGTGACCAACCGACAAGACCCCGAGAACAAGGTGGTGAGCACCCATGAGCCAGATCCTCGCGCTCCAGGCCCTGGACCCCGAGCCGGAGTCCTATTCCCTTCCCCCCTGCTTCAGCGTCGCCTGGAGCATCAGCGACATCTTCCCCGAGCCGATGTAGCCGGCCGGCATCCGGGGAGGGCCGGTACCGGTGGCCCAGCCACCGGTACCGGCCCGGGTCGAGCGTCGGCCTTGGTCGTTCACCGGCCCGGTTCGTGCGTCGGCCAGGGTCGATCGCCGCCCGGCGTCCGGCGTCCGGCGTCCGGCGTCCGGCGTCCGGCGTCCGGCGTCCGGCGGACAACGACCTTGGTGAACTCCCGGCAAGCCGTCGCCCCTCGAACCGATCCGCGCCCGTGCCCGTGCCCGTAGGCTCGTCACCGACGACGACAGGAGACGTGCATGTGGAAGCGGGCCCTCGACCGGGCCGGGCTCAGGGGACCACGGCTACGGCAGGACTACACGGAACAACGGCGGGCGGTACGGCTGTTCGCACCGGCCGAGTACGCCGCCGCGCGCCTGCTGCTTCCCGCCGCGCTGCTGCCCCACGTCATGGCCGCCGTCGCGTTCATGCACGACACCGACGACCGAATCGACCGTGGGACCCCGGAGGAACGCACGACCGCCCTGGCGCAGTGGGACGGGCTCGTGCAGAAGGCCTTCGCCGAAGGTGACTCCGCTCTGCCCGGGCTGCGTTGCCTGGTGCGCACCGCCGAGCTGCACCCGGACGTTCGCGTTCACGTGGACGCGTTCCTGCGAGGCTGCGAGCGCGAGGTCGCGTGGCGGACCATCGCCGACGACGAGGAACTGGAGCAGTACGTACGCGCGTACTCCCTCCCCGCCCTGATGCTCACCGCCTGCCTCCTCGCGCCTGCGGACGCGTCGGCGCGTGTGGTGTTCACGGACGGCTGCCACCGGCTCATCCGCGCGATGCAGCGTCTCGACTTCCTGGAGGACCTGCCCGAGGACGTGCGCGCGGGCCGGACGGGCGTACCGGCCGACGCGGTGGCCCGCCACGGTGCGGATCTCACCCGGCCCGGCGCGGGGCTGGGCCGGCTCGTCGCGGAGCAGGCGGACCGGGCCGCCACCGACCTGGCTGCGGCCGCGTCCCTCCCGAGCGTGGTGAACCCGTCGTACCGACCCTTCCTGCGGGCCCTCATCGGCGTCCAGCGCCTCCGCCTCGACGCGGTCCGCCGCGCGGGCGCGTCCCTGGCCACCCGGACCTCCGGTCCCCCAGCGCCAGCAGCCGCCCTCCTGCTGCTGCGCGAGACGGGCGCCCGGGCCCGGCAGGGTCTGCGGAGCAGCGAAAAACCAGGGGACTAGGAGCTGTGCCGATCCTGGGGCACGGGCGTGGTCGGCGGTCGCCGGCATACCCGGCCTCCTGTCAGACAGCGCTGTTACGTTGACGTGAGGATCTTGCTTCGACCTCTGGATAGGGCGCATGTACGACGAACGGCTCGCAGAGTTCTCCCGCGAACGGCTGGACGGCCGTCCGATACCCGACGATCTGCGCGTTCTGCTGGTGGCGCAGTGGGAGGGCCGCACCGACTTCTCCCGCCTTCTCGTCCTCGACTTCTTCGAGGCGGGAGAGGTCCACCCGCTCCTGAACACCAGCTATCTGAGCGAAACGGAACTCGCGGACCCTGAGATGCAGGCCGTCAACGCCGCAGCGGCCGAGATGGCCAAGTACGTCAAGCTCGTGGCGAAGGGCGGCAAGGGGTGGATCGGCTACTGGCTGCACCCCGACGAACCCACGGACCGTGCCTGGCATCTCACGGAGCTGGACACCGAGTTCAGCTTCTGGCGTCCGATCGGCCTCACCCTGGCCGAGGGGGCCGCCGCCGAGCGGGCGAGCTACCAGCATGAGCCCGACGAACGGATCGCGTTCACACAACTGGCTTCTGAACTAGTCAAGATGGGGCTACCGCTCAGTACCCAGGACTACGACGCTCTTCATGACACCGAGTACAGAGTGGCCCCGGAGGAACTCATGGAGGAGCTGATCGAAGCCGAACGCGAGAAGCGCGGTCTCCGATGAGCGGGAGACGCCAACGCCACGGGGCCCCCGCTCCGAGCGGCCTTCCTCATCGGGCTGACCGCCTGGTCCGCCAAGAGCACTCCATGCCCGGCGCACTCGCCTGGTCGGCCGATTTCCTCTGCGGTGCTACGAACCAGCCGCTGACGTCACCGTCACCTTCACCTTCACCTTCACCTTCACCGGGACGGTTGCCGTCACATATGCGGGAAGTCCCGCCGGATACCTGAGGCTTCCCTGCACCTCGCCCCCCTTGTCCTACCGGGCGGGCCAAGCCAGCGTGTCCTCGTTCTACGGCAGGGAGGCAAGGAGGCAGGGAGGCAGGGAGGCAAGGAATTCTGGCCCCGTCGGCGTTCAGCCGGTCGGCTGGGAATTGTCCGGTGGGTCGGATCGGAGCTGTTCGGCAACTCCCCGGGCGTGCAACCCGGACGCCCGCAGCAGCCGGAACGCCGCGACCCGCTGGTGGCGCGGCCGGTCTTCGGCCAGGAGTCCACGCAGCAGCTCCGGCGGTATGTGGTCAGCCCATGGCAGCAGCGCAGCAGTCGCCTGGCGGACCACCGCCGCCGACTGGTCGATCAGGAGCGGTCGCATGTCATCTGCGCGTACGGCGTCCAGCGCCCGCAGCCCTGCCACCGCGCAGGCACGCACGCCGGGTACCGGGTGGGTGAGGAGGGTCCGGATCAGGTCGACGTCCTCACGCACACCGCACTCTCCGAGGCCCACTGCAGCGGCCGGCCGAGCTGCGGGGGCGGCACACAGCGCGCGATACAGCGGCGCCGGGTCGGTGCCGCCCTGCCGCAGTACCCACCGGGCGCACGCCCGGACCACGGCGGACCGGTCGGTGAGGTACGGCTCGGCGTCGGCGTGCCGCCCGGCACGGCGCAGCGCGGTCACTCCCGCCGACCTGACCCGGGGCTGCGTGGAGCCGAGGAGCGGCACCACTACCTCGGTGAACCCGTCGCAGCCGCCCTCGCCGAGGCCGGCCACGGCCGCTTCGGCGCACACGTCCTGTACGACGACGTCACGGTGGCGGGCGGCGGTCTGAGCGAGCCGCGCCGTGGAGAGCAGTCTCCGTTCGACGACGATGCGGTGCGCCAGGCGGGCCGTGGCCCGGTCGTCGCTGCCGAGCAGCGCCTCGACCTGTGTGGCAGGGCCCGTGCGCAGCGCCGCGGTCAGCAACTCCTGGGCGAAGCCGCCCCGGGAACGGCGGCCGACCCGCAGGGTCAGCGCGGTGTGCGCGGCCAGGTGGTGCGGGGGCGAGTCGGCCAGGAGCCGGCGGGCACGTTCACGTACCGGCCCCACCCAGTCCGCGCAGCGGATGACGACCAGCGCGAGCAGCGCGGGGCGCCTCTCGGCATGGTCCAGCGCCGCCTCACGAATCCGGCCGTCCGCGTGACAGAGGGCGAGGGCGAGTTCGGCGTCATCGGGCTTCTGGGGCCCAGTGACGTTCGACGGTGACGCATCCTGCTCCCAGCTCAGCCGCCGCCCGAATCTCGACGCATTCGAGCGGAACAGCTCCGGCCGCTGCCAGGCCAGTTCACGTGCCCCGAAGTCGAGGCCGATCCAGGACTCCGGGTCCGTCACATCGAACGCCTGGTCCAGAGCGACTCCGGCAGCCAGTCGTCTCACGGCCTCGTGTGCCTCGTGTGCCTCGTTCGACTCGTCTTCGCTGGTCAGCATGGGTGCAGCCTAGTCACCGCCCTGAAGGCCCTCGCGTGTGGCCCTGGGCCCCTCGGTCGTCGGCCGGGAGTGGGTCCGGTATGGCCCCGGGGGCGGGGGCCCTGGCAGGTCCTCCGGTGCGACCTTCCCAACCCAAGAGGGGCTGACGAGCCGAGGAGCGGCAGGGCGACCAGGCAGGCGGTCACGGCGTTTGGGCGGGGCGGTCGGCAGTACTCCAGCTTCAGAGCGCGTCTGGATGCCGGGGCCTCGCCACGCACGCCTCGGAGGGTGGATCAGGCAGGGAGCCCGGAGCGCCTCGCGGCCGGCGGGCACTCAGGCCGGGGCGATCCCGCCGATCGTCAGCTCCACCTCGTCTCCCCTGCGGACGAACTCCCGGACCAGCCAGACACGGCCATCGATCGGCGTACCCGCCCCGGTCGTGTAGGCCGGGACGGCCAGCACCGCGTCGGCCGCGCCGTCGGTGCGAACCTCCGCGTCGGTGGTGACCGCGTCCGAGAAACGCAGGATCACCTCGACCGGCTGCGGCCGGGCGGCGAACGCTTGGGGGTCGGGCAGCCCCTGGAGGCGGCAGCGGGCGCCGGGAAAGAGGTGGGTGTGGCTGCACACGGCCAGGAAGGTCTCGGGCTCTGTGGGTCCGAGGCCGGAGGGCTGGGGCATGAGAGGGCTCCGGTGTACGCGATGGTGGTCGGCCCTTCGCAGTCTGACTGCGGCACCGCACGCGCCGCAGCGCGTCCCGGCCTAGCTGCCCCCGCCGTCACCCGGTCGGGGGTGGGCGTCACGCGGGCGCCGCAGGCCCCCCGGACAGCCTCCTTCTCGGCACCTCGGTCGGACGGGGGCCTCGTACGCGGGAGGGACCGACCAGTCCCCCATAGCATCGCCGCGTGGACCCGGAGGGCCACTTCGACCATCTGTCCCGGGTCCCGGGAGGTAACCCGGCCCCTGGCCGTCTCGGCCGCCCTTGACCGGGGTCTACCGTCTGCTGACCGGTCTCGGTAGGGACGCCCCGGCTCCGCACGTCTGTCCACGTCCGGGCCTGCCGATGCTCATGTCCGCCACGACCTCCGCGTCTGCGTTGGGGGCAAGGGGGCATCGCCTGGACGCACGCCTCTCTTCGTACACCGGCTCCTGGCCTGGGGCAGTCAGTCCGCAGAGGGCCTCGCGTATCCGTCAGGCGTACCGGGACAGCAGCTCTGGGATCGGTACGGCAGGTACGCGGATCGCCGTTAGAGGGCTCGGGGGAAGGGCCAAGAGGAAGGCAAGGGTGGGGAGGTCGTCCCGCCGGATGGCGTCGAGCCACTCCGGGAGTCGTTCACCCTGGCGCCGAGCGAGCATCCAGGCGAAGGAGGTGACGTGTCATCGCAGGCGCGGCCGAACACCATCACGGCCGATGACGTGTATGCGGGTGAGGGCCGGTTGCGCTTGGACCGAGTGCCTTGCCCCGCCGCGAGGGGGCGGGGATCATGACGGCGTGCAACACCGAGTGGAACTCCACGAGCTGCTCCCCCATGCCGGACTCACGGTCGTCGAGGACATGTGCCCGGGCAACCTGCTGCCGCCGGAGGCCGGCTGGCGGATCGCGCGGGGGATCGCGGCGCCGGACGGCGCGGTCCGCGGAGAGCTCGGCGGCGCGTGGTGGCGCCGCCTCGCGGATGCGGACGGCGAGTTCCTCGTGGCCGTCCTCGGTCATCGGATCGGGGGTAACGACTCCTGGTGGACCCGGGTTCGCCATACCGGCAGCGGTGTACCAGGGCTGACCGGCACACCGCTGCCGGGGCTGACCGGCGATCCCGGGTTCGTGGCGCTCTCCCTCGACGGCCAGGTGCTGCTGGCGGAGGTGCCCGGCACGGACGGCCCTCGGGTGACAGCCCTCGACCGACTGCAGGAGCGGCTGCAGGAGGCTGCCTCGGCCGCAGGACGCGAGACGGGGGCCGAGCGTGCCGAGGTGTGGGCGGCGGTTCCCGGCCGGCCGGCATGGCCTTCGCACTGGGCGGAGGGAATCGGGTTCAATCCGGCCGCGCCGGACGAGCTGCTGATCCGGTTGCTGGATGTGGAGGTGGGCTTCCTGCACGGCTGCGACCGGCCCGCCGTGCTCGACGCCGCCGTGACACATCCCGATCCGAAGGTGCGCTCGCGGCCCGCCGACACCTTCCGGCCCAAGCTCACGTCCGATCAGTGGGTACGCCTGGTCCACGCCGAACCGTCGCCGAGCCGACGCGTGCTCTGGGCCGAGCACGCCTGTGTCTGGGGCGTCGAACTCCCCGAGGACCTGTACGACGGCTTCCTCGCCGGCCCGTCCCGCGCTCAGGCCGCAGAACTCCCGGGACTCCCCGCACACCACCTCCCCAGCCTCGCGGCCGACGCCGATCCCAGGGTGCGGGCGACTGCCTGCGCCCGGTGGGAGGACCTCGCCGCGCCGCTTCGGGCGCGGCTGCTGGCCGACACCGACGAAGCGGTGCGTACGGCGGCACTCCTCGCCCACCACACCACCGTCCCCATGCCTCGCGAGGCCTTCGCATCGCTGCCCGCGCCACGGCGCGCGCTCGAGCAGTGCCGTCTCTCGCCCGAGCTGGAGACGGAGCTGGTCCGGGACGGGGACCCGGAGGTACGCCGAGCGCTGGCCGTCAACCCGCGGCTCAGTGCGCACAGCGTCGCCGTCCTGGCGGAGGACGCCTGCGGCGACGTCCGCTCTCTGGTGGCGCTGCGGCCCGATCTCGACGAGGAGCAGCGTGCCGCGGTGCGCTACGACTTCGACCCGACGTCGATGTCGCGCACTCTGCCCTGGGTCGAGGGCCTCCACGGTGACGCCGACGCGATGCGCCGCCTCGCGGTGTCGTCTCATCCGCTCGTCCGCCGAAGCGTGGCCCGCGCCCGGCGTCTTCCACCGGACGTCGTGGAGCGTCTGGCGGGGGACGAGGACCGGACGGTCCGCCTGTTTCTCGCCGAATCCTGCGATGACGCGCCGGCCGAGATGCTGCTGGAGGTCTGGCGCTGGTGGGACGGCAGCCTCTCTCACCCCGACCGCCCTCGCAGTCACCCCCGCTTCCCTCGTACGGGCCTGCTGCGCTACGCAGGCGACCCCGATGGGCGGATGCGCCGCCTGGCCTTGGACGATCCGGAGTCCACGCCTGCCGACGTCGCACGTCTCGCCCGCGATCCCGCAGCCGAGGTGCGCCGCCGCGCGGCGGCGGACCCTCGGCTGTCACCGGCCGACGCGGTGTGGCTGCTCAACGACCCAGTGGCCGACGTCCGTGGGGCCGCGATGCGCCATCCGCGGCTGCCTGCCCGCGTCCTCGCCGGGCTGCTGCACTACAGCGACACGGCATGCGCGGCGGTCACGAATCCGGCGATCCCGGTTCCCGTCCTACGCCGCATCCTGACCGCGGCCGCGGCAGCCGTGGCGGTCAGACGCTGACCCCCGCCGCCCGCCGGGGCGTTGCGTTTGCCGGTCTGTCGTGAGGGGGCCGAGGGCCGCCGACCCCGCTGCCGTGGCGCACGAACTCACTTCAGTCACACCGCTGTTGAGGCAGTGCCACCTGCAGGACCTCCACGTCAGGCCGTCGAAGGGCCCGGCACGTCAGTGCTCCGCTGGACCGGCCCTATCCCTCCTCATGGTCAGCGTTGATCAGGGCAGGGCCAGGGTGCCGGGAGCCGCGTACTCGAAGACCTCGACCAGCCAGTCGAAGACAGCCGGGCCATCGCCGGCGTGAGCCGCCGCCAGGCGCTGGCAGCCCGGTTCAGGCTGCCGGTCCGCGCCCACTCGGGTTCAGGCCTTGGCCTGGGTCGGCTACGGCACTCCCTCCGATGTGGCGCAAGCAGGTCCCTCCCCCGGCCGTCGGACGCGCGTTCACGTGACCGGTGCCTTCGCGACCCAGCCTGCAGGCTCCCGCTGCTCCTGGTGCGGCTGCGCCCTCGCGTGAGGTGGCTCCCTCCTCGGCCCGACCCCGACGGCGGCGAGATCCACGAGGTCGCCGGTGTCGTTCCCGGAGACGAAGACCAGCGTTTCCTGGCCTCCGGCTCGCACGGAGTCGGCGAGATGTACACCTTGCGTGAGTCAGTCCACCCGCCGGGCGGGCGGCGCGGCAGCCGTTCAGTCGATGCTGTCGCTCAAACCCAGTAGAAGCAGTCGCCCGCGTTGGACTCCGCCCAGGAAATCAGGCCTCCCGACTCCGGGTAGGGAACGTAGTGCTCAGTGTCGCCCATCTCGTACAGGTCCTGAAGGATCTCGTCCTCCCTGGACTCGGCCGCCCAGGACGCCTCAGTACCGGGCCGGGGCACGGACACCATCAGGAAGTCGTCGATGACCAGGGTCGGATACGCCTCCGCCAGGGAGCGGAAGTCCGAGGGCAACACCGTCCCGAGGGCTTTCTCCAGGACGCACCAATCGATACTGCGTCCCTCCTTCACACGCCACTGCACCATCGACGGAAGCGCCGTCTCCAGTTCTTGAAACCTCACCATGGCGTCCGCCGATCCGTGTTGTGTTGCTGCTGTTCATCGAATTCCTTGCCCACGCCCGGTGAAAACGTCATCGGAGCACGGCGGCTGATCTTGCATGCGAGGTAACCGCCTCGCTGCTGCGCAGCGGTGGACCGTTCGGCATTCCTCGTAAGCGAGAGGGCCAGAAGCAATCGCCTATCCAGCCGCGCTGTTCGATGTCGGCGGACTGCGTGGCCCGCGAACGGTGCCGTGTGTGGTGCGGTACTCGCCCTGTGCGATCAGGTCGTTCCGGCCGCCCCGCCGTCGACCCGCTGGAGCCCGGCCGCGCGCCGTGACTGTCGCCGATCCCTCTCGGTGTTAGGGCGGGGGTGGTTCAGCTGCGCCAGGTTCGGATGCGATCCGCGGCCTGGTAGACGGTGGTCCTGCCGGCCTGGATGTCGCGGACGAGGTCGACCATGGCACCGTGCGGCGGGTCGAGGCCCTCGCCGGAGGCGTGCATGTAGGCCGCGGTGACCTGACAGGCGTACAGGCTGTTGCGGTGCGGCAGGGGTTGCAGGCGGATCAGGGTGTGCAGGAGGGCTGCGGCGCGCCAGGCCGGGTCGGGGTCGGCCGTGGTGGGGCGCGGAATGCGGGTTCTGTGGCGGGCTACAGCGGCGACGAGAGCGGAGTAGTCGGCGATGCTGACGTCTTCGGGGACGGCCTGTTCCTGGACGTCCAGGAGCCAGGGGACGTCGATGTGAAGGATCATCAGGCGGCGTCCGCCCCGCGGTCGCGGGTGGCGGGCGGGGCTTCGTCGGGGAAGGCGTCGTCGGGGAAGGCGTCGTCGAACTCGGCCTGGTGCGCTTCGCCCCAGGAGACGGCGTAGCGGACGAACTGGCGACGCCGGCGTTCGCGCAACGACAGGTCGTGGACGTACTGCTTGAGGGACTTGCCTTCGGCGGCCGCCGCTGCGCGGACCTCCTCCAGCTCCTCGTCGGTGTAGGTGACGTTCAAGGACGGCATATCCCGATGGTACCTACGTGGTACCTCGCCACGCCATGGATGACGTCGCCGATGCTTGCCGACTGGTCCGGACCGGTACTTCGCCCACCGCAGTGGATTCTGCTTCCGCCGTCGCGGCGGACGCCTGGCACCCGCTCGCCCGGACGAGCAGCTTGCGCAACCGCCACGTCGATCTGTTCGCACGTGCCCTCGTGTCTGCCTGACCGGCGCAGCACCCATCGCCACTACCCTCTGGCTGCCTCCGTAGACTCTGCGGTGTCCGTGGATCGGACGGCTACGTCTACCGCGTCGGGCTTGTCGCCGACAACAGCCAGTCCGAACCCGTTGGAGTCTGAGATCATGACCGACCCGACTCAGGACCTCCACTGCCTCCAGGACCCCTCTCAGGCCTATGCGGCCGTGCAGGCCGCAGGGCCGGTGCGGCCCGTGCCCGCCGGTTCCGGTGGGCGTCCCGGCTACCTGGTCACCGGCTACGCGGAAGCCCGCGAGGCCCTCGGCGACGCTCGGCTCTCGAAGGACACGGCGGCGTACTTCTCAGGCAAGGGGTCACGACGCCGCCTGCACCCCGCGGTCGCTCACACCATGCTGGCCAGCGACCCGCCCCAGCACACCCGGCTGCGCAAGCTGGTGACGAAGGCGTTCACCACGGGGGCCGTCGCGGAGCTGCGCCCCTACATCGCCCGGGTCACGAACGAGCTGTTGGACCAGCGGCGCGCCGGCGAACCGTTCGACTTCGTTGCCGGCTTGGCGGTACCACTGCCGGTCATCGTGATCTGTGAGCTGCTCGGAGTCCCGGAGGCCGACCGGTCCGACGTCCAGCGCTGGTCCGCGGAACTGTTCGCGGCAGGAAAGCCCGACGTCATCGATACGGCCTCTCACGCGATGGCGGACTACATGACGGGCCTCATCGCCGCCAAGCGCCGGGACCCGGGCAGCTCCCTTCTCGACCGACTCATCTCGGCGCGCGATGGAGGCGACCGCCTGAGCGAGGAGGAGCTGGTCGCCCTGGCCGTGCTGCTGCTCGTGGCGGGTCACGAGACCACCGCGAGTGCCCTTGGCAACGCTGTCCTGGCGCTGCTCAAGCACCCGGCCGCGTTGAATCGTCTTCGGGCGTATCCGGACGAGATCCCAGCCGCGCTGGACGAACTCCTCCGCTTCGACTCCTCGATGAGTACGGCCACCTTCCGGTTCACCACGGAGGCCATCACGCTCGGCGGTACCGCCATCCCGACCGGCGTCCCGGTCCTGGTCGCCCTCGGGGCGGCCAACCGAGACCCAGCGCGGTTCCCGGCGTCGGACCAGCTCGATCTGGACCGGGACGCGGCTGCTCACCTCGCCTTCGGCCATGGCATCCATCGTTGTGTCGGTGCGCCCCTGGCCAAGGCCGAGATGGAGATCGCCATACGCTCACTGCTCGCCAGATTCCCGGGAATCCGGCTCGCCCAACCTCCTGGCGAGCTGCGTTGGCGACGGACCCGGCTGATCCGGGGCTTGGAATCGTTGCCTGTCCTGACGTGAAGGAGTGCTACCCGCTGCGGACCAGAACTCCTCCGCCCGTGCACGAGCAAGGTGTGGGCGTGGGGGGGAACGGTCGGTGCCACGACCCCCTCAGGGCGGCCGGGAGCACGGTAAGGACCCGTTCGGGTCAGATATGAGCGAGGTGTGCGCCGAGCTGGGACATCAACCTGGAGGTCGAAGCCGTCCTGGGCTTCCTGACCGCGGGGCTCGCCTGTTCCTGCTGTCTCTAATCTTCCCTACGCGCTCTTCTTCGGGGCCGTGCCGGGTGGAGCCGTACGGGCTTCGCAGCCGGCCAGGCGTGCCACCCGTGGGAACGCCCGGCAAGGCCTGCCACCCGACTCCAAGCCCTGCTCAGGACCGGAGCGAGGCCGAGCAGTGTGGTGAAGATCGAGCCGGATGTCCGCCGAGCGGACCTCGTGCAGCGAGGCGTTCCCCGGCCGAGGGCCGCGTGCTCCAGGCCGTGGGACCGGGTGATGGGGATGAGTGTGGTCATCTCCCCCACGCGGTTCTGGCCCCGCAGGCGGCCCCGGAGCCTCATCACCAACAGCGCCGCCGCCGGAACGACGATCGGTCCTTGGAATCAGGCTGGGGGCCGACATCATCACTCCTTGGTACTGTCTGTCGGTTTCGGAGCCCGTACGTGTCGGGCGGTAGGAGTGGCCGGTCGTATGCGATGTCGGCGGGCGGGTGGGGCGGGCACCTGCCCCACCCCCCCGCCTACTGGTTGGCGAGGACCTGGTTGACCTGGGTCTCGGCGGTGGCAAGGAGCTTGTCGATATCGGCGTCCTTGTTTGTGAGGAGGCCGACATGACGTTGTCGAGGCCCCTCGGTCCGCTGGAGTTCCACCTGAGTTCCGGGGTGTGCGGGCGAGGGACATCCGTGCCGCAGACCCCGGGTGGCCTCACGGAGTGGCCGCCGTTCTGGCCAGGGGGTCCGGCCACCGCCGTGGCCGGACCCTGGTTCTCACCGTGCCTCAGGCACCGGCGACGGTGTTACGGGGTGTTGATGACGCACTGTGAGCCGGGCTCGACGAGGACGTTGCCCTCGGCCGAGTTGGTGATGGTCACGCCGGTCAGGGTGGCGCTGCCTCGGGCGCCGCTCATCGCGAGGATGCCGGAGCCGTTGACCGACTTGTCGATGCGGACGTTGGTGATCTTCACGTCGGGCATCTCGCCGCCGCCGGTCCCGGGCTTGCCGTTGAGAACCCGACTGATCGCGGCTTCGCCGACTCCCACCTTTGTCGCTACCTGAGCAAGTCATCGCGCCATGAACGCAAGATTAGCGCAAGCACAGTAAAGAAATTTTACGTTTCTGCTGTCATTCTCGCAGTACATGCGAAGGTGTTTGGAGAGGCCGCACATCTCGGGCACTCACGTGGCCGACGAAGGCCCGGCCGACGCCGGGGCGGCGAGAAGCTTGGTGTGCGGGGTCGACGGAACCAGGTAACGTCTTTGACATGTTCTTCCAGCCGCTGATTTACGAGTGAGAGCGTGATGGGCCCCCGCTGACGTCCCTCGCGTCGCCGCGCCCATCCCCCACCGATGAATCCGTCGATCACTTCACATCATTCCCGGGAGAACCCATGACCGTGAGCAAGAACATCAACAACCCCGTGGGCCAGGGCGGCGGACAGCGCAAGAGGCTGTCCCGCGCCGAACGGCAGAACAACGGTCCCCACCGCAACCTCGACCGCCAGGGCGCCGCCGACCAGAAGGCGGAGCTGGTGCGCAAGATGCGCGAGAAGGCAGGCGCAGCCGAGGCCGCCGGGCAGACGGGCGACGACACCGCACAGAGCTGACGCCGTGCGGCCCCAGGGCCGCACGGTACGGAGCAGGGCTCGGACCGCGACATGCGGTCCGAGCCCTGCTCCGCGTCGCGGCCCTGCTGCCGTGTCGCGCCCCTGCTGCCGCACCGGGCGCCGCTGGTCCCGCTCAGTTCTCGGCCGCTCGCACGCGACAGGACATGCGCCCGGACAGGCGGATGCTACGCCAGCCACATGATCGTCCGGCCCTTCGTGCGCGTGCCGGCCTCCCGGGGGTCGGTGGTCATGTCGATCATGCGAACTACGCGCGTCAACCTGCCCGTTCGCGGTTGACGGCCCCCATCGCCTCGGCGAGACTCCTGGCTCATGCAGCCCTCGCGTGACCCTTCGGTCACCCTCGTTCAGCGGCGACACGTGGACCTTGTCCGTGTCGCGAGCGCTGTCTGTCGCTGCCGCTGACGGCTGTCCGTCCACTCACCTCGTACTTCCATGCTCCTCGGTTCGCCCTGCACAGCAGGGCTCCGGAGGCATGTCCGCACGTCCTGCTGGAGGTCTGTATGTCCACACCCCTGTCCCGCCGCGCCCTGGGCGGGGTCGCCGCCGGCGCCGCTGCCGTGGCTGCCCTCGGCGTCACCGCGCCCGCCGCGCAGGCGAGCCCGACGGCCGACCCGCAGGAGCGTCCCTTCCGTGCCGCGCACCCCCGCCGCCATTCCCGACGGCCCAACATCCTCTTCATCCTGGGCGACGACCTCGGCTGGGCCGACCTCTCCTCCTACGGCTCCCCGCACATACGCACGCCGCACCTGGACCGTCTCGCCCGGGAGGGTGTCAGATTCACCGACGCCTACTCCGGGTCCGCGACCTGTTCCCCCACCCGCTTCAGCCTCTACACGGGCCGGTACCCGGGACGTACGAAGGGAGGGCTGGCCGAGCCGATCGCCGACAAGTCCGTCGGCCTGGAACCCACCCACCCGACGCTCGCCTCGCTCCTGCGGGATTCCGGCTATGCCACGGCCCTGATCGGCAAGTGGCACTGCGGCTACCTGCCCGACTACTCCCCCACCCGATCCGGATGGGACGAGTTCTTCGGCAACTTCGGCGGGGCCCTGGAGTACTACTCCAAGCTCGGTCTCGGCGGCGAGTACGACCTCTACGAGGGTGACGCCGAGTACAAGGATCTGCGCTACTACACGCGGATACTCACCGAGCGGGCGAGCGAGTACGTCAGCCGTGACCACGACAAGCCCTGGCTGCTCAACCTGAACTTCACCACCCCGCACTGGCCCTGGATCGCCGACGGCGACGAGGAGGCCGGCGCGGAGATCGTCCGTCGTATCAAGGCCGGCGACCGGTCCGCGCTCTGGCACCAGGACGGCGGCTCCGTCGAGAAGTACAAGGAGATGGTCGAGGACCTCGACCGCTCGATCGGACAGGTCCTCAAGGCGCTGAAGCGCTCCGGCCAGGACCAGGACACTCTCGTCTTCTTCGCCAGCGACAACGGTGGCGAACGCTTCTCCTACAACTGGCCCCTCGCGGGCAACAAGGGCTCACTCCAGGAGGGCGGCATCCGTGTTCCCTCCATCCTGCGCTGGCCCGCCCGGGTCGACGGAGGCCAGGTCAGCGACCTGCCGGTGTTCACTCCCGACTGGACGGCGACCCTGCTCGACCTGGCGGGTGCCCGCCCCCATCCGGCGTACCCCCTCGACGGCACCAGCCTCGCCGGGCATCTGCTGCGCGGCACCGAGCCGCCGGAGCGCGACCTCTTCTGGCGGGTGCGCGGCGAACGGGCACTGCGCCGTGGCGACTGGAAGTACTACCGCGGCAAGTCCGGTCGCGACCAGCTCTTCCACCTGTCCGAGGACGCCCGCGAGCAAGCCGACCGGGCGCCTTTCGAACCGGTCCGGCTCGCCGAACTGCGTGCCGCGTGGGAGCGGATCGACGCCGGACTGCTCCGCTACTGATCCACGACGACCGCGTCAGGGGATCCGGGGGCAGCGGTGATGCCCCCGGAGGAGGACGCGAGGGCGTGGAGGGGGCGGTGGTTCAGGCGGAGGCTACTCGCATCCCCTGCCCTTCCCGCTCCGGGGGGACGGCAGAAGCACCTCCCCGGCCGCGGTCGTCCCTGGCGCTCCGCCCGGGCCCGAGGCCGTGCTCTCGTCGTCCCTCCACCCCGTCAGGGCGATGTCGGTCCTGGACGAGGCGTTCAGCTTCCGCATGATGCGTGCCACGTGATGTTCCACGGTCCGGGTGGAGAGCACCAGGCTCTCGGCGATGTCCCGGTTGGCTCGGCCCTGGACGACGAGGCGGGCGACCTCCTGTTCGCGCGGGGACAACTGGTCGCCGTAACCGATGCGGCCGCGGCGGTGGGTGGTGACGATGGCGTGGCGCCGAAGGAGTCGTTGACAGCGGGCCACGTCCCAGCGGGCGCCCAGCC
Source organism: Streptomyces sp. Qhu_M48 (assembly GCF_051305195.1). Classification (NCBI taxonomy): domain Bacteria; kingdom Bacillati; phylum Actinomycetota; class Actinomycetes; order Kitasatosporales; family Streptomycetaceae; genus Streptomyces; species Streptomyces sp. Qhu_M48. The sequence goes on along the minus strand of NZ_CP195432.1, from coordinate 3,941,491 downwards.
GGCGGTACACCTCGACCACGTCCTGGATGCCGCCTGCCGCCGAATCGCCGTGCAGGCCGAGCAGGCAGCGTCCTCGGGCCTCCGCGGCCCGCGCGGCGTCGAGGGGCCGGCCGAGCTGTCGCCATCGCGTCTCGGCGTCCGTCAGCAGTCCGGCCGCCTCGTCCGGCCGGTCTGCGGCCTGGGCGAGCAGTGCCTCGCACATGGTCAGGGCGATGCGTGGAGCGGGTGCGTCGCGGTCCTCGGTCCCGGCCGCGAAGTCGTCGACGAGTCGTCGGGCGCGCGACGTCTGACCGCTCCCGTGGAGGGCTTCGACCGCGACGGGCAGCACCTCGCCGGCCCACACCCAGCCGCCGGTGCGTTCCAGCCGCCGCAGGACCGGCTCGACGGCGTCGCAGGCCTGTCCGGGCCGTCCGGCTTCGAGGTGGACGCGGGCGGTGGCGGCGGCCGAGGCGGTGAGGATGAACCCCGTGTCGTAACGGGTGGTGCGGGCGGCCTCCGCGAGGTCGTGGCGGGCCCGGGGAACGTCGCCGAGCACGTGCAACGCGGTCAGGCCGCGGACCAGCATCGCCTCGGCGGTCAGGTCGGGTATCTCCTGGTAGAGCCGGGTGGTGTGGTCGGCGGCGGCGTGCAGGTCGTGCCAGTGGCCCGCGTGCCAGGCGAGGACGAGCCGTGCGGTCTGGACGAGACCTTCGAGGTACGGGCTGCTGGAGTCGGCGAGCCCGTCGACGGCCCGGTCGAGGAAGTCCCGCGCTCGGGCACCGTAACCGAGGGCGCTGGACGCGTGCGCCAGGTTGGTCCAGCCCCGGGCGTGGTGCGCCGCCTCCATCGCGGATCCGGCCGGACCGCGCAGGGCTTCCGCGGCGAGCCAGGCCCGCGGGTCTCCCAGCAGCATCAACGCGGTGGCCCGGTTGGCGGCGATGGCGGCGCGGGCCACCGGATCGGTGACCCTCTCGACGAGCGTCTCACCACGGTCCAGCCAGTCCTGGTGCCGGCCGACGGGCCAGCCCTGGATGGAGGGGATGGCGGCGACCGCCATGGCGCGCGCCGCGGTCTGCGGGTCGGACGCCTCCAGGTCCGGGATGGCGCGGGCCACCTCGTTGAGGCTGTCCAGCGCCCCTCCGCTCTGGTTGCGCAGGACGACGCTCAGGTGCAGGCGGATCTCACCGCGCAGACGCGGTGGCGGATCGTCCTCGTCCAGGACCGTCCGCACGGCGGCCACCACGTGCTCGCCGGCGCGCGCCAGTTGCGCCGTGCGGGCCAGTTTCGCGGCGGTTCGGATACGTCCTCCGGCACGCGGATCCTCGGCGACGGCACGGGTGTAGAGGCTGGTGGCGGTGGCGTAGTCGCCGGAGGCGGCGGCCCGGTCGGCAGCCGCGACAAGGAAGCGCACGCCGTCGCGGACGCGTCCGGCGGCCGTGTACAGCCGGGCGAGGTCGGTCAGCGGCAGCGGCCCGTCGCCGTTCCGGTGCAGGACGCGGGCGGCACGCAGGCTCAGCCGGGCCAGGTCGGGCCCCGGTACCCGCTCCAGCGCGGCCCGGCGATCCAGCGGATGCCGGAAGGCGGGGCAGGGTCCCTCGGTCCGCAGTACGGACTGTCGTCCGCACGCGTCCACGGCCGCGTCTGCTCGTTCGGGTGCGACGTCCGCCACCTCTGCCAGGAGGTCGACGGGCACGGGACGGCCGAGGACCGCCGCCGCGGCGACCATCCGACGAGCGTCCCCGGTGAGCGGAGCACACCGCCGGGCCAGCTCACGCCGCACGCGAACGGGCACCCCCGTCTCCCGTACGGCTGTGAGCAACGCCCCGGTGGGCGTGCCGTCCGACCCGCCCGCCCTCAGCAGTTCGCCGGCCTCCTCCAGCAGTGCCACGGCGGCCCCGGGCAGTCCGCCCGACAGGTCGTGAACGAGCGCCGCGAGGTCCCGGCGCTCGTCCGTCCGTACCGGCCGGCGGCCGCCGAGCCACCGCCGGACGCACTCGTCCGTCTCCTCCGGCGTCCAGGGCCGCAGGCCGACCTCCTCGAAGCGGGTGCCTCCCGTCCCACGGACACCCAGCACCGGTAGCCCCGGTGCGGCGTCCTCGGTGACGACGAGCCGCAGTCCGGTCGGCATCGCTCCCGCCAGGTGGTGGAGCAGGCGGACGGTTGCCGGGTCCGCGTGATGGATCTCCTCCAGGACCAGCACGGTGTCACCGAGTGATGCCAGGAACGCCCCGATCGCGCGGGGGAGCAGTCCGCGTCGCACCTCCGGGTCGCCCGCCGCCCCGGGTGGTCACGGCAGCCGGTCGGCCAGCTCGGGTACGACGAGTCCCACGACACCGGTCACCGGGGGGAACGGCCGGACGGGGAGACCGGGGCGGTACGGCAGTCCGGCCAGGGCATCGGTCACGGCACTCAGCGGCATCGCATTCACGTCGTCGCCGTTGCCGCCACCGTCGTCGCCGCTGGCGCTGGCGCTGGGGCCGGCGCTGGCGACGGCGACGGCGACGGCGCTGGGGAGCGGATGGCGCTTGTCGGCCGACGGTTCCCCGTTCAGGCCGGGGCTGGGGCACGTCGCACGCAAGGGGGCCGACGGTACGACGGTCACGCTGCCGCCGAAGCACGTCCCGCGCAGGTGGGTCCACTCCGCGAACTCCCTCCCGCCGAGCACCTCGTCCACGAGCCGCGACGTTCCCGTCCCGGCTTCCCCGCGTACGACCGTGAGGCTCTGCCCCCCACGTAGGGCTTCCCGCAGGCGTCGGGCCTCCTCGTGCCGGCCGACGAAACCGCCCGCTACGGCCGCCTCTTCGCTGTGGCCCGTATCGAAAGGGTGTCTCTGCACGGCTCCGCCTTTCACCGCCGCCTCACTCGGAGGGTCCGCCGGACGTCGCGGTGGCCCTTCGGCCGGAACCCCTGTTCGGCGAGCGACGATCTGCCCTGCCCGACCTCTCAGCATCCGTTGAGCAGGTGGTCTACCCGGAGAAGGACCGAAGTCGCAATAGGGGACGGGCACCTAGTGATTGCGCCGGACGCTTGGTGGGTGCCGGATGGGTAGGGCGTGGGCTCCCGGGTTCTCCGGGTTCTCCGGGTTCTCCGGCTTCTTCGGGTCCTTCGGGACCTTCGGGGCCTTCGGGGCCTCCGGGGGCATGGGTGGCTCGGCACCTGGGTGCCTGGATTCCCGGGTGGACCGGGTGGACCGGGTGGCCCGGGCGGCAGTCGTCGGGCGGCATGCTCCCCGTCCCCGCATCCCCTCCCCCACTGCCCCCGCCGTCCCCCGCTCGCTGCTCTTTGGGTAGCGGTACGGATTGCTGCGCTCCTCCCCTGTGGCCGAAGCTCTGGGCGGTCCGGTGACGCCGTCCCCGTACGCCGCGGTTCCCCAGCCGGTGGACGTACGGGGTGGCAGCACCCCACGCGGTCGTTCGGCGTGACCGGACCTCTGTCATTCGGACTCCGGACGACACACGACGCACAACGCACGACCCGTCACATCACGCCCCGTCCCGTCACGTCCCGCCGTGGTGGGCGCCGACACCCGAAGGCGACCACCCGAGCACCCACGGCCGACATTGTCATGATCCCTACAGGTCTGACCTGCCTGGCCGGTCGGCGGCGACCCCCCCGGACACGCGCTGCCCCACCCCGGCGGCGCGTGTCCGGAGTCCCCCGAAGCGACGGATGCCGCCCTCCGGACCCGAGCCGGGTCCGGACACCTCTCAAGGGAGTACACAGACATGGAGTTCGAAGCTCGCGCCGTCCGGCGCCTGCTCGCCGTCAGTACCAGTGCCGCCCTGCTGGCCGTGGCCGCCTCCACCGCGTCGGCCACCGCCGTGCCCACGCCGCCGGGCGGCGAAGGCCGCATCGTCGGCGCCGACCGCCCCGGCGCCGTCGAAGGCTCCTACATCGTCACCTTCAAGGACTCGGTCGCCCGGGCCGACGTGCCCGCCTCCGCGAAGGCGCTGGCCCAGCGGCACGCGGGCAGCCTGCGCTACACGTACACCGCCGCACTGCGCGGCTTCGCGGTGCGGATGAGCGAGGGGGAGGCACGGGAACTGGCCGGCAACCCGTCGGTGGCCCGCGTGGAGGCCGACGCGGCGGCGTACGCGGTCGGCACCCAGCCCAGCCCGCCCTCCTGGGGCCTGGACCGCGTCGACCAGCGCAACCTTCCCGTGGACAAGAGCTACACCTACGGCACCACGGCCTCCAACGTGAACGCGTACATCGTGGACACCGGCATCCGCATGAGCCACGGCGACTTCGGCAGCCGCGCGGTCAGCGGATACGACTTCATCGACAACGACTCCAACGCCTCCGACTGCCAGGGACACGGCACCCACGTCGCAGGCACCGTCGGCGGCAGCTCGTACGGCGTCGCCAAGGGGGTCAAGCTGATCGGCGTTCGCGTACTGAACTGCCAGGGCACCTCCGGTGACACCTGGGCCCCCGTTCTCGCGGGCATCGACTGGGTCACCAAGAACGCGGTCAAGCCGGCCGTGGCCAACATGAGCATCGGCGGAGGCAAGACCCAGTCCGTGAACGACGCGGTCGCCACCTCCATAGCCTCCGGAGTCACGTGGGTCGTCGCGGCCGGCAACAACAACGCCGACTCGTGTTCCTACTCGCCGTCCTCCACCCCGTCCGCCCTCACCGTCGGCGCCACCAACAGCCGGGACGCCCGTGCCACCGGCTGGTCCAACGGCCAGGGCTCCAACTACGGCACCTGCCTGGACATCTTCGCTCCCGGCGACAGCATCGTCTCCACGTCCAACTCCGGTGACTCCGGCTCCCAGTCGATGAGCGGCACCTCCATGGCCGCGCCGCACGTCGCCGGCGCGGCGGCCCTCCTGCTCTCCGCCAACCCGACCTGGACACCTGCCCAGGTCCGCGACAAGCTGGTCGCCGACGCCACCTCCGACAAGGTCACCGACCCCCGCGCCGGCTCCCCGAACAAGCTCTTGTACACGGGTACCGGTGACACCACCCCGCCCACCGGCACGAAGTTCGAGAACACCGACGACTACCAGATCCGTGACAACGCCACCGTGGAGTCACCCGTCACGGTCACCGGAATCACGGGCAACGCCCCCTCGAACCTCGCCGTCAGCGTCGACATCCGCCACACCTTCCGCGGCGACGTCAAGGTGGAACTGGTCGCCCCCGACGGTGGCGTGTTCCTCCTGAAGAACTACAACTCCGCCGACGGCGCCGACCACATCCAGGGCACGTTCACCGTCAACGCCTCCACCAAGGCCGCCAACGGCGCCTGGAAGCTCCGCGCCACCGACAACTGGGTCAACGACACCGGCTACATCAACGCCTGGTCGCTTCAGTTCTGACCCCGCGCCTCCCACCTCGCGCACCCGGCTCCCCATCCCGGGGTGCGGCTCCGCCCCCGACGACGTACGCCGGGGGCGGAGCCGGTCTCGTCGTACACGAGCTCTACGGCGTGCTCCACGACGTGGTGACGGCCCGTAGATTGACCTGATGAGCAGGGACATACGCGTTTCCTTCATCGGTGACTCCTTCGTCCAGGGGATCGGCGACCCGGAACACCGTGGCTGGGTCGGCAGAGTTCTGCAGGCAACGGCCAGTGAGGTGACGCCTTTCAATCTCGGCATACGGCGCAACACCTCCGACGACGTCCTGCGTCGCTGTTGGCAGGAGGTGGAGCCCCGGACCCTGCCGGGCGCCGACAACCGCCTGATCGTCTCCTTCGGAAGCAACGACACCGTGGAGGAGGACGGCCGCGTCCGCGTCGACCCGGCCCGTTGCCTGGACAACCTGGCGTCGATCCTCGACGGGAGCCGGCAGCGGGGGGTGACCGCGCTGGTGATCGGCCCTCCGCCCGTCGTCGGGGCGGGTGAGGCCCATCTGCGGCGGGCCCTGGAACTCGCCGAGGAGATGGCCGCGATCTGCGGTCAGCGTCAGGTGCCGTTCATCGCCACGACCCGGGCGCTCGCCGAAGACGCCACCTGGATCAGGGAGGCACTGGCCGGCGACGGCGCCCATCCCGGCAGCGGCGGCTACACGAAACTGGCTGACCTCGTTCTCGCCGACCTGTGGCACGACTGGATCACCGACCCGCACCGCTGACCAGGACGCGGCGCTCCAGGCGTGATCTTCCGGCACAGCCGCGGCCAGGACCTCCCCCACGACGAGCGCGTGATGGTGGCCCTCGACGACGGTCGGCACCGGGCGGCGAGGACCAGGGCGGGAATCGCCCCATGCTGATCACGGAGACCCACGGCTGTAGCGTGCGGGCCATGACGATGGTGACGCGCGCGGTACACGACTCCTGGGCGCGCACGTTGCTCGTGGACGCGGGTGTGGATCCGAGCGATCTGCGACTGGACGTGCCCGAGCACGTGGACCGTGGCATCGCCCTCGCCGTGAGCGGGTTCGACTCGAAACGCTCCGAGCTGGTCGCGGGCGCGGTCTCCATCGCCGGGGGCATTCTGCGGCGGTGGCGTACGCCCCGGCCGGAGTTGGTCGCCGGCCTGGTCCGGGTCCTGGAATCCCGTGAGTTCCATGCCAGGGGCGACGCGGCGATGGTGTTGGCGCGGCTCGTCTCGCCGGACTCCACGCAGGACATCACGTCGGCCGTCCCCGCGCTCATCGCGGCCGCCGACGACTCCTCCGACCGGGTTGCCGGGCCGGCGGCGCTGGCTCTGGCCCGTCTCGACCATCCGGGCGTTCTGGACCCGGTGCACCGTTGGCTGGCCTCAAGCAGCGGGCTCCCGTTCTTCCAGGTGACGTCACTCGGGGAGGTCCTCCACCCGATGGTGGGGCGCGCGGACGCATTGCTCCCGGGAATACGTCGCACCCTCCTCGACTCGACCGACAACGAGGGCCTGCGTCCGGTCCTCACGACACTGGCCGCGTGGGGTCCCGCGGCGAGCAAGGCGGTTCCTGAGCTCGTGTCGACACTCGCCACCCGCAACGTGCGTTGGGCCTGCGACGCGCTCGGCGGTATCGGCCCGTCGGCGGCGCCCGCGGCGAGCAGCCTCGAAAGTCTCCTCCGAGGCGTCACGCAACCACCGCGTCACGACGGCGGCACCCCGTTGCCGCGCGGCATACGAAGATGGCACGGCGCGCAGAACGCGGCGTGGGCTCATTGGCGGCTCACCGGTGAATCAAGGGTCTTCCTGGCGTTCCTGGAGGACGCGGCGTCCCGGGGCTTGGTGCACGCCAGCCTCAGCCGCCTGGCGGAGCTGGGGCCACAGGCGACGCGATACGCGACTGCGGTCCGGCCCTTGCTGGAATCGCCCGGCCCGTGGACCCGCGTCCAGGCCGCCCATGCCTGGTGGCGGATCACCGGCGACACGGGCGCCGCCGTCCCGGTCCTCCTGGCCGCGCTGCAGCCCCTGAGGTCGGGCGAGGCCGACGACCCCTGCCGCGCGGCAGTCCGGTACATCGCCCAGATCGGCGCTCCCGCCCGCGCCGCCGCGCCTCTGCTCGAAGGCACACTGTCGTCCGAACGCCGCCTCCCGGGAGACGTCTACTCCGCGGCGCGTACGGCGCTGGCGGCTTTCGGCGACGGCCTCCGCCTTCGATGAACCACCGGTCCTGCTCTCCGCTCGACGCACGAACCTCCACGGGCACGGCCCCGCAGGGATCGTGACATGGACCGGCAGTCGGCCGGCGGCATCTGCGGGACGCCCACCGGCATGGGAGTCCGGCCAGTCCCGGGCGCCGGGCGCGCTCGGCGTCGCCGGACGCTCTCGGCGTCACCCGGAGCGCTAGGGGGTCGCCGGGCGCCTCGCAGCTGCCTTCTGGGGCGCGGAGAAGAGCGTCCGGCACTCGCAGCCCGCCCCCTGGAATTGATCTGCGTCACTTGGGCAAGATTCTTTGCTCAATCGGGCTTCCGCCGTCCCTGGGGAGTAGGACAACCCCTTTGAGGAGGAGCACATGGAAAGCAGGCCGCTCCAGGAACCGGTAGAGCTTGGGACCCGTCCGGCGGTCCTCTGCTTCGGCGTCTCCCCTGACGGCGAGTCGCACCACGCCGCGGATCTGGGCCGTGAGCTCCTGGCCGCCGGCACATGCCCTGTCGTCGCCATCCCTGACACCTCCGAGTTGAGGCGGCTGCTGCCCGACGACGACGTCGTCGTTCTCTACTACCCGGGCCATGGCGACCCCGCGCCCGGGCACGAGCTGACGATCTTCGGGTCTCGCGGCAGCCTGAAGCGTCAGGACCTGCTGCACGCCTACCCGCGGGCCCGGTCGTGGACCCTTTTCTCCGCCCAGGACCTCTGCCGTCCCCTGGCGGTGGGGGTCGCCGCGGTCGCGACGACCGTGCCGATCCTCGTCAAGACGAGCGTGGAGTACCGGGCGGCGATCACCGCCGCTCGCACGTGGCTGGAGGGGGACACGACGGCGCCGGCGAGGTTCGCCACCGAATGGCTCGGCATGTCCGTCACGAAGGCCAACCACTGCTCCGAGGCGGTTGCCACCGCGTTGATGGACGACTGGTGGTCGGTCGCCGCATCGTGGAGCGGTGAGAAGGTCATCAAAGAGATCAGACGATGGAGGAGCTCGTCGCCGACCCGTCCGGTTCGGCCGAGGACCAGGCGCTTCCCCGCCTGGCCGCTCTCGACGCCCCGTGCGTCTCGGTCGTCCTGACCGGCCTGGACGAGCGGGAGGCCGAGGTCGCCCTGGCGTACGCGATCAACGCGGGGATCGACTGGACGCAGGCAGCCCTGCACACCGGTGTTCCGGTGAGCTATGGCACCAGGGTCGCCAGGAAGCCGGCCAGGCTCGGCAGACGGCACCGGGAACGAGCCCGTGGCATCACCACCCACACCGGATCCGCCCGGTGCCCCCATGGCCTCTTCGCCGACGAGGGAGGGCAGCTCTGATGCAGACGCTGACCGAGGAGCAGATGCGCGGCCTGCACGTCGTGCTGGAGGCCGCGGCGCGCGAACACGCCCGCACCCGGCTGGTCGCCAAGGCCGCCCACAGCAACCTGCGACAGGCGCGCCGACGGCACCGCCGGGCGGTGACCCGCTCCCTGCTGCGCCGTACGACTTCCCGGATCCGTACCGTGGCGACGTACGGCTTCGCCCTCTGCGCCCTGGTCTTCTTCGTCCTGGGCTCTCACCTGTACTGCACCCACCAGCCGGGCAGCGGCGACAGCTTCAAGGGTGCGGGCGCGGCCGCGGCCATCGCCGCCGCACTGCGCCGCCGTCCCGAGGGCCATCCGGCCGACAGCGTCCTGAACAGGCCGCGCAACCGGTAACCGGGGACTGGGGAAACGTCAACCCACGTCCCACGTCCCATTCCGCCGAGGCCGGTCCCGTCCCCAGGAAGGACGGGACCGGCCTTTCTTGTGTCCTGCGCGGGCCGGTACGGCTGCGGACACTGCTACGCGTCCGGTGCCCGCCCGTCGGCCGCGTCCCGTACCGGCCGAAGCAGACCTGGATGGGCAGCCGGGACTGCCCGCCTGTGCGACGTCATGGCGTGCCCGGTCTCCCGGGGATGCGCGGGTCCCCGGGCCCGGCATGCCGCCACGTCAGGCACCGGCGGTGACTCCTGCCTCCGGGAGCAGTTCGGGCATCCCCCCCCCGTCAGCACGACCACGCCGACGACCTCGCCGGCCTCGCAGCGGCCGACCCAGACGGGACAGGTACCGTCCCCCGTCGTCGCGAAGGCCACCAGCTCGCCGCCGGAGACCTGGTCCCGGGCACGCAGCATCAGAGAGCCGCCGCCGACAGCACCGGTCCGACGAAGCGCTGTCACCGCCGTTCGTTGATGGCTGCGACCGGCGCTGTCGCCTCGTAGCGCAAGGAGAGTCCGTCGTATCGGGTGGCGTCGGCGTGGACGCGCTTGCGCTGGCCGACTTCGGGAGCCGTCGGCAAAGGCGTCGCTGTACGTGTCTACCGTCTGCCGCGTCGCAGCGCAGATAGTGCTGCTGTCGGCCCGCGCCACCGACCGCGCGCCGCCCCCGCCGTGCGCCTGCCCCGCCGTACGGCTCGGGGCTGGAGCCGGGAGCCGAGGTGCGGGCGCGACGGGCTGTCTCCTTCGGATCGTCTTCCCTGAGCAGCTTCCTACGGATCACCACACAAGGTTCGGGCTGTCAGTGATGGGATGACTCCATGCGCCCCGAACACTGTGTGACCCGGAACCACATCGACGTGTGGAATGAACGTGTGCTGCCGCCGGGCCCGGAACGAGTCAGGTTCCGGACGGTACTGCGGGGCTCACTCCTGCCGGTCCTCGTCTGGATCGGCGCCGTGTCCTTCGCGTCCTTCCTGTACGCCCCTGTCGTCGCGGTGGTCCTCGTCGGGCTTTTCGCGTTGTCGTTCATCGTGGGGTTCGGGCTCCGCCGCAGGGCGAGGCACTCGGTTCGGTGCAGCGTCTACGGTGCGCTGGGAGGAGTACTCGACAAGTCCCTTGCCGGGTTCTGAGACGTTGCCGCGGCTCAGTCCCGCGCGGGCCCGTTGCAGTGGCCGCATGCGGCGCGGTGCGCTGCGTGGGCGCTCGTGAGGGTGTCGATGTCGGTGGCTGTCGCCGTTGTGGAGGCGGAGGCGAGGGCGTGGAGGGGCACCTGGGCGCCGTCTTCGAGAACGAGGCCGGGAGCGCCTGTTCGGAACGGTCCGATGCCCTGGGTTGTGGTGCTGACCTCGCGGATCTTGCACCAGGGGATGGTCCGGGACCGGCCCAGGCCGCGCTCCGTGATCCCCGTGGCGTCGACCCGCACGCCCATCGATCCGCCGCGGACGGCGATCCACACACCGAGAACCGCACACGACACGTAGATGATGACGCCCGCCAGGTCATGGGCGACCTTGACCGTGCACACCGCGCCAAGCAGCAGGAACAGGCTCCCCACCGCGATCAGCGCGACGTTCTGCCCAGTGCTGCCCAGGCGACGGGCGGGGCTCGGGAGGCTCGATGCAGGTCCCATGAACAGGGACCCTATGCCACCTCCCCGGACGCTCCAGGGCTTCGGCTGCCCAGCCCGGGTCGAGTCGCGCCAGGCCGGCCGGATGTGGATCATCGAGCTTCTTCGAGTCGCCACCGACCGGGTGATCGTGACTGAGCGCTTCGCTTGGCAAGCGGGCGCGTGAGGTGGCGACGGGTGCATCCGGTGCCGGCGGCTTGGTGAGCCGGGACTAGAGTCACCCTCGATTTGGCCCTATTGGACGGAAAATGTGGCGGGCAAGGGCAGGTGAGCGACGATCAAGCTGTCAGTTGCTGACCATAGGGTCAGGCCTATGACAACAGACCTGGTCGAGGACGCGTGGAACCGCGTCGACGCGTGGCTGCGCGAGCACGCGCCTCGTACTTTCGCCACGCTTCAGCCGCCCGCGCACGATGAGGAGATTGTGGCGGCGCAAGAGGAACTGGGTGTCATCTTCCCTCCGGACCTGGTCGCTTCACTGCTCCGGCACAACGGGGCGATGGACGGGACGGATGCTTTCCTGTTCAGCACGGAAGACCGGCTGCTCGGGGTGAGCGGGATCGTCGAGGATACCGGCTTCATGCGCGGCCTCGCCCACGACCTTGCCGAGGAGGAGGCCGAGCACTACTGGCATCACGGCTACGTGAAGTTCGGTTCCTATGGGGTGACATCGGACGGTCTCATGATCGATTGCCGCACTGGGCGGGACTCCTTCGGCGCGATCGGACGGTTCTTCGACGAGACCGGCACCAGCTTCGGTCAGGCCGACTCTCTGGGTGGGTATCTGGCAGAGCTGGCCGGCCGGCTTGAACGCGGGCAGGACGGTGGTGTCGTGACGTTCAACGGCCGGCTGTTCTGGGAGACGGCCATGTCCGCCCGCCCGGAGTGGGGCAGCGCCGACGACCCCCTTCCCGTACCGGATGAGCGCCTACCCGAGCTGGACCTTTCCTGCGGTCCCACCGACCTCCTCCACCCGAGCTACCTGGACGGATTCGAGGAACTCGGTGCGCTGCTCGCGGTCCTGCCACGTGAGCAGGTGGCTGAGGCTGCGAGGAAGCAGCTGCGCAGACTGGCGGTCGAGACGGGCCTGATCAAGTACCCGGAGGTCACGTCGGCCCTGGACGCGTCGGAGCGGGGTGAAGCCCCACCAAGGCCGGACCAGACCGACCCGCTGGCCTTGCGACTGCGCGCGGTGCTTGCGCAGGCGAACACCCACCGAGACGTCACTCGCAGGTGGGCCGCGGAAACGATGGCACACGGCATCTGGGGATCCCCCTACAGGTCCGTGTGCGAGAGCGCGGGGGTCCGGAGTCGCCTCTCTGTCGACTGGCGTGCGGATCTGCATGCGGACCTGGGTACTCCGCCGCTGCCACCGATACCTGACGATCGGTTCTGGGGGACCCTGCGCAACCCCGCCATCGACTCCAGCTGGTACGCCGCTCAGTACACCCAGGATCAGGCCTGACCCGAGGGGCTACGGTTCCGCGTGAGCGCTTCATGTGGCGGACATCGCCAGATGAAGCGCTCGATCACAGTGACGGATCGTGAAGCGCAACGAGCATCTCGACGGGCCCGTCGTTCACCGGCAGCCCGGGCCGGCACAGGCTCGGCTCCGGCCGGCCGATAGGCGAGGGGGAGCCCGGCGGCCCGCCGGTACGGCGTCGCCCATGGACCACGGGTTGAGGCGCTGGCCCCGCAAGGGCCAGCCCCCTCAGCCGTTCCGGGCGGCGCCGCGCGAACTCCAGCGAGGCATATCGCCGAGAGAGTGCCCGGCGACCAGAGCCGGCCCGCGGCCGAGCGAGTGCACCGCGGAAGCGATGATCTCGGTCGCCGCGTTCAGGCTCCAGGGCTGAGCGGAGCGGGCACCGTGGCCTGGGAGGTCAACGGCGGCTGCCTGGAAGTCCTCCTGAAGCGCGACGAGCTGTGGGCTCCACTGTCCCGCGCTGAACCGGGTCCCGTGGACGAGCACGATGGGTGGTGCATCCACTGCCGTCATGAGTTCCCGGATCAGCGCTCTCCGGGCCGAGTCTGCCGACGGGCACTCCGGCGCTGAGACGCGAGGGTGCCGGGCAACTGCTTTGTTGCGTGATGGTGTTGCGGGGTTATGCCGCGCCGTACGGTTGCTGTACCGGTCGGCGCGTCACGGTCACCCTGTCCGGGTCGCGACTGGGCAACCATGCCGACTGATCTGCCGGGACCTCACCAGAGGCCGGGCACTCTGCCCGGCCCCTCTGTCGGTCAGGCGACCGTCCCGCCGGCGTTGCGGATCAGCCGTTGGAGCACCTTCAGCGTGGTGACGTAGTCCGCGTCGGCGATGCCTTGGTGGAGGGTGGCGCGGATCGCGGGGGCATTGCGCGCGAGGTCGACTCGGGCCTGCTCCCCCTCCTTGGTGAGCCACAGCCGGTCCTCGGCGTCCCGGACCAGCCAACCGCGCCCCAGGAGCACCTCGGTCTCTCCCGCCAGATCATCTTCGGGCCGGATGTAGGAGGCCATGGCTGCCTGCAGCTCGGGGAGGGTCATCCCCTCCCCATCGGGCGAGATGTCGTTCTCCGACAGGTTGCGCAGCAGCCAGAACTGGGGCTGGGTGTAGCCCTTTTCGGCCTGCTGGGCCCGGGTGTACGCGATGAGTGCCTCGTAGGCGACGCCGGTCCAGTACGCGGCGGGCTGGCCGGCGAGTTCGGCGTCGGAGAGCTGCTGGGACGTCATGGAATTTCCCCTCCTGGTACTTCGATTGCGGAGCCTGCACACCGTGCAGGTCAAGCACCGAACCGTATGACCTCAAGTTTGGTTGAGGTCAAGCGGGTGATCTTCCGGACGCCGTCGGAGCGGAACGCCAGAAGCCCCTGCCTTGCCCCGAACATGAGACGTTGATCAGGTCCGTGGGACGGTCCCGGGATGGCCGGTAGGGATCTGACGGACCAACAGTGGCTTTGTCCAGTAACGGTGTTGCCGGTGAGGTGGCGTAGGGCCCAGGACCGGCGGATGGCTTCCATGAGGCAGGCGGCGTCCACGCACGGCTACCGGCACCCACGCACGGCCACCGCCGGCACGAGCGGCCGCCGGGGCTGTGCGGCGCCAGCCGTGTCTGCGAGCGCCATTGGCCAACTGCTGCGGTTCCTTTGGCGGGAGGGCGATGAGCGCGCTATCCGCGCCTTGGTCAACCGACGTCCGCGTGGGATCCCTGAATATTCTGGGCCGACGCGCCCGGTTCGGGGCCCGAATGGCCCACAGCGTCGGCTATTTCAGTTCCTGGTCGCGGAACCGGTACCTGCCGAAGCGGCAGAGTCAATCACCGGCCGAGGCCTTCCGCGCTACCCAGACCCTTGAACCGCCTCCCTTTCAGCCGCGAACGATTGCCGGACTCGACTTCCCTTCAGTCTCCTCCCTCGGCGCGGAAACGCGCTGAACTGCGCCTTCGTCGCTCAAGAGAGGTTCCCTTGAGGCGACATGCCCTTGCGGCGCAGCCGCGCGGCAGCGTTCGCGATCGGTCAATGCGGTCTCGCACGCCGAACAAGATCTGCTCATCCAGGGGGATTTAGCAGACACACGGTGGTGGGCGGGATGCTGGTGCGCACGGTCCTCGCGTGGCTCTCTCGCCTGTCGGCATGGACAAGAAAACTCCTCAGAAGGGCTCGTGCGGCAGGCCGACCTCTCACCCGCCGCTCTTGAGGCAAGTAGCATCCGGCAGCAATACCCATCCCCCGATGAGGAGCGTGGACTTTCGTGGTCAACGAGCCGGTCAATCCCCCGATCCAGACCAAGTACGCGGAGCAGCTTGTCGCCGACCTCGCTGCCAACCAGACACAGCAGGCCGAACTCGCTGTTCGTCTGAGCCAGCTCCAGGAGGAGGAGAAGTGGCTCACCGCTACGCTGCAGTCCCTGCCGGCCGCCGGCGGTGGCAAGCCGGTGAACGACAAGGTCCCGGCGGGCGCCGGTGCTCCGGAGACGGCCGTTCCGCAGCCGAGGGCTGCGAAGACCGCGAGTCCCGCGGCCCCGGCGAAGAGGACGCCGGCGAGGAAGGCCACCAAGGCCAAGCCCGCCGCCAAGAAGGCTCCCGTCGTCGAGGCGTCGGCCAAGGAGGTTCCCACCACGGCGGCCCCGGCCGCTGAGACGGCTACGGTCGAGAAGGCTCCGGCTGCGAAGAAGACGACCGTCAGGAAGACCGCGGCGGTGGCGGCCGAGAAGACCGTGAAGTCCACGGGTCCGACGCTCGGGGAGCTCCTCAAGGCCCTCCTCGCGCAGCAGCCCGGTGAGCCGAAGAAGGTCAGTGAGATCAGCACCGAGCTGAAGGCCGCTCACCCCGAGCGCGCGACGTCGGACCAGGTCGTCCGCAACACCCTGGAAAGGCTGGTGGCGAAGGACGGACTGGACAAGGACACCCGACAGGGCATCGCGCTCTACAGCTGGCCCACTCCGCAGACCGCCACCGTCACGGCCCAGGTGAAGAAAGAGCCTGTCGAGGTGTCGGCGGCCGCGGTCTGACGAGGAAGGTGCGGAACGGGGGACAGAGCCCCCGAGCCGTGTGCTTGCGGCCCCGATGCCCAACCGGCGTCGGGGCCGCAGCCACACGAGTCCGGTCGTGGGCGCGGCACGCCACGGGCAGGGGCCCGGGCCCGGGCACAGGCACAGGCACAGGCACAGGCACAGGCACAGGACAGCACCCGATCGGTGGTCCGCAGGCGGTCCAGGTACCCACCCGTGCTCGGTCGTCGTGCGGCCCGATCGTGGCTCGGATCAGTGGGCGCCGCACTCCGCGGTGAGCTCCGCCAGACCCGTCGCCGACGTGGTCGCCCGCGTCGCGAGAGGTCTCGCGCGCCTGCCCCACCGGCCGCTGCCCCCTCGCCCAGGGCGGCGTTCGGGCAGGATGAGCGCCATGCGCACCCATCAGCACCGTGCCACCGCCGCCGTCGGCCTCCTCCTGCTGGCCGCTCTCGCCGCCGGATGCGCCGACGCCGCCGACGATCCGAGAGCCGCCTCGTCACCGTCCGGAATGCCTGTCTGTCCCATGCCGAACGAGCCGCCGCTCGCGACACCGGTACCGTGCATCTCGTACGACCCCGACAAGCGGTACGCCGAGAACCACGGCTACCGGCGTGAGTTCGAGATAAGCGACCAGCAGCGCGCCGAGGCGGCGGGGAAGGCCGAGGCCCTCCGCGCCGCGCTCGCGAAGCTCGCGGGGAAGCCCGTCGACCAGGCGGAGGTGCGGGCAGCCGCCGCCCAGGCCCTTGGCCTTCGGTCGAACGCTGTCGAGGTACGGGACGATGCCTTCGGGGCGCCGGCCAAGAGCATCACCGTCGGCGGCGGGCGCGGAAAGGTCTGTGTGAACGGCCACCTGGAGGAGAACGGCACGGCAACCGCCGAGGTCGTCGGGCGCACCATGGACGGCTCGTGCATCCCCAGCCCCGGCGGCCACTGACCTGGCTCCGACCACGCTGCCGGGAAGAGCGGGAGCGCGTCGTCCACCGCGCACAGCAAAGGTAGTCCGACCTGCGGCGTGGCGCCGGTGCTCGTCGGGAGAGCGGTCACGACGGCGTACGGGGTTGTGGGGCGGGAGGCGGCGGTGACGCTCAGAGGGTGCGCCTCGTCCGGCCTGGCCCGCGTCTTGGCCAGGCCGGGCTTCTCGGCCCGGTGCCGTGGCCGGTCGCCTGCGCACGCTGTCCCGACGAGCCGCTCACCGGGACGGGGCTACCCGGTCGTCACACAGGCGCACCGCGAGGGCGGCGATGTCGTCGTCGAGGCGTCCTCTGGTGTAGCGGAGGAGGTCGTGGTGGAGCGTCGCGAGAAGGTCGCGGGGTGGCGTCAGGGGCTGTCGGCGCATCCAGGCCGCCAGCGGGAAGAACTCGCCGCTACGATCGCGCGCCTCGGCGATCCCGTCGGTGTAGAGGAGCAGGAGGTCACCGGGGGCGTAGTCGCAGGTGTCGACGTTGTAGTGATCACCCAGCAGGTCGGCGAGGCTGAGCAGAGGTGAGGGGGTCTTCGACTCGAGGACACGGAGAGTCCTGTGGTTGAGGAGCAGCGGAGGCGGGTGCCCGCAGTTGAGGACGTCGATCCGCCCGCCGTCGTTCGGGATCTCGACGAGCAGCGCGGTGGCGAAGCGCTCCATCGTGCCTTCGGGGGGATAGGCGCCGTTGTAGCGCGTGCAGCTGGCATCGAGCCTGCGCGCGACGTGGACCATGTCGGCCTCGCTGTAGGCGGCCTCGCGGAAGGCGTTCACGATGGCCGCGGCCGCTCCCACCGCCGGCAGGCCCTTGCCCCTGACGTCACCGATGAGCAGTCTGACGCCGTACGGCGTGTCGATCGCCTCGTAGAAGTCCCCTCCGATGCGGGCCTCCGCCGCGGCCGCGAGGTACAGCGACTCGATCTCGACGTTCCCGAAGCGGCGTGGCATCGGGCTGAGCACCACTTGCTGCGCCGCGTCGGCGACGAGCCGTACCTGGAGGAGGGTGCGCTCCCGCTTCAGCCGTACGTGGCTTCCGTACGCGGCGGCCACGGTGACCGCGATGATCCCCGCGGCCGTCCACCACGTTCCCAGGTCGGGGAAGACGAGGCTGAGGCCGATCATCAGCAGCAGGCAGACCGTGCCGAGCAGGACGGTGGGCAGGACCGGCCACATGGAGGCGGCCAGAGCCGGTGCGGCGGGCAGGAGGCGGCTGAATGCCATTTCCGGCGGTGTGGTGTAGGCCAGACCGGCGATCACGATGGTCAGGATGACCGGCGACAGCCGCACAAGCGCCCCCTGGCCACGGCGTCGGCCAAGCCGTGGCCGCAGCCGGAGCCCTAGCCGTCCAGAGTCGATCACACCGGACAGGATATCCACACAAACGGAACATAGCGCTTCAGGGGATTCTCATCGGCTGCTGAGGGAGGTGAAGGTCCGGGGGCGGCACTGTCGGCATGCGGCCCACGCGGCACGAGCTTCGGGATGCCATTCCTCTACGGACCGCCTTGAACCGCGTTCAGTGCCCCACTGCCACTGACGTGGCGGCCAGGGGCCACGAGGGTCGGACACTGCCCGCACTCGGATGACGGCCTGCGGTGAACCCGACGTACGAGCGGCTCTGGCCCTCGCCACCCGATGCGGGAGCCCTTCGGATCCTCGCCTCCCCCACCACCTCCACGAGACGCGCGGGAATGCTCTGGCCCGGCGAATCGCCCAGGCGTTCTCTTCCTCCGCCCCCTGCGGCCGGCACATCCCGGTCGTTCGCACGAGCATCCCCCGCGCGTGGAGGGCAACCCGACTATAGTCCGTCCGTGAATGACGATCACGGAAAACTCCTCGCGGGCCGCTACCGGTTGACGCACCTTCTCGGCCAGGGCGGTATGGGTGCGGTCTGGCGGGCGCACGATGAGCAGTTGGGGCGCGACATCGCCGTCAAGTAGTTGCGGCTGCCCGAGTATCTGGGGGATGCCGAGCGGAAGAACTGGATAGCCAGGCTCGACCGTGAGGCCAGAGCGGCCGCCCGGCTGAAGCATCCGGGGATCATCACCGTTCACGACCGGATAGCCGGACCTGACGGACGGCCATGGATCGTCATGGAGTTGGTGGACGGCGGTTCCCTGGCCGACCTCATCGCCGCACAGGGCGCGCTTCCGCCGCGGCAGGTGGCCGACATCGGCCTGCAGGTGGTCGCCGCGCTCGGCGCCGCGCATCGGATGGGGATCACGCACCGCGACATCAAGCCCGCCAACATCCTTCTCGAAGAGGGCCGGGTCGTCCTGACGGACTTCGGGATCGCCGCCCTTGAGGGGGATGCCACCCTGACGGCAACCGGCATGATCATGGGGACGCCCGCGTTCATGGCTCCTGAGCAGGTTCGGGGTCTTCCCGCGACGGCCGAGTCGGATCTGTGGTCCCTGGGCGCGACGCTCTACGCCGCGGTGGAGGGGCGTGCTCCGTTCGAGGGGACGGCTCCCAGCGCGGTACTCGTCGCCGTCGCGACAGAGGAACCCGCTCCGGCCACGCGGGCCGGGACCCTCGGCCCCGTGCTGGACGGACTGCTGCACAAGGATCCGGGCGCGCGCCTGCCCGTGGAGGAGCTGCGAGCCCTCCTGACCCAGGCCGCCTCGGCGCCGTCCGCTCCCCCGGTGACCCCGGCCGCTCCCCCGGCGGTGCCCACCGCGCCGTCGTGGAGCCTGACCGCCCAGGACCTCGCCGCTCAGCCGACCGTCGGACCGGGGTCCGCCGCACCACCCGCTGCCGCGTCCAGCCGGAGCAGCCCACGCCGTCGGGCCGTGCTGTCCGGTCTGGCGGTGCTGGTGCTCGCAGCGGCGTCGGTGACCGGCTACGCCGTCTACACCAAGGCCAGCGACGGCCAGGACTACGAGGACAACCGGCGCGCGGCCGAGGCACTCACCGCCCCTTCGGGCTTCACCAGGGCCTCCGCGTCCCGCACCCCGGAGGACCTGGAGCGGGTGACGTACACGAAGGACGACGCGTGCGACGACCTGTGCGCCGACGAGCTCGCCACGGTCGGCCAATGGATGAGGCAGCTGCCGGGTATGGCCGCGGTCGGGGGTGTCGAGACCGCGCTGGACAAGTGCCTCAGGACGGTGGAGGGGTGCGTCATTCCGGTCACGTCGGCGTCCTCGTACAGCGAACCGACCCCGCGGCACGCCGTGTTCCGCGCGGCGAACGGCCGGCTGTCCTTCCTGGTGGACGTGGGCAGATAGGATATCCAGGGGTGTGGTGCCGGAGCGATCGGCCGCACACGACCTAGCCTTGCGTGTCACGGGCCGTGCCCGCCGTCTCGGGTGTGGCCCGTCGGTGACGCGGGAGCAGCGCGGTGTCGCGGAGCACGGCGGCGTCACCGCCGGGGCGGGAGGGCCTGCCCGTGACGCTGCCCAGCCAGCCGAGGGCGAATCCGGCCGGGATGGAGACCGGGGCGACGGACTGGACGGGCAGCCAGGCGAAGTCGTGATGCGGGAGGAGCGACGAGGGGATGCCCGAGACCACGGGGGTGAAGGCCTGGAGGACGAGGACGCAGGCCGCGCCGCCCGCGAGGGTCCACAGCAGGCCCCGCTCGGTGAAGCGGACCCAGAAGAGGGAGTAGACCAGGGCGGGCAGGAGGCTGGAGGCCGCGAGGGCGAGAGCGACCCAGCTGAACATCTGCATGTTCCACGCCAGGGCCGCGTACGTGAGCGTGATGCCCACCGCGCTCACGGCGACCGCGCCCCAGCGGGCGGTGCGGATCTCGACTCCCCTGTCCTGACCGTCCGTACGGCGCAGTGCGTGCCGGTAGAGGTCGTGGCCGATCGCGGCCGAGGCAGTCAGGGTGATGCCCGCGATGACGGCGAGTGAGGTCGCGAAGACGGCGGTGGCGACGAGGACGAAGAGCACCGCTCCCGGCCCGGAGCCGGGGCCCCCGGCGAGGGTGCCGGTGGTGAGCATCAGCGCGCCGGTTCCTCCGGGGCTCACCGCGGCAAGCTTCGCGCCTCCGACGGTCGCCGCGGTACCCAGACCGATCAGCACGGTGAACGCGAGGACGGCCCCGACGACGACCAGCGCCCCGCGAACGGAGCGGCGCGCCGCGACGGGGCCGGGCGTGGCGTGCAGCCGCATCAGGACGTGCGGCATCACGGCCGCTCCGAGCACGATGCTGAGCTGCAGCCCGACGAAGTCGAAGCCCCAGCTGGCGCTCGGGTTGGAACGCTGCAGGAGTCCCGGCCGGAAGTACGCCCGACCGGCACCGTTGGTCGCCCCGGCGGCGTCCAGCAGGGCGGCCGGACTCCAGCCGAAGCGGGCGAGGAGCGCGCCGGCGACCAGGGTCAGCGCCATCAGGACGACGACCGACTTCGCCGTCTGCAGTGCGGTGGCGCCGCGCATCCCGCCGACGGCCGTGGCGCACGTGATGAGCACCCCGGTCATCACGGCGATCGCGCGTTGGGCGCCGACGGTCTCCAGGCCCAGGAGCTGCGCGGTCACCAGTGCCACCGCGGAGAGCTGCACGACGAGGTAGAGCAGACACACGAGCAGGGTGACGACGGCCGCCGTGACCCGGACCGCCGTCCCCGGCGCCCGGTCCGCGAAGACGTCGGCGAGGGTGAACCGTCCACGCGCCCGCAGAGGGCCGGCGAGGAAGAGCAGGACGACGAGGGCGGCCAGCGTGCTGCCCGCGACGAACAGGCCGTCGAACCCCATGAGGGCGACGGTCCCCGCCGTGCCCACCACGGTCGCCGAGGAGACGTAGTCGCCGGCCAGCGCGAGGCTGTTGCGCAGGGGTTTGTCCCTGCGCCGGCCGACGTAGAAGCTCTCCGCCTCCTCGCGCTGCGGCCCCAGGAGCAGGCAGGCGAAGAGTGCGGCGACGACGACGAGAAGGAAGCCGATCAGGACCGCGCTCCGCGTGTCACCGGCGGACACGGACGGCTCGGCGGCGAGGAGGACGTAGGCGGTCATGGCTCTCCGGGGCACGGGTGGGGAGGGAGGAGGGCTCACCAGAACACGGTCCTGGCCGTGGGGGCAGGGGGCGCGTCCGCAGACGGGTCACCGGCACACCGGAACGGCCCGGGGATCTGTGCGCCCGACCAACGCCTGCCTCGCCGAGGGCCGTCCCGTCGAAGTGGCCCCGTGCGAGTGGGTGTTGTGCGCCGGTACAGCCCGCGAGCGGACTCCTGTGCGCGGATCCCGCCTCACCGGGGAAGCCTTGTCCGTCGCCGGGTGATCACGGTGAGGTGAGGCAGTGCGCGTCGTCCCGGGGATCGGGGGCGACGGGCCGACCACAGCCTCGCCGCCCCTCAAGACTTCGATGCCCGGAGCCTTCGATGAACCTGGCGACTTCGATGAGGAGACTTCGATGACCCTGTCGCTCGCCGCCGTCCTGGCCGAGTCCGCCCACCGCCACGCCGACCGCGTCGCCGTCGTGGACGGCGGAGTCCGGATCACCTACGCGCGGCTCTGGGCCGAAGCCCTGGCGCAGGCCGGAGCCCTGCGTGGCCTCGGCATCGGGCAGGGGGACCGCGTGGCGCTCATGATGCCCAACTGCGCGGGATTTCCCAGGAGTTACTACGCCATCCTGGCGACGGGCGCGGTCGTGGTACCTGTCCATCTCCTCCTCACCGCCGACGAGATCGCGTACGTGCTCCGCGACGCCGACGTGCGCCTCCTCGTCTGCGCCGAGGGGCTCATGGAGACCGGCGCCGCCGCCGCTGCCACCGCCGGTGTTCCCGTGATCGGCGCGCGGACGGTCGAGGGGTCCGCGTCGGAAGCCTGGGTGGACACCCTGGAGGCGGTCGCGGGGGCGGTGGGGCCCCTTACCTCGTACGAGAGCACCGATCCCGGCGACCCGGCGGTGATCTTCTACACGAGCGGGACCACGGGACGGCCCAAGGGGGCGATCCTGACGCATCTGAACCTCGTCATGAACGCGACGGTCAACGCCTTCGACGTCATCGACCTGAGCCGCGAGGACGTGGCCCTCGGCTGTCTCCCGCTCTTCCACACCTTCGGCCAGTCCGTGTCGATGAACGCCCTCTTCCGTATCGGCGGCACGCTGGTGATGCAGACCCGCTTCGATCCGCACCGGGCACTCGACCTGATGGTCGAGGAGGGCGTCACGGTGTTCCACGGCGTCCCCACGATGTACGTCGCACTGCTCGCGGCGGCCCGCGCGCGACCCTCCTCGACCCTGCCCAAGCCCCGGTACTGCGTGTCGGGCGGAGCGCCGCTGCCCGTCTCGGTCCACCGGGAGGCCGCCGAGGTGTTCGGCGCGCAGATCCTGGAGGGGTACGGGCTCTCGGAGACCTCGCCCAGCGCCACCGTGCACCACCCCGGGTTCGGGGTGCTGCCCGGCACCGTCGGTCACCCCGTGTGGGGCGTGGACGTCGGCATCGCGCGCGCGGACGTCGAGGACTCGGTCGAGCTGCTGCCCGCCGGCGTGCTCGGGGAGATCGTCGTACGGGGCCACAACGTCTTCGCGGGCTACTTCGGCCGCCCGGAGGAGACGGCGAAAGCCCTGGTGGACGGCTGGTTCAGGACCGGCGACCTGGGCACCAAGGACTCCGACGGCTTCGTCAGCGTCGTCGACCGGAAGAAGGACCTCGTGATCCGGGGCGGCTTCAACATCTACCCGCGGGAGGTGGAGGAGGTCCTCCTCGACCACCCGTCGGTGGCCGAGGTGGCCGTGATCGGGCTCCCGCACCCGGCGCACGGCGAGGAGGTGTGCGCCGTCGTGGTCCCGACGACGGGTGAGGCCGGCCCTCCGGACGGCGCCGTCGCGTTCTCGGAGGACGAGCTCCGGGACTGGTCGCGTACGAGGCTCGGCAGGCACAAGTACCCCCGGATCGTGGTGCGCACGGACTCGATGCCGCTCGGCCCGAGCCACAAGGTCCTGAAGAGGGAACTGAGGCAGCGGTACGCCCACCTCGCGGCCACGGCAGACGCCGAGGCCGTCGACACCGGCGGGGCGGAGGCCGCGCCGTCCGGGGCGAAAGGCATCACCGGGACGGAGGGCACGGCCTGGGCCGAGGGCACCACCGGGGCCGCGGGCGGCCCGGTCACAGGCTGAGCGCGTCCTCGGCGTTGTCCATCCAGGCGGTGACGGAGTTGCCGGTGGAGACGTTGAGGCCGGGTGTCGAGGCCTTGAGCGGCACCTGCTTCAGGTCGGACTCGGTGCTCATGGTCATCGCGATCGAGGAGACCGTCTTGCTCTTGGAGTCCTTCAGGCCGCCCATGAGCCCCGCGTAGGCGGACTGGCCCGGTGCGAGCCGGATGGCCTCCTCGATGCCGGGGGCCGTGCCGCGTTCCGTCGCCCGCCCGTCGAGGTCGCCGAAGGTCACGACGGGGTGGCCGAGCACCCGGCACGGCTTGCCGGTCCTGTTGGTGATCTTCAACAGGTAGCTGCTGGTGGTGGGCTCGGCCAGGCTCGCGGTGAACGTCACGTCGTAGGTGCTGCAAGGGAAGACGTCGTAGTCCGGATCGGTCGACGGCGAGACCGGCTTGGCAGACGTCGGCTTGGCGGGAGCCGTCGGCTTGGCAGGCGTCGGCTTGGCTGTCGTCGTCGGTGTGAGGGGCTTCGGCGGCTTGACGGGCGTGGACGGGGAGAGGGACGCGGAGGGCGTCGCGGTCGGCACCTCGGTCCCACCCGCGGCGCCGTCCTCGGAGGGCCCACAGCCGGTCAGGGTAACTGCGGACACGGCGACGAGGACGACGACGGCTCTGCGAACGGCGCTCATGGTGGTACTCCCCCCGATGACAGCGCACGAACCGCGCTGTGGTGGGACCAGCTTCGCGCGCGTGCTTCACGGTTCGGTGACAACGTCTTGCCGAATCCACCACGGTTCGTCCCAGGGCTCCCGTAGGAGTTCCCGTGTGAGCGCCCCGGTACCCCGGAAGGATTCGGGGCCCTTCCTCAGTCACTGATGAGGGCGTCCACGATCGCTCTGGGCGACGCGCCCGGCCCGCTCGGGTGTCCAGTGGGCCGGCTCCTCGATGGTGGAGACGTAGGAGCCGCGGGTCACCAGGGAGAGCATGCCGGCGGCGAGGGCCGCGTCCGGGACTCCCGCGGCGAGGGCCGCGTCCGGGACTCCCGCGGCGAGGGCCGCGTCCGGGACTCCCGCGGCGAGGGACGCGTCGAAGAACTCGGAGCGCGCCTCGCGCGGCTCGACGCGGTCGACGCCGCCCGGGTCGGCGGACGCCGTCGAGAGCATCTCGATCCAGAGCGTGCGCAGCAGGAGCTCCTCGGGCTTGCATCTGATGAGCCAACGCGTCAAGAGCACGACGTGACCGTCTCACAGAAGCGGAGCACCACCATGTCCTTCACTCCCGCCCTCGACTTCGCGTTCGAGATCAGGGCCGAGGTGTCCGAGACACTGCACATCGGCCACGGTGACGGAGAGGTCACCGAGTTCACCCCCATCACCGGGGGCAGCGTGAGCGGGCCCCGCCTGCGCGGAGAGGTCCTTCCCGGCGGCGGCGACTGGAGCAGCACCCGCGGGGAGGTCTGCGAGCTGGAGGCCCGTCATCTCCTCCGGCCGGAGGACGGCGCCGTGATCGACATCGTCAATCGCGGCTACTACCGCCCCGAGGCCGACACCCCGGACCAGTTCGACGGAGAGGTGCGGGGCTCCGAGGCCGGGCACTACTACCGCACCTCGCCGGTCTTCCGCACGGACGCCCCCGCCCACCGCCGGCTCGCGGAGACCGTCTTCGTCGGGCTCGCCCGCCCGGACGGGGACGATGCCGTCGTCATCCGCGTGTACGCGCTCGCGTCGCGGCGTCGCGGCCCGCGCGGCGACTGCGCGGGCCATCGCGTGACCGTGGCCACGTCTCCGGCTAGGACAGGGACCGCCACGCCACGATCAGCCCCTCCCGGAGCACGCCGACCTGCTCGGCGCTCAGGTCGGCGACCATGCGTTCCTCGAGACGGCGGGCCGGTCCGGCGTACTCGGCGAGCAGTCGCCGCCCCGGGTCGCTCAGCAGGATGAGGCGTTCGCGGCGGTTGGCGGGATTGGGCTCGCGGCGAATCAGGTCGCGACCCTCCAGCGTCCGGACCATGTCGGCCATCGACTGGGCGGTGACGAAGGAGTCACGGGCGAGCTGCGCGGCGGAGACGCCGTCGCGCCGCTCCAACACCGTCAGAGCGGTGTACTGCAGCGCCGTGATCCCGGCGGGCTTGAGCAGTTCGTCGAGGCGGGCGCGCACCGCCAGCTCCGTCCTCTTCAGCAGGTAGAGCAGCGAGGTGCTCACGTCGGTCCTCCCGGGTGGTCGTCCGCTCGGGGGGCCCACGAAGCCCCCGGCAGGTGCCGCCGCCCCGGCGGCACCTCCTCACAGTAGGCCATTGACAGGAATCCTGTTGATTGCACAGACTGATGTTCATCAGGATTCCTGTCGAACGCGGCCAAACCGGCGCCCTCGGCACGCCCCCTTTCACACCTTTCACCCCTTACGAGAGGCACCTCTCATGGATCTTCAGGGCAAGGTCGCCGTCGTCACCGGCAGCGGACGCGGTCTCGGCCTGGCATACGCGCAGGCGCTCGCCGCGGCCGGCGCCGCCGTCGTCGTCAACGACGTCGACCGGGCCGTCGTCGACGCCGCCGTCGCCTCGATCACCTCCGAGGGCGGCACGGCCACCGGCGTCGTCGCGGCGGTGGGCGACAGCGAGACGGCGCGGCAGCTGGTGGACGCCGCGGTGCGGGAGTACGGACACCTGGACGTGCTCGTCACCAACGCCGGCATCCTGCGCGACCGCGTCCTCTGGAAGATGACCGACGACGACTTCGACGACGTCGTCCGCGTCCACCTCCGCGGCACCTTCACCTGCGCCCGCGCGGCGGCCGTCCGCATGCGCGAGCAGGGCACCGGCGGCCGCCTCGTCCTCATCTCCTCCCCCGCCGGGCAGCGCGGCAACTTCGGCCAGACCAACTACGCCGCCGCAAAGGCCGGCATCGTCGCGATGGCACGCACCTGGGCCATGGAGCTGGGCCGCGCGGGCATCACCGTCAACGCCGTCGTCCCCGTCGCCGCCACCGAGATGACCAGGACCGTCCCGGCGTTCGCGCCCGCGATCGAGAAGTCCGAGCAGACCGGCGAGCCGCTGCCGGACCGGCTGCGCAAGGGCGAGGGCCTCGGCACCGTCGAGGACGTCGCCGCCCTGATCACGTTCCTGGCCTCGGACGACTCCGACGGGGTGACCGGGCAGGCGATCGGCATCGGCGGCGACCGGCTGGCCCTGTGGGCGCACCCCAAGGAGAAGGCGGTCGCGTTCGCCGACGGCGGCTGGAGCGCCGGGGCCATCGCCGCCGAGTGGCCGGGTGGCGTCGGAGCCGAGCCCGAGACCTACGGCATCCCCGCGCCGCAGGCCCCGGAGGCGTGACATGGCCGACCTCTCGCTCGACCTCGACCTCGACCGGATCACCGCGATCGACGTCCACACGCACGCGGAGGTGTCCAAGGACGGCCACGGGGCCCTGAGCCCGGAGCTGTTCGGAGCCTCCGAGAAGTACTTCAAGGCCCACGGCCACCGGCAGCCGACCATCGAGGAGATGGCCGAGCACTACCGGGAGCGCCGCATGGCGGCGGTGGTGTTCACCGTCGACGCCGAGCACGCCACCGGCCACGCGCGGATCTCCAACGAGGAGATCGCCGAGAGCTGCGCCGCCCACGCCGACGTGCTGATCCCCTTCGCGAGCGTCGACCCGCACAAGGGCCGCGCGGGCGTGCGCGAAGCCCGGCGGCTGGTCGAGGAGTACGGCGTCCGCGGCTTCAAGTTCCACCCGAGCATCCAGGCGTTCTTCCCGAACGACCCGCTCGCCTTCCCGCTGTACGAGGCCATCGAGGAACTCGGCGTGCCCGCCCTCTTCCACACCGGCCAGACCGGGATCGGCGCCGGTGTCCCGGGCGGCGGGGGCGTCCGGCTGAAGTACTCGGACCCCATGCTGGTCGACGACGTCGCCGTCGACTTCCCCGAGCTGCGGATCATCCTCGCCCACCCCTCCTTCCCCTGGCAGGACGAGGCCCTGGCGGTGGCCACCCACAAGCCGTACGTGTACATCGATCTGTCCGGCTGGTCCCCGAAGTACTTCCCGCCGCAGCTCGTCCGCTACGCCAACACCCTGCTCCAGGACAAGGTCCTCTTCGGCTCCGACTACCCCGTCATCACCCCCGACCGGTGGCTCGCCGACTTCGAGAAGCTCGACATCAGGCCCGAGGTCCGGCCCAAGATCCTGAAGGAGAACGCCGCCCGCCTGCTCGGCCTCCGCACCGACTGAAGGAACCGCTCGTGTTGAACCAAGGCATCGGCTCCTGGCCGGCACGCAGGGCCCGCAAGACCCCCGACCGGATCGCCGTCGTCCACGACGGCCGTGCCCTGACCTACCGCGAGCTGAACGGGCGGGTCCGGCGCCTCGCCCACGCCCTGCGCGCGCTGGGTGTGGCGCGGGGAGACCGGATCGCCTACCTCGGCCCCAACCATCCGGCCTTCCTGGAGGCCCTGTTCGCCGCCGGGACGCTGGGGGCGGTCTTCGTCCCGCTCAACACGCGGCTGGCGGCTCCGGAACTCGCGTACAACCTGACCGACTCGGGCAGCACCGTCCTCCTGTACGCGCCCGAGCAGACCGAGGTCGCCGGAACCGCGGCGGCCGAGGCGGGGGTTCGGCACCGGATCGCGGTCGCCGGCCCCGGCCAGGACGGAGCCCTCGACTACGAGACGCTGCTCGCCGACGCCGGGACCGGTCCGCTGGACGAGGCCGTGGCGCCCGGGGACCCGTGCATGATCATGTACACCTCCGGCACCACCGGCCGTCCCAAGGGCGCCGTCCTCTCCCACGCCAACATCACCTGGAACAGCGTCAACGTCCTCGTCGACACCGATCTGGCCGGCGACGAGGTGACCCTCGTCGTGGCCCCGCTGTTCCACACCGCCGGCCTCAACATGACCTGCCTGCCGACCCTGCTCAAGGGCGGCCGGGTCGTTCTCCTCGGCGCGTTCGACGCCGACCGCGTCCTGGAACTGATCGAGGACCTGCGCGTGACGTACATGTTCGGCGTCCCCACCATGTACGACGCCATGGCCGCCCGCCCCGGCTGGGAGACCGCCGACCTGTCCAGTCTGCGTACCCTCAACTGCGGCGGCGCTCCCGTGCCCGCCCGCACCATCGCCGCGTACCTCGACCGCGGCC
This sequence comes from Streptomyces sp. Qhu_M48, assembly GCF_051305195.1. Lineage (NCBI taxonomy): Bacteria > Bacillati > Actinomycetota > Actinomycetes > Kitasatosporales > Streptomycetaceae > Streptomyces > Streptomyces sp. Qhu_M48. The sequence goes on along the minus strand of NZ_CP195432.1, from coordinate 3,913,011 downwards.
TGGCCTTCAGCCAGGGCTACGGCATGACCGAGGCCTCCCCCGGGGTCCTCTTCCTCGACCGGGAGCAGACCTCGGCCAAGGCGGGCTCCGCCGGGGTGCCGCACTTCTTCACCGACACGCGCCTGGTCCTGCCGGACGGCAGCGAGGCCGCACCGGGACAGCGGGGGGAGATCCTGGTCCAGGGCCCCCACGTCATGACCGGCTACTGGGAACGGCCGGAGGACACCGACGCCGCCTTCGCGGACGGTCGCTGGCTGCGCACCGGTGACATCGCCAGGACGGACGGCGACGGGTACGCCTACATCGTCGACCGGGTCAAGGACATGTTCGTCTCGGGCGGGGAGAACGTGTACCCGGCCGAGGTGGAGGACGCGCTCCTCACCCATCCCGCCGTCGCCGAATGCGCGGTCATCGGCCTGCCCGACGCGGTCTGGGGAGAGGTCGGCCGCGCCGTCGTCGTCCTCAAGCCCGACGCTCACGCCGATGAGGACGGCATCCTCGGCCACCTTCGGGGCCTGCTGGCCAAGTACAAGATCCCCACGTCCCTCGTCGTGACCGAAGAGCTTCCCCGTACGGCCTCCGGAAAGATCATCAAACCCCTCGTGCGGGACACCTACGCGGCCGGTGCCTCCGAGCGCCCCCACCCGTGACCGACGTGCCGGCGGCACGCTCCCCGGGCCGCGCTCAGCGGCTCTCCCCACCGAAAGGTCTCTCCATGCCCACTCTCGCCCACGGCCTCGACGGACTCAGGGCCCTCAGCGGAACCGACCTCGGCCGCACCGCGTGGCACGAGATCACCCAGGACCGGGTGAACACCTTCGCCGACGCCACCGACGACCACCAGTGGATCCACACGGACCCCGAGAAGGCCCAGAAGGGGCCCTTCGGCGGCCCGATCGCCCACGGCTACCTCACCCTCTCGCTCATCATCCCGCTCTTCGGCGAGCTGCTGGAGATCAGCGGTACCAGGATGAGCGTCAACTACGGCCTGGAGAAGGTCCGTTTCCCCAGCCCCGTGCCGGTCGGCTCCAGGATCCGCCTGCACGGCGCCGTCGGCACGGTGGACAAGGTCGAGGGCGACGGCGTGCAGATGCCACTGACGTTCACCGTCGAGGTCGACGGCAGCTCGAAGCCGGCCTGCGTCGCCCGGGCCGTCTACCGCCACTACGCCTGACAGGTGCCGCCCACGCCGCCGGCCTCACCGGCCACGGCGTGGGCGGCACCTCTTGCTCCACCGGGGGCGGGTGCGGCCTCCTCACCGGTGAAACAACCGGACCCGGCCGTGGGACACCGACGGTCCGGACCCGTACACATGCCGGGGGCGGTACCGACCACACGGGCGGTACCGCCCCCGGCACTGCTCTGCCTCAACCCGCCCGGCCACAGCGCTCGTCGATCCCGGCGAGCGCGGCCCCGTGGCAACGGCCCCCGTGGACCTCGAAGGGCCCGACCCGGCGCGGGGCGCACGCCCCGCGCCCCGCCCTCCCGCCCCCGTCTCCGTCGGTCACCGTGGTCACGAGCCCGTGACAGCGTTCAGCTGCTCCTCCAGGGCCGCCAGGGTCCGGTAGCAGGCCAGTACCTGGGCGATGGAGGAGTTCGGCTCGCGGCCCTCACGGATCGCGGCGACGAACTCGCGGTCCTGGAGCTCGATGCCGTCCATCGACACGTCCACCCCGCTCACGTCGATCGGCTCGTCCTTGCCGGTGAAGAGGTCGTCGTACCGGGCGAGGTAGGTGCCGGTGTCGCCGATGTAGCGGAAGAACGTGCCCAGCGGCCCGTCGTTGTTGAACGACAGTGACAGGGTGCAGATGGCGCCGTTCCCCGCCCTCAGCTGGATCGACATGTCCATCGCGATGCCCAGCTCGGGGTGGATCGGACCCTGCACGACGTTGGCCTGCACGATCGGCGATCCGGTCTGGTACGCGAACAGGTCGACGGTGTGCGCGGCGTGGTGCCACAGCAGGTGGTCGGTCCAGGAGCGCGGCTGCCCGAGCGCGTTGAGGTTCTCGCGGCGGAAGAAGTACGTCTGCACGTCCATCTGCTGGATAGCGAACTCACCGGCCGCGATCCGCTGCCGCACCCACTGGTGGCTGGGGTTGAAGCGGCGGGTGTGGCCCACCATCGCGACGAGCCCGGTGCCCCGCTGCGCCGCCAGACACTCCTCGGCGTCCGCGAGGGAGGCGGCGAGCGGGATCTCCACCTGGACGTGCTTGCCCGCTTCGAGGCAGGCCAGCGTCTGCGCGGCGTGCATCGGGGTGGGCGTGGCGAGGACGACGGCGTCGACGTCGTCCCTCGCCAGCGCCTCGTCGAGGGAGGCGACGGCGCGCCCCACGCCATGCTCGGCGGCGAACTCCCGGGCGCGTTCGAGGGTGCTGGTCACCACGGCGGTCACCTCGACGCCCTCGATGCGCTTCAGCGCGGCCGCGTGCTTGGCACCGAAGGCACCACCGCCGACCAGGGCGATCCGTACGTTCCGTTCGTCCGTCATGTCACTCCTTCACGGCGGGCTCGTCGACCCGCGGGTGGTTTTCCAGGATCAGGTGTCCGACGGCGGTGTTGGACGCCGGCACATGGTAGAAGCGGTGCTTGACCTCGACCTCGCCGGAGCCGTCGACGTCGCTCATCGCGCCGCGGGCGATCAGCCACATGACCAGCTCGATCCCCTCGGAGCCGGCCTCCTCGACGTACTCCAGGTGGGGTGTCTCGGCCAGCCCGGCCGGGTCCTCGACCAGCCGGTCCAGGAACGCGTTGTCCCACTCCCGGTTGATCAGACCGGCGCGTGGCCCCTGGAGCTGGTGGCTCATGCCTCCGGTGCCCCACACCTGCACCTTCACCGGCCGGTCGTACGACTCGATCGCCCTGCGCAGGGCCTGGCCGAGCCTGAAGCACCGGGCGCCCGAGGGGACGGGGTACTGCACCACGTTGACGTGGAACGGGATGACCTTGCACGGCCACCGCTCGACGTCGCCGAACATCAGCGACAGCGGCACGGTGAGCCCGTGGTCGACCGTCATCTCGTTGACGAGTGTGAGGTCGAAGTCGTCCCGGATCAGCGAGTGCGCGATGTGCGCCGCCAGATCGGGGTCGCTCTCGATGCCGGGCACGGGGCGGGGCCCGTAGCCCTCGTCGGCGGTGGGGTAGGAGGCGCCGGTGCCGAGGACGAAGGTCGGGATCACCGACTGGTCGAAGGCGCTGGCGTGGTCGTTGTACACCAGGAAGACCACGTCGGGGACGTTCTCCCGCTGCCACCTCCTGGAGTACTCGTACCCCTCGAAGACCGGCCGCCAGTACGGCTCGTCGGTCTTGCCGTGGTCCAGTGCCGCGCCGATCGCCGGCACGTGCGAGGTGAAGACGGCGCCGGTGACCTCCGCGTGCACGGCCGGTGCCCCGATCGCGTGGGCCGCTTCGAGGACGGCGTGGTCGATCCGGTTCCCCTCGACCGAGCGGCCGCCGCGGACCATCATGTCGCGGTACTCCTGCTCGGTCATGCCCGTCATCGAGCCCGCCATCTGCTGGAACGAAAGCCCCAGCGTGGCGCCCCACTTCGCGAGGAAGTAGATGTTGCCGCCCTCGCGCATCGCCGCGTTGAGGTCGCGGTCGAGCAGCGCCTGCCTCTGCTCCTCCCGCAGCGGCCACGCGTTCAGGTAGGCGCGCTCGTCGGCGAGGTAGCTCGCGCGGTTCTCCGCCGTCATCAGCGACATGCAGAACTGGTTGAGGTGGTACCCCTTGGCCGATTGCTCGGAGTCGAAGACGGTCGTCCCCGGAACCAGCTTGTAGGTCTTGTCCAGCGACATGCTGGGGCTCCAATCGAGGGCGGATCAGGAGGCGTCGGGCCAGTACAGGCGCATCGGGTTGTCGACGAGCAGCTTGCGCCGGAGCTCCGGTGTCGGCGCGATGTGCGGGACGAAGTCGACGAGCAGGCCGTCGTCGGGCATGTGGCCGGTGAGGTTGGGGTGCGGCCAGTCGGTGCCCCACAGCACCCGGTCGGGGAACTCCTCGACCACGCGCCGCGCGAAGGGGACGACGTCGCGGTAGGCCGCCCGCTCCCCGTCGAGGGCCGGCGGACCGCTCACCGAGAGCCGCTCGGGGCACGTCACCTTGCACCAGATGTCCGGCCGGGCCCGCATGAGGTCCAGGAGCGCCTCGAAGTCGAGCCCTTCCGGGCTCTTCGTGGTGTCCGGGCGGCCCATGTGGTCGATGACCAGTGGGACCGGGATCGCCAGGAGGAAGTCCCGCAGGTCGGGGAGGTCCGCCGCCTCGAAGTAGACGACGACGTGCCAGCCGTACGGTGCGATCTTCTCGACGACGTCCCACAGGTCCTGCCGGGGTGCCGTGTCCACCAGCCGTCTGACGAAGTTGAACCGGACCCCGCGGACGCCCGCCTCGTGCAGGTCCCGCACCTGCGCGTCCGTGACGTCGGGCCGCAGCGTCGCCACGCCCCGGGCCAGCCCGCCGGAGGCCCGCAGGGCGTCGACCATGGCGGAGTTGTCGGCTCCGTGACAGGTCGCCTGCACCACGACGTTACGAGCGAAGCCGAGGTGGTCGCGGAGTGCGAAGAGCTGGTCCTTGGACGCGTCGCAGGGCGTGTACTTGCGCTCGGGGGCGTACGGGAACTCGGCGCCGGGGCCGAAGACATGGCAGTGAGCGTCGACGGCGCCCGCGGGGAGTTCGAACCGGGGCCGGCTCGGAGCGGCGTACCAGTCCAGCCAACCGGGGGTCTTCGGGAAGTCGGTCGTCATCGTCAGTCCTCGTACCGCAGTCCGAGCCCGGCCAGCGGGCCGCGCATGCCGTACATGTCCAGGCCGAGCCTTCCCGACCGGAACTGCGCGCGCTTGTCCTCCTCGGCGGCCTCACGGGCGGTCGCGGCGGCGGCCACACCGGCGGCTCGTTCGCGTGGCACCACGACGACACCGTCGGCATCCGCGACGACCACGTCACCCGGCCGCACCAGGGCGTTGCCGCAGACCACGGGCACGTTGACGGAGCCGAGAGTGGCCTTGACCGTGCCCTTGGCGTTGACCGCTCGGGAGAAGACCGGGAAGTCCATCCCCTCCAGGTCACCGACGTCACGCACACCGCCGTCGATGACCAGGCCACGGCAGCCCCGGGCGCGGAAGGAGGTGGCGAGCAACTCGCCGAAGAAGCCGTCCTCGCTCTCGGTCGTACAGGCCGCGACGACGACGTCGCCGTCCTGGATCTGCTCGGCGGCGACGTGCAGCATCCAGTTGTCGCCGGGCTGGAGCAGCACGGTGACTGCGGTGCCGCACATGCGTGCCTTCGGGTAGACCGGGCGCAGGTAGGGGCGCATGAGCCCGACCCGGCCCATGGCCTCGTGGATCGTCGCGACGCCGAACGCCGACAGCGCGGCGACGGCCTCGGGGTCGGCCCGGTCGACCTTGGTGTGGACGACGCCGATCTCGGTGTGTTCCATGGGTGCCTCTCCTGGGGTCAGCGGCCGGCCGTGGCGAGACGGGCGGCGAGTCGGGGGTAGACGCGCAGGGCGTTGCCGGAGTACACGGCGGCGCGGTCCTCGTCCGACAGGTGCGGGGTGGTGTCCACGTACCGCTTCGTGTCGTCGAAGTGGTGTCCGGTGCGTGGGTCGATGTCGCGGACCGCGCCGATCATCTCGCTGGCGAACAGGACCGATCTGCTGGGGATGACCCGGGTCAGCAGGTCGATACCGGGCTGGTGGTAGACGCAGGTGTCGAGGAAGACGTTGTCGAACAGCGTCTCCGGGTCCGGCCTGCCCAGCGCCATCGCCAGACCGCGGAACCGGCCCCAGTGGTACGGAACCGCCCCGCCGCCGTGCGGGATGACGAACCGCAGCGTCGGGAAGTCGGCGAACAGGTCCCCCTGGAGGAGCTGCATGAACGCCGTGGTGTCGGCGTTCAGGTAGTGCGCGCCGGTGGTGTGGAAGGCCGGGTTGCACGAGGTGCTGACATGGATCATCGCGGGGATGTCGTACGCGACCATCTCCTCGTAGAGGGGGTACCAGCTCCGGTCGGTCAGCGGCGGCGCGGTCCACCGGCCGCCCGACGGGTCGGGGTTGAGGTTGACGGTGACCGCGCCGAGCTCCTCGACCGCGCGGCGCAGCTCGGGCACGCTGGTCGCGGGGTCGGCGCCCGGGGACTGCGGCAGCATCGCGCCCATGGCGAACCGGTCGGGGTAGAGGGTGCCGACCCGGTGGACCAGGTCGTTGCAGATCCGCGCCCACACCGACGAGACGGTGAGGTCGCCGATGTGGTGGGCCATGAAGCTGGCGCGCGGCGAGAAGATGGTGAGATCGCTGCCGCGCTCGTCCATCAGGCGCAGCTGGTTGCCCTCGACCGCGGCGCGCAGGTCGTCGTCGCCGATGACCAGTTCGTCGGGGTCCGGGACGGGGCCGCGGCCTTCGGCCGCCGCGATCTGCCGGTCGCGCCACTCCGACAGCTGGGACGGTGCGGTGGTGAAGTGACCGTGACAGTCGATGATCATGGGAAGCCTCGCAATCGGCCGGGGCAGTGGACCTGGCCGCGGGTGGCCGGCCGGTGTACCGCTCGGCAGGGTCAGTGGTCGTGGTCGCGGGTGGGCCAGCCGGTGTACTGCTCGGCCAGGTAGGTGCGTCCGGCGCGGGTGCCCATCACGTTGTCGAGCTCGCCGAGCTGACGCCGCAGGTCGTACGCGGAGCCGCCGGGCACGGTGTGGAGCAGCTGGGTCATCCAGTACGAGAAGTTCTGCGCCCGCCAGATCCGCTGGAGGGCCCGCGGCTGGTAGTCGTCCAGGGCGGCCTCGCCCTCGCCGCCGAGGGCTCTCAGCAGCACGCCGGCGAGGACCTTCACGTCGTGCAGCGCCAGGTTGAGCCCGCGGGCACCGGTCGGTGGCACCGTGTGCGCGGCGTCCCCGGCGAGGGCCAGGGACCCCCAGCGCATCGGCTCCTGTACGAAGGAGCGGAACCGCAGCACCGTCTTCTCGGTGATCGGCCCCTCCTTCAGCCGGAAACCGTCCTCACCGGCCACCCGGGCCTGCAGGGTCTCCCAGACGCGGTCGTCGGACCAGGCGTCGACGGACTCGTCGGGGGCGCACTGGAAGTACATGCGCTGCACGGACTCGGTGCGCTGGCTGATCAGGGCGAAGCCGTGGTCGGAGTGGGCGTAGACCAGCTCGGGCGCGCTCATCGGTGCCTCGGCGAGGATGCCGAACCAGGCGAAGGGGTACTCCTTGCCGTACCGCGCCCTTCGGTTCTCCGGCACCAGGTCGCGGCACGTGCCGCGGGACCCGTCGGCGCCCACGACGTACCGGGCCCGGACCTCGTGGCGGGAGCCGTCGGGCGCGGTGTAGCGGACCCGGGGTGCGGTGGTCGTGATGTCGAGGACCTCGGTGTCGCGGACGCCGAAGTGGACCGTGCCACCGTCGCGTTCGCGGGCGTCGGCGAGGTCGATGAAGACGTCGGTCTGCGGGTAGAGCCACACGGACGCCCCGACGAGCTTCTTGAAGTCGACGCGGTACGGCCGCCCGGCCGAGCGCAGCTCGACGCCCTCGTGCTCGTGCCCGTCGCGCAGGATCCGGTCCGAGACCCCGGTGTCGATCAGGTCCCGGGCGGCATCGGCCTCCAGGATGCCGGCCCGCTGGGTCGTCTCGATCGCGTGACGGGTACGGGTGTCGACGACGACCGTCTCGACCCCGGCGCGGCCGAGCAGGTGCGCCAGCATGAGCCCGGCCGGCCCGGCACCGACCACCGCGACCGGAACCGTGGCGATGGAGTCGACGGGGGCGTCGGCCATGGCATCTCCCAAGCAGCTGTGAACGTTCGAACACCCCGAACGTTGACAGCCTCGACGGCGGCCGGTCAGCGCCGTTTCCGCCAGACGGAAGCCGGCCAGGACGTCACCCCGTGGTGCGGGTACGCCTGGCGAGCTCGTCCGAGATTCCGTACGCCGCCCGCAGGAGCGGCTCGCGCAGGCCGCGCACCCGGCTCGCGCCCTGCGCGGTGAACACGATCCCGAGCGCGGCGCTCACCGGCCCGGCCCGGCCGATGCGCACCGGCGCGGCCACCGCCATCGTGCTCTCCGAGAGCTGGCGGTCACTCACGAAGACCTGCTCACGCCGAATGCGGTCCAGTTCCGTCCGCAACGCCTTCGGGTCGGTGACGGTGTGCGGGGTCCACGCCCGCTGCGGCGCGTCGAGAACCTCCTCCTGGATGTCCCGCGGCGCGTGCGCCAGCAGTACCCGGCCCATGCCCGTGGACCCGATGGGGAAACGAGTTCCGACCATCGTCAGCAGCTGCACCGACCGGTGCCCGGCGATCCTCTCCACGAACACGAGCTCGGTACCCTCCCGCACCGCCAGCTGGACGTTCTCGTGGGTCACCTCGTAGAGGTCCTGCATGAACGGCAGTGCCACATCGCGCAGGATCTGCGTCCGGGGACAGCCCGAGGCGATCTCCCAGAGCCTCAACCCGACGTGCCACGACCCGTCCTCCGCGCGTTCCAGAGCCCCCCACGCCGCCAGTTCGGCCACCACGCGGTGCGTGGTGCTGAGGGCCAGTCCCGTCCGCTGGGCGACCTCCGACAGGGTCTGCGACGGGTGCTCGCGGTCGAAGGCCGAAAGGACCAGAAGGACCTTTCCGGCCGCTGTGCTCCGGGTTGCGCTCACGCGATCAGTCTCGCAGACCGGCGTTGAGCCCCCCGACCGCGCGCCGTACCATCTGCCGGACACCAAGGAGGAGACGTGGACCGAGAGATCTCTGGGCTGTCCTCGATGGCGACACGGCCCGTGCTGGCCGAGCTCACCGAACACATCCGGCTCACCCACGGCCTTCCCGTGCGTTTCGCTTCCGCCGGCGGGGTCGAGATCGCGAGGCGGGTGCGCGACGGCGCCGAGTCCGACGTGCTCGTCCTGGCCGACGGGGCGCTGGCCGAGCTGGCCGGCCAGGGGCACGTACTCGGCGACTCGGTACGCCCCCTGTGGGTCTCACAGGTCGTCGCCGCGGTGCCGGAGGGAACACCGGTCCCGGCTCTGCGCTCGGAATCCGATCTGCGGGCCGCGCTGTCGTCCGCGCGGAGGATCGTCTACTCGACAGGACCCAGTGGTGACGCCCTGATCGATCTGATCACCCGGCTGAACCTCGCGGACACCCTCCAGGACCGGCTCGTCCAGGCGTCACCAGGCGTACCGGCAGGCAGTCTGCTGTCACCGGGCCAGGCCGACCTGGCCTTTCAGCAGCACAGCGAGCTGATGGACCTGCCGGGCGTCGTCATCGCCGGTCCGCTGCCGGGCGGGAGCGCCATCAGCTCGACGTTCAGCGGAGGCGTACTGGCCGCCTCCTCCCAGCCGGGCCGTGCCCGCGCGGTCCTCGACCTCCTCGGCTCCGACGCGGCGACGAAGACCGCCCGCGCCAGGGGCATGCGGGCGGCTGGGGAGCTGTGACCCGAGCCGGGAGTCCGTCGCCCTAGGGGGGCGAGCCCCGCGCGCCGCGCGGGGAGCGAGATCCGGGCTCTCCGGTCCGTGGAAGACGAGCATCTCGTCGGCGTACGAGCGAGCGGAGAGCGGGGGTCGCCCGCCGGCGACCTTCCGCCTCAGCGCTTCTCGATCACCACGGACTCGACGACCACTGGGCCACCCGCTGCCGACGCCGCTGACCGGCACTCCGGACCGGCGGAGGAGATCGCCACGGAGGACACTCTCCGCGGCCCTCGAACCACCGGGCAGACCTCAGTCCCCGGCTTGTGCCCGCGCCCGGCTCCGCACCGTCATCGCCCGCAGCAGGCAGGCGAATCCCGCCGCGGCGAGGACCGCGCGGACCAGGTTCCACGTGACCCAGGGACCCTCGAAGGCGGCCCGGGCGGCGGCCGGATCGCTGGTCGCCGCGAGGGCGTCGTTGAGGGGGACGTTCACCGCCGAGGTGACCAGGAAGACAGCCACGCAGAGGACGGCACCGGCGACCGTCCAGATCCGGGCCCGGGTCGCGCGGTGCTGCCAGGCGGCCACCGCCGCGAGGACCGGGGCGGCGAAGAAGGGCGTGAAGAAGACCGGGTTCTGGATCACGTCGTTGATGTTCCGCATCACCTCGACGAAGACCCGGTCGTCACTGCGCGCGAGCGCGGGCATGACCGAGCAGACGTACGCGAACCACACCCCCGCCAGCACCCCGGCCGTCACCGTCGCTCCGCCGAGAACCGCCCCGGCACTCTTCCCACCCGCGTTCTGTGTCATGTCCCCATTCAAGTGGGGGCCGACTCGCGGAACCATGGTCGTGCGTCGCACCGGCATACGCCCGCGTCCAAGCCCGCGTCGCCCCGCGGACATCCCCGACTGGACTCCGCCCGAGCGGACCGACAAGGGGCATGCGCGTGGGGTGCGACGACGGGCCGCAGGTGGGCATGGGGTGCGACGGCGGGCCGCAGGTGGGGCATCCCGTACTACCGACACCCTCACCACCCCAGGGCCGGTCTACGTGTGCTCCCTGTGGCGGGCGGAGTCCCTCGCCCGTCTCCGTCGAATCCGATGCGCCGCTGTACGTCGGGGTGGGCCCTCAGACCTGGCCTCGCCAGGCGCCGGTCTCGGCGCCTCGCTCCTCGATGAAGTGCTTGAACCGCTTCAGGTCACCCTTGACCTGCCGGTCCACGATCCCGAGTCTGTCTCCGACGTTCTCCACAAGCCCCTCGGGCTCGACGTCCATCATCAGCGTCACCTGGGTACGGGAGGAGTCGATGGGCTGGAAGGTCACCACACCGGACTGCTCGGTCTCGCCCCCCACCGTCACCCAGGCGACCTTGGTGTCCGGAACCTGTTCGGTGATCTCCGCGTCGAACTCCCGCTTCACTCCGCCGATCTTCGTCACCCAGTGGGTAAGGGTGTCCGTGTGCTGCTCGATCCGCTCGACCCCGTCCATGAACTGCGGGAACGACTCGAACTGCGTCCACTGGTTGTAGGCGGTGGACACCGGGACGTCGACCTCGATGGACTCCTTCACCGGGGGCATGCTCTGCGCTCCTCTGCTGCTGTGAAGCCGGCCGATACGTGAAACCGACTGCGGGACTCTGTCATCGCTGCCCGCTGGAAACGCGCCTGCCCCGCCACGAGCGCCCTGACGCCCGAAGGAGCCCACTTCCTCCCCCGGTCGGTCCAACCAGAGGTGCCTCCAGCCGCCCGTCGCCGACGCCCGACGGGCGGCCGTGCGCACGAGGGTCCGCTGCGCCACCCGTCAAGGGGGCGTCGGCTGCGTCGGGGGGGGTGGGCAGCACCTCCCGGGTCGGTACGGCGCCTCCCCGCGAGGCCGATCGGCAGGGACACTGCCTGCAGAGCCTGAGCGTCTCGCGAGTGCGGGGCGGATGCCAGCAGAAGGGAAATGCCAGCCATGATCCTCCCCAAGGTCAGGGATCTCCGCTTCGTGACGATACGCCGGGGTGGGACCCTCACCGATTCGGATCACCGTCTCCTCGCCCTCTGGGCGGCGGCTTGCGCGGAGCACGTCCTCGACCTCTTCGAGTCGGCTCAGCCCGAGGACCCACGGCCGCGTCAGGCGATCGAGCATGCCCGCGCCTGGGTGCGTGGTGAGGTGAAGATGATGCAGGCCCGTGCGGCGGGCGGCCATGCGATGGGCGCGGCCCGGGACCTGCGTGGCGCAGCACGGCATGCCGCCTATGCCGCCGGTCAGGCCGGCGTCGTCGCCCATGTCGCCGCGCACGAGCTCGGTGCCGCCGCCTACGCGATCAAGGCCGCACGCGCGGCCGCGCCGACGGGCGAGAGCGCTGCCGCCGGGCGACGTGAGTGCCAGTGGCAGCGCGACCAGCTCCCGGAGGCGATTCGCGAGCTCGTACTGGACGACCAACGGTTGCGGAACGACATCTGCTGGTCGGTGTTCGACTGCTGAGGGCGCGTCGGGCGACGGCACACCATCCGTACGAGGCGGATCGCCGCCGCGGACGCGCACGGAGCGGTACTCGCCCTGGGCACCTGCTCGTTGACCACCCATACGGACCCCGTGGTGTACGGCGTGATTGCGAGGACCCCGGAGACCAGGGCGTTCTGGTGTTCGGGCATGGTTCGACAGCCGCTAGCATCCATACGGCCGAGACCGCCGAACAGCGCCGTCCTCGCTCTGCTCTCCGTACCTCCGAGCACAGGAAAGCGTGTGTCCGATCCGTTGACCGAGGATCCGCGTACCGCCGCGGTCGCCTCCGGCGAGAGCATCTCCCTCTCCGCCAGCCACAAGCAGGTCCTGCTGCAGGAACTCGGACCCGGCGAGGTCGTCCGGTCCGTCTACCACGACGGCTGGGGCTATGCCGTACTCACCAGGAAAGGCCTCATCCTCTTCCGGAACCTTCTGGCGCCCAAGGCGACCCGCGTGGCCGGGCCGCTGCGGATCCTCCGCCGCGCGCACGGCATGTTCGACTCCGTCGAGATCCTCGTCGACGGGAAGCCCCGCAAGCTGCACGGTTCGAAGCTCGATCCCAAGGGGGAACTGCTCGAAGCAGCGGGAGAACTCCTGCCCCCTGGTTCGGCACTGCGTCCCGGCGGTGGGAGACGATCCTCCGCGTGGATACGGCGGCACCCGGTTTCGGTGTGCGCCATGGCGGCCACGGTGCTCGTCGCCGGCTTGGGCGCAGGACCCCGGCAGGACGACGCCGTGGCGCAGGACGCAACGGTCAGCACGCCGGTCGTCCCGGACTTCCGCGGAGCCTCTTTGGCCGCGGCCGCCGCGCAGGCGCGCCGCGGTCAGTGGCGGGTGGCAGTGGCCGACGCCTCCTCCGCGTACCGGACGGTGACGGTCGCTCAAGCCGGCTGGCGCGTCTGCTTCCAGAGCCCCTCCGGCGGTGTGGGCGTGCGCCCGTCCGGCACGACGCTGACGCTCTACGCGGTGCCGGATCGGGAAGTCTGCCCGTCGCAACTGGACGGCACCCGGCGGGTGGTCATGCCCGGCCTCGTCGGCGAACGGTTCGACGCCGCGACGCGCGTACTCGAGACGCTCGACCTGGGCCGCGTGGTGCGCTTTCACGCACACACCGGGCAGCGGCTGGACGACAGGCCGCAGGACCTGGCGGACTGGCAGGTCTGCCGGCAGCAGCCGCACGCGGGCACCGAGGTCCCCACCACGACACAGGTCGACCTGTGGCTCATCGGCCCCGGCCTCTCCTGCACCACGCCCAGCCCGGCCCCGACGCCCAAACCCGAGCCGAAGCCCGAGCCCAAACCCAAGCCGGGCTCGCAGGCAACCCCGAAGCCGACACCCCGTCCTCAGCGTTCCTACGACTCCACTTCGGGCGGCGGTACGACGGGAGGGAGCGGCAGCGGCGGGTCGTCGTCCGGCGACCGAGACTCCGGGCGCGAGGGTTCATCCGGCGGCTCGGATGCCACCACCGGCACAGGCGGTGGCACCGGTGGCGGAGCCGGCGTCGGGTTCGGCCAGTTCTGCTCCCCCGTGGGAGCCACCGTGACAACCTCCGACGGACGTCCGGCGAAGTGCTTCATGGGCAAGGACGGCGCGGCCCGGTGGGGATACAACTCCGGTTGACGGGCCGAGTCCGGGACTGGGCACCCCTGTGCCACGCGTCATCTGCGCCGCACTCCCGGAGGCAGACCCGCGCCTCGGTCATGTCGCCGCCTTCCGGAGGCAGACCGGTGCCTCGGGCACGTCGCCGGCCCTTCGAAGGCCGGACTGGTCGCGCGTCCGGCCGTCTCCGTCGAGGCGCCGGGGTTCGGAGCCGGAGCCGGTGTCGCGGTGACCGCCCGGGTGAAGTCCGCGGGCGGTCACACCGAGCCTCCCTGATCCCGGGGTGGGACGTGCGTCAGCCGTCTTCCGGTGGATCCGAGGCCGGCGCGGTGTCCAAGCGGGCGGGGGCTCCCGCGCGCTTGGCCTGCAGCGCTGCTCTCGCCGCGGCGGCCTCCCTTTCGAGGCTCTTCCTCAGCAGGCGTAAGCGCGCCTCTCGCTCGGCACCGGTCAGGCCCGTGAGGCCCAGCCTCGCGTCACGCTCCTCCTGGGACATCGTGCCTCTCCCCCCTGCTCGGTCGGAGACCGCTCGGCTTCGATTCCGGCGCGGCCTCCGTACGTGGACCGTCGTCGTCTCCAAGCCCTTGGGCGAACCCGGCACAGGCACTTGGCGACGCGGTGGTCGTGCTGACCCGAAGTGTTCGTCAGCGGTAGTCGTCCGGGTGCCCCTGCATCCAGGTGTTGATCTGGTCACGCGTGCCGATCAGCAGGCTCTGATGCTTCTTCAGGTTCTCGAAGGAACGGTCGCCGGCGAGTTCCCCGTTGAGCTTCCCGATCAGTGCGATCGGCTCGGGGAAGTGCCCGGGGCCCTTCTTGTCGCCCTTCATGGCCCGGTCCATCCTCTGGAGCTCGTCGTAGACCCGCCCGAGGAAGTAGGGGCAGTTGCCCGGCGCGTCGCACGAGTCGTTCAGGGTTGCCTGGAGGCCGGCGAAGGCGTCCCGTACGAGCTCGACCGAGGTCGCGCCGGGGCTCGGGGTGGCGCCCTGCGTGCCCTCGGCCGGCCCGCTCCCGCCCGCCTCTGCCGTCGTCGGAGCGTCGCCGACCTCCTGGTCGGCCGGGGCCGTCGTGGCCGCCGGGGCCGTCGTACCGGCCGACGCGCTGGTGCCGGACGTGCCGGTTGTGCCGCAGGAGACGCTGAGCGCGGCCAGCGCGACGGCGACGATCACCGCGCCCCGCGTCGAGGACTTGAACATGGATCTTCCCCCTGGATCGATGAATCCGTCGACCCTACAGAAGGATCGGTGCTCGTGGCGGAAAGGGGGCCGACGGTGGGTGATACGCGGCTTCAGTCCTTTTCCACGGGTCGCAGGGTCACCAGGTCGGTGCCGTCGCAGTAGGTGAGGACCCCGCCGTGGTCGCTCTGCAGGAAGGCCTGGCAGGACGACTCACCCTCCCAGAGGGTGTGGTTCTCGTGGTCCAGCAGGAGGAGGCGGCGGCCGTCCTGCCAGACATGGCGTATGAGGGCCCGCGCGGCGGGGGTAAGTCCGTCCGGACGCACCGGCCGATCGGATTGGTCCAGGAGGCGGTCCTGGCGGCCCGCGGCGCGGATGATCTCGTCCATGGTGCCGTTCGTGAACACGTACTCCCCCGGTTCGAGCCGCCGTGTGGGGTTCAGGGTGCCGAAGTACGGGTGGGCGACCAGGGCACCCCTGGCGTCCGGCAGCACCAGCGTGAAGCCGACGGTCAGTGGGAGCGTGCGGTCCCAGCGGCATCCGGTGCTCGCGTCGCGCGGGGCCTGCGGCTGGTCCCAGGTGAAGGTGTGACGCCAGCCGCGGTCGCCGTCGGCGATGTCCCCGCGCCCGTCGGCGAGGACCGTGACACGGCAACTGCCCTTGGCCGGGGCGGTGGCCATGATCGTCCGCCCGCTCTCGTCGGAGATCCGGTCGACGCGGCCGGCGGGCGGCCGCAGTCCCTCCTTCTCGTGCGGCCGGCCGTCGTCCGGGTCGAGGGTGGCGATGCGGTCGGGGAAGACCAGGTAGGGCCGGCAACGGTCCGAGGCGGAGCGCCGTCCGACCGTGAACCCGTCGGCCCTGCAGCCGTCCAGGACCCGCACGTTCCCCGGCACCGTGCGCTCCCACGCACGTCGGCCCGACCAGGAGTCCAGGCCGGTCAGGCGGCACGACCCGGGGCGGCACCGCGCCACCACGACCTTCGCGAACCCGCTCTCGTACAGGAAGACCCGGCTGCCTTCCGGCAGGGCGTACCGCCAGGCCAGTCGGCCCTTCTGCTGGTCGAGCCCGGCGATCGCGCTCGGCCCCCGCCGGCCGTCGCGCCCGCCCACGAGCACCACGCGGTCGCCGTCGACCAGTGCGGAGTGTGCCGCGCCGGGTCGCTGTGAGGTCAGCGCGAACTCGGCGGGCAGGTCCAGTCGCCAGCCCGGGCGCTCCGGCCCCTCCCGCTGGACGAGCGTGCGGCCCTGGCCGAGGATGCCCGCTTCGCTGCTGTTCACCACCCAGGTGCCGTCGGGCCCCGGACGTACCGGCATCGGCACACGAGAAGCCTCCTCGGGAACCGACGAACCGTCACCGAACATCGGCGGCTGCGGGGCGAAGCAACCCGCGACCAGCAAGCCCATCACCACGACGACCAGCCCTCGCCACCAACGACGCCGCACCGCACCCCCATGCTCGGCCTTCACGCTAGCGCGTACGACGCGACGCGTACGCCCCATGGACCGTGACCGCGCGACGACCACAGGGCCCCGGGCAGGTGCCCGTGGTCCTGGTGTCACCTCGCGATCGTCGGGTCCCTCCTGTCCTCGACGTGTACGACATGGAGTTCGGTGCCGTCCTGATGGCGCTTCGCACGTCCGAGCATCCCGACCGCGATCTCCGACCGGTCCTGGGGCTCGTCAGGGCCGACGTAGGTGAGGACGTCGTCGTGGTGCCCGGTGACGACCCACCCCTCGGCGTCCTTGAGGTCGATCACCCCGAAGTCCCCCGCGGACGAACCGGCATGCGCCGGTCCGAACTCCCGAAGTATCTCGGCGGCCTGCTCGGCGAGCGTCCCCTCGGGAGCGGTCAGCACGACACAGGTGCCGTGCTCGAACAGCACCCACGACTTGCCGGGGTCGGCGAGAAGCCGCTGCCAGACCTCTGTGAGCATCTCGGTGTTCATGCCGGTCATCCTGCCGGAGGCCACTGACACTCGGGGGGGGGGAGGACGGCTCTCGCCCGCTCGCCCGGCAGGCCGGGGCGGGGCGCACCCCCGGCTGCCTGCTCCTCCCCACCGAGGGCGGGCAGACGCCGCGGAGGCGGGGCGCCTTCCGGGTTCACGATCCGTGCGCGCGGCGCTGCCCGGTCCGATGTGCCATGGTCGTCGGGGATCGCGCGGGCGCCGCGGATCACGGCTTGCGACGCCGGGCATGGCCTTGCCCGGCGACACGGCTCACTGCCGGGCGGCGATCGCGGCGGCGATCCGTGTGATGAGCGAGAGAGGGATCTCCCGGTCGTACGGGAACCGCACCCCGTCCTTGCCCGATCGGTACGGGCGCACTTCCTCTTCGAGCCCGCCGTCGAACGCCGGGACGGGATACAGGCCGACGTGGTGCTTCCAGCCCGCGAAGTGGAGGCCGTACCGCCCGGCGAGCATCACGGCCGGCATGCCGTAGCGCACGGTCTCGGCGCCATCGGGCATCCCGGCCCGCACGGCTTCCCGGACCTGCTCCAGGACTGTGCGCGTCTGCGGCTCGAACCCGTCGAGATAGGCATCGACCTCGGAGGAATCGCTCATGAAAGCCACGCTAGCGGGCGGCGGGGGTCTGCGCGGCGCGGACGGCGCGGTGCGGCGCGGACGGCGGGGGGCGGTGCCGGCCGGCGGGCGCGGCGCGGGTGGGCTGATGTTGCGCGGACGGCGGGCGCGGCGCGGACGGCGGGCGGCGGCGCGGACGGCGGGCGGCGGCGCGGGTCGGCCGGTCTCACCGTGCAGACCCACCCGCGCCTCGGCCCCGCCGCCGAGAACCTGGTCTGACCGGTCCCGAAACGGTGACCGCCCGGCGACAGGTCGAGGCCATCGCGGCAGCGCTGGGCCGGGAGGTTCCCTTCGCCGACATCAGCCGCCAGGACGCCCACGCCTGGATGGCCACGGTCTTCGGGGCCGAGGCCGCGGACGCGGTGCTCGACGTCACCGGCGGAGACGTGAACGACGAGCTGCTCACGGTGCGCGACACGGTCGCGCGGGTCACCCGTACCCCGGCCCGCACGTTCGAACAGTGGGCTTCGGAGAACGCTCACGTGTTCCGTTGAATCCCCTGCGCAGAGGCGGAGAAGGGGCGCGCCGAGCCCCCGGCCCACCTTTCAGGCGGCCCCACCGGACGTGCCGAGTTCCCGAAAGAAGGCGCGGATGTCGCCGACCAGGAGGTCCGGCACCTCCAGAGCGGGGAAGTGTCCGCCGCGGTCGTAGGAGGTCCAGCGCACGAGGGAGTCGGTGCGGGCGGCGATGTGCCGCAAGGGGATGAAGTTGTCCCGGGGGAAGTCCGCGAGCGCTGTCGGGGTGGCCGATGCCTCGGGCGGCAACCCGAAGTAGTCGGCGTGCGCCCGCTCGTAGTAGATGCGGGCGGCGGAGCCGGCCGTGCCGGTGAGCCAGTACAGCATCACGTTCGTGAGCAGCGTGTCCCGGTCGACGGGACAGCGGGGGTCGCTCCACTCCGTGAACTTCTCCCCGATCCAGGCGAGCAGCCCGACCGGGGAGTCGTTCAGCGCGTAGGCGAGGGTCTGCGGCCGGGTCGCCTGGATGTCGGCGTAGCCCTGGCGCTCGCGCGTCCAGACGCGGTGGCGCTCCCAGGAGGCGAGTGCGCGTTCACGCTCCCCCGGATCCAGCGCGGCCAGTTCGGCCTGCTGCGGCTCGGACGTGGCGCCTGCCCCGGGCAACAGGTTCAGGTGCACCCCGAGCACCCGCTCGGGGTGGATGCGACCCAGTTCGCGGGAGATGACCGCTCCCCAGTCCCCGCCCTGGACCCCGTACGTCCCGTATCCGAGCCTCTCCATCAGCGTGGCGAAGGCGCGGGCGACGCGTCTGTACTCCCAGCCCCGCTCGGTGGTGGGCCCGGACAGGGTGAAGCCGGGGATGCTGGGCAGCACGAGGTGGAATGCGTCGGCAGGGTCGCCGCCGTGCGCCCGCGGGTCCGTCAGGGGGCCGACGACCCGCTGGAACTCGACGAAGGAGCCGGGCCAGCCGTGGGTCATCATCAGCGGGGTGGCGTCCGGTTCGGGGGATCGCAGATGTGCGAAGTGGACCCGGGCCCCGTCGATGACGGTGGTGTACTGCGGCCATTCGTTCAGCCGCGCCTCGGCGGCGCGCCAGTCGTATTCCTCACGCCAGTACCGTACGAGTTCCTGCGTCTCCGCCAGTGGGAACCCGTAGTCCCGGCCCGCGTCGTCCAGTTCGTCGGGCCACCGCGCCCGCCGCAGCCGCGCCGCGAGGTCGTCGAGTTCCTCCTGCGGCACGTCGAGCCGGAACGAGGTGGGCTTTCCCCCAAGATCTTCCATGCCTCCACCATGCCAGTCGCCGGTCGGACGCCCTGCCCCGCCCCGAGGCCACGACCAGGGTCGGCGCCGTTGACCTGCGCGGGCCGGGGGCGACCTGCCGTCGCGTGGCCGCGGCCGGTGCCCTACAGCGGGCCGGCGCCACCCGTGTGTCCGTAGTGCGAGGCCACCCGATCGCGGTAGGCGATCACGTCGAGGTCCTCCTCGCGGTGGAACTCGGGGGCGTGCTCGATCTGCTTCTTCGTGAGGTCCAGGTGGATCCGCTCGTCCTCCGCGTCGATACGCGAGATCGTGTTCGCGGGCAGGAGGACCTCCTTGCCGAAGATCCACACACCCGTGTCGACCACGAGGTAGGCGTCGTCCACCTCCTCGGAGTGCTTGTCGACCTTGCCGATGCTGCCGTCGATCGCCTCCACCTTGTAGCCGGTGAGGTCCGTACCGACGGCATAGTTGAAGGACGGCCGGTAATTCCACGCGTTCTCAGTCACGTACGAAACAACTCCTGATCCGGAATCGGCGGCGGTCTCCCTGAACGGGGCTCGGACTTCCGACCTTCTTCATGCCGGCCCGGGCCCTGTACGTCGACCACTCCCCTACGTGCCTTCGCGTGCCCCGTTCCGCAATCCGTACACCTGGGGCCCTGCTCACGGTGGCTCCGGGCGGCCTGCCGGGGCGGCCGGGTCTCGGCTCCGCTGGGCGAACCTGCGGTGTGGCCCGCCCG
This sequence comes from Streptomyces sp. Qhu_M48, assembly GCF_051305195.1. Lineage (NCBI taxonomy): Bacteria > Bacillati > Actinomycetota > Actinomycetes > Kitasatosporales > Streptomycetaceae > Streptomyces > Streptomyces sp. Qhu_M48. The sequence goes on along the minus strand of NZ_CP195432.1, from coordinate 3,893,339 downwards.
AACACCGGCGGCAGTCGCCGCCCCGTGCGGCCCGACGCCGCCGCGAAGTTGATCGCGGTCAGGGCTCCATGGTCACCTTCCCGACACCGGCCACCACCCCGCGGGCGTATCACCACCGTCAGCGGCACCACCCATCTGAACAAGACCCACGACGCGTCCGGCACGAGGCTCGATGAGATCCGCCGTGCACGACTCACCGGACGACCACGCCCTGAGAAGCGACCTCTCGGTGGACGGACACATCCGGTCAACTGTGGGACTGCGTGGGCGCGGGTGTGTGGACGAAACCAGGCGGGTCACGGGGCGAGAAGGGCCAAAGCCGCACCGAGGTGTCGTCGCCGCCTGTGGCCAGCCTCTTCCAGTCGGGGGTGAGGGCGACCGGCATGGAGCCCAGTCCTTCGGCGACCTCAGCCTCGCCGGTGACGGTTCGGGTCGCGGTGGACCACAGGAGCAGTTTCGTGGATCCGTCGGCGTAGGCGACGGTGGCGATCGCGCCGCCGTCCGGACCGGGCATCACCCAGTTCGGAATCACCCCCGAGGACGCCGAACTGCTCACGAACGGATGGTCCGCCATCCGCACCGCAGACCTCGACGTCCTGCGCTGCTGCGCCCTACGCCCCTGAACGCCCTGCTCGCCGCTGCCGGACTCCGGGCCGGTCTTGAGGACTCGGAGGCGCTGCTCGATGATCCGCACTGGGTGGTTTGGCGCGGCCGAAGACCGCAGGCGTACAGGGCTGCCTGAGGCACGCACGTGCCGAGGGTCGCGGGCAGGGCACGTGCCGCGCCGCGACGGCTGCGGGGCCCTTGAAGGCCAAGCCCGTTCGAAGCGCGGCACGGTGCTGTACACGGCCTCAGGTCGTGCCCTCCGCCCTCGCCGATCTCCCGAAGCAACCTGCTTCGGCACAGGTGCAGTTCGGCAAGCAGGCGCGCCAAGCCGGGACCGTACTTCGGATCGGTGCTCCCCCACGGCCCGTGCGCACGTCAGCAGTCGTGGGCCATCCGGAGTTCCGGCAGGTGGCGAGCGCCGAGGAGGCTCTCCCGGATCCGGGTGAGGCGCGCGTCGTCCACGATTGCGAGGCGCATGGCCGGTAACCACGGACGTCCCCACAGCACGCATCGCAACTCTTCACGGCATTCATCCCACCCGGCCTCGAAATCGTGGCAGAGCGGCCTGTCAGCACCAGGCCGCCTGCTCAGATCACTTGGGAGGGACCTTGTGGACGCTCGTGTCGTCGGGGCCCAGCCGTCGCCCGTCCGCAGACAGCACTTCCAGTTCGCGGAGGCGATGTCCCTGTCGGCGGTCGACCAACTCTGAGTGCGGTTCGCCGGGGGCGAAGAAGTTCTGTTCGCCCCACTGTCTCAGTGCCACGATGACGGGGAAGAGCGCGTTGCCCTTCGGAGTCAGTACGTACTCGCGGTAGGCGCTGCCGTCCGAGGCGGGGACGGATTCGAGGACACCTCCGGCGACCAGGGTGCGCAGACGCGCCGTGAGGATGTTCTTTGCCACGCCGAGGCTGCGTTGGAACTCCCCGAAGCGCCGACTTCCGTCGAAGGCGTCCCGCACGATCAGCAGGGACCACCAGTCGCCGATCGCGTCCACCGACCGGGCGACGGGGCATTCACTGTCGTCGAAGCGCGTCCTGGTCACCATGGCGTCCCTCTCTCTCACGACGGTTGCAACATGCTACCAATAAAGTTACCGTCATCACTGGTTGCAAGATGAGACCAGATGAGCTGAGGAGTGCTGATGTCGGGCGACGGTAGGACTGCGACACGACGAATCGGGACCCGAAGCGGGGAGGGTTCCCCGCCCGCCCCGCCCCGAGGCGTCTTCATCCTGTTCGCCGTCGCCTGTGGGGCTGCGGTGGCCAACGTCTACTTCTCCCAGCCGCTGCTGGTGACCATGGGGCACGACCTCGCCATGAGCCCAGCGCTTGTCGGCAGCGTGGTCACCCTCACGCATGTCGGATACGGGCTGGGGCTCTTCTTCCTCGTGCCACTGGGCGACGTGGCCAACCGCAGACGGCTCATCGTTGCCCAGTTGCTGCTCCTCGTTGCGGCGCTGGTCGCGGTGTCCGTCGCCCGCACGGCAGCGGTCCTGCTCGCGGGCATGGCTGCTACGGGGCTTCTCGCGGTCGTCACGCAGACCCTGGTGGCCTTCGCCGCGTCGCTGGCCCCTCCCACCGGGCGCGGACGGGTCGTCGGTCTGGTCACGAGCGGCGTGGTCATCGGAATCCTTCTCGCCCGCACCGCATCGGGCCTCATGGCCGATCTCGCGGGCTGGCGCTCCGTCTACCTCGCCTCGGCGTCGCTCACCGCTCTGCTCGCCCTGGTCCTGTACCGAGTGCTGCCACGCCACAGCGACGCCGCGTCGGCAACCTTGCGCTACGGACAGCTCCTGCGTTCCACGATCACCCTGTTCGCTCGGGAACGACTGCTACGCCTCAGGGCCCTGTTCGGTCTGCTGATCTTCGCCGCCTTCAGCACCCTGTGGAGCAGCATCGCGTTGCCGCTCAGCGAGGCTCCGTACTTTCTGTCTCACAGCGCGATCGGGGCGCTGGGGCTGATCGGCGTCGTCGGCGCGCTGGCCGCGACCGCGGCGGGCCGCCTGAACGACCGCGGACACTCTCGGCGGACCACCGGCATTGCCCTGACACTGCTCGCCGCCTCATGGCTGCCCTTGGCCTTCACCCGCAGCTCGCTCTGGGCCCTGGTCGTCGGGGTGATCCTTCTTGATCTCGCCGTGCAGGCGGTCCATGTCACCAACCAGACCCTCATCTACACCCTGCACCCGGACGCGGGCAGTCGGCTGATCGGCGGATACATGGTCTTCTACTCGATCGGCAGCGCCACCGGCGCCATCGCCGCGACTTCCCTCTACACGGTGGCCGGCTGGGGCGCCGTATGCGCGCTGGGCGCGGCGTTCAGCTGCCTCGGACTCGCACTGTGGGCGTTCACCCGGCACGGCACCCCGGCGCCCGCCGCCCACGTGACCTCTCAGAGCGAAGCCCGAGCGGTCTCGCTGAACGTTGAACGCTGATTGACGCGAGCGAGGGGTCGCCTCAGAGCCCGGCCTCACTCACGTCGGTAATCAAGAACCTGGGTCACGCCTCCGTGTTCTCTCCCCCCTCGGCCCCTCCCCTTCCCACCAAGGCCGCCGCTACGGCTACGGCTACGGCCGGAACGGCGGCTCCGAGAACGCGTGTCGGCGTCCCGGACTCGGTCGTGCCGACGAGCAGCAGCGGGCAGCCGTCCGCGCCCACGTACAGGGCGTCGATGAGGCCGCAGGTCGGGTCAGGCCCTTCCAGAACAAGGCGTGAACGAGGGCCGGGGGGATCGGCGAGCCGGCCATGGCGGCGGTGTGGGAAGCGGAGCAGAGGACGCCCCAGGCGGGCAGGAGGCCTGCGGGTGCCGAGAGCTGGTGTACGGGGCCGCGCCCCTCGCAGCAGGGAGTTCTGAGTCGGGTCCCGACCGGTCCCTGTCGTACCGGGAAGAAACAAGCGGCGTATGTCTGAATCCTTCGTCGACCTGGCACACATCAGTGCGCTGACTGTTGGAGAGCGCGTCCAGCACCTTGGGACGCGCTCTCCAGGCGGTCACCTGCGAGGACTGGAGATGCTGCTCGGGCCGGCGTCCAAGCCGGTGCGGGCGCTCGTCGGAGGGCGGCCCGATGTCGCCGAGCGGCTCCGGCGCCGTGACCATGCCCGTTCCGCACCGGACCGGACTTCGACTCCGCCACGTCCGGCGCTCCGCGGACTCCCACGGGACCCCGCGGTTCGCATCCCCGCGCCGTACGCCCACGGTGTCGGGATTCTGTCTCCGTGCCAGCGGTGGCAAGCCGGCATCGCCGCTACAGAGCGGCGCCAAAGAGCTACCTGCCTCCGGGTCGTGCTCCCCGGACATCCCGGACATCCCGGACATAGCCCGCCACCTGCGACGACGTCCGCGTCACAGGCATCGACCGGGGTACGAGGCGCCACGCCCACCACGGGCTCATCAGTTGTCCGTCCGCCTTCCGGGAAGCGCCGGAGCGCCACCGTCGGCACGACCGGGTCCCGGGCTGCCTGTGGATCGGCTTGGCCGTGAACCCGGCACGCGATCCACGACGGCACTGATGGGGTACCGCTTCCCTAGCCCGGCCTTCAGACCATACTGGTCGGGCCCCGATCGCCTACTGAACGGTTCCATGGCCAAGAACAGCACCTCATCGACCACCGCCCCCGATACCGCCTGGCTCGGGCGTGGGCGTCACCTCGGGCCCGAGCCCGAGCGGGACGTCCGGCGCAACCTGCTCGCTCTCAAGGCGGCCCGGGTGATCGACGACTTCCTCGACCTCGACCCCGTCGAGGCGGCGCGCTCCACCGACCTGTACCCGCGGGACGAGTCCGCCGACCCCGGCCCGTCCGCCCGCCGCCTCTTCGAGGCGCGCTGGCGTGTGGCCGACGACGTCACGGTGCGTGCGCAACTGACCACGTACGAGCCCGAGTCCCGCCGACCGAAGAACGAAGGTGTCACCTGGGTCCTCGCCGCCGAGGCCGAGCGGGCGTGGGAATCGAGCTGGCCCTCACCAGCCACCGTGTTCTGGCCCGACAGCGACCAGATCCCATGGGACGAGACGGTTCCGGACGTGCGTCTGCGGACGACGAACCACCTGCCGAAGGACGACGACGAGTTGCGCCGCCTGCTGCGGGCCTGTACCCGGCAGAGCTGGTTCATCCATGTCGTGGTGCACGAGGCGATGACGCCGGACGCCCTGGGGCGCCGGCCGATCACGGCGTTCCTGCCCCCGAGCCTGCGGCACCGGGTGGTCGAACACCGGGCCACGCCGGAACAGGCGCTGATCGCCGACTTCGTACTGAAGCGTGAGCTGGGTGTGGGAATACCGCGCGGCGGCGCCGTCATCCTGCCCCCGACACCGCAGGTGCCTGGCTACGACGCGGAGCACTTCACGATTCGCGACGTCTTCCTGGACGGCACGGAACCCACCAAACTCCTGGACAAGATCAAGGAGTTCGCCGCACTCCCCCAGCCACTTCCGGCCGACGCCGAACAGGTCCTGACGCGGCTGCGCCAAGGCTGGCACCTGCTCACCCCCGCGGAGGAACTGGTCCACGCACAGGCCATGGTCACCAGGTACGCCAAGGCACTCGAAGCCATGACAGCATCCTGCGACCTGTACCGGGAGGCCGCCGAGTCGGCGCTCGACGCGCTCGCCGAGGCGAACAGCGGCGCTGGCGTCCCCCGGACGGCATCACCGGCGACGGCAAAGGAGGACTCCTCGCCGTGGAAGAGCCTCGCGAAGACACTCGGCCGCCTTCGGGGCCCGAACCCCCAAGCGCCGGATACGGAGGTCCAGCAGCGTCCTCACGGCCAGTGAGACGGCCAGAACCCGGGGTCTCAGCAGTCACCGACAGCGAGGCCCCCATGGGCGAGGTCGACCACGTGGACGATCTGGCCTGCGGTGGCGAGGACCCTCCGGCCAACCTGATCGTGCTGTGCCCGAAGTGCCTTGCGGTCAAGTCCCGCGCGGCAGAGCTGCCTGAGGTCGGCACGGGGCCTCCAGGGGTATCGCCGTTCCGCCCTCCAGGCTCACCACCACAGGTCGGCCGCCGGGCGGCCTGCGGCAGGGGGCCCGGTTCATGCGGCAGCGGGACTCGCCGGGACGCTGCGGAGCGGCGTCGAGCCACCGTTCCGGAGTGCCGTCGTGCGGCCGGAATACGCGCCGAGCCAGCTCCCACGCGCAACGGTCTCACCCTCCGGCGGGGCCGTTTCGCATGTCGGTGTGCGAGTGGGCCGACACCTATCTCTGACTCGCTGGTGCCGCTCGTTCGCGGCGATCACGGACATGGCGACTGCTCCGGGTGTCGTAGCGGCTCAGTTGCCAGTCCCAGGTGCCGTTCCTGGAGCGCGTCCAGCACCAGTACCTGTCGTCGCTGCCGACAGGTACTGAGGGCCGTTGGGGAAGTTCGTGGTCGAGGCGCCGTACTCGCAGAAATCCTTCTGCCTCTCGGCCGTGCAGCCGCATGGTCTTGGGTGGTGCCGTGGATAGCGTAGTGTTGGACCTACCGACGCGGGGTGGAGCAGCTCGGTAGCTCGCTGGGCTCATAACCCAGAGGTCGCAGGTTCAAATCCTGTCCCCGCTACTGAAGTGATACGAGGCCCGGATCCTGTGGATCCGGGCCTCGTTCGTGCACCCGCACGTCGCCCTGAGGCTACCGGGCGTCGCGCCGCCGACGCGCGCGCTCGAACTCTGCGACATCCGAGATCCAGGGGCCGTGCTGGTCGAGTGCGACGCATCCGCCGCGGACGAAAGCGCTCACCAGGGTCCGGTACCCGCCGATCCCGTCGACCAGGCCGTACTCGACGCGGTACTCCGGCTCCGACCCGCCCACCCCCTCGCGCAGCGTCGTGATCCGGGCGATGGAGTCCGCGTAGAAGTGGAGCTGGATCCCTTCGCCCCTCTCCTCGTCCTCGATGGTGAACACCTCGTTGTCCGAGGCAGTGCGATCGCCTACGAACTCCCAGAACTCCGCAGTGGCAGTTCGGGGACCGTCCTGCAGCCACTTCTTCTCGACGCCCTTGTCGTCGGTGAACGACAGAGCCGTCTTTCTCGTACCCCCGCGGAAGTCGGCGCGGCGGCCGGCAGTCTCCTCGTCATCCTCCATGGGCGTGTTCCTGGAGCGGTTCGCGGCCTCCGAGCACATCAGGAAGTTCACGGTACGCACCGCGTCGTCGACGAGCTCAGGGTGTGCACGGCGCACGGCCGCTTCGACCGTCCTCTCCATCCGAGTCCAGTCGCTCTTGTCCGTGGCGCGCTTCCCGCGTCGCGGATCGCGGCCGATCCGCATCCCGGCGCACGCCTGCTCCGCGGTGGCGATCACCCGCATGACCTCGGGCAGCAGCGCGGGGTCGACCGCATCGGGCATCCGCCTCGGAACCGTCGAGCCGTGCACATACTGACCCGTGTACCGCAGAATCGCGGCGTCGAGCGGGCCGAGCACTGATCCGCGCTCGGCGCGACGGCGATCCGCGTGGTACTCCTGAGCTCGTTTCACGTTCGACGTCTCGGTCGCCGCGCGCATCGCCGCCCATACCTGACCACGCTCAAGGAGACCGATGTCGGCCCCGTGGGCGACGAGTCGGCTCCTGTCCCACCGGACGCGTCGGAAGAGCGCGTCGACGTCCGCGGGCGCGGCAAGCAGGATCGGGTCCAGGAGTGCGACGGCAGCGTTCTCGTCGAGCTTGCCCCGGGTTCCGGCAGCGTCGCACAGCGGAAGGACCGCACTCCACAACAGCAGGTGCCTGGCCAGGTCCTCCCGGATGACCGCAAGATGGGCTTCGCTGATCGAGAACGTGAACGTGCGAGGCTCGTGGTTGGCGTCGGCCCCGGCACCGAGCATCAGTTTCAGCTCGCCGGTCTCGCGGATCACCTTCGGGATCCAGCCGCTCGTGCGCGTGAAGACGATGTCTCTCATAAACTCAGTCTTTCCCCGGGTGGCACCGGCCGGCATCCCGGTGATGCTGCAGCCCCGCCCCGCGCCATCTGTTCACGACCACCGTGCGAATTCAACGTCGAGGCGTGGGTCGGTGCGAACCCAGACTTCGCCCCCGGCGGCCTCGGCCGGGGCGTCGGCTCGTTCGATCCCGAGGAACTCGATCAACGTGAGCAGTTCGGCTCGTTCGGCTCGGTCATCGTCGACACCATGCGAGTCGAAGAAGACGTAGTACTGGTCGCTCGGGTCCACACAGCCCGAATCTCCCCAGATCCGAGCGACTTCCTCGATGGCCGCTGCTTCCGTCGTGATCGTGGCGGCGCGGGCGGCTCCGCGAGTCTCCGGTGACGCGTCGAGGTCGGAGAGGTCGGAGAACCACTGGCCGAAGCGGTCGAGGCCGGCATATCCGTTCTCGAAGAACAGCATCGCGCTCGGAAGGTAGCGATTCCCCCTGTCGACCTGGAGGTATTCCGATCGGGGTCGGTCCGCATCTTTGATCCGGGAGATCACACCTTGCCCGGGCATGAGTACCAACCTCTGCCCCGACGCCTCGTCATTGATCGTGTAGGTGTCAGAAACTCGATCACGGAAGAACGCAGCGAACGCTACGTAGGCTTCCTGAGGGTCGCCCACGGAGACCTGTTGGTCGTTGCCGTCACCGACAGCGAAGACGAACTGTTTCGGTCCGGGGTTGTAGGGGCGAGCCATATGCGTCCTTCTTTCACGTGTAAGAGTTCCACCAGCGTAGGCAGGTCAGAACGGACGTACCGAGGGAGGCCCTCACGCGGGCCTTCACCGTGCCTTCCAGCGGTCGGTGACGAATTCGGTGGTGTGGTGGAGCACCCTCTCCGTCGACGCCACGGCAGGGAGCCAAGGCCGACGGGCTACCCCTCTCCGGGAAGATCCGATCCCGGCTGACTCCGCTGGTCCACGAGCCCATCGACTTCCACGGCCGCCATCCGATCGTCCTCGGCCACGGCGACGGGGCCTGCGGGAACTGAGGCCAGCTGGACCAGCCCTGATCGTGGAGCGCGGCACCGGACCGTTGCCGGTGACCTTGAGGAGCGCCGCCGACACCTCTGCCCGCTCGGGGCCGGCTCGGCGGGGTCCTTCGGCATCCGCGGAGCCATCGGGACCTCCGCCGTGATCGATCGTGCTTCCATCGCCGTCTCCTCCACATCGCTGGCGGCCGGCGCGTTCCTTGCACGGCCGGTTGACGTCCGTCACCGCTTTGACGGATCGGAACGAAAGCCTGTGGCAGGTCAGCGAGAACGAATGTCCGGCCGAGCGCTTCGAGGAGCGCCGCTCCCAGCTGCGGGCGGTCGCCCACCGGGTGCCGGGCTCGATCAGCGAGCCCCGACGATGCATCAGAGGAAGCCGCATGGCGGATCGGAGACGAGCACCGGGCCCAGCTCGACGTGCCCGGCTCCACCGGCCTGCTCGCCTAGAACCTCCCCCTGCGGCGGCACGCAGCCTGCGCCTGAGGAGACGGTCGAGGGTGCGCCTTCCCCAGCCCGGCTCTGAGGGCTTCCGCCCACTCCGTTCCGGCCGTTGGCCGCACCCCTGTGCATCGGCGGCCTATTGCCGTACGCAGCGCGGACCGGAACCGGTTTCGCGCCGGTTGGCCGGCACGTGGCACAGGTGCGGCGCGAGCGTGCCCCTGGACCGGGTTCGTAAAGCCCGTTGCCTCTACCGCTCCCGGCCGCACATGATCGGAGGGCTGTCGCGAAGCAGCAGTGGCGTCCCACGCCGCGTACCCGTCGACCGCCACCGCATCTGATCAGCCTTCAGGAGGACCGGGATGCACAGTCTGCCCTTCCCCAAGCCGGGACGCTTCTGGCGAGGGAATCTCCACACGCACTCCGACCGGTCCGACGGTGCCCTGTCTCCCGAGGCGACGGCGCGGTACTACCGGGACGCCGGATACGACTTCCTGGCCGTCACCGACCACTTCCGACCCGAGTACGGGTTCCCGCTGACGGACACCACTCCGCTTCGCGCGGGAGGATTCACCACTCTGCTCGGCGCCGAGTTGCACGCGCCGCGTACGGAGGCCGGTCCGTCGTGGCACATCGTCGCCGTCGGGCTCCCGCTCGACTTCGCACCGCCGAAACCGGAGGAGACCGGGCCCCAACTGGCCCGCAGGGCACGGGCCGCCGGTGCATACGTCGGCATGGCCCACCCGGCCGCCTCTCTCCTGAGCATCGCGGACGCCGAAAGCCTGGACGCCGCCCACGCTGTGGAGGTCTACAACGCGCTCGCCGCTCGGGAGGACCGCGGGGACAGCTGGCACCTGACCGATGTGCTCCTCAACCGGGGCCACGCGCTGCACGCCTACGCGGCCGACGACGCCCACCTCCAGCCTCAGGACCCACCGGGCTGCGCGGCCTGGGTCCAGGTCCGCGCCGAGTCCCTCGATCCGGACCGGCTCCTGGCGGCTCTCAAGGCGGGGCACTACTACTCGTCCACCGGCCCCGAACTGCTCGACGTCAGCCTGACGAGCGACCACATCACCGTCCGTTGCTCCCCCGTCCGCAAGATCCTGATCACCGGCGGCGCCCCCGGGGCCCAGGTCGTACAGGGCAAGGGCCTCACGGGCTGCACGCTCCCCCTGGCCATGTTCCATGGCGGATTCTGTCGGGTCACGGTCGAGGACCACACCGGCGGACGTGCCTGGAGCAACCCCGTCCACCTGGTGCCCACGGCGGCCGCCGACACGAGGTGACACTCTGCGCACGGTGGGCCTGAGCGGTCGGGGGACGATTCGGGCGGGGGTGCGACCGGCCTTGGGGGGTACGTGGTGGGGTGTGGGTGATCCGAGGGGCCGCCGTCGGTGCGGCCGACGGAGCGCGGGAGTACGCGGGTGCGCTCGACGGTGGTGCTGTCGGCAGATGGCACGGTCCCGGGTCCGCCGGGCTCCGTCGGGTGCCACCGGGCGTCGCGACGGCGCTGTTTCCCGCGTAGTTCAGTACCGTACATAGCAGCCGTTCCGTACCGTGCGGAGCGCCGGAAGGGACTCTCGATGGCCGGTCTGAGGCTGGGCCCGCTCCTGCGACACGTGGACTGGGAGTCGGGCACGAGCGCGACGGTATGGGTCGAGACGGACCGGGCGTGCACGGCAGAGGTCCGATGCCCGGACGGTGCCGGTGGATCGGCTCCCACCTTCTCCGTCGCCGGCCACTACTACGCCCTGGTGGTCGTGACCGGTCTCGCCCCCGGGTCCGCCACACCGTACGAGGTGCTGCTCGACGGCGAACGGGTGTGGCCCCTCGCGGACGCGCCCCAGCCGCCCAGCACCATCCACACGCCGTCGGTCCCGGCGACCGACGCGGTGGTCGCCTTCGGCTCGTGCCGGTGGGCGGCGCCCGCCGCGGGCAAATCCGATCCGGTGGGCCCCGACGTCCTCGACACCCTCTCAGCCCGGCTCGCCGCCGACCCGGAGGCCGAGCGTCCGGACGTTCTCCTCCTCCTCGGCGACCAGGTGTACGCGGACGAGACGTCCGCCGAGACCCGGGCCTGGATCGCCCGGCATCGGCGGGGCACCGACTCCGCCGCCCCACCGGACCAGGTCGCCGACTACGAGGAGTACACCCACCTCTACGACGAGTCCTGGGGCGATCCCGAACTGCGCTGGCTGCTCTCGACCGTACCGACCTGCATGATCTTCGACGACCACGACGTCATCGACGACTGGAACACGAGCGCCGCCTGGGTGGCCGACATGCGGGCGACGCCGTGGTGGCACGAGCGGATCACCGGCGGGCTGATGTCGTACTGGGTCTACCAGCATCTGGGGAACCTGTCCCCCGCCGAGCTCGCCGAGGACAAGCTGTACGCGGCGGTCGTGGCGGCGGACGACGGCACCGAGGCGCTGCGCGCGTTCGCCGAGCGCGCCGACGCCGACCCGGCGACGGTGCGCTGGAGCTACCGCAGGGACTTCGGCCGCACCCGGCTGCTGATGGTCGACACCCGGGCCGCACGGGTCCTGGAGGAGCAGCACCGGTCGATGCTGGACGCCGAGGAGGGAGCCTGGCTGCGGACGCAGGCGTTCGACAACCCCGGCGGCGTCGACCACCTGCTGGTCGGAACCTCGCTCCCCTGGCTGCTGCCCCCTATGGTCCACTTCGCCGAGAGCTGGCACGCGGCGCTGTGCCGGGGCGAGCGCGGGCCGCGCTGGGCACGCTTCGGCGAGTGGCTGCGCCGACGCGCCGACCTGGAGCACTGGGCGGCGTTCACCACGTCGTTCGAGAGGCTGACGGAGACGGTCGCCGAGGTGGGGAGGGCCGACGCAGCCCCGGCAACGGTGTGCGTGCTTTCCGGGGACGTACACCACGCGTATGTGGCGGAGCCCGTCTGGGCCGCGGGGAAGCAGCCACGCTCCCGCGTCTACCAGTTCACCTGCTCGCCCCTGCACAACTCGGTGCCCGCGGCCATGCGGGTCGCGTTCCGTTTCGGCTGGAGCCGCTTCGCCAAGGGGATCGGGCATCTCCTGGCCCGCCATGGCCGGATCGCGAGGCCGGCGGTCCGTTGGGAGCGCTCCGGTGGACCGTGGTTCGGCAATCAGCTGATGACGCTCACGCTGCGTGGGCGTACGGCGCGACTGCGGTTGGAGAAGGCCTCGGCAGGTGCGAAGCGGGGGCGCCGCGGGACGGACCGTTCGGGAGCGCGGCTCGTGGGTGTCCTCGACCGGAGTCTGACGGAGAGGAACTGACGCTCCGCCGGGGGGCTCGGCCCGCCTGCTCCATCAGGCCCAAGGTGGCGAGCCGCCTGCGGGGGCCGCGCCCCGCGAGCTCAGCGTGCCGCCGAGCGCCCCGACAAGGGTCCACGAGCTCTGAACTGGAGGGGGTTCGGCTCTCGGCGAGGCCGTCGGGGCAGGGCCCGGCCTCGGTCCTCCAGCGGACATCGACCGGCTCCGACGCCGCATTGTCGCCTTGGAGGACGAACTCCCTTACGTCTCAGGTGAGTCGGTGGCACGAACCGAGGAACCCGAGCCAGCCCGGGCAGCCCACCGCGGAGTGACTCGCGCCCCGGGCGTCTGACGAGCAGACCGACATCTCAGCGGCCTGGAGTCGGCACGCTCGACGGGTGCCACTCCCGCCTGAGCAACCCGTAAACCCACGAGTCGGATACCTCGCCGTTCACGACGCAGTCTTCCCGCAACGTCCCTTCCCGCACGAATCCGACCTTCTCCAGTATCCGGGCGGATGCCTCGTTGCGCGTGTCGGCCTCGGCCTGGACTCGATTCAGGTCAAGGGTGTCGAATGCCCACTGCAGCAGGGCGTGCGCGGCCTCTGTCGCGTAACCGAGGCCCCACATCGCGTCGTCGAGGCAGTAACCCAACGACGCACTGCGGTAGTCCGGGTCCCATCCGGTCAGGCCGCACCAGCCGACGAAGGCACCGTCAGAGGCACGGTCGATGGCCACCCGCGCCCCGGTGCCCTCGTCCTCGATCTTCCGGCACATCGCGATGAAACGATCGGCGCGGGCAGGTTCGGTCCAGGGTGGGGAGTCCCAGTAGCGCATCACATGGGTGCTGCTGTGCAGAGCGAAGAGGGGGGCCGCGTCCGCATCGGTGACAGGCCGGAGTCGCAGGCGGGCGGTGTGCAGTATGGGGGTGGCCAATGTCATGCGCACCATCTTGTGTCCTCGTGGGGCGGGAAGGACACCGAATTCTTCAGGGCGGATGCTCCTCACGGCAGCACGGCCCGCCGCCACGGACGGTGTCGGCGAAGACCGACGGGTCAGTACCCAGGTCCCTGGGGAGAGCCACGGGATGGGCCGGCCGTCGCGTCCCGCCGCCTCAAAGGGACAGGCGGGGATGAGTCACTGGGCAGAGGAGCCACCGGCGACGCCTTGAAGGCCCTCTACTCGGCGGATCCGGGTCGGTGACGCAACAGCCACCCGCCAAGGAGCGCCGCGCAAACTGCGACGGAAAGCAGGCCGCCGGCTAGGAAGGTGCCCCGCACCTCGGGAAGCGACAGGGTCCGTCTGCCCAGAGCGGCGCCCGCCGCGATGCCCCGGCCATTTCGCGGGGCTTCGTGACCTCGGGGGACCGATCCTCCGGCTTCGACGAATTCGTACAACCATCCGCACGCTCAAGAGTCATGTAAGGCGAGTGTGCGCCGTAGGCGTGTTCGTTTCGTTTCCAGGGGGATCCACATGACTCACCACATATCGCTGCGCGCCCGGGTGCTTCCGGCCGTGGCCGCGGCCGGGATGCTCGTGCCCGTCGTCGCGGGCGCGGCGCCCGCTTCCGCCGCTACCGCGCCGCAGGTCAGCTGCACGTCGGGCAAGGCCGGGCTCGCGGCCAAGCTCCAGAAGGACATCACCGCCGCTGTTGCCACACGCGGCGGAACTGTCGCCGTCGGCCTGCGCGACCGCACCACGAACACCACCTGCACCCTGCGCGCCACGGCCTCGTACGACTCGGCCAGCGTCGTGAAGGTGACCGTCCTCGCCACACTCCTGTGGGACGCCAAGAAGACCAACCGGCTACTGACCTCGCGCGAGTCCACGCTCGCCACCGCCATGATCACCAAGTCCGACAACGCGGCCACCACCTCTCTGTGGAACCAGCTCGGCGTCACCAAGGTGAAGGGCTTCCTGGCCGCCGCGGGCATGACACGGACGGTGCCGGGGTCCGGCGGCTACTGGGGGCTCACCCGGATCAACGTCACCGACGAGCAGCGGCTGCTCTCGCTGATCACCGCCAAGAACACGGTCCTGAGTGACAACTCCCGCGCCTACATCCTCAAGCTCATGGGGAACGTCGTCACCTCTCAGAAGTGGGGCACGCCCGCCGGCGCGCCCTCCTCCGTGTCCGTGCACGTCAAGAACGGCTGGCTGCAGCGCGCCACGCGCGGCTGGCGCGTACACAGCATCGGCACGTTCAAGGGCGGCGGCCACGACTACACGATCACCGTGCTCACCGACGGCAACAGCTCGATGAACTACGGCGTGAACACGATCCAGTCCGTGTCCAAGGTGATCCACCGGGATCTGACCCCGACCGCGTCCGCCGCACACCGCTTCAAGCCGACCGCCACGCCCAAGGAGGCGTACGTCGCTGTGCCCCAGGGCTGACAGCTGACACCCCGATCGGGCCAGCTCTGAGCCCAGGAGTGGGAGCCGGTCCCGGAAGGCGAGGTACCGGCCACCGGAGGCGAGGTACCGGCCTCCCGCGGCGACCGCGCGAGGCATTCGCCTCCGCCCGATGCGGCGAGGTCGATCGAGGGCGGCCGATGCGACGCCGAGCGTCATCGCTCCGCGGACATCGAACCAGAGACACGCCGGGTTCCGACTCGGCCTCTGGGGTCCGTGGCTGTGGGCGACCCGGTAGCTGAGAGGTCGCGGACGCGATCCTGGGTGATCCGGCTTCTCTCGTCAGCACCGGTCGACGAGCGGGGTCGGGTCGTCTCCTGCTGGTGCACACAAGGGTTCGCGTTCGAAGCTGCCGGTCGTCCGCTCCGGCGGACCGCCCGGGTCCGCCGGAGCGTCTGCCCGTCAGGCGACGTGGTTGTACGAGGCACCGTCACGGTGCATGTCGGTCTTCGCTCGGGCCTTGAACGGCGCGCGCCAGTTCCCGGTGCCGGAGTATAGGTAGACCGTCTTCTCGGACGGGCTGTAGGCGAGGAAGTCGGCCCTGCCGTCGTGGTCGACGTCTCCGGCGCCGACGAGCTCGGAGTAGACGCCCCAGCCGCGGCCGATCCTCTTCCGGGCCTCGTAGCTGCCGTCGCCCCTGCCGAGGTAGAGCCACAAAGTGTCGGAGGAGTCGCGGGCCACGAGGTCTCCCGCGGGGCCTCCGGCGATGTCGCCTGCGGCGGTGAGCTGGTTGTAGACGCCCCAGCCGGTGCCGACCTTCTTTCGCGCGGCGAAGGGGGCGGTGGCGGATCCGGTGGCCCTGTAGAGGTACAGGCCGCCGGTCTTGTCGACCGCGACAAGGTCGGGGCGACCGTCGCCGGTGAGGTCGCCACCGCCTGTGATCTTGTCGTACGTCTGCCAGCCACCGCCGATCTTGTAGCGCCCGGCGGCGAAGTACTTGTCATTGGCGCCCTGGTAGAGCCAGAGGACGCCGGCCTTGTCCCGGGCGACGAGGTCGGCGTGAGCGGAGCCCGCGACGTCGCCGACGGACTCGACCCTGTCGTAGATCTGCCAGCCGCCGCCGATCCTCGCCCTCGGTGCACCGTCCCTACTCCCGTCCGCCCAGAGCCCGCCGGAGGCGTCCCGGGCCAGCAGGTCCGCGGTCCCGTCGGCGTTGAAGTCGTGCAGGACGGCGTCGGGGTTCTTCGTCCGTGCGACGAGCGTGACGACCGGCTTGCCGTTCGCCCCGAGCGAGACCCGGTGGAGGGCACGTGGCTCGGTGCTCACGCTGCCGTGGACCAGCAGACTGCCGTCAGGAGCGTCACTGCTGCCGACCAGGTCGTCGAGCAGTCTGATCTTCTCGCCGGTGATCAGGTTGTGGGCCGTCAGGCCCCGGAGAGCCTCGGGCTGCGACCGCCCGCGCTCACCGTGGACGAGCCAGTCGCCGATCAGCGAGATGTCGATCTGCCCGGGCGTCTGCGTCGCGCCCAGAACGACCTCTCCGGTGCCTCGCGTCTCCCGGTTGCGGACCATCGCACGCACGGTCCCGTTCTCGGCCACGAGCCAGGCCACGTAGGTGGCTGAGGCGGCGGCGTCGAGGGTGTACGAGTTCCACGGGACGATGTGCGGCTCCGGCGTGAGTGTGGCGGTGGCGAGGTCGACCAGCCCCAGCGTGCGACCGGCGGGCCCCCGGTACCGGACGAGGGCCTCCGTGGACGTCCCCGGCTGCACCTTGTCGAAGACGCTCCCTCCCTCCGGAACGTCGGTGACGAGACGGCTCTCCCCCTCCTTGGTGTGCATCCGCAGTTGCTGTTCGCCATGGGCGTGCGTCCCCGTGAAGACGGCCCTTCCGGCGCCGCCGAGGTAGAGGAAGTCCTCGACGCCGTCTCCGGACGTCTTCTGTACGGTGAACGAGGTTCCGGTCGCCATGTCCGTGACCGGGAAGGACGCGCTGTCGGAGAGCACCGCGATCCTGTCGCCGGTCACCGAGACCCGGTTGCCGATCACGTCGATGCGCAGGTCGCGGGAGGCTCCGCCCGCGTAAGGGGTCCAGCGGAACGTGTCGGT
Organism: Streptomyces sp. Qhu_M48; assembly: GCF_051305195.1. NCBI lineage: Bacteria > Bacillati > Actinomycetota > Actinomycetes > Kitasatosporales > Streptomycetaceae > Streptomyces > Streptomyces sp. Qhu_M48. Next base: position 3,876,699 of record NZ_CP195432.1, on the reverse strand, counting down.
GCCGTCGCTGTGGTCCGGGACGCTGGTGATGAACCCTTCCGCACCAGCGGAGACGAGCGAGGCTCCGGGTGCCAGCGCGAGGACGCTGTCGGACGTCGAGGCCGCGGCGGCCGCCGCGGCGACTGCGGGCGTGCCGCCGGTGGCGAACGTACCGGCGGTGACCGCGAGGACGGCGGTCACAGCGGCCGCCAGACGACGGCGGGGCGAACGGTGGTGCAAGGCTGATCTCCTCAAAGAACCGGGTACGGCGCGTGCTCGACCGGTCAGACACGCGAGTATGCCCAGCGGTTGTACGAGCGGCCCGACGGAGCGAACGCTAATCGCGCCGGGGGGCCAGAACAGACCGATGTCCCTCAGTACCGACTCCTGCCGGGGTAAGCGGGACAAGTGGTACCGGCGCTCGAACACGCGCAGGTCGCAACGGCCTGTCGGCTTCTCCTCCACCGGCGCGTGCCGGCCCGTGAGCCCGCTGCCTGGCCCGGACCTTGCCGGCTTGGCCGACGCCGGCGCACCGGGCGTTGTCGGCTTGGGCTACGACGTCGCATCCGGCGACGCGGGCGAGTCCGAGGTCGGAGTCGGAGTCGGGATCCGAGGCGGGACCGGGTCGGGGCCGGGTGTGACCTGGCGTACGGCGCCGTACTCGCGCGGTCATCGCGGCGTAGCGGCCCGGCTTCGACCGCGCAGGCCGAGGTAAGCCTCTCATCGTGGGACCGCTTCCTGCGTCGTCCTGCTCATCCGCCAGCTCTTCGACCGGCCCGTCCGACCGGGTAGCCACCGCCGAAGGCCGCCCGGCGCGACTTTCACCGGGCGGGTGGCTGCCCCGCATCACCTGGGGTCCCTGTCGGTTCGGCGGGCGCTGTGGGGTGGGCTGCGAGGCGGTGGGCTTCGGCCATGACCTCGGCATCGACCTGGCTCACGGCTCTGTCGCCGTATTCGAAGATGTCGTACTCGTCGTCGAGTTCGGCGAGCCGCTCGGTCAGGGGCAGTTCGTGTCCGAAGCGCTGGTGGATCCGGAAGGTGAATTCCCGAGGTGTGAGCTCCCCGGCAAGCATGCGGCGTGCGAGGGCTCGGGCGGCGGCTGCCTGGCCGCTCTCACTGGCGACCGGATAGAAGGTGAGGCCGAGTTCGTCGAGTGCGGTGGGAAGCAAGTCGTGGACGTCGTAGTCGGCCTCGGCGCGCGTGCGGGCGGCGAGGACGCGAAGGCCGGGGGTGTCGAGTCCGGCGACGAGCGCGTCACAGGCCGCGTCGACGACGTCGCTCGCGCGGATCTCCCCCGCGCTCCAGAGGGCTGCACGGTCCTGTAGAGCGATTGCCGCTGCTTCGGTGGACTTCACTCGCCCATGATTGCTTTCACGGTGCGCACCGGTCGAGCGAATTTGGTCGAAGCTGCTGTTCAGCGGTATGATCCGGCAGGGCCGCCATGCCCGCCCATCTGAGGGTCTCGACACGGGCGATCGGCCACCCCGCCGTGGGTGGAAGCCCGGAGCCGGCCAAGTAGGTCAGGACCGCGGGACGGCGAGGCGTGTCCTGGCCCTCGACCCGGCCGCGCTCTCCATGGCCCGGCTCCTGACGATCCAGCCGCGATGGCCGTCGACGAAGGTCTGCGGTCTTCGCCCGCTGTATCCGCCGGCTCCGCCGGACTTCTCCCCACGGCCGCCGCCTACCTGGAACGGTCGTCGTGGCGGTCCTCCACACCGAGGGCGCGCTGTCAGGGATTCTGGAGGCCGGAGCTGCTGGGGCTGTCGGGGGTGGAGGGAAGGATGTGGGATGTGTCGGTGGAGGCGCCCGCGGGGCCTTCGGGAAGCCGGCCGGGTTCTGTCGTGTCGTCGACGGGGCTGTAGCCGTCGTGGTGAGGACTGTGCTCTGTCGGACGTGCCGGCGGTGCTGAACTGAGGCCGTCCGTGTCTGCCTGGGGGGTGGGCTCATCCCTGTCCGGGTTGCTGCTGTTCCGGCTCATCAGGTGCCTCCGTTGCGGCGTTCGTGAGGAGTTCCAGAATGTCGATGTTCGCGCCGTCGACATAGATACCGGCGGAGCGAGTGATCTCCGAACTGAAGGTTCCGTCCGCCTTCATCCGGTAGGAGCGTTCGAGGAAGAGCCCCGGGGGGTGGGGGTAGAAAGCGGCGTAGGACCGTGATCCGTACCAGCCGCCCACCCACGTGCCGTCCTTCAGACGGGCGCGGACGAACGACGGAGGGCAGTCGCGGAACATGTGGTCCCAGGCCGTCGGGGTGCTGCGATAGGTGCCGCGCAGACGCCGTCGCTCCAGGCGGGAAACGCACCACGCGGCAGCGGCAGGGATGGCGAAGACGAGTCCGAGCACGGCAGCACCTGTGGCGCGGAGATGCTCGCGGAACACCGTCCACACGTCACCGGGCCCGGCGAACTCCAGGAGATGGGGGCCGATCACGAGGGCGTAGACGGCGTCGAGCGCCACGCTGGCGACGAGGGCTCGCAGCACCCGCTGGGCGATGTCCTGCTCGCCCGGCATGGCCCCTCTCCACCGCTCCCTCAGGAGTTGATAGGTGATGCCAGGTGCGATGACCAAAATGACGAGCGCAAGGTGCGCGACCGTCGCCGGAGCCCCGCCCATATCCCTCCTCCCCCCGTAACTAGACGAACGACTGAGCATGTTGGGGAGTTCCAGCTCCCCTGACAACCTCGCGCGGGGACGCTCCGCGCGTCGGCACACCGATCGGCTGCGGGAATGCTGCCTGCACCGTCGAGAGGCGCCCCACTCTGGGCATGTCACGGACCCTCGGGCGTCGGCTGCGCACGGTCTGACACGGGTGTCTTTCAGCCACCAGAACAGGGCGCGCGACCGGGCAGGAGGCGTCGGGCCTGTCGGCACCGACGCCTGCCGCGGCAGCTGGGGCCGCATGCGTCCCCAGCTGCCGCGGGCTCCGTGCGAGAGCCGATCCGCTGCTCGGGTCCGCACACGACCGTCAGCTGCTGACCAGCCGAGACGCGAGCGCGGTGCCCGCCTCGCCTCGGCGTCCGATGAGGCGACAAGGGATCCGGTCCGCGTCTGCCGGGCGCCGGCCAACGACAGCGCAGGACCAACGATCCGACGACCGGAGAGAAAACCTCTAGCACTCAACGGGCTTTTGGTCCAGACCTCTTGACGATTGGTCTAGTCCTTCCTAGGGTCGCGGGGACACTGCGGTGGGTGCCAAGGAAGGACACCACGCACTCAGGGACACGCAGGGTTGACAGGCCAGGGACCAGCCCTGCCCGCCGAACCTCACCCGAGGAGCATCCTTGAGCACTGAGACGCGACAGCGCCGAACCAGATCGCCACTGAGCATCACCCCGAACAAGCGGTCCAAGGCCCTCGCGGGCGCCACCGCACTCCTCCTCCCGCTGGCCGCCATGGTCGGCCTCGCCGCCCCCGCGGAAGCCGCCGCCTCGGCCACCGCCACGTACACCAAGGCCGCCGATTGGGGCTCCGGCTTCGAGGGCAAGTGGACGGTGAAGAACACCGGCGCCACCACGCTCACGTCCTGGACCGTCGAGTGGGACTTCCCCGCGAGCACCAAGGTCACCTCCGCCTGGGACGCCACCGTCACCAACTCGGTGAACCACTGGACCGCCAAGAACCTCGGCTGGAACGGCACCCTCGCCCCCGGCGCGTCCGTATCCTTCGGCTTCAACGGCACCGGCACCGGTGCGCCCACCGGCTGCAAGCTCAACGGCGCCGCCTGCGACGGCGGCACCACCCCTGGTGACAACGCCCCCTCCGCCCCGGGCAAGCCCGCCGCGAGCGACATCACCGACACCTCGGTGAAGCTGTCCTGGGCGGCCGCCACGGACGACAAGGGCGTCAAGAACTACGACGTCAAGCGCGACGGCGCCACCGTCGCCACGGTCACCGGCACCACCTACACCAACACCGGTCTGACCGCCGGCACCGACTACAGCTACACCGTGGTCGCCCGCGACACCGCCGACCAGACCGGCCCGGCCTCCGCCGCCACGGCGGTCCGCACCACCGGCGGCGGTGGCGGCGAGAACCCCGGCGGCAGTGGCAAGATCAACCTGGGCTACTTCACCAACTGGGGCAGCTACACGGTGAAGAACCTGGTGACCTCGGGCTCCGCCTCGAAGATCACGCACATCAACTACGCCTTCGGCAACGTGCAGAACGGCAAGTGCACCATCGGCGACCCCTACGAGGACTACCAGAAGTCCTACACCGCCGCCCAGTCCGTCGACGGCGTCGCCGACGTGTGGGACCAGCCGCTGAGCGGTCACTTCAACCAGCTGCGCAAGCTGAAGGCGCAGTACCCGCACATCAAGGTGCTGTGGTCCTTCGGCGGCTGGACCTGGTCCGGCGGCTTCGGCCAGGCCGTCCAGAACCCGACCGCGTTCGCGCAGTCCTGCTACGACCTGGTCGAGGACCCGCGCTGGGCCGACGTCTTCGACGGCATCGACCTGGACTGGGAGTACCCGAACGCCTGCGGTCTGACCTGTGACACCAGCGGCCCGGCCTCGATCAAGAACATGATGCAGGCCATGCGCGCCAAGTTCGGCCCGAACAACCTGCTCACCGCGGCCATCACCGCCGACGGCTCCAGCGGCGGCAAGCTCGACGCGGCCGACTACGGCGGCGCCGCGCAGTACATCAACTGGTACGACGTGATGACGTACGACTACTTCGGCTCCTGGGCCGCGCAGGGCCCGACGGCCCCGCACTCCCCGCTGACCTCGTACCCCGGCATCCCCGCGCAGGGCTTCAACTCGGCGGACGCGATCGCCAAGCTGAAGGCCAAGGGCGTCCCGGCCTCCAAGCTGCTGCTCGGCATCGGCTTCTACGGCCGCGGCTGGACCGGTGTCACCCAGTCCGCCCCCGGCGGCACCGCTACCGGCCCGGCGGCCGGCGTCGAGCCGGGCAACCAGTACTACAAGGTCCTGAAGACCACCTGCCCGGCCACCGGAACGATCGCGGGCACGGCGTACGCCCACTGCGGCACCAACTGGTGGAGCTACGACACCCCCGCGACCGTCGGCACCAAGATGGCGTGGGCCAAGAACCAGGGCCTGGGCGGCGCGTTCTTCTGGGAGTTCAACGGCGACACCGTCGACGGTGAACTCGTGAACGCGATCAGCAACGGCCTGAAGTAGTCCCCGGTACGACCCCGAGCCCGCCCGCCCCGACCCTGGGGCGGGCGGGCTGTTTCGTGACTGCTGACCGGCCGGCGCGTCCGCGTCTCAACCCCTACGCGAGCCGATCCCCACTGGGCATCGTGGCCGCCCTGGCTCAGAGGATCGCGTTGCAGATGCCCCAGCCATGGCCGATCTGCTGACGGGTCCAGACCGGTATGAGGCGGGAGTCGCGGTAGACGCTGTCGTACGCCCAGAGCTTGCCTGACGTGTCGCGGGCGAGCAGCGTCGTCCGCAGGTACGCCTCCGGAGTGCCCCTCACGAACCGGAAGGAGACGGGACCGCGGTCGGTGACCTTCCCGGCCTCGTCGGTCACTTCGAGGGTGGCCGTGACCGTACCGAGAGAGGCCCGCGGGGGGTACTGGCGTCGACGCGGATTTCCCGGAAGGGGCGGGACGCCGCGGGCGGGGTCAGCCGCGTGTCGCCGCGGTGAGTCGGGCCACGAGTTCCCGTACGAGTTCCACCAGTTCGGGTGGCTCGTGCACGGTGAACGGAACCGCCAGCAGGCCCATCCACAGGGCCAGTTCGTCCAGTGAGTGCGCGCCGGCCGTCACGGTGCAGGAGCGCGCGTCGCGTGGCGTGACGGTCGCCGCTGTGGCGGGCATGCGCTCTTGCACCTCGGCCGACGGCGCCTGGACGGTGAAACGGGCCTGGTAGCGATATGGGCCGGTGGACAAGGCGCGGGAGGTGTAGTCGGCGAGGTCCGGGGCTGGAGCGTGGCGAGGCGTGAAGCGGGGGCCGTTGGGGGTGCGCAGGGTCAGGCGATCGAGTCGGAAGGTGCGCCAGTCGGCGCGCTCGGTGTCGTAGGCGAGGAGGTACCAGCGGCGTCCGGAGAACACCATGCGGTGCGGCTCGGCCTCGCGACTGGTTCGGGTGGAGTCATGGGAGCGGTAGTGGAAGCGCAGGGTCTCGTGGTCCCGGCAGGCCGCCGCGATCGCCGTCAGGGTGTCCGGCGCGACCGTCGGTCCGCCCTGCGCCAGCGGCACCGTCATCGACTGGAGAGCTTGGACTCTGCGCCTGAGGTGGGAGGGCAGGACGCCTTCGAGCTTGACGAGCGCGCGCACGGCGGTCTCGGCGATCCCGGCCACGGTGCCGCCCGCGGCCGCGCGCAGGCTCACGGCGACCGCCACCGCCTCTTCGTCGTCGAGCAGCAGCGGCGGCAGTCGTGTCCCGGCGCCGAGCCGGTATCCGGCCACGCCGGCACTCGCGTGAACGGGGTAGCCCAGTGCGCGGAGCCGGTCCACGTCCCGGCGCACCGTGCGTGGGGTCACGCCGAGCCGGCCGGCGAGTTCCGTACCGGACCAGTCGCGGTGGCTCTGGAGAAGGGACAGCAGTCGCAGAAGGCGCGCCGAGGTTTCTTGCATGTCGGAAAGACTCCCTCACACCTAGGACCGTTCCTGTCCTAACCCGTCCGTAGCGTACTTCCCATGAGCAGCGACCTGACGAGCACCGGCCCCACCATCCGCCCTTTCCGCATCGATGTCCCGCAAGCCGATCTGGATGACCTGTGCCTGAGGTTGGCGCGCACGCGCTGGCCCGACGAACTGACCGGCATCGGCTGGTCCTACGGCGTCCCGGTCTCGTACGCGAGGGAACTCGCCGAGTACTGGCGCTCCGGCTTCGACTGGCGCGCGCAGGAGGCCGCGCTCAACCGGTTCGACCAGTTCACCACCGAGATCGACGCGCAGAACATCCACTTCCTGCACGTGCGGTCCCCCGAGCCCGACGCACTCCCCTTGATCATCACGCACGGCTGGCCGGGCTCGATCGCCGAGTTCATGAAGATCATCGGCCCGCTCACCGACCCGCGGGCCCATGGCGGCGACCCCGCCGACGCGTTCCATGTCGTCGCTCCCTCGATCCCGGGGTTCGGGTTCTCGGGGCCGACCACCGAGCCCGGCTGGGACCTGCACCGGGTCGCGCGAGCCTGGGCGGAGCTGATGCGGCGTCTGGGCTACACGCGCTACGGCGCCCAGGGCGGTGACAGCGGCGCCGTGATCTCGCCCGAACTCGGCCGGATCGCCCCTGGGCAGGTCGCCGGGGTCCACGTCAACGGCGGACTGGGGTTCCCGACCGGCGACCCGGCAGAGTTCGACGGTTTGTCGGCTGTCGAACTGGAGCGGCTCGGGCAGTACCAGGACGAGGACCAGAGTGGTTATGCGGCCATCCAGGCCACCCGGCCGCAGACCCTCGCGTTCGGCCTGACCGACTCGCCGGCCGCGCAGCTGGCGTGGATCGCGGAGAAGTTCAAGGAGTGGACCGACCCCTCCCATGAGCTCCCCGAGGATGCCGTCGACCGGGACCAGTTGCTCACCGACGTGAGCATCTACTGGTTGACCGGCACCGCCGCTTCCTCTGCCCGGCTGTACAAGGAGAGCGTGAAGTCCTGGGGCTCGGCCGTCACCGCGTCCGCGGTGCCCCACGGAGTCGCCGTCTTCCCCGGTGACCCGGGAGTGCGTCGCATCGCCGAACGCGAGCACAGGGTGGTGCACTGGTCGGAGTTCGATCGTGGCGGACACTTCGCCGCGATGGAGGCCCCCGACCTGCTCGTCGATGACATCCGGGCGTTCTTCCGGCTGGTCCGCTGAACCGTCGGCGTCCGGTGGGCCGTCGACATCCGCTGAACCGTCGGCGCCCGGTGGGCGGTCGGCGCCCGCTGAACCGTCGGCGCCCGGTGGGCGGTCGGCGCCCGCTGAACCGTCGGTGTCCGGTGATCCGTCGACGTCCGCCGCCTGAGGAACCGGGGCGCGCCCCCGGATCGGCGTCCCCGTGAACGACTCGCCCCGAGGAGTCCTGCCCACATGTCCGAACGTCTGCCCAAGGCTCCACGTCTGACCTGGTCCCAGGTGTGCGCCCGCCGATTGGAGCGGCACGGGCTGAGCACCCTTTCGGCGACTGCCCGGCCCGCGACATGTCGGCGCCATGGCCGGTACCCACGCCCAGGTCCTGTCGGCCGCCGAACTCGCCATCGGGCTCCGCCTGTCCGGCGGCGCCCGGGTCGACGTACGCGAAGCGCTCTGGTCGGAACAGAGCCTGGTCAAGACGTTTGGTCAACGGGGGACCGTGCACCTGTTCCCGACCCGAGACCTGCCGCTGTGGGTCGCGACCTTCCGTGCCGTCCCCGAGCCGAAGGCCTCTCCCCCCGGTCCGTGACCGACGAGGCGCTGGCCGCCCAGCCGTTCATCGACAACCCCGACGCCGTGGGGAGCGCCGTGGCGGGCCTCATCGCACGTGCCCAGGCGCCAGGGTCGGCCGATCCGGGCGTCGACTGCCGCATGGAGGCGATCAGCCTGCTCGCGATGGCAGCGCCCCTGGGCACCAGCGTCCTCGTGGGCCAGCGGGGCCGGAATCCGCCATCGCCGTACTCCGCCACCACCTGGACCGGATCTTCACCACCGTCGGGGCAACGGCGAGCGGCACGGCCCCCGATGGGCCCTCGGCCGCCTTCGGGGTACCGTTCGCGGCCCGTGCGGGACGGCTTGCGGCGCGATGTGTCACGGAAACGCGGGAGCGGCGTTCTACTCCCTGGAAGCGTTTCCCACGACGACAGGAATCCCATGGGCAGGATCAAACCCGGCAAGCCGCGCCGCCCCCGCGTCCCCCGCCAGCACGCACTCCAGGAACCGAACCAGCCCGGCACCGCCTACGTGGAACCGATCCGGATCCAGTCCGGCGGCGGGTCCACCTGCGTACCCGACGACGTGTGGAACGCCGTGCCCCTCGATGTCGCGGGCGCCGTCCTCTTCCTGCGCGCCTGCCGCTCGCAGTTCGAGACCCCGGACCCGGAGGAGTACGGACGGCACGAGGGCGTGAACGGCCCCGATCACGCGCGTGAGCTCTTCGCGGCGGCCGAGGCCTCCGGCTACGTCGACGTGAAGGGCTGCGACGCCTGTCCCGTCGGCGACCTCTGCACCCGTCAGGAGACGGAGGGCGAGTAGAGCCGATCGGCCGGGCGGGCATCGGCAGTCACCGTTCGGCGGCGGACCCTGTGGTCGTCGCGGGTGAGGGCAGAACGCCGTGAGACCAGCCGTACGGGGCCGGACTTGGGTCGGCCGCCTCGGGGACGGACCTACCCCCCGGGGCGGCCCGGCCGGAGCCCTGGGGGCCTCCGCGTGGATCGCCGCTCCCCGTCCGGCCATGGTCTTCATGGGCCGCCGTCCCGCCATGCGGCACCCCAGGCACCCACACCCACCAGGGCCACTCACCCGCCGGCCGAGGACCGCTCGGCTTGTTCACGGGTTTCCGGAGAAGACGGACGTGGTGCTCCGGGCCCCCGAGCGCGGGTCCGAAGCGTCCCTTGTCCCCGCGGACACCGCGTTGAACTGCGCGCCGGCGAGCAGTGCCAGGTTGGTGAACCACAGCCACACGAGGAAGACGACGATCCCCGCCAGCGAACCGTAGAGACGGCTGTAGGTCCCGAACTGCGTGTAGAGGGTGAAGAGCACCGAGGCACCGAGCCACAGGAACGCCGCCAGGGCGCCACCCGGGAACCCCTTCCACTTTCCGCGGGCTTGAGCGGGTCCGGTCCGGAAGAGGATGAGGATCAGAGCGGTGACGATGAGCAGAAGCACCGGCCACCGCAGGACGTCCATGGCGCCCGTTCCGGAGTATCCGGCCGATACGGCGAGCCGGCGGGCCACGGGGCCCGTGGCGACGAGGCTGGCGGCGCCCGCGACCAGCAGGGCCAGCAGGACACCGGCGGTGAGGACGAGGACGTGGGCCGCCCGCAGGGGCGGCCGCGTGTCCGGCAGCCTGTGCATCGCGTGCAGGGCCCGGCGGAAGACCGCCAGGTAACTGGAGGCCGACCACAGTGCGCTCAGGACGCCGCTGACGAGCAGGACCCAGAGGGAGGACGGCTCCGAGGTGAGGCCGTCCAGAGCCTCGCGGAGCACCTGGGCCGACTGGGGAGGCGCGTACGAGGTGAGGTCGAGGATCAGGCGCTCACGCGTGTCGGCCCCGGCCATGCCCACCAGGGAGACGGGGACGAGCAGGGCGGGCACCAGCGCGAGCACCGCGTAGTAGGTGAGGGCTGCCGCGTAGTCGGCGATGTTGTCGTTCCAGAGGCGTACGGCGGTGTCGCGCAGGGACGAGCGCGCTCGTCCCAGTCGCCCGCCGGCGCGGATCCCCGAGCTGCTGAGGTGCGTGCGTTGAGTGTTCGATGCCACGTTGACCTCCTGCCCGGCGTGGCCGCTCTCATCCTCCGTACTCCGCTCGACCTGCGGCCCCGTCGTGGCCGTCGGACGGCCTGCGCGGCCCCGCGTCCTTCTCTCCCTGCACGGCATGTCCGTCTCCCCCTACCTGGCCGTACGTACGGTCCACAGCGTGCTGGAGGCCACCCGGCCCCTCCGGACGTCACGTCACCTTCACATCTGTGCCGATCCGGCGGACGGGAAGTGGGCGGGTTGCCAGCGGTTGGCGGCCTGGGGGATGGTTGACCGAAGGCAACATTCCCTTCCATAGGTGAGGTGAGGGATTCGCACAGCGAGTCCTGGACATTTTGGCTGTATCCAGAGCGCACACCGTCGCAGAAGCAGAGCAGAACTCTCCTTGGGGCCGTGCCCCGTACCCCGTTCTGATAGCTGACGCCAGGGGCACTGTCATACAGCGCAACGACGCCGCCGGAGCACTTCTGCCCCGAGCGGCCCCCGGCGCGTCCCTCGCGGATGCGGCCCCGGGGTGGCTCTCCGCGGCGCATGCCGGCCGCCGGATCCCCGCCCAGGACCCGGGAACGTCGGCCACTCCGCCCTCCGGCGTGATCGAGGGCCGTTCTTTCGAGGCGCACCCCGGTGTCTGGGACGACGGCGCGGTTACCTGGTGGCTGATCGACGTCACGGATCACCAGCAGGCCCGGGAAGCCCTGCGCACGGAACGGGAGCGGACCGCGTTCCTCGCGAAGGCGTCCAACACCCTGCTGTCCTCCCTCAACCTGGGGCGCTGCATGGACGTGACCGCGCAGATGGCAGTCGAGAGCCTCGCCGATGTCGCACTGGTCATCGCGCCGGCCAGGGGGCACCGGCTCCCCGTGGTGACCTGTGTGCGCGGCGGTGTCCCCGTCCTGTCGCAGCAGAAGGTGAACCCTGACGACGTGCCAGGGCTGGGAGAGGCTCTGCGCGGGTTCCCGCCCGTGCCCTCCCGGTGGATCGACCCGTCGGCGGCGCCCGAGTGGATGGTGCCGCAGGGCTTCGGGGCAGTCGGCTCGGTGGTCATCACCCCGCTGCCCGGGCACGGCGTCCCGGCCGGCGCCCTGGTGCTGCTGCGCAGGGCGAAGAGCGCCGCGTTCACCGAGGAGGAAGAGGTCTTCGCCCGCCTCTTCGCCGCCCGTTCGGGGGCGGCGATGTCGGCCGCCCGCCTGTACGCGGAGCAGTCGGCGATCAGCGAGATCCTCATGCGGGATCTGCTGCCGCCGACCCTGCGTCAGGTGTCCGGGGTGGACTTCGCGGGCGGCTACCGGCCCTCGGGGGACCACGAGCGGATCGGCGGCGACTTCTACGACGTGCACCCCGCGTCCGTCGAAGGGGAGCCGTCCCTCGTCACACTGGGGGATGTGTGCGGCAAGGGCCTGGAGGCCGCCGTGCTGACGGGCAAGATCCGCAACACTCTGCACGCGCTGCTGCCTCTCGCCGATGACCACTCACGGATGCTGAGGCTGCTGAACAAGGCGCTCCTGAACTCGCACCACACCCGGTTCGCGACGCTGGTCCTCGCCTCGGCGGTCCGCCGGGGTGACGAGGTGGATCTCAGGTTGACCAGTGGTGGGCATCCGGCCCCGCTGATCATCCGCGCCGACGGCACCGTGCAGGAGACCGACACCCACGGCACGCTGGTCGGAGCCATGCCCAGCGTGTCCGCCCACACCGCCGCGGCCACCCTGGCGCCCGGCGAGTCCTGCGTCCTGTACACCGACGGCATCACCGAGGCCAAGGGCGGCCCGATGGGCGATGTCCTGTTCGGTGAGGAGCGCCTCGCGCGCGCGTTGGCCGGGTGCGCGGGCATGCCCGCCGAGGGCATCGTGGAGCACGTCCTGATGCTGGCCGCGGAGTGGCTGGGCGGCCGTCGGCACGATGACATGGCCGTCGTCGTGATCGCCGCGCCGCGTGCCCACCCTCCGCGTGCGGTGAACGGCGCGACCCGGGGCAGGTGCACCGGATGAGCATCGGTACGCCGCCCCTCCTTCCGAGCAAGCGGCAGTGTGAGCGGTTGGCGGAGTCCCTGTGGGACGCCGTCTCCGTCGGCGACGAGTACGCGGCCACCGGCGTGGTGCTGCGTGCTCTGGACGACGGCACCGATCCGGAGTCCGTACTCCTGGACGTGATCGCCGTCGTGCAGGGCAGGGTCGGCGAGGAGTGGGCGGCCAACCGGATCAGCGTCGCCCAGGAGCATGCCGCCACCGCCGTCAACGAACGGGCCGTGGCCGCCCTGGCCGTCCACACCGCCGCCCGCACCACCCCGACGCGGGGCAGGATCGCGGTGGCCTGCGTCGACGGCGAATGGCACGCCCTGCCCGCCCGTCTGCTGGCCGAGACGCTGAAGCTGCGAGGCTGGCGGGTCGACTTCCTGGGCGCTCAGGTTCCCTCACCGCATCTCATCGCGCACCTCCACCGCACGCGGGCCGACGCGGTGGCCCTCTCCGCTTCGATCGCCACGAGACTGCCCGCGGCGCACGCGGCGATCACCGCCTGCCAGGCCGTCGGGGTGCCCGTTCTGGTCGGCGGCGCCGCGTTCGGGGCCGAAGGGCGGTACGCCACCCTGCTCCGCGCGGACGTGTGGGCTCCGGACGCCCGTACGGCAGCGGACCGCCTCGCGCGGCGCCCGCTTCCGCGCCCCCAGGTCGAGCACCAGCAGTTGGACGACCTGCCGCACCTGGCCGACCAGGAGTACAGCCTGGTCACCCGTAACCGTGCTTCGCTGGTGCGGGCTGTCTTCACGGCGCTGGAAGACGCGTTTCCCGCCATGCGCGGGTACACCGATCACCAGCGCGAGCGCACGGCCGAAGACCTCGCGCACATCGTGGAGTTCCTCGCCACCGCGCTCTACCTCGACGACGAGACGCTCTTCACCTGGTTCATCACGTGGACCGCGCGGATTCTCGTGGCCAGGGAGGTACCCGCGCGGAGCCTGCCGCCGGCCCTCGGTCTTCTCGCCCGCGAGCTGAAGGACTTTCCGCGAGCCACGCGCATCCTCGAGCGCGGGGTGGAGGCACTCACCACCGGTCACTTCACCACCGGCGACTTCACGCCCGATCATTTCAACACCGGTGACTTCACCACTGATCACTTCACCGCCGCCGGGAACACTGGATGACCACCACGCCGCACCCCGACCACCTGCGGCTGATCACAGTCGCCACCGAGAACGACGTACGCATAGAACTCGTCGGAGACCTCGACTTCGACAACGCCGACCTGCTCCTGAGCGAGGTCACCGACCTGCTCGACAGCCGGCCGCGCCCGCGCGATCTGTACCTGGGCTTCGGTGGGGTCGGCCTGGTCGACTCCATGGGACTCAGCGTCCTGTTGATGATCGGCCGCCATACCGCCGAAGCCCGGGTGCGCCTGCATCTGGACGACCGGCCCGGGGCCCTGGACCGACTCCTGGCGCGCACCGGTACCAGCGCGTACTTCGCCACGTCGCCTGCCGCCGAAAGGGGAACCTCAGGTGCTCCGGAGAACGCGGCGACGGCCCGCCCCACCGGGCCGGACCACGCCGCGTAGGCCCCATCCGGCCCGGTCCGGGCAGCCTCGGAGGACCAATACCTCCACCTGCCCGTCGGAATGAGCCAGGCTCAGCGGCGGACGCCCGCGTACGCCGACGGGGAGATGCCGCCCTCCGCGCCCTCCGCGCCGCCGACCGTCCAGACCCGGCCCGCCGCGTCGGTCGCCGCCCCGTAGAGGTACCCGGCTCCGCGCGGGCTCTCGGTGCGGGTGAGCACACCCTTGAGGTTGAGGGTCAGGACGTAGTTTCCAGCGGGGTTGACGTCGGGGTTCATGGTCTCCCCCACGATCACCGGGCGGCCGGAACCGTCGAAGGCGATGTCGAACAGCTGGCCCGTCTCGGCCGGGGTGCGGACCGTGCGCCAGGCGCGCCCGTCGTAGCGTACGACCACGGGGCGCCGCCACAGACTCTCGTCCCTGATGTGGCCGACGGCCCAGGCGTCGTTCGCCGCCCGCACCTCGATGCCGTCGAACATCGCACCGTCGAGAGCGGGGGGCAGGGTCTGCTTGGTCCACGACGTGCCGTCGAACCGGGAGACGCCGTCGCCGATGGCGTGGACCACGCCGCGGGGTCCGACCTCCAGCTGGGAGACCCAGTTGAGCCCGGTGTTCGCCGGCAGCCGGGTCCAGCCGCCGCTGCCGTCCGCGTTCCCTCGGAACAGGGCAGGCACGTACTCCCCCGTCGCGTCGGTGTAGCCGCCGTGCGCCCAGACCGCGCCCTTCGCGTCCACGTCGACGGCCGACAGTGACGTATCGCTCGCGCCCTTGGGGAACGGCGGGGCGACCTCGCTCCAGGCGGTGCCGTTCCAGTGCTGAAGCAGCGCGCGCCCGCGATCCCAGTCCGTCTCGCCCACCGCTTCGTAGCGGGTGCCGACGGCCCACACCTCGTCGGGCGCGCCGACGGCGAGGTCCTCGAGGCGACCGTGGTCGGCAGGCTGCGGGGGCGCCTGCCAGCCCTCGGAGGTCCAGCGCAGCGCCACCGGCGCCCAGGGTCGGGTGGTCTCGTCGGTACGCTTGCCGACCGCCCAGGTGGCACCTCCTGCCGTCTCGACGTCGAACAGCACGCTGCCGCTGCTGCCCGACGGGCTGACGTCCCGCCAGTTCTGCGAGTCGGCGGCGGCGGGTGACGCGGCGACGGCGACGAACGCCGCCAGGCCGACGGCGACGGCGGTGGCCGCGCGGGGCACGGAAAGGGTCATGAAGGGCTCCCCCGAATCGAGTTGGGTCATGCATTCGCTCTCGATACCTTTGACGCGCCGAGCCCTTGGATATGTTTCACCCTCGCCTGAAACAGCGTGTGCGTGGTGTGCCGGTGGCCGAGGGCGCCGTGCGAGCACCCGGCATCGGCCGACTCCCGAAGCGCCCCGCGTCAGAACCTGCGGGGCGACAGCCTGTCGCAGTCGAGGAGCCGGCGCCTGGGGATCAGGCCGGCCCGGGCGGCGAGCGAAACGAGGAGCAGTGCTCGTCACCACCCCCGCGTCGCAGAGTCCGCGCGGCCCGACGGCGGGCCGTGTGCCACGGTGCACGCATTGTGCGCCACGGTGCACGCATTACCCGGCGCTTACGGGTAACACGCGGTCAATGACGAACGTAAACAAGGCGGGAGCCAGACCCGGTCGCCTCCTCCTGTTGCTACCCGTACAGACGGCCGTGGTCGCCGCGGTGGGGTTGCTGATCACCGGGCCCCTCTCGGACCACCCGCCGCTGTCCGCGGAAGACGATGTCAACCGTGCCCTGGCCGCCCATCGCACCCCCTCCGCCACCTGGCTCACCGACGGGGTGTCCCTGCTGGCCGACACCCAGAGCGTGATCGCCCTGACCGTTCTGGCCGCGGTCGCCCTGCTGCTGGCTCCCCGCGTGCCCCGGTGGCGGGAGGCGACATTCCTGGCCCTGACCGTGGCCGCGCAGTCCACGGTCTTCCTACTCGTCACCCTCGTCGTCAACCGCGATCGCCCCGGGGTGCCTCATCTGGACGCGGCGCCGCCGACGTCCAGCTTCCCCTCCGGTCATGTGGGCGCCTCCGTGGCTCTCTTCGGGGGCCTGGCCGTTCTCGCGGCCCGGCACCTGCGCGGTGCTCGGCGGAACGTCGTGGTGGGGTTGCTCCTGCTGATCCCGTTGGCCGTGGCGGCCTCCCGGGTCTACCGCGGCATGCACCACCCTTCCGACGTGGTCGCCGGCCTGCTGAACGGCGCCTGCACGCTGGCCCTCGTGGCGTCCGCGCTGCTCCCACCGCTCCGCCGGAACGCCGCAGGCTCGGCCCCGGACGCACACCCGGATCCGGACGTGGACCCGCACCCGGCCTCAGACGTGGACTCAGCCGCCGGCGGAACTCCGCGGGCCGTGGTGGTGCGCCACCCACACGCGTGCGGCGACGAGACCGCCGCCCGGGTCCGTGCCGTGCTGCACCATCACGGGTACACGGAGCAGCAGTGGACCCGGACGACACCCGAGGACCCGTCCGGCGCGCTGGCCGCGACCCTGGCCGGCACGGACGTCGACCTGGTCGTCGTGTGCGGCGGGGACGGCACCGTGCGAGCCTGCGCCGACGTGGTGGCCGGCACGTCGATCCCGTTGGCGATCGTCCCGTGCGGTACGGGGAACCTCCTCGCCCGCAACCTGCGGCTGCCGGCCGAACCTGCCGCGGCCTTGCGGGAAGCCCTGTCCGGGCAGACCGTCGGGCTCGACATGGGCCGGATACGGGGCGACGGACTCGCGCCGACCCGGTTCGCGGTCATGGCCGGTGCCGGATTCGACGCCGCCATGGTCCGGGACGCCTCGCCGCGGCTCAAGGAGAGCCTGGGGTGGGCCGCGTACGTACTCTCGGCCGTGCGGCACCTGTGGGACCCGAGGATGAGGCTGTCGATCCAGCTCGACGGGGGCCCCGTGCTGGAGCGACGGGCCCGCATGGTTGTCATCGGCAACGTGGGCACCCTGCAGGGCGGCCTGCCCCTGCTCCCGCAAGCCCGGCCCGACAGCGGCCGCCTGGACGTCGTCCTGCTCGACCCGCGCGGGGTGACCGGCTGGCTCGCCGCCGCCGGATACCTCCTCTCCCGCACATCGGGCCGCCGGGCGCCGCACGCGTCCGGCGCACCGGGCGAACGAGCACCGCACACGTCCGATGCGCGGGAACGGGAACGGCCCGCTGCGCACGGCGCGCTGGAGTACTTCGACGCGACCCGCGTCGATCTCCGCTTCACCCGCCCCCAGCCGCGCGAGGTCGACGGCGACGTCTTCCCGGCGGGCACCCGGCTGACCGCGGAGATCGAGCCGGGGGCGCTGCGGGTGCGGCTGCCCGCGCCCGCCCGGACAGGCACGCCGGACCTGGCCGAAGTGCCCGGCCCAGCCGACCGGACCACGGTGACCGGTACGCCGGGCAAGGCAGGCCCAGCTGTCACGGCTGGTACGGCTGGTACGGCTGGTACTGCAGGAGCGGGTGGCACGGCCGGAGTGGAAGGAGGAGACCATGGGCACCGCGACGCGCGTACCGCAGCGCAGTGAGGTCAAGGCCGTCGAGGCCGAGCTGCGCCAGCAGGGCGACAGTCTGTCCGGCGAGGACGCCTGGGCCGCGCTCCGCCGCTACGGAGGCTGGGCCCTCCTACGGGACTCCTTCGTCAGGTTCCGGTACGCCGACGGGTTCAGCCACTCCCGGGCCCTCGCCCTGCAGACCGTCCTGGCGATCCTCCCGTTCGCCATCGCGCTCATAGGCCTGTCCGGTGTGCTGCACACCGAGGAGATCGGGCGGATAGCCGAGCTGACGATCCGTCGGATCAGCGGCCCGAGCCAGGGAGTCGTGGACGACGCCCTGCGCGAGAGCCGTCGCCACGCGGGAGAAGGCGGCGCGGCGGCCCTCTGGCTGGGTCTGCTGTTCTCGGTGGCCAACGTCACCACCGGCATGTGCCAGGTGGAACGCGGCGCCAACCGCATCTACGGTGTGGAACGCGACCGCCCGTTCCTGCACAAGTACGCCCGTGGGCTGGTGATGGCCGTCCTGGCCGGGCTCCCCCTCGGACTGAGCTTCTGCGTCACCGTCCTCGGATCCGACCTGAGCCGCGCCCTGATCGAGGTCTACCATCTCGGCCCGGCCACTTACCGCGCATGGGACGTGCTGCGCTGGCCGGTCGGGATCCTGCTGGCCGTGCTCGCCACCAGTGTGGTGTTCCGCCGCTCGCCCCGCCGTACTCAGCCGGGTTACACATGGCTCGCCTTCGGCGCGACCGTCCATCTGCTGCTGTGGCTCGGTGCGACGTGGGCCTTGAGCCTGTACGTCGGCTCCTCCAGCTCGTTCACCATCGTGTACGGCCCGCTCAGCGCGTTCATGGCGCTGCTGCTCTGGTCGTACCTCACCTCTCTCGCACTGTTCCTGGGCCTGTCCTTCGCCGCCCAGCTGGAAGCCGTACGAGCGGGGGTGGCCGCTCCCGTCACGGAGGATCCCGGCGTCTGAACCGCCCGACAGGAGCTGTCCCTGCCCCTGTCCCCCGGCCGGCCGGAGCCTGCCCGTGCCCGTATCCCCCGTCCCCTCGCCCGGCGACACCCTTCCATCCCCACAACGTAAAGGAGCCGCAACAACCATGACAGAGCGTTCCCCTCGCCCCTGGCGGCGTCGTCTCCGACGGCTCGTGGCGGGACACGGCGGGCCCGACGCCCGGTTCGGTGCGCGGCTGGTGGTGGGCGTGGTGCTCACCGCCCTGGCGGCCGTTCCGTTCTCCCTCGCGCTGGTTCTCGTGGAGTCGCGCTGGGCCCCGCTGCACCGTCTCGACCAGGACGTGGCCGAACGCCTGCACCGCTCAGCGCTCGACCACCCCACCTGGGTCCGCGTGCTCGACTTCCTCACGCACGTCGCGTGGGGACCGCTGACCATGCGGCTCCTGGTAGCCGCGATCGTGCTGTGGCTCTGGAGGCGGCGGGCCCTGCGGCTGGCCACCTGGGCGGCCGTCACCGCCACGGCGAGCGGGCTGGTCGGCCTGCTCGCGAAGCATGTGGTCGAGCGCGCTCGACCACATCTGCCCGACCCCGTCGCCCACGCTCCCGGCTTCTCCTTTCCCTCCGGGCACGCCATGACGGCCACCACGTCCTGCGCCGTCCTGCTGCTGGTCCTGCTTCCGCTGGTACCCCGTTCGTGGCGGCCACTGCCGTGGGCCCTCGCCGTGGTGACGGTGCTCGGGGTGAGCTACACCCGGGTCGCGCTCGGCGTCCACTGGGTGAGCGACGTGGTCGGGGGCTGGCTGCTCGGGCTGGCCGTGGTCACCGCGACCACGCTCGCCTTCGAGGCATGGCGCGGCGACGTCGGGCGCCGGCGCACCACACCGGCTCAGGGTCTGGAGCCGGAAATCACGACCCCCGTGCCGGAACCGGCCAGTCGGCCTCGATCCTGACGACGCACGCGCTCAGCTTCAGGACGGGCGCCCGGAGGAGCCGGTCCGAGCCGGGCGCGTCAGGGTGAGAGGGGCCCGTCAGAGCGGAGTACCACCGAGCGCGGAGGTTCGGACGGTGGTCGCACAGGGTCGACCTCCGCACCGAACCCGGGCGCGCGCAGCGGACCCGAGGACCGATCGGCGCGCGATCGCCGTCACTCCCGCAGCGACGTGCCCCGCTGCTCCAACGTCTCCGAAAGGATCCGCACGGCCTTCGGACCGACACCGTGCATGGCCAGGAGTTCGCGCTGCGTGCGCTGCGCCACCTGGTCCAGAGTCTTCAGTCCCGCGCCCAGGAGAGCCCGCGTCGCCGGCCTGCCGATACCGGCGGGCAGGTCGCCGCCGGGTTCGTCGGCCGAGGCCTCCGCGGCGGCCAGCGATGCTGCGAGTTGCTTCGGTGCCCGGCTGAACCAGGAAGCCCGAACGAGGGCGTTCAAGTCCTTGCCGTTGATATCGGCCAGGAGCACGCGGAAACCGATGGGCCTGCCCGCCCGGATGACGCCCTCGCCGGTCGCATGCGCCGCCGCTGCGGCTTCCGTCTCGTCCTGCGGCAGTCGCAGGAGTACGTGGCCGTCCTTCGCCACCGAGACGAAGCCCTTGCCCCGTACGGAGAAGGCGACCCGGCCACGATCGGTGCCCTCCTCGACTTCCGGGAGGGCCATGGCGTACGCACGCAGGTGAACCACGGTGGTCATCCGTGCAGTCTTCCACCACGGTCGAGCGGACAGGGCCCGGCCGAAGAAGTCTCTGACGGACACCGCACAGGGGCACCGGGGAGAAGGCGTCCGCGATCATCCAGGCCCCTGGAAGCGCTCCCGGGCGGGTAGGCCCGGCCCGTGATCGCACGGCCCTGCGGCTACCCGGTGCCGCGGACCTGGAGCTCGTTCGGTGAAGGACCGCCCGGCCCCTACCGCGCCCCGCTCTCCGTCCGCGTCCGCCTGGCGACCGACGCGATCGCCCACGGCATCCGCAGACGTGCGGCAGGCCGGCGGCTCCCGGCAGATGAGACGGGCCGCGATGACCGACTACCGGACATGGGCGGCAGGACGGGCGAACAGGTCGGTGGGACGCGGTCGTGGTCCAAGCCCAGGGGTGCGCGATCCCGTCCCCTGAGGTCGTCGGACAGCCGGTCGTGAGCGGTGGCCGGAGAGGGTGGCGGGCGTCGGGCCGGGCTGAGCCGATCGCCATCGCTTCCGCCTGCCGGCTGGCGCTGGTGTGGGGCGGGGCCTGCGGGAAGCGGGCTGAAGTCGGCGCTCTGTCCGGCACAGGGCACATCGTCATCTAGGATTCAGGACGGCTGCTGGGCAGCGCCATGTCAACCTGCGCGGCGACCGCGAGTAGCGGTCCATCCCGCAGGTCGACGAAGATCGGTCCGATCGACGTCAGGCCGTGATCCCGCCCCCGACCAAGACCACATGACGCTCATCACAAGGCTCCTGGGAATCATGTGACAGCCGACGTGCGTCTCAAGGGTGCGGGAGCCGGCTCGCCCGCACGGACATGGGTTTCAGGAGAAGTGAGGTATGCCGGTGATCTGCGTCGGCGGCATGATCGGAATCGGCAAGACGAGTGTCGCCGAACTGCTCGCCAGGGAACTGGGCAGCGAAGTCTTCTACGAGAGCGTGGAGGACAATCCGATCCTTCCGCTCTTCTACACGGCAAGCGCCGAGGAGATCCAGGCGAAGCGTTACCCCTTCCTGCTCCAGCTCTACTTCCTGCAGACGAGGTTCGCCTCGATCAAGGCGGCGTACAAGCAGGACGACAACGTCCTCGACCGCTCCATCTACGAAGACTGGTACTTCGCCAAGGTCAATCACGACCTGGGACGGATCAGCTCTCTCGAGATGCGGGTGTACGAGGGCCTGCTCGACGAGATGATGCGTGAGATCGACGGCCTCCCGTACCGCAAGGCACCCGATCTCATGGTCTACCTCACAGCGGACTTCGAGACGGTGCTGCACCGCATCGGACTGCGGGGACGCGACTTCGAACAGGACGAGCAGCTCGTCGAGTACTACCGAACGTTGTGGTCGGGGTACGACGAGTGGGTGTACAAGCACTACACGGCCAGCGAGGTCCTCGTCGTCGACATGAACCGCAGGGATGTGGTGAACAACCCCGAGGACGCGGCCCGCCTGGTGCGAGAGGTCAGGGATGCCCTGGCCACGAGCAGGCATCAGCTCCTCTGAGCTGCCCTTGACCGTGAGGTAGCCGTGGTCGGGGACGTGGCGGCGTAGGAGGGGATCACCTTGTCGGTGATCCCCTCCCCTCCTTGCCGTGATCTTGGGCGAGGGCGACGTTTCAGGCCTTGGCGACCCGTAGGAGCCGGATCCACAAGGGGCCGTGGGCCGGGACGGCCGTTGTCGACCAGCCCGACCACCCACCGGTCCAGGCACTGCGTCACAAGTGGCGCCTGGACCTGCCCGGGATCGCGCGCGGCGAAAGTGACAGCACGCACGTTCAAGGCCTGCAGGAGGGGTTGTTCCTCAGACGGGCCGCGCGTCCCCGGACCCGCGCCGTACCCGTGGCGCTGACCGCCGAAGCGCGGCACGCGGTCGAGAACGCCGTCGACCGTCGGCTGACCGACGAGCAGAGTCTCGTCGGCGGCCATCGTTCACCGGGCCCGGGGGCGCTCCCGCGCCCCCTCGCCCTGCGGTGTCAGGCGCTCTCCGCCTGGTACATCCAGGCATGCTTCTCAAGATCGGCGGTGAGCCCGATGAGGATGTCCTGGGTGACCGGGTCAGGCGCGTCCGTGGCCTCGATCCGCTCGCGCATCCGCGAGATGACGGCGCCCAAGGCATCGACGAGGATCTTGACGGCGTCGGTGTCCTTGATCCAGCCGGTCGGGACGGTAGCGATGGCACTGCCCGAGGCCACCGTTTCGGCCCGGCCGTCCGGGTTCACCCCCACCGCCGAGGCTCGTTCGGCCACCACGTCGGAGTGCTGACGGGCGGTGGCGACGACCTCGTCGAGCTGGAGGTGCACCGAGCGGAAACGCGGCCCGACCACGTTCCAGTGGACCTGCTTGGCGACGAGGCTCAGGTCGACCAGGTCGACCAGTGCTCCCTGAAGGGCGTCCCCGACCGTCTTGAGGTCGGCTTCCGACAGCGGACTCTTCACGACAGACATGAACATTCTCCAACCATTGGTATGTTTCCTCCCCTCCACACATGACCGGGAAGACGCTCTTCAAACACCCCGAACAAGAGATCAGCGACACGGCGGTCGGAGTCACCAGGTCACCGCCCGCACGAAGCCCGTTCGGGCGGGCGGCGGCCGTCAGAGGGATCGCGCCAGGTCAAACGGATCCGGCACAGGAGCCGGATCCGCGCGCCGCCCCACCCTTGAGTAGCCGCCCGCACACGCTCGGCGCTGACGCGTCAGGCGGTGTGCGGCCTTCTCAGGGCGGCTCCCGCCGCATGGAGGCTGGCGAGGGCCTGACCGTAGGAGCGGAGCAGGCTGGTCTCCAGGTAGCTGACACCGAGCTCCTGGCAGTGCTCGCGGACGATGGTCTGAGCCCTGCGCAAGTGCGGGCTGGGCATGCTGGGGAAGAGGTGGTGCTCGATCTGGTAGTTGAGACCACCGAGGACGATGTCGGTGAACCGGCCTCCACGCACGTTGCGCGACGTCAGGACCTGGCGCCTCAGGAAGTCGGGCCGGTCGGCCCCCCTCAGGATCGGCATGCCCTTGTGGTTCGGGGCGAAGATCAAGCCGAGGTAGACGCCGAAGAGGCACTGGTGGACGAGGAGGAAGACGATCGCCTTGTCGGGTGGCAGCACCAGGAACAGCACGCCGAGGTAGCCGGCGAGGTGCGCGGCGAGCAGGGAACCCTCCCACACGCGGTGCTTGAGTGAGCGACCGAACAGCGACCGCACCCCGGCCAGGTGCAGGTTGAATCCCTCCAGCGTGAGCAGCGGGAAGAACAGGAAGGCCTGCGAGCGGCCGAGCAGTCGCGGCAGTCCCCTGGCCGCGCGGGCCTGGTCCTGCGTCCAGACGAAGATGTCCGGGTCGAGATCGGGATCCAGGTCCTCGTGATTGGGGTTGGCGTGGTGACGGGTGTGCTTGTCCTGCCACCAGCCGTACCCCATGCCGATACCGAGGTTCCCGGCAACGCGCCCCGACACCTCGCTGGCCCTGCGCAGCCGAAAGACCTGCCGATGGGCGATGTCGTGCGCGAGCAGCGCCACCTGTCCGAACACGAAGGCGAGGAACCCAGCCGCCGACAGCGTCCACCAGCTGTCGCCTATAAGGACGAAGGCCGTCCACCCGGCGACGTACAGGGCCGTGACGGCCATGATCCGCAGTGCGTAGTACCCGGGACGCCGGGCCATGAGCCCCGCTTCCTGGATCTTCCGGGAGAGCCGGGCGAAATCGCTGCCCTTGTCCGCCCGTATGGGAGGAGGACGCACCGTCTGTGAGGAGCTCATGATCAGAAACACCTTCCGTAAGGGCCGAACAGGCGAACGGGTGGGGCCCGGGCGGAACACCGCGCCCCGGGCCCCCCGGCATGCGGGTGACTCCCCACACAGCGCATACCCGGGATCACGGACTTGACTTACGCCTCGGCCCGGATCCTCGCGCATCCGCACCAGAGTCCGGTCGGCATCATCGAGGTGGGCCTCGCCCCGTCTGTCGGACCTGATCGTCCGCGCCCGCCCGGCTGCGTCCCCGCAGGCCGTCCGCACCCTCGTGGGGGCCGTCGTCGACCCCGCGAGGGCCATCTGGACGACGACGCGACGCCGACAGCCGCTCGCCCGCCCCTCCCCCTACCCGAACGGCCCCCGCGCGGTCATCCTCCTCTGCCTCACCCGAGGACCCGACGCAACGCTTTCAGGCGTCGGCGAGCAGGGAGTCGTACGGAGTGCTGGTGCGGCGGCCCGTCATGAAGGAGATGAAGTCACCTACGAAGGCGCTGCGGCCGTAGGCGCCGCCGGTGGCGGTGAGGTCGCGGTGGAAGGCGGTCCGGAAGAGAGCCCGGTACTCGTCCGCGTCGATGGCCCCGTCGCCGTCCCTGTCCGTGGCGTCGAAGAGCACCTCGGCGACGCGGATGAGCGCGGGACCCGCGAGGGACGGTACGGCGGCGGCGTACTCCTCGACGCTGACGCGGCCGTCGCCGTCCGTGTCGAGGGCGGCCTGGAGCTCTCGCCACCAGGCGGCGAAGGCGTCGTAGAGGCGGGTCTCCTCGGGTTCGTCCAGGTCGAGGCGGGTGGAGATCTCGCGGGCGATGGCGGCGAGGTCCGGCCAGTCGAGGTGGCCGTCGCCGGTCTGGTCCAACACCTGGCGGAAGAACTCCTCCGCCGAGCGTCGCCCCTCACCCGTGGTGGCGGAGGGCGCGGAGGCAGGGACGGGGTCGGCGCCCAACGGTGTGAGGAGGCGGAGCAGGGCCGACGCCCGCTTCATGCGGGCGCGCAGGGCGGTCACCGTCCGGGCGCGGGGGTCGTCGCTCCCGGGCGAGAGCGAGAGGACTTCGATGATGTTCTCGGCGTTGATCCAGCCTTCGGGCAGGAAGCGGGCGAGGCCGGCAGCGAAGTAGGCACCCTGCATGAGGGTCACCGCACCGGGCATCTCCGGCAGGCCGGCCCGCCGCCGGTACGGCTCGGGCAGCGAGGCGACGGTGATCGCGCCTAGGAGCGGACCGGCGACGGCCCGGCCCGCCGCCCACAACGTCGGGGCGCCGTCGAGGAGCGCCGGGGCGGGCAGGTGGTCGAAGAGCCGGTAGAGGATGATGCGGGCCGCCTCGGTGTTCTCCAGCTCGTTCTCGACGACCCGGTCGAAGTATCGCCAGAAGTCGTGCAGTTCCTCGGGAAGTTCATCGGCGTCGCCGTCGAGCGCGGCGAGGAAGGCGCGGTACTCGGCGTACATGCGCTCCATGGTGTCCTGGTCGATCGGCTGGCCGCTCAGCCGGCACATGGTGACGCCGCTCTCGAAGAGGGTGGCGACCACCCACGCGCGGGCCGCCCGGTCCATCGCCTCGTAGGCGCGGCCTCGGGAGTCGGAACCGCTCATGCGGGCGTGCAGCCGGTTGAGCCGGGCGGCCTCCCGTTCCCGTACCGCCGGGTCGGTGTCGAACATGCGCCGCATGCTGACGAAGGTGTTGCGGAGGCGGCGCCAGGGGTGGGCGACGAAGGTGGAGTTGTCGACGAGGGCGGCGCCGATCTGGGGGTGAGCGGCCTCGAGCACGGTGGCACGGATCAAGGCCGGCGCCCAGCGCGGGTCGTCGAAGAAGCCGCGGAAGTGCGAGTCAGGGCCGAACAGGTCTGCCTCGTCGGCCGTTCCGGTGGTTCCGGCTGTTCCGGTGGCGCCCGTGGTGCTGGTGGTTCCGGTGGTCATGATGGGTCTCCGTTGGTCCGGGGCGGCACGCCGCCGAAGCGGCGGTCGCGGCGCCGGTAGGTGTGCAGGCAGGCGAGGAAGTCGGGGGCCCGGAAGTCCGGCCACAGTGCCTCTGGGAAGATCCACTCGGCGTAGGCGACCTGCCAGAGCATGAAGTTGGAGATGCGCTGCTCGCCGGAGGTGCGGATCACCAGGTCCACGTCGGGGGTGTCGGGGAACGGCAGGTGGTCCGCGAACACCCGCTCGGTCACCTCGTCGGCGGGCGTCCCGCTACGGATCAGCGACCTTGCGGCCTCGACGATGTCCCGGCGCCCACCGTGATCGAAGGCGACGGTCAGCGTCATGCCCCGGTTGTCGGCCGTCAGCGTCGTCAGGTCGTCGAAGTCCCGCGCCAGCTCACGGGGGATGCGCGGATCGGCGACCCCGAGGAAGCGGCAGCGGATGCCCCGGGCGAGCAACAGCGGCGCGTGCTTCCGCACGACCCGGCGGACCAGACGCATCAGGTACTCGACCTCGGCGCCGGGACGGCTCCAGTTCTCGGTGGAGAACGCGTACAGGCTGAGCCATTCGACTCCGGCCGCCCGGGCCGCCTCGATGACGTCGATGACCGTGGTCTCCGCGGCCTGGTGGCCCGCCGTGCGGGGAAGCGAACGCTGCTGCGCCCACCGGCCGTTGCCGTCCATCACACAGGCCACGTGCCGCGGCACCGTACGCACCTGCTCGCCGGGGTCCTCGCCGCATGGTCGTCGGCCCGACCGGGCCTCCGGCACCGTACCTGCGTACGGGACTCCGTGGTCCACCCCGCCCGGCCCCGCCCCATCAGGAGCGGTACGACCAGTCCTCCCGCGCTCAGTCACGCCCACCCTGCCCCGCCGCCCCCGCCTCACCCACGCCCCACCGGCGCGCGCCCTCCCAGGAGTCTGGCAAGGGGAAAGGGGCCTGACCGGTGGAAAGGGGAGCTGTCACCCTTGGCGCGTACGTCCGAGTCGCTCGTCGTACCTGTCTCGGACGGTGCTTCCTCCGGTGATCGTCGTCGAAGCCCTCGCCCGGCTCTCGCCGATGCCGTGCCGGATCGTCGTCACGCGGCCGGGGGCCGCCACGGCGGTGCCGACAGTGGACACCGCCCGGGCATGGGTGAGCGCCCGCCTCTCGGGGGATTATGGCGGGCGCTCAGCAGTCATTCCGCTGTCCGGACCTTTCCGGATGCGGTCAGGGTGCCGTCCAATTGCGGTCCGGATTTAGTCCGGATGTAGTCCCGAAGCGGTCCGGATACGGTCCGGATGCGGTCCGGATACGGTCCGGATACGGTCCGGATGCGGTCCGGACCTTTCCCGATGCGGCCGACGCCGGATCGTACGGTGGTCAGTCGCGGGGCGCCCGCGTGGCGGTGTCGAGGTAGAAGGCGTCGATGCTCTGGACGGCCTGCTCGAACTCCTCCAGGTTCACCGGCTTGGTCACGTAGGCGTTGGCGTGGCTGCTGTAGGCGCCGTTCACGTCGTCGGGGGCGGAGGAGGTGGTGAGGACGACGACAGGGATGGTCTGCAGGGCCTCGTCGGTCTTGAGGACCTTGAGCAGGTCCCGACCGTTCATCCGGGGCATGTTCAGATCCAGGACGATGAGGTCGGGCCGGCGGGTGCCGGGCGCGCGCAGGTGCTCGAGTGCCGCGACACCATCGGTGACCTGTACCAGGTTGCGCTCGCCCCGCTCGGAGAGGGCCTCTTCGATCAGCATGGCGTCGGCCACGTCGTCCTCGACCAGCAGGACGTCGAAGGGCTGGGCAGGGGCGGTCATCATCGGTGCTCCATGGGTGCTGCGTCGGAGTGGTCGAACAGGCCGGGCCAACGCCGCCGGGCACCCTGACGGGTCATCCCGCATGCGTCGCCGATCTGGGGGTAGCCGGCACCCGCGCGAGCCGCGGTCAGCGCCGCAGCTCGTTGCAGCTGCTCGGCGGCCTTGTGGATGTGCTCCAGCAGGTGAAGCACGGTCAGGGCCTGCGCGGTCTCTCGCGGCGCGACGTCCGCCCCTCCCTCCGGAGCGACGATGTCCTCGTCGGAGAGATGGAGGGTGAGGCGTCTCGCCAACTGGGCGACCGCCGCTTTCGCGACGGCGGCGGTCTCGTCGGACGTGGTGCGCAGAACCAGATTCCTGCCAGGCATATCCGGCACTGTAGGCCCAGATCCGACCCCGCGACAACATCCGTTGTCGATCACCCTCTACAGTGTGCGCTGCCGCCCGTCTGCGTTGCGGGTGGTCACCACCGGAGGGGCATGCGGCATGAATGGAACGGCAGGATCGCACACGGGAAGGCGGTCGACCTGGACGACCCGTCGGTGGCTGCGCGCGGGCGTGGCGGCCTCACTGACGGTTCTCACCGTCCTGGGTCTCACCGGGACGTGGGTCCTGGGGCGGACGGCCTCACTCAGCAAGGACCTCGTGAGCGTCAGGTCGCCCTCACTGAGCACGACCTTCCGCCTGGAGTCGGCACTGCTGAAACAGGAGACCGGCATCCGGGGCTACGGGCTCACCGGAGCCGCCGACTTCCTGGAGCCCTACCGGCAGGGCCTCGACGAGCAGAAGACCTTCACAGCGCTGCTGCGGGGGCTGCTTGACGGTGAACCGGCCGCCATGAGGGACCTGGCCGTGGTGGAGGAGAGAGTGGAGGCCTGGCAGGAGCGGATCGCCCGCCCGATCGCGGCCGCCCCGGCCGGCTCGCCCTCGCCCCTGGCCACGGAGCGAGCCGCGGAGGGGAAGCGGGCTTTCGACGCGGTCCGCGCCGCGCTGAGTACGCAGCAGGGTCGTCTGAGTGCCGAGCGGGCGCGCGCCGAGGAGGACCTGGCGGACACGATGTCGCTGCGGAACTGGGTGTTCGGCGCGATCGCCGGGTTGATCCTTCTCCTCGCGGTACTGGTCTTCGAGGCCCTGCGCCGCGGCATCACCGCCCCCCTGGGGCGGCTCACCACGGACGCCAGGATCATCGCGGGCGGGAACTTCGAGCATCCCATCGTGCCGACGGGCCCTGCGGACCTGCGCCAGCTGAGCGGCGAGATCGACTCCATGCGCCGTCGGCTCGTACGGGAACTGGCGTTCGCCGAGGAGGCCCGCCAGAGGCTCGACGCGCAGGCGGCCGACCTCCAGCGGTCCAACGCCGAGCTGGAACAGTTCGCGTACGTGGCCTCCCACGATCTTCAGGAGCCGCTGCGCAAGATCTCCAGCTTCACCCAGCTCCTGCAGCGTCGCTATGGCGGACAGCTCGACGAACGGGCGGACCAGTACATCGGGTACGCGGTCGACGGGGCCAACCGCATGCAGGTCCTCATCAACGACCTTCTGGAGTTCTCCCGGGTGGGGCGCCTGCAGGACGATCTGAAGAGCGTGGACCTCGAGGAACTGCACGAGCGGGCGTTGTCCTCCCTGAGCATGAGCATCGAGGAGACCGGCGCGTCGATCACGCATGATTCACTGCCGTCGCTGACCGCCGTCGGACCCCAGCTGAGCATGTTGTGGCAGAACCTGATCGGCAACGCGATCAAGTTCCACCGCCCGGGCATCCCGCCGCGCATCCACGTCTCCGCCGAACGGGACGGCGGGCTGTGGCGGTTCGCCGTCACCGACAACGGCATCGGCATCGCGCCCGAGTACGCCGAGAAGGTCTTCGTGATCTTCCAGCGGCTGCACACCAAGGACACCTACAAGGGCAGCGGCATCGGGCTCGCGATGTGCAAGAAGATCGTCGAGTTCCACGGCGGCACCATCGCCGTGGACCCCGAACACCTCGACGGTGCCCGCATCACGTTCACCCTCGCCGGCGCCCCGGCCTCCGAACCAGCCACCGGGGCCCTGCCGGCGGGCGTCATGGCGGAGCGGACGCCGTGACCCTCACCCACACCCACGTCGCGACTCCGGCTCCCGCCGATCCGACGTACCGGATCCTCCTCGTCGAGGACGACGAGGCCGACGCCCTGCTCGTCGAGGAGCTCCTCCACGACACCGGGCTGCGGTTCGAACTGACCACCCGGACCACGCTCGCGGAAGCCCGCCCCGAGCTTTCCTCCCACGCGTACAACTGCGTGCTCCTCGACCTCCACCTGCCCGACATATCCGGTGCCGAGGCCGTGGCCGCCGTCCGGGCCCTCGCCCCGCACACCGCCGTGATCGTGCTCACCGGCCTGTCCGAGAGCCAGGCCGGCGCCGAGACCATGACCGCCGGTGCCCAGGACTACCTCGTCAAGGGCCGGGTCGAGCCGGAACTGCTCCGCCGGACCCTGCGCTACGCGGTCTACCGGAGCGAGACCGAGCGCGTCGCAGCCCAGGCCCAGAAGGCCCGGCTGCGCGCCGAGGAGAACGCCCGCCTCGAACGCCGACTGCTCGCGCAGCCCATCCTGGAAACCACGACCGTCACCGTGACCAGCCGCTACCTGCCCGGCGCGGAAGGTGCCCTGCTCGGAGGAGACTTCCTCGATGTCGTCGAGGGCGACGACGGACTGCTGCACGCGGTCGTCGGCGACGTGAGCGGTCACGGGCCCGACGCCGCCGCCGTCGGGGTCTGCCTGCGCGTCGCCTGGCGTTCCCTCGTCCTCGGCGGCCACCGCGGCCCCGCGCTCCTGGGGCTCATGGAACGCGTCCTGGTGGCCGAGTGCGGCGACGAGCCGCTCTTCGCCACCTGCACGATCATCACTCTCGACCAGAAGGCGGCCACCGCCACCCTCCACCTCGCCGGTCACCACGGTCCCCTCCTCACCACGGCCGAAGGCACCCGGGAGGTACCCGCGGCACACGGGACGGCTCTCGGCCTCGCCCCGGGGATCGGTCACTGGACGCCCACGGTCCTCCCGCTGCCCGCAGTCGGCGCGCTGACCGTCTACACCGACGGTCTCACCGAAGGCCACCACGGCTCCGGCCGCGACCGGCTCGGCGTGGAGGGCCTCCTGGACCTCATCCAGCAGATCCCGCCGGACGACCCCGCCGCGCACGTGGACCATCTGATCGCACAGGCACAGGCCCCGAACGCGGCACGCCACACCGACGACGTCGCCGTCCTCCGGCTGGACTGGAGCACGGCGCGGTAGGACGGCTCACGGCACCTGGAACGGACGCCGCGCACCACGCGGTCGGCGGTGCGCGGCGTCCGGGGCCCCGCGATCGGTATCGGCCGTCGGGGTCGGCCCGCCCCTCGGCTACGCCTTCGGGTCGTCCCTCATGACGCCCAGGAACCAGCCGGATACGTCGGCCAGCCGACCGCGCCAGATGGGAAACCGCACCAGCCGGTTGGGCGTCATGACAGCGACGTCCCGAAGGTGGATCCACCGGGGGAAATCAGTCGGCTTCGGAACCCCGGCCCGGTCCAGGGCCCGCTCGGCTTCCCTCTGGAACCCGGACAGGCCAGACATGCCCGAGCCTCTGGTCAGAGCGTCCCAGCTGTCCAAATACGCTTCGCGTCCGATGATGTTCCCGGAGATGATCCCTCCGGGGACGTTCAGAGTGACACCGACGGCGGCCTCCTTGGCCTCGTCGGAGTCCATCAGGTCGACCAGAAGCCGCAAGTCCATGTCGAGCACCGGTTCCACGATGCCCGGGTGTCCCACCTCAGTGTCGGGCTCCGTCGCGGGCCCTTCGGAATTCGACATGGCTGTCCGCCCCTCGTCAGTTGAGTTCTCGAGGCCCGCCTACCCCGGTCGACTCGGTTCGGAACTGTCAGGTCTCCCTTTTCCACGGGACGGCTCCCTCCGAGGTCACTCGGACGCCGGCCACAGGGCCCCACGGCCGGTGGGCACCCGCAGACCTGACCGCACTTCACCGCACGCCACTGGGCCCCGACCCAGGGGGGAGGTCGGGGCCCAGCGGTGCGACAGCGGCCTGTCAGCCTGTCAGTTCCGGAAGACGTCCTTGACGTCCTCCTTGGCCTCGCGGGCCTTGCCCTTGGCCTGGTCCGCCCGGCCTTCGGCGGTCATCCGCTCGTTGCCGACCGTGCGGCCCACGGTCTCCTTGGCCTTGCCCTTGGCCTGCTCGACCTGGGCCTTGCCCTTCTCCGTACCCGACATCGTGACCTCCTCGTAGATGATCCGGTTTGGTCTTGACCAGCGCCTGCTCCCGATCACCACGCTCAAACGTCCGTACCGCAGACGGTCGGGCGCGGCTGCTCGTCGTCATGGCGTCGGTGGCTCGACGGGTCAGGCCGAGTACGCGTCGCCCTCCGAGGCGCTCTCGTGTCCTACGAGTGCCCGCGCTGCCGGGCGCGCGGCTCCGCGCCGATCCAAGCCAGTACCACTTCCCGCTCAACGCCCTAAGAATCCCGTAAATATCGCACGCATGACCGAGGGATGGTGGGGCAGACGGTGCGTCGGAGGTTGATAAACATGGTTCCCCTGATTCTCGTTCTTCTGCTCGTACTCATCCTGTTCGGCGCCGGCTTCGCGATGAACGTCCTGTGGTGGGTGGCGATCGTGCTGCTCGTCCTGTGGCTGATCGGCTTCGTCGCCCGCCCGAAGGGCAGCAGCGGCCGCTGGTACCGCTGGTGACCGCACCGTAGTTCCGTACCGTGTGGCCGTGGGCCCACCACCTGACAGGTGGTGGGCCCACGGCCATGCCTGCGACCGCTGAAGTGACGGGGGGAACGAGTTCGTGCACGGTCGGCGGTGGACAGCTCATCACCGCACGCGTACGAGATCCTCCGCCGTTCCGGCCCCCTTTTCGGGCGGGCCGGGGTGAGGAGACGGAGACCTACGGCTGCTGCTGATCGGCGGCTCCGTGCCCGGCGGACGCGGAACGTCCCGCAGGTGGTGAGGTCCGGGGCGTCGGGGGCGGTGCCTCACCCTCGCCATCCGGGTCACGACAGGCACCGCCTGGCGGGCTGGGGCCCCGACCGCCTGATCGACCTGATCGCCAACGGGGCCGGGGCGATGACGCCGGCGGCGATGGCCGGACACGCCGGGGCCTCCGCGCAGCGCTGCTGCGCGGAGGCCCCGGCTACGCACTTCAGGTGGGGTCAGGCGGGGGTGATGTTCTCCGCCTGGGGGCCCTTCTGGCCCTG
The DNA here is from genome assembly GCF_051305195.1 of Streptomyces sp. Qhu_M48. Classification (NCBI taxonomy): domain Bacteria; kingdom Bacillati; phylum Actinomycetota; class Actinomycetes; order Kitasatosporales; family Streptomycetaceae; genus Streptomyces; species Streptomyces sp. Qhu_M48. The sequence goes on along the minus strand of NZ_CP195432.1, from coordinate 3,844,059 downwards.
GGTGACGTCGAAGGTGACGGCCTGGCCCTCCTGCAGCTCGCGGAAGCCGGAGGAGTTGATGTTGGAGTAGTGCGCGAAGACGTCCGGTCCGCCGCCGTCCTGCGCGATGAATCCGAAGCCCTTTTCGGAGTTGAACCACTTCACGATGCCGCTGGCCATACCGCTGTCCTTCGATCTCTCGCCGGGAGTACCCGGTCGGGGTAAGAGGAGGAACCTTCCGCCTAGGGAGGGCGCCCGATCAGCGTCCTACCCCACCGCCCGCCCAAATATTCGATCTTCCCGACGAAAGACGTGGGCGGGGGCGCCCACGGGGCGGCGTGTGCATGAGGGTTCACCCCGGCTGACGGTCAGGCACGGCCCCTGGCCCCGCATGTCACCGCGCACCAGGCCGGCGACGCGCCGGCCTTCGATGCGGTCATAGCCCGCGACGGAGTCTCGTGCACCGGCCTGGGCAGGTCACGTACACGACCCGATGTCGTCCTGTCCGTCATGACGCTCTCCAGAGCCGTGGCTGCCACGCCGAGTACCGATCAGCCACTTTCCGGCACATGAGGGTGGGCGGTTCCAGCACGCCATGCGTCGCCATAGACGCCTCTGCCCATCACCCTCCGTCAAGGGCCTCCACCTTTTCGGCATGAGGTACGCCACAGGGGCCGCCCGAGGCGGGTCGGGCACTTCTACGGTCGCCGTGCGCTCTGGTAGAGGTGGTGGCGTACATGTTCGATTCACCCCCGAAAGCTGCTTATGAACCACGGTCCCGGCTCTCATTCCGACCTCGTCGGCTTCAGCATCGACCTCACCGTCGAGGAGGCGCGTCGGCGTGCCGAGGTCGTGGCAGCCCTTGGGCCCGATTGGGACCCCGTGGCCGTCATGCGTGAGGAGGCGGCGGCTCACGCCCTCCTGTACTCCGGCCTGGACGAGGAGCAGCAGAGGGTCCACGCCATGCTGGTCGCGGCGGGTGTGCTGCCCGGAGAGGGGCCGGGCCGTGCGTCTTCCGCTTGATCCCCACGCCGATCCGGCCCGGCGGGCCTGGGTCGCGTGTCCCGGCTGCGACGACGCCCGTGACTGCGCGAGCTGTCTGGACCGCCGGAACTGCCGGAGCCACTGGCGCTATCTGATCGGGAACAACGGGCCCCGGGTCCACCTGCAGTGCCCGAACTGCACCCACACGTGGACCCTCGACACCTCCCGTGAGCGGCGCGGCCGCCGGGCCTGAGTTCAGCAGATCCGGGGCAGCTGCTCCCCGAGCGGCATGTCGACGACGCGGGTGCCGCCGAGGCCGGTACGCGCGACGACCATGCCCGGGTGGGAGTCGACCGCCTCACCGATGACCGCCGCTTCGAGGCCCAGGGGGTGGGCGCGCATCGCGGCCAGCACGGCGTCCGCCTGCTCGCGCGGGACGAAGGCCACGAGCTTGCCCTCGTTCGCCACGTACATCGGGTCGAGTCCGAGCACCGCGCAGGCGTTGCCCACCGCTTCCGGGATCGGAACAGACCGCTCCTGGATGACGACGCCGGTGCCGGACGCCGCCGCGATCTCGTTCAGTGAGGCGGCCAGTCCGCCGCGCGTGGGGTCGCGCAGCACGTGCAGGTCCTGGGTGACGGCGAGCATGGCCTCGACGAGGCCGCCGAGCGGGGCGCAGTCGCTGTCGATCTCGACTCCGAACTCAAGGCCTTCCCGTACGCTCATGATCGCCACGCCGTGCATGCCGATCGGGCCGCTGATGATCACCACGTCTCCGGGCACCACCCGTTGCGGGCGCAGGTCGACTCCTTCGGGGATCAGCCCGATGCCCGACGTGTTGATGTAGATGCCGTCGCCGTGCCCGGCCTCCACGACCTTGGTGTCGCCGGTGACGATCTGTACGCCGGCGGTGCGCGCCGCCGCGCCGAGGGCTTGCGCCGCGCGGGCGACGACGTCGGTCTCGACGCCCTCCTCCAGGATGAAGCCGCAGGAGAGGTGGCTTGCCCGGGCTCCTCTCATGGCGAGGTCGTTGACGGTGCCGTTGACGGCGAGGTCGCCGATGCTGCCGCCGGGGAAGAACAGCGGGCGCACCACGAAGGAGTCCGTGGAGAACGCCAGGCGGGCGCCGCCGATGCGGATCTCGGCCGCGTCGGCGGTGTGCGCGAGGGCCGGTCCGCCGTAGGCGGGCGCGAAGACGTGTTCGATCAGCTCGGCGGACAGCGCTCCTCCGCCGCCGTGGCCCATGACGATGCGGGGGTGGTCGCGCAGCGGCGCCGGGCAGGTCCAGGCGAGCATGTCGGGTGCCGGCCGTGTGGCGTCGGCCGCCGGGGTGGTGCTGACGGTGGTGTCAGGCAAGGGAGCTGCCCTCCAGGGAGGCGGTGACCGGGGTCGAGGTGCCGGCGGCGGCGCGGACCGCCGCGGGCGGGCGCTGCTCCGGGGTGGCCGCGTCGAGTCGGCGGTAGAGGTAGTACGCGGCGCAGGCGCCCTCGCTGGAGACCATCGTGGCGCCGAGCGGGGAGCGGGGTGTGCAGGTGGTGCCGAAGGCCTCGCACTGGTTCGGTTTGAGCTGGCCCTGGAGGACTTCGCCGCTGCGGCACTCGGCGGGCTCGCGGGTGTCGATGCCCTCGACGGAGAAGCGGTGTTCGGCGTCGTGGTCACGGTAGCGTCCGGACAGGCGCCAGCCGCTGTCCGGGATGACGCCGATGCCGCGCCAGGCCCGGTCGGTGATCTCGAAGACGTCGCCGAGCATCGCCTGTGCTGCTGGGTTGCCGCCGTCGGTGACGGCGCGCTGGTAGGCGTTCTCGACGGTGTGTTCGCCCCGCTCCAGCTGGATCACGGTCCGGCGTACGCCTTCCAGGATGTCCAGCGGCTCGAATCCCGTGACGACGATCGGGACCTTGTGGCGTTGCGCGAGCGCGGGGTATTCGGCCGTGCCCATCACGCTGCACACGTGGCCGGCGGCGAGGAAGCCCTGGACGCGGCAGTCCGGGGACTGCATGATCGCGTCGATGGCCGGTGGAACGCGGACGTGGGACACGAGGAGGCTGAAGTTGCGGATGTCCCGCTTGCGTGCCTGATGGACCGTCATCGCGTTGGGCGGGGCGGTGGTCTCGAAGCCGATGCCGAAGAAGACCACTTCGCGGTCCGGGTTCTGCTCGGCGATCCGCAGCGCGTCCAGCGGGGAGTAGACCACCCTGACGTCGCCGCCTTGCCCGCGGACCTGGAACAGGTCGCGGCCGGTGCCGGGGACGCGGAGCATGTCGCCGAAGGAGCAGAAGATCACCCCGGGTCTGGAGGCGATCTCCAGGGCCTTGTCGATCATCTCCAGCGGGGTGACACAGACCGGGCAGCCGGGGCCGTGGATGAGTTCGATCTCCGCCGGCAGGAGTTGGTCGATGCCGTGGCGGATGATGCTGTGGGTCTGGCCGCCGCAGACCTCCATCAGGGCCCAGGGTCGGGTCACCGTCGCGCGGATCTCGTCGAGCAGCCGCTTCGCCAGGTCCGGGTTCTGGAACTCGTCGATGTACTTCACGGCCGCACCTCTCCGTGGACGTCGTCCTGCTCCTGCCATTCGCGCCCGGCCGCCTCGGCGGCTTCCCACGGGTCGCCGAACTCCTCCTGGAGCATGCCGAGGGTCTCGAACAGCTCCAGCGTCCGCTTGGCCGACTCCTCGTCGAGCCTCTGGAGGGCGAAGCCCACGTGGACGATGGCGTACTCACCGGGCTTCAGGTCCGGCAGGTACTCCAGGCACACCTCCTTGACCACTCCGCCGAAGTCGACGGTGGCCATCCGGGTGCCGTCCCGGTCCTCGACGTCCAGCACTTTTCCGGGTACCGCCAGGCACATGGGTCTCTCCTCTACTGTCGCTCTGGTCGTGGCGTGCCGGGGGCCTTCGGGTCCGTGACCCGGGCGGCGACGACGAGCTGGCCGAGAGCCAGACCGCCGTCGTTCGGCGGGATCAGGCGATGGCGCAGCACGGTGAAGCCGTCCTCCCGCAGTCCTCCGGCGCAGGCCGAGGAGAGCACGGTGTTGGCGAACACTCCCCCGGTCAGGGCGACGGTCTCCACTCCGGTCTCGCCGCGGGCGGTGGCGCAGACCGTACGTACCAGGCGGGCCACGGCGTAGTGGAACCGCGCCGCGACGACGGCCGCGGGGGTTCCGTCGAGGACGTCGGTGGTCACCGCGGCAAGCAGGGGTGCGGGGTCGACGGTGAGCGGAGCACCGGCCTGCGGCGAGCCGAACCGGAAGACGTACCGTGCGTCCTCCGCCACGCCGGGTGCGCCCAGGGCCGCGGCCTCCAGCTCGATCGCGGCCTGCGCCTCGTACCGCGCGTGGTGGCAGATCCCCGCGAGGGAGGAGACGGCGTCGAAGAGGCGTCCCATGCTGGATGTGGGCGTGCAGTTGAGTTCGCGCTCCAACTGCCTCTCCAGCAAAGGCAGTTCTCCGGGCGCGCAAGCTCGTGTGGAGGGCAGTGCGGGGTCGGCGGCGAGGCCCGCGGTCCGCAGGTGCGCCAGAGCCATGCGGTAGGGCCGTCGTACGGCCGCGTCGCCGCCCGGCAGGGGTACGTAGGCCAGGTGCGCGAACCGTGAGAAGCCGGCGTAGTCCGCGAGAAGGAACTCACCGCCCCACACGGCGCCGTCAAGACCGTAACCGGTGCCGTCGAAGGCCACGCCGATCACGGGACGCGTGCCGTCGAGACCGTTCTCGGCCATCGCCGCCGCGACGTGGGCGTGGTGGTGCTGTACGGGGACGACCGGTCGCCCGGCGGCGTGTTCGCGGGCCCATCGGGTGGATCGGTAGGCGGGGTGGCGATCCGCGGCGAGCAGACCGGGCCGTACGCCCGTGACGGACTCCAGCTGCCGCTCGGCGGTGGCGAGGGCGAGCTGGGTGGCGAGGTCGTCCATGTCGCCGATGTGGGCGGAGAGCCATGCCTGTCGGCCGTCGCCCAGGCAGAAGGTGTTCTTCAGGTCCCCGCCCACGGCGAGGGAGGGGGATACGTCGACGGGCAGGGCGACCGGAAGTGGCGCATAGCCCCGGGAGCGGCGCAGCGTCAGCTGCTCGCCGTCGCAGACGCGGACGACGGAGTCGTCGCAGGGCACATGGATCGGCCGGTCGTGCAGCAGCCAGGCGTCCGCCAGACCGGCGAGCCTGGTCAGCGCCTCCGTGTCGCCCGTGACGATGGGTTCGCCCGAGAGGTTGCCGCTGGTCATCACCAGTAGTCGGGGCCCCTCCCGGTCGGCCGCGCCCAGGCCGAGGAGGAGGTGGTGCACGGGGGTGTACGGGAGCATGAAGCCGAGGTCCGGGCTGCCGGGCGCCACCTCCCGCGCCGGAGCGGCCCCGTGGCGGGGCCGGGCGTCGTCGCGGCGGCGGAGCAGGACGACGGGCCGGACGCCGCCGGTCAGGAGTTCACCTTCGAGCGGGCCGAGGTGCGCGAGGGGCTCGATGTCGGCGAGGTCGGCGGCCATCATGGCGAACGGTTTGTCACCGCGCGCCTTGCGACGGCGCAGTTCGGCCACCGCGTCCGGGTTCGTCGCGTCGCAGGCCAGGTGGTAGCCGCCCAGGCCCTTGACGGCGAGGATCGCACCGGCGAGGAGCATCCGGCGTGCGGTGCCGATCGGGTCGCTGCCGGAATCCGGGTCCGGTTCGGTGCCCGAGGGTGCGGTGCCGTCCGGTGGGGAGACCAGCCGCAGGCGGGGGCCGCAGCGGGGGCAGGCGACGGGCTGGGCGTGGAAGCGCCGGTCGGCCGGGTCCGCGTACTCACGGGCGCACTCCGGACACATCGGGAAGCCGGCCATGGTGGTGTGGGCCCGGTCGTACGGCAGGCCTGTGACGATCGTGAACCGGGGGCCGCAGTGGGTGCACGTGATGAAGGGGTGCAGATACCGTCGGTCGGTCGGGTCCGCGAGTTCCGCGAGGCAGTCCTCGCAGGTGGCGGTGTCGGGCGGGACGAGGGTGCGGACGGCGCCGCCCTGGCGGGAGGGCACGATCGTGAACCCGCTCCTGCCGTTCGCGGTCACTTCGGCGGCCTCCACGGACTCCACCCGGGCCAGGGGTGGGGCGTCGGGCGCGAGGCGGTCGCAGAAGGCGGCGACGTCCTGGGGGTCTCCCTCGACCTCCGCGACGACGCCGTCCGCCGTGTTCGTGACGTGGCCGGACAGGCGCAGCCCGGTGGCGAGGGCGTAGACGAAGGGCCGGAAGCCCACGCCCTGCACGACACCGCGGACGACCACGCGGCTGCGCCGGGGGGCCGTGGCGGGTGCGGGTCCGGGCCGCGCCGTGGTCACGCGCCGGCCTGGGCCATCACCGGGGTGTGGACGCGGTTCCCCTCGGTCGTCGCGAGGGCCCGGTCGAGGAGGGCGCCGGCGCCGCGGCCGTCCCGCACCGAGCTGAGGACGATCTCGACCCCGGGATTGACCTGTTGCACGTTGGCGCGGAAGGCCGCCTCGTCGAACTCCGCCGCGTCGGCCATGTCGGTCTTGGTGACGATCACCAGCTGGGCGAGGCCGAACGCGGTGGGGTACTTGAGCGGCTTGTCCTCCCCCTCGGTGACCGAGGCGAGCACGACGCGCAGGGACTCCCCCAGGTCGTAGCCGGCGGGGCAGACGAGGTTGCCGACGTTCTCGACGAACAGCAGCCGGGTGGACTCCGGCAGCCAGTCGTGCAGGTGCCGGGCGACCATGTCGGCCTCCAGATGGCAGAGACCGTCGGTGAGTACCTGCTTGACGGGGGCGCCCGAGCGGGCCAGGCGGCGGGCGTCGTTCTCGGTGGCCAGGTCGGCGGTGAGCGCGGCGGTGCTGACGCCCTGTTCGGCGGCGAGGCGCAGTTCACGCTCCAGCAGCGCGGTCTTCCCGCTTCCGGGGCTGGAGAGCAGGTTGACCACGGTGGTGCCGCGGGCGGTCAGTTCGGTGCGCAGGATGTGTGCCGACGCCTCGTTCTTGGCGAGGACGGCACGCTGGAGATCGACGGCTCGGCACATGCTCAGCTCTCCTCGGTGATCGGTTGGTGTCGTCGTTCGTGCGCCGCTTCGGGGTCGGCCCAGCGGACCCGACGGATCTGCAGTTCGCGGCCGGAGAGGAGTGCGTCGGCCGCGGCGCCGCAGCCGGGACAGAGCAGCCGCGGCGGCATGCCGACCGGCCAGACCTCGTCGCACGGTGCGCAGCGCGCGGTGCCCGGGACGGTACGGGTGATGAGTTCGGCGCCTTCGACGACGGTTCCGGCGCAGGCGAGTTCGAAACAGAAGGCGAGGGCGTCGGCGACGACGCCGGCCAGCTCGCCCACGTCCAGCTCGATGCTGCTGACGCCGACGGCCCCGCGAGACCTCGCCGCGGTCTCGACCTGGTCGACGACGGCGACCGCGAGGGACATCTCGTGCATCGGTCTCCGTCCTGGGTGCGGGGGTGGGTCTCGGGCGCCATTAGAGGACGGGGGGCGGCGCGGCCGCGCCCGGCGCGCCGGGACCCCGAGGTGGTGTCGTCCGTTCGGTGCAGCCGCCGCCACCGGACCCGCGGGGCGTCACATCCTGCTGATGCGCAGATAGCGCCGGACGTCGGGGAGGACTCCCACGACGACGGCCAGGACGGCCAGGGCTGCGGTGACGGCGGCTGCGGCGCCGATGACGTTCCTGCGCATGGTGCTCTCCGTTTCGGTCTTCATACGACGGCTTCCTGGCGGACCAGTTCGGTCACCATCCGCACCGCGTCGGGCACCGCGGCGGCGACCTGGGGGCTGAGCCCGATGCCCTCGTCGAGGCAGGCCGGTTCGCAGCCGACGACGAGGATCCGCCGTGGCGGCGCGGCACCGGTTCCCGCGCACAGGGTGTCGAGCAGGGCGAGGACGGCGTCGGGGGTCATCCGGTGGCCGTCGAGCGGCGCGGGCTCCGTGCCTGAGTCGCGGTCGCCGGCCGCCGAGGCGTCGATCAGGTACAGCGTGCCCGGTGCGCCGCCGCGGGCGGTGACGTCGACGAGGACGAGGGTGTCCCAGCCGTCGAGGAGCTCGTAGGCGAGGTGCACGCCCCGGACCCCGACGTCGGCCAGCTCGACGGAGGAGGGGAGTTCCTCCCCGGCGAGCCGCCGCACGGTCTCCACTCCGAAGCCGTCGTCGCCGAGGAAGATGTTGCCCACCCCCGCCACGAGGGTGCGGGCCGGGCCGCGCTCAGGGGGGTCGGCCGCGGGGCCGTTCACATGTCCTCCAGGGCTTCGACCTCGTCGGGCTGGAAGTAGAGGAACCGTCCCTGTTCGCGGCGGATGTCCGCGCCCGGGTCGTCCTCCACGGTCACCGCGATGTGGACCCCGCCGTCGACGTCGTGGACGACCGCCTCCACCAGGGCGGTGCGCCCGTCGAGGAACAGGTCCTGGGCGTCCGAGCGGCGCAGCCTGGGGCGCAGGACGACCCTGCTGCCCGCGGAGACCGCGCGTCCGCCGACGAGGACGTGGTCGCTGCCCGGATCGACGTCGGTGTCACCGGCCGGGTCCCACCAGGGCGTCTCCGGTGCGAGGACGCTGTCCGCCGGTTGCGGCGGCCCGGTGACGCTCCGCAGGCTGCGTACCGCTCCGTGCAGACGCTCCAGGACCTCGGGAGGCATGGTGTCCGCCAGCTCGATCACGGCCGCGGCCCGGGCGTCGGTCCCTCTGGCCTCGCGCTTCTCCTCGTCGGTGAGGGCGGCGGTGCGCAGGGCGAGGATCTCGTCGATCTCGGTCGCGTCGTAGAGGGCCCCTGGGCTCTCGGGCGCGATGGCCGGATGGTCCTCCAGGATGATCGGCGAGGAGAGCATCAGGTCGTCGCGACCGGGTTCGCCGGCCAGGACGGGCCAGGTGTGCAGGTTGCTGCAGGCGGCGACGGCGCTCTTGGCCCATTCCGGCGGGTCTGTCATCGACAGGAAGGAGCCGCCGTCGAGACGGAGCAGTGTGTGCGTGGCGACGAGGGAGTGGGGCAGCGCCGCGTGCCGGTCGGTGTCCTGCCCGGCGGTCCACGCGCTGCTGTTCTCCACCGTGACCGAGAGGCGCTCGACGCGGTAGGGGCCGTCGAGTTCGGCCGCCGAGACCCGCAGTGTGCCCCTGATCTCCTCGCGTCGGCGTACCAGTCGCCCGAGGACGCGCCCTGCGGCGTCGGTGACGTCCTCCACCTCTTCGGCGGCGGGGCGGGTGAAGGGCAGGGCGGTGCCGTCGCCCCTCAGTTCGCCGACGGGGACGACAAGGGTGACGCGCTCCTCGACTCCCTCGTCCCAGGGCACCAGGATGCGGTCGGCCAGGCGGAGTTCGCCGGTCGGCGCGAAGGTCCCGTCCTCGCGCAGTTCCTCGACGGTGCGCCGCTGGGCGCGCAGGAAGCGGACCTCCACGGCGAGTTCGGCGCCGGTCCTCGGTTCCATGAGGCACTCGGTGTGCTGGAGGTCGTGCTCCTCCGCGGCGGCGCTCCAGGACGGTGGCACCAGGACCCCGAACTGCCAGCGCAGCCGGTTCTTGGCTGCGGACGCGCGGTACGGGTAGAGCACGTACCCCTCGAAGAGGACGGCGTCGGCGACGTGGCGGGCGACGGCGAACCGCGCCTCGGTGCCGGGCGTGAAGGCGACGGTGGTCATCGTGTCCTCTCCCCCGCCGCTTCGAGCAGGGACTCGACGGTGGCCTGCCAGGACGGGAGGGCCCGGCGGGAGCGGTAGGCGAGCAGGGCGTCCATGGCGTCGCCCGGCAGCCGGATCCAGCCGCATCCGGGGAAGTGCTGGTCGATCATCTCCCGCCAGACCTTCACGGGCATGCGGTGGGAGACCTCCTTGTCCCAGGGGACGGGCTCGACGTGGAAGCCGCCGGCGCCGGTGAAAGCGGTGCCGGAGAAGAGCAGGAGCAGCGGGATCTCGCCGTCGGAGAGGGCCCGGAAGTAGCGGGACGCGGCGATGTCGGTGTCGTAGGTGCACGGCACGACGAGGTCGGTCTCGATCTCGCCGGTGAAGCCGGGCACCATGACGGAGGCCTGGGCGAACTGGACCGGGTTGAGGCTGGTGCCCCACCGGGAGCGTTCGCCGAAGAGGTCGCCCAGGGCCGCGGCCTCGTGGTCGTCGTAGCCGCGCCGGGCGGGTTCGACGCGGATCTGGCAGCGCAGGGCCATGGCGTGGACCCGGGTGCCGCCGGTGGCGCTGATCCGCAGCCGGAAGACGAGCGTCGGCCCGGCCGCGTAGGCGTCGGCGCGGACGTCGGTGCACGTGAAGGAGAACTCGGTCACGGCCGGCTCCCCTGCGGCTCGCGGGCCAGGTCCCGTACGTGGGTGAAGAGGGCGTCGAGGTCGGCCCGCGCCTCCGCGCCTCCGTCGAAGCCCTGCCAGTGCAGTCGCATGCGGCCCACCAGTTCGTAACAGAGGTCGATCGGTACGAGGAAGCACTCGGTGCGGCCTTCGTGGCGGCGCAGCAGCAGGGCCTCCACGTCGGGTTCGAGGTGGGCGGCGAGCCCGGTGGCGTCGAGGAGGGACTTCCAGGCCTCGTCCTCCAGTTCGCTCTCGGTGGCCCCGGCGGGGCTCGGGTAGAGCACCACCGGCCGGTCGAGGGCGGAGTTGCGGAAGAGGAACGCGACGGAGACGGGGATCCGCAGCGACTCCCACGCCCGGTCGTCGACGCGGTGGCCCGGATCGCTCAGGAAGCGGCCGGGGACCGCGCGGAAGCGCCCCGGGGAGGCACCGGAGCGGTCCATGAGCTGTGAGCACGGGCGGCATGCGCAGACCAGGGCGCGCTGGTCGGTGTCGACGAGATGCGGATGGCGTTCCTCGGCCGCCAGCGGCGCCCCGCACAGTTCGCAGCGTTCCTCGCGGGGCGGGCGTGGGGTGGTGAACCGGCGCAGGCCCGTGGGCCGTTGGGTCCGGGCGGCGCTGTTCGGTGGCCCGTTCACGAGACGGCCGATGAGCGGCCGTCCGCGCCCGCGAGCGTGGGACGGGTGCCGATCTGGAGCAGGGCCGGCTCACGCGGGGCGCCGGTCTCCAGCTCCACGCCGGTGACCTCCGGGGCGAAGCACGCGAGGGCGTCCACGGCGGCCTGCCGGACGGACTCCTGGGTGCCGGCGCAGCCGCATCCGGAGGAGCCGGTGGCCCGCAGTCGCAACACGCCCGTCGCCGGGTCGAATCCGGCGTTCTCCACGGGCTGCGGCAGGGCGGACAGGGCACGGTCGATACGGGTCGGCGCGTCCTCGGGGTGCAGTCCGTGCAGGTTCAGGAGGCTCGCGACGAGTTCGTCCGCGAGCAGCGGGCCGAGCGGGTCGGCGGGCGGACGGGCGGCGGGGCGCCCGAGGATGTCGACGACGCGGGCGATGCCGCTGTCGGCACGCAGCTGCTGGGCGAGCTCGAAGACCTCGGAGAGGTCGCTCCCCGGGCCGAGGAGGGTGGGTGATGACGTCGTCATGAGCGAGATTCCTTCCATCCGAGTGCGGCCTGGTCTCCGCGAGCCGGACCGGGCGACTCCCGGTGTGGCTCGCTCGTACTCCGCCGGGCCTTCCGCCGTCACCCGCCGCAGGGGCCGTCAGGCCGGCCGCACGGGCTGCCCGCGCGGCCCCCCGACCTGCCCGGGACGTCCGCGGACGGCCGAGGCCGCGCGACCGTGGACGGTGCCACCGGATCCACGGATCACCGGATCCACGCACCAGGACGACGGGCTTCCGCAGAGCGCCGATGATCTGCCCGTACCCCTACGATCCGGGATCAATCGTCCGTGGTGGTGACGGCCAGGAGCGGGCTGCCGCTCGGTCTCCCCCGGCGCCCCCCGCTCGCATGCAGGGAGTCCGAGCCCCGGTCCGCCCTGCCTCCCGTACTGGTCCGCCCCTCGCCTCGCCATCCGCGCTCCGGCCCCTCGCTCAGGCCCCTCCTCCGACCTCCGACCCGAGGGGCCGGGCTTCACCGGCGTACGCTCGGAACAGAGTCCGGAAGGGGATGACGCGGATGTGTCGCTGGCTCGCCTACTCGGGTACGCCGATGCTGCTCGACAGCGTGCTGTACGCCCCCGAGCACTCCCTCATCAATCAGAGTCTCCACGCGCGACTGGGCGTCGAGTCGACCAACGGGGACGGATTCGGCATCGGCTGGTACGGCCCCGACGGCGACGGGACGCCGGCGGTCTTCCGCGACGTCGGGCCTGCCTGGAGCAACCGCAACCTGCGTGAGCTCGCCGCGCACCTCCGTTCCCCCCTGTTCTTCGCCCACGTCCGCGCCTCTACGGGCTCCGCGATCCAGGAGACCAACTGCCACCCCTTCCGCCACGGCCGGTGGCTGTGGATGCACAACGGAGCCATCGCCGACTTCCCCCGGCTGCAGCGCGAGCTCTGCATGGCGGTCGACCCGGCTCTTTTTCCGTCCATCGAGGGCTCGACCGACTCCGAGGTGATGTTCTACCTGGCGGTCACCTTCGGCCTCGACCAGGACGTCCCGGGCGCGGTGGCCCGCATGGCGGGCCTGGTGGAACGTCTCGGCCACGAACACGGCGTACCCGATCCCCTGCAGATGACGGTGGCGGTGAGCGACGGAGAGCGCGTGTGGGCCTTCCGCTACGCCAGTCAGGGACGACCCCGCTCGCTCTTCTACACGAGCAGAGCCGAAACGGTCCGGAGACTCCACCCTGAACTGCACTATCTCAAGGAGATCTCCGACGAGACACGCATCGTGGTCTCCGAGCCCCTGGGCGACCTACCCGGTGTGTGGAACGAACTGCCCGAGGGCAGCTACGCCACGATCCCCTCGGACCAGGGCACGGACTACCTCCCGTTCTCGCCGCTGCCTTGACCGAGGCCGTACGCAGGGGCGCGGGCATGCGCGGGATGTGACGTGGCGGGGCGGCCGCTGCCCTGGCCCGCGGGCGGCTCGCGGCGAAGCGCACCCGTCGCCGGGCAGGAGATTCCGTGGATCCGGATGAGTTCAGGGGCGCCGCGACCTCAGGCGCCGCAGCTCCGTCTCCGGGTCGGCGAAACGGCACCCGAGCGCGAGGGTGGAACTACTCCCCCACCGGTGCCGCGCGCGGGCGGCGGGCCAGGGCCAACAGTGGACCCGCGGCCAGGAGAACGGCGAGGACCGCGTAACCGGTGGTGAGGGTCGCGACGGTCGCGACGCCGGCGACGAGGAGGGGACCGCCCGCGTCACCGAGTTCGCGGCCGAGTTCGGCCGAGCCCATGGTCTGGCCCATGCGCTCCTCCGGTGTGGAGGCGGCGAGGGCGGCGAAGCCGAGCGGGGTGATCAGCCCGGTGCCGGTGCCGATGAGAGCGGCGGCCAGCAGGACTCCCGTCAGGCCGGGGAGCATCGCGGCGGCGAGGCCCGTGGCAGTGACGAGCAGTCCGGTGAGCAGTCCGGTACGGGTGGTCAGTCGGCCGGCGTCCAACGCGCGGCCGGTTCTGGGCTGGACGACAGCGGCGGTGGCGGCGAGGACGGACACGGCGGCGCCGGTGGCGACGGTCCCGAGCCCGGCGGCGGCTCCCGAGACGGGCAGGAAGCCGACGCCGACGGAGAGCGCGGCGGTGGCTGCGGCGAGTGCGGCGGTCGGGGCGAGGAAGGACCGGTCGGCCAGGCGGCGGGCAAGGTCGGCGACCGTCTGGCGCTCGCGGGGCAGCGGCGGTACGACGGGTACGGCGAGTGCCGCCCACACGGCGACGCCGGCCGCGCACAGGGCCATGACCGTGAACAGCAGGCGCAGGCCGCCCGCCCAGACGAGGACTCCGCCGAGGAGCGGGCCGAGGGTGTAGCCGATGGACTTGTAGAAGCCGTAACTGCCGAAGGCACGGCCACGTTTGGCCGCCGGGTTGAGGCGGGCGACGAGCGCGGAGGCCGAGGGGGAGAACGCGGAGGCGGCCGCGCCCTGGCCGAGGCGGGCGGCCCAGAGCCAGCCGGGGCTGTCGGCGACCGCGTACAGCGCGGAGGCGGCGGCGAAGGCGATCAGCCCTCCGAGGAGGACCGGCTTGCCGCCGATCCGGTCGGCGAGCGAGCCGAAGAGGGGCTTGAGGAGGACCTCGGCGCCGTCGTACAGGGCGAGCAGCCCGCCGAGGACGAGGAGCGAGGTGACGGCGTCCTCGGAGAAGCCCCCGAGGTTGGCGGCGATTCCGTGGGCGCCGAAGGCGGTGGTGAACCCCGCGGCGTACAGCGGCCACATGGCCGATCTCGGGGCGGCCTCGGCTATGGGCGCGGTGCTCACGCGACCTCCTCGTCACTGGTGTGCAGGGCGGCGAAGACGCGCTCCGCGTACTCCTCGCAGACGGCCGAGCACTCCTTGAGCCGTATCCCGGCCTCGGTGGCTTCTGGGGCGCCGAAGACATCCCGCGCGGTCAGATCGCGGTGCCAGCGCCGCAACCGCTCCAGGCTCTGCTCCTCTTCCTCCAGCTCGGCCAAGGTGAACTTGGCAATGCGGATCTCCTTCGCGATCTCGTCCTCGAACTTGCCGCAGTCCGCGAGGAATTCCGCCCAGTCCTCCGATCGGGCGGCGGTGAACATCTCCCGGAAGCGGGACGCGTCCTCGTCCGTACGTCCGGAGGCCTGGAGCGTCACACCCAGGCCGCCCGCGCCTTCGGTCAGTTCGAGGGCACGCCTCACGCCGTCCGCGAAGACCGGCACCTCCGGTACGGCCCAGATGCCCTGCCCCAGTGAGAGGGCGCCGATCTTGCGCAACTCCCGCCATACAGCCACTCGGTGGCGGGACGGGTCCGCGGGCAGCTTGATCACGAGGATCAGCCACCGTGTCGCCTGCTCGACGTGTGTCACGGCAGAGAATGTAGCAGGCGTTACATCGGAGACGGTGGCGTCTACGTGCCGGGGCGTCCGCGCAAGGGGCAGTGGCGCCTATGCGGCGCGGCGTCCGCGCCAGCGGAAGTGGACCGCAGCAGGGCGGTCCGGCGCGCGCATCCGGCACCGATCTCCGCTCCGAACGCGGGGCACGGTTTTCGGATCGGATCCGGTCGAGCCCGACCTGCCTCACCCTGCTGGTCCGACCTGGTTCGGCCCGATCGGGCCTGGTCCGGCCTGGTCCCGCCTGGTCCGGCCTGGTCCGGGAGACAGGCCCTAACGGGGCCGCCCGTATCGCCGGAGAACGTGGATGACCCGGATCACCGCGAGGGCTCCACCCACCCAAGTTCCAGCGGCCAGAAGGAACCTGTCGACAGCACGAGGAAGGTCCCAGACGGCTGCCGGACCGGCGATCGTCGCGAACATGACGGCACCGAGAAAGCATGCGCTCAGCAGCGCGTATCCGATCTCCACCGTGATCGCGTCTCGTTCCGCCTGACTCCGGCGTCGCATCGTCATGGTCGAAAGGATCGCATGTCGAAGGAGTCACATCGGGGCCGGCCGGGGTCCGTGCGGCGACCGGGACGCTGTCCGACTCGCAGGCCGGCGGCCCAGCGGTCCAACGCCAGGGCCTGGGCCCATCGACCAAGGACGGAGTCTCCTCGGGAGGCGGTCGGCACGGCCCGGCCAACCGCTCTGGGGCCGAACTCGGCACCGGTACGGGTACGGGTACGGGTATGGGCAGGATCTCCTCCCCGTGGGGACGAGGTCTCCGGGGATCCGGGCCTTCGCGTTTCCTGCTCACCCTCTGACCTCAGGGCAGGCGCCTGAGCGTCGTCACGTAAGGCAACCCGACCCCGGCGTCGCTAGGCGAAGACGAGCCGCGCAACCATCGACGCTCCGATGAGGGCGCCGATCCCTCCGGCCACTCGAAAGGCCGCGGGCGGCTTCGCCCCTCTGCGGCCGGGCTCGGGCGGGCCTGGGCCGCTGTCGCTGCCATGTCGCGAAGGACGGGCCGGCGCCTCTCCCCGTCACGCCGCCCCTGTCACCACGATGGTGTGGCCCCGCAGGGGTCGAAACGGGGGTTCCCTGGTCTCCGAATCCTCCTGTCGAGCGGCCGCGCCCGCCTGTCCCAGGACACCTCCCCTGGCACGGGCCGCGCTTACTCTCAGCCCTCGCCTGTGGCAGGGCGACAAGCACCTCGAGACCTGAACGCGTGAGACTCGACGATCGGGGTAACCGCATCGGGACCGTGACACCACATCGCCGGTGTGAGGTTCCCTCCGGGTCGGCGGGAGTGCCGGCCAGTTGATGAGGAGCCGGAGAAGCGCCCCATCCGAAGGCGGCTCAGCAGCATGCCCGTGGAGCCACGCCGAGTCCCCGGCCGGGCTGTACTGGGCCGTACACCCGCCGTTCCGCTAGGAGGACCGCCGTGGTTGTCCGTCACGAACTCGTCCGACGCTCCCCTCGGCCCGGGTGGGCCGTGCTCCTCTGTCCGACCTGTTACGGGGAGCGGGTGTCGGGCCCGTCCGGGCCGGTCCCGTTCGACGACATCCAGTCCGGGTACCCCGCTGCGGTACTCGATTCGGCTTGGTCCACGGGCCTCCGGGGGTTTCACGATCGTCCGTCTCCGGGAGCCCGGCAGGGAAAGGGAGCCGGAGGCCTCGGTCAGGTCCCTCGGCCCGGTCTCGGAGGAGCCGTGCACGACGCGGTGAGCGAGGCCGACCCCCAGCTGCGCCGCCGGAGCCCGGACCACCTGGCTGCGGTGAGGGCGCCCGAGGAGGTGCGCCGTGCCTGACGCAGTGGTGATCGGCGCCGGTCCCAACGGGCTGGTGGCCGCGAACCTGCTGGTCGACGCCGGGTGGAGCGTGGAGGTCCTCGAAAGCCAGGAGGCGCCGGGCGGGGCCGTACGAAGTGACCGCGGAGTGCACCCGGACTACGTCTCGGACCTCTTCAGTGCCTTCTACCCGCTCGCAGCCGCATCCCCCGTACTGGCCGGGCTCGATCTCGCCGCCGAGGGCCTGCGCTGGAGTCACGCCTCACGGGTGCTCGCCCACCCGCTGGCGGACGGCCGATGCGCGGTGCTCGAACGCGGCCTGGCGGAGACTTGCGCCGGACTGGAACGGTTCGCCGCCGGCGACGGGGCCTCCTGGGAGGCCATGTACCGGATGTGGAACCGGTTGGAGCCAGACCTCGTACGGGCTCTGTTCACGCCGTTCCCACCGATCCGCGCGGGGCTGCGGCTCGCCGCGAAGCTCCGGGGTCACGACGGGCTCAGACTGGCCCGGAGCCTGGCCATGCCCGTACGACGCTTGGGCGAGGAGCAATTCGACGGCGAGGGCGGCCGGCTCCTGCTCGCGGGAAACGCCCTGCACGCGGACCTGGCTCCCGAGGCGGCCGGCAGCGGCGGCTTCGGCTGGCTGATGTCGATGCTCGGTCAGAGCCACGGGTTCCCCGTGCCCGTCGGAGGGGCGGGAGCCCTCACGGCGGCACTCGTGCGCCGCCTCCGGAGCCGCGGGGGCATCCTGAGGTGCGGGCAGCGAGTCACGTCCCTCGTCATCCGCGGCAACACGGCTGTGGGCGTCGAAACGGCGGCCGGGGAGCACGTCGACGCACGCCAGGCCGTACTCGCGGACACCTCGGCCCCCGCCCTGTACCGGGAACTCGTCGGCGAGGAACACCTTCCGCCTCGCCTTCTGCGAGACCTGGAGCGCTTCCAGTGGGACTTCGCGACCTTCAAAGTCGACTGGGCCCTGTCGAGTCGGGTGCCGTGGACGGCGCCGGCGGCGGTCGGCGCGGGCACCGTCCACCTCGCCGACGGGGTGGACGGCCTGACCCGGTTCGCCGCCCAGATCGCCATGGGACACGTACCCGACGAACCGTTCGTCCTCTTCGGTCAGATGACCACCGCTGACCCCGGCCGCTCGCCCGCGGGAACGGAATCGGCGTGGGCCTACACCCATCTCCCGCAGCACGTCATCGCCGACGCGGGCCCCGACGGCATCACCGGCCGATGGGATCCCCGCGAACAGGAGGCGATGGCCGACCGCATCGAAACCCGGGTGGAACGACTCGCGCCCGGCTTCCGCGCCCTGATCGCCGCGCGCCGCGTCCTGGCTCCGCCGACCCTCCAGGCCATGAACGAGAACCTCCACGGCGGAGCCATCAACAACGGCACCACAGCGCTGCACCAGCAGACGGTCTTCCGGCCGACCCCCGGCACCGGCCGACCCGAGACACCGGTGAAGCACCTCTACCTCGCCTCAGCCGCCGCCCACCCAGGTGGCGGCGTACACGGCGCACCAGGCGCGAACGCGGCCCGAGCCGCCCTGGGCCCCCGCGCGCTGCGCGCCCCTCTCCATCGCGCCCAGCGCATATGAGCACCACCCTGATCGGCGACGCCACCGCGGCGAGGATCGCGCCGAACCGCGCTCACCGGCGGCGGTAGCGACCGGCGGATGCGACCCGTGGCCGCGTTTCACCTCGCGTGGCTGGCCGTGGCCGCGTTTCACCACGCGCGGCTGGGCCCCGACCCAAGGGGGAGGTCGGGGCCCAGCCGCGCGGTCCGAGGCCTGTCAGCGTCGGAATTCGTCCTTGACGTCTTCCTTGGCCTCACGGGCCTTGCCCTTGGCCTGGTCCGCGTGGCCTTCAGCGGTCATCCGCTCGTTGCCGACCGTGCGGCCGACGGCCTCCTTGACCTTGCCCTTGGCCTGCTCGACCTGCGCCTTGCTCTTCTCCGTGCCCGACATCGGGACCTCCTCCTAGATGAACCGGATTGGTCTTGACCGACGCCTGCTCCCGATCACCACACTCAAACCTCATGCCGACGAGGAACGGTGCGGCACGCGACGACTCGGACGCCACGGCCACGGTTCCCCGGCTCGGGACGTGGGAGCCCGCAAGGGACGGTGACCGGGTGGACGGCCAGCTTCGGGATCAGTCGCGCCCAGGCCCAGGTCTGCCGCTCCCGCGCCAGCAGGGGGAATCGACCAGCTCTCCCGCTCGACCCTTGGAAATCACCCTCCCCATCCCCCAGAGCTGCCGCGTCCCGCGCAGGCGTACCGAGGTGGGTGATCATGGACGATTCCGCCCTCTCGCCCGCGCGGCGTCGAGGGCGCGCCTCGGACTCCGCGGGTCAGCCGGCGGCCTCCATGGCGTTGAGCCCCCTCGCCAGGTCCTCCCTGTTCATCACCGGTGTGTAGGTGACCTTCGCGCCCAGCTCCAGGAAGAACGGCTCCGCGGTCTTCGGCATGTCGGCGCACTCGGCCAGGTCGAAGAAGATGTACGCCGTTCGGCTCCCGTTCTCGGTGGTGAAGTAGGCGGCCTCGGGCCTGATCACCGCCATGGCCTTCTCCATCGTCTTCTCCAGCGTGCCCTGCTTGATGGCCTCGTTGGACATCTGCGTGTCCATCTGAACCTTCAACAACATCCGCATGACAACCACCTCTCCCGGCTGAGGCCCAGACGTCCGGTCCGGGTCGCTGAAGCCGCTACCACCAGCGTCTCTCCGTACCGGCGCAGGAACCACTCGGCCCCCGAACCCGCCTTCGGCGACCGTGATTCCGGGACCCGCCCTGGCCACGCTCCTCATGATCGTCCGAGAATGCGTACCAGCGTCAGCAACTGCCGTCCCTCCTGTTCGGACGGTCCCGCCGTCAGGAAGGTCACTGGTGTCCCCGGTCACGGTCCCGCTTCACCGGAGAGCCCGCTCATGGGCTGTCCGAACCACCGCTCTGCTCATGCTGCTGACCGCGTCGATGCTCCCGGGGCCGGCTGTCGCCGACACCGTCGAGCCCGCCACGGCGCCGCCGGTGCGGACGCTTTCGTACAACGTCTGCGGAGCCTCCTCCGCCTGCCGCAGCAGCCTCGACCTGCCTACGTGGACCGCGGCCGTGAAGCAGCAGGTACTGGCCTGGGACACCGACGCGCTGCTCCTGCAGGAACTCTGCGTCGGCCAGTGGGCCGCACTGCGCGACGCGCTCCCCGGCTACACCGCCGTCTGGACCGAGACCACCAAGGCGGACGGCTGTGCCGCGTGGTCCACCGACAGGCGCTTCGGGCTGGGCGTCTTCGTCAAAGGCGCGGAGGCCCACTCCTACAGGGCGAACCTGACCACCGAGAAGGAGCCCCGCGCGGTGCTCTGCGCCCGAGCTCCCGTCGACGGCCGTGCCACCCTGGCCTGCACGACCCACCTCGACCAGGCGATCAAGCCGGACAACGGATCCTCAGAGGCCTTGTCCCACATCGACGCATGGGCCGCGGGGCTCCCGGTCGTCCTCGGCGGAGACCTCAACGCCGGCACGGCGTCGGCGTACGACCCGATGCTGGATCCCATCCGCCACGGCCGCCCCGGCACCGGCCCCTTCGCCGAAGCAGACGAGAACGACCGGGAACACTTCACATCCGAGTGCCTCGCCCAAGCCGTGAGCCAGTGCCGCTCGGGTGAACCGACCGTCGTCGTCAACGCCGTACCCAAGAAGTTCGACCACGTCTTCATGAGCGCCCGGGACTTCCACACCGTGCGCGCCGACGCCTTCGAACCCCGACCCGAGGGCTCCCTACCGCTCTCCGACCACCTGATGCTGCGCGCCGCCGCCCATCCCGAGCCCAGGCCTGGCAGCGGCGTCGAAGGAGACCTGACCGGCGACGGCAGGCCCGACTTCCTCGCCGTGAAGGACGACGGCGCCCTGCGCCTCTACTCCGGGACCGGTGGCGGCGGCGTCGCCCAGGCCCGTGTGATCGGCAGCGGCGGCTGGGCCGGCGCCGCTGTCAGCCACCGAGGCGACTGGACCGGCGACGGGCGCGAGGACGTCCTCGCCCGCATCGGCGACGCCCTGTGGGTCTATCCGAACAGGGGCAGCGGCGAACTCGGCCCCCGGATCGCCATGGGCGGTCGCCCTGTCGGCTGGACGAACATCACTCCCTTCGCGGCCGGAGACGTCGACGGCGACGCACTGCCCGATGTCCTCGTGCGCAGCGTGACCGGCCTGTGGCTCCATCGAGGCGCCCCCGCGGTCGACGGCATGCCCGCCTTCGCGCCGCGCGCCACGCTGAACATCGGAGACCCCGAATGGGCCGGCTTCGACGTGCTCCTGCCCGGCGACGTGACCGGTGACGGCCGACCGGACGTGTGGGGCCGCGACCGCGCCGACG
Organism: Streptomyces sp. Qhu_M48; assembly: GCF_051305195.1. Taxonomy (NCBI): domain Bacteria; kingdom Bacillati; phylum Actinomycetota; class Actinomycetes; order Kitasatosporales; family Streptomycetaceae; genus Streptomyces; species Streptomyces sp. Qhu_M48. The sequence goes on along the minus strand of NZ_CP195432.1, from coordinate 3,823,221 downwards.
GCACGCTCCGGCAGTACGCGGGCCGAGGCAACCAACACCTGGCCGACGGGACCGGGCTCACCGGCGGACCCTTCACGGTCGCCGACCGCCGCCTCGCGGTGTCCTCCGGCGACGTGACCGGCGACGGATTCGCGGACCTGTGGACCACGCGCACCTCCGGCACCGCGGAGAACCTGGAATTCCTCCCCGGTACGGCGACGGGGCCGGGCACACCGTCCACTGTCGGCACCGGCGGCTGGCAGTGGCAGGCCAGCCTGGGCTGAACTCCGCCATGTCCCGGCAGATGGCCGGTCGACCCCTGAACCACCACGCCACAGAAGATGGCCGACCGGACCTGGGCTGAACCACCACACCCGGGAGGGCCGCGGAAGAGAGCGGTGCCGCTCGGGGATTCGGGGGGGCGGACGGTCCTGGAAAGCCGGAAGGCCGCAGGATGCCGGCTCTCGTACCAGGGCGGTCGGCACGTTGCTGCTGAATGAGCCAGGTCCACCCCGAGACCGGCGGCTACTCCCAGCCGGTCGGTCCCTCCCCCGCGCCCGGTCCAGCGCCCGCCCTCCCGCGAAGGCCTGCGAGCCGTACAGCGGCGTCCACACGGCGTCGAAGGCCCCCGAGGGGGCTGCGGGGCCGATTCCCCGTACACGCTGGATCGCGCGCTTCACCACGCGAAGGTCGAGCCCCACCTGTGCTTCCGGCCGTCACCAGGACGCGGGCCGCCGCGAGTTCCCGACGTCGCACGGACCACGTCCGTCCTGCTCCGCCGCTGACGCGGCGGAGACCCGACGCAGCAGGGTCAGTCACGGGCCCAGGCATGCAGGGCGCGGTCGTCCGCGAAGGCGGCGACGTTCTTGTCGTGGGGACTGTCGGTGTACTGGTGGAAGGTCCAGCCCGCCTGGACGCGGGGGCGCCCGGCGGTGACGTAGTCCGCGATCCACAGACCGTCGCAGGCGTACGAGGTGGTGTCGACGTTCAGCCAGAAATCGCGGTTCGTGTAGAGAACGACCTTGTGGTGCGGCCGCAGTCGCTTCACCTCGCGGAGGAAGGCGTCCTTCTCCGCGCAGCTCGCTCGTGTGCCGTCGCCGGTCGTCTCCCAGTCCACGGCCAGCAGTTCGCCGTCCCGCACGGGGGCCTCTGCGACGAAGTACTCGGCCTGATCAGTGAGGTTGTCGGGCCAGAGGAAGTGGTAGTAGCCGACGACCAGGCCGGCGTCGCGGCCCGTCTTGGTCTGGGTGGCGAGCCTGGGGTTGACGTAGGTACGGCCCTCCGTCGCCTTGATGAAGACGAAGGAAAGGCCGTCGGTGTCGTAGGAGGACTGATACGCGCTTACGTCGATGCCGTGCAGCAAGGTGGTTCCTCGTCATGTCCGAACCGGGGGTGCTGCCTGTTGGATACCCCGCTCCACCAGGGTGGATCCCCTGCATGCTCCTCGAACGTCAGCTCCGGCGCGTCACCCGTGCGGGTGCCGCGCCGGAGCTGACGCCGACTGGTGCGGGCGGGCGCGGGTGGTCGCGGCGATCAGGCTCTACGCGTTCACCTTGAACATGACGCTGCTGAGCGGCCCCGCATGGGCTGACCCGAACAGGGGACAGAGGTACGTGCGTCGGCACGGCGGTCGAGCTGGCGAGCTGGTCGAGCCGTCTACCAGTAGTGACGGCGTCCGCCGACCGCGTGACCCACCGCCCCGAGGATCCAGAGGATGACTCCGATGACGACCAGGACGATCCCGATGGTCCACAGGATGGAGATGCTGGCGACGAACCCGATGACGAGCAGGATGACCCCGAGAATGATCATGATGACCTCCGGCCTCGCGGGTATCTCCATCCAGAGTATGCGCGTCCTCTGCGGGCGGCCTGTTCTACGGAAACGGGTCTGCGCACAGGTCTCCGGCGGCCGGGCTCGGAGCGGTAGGGAGCCCCCGCTCCGGTTGCCGCCCGTACCCGTGTAAGTGAGCTTGGAAGGGCGAAGCGACGGGGCGCGGGTGAGACCACCCTGCCCCGATCGTCCGATCCTCAGGAGGAAGCATGGCGCACCCCGAGCACGACCCCACGCGGCAGGAAGGTCCGGCGGACGGCGGGGCGGCCGGCACCCCCGGCACCCACGACGGCGGCGCGGACGGCGGAGCCGAAGGCCCCGCGGACGGCGGAGCAGCCGGCACCCCCGGCACCCACGACGGCGGCGCGGACGGCGGAGCCGAAGGCCCCGCGGACGGCGGAGCAGCCGGCACCCCCGGCACCCACGACGGCGGCGCGGACGGCGGAGCCGAAGGCCCCGCGGACGGCGGGGCGGCCGGCACCCCCGGCGTCCACGACGGCGGCGCGGACGGTGGAGCGGACGAGAGTGGCGGCGGCGTTTGAGCACCGCCTCCACGACTCTTCGGGACACGGCGGCCGACGATGGCTGCCGTGTCCTCGAAACACGTCTGATCGGTATCAGCCGCGAGGAATTCGCCACGGACGTCTGGGGGCGTGCCCCGCTGCTCACGCGCCGAGCCGACGACTTCGCCGACCTGTTCTCGGCCGCAGCGGTGGACGAGCTGATCTCCCGCCGCGGGTTGCGTACGCCGTTCCTGCGCGTCGCCAAGGACGGCTCGACTCTCCCCGAGTCGTCGTACACCTCTTCCGCAGGCGTCGGTGCTTCGGTCGTGGACCAGTTGGACGACACCGCGTTGTGGCGGAGCTTCGCCGACGGCGGCACCCTGGTGCTGCAGGCGCTTCAGCGCACCTGGGAGCCGATCACGGACTTCGCGGCGCGGCTCGGTACGGAGCTGGGCCACCCCGTGCAGGCCAATGCCTATGTGACCCCGCCGCAGAACCGGGGGTTCGACGACCACTACGACGTCCACGACGTCTTCGTCGTGCAGATCGCCGGCACCAAGCGTTGGATCATCCACGAGCCCGTGCACGCGGACCCGCTGCGCGACCAGCCCTGGACAGATCACCGGACCGCGATCGCCGATGCCGCCCGGGGCGATGCGCACATCGACACCGTGCTGGAGCCCGGCGACGTTCTCTATCTGCCGCGCGGTTGGCTGCACGCCGCCGAGGCGCAGGGCGCGGTGTCGATCCACCTGACCCTCGGCGTCCACAATTGGACGCGGTACGCGCTCGCCGAGCAGCTGACGCGGTCCGCCCTGGCACTGCTGCGCGACGACATCGAGATGCGCGGCTCGCTCCCTCTGGGGGTGGACGGGCCCGCCGGCGATCTCGACTTCGTGCGCCGACGTCTCGTCGACGCCCTCGCCGAGGCCGATCCCACCCCCCTGTTCCACCGCACCCGGCGCGGCCAGACACGCCCCGGCCCCATGGGGCCGCTGGCGCAGCTCGCGGCTGTCGACGGCCTCGGTCCGAACGCGCCGGTGCGGCTTCGCGAGGCATTGGAAGCACGGCTGGAGGGCCGCCGCCTGACGACCCGCGTCGGCTGGCTCGACTTCCCGGAGGCAGACCTGCCGAGAGTGCTCCGTGTCCTCGACGGAAACGTCCACCTCGCCGGCGACCTCGGTCTTCCCTTCGTCGAACGACTGCTGCGCGCGGGCGTACTGGTGCCTGCGGTGTCCTGAGGCCGGCCGGATGACAGCGCCGCCACGATTCTTCTGTTCCGATGCCGCTCGTCGTCGGGGCGACCCGATCGCGGGCACGGCTCCGTACGGCTCGGTCTGGATCCTCGTCGAGTACCGAGCCGGCTGGCCGACCAACGGCTTCGACGGTCTCGCGCTGGAACCCGAGGTGAAGGCAAGGGTCTACTCCGCCGCGCAGGTGGTGCGCGCCCGCATCCTGCTGATCAGGCGCCATGGACGTCTTCGGCAGGACGATCCGCCGCGCTGGGCCGTCCTGCGTTACGGAAAGGACGGCGATCACCGTCAGACGTGGGGCACCTGGCAGAGCAGTCAGGACCTCACGCAGATCGTCAACGCCTTGGAAACGCCCGGGGAACATGGCCGCACGCCTCTCGTCCTGGTCTGCGCCCATGGTCTGCACGACACCTGCTGCGCCGTCCGCGGCCGTCCGGTGGCCCGCGCGCTGAGTGACCGCTGGCCCCAACTGGTGTGGGAGTGCACGCACGTGGGAGGCGACCGGTTCGCCCCCAACGTCGTCGTCCTGCCCGACGGTGTCTACTACGGCGGCCTCGACGTCCCCTCTGCGGTGGCAGTGGTGGAAGAACACCTGGCGGACCGTATCCGCGCGGACCACCTGCGTGGATACACCGATCTCATCCCGCCCCAACAGGTCGCCCTTTCCGCCGTGCTTCACCACGCGGGATCGTCGGGCCGGCACGACTACGTCATCGAGGAAACGGTCCGCGACAACGACCGTTGGCGGATCCGTGTCACCGGCCGCCTCGCCGGACTGTCGAGCTTCGAGGTCGAGATCCGCGCCCGCAGGACACCACCCCTCCAGCTGACCTGCCGCGGGCTGTCGGCGAGCTCAGCGGTGTACTACGAGGTCACGTCGCTCGACGTCGGCTGAGCGGGCGCCCCTCCCCGGCGCCGGCCCCGTTCCTCGCCCGCGCATCCCCGCACCCGGTACGTCGGGGTGGCGTGCCGCACAGCGGTATCCGCAGCCGCGTCGCACCGGGCGCTGGCCGTGGCGGGCCTTTCGCGAGGTACGGGAGATGGGCTGAACCGCCACCGACGCCGTACGCGCGGAAGACCCGTTCACGGATCGCGACGGCGCAGTTCGGTCTCCTCCAGTCGGCCGCCGCGGCCCAGCAGACCGGTCGGCTCCAGCGGGTTCTGGCGCAGGAGCCGGGGCAGCGTCCGGCGGGACATCAGCGTGACGGCCATGGGGAAGAGGGGGCGGGCGAGCTGGCCGAGCCGCAGCCAGGGAGGTGCGTAGACGGAGGCGGAGCGGCGGTCGATTCCCCGGGCTATCCAGTCGGCGACCTGCTCGACCGAGTGGACGCGCCGTGCGGGTGCCGGCATGTGGGCGCGGAGTTCGTGGAGGACGGCGTGGTCGTCGACGCCCTTGATCATGTCGGTGTCGGTCCAGTGGAGGTAGACGATGCCCACGGTGACGCCCTCGTGAGCGAGCTCGGCCCGCAGCGAGCGGGCGAACGACTCCACTCCGGCCTTCGAGGCGCAGTAGGCGCTCATCATGGGGGCGGCGCCGAAGGCCGCGGTCGAGGCGATCTGGAGGAAGTGACCGCGTGTGGCGAGCAGGCCGGGCAGGAAGACCCGGGCAGTGATGGCGCTGCCGACCAGATTGACCTCGATGACCCGGCGCCACGTGACCGGGTCGGATCGCGCGAAGGGGCCGCCTTCGGCGACTCCCGCGTTGGCGACGACGACGGACGGCGGGCCGAGGTCCTCCTCGACCGCTTCTGCCACCCTCGCCATCGCCACGTCGTCGGTGACGTCGACCTCGTAGACGTGCGTCTCGACGGGCAGGGACCTGGCGACGCTCTCCAACGTCCGCGCCTCGCGGCCGAGGAGTGCGACGCGCATCCGGCGGGCGGCGAGTTCGCGCGCGAGTCCGGCGCCGAGGCCACGCGCGGCTCCTGTGACCACCGCCGTGCGCACGGGGGACGAAGCTACGGGCGCCATGGTTCCTCCTCGGTAGGGAAGCCTGGGGTGTACGCCGTGGGAAGCGTCCGCCGCCCCTCGCCCGGCTCCACCGGCCGATCCCGTCGGACGACGGCGGAGCGCCCTGGGGAAGCCCTCCGGTGCCTGCCACGCAGGGGCGGCGCCGTTCGGTGCGGGCCCAGTTTCGACAGTACACACCAGGGCCCGTCCTCACCTGTGGGCCGAGCGGTTGTGAGGGCCGGGAGACGACGCCCACGAGGCCGGGCAGAGGCCCCACGGGGCGGATCCGCCTTCGGTGGTTATTTCGTCTCGGGTGCGCCGTCGGATGCACTCCGGACGCGGGGGCCGCCGGACCCGACGCGCACCGCTTCCGTCCCGTACCGTTCCTTCGGCGCACGGCGCACGGCGCCCTGCTCCCTGCTTCCGGCTTCCGGCTTCCGGCTTGCGGAGGTGGCTGGCGCCATGAGGCAGCAGGCGCCATGAGGCAGCAGGCGCTCTTCTGACATGCGGACGCCACCACGTCCGGACGAGCGGACGTGGTGGCGGATTCCTGCGGGGTGGCGCTGCCGGTGGTGCCGCCGCCTCGCGGGGCGGCGGCGGTGGGTTCGCTCACCATGGAGTGCGGCACCGCGCGGCGCCTTCTGGCGTCGGTGCAGCCCAGCGGCCTCGGGTCGGGCGACCAGCGCTCCGGACGGGCGGCCGATTCAGGTGGCTGGTCCCTCTTCCGGACGCGCGATCGGTCTCGTTGCGGTCGGGCGCTTCAGCCGGGCCAGGTGCCGGTCAGGCGTCGGACGGTGGTGGCTCCGGCCCGCTCGACGGCGGCCTTGACGACGGCGAAAATCGCGCCCTGCACCGCGGCGGCGATCAGGATCTCCTGCCAGGTGCGGTCCTCGTCCATCGCGTCGGGTGCGTCGTCGTCGTGCCCGGCCCACTTCCAGGTCTGTCTGAAGGCGGCGCGTGCGAGCATGCCTCCGGCGAAGCCGAGCGCCAGGCCCGCCGGCCGGTAGACGAGTTTGGAGTTCTTCACCGGCTGCTCCTCCCCCGCCGCACCAGGAGGAAGACGCCGAGCACGGCGGCCGCGATGAACAGCGGAGTGCGGTTGGATCGGGCCGCGGCTCCTATCCGCCCGGCCTTTTCCAGGAGGGCGTCCGGGGTCTGTTCGGCGGCGAGCCGCCCGGCGTGGAGCGCCGTGTCGCGCGCCTGCACCGCGACGTGGCTCGCCTTGTCGAGGGCGGGCTCGGGGGTCTTGTCCTTCACCAACCGGCCGGCTCGCGTCGCGGTCTCGCGGAGCTGACCGGTGACGACAGCGGCCTTCTCCGCGGCCTGTTCCTTGATGTCGGCCGCCTTCTCCGCGGCCTGTTCCTTGAAGTCGGCCGCCTTCTCCGCGGCCTGTTCCTTGAAGTCGGCCGCCTTCTCCTTGACCTGGGCCTTCACATCGGCCTTCGCGGCCAGCGACTCCACGGTCCGACCGAGGTCCTCGCGGGTGTGCTCGACCATCTCGCGCAGTTCCTCCGGTGTCGGCGTGGATCCGTCGTCTCGGGGCTGTCGGCTCATCGGTGTGCCTTCTCCTTGATCTCGGCCAGGTCGGCCTTGATGTTGTCGATGGTCTGCTCGGGGACGGGCGTGCCCGCCTCGGTGATCTGCTTCCTCCCCGCGGCGGCCATGAACGCCGCGACCGCCGCCAGCAGAGCGGCGACGAGCAGAGCGGCGGCCCAGACCGGCACGAGCAGGGCCAGCGCGGCGATCGCGGCGCCGATCAGGGCTTGGGCGGCGAGAACGCCGACGAGGCCGGCGCCGCCGACCAGACCTCCGCCCCGACCGAAGCGTCTGCCCTTCTGGGTCAGCTCGGCCCGAGCCAACTGCATCTCCTCGCGGACCAGTTCGGACAGTTGCCGCGACGCCCGGGACACGAGGTCGCCCACGGACTCGTCCGCATGATCGGGGTCTGAGTGACGCTCAACGGCACTCATGGAATCACCGTCCTCCACTACCGGACTCGAAGCTTCGGCACGATCGGGTGCGTCGGGCCGCTGTCACGGAGAGCACCGCAGGAGCGGGCCCGACGCCCGATCGCTCTGTCGCGCGCCTACCCTCCGATTCACGGCCCACCCGTATCCGATGCCCCTGATTCCCACTCCCCTGCGCACAGCACGCGCGCGAGGGATCCCTCTCCGCCGCCCCCTGGCGACGGGCCTCGTCTACCACCGCACGTCGACGGCGCCTCACAGCGGACAACCTCGCCGTGGTACACGCCGGTGGTAGGGGCGACCGGCGCCCTACTCCTCGATCGACGAACGACGCCCGCCACTCCGGGCCGTCCTGACCGAGAGCGACAGCGTGGCGCGCGACCGATGGTCACCGCCCTCGCGCCTCACCCTCGCCCCTCGCCCTCACCCGATGCACAAATAGGACGTTTGGGTCGCGCCCTGGGGGTGAGGAGCCCAGACGGCGAAGGTTCTCACCCTGGAATGGAGCACACCATGCCGCTCGAAGGAAAGAACGTCCTCATCATCACGTCCAACTACGGGACGGAACAGGACGAGCTGCAGAAGCCGATGGCCGCCTTGCGTGATGCCGGCACGCGGGTCACGGTCGCCGCCCAGGAGGACGACGCGGTGCAGACCCTCGTCTCGGATCGCCGACCGGGTGCGGTGGTCCAGCCGGACATCACCCTGGCGAAGGTCTCGGCGGACGAGTTCGACGCCGTGATCGTGCCGGGCGGCACACTGAACGCCGATCAGCTCCGGACCGACCACGACGCCCAACGCCTGTTGTCGGCCTTCGCCGAGGCCGGCAAGCCGGTTGCGGCCGTCTGCCACGGCCCCTGGCTCCTCGTGGAGAGCGGACTGGTCCGGGACCGCGAACTGACCTCGTACCCCTCGCTCCGTTCCGACCTCGAGAACGCGGGCGGCACGTGGGTGGACGGGGAGGTCGTCGTCGACACCTCCGCGGGACACACCCTGATCACCTCACGCAGGCCGGACGATCTCGACGCCTTCACCGCGGAGATCATCCGCGCCCTCGGCTAGACAGGTCGGAGCGAGCGCGAGCTCCGCCGTGAACAGCGGCGACCCGGACGTCATCGCGAAGACCAACGACGCGTGCGTCGCAGCGGACCTGGTCTTCCACACGCCGGTGCCGGACGTGGCCGGGGTCAAGGCCCTCAAGCGGGTGTGGGAGATCCTCCCACGGGCGTCTCCCGACATCCACGTCGCCGTCGAGGAGACGATCGCCGAAGGCGCCAAGGTCGTCTCCACGAACACGGTGTCGGGCGTAGTCACCGAGGTCCGGGGCGTGTCCGGTCCTCGGGGATCTCGTGGGGGTCGGTCCGGGACGTGGTCGACGTCCTCTCCCGGCTCCGGCAGCTCGGTGCCGCTAGTCCTGACGAGCCCGCCGAGAGCGTTCACGGGCCCGGGGCCACCTCACCCGTCGGTGCGCGGCCCGCTCAGTCCACCAGCACCCCCGGATTGAGGATGCCGCGGGGGTCGAGGGCGCCCTTGGCGGCGCGCAGCGCGAGGGCGAAGGGCTCCGGTCGCTGACGGTCGTACGGTGGCCGGTGGTCGCGGCCGACGGCGTGGTGGTGGGTGATGGTGGCCCTGTGACGGTGGAGTACCTCGTTCGCCACCGCCTTGAGTTCGTCCCAGCAGGCGACCTCGTCGCCGGGGCGCCCTGCGGCGAGCACCGTGAAGTACGGCGCCGCGCCGTCGGGATAGACGTGCGTGAGGCGGCAGTTGACGGTGGCGGGGTGGCCGGAGATCTTGAAGGCCGCCTCGCCGACCTCCCGGCGGACCTCCTCGACGAGGGCGGGTACGCGATCCCAGGTTGCCGCCGTCTCGAAGGTCTCCGCGACGGCGCCCATCCGCGCCAGGCCGTCCCGGAGGTACGGCATCCGCAGGAACGCCGAGCGCCACGCGCTCACCGCCGCGTCGCCGGGCGCCTCCCCCGTACCGGATTCCGGCGTGCGCACCGGATGCCCCCGCCCCCGTCGATCGGCCCCTCGCCATAGGCGCCCAGTTATTCAGCAGCGCGACTATTCACTTTATTGATTAGACTGCCTCTCGGGGTTGGCACGCCGGTGCCACGGGAGAGACGGACGGTCCATGGGGAACGGTCAGTATCTGCGGTACGTCGCGCTGGGCGACAGTCAGACGGAGGGGGTCGGCGACGGCGACGACGTCACCGGGCTGCGCGGCTTCGCGGACCGGCTGGCCGAACGGATCGCGGTGGTGAGCCCCGAGGTGCGGTACGCCAACCTGGCCGTCCGGGGCCGGCTCGCCGGACAGGTCCGCGCGGAGCAGCTCGGCCCCGCGCTCGCCCTCCGCCCCGACGTCGCCACCGTGATCGCCGGAGTCAACGACCTCCTGCGGCCGCGGTTCGACCCGGACGAGACCGCCGCCCACGTCGAGGCGATGTTCGCCGCGCTCACCGCCGCGGGTACGCGCGTCGCGACCGTCACGTTCCCGGACATCACCCGGATCGCGCCCATCGCACGCCCCGTCGCACCCCGGATCCACGCCCTCAACGAACGCATCCGGGTGGCTGCGGCCCGGCAGGGCGTCGCTCTCGCCGAGACGTCCCCGCACGCCGCCGCCACCGATCCACGTCTCTGGGCCACGGACCGACTGCACGCGAGCCCGCTGGGCCACGACCGGATCGCCGCCGCGCTCGCGCAGGCGCTCGGCCTGCCGGGCAGCGACGACTCGTGGTCCCGCGCTCTGGAGCCCACCGCGCTCACGACCACCACCGCGGTACGCACGGCGGTCGGCGAACTGCGCTGGGCCGCCGGGTTCCTGGGCCCCTGGCTGCTCCGCCGTCTACGCGGCCGCTCCTCCGGCGACGGCCGCGCCGCCCGGCGCCCGGAGCTGCTGCCGGTGGGGGTGCCGTCGGTCGGCATATGAGGGAAGCACCCGGCCGGCATGATCGGGCGATCATGCCGGCCGGGTGCCGCGGAGCAGTGGGACGCCATCGTCACTCGATGATCGTGCCGAACAGGGCCACCGCGCCTCCGGCGGCGACCCCCGCGGCGATGAGGGCGTCGGGGACGCGGTGCGTGCTCAGGTAGGTCAGGCCTCCGGCCACCGCGGCGACCAGAAGGCTGAGCACGAAGACCAGTGCGGCGCGGAGGGAGAGGAGAGCTCGGTTGCTCGGGCCGGTCATGGTGACGGTGTCCTTTCGGTTCGGCCGGAGCGGGCGGATCCGGCGGAGCACGGGGCTTCGCCGGCCGTACGCGGATCGGCACGGTGCGGTCTGGAGCCAGACTGGCCTTGGGCGTTCGCAAAACAGAGGGGTGGATTCTGCGAACGACGGCCACCCGGTCCTCCCGCACCCGGCTCCGCCCGACGCGTCGGCCGCTACAGTGCGGAAGGTGGGGGTGGTCGGCATGCGGGTCGCCGTGGTGGATGAGCGCGAGGACGTCCTGGAGGGCCGGCTCGGCTGGCTGCGGACGGCCGGACACACCGCCGTGGGCTACAGCTTCGAGGCGGCGTTCGAGGAGACGGACTGGCATCGGTTCGACACCGTCGTACTGGACGGCCGGGACGACCGGGAGCATCCGGCGCTGATGGGCAGCGGCGAACTGCCCGACCGCTTCCTCGGTCCCAGGGTCGCGCAGCACATCCGCGAACTGGCTGGCAGGGAGCGGCCCGTGATCATCCTGGTGAGCTCGTACGCGCGCACGCACCCCGAGCTCTCCCTGCGGTGTCAGGAGGCCAGGGTCGACTACGCCTTCGACTACCTCGACGTGCCGTCCGCGGCGCACTTCGTCCGTGCGGTGGAGTCGCCCCGGGACATGGGCCCCCGGAAGCCGGTCGACTGGCGAACCGTCGGTTTCGTCGCACAGCCGCGGATCGGGGACGCGCTCGCCGCGGCCGAAGGCAGCAGGGCCACACGTCCGCTGGTGTCGGACGGCGCCTCGGCCGAAGGCGTGTCAGCCTACGAACGTCGCCGTCTCCGCGAGACCCTGGGCGGCCTCCTGCCCGTGGCGCTGTTCCGCACGGGCGAGCGGCGGCGGCTCGCGCACGGGAAGGAACTGCGGCCTCTCATGCGGCGCTTGCTCGGACTCAGAGCGGCGGACGACCCGCACAACGACCGTGGGGACACCGGTCGGTGACATGCCAGGACGCGCGAGAACGGGGCGGGGAGGCTCGTGAGCCGCGTGCGGTGCCTCCTGGAGTGCTTCGTGCACGGACCTGGAACCTCGCGGACGCAACGTACAACCTCGTCGTCGGAACGAAGAGCCCCGGCGTCGGAGGGGAGAAGCTCGTCGTCGGAGCGTAGGACCACGCGCCCCCAGGACGACTCTCGTGAGCCGCGTGCGTGCCTCGTCAGTAACGCCGCTCCAGCGGCGATCCGTTGGCGTGTTCGGACCGTCGAGACGGCATTGCCGTCGTCGTGGCGGCGACGTCATAGTGGCCTCATGGGTTTCCTCGGCTGGGTGGGACGTGCCTTCTCACGGGTCTACTGGCGGGAGAAGCCGCTCGTCGCCCGGATCCGGCCGCATCTGCCGGTGGGGGGCAGCGTTCTCGACGTCGGGGCAGGTGGGTGTCGGATCGCCGAGCTCCTCGGTGCCGACGGGCGGCTCTCGGTGACCGCGGTCGACGTCGTCGACCACAACGTCACCGACGTTCCCCTGCTGCTCTGTGACGGGGACACGCTGCCCTTCCCCGACAAGTCGTTCGACGCGGCGCTGCTCGTGTTCGTACTGCACCACGCGGAACATCCCGAGGCTCTCGTACGCGAGGTCGTGCGGGTGACCCGGTCGACGGTCGTGGTGATCGAGGACGCCCCCGGAACCCTGGCGCAACGCCTGTGGTGGAGGGCGTGGGACTACCTGCTGAACCACGCCGCGCATGACGACATCGGAGTCGCGCACCGCGCACGGAACGTCGCGCAGTGGGTGGCCTTCCTCCGGTCCTGCGGAGCCGCCCCCGTCTCGGCCCGGCGTTTCAGGGCTTTCTATCCGGTACTGCGTTCCTACCCCCACGTCGTACTGCCCGTCCCTGTCGACGCCACGACGCACGGGTGACATGGACGCCGGGCCGCCCCTCACACACGCTCACCGGCGTGCCACCCGCTCCGTCACCCATCGGTCCTAGCCCGTCATACGGTGCTTCGGGGCAGCCGTACCGCCGCCCTTCCGTCCGGGTTCAGAGCACCCCGGCGGTTCGCATGACGCGTACCGCCTCCTCGGTGCCACACTCCCCCGTGGCTTGCCCGGCGGTCAGGAGCGCCCGCCGCCGGTACTCCCCCGCCTCGGGCCCGCGGGTCATCGCCGTCATCATCTCCGCGAGCCGGGCGCTGTCCAGTCTCCGTCTCGGCACGGGGGTGGGTCCGACGCCGAGCAGCGCGAGTCGACGGGCGTAGTAGTGCTGGTCGAACTGGTGCGGTACGGCGGTGGAGGGGACGCCTGAGCCCAGCGCGGTCGTCGTGGTGCCGGCCGCGCCGTGGTGGACGACTCCGGCGGTACGGGGCAGCAGCCACGCGTGCGGTGCGTCGTCCACCACGTAGACCGTGTCACCGACCCGGCCCGCCGCCGTGCCGGAACCGCGTGGCACGGAGGTGATCAGACGGACGCCCGCGGTCGCGGCGGCGTTGACGCACATCGGCACGTCCGAGGCCAGGCCGACGCTGCCGAAGCTCGCGAAGACGGGGGCGGGGCCCTCGTCGAGGAACGTCGCGAGGCCGTCGGGCGCCTCCCAGCCGCTCGGTGCGGGCAGCTGCCACGGTCCGGTCAGCCGTACCCCGGGGCCCCAGTCCCTCGCTTCGGGGACGAGGAGGGTACTCGCGGCGAGGAGGACGGGAACGTCCGGGGGAACGAGGAGGGACCGTTCGGTGCGGTGTCGGGGCAGGCCCAGTTCGCGCCGTGCTACGGCCCCGCCGGGTCTGGACCACCACACGCCCGCCGACCACGTGAGGGTTCCGGCGGCGCGGTTGAGGACGCTGGTACGGGCGGGCCTGACCGCCTCCACGAGGCTCGGCCCCTCACGCGTGGGCAGGCACGGGGCGAACAGCACCACGGCGAGACGACATCCCAGTGCCGTGCGGAGCGCCAGCGCCGTGTCGAGGGTGAGGATTCCGCTGATGACCGTGTCCGTGGGGCGGACCAGGCGCGTGACCGATCGCGCGACCTCGGTCGCGGTGCCCCGTAACCACAGGCGGACGCCCGCCACCGCCACGAGCGGGCTGCGGTGCGCGTGGGTCATCGCCCAGCCCACCGGCCGGGACACCCTCCCCTGCCGAGGGAGACTCGCGCGCATGGACGCGAAGTCGATGCCCGCACGGCCGACAAGATCACGGAAGTCGTCCAGCGCGTGGATCACCACGTCGTGGCCTGCCCGGCGCAGCGTCCCGGCGAGGGCGACGCACGGCTCGACGTCCCCCCTGGATCCGAGGGCGAGAATGACGACGCGGCCCATCGGCGAACTGCGGCCCATCGGTGAACTCCTGACCTTAGGTGGCGTGCACCACGCCCTGATGGCGCAGGGCGTCGAGGGAGGACCGTGCCTCGGCGAGCGATCGTGCCGGGATCTCCACGTCGTGGTCGCCTGCGGCGTTGTCCACGACGTGGGCGGCGTGGGCGATCTGACGCCTCAGCAGGTCGATCTCCTCGTCGAAGCAACGGCGTCTGATGTCATCCGCTGTGGCCTGGAGGCTTCCCACCCACTGGTCGTGGAGGCGCAGGCCCAGGTCCCGGTTCCTGTTGTCGAAGGCCAGGACCGCCATGACGACGCTGGCGGGGATGACCAGTGTGCCGATGACCGACCGGAGGGGCGGGGCGCCGTACGGATTCATCTCGATGGCGACGAACGTCCAGGCCAGGCAGAAGGCGACGGTGCCCAGGCGCAGACGGGGTGGCAGTTCGGGCCAGATGATGCCCACCATGTAGAGCGTGGCCGTCAGCCCGATGATCGCGGGAACGATGATCCGCCCGTCCGTCAGCCTCCATTGGACGGGGAGTACGGCCGTCATCGCGAGGACCAGGAGCGCCGGGAGCAGTGTCGTGAGCCAGAGCAGGCGGATCCCTGCACTGAGGTCCTTCTCCCGTCTGTGCCTCCTCCGTCTCTCGGCCGCGAGCCCCAGTGCCGCGGTGGCCGCCATGGTGAGGAGGACCGGGGCGAGGGGGAGGTCCGCGTAGATCGGGTTGACGAGGGCGAGCAGGGAGCCTGAACCGAAGATCACGGCGGCGGGTACCAGGGCCAGCTTGCGTCCTTTCGCCGGCGGTACGTGCAGTGTCCGGCCGCCGACGGAGAGCCTGGCCTCGCCGGTCACGGGGTCGCTGGCCAGGACCTCCGCCCGGTGCCGCCCCGTCAGGTCCAGGGCGGTGAGCCGGGTCGTCAACGCGTCGGCCTGGGCGGGGGTCAGTACTTGGAGGCGTTGCTCCCTGTCCATCGTGAAGTGCAGGTGTTCCGCGACGGCGGGCCGTCCGAGACGTTGCGCGGCCGCTGTCTCCAGGAGGATGTCGGCGAGGTACCTCGCCTGTTCCCGGGTCCTGTCGGAGAGGTGCTGCTGTTCGCCTCGGAACTCGTGATGGGCGCGACGCGCCGTGTCGCCCACGGCCGTCTCGAGTTGGTACCACGTCCGGTTGAGGGCCTCCGCCACGGCACCGCCGCGTCCGAGGAGCAGTTCGTTGCGTGTCTGCAGGGCGACCATGTTGCGGAAGGCCTCGCGCTCCGTCAGGAACCTTCTCTGGTGCTGCCGTCCGGCGAGTTCGGTCACGGCGAAGGCGACGGCCCCGATGACGAGCATCCACCCGCCGTAGAAGAGGAGTTCGAACACGAACGGGTCGGCGCCGGCCGTGACCCGGGTGAGGTACATGACGCCGTCCACCGTGGCGACGTACAGCGCGCCGAGCAGCAGACCCCGGACGGCGATGAGCTCGATGGCGGTCGGGACCAGGAACATGAGCACACCGGAGTACGGCCACGTCGGTGGCACGGCGAGCGCGCCCAGGCAGGCGTAGACCAGGTCGAGCGAGACACGGGCCTTCATGAGGTCGCGCCCCGACCGGTGCATTCGCAGGGCGATGCCCGCGTCGGTCGCCGCGGCCAGCACGGTGATCGCGAGGACGAGAGGGCGGTCCTTGACCCAGCCCTCCGCGGAGACGATGTTGAAGACGTAGAGGGGTGCCCGCAGGCTGACGAAGAGGGCGGCCCGCGCGCTGGAGAACGTCATGCGCCCCAGGTGGTCCCTCGCCAGCTCCGTCATCGCCGCCCGTCGAGCACGCGCGGACGGGGCTCCGTTGCCCCGGCCGCATGGGCGACCCATCATGTCCCACCGGGAACACCCAAGGACAGAGGTATGCGGATTTGGGGAAATCATTCAGAGGATTATTGGCTTTCACCCCGCAAACAGCCTTAGCGCCGCCGTACGCTGCCACGATGTCCGCACTCGTCGTAGTGAACCCCCACGCAACGGGCGTCGACCGCGCCCGGCGCGACTGTCTCCTCGACGCGTTGCGCGGAGTCACACGGACCGAGCTGGCGGAGACCACCGGCCGCGGTCATGCCGTCGCGCTCGCCAGGGACGCGATGCGGGGGCGGACCGTGGACGTGGTGGTCGCGCTGGGCGGCGACGGCACCGTCAACGAGGTCGCGAACGGTCTTCTCTCCGACGGGGCCCACGGCCGGGTCCCGGCCCTCGGCGTGGCCCCGGGCGGTGCGACCAACGTCTTCGCCCGCTCCCTCGGTCTTCCGCGGGACTTCCGGGCCGCGGCGCAGGTCCTGCGGTGCCATGTGCGCGCCGCGCGGTACCGGACGATCGGCGTCGGCAGGGTCGACGAGCGGTACTTCCTCTTCGCCGCGGGAGTCGGCCTGGACGCCGCGATCGTCGCGGACGTCGAGGCTCAACGCCTGCGGGGGCGCCGGTCGAGCCTCTCGCGCACCGCGGGTACGGCGGTGCGCCATCTCCTCGTGCCCTCGTCAGCCGAGATGCGGCTTGAACGGCCGGGCTTCGGACCGTGCCACGGCATACGGTGGCTGGTCGTCTCGAACAGCGATCCCTGGACCTACGTGGGCCACCGGCCGCTGCGCGCCACACCACGGGCCTCCTTCGACACCCGGCTCGACCTCTACGCCCGTCGGACGACCGATCCCCTCGCCCTGATCCGCTCAGTCGCTCGTATGGCCGGCCGGACACCGCACGAGCCCCGCGCCGGTGAGCTGGTCGCCCACGACGTCGACCGGTTCACCGTCCTGTCCGACCGGCCCGTGCCCGTGCACGTCGACGGCGATCCGCTGGGGCACCGCGGCCAGCTGCGGTTCGCGTCCGTTCCACGCGCCTTACGCGTCCTCGCTCCCCCACCCCTCGCCCAGGAGGAACCCGCATGACGTTCTCGTACCGGCTCGCACTGACCGCGGCCCGGGTCGTGGTGGAAGGGCGCGGACCGCTGAGTGTCGACGGGGCGGACCACATACCGCGCACCGGTCCCACCCTGATCGTCGCCAACCACGACACGCCCCTGGACGCCCTGGTCGTCGGCGTCGCGGCACGCCGTCACCGGCAGGTCCGATTCCTGGCCAAGCGGTCCCTGTGGGAGCGACGGCCGCTCGGTGCCGTGCTCGACCGGCTCCAGCAGATCCCCATCGAACGGGGAGGGGAGAGCGGCGGCCTGGACGCGGCGGTGGAGGCGCTCCGGTCCGGTGCGTGCGTCTGTGTGTTCCCCGAGGGCACGCTCTCACGCGGGCGGACCCTGCGCGTCCGCAGCGGTGCCGCCCGCCTGCTCACGGCGGTGCCCGAAACCAGACTCATCGGGTGCGCCGTGACGGGTGCCGGGGCTCTCGCGTCGCTAACGCACCGACCACGGGTGCGGGTGGTCTTCCTCCCCCACTCCCGCGAACCCCGGCCGGCCGACTACGGCCTCAGCGTCGCGTCCGTCGAGAACTCCATGCGCACGATTCGTACGATCGCGCCGCCTTCGTCGTGAGTACTTCGGCGGCTGCGACCGGATCCATCAGCTCGTCGGAGCCGAGGTGCTTCGGGTTGAGGTAGCGAGCCTGAGCCCTCCCGCTCGGCCCTCGCCACTCCTCGGTCCTCGTCACTCCTGGGCGGGCCGGAGGAAGTCGGCGCCGATGGACCGGGCCGTCTCCTCGATCGCCGCCTGGTTCCCGTCCTGCGCCGTGAACAGGACCATGCCGATGCTGCCCTTGTCGGCCCAGGCGCACATCGCCCGGGGGGTGCCGATGATCGCCTCGGTGTACCGGAAACACCGCATCCAGGCGCCGTACGGGCCGGCGTCGGCACGCCAGGTGCCGTGGACGGTGCCGGCCGCCGTCATGTTCATGGGGATGGCATCGCCCTCTCCGTGCACGTAGGACTCCCGCATCTCGTGGAAGTCTCCCGTCGTGACGGCCACCAGGTATTCCGCGGCGGCGTCAGGAGCGGCGTCCTCGGCGACGTAGATCTTGGCCGTCGACGCTTCCCGCTCGTTGTCGGGCACGGCACCGAACGGGTCGTACTCCTCCTGGAGGTCGAAGCCCTTGAGGCCCCGGAAGGTGTCGTGGGCGACGATGTCGTAGCGGGGGTACGCGACGGAGGAGACGTACGCCGCGACGCCGACGACCAGCAGCAGAGCGAATCCGACCCCGGCGAAGGCGCACTCACGCCGGGTTGCGCGTGGCACGGGCGGCAGTTCCGGCGGCCCGGACCCGTCGCCCCCAGTGGCCGCTCCACCCTCCCGCACGGGTTCGGCCGCAGCCGCGGCCATCCGCTCGGCAGCCCGTTCGCGGGCGGTTCGCAGCTGCTTGCGGAGGGCTAGGAAGGGCAGCCCCATCAGCAGCCCCAACCCCACCGTCAGGCCGTACGGCACCGACGGCAGTACGGTGAGGCGGACGACCACGAGCAGAGCGACCACCGCACCGACGGCGCACCGGAATTCGAGACCCCGGCGCAGCAGGAAGCGCCACCATGTCCGGCCCGGGGCGGCGAAGGCGGCGGTCGTCCCGGCAAGGACGGCGAGCCGCAGGTCGTGCGGGGCAGCGGCCGCCCACCGGGCGGCCTGGGCGGCGGCGGCCTCGGGTGTCGGCGCGTCGGCGAAGGCACGGCGGGCGTCGAACGACTGCACCCGGCGCGCCGAGGCCTCGTCCTTGGCGCCGATGGAGACGGAGCTTCCCGCGCCCTCGGCGCGCCGCAGCTCCGCGGAGTCCGGAGCGATCTCCCGTAGGCGGGCGAGGAGGACAGCACCGCGGGCGTGCCGCCCCGGCCGGTCCATCGCGTCGGTGCGGGCGCAGAGTTCCGCGTACCCGGCGAGCAGAGCGATGTCGTCCGGGAAGGCGTCGAGGCCCTCGCGGAAGACCCGCTCGGCTGCGTCGTCGTGGTCGTCGTCGTCCTCGGCCAGGTGGGCACGGGCGAGCGCGAGGAAGAGGCCCACGTCAGGCCCGTCCGCGTCGAGCGCGCTGCGCGCGGCGGCCCGTGCCTCAGCCGGGCGGCCGACGGCGACAAGCACGTCGACCTGGCCGCGAACGTCGTCACGCACGTCGTCACGCACGACCAGGATTCCGGTACGGGTGATAGTTGCGGTCGCGGCCGCCGAACACCGGACCGCGAGGCCGGCTGGCGTCAACGGTGGACCGTGTCAGAGGGACCGGCTGGATCACGCCCCGCAGTTGTGCGCTGCCATGCCTCGCGAGCACGTCTCGAGCCACGAGTCACGCCCTCGCGTGACTGCCGTGTACTGCGCACCTCTGCCGCTACCTCCACGGAGGGCGCCGTCGACGCCACCGCGACCCAACGTCGGGGGGCCGGACTCGTCACCGTTCTCCGTCGGCGTACCGGGACCCCCGGACCGTCTGGTGGCCACTCCTGACGAGGTACAGGCCGCGCTGAAGGCTTCGACGACGTGTCACGTACCGCCGAGGCCGTCGACGGGGCCGCTGTCCGCAGGTCCGGCCCATCGCCGGTCCCCGTCAGCACGACATCGACCGATCCTCGGACGAGCCGACGGTTGTCGACGGGATCGCGAAGAAGGCCAGTGCCGCACCGACCGCCACAGTCGCCGCGAGCACCAGAGAGCCGGGGAGGGACCATGCCGCGACTGGTCCGGCCAGCGCCGCGCCCACGGCGAATCCGGTGATCTTCAGACTGGCTCCGGTGGTGAAGATCTGGGCTCGCAGATGTTCCGGGGCCTCCCGATGGCGGACGGCGAACAGGGCGGCGAGCTGGGGACCTTCGCCGATGCCGACCATGAGCACGGCCACGATGAGCACGACTGGATGGCCCGACGTCGCCAGGGCCAGCGCGGCGGCCTGGAGGACGGCACTGGCCCAGATGATCGTGTCGGGGGCCACCGAACGCGGGAACCGGGCCAGTACGGCGTTGGCCACCAGCGCGGCGACCGCCGCGCAGGAGAGCAGCACCGCGCCACGGCCGGCTCCGCCCAGGACGCGCTCGCCCAGGAGGGGGACGCACACCATCAGCATGCCCTGGGCGACGCAGGAGACAACCGAGGTGAGGGTCGCTCGGGCCAAGGACGGCCTTCCGACGATGACCCGCATGCCGGCGGCGAGGTCGCTGATGACCGAGGACTTCCGAGTGCCACGCCCTCGGCCCGGACCGGCTCGGCGCGCACGGGCAGGCAGCATCCACGCCGCCGGCACTGCCAAGGCGATGAGCACCGCGGAGACCACACCGGCCGTCGGGGCGCCCCACGCCTCTGCCACACCGCCCGCGAGGGCAGGGCCCGCCAGACTTGCCGCGCTGAAGGTCATGGCATCGAGCGCGTTCGCCCGGGACAGGCGATCAGCGTCCACGACACGGGGCAGTTGGGCCGTCCACCCTCCCGACAGCGCGGGCCCCAACAGACCGGTCAGAACCGCGATGAGGATCGTGACGGCAAACGGGAACCGGTCGATTCCCACGAGAATCGCCCCCAGCCCGGCCGCGTACAGGACAAGGGCCCCGGCCAGCAGGCGTCCCGGCCACTCCGCCCGGTCGAGGAGGGCCCCGAGCACCGGTCCTCCCCCCGCCGCCGAGATCGTTGCCCCCGCGAGCAACGACGCCGCGTCGACAGTCGACCCGGTGTGGGCGAATCCCGTCAGCAGCAGCGCCGGTCCCGACATCTCGTCCCCAGCGCGAGCTGCCATGGCCCCGGCAAGGTGACAATGGATAAAGTAACGCTTCGTCATGAGCGAGACGTTACGGAAGTAACTCAAATCTCAGCAAGATGCGTTACATTGTGCGAGTGACCTCCACCAACGCCGACTGGTCCACCCGGCACTCGGTACTGACCACGGCTCAGCGGACCGCCGCCCTGCTCAACGCTCTCGCCGGGGATTCCCCCGACCCGGCCGAAGTCGCCGATGTGCTCAGCGCATACGGCGAGGCGGACCCCATCGAGCTCACGCCCCGCGATGTCGCCGGGATGCGCGCCGCGGCCACGCTGCTGCGGCAGGTCTTCGCCGCCGACCACGCCGACGACGCCGCGGCCACCCTCAACCGCCTCCTGCGGGAACACACCGGGCCGCTCCGCCTCACCTCGCATGACGGCAGCACCCCCTGGCATCCTCACCTCGACCAGGACGACAACGCCCCCTGGGACGAGTGGCTCCTCGCCTCGTCCTGCATGGCCCTGACCGTTCTCCTCTGGGACCGCCAACGCCCGCCCGGCAGAATCTGCGCCTCCCCCAGCTGCCGGAACGTCTTCATCGCCCAAGGCAGCGGCCCGGAACGCCGCTACTGCTCCCGCCGATGCGCGACCCGCGAACGAGTCGCAGCCCATCGCCGCGCGCACGCCGCCGAGCAACCTCGCGAGGCCGACTAGAGCGCGCCAAGGAGCCGAAGCGGCACCACGCAAGCTCTACGGGGAACCACTCACCTGCGCTGCCTTAGCTGCGACAGGTCACCAGGCGTGGCTGGGCGTCAGGGCACCTACGCCGTAGACATCTTGACGCCCGGTCGCGTCCCATCGGGCAGAATGCCCTGGGTGGATGCCCTAAAGATCGAGAACCCCTGGACGCCCGCTCACCAAGCGGTGGAGTTGAGCGACCACGCGACGCTCACGCGCATCCTCGACGAGGGAGCCGACGCTGACGAGGTCTGCAGCCAGATGACTCTGCTGATGCACGCCATCGACAGAGAAGTCGATGTCGCGAACCAGTCGGGGGAACCGATCGACAGCGCACTGACCGCGATCCTCCTGGCATATGGTGCTGATCCACATCTCGTGGTCAACGCCACGGCACCGACTATGCAGCCTCACGCCCACGTGAGGGTCAAGAGCTCGCCCTCTCTATGGCCGCGTCGTACGGCCTGGTCGGGGGCGGTTTGACCGTGCTCTTCTCGAAAACCCCAAAGACGCTTCTTCCGGAAGCACGTGGAGGGATCCCCGGCCTCCGCGCACTCGCGCACTCGTGTGTTGCCTGTTCACTTCTCTTTGCGACGGCCTGAAAGTCGCAACCGCCAGCGGCGAGACGGTCCGCCCCGCCGGTCCACGGCGAGAGGCGTCTCCGGACGGGAGACCGGGGCCTGGAGAGCGGCACGGGACCCAGGGGAGAGCGGCGCGGCGCCGGTGCAGGTGGCCGCTTCAGTCCCCGATGGAGTGGTGTGACGGAGTGCGTCAGTAGGCTCCCCGTCATGACCAGTGATCTCGGGTTCATCTGCTCGTGCTGCGGGGCCCACCACCCTGAGTTGCCGATGAACTACACGGCTCACGCCTCGGCAGTCTGGGAGCCGGTGTTCGCGGAGGCCGACGACTGCCTGCTCTCGTCGGACCAGTGCGTCGTCCAAGCGCAGCACTACTTCGTCAAGGGCCTGATCGAGATACCCGTCATCGGCAGCGACGAGGTGTTCTCCTGGGGCGTCTGGGTCTCACTCAGCCGGGACAACTTCTCCCGGGCGGCCGACCTGTGGGACAGGCCCGGCCGTGAGGCTGAGGACCCGTACTTCGGCTGGCTCACCACGGACCTGCCGGTCTACCCGCCCACGACCCTCAACCTCAAGACCCACCTCCACACTCGCCCGGTCGGTGAGCGCCCCTGCGTCGAGCTTGAGCCCACCGACCATCCCCTCGCCGTCGAACAGCGCACGGGGATCACCCTTGACCGCGTACGGGAGATCGCGGCGGCCGTGTTCCACGCCGGGAGCAAAGAGCGGTGATGACCGACGCATCGGACGTGTCTGTGTCGCCGGTCCCGATCGCGCCGGCGGGGCTGAGCCGCAGGGCCCGGACGTTCGTCGAGGCGCACGGCATCCGTGTCCCCCGGCGGGACCTGCGGCAGCACCGTAGCGCGTGGATCGAGCACGGGATCCCCGCTGCGGAGATCGGGCGAATCGTGGCCTTCCAGGACCGCTGGGGCGGTATCGCGTTGCCGCCGGCCCCGTTCTACGAGGGCGGTCCGCGCATCCTCGAGGCCGACTGTCCCGTGGGCTCGGCCACGGAGGGTTGGTCGTTCCAGGCCGGGGACTGCCGGTCCTCCATGGCCTATGGATTCATGATCGGACCAGAAGGCGCGTTCGGGATCGACGGCTACCGCTGGACGCCCTTGCATGCCAGTACGGACGGATGGGTGGAGTCCCTGGCGCTGGCCGACCATGCGGGAAGGGAGGCCAGGACCATCACGACGCTCACAGGTGAGGCCGTCGACTCCCTCGACCTCGACGGGTACGAGCCGGTACCTGAAGTGCAGGGCCTGACCGACACCTGGTGGCGGGGCAGGGACTCGCTGATCGCCCTCTACCGCGGCGAGGCCGTCGGTCTTGACGCCCCTCAGTGTCTCCGAGCCCACGTCTACGGCGGCCTTGACGAGTGGGGCCTCCAAGGCGGCTGAGTGGGTATCGGCGGTGAGCCCCACCCGGACACCAGAAGCCGGTCCGGCTGGTGGCGCAGGATTCGGCCACTGCCGCTCCCGGCCCCACAAACCGGCGGGACGCAGCCTTTCCGTCACTGCGAGCGGCCCCTCGCGCGCAGTCGTCCCGGCGAGCCACGTGTCCATCATCGACGCATGTCTGGAGGAGCCCGACGAACCACTTCTCCAGCAGTACATCCAGGACGCCCGACAACTGACAGGCGTCCTGCGCTTCTGCGTAGACGAGAGCGTCGACCTCATCTTCCTCTGACGTCGAGGAGCCTCAGGCAGCCGATACCCCACCCCG
This sequence comes from Streptomyces sp. Qhu_M48, assembly GCF_051305195.1. Taxonomy (NCBI): domain Bacteria; kingdom Bacillati; phylum Actinomycetota; class Actinomycetes; order Kitasatosporales; family Streptomycetaceae; genus Streptomyces; species Streptomyces sp. Qhu_M48. Next base: position 3,799,622 of record NZ_CP195432.1, on the reverse strand, counting down.
ACCGCCATTACGGGGCAGCCCATAACGCGGGCCGCCCCCGAAGTACGTGGACGCCTCGGCGAAGAACTCCTCACGGGGAGGTGCCGACGGGGGTTCGGCGAGTACCAGCCTGGCTGGATCGGCCGGTGACCATGCGCCCCCACAAGGAAAGGCGGCCCCTCCCGGACGGCATCAGACGAAGTGGTCGCGCGCTTCCTGCTGGCGGCCGCGCAGCAGACAGCTGACGGCCTCGTGCGGGTTCGTTCCCAGGAAGTAGGGGCCGGTGTGGTGAAGGAGGAAGAAGCGTCCGGTCTCGTCGATGACGATCATCGCGCCGTCGAACGTTTCGTATCCGACGGGAAACAACTTCCCTCCCAGGTTCCGTGCGAGTTCGGCAACGTCCTCGCTGCTCTCCGAGTAGATCCAGTGAGGTGTGAATCCGATGGCGGCCGACGGGGTTCCCGGAATCTCCAGACGAATCCCACCGAATTCCCGGACGAAGTCCTGAGCGGCCCGGAACGGTTCTACCGGGTGGCCTTCCTCGACGAAGCGGTCGGTCACGAACCTCAGGAACTGGGGCAGCTGGTCGCCGATGTCACGGCCCCGGAACCAGCCAGCGTCGGCGAGAACGGCTTCGACCGCCTCCGTTGTCATTCTCGGCATGTGCAAGCCCTCTCTCACACTCCAATGGCCGGGCGGGAGCATCTACACAGCACCGGTAGCGGCTCTTTTGGCTCGGCAGTCCGCTCTTGGCGTCGCTGGCGAGGTTGACGGCCTCGTGGGCGGGCACCTTCAGCCGCCCACAGTCGCCGAGGTGGCGTTTCACCGGCCTGGCGGGAAGCGGGCGGGCCTGGGGCCAGGGGTTCGGTACCCGCCGACAACAGCCCGCCGAGTTCGGGCGGGCCGCCGGAGGGCCGGGCTGAGATCCTGGGACCCATGAATTCTGCGGATCCTCCTCTTCGCCCCTTGCCGACGGACCCTCCTCTTCGCCCCCTGCTTGTCGTGGACGGTGCCAATGTCGTGGGTTCGGTGCCGGACGGCTGGTGGCGCGACCGGCGAGGGGCGGCCGAGCGGTTGCGTGACCGGCTCGCCGCCACCGGCGGCCCCGCCGATGGCCCGTACCCAGGCCCGTACGAGATCGTCCTGATCGTGGAAGGCCGTGCCCGGGGTGTCGCCTCCGTTCCCGGCGTACGGGTCGAGGAGGCACCTGGCAGCGGTGACGATCTGATCGCCCAGTTGGCTCTGGAGGCGCGCGGCCGGCCGTGCCTGGTGGTCACGGCCGACCGGGAGCTGCGTCGGAGGGTGGAGGAGGTGGGCGCCCGCTGTGTGGGGCCACGGAGTCTCGTCTCCGACGGGTCCTGAAGGGTGTGGAGGTGCGGGGTCTCGGGTCTGACGGGACCGGTGGTGTGGGTGCGCTGCGGCAGGTGGTTCCCAGCTGAGCGGGTGAGGGGTGGGCCGGCGGGTTGCCGGGCACAGTCCTCGATCGGTGCAGGCCTGGGTGGGGGCCGGGTTGTTCCGCGCTCTCGTTGCCGGATCAGTTCGCTCGCGACGGCATGAGGGGAAGCCTGACCGTGGCGAGGAGACCGCCGGCCGGGCGGGGAACGAGGTCGAGGGTTCCGTCGTGGGCGCGGACGACGCTGTGCACGATGGCCAGGCCGAGGCCGACGCCGGCATGTTCGTCGGTGCGCACGCGTTCCGTTCCGCGTTGGAAGGGCTCGGTGAGGGTCGGTACGAGTTCCGGTGGGAGCGGGCGGCCTGTGTTCTCCACCCTCAGCACGCTCGTGTCGCCCTGGCTCTCGGTGTGGATCGTCACGGTGCCGCCGGTGGGGAGGTTGTGGACGATGGCGTTCTGGACGAGGTTCGTCACCATCCGCAGCAGGAGTTCCATGGAGCCGCTGGTACGGGCCTCTCCCCCGGTGACGTCGAGCGTGATCGCGCGTTGCTCGGCCAGGGGCAACAGTGTCTCGGCGGCTTCCTCGGCGATGAGGGAGAGGTCGACGCTCTCGCGGGTGAAGTTTCCGCGGCCGCCGCGGCTCAGCAGCAGGAGGGCTTCGGTGAGGTCGATCGCCCGCGTGTTGACGGCCTGCAGGCGTTCGATGAGTTCGCCCCGGTCCCGCGTGGGGTCCTCGCGGGCGACGTCGAGGAGCGTCCGCGAGATCGCCAGCGGGGTGCGCAGTTCGTGGGAGGCGTTCGCGGCGAACCGCTGCTGCTCGACGACGTGGGACTCGAGTCGGTCGAGCATCGAGTCGAAAGTGTCGGAGAGCTCCCGGAATTCGTCCTGGCGGCCTTTCATGCGGATCCGGTGGGACAGCGAACCGGTTCCGGCCGTCCGTGCCGCGGTCCTGATCTGGGTGAGCGGTGCGAGCATCCGACCGGCCAGGACCCAACCCCCGACGAGGCCGAACACGAGCAGGGAGACCATCGCGACGGCTGCGGCGGGGGCGAAGGTGCGCACGAGGAGGTAGCGGTTGGGTGCGACCCCGAGGAGGCCCTGGGAGTTGTCGGGTACGTAGCGCAGCAGGAACACCCACACCACGGCCAGCAGGAGAGCGCCGGCGATCCCGAGGAACCCGGCGTAGCTGAGGGTGAGTTTCAGGCGGACGCTGAGGCCTCGGCGCCTATGCATCCGTACTGCCGGAGCGGGTGGGGCCGGGGCGGGTGGCGTGGGGATCATGGGGGTCGTGGGGATCATGGGGATCAGTGGGGTGGGCGCCCTTGGTGCCGGGGCGGCTGGTGTGGGGCGCGTTGATGCCGGGACCATGGGTGGGGGCTGCGGTGGGGTCGGGGCCGGTTGGGTCGGGGCCGGTGTCGATCCGGTAGCCGACTCCCGGCACCGTAGCGATGATCCATGGTTCGCCGAGGCGCTTGCGCAGCGCGGAGACGGTGATGCGGACGGCGTTGGTGAGGGGGTCGGCGTTCTCGTCCCAGGCACGTTCCAGCAGCTCTTCGGCGCTGACGACCCCGCCCTCGGCGGCGACGAGGACTTCCAGCACGGCGAACTGTTTACGGGTGAGCGCGACGTAGCGTCCCTCGCGGAAGACCTCCCGGCGGAAGGGGTCGACCCGCAGGCCCGCGATCTCGCGGACCGGAGGCCGGGCGTGCGCGCGTCTGCGGTCGAGCGCCCTCAGCCGCAGGACGAGCTCCCGCAGCTCGAACGGTTTCGTGAGGTAGTCGTCGGCGCCGAGCCCGAACCCGGAGGCCTTGTCGTCGATCCGGTCCGCGGCGGTGAGCATGAGGATCGGGATGCCGCTGCCGGAGGCGACGATGCGCCGGGCGACCTCGTCGCCGGAGGGGCCGGGGATGTCGCGGTCGAGGACGGCGAGGTCGTAGGAGTGGACGCTGAGCAGTTCCAGGGCGGAGTCGCCGTCGCCGGCGATGTCGGCGGCGATCGCCTCCAGCCGCAGACCGTCACGGACGGCCTCGGCGAGGTAAGGCTCGTCCTCCACGATCAGTACGCGCATGGCTGAAGCCTAAGCAGGACCGCATATCTCCGACGTATGCAAAGGCGGCGCGCGCACCGGAGCACTGCTCAGCCTGCCCGTGAGCACTGCTCAGCCTGCCCGTGTCGGCGCGGGGCCGGTTCCCTCCGGCATCCCCTCCAGTGGGTCCTCCGACGGCCGCTCCGAGGGGCCGTCCGACGGCGCTACCGCCATGGTGCGCCACCAGCGGCGTGACGCCAGCGCGGCCAGCGCAGCGCCGGCCGCGTTGACCAGTACGTCGTCCACGGAGGACACCCGGTCCAGCCGGAGGGCGTACTGCGCGGTTTCGACCAGGACCGAGCAGCCAGCCCCGAGCGCCAGGATCCGGGGTACGGACGCCAGGGCCGCGAACCGCACGGGGGCGAAGAACCCCAGCGCCGCGAAGACCAGCAGGTTGCCGGCGATCCCGAGCGTCCCCATCATCAGCAGGTCCCGCAGCGGTACCAGGCTCACCCGGGCGGGGACGGTGCCCGCGCCGGCGCCCGGCATCATGGTCATCCACAGGAACGGCGCCGTCCCGTGCACCATGCCCACCTCGGCCAGCGAGGTCCGCCACGCCGAGGTGGCTCCGGTGGCACGTCGGCGGCGCGCCAGGGCCCACACCACCAGCATCGCCAGCGGCAGCGCGACCAAGGTCATGAGCACGACGCCGTTGAACGTGTCGAGGCAGCCGTGCCACCGCCCGGCCATGCACACCGGGGCGGACATCATGAGCGGCCTCCACACGACGAACGCGGCACTGACGATGGCGAGGATCGTCAGACTGAGGAGCACGACCCTCCGCGCGCGGCGGGACGATGCTGACAGGGGTGCGTCGACGTGGTCCATGCCGCCATTGCAGACGGAGGGCCGTTGCGGTGGCGTATGCGATTTTCGATACATCCGCGATACGTCCACTCCCTGTCATCAGGGGGCAGACGCAACTCGACCTGGCGGCTGTCTCGCCGCTGATGATCGCGTTGGCCCGGCTTGAGTCGGTGGCCAGGTGGGTGGGGAGACCGGTGGGTTCGGAGACCGGTGGGCCGGGAGACCGATGTGGCCGGAGGCCCGTGGGCAACTGGGCCGCCGGGCCGGTCAGGCGGCCGTCAGTCGACGCTGGCCGGTTCGGCCGTGGACATCGCACTACCGGTCAACGCAAGACGACGTGAGGCCCGGATCCTATGGATCCGGGCCTCACGTCACTTCAGTAGCGGGGACAGGATTTGAACCTGCGACCTCTGGGTTATGAGCCCAGCGAGCTACCGAGCTGCTCCACCCCGCGTCGGTAGGTCCAACAGTACGCCATCCACGGCACCACCCATGACCACGCCGGTCTCCTCGTAGACGGCATCACACAGACCTGTCCGCCCGGGGCATCCGCCCACCCGCCCGACTCATGCCTCACACCGCATCTCCCCAGGTGGCTGAATACGCCCGGCTGGTGCGGTGAGCCTGCGTCATGCGTGGGCGTGGGTGTGGGCGTAGTCGCGGTCGCGGTCACGCCAGGGGCCCTCCGGCACCAGGGCGTCGAGCACGGCCAGCAGTTGTGGCGGCTCCACCAGGTCTGGCAGCGCGCTCAGGTCCCTCCATGCGATCCAGACGGGCGTCCCCAGGTTGACCTGTTCACCGGGGAGCAGGCCCGTGCGCACGAGGGGTGGCTGCTCGTAGGCGAACCGCGCGACGAAGAAGTACTCCGTCCCGATGTACCGCTTCCGTTCCACCGGACATCGCGGTCGACCGGTACCGACCGATCGAGCACGCTGCCGGGTCGAGTCCGGTCTCCTCGGCCAGTTCGCGTCGTGCCGCCACCAGCGGCGTCTCGCCCGGATCGATGCCGCCACCGGGAGGCTCCCAGAGCCATGTCCCGTCGAGCGGGTCACGCCGGTGCGGCAGGAGCAGGCGATGGCAGGTGTCCAGGCAGACGACTCGGGAGGCGGGGCGGTGTGGTGCCTCCACCGCCCTGACGCTATGCGGTGTGCGAGATGTCGATCAAGACCTGCGTCGCGTTGATCGACATCTCCGACACGCTCTAGTACGGGCCGCCACGGAAGAGCACGCTGCCGTGGTGGCGTGGGCGGTCGCCACGTTCGTGGGCTGCGTCGGAGCGGTCGGCCGGGGTCGAAAGCCGGGCGAGGGACCGGAGGGTCGTCAGGCCGGCCAGCACGTCGTCACGGCGCTCGGCGGCCTTCATCCAAGCCGGCAGCCGGGCGAACATCGCCATCGTCGGAGAAGCGTGGCGCTCGCGCAGCCGGGCCCCCACGTATGCGGCGAGGGCGTCGACGTGCTCCTCGTCGTAGGCCCACAGAATCCGTCCCGCACAGCGGGTCTGGAGCCACAGCGGCCGCCGGAAGAAGGGGTCCTCGGTTCCGCCGGGCACCGCGCCGACCAGGCCGGCACCCCGCTCCTCGGCCGTCCACTCGGCGACCGCGCCGCAGCCGCCGCAGGTGAGGCGGCGGGGTTGGAAGAGCAGGGCACTGAAGTACTTCGGCGCCGCGAGACCCGGCAGAGGTACGACAAGCGCGCGGCCACCACACCTCGGGCAGACGACGAGCACCCGGCCGGTGAACTGGACGAGCCACATGCCGTGGTCGTGGTGGCGGACAGGGTCGGGGTGCGCGGACTCGGAACTCATGACGGACACTCTGCCAGGCCGAGCCTGCACGCCCCCTCCGCCCGACCACCGCCCCGCCCGGCCCCGCCCCCCCGTGCCATCCCGTCCCATCCCGTCCCATCCCGTCCCGGCGACCGCGATACGACGCTCGATGCCGCCACGTACAGGGCTGCCGACGCCGTCGCGCCGGAACGATCGAGGGAGGAGAAAATGCGTTCCAGCGTCGAGCACGCGCGCCCGCTGGTGACAGAGTCGAGGTCCTCACCGTCGGCACCCCGCACCAGGCTGATGCCGTCATCGACATCGCCGTATCCGCAGCTGCCCATGCACACGGCTGCCAAACGGTCGTGCCGACTGACGATCTGGGTCCACGCCGTGGGGAACTCGGCCCGGGTACGGGGAGCTGCCCTGTCCGGACCGCGCGGCGGGCGGTCACCAGGTCGAGCCGCGTAAGGGGAAAGCTGCATCGCCACCGGATCGCGACGCCTGAATCTGGGTCGAAGTCCGGCGACGGTCGCACTCCGGAACGCCCGTCAGAAGTGCGTCGTGATCCCGAAGACGCGACGAAGGTGCGCCATGTCGTGCAGGTCGCGTTCCGATGGCTCGTAGCCCTGGTGGAAGGAGACCTGCTGTTCGGCGGACAGGCAGGGGACTGACGTTCCGTGGATGGTTCCCGTCACGAAGCATGAGGACGGATAGATGAACGGGCGCTCGGGTGCGGGCGACGCCTGCACTGCTGAGCCGTCATCGGCGACGATGAGCGGGTGGAGGTCGATCTCTCGACCGTCCGGCGCCGTCAGGACGAATCGGATGGGGCGCCAGTTCAGCGTCTCCACGAACCCGGCCTCGTGGAGGGCTTCCAGTACTGCGGTCTCCTGATCCTGCCGGTGCATCAGGTCCAGGTCGCGGTGGTCTCGCGTCTGCTCGCCGACCAGGGCGTCGATACCCCATCCCCCACCGATCCAGACGTCCGCCTTCGCCTGGCGCAGCAGGTTGAGGACGAACAACACGGCGTCAGCTTTCATCACTCGGGAAGGCTAGAAGTGTCCGCCCCGAGGCGCGAACGTTTGCCTCCGGACTTCGGTCGGCTGGGACCTGTCCTGTCGATCATGTGACAGTTCGTCGAGATAGGCCCTGATTCGCCGCCACAGGAAAATGGATCTTCGTCCGCTGCCACGGCTACCAGCTGTCAGCTGTGGCAGGGCGCTGGCATGTCCGGACCCATTGCGTACCCGGTCTTCCGCACTCCCGACCCGGTACGGGTGCTGCGCGTGGTGCGTCAGCTTGCGGCAGCGGGCGGCCGGCCGTGTGCAGCGTCGAAGAGAAGTTCGCAGCCGTGGTAGGACCGAGCACCGGTGAGATCTGGTGGTCCGGCTTGATCTGGCCTGATGTACCGGACCGTGACAAGGGGCGTTGCGGCCGGTACGGAGCTGAGCTGCGGCGCCGGGCTCGTCCGCTGCGCAGGCCTGACCGGAGATGTCCTCGCCTCCGCACCTGCCGGTGACCCACCAGAACACCCCCTACGAGGCCACAGTGCCTGTAGCCCTCTGTGTCGCGGCCGTTCTATTGTGCGGGTCGAAAGCCCTCCTCGCCGCCATCCCTCTCGTGGACATCCCCTTCTCACCGAGCGCCGCGGCGAACTGGTCGACCACGCCCGTCGCCTGCTGGCCACCAGCAGCGACCGCCGCGACCGCGCTCGCGTGCTGAACGCGCTGAAGGCCTGGGGCCACGACACCAGCCATCTGGAGAACGCAGCCGATGTCGCTGTCCGCGCACGCTCCGCCCGCCTCAGGGCCGAACGCGCCTCCCGGCAGGCCGACTGGACAGGGGCGTATACAGCGAACATCCGCCGTTCTGACTCGGATCCGCCCCCATCCGCCGCCGCTCCCACGACCGGATCGGTCACCTTGGACTTCCCGCATCCAGGGTGACCGAGATGAACCGACTGACGGGTTCACGTGAACCGAAGTATCACGTGCGGGCTGGCTACGGTATGTGCACCTTCACGGGTTCCGTTTCTGGGGCGCTGTGCCTCTCCGCCCATGTTTCGAGGGCAGCTCGGCAGGCGTGGTCCAGGTAGTTGAGGCCCGAGAGGTCCAGTTCGATGGGGCGGTCGTCGGGGAGTGCTTCGAGGCTGTCCAGTATTTTCGGCAGCCGCAGGAACGTGGCGTTGCCCGACAGGTGGACCTGGATCGGTCCCGCTCCCTTGTCTATGACCTCCGTCTTCAGGTGCGACGTGTCCCACGCCGTCTTCACGATCGACAGGGCGAGACCGATCAGCACGCCCTCGAACATGTTGACCAGGACGATCGCCATGGCCGTGGCCACCAGGATCAGGGCCTCGCCCCGGTGTGCGCGCCACATGCCGACGAGTTGCCGCCGGGGGATGAGTTTCCATCCCGCGTGGATGAGGATGCCCGCGAGCGCGGGCAACGGGATGAGCGCCAGGGCGCCGGGGAGCAGGGCCGCGAAGAGGAGCAGCCACAGTCCGTGGAGTACCCGGGAGGCCTTGGTGCGGGCTCCTGCCTGGACGTTGGCCGAGCTCCGCACGATCACCGCGGTGAGAGGCAGTGCGCCCAGCAGGCCGGACACGGCGTTGCCGGCGCCCTGGGCCATCAACTCCTTGTCGTACCGGGTGCGGGGGCCGTCGTGGAGGCGGTCCACGGCGGCTGCGCTGAAAAGGCTCTCGGCGGAGGCGATCAGGGTGAACGCGAGGACCGTTCCGATCACGCCGACGCTCGCCAGATCCCCGAACGCCGAGAGCCCTGGGAGCTGGAGCGCGCTCAGAAGACCCGTCACCTCGACCGTCGCCACGGGCAGGTCGAGGACGAGTGTGGCCAGGACGGCCAGCAGCACCGCTGCGAGCGCTCCGGGGACGACCCGTACCTTCTTCGGCGCCCGCTGCCACAGGACGATGACGGCGATGGTGCCGACGCCGATGGCGAGAGAGATAAGTGCGGTGGCATCGCCCACCGCGTCCGCGGCTGCTCCGGGCAGGCCCGTGATCTTGTCGAGCCCGGAGGCGGGGGCGTCGGCTCCGGCCGCCGCGTAGAGCTGCCCGGCGATGATGATCAGCCCGATGCCGGCCAGCATGCCTTCGACGACGGAGATCGAGATGGCCCGGAACCAGCGCCCCATCCCGAAAGCGCCCATGGCGATCTGGAGCAGGCCGGCCGCGAGCACGATCACTCCGAGCGCGGCCAGCCCGTGCTCGCGGACGGCCTCGAAGACGAGAACGGTCAGCCCGGCCGCCGGCCCGGAGACCTGGAGGCTGCTGCCGGGGAGGAGTCCGACGACGATGCCGCCCACGATGCCGGTGACGAGGCCGAGTTCGGCCGGAACGCCGGAGGCGACCGCGACACCGACGCACAAGGGGAGGGCGACCAGGAAGACGACGAGCGAGGCCGCGAAGTCCTGGCGCAGGTGGGGGAAGTTCTTCGCCGCGGTCCTGGCCCTGCTCACAGCGCCTCGAAGACGTCAGTGTCGGCACGGTGTTCCCGTACGGAGCCGGTGTGGACCTCGTAATACCAGGCGTGAATGCGCAACACCTCTTTCTCCAGGCGCTGTTGCACACAGGGGTAGGAGCGCAGGCACAGTACCTGGGTGAGGATGTGGTTCTGCACCGCCGCTTCCACGGCCGGGTCCGCGACGTCCGCGACGTCCACCCCGGCCGGATCGGCCGACTCGCCGGCGGCGTGTGCGAGCCAGTCCCGTACGGCGGGTACGAGGGAGAGGTCGTCGCCCCGCACGAGGGCGCCGACCGCTCCGCAGTGGGAGTGGCCGCAGACCACGATGTCTCGCACCCCGAGAACCGCCAGGGCGTACTCGATGGTCGCCGCCTCGCTGCTCGGGCTGCCCGACAGGTAGGGCGGGACGATGTTCCCGGCCGTGCGCAGTTCGAAGAGTTCACCAGGCCGGGCGCCGGTGATGAGGGCGGGTACGACGCGCGAGTCGGAGCAGGTGATGAACAGGACCTGAGGGGACTGGCCTTCTGCCAGTCTGGCGAACTCCTCAGGGCGCTGTCCGAAGGTCCGGGCGTTGTCGATGAGGGGCTGCATGGTGGTTCCTCCTGGCGGGCCACGATGGGGACGCCGGACGTGCACGTGTGCATGGGGGCAGGGAGATGGGTGGCTGATGAGCGGGGGGAGAAGGCAGAACGAGCGGGGGCAGGCGAGAGCACTGCTCTCAGAAGCGACAGGCCTTCGCAGTGTCGTTTCTGCCGACCGGAACAGGTCTGACGGTGCCGTCGAACAATGCCGAGGAGAACCGCGGTTGCGGGCCGAGGCCCACCGTCTCCGGATTCCCCGCATGTTCGAGGTTCACGGAGATGGAGGACTCAACGAGTCGAGCGGGCCGACGCGCGCGAGGGGTGCGTCCGGAAAGTATTTCGGCGTTCCGGGCGAGGAATGTACGGAACATCTGCACCTCCTTTTTCACATGCTGCCGGGCGACCATTCCCCGACCTATAGCACTCACCAAGACTTGGTCAACAGCAGGTCAAGAGAGAAGTTACCCGTGCGAAGTCGCCCGGTGGGACGACACGGCGTCATGCGGCGCAGAGAGTCTCAAAAGTGTGGGCGACTTGACGTGATCCGCCGCCTTGGCGAAGCAGGCGGGACGGCGTACAGCGACGCGCTGCCCGGGCAGAGCCGGGCAAGGCAAGGCAACGCAAGGCCGGGTCGAGTCGGGTCGAGTCGGGCCGGGCCGGGCCGGGCCGGTCTCCAGCCGGTCCGCGTGGCGCAGCAGGGCGCGGGCCTCGGTCAGGAAGAAGTGGCCGTCCGAGGTGAGCCGGATGCGCTGCTGGCTGCGCTCGAAGAGCGTGAGGCCCAGGCTCTTCAAGAGCTGGGCGATCTGGCGGCTGAGGGGTGACTGGGAGATGTGCAGCCGTTCGACGGCGCGTCCGACGTGCTCGGTCTCGGCGACGATCGCGAAATAGCGGAGTTGTCGCAGGTCAAGAATGTGAGACCTGAAAGGACTGAAGTGAGTCCAAGTGAGTCTTGGACCACCTGCGTTCCATCGAGGACCGCCTGAAGCGGCTCAAGACCGACCGCCTCGACATCGTGTGGGTGCACGACGTCGCCCAGGACTTCTACGGGGACGAGTGGCTGGCCGCTGACGAGAACGCCCGTACAGGAGCCTTCCGCGCCCTACAGAAGCTGCGCGAGGAGGGCGTCATCAGGGCCTGGGGCTGGGCGTCAACCGCGTGGAACCGCTCGAGCCCACCCTCGATCTGGACGAGCCGAAGCCCGACGCCTTCTCCTCGCCGGCCGGTACACGCTCCTCGACCACGACCGGGCTCTGCAGCGCCTGCTCCCGGCAGCCTCCGCCCGAGGCGTCGACATCGTCGTCGGTCCCGTACAGCTCGGGAATCCTCGCCGGAGGAACGCACTTCGAGTACCAGAAGGCCCCTGTCGCCGTCGTCGAGCGAGTCGACCGGATCAAGGCGGTCGCCGACCGCCACGGCGTCGGCATCAAGGCCGCCGCCCTGCAGTTCTCCCTCGCCCACCCGGGCCGCCGTCGCGGCGATTCCCGGCGCGACGGAGCCCAGCCGCATCGCGGAGGACACCGCAGCGCTGGCGGAGAGGGTGCCGGGGGCCTTTTCAGAACCCGTCCCCAGCCGCGCTCACTCATGCCGGGCAGGAACCGGCCGGTCAGGCGCACCGCGGACAGAACTCGCGGCGCCAATCCCCTGAGTGGAACCCGTAACCAGCGCCGTACGCCCTGTCAGATCGATCTGCATCAGGGATCTGCTCCTCACGACCGCGAGCTTCTGCCGCCACCTGCCTTCCCTCCTCGGCCGAAGGACACGACAGCACATGCCGCACCCTCCCCCGAACGGCCCCGACACCCTGACGCCGCCGACGCCGCCGACGTCCCCGACGTCCCCGACGTCCCCGACGTCCCGGCCACGGGCACGGATCGCGTCGGCCCGTCCGGCAGCAGGGACGATTCTCCGGTGAACGAGGCTACGCCGTTGGCGTGCACACTGCGGCAGGAACCATTCGGCGGCAACGCGCCGCGAGATGATCCGCTCCGACGGAACGCTGCCGAGCCGCGGCGACCGCCCCTCCTCCATGCGAGACTCACCCTTCGGAGCACCTGACGATGAGTTACGGGACCACCCTGCGCGAAGACATCGCGAAGCCGGGCACCACCCCCTTGATCGGCGTGTACGACATGTACTCGGCGTCCGTGGCGGCGGGGCACTACGACGGGTTGTTCGTGTCCGGATTCGGCTTCGCGGCGTCCTACTACGGACTGCCCGACATCGGGTTCATCGCCTGGCCGGACATGATGGCCTTCGTGCAGCGCCTGCGCGGCGCCTTTCCGCACCACCATCTCCTGGTCGACATCGACGACGGCTACGTCGATGCCGAAGTGGCCTGCCACGTCGTGGAGGGTCTCGAACGAATCGGCGCCTCGGGCGTCATCATCGAGGACCAGAAACGCCCCCGCCGGTGCGGTCACGCCGACGGGAAGCAGGTGCTGCCGCTGGCGGAGTACCTGGCGAAGCTCGACATGGTGCTCGCCACGCGCAAGGACCTGGTCGTCGTCGCCCGCACCGACGCCACCGACGAGGCCGAGATCATCGCCCGGGCGAAGGCCCTGGCCGCCACCGATGCCGACGTCGTCCTCGTCGACGGCGTCCGCAGCGTCGAGTGGATCGAGCGGATCCGCGCCGTGGTCGGCGGTAAGCCGCTGCTGTTCAACCAGATCGCCGGTGGCAAATCCCCACGGCTCTCGCTGGGCGAACTCGACGAACTCGGAGTCGACGTCGCGATCTACAGCACGCCGTGCCTCTTCGCCGCACACCGGGCGATGGACACCGCCCTGACGGAACTCCGGCTCGCCGACGGACGTCTGCCCGCCGACGAAGGAGGCCAGGAGATCGGCGTCGCCGAGTCCACCCGTCTGCTGGCCAAGAACCTCACGCGACGCCCCTCTGTCCCCGCTCCAGGTCTACGGGACAGTACGAGCACCAGCGTGTGACAGCTACCGCGCCGCTACCCGGACCAATCCCGAGCACGGACGCGCGCTCCCCCCACACACCGCACCACCGACCCTCGCGGAAGGACGGGATCCTGTGGATGGCTGACGTAGCGGCACAGGGGTGATCGTTACGGGATACGCCTCAGGTGGGGTGTCGCCGGTGTTCCGCGTCATCTGTTGGAGCACCTTCGGACGGTGGCTTCACCGGCGTCGTCGATGACGTGGTGGATGCGATCGCGGGTCTTCGAGGTGCGCTCCTTGAGACCGGCACGAGCGTCGTCTCCCCCTCCGTGATCCACAGCCGTTTCCCGCCGTCGAGCGTGATCCACCCGCGCTCGATCAGGACCTCCGACTCGGTCCGCAGGCCGTCCTCGGGCCTGAGGGAGGTGCCTCGGTGATGGAGGAAGGACAGCAAGGCCCGATGCTCGGCGAGCGAGGCATGCCTCCGCAACGCATCGACTCAGCTTGGCGGCATGAGCAGCCGAGGCAGCTCGGCCGTCTGGTTCTGCGCGCCGGGCCGCAGTCCCGACGCGGCGCTGTTGGCCCACTCCAGGGTGACCACGGGAGCGGTACCACTGCCCACCACGACGTCGGCCCCGGCGAACCGCTCGCCCGGGGCGGTCTTGGTCTTCAAGGCTTCGGCGACACCCCGAGCGCCCTCGGCGGACTCCGTCACGGCGCACAGTCGCTCCCGCGAGGTGCCGTCGTCCGCGGCGCGGGCGCCGATCGCGAAGAGAGTCAGCCCGGGCAGCCGGCCGGCGGGGTCCTTGCCGTAGAAGGTCGCGTGGTAGGCGTCCTCGCCGAGGCAGCGGACGGCCGTCTGGTATGCCGGGTCGTCGGCGACCGAGCGCTCGGGCGCGGTCAGCGGCGCGATCCCGCTGTTCTTGGCGGACGTGGAGGTGCGGACGGAAGCCGAGACGCCGACCCTGGCATCAGCCTCGTGCAGCTGCACCCCCTCGTCGGTCTTCGAGTCCGTCCTCCACCCGCGCTTCACCAGCGCACCGGTGACAGCCGCGACATCGAAGCGGCCGGTGAGACGGGCGGCCTGCGATCCGACCTGAACCGTGGTGTCCACATCGCTCTCGTCGAAGCCCTGTGTCGTACGGGGCGGGTCGCCCTCGTGCCGAGCCTGGACCACCTCGGCGATCCCGTACCCGTCCAGGGGGCCGTACAGCTCCTTGTCCTTGCCGACCAGGCGCCGGGTTTCGCTCACGTTCCAGTAGGTCAGGTACGTACCCACGGCGTCCTGGCCGATGCCGTCGAGTGCGGCGGAGAGCCGCCCGCCATCACCCCCCGCGCCATCCCCCGTGCCACCGCCGCAGGCTGCGGCACCCGCCGTGAGAACCCCGGCGAGTACAAGCCCCGCGATGCCGCGCCGTGAGCGTTGGCCGTACGCCGTCATCTCGTTCCCCTGATCCTTCGCATCCCAGATGCCCTGCTGCGCGCCCTGCCGCTGTCCGCGGCATTGTTCCAGCTCGGTCCAGCCGCGGCCGAGACCGGGCCGAACGCTCCGGACCAGGACCGCAGCCCCTGCCCCTCCGGCGCAACGCCGCGCACGGGCGGCGGCGCCACCGCCCCAGAGGGGCTCTGCGGCTTCTCGAAGCAGCGACAGCGTCACCTTCAGTACCCCTCGCGGGTAACCCTCAGTCCGCGAGAAAGGCTCCCTCTCGACAAGGGCTGCAGACGAAGACGTAGCCCAGCTGACCGCCGAGGTTCATCGAGGTCTCCCGGGTTGTCCCCTCCTCCAGGTGTGCCGCGAACTCCATGGCGCCGGTGCAGGAGGGACACACGGGCAGGCGGTCGTCCTCGAGATAGGAAGGGCTGCCTCCGAGTGACCCGAGCACCTCGCGCTGCTTCCCGAATCGTTCTTCGGGTTCCCGCTTCCATCCCGCGCGGGCAAGGTCGTAGGCGTCAGGCTCGATCCCTCCCTCGCCGCAGGCATCTTCGGGGTCGCTCGTCACCACGTGGGTGCGGATGGCCGAGGTGGTCGGCAGCAGTGTCAGTCCCGCCTCGGGTACGGCTACCGGCCGCAGTTCCTCGCGGGGAAACAGATAGACCCGGTTCGCGCTGGAGCTCGCATCCCAGAACTCGCACGCCCCGGGGTCGTTCTGGCACAGGAAAACAGACAGGACACCGTCCTCGACGGGGAGATGGGCGAAGAACTGAAGCGGTCCGCCGCAGCCGCACAGGGGCCAGGCGAATCCGGCCGGAGCCAGCGGCACGCCTCCGGTACGCGGGACGTCGGAATCGGCCGGTGCGGAGCCGTCGTAGATCATCAGCGTTGTCTGCATGGCGAGAGGCTACTGGCCGCCTGTGACAGACCCTAGGGGAAAGGCGCCTTACCCGGGACACCGCGGATCAGCCCACGTCCTGGTCCTCGTCCCCGGGGCCGGCCTCGGCCGGGTCGCGCAGAGGCCGCAGGAACTGGGCGGACGTGTCCGGCCAGTGCGTCTCGATCCGGCGGACGCCCGGCGCGGGGTCGCCGCAGCCATCGGTGCGGCGGTGGCATGAGGCGTAGCGGGTGGGTGGGGGGGTGACGCCGTGGGTGGCGAGCGGGGCAGGCAGGGTGGACGGGAGGCGGTCGTTCTCCGCAAGGCTCACCCGTACGACCACGTGAGGGTGGCGGGCGATCTCCTGGGCAAGGTCGGCGAATAGTTCTGGGACGCCGGCGACCCGCTCAGCCACAGCCGGGTCAGGGTGTCGGGCCTGGACGGCGGGGATGGGGTGCGGCAGGTCCCGGGCGTAAAGGCCAGTTCGGCACGGATCTCCGGGCCGGGATGCGTGGCAAGCGTCCCATCGGAGAGGGGACGACGTCGCCATGACAGTGGGGGGCGCGGGCGGCTTCGGCGTTGCCGACGGGGGCGGTTCGGCTCAGGCGGGTGGCCGCCGACGTGCCGCTGGGCGGGCGGCGGGTTGACCAGGTGGGTGGCGATCGCAGCGCGGACTCCGACAGCAGGACGACCGTTCCGCCGGGTCGAGGCGGCCCCGCACGAGCCGGGGAGGTCAGTGCTCCAGCGCGGGAAGGGCGTCCAGGCCTGTGTCGCGCATGATGCGCTCGATCGTCTCGTACACGGCGCTGTCGGCACCGATGACGGTTTCGACGCCGCCGGGGAGCAGGTCCCGTTCCCGGTACCAGTCGCGCAACTCCGGCTCACCGACCTCGTTCGCGATCGGCTTGGTGGCATGACGAGCCAGGGTTTCCTCGAACGGCACGTCAAGGTAGTAGCCGCGGGTCGGACCGCGGTGGTCGGCGCGCAGCCGGGCGAGCATCTCCCCATAGTGATCGGCGTAGAGAATGCCTTCGACGACGACGTGATATCCGGCATCCAGCGCGTAGCGCGCGGTCAGGTCGATGAGGCCGATGTTCGCCGCACCGGGCCGGTCCCGTTCGCGAAGCACGATCCGGCGGAGGTTGTCCTGGCCCACCAGGGCCAGGCCACGGCCGAACCTCTCGCGCATACCTGCCGCGACGGACGACTTGCCCGAGGCGCTGTTGCCGCGCAGCACGACCAGCCTCGTGTCTTCGGTACCCACCCTCACCTGGTCGAGGCTACCGGGACACACTCCGCGCTAGCCGCGACTCCCCTCCCCCGACTACGCCCCCCTCCGCCCTTCCCCTGCCCTACGCCCCGTGCGGCCGCGACCTTCCTGAGGTGTCGCGGGTGGCCGGGATGGTCGCGTCGTCGTGTGCGCGGCATCCGTACCTTCGGGGCACCACAGCTGTCCGCCGCCCCTGTCCGCGCGAGCGCCCTCGGCGCGGTGCCGTCCTACGGCCTGTGCGGGATTTACTGTCTTTGACAGTTTTTGGCGACAAAGGGAGACTGCGACGCATTGCCGTGGTCCCTCGTACGGGCGCGAGCCTGTCGTCGGGGGCGCTCGGGGCCCAGCATCCGGTGCGGTTGGCGAAGGTGGGGGTAGGAGAGCGGCATGGACAGCTCCCTCTGGTTCGTGGTGGCCGCCGTAGTCGCGCTGGTGATGGCAGCGTGCGCGGCGGTCCTGCTCGTACGCGTCTTCCGAGCGCGCCGGCTGCTGCTGGACGCCGGTATCCCGTTGCGGTCCAAGGCCCTGTTCTGGGCAGCCGTGGTGTATACGGTGTCGCCGGTCGACTTGATCCCCGACCCCGTCTACCTGGACGACATCGGCGTCCTTCTGGTGGCCTTGCGGGCCCTGCATACGGCGGCCGCGCACATCCGGACCGATGAGCCTGAGCACCGGACGAAGCAGCTTCAGCACGAGCGGGACGGCGGGTAGCGCGACCGCGCCGAACCATCCCCCCGCCGACCGTCGACAGCAGCTGAATCCCGCCCGAGGAGCATGCCGGTCACGTCGCGGCGACCCTTCCCCGAGCGGCTGGTGTCGCACGCTTGAAGCGCGGTCGGGCGCCGACGGAAGGCACGGGGTGGGAGCCGGGCCTCGGAGGCCTCTCGCTCCGCCGCCTGCAGCCCGGGAGGCCCTCGGGGGTGGGAACCGGGTGTTCTGGCGGGGTCATTCGGCGAGGGCCGCGCTCAGCCAGTCCCGGTAGCGGGTGGGAGCCAGACGGGCGCCGGGGCCCGGGGTGAGCACGTCGCCGCGGACGGCGGCGAACATGCCCGCCTCGTCGTCGGTGATGACGCCGCGGTCGTCACCGCGGGCGGCCAGGGTGATCCGGCCGATCTCGTCCAGCGAGAGGACATCGGGCCCGGCGACGTCGAGCGACCCGTCGAGAGGCGCCGCAGTGGCGACGTCGGCGAGAGCGGCCACCACGTCCACGGAGGCGATCGGCCACAGTGGCGCGGCGGGCAGGCGCACGACGCCGTCGGCCGAGGACCAGGACATCACGGCGTCCATGAAGTACGTGTTGACCGGCCCGGCGGACCGTCGTGTCGCAAGTGCGCCGGGGCATCGGTGTCCCGCCTCGGTGCCTGCTTCTGCGCCGGGGCGCAATTGCGGATGGGACGAGAGCGCCGTGCGCTCGCCGGATCAAGTGAATACGGGTGCGTGTTGGTTGGTCCTGCTATGTCATCGGGCACCTTCCGACCAGCGGTCCTCACCGTTGAGAGGGACATGAATGACAAGCCAGGTTAAGGAAGTTGAGCTGGAGGACGTCCTCCGCAAGGCGCTGCGCACCACGGGTGAGAGCGCCCGTTGGACGGCCGATTCGGACGAGATGTGGTGTCGCCTCACGCCCGGGTCCGGGACGCGGCGCGAGCAGGGGTGGAAGCTCCACCTGTCGGCGACGGCCGCCTCCGCGCCGGCGGTCCTCGAGAAGGCCCTGGACGTGCTGCTGCGGGAGGAGTCGGCGTTCAAGTTCGCCCGGTCGCTGGACCAGGTGAGCGCGCTCAACTCCCGTGCCACGCCCCGGGGAAGCTCCGGCAAGTTCGTCACCGTCTACCCCCGCTCCGACGCCGAGGCGGCCCTGCTGGCCCAGGAACTGCACCGGGTCACGGCGGGGATGGCCGGCCCTCGGATCCTGTCCGACCAGCCCTACGCCGTGAACTCTCTGGTGCACTACCGGTACGGCTCCTTCGTCGGCCGACGGCGGTTGTCGGACGACGGTCTCCTGGTGTGGTTCATCGAGGATCCCGACGGCAACCCCGTGGAGGACAAGCGCACCGGCCAGTACGCCCCGCCCGCTTGGGCGGTCAGCCCGTTCCCCGCCACGGTGCCCGTCGTCCCACGCACGGCGGAGCGCACGACCGGTCCGGTGGTGCTCGGCGGTCGCTTCGCGGTACGGGAGGCCATCCGGCACACGAACAAGGGCGGCGTCTACCGGGGTAGCGACGTCCACACGGGCGACCTTGTGGTGATCAAGGAGGCACGGCCGCACGTGGAGGCCGACACCTCCGGCTGCGACGTCCGCGACTGGCTGCGGGCCGAGGCCCGGACGCTGGAGAAGCTCAAGGGCACGGGGCTGGCTCCGGACCCGCTGGCAATGTTCGAACACGGTGGGCACCTGTTCCTGGCCCAGGACGAGGTGCCGGGCCTGACCCTGCGGACCTGGGTCGCCGAGCACTTCCGCGACGTCGGAGGGGTGCGCTACCGCGCCGACGCGCTGGCGCAGGTCGGGCGCCTGGTGGAGCTGGTCGCGGCGGCCCATGCCCGTGGCTGCGTCCTCCGGGACTTCACACCGGGCAACGTCATGGTCCGTCCGGACGGCGAGCTGCGCCTCATCGACCTGGAGCTCGCCGTCCTCGACGACGAGGCCGCGCTGCCGACCCGCGTGGGAACCCCCGGCTTCAGTCCTCCCGAACGCCTGGCCGACGCACCAGTCTCTCCGACGGGCGACTACTACAGCCTCGGCGCCACGGCGTGTTTCGTCCTGGCCGGCAAGGTGCCGAATCTGCTGCCCGAGGAACCCGACGCCAGGGCCACTGAACAGCGTCTCGCCTCGTGGCTGGCCGCCTGTACCGGGCCTCTTCACCTGCCGGGCCACCTGGTGGAGATGGTCCTCGGGCTGATGAGGGACGATCCCGCCGAGCGGTGGGACCCGGCCCGGGCGCGCGAGGCGCTCAGGAGGGCGGACTCGGCGGCGCAGGACAACCAGGTCTCCCCCTCGCCGACGCGGGACCCGGTACGGGACCACCACACCTCGCCGACGCCGGACCCGGCAAAAGACCACCACACCTCACCAACGCCGTACCCCGTACCGGACACGCCGGACCCGGTACGAGACCACCACACCTTCCCGACGCCGGACCCGCTGCGAGCCCCCGAAGCCTTCGAAGCTCTCCGTGCGGCGGATGCGGTTCGGCGGGGGAAGCGTGCCGCACCGCGTGCGGCACGCGACGACGGTCGGCCCGACGCGGTCGCCGGGATCGTGAACCACCTCATCGACTCGATGAATCCTGCGGACGACCGGCGGCTGTGGCCCGTCTCCACCTTGGCCGGGGAGACCGACCCGTGCACCGTGCAGCAGGGCGCGGCCGGTGTCCTGGCCGTACTGACGCGGTACTGGGAACTCACCGGTGACGCCCGCCTGCCGGAGCTGATCTCCACCGCGGGCCACTGGATCGCGGACCGCACCGATGCCCGTTCCCCACGCCCCGGTCTGCACTTCGGCGGACGAGGAACGGCCTGGGCGCTGTACGACGCCGGGCGCGCCGTCGAAGACCGCCGACTCACGGACCACGCGCTGACTCTGGCGCTCGCCCCGCAACAGGTGACGCCCCATCACGACATCACGCACGGCGCCGCGGGCAGCGGCCTGGCCGCCGTCCATCTGTGGCAGCGCACCGGTGATCCGCGCTTCGCCGAGCTGGTCGTAGACGCGGCCGACCGACTGGCCGCCGCCGCACAGCGTGATCCGTCCGGCATCGGTTGGCCGGTACCCGCGGAGGCCGACTCCTCGGAGGGTGGCAAGCGCTACCTCGGCTTCGCCCACGGAACGTCCGGCATCGGTTGCTTCCTCCTCGCCGCCGCCACCGTCTCGCAGCGCGAGGAGCACCTGGAGCTCGCGGTCGAGGCGGGCGAACACCTGCTGGCCGCCGCGGTGGTCACCGGCGAGACGGCCCAGTGGCCCTCCCAGGCCTCGGACGTTCCCACGGCCCCGTACTGGTGCCACGGTTCCGCCGGCATCGGTACGTTCCTCGTACGGCTGTGGCAGGCGACCGGGGACGACAGGTTCGGCGACCTCGCCCGCCGCAGCACCCACGCCGTCACCGAGCGCGCCTCCCGCGCCGCCCTCGCCCAGTGTCACGGGCTGGCGGGCAACGGTGACTTCCTCCTCGACATGGCCGACGCGACGGGTGATCCCGTCTACCGCACCATGGCCGAGGACCTGGCCCGCCTCATCCTCTGCGAGAGGGCCCACCGCCACGACCAGGTGGTCTTCCCCAACGAGTACGGGGACGTCTCGACCAGCTGGAGCGACGGATCCGCCGGAATCCTGGCCTTCCTCCTGCGGATTCGCCACACCGACCCCCGGCACTGGATGGTCCAGTTGCCGGTCTGAGCGGCAGGAAGTCTGCCGCCGGCTCACAGAAAGAAGGAAACACCCATGGAGAACAAGGACATCGAACTGCTGGCCCGGCTCCACGCCCTGCCGGAGACCGACCCCGTCGGCGTCGACGGCGCGCCGTTCGCCGCGACGTGCGAGTGCATCGGGCTGCTGACGGTCCTCAACACCGTGTGTATCGGCATCAGCTGCGCCTAGGACAGGCACCACCATCCGGCCGGCGGCTCACCCGGGACGCCGTCGGCCGGACCCACCCACACCCCCTCTCGTCCGACGATGGGGCCGCCACCCCGCGTTCGCGTGCACGGCCCCGTTCACTCGGACCCGTTCACTCGGACCCAGCGACCGCAGGGTGCAGCGACCGCAGGATGCAGCCGACCGCACGGGGGCCGGTCGGGTGACGTGGACCGCTGAGTGGCCCGGTCGACGCGATACGCCGGCGGTGTGCCCCACCCCATGTCACCCGCCTGGGGCCGCAGAGCGCGAACCCGTAGATGAGGACCCGACACCCCATGCAGCGACACGCCAGTGACGACGACCTCGCCCCAGCGGCCTTCATGAAAGCAGCCGCCGTCACCAGCCAGCACGGCGCACACCACGCTCCCGAGCCCGAGCCCGAGATCACGCCTGAGCCCGAGCTTGAGACCGAGGCCGGAGGAGCCGAGCCCGAGCTCGCGCCCTCGCCCGAGTACGCCATCAGCATGCGCGGCCTGGTCAAGAGCTACCCCGGACCTCAGGGAGCCACCATCCACGCCGTACGCGGCCTGGACCTGGATGTGCTGCAAGGCGAGACCTTCGCCTTCCTCGGGCCCAACGGTGCGGGAAAGTCCACCACCATCGCCGTCCTGTGCGCCCTGGCCCGCCCCACCGCCGGTCACGCCACGGTCGTCGGCGCCGACGTACTCACCCAACCCCACGAGGTACGACGACGCGTCGGCATGCTCTTCCAGCACAGCGCTCTGGATGTGGACCTGACAGCCGAACAGAACCTCCACATCCATGCCCGTCTCTACGGAATCCCTCGTCGCCACGCCCGCCGGCGCGCCTCGGAGGTCCTGGAGACGGCTGGGCTGACCGACCGGCGTCGCGCCCCGGTGCGTACCCTCTCGGGCGGCATGCGGCGCCGTCTGGAGATCGCGCGGGCCCTGCTGCACTCCCCCCGCGTGCTGTTCCTGGACGAGCCGACCACCGGCCTCGACCCGCACGCCCGCGCCCAGGTCTGGGAGCACCTGCGCGCGCTGCGCGACCGGCACGGCAGCACGCTCTTCGTCACCACCCACTACCTGGAGGAGGCGGAGAACTGTGATCGCATCGCCATCATCGACCGCGGCCGCGTGGTGGCGCAGGGCACGCCCCTCGCGCTGAAGGCGGCCATCGGAGACGACCAGGTCGTGCTGCACACGAGTGACGACGCGACGGCACGACACGTCGTGCGCGGCGTCGTCCCGTCGGACCGCGCGATCACCGTGGACACCGACGGAATCTCCCTGCGAGTGCCGGACGGCAGCACCTGGATTCCCCGGCTCTGCGCGGCGCTGGAACGTGACGACATCGCCGTCCACGCCGCCTCCGCCACCCCGCCCACGCTTGACGACGTCTTCTTCCACCACACCGGCCGCAGCCTCGACACCGCGAAAACCAGCCGCACGCCGGACGCGCCGGCCTCGTGCGAAACGACGTCAGAAGCCGGTGACGGCCGATGACCGCAGTCACTCCTCAGACCCCCAAGGCCCCGCACCTCCCGGATACCCAGGACCTCACGGGTACCCCGGGCGCCGCTGGTGCCCCTGGTGGCCCTTGCGCCCCGGAGAGCCGTGGCGCCGTCGGCACGGCGGACCTGACCGCCCGGCTTCGGCGCGAACTGCGCGCCGTCCACGCCTTGGTCTACCGCGATCTGCTGCGCCTGGCCGGCCAGCGCTCCCACACCGCGCTGATGCTGCTGCACCCCATGCTCTACCTCCTGATCCTCGGAGGCGGGCTGGCCGCCGTCATCCCCCGCTCTTCCCTGGGCGTCGGCTACCAGACCTACCTCTTCCCCGGCATGCTGATGATGACGGTGCAGACCCCGGCCATCATGGTCGGCATCCGCCTGATCACCGACCGGCAGAGCGGCTACCTGCGTGAACTCCTGATGGCCCCCGTCAGCCGTTCCACCCTCCTCCTGGGGCACTGCGCCGGTGGCACCCTGACCGCCACGGCCCAAGGCGCCGTCCTGCTAAGCCTCGCCGGTACGGTCGGCCTGCCCTACGACCCGCTTCTCCTGGGCCTGCTCCTCGCCGGCATGATCCTGGCCTCTTTCGCCATCACCGCCCTGGCCCTGGCTCTCGCCGTGACCCTGCGCAGAGCGGAGACGTTCCACACGCTTCTCGGCCTGATCATGATGCCGCTGCTGTTTCTCTCCGGAGGCTTCTTCCCTCTGCGATCCCTGCCCGGCTGGGTCCACACCGCCGCCAACTTCAACCCGCTCGCCTACGCGGTGGACCTCCTCCGCCGCTCCATCTCCCAGCGCGTCCCTGATCAGGAAGCCGCTACGAGCATCGAGTGGGCCGGCTGGCAGCCACCCCTCCTCCTCGAAGCAACACTCCTCCTCGCGTGCGGCGCCGTCGCCCTCCTCTGGGCCGCACGACGCTTCAACCGCCCGGAATGACCCACGTGGCTGAGGCACACACGGGAGATCACGTCACGCCAGGCCACGCCGCGTCGATGATCCTCGGCTGGCACCCGGCCTGGTCTTCGGGACTCCGGTCACATCTCCGTACGCAGATCCGTCAGTGCTGTGAAGAGGCCAACAAGGCCGACACGAAGGAGAACAGCCATGACGAACCCCTCGATCTCCCGGATGCCCGACCCCGGCGCGTTCGTGCCGGAGCTGAGCGACGTCAGCGCCGCCCTCTTCCGGGCCACGGGCAACCGCTCGGTGCCGCGCAAGACGATGAGCCTCGTCCACCTGCGTGCCGGGCAGATCGTCGGCAACACCTACCTGACGATCCTGAACACCGGCTTCCTGCGCAAGGCCGGGGAGACCGAGGAGCGCATCACCGCCGTCTCCTCCTGGCAGGACGCCCCCTACTTCACCGACGCCGAGCGCGCCGCGCTCGCCCTGGTGGAGGCCACTCTCCAGCCCGCCCCGCACGGCAGGGAGCGGGTCTCCGACGAGTTGTACGCCGAGGTCGCCGAGCACTACGACGACAAGGCGCTGGCCACCCTCACCGTCGCGATCGGCCAGATCAACTTCTTCATCGCCCTCGCCGTCATCGGCAAGCCCCAGCCGGTCGCGTCCCTCGCCGAGGAGCAGTGGAGCTGACGCCCGTCCGGGTCCTCCGCCCCCTCGCCCCTCCTGGCTCCGGTCCCGGGGGCGGGCCCCCGTCTGGAAGCCGCCTCCTCGGACGCCCCCAAACGGCGGGGTCAGGTCGTGCCGACCCCGCTACGTGCCAGCGCGAACACGCCGAGGACGATCAGCGCGACGCCCGCCAGCTGGGGCAGCAACCACCAACCCGCCCGTACGTGCTCCTCGTACAGCAGGACGCCCAGGGCCAGGCTCACGGTGGCGTCGCCGAGGGTCAGAGCGGGCTGCGAGGCGACGAGCGGCCCGCCCTGCATGGCGTGTTCGAGCAGCAGGAGGGCCGCGATGCCCGCCCCGCAGAAGGCGTAGGTCTGCCAGGCCGTCAAGAAGGCCCCGACGCCGCCGTCACCGAGGATGTGCATGGACGTCTTCATGAGGGCCGCGGTGAGCGCGTAACAGATCGCCGTCGCGGCGCCGAGGCAGCCGGCCCTGGCCCGCCCCGGTGGTCTGCGCAGTCCGGTGGCGGCGAGGACGACCACGGCGACGGCGCACACCACCAGGGCCGGCACCCAACGGTCCAGTTCCACATGGGTGCGGTTGCCGGTGGGTGAGGCGGCGGCGAGCGCCACCCCGAGCCCGGCCACGACCGCTGCCACGGCTGCCCAGAGACGGGCGGGCAGCCGTTCGCGCGTCAGAAGGGAGGCGATCAGCAGGGCAAGGGGCAGTTCGAGCACGAACAGGGGCTGTACGAGAGCCAGTGGCCCGGTCGCGAGGGCCGCCGCCTGGCCCACGCCCGCGGCGATGACGGCAAGGATGCCGGCCAGCCACAGGGGGCGGTGCAGCAGGTCGAGGATCAGCCCGGGCCGGAAGGAGTCGGACTGCTCGACGGTGAGCGCGGCTCGCCGCTGGAGCACCGTGGCCAGCGCGTTGCTGAACGCGGCGAACAGCGAGAAGAGGACCGGCAGGACGACGCCCATGCCCCGATCCTCACCGGGGCGGCTGCCGTACCGGGGGCGACACGGCAGGCGCCTGTGCGGAGGACCCGGTCGGGTCAATGCCCGGTGACGGCACCGCGAACGCGCCCGGACGGCCTTCTCGATCTGCTCGACCCTCTTGATCTACTCCGCCTGCCCGATCTGCCCGATCATGCGTTCCGTGACGTCGGCGGGCGACGCCGCGCTGCCAGCCGCCCTCTGGCCGGTGTCGGCATCCTTCAGGAGGCGGATCAGTACCCGCGCAGGCAGCCTGGGGTGCAAAGCAGCCGCGTGGCGTGGCGTGGCATACATGTTCATGCGGATCGTCAAGCAGGCGCACGGCCGACGCGGGTGTCAGCGGTGGGTCCGACGCGGCCCGGTGCCGTACTACCTCATGGGTGTCCGTGCTGAACCTGAACCGTTCGACCAGTTCGGTCGTCGACTCCTCATCTTTCAGAGCCGGTTGACGCATGCGAGGGTTCGGATCGTCGGCGTATCGGAGGAGAACGCGACAGGGGAAGTGCGGGTGGCCGCGGGGACGGTCGGGGGTACTGAGGCTGCCGGTCCACCACTGCCACACTCTCAGCAGCACATCCGCGGTCTTCGTCACGGGCGAGGCGATCGACGACGTACGGCGGGAGGTACCGGGCCCGGGCGACGCTCCGGAGTACGAGAGGATGGGCGGAGCCGGCCAAGCGGCGCATGGGGTCGGGGTCCTGGTGCAGGGCCGTGACCCAGGCGAGCGGTCTCCTGCCGGACCCGTGCCGACGGGTCCGCGATGAGCTGCTCGTCCGCGGCGTCGGCGAGTTCGGCTCGCCGTTCTGCCGCGAGCATGGTCAGAATCCACCGGTACCTGGCATCCTCTTCGCCCAGGATCAGACGAGCCCATTGCTCCGTGGTGATGTTCAGCTGGGCCTCGGCCGGCGGGTGCCGCAATCTCCGGTCCGGGTGGGCCATGGCCGCCTCGACGACAGCCGTGGGCAGCGGACACCAGAGGAGGAGGTGCGACAGGCCCAGGATTGCGGACGGCTCGTACCTGTCGATGGCGCGACCGGGCCAGGAGGTCCGGCTCCGAGCCGCACGAGAAGCTTGGCCCCTGCCCACGCACACGATCTACCTGTCATCGTCTTCGAGAAGGACGACAAGGTCGCCTATCTGGGCACGACGCTGCTGGACCCCGAGCATTACCCGGCAGCCGAGTTGGTCGCGCTACGCCGGGAACGCTGGGAGATCGAGCTCGCCTTCGACGAGATCAAGAACCACCTCGGCCCCGGTGGGCCGATCAGGTCCCGCACACCGGAGGGCGTCCGGCAGGAACTGTGGCCCTACCTCGCGGTTCACCACGCGTTCCGCCAGTTCGCCCACACAGCGGCGCTCGCCCGCCCGGCAGTGGACACCGACCGTGTCTCCTACCTGAAGTGCGTCCGCATCGTCCGCCACAGCATCCCGTCCCAGCTCGGAGAGACCAGCGCCAAGCTCGCCCGCTTCTTCACCGAGGCCAGGCGGGAGGCACGCGCACGCCTCCTCCCGGCTCGACGCGATCGGGACTGCCCACGCGCGATCAAGAAGGCGAACCGTTGGCCTGTGCTGAGGACCCGCGCCAGACGCGGCACCGTGCAACCTGGCCGCGGGGCCCACAACCCGACCTCGAAACCGAAGAGCACCCGCCGAGCCGGAAGGCCGGCGCTCAAGGGAACGCGAACTCCGCCACCGCCGTAACCGCCTGCGTCGCCCCCGGCCCATCGGCCCTGGCCTCTGCCCCGCCCTCCCCATAGGCTGCGTGACCACATCGTTCTGGGGGATCATGAACTTCACGCGATATCGCAGACCGGCGGCCTTCCTGCTGCTGACGGTGGCAGTCGTCCTCGGCGCCGCGGCCGTGGCCGGGCTCGATTC
The DNA here is from genome assembly GCF_051305195.1 of Streptomyces sp. Qhu_M48. Lineage (NCBI taxonomy): Bacteria > Bacillati > Actinomycetota > Actinomycetes > Kitasatosporales > Streptomycetaceae > Streptomyces > Streptomyces sp. Qhu_M48. Next base: position 3,772,498 of record NZ_CP195432.1, on the reverse strand, counting down.
GGGAGGCGAGGGCGCTCTGGTTCTGCTGCTCGGGCTCCGCGAGTACGTCCTGCTGCTGGGGTGGCTCGCCTTGGCCGCGCTGACCGGCGCGGTCCTATTGGGGCTGCCGAAATCCTCGCTGCGCGTGCCCCTGGGCACCATGGTGCTCGTCGTCGGCGTCCCGACGTTGCTTCTCGGCAGCTTCGCCTCCGCGATGTTCGGTGACTCGGACGAGGACGTGAAAACGGAGGCGGCTCCCGGCCGCGGCGACCGCCGGTTCGTGGTGACGCTGGGCGGCTTCTTCGACCCCGTCTGGTGCGTGTACGTCCACCACGGAAGCCAGCCGCTGGAACGCCGCTGGAGTGTCGGCTGCTTCAACGGCGACTCCGACGACAACGCGCTACGCGAGACCGTGTGGACGGCTCCCGACCGGATTCGCATGACCACCGAGGGTGGCGCGGTCCACGAAGTGACCATCGCCCCAGGCGGTCGGCCCGACCGCGTTGTCTCCGTCGGCTAGTGACCTGAGTCGGAGGAGCAGCATGGTCGTTATGGCAACTGCATCGGCCCGGCCCCGACCCCGACCCACTCCCGCTCGGGGAGGCAGATGTGTCCTTCGAACTGCCCTCGGCAACGATGCATCTGTGGGGCGCCCAGGGCGGGGCGTCGATCGCGAGCGGCCGGTCGGCCTCCCCCGTATCCGGGCTGAGGCTGACAACCGGTCGAAGGCTTCCTCAGCGTCCAACGACGAAGTGCCCTGGCCGTCCTGCCAAGTTGCGAGTCGTTCCCAGCAAGGCCCCCATCGGACCCTTGATCCGATGGCCGCAAGCCATCCATAGGGCGTGCCCGGAAGGCCATGGGAGCCAGAGTCGGAGGCAGGCGAGGGTGATCTTGGAGTGGGAGTGGACGGCGCGTTTGTCGTAGCGGGTGGCCAGGGCCCGGTTCTGCTTGAGTCGACTGAAGCCGGTTCGACGGCGTTGCGCCGTTGGTAGGCGGCTTTGTCGAGGTGGCAGCGGGTCTCGCCGCGGCCGTTGCGTCCGTTGATCTGGTCGATCCGTTCCGGGATCGTGCAGGCGATTCCCCGTCGCCGCAGGGAGGCGCGGATCTTGCGGGCCGAGTAGCCCTTGTCGGTGACGACCCGCCCGGGGCGGGTCCGGGGCCTGCCCGGCCTTGGCCGTCGCAGGCCAGATGGATCTGGCTGGTCAGACCCCCGCGCGACCGGCAGAGCGCTTCGCCTTCCCAGGCCCCCTGTTCGGGCCCCGGCCGCGTGCTGGTGCGCCCGCACCGTCGTCAGGTCCACGCAGACGATCGACCAGTCGACGGCCCCGACAGCGTCGGAGTGCTGCTGGTCGTCCCCGGCCCCCGTACCTGCGCGGACACCGAGGCCGGCACCACGCGCTGAGCCGGTCGAACTGGCGACGTCGACGCCAAGCAGTCGCCCGCCGCTGTCACTACCTGCGGCGTTGTCGCACGATCGAGGGACGGTCTCCATGAGACCGCCCCCCGCACCATCGAAATCTCGCTGCACCCCAGCCGCCCTGAGCGAAACCCGCAGGGTCAGACAGCAAAGTCCTGCTGGAGTACTAGTAAGCCCGGCGTTCTGCTGCGGCGTGCCACCAGCCGGGCGGGGATGTGCCGGTGATCGTGGCGGTGGACTGGTCCGGGTGGAGCCCGAGTCGACGCAGCGCGCTGGTGTGGACGCGGACGTCGAACCAACCATGCCAGTGGCCGTCAGCGCCGACGCCGCAGGCCAAGCCCCACTGCATCTCGTCCGGAGCGAACGGCATCCAGTCGATACCGTGGTCGCGCAGTCAAGCGCGGGCGGCCGCCATCGGGTGGAGACAGCCCGGCAGATTCTCGTAGCCCGCGACGGTGATCCAGTCGGTGGTCGGCGTGGCCATGGAGTCCGTGGAGTTCATGGCCCCATGATGCCGGGGGGCACGCAGGTGTCACAGACATTCGCTGAGTACGGCGTTGAGGGCAGCTGCTCGGTAAGGGCAGGAAGGCTGTTGTGGCGATCATCGCGCGACTGTGCCGCTCGCCTATCGCCAGTTCCCGCAGCCCGCACAGCAGGCTCAGCGGGAGAGCACCGCAGCAGCCCACTCGACGCCACGGCGCACCCAGACGCCTCTCGCCGCCGCGGGTCGCCGGAGATACCCGTAACTTCGCTCGAATTCTCACTGCCACGGGCGATCCGGTGGGCTTGTGGCCCGGCCGGCACGTGTGCCCATCCAAGGCCCAGCACCCAGCCGACCTGCGAGATCTCGCTGGTCCGAGTGCCTCTCCTCCTCCTGTACGCCGGTCGCGTCATCGCCTCGATCGAGGCTTCGCCCGAAACTCCCACCCGCCTGGCAGGCACGCGGCCTGGGCTGAGACCGGGTCCGGTAAGTATGATCAAGCGATGTCTGACATGACCGAGACCACGCCCGGCTGGCTGACCACGGACGAACTGGACGTGGCCAGGGCCCGGATGCCGATCCTGTACGTCGAGGCCGTTCCCGTGCGCGTGGACGACAGCGGCGAAGTCACCAGTATCGGCCTGCTCCTGCGCATCGGCGCGGACGGAACGATCAGCCGCACCCTGGTGTCCGGACGGGTCATGCACCACGAACGGGTCCGTGACGCGCTCCTGCGTCACCTGGAGAAGGACCTCGGTCCCGTGGCCCTCCCCCGGGTCCCCGCGTCCCTGCAGCCCTTCACCGTCGCCGAGTACTTCCCCACCGCAGGCATCACCCCTTTCCACGACCCACGCCAGCACGCGGTCTCCCTGGCGTACATCGTCCCCGTGACCGGCGACTGCCGGCCGCGACAGGACGCGCTGGACCTTGTCTGGGTCAGCCCGCAGGAAGCGGCGTCCCCCTCTGTGCAGACCGAGATGCCGGGCGGCCAGGGGGCCCTGCTGAAGCAAGCCCTCGCGCACGTCGGCCACACCTACTGAGACTCCCCGTACAGCGCTTGACAGGACGTGGCTCGCGGCCGCCTCCGTAGGAGGAGGCCGCCGACGTCACCCGTGAGCAGCGTCAGCGAGGCGGATGCGGCTCTGGGGTTTTCACCGAGGGCGACGGGGTGGAGTTCATCCGAGCGCGAAGACGGTCGACGAGGGCGCCACTCCCCTGGGCGGAGAAATCCGATGGTCCCGACCTTCGAGGCACCCATAGCATCCGCTCATGACCGTGGACAGCAGTGCTGCAGGCGACGAACATGACGCGGAGACAGAAAGGGAGCTTTCCTGGCGGGCCGGGTCCGTCGGACTGGCGGCACTCGACGTAGGCGACGCCGACCTGATGCACGGATGGCGTTCCGACCCCGTGAACGCGCACCAATTGGGCATCTGGCCGCGCTCACTCTCCGCCGTGCGCGAGCGCATCGAGCGCGACATCGACGACGACGATCGCGACGACTTCCTCATTCTCGTCCCCGGTAGCCCCCCTGTGGGCTACGTCGCGCTGTCCGGTCAGAACATCGTCAACGGCACAGCCCAGGTCGAGCTGATGCTCGCTGCTCAGCACCGTCGGCGCGGCTACGGCACTGCCGCTCTAGACGCTCTGGTGGACCTGGCGTTCGGCGAACTCCCCATGTATCGGCTGACGGCAGAGACCCACACCGACAACGGCCCCGCGCTCGCCGTCCTTGCCAAGTCCGGCTTCACCCGGGAAGGCATCAGCCGCGCCGCCTGTCTCCACCGGGGCCGCCGCCACGACCTCGCGGTGTTCTCGCTGCTCCGCCCCGAATGGGAACAGCTGAACCGTCCTCGCGCCTGGGACGCCTGACCAGCCGGGTGGGCCACGAGGTGAAGACAGGATCCATTCCCTGAAGGGTGGCCTTCGAGTGGTACTCCGCCGATCCGACGAGTGCGGTTCGCAGCTCGGGCCAGAAGGGCTGGCTGCCAGCCACGCCAGTGGGGTACGTAGCCGGGTGCACCGGTCGGCCCAGGCCTACCATGACCGACGGCGTCACCACGTTGTCGGCGACCTCCTGTACCCGCACGACCAGACCTAGCCCCTTGGCTCCAGGGTTCCCCGCGGACCGTACGACCCATAGGTCACCCCGCACGCCCACGAAGTAGGCGTACACGGCGGGCGCTGCGGGCCTCGTGCCGAACTCCAGGACCATGGTCTCCGGAATCGAGGGGTCGGCCTGGAACGGACGCAGTTCAGGCATGCCTGGCAGCGCTGCGGCGATTTCGGTGATACTCATGCCGAAACACAGCGGTCCGATGCCCTCCAGCGGCATCAGTTCCCAGTGCACCCGGCCTGCCCCCTCCACAGCGGTCGGAGACTCTTCCGCCACTGCCTCTCCCAACCGTCCCCATCCCCGGCCCGCACCGAGCTGCCCCAGTCGTCAGGCGTGTGGCGATTCGTCGGCTACCGAGCGTCGGCCCCCGAGGGAGGCGACCAGTGCGTCTGCCACGATCGCCGCATCCGCGTCTGCGACATCTGCCGGATACGCGGGGAGCAGGTCGTCCCAGACGGGCATCCATGATCCGTACAGCTGGGTCTGCCCCTCGGGCCGTGCGAAGAACCAGATGTGGAGGTGAGCACCTCCGTCTCCGATGCGGTAGACGTGGGCTCGCGAGATGTGTGACAGGGCCTGCACGTGGCGGACGAGGTGAGTGGTCAGGACCCCCAGCTCGGCTGCCAGCTCATCAGGCAGGTCAGCCATGTCGAAGTGCTCACGCGGATACAGCATCAGCACCAGCGGCACGCCGACTCCCGTGATGCGAGTGAGCCGCCAACGGTCGTTGAACCAGATCCCCTCGCCTCGATCACGGCACGCATCGCAGTTCGACGGGTCCTCGCCGTGTCGCGGAGGCTCGGGCAGAACCGGAGCGCGCAGTGGCGCGACGCGCAGTCCGTCCGGTTCGAAGGGGCTGATGTCCCACCCGGTCATGCGCGCGAGCGGGAGCCGACGCTCACCATCCGCGGCGGCAAGCGCGTGGTCGTAGAACTCGTCAGGTCGCAGGGCCATGGTGCGAAGATTAGTTCGACGTCGGAAGTTGTTGAGGACCGGGTGACGCTCCCCGGTATAGGTCCCTCTACCGGTCGGGCGTGAGTGCGGGCACGTTGCGGGGTGGAGGTCGAGTCCGCAGTGATCACGCCCACCCCGGCCGGGCGGCATGGATCGAATCGTCGGCCCGAACCCCTCCTGCGGGACCGGGACCCGGACCCGCTCCTGTGCTCGCCTCACCCGTCCGCGCTCCCCGGTTCAGAGCGCATTCGGGCCGATCGGGTCCATCATTCGCGCGCTTGCCGCGGCTCGTACCCCGGGTGACTCCATCGATTCGTCGCGCAGTTCCGCGAACCGAGGGACAGTCGTCCCGCGCTCAGTCACGAGCTGCCGGTACGGCGAGGGCGCCCAGGCGTCGGACAGCCCGTCCGACCGGGGGTGGGGGCCGACAGGCCGACAGCGACTCCAGCACGCGCGCCCCGTGCTCACCCTCCCGTCCGTGGGCCCGAATCCCCTCCCGGGAGTCGTCCGCCCCGGGGACCGGCGGCCCGATATCGGTCGGCTCAGCCGAGATCGGCGCCTCCCCGGCACAGGCACTCACGCCAGAGAAACCCCGCCCCAGACGCCCGCAGTCCGTGGTCCGCAGGTCGTAGGCGGTGGTCCGTGGTCCGTAGGCCGTGGTTGAAGCGGATCGTGCGCCCGGTTCCGTACCCTTGCGGCATGCGCATGCGCCCCACTCTGAGCTGGACCCCCGACGAGGACCTGCCGCCGGGCACGAAGGATCTGGAGCCGGTCTTCGACGCGCTGAGCGCCGGCGGTGTGCTGGTCCTCAGTGGGGCGGGCATCTCCACGGAGTCGGGGATCCCCGACTACCGAGGCGAGGGCGGGAGCCTCAGTCGGCACACCCCGATGACCTACCAGGACTTCACCGCCGGTGCCCAGGCCCGGCGCCGGTACTGGGCGCGGAGCCACCTCGGCTGGCGCACCTTCGGTCGCGCCCGGCCCAACGCCGGGCATCGGTCCGTGGCGGCCTTCGAGCGGAACGGGCTGCTCCGGGGTGTCATCACCCAGAACGTCGACGGCCTGCACCAGGCTGCCGGCAGCGAGGGCGTCGTGGAACTCCACGGCGGCCTGGACCGGGTCGTCTGCCTCTCCTGCGGTGCCTTCAGTCCCCGCCGCGAACTCGCCCAGCGGCTGGAGGCGGCCAATCCGGGCTTCGAGCCGGTAGCCGCCGGAGTGAACCCGGACGGTGACGCCGACCTCACCGATGAGCAGATCGGGGACTTCCGCGTGATGCCCTGCGACGTCTGCGACGGGATCCTCAAACCGGACGTGGTGTTCTTCGGCGAAGCGGTCCCGCCGGCACGGGTCGAACACTGCCGCGAGCTGGTACGTGAAGCGTCCTCGCTGCTGGTCCTGGGATCCTCACTGACAGTGATGTCCGGGCTCCGGTTCGTCCGTCAGGCGGCCCAGGCGGGAAAACCGGTCCTGATCGTCAACCAGGATCCGACACGTGGCGACCGGAACGCCGTCGCCCGGGTCGCGCTCCCTCTCGGAGCAGCCCTCACCACCGTGGCCACCCGACTCGGCATCCCGGTCGACGACCCGGCGTCGGCCTGAGTGCCGTTACGTCGGCGCGTCGATGCGACGGCGCATAGCTGCATCGGCGCGTCGATGTGACGGCGCGGCCGGTTCAAGCTTGCCGTCGGCAAGCGCCGAGCCGCCTCGCGGGTGGTGGCGTCTTGCCGGGTCGACAGCGTTTCCCCCGTGCGGTTGACCTCGTTCAGCACCACGTGGGCGGGAGTTCCGCCCGTGGCCGGCTCCCCTCCGTCCACCGCTCCCCGCCGACGGATCTCGAACGGCGCGCGAGGCATCGGTGGAATCGACGGAGCCGGTGGTGGTGGAGCGACGATCGGGGAACGCTGTGGTGACCATGGCCGACGAGGTGCTGCGCAGCGCGGGCGCTGCCTGTGAGAGTCAGTTGCGGCACTGGGTCGGATCCCTCGGGGGCTCCGCCGCGGAGGTGGCCTCCTACCAGTTCGGATGGTCAGGGGACGGTGCGGGGCGGGGCGGCAAGTTCGTACGTGCCGCCCTCACACTCGCGTGTGCCCGCGCTGTCGGGGGTTCGCGTCGGCGCGCGGTGCCGGCGGCCGCGGCGATGGAGATGGTGCACAACCTGTCCCTCCTCTACGACGACGTTCTGGACGGCGACTCCGTGCGGCGCCACCGGGCGGCCGCATGGCAGGTCTTCGGCCCCTCGGCGGCCGCCCGTTCGGCCGATGCCCTGCTGCTGACCGTGTTCGACGTGCTGTCGGAGGCGGAGCGGGCGAACGGCACGGTCGCCGGTGAGACGTCTGCCGCATCCCCGTCCCCGCCCTCATCCGTATCCGCATCCACATCCGTATCGGCAACCACATCCGTATCCGTATCCAGCGACGCGTCCGCCGCATCCATCGCCGGCGCGGCCTCTGCCGCTCTCCTGGACGTGCTGATCCAGTTGGCCGTCGGCGAGGGTTTGGACCTGGTCTTCGAGGGCCGCTCGCAGGTGACCTTGGCGGAGTGCCTGGAGATGGCCTCGGGCAAGACGGCGTCGCTGTTCGCCTGCGCATGTCGACTGGGCGCCCTGTACGGGGGCGCCGACCCGGTCACGACGGACGAGTGGGCGGCGTTCGGTCACGACCTCGGCATGGCCTTCCAGCTCGTGGACGACCTGCTCGGAATCTGGGGCGACCCCGCGGTGACAGGAAAGGCGGTCTTCAACGATCTGCGGCACCGCAAGATGTCGGTCCCCGTCGTGGCCGCACTGGCTTCCGGCAGCTCGTCGGGCGAGGAGTTGACCCGCCTCTACGCCCTGCCGGGGGGCGACCCGGCAGACCTCGCCCGCCTGGTCGAGCAGGCGGGCGGGCGGCGGTGGACCGGTGAGCGCGCCGCCCGGCACGCCGAGGCCGCTCGGGAGCGGCTGCACCGGCTCACCGAGGTGCCCGAGGCCCTCGCGGACCTCCAGGCACTCTGCGCGGTGATCGTCGACCGCGCGCACTGACCGCCCACGGCGGCGGCCCGTCCAGGATGTGGGCGCGGCCCTGGGCGAACAGCTCCCCGTCCACCTCCTTCAGCCGCCGCAGTTCCTCGGGCTGATGCAGGGTATGGACGAGTGCGGGGGCGCCGGGGTGTCCGGAGGCGTCGAGGAGGGCGTTCACCGCGAGCCGCGCGGCCTGGTTCGCCCCCTCCATGGTCGCCAGGTTCACGGGGCAGCGAACGTAGTCCCCGGCCATGAACAGGTTCGGCGCCGCCGTCACCGCGCGCGGACGGGCCGCCCAGGAGTCGGTGGTGTTGATCAGGAGCGGCTCGTCGTTGACGGCGGGCCCGGGGCCGTCCAGGTTCCGTACCGCCGGATCCAGTTCCCAGGAGTGCAGCAGCCCCTCGTGCAGGGTGGTCCGCCCCCGGCCGTTGAGCCCGTCGCACAGCTGCGCCCAGACCTCGGCGGCGACCTCCGTCCGGGTGCACTCACGGGCCGGCTTGCCGTACAGGATGCCCGGGGTGTCCCAGGCGGAGATGTCCACCGACAGGCAGTCGGCCACCGTGCCGTCCCCGTAGGTGGCGCGGAAGTCGCAGTCCCAGAACTGGGCCTGGCTGATCGAGGTGAGCGCCCAGGGGGAGTCCAGGAAGAGGACATGACCGCGGATGACCGGGACCGGTTCGGTCAGGTAGAACTGGATGCCGACCATCCAGTCCGTCCGCAGGTCCGACGTCCTCTTGAGCGCGATGTCGGCCTCCGCCAGTCCCCGGTCGAGGAGCGCGCCGACGCGGTGGACGGGCAGCGCGCAGATGTACGAGTCCGCCGTCAGGTCCCGTCGTTCTCCCCGCGGCCCGCGGAGCTCGGCACCGGTGACGCCGCGAGCCCCGACGGTCAGCCGCTCGACGCGCCAGCCGAGTTCCAGTCGTACTCCGAGCGAGTCCAGGTGCGTGACCCAGGGGTCGATCCAGGCCGTGCTGGTGGGGCCGTTGAGCACTCGGTCCGCGGGGAGCACCTCACCCCGGCCGAGGAAGCCGTAGCCGAAGGCCTCCAGGAATCCGCCGACCGTGTGCGCGCTGCACACCTCGGCCCGTGCCGCGACCACCGTGCGGGTCGCGCCCACCACGCACGCCTTGTGGTACTCGTCCGACGCGCCGTCAGCCGCGCTGAACTCCCACCACGAGGTCGACTCCCACTGCCCCAGCCGTCGTTCGTCACTGCTCGTCATGTAGACGAGCATCCTGTTGGCGAAGTACAGCAGTTCCTCGCTCGTGAGCCCTCTCCCGCCGGTCTCCATCCCGAGAGAGCGCAGGAACTCCGACGGGGTCCGCGCGCCGGCGGCCGTGGACACGTCCGTGAGTCTTTCGCCCACCCGGCCCGAGCGCGCCGAGAGCACGTGCGTCGCCTCCCGCAGGTTCCCCGCCACCCCGTCCGGGCTGCCGTCGAGCGGGATCCTGCGCAAGGTGTCCGGCAGGCTGCGGTAGAACCCCGGGAAGAACCGGAACCCGTGTTCGCTCGGCAGGTCCAGCCGCCCGCCCCTGCCCGTCCCGGGAACCGAGGCGCTGCGGGCCTTGCCTCCCCAGCCGGTCGGCTCCACCACCGTCACGTCGACACCGCGCTCGGCCAGCTCCGTCGCCGCCGTCAGCCCGGCGATCCCACCGCCGAGCACGGCGACTCGTAATCCCTGGCCCTTCAACACCACCGACACGCTTCTCCCTCTCCCGTACGGGCCGGCCACGAGCGTCTGTCACACCCGCCACCCCCCTTGATCACAGGGAGTAGATCACTCCTTCACTTGTGGTCACACCTTGCCCGGCACGGCAGGACGGCAGCGGCAGGTCGGACATCACGGCTGCGGCGGGGCGGTGCGGCACCGGCCTCAGCAGGAGGGCGCGCCCGCGTGGACGACGCTGCACCGCAGTCGAGGTGCGACGGCGGGGCAGGGCGACGCCTCGGACCCAACCGCCTCTCGGACCGGGAGGCGGACCGAGAGGCGGTCCGACAGGCGGGAGGGGCCTCGATCAGCCGGTCGGTCGGACGTGCCCGAAGAAGAGGCTGCCCGGCGCGTCCGGGTCGTTCGAGAGGAAGTGCTCACGGATCGCGCGGATGAACTCGTGGCGCGAGATGGCACCGTCGCCGTCGGTGTCCAGCTTGGCGAAGCTGTCCATCGCGTCGGGCGCGTCGATCTTCCACACGTCCCTCAGGGCGCGGGCGAACTCGTCCTTGCTGATCTCGTTGTCACCGTCGACGTCGATCACGTCGAAGATCGCGTGGCCACCGCCCTCGGTCACGTTGAGGCGACTGGTGTCGACGGCCGCGAGGCGGTTGGCCGTGACGAACTGGTCCTTCGTGAGCCGGTCCCCGTCCACGCCCGCGTGACGCAGCAGCTCCAGCCAGTAGATCTGGCTGAAGGTCTGGAGCGCCCTGCTCCGGCGGTCGTTCTTGTCGAGCTTGTAGGCCTCGATGTAGCGGCCGGCGAGCTTCTGGTAGTCCGTCCAGTCCAGGTAGCCGTCGCTGTTGGCGTCCATGGCGTCGAAGCTGCGCTCGAGCTTGGTGGTGATGACGTCCTGCGGCATGCGCCGAGTCCTTCCGTGATCTTGTTTCGCGGCTTCCACAGCCTGGACCAAGATCGCCCCAAGAAACATCGAACCGCACATGTGACACCCGATCCAGTGATCACTCCCTCGCGGCTTGCCACTGCCGCCGAGCGGTCGCCTGCGGTCGCGCACCCGCCGCGAGCGGGCGACTCCTCCCGCTGCCTCCCCACCTCATTCCGGACGCCTCGACCTGACGGACGCGGCACACGCACAGGTCAGGATACCCCAATGGGTATTTGGATCGACGCGCAGCGAGCCGAATTCCACCCCGCCCGAAAGTACCCCTGGGGGTATTTGACTTCGGTGTGCCACACACCTACCGTCTGGGACGAGATACCCATGGGGGTATTGAGAGTAGAGGGATACCCCCTGCGTGAGCCAGGAAGGGATGGACGTGTTCTTCGCCCAGTACTACCTCGACTGCCTGTCCCAGGCCTCGTACATGATCGGCGACGAGGAATCCGGCCGGGCCGTGGTCGTCGACCCCCGCCGGGACGTCACCGAGTACCTCGCCGACGCCGACGCGCACGGCCTCACCGTGGTCGGCGTCATCAACACCCACTTCCACGCGGACTTCGTCGCCGGCCACCTGGAGCTGGCGGACGAGACCGGCGCCTGGATCGGCTACGGCCGGCGGGCCGAGACCGAGTACCCGATCCGCACGTTCGCCGAGGGCGAGCGGGTCTCCCTCGGCGACGTCACCCTGGAGATCATGGAGACACCCGGGCACACCCCGGAGTCGATCAGCGTCCTGGTGTACGAGCACGCCGACGACACCGTCCCGTACGGCGTGCTGACCGGCGACGCGCTCTTCATCGGCGACGTCGGCCGCCCCGACCTGCTCGCCTCCACCGGCGTCACCGCCGAGCAGCTCGGCGCGATGCTCCACGACAGCGTGCAGAACAGACTGATGGGCCTCGCCGACACCGTACGGGTCTTCCCCGCGCACGGAGCCGGTTCCGCCTGCGGCAGGAACCTGTCGACGGAGAAGCGGTCGACCATCGGCGAGCAGCGTGCCACCAACTACGCCTGTGTCCCCATGAGCCGCGAGGAGTTCGTCGCGCTCGTCACCGCCGGGCAGCCGGCCGCGCCCGGCTACTTCGCCTACGACGCGGAGCTCAACCGCAAGGACCGCGTCCGCTACGACGCCTCGGCGGCCCCCCGCCCGCTGACCTGCGCCGAGTTCACCGGGGTGCGGGCCGCCGGTGCGGTCGTGGTGGACGCGCGCGACCCGCAGGAGTTCGCGGCCGGGCACCTGCTCGGCGCGGTGAACGTGCCCGCGGACGGGCGGTTCGCCGAGCTGGCGGGCACCGTCCTCGATCCGGCCGAGAAGCTGGTGGTCATGGCGCCGCAGAACCGCGAGGAGGAGATCGTCACGCGGCTCGCACGCGTCGGCTTCGACCGGGTCGTCGGCTACCTGCGCAACCCCGAGGACGCCCTGGAGGAACTCGCCGTCGACGTCACCCCGGCGAGCCGGATCACCGCCGCGTACCTGCGCACCGCCCTTGCGGACGACAACCCTCCCCTCGTCGTCGACGTCCGCACCTGCGGCGAACGCGAGGCCAACGGCTTCCTGGAGTCCGCCCTCCACATCCCGCTCGGCGAACTCCCCCGCCGCACGGAGGAACTCCCCGCCGGCCGGCCGCTCGTCGTCCACTGCGCGGGCGGCCACCGCTCCTCGATCGCGGCGAGCCTGCTGCGCCATCGCGGCTTCCCGGACGTCTCCGACATCCTCGGCGGGTACGCGGCCTGGACCCTCTCGGCGATCTCCGCCGACGTCGCCGCGGAGTACACCGGCCCGGCCGACCCGACCGAGCGCGTCGACGCCTGACCGACCGCCCCGTCGCTCCTGCCTTGCGCCTCCCCTTCCGCGCCTCTTCCCCGCTCCTCCCCCCTCGCCCCGTCCACCCGCAAAGCCCTTCACACCCCCCCATATACCCCCCTAGGTATATGGCCACTCTCGAAACGGACCCCATGAGCACCACCCCCGCGCCCGCCCCCTCCCTTTCTCCCGCCGCGCTGCACCGGCTCCTCCAGGAGGGGCGGGCGCCACGTCTGCTCGACGTGCGCACACCCGGCGAGTTCCGTACGGCGCACATCCCCGGCTCGTACAACGTGCCCCTGGACACCCTGCGCGAGCACCGCTCCGAACTCCGGGCCCACCTCGACGAAGAGGTGGTGCTCGTCTGCCGCTCCGGGGGTCGTGCCGCCCAGGCCGAAGGGGCGCTGGCCGAGTCCGGGCTGCCGAACCTCCGCGTCCTGGAGGGCGGCATCGTCGCCTGGGAGGCGGCCGGCGCGCCCGTCGACCGGGGAGCCGAGCGGTGGGACATGGAACGCCAGGTCCGGCTCGTGGCCGGGTCCGTCGTCCTGGCCACCGGCCTCGTAGGGGTGCTCGTGCCGGGAGCTCACCTGGTCGGCACGGCGATAGGCGCCGGTCTGACGTACGCGGCCCTCAGCAACTCCTGCGCCATGGGCGTCCTGCTGTCCAGACTGCCGTACAACCGCGGGCCCCGGCCCGACATCCGCACGGTGATCGCGGAGCTGCGGAGCGCCCCGTGACCGCCCTGGTCGTCGTGGCCTCCCTGCTCGTCGGCGTCAGCCTCGGCGTGCTCGGGGGCGGTGGCTCGATCCTGACCGTGCCGCTGCTGGTCCATCTGGCCGGGCAGGACGCCAAGGAGGCCGTCGCCACCTCGTTGTTCGTCGTCGGTGTGACCAGCCTGGCCGCGCTTGTCCCTCATGCGCGGGCCCGGCGGGTCCGCCCGCGGACGGGGCTGCTCTTCGGCGCTTTCAGCATGGTGGGCGCGTACGGGGGCGGGCGGCTCGCCGCGTACGTCCCGGGGAGGGTGCTGCTCGTCGCCTTCGCCCTGATGATGCTGGCCACGGCGGTCACGATGCTCCGCGGGCCCCGGCGGGACGGGGACGAGGTGCGGCTCGTGCACGACGATCCTCCCCTGAAGCGCATCGCGGTCGTGGGGGTCGTCGTCGGCGCGGTGACGGGCCTGGTCGGTTCGGGCGGCGGATTTCTCGTCGTCCCCGCCCTCGTCGTACTCGGCGGGATGCCGATGGGCGTGGCGGTCGGCACCTCGCTGCTCGTCATCGCGCTGAACTCCTTCGCCGGCCTGGCCGGGCACCTGTCGGGCGTGTCGATCGACTGGGGGCTCGCCCTGGCCGTGACGGCCTCCGCGGTGGTCGGCGGTCTGGTGGGCGGTCGTCCTGCGGGCCGCGTTCCTCAGGACGCGCTGCGCAGGGCGTTCGGCTGGTTCGTGGTCGTCATGGGCGTCTTCGTCCTCGCCAGGCAGTTCGACAGCGCCGCCTGGACCCACCCGGCCACGTGGCTGGGGGTCGGGGCCGTACTGTCCACCGCGGCCGTCGCCCTACGGTGGCGGGCCTCAAGGGCGGCGCGCCGACGGGCGGTTCTCGCGGCGGATCGGCCCGTTCCAGGGGTGCGCTCCACCCCCTCGTGACCGCGTGCGGCCCCTCTTGTGAGAGCGACCCCCGCTCGGGGCAGCCGCATCAGCGCGGCTCGGAGCGCAGGACCGTAGGGAGCACGGCGTGGCGTCATGCGGGACGACCGCCAGGACCGCTACCGCGACCACGGCGGCGGGCAGCCGTTCCACCAGCGTGCGGTACCGGTTCCGGGTGCGGAGCCAGCTCTCGGTTCCCCTTCCCGGGGATGAAGAGCGCCGGGCTCAGCAGGCCCCGGTGGAACCTGCCGGAGACTTGGGTGGCGGGTCGGAGGTGGCATCCTCGGCGTTTCGGCCAACTCGGCTTCGTGGCAACGCCCTTGTGCGGCACGGGTCGATGTACCCGACACTCGCGCCCTGCCGCCTGAAGCGGGGGTTCGCGCACCGTCCGAAACACGTGTGTTCGATATCGCGGCCGGATCGTTGACCCTCACGACCAGCCGGACGACTCCCAAGGGGGCCCCTGTTGACCTCGGCAGACACGCACGAGAAGCAGAACACCGCGCCGCCTCCGCCCCCACCGGCGGAGATCTCCTACAGCGGGCAGTATTCGGTCAATCCGCTCGCCCAGGTCTCCTTCCGGCGGATGTGCGGGCAGATCCCGGCCGTGCTGGGCCGGATCGCCCGGCTGTCGTGGCGGACCGACCGGCACGCCGTACAACTCCTCGTCGGCTGCCAGGTCGCCACGGGCGTCTCGGCCGCCGTGCTGCTGGCCGCCACCGCCCGCGCCATGGGATCCGTCCTCGGCGGGGGCGCCGCCGAGGACCGGCTGCACGGCGCCCTGCCCGCGCTGCTCGTGGTGGCGCTGGCGGCGGCGCTCGGCCGCGGCGCGGGCGCGGTGGCCACGTACGCCGAGCGGCGGATCACGCCGCTCCTCACCACGGAGACGGACAGCGCGCTGGTCGAGGCGGTGTGCCGGGTCGAGGCCGCGGCCTACGCGGAGAACGGCTTCTCGGACCGGCAGGAGGCGGCCGAGATGGGGGTGACGCGGACCCATGTGATGGTCACCGACGCCCAGCGGTTCCTGTCCGCGCTGATCCGTATGGTCACGGCGGGCGGTGTCCTGTCGGTGCTGAACGTGCTGATGCTGCCGCTGCTCCTCCTGGCCGTGCTGCCGGCCGGTGTCGGGGCCGTACTGACCGCCCGGGTCGACTACGAGATCCACTACGCCAACGTCGCCGACCGCAACGTGCGCGGCATGATGCGCTGGTGGGCGACCACGTCGAAGTACGGCGACGAGGTCCGCGCCAACTCGATGACCGACTACCTGGTGTTCTGGTACCGCGCCCTGTCCGACCGGTGTGACCGGCGCACCCTGGCCGCCGCGCCGCGGACCCTGCGGATCGCCGTGCTGGCCTCGTTCGCCGGCGGTGCCTTCCTGGTCGCGACCTGGGGAGCCCTCGCGTGGCTCGCCGTGACCGGCCGGATCGAACTCGCGGTCGCCGCGACGGCGGTCATCGCCGTCCAGACGATGCTCGCCGCCCTGTCCCAGTTCGTCGTCAACGGAGCCGCCGTCTTCCACACCAGCCTCTACCTGAGCGACATGCAGGCCTTCCTCGACGACGCCGCCGCCCGCGCACCCCGGCGCGGCGACCGTGTTATGCGCGCCCCGGTCGAGGAGATCCGGCTCGACGAGGTGGTCTACCAGTACCCGGGCAAGGACAAGCCCGCCGTGGCCGGTGTCTCCCTCAGGCTGGAGCGAGGTCAGATCCTCGCCGTCGTCGGCGCGAACGGCTCGGGGAAGTCCACGCTCACCAGGCTGCTGACCGGCATCTACCTGCCCGACAAGGGCAAGGTCACCTGGAACGGCACCGACCTCGCCGACGCCGACCCCGCCTCCGTCTGGGCCCACACCGGACTGGTGCCGCAGATCTTCGCCCAGTGGCCGCTGCGGGTCCGCGAGAACGTCACGCTCGGCCAGCCCCGTACGCACGACGACGCCCTCGTGTGGGAGGCCGTCGACGCCGTCGGCCTGCGCGAGGCCGTCGAGGACCTGCCCGCCGGCCTCGACACCCTCCTCGCCCGTGACGTCTTCGGCGGCTCCGAGCTGTCGGGCGGCCAGTGGCAGCGGATCGCCTGTTCCAGGGCGCTGTACCGGCGGCCCGGGCTGTTGATCCTCGACGAGCCCACCTCCCAGATGGATCCGCGCGGTGAGCACCAGATCTTCGAGCGCATCAAGGCGATCGCCGCCGACCGCATCACCATCGTGGTCACCCACTGCCTGGAGAACACCAGGGTCGCCGACCACATCGTCGTCATGGAGGACGGCCGCATCACCGAACAGGGCCGCTTCGACGACCTCGTCCACGCGGGCGGAACCTTCGCCGAGCTACTGGAACTGTCGAAGGACCGCTAAGCGTCCCGCACGTTCACCGCGGGCCCGGCCGGAATGCGCTCGCCCTAGGCCGATCAGGTCGAGCCGAGCGAGTCGGGCCGGGTCGGCCCGGCGGCCGGGTTATACGTGGTCCCTGTGCAGGCACACCCCCTCGGCGATACGGAGGTCGATCGTGGCGAACGGCGACAAGTGGACGGCCGTCGGGCCCGCCCAAGTGGGCTTCGAGACCCAAACCGGCACCTTCACCACGGGTGCCCGGATCAGCGGCCGTGAGACCGGACTCGTGGCGGCCTGCGAACAGTCCGGGAGCGGTGTCGTCGGGACGGGCAGGGGCGAGGCCAGGCCGGGGGTGCTCGGCTCGTCGACGAGCAACAACGGCGTCGGTGTGAAGGGCGAAGCCCTCACCGGCCCGACGGCCTTCGGTGTGTGGGGCGTTTCGAACAACGGTCTCGCCGGCTTCTTCGAAGGGGACGTTCGCGTCACCGGCGACTTCGAAGTGGAAGGGAACAAGAGCCTCGCGCTGCGCATGGACGACGGTACGCGCCGGCTCCTCTACGCGGTGGAGGCCCCGGAGAGCTGGTTCGAGGACCTCGGCTTCGGTGAGCTCGTCGACGGCCACGCCCGGGTCACCCTCGACCCGGAGTTCGTCGCGGTCACCGAGGACGCCCCGTACCACGTCTTCCTCACGGAGTACGGGGCGCCGAGCGGTCTGTACGTGACGGACCGGACGACCGCGGGATTCACCGTTCGTTCGACCGCCGGCAGCGACACGCGTGGCGAGTTCGGCTACCGCGTGGCGGCGCTGCGCCGGGGCCCCCGGCCCGAACGGTTCGCGGTCCGTCCCGCTCGTTCGAAGCCTGGGTCGGGCGATTAGCGGGGTGTCCTGTCGATCGTCTGACCGCGCCGCGCGCCGCCCCGGGAGACCTCGCCGGGCGCGGGGTCCGGCGCGGCGGCGGGGGTGACGAGTGCGGAGAGGCCCCGGTCCGCCGGCCGGCCGATCAGGTCGGGGTGCACCAGGAAGCCCTTCTCCTCCGCGGACTTGCTCCGGTCGGCGATCAGCGGGTGGGCACGGGCCCAGTTGTCACAGCGGACGCCGGTGATCTGCCAGCAGACGTCCAACCCCGCTCCCCCGCCCGCTATCTCGAAGGTGTGGTCCGTGAGGGGACGGCTGACGTGCAGGTCGGGGGCCGGGGCGCCGACGGCGGTGAGCTGGTAGCGGAAGGACTCGTTCAACGACTCGAACCACTCGGGAAGTTCGACCGTGGCCCGGCCGTTCTCGTCGAGGACGGCCGAGCCGTCGTAGACGTTCTTCAGCTCGGAGGACTCGACCGCCGCGTGGACGAGGAACCGTTCCTCGGGCTGGACCGGGTGGTCGATCCGCATGAGGCTCGCGCCGTCGAACACCGTCCCGGTGATCACGACATCGCCTTCCAGGAACGCGGCTCGCGACGCCCCCGTCGCATACAGGCCGGTCGCTCCCTCGGCCCTCACTCCGATGCCCTGGACACTCTTGCCGAGGACGCCCGGACCGAAGGTGACCTCGCCCTTGACGCCGGCGTTCCCGCCACCGCCCTTGCCGAGCACCCCGACGTCCTTGGCGCTCGAACCGGACAGACCGGGCCCGCCGTCTCCGGTGCCCCGGACGCCGGGACTCGTGCCGCCCCCCGTGCCGGACACCCCCACGCCCCTGCTGCTGGTACTCGAGACGCCCGTGCCCTCCTTGCTCGACGCCGTCACCCCCGCGCCGGTGGTGCTCTCCGCGAAGACGCCCGCTCCGCTGGTACTGGTGCCCTTGAGGCCGGGGCCACCGTTGCCCTGGCCGAGGACTCCGGGCCTTCCCGCGCCGCCGGTTCCGTGGACACCGATGCCCTGCTCGCTGGTGCCGGAGACGCCGGGACCCGTTTCGCCCGCTCCCTCCACGCCCGCGCTCGTAGGACCGCCCTTCCCGGTGACGCCCACGCCCTCCGTACTGTCGCCGGAGACCCCGGCGCCCCGCGTGCTCGTGCCGTGCACCCCCACACCGGACGAGCCGACGCCCTCCACACCGGCGGAGGCCCCTCCTCCCGTGCCACGGAGGCCGACCCCGCTGGTGCTGGTGCCCGAGACGCCCGGTCCCTCGCCTCCGGTGCCCGAGACGCCCGCGCCCCGGCCCCTCCCTTCGCCGGTGACGCCGTCGCCCTTCGTGCTGACGCCCGAGACGCCGGGGCCGTCGGTGCTGGTGCCGGACACGCCCGGTCCGGCCGCCGCCGTGCCCTCGACGCCCGCCGCGGTGCCGCCGCCCTCCGCGAGGAGGCCCGGACCGGTCTCGCTCTTGCCCGAGAGTCCCGCTCCGGCGGTGGCGGTACCGACGACACCGGCTCCCGTGGCACCGCCCGTGCCCGTGACGCCGTCGCCCTCGGCGCTGTTTCCGTGGACCCCGGGGCCCGTGACACCGGTGCCGGTGACCCCCGGGCCGGAGCCCGTGACCGAGCCGGAGACGCCGGGGCCGTCGGCCGAGGACCCGAGCAGTCCCGCGCCGGATCCGGTAGCCCTGCCGGACACGCCCGCGCCGGATCCGGTGGCGCTGCCGGACACGCCCGCGCCGTCCGTACTCAAGCCCTCCACTCCGGGACCGTCGCCGCCGGTACCGGTCACGCCGGGGCGCCCGGGCCCGCCCTTGCCCGTCACTCCCGCGGCTTCGTCACTCGTGCCTTCCACGCCCGGGCCTTTGCCGCCGGTGCCCACCAACCCGGCGATGGTTCCCTTGCTGCGGCCCGACACACCGGCCCCGGCGGTGCTGAGACCGACGACTCCCGTGCCCCCGAGGGGGTGGGGGGCCTCACCCACGACTCCCACGCCGCCGGACTGCTTGTGGATGCCGAACACACCACCGATCGGGTCCTCCTCCGTGCCGGTCTTCCCGCTGCTGCCGATGACGCCATGCCCCTCTCCGGCCTCTCCCCACACACCGAACTTGCGCGCCTGCGGATCGAAACCACTGGGGTTTCCGTCATGTCCTCTGAGCGGATTCGGCGTGGGCATGGTCGTCTCCTCTCCCGATGAACCGAGGGATGTTGCGGACGCTCACTGGTAGAGGATCCGGATACAGAACACCTGGACCCTCGCGCTCGCCTCCGCCTCCTCCACATCGACCGTCAGGAAGTAGCGGTGCGACGCGTTCTCGACCTCCGCCTCTCCCTCCGGCTCGACAGCGACGTCCAGTGTCGTCGTGCTCACCAGGGTCTTGGCCACATCGCCGTTGTCGATCTTCCGGCCCTTGAGGGCCACCGTCAGCGTCCCCTCGTTGGACAGATTGGCTCCGGTCATCAGCAGGGACCGCACCCGAACACCGTCCGGCAGCAGGACGTTCATGAAGCCGTGCGCCTCCTCCTCGCCCGCCGGCTTCTCCACCATGTCGACGGCCTGCGCCCAAGCGGGCACCTCGACCTCGGCGTCGGTGTAGCCGATGAGGGCGGGGACGAGCGTGAGATGTCTCGTCGCCGTCCCCAACACCGCGAGCATCGGGTTGATCTGGTTCCTGGCCAGCCCGGCGAACTCCTCCTCCAGTCGGTGGAAACGGTGGTTGAGTCCCTCCTCGCCACCCGCCTGGACACGGTCCTGGTTGTCGATCCAGTCCTTGTGGGTGAACTGCGGCCGGTAGATCTCAATCATGGCGGTTGTCCTTGCGAAGGTGGATGAAGGGCGACGAGAACGGATCCGCGACGTGATAGGTGGGGAAGGTGTACAGGCTCTGCCGTTGCGTCTCCTCCGGATCGAGACCGGCCAGCGACCGCAGGCGGTCCGTACGGCACTCCACGCCGACAGGGTGGAACCAGTTGAGGACGTTGAGGATCAGGTCGTACTGCTCCTTGGTGACGACCGCGTCGGGGTTCGACTCCAGGGCCTCCTTGAGCCGGACCTCGCACTGGTAGGGCCGTAGCCCCTCGGCGGGGAGGTAGGTGGCGCGGATCGTGACGTACCCGGGCGTGCGGCCGGCGAACGCGCAGACCGGGGCGTCGGGTGTGGCCGGTTCGGCGGTGCCGTGGCCGTCGGGGGTGGACGACCATGCGAGCAGCTCGCCCGTGCCGGCACCCAGTGGGAGTTCGGTGTCGAGCCGCGGGGGGCCGGGTGGGTTCGCGCGCAGTGGTGCGGGATCGGCGAGGAGCACGGTGCCGCCGTGGCGCGGGGCCATGACCAGGCAGGGCGGGTACGGGGCACCGGAGGGGCTCGCGGCGAGGGCGGTACCGCCTCGGCCCGGGCTGAAGACCTGCGGAAGGAGGACATCGGAGGCGACGTCGACGAGGTGCACCCGGCCGACCGACGTGGGGGAACCCTCGGTCGCCACGTACAGCAGCTTCCCGTCGCCGCTGAGGCTCAGCGCCGTCGGCGCGGCTCCGGCGGGGAATCCGCCGATCTCGACGTCCGGTGTCCCGGCCGGCGGCCGGTAGACCCGGAGGACTCCGGCGCCGTCCGGGCCCGCTCCGGGGCAGATCACGTACAGCTTCTTCCCGTCCGGCGTGACGGCGGCGGAGTGGGCTTCCGGGTCGTGGGTGTCGACGTTCTCGCGCAGGGACAGTGGCGAGCGTTCCACGCGGCACCAGTGGCCGTCGTCCAGGACCGCGTACAGGGAGGGGCTGCCGGCGGCGACCACGAGGGCCCTCGGGGCGGCGGGCAGTTCCAGCGGGATCGAGGGGGCGCCGGTCGTCAGGGCGAAGGCGCGGAGGGTCTGGTCGCCGCAGCCGACGTAGAGCCGGTCGGCGTCCGTCGCGAGGGCTGTCGGGAGGGAGCAGGCGATCTGCGGTGGTGCGGCGGCCGGGGACAGGGTCGACGGGTCGAGGACCGCGACGCGGTCGAGCCGTTCGTGCGCCGCGAAGAGATGTCCGCCGCCGAAGGCGAGGGCTCCGGGGAAGGGGTCCACCCTGCGTACGGTGTCCCGGCGGATCCGGGGGGCGGGACGTGGGGGATCCGCCTCGACGGCGAAGGAGGCGACGCGGTGGGTGCCCGGCTCGGTGAGGTAGACGTGTGAGCCGTCCGTGGCGAAGCAGGCCGCGCCGGGTTCGGCGGCGGGGGTGACCTCGACCACGACGGACTCGCCCTCGTCGACCTCGACCGGGCCGGGCATTCCGGTGTCGGCCTCGCCCGGGCGGGTCACCTGGAGCTGCTCGCCGGCGGCGACCGCGACGCGTACGGTCTCCGGTCCGTCCGGGTCGGTGGGAGGGGGCGGGTCGATCCGGACGTGGTCGAATCCCGCAGCGAAGGCCCGGGCCGCGAGGGCCGGGGCGGTCAGCTCGGAGTGACCGAGTCGCAGGGCCCGGCCCTGGGCATGCAGGGCGGCGTCCGGGTCGGGGGCGGGTTCCGCGGGCTCGTCCGGGGGCGGTTCATCCGGGCGCGGTTCGTCCGGGCGCGGTTCGTCGTCGGGCTCCGGGAGGTACGACCGGAGCACCAGGAGCTTGCCCGGTGTGTCCGCGAGAAGGTCGAGCAGCCGGTCGAGGGCGTCGGACGCGACGCGTTGCATCATCCGGCTCCCGGGCTCGGGGCCGTACGTGACGGGGCTCGGCGGGATGCCGAGGTCGTCGGTGCGTACCCACAGCGTGCCCGGGTCGAAGTCCCGGGTGGGCGGGCCCGCGGCGGCCGTCTCGCCGGCGCCGAGGCGACCGGTGCCGCTGATGCTCTGTCCTGCCCTGAGGGAGTCGTCGGACAGGCCGATCCGGATCCGGCGGGTGCCACTGCCGACGTGGCCGCGGCGCACGACCTCGACGCGGACCGAGATGTCTCCGGCGGCGCGGGCGTGCAGGACTCCTGGCGCGCGCGGCCGGAAGACGGCGTCGCCGGCTCCGGAGCGGAGGATGGACCACCGGATCTCGGCGTCGCCGAACCGGGAGGGGTCGGGCTCCGTGCCGAGGACGAGCTCACCGCCTTCCGTGACGTCCGGTGGGCCGGGGGAATCGTCCGTGGTGGCCGTGGTGACGCGGAAGGCCTCGCCGCGCGGCTGGGCGGCGAGGATGTGGCCGTCCCGGGTGTGGTGGACCCAGCCGAAGCCGGCCGCGTGGGCGAGCGCTCCGAGGCGGTCGGGGCTGACGGACGGCGTGTGGGTGAGGAGCAGGGCGCGCCCGACTCCGTGCGGGCCGGTGGATGAGGCGTCGTACGCCTTGAGTACGTGCAGGGTGCCGGTGGCCGTGCCGCCCGGATCCGCCGGGTCGGCGCCGGCCGGGTGGTCCGGGCCGGCGAGGCGGAGGAGGAGGGCGTCCAGGGCGCGGCTGACGACGAGTTGCATCCGGTGGCTGTCGCCGCCGTCCGCGAACGTCAGGCCGGGCTGGTCCGGCCGGCTGATCAGCCAGGCGGGGTCGAAGTCGGGCTCGTCGCGGGCGGCGGTGCCGACGGCGGCCTCCTCGGACGTGCCGAATTCGCCCTCGGCGGTGACGGACTGGCTCACCAGGAGCGTTTTCGGAAGGACGCGCAGGGTCAGTCGGCCGGTGGCCACGGTCCTGCTCCGTTCACGCACGACGAAGGGCTCGGTGTCCCCCGGGGCGACGGCGAGTGCTCCGGCGGCCGTGTTCACCGCGGCCTGGAGCCGGTCGGGGGTGGGCAGGAGCCAACGGTGGAAGATCCGGAGTCGGCGACGGTACTGCTCGTCGGCCTCGCCGGTCACCGGGTCGAAGGCGTCGCGGGCCGCGCTGGAGACCCGTACCTCCTCGATCAGACCGGTGAACTGCGCGGTGGTGTCCCCGTCGGCCCGGGCCTCCGTTCCCCGTCCGATCAGGAGTGGGGCGGGGGTGGTCAGCGCGCCGAGGGGGGTGGCGGTGACGTGGCGGGCCACCTCGTCTCCGTCGAGGTGGAGCCGGACGGTGGAGGTGTCTCCCGCGCGGGCGAGCGCGCCGGCGATGTGGTGGAAGGCTCCGTCCCCGAGGTCGCGGTCGGCGAACAGTTCGACGTTCACGCTGCCGTCGGAGAGGGAGAAGCGGAGGTTGCGGTCGATGCCGCGGAAGGTGCCCACGGTCAGGGCCCAGCCCTTGTCCTCGCGGGTGTTGAGCTTCTCGCGTTTGGCGACCACCGCTCCGGTCGTGGTGGCCCGGTCCGGCCGCACGATCGCTTCGACGGCGAAGGGGGCGGTGGCCGGGAGGTCGAAGGCCGGAGCGTCGTCGACGCCGATGAAGCTCTCGTCCGTGCCGTAGCCGAAGCCGAAGGCGTGCGCGAAGCGGCCCGTCCGGCCGGCGTCGGCGCCGTTGTTGTGCCCCGGGCGGTCGGGTGCGGCGGCGTCGACGACGGTGCTCACGTCCGCGTGGGGATCCGGTATCCCGTCCTCGTCGGGCGGGGGGACGTCGTCGAGGTGGAAGAGCGCGACCGTGGCGCCGTCCACGGTGTGGGGCCGGGGCGGGAAGCGGGGGGCGCCCAGGTCGAGGCCGAGGAGGTCCAGGCTGACGCCGTGGGCGGTCTCGGTGTTCCGCTGGGCCGTCACGTCCCGCAGGTGTTCGGCGACGAGCTCGTGTTCCGCGCCGATGATCCAGAGCAGTTTGGCCAGGATCCCCAGGAGGGCGGTGACCTCCCACTTCACGGTCCCGAAGCCGCGGGCGGGGGCGACGGGGGCGAGGCTTTCGAGCCGCAGCCGATCGGTGATGTCGGCGGCGTGGCCGGGGATCGGGACCGTCAGGGCGCGTCCGGCCGGATGGCCCGCGGGGAACGACACGTCGACGTGCTCCGCGGGCGCGTCCTCGTGCCGGGTGAACGAGACCCGGACGGTGAGGGGGCTGGTGAGGTCCCGCAGGGGGGCGAGGAGGTACCGGGGGGAGGCGGGCTGCCGGCCGTAGAAGTGCTCGTACCGGTCGAAGTCGTAGAGCGGGACGGGGATGTCCGGGTCGCCGGCACCCGGGGTGCCGAGCGGAACGGTCATGCGCTCCATGCCCCGGTCGTACGGGGCGGGGAGGGCGTCCCGCATGACGGTGAGGGCGCCGCCCGGCAGCGGGTCGGGGAAGCGGGGACGCCCACAGGATCGTGTCGTGTTCATGTGATCACGACCTGGAGGTCGGCCATGGAGGTGTCCACGGAGAAGCGGGCGATCTCGTCGGGGGCGAGGCGCAGGTTCTCGCCCACGGACAGTTCCTGGGAGCCGCCGTAGGTGCCGCCGCCGTAGTAGGTCTGGCCGAAGGCGGGAGCGAAGCGGCGGAGCCGCAGGTTCTGCACGTCCACCACACCCGCGGCGGTGCGGGCGCTGAGGACGATGTCGGAGTGGAGCACGCCGTGGCCGAGCCGGAGGCGGTCGACCGAGGTCCGTACGGCGTCGAGGATCGCGCCTTTGACCGCTTCCTCGTCGTGGCCCGCCTCGATGACGAGGGTGGCGCGCATCCCGACGTCGACCTGGTTGGCCGCCAGGATGTCGGGGAAGATCGACACCGGCCGCCACTGCTTGACGACGTCGAGCACGTCGTCGTACACGCCGGGGACGAGCGACTCGCCGCTGTGCCACGGCCAGCCGGGCTCGGCGGCGACGACGATGTCGAAGAAGTAGGGGGAGCCGGTCCGACGGTCTCCGGAGAAGGCGCGGCTGCCGAAGCGGAAGGTTCCGAAGGTGCGACGGGTGGCCTCGACGCCGCCGAGCGGGTCGAAGATCGCCGCGTCCCGGACACCGTTCACGTCGAGCACCTGGGCGAGGAGCGCTTCCTGGGTCCACACGGTGCGGGGGACGCCGAGCAGACGGGCCCGGTAGACGGCGTCGGACTCGCCGACGTCACCGTCGTGGAAGGTCTGCTGTGCGACGGCCTCGACCTCGGCGGCGCCCATGGTGAGGTTGTGCCGGGCCCATTCGGGGTCGAGTCGCAGCTTCCGGCCGGCCGAGATGTTCCCGGCGTCACCGCGCACGACGGCCTCGACGTCGACGGTGGCGCTCTTCTGCTCCGTGGAGAGGACGGCGGCCCGTGTGCTCCGGAAGGCCAGGACGGACCCGTCGGCCTCGGGTTCCGTCACGAGGACCGTGCCCCGCGGGAGAGCGTATCGGCGACCGGCCTCCTCCTTCGCGATCGCGAGGAAGACGGGGCCGCGGGCGCGCAGTTCGCGGCGGCGCAGGCCGAGGTCGCAGCCCAGCAGGTCGAGACTGGGGCCCTGGGCGGTGGTGATGAAGGTGCCGTAGTACTGGGATTCGAGAGCCCGCCACAGCTCGTGGGTGTCGAAGGCCGCGGCGTCCAGGACCTTGCGCAGGGCGCTGCCCGACGTGAGGTCGACGTCGTCGCCGAACATGGCGCGGGCGCGGGTCTGCTGGTCCGCGACGATCCGGTCGATGCCCTTGACGACGAACCCGTCCGCGGCGACGCCGTACCGTTCCTCGGAGGTCATGGGGTTCCCCTTGCTCGGAGGGAGAGAGTCGTGTTCGCGACGGTTTCGACGATGGCGTAGACCGCGTAGACGCGTGCCGCGTGCGCGGCGGCGACCTCCCGGCGGTGGGTCTCGTCGTCGAGACCGGGCGTCAGCTCCCGATAGCGCGGGTCGTCGTCGAAGAACACTTCGCGCACGTCGGTGACCCGGAGGTCCGAGCTGAGGCAGCGGACGAGTTCCATCGTGAGGAACTGCTTGCGGGTGAGCAGATCGTCGGCGTAGGCGCTGATGGCCAGGCGGTCGAAGCCGAACCGGGTGTTGAGCCGGTCGCTGCCCGTCTGGGTGGCGACGCCGAGCTCCAGCGCCTGGCCCAGGGCCTCGGCGCCGACCACGAGGGCGAGGTCGTGGGAGCGTCCGTCGAGGACGAGGTCGCCCTCGTCCAGGGCGAGGCTGCGGCCGAGGCTCGGGGCGCCTTCGCGCGGGCCGTCGCCGGACAGGTACGGGCGTACGGCGGCGGCCAGTTCCGATCCGCCCGACGTGAAGCGGAAGGCGGGTGCCGGGGCGGCGACGGGAGGTGAGGGCCCGGCCCGCAGGGAGTCTCCTGTCTGGCCCCCGGCCTCAGGACCGGCGGCGGGGTGGCCGTCACGCGGTGGCCGACCCCCGGCCTCGGCACCGGCGACGGAGCGGCCGTCACGCGGTGGTCGACCCCCGGCCTCAGCGCCGGCGACGGGGCGGCCGTCGCGCGGTCCCAGCGGTTCGTTCTCGGTCATCAGAGGGTCTCCAAGACGGCTTGGCCGGGGTCCGCCACCGTCCACCGGCCGGCACCCATTCCGCTCACGGTGACCCCGGAGGCCGTGGCCAGCAGGACCGGGGTGCCGCCGACGGTCAGCTTCCTCGACCATCCGTCGGGGGTCGCCGGGGTGATGGCGCAGGGCTGGGGCGTTCCGGCGGGGGTGGTCGCAGTGCAGGGGGAGAGCATGCCCGGTACGGGGGTGGCGGCCGAGCCGAACACCAGGCCGTTCTCCTTCCCGGCGAGGACGACTCCCCTGCCCTTGACGGTGACCCGGGGGTCGCCCGCCGCGAGGGTGAGCCTGCCCTGGTGGGTGCACTGGATGACCGCGCCCGCGACGAGTACGTGGGACATCAGCTGATCGCCACCTTTCCCTGACCGATCGTGAGGGTCACGTGGCCCGACTTGAGCACCACGTCCTGCGCTCCCCCGTCGACGGTGACCTTCCCCTGGGCGTCGATCGTGACGGTGGTCCCCGACGTGTGGGTGAGCAGGAGGACTTCGGCCGGCCCTTCGGTCGGCCGGGCTCCGACCTCCGAGCACTCCTTCTCGCCGATCGCGATCTTCAGCCCGAGCGCCTCCACGACCCGGAGGCCCTTCGCGGTGATGAGGTCGTTGACACCCTTGCCCGTGGGCTTGGGCGCGTCGCCGACGGTGAGCTCGGTGGGCAGGCAGAGCCACCAGTCGCCCTCAAGGGACTTGGGGCGCTCCGCCTTGGGGTCGTTCGCCCACAGGAAGCCGGTCACCACGGTGTCGTCGGGGTCGTCCCTGACCTGGTTGAGCAGTGCGCGCATCCCGGGGTACACCGGGACCGACAGACCGACGTTGTGCCAGGCGAACGGTGAGGCGACGGGCTTGCCGTACCGCTCGCCGGTCTCGCCGCTGACCGGCACGTCCACGCTGGGCGACGCCTTCGCGTGATCGGGCTGCTGGCCGACGCGCACGCTCGCCGTCCGCAGGTCCGGATCGGCCTTGTCGACCTCGCCCACGTCGACCGAGGGCTTGGCCACGGCACGCTCCTGGGCCTTGCCGGTGATCAGGTCCGCGATCGACTGCGGGGTCGCCTTCCGTGCGAGTTCGCTGCGCCGGTGGTTGCCTCCCACGGCGCTGAACTCCACGGCGCGGCCGGTGCACGTGTATCCGTTCCGCGGGGAGAAGGTGTGGGTCAGCTGGAGAACCCGGAAGGCGACGAGCGGCTTCTCGTATCCCTTCACGCCGGCGGCCACCATCTGCCCGGCTCGCAGGGAGGGGACACCCAGCACCGTGAAGTCGAAGAGCTCCACCTTGTCGGGATCCGCCTTGTCGGTGACCAGGGCCTGTCTGCCGACCGCTTCCAGCTGGGCTGGTTTGAACTCGGCCAGCCGGGCGACGGTCATCGTCTCGTGAGCGACGAGAGTGTCCTCGGCGAGCATCATGGCCGCGAGCACGGCGTCCGGGGGAATGAGGGGGAACCGGCTCTCGGTGGGCGGATGGCTGAGGGTCGACCCGCACTGGACCGTCCCGTCCTGGACGAGGATCTCCTGACCGAAGTCGGAGGCCATTCCCTTGAGCAGCACGAAGGAGTTCTTCTCCCTCCTGTTGATCGGGCGCTCGGGAGCGTCGGGGTCCTCCGGCCCCACCACCTCGACTCCGGCGAGTCCGGCGATGTACTTCGCCGCGTCGTAGGGCGTCGTCTTCTCCCTGGAGAGGGCGGCCCTGGAGGGTTCGCTGCCCGGATCGGTGTGGTTGAGCAGCCGGTACGCCGCCTCCTCGTGCCCGCTGAGTCGCATGCCGAGCGGAGGGAACCGGGTCGCCGACCTGATCTCGTCGACCCTGCCCTTCAGGACCACTTCCCGCCCCGACGGGTCGTCCAGATATCCGAGGTGGATGTCGACGTCGACTCCGCCGTCGGGGCCGGTCTTCTTCGCGAGTTCGGTCGTCAGCGTCTCGTGGACGGGCAGTGGCAGGTCCACGAAGGTGATCGCGAACGTTCCCGGTTCACCGATCGCGTACGTCACCTCGATCTCGGCGTCGGCCAGTACGGACCCGCTGCGGACGTCGTTGGAGATCTTCTGCCGCAGGATCGGGAAGTCGAGCTGGTACCAGAGGATCACGCCCATCGCTGTGCCACCCCGATCACGATCCGGGAGCCGTAGTGGCCGCTTCCGTTGAGGTTGCCGCGGGCCACCGTCGCCTCGACGAGGCGGATGGCCAGCGGGCCCGCCCGGTGGACGAGGTCCGGCTCGGGAACGAGTTTGCGCAGGAGGAGGACACGCGGGCCGTCCGGGCCGGGACCGGCCACCCTGAGCACCAGGTGGCCGGGGGGCAGGGGCTGACGGCCCGGGTCCATCGGCTGGGGCACGCGGCTCCAGACCGCGAGGTCGTACAGGGTCTCGGGAGGGTCGTCCTCGCCCCCGTCGAAGTTGGCGTACAGGGCGAAGTCGTAGGTGGTCCCGCCGACCGCGCAGCGAAAGGCCTGCGGGAGTCCCGCGTCGGGCTCTACGGGCAGCCGGTGGAAGAGTGGTTCGGCGCTCACAGTCCGCCTCCCAACTGGCGCTCCGGCGAACGCGTCCTGCTCACGGTGGGGATCGCGGCGGAGCCGGCCGCGAGCGCGAGGTCCATGGCTTCCCCGAGCATCGCGGTCAGGCTCGAACGGGGGACCTGTTCGAGGCTGATGGTGACGTCCACGGCGTCCCTCTTCTGGTTGGACTGGGTGAAGCGCAGGCTGGTGATCTGCATGTCGAGACTGACGGTCATCCCGCACACGACCGGCAGCCCGGCCACCTTCATCAACGGCGCCGTCGAGCCCGCCAGGGCGCGCGAGGTGAGCGCCATCGCCTCCAGGCCCTTCTTGGACAGCAGCCGGGTCCTGCCGACGAGTACGGCCTCCACGTTGATCGTTCTCGTCGTCGGCGCCACGAGCTGGGTGAGCCGACTGCCGGCGATCCTGGCCACCTGATACCCCTCGCTGAGGGACAGACTGGTGACCGTGAACAGCGGCACCGCGCCGATCATGACGGGAACGTTCACACCGGCGGGCATGATCCGCGCCCACCTTCCCTGCTCATCTCCCGTGGCCTCCTTGCCTGTGCGCGCGCTTCTTCTTCCGTTCCCGCTTCGGAGCGTCCTCGACGTCGTACAGCGGTTCGCCCAGCACGTCTTCGGCGACTTCGGGGGCGACGCGGGTGGGTGGGGTCGGGTCGACGCGGACGCGCGGTCCGCGCTTCGCGCGCCGGGTGGGTGCGGGTTCGAGGCTCACGCGGGGACCGGCCGCCGCGGGTGGCTCCGGCTCGGCCTCGATCGCGATCCGCTGACGCGCCTCCGGCTCGGGGAGGGGCTCGCGCTCGGTGGTCGTGGTCGTGGTCGCGCGCTTGGCCTCGGGCTCGCGTGTGGTGCCGGGTGTGGTCTCGGGTGTGGTCTCGGCCCTGCGCTTCGCCTCAGCCTCGGACTTCGCATCGGTCCTGCGCTTGGACTTCTGCGTGGTCTTGTCCTTGGACTTGCTCTTGCCCTTGGGCTTCACCTTGTCCTTGGTCTTGGCCTTGGTCTCGTCCTTGACCTTGGTCTTGGACGCGGGCTTGACCTTGGTCTTGGTCTTGGACGCGGGCCTGACCTCGGCCTGGGGCTGGACCTCGACCCTGACCTGAACCCTGGTCTCAGCCTTGGGCTCAGCCTTGGACTTTGCTCCGGGTTCTGTCTCGGGCTCTGTCCGGGGCTTCGTCTCCATTCCGGACTCGGGCTTGGGTTTGGCGTCGGGCGTGGCCCTGGCCTTCTCCGGAGGCCGAGGCTTCGGCGCGGACTCGGTGGTCGGCGCCTCCCTCGGACTCGCCTTCCGGGGCACCCTGGGCGCCCTCTTCCCGCGCGGCGCGCCCCTCACTCTCTCCAGCAGTTCGAGCTGCTCCGCGTCGGTCAGCCAGTCCAGTTCGTGCCGGTTCCTGGCGAGCCAGTCGGCGTAGCTCTCATGGGCCACGCCCGTGTCAGGAGGCAGGTGGAACCCGTGGAGGAGTTTCTCCTTGATCTCGGACATCTTGCGGATCACCGCGTCCGCCCCGCCCTCCTTCCTCGCCGCGACCAGTTCCTTCGTCATCCACTTGTAGTAGTTGTCCGTGTGCATCACCTCGTGGCGCGTCCAGCCCTGGGGGATGATCTTCGGATCCATGGAGGTCCGGGGCAGGTACACACCGTTCAGAGGGTCGTCGGCGGGGTTGATGCCCGCCCACTCGAGGATGTCCCTGGGGACCTCGGCACGACGGTCCCCCGCCGCGGCGGGATGGTGCGCCGGGTTCCCGTAGTCCTGGTGCTGGCCGATGGCCTCCATCGACTCCTTCAGCTCGTGCGAGGGCGACCCTGCCTCCCCGAGCTTCGACCTGATCCCGTCGCGGGGGCTGAGCCGCTGCGCCGGCATCTCGTCGGGCTCGTGGTGCAGGGCCCTGGCCTCACGGGGCGCCTTCGCCTCCGCCTCCGCCACGATCTCGGCGACGTGGCCCTCGACCGTTCCCTCGGCCCTGAGCAGGTCCTCGAACTTCTCCAGGTGTTCCATGGCTTTCGCGGGGTCCGTCTCGGACACCCGGGCGATCTGCCGCAGCGCGTTCCGCATCGCCTTCGAGTCCTTCACCGCCTTGTTCGGGAACCGCTTGCGCAGTTCCGCGATCCGGCCGAGGACCGGGGCCCGTTCGGCGGCCGTCGCCGTGACGCGGGGCGGCGTGACCGGGCGGTCGAGCCGCCGCCAGGGCCCCTTCTTCCCCTGGCCGAGCTTGTCGACGAACTCGCTGAACTCCACGGCCTTGTCCTCGGCGACGTGTTGCGCGCGGATCTTCTCGAGTCTCGCGAGCATGGCGTCGAAGGCCTCCGCCTTTCCGGCGGAGCGGGCGTGCATCTGGCCCACCACGGCGATCCCGTACCGGTGCACGGCCTCCATGCGCCGGCTGTCCCCGGCCAGCATGGCCAGCAGGTCCGCTCTGACCTGCGCCTGGGCCCCGATCCGGCAGAAGCCGATCCGCTCCAGCATCGTGGCGAACCGTGTGCCCTCCCCCTCCTGGAGCGCCTCGACGACCTTGGCGACCTCGGCGGTCGTGAAGCCCTCCTTTCCGGTCAGCCGGGCGAAGGTCTGTGCCAGCTCCGGTGTGAGACCACCCGACTTGGCGCCCAGTACATGCAGGACCTCGGCCTTCGGCCTGAGTTCGGCGAGTACGGGGCCGAGCCGCGGATGCTCCATCAGCTCTGTCAGGTGGATGCTCTTGGGAACGTCGACCTCCTGCAGGACGGCGCCGAGGCGGATGCCCTCCTCCTCGGACAACATGAGCAGCAGGTCCACGACCGCGTGCTCGTCCTTGAGCCCGTTCAGGACCGTGCTGCCCACGTGGAGCGCCTCGGCCAGCCGGGTGAAACGCGCGGCGATCCTCTCGCCCTCGAACACCTTGAGCACCTTGAGGAAGCGCAGGACGGCGACGACCTTCTGGATCTTGACCAGTGCCTCGACGGCGGCCTGGATCTCCGAGATCCAGGTGAGCGCCTCGATGATCACCGCCCACTTGACCTTCGTGAGCAGGCGATCGCCGACCCCGAAGACCGCGGCACCGCGCAGACCGTCGCGGAGCGCGGAGCCGACCTTCTCCAGCAGGACCTTCAGGTGCCTGGTCGACACGGGGTCACCGTAGAAGGCCATGTGGCAGGTGACCGTGAGCTTGTTGAGTTCCCAGAGCCCGGAAAGGATCTTCTCGGGCTGGGTCAGCATGACCTTGAGGGATTCGAGCGTCCCCAGGACGAATCCCATGACCGCTCTGATGGCCTCCTCGATCTCGATCATCGCCTTGAGACCGGGCACGGCGGTCTGCTCCTGCCCGACGTTCGTGCTCAGCCCGGCGTCATGCCGCATCGTCAGGTTGAGCGCCTCGGCCACGAGTCCGATGAACTCCCGTACCGTCAGCGGCTTCTGGTCTCCGAACTTCCTGCCGACCGCCGTGAGCAGGTCCCAGAGGTCGCTTCCCATGTCGGCGAAGAGCTGCTCGTACAGGCCGGCCTGGATCAACCGGGCCCGAACCGCCTGCAACTGGGCCAGGCCGTCCAGCGAGATCATGATCTGGATGATGGCGTGCCGCTGCTCCTCGAACGTCCACGCCTTGACGAGGATCTCCAGGTACTTCGCTCTCGTCTCCTCGTCCACCAGGGCGAACGCCTTCGCGTTCATCTCACCCAGCTGGGTGGCGGCCTTCTCCAGACCCTCCTGGTCCCCGGCCAGACCGGCGACCACCAGGCGGTCGAGTCCCTGGAAGGTGAGGACCTTCAGTTCCTCGGCCGAAAGCCAGAACTCCTGGGTGGACCTGCTCGTCTGGATCCAGCGTTTCCCCTCGTCCGCGCTCCCCCACACCCAGCCGCGTTCCTTGGTCCACAGCGTGTTCACCTCGTACCGGTGACCGTCCAGCGTGGTGACGACGGGCAGGATCCGGAAGCCCGTGAAGGTGCTGATCCGCTGGCCCGCGAGCTGCCAGGCCGACACCTCGTGCCCGATGGTCTCGTCGGTGACGGTGGGTGCGGTGGCCACCGCCAGGTAGAAGCTCTCCGACGTGCCGGACGAACCCTGCAGAACGGCGAAGGAGCGGGCGCCGAAGAGGTGGTCGCCGAGTTGGACCGCGTGGATGAGGCTGCGCGAGCGCGCGTAGCGGGTCGCCTCGCCGAGCATCACGAGCTGGGTGGCACCGATGACCATCACGGCGCGTCCGTCGACCGGGCTCGGTCCCTCGACGACCTCGTCCCGTGGATCCGACACCACGGCGACGCTCGTCACCCTCCCGGAGCTCTCCCTCTTGGCAAGCACGCTCGCGTACTCGAGTCCCTCCGTGGCGGCGGTCGCCTCTTCGGCCGCCGCCCAAGAGGTGGGGGCGATACCTGGGGCGGGCGCCTCGGGAAGAGGTGGTGTCTGTTCAGCGGTGGGCGCGGCGGTGGTGTCCGTGGGGGCGCTGCCCGTGGAGGCGGTGTTCTTGGTGCCGGGGCGTGCGGTGACAGCCGAGGCGCTGGTGTCCGTGCCGGTGGAGGCCGGCCCCCCGGTCCGTCGGGTGTCGGCCGATGGCGCGCCCGGTTCCGCGCTCTCCTTCGTTCCGTCCCCTGGGCTCTCGCCCGGGGCGCTGCCGCCCGTCCCGTCTCCGGCGCCGCCGCTCACCTGGTCCCCGGCCGCCTCGCCGTCTCCCGCGGCTTCCTCCCCTCCCTCGTCCGCCGCGGCCAGGGCCATGGCGAAGGTGAGGTGGGCGTGACCGCTCGGAGTGGGCTCCGCCGGCGCGCCGGCCTCCGTACCGTCGCCCGCCGATGGCCACCCCGGCCGGGGGCGGGTGATCCCGGCGCTCCGGTCGTCCTTCTCGATCGCCCGGGCGACGGCACGGAGCAGCAGCGCTTCCAACCGCGCCTCGTGGGTGAGACGTTCACCGCCACCGGTGAAGGTGACCGACGTCGGGAGGTGCAGTCGCCGGTACGCCACGCCGCCTGCCGCCGTCTCCACGGCGGTGACCGGTGTGACCTCGACGGTCGCGTTCACGGCGCCGCCCCCGGGGGGTCAGGGACTTCGGCGGGGACGATCTCGGGGAACCCCGCGGCCGCGACCTTCGCCCGGGCGAAGCCCAGGCGTGCGATCAGCGCCTGCTCGACCACCTCGCCCAGGCGTTCCAGCGCGGCGGGCGAGGGATTCCCCGTGATCCTCACGGTGACGGGGAAGTGACACGTGATCGTGGTGGGCATGGGAACACTCCGGGCCGCGCGGTCAGCTCAGGGCCTCGTGCAAGGCCTCGTAGACCTCCGAGACGAGGTCCTGGCGGATCTCCTCGGCGTTGTCTCCCGCCACCACGACCTCGATCGGGAAGTGGAAGTGGAGTTCCGCCCCCGGACCGGAGACCACGGCGGGCTCCGGTCCCATGGCCTCGGGCAGCGCGCCCCGCTGCTCGACTTCCTGGTGCGACATGGGGTCCTCCGTTCTCCGGTCAGGTGGTGGACGTGACTTCCAGGCAGACGCAGTTGAAGGTGGTGGTGGGTACGCCGTCGATGACGATGGTGCTCGCGGCGGACGTGATGTAGCACTCGCTGAACAGGACCTGCTGGAACGTCCAGTCGGTGCCGGAGGACTCCTGCAACCCGATGTTGAAGCTCTTGTGCGTCAGAGCCATCTCGGTGAGGTTGGCGACCGACGGGCCGATCCCCTTCACCGCCATGGAGAAGGTGAACGCCTTGGGCTGGACGACGTGGGCCACGTTGTCGGCCTCCAACGAGTGCAGGGGCTGCACCGGACTGTTGAACGTGGGATTGAAGGAGTCGATGGGGGTGACCGGCGTGGTGCCGAGCATCACCGTCAACCGGGTGTCCCATTTGACCTCAGCCATCTCCTCGCTCCTTAACCCTTGAGAACCAGCTTGACGGCGATCTGGTGGATCACGCCCGCGTAGACGACCGAGACCTCCATGGCCACGTTCCGTCCGCTCCGCCCCTGACCGATCTGTTCGAGCTCGTCGGCGCTGAGGGTGGCGCGCTCGCGTTCCAGGAGGACCAGCAGGGGGATGTGGATGGCGTAGGACTCGATCACGCCCCGGGTCACCAGCGGTGAGAGCACGCTCTGGACGAGCGTCACGACCGTGCGCAGGCCGGGGCGGTCGATGCGGAGGTCGCCGACGGCCTGGATCAGCGCGGCCTTGACGCGGAAGCTGATGTCGTCGAGCGTCCGCACGACATCGATGTACTTCTTCCCACCGCTCGGGTTGGCGGTGAGTCCCTCACCCAGGTACAGGGCCTGGCCGGGGAGCAGCACGGGGCTCGCCACCCAGTTGATCGACTTGTCGTAGTAGTTCTGGATCTCCGTGGCCGTGAAGAGCCGGGTCATCTTGATGGAGACCGGCTTGAGCAGGAGCGAGATGTGGGGCTCGTGGCCCGCGATGACTCCGGCCACCGCCGCGGCCACGTCGTCCTTCGACCTGTGGGCGACCAGGAACATCCGGCTGCTCTTGATCCCTCCTGTGCACAGCGCGATCTGCTCGGCCTGCGTCAGCGCCGGGTCCAGCATGGCGACCCCGATGCGCTCGTTGCCGTCTCCGCCGGTGTTGGAGACCGCGGTGACGTGGTTCGCCAGGAGTTCGACCGGGTGGTTGCTGGGCGGCTGCTCGTTCAGCGGGGTGTTGGCGAGCACCACGATCTGCACCGGGATGTCCGTCGCCGCCGTGAACGCGTCCGACCAGACGGGGTTGTCGAAGTCCACTGCGAGGCCCCAGACCACGGTCGGCGGCGGGGTCTGCCGGAAGGCCAGCGAGATGGCGGCGGCGAGGTCGCTGTGGCCGAGGCCGACGACGGGGTCCTCCGCCGCGTGGGCCTTGTCCAGCTTCTCGTCGAGGGTGAGGGTGAACGTGGCACCCGTGGCGTCGGCGACCTCGGTGACGTTACGGACCTCGACCTCTCCCTCCTTCCCGATCGCGACGCCGGAGCCGACCGGGAACTTCGCTGCGGTGACGGCGCTCTGCGCGGCGGCTGCGGCCGCTTCCGTCAGCTTCGTCCTTCCCTGGGGGTAGGCCTCTGCGGCATCGCCCGGGTAGGTGAACGGCCGAGGGTCCGACTTCTCGCTGCCGATGGCTCCCTTGCCGATGACGAGGATGTCCCCGAAGGCTCTGGTGGCGGGCGCGAAGAGATCACTGCTCGCTGTGACGGTGACGTAGTTGAACGGCATCGCATGCTCCTCACCGTGTGCGCGCCCGGTCTCCGGGGCTGGGCGCGGCCGGTGCCGGCCGGGACTTCAGGGGGCCGTCTCGAAGGCGGCGACGAATCCCTGGGTCGCCAGCAGATCGCCGACCAGTTGCTCGGTCGTCTGTGACGGTTCGTCGGTCGCGACGGCGGGGAAGACCGCCAGCCACGCGCTGGAAGCGAGCAGGGCGCCGCCGTCGTGGACCTCGGGCTGCGGGCTCGCCGCGTCGACCGCTCGCTTGGCCTGGCTGAGCCGACGCAGCGCGTGGACGAGGTCGAGGCGGTCGAAGAAGAGCGTCGACACCCGCAAGGGCAGGTTGCGGCTCGGCGCTGTCGGATCGAAGGGGGGTGGATCGGCGTACTGGAGTGTGTAGGGGCGTTCGAACTCGTCCTGTGGTGCCCCGGCGCCGGCGCCCGCCGCCCAGGCCGCCTCGGCTTCCACGGAGGAGAGGAGGCTGCCGGCCGGTGCCGCCCTCACCGCGATCACGGTCTCCAGGGACATGTCGATCCAGTGCACCGGTGGCGTCGCCGGGATCTCGACGGTGGCGCGGGCCTGTTCGGTGGTGGGGATCGACTTGTCCCATGATCCGTGGACGGCGACCGAGGCGTGGACGGCGGTCTGGAACTCCGTGAGGTCGACACGGACGGCATCCACCGATGTGATGTCGAGGTGGGCGGGGTCGTATACGGAGGCCAGCAGCGACCGCACGCGCTTGCGTTCCGGGTCGGTGGCAGGGGTCAGCAGCGCCTCCACGTTCTCCGGCCGTAGGTACCGGAGCATCAGACCGTCCGTGAAGGGACTCGTCGCTGCCATCTCGCCGTCACCCTTTCCAGCGTGCGTCGGGGAGTTGACCGGATGCTCTAGCGTCGGGCTGCTCGATCTCCGGCGCGTCAGCCGTCGTCGAAGGTCGGGAGGCAGTACGCGCAGCCGTTGTAGCCGTAGGCCGTGGCCAGGTCTATGCGCGGGAACGGCACCAGGCTCGTCTGGTTGATCTGCTCCCAGAACGGACAGGTCGCGATGTGCACCTCGTGGGTGTGCTTGTTGCCGAAGAACCACTCGTGCATGTCCTTGACCGCGGTGATCTCGATCGTCAGGCGTCCGGCGACCTGGTGGTCCTGGAGCTGGGTGGTGACGAGGTCGTAGTGCTGCATGTGCACGGCTTCGTGGGCGAAGTCGATGGTGACCTCGGCCGCCACCTTCTCTTCGGCGTCGAGCCGGAACCCGTCGACGACCGCTGTGTCGCCGCCCTTCATCACCAGCGTGGAACGGACCTCCCCGGTCTCGGTCACCTCGATGTGGCTGAGGGTGGAGGGGTCGATGATGCGGCGCAGGGTCCGGATGGTGATCTGCGTGTCCGGCGGCATGGCGGTGGCGTCCAGCTCCCACGAACCGTCTGTCGCCGCCGGCCCGCCGTTGAGCTTGATCGTCATCGTCGTCTGTCCGCCGAGGACGGAGGGTCTGGGGTACACGTTGCGCTGGCCCACGTTGTTGTCCAGGCGGACGAGTCTGTCGTGCGCCACCGGCGGACCCGTGGTGGCGTTGACGGCGGGGTCGTCCGCGCCGTGCACGATGGCGATCAGGCATTCGTGGTCGGGGATGACCGGAGTCCAGGCGAAGGGCCCGACGCGTACCGATCCGCCGGCCGGGATCGGTTCGTGGATCGTCTCCGTGCTGATCTCCTTGAAATGAGTGGGCCACGTCATGCCGGTGCCCGGGTCGCAGCGGTGCGTCTGGACCGTGAAACTGTCCGGCAGCGCGTCGTCGGTACCGCGGTTGTGCACCCGTACGTACAGGTTGTTCGGCCGATTCATGATCGGTTCCTGGTGTTCCTCCTCACCGTCGCTCTGGTGGCGGACCCAGATGTCGGGCGACGTCCAGAAGGGGTCGCTGTCACCGCCGCTCGGCACGGCGCCGGTGTCGCCCACCCGGTCCGCGATGAACACGTCGATGTTGGGCTTGGCGAAGAGGCCCTGCCGGACGAAGGCGTTGCGCATCACGTTCTTGTGCAGACCGCCGTGGACCTCGGCGTCCGCCGCGACGCAGATGTCGGCCATGTGGACGGCGTTGTCCTTGCTCTGGGGCGTGTCCGTCCCCAGGCGGGGCACCATCGCGAGAAGCACCTGGATCAGCTTGTCGGCGGCCTTGTCCCGTACGGTCGCGTTCTTCGACGACCCGCCCATGCCGAGATAGCACTGCCACAGCGCCGAGGCCAGCATGGAGGTGCGCACGTCGGGCCCGTAGGTGGCGAATCCCGGGTCGTCGAAGCGCTGCGTCAGGTCGAGCCGCCGGTCCTTGCTCCACGAGTCCCGAAGGTTGTTGTCGAAGGGGAACGGCTCGGTCCGCCGGTTTCCCTGCTGGTTGAAACGGTCCCGGTAGATGCCCGCCATGACGTCGCAGACGCTGTGCTCGTACTCCAGGGGGGTCGTCGCGCCGGGCCGGAGCCACTGCACGACTCCGTGCGTGTATTCGTGCACGATGATGCCGAGGTCGGCGGCTCCGGGCACGAGCTTCATGTCGAAGCGCATCCGCGGGGGATCCGTCGTACCGATCCACTCGCTCTTGTCGGCGGCAGGGGCTCCCTGGGGGTCCACGTCGACCCGGACCATGCGGGCGTTGAGCGTCGGGTTGGCCAGGCCACGGAGATAGCGTGCGAAGGAGTCGACCCAGTAGTAGGCGTTCGCGCTCAGGAACGCCTTGTCCTTGGGGTGGGTGTCGAACACGAAGGAGGGCTCGGACGGCTCCGGCTGGGCGAACCCCGAGGCGTCCCAGTCCACGCAGCGGCACCAGTCCCCGTCGAGGTGGAACCTCCCGGCTTCGTCGGCCTCCTTGATCTCCGCCTGGACCTCGTGGGCGTGCGGCTTCAGGTCGTCGTCGCTCGACAGGGAACTCAGTGTGTCGTCGTCCGACGCCGTCACGGGGTCGGGAACGAAGACCTTGAGCGTCGCCGTCACGTACCGGCCTGCCACCTCGATCCAGAGGAGCTTCCCGCCGACGGCGTCGACGACGACACGGAAGTGTTCGAACGGACCGGAGGTCTCGACGACGAGGTCGTGGACGAGGTGCAGCTTGCCGTCGGGGCGCCTCTTCCCCTTCTTCAACAACGCGACCGAGGCGGTGGGGCGGTCCGTCTCCGGCAGCGGGGGCCTGGTCGTGTCGCGCAGGTAGAAGAGGGCGTCGCGGACCACCACAGCGGCTTCGTACCCCTCCTCGAAGGGCGAGAGCGCGGCTTTCTCGACGACGTCGGGCGCCAGGGCCTCGCTCACGTCGGGGGCGTCGGAGACGTCGATCTCCGTCGTGTTCTCGACCTGTACGACGGCCGCCTGCCCGGTGTCGGCCACCATCCGGAGCGTGGCTCCGAGGATCGGCACGTTCTGGTGGAACTGCTGGTACCGGACGTTGAGCGTCGCCGGCCCTTCCTCCTTGCCGACCTCACGGAGGTCCGCACCGTCCGTCCCGAGGTCCTGTGCACGCTCTCGTACGAAGGTGTTGACGGCCCTGCGGGCGGTCGGCGCGCGGAAGAGCGTCGCACCGGGGTCCAGGTACCTGCGGAGGACGCCGTCCGCGCCCCTGTGTTCACCGACCCCGGGGGACATCTTCAGCGGCCGGCCGGGCAGCGGGCCCGGGTCGTTCCTGTGCCTGCGTTCCTCGTTCCGGCCCATGACGTGCTCCTCTGCGCACACGGTTCCCCCTGGCATCCCGCCCTCAGGTGCTGTGCTCCGTCGACGGACACGCCCGTCGGCCGTCCTCGACGGCGCGGATGACAACGGGGTACGTCAAGGGGCCTCCGCGGGACCGTCGATCCGGAAGAGCGAGGAGGGGCGAAAGATGTCCGCCGCGCTAACTCCGCCGGCGACCGCCGTGCGCGTCGCGAAGGTGCTGTGGTCCTGCCTGCCGCCCATGGCTCCTGCTCCCGTCGCCTGCGGCCTCGTCCCCCTTACCAGCTTAGACACGTGGGCGCCGGTCGACCACGCGACGGGACGGACGGGATGCGCCCGTGGGACAGCGATGCTGACTCAGCGTCATGACGTTGACTTTCCGTCACCGCGCTGACTCACGGTTGCCATGTTGACGCAGCGTCGCCGTGCTGACTCACCGTCACCGAACCGGGCGTCGCCTCGCCACCGCCGGAGCCGGGGTCACGCCCCGTGACCCGTCGAAGGTGGTCTCCGCGTCGATCTCGCGGTTCCTGCTCATCGGGCGGGTTCGGCGGGCGCCCCCTGAGACCGTCCACCCCGCCTGTCGCGGAAGGGGATCGGGCGGGGAGCCGGGGCCCGCCGGGCTTCGGCGTGACCGGGCCCGGTTCCGAAGCGACCGGTCTGGGCACATCGTCACGATGGAGAGAGCGAACGAGACGAACACGACCACGCAGCCCGACGAGTCACCGGGCACGTCGATGACGGACGCGGAATACGGGGCCCTGCGCGCCTCGGCCGCCCTGTGGGCCGGGACCTCCGTGCTGATCACCGACCGGTGGGGGAAGGTCCTGGTCCAGCACGTCGACTACCTCGACACCTGCCTCCTTCCGGGCGGCGCCGTCGACAAGGGCGAGTCCCCCGCCCACGCCGCCGTCCGCGAACTGCAGGAGGAACTCGGCGTCACCACCCGGGTCGACCGGGGGCTCGCCGTCGACTGGGTCTCCACCGAGAGCGTCAACGCGCCCCCGGACATGCGGTTTCCCGGCGAGATCCTGCACGTCTTCGACGGTGGCACGTGGAGCGACGAACGGATCGCCGCCATCCGGCTGCCCGAGCGCGAGATCACGAGCATCGAGTTCATCGAGCCCGCGCACCTGCCCGATCTGCTCGCCCCGCGCGACTCCCGCCGCGCCCTCTCGGCGCTCCGCGCCCGCGTCAACGCCGCCGGCGCCGTGCTCCTGGAGAACGGCCTCCCGATCGCCCCCGGTGTCCTCGACACCGTCGGCGTCCTGCGGACGCCCCGGGCCAGGCACCACTACCCCTTCCATCCCGGCCCGGCGCCCCGGGGGCTGACGGTCCGCCAGTCCTGCGTCTGGGCCTTCGCCCCGGACGGACGCGTCCTGGTGCTCCTTGAACCCGACACCGGCGCGGCCTGCCTGCCGGGCGGGACGCCCGAACCCGACGACCACGACGATCCCGAAGCCACACTGCGCCGCGAGGCGGCCGAGGAAGCCGCGGCCGGGCTCGCCGACGCGGTGTACATCGGACACCTCACCGACCCCGAGAAGCCGGGTGCCCGCGTCCGCTACGCCGCCGCCCTGACCGGCCTCGGCCCGCCGCCCGTCGATCCCGCCACCGGTCGCGCCCACATCCGGATTTTGGCGGCCCCGGAACAGGCCCTGGAACTCTTCGACTGGGGCCCGTCGGCCACCGAGCAGCTGGCCGCCGTCCACCGGGCCCGCGTCCGCCTCGGCATCCGCGCGGCGGTGCCCGGGCCCGTCACCGAACTCCCCGGGCCCGTCGCCTGGTGACCGTGACCGCGACCGGGCCCACCACCTCATGGCCGGGTGTGTCAGCCGGTGGCAGGGTCCTTCA
The DNA here is from genome assembly GCF_051305195.1 of Streptomyces sp. Qhu_M48. Lineage (NCBI taxonomy): Bacteria > Bacillati > Actinomycetota > Actinomycetes > Kitasatosporales > Streptomycetaceae > Streptomyces > Streptomyces sp. Qhu_M48. Next base: position 3,730,902 of record NZ_CP195432.1, on the reverse strand, counting down.
GCCGGCGGCCGGGCCGGCGGCCGGGCCGGCGGCCTGAAGAGGCTTCGCCGGATCCGGTCCTGACGGGCAGGCCAGGATCTTGTTTACCTTACGGGTCGACCCGTAAGGTAAATGCCATGAACTCCTCTCCGCCCTCCAGAGGGCGTCCCAGGGATCCCCGATCGCACGAGGCGATCATCGGCGCGACAGCAGAGCTGGTGGCGGAGGTCGGCTACGCCGCGACGTCGATCGGGGCGGTGGCCACGCGAGCCGGTGTCGGCAAGGACACCATCTACCGACGGTGGCCCGGCAAGCCGGAGTTGGTCTTCGAGGCCGTCTTCACGACCACCGATGACGCTCCGCCCCCGGACACCGGCACGCTGACCGGGGATCTGACCGTGCTGCTCCAGGGCCTGGTCGACGAGTTCCGCGCGCCCGCCGCAGCAGCGGCGCTCCCGGGGCTGCTCGCCGACTTCGCCGCCGATCCGGAGCTGAGGGCGCGCATCCGCGGCGACTTCCTGGGCCCGTCGAAGGAACGGCTCCTTGTCGTCTTCGAACGCGCCGTGCTGCGCGGGGAGATCGCGGCCGGGACGCCCGTGGACCTGGTCCTGGACACGCTGGCAGGAGCCGTGTTCTTCCACGTGGGGCTGGTCGGGGAGAGCCCCGGCCCGCAGCTGGCCGCATTGCTGGCCGGCGTCGTGGCGAGAGGAATCGAGGTCCGGTGAACGGCTGGCTTCTCGCGGCAGGGATCACTGCGCTCGGCGTGGCCGCCGTGCACATCGTCGGCGGGCACCGTGATGTGGTGCGCCCGCTGCTGTCCTGCGGCCTCGCGGACGAACCCAAGCGTGTCCTGCACGCCGTGTGGCACATGGTGAGCGGTGACCTGGTGCTCTCCGGCCTCGCTCTGCTCTGGCTCTCCCTGGCGGAGGGTACGTCGGGTGCCGGTCTGGTGGCGTGGTTCGTGGCCGCGCACTTCGTCGCGTACGCGGCGGTCTTCCTGGTCGTCACGCTGTCCGTCGGCTGGCCCCGACCGCTGCTCCGCCTGCCGCAGTGGATCCTGCTCCTGCCGGTCGCGGTGCTGGCGGCGGCGGGCGCCGCTTAGCCGCACCCCGTGGAACTCTCCCCGCTCGCCGCCCAGCCGCCCCTGGACTCTCCCCCGGTCGCCGCGTCGAGCCGGGCCCGACCGGAGCGATCGGCCCGACCGGGGCGATCGGGGCGCCGCGACGCGGCGGAGGCGCTGCCCCTGCGGTGGGGGCAGCGCCTCGGTGGACCGTGTCCGGTGGCCGTGAGGTCAGCGGGCGCCGAAGACCTGGGTCCAGTAGGGGCCGCCGGAGGAGTGGATGCCGACGCCGATCTCCTTGAAGTCGCAGTTGAGGATGTTCGCGCGGTGGCCCGGGCTGTTCATCCAGGAGTCCATGACCTGCTCCGGGGTGCTCTGGCCCATGGCGATGTTCTCGCCGTACGTCGACCAGGGGTACCCGGCGGCCGTCACCCGCTCCCCCGGGCCGGCGCCGTCGGGGTTGGTGTGGTCGAAGAAGTCGCGGGCCGCCATGTCCTCGGAGTGCCCCTGAGCGGCCCTGGTCAGGGTCGCGTTGGCCGTCAACGGGCCACAACCCGCCTTGGCGCGCTCCGCGTTGACCAGGGCGACGACCTGGTCGGCGGCCGAGGTCTGGCCCTGGTCGTTCTGCGGACCGGCGCCCGTACCGCCGGTCCCCGTCCCTCCGTTGGTGCCGTTGTCCGTGCCGCCGCCCGTGCCCGGGCCGGTCGACTCGGAACTTCGCGTGGGCGCCGGGGTGCGGGGCGGGGTCGTCTTCACCTTGGCGGGCGCGGTGGTACGGGGCGGACGGGTCGGCGCGGCGGTGGTGGTCCGCGCGCTGGGCGACGCCGACGTGGAGGGGCGTGCGGTGGCGGACGTGGAGGTGGAGGGCGAGGCGGAGGGGCTCGCCGACGTCTCCAACGCGTCCCCGGTCCGGGCGGACGGGTCGTGGGCGAGGGGCAGGTCGAGGCCGGGGGCCGAGAGCCGGCTCGCTTCGAGGTTGTCGTCGTCGCCTCCACGGCCCCCGTAGAGCGAGAACGCCCCACCCGTGACCGCCATGACCACGACTCCAGCGGCGATGACGGCCCGGCGCCGGCTGCGCTCCTGCGTCCGGCGACGGCGCCGGAGGGCCGCACGGGAGCCGTGTCGGCTCGGGGTCGAGGAGGAGGTGCCGGGAGCATGGCGGGGTATGTGGGGGCGGGCGTGCTCTGCGGATCCGGCCAGGAGGTACGCCTCCGTGAGGTCGGCTGCGTCGTCCGGTTCGCCCAGGTCGCTCGTACCGTACGAGTCGACCGGCGATGCGGTGGTGGCGTACGCGGCGGACGTGCCGTATCCGTCGGCTATGTGGGTGGGTGCCGGCGGCGGTGTCACGCGCCCCTGCGTGGCTTCGCCCGCCCGGGGCGCCGACGGCGTGGCCGTCAGAAGGATCTCCGCCGGGGCCAGGCCGTTCCAGCGCGTGACGCAGTGCGCGCAGGCGAGCGTGTGGTGGGCCAGGTGGTCGCGCCACGGCGCGGACGGGCGGCCGTCCCAGCTCGCCGCCTCCCGGCTCAGAGCGGGGCAGTGCGCGTTCCCGGCCAGGGCGCCCACGACGACCCGGGCCGCGTCGAGCCGGGCACGTACCGCGTCGACCCGGGCCGCCGTGTCCTCGACCGACCACCGCAGCGCGGCCGCCGTCTCGTAGCGGGTCAGCTCGCCCGTGCACTCCAGCCGCCACAGGGCCAGCAGCTCGCCGTCGTCCGGGTCCAGCCAGCGGGCCGCCTCGGTGATCTCGGACCCGCCCCCCGTCGGGTGCGGCCCCTCGGCGGTCGGGGTCCCGGCCTCCGCGTACCCGAAGCCGGCCGGCTGCGCGTGACGGTGCCTGCGGATGCCGTCGACGGCGATCGCGACCAGCCAGGGCCGGAAGGCACCGGGGTCGGTCAGGGCGTCCAGACCGCCGAGGGCGCGCACCATCGTCTCCCGTACGAGGTGCTCGACGTGCTCGACGCCGTGGCGGCCGCTCAACGCGAGCGCCACGGTGCTGTGGATCAGGGGCAGGTGGGCGGTGACCAGCTGCTCCCGCGCCCAGGGGTCGCCGTTCCGCGCCGCCAGGACCAGCTCCGTGTCCCGCTCGATTCCTGTGCTCTGCCGCACGCCGACTGTCCCGTCTGTTGGAGATGTTTGCGCAGAGGAGAGCCTGGGGCCCGGCCCGGGATAACGGAAAGTGGAGAAGCCCGAAAGTGATGTGGGTCACGTGGGGCCGTGGGGCGCGCCGTCGCGTCCGGGGCCGCCGCCTATCGTGAGCGCATGGACGAAGATCACGGAGACCCGCGACTCGCTGACAGGATCCGGGCGTTGACGGGGACCCGGCACCCTGTCGCGGCAGCTGTGGTCTCGCCTGGCGGGACGAGGATCGCCTGCGTCGGCGCCCGTCCGGCCGGTCTCGGCACCACGGTCGACTCCACAGGCGACGGCACGGCCCGGTCCGCGACCGGCAGTGCACCCGACGCCGGACTCGACGCCGATTTCGAGATCGGGTCGATCTCGAAGGGCGTCACGGGACTGCTGTACGCCGAGGCGCTCGCGCGGGGAGAGATAGGTGCCCGTACGACGCTCGGTGAACTCCTGCCGCTCGGGGACGCTCCCGCCGGGCGGGTCACCCTGGAGTCGCTGAGCATCCACCGGTCCGGGCTCCCCCGGATACCGCCCGCCGCCGACACGTGGCGTCGTACGTTCGCGCTCTGGCGGCACGGGACCAATCCGTACGGGGAGGACCTCGGCCGACTGCTCGACCAGACCCGGGGCGTACGCGTGGGCAGGCCCAAGCCCCGCTACTCGAATCTGGGGTTCGAGTTGCTGGGGCACGCGCTCGCGCGGGCCGCCGGGACGACGTACGGGGAGCTGGTGCGCCTGCGGGTCACCGACCCGCTGGGGCTCGGCTGCTTCTACCTGCCCGCCTCGGCGGAACAGCTGCGGCCCGGGGCCGTGAGGGGCACGAACCGGAAGGGGCGGCCGCAGGAGCCCTGGACCGGCGAGGCGCTCGGGCCGGCCGGCGGGATCCGCGCCGACATCCGCAGCATGGCCCGGCTCACCGAGGCCCTGCTGGACGGCAGCGCGCCAGGGCTCGCCGCGCTCGATCCGGTCGCTCCCCTCGGCACGGGGGCCCGCATCGGAGCGGCGTGGATCACCATCCGGGTCAAGGGCCTGACGGTGACCTGGCACAACGGCGGTACGGGCGGCTTCCGGTCCTGGCTCGGACTCGACCGCGCCACGGGAACCGGAGTGGTCGTCCTCTCGGCCACGACCGCGTCCGTGGACCGCCACGGTTTCGCCCTGCTGACCGGACGGGACGACGACCTCCGCGCATGAAGCCGTCCATCCCGCTGTCCGCGCGCGTCGGCCGGGGTCGGGGCGACCGCCCTGGCGAGGGCTCGTCAGGTCGTCGAAGCCCTGGCCGTGCGGGTGCGGGCCTCGGGTGCGCGCGGGGTCAGAGGGGCCTGAGCCGGGCATGCAGGAGGCAGAACTCGTTGCCTTCCGGGTCGGCCAGGACATGCCAGCTCTCGGCGCCGCTCTGGCCCACGTCGGCGGGCCTGGCGCCTAGGGCGAGGAGCCGCTCCAGTTCGGCGCCCTGGTCGCGGTCGGTGGCACTGACGTCGAAGTGCAGTCGGTACTTCCCGGTCCGCGGGGCGCTGCTGGGGCTGAGGACGAGGGTGGGCCGCTGGCCGCCGAAGCCGACGTCGGGCGGCCCGATCTCGATGCTTCCGTCGTCCTCGCGGTTGAGTTCGACGTAGCCGAGGACCTCGTTCCAGAAGGCCGCGAGCCTCTCGGGGTCGGCACATTCGAGGACCAGCTCACTGATTCGGCATGCCATGACGGGCATTGTACGGAGAGGCCTCGGTGACGCCCGCGATTCCGCTGTCAGGCGGGCTTGCGCGCCTCGATCAGGAACCGCGCGGTCCGGGCGACGAACGGGCCCTCGCTCTCGATCCGGTCGTGCAGTTGCCGCAAGCGGTCCCGGTACCGGTCGACGGTGAAGCCGGGCACCATCCAGATCACCTTCCGCAGGAAGTAGACCACCGCGCCGATGTCGAGGAACTCGGTGCGCAGGTACTCCGCGCGCAGGTCCACGACCTCCAGCCCGGCCGCCTCGGCCGCTCGGCGGGCGTCGTCGGGGTGTCGCCGGCGGCGCACCTCCTCGGGCTGCGGGCCGAGGAAGTACTCGACCAGCTCGAAGACGCTGGCCGGGCCGACCTGCTGGGAGAGGTACGTGCCGCCCGGCTGGAGCACGCGCGCGATCTCCTCCCACCACACCGTCACCGGGTGCCGGCTCACGACCAGGTCGAAGGCCCCGTCGGCGAACGGCAGCGGCGGCTCGTCCTCGTCCGCGACGACGACCGCCCCCAGCGGATGCAGCAGCGCGGTGGCCTTGGCCACGTTCGGAGGCCAGGACTCCGTGGCCACCGCCAGCGGTGGGAGCTTCGGCACCCCCGCCAGGACCTCCCCGCCGCCGGTCTGGATGTCCAGCGCCGCGAGGGCCCGCGCCATGCGCTCGCCCATCACGCGCTGGTAGCCCCAGGACGGTCGCTGCTCGTGGGCCCGTCCTTCCAGCCAGGAGAAGTCCCAGCCCTCCACCGGGGTCGCCTCCGCCTCGGCGATCAGTTCCTCAAACGTTCGCACCATGCCCTGATCGTCCCATCGTCCCAGCTCCACCCGCGCATCGGATCGCGGGGCACACCTCCAGGGCGTGCAGGGCGCCCGTACCGGAGACCCCCCTCCCTTGCCCGGCCTCCGTCACGAGGCCGTCCGTGGCGTCCAGCGCGGATCGCGCCCGCTCAGGCCGACCGCCCGGTCCAGCAGCGGGGCGTCCTCCGCGACGGGCACGACGGCTCCGAAGACGCCGTCACCGCGGTCGTCCTCCTCGGCGGCGGCCAGGAGGAAGCCGTGCGACGCGTGGAGCGCGGCCCGATCGGGGGCGTACTCCTGGCCGGTGGCCCGGGCCAGGTCCCAGCCGTGGACCACCAGCTCGTCGAGAGCGATGACGGCCGCGAGGTCGCCGGGAAGGTCCACGCCACCCGCACGGGTCATCCCGGTCCAGGCGGCCGGGTCGCTCCAGGCCTCGGCCAGTTCGTCGAGGACGCGCGGCAGTTCTTCGCGCCAGCCGGTGGGGAGGACGAACGACGCCGGGTCGGGGGCCGTGTCCGTCGTGGGTCCGAGGTTCTTGCGGGCGGCGTCGCGGAAGGCGACGGCGAGTCCGGTGAGGTGGCCCAGCAGGTCGCTGACCGCGTAGTCGGGGCAGGGGGTTCGGTCGGCGAGCCGCGCGTCGGGGATGTCCGCCGCGAGACGGGCCACGATCCGTGCCTGTGGTCCGAGGTCGATGGTCGTCGTGCCGGTCATCTGTCGCTCCTTCGACGAGGGCGCCGGAGAGGGACGGCGCTGAAGGGTAGACCGGCGGGAGTGCCCGTACTCATCGGCCGTCGCTCGACGCACTCACCGGAGACCCGCCGTTCGTCGGAGGCCGCCTCACGGGGCCCGCGGTGCGCTTCCGGGCCCAGGGGGCCGGCCGTCGATCGGAAGCCCGGGACTCGCCCGGCGATGAGTTCCCGCCGCTTCCCGAGTCCTCCCTGGCACACACTGTGGTCGACGAAGGGGAAGCCGTGAACGACGACGTCTGGACGATGGTGCACGCCGAGCGCGGGGCGCTGATCGACGACCTGGCGGATCTCGATGACGAGCAGTGGCGCAGACCGTCGCTGTGTGACGGGTGGACCGTGCACGACGTCCTCGCCCATCTGGTCGACACCGCTCGCACGACCCGCCTCGGTTTCATGATCGGCCTCGCCCGGGCGAGGTTCGACTTCGACCGCCAGAACGCCGTCGGCGTGGAGCGTGAGCGCGGGGTCACGCCGCAGGAGACCCTGGAGCGGTTCCGGCTGGTGGCGTCGCGGCGGTCGACGCCTCCGGCGCCCCTCGACAGCCGGCTCGTCGAGGAGGTCGTGCACGGCGAGGACATCCGTCGGCCCCTGGGACTCACCCGCTCCTACCCGGAACAGGCCGTCGTCAGGTCGCTCCGGCTGCAGACGCGCACCCCGGCGTCGTTCGGCGGGGCCAAGGAGCTGATGGGCCGCGTCCGGCTCACGGCCACGGACGCCGACCTGACGATCGGAACGGGGCCGGAGGCGAACGGGCCCGCGCTCTCCCTGCTTCTGGCCGTCACGGGCCGGAAGGTGGCGCTGGACGATCTGCGCGGGCCCGGCGTCACCGCGCTGGGGCGGGACGGAGAAAACGGGTCCACCACGTGATTACTGGCGGGTAAGGTGCGGGCTGCCGTCTCGCCCTACCGCCCGTTCGCCCTCAGCCCGAAGGAATCCGATGTCCCGGTCCATACGTTCCGCACGCTCCGCCTTCCTGCTCGCCGGCCTGATGGCCTCCGCCGGCGTCGCCCACTTCGTCGCCCCGAAGCAGTTCGACGCCACCGTGCCGCGGACCCTTCCGGGCGGCCCCCGCGCCTGGACCCAGGCCAGCGGCGTGGTGGAACTGGCCCTGGCCGCCGGCCTCGCCCTCCCGGCGACGCGCAGGACGAGCGCCCGCGCCACGGCCCTGTTCTTCGCGGGCGTCTTCCCGGCCAACGTCAAGATGGCCTACGACTGGCGTGACCGCTCGACGCCGCAGAAGGCCCTCGCGTACGGCCGGCTCCCCCTTCAGATCCCGCTGATCCTGTGGGCCCGTAGCGTCGGCCGCCACGACGGGTGACGGAGCGCGACCGGCGGACCTTCCCGCCGGCCGCCCGCGTGGGCGGGAAGCGCTGCCGGACCCGGTCGAGGACGCCGGAGGGCTCCCCGACCCCGACGGCGGGGAGACGGCTTCGCGTCAGGCCGCCTCGTACTCGCGCGCACGGCCGCCGCGCCACTTCACCCACGCCGGATCGTCGAGGAGGGCGTCGGCGTCTTCGAGACCGGCTCGCCGCAGGAACTCCACGACGTCGGCGTCGCTGTGCGCGAGGCCGAGGATGCCGTGGTCACGGACGGTGACTCTGCGGCCGCCGCTCGGCGACGGCGGGTTGACGACTATCGGGGCGGTGCTCATCCCTCCAGGGTGCTCCTGGTCAGCCGAGGATGCCGAGCTCGGCGTCCCGGCGGCAGACCGCGCGGGCCGAGACCCCGTCGACCGTGATGGCGCGGCGGGCCCGGACCTCGACCGGCGGGCGGCGTCGCCTGCCCGCCGGGGCGCGGTTGGCCACGTGGACGGTGTCCGGTCCGGAGCGACGGTGGCTCAGTGGTTCAGATCCGTGTCGACAGCGGGACCGTGATCTGCTTCAGCCACGTTCCGGCGGCGAAGTCGCGCGCCTTCACGACGACGCGGTCGCGGTGGACCTCGATCTGGAGGCCCTGGTTGAACGTACCGGGGACGGAGATCTCTCCCCCCTTGCCGTCGTCCGTGTAGCCCGTCTGCACGGCGCCCGTGTTGATGACGGAGAAGCCGTCGAGGTTGGCGGTGCCGGGGACGACCCTGCGGACGTACCAGTCCGACAGGGCGAGGTCCCAGTGGGTGTGGCCGCAGAAGAGGAAGACGTCGCGGTGGCGGCCGAGGATCCCCAGCAGCCGGTCCGCCTGGAGGTAGTCGCGCGAGTACAGCTGGTTGTGGCTGCCGGAGACGGTGTTGGGCAGGGGGTGGTGCGTGACCACCATGACGGGCTTGCGTCGGCGCGCCCAGTGCGCGAGGCGCTGTTCGAGCCAGGTCAACTGCGCCTCGCTGAGCCACACTTCGTCCCAGAGCTTCGGGTCGTGGTAGTGCATGTACTTCTCGGTGCCGAGGCTCAGCACGGGGATGCCGCCGAACGAGTGCTCGGCGTACACCGTGTTGCGCCCGGCGAAGTGGTAGAAGCCGCGGAACAGGGAGTCCTCGGTGGTGCCGTTGGGCCAGGTGGCCTGCGCGAGGGTCGACGGGTCGCGCCACTTGGGGACGTAGAACTCGTGGTTGCCGATGGCCCAGGCGACCGTGCTCGCGTGGGTGTGGCGCGTGAGCTCCGACCGCACCGCCGCGTACTCGGCGTCGTACCCGCGCGGTGTGATGTCGCCCGCGACGGCGAGGCCCGCGCTCGCGGGGTTGGTCCGGTGCATGTCGTCGAGGGCCACACCGAGGTCCCGGAGGTCGCCCTGGATGTCGCTGATGACGTTGAACGTGGCGACCGGGCGCCCTGCGCCGGGGTGGGCGGGGAGCGCCGCGCCCGCCGGTATCTGGGAGGCGGCGACGGCGCCCGCCGCCCCTGTCGCGACGGTGAGCAAAGACCTGCGATCCACGGAGAGTTCCTCTCGGGCGGGCGGTGAACCGGGGGGCACGCGACCTGACGCTCCCCCTGTTCAGGGCCGCGCGCCTGTCCCGGACACCGTTCTTCGAACCAGACCCGTTATGCATACGCAACCATCCCGGCCCGTTGTCCGGCCGCCGGATGTCTGGCGTATGAACGTATTCCGACGGGAGGGCCGGGGCGCCGGGCCGGGCGGCCCTCCCGGGTGTCACGCCGTCGCGGTGTCCGGGGTGCGGCTCGGCCGGGTCGGCCCGGCACCAAGGCCAGCCCGGTCGCCGAGGCCGCCAAGGCCGCCAAGGTCTGCCAGATCGACCGGAGAAACAGATGTGCGATTGTCGGTCACGCGTGATAGTCACTACCTCCACGGGAGGGTGATCACTGGCCTCCCCGTTCGGACACGCAAGGGGTGGGGACATGGCGTTGCTCGATGACTGGGGGCTCACGCTGGGGAAATGGGCCGGTCGGCCCGGCGCTCGGGTGCAGAAGGACTCCGGCGATCCCGCGGTCGGTCGCGTACGGGAGGCCGCCGCGGCCGGGAACTGGGCCGCGGTGCGCGAGGTGCTCGAAGCGCGTCCCGAGAGCGAGGACCGGGTCGAGCTCCTGTGGGCCGTCGGCGACACCGCCGGCGTGGAACGGTGGATCTCGCCGGTCCTCGAAGCGGAGCCGGAGGCAGCGCTCCCCCGGCTCGTGGCGGGGATCCGTCACATCAGCTGGGGCTGGGAGGCGCGCACCGGAGCCCGCGCCTCCCAGGTCTCGCGCGAGCAGTTCGACCTCTTCCACGCGCGCCTGCGCACGGCCGAGACGTGGCTGTACGAGGCGGCCGAGCGCGAGCCGCTGTGGGTCTCCCCGTGGTACGGCCTCCAGGTGTCCGGCCGAGGCCTCGAAGTGGGTCAGGTCACGGCGCGGCGCCGGTTCGAGGCGACGGTACGGCGGGACCCGCGCCACCTCCAGGCGCACCAGCAGCAGTTGCAGCAGGTCTGCGACAAGTGGGGCGGCTCGCACGAGGAGATGCACGCCTTCGCGCGCGCGTCCGCGTTCGGTGCCCCCGGGGGCACCCTGCTCGGCCAGCTCGTCGCGGTCGGCCACATCGAGGAGTGGCTCTCCCTCGACTCGGGGCCGGACGCGGCGTACATGGGCCGTCCCGAGGTGAAGGCCTCCCTCCACGAGGCCGCCGACCACTCCTTCCGCCACCCGGACTTCGTCCGCGAGGGCGGCTGGCTCCAGGTCCTCAACACCTTCGCCATGGCCTTCTCCCTCGCCGGGGACCGGGGCGCCGCGCGGGAGTGCTTCCGGGCGACCGAGGGGCGCGTCACCGAGTTCCCCTGGTACTACCTGGACGGATCCGACCCGGCGGCGGCGTACCGGAAACGCCGCTCGGCGGCCGGACGCTGACGCGCCCGAGACCCGGCGGCAGCCCACGTACCCCTTCCTCCGGTTCCACGGCCCGACGCCGACGCGTCCGTGACACCGGCGCCGAACCCCGTACTCCGCCCTCCGTCTCCGTCGCCACGCGACCTCCCGCTCCCGCCCGCACCGTCGCCGCGCCGCCCTCGTGGCGTCGGCGCGTCCACCGAAAGACTCCGTCAGGTGCCCCAGTCCTCATCCGCACACACCTTCCAGGTCGACCTGCGCGGCCTCGTCGACCTGCTCTCCCACCACCTCTACTCAAGCCCCCGGGTCTACCTGCGCGAACTCCTGCAGAACGCCGTGGACGCCATCACCGCGCGGCAGGCCGTCGACCCCGGCGCGCCCGCGTCCATCACCGTGCGCACCGGTGACACCCTCACCGTCACGGACACCGGTATCGGTCTGACCGAGGCCGACGTCCACCGTTTCCTCGCCACGATCGGGCGCAGCTCCAAGCGGACCGCCGACGGCGCCCTCGACGGGGCCGGACTGGACGCCGCCCGTGGGGACTTCATCGGCCAGTTCGGCATCGGGCTGCTCGCCTGTTTCGTCGTGGCCGACGAGATCACGGTGGTCAGCCGGTCCGCGACGGACCCCTCGGCCCCCGCCGTCGAATGGCGCGGTCACTCCGACGGCCGGTACACGATCCACACACTGCCCGCGTCGGCCGTGCCCGAGCCGGGGACGACGGTGCGGCTCACCCCGCGCGCCGACAACGCGGAGTGGACGAGCCCGCATCAGGTCGTGGCCCTGGCCCGGCACTACGGCGGTCTCCTGCGGCACGAGGTCACGGTCGTCGGGCCGCGCGGCGAGAGCCACCAGGTCAACGAGGCGCCCCCGTGGGAGCGGGACCACCGCTCCCCGCTGGCCCGGCGCGAGGCCTTCACCACGTACTGCCGGGGCCTCTTCGACTTCACCCCGCTCGACACGATCGAGCTGGACCTTCCGGCGGCCGGTCTGCGCGGCGTCGCCTACGTCCTGCCCACGCCCGTGAGCCCGGCGCAGCGGGCGGGACACCGCGTCCACCTCAAGGGGATGCTGCTCACCGACCAGGCGCCCGAACTGCTTCCGGAGTGGGCCTTCTTCGTGCGCTGCGTGGTCGACACCACCAGTCTGCGGCCGACGGCGTCCCGGGAGGCGTTGTACGAGGACGGCACCCTGTCCGCCGTACGGGACGCCCTGGGCGAGCGGATCCGCGACTGGCTCACCGGGCTCGCCGCCAGCGACCCGTCGCTGCTGCACCGCTTCATCGACACCCACCACCTCGCGGTGAAGGCGCTCGCGCGGCACGACGACGAGCTGCTGCGGATCGTGCTGCCGTGGCTGCCGTTCGAGACCACCGACGGGAACGTGACCCTGGAGGAGTTCTCCCGGACGCACCGGACGCTCCTCGTCACCCGGAGCGTCGAGGAGTTCCGCCAGGTCGCCCCGATCGCCGCCGCGGCCGGCCTGGGCGTGGTCAACGGCGGCTACACCTACGACCGTGACCTCGTGCACCGGCTTCCCGAGATCCGTCCGGGCACGTCCGTCACGGACCTCGACCCCGCCACCGTCACCGCCCACCTCGACGCCGTCGACCCGACCGCCGAACTCCGGGCGGCGGCCTTCCTGTCCATCGCCCGCGAGACGATCGGCGTCCACGACTGCAACGTGGTCCTGCGGGACTTCCAGCCGGTCACCGCGCCGGCGCTGCTCCTCGACAACAGGGACGCGCGGCACGAGCGGACCCGGTCGAGCCTCGCCGCCGAGAGCGACGGCCTCTGGGCCGACATCCTGGGCTCCCTGCGGCACGAGACCCCGCGCGCCCAGCTCGTCCTGAACCACCTCAACCCGCTGGTCCGCCAGGCGATCACGATCACCGAGCGGGGCCTCGCCGTCACGGCCGCCGAGGCCCTCTACGGCCAGGCGCTGCTGCTCAGCCGCCGCCCGCTGAGGGCGAGCGAGAGCGCCCTGCTCAACCGGGCCTTCATCGGCCTGCTCACCCACGCCATGCACCAGCCCGGCACGGCGGCACCCGGCTCCGAGCCCCGGAAGGAACTGTAGATGCTGGACACGCCCGAGGCCGTCGTCGAGGCGCTGCGCGAGAACCACGAGCGCCCCCACGGTCTGCCGCGCACCGTGACCGCCGAGGAGCTCGTCGAGGCCGCCGAGCCCTTCGACAAGCCCGACGTCCTGGTCACGGCCCTGCTGGAGCTGATGTCGGCGTACGAGTTCACCGGCGAGCACCGCAAGTCGCCGGTGGTCTTCGCCCGGCTGCTCAAGCTGTGGGACACCGCTCCCGAGTCGTTCAGCCAGTGGGAGGCCCACCAGGTCTGCTGGCGGTTCAAGTGGGTGACGACGTCCCTGTTGCAGGTGCCCGAGATGCCACTGGCCTCCGTACGGAGCTGGATCGAGCAGATGCGCGGCCGGTACGAGGCGGCCGGGCACGGCATGCAGCCGGTGGCGGCGATGCGCTATCACGTGGCGCACCACACCGGCGAGGGTGTCGCCGACGCCTACGACCTCTGGGCCACCCGGCCCCGTACCGAGCTGAGCGACTGCGAGGCCTGCGAGACCCGGCACTTCGCCTGGCACCAGGTGGTGGCGGGCGACGACGCCGGTGCGCTGGACACCTGGCGGCCGGTCTTCGACGGGGCCCAGGCCTGCACCAAGGAACCGCAGGTGAGCCAGGCGCGCGCGTTGCTGCCGTTGCTGCGCCTCGGGCGTACGGACGAGGCGCGCTCGCACCATCTCACCGGCTACCGGCGGGTCCGCGGTCACACCGGCATGCAGGAGGAGGTCGGTCTGCACCTGGAGTTCTGCGCCCTCTCGCGCAACGAGGGCCGCGGTCTGGAGATCCTGGCGGAGAACCGCCCCCTCTTCGAGGCGACGGGCGCGCCGCTGGCCCATCTGGAGTTCCTCACCGGCGTCGAGGTGCTGCTCGCCCGGCTCGTCGAGGACGGCCACGCGGACACCCCCGTCGCCGGGCCGCCCGGACGGAACTGGACGGCGGGCGGACTCTCCGCCCACGTCCGCTCCGAGGCGGACCGGCTCTCCGTCGCGTTCGACGCGCGCAACGGCACCACAGCCGTCGGAGACCGCCGCCGCTCGCGTCTCGCGCGCGGGCCCCTGCTCGACGAGCCGCTGCCGCTCGGACTCCGGACGTCCGCAACCCGCTCCCCCACACCGGCGGGTACGGCGGCGAGGGCGGGGGCGGCCGGGTCCCTCGGCGCGGCCACGGCGGGGCCGGAGGTTCCCGACGACTTCTTCTCCCTGGTGACCGAGGCACGGCGGATGGCGCGCCTCGGACACCCCGGGGACACCCGCCTCTGGACCCGTATCGCCGAGCGCGTGGCGGACGGGCGCACCGCGCACGACGACCGGCTCGGCCCGGAGGAGCTGCTGCGGGCGGAGCTGGCCGAGCAGCGCGCGTACCTGCTCCTGCAGGAGGACCGTCACGCGGAGAGCATCGCCGAGTTGGAGCTGGCCGCCGGCCTGTTCGAGCGGCTCACGATGCCGTGGCAGGCGCTCTCCACGCGGACGCGTGCGCTCGCGTGGGCGACGACGTCCGATGCCGCCGCGGACCTGGGCCGTGCGGCGGGGGACGACGACCACGCGGACGGCGGCACCCTTCGGGCGGGCGCGGACGCGGACACGGACGGCGGCACCGCTCGGGTGGGCACGGACACGGACACGGACGGCGGCACCCCGCTGACGTCCGCGGACGCGGTCGTCCTTACCCCGCCGGTGGGCACGGACGCTGACGCCGACACCGTGCGGGGCGCTCTCGACGCCTGCCTGCGCGAGGCCGAGCGGCTCAGCGCCGAGGCCCCCTTCACCGGTGAGCCGCAGCCGCTGGGCGAGGCCGAGGCCGCCGCCTGCGCCGACCTGGCGTCGGAGCGCGCGCTGGAGTACCTCACCGTGCTGTACTCCTCCCTCTTCGCCGCCTACCAGGACCTCCAGCGACACCTGCCGGAGGCCCCCGAAGCCGTGCGGGAGCGGTTCGAGCAGTCGGCCCAGAGGCTGCGGTCCGAGGCGGAGCGCCTGTCCGTGCCCCACCACGTGGCCAACGCACGCCAGTTCGTCGCCGACATCGCCGCCCAGCTCGGCGACGCGGTCCTCGCCGAGTCGGAACTGCGCGCGGCCCTGGAGGACGTCGACGCCTCCGGGCGGCCCTGGCGGGGTTCGCGCCCGCGTGCGCTGCTGGCCCAGATCCTCCTCGCCCGGCAGGAGCCGGCGGAGGCGACGGAGCTGCTGCACCGGGCGATCGCCGACGCGGTCCGGTACGACGACACGGACTTCCCGCTGGCCCCTACGTACGCACTGCTCGGCCACGCCTCCTCGCACCTCGGGGACTCCGCCGGCGCCGTGCGTCATCTCTCCGAGGCGGCCGCGCGGTTCGACCAGGACGGGACGCACGACGAGGCCGCGCAGGCGCGTCTCCAGCTCGCCGACGTCCTGGCGAACACGGGACAGCAGGCGGACGCCGTCGCCGTACTGGAGTCCGTCCTGGCCGACGAGGCGGCCTCGTCGCTCGACGAACGCCTCGTCTGCCAGGCCCGGCTCACGCTGGCGCGCGGGATGCGGGAGCTGGAGGAGTTCCTCGCCTCGGCGGAGGAGTTCCTGCGTCTCGCGGACACCGTCGCGGCCTGGGAGGACGATCGCGCGATCCACACCCTGGTGGCCGCGGAGGCCGCGACGACGCTGGCGCTGGCCGAACGCTGGGAGGCGGCGGGCACGGCGTACGAACGGGCGATGGCGGCGCACGCCGAGGCGCCGCACCCACCGCTGATCATCCACATGATGCGCGAGTTCGCCCGTCTCACCGTGTCCGCGCGGGAGGAGGACGGCGTCGATGTCGCGCTGCGGCACCTGGCGGACGCCGACGCGGTCCTCGCCGCGGTCCCGGACGGTACCGAGGGCTTCCACCCCTGGTACGAGAGCGGTGAGATCCACTACCGCCGTGCCCGTGTCCTCGCCCAGGCGGAACGCTTCGCGGAGGCCCTCACCGAGGCGGAGGCCGCGATCGCCGCGCACGAACAGGGCGGGCCGCAGGGCGAGATACCGCGCGCGGAGGCGGTCAGGTTCGCGGCCCTCGTCGAGGGCAACGGTCTGGGACGCTTCACGGAGGCCGTCGCCCGCCTCACGACGGCGGCGGCCCGCTGCCGGGCGTCGGACCTCACGGAGGCCGCCGACATCCTGGACGCACTGCGCAAGGAGTACGCGACGCGGCCGTAGGGGCGTGACGCTCGCGGGGCCGTCGGGGGACGCGGGCGTCGGCGGCCGTCGCGGGGGCCGGACTTCTTCGGTGCGGCCGCTCCCCCAGCGCCGAGGTCGGCGAGGTGGTCACTCGTTCGTGCCGGGCCTTTTCGGGGGCACGCGGCGCACCGGGCAAGGCCGACGCCGGCGACCCGCCCGGCCGCCCGCGCCCGTCGCCGGTCCGCGCCCGCCGCCGTCTCCTGGTGAACGGACCTGTCGCGACCGCCCTACCAGGCGGTAACCTTCGGGCCCGTTCGCAGCCCTGGGGGAGTTGTATGGGTACCGTCACGCGGTTCGATCCCGTCGCCGAGCACGAGAGGACCCGCGCCGCGTTGCGGGCCGTGGTCCCGCGGCTGGTCCGGCTGTTGCGCGAGGCTCCCGACCCGGACGCGGCCTCCGGTGTCCCCCTCTGGACCGTGGCTGACGTCGCCGCGCATCTCGCGGGCGTGTACTTCGCCTACTCCGCCGACCTGACGGGCGAGTCCGTGGAGTGGGACGGCCTCCTGCCGTCGGGCGAGGGACCGCTCGGCGAGCGGATCGCGGCCGTGAACGCCACGTCCGTCGACCTCTTCCGGGGTGGGGAGCACGCCCGCCCGGGCGACTTCGTCGCCGAGCGGAGCGGGATGTTCCTGCGGGCCACCGAGGGCCTCGCCCCGGACACCCCCGTCTCCGCGCCCTGGCTCGGGAAGGGCGTGACGGTCTCGCTGGCGGCGGCGACCGGTCTGATGCTCAGCGAGAGCCTCGTCCACGGTCTGGACATCGCACGTGGCGCCGGACTTCCGTGGCCGATCGGCCCGGCCGAGGCGAGCCTGGTGCTCGGACAGTCGATGCCGACGATGATGCCGCTGGCTCTGGACCCGGTGAGGGCGCGCGGTGTCCGCATCGCGTTCGACCTCGCGATCAGGGGCGGCCCCCGGCTGGCGGTCGTCGTCGACGACGGGACGCTGACCGTGACCCGTGACGCCCCGCCGCGCGCGTACGACTGCAGGATCACGGCGGCGCCGGCCGCGTTCCTCCTGGTCTCCTTCCGCCGCACGCCGGTCTGGAAGGCGATCGCGCGCGGGCAGATGCGGGCCGGTGGCCGCAGGCCGTGGCTCGCCACGCGCCTGGGCGAACTCGTCGCCAATCCCTGAGGCGGCGGAAGCGGACGGCCCCGCGGTACCCGCGAGACCCCGAGGGGTCTCACAGGTCGCGCCGCCGCAGACCGACGATCGCCACCGCTGCCGCCGCCACCGCCCACACCGCGTAGACCGTCCAGGCTCCGCCGGTGGTCCAGGGAAAGGGTGTCGGAGCGGGGCCGGACTCCGCGAGCCGCACCCAGGCGCGGAAGGGCAGGGTGTGTCCGGCCACCGCCGACCAGTGCCGGCCGTCCGTGAGGGCGACGGGCAGGACGAGGACGACGGCGACCGTGACGATCATCGTGGCCGCCGTGTGGCGGAGGAGGGTCCCGATCGCCATGCCGACGAGCGCGCACACCGGGGCGAGCAGCGCGGAGGCGAGGACGAGGCGCACGGCGCCGGGGTCGCCGAGCGAGACCCCCAGCCGCTTGCCGTCGAGGATCGCCTGGGTGAGACCGAACGAGGCGCCCGCGACGAGCGTCCCGAAGGCGGTCGCGACCGCCGCGGTGACGACGGCCTTGGCCGCCATCAGCGCACGGCGGTCCGGGACGGCCGCGAACGTCGCACGGAGGGTGCCCGTGCTGTACTCCCCCACGATCGCGAGGGCACCGATGGCCCCGAGGGCCAGCATCATGACCGTGGCCGCGTTCCCCGTGAACGCCAGCTGCAGAGGGATCCCATCGCGGATGAAGTCGGCCCGGTCGCTCGCGCTCTCCTCGGTCCAGTACTTGTACGTGTCCCACGCCGTGCCCACGTTGAAGGCGATCACGGCCGCCACCGTGGCCCCGTAGGCGATCCAGGTCGAGCGCAGCGAACGGAGCTTGACCCACTCGGAGGCGACCAGATCACGGAAGCGGGGGCGGGGCTCCGGGATGGACGGGCGGGGTTCGACGACGGGGCGGCGGTCGACGGAGCCGTGGGTCGCCCTCATCCTCATGTCTGCGTCCGGGCCGGCAGTCGTGGCGGGGGGCGTCGCGCTGGTCGGGTTCATCGGGATTCTCCTGCGAGGTACTGGACACTGTCGGCGGTGAGTTCCATGAACACGTCCTCCAGGGACGCGGAACGGGTGGTGAGCCCGCGCAGCGGGACGGAGTTCTCCAGGGCGATCTCGCCGATCCGTTCCGCGGTCAGGCCCGTGACGGTCAGCCGGCCCCCGTGTCCGCTCCGGTCCCCGTGTCCGCTCCGGTCCCCGTGTCCGCTCCGGCCCGCGTGACCGTCTCCGGCCTGGTCCGCGCCCCGGCCCCCTTCCACCGTCGCGCCCTCGGCCACCAGCAGGTCCCTCAGGGCAGCCGCCGCCCGTGTGCTCACCTCGACGCTCCCTCGCGAGCCGCGGGCCGAGAACTCCCCGAGGCTCTCCGCCGCGATCAGCTCACCCCGGCCGATGACGACCAACTGATCGGCCGTGTGCTCCATCTCGGACATCAGATGGCTCGACACGAACACGGTGCGGCCCTCGGCGGCGAGCCGCCGGAACAGGCCGCGGACCCATGTGACGCCCTCGGGGTCCAGGCCGTTGAGCGGCTCGTCGAAGAGCAGCACCGGCGGATCGCCGAGCAGGGCCGACGCGATGCCGAGCCGCTGCTTCATGCCGAGCGAGAATCCGCCGACACGGCGCCCCGCGACTTCGGCGAGGCCGACCTCCCGCAGCACCTCCTCGACCCGCCGGCGCGGGATGCGGTTGCCGCGCGCCAGTGCCGTCAGCTGCGCCCTCGCGCTGCGACCGCCGTGCACGTCGTGCGCGTCGAGCAGGGCGCCGACGTGGCGCAGGCCGCGCGGCCGATCGCGGAAGGGACGGCCGTCCACGGTGACGGTGCCACCGCTGGGCTCGTGCAACCCGAGAATCATGCGCAGCGTCGTACTCTTGCCCGCGCCGTTCGGGCCGATGAACCCGGTCACCCGACCCGGCCGCACGGTGAAGGACAGGTCCTTGACGGCGGTCGTGCCGCCGTATCGCTTCGTGAGCTCGTTGACTTCGATCACAGGAACAAGGTGCCTTCGCGGTGCCCCTCCCGTCGTCCGACCGGTGCTGACAATCCCGGGGCTCCGTTGTCGACCCCGGTCGTACAGCCACGGGTTGACGACAGCTCACGTGTGGACCGATCCTGGGCGTCCGCGCCGCCACCCGTCCCGCGGCTCCCGGTGGGACCGCCCCGTCGCGTGGGGCCGCACCACATCGAGGATCAGCCGTGACTCCGCACACCGGACGACCTGCGGGTCGGCGCGTGTACGGCGTGCACGCCCCGCTGGCCGTCGAGGAAGTGGAGTGGCGGAGGGCGCGCGTTGTGCCGAGGAGCTACGGTGGGGCCTGACCTCCAGGAGTGACGCACGGCACGAAGGGAGGAGTGCGGTCATGGGTGACCTCCTCCTGATCCGCCACGGTGAGACGCGGTGGAGTGCCACGGGCCGGCACACCGGCCGTACCGATCTCCCCCTCACGCCGGACGGCGAGGCCGAGGCCCGCACGCTGGCCCCGTTCTTCGCGGGCCGTTCGTTCGCCTTCGTTCTGACCAGCCCGTCGAGCCGGGCCCGGCGCACCGCGGAGTTGGCCGGTCTGGGCGACGCCGTGGACGACGACGACCTGTGCGAGTGGGACTACGGCGGTTACGAAGGGCTGACCACCCCGCAGATCCACGAGGACCGGCCGGACTGGTCGCTGTGGCGCGACGGCGTGCCCGCGCACGCGGACGGGCGGCCCGGGGAGTCGGCCGCGGACGTGGGACGGCGCGCCGACCGTGTCCTGGCCCGGGTCGCACCCGCGCTCGCGGACACCGACGAGGACGGTGTGGTGGTGGCCCACGCTCATCTGCTGCGGGTGCTCACCGCCCGCTATCTGGACCTTCCGCCGTCCGAGGGGCGTCTGTTCCTCCTCACGACGGCGACCGTGGGGCGGCTGTCGAAGGAGCACGGCCTGCCGGTGATCGCGGGCTGGAACCAGCGTCCGCGCCGCGTCGGGGCCGGTACGTGAGGTGCCGTCGGCGCCGCCGCGGCGGGCGAGCCGCCGAGGGCCGGAGCCGGGCTGCGACGGACGCGTGAACGGGCACGGCACCACCCCGCGCGGCGGCGGGTTGGCCCCGCTCCCTCCGGCCGCCGGCGCCACGGTCATGGCGACCGCTCCCCCACCGTTGCCCCGCGTGAGCGGGTCCCCTCCGTCAGCGGGTCCACTCCAGCAGGACGGCCGCGACCTCCCGGACGTCGACGCGTCCCTCGGCCACCCGCTCCACGAGGTCGATGGCCTCCTCCGCCGACACACCGACCGGGTACCCGGAGGCGTGCAGGTAGGCCGCCGCGACGACCACCCCGTACAGCTCGTTGGAGTGTTCGAGGGCCGGGACACGCACGAGTTGTTCCAGGAGCGCGGCGGCACGGTGGTGCGGCTGGTCGTAGACCGGCATGTCCATCACGCGGAAGACGTGGCGGGCGCGGGCCGCTTCGAGCGATCCCCAGTCGGATATCTCGGGGTCGCCGGGGATCTCCTGCTGCGCGACGTCAAGCAGCCAGGACAGGTCGATCTGGAGGAGCACGGTGGGTCCCGCCCCGCTCAGACGGCGTCGGCGCTGTGTTTCGTGGGGCGATCGAATCGCTCCGCGAAGGCGTGGCCGTGCTCGGCGACGAAGGAACGGGCGCCTTCGAGGAACCGCGTGCGCGTCAGGTCGGCGTCGAGCACCCGGCCCGCGTAGTCCTCGGCGGGCACGTGCTTCTCGGCCGCGACACGCTCCAGCGCCTCGTACGCCTCGTCGCTGATCTCGATCCTGATTTCCCGTGCCATGGCATCACGGTAGCGGCCCGCCGCCGGGCGCGGCAGGGGACGGACCTGACGGACGTTCCGGCGTTCCGAGTCCGGCGGTGGTCGCGTCAGGGCGCCGTGGCGGCCCGGGCCGCGGGTGTCGTGGCGCCGTCGCCCCCGACTCCCGGCGGGGCCCGGTACCTCCCTGTGATCGGATGGGGCCATGGATTCTCGGACCCTGTACCTGTTCAGCAGCGCCGCCTCGCCCGTCTTCGACGTCGCCCGCGTCATCGAGGCGGCACAAGCCGACGGCTGGGACGTGTGCCTCGGTCTCACCCCGACGGCGGCTCGCTGGCTCGCGCACTCCCTCGACGGGCTCGCCGCGCTCACCGGCCACCCCGTGCGCTGGGACCACCGGCTTCCCGGCGAGCCCGACCTCTGGCCGCGGGCGGACGCGATCGTCGTGGCGCCCGCCACCTTCAACACGGTGAACCAGTCGGCTCTGGGCATCACGGACAAGTGGCTCGTCGGCGTGGTGGCCGAGGCCATCGGCAGGGGCGTGCCCATGGCGATGATGCCGTGTGTGAACTCCGCCCTCGTCGCCCATCCCCAGTTCGCGCGCTCGGTCGAGACGCTCCGGGGCGCCGGGGTCAGGGTCGTGTACGGCGAGGGCGGCTTCGTCCCCCATGAGCCCGGGCAGGGAGACCCGGCGACGTATCCGTGGCGCGCCGCCCTCGACGCCGTGGCGGACTTCCTCCGGATCGCCGCCTGACAGGGCGCATCGGAGGGGGCGTCGGCCCCTGCCGTCCGTGGGATGAAGATCAGTCATCATTACCGCAGACCAGACCGGGCCGGAATCGACCGGTACCTGATCCACGGGGGCGCAGATGCGGGGCGACGGCGAGACGGTGTTGTGGCATGTCCTGGCGGGTGCGGCGGAGGCCGCGCCCGGCCGGGGCATCGTCCATGCGCGCGGAGACGGGGCCGGGGACGGTGTCGGTCACGGAGCCGGGGGCGGGGCCGGGGCAGGGGATGGCGTCGGCGGTGCCGGTGACGGGGACGGACGCGGGAACGTCGCACGGGATGGCGGCGGTGATGGGGGCGAACGGACCGTCACCTACCGTGCGCTGCTCGACGACGCGCTGCGCGTCGCCGGCGGGTTCCTCCACGCCGGGCTGACGCCGGGGAGTCACGTGGTCCTGCCGGCCGACCGGGGCGAGGAGTTCCTGCCGCTCTTCTGGGGCGCCCTCGCCGCCGGACTCGTACCGGTGCCGCTCGCCCCGGACGTACGGCGGGTGCTGCCCGTCTGGGAGTTCCTCGACGGGCCGCCGGTCGCCGTCGGCGCGTCCACCGCGCCGCTGCTCGGCGCCCTGCCCGGCTCCGTACGCTCCCTGACCCTCGACGGGTTGCGGGAACACCCCGCGCCGCGGACGCTCCCGGAGCGGGCACCCGACGACGTGGCGTTCCTTCAGTTCTCCTCCGGCAGTACGGGAGCGCCCAAGGGGGTCGAACTCACGCACGCGGCCGTGCTGGCCAATCTGGCCCAGATACGCGCCGCGGCCGGCATCACCTCCACGGACGTCCTGGCCACCTGGATGCCGTACTTCCACGACATGGGCCTGATCGGCACCCACCTCGTCCCGCTGTCCGCGCGGATCCAGCAGGTCCGCGTGGAGCCCCTGACCTTCGCCAAGCGGCCCGCGCGGTGGCTGGAGGCGGCGGCGCGGCACCGGGCGACCCTGCTCTCGGCGGCCAACTTCGCCCTGGCGCTCGTCGAGCGGCGCGTACCGGAGGACGCGCTCGCCCGCCTCGACCTCACGTGTGTACGGATGATCCTGGTGGGCGCGGAACCGATCTCCCCGGCGGTGTGGGGGGCCTTCGTCCGGCGCATGCGGCCCACGGGGCTCGCGGCGGAAGCGCCACAGCCGGTGTACGGCCTCGCCGAGGCGACCCTCGCCGTCACCTTCCCCCCGCCCGGCGAGGTGGCCCGGCCGCTCGCCCTGGACCGGGCCGCGCTCGGTCGCGGGTGGGCCGTGGACACCTCTCCCGGTCCGGAAGCGGTGGAGTTGATGGACGTGGGCAGGCCCGTGCCCGGGTGCGTCGTGCGGATCACCGACGACGCGGGTGCCCGCGTGGAGGAACGCCGCGTCGGCCACATCGAGGTCCGCGGGCCGCAGCTGGCCCGTGGCTACCACCGCGCCCCGCAGGCCACGGCGGACGCGTTCGTCGACGGCTGGCTGCGCACGGGTGATGTGGGTTTCCTGCGCGAGGGACGGCTCTGTGTGACCGGACGGTCCAAGGACGTCGTCTTCGTCGACGGCCGGACGTTCCACGCGGCGGATCTCGAGGAGGTGGCCGGGGGCACGCCGGGGCTCGGTCGCGGCCCGGTCGCCGTGGTCGGCTCCACCGATCCGGCGGACGGGGGCGAGCGGGTGGTGGTCTTCGTCGCGCCCGCGCCCGCGACGCTGTCGTCCGCCACGCTCCCGGGCCTGCTGCGGGCGGTCGCGGGGCGGGTCCGTGAGGCGTTGGGCCACGACGACGTCAGGGTGTTGGCCGTTCCCGTACGGGCGTTCCCGCGTACGACCAGCGGGAAGATACGGCGCGGGGTGCTGCGCGAACGCTTCGAGGGCGGGGAGTATCCGGAGATCGCCGGGCGGGGGGCGACGGGGGTGGTCGCTCGGGGCGGCGGCTCGTTGCCGGGACAGCGGGGCGACGGCACCCTGCCCGGACAGCGGCGGGGCGGCGGCTCGCTGCCGGGACAGGGGGACGGCGACTCCTCGCGGGGACAGGGGGACGGCGACTCCTCGCGGGGACAGCGGGGTGGGGCTCCGGCGGGGGCACGGGACGGGTTCCCCGCGGTGCGGCGCCGGGACGACGCGTCGTCGGCCGCGCCCCGGGCACGTCAGGACGTCGAGGCGGTCGTGGTCCGCGTCTGGGGGCGCGTACTCGCGCTGCCGGTCGAGGCGATAGGGCCGGACGACGACTTCCGCGCGCTCGGCGGGTCGTCCCTCAAGGCGATGGAGGTACTGGCCGGCCTGGAGGACGAGTTCGGGGTGACGCTGCGCCCGTCCGAGATACGCGACCACACGACGGTGGCGGCGCTCGCCGGGCTCCTTCTCGCCGCCGAGACCGCCGAGACCGCCGAGTCCGCCGAGAACGCGGGGCACACGGGGAGCACCCGGAACACCGGGAACACCGGGAGCTTCGTCGGCGCTGCCGGCTCCGGCCGTCACGATGCGCGGGCGCACGTTTCCGCGCCGGAGCCGGCCCGGGCCGACGCCGCGCCCGTCGTCGCCGTCTCCGCCCTCGCCTGTCGTTTTCCGGGGGCCGATACCCCCGAGGCGTTCTGGGAGCGGCTTCTCGAAGGCTACGACGCCGTCACCGGCGTGCCCGACGGACGGTGGGCGGACCCGGCGGACGGTGACGGTCGCCGGGGCGCGTTCCTGGATGACCCGGCCGGTTTCGACGCGGGGTTCTTCGGTATCGGCGAGGAGGAGGCCCGGTCGGCCGACCCCCAGGCGCGCATCCTCCTGGAACTCGTGCACGAGGCCCTGGAACGGGCCGGTCACGCGGGCCCACGCCGGCGGGGACGGCGGGTGGGCGTCTTCGTCGCCGCCGGTGACAGCGGCTATCGCCGCGTCCTCGAACAGGCCTATGACGGCCAGGAGTTGCCCGCTTCGGCACTGACCGGGAACCTGCCGAACATGCTCGCCGCCCGCGTCGCGCACTGTCTGGACCTGACCGGTCCCGCGCTCGCGGTCGACACCGCGTGTTCGTCGGCGCTGGTCGCGCTGCACCTGGCACGGCGCAGCCTCCAGGCCGGTGAGTGCGACATCGCGGTCGTCGGCGGCGTACACCTGAATCTGACGCCGACGGGGTACGCGCTCCTGGAGAAGGCGAAGGCGCTGTCCCCCACCGGGCGCTGTCACGCCTTCGGAGCGGCGGCCGACGGTTTCGTTCCCGGGGAGGGCGGCGCGGCGATCGTCCTGACCCGTCTGGAGGAGGCGGAGCGGGCGGGGGATCCGGTGCTCGCGGTGCTCCGGGGCACGGCCGTGAACAACGACGGCCGCTCACTGAGCCTGATGGCACCCAATCCCCTGACGCAGCGTGAGGTCATCACGCGGGCGTACCGCGACGCGGGCGTCGACCCCGACAGCGTGTCGTACGTCGAGGCGCACGGCACGGGTACGCCGGTCGGCGACCCCGTCGAGGTCCGTTCGCTCGCGCACGCCTTTCCGCCACGCTCCGACGGGCACCCGCGGCTGCTCGGTTCGGTCAAGACCAACGTCGGACATCTGCTCAACGCCGCCGGAATGCCGAGCCTGGTGAAGGTGGTCCTCGCGCTCGGTCACCGGCGGCTGCCACCGTCGCCGCTCCGGGCCGTCCCCGGGCAGGGCCCGGGGATCGGGCCCGCACCGGGTGCCGCTCCCGCGCTCGACCTGGCGGGTCGCGGCTTCGCCCTGGTGGACGAGGTACGGGAGTGGGCGGCACCCGGCCCACTGGTCGCGGGGGTCAACGCGTTCGGCTTCGGCGGCACCAACGCCCATGCCGTACTGGAGGAGGCGCCGGCGCGGACCGAGCCGCGTCGGGCCCGGTCGAGCGGCCCCCGTCTGCTCACCCTGTCGGCGCGAGGCACGGGGACGGACGGGGCGGACGGGCTGCGCGCCGCCGCCGCGGCGCTCGCGGACCATCTGCGGGACCATCCCGGTCTCGACGTGGGCGATGTGTGCGCCGCCGTGGCCGGGGCGCGTGACGAGGGACCCCATCGCCTCGCCCTCGCCGTCGACGGCGACGATCTCCTCGACGACGAGAGCGGCCTCGCCGATGGCGGCCCCCTGCACAGCCCCCTCGTCCGCAGCGGACTCGCCCGTCTCGTCGAGCGGCTCGACGCCGTGCGCGACCGGAAGGCTCCTGCGCCAGCGGCCCCCGTGGTGTCTCGGGCGCGTCTGGTCTTCCTGCTTCCCGGGCAGGGTGTACTGCCCGACGGACAGGCCCGCGCGCTCCACGCCCACGCGCCCGCGTTCCGGGAGGCGCTCGAAGAGGCGTCCGGTCACGCGGGGGTCATCGGCGGGCGCACCCTCGCCGCCTGGTGCCTCGACCCCGACGTGTCGCCCGACATGCGCGCCGGGACCGATCTCGCCCAGCCTCTCCTCGTCGCGTACGGGGTCGCGCTCGCCCGCCAGTTGCGGGCGTGGGGGGTCACGCCGGACGCGGTCGCCGGTCACAGCGTGGGCGAGATCGCCGCCGCGTGCGTCGCGGGGACGCTCTCGCTCGGCGACGCCGTGCGGTTCGCCGCCGAGCGTGGCCGGCTGATGGCGGAACTGTGCGCCCCGGGTGCCATGGCGGCCGTGCGCGGCGCCGAGGAGACGGTGGCCGCCCTGGTGGCCGAAGCCCGGGGCGCGCTGAGCGTGGCCGCGGTCAACGGTCCCGAGCAGGTCGTCCTGGCGGGTACGGAGTCGGCTGTCGGGCGCGCCGTCGCCGAGCTCACCGCCCGGGGCATCGCCGCCCGCCGCCTCGGAGTGTCCCGGGCCTTCCACTCGCCCCTGGTGGAACCGGCCCTCGGTCCGCTCGCCGACGCCGCGGGGGCGCTCGTGCTCCGGCCGTCGTCGACGCCGCTGATCAGTACGGTCACCGCCGCGTGGCGACCGGACCTCGACCCCGCCTATCTGCGGGACCACGCGCGGCGGCCCGTACGGTTCGGCGCGGCCGTGGACCGGCTGATCGGCGAGGGGTTCGACACGTTCGTCGAGCTGGGCTCCACCTCCCTGCGCGGCCCCGTGCGCTCCGTCGTGGCGGCGCACGCGCGCGGAGCGGGCGCGGTCGCGCTCGCGGCCGGCCACCGGGACGGCGCGCGGGGTCTGATGGAGACCGTGGGCGCGCTCTGGCAGCGGGGCGTGCCCCTGGACCGGACGTCGTTGGATGCCGGGCGATCCCGGGTCGCCGTACCGACGTACCCCTTCCAGCGGCGTCGCTACTGGCCCGCCGCCGCTCCCCGGCCCCGGCCGCTGCTGCACCGGTTCGGGTGGGACGACGCCCCGCTGACCGTCGGCTCCGGGCCGCGTTCCGTCCTGCTGGCGGGGCCCGACTCGCCGCTGGGCCGCGCGTTCGCGGCGCGGCTGACGGAGCGGGGGGTCACGGTCGGGCGGGTCGGGGCCGTGCCGGACCGCGGGACGACGGCGGACCGTGGGGCCCTCGCCGGGACCCACGACATGTCCGGCTCCGAGACCGGAGTGCTGCCCGACGGCGCACCCGGCCCCGACGGCACACCCTGTTCCGACGCCGCCGCCCTGCCCGACGCCACACCCGGCCCCGACGCCGCCGCCCTGCCCGCCGCCCTGCCCGGCCCCGACGCCGCCGCCCTGCCCGCCGCCCTGCCCGGCCCCGGTGCCCTCGCTCCGTCCTCCGCCATGTCCGGCCCCGACGTCGTCGTGCTGCTCGCCGGTCCGACCGTGGAGACGGACAGCGCCGCCGCGCTCGACACGGCGCACCGGGCCCTCGTGGCCCACCTCCAGGACCTGCTGCCGCACCTCGTCAGCCACCGGCCCCGCGTGCTCGTCGTCACCGAGGACGTCCATGTCACCGGCGCCGGACCCGAGCGGCCCTGCCCCACCCAGGCGGTCCTGACCGGGCTGGCCCTGGCGCTGCCCGAGGAGGTGCCCGGAGTCGCGGCCCACAGCGTCGACCTGTCCTCCTTGGACGGGGTCGACACGAGGCTCGACGCGCTCCACCACGAACTCGCCGCCCGTCCGGTTACGGCGCCGGCGGACGGGGGCGCGGTCCGGCCCGCGACCGCCATCGCCTGGCGGGCCGGGCGACGTCTGGGCCGGACCGTCGAGCCGGTCGCCACGGAGCCCGGGCCCCGGGGGGCGCTGCCGGGCGACGGCGTGTATCTGATCACCGGCGGCGCCGGCGGGGTGGGCGCGGCGCTGGCCCGCGTTCTCGCGGGACGGGGCCGGCCGACCCTGGTGCTGACGGGTCGTTCGGCCGAGCCCCCCGCCGGGCTGCTCCCCGAGCTCCGCTCGCTCGGCGCCACCGTGGAGTACCGCTCCGCCGACGTGGCGCGCGCGGGCGACGTGGACGCGCTGCTGGCGGGTCTTCCCCGGCTCGACGTGCTGATCCACGCGGCCGGGGTGGTCCGGCCCGGCACCCTGCGGGCCAAGACGCCCGGGGAGGTGGCCGAGGTCCTGGCGGCCAAGACGCGGGGCACCCATCTGCTCGCGCGCGGGCTCCACCGGCACGGCCTGCGCCCCGCCCTCTGCCTGGCGTTCTCCTCCGTCGCCTCCGTGCTCCCGGGGCTGGCCGGGGCCGTCGGCGACTACGCCGCCGCCAACGCCTACCTCGACGCCTTCGCCGCCGCCGAGCGCGCGGCCGGACGGCCGTGGCAGGCGGTGAACTTCGCCGCGTTCGCGGAGACGGGGCTCCTCGCCTCGACGGGTGCGCCCGCCCTGGGCCTCGGTGCCGCCCGCGGGCCCGCGCCGCTGGCGACCGCCGAGGCGCTGGAGGCTCTGCACGCCGCCTGTGGGACCGACGCCGCCCATCTGATGGTCGCCGATCCGCGGCCGGCCGCCACCGGTCGTACACCCGCCGGCGTCGTCGTACCGACCACTGATCCGTACACCGAGCCCGTGCGTCGTACCGACGGGCCGCGTCCACCCGCAGCGTCCTCCGACCCCCACGGCGCACCCGTCGGGGAAGTGGGTGGTGTGCGCGCCGAGGGCACACCCGCTCTGGCGGAGGTCCTGCGGCGGCTGCTGTCCGAGACGCTCGGCGTGTCCCCGGAGGACCTCGGTGACGACGTGCCGCTGCTGGGCCTGGGGCTGGACTCGCTCATGGCCGTCGATCTCGTCAAGCGGCTGGAGAAGGAGCTCGATCGCGACCTTCCCATCACCCTGTTCTTCGAGCACCGGACCCTGGGGGAACTCGCCCGTCAGCTGGGCGGCTCCGAGGACCGTGCCGTCGCCGTCACCACCCACGTCCCCGGTGCGGAACGGGCGACCGACGACGGTGTTCACTTCGCCCTGACGCCGGTCCAGCTCGCCTTCCACGCCCAGGGCGGGCTGCACCCGGACGTCGCGGCCTACGGGTACGTGACGCAGGACGTCCGAGGCCCGCTCGACCCCGACCTGCTCGGGAGGGCGCTGGGCCTGCTGGCCGACCGCCACGCGATGCTCCGCATCCGGTTCCTGACCCGCCCGGGGCAAGCGGAGCCCACGCAGGCCTCGGTCCCGCCCGGCGGCCACGACGCGCTTCCCGACTGGTACGAGGTCCACGACCTGGCCGGTGCGCGCCGTACCGATCCCGCTGACCCGGCCGGCGCACGCGACACCGTCGGCCGCGCCGACCCCGCCGATGACCTCGGCGGGGAGACGGCGCGGCTCGAAGAGGCCCTGTGCAACCGTCCGTTCGACCTCACCTCCGAGGCCCCGATCCGAGCGGTGCTGGTCCGTTCCGCGGTCGCGGGCGTCGCCCGACTCGTGCTCGTCGTGCATCACGCCGTCGCCGACGGCTACAGCCTGAACGTGCTCGGCGAGGAACTCTGGGCCCTCTACACGGCCCTGTCGCAGGGGCGCTCCCCGGAACTGCCGCCACCCCCTGCCCACTTCGCCACGTACGCGGCGCACGAACGGACCGAGCGGTCCGAGGCGGTGCTCGCCGAGGACCGGGCGTACTGGCGCGAGGTGCTCGCCCGGAGGGGCGAACCGCTCCCGCTGCCGTACGACGGTGATCCGCTGAGCCTGCCCGAACCCCCGCTCCTCTCCCACCAGGTGAGCCCCGATCCCGAACTGTCGGCCGCGCTGCGCGAGGTGGCCGCGGCACACGGCGTGTCGCTGTTCCACCTGCTCCTCGCGGCGTACGCGCGCTGCCTGTCCCGGTGGAGCGGAGGCCGGGAGGAGGTGTCCGTCAACGTGGCTCGGGCCCGCCGCGAGACCCGGCTGCCCGGCATCGACCGGCTGGTGGGGCCGCTCGCCGACACCCTGCCGGTCCCCGTCCACGTCGGCCCCGACGACTCGGTGTACACCCTCGCGGCACGGCTGCGCGACGCGTGGCCCGAGAGCGAGCGCCACGGGCGGATCACTAGTCCGGATCTCGCCCGGCTCCTTCCTCCGGACGGGGCGGGACCGCGTACGGCCTCACCGGCGTCGTTCAGCTTCGCCCGGTTCCCGGTCTCCCTCGCCTCCGACTGCCCGGTGGGGGTCCGTCCCATCTCGGCGGGGACGGCCTCGGCGGCCACCCGGCTGAGCCTGCTCTGCTGGGAGTCCGAGGGGGCCCTGGCCTTCTCGTGGAACTTCCCCGCCCGGTTGTTCCACCGGACCACGATCGCGCGGCTCGCGCGCGAGCACCTCACCGAACTCGTCGCCGCCGCGGGGCTCTCGGAGGCCGCCGCCGGACTCGGCGAAGCCGCCGCCTCCGTACCCACCGGACTCCCAGAGGCCGCCGCCTCCCCCGTACCCGCCGGACTCACGGAAGCCGCCGCCTCCCCCGTACCCGCCGGGCGGTCGACCGTCCCGGTCCCCCTCGGCGGTCCCTCGGGCGTCCGCCCCGACATCGTCGACCGCCTCCGCGCCCAGTTCCGGGCGACGCCGGACGTGGTGGCCGTCGACACGGGGGACGGCGTCCTCACCTACGCCGACCTGGATCGGGCGTCGGGCGCGCTGGCCGCCCGACTGCGGACCCGGGGCGTGGTGCCGGGCGACCTGGTGGGGCTGCTGACGGCACCGGGCGCCGACACCGTGGTGGGTGTGGTCGGCATCCTGCGGGCCGGTGCGGGCTGGGTGCCGCTGGACGCCGCCCATCCCCCGGCGCGCCTGGCCGACCAGCTGGAGCGGTCCCGCGCCCGTGCTCTCGTCTGCCATGCGGCGACCCGGGAGGCGGCGACGAGACTCGCCACGGCCGCGGACCTCACGCTCGTCGCGGCCGACGTCCCCTCGCCCGAGCCGTGGTCCGCGGGGAAATCCGAGCCCGGATCCGCGTCGCCGTCCGCACCGTGGCCGGAGCCGCCGGGCCTGCCGTCCTCCGGCCGTGCCGAGGTGGCGATACCCGGCGCCGGACCCGACTCCCTCGCGTACGTGATCTTCACCTCCGGCTCCACCGGGCGCCCCAAGGCGGTGCCGATCACGCGTCGTTCGATGACCAACTACCTCGACTGGGCGCTGGCCACGTTCCGTTACGGCGAAGGCGACCGGCTCGCCCAGACGGCGTCGGTGTGCTTCGACGCGTCGGTACGCCAGATCCTGGCGCCCCTGCTCGTCGGCGCCACGGTGGTCACCCTGCCGCGGCGGCTGCTCCGTGACCCCGACGCGCTGCTCGACCGGGTCGAGCAGGCGCGCGTCTCGGTGTGGAGTTCGGTCCCGAGCCTGTGGTCCCGGCTCCTGGAGGCCGCGGAGACCCGGGTGCGGGACGGCGGGCCCACGCCGGACCTGTCGGCCCTGCGCTGGATCCACGTCGGCGGCGAGGCGCTGCCGCCCGCCCATGTACGCCGCTGGTACGACCTGTTCGGGCCCGGACACCGGATCGCGAACCTGTACGGGCCGACCGAGGCCACCATCAACGCCACGTTCCACATCGTCGACAGCCGCCCCGCCGACGACGTACGGGCCCTGCCCATCGGCACTCCGCTCACCGGCACGGAGGTCGACGTGGTGGCGGCGGACGGGAGGAGTTGCCCGCCGGGAGAGCCGGGCGAACTCCTCATCTCCGGCGTGGGACTCACCCCCGGCTATCTGCACGCGCCCGAGCTGACCGCCGCCGCGTTCACCGTGCGGGAGGGGCGCCGCTGGTACCGCAGCGGCGACCGGGTCCGGCGTGACGCCGACGGCGTGCTGGAGTTCCTCGGGCGCCTCGACGACCAGGTGAAGATCCGCGGGCACCGGGTGGAGCCCGGCGAGATCGAGTCGGCGCTCCTGACGCATCCGGCGGTCGCGCGGGCCGCCGTGGTGCACCGTGACGAACGGCTGAGCGCCTTCGTCGAGTGCCGGCCGGGAGTCGCGGCGCCGGACTCCACGGCTCTGCGGGCCCATCTGGCGCGGTCGCTCCCGGAGTACATGCTCCCCGCGCGGATCCGCCTCGTCGACGAACTCCCCCTGACCGGGACGGGGAAGATCGACCGTGCCCGGCTCACCGCGCCCGCGCCCGCCTCCGTGTCCGCCCCCGTCTCCGGCCCCCCGTCCGGTCCCGGTCCCAGCCGCGTGGCCGCTTCCGAGCCGGCCTCTCCGGGAACGCGTCCGGTGACACCGACCGAGCTCCTGCTCGCCCGCGTCTGGTCCGAGCTCCTCGACACGGAGCAGGTCCGGCGCGAGGACGACTTCTTCGCGCTCGGCGGCGACTCCCTGCTCGTCCTCCAGGTGTTCGCCCGCCTGCGGGAGGAGATCCCCGCCCTGTCGCTGCCGAGGCCCACGGCCGTCTACAGCCATCGCACCCTGGGCGCCCTCGCCGCGGCCATCGACCGCGCGGGCACGGACGAGGAGCCTCTCGACACCCGGTCCACGCCCCGTGAAGGCGAGGGCATCCACGGGCCCGCCCCCTTCCCCCTCACGCCCTCCCAGCGCGGCTTCCTGCTCGCGGAGGCCATGGCCCCCGGTTCGGACACGGCGTGGCTCGCGTGTCTGCGGGTGGACGGGCCCCTGCGGCCCGAGGCGTTCCAGCGGGCCGTCGACGCCTGCGTCGTACGCCATCCGATGCTGCGGACCGTCTTCCCCGCCGGGATGCGGCCGCCGGTGCAGCAGGAGCTTCCGCCGTCCCTGCGTCTCCCGGTCGATTTCGAGACCCTCGCCGATCCCGGCCTTCTCGCGTCCCGGGTCGCCGAGGAACGGGAGCGGCGCTTCGAGCCGTGGGCGTGGCCGCTGCTCCGTCTGCGGCTGCTCACCCTGGGACCCGACGAGCACGCGCTCCTCGTGCACGCCCACCATCTGATCGGCGACGGTTACAGCGTGGCGCTGCTCGGCCGGGAGCTCCTCTCCGCCTACGACCGTGTCGTACGGGGCGAGCCGGCCGAACTCCCGCCGCTGAGAGGCACGTTCCGCGATCACGTGGCCCTTCAGGAGCGCGTGGCGTGCGAGAGCGGCGCCCGGGCGCGGATCGACGCGCCCTATCGCCGCCCCGTCCTCGGGCCCCCGTCCGGCGCCCGGGCGTCCGGCACGGACCCGGCGGCGCCTCCGTACCACTCCGCCGGGTTCACCCTGGAGGAGAACCAGGTCGCGGCCCTGCGCAGGATCGCCACGGTGGCGGGCTCGACACTCTTCGCCCCGGTCCTCACGGCGTACTACCGGGCGCTGGCCGCGACGACGGAGCAGCGGGATCTGATCATCGGTCTCGCCGTCTCCGGCCGGGACGACGCCCAGCCCGACACCCACCGGGTGTTCGGCCCGTACGCCGCCGCCGTACCGCTTCGGCCCGGTCCGCCGCCCGGCGGGGACCCGACGGTCCGTACGTTCGCCGAGGACCTGCGCGCGGTGGTCGACGAGGTCGAGGCGGCCCGTACGCACGGGGTGCGGGCACCGTCGGGGGAGCTCGGGCTGCCGGTGGCCGCCCAGTTCTTCTTCACCTTCCTGGACTTCTCGGCCCTCGGTCCGATGAGCGGCGAGACGCTGAGCGTGCGGTGGGACGACGGCGACGCCGTCCTCGCGCCGCCTCCGGTGGGTACGGACACGTTCCTCGCGGTGCGGCCGGTCGGCGCGGGAGAGGTGAGGGTGACCCTGCGCGCGTCCATCGCCGCCTTCCCCGACGCGGCGGCCTTCGACGCGTTCGCCGACGCCTTGCGGAAGGAGCTGGCCGGGGCGGCGGACGGGGGCGTCCTGGACTCCGCGCTCGTGGGGTACCTGCCGCCGCCCGGTCAACTCGTCCCGCTCGGGGGGCCGGTGGCCGAGGCGGCCTCTCGCGAGCACCTCCGGCGGCTGCTCTTCCCGGACGGGCGCCCCCGCCTCGTGGAGGAGATCAGCACCCCGCTCGGCCGGTCCGGGTTCGTCTGCCTTCCCCTGTTCGCCGACGAGCTCGCGTCGACGCCCGACCTGGCCGACCGGACGGCCGGAGCCGTCGCCTACGCGTCGGCCCTGGGTGCGCGCTGCGTCTCGCTCGCGGGCATGATCCCCTCCCTCACGGCGTACGGCTTCGGCGTCCTGCGCGAGATGGACGCCGGCGCCTCCGCCGGCATCACCGCAGATCCGCCCGCCGACACGGACACCGGTACCGGTACCGCGACGGCGCTCACGACCGGGCACGCGGCGACGGCGGTGTCCGTCGTCAAGACCGTCCACGCCGCGCTCACCCGGACCGGCCGGGAACTCGGCGGCCTCGTCGTGGCCGTGGCCGGCCTGGGATCCATCGGCAGTTCCTCCCTCGAACTGCTCCTGACGACGGCGGACGAGCCGCCCGCCCGGCTGCTCCTCTGCGACGTTGCGGGGAGTGCGGCACGGCTGCGGAGTCTGGGCGAGGACCTGGTGGCCCGAGGCCTGGCCCGGAACGTGGAGGTCCACGCCTCGGGTCCGGCCCTGCCCGCCGCCGCGTACGAGGCGGGTCTCATCGTCACGGCCGTCAGCGGGGGCGGTGCGGTGCTCGACGTGGCGGGGCTCCGGCCGGGCACGATCGTCGTCGACGACTCGTTCCCGCACTGCTTCGACACCACCGAGGCCCTGACCCGGATGCGGGAGCGGCGTGACGTCCTGCTCGTCGGGGGCGGCCTGCTGTCCGTCGGGGCGGTGGAACGCCGGACGGCTCCCGGCCTCCCGCCGGCCGCCGCCGCGGGGTACGCGGCGCGCTCGTGGCTCCCCGGCACGGTCGCGTCGTGCCGTCTGGAGTCCCTGCTCCGCGCCGCCCGCCCGGAACTCCCCCTGGTCCACGGACTGGTGGACGCGGGGATCGCGCTGGCGCACTGGCGGGTGATGGAGGCGGCGGGCATCGAAGCGGGCCCGCTGCACCTCCTGGGTCACGCCCTGGCGACGGAGGAGGGCGATCTCGACGGGTTTCCCCCGCCCGGGCCCACCGAGGGCGGTGACGGCGCGAACGCCGGAACGTGACCATTTCCCGCAGGACTTGGCGAGAAGACGTGTGCGGCGTGGAGACGATGCGGAGAGGACTTTAAGAAACCTTGTTGAATAAGCCCTTACCCCTGGTTCCCTATTGATTTGCTCCTGCCAACCCGCACAGGGTTTGTCTCGAACGTTTGACGCCCCACACGTCAACACGAGGAGAGAACCACCTTCATGGCAACTCACAAGCGATCCCACGGACTTCGGAACGCGGCCATAGCCACTGGTACCGCAGCCGCGGCCGCGGCCGTACTGCTGGCGGGCAACCTCGCCGGCGCGGCCGCCCCCGCCGAAGGCACCGTGCACGGACTGGGCGCCCCGGGCGCCGTGTCCGGCAGCTTCGTCGTCATCCTCGACGCATCCGCGAACAAGGCGGACCTCGCGAAGAAGTACGGCGGCACCCTCGAGCGCGCCTACGGCTCGAAGGTCAACGGGTTCTCCGCGTCCGGCCTGTCCGTCGAGGAGGCCAAGCGGCTCGCGGCCGACCCCGCCGTCGGGACGGTCGTACAGAACAAGCGCTTCCGCATCAACGAGACGCAGGAGCAGCCCCCGTCCTGGGGTCTGGACCGGATCGACCAGGCCGTGACGGCGGGCGACCAGAAGTACACCTACCCGGACAACGGCGGTGAGGGCGTGACCGCGTACGTCATCGACACCGGCGTCCGGATCTCGCACCAGGACTTCGGCGGCCGCGCGGCCCACGGCTTCGACGCCGTGGACAACGACGACACCGCCGACGACGGCAACGGCCACGGCACCCACGTGGCCGGCACCATCGCCGGCACGGCCCACGGAGTCGCCAAGAAGGCCAAGGTCGTCGCCGTACGCGTCCTCGACGACAACGGCTCCGGCACCACCGAACAGGTCGTGGCGGGCATCGACTGGGTCACCCAGAACCACTCCGGGCCCTCCGTGGCGAACATGAGCCTCGGCGGCGGCGCCGACGAGGCGCTGGACGCGGCGGTCAAGCGGGCGATCTCCTCCGGCGTGACCTTCGCGGTGGC
The DNA here is from genome assembly GCF_051305195.1 of Streptomyces sp. Qhu_M48. Classification (NCBI taxonomy): domain Bacteria; kingdom Bacillati; phylum Actinomycetota; class Actinomycetes; order Kitasatosporales; family Streptomycetaceae; genus Streptomyces; species Streptomyces sp. Qhu_M48. Next base: position 3,695,094 of record NZ_CP195432.1, on the reverse strand, counting down.
GGCCGGCAACGAGTCCTCCGACGCCGGCCAGGGCTCGCCGTCCCGGGTGCCCGAGGCGCTCACCGTGGCGTCCAGCACCAAGGACGACGAGCAGTCGAGCTTCTCGAACTTCGGCGCGGTGGTCGACCTGTACGCCCCCGGCTCGGACATCACCTCGGCCTGGAACGACAGCGACACCGGGGTCAAGACGATCTCCGGTACGTCGATGGCCAGCCCGCACGTGGCGGGGGCCGCGGTCCTGTACCTGTCCGCCAATCCGGCGGCGACACCGGCCGCCACGGCCGCCGCGCTGACGGGGGCGGCCACCGCGGACGCCATCAAGAACCCCGCGTCCGGCACCGCGAACAAGCTGCTCAAGGTGGGCGTGACCCCGTAGTCGCACGGCACCTCCGTCCGACCCGGCATCCGTGCCGTCGGGCGGCCCGGTGAGCAACGCAACGAGTGGCCCCCACAGCCGTGGGGGCCACTCGCGCGTCCCGATGCCGGATAATGCAGAGATGTCGCAGACGCCGCCCGCTGTGCAGCCCGAACCGGTATCGGCCGACCCACCGCACCGCACGGACCGCACCCTGCTCACCCAGTCGTGGCTCGACCTCGCGTTCGTCCACTGGGCCGTGGATCCCGCCGCCGTGGCCCCGCTCCTGCCCACCGGCACCGTCCCCGACCTCCACGAGGGGGTCACGTACGTGGGTCTCGTCGCCTTCCGGATGCACCGGGTCGGCTGGTTCCGTCTTCCCGGCCTGCCCTACCTCGGCACCTTCCCCGAGACCAACGTCCGGCTCTACTCCGTGGACGCCCACGGGCGCCGCGGTGTCGTCTTCCGCTCCCTCGACGCGTCCCGCCTGATCCCCGTGACCGTGGGCCGGTGGGCGTTCGGGCTGCCCTACGTCTGGTCGCGGATGAGCATCCGGAGCGACGGCTCCACCGTGACGTACGCCAGCAGACGGCGGTGGCCCGGCCCCCGGGGGGCACACAGCGCGCTCAGCGTCGAGGTCGGCGAGCGGATCGAGGAGCCGACGGCGCTGGAACACTTCCTGACCGCCCGCTGGGGCATGCACAGCTCGTTCCTCGGGCGATCGCTGTACCTTCCGAACACCCACCCCCGCTGGCCACTGCACCGCGCCCGGCTCCTCGCCTGCGACGAGTCCCTCCTGGCCGCCGCCGGCCTGGACGGGCCCCTCGGCCCGCCCGTGAGCGTGCTCTACTCCCCCGGCGTCCCGGTCCGCTTCAGCGGCCCGCCGCCACGACCGCGCATCGAGCCCGTACGACACCCGCCCGACGGTGACGGCTCCAACGGCGCGTAGCGCCGCTCGGCCTCAGCGGGGGCGACCGGGCTCACGGAGGAGGCGACCGGCCGGCCTCAGCGGGCGGCGATCGCCGTCTCGGCCGCCGCCTTGATGCGGGAGCCGAAACCCTCGGCGTCCTTGCGGGCGGCCGAGAGCGCCAGGCCGACGAGGAGCTTGCCGACGCCGTGGCCCTCCAGCGTGTTGTGGAAGCGGACCCTGGTCCTGCCGTCGGCGAGCGGCTCCAGGTCGTAGCCGCCCTCGCGGGCCGTCACGAGGTTCTTGGACACCTCGGCCCACCGGAGCTTCACCGGCGCCTGCAGCGCCGTGACGCGGATCTCCCTGCCGGTCTTCATCCCGGCGTCCTTGACGGTGCTCCGGAAGACGGTGCCCACGGCGGTCGGGGTGTCGGGGACCCGCTCGATCCCGAGCACCCGGGGGCTGAACTGGGGGTCGTTGCGCCCGTCGGCGAGGTAGGCGAACACGTCCTCGACCGGCCTGTCGATCTCGAACGTCGTCTCGAACTGTCCTGTCATCGCGCACCTCTGATCGGTCGATCCGCGTAGCGGCACCACGACCCTACGTGACCGCCCCGGGCAGCGCCCGCCGAGCATCGCCCTCGGCCCGGTGAGGCGGGTGTCCCCCGGCCGTGGGAACGGCTCGGATGCCGCGTACCCTCACAGCGGAACCGGGAGCCACGGGAAAAGCCCAGGTCGGCGGACGCGGGCGCCGGTGTCGGGATGGGCGCGGGCGCCGGTGCGCATGCGGGTATCGGTGTCGGTGTCGGTATGGGAGCTGACGCGGGCGCGCGTACCCGAGACGGTGCGGCCGCGCGCGTGCGGGTGGGACGGTGTGACGGTGTGACGGCGAGCGAGGAACGGGACATGACTCAGGCGCGCGGGCAGCGGACGGAGCCCGGTGGGGACGACCGGGACCGGGCGGCGACCGTCCGCGTGTTCATCGCGCTCGCCCCGCCCGACGACGCGAAGCACGAACTGGAGCGGGCACTGGGCCCCGCGTACGACGCGTACCCCCGCATGCGCTGGAACCGCATCGAGGACTGGCACATCACCCTGGCGTTCCTCGGAGAGCTCCCGGTGGGCACCGTGCCACTCCTCCGGCCGCCGCTCGCGGATCTCTCGGCCTCGCGCCGCCCCGTCGAGCTGGCGCTACGGGGCGGCGGGCACTTCGACGGGCGGGTGCTGTGGAGCGGGATCGACGGGGACCTCGAAGGACTGCACGCGCTCGCCGCCGGTGTCCGCGCCGTGGTCCAGGAGTGCGGTGTCCCCTTCGAGGACCGGCCGCTGCGCCCCCATCTGACCCTGGCCCGCGCCCGCCGCGACGATCCGTCCAGCGTGGTGGAGGTGGCGGCGGGACTCGCCGGGTTCTCCGGAAGCCACTGGCGGGCCGGGCGGCTCCATCTGGTCGGCAGCGACTTCGGCCGTGGCCCCGGACCGATCCGGTACCGCGACATCGAGTCCTGGACGTTCGGCGGGCGCTGACGACCTCTCGCCCTCGATGGTCCGGTGCCGGGCCGTCCCGGGCGTCGAGGCTGCGAGGTTGCAGTCCTGAGCGCACGCGGGGTCACCACCCGGGACGTCGACCTCGCGCACCGGGTCTCCACCGCCGTGCGCGGCCTCGGGCTGCGGGCCGAGCCCGAGATCTCCACGGGGGCTCCGCGCTCGGTCCAGCTCCTGGAGCTGGCGATCGACGCGCTCGACATCGCCGCGATCCGGCCGTTCTGGAAAGCGGTCCTCGGGTACGCGGACGAGGCGGGCGCCGAGGGCCCCTGCGATCCGCTCGTCGATCCGCTCGGGCAGGGCCCGGCGATCTGGTTCCAGCGGATGGACGCCCCGCGTCCGCAGCGCAATCGCATCCACGTCGACCTCAGCCTTCCGCACGACGAGGCGCCGCGGCGGATCGGCGAGGCCCTGGCCGCCGGCGGCCGGCTCGTGTCCGAGGAGCGGGCACCGGCCTTCTGGGTACTCGCCGACCGGGAGGACGACGAAGTCTGTGTCACCACCTGGCAGGGGCGGGACGGCTGATACGAAAGGGTCCTCGGTGAAACCGGGCAGGTGTCGCGGCGCGTGTTTCCCGGTGCAGGGATCGCTTCGGAAGGGAACAGTCTTGTCCATCGCAGATATCGCCCCGTCCCGTCGTACCGCACTCACGCTCGGCGCCGCCGCCGCGCTCTCCTTCGCCTCGCCCCTCGGCGGTACGGCGTACGCCGCCGGGCCGGGTGGCGAGGGTCTCGTCGTTCGGCTGCGGGAGCTGGAGCGGCGGCACTCCGCACGGCTGGGTGTCTTCGCCCACGACGTGCGGACCGGGCGCTCGGTGGCGTACCGCGCCGACGAGCGCTTCCCGATGTGTTCGGTGTTCAAGACCCTCGCCGTCGCGGCCGTACTGCGCGACCTCGACCACGACGGCACGTCCCTGGCCCGGCGCATCCGTTACACGGCGGCGGACGTCGCCCGTTCGGGGTACTCCCCCAGGACGGAGCTGCCCGAGAACCTCGCCCACGGGATGACCGTCGCCGAGCTCTGCGAAGCGACCCTCCGCTACAGCGACAACACCGCCGCGAACCTGCTCCTCCGGGAGCTGGGCGGGCCGACCGCGATCACCCGGTTCGCCCGGTCGATCGGCGACCGGACGACCCGGCTCGACCGCTGGGAGCCCGAGCTGAACTCGGCCGAGCCGTGGCGCGAGACGGACACCAGCACGCCCCGCGCCATCGGACGGACCTACGGGCGGCTCCTGCTCGGTGGCGCGCTCCCGCGTCCGGACCGGGAGCGGCTCACCACCTGGATGCTCGCCAACACCACGAGCGGCGAGCGGTTCCGCAAGGGGCTGCCCGCCGACTGGCTCCTCGCCGACAAGACCGGCGGCGGACGGTACGGCGGCAACAACGACGCGGGCGTCACCTGGCCGCCGGACGGGGGCCCGATCGTGCTCACCGTGATGACCACGCGGTTCACGGAGGACGCGGCACCGGTCGACCCGCTGGTGGCCGGGGCGGCCGCTCTGGTGGCCGCCGAACTCGGCTGAACGACGGGTCGCCGAACCCCGGGACGGAATCCGCTCGGATAAATGGGTTGAGCGGCGCGCCGGGCCTTCCTAGGCTGTGGGCACACGCTGAAAGGAGGTGATCCGAGAACATGGTTTCTTTTCGGATTCGTGAGGTGACTGCGGGCTAACGGCCTGCCGTCGCACACTCTGTGCACCTCGGCAGGCCACCTGCCGAAAACCACGCAGTCACCCGACCCGTGGGCCGCCGGCACATCCGGTCGGCTCCCGTCCGAACTCGAGCGGACGGGACCAAGGCCCACGGGTCGTCCGCGTTCCCGGCCACCGCCGCACCGGCCGATGTGAGGCTCCCGTCGAGGTCGGTGGAGGGCTCCCGCCGAGGTCGATGTGAGGCGGGTCACAGGGAACCTTCGGGCGGTACGACTCCTCCTTGGGATGTCGGCGCGCAGCGGCGCCGACCTCGGAACGGAGGGGGATCCCCATGGCGGTCGTCGACATCGAGCGGCCTCGCACGATCACGGGCGGGCGCGCCGTCGCCGCGCTGCTCGCCGTCCTCGCGCTGGCGCACCTCTACTGGGCCACGGGGCTGACCTGGCCCGCCGCCGACGAGCGGACGTTGTCGCTGGCCGTCCTCGGCGGTGTCGTCTCCTTCGGGCCCGCTGTCGTCCTGCCGCTCGCGGCCGTCGAGGGCTGCGCCTCGCTCGCCGTCGCGGTCCACGCGCGTGGGGGCGGTCGGCGGCGCGGCCTCCCGCGCCTCGTCACGGCCGTCGTCGCCGTCGGAATGCTGCTTCGCGGGGCGGTCGGCCTGGTGTGGATCGTCGTCGGCAGGGACGGCTCGGGGACGGCCTTCCCCTGGCTGAACGCCCTGGTCTACACACCCCTGTGCCTGGTCTTCGGAGTGGCGGCCCTGCGTGCCGCCCGCTGACCCCCTCGACCGGGGGGTCGCGCTCGTCCGGGCCGCCCGGCGCGGCGACACCCTGGCCCTGCACGACCTGCTCGACCACCTCACCCCGTACATCGCCCGGATCTGCCGGCCGATCGCGCTGGACGACGGCCCGGACGCCACGCAGGAGGCGCTGGTCGCCGTCTTCACCTCGCTGGGCTCGCTCCGGGAGCCGCGGACGCTCTACGCGTGGGTGCGCGCGATCTCCGTACGGGAGGCGGTGCGGGTGGCGAAGCGGGCGGGGCGGGCCCGGCCGGCCGAGCTCGCCGACGTACCCGAGCGGGGTGATCCACAGCTGGCCGCGGACATCGGCGACGTCCTGGCACGGCTGTCGCCCGCGCACCGGGCCGTCCTCGTGCTGCGGGACGTCGAGGGGATGGACGAGGAGTCCGCGGCGGCGCTGCTCGGCGTACCGCCCGGCACGGCGAAGTCCCGGCTGCACCGGGCCCGGCAGAGCTTCCGAAAGGCGTGGTCGGCGTGAACGAGGACAGGGCCGGGCGACCGGCGGAGGGGTTTCCGGCGGGCGTCGGTCCGGCGGATGCCGATACGGCGGGTCCAGCGGATGCCGATATGGCGGGCGACGGGGCGGTCGCCGACTCGGGCACGGCTGCCGGTGCGGACGCTGCGGCTGACGCGGGCCCTGCGGATGGCTCCATCACCGCTGCCTGCACCGGAACCGCGGATGACGCGGCCACCGCTGCCGGCCCGGGCGCTGCGGACGGTGTCGTGCTCGACGACGTGCGGCGGCTGCGTGTCATGGTCGCCGGTGTCCGGGGCGCCGCTCTCGTCGAGCGGGTGCTCCCCGCGCCGCTCCCCCGGGTCTGGCAGGTGATGGGGGACCTGGAGGGCGGCTTCGGGGAGTTCCAGCCGGACATGCGGTCGGTCCGGGTCCTGCGGCGCGAGGGTGAGCGGGTGGAGGCCCTCGCCCGCAGCCGCTTCGGGCTGCGGGCGCACTTCCACGGCGTGCTGCGCCCCGGCTGGTGCTGGTTGCAGAGCCGGTTCCTGGTCATCGGGATGGCGGCGGTCGACGAGGGCGGGCACACCCGGGTCGCGCTGACCGGTGGCGTACGGGTCCCCGGGCGCGCCGCACTCGTCCCGTTCGGCGCGCGGCGCGAGCTGGAGGAGGCCATGGCGCGCCTCGCCGCACGGGTCTCCTGACGGCCGCCCACCTCTCGGCGGGGACGATCGCTCGCGCACCGCTTCACCGCCGAACTCGCCCAGGTGTACCGGCGGAACGTGGTCCTCGTCGCGTAAATCGATCTTGCGTTCGCACTCCAGTCGTGGTCGTATGTCATGTCTTTCTCATGATCATTGCTTTGGGGGTAGAAATGACCAGAGGCATGGACCGTCGTTCCATCATCCGCGGAATGGCGACGGCCGGGGTGGGCGCCGCCGCGGGCGCCGTGGCGATGGGGAGCAGCCCGGCGTACGCGGCGGGTTCCGGGGACGACCCGTACAGCGTCGACGTCATCAGCAAGGGTGCCGACCCGACGGGTGCCACCGCGAGTGACGCCGCCTTCCGCGCGGCCGCCGCCGAGGTGCTGGCCTCGTTCCAGCCCGGGCCGATCTCGGGGGCCATCCCGAAGAAGGTTCTGGTCATCCCGCCCGGCACCTATCTCCTGACGCAGCCGGACTCGCTCCTGCCGAACGTCAACGGCGAGGGGAACGGCGGCATCGTCGACGGTGTGACCATCACCGGATACGGCAAGCGGCTGTCGCGGATCGTGTACTCGCCCGCGGCGAACGACACCACGCTGTGGACAAACTACCAGCGCTACAAGAACATCCGGATCTCCGGCCTGACGTTCACCAGCACCAACGCCACGTCCAGCTTCAACTACGCCTACTCGTCGGCCGACTACGGCGTCCAGGACACCTGGTACACCGACGTCGAGTGGCGCGGCAGCTGGAAGCGCGGCATCGGCCTGGACGGGCCGGCCACCACGTCCAACCTGAACAGCGAGATGGGCTGGGACCACTGTCAGGTCGGCGGCTCGTACTCCGACGCGTTCCTCGTCATGGGGATGACCCCGGCCGCGACGCAGCAGGACCAGTTCCTCAACTACTGGTTCCGCGACTGCAAGGTGGAGTACCAGTCCGGGGTGTTCGTGAAGAACAACCGGGGCGGCTCGATGAACTTCGTCGGCGGCTCCTACATCCTCACCGACGCCGCGTCGACCGGTACGTTCTTCCAGCTCACCGCCGACGCCACCACCCGCGCGGACTCCGTCGCGCGGCTGTACGCGCAGGGCATCCGGTTCGAGCTGCGCGGTGTCGGCCACAAGGTGATCGACTCGCAGTGGTACAAGGGCAGCATCACCTTCGTGTCGTGCGACGACACCGCTCTGAGCTTCAAGTCCTGGGCCCCGGACGCGGTGACGCACGTGTACGACTTCAACGCCAACGGCGCCCGGGGTCCGATGGTGCGTTACGAGGACTGCGGCCTCATGGGCTCCCACAAGGTGACGACGGGGTCCACCGCCACCACGAACGGCAAGGTGCTGTACGACGGTTGCCGGTTCATCGACATGTCGACCGCGACCGGGACGACCGGGTTCCTCCGCTGGACCGGTTCCGCCGCGCCCCGGTACGAGATGCGCGACTGCCTCATCGGCGCGAACTACCTCGCGGACGTGAAGAACCCCGCCTGATCACGGACGGGTAGGCAGGGGCGCGGGCCGCGACACCAGTCGCGGCCCGCGCCGTCGTTCACCGTGCGTACATCTGGACTTCGGGTCTCCGGTCGGGCGGCGGCGCCCTGCCGACACGGAGGGGCACCACGCTCACGCAGGACGTACAAACCCTGCTGAGGAGACCTGCGTGACGCGACCCACCACCGCCCGCTCTCTCGTGCTCGTCGTGACCACGGCGCTCGCGGCCGCGGCCCTGGCCGTACCGGCCCAGGCCCACCACCGTGGCTCCGGCGCCTCGCTGCCCGCCGTGACGCCCCGTGCCGAGACGCCGGTGCTGCACGACGACGACGAGGGCGGCAACGCCGACGCGGACGACCCGGCGATCTGGCGCAACGCCGCCGCCCCCGGCCGCAGCCTCGTCATAGCGACCGCCAAGGAGGGCGGGCTGCGCGTCTACGACCTGGACGCGCGACCGGTCCAGTCGATCGCCGCGCCGCCGGCCGAGGCTCCGGACGACGCCCCGGGCCGGTTCAACAACGTGGACCTCGTCCACGGCCTGCGCCTCTCCTCGGGCCGCGCCGACCTGGCCGTGACCAGCGACCGGGGCCACGACCGGCTGCGGTTCTACCGCATCGACCGCGACCGCGCGGGCGGCCCGCTCACCGACGTCACCGACCCCGCCGCGCCGGCCGTCTTCTCCCGCGACCAGGCCGAGGTCAACGACCAGCGGACCGCGTACGGCCTCGCGACCTGGACGGACCCGGCGTCCGGGAAGTCCTTCGCCCTGGTCAGTCGCCGTGAGCGGACCAGCATCGCCCTGCTGGAACTGCTCCCGGCGGCGGGCGGCAAGGTCACGTACCGCACGGTCCGCACCCTGGACCTGCCCTCCACCTTCCGGCTGCCCGACGGCACGTCGTGGGCTCCCTGCGCCGAGCCCGGCGAGCTGCCGCAGGTCGAGGGCATGGTCGTCGACCCCGCCAACGGCACCCTCTACGCCGGTCAGGAGGACATCGGCATCTGGCGCCTGCGCGCCGACCTCACCGGCACGCCGAAACTGCTCGACAAGGTCCGTGAGTTCGGCGTCCCCGGGACCTACGACGAGGAGACCGAGGAGTGCGCCCCCGGCGCCGATCCCGGCTACGGCGGGACCCGGATCTCCGCGGACGTCGAAGGCCTGACGCTGGTCACCGAGTCCGGGGGCGACGGGTACCTGCTCGCCTCCAGCCAGGGTGACAACACGTTCGCCGCCTACGACCGGGAGCTCGCGGACCGCAACGAGTACGAGGGCGGCTTCCGGGTCGCGCCCGCGGGCGGGTCCCTCGACGGGTCCGAGGAGTGCGACGGCGCGGCGGCGCTGAACGCGCCGCTCGGCTCCCTGTACCCGCGCGGGCTCCTCGTCGTCCAGGACGGGCACGACGCCCCCGGCGACGGCGACCGTCCCGCGACCGACTTCAAGTTCGTCGACCTCGGCACCGTCCTGGACGCCCTCGACGACTGATCATCGCCTCGGTCGCGACACCCCACCGGCCGCCGGGTCCTCGGATCCGGCGGCCGGTGGACTGTACGGGCCGTCCGGGCTGCCGTCGGTTCCGGGGGTCCCCCGGTGATGAGGAGCGCCGCCACCGCCTCGGCGGTCGCCGGGTGGCGCACCGTCAGGGCTTGGCCGCCGGGCGGCCGGCGCCCAGGCGTGCCCGCAGCCCAGGATCTCCGCCCGCGCGTCGCAGGTCACCCGGTGGGCGGAGTGTGCGACGGCTGCAGGACGCTGTCGGCCACGTCGAGGAGCGACTGGCCGTCCCGGGAGCTCACCTCCTGGAGCCGGGCCAGCCCCTCGGAGGCGGCGCAGTCCTCCTGAGCGGCGACGTAGCCGGCGGCCTGATGGATGCGCTCCCAGCGCGCCGCACGCGTGTCCGTGGCCCAGAGCGGGCGTCGGCTGTCGGCGCCAGCGTGCACGGGCCGCCAGCGGAGCAGGGCCTCCAGGGCGAGCCCGGCCGCGCTCTGCGCCTGGGTGATGTGGGTGTCCGTCACACGAGCGGACTCGGTGAAGTACAGACAGATCACGCCGATCGGGGTGTGCGGGGTATGCAGCGGGAGCGCCAGTACAGGCCGCGTCCCCGGGAACTCCTCGGACGGGCCGGGGCCCCAGCCGCGCGGAGGGTCGAGCAGGTCGGGGACGTATACGGGCCGCATCTCCAGGGCGGCGCTGACCGAGGGCCCCTGGGCGCGGGCGAACTGCGCGGCCTCCGCCTGCAGTGCCGACTCGTCGGTTGCGTGCAGGAGCTGCCAGTGCTCGACGCGTGGCAGCAGCGAGAGCGTCGCCCCCTGGGCGCCCAGTGATCGGGTGAAGGCGGCGCAGAGCCGGTTGGGCAGCGCGCGCCGCCCCACGGCCGCGGCGATCGAGATGTCCGGCACGATCGACAGTGGTTCGTCCAGCATGTCCTCATCCCTTTCGGTCACGCTCGGTGTCAGCGCGGCGGGCGCACCGGGCGGCGGGAGCCGGCGGCACCGGCGGCCCGGAGGGCAGAGGGATCGTCTACCACGGAAGAGCCATCTCATTCGTGGCGGGTACAACCGATTTCCGGTGGACCTCGGTGACACCGCGCCGCCGGGGTGGTGGCGGTCGTCGTCCGTCGGTACCGGACATCAGCGGCCGGGCGGGGGGTAGTCGTGGGGTATGAGCCTTCACGAAGAGAGACGAGTGGGCGAGGAGCCCTTGGTGGGTACGCGGGCCCGTGCGGACGTCGAGCTGGCCCGGAAGCGGCTGGGTGCGGGGGCGGCGGGTCCCGAGGGAGCGTCGCCCCAGTTCTCCAGCGGGGCGACGGCGGCCTTGAGTTGGGCGCTCGGCGGTGCGGAACGCTCGCCCGTCACCGGGTGCGACACCGCCCAGGAGGTCCCCGGCCTGGAGACGCTCACCGCCGAGGTGGACGCGGCCGTGGTGCAGGCCGAGGATCCCACCAGCCGTCCCGGCCCCAGGGAGTACAACCGCGGCGTGCATGCCGCGCTCGCCTGGGTGTGCGGACACAGCGAAGACGCGCCGTGACCTCCGCCGGTCGGCGGAGGTCACGGGTTCCGCCCGGACGACGGGTCCGGGCTTTCCTGGAGGGTCAGGCCTCCAGGGGGTCGAGCATGCCCTTCCGCAGACGCGCGATGGTGCGCGAGAGCAGGCGTGACACCTGCATCTGGGAGACACCGAGCCTCTGGCCGATCTCCGCCTGCGTCAGCTCCTCGACGAACCGCAGGTGGAGCAGGAGCCGGTCGCGTTCGGCGAGCCCGCCCAGCAGGGGGGCGAGGTCGTGGACGTCCTCGAAGAGTTCGAGCGCGGGATCCTCCGCTCCGAGGATGTCGGAGAGCGTGGCCCCGCCGTCCTCCTCCTCGCCGGCGACCGCCGCGTCGAGCGAGGTGGAGTTGTACGCGTTGGAGGCGACCCTGGCCTCGATGACCTCGTCCTCCGAGAGGTTCATCAGCGCGGACAGCTCCGCGACGCTCGGTGCCCTGCCGAGGCGGGAACTCAGCTCGTCGGTGGCCTTGGCCAGCTCCACCCGGGCTTCCTGCAACCGGCGCGGTACGTGGACCGCCCAGGAGGTGTCCCGGAAGAACCGCTTGATCTCCCCGACGATGTACGGGACGGCGAAGGTGGTGAACTCGACCTCGCGCGAGAGGTCGAACCGGTCGATGGCCTTGATCAGACCGATGGTGCCGACCTGGACGATGTCCTCCATCTCGTGGGCGCGGGAGGCCCGGAACCGGCCGGCCGCGTAGCGCACGAGCGACATGTTCATCTCGATCAGCGTGTTGCGCGCGTACTGGTACTCGGTGGTGCCCTCCTCCAGTACCGCCATCCTGTCGAAGAACACCCGCGACAGCTCCCGCGCGTCCTTCGGCGCGACCTTCCGTGGAGCTTCGACGACGGGCAGAACCACCGTCTCCTCGGTCCGGTCCTTGATCTCCGTCGGCACTGGAGCCAGCACTCCGACCACCCCTCCTACAGTGACAACCTGTCTTCCTCCGAGCGGCCGCGTACCCCGACTCCCGGAGCCCATGCCTGCGTGATCCAGAAAATTTCCGTCGAGCGGCGGCACGCGGAGGGGCGGGCTCAGGTGAGGCGCAGGCGGGCCTTGACCCGCTTGCCCGACGGGAGCGGCTCCACGCTCACGCTCTCGCACACGGCGACGAGGATCTCGACCCCGTGCTGGCCGATGCGGCCGGGGTCGTGGCCCCGGGGAACCGGCGAGGTCTCCGCTCGGTCGTACACGGAGATCTCCAGGGCGTCCTCGAACAGTTCGAGCAGCAGGCCGCAGGGCCCCGGCGCGTGGCGCACCACGTTGGTCACCAGTTCGCTGACCACCAGCCGTGCCACGTCGACGCATGCGCGGCTCACCGGCGGCCCCTGTGCCGCCGCCGAGGCGGTGAGGAAGTCCGCGGTGACATCACGGGCTGAGCCGATCATGCCGTGGTCGGCTCCGTCGTAGTCGACAGCCACGGACCGCACCGGCCCCCGGGTCGCCCGTTCTTCAGTGATCGCGTCCGTCATAGACCCTTCCTCCCCCCCCTCACACGGCTGCGTGCCATGCTTCCCTCTCGTAACGCGCTCTTCCCTGCTTCGCGCGTTCCATTCTTCCGTGGCAGAGAGTAAAGCGTACGTACCGGACCGCCTTCCTGGCGGGGGGATGACGGAATCGTTTCCTCGCGTCTCTCCGAGGGGTCCTCCCGTGCCGCGTCAGATCGTCCGCGCGTCCTCGTCCGCCGGCTCCCGCCGCTCGGCGCCGGGGCCGCGGCCGTGCCAGTCGAGACAGAGCACGAGGACGTGGTCGGGCATGGTGCCGGGTGCCTCCCGCAGCGCCCGCACGACGGTCTGGGGCGCGTCCCGGCCGGGGACGTTCCGGGTCCGGTCGACCGCCGGGCCGACGGAGCGGTCGAGCGCATCGTCGTCGCCGTCAGGGGTGTCCTCGCCCTGGTCGCACGCCACGAAGACCAGCCGGTCGCCGGGGAGGACGCTCAGGCGCTGGGTGGCGTAGACGGTGTCCTCGAACATCCCGAGGGGCAGTTGGCGCTCCAGCTCGATCCGCTCGGTCACGCCCCCGCGCAGCCGCCAGACGGTCGGCGAGCCCGCGTCGACGACCCGCACCTCGCCGGTGGGACGGGCGAAGCTCAGCAGAAGGGCGGAGAGCGATCTCTCCCCCCGGTGCTGCCCGTACAGCGCCTGGTCGGTGAGGCTCGCCTGGCCGACCAGATCGAGTCCGGCACGGCGGGCGTTGCGGAGCGCGTTCAGGGCGAGGTTGCTCACGAGGGCGGACCGCGTGCCGGGGCCGGTGCCGTTGGCGACGACCAGCGTGAGCTCCTCCTCCGTCACGCACCAGTCCAGTACGTGCCCGCCCGAGGTGTACGAGGGCTCCCAGTAGGCGTGCAGGTCGAACTCGGCGCCTGTGCACGACCGTCCGGGGAGGACGCCCCACTGCATCTCCGCGGCGACGCTGAGGGGGCGGGTCCGGCGCGTCCGGCGGTACAGATCGGTGTGCCGGTCGGCGACCCGCAGCGCGTGTCCCAGCGTCTCGGCGATGTGCACGAGATCCTCGATCGACCCTGGTGTGGTGGCCCGGTCCGAGGGCAGGACGACCACGAGGACGCCACACCGTTCGCCACGAACCGTCACAGGAAGGAACGCGGTCGCCGTAGGCCCGTCACCACCGGAAAGATATGGTTGCTGTGTGGCGAAGGCGCGACCCGCGGGCCCTGACCCCAGGGCCACGTGCTGCACCCCGGTCCGAGCCTGCACGGGTTCGACGGGGCGCAGTGACGTCAGCCCGTAGTCGACGAGCAGCAGGTCGACGGAGAGTGCGGCGACGTGCCGCGCCAGATTGACACGGAGGGAGTCCAGAAGCCGGTGTGGCGGCGCCCCGCGCAGCGCGCGTTCCGTGGTCACGCGTCGATCCACCGTATCCGTACCGCCTTCTGGAGAGATGTGGAGATGACCGGCGAGTCGCAAGGCCGAAGTCCTCGGCCCCGGACGTCTGAGGAGTGTCGGTAGCGATGCCCATGAACCCCGCCCCGTCCCCGGGGGAACCGCAGGAGACGACACAGGCCGCCCGCGAGCTCATCGAGCTTCTCGAGGTGCTGTGGGAGCGCGGCCGGGACATGGTGTCGTCGACACCGGTCTCGGCCACTCAACTGCGCGTGCTGTACAGCCTCGATCGCGAGGAGGGCATCAGCCTGCGCACCCTGGGCGACCTGCTGGGCTCCGCGCCGCCGTCGGTGAGCCGGATGTGCGATCGCCTGGAGGCGCTGGGATACGTGCAACGACTGCCCAGCTCCGTCAGCCGCCGGCAGCTCGAACTGCACCTGACCGCGCGCGGCAAGGCGTACCTCCGCGACCTCCGGGTCCAGCGGGAGGAGGCCCTGCTGACCGTCATCTCCGCGATGTCCCCGGCGAGCCGCAAGGCGCTGCTGCGCGGGCTGAGCGGGTTCCAGGACGCCTTGGGCGAGGATTCCGCCTCACCTGGCAGACGCTCGGACGCGCCGCTGAAGGACATCCGGACCGCCTGACGTCTGCGCGCCGTCCGCTCCGGCCGGCCGCGTGCCCCATGTCCCACTCGCCACCCTCTGGTCACCTGCTACGTGTCTCCCCCGGGCACGAGCCAGGTGTTGCCTCAAGGATACAGTTGCCACACGGCAACTGTGGACACGGGTGGTCCACCGTCACGGCCCCGGACGGGACACGGGGACGCGAGGGGACGGACGGGGTCAGGAGCCGGCGGACTCCGGGGTGACGGAGCCGGTCGAGCCCTCCCGCCCCCGCCAGTCGAGACAGACGACGAGCGCGTCGTCCTCCAGCGGATTGGCGCCGTGATACGCGGCGAGTTCTCGCAGGACCGCGCCCGGTACCTGGGTGGGCGGCAGCAGCCTCGTCGCGGTGAGCGCGCGGGCCAGCGCCCGGTCTCCGTAGCTCTCCCCGTCGGGTGAGGAAGCGTCGTACACACCGTCGCTGCCGAAGAGCAGCCGGTCCCCCGGACGCACCGTGAAGCGCTGGGGGACGTAGACGGATTCCTCGAACATGCCCAGGGGCAGCTGGGCCTCGAAGGAGACGGGCTCGACGGAGCGGTCCCGCAGTCGCCACAGGCGGGGCGAGCCCGCGTCCACGGCCTCCACCTCCCCCGTGGCGAGGTGGAAGCGCAGCAGGAGGACGGAGACGAACGCTCCGCCGCGGTACTGCGCGTACACGGCCTGGTCCGCCAGGGCCGCCTGGTCCGCGAGGCCGAGGCCGGCCCGACGGGCGTTACGGAGCGCGTTGATGGCGAGGCTCGTCAGGAGCGCGGCCTCGATGCCCTCCCCCATGCCGTTGGTGACCGTCAGGGTCAGATGGTCGGCCGAGGCCGACCAGTCGTAGTTGTCCCCGAAGATCGCGTAGGCGGGCTCCAGGTGCGCGCCGAGGGCGAACTCGGCCCGGGCGCACGAGCGCCCCGGGAGGAGTTGCCACTGCATCTCGGCCGCCAGGGTCAGGCGCGCGGCCCGCCGTGCCAGGTCGTACAGATCCGTGTCGCGCTCCGCCACGAGGATCTCGTGGCCCAGGGCCTCGCAGATCTGCCACAGGTCGGGCAGCAGCCGCGCGAGATCGCTCCCCGTCGACAGGGCCACGGTGAGGACGCCCATCCGCTCGCCCCTGACGGTGACCGGCAGGTGCGCCTCCACGGCGTCGACCTCATGGGTGACGTACGGCTCCTGGGCACCGAAGGCACGCCCCTGGGGACTGTCGTGGATCAGGACCGCCCGTGCCGCGTGGGGCGTGTCCCCGACGAGCTGGAGCGAGCGCAGTCCGTAGTCGGCCAGCCGGAGCTCCACGCGCCGCGCCCCGCAGTGCTCCCGCAGAGCCTCCTCCACGACGCTCACCAGCAGGTGCGGAGCGGCGAGCCGCAGCGCCCGCTCGACGTCGGCGATCTCTTCCACGTGCTCCCGTTCCTCCTCGTGCCTTCGGTGCGGTCCTCTCCCCGGGCGGGACCGCACCGGCCCTTCGTCTACGCGGCCCGGTCCACCGCGACCAGCGCCTCCGCCACGTCGGCGTGCAGAGGCGTGGTCATCGTCAGACCGGTGATCTCCAGGATGCGCCGCACGGCGGGGGCGGGCGCGGCGAGATGCAGGTCACCCCCGGCTTCCCGGGCCTCCCGCGCCGCCCGGATGAGGACGTTCAGTCCGGACGAGTCCATGAAGTTCAGAGCGGTGAGGTCGAGGACGAGGTGGCGTCGGCCGTGCAGGAACTGGTTGGCCAGGTGGTGATGGAGCAGTGTGGCCGTGTCCAGGTCGAGTTCGCCGCCGACGGTGAGCACCGCCGTGCCGGCGTCGCGGGTCTCCACCTCGACGTCGAGGTTCACTTCTCGCTCGGTCATGTTTCCCTGCTTTCCACGGTGGGGGAATGGTCGGTGGTGCCGTGCGGTCAGGAGACCCGCACGCCGATCAGGCACGTGTCGTCGTCGGTGTCGGACTTGCTGTGCGTCAGCAGCAGGTCGAGCCGCCGTTCGAGGTTCTCGGCGGGTGCCTGCGCCATGGTCAGGAGCTGGGCGACGGAGTCGTGCACGGAGGTGTCCCGCCGTTCGACGAGTCCGTCGGTGTACATCAGCAGCGTGTCGTCCGGCTCCAGCTGGATCTCCGCCTCCTCGTACTCGGCCTCGGCGAGCGCCCCGAGCAGCATTCCCTGCAGCATCGGCAGGGCGGTGGCCCGTGGGCCCCGCACGAGGACCGGCGGCAGGTGTCCGGCTCTGGCCCAGCGCAGCGTGCGGGTCTCGGGGTCGAAGACGCCGCAGACGGCGGTGGCCGTGACCTGCGCCGTGAGGTGGTGCGCCACGTTGTTCAGCCAGGACAGCAGCTGCCCGGGGCCCGCGCCGGTCACGGCGAGGCCGCGCAGGGCGTTGCGCAGGACCACCATGCCGGTGGCTGCTCCTATGCCGTGACCGGCGATGTCCCCGACGCACAGCAGGATCTTCTTCGACGGCAGCACGACGGCGTCGTACCAGTCGCCGCCGACCAGGGACTCGGTCTCGGCCGGCCGGTAGCGCACGGCGACGTCGAGGCCGGGGGCGGCGAGCGGAGCCCGGGTCGGCGGCATGATGGCGTGCTGCAGCTCAAGGGTAAGGCGGTTGCGTTCCGCCGATTCCTGCTCCGTGACGGCGAGTTGGTCACGGGTGGCGGCCAGGGCGACCTCCGTCCAGTGCTGCGCGGAGATGTCCTGGTAGGCGCCCCGCACGGCGAGGAGCCGCCGGTCCGGATCGAGGGCGGGTTCGGCGATCACCCGGATGTGGCGGGTCACTCCGTCCCGGCGCAGCATGCGGAAGGCGGTCGAGCTCGGTCGTCTCTGGTGCAGCACCGCCCGCAGGAAGCGGCCGATGGCGACGGCGTCGTCGGGATGGGCGTGGGAGGCGAGGTCGCGCACGGAGACCGGTGCCTCGCCGGTGTCCCGGCCGAAGAGGTCGTGGAGCTGCCCGCTCCAGGTGATCTCTCCGGTGAGGACGTCCTCCTCGAAGCCGCCGATACGGCCGAGCCGCTGCGCGTGCTGCAGCAGGCTGGCGAGCCGGGCGGCCTCGTCCTCGATGCGCCAGACGAGCACCACGCTGTCGCCGTGCCGACTGATGCTGATGTCGGCGGCGGAGGCGAGCGGCACCTCGTCCACGAGGGCGGTCAGCCGGGTCCCGCGGGAGCGGAACGGCTCCCCGGTGGCGTAGACGCGCTCGATCCGTTCGAAGAGTTCGCTCTCGCCCGCCGTCGTGGGATACGCCTCAAGGAGCAGGGCTCCGTCCACGGCGCTCCGGGGCCGGCCCGCGGGGTCCTGGAAGTGCGCGTTGGCGTGGCGGATGCGGAAGTCCCGCAGATGGCCGTCCGTGTCCAGGTGCGGGGTCAGGATCAGGACGGGGTCGTAGAGCCCGTCGACGAGCTCGACGACTTCCGAGAGCTCGTCGGGCGGGGCCGCGCGTACCGGCACGGGCTGCGCGGACGGTGCCTCGAGCGTGTGGGCGCACAGTTCGGCCAGGGCCTCGATCTGGCGCTCCACGGCCTGGGGCTGGGGATCCAGCGGTCGGGGCCAGCAGATCTCCAGGACGCCGTGGATCCGGCCGGCGGTTCCGGCGGGTACGACCACCCGGCCGCCGTCGGGGTGGCGTGCGTGGCCGATCGAGGGGATGCCGGTGGCTCCGAGCGAGGGGAACCAGACCGTTCGACGGCCGGTGAGCGCCTGCCGGGCCGCGGTGGCCACCCCCGGCGGTACGTACCGCCAGCGGGCGGGCTCGTCCGCGCCGAAGCCCGCGTGACCGCGCAGGGTGAGGGAGGAGTCGGTGCCGGTGGTCCAGATGGCGACGGCGCTCGCTCCCAGGGGCGCGAGCGCGTGCGCGAGCAGGGACTCGGCGACGACCTGGCTGTCCCCCGCGTTGAGTGCGGCGCTCTCGGCCGTGCGCAGGCGGACGGCGACCGACGCGTCGGCGACCGTGGCCGGCCCGCCCGCCTCGGCCGCGGTCCGTCTGACGAAGTCGTCGGCGACCTCGGAGACCCGGTCGCGGGAGGCCTGGTTGATGATGTCCGCGGCCAGCTCCAGCTGCGAGAGCCCGGCCTGCTCGGCCAGCACGGCGAGTTGCCGCGCCGCCTGCGTGGGGCCGCACCCGAGCCGCTCGACGATGACGCCCTTGGCCAGTTCGATCAGGGCACGGCCCTCGGCCGCGGCGTGTGCGGCGCGTACTTCTCCGCGGAGTCGTTCCACCGTCGCGGCCAGCCGGCCGACGGCGGAGCGGTCCTCCGCGGCGGGATCGGCCAGCGGGCCGACGGCGGAGCGGTCCTCCGGGGCGCGGCGCTCCGTGTCCGGCTGGGCGGTCGCCGTGGCGGCCCCGGCCGGATCGGTCGGCGGCGGAGCGACGTCCCCCTGGGGGCCGACGGCGGGGTCGCCGCCGTGGCGGTGGGGAGCACTCAAGACGGGGACTCCTCGGATACGGCGGCTCCGGGCCGCGGGACGGTGGGGGACACGGTGCGGAGCCGAGGGGGCGGGGCCCTCCGGGCGGCGCTGTCACGGGATCCGCCGGGTGGCTCCGTACGGGCCGGCGGGACGAGGGGCGGGGTCATCCGTCGTGCAGCCACCGCCGGATGCAGTCGATGAGGTCGTCGGCGTCGACGGGCTTGGTGACGTAGTCGCTGGCGCCCGAGGCGAGGCTCTTCTCGCGGTCGCCCGGCATGGCCTTGGCGGTGACCGCGATGACGGGCAGTCCGGCGTGGGCCGGCATCTGCCTGATCCTGGAGGTGGCGGTGTAGCCGTCCATCTCGGGCATCATGACGTCCATCAGGACCAGGTCGATCTCGGGGTGCGCGGTGAGGGCCTCGATCCCCTCGCGCCCGTTCTCGGCGTGCAGGACGTTGACGCCGTGCAGCTCCAGGATGCCGCTGAGGGCGTAGAGGTTGCGGGCGTCGTCGTCGACCACGAGCACCGTGCGGCCGTGCAGGGCGGAGTCGATGGCCTGGGGCACCGGCGGCCGGTGCTCGCCGCGCACCAGGGGCACGACCTCGCCCGGCTCGTCGGCGGACAGGTGCAGGGCGATCCGCTCTCGCAGTTCGTCCAGGCTGGAGATCAGCTCCAGCGGTCGTCGGCCCGCGAGTGCCTGAAGGGCCCGCTCGTGTTCGTCGGTGAGTCGGCGGTTGTTGTGGGCGAGGACGGGGACGGTACGCAGGGCCGCGTCCCCGTCCATGGCGTCCAGGAACCGCAGCGCCTCACCGTCGGCCATGTCGACCTCGATCACGACGCAGTGGAACGGCTGGGTGGCGAGGGCGGAGGCGGCCTCCTGCGGCCCCACGGCCGCGATCAGCTCCAGGTCCTCGCGGCCCTCGCGGTCACGGCCGGCGGACAGCTCCGCGACGGCGTTCTCGGCGACGAGCGAGAGCAGCCCGCGCGGGCGTTCCTCGATCACGAGCAGGCGCCGGGTCTGCCGTGCCTGCCGGCCCTGCGTGGGGCCCGCCGGTGCCGGACTGGCGGTGGGGGCTCCGTCGTCGGAGGTCGTGGTCCGCGGCTCCGTGTCGGGGTCGGCGGCCTGGACGAGGGCGGGCTGCTCCTTGAAGTCGGCTCGGGCGACGGGCAGATAGAGGGTGAAGGTACTGCCCTGACCGGGCTCGCTGGCGGCGGTGAGGCCGCCGCCGAGCAGGTACGCGATCTCCCGGCTGATGGAGAGACCGAGGCCGGTACCGCCGTACTTCCGGTTGGTCGTTCCGTCCGCCTGCTGGAAGGCCCCGAAGATGGCCTCCAGGTGCTGGGATTCGATGCCGATGCCGGTGTCCGTGACCCGGAAGGCGACCACGGCGCCCCCGCGGTGGACCGTCGCGGGCAGTTCGTCGTCCGACGCGGGCTCGATGCGCAGTTCGACGCTGCCGCGCTCGGTGAACTTGACGGCGTTGGAGAGCAGGTTGCGCAGCACCTGCCGCAGCCGGGAGTCGTCGGTGACCAGGTCGACGGGCACGCCGGCGGCGGTGGAGACGGTGAAGGCGAGGCTCTTCTGCGTGACGAGCGGACGGAACGTCGCCTCGACGTAGTCGAGGAGCCGGCGCAGCTGTACCCGTTCCGGGTTGAGGTCCATCTTCCCGGCCTCCACCTTGGACAGGTCGAGGATGTCGTTGATCAGCTGGAGCAGATCGGATCCGGCCGAGTGGATGATGCCGGCGTACTCGACCTGCTTGGCGGTGAGGTTGCGGGTCGGGTTCTGGGCGAGCAGCTGGGCGAGGATCAGGAGACTGTTGAGCGGGGTGCGCAGTTCGTGGCTCATGTTGGCCAGGAACTCGGACTTGTACTTGGAGGCGAGGGAGAGCTGCTGGGCCCGGTCCTCGAGTTCCTGCCGGGCCTGCTCGATCTCCAGGTTCTTGGCCTCGATGTCGCGGTTCTGTGAGGCGAGCAGGGCCGCCTTCTCCTCGAGTTCGGCGTTGGAACGCTGCAGCTCGTCCTGCTGTACCTGCAACTGCTCGGAACGCGCCCGCAGCTCGTCGGCCAGCCGCTGGGACTCGTCCAGCAGCTCGTCGGTGCGGGCGTTGGCGACGATGGTGCTGACGTTGACGCCCACCGTCTCCATGAGCTGTTCCAGGAAGTCCCGGTGCACGGAGGTGAAGGGGGAGAAGGAGGCCAGCTCGATGACGCCGAGCACCTGGTCCTCGACGACGATCGGCAGCACGATCAGGCTGGCCCGTGCCGTGCTGCCGAGTCCCGAGGAGATGTAGACGTAGTCGCCGGGCACGTTCTCGGCGGCGATGGTGCGGCGGCTGCCGGCGGCCTGCCCGACGAGGGACTCGCCCAGCCGGAACCGGCCGCGGCGGGGGCCGTCCGTGGGGAGGCCGTAGGACCCGACGAGGCCGAGTTCGACGCCGTCGGAACCGTCCTCCGCCAGGTAGAACGCGCCGTACTGGGCGGAGACGAGCGGGGTCAGCTCGTCCATGACGAGCTCGGCGACCACGGCCAGGTCGCGGTGGCCCTGCATGAGCTCCGAGATCCGGGCGAGGCTGGACTTGAGCCAGTCCTGCTCCTGGTTGGCCCGTGTCGTCTCGCGCAGGGAGCCGACCATCGCGTTGATGTTGTCCTTGAGCTCGGCCACCTCACCCGAGGCGTCTACGGTGATCGAGCGGGTGAGGTCTCCCTCGGCGACCGCGCTCGCGACCTCGGCGATGGCGCGGACCTGGCGGGTCAGGTTCCCGGCGAGTTCGTTGACGTTCTCCGTCAGCCGCTTCCACGTGCCGGAGACGCCCTCGACCTCGGCCTGACCGCCGAGGCGGCCCTCGCTGCCGACCTCCCTCGCCACGCGGGTCACCTCGGCCGCGAACGAGGAGAGCTGGTCGACCATCGTGTTGATGGTGGTCTTCAGTTCCAGGATCTCGCCGCGGGCGTCGACGTCGATCTTCTTCGAGAGGTCGCCGTTGGCGACGGCGGTGGTGACCTGGGCGATGTTGCGGACCTGGCCGGTGAGGTTGTTCGCCATCGAGTTGACGTTGTCGGTGAGGTCCTTCCAGGTGCCGGCCACGTTCGGCACCCTCGCCTGTCCGCCGAGGCGGCCCTCGGTGCCGACCTCCCGGGCGACCCGGGTCACCTCGTCCGCGAACGCCGACAGGGTGTCCACCATCGTGTTGATGGTGTCGGCGAGCGCGGCGACCTCGCCCTTCGCCTCCACGGTGATCCTTCGGGAGAGGTCACCGCGGGCCACGGCGGTCGCGACCTGGGCGATCGAGCGCACCTGACCGGTGAGGTTGGACGCCATCACGTTGACGTTGTCGGTGAGGTCCTTCCAGGTGCCAGAGGCTCCCCGTACGGTGGCCTGGCCGCCCAGGTTGCCCTCGGTGCCGACCTCCCGGGCGACCCGGGTCACCTCGTCCGCGAAGGCCGAGAGCTGGTCGACCATCGTGTTGATGGTGTTCTTCAGCTCCCGGATCTCGCCGCGGGCGTCCACGTCGACCTTCTGCGAGAGGTCGCCCTTGGCCACGGCGGTGGCGACGTGTGCGATGGAGCGCACCTGGGCGGTGAGGTTGCCGGCCATGGAGTTGACGGAGTCGGTGAGGTCGCGCCACGTGCCGGAGACGCCCTTCACGTCCGCCTGGCCGCCGAGGATGCCCTCGGTACCGACGTCACGGGCCATGCGGGTGACCTCGTCGGCGAAGGACGAGAGCTGGTCGACCATCGTGTTGATGGTGTTCTTGAGCTCCAGGATCTCGCCGCGGGCGTCCACGTCGATCTTCTGCGAGAGGTCGCCCTTGGCGACGGCGGTGGCGACCTGGGCGATGTCACGGACCTGG
This sequence comes from Streptomyces sp. Qhu_M48, assembly GCF_051305195.1. Taxonomy (NCBI): domain Bacteria; kingdom Bacillati; phylum Actinomycetota; class Actinomycetes; order Kitasatosporales; family Streptomycetaceae; genus Streptomyces; species Streptomyces sp. Qhu_M48. The sequence goes on along the minus strand of NZ_CP195432.1, from coordinate 3,672,442 downwards.
GTGGTGAGGTTGCCGGCCATGGCGTTGACCGACTCGGTGAGGTCCGCCCAGGTTCCGGAGACTCCGGGGACCTTCGCCTGACCGCCCAGGGTCCCCTCCGTACCCACTTCCCGGGCGACCCGGGTCACCTCGGAGGTGAAGAGGGAGAGCTGGTCGACCATCCCGTTGAACACACTGGAGATCTCGCCCATCAGCCCGTCGGCCGTGTCGGGCAGCCGGGTCCCGAAGTCCCCGTCCCGTACGGCGGTGAGGCCTGCCAGGAACTGCCGCAGCTCCTGCTCACCCACCGCCGCCGGTCCCGACCGCGGCGCGGCCGAGGGACCCTCGATCGTCGTCTCAGACATGCCTCAACCTCGTTCGCTCGCCGGACACCCGAAGGGACCGCCCATGGTCACGGGCCCGGTCGGACCGCACCCCTCCCGTACGACCCCGGCCTCGACCGTTGCCGTACGGCAATTAAGACGACCCTACTCCCCCCGTGATCGTCACGAGGAGGGCGGAGGGAAGTCAAGCGGCTGGAACGGGCCGATGACGGGACCGCATACAACCGGGGACCCGGGGTACGCGCCCGTTCGAGCCGGGCGGCAGGCGCCCTGGCGGCGAGGGGAGACGTACTGTGCTGATGGCCCATCCCGCGGTGTTGAGCAATCTGATCGAGCAGTACGAGACACTCATCACGCTGCACGCGGAGAACGGGAGCGCCGAGGTGCGGCGGCGGCTCGACGATGTCGCGTACACGCTGTGCGTCTCCACCGGCACGCGTGACGTGGACGCGGCGCTGATCGCCGCGCGGCACCGGCTGCCCGGCGCGCGCGCCCTGGACGACTCGGTCCTGATGGCCTGATTCGGCGCGACCGGACCCTCGGGGCCCGGCTCGAACCCTGAGGGGGTTCCGAGCCGGGCCCCGCCGCTGTGACGGCGGGCCCCCGTCACCGCCGGAGATCGGCACGTGACCCGATCGGGCGATCACTCACACCTCCCGACACCAGCACCGCCGACCGGCCCCGACATCGCGCCGGGGTCGGTTTCGCATGCCCGCACCCCACCCCGGCTGCCGCGGGACGACCCGGCGCCCGAGGGCGCCGGATCCCCGCGTATGCACCCATCGCCATCCCGAGCGCACCGAATACCCGCTGTTGCACTTATAGCGCGTATGCAACTATTGTGGAGGCACGTAAACAGCTCCCTCAAGAAATCATGGAAGGGCTGAGCCATGCCGCTCGCACTCCTCGCCCTGGCAATAGGGGCCTTCGGGATCGGCACCACCGAATTCGTGATCATGGGTGTCCTGCCCCAGGTCGCGGGCGACTACCACGTCACGATCCCCACAGCGGGCTGGCTGGTGACCGGCTACGCCCTCGGCGTCGTGTTCGGCGCCCCGCTCCTGACCGTGCTGGGCACCAAGGTGTCCCGGAAGAAGATGCTCCTCTTCCTGATGGCACTCTTCGTGGCCGGAAACCTGCTCTCCGCGATCGCCCCGTCCTTCGGGGTCATGCTCATCGGCCGGATCGTCGCCTCCCTCGCCCACGGCGCCTTCTTCGGCATCGGCTCCGTCGTCGCCGCCGACCTCGTCGCTCCCGAGAAGAAGGCCTCGGCCATCTCCCTGATGTTCATGGGACTGACCGTCGCCAACATCGTCGGCGTCCCGCTGGGCACCTACATCGGTCAGGCCGCCGGGTGGCGCGTCACCTTCGCGATCGTCGCGTCCCTCGGCGTCGTCGGCTTCCTCGGCGTCGCCAAGCTGATCCCCGAGGAGGGCCGTCCCGAGTCGCAGGACGTCCGCGCGGAGTTCGCCGCCTTCAAGAACGTGCAGGTCTGGCTCGCGATGGCGATGACCGTGCTCGGTTTCGGCGGAGTCTTCGCGGCCATCACCTACATCACCCCGATGATGACCGAGGTCGCCGGCTACTCCGAGAGCGCCGTCACCGGGCTGCTCGTCCTCGTCGGCATCGGCATGTTCCTCGGCAACCTCATCGGCGGCAGGTTCGCCGACCGACGACTGATGCCCATGCTGCTCCTCACCCTCGGTGCGCTCTCCCTCACCCTGCTCGCCTTCACCGCCACCGCGCACGACAAGGTGCTCGCCGCGGTCACCCTCACCCTCATCGGCGCACTCGGCTTCGCCACCGTCCCGCCGCTGCAGAAGTGGGTCCTCGACCAGGCCTCGGCCGCCCCCACCCTCGCCTCCGCCGCCAACATCGGCGCCTTCAACCTCGGCAACGCCCTGGCCGCCTGGCTCGGCGGCGCCGTCATCGCCGGGGGCCTCGGCTGGACCGCCCCCAACTGGGTCGGCGCCCTCCTCTCCGGCGGCGCCCTGCTCCTGGCCGTGCTCGCCGCACGCCTCGACAAGCGCCGCCGCACCGGGGACCCGGCCGCCGTGGCGCCGACCGGGCAGCGGGTCCCCGTCGCCGCCGGCCCCCACTGACGCCAGGCCGCACCCGGCACGCCCCGGCGCCCCGCGACCGCGACCGCGACCGCCACGGCCACGGCCACGGCCTGAAGCACACCCACCCCCACAAGGAGTACCGCATGACCCCCACGACCCCTCTCCCCACCGTCACGCTCAACAACGGCGTGGAGATCCCGCAGCTCGGCTTCGGTGTCTTCCAGGTGCCCGACGACGAGACCACCACCGCCGTCGGCCACGCTCTCCGGGCCGGCTACCGCTCGATCGACACGGCCTCGGTCTACGGCAACGAGGCCGGCGTCGGACGGGCCCTCGCCGACTCCGGCATCGCCCGCGACGAGCTCTTCGTCACCACCAAGCTCTGGAACGCCGACCAGGGGTACGACTCCACCCTGCGAGCCTTCGACGACAGCCTCGCCAAGCTGGGTCTCGACCACGTCGACCTGTACCTGATCCACTGGCCGACCCCGGCGCGCGACCTGTACGTCGACACCTGGCGCGCGCTGGAGAAGCTGGTCGCCGACGGGCGCGTCCGCGCCGCCGGCGTCTCCAACTTCCAGCCCGCGCACCTCCGTCGGCTGCTCGACAGCAGCGACCTCGTGCCGGCCGTCAACCAGATCGAGCTCCATCCCGGGCTCCAGCAGCGGGAACTCCGCGAACTGCACGCCGCGCACGCCGTCGCCACCGAGGCGTGGAGCCCGCTCGCCCAGGGCACCGTCCTCGCCGACCCGGCGATCGTCGGCATCGCGGCCCGGCACGGGAAGTCCCCCGCCCAGGTCGTGCTGCGCTGGCATCTCCAGCTCGGGAACGTCGTCATCCCGAAGTCCGTCACCCCCGCGCGCATCCGGGAGAACCTCGACGTCTTCGACTTCGCCCTCTCCGACGAGGAGTTGAGCACCCTCGCCGGCCTGGACCGCGGGCTGCGCACCGGGCCCGACCCCGACACCCTCGACTGACGCGGCTAGGTGCGGACGGCGCGCAGGGCGCCCTCCTCGCGGAGGTCGGCGAGGGTGGGGTAGCCGTCGACGGCCATGATCAGGTCGGCCTCGGCGAGGAGGGAGCGCAGCACGTGGACGACGCCGTCCGTGCCCCCGAGGGCCAGCCCGTACGCGTACGGGCGGCCGACGCCCACCGCCGTCGCGCCCAGGGCGAGCGCCTTGACGACATCGGCCCCGGAGCGGACCCCCGAGTCGAAGAGGACCGGGAGACCGTCGGCGGCGGCGACCACGCCGGGCAGCGCGTCGAGGGCGGGCAGCCCGCCGTTGGCCTGACGGCCGCCGTGGTTGGAGCAGTAGACGCCGTCGACCCCGCCGTCCCTGGCCCGGCGGACGTCCTCGGGGTGGCAGATGCCCTTGAGGACGATCGGCAGGTCGGTGAGCGAGCGGAGCCAGGCCAGGTCGTCCCAGACGAGCGGCTTGCCGAAGACACCGGCCCACTCCAGGACGGCCGCGCGCGGATCCTCCTCGGGGGCCTTGGCGAGGCGGGCGCGGAAGACGGGGTCGGAGGTGTAGTTCGCGAGCGCGTGGCCGCGCAGCTGGGGGAAGTTGCTGGTGGCGAGGTCGCGCGGTCGCCAGCCGGTGATCCAGGTGTCGAGCGTGACGACGATGCCCCGGAACCCGGCCGCCTCGGCCCGGTGCACGAGGCTCTCCGCGAGGTCGCGGTCGGTGGGGGTGTAGAGCTGGAAGAAGCCCGGCGTGTCTCCGAACTCGGCGGCGACCTGCTCCATCGGGTCGACGGTGAGCGTGGAGGCGATCATGGGCACGCCGGTGCGGGCGGCGGCGCGGGCGGTCGCCAGGTCGCCGTGCCCGTCCTGGGCGCAGAGCCCGATGACCCCGACGGGCGCCATGAACAGCGGGGACGGCAGCTTCAGTCCGAACAGGTCGACCGACAGGTCACGCCGGTCGGCGCCGACCATCATGCGCGGTACGAGTCCCCAGGAGCGGAAGGCCGTGGCGTTGGCCTCCTGGGTGTGCTCGTCACCCGCGCCGCCCGCCACGTACGACCACAGCGAGGGCGGGAGCGCCGCCCTCGCCTTCGTCTCCAGTTCGGCGAAGGTCATCGGCAGTGTCGGAAGGACACCGGAGAGTCCGTCGAAGTAGATCTCGTGCTGGTAGTCGCCGTACTGCTGGGGCATGGGAGGACTCGTCCCTTCCGGTTCCTGTCGGCCACCTGTCGGAGCCCTCGGAGCGCTCCGCGTGGTGCCCCCCATCGTGCCCGTCACGCGCGCGCGTGACCATGGAACGGCGGCCGGGAATCGGAACGGAGTGCGGTATCCGGCGGGACGGGGAACGGCTACGAGCGCGTCGCCGTCCCGCACCCGCCGTCGGCGCTCCCCACGCCCTCGGAGATCGGCGTGCTGCGGTCGTACGGGTCGACGGTCTCCCCGCCGGTCGAGCGGTCGGCGCCGCGTTCCGCACCGAACTCCGGGAGGAAGTAGCCGCTGTGGTCGTCGCAGCCGCCGTTGGTCATGTCGACCTTGTACGAGACGAGCGAGAAGGTTCCGGGCTCGGTGATGATCTTCGAAGGGTCGTCCCAGCTCATCACCACCTCGCGCCGCACGACGGTGCGCACTACCTCGTCGCTGCCCGCCTCCGCCCGGACCACCGGATACACGGAGGTGACGTCGGCGGTCACCTCCAGGGCGCCGCGCTCACCTTCCCGGTACGTGAGGCGGCCCCGGGTCTTCACGACGTCGCCGACCACGCGCGCGTGGGAGGCATCGAACCGGCTGAAGAGGAGCAGCGGGTCGTTCTCCGCACTCGGCGTGCGGAACGCGGCCGTCAGATACGTCTTCATGTCCGGCTGGTGCGGGTTGATCAGGGCGATGGCCCGGGTGGGGCGTTCACCGCGCAGCACGGCCGGGTCGAGGCCGGCCGCGGCGAGGAAGTCGCGGCTCTTCCGCAGGGACCGTGCCACCTGCGCCTTGTCCATCCAGCCGGTCGCCTGGGCGGCCGGGACCGTGATCCCGGCCGTACCGTCGGCCCAACGGGCCGCGGGTGAGCCCTTGAACGGGTCGTCGAGCGTGGGGCGTCCGCCCGGCTCCACGGGCGGCGCCTGGGTCGGCCGCCCCGACTCCTGGGCGAGCGGCGGCCCCGGCCGCCCCTCCCCGCCGGAGGAGCCGATCATGTCCCACGGGTCGAAGGCCGCCACCAGCAGGGCCACCGCGGCGAGCAGCCCGACCACGTACCAGCCCTTCCCCCGCCGGGGCGGGGGCGGTGTGTACGTACGCCAGCCCTGTTCCCCGGCAGGTTGGTCACCCAGCCGTCCCGCCACCGTCCGGGCCCGCGCCGACGGCTCCTTCGGCGCGTCCGGCACCCCGTCCACGGAGTCCCGCAGGAACTGCTCCCAGACGTCGTCCGGCACGGACGATCCATCCTTCTCCCCACCCGTGCGCACTGCTCGCCGCTCCCCGTCCCCGTCGTCGGACCGGCCCCTCCCCAGGGCCTTCTCATGATCGTATAGCGGCTCCCGAGCTGGGGGGACCGCCAGGACCGCCGGGGTCGCCGGGGTCGCCGGGGTCCAGGAGGACGGACGGTGAAGGTGTGGTCGACGGTCGCGTACGCGGGGTTGACGGGTTCCCTCCACGGCCACGGAAAGGCCGGTCGGATGTGACATTGCATCGATGCGCGGCCGTCGTCCGTCCACCGAAGGAAACCCGCCCCCCTCCGTAGTCCGGCGCTACCGCTCCCGCTTGCCCTCGGCCCACAGGGAGCGGACATGGCCCAGGTGCCGCGTCATGCACTGCTCGGCGCCCTCGGCGTCGCCGGCGATCATCAGGTCGAGCAGTTCCAGGTGCTCCTCCGCCGACGGGACGAGATCGCCGCTCCGGTCCAGGGCGGTGAGGCCGTACAGGCGCGACCGCTTGCGCAGGTCGCCGACGGTCTCGACGAGCCGTTCGTTGCCGGCGAGGCCGAGCAGCGTGAGGTGGAACAGCCGGTCGGCCTCCAGGTAGCCGATCAGGTCGTGCTCGCGGGCCGCGCGCACGATCTCCTCGGCGACCGGGCGGAGCGCCTCCAGGTCCTCGCGGGACGCGATCCCGGTGACCCTGCCGACCGTCGGGATCTCGATGAGGGCACGGATCTCGGTGTACTGGTCGAGGTCGCGCTCGTCGACCTCGGTGACCCGGAACCCCTTGTTGCGCACGGGCTCGACGAGTCCCTCTCGGGCCAGGTCGAGCATCGCCTCGCGGACGGGGGTGGCGGAGATGCCGAAGTCCTCGGCGAGGGTCGGCGCGGAGTACACCACCCCGGGACGCAGCTCTCCGGAGATCAGGGCGGCGCGCAGGGCATGGGCGACCTGGTCGCGGAGCCGTTCCCGGGAGGCGTTGAGGTCGCGGTGGGTCAGGTGCCCCATGACGGTGGTGATCCCTTCGGTCCGGTTGACATCACCACCGTACGATGTCACGTCGCGGCACCCGCCGGTGCCAGGGTGTACGTCCGGCCGGAGGTGTAGAACTCCAGGGCCGCCCGGCCCTGCTCGCGGGGCCCGTGGCCGGACTGTTTGGCGCCGCCGAACGGCAGGTGGAAGTCGACACCGGTGGACGGGGCGTTGATCCGGATCATCCCGGTGTCGAGCAGGTCGAGGCCGTTCAGGGCCGCGTTCAGGTCGGCCGTGTGCACCGAGGTGACGAGGCCGTACGGTACGGAGTTGGTGATCCGGATCGCGTGCGCGAGGTCGTCGGCGGCCAGCAGGGACGCGACCGGCCCGAAGACCTCCTCACGCAGGAGCGGATGCCCCGGGGCGACCTTCTCGACCAGGGTCGGGGCCGCGTACCAGCCGGGCCGGTCGGGCACCGTGCCGCCCGCGAGGACGGAGAGCCCCTGGCAGGCGTCGGCCACCTTGTCGCGGGCGCTCTCGTGGATGAGCGGCCCGCACACGGTGGCCGGATCCGCGGGATCGCCGACGGGGACGGCCCGCAGGGCTTCGGAGAGCGCCTCACGCAAGGGGTCGAGCGCGGTGCCGACCGCGACGACGCGGCTGGTGGCGGTGCACTTCTGGCCCGCGTACCCCGCGACGGAGGCGGCGATGTGCGCGGCCGCCTGCCCGATGTCCGCGTCGGGCAGGACGAGCGCGGCGTTGAGCCCGCCCATCTCGGCCTGGACGGGGATGCCCCGGGCGGTCGCGGCACGGACCACCGCCCGTCCGACGGGGGTGGAGCCGGTGAAGGAGACGACGTCGGCGGCGGAGACGAGCGCGTTGCCCTCGGTCGCCCCACCGGGCAGCACGGTGAACACCGCCTCCGGCAGCTCCCGCCGTACGATCTCCGCCAGCCGCCGGGCGCACGCCGTGGCCTCGGGGGCGGGCTTGAGGACGACGGTGTTCCCCGCCGCGAGGGCCGGGGCCGCCTTCCAGGTCGGGATGGCGAAGGGGAAGTTCCAGGGGGTGATCAGTCCGGCCACGCCGTGGGGTCGCCGCCGGGTGAGCAGCAGTCCGGGCCCCGCCGCGGTCTCGTGGACGGCGCCGGTGGCCTCGAACGGGGCCTGGGCGTAGTACCGCCAGATCGCCGCGGTGCGGGCCACCTCGGCCCGGGCCTCGGCAAGCGGCTTGCCGACCTCGCGCACGGCGAGCGCGGCCAGTTCCTCGGCCGCGGCCTCGATGCCGGAGGCGATCGCACCGAGGCCCGCCGAACGGGCGGCGGCTCCGCCGAGGAGCCAGCCGGGCTGGGCGGCCCGGGCGCGTTCGACGGTGTCGACGGCCGCGAAGGCGCCGGGCGCGGGGATCCGCAGGATGACGTCGGCCGGGTCGGCCGGGTTGCGGGAGGTGACGGTGGGAAGGGCGTCGGTCACAGGAGGAAGCCTCCGGGTAAGGGGTCGTACGGGTCGGGAGATACGGCGCGGAGGCCGACGCGCGGGCGGTGGACAGGAGCCCGACGCGCGGGGCGGTGGACGGGGGCGACGCCCGGGGCGGTGGACCGGGGGGGGCGACGCCGAGGCCGGCCCTGGTCTCCCGCCGCGCGCGGCCTCGCGCGCGGCTGCCTCGGTGGGGGCTCGCGTGCGCGGCCGGCTCGGTGCGGGCTCGCGCGGGTGTGGTCAGCGGTGGCCGTCGGCGACGGCCTTCTCGGTGGCGGTGCGTACGCCGCTCTCGATCGCTCCGGTGAGCGGGTGCCGGGGCGGACGGGTCGGGCCGCCCCGGCGGCCCGCGATGTCCATGGAGAGCTTGATGGACTGGACGAACTCCGTCTTGGAGTCCCAGCGGAGCAGGGAGTGCAGGGACCTGTACAGCGGCACGGCGGTGGCGAGGTCTCCCGCGACCGCGGCCTGGTAGAGCTCGGAGCAGCTCACGGGGAGGGCGTTGGGGTAGCCGGCGATCCAGCCGACCGCACCGGCGACGGCGAGCTCCAGAAGGACGTCGTCCGCGCCGATCAGCAGGTCGAGCTCCGGGGCGAGTTCGGCGATCTCGTAGGCGCGGCGGACGTCTCCGCTGAACTCCTTGACGGCGACGATGCTGCCGTCGGCGTGCAGGCGGGCCAGCAGGCCGGGGGTGAGGTCGACCTTGGTGTCGACGGGGTTGTTGTACGCGACGACCGGGATGCCGACGCCCGCCACCTCGGTGTAGTGGGCGCGGACGGCCCTCTCGTCGGCGCGGTAGGTGTTGGGCGGCAGGAGGAGGACGGAGCCGCAGCCGGCCTCGGCGGCCTGCTCGGCCCAGCGGCGGGACTCGGCGCTGCCGTAGGCGGCGACGCCGGGCATGACGCGGGCGCCGTCGCCGGCGGCTTCGACGGCGGTACGGACGACCTGGGCGCGCTCCTCGTCGGTGAGGGTCTGGTACTCGCCGAGGGAGCCGTTCGGCACGACGCCGTCGCAGCCGTTGGCGAGGAGCCAGGCGACGTGCTCGGCGTAGGCGTCGTGGTCGACGCTCAGGTCGTCCCGGAAGGGCAGGGTGGTGGCGACCATGATGCCGCGCCAGGGGCGGGTGGTGTTCCAGGTGGTGTCGGTCATGGCGACGGACCTTTCTGTAGAATGTGACATTTTATAGTTGCGTAAAGGGAGCTGCCGTGGCGTGGCCTTCTCCCCGTCGGCCCCGCTCTAGGGGGCGTCCTGGTGCCGCTCGCCGCTCGGGTCGACCGGATCGCCGAGCGCGGCGAGCGTCCCCAGGGGGACGGGCACGGCGAACGGACGCCGTTCGGCGGGCGGTTCGGCGGGGCCGCCGCGCGCCGCGAGGCATGCCACCGCCGTCCCGCACATCCGCCCCTGGCACCAGCCCATGCCGGCCCGCGTGAGGAGTTTGACCGTCCGCGCGTCGTGGGCACCGAGGTCGGCGGCCGCCTCGCGCACCCGCCCCGCGGTCACCTCCTCGCAGCGGCACACGTCCGTGTCGTCGTCCAGCCACCCGGGCCACCCGGGGCCGGGCGCGTGGGCCGCCGCCATCACGTCGGCGAAGGCGCGCATACGGTCCCGGCGGCGGCGCAGCCCGCCGGTCCCGCCGGTGGACTCCGCCCGGCGGCCCCGCAGCCGGGCGGCGATCGCGCGTCCCGCCAGCTCCCCTTCGGTCCGGGCGAGTCCGGCGCCTCCCACGCCACCGGTCTCGCCCGCCGCCCACAGTCCGGGTACCGAGGTCTCCTGGTCGCCGTCCACGGCGAGCCCCAGGGTCCCGTCCGGCAGCGGACGGGTGGCGCAGCCGAGGGCGGTGGCCAGCTCGATCTGGGGGACGAGGCCGTGCCCGACGGCCAGCGCGTCGCAGGCGATCCGGCGGCCCGTCCCGGGCACGGGCCGCCAGTCACGGTCGAGCCGGGTGACGGTGACGGCCGCCACCCGGTCGGTGCCGTGCACCTCGGTGACCGCGCTGCCCGGCAGCACCCGCACGCGGTGCCGGAGCAGTGCGGCCCCGTGTGTCAGGGCCTCGGCCGCCTTCGCGGGGTTGGTGACGAGCGCGCGGGGGCTGCGGGCGTACCGCAGATAGCCGGCTGCCTCGACCACGGCGGGCACCTTCGCCCCCGCCGCCGCGAGCGAGGAGGCGACGGCGAGCAGGAGGGGGCCGCTGCCGGCCACGACGATGCGGCGCCCGGGGAGCACGAGCCCGGACTTGAGCATGGCCTGCGCTCCCCCGGCGCCGACGACGCCGGGCAGGGTCCAGCCGGGGAAGGGCAGTTGGCGCTCGTACGCACCCGTGGCGAGCAGCAGGGTCCGGGCCCGGACCAGGGCGGGCCGTTCGGCGGTTCCGTCGGCGCCGGTGACCGCGTGCACCGCCCAGGTCCCGTCCGCTTCGCGTACCACCGACCACACGTGGTGCCCGGAGAGACGGGTGATGCCGCTCGCCGCCAGGCGACGGCGCAGATCGGAGAAGGCGGACCAGTCGTGATGAAGGGCCTCGGGCCGTACGGCTCCGAGCGCGGGCGCCGGATGCCGGTAGAACTGCCCGCCGGAGTGGGCGGAGGAGTCCAGCAACGCCACGGAGAGGCCGAGTTCGGAGGCGGCGACGGCGCCGGCGAGCCCGGCGGAGCCGGCGCCCACGACGGCGAGGTCGTACGGCTCGCCCGCCGCGCGCGCTCCGTCCGGCTCAGACGGCGAGGCGGCCATGGCCGTGTCCTTCCTGGGTGGTGATCGCGTCGCCGGGCCGGGCGGGGACCAGACAGGCACGGCGGTTGGGTTCGCCGTTGACGGTGGCCAGGCAGTCGTAGCACTGGCCGATGCCGCAGAAGACACCGCGCGGCCGGCCACCGTCCCGGGTGGTGCGCCAGGCGAGGATGCCGGCGCCCCACAGGGCGGCGGCGACGGTCTGTCCGGGCAGGGCGCTGACGCTCCGGCCGTCGAAGGTGATCTCGAACGGCGGATCGGGCTGTGCGCCGACCAGGTCGGCGGGGGTGCGGGCCACGGGCCCTCCTCTCGTGACGGTGACGGGGACGCTGACGGTACGGGCGCGCCTCAGCGCTCGGACGCGGCGGGGCTTCCGGGGGCGGTGGGGCTCTCGGGGGCGGCGAACCGGTCCGGACGGAACGGATCGATGTCGAGGGGCGGCCGGTCGCCGGTCAGGCAGGCCGCGATGATCCGCCCGGTCGCCGGTGCGAGCCCGATGCCCGCGCCTTCGTGTCCGCAGGCGTGCAGCAGTCCGGGGACGCGCGGGTCGGGACCGATCGCGGGCAGGTGGTCCGGCAGGTAGGGGCGGAATCCGAGGTAGGTCCGCATGGCGCGCACGGCGGCGAGGGCCGGGAACAGGGCGGTGGCTCCGGCCGCGAGGCGGCGCAGCACCTCGGTGGAGAGGCTCCGGTCGAAGCCGACCCGTTCGCGGCTGGCGCCGATCAGGACGGGCCCGGCCGGGGTGCCCTCGACGACCGCCGAGGTCTGCAGGGCCGCGGAGCCGCTGGCCACGTCGGCCACGTAGTCGGCGGCGTACACCTTGTGGCGGACCACGCGGGGCAGCGGTTCGGTGACGAGGACGAAGCCCCTGCGGGGCAGGACGGGCAGGTGCACGCCGGCGAGTCCGGCGAGGGCGCCGCCCCAGGTTCCGGCGGCGTTGACGACGTACGGGGCGTGGAGTTCCCCCGCGGTGGTCCGTACGCCGCGGATCTCTCCGGACGCGCCGGTGAGCAGGCCGACGACCTCCTCCCCCAGGCGCGGCCTGACGCGGTCGCCGCCGGTGCGCAGCAGGTGGGCGGCGGCGTGGGCGGGCATCACCTGGGCGTCCTGGGGGTAGCGGTAGCCGCCCGCCAGGCCGTGGGCGAGGTGGGGCTCCAGGTCGTGGAGCCGGTCCCCCGGTACCTCTTGGGCGGTGACGCCCGCCTTCTCCTGACGGGCCGCGAACTCCCGCAGGGCTCCCATCCCGGCCTCGTCCGCCGCGACGACGAGGCCGCCCTTGGCTTCGTACTCGACCCGCTCCTGGAGCTCTTCGGCGAGTTCCCGCCACAACGAGGTGGAGAGCAGGGCGAGTTCGAGCTCGGGTCCCGGTTCCTTGTCGGAGACCAGGAGGTTGCCCTCCCCGGCGCCCGTGGTTCCGCCGGAGACGGAACCACGGTCGACGACGGTGACGGTGAGGCCGGCGAGGGCGGCGTAGTGGGCACAGGCCGCGCCGACGACGCCGGCGCCGACGACGATGAGGTCCGAGGGTTTTCTCGTGGGCACAGCAGTAATATTTCACATGGCACTGAACCTTGCCAAGACCCCGAAGCGGAGCATTCCAGTCGACGGGAGGCCCACCTGGCGCCGCCCGGACACGGATGCGTAACGGAGGCCACGACACCTTGTCAGTGCAATTTCACATTACTATGTTACAGGTCACATTCCAGCCCTGGCTGTCCGACCGCTCTCTCGGAGTGACCTTCATGAACAAGCGCACGCGCACCCTGGCCACCGCCCTGGTGACGACCCTGGCCCTCGGCGCGACCGGCTGTGCCGGCGGCACGACGTCCGACAGCTCCACCCGGGACCGCGAGAACCCCGCGATCTCCAACAACGGCGCGGTCGTCGGCGGCACCCCGCAGAAGGGCGGCACCCTCACCATCCTGTCCAACCAGGACTTCACCCACCTCGACCCGGCCCGCAACTGGGTGATGGGCGACATGGACTTCGGCACGCGGCTGCTCTACCGCACCCTCCTCACGTACAAGGCCGAACCGGGCGCGAAGGGCGGGGAGCTCACCACCGACCTGGCCGAGGACCTCGGCGTCTCCTCCAACGGCGCCAGGACCTGGACCTTCAGGCTCAAGCCGGGGCTGAAGTACGAGGACGGCACCCCGATCACCGCCCAGGACGTCAAGTACAACGTGGAGCGGTCCTTCTCCCCGGACCTGCCCGGCGGCCCCGACTACGCCGCCCGCTACCTCGTCGGCGCCGAGGGCTACAAGGGCCCGGCGCAGGGTGGGCACCTCGACTCCGTGAAGACCCCGGACGAGCGCACGATCGTCTTCGAACTCCGCAAGCCCTTCGCCGAGTTCTCCTACGCGACCACGCTGCCGACCTTCAGCCCCGTCCCCAAGTCCCGGGACCAGGGACCGCGGTACGACAACCGGCCCTTCTCCTCCGGGCCGTACAAGATCGAGACGTACGCCCGGGACAAGCAGATCGTCCTCGTGCGCAACACCCACTGGAGCGCCTCCACGGACACCGTCCGCAAGGCGTACCCGGACCGGATCGTCGTCACGATGGGCCTCAAGGCCAACCAGGTCGACGACCGCCTCATCGCCTCCACCGGCCCCGACGCCTCCGCGGTGGCCTGGGCCTCGCTCCGCCCCGAGTCCACCCCCAAGGTGCTCACCGAGCCCGGCGTCAGGGCGCGCCTCCTCGCCGAGTCGACCAACTGCACCGAGATGGTGCAGATGCACACCGGCCGCGCGCCGTTCGACGACGTCAGGGTCCGCCGGGCCGTGCAGTACGCCCTGGACCGCGAGGCCCTTCTCACCGCCTCCGGCGGTCCCGCGCTCAACGACCCCGCCAGCGCGCTCATGCCCGGCTCCCTCTTCGGCGGCAAGCAGCCCGACACGCTGAGGATCCCGCTCACCGGCGACGTCGAGAAGGCCAAGCAGCTCCTGAAGGAGGCGGGCAAGGCCGACGGCATCACCACCAGCATCACCGTCTCCACCGGCGACAAGGCCATCGGCGAGGCGATCCAGCAGTCCCTGGGCCGTGCCGGGATCAAGGTCACCATCGAGACCGTCGACCCGTCCGCCTTCTACGACACGATCGGCGACACCAAGAACCGCACGGACCTCACGTACACCGGCTGGTGTCCGGACTTCCCCTCCGGCTCGACCTTCCTCCCCTTCGTCTTCGACGGCCGCTACATCAAGGAGAAGGGCAACTCCGGCAACCACTCTCTCTTCCGTGACGACGCCACGATGAAGCGCATGGACGAGATCGCCGCGATGACCGACGCCCGGCGGGCGAACAAGGCGTGGCAGGAGCTCGACGCCCAGATCCTCGCCAAGGCCCCGACCGCGCCCGGCGTCGTCGAGCGCAAGCCCCTGCTGATCGGCACCAACATCGCCGGCGCCTACGGCCACACCTCCTTCGGCGGACAGATCGACTACGCGACGGTCGGCCTCAAGGACCCCGCGAAGAGCGCGAGCTGAAGGAAGCCGCCCCGATGACCACCACGTCCACCACCACGCCCACGGCGCCGCCCGCGCGAACGGGCGGCGGTCCGTGGCAGCTCGTCCGCGCGGAGCTGCGCCGCCGCACCTCCGTGAAGCTGTCGCTCGCCGTCGTCGCCTTCTTCGCGCTCATGACCGTGGCCGCCCCGCTGATCAGCTCGCTGGGCGGCTGGGGCCCCGAGGAGTTCGACAAGAGCGCCGTCGACCCGTACCTGGGCGGCCTGCCCATCGGACCGCTCGGCGGCGTCTCGGCCGAGCACTGGCTCGGCGTCGAACCCGTCACCGGCCGCGACCTGTTCGCCAGGGTCGTGCACGGGGCCCAGGTCTCCCTGCTCATCGCCTTCTCGGCGACGGCGATCGTCGTCGTCGCCGGGACGGCGGCCGGCATCGCCGCCGGCTACTTCGGCGGCCGCACCGACACGGTGCTGTCCCGGCTGATGGACCTCACCATGTCCTTCCCCTCCCTCATCTTCATGATCGCGATGATGTCGGTGGCCCGGGACGTCAACCGGATCGTCCTGATGACGGCCGTCATCGGTCTCTTCGGCTGGCCCGGCATCGCCCGGGTCGTCCGCGGGCAGACCCTCTCCCTCAAGCACCGCGAGTACGTCGACGCCGCCCGCGTCGGCGGCTCGGGCCCCTGGCGGATCCTCGCCCGCGACATCCTGCCGGGGGTCGCCGGGCCGGTCATCGCGTACACGACGCTGATCGTCCCCGGGATGATCGCCACCGAGGCCGCCCTCAGCTACCTCGGCGTGGGCGTCCGGCCACCCACCCCGTCCTGGGGCCAGATGATCGCCGAGAGCGTGGCCTACTACGACACGGATCCCATGTACTTCCTCGTCCCGAGCCTCTGTCTCTTCCTCACCGTGCTCGCGTTCACCCTCCTCGGCGACGCGCTGCGCGACATCCTCGACCCGAGAGGCAGCGGCACGTGATCCTCTACCTCGGCCGCCGGCTCCTGGGCGTGCTCGGCGTCCTCGTCGCCATCGCCGCCGTCACCTTCACCATCTTCTACGTCCTCCCCTCCGACCCGGCGGCCGCCGCCTGCGGCAAGTCGTGCAGCACCGAACGCCTGGAGGCGATCCGCGCCCACATGGGCCTCGACGCCCCGCTGTGGCGGCAGTTCACCGACTTCGTCACCGGCATCTTCACCGGGCGCACCATGGGCAGCGGCCAGTACGCCCTGCACTGCGGCTTCCCGTGCCTCGGCTACTCGTACGAGAACAGCCAGAACGTCTGGGACCTGCTCGTGGACCGGCTGCCCGTCTCCGCCTCGCTCGCCCTCGGGGCCGCCGCCCTCTGGCTGCTCCTCGGGCTCTCGGCGGGGGTCACCGCCGCCCTCCACAAGGACACCCTCACCGACCGCGCCCTGATGGTCGGCGCCGTCGCCGCCGCCTCACTGCCCGTCTACTTCACGTCGGTACTGCTGATCTTCGGGCTGATCCGGGTCACCGGACTGCTGCCCTACCCGCAGTACGTGGCGTTCGGCGCCGACCCGCTCGCCTGGGCCGTCAACCTGCTGCTCCCCTGGCTGGCGCTCGCCGTCCTGTACGCCGCGATGTACGCCCGGCAGAGCCGGGGCGCGATGATCGAGAGCATGGCGGAGCCGTACATCCGCACCGCCCGCGCCAAGGGCCTGCCGCGCCGCACGGTCGTGGTCAAGCACGGGCTGCGCGCGGGCGTGACCCCGATCCTGACCATCTTCGGGATGGACCTCGGCGGGCTGCTGGCGGGCGCCGTGATCACCGAGTCCATCTTCGGACTGCCCGGCATCGGACGCCTCTTCTACGGGGCCCTGTCCACCGGGGACCAGCCGGTCATCCTCGGGGTCACCCTGCTCGCCGCCACCTTCATCGTCGTCGCCAACCTGGTCGTCGACCTGCTGTACGCCGTCGTCGACCCGCGAGTGAGGTACTGATGGCCGCCCCCGCCCCCCTCCTCTCGGTACGGGACCTGACGGTCACGTTCCCCACCCGCCACGGGCCCGTGCGGGCCGTCGACTCGCTCGCCTTCGACGTGCCGCCCGGGCGCACCCTGGGCCTCGTCGGCGAGTCCGGCTCGGGCAAGTCCGTGACCTCGCTCGCCGTCATGGGCCTGCACACCGGCGCCGAGGTCACCGGCTCCGTCACCCTCGGCGGGCGCGAGCTGATCGGTCTCCCCGAACGCGAGCTCAACGGGCTGCGCGGCCGGCGGATGGCCATGATCTTCCAGGACCCGCTGTCCAGCCTGCATCCGTACTACAGCGTCGGGGAACAGATCGCCGAGCACCACCGGGTCCACTTCGGCTCCCGCCGCGCGGCCGCCCGCGAACGGGCCGTGGAGGCGCTCGGCGAGGTCGGCATCCCCGAACCGCGCCGCCGGGTCCGCGAGTACCCCCACCAGTTCTCCGGCGGCATGCGTCAGCGCGTGATGATCGCGATGGCCCTGGTCTGCGAACCCGACCTCCTCATCGCCGACGAACCCACCACCGCCCTGGACGTCACCGTCCAGGCCCAGATCCTGGAGCTGATCGCCCGGATCCAGCAGGAGCGCGGGCTCGCGGTCGTCATGATCACCCACGATCTGGGCGTGGTCGCCCGCGTCGCCCACGAGGTCCTCGTGATGTACGGCGGACGGGCCGCCGAACACGCCCCGGTGGACGCCCTCTTCACCTCCCCGGCCCATCCCTACACCCGTGGCCTGCTCGACTCGCTGCCCCGGCTCGACGACCGGGACGACGGCCCGCTGCGGGCGATACCGGGCAGCCCGCCGTCCCTGCTCGAACCGGCGCCGGGCTGCGCGTTCGCACCCCGCTGCCCCCGCGCGGCCGTCGGCTCCGCGGAGGAGCGGGCGCGCTGCGCGGGCGAGCGCCCGCTCCTCCGCGGCCCGGACGGGCATCCGGCCGCCTGCCACTTCCCCGCGTACGAAGGGGTCGCCCCGTGACCACGACCACCTCCACCACGACGTCGTGCCCGGACACCGACGGCACCTCCGTGCCCCTGCTCTCCGTTCGGGACCTGACGATGACCTTCCCCGGGCGGCGCGCCCGCTCGGCACCGGTCCGGGCCGTGGACGGCGTCGGCTTCGACGTGGCCGCCGGCGAGACCCTGGGCCTCGTCGGCGAGTCCGGCTGCGGCAAGTCCACCACCGGCCGCATGATCGTGCGGCTCCTCGAACCGACCTCCGGTTCCGTCACGTACGACGGGCGGGACATCAGCCATCTGTCGCAGCGGGAGCTGAAACCGCTCCGCCGCGACCTGCAGATGGTGTTCCAGGACCCGCACTCCTCCCTGAACCCCCGGCAGACCGTGGCCCGGATCATCTCCGACCCCCTGCTGGTCCAGGGGAGTTCGGCGTCCGGGGCGCGCAAGCGGGCCGCGGAGCTGATGGAGCTCGTCGGACTCATCCCGGAGCACGTCGACCGCTATCCGCACGAGTTCTCCGGCGGCCAGGCCCAGCGCATCGGGATCGCGCGCGCCCTGGCCACCGGCCCCCGGCTCGTCGTCGCCGACGAACCCGTCTCCGCGCTCGACGTCTCCGTCCAGGCCCAGATCGTCAACCTCATGGAACGGCTCCAGCGCGAACTCGGCCTCGCCTACCTCTTCATCGCCCACGACCTCTCGGTCGTCAGACGGGTCTGCGACCGGGTCGCCGTGATGTACCTGGGGCGAATCGTGGAGATCGGCGTGAAGGAGCGGGTGTACGCGGCGCCCGCGCACCCGTACACCCGGGCGCTGCTGTCCGCCGTACCCCTGCCCGACCCGGCGGCCGAACGGGCCCGGGAGCGGATCACCCTGCTCGGCGATCCGCCGAGCCCGGCCGCTCCCCCGCCCGGCTGCACCTTCCACCCGCGCTGTCCCAAGGCGCGGGAGGTCTGCCGGACGGAGGCGCCGCCGCTGAGGATCGCCGCACCGGGAGAGGCCCGACAGGTCGCCTGCCACTTCCCCGAGACCGGCTGACGGCACGCCGAACGCCCCGGTCCCGCGCGCGCGGGGCCGGGGCGTTCGGCGTCGTTCAGCCGGCGAGGGCCGCCCGGTACAGGGCCACGGCGACGGCCAGGTCCTCCCAGGCCATGCCCACGCTCTTGAAGAACCGGGGGCGTTCGGCCGACGGGGTGCGGACGCCGGTCACGAGCTCGGCGAGGTTGCCCGCGATGTGGTCCTCCTCGATCGCCCCTTCGGCCGTCGGGACGAGCAGGTCGCCGGCCTCGCGCAGGGCCGCGGTGCGCGCCTCGACGTAGACCTCGGAGCGGACCACGAGCGCGGTGTCCGTCTCGCGGGCGGTCGGCTCGTGCGAGCCGACCGCGACGACGGCGGCTCCGGGGGCCACCAGGGTTCCGTCGAAGAGCGGTGTGCGGGCGGTGGTGCAGCAGACGACGAGGTCGGCCTTGCCCACGTCGTCGGGTGTGCCGGGGCGCGCGAGGGCGCCGAGCGTCCGCGCGTACCCCGCGAGGGCGCGTACCCCGGCCGGGTTGCGCCCGACGACGATCACCTCGGCGAGTTCGCGGACGGCGAGGACGGCCTCCAGATGTCCGTACGCCTGGGGTCCGGTGCCGAAGAGGACGAGGCGCAGCGGCCGGTCGCCCGGGGTGAGATGGCGGACGGCGAGCGCGGAGACGGCCGGGGTGCGCAGTTCGGTGAGGGCCGCGCCGTCGAGGAGGGCGAGCGGCCGCAGGTCGGAGCCGTCGAGCAGCAGGTAGGAGCCGGTGATGCGGGCCAGGCCGCGGGCCGGGTTCCCGGGGGCCACGCCGGCGATCTTCACGCCGACGTGGGCGGCGGTGGCCGCGGGCATGAGGAGGAGTTCGCCGGCGGGAACGGGCACGGCGGTGCGGGGCGGTCCGGCCTCGGGGTCGAGCCCGGCGCGCAGGACCTCGGCGAGGACGTCGGTCGCCGCCGCCGGGCCCAGCAGGCGCGCCGTGGTCGTGGCGTCGATCCGGAGCGGCCCGGTCACAGGAGGAACCCCGTCCCCAGGTCGTCGTGGGGGTCGAGGAGGAAGGTGTGGGTGCCGGTGCGGTACGCCGGGCCCGTGACCTCGGTGACTCCGCCGTCGAGCAGACGGCCGGTGAAGACGGTGCCGGCCACGGACTCGTGCGTCAGGGTGTCCCCCGGGCCGAGGCGCCCGTCCTCGCCGAGCAGGGCGAGGCGTGCGGAGGTGCCGGAGCCGCAGGGCGAGCGGTCGACCTGTCCGTCGGCGAAGACGGTGACGTTGCGCTGGCGGGGGCCGGTGGGGGTGTCGGGCAGCTCTTCGTACAGGACGACGCCGTACACCCCGGAGAGACGTGGGTCCTCGGCGTGCAGGGTGGCCGGGTGGCCGGCGAGCGCGGCACGGATGTCCTGTCCGGCGCGGAGGAGCGCGGGGAGGGAGGCCGGGGACGTGTCGAGGCCGAGGGTGCCGGCGGCGACGGAGGCGTAGCAGGCGCCGGAGTGGGCGAGGTCGACCTCGACGGCGCCGAAGGAGGTGGTGACCGGGACCTTGCGCGCGGCCACGCGGGTCGGGACGTTGCGGAAGGTGACGCCGGTGGTGCGCCCGGCCGAGCGGTGGACGGTGGCGGTGACGCGCCCCGAGGGCACGTCGATACGGACGGCGGCGGACCCGTCGGCCGGGGCCGGGACGCGTCCGGTGTCGACGGCCCAGGCTCCGAGCGCCATCGTGCCGTGCCCACAGGCGGTGGAGTACCCGTCCTTGTGCCAGAACAGCACGCCGAGGTGGGCGCCGTCGTCGTCGGGCGGCACGACGAAGCCCCCGTACATGCCCGCGTGCCCGCGGGGCTCCTGGACGAGAAGTCGGCGCAGCTCGTCGAGGGGTCCGGGGCGCGGGTCCGTGCCGCCGGGGCCGAGGGCGGTGGCGCGGCGCTCGGCGACGGTGTCGCCGGGGATCGGGGGGAGGTCCTCGTCGACGATCCTGAAGGGTTCGCCCGCGGCGTGATAGTCGCTGGTGCGGACGGAGTGCGGGGTGGTGCTCACGACGTACGGCCTCCGGTGGGCGGGTTCGGGGGAACGCGCGGGAAGGCTCCCGGGGACGGGGTCCCCGGGAGCGGCGGAAGCCGGGCCGGCCCCTCCCCCGTGGGTGGGGCCGGCCCGGACGGTAGGGGTCAGCTGCGCAGGGGGCCCTCACAGCTGAAGCTCGACGTGCCCGCGACCTTGTTGGTCCAGATCTCGACGGGGCCGAAGGAGCAGTTCATGTCGGCCAGGTTGTTCGAGGCGGCGCCCGCGCGGTCGAGGATGAAGTAGTCGACCGTCTCGGACATGTCCTTGAAGTTCTGGTCGGCGCTGGCCCAGTTGGACAGGTTCGCGGTGATGCGGCCGGTGCAGGTGAACCGGCGCTTGCCCGGGTCGCCGTTCTCGACGCAGTCGGGGGTGTTGTAGGTGGCGGTGGCGAAGGCGGACTTCACGTTCGCGAGCGCGGAGTCGCGCAGCTGGGCGTTGGGCGTGTAGGTGGTGTTCGGGACGTGGAGTTCGTCGACCTTGGCGATCTGGGTGTCGAGGAAACGGTCGTATTCGCGCTGGAGGTTGGCGTCGGAGCCGAGCCGGTTGCGCCAGGCGTCGTACGCCTGGACGTCGTTGGCCCGCAGGTGCGTGTACATCTCGCGGAGCAGCGACGGCTTCTGGATCCAGAGGAACTCGAAGAAGGTGCCGGCGTAGCTGTAGAAGCGGAAGCCGTCGCCGGCGTAGGTGGCGTTGAGGATCTGGTTCAGGTTCATCCGGGGGCCGCCGCCCGCGGTGTCGCCGATGATGCCGCGGACGAGGGACTTGCGGACGGCGATGCCGTTGTCGCGGGTGGCTCCGTCGAAGAACTCGGCCGTGCCCTCGTCCATGAACGTGGTGCGGTCGTTCTGGTACCAGGGGCCCTCGCCGAAGAAGCCGTGGACGGCGTACCGGCCGTTGAGGTAGTGGGTGTACTCGTGGCGGAAGAGCTCTTCCAGCGTGAGGGAGGAGTCCTGCGGGACGCGCCGCTGGTAGGTGTAGAAGGTGGCGCCGCGCTCGATGTAGATGCCGCCGTTGTTGGTGTCCATGCCGGTCAGGACGGGATGGTAGTTCTCGTAGTCCGCGCGGGAGGCGTACAGCACGATGTTCAGTGAGGTGTTGGGGTCGCCCGCGAGCGGCTGCTCGGTGCCGAGCACCCGGTGGAAGTGCGCCTTGACCTGCTTGCTCGCGTAGTAGAGCTGGTCGACGGTGGCGCGGTCGAGCCCGGTGCGGACCTTGATGGCCCCGTTGTCGTAGGTGTACGTGTACGGGAAGATCTGCCGCTCGATGTCGTCCTTGCACACGCCGTACGGCCGGCAGGCCTCGTAGAAGTTGAGCCACTCGACGACCTTGGCCCACTGCTGGCTGCCGCTGCCGAAGGTGCTCACGACCGTCCCGAGGAGGCCGCCGAGTCCGGCGACGATCTCCGTCTTCACGCTCGCGACCTGGCCGAAGCGGCCGTACTCGCCGAGGGCGTCACGGGCGACCCAGGCGTTGGCGGTGCCCTTGAGGTGTCCGTAGGTCGCGAAGGCCTTGAAGGCGGCGCGGTACGCCGGGTCGGCGGCGACGGCCGCGTGGAAGGCGGTGTCCTGGTTGCCGGGGTAGACGCCGAGGTAGTTCACCGAGAGCGCGGCGAGCGCGGCCCCGGCCCAGCCGGCGTCGAGGTGGGTGGCGGGGTGGGACGGGCCCATGGTGGCCAGGACCCGCTTGACCAGGCCCAGCTGGTGGTGGCGCAGGCCGGGGCCGCTCGCGGCGTAGAGGGCCTCGCGGAGGGTGTTCGCGTTGCTCTTGGTGACGTCGAAGGTGCGGGCGGCGTTGCCGAAGGCGGTGACGGCCTGGGTGATCGCGTTCACGGTGGGCGCGTCGGTGGTGTCGATCTCGCCGCGCGAGAAGTCGTGGTACACGACGGCGTGCAGGTACGTGAACATCTCCTCCAGATGGGAGGAGTTCCGGCCGTCGTGGGCGGCGGCCAGGCTCGATATGCGACGGGCGACGGCCTGGACGTGGCCGTCGGACATCACGGGGGCGAGGCGGGCGTCCCAGGTCCAGATGAGGCCGCTCAGACAGCCCTCGGCGGTGACCGCGGGGTCGGCGAGGAAGTCCGCGAACCGCTCGGGGGCGAGACCGGTGATGCCGTCGAGCGTGCAGGGCACGCCCGCCGCGGTGGTGCCGGCGGTCGCGGCGAGGGTCCGCGCGGTGGCCGGGGTGGCGGCGGCCTTGGCCTTGGCCTTGCCGGGAACGCGGCCGGTGGCGAGGCCGCCCGGCGCCGGGGCCGGTCCGAAGGTCTTGGCGGGGGCGGTGGCGAGGTGCTCGACCTCGTCGAACGGGTTGGCCTCGGGTCCGGCCTGCGGGCCGGCGGCGCCGGCCGCGGGGGCCGCCGGTGCGGCCCGGTCCTCGGCGTCGGCGGCGGAGACGGCGGTCTGGCCGGCGGAGGCCAGGAGGGTCACGGCGATGGCGGAGGCGAGCAGGGACGAGCGCACACGTCTGTGGAGGGACAACAGAACTCCTGCTGTTGAGGGGGGTGGGGGCGGGGATCTGCACAGCAACTGCGGTGGTTCGTACGGCGTATGACCGCGGTTCATCTCACCGTGTGCGCTGTAACATAGTAATGTGAAATTGCACTGACAACCCCTCTGGCACCCCCAGTTCCCCCGAGGACACCGCGCCCCTCCCGCAAGGAGGGGCAAACCACCCCAAGTGGACCGGACTTCGACCGCCTGACGGGTTCACACCCGCCCGACGGCCCCCTTCTCCGGAGTGCTGTCGCGCACGATCTGCTCCGCGGCGAGCAGCAGGCCGCTCCCCGGGGCGGCGGCCCGGTCCTCGACGGCGGTGACCAGCCGGTCGACGAGGGCGTGGGCGATGGCCGCCAGGGGCAGGCGCACGCTCGTGAGCGCGGGCTGCAACAGGGTGCAGAGCGGCAGGTCGTTGAAGCCGGTGACGGCGACGTCCTCACCGACGGTGAGACCCGCCGCGCGGACGGCCTGGTAGGCGGTCAGGGCGAGCCAGTCGCTCGCGCAGACCAGCGCCGTCGGAGGGTCACCTCCGGCGAGCAGTCGCCGCAGGGCCCGGGAGAGCGCGGCCGGGTCGTCGTCGGGCACGCCGACCTCGAAGGCGCCGTCCGGGGCGGCGGCCCCCGCGTGGAGGAATCCGGCTCTGCGGTCGGCGAGCCAGGGCAGGCGCGCGGCGGAGTTGACGTAACAGATCCGGCGGTGGCCCTGGGCGAGCAGCCGTCCGACCAGCTCCGCGGTGGCGGCGGCGGAATCGATGTCGACCCAGTTCTGCGGACGCCCGGGGGCGATGCGGCCGAAGGCGGCGAAGGGGAACCCGGCCTCGGTGAGCACGTCGACACGCGGATCGTCGTGGACCACGTCGGAGAGGACGAAGCCGTCGACCTGGCGGGCCGCGATCAGGCCGTTGAAGGACTTCGCCACCGCTCCGGCGCCCTGCCGGGGGTCGCAGCGGAACAGCAGGACGCGGTGGCCGACGGCGTCGGCGGCGGTCACGAGCGCCTGGAGGAAGCCGCCCATCAAGGGGTTGGGATCGGCGGGATTGTCGGCGGGGGCCGGATAGCCGATCACCCTGCGGGTGCCCGTGCGCAGGCTGCGGGCGGACTGGTCGGGCTGGTAGCCGAGTTCGTCGATGGCGGCGGTGACCCGGGCGAGGGTGGTGGCACGCAGCCGGTGGGGGGCGTTCAGCGCGTTCGAGACGGTCTGCCGGGAGACTCCGGCCGTGCGTGCGACGTCCTCGATGGTCACCTGTCGTGCGGTCATCGCTCCTCCGCGGGCGGTGGTCGGCGGGCTGGGGGCGGCCGGCGTCCTCCCCCAGCCCCCGGTCGTCAGCGTTCGCGGGTCAGGGTGAGAAGGCCACCGGTCGGCACGGTCACCGGGTTCACCCCTGCGACGACGTCGAGCACGGTCTCGGACAGGATCTCACCACGGCAGTCCTGGACACGGACGTGGGCCCGTTCCGGCCGCACCGCTGTCAGGAGCACCTCGGGGTCACCGTCCGCGTTGGCGACGAGCAGGGTCGCCGGGCCGTTCGCGCCGTCCCGGTCCGGGAGGGCGACGGGGAACGGCCCGTAGCGCGCGACCACGGTGGTGTCGTGGTCGCGGGCGCGGACCAGCGGGTAGCCGAGGTCCGGCCGCGCGGGTTCCAGGGTGCCGAGCTGGAGGACGTCGGCGTACCGGCGGAAGACACCGAGCCAGAAGCGCAGGGCGGCCAGCTGGTCGGGCGTCTGCGCGGCGAGGTCGACGGAGATCTGCGGCACCGAGAACAGGGCGTTGACGAGATGGACGGCGACGGCCTCGGGGGTCTCGGCCGCGTGCCACATGATCATGTCGGCGTGGACGGCGAGCGGGCCCGCGGTGAGCCGGCAGTCCACGGTGCGCTGGCGGTTCTCGGCGGGGCTCAGCGGGCAGTCGACGGCGCGGACCATCGAGGCGTACGGCCACAGCCCGGGGCCGACGTACGGCTGACGGTGTTCGACGATCACGTCCGGGCGGGTGCGGCGCAGCCGGGAGTCGAGGTCGGCGAGCAGTCGGCGCACCCCCTCGTGGACGGTCGCGTGGTCGGCGCCGGGCGGTGCGGGCGGCGGGTCGGCGACGGCGAAGCGGTCGAGGAAGTCGAGCTTCACCCCGTCCATGTCCCACTCCTCGACGGCGCGGCAGATCTTCTCGATCAGATACGTGCGGACCTCGGGGTGCCGAGGGTCGAGCACGGCCGCGTCCAGGTGGGGTTCCTCGCGCAGGATCACGTCCTTGAAGCGGTCCCAGGCGTCGTTGTGCCGGCCGATGAACGGCACGGCGTACCACAGGAGGTAGGCGAGGCCCAGCCGGTGGACCTCGGCGACGTGGCCCGCGAGGTCGGGGAAGGCCTCCGGGTTGGGCTCCCAGTCGCCGCAGTGGCCGTAGCCGCGGGCGCGGTCGGTGGTCTGCCAGCCGTCGTCGACGATGACGCTCCCGCACCCCACGGCCGCGGCGAGGGCGGCCTGGCGTTCGACGGCGGCACGGTCGACGTTCTGGTGGAGGCTGTACCAGGTGGAGTAGGCGGGCGTCCGCGCGGTGGGGGCGACGCCGGGGTGGCGCAGGCCCTCGGCCCACCACGCGGTGACGGCGTCCAGGGTGGCGGCGAAGTGCCGGCCGCTGAGGTCGATGCGCAGCCGCAGTGGCGGCCCGTCCGGGGTCAGGTCCTGCTCGACGGAGAAGAGGAACTCGCCACTCTCCTCCACCACACCTGCGCCGACGCGCACGGGGGCCGCCGTCTCCCCGGCGGCGGCGGTGCACAGGGCCCGGTCGTCGGCGCCGACGAGGCTGGCGACGGGGGCGCCCAGGGCGAGCGAGACGGTTCTGGGGGCGGCCCACGAGGGGGGCAGCCAGCGGGAGGCGTCGGTGTCCGGGGTCCAGTAGGCGGTGGCCCCGACGCAGGAGATCCGCCATTCGGCGCGGACGGTGGCCGTCGCCGCCGTCCTGACCTCGACGAGGGCCACGCCGTCGTCGACCGGGGTGACGGAGGTCTCCCAGCCTTCCTCTCCGGGGCCTGTGAGGTGGACGGCGAGCGGGGTTCCCGCGGAGTCGAGCAGACCGGTGGCGACGCGCCGGTGACCGGGGAGGTCGGAGGGGAGGTCGGCGGCGTCGCGGGGGCCGGTGGTGCCGGCCGGGGCGTTCGGGCGCCAGACGGGGACGGGCTGCCGCACCGGGTCGTCGAGCGGGGTGTCGTCGAGCGGGGTGGTGGCGTCCGGGAGGGGCTCGTGCGGTGCGGCGTCGTGGGGAGCGGGCTCGTGCGGGGCGGGCTCGGTCACGGGGGTCACTCCTTGGTGGCACCGGCCAGCAGGCCGGAGATGAACTGGCGTTGCAGGACGAGGAAGAGGGCCATCACCGGGACGGCGGCGATGGCGCTGGCGAGCAGCACCTGCGCGTAGTTGGTCGTCGAGAGGCCCTGGAGCGTGGCGGTGGCCACGGGCAGCGTGTACATCTCGGGGCTGCGCAGCGCGATCAGCGGCCAGACGAACTGGTTCCAGCCACCGAGGAAGACGAACAGCGCGAGCGCCGCGATGATCGGCCGGTTGACGGGGATGACGATCCGCCACAGAACCCGTAGCTCGCCCGCGCCGTCGACACGGGCCGCGTCCAGGAGTTCGTCGGGCATGGCGCGCAGTGCCTGCCGCATCAGGAAGATGCCGAACGGCGTGACGAGGCCGGGCAGGATGACGGACTGGTACGAGTCGATCAGGCCCAGGTCCATCATCATCTGGAAGATCGGGATCAGCATCACCGTGTCGGGGATGACCAGGGTGCTGAGCAGCAGCACGAAGAACAGGTTGCGTCCGCGGAACTCGAACTTGGCGAAGGCGTACCCGGCCAGGACGGAGACGGCGACCGCGCCGACGGTCTGGACCCCCGCCACCAGGACGGTGTTGAACAGGACCCTGGTGAGTCCGATGGACTCCTGGAGCCCCTGGAGGTTCTCCATGAGATGGCCACCGGGCAGCAGCTTCGGCGGCCAGGAGAACACGTCCTTGTCGTCCTGCGTGGCGGCGATGGCCAGCCAGTAGAAGGGAGCGACGCAGAGCCCGAAGGCGCCCGCGAGCAGCAGCGTGAGCAGGGGACCCCGTAGCCTCACCGGCGCTCCCCCATCAGACGGACCTGCAGGATGCCGAGGAGCGACACGATCAGCGCGAGCGCGTAGGCGAGGGCGGAGGCGTATCCGAAGTCGAAGTACGTGAAGCCGTTGTCGTACAGGTACATGGTGACCGTCAGGGTGGCGTTGTCGGGGCCGCCGCCGGTGAGGACGTACGGCTCGTCGAAGAGCTGGAGGGTTCCGATGGTGGAGAGCACCACCGTGAGGAGGAGGATCGGCCGCAGCTGGGGAAGGGTGATGGCGAAGAACCGGCGGACCGGGCCGGCGCCGTCGACCATGGCGGCCTCGTACAGCTCCTTGGGGATGCCCTGCAGTCCGGCGAGGTACATCACCGCGTTGTATCCGGTGTAGTGCCAGGTCAGGACGAGGACGATGGCGACGCGGGCCCAGAACGGACTGCCGAGCCAGTTCACCCGGTCGACGCCGAAGAGCGAGAGGACCCAGTTCAGGAGTCCGGCGTCGCGGTTGAGGATCACGGAGAACATGACGCCGGCGGCGACCAGGCCGGTCAGCGAGGGGACGAAGACGCCCAGCCGCCAGAGCGCCCGGAGCCGGACCTTGGTCGAGTTGAGGCCGAGGGCGACGAGCAGGGCGAGTCCGAGCATCAGCGGCACCTGGACGACCAGGATCAGCGCCGTGTTCTTCAGCGCGGTCCAGAAGAGCGGATCGTCCAGCAGACGGCGGTAGTTGGCGAGTCCGGCGAAACGCCGGTCGTCGCCGTTGCCGGTGGTGAGGCTGATCCAGAACGAGGCGGCGATGGGGTACGCCTTGAACGTCGCGAACCCCAGGACGGCGGGCAGGATCAGCAGGTACGGAACGGAGCCTCGGGTCAGCAGCCGGCGCCGGCCGGGGCGGGCGGCACGGCGGCGCCCGCGGGCGCCGCGCGGGGCCGGTACACCCCTACCACCGACGGTGCCGACGGCCGAGGCGCGTTCGGACGGGGCGAGGGACATGGTCAGGCCGCCTGCTGCCGACCGGTCTGCCGGGCCAGCTGCCCGGCGGCGGCCTTGAGGGCCTCGGCCGGGTCGGCGCCCTTGACGAGGACCTGACTCTGGGCGTCGCTGGCGAGCTTGAGGGCCCGGCTGTAGTCGCCGGTGAAGTTGGTCGCGCCGGACTCGGAGTCGAGCGAGTCGACGAAGGACCGCAGCACCTTCTGACCGCCGTAGAAGGGGTGCGGCGCACTGAACCTGGGGTCCTCGTACGCCTTCCTGAGCGCGGGGAAGACGCCTCCGGAGGTGAACATCCGGTTGATCTCGGCGGGCTTGGTGAGGGCGTACTCGATGAAGCGCCAGGCGGCCTTGCGACGCTTGCTGGTGGCGGAGACGGCCAGGTACGTGGAGTTGACGATGGCGCTGCGGCCGCCGCCGGGGACGGCGGCGGGCGGCTGCATGACACGCCACTTGCCGCTCTGCGCGGGGAACTTGGTGGCCAGGTACTCGACGGCCCAGGCGGGGTACGGGGCCGTGGCGAGCTTGCCCTGGCCGACGAGGCGCTTCCATGTGCCCTGGCCGGCGGTGTCGGCGAGCAGGCCGGCGTCGTTGAGCCGCTTGATCACGGTGAGGGCCTGGACGGCCTCGGGGGAGCCGAGTGTGACCCTGCCCTCGGCGTCGAAGTAGAAGGCGCCCTGGAGCTGCATCAGGTTCTGGAAGAAGTCCATGTCCTGGGTGGTGCCGGGTTTGTCGAGCCCGAGGAGCTGGGCTCCGGTGGCGGCGAGGACCTTCGGTCCGGCGGCTATCAGGTCGTCCCAGCTGCTGATGCCGGCGGGGTCGACGCCGGCCTTCTCGAAGTAGTCGTGGCGGTAGAACAGCCCCAGCGGGTTGACCTCCCACGGAAGGGCGTGCGCGGCGCCGTCCTTGCCCGTGCCGGTCGGCCACAGCCCCCGGGCGAAGGCCTCCTCGTGCCGGTCGGCGCCGAGCCGCGACAGATCGGCGAGGCCCTCGGGGAATTTCTCCAGGTAGCCGGGGAGGTAGTCCACCCCCAGGTGCAGGACGTCGGCGAGGCCCTTGCCGCCCGAGGCGAGACCGACCGTGATCTTGTCCCAGATGGCCGGGTTGCCGACGTCCTGGACGTCGACCTGGATGCCGGGGTTGTCCCGCTCGAAGGAGGGGACGACGCCCCGCAGGGCCTCGGCCGCGGTGGTCCAGCTCCACACGGTGATGCGGCCGCTGTCGCCGTCGCCGCCGGCGGAGTCGCCGCCCGATCCGCCGCCACAGGCGGTCAGGCCGAGACCGGCGGCGGAAGCGGTGGCGAGGTGGAGCAGCCGGCGGCGGCTCAGTCTGTGGGACACGTCGACTCCTGGAAGTGGGTGGTGCGGTGGGTGAGGGTGTGCAGCGCGTCGGCGAGCAGCTCCGCCGCGGCGGGTGGGGTGGAGGCATGGGGAGAGAGTCGGATCCAGGCACCGCGGCGCGTGGTGATGACGCCGGCCTCTTCGAGGGTGCGGTGGACGACGGCCGGGTCGTGGCCCGGCAGCCGGAAGGTGCCGATGCCGGCCCGCTCGGCGGGACCGAGCCCGTCGAGGAGGACGTCGGCGCCCGCGCCGCGCGCACGGTCGAGCAGTTCGGCGAGGGTCGCGCGGATCCTGGCTCCGACGGCGGCCGGCCCGCCCCCGTCGAGCAGGTCCTCGACGGCGGCACCCAGGGCCGCGGCGGCCGGGAAGTCCGGATTGGTGGCGAGGTGGGCGGCGGCACCGGGCAGCGGCGGAGCCGGGAACGGCTGGGCGAAGGGGTCCTCGACTCCGGCCCAGCCGCCGAGTCCGGGGACGAGGCGGTCGGCGCACCGGTCGCGGATCAGCAGGAACGCGGCGCCCCAGCCGGCCCGCAGCCACTTCTGGCCGCCGCTGACGAGGACGTCGGCGGCGTCCGCTTCCAGCGGGACCGCGCCGAGCCCCTGGATGGCGTCCACGATCAGCAGCCGGCCGGGCCCGAGGACCTCCTTGAGCTGGGCGAGCGGTGCCACATGACCGGTGAGCGAGTCGACGGCGCTGACCGCGAGGGCAGTGACGTCAGGAGTGAGGTGGCGGCGGAGCTGGGCGGGCGTGATGTGCCGCTGCCCGTCGGGGTCGACGAAGCGAACGGCCGGACCACCGCGGTCCGCGAAGCGGAGCCAGGGGTACTGGTTGGCGGGGAACTCCCCCGCCGGGACCAGGACGGTCCCGGGGCCGGAGAGCGCGGCCGCCACGGTGAACAGGCCGTTGCTGGTGGACGGGGCGATGGCGATCTCGTGCGGACGGGCGCCGAGGAGCCTGGCCGCCGACGCGCGAGCGGCGTCGGCCAGGGCGAACAGCCCGTGGAGGTCGGCCGGATCGGACCGGGCGGCCGACGCGGTCGCGGCGGCGAACGCGGCGGCCGCGGCCCGGGAGAGCGGGCCGACCCTGGCGTGGTCGAGATAACCCGTCGTCGGACCGTGGCGGTCCGGTTCGACATGGATTTGATCGTTCAAATTGCATCCCTCAAGAGACCAGGGACATGGCAACCCTGGAATTTGAAGGTTCACATTAGAGAGGCGAATGCGCCCCGGCAAGAGAAAAGTCGAAACCGGTCGCACAACTCCGGTCCCGGCGACCGCTGGACGGGCGGGACAGAGGGTACGGACGGACGGTACGGACGGACGGTACGGACGGTACGGACGGTACGGACGGTACGGACGGACGGACGGTACGGACGGTACGGACGGTACGGACGGACGGACGGTACGGACGGTACGGACGGTACGGACGGTACGGACGGTACGGACGGACGGACGGTACGGACGGACGGACGGACGGGAAGGGACCGGAAAGACGGGCGGGCGGGCGTCAACACCCGCCCGCCCGGGGCCGGTCAGGCGTACGGGTCGAAGGGAATCCCGGACGGCTTGGCCTTGGCCAGGTGAGGGGCGAAGTTCCCGTCCTTCAGGCCGAACGACGCGCTGCCGAAGTCGGCCCGGCTGAGCTTGTCGCGGAGTCCGGCCGGGTAGCCGTTCCAGCCGACCAGGCTGGGGAACTGCCAGGCGTGCTGGTGGTTCTCCGGCGGTTCGTCATTGGTGTTGGCGGGCCGGAAGCAGTGCGTGCCGATGCCGTCCTTGTGGTAGACGACCTTGGGGTGGGTGCCGTCCCAGCGGATCGAGTCCCGGCCGTAGGTGTTGAACTTGCCGTGGGCGGACGTGGAGACGTACTGCGCCTGGTTGTTCTGCACCCAGACCACGACGTGCTCCCAGTCGTGGCGGTGCCCCCCGAGGCCACTGCCGGCCACGGCCTGGTCCTTCTCGAAGTAGAGCCCGTAGATGATCGCGCACCAGCCGTTGTTGCACTTCGCGCGGGCGTAGCCGTTGGTCTGGGTGAGGTCCCAGGAGTCACGGCACTGGCCGTTGACGGCGCCGGACGGGTTGAGACCGCCGTTGATCGTGCCGTCGGGTCCGATCGCGGGCGTGGGGTAACAGCCGTCGGTGTCGTAGTCGAAGGCGGGCTGGAAGGTCTGCTCCAGGCCGTCGGCGTTGGCCGGCAGGGCGGGGGGCGGCGCCGCGAAGGCGCTGGCGGGCAGGGCGATGATCAACGTGAGGGCGCCGGCGAGGGCGAGCGCGCCCCGGGTGGCGTACGCCTGTGGATTCACTGAGTCCCCTGGGTCGAGCGGCGTGAGCGAGTGACAGGCGCCATCTTGGCATGCACAGTTCACGATCGAGAGGGCTCGATCGTGAACTCGACACAACGCCACGGCGACCGACCGACACCCCCCCGCGTCCGGGGCCGCCGAGTGCGGCTCGCGAGCCGGGCGGGTGTCGGGTGTCGGGCTAAGGACGTCAGGTGTCGGGCATCGGACGTCGGAAGCCAGACGCCGCCGGGCGTCAGGCATCAGGCATCAGGCGTGCATCGATGGAGAGCCGGCGGCTATCCGACCGGGGGCTGATCCGGAGGTCGACGGAGATGGCCGGAGAGGACGGCCGGGGAGCGGCCGGGGAGCGGCCGGGGTTGGCCCGGGCGGCCGGGAGGCGGCCCGGGGGCGACCAGGAGGTCCCGGAATCCAATAGACGAGACGTCTCGTCTCATCTAAGGTGGTCGCCATGACCACCACCGCGTCCCCCGCACACATCGCCATGTTCTCCATCGCCGCCCACGGCCACGTGAACCCCAGCCTGGAGGTCATCCGGGAGCTCGTGGCCCGTGGCCACCGCGTCAGCTACGCCGTGCCCGCATCCTTCGCCGAGAAGGTCGCGGAGACCGGGGCCACGCCCGTCGTCTACACCTCGACACTGCCGACCGACGACGACCCGGACGCCTGGGGCACGGAACTGATCGACAACATCGAGCCTTTTCTCGCCGACGCCGTGCAGGCGCTGCCGCAGCTCGCCGAGGCCTTCGACAAGGACCGACCCGACCTCGTGCTCCACGACATCACCGCCTATCCGGCCCCCGTCCTCGCCCACACCTGGGGTGTCCCCGCCCTCTCGCTCTGGCCGAACCTCGTGCCGTGGGAGGGGTACGAGGAGGAGGTCGCCGAGCCGATGTTCGCCGAGCTCAAGGCCTCGCCGCGCGGCAAGGCGTACTACGCGCGGTTCGAGGCGTGGCTCTCCGAGCACGGGGTGGACACCCACCCCGACCGGCTCATCGCCCGGCCGCGCCGCGCGGTCGTCCTCATTCCCAGGGCGCTCCAGCCGCACGCCGACCGGGTCGACGAATCCGTCTACACCTTCGTCGGCGCCTGCCAGGGCGAGCGCGCCGAGCAGGGCGAGTGGCGGCGACCGGCCGGCGCGGAGAAGGTGGTCCTGGTCTCGCTGGGCTCCTCCTTCACCAAGCAGCCGGACTTCTACCGGGCCTGCGTGGAGGCGTTCCGCACCCTCCCGGAGTGGCACGTCGTCCTCCAGATCGGGAAGTTCGTCGACCCGGCCACCCTCGGCGAGCTGCCGGACAACGTCGAAGTGCACTCCTGGGTACCCCAGTTGGCGATCCTCCGGCAGGCCGACGCCTTCATCACCCACGCGGGCGCGGGAGGCAGCCAGGAGGGCCTGGCCACCGCGACACCGATGGTGGCCGTCCCGCAGGCAGTCGACCAGTTCGGGAACGCGGACATGCTGCGGTCGCTGGGCGTGGCGCGGCACCTGCCGATGGAGGAGGTCACCGCGGAGCGGCTGCGCGAGGACGTGCTCGCGCTGGTCGGCGACCCCGAGGTGGCGCGCCGGGCCCGGGAGATCCGGGCTTCCATGGCCGCCGAGGGCGGCACCCCGCGCGCCGCCGACCTGATCGAGGCCGAGCTGGCCTGACCTCGGCGCCTCCCCTGCCCCAGCCCGGACCCCGGTGCCCGGGGTCCGACGGAATCCCCGTCGGACCCCGGGCACCGCCGCGTTCGGCCCCGCTGGCGACACCTCGGTTGGGACCGCTCCCGTCGGGTGAACGTCGTCGACAGGGACCGTCACGCCGGTGAACACCGCCGGCGGAGACCGCCCGTCAGTGAACGGCCTGACTATGACCGGCCCGGCGGTGAGCGGCCTGGTCGTGGGCGCGCCCCGGCGGTGACCGGCCCGATTGTGAACGCCTTGATAAGCCACGGGCGGACTCGTTGACCGCCTCCGCGCCGCGTCGATATGAATCGAGCCGCATAAGTGATTCTGCACATAGGGCCGCAGAGAGGTGACCAGGAGGCGTGACCGTGGAGTACGGGCTGCTCGCCCTGCTGTCGTTCCGGCCCCTCTCCGGCTACGACATCCTCAAGTGGGTCGAATCCGAGGGCCAGTTCATCCGCTCGCGGATCCATCACAGCCAGATCTACCGGCTCCTCGGCCGAATGGTCGCGGACGGACTGGTCGCCTACCGGGTCGATCCGCGCGAAGGCCGGCCGGACGCCAAGGTGTACCGGCTGACGGAGGTCGGCCGGGAGGCGCTGCTCACCTGGGTGCGTTCCCCGTACGACCCGCCGAGCCGGTTCCAGGACCCGGACTTCCTCACGCGGTTCGCGTTCGCGGTGCCTCTGGACCGGGAGGCGGCCGTCCGGCTGATCGAGACCGAACTCGCCCATCGGCGCGAGCAGATCGCCCGCAACCGGAACCGGGACCGGACCCTGCTCTTCGTGGATCCACTGCCCGAGGTGGACCAGGAGCTCACCCGGGAGGTCTTCGAGGAGATGCACCGGTTCGGGGCCGCCTCGGTCGACCGGTGGGTGGAGTGGCTGGAGCGGACGCACACGTTCCTTACCGAAGGGAAGTCCGTCCGATGAGGGCGATCATGGTGATGTTCGACAGTCTCAACCGGCGCATGCTGCCGCCCTACGGAGGTGACTGGACACACGCCCCGAACTTCGCGCGGCTCGCCGCCCGTACGGTGACCTTCGACTGGGCCTACGCGGGGTCGATGCCGTGCATGCCGGCCCGCCGCGAGCTGCACACCGGGCGGTACAACTTCCTGCACCGCGGCTGGGGACCGCTCGAACCGTTCGACGACTCGATGCCCGAACTCCTCAAGCAGAACGGCGTGTACACGCATCTGGCCAGCGACCATCCGCACTACTGGGAGGACGGCGGCGCCACGTACCACGGCCGCTACAACTCCTGGGAGTTCTTCCGCGGGCAGGAGGGCGATCCCTGGAAGGGGCAGGTGGCCGACCCGGAGCTCCCCGAGGACCTGAAGCGGATGCGTTCCGCGGTGTACCGGCAGGACTGGGTGAACCGCCCGCACATGGCGACCGAGGACCGTCACCCGCAGACCCTCACCTTCGACGCCGGGCTGGAGTTCATCCGTACCAACCAGGCCGAGGACCGCTGGTTCGTGCAGATCGAGACCTTCGACCCGCACGAGCCGTTCTTCAGCCACCAGCGGTACAAGGACCTCTACCCGCACGCGTACGAGGGGCCGCACTTCGACTGGCCCGACTACAAGCGGGTCGTCGAGACGGACGAGCAGGTGGCGCACGCCGGGTACGAGTACGCGGCCCTGCTCTCCATGTGCGACCACTCGCTCGGACGGGTCCTCGACGCCATGGACGAGCACGGGCTCTGGGACGACACCCTCCTGATCGTCAACACCGACCACGGTCTGCTGCTCGGAGAGAAGGGCTGGTGGGGCAAGTCGGTCCAGCCCTGGTACAACGAGCTGGTCCATCTGCCGCTGTTCGTCTGGGACCCGCGCTCCGGCGGCGCGGGCGAGCGCCGCGACACCCTCGTGCAGACCGTCGACCTGGCGCCCACGCTCCTGGAGTTCTTCGGCGTCGAGCGCCCGGCCGACATGCAGGGGGCTCCGCTGCCCGTCGCCGTCGGCGCACCCGCCGGCCGCGAGGCGGGGCTGTTCGGTATCCACGGCGGGCACGTGAACATCACCGACGGCCGGTACGTGTACATGCGCGCCCCCGTCGCCGCCTCCAACACCCCGCTGGAGGAGCACACCCTGATGCCGACGCACATGCGGGGCCGGTTCACGCCCGCCGAGTTGACGGGCCTGGAGCTCGCCGAGCCCTTCGGCTTCACCAAGGGCGTTCGCACCCTGCGGATGCCGGGGCGGACCTTCGTCAACCCGTTCCAGCACGGCACACTCCTCTTCGATCTGGAGACGGACCCCGAGCAGCTGGACCCGCTCGTCGACGACGCCCTCGAGCTGCGGCTCGCGACGCTGCTCGTGGAGCTGATGCGGAGCACCGAGGCGCCGCCCAGCCAGTACGAGCGGCTCGGTCTGCCCGCCGAGGGTCCGGTGACCGACGCCCATCTGCTGGTACGGGCCCAGCGCGAGCAGGCTCGGCGGGCCTCGCTGCCGCTGCCGCGCGCCGAGGAGTTCCCGGAGGGGCGCCTCTCCCTGCGGACGCCGGTCGCGGCGCTGATGGGCGATCCGGTGGCGGTGGAGATCCTCACGCGGCACCTGCCGGGGATCGCGGACTCGGAGCTCCTGCAGTTCCTCGGGCCCACGCCGCTGATCGACGTCGCCGCGATGGCGGGCGGCCTGCTGCCCGTCGAGAAGCTGCGGCTGGTCGCCGAGGAGCTCGCGAAGCTCTGACGCCGAGGATCCCGCGCAAGCGCACGGACCCCGTGGGCCGCGCAGCGCACGAGTCCACGAGCCCACGATGCTTCGCAGCGGAGGGCCGGTACGAAGGAAAGAGGTGAGGCGCGTCCGAGCGGTTTCGTCGGCGACTGGGCCGCCCGGCGCAGTCCGCGCCACGGTCTGGTCGCCGTCCTCCAGGGGCCCGGTTCGCCTTCGTCGGCGCCGCGTTCCGGACCTGCGCCGGGAACGGGCCCTGGGAGCCTCGGCGGCCTGATGCCCCGCGCCGGACGGCGGCCCGTCCCCCGGGAACGGGGGCAGGCCGCCGTGGCGTGGTCAGACGACGGCGCCGGTGCCCGCCCGCCGCCGTGGGACGGCGGCGGGAGCCGGTGCCGGGCGGCGGTTCTCCAGGGCGACGGCCAGCGGCATCGCGGTGAAGACGGTGGACGCCATCCCGAGCACGACCCCCGCGAGCAGCGCGACGGAGAAGTCGGTGAGGGAGTCGCCGCCCAGGACGGCGAGTGCCACCAGGACGAAGAGGGCGCCCATGCCCGTGTTGACGGTACGCGGGAGGGTCTGGGCGACGGCCCGGTCGGCGAGGTCCGCGAGCGGGACGCCCCCGCCGCGGCGGCGCAGCTCCCGCAGCCGGTCGAGGACGACGACGGAGTCGTTGACCGAGTAGCCGACGACGGTGAGGAGCGCGGCCAGGAAGACGCTGTCCACCGGCTTGCCGGACCAGGCGAAGAGGCCGATGACGAGCAGTACGTCCTGGGTCATGGCCGCCACCGCCGCCGTCGCGTACGTCCACCGGAACCGCACCGTCAGGTAGAGGAGCTGGGCCGCCACCGCGAGGCCGAGCGCGAGGAGGGCGTGGGTGCGGAGCTCCCCTCCGAGGCTCGGGCCGATCAGGTCGTCGCGCTCCACCTCCACCGGGCCCGCGACCTTCGTGAGCGCCTGCCGGATCTCGCCCTGTTCGGCGTCGCCCGTCTCCCGGACGCGTACCGACACGTCTCCGCCGTCGGCGGCGCCCGTGGTCTGCACGACCGCGTCCGGGAAGCCCGCCGCCGCGATCGCCGACCGGGCCGCGTCGGCGTCGACGGGGCGTTCCGCCGTGTACTGGACGACCCGGCCGCCGGTGAACTCGACCCCGAACTCCAGCCCGCGTACGCCGATTCCGGCGAGGGCCACCATGAGGAGGGCGGCGCAGGAGAGCAGCCAGCGGCGCCGGTGGGCCATCAGGCGCGGGACGCGCCGGGTCAGCCGGGTCCGCAGCCGGCCGAGCCCCGCCATGCCGGTGACCGCGGGCCGTCGGCGCACCGCGGGCAGGCGCAGTGCCAGGTCGGCGAGGAGCCGGGTGACCACCATCGCGGTGAGGAGCGAGGTGACGACGCCGACCGCCAGCGTCACGCCGAAGCCCTTGACCGGGCCGGTGGCGAAGACGAAGAGGAGGCCGGCCGCGAGCAGGGTGGTGATGTGGGAGTCGGCGACCGCGCTCCACACCTTCCCGAACGCGGTCGTCAGCGGTCGCCGCAGATCGCGCCCGCTTGTCCGGCCCAGGGCCGCGTACTCCTCCCTCGCGCGTTCGAAGACCAGGACGTTCGCGTCGACGGCGATGCCGATCGCCAGGACGAAACCGGCCAGACCGGGAAGGGTGAGT
The DNA here is from genome assembly GCF_051305195.1 of Streptomyces sp. Qhu_M48. Classification (NCBI taxonomy): domain Bacteria; kingdom Bacillati; phylum Actinomycetota; class Actinomycetes; order Kitasatosporales; family Streptomycetaceae; genus Streptomyces; species Streptomyces sp. Qhu_M48. The sequence goes on along the minus strand of NZ_CP195432.1, from coordinate 3,634,846 downwards.
GTGGCCCCGAGGGCGACCACCGCCGCGTACGAGATCAGCCCGTACAGGAGGAGGGCGGCGGTCGCGAGGACGCCGAGGAGCCGGTAGACCACCATGACGAAGAGTCCGGTGCAGGCGAGGCCGATCACGGCGGCCAGGGCGCTCGCCCGGATCGCCTCGGCGCCGAGGGTCGGGCCCACGGTGCTCTGCTCGATCGTCGTCACCGGGACGGGCAGCGCGCCGCCCTGCACGAGGGCCGCGAGATCGCGCGCCTCGTGGGCGGAGAACCCTCCGGTGATCTGCGCGGTGCCGCCCCCGATGCCCGTGCCGCAGGGGACGCCGGACTGCATTCCGGGTGCGGAGACGATGCGGTCGTCGAGCACGATGGCGACCCTGCGCGCCGGATCTCCGGGGGCCGCGCAGGCGGCGTCCCCGGTCAGCCGTGCCCAGGTGTCGGCGGCGCGGTCGCGGAAGGAGAGGTCGACCGTCCAGCCGCGGCCGTTCGTGGTGTCGAGCACGGCTTCGGCGCTCTTGACGCCGTCACCGGTGAGCGCGGGTGCCGCCAGGGTGAGGTGGCCGCCGGGGGCGTCGGGGTCGGCGAGGACGCGCGTCCCGTCCTGGGCGGCGGGACCGGCGGGAGCCGGGGCCGCGCCGGTGACGGCGTGGAAGGTGAGCTGCGCGGTGCGGCCGATGACCTCGGCGGCCTGGCGCGGGTCGTTCAGTCCGGGGAGTTCGACGACGATGCGCCGTTCGCCGGAGCGGGCGAGTGAGGGTTCGGCGACGCCGAGGCCGTCGACCCGCTTGCGGAGCACCTCCACGGCCCGGTCGGTGGCGGCGGCGTCGGCGCGGGCGGTGGGCCCGTCCTCGGTCTGGAGGACGATGCGGGTCCCGCCGCGGAGGTCGAGTCCGAGACGGGGCGGGGTGGTCAGGGTGATCCAGAGGGAGAGCGCGACGACGGCGAGCGCGAGGAGCGCGCGCCAGAGCGCGGAACGAGAGGACATGGGTACGGACAACTCCACAGGCAGCGCACGGAGACGGCGGGCACCCCTCGCGGGGGCGGGCGCCGTCCGTGCCGGACGTACGGTCGGACACGCGTCGGTGACCGGTCCGGGGCATGCCGATGGCCCGGACGGCGACGCGGGAGAACGTCAGCTGTGCCGGGTGGCGGGAGGGCCGCGGGGATCGCGCGGGGACCGCGGGCCGCCGGGCGGCGCACGCTCGCGGCGGGGGTCGCCGGCGAGGAGGCCGCGCGCGGGTACGGAGAGGTCGGCGGGAAGGACGCCCGTGGTCACGGGTGTCACCGGGATCCGCACGGGGTTCTCGGCGGCGGGGAGGCGTACGACGGCGGTGGGCGCGAAGTGCGGCTCGGGCGACGTGGCGCGGTGCGGGGCACCGGGGGTGGTGGGGGCGGCCGGGGTCGAGGGCCCAGGAGTCGAGGACCCAGGAATCGAGGATCCCGGAGTCGAGGACCCAGGAATCGAGGGCCCCGGGGTGGAGGAAGCCGGGTTCGGGGTCGGGATCGTCGTCCGGATCGGTGTCGGCGCCGTGGCCCCTACCGGAGCCGGGACCGGGAGGCCCGCCACCCCTGTCGCCTGCGCCGCCGGTGCCGGGAGCACGAGGAGGGACCAGATCGCGCAGAGCACCGCGGGCAGGAGGGTCGCGAGTCGTCGCGCCGAACGTCCCACCGTCCCGCCCCTCCCCCTCGGTTCCGCCGGCCCCGGTCCCGGCCACCGGCGGAGACGCTGCCCCGTCGGCACCCAGCCCGGGGGTGTCTTGTCGATCACCCCGCGAGCCCAGCCTAGACCGGCCGGGGACGCTTCCCGCCACCGCGTACCCGCTCACCCCGCACGGTTGGGTACGGGAGCTGAGTACGCGTGCTCATGTGAGGTGCCGCGCGGTCTCGCACGATGAACGGGTCAGCTCGTCGTCCTCGGCTCCAGGGGGGCCCTCCCGTGCTCAGCCGCATCGCCGCCCACGTCGTCCCGTTCTTCGGGCGGCTGACCGTCACCACCGATCCCGGGGCCCGCCTCGAACCCGGCAGCATCCTGGTCGTGAACCACACCTCGACGGCCGACCCGGCGCTCGTCCTCGCCGCGCTCCGCCGGCGGTTGGCCGTCGAGCCCGTCCTGCTCGCGACCGCCGGGCTCTGGCGGATCCCCCTGCTCGGGCGGGCCCTGACCCGCGAGGGATACGTGCCCGTCCACCGGAACTCGGCCCGCGCGGCGGCCGCCCTCGACCACGCGGCGGTCGCGCTCGCCTCGGGGCGGCACGTGATGATGTACGCCGAGGGCCGCATCCCGTCGCGTCCGGACGCCGCCGAGAACCCGCCGGAGGCGTTCCGCACCGGGCTCGCGCGACTGGCCGGGGTGACCGGTGCGCCGGTCGTGCCGATCGGCCAGGCCGGTGCCCGCCGGATCACGTCGGGCGGGCGGGCGAAGCAGATCGCCGGGGTGCTCACGGCGCCCCTCCGCCGCCCCTGCCTGCACGTCCACATCGGGACCCCGATCCGGCTGCCCGACGACGTGACCGCCGCGACGGCGCTGGCCCACGGGGCGGTGACCGAGGCGTGGCGGACGGCCGCCGGGGCGCTCGGCGAACCGGCGGCGCACCGGACGTCCTGAACGGCGCGGTGGCGACCCGGGTGCGCGAGGCGCGTCCGGAAGCGACCGGCGTTCACCTCGGGGACCCCCCGGAGTCACGCCCAGGACTCCCGTAGTTGCCGAACGGCGATCTACCATGCGGTGGTTGTACGTGAACGCGTGCGACGGGCGTCAGGGGGAGGCGCGATGGCGGAACGAGCCGTGCGACCGCAGGACCGGATACCGGAGGACATGCCGAAGGGGGTCCCACGCGACCTGCCGGGCGGAGTGGAGCTGTACCACCTGAGGCCCGACGGCGGCATCCTGCTCGCCGACCGTGAGGGGCGCAGGGAGCTGGGACCGGAGCGGGAGTTCCTGCGGTTCATCGACGACGGGCAGTTCGCCCACTACCTGGTGGGGGACGCGGCGACCTCGCCCGAGCGGCCGTCCAACGCCACCGTCAAACTCGGGGTCGTGGGCCCGCGCAGCGCCTTCACGCCGCACGCGCACGGCGGCGAGCACTTCGTCCTGAGCCTGGGGCACGCCGCCTGCGGGCTCTACGACGCGGCCCGCGGACGCGTCACGGACGTGCCGCTCACGCCGGGCACGCTGATCCGGATCCCGGAGATGATGCCGCACTCCTTCGCCAACCGGGGCGACGCGCCGCTGACCATCCTCGCCGCGAACACCGGGTACGGGATCGACCACGAGGACTACGCGATCACCGCGGCCGAGGCCGAGCGACGCGCGCGGGCACCCCTCGGCGCCCCGAACGGCACGGGAGGACCGAGCGGTCCGGGCGGACCAGCGGGCCCGGGCGGCTCCGGCGGCACGGCCGCCCTGACCGCCGGGGCACTGACCGACTCCCGCACCGACTACCGGGCCCTGGCCGCCGCGCTCCGCGACATCGAGCACGCCCAGCGGACCCACGGCATCGCCGCCACCACGGTCCGGGAACGGCTGGCGTCCCGACTGCGCCGGGTGGCCGCCGCCCTGGAGGTGCCCCGGTGATCTGCCCGCACTGCGAGCGCAACCTGCTCCGCAGGGAACGCACCGGCAACCGCTGCTCCCACTGCAAGCGCGCCTACGCGCTGGACCCCAAGACCAACCCGCTCGGTCTCAACGACCTCCGGGTACGCCGGATCACCACCGCCCTGACCGAGGAGGGCCGGATCCGGATCGTCCCGGACCAGCTCTGGTACGCCCTGTCCCGCAAGCGCCTCCGCGACGGGGTGTACGCGCAGGGTTGTCTGGGCGCGGTGGTCGTGGTGGGCATCATGGCCACCGTCGCGGCGCTCGTCGCCGAGACCCCGTACCCGCTGCTCGTCACCGCCGCCATGGTCCTCACCGGCCTGGGGATCGGCCTCGCCCGCGCGTCGGGCGCGGGCAGGGGCCTCCCGCCCGTCACCCGCGAGGCCTTCCCGACGCAGGTGCTCGCCGCGTGGCGGACGGTGTACGGGACCCTGCCGCCCGGAGTGCTCGACACCGAGAGGTCCGCCGGCGGCACGGCGGCCGCGACCGGTGCGGCCGGCCCGACCGGGGTACTGGTCTGCCCCGACCGTGCCGTCGTCGCCTTCCTGGTCGCCGACGGACTGCCCGCCCGCTACGGCCTGGCCCTGGCCCGTACCCCGGAGGAGGCCCTCGCGGTCCCGTCCGGGGGTCCGGTGCTGGTGCTCCGCGACATCGACGCGGACGGCGAACTGCTCGTACGGCGGCTCAGAGACGCCCTGCCCGGCCGTACGGTCGTCGACGCCGGGCCGTCCCTGCGCACGGTGCGGTCCCTGCCGCAGGCCGTTCCCTACCGGGACCCGCGGCGGAGGCCCGATGCGGAGGCCGTGCGCCTCCTCGCCGGGCTCGGCACGTTCACGCCCGAGGAACTGAAGTGGCTCGGGCGGGGCTGGCGGTTCCCGCTCGTCGGTCTGCCGCCGGGCCGGCTGCTCGCCGTCGTCGAGCGGGTCGCCGCACAGGTCACCCGCGGGCTCGACCCCGACCGGCGGCGCGCCGCCGAACTCGGCTTCCTGACCTGGCCGGACGCGCCGGGCCCCGACCCGGTGGGTGACCGGTGATCTGCCCGCACTGCGCCGCCCGTCTGGCGGCCAAGGAGCGCACCGGGCAGGTGTGCGTGCACTGCACCCGCCGCTTCGCGCTGGACCCGAGGAGCCACGGCCGGGGCATGAACGACCTGCGGATCCGGCGGATCGCCGCGTCCGCCACCGACGGCGGGCGGCTGAAGGTGACCGTCACCCAGCTCTGGTACCTCGCCCGCACGTCCAGCCACGCCTACGGCCCGTCGCGCGCGTACGGCATCCGGGGCGTCGTCCGGTGGCTCGTCGCCCTGCCCGTCATCGCCCTCCTGGCCCTCTGCGTCGTCCTCGTCGACGGTCGGTGGGCGGCGTTGAGCGGTGCCGCCGCCGTCGCCGTCCTCGGAGCGGCCACGTTCATGAGGCACACGCCCGCGCGGCCGGGCGGCTCGTCCGTCTCCCCGCCCGAGCACGTGTTCAGGGGGCTGATGGCCGGCCGCTGGCGGACCGCGTACGGACAGCTGCCGCCGGGAGTGGTGGACGACGGCCCGCACGCCCGGCCGTCCCGCGAGCCCGTCGTGGGCGACCCCACGGCGGTCGTCCTCTGCACCGACCACGCGGTCGCCGTGTTCCTCCGGGTCAACGGCGTTCCCGCGCGGCTCAAGGTCCTCCTGGTCGAGGCCGAACCTGCGACGGCGCACGACGCGTTGGCGAACGTTCCCGACCGGCTCCCGGTGGTGGTCCTGCACGACGCGAGCGCCCTGGGGGTGCTGCTGGCCCCGCTGTTGCGGCTCGCCCACCCGGGCAGGGTCGTGGTGGACGCGGGACTGCCGGTCGCCGCGGTCCGTCGCAGGGATCGTGCCGTGCGCCGGTTCTCGGCCGTGCCCGCCGTCGACGCCGAACAGCTCCGTTCCGTCGCGGGCCTGCCCGAGGAGGACGCGGCCTGGCTGGCCGAGGGGTTCTGGAGCCCGCTCGCCGCCGTCCCGCCGCTCCGCCTCGAATCCGTCGTCACGGCGGCGGTGGGGCGGGCGCTCACCGCCCGGCCCGCCGGTCCACGGGCCACCGACGGCTTCCTGACCTGGCCGGCCGAGGCGCGGGCACCGGTCGGCGACACGTCCCGAACGAAAGGCACCCCGGCCGGATGAGCCAGCGACCCCTCCCGCCCCGGCGCACCGGCCGGACCGCCCGCCCCGGCACCCGCGCACCGACCGGGCTCACCGGGCTGAGCGACCGGGCCGTGACCGCGCTGACCGGCCGGGCGATCACCGTGGCCGCGGCGCGCGCCGCCGCACCCGGCGGGCTGCGCTTCACCGAGCGCCAGCTCTACTACGAGACCTGCCGGGTGCTGTCGCCCGGCCCGGCCCTCCTCCGCCGGATCCCCGGTACCCCGGCCCCGGTGCTCCGTCTACCCGTGTTCACCCGCGCACTGGAGGCGCGCGGCCGGGAGACCGTACCGGGACTGCTCCCACCGCCGCCCGCCCCCCGGCAGCGGACCGACGGCTCCCGGGCCGACACCTCGGAGCCCGACCTCTACGACTACGGGCTGCCCCGCCTGCTCCTCTGCCAGGACCGCTCGATCGCCGGGATGCTGCTCGCCAACCACGTGCACCTGGAGGCGGGCTGCCCGGTCCTCGCCGCCTCCGACGCCCTGCCCCTGGACCCGCGGCTGGTCGCCGCCCTGGAGCGGGCCGGCGGCGCCACCGTGCACGTCCTGCACGACGCGAGCCCGTCCGGGGTCGCGCTCCCCGCCCGCGTCCGGGCCGGTCTGGGGGCGGTGCCCGGTGTCCGGGTGGTCTCCCTGGGCCTGGTGCCCCGGCACGCGGCCGCCCTGCGCCTGGCTTCCGGGCGCGGCCCGGCACCCGGTCACGCCGTACTCGCCGCCCGGCCCGCCGCGCTGCGGACCCGGGAGGCTCAGTGGCTGGCGAGCGGAAGGTTCGCGCAGGTCGCGGCCGTGCCCCCGGCCCGCCTCGTGCGGACGGTCCTGCGCCTGACCAAGGGGCCCCGACCGCCCCGCGACACCCTCTGGAGCGGCCTGCGCGGACTGCGCGGGACCGGCTTCATGACCTGGCCCGCCGCGTGACCCGTCCCGGCGCCCCCTTCCACACACCCGAGGTACGCACACCATGATCCGTCCCGAAGAGATCGGCTACACGGACGAACTGCTCGCCGACGGCACCGTCCACCGCACCTACGAGGACGGCCTGGAGGAGTGGCGGCGCCGCACCCCCGGCCGGCCGCAGCTCGTGGGCTGGCACGACAACCGCGGCGGCTCGGGCACCGACGAGCTGATCGGCGACCGCATCATCAAACGGAGCCTCGCCGACGGCACCGCCACCTACGCCCGGGACATCGGCTACGGCCGCACCCTGTGGGCGCGCGGCGAGCGGGTCCTGGTCAACCGCAGCTCCTTCGGCGGCCGGATGGGCGCGCTGCTCACCGGCCTGGGAGTGGCGACGCTCGCCATCACCGCCGCCCAGCTGCCGCCGCTGAGCATGTCCCCCGAGCAGGAGGAGGCCCTGCGGCAGCAGCAGGCACAGGCCCAGTCCTCCTCCGGGGGTGACGGCGGCGGTGGCACGGCCACCGGTGACGACGGCTTAGGCGACGGGGACGACTGGGACGCGAACTGGGACGGCGACGAGGACGCCTGGAGCGACGACGACTTCGGCTGAGCCGGGCACCCGGCGACACCGCACCCCGACACACCCGGAGAACACGAGGAGAAGGAGCCGTACGTGGCACGACTCTGCGCCTGTCTGGCCGCCACCACCGGGCAGGCCCGTGCCCATCTCGACGCGATGGGAGCCCTCGGGCCCGGTCACGTCCCGGCCGGGGTCGCCGGCGCCGATCTCTCGCTGCTCGCCGGTGAACACGGCAGCGCCCGGGGCCCGTTCACCGCGTACGGGCGCACGGCGGTCGGAGAGGTCACCCTGCACAACCGGCCGGTGCTGCTCGCCGCCCTCGCGGAGCGGGCCTCTCCCCCGCCGCCCGGCTGCTCGGACGGCGAACTCCTCCTGCGTTCCTGGGCGTTGTTCGGGGACGCGGGGGTGGCGCGGGCCGAGGGCATGTTCGTCCTGGCCGTGCTCGACGGCCAGGACCTGGTGCTGATCCGCGACCACGTCGGCGCCCGCACCCTGTTCTACGCGCGGGCCGAAGGGGCCTGGGCCGCCTCCACCTCGCTGCGCGCCCTGCGCCGCTGGCCCGCGCTCGGCACCTCGATGGACCTGTCCGCCGTCCGCTCCTTCCTCACCTTCGCCTATCTCCCCGGGGAGGAGACCCTGCTGACCGGCGTACGGGAGCTGCTGCCCGGCCGGGTGCTCCGGCTGCGCCGCGACGGGACGTCCACCGAGACCGTCCACTGGGAGCCCCGGGAGCGGATCGAACAGCCCGTACCGGAGGACCCCGGCGGACATGTCCTGCGGCTGCGGGCCCTGTTGGAGCGGGCGACGGCGAGCCGCCTGCCCGACGCCGAGCCGGCCGCCGTGCTGCTCTCCGGCGGGATCGACAGCTCTCTCGTCACGGCGCTCGCGGCGAAACTCCACGGTCACCCGGTGCACACGTACTCCATCAGCTTCGGCGACGACCTGCCCAACGAGCTGGGCTACTCGGGCCTGGTGGCCACCCACTGCCACACCCGTCACCGGGTCCTGAACGTCTCGGGCGAGGCCGTCGCCGCCCGGCTCGCCGAGGCGGCCGCGCTGCTCGACAGCCCCGTCGGGGACCCGCTGACCGTGCCGAACCTGATGCTGGCCGAGGCCGTGGCCGCCGACGGCGCCTCCGTCGTCCTCAACGGCGAGGGCGGGGACCCCGTCTTCGGCGGGCCGAAGAACCTCCCCATGCTGGTCCAGGAGATGCAGCGGACGCCGGGCGCGCCCTGGGACGAGGACCGGGCGACCGCGTACCTGCGCTCGTACCGCAAATGCTGGACCGACCTTCCGGACCTGCTGACGGCACCGGCCCTGGAGGCCCTGCGGGACGCCCCACCCCTGGAACGGCACGTGGCGCCGTACCTGACGGCCGACGGCGGCGGCCCGTACCGGATGGGGCACCTCCTTAACCAGCTGCTCCACTGCAACCTGCGCACCAAGGGCGCCCACCACATCCTCACCAAGGTGGAACGGCTGACCTCCTCGCAGGGGGTGGAGGGCCGTTCCCCGCTCTTCGACCGGTCGGTCGTCGACCACGCCTTCGCGACCCCGCCCTCCTTCAAGCTCCGTGGCACGGCGGAGAAGTGGATCCTCAAGGAGGCGGTCCGGGACCTGCTCCCGGACACCGTGGTCGACCGTCCCAAGAGCGGGATGCGGGTCCCGGTCCAGCAGTGGCTGACGGGCCCGCTCCGTGACCTCGGCCAGGACCTCCTGCTCGGCCCCCGGTCCCGGCAGCGCGGGCTGTTCCGGCCGGAGACCGTCCGCGCCTGGCTGCGGGGCGAGGGCGCCCTGCTGCCCCGGCAGGGAGGCAAGTTGTGGCTGGTGCTCACCCTGGAGCTCTGGCTGCGGTCGTACGACGTGTGAACCACGCCCGGCGGACCGGACCGCCTGTACGCCGATCCACCCGTCCGCCGCGCCGCACCTCGGCTCCACCGATGCGGCGGCGCACCGAACCGTCGCTCCGTGAAAGGCCGTCATGAGCACCAGCTCCCCCACGCCTCCCGTCGACCTCACCGACCCCCGGACCGGCGCGCCGCGCGGCACCTCCGTCCGGTCCCGGCTGCCCGAGGTCCGGGCCGCCGTGTCCGCCGCCCGGTCCGCGCTCCCCGGCTGGCGCGCGCTGACCCCCAGGGACCGCGGGCGCCGTCTCGACCGGCTCGCGGGCCTGGTCGAGGAGCACGCGGCGGAGTACGCGGCCCGTGAACGGGCCGGGACGGGCAAGCCCGAGACGGAGGCGGTGGGCGAGATCGAGCAGGTCGTGGACCTGTTCCGGTTCTACGCGACGGCGGCCAGGACCCGCACCGCCCCGGCCGCGGGAAGTCTGGTCGAGGGCCACGAGAGCTGGGTGCGCTGGGAACCGGTCGGCGTGGTCGGCGCGGTGGTGCCCTGGAACTATCCGCTCCTCATGGCGGCCTGGCGCTGCGCGCCGGCCCTCGCCGCCGGGAACACGGTGGTGGCGAAGCCGGCCGAGACGACCCCGGACAGCCTCCTGCTCCTCGCCGAGCACGCCGGGTCGGCGCTCGGCGCGGACGTGCTCCGGTGCGTTCCGGGCGACCGGGAGACCGGCCGGCTCCTGGTCGAATCCGCGGTGGACATGGTGGCGTTCACCGGCAGCGGGCACGCGGGGGCGGACGTGGCCGGGCGCGCGGGGACCCGACGGGTCAGCCTGGAGCTGGGCGGGAACGCTCCCGCGATCGTCCTCCCCGACGCGCCCGCCGACACCTGGACGTCCCTCGCGGACGCCGTCACGTACAACGCCGGGCAGAGCTGCGCCGCCCCGGCCAGGGTGATCACCCTGGCCGAGAACCACGAGGCCGCCGTCGAGGGGCTGGCAGCCGCGCTGGCGGCCCGAGTGGCCGGCCGTGACTTCGGGCCGCTGAACAACCCGGACCAGGCGGAGCGTTACGACCGTCTGGTGGCCTCGTCGGGAGCCAGGCGGAACCTCGTCGCGGAGATCGCCCCGGCGCCGGGTGAGGAGGCCGGGCACTGGCGGCCCGCCCGTCTGCTCGCGGACGTCCCGGACGACGACCCGGCCGTCACCGAGGAGGTGTTCGGCCCGCTCCTCACCGTGCAGAAGGCGGACGGGGTGGAGGCGGCCCTGGCCCTCGCGAACGGCGTCCCGCAGGCTCTCGCGGCGAGCGTGTGGACCTCCGACCTGACGGCCGGCCTGCGGCTGGCCGCCGCCCTGGACGCGGGCGAGGCCTGGCTCAACTGCCACCTGGTGCAGACGGCGGAGCTCCCGCACGGCGGCCGGGGCGCCTCGGGCCACGGGACCGATCTGAGCGCCCTGGCGCTCCAGGAGTACCAACGGCCCAAGACGGTGACGGTCCGGCTGGCGCGTCCCTCCTAGCCCGCGGACGGACCGCTAGCGCGCCAGGTAGGACGCCCGGGGGATGTCACCGGAGGCCAGGAGCGCCAGATGGGCGCGGTAGCGGGGCGAGAGGGCTTCGAGGGAGGCGATCTTGTCGAGCGGGACCCAGTCGGTGCCGATCTGGTCGGTGTCCTGTGCGGTGCCGCCGCCGGTCTCGGGGCTGCCGACCACGGTGCACAGGAACACCACCTCGACGCGGTGGTAGTTCTCCGGGGCGAGGGGGCCGGGGCTCTCCATCCAGCCCTCCAGGACCCAGAGCAGCGGGCCTACCTCCACGGTCAGGCCGGTCTCCTCCCGCACCTCCCGGCGCACCGCGTCGGGCAGCAGTTCACCGGTCTCCTGGCCCCCGCCGGGGAGGAAGTACCCCTCCCTGCCGTTCCAGATGTTCCGGGTGAGGAGGACGGATCCCTCGTGGAGGACGACGGCCTTCGCCGAGGTGCGGATGCGGGTGGGGACGGTCATGCGGGGCTCTCCTCGGTGCGGGCGGGTCGGCCGACCCCGGCAGCCTGCCCACCGTGTCCCGCGCCATGCCCGCGGCCCGTGGGATCAGAAGACCGACAGGCCCGTGATGGTCGTGAACCGGTCGAGGGCGGTCACGCCGGCGACCGAGTTGCCCCGGCTGTCCAGGCCAGGGCTCCAGACGCAGAGGGTGCAGCGCCCGGGCACGACGGCGACCACGGCTCCGCCGACACCGCTCTTGCCCGGGAGGCCGACGCGGTAGGCGAACTCGCCGGCCGCGTCGTAGGTGCCGCAGGTGAGCATGACGGCGTTGACCTGCTTGGCCTGGCTGCGGGTCAGGAGCCGTGAGCCGTCGGCGCGGAGGCCGTGGCGGGCCAGGAAGCCGGTGGCGAGGGCCAGGTCGGCGCAGGAGGCTTCGAGGGAGCACTGACGGAAGTACTCGCGCAGCAGGTCGGGGACGGGCCCCGTGATGTTGCCGTAGGAGGCCATGAAGTGGGCGAGGGCCGCGTTGCGGTCGCCGTGGGCGGCCTCCGAGGCGGCCACGTCGGCGTCGAAGGCGAGGTTCGGGTTGCCGGTCTCCGCGCGCAGGAAGGCCAGCAGGCTGCCGGAGGCGTCGCCGGTGAGGCGGTGGAGGCGGTCGGTGACGACCAGGGCGCCCGCGTTGATGAACGGGTTGCGGGGGATGCCGTTCTCGTACTCCAGCTGGACGAGGGAGTTGAACGGGTCGCCGGAGGGCTCCCGCCCGACGTGGGCCCAGAGCGCGTCGCCCTCTCCGGCGAGGGCGAGCGCGAGGGTGAAGACCTTGGTGACGGACTGGGTGGAGAAGGGACGGCGCCACTCCCCCACCCCGTAGACGGTGCCGTCGAGTTCCGCCACGGCCATGCCGAAGTCGGCGGGGTCGGCGGCGGCCAGGGCGGGGATGTAGTCGGCCGGGGTGCCCCGGCCGGCGAGGGCGTCGATCTCCTCGGCGATGCGGTCGAGTACCGGCTGGAACGAGGTGTTCGCGCTCACGCGCCGGTCCGTGGTCCCTGGTCCCCGACGGCCCGGCGGGCGGCGGCGAGACCGAGGTCGCCACCGGCCGGCGCGGTGAAGTGGCGTGCGACGGCCTCCTCCGTGACCTCGGGGAGCGTGGCCGGGGTCCAGCGGGGGTTCCGGTCCTTGTCGACGACCTGGGCACGGATGCCCTCGACGAGGTCGGGGGTGGCCAGGGCGGCACAGGAGACCCTGAACTCCAGGTCCAGGACCTCTTCGAGGGTGGCGAGGGAGCGGGAGCGGCGCAGGGTGGCCAGGGTGGCCTTGAGCGCGCTCGGGGACCTCGTGAGGAGGGTGGTGGCGGCCTCCTTCGCGGCGGGCGCGCCGGTGTCGAAGAGGCGCTCGACGACGGTCTCGACGGTCTCGGCCCGGTAGCAGGGGTCGATCCACTCCCGCTGCTCGGTGAGGACGCCGGGCGGGGCCGTGGCGGCGTGGCGGGCGACGGCCTCCCGGGCCGGGAGCCGGGTCAGGTCATCGATCAGGGCGGGCAGTTCGGCGGAGGGGACGTAGTGGTCGGCGAGACCGGTGAGGATCGCGTCGGCGGCGCCTACCGGGCCGCCGGTGAGGGCGAGGTGGGTGCCGAGCTCGCCGGGGGCGCGGCCGAGGAGGTGGGTGCCGCCGATGTCGGGCACGAAGCCGATGCCGGTCTCCGGCATGGCGACCCGGGAGCGTTCGGTGACGACGCGGACGGAGCCGTGCGCGGAGACGCCGACGCCGCCGCCCATGACGATGCCGTCCATGAGGGCGACGTAGGGCTTGGGGTAGCGGGCGATCCGGGCGTTGAGCCGGTACTCGTCGCGCCAGAAGGCCTCGGACGCGGTGCCTCCGGCGCGTGCGTCGTCGTGGATGGCGCGGATGTCGCCGCCGGCGCAGAGACCGCGCTCGCCCGCGCCCTCGATGACGACCGTGTGGACGGCCGGGTCGTGTTCCCAGGCGGTCAGGGCCGCGTCGACCGCGAGGACCATGGGATGGGTGAGCGCGTTGAGGGCACGGGGTCGGTTCAGGGTGATGAATCCGGCCCGGCCCTCCGTCCGGAGGAGTACGTCGGCGGTTCCGGTCGGCACGATCACTCGGTCCCTTCGGGTGGCGCGGCTCGCTGTCCGGGTCACGGTACCGGGCGGCCCGGTCCGGGGCCGAGGTGGATCCGGGGACCGGCGCCGGCCGGCCGTCGAGGAGGTGGGAGTGGACGCGGGGGCCCGCGATGCCGGGGCCGCGTGACTCGACCGCGCCGTGGAGGTCCTGGCGCGGTGGGTCGAGGGCGGGAAGGAACCATCCGCTTCTCGCGGATCCTGATTGCGCGGTGCGCGGTCCTGTGACGGCCGCTACCCCGCGTCCTCATATGTCGGGTCCTTCCCGTCCCCTCCATGGAACCACCGCCCCGGCGGGGGCGCGAGCGCCGGACGGGGCGGTGGTGGACGGGCTCAGGCCGGGAGCAGGTCCTGGGGGACACGCACCTGGCGGGGGGTGGAGAGACGGAGCTCGATGATGTCCCGGACGGTCGGCCATTCCTCGTCGAGGATCGAGTAGAAGGCCGTGTCCCGGACGGCTCCGTCGAGGCCGCGGGAGTGGGCGCGACGGACGCCTTCGCAGCTCGCTCCGAGTCGCTCGATCGCGATTCTGGAGCGGGTGTTGCGGGCGTCGGCGCGCATCGTGATGCGGCGGACGCCCCAGGTTTCGAAGGCATGCCGGAGCATGAGGTATTTGGCCTCGGTGTTGACGCCGGTTCCGCGGGCGTCGCCGGCGATCCAGGTGTTGCCGATCTCGGCGGCGTCCGGCACGGAGGTCAGCGGATCTCCGTGGGGCATGCCGGGGACGGGCGGCCAGATCAGCGGCCCCCGCCAGTAGTCGAGTTCGAGGAACCGGGTCGATCCGATGACTCGCTCGTCGGCCGTACTGATCAGGGCGAAGGGCAGGCAGCGTCCTGCCGCCTGATCGGTCAGGGCGCGGGCGACATAGTCGAGGGCCGATTCGAAGCCGTCGGGTACGGGGGTGAAGGCGTAGGCCGATCGGTCCGCCCCGCCGGCCCGGGCGAGGGCTTCGGCGTGCCGCATCGCCAGCGGCTCCAGGCGCACGGAGCGCCCGGTCAGGAGAACAGGTACTGGCACGGAACCTCGGGTCTTTCACGGGCAGGGAAAGCTTCCGCCGAGGGGTGACCGCGGCGGCAGCAAGGGGGAGGTCCTCGCCGGTGCCGACCACGTCGTGAGAGCTACGAATGAGCAGGTGAAAACGGTTCGTCACCGGTGCGAGGAGGACAGTATGCAGCCACAGGCGCTCGGAGAACAGAACCCCGGGCGAACCCGGATACACGCGTGGGTGAAGCCTCGCGCGCACCCGGTTCGACCGGTCTCAAGCAACGGACGGAGCCGCCCGCCAGGCGGACGGCGGGGAGGGCTCAGACGCAGGTGGGATGGCCCCAGCCGTCGGGATTCCTGGCGATGGTCTCGCCCTTGTCGTAGGCCTTGCCACAGCGGCAGCGGCCGGAGAATCTCGCCTTGAGGGTGCCGCCGGACGGGCGTGTCCGACGCGCGGACGAGCCCTCGGAGGACCCGTCGGAGGAGCGGCCCGCGGAGCCGGACGGCGCTGAGGAGCGCGCGCGGGGCGCGGAGGCGCGCGTCGGGGCTTCCGGCGGCGGCAGCGGGGCGCCGGAGGCGGAGCCGGTGGGCTCCTGCGTGCGGGCGGTGTGGCTGGCCGCGCGGTCGGCCGCGTCGTTGAGGGGGTCGCCGTCGACCTGGTGCGCGGGAACGTAGACGAAGTCGACCCGCCGGCCGGTCAGGAGCGCGTCGATGCGGACGACCAGCTCCTTGTTGGCGACGGGGCTGCCGGAGGAGGTCTTCCAGCCCTTCCGGCGCCAGCCGGGGAGCCAGGTCGTGACGGCCTTCATGGCGTACTGGGAGTCCATGCGGACCTCGAGGGGCACCGCCGGGTCCAGGGCCTCCAGGAGGCGCTCCAGGGCCGTGAGTTCGGCCACGTTGTTCGTCGCCCGGCCGAGCGGGCCCGCCTCCCAGCGGTCGATCTCTCCTTCGGCGCCGCCGATGACCCATGCCCAGGCCGCGGGGCCGGGGTTTCCCTTCGACGCGCCGTCGCACGCCGCGATGATCTTTTCCACCATCCCACGATCCTGACACGGCGGCGGGGGTGGGCGGACCCACCCCCGCGGACCCACCCCCGCGCCTCCTCCACGCTGGCCCCTCCACGCAGCCCCGCCCCGAGGCCGCGTGGCCGGCCGTCCCGTGGTCAGAAGGCGCCGTAGTTGACCTGCCAGGTGGGCAGCCCCATCCGGCGCCAGAGCGCGACGACACGGTCGCGGTCGTCGAGCGAGACGCGGACGGCGTACCGGTGGCGGACGTGGGCGTCGAAGAGCTCGGCCTTCACGAGGTCGTCGCCGCGGCCGTCGCCGGAGGCGCGCATCCACAGTTCGTCGTACGGCACCTCGTGGCGGGCGAGCCAGCTCTCGGTCAGGGCGCGGTGGTCCTCGCTCCGGCCGGAGAGCAGGACGATCCTGTCCCGCTCGGCGTTCCGGAAGGCCCGCAGGGCGTCACGCACGGAGACGTTGAGCAGGTCGCGGTCGCAGCGGGTGAAGTCGTACGGGCCGCGGTCCACGCGCAGGGCGAGCGTGCCGTCGATGTCGCACATGACGGCGGTGGGGAGCGCCGGGTCGGGGACGTAGGGCTCGACGGCCGGGCGGTCGTTGAGCCAGTCCGCGGTGAGCCGCCAGCCGCCCCGGGTGGCCTTGGCGTGCTTCTCGGCGAGGATGCGGATGACCTCCTCGCCGACGGGCCGCTCGCGGGCGGCGTCGCGGCGGACGCACTCGTCGACGGTCACGGCGGTGAAGTCGTGGACGGCGAAGGTGGCCCGGCCCCCGACGGCGGCCTTCAGCCGCTTCGGGATGTGCGCGGTGAGGTGGGTGTTGTCGACGACGACGTCGAAGCCGTCGTCGACGGCCGCGCGGACGGCGGCGTCCTGGATGCCGAGCACGGTCTGCTCGTGCCCGCGGAAGTGGCCGCGGTCCGTCGGGGGGAGGTCGAGCATCGCGCGGAGGTCGTCGAGGTTGACGCGGCGTACGCGGCCCTCGGCGGCGGCCTGGAGGGCGCGGGCGGCCGTCGTCTTCCCGGAGGCCGGGAGGCCGGTCATGACATGGACGACAGGCACGTTCAGTTCTCCTGGTCGTGGGCGAAGGGGTCGGTGGCCTCGGGGCGGATCTGGCGCCAGACGAGGAGGTCGGTGGGGCGCTTGTCGAGGCGCAGGAAGAGGGCGGCGCGCAGGCCCCGGTCGGACTCGCTCGCGGCGGCGCGCGCGAACGCGCCCCGGTCGTCGGCAAGGTGGGCCAGGCGGGCGTACGCCTCGTCGACGACCCGCTCGCGGTCGGCGGCGGCCGTCTCGAGACCGGTGATCACCTCGCGCACCCAGGCGTCGAACTCGTCCGGGACCTGTTCGAGGAGGGCGTCCAGGGGCTTGCCGCCGGAGGCCTCGACGTCGGCGACGGCGCAGCCGAGGCCCTTGGCCAGCTCGCCCGCGGGGAGGGCGGCGAAGCGCTGGACGCCGTGGCCGCGCCAGATGTCGCGCTCGGTGACGCCGGTGAGCACCTTGTGGAGCCGGACGTACTCGGCGAGCTTGGCCTTGGCGCGCACCCCGGAGGCGAAGCGCAGGACGAAGCCCTCGGCGTCGGTGCCGGTGGCCCGCCGACCGCCGGGCAGGATGTTGGACTCGGTCAGGGCGACGAGGTCGGCGACGCTCGTGCCGGGCCAGGTGCGGACGGTCGAGCCGATGGGGTGCCAGCCGGTCGCGGCCTCGGCGAGCGGGGTCTCGGTGCCGTCGGGGCCGAAGGCGGCGAGCAGGACGAGGTCGCGGCGCTCGCCGTAGTTCACGACGATCCGGTTGCCGGGGTAGAGGATCTCCGCGAGGTAGGTGACGCCGGGGGTCAGCCCCGTGGTGTCGGCGGCGTCGACGCGGCGCTGGGCCCAGGTCGCCTGGGCGCTGGTGAAGGAGCCCTTGGAGGCGACGTGCCAGCGGTCGTCGTAGTGGAAGACCACGGCGAGACTGCCGTCGACCTTGTCGTACACCTCGAAGGGTTCGTCGGGCAGCGGCGGCGCGTAGGGGCGGCCGGTGGTGTGCTCGGAGACGTTGAAGAACTTGGGGAGGGGGAGCGCGACGATCCGGCCGGTGGTGTCGTCGGCGACGAGTCCGCGGCAGCGGGTGGTCGCCGTGTTCCAGTGCTGGGCGTACTGACACGCGCGCGTGTACGTGTAGATCGACAGCGGCAGCCGGGGGTGGCGCTTGCGTGTGACGTGCCCGCCGGCGAGCGCGGCGGCGAGTTCGCCGGACGGCATCAGATCGTGCAGAGTCAGGGTCGCCTGGCTCATGGGGTCCCTCCCGGTTGTTCGGTGATCCATTCTCGGCCGGATCGGCCCGGGAGCCCAGCGAATATCGGTTCGGGCGGGCCTCGCGGGGGTGGTGTCGGGCTCCCGATCCGGGGCGTGTCGGTGGTGCCCCGTAGACTCGCCGTCTCCCCGTCGGTGACGTAACCGGCGCAGACGAAGGAAGCGAACTCCATGAACCACGCGGACGGCACGGCACCGATCTACGCCGAGCTCATACGGGAGCGGGGGGATGTTCCGGGTGACGTCCGCCAGGTCGCCGAGGAGGTCCTGCGGGAGCTGAGCCGGGTCATCCAGGTGCCGCCGCAGGGTGCCGGGGGGCCGCAGGGCGCCGTCGTGCACGCGGGGCACCAGGGTGCGGTCGGGCACGCGGGACCCCAGGGAGCCGTCGTCCACGCGGGTGTCGGCGGGCCGATGGGTGTCGGCGGGCACGGGGGTGTCGTGGGCCAGGCGGGCGCGGTCATGCCGCACCGGCCGATGCGCTGACGGACGCCCGGAGCCGGAAGCCCGGAGCCGGTCCACCGGCATTCCGGGCGTTGTCGGTGCCGTACGCCATGCTGCTTCCCGAACGGCTCGTGCCGCGATGCGGACGGGCTCCGTACGGTGAACTGGGGATGATGACATGGCCGAGGTTCTGCTCTTCCACCACGCGCTCGGGCTGACCGAGGGCGTCGGCGCGTTCGCCGGGGAGCTGCGGCGGGCCGGGCACACGGTGCACGTGCCCGACCTGTACGAGGGGCGCACGTTCACGGACCTGGAGGCCGGGGCCGGGTACGCCCAGGAGGTCGGCTTCGGCACGATCGTGGCGCGCGGCGAGCGGGCCGCCGCGGAGTTGCCGGAGGAGATCGTCTACGCCGGGTTCTCGCTCGGTGTGCTGCCCGCGCAGAAGCTCGCCCAGACCAGGGCGGGGGCGCTCGGGGCCCTGCTGTTCAGTGCCTGTGTGCCGGTGACGGAGTTCGGCGCCGCCTGGCCGGCGGGCGTGCCGGCGCAGGTGCACGGGATGGACGCCGATCCGTTCTTCGTCGACGAGGGTGATCTGGCGGCGGCCCGTGCGCTGGTCGCGGACGCGCCGGACCGGAGACTGTTCCTGTACCCGGGGAGCGGGCACCTGTTCGCGGAGCGCGGTGGGTCGTCGTTCGTGCCCGAGGCGACCGCGCTGTGCGTGGAGCGGGTGCTCTGCCTCCTGGACGGCGTCGGCCGCTGAGTCTCCTCGACGGCCCCGGGCGCCGGGGCTCCCCCGGGGACGGGGCGGTCGGGGTCGACCGTTCGGCCGACCCCGGGGTCGGCCGTCCCGCTGCCGGCCGGGAGCCGGCCGTCGGACCGTGCGGGGCCGGGTCCGGGCGGAGGATCGGTGTGGGGTGCGGGCCCGTCTGGCGACGGGGCCGCCCGTGTCCGCCGTACCGAGGAGTCCGCCATGACCACGTTTCGTCGCCCGTTCCGTGCCGCTCGGGTGCTCCTGCCCGCCGGAGTGGCCGCCGCCCTGCTCGCCGGGTGCGCGCAGGGCTCCGGAGGGGCGGTCTCCGCCACGAGCCCGGCACCGCCCGTCGGAGCGTCGCCCACCGCCGCGCCGTCGACGGCCGGTTCCTCCACCGCGGTGCCCGCGCCGGGCACGCTCCTGGTCACCGATTTCGGCTCCGACACGGTCACCTTCGTCGACCCCGCGCGCGGTGCCACGGGTTCCGTGAAGGTGGGCACCGCTCCGTACGGTCTGGTGGCCGGTGAGGACGGGCGGGCCTGGGTGGCGACCGCCGAGGGCGTCGCGGTGGTGGACACGGCGGCCCGGAAGCCGCTCGCGCTCCTCCCGTACGAGACGGACTCCGGGCCCGTGACCACGGGCGAGTACCGGGGCGGCGGCATGGGCGTCGCGCTCGCGCCGGACGGACGGCGGGTGTACGTGGGGGTCAACGTTCCCGGGGGGAACGGCACGCTCGAGGTGATCGACACGGCGGCCCTGCGGGTCACGGACACGGTGCCGGTCGGCCGGCGGCCCTTCGACGTGGACGTGTCACGGGACGGCGCGGAGGTGTACGCGACGAACCACGACTCCTTCGACGTCACGATCGTCCCGGCGGGGACGCTGGAGCCGCGCCGGGTGGAGGTCGCCCCGTACGGCACGGAGGGCGGGCTCGGTTCCTGGCTCAAGCCGCACTACACGGCAGTACGGCCCTCGGACGGAAAGCTGCTGCTGCCCTTCGAGGGCGAGCGCCTCGCGGTGGTCGACCCCCGGACGGGCCGCACGACGATCGAGCCGATGACCGCGAACACCCACCAGCACGGCGCGACGGTGACCGCCGACGGGACGCTCCTGACGGTGGGCACCGGCCCGATCGACCCGGCCGAGGACCGCGGGCCGTCGCTCACGGTCCGGAGGCCCGGCGGCGCCGAGCGGGTGTACCCCCTGGAGGGGCCGCACGAGACCGTGGCCGTGTCGAAGGACGGGCGCACCGCCTATGTGACCGGTGGCTTCACCCGGGACGGCTCCTGGGACGGCCTGAGCGTCGTCGACCTCGACACGGGTGACACCCGTCGGCTGGCCGCCGGCTCGCGGCCGCTGGGGATCGTGGTCCTGTGATCCGGTTCAACGCTGGGGCAGGACGGTGAGGACCCGCTCGATGAAGGTCTTGAAGTCGGCCATGAAGTCGGCCAGGAACTGCTGGGTCGTCGGGTCGGTGACCTCGCCGTCCTCGGTGAAGAGCCCCGGGACGAACTGGATGTAGGCCTCGGGGGCGTTCATCTGCGGGGAGTTGCAGAAGCTCAGCACGGAACGGAGGCTCTGCTGGGCGACGGCGGTGCCGATCTTGCCCGGCGAGGCGCCGATGACGGCCGACGGCTTGTGGGTGAAGGAGTTGGTGCCCCAGGGGCGGCTGGCCCAGTCGATGGCGTTCTTGAGGCCGCCGGGGAGGGACCGGTTGTACTCGGGCGTCACGAAGAGGACGGCGTCGACCGAGGCGATGGCCTCCTTGAGGGCCCGGCCCTCGGGCGGGTAGTCGGCGTCGAAGTCGTGGTTGTAGAGCGGGAGGTCCTTGATCGGGATCTCCTGGAACTCCAGGCCCGGCGGCGCCACGCGGAGGAGGGCGCGGGAGAGGATCCTGTTGATGGACGTCGCAGAGAGGCTGCCGACGAAGTAGCCGACCTTGTACGTGGTCATGCGTGCTGTTCCGCCTTCCGGGAAGGTGCCCTGCGGCCGCGAGGCCTTCGGCAACGTAACCCGGCCCCCGCGTCCCTGCGACCGGAGCACTGGAGCACCGCCGGGTCTCAGAGGCCCACGATCAGCTGGATGCAGACGATCTTCACGAGGATGGCGAGGGCGAACAGGGTCGCGTAGCCGGTGTTGACCCGGCTGTCGGAGACGCGGCTGTTGGCGTAGGCCGTGATGGCCGGGTTGCCCACGTATCCGGCGAGCAGCCCCATCGTGCGGGGCCGGCTCTGGCCGAGGAGACGGGCGACGAGGAGCATCAGGGCGTAGCTGAGCACGGCGGCGACCAGGAGGACCGTGAGGAGCTTGAGGCCGAAGAGGGAGAAGGCCTCGCGGCGGAAGGCGTACCCCGAGGTGAGGCCGACGCAGGCGAGGAAGATCAGCAGGCCGATCTGGCGCAGGGTGAGGTTGGCGCGGGTGGGCAGGACCCAGACGAGGGGGCCGGTGCGCCGCAGCCGGCCGAGGACCATGGCCATGACGAGGGGCCCGGCGGCGGTGCCGAGGGAGAGGACCGTGGAGCCGATGGTCAGTTTCGGGATGCCGATGAGGAATCCGGCGGCGAGACCGAGGCCCATGCTGACGGCGCTGACCTCGCTGACCTTGGCCTCGGTGTCGCCGAGGTAGCCGGTGACCTCGGCGGTGCGTTCGCGGGGCATGACGACGCGGACCCGGTCGTCGAGCTGGAGGAGCAGGTCGTCGTGGGCCAGGAGGTCCTGGTCGCCGCGGCGGACGCGGGTGGCCCTGGCCCCGTAGCGGTCGCCCAGGCCGAGTTCGGCGACCGTGCGTCCGGCGAGGTCGGGGTTGGTGAGCAGGATGCGGCGGTAGTCGACCACGTCGCGCCGGTCGAGGAGGTGGCCTGCGGCCCGGGTGCCGAGCGCCTCGGTCCCCGCGGTGACGGCGTCGGGGCCGCCGACGAGGACGACCTGGTCGCCCGGGACGAGGGTGTCGAGGTCCTGGGCGACCCGGGGCGTGTCCCCGTGCGGGTGGTGGACGCTGGCGAGGAGCTGTCCGCCGGTGGCGCCGGGCACGTCGGCCCAGCGGACGGCCCGGGTGACGTCGACGGTGCGGGTGACGAGCTCCTTGGGGAGGCCGGTGCCGGGGTCGCGGCGGCCGGGCCAGTTGCGGGCGGAGGCGACGGCCGAGACGAAGAGGATGGTTACCACCACGGCGAGGGGGTAGCCGATGGCGTATCCGGTGGCCGGTTGTGCCGGATCGGAGGACCCGGCCTGGGCGGCGGCGAGGCCCGGGGTGGTGGTGCCGATGCCGGCGTAGCCGCCCGCGAGGTAGGGGCCGTCGATGCCGAAGACGGTACTGCCGAGAAGACCGACGGCGAGGGCGGTGACGACGAGTGCGGCGACGGCTCCGGTCATCACGGCCAGTTGCGGCCGGAGTTCGCGGAAGAAGGCCGGTCCGGCTTCGAGGCCGACGGTGTACACGTACAGGGCGAGGCCGAGGACGGAGAGTCCGGCGGGCACGGCCGGGCCGATGTCCGGGTCGAGCGCTCCGAGCAGCAGACCCACGAAGAGGACACCCGCGGCGCCGAGCTTGACCGGACCGAAGCGGACCATGCCGAAGAGCGATCCCGCCGCAATGACGATAAAAAGGGTGAACCACGGATAGTCAGCGAAAAATTGCCACATGGGCTCACTCAGCCATAAACCCAGGCATATTGCACGCTCATACGGAAGGGCGGACAGCGTGACTCGACCGAGGATTCTCGTGGTGGGCGCGGGATTCGCCGGAGTGGGCTGTGTACGGAGGCTCGAACGGCGACTGGCGGAGCGGGAGGCGCTGATCACGCTCCTCTCACCGTTCTCGTACCAGCTGTACCTCCCCCTGCTCCCCCAGGTGGCGGCGGGGGTGCTGACCCCGCAGTCGGTCGCGCTCTCGCTGCGGCGCAGCAGCCGGCACCGGACCCGGATCGTCCCCGGCGGCGTGGTCGGGGTGGACACGGCGGCCAAGGTCTGCGTGGTGCGGACCATCTCCGGCGAGTACGTGATGGAGCCGTACGACCATCTCGTCCTCGCGCCCGGCAGCGTGACCCGCAGCTTCGACATCCCGGGGCTCGCCGAGCACGCGCGCGGCATGAAGACGCTCGCGGAGGCCGTGTACATCCGGGACCACGTCATCGCCCAGCTGGATCTGGCGGACGCCAGCAACGACGACGAGGAGCGGGCCGCCCGGCTGCGGTTCGTGGTCGTCGGCGGCGGCTACGCGGGGACGGAGACGGCGGCCTGTCTCCAGTTGCTCACGCACAACGCGGTCAAGCGGTACCCGCGACTCGACCCCGACCTCATCAAGTGGCACCTGGTGGACATCGCGCCGAAGCTCATGCCGGAGCTGGGCGACAAGCTGGGCGCCGCCGCGATGGACATCCTGACCCGGCGGGGCATCGAGGTCTCCCTCGGCGTCTCGGTGGCCTCGGTGGACGAGAAGACGGTGACGCTCACCGACGGGCGGGTCCTGCCGAGCCGGACGCTGATCTGGACGGCCGGGGTCGCGGCGAGCCCGCTGATCGGCACCCTGGGCGCGGAGACCTTCCGCGGGCGGCTCGTCGTCTCGTCGGAGATGGCCGTTCCGGGGCTCGACGGGGTCTGGGCGCTCGGGGACGCGGCGGCGGTGCCCGATCTCGCCAAGGGCGAGGAGGGCGCGATCTGTCCGCCGACCGCCCAGCACGCGATGCGGCAGGGGAAGGCGGTCGCCGACAACCTGGTCTCCACGCTGCGGGGCGAGCCGACCCACTCCTACGTCCACAAGGACCTGGGTCTCGTGGTGGACCTCGGCGGGATGGACGGGGTGTCGAAGCCGCTGGGCGTGGAGCTGCACGGCATGCCGGCGCAGGCGGTGGCCCGCGCCTACCACTGGGCGGCGCTGCGGACCAACGTGGCCAAGACCCGGGTGATGACGAACTGGCTGCTGAACGCCGCCGCGGGCGACGACTACGTACGGACCGGGTTCCTGGCGTCGAAGGCGGGGACGCTGCGGGACTTCGAGTACACGGACGCGTATCTGACGCCGGAGCAGGTGCGGAGCCACACGGCCTCGTTCCGTGGGGCGGTCGGAGCCGGGGGCGGGAGCTGAGGTCACACGCGCGCGTGCCGGGGGCCGGTTTCCGGCCCCCGGCACGCGCGCGTGGGGTCCGGGGTCAACGGGTGAGTTCGGGTGTGGGTCCCATGACCACGACGGGGTCCCGGGCCGGGTCGAGGGCGCGGATCAGCTCGCGCAGCGCCTCGCGCTCCAGGGCGACGCAGGCCTGGGTGGGGCCGCCGTGGTCGACGTGGATCCAGACGCCGCCGCCCTTCTCGGAGCCGAGCGGCCGCTCCTTGTCGAGCGGGGTCCGGCCGGGCACCCGGTTGTAGTCGATGGCGACCACGTGGTCGAAGGAGCCCTCGAGGGGTTCGCCGGCGAAGCCCGTGCCGCTGATGGCGAACTCCTCGTCCTGGTCGTACGGGAGGCGGGTGCCGGGGTCGGGCAGCCGGCCGCCCGCGTCGCCGATCCGGAACACCCCGATGGGGGTGCGCAGGTCGCCCGCGTGGTGGTCGGAGGTCCAGCCCCGGAGCGCGTTGCGGGTGGGCCACGGTCCGGCGGTCGGGGTCCAGCGGCCGACCGGGTCCCGCGCGTAGAGGGTCGCGGTGGACAGGTTGTCGTCGGCGGTGGCGCCGGTCACGACGAGTGCCTGGGTGGTGTCGTCGGGGACGAGGGCCTGGGTGGCGGGGCCGACGCCGGGGAGGCGGGGGGCGGGGGCCGGTGCGGAGGAGAGGCTGTTCGCCGCCCGGCCGGGCGGGCCGGCCGCGGGGCGGTGCGGTACCGCCTCGGACCCCGCGTCACCGGCGGGGGTGGCCGCGGCGGATGTCGTGGGGGTGGGCGGCGTCGTGCTCGCGCACCCGCTGAGCAGCAGCGCGGCGCAGAGGGCGCCGACGCTCAACAGTGCGGGGGCGCCCTTGTGGACGGACATGGCGGATCCTCCTGGCCGGGGGCGGTGCGGCGATCCGTACCCGTTCGGCGCGCGCCGTTGCCGCGGTGCCGGTGCCCTCACCCGTACGGCCGCGCCCACCATGGCCGTACCAGGTCCGGAGGCGGTCCGGCCCGTGGGCGGCACGGGGCCGTTCGCGGCGCGGCAGCCGGTCCGCCCTCGCCGGATCTGACGATTCGTCAGATCATCGCGTCACAGGTCTGGGAACCTTCCGGGCCCGGCGCTACCCTCCGCGCATGATTCGGACGGTGGTGTGGGGTACCGGAAATGTCGGGCGGGCGGCGATCCGAGCCGTGGACGCCCATCCAGGGCTTGAACTTGCGGCCGTGCTGGTCTCGGATCCGGCGAAGGTCGGCCGGGACGCGGGACGGCTCGCCGGGCTCGGCCACGATCTCGGGGTGGTGGCCGTCGACGACGTCGGCGCGGTCCTCGACGGACGGCCGGGGGCGGTGGTGTACGCGGCCTCCGGCGACACCCGGCCCGACGGGGCGCTCGACGACGTGGCGCGCGCGGTGCGGACCGGAGCGGTGGTCGTCACCCCCGCGCTCTATCCGCTGTACGACCAGCGCAACGCGCCGCCCGAGTTCCGGGACCCGGTGCTCGCGGCCGTCGCCGAGGGGGGCGGTTCGCTCTTCGTGTCGGGGGTGGACCCGGGCTGGGGCAACGACGTGCTGCCGTTGCTCGTGAGCGGGCTCGGCAGCACGGTGGACGTGATCCGCTGTCAGGAGATCTTCGACTACTCGACGTACGAGCAGGAGGAGTCGGTCCGCGACCTGATCGGGATGGGCCGGCCCCTGGAGTACGAGCCGCCCATGCTGCTGCCGTCGGTGCCGACGATGGTGTGGGGCGGTCAGGTGCGACTGATGGCCCGCGCGCTCGGCGCCGAACTCGACGAGATACGCGAGACGGTGGACCGGCGCCCGCTGGAGTCCACCGTGAAGACCCGGACCATGGGCGTCTTCGAGGCGGGCACGCAGGGCGCGATCCGCTTCGAGGTCCAGGGGATCGTCGGCGGGGAACCCCGGATCGTGATCGAGCACGTGACCCGTATCCACCCCTCCTGCGCGCCGGACTGGCCGGTGCCGCCGGACGGCGCGGGGGCCCACCGGGTGATCGTCGAGGGCAGTCCACGCATCGAGGTGACGGTGGCGGCGACCGCCGAGGGCGAGAACCGGTCGGCGGGCGGGAACGCCACGGCGGTGGGCCGGCTCGTCGGGGCGATCGACTGGCTGGTGGCGGCGGAGCCGGGACTGTACGACGCGCTGGACGTGCCGTTGCGGCCGGCGGTCGGGAAGCTGGGAAGGAGACCACGGTGATCATCGACATTCCCGAGGGCCAGGAGCCGATCGGGTACGTGTGGGGCGACATGGTCCCGGAGATCGGGACGGCCGCGGCGAACTTCTCGCTGTCGGTGTACGCCCATACGACGCTGGGGCTGCGCGAGTTCGAGGCGGCGCGGCTGCGCATCGCGCAGATCAACGGGTGCGGCTTCTGTCTGGACTGGCGTACCGACCGGGACGGCGAGAAGGTCGAGGAGGGCTTCGACGAGGTCGTGGCGGCCTGGCGGGAGACGGAGGTCTCGGAGACCTTCGACGAGCGGACGCGGCTCGCGGCCGAGTACGCGGAGCGGTACGCGCTGGACCACCACGGGCTGGACGAGGAGTTCTGGGACCGGATGACGGCGCGGTACAGCCAGGCGGAGATCGTGGAGCTGACGATGAGTCTGGGCTCGTGGCTGGCGTTCGGTCGGCTCAACCGGGTGCTGGGCCTCGACACGGTCTGTGTGCTGCCGACGCACTGAGCCCCTTCTCCGGGCCGCCGGCGCACTGAGCCCCGTCTCTCGCGGGGCGGGCGTACGGCCGGGGAGCGCTTCCGGGGCGTACGGGCAGGGACCCGCTTCCAGGGGCCCGCTGTACGGCGCCGTACGGAGCGGCGTGACGTGCGGAAAGGGCCGACCGGGTCGTCGGTCGGCCCTCCCTCGCGGGTGGGCCCCGGGCTCAGAAGTCCTCGGCGACGATGCGTTCGATGTTGCGCTCGGCGAGGGCCGTGATGGTGACGAACGGGTTGACGCTGGCGTTGCCGGGGATCAGGGCGCCGTCGATGACGTACAGCCCGGAGTAGCCGTGGAGCCGGCCGTGGTTGTCGGTCGCGCGGCCGAGGACCGCGCCGCCGAGCGGGTGGTACGTGAGGTGGTCGCCCCAGATCTTGTACACCCCGAAGAGGTCGGTGCGGTAGATCGTGCCCTCCTTGCGGTTGATCTTGTCGAAGATGGTCTTCGCCGCGTCGATGGAGGTCTGCTTCCAGGCCCGGTCCCAGCTCAGGTCGACCTGGCCGGTAACCGGGTTCCAGGTGAACTCGGCCCGGTGGGGCGTCTTGGTGATGGAGAGGTAGAAGGAGGCGTAGGTCTCGATGCCGGTGGGCAGCGGGGCGACCTCGGCGAAGGCGCCGCCCGCGTCCCAGTTGTCGATGCCGGCGGTCGGCATGGCCGACTGGAGCTTGCCGGTCGGGTCCCACATGTGGTTGGCGCGCCCGCACATGACGTTGCCGTTGTCGCCCCAGCCCTTGCCGATCTCGTCGTTGAGGGCGGGGAGCGCGCCGGTGGCCCTGAGACGGGTGAGGAGCTTGCTCGTGCCGATGCTCCCGGCCGCGAAGAAGACCTTGTCGGCGGTGACGGTCTTGCTCGCGAGGGTGGCGCCGGTGGTGTCGATCTGGTCGATGGCGACGGTGTAGCCGCCGCCGGACGCCGGGGTGACGGAGGTGACCTTGTGCAGCGCCGAGACCGTGACGCGCCCGGTGGCCGCCGCCTGGGCGAGGTAGGTCTTCTGGAGGGTCTTCTTGCCTGCGTTGTTCCCGTAGATGACCTCGGCGTCGAGGGCCGACTTGGGGACGGCTCCGGCGGCCTCCTGCTTCATGTAGTCCCAGTCGTAGACGTTCGGGACGAAGACGAAGGGGAAGCCGGAGCGCTGGGCGTGCTTGCGGCCGACGCGCGCGTACTGGTAGCAGGCGGCGCTCTCCCACCAGGACTCGTCGACGGCGGTGACGCCGAGTCCCGCGTTGGCGCGCGGGTAGTACGTGGAGTACATCTCCGCCGCGTCGACGGTGGGCAGGATGGCGGCGAAGTTCTCGCGGCGCGGGGTGACGGCCATGCCGCCGTTGACGAGGGAGCCGCCGCCGACGCCCCGGCCCTGGTAGACGGTGATGCCCGCGAAGTCCTCGGCGTCGAGGATGCCGGTGTGGCGGGGGACGTCCTTGTCGAGCGGGAAGCCGAGGAAGTTGCTCAGGGGCTGCTTGGTGCGGGTCCGCAGCCAGAAGGAACGGTAGTCGGGCCGGGTGGTGTTGGCGAAGATCTTGCCGTCGGGCCCCGGGGTGTCCCAGGCCATGCCCATCTCGACCATGTGGACGTCGACGCCCGCGCGGGCCAGGCGGAGGGCGGCGACGGAGCCGCCGTATCCGGTGCCGATGACGAGAGCGGGGACACGGGTGCCGCTGGGGATGGGGGTGTTGGTGAGGCGGGGTTCGGCGGCCTGGGCCGGGGTGCTGTGGCCGATGAGGGCCGCGGCACCGAGAACAGAACCTGTTCCCGCGAGGAATCGACGGCGACTGACGCCACCCATTCCCCTTGTGGGCAGGGGGTGTTCACTCATGTGATGTTCCTCACTCGCGAGGGAATGGGAACATGTTCTACTGGCGCGGATCGGGGAAGTCACGAGAAACCGACGGGTAACTTCCCTGCGCCGGAACGGACGGGGACCCCGGAGATGGACGCCGGCTCGCGGGCGGGCTGGGGGGCGCCGCCCGCGAGCCGGGGTTCTGTGGTGCGCCGGGTCAGGCGCGGGCGGCCACGGCCGAGGCCGAGCGGGAGCCGCCGGTGGCGAGGGCCGGTTCCGCGCGGACCGGTCCGTCGAGGAGGCGGCGCAGGAGCGCCGTGCTGCGGGCGGGGTCGCCCGTGCCGCCGTCGGCGAGGAGCGTGGCGAGAACGGCGATCCGCGCCTGGGCGGCCCGGAGGGTGCCGGTGAGGAGCGCCCCGGCAGCGACGAGGTCGACGGCTCCGCCGCCGGTGTAGATCTCGGCCAGCGGTCCGGCCGGGACACGGGTGGTCACGGCGACGAGGACACCCTCGGCGACCGCGTCGGCGACGGCGGCCGCGATCTCGGGCGTGGCGTTGCCCGCACCGGTCGCGACGAGGACGATGCCCCGGGCACCGGCGGCGACGGCCGCGTTCAGGAGGAGGGGGTCGCCGTCGGAGTGGTGGGTGACGATGGCCACCCGGGGCAGCGTAAGGGCGTCGGGCCCGGTGCCGGCGGGGTCCGCCTTGTACGCGGCGACGGGGAGCGGCAGGGGCGTCGGGCGCTCCGGCTGCCGTTCGATGTCGACGCGGGAGAAGCCGACGCGGCCCAGGCGCTCGGCCGAGGGGTCGGAGAAGGCGTCGGCCGCGAGCGTCTGGGTCTTCACGGTGCCGCGGGCGGCGTGGACGCGTCCGTCGAAGACGACGAGGACGCCGAGGTCACTGACGGTGGAGGCGACCTGGAGCGCGTCGTACAGGTTGCCGGGGCCGTCCCCGTCGCCGGTGCCGAAGGGGCGCTGGGCGCCGGTGAGGACGACCGGGCGGGAGTCGGTGTGGTGGAGGTCCAGGAGGAAGGCGGTCTCCTCCAGGGTGTCGGTGCCGTGGGTGATCACGATGCCGTCGACGCCGGGGTCGGCGAGGGTCTCGTGCACGGTGCGCAGGAGAGCGAGCTGGTGGGCCGCGGTCACGCGGGAGCTGTTGACGTTGAAGAGGTCGACGACCTCGACGGTGACGCCCTCCGGGAGGGGCGCGGTGGCCAGGACGTCGCTGCCGGAGGCGTCGGCCGCGTACCCGGTGCCCTGCCAGCGGCTGGCGATCGTGCCACCGGTGCTGATGACGACGATCCGGCGCGCTCCTTCGTGGTTCGTCCGCTTCATCACTGCCACCCTCGCTCCGTACCGAAATCACCCTGCTTGGCAACGATAGGGCAGAATGCGCGCAAGGCGATTGCGAAGTCAGCCGCTGAAATGTTTCATCGTGGTAGATAATTGCGCCATGGACCGAATTGATCTCCATATCTTGCGCGAGCTCCAGAACGACGGACGGCTGAGCAATCAGGAGCTGGCCCAGCGGGTGGGGCTCAGCCCGTCCCCCTGTCTGCGCCGGGTGCGCCAGCTGGAGCAGGACGGGGTGATCCGGGGGTACCGGGCGATCATCGATCCGGAGGCGGTGGGGCGGGGCTTCGAGGTGCTCGTCTCGGTGGAGGTGCGGCGCGACCGGGAGACGGTGGAGGCCTTCGAGGAGGCCCTCCGGGGCGTGCCGGACGTCATCGAGGCGTACCGGCTGTTCGGAAGCCCCGGCTGCCTGCTGCGGATCGCGGTGGCCGACCTCGCGGCGTACGAGCGGCTGTGGATCGAGCGGCTGACGACCCTGACCGGGGTCACCGAGGTCAACTCCCAGATCATCATGAAGCGGATCAAGGAGCCGAAGGGGATGCCGGTGGACGTCCGGGGCGCCTGAACGCTCCGGAAGCGGGACCTTCGGGGCCGTTCGGCGACGCCATATGCGAGAACGTCACTGAACAGCCTCCTCCGCGTTACATGACAGGTACCTGTCGCATGCCACCCTCCCGGTGACACGAAGTCAACACGCGTAGACAGCGGGAGCCTTGAGCCGGTCCCCGCCGCCCGCGCGTACCGTCCCCGGGAAAGGGCCCCCCATGTCCGTTGTGCGGATCGACAGATGGAAGGTGTGGGCAGCGGCCGTGGCCGCCACCCTCGTCGGCGTCACGCTCCCCGCGGTCACCGCGACTCCCGCAGGCGCCACGACCACCGCGTACGACAGCACGTACTACAAGAACGCGATCGGCAAGACCGGCACGAGCCTCAAGTCCTCGCTGCACACCATCATCGGCAGCCAGAGCAAGATCTCGTACGACGCGGTCTGGAACGCGCTGAAGGTCGCCGACCAGGACCCCGACAACACCAACAACGTGATCCTGCTGTACAGCGGAACCTCGCGGAGCAAGAGCCTCAACGGAGGTGACGTCGGCGACTGGAACCGCGAGCACACCTGGGCCCAGTCCCACGGCAACTTCGGCACCTCGGCCGGCCCCGGCACCGATCTGCACCACCTGCGCGCGGCGGACGTCCAGGTCAACAGCATCCGCGGCAACAAGGACTTCGACAACGGCGGCAGCCCGGTCAGCGGCGCGCCCGGCAGCTACACGGACAGCAACTCCTTCGAGCCCCGCGACGCCGACAAGGGTGACGTGGCCCGGATGATCCTCTACATGGCCGTCCGCTACGAGGGCGACGACGCCTGGGCCGACCTGGAGCCCAACGAGTCGACCACCAACGGCAGCGTCCGCTTCCACGGCCGCCTCTCGGTCCTGAAGCAGTGGAACGAGCAGGACCCGCCGAGCGCGTTCGAGGAACGGCGCAACGACGTCATTTACACCTCGTACCAGGGCAACCGGAACCCGTTCATCGACCACCCGGAGTGGGTCGAGGCGATCTGGTAGTCCACCGTCCGCCCCTCACACGAGGCCGGGCCGGGCCCGATACCCGGCCCGGCTTCCGTGCGAGACCGACCCGTACGCATGACCGCTTCCGGAGCCCTCAAACGCGAAAGGGCGGATAGTCTCACGCTTTTGGCGAGACCGAACGACACACCTCCCATGCGTTACCTGTCCGTTATAAACGGTCAGTTCACCCTCTTATGTCCGCGTTTTCCGCGTGATCAAGCTCGCGTTTAACGTCCCGGGAGGCGTCGGTCCAATTATCACGTCCAAGCGCAGTGGACAACCCCTCTGGACCAGGAAGTTCCGAGATCGACTCGGTAGCTTCGGCGCCCATGACCACAGCCACGAGGACCACTGCCCGTACGACACCCCCGACGATCGCGGACGGCGCCGAGCTCTGGCGGATCGCACGCGGCTCGGGCGAACTCGACCTCAACTCGCCGTACAGCTATCTGCTGTGGTGCCGTGACTTCGCCGACACGACCGCCGTCGCCCGTGACACCTCCGGACGCCCGATCGGCTTCGTGACCGGCTATCTGAGGCCCGACGCGCCGGAGACGCTCTTCGTCTGGCAGATCGCCGTCGAGGATTCGCACCGCGGAAGCGGGGTAGCCGGGACCCTGCTCGACGCTCTGTCCGCACGGGTGGCGGCCGAGCACGGAATCAGCCGTGTCGAGGCGACCGTCACGCCGGGGAACCTGGCGTCCGACCGGCTCTTCCGGTCCTACGCACGCCGCCACGGCGCGCACCTGACGCAGGAGGTCCTCTTCCCGTCCGCCTCCTTCCCGTCGGCCGGGCACGAGTCCGAGGTGCTGTACCGCATCGGCCCCGTCGCCGCCCCGGCGTCCTGAGCTCCCTCGTCCGCGCTCCCCACGCCCCGAACCCACTCTGGAGAAGAGACACGTGACCCTGACCGACATCGCCGCCCCCTCCGTCTTCGAGACCCTCGAATCGGAGGTTCGCAGCTACTGCCGCGCCTGGCCCGTGGTCTTCGAACGCGCCAGCGGCACCAGGCTGTACGACGAGCAGGGGCGTCCGTACCTCGACTTCTTCGCCGGCGCGGGCTCACTCAACTACGGCCACAACAATCCGGCACTCAAGCGGGCCCTCCTCGACTACATCGCCGAGGACGGCGTCACCCACGGCCTCGACATGTCGACGACCGCCAAGCGCGCCTTCCTGGAGACCTTCCACGAGACGGTCCTGGAGCCCCGCGCCCTGCCCTACAAGGTGATGTTCCCCGGCCCCACCGGCACCAACGCCGTGGAGGCCGCCCTGAAACTCGCCCGCAAGGTCACCGGGCGGCAGACCGTCGTCTCCTTCACCAACGCCTTCCACGGGATGTCGCTCGGCTCACTCGCCGTGACGGGCAACGCCGCCAAGCGCGCCGGCGCGGGCGTCCCGCTGAACCACGCCATCCGCATGCCGTTCGACGACTACCTCGACGGGCGGACCCCCGACTTCCTCTGGTTCGAGCGGCTCCTGGACGACGCCGGATCCGGCCTCGACCACCCGGCGGCCGTCATCGTCGAGACCGTCCAGGGCGAGGGCGGCATCAACGTCGCCCGGGCCGAGTGGCTGCGCGAGCTCGCGAAGCTCTGCCGCCGGCACGACATGCTCCTGATCGTGGACGACGTCCAGATGGGCTGTGGACGCACCGGTGACTTCTTCTCCTTCGAGGAGGCGGGCATCACGCCCGACATCGTCACCCTGTCCAAGTCCATCAGCGGCTACGGCCTGCCGATGGCGCTCTGCCTCTTCCGGCCCGAGCTGGACGTGTGGCAGCCCGGCGAGCACAACGGCACCTTCCGCGGCAACAACCCCGCCTTCGTCACCGCCACGGCCGCCCTCGACGCCCACTGGCGTGACGGCGCCCTCCGCACGCGCACCCTGGCCCGGGCGGACCGGGTGGAGCGCGCCCTGCTCGACCTGTGCGGGGGCGACGGCCGCACCGGCCTCGCGGTCCGCGGCCGCGGTCTGGTGTGGGGCCTGGAGTTCGCCGACGGGGAGCGCGCCGACGCCGTGTGCCGGCGTGCCTTCGAGACCGGCCTGCTGGTGGAGACCTCGGGCCCGCGCGGCGAGGTGGTCAAGCTGCTGCCTCCGCTGACCGCGACGGACGACGAGCTCGACGAGGGCCTCGGCATCCTGGCCCGCTCCGTCCGCCACACCGCCTGACCCCGCCCCCGCACGCCCCGAAGCCCCCTGCGCCCACGAGAACCGAAAGGTCACAGCCCATGATCGTCCGTTCCTTCGACGAGCTGGAGAACACCGAGCGGCACGTGAGGGCCGCCTCGGGAACCTGGGAGAGCAAGCGCATCCTGCTGGCCCGCGAGCGGGTCGGCTTCTCCCTCCACGAGACGGTGCTGTACGCGGGCACCGAGACGTCCATGTGGTACGCGCACCACGTCGAGGCGGTCGTCTGCACAGAGGGCGAGGCCGAACTCACCGACCACGAGACGGGGCGTACGTACACGATCGTGCCCGGGACGATGTACCTGCTCGACGGTCACGAACGCCACACGCTCAAGGTCAAGCGGGACTTCCGCTGCCTCTGCGTCTTCAACCCGCCCGTCACGGGCCGCGAGGACCACGACGAGAACGGCGTCTACCCCCTGCTCACCGAGCCCGGCGAGTCCGTCCGGGACGACGCCTGAGCCACGGCACCCCCACCCACCGGGACCCGTCCGAGAAAGGAAGCGCACTCCCTCATGCCCTCCGCACCCACCCGCCCCGTCGACCTCTACCCCACCCGTGGCCCGAAGGAGGAACTGATCGGCCGCAAGGACCCCGTCGTGTGGTCCGAGCCCGGCACCCCTGGCCCCTTCTGGGCCCGTGAACTGGAGGAGTTCGACCGCGACGGGTTCGTCACGGTGGACGAGATCATCGCCCCGGACGAGGTCGACGTGCTCCGGGCGGAGCTGGACCGGCTCGTCACCGACCCCGCCCTCCGGGCCGACGAGCGGTCGATCGTCGAACCCCACTCCCAGGAGATACGTTCCGTCTTCGAGGTGCACCGGCTGAGCCAGGTCTTCGGCCGGCTGGCCGAGGATCCCCGGATCGTCGGGCGCGCCCGCCAGATCCTCGGCTCCGACGTCTACGTCCACCAGTCGCGGGTCAACGTCAAGCCCGGCTTCGGCGCCAGCGGTTTCTACTGGCACTCCGACTTCGAGACCTGGCACGCGGAGGACGGCCTGCCGCAGATGCGGACCGTCTCGGTGTCGATCGCGCTCACTCCGAACCACACCACCAACGGCAGCCTGATGATCATGCCGGGCTCGCACCGCACCTTCCTGGGCTGCGCCGGCGCCACCCCCAAGGACAACTACAAGAAGTCGCTCCGGATGCAGGACGCCGGCACCCCGTCCGACGAGGCGCTGACCACCTTCGCCGACGCCTGCGGCATCCGGCACTTCACCGGCCCCGCGGGGTCGGCCACCTGGTTCGATTGCAACGCCCTGCACGGGTCGGGCGACAACATCACCCCGTACCCCCGGAGCAACGTGTTCCTCGTCTTCAACAGCGTGGAGAACCGGCCGGAGGCACCCTTCGCCGCCCCGGTCCGGCGGCCCTCCTACATCGCAACACCCCCGGACCAGATCCTCTGAGAACGGGGAGGGGGTGGGATCCGGACTCCGCCGGATCCCACCCCCTCCCGGCCGTCGGCCTCCGCCGCCGGCCACGGGCTCAGCCGTCCGTACCCGGCTGGAGCATGCCTTCCCTCAGCCGGTTCAGGCTCCGGGCCAGGAGTCGCGAGACGTGCATCTGCGAGACACCGACGCGCTCGCCGATCTCGGTCTGCGTCAGCTCCTCGACGAACCGGAGGTGCAGCAGCAGCCGGTCGCGCGGGGCGAGCGCCTCCACGAGCGGGGCGAGGGTGTGGAAGTCCTCGAACAGTTCGAGCGCGGGGTCCTCCCGCCCGATCAGGTCGGCCAGGGCGGCGTCGTCGTCCTCGCTGTCCCCGCCGATGATCGCGGCGTCCAGGGAGGTCGAGTTGTAGCCGTTGGCGGCGACCTGGGCCTCGACCACCTCCTCCTCGGTCAGCTCCATGAGCGGCGCGAGCTCGGCAGTGCTGGGGGCCCGGCCGAGCCGCGAGCTCAGCTCGTCGGTCGCCTTCGCCAGCTCCACCCGCGCCTCCTGGAGCCGGCGCGGGACGTGCACCGCCCAGCTGGTGTCGCGGAAGAACCGCTTGATCTCGCCCACGATGTACGGCACGGCGAAGGTGGCGAACTCCACCTCGCGGGAGAGGTCGTAGCGGTCGATCGCCTTGATCAGGCCGACCATGCCGACCTGGACGATGTCCTCCATCTCGTCGCCGCGCGCGCGGAACCTCCTCGCCGCGTACAGCACGAGCGACATGTTCATCTCGATCAGGGTGTTCCGGACGTACTGATGTCCCTCCGTCCCCTCCTCCCGCACCGCCAGCTCGCGGAAGAACACCTTCGACAGCGCACGCGCGTCACGGGGCGGGAGCTCGTGGGGAGCGTCGAGCACGGGCAGGTCCTCACACGTGCCGTTCGTCACGTCCGTCGTCGTCGCGTACGTCGTCGTCTCGGCCGGTTCGGTTCGCACGGCGACAACCTCCTCTGCCTCAGGGTGCGTTCAGCGGTCCATTTCCGCGTACCCGTGCTTCCCATGAGCACTCCTCAGCCGTCGACGGCCGCTCCCGCCGCGGGTGGGACGCATCAGTCCGGGTCGAACGGGCAGGCGAAACACATCACGTGATGATGAACCAGGTGAAGCAGGAAGAAAGGGACCCACCATGAACACCCGGAGCGACACCCGGTCCCGGGCGCCCGGGACGGACCCGTGCGACACGCAGAACGCCGGGCCCTCCCCGGTCCGTACACCGGCACAGGCGCGGCAGGCCGTCCGCCACACGCTCGCGGGCCTCGGCCCCCTGCACCCCGCACAGATCGAGGACCTGCTCCTCGTCACCTCGGAGCTGGTCACGAACGCCCACCGGCACGCGGGCGGCGTCACCGGTTTCGGGCTGGGTATCGAGCGCGACCGCGTGACCGTGTCCGTGTCCGACGCCAGTACCGCGTCCCCGCTCTACGAGCTGCACGACGAGTTGCGTCCCGGCGGCTTCGGCTGGCCGATCGTGCTGCGGCTGTGCCGCGAGGTGAGCGTGGACACGCAGGCCGAGGGCAAGACGATCCACGCGGCGGTGAGGTTCGACCGCTGACGCGGGACGGAGCCGCCGGCTCGGGACGGAGAGGGACAGAAAGAGGAGGGGTGGCCACGCGGTTCGCGTGGCCACCCCTCTCGTGTGGTACCGGCCCGGGCGGTGAGGGACACCGTCCCTCAGGCCCTCAGAGCAGGTCCCGCCGGCCGTCGTCGGTCACCGTGGGGGCGACCGGCGGGACGACGACGCGACGGCGACGCAGGATGCTGGTGTAGACGGCCGTTCCGATGATGCCGACGGCCATGAGGATCAGACCGACCAGATCGAGGTTGACTCCGTCGAGTTGCCAGTCGGACGCGAAGGTGAGAATGGCTCCGACCGCGATCATGATGATGAACACACCCACGCCCATGGTTCCTCCTAGTGATTCGAATGGGCATCGGGTACCCCGGTCCGCCCGGCTCATCCCCCGCTCCGTGCCATGGAGTTGACGCGTGCGTGCCGGGCGGGCCGGGTCACCACCAGTAGGCCGGGTACCTCGGTGCTCCGCGCCGGACCCGGGACGCGGCGAACGC
The DNA here is from genome assembly GCF_051305195.1 of Streptomyces sp. Qhu_M48. Lineage (NCBI taxonomy): Bacteria > Bacillati > Actinomycetota > Actinomycetes > Kitasatosporales > Streptomycetaceae > Streptomyces > Streptomyces sp. Qhu_M48. The sequence continues at coordinate 3,597,990 of NZ_CP195432.1, read as the reverse complement.
CGTCAGCACGAGCAGGAGCGTGGACCCGAACAGGAGGGGGACGAACCTGGCCGGCGCGGGTGCCTGGAGCACGATGACGACGGCCGTGGCGCAGGCCGGCGAGTGCGGGGTCCTGGCCAGGGTCGTGAGGGCGAGGGTGACACCGGCGGCGAGGGCGGCGGCCCAGGCGCTGCCGTGCGCGAGCGCCGCCACCGCGTACCCGGTGGCGGCGCCGAGGAGGTGGCCGACGACCACGCTGCGCGGCTGGGCCAGGGGGAGAGCGGGGGCGCAGTGCACGAGCGCGGCGCTGGCGGCGAGCGGCGGTATCAGCACCGGTTCGTGCAGGGCGGCGCCTATCGCGACGAGCGCTAGCAGGGCGGCCGTGGCGGCGCTGACGCTGTGGAGGGCGGCCGCGGGGGTGGGCCTCGCGGGGGCCCGGCCGGCCATCCGGGGCCACCACGGGCGGCGGCCCCCGCAGTCGGCGGGGTCGGCGGCGCCGGTGGTAGTAGCGGGGTCGGGGCGCAGGGCGGTGTCGGGGTTGGGGCGGCGCAGGGCGGTGTCGGTGCTCATGGGGGGTGCGTTTCCGGGGCAGGCGGCCGTGGGCCGGGCGAGGCGGGGTGGACGGTGGTGGTGCGGGACCCTGTGGTCGACAGTCGGCCCTGTCTCGCGCCCGACCCTGGTGCGGCGGCGCCACCTCCCACCACTCTAACCAGCGGTTTCACGGCGGCCCGGGCGGGGGGCGCGGCTCCGGCCCATCGGCGTAAAATAGGGCGAATGAGCACACTCAGGTACGAGCTGGTGTTCGCCGACGGCGCGGGTGCGACCCTGGACGTCGTGGTCGTCGAGCGCACCCTCTTCAAGGGCTCCGGCGGTCATCCGGTCTACGAGGACGCCTCGGGCATCATCCGGGCGGAGATCAGCGACCGGGACGAGGTCCGCATCCTCGCCTCGGGCGGGCACCAGGATCCGGCCCAGCGGGTGCTGGCCCGCCCCCTCCCGGACGCCGACCCGACGGGCGCCGCCGGCACGACGGCGTTCTGAGCGCGCGCCTGTCCTCTCCGCCCCTCCAGGCCCTCATGGCCCCACCGCGCGCTCACACGCTCCCCCGAGGTCAGCGACACCGAGGGGCTGATCGAGCGCGGCCGGTCGGTCATCGCGGCGCGGGGCGTGACGACCTCCCTCGTGCGAGCCGCCGACCTCGACATCGCGGCCGGGGTGTGGCCGGACATGAGGGAGCACGGCAGGGAGCCGGACGCCCGGCCCGCGCTGTACGAGCAGATGAGGGCCGCCGCCGTCCTCGTCCTGTACGGGCCGATTCGGCGATACCTGTCATGGCTGGGAGGCCACGCGGGTGATCGGGTAGCCACCTTCGACAGCACTGGCGTGGCGCTCGGTCATTCCGTCCCACGGGGGCGAGAGAGTAGGCGGGATTTCCGGCCGGCCCCACCCGGAGCCCCATCGAGGTCGGCAACCGGGCGTGTTCCGCCGCCCGACCCGCCCACTCGTCCGCAGGGGAACGCATCCATGACCGACACCGGCACGTCCTACCGTGGTCTCCGCGCCCTGGTGATCAATTGCACGCTCAAGCGTTCGCCGGAGCGGAGCCATACTCAGGGGCTGATCGACATCAGTAGCGGGATCATGGAGCGCCAGGGCGTCGAGGTCGAGGTGCTGCGAGCGGTGGATCTCGACATCGCGACCGGTGTGTGGCCCGACATGACGGAGCACGGCTGGGAGACCGACGAGTGGCCCGTCATCTATTCGAAGGTCATGGCCGCGGACATCCTTACCTTGGCTGGACCTGTGTGGCTGGGAGACAACTCCTCAGTCATGAAGAAGGTGATCGAGCGTCTGTACGCCTGCTCGTCGATCCTCAACGAGCGCGGCCAGTACGCCTACTACGGTCGGGTGGGCGGCTGCCTGATCACCGGCAACGAGGACGGCGCCAAGCACTGCGCGATGAACGTCCTCTACAGCCTCCAGCACCTCGGATACGTCATTCCGCCGCAGGCGGACGCGGGCTGGGTCGGCGAGGCCGGCCCGGGCCCGTCGTACCTCGATCCCGGCTCCGGCGGGCCGGACAACGACTTCACGAACCGCAACACGACCTTCATGGCCTGGAACCAGCTCCACCTGGCGAGGATGCTCAAGGACACCGGTGGCATCCCCGCCCACGGAAACCAGCGCTCCGAATGGGACGCCGGCTGCCGCTTCGACTTCGAGAACCCCGAGCACCGTTGAGCGCGGGCCGGAACGGGCGCGAGTCCGGTGGAAGTCAGCTCCGGATCAAGCAGGTCCACCAGGCGCCGGGTCGCCCCGTCCCGGCGGTGAAGGCACCGCTGCGGCACGGTAGGCGGGTCGTCTCCGTTCGGGTGATCTCCAGTGAGGACAGCCTTGGGGCTCGGCTCGGCCTTCAGCGCGCCTGCGCTTCGCCGTTGAGGCCCACCCGGCGAGGCCGGCGCTGACGGAGCGGAGGTGGCACGGACCTCCAGCGGCGCGAAGCCGCGCCGCGAGGACGAGCGCGACCTGTCACGGCGGTTCGGATCGGCGTGCCACGGTTCAGTAGACGAGCGACTGACACTCCGCGACAGAACCACAAGAACGTCTGCGCGTTCAGCGCGGGTTTACTGAACTGGCTTCACCGCCTCATCTCGTCGTCATCAAAGCGTCCTTGACGCTTGACATGGATCCGGCCGCGGGTGCCTCATGGTGGACACCCCGACGTGCACACCAGCGGCTCGGTCATAGAACTCTGACAACGTTGTCTAGGCGTCGGAGTTCTGCGCGGACGGGCTCCTTCCCCCACTTCTCCCGAGGAGAGGCATGACCAAGTCACCGCACCGGACGTGGCTCACGGCCGTCGGCAGCACCCTCGCCGGCGTCGCCGGGCTGCTGCTGCCCGTCTTCGGCACCGCCGGAGCCGCCCAGGCCGCCGACAGCGGCATCCACGTCAGCGACGGCCGCGTGTACGAGGCCAACGGCAGCGAGTTCGTGATGCGCGGGGTCAACCACGCGCACGCCTGGTACCCGACCGAGACCGGTGCCATCGCGGACATCGCCGCCAAGGGCGCCAACACCGTCCGGGTCGTCCTGTCCAGTGGCGACCGCTGGACGGAGACGAGCGCCTCCCAGGTGTCGTCGATCGTCGACGACTGCAAGACCAGCAAGGTCATCTGCGTCCTGGAGGTGCACGACACCACCGGGTACGGCGAGGACGGCGCCGCAGCCTCACTCGCCCAGGCCGCCGACTACTGGGTGGGCGTCAAGAGCGCCCTCCAGGGCCAGGAGGACTACGTCGTCGTCAACATCGGCAACGAGCCCTACGGAAACACCGGTTACACCGCTTGGACCGGCGCGACCAAGAGCGCCATCGGGAAGCTCCGGAGCGCCGGCATCGAGAACGCGCTCATGGTCGACGCCCCCAACTGGGGCCAGGACTGGTCGAACACGATGCGCGACAACGCCGCCTCGGTCTTCGCCTCCGACCCGCGCCGCAACACGATCTTCTCGATCCACATGTACGGCGTGTACGACACGGCCGCCGAGGTCCAGAACTACCTCAACCACTTCGTGAACAACAGACTGCCCATCGTCGTCGGCGAGTTCGGCGACAACCACAGCGACGGCAACCCGGACGAGAACGCCATCATGGCCACCGCCCGCTCGCTCCGCGTCGGCTACCTGGGCTGGTCCTGGAGCGGCAACGGCAGCGGCGTCGAGTACCTCGACATGGCCACCGGCTTCGACCCGAACGCGCTCACCGCCTGGGGCAACCGCTTCTTCAACGGCGCCGACGGGATCTCCGCCACCTCCAGCCGCGCCACGGTCTACGGCGGCGGATCCAACGGCGGCGGCACCGGCGGTACGGCCCCGAACGGCTACCCGTACTGCGCGAACGGCAGCTCCTCCGACCCCGACGGCGACGGCTGGGGCTGGGAGAACAGCCGCTCCTGCGTCGTCCGCGGCAGCGCCGCCGACACCGGGTCGGGCGGCGGTACGGCCCCGAACGGCTACCCGTACTGCGTGAGCGGCAGGACCTCCGACCCCGACGGCGACGGCTGGGGCTGGGAGAACAGCCGCTCCTGCGTCGTCCGCGGCAGCGCCGCCGACCGCTGAGGCACCGGGGTGCCCTCCCGTCCTCGGCGACGGGAGGGCACCCCGCGTCGCCCTGCGGGTCAGACCTTCAGGCGGGCGCAAGCAGAGCCGCGGCATCGCGTCGTCGACGTGCTCCATGCCGTGTAAGTGTCGTTCTCGCTGATGCTCCCCTCGAAATGGACGGACTCCCGGGGGACCACGGAGACGAATCCGCGGAAGCTCCGCAGGTCGAGTCCGGCCATGTCCTGCCCGTCGAGGAGGACCCGGCCGGGCGTGGGGCGGTGGCAGCCGCGTACGAGGTCGAGCAGGCTCGTGACGGCGCCGGTGAGGGTGGAGAGGTAGCGCTGAGCGTGACGGCCTCGCCCGGCGTGACCGATGCCCACCCGTAGTCGGCGACGAGCGCCGCGCCCGCGAGGCAGGCAGCAGCCGCTGGTGCGGCTGTGGAAGCCGATGGAGAGCTGCTGTGTCCGGGTCACGAGGGCGGACCGCCGGTCGCGGCCGAGCCGGCGTGTCGCCCCGTGCGTCCAGCGGACGTACAGCAGGTGCGGCGGCGGGTGCGGGAGGAGGACCGTGAGCATCACGGCGCGGTTCCACCACAGTTCGGAGACCGGCCGGTGCTCGACGACGACGTGCCGCCCCTTGCGCCCACGAAGACCTCCCGCCCGGAGCCTGACCTGGCGGTAGGGTCGGGGTGTCGAGGGTTCAGGATGGAGCTGGGGTGGCAGTGAAACGGCCGACGATGGCGGACATCGCGCGTCGGGCGGGTGTGTCAAAGGTGGCGGTCTCGTACGCGCTCAACGACCAGCCCGGGGTCTCGGAGGCCACCCGCGCCTCGATCAAGAGCATCGCCGAGGAGCTGGGCTGGCGGGCGAACAGCGCCGCCCGGGCGCTGACCGGCGGGCGGGCGCAGGCGGTCGGGCTGGTCGTGCGGCGGCCTGCGCGGACGCTCGGGGTGGAGCCCTTCTTCATGGAGTTCATCAGTGGTGTGGAGACGGTGCTCGCCCAGCGTTCGTACGCGCTGATGCTCCAGATAGCGGCCGACCAGGCGCAGGAGATCGAGGTCTGCCGGCGCTGGTGGGGCGAGCGGCGGGTCGACGGCGTCTTCCTCATGGACCTGCAGACCGAGGACGCCCGGTTCGACGCCGTGCGCGACATCGGCCTGCCCGCGGTAGCGATCGGCCCGCCGGAGGTGGCCGGGGGACTGCCGGCCGTCTGGTCCGACGACGGCGAGAGTGTCCACGAGATCGTGCGGTACCTGGCGATGCTGGGCCACCGGCGCATCGCCCGGGTGGCGGGCCCGGCCGGGTTCGCGCACACGGCGGTCCGCGACGCGGCGCTCGCGGCGGCATGCCGGGAGGCCGGGATCCCCGAGGCGGCGGTGGTCCACACCGACTACACCGGCGACGCGGGCGCGCGGGCCGCTCGGGCGATGCTGATCGCACCCGGGCGGCCGACGGCGATCGTCTTCGACAACGACATCATGGCGGTGGCCGCGCTGTCGGTGGCGCAGGAGCTGGGCCTGTCGATCCCCGCCGACGTGTCGATCGTGGCCTGGGACGAGTCTCCGCTGACCCAGGTGGTGCGCCCGATGCTGTCGGCGGTCACCCGGGACATCCCGGCGTACGGGGCCCGCTCCGCGACCGCACTGCTCGCCCTGATCGGCGGGGAGGACGTCGGCAGCGTGCGCGACGGGTACGCGCACTTCGTGCCCCGGGGCAGCACCTCTCCCCCGCCGCCGGAGCCGGGCCCGCGCTGATCACCCGTCCGCGGGGAGACCGTGCGGGGCCGGGTCGTCCCCTCGTACGGCCCGGCGCCGCGTCAGGGCACCCCCTACTTGGTGGCTCCCTGGGCGAAGCCGTTGTAGATCCACCGCTGAAGCAGCAGGAAGACGATCAGCGTCGGGACGATGACGAGGATCGCTCCGGCGGAGATGGCCTCCCAGTGGGCTCCGAAGGGGCCCTTGAAGCGGAAGAGGGCGGTGGAGATGGTCCCCAGGTCCTCGGAGTGCATGTAGAGGAAGGGGATGTAGAAGTCGTTGTAGGTGGTGATCCCCTTGATGATGACGACGGTGGCGATGGCGGGCTTGAGCAGCGGGAAGATGATTCTCCGGTAGATGGTGAAGGCGTTGGCGCCGTCGAGCCGGGCGGCTTCGTCCAGGGAGACCGGGATGCCGCGGATGAACTGCAGGAAGATGTAGACCGAGACGATGTCGGTGCCCATGTAGAGCAGGATCGGCGCCCAGCGGGTGTCGATGAGGCCGAAGCTGTTGATCACCTGGAAGGTGGCGACCTGGGTGGTCACGCTGGGCACCAGGGTGGCGACGAGGAAGCCCGCCATGACGAGCTTCTTGCCCCGGAAGTCGAAGCGGTCGACGGCGTACGCGGTCATCGAGCCGATGATCACCGTCCCGCCGATCGAGAACAGCAGGATGAAGGCGGTGTTCCCGAACGCCATCAGCATCTTGCCGTCGTTGAACGCGGTGACGTAGTTGTCGAGGTTGAACCAGTTGCCCGGCAGGGAGAGCGCGCTGCCGTCGCCCACCTCCTCCGAGGTCTTCAGCGAGGTCAGGAAGACGACCGCGAGCGGGAGGAGCACGACCACCGAGGCCGCGATCAGCGACAGGTAGGTCAGCACGCCGCCGACGGCCGGGCGGCGGCGCGCGGTGCGGGGCCGGTTCGTGGCTGTGGTGAGGGCGGGGGAGGTCATACGAGGTCCACCTTGTCGTCGGGCACGAGCCGGCGCTGGATCCAGGTGATCAGCAGGATGATCAGGAGCAGCACCACGGCCGCGGCCGAGGCCAGGCCGGTCTTGTTGAACTGGAAGGCGAGTTTGATCGTCTGGATGACGAAGGTCTGAGTGCCGGTGGCTCCGCCGGTCATGATGTAGGGGATCTCGAAGACCGACAGCGAGCCGGCGATCGCCAGGATCGCGCTGAGGCTGATCACGGGCTTGATGCTGGGGGCGATGATGTGCCGGAACTGCTGCCACTTCCCCGCCCCGTCCAGTTCGGCCGCCTCGTACAGCTCGCCGGGGATGGACTGGATGGCGCCGAGGAAGAGGACGAAGTTCAGTCCGGTGAAGCGCCAGACGGAGACGCCGGCGAGGGAGACGTTGGCGGAGGTCGGATCGCCCAGCCAGGGGTGGTCGGTGGTCACGCCCAGCCAGTCGAGCACCGAGTCGAGGGTGCCGCCGTCCTGGAAGAAGTACAGGAAGACGAAGCCGATGGCGACGCCGTTGATCAGATAGGGGAAGAAGAGGATCCCTTTGAAGAAGTTCCGGAAGCGCAGGTTGAAGCTGAGGATCACCGCGAAGTACAGCGCGACCACGATCTGGACCACGGACGCCGCGAGGTAGTAGCCGCTGACGAAGAAGACGCGGAAGAGCTCGGGCCGGGTGAAGATCTGGACGTAGTTGTCGAACCCCACGTTCTCCCGGTCCGGGCTCACCCCGTCCCAGTCGGTGAAGCTGTACGAGATCATGCTCGCGACGGGGACGTAGGTGAACGTGATCAGCAGGGCCAGTGGGGCCGCCAGGAAGAGCCAGGGCGTGATCCGCCGGAGCGGCGAGTCGCGCCAGGATCTCGTCCGTCCGGCGGCGGGGCCACGCCGGCGGCCCGCAGGGTGGCTTCGGCCGCTCCCTGTGTCGCCTTTACTCTGGTCCGTGCTGGATCGCCCTGTCATGGCGGCGCCCTCTGGTGCGGTGTCGGTGGTCTGGGTCATGTCGGCCTTTCGTGTCCGCTGCCGCGGAGGGTCCAGGGGCCCCGGCCGGTGTCGTACGGCCGGGGCCACTCCGTCGGTATCAGCTACCGACGGTCTTCGCCGCCTCGTCCCACCTCTTGTTCAGGTCGGCGAAGAAGTCCTCCAGGCTGCCCTTCGCGGCACCGCGGGCGGTGTCGATCAGCTTCTGGCGGTAGTCCTGCTTGTTGAGGCCGATCTCGGCCGCCTCGTCGATGTCGTTGACGATCGCGGTCTTCGCCTCGGAGCGGTCGAAGAACCTGACATCGTTGTCAACGAATTCCTTGAGCGTCGTCGGCATGGGGGCGGACTTGACCGCGGACACCACGCCCTCCTTCTCCGCGAAGCCCGACTTCTCGGTGAACCAGTCGATCCATGCGCGCGCGGCCGGCTTGTTCTCCGAGTAGACGCTCACGGCCTGCTGATAGTCCGAGACCAACGCCGCGCAGTGCTTTCCGTCCTTCTGTACGGGGAAGGGCATGAAGCCGATGTCGGACGCCCGACCGCCGGCCTCCACCGCCGCGGCCTGCATCTGCGTGATCGACCAGGAGCCGAGCATCATGGTGGCGATCCTGCCCTCACCGAGCAGCGCCTTGGAGGTCTCCCAGTTCGTCGTGGTCGGATCCTTCTCCGACAGACCCTGCTTGGCGATGTCGTACAGCAACGTGTCCGTGGTGTTCAGCTCGCTGCCGGCCTTCCAGGGGGAGACCGGGCCCGCGAGCGCGTTGCTCGCTCCCGCGTCACAGCCGGCCACGCCGAGGTTGCTGGTCCACTGGACCAGCGGCCAGCCGTCCTTGAAGTTGGTGTAGTACGGGGTGGCGTCCGTCTTCTCCTTGATCGCCTTCAGGCCGGCCAGGAACTCCTCCTGGGTCTTCGGCCACGCGGTGACGCCCGCCTGCTTCCAGAGCTTCCTGTTGTAGACGAAGCCGTTCGCCGTACCGAACTGCGCGATGCCGTAGACCTTGCCGTCCACCTCGGTCTTGTCGCCGAAGCGGTACTTCGACAGCTCGGCAGTCGTCCCGAGGGGGGCGAAGAACTTCGGGTAGTCGTTCTTGGCCACCGCGCCGGGGATGAAGAGCACGTCACCGTACTCCTTGGTGTTCATGCGGATCTTCACCTCCCCCTCGTAGTCGGTGATGCCGTCGAAGGAGACGTCGACCTTGGGGTAGACCTTCTTGAACTCGGCCGCGTACTGCTTCAGCACGCCGTTCTGCACGAGGTCGGTCCGCTGGGTCAGGACCCTGATCTTGCCCGAGACCTCCTTCGGGTCGGACGGAGGCGCGGCCACCTCCCCGGTGGCGCCACCCCCTCCACCACCACACGCCGACATCGTCAGCATCACGGCGGCCAGCACAGCGCCCGAGAGCGCGGTCGTCTTCTTGTTCCCCATGGCCCAACTCCTTCAAAGTCACGGCTCAGGTCATCGGTGGGATGACGGCACTATGTCAGCCAGTCGTGAACCGGTAAAGTGCCGATTTCCAGCGTGATGCCTAATCGTTACCCGGGCCAGCCGATTATCACGGGCCGATGAAGTCGTGCGTTCGTCGTGTTACGCGCCGCGCAGACCCGGCTTCACCGGTTCATGGACAGTTAAGTAGATGTACGGCTAACTTGTCGGCCCGTACACGCATCCCGCCCACTGCCAGGCGATTGGAGCCGCACACCATGAAGGACGTCACCCAGCTGCACGAGGGGTGGAGCCTGCGCCACGAGGGCGCACCGCTCCCCGCGCAGGTGCCCGGTTGTGTCCACACCGATCTGCTCGCCGCCGGGGTGATACCGGACCCGTTCCTCGGGCTGAACGAGACGGAGATCGCCTGGGTCGGGAGCCGGGCCTGGTCGTACGTGACGGACCTCTCCGCCGACAACGGCGGGCACGAACGGCGGGAGTTGGTCTTCGAGGGCCTGGACACCGCCGCCGAGATCCTGCTCGACGGCGAGTCCCTCGGTACGACCCGGAACATGCACCGCGTCCACCGCTTCGACGTCACGGGACGGGCCGGAGCGCTGGAGGTGCGCTTCGGCTCGGCGTACGACGAGGCCGAGCGAATCCGTGCGCTCACCGGCGACCGGCCCAACGTCTACCCCGAGCCCTTCCAGTACATCCGCAAGATGGCCTGCTCCTTCGGCTGGGACTGGGGCCCGACCGTCGTGACCGCCGGCATGTGGCGGCCGGTGCGGATCGAGCACTGGTCGACCGCGCGGCTCGCCGAGGTCCGCCCGCTGGTCACCGTGGACGGCACCACCGGGCACGTCGAACTGCGGATCCGGACCGCCCGCACCGAGAGCGGCACGGGCCGGCCGCTCACCCTGCGCGCCACGGTGGCCGGGGTGGTCGCCGAGACCTCCTTCGAAGGCGTGGAGACGGTGCTCCGCCTCGACGTGCCCGAGCCGGACCTGTGGTGGCCGCGGGGCTACGGTTCCCAGCCTCTGTACGGGCTCGACATCGAGCTCCTGGACGAGGACGGCGCGCCGCTCGACTCCTGGTCGCGGCGGATCGGCTTCCGTACCGTCACCGTCGACCGCTCCGCCGACGCGCACGGCACCGGCTTCACCTTCGTCGTCAACGGCGTCCGGATCTTCGCCCGTGGCGTCAACTGGATCCCCGACGACGTGCTGCCCTCCCGGGTCACGCCCGAGCGGTACCGCGCCCGCCTCACCCAGGCCGCCGAGGCCAACATCGACCTCGTCCGTATCTGGGGCGGCGGGATCTACGAGGACGACGCCTTCTACGACGTATGCGACGAACTGGGCCTGATGGTCTGGCAGGACTTCCTCTTCGCCTGCGCCGCCTACCCCGAGGAGCAGCCGCTGCGCGGAGAAGTGGAGGCGGAGGCGCGTGACAACGTTGTCCGCCTGATGCCGCACGCCAGCCTCGTCCTGTGGAACGGCAACAACGAGAACCTCTGGGGCTTCCGCGACTGGGACTGGGAGGCCCCGCTCGCCGGCGACTCCTGGGGCGAGGGCTACTACCTCGGGATCCTCCCCCGGATCGTCGCCGAGCTCGACCCCACCCGCCCCTACACCGCCGGCAGCCCCTGGTCCGGCTCCTGGGACCACCACCCCAACGACCCCCGGCACGGCACCCACCACTCATGGGAGGTCTGGAACCGGCAGGACTACGCCGAATACCGGGCCGATGTGCCCCGCTTCTGCGCCGAGTTCGGCTGGCAGGCCCCGCCCGCGATCAGCACCCTGCGGCGCGCCCTGCCCGGCGAGGACCTCTCCCCGGACTCCCCCGGCATGCTGCACCACCAGAAGGCCGAGGACGGCAACGGCAAGCTGAACCGCGGTCTCGAGCGCCACTTCGGGCTCCCCGAGGGCGACTTCGACCGCTGGCACTACCTCGCCCAGGTCGTCCAGGCCCGCGCGGTGGCGGCCGGCATCGAACACTGGCGCTCCCACTGGCCGGTCTGCGCGGGCACGGTCGTGTGGCAGCTCAACGACTGCTGGCCGGTGAGCTCCTGGGCCGCGATCGACGGCGACGGACACCTCAAGCCGCTCCACCACGAACTGCGCCGCGTCTACGCCGACCGCCTCCTGAGCCTGGTCCCAGCCGAGGAGGGCCCGGTGTTGGCCCTCGACAACCAGTCCGGCACCACCTGGCGCACCACCGTCACCCTGCGCCGCCTCGCCTCCGACGGCACCGTGCTGAAGGAGGCCTCACTGGACCTGGAGGCCGCCGCCCGAACGGTGGTGCGGATGGTCGTCCCGGCGTCGCTGCTGCCCGAGGCCGACTCCGGCAAGGAGCTGCTGGTCGCCGACGCGGACGGTCTGCGGGCGGTCCACCTCCCGGTCCTCGACAAGGAGTTCGCCTACCCGCTGCCCGTGTACGACGTCCTGGTCGAGCCGACCGGGGACGGCGACTCGGTCGTGACGGTCACCGCGCACACCCTGGTGCGGGACCTCCTGCTCCAGGCGGACCGGCTGGCCCCGGCGGCGGGCGCCGACCACGGGCTGGTCACCCTGCTGCCGGGCGAGGAAGTCCGGATCACGGTCCGCGGCTGGGCGGGCGACGACCCGGAGGCCGTACGGGGGGCCCTGTTCAGCGTGGGAGCGGTGTGAGCGCCCCAGCCTCTCGCGCCCCCGGCCGGCGCGTCACGATCAACGACGTCGCCGCGCTGGCCGGGGTGTCCAAAGGCGCCGTCTCCATCGCCTTCAACAACCGGCCGGGGGTGTCCCCGACGACCCGGGAGCGCATCTTCGCGGCGGCCCGGGAGCTCGGCTGGAGCCCGAACCAGACCGCGCGCAACCTCTCCGGCCAGCGGGCGGGCATCGTCGGCCTGGCGATCTGCCGGCCGGCCCGGCTCCTCGGCCTCGAACCCTTCTACATGGAGTTCATCTCCGGAATCGAGGACGTCCTCGCCGAGCGCTCCTGCTCTCTCCTCCTCCGGCTCGTCCGCGATCTGGACGAGGAGACCGCTCTCTACCAGGAGTGGTGGCGCGGCAGGACCGTCGGCGGGGCGATCCTCGTCGACTTCCACCAGGACGACCCGCGGATTCCGCCCCTTCGGGCCCTCGGCATGCCCGTGGTGGCCGTCGGGCACCCGTCGCTGACCGGCGGCTTCCCGTCGGTCTGGACCGACGACGCCTCCGCTGCCGCCGAGGCGGTGCGGTACCTGGCCGCGCTCGGGCACCGGCGGATCGCCCGCGTCGGCGGCCCCGCCGGCCTCGGCCACAGCGGCATCCGCGCCACTGCTTTCGAGGCCACCATGGCCGAGCTGGGCCTGGGCGGAGGTCGGCAGGTGGCGACCGGCTTCGCGGGAGAGGAAGGGGCCCGGGCCACCCGCAGTCTCCTCATGTCCCCGGACCGGCCGACGGCGATCGTGTACGACAACGACATCATGGCCGTCGCCGGGGCGGCGGTCGCCTCGGAGATGGGCCTCTCGGTCCCCGACGACGTCTCCCTCCTCGCCTGGGACGACTCGCAGTTGTGCCGGCTGACGCATCCGCCGCTGTCCGCGATGAGCCATGACGTACACCACTTCGGGGAGGAGGTCGCCCGCACCCTGTTCGGGATCATCGAAGGCACTCACGAGGGCGCCCGGCAGGTGCCCACCCCGTCCCTGACGCCGAGAGGGTCGACCGGCCCGCCCCGGCGTACGTAGGCGGTCAGGTACGACGTTGAGGGGCTGCCCGTGGGGGCAGCCCCTCAACGTCGTGCGTTCCCCTCAAGGAGGCGACGGTAGCGGGCAGGGAGCGGGTTCCGGGGCAGGGACGTGCCGGCGAACCCGCTCCTCTCGTACCCGGCGCGGCGAGTGCGGTACCGGGGTCAGCCCTTGGCGCAGGGAACGCCGTCGAGGCTGAAGGAGGCGGGCACGGCACCGGGGCCCGCGACGTTGACGCCGAAGCTCACGGCCCGACCGACCGGGACGGACTCGGTCCAGGACTCGTCGGTGGCGCGGACCTGCCGGCCGGTCTGGGTGACGGAGGCGTTCCAGGCGGAGTTCAGCGTGGTCCCGGCGGGGAGCTCGAAGTCCAGCTTCCAGCCCTTGAGGGGCTGTTCGCCGGTGTTGCGGACGGTGATGTCGGCGTTGAAGCCGGTGCCCCAGTCGTCGAGCCGGTAGGCGATGGAGCAGCCGCGCCGGTAGACGCCGGCCTCCTTCGAGGTCTGGCGGATGCCGTCGGGGCCGTGGAAGAGGCGCTCGCCCCAGGAGGTGAGCCGGTCGGCGTCGAAGCCGGTGGCGAGGTCGAGGTATTCGACGCCGCCGCCGTTGCCGCTCCAGGACCAGCCGAGGTAACCGAGTCCCAGCCTGCGGGCGGTGGCCATGACGGCGTCCTCGTCGGGGTTGCCGTCCGAGTGGTCGTGGCCGAACTCGCCCACGACGACGGGAAGTCCGCGGTCGACGAAGCTGCCGAGGTAGTCCTCGACCTCGGCGGCGGTGTCGTAGACGCCGTACATGTGGATCGAGAAGACGGTGTTGCGGTCGGGGTCGGAGGCGAAGACGGCGGGGGCGTTCTCGCGCATCGTGCCCGACCAGTCCTGACCCCAGTTGGGTGCGTCGACCATCAGGGTGTGGTCGAAACCGGCCGCACGCAGGCGGCCGATGGCGTCCTGGGTGTCCCGCGTCCAGGCGGTGTAGCCGGCGTTGCCGTGGGGCTCGTTGCCGAGGTTGACGATGACGTACTTCTCCTGCCCCTTGAGGGCGTTCGCCACCTCCAGCCAGTAGTCGACCGCCTCGGAGAGGGAGGCCGCACCACCCTGCTCGCCGTAACCGGTGGTGTCGTGCGACTCCAGGACGCAGACGAGCCGGTTGGCCTTGCACTGGGAGACGACGGCCGCGACGTCGGCGGCGTCGTTCCTCGTCCAGCGGGTGCCGGTGGAGAGCACCACCCGCACCGAGTTGGCGCCGAGTGCCTTCATGTCGGAGAGGGACCGCGCGGTGCGGTCCGGGTACCAGGTGTGGGCGTGGTTGACGCCGCGCAGGACGAAGTCCTTGCCGGTGGCGTCGAGGAGCCGTCCGTCCGCCACGCGGAAGCCGTCGGAGCGCTCGGCGGCCTGGGTGGTGACGGGGACCGAGGTGATCGTGGCGGCGAGGGCGAGCATCGTCGCTGCCGAGAAGACCCGTGTCCTGTTCATGTGGTGCTCCCAACTCGATGCCGTGCCCCCGGGAAGCGGGCGCGGCGGTACCTGACATGGGGTGGGATCGCGGCTGTCCGGGGTCGGTAGCCCGGGGCGGGCCCACGGGTGACGGGCGGACCGCAGCGGGGCCCCACTGCCCGGAGAATGCTGCGGCTCGATTCCGGGCAGTGGGGATTAACCGCAAGTTCGGTTCGGGTCATCGCCTTCGTCGATCAGCGAGTTCTCCTGCCGTTTCCTGGCGGCCGAGTTGAGGCTAGGGGCCGTGTGGGCCCCTCACAAGAGGCGGAACATAACCGGTTAAGTTTAGTGGATGGTTTTGTTGGCGTCCTCACCGTTCACCCGAGGCGTTCCGCGGTGCCCGTCGTGGCACGGAAGGCCATGCCGACACCCTCCAGTCCGGCCTCGGCGCCCGCGGGCACGTACACGGCCTGTCCGGGGCCGATGTCGATGCTCTCCTCAGACGAGGAGAGGGTCATGGTCCCGTTGGCGCAGAGGACGATCTGCGGGGCGTCCAGCGCCACGCGCCGCCACGGTGCGCCGGCATGGAGGAGGTACCGCGACAGGCGGAAGTCGTCCACCGGCGCCGGATACACCTGCTCGCCCTCTTCCTCCCGAGGGGTCAGGACGCGAGCCGGGGGTGCGTCGAAGCGGACGACCCGGGTCAGTTCCTCCGTGTCGACGTGCTTGGAGGTCAGTCCGCACCGCAGGACGTTGTCGGAGCTCGCCATGATCTCCACGCCGAGCCCGGAGAGATACGCGTGGGGGACTCCGGCGCCGAGGAACAGAGCCTCGCCGGGGGTCAGTTCGACGTACCGGAGCATGAGGGCGGACAGCAGCCCGGGATCGCCCGGACAGACCTGCGCGATGTGGTCGTAGGCGGCGATGTGAGCCTCCTCCGAGCCTGCCACCGCGACTGCCAGCGCTTGGGCGACGGCGTCGAGCAGGTCCGCCGACGGACGGAGGAAGGCCCCGAACACCTCCGCGAGTGCCTGGGGCTCGGGAACGGTGCGCAGAGTCTCGATGTACGGCCGCAACGCGGGCACCTTCAAGGAGTCGAGCAGGTCGGCGGTGTCCGCCGGGTACCGGAAGCCGCAGAGGCCCCGGAACGGGGTGAGGGCGACGATCATCTCGGGCTTGTGCTGGCCGTCCCGGTACGTGCGGTGCGGTGCGTCCAGGGGTACGCCGAGTGCGTTCTCCCTGGCGAACCCGGCCTGGGCCTGGGCGAGGTCCGGGTGCACCTGGACGGAGAGCGGTGCGTCGGCGGCCAGGAGCTTGAGCAGGAACGGGAGTCGGGGCCCGAATCGGCGTACGGTGACCCCTCCGAGTTCACCCTCCGGATCCTCGGCGACGACCCGGTCCAGCGGTGTCAGGACTTCACCCCTGAACACTCGGGAGGGCGCCGTCGGATGGGCACCCATCCAGAGTTCGGCCTGGGGTGCTCCGGTGGGCGGCACGCCCATGAGTTCCGGCAGCAGGGTGCGGGAGCCCCAGTCGTAGGGCTGGACGGTGTTGCGGAGGAGGTCCATGGTCATTTCCTGGAGTGCGTACGGTGAGGTGGAAGGTCGGGGCTCCGCCACGGCGTCCTGAAGGGCGCTCGGTGCCGGTGTACGCGAGCACGAGGAGAAGGCCCCGCCCGCATCCGGTGGAGGCCGGAGATCAGTGGGCCGTCCGCCCCCGACTGCCCGCTCCGGCGCGGGACAGCCCGGAGGCGGCGGCGCCGACGGTGGCAGCGCCGACGGCGGCCGCGGTGGCGGTGGCGGTGGCGGCGCCGACGGCGGCCGCGCCGATCAGTCCGGCGTCGAGGGCCAGCCCGGCGGGCACGACCGGAACGCCACGGGTGAAGTCGAGGACGGCGTACGACTTCAGGTGGTGCCGCAGCGGCGCGAACAACAGCTCGCCCGCCTGGGAGACCCCGCCTCCGACGACGACCAGGTCGAGTTCGACGAGCGCGGCCGTCGCCGCGATGGCGGCGGCCAGGGCGCGGCCGGCCCGGTCGAACGCGGCGAGCGCCCTCGCATCGCCGGCACGGGCCGAGACCTCGACCTCGCGGGCGGTGGCGGAAAGGCCGGCCGGGGGTGTCCAGCCCGATTCCAGTGCGTACGCCGCGATCGCCGTCCCGCTGGCGTAGCGCTCCACACATCCCTGGGCGCCGCAGGGGCACGCGGGGCCGTTCTGGTCGACGGTGATGTGCCCGATGTGACCGGCGTTCCCGGTCGTCCCCGCATGTACGGACCCTCCCAGGATCAGGCCGCCGCCGACGCCGGTCGAGACGACCATGCACAGGGCGTTCGCCGCGTCCTGCGCCGCACCGACCCAGCTTTCCGCCGCTGCCATGGCGACCGCGTCACCGACGAGCACCGGCTCGATGCCCGCCGGGACGGCGGGATGGCTCCGCACCCGCGCCACCAGAGGGAAGGAACGCCAGGCCGGGATGTTGACCGGGCTCACCATGCCCGCGAAGGTGTCCACGGGTCCGGCACTCCCGATCCCCAGGCAGAGCAGCGAAGCCCACTCGGGACGGGTGGCCAGTTCGTCCACGACCGAGGTCACCGCGGCCATCATCGCCTCGGCGGACTCGCGCGCGGGCGTCGGCCGCTGCGCCCGCGCCACCACGCGCCCCTCGGTATCGACCAGCGCCCCGGCGATCTTCGTACCACCGATGTCCAGCGCTCCGTACACCATCCGTCCCACCTCTCCAGAACCTTCCGAACTGTGCGGAGCACCACTCTGCCGTCGACTGACAACGTTGTCTAGAGAGGAACGGATCCGGTTAAGTCACATGACCGGCGCGAGACCTGAGGCGGACGCCTGCCGGGCCCGACGCCCCCCACCGCCCAGCGCCGCGCCGGCTTCACCAGCGCAGGAGGGCGGAGTCCGGGCGATGGGGCACCGTCCGACAGCCCGCCACCCCGGTGCGGGTCGACACCGCCGGGCCGGGCCATCCGGATCCAGGCCCCATCGTCTTCGCGGTTTCAGGGCGGTGGCAGCCCGCGGCATCACGTTTCAGGGCGGGGGCAGCCCGCGGCATCCATTTCAGGGCGATGCAGGCAGCGACATCCGCTTCAGGGCCATGGCAGCCAGCGGCATCCCCCGGCACCAACGATGCCGGGTCCGAGTCGTCGTTCGTCATCGGCACGAGACCCGAACGCCGTTGCGGGCACCACGGGGAGAGGCGCACGTCCCGCGCGGCAACGTACACGCGTTCGCCGCGCGTCAGCAGGTGCGGGCACAACGCCTTCGCCTTCCCCCGCGCCATCCGGTGAGACCGCCGGCGCCGGGCGGGACGGCGCGAGACGGTCTTCGGCCACCCCGCCGAGCCCGCCGAGCCCGCCACGGCGAAGCCTTCGCCACCCCCGCGCGCCCCGGGGAGGCATCTCCGCCGCGCCGGGACGAGCGGCTCGGCGCGAGTGATGCCGCGCCGCCGGCACCGGCCGTGCCCGCCCTGCTGTTCCTCGCGCCGGCGGCGAGCGTGGACGCCCGCGAGCGTGACCGACGTGCGCCTTCGCCGCGGCGCTGATCAGGCGGTTTCCGCCAAGGCGCCGCGGGCGGCGATCAGGATCTCCTCCGAGAGCGGGGAGCCCTCGGTGGCCCGGGACAGGACCAACGCGCCGAACAGGGTGCAGAGACGGACGATGCCGTCCTGGTCGTCACCGCTGAGGAAGTCGGCGAAGTCGGCCACCCCTTCGGTGTAGACACGACGGGCCTCATGCCCCCCGCCTTCGCGGGCGATGTCCGTGGCCAGCGCGGCGACCGGGCAGCCGCCCGCGGGGTCGTCGCGGTGTTCGACGGAGAGGTAGGCGTCGATCAGCGCCCGCTGGGCGGCGTCGTGCCGCCCTTCGTACCGTGCGAGCCCTGCGGAGTGAGCCCGGGCGAGCTCGCCGAAGGCGTGGGCGGTGGCCTCGTCGACGAGTGCTTCCTTGGAGGGGAACTGCTTGTAGAAGGCGCCGTGGGTCAGGCCGGCCGCCTTCATCAGGTCGGCGACGCTCACGTGAGTGCCCTGCTCGCGGAACAGCCGCGAGGCGGTGTCCACCACCCGCCTGCGGTTCTCCTCCGCCTGTGCCTTCGATACGCGGCCCATGGTCACCCTCCCATTTGGATGTCGACTGGCATCTATCGTAGACCCGTGTTTAGATTGGTTGCATAATCTAAAACGTGCGGGCAGCTCGACGGCGCCCGCCGAAGACCAGGAGCAGCCATGGAACTGAAGAACGCGGTCGCGGTCGTCACCGGAGCCAACCGGGGCCTCGGGCGGCACCTGGCCGCCCAGCTCGTGGAGCGCGGCGCGAAGGTGTACGCGGCGGCCCGCCGCCCCGAGACGGTCGACGTGCCGGGCGTGATCCCGCTGCGGCTCGACGTCACGGACGAGACGTCGATACGTGAGGCCGCCCGCGTCGCGTCGGATGCGACCCTGCTGATCAACAACGCGGGCATCTCCACCGGCGCGACGCTGATCGAAGGCGACACCGACGAGGTGCGCCGGGAGATGGAGACCAACTTCTTCGGCCCGCTCGCCGCGACCCGCGCCTTCGCCCCCGTCATCGAGTCCAACGGCGGCGGCGCCGTACTCAACGTCCTGTCCGCCCTCTCCTGGCTGCACCCGGCAGGACTCGGCTCCTACGCGGCGTCCAAGGCCGCCGCCTGGGCGCTGACCGGTGCGACCCGCGACGAACTGGCGCCTCGCGGGATCGCCGTCTCGGCGCTGCACGTCGGCTACATGGACACCGACATGGCCGCCGGCGTCCCCGCCGACCAGAAGACCGCCGCCTCCGACGTCGCGGCCCAGGCCCTGCACGGTATCGAGACGGGCCTGCCCGAGATCCTCGCCGACGAGACCAGCCGGTACGTCAAGCAGAGCCTGGCAGCCACGCCGCAGCCGAGCGCCGCCTGAGGCTCCCCTGGCCCGGGCACGAGTCTGAGCGAGGTCAGCGCGGTGCCACTCGGCGAGCCCCCGAAGGGATCGCCGCCTCCCTGGACCGCTTCCAGGGAGGCGGCGCCGATCGCGTGACCGCCCTGGTCGTGCCGGGGGCCTGCAGAGCGGACGCGGCCGAGTGAGCGGTACCCCCGCCCCGCAGTCAAGAGAACGCCACAAACTGTCTCGTACCGGGGGAAGCCCGGGACGAACGGAAACCCCGCCCTCCCTGGAGGGAGACGGAACGGAGACGACGATGAAGGCATTCCTGCTCGACAGGTACGGCGGCCCGGCCGAAACGCACGCAGCCGAGGTACCCGACCCGCAGGTGGGCGCCGAGGACGTCCTGGTCGAGATCCGGGCGGCCAGCGTCAACCCGCTGGACATCAAGCTCCGCGACGGGGCCTTCAAGGCGTTCCTGCCCTACCGTCTCCCGCTCGTCCTGGGTAACGACCTCGCGGGAAAGGTCATCCGTGTCGGCCCGTCCGTCACCCGCTTCGCGGTGGGCGACGAGGTCTACGCCCGGCCCGACAAGGACCGCATCGGCACCTTCGCCCAGTTCATCGCCGTCCACCAGGACGACCTGGCCCCCAAACCGGCCGGCCTCACGATGACCGAGGCCGCCTCCCTCCCCCTGGTCGCCCTGACCGCGTGGCAGGCGCTGGTCGAACGGGCACGTGTACGGCCGGGCCAGAAGGTCCTCATCCACGCGGGCGCGGGCGGCCTCGGCTCCATCGCCGTCCAGCTGGCCAAGTCACTGGGCGCGTACGTGGCCACCACCGCGAGCGCCGCCACGGCCGATCTGGTCAAGGAGCTCGGCGCGGACGAGGTCATCGACTACCGCACCCAGGACTTCGAGACCCTCCTCGACGGATACGACCTCGTCCTGGACAGCCTCGGAGGCGAGAACCTCGCCAGATCCCTGCGGGTCCTCAAGCCCGGCGGAATGGCCATCAGCGTCGCGGGCCCGCCCGACGCCGCCTTCGCCCGCGAACTCGGCGTCAACGCGGTCCTACGCCTGGCCATGAGCGCACTGAGCTTCACGACCCGGCGCAGCGCCAAGCGTCATGGGGTGACGTACTCGTTCCTGTTCATGAAGGCCAGTGGCGACCAGCTGCGCGAACTCACCCGCCTCGTCGACGCCGGAGAGATCCGCCCCGTCGTCGACACCGTCTTCCCGTTCGACGACACCCTCCAGGCCATGGAGTACGTCGAGAAGGGACGGGCCAGGGCCGGCAAGGTCGTCGTCGCGATGGCATGACGGCGGAATCGAGCCGACGCACCGGTCACCTCCGGCGACGAGAGATCCCGTTCACCCCACTCCCCCACACACCATCCGAGGACCCGGTCATGAGCGCAGCGCGCGGTTCCCCCGCCCCCACCCCGACGTCGTACGCGAACACGCCGACCCGTTCCGTCTCCGTGCGCGGCGTGGAATTCGTCTACCGGCAGCTCGGGCCGGACCACGGCGTACCGCTGATCCTCCTCAACCACCTGGCCGCGGTCCTGGACGACTGGGACCCCCGCGTCGTCGACGGGCTCGCCGCCCAGCGCCGGGAAATCACCTTCGACGCCAGCGGCGTCGGCGCGTCGGGCGGTTCCACGCCCGACACCATCGAGGCGATGGCCCGCGACACCGTGCTGTTCATCAAGGCCCTCGGGTACGACCAGGTCGACCTGCTCGGTCTGTCCATGGGCGGCTTCGTCGCCCAGGTCATCGCGGTGCGGGAACCCCGGCTCGTACGCAAGGTCGTCCTCGCGGGCACGGGTCCCGCCGGAGGACCCGGCATCGACAAGGTCACCCGACTCACCATCAAGGACACCCTCAGAGCCGTCCTGACCCGCAAGGACCCGAAGCAGTACCTCTTCTTCCCCGACACCGCTGTCGGTCGCCGTGCGGCCCACGCCTTCCTCGAACGGCTGAAGGAGCGGAGGGACGGCCGCGACGAAGCCATCTCTCTCCTGGTCGCGTGAGGTGGGTCAACCCCCGTTCGTGCCGTTGAGAGCGTGGGTGTACTGCTCGTCGGTGACGGGCTCCAGCCAGGTGGTGCCGTCGCTGTCGGCGTCGCCGACGACCATGGCGATGTGCGCCATCAGCGTGGTGTCGGTGCCGCCGTGCCAGTGCTCCTCACCGGCCGCGCACTTGACGGTCTGCCCGGCGCTGACGCGCACGACGTGGCCATCGCGGGTACCGACCAGACCGATGCCGTCGATGATGTAGAGGGTCTGGCCGTTGGCGTGGCTGTGCCAGTTGGTGCGGGCACCAGGGGTGAAGCGGACCAGGGCGCTGGCGAGGCGGGCGGGGGCGGTGGGGGCCTCGATCGGGTTGAGGTAGACGTCGCCGGTGAACCGCTCGGCCGGGGCCTTGGCCGTCGGGGTCGAGGTGATGTGCTCCATGGTCTTCATCCTTGTCCGATGGGGGCGTTGGGCGAGAGAGGAGGCAGGTTCAGGAAGAGCCGCGCTGGTCGGCGATCTTCCTGAGTTCGTTGACCGCTGTCATGGCGTGGGGCCGGCCCGCGTAGCAGGCGAGAGGGGTGATGGGGTCGGACAGTTCTGATGGTGTGGTGGAAGCCGAGCGGCTACTGGGCGGTGTAGCCGCCGTCGACGGGCAGGGCGACTCCGGTGACGTAGCCGGCGCCAGGGCTGGACAGCCACAGGACGGCCTGGGCGATCTCGTCGGCGGTGCCGAGCCGGTGGATGGCTTGGCCGGTCTCGGCCTGGGTGCGGTCGAGTTCTCCGCCTTCGACCATGGCGTCGACCATGGGGGTGCTGATGGTGCCGGGGCACACCGCGTTGATGCGGATGCCGCGGGAGCCGTATTCGAGTGCGGCGCTCTTGGTCAGGCCGATGACGCCGTGCTTGGAGGCGTGGTAGGCGGCGCGGCCGGGATTGCCGACGAGGCCACCGAGGCTGGAGCAGTTGACGATGGCGCCGCTTCCCTGGGTGCGCATGTGGCGTAGTTCGTGCTTCATCGCGGCCCAGACGCCGCGCAGGTTGATGTCCTGGACGCGGTCGAACTGATCGGCGCTTTCGTCGGCGGCGTCGGTGGGCGGGGGCATGATGCCGGCGTTGTTGTAGGCCATGTCGAGCCGTCCGAGGGTTTCCACGGTGCGGTCGATGGCGGCGGCGACCTGGTCCTCGTCGGTGACGTCGCAGACCAGAGCGAGAGCCTGGTGCCCGTTGTCGGTGAGTTCCTTCGCGGCGGCGGTGACAGCCTTCTCGTCGATGTCGGCGAGGGCGACGGCGGCGCCGGACGCGGCGAACGCCCGGGCGGCGGCCAGGCCCATGCCGGAGCCGGCGCCGGTGATGAAGGCGACCTGCCCGGTGAAGTCATAGGTGGGGCGCTTGAGGTCCATGAGGGCTCCAGATAGCTGGGGTGTGGGACGGCCGGACCGGTTCAGGTCCGCGCCGACGTCGCTTCAGCGGGCTTGCGCGCTGTCGGGACAGGCGCGTCGGGACCGCTGTGGGCGACGGTGCGCGTCGTCCCGCGCTTGGTCGTGACGGCCAGGGCGATCAGAGGCAGCAGGGTCAGGCCCGCGAAGACGGTGCCGATCAGGGCGGGGCCGGTCAGACCGAGGGAAGAGGCGAGGGCCTGCCCGGCGAGCGCGGAGCCGGCGGCGATGCCTGTGTTGTACGCGGACGTGGTCAGCGCGGAGGCGAGGGTGGGGGCGTCGCCGGCCACGCGGACCGCGAGGGCGGTGACAACCGGGTTGATCGTGAACCCGGCCAGGGCCATGAGGAAGATCAGGGTGATGGCGGCGGCCGGGGTGGTGGACAGCGGGATCAGCGCGAGCAGGATCAGCGCGGTCGCTGCGGCGGCCGTGATCGTGGTGGCCATCGGACGGCGGTCGCCGAACCGGCCGCCGATCGCGGTGCCTCCCAGCGCGCCGGCGCCGAACACGATCAGCACCAGCGGCACGGCACCGTCCGGGATGCCCGCACGGTCGGTCAGCAGGGGCGTGATGTAGGTGTAGACGGCCAGCACACCGCCCATGATCAGCACGGCAGAGGCCAGTGCCAGCCACAGGCGGCCGTGCCGCAGTGCCCGGATGTCGTCCCGGACGGAAACCAGGGCGCGTTGCTCCGTTCGGGGGATGAAGTACCCGATCACGGCGGCGGCGAGGGCGGCGAGTGCGGCCAGGGCCCAGAACAGACCGCGCCAGCCGGTGACGTGCCCGATGAGGGACCCGGCGGGGACCCCCACGACGTTGGCCAGGGTCAGGCCGCCCATCATCACGCTGACGGCCCGCGTGGCGTTCGCGGGCCCCGCGGCGGTGGTGGCGATGACGAATCCGACCGCCCAGAACGCGCCGGTGGCCAGCGCGGTGACGAATCGGGCGGCCAGGACGACGGTGAAGGAACTGGTGAGGGCTGCCACGACGTGCCCGGCGGCGAAGACCGCCAGGGCGATGACGAGGGTGAGGCGCTGAGGCAGGCGCAGGGTGGCCAGGGCCATGGTCGGACCGCCGACGATCATGCCGACGGCGAAGGCCGTGATCAGCAGTCCGGCGTGGGAGACGCCGGCGCCGAGGTCAGGGGCGATGTCCGGGAGGATGCCGGCGATGACGAACTCGGTGGTGCCCATCAGGAAGGTGCCGGCGGCGAGCACCCACACGACGAGGGGCGGCTTGCTGGGGGAGGTCCCGTCTGCGGCGGGCATCAAAGGCTTCCTTCCGTACGAGCGAGGGGTGGGGGCGGTCAGGAGGCGGTCTCGATGGTGATCCGCTCGGCCCTGGCCAGCTGATCGGCGTCGGCGTCGATATGGCCGAGGATGAGCAGGTCCGTGGAGGCGGAGGGGCCGTCCTGGTAGAAGAGGGCCAGGTTGCCCCACGGTGCGTAGTAGGCGATGTCGCCGACCCCGGGCGCGGCCGGCTCGGGGGCGCCGTCGGTGGTGAGCTTGCGTGGCGGCTCGCCGATCCGCTCGGTGCCGTGGAAGTCCTTCAGATCCACGGTGAGCGGGAGCAAGGTGGCCAGGTCGCGGGCGGCGGGGCTGGTGTTCAAGGTCGCGTCGACGGGCCGGCCGTCGAGGGTGACACGGACGTCCATGGCGGTGTTCCTGTCGGGTCCGGAGGGGGCGGGGGGCGCCGTGGTCTCCTGCCGTCCCGCCGCAGAGGAGGACGCGGACGGCGAGGTCGCGCCCGGAGCGTCGTTGGAACACGCGGCGAGCGCCAGCAGGGCGGCGGCCGGGGCGGCGCGGAGCAGAGTCCGTCGGGGTGTGGAGGGCATGGAGTAATGCGTCCCTTCACTCGGGCAGAGGCTCGGCGAGGTGCCGGAACCCGTCGCGTTCGGTGTGCATCGTGTACAGGCGCTCGGCCAGGACGGCGGGGCTGGGGTGCTCGGCGTCGGCGGCTACGGCGGCGGGGGCGGCGGCCGGCGGGAGCGCCCCCACAGGGCGCGGACAGGTGCGGTCCCGTGTGCGGCGAGGTGAGGGTCAGGGCTTCAGGAGGGCTTTGATGGCTCGGCGCTCGTCCATGGCCTGGTAGCCCTCGGCGACCTGCTCCAGGGGGAGGGTGAGGTCGAAGACCTTGCCCGGGTCGATACGGCCCGACTGGACGAGGTCGATGAGGTCGGGCAGGTAGCGGCGTACGGGGGCGGGGCCGCCGCGCAGGCCGACGTGGGAGAAGAACAGTTCCTGGCCGTCGACGGCGACGTCGTGGGGGACGCCGACGAAGCCGACGGTGCCACCCGGCCGGGCGGAGTGCAGGGCCTGCCGCATGGCCTCGCCGGTGCCGACGCACTCCAGCACGCTGTCGGCGCCGATCCCGCCGGTCAGCTCCTTGATCCGCTCGACGCCCTCGTCGCCGCGCTCGGTGACGATGTCGGTGGCGCCGAACTCGCGGGCCAGCTTCTGCCGGGAAGCGTGGCGGGACATGGCGATGATCCGGTCGGCGCCCCTCTCCTTGGCGGCGATCACCGCGCACAGGCCGACCGCGCCGTCCCCGACCACCACAGCGGTCGAGCCGGGCTTCACCTCGGCCGCGTCCGCGGCCCACCAGCCGGTGCCCATGACGTCGGAGACGGCCAGCAGGCCCGGCCACAGCTGCTCGCCCGGGATGTCGTCGGTGGCGACCAGGGTGCCCCGGGCGTTGGGGATGCGGACGTAGTCGGCCTGGCAGGTGGACATGAATTCGCGGTGCAGGCAGTTGGACTGGAAGCCGTTCCGGCAGTTCGCGCAGGTGTTGTCCGAGGTGGCGAAGGAGCCGATCACGAACTGGCCCGGCCTGACCGAAGTGACCTCGGAGCCGACCTCCTCCACGAAGCCGACGTACTCGTGGCCCATCGGGTGGGGCGCGTCGGTCGGCTCGGCTCCTCGGTAGGGCCACAGATCCGAGCCGCACACGCACGTCACCGCCGTGCGGATGATCGCGTCGGTGGGGTGAAGGATCTCGGGGTCGTCCAGCGTCTCGAAACGAATGTCGCCGGGAGCGTAGATCATCGCGCCGCGCATGAGAGGGGTTTCCTTCGCGAGCCGAGGCGCCGTACCGGAGGAGCGGCCGTCGCCGAGTGCAGGACCAGGTGGCCTTCCACCCGCCCGACTCACGGCCGAGCGAGAAGCACCACGTCATCCAGGTAACCCGCTCCTGGCGCGTGCGGCGAGGCACGGTCAAAGGGTGTACCGCCAGTGCGTCCCTTCCGCCGCGGGCTGGACGTACCGTCGAAGGCGTGGACAACCAAGCAGAGGTCCGCGAGTTCCTGACCTCGCGGCGAGCCAAGATCACTCCCGAGCAGGCGGGCCTGCCCTCCGGCAGCCGGCGACGGGTGCCCGGCCTGCGCAGGAGCGAGGTCGCGGCCCTGGCTGACATGAGCGTGGAGTACTACTCCAGACTCGAACGCGGCAACCTCGGCGGCGCCTCCCCCGCCGTCCTGGAAGCCCTCGCCCGCGCCCTCAAGCTCGGCGACGCCGAACGCGCCCACCTGCTGAACCTCGCCCACGCGGCGGACGGCTCCGACGCCCTCACCCGCCCCAGGCGGCGTAGCCCGCAGTGGAAGGCGCACCGCAGCCTGCAATGGGTCCTGGACGCCGTCACCGCCGGCCCGGCCTTCGTGCGCAACGGCCGCATGGACCTGCTCGCGACCAATCAGCTCGCCCGCGCGTTCTACGACGACGTCTACGCCACGCCCCACAACCAGGCCAACCTGGCCCGCTTCAACTTCCTCGACCCCGCCTCCCGGCGCTTCTACCCCGACTGGGACCAGGCCGCCGAGGTCGCCGTGTCGATCCTGCGCACCGAAGCCGGCCGCAACCCCCACGACAAGGGTCTGCACGACCTCGTCGGCGAGCTCTCCACCCGCAGCGACGACTTCCGCACCCGCTGGGGTGCCCACAACGTCCGCCACCACGGCACCGGCACCAAACGCTTCCACCACCACGCCGTCGGCGAGCTGACCCTCGCCTACGAAGGCCTGGAGATGGCCGCCGAACCCGGCCTCACCCTCACCATCTACACCGCCGAACCCGGCTCACCCTCCGAAGAGGGGCTGCGCCTCCTCGGTCGACAACTCGTGCTTCCACAAGAGGTGGAACAACACGGGCAGCGTCGCGATCCGGTATCCAGCAGCGTCAGTCCCAACCATCAGCGGCCCCGGTCGTGAGAAGGCCTCCATCAGCCGAGCTGCGTCCGGCTCCCGCCGGCAGCGCGGGTGACGGGAGCGCGACAGCCACCGGACGTTCGTCGGCAGCACCGCCTCCGGAGCCCCCGACCCGCTCGACCTCCCACCCGACTTCCTCGCGGGCCCCGCGCGTCGAGTCGACCGCTTCGGCGTCCCGCGGCGCGATCCGGTCGTCGGCACGGACCTCGACGACCACCGCCGCGCCATCCAGCCGACGCACGAAGAAGTCCGGGCCTTTCTGACCGGGGCGACCCCGTCGTTCCGGCCTTTCTGACAGTGAATCCAGTCGGAGGGGCGATCACGCTGGGGGTGTCGAATGTCGGTATCGAGAGGGGTGGAGAGCGCTGTGCCGTACGTCGAGGTGTCGTGTCGTGTGGACGGCAAGCGCGGGAGTATGCGGCGTGGTCCGCTGTCGGACTGCGCGACGGCCAGGTTCGAAGAGGCAGTGCCAGTCCGACCGTTCCGGTGGTCGCGGGGTGGGCGTCATTTCCCCGGGCCCCGGATGTACCGGGAAGGCTTTGCTGGACATCGTTGTCAAGAACGGGGCAGAGTGAGCTCGGCAGCCACTGTCGGGTTGTCACGGAGGGCGGAACGCGAGGGTCCACGGAGCACTCGACAGCGTTCCACCCCTCCCGTTGTCCGACGACGACCGCGCCCCGCTCCCGGCGCGGTCACCCCGTTCCGAGGAGAACCCCCATGCCGTACACCGACCTGCCCCTTGACCACCCGGCCGCCCGGGACGAACCGCCTGTCGAGCCGGACGGCTTCGACGCCTTCTGGTCCGAGTCCCTGCGGACGGCCCGCGAGGCCGGCCGCGCTCCGGAGGTACGTCCCGTGCGGGACTCCCCCCTGACCACCCTCGACACCTACGACGTACGGTTCTCCGGCTGGGGCGGCCACCCGGTCGCCGCCTGGCTAGTCCTCCCGTCGCAGACCGAGGGACCGCTGCCGACGGTGATCACCTACCTCGGATACAGCGGCGGACGGGGCCTGGTGACCGACCACCTCCTGTACGCCTCCGCCGGCTACGCCCAACTCGTCGTCGACAGCCGCGGCCAGGGCCACGACACCCCGGACCCCCACCCGGACGCGTACCCCCACTGGGTGCACGGCTACATGACCCGGGGGATCGAGGATCCCCACGACCATTACTACCGCCGCCTCGTCACCGACTGCGTCCTCGCCGTCGACGTCGCGCGCTCCCTCCCGCACGTGGACCCGGACCGGATCGTCGTCCAGGGAGCCAGCCAGGGCGGTGGCCTCGCCCTCGCCGTGGCCGGTCTGGCCGGCGACGGCATCGCCGGCGCCCTCCCCGACGTGCCGTTCCTGTGCCACATCCGGCGGGGCGCCGAGACCGCGACCGAGGGGCCGTACACGGAGATCGTCGACTACCTGCGCCGACACGCCCCGCACGCGGCCGAGCGGGCGTTCGGGACCCTCGCCCACTTCGACGGCGTGCACTTCGCACGACGGGCGACGGCCCCAGCCCTGTTCAGCTCCGGGCTGATGGACCCCATCTGCCCGCCGTCCACCGTACTGGCGGCCTACCGGAACTACGCGGGCGAGAAGGACATCAGGGAATGGCCCTTCGCCGATCACGCGGGCGGGAGGGGCGCGACGGCCGTCGAGCACCTGCGCTGGCTGAGCCTGCGGGGACTCGCCCCCACGGAGCGCTGAGGAACCGGGCCGCCACCGGTCCCCCGAAGGCCCGGCGGCATCGGACCGCGCACGCGCCTCCGGTGACGCCCCGCCGAGCATCGGAACGATGTCGGTGCCGTAGGCGTCGACCGTGGTGGGCTGTGGCCGATGCGTGGAAGGTCGGCACAGCGGACGGTGAGGCGGTAGCGGTGGCTCCGTGTGTCCGACCCCGGCCCCGTCCTCGTTTTGGATTGTCGGAGGATCATCAATACGATCCGGCGATGATCACGAGAAAACGGCTGGCGACCGGGGCCTGCGCGCTGCTCGCCGCCCTGAGCGTCGCGCTCCTGCCGACGAGCGCGACCGCGGACGGTCCGGCGCCGAAGGAATCCCCCAAGGTCGAGCTGGTCCTCGACGTCAGCGGCTCCATGCGGGCCAAGGACATCGACGGCAAGTCCCGCATGACGGCGGCCAAGCAGGCCTTCAACGAGGTCCTCGACGCGGTGCCCGAGGAGGTTCAGCTCGGCATCCGCACCCTGGGCGCCGACTACCCCGGCCAGGACCGCAAGCGCGGCTGCAAGGACACCCGGCAGCTCTACCCGGTGGGCCCGCTCGACCGGACCGAGGCCAAGACCGCCGTGGCCACCCTGGCGCCCACGGGCTGGACGCCGATCGGCCCGGCGTTGCTCGGCGCCGCCAAGGACCTGGAGGGCGGTGACGCCACCCGCCGGATCGTGCTCATCACGGACGGCGAGGACACCTGCGCCCCGCTCGACCCCTGCCAGGTGGCGCGGGAGATCGCGGCGAAGGGCATCCACCTCGTCATCGACACCCTGGGCCTGGTGCCGGACGCCAAGACCCGGCAGCAGCTCACCTGCATCGCGGAGGCGACCGGAGGCACGTACACCTCGGTCCACCGCACCGAGGACCTCTCCCGGAGGGTCCGTCAGCTCGTCGACCGCGCCGCGGACCCGGTCGTCACCCCGGTGGCCACCGAGGGCGCGGTGCGCTGCGCCGACGCGCCGCAGCTGAAGCCCGGCCTCTACACCGACCGCGAGTCCTTCGGCCAGCACCGCTGGTACCGGGTGGACCTGCTGCCCGGTCAGGAACTGCGCGCCTCCGTCAGCGTGTCGGCCGACCGTGCCGTCAACAACGACTACGGGGTGCTGCTGCGCGCCGTCACCCGGCACGGCCGGGAGATCGTCCGCGGCTCCGAGACGGGCGACGGACGTACCGACGTGATCTCGACCGGCCTGCGTTACCCGAAGCCGGAGCTCGACGACGGGCCGGGCGACGCCAAGCCGGCCGCGGAGACGGTCTGTCTCCAGGTCAGCAACTCGTTCTCCGCGCCCCCGTCGGTCAAGACGACGCCCGGCATGCCGATCGAGCTGACGGTCGACGTCGTCGACGGTCCTTCGACCGCCTCGGACGTGGCGTCGTTCGGCCTCGGCCGCGGCTGGTGGCTGCTGGGCGCGCTGGTACTCGTCGGCTTCGTGGCCGGTCTGCTCTGGGGCTGGCTGTCCCGCTGGCGCGTCGCTGTCTGGAGGACCCACTGATGCGTACCGTCCGCACGCTCACCACGGCCGCGCTCGCGGGCGCCGCCCTGCTCGGTCTCGCGGCCCCGGCGGCCTTGGCCGACTCCCCCTCCGCGACCGCGTCCCCCGACGAGGACACCCGGTCCACCGCCGGTCCGCTGGAGGCCGGGACCACCTTCCGTACCGCCGCGAGGTTCCTGCCCGGGCAGCGGGCGACCGCTCCGGCCGCCACGGGTGACTACCTCTACTGGGTGTTCCCGGCGGACACCGGGCAGCGCCCGACGGTGGACGCCACGGTCGACCTGCCCGACGCGGCCCTGCGGCACGGTCCCGCCACCTGGCGGATCGACGTGTACGACGGGCTGCGACGGCGTCAGCCGTGCATGTACGGGACGCAGTCGCGGACGGCGGCGAAGGAGGCCGACTCCGTGCGGCTGTCCTGTGTGCTGCGGCCGGTCCGCGCCTCGGCCGACGCCTGGGCGAACGACCCGCTGCCCGGCAGCTACTACGTGCGGCTCACCGTCACCGGCCTGCCGGACGAGGACCTCGGCCAGCCCTTCACCACCCAGGTCGGGGTGAGCGTCCGCGACCAGGGCGGCGCCCACGCCACAGACGGCTCGCTCGCCGCGCCGCTCGTGCCCGGGGCGACGACCGCCGACCAGGCGGAGGCCGACGCCGACGCCGGCCGGCCCTCGGCCGTCGAGGCCGCGGCCCCGGAGGACGGCTGGTCCTCCGGCTGGTGGTCCGACCGCTGGCTCTGGACCGGAGCGGGTGGCGTCCTCGCGGCCCTCGCGGGCATCGGCGGCTACGTGCTCACGCGCGGTACGGGACGCCCGCCCCGGGTCCCGCCGGCCGTCTGACCCCTCCGTGACGGACACGAAGGCCCCCACCCGCCTCGGTGGGGGCCTTCGTGCGTTCCGGCGGGACCCGCTGCTGCCCGGACACGGCGGGAAGTCGCGGCCTCGGGGCTCCCCGGACACGGCCGGGAGACGGGGACAGGTCAGCCGGACACGGCCCGGGGTCGGGCGGGTTCACCGGCGGGCGGGGAAGCCGTGGGCGCGGGCGCCCGCCACGACGGCCACGGTCGGGACCAGGAGGACGAGCACGCTCCAGGGCAGGGCCCCGGCGCCGAGGAGGTCGAGCAGGACCCCGCCCGCGAGGCCTCCCGCCGCCATGGCCGCGTTCCAGAGGCTGACCAGCATCGTCTGCGCGGTGTCGGCGGCGTCGCCGCCCGCGTCGGCGACGGCGGTCTGCAGGAGGGTGGGTGCGCCGCCCCAGCCGAATCCCCAGAGCACGGCGGCCGTCAGGACGAGCGCGGTGCTTCCGGACGGGACGGCGAGCACGGCGGCCGCCACGGCGAAGAGGATCGTTCCGGCCAGGGTCAGGATCCGGAGCCTGCGGTCGATCAGCCGGCCGGTGACCCAGATCCCGGCGAGCGAGGCACCGCCGAAGAGCAGCAGGACGAGACCGGTGGAGCCCGCGAGGCCGACATGGCCGAGGTAGGCGGCGACGTACGTGTAGAGGACGGTGTGGGCCAGGACGAGGGTGAACGTGACAGTCAGGACGGGAAGGACGCCGGGCACCTTCAGGGTCCGGGCGACCGGGGCCCGCCCGCCCCGCGCCTCCCCCGGCAGGTCGGGCACGGCGAGGGCGATCCAGCCGAGGAGCGCGACGGCGATCACGGTCATGGCGGTGAACGCGGCCCGCCAGCCCACCGCCTCGCCGAGGAAGGTGCCGGCCGGCACGCCGAGGGAGAGCGCCAGAGGGATGCCGGTCATGGCGACGGCGACGGCCCGGCCCTGGAGGTGCGGTGGGGCGATGCGGCGGGCGTAGCCGGCGAGCAGGGCCCAGGCGACGCCCGCGGCGACGCCGGCGAGGAACCGGGCGCCCATGGTGAGGGCGTACGAGGAGGAGACGGCGGTGACGGTGTTGGCGGCGGCGAATCCGGCGACCGAGGTGAGGAGCAGGCGTTTGCGGCGCCATCCGGCGGTGCGGGCGGCCAGGGGGACGGCGGTGAGGGCCGTACCGAGGGCGTAGACGGTGACCGACTGGCCCGTGGCGGCCTCGCCGACGCCGAGGTCGGCGCTCATGGCGGGCAGGACACCGGCGGGGAGGGTCTCGGTGAGGCTGGTGACGAAGACCGCGGTGGCGAGGGCGAGCAGGGCCGCGAGGGGCAGTCGGTCGGCGGAGGCGGGGACGGCGGGGTTCCCGGGTGCGGAGGGCGCGGCCGAACGGGCCGCCGGCGTGGTGTGGTTGGCCATGCGCCTATGCTTGAACCCTCACATTGATGTGAGGGTCAAGCGTGCATCTGAAGGGGGCGTCCCATGCGGATCGGGGAACTGTCGGAGCGCACCGGAACACCGCGCCGACTGCTGCGCTACTACGAGGAGCAGGGCCTCATCGTCGCGGACCGGCTGCCCAACGGCTACCGGGACTACGACGGTTCGAACGTGGACCGGGTGCTGCAGATCCGGGGCCTGCTGGAGGCCGGCCTGCCGACCCGGATCATCAAGCAGATCCTGCCCTGCCTGAACAAGCCCCGGATCATCCACTTCCCGGACGCCACCCCGGAGATGCTGGCGACCCTGGAGAACGAACGGGACCGGATGACCGAGCGGATCCGCTGCCTCACCCGCAACCGGGACGCGGTGGCGGAGTACCTGGACGTGGTACGGGAGAACCCGGCCGTGCCGTCGCCTGCGCCGTCCCCTCGGTAGGGCGGACGCCGGGGGCGGACGGCGGGGGCGGACGCCGAGGCCGGACGGACGCCGGGGTCACTCCGTCCTGCGGGCGCCCTCCAGGACGGCCTGGCGGATGCGGTGGTAGGTGCCGCACCGGCAGATGTTGCGGATCGTGTCGAGGTCGGCCTCGGTGATCTCCCGGCCGGCCTCCCTGGCGCGCCGGACCTCCGCCACCGCGCTCATGATCTGACCGGGCTGGCAGAAGCCGCACTGGGCGACGTCGAGGTCCAGCCAGGCCTCCTGCATCGGGTGGAGGTCGCGGCCCACCGTGTCGGGGAGGCCCTCGATGGTGGTGACCTCGTCCTGCGGGCCGAGGTCTTCGACCGGTACGGCGCAGGGCGTGAACGCCTTGCCGTTGAGGTGGCTCGTACAGGCGCGGCAGACGCCGACCCCGCAGCCGTACTTGGGCCCGGTGACGCCGAGGACGTCACGCAGGACCCAGAGGAGCCGGACGTCGCCCTCGACGTCGGCGGTGACGGCCTTGCCGTTCAGGATGAAGGTGTGCTGAGGCACGGGTACTCCAGGTCTCGGAGAGCTCAGAGGGCGCGGTCGCGGCCGTCGGTGGGCGAGGCGGGGACGGGCGGGACGGTCGGCAGCGGGATGAAGGCGAGCGGATCGGCGTGGTTGACGGGGAAGACCGTCGGCATCGTGCCGGTGGCCCGGCCGTAGGCGCAGGCGACGGCGGCCATGGCGCCGGCGACGGCCAGCTCCCCCGCACCGCCGGGCTTCTCGCCGGTCGACGGCATCACGATGATCTCCAGCTCGGGCGGGGTGTTCCACTGCCGGGTGTAGAAGTACTGGTCCCAGCTGCCTTCGAGGAAGTGTCCGTCGCGCAGGTGGAGGCCGGACGTCAGGGTGAGGGCGATGGCGTCGGAGATGCCGCCCATCATCTGGGCCTCCAGGCCGCGCGGGTTGACGGCGAGGCCGACGTCGACGGCGCAGACCACCTTGGTCACGCGGGGCCCGGTGACCGCGCCGGGGATCTGCCGCCCGGTGGTGGCGGGGCGGCAGTCGATCTCGGCGAGCACGGCGACGGCGGAGTGGTACTCGGTGTGGACGGCGATGCCCTGGGCGGTGCCGGCGGACATGGTCCGCCCCCACTCCCCCACCTCGGCGACCTTGTCGAGGACGGCGCGGGCGCGCGGGTCCTTCACCAGGCGGCGGCGCATCGCGTACCCGTCCTGGCCCATGCGGCTGGCCAGTTCGTCCATGACGAGCTCCTGTGCGCAGCGCACGTTGGGCGAGTAGATGTTGCGCATGGAGCCGGTGTTGAAGCCCTTGTCGGTCTCGGAGAGCAGCTGGGTGGTGACGCCCAGGTGGTAGGGGCTGATCTGGGTGAGCTGGAACATCGTCTGGGAGAAGGTGAGATCGGCGACGGGCAGCCGGGCCGCCTCCGCCGTGAGGAGCTCGCCGATGCCGTGGCCGAAGTCGGTGGCCACGGAGGTGTGGCGCTGCTCGTACGTGAGGACCTCGCCGAGCGTGTACGTGGCGCGGACCCGTGAGGTGGACATCGGGTGCGTACGGCCCTGGCGGAAGTCGTCGGTGCGGTGCCACATCAGTTTGACCGGCTTGCCCATGGCCCGGGAGACCTCGGCGGCCTCGTGGGCGGCGTCGTGGAAGAGCTTGCGGCCGAACGAGCCGCCGCCCTCGGTGACGTGGACGCGGACGGCGGAGACGGGCAGGCCGAGCGCGACGGCGATCTGCTCCCGCGCGACGATCGGGGCCTTGAGCGAGGCCCAGATCTCCGCGGAGTCCTCCCGGACGTCGGCGATCGCGCAGTTGGTCTCCAGGGCGGCGTTGCTGGCGAAGTGGAAGGTGAAGCGGGCGTCGACCGCCTTGGTGAGGAGCGGCAGCGGCGGTACCACCAGGGGGAGTTCGGCCCTGCGGAGCTCGCCGAGGACGGTGGCGTCGGAGGCGCCCTCGGCGGTGCCGGGCCCCCAGTCGACCCGAAGGGCGCGCACGGCGTCGATGCACTGGCCGAAGGTACGGCCGCGGACGGCGACGCCGGTGGAGACGGTGACGACGTCGGTGACGCCGGGCATGGCCCGGACCTCGGCGAGGTTGGCGACGGAGCGGACCGTGCCGTTGATGGTGGGCGGTCGGCAGACCATGGTGGGCAGGGCGTCCGGGACCTGGAGGTCCATCGCGAACCTCTTGCGGCCGGTGACCGCGTCGAGGGCGTCCACCCGGCGCTGCCCGGTGCCGATGACACGGAAGCGGGCGCTGTCCTTGAGGGTGACCGCGACGGCGGTGTCGGAGAGGGCGGCGGCCTTCACGGCCAGTTCGCCGTAGCCGAGCAGCGCCCCGGCCGGGGAGACGACGGCGCCGGCCTTGGTGGTGAGGGTGGCGACGGCCTCGCCGAGGACCAGGGAGGCGGCACGCAGGAGCCTGCCCCGGGCGACGGCGGCGGCGACGCGGATCGGGGTGTAGGTGGAGTAGGTCGTGTTGGAGCCGCCGGTCAGCTGGTTGAAGAGCAGCTCGGGGCGGGCGTCGGCGAGCGTCACCCTCACCTTGTCGAGGGGCAGGTCGAGTTCCTCGGCGACGATCATGGCGCTGGAGGTGGTGACGCCCTGTCCGACCTCGGCGCGCGGCAGGGCGAAGTGGGCGGTGCCGTCCGTGTCGAGGCGGATGGTGATGAGGTGGCTGGTGGGCAGGGCCGCGAGGGTGAGCAGCTCGTTGAGGTCGAGGAGTTCGGCCGGTCCCGGCAGTGAGGGGATGAGCGCCGGGGCCGCGGCGGCGGCCGTGCTCGGGGCGAGGGCCTCGGCGCCGAGCCGGGCGGCGACGGTGAGGGTGGGTGCGGCGAGGACGTACCCGAGGAACCGGCGGCGACCGGTGCCGGCTCCGGGAGCGCCGTCGCCGGGAGCGGCTCCGTCCCCGGTGCCGATCGTGGGGTGGTCGTCGCGCACGCGGTGCCGCCTGGCCATTCGGTGTGCCCTTCGTCCTGGTCCGGCGCTGCGCCCCGGGCTCTGCTCGGATGCGTTGATCATCGCTCATCCGGGGTGCGGCGGGGGGCCGTTCGTACCGGCGGTGTCAGGTCTCGGTCGACCGGCGCCGCCCGGCCGCGGTCCACGGCCGACGGGCGCTCGCGGGCCGCTCGACCGGGCCGGACCGGCGCGGCAGCGGAGCCGTACGGGAGCGCAGGGGCGTGCGGACTGACGACCGGGCGCGGGGACGGAGCCGGGTGCCCGAGCGGAGCTGCGCCCGGGAGATCCGGGCCCGCTGGCCGCCGCCCGCGATCAGGGCGTTGACGGAGACCATCGGGTCCCCGCCCACCGACCGGGCGAGCAGGGCGCCGAGCACCAGCGGGCCGAGGGCGACGGCGAGTGCCGTGCCGGTGGCGGTGACGTGCTGGAGGGGGCGGCTGCGCCCGGCTTCGGAGGTCATGGTCACAGTTCAGCAGCGGGCGGGCGGGCGGCGTATCGGTCGGCGTACTCAGCCGTGCGGACGGGGGTACTCAGACGCGCCGGCCCGGAGATCCTCCGGGGACGGCGCGGATCTCCCCGCCTCCCCCTGCCGGGGTGCGCGCGGAGCGGCGCGTCCGTTCGGACGGGCGGGGGTCGCGGGGGTGATCGGGTGGACGGCCGTACCGTACGAGCACGCACACCACGACGAAGGAGACCGCCGCCATGGCCGACTACCGGATCGAGACCGTACGCACCGGGTACCGGAACTGGACCGCCCGCAACGACCGGGGCGCGGAGGTACGGATGGCCGCCGCCGACGACGCCGACGCGCAGCCCTCGTTCACGCCCGTGGAGTTGCTGCTCGCGGCGATGGGCGGCTGCGGTGGCCTCGTCGTCGACCGGACGGCCCGGGCCGTGGACCACGACGACCTGAAGATCTTGGTGGAGTCGGTGTCGGGTCCCGAGGACGACGGCCGGGTGGGCCGGATCCGGGTCAGTTACGAGTTCGAGCTGCCGGACAACAACCCCAAGGCCGCCGAGGTGTTCGCCCGTGGGGTGCGTCTGACGCACGAGAAGTTCTGCACCGTGAGCCGGACCGTGGAGCACGGCGCCCGGGTGGAGGCGATCCTGCCGGACGGCACGGTCGGCTTCGAGGGCTGATCCCCTCCCACCGGGGGCCGGGGCCCGGACCGCGGCGGGCGGGGATCACTCCTCGATCGCGCCGCCGATCCGGCGCAGATGCCGCCGGAAGGTGTACGCGGGGTCCTCGGCGCGGCCCGCCAGATACGCGTCGAACCGGGTCTGGGCGCGGAGCGTGTCCCCCGCCCTGATGCGACGTGCCTGTTCGCGCTCGGTACGGAACAGGGCGCGGGCGGTCTCCAGCACCTCCGCCACCCGGGCGGCCGACACGAAGAGCACGCCGTCGTCGTCGGCGAACACGACGTCGGCGGCGGTCACCTCGTGCGCGCCGAACCGCGCCGTGCGCAGCGCGTCCGGGTCCCGGGGGTCGAGGCGTACGGGGCCGGGCGCGTGGCGGCCGTACGAGAAGACGGGCAGCCCGATCCCGACCAGGTCGGGGGTGTCCCGGTGCAGGCCCCAGACGACGACTCCGGCGACACCGGCCGCCTCGGCCTCCAGGACCGCGAGGTCGCCGACGCAGGCCTCGTCGCGGCGGCCGGCGTTGTCGATGACCAGGACGTCACCCGGCCGGGCGTCGGTGAAGGCCTCGAGGAAGACGTCGACGCTGCCGTAGTGCCGGACGGGGAGCGCCCGGCCTGCGACGCGCTGCCCCGGGACGACCGGCAGGACCCCGGCGGGGGCCGCGCGCAGCGGCTCCCCGAGGCGTACGCAGGCGTCGGCGACCAGGGGTGTGGAGAGGTCCGCGAATTCCTTCTGCATCGGGCGTTCCGTTCTGTGACGGGTGCGGTACGGCGGGCTGCGCGATGCTATCGCCGGAGTGCGGGCGGGGTCGGGCCTCCCTACGATGAAGGCATACCTCTCCCGGATCGAGGGACCCATGACCGCAGAGGATGCCGCACCCGAAGGACGACCCCCGGGTTTGAAGGCCAATGCGATCGGTTTCGTCGACGCCCTCGTCATCGGGCTCAACTCGACGTCCCCCGCGTACTCCCTCGCGGCCGTCATCGGCCCGATCGTCGCCCTCGCCGGGATCTACGCGCCCGGCGTGATGTTCGCGTCCTTCGTCCCGATGCTGCTCATCGCGTCGGCGTTCTACTACCTCAACAAGGTCGACCAGGACTGCGGTACGACGTTCTCCTGGGTCACCCGGGCCATGGGGCCGTGGGCCGGCTGGCTCGGCGGCTGGGCCATCGCGATGACCGGCGTACTGGTCGTCGGCTCGCTCGCGGACGTGGCCGTGAGCTTCGCGCTGCTCTCCGTCGGCCTGGACAGCTGGGTGGACAACGCCTTCGTGCGCCAGTCGCTCACCGTGCTGCTGATCCTGGTGATGACGGCCGTCTGCGTCATCGGCACCGAGCTGTCGGCCAAGGTGCAGAACGTCCTGATCCTGGCCCAGGTCGCCTTCCTGCTGATCTTCGTGGGCGTGGCGCTCTACAAGGTGTACGCCGGCACCAGCGCGTACGACTCCGTGGAACCCGCCCTCGGCTGGCTCAACCCGTTCGGCGCGGGCGGCGCGGCCCTCACCGGCGGTCTGCTGCTCGGCGTGTTCATCTACTGGGGCTGGGAATCGGCCGTCAACCTCACCGAAGAGGTCAAGGACTCCGCGACCGCCCCCGGCAAGGCGGGGCTCTGGTCGACCGTCATCCTCCTCGTCACGTACGTGTCCGTGGGCTTCGCGGTCGTCGCGTACGCCGGACCGACGTTCCTGGCGGAGAACGCGGGCGAGGAGGAGTTCATCTTCGCCCAGCTCGCCACCGACGTCCTGGGCGGCTGGGACTGGGTCCTGCTCCTTGCCGTGTCGACCTCCGCCATCGCCTCCACCCAGACGACCATCATCCCGGCCTCGCGCACGGCGCTCTCCATGGCGCGCCGCCGGGCCCTGCCCGCCCACTACGGACACATCAGCCCGCGCTTCCGCACCCCCGACGTGAGCACCTGGTGGGTCGCCGGCATCGCCATCGGCTGGTACCTCGTGGTGAACCAGATCAGCACCAACGCCCTCTTCGACTCCCTGACCGCGCTCTCCCTGCTCATCGCCTTCTACTACGCGCTCACGGGCATCGCATGCGCGGTCTACTACCGGCGGCACCTCCTGGAGAGCGTCCACAACTTCCTGCTGATCGGCCTCGGTCCGCTGATCGGGTCCGGGCTCCTGATCTGGCTCCTGGTGAGGTCGGTCTCCGACATGTCGGACCCGGAGAACTCGTACAGCGGTACGTCGTGGTTCGGTCTGGGCCCGCCGCTCGTCATCGGCATCGGCATCGCCCTCACCGGAGTGATCGTCATGATCGTGTGGCGCCTGCGGTCTCCCGCCTTCTGGGAGGAGCGCCCGAGCGTGGCCGACCCCGACATGGTCCACGGCAAGGAGCGCTGAGATGTCGGTCGTGCTGGGTTACGACGAGTCCCCCGGAGCCGCCCGCGCGCTGCGCATCGCGGTCGAGGTGGCCGCCGCGTTCGACGAGCGACTGGTGCTGGTCTACGGGGCGGCGGCCCCCGGGCCGACGGGCGAGGAGTACCGCTCGCACTACGAGGCCATCCGCCAGACGGGCCGCACCGGTCTGGAGCACGCGGTCACGGAGGCCGACCGGGCGGGCGTGCCGACCGTCGTCGAGGTGCTCGACGAGAAGCCGGCCCAGGCCCTGATCGACGCGGCGACCCGCCACGCGGCCCGGGTCATCGTGGTGGGCAGCTGGGGCGAGAGCCCCATGCGGGGCGCCCTCCTGGGCTCGACGCCCCACAAGCTCCTGCACATGTCGACGATCCCGGTGCTCTGCGTCCCGCCCGAGGACTGACGGCGCCTCACGCCCCCGGGAGGACCGTGACACGGGCCAGGGCCCAGGAGGTGTGGTCGAAGGACGTCCTGGCGTTGGCGTCCGCCACCTCCAGGCGCAGGACCCGCACGCCCCGCACGTCGACGTCCACCGGGACGGGGCCGCCGGCGGCGGTCAGGACGGGGCTGGTGAACAGGGCGCGGTCGTCGCCGTACACCGTGGCGCGGGTGCCGCCGGCGGAGCTCTGGCGGGCCGAGAAGTCGTCGATGCCGACGAGGGCGGTGAACCGGTCCCCGGCGCCGCCGAGGTGGAACGCCACGTCGCTGTGGGCGTGGACGCCGAGCCCCTTGGCGTAGGTGGTGCCGCCGAAGG
Organism: Streptomyces sp. Qhu_M48; assembly: GCF_051305195.1. Lineage (NCBI taxonomy): Bacteria > Bacillati > Actinomycetota > Actinomycetes > Kitasatosporales > Streptomycetaceae > Streptomyces > Streptomyces sp. Qhu_M48. The sequence continues at coordinate 3,557,979 of NZ_CP195432.1, read as the reverse complement.
CGATCGGGGTGCCGTCACCGGCGGCGTTCCTGCCGTTGGAGGAGTCGCGTTCGACGGGGCCCCAGCCGTTGACGGCATGGATCCAGGGCAGGTCGGAGAGGTGGCTGTCGCGGGTGGGCGCCGGGGGCGGGGTGGTGACGAGGCCCGTGTCCTCGTACCGTACGACGCCTCCCGGGGCGAGGGCGGTGCCTTCGGCGGTGAGGGTCCACGGGGTGGCGGCGGGGGCCCCGGCGGGCGGGGTGACCTGCCAGCCGGTCGTCAGCCGCCCGCCGGGGGCGAGCTGTCCGGCGGTGGTGGCCGTGGTGGCCCGTACGGTCCAGCCCGCGGGTGCGCGCAGGGTGACGGCGGGTGAGTTCCAGGGCCGCGCGGAGCCGTTGGCGAGCGCGGCGGTGACGGTGAAGGGCCGGCCCGGGACGGCGAGGGACGGCACGGTGAGGGTCGTACCGAACGCGGTCCGGGGGTACGTGTCCTGCCAGGAGGAGCGCATCAGCGCGACCAGTTCGGCGACCCGGGCGGGGTGGCGGGAGGCGAGGTCGGAGCTCTCGCCGGCATCGGTGGCCAGGTCGTACAGCTCGACCTGCCACTGGTCGTCGGGCAGGGCGTGGTCGCGGACCGGGGCGAACCGGACGGCCTTCCACCGGTCCTTGCGCAGCGCCTCGGCCAGCCAGGTGGCCCGCTGCTTGTCCTGGGCGTCGGCGCGGGAGGTGACACCGCGCTCGTCGCGGAACCAGTAGAGGTGGTCGTGGCGGGCGGCGTTCGTGCCACCGGCGAGCAGGGGCGCGACCGACAGACCGTCCACGTCGGCGGGGGCGGGAGCGCCGCCGAGTTCGGCGAGGGTGGGGAGGAGGTCGGTGAGCGGGGTCGGGCGGTCGCTCGTGCCGGTCCGGACCCGGCCGGGACCCCAGGCGATGAGGGGGACGCGGACGCCGCCCTCGTACAGGTTGCGCTTGTAGCCGCGCAGCGGGCCGTTGGAGTCGAACAGGTCGGGGTTGACCCCGCCCTCCTCGTGGGGCCCGTTGTCGCTGGTGACGAGGAGGATCGTGTCGTCCTCCAGGCCGAGGGCCCGCAGCCGGTCGACGACGTCGCCGACGAGGGCGTCGAAGAGGCTCACCTGGGCGGCGTGCCCCTTGTTGGCGGCGCTCCACGTCCGGGAGGCGTACGCGCCGTGGTCGGGGATGTCGCTGGGGGCGTGGGGCACGGTCGGGGTCAGCAGCAGGAGGAACGGTTCGGCCGCGTGACGGTCGAGGAAGTCGAGCGCCCGCCGTCGCAGCAGCTCCGGCGCGTAGGCGCCCTTGGCGCCGCCCACGTTGGCGGCGACGGGCTCCTTGACGCCGTTGTGCCACAGGTACGCGGGGTAGTACTGGTGGGCGTGGCCGTGGTCGATGTAGCCGTGGAACTCCTCGAACCCGCGGGCGTTGGGGTGACTGTCCTGACCGGCGCTCTCCGGCCCGAAGCCCCATTTGCCGATCACCCCGGTGCGGTATCCGCGGGCCCTGAGCACCTGGGCGAAGGTGGTGTCGGCGGCGGTCAGGGAGCCCTGTGCCCCGGACGGGTTGGCGCGGACGGTCGCGTGCCCGGTGTGCAGACCGGTGAGGAGCGAGCAGCGGGAGGGGGCGCAGACGGCGGCCGTGGAGTACGCGTCCGTGAACCGCAGCCCTTCCGCGGCGAGTCCGTCGAGGCGCGGGGTGGCGATGAGCTTCTGGCCGTACGCGCCGAGTTCGCCGTGTCCGAGGTCGTCGGCGAGCACGACGACGAGGTTCGGAGGGCGGGTCGGCTCCGCGGCGCTCCCGGCCGGTGCCGGTGCCGGCTGGGCCTCGGCGACGGCGGTCGCGGGGAGGGCGCCGAGGCCGAGGGTGGCGGCGGACCCGGCGAGGAAGCGGCGGCGGCTGGGCATGGCGGGCTCCTTGGGCGGGGAGGCGGTCGCGGGACGGCTGCGCGGGGGTGGGGGGCGCCGGCGACGTACGGCACGGGCGTGCCAGGGGCGAACGAGGGCCTGCCGTAGCGCCCCTGGCACGCAGTCGATCATCGGTGCGCCCGTACCGGCGGACCATGCACAGCGCATGAAAAGCGTGTGACGCGGGCCCGGCGCGCCCGACCGCCCGACCCCGGCCTTCCCCGGCCCCGCCGCTCGGGGTCCCGGGCAGACGGTCCCAGGGTGGAGAGTCCCAGGGTGGGCGGCGCCCTCCCGGGGCCGGCCACCCCGGGGCGGCCCGTCGCCGCTCAGTCGAGCCAGAGTTCGCGGACCCGGCGCGCGGGGTCGTGGGCGATCCGTGGCTCGGCGTCCCAGATCATCGTGGCGCGTCGGGCCGCGGTGTAGCGCGGCCAGTCGGCGCCGGGGTCCTGGTCGGTCACGAAGGCGACCCAGGCCCGGTGCAGGGCGTCGGCGAGCGCGCGCGGCGGCGCGTCCCCGGCGACGGCCGTGACCCCCTCGGCGTGGAGGAGGTCGAAGGCGAACGGCAGGTCCAGGCAGTGGAAGGCGAGCCCCGCGACGGGTGAGCGCCAGGTGAACTCGTAGAGCCAGGTGGGGCGGCCGCGCTCCGCCCGGGCGTCCGCGACGGCGAGGTTCGGGGCGCGGAAGGTCGCGTCGGTCAGGGCCTGGCCGAAGATCCGCTCCGGTCCGCCCTCGGCGTACGCCTCGGCGAGGGCGTCCGTCCTGCCGGGGTCGAGGCCGAGGCCGCCGAGCAGCACGGGCAGCGGGGGGCCTTCCGGGCCGGGGGCGGGGAACATCGTGAACTCGTGCTCGGTGAAGCCGAGCATCAGGGGCACGTCCGCGCCCGCCTCGCCGGTCGTGAGCGCCTCAAGGGCGGGCAGGGGGATCAGCTCGCCGTCGGCGAAGGGGGCGAGGGCGAGGAGCGGCGGCAGGCCCTCGCGGTCGGGGCCCGGTTCGGCCAGCCGGTCCTGGAGGGCGAGGATCTCGTCGTCGCCGAGGTCGCGGAGGGCCGCGGCGGTGGCGGGCACGCCGGTGCGGGAGGTGAGGAGCCGTGCGGCGGCGCGGCCGGCCTCGGGGCCGTCGGGCCGCGGGACGGCGCCCGAGACGGAGAGGGCGCCCCGGAAGAGGCCACGGGCCGCCGGGACCGCGAGCAGGGTCTGGACGGCGCCGCCGCCCGCCGACTGGCCGGCGACGGTGACCTTGGCGGGGTCTCCGCCGAAGGCCGCGATGGTGTCCCGGACCCACTCCAGGGCGGCGATCCAGTCCCGTACGCCCCGGTTGTCGGGGGCGTCCTCCAGGTGGAGGAAGCCCTCGATGCCGAGCCGGTAGCCGACGGAGACGAGGACGACGCCGTCGCGGTTGAACGCGGCCCCGTCGTACCAGGGGCTGGCGGCCGAGCCCGCGACGTAGCCGCCGCCGTGGATCCAGACGAGGACGGGCAGGGCGGCGGCCGGGGCGGTGTCGGGCGTGAAGACGTTCAGGTTGAGGATGCCGGCGCCCGGGACCGACGGCTCGGGGATCGTGGTGACCTCGGCGAAGGGGCGGCGCTGGGCCGTGGGGCCGTACGCGGTGGCGTCGAGCGGCTCCGTCCAGGGTTCCGGCGGCACGGGAGAAGCGAACCGCAGGTCGCCGACGGGCGGCCGCGCGTACGGGATCCCCAGGAAGCGGAGGCTGCCGTCGGCGCGGCGCTCGCCCCGGACGGGCCCTCGGGTGGTGGTGACGGTGATGCTGCTCATCGAGTGCTGCTCCTTCTGCGCGGGGGCGCACGAGGCCGGGGAGGGAGCCTGTCACCGTCAACTTACACGTGTCAATGCTCCGTGAGCAGCCGGCTCCCTCCCCGCCCTCGGGCGACTGCCTCCGTGACCTCCGCCGCCGTCCTCCCCGGCCTCAGCCGACTGCCTCCGTGGCCTCCGACGGCTCCCTCCGCGGCAGGAGCAGCGGGGTCGCGAGCAGCACGACACCGGCGAGGCCGATGGCGGCCCGGGGCCCGACGGCGGCGCCGAGGAGCCCCCAGAGCGCGGTCAGGGCCGCGACGGAGGCCTTCGTGGTGACCGACCAGGCGGTGAGGGTACGGACGACCCGGTCGGTCGCCGTCACGTCGAGACGGTGGGCGGCGAGCACCGGGGCGAAGACGGCCGAGCAGGTGATCAGGGCGAACTCGACCACCATCACGAGCAGGAGCCCACCGGCGCCGGGGTGGACGAGGACCAGCCCGACGGGCCAGCAGGCGCGCAGCACCCCCGAGGTCAGCAGGACCCGGTGCCGGCCGTAGCGCGCCACGAGCGGCCGGGCGAGCCGCGAGCCGACGAGTCCGCCGACGCAGGGCACCGCGAAGGCGAGCCCGTACTGCCAGGGGGCGAAGCCGAGCGGCCCCAGCATCAGGACGGCGAGGAGCGGCGCGGTCGCCATGATCAGGCCGTTGACCAGGACGGTGTTGAGGAACAGCGGACGCAGCAGGGGGTGGGCGAGGATGTGCCGCCAGCCCGCGAGGAGATCACCGGCGCGCAGGGGCGGCCGTTTCTCGCGGGCGGGGTCCGGCCAGGGCTCGCGCCCCCGGATCGCGCGGATGCCGACCGCCGAGAGGAGGTAGCTCAGGGCGTCGGCCAGGACCACCGCCACCGGGCCGAGCAGCGCGACCAGACCACTGCCGAGCGGCGGTCCCAGCACGGTCGCGGTCCATGTCGTGGATTCGAACCTGGCCTGGGCGACGAGCCGGTCCTCCGGCCCCAGGAGGGTCTTGAGGAAGGCGCCGGAGGCGGCGCCGAAGGTGATGTCGGCCGCCGCGACGACGACGGAGACGGCCAGGAGCTGGACGAAGGAGAGCCGGTCGAGCGCGTAGGCGGCGGCGAGGCTCAGCAGCGCCGCGCCCCGCGCGAGGTCCATGGCGATCATCACGGGCCGCTTGCGGCGGAACTCCACCCAGGGGCCGAGCGGCACGGCGACCGCCGACCCCACGGCGGCCCCCACGGCGGCGAGGGCGGCGACCTCGGCGGCGCCCTTGTGCAGCACGGTGATGGCGAGCAGCGGGAAGGCGTTGAAGGCGATCCAGGTGCCCAGGGTGCCGGCCGCGTACGCCGCCCACAGCCACCCGAAGTCGCGCCCCAGGGACGCCCTGCCCGTCATGCCGTACCCCTCTCGCCGACCGGCCACACAACCACGCGCCGACCCCCGACATCAAAACGGGTGGACGCCGGAGCGCACGCTCGGGACTTCCCGCCGGGCACACCGGAGCTCACGCTCGGGACTACAGGCCAGGCACACCGGACCGGACCACCTGGGGCCTCCGGCCCGGACCACCCGAGCCGCCGGACCGGAGGCCCCCGCCCGGACCACGGGCGTGCCCCGGCCCGGACCACGGGCGTGCTCCGGGCCGGGGACGCCCGGCGGGGCGTCCGGGCCCCTCGTCCGTTCCGTCCGCCGGGAGGCCGACATCCGGACACCCTCCCGGCGGACGGCCGCGTGAGGGGCGTCCCGAGCCCTAGACTCGGAAGGCCCGGACGGCCGGGCTGGTCCTGGGGGAAGGCGGCCGGCGATGAGGTGGGACCCCGATGCCGTGGTGGGGATGCTCGTGGTCCTGTTCGGTGCGCTGCTCGTGACCGCCGGTGTGCGCTGGAAGGGGCGGGCGGTACGCCCGTTCGCCGCCTCGCGGGCGCGTTCCGTGGCCCAGCGGGAGTACGCCCGGGACCTCCAGAGGGCAGCCGACCACGTGATCGCGGTGGCCCGACGGTCCGCCGGCGCGGGTGAACCGGCGATCGTCACCGTCGAGGCCGTGGTCCGGACGACACAGGACCGCTACGGGTACGCCGGGGTCGAACGGCGGCACGCGGCGGCGGCGCTGCGCCGCCGGTACGAGCAGGGACGGTGTGCGGTCGACTGCGTCACCGACGCCTACGGCTGAGGGCCCGTCTCGGGTACGGGCGTGGCCTGGTGGTAGTACATCCGCAGACGCGAACCGTCCGGCGCGGCGGGGTCGCGGCGCCAGAGCGAGCTGCGCCGGGCCCTGCGGCCGCCGTGGAGCGTCTCGTACGTGAGGTGGACGAGGCCGGGGGCGAGGGTGCTGCCGGTGAGGCCGGCGGGTTCGTACCGCTGCCCGTCCTCGGTGCTGCCGGCCATCTCGGGGAGCGCGGCGAGCATCTCCTCGTACGTCCAGCGCCGGCCGGAGGCACCGACCTCGACGAACTCAGGGTCGAGCAGTTCGGCGGCGAGCGACCGGGAGACGCGGACGGCCGGGTCCATGAGGCGCAGTTCCCCCGCGACGGCTTCGGCGACCTCGGGGTCCTGGGCGGCCTGATCCTGGAACGTCATACGGCCATGGTGACGCGGGCCCGCTCGGGCGGCCAGGGGTTTCGCCGCCCGCCCGCGCGCGGGCCGGACTACTCGAAGGCCGCCGCGGCCTCCTTGAGCGCGGCGGCGACGGCCTCGGGCGCGTCGGGGCCGGGGGCGCCGGGCCGGTAGGTGACGGAGCGCAGGCGGCCGGTGAAGCGGAAGGACCGGTGGCGTTCGTGGACGGGCCAGGAGACGGGCGACTTCCGGTCGACGCCGACGCTGATCCCCTGGAAGGGGGCCATGCCGATGAGCTGGTGGACGCTGTCGGGGGTGGCGCGGTGCTCGCCGTCCACGGTGACGGTGAACCGCCAGCGCAGTCCTTCCTCGGCGGCGGCGGTGAGGAGGATCTCGTGCGGGCCGGGGGCGAGGGGGCCGGCGTCGGTCTCGTGGAGGGTGCCGTACTCGTTGTACGCGAGGGTCAGCCGGCCGTTCTCGACGTACAGGCTGTAGCCGCCGCCCTGGTCTCCGTGGGAGACGAGGACACCGTCCCCGGCCTCGTCGACGGCCACGGTGATCTCGAAGGAGCGGAGGGAGACGAGCCGGGAGGAGCGGTACCGCTCCAGTTCCGGGGTGCCGGGCAGCAGGGTGAGGGGGCGGGCGAGCCGCTCCTCGGCGGGGTTGCGGCGGGCGAGGGCGCCGCTGTGGTCGGGCAGCGGGAAGACGCCGTTGCGCCGGGCGGCCTCCTCCCAGGCCTCGGAGAGCTCCTTGACGAGCGCGGGGTGTTCGGCGGCGAGGTCGTGGATCTCGGTGGGGTCGGTACGGATGTCGTACAGCGCCCATTCGGAGTCGTCGTAGGGGGCGCCGGGCCGGTGCAGGGTGACGAGCTTGTGGCCGTCGCGGTAGTGGCTGCGGTTGCCGGTCATCTCGCAGTACTGCTCGGGGTGGGTCGAGCCGTGGGCGGGGTCGGTGAGGACGGGGGTGAAGCTGACGCCGTCCGGTTCCTGGAGGGGGACGCCCCGGCGGGTCTCGGGCCGGGCGAGACCGGCGAGTTCGAGAAGGGTGGGGGTGATGTCGGTGACGTACTGGTACTGGGGGCGCAGCCCGGTGGCGAGGCGGCCGTCCCTGACCCCCTCGGGCCAGGAGAGGACGAAGGGCACGCGGACGCCGCCCGCGTAGGTGTGGCCCTTGTAGAGGCGGAACGGGGTGTTGGAGGCCATGCCCCAGCCCCGGGGGTAGTGGACGAGGCTGCGGGGGCCGCCGATGAGTTCGGGGTCGCGGTCGACGTCGGGGTCCCAGTCGCCGGGGAGGCGGGGGTGGTGGACGAAGCGGCTGAAGTAGGAGCGGGTGCCCTCCGCGCCGCCCTCGCCGGTGCCGCCGTTGTCGGAGGTGAAGACGATGATGGTGTTGTCGAGTTCGCCGAGGGCGTCGAGGGTGTCGGTGAGGCGGCCGAGGTTCTGGTCGATGTTGTCGACGAGGGCCGCGTACACCTCCATGTAGCGCGCGTAGAGCAGTCGCTGGTTTTCCGTCAGGGAGTCCCAGGCGGGGACGTCGAGTCCGGCCTCGCCGTTGCGGGCGGGGAGTTCGGTGCCGGGCGGGAAGAGGCCGGCGGCGATCTGGGCGGCGAAGCGCCGTTCGCGCAGGGCGTCCCAGCCCTCGTCGTAGCGGCCGCGGTGTCGGGCGATGTCCTCGGCCTTGGCCTGGAGGGGGCCGTGGACGGCGTTGTGGGCGAGGTAGAGGAAGAAGGGCTTGTCGGGCTCGTGGGCGCGCAGCGACTTCACCATGGAGATCGCCTGGTCGGTGATGTCGTCGGTGTAGTAGTAGTCGTCGGGGAACTCGTCGATGTCGAGGGGGCTGTTGTCCCGGACGAGCTGGTGCGGGTGGAAGAGGCTGGTGAGCCCTTCCAGGACGCCGTAGTACTGGTCGAAGCCCTTCTGGAGGGGCCAGTTGCCCCGGTGGTCGGACGCGTTGGAGGCGGAGTCGCGGACGAGGTGCCACTTGCCGACGGCGTAGGTGGCGTAGCCGGCGTCGTGGAGGAGTTCGGCGAGGGTGGGGATGTCGTCGGCGATCTCCATGCCGTAGCCGGGGAAGCCGGGGTCGGAGTTGGCGACCATGGCGTAGCCGACGCGGTGCGGGTTGAGGCCGGTGAGCAGGGCGGCGCGGGCGGGTGAGCAGAGCGGCATGGTGTGGTAGTTGGTGAGCCGCACGCCGTCGTCGGCGAGGCCGTCGAGGACCGGTGTGGGGATCTCGGAGCCGAAGGGGCCGATGTCGCTGAAGCCCATGTCGTCGACGAGGACGACGACGATGTTGGGGGCCTTGGCGGGCGGGGTGGTACGGGTGGGCCAGGCGGGTTCGGACTCGGCGAAGGTACGGCCGACGCGGCCGGCGAAGCCCTCGTAGGGGTCGCGGCGGGCGGGGCCGGGCAGGGGCGCGTCGCGGTGGGGGCCGGTGGTCATGCGGGAGCGGGTCCTTCCGGGGGCAGCGAGCGGGCGCAGCGGAATCCGCCGTGGCCGGTCGAGGAGTCGGGGGTGTTGTGGGAGCGGGCCGCGACCCGGTAGCGGTTGCAGTAGGAGGTGTGGCAGAGGTAGGAGCCGCCGCGGATGACGTGCTCGCCCGGGCCGAAGGCGTCCGCGCACCACTCCCAGACGTTGCCGGAGGTGTTGTACAGGCCGTGGCCGTTGGGCGCGTACGCGGTGACGGGGACGGTGCCGATGTATCCGCCGGGCCGCTCGGAGCGGTGCGGGAAGTCGCCGGTCCAGGTGTTGCACATCTCCCGGCCGCCCGGGGTGAACTCGTCGCCCCAGGGGTAGCGGGCGCCGTCGAGGCCGCCGCGGGCGGCGTACTCCCATTCGGCCTCGGTGGGGAGCCGGGCACCGGCCCAGGCGCAGTAGGCGAGGGCGTCGCCGTGACTGATGTGGACGACGGGGTGGTCGGCGCGGCCTTCGAGGTCGGAGCCGGGGCCCTCGGGGGCGTGCCAGGCGGCCCCGGCGACACCGAGCCACCAGGGGGCCTGCGGCACCCGGCCGAGGACGTGGCGGTCGGCGGCGGGGTGGACCAGGAGGTGGAAGACGAAGGAGGAGCCGAAGCGTTCGGCGTCGGTGCGGTGTCCGGTGGCCTCGACGAACTCGGCGTACCGGGCGTTGGTGACGGCGGTGGCGTCGATCGCGAAGGGCGCGACGGTCACCTCCCGTACGGGTCCCTCACGGTCGGCGGGGTATCCCTCGCCGAAGGAGTCGCCCATGCGGAAGGTTCCGCCCGGCAGCTCCACCATGGGGTGGGGCCTCGGGGTGGTCCGGGCGGTGGTCGGCGGAAGGAGCGGGAGGGTCTCCGGCTGTCCGCCGTCTTCCGTGCGGGCGCGGCCCGGGGTGCAGCAGGCGCTCACGCGGACACCGCCTCGGCCGCGACGGGGACGCGTGGGGGCGCGACCGGTGCGGGTTCGGGCGCGGCGGCGAGCAGCGCGCGCGTGTAGGGGTCGCGGGGGTGGTCGCACAGCTCGTCGGCGCCGCCGGTCTCCACGATCCGGCCCTCGTGCATGACGGCGATGCGGTGGCTGACCTGGCGGACGACGGCCAGGTCGTGGGCGATGAAGACGAGGGCGAGACCCAGGTCGCGCTGGAGGTCGGTGAGCAGGCCGACGATCTGGGCCTGGACGGAGACGTCGAGTGCGGAGACGGGTTCGTCGCAGATGAGGACGGACGGTTCGGGGGCGAGGGCGCGGGCGATGCCGATGCGCTGGCGCTGACCGCCGGAGAAGGAGCGCGGGGGCCGGTCGGCCGCGGCCGGGTCGAGGCCGACCCGGCGGAGGAGTTCCGCGACCCGCCCGGCCCGCTCCCCCGGGGCTCCGATGCCGAAGGCGCGCAGGGGTTCCGCGACGATCTCGCCCACGCTCATGCGGGGGTTGAGGGAGGCGTACGGGTCCTGGAAGACCATCTGGACGCGGCGGCGTACGGAGTGGAGCTCGGCGCGGCCGGGCCGGGTGACGTCCTGGCCTTCGAGGAGGATCCGGCCGGCGTCGGCCGGGTGGGCGTGGGCGAGGACCCTGGCGAGGGTCGACTTGCCGGAGCCGGACTCGCCGACGATGCCGAGGGTCTCGCCCGCCGCCAGGGTGAGGGAGACGTCGTCGAGGGCGGTGAAGGAGCGGCGGCCGCGTCCCCGGTACGTCTTGCGGATCCCTTCGGCGGTGAGGACGACGGCCCCGGGGGCGGGCCGGTCGGTACGGGCGGGCGGCGGGGGCGGCGGGAGCGGCTCGTCCCGTTCGGCGGCGGGCAGGCAGGCGGCGCGCACCGTGTCGGTGAGGGCGACCAGCGGGGGTGCGGCGGTGTGGCAGCGGTCCTCGGCGAACGCGCAGCGGGCGGCGAACGCGCAGCCGGCGAGCGGCAGGCCGAGGTCGGGCGGGGTCCCGGGGATGCCGGTGAGCCGGGTGCCGGAGGGGGCGGACAGACGGGGTACGGCGGCGAGGAGACCGGCGGTGTACGGGTGCCGGGGGTGGCTGAGGACCTCGGCGGTGGGCCCGTCCTCGACGACCGTGCCTCCGTACATGACGAGGACGCGGTCGCAGGCGCGGGCGACGACGCCCATGTTGTGGGTGATCAGGACGAGGGCGGTGCCGGTGGTACGGGTGAGGTCACCGAGGAGGGTGAGGATCTGGTCCTGGACGGTGGCGTCGAGGGCGGTGGTGGGTTCGTCGGCGAGGAGGATGTCGGGTTCGCCGGCGAGGGCCATGGCGATGAGGACGCGCTGGCGCTGACCGCCGGAGAACTGGTGCGGATGGTCGTCGAGTCGGCGCTCGGGGTCGGGGATGCCGACGAGGCGCAGGAGTTCGACGGCACGGGCGCGCCGGGCGGCCCTGTCACGGCGGGCGGGCTTGTCGCGGCCGGAGGTCGTGCCGGGGCGGTCGGTGGTCGTGCCGGGGCGGTCGGTCCCGGGGGGCCGGCCGGTGGTGTCGCGGCCGGTGGTGCGGTCCCGGCCCGCGTGGGCGCGGAGGACCTCGTCGAGGTGGCGGCCGACGGTGAGGACGGGGTTGAGGGCCGTCATCGGGTCCTGGAAGATCATGCCGACACGGACGCCGCGGACGGCCCGGAGCCGTTCCTCCCCCGCCGTGACGAGGTCCTCCCCGTCGAGGCGGACGGTTCCGCCGGCGACGCGGCCCGTGCCGGGCAGCATCCCGAGCAGGGCGAGGGCGGTGGTGGACTTGCCGGAGCCGGACTCGCCGACGACGGCGAGGGTCTCGCCCCGGCGGAGTGTGAAGGACACGTCCCGGACGGCGTGCAGCGTCCCTCCGTCGGGGGTGGTGAACTCGACGTCGAGGCCCTGGACGTCGAGGAGCGGTGGGGTGGTCATCGGCGTATCTCCCGGTTCAGTGCCTCGGCGGTCAGGGAGAGGCCGAGGACGAGCGCGGTCACGGTCACGAGCGGTCCGGCCGCGAAGTGCGGGGCCTGGGCGAGGTAGGGCATCGACTGGCTGAGGACCGCCCCGAGGGTGGGTTCGGGAGGCCGGACCCCCACCCCTAGGAAGCTCATCGCGCCTTCGATGAAGACGGCGACGGTGAGGGAGACGGCGATCTGGACGACGAGCGGGTCGGCGGCGTTGGGCAGGATGTGCCGGGTGAGGATCCGGCTGCCCGAGGTGCCGCCGACGCGGGCGGCCGTCACGTACTCCCGGCCGCGCTGGACGAGGATGCCGGTGCGCAGGAGCCGTCCGAAGACGGGGATCTCGGCGAGGGCGATGACGATGATCACGGGGAGCCTGCCGGGACCGAGGACGGCGGTGATGGCGAGCGCCAGGATCAGCCCGGGGAAGGCGAGGACCAGGTCGAAGACGCGCTGGACGACGGTGTCGGCGACCGGGTGCGCGGCGGCGGCCAGCGCGAACAGGCAGCCGAGGACGGCGCCGAGCGGGACGGCGACGGCGATGATGGCGAGGTCCGCGCGGATGCCGTGGAGCAGGCGGGAGAGCAGGTCGCGGCCGAGGTCGTCGGTGCCGAGCGGGTGGCCGGGGGTGCCGGGTCCGGCGAGCGCGAGGGCGCTCTGGTCGGTGGGGCCGTGTCCGGAGAGGAGCGGGGCGAGGAGCCCGGCCAGGACGACGAGCCCCACGAGGGCGAGTCCGGTGCGGCCGCGGACGGTGGCGAGGGCGGCCCGGTAGGGGTGAGGGGTCCTGCGGGCCGGGGTCGTTCCGGCGGTGGCCGGGGACGGCTTGACGGTGTGAGTCGGCATGGTCACTCCCACCTGATCCGGGGGTCGAGCCAGGCGTGGACGAGGTCGGTGAAGAGCTGGACGAGGACGAAGACGGTGACGAGGAGCAGCAGGAGGTCCTGTACGACGGGGTAGTCGCGGCGGACCAGGGCCTGTTCGGCGAGCTGGCCGAGGCCGGGCCAGGCGAAGATCGCCTCGACGAGGACGGCGCCGCCGAGGAGGTTGCCGGTCTGCATGCCGAGGAGGGTGACGACGGGCGGCAGGGCGTTGGGCAGGGCGTGCCGCCAGAGCAGGCGGCGGGGGGCGATGCCGGCGGCGGTGGCGGTGCGGACGTAGTCCTCGCCGAGGGCGCGTTCGATGCCGTCCTTGAGGTAGCGGCCGAGGACTGCGGCGCTGGGCAGGGCGAGGCAGAGGGCGGGCAGCAGCAGGTACTGGACGCCGAGGTCGGGGGCGGTGAGGAGCGGGACGCGGCCGCCCGGGGGCAGGACGCCGAGGAGGACGGAGAAGAGCAGGACGAGGAGGACGCCGGTGACGAACGGCGGGACGGCGAGCGCCCCGGTGGTGAGGATCCGTACGGTGCCGAGGATCCAGCGGTTGCGGGAGGTCGCCCCGAGGATGCCGAAGGCGGCGCCGAGGACGACGACGAGGAACAGGGCGCCGAGGGTGAGTTCGACGGTGGCGCCGAGGCCGTCGCCGATGAGGTCGGCGGTCTGCCCGCCGATCGCGTACGACGGTCCGAGGTCGCCGGTGACGAGGTCGCCGAGCCACTGGACGTACTGGGTGAGCAGGGGTGCGTCGAGGCCGAGGCGGGCCCGGATGGCCGCCTCGGTCTCGGGGCTCGCGTCGGGTCCGGCGAGGACGGCGGCGGGGTCGCCGGGGACGAGACGGAGGAGCGCGAAGACGAGGAAGGAGGCGACGAGGAGGACGAGGAGGGCGGAGGGGAGCCTCCGCAGCAGATAGCCGCGCATCTCAGCCCGCCAGGTAGGCGTCGTCGAGGTTGAGGTAGGCGAACTTGTTGAGGGTGACGCCGTGCAGTTTCTTCGAGGAGACCTGGACGGCACCCCGGATGACGAGGTCGATGATGAACGCCTCGTCGAGGAGGGTGTCGGTGATCTGCCGGCGCAGCGCGTTGGCACGGGCGCCGGTCTCGGGGCTGGTCCAGGCTTCGCGGACGACCTTCGTGTAGGCGGCGGAGCGGAACCTGGAGGTGTTCTTGGCCTCGTTGAAGGGGTAGGCGCTCACCGCGAGGGTGGAGGGCTGGACCTGGGCGAAGCCGTGACTCATGGTCCACAGGCCGGGCATGGACTGGGAGATGAGGTTCTTCTGGGCGGTGGCCGGGTCGGTGGGCTGGAGGGTGACCTGGACGCCGATCTGCTTGAGGTCGTACTGGATCGCCTCGGCGACGGCGGTGTCGCCGGGCAGGTTGATGTGGAGCAGCGGCAGGTCGAGCTTGGGGTGACCGGCGGACCTGAGGAGCTCGCGGGCCTTGCCGGGGTCGTACGTGTAGTGGGTGCGGCCGGCCTCGCTGAAGGCGGGCGAGGACTTGGGCCAGGGGGTGGCGGAGGCGAGTCCGTAGCCGCCGAGGACCTGCTTGAGGATGCGCTCGCGGTCGATGCCCCAGGCCAGGGCCTGCCGGACGGTCCTGTTGTTCAGCGGAGCCACGGTGGTGTTGACGCCGAGGTAGAAGGCTCCGCCTCCGGTGGTGTACTCGCTGATCGCGAGTTCGGGGGTGGAGGCGATGACGGGGAGGTTCCTGCCGGGGACGCTGAAGGAGAGCTGGGACTGGCCGGTGCGCAGCGAGGAGAGCAGGGCGTCCGCCTGCGGCACGACCCGGAACTCGACGGCGTCGAGGTAGGGGCGCTCGGGCTGCCAGTACTTCTCGTGGCGGGTGAAGCTGAGGCCGGTGCCGGGGCTCCACTTGGTGAGCTTGAACGGGCCGGTGCCGTTGAGCTTCTTGCCGGTGACGGCGTCCTCGACGCTGTTCCGGTCGGTGAGGATCATGAACTCGAAGAGGTCGAAGAGGTTGTTCACCGGATGGGCGAGCTTGAGGACGAGTTCGTGGTCGCCGCGCTTCTCGAATCCGGTGACGGCGGCGGCCGTGGCCCTCAACTGGGCTGCCCTGAGCGGGTTCTGCAGGTTCCTGACCGCGAAGACGACGTCGTCGGCGGTGAAGGGGCGGCCGTCGTGGTAGGTGACGCCGGTGCGGAGCTTGAGGGTGATGCTGCGGCCGTCCTCGGCGTACTCCCAGGAGGTGGCGAGTTCGGGCTGCGGCTTCAGCTGGTCGTCGTAGCGGGTGAGCGTGTTGTAGATCAGCCGCTGCTGGAGCGACTGGCCGCTCTGGGCGAAGAGCAGGCTGGGCGTGAAGTCCGAGTTGATGGCGACGGTGAGGGTGCCGCCGCGGCGGGGCCCGGTACCGGCCTTCGCGGCGGGCGCCTCGGTCTCGGAGACCGCCGAGCGGCAGCCCGTGAGGCCGAGACCGAGCAGCAGGGTGCCTCCGCCCGCGGCGCGCAGGGTGGTGCGCCGGGAGAGGGCGGTGGGTGTGGAGGGGGACAGCTCGGTCATCGGTGCCTGCCTGTGAAGGGAGAGCGGAGGCGCACGGGGCGCGTTGATTCGTTCCGCTGCGGAAGGAAAAGGAGGAGGAAAAAGCGGGAGGGAGCCGGAAGGGAGCTCGGGAGGTCGCCGGAGGTCCGGGCATGCGTGGCGCGGCAGATGGACGCGGGACGGCGCGTCGCGCGAAGGAGGCGACCGGTGCGGCGGCCGGGACGGCAGGGGCGCGGTCCGTCAGCGGAGCGCGGACGGGCGGCCCGCCCTCGGCGGAGCCGGAACGGGGTAGGCGTGGCCGGCGCGGTGGCCGGCGCCTGGGTCAGACGCGGACGGCACAGACCGCGCTGGCCTGTCGACAGAGGTCGACGTGCCTGCGGGAGATGAGGCTCATGTCCGGATTCACGGGAGCAATATGACAGCGGCTTCGCGGGGCGGTCAACCGCGCCTGACCGCATTCTGAGACGACATCACCTCTCGCCCTCCAGCGCGAGCAGCTCCTCGGTCGTCTCAAGAGGCCTTCTGAACAGCGGATTCAGCAGAACCGTGCCTGCCGCGACGGGCAGCGTGGCTGGTCCAGCATGTGGACTGACGATGCGTTCGGGATCGTCACAGACGTGCGAGAGGTCGATCGCGGCCCCCCGGATCTCCTCCAGGTACTCCGGTTCGAGGACGCTCGACTGCTCCGTCACGACGACCAGATCGGGGTTGAGGACGTCGAGCAGGAGGGCCACGGCGCGGCCCACCGCGCGGGCGCGCTCGCGCAGCAGACGGTCGGCCCGCCGGTCCCCCGCGGCCGCCGCGTCCACGACCAGGAAGGTGTCCGGCTCGGGCACGATCCCGCGCCGGACGGCGGTGCGGCCGAGGGCCGTGTTCGAGGCGGTCGCCTCCAGGCAGCCCGAACGCCCGCACGGGCAGGGGACCGTGGAGTCCGGTACGGGCAGGTGTGCCACGTCACCGGCCGCCGCCCCGGGCCCCTGGTGGACGATCCCGCCGAGCCCGACGGCCGCGTCGACGACGTTGCCGACGAAGAGGTGGACCAGGCTCCGGCGGGCGGCCGGGCGGCCGAAGAGGATCTCCGACTGGGCGATGGAACGGGCGTGGTTGTCCAGGCGCACGGTGCGCCCGCCGAGGCCGCGGGAGAGTTCGGCGGCAAGCGGACGGCGGCGCCAGCCCAGGGCCTGGTGGCGGACGACCACCCCCTCGGCGGGGTCCACCCAGCCGCCGACCGCGGCGCCGACGCCGAGCAGGGGGCGCCCTCGGGTGTGCGCGTCCAGGAATCCGCTCAGTTCGCGGGCGACGGCGCCGGGCAGCCTGTCCGGCGCGATGCCGTCGTGGGGGTACGTCCGGTGGGCCAGGACCTGTCCGCGGAGATCGACCAGGGCGAAGGTCGAGCCGGGGACACCGAGGTGGACGCCTCCGGCGACCGGCCCGCCGGAGGCGCCGATGTGCAGGTCGACGGGGATCTGGGGCCGCCCCACTCCCCCGCCTCCGGCCAGCTCGGGCAGCTCGCGCAGGAGGCCGAGCCGGGTGAGGTCGGTGGCCTGGCGCGAGACGGCGGCGGGACTGAGGCCGGAGAGCTTGGCGACGGCGCCGCGGGCCACCGGTCCGTGGTCGAGGACGGTGCGCAGGACGGTGGCGGCGTTGGCCTCGCGCCGGCCGTCGCCCGCCATCCGGGGAGCGTGGGGGGAGTTCCTCGTCATGGGTGCCTCTCTGGTCACTGGTTCCGGTCACTGTTGCGGCGATGTGAATTCCCGGGGCGGTCGCCGCCGGGACCGTCGGCCTGCCGCGCGCCCCGGCACCGTGCTCGGCCCGCCCCGCCCGTGGCGGGAAGACACCGCAGGTCAAGGCCGGTTGGGCGGGGCGCGGCGGACCGGGGTGGCCGGGCCGCGCAGGCGCCGATTCAACCATCGGTGGCGGTCGCCCGGGGAGCGGACGGGCGCTTGACGTCCGGTGGCGGCCGCTGCGAGTCTCCGGGACATGTTCGCGACCTCCTCCTGTACCGCCGTCTCCGGCGCCTGATCCTCGCGACCCCTCGCGTGATCGGCTCCCCCGGTCCCGCCTCCGCACCTCTCGCCCGATCCGCGGGGCTCCCCGCCCGCCGTTCGGCAGGTCACGTCCCGTCGGGGCCTCGCGGGCCTCGCCCCACCGCCTGACCCACCTCGACTCCGGTGACCCTCCGGAGAGACTCACGGCATCCCACCGATCTCTCGGGATCCCCCAGCCTCTCGGGATCCCACAGATCTCTCGGGACCACACGGATCGCGGTGGGTCCCGTCTGCCCCACGGGCCCCCACGGGACCCCGCACAGCTTCATTAATTCCGCTGCGAAATTAATTACGACCGGGCCCTCCCCGGCCCCACGAAAGGACCCGCCATGTCGACCGCGACCAGCACCCTCACCGTCCAGAAGGTCGGCGGACGCCTCGGCGCCGTCATCTCCGGCGTCCGCCTAGGCGGCGACCTGCCCGCCGAGACCGTGGCCGAGATCCGCGCGGCGCTCCTCGCCCACAAGGTCGTCTTCTTCCGCGACCAGGACCACCTGGACGAGGAGGCCCACGAGGCCTTCGGCCGGCTCCTCGGCACGCCCGTCGCCCACCCCACCGTCCCCTCCGCCGACGGCCGATACTCCTTCCCGATCGACTCGGACTACGGCGGCCGGGCCAACCAGTGGCACACCGACGTCACCTTCGTGCCCGCCTACCCCGCCTTCTCCATCCTGCGCGCGGTCGTCATCCCGCCGTACGGCGGCAACACCCTGTGGGCCAACACGGCGACCGCGTACGCGAACCTCCCCGAGCCGCTGCGCGCCCTCGCCGACAGCCTGCGCGCCGTGCACTCCAACGACTACGACTACGCCGCGCTGCGCCCGGGCGTCCTGCCCGAGCAGCTCGCACGCTTCCGCGAGATCTTCGCCTCGACGAAGTTCCTCACCGAGCACCCGGTCGTACGGGTCCACCCCGAGACCGGCGAGAGGACGCTGCTGCTCGGCAACTTCGTCCAGCGGATCAGCGGGCTGACGGGCGCCGACTCCCGCGCGCTCCTCGGCCTCTTCCAGTCGCACGTCGAGCGCCCGGAGAACACCGTGCGCTGGCAGTGGCAGGTCGGAGACGTGGCCATCTGGGACAACCGCGCCACCCAGCACTACGGCGTGGACGACTCCGACGACCACGTGCGCAAGCTGCGCCGCGTGACCATCGACGGTGACGTGCCGGTCGGCGTGGACGGCACGTCCTCGGTCCTGCTCGCCCCCGAGTCCGTCCCGGACCCGGCGTTCGGCATCGCCTCGGGCAGCTCCACGGAGGAGCCCGCCTCCGTGTGACGACGCCGAGCGCGCACCGCTGCTCCGGATCGGCGCGTGGGCGCCGACCCGGAGCGATGGCGACGCGCTGGGGCGGGTCGGCCCGGCGCTTCGGCCCCGGGCGGGTGCCGAGTCGCGGGTCGGCCCGGCGCTTCGGCCCCGGGCGTGGTGCCGTCAGGAGCCGGTCGGGCGCGCGTAGTCGACGAAGCCCGTCCAGTCCACGGCGACGCAGGGCTCGTCACCGATCACCCAGGCGTCGTGACCGGGCTTGACCTCCATGTAGTCCCCCGCCCCGAACTCCGTCGAGTCACCGTCGTCCATGACGACCTTCATCCGGCCGCTGACGACGTATCCGACGTGCGAGGCCTCGCAGCTGTCGGTGCCGGCGAGCGGTTTGATGTGCTTGGACCACTGCCAGCCGGGCTCGAACACCGCGCGCCCGACCGCGCCGCGCTCGCCGGTGACCAGGTCGAGCCTGCCCTTGCCGTCCTCGAAGGGGCGGGTCTCGTCCGCCGCGTCGAAACTCTTCTTCACAATGCCGGTCATCATCCGCTCCCGGCGGTGGAGGGGTCGGTCCCCGAGTCCACTTCCAGGCTACGCCTCGAACACCACTCGGCGCCGCGCATGACAATGCGTCGTTCCGTTCCCTTCCGCACCGCACTTTCTGTTGAACAGAGATCGCCTTTTGGTGGTTCCCCGCACATCCGAGGCTCGAATTCTGTGCGCACCCCTTAACGGGCAGACCTACACATAAAGGCCAGATAAGCGCACAATGAAGCAGCGGCATCATGTGCCGCACGTGCGCTCACAGGTGCATGACGCCAGAAGGAGGCGAGTCGTATGGCCGACGTCTCTCACCGTCCTGGTGATATCGCGGGACACCCGGACGCGCCGGAAATGCGGGACCGATATGCCCGTATGCTCCGGACCCGAGGTGTCACGGCTGTCGAGGAACTCGTGATCCTCGCCGGCATCTATGCCGCGATCTCCGCGTGGACGGTCCACTTCTCCGCGACCCAGCCCGCTCTCGCCATCAGCAACCTGGTCGTCGGTATCGCCCTCGCGGTCCTCGGCCTGTGCATGTCGCTGGTGCCGGAGCGGTCGCAGGACCTGAACTTCGTCGTCCTGCTGATGGGCGCGTGGCTGATCGTCGCCCCGTGGGTGGTCGGACAGAGTCCCGACACCGGCACCGTCCTCAGCAACGTGATCACCGGTGCGTGCGTCTGCCTGTTCTCGCTCACGGCCGGCGGACTGCTCATGAGCAAGAGAAGGACGTGATCTTCTGATCCTCTCCCGGAACGGCGGCCCTCCACTCCCGGAGGCGCCGCCGTTCGCTCTATACGGATCCGGAACGGGCACCGGCCGGTAACGAATTGACCCATGTGGTTTCAGCCACCTAAGTTCTGCGTAAAGCTTGCTCCACAGGGACAGGCTCCCGTACGCATACCCAGTCCTTGGGGGGACAAAGTGAACTGGTACCTCGACGTCATCAAGAAGTACGCGGTCTTCAGCGGCCGGGCGCGCCGCAAGGAATTCTGGATGTTCGAGCTGTTCAACATCATCATCGCGATCGTGCTCGCCGTGATCGGTGTGGCGCTCGACTTCTCGCTGCTGAGCACGCTGTACTCGCTGGCCGTCTTCCTGCCGTCCCTCGGTGTGACCATCCGCCGCCTGCACGACACCAACCGCTCCGGCTGGTGGATCCTCATCGGCCTGATCCCGCTGGTGGGCGCCATCATCCTCATCGTCTTCGCCGCCACCGAGGGCGACCAGCACGAGAACGAGCACGGCCCGAACCCGAAGCTGGCCCCGGCCTACTGACCGTCCCGGCCTGCCGAAGGCCCGGTCCGCCGAAGCCCCCGGGCTGTTGAACGCCCGGACCCCTGAGGCGTCGTTCGTACGCGGAAGGCCCCCGGAGGAAACTCCGGGGGCCTTCCGCGTTCCCCGGCACCGCTCCGCATAGAGCCGCCACGGCGCGTTCGCCCGTACCCCCTTGTGCAGGATGGCGCACGACCCGCGCCCGGGAGCCCGCCTAGCCTCGCCGCAACGGCACCAACGAGGGGCGGTACCACCGGTGAACTGGCACATCCACGACTACCGCGAGAGCGATCTCGCCGCCGTCGTCCATCTGATCGACACCACGGCCGAACTCGGCCAGGAGTCCGTGTTCTCGCTGGCCGAGTGCATCGGCGCCCTCACCAGCCGCCAGCCCGCCGTGGTCGCCGTCCACCAGGGCAAGCCCATCGGCGCCGCGCTCGCCTGCGTCTCCGGAGAACGAGCGTGGGTGATGCGCGTCGCGATCTCCTCCGCGTGGCGCGGCCGCGGTCTCGCCAGCGCCCTTCTCGTGGAGCTGGAACGGCGGCTCGTGGCCGCCAGGGTCGGGCGAATCGCGTACGTCCTCCCGGAGGAGGAGCTCCTCGGCGAGGGACTGCTCAACGCCGGGTACACACGTCAGCCCGCCGTCGCCTACTTCGAGAAGGTGGAGCCGCTGCACGGGCCTGCCGCCGGACTCCTCGACGAGCTGGGCGGGCGGCTGCTCCCGAGCGACCTGTGGTCCAAGGTCGCCGGGATGGAGCGGGAGAAGGACCTCATCGAGCGCCGGGTGGTGCTGCCGCTCGCCGAACCGGAGCGGGCCGGCCGGCACGGAGTGCGACCGCCGCGCGCGGTCTGCCTGTTCGGACCGCCGGGCACCGGCAAGACCACGTTCGCCCGCGGGATCGCCTCACGGCTCGGCTGGCCCTTCGTGGAGATCCTGCCCTCCCGCCTCGCCGACGAGGGGAACCTCGCCGCGGCCCTGCGGTCCGCGTTCGCACGGATCGCCGAGCTGGAGCGGGTGCTCGTCTTCATCGACGAGGTCGAGGAGATCGCCCCGGTGCGCTCGGAGCCCGCGCAGCCCGGCGGCATGCACGGGGTGACGAACGAACTCCTCAAGCTGATACCCGGGTTCCGGGAGCGGGACGAGCGGCTGCTCGTCTGTGCCACCAACTCCATCCGCTCCCTCGATCCGGCGTTCCTGCGGCCCGGGCGTTTCGACTACCTCATCCCGATCGGTACGCCGGACAAGGCGGCGCGAGCGGCGATCTGGTCCCGCTACACGGACGGCCGGACGGACGTCGACATCGACGAACTGGTCCTGGCGAGCGACCTGTTCACCCCCGCCGACATCGAGCACGCGGCCCGGATCGCCGCCCAGGCCTCCTTCGAGCGGGATCTCCTCGCGGCCGGCGGCCGGGGCGGTGACGGCGCAGCGCCCGGGGCGAGCACCGCCGACTATCTGGCGGCCATCGGCGAGTGCCGTCCGACGGTCACCCCCGAGCTGGTCGAGCAGTTCGCCTCGGACATCACGACGCACGCCCGGATCTGAGGCCGAACAAGGCTTCGGCCGCGTCCAGTTCGGACCGGTCGGGCGGCTGGGCACCGGCCCGGGACACGGTCACGGCCGCCGCCGCGCCCGCCCTCCGCAGGAGCCCCGCGAGGGACTCGGCGCCGAGGGCGCCGAGCTCCTCCCGCCCCCGCCCGGCGAGGGTGTCCAGGACGGCGGACATGAAGGAGTCGCCCGCGCCGACCGTGTCCACGACGGCGACCCGGGGCGCGTCCACGGTGACCTCCTCCCTCCGGGTGAGGGCGAACGAGCCTTCGGCGCCCCGGGTGACCAGGACGACGGCCGGGCCGAGGGCCAGCCAGCGGGCGGCGACCGCGCGCGGGTCCTCGCCGGGGTGGAGCCAGGCCAGGTCCTCGTCGCTCGCCTTGACGAGGTCGGCGAGGGCGACGCAGCGCTCGACGCGGGCGACGGCGGCGCCGTGCTCCCCCATCAGCGCGGGCCGTACGTTGGGGTCGTAACTGACGGTGGCCCGGTCCCGGAGCCGCTCCGTCTCGGCGAGGACCGTGTCCGCGCCGGGTGCGGTGACGGCGGCGACCGACCCGATGTGCACATGGTCGGGTGCGAGCCCGGCCGGCACGGGGGCCGCCAGGCTCCAGGCGATGTCGAAGGTGTACGTGGCCCGGCCGTCCGCGTCGAGGCCGACGACGGCCGACGGGGTGCGCACGGGGGCGCCGCCGATCTCCACCCGTACGCCCGCGCTCCGGAGATGGGCCCCGATCCGCCGTCCGGTGGGGTCGTCGGCGAGCTGGGTGAGCAGGGTGACATCCCGGCCGAGCCGCCCCAGACCGTAGGCGACGTTGGCGGGACTGCCACCGGGGTGGAGGCGGTCGGCGGCGCCGGAGCCCACCGGGGCACGGACGATGTCGGCGACGCACTCGCCGATCACCAGGAAGGACATGGGTCAGAGCTCCTTGACGTAGGTTCCGGCATCGTCGCAGGCCGAAGCGGGGTTTCGCGGGCGGCTGTCCATATCCTGGTCGCACGACGACGACAGGGGGAGCGGCGATGGAGCGGTACGACGGGCTTGAACTGATGACCGTCACGGAGACCGCGGAGCTGGAGGCGTGGCTGGAGACCCACCACGCCGACTCCTCCGGGGTGTGGCTGAGGATCGCCAAGAAGGACAAGGGGGGCGCGTCGCTGACGAATCCCGAGATCCTCGACTGCATGCTCTGCTTCGGCTGGATCGACGGGCAGCGCAAGGGCGGCGACGGCGCCTACTACCTCCAGAAGTACACGCCGAGGCGGGCGCGCAGCCTCTGGTCGCAGGTGAACGTCCGCAAGGTCGAGGCGCTGACGGCGGCGGGGCGGATGCGCGACCCGGGGCTCGCCGAGGTGCGGGCCGCGCGCGCCGACGGCCGGTGGGAGGCCGCGTACCCGTCGCAGGCGGAGGCGACCGTGCCGGACGACCTCGCGGCGGCGCTGGCTGCCGACGAGCGGGCGCGGACCTTCTACGAGGGGCTCGGGAGGACCGATCAGTACCTGGTGATCATGCGGTTGTGGCAGGCCCGCACGCCGAAGGGCCGGGCGGGACGGCTGGAGCGCATGGTGGCGAAGCTGGCGGCCGGCGAGAAGGTCCGCTGAGGGAAGAGGTTCGTGGGGCTCAGCGCCGGCGCCGGTAGAGGACCTGGTGGGCGTCGTACTCGACGAACGAGGCGGCATGGGTCATGCCGACCGCTTCGAGGAGCCGCCGGGAGCGGCGGTTCGCCCGCTGGGTCACCGCGACCACGCTGGGCGTGTCGCGGAGCGTGACGTCGAGGACGGCGGCGACGGCCTCGCGCGCGTAGCCGTTGCCCCAGTGCTCGGGCAGGAACTGGTACGACACCTCCGTCTCGCCCTCGCGCGCGCCGGGCTCCACGGAGACGAGCCCCAGCACCAGGTCGTCCTCGGCTCGGACCACGGCACGGAAACCGGGCGCGCCGACGATCCGCCGCCGCCGGATGAGGATGACGGGCTCGGTGACGGGACCGCCGAGGTGGCGCCGTACCTCGGGCTCGGTCCACAGCCGCGTCATGGCCGGGAGGTCGCCGGCGCGGACCGGGCGCAGCAGCAGGCGGTCGGTGGTGAGCGTCGCGTGCGGGGCGGGCGCCGCCGCCCCGGCCGGCTCCGGGCCCGGCGCCGGGGTCGGGGCCGGCTCCGGGGCCGAGGGCGGAACGGTGGTCATGCCTTCGATCATCTCAGCCCCGCCGCGGTCCGGCGGCACCCGGCCCTACGTCGAGAGACGGACGCGGGTGGGGTCTCCGGGCCGAGGCGCCGACCCGGCAGGGGGCGCCAGGATGACGGTCATGCGAATCGGAATTCTCGGTACGGGAAATGTGGGACGGGCTCTCGCGTCGGCGTGGGCGCTGTCCGGTCATGACGTGGTCGTCGGGTCGCGGCGGCCCGACGACGAGGAGCTCCTCTCGGAGCTGGGGGAACTCACGGCGGCGGGTGTACGGATCGTGGGCTCGGCCGAGGCGGCCGCGCACGCCGACGTACTGGTGAACGCCACCCCGGGTACCGTCTCGGTCGCCGTGCTCGAATCGATCGGGGCTCCGGCGCTCGCGGGGAAGACCCTCCTGGACGTCGGGGTGGGCTTCCTGGAGGACGGGACGCTCTCGCATCCGGTCGTCAGCCTCGGCGAGGAGATCCAGCAGGCCTTCCCGGAGACCCGGGTGGTGAAGACGCTCGCCACGGTCGACCGGAACGTGATGGTCGCGCCGGACTCCCTGGAGGGCCCCGGCACGGTGTTCCTCTCGGGGGAGGACGCGGAGGCGAAGAAGGTGGTGCGCGGTCTGGTCACCGACCTCGGCTGGCCCGACGACGCGCTGCTCGACCTGGGCGGCATCGCCACGGCGCGGGGCCAGGAGACCTTCGCCGTGCTCTTCATGGGCATCGCGGAGGCGACCGGTAGCTACGAGTTCGGCATCCGGGTCGTCCTCCCCGCCCGCGGCACGGCCTGATCGGCGAGGCCCCTCCCAGGGGTTCCCCGGCCCTCGCGTCCCGGCGGCCGTCGGGGCTGACGGACGGCGAGGACGCCCCGCTAGCTGTTGACCGCGCGGTCGATGGTGTACGCGGTGGTCGGCCCCATCGGGACGTGCGCGACGGGCACGCCGGTGCCGAGCGCCTCGGAGAGGGAGCCGGCCGCCGAGGGCGTGGCGGCATGCATGCGGGGGACGGAATCGGTGACTCGGGGAGTCGGATGGGTTCAGTCGGCCATGCGCCGTCGCAGTGCGGCCAGCGCCCCGGGGCGCTGGCCGGGGACCCGTTCCCGCAGGGAGATCAGGGCGGGGCCGAGGGCGCGGGCCCGTGCGGGGTCGCCGATCTCTCCCCACTGGTGGTGGGCCCGGTCCACTGCCCCTTCGACGTCGGGGTCGTCCGTCGGCTGCCGCAGGGCGAGCCGCGCCTCGGCGGCGGCGATCCACAGGGCGCAGCTGCGGGCGGGCTCCCCGGCGAGGCGGGCGAGATCGGCCCGTACCTCCGTCCAGTGGACGGCCTCCCCGGACCGGGGGCCGTGGCGGCGCAGGGCCTCGCTCTCCCAGGCCGCGGCCACCGCCGCCGCCTCCCCGTGCCGGCCCGCCATGGCGGCGGCCAGGATCGTCGGGTGCGGGTCCTGCTCCGGGGTCCGCGCGGGAGCGGGCGCGGGCGCCAGGAAAAGCGAGCCGGGCAGGGACGAGGCGGCGTGGGCGGCGGACTCGGCGTGGAGCGTGGCGTGCGGGAGCCGGGCGCCGGAGCGCCAGAGTTCGGCCCAGGAGCGCAGGTAGTCGGGGGCCAGGGGCTCTCCCCGGCGCGGGGCCGGGGAGACCCGTCCGTAGAGGACAGGTCCGGGCCCCAGGTGCAGGGAGGAGGGTGCGGCGGCGAGGCGTTCCCACACGGCGGCGTCGGCGGCGAGGTCCGCGACGACGGTCGTGGTGCCGGGGGCCCGTACGCCGAGTTCGCCGGCGAGCCAGTGCCAGGGCAGCGCCGTGTAGCGGAGCGCCGCCGGGGTGGTGCGGGCGAGTGCGAGGTGGGGCAGCTGCTGCCGGCGGTCGAGATGGAGCTGTCCCGCGAGGCAGAGGACCAGGGGCCCGGGGCTCGCCGCGGCGGCGCGCAGCCGGGTCAGGACGGTCTGCGGGTCGAGCGGATCGGCGAGTTCGACCACGGTGGCGGTGGTGGTGCCGGTGAGGACCCCGGGCGGCACGGCGGCGAGGGCGGGAAGGACGGAGGCGGCGTCCATGGCACGCCCGCGTCCGGCGGGCGCGGCCGCGAGGAGGAACGCGGTGCCCGTGGCGGTGGCCCCCGCCGGGCCTCTCCGTGCCTCGTCCGTCGTGCCCGTCCCCGTGCTCGTACCCGCCCCGCCCGTGACCGCCGTGCGCGTGCCCACCGTGCCCATTCCGTCGTCGTTCACCACCCCCGCACCGTAACGCGTCGCGGCCTGGCCGATAATCGCCGGGCCTTTGACATATGCCGGAAGCACCACCGGATCGAGTGTTGCCAAAGCCCTTACGGGCCGTCCCGCGCTGTGCAACAGTCGTATGCGGGCCTCCCTTTCACACCTGGCCTGGCCGTGCCGCGCCTGTATCGGAGTACGACATGCCGTCCCCACTGTTCGCGGACCGCCCCGCCCAGCAGCCGGAGCCGGGCGCGGTGGACGCGCTGATCTCACAGACCCGCCGTCTGCGCGGCGAGCTCGCCGCCGTGCGCCGGGACGCCGAGGTGAACGACGACGATCCGCAGCAGCGCTGGCAGCGTGCCCTCTGCGACCTGGCGGTCCACCAACTGGACGATCTCGGCGCGCACTTGGGGCAGCTCCGCGCGGGCGCTCCGGAGGAGGTCGCCACCGAGCCGGCGCCCGACCCCGTCGTCGACACGGCCCTCCCGACCGACCCCGGCACCGCGTACGGCGCGGAAGCCCCGCCGCGCACCGGATCGCTGCTCGCCCGTGTCGGCAGCGCCGAGTGGAACCTCCTGACCGACGAGGTCAGTTGGTCCGAGGAGCTGTACCAGATCTTCGGACGTACACGCGAGAGCGGCCCCATGTCGCTGGACGAGATGCCCACGATGGTCTTCGCCGAGGACCAGTCCGTCCTCCAGAGCATGGTGACGGACTGTCTGATCGACGGGAAGCCGATCGACGGCGAGTTCCGGATCGTGCGGACCGACGGCTGTGTGCGCACGGTGCACATGACCGGCGAGCCCGTGCTCGACGCCGACGGCTGCACCGCCTCGATGTGGGCCGTCCTCCGCGACGTCAGCGAACTCCGGCGCAGCGAGCGGGCGGTCCGCGAGAGCCGGGACACCCTGGAGCGCAGCCGTCACATCGAGCAGACCGAGCGACGGGTCGCCGTGGAGCTCCAGGAGGCGGTGCTCCCGCCGTGGCGCGGCTCGCTCAGCTTCGCGCACGGCGGCCCCGCCCCGCTCGACGTGGCCGCCCACTACCTCCCCGCCGCCAGCACCGGCCTGATCGGCGGCGACTGGTACGACGCGCTGGCCCTGCCCGACGGGGACGCGCTGCTCACCGTGGGCGACCTGACGGGCCACGGGGTCGCCGCGACCTCCTCCATGGCCATGCTCCTGGGCGCGCTGCGCGGCATGGCCGTGGCCGGAATCCGGCCCGCCGCGCTCATGGGCCATCTCAACCAGCTCCTGGAGACCTCCGTACAGCCGGCGCTCGGCAGCGCGATGTGCTGCCGCTACGACCCGGTCGCCCAGACGCTGACCTGGGCTCAGGCCGGCCACGCCGCCCCGCTGCTGTTCCGCGACGGGACGGGGCACGTCCTGCGGCGCCCCGAGGGTGTCCTCCTGGGGGCGACGACCGGGGCCGTGTACGGCGAGGCCGAGACCCGGCTGCGCCCCGGCGACCTGCTCGTGCTGCACACCGACGGGCTGACCCGGGGCAGCCGCGCGGACGACGACACGGGCAATCGGCGACTGCTCGCCCTGGGACACCGGCTCTCCGGGGCGAGGGACGCCCGGGACGGTGTGCGCGCGGTGGTGGAGGAGTTCGGTGAGGAACAGCGCGCGGACGACGCCTGCGTGATGGTGGTCCGGGTCGGGCACTGAACCACCCGGCAACGAGCGCCACTTGGCGCCTGCCGGTCCGGCCCGAGCCGCTCGGAAGCGGACCGTCCCGGGCCGGTCGGCCCCGTGGGCCTGCCCCGTGCTCGGTCGGTCGATCCCTGGTGCCCGTGTCGTCCTCGGCGGGTGCGCCGCGCGTGCCCGCACCGCCCCGGGCCGGTCGGCCCCTCAGGCCTGTCCCGTCCTCGGACGGTTGACCGGCGACCTCGGCAGGGCCTGCTCGATCTCCTCACGCAGGTGCTCGATCCTGGCGTAGCCGGCGTACTGCCCGGTGAGCCGGTACATCTGCCGCAGCCGGTCCCAGGTGCGGTGGGACGAGGTCTCCCCCATCGACATCAGGGCGAGCCTGGCGTACCGGTCGGCCTGCTCCGGGTCGTCGGCGATGAAGCAGGCGGAGGCGAGCGAGATGTGGTCGAAGAGCTTCGAGCGGTCGTGGCCGCCGCGCCGCAGTTCGATCGCCAGCTTGGCGTGGCGCTGCGCGGGGACCGCGGCCGTGGGGTCGTGGTCGGCGAGGGTCCGGTAGGCGAGGGCCTGCATGCCGTGCATGTCCGCCTCGTCGAAGTTCTGCATCCAGCTCGGCGTCCGCTCGTCGCGCCGGTCGGACACGAACAGGTCCTCGGCCTCTCCGAGGGTGCGGCGCATGGCCTGTCCGCGGCCCATCGAGGCCTGCGCCCAGGCCTCGATCGTGTGGAACATGGCCCGGGTCCGGGGCAGCACCCGCTCGCCGGAGCCGTCCTTGGCGAGCTTCATGAGGTCGAGCGCGTCGTCGGGCCGGCCCAGGTGCACCATCTGGCGTGCGGCGCGGGACAGGGCCTCACCGGCCCGGGGCCGGTCGCCGCCCTCGCGGGCCGCGTGGGCGGCGATCACGAAGTACTTCTGGGCCGTGGGTTCGAGGCCGACGTCGTGCGACATCCAGCCCGCGAGGACGGCCAGGTTGGCGGCGACGCCCCACAGGCGCCGCTGGAGGTGGTCGGCGTGGCGGTAGGCGAGCATGCCGCCCACCTCGTTGAGCTGGCCCACCACCGCCTTGCGCTGGAGGCCGCCGCCCCGGGAGGCGTCCCAGGCGCGGAACACCTCCACCGAGTGCTCCAGTGCCTCGATCTCCTCCGACCCGATGGGGGCGGCCTCGTAGCGGTCGAACCCGGCGGGGTCGGCGTGGAGGGGATCGGTGGCACGCTGGGGGGTGGACTGGCGTGCGGGGTCGGTCTGCAGCCAGTCGTGCATGGCGTTGCTGAGTACGGAGCCGGCGGCAAGCGCGGCACCCGCGCCCACCAGGCCGCGTCGGTTGAGCATGAGGTCCATTCCCGTGAATTCGGTGAGGACCGCCGCCGTACGATCGGGTGCCCAGGGCAGCCCGTCAGGGTTGTCCGTCTTCCTGACGTCCTGCCGCCTTCCGGCGCGCCCGTGTCGTACGAACCCGAGGTCCTCGATGGTCACGACACGGCCGAGTCGCTCGGTGAACAGTGCTGCCAGCACCCGGGGAACGGGATCGCGCGGGGTCTCACCGCGGTCGATCCAGCGCCGGACCCGTGAGGTGTCGGTCGCCAGCTGCGGGTGGCCCATGGCCGCCGCCTGCCGGTTGACGAGTCTCGCGAGTTCGCCCTTGGACCAGCCGGCCAGGCCGAAGAGGTCTGCCAGGCGGGTGTTGGTTTGTCCGGTCACGTCTAAGCCCCCAGGTTCTCGGCTGAGTTGACAGTAACCCCCTGTCATAGGGCTGGCGACTATTCGCCAGGGTTCGCCAGGGTGCGCCCGATGTTCCGCCACCCGCGCCCGGGTGTCAGGTAGGAAAGCGCCACCCCGCCCCGCCGACCGGCCCTCATTCCCCAGGGTGCGGACCGGGGGCGGGCGGGGCGACGCACGCAACTCGTCGGACCACGAAGGGATCTGTCACCTCCATGTACACAGCATCGTCCTCCGTGTCCGCCCCGCCCCGGCCGCAGCACCGCATCGTCCCGGCCGGCGCCGGGCCCTACCTCGCTCCCGCCCCTCAGGCCGTACGGCCGAGGCGCTGGGCGGCCGGGACGGGTACCCAGACGGTCAGCGGGAGAATCGATCTGTCCGGCCCCCAGGGGGCTCAGCTGAAGATGGCGATCGCCTCCGTCCACCGCATCTGCCCGGAGTTCAACCCGGTGCAGGTGCTGCGGCGCAGCGGGCGGTCGGTACTGATCGTCGGGACGACCGGGCGGACCACGGCGGTCGCGAAGTGTTTACTGGACCACTCCCCCGCGTGGGTCGAGCGGTTCCGGCACGAGATAGCTTCCTACCGCTCCTTCGTCCGCCACCGTCCGCCGGTGCGGGCGCCGCGGCTGATCGCGGCGGACCCGGAGAACTGCACGCTGGTGATCGAGCGGATGCCCGGGCGGGCCGCGGCGCTCTCGCGCCACCCCGTCG
Organism: Streptomyces sp. Qhu_M48; assembly: GCF_051305195.1. NCBI lineage: Bacteria > Bacillati > Actinomycetota > Actinomycetes > Kitasatosporales > Streptomycetaceae > Streptomyces > Streptomyces sp. Qhu_M48. The sequence continues at coordinate 3,527,944 of NZ_CP195432.1, read as the reverse complement.
AGGCTCCGCCGCGGGCCGACGTCCGGGCCGCGCTCGGCGCGATCGCCCGGCTCAACGCCTGGCGGCCGCCGACCGGGACCTTCGACGCCCCGCTGGACTACGGCACCCGCATCGCCCGCTACCACGAGCTCGGGCTCTTCACCGACCGGGACCGGGACGACCTGCAGAAGCTGCTGCACGGTCTGGCCCACGCGGGTGGACGTCAGGGCATGGGGCAGTTCTGTCACGGTGACGCCCTGCTCTCCAACATCCTCCTCTCCCCCACCGGACCGGTCCTCGTCGACTGGGAGCACGCGGGGTGGTACCTGCCCGGGTACGATCTGGCGACCCTGTGGGCGGTCCTCGCGGACGCCCCGCTGGCCCGGCGGCAGATCAGTCAGCTGGCCCAGCAGGCGGGCCCGGCCTCCCGGGACGCCTTCCTGGTCAACCTGATGATCGTGCTGACGCGGGAGATCCGTACCTACGAGACGGCGGTGCACCGCACCATGAAGGAGGCTCCGCCGGCCGGTTCCGTGCCGGTGCCCACCGGGGCGCTCGCGCCCGGTGAGGAACAGCGGCTGCTTCTGAGGCGGCTGCACGACGACTGCGCCATGGCACGGCGGGCCGTGCGCGCGGCGGTCGGGACGCGCTGAACGGGCGGGCCCGACCGACGACACGGGGGAGGGTGCGCCGTGCGCCCGGTGCCGACACACCGGGCCGCGGCGCCCTCGCGTGTACGCCTCCGCCGCGTGTCCCGGAGCATGGCCACTGGTCCACTCCACTGACGCGTCCCAGGCCCGGGGCCCGTCGCCGCGAAACTCCGCCGGATGGCCTCCTTTCCCGCTCTGACGTGGGAACTTCTCTTTCCTGAGGCGTGATTGACGGATCGTCCGGGAGCCGATACCCCTGTACGGGTTCGGTCCCGCACGCCCCGGTGTCACCCCCGCCTCTGGAGGCTGCCTTGCCGCGTACGGCTTCACGTCGTCGCCCACGAACGGTGGTCGCCCTCGCGTCCGCCGCCCTGCTCCTGCCCCTGCTGTCGGCCGCTCCGCCGGCCGGTGCCGGCGTGCCCGCGTCCGGCTCCCTCCAGGGCCACTTCGCGCGGGCCGCCGCCCGCCACGGCGTACCCGAGAGCGTGCTGCTCGCCGTCTCGTACCTCCAGTCGCGCTGGGACTCCCACGGCGGTGCGCCGAGCGTGACCGGCGGTTACGGGCCGATGCACCTGACGGACGCGGTGACGGCGCTGACCGTGGCCGTCCCGCACCACTCGGAGGGCACGGAGGACGCGCGCGGCGACTCCTCCCGGGCCGCGCGCCCGGGCGGCCACACGGCGGTCCCGGCCGCCGGGGCGCTGCCCGCGCGGCTGCGCACCCTGGAGCGGGCGTCCGCCCTGTCCGGGATTCCGGGCGAGGAGCTGCGGACCGAACCGGCGGCGAACATCGAGGGCGGGGCGGCGCTGCTCGCCGCGGCGCAGCGGGAGGCCGGGCTTCCGGCGAGCGCGGACCCGGCCGCGTGGTTCGGGGCGGTGGCGCGCTACTCGGGCGCGGACGACTCGGCCACGGCGACGACGTACGCGAACGACGTGTTCGACGTGATCCGGACCGGGGAGTCCCGGACGACGGACAGCGGCCAGGTGGTGACGCTCCGGGCAGCGCCGGCGGTCGCGCCCGCCACGGGGCAGCTGGCCGCCCTCGGGCTGCGCCGGCCCGGGTCCGGTCCCGTGGAGTGTCCGCGCACGGTGGCCTGCGAGTGGATCCCCGCGCCGTACGAGGAGTTCGGCGACGGCGACTACGGCAACCACGACAAGGCGGACCGGCCCGCCGCCCAGTCGATCGACTACATCGTGATCCATGACACCGAGGCCGTCTGGGACACCACCCTGGACCTGGTGCGGGACCCGGCGTACGTGTCCTGGCAGTATTCGCTGCGCTCCTCCGACGGGCATATCGCCCAGCACCTGGCGCTCAAGGACGTCGGCTGGCACGCGGGCAACTGGTTCGTGAACGCCAAGTCGGTGGGGCTGGAGCACGAGGGCTTCCTGACGGCGCCCGACTCCTGGTACACGGAGGCGATGTACCGGACGTCGGCGCGGCTGGTGCGGTACCTCGCCGCCCGGTTCGACATCCCGCTCGACCGGCAGCACGTCCTGGGCCACGACAACGTGCCCGGCACGGTGACGTCCACGATCAAGGGCATGCACACCGACCCGGGGCCGTACTGGGACTGGGCGCACTACTTCCGGCTGCTCGGCCGTCCGATCACGCCGGGCGCCGGTCCCGGGGCCGGGGTGGTCACGATCCGGCCCGACTACGGCGACCACCGGCCGGTCTACACGGGCTGTGTGACGGCGGGGGTGGCGTGCGCGCCGCACGGGAGCGGGGCGGTGCGCCTCTACACCGGGCCGAGCCCGGACGCGCCCCTGGTGACGGACGTCGGTCTGCGGCCGGGCGGGGAGGCGTCGACCACCGGGGTCAACGACACCGGGGCGCGGGCCTCGACGGGGCAGAGCTACGCGGTGGCGGAGCGCCGGGGCGAGTGGACGGCGATCTGGTACCTCGGGCAGAAGGCGTGGTTCCACAATCCGCCGGAGGAGCCGACGGCCGTGAGCGTCCGGGGTCTCGTCCTGACGCCCCGCGAGGGGCTCGCGTCGGTCCCGGTGTACGGGCGGGCCTACCCGGAGGCCTCGGCGTATCCGGCGGGTGTGCCGGTGCAGGCGGTGTCGCCGCTGCCGTACCGGCTGCTCGCGGGGCAGCGGTACGTGGTGGGCGACCGGACCCCGGGCGAGTACTACTTCGCGCCGGTGTTCGACAGCAGGGGGCACCAGGTGGTGCGCGGCCAGGAGGAGTACTACCAGATCCAGTTCGGCCATCGGGTGGCCTTCGTCAAGGCGGCTGACGTGCGGGTTTCCCAGGCCTGACGGAGGCGTGGCCGAAAGGCGCGGGGGTGGTGCCGGACGGGCTGTCCGGCACCACCCCGTCGGCGTTCATAGGACTATTCGGAAGATCGCGTGCGCCGTACGGGCGACGGGTAAAGGTGGGCCCGACAACGACCTCGCTCACCGGAAGGCCCCCCAGCGCATGCCTCAGCCCTTCGTTATGCCGGATTTCTATGTTCCGTATCCGGCACGGCTCAACCCCCATGTGGAGGCCGCCCGCACGCACACCCGGGACTGGGCGCGGGAGATGGGGATGCTGGAGGGCTCGGGGGTCTGGGAGCAGCACGACCTCGACTCCCACGACTACGCGCTGCTCTGCGCGTACACGCATCCCGACTGCGGCGAGGAGGCCCTGAACCTCGTCACGGACTGGTACACCTGGGTCTTCTTCTTCGACGACCACTTCCTGGAGATCTTCAAGCGGACCCAGGACCGGGCGGGCGGCAAGGTGTACCTGGACCGGCTGCCGCTGTTCATGCCGGCGGACCCGGCGACGGGGATGCCCGAGCCGACCAACCCCGTCGAGGCGGGTCTCGCCGACCTCTGGCGACGCACCGTTCCCTCGATGTCCGAGGGCTGGCGGGTGCGGTTCGCGGAGGCGACGGAGCACCTGCTCAACGAGTCGCTCTGGGAGCTCGACAACATCAACGAGGGGCGCGTCGCCAACCCCGTCGAGTACATCGAGATGCGCCGCAAGGTGGGCGGGGCGCCCTGGTCGGCGGGGCTCGTCGAGTACGCGGCGGGGGCCGAGGTCCCGGAGCGGGTGGCCTACTCCCGTCCCCTGCGGGTGCTCAGGGACGCCTTCTCCGACGCCGTCCATCTGCGCAACGACCTCTTCTCGTACCAGCGCGAGGTGGAGGACGAGGGCGAGAACAGCAACGGCGTGCTCGTCCTGGAGCGGTTCCTGGGCTGCACGACGCAGGAGGCGGCGAACGCCGTCAACGACCTGCTGACCTCACGACTCCAGCAGTTCGAGAACACGGCCCTCACCGAAGTGCCGCTGCTCGCCGCCGAGAAGGGCCTCACGCCCGAGGAGTGCGCGGCCGTGGCGGCGTACGCCAAGGGGCTCCAGGACTGGCAGTCCGGCGGTCACGAGTGGCACATGCGCTCCAGCCGGTACATGAACGAGGGCATGGTCGGCGGCCCCTCGCACCTGGACGGGATCATCGGCACCTCCGCCCTCGACATCCGGAACCTGTTCGGACGGTCGGCCACCTCCCGGCTGCGGACCCTCACGCACGTGCCGCACCAGCACGTCGGCCCCTCGCTGCTGCCGGAGTTCGACCTGCCCTACCCGCTCTCCCTGAGCCCGCACCACCAGGAGGCGAAGCGGCTCTCCGAGGACTGGGCCGAGCGGATGGGGCTCCTGGACGACATCTGGGACCGGTCGCTGATGGACGGCTTCGACCTCGCGCTCTGCGCGGCGGGGATCGACCCCGACGCCACGCTGGAGGAGCTGGAGCTGAGCTCCGAGTGGCTCACCTGGGGAACGTACGGGGACGACTACTACCCGGCGGTGTTCGGCCGGCCGCGCAACCTCACCGGCGCGAAGGAGCAGACCGAGCGGTTCAAGGCCTGCATGCCGCTCGACGATCCGGCCCTGGGGGCGGCGCTCGCCGTCAACCCGCTGGAACGCTCGCTCGCCGACCTGTGGGCGCGGACGGCCGGTCCGATGGCACCGGACGCCCGCGCGCAGCTGCGGACCGCGCTCGACCTCATGCTGGACAGCTGGCTCTGGGAGCTGCACAACCAGGCCCAGCACCGGGTGCCCGACCCGGTCGACTACATCGAGATGCGCCGTTCCACCTTCGGTTCGGAGCTGACCACCCTGCTCTGCCGGCTGCGGCACTCCGAGGCGCTGCCGCCCGCGCTCTACCTCACGGGCACGGTGCGCTCCCTGGAGCGGTCGGTCATGGACTACGCGACGCTCCTCAACGACCTCTTCTCGTACCAGAAGGAGATCGAGGTCGAGGGCGAGGTGCACAACGGTGTGCTGGTGCTGCAGAAGTTCTTCGACTGCGACTATCCGACGGCGGTCGCGATGGTCGACGACCTGATGCGAGGCCGACTGCGCCAGTTCGAGCACGTCAAGAAGAACGAAGTTCCGTTGCTCTACGCGGACTTCGAGCTGGACGCCGGGGGCAGGGCGGCCTTCGAGGCGTATCTGCGCGAGCTGGAGGACTGGCTCGCCGGGATTCTCAACTGGCACCGGAACGTGCGCCGTTACCGGTCCGAGGACGTGCACACGGGCGCCGGCACTCCGCTGCTGCGGTACGGACCGACGGGGCTCGGCACCTCGGCCGCGCGGGTGGCCTCGCTGATCGGGTCCACCGTGCGCTGAGACGCGGACCGTGCGCCCTGGGGCGCGGGAGGCCGCCTCCGGGAGTCCCCGGGGGCGGCCTCGTACCGGTTCGTGTCAGGGGCGGCGGCCGCGCAGCCCGTCGAGCTCGCGGCGGTCCCGCTTGGTCGGTCGCCCGGCGCCCCGGTCCCGCACCGCGGCCACGGCGACGTGTTCGCGCGGCGGCGGGGGCGGGCTGTTGTCCACGAACGCCTCGGCGGCGACCGGCGGGCCGATCCGCTTGGTGTGCACCACCTTGACCTCGACGATCCGCTCCCGTCCGCCGTGGAAGAGCCGGACCTCGTCCCCGGGCTTCACCGGCTGGGCGGGCTTGGCCCGTTCGCCGTTGACCTTGACGTGTCCGGCCCGGCAGGCCGCGGCGGCCTGGGAGCGGGTCTTGGTCAGACGGACCGCCCAGATCCAGCTGTCGACGCGCGCGCTCATCGGCCCCCGCTCCCCCGTCAGCCCTGCTGGAACAGCTCGGCGGGCAGCGGCTTGAGCAGCGCGTAGAGGTCGTCGGTGATCGGCCGGTCCCAACTGGCGATCGTCACGAGGACGTTGTCGCTGCGGTCGAACTGGACGCAGGAGATGCGGCTCTCGGAGAGCTTGAGGCGGCGGACGATGAGGAGGTTGTCGCCCTGCATCACGGGGACGTCCTCGGTGTCGAGGACCTCGACCGGCTCGTCGTTCTCCAGGGCGGCGAGGAGCTGGGCCACCTCGAAGGGGATCTGGGTGTCGGCGAGCTCGCGCGCCGGCGAGCCCTCCGGCAGGTTGCCGATGATCATCGCGGGGCCGCGGCCGCCGAACAGGTCGTACCGGAGGAAGACGCCCTGGCAGGAGCCGTCGGGGGCGGGCAGCAGACCGGCGCCGAGGTTGCCGGGCCAGTCCCCCGGATCCATGGCCAGGACGTCGAAGTCCGGGCCCGCGGGAGTGGCGGCGCTACGGCGGCGGAGGAAGGACATACGGCCATGGTACGTGCCTCTGCGCGCGATGCGACGCGCCGGTCGGCGGGAGCCCCACGCCGCCCGGCGGGCGGGAAGACCTCGGCGGTCACCCGGAGCGGCCGACCGGTCGCGGAGGGCCCCCGCGGGACTCCGCGGGACTCCGCGCGGCGCGGTGCGTGGCCCCGTCAGCTCTCCGAGAGCCGCTCCAGGACCGTCAGCGCCTCCCTCGCACGCGCGTGCTCCACGAAGAGGTGGTCGTGGTGGAATCCGGCCACCACGTTGCAGCTCAGGCCCGCCTCGGCGAGCGCCCCGGCCACGGCGGCCGTCAGGCCGACCGCGTCGAGTGCGGAGTGCACCCGCAGCGTGATCCGGCCCGCCACGTAGTCGTACGGGAGGGCCGCGGCGTCCGCCTCCTCCTGGCGTACGACGAGGGTGAGCCCCTCGGGCTCGGCGACGGTGACCACCGGGGCGACCCCGTCCGGGGCGGGGCCGTCCACCGTGGTGAAGACGTAGCGGCCGGGGTCGAGCTCCGGCCGCATCCCGGCGAGGAGCCTGGTCAGATCACGTTCCGCGGTCATGGGCGCCAGGGTATGCGCCCCACGCGGTCGCCGGTCAGCCGGTGGGCGGGGTGTCTCCGACGAGCCACATGGCGAAGAACTGGGCGCCGCCCCCGTAGGCGTGGCCGAGGGCCCGGTGCGCGCCGTCGACCTGGTGCTCGCCGGCCTCCCCGCGCACCTGGAGGGCGGCCTCGGCGAAGCGGATCATCCCGGAGGCTCCGATGGGGTTGGTGGAGAGCACTCCGCCGGAGGGGTTCACGGGCAGGTCCCCGTCGAGCTCGGTCACCCCGGCCTCGGTGAGCTTCCAGCCCTCACCCTCCTCGGCGAAGCCCAGGTTCTCCAGCCACATCGGCTCGTACCAGGAGAACGGCACGTACATCTCGACGGCGTCGATCTCCCGGCGGGGGTCGGTGATGCCGGCCTGCCGGTAGACGTCGGCGGCACAGTCCCGGCCGGCCCGCGGGGAGACGAAGTCCTTGCCGGCGAAGAGGGTGGGTTCGCTGCGCATCGCCCCGCCGTGCACCCAGGCCGGGGGCCGGGGCGAACGGGCCGCGCCGGTACGGTCGGTGAGGACCATCGCGCAGGCGCCGTCCGAGGAGGGGCAGGTCTCGGAGTAGCGGATGGGGTCCCAGAGCATCGGGGAGGACTGCACCTTCTCCAGGGTGAGGTCGTGCTCGTGGAGATGGGCGTAGGGGTTCTTCAGGGCGTTGCGCCGGTCCTTGAACGCGACGAGGGAGCCGGTCGTGTCGGGGGCGCCGGTGCGGCGCATGTAGGCCCGGACGTGCGGGGCGAAGAACCCTCCGGCGCCGGCGAGCAGGGGCTGCTGGAATGGCACGGGCAGCGAGAGGCCCCACATGGCGTTGGACTCGGACTGCTTCTCGAAGGCGAGGGTGAGGACGGTCCGGTGGACGCGGGCGGCGACCAGGTTGGCGGCGACGAGAGCGGTGGAGCCGCCGACCGAACCGGCCGTGTGCACCCGGAGCATGGGCTTGCCGACGGCGCCGAGCGCGTCGGCCAGGTACAGCTCCGGCATCATCACGCCCTCGAAGAAGTCGGGGGCCTTGCCGATGACGACGGCGTCGATGTCCGCCCAGGTCAGCTCCGCGTCCGCGAGGGCCCGGACGGCGGCCTCGCGGACGAGTCCGGCGAGTGAGACGTCCCTGCGGGCGGCGACGTGCTTGGTCTGCCCTATGCCGACGACGGCTACTGGCTCTTTAGGCACGGGAGTCCCCTTCCAGGACGGCGACCAGGTTCTGCTGCAGGCAGGGGCCCGAGGTGGCGTGGGCGAGGGCCCGGTCGGAGTCGCCCCGGTGGATGCGGGCGGCTGCCTCGCCGAGCCGGATCAGGCCGGCGGCCATGACGGGGTTGGCGGCGAGGGCTCCGCCGGACGGGTTGACCCTCACCCTCTCGTCGAGGTGGAGGGCCTTGGCGAGCACGACCTCCTGGGAGGTGAAGGGGGCGTGGAGTTCGGCGGTGTCGACGGGCCGTTCGAAGGCTCCGGCGCGTTCGGCGGCGAGGCGGGTGGAGGGCGAGTCGGTGAGGTCGCGGACCCCGAGGGAGTGGGCCTCGACGCGATGGTCCAAGCCCCGGATCCAGGCGGGGCGGGCGCAGAGTTCGCGGGCCCGGTCCCCGGCGGCGAGGATGACGGCGGCGGCCCCGTCGCCGATGGGCGGGCAGTCCCCGGTGCGCAGCGGCCGGACGACGTAGTCGCCCTGGGGTCGGGCGCCGGGCAGTTGGGCGTGGGGGTTGTCCGTGGCGTCCCGCCGGCTGCGGGCGGCGATCGCGGCGAGGGCGGGTTCGTCGGTGTGCCCGGCGTCGACGAGCGCCTGCGCCTGGAGTGCGGCGAGGGCGACGGAGTCGGGCCAGAGCGGGGCGAGGTAGTACGGGTCGAGCTGGCGGGTGAGGACGTCGCGGACGGAGCCGGGCGAGGCCTTGCCGTAGGAGTACACGAGGGCGGTGTCGGCCTCGCCGGTGAGGAGCTTCACCCAGGCCTCGTAGAGCGCCCAGGCGCCGTCCATCTCGACGTGGGACTCGGAGATGGGGGGCCAGGCGCCGACGCCGTCGAGGGCCATGGTGAAGGAGAAGGCGCGTCCGGCGAGGTAGTCGGAGGATCCGGAGCAGGTGAAGCCGATGTCGGAGGTCTTCAGGCCGGTCCGTCGGAGGACGTCGTGCAGGACGGGCATGACCATCTCCACCTCGGAGAGGTCGTCGGTGCGTCGGCGGTGGTCGGTCTGGGCGAAGGCGACGATCGCCACCTCTCGGTCCGGCCTCACAGCAGCTCCTTGTAGGTGTCGTAGTCGGCGTCGGGCTCGCCGGTGGGCCGGTAGTGGTCGGGGTATCGGCCGTCCTCGCTCCACACCGGTTCGACGCGCAGGCCCATCCGGACCTGGTCGTAGGGGATGCCGGCGATGCGGCCGTGGAGGGCGAGCCCGGCGCCGTCGAGGGCGATGTGGGCGTAGACGTACGGCACGTCGATCTCGGCGTTCTTCGCCTTGATGTTGACGATGCAGAAGGTGGTGACGGTACCCGCGGGGCCGACCTCGACCTGGTCGGTGGTGGCGACGCCGCAGGTGGGGCAGGCACCCCGGGGTGGCACGTACACCTTGGTGCAGGAGGGGCAGCGTTCGCCGACGGTCCGGCGCTCGGCGAGCGCGTGCAGATAGCGGGTCTGGGCGCGGCCGGGGCTGTACGTGTAGTCGAGGCGCGCGGGCGCGACGATGCCGGTGACGGGATCGGCGAACAGGCCTTCGTGGGGCCGTGGTTCGGCCCCGGGGTCGCTGTCGTACGGCTCGAAGCAGGCGATGTCCGTGATGGCGCCGGAGCGTTCGGCGGCCCAGCGGACGCGGACCCTGAGGCCGGTGCGGACGGCTTCGGGACCGGGTGCGTCGAGGGCGTGCAGGAGGGCGGTGTCGGCTCCGTCGAGGCGGACGAGGACCCACGCGAAGGGGGTGGCGAGGGGCTGGTCCCGGCGGGGCTCGGGGTTCCAGGCCCAGGTGGTGACGGTGCCGGTGGCGGCGACCTCGACGAGGTCGCGGAGTTCGGCGGCGGTGGCGGGGTCGTACTCGACGGGCGGGACGAGCACCTCGCCGGCCTCGGTGCGCACCCCGAGGACGGTCCGTTCGCGCAGTCCGGTGAGGAAGGCGGACTGGACGGGGCCGAGGGAGCGGGTGAAGGGGAACTCCACGACGAGGGGGGCGCGGAGGGTCTCCGGCGGTGGGGTGGCGGTCATGTGCGGGCTCCTTGGTGGCGGTGGAGTGGGCGTGCGGTGGGGCCGCCGCGCGGGCCTTGTCCCGCGCCGCCGTGGTGCGGCCCGGCCGGCGTTCGGGGCGCGGGGGTCCGGGGCCGGTGCTCCGGCATCGGGAAGGCCTCACTCCCGGCGGTAGACCGCCGGCCGCTTCTCCGCGAACGCCCGCGCCCCCTCCTTCGCGTCCGCCGTGTCGAAGACCGGCCATCCCCGCTTGAGTTCGGCGGCCAGCCCCTCCGTCTCGGTCATCTCGGCGGTCTCGTAGACGGAGGCCTTGACGGCCTCGACGGCGAGCGGACCGCAGGCGTTGATCCGTTCGGCGAGGTCGAGGGCGGCGTCCAGTGCCGTGCCGTCGGGGACGACCCGTCCGACGAGGCCGATGCGGGCGGCCTCCTCCGCCGTGTACGGGCGGCCCGTGAGGAGCATTTCGAGGGCGTGGGTGCGGGCGATCTGGCGGGGCAGCCGGACGGTGGAGCCGCCGATGGGGAAGAGGCCGCGCCTGACCTCGAAGAGACCGAAGGTGGCGGAGGCGGCCGCGACCCGGATGTCGGTGCCCTGGAGGATCTCGGTGCCGCCCGCGACGCAGTACCCCTCGACGGCGGCGATGACGGGTTTGCGGGGCCGGTGGTGGCGCAGCATCGCCTTCCAGTGCAGGTCGGGGTCGGCCTTGAGCCGGTCCCGGTACCGCTCGCCCTCCATCCCCTGCCCGGCGAGGGCCTTGAGGTCCATGCCGGCGCAGAAGGTGCCGCCGGCGCCGGTGAGGACGACGGAGCGGATGCCGTCGTCGGCGTCGGCCTCCAGCCAGCCGTCGTAGAGGCCGACGAGCATCGGCAGCGAGAGGGCGTTCTTGGCGTCGGGCCGGTTCAAGGTGAGTACGAGCGTGGCGCCTTCGCGCCGTACGCCGAGGTGTTCGGTGCCACCCATGGGGGTCTCCCGTCTCCAGTTCTGGAACAGGTTGCAGGAGCCGGGGGTCCAGTTCAATACTTTTTCTGACACCCAGTCAGATTATTCCGCGCACCCTCTTCCTCTCGTAGCCGGTCGGCGCTCTAATGACCGCCGAGTCAGTGCGCACGCGTACGAGTCAGAGCGAACCGGGGTCAGGAGGAACGGTGGAGTACAACCTTGCCGACCTGTTCGAATCGGTCGTCGACGCGGTCCCCGACCGCGAGGCGCTGGTGTACGTCGACCATCCGGGGACGGGCGAGGAGCGCCGGCTCACCTACGCCGCACTCGACGCCGCCGCCAACCGGATCGCCCACCACCTCACCGACGCGGGCATCCGGGCCGGTGACCACCTCGGACTCCACCTCTACAACGGCGTCGAGTACCTGCAGACCGTCCTCGCCTGCCTCAAGGCGCGGATCGTGCCGGTCAACGTGAACTACCGGTACGTGGAGGAGGAACTCGTCTACCTCTACCGGGACGCCGACCTGGCCGCACTCGTCTTCGACGCCGAGTTCACCGACCGGGTCGCGGCGGCGCTGCCGCAGACGGAGAAGCTGCGGCACCTCGTGCGGGTGGGGACCCCGCCCGAGGAAGCCGCCGGCCTCGACTGCGTGCCGTTCACCGAGGCGGAGGCGGCCGGATCGCCGGAACGGGGCTTCGGCCCCCGCTCGGCCGACGACCTCTTCATCATCTACACCGGCGGCACGACCGGGATGCCCAAGGGGGTCCTGTGGCGCCAGGAGGACCTGTTCTTCGCCGGGCTGTTCGGCGGGGACCCCTCGGGCGAGGCGGTGAAGCGCCCCGAGGAGCTGGCCGAGCGGGTCGCGGCCGGCGGCGCCGGCATCACCTTCTTCCCCGCGCCGCCGCTCATGCACGGCACCTCCACCCTGACCGCGTTCATCGCCTTCAACTACGGGCAGCGGGTCGTCCTGCACCGCAAGTACGTCCCGGAGGAGGTCCTGCGCACCCTGGAGAAGGAGAAGGTCTCCAGCATCTCCCTGGTCGGGGACGCGATGCTGCGGCCGCTCGTCGACGCCCTGCGCGGGCCGCTGAAGGGCACGGACCTCTCGGCCCTGTTCAGCCTGTCCTCGTCCGGGGCGATCATGTCCGACACCGTACGGGCCCAGCTCCAGGAGCTGATGCCGAACGTCCTGCTCCTCAACAACTTCGGCTCCACCGAGTCCGGTTCCAACGGCCGCGCCACCGACGACTCCGGCCCCGCCAAGGGCTTCCGGCTGCACGTCAACGAACGCACCCAGGTCGTGGACCCCGCGACCCGCGTCCCCGTCGCCCCCGGCGACATCGGACGGCTCGCCCAGCGGGGCCACGTGCCGCTCGGCTACTACAACGACCCGGCGAAGACCGCCGAGACCTTCTTCGAGCGGGACGGGGTGCGCTGGGTGCTCCTCGGCGACATGGCGACCGTGGACGAGAGCGGGGTGGTCACCGTCCTCGGGCGCGGCTCCCAGTGCATCAACACGGGCGGCGAGAAGGTCTACCCGGAGGAGGTGGAGCAGGCTCTCAAGTCCCACCCCGACGTGTACGACGCGCTGGTCGCCGGAGTGCCCGACGCCCGCTGGGGCAACCACGTCGCCGCCGTCGTCCAGCTCCGCGCGGACGCCCCGCCGCTGGACCTGGAGTCGCTCCAGGCCCACTGCCGCCCCCGTCTCGCCGGATACAAGGTGCCCCGCCAGCTGGTCCTCGCCGACCGCATCCAGCGCTCCCCCAGCGGCAAGGCGGACTACCGCTGGGCCCGCTCGGTGGCGGTCGACGCGGACACGGCGGATCCGGCGGCGGACGCCGGCCGGGGCGTCTCCGCCGGATCGGGATCGGACGGGTAGGGCCTGTCCATCGGATCACGCCGGCCACGACTCAGGGCGCCCGGAGGCCGAACTCCCTGATCGCGGCGAGGAACGCGTCGGGCCGGTTCGTGTGGAGGAGGTGCCCAGCCTCGATCGTGACGAGGCGGGCGTCGGGGAGGGGGTCCGCCAGCCAGGTCGGGCGCCCGCGCGGTCCTCACCGGCTCCGGATGATCTTCGCAGACGGTTTGGCGGCGCGCGCGATACGGTGGAGGACCGTCCCCGACCAGCTGAGGAACCGTGTCCACCGTGACCGAGACCCCCGCCGCCGATGCCCTGCGCGGCGACTGCGCCAACTGCTTCGGTCTGTGCTGTGTGGCGCTGCCCTTCGCGAAGTCGGCCGACTTCGCCGTGGACAAGGCGCCCGGCGAGCCCTGCCGCAACCTGCAGGACGACTTCCGCTGCGGCATCCACACCCGGCTGCGGACGAGCGGCTTCCAGGGCTGCACGGTGTACGACTGCTTCGGCGCGGGCCAGCAGGTCTCCCAGGTGACGTTCGGCGGGGTGTCGTGGCGCGAGGCGCCGGAGACGGCGAGCCGGATGTACGACGTGTTCTACGTGATGCGCCAGCTCCACGAGCTGCTGCGCTACCTCACCGAGGCACTGGCCCGCCCGGCGGCCCGGCCCGTCCACGGGGAGCTGCGGACCGCTCTCGCCCGGGTCGAGGAGCTCACCGGAGGCTCGGCGGACGCGCTGGAGCAGCTGAGGGTGCCCGAGGTGCGCGCCGACGTGAACGGGCTGCTGCTGCGGACGAGCGAGCTGGTCCGCGCTGCGGCCGGCGGGAAGCCGAAGAGCAGGCGCGGGGCGGATCTGGTCGGGAAGCGGCTGCGCGGGGCGCGGCTGCGGGGCACGGACCTGCGCGGGGCGCTGCTGATCGCCGCCGACCTGACGGGCGCAGACCTGAGCCTCACGGACCTGATCGGCGCGGACCTGCGGGGCGCCGATCTGTCGGGCGCCGACCTGACGGGTGCTCTCTTCCTGACGCAGCCCCAGCTGAACGCGGCGCGCGGGAACGCCGAGACCCGCCTCCCGGAGGGTTTCGAGCGCCCCGCGCACTGGACGGCAGCCTGACGGGCGTCGTACGTGCGGCGCCCGACCGTCTCGGGCCGCTAACCGCCGTACGTGTACGGGGTCGTGGTGGAGAGTGTCAGGAAGCCGAGGCGCCGCAGGATCGGCCGGCTGGTCTCGGCCGCGTCGACGTGGACGTACCGGTGGCCCCGCTCCGCGGCGATGCGCGCGCGGTGGGAGACGAGGGCCCGGTAGAGGCCGCGGCCCCGCCACCCCTCGACGGTGCCGCCGCCCCAGAGGCCGGCGAAGTCGGTGCCGGAGCAGAGTTCGAGGCGGGCCGCGCTGACGGGTTCGCCCGCGGCGAGGGCGACGACGGCGGTGACGGTCTCCGGGTCGGCCGCGAGCCGGTCGAGGAGCTGGCGCCCGATGTCGGCGCTGTCGGCGCCGAAGGCGCGTTCGTGGACCTCGACCACCTGGCGGATCCCCGCCTCGTCGGTGACCGCGCGGAGTTCGACCCCCGCGGGCAGCGGTACGTCGTGGGGAAGCGCGGCGGCCTCGGCGACCATCAGGGTCTCGGGGTCCTCGGGCGTGAAGCCCGCGGCGAGGAGCCGGTGACCGAGGTCGGCGGGGGTGTCGTGCGCGAACAGCTTCCATTCGAAGGACAGGCCGGCGGCGCGGTAGTACGCGATCTGCTCGGCGATGACGCCGTCGCAGCCGGGGGCGTCGAGACCGGACCAGAGGACGCCGTTCCAGGCGTGCGCGGGTCCGGTCTGCCGGACGACGTCACCGACGCGCTCGACCCGGCAGCCGGGGCCGTCGGGCCGGGCCTCCCGGCGCAGCTGACGGTCGTAGAGGTCACGGAGGTGCCGGGTCTGCGGGGTCGGCTCGGTCGGCGGGTTCGGCCGGGTGCGCGGGCCGGGCTCGGTCCGGTGGCTTCGCTCGGTCCGGTGGCTCGGGTGGGTATCCATGCCGGTCACTCCAACACCCCTGCTCAGGGCCCGGCAACGGGATTTCCCGGACCGCCGCCGCCCGGGCGCCCGCGCGATCGGGGAAATGTTCCTCCGCCCCCTTGCCAAGCCCCGGGTCCCTCCGGATTTACTGGCCCGGAACGGGTCGACCGAATGATCGGTAGTCCGTTTTACGACCGTGGTGGAGGAGTGGCGCGATGACGGAACTGCTGGACAGCGGCGAACGGCTCGGTCGCGAGGAGCTGGCGGCACTCCAGCTGGAGCGGCTGCGCGCGACCCTGCGCCACGCCTACGAGAACGTGGACTTCCACCGGCGCTCCTTCGACGCGGCCGGTGTCACCCCCGACGACTGCCGCACGCTCGCGGACCTGGCCCGTTTCCCCTTCACCACCAAGGCGGACCTCCGCGACCACTACCCCTTCGGCATGTTCGCCGTCGACCAGTCACGCGTCCGGCGCGTCCACGCCTCCAGCGGCACCACCGGCCGGCCCACCGTCGTCGGCTACACCGAGGGCGACCTCGACCTGTGGGCCGACGTGGTGGCGCGCTCCCTGCGGGCGGCCGGGGCCCGGCCCGGACACAAGGTCCACGTGGCGTACGGGTACGGCCTGTTCACCGGTGGACTCGGCGCGCACTACGGCGCGGAGCGCCTCGGGTGCACGGTGATCCCCGCCTCGGGCGGCATGACGGCCCGGCAGGTCCAGCTCATCCAGGACTTCCGGCCCGAGATCATCATGGTGACCCCCTCGTACATGCTCACGCTGCTCGACGAGTTCGAGCGGCAGGGCGTGGACCCGCGGTCGACCTCCCTGAAGGTGGGCGTCTTCGGCGCCGAGCCGTGGACGGAGGCGATGCGGAAGGAGATCGAGGAGGCCTTCGCGATCGACGCGGTCGACATATACGGCCTGTCGGAGGTGATCGGCCCCGGGGTGGCACAGGAGTGTGTGGAGACCAAGGACGGTCTGCACATCTGGGAGGACCACTTCTACCCGGAGATCGTGGACCCGTTCACGGGCGAGGTGCTGCCCGACGGGGAGGAGGGCGAACTCGTCTTCACCTCGCTCACCAAGGAGGCCATGCCGGTCATCCGTTACCGGACCCGGGACCTGACGCGCCTGCTGCCGGGCACCGCACGGGTGTTCCGGCGGATGGAGAAGGTCACCGGGCGCAGCGACGACATGATCATCCTGCGCGGGGTGAACCTCTTCCCCACCGTGGTGTGCTCGGAGACGTTGAAGAACTTGGGGAGGGGGAGCGCGACGATCCGGCCGGTGGTGTCGTCGGCGACGAGTCCGCGGCAGCGGGTGGTCGCCGTGTTCCAGTGCTGGGCGTACTGACACGCGCGCGTGTACGTGTAGATCGACAGCGGCAGCCGGGGGTGGCGCTTGCGTGTGACGTGCCCGCCGGCGAGCGCGGCGGCGAGTTCGCCGGACGGCATCAGATCGTGCAGAGTCAGGGTCGCCTGGCTCATGGGGTCCCTCCCGGTTGTTCGGTGATCCATTCTCGGCCGGATCGGCCCGGGAGCCCAGCGAATATCGGTTCGGGCGGGCCTCGCGGGGGTGGTGTCGGGCTCCCGATCCGGGGCGTGTCGGTGGTGCCCCGTAGACTCGCCGTCTCCCCGTCGGTGACGTAACCGGCGCAGACGAAGGAAGCGAACTCCATGAACCACGCGGACGGCACGGCACCGATCTACGCCGAGCTCATACGGGAGCGGGGGGATGTTCCGGGTGACGTCCGCCAGGTCGCCGAGGAGGTCCTGCGGGAGCTGAGCCGGGTCATCCAGGTGCCGCCGCAGGGTGCCGGGGGGCCGCAGGGCGCCGTCGTGCACGCGGGGCACCAGGGTGCGGTCGGGCACGCGGGACCCCAGGGAGCCGTCGTCCACGCGGGTGTCGGCGGGCCGATGGGTGTCGGCGGGCACGGGGGTGTCGTGGGCCAGGCGGGCGCGGTCATGCCGCACCGGCCGATGCGCTGACGGACGCCCGGAGCCGGAAGCCCGGAGCCGGTCCACCGGCATTCCGGGCGTTGTCGGTGCCGTACGCCATGCTGCTTCCCGAACGGCTCGTGCCGCGATGCGGACGGGCTCCGTACGGTGAACTGGGGATGATGACATGGCCGAGGTTCTGCTCTTCCACCACGCGCTCGGGCTGACCGAGGGCGTCGGCGCGTTCGCCGGGGAGCTGCGGCGGGCCGGGCACACGGTGCACGTGCCCGACCTGTACGAGGGGCGCACGTTCACGGACCTGGAGGCCGGGGCCGGGTACGCCCAGGAGGTCGGCTTCGGCACGATCGTGGCGCGCGGCGAGCGGGCCGCCGCGGAGTTGCCGGAGGAGATCGTCTACGCCGGGTTCTCGCTCGGTGTGCTGCCCGCGCAGAAGCTCGCCCAGACCAGGGCGGGGGCGCTCGGGGCCCTGCTGTTCAGTGCCTGTGTGCCGGTGACGGAGTTCGGCGCCGCCTGGCCGGCGGGCGTGCCGGCGCAGGTGCACGGGATGGACGCCGATCCGTTCTTCGTCGACGAGGGTGATCTGGCGGCGGCCCGTGCGCTGGTCGCGGACGCGCCGGACCGGAGACTGTTCCTGTACCCGGGGAGCGGGCACCTGTTCGCGGAGCGCGGTGGGTCGTCGTTCGTGCCCGAGGCGACCGCGCTGTGCGTGGAGCGGGTGCTCTGCCTCCTGGACGGCGTCGGCCGCTGAGTCTCCTCGACGGCCCCGGGCGCCGGGGCTCCCCCGGGGACGGGGCGGTCGGGGTCGACCGTTCGGCCGACCCCGGGGTCGGCCGTCCCGCTGCCGGCCGGGAGCCGGCCGTCGGACCGTGCGGGGCCGGGTCCGGGCGGAGGATCGGTGTGGGGTGCGGGCCCGTCTGGCGACGGGGCCGCCCGTGTCCGCCGTACCGAGGAGTCCGCCATGACCACGTTTCGTCGCCCGTTCCGTGCCGCTCGGGTGCTCCTGCCCGCCGGAGTGGCCGCCGCCCTGCTCGCCGGGTGCGCGCAGGGCTCCGGAGGGGCGGTCTCCGCCACGAGCCCGGCACCGCCCGTCGGAGCGTCGCCCACCGCCGCGCCGTCGACGGCCGGTTCCTCCACCGCGGTGCCCGCGCCGGGCACGCTCCTGGTCACCGATTTCGGCTCCGACACGGTCACCTTCGTCGACCCCGCGCGCGGTGCCACGGGTTCCGTGAAGGTGGGCACCGCTCCGTACGGTCTGGTGGCCGGTGAGGACGGGCGGGCCTGGGTGGCGACCGCCGAGGGCGTCGCGGTGGTGGACACGGCGGCCCGGAAGCCGCTCGCGCTCCTCCCGTACGAGACGGACTCCGGGCCCGTGACCACGGGCGAGTACCGGGGCGGCGGCATGGGCGTCGCGCTCGCGCCGGACGGACGGCGGGTGTACGTGGGGGTCAACGTTCCCGGGGGGAACGGCACGCTCGAGGTGATCGACACGGCGGCCCTGCGGGTCACGGACACGGTGCCGGTCGGCCGGCGGCCCTTCGACGTGGACGTGTCACGGGACGGCGCGGAGGTGTACGCGACGAACCACGACTCCTTCGACGTCACGATCGTCCCGGCGGGGACGCTGGAGCCGCGCCGGGTGGAGGTCGCCCCGTACGGCACGGAGGGCGGGCTCGGTTCCTGGCTCAAGCCGCACTACACGGCAGTACGGCCCTCGGACGGAAAGCTGCTGCTGCCCTTCGAGGGCGAGCGCCTCGCGGTGGTCGACCCCCGGACGGGCCGCACGACGATCGAGCCGATGACCGCGAACACCCACCAGCACGGCGCGACGGTGACCGCCGACGGGACGCTCCTGACGGTGGGCACCGGCCCGATCGACCCGGCCGAGGACCGCGGGCCGTCGCTCACGGTCCGGAGGCCCGGCGGCGCCGAGCGGGTGTACCCCCTGGAGGGGCCGCACGAGACCGTGGCCGTGTCGAAGGACGGGCGCACCGCCTATGTGACCGGTGGCTTCACCCGGGACGGCTCCTGGGACGGCCTGAGCGTCGTCGACCTCGACACGGGTGACACCCGTCGGCTGGCCGCCGGCTCGCGGCCGCTGGGGATCGTGGTCCTGTGATCCGGTTCAACGCTGGGGCAGGACGGTGAGGACCCGCTCGATGAAGGTCTTGAAGTCGGCCATGAAGTCGGCCAGGAACTGCTGGGTCGTCGGGTCGGTGACCTCGCCGTCCTCGGTGAAGAGCCCCGGGACGAACTGGATGTAGGCCTCGGGGGCGTTCATCTGCGGGGAGTTGCAGAAGCTCAGCACGGAACGGAGGCTCTGCTGGGCGACGGCGGTGCCGATCTTGCCCGGCGAGGCGCCGATGACGGCCGACGGCTTGTGGGTGAAGGAGTTGGTGCCCCAGGGGCGGCTGGCCCAGTCGATGGCGTTCTTGAGGCCGCCGGGGAGGGACCGGTTGTACTCGGGCGTCACGAAGAGGACGGCGTCGACCGAGGCGATGGCCTCCTTGAGGGCCCGGCCCTCGGGCGGGTAGTCGGCGTCGAAGTCGTGGTTGTAGAGCGGGAGGTCCTTGATCGGGATCTCCTGGAACTCCAGGCCCGGCGGCGCCACGCGGAGGAGGGCGCGGGAGAGGATCCTGTTGATGGACGTCGCAGAGAGGCTGCCGACGAAGTAGCCGACCTTGTACGTGGTCATGCGTGCTGTTCCGCCTTCCGGGAAGGTGCCCTGCGGCCGCGAGGCCTTCGGCAACGTAACCCGGCCCCCGCGTCCCTGCGACCGGAGCACTGGAGCACCGCCGGGTCTCAGAGGCCCACGATCAGCTGGATGCAGACGATCTTCACGAGGATGGCGAGGGCGAACAGGGTCGCGTAGCCGGTGTTGACCCGGCTGTCGGAGACGCGGCTGTTGGCGTAGGCCGTGATGGCCGGGTTGCCCACGTATCCGGCGAGCAGCCCCATCGTGCGGGGCCGGCTCTGGCCGAGGAGACGGGCGACGAGGAGCATCAGGGCGTAGCTGAGCACGGCGGCGACCAGGAGGACCGTGAGGAGCTTGAGGCCGAAGAGGGAGAAGGCCTCGCGGCGGAAGGCGTACCCCGAGGTGAGGCCGACGCAGGCGAGGAAGATCAGCAGGCCGATCTGGCGCAGGGTGAGGTTGGCGCGGGTGGGCAGGACCCAGACGAGGGGGCCGGTGCGCCGCAGCCGGCCGAGGACCATGGCCATGACGAGGGGCCCGGCGGCGGTGCCGAGGGAGAGGACCGTGGAGCCGATGGTCAGTTTCGGGATGCCGATGAGGAATCCGGCGGCGAGACCGAGGCCCATGCTGACGGCGCTGACCTCGCTGACCTTGGCCTCGGTGTCGCCGAGGTAGCCGGTGACCTCGGCGGTGCGTTCGCGGGGCATGACGACGCGGACCCGGTCGTCGAGCTGGAGGAGCAGGTCGTCGTGGGCCAGGAGGTCCTGGTCGCCGCGGCGGACGCGGGTGGCCCTGGCCCCGTAGCGGTCGCCCAGGCCGAGTTCGGCGACCGTGCGTCCGGCGAGGTCGGGGTTGGTGAGCAGGATGCGGCGGTAGTCGACCACGTCGCGCCGGTCGAGGAGGTGGCCTGCGGCCCGGGTGCCGAGCGCCTCGGTCCCCGCGGTGACGGCGTCGGGGCCGCCGACGAGGACGACCTGGTCGCCCGGGACGAGGGTGTCGAGGTCCTGGGCGACCCGGGGCGTGTCCCCGTGCGGGTGGTGGACGCTGGCGAGGAGCTGTCCGCCGGTGGCGCCGGGCACGTCGGCCCAGCGGACGGCCCGGGTGACGTCGACGGTGCGGGTGACGAGCTCCTTGGGGAGGCCGGTGCCGGGGTCGCGGCGGCCGGGCCAGTTGCGGGCGGAGGCGACGGCCGAGACGAAGAGGATGGTTACCACCACGGCGAGGGGGTAGCCGATGGCGTATCCGGTGGCCGGTTGTGCCGGATCGGAGGACCCGGCCTGGGCGGCGGCGAGGCCCGGGGTGGTGGTGCCGATGCCGGCGTAGCCGCCCGCGAGGTAGGGGCCGTCGATGCCGAAGACGGTACTGCCGAGAAGACCGACGGCGAGGGCGGTGACGACGAGTGCGGCGACGGCTCCGGTCATCACGGCCAGTTGCGGCCGGAGTTCGCGGAAGAAGGCCGGTCCGGCTTCGAGGCCGACGGTGTACACGTACAGGGCGAGGCCGAGGACGGAGAGTCCGGCGGGCACGGCCGGGCCGATGTCCGGGTCGAGCGCTCCGAGCAGCAGACCCACGAAGAGGACACCCGCGGCGCCGAGCTTGACCGGACCGAAGCGGACCATGCCGAAGAGCGATCCCGCCGCAATGACGATAAAAAGGGTGAACCACGGATAGTCAGCGAAAAATTGCCACATGGGCTCACTCAGCCATAAACCCAGGCATATTGCACGCTCATACGGAAGGGCGGACAGCGTGACTCGACCGAGGATTCTCGTGGTGGGCGCGGGATTCGCCGGAGTGGGCTGTGTACGGAGGCTCGAACGGCGACTGGCGGAGCGGGAGGCGCTGATCACGCTCCTCTCACCGTTCTCGTACCAGCTGTACCTCCCCCTGCTCCCCCAGGTGGCGGCGGGGGTGCTGACCCCGCAGTCGGTCGCGCTCTCGCTGCGGCGCAGCAGCCGGCACCGGACCCGGATCGTCCCCGGCGGCGTGGTCGGGGTGGACACGGCGGCCAAGGTCTGCGTGGTGCGGACCATCTCCGGCGAGTACGTGATGGAGCCGTACGACCATCTCGTCCTCGCGCCCGGCAGCGTGACCCGCAGCTTCGACATCCCGGGGCTCGCCGAGCACGCGCGCGGCATGAAGACGCTCGCGGAGGCCGTGTACATCCGGGACCACGTCATCGCCCAGCTGGATCTGGCGGACGCCAGCAACGACGACGAGGAGCGGGCCGCCCGGCTGCGGTTCGTGGTCGTCGGCGGCGGCTACGCGGGGACGGAGACGGCGGCCTGTCTCCAGTTGCTCACGCACAACGCGGTCAAGCGGTACCCGCGACTCGACCCCGACCTCATCAAGTGGCACCTGGTGGACATCGCGCCGAAGCTCATGCCGGAGCTGGGCGACAAGCTGGGCGCCGCCGCGATGGACATCCTGACCCGGCGGGGCATCGAGGTCTCCCTCGGCGTCTCGGTGGCCTCGGTGGACGAGAAGACGGTGACGCTCACCGACGGGCGGGTCCTGCCGAGCCGGACGCTGATCTGGACGGCCGGGGTCGCGGCGAGCCCGCTGATCGGCACCCTGGGCGCGGAGACCTTCCGCGGGCGGCTCGTCGTCTCGTCGGAGATGGCCGTTCCGGGGCTCGACGGGGTCTGGGCGCTCGGGGACGCGGCGGCGGTGCCCGATCTCGCCAAGGGCGAGGAGGGCGCGATCTGTCCGCCGACCGCCCAGCACGCGATGCGGCAGGGGAAGGCGGTCGCCGACAACCTGGTCTCCACGCTGCGGGGCGAGCCGACCCACTCCTACGTCCACAAGGACCTGGGTCTCGTGGTGGACCTCGGCGGGATGGACGGGGTGTCGAAGCCGCTGGGCGTGGAGCTGCACGGCATGCCGGCGCAGGCGGTGGCCCGCGCCTACCACTGGGCGGCGCTGCGGACCAACGTGGCCAAGACCCGGGTGATGACGAACTGGCTGCTGAACGCCGCCGCGGGCGACGACTACGTACGGACCGGGTTCCTGGCGTCGAAGGCGGGGACGCTGCGGGACTTCGAGTACACGGACGCGTATCTGACGCCGGAGCAGGTGCGGAGCCACACGGCCTCGTTCCGTGGGGCGGTCGGAGCCGGGGGCGGGAGCTGAGGTCACACGCGCGCGTGGGGTCCGGGGTCAACGGGTGAGTTCGGGTGTGGGTCCCATGACCACGACGGGGTCCCGGGCCGGGTCGAGGGCGCGGATCAGCTCGCGCAGCGCCTCGCGCTCCAGGGCGACGCAGGCCTGGGTGGGGCCGCCGTGGTCGACGTGGATCCAGACGCCGCCGCCCTTCTCGGAGCCGAGCGGCCGCTCCTTGTCGAGCGGGGTCCGGCCGGGCACCCGGTTGTAGTCGATGGCGACCACGTGGTCGAAGGAGCCCTCGAGGGGTTCGCCGGCGAAGCCCGTGCCGCTGATGGCGAACTCCTCGTCCTGGTCGTACGGGAGGCGGGTGCCGGGGTCGGGCAGCCGGCCGCCCGCGTCGCCGATCCGGAACACCCCGATGGGGGTGCGCAGGTCGCCCGCGTGGTGGTCGGAGGTCCAGCCCCGGAGCGCGTTGCGGGTGGGCCACGGTCCGGCGGTCGGGGTCCAGCGGCCGACCGGGTCCCGCGCGTAGAGGGTCGCGGTGGACAGGTTGTCGTCGGCGGTGGCGCCGGTCACGACGAGTGCCTGGGTGGTGTCGTCGGGGACGAGGGCCTGGGTGGCGGGGCCGACGCCGGGGAGGCGGGGGGCGGGGGCCGGTGCGGAGGAGAGGCTGTTCGCCGCCCGGCCGGGCGGGCCGGCCGCGGGGCGGTGCGGTACCGCCTCGGACCCCGCGTCACCGGCGGGGGTGGCCGCGGCGGATGTCGTGGGGGTGGGCGGCGTCGTGCTCGCGCACCCGCTGAGCAGCAGCGCGGCGCAGAGGGCGCCGACGCTCAACAGTGCGGGGGCGCCCTTGTGGACGGACATGGCGGATCCTCCTGGCCGGGGGCGGTGCGGCGATCCGTACCCGTTCGGCGCGCGCCGTTGCCGCGGTGCCGGTGCCCTCACCCGTACGGCCGCGCCCACCATGGCCGTACCAGGTCCGGAGGCGGTCCGGCCCGTGGGCGGCACGGGGCCGTTCGCGGCGCGGCAGCCGGTCCGCCCTCGCCGGATCTGACGATTCGTCAGATCATCGCGTCACAGGTCTGGGAACCTTCCGGGCCCGGCGCTACCCTCCGCGCATGATTCGGACGGTGGTGTGGGGTACCGGAAATGTCGGGCGGGCGGCGATCCGAGCCGTGGACGCCCATCCAGGGCTTGAACTTGCGGCCGTGCTGGTCTCGGATCCGGCGAAGGTCGGCCGGGACGCGGGACGGCTCGCCGGGCTCGGCCACGATCTCGGGGTGGTGGCCGTCGACGACGTCGGCGCGGTCCTCGACGGACGGCCGGGGGCGGTGGTGTACGCGGCCTCCGGCGACACCCGGCCCGACGGGGCGCTCGACGACGTGGCGCGCGCGGTGCGGACCGGAGCGGTGGTCGTCACCCCCGCGCTCTATCCGCTGTACGACCAGCGCAACGCGCCGCCCGAGTTCCGGGACCCGGTGCTCGCGGCCGTCGCCGAGGGGGGCGGTTCGCTCTTCGTGTCGGGGGTGGACCCGGGCTGGGGCAACGACGTGCTGCCGTTGCTCGTGAGCGGGCTCGGCAGCACGGTGGACGTGATCCGCTGTCAGGAGATCTTCGACTACTCGACGTACGAGCAGGAGGAGTCGGTCCGCGACCTGATCGGGATGGGCCGGCCCCTGGAGTACGAGCCGCCCATGCTGCTGCCGTCGGTGCCGACGATGGTGTGGGGCGGTCAGGTGCGACTGATGGCCCGCGCGCTCGGCGCCGAACTCGACGAGATACGCGAGACGGTGGACCGGCGCCCGCTGGAGTCCACCGTGAAGACCCGGACCATGGGCGTCTTCGAGGCGGGCACGCAGGGCGCGATCCGCTTCGAGGTCCAGGGGATCGTCGGCGGGGAACCCCGGATCGTGATCGAGCACGTGACCCGTATCCACCCCTCCTGCGCGCCGGACTGGCCGGTGCCGCCGGACGGCGCGGGGGCCCACCGGGTGATCGTCGAGGGCAGTCCACGCATCGAGGTGACGGTGGCGGCGACCGCCGAGGGCGAGAACCGGTCGGCGGGCGGGAACGCCACGGCGGTGGGCCGGCTCGTCGGGGCGATCGACTGGCTGGTGGCGGCGGAGCCGGGACTGTACGACGCGCTGGACGTGCCGTTGCGGCCGGCGGTCGGGAAGCTGGGAAGGAGACCACGGTGATCATCGACATTCCCGAGGGCCAGGAGCCGATCGGGTACGTGTGGGGCGACATGGTCCCGGAGATCGGGACGGCCGCGGCGAACTTCTCGCTGTCGGTGTACGCCCATACGACGCTGGGGCTGCGCGAGTTCGAGGCGGCGCGGCTGCGCATCGCGCAGATCAACGGGTGCGGCTTCTGTCTGGACTGGCGTACCGACCGGGACGGCGAGAAGGTCGAGGAGGGCTTCGACGAGGTCGTGGCGGCCTGGCGGGAGACGGAGGTCTCGGAGACCTTCGACGAGCGGACGCGGCTCGCGGCCGAGTACGCGGAGCGGTACGCGCTGGACCACCACGGGCTGGACGAGGAGTTCTGGGACCGGATGACGGCGCGGTACAGCCAGGCGGAGATCGTGGAGCTGACGATGAGTCTGGGCTCGTGGCTGGCGTTCGGTCGGCTCAACCGGGTGCTGGGCCTCGACACGGTCTGTGTGCTGCCGACGCACTGAGCCCCTTCTCCGGGCCGCCGGCGCACTGAGCCCCGTCTCTCGCGGGGCGGGCGTACGGCCGGGGAGCGCTTCCGGGGCGTACGGGCAGGGACCCGCTTCCAGGGGCCCGCTGTACGGCGCCGTACGGAGCGGCGTGACGTGCGGAAAGGGCCGACCGGGTCGTCGGTCGGCCCTCCCTCGCGGGTGGGCCCCGGGCTCAGAAGTCCTCGGCGACGATGCGTTCGATGTTGCGCTCGGCGAGGGCCGTGATGGTGACGAACGGGTTGACGCTGGCGTTGCCGGGGATCAGGGCGCCGTCGATGACGTACAGCCCGGAGTAGCCGTGGAGCCGGCCGTGGTTGTCGGTCGCGCGGCCGAGGACCGCGCCGCCGAGCGGGTGGTACGTGAGGTGGTCGCCCCAGATCTTGTACACCCCGAAGAGGTCGGTGCGGTAGATCGTGCCCTCCTTGCGGTTGATCTTGTCGAAGATGGTCTTCGCCGCGTCGATGGAGGTCTGCTTCCAGGCCCGGTCCCAGCTCAGGTCGACCTGGCCGGTAACCGGGTTCCAGGTGAACTCGGCCCGGTGGGGCGTCTTGGTGATGGAGAGGTAGAAGGAGGCGTAGGTCTCGATGCCGGTGGGCAGCGGGGCGACCTCGGCGAAGGCGCCGCCCGCGTCCCAGTTGTCGATGCCGGCGGTCGGCATGGCCGACTGGAGCTTGCCGGTCGGGTCCCACATGTGGTTGGCGCGCCCGCACATGACGTTGCCGTTGTCGCCCCAGCCCTTGCCGATCTCGTCGTTGAGGGCGGGGAGCGCGCCGGTGGCCCTGAGACGGGTGAGGAGCTTGCTCGTGCCGATGCTCCCGGCCGCGAAGAAGACCTTGTCGGCGGTGACGGTCTTGCTCGCGAGGGTGGCGCCGGTGGTGTCGATCTGGTCGATGGCGACGGTGTAGCCGCCGCCGGACGCCGGGGTGACGGAGGTGACCTTGTGCAGCGCCGAGACCGTGACGCGCCCGGTGGCCGCCGCCTGGGCGAGGTAGGTCTTCTGGAGGGTCTTCTTGCCTGCGTTGTTCCCGTAGATGACCTCGGCGTCGAGGGCCGACTTGGGGACGGCTCCGGCGGCCTCCTGCTTCATGTAGTCCCAGTCGTAGACGTTCGGGACGAAGACGAAGGGGAAGCCGGAGCGCTGGGCGTGCTTGCGGCCGACGCGCGCGTACTGGTAGCAGGCGGCGCTCTCCCACCAGGACTCGTCGACGGCGGTGACGCCGAGTCCCGCGTTGGCGCGCGGGTAGTACGTGGAGTACATCTCCGCCGCGTCGACGGTGGGCAGGATGGCGGCGAAGTTCTCGCGGCGCGGGGTGACGGCCATGCCGCCGTTGACGAGGGAGCCGCCGCCGACGCCCCGGCCCTGGTAGACGGTGATGCCCGCGAAGTCCTCGGCGTCGAGGATGCCGGTGTGGCGGGGGACGTCCTTGTCGAGCGGGAAGCCGAGGAAGTTGCTCAGGGGCTGCTTGGTGCGGGTCCGCAGCCAGAAGGAACGGTAGTCGGGCCGGGTGGTGTTGGCGAAGATCTTGCCGTCGGGCCCCGGGGTGTCCCAGGCCATGCCCATCTCGACCATGTGGACGTCGACGCCCGCGCGGGCCAGGCGGAGGGCGGCGACGGAGCCGCCGTATCCGGTGCCGATGACGAGAGCGGGGACACGGGTGCCGCTGGGGATGGGGGTGTTGGTGAGGCGGGGTTCGGCGGCCTGGGCCGGGGTGCTGTGGCCGATGAGGGCCGCGGCACCGAGAACAGAACCTGTTCCCGCGAGGAATCGACGGCGACTGACGCCACCCATTCCCCTTGTGGGCAGGGGGTGTTCACTCATGTGATGTTCCTCACTCGCGAGGGAATGGGAACATGTTCTACTGGCGCGGATCGGGGAAGTCACGAGAAACCGACGGGTAACTTCCCTGCGCCGGAACGGACGGGGACCCCGGAGATGGACGCCGGCTCGCGGGCGGGCTGGGGGGCGCCGCCCGCGAGCCGGGGTTCTGTGGTGCGCCGGGTCAGGCGCGGGCGGCCACGGCCGAGGCCGAGCGGGAGCCGCCGGTGGCGAGGGCCGGTTCCGCGCGGACCGGTCCGTCGAGGAGGCGGCGCAGGAGCGCCGTGCTGCGGGCGGGGTCGCCCGTGCCGCCGTCGGCGAGGAGCGTGGCGAGAACGGCGATCCGCGCCTGGGCGGCCCGGAGGGTGCCGGTGAGGAGCGCCCCGGCAGCGACGAGGTCGACGGCTCCGCCGCCGGTGTAGATCTCGGCCAGCGGTCCGGCCGGGACACGGGTGGTCACGGCGACGAGGACACCCTCGGCGACCGCGTCGGCGACGGCGGCCGCGATCTCGGGCGTGGCGTTGCCCGCACCGGTCGCGACGAGGACGATGCCCCGGGCACCGGCGGCGACGGCCGCGTTCAGGAGGAGGGGGTCGCCGTCGGAGTGGTGGGTGACGATGGCCACCCGGGGCAGCGTAAGGGCGTCGGGCCCGGTGCCGGCGGGGTCCGCCTTGTACGCGGCGACGGGGAGCGGCAGGGGCGTCGGGCGCTCCGGCTGCCGTTCGATGTCGACGCGGGAGAAGCCGACGCGGCCCAGGCGCTCGGCCGAGGGGTCGGAGAAGGCGTCGGCCGCGAGCGTCTGGGTCTTCACGGTGCCGCGGGCGGCGTGGACGCGTCCGTCGAAGACGACGAGGACGCCGAGGTCACTGACGGTGGAGGCGACCTGGAGCGCGTCGTACAGGTTGCCGGGGCCGTCCCCGTCGCCGGTGCCGAAGGGGCGCTGGGCGCCGGTGAGGACGACCGGGCGGGAGTCGGTGTGGTGGAGGTCCAGGAGGAAGGCGGTCTCCTCCAGGGTGTCGGTGCCGTGGGTGATCACGATGCCGTCGACGCCGGGGTCGGCGAGGGTCTCGTGCACGGTGCGCAGGAGAGCGAGCTGGTGGGCCGCGGTCACGCGGGAGCTGTTGACGTTGAAGAGGTCGACGACCTCGACGGTGACGCCCTCCGGGAGGGGCGCGGTGGCCAGGACGTCGCTGCCGGAGGCGTCGGCCGCGTACCCGGTGCCCTGCCAGCGGCTGGCGATCGTGCCACCGGTGCTGATGACGACGATCCGGCGCGCTCCTTCGTGGTTCGTCCGCTTCATCACTGCCACCCTCGCTCCGTACCGAAATCACCCTGCTTGGCAACGATAGGGCAGAATGCGCGCAAGGCGATTGCGAAGTCAGCCGCTGAAATGTTTCATCGTGGTAGATAATTGCGCCATGGACCGAATTGATCTCCATATCTTGCGCGAGCTCCAGAACGACGGACGGCTGAGCAATCAGGAGCTGGCCCAGCGGGTGGGGCTCAGCCCGTCCCCCTGTCTGCGCCGGGTGCGCCAGCTGGAGCAGGACGGGGTGATCCGGGGGTACCGGGCGATCATCGATCCGGAGGCGGTGGGGCGGGGCTTCGAGGTGCTCGTCTCGGTGGAGGTGCGGCGCGACCGGGAGACGGTGGAGGCCTTCGAGGAGGCCCTCCGGGGCGTGCCGGACGTCATCGAGGCGTACCGGCTGTTCGGAAGCCCCGGCTGCCTGCTGCGGATCGCGGTGGCCGACCTCGCGGCGTACGAGCGGCTGTGGATCGAGCGGCTGACGACCCTGACCGGGGTCACCGAGGTCAACTCCCAGATCATCATGAAGCGGATCAAGGAGCCGAAGGGGATGCCGGTGGACGTCCGGGGCGCCTGAACGCTCCGGAAGCGGGACCTTCGGGGCCGTTCGGCGACGCCATATGCGAGAACGTCACTGAACAGCCTCCTCCGCGTTACATGACAGGTACCTGTCGCATGCCACCCTCCCGGTGACACGAAGTCAACACGCGTAGACAGCGGGAGCCTTGAGCCGGTCCCCGCCGCCCGCGCGTACCGTCCCCGGGAAAGGGCCCCCCATGTCCGTTGTGCGGATCGACAGATGGAAGGTGTGGGCAGCGGCCGTGGCCGCCACCCTCGTCGGCGTCACGCTCCCCGCGGTCACCGCGACTCCCGCAGGCGCCACGACCACCGCGTACGACAGCACGTACTACAAGAACGCGATCGGCAAGACCGGCACGAGCCTCAAGTCCTCGCTGCACACCATCATCGGCAGCCAGAGCAAGATCTCGTACGACGCGGTCTGGAACGCGCTGAAGGTCGCCGACCAGGACCCCGACAACACCAACAACGTGATCCTGCTGTACAGCGGAACCTCGCGGAGCAAGAGCCTCAACGGAGGTGACGTCGGCGACTGGAACCGCGAGCACACCTGGGCCCAGTCCCACGGCAACTTCGGCACCTCGGCCGGCCCCGGCACCGATCTGCACCACCTGCGCGCGGCGGACGTCCAGGTCAACAGCATCCGCGGCAACAAGGACTTCGACAACGGCGGCAGCCCGGTCAGCGGCGCGCCCGGCAGCTACACGGACAGCAACTCCTTCGAGCCCCGCGACGCCGACAAGGGTGACGTGGCCCGGATGATCCTCTACATGGCCGTCCGCTACGAGGGCGACGACGCCTGGGCCGACCTGGAGCCCAACGAGTCGACCACCAACGGCAGCGTCCGCTTCCACGGCCGCCTCTCGGTCCTGAAGCAGTGGAACGAGCAGGACCCGCCGAGCGCGTTCGAGGAACGGCGCAACGACGTCATTTACACCTCGTACCAGGGCAACCGGAACCCGTTCATCGACCACCCGGAGTGGGTCGAGGCGATCTGGTAGTCCACCGTCCGCCCCTCACACGAGGCCGGGCCGGGCCCGATACCCGGCCCGGCTTCCGTGCGAGACCGACCCGTACGCATGACCGCTTCCGGAGCCCTCAAACGCGAAAGGGCGGATAGTCTCACGCTTTTGGCGAGACCGAACGACACACCTCCCATGCGTTACCTGTCCGTTATAAACGGTCAGTTCACCCTCTTATGTCCGCGTTTTCCGCGTGATCAAGCTCGCGTTTAACGTCCCGGGAGGCGTCGGTCCAATTATCACGTCCAAGCGCAGTGGACAACCCCTCTGGACCAGGAAGTTCCGAGATCGACTCGGTAGCTTCGGCGCCCATGACCACAGCCACGAGGACCACTGCCCGTACGACACCCCCGACGATCGCGGACGGCGCCGAGCTCTGGCGGATCGCACGCGGCTCGGGCGAACTCGACCTCAACTCGCCGTACAGCTATCTGCTGTGGTGCCGTGACTTCGCCGACACGACCGCCGTCGCCCGTGACACCTCCGGACGCCCGATCGGCTTCGTGACCGGCTATCTGAGGCCCGACGCGCCGGAGACGCTCTTCGTCTGGCAGATCGCCGTCGAGGATTCGCACCGCGGAAGCGGGGTAGCCGGGACCCTGCTCGACGCTCTGTCCGCACGGGTGGCGGCCGAGCACGGAATCAGCCGTGTCGAGGCGACCGTCACGCCGGGGAACCTGGCGTCCGACCGGCTCTTCCGGTCCTACGCACGCCGCCACGGCGCGCACCTGACGCAGGAGGTCCTCTTCCCGTCCGCCTCCTTCCCGTCGGCCGGGCACGAGTCCGAGGTGCTGTACCGCATCGGCCCCGTCGCCGCCCCGGCGTCCTGAGCTCCCTCGTCCGCGCTCCCCACGCCCCGAACCCACTCTGGAGAAGAGACACGTGACCCTGACCGACATCGCCGCCCCCTCCGTCTTCGAGACCCTCGAATCGGAGGTTCGCAGCTACTGCCGCGCCTGGCCCGTGGTCTTCGAACGCGCCAGCGGCACCAGGCTGTACGACGAGCAGGGGCGTCCGTACCTCGACTTCTTCGCCGGCGCGGGCTCACTCAACTACGGCCACAACAATCCGGCACTCAAGCGGGCCCTCCTCGACTACATCGCCGAGGACGGCGTCACCCACGGCCTCGACATGTCGACGACCGCCAAGCGCGCCTTCCTGGAGACCTTCCACGAGACGGTCCTGGAGCCCCGCGCCCTGCCCTACAAGGTGATGTTCCCCGGCCCCACCGGCACCAACGCCGTGGAGGCCGCCCTGAAACTCGCCCGCAAGGTCACCGGGCGGCAGACCGTCGTCTCCTTCACCAACGCCTTCCACGGGATGTCGCTCGGCTCACTCGCCGTGACGGGCAACGCCGCCAAGCGCGCCGGCGCGGGCGTCCCGCTGAACCACGCCATCCGCATGCCGTTCGACGACTACCTCGACGGGCGGACCCCCGACTTCCTCTGGTTCGAGCGGCTCCTGGACGACGCCGGATCCGGCCTCGACCACCCGGCGGCCGTCATCGTCGAGACCGTCCAGGGCGAGGGCGGCATCAACGTCGCCCGGGCCGAGTGGCTGCGCGAGCTCGCGAAGCTCTGCCGCCGGCACGACATGCTCCTGATCGTGGACGACGTCCAGATGGGCTGTGGACGCACCGGTGACTTCTTCTCCTTCGAGGAGGCGGGCATCACGCCCGACATCGTCACCCTGTCCAAGTCCATCAGCGGCTACGGCCTGCCGATGGCGCTCTGCCTCTTCCGGCCCGAGCTGGACGTGTGGCAGCCCGGCGAGCACAACGGCACCTTCCGCGGCAACAACCCCGCCTTCGTCACCGCCACGGCCGCCCTCGACGCCCACTGGCGTGACGGCGCCCTCCGCACGCGCACCCTGGCCCGGGCGGACCGGGTGGAGCGCGCCCTGCTCGACCTGTGCGGGGGCGACGGCCGCACCGGCCTCGCGGTCCGCGGCCGCGGTCTGGTGTGGGGCCTGGAGTTCGCCGACGGGGAGCGCGCCGACGCCGTGTGCCGGCGTGCCTTCGAGACCGGCCTGCTGGTGGAGACCTCGGGCCCGCGCGGCGAGGTGGTCAAGCTGCTGCCTCCGCTGACCGCGACGGACGACGAGCTCGACGAGGGCCTCGGCATCCTGGCCCGCTCCGTCCGCCACACCGCCTGACCCCGCCCCCGCACGCCCCGAAGCCCCCTGCGCCCACGAGAACCGAAAGGTCACAGCCCATGATCGTCCGTTCCTTCGACGAGCTGGAGAACACCGAGCGGCACGTGAGGGCCGCCTCGGGAACCTGGGAGAGCAAGCGCATCCTGCTGGCCCGCGAGCGGGTCGGCTTCTCCCTCCACGAGACGGTGCTGTACGCGGGCACCGAGACGTCCATGTGGTACGCGCACCACGTCGAGGCGGTCGTCTGCACAGAGGGCGAGGCCGAACTCACCGACCACGAGACGGGGCGTACGTACACGATCGTGCCCGGGACGATGTACCTGCTCGACGGTCACGAACGCCACACGCTCAAGGTCAAGCGGGACTTCCGCTGCCTCTGCGTCTTCAACCCGCCCGTCACGGGCCGCGAGGACCACGACGAGAACGGCGTCTACCCCCTGCTCACCGAGCCCGGCGAGTCCGTCCGGGACGACGCCTGAGCCACGGCACCCCCACCCACCGGGACCCGTCCGAGAAAGGAAGCGCACTCCCTCATGCCCTCCGCACCCACCCGCCCCGTCGACCTCTACCCCACCCGTGGCCCGAAGGAGGAACTGATCGGCCGCAAGGACCCCGTCGTGTGGTCCGAGCCCGGCACCCCTGGCCCCTTCTGGGCCCGTGAACTGGAGGAGTTCGACCGCGACGGGTTCGTCACGGTGGACGAGATCATCGCCCCGGACGAGGTCGACGTGCTCCGGGCGGAGCTGGACCGGCTCGTCACCGACCCCGCCCTCCGGGCCGACGAGCGGTCGATCGTCGAACCCCACTCCCAGGAGATACGTTCCGTCTTCGAGGTGCACCGGCTGAGCCAGGTCTTCGGCCGGCTGGCCGAGGATCCCCGGATCGTCGGGCGCGCCCGCCAGATCCTCGGCTCCGACGTCTACGTCCACCAGTCGCGGGTCAACGTCAAGCCCGGCTTCGGCGCCAGCGGTTTCTACTGGCACTCCGACTTCGAGACCTGGCACGCGGAGGACGGCCTGCCGCAGATGCGGACCGTCTCGGTGTCGATCGCGCTCACTCCGAACCACACCACCAACGGCAGCCTGATGATCATGCCGGGCTCGCACCGCACCTTCCTGGGCTGCGCCGGCGCCACCCCCAAGGACAACTACAAGAAGTCGCTCCGGATGCAGGACGCCGGCACCCCGTCCGACGAGGCGCTGACCACCTTCGCCGACGCCTGCGGCATCCGGCACTTCACCGGCCCCGCGGGGTCGGCCACCTGGTTCGATTGCAACGCCCTGCACGGGTCGGGCGACAACATCACCCCGTACCCCCGGAGCAACGTGTTCCTCGTCTTCAACAGCGTGGAGAACCGGCCGGAGGCACCCTTCGCCGCCCCGGTCCGGCGGCCCTCCTACATCGCAACACCCCCGGACCAGATCCTCTGAGAACGGGGAGGGGGTGGGATCCGGACTCCGCCGGATCCCACCCCCTCCCGGCCGTCGGCCTCCGCCGCCGGCCACGGGCTCAGCCGTCCGTACCCGGCTGGAGCATGCCTTCCCTCAGCCGGTTCAGGCTCCGGGCCAGGAGTCGCGAGACGTGCATCTGCGAGACACCGACGCGCTCGCCGATCTCGGTCTGCGTCAGCTCCTCGACGAACCGGAGGTGCAGCAGCAGCCGGTCGCGCGGGGCGAGCGCCTCCACGAGCGGGGCGAGGGTGTGGAAGTCCTCGAACAGTTCGAGCGCGGGGTCCTCCCGCCCGATCAGGTCGGCCAGGGCGGCGTCGTCGTCCTCGCTGTCCCCGCCGATGATCGCGGCGTCCAGGGAGGTCGAGTTGTAGCCGTTGGCGGCGACCTGGGCCTCGACCACCTCCTCCTCGGTCAGCTCCATGAGCGGCGCGAGCTCGGCAGTGCTGGGGGCCCGGCCGAGCCGCGAGCTCAGCTCGTCGGTCGCCTTCGCCAGCTCCACCCGCGCCTCCTGGAGCCGGCGCGGGACGTGCACCGCCCAGCTGGTGTCGCGGAAGAACCGCTTGATCTCGCCCACGATGTACGGCACGGCGAAGGTGGCGAACTCCACCTCGCGGGAGAGGTCGTAGCGGTCGATCGCCTTGATCAGGCCGACCATGCCGACCTGGACGATGTCCTCCATCTCGTCGCCGCGCGCGCGGAACCTCCTCGCCGCGTACAGCACGAGCGACATGTTCATCTCGATCAGGGTGTTCCGGACGTACTGATGTCCCTCCGTCCCCTCCTCCCGCACCGCCAGCTCGCGGAAGAACACCTTCGACAGCGCACGCGCGTCACGGGGCGGGAGCTCGTGGGGAGCGTCGAGCACGGGCAGGTCCTCACACGTGCCGTTCGTCACGTCCGTCGTCGTCGCGTACGTCGTCGTCTCGGCCGGTTCGGTTCGCACGGCGACAACCTCCTCTGCCTCAGGGTGCGTTCAGCGGTCCATTTCCGCGTACCCGTGCTTCCCATGAGCACTCCTCAGCCGTCGACGGCCGCTCCCGCCGCGGGTGGGACGCATCAGTCCGGGTCGAACGGGCAGGCGAAACACATCACGTGATGATGAACCAGGTGAAGCAGGAAGAAAGGGACCCACCATGAACACCCGGAGCGACACCCGGTCCCGGGCGCCCGGGACGGACCCGTGCGACACGCAGAACGCCGGGCCCTCCCCGGTCCGTACACCGGCACAGGCGCGGCAGGCCGTCCGCCACACGCTCGCGGGCCTCGGCCCCCTGCACCCCGCACAGATCGAGGACCTGCTCCTCGTCACCTCGGAGCTGGTCACGAACGCCCACCGGCACGCGGGCGGCGTCACCGGTTTCGGGCTGGGTATCGAGCGCGACCGCGTGACCGTGTCCGTGTCCGACGCCAGTACCGCGTCCCCGCTCTACGAGCTGCACGACGAGTTGCGTCCCGGCGGCTTCGGCTGGCCGATCGTGCTGCGGCTGTGCCGCGAGGTGAGCGTGGACACGCAGGCCGAGGGCAAGACGATCCACGCGGCGGTGAGGTTCGACCGCTGACGCGGGACGGAGCCGCCGGCTCGGGACGGAGAGGGACAGAAAGAGGAGGGGTGGCCACGCGGTTCGCGTGGCCACCCCTCTCGTGTGGTACCGGCCCGGGCGGTGAGGGACACCGTCCCTCAGGCCCTCAGAGCAGGTCCCGCCGGCCGTCGTCGGTCACCGTGGGGGCGACCGGCGGGACGACGACGCGACGGCGACGCAGGATGCTGGTGTAGACGGCCGTTCCGATGATGCCGACGGCCATGAGGATCAGACCGACCAGATCGAGGTTGACTCCGTCGAGTTGCCAGTCGGACGCGAAGGTGAGAATGGCTCCGACCGCGATCATGATGATGAACACACCCACGCCCATGGTTCCTCCTAGTGATTCGAATGGGCATCGGGTACCCCGGTCCGCCCGGCTCATCCCCCGCTCCGTGCCATGGAGTTGACGCGTGCGTGCCGGGCGGGCCGGGTCACCACCAGTAGGCCGGGTACCTCGGTGCTCCGCGCCGGACCCGGGACGCGGCGAACGCCGTCAGCACGAGCAGGAGCGTGGACCCGAACAGGAGGGGGACGAACCTGGCCGGCGCGGGTGCCTGGAGCACGATGACGACGGCCGTGGCGCAGGCCGGCGAGTGCGGGGTCCTGGCCAGGGTCGTGAGGGCGAGGGTGACACCGGCGGCGAGGGCGGCGGCCCAGGCGCTGCCGTGCGCGAGCGCCGCCACCGCGTACCCGGTGGCGGCGCCGAGGAGGTGGCCGACGACCACGCTGCGCGGCTGGGCCAGGGGGAGAGCGGGGGCGCAGTGCACGAGCGCGGCGCTGGCGGCGAGCGGCGGTATCAGCACCGGTTCGTGCAGGGCGGCGCCTATCGCGACGAGCGCTAGCAGGGCGGCCGTGGCGGCGCTGACGCTGTGGAGGGCGGCCGCGGGGGTGGGCCTCGCGGGGGCCCGGCCGGCCATCCGGGGCCACCACGGGCGGCGGCCCCCGCAGTCGGCGGGGTCGGCGGCGCCGGTGGTAGTAGCGGGGTCGGGGCGCAGGGCGGTGTCGGGGTTGGGGCGGCGCAGGGCGGTGTCGGTGCTCATGGGGGGTGCGTTTCCGGGGCAGGCGGCCGTGGGCCGGGCGAGGCGGGGTGGACGGTGGTGGTGCGGGACCCTGTGGTCGACAGTCGGCCCTGTCTCGCGCCCGACCCTGGTGCGGCGGCGCCACCTCCCACCACTCTAACCAGCGGTTTCACGGCGGCCCGGGCGGGGGGCGCGGCTCCGGCCCATCGGCGTAAAATAGGGCGAATGAGCACACTCAGGTACGAGCTGGTGTTCGCCGACGGCGCGGGTGCGACCCTGGACGTCGTGGTCGTCGAGCGCACCCTCTTCAAGGGCTCCGGCGGTCATCCGGTCTACGAGGACGCCTCGGGCATCATCCGGGCGGAGATCAGCGACCGGGACGAGGTCCGCATCCTCGCCTCGGGCGGGCACCAGGATCCGGCCCAGCGGGTGCTGGCCCGCCCCCTCCCGGACGCCGACCCGACGGGCGCCGCCGGCACGACGGCGTTCTGAGCGCGCGCCTGTCCTCTCCGCCCCTCCAGGCCCTCATGGCCCCACCGCGCGCTCACACGCTCCCCCGAGGTCAGCGACACCGAGGGGCTGATCGAGCGCGGCCGGTCGGTCATCGCGGCGCGGGGCGTGACGACCTCCCTCGTGCGAGCCGCCGACCTCGACATCGCGGCCGGGGTGTGGCCGGACATGAGGGAGCACGGCAGGGAGCCGGACGCCCGGCCCGCGCTGTACGAGCAGATGAGGGCCGCCGCCGTCCTCGTCCTGTACGGGCCGATTCGGCGATACCTGTCATGGCTGGGAGGCCACGCGGGTGATCGGGTAGCCACCTTCGACAGCACTGGCGTGGCGCTCGGTCATTCCGTCCCACGGGGGCGAGAGAGTAGGCGGGATTTCCGGCCGGCCCCACCCGGAGCCCCATCGAGGTCGGCAACCGGGCGTGTTCCGCCGCCCGACCCGCCCACTCGTCCGCAGGGGAACGCATCCATGACCGACACCGGCACGTCCTACCGTGGTCTCCGCGCCCTGGTGATCAATTGCACGCTCAAGCGTTCGCCGGAGCGGAGCCATACTCAGGGGCTGATCGACATCAGTAGCGGGATCATGGAGCGCCAGGGCGTCGAGGTCGAGGTGCTGCGAGCGGTGGATCTCGACATCGCGACCGGTGTGTGGCCCGACATGACGGAGCACGGCTGGGAGACCGACGAGTGGCCCGTCATCTATTCGAAGGTCATGGCCGCGGACATCCTTACCTTGGCTGGACCTGTGTGGCTGGGAGACAACTCCTCAGTCATGAAGAAGGTGATCGAGCGTCTGTACGCCTGCTCGTCGATCCTCAACGAGCGCGGCCAGTACGCCTACTACGGTCGGGTGGGCGGCTGCCTGATCACCGGCAACGAGGACGGCGCCAAGCACTGCGCGATGAACGTCCTCTACAGCCTCCAGCACCTCGGATACGTCATTCCGCCGCAGGCGGACGCGGGCTGGGTCGGCGAGGCCGGCCCGGGCCCGTCGTACCTCGATCCCGGCTCCGGCGGGCCGGACAACGACTTCACGAACCGCAACACGACCTTCATGGCCTGGAACCAGCTCCACCTGGCGAGGATGCTCAAGGACACCGGTGGCATCCCCGCCCACGGAAACCAGCGCTCCGAATGGGACGCCGGCTGCCGCTTCGACTTCGAGAACCCCGAGCACCGTTGAGCGCGGGCCGGAACGGGCGCGAGTCCGGTGGAAGTCAGCTCCGGATCAAGCAGGTCCACCAGGCGCCGGGTCGCCCCGTCCCGGCGGTGAAGGCACCGCTGCGGCACGGTAGGCGGGTCGTCTCCGTTCGGGTGATCTCCAGTGAGGACAGCCTTGGGGCTCGGCTCGGCCTTCAGCGCGCCTGCGCTTCGCCGTTGAGGCCCACCCGGCGAGGCCGGCGCTGACGGAGCGGAGGTGGCACGGACCTCCAGCGGCGCGAAGCCGCGCCGCGAGGACGAGCGCGACCTGTCACGGCGGTTCGGATCGGCGTGCCACGGTTCAGTAGACGAGCGACTGACACTCCGCGACAGAACCACAAGAACGTCTGCGCGTTCAGCGCGGGTTTACTGAACTGGCTTCACCGCCTCATCTCGTCGTCATCAAAGCGTCCTTGACGCTTGACATGGATCCGGCCGCGGGTGCCTCATGGTGGACACCCCGACGTGCACACCAGCGGCTCGGTCATAGAACTCTGACAACGTTGTCTAGGCGTCGGAGTTCTGCGCGGACGGGCTCCTTCCCCCACTTCTCCCGAGGAGAGGCATGACCAAGTCACCGCACCGGACGTGGCTCACGGCCGTCGGCAGCACCCTCGCCGGCGTCGCCGGGCTGCTGCTGCCCGTCTTCGGCACCGCCGGAGCCGCCCAGGCCGCCGACAGCGGCATCCACGTCAGCGACGGCCGCGTGTACGAGGCCAACGGCAGCGAGTTCGTGATGCGCGGGGTCAACCACGCGCACGCCTGGTACCCGACCGAGACCGGTGCCATCGCGGACATCGCCGCCAAGGGCGCCAACACCGTCCGGGTCGTCCTGTCCAGTGGCGACCGCTGGACGGAGACGAGCGCCTCCCAGGTGTCGTCGATCGTCGACGACTGCAAGACCAGCAAGGTCATCTGCGTCCTGGAGGTGCACGACACCACCGGGTACGGCGAGGACGGCGCCGCAGCCTCACTCGCCCAGGCCGCCGACTACTGGGTGGGCGTCAAGAGCGCCCTCCAGGGCCAGGAGGACTACGTCGTCGTCAACATCGGCAACGAGCCCTACGGAAACACCGGTTACACCGCTTGGACCGGCGCGACCAAGAGCGCCATCGGGAAGCTCCGGAGCGCCGGCATCGAGAACGCGCTCATGGTCGACGCCCCCAACTGGGGCCAGGACTGGTCGAACACGATGCGCGACAACGCCGCCTCGGTCTTCGCCTCCGACCCGCGCCGCAACACGATCTTCTCGATCCACATGTACGGCGTGTACGACACGGCCGCCGAGGTCCAGAACTACCTCAACCACTTCGTGAACAACAGACTGCCCATCGTCGTCGGCGAGTTCGGCGACAACCACAGCGACGGCAACCCGGACGAGAACGCCATCATGGCCACCGCCCGCTCGCTCCGCGTCGGCTACCTGGGCTGGTCCTGGAGCGGCAACGGCAGCGGCGTCGAGTACCTCGACATGGCCACCGGCTTCGACCCGAACGCGCTCACCGCCTGGGGCAACCGCTTCTTCAACGGCGCCGACGGGATCTCCGCCACCTCCAGCCGCGCCACGGTCTACGGCGGCGGATCCAACGGCGGCGGCACCGGCGGTACGGCCCCGAACGGCTACCCGTACTGCGCGAACGGCAGCTCCTCCGACCCCGACGGCGACGGCTGGGGCTGGGAGAACAGCCGCTCCTGCGTCGTCCGCGGCAGCGCCGCCGACACCGGGTCGGGCGGCGGTACGGCCCCGAACGGCTACCCGTACTGCGTGAGCGGCAGGACCTCCGACCCCGACGGCGACGGCTGGGGCTGGGAGAACAGCCGCTCCTGCGTCGTCCGCGGCAGCGCCGCCGACCGCTGAGGCACCGGGGTGCCCTCCCGTCCTCGGCGACGGGAGGGCACCCCGCGTCGCCCTGCGGGTCAGACCTTCAGGCGGGCGCAAGCAGAGCCGCGGCATCGCGTCGTCGACGTGCTCCATGCCGTGTAAGTGTCGTTCTCGCTGATGCTCCCCTCGAAATGGACGGACTCCCGGGGGACCACGGAGACGAATCCGCGGAAGCTCCGCAGGTCGAGTCCGGCCATGTCCTGCCCGTCGAGGAGGACCCGGCCGGGCGTGGGGCGGTGGCAGCCGCGTACGAGGTCGAGCAGGCTCGTGACGGCGCCGGTGAGGGTGGAGAGGTAGCGCTGAGCGTGACGGCCTCGCCCGGCGTGACCGATGCCCACCCGTAGTCGGCGACGAGCGCCGCGCCCGCGAGGCAGGCAGCAGCCGCTGGTGCGGCTGTGGAAGCCGATGGAGAGCTGCTGTGTCCGGGTCACGAGGGCGGACCGCCGGTCGCGGCCGAGCCGGCGTGTCGCCCCGTGCGTCCAGCGGACGTACAGCAGGTGCGGCGGCGGGTGCGGGAGGAGGACCGTGAGCATCACGGCGCGGTTCCACCACAGTTCGGAGACCGGCCGGTGCTCGACGACGACGTGCCGCCCCTTGCGCCCACGAAGACCTCCCGCCCGGAGCCTGACCTGGCGGTAGGGTCGGGGTGTCGAGGGTTCAGGATGGAGCTGGGGTGGCAGTGAAACGGCCGACGATGGCGGACATCGCGCGTCGGGCGGGTGTGTCAAAGGTGGCGGTCTCGTACGCGCTCAACGACCAGCCCGGGGTCTCGGAGGCCACCCGCGCCTCGATCAAGAGCATCGCCGAGGAGCTGGGCTGGCGGGCGAACAGCGCCGCCCGGGCGCTGACCGGCGGGCGGGCGCAGGCGGTCGGGCTGGTCGTGCGGCGGCCTGCGCGGACGCTCGGGGTGGAGCCCTTCTTCATGGAGTTCATCAGTGGTGTGGAGACGGTGCTCGCCCAGCGTTCGTACGCGCTGATGCTCCAGATAGCGGCCGACCAGGCGCAGGAGATCGAGGTCTGCCGGCGCTGGTGGGGCGAGCGGCGGGTCGACGGCGTCTTCCTCATGGACCTGCAGACCGAGGACGCCCGGTTCGACGCCGTGCGCGACATCGGCCTGCCCGCGGTAGCGATCGGCCCGCCGGAGGTGGCCGGGGGACTGCCGGCCGTCTGGTCCGACGACGGCGAGAGTGTCCACGAGATCGTGCGGTACCTGGCGATGCTGGGCCACCGGCGCATCGCCCGGGTGGCGGGCCCGGCCGGGTTCGCGCACACGGCGGTCCGCGACGCGGCGCTCGCGGCGGCATGCCGGGAGGCCGGGATCCCCGAGGCGGCGGTGGTCCACACCGACTACACC
Organism: Streptomyces sp. Qhu_M48; assembly: GCF_051305195.1. Lineage (NCBI taxonomy): Bacteria > Bacillati > Actinomycetota > Actinomycetes > Kitasatosporales > Streptomycetaceae > Streptomyces > Streptomyces sp. Qhu_M48. Next base: position 3,486,849 of record NZ_CP195432.1, on the reverse strand, counting down.
GGCGACGCGGGCGCGCGGGCCGCTCGGGCGATGCTGATCGCACCCGGGCGGCCGACGGCGATCGTCTTCGACAACGACATCATGGCGGTGGCCGCGCTGTCGGTGGCGCAGGAGCTGGGCCTGTCGATCCCCGCCGACGTGTCGATCGTGGCCTGGGACGAGTCTCCGCTGACCCAGGTGGTGCGCCCGATGCTGTCGGCGGTCACCCGGGACATCCCGGCGTACGGGGCCCGCTCCGCGACCGCACTGCTCGCCCTGATCGGCGGGGAGGACGTCGGCAGCGTGCGCGACGGGTACGCGCACTTCGTGCCCCGGGGCAGCACCTCTCCCCCGCCGCCGGAGCCGGGCCCGCGCTGATCACCCGTCCGCGGGGAGACCGTGCGGGGCCGGGTCGTCCCCTCGTACGGCCCGGCGCCGCGTCAGGGCACCCCCTACTTGGTGGCTCCCTGGGCGAAGCCGTTGTAGATCCACCGCTGAAGCAGCAGGAAGACGATCAGCGTCGGGACGATGACGAGGATCGCTCCGGCGGAGATGGCCTCCCAGTGGGCTCCGAAGGGGCCCTTGAAGCGGAAGAGGGCGGTGGAGATGGTCCCCAGGTCCTCGGAGTGCATGTAGAGGAAGGGGATGTAGAAGTCGTTGTAGGTGGTGATCCCCTTGATGATGACGACGGTGGCGATGGCGGGCTTGAGCAGCGGGAAGATGATTCTCCGGTAGATGGTGAAGGCGTTGGCGCCGTCGAGCCGGGCGGCTTCGTCCAGGGAGACCGGGATGCCGCGGATGAACTGCAGGAAGATGTAGACCGAGACGATGTCGGTGCCCATGTAGAGCAGGATCGGCGCCCAGCGGGTGTCGATGAGGCCGAAGCTGTTGATCACCTGGAAGGTGGCGACCTGGGTGGTCACGCTGGGCACCAGGGTGGCGACGAGGAAGCCCGCCATGACGAGCTTCTTGCCCCGGAAGTCGAAGCGGTCGACGGCGTACGCGGTCATCGAGCCGATGATCACCGTCCCGCCGATCGAGAACAGCAGGATGAAGGCGGTGTTCCCGAACGCCATCAGCATCTTGCCGTCGTTGAACGCGGTGACGTAGTTGTCGAGGTTGAACCAGTTGCCCGGCAGGGAGAGCGCGCTGCCGTCGCCCACCTCCTCCGAGGTCTTCAGCGAGGTCAGGAAGACGACCGCGAGCGGGAGGAGCACGACCACCGAGGCCGCGATCAGCGACAGGTAGGTCAGCACGCCGCCGACGGCCGGGCGGCGGCGCGCGGTGCGGGGCCGGTTCGTGGCTGTGGTGAGGGCGGGGGAGGTCATACGAGGTCCACCTTGTCGTCGGGCACGAGCCGGCGCTGGATCCAGGTGATCAGCAGGATGATCAGGAGCAGCACCACGGCCGCGGCCGAGGCCAGGCCGGTCTTGTTGAACTGGAAGGCGAGTTTGATCGTCTGGATGACGAAGGTCTGAGTGCCGGTGGCTCCGCCGGTCATGATGTAGGGGATCTCGAAGACCGACAGCGAGCCGGCGATCGCCAGGATCGCGCTGAGGCTGATCACGGGCTTGATGCTGGGGGCGATGATGTGCCGGAACTGCTGCCACTTCCCCGCCCCGTCCAGTTCGGCCGCCTCGTACAGCTCGCCGGGGATGGACTGGATGGCGCCGAGGAAGAGGACGAAGTTCAGTCCGGTGAAGCGCCAGACGGAGACGCCGGCGAGGGAGACGTTGGCGGAGGTCGGATCGCCCAGCCAGGGGTGGTCGGTGGTCACGCCCAGCCAGTCGAGCACCGAGTCGAGGGTGCCGCCGTCCTGGAAGAAGTACAGGAAGACGAAGCCGATGGCGACGCCGTTGATCAGATAGGGGAAGAAGAGGATCCCTTTGAAGAAGTTCCGGAAGCGCAGGTTGAAGCTGAGGATCACCGCGAAGTACAGCGCGACCACGATCTGGACCACGGACGCCGCGAGGTAGTAGCCGCTGACGAAGAAGACGCGGAAGAGCTCGGGCCGGGTGAAGATCTGGACGTAGTTGTCGAACCCCACGTTCTCCCGGTCCGGGCTCACCCCGTCCCAGTCGGTGAAGCTGTACGAGATCATGCTCGCGACGGGGACGTAGGTGAACGTGATCAGCAGGGCCAGTGGGGCCGCCAGGAAGAGCCAGGGCGTGATCCGCCGGAGCGGCGAGTCGCGCCAGGATCTCGTCCGTCCGGCGGCGGGGCCACGCCGGCGGCCCGCAGGGTGGCTTCGGCCGCTCCCTGTGTCGCCTTTACTCTGGTCCGTGCTGGATCGCCCTGTCATGGCGGCGCCCTCTGGTGCGGTGTCGGTGGTCTGGGTCATGTCGGCCTTTCGTGTCCGCTGCCGCGGAGGGTCCAGGGGCCCCGGCCGGTGTCGTACGGCCGGGGCCACTCCGTCGGTATCAGCTACCGACGGTCTTCGCCGCCTCGTCCCACCTCTTGTTCAGGTCGGCGAAGAAGTCCTCCAGGCTGCCCTTCGCGGCACCGCGGGCGGTGTCGATCAGCTTCTGGCGGTAGTCCTGCTTGTTGAGGCCGATCTCGGCCGCCTCGTCGATGTCGTTGACGATCGCGGTCTTCGCCTCGGAGCGGTCGAAGAACCTGACATCGTTGTCAACGAATTCCTTGAGCGTCGTCGGCATGGGGGCGGACTTGACCGCGGACACCACGCCCTCCTTCTCCGCGAAGCCCGACTTCTCGGTGAACCAGTCGATCCATGCGCGCGCGGCCGGCTTGTTCTCCGAGTAGACGCTCACGGCCTGCTGATAGTCCGAGACCAACGCCGCGCAGTGCTTTCCGTCCTTCTGTACGGGGAAGGGCATGAAGCCGATGTCGGACGCCCGACCGCCGGCCTCCACCGCCGCGGCCTGCATCTGCGTGATCGACCAGGAGCCGAGCATCATGGTGGCGATCCTGCCCTCACCGAGCAGCGCCTTGGAGGTCTCCCAGTTCGTCGTGGTCGGATCCTTCTCCGACAGACCCTGCTTGGCGATGTCGTACAGCAACGTGTCCGTGGTGTTCAGCTCGCTGCCGGCCTTCCAGGGGGAGACCGGGCCCGCGAGCGCGTTGCTCGCTCCCGCGTCACAGCCGGCCACGCCGAGGTTGCTGGTCCACTGGACCAGCGGCCAGCCGTCCTTGAAGTTGGTGTAGTACGGGGTGGCGTCCGTCTTCTCCTTGATCGCCTTCAGGCCGGCCAGGAACTCCTCCTGGGTCTTCGGCCACGCGGTGACGCCCGCCTGCTTCCAGAGCTTCCTGTTGTAGACGAAGCCGTTCGCCGTACCGAACTGCGCGATGCCGTAGACCTTGCCGTCCACCTCGGTCTTGTCGCCGAAGCGGTACTTCGACAGCTCGGCAGTCGTCCCGAGGGGGGCGAAGAACTTCGGGTAGTCGTTCTTGGCCACCGCGCCGGGGATGAAGAGCACGTCACCGTACTCCTTGGTGTTCATGCGGATCTTCACCTCCCCCTCGTAGTCGGTGATGCCGTCGAAGGAGACGTCGACCTTGGGGTAGACCTTCTTGAACTCGGCCGCGTACTGCTTCAGCACGCCGTTCTGCACGAGGTCGGTCCGCTGGGTCAGGACCCTGATCTTGCCCGAGACCTCCTTCGGGTCGGACGGAGGCGCGGCCACCTCCCCGGTGGCGCCACCCCCTCCACCACCACACGCCGACATCGTCAGCATCACGGCGGCCAGCACAGCGCCCGAGAGCGCGGTCGTCTTCTTGTTCCCCATGGCCCAACTCCTTCAAAGTCACGGCTCAGGTCATCGGTGGGATGACGGCACTATGTCAGCCAGTCGTGAACCGGTAAAGTGCCGATTTCCAGCGTGATGCCTAATCGTTACCCGGGCCAGCCGATTATCACGGGCCGATGAAGTCGTGCGTTCGTCGTGTTACGCGCCGCGCAGACCCGGCTTCACCGGTTCATGGACAGTTAAGTAGATGTACGGCTAACTTGTCGGCCCGTACACGCATCCCGCCCACTGCCAGGCGATTGGAGCCGCACACCATGAAGGACGTCACCCAGCTGCACGAGGGGTGGAGCCTGCGCCACGAGGGCGCACCGCTCCCCGCGCAGGTGCCCGGTTGTGTCCACACCGATCTGCTCGCCGCCGGGGTGATACCGGACCCGTTCCTCGGGCTGAACGAGACGGAGATCGCCTGGGTCGGGAGCCGGGCCTGGTCGTACGTGACGGACCTCTCCGCCGACAACGGCGGGCACGAACGGCGGGAGTTGGTCTTCGAGGGCCTGGACACCGCCGCCGAGATCCTGCTCGACGGCGAGTCCCTCGGTACGACCCGGAACATGCACCGCGTCCACCGCTTCGACGTCACGGGACGGGCCGGAGCGCTGGAGGTGCGCTTCGGCTCGGCGTACGACGAGGCCGAGCGAATCCGTGCGCTCACCGGCGACCGGCCCAACGTCTACCCCGAGCCCTTCCAGTACATCCGCAAGATGGCCTGCTCCTTCGGCTGGGACTGGGGCCCGACCGTCGTGACCGCCGGCATGTGGCGGCCGGTGCGGATCGAGCACTGGTCGACCGCGCGGCTCGCCGAGGTCCGCCCGCTGGTCACCGTGGACGGCACCACCGGGCACGTCGAACTGCGGATCCGGACCGCCCGCACCGAGAGCGGCACGGGCCGGCCGCTCACCCTGCGCGCCACGGTGGCCGGGGTGGTCGCCGAGACCTCCTTCGAAGGCGTGGAGACGGTGCTCCGCCTCGACGTGCCCGAGCCGGACCTGTGGTGGCCGCGGGGCTACGGTTCCCAGCCTCTGTACGGGCTCGACATCGAGCTCCTGGACGAGGACGGCGCGCCGCTCGACTCCTGGTCGCGGCGGATCGGCTTCCGTACCGTCACCGTCGACCGCTCCGCCGACGCGCACGGCACCGGCTTCACCTTCGTCGTCAACGGCGTCCGGATCTTCGCCCGTGGCGTCAACTGGATCCCCGACGACGTGCTGCCCTCCCGGGTCACGCCCGAGCGGTACCGCGCCCGCCTCACCCAGGCCGCCGAGGCCAACATCGACCTCGTCCGTATCTGGGGCGGCGGGATCTACGAGGACGACGCCTTCTACGACGTATGCGACGAACTGGGCCTGATGGTCTGGCAGGACTTCCTCTTCGCCTGCGCCGCCTACCCCGAGGAGCAGCCGCTGCGCGGAGAAGTGGAGGCGGAGGCGCGTGACAACGTTGTCCGCCTGATGCCGCACGCCAGCCTCGTCCTGTGGAACGGCAACAACGAGAACCTCTGGGGCTTCCGCGACTGGGACTGGGAGGCCCCGCTCGCCGGCGACTCCTGGGGCGAGGGCTACTACCTCGGGATCCTCCCCCGGATCGTCGCCGAGCTCGACCCCACCCGCCCCTACACCGCCGGCAGCCCCTGGTCCGGCTCCTGGGACCACCACCCCAACGACCCCCGGCACGGCACCCACCACTCATGGGAGGTCTGGAACCGGCAGGACTACGCCGAATACCGGGCCGATGTGCCCCGCTTCTGCGCCGAGTTCGGCTGGCAGGCCCCGCCCGCGATCAGCACCCTGCGGCGCGCCCTGCCCGGCGAGGACCTCTCCCCGGACTCCCCCGGCATGCTGCACCACCAGAAGGCCGAGGACGGCAACGGCAAGCTGAACCGCGGTCTCGAGCGCCACTTCGGGCTCCCCGAGGGCGACTTCGACCGCTGGCACTACCTCGCCCAGGTCGTCCAGGCCCGCGCGGTGGCGGCCGGCATCGAACACTGGCGCTCCCACTGGCCGGTCTGCGCGGGCACGGTCGTGTGGCAGCTCAACGACTGCTGGCCGGTGAGCTCCTGGGCCGCGATCGACGGCGACGGACACCTCAAGCCGCTCCACCACGAACTGCGCCGCGTCTACGCCGACCGCCTCCTGAGCCTGGTCCCAGCCGAGGAGGGCCCGGTGTTGGCCCTCGACAACCAGTCCGGCACCACCTGGCGCACCACCGTCACCCTGCGCCGCCTCGCCTCCGACGGCACCGTGCTGAAGGAGGCCTCACTGGACCTGGAGGCCGCCGCCCGAACGGTGGTGCGGATGGTCGTCCCGGCGTCGCTGCTGCCCGAGGCCGACTCCGGCAAGGAGCTGCTGGTCGCCGACGCGGACGGTCTGCGGGCGGTCCACCTCCCGGTCCTCGACAAGGAGTTCGCCTACCCGCTGCCCGTGTACGACGTCCTGGTCGAGCCGACCGGGGACGGCGACTCGGTCGTGACGGTCACCGCGCACACCCTGGTGCGGGACCTCCTGCTCCAGGCGGACCGGCTGGCCCCGGCGGCGGGCGCCGACCACGGGCTGGTCACCCTGCTGCCGGGCGAGGAAGTCCGGATCACGGTCCGCGGCTGGGCGGGCGACGACCCGGAGGCCGTACGGGGGGCCCTGTTCAGCGTGGGAGCGGTGTGAGCGCCCCAGCCTCTCGCGCCCCCGGCCGGCGCGTCACGATCAACGACGTCGCCGCGCTGGCCGGGGTGTCCAAAGGCGCCGTCTCCATCGCCTTCAACAACCGGCCGGGGGTGTCCCCGACGACCCGGGAGCGCATCTTCGCGGCGGCCCGGGAGCTCGGCTGGAGCCCGAACCAGACCGCGCGCAACCTCTCCGGCCAGCGGGCGGGCATCGTCGGCCTGGCGATCTGCCGGCCGGCCCGGCTCCTCGGCCTCGAACCCTTCTACATGGAGTTCATCTCCGGAATCGAGGACGTCCTCGCCGAGCGCTCCTGCTCTCTCCTCCTCCGGCTCGTCCGCGATCTGGACGAGGAGACCGCTCTCTACCAGGAGTGGTGGCGCGGCAGGACCGTCGGCGGGGCGATCCTCGTCGACTTCCACCAGGACGACCCGCGGATTCCGCCCCTTCGGGCCCTCGGCATGCCCGTGGTGGCCGTCGGGCACCCGTCGCTGACCGGCGGCTTCCCGTCGGTCTGGACCGACGACGCCTCCGCTGCCGCCGAGGCGGTGCGGTACCTGGCCGCGCTCGGGCACCGGCGGATCGCCCGCGTCGGCGGCCCCGCCGGCCTCGGCCACAGCGGCATCCGCGCCACTGCTTTCGAGGCCACCATGGCCGAGCTGGGCCTGGGCGGAGGTCGGCAGGTGGCGACCGGCTTCGCGGGAGAGGAAGGGGCCCGGGCCACCCGCAGTCTCCTCATGTCCCCGGACCGGCCGACGGCGATCGTGTACGACAACGACATCATGGCCGTCGCCGGGGCGGCGGTCGCCTCGGAGATGGGCCTCTCGGTCCCCGACGACGTCTCCCTCCTCGCCTGGGACGACTCGCAGTTGTGCCGGCTGACGCATCCGCCGCTGTCCGCGATGAGCCATGACGTACACCACTTCGGGGAGGAGGTCGCCCGCACCCTGTTCGGGATCATCGAAGGCACTCACGAGGGCGCCCGGCAGGTGCCCACCCCGTCCCTGACGCCGAGAGGGTCGACCGGCCCGCCCCGGCGTACGTAGGCGGTCAGGTACGACGTTGAGGGGCTGCCCGTGGGGGCAGCCCCTCAACGTCGTGCGTTCCCCTCAAGGAGGCGACGGTAGCGGGCAGGGAGCGGGTTCCGGGGCAGGGACGTGCCGGCGAACCCGCTCCTCTCGTACCCGGCGCGGCGAGTGCGGTACCGGGGTCAGCCCTTGGCGCAGGGAACGCCGTCGAGGCTGAAGGAGGCGGGCACGGCACCGGGGCCCGCGACGTTGACGCCGAAGCTCACGGCCCGACCGACCGGGACGGACTCGGTCCAGGACTCGTCGGTGGCGCGGACCTGCCGGCCGGTCTGGGTGACGGAGGCGTTCCAGGCGGAGTTCAGCGTGGTCCCGGCGGGGAGCTCGAAGTCCAGCTTCCAGCCCTTGAGGGGCTGTTCGCCGGTGTTGCGGACGGTGATGTCGGCGTTGAAGCCGGTGCCCCAGTCGTCGAGCCGGTAGGCGATGGAGCAGCCGCGCCGGTAGACGCCGGCCTCCTTCGAGGTCTGGCGGATGCCGTCGGGGCCGTGGAAGAGGCGCTCGCCCCAGGAGGTGAGCCGGTCGGCGTCGAAGCCGGTGGCGAGGTCGAGGTATTCGACGCCGCCGCCGTTGCCGCTCCAGGACCAGCCGAGGTAACCGAGTCCCAGCCTGCGGGCGGTGGCCATGACGGCGTCCTCGTCGGGGTTGCCGTCCGAGTGGTCGTGGCCGAACTCGCCCACGACGACGGGAAGTCCGCGGTCGACGAAGCTGCCGAGGTAGTCCTCGACCTCGGCGGCGGTGTCGTAGACGCCGTACATGTGGATCGAGAAGACGGTGTTGCGGTCGGGGTCGGAGGCGAAGACGGCGGGGGCGTTCTCGCGCATCGTGCCCGACCAGTCCTGACCCCAGTTGGGTGCGTCGACCATCAGGGTGTGGTCGAAACCGGCCGCACGCAGGCGGCCGATGGCGTCCTGGGTGTCCCGCGTCCAGGCGGTGTAGCCGGCGTTGCCGTGGGGCTCGTTGCCGAGGTTGACGATGACGTACTTCTCCTGCCCCTTGAGGGCGTTCGCCACCTCCAGCCAGTAGTCGACCGCCTCGGAGAGGGAGGCCGCACCACCCTGCTCGCCGTAACCGGTGGTGTCGTGCGACTCCAGGACGCAGACGAGCCGGTTGGCCTTGCACTGGGAGACGACGGCCGCGACGTCGGCGGCGTCGTTCCTCGTCCAGCGGGTGCCGGTGGAGAGCACCACCCGCACCGAGTTGGCGCCGAGTGCCTTCATGTCGGAGAGGGACCGCGCGGTGCGGTCCGGGTACCAGGTGTGGGCGTGGTTGACGCCGCGCAGGACGAAGTCCTTGCCGGTGGCGTCGAGGAGCCGTCCGTCCGCCACGCGGAAGCCGTCGGAGCGCTCGGCGGCCTGGGTGGTGACGGGGACCGAGGTGATCGTGGCGGCGAGGGCGAGCATCGTCGCTGCCGAGAAGACCCGTGTCCTGTTCATGTGGTGCTCCCAACTCGATGCCGTGCCCCCGGGAAGCGGGCGCGGCGGTACCTGACATGGGGTGGGATCGCGGCTGTCCGGGGTCGGTAGCCCGGGGCGGGCCCACGGGTGACGGGCGGACCGCAGCGGGGCCCCACTGCCCGGAGAATGCTGCGGCTCGATTCCGGGCAGTGGGGATTAACCGCAAGTTCGGTTCGGGTCATCGCCTTCGTCGATCAGCGAGTTCTCCTGCCGTTTCCTGGCGGCCGAGTTGAGGCTAGGGGCCGTGTGGGCCCCTCACAAGAGGCGGAACATAACCGGTTAAGTTTAGTGGATGGTTTTGTTGGCGTCCTCACCGTTCACCCGAGGCGTTCCGCGGTGCCCGTCGTGGCACGGAAGGCCATGCCGACACCCTCCAGTCCGGCCTCGGCGCCCGCGGGCACGTACACGGCCTGTCCGGGGCCGATGTCGATGCTCTCCTCAGACGAGGAGAGGGTCATGGTCCCGTTGGCGCAGAGGACGATCTGCGGGGCGTCCAGCGCCACGCGCCGCCACGGTGCGCCGGCATGGAGGAGGTACCGCGACAGGCGGAAGTCGTCCACCGGCGCCGGATACACCTGCTCGCCCTCTTCCTCCCGAGGGGTCAGGACGCGAGCCGGGGGTGCGTCGAAGCGGACGACCCGGGTCAGTTCCTCCGTGTCGACGTGCTTGGAGGTCAGTCCGCACCGCAGGACGTTGTCGGAGCTCGCCATGATCTCCACGCCGAGCCCGGAGAGATACGCGTGGGGGACTCCGGCGCCGAGGAACAGAGCCTCGCCGGGGGTCAGTTCGACGTACCGGAGCATGAGGGCGGACAGCAGCCCGGGATCGCCCGGACAGACCTGCGCGATGTGGTCGTAGGCGGCGATGTGAGCCTCCTCCGAGCCTGCCACCGCGACTGCCAGCGCTTGGGCGACGGCGTCGAGCAGGTCCGCCGACGGACGGAGGAAGGCCCCGAACACCTCCGCGAGTGCCTGGGGCTCGGGAACGGTGCGCAGAGTCTCGATGTACGGCCGCAACGCGGGCACCTTCAAGGAGTCGAGCAGGTCGGCGGTGTCCGCCGGGTACCGGAAGCCGCAGAGGCCCCGGAACGGGGTGAGGGCGACGATCATCTCGGGCTTGTGCTGGCCGTCCCGGTACGTGCGGTGCGGTGCGTCCAGGGGTACGCCGAGTGCGTTCTCCCTGGCGAACCCGGCCTGGGCCTGGGCGAGGTCCGGGTGCACCTGGACGGAGAGCGGTGCGTCGGCGGCCAGGAGCTTGAGCAGGAACGGGAGTCGGGGCCCGAATCGGCGTACGGTGACCCCTCCGAGTTCACCCTCCGGATCCTCGGCGACGACCCGGTCCAGCGGTGTCAGGACTTCACCCCTGAACACTCGGGAGGGCGCCGTCGGATGGGCACCCATCCAGAGTTCGGCCTGGGGTGCTCCGGTGGGCGGCACGCCCATGAGTTCCGGCAGCAGGGTGCGGGAGCCCCAGTCGTAGGGCTGGACGGTGTTGCGGAGGAGGTCCATGGTCATTTCCTGGAGTGCGTACGGTGAGGTGGAAGGTCGGGGCTCCGCCACGGCGTCCTGAAGGGCGCTCGGTGCCGGTGTACGCGAGCACGAGGAGAAGGCCCCGCCCGCATCCGGTGGAGGCCGGAGATCAGTGGGCCGTCCGCCCCCGACTGCCCGCTCCGGCGCGGGACAGCCCGGAGGCGGCGGCGCCGACGGTGGCAGCGCCGACGGCGGCCGCGGTGGCGGTGGCGGTGGCGGCGCCGACGGCGGCCGCGCCGATCAGTCCGGCGTCGAGGGCCAGCCCGGCGGGCACGACCGGAACGCCACGGGTGAAGTCGAGGACGGCGTACGACTTCAGGTGGTGCCGCAGCGGCGCGAACAACAGCTCGCCCGCCTGGGAGACCCCGCCTCCGACGACGACCAGGTCGAGTTCGACGAGCGCGGCCGTCGCCGCGATGGCGGCGGCCAGGGCGCGGCCGGCCCGGTCGAACGCGGCGAGCGCCCTCGCATCGCCGGCACGGGCCGAGACCTCGACCTCGCGGGCGGTGGCGGAAAGGCCGGCCGGGGGTGTCCAGCCCGATTCCAGTGCGTACGCCGCGATCGCCGTCCCGCTGGCGTAGCGCTCCACACATCCCTGGGCGCCGCAGGGGCACGCGGGGCCGTTCTGGTCGACGGTGATGTGCCCGATGTGACCGGCGTTCCCGGTCGTCCCCGCATGTACGGACCCTCCCAGGATCAGGCCGCCGCCGACGCCGGTCGAGACGACCATGCACAGGGCGTTCGCCGCGTCCTGCGCCGCACCGACCCAGCTTTCCGCCGCTGCCATGGCGACCGCGTCACCGACGAGCACCGGCTCGATGCCCGCCGGGACGGCGGGATGGCTCCGCACCCGCGCCACCAGAGGGAAGGAACGCCAGGCCGGGATGTTGACCGGGCTCACCATGCCCGCGAAGGTGTCCACGGGTCCGGCACTCCCGATCCCCAGGCAGAGCAGCGAAGCCCACTCGGGACGGGTGGCCAGTTCGTCCACGACCGAGGTCACCGCGGCCATCATCGCCTCGGCGGACTCGCGCGCGGGCGTCGGCCGCTGCGCCCGCGCCACCACGCGCCCCTCGGTATCGACCAGCGCCCCGGCGATCTTCGTACCACCGATGTCCAGCGCTCCGTACACCATCCGTCCCACCTCTCCAGAACCTTCCGAACTGTGCGGAGCACCACTCTGCCGTCGACTGACAACGTTGTCTAGAGAGGAACGGATCCGGTTAAGTCACATGACCGGCGCGAGACCTGAGGCGGACGCCTGCCGGGCCCGACGCCCCCCACCGCCCAGCGCCGCGCCGGCTTCACCAGCGCAGGAGGGCGGAGTCCGGGCGATGGGGCACCGTCCGACAGCCCGCCACCCCGGTGCGGGTCGACACCGCCGGGCCGGGCCATCCGGATCCAGGCCCCATCGTCTTCGCGGTTTCAGGGCGGTGGCAGCCCGCGGCATCACGTTTCAGGGCGGGGGCAGCCCGCGGCATCCATTTCAGGGCGATGCAGGCAGCGACATCCGCTTCAGGGCCATGGCAGCCAGCGGCATCCCCCGGCACCAACGATGCCGGGTCCGAGTCGTCGTTCGTCATCGGCACGAGACCCGAACGCCGTTGCGGGCACCACGGGGAGAGGCGCACGTCCCGCGCGGCAACGTACACGCGTTCGCCGCGCGTCAGCAGGTGCGGGCACAACGCCTTCGCCTTCCCCCGCGCCATCCGGTGAGACCGCCGGCGCCGGGCGGGACGGCGCGAGACGGTCTTCGGCCACCCCGCCGAGCCCGCCGAGCCCGCCACGGCGAAGCCTTCGCCACCCCCGCGCGCCCCGGGGAGGCATCTCCGCCGCGCCGGGACGAGCGGCTCGGCGCGAGTGATGCCGCGCCGCCGGCACCGGCCGTGCCCGCCCTGCTGTTCCTCGCGCCGGCGGCGAGCGTGGACGCCCGCGAGCGTGACCGACGTGCGCCTTCGCCGCGGCGCTGATCAGGCGGTTTCCGCCAAGGCGCCGCGGGCGGCGATCAGGATCTCCTCCGAGAGCGGGGAGCCCTCGGTGGCCCGGGACAGGACCAACGCGCCGAACAGGGTGCAGAGACGGACGATGCCGTCCTGGTCGTCACCGCTGAGGAAGTCGGCGAAGTCGGCCACCCCTTCGGTGTAGACACGACGGGCCTCATGCCCCCCGCCTTCGCGGGCGATGTCCGTGGCCAGCGCGGCGACCGGGCAGCCGCCCGCGGGGTCGTCGCGGTGTTCGACGGAGAGGTAGGCGTCGATCAGCGCCCGCTGGGCGGCGTCGTGCCGCCCTTCGTACCGTGCGAGCCCTGCGGAGTGAGCCCGGGCGAGCTCGCCGAAGGCGTGGGCGGTGGCCTCGTCGACGAGTGCTTCCTTGGAGGGGAACTGCTTGTAGAAGGCGCCGTGGGTCAGGCCGGCCGCCTTCATCAGGTCGGCGACGCTCACGTGAGTGCCCTGCTCGCGGAACAGCCGCGAGGCGGTGTCCACCACCCGCCTGCGGTTCTCCTCCGCCTGTGCCTTCGATACGCGGCCCATGGTCACCCTCCCATTTGGATGTCGACTGGCATCTATCGTAGACCCGTGTTTAGATTGGTTGCATAATCTAAAACGTGCGGGCAGCTCGACGGCGCCCGCCGAAGACCAGGAGCAGCCATGGAACTGAAGAACGCGGTCGCGGTCGTCACCGGAGCCAACCGGGGCCTCGGGCGGCACCTGGCCGCCCAGCTCGTGGAGCGCGGCGCGAAGGTGTACGCGGCGGCCCGCCGCCCCGAGACGGTCGACGTGCCGGGCGTGATCCCGCTGCGGCTCGACGTCACGGACGAGACGTCGATACGTGAGGCCGCCCGCGTCGCGTCGGATGCGACCCTGCTGATCAACAACGCGGGCATCTCCACCGGCGCGACGCTGATCGAAGGCGACACCGACGAGGTGCGCCGGGAGATGGAGACCAACTTCTTCGGCCCGCTCGCCGCGACCCGCGCCTTCGCCCCCGTCATCGAGTCCAACGGCGGCGGCGCCGTACTCAACGTCCTGTCCGCCCTCTCCTGGCTGCACCCGGCAGGACTCGGCTCCTACGCGGCGTCCAAGGCCGCCGCCTGGGCGCTGACCGGTGCGACCCGCGACGAACTGGCGCCTCGCGGGATCGCCGTCTCGGCGCTGCACGTCGGCTACATGGACACCGACATGGCCGCCGGCGTCCCCGCCGACCAGAAGACCGCCGCCTCCGACGTCGCGGCCCAGGCCCTGCACGGTATCGAGACGGGCCTGCCCGAGATCCTCGCCGACGAGACCAGCCGGTACGTCAAGCAGAGCCTGGCAGCCACGCCGCAGCCGAGCGCCGCCTGAGGCTCCCCTGGCCCGGGCACGAGTCTGAGCGAGGTCAGCGCGGTGCCACTCGGCGAGCCCCCGAAGGGATCGCCGCCTCCCTGGACCGCTTCCAGGGAGGCGGCGCCGATCGCGTGACCGCCCTGGTCGTGCCGGGGGCCTGCAGAGCGGACGCGGCCGAGTGAGCGGTACCCCCGCCCCGCAGTCAAGAGAACGCCACAAACTGTCTCGTACCGGGGGAAGCCCGGGACGAACGGAAACCCCGCCCTCCCTGGAGGGAGACGGAACGGAGACGACGATGAAGGCATTCCTGCTCGACAGGTACGGCGGCCCGGCCGAAACGCACGCAGCCGAGGTACCCGACCCGCAGGTGGGCGCCGAGGACGTCCTGGTCGAGATCCGGGCGGCCAGCGTCAACCCGCTGGACATCAAGCTCCGCGACGGGGCCTTCAAGGCGTTCCTGCCCTACCGTCTCCCGCTCGTCCTGGGTAACGACCTCGCGGGAAAGGTCATCCGTGTCGGCCCGTCCGTCACCCGCTTCGCGGTGGGCGACGAGGTCTACGCCCGGCCCGACAAGGACCGCATCGGCACCTTCGCCCAGTTCATCGCCGTCCACCAGGACGACCTGGCCCCCAAACCGGCCGGCCTCACGATGACCGAGGCCGCCTCCCTCCCCCTGGTCGCCCTGACCGCGTGGCAGGCGCTGGTCGAACGGGCACGTGTACGGCCGGGCCAGAAGGTCCTCATCCACGCGGGCGCGGGCGGCCTCGGCTCCATCGCCGTCCAGCTGGCCAAGTCACTGGGCGCGTACGTGGCCACCACCGCGAGCGCCGCCACGGCCGATCTGGTCAAGGAGCTCGGCGCGGACGAGGTCATCGACTACCGCACCCAGGACTTCGAGACCCTCCTCGACGGATACGACCTCGTCCTGGACAGCCTCGGAGGCGAGAACCTCGCCAGATCCCTGCGGGTCCTCAAGCCCGGCGGAATGGCCATCAGCGTCGCGGGCCCGCCCGACGCCGCCTTCGCCCGCGAACTCGGCGTCAACGCGGTCCTACGCCTGGCCATGAGCGCACTGAGCTTCACGACCCGGCGCAGCGCCAAGCGTCATGGGGTGACGTACTCGTTCCTGTTCATGAAGGCCAGTGGCGACCAGCTGCGCGAACTCACCCGCCTCGTCGACGCCGGAGAGATCCGCCCCGTCGTCGACACCGTCTTCCCGTTCGACGACACCCTCCAGGCCATGGAGTACGTCGAGAAGGGACGGGCCAGGGCCGGCAAGGTCGTCGTCGCGATGGCATGACGGCGGAATCGAGCCGACGCACCGGTCACCTCCGGCGACGAGAGATCCCGTTCACCCCACTCCCCCACACACCATCCGAGGACCCGGTCATGAGCGCAGCGCGCGGTTCCCCCGCCCCCACCCCGACGTCGTACGCGAACACGCCGACCCGTTCCGTCTCCGTGCGCGGCGTGGAATTCGTCTACCGGCAGCTCGGGCCGGACCACGGCGTACCGCTGATCCTCCTCAACCACCTGGCCGCGGTCCTGGACGACTGGGACCCCCGCGTCGTCGACGGGCTCGCCGCCCAGCGCCGGGAAATCACCTTCGACGCCAGCGGCGTCGGCGCGTCGGGCGGTTCCACGCCCGACACCATCGAGGCGATGGCCCGCGACACCGTGCTGTTCATCAAGGCCCTCGGGTACGACCAGGTCGACCTGCTCGGTCTGTCCATGGGCGGCTTCGTCGCCCAGGTCATCGCGGTGCGGGAACCCCGGCTCGTACGCAAGGTCGTCCTCGCGGGCACGGGTCCCGCCGGAGGACCCGGCATCGACAAGGTCACCCGACTCACCATCAAGGACACCCTCAGAGCCGTCCTGACCCGCAAGGACCCGAAGCAGTACCTCTTCTTCCCCGACACCGCTGTCGGTCGCCGTGCGGCCCACGCCTTCCTCGAACGGCTGAAGGAGCGGAGGGACGGCCGCGACGAAGCCATCTCTCTCCTGGTCGCGTGAGGTGGGTCAACCCCCGTTCGTGCCGTTGAGAGCGTGGGTGTACTGCTCGTCGGTGACGGGCTCCAGCCAGGTGGTGCCGTCGCTGTCGGCGTCGCCGACGACCATGGCGATGTGCGCCATCAGCGTGGTGTCGGTGCCGCCGTGCCAGTGCTCCTCACCGGCCGCGCACTTGACGGTCTGCCCGGCGCTGACGCGCACGACGTGGCCATCGCGGGTACCGACCAGACCGATGCCGTCGATGATGTAGAGGGTCTGGCCGTTGGCGTGGCTGTGCCAGTTGGTGCGGGCACCAGGGGTGAAGCGGACCAGGGCGCTGGCGAGGCGGGCGGGGGCGGTGGGGGCCTCGATCGGGTTGAGGTAGACGTCGCCGGTGAACCGCTCGGCCGGGGCCTTGGCCGTCGGGGTCGAGGTGATGTGCTCCATGGTCTTCATCCTTGTCCGATGGGGGCGTTGGGCGAGAGAGGAGGCAGGTTCAGGAAGAGCCGCGCTGGTCGGCGATCTTCCTGAGTTCGTTGACCGCTGTCATGGCGTGGGGCCGGCCCGCGTAGCAGGCGAGAGGGGTGATGGGGTCGGACAGTTCTGATGGTGTGGTGGAAGCCGAGCGGCTACTGGGCGGTGTAGCCGCCGTCGACGGGCAGGGCGACTCCGGTGACGTAGCCGGCGCCAGGGCTGGACAGCCACAGGACGGCCTGGGCGATCTCGTCGGCGGTGCCGAGCCGGTGGATGGCTTGGCCGGTCTCGGCCTGGGTGCGGTCGAGTTCTCCGCCTTCGACCATGGCGTCGACCATGGGGGTGCTGATGGTGCCGGGGCACACCGCGTTGATGCGGATGCCGCGGGAGCCGTATTCGAGTGCGGCGCTCTTGGTCAGGCCGATGACGCCGTGCTTGGAGGCGTGGTAGGCGGCGCGGCCGGGATTGCCGACGAGGCCACCGAGGCTGGAGCAGTTGACGATGGCGCCGCTTCCCTGGGTGCGCATGTGGCGTAGTTCGTGCTTCATCGCGGCCCAGACGCCGCGCAGGTTGATGTCCTGGACGCGGTCGAACTGATCGGCGCTTTCGTCGGCGGCGTCGGTGGGCGGGGGCATGATGCCGGCGTTGTTGTAGGCCATGTCGAGCCGTCCGAGGGTTTCCACGGTGCGGTCGATGGCGGCGGCGACCTGGTCCTCGTCGGTGACGTCGCAGACCAGAGCGAGAGCCTGGTGCCCGTTGTCGGTGAGTTCCTTCGCGGCGGCGGTGACAGCCTTCTCGTCGATGTCGGCGAGGGCGACGGCGGCGCCGGACGCGGCGAACGCCCGGGCGGCGGCCAGGCCCATGCCGGAGCCGGCGCCGGTGATGAAGGCGACCTGCCCGGTGAAGTCATAGGTGGGGCGCTTGAGGTCCATGAGGGCTCCAGATAGCTGGGGTGTGGGACGGCCGGACCGGTTCAGGTCCGCGCCGACGTCGCTTCAGCGGGCTTGCGCGCTGTCGGGACAGGCGCGTCGGGACCGCTGTGGGCGACGGTGCGCGTCGTCCCGCGCTTGGTCGTGACGGCCAGGGCGATCAGAGGCAGCAGGGTCAGGCCCGCGAAGACGGTGCCGATCAGGGCGGGGCCGGTCAGACCGAGGGAAGAGGCGAGGGCCTGCCCGGCGAGCGCGGAGCCGGCGGCGATGCCTGTGTTGTACGCGGACGTGGTCAGCGCGGAGGCGAGGGTGGGGGCGTCGCCGGCCACGCGGACCGCGAGGGCGGTGACAACCGGGTTGATCGTGAACCCGGCCAGGGCCATGAGGAAGATCAGGGTGATG
The DNA here is from genome assembly GCF_051305195.1 of Streptomyces sp. Qhu_M48. Classification (NCBI taxonomy): domain Bacteria; kingdom Bacillati; phylum Actinomycetota; class Actinomycetes; order Kitasatosporales; family Streptomycetaceae; genus Streptomyces; species Streptomyces sp. Qhu_M48. The sequence continues at coordinate 3,469,267 of NZ_CP195432.1, read as the reverse complement.
GCGGCGGCCGGGGTGGTGGACAGCGGGATCAGCGCGAGCAGGATCAGCGCGGTCGCTGCGGCGGCCGTGATCGTGGTGGCCATCGGACGGCGGTCGCCGAACCGGCCGCCGATCGCGGTGCCTCCCAGCGCGCCGGCGCCGAACACGATCAGCACCAGCGGCACGGCACCGTCCGGGATGCCCGCACGGTCGGTCAGCAGGGGCGTGATGTAGGTGTAGACGGCCAGCACACCGCCCATGATCAGCACGGCAGAGGCCAGTGCCAGCCACAGGCGGCCGTGCCGCAGTGCCCGGATGTCGTCCCGGACGGAAACCAGGGCGCGTTGCTCCGTTCGGGGGATGAAGTACCCGATCACGGCGGCGGCGAGGGCGGCGAGTGCGGCCAGGGCCCAGAACAGACCGCGCCAGCCGGTGACGTGCCCGATGAGGGACCCGGCGGGGACCCCCACGACGTTGGCCAGGGTCAGGCCGCCCATCATCACGCTGACGGCCCGCGTGGCGTTCGCGGGCCCCGCGGCGGTGGTGGCGATGACGAATCCGACCGCCCAGAACGCGCCGGTGGCCAGCGCGGTGACGAATCGGGCGGCCAGGACGACGGTGAAGGAACTGGTGAGGGCTGCCACGACGTGCCCGGCGGCGAAGACCGCCAGGGCGATGACGAGGGTGAGGCGCTGAGGCAGGCGCAGGGTGGCCAGGGCCATGGTCGGACCGCCGACGATCATGCCGACGGCGAAGGCCGTGATCAGCAGTCCGGCGTGGGAGACGCCGGCGCCGAGGTCAGGGGCGATGTCCGGGAGGATGCCGGCGATGACGAACTCGGTGGTGCCCATCAGGAAGGTGCCGGCGGCGAGCACCCACACGACGAGGGGCGGCTTGCTGGGGGAGGTCCCGTCTGCGGCGGGCATCAAAGGCTTCCTTCCGTACGAGCGAGGGGTGGGGGCGGTCAGGAGGCGGTCTCGATGGTGATCCGCTCGGCCCTGGCCAGCTGATCGGCGTCGGCGTCGATATGGCCGAGGATGAGCAGGTCCGTGGAGGCGGAGGGGCCGTCCTGGTAGAAGAGGGCCAGGTTGCCCCACGGTGCGTAGTAGGCGATGTCGCCGACCCCGGGCGCGGCCGGCTCGGGGGCGCCGTCGGTGGTGAGCTTGCGTGGCGGCTCGCCGATCCGCTCGGTGCCGTGGAAGTCCTTCAGATCCACGGTGAGCGGGAGCAAGGTGGCCAGGTCGCGGGCGGCGGGGCTGGTGTTCAAGGTCGCGTCGACGGGCCGGCCGTCGAGGGTGACACGGACGTCCATGGCGGTGTTCCTGTCGGGTCCGGAGGGGGCGGGGGGCGCCGTGGTCTCCTGCCGTCCCGCCGCAGAGGAGGACGCGGACGGCGAGGTCGCGCCCGGAGCGTCGTTGGAACACGCGGCGAGCGCCAGCAGGGCGGCGGCCGGGGCGGCGCGGAGCAGAGTCCGTCGGGGTGTGGAGGGCATGGAGTAATGCGTCCCTTCACTCGGGCAGAGGCTCGGCGAGGTGCCGGAACCCGTCGCGTTCGGTGTGCATCGTGTACAGGCGCTCGGCCAGGACGGCGGGGCTGGGGTGCTCGGCGTCGGCGGCTACGGCGGCGGGGGCGGCGGCCGGCGGGAGCGCCCCCACAGGGCGCGGACAGGTGCGGTCCCGTGTGCGGCGAGGTGAGGGTCAGGGCTTCAGGAGGGCTTTGATGGCTCGGCGCTCGTCCATGGCCTGGTAGCCCTCGGCGACCTGCTCCAGGGGGAGGGTGAGGTCGAAGACCTTGCCCGGGTCGATACGGCCCGACTGGACGAGGTCGATGAGGTCGGGCAGGTAGCGGCGTACGGGGGCGGGGCCGCCGCGCAGGCCGACGTGGGAGAAGAACAGTTCCTGGCCGTCGACGGCGACGTCGTGGGGGACGCCGACGAAGCCGACGGTGCCACCCGGCCGGGCGGAGTGCAGGGCCTGCCGCATGGCCTCGCCGGTGCCGACGCACTCCAGCACGCTGTCGGCGCCGATCCCGCCGGTCAGCTCCTTGATCCGCTCGACGCCCTCGTCGCCGCGCTCGGTGACGATGTCGGTGGCGCCGAACTCGCGGGCCAGCTTCTGCCGGGAAGCGTGGCGGGACATGGCGATGATCCGGTCGGCGCCCCTCTCCTTGGCGGCGATCACCGCGCACAGGCCGACCGCGCCGTCCCCGACCACCACAGCGGTCGAGCCGGGCTTCACCTCGGCCGCGTCCGCGGCCCACCAGCCGGTGCCCATGACGTCGGAGACGGCCAGCAGGCCCGGCCACAGCTGCTCGCCCGGGATGTCGTCGGTGGCGACCAGGGTGCCCCGGGCGTTGGGGATGCGGACGTAGTCGGCCTGGCAGGTGGACATGAATTCGCGGTGCAGGCAGTTGGACTGGAAGCCGTTCCGGCAGTTCGCGCAGGTGTTGTCCGAGGTGGCGAAGGAGCCGATCACGAACTGGCCCGGCCTGACCGAAGTGACCTCGGAGCCGACCTCCTCCACGAAGCCGACGTACTCGTGGCCCATCGGGTGGGGCGCGTCGGTCGGCTCGGCTCCTCGGTAGGGCCACAGATCCGAGCCGCACACGCACGTCACCGCCGTGCGGATGATCGCGTCGGTGGGGTGAAGGATCTCGGGGTCGTCCAGCGTCTCGAAACGAATGTCGCCGGGAGCGTAGATCATCGCGCCGCGCATGAGAGGGGTTTCCTTCGCGAGCCGAGGCGCCGTACCGGAGGAGCGGCCGTCGCCGAGTGCAGGACCAGGTGGCCTTCCACCCGCCCGACTCACGGCCGAGCGAGAAGCACCACGTCATCCAGGTAACCCGCTCCTGGCGCGTGCGGCGAGGCACGGTCAAAGGGTGTACCGCCAGTGCGTCCCTTCCGCCGCGGGCTGGACGTACCGTCGAAGGCGTGGACAACCAAGCAGAGGTCCGCGAGTTCCTGACCTCGCGGCGAGCCAAGATCACTCCCGAGCAGGCGGGCCTGCCCTCCGGCAGCCGGCGACGGGTGCCCGGCCTGCGCAGGAGCGAGGTCGCGGCCCTGGCTGACATGAGCGTGGAGTACTACTCCAGACTCGAACGCGGCAACCTCGGCGGCGCCTCCCCCGCCGTCCTGGAAGCCCTCGCCCGCGCCCTCAAGCTCGGCGACGCCGAACGCGCCCACCTGCTGAACCTCGCCCACGCGGCGGACGGCTCCGACGCCCTCACCCGCCCCAGGCGGCGTAGCCCGCAGTGGAAGGCGCACCGCAGCCTGCAATGGGTCCTGGACGCCGTCACCGCCGGCCCGGCCTTCGTGCGCAACGGCCGCATGGACCTGCTCGCGACCAATCAGCTCGCCCGCGCGTTCTACGACGACGTCTACGCCACGCCCCACAACCAGGCCAACCTGGCCCGCTTCAACTTCCTCGACCCCGCCTCCCGGCGCTTCTACCCCGACTGGGACCAGGCCGCCGAGGTCGCCGTGTCGATCCTGCGCACCGAAGCCGGCCGCAACCCCCACGACAAGGGTCTGCACGACCTCGTCGGCGAGCTCTCCACCCGCAGCGACGACTTCCGCACCCGCTGGGGTGCCCACAACGTCCGCCACCACGGCACCGGCACCAAACGCTTCCACCACCACGCCGTCGGCGAGCTGACCCTCGCCTACGAAGGCCTGGAGATGGCCGCCGAACCCGGCCTCACCCTCACCATCTACACCGCCGAACCCGGCTCACCCTCCGAAGAGGGGCTGCGCCTCCTCGGTCGACAACTCGTGCTTCCACAAGAGGTGGAACAACACGGGCAGCGTCGCGATCCGGTATCCAGCAGCGTCAGTCCCAACCATCAGCGGCCCCGGTCGTGAGAAGGCCTCCATCAGCCGAGCTGCGTCCGGCTCCCGCCGGCAGCGCGGGTGACGGGAGCGCGACAGCCACCGGACGTTCGTCGGCAGCACCGCCTCCGGAGCCCCCGACCCGCTCGACCTCCCACCCGACTTCCTCGCGGGCCCCGCGCGTCGAGTCGACCGCTTCGGCGTCCCGCGGCGCGATCCGGTCGTCGGCACGGACCTCGACGACCACCGCCGCGCCATCCAGCCGACGCACGAAGAAGTCCGGGCCTTTCTGACCGGGGCGACCCCGTCGTTCCGGCCTTTCTGACAGTGAATCCAGTCGGAGGGGCGATCACGCTGGGGGTGTCGAATGTCGGTATCGAGAGGGGTGGAGAGCGCTGTGCCGTACGTCGAGGTGTCGTGTCGTGTGGACGGCAAGCGCGGGAGTATGCGGCGTGGTCCGCTGTCGGACTGCGCGACGGCCAGGTTCGAAGAGGCAGTGCCAGTCCGACCGTTCCGGTGGTCGCGGGGTGGGCGTCATTTCCCCGGGCCCCGGATGTACCGGGAAGGCTTTGCTGGACATCGTTGTCAAGAACGGGGCAGAGTGAGCTCGGCAGCCACTGTCGGGTTGTCACGGAGGGCGGAACGCGAGGGTCCACGGAGCACTCGACAGCGTTCCACCCCTCCCGTTGTCCGACGACGACCGCGCCCCGCTCCCGGCGCGGTCACCCCGTTCCGAGGAGAACCCCCATGCCGTACACCGACCTGCCCCTTGACCACCCGGCCGCCCGGGACGAACCGCCTGTCGAGCCGGACGGCTTCGACGCCTTCTGGTCCGAGTCCCTGCGGACGGCCCGCGAGGCCGGCCGCGCTCCGGAGGTACGTCCCGTGCGGGACTCCCCCCTGACCACCCTCGACACCTACGACGTACGGTTCTCCGGCTGGGGCGGCCACCCGGTCGCCGCCTGGCTAGTCCTCCCGTCGCAGACCGAGGGACCGCTGCCGACGGTGATCACCTACCTCGGATACAGCGGCGGACGGGGCCTGGTGACCGACCACCTCCTGTACGCCTCCGCCGGCTACGCCCAACTCGTCGTCGACAGCCGCGGCCAGGGCCACGACACCCCGGACCCCCACCCGGACGCGTACCCCCACTGGGTGCACGGCTACATGACCCGGGGGATCGAGGATCCCCACGACCATTACTACCGCCGCCTCGTCACCGACTGCGTCCTCGCCGTCGACGTCGCGCGCTCCCTCCCGCACGTGGACCCGGACCGGATCGTCGTCCAGGGAGCCAGCCAGGGCGGTGGCCTCGCCCTCGCCGTGGCCGGTCTGGCCGGCGACGGCATCGCCGGCGCCCTCCCCGACGTGCCGTTCCTGTGCCACATCCGGCGGGGCGCCGAGACCGCGACCGAGGGGCCGTACACGGAGATCGTCGACTACCTGCGCCGACACGCCCCGCACGCGGCCGAGCGGGCGTTCGGGACCCTCGCCCACTTCGACGGCGTGCACTTCGCACGACGGGCGACGGCCCCAGCCCTGTTCAGCTCCGGGCTGATGGACCCCATCTGCCCGCCGTCCACCGTACTGGCGGCCTACCGGAACTACGCGGGCGAGAAGGACATCAGGGAATGGCCCTTCGCCGATCACGCGGGCGGGAGGGGCGCGACGGCCGTCGAGCACCTGCGCTGGCTGAGCCTGCGGGGACTCGCCCCCACGGAGCGCTGAGGAACCGGGCCGCCACCGGTCCCCCGAAGGCCCGGCGGCATCGGACCGCGCACGCGCCTCCGGTGACGCCCCGCCGAGCATCGGAACGATGTCGGTGCCGTAGGCGTCGACCGTGGTGGGCTGTGGCCGATGCGTGGAAGGTCGGCACAGCGGACGGTGAGGCGGTAGCGGTGGCTCCGTGTGTCCGACCCCGGCCCCGTCCTCGTTTTGGATTGTCGGAGGATCATCAATACGATCCGGCGATGATCACGAGAAAACGGCTGGCGACCGGGGCCTGCGCGCTGCTCGCCGCCCTGAGCGTCGCGCTCCTGCCGACGAGCGCGACCGCGGACGGTCCGGCGCCGAAGGAATCCCCCAAGGTCGAGCTGGTCCTCGACGTCAGCGGCTCCATGCGGGCCAAGGACATCGACGGCAAGTCCCGCATGACGGCGGCCAAGCAGGCCTTCAACGAGGTCCTCGACGCGGTGCCCGAGGAGGTTCAGCTCGGCATCCGCACCCTGGGCGCCGACTACCCCGGCCAGGACCGCAAGCGCGGCTGCAAGGACACCCGGCAGCTCTACCCGGTGGGCCCGCTCGACCGGACCGAGGCCAAGACCGCCGTGGCCACCCTGGCGCCCACGGGCTGGACGCCGATCGGCCCGGCGTTGCTCGGCGCCGCCAAGGACCTGGAGGGCGGTGACGCCACCCGCCGGATCGTGCTCATCACGGACGGCGAGGACACCTGCGCCCCGCTCGACCCCTGCCAGGTGGCGCGGGAGATCGCGGCGAAGGGCATCCACCTCGTCATCGACACCCTGGGCCTGGTGCCGGACGCCAAGACCCGGCAGCAGCTCACCTGCATCGCGGAGGCGACCGGAGGCACGTACACCTCGGTCCACCGCACCGAGGACCTCTCCCGGAGGGTCCGTCAGCTCGTCGACCGCGCCGCGGACCCGGTCGTCACCCCGGTGGCCACCGAGGGCGCGGTGCGCTGCGCCGACGCGCCGCAGCTGAAGCCCGGCCTCTACACCGACCGCGAGTCCTTCGGCCAGCACCGCTGGTACCGGGTGGACCTGCTGCCCGGTCAGGAACTGCGCGCCTCCGTCAGCGTGTCGGCCGACCGTGCCGTCAACAACGACTACGGGGTGCTGCTGCGCGCCGTCACCCGGCACGGCCGGGAGATCGTCCGCGGCTCCGAGACGGGCGACGGACGTACCGACGTGATCTCGACCGGCCTGCGTTACCCGAAGCCGGAGCTCGACGACGGGCCGGGCGACGCCAAGCCGGCCGCGGAGACGGTCTGTCTCCAGGTCAGCAACTCGTTCTCCGCGCCCCCGTCGGTCAAGACGACGCCCGGCATGCCGATCGAGCTGACGGTCGACGTCGTCGACGGTCCTTCGACCGCCTCGGACGTGGCGTCGTTCGGCCTCGGCCGCGGCTGGTGGCTGCTGGGCGCGCTGGTACTCGTCGGCTTCGTGGCCGGTCTGCTCTGGGGCTGGCTGTCCCGCTGGCGCGTCGCTGTCTGGAGGACCCACTGATGCGTACCGTCCGCACGCTCACCACGGCCGCGCTCGCGGGCGCCGCCCTGCTCGGTCTCGCGGCCCCGGCGGCCTTGGCCGACTCCCCCTCCGCGACCGCGTCCCCCGACGAGGACACCCGGTCCACCGCCGGTCCGCTGGAGGCCGGGACCACCTTCCGTACCGCCGCGAGGTTCCTGCCCGGGCAGCGGGCGACCGCTCCGGCCGCCACGGGTGACTACCTCTACTGGGTGTTCCCGGCGGACACCGGGCAGCGCCCGACGGTGGACGCCACGGTCGACCTGCCCGACGCGGCCCTGCGGCACGGTCCCGCCACCTGGCGGATCGACGTGTACGACGGGCTGCGACGGCGTCAGCCGTGCATGTACGGGACGCAGTCGCGGACGGCGGCGAAGGAGGCCGACTCCGTGCGGCTGTCCTGTGTGCTGCGGCCGGTCCGCGCCTCGGCCGACGCCTGGGCGAACGACCCGCTGCCCGGCAGCTACTACGTGCGGCTCACCGTCACCGGCCTGCCGGACGAGGACCTCGGCCAGCCCTTCACCACCCAGGTCGGGGTGAGCGTCCGCGACCAGGGCGGCGCCCACGCCACAGACGGCTCGCTCGCCGCGCCGCTCGTGCCCGGGGCGACGACCGCCGACCAGGCGGAGGCCGACGCCGACGCCGGCCGGCCCTCGGCCGTCGAGGCCGCGGCCCCGGAGGACGGCTGGTCCTCCGGCTGGTGGTCCGACCGCTGGCTCTGGACCGGAGCGGGTGGCGTCCTCGCGGCCCTCGCGGGCATCGGCGGCTACGTGCTCACGCGCGGTACGGGACGCCCGCCCCGGGTCCCGCCGGCCGTCTGACCCCTCCGTGACGGACACGAAGGCCCCCACCCGCCTCGGTGGGGGCCTTCGTGCGTTCCGGCGGGACCCGCTGCTGCCCGGACACGGCGGGAAGTCGCGGCCTCGGGGCTCCCCGGACACGGCCGGGAGACGGGGACAGGTCAGCCGGACACGGCCCGGGGTCGGGCGGGTTCACCGGCGGGCGGGGAAGCCGTGGGCGCGGGCGCCCGCCACGACGGCCACGGTCGGGACCAGGAGGACGAGCACGCTCCAGGGCAGGGCCCCGGCGCCGAGGAGGTCGAGCAGGACCCCGCCCGCGAGGCCTCCCGCCGCCATGGCCGCGTTCCAGAGGCTGACCAGCATCGTCTGCGCGGTGTCGGCGGCGTCGCCGCCCGCGTCGGCGACGGCGGTCTGCAGGAGGGTGGGTGCGCCGCCCCAGCCGAATCCCCAGAGCACGGCGGCCGTCAGGACGAGCGCGGTGCTTCCGGACGGGACGGCGAGCACGGCGGCCGCCACGGCGAAGAGGATCGTTCCGGCCAGGGTCAGGATCCGGAGCCTGCGGTCGATCAGCCGGCCGGTGACCCAGATCCCGGCGAGCGAGGCACCGCCGAAGAGCAGCAGGACGAGACCGGTGGAGCCCGCGAGGCCGACATGGCCGAGGTAGGCGGCGACGTACGTGTAGAGGACGGTGTGGGCCAGGACGAGGGTGAACGTGACAGTCAGGACGGGAAGGACGCCGGGCACCTTCAGGGTCCGGGCGACCGGGGCCCGCCCGCCCCGCGCCTCCCCCGGCAGGTCGGGCACGGCGAGGGCGATCCAGCCGAGGAGCGCGACGGCGATCACGGTCATGGCGGTGAACGCGGCCCGCCAGCCCACCGCCTCGCCGAGGAAGGTGCCGGCCGGCACGCCGAGGGAGAGCGCCAGAGGGATGCCGGTCATGGCGACGGCGACGGCCCGGCCCTGGAGGTGCGGTGGGGCGATGCGGCGGGCGTAGCCGGCGAGCAGGGCCCAGGCGACGCCCGCGGCGACGCCGGCGAGGAACCGGGCGCCCATGGTGAGGGCGTACGAGGAGGAGACGGCGGTGACGGTGTTGGCGGCGGCGAATCCGGCGACCGAGGTGAGGAGCAGGCGTTTGCGGCGCCATCCGGCGGTGCGGGCGGCCAGGGGGACGGCGGTGAGGGCCGTACCGAGGGCGTAGACGGTGACCGACTGGCCCGTGGCGGCCTCGCCGACGCCGAGGTCGGCGCTCATGGCGGGCAGGACACCGGCGGGGAGGGTCTCGGTGAGGCTGGTGACGAAGACCGCGGTGGCGAGGGCGAGCAGGGCCGCGAGGGGCAGTCGGTCGGCGGAGGCGGGGACGGCGGGGTTCCCGGGTGCGGAGGGCGCGGCCGAACGGGCCGCCGGCGTGGTGTGGTTGGCCATGCGCCTATGCTTGAACCCTCACATTGATGTGAGGGTCAAGCGTGCATCTGAAGGGGGCGTCCCATGCGGATCGGGGAACTGTCGGAGCGCACCGGAACACCGCGCCGACTGCTGCGCTACTACGAGGAGCAGGGCCTCATCGTCGCGGACCGGCTGCCCAACGGCTACCGGGACTACGACGGTTCGAACGTGGACCGGGTGCTGCAGATCCGGGGCCTGCTGGAGGCCGGCCTGCCGACCCGGATCATCAAGCAGATCCTGCCCTGCCTGAACAAGCCCCGGATCATCCACTTCCCGGACGCCACCCCGGAGATGCTGGCGACCCTGGAGAACGAACGGGACCGGATGACCGAGCGGATCCGCTGCCTCACCCGCAACCGGGACGCGGTGGCGGAGTACCTGGACGTGGTACGGGAGAACCCGGCCGTGCCGTCGCCTGCGCCGTCCCCTCGGTAGGGCGGACGCCGGGGGCGGACGGCGGGGGCGGACGCCGAGGCCGGACGGACGCCGGGGTCACTCCGTCCTGCGGGCGCCCTCCAGGACGGCCTGGCGGATGCGGTGGTAGGTGCCGCACCGGCAGATGTTGCGGATCGTGTCGAGGTCGGCCTCGGTGATCTCCCGGCCGGCCTCCCTGGCGCGCCGGACCTCCGCCACCGCGCTCATGATCTGACCGGGCTGGCAGAAGCCGCACTGGGCGACGTCGAGGTCCAGCCAGGCCTCCTGCATCGGGTGGAGGTCGCGGCCCACCGTGTCGGGGAGGCCCTCGATGGTGGTGACCTCGTCCTGCGGGCCGAGGTCTTCGACCGGTACGGCGCAGGGCGTGAACGCCTTGCCGTTGAGGTGGCTCGTACAGGCGCGGCAGACGCCGACCCCGCAGCCGTACTTGGGCCCGGTGACGCCGAGGACGTCACGCAGGACCCAGAGGAGCCGGACGTCGCCCTCGACGTCGGCGGTGACGGCCTTGCCGTTCAGGATGAAGGTGTGCTGAGGCACGGGTACTCCAGGTCTCGGAGAGCTCAGAGGGCGCGGTCGCGGCCGTCGGTGGGCGAGGCGGGGACGGGCGGGACGGTCGGCAGCGGGATGAAGGCGAGCGGATCGGCGTGGTTGACGGGGAAGACCGTCGGCATCGTGCCGGTGGCCCGGCCGTAGGCGCAGGCGACGGCGGCCATGGCGCCGGCGACGGCCAGCTCCCCCGCACCGCCGGGCTTCTCGCCGGTCGACGGCATCACGATGATCTCCAGCTCGGGCGGGGTGTTCCACTGCCGGGTGTAGAAGTACTGGTCCCAGCTGCCTTCGAGGAAGTGTCCGTCGCGCAGGTGGAGGCCGGACGTCAGGGTGAGGGCGATGGCGTCGGAGATGCCGCCCATCATCTGGGCCTCCAGGCCGCGCGGGTTGACGGCGAGGCCGACGTCGACGGCGCAGACCACCTTGGTCACGCGGGGCCCGGTGACCGCGCCGGGGATCTGCCGCCCGGTGGTGGCGGGGCGGCAGTCGATCTCGGCGAGCACGGCGACGGCGGAGTGGTACTCGGTGTGGACGGCGATGCCCTGGGCGGTGCCGGCGGACATGGTCCGCCCCCACTCCCCCACCTCGGCGACCTTGTCGAGGACGGCGCGGGCGCGCGGGTCCTTCACCAGGCGGCGGCGCATCGCGTACCCGTCCTGGCCCATGCGGCTGGCCAGTTCGTCCATGACGAGCTCCTGTGCGCAGCGCACGTTGGGCGAGTAGATGTTGCGCATGGAGCCGGTGTTGAAGCCCTTGTCGGTCTCGGAGAGCAGCTGGGTGGTGACGCCCAGGTGGTAGGGGCTGATCTGGGTGAGCTGGAACATCGTCTGGGAGAAGGTGAGATCGGCGACGGGCAGCCGGGCCGCCTCCGCCGTGAGGAGCTCGCCGATGCCGTGGCCGAAGTCGGTGGCCACGGAGGTGTGGCGCTGCTCGTACGTGAGGACCTCGCCGAGCGTGTACGTGGCGCGGACCCGTGAGGTGGACATCGGGTGCGTACGGCCCTGGCGGAAGTCGTCGGTGCGGTGCCACATCAGTTTGACCGGCTTGCCCATGGCCCGGGAGACCTCGGCGGCCTCGTGGGCGGCGTCGTGGAAGAGCTTGCGGCCGAACGAGCCGCCGCCCTCGGTGACGTGGACGCGGACGGCGGAGACGGGCAGGCCGAGCGCGACGGCGATCTGCTCCCGCGCGACGATCGGGGCCTTGAGCGAGGCCCAGATCTCCGCGGAGTCCTCCCGGACGTCGGCGATCGCGCAGTTGGTCTCCAGGGCGGCGTTGCTGGCGAAGTGGAAGGTGAAGCGGGCGTCGACCGCCTTGGTGAGGAGCGGCAGCGGCGGTACCACCAGGGGGAGTTCGGCCCTGCGGAGCTCGCCGAGGACGGTGGCGTCGGAGGCGCCCTCGGCGGTGCCGGGCCCCCAGTCGACCCGAAGGGCGCGCACGGCGTCGATGCACTGGCCGAAGGTACGGCCGCGGACGGCGACGCCGGTGGAGACGGTGACGACGTCGGTGACGCCGGGCATGGCCCGGACCTCGGCGAGGTTGGCGACGGAGCGGACCGTGCCGTTGATGGTGGGCGGTCGGCAGACCATGGTGGGCAGGGCGTCCGGGACCTGGAGGTCCATCGCGAACCTCTTGCGGCCGGTGACCGCGTCGAGGGCGTCCACCCGGCGCTGCCCGGTGCCGATGACACGGAAGCGGGCGCTGTCCTTGAGGGTGACCGCGACGGCGGTGTCGGAGAGGGCGGCGGCCTTCACGGCCAGTTCGCCGTAGCCGAGCAGCGCCCCGGCCGGGGAGACGACGGCGCCGGCCTTGGTGGTGAGGGTGGCGACGGCCTCGCCGAGGACCAGGGAGGCGGCACGCAGGAGCCTGCCCCGGGCGACGGCGGCGGCGACGCGGATCGGGGTGTAGGTGGAGTAGGTCGTGTTGGAGCCGCCGGTCAGCTGGTTGAAGAGCAGCTCGGGGCGGGCGTCGGCGAGCGTCACCCTCACCTTGTCGAGGGGCAGGTCGAGTTCCTCGGCGACGATCATGGCGCTGGAGGTGGTGACGCCCTGTCCGACCTCGGCGCGCGGCAGGGCGAAGTGGGCGGTGCCGTCCGTGTCGAGGCGGATGGTGATGAGGTGGCTGGTGGGCAGGGCCGCGAGGGTGAGCAGCTCGTTGAGGTCGAGGAGTTCGGCCGGTCCCGGCAGTGAGGGGATGAGCGCCGGGGCCGCGGCGGCGGCCGTGCTCGGGGCGAGGGCCTCGGCGCCGAGCCGGGCGGCGACGGTGAGGGTGGGTGCGGCGAGGACGTACCCGAGGAACCGGCGGCGACCGGTGCCGGCTCCGGGAGCGCCGTCGCCGGGAGCGGCTCCGTCCCCGGTGCCGATCGTGGGGTGGTCGTCGCGCACGCGGTGCCGCCTGGCCATTCGGTGTGCCCTTCGTCCTGGTCCGGCGCTGCGCCCCGGGCTCTGCTCGGATGCGTTGATCATCGCTCATCCGGGGTGCGGCGGGGGGCCGTTCGTACCGGCGGTGTCAGGTCTCGGTCGACCGGCGCCGCCCGGCCGCGGTCCACGGCCGACGGGCGCTCGCGGGCCGCTCGACCGGGCCGGACCGGCGCGGCAGCGGAGCCGTACGGGAGCGCAGGGGCGTGCGGACTGACGACCGGGCGCGGGGACGGAGCCGGGTGCCCGAGCGGAGCTGCGCCCGGGAGATCCGGGCCCGCTGGCCGCCGCCCGCGATCAGGGCGTTGACGGAGACCATCGGGTCCCCGCCCACCGACCGGGCGAGCAGGGCGCCGAGCACCAGCGGGCCGAGGGCGACGGCGAGTGCCGTGCCGGTGGCGGTGACGTGCTGGAGGGGGCGGCTGCGCCCGGCTTCGGAGGTCATGGTCACAGTTCAGCAGCGGGCGGGCGGGCGGCGTATCGGTCGGCGTACTCAGCCGTGCGGACGGGGGTACTCAGACGCGCCGGCCCGGAGATCCTCCGGGGACGGCGCGGATCTCCCCGCCTCCCCCTGCCGGGGTGCGCGCGGAGCGGCGCGTCCGTTCGGACGGGCGGGGGTCGCGGGGGTGATCGGGTGGACGGCCGTACCGTACGAGCACGCACACCACGACGAAGGAGACCGCCGCCATGGCCGACTACCGGATCGAGACCGTACGCACCGGGTACCGGAACTGGACCGCCCGCAACGACCGGGGCGCGGAGGTACGGATGGCCGCCGCCGACGACGCCGACGCGCAGCCCTCGTTCACGCCCGTGGAGTTGCTGCTCGCGGCGATGGGCGGCTGCGGTGGCCTCGTCGTCGACCGGACGGCCCGGGCCGTGGACCACGACGACCTGAAGATCTTGGTGGAGTCGGTGTCGGGTCCCGAGGACGACGGCCGGGTGGGCCGGATCCGGGTCAGTTACGAGTTCGAGCTGCCGGACAACAACCCCAAGGCCGCCGAGGTGTTCGCCCGTGGGGTGCGTCTGACGCACGAGAAGTTCTGCACCGTGAGCCGGACCGTGGAGCACGGCGCCCGGGTGGAGGCGATCCTGCCGGACGGCACGGTCGGCTTCGAGGGCTGATCCCCTCCCACCGGGGGCCGGGGCCCGGACCGCGGCGGGCGGGGATCACTCCTCGATCGCGCCGCCGATCCGGCGCAGATGCCGCCGGAAGGTGTACGCGGGGTCCTCGGCGCGGCCCGCCAGATACGCGTCGAACCGGGTCTGGGCGCGGAGCGTGTCCCCCGCCCTGATGCGACGTGCCTGTTCGCGCTCGGTACGGAACAGGGCGCGGGCGGTCTCCAGCACCTCCGCCACCCGGGCGGCCGACACGAAGAGCACGCCGTCGTCGTCGGCGAACACGACGTCGGCGGCGGTCACCTCGTGCGCGCCGAACCGCGCCGTGCGCAGCGCGTCCGGGTCCCGGGGGTCGAGGCGTACGGGGCCGGGCGCGTGGCGGCCGTACGAGAAGACGGGCAGCCCGATCCCGACCAGGTCGGGGGTGTCCCGGTGCAGGCCCCAGACGACGACTCCGGCGACACCGGCCGCCTCGGCCTCCAGGACCGCGAGGTCGCCGACGCAGGCCTCGTCGCGGCGGCCGGCGTTGTCGATGACCAGGACGTCACCCGGCCGGGCGTCGGTGAAGGCCTCGAGGAAGACGTCGACGCTGCCGTAGTGCCGGACGGGGAGCGCCCGGCCTGCGACGCGCTGCCCCGGGACGACCGGCAGGACCCCGGCGGGGGCCGCGCGCAGCGGCTCCCCGAGGCGTACGCAGGCGTCGGCGACCAGGGGTGTGGAGAGGTCCGCGAATTCCTTCTGCATCGGGCGTTCCGTTCTGTGACGGGTGCGGTACGGCGGGCTGCGCGATGCTATCGCCGGAGTGCGGGCGGGGTCGGGCCTCCCTACGATGAAGGCATACCTCTCCCGGATCGAGGGACCCATGACCGCAGAGGATGCCGCACCCGAAGGACGACCCCCGGGTTTGAAGGCCAATGCGATCGGTTTCGTCGACGCCCTCGTCATCGGGCTCAACTCGACGTCCCCCGCGTACTCCCTCGCGGCCGTCATCGGCCCGATCGTCGCCCTCGCCGGGATCTACGCGCCCGGCGTGATGTTCGCGTCCTTCGTCCCGATGCTGCTCATCGCGTCGGCGTTCTACTACCTCAACAAGGTCGACCAGGACTGCGGTACGACGTTCTCCTGGGTCACCCGGGCCATGGGGCCGTGGGCCGGCTGGCTCGGCGGCTGGGCCATCGCGATGACCGGCGTACTGGTCGTCGGCTCGCTCGCGGACGTGGCCGTGAGCTTCGCGCTGCTCTCCGTCGGCCTGGACAGCTGGGTGGACAACGCCTTCGTGCGCCAGTCGCTCACCGTGCTGCTGATCCTGGTGATGACGGCCGTCTGCGTCATCGGCACCGAGCTGTCGGCCAAGGTGCAGAACGTCCTGATCCTGGCCCAGGTCGCCTTCCTGCTGATCTTCGTGGGCGTGGCGCTCTACAAGGTGTACGCCGGCACCAGCGCGTACGACTCCGTGGAACCCGCCCTCGGCTGGCTCAACCCGTTCGGCGCGGGCGGCGCGGCCCTCACCGGCGGTCTGCTGCTCGGCGTGTTCATCTACTGGGGCTGGGAATCGGCCGTCAACCTCACCGAAGAGGTCAAGGACTCCGCGACCGCCCCCGGCAAGGCGGGGCTCTGGTCGACCGTCATCCTCCTCGTCACGTACGTGTCCGTGGGCTTCGCGGTCGTCGCGTACGCCGGACCGACGTTCCTGGCGGAGAACGCGGGCGAGGAGGAGTTCATCTTCGCCCAGCTCGCCACCGACGTCCTGGGCGGCTGGGACTGGGTCCTGCTCCTTGCCGTGTCGACCTCCGCCATCGCCTCCACCCAGACGACCATCATCCCGGCCTCGCGCACGGCGCTCTCCATGGCGCGCCGCCGGGCCCTGCCCGCCCACTACGGACACATCAGCCCGCGCTTCCGCACCCCCGACGTGAGCACCTGGTGGGTCGCCGGCATCGCCATCGGCTGGTACCTCGTGGTGAACCAGATCAGCACCAACGCCCTCTTCGACTCCCTGACCGCGCTCTCCCTGCTCATCGCCTTCTACTACGCGCTCACGGGCATCGCATGCGCGGTCTACTACCGGCGGCACCTCCTGGAGAGCGTCCACAACTTCCTGCTGATCGGCCTCGGTCCGCTGATCGGGTCCGGGCTCCTGATCTGGCTCCTGGTGAGGTCGGTCTCCGACATGTCGGACCCGGAGAACTCGTACAGCGGTACGTCGTGGTTCGGTCTGGGCCCGCCGCTCGTCATCGGCATCGGCATCGCCCTCACCGGAGTGATCGTCATGATCGTGTGGCGCCTGCGGTCTCCCGCCTTCTGGGAGGAGCGCCCGAGCGTGGCCGACCCCGACATGGTCCACGGCAAGGAGCGCTGAGATGTCGGTCGTGCTGGGTTACGACGAGTCCCCCGGAGCCGCCCGCGCGCTGCGCATCGCGGTCGAGGTGGCCGCCGCGTTCGACGAGCGACTGGTGCTGGTCTACGGGGCGGCGGCCCCCGGGCCGACGGGCGAGGAGTACCGCTCGCACTACGAGGCCATCCGCCAGACGGGCCGCACCGGTCTGGAGCACGCGGTCACGGAGGCCGACCGGGCGGGCGTGCCGACCGTCGTCGAGGTGCTCGACGAGAAGCCGGCCCAGGCCCTGATCGACGCGGCGACCCGCCACGCGGCCCGGGTCATCGTGGTGGGCAGCTGGGGCGAGAGCCCCATGCGGGGCGCCCTCCTGGGCTCGACGCCCCACAAGCTCCTGCACATGTCGACGATCCCGGTGCTCTGCGTCCCGCCCGAGGACTGACGGCGCCTCACGCCCCCGGGAGGACCGTGACACGGGCCAGGGCCCAGGAGGTGTGGTCGAAGGACGTCCTGGCGTTGGCGTCCGCCACCTCCAGGCGCAGGACCCGCACGCCCCGCACGTCGACGTCCACCGGGACGGGGCCGCCGGCGGCGGTCAGGACGGGGCTGGTGAACAGGGCGCGGTCGTCGCCGTACACCGTGGCGCGGGTGCCGCCGGCGGAGCTCTGGCGGGCCGAGAAGTCGTCGATGCCGACGAGGGCGGTGAACCGGTCCCCGGCGCCGCCGAGGTGGAACGCCACGTCGCTGTGGGCGTGGACGCCGAGCCCCTTGGCGTAGGTGGTGCCGCCGAAGGCGATCGGGGTGCCGTCACCGGCGGCGTTCCTGCCGTTGGAGGAGTCGCGTTCGACGGGGCCCCAGCCGTTGACGGCATGGATCCAGGGCAGGTCGGAGAGGTGGCTGTCGCGGGTGGGCGCCGGGGGCGGGGTGGTGACGAGGCCCGTGTCCTCGTACCGTACGACGCCTCCCGGGGCGAGGGCGGTGCCTTCGGCGGTGAGGGTCCACGGGGTGGCGGCGGGGGCCCCGGCGGGCGGGGTGACCTGCCAGCCGGTCGTCAGCCGCCCGCCGGGGGCGAGCTGTCCGGCGGTGGTGGCCGTGGTGGCCCGTACGGTCCAGCCCGCGGGTGCGCGCAGGGTGACGGCGGGTGAGTTCCAGGGCCGCGCGGAGCCGTTGGCGAGCGCGGCGGTGACGGTGAAGGGCCGGCCCGGGACGGCGAGGGACGGCACGGTGAGGGTCGTACCGAACGCGGTCCGGGGGTACGTGTCCTGCCAGGAGGAGCGCATCAGCGCGACCAGTTCGGCGACCCGGGCGGGGTGGCGGGAGGCGAGGTCGGAGCTCTCGCCGGCATCGGTGGCCAGGTCGTACAGCTCGACCTGCCACTGGTCGTCGGGCAGGGCGTGGTCGCGGACCGGGGCGAACCGGACGGCCTTCCACCGGTCCTTGCGCAGCGCCTCGGCCAGCCAGGTGGCCCGCTGCTTGTCCTGGGCGTCGGCGCGGGAGGTGACACCGCGCTCGTCGCGGAACCAGTAGAGGTGGTCGTGGCGGGCGGCGTTCGTGCCACCGGCGAGCAGGGGCGCGACCGACAGACCGTCCACGTCGGCGGGGGCGGGAGCGCCGCCGAGTTCGGCGAGGGTGGGGAGGAGGTCGGTGAGCGGGGTCGGGCGGTCGCTCGTGCCGGTCCGGACCCGGCCGGGACCCCAGGCGATGAGGGGGACGCGGACGCCGCCCTCGTACAGGTTGCGCTTGTAGCCGCGCAGCGGGCCGTTGGAGTCGAACAGGTCGGGGTTGACCCCGCCCTCCTCGTGGGGCCCGTTGTCGCTGGTGACGAGGAGGATCGTGTCGTCCTCCAGGCCGAGGGCCCGCAGCCGGTCGACGACGTCGCCGACGAGGGCGTCGAAGAGGCTCACCTGGGCGGCGTGCCCCTTGTTGGCGGCGCTCCACGTCCGGGAGGCGTACGCGCCGTGGTCGGGGATGTCGCTGGGGGCGTGGGGCACGGTCGGGGTCAGCAGCAGGAGGAACGGTTCGGCCGCGTGACGGTCGAGGAAGTCGAGCGCCCGCCGTCGCAGCAGCTCCGGCGCGTAGGCGCCCTTGGCGCCGCCCACGTTGGCGGCGACGGGCTCCTTGACGCCGTTGTGCCACAGGTACGCGGGGTAGTACTGGTGGGCGTGGCCGTGGTCGATGTAGCCGTGGAACTCCTCGAACCCGCGGGCGTTGGGGTGACTGTCCTGACCGGCGCTCTCCGGCCCGAAGCCCCATTTGCCGATCACCCCGGTGCGGTATCCGCGGGCCCTGAGCACCTGGGCGAAGGTGGTGTCGGCGGCGGTCAGGGAGCCCTGTGCCCCGGACGGGTTGGCGCGGACGGTCGCGTGCCCGGTGTGCAGACCGGTGAGGAGCGAGCAGCGGGAGGGGGCGCAGACGGCGGCCGTGGAGTACGCGTCCGTGAACCGCAGCCCTTCCGCGGCGAGTCCGTCGAGGCGCGGGGTGGCGATGAGCTTCTGGCCGTACGCGCCGAGTTCGCCGTGTCCGAGGTCGTCGGCGAGCACGACGACGAGGTTCGGAGGGCGGGTCGGCTCCGCGGCGCTCCCGGCCGGTGCCGGTGCCGGCTGGGCCTCGGCGACGGCGGTCGCGGGGAGGGCGCCGAGGCCGAGGGTGGCGGCGGACCCGGCGAGGAAGCGGCGGCGGCTGGGCATGGCGGGCTCCTTGGGCGGGGAGGCGGTCGCGGGACGGCTGCGCGGGGGTGGGGGGCGCCGGCGACGTACGGCACGGGCGTGCCAGGGGCGAACGAGGGCCTGCCGTAGCGCCCCTGGCACGCAGTCGATCATCGGTGCGCCCGTACCGGCGGACCATGCACAGCGCATGAAAAGCGTGTGACGCGGGCCCGGCGCGCCCGACCGCCCGACCCCGGCCTTCCCCGGCCCCGCCGCTCGGGGTCCCGGGCAGACGGTCCCAGGGTGGAGAGTCCCAGGGTGGGCGGCGCCCTCCCGGGGCCGGCCACCCCGGGGCGGCCCGTCGCCGCTCAGTCGAGCCAGAGTTCGCGGACCCGGCGCGCGGGGTCGTGGGCGATCCGTGGCTCGGCGTCCCAGATCATCGTGGCGCGTCGGGCCGCGGTGTAGCGCGGCCAGTCGGCGCCGGGGTCCTGGTCGGTCACGAAGGCGACCCAGGCCCGGTGCAGGGCGTCGGCGAGCGCGCGCGGCGGCGCGTCCCCGGCGACGGCCGTGACCCCCTCGGCGTGGAGGAGGTCGAAGGCGAACGGCAGGTCCAGGCAGTGGAAGGCGAGCCCCGCGACGGGTGAGCGCCAGGTGAACTCGTAGAGCCAGGTGGGGCGGCCGCGCTCCGCCCGGGCGTCCGCGACGGCGAGGTTCGGGGCGCGGAAGGTCGCGTCGGTCAGGGCCTGGCCGAAGATCCGCTCCGGTCCGCCCTCGGCGTACGCCTCGGCGAGGGCGTCCGTCCTGCCGGGGTCGAGGCCGAGGCCGCCGAGCAGCACGGGCAGCGGGGGGCCTTCCGGGCCGGGGGCGGGGAACATCGTGAACTCGTGCTCGGTGAAGCCGAGCATCAGGGGCACGTCCGCGCCCGCCTCGCCGGTCGTGAGCGCCTCAAGGGCGGGCAGGGGGATCAGCTCGCCGTCGGCGAAGGGGGCGAGGGCGAGGAGCGGCGGCAGGCCCTCGCGGTCGGGGCCCGGTTCGGCCAGCCGGTCCTGGAGGGCGAGGATCTCGTCGTCGCCGAGGTCGCGGAGGGCCGCGGCGGTGGCGGGCACGCCGGTGCGGGAGGTGAGGAGCCGTGCGGCGGCGCGGCCGGCCTCGGGGCCGTCGGGCCGCGGGACGGCGCCCGAGACGGAGAGGGCGCCCCGGAAGAGGCCACGGGCCGCCGGGACCGCGAGCAGGGTCTGGACGGCGCCGCCGCCCGCCGACTGGCCGGCGACGGTGACCTTGGCGGGGTCTCCGCCGAAGGCCGCGATGGTGTCCCGGACCCACTCCAGGGCGGCGATCCAGTCCCGTACGCCCCGGTTGTCGGGGGCGTCCTCCAGGTGGAGGAAGCCCTCGATGCCGAGCCGGTAGCCGACGGAGACGAGGACGACGCCGTCGCGGTTGAACGCGGCCCCGTCGTACCAGGGGCTGGCGGCCGAGCCCGCGACGTAGCCGCCGCCGTGGATCCAGACGAGGACGGGCAGGGCGGCGGCCGGGGCGGTGTCGGGCGTGAAGACGTTCAGGTTGAGGATGCCGGCGCCCGGGACCGACGGCTCGGGGATCGTGGTGACCTCGGCGAAGGGGCGGCGCTGGGCCGTGGGGCCGTACGCGGTGGCGTCGAGCGGCTCCGTCCAGGGTTCCGGCGGCACGGGAGAAGCGAACCGCAGGTCGCCGACGGGCGGCCGCGCGTACGGGATCCCCAGGAAGCGGAGGCTGCCGTCGGCGCGGCGCTCGCCCCGGACGGGCCCTCGGGTGGTGGTGACGGTGATGCTGCTCATCGAGTGCTGCTCCTTCTGCGCGGGGGCGCACGAGGCCGGGGAGGGAGCCTGTCACCGTCAACTTACACGTGTCAATGCTCCGTGAGCAGCCGGCTCCCTCCCCGCCCTCGGGCGACTGCCTCCGTGACCTCCGCCGCCGTCCTCCCCGGCCTCAGCCGACTGCCTCCGTGGCCTCCGACGGCTCCCTCCGCGGCAGGAGCAGCGGGGTCGCGAGCAGCACGACACCGGCGAGGCCGATGGCGGCCCGGGGCCCGACGGCGGCGCCGAGGAGCCCCCAGAGCGCGGTCAGGGCCGCGACGGAGGCCTTCGTGGTGACCGACCAGGCGGTGAGGGTACGGACGACCCGGTCGGTCGCCGTCACGTCGAGACGGTGGGCGGCGAGCACCGGGGCGAAGACGGCCGAGCAGGTGATCAGGGCGAACTCGACCACCATCACGAGCAGGAGCCCACCGGCGCCGGGGTGGACGAGGACCAGCCCGACGGGCCAGCAGGCGCGCAGCACCCCCGAGGTCAGCAGGACCCGGTGCCGGCCGTAGCGCGCCACGAGCGGCCGGGCGAGCCGCGAGCCGACGAGTCCGCCGACGCAGGGCACCGCGAAGGCGAGCCCGTACTGCCAGGGGGCGAAGCCGAGCGGCCCCAGCATCAGGACGGCGAGGAGCGGCGCGGTCGCCATGATCAGGCCGTTGACCAGGACGGTGTTGAGGAACAGCGGACGCAGCAGGGGGTGGGCGAGGATGTGCCGCCAGCCCGCGAGGAGATCACCGGCGCGCAGGGGCGGCCGTTTCTCGCGGGCGGGGTCCGGCCAGGGCTCGCGCCCCCGGATCGCGCGGATGCCGACCGCCGAGAGGAGGTAGCTCAGGGCGTCGGCCAGGACCACCGCCACCGGGCCGAGCAGCGCGACCAGACCACTGCCGAGCGGCGGTCCCAGCACGGTCGCGGTCCATGTCGTGGATTCGAACCTGGCCTGGGCGACGAGCCGGTCCTCCGGCCCCAGGAGGGTCTTGAGGAAGGCGCCGGAGGCGGCGCCGAAGGTGATGTCGGCCGCCGCGACGACGACGGAGACGGCCAGGAGCTGGACGAAGGAGAGCCGGTCGAGCGCGTAGGCGGCGGCGAGGCTCAGCAGCGCCGCGCCCCGCGCGAGGTCCATGGCGATCATCACGGGCCGCTTGCGGCGGAACTCCACCCAGGGGCCGAGCGGCACGGCGACCGCCGACCCCACGGCGGCCCCCACGGCGGCGAGGGCGGCGACCTCGGCGGCGCCCTTGTGCAGCACGGTGATGGCGAGCAGCGGGAAGGCGTTGAAGGCGATCCAGGTGCCCAGGGTGCCGGCCGCGTACGCCGCCCACAGCCACCCGAAGTCGCGCCCCAGGGACGCCCTGCCCGTCATGCCGTACCCCTCTCGCCGACCGGCCACACAACCACGCGCCGACCCCCGACATCAAAACGGGTGGACGCCGGAGCGCACGCTCGGGACTTCCCGCCGGGCACACCGGAGCTCACGCTCGGGACTACAGGCCAGGCACACCGGACCGGACCACCTGGGGCCTCCGGCCCGGACCACCCGAGCCGCCGGACCGGAGGCCCCCGCCCGGACCACGGGCGTGCCCCGGCCCGGACCACGGGCGTGCTCCGGGCCGGGGACGCCCGGCGGGGCGTCCGGGCCCCTCGTCCGTTCCGTCCGCCGGGAGGCCGACATCCGGACACCCTCCCGGCGGACGGCCGCGTGAGGGGCGTCCCGAGCCCTAGACTCGGAAGGCCCGGACGGCCGGGCTGGTCCTGGGGGAAGGCGGCCGGCGATGAGGTGGGACCCCGATGCCGTGGTGGGGATGCTCGTGGTCCTGTTCGGTGCGCTGCTCGTGACCGCCGGTGTGCGCTGGAAGGGGCGGGCGGTACGCCCGTTCGCCGCCTCGCGGGCGCGTTCCGTGGCCCAGCGGGAGTACGCCCGGGACCTCCAGAGGGCAGCCGACCACGTGATCGCGGTGGCCCGACGGTCCGCCGGCGCGGGTGAACCGGCGATCGTCACCGTCGAGGCCGTGGTCCGGACGACACAGGACCGCTACGGGTACGCCGGGGTCGAACGGCGGCACGCGGCGGCGGCGCTGCGCCGCCGGTACGAGCAGGGACGGTGTGCGGTCGACTGCGTCACCGACGCCTACGGCTGAGGGCCCGTCTCGGGTACGGGCGTGGCCTGGTGGTAGTACATCCGCAGACGCGAACCGTCCGGCGCGGCGGGGTCGCGGCGCCAGAGCGAGCTGCGCCGGGCCCTGCGGCCGCCGTGGAGCGTCTCGTACGTGAGGTGGACGAGGCCGGGGGCGAGGGTGCTGCCGGTGAGGCCGGCGGGTTCGTACCGCTGCCCGTCCTCGGTGCTGCCGGCCATCTCGGGGAGCGCGGCGAGCATCTCCTCGTACGTCCAGCGCCGGCCGGAGGCACCGACCTCGACGAACTCAGGGTCGAGCAGTTCGGCGGCGAGCGACCGGGAGACGCGGACGGCCGGGTCCATGAGGCGCAGTTCCCCCGCGACGGCTTCGGCGACCTCGGGGTCCTGGGCGGCCTGATCCTGGAACGTCATACGGCCATGGTGACGCGGGCCCGCTCGGGCGGCCAGGGGTTTCGCCGCCCGCCCGCGCGCGGGCCGGACTACTCGAAGGCCGCCGCGGCCTCCTTGAGCGCGGCGGCGACGGCCTCGGGCGCGTCGGGGCCGGGGGCGCCGGGCCGGTAGGTGACGGAGCGCAGGCGGCCGGTGAAGCGGAAGGACCGGTGGCGTTCGTGGACGGGCCAGGAGACGGGCGACTTCCGGTCGACGCCGACGCTGATCCCCTGGAAGGGGGCCATGCCGATGAGCTGGTGGACGCTGTCGGGGGTGGCGCGGTGCTCGCCGTCCACGGTGACGGTGAACCGCCAGCGCAGTCCTTCCTCGGCGGCGGCGGTGAGGAGGATCTCGTGCGGGCCGGGGGCGAGGGGGCCGGCGTCGGTCTCGTGGAGGGTGCCGTACTCGTTGTACGCGAGGGTCAGCCGGCCGTTCTCGACGTACAGGCTGTAGCCGCCGCCCTGGTCTCCGTGGGAGACGAGGACACCGTCCCCGGCCTCGTCGACGGCCACGGTGATCTCGAAGGAGCGGAGGGAGACGAGCCGGGAGGAGCGGTACCGCTCCAGTTCCGGGGTGCCGGGCAGCAGGGTGAGGGGGCGGGCGAGCCGCTCCTCGGCGGGGTTGCGGCGGGCGAGGGCGCCGCTGTGGTCGGGCAGCGGGAAGACGCCGTTGCGCCGGGCGGCCTCCTCCCAGGCCTCGGAGAGCTCCTTGACGAGCGCGGGGTGTTCGGCGGCGAGGTCGTGGATCTCGGTGGGGTCGGTACGGATGTCGTACAGCGCCCATTCGGAGTCGTCGTAGGGGGCGCCGGGCCGGTGCAGGGTGACGAGCTTGTGGCCGTCGCGGTAGTGGCTGCGGTTGCCGGTCATCTCGCAGTACTGCTCGGGGTGGGTCGAGCCGTGGGCGGGGTCGGTGAGGACGGGGGTGAAGCTGACGCCGTCCGGTTCCTGGAGGGGGACGCCCCGGCGGGTCTCGGGCCGGGCGAGACCGGCGAGTTCGAGAAGGGTGGGGGTGATGTCGGTGACGTACTGGTACTGGGGGCGCAGCCCGGTGGCGAGGCGGCCGTCCCTGACCCCCTCGGGCCAGGAGAGGACGAAGGGCACGCGGACGCCGCCCGCGTAGGTGTGGCCCTTGTAGAGGCGGAACGGGGTGTTGGAGGCCATGCCCCAGCCCCGGGGGTAGTGGACGAGGCTGCGGGGGCCGCCGATGAGTTCGGGGTCGCGGTCGACGTCGGGGTCCCAGTCGCCGGGGAGGCGGGGGTGGTGGACGAAGCGGCTGAAGTAGGAGCGGGTGCCCTCCGCGCCGCCCTCGCCGGTGCCGCCGTTGTCGGAGGTGAAGACGATGATGGTGTTGTCGAGTTCGCCGAGGGCGTCGAGGGTGTCGGTGAGGCGGCCGAGGTTCTGGTCGATGTTGTCGACGAGGGCCGCGTACACCTCCATGTAGCGCGCGTAGAGCAGTCGCTGGTTTTCCGTCAGGGAGTCCCAGGCGGGGACGTCGAGTCCGGCCTCGCCGTTGCGGGCGGGGAGTTCGGTGCCGGGCGGGAAGAGGCCGGCGGCGATCTGGGCGGCGAAGCGCCGTTCGCGCAGGGCGTCCCAGCCCTCGTCGTAGCGGCCGCGGTGTCGGGCGATGTCCTCGGCCTTGGCCTGGAGGGGGCCGTGGACGGCGTTGTGGGCGAGGTAGAGGAAGAAGGGCTTGTCGGGCTCGTGGGCGCGCAGCGACTTCACCATGGAGATCGCCTGGTCGGTGATGTCGTCGGTGTAGTAGTAGTCGTCGGGGAACTCGTCGATGTCGAGGGGGCTGTTGTCCCGGACGAGCTGGTGCGGGTGGAAGAGGCTGGTGAGCCCTTCCAGGACGCCGTAGTACTGGTCGAAGCCCTTCTGGAGGGGCCAGTTGCCCCGGTGGTCGGACGCGTTGGAGGCGGAGTCGCGGACGAGGTGCCACTTGCCGACGGCGTAGGTGGCGTAGCCGGCGTCGTGGAGGAGTTCGGCGAGGGTGGGGATGTCGTCGGCGATCTCCATGCCGTAGCCGGGGAAGCCGGGGTCGGAGTTGGCGACCATGGCGTAGCCGACGCGGTGCGGGTTGAGGCCGGTGAGCAGGGCGGCGCGGGCGGGTGAGCAGAGCGGCATGGTGTGGTAGTTGGTGAGCCGCACGCCGTCGTCGGCGAGGCCGTCGAGGACCGGTGTGGGGATCTCGGAGCCGAAGGGGCCGATGTCGCTGAAGCCCATGTCGTCGACGAGGACGACGACGATGTTGGGGGCCTTGGCGGGCGGGGTGGTACGGGTGGGCCAGGCGGGTTCGGACTCGGCGAAGGTACGGCCGACGCGGCCGGCGAAGCCCTCGTAGGGGTCGCGGCGGGCGGGGCCGGGCAGGGGCGCGTCGCGGTGGGGGCCGGTGGTCATGCGGGAGCGGGTCCTTCCGGGGGCAGCGAGCGGGCGCAGCGGAATCCGCCGTGGCCGGTCGAGGAGTCGGGGGTGTTGTGGGAGCGGGCCGCGACCCGGTAGCGGTTGCAGTAGGAGGTGTGGCAGAGGTAGGAGCCGCCGCGGATGACGTGCTCGCCCGGGCCGAAGGCGTCCGCGCACCACTCCCAGACGTTGCCGGAGGTGTTGTACAGGCCGTGGCCGTTGGGCGCGTACGCGGTGACGGGGACGGTGCCGATGTATCCGCCGGGCCGCTCGGAGCGGTGCGGGAAGTCGCCGGTCCAGGTGTTGCACATCTCCCGGCCGCCCGGGGTGAACTCGTCGCCCCAGGGGTAGCGGGCGCCGTCGAGGCCGCCGCGGGCGGCGTACTCCCATTCGGCCTCGGTGGGGAGCCGGGCACCGGCCCAGGCGCAGTAGGCGAGGGCGTCGCCGTGACTGATGTGGACGACGGGGTGGTCGGCGCGGCCTTCGAGGTCGGAGCCGGGGCCCTCGGGGGCGTGCCAGGCGGCCCCGGCGACACCGAGCCACCAGGGGGCCTGCGGCACCCGGCCGAGGACGTGGCGGTCGGCGGCGGGGTGGACCAGGAGGTGGAAGACGAAGGAGGAGCCGAAGCGTTCGGCGTCGGTGCGGTGTCCGGTGGCCTCGACGAACTCGGCGTACCGGGCGTTGGTGACGGCGGTGGCGTCGATCGCGAAGGGCGCGACGGTCACCTCCCGTACGGGTCCCTCACGGTCGGCGGGGTATCCCTCGCCGAAGGAGTCGCCCATGCGGAAGGTTCCGCCCGGCAGCTCCACCATGGGGTGGGGCCTCGGGGTGGTCCGGGCGGTGGTCGGCGGAAGGAGCGGGAGGGTCTCCGGCTGTCCGCCGTCTTCCGTGCGGGCGCGGCCCGGGGTGCAGCAGGCGCTCACGCGGACACCGCCTCGGCCGCGACGGGGACGCGTGGGGGCGCGACCGGTGCGGGTTCGGGCGCGGCGGCGAGCAGCGCGCGCGTGTAGGGGTCGCGGGGGTGGTCGCACAGCTCGTCGGCGCCGCCGGTCTCCACGATCCGGCCCTCGTGCATGACGGCGATGCGGTGGCTGACCTGGCGGACGACGGCCAGGTCGTGGGCGATGAAGACGAGGGCGAGACCCAGGTCGCGCTGGAGGTCGGTGAGCAGGCCGACGATCTGGGCCTGGACGGAGACGTCGAGTGCGGAGACGGGTTCGTCGCAGATGAGGACGGACGGTTCGGGGGCGAGGGCGCGGGCGATGCCGATGCGCTGGCGCTGACCGCCGGAGAAGGAGCGCGGGGGCCGGTCGGCCGCGGCCGGGTCGAGGCCGACCCGGCGGAGGAGTTCCGCGACCCGCCCGGCCCGCTCCCCCGGGGCTCCGATGCCGAAGGCGCGCAGGGGTTCCGCGACGATCTCGCCCACGCTCATGCGGGGGTTGAGGGAGGCGTACGGGTCCTGGAAGACCATCTGGACGCGGCGGCGTACGGAGTGGAGCTCGGCGCGGCCGGGCCGGGTGACGTCCTGGCCTTCGAGGAGGATCCGGCCGGCGTCGGCCGGGTGGGCGTGGGCGAGGACCCTGGCGAGGGTCGACTTGCCGGAGCCGGACTCGCCGACGATGCCGAGGGTCTCGCCCGCCGCCAGGGTGAGGGAGACGTCGTCGAGGGCGGTGAAGGAGCGGCGGCCGCGTCCCCGGTACGTCTTGCGGATCCCTTCGGCGGTGAGGACGACGGCCCCGGGGGCGGGCCGGTCGGTACGGGCGGGCGGCGGGGGCGGCGGGAGCGGCTCGTCCCGTTCGGCGGCGGGCAGGCAGGCGGCGCGCACCGTGTCGGTGAGGGCGACCAGCGGGGGTGCGGCGGTGTGGCAGCGGTCCTCGGCGAACGCGCAGCGGGCGGCGAACGCGCAGCCGGCGAGCGGCAGGCCGAGGTCGGGCGGGGTCCCGGGGATGCCGGTGAGCCGGGTGCCGGAGGGGGCGGACAGACGGGGTACGGCGGCGAGGAGACCGGCGGTGTACGGGTGCCGGGGGTGGCTGAGGACCTCGGCGGTGGGCCCGTCCTCGACGACCGTGCCTCCGTACATGACGAGGACGCGGTCGCAGGCGCGGGCGACGACGCCCATGTTGTGGGTGATCAGGACGAGGGCGGTGCCGGTGGTACGGGTGAGGTCACCGAGGAGGGTGAGGATCTGGTCCTGGACGGTGGCGTCGAGGGCGGTGGTGGGTTCGTCGGCGAGGAGGATGTCGGGTTCGCCGGCGAGGGCCATGGCGATGAGGACGCGCTGGCGCTGACCGCCGGAGAACTGGTGCGGATGGTCGTCGAGTCGGCGCTCGGGGTCGGGGATGCCGACGAGGCGCAGGAGTTCGACGGCACGGGCGCGCCGGGCGGCCCTGTCACGGCGGGCGGGCTTGTCGCGGCCGGAGGTCGTGCCGGGGCGGTCGGTGGTCGTGCCGGGGCGGTCGGTCCCGGGGGGCCGGCCGGTGGTGTCGCGGCCGGTGGTGCGGTCCCGGCCCGCGTGGGCGCGGAGGACCTCGTCGAGGTGGCGGCCGACGGTGAGGACGGGGTTGAGGGCCGTCATCGGGTCCTGGAAGATCATGCCGACACGGACGCCGCGGACGGCCCGGAGCCGTTCCTCCCCCGCCGTGACGAGGTCCTCCCCGTCGAGGCGGACGGTTCCGCCGGCGACGCGGCCCGTGCCGGGCAGCATCCCGAGCAGGGCGAGGGCGGTGGTGGACTTGCCGGAGCCGGACTCGCCGACGACGGCGAGGGTCTCGCCCCGGCGGAGTGTGAAGGACACGTCCCGGACGGCGTGCAGCGTCCCTCCGTCGGGGGTGGTGAACTCGACGTCGAGGCCCTGGACGTCGAGGAGCGGTGGGGTGGTCATCGGCGTATCTCCCGGTTCAGTGCCTCGGCGGTCAGGGAGAGGCCGAGGACGAGCGCGGTCACGGTCACGAGCGGTCCGGCCGCGAAGTGCGGGGCCTGGGCGAGGTAGGGCATCGACTGGCTGAGGACCGCCCCGAGGGTGGGTTCGGGAGGCCGGACCCCCACCCCTAGGAAGCTCATCGCGCCTTCGATGAAGACGGCGACGGTGAGGGAGACGGCGATCTGGACGACGAGCGGGTCGGCGGCGTTGGGCAGGATGTGCCGGGTGAGGATCCGGCTGCCCGAGGTGCCGCCGACGCGGGCGGCCGTCACGTACTCCCGGCCGCGCTGGACGAGGATGCCGGTGCGCAGGAGCCGTCCGAAGACGGGGATCTCGGCGAGGGCGATGACGATGATCACGGGGAGCCTGCCGGGACCGAGGACGGCGGTGATGGCGAGCGCCAGGATCAGCCCGGGGAAGGCGAGGACCAGGTCGAAGACGCGCTGGACGACGGTGTCGGCGACCGGGTGCGCGGCGGCGGCCAGCGCGAACAGGCAGCCGAGGACGGCGCCGAGCGGGACGGCGACGGCGATGATGGCGAGGTCCGCGCGGATGCCGTGGAGCAGGCGGGAGAGCAGGTCGCGGCCGAGGTCGTCGGTGCCGAGCGGGTGGCCGGGGGTGCCGGGTCCGGCGAGCGCGAGGGCGCTCTGGTCGGTGGGGCCGTGTCCGGAGAGGAGCGGGGCGAGGAGCCCGGCCAGGACGACGAGCCCCACGAGGGCGAGTCCGGTGCGGCCGCGGACGGTGGCGAGGGCGGCCCGGTAGGGGTGAGGGGTCCTGCGGGCCGGGGTCGTTCCGGCGGTGGCCGGGGACGGCTTGACGGTGTGAGTCGGCATGGTCACTCCCACCTGATCCGGGGGTCGAGCCAGGCGTGGACGAGGTCGGTGAAGAGCTGGACGAGGACGAAGACGGTGACGAGGAGCAGCAGGAGGTCCTGTACGACGGGGTAGTCGCGGCGGACCAGGGCCTGTTCGGCGAGCTGGCCGAGGCCGGGCCAGGCGAAGATCGCCTCGACGAGGACGGCGCCGCCGAGGAGGTTGCCGGTCTGCATGCCGAGGAGGGTGACGACGGGCGGCAGGGCGTTGGGCAGGGCGTGCCGCCAGAGCAGGCGGCGGGGGGCGATGCCGGCGGCGGTGGCGGTGCGGACGTAGTCCTCGCCGAGGGCGCGTTCGATGCCGTCCTTGAGGTAGCGGCCGAGGACTGCGGCGCTGGGCAGGGCGAGGCAGAGGGCGGGCAGCAGCAGGTACTGGACGCCGAGGTCGGGGGCGGTGAGGAGCGGGACGCGGCCGCCCGGGGGCAGGACGCCGAGGAGGACGGAGAAGAGCAGGACGAGGAGGACGCCGGTGACGAACGGCGGGACGGCGAGCGCCCCGGTGGTGAGGATCCGTACGGTGCCGAGGATCCAGCGGTTGCGGGAGGTCGCCCCGAGGATGCCGAAGGCGGCGCCGAGGACGACGACGAGGAACAGGGCGCCGAGGGTGAGTTCGACGGTGGCGCCGAGGCCGTCGCCGATGAGGTCGGCGGTCTGCCCGCCGATCGCGTACGACGGTCCGAGGTCGCCGGTGACGAGGTCGCCGAGCCACTGGACGTACTGGGTGAGCAGGGGTGCGTCGAGGCCGAGGCGGGCCCGGATGGCCGCCTCGGTCTCGGGGCTCGCGTCGGGTCCGGCGAGGACGGCGGCGGGGTCGCCGGGGACGAGACGGAGGAGCGCGAAGACGAGGAAGGAGGCGACGAGGAGGACGAGGAGGGCGGAGGGGAGCCTCCGCAGCAGATAGCCGCGCATCTCAGCCCGCCAGGTAGGCGTCGTCGAGGTTGAGGTAGGCGAACTTGTTGAGGGTGACGCCGTGCAGTTTCTTCGAGGAGACCTGGACGGCACCCCGGATGACGAGGTCGATGATGAACGCCTCGTCGAGGAGGGTGTCGGTGATCTGCCGGCGCAGCGCGTTGGCACGGGCGCCGGTCTCGGGGCTGGTCCAGGCTTCGCGGACGACCTTCGTGTAGGCGGCGGAGCGGAACCTGGAGGTGTTCTTGGCCTCGTTGAAGGGGTAGGCGCTCACCGCGAGGGTGGAGGGCTGGACCTGGGCGAAGCCGTGACTCATGGTCCACAGGCCGGGCATGGACTGGGAGATGAGGTTCTTCTGGGCGGTGGCCGGGTCGGTGGGCTGGAGGGTGACCTGGACGCCGATCTGCTTGAGGTCGTACTGGATCGCCTCGGCGACGGCGGTGTCGCCGGGCAGGTTGATGTGGAGCAGCGGCAGGTCGAGCTTGGGGTGACCGGCGGACCTGAGGAGCTCGCGGGCCTTGCCGGGGTCGTACGTGTAGTGGGTGCGGCCGGCCTCGCTGAAGGCGGGCGAGGACTTGGGCCAGGGGGTGGCGGAGGCGAGTCCGTAGCCGCCGAGGACCTGCTTGAGGATGCGCTCGCGGTCGATGCCCCAGGCCAGGGCCTGCCGGACGGTCCTGTTGTTCAGCGGAGCCACGGTGGTGTTGACGCCGAGGTAGAAGGCTCCGCCTCCGGTGGTGTACTCGCTGATCGCGAGTTCGGGGGTGGAGGCGATGACGGGGAGGTTCCTGCCGGGGACGCTGAAGGAGAGCTGGGACTGGCCGGTGCGCAGCGAGGAGAGCAGGGCGTCCGCCTGCGGCACGACCCGGAACTCGACGGCGTCGAGGTAGGGGCGCTCGGGCTGCCAGTACTTCTCGTGGCGGGTGAAGCTGAGGCCGGTGCCGGGGCTCCACTTGGTGAGCTTGAACGGGCCGGTGCCGTTGAGCTTCTTGCCGGTGACGGCGTCCTCGACGCTGTTCCGGTCGGTGAGGATCATGAACTCGAAGAGGTCGAAGAGGTTGTTCACCGGATGGGCGAGCTTGAGGACGAGTTCGTGGTCGCCGCGCTTCTCGAATCCGGTGACGGCGGCGGCCGTGGCCCTCAACTGGGCTGCCCTGAGCGGGTTCTGCAGGTTCCTGACCGCGAAGACGACGTCGTCGGCGGTGAAGGGGCGGCCGTCGTGGTAGGTGACGCCGGTGCGGAGCTTGAGGGTGATGCTGCGGCCGTCCTCGGCGTACTCCCAGGAGGTGGCGAGTTCGGGCTGCGGCTTCAGCTGGTCGTCGTAGCGGGTGAGCGTGTTGTAGATCAGCCGCTGCTGGAGCGACTGGCCGCTCTGGGCGAAGAGCAGGCTGGGCGTGAAGTCCGAGTTGATGGCGACGGTGAGGGTGCCGCCGCGGCGGGGCCCGGTACCGGCCTTCGCGGCGGGCGCCTCGGTCTCGGAGACCGCCGAGCGGCAGCCCGTGAGGCCGAGACCGAGCAGCAGGGTGCCTCCGCCCGCGGCGCGCAGGGTGGTGCGCCGGGAGAGGGCGGTGGGTGTGGAGGGGGACAGCTCGGTCATCGGTGCCTGCCTGTGAAGGGAGAGCGGAGGCGCACGGGGCGCGTTGATTCGTTCCGCTGCGGAAGGAAAAGGAGGAGGAAAAAGCGGGAGGGAGCCGGAAGGGAGCTCGGGAGGTCGCCGGAGGTCCGGGCATGCGTGGCGCGGCAGATGGACGCGGGACGGCGCGTCGCGCGAAGGAGGCGACCGGTGCGGCGGCCGGGACGGCAGGGGCGCGGTCCGTCAGCGGAGCGCGGACGGGCGGCCCGCCCTCGGCGGAGCCGGAACGGGGTAGGCGTGGCCGGCGCGGTGGCCGGCGCCTGGGTCAGACGCGGACGGCACAGACCGCGCTGGCCTGTCGACAGAGGTCGACGTGCCTGCGGGAGATGAGGCTCATGTCCGGATTCACGGGAGCAATATGACAGCGGCTTCGCGGGGCGGTCAACCGCGCCTGACCGCATTCTGAGACGACATCACCTCTCGCCCTCCAGCGCGAGCAGCTCCTCGGTCGTCTCAAGAGGCCTTCTGAACAGCGGATTCAGCAGAACCGTGCCTGCCGCGACGGGCAGCGTGGCTGGTCCAGCATGTGGACTGACGATGCGTTCGGGATCGTCACAGACGTGCGAGAGGTCGATCGCGGCCCCCCGGATCTCCTCCAGGTACTCCGGTTCGAGGACGCTCGACTGCTCCGTCACGACGACCAGATCGGGGTTGAGGACGTCGAGCAGGAGGGCCACGGCGCGGCCCACCGCGCGGGCGCGCTCGCGCAGCAGACGGTCGGCCCGCCGGTCCCCCGCGGCCGCCGCGTCCACGACCAGGAAGGTGTCCGGCTCGGGCACGATCCCGCGCCGGACGGCGGTGCGGCCGAGGGCCGTGTTCGAGGCGGTCGCCTCCAGGCAGCCCGAACGCCCGCACGGGCAGGGGACCGTGGAGTCCGGTACGGGCAGGTGTGCCACGTCACCGGCCGCCGCCCCGGGCCCCTGGTGGACGATCCCGCCGAGCCCGACGGCCGCGTCGACGACGTTGCCGACGAAGAGGTGGACCAGGCTCCGGCGGGCGGCCGGGCGGCCGAAGAGGATCTCCGACTGGGCGATGGAACGGGCGTGGTTGTCCAGGCGCACGGTGCGCCCGCCGAGGCCGCGGGAGAGTTCGGCGGCAAGCGGACGGCGGCGCCAGCCCAGGGCCTGGTGGCGGACGACCACCCCCTCGGCGGGGTCCACCCAGCCGCCGACCGCGGCGCCGACGCCGAGCAGGGGGCGCCCTCGGGTGTGCGCGTCCAGGAATCCGCTCAGTTCGCGGGCGACGGCGCCGGGCAGCCTGTCCGGCGCGATGCCGTCGTGGGGGTACGTCCGGTGGGCCAGGACCTGTCCGCGGAGATCGACCAGGGCGAAGGTCGAGCCGGGGACACCGAGGTGGACGCCTCCGGCGACCGGCCCGCCGGAGGCGCCGATGTGCAGGTCGACGGGGATCTGGGGCCGCCCCACTCCCCCGCCTCCGGCCAGCTCGGGCAGCTCGCGCAGGAGGCCGAGCCGGGTGAGGTCGGTGGCCTGGCGCGAGACGGCGGCGGGACTGAGGCCGGAGAGCTTGGCGACGGCGCCGCGGGCCACCGGTCCGTGGTCGAGGACGGTGCGCAGGACGGTGGCGGCGTTGGCCTCGCGCCGGCCGTCGCCCGCCATCCGGGGAGCGTGGGGGGAGTTCCTCGTCATGGGTGCCTCTCTGGTCACTGGTTCCGGTCACTGTTGCGGCGATGTGAATTCCCGGGGCGGTCGCCGCCGGGACCGTCGGCCTGCCGCGCGCCCCGGCACCGTGCTCGGCCCGCCCCGCCCGTGGCGGGAAGACACCGCAGGTCAAGGCCGGTTGGGCGGGGCGCGGCGGACCGGGGTGGCCGGGCCGCGCAGGCGCCGATTCAACCATCGGTGGCGGTCGCCCGGGGAGCGGACGGGCGCTTGACGTCCGGTGGCGGCCGCTGCGAGTCTCCGGGACATGTTCGCGACCTCCTCCTGTACCGCCGTCTCCGGCGCCTGATCCTCGCGACCCCTCGCGTGATCGGCTCCCCCGGTCCCGCCTCCGCACCTCTCGCCCGATCCGCGGGGCTCCCCGCCCGCCGTTCGGCAGGTCACGTCCCGTCGGGGCCTCGCGGGCCTCGCCCCACCGCCTGACCCACCTCGACTCCGGTGACCCTCCGGAGAGACTCACGGCATCCCACCGATCTCTCGGGATCCCCCAGCCTCTCGGGATCCCACAGATCTCTCGGGACCACACGGATCGCGGTGGGTCCCGTCTGCCCCACGGGCCCCCACGGGACCCCGCACAGCTTCATTAATTCCGCTGCGAAATTAATTACGACCGGGCCCTCCCCGGCCCCACGAAAGGACCCGCCATGTCGACCGCGACCAGCACCCTCACCGTCCAGAAGGTCGGCGGACGCCTCGGCGCCGTCATCTCCGGCGTCCGCCTAGGCGGCGACCTGCCCGCCGAGACCGTGGCCGAGATCCGCGCGGCGCTCCTCGCCCACAAGGTCGTCTTCTTCCGCGACCAGGACCACCTGGACGAGGAGGCCCACGAGGCCTTCGGCCGGCTCCTCGGCACGCCCGTCGCCCACCCCACCGTCCCCTCCGCCGACGGCCGATACTCCTTCCCGATCGACTCGGACTACGGCGGCCGGGCCAACCAGTGGCACACCGACGTCACCTTCGTGCCCGCCTACCCCGCCTTCTCCATCCTGCGCGCGGTCGTCATCCCGCCGTACGGCGGCAACACCCTGTGGGCCAACACGGCGACCGCGTACGCGAACCTCCCCGAGCCGCTGCGCGCCCTCGCCGACAGCCTGCGCGCCGTGCACTCCAACGACTACGACTACGCCGCGCTGCGCCCGGGCGTCCTGCCCGAGCAGCTCGCACGCTTCCGCGAGATCTTCGCCTCGACGAAGTTCCTCACCGAGCACCCGGTCGTACGGGTCCACCCCGAGACCGGCGAGAGGACGCTGCTGCTCGGCAACTTCGTCCAGCGGATCAGCGGGCTGACGGGCGCCGACTCCCGCGCGCTCCTCGGCCTCTTCCAGTCGCACGTCGAGCGCCCGGAGAACACCGTGCGCTGGCAGTGGCAGGTCGGAGACGTGGCCATCTGGGACAACCGCGCCACCCAGCACTA
This sequence comes from Streptomyces sp. Qhu_M48, assembly GCF_051305195.1. NCBI lineage: Bacteria > Bacillati > Actinomycetota > Actinomycetes > Kitasatosporales > Streptomycetaceae > Streptomyces > Streptomyces sp. Qhu_M48. Next base: position 3,434,239 of record NZ_CP195432.1, on the reverse strand, counting down.
CGGCGTGGACGACTCCGACGACCACGTGCGCAAGCTGCGCCGCGTGACCATCGACGGTGACGTGCCGGTCGGCGTGGACGGCACGTCCTCGGTCCTGCTCGCCCCCGAGTCCGTCCCGGACCCGGCGTTCGGCATCGCCTCGGGCAGCTCCACGGAGGAGCCCGCCTCCGTGTGACGACGCCGAGCGCGCACCGCTGCTCCGGATCGGCGCGTGGGCGCCGACCCGGAGCGATGGCGACGCGCTGGGGCGGGTCGGCCCGGCGCTTCGGCCCCGGGCGGGTGCCGAGTCGCGGGTCGGCCCGGCGCTTCGGCCCCGGGCGTGGTGCCGTCAGGAGCCGGTCGGGCGCGCGTAGTCGACGAAGCCCGTCCAGTCCACGGCGACGCAGGGCTCGTCACCGATCACCCAGGCGTCGTGACCGGGCTTGACCTCCATGTAGTCCCCCGCCCCGAACTCCGTCGAGTCACCGTCGTCCATGACGACCTTCATCCGGCCGCTGACGACGTATCCGACGTGCGAGGCCTCGCAGCTGTCGGTGCCGGCGAGCGGTTTGATGTGCTTGGACCACTGCCAGCCGGGCTCGAACACCGCGCGCCCGACCGCGCCGCGCTCGCCGGTGACCAGGTCGAGCCTGCCCTTGCCGTCCTCGAAGGGGCGGGTCTCGTCCGCCGCGTCGAAACTCTTCTTCACAATGCCGGTCATCATCCGCTCCCGGCGGTGGAGGGGTCGGTCCCCGAGTCCACTTCCAGGCTACGCCTCGAACACCACTCGGCGCCGCGCATGACAATGCGTCGTTCCGTTCCCTTCCGCACCGCACTTTCTGTTGAACAGAGATCGCCTTTTGGTGGTTCCCCGCACATCCGAGGCTCGAATTCTGTGCGCACCCCTTAACGGGCAGACCTACACATAAAGGCCAGATAAGCGCACAATGAAGCAGCGGCATCATGTGCCGCACGTGCGCTCACAGGTGCATGACGCCAGAAGGAGGCGAGTCGTATGGCCGACGTCTCTCACCGTCCTGGTGATATCGCGGGACACCCGGACGCGCCGGAAATGCGGGACCGATATGCCCGTATGCTCCGGACCCGAGGTGTCACGGCTGTCGAGGAACTCGTGATCCTCGCCGGCATCTATGCCGCGATCTCCGCGTGGACGGTCCACTTCTCCGCGACCCAGCCCGCTCTCGCCATCAGCAACCTGGTCGTCGGTATCGCCCTCGCGGTCCTCGGCCTGTGCATGTCGCTGGTGCCGGAGCGGTCGCAGGACCTGAACTTCGTCGTCCTGCTGATGGGCGCGTGGCTGATCGTCGCCCCGTGGGTGGTCGGACAGAGTCCCGACACCGGCACCGTCCTCAGCAACGTGATCACCGGTGCGTGCGTCTGCCTGTTCTCGCTCACGGCCGGCGGACTGCTCATGAGCAAGAGAAGGACGTGATCTTCTGATCCTCTCCCGGAACGGCGGCCCTCCACTCCCGGAGGCGCCGCCGTTCGCTCTATACGGATCCGGAACGGGCACCGGCCGGTAACGAATTGACCCATGTGGTTTCAGCCACCTAAGTTCTGCGTAAAGCTTGCTCCACAGGGACAGGCTCCCGTACGCATACCCAGTCCTTGGGGGGACAAAGTGAACTGGTACCTCGACGTCATCAAGAAGTACGCGGTCTTCAGCGGCCGGGCGCGCCGCAAGGAATTCTGGATGTTCGAGCTGTTCAACATCATCATCGCGATCGTGCTCGCCGTGATCGGTGTGGCGCTCGACTTCTCGCTGCTGAGCACGCTGTACTCGCTGGCCGTCTTCCTGCCGTCCCTCGGTGTGACCATCCGCCGCCTGCACGACACCAACCGCTCCGGCTGGTGGATCCTCATCGGCCTGATCCCGCTGGTGGGCGCCATCATCCTCATCGTCTTCGCCGCCACCGAGGGCGACCAGCACGAGAACGAGCACGGCCCGAACCCGAAGCTGGCCCCGGCCTACTGACCGTCCCGGCCTGCCGAAGGCCCGGTCCGCCGAAGCCCCCGGGCTGTTGAACGCCCGGACCCCTGAGGCGTCGTTCGTACGCGGAAGGCCCCCGGAGGAAACTCCGGGGGCCTTCCGCGTTCCCCGGCACCGCTCCGCATAGAGCCGCCACGGCGCGTTCGCCCGTACCCCCTTGTGCAGGATGGCGCACGACCCGCGCCCGGGAGCCCGCCTAGCCTCGCCGCAACGGCACCAACGAGGGGCGGTACCACCGGTGAACTGGCACATCCACGACTACCGCGAGAGCGATCTCGCCGCCGTCGTCCATCTGATCGACACCACGGCCGAACTCGGCCAGGAGTCCGTGTTCTCGCTGGCCGAGTGCATCGGCGCCCTCACCAGCCGCCAGCCCGCCGTGGTCGCCGTCCACCAGGGCAAGCCCATCGGCGCCGCGCTCGCCTGCGTCTCCGGAGAACGAGCGTGGGTGATGCGCGTCGCGATCTCCTCCGCGTGGCGCGGCCGCGGTCTCGCCAGCGCCCTTCTCGTGGAGCTGGAACGGCGGCTCGTGGCCGCCAGGGTCGGGCGAATCGCGTACGTCCTCCCGGAGGAGGAGCTCCTCGGCGAGGGACTGCTCAACGCCGGGTACACACGTCAGCCCGCCGTCGCCTACTTCGAGAAGGTGGAGCCGCTGCACGGGCCTGCCGCCGGACTCCTCGACGAGCTGGGCGGGCGGCTGCTCCCGAGCGACCTGTGGTCCAAGGTCGCCGGGATGGAGCGGGAGAAGGACCTCATCGAGCGCCGGGTGGTGCTGCCGCTCGCCGAACCGGAGCGGGCCGGCCGGCACGGAGTGCGACCGCCGCGCGCGGTCTGCCTGTTCGGACCGCCGGGCACCGGCAAGACCACGTTCGCCCGCGGGATCGCCTCACGGCTCGGCTGGCCCTTCGTGGAGATCCTGCCCTCCCGCCTCGCCGACGAGGGGAACCTCGCCGCGGCCCTGCGGTCCGCGTTCGCACGGATCGCCGAGCTGGAGCGGGTGCTCGTCTTCATCGACGAGGTCGAGGAGATCGCCCCGGTGCGCTCGGAGCCCGCGCAGCCCGGCGGCATGCACGGGGTGACGAACGAACTCCTCAAGCTGATACCCGGGTTCCGGGAGCGGGACGAGCGGCTGCTCGTCTGTGCCACCAACTCCATCCGCTCCCTCGATCCGGCGTTCCTGCGGCCCGGGCGTTTCGACTACCTCATCCCGATCGGTACGCCGGACAAGGCGGCGCGAGCGGCGATCTGGTCCCGCTACACGGACGGCCGGACGGACGTCGACATCGACGAACTGGTCCTGGCGAGCGACCTGTTCACCCCCGCCGACATCGAGCACGCGGCCCGGATCGCCGCCCAGGCCTCCTTCGAGCGGGATCTCCTCGCGGCCGGCGGCCGGGGCGGTGACGGCGCAGCGCCCGGGGCGAGCACCGCCGACTATCTGGCGGCCATCGGCGAGTGCCGTCCGACGGTCACCCCCGAGCTGGTCGAGCAGTTCGCCTCGGACATCACGACGCACGCCCGGATCTGAGGCCGAACAAGGCTTCGGCCGCGTCCAGTTCGGACCGGTCGGGCGGCTGGGCACCGGCCCGGGACACGGTCACGGCCGCCGCCGCGCCCGCCCTCCGCAGGAGCCCCGCGAGGGACTCGGCGCCGAGGGCGCCGAGCTCCTCCCGCCCCCGCCCGGCGAGGGTGTCCAGGACGGCGGACATGAAGGAGTCGCCCGCGCCGACCGTGTCCACGACGGCGACCCGGGGCGCGTCCACGGTGACCTCCTCCCTCCGGGTGAGGGCGAACGAGCCTTCGGCGCCCCGGGTGACCAGGACGACGGCCGGGCCGAGGGCCAGCCAGCGGGCGGCGACCGCGCGCGGGTCCTCGCCGGGGTGGAGCCAGGCCAGGTCCTCGTCGCTCGCCTTGACGAGGTCGGCGAGGGCGACGCAGCGCTCGACGCGGGCGACGGCGGCGCCGTGCTCCCCCATCAGCGCGGGCCGTACGTTGGGGTCGTAACTGACGGTGGCCCGGTCCCGGAGCCGCTCCGTCTCGGCGAGGACCGTGTCCGCGCCGGGTGCGGTGACGGCGGCGACCGACCCGATGTGCACATGGTCGGGTGCGAGCCCGGCCGGCACGGGGGCCGCCAGGCTCCAGGCGATGTCGAAGGTGTACGTGGCCCGGCCGTCCGCGTCGAGGCCGACGACGGCCGACGGGGTGCGCACGGGGGCGCCGCCGATCTCCACCCGTACGCCCGCGCTCCGGAGATGGGCCCCGATCCGCCGTCCGGTGGGGTCGTCGGCGAGCTGGGTGAGCAGGGTGACATCCCGGCCGAGCCGCCCCAGACCGTAGGCGACGTTGGCGGGACTGCCACCGGGGTGGAGGCGGTCGGCGGCGCCGGAGCCCACCGGGGCACGGACGATGTCGGCGACGCACTCGCCGATCACCAGGAAGGACATGGGTCAGAGCTCCTTGACGTAGGTTCCGGCATCGTCGCAGGCCGAAGCGGGGTTTCGCGGGCGGCTGTCCATATCCTGGTCGCACGACGACGACAGGGGGAGCGGCGATGGAGCGGTACGACGGGCTTGAACTGATGACCGTCACGGAGACCGCGGAGCTGGAGGCGTGGCTGGAGACCCACCACGCCGACTCCTCCGGGGTGTGGCTGAGGATCGCCAAGAAGGACAAGGGGGGCGCGTCGCTGACGAATCCCGAGATCCTCGACTGCATGCTCTGCTTCGGCTGGATCGACGGGCAGCGCAAGGGCGGCGACGGCGCCTACTACCTCCAGAAGTACACGCCGAGGCGGGCGCGCAGCCTCTGGTCGCAGGTGAACGTCCGCAAGGTCGAGGCGCTGACGGCGGCGGGGCGGATGCGCGACCCGGGGCTCGCCGAGGTGCGGGCCGCGCGCGCCGACGGCCGGTGGGAGGCCGCGTACCCGTCGCAGGCGGAGGCGACCGTGCCGGACGACCTCGCGGCGGCGCTGGCTGCCGACGAGCGGGCGCGGACCTTCTACGAGGGGCTCGGGAGGACCGATCAGTACCTGGTGATCATGCGGTTGTGGCAGGCCCGCACGCCGAAGGGCCGGGCGGGACGGCTGGAGCGCATGGTGGCGAAGCTGGCGGCCGGCGAGAAGGTCCGCTGAGGGAAGAGGTTCGTGGGGCTCAGCGCCGGCGCCGGTAGAGGACCTGGTGGGCGTCGTACTCGACGAACGAGGCGGCATGGGTCATGCCGACCGCTTCGAGGAGCCGCCGGGAGCGGCGGTTCGCCCGCTGGGTCACCGCGACCACGCTGGGCGTGTCGCGGAGCGTGACGTCGAGGACGGCGGCGACGGCCTCGCGCGCGTAGCCGTTGCCCCAGTGCTCGGGCAGGAACTGGTACGACACCTCCGTCTCGCCCTCGCGCGCGCCGGGCTCCACGGAGACGAGCCCCAGCACCAGGTCGTCCTCGGCTCGGACCACGGCACGGAAACCGGGCGCGCCGACGATCCGCCGCCGCCGGATGAGGATGACGGGCTCGGTGACGGGACCGCCGAGGTGGCGCCGTACCTCGGGCTCGGTCCACAGCCGCGTCATGGCCGGGAGGTCGCCGGCGCGGACCGGGCGCAGCAGCAGGCGGTCGGTGGTGAGCGTCGCGTGCGGGGCGGGCGCCGCCGCCCCGGCCGGCTCCGGGCCCGGCGCCGGGGTCGGGGCCGGCTCCGGGGCCGAGGGCGGAACGGTGGTCATGCCTTCGATCATCTCAGCCCCGCCGCGGTCCGGCGGCACCCGGCCCTACGTCGAGAGACGGACGCGGGTGGGGTCTCCGGGCCGAGGCGCCGACCCGGCAGGGGGCGCCAGGATGACGGTCATGCGAATCGGAATTCTCGGTACGGGAAATGTGGGACGGGCTCTCGCGTCGGCGTGGGCGCTGTCCGGTCATGACGTGGTCGTCGGGTCGCGGCGGCCCGACGACGAGGAGCTCCTCTCGGAGCTGGGGGAACTCACGGCGGCGGGTGTACGGATCGTGGGCTCGGCCGAGGCGGCCGCGCACGCCGACGTACTGGTGAACGCCACCCCGGGTACCGTCTCGGTCGCCGTGCTCGAATCGATCGGGGCTCCGGCGCTCGCGGGGAAGACCCTCCTGGACGTCGGGGTGGGCTTCCTGGAGGACGGGACGCTCTCGCATCCGGTCGTCAGCCTCGGCGAGGAGATCCAGCAGGCCTTCCCGGAGACCCGGGTGGTGAAGACGCTCGCCACGGTCGACCGGAACGTGATGGTCGCGCCGGACTCCCTGGAGGGCCCCGGCACGGTGTTCCTCTCGGGGGAGGACGCGGAGGCGAAGAAGGTGGTGCGCGGTCTGGTCACCGACCTCGGCTGGCCCGACGACGCGCTGCTCGACCTGGGCGGCATCGCCACGGCGCGGGGCCAGGAGACCTTCGCCGTGCTCTTCATGGGCATCGCGGAGGCGACCGGTAGCTACGAGTTCGGCATCCGGGTCGTCCTCCCCGCCCGCGGCACGGCCTGATCGGCGAGGCCCCTCCCAGGGGTTCCCCGGCCCTCGCGTCCCGGCGGCCGTCGGGGCTGACGGACGGCGAGGACGCCCCGCTAGCTGTTGACCGCGCGGTCGATGGTGTACGCGGTGGTCGGCCCCATCGGGACGTGCGCGACGGGCACGCCGGTGCCGAGCGCCTCGGAGAGGGAGCCGGCCGCCGAGGGCGTGGCGGCATGCATGCGGGGGACGGAATCGGTGACTCGGGGAGTCGGATGGGTTCAGTCGGCCATGCGCCGTCGCAGTGCGGCCAGCGCCCCGGGGCGCTGGCCGGGGACCCGTTCCCGCAGGGAGATCAGGGCGGGGCCGAGGGCGCGGGCCCGTGCGGGGTCGCCGATCTCTCCCCACTGGTGGTGGGCCCGGTCCACTGCCCCTTCGACGTCGGGGTCGTCCGTCGGCTGCCGCAGGGCGAGCCGCGCCTCGGCGGCGGCGATCCACAGGGCGCAGCTGCGGGCGGGCTCCCCGGCGAGGCGGGCGAGATCGGCCCGTACCTCCGTCCAGTGGACGGCCTCCCCGGACCGGGGGCCGTGGCGGCGCAGGGCCTCGCTCTCCCAGGCCGCGGCCACCGCCGCCGCCTCCCCGTGCCGGCCCGCCATGGCGGCGGCCAGGATCGTCGGGTGCGGGTCCTGCTCCGGGGTCCGCGCGGGAGCGGGCGCGGGCGCCAGGAAAAGCGAGCCGGGCAGGGACGAGGCGGCGTGGGCGGCGGACTCGGCGTGGAGCGTGGCGTGCGGGAGCCGGGCGCCGGAGCGCCAGAGTTCGGCCCAGGAGCGCAGGTAGTCGGGGGCCAGGGGCTCTCCCCGGCGCGGGGCCGGGGAGACCCGTCCGTAGAGGACAGGTCCGGGCCCCAGGTGCAGGGAGGAGGGTGCGGCGGCGAGGCGTTCCCACACGGCGGCGTCGGCGGCGAGGTCCGCGACGACGGTCGTGGTGCCGGGGGCCCGTACGCCGAGTTCGCCGGCGAGCCAGTGCCAGGGCAGCGCCGTGTAGCGGAGCGCCGCCGGGGTGGTGCGGGCGAGTGCGAGGTGGGGCAGCTGCTGCCGGCGGTCGAGATGGAGCTGTCCCGCGAGGCAGAGGACCAGGGGCCCGGGGCTCGCCGCGGCGGCGCGCAGCCGGGTCAGGACGGTCTGCGGGTCGAGCGGATCGGCGAGTTCGACCACGGTGGCGGTGGTGGTGCCGGTGAGGACCCCGGGCGGCACGGCGGCGAGGGCGGGAAGGACGGAGGCGGCGTCCATGGCACGCCCGCGTCCGGCGGGCGCGGCCGCGAGGAGGAACGCGGTGCCCGTGGCGGTGGCCCCCGCCGGGCCTCTCCGTGCCTCGTCCGTCGTGCCCGTCCCCGTGCTCGTACCCGCCCCGCCCGTGACCGCCGTGCGCGTGCCCACCGTGCCCATTCCGTCGTCGTTCACCACCCCCGCACCGTAACGCGTCGCGGCCTGGCCGATAATCGCCGGGCCTTTGACATATGCCGGAAGCACCACCGGATCGAGTGTTGCCAAAGCCCTTACGGGCCGTCCCGCGCTGTGCAACAGTCGTATGCGGGCCTCCCTTTCACACCTGGCCTGGCCGTGCCGCGCCTGTATCGGAGTACGACATGCCGTCCCCACTGTTCGCGGACCGCCCCGCCCAGCAGCCGGAGCCGGGCGCGGTGGACGCGCTGATCTCACAGACCCGCCGTCTGCGCGGCGAGCTCGCCGCCGTGCGCCGGGACGCCGAGGTGAACGACGACGATCCGCAGCAGCGCTGGCAGCGTGCCCTCTGCGACCTGGCGGTCCACCAACTGGACGATCTCGGCGCGCACTTGGGGCAGCTCCGCGCGGGCGCTCCGGAGGAGGTCGCCACCGAGCCGGCGCCCGACCCCGTCGTCGACACGGCCCTCCCGACCGACCCCGGCACCGCGTACGGCGCGGAAGCCCCGCCGCGCACCGGATCGCTGCTCGCCCGTGTCGGCAGCGCCGAGTGGAACCTCCTGACCGACGAGGTCAGTTGGTCCGAGGAGCTGTACCAGATCTTCGGACGTACACGCGAGAGCGGCCCCATGTCGCTGGACGAGATGCCCACGATGGTCTTCGCCGAGGACCAGTCCGTCCTCCAGAGCATGGTGACGGACTGTCTGATCGACGGGAAGCCGATCGACGGCGAGTTCCGGATCGTGCGGACCGACGGCTGTGTGCGCACGGTGCACATGACCGGCGAGCCCGTGCTCGACGCCGACGGCTGCACCGCCTCGATGTGGGCCGTCCTCCGCGACGTCAGCGAACTCCGGCGCAGCGAGCGGGCGGTCCGCGAGAGCCGGGACACCCTGGAGCGCAGCCGTCACATCGAGCAGACCGAGCGACGGGTCGCCGTGGAGCTCCAGGAGGCGGTGCTCCCGCCGTGGCGCGGCTCGCTCAGCTTCGCGCACGGCGGCCCCGCCCCGCTCGACGTGGCCGCCCACTACCTCCCCGCCGCCAGCACCGGCCTGATCGGCGGCGACTGGTACGACGCGCTGGCCCTGCCCGACGGGGACGCGCTGCTCACCGTGGGCGACCTGACGGGCCACGGGGTCGCCGCGACCTCCTCCATGGCCATGCTCCTGGGCGCGCTGCGCGGCATGGCCGTGGCCGGAATCCGGCCCGCCGCGCTCATGGGCCATCTCAACCAGCTCCTGGAGACCTCCGTACAGCCGGCGCTCGGCAGCGCGATGTGCTGCCGCTACGACCCGGTCGCCCAGACGCTGACCTGGGCTCAGGCCGGCCACGCCGCCCCGCTGCTGTTCCGCGACGGGACGGGGCACGTCCTGCGGCGCCCCGAGGGTGTCCTCCTGGGGGCGACGACCGGGGCCGTGTACGGCGAGGCCGAGACCCGGCTGCGCCCCGGCGACCTGCTCGTGCTGCACACCGACGGGCTGACCCGGGGCAGCCGCGCGGACGACGACACGGGCAATCGGCGACTGCTCGCCCTGGGACACCGGCTCTCCGGGGCGAGGGACGCCCGGGACGGTGTGCGCGCGGTGGTGGAGGAGTTCGGTGAGGAACAGCGCGCGGACGACGCCTGCGTGATGGTGGTCCGGGTCGGGCACTGAACCACCCGGCAACGAGCGCCACTTGGCGCCTGCCGGTCCGGCCCGAGCCGCTCGGAAGCGGACCGTCCCGGGCCGGTCGGCCCCGTGGGCCTGCCCCGTGCTCGGTCGGTCGATCCCTGGTGCCCGTGTCGTCCTCGGCGGGTGCGCCGCGCGTGCCCGCACCGCCCCGGGCCGGTCGGCCCCTCAGGCCTGTCCCGTCCTCGGACGGTTGACCGGCGACCTCGGCAGGGCCTGCTCGATCTCCTCACGCAGGTGCTCGATCCTGGCGTAGCCGGCGTACTGCCCGGTGAGCCGGTACATCTGCCGCAGCCGGTCCCAGGTGCGGTGGGACGAGGTCTCCCCCATCGACATCAGGGCGAGCCTGGCGTACCGGTCGGCCTGCTCCGGGTCGTCGGCGATGAAGCAGGCGGAGGCGAGCGAGATGTGGTCGAAGAGCTTCGAGCGGTCGTGGCCGCCGCGCCGCAGTTCGATCGCCAGCTTGGCGTGGCGCTGCGCGGGGACCGCGGCCGTGGGGTCGTGGTCGGCGAGGGTCCGGTAGGCGAGGGCCTGCATGCCGTGCATGTCCGCCTCGTCGAAGTTCTGCATCCAGCTCGGCGTCCGCTCGTCGCGCCGGTCGGACACGAACAGGTCCTCGGCCTCTCCGAGGGTGCGGCGCATGGCCTGTCCGCGGCCCATCGAGGCCTGCGCCCAGGCCTCGATCGTGTGGAACATGGCCCGGGTCCGGGGCAGCACCCGCTCGCCGGAGCCGTCCTTGGCGAGCTTCATGAGGTCGAGCGCGTCGTCGGGCCGGCCCAGGTGCACCATCTGGCGTGCGGCGCGGGACAGGGCCTCACCGGCCCGGGGCCGGTCGCCGCCCTCGCGGGCCGCGTGGGCGGCGATCACGAAGTACTTCTGGGCCGTGGGTTCGAGGCCGACGTCGTGCGACATCCAGCCCGCGAGGACGGCCAGGTTGGCGGCGACGCCCCACAGGCGCCGCTGGAGGTGGTCGGCGTGGCGGTAGGCGAGCATGCCGCCCACCTCGTTGAGCTGGCCCACCACCGCCTTGCGCTGGAGGCCGCCGCCCCGGGAGGCGTCCCAGGCGCGGAACACCTCCACCGAGTGCTCCAGTGCCTCGATCTCCTCCGACCCGATGGGGGCGGCCTCGTAGCGGTCGAACCCGGCGGGGTCGGCGTGGAGGGGATCGGTGGCACGCTGGGGGGTGGACTGGCGTGCGGGGTCGGTCTGCAGCCAGTCGTGCATGGCGTTGCTGAGTACGGAGCCGGCGGCAAGCGCGGCACCCGCGCCCACCAGGCCGCGTCGGTTGAGCATGAGGTCCATTCCCGTGAATTCGGTGAGGACCGCCGCCGTACGATCGGGTGCCCAGGGCAGCCCGTCAGGGTTGTCCGTCTTCCTGACGTCCTGCCGCCTTCCGGCGCGCCCGTGTCGTACGAACCCGAGGTCCTCGATGGTCACGACACGGCCGAGTCGCTCGGTGAACAGTGCTGCCAGCACCCGGGGAACGGGATCGCGCGGGGTCTCACCGCGGTCGATCCAGCGCCGGACCCGTGAGGTGTCGGTCGCCAGCTGCGGGTGGCCCATGGCCGCCGCCTGCCGGTTGACGAGTCTCGCGAGTTCGCCCTTGGACCAGCCGGCCAGGCCGAAGAGGTCTGCCAGGCGGGTGTTGGTTTGTCCGGTCACGTCTAAGCCCCCAGGTTCTCGGCTGAGTTGACAGTAACCCCCTGTCATAGGGCTGGCGACTATTCGCCAGGGTTCGCCAGGGTGCGCCCGATGTTCCGCCACCCGCGCCCGGGTGTCAGGTAGGAAAGCGCCACCCCGCCCCGCCGACCGGCCCTCATTCCCCAGGGTGCGGACCGGGGGCGGGCGGGGCGACGCACGCAACTCGTCGGACCACGAAGGGATCTGTCACCTCCATGTACACAGCATCGTCCTCCGTGTCCGCCCCGCCCCGGCCGCAGCACCGCATCGTCCCGGCCGGCGCCGGGCCCTACCTCGCTCCCGCCCCTCAGGCCGTACGGCCGAGGCGCTGGGCGGCCGGGACGGGTACCCAGACGGTCAGCGGGAGAATCGATCTGTCCGGCCCCCAGGGGGCTCAGCTGAAGATGGCGATCGCCTCCGTCCACCGCATCTGCCCGGAGTTCAACCCGGTGCAGGTGCTGCGGCGCAGCGGGCGGTCGGTACTGATCGTCGGGACGACCGGGCGGACCACGGCGGTCGCGAAGTGTTTACTGGACCACTCCCCCGCGTGGGTCGAGCGGTTCCGGCACGAGATAGCTTCCTACCGCTCCTTCGTCCGCCACCGTCCGCCGGTGCGGGCGCCGCGGCTGATCGCGGCGGACCCGGAGAACTGCACGCTGGTGATCGAGCGGATGCCCGGGCGGGCCGCGGCGCTCTCGCGCCACCCCGTCGAGGCTCCGCCGCGGGCCGACGTCCGGGCCGCGCTCGGCGCGATCGCCCGGCTCAACGCCTGGCGGCCGCCGACCGGGACCTTCGACGCCCCGCTGGACTACGGCACCCGCATCGCCCGCTACCACGAGCTCGGGCTCTTCACCGACCGGGACCGGGACGACCTGCAGAAGCTGCTGCACGGTCTGGCCCACGCGGGTGGACGTCAGGGCATGGGGCAGTTCTGTCACGGTGACGCCCTGCTCTCCAACATCCTCCTCTCCCCCACCGGACCGGTCCTCGTCGACTGGGAGCACGCGGGGTGGTACCTGCCCGGGTACGATCTGGCGACCCTGTGGGCGGTCCTCGCGGACGCCCCGCTGGCCCGGCGGCAGATCAGTCAGCTGGCCCAGCAGGCGGGCCCGGCCTCCCGGGACGCCTTCCTGGTCAACCTGATGATCGTGCTGACGCGGGAGATCCGTACCTACGAGACGGCGGTGCACCGCACCATGAAGGAGGCTCCGCCGGCCGGTTCCGTGCCGGTGCCCACCGGGGCGCTCGCGCCCGGTGAGGAACAGCGGCTGCTTCTGAGGCGGCTGCACGACGACTGCGCCATGGCACGGCGGGCCGTGCGCGCGGCGGTCGGGACGCGCTGAACGGGCGGGCCCGACCGACGACACGGGGGAGGGTGCGCCGTGCGCCCGGTGCCGACACACCGGGCCGCGGCGCCCTCGCGTGTACGCCTCCGCCGCGTGTCCCGGAGCATGGCCACTGGTCCACTCCACTGACGCGTCCCAGGCCCGGGGCCCGTCGCCGCGAAACTCCGCCGGATGGCCTCCTTTCCCGCTCTGACGTGGGAACTTCTCTTTCCTGAGGCGTGATTGACGGATCGTCCGGGAGCCGATACCCCTGTACGGGTTCGGTCCCGCACGCCCCGGTGTCACCCCCGCCTCTGGAGGCTGCCTTGCCGCGTACGGCTTCACGTCGTCGCCCACGAACGGTGGTCGCCCTCGCGTCCGCCGCCCTGCTCCTGCCCCTGCTGTCGGCCGCTCCGCCGGCCGGTGCCGGCGTGCCCGCGTCCGGCTCCCTCCAGGGCCACTTCGCGCGGGCCGCCGCCCGCCACGGCGTACCCGAGAGCGTGCTGCTCGCCGTCTCGTACCTCCAGTCGCGCTGGGACTCCCACGGCGGTGCGCCGAGCGTGACCGGCGGTTACGGGCCGATGCACCTGACGGACGCGGTGACGGCGCTGACCGTGGCCGTCCCGCACCACTCGGAGGGCACGGAGGACGCGCGCGGCGACTCCTCCCGGGCCGCGCGCCCGGGCGGCCACACGGCGGTCCCGGCCGCCGGGGCGCTGCCCGCGCGGCTGCGCACCCTGGAGCGGGCGTCCGCCCTGTCCGGGATTCCGGGCGAGGAGCTGCGGACCGAACCGGCGGCGAACATCGAGGGCGGGGCGGCGCTGCTCGCCGCGGCGCAGCGGGAGGCCGGGCTTCCGGCGAGCGCGGACCCGGCCGCGTGGTTCGGGGCGGTGGCGCGCTACTCGGGCGCGGACGACTCGGCCACGGCGACGACGTACGCGAACGACGTGTTCGACGTGATCCGGACCGGGGAGTCCCGGACGACGGACAGCGGCCAGGTGGTGACGCTCCGGGCAGCGCCGGCGGTCGCGCCCGCCACGGGGCAGCTGGCCGCCCTCGGGCTGCGCCGGCCCGGGTCCGGTCCCGTGGAGTGTCCGCGCACGGTGGCCTGCGAGTGGATCCCCGCGCCGTACGAGGAGTTCGGCGACGGCGACTACGGCAACCACGACAAGGCGGACCGGCCCGCCGCCCAGTCGATCGACTACATCGTGATCCATGACACCGAGGCCGTCTGGGACACCACCCTGGACCTGGTGCGGGACCCGGCGTACGTGTCCTGGCAGTATTCGCTGCGCTCCTCCGACGGGCATATCGCCCAGCACCTGGCGCTCAAGGACGTCGGCTGGCACGCGGGCAACTGGTTCGTGAACGCCAAGTCGGTGGGGCTGGAGCACGAGGGCTTCCTGACGGCGCCCGACTCCTGGTACACGGAGGCGATGTACCGGACGTCGGCGCGGCTGGTGCGGTACCTCGCCGCCCGGTTCGACATCCCGCTCGACCGGCAGCACGTCCTGGGCCACGACAACGTGCCCGGCACGGTGACGTCCACGATCAAGGGCATGCACACCGACCCGGGGCCGTACTGGGACTGGGCGCACTACTTCCGGCTGCTCGGCCGTCCGATCACGCCGGGCGCCGGTCCCGGGGCCGGGGTGGTCACGATCCGGCCCGACTACGGCGACCACCGGCCGGTCTACACGGGCTGTGTGACGGCGGGGGTGGCGTGCGCGCCGCACGGGAGCGGGGCGGTGCGCCTCTACACCGGGCCGAGCCCGGACGCGCCCCTGGTGACGGACGTCGGTCTGCGGCCGGGCGGGGAGGCGTCGACCACCGGGGTCAACGACACCGGGGCGCGGGCCTCGACGGGGCAGAGCTACGCGGTGGCGGAGCGCCGGGGCGAGTGGACGGCGATCTGGTACCTCGGGCAGAAGGCGTGGTTCCACAATCCGCCGGAGGAGCCGACGGCCGTGAGCGTCCGGGGTCTCGTCCTGACGCCCCGCGAGGGGCTCGCGTCGGTCCCGGTGTACGGGCGGGCCTACCCGGAGGCCTCGGCGTATCCGGCGGGTGTGCCGGTGCAGGCGGTGTCGCCGCTGCCGTACCGGCTGCTCGCGGGGCAGCGGTACGTGGTGGGCGACCGGACCCCGGGCGAGTACTACTTCGCGCCGGTGTTCGACAGCAGGGGGCACCAGGTGGTGCGCGGCCAGGAGGAGTACTACCAGATCCAGTTCGGCCATCGGGTGGCCTTCGTCAAGGCGGCTGACGTGCGGGTTTCCCAGGCCTGACGGAGGCGTGGCCGAAAGGCGCGGGGGTGGTGCCGGACGGGCTGTCCGGCACCACCCCGTCGGCGTTCATAGGACTATTCGGAAGATCGCGTGCGCCGTACGGGCGACGGGTAAAGGTGGGCCCGACAACGACCTCGCTCACCGGAAGGCCCCCCAGCGCATGCCTCAGCCCTTCGTTATGCCGGATTTCTATGTTCCGTATCCGGCACGGCTCAACCCCCATGTGGAGGCCGCCCGCACGCACACCCGGGACTGGGCGCGGGAGATGGGGATGCTGGAGGGCTCGGGGGTCTGGGAGCAGCACGACCTCGACTCCCACGACTACGCGCTGCTCTGCGCGTACACGCATCCCGACTGCGGCGAGGAGGCCCTGAACCTCGTCACGGACTGGTACACCTGGGTCTTCTTCTTCGACGACCACTTCCTGGAGATCTTCAAGCGGACCCAGGACCGGGCGGGCGGCAAGGTGTACCTGGACCGGCTGCCGCTGTTCATGCCGGCGGACCCGGCGACGGGGATGCCCGAGCCGACCAACCCCGTCGAGGCGGGTCTCGCCGACCTCTGGCGACGCACCGTTCCCTCGATGTCCGAGGGCTGGCGGGTGCGGTTCGCGGAGGCGACGGAGCACCTGCTCAACGAGTCGCTCTGGGAGCTCGACAACATCAACGAGGGGCGCGTCGCCAACCCCGTCGAGTACATCGAGATGCGCCGCAAGGTGGGCGGGGCGCCCTGGTCGGCGGGGCTCGTCGAGTACGCGGCGGGGGCCGAGGTCCCGGAGCGGGTGGCCTACTCCCGTCCCCTGCGGGTGCTCAGGGACGCCTTCTCCGACGCCGTCCATCTGCGCAACGACCTCTTCTCGTACCAGCGCGAGGTGGAGGACGAGGGCGAGAACAGCAACGGCGTGCTCGTCCTGGAGCGGTTCCTGGGCTGCACGACGCAGGAGGCGGCGAACGCCGTCAACGACCTGCTGACCTCACGACTCCAGCAGTTCGAGAACACGGCCCTCACCGAAGTGCCGCTGCTCGCCGCCGAGAAGGGCCTCACGCCCGAGGAGTGCGCGGCCGTGGCGGCGTACGCCAAGGGGCTCCAGGACTGGCAGTCCGGCGGTCACGAGTGGCACATGCGCTCCAGCCGGTACATGAACGAGGGCATGGTCGGCGGCCCCTCGCACCTGGACGGGATCATCGGCACCTCCGCCCTCGACATCCGGAACCTGTTCGGACGGTCGGCCACCTCCCGGCTGCGGACCCTCACGCACGTGCCGCACCAGCACGTCGGCCCCTCGCTGCTGCCGGAGTTCGACCTGCCCTACCCGCTCTCCCTGAGCCCGCACCACCAGGAGGCGAAGCGGCTCTCCGAGGACTGGGCCGAGCGGATGGGGCTCCTGGACGACATCTGGGACCGGTCGCTGATGGACGGCTTCGACCTCGCGCTCTGCGCGGCGGGGATCGACCCCGACGCCACGCTGGAGGAGCTGGAGCTGAGCTCCGAGTGGCTCACCTGGGGAACGTACGGGGACGACTACTACCCGGCGGTGTTCGGCCGGCCGCGCAACCTCACCGGCGCGAAGGAGCAGACCGAGCGGTTCAAGGCCTGCATGCCGCTCGACGATCCGGCCCTGGGGGCGGCGCTCGCCGTCAACCCGCTGGAACGCTCGCTCGCCGACCTGTGGGCGCGGACGGCCGGTCCGATGGCACCGGACGCCCGCGCGCAGCTGCGGACCGCGCTCGACCTCATGCTGGACAGCTGGCTCTGGGAGCTGCACAACCAGGCCCAGCACCGGGTGCCCGACCCGGTCGACTACATCGAGATGCGCCGTTCCACCTTCGGTTCGGAGCTGACCACCCTGCTCTGCCGGCTGCGGCACTCCGAGGCGCTGCCGCCCGCGCTCTACCTCACGGGCACGGTGCGCTCCCTGGAGCGGTCGGTCATGGACTACGCGACGCTCCTCAACGACCTCTTCTCGTACCAGAAGGAGATCGAGGTCGAGGGCGAGGTGCACAACGGTGTGCTGGTGCTGCAGAAGTTCTTCGACTGCGACTATCCGACGGCGGTCGCGATGGTCGACGACCTGATGCGAGGCCGACTGCGCCAGTTCGAGCACGTCAAGAAGAACGAAGTTCCGTTGCTCTACGCGGACTTCGAGCTGGACGCCGGGGGCAGGGCGGCCTTCGAGGCGTATCTGCGCGAGCTGGAGGACTGGCTCGCCGGGATTCTCAACTGGCACCGGAACGTGCGCCGTTACCGGTCCGAGGACGTGCACACGGGCGCCGGCACTCCGCTGCTGCGGTACGGACCGACGGGGCTCGGCACCTCGGCCGCGCGGGTGGCCTCGCTGATCGGGTCCACCGTGCGCTGAGACGCGGACCGTGCGCCCTGGGGCGCGGGAGGCCGCCTCCGGGAGTCCCCGGGGGCGGCCTCGTACCGGTTCGTGTCAGGGGCGGCGGCCGCGCAGCCCGTCGAGCTCGCGGCGGTCCCGCTTGGTCGGTCGCCCGGCGCCCCGGTCCCGCACCGCGGCCACGGCGACGTGTTCGCGCGGCGGCGGGGGCGGGCTGTTGTCCACGAACGCCTCGGCGGCGACCGGCGGGCCGATCCGCTTGGTGTGCACCACCTTGACCTCGACGATCCGCTCCCGTCCGCCGTGGAAGAGCCGGACCTCGTCCCCGGGCTTCACCGGCTGGGCGGGCTTGGCCCGTTCGCCGTTGACCTTGACGTGTCCGGCCCGGCAGGCCGCGGCGGCCTGGGAGCGGGTCTTGGTCAGACGGACCGCCCAGATCCAGCTGTCGACGCGCGCGCTCATCGGCCCCCGCTCCCCCGTCAGCCCTGCTGGAACAGCTCGGCGGGCAGCGGCTTGAGCAGCGCGTAGAGGTCGTCGGTGATCGGCCGGTCCCAACTGGCGATCGTCACGAGGACGTTGTCGCTGCGGTCGAACTGGACGCAGGAGATGCGGCTCTCGGAGAGCTTGAGGCGGCGGACGATGAGGAGGTTGTCGCCCTGCATCACGGGGACGTCCTCGGTGTCGAGGACCTCGACCGGCTCGTCGTTCTCCAGGGCGGCGAGGAGCTGGGCCACCTCGAAGGGGATCTGGGTGTCGGCGAGCTCGCGCGCCGGCGAGCCCTCCGGCAGGTTGCCGATGATCATCGCGGGGCCGCGGCCGCCGAACAGGTCGTACCGGAGGAAGACGCCCTGGCAGGAGCCGTCGGGGGCGGGCAGCAGACCGGCGCCGAGGTTGCCGGGCCAGTCCCCCGGATCCATGGCCAGGACGTCGAAGTCCGGGCCCGCGGGAGTGGCGGCGCTACGGCGGCGGAGGAAGGACATACGGCCATGGTACGTGCCTCTGCGCGCGATGCGACGCGCCGGTCGGCGGGAGCCCCACGCCGCCCGGCGGGCGGGAAGACCTCGGCGGTCACCCGGAGCGGCCGACCGGTCGCGGAGGGCCCCCGCGGGACTCCGCGGGACTCCGCGCGGCGCGGTGCGTGGCCCCGTCAGCTCTCCGAGAGCCGCTCCAGGACCGTCAGCGCCTCCCTCGCACGCGCGTGCTCCACGAAGAGGTGGTCGTGGTGGAATCCGGCCACCACGTTGCAGCTCAGGCCCGCCTCGGCGAGCGCCCCGGCCACGGCGGCCGTCAGGCCGACCGCGTCGAGTGCGGAGTGCACCCGCAGCGTGATCCGGCCCGCCACGTAGTCGTACGGGAGGGCCGCGGCGTCCGCCTCCTCCTGGCGTACGACGAGGGTGAGCCCCTCGGGCTCGGCGACGGTGACCACCGGGGCGACCCCGTCCGGGGCGGGGCCGTCCACCGTGGTGAAGACGTAGCGGCCGGGGTCGAGCTCCGGCCGCATCCCGGCGAGGAGCCTGGTCAGATCACGTTCCGCGGTCATGGGCGCCAGGGTATGCGCCCCACGCGGTCGCCGGTCAGCCGGTGGGCGGGGTGTCTCCGACGAGCCACATGGCGAAGAACTGGGCGCCGCCCCCGTAGGCGTGGCCGAGGGCCCGGTGCGCGCCGTCGACCTGGTGCTCGCCGGCCTCCCCGCGCACCTGGAGGGCGGCCTCGGCGAAGCGGATCATCCCGGAGGCTCCGATGGGGTTGGTGGAGAGCACTCCGCCGGAGGGGTTCACGGGCAGGTCCCCGTCGAGCTCGGTCACCCCGGCCTCGGTGAGCTTCCAGCCCTCACCCTCCTCGGCGAAGCCCAGGTTCTCCAGCCACATCGGCTCGTACCAGGAGAACGGCACGTACATCTCGACGGCGTCGATCTCCCGGCGGGGGTCGGTGATGCCGGCCTGCCGGTAGACGTCGGCGGCACAGTCCCGGCCGGCCCGCGGGGAGACGAAGTCCTTGCCGGCGAAGAGGGTGGGTTCGCTGCGCATCGCCCCGCCGTGCACCCAGGCCGGGGGCCGGGGCGAACGGGCCGCGCCGGTACGGTCGGTGAGGACCATCGCGCAGGCGCCGTCCGAGGAGGGGCAGGTCTCGGAGTAGCGGATGGGGTCCCAGAGCATCGGGGAGGACTGCACCTTCTCCAGGGTGAGGTCGTGCTCGTGGAGATGGGCGTAGGGGTTCTTCAGGGCGTTGCGCCGGTCCTTGAACGCGACGAGGGAGCCGGTCGTGTCGGGGGCGCCGGTGCGGCGCATGTAGGCCCGGACGTGCGGGGCGAAGAACCCTCCGGCGCCGGCGAGCAGGGGCTGCTGGAATGGCACGGGCAGCGAGAGGCCCCACATGGCGTTGGACTCGGACTGCTTCTCGAAGGCGAGGGTGAGGACGGTCCGGTGGACGCGGGCGGCGACCAGGTTGGCGGCGACGAGAGCGGTGGAGCCGCCGACCGAACCGGCCGTGTGCACCCGGAGCATGGGCTTGCCGACGGCGCCGAGCGCGTCGGCCAGGTACAGCTCCGGCATCATCACGCCCTCGAAGAAGTCGGGGGCCTTGCCGATGACGACGGCGTCGATGTCCGCCCAGGTCAGCTCCGCGTCCGCGAGGGCCCGGACGGCGGCCTCGCGGACGAGTCCGGCGAGTGAGACGTCCCTGCGGGCGGCGACGTGCTTGGTCTGCCCTATGCCGACGACGGCTACTGGCTCTTTAGGCACGGGAGTCCCCTTCCAGGACGGCGACCAGGTTCTGCTGCAGGCAGGGGCCCGAGGTGGCGTGGGCGAGGGCCCGGTCGGAGTCGCCCCGGTGGATGCGGGCGGCTGCCTCGCCGAGCCGGATCAGGCCGGCGGCCATGACGGGGTTGGCGGCGAGGGCTCCGCCGGACGGGTTGACCCTCACCCTCTCGTCGAGGTGGAGGGCCTTGGCGAGCACGACCTCCTGGGAGGTGAAGGGGGCGTGGAGTTCGGCGGTGTCGACGGGCCGTTCGAAGGCTCCGGCGCGTTCGGCGGCGAGGCGGGTGGAGGGCGAGTCGGTGAGGTCGCGGACCCCGAGGGAGTGGGCCTCGACGCGATGGTCCAAGCCCCGGATCCAGGCGGGGCGGGCGCAGAGTTCGCGGGCCCGGTCCCCGGCGGCGAGGATGACGGCGGCGGCCCCGTCGCCGATGGGCGGGCAGTCCCCGGTGCGCAGCGGCCGGACGACGTAGTCGCCCTGGGGTCGGGCGCCGGGCAGTTGGGCGTGGGGGTTGTCCGTGGCGTCCCGCCGGCTGCGGGCGGCGATCGCGGCGAGGGCGGGTTCGTCGGTGTGCCCGGCGTCGACGAGCGCCTGCGCCTGGAGTGCGGCGAGGGCGACGGAGTCGGGCCAGAGCGGGGCGAGGTAGTACGGGTCGAGCTGGCGGGTGAGGACGTCGCGGACGGAGCCGGGCGAGGCCTTGCCGTAGGAGTACACGAGGGCGGTGTCGGCCTCGCCGGTGAGGAGCTTCACCCAGGCCTCGTAGAGCGCCCAGGCGCCGTCCATCTCGACGTGGGACTCGGAGATGGGGGGCCAGGCGCCGACGCCGTCGAGGGCCATGGTGAAGGAGAAGGCGCGTCCGGCGAGGTAGTCGGAGGATCCGGAGCAGGTGAAGCCGATGTCGGAGGTCTTCAGGCCGGTCCGTCGGAGGACGTCGTGCAGGACGGGCATGACCATCTCCACCTCGGAGAGGTCGTCGGTGCGTCGGCGGTGGTCGGTCTGGGCGAAGGCGACGATCGCCACCTCTCGGTCCGGCCTCACAGCAGCTCCTTGTAGGTGTCGTAGTCGGCGTCGGGCTCGCCGGTGGGCCGGTAGTGGTCGGGGTATCGGCCGTCCTCGCTCCACACCGGTTCGACGCGCAGGCCCATCCGGACCTGGTCGTAGGGGATGCCGGCGATGCGGCCGTGGAGGGCGAGCCCGGCGCCGTCGAGGGCGATGTGGGCGTAGACGTACGGCACGTCGATCTCGGCGTTCTTCGCCTTGATGTTGACGATGCAGAAGGTGGTGACGGTACCCGCGGGGCCGACCTCGACCTGGTCGGTGGTGGCGACGCCGCAGGTGGGGCAGGCACCCCGGGGTGGCACGTACACCTTGGTGCAGGAGGGGCAGCGTTCGCCGACGGTCCGGCGCTCGGCGAGCGCGTGCAGATAGCGGGTCTGGGCGCGGCCGGGGCTGTACGTGTAGTCGAGGCGCGCGGGCGCGACGATGCCGGTGACGGGATCGGCGAACAGGCCTTCGTGGGGCCGTGGTTCGGCCCCGGGGTCGCTGTCGTACGGCTCGAAGCAGGCGATGTCCGTGATGGCGCCGGAGCGTTCGGCGGCCCAGCGGACGCGGACCCTGAGGCCGGTGCGGACGGCTTCGGGACCGGGTGCGTCGAGGGCGTGCAGGAGGGCGGTGTCGGCTCCGTCGAGGCGGACGAGGACCCACGCGAAGGGGGTGGCGAGGGGCTGGTCCCGGCGGGGCTCGGGGTTCCAGGCCCAGGTGGTGACGGTGCCGGTGGCGGCGACCTCGACGAGGTCGCGGAGTTCGGCGGCGGTGGCGGGGTCGTACTCGACGGGCGGGACGAGCACCTCGCCGGCCTCGGTGCGCACCCCGAGGACGGTCCGTTCGCGCAGTCCGGTGAGGAAGGCGGACTGGACGGGGCCGAGGGAGCGGGTGAAGGGGAACTCCACGACGAGGGGGGCGCGGAGGGTCTCCGGCGGTGGGGTGGCGGTCATGTGCGGGCTCCTTGGTGGCGGTGGAGTGGGCGTGCGGTGGGGCCGCCGCGCGGGCCTTGTCCCGCGCCGCCGTGGTGCGGCCCGGCCGGCGTTCGGGGCGCGGGGGTCCGGGGCCGGTGCTCCGGCATCGGGAAGGCCTCACTCCCGGCGGTAGACCGCCGGCCGCTTCTCCGCGAACGCCCGCGCCCCCTCCTTCGCGTCCGCCGTGTCGAAGACCGGCCATCCCCGCTTGAGTTCGGCGGCCAGCCCCTCCGTCTCGGTCATCTCGGCGGTCTCGTAGACGGAGGCCTTGACGGCCTCGACGGCGAGCGGACCGCAGGCGTTGATCCGTTCGGCGAGGTCGAGGGCGGCGTCCAGTGCCGTGCCGTCGGGGACGACCCGTCCGACGAGGCCGATGCGGGCGGCCTCCTCCGCCGTGTACGGGCGGCCCGTGAGGAGCATTTCGAGGGCGTGGGTGCGGGCGATCTGGCGGGGCAGCCGGACGGTGGAGCCGCCGATGGGGAAGAGGCCGCGCCTGACCTCGAAGAGACCGAAGGTGGCGGAGGCGGCCGCGACCCGGATGTCGGTGCCCTGGAGGATCTCGGTGCCGCCCGCGACGCAGTACCCCTCGACGGCGGCGATGACGGGTTTGCGGGGCCGGTGGTGGCGCAGCATCGCCTTCCAGTGCAGGTCGGGGTCGGCCTTGAGCCGGTCCCGGTACCGCTCGCCCTCCATCCCCTGCCCGGCGAGGGCCTTGAGGTCCATGCCGGCGCAGAAGGTGCCGCCGGCGCCGGTGAGGACGACGGAGCGGATGCCGTCGTCGGCGTCGGCCTCCAGCCAGCCGTCGTAGAGGCCGACGAGCATCGGCAGCGAGAGGGCGTTCTTGGCGTCGGGCCGGTTCAAGGTGAGTACGAGCGTGGCGCCTTCGCGCCGTACGCCGAGGTGTTCGGTGCCACCCATGGGGGTCTCCCGTCTCCAGTTCTGGAACAGGTTGCAGGAGCCGGGGGTCCAGTTCAATACTTTTTCTGACACCCAGTCAGATTATTCCGCGCACCCTCTTCCTCTCGTAGCCGGTCGGCGCTCTAATGACCGCCGAGTCAGTGCGCACGCGTACGAGTCAGAGCGAACCGGGGTCAGGAGGAACGGTGGAGTACAACCTTGCCGACCTGTTCGAATCGGTCGTCGACGCGGTCCCCGACCGCGAGGCGCTGGTGTACGTCGACCATCCGGGGACGGGCGAGGAGCGCCGGCTCACCTACGCCGCACTCGACGCCGCCGCCAACCGGATCGCCCACCACCTCACCGACGCGGGCATCCGGGCCGGTGACCACCTCGGACTCCACCTCTACAACGGCGTCGAGTACCTGCAGACCGTCCTCGCCTGCCTCAAGGCGCGGATCGTGCCGGTCAACGTGAACTACCGGTACGTGGAGGAGGAACTCGTCTACCTCTACCGGGACGCCGACCTGGCCGCACTCGTCTTCGACGCCGAGTTCACCGACCGGGTCGCGGCGGCGCTGCCGCAGACGGAGAAGCTGCGGCACCTCGTGCGGGTGGGGACCCCGCCCGAGGAAGCCGCCGGCCTCGACTGCGTGCCGTTCACCGAGGCGGAGGCGGCCGGATCGCCGGAACGGGGCTTCGGCCCCCGCTCGGCCGACGACCTCTTCATCATCTACACCGGCGGCACGACCGGGATGCCCAAGGGGGTCCTGTGGCGCCAGGAGGACCTGTTCTTCGCCGGGCTGTTCGGCGGGGACCCCTCGGGCGAGGCGGTGAAGCGCCCCGAGGAGCTGGCCGAGCGGGTCGCGGCCGGCGGCGCCGGCATCACCTTCTTCCCCGCGCCGCCGCTCATGCACGGCACCTCCACCCTGACCGCGTTCATCGCCTTCAACTACGGGCAGCGGGTCGTCCTGCACCGCAAGTACGTCCCGGAGGAGGTCCTGCGCACCCTGGAGAAGGAGAAGGTCTCCAGCATCTCCCTGGTCGGGGACGCGATGCTGCGGCCGCTCGTCGACGCCCTGCGCGGGCCGCTGAAGGGCACGGACCTCTCGGCCCTGTTCAGCCTGTCCTCGTCCGGGGCGATCATGTCCGACACCGTACGGGCCCAGCTCCAGGAGCTGATGCCGAACGTCCTGCTCCTCAACAACTTCGGCTCCACCGAGTCCGGTTCCAACGGCCGCGCCACCGACGACTCCGGCCCCGCCAAGGGCTTCCGGCTGCACGTCAACGAACGCACCCAGGTCGTGGACCCCGCGACCCGCGTCCCCGTCGCCCCCGGCGACATCGGACGGCTCGCCCAGCGGGGCCACGTGCCGCTCGGCTACTACAACGACCCGGCGAAGACCGCCGAGACCTTCTTCGAGCGGGACGGGGTGCGCTGGGTGCTCCTCGGCGACATGGCGACCGTGGACGAGAGCGGGGTGGTCACCGTCCTCGGGCGCGGCTCCCAGTGCATCAACACGGGCGGCGAGAAGGTCTACCCGGAGGAGGTGGAGCAGGCTCTCAAGTCCCACCCCGACGTGTACGACGCGCTGGTCGCCGGAGTGCCCGACGCCCGCTGGGGCAACCACGTCGCCGCCGTCGTCCAGCTCCGCGCGGACGCCCCGCCGCTGGACCTGGAGTCGCTCCAGGCCCACTGCCGCCCCCGTCTCGCCGGATACAAGGTGCCCCGCCAGCTGGTCCTCGCCGACCGCATCCAGCGCTCCCCCAGCGGCAAGGCGGACTACCGCTGGGCCCGCTCGGTGGCGGTCGACGCGGACACGGCGGATCCGGCGGCGGACGCCGGCCGGGGCGTCTCCGCCGGATCGGGATCGGACGGGTAGGGCCTGTCCATCGGATCACGCCGGCCACGACTCAGGGCGCCCGGAGGCCGAACTCCCTGATCGCGGCGAGGAACGCGTCGGGCCGGTTCGTGTGGAGGAGGTGCCCAGCCTCGATCGTGACGAGGCGGGCGTCGGGGAGGGGGTCCGCCAGCCAGGTCGGGCGCCCGCGCGGTCCTCACCGGCTCCGGATGATCTTCGCAGACGGTTTGGCGGCGCGCGCGATACGGTGGAGGACCGTCCCCGACCAGCTGAGGAACCGTGTCCACCGTGACCGAGACCCCCGCCGCCGATGCCCTGCGCGGCGACTGCGCCAACTGCTTCGGTCTGTGCTGTGTGGCGCTGCCCTTCGCGAAGTCGGCCGACTTCGCCGTGGACAAGGCGCCCGGCGAGCCCTGCCGCAACCTGCAGGACGACTTCCGCTGCGGCATCCACACCCGGCTGCGGACGAGCGGCTTCCAGGGCTGCACGGTGTACGACTGCTTCGGCGCGGGCCAGCAGGTCTCCCAGGTGACGTTCGGCGGGGTGTCGTGGCGCGAGGCGCCGGAGACGGCGAGCCGGATGTACGACGTGTTCTACGTGATGCGCCAGCTCCACGAGCTGCTGCGCTACCTCACCGAGGCACTGGCCCGCCCGGCGGCCCGGCCCGTCCACGGGGAGCTGCGGACCGCTCTCGCCCGGGTCGAGGAGCTCACCGGAGGCTCGGCGGACGCGCTGGAGCAGCTGAGGGTGCCCGAGGTGCGCGCCGACGTGAACGGGCTGCTGCTGCGGACGAGCGAGCTGGTCCGCGCTGCGGCCGGCGGGAAGCCGAAGAGCAGGCGCGGGGCGGATCTGGTCGGGAAGCGGCTGCGCGGGGCGCGGCTGCGGGGCACGGACCTGCGCGGGGCGCTGCTGATCGCCGCCGACCTGACGGGCGCAGACCTGAGCCTCACGGACCTGATCGGCGCGGACCTGCGGGGCGCCGATCTGTCGGGCGCCGACCTGACGGGTGCTCTCTTCCTGACGCAGCCCCAGCTGAACGCGGCGCGCGGGAACGCCGAGACCCGCCTCCCGGAGGGTTTCGAGCGCCCCGCGCACTGGACGGCAGCCTGACGGGCGTCGTACGTGCGGCGCCCGACCGTCTCGGGCCGCTAACCGCCGTACGTGTACGGGGTCGTGGTGGAGAGTGTCAGGAAGCCGAGGCGCCGCAGGATCGGCCGGCTGGTCTCGGCCGCGTCGACGTGGACGTACCGGTGGCCCCGCTCCGCGGCGATGCGCGCGCGGTGGGAGACGAGGGCCCGGTAGAGGCCGCGGCCCCGCCACCCCTCGACGGTGCCGCCGCCCCAGAGGCCGGCGAAGTCGGTGCCGGAGCAGAGTTCGAGGCGGGCCGCGCTGACGGGTTCGCCCGCGGCGAGGGCGACGACGGCGGTGACGGTCTCCGGGTCGGCCGCGAGCCGGTCGAGGAGCTGGCGCCCGATGTCGGCGCTGTCGGCGCCGAAGGCGCGTTCGTGGACCTCGACCACCTGGCGGATCCCCGCCTCGTCGGTGACCGCGCGGAGTTCGACCCCCGCGGGCAGCGGTACGTCGTGGGGAAGCGCGGCGGCCTCGGCGACCATCAGGGTCTCGGGGTCCTCGGGCGTGAAGCCCGCGGCGAGGAGCCGGTGACCGAGGTCGGCGGGGGTGTCGTGCGCGAACAGCTTCCATTCGAAGGACAGGCCGGCGGCGCGGTAGTACGCGATCTGCTCGGCGATGACGCCGTCGCAGCCGGGGGCGTCGAGACCGGACCAGAGGACGCCGTTCCAGGCGTGCGCGGGTCCGGTCTGCCGGACGACGTCACCGACGCGCTCGACCCGGCAGCCGGGGCCGTCGGGCCGGGCCTCCCGGCGCAGCTGACGGTCGTAGAGGTCACGGAGGTGCCGGGTCTGCGGGGTCGGCTCGGTCGGCGGGTTCGGCCGGGTGCGCGGGCCGGGCTCGGTCCGGTGGCTTCGCTCGGTCCGGTGGCTCGGGTGGGTATCCATGCCGGTCACTCCAACACCCCTGCTCAGGGCCCGGCAACGGGATTTCCCGGACCGCCGCCGCCCGGGCGCCCGCGCGATCGGGGAAATGTTCCTCCGCCCCCTTGCCAAGCCCCGGGTCCCTCCGGATTTACTGGCCCGGAACGGGTCGACCGAATGATCGGTAGTCCGTTTTACGACCGTGGTGGAGGAGTGGCGCGATGACGGAACTGCTGGACAGCGGCGAACGGCTCGGTCGCGAGGAGCTGGCGGCACTCCAGCTGGAGCGGCTGCGCGCGACCCTGCGCCACGCCTACGAGAACGTGGACTTCCACCGGCGCTCCTTCGACGCGGCCGGTGTCACCCCCGACGACTGCCGCACGCTCGCGGACCTGGCCCGTTTCCCCTTCACCACCAAGGCGGACCTCCGCGACCACTACCCCTTCGGCATGTTCGCCGTCGACCAGTCACGCGTCCGGCGCGTCCACGCCTCCAGCGGCACCACCGGCCGGCCCACCGTCGTCGGCTACACCGAGGGCGACCTCGACCTGTGGGCCGACGTGGTGGCGCGCTCCCTGCGGGCGGCCGGGGCCCGGCCCGGACACAAGGTCCACGTGGCGTACGGGTACGGCCTGTTCACCGGTGGACTCGGCGCGCACTACGGCGCGGAGCGCCTCGGGTGCACGGTGATCCCCGCCTCGGGCGGCATGACGGCCCGGCAGGTCCAGCTCATCCAGGACTTCCGGCCCGAGATCATCATGGTGACCCCCTCGTACATGCTCACGCTGCTCGACGAGTTCGAGCGGCAGGGCGTGGACCCGCGGTCGACCTCCCTGAAGGTGGGCGTCTTCGGCGCCGAGCCGTGGACGGAGGCGATGCGGAAGGAGATCGAGGAGGCCTTCGCGATCGACGCGGTCGACATATACGGCCTGTCGGAGGTGATCGGCCCCGGGGTGGCACAGGAGTGTGTGGAGACCAAGGACGGTCTGCACATCTGGGAGGACCACTTCTACCCGGAGATCGTGGACCCGTTCACGGGCGAGGTGCTGCCCGACGGGGAGGAGGGCGAACTCGTCTTCACCTCGCTCACCAAGGAGGCCATGCCGGTCATCCGTTACCGGACCCGGGACCTGACGCGCCTGCTGCCGGGCACCGCACGGGTGTTCCGGCGGATGGAGAAGGTCACCGGGCGCAGCGACGACATGATCATCCTGCGCGGGGTGAACCTCTTCCCCACCCAGATCGAGGAGATCGTCCTCCGTACGCCGGCCGTCGCCCCGCACTTCCAGCTGCGGCTCACCAGGGAGGGCCGCCTCGACGCCCTCACGGTACGGGCGGAGGCCCGGGCGGGCGCGACGGAGGAGCAGCGGGCGGAGGCGGCCCGGGCGATCGCGGCGGCGGTCAAGGACGGGATCGGGGTGTCGGTCGGGGTCGAGGTGGTCGACCCGGAGACGCTGGAACGCTCGGTGGGCAAGATCAAGCGGATCGTGGATCTGCGGGGAGCGGGGGCCTGAGGCTCTTGGGCTGCCACCTGGTCTCGGCAGGCCCGGGGGCAGCCCCGCAGGCCCGCGCGGCCCGCCAGTCCCGCGCCGTCGCACAGTCCCGCGCCCTCACACCGTCCCGCGCCCTCACACCGTCCCGCCGCCGCTCGTCCCCGCGCCGCCGAACCGGTCACGCAGTTCGCGCTTGAGGATCTTTCCGCTCGCGTTGCGGGGCAGTTCGGGGGTGAAGTGCACGCGCTTCGGGGCCTTGAAGTGGGCGAGGCTCTCCCGCGCGTGGGCGAGGAGTTCGGCCTCGGTGACCTCGCCGCGCGGGACGACCACGGCCGTGACCGCCTCGATCCAGCGCTCGTCGGGGAGGCCGATCACGGCCACCTCGGCGACGCCGGGGTGGGTGTACAGCGCGTCCTCCACCTGCCGTGAGGCGACGAGCACTCCCCCGGAGTTGATGACGTCCTTCACCCGGTCGACGATGGTGAGGTAGCCCTCGGCGTCGCGGACGGCGAGGTCGCCCGAGTGGAACCAGCCGCCCCGGAAGGCCGCCTTGGTCTCCTCGTGCTTGCGCCAGTACCCCTCGCAGAGCTGCGGTGAGCGGTAGACGATCTCGCCGGGCGTGCCGTCGGGCACGTCCCTGCCGTCCTCGTCGACGACCCGGGCCTCGACGTGACGGACGGGACGGCCGCAGGAGTCCATCCGGCCCTCGTGCTCGTCGGGGCCGAGGACGGTGGCGAGCGGGCCGATCTCGGACTGGCCGAAGCAGTTGTAGAAGCGCAGCTCCGGCAGCCGGGCGCGGAGCCGTTCCAGGACGGGTACGGGCATGATCGAGGCCCCGTAGTAGGCCTTGCGCAGGGCGGACAGGTCCCGGTCGGCGAAGCCCGGGTGGTTGGCGAGGCCGATCCAGACGGTCGGCGGGGCGAAGAGGGTGTCGGCTCGGCCCGTCTCGATGAGGTCGAGGAGGACGGCCGGATCGGGCCCGTCGACGATGGTGTTCTCGGCGCCGACGGCGAGGTAGGGCAGCAGGAAGACGTGCGTCTGCGCCGAGTGGTAGAGCGGCAGGGCGTGCACCGGCCGGTCGTCCTCGTGCAGGTCGAGGGCCTCGATCGCGCTCGCGTACTCGTGGACGAGGGCCCGGTGGGTCATCATCGCGCCCTTGGGCAGGGCGGTGGTGCCGGAGGTGTAGAGCAGCTGGACGAGGTCGCGGGCGTCGCGGTCGGTGTCGTACGTCTCCGGAACGGCGAGCGCGTCGAGGAGCGAACCGGACGCGTCGCGCAGCGCCCTGACCGCGTAGCCGTCGGGGACGCGGTCCGCGAGACCGGGGTCGGCGAGGACGAGGGAGGTCTCCGACTGCTCCAGGAGGTACGTGAGGTCCTCACCGGTCAGGTGGTGGTTGACCGGCACGTGGATCAGGCCCGCCCGGGAGCAGGCGAGGAACGCGATGAGGTAGGCGTCCGAGTTGTGGCCGTAGGTCGCGACCCGGGCGTACTCGGGCAGGCCGAGGTGGTGCGGCTCCCGCAGGACGGCCGCGGCGGTGGAGACGGCCGTGTCGAGCTCGGCGTACGTCCAGGTCCGGTCGGCGTAGCGGACGGCGACCCGGTCGGGGACGCGCTGGGCGCTCACGCGCAGGACGCCGTCGACGGCGCGGCTGAGGAGTCGGTCCATGGGGTGATCCTCGGCGCGCCCGAACGGCAGGGTCAAGCACTTTGCGGCGCGCCGTCGCCCGCCCGGACGACGCGCGCGCGGAGCCGACCGTCAGGAGCGGACGTCAGGGCGGGCCACCCGGCGCTCGCGGGCGGTGCGGGGACGTCGTCAGGGGCTGAACGACAGGAAGACGAAGGCGGCGAAGATCGCGAGGTGGACGCCGCCCTGGAGGAGGGTGGCCCGGCCGGGGACCACGGTCAGCGCGCTCACCACACCGGTGAGGACGAGCAGGACCATGTGGAGGGGGTCGAGACCGAGGAGCAGGGGTCCGGGCAGCCAGATCGAAGCGAGCGCGATCGCCGGGATCGTCAGGCCGATGCTGGCGATCGCGGAACCGTAGGCGAGGTTGAGGCTGGTCTGCATCCGGTCCCGGCGGGCAGCGCGGACGGCGGCGAGGGTCTCGGGCAGCAGCACCATCAGGGCGATGACGACACCGACGACCGCCTTGGGGAGGCCCGCCGACTGGACGCCGTCCTCGATCGTGGGCGAGATCAGCTTGGCGTTGCCGACGACGGCGACGAGGGCGACGACGAGGAGGCCGAGGCTGGTCCAGGCGTCGCGCCGGGTCGGCGGGTCGGCGTGGTCGTCCTCCGACTCCTGGCCGGGGCGCGGCACGGGCAGGAAGTAGTCCCGGTGACGGACGGTCTGGACGCCGACGAACACGCCGTACAGGCAGATGGAGGCGACGGCGGCGAAGGCGAGCTGGACGCCGGAGAACTCGGGGCCCGAGTGGCTGGTGGTGAAGGACGGCAGGACGAGCGTCATCGTCGCCAGGGTGCAGACGGTGGCGAGCGCGCCGCCGGATCCCTCGGCGTTGAAGACGGCGACCCGGTTGCGGAGCGCGCCGACGAGGAGGGACAGGCCGACGATGCCGTTGCAGGTGATCATGACCGCGGCGAAGACGGTGTCGCGGGCGTACGTCGAGGTCTTCTCGCCGCCTCCCACCATCAGGGTGACGATGAGTCCGACCTCGATGACGGTGACCGCCACGGCGAGGACGAGGGAGCCGTAGGGTTCGCCCACGCGGAGGGCGATGACCTCCGCGTGGTGGACCGCCGCGAGGACGGCGGCGAGGAGGCAGAGGGCGATGAGTCCGACGGCGAAGCCCGGCAGGTCGCGGCCCCAGGCCGCGACGAGCACAAGCGCCGCCACCACCGGCCCCCAGGTGGTCCACTGCCGTGTCAATGACACCGTGCTCGAACTCATGATCAGCATCCTGCCACACAGGGGGCTTTCGCCCCGGTTCGGTCAATCCAGGGGGTCACCGAGGCCGTGCTCGTACGCGGTGAGCGTCTCCAGGAACATCCGTCGCTGCTCCGCGTCGAGCGGGGCGAGCGCCGCGCGCCAGGCGGCGGCGCTGCGGCCGAGCCAGCCGTCGATCGCCGCGCTGTGCGCCGGCGCGATCGAGACGATCTTGCGCCTGCGGTCGGCGGGGTCCTCGACCCGTTCCAGTACGCCCTTCTTCGCCAGGTCCCCGACCATGAGGCTCACGGTCGTGGGGGCGACCTCCAGCCGGGCGGCGAGCTCGTTGACGCCGAGCGGTCCGTCGTAGAGGAGGTAGGCGAGCAGGGAGAGGTGGCGGGGCGCGAGGGTGAGCGACTGGAGCTCGTCGGGGATCCGGATCCGCTTGGCCCGCCCGACCATGCGGGGCATGAGCAGCAGCAGCGTACGGACGGCCTCGTCAAGGTCCGGCCGTTCGGGGGGCTCGTCTTCCTCGCGTGCTGTCGGCACCGCGCGCTCCCTCCCGTTGATTTTGCTTTCAAAGCAAAGGTATCTACGGAAGAGATGCTACCGGATGACAGCGACATGTCCGGTTCCAGACCTGCTGGGACCGGACATGTCCTGGAATGAGGCCGGAACTACCGGAACTAGAGGGGGCGCTGGTGGCCCTCCCAGTACGGGTCCCGCAAACGGCGCTTGTACAGCTTGCCGTTGGGGTCGCGGGGCATGGCCGTGACGAAGTCGACCGACTTCGGGCACTTGAAGCCGGCGAGCCGGTCCGCGCAGTGGGCCAGGATCTCGGTGGCGAGCGCCGCCCCCGGCGCGTACCCCTCTGCCGCCTCGACGACGGCCTTGACCTCCTCGCCCCAGTCGGCGTGCGGGATGCCGAAGGCGGCGGCGTCGGCGACGGCCGGATGGGCGAGGAGAGCGGCCTCGATCTCGGCCGGGTAGATGTTGACCCCGCCGGAGATGATCATGTCGATCTTGCGGTCGCGGAGGAAGAGATAGCCGTCCTCGTCGAGGACGCCGAGGTCCCCGACGGTGAAGAAGTCACCGATGCGGTTCTTCGCCGTCTTCGCCTCGTCCTTGTGGTACTGGAAGCCGCCGGTGTTCATCTTCAGGTAGACGGTGCCGAGTTCACCCGGCGGCAGCCGGACCCCGTCGTCGTCGAAGACGGCGAGTTCGCTGATCGGCCACGCCCTGCCGACGGTGCCGGGCTTCTTCAGCCACTCGTCGGCGGTCGCGAAGGCACCGCCGCCCTCGCTCGCGGCGTAGTACTCCTCGACGCACCCGCCCCACCAGTCGATCATCGCCCGTTTGACGTGCTCGGGGCAGGGCGCGGCACCGTGGATGGCGTGCCGCATGGAGGAGACGTCGTACCGCTCCCGCACCTCCCCCGGGAGGGAGAGCAGCCGGTGGAACTGGGTGGGGACCATGTGGGTGTGGGTGCAGGCGTACCGGTCGATCAGCCGGAGCATCTCCTCCGGCGCCCACCGGTCCATCAGGACGAGGGGGTGTC
This sequence comes from Streptomyces sp. Qhu_M48, assembly GCF_051305195.1. Lineage (NCBI taxonomy): Bacteria > Bacillati > Actinomycetota > Actinomycetes > Kitasatosporales > Streptomycetaceae > Streptomyces > Streptomyces sp. Qhu_M48. The sequence goes on along the minus strand of NZ_CP195432.1, from coordinate 3,401,586 downwards.
CGATGTGCAGGGCGGCTGCGGCGAACTGGAGCACGGCGGTGTGGTAGAGCGGCGAGCAGACGAGGTGGACGTTCCCGCCGCCCGGCCGGATGCCGAAGATGCCGAGGAAGCCGCCGAGAGGGGTCTCCTCGGGGAGCCGGCCGGGGAGCGGGCGCCGGATGCCCCGGGGCCGGCCGGTGGTGCCGGAGGTGTAGTTCATGACCCAGCCGAGGGTGCGGTCGGCGGGCGCGTCCCCGTCCCGCCCTTCGAGCAGCTCGGCGTAGGGGCGGAAACCGGTGATCGCCCCGACGGCGTACCGGTGGGTGGCGGCGAGACCGGCCTCGTCGGCGGCGAGGGTCACGGCCTGTGCGAACCGCTCGTGGGCGAGGAGGACCTTCGCCCCGGAGTCGGCGACGATCCAGGCGATCTCGGGGCCGACGAAGTGGTGGTTGACGGGGACGAGGTAGAAGCCGGCCTGGGTGGCGGCGAGATGGGCGGCGAAGAACTCCGGGCCGTTGGGGAGGACCACGGCGAAGGCGTCGCCCCGCTCCAGACCGGCCGCCCGCAACCCGTGGACCAGCCGGTTCGCCTCGATGTGCAGCCGGCCGGCGGTCCACTCCTCGCCGTCGGGCGCCACCAGGACCGTACGGCCCGGGTCGGCGGCGGCCTGCGCCCAGAATCCGGGGGTCGTCCCACTCATCCCTCGCTCCTTCCGGCGATGCGGTTGACACGGTCGACGGCCTTCTCGAAGCCGCGGGTGAGCTCGTCGACGACCTGCTGGACGCTGCGCTCGGAGTTCATGCGGCCGACGATCTGCCCGACGGGGGTGCCGAGGAGCGGATCGACCTCGTACCGCTGGATACGGGAGACGGCCTCGGCGACGAGGAGTCCCTGGAGCGGCATGGGGAGCGTGCCGGGGCCCGCCGGGTCGTCCCACGCGTCGGTCCACTCGGTGCGGAGCTGCCGGGCGGGCTTGCCGGTCAGGGCGCGGGAGCGGACGGTGTCACCGGAACCGGCGGCGAGGAGCTTGGCCGTGAGGGCGCGGGAGTGCAGCTCGGCCTCGGTGGTCGTGAGCCAGATCGAGCCGAGCCAGACGCCCTGCGCGCCGAGCGCGAGTCCGGCGGCGATCTGCTCGCCGCTGCCGATGCCGCCGGCGGCGAGCACGGGCAGCGGGGAGACGGCGTCGACGACCTCGGGGGTGAGGACCATGGAGGCGATCTCGCCGGTGTGGCCGCCCGCCTCGTACCCCTGGGCGACGACGACGTCGATGCCGGCCTCGGCGTGGTGGCGGGCGTGGCGGGCGCTGCCGGCGAGGGCCGCGACGAGGACGCCGTGGTCGTGGGCGCGGGCGACGACGTCGGCCGGTGGGGAGCCGAGGGCGTTGGCGAGCAGCTTGATCGGGTAGTCGAAGGCCACGTCGAGCTGGTTGCGGGCGACCTGCTCCATCCAGCCGGTGATGCGCCAGCCGGAGGCCTCGCCCTCGGCGAGTTCGGGCACGCCGTGTCTGGCGAGGGTGGCGCGGACGAACGCCCGGTGCTCCTCCGGGATCATGGCCTCGACGTCGGCCTCGGTCAGTGTCCGGCCTCCCGGGGCCTCGGCCTTCCTGGCGGGCATCACGACGTCGAGCCCGTAGGGCAGACCGTCGGTGTGCTCCTGCATCCAGTCGAGGTCGCGGGCGAGGTCGTCGGGGGCGGTGTAGCGGACCGCCCCGAGGACGCCGAACCCGCCGGCTCTGGTGAGTGCGGCGGCCACCGCGGGAAAGGGCGTGAAGCCGAAGATGGCGTGCTCGATCCCCAGGGTGCGACTCAGCTCCGTCTTCATGGGCGGCAGGATGCCGCAGCGACGTGCCGGAGGGAAGAGGTTTTCTGATGCATCGTCAGATTCTTTGCGACGGCAGGTCGACGTTTCACCGCGGCCCGCGGTGGGAGAGGGTGGGCATGACGGAGGACGCGGCACGAGACGGACGGCTGAGCCGCCGCGCGTTCGGCGGCGGGGTACTGGCCCTGGGAGGTGCGGTGATGATCGGTGCGGTGCCGGGGGCCGCGGCCGCCCCGGGGCCCGGCTCGGGACCGGGACCGGCATCGGGACCGGGATCGGAATCGGGATCGGGGCTTCCGGGCGAGGGAGCCGGGTCCGCCTCCTCGGCCGGTCCAGGTGCGCGGCGGACCACGCTGCGGCGCGGCTCGGCCCGGCGGGCCGGGCTGCTCGCCCCGCACCTGGACCGGCTCGTGAGGGAGGCCGAGAGCTTCCTCGGCCCCTCCCCCACCCATCCCTGGTACGCGGGCGCGGTGCTGCTCGCCGGGCGCGGCGGGACCGTCGCCCTGCACCGGGCGATCGGCTCGGCCGTGCGGTACGCGGCCTACGACGAGAAGACGGACACCGGGATCGAGCTGCCGCCCGAGCTGCGGGTCCCCATGACCGAGCGGACCGTCTTCGACCTGGCCTCGGTCTCCAAGCTGTTCACCTCGATCCTGGCGGTGCAGCAGATCGAGCGCGGCGCCCTGGACCTGGAGGCGAGGGTCACCGCGTACCTGCCGGAGTTCGGCGGCGGCGGGAAGCGGGACGTCACGGTCCGTCAGCTGCTCACCCACACCTCCGGGTTCCGGTCCTGGATCCCGCTGTACCGGGAGCCGACGCGGGAGGGAAAGCTGCGGCTGCTCTGGGGCGAGGTCCTGGCGAATCCGCCGGGCTCGACGTACCTCTACTCCGATCTGAATCTGATCTCCCTTCAGCTGATCCTGGAGGAGATCACCGGTCTCGGTCTGGATGTCCTGCTCCGCGACGAGATCACCGCTCCGCTCGGGATGCACCGCACGCGGTTCAATCCCCCGCTCTCCTGGCGGCCGGAGATCGCGGCCACCGAGGACGCCCGGCCACCCTGGTCCGGCCTCGACCGGGGCATGGTGCGCGGCGAGGTCCACGACGAGAACGCCCACAGCATGGGCGGTGTCGCGGGCCACGCCGGGATCTTCTCCCGCGCCTGGGACCTCGCGGTCCTCGCCCGCACCCTGCTCAACGGCGGGGCGTACGGACGGGCCCGCATCCTCTCCCCCGCCTCCGTGGAGCTGATGTTCACCGACTTCAACACCGCCTTCCCCGGCGACGAGCACGGCCTCGGCTTCGAGCTCTACCAGCACTGGTACATGGGCGCGATGGCCACGCCCCGGACGGCCGGCCACACCGGCTTCACCGGCACCAGCCTCGTCCTGGACCCGACGACCGACGCGTTCCTGATCGTCCTCGGCAACTCCGTCCACCCCGTGCGCTCCTGGCGCTCGGGCTCGGCGCCCCGCGTGGCCACCGCGAACGAACTGGCCAGGGCCGTACCCGTACGACCGGCCCGGGGCCGTACGGCCCCCGCGCTCCCGGCCTCGCTCCAGCGGCGGAAACCCCCGTGGTTCGCCGGAATGGCGAGCGCCACGACCGCCACGCTGACGCTGCCCCGTGTGACGGGCGCCGCCCGCCTGGAGTGCGCGCTGTGGTGGGACACCGAGCCGGGCGCGGACCCGGTCGTCCTGGAGGCCTCCGGGGACGGCGGCGCGACCTGGCGGCCGGTGCCCTTCACCACCGACGGGCGCACCGCACACCCGACGGGCACGGTCGGCGGCTGGTCCGGCCGGGTCTGGCACACCGTCACCGCGGCGCTGCCCGGGGCGGACGCGCTTCTGCGCTGGCGGTACACCACCGACCAGCGGTACGTGGGGCGGGGCGTGTACGTGGACGGGTTGCGGCTGCTCGACGGGGCGGGGCGCCGGGTGTTCGACGAGGCACGGCCGGCGGACGGAGGGCGGATCGAGGCGAACGGCTGGGCCAGGTCGGCCGATTGAGCACACCCGGTCGGACCACGGCACGGACTGCGCACACGTGATCACATGAGGTACCGTCCCGAACGGGAGATCTCACCGGGGGGATGGGACGAACGCGGAGGCGAGCGTCTGTCGTGTCGCCCGTTCGCGGTGCTCTTCCGGACCGCGGGGGTCGCCGCAACCGACCCGCCGACGAGCGGCACGACCGCTTCCAGGCCCCGCCGCTCCCACGCCCTTCGCCCTTCGTATCGAGGTGTTCCTTCGTGTCGTCCCCGTCCGAGCGCCGCCCACCGGGCGCGCGCCGCTTCGCGCTGCCCGCATGGGTGTGCGCGCTCTCCCTCGCCGTCCTGGCGGCGGTCGTCCTCACGGTCACGCCGCCGACGCGCGCGGCCGCGTCCACGAACACGGCCACGGCCACGGCCACGGCCGCCGGCACGGCGTCGGTCCCGACGCAGGTGCTCACCACGCTGTTCAAGGCGCGCGAGAACTACTTCTGCACGCGGATCCCGGCCGTCGTCACCACGCCGACGGGCGTCGTCCTCGCCTTCGCCGAGGGCCGCACGCGGCTGGACACGACCGGCTGCAACGACGTCGGCGACAACGACATCGTGCTCAAGAGGTCGCTCGACGGCGGCAGGACCTGGGAGCAGGGCCCCAGGGTCGTCGTCGGCGCGGGTGACGTGCTGGCGCACGGCAACCCCGCCCCCGTCGTGGACGCGGCCACCGGCCGGATCACGCTCCTGTACTCCAGCAGCGACTGGAACCGCGACGCGGCCGCCCCTTCGCGGAAGGGATTCCCCCGCACCGTCCACGCCGTGCACAGCACGGACGGCGGAGCGACCTGGTCATCGAGCGTCGCGCTGCCGCAGCTCAAGCCCGCCGGATGGAACTGGGTGTCCACCGGCCCCGGCCACGGCATCCAGCTCGACCGCGGCCCGCACCAGGGCCGGCTGATTGTGCCGGGCGACCACACGGCGGGGGGCGACACGACCGCGGGGGCCCAGCTGTACTACAGCGACGACGGCGGCCTGAGCTGGAGCCTTGGCGCCACCACCGACCCCGTGTCCAAGACCGGTGCGTTCCCCGGGGAGCTGACCGTCGCCCAGACCACCGACGGCGCCGTGTACGTCAACGCGCGCAACTCCGAACCCACCCGCTGCCTCACCAACGAGCACCGGCTGGGGACCACGAGCGCCGACGGCGGCGCCTCCTTCGCCGCGCCCTTCACCCCGGTGGCCAACCTGGACACCTCCCCGACGTTCGGCTCGCTGCTGCGGCTGCACGCGGAGGATCGCGACGGCAAGCCCGACCAGCTCCTCTACTCGGGTCCCTCCCGACTGGGCCCGAGCGCGCTGGAGGACCGGCGTGAGCTGGCCGTCCGCTCCTCGTACGACGAGGGCAGGACGTGGAAGACCGTCGGCACCCTGGTCTCGGCGGCCCGCACCGGCTACTCCGATCTGACGCTGCTGCCGGACCGCTCCATCGGCATCCTGTACGAGACGGCCGGCAACATCCCCCACGGCAACGTCGTCTTCGCCTCCTTCACCGAGACGGCGATGAACGGGGCCGCCACCGAGCTGCGGCGCCCGCGCACCGCCGACACCCGCGAGCGGGCCCCCGGCGCGCCCGGCAACCACGCCGTCATCCACGGCGGAGCCGTCCTCGGAGCGCGCGGCAGCGGCAAGGCCATGGAGTTCGACGGCACGGACGACTACCTGCGCCTCGTCTGCTCGCCGTCCCTGCGGGTCGACGACAAGAACTTCACCGTCACGGCCTGGTTCCGGCACTCGGCGACCACCGGCACGCTGCCGATCGTGTGGGCGTACGGGATGCCGGGCACCGACCCGCTGAAGAAGGGCCGGCACTTCTCGGTCCGCGCAGAACCCGGCGTGGGCAACGTCCTGCGCGCCACCGTCGGCACGGACATCGGCTCCACGGAGGTGACGCTCCCCTCCTCGTTCAACGACGGCGGGTGGCACCACGTCGTGTTCACCCGTGACGGCCTCACCCTCCGCCTCGCCGTGGACGGCGGCGCTCCGGCGACCGCCGTCATGCCTGCGGGGAACTCCGCGACGGACCGGAACCTCACCCCCGCCTCCGAGTTCAACATCCACATCGGTGCGCGGCCCGACTTCCCCAACCAGCCGGCCGGGGTCGCCCAGCTCTTCCGCGGCACCCTGGACGACGTGCGCCTCTTCGGGAAGGCGCTGACCCCGGAGGAGGCCGCTCTGGTGCGGGGCGGCTCGCTCGCCGTGGCCAAGGAGGACGAACGTCTCCGTCTCGGTTTCTTCACCATCTGGTAGCCGGGGCGGCCACCGGTCGGCGGGCTCACCCCCCGTCGGCCGTGGGCGTGGACACCCGTCGGCCGTCCCGCGCGTCTCAGGCGCCGGGCTCCGCGGCCGTGCGCAGGGCGGTCAGTACGGGGCTGATCAGCGGGTGCTCCTCCGCTCCGCGCCGGACGGCGGCGAAGACCCGTCGCGTCGGGGCCACGCCGTCGATCGGGCGGACCTCCACGCCCGTGAGCTCCGTCCCGCGCAGGGCCGAACGCGGCACGAGCGCCACGCCCGCGCCCGCCGCCGCGAGGGCGACGACCGCGCGGAAGTCGTCGGACGAGTGCTCCGGGCGCAGCGCGAAGCCCGCGTACTCGCAGGCCAGGACGGTCACGTCGTGGCAGGGGTTGCCGGTGGACTGCCCGATCCAGGCGTCCTTGGCGAGGTCGGCGAGCGCGACGCGCTCCTCGTGCGCGAGCGGGTGGCCGGGCGGCAGGACCGCGTCGAAGGGCTCCGCGTAGAGCGGGACGCGGGTGAGGCGGGCGTCGTCCTCGCCCGGAGCGCCCCGGTACTCGACGGCGACGGCCACGTCGACCTGCCGGTCGAGGACCATGAGCAGGCTCTCGTCGCCCTCGGCGTCGCGCACCCGGACCCGGATGCCGGGCGCGGTGCGGGCCAGGGCCGTGAGAGCCGGGGCCACCACCAGGCCGATGCCGGTGGCGAAGGCGGCGACCGTGACCGTGCCGGCCTCGCCGGAGCTGTAGGCGGCGAGTTCGGACTCGGCGCGCTCCAACTGGGCCAGGACGGCGTTGGCGTGGCTGAGCAGGATCTCGCCGGCGGGGGTGAGCCGGGCTCCTCGGGCGCTGCGGTCCACCAGACGGTGGCCGGTCTCCTGCTCCAGGGCCGCGAGCTGCTGGGAGACGGCGGAGGGGGTCAGATAGAGCGCGGCGGCCGCTGCCGTGACCGTGCGGTGGTCGGCCACCGCACGGAGGATGTGCAACCGCCGCGCTTCGATCATTCCCCCAGTCTCGCAGGCCGCGAGACCGCTCCTCGCCTCAGCCGCGCAGGGCGGCGCGGGCGTCGACGAAGGCGTCCACGGCCCGGTTCACGTCGTCCGTGGAGTGGGCGGCGGAGAGCTGCACGCGGATCCGGGCCTGGCCCTGCGGCACGACCGGGTACGAGAAGCCGATCACGTACACGCCGCGCTCCAGGAGGAGCTCGGCCATGCGGCCGGCCTCGGACGCGTCGCCGATCATGACGGGGGCGATGGCGTGGTCGCCGGGGAGGATGTCGAAGCCCTCCGCCGTCATACGGGTCCGGAACAGCTCCGTGTTGGCGCGCAGCCGGTCGCGGAGGTCACCGGCGGACTCCAGGAGGTCGAGGACCTTGAGGGAGGCGGCGGCGATCACCGGGGCGAGGGTGTTCGAGAAGAGGTACGGGCGGGAGCGCTGGCGCAGCAGGGCGACGATCTCGGCGCGGGCCGCGACGTAGCCGCCGGAGGCTCCGCCGAGGGCCTTGCCGAGGGTGCCGGTGATGATGTCGACACGGTCCATGACGCCGTGCAGCTCGGGGGTGCCGCGGCCGCCGGGGCCGACGAAGCCGACGGCGTGCGAGTCGTCGACCATGACCATGGCGTCGTAGCGCTCGGCCAGGTCGCAGATCTCGTCGAGCGGGGCGACGTAGCCGTCCATGGAGAAGACGCCGTCGGTGACGATGAGCCTGCGCCGCGCGCCGCCCTCCGTGGCCTCCTTCAGCCGCTGCTCCAGATCGGCCATGTCACGGTTGGCGTAGCGGAAGCGGCGGGCCTTGGAGAGGCGGATGCCGTCGATGATCGAGGCGTGGTTGAGGGCGTCGGAGATGACGGCGTCCTCGGGGCCGAGGATCGTCTCGAAGACACCGCCGTTGGCGTCGAAGCAGGAGGAGTAGAGGATCGTGTCCTCCTGGCCGAGGAAGGAGGACAGGCGGGCCTCCAGCTCCTTGTGCACCTCCTGCGTGCCGCAGATGAAGCGGACGGACGCCATGCCGTAGCCCCAGCGGTCGAGCGCCTCGTGAGCGGCGGCGACCACGTCGGGGTGGTCGGCGAGGCCCAGGTAGTTGTTGGCGCAGAAGTTGAGCACCTCGCCGGGACGGCCCCCCGAGGTGACGGCCACCGTGGCCGACTGGGGGGTGCCGATGACGCGTTCGGGCTTGTGCAGTCCGGCCTGCCGGATCTCGTCGAGGGTGGCACGGATGTCGTCGCGTACGGAATCGAACATGGGTCAGGCTCCCGCAGTCCAGTCGAGGATGATCTTGCCGCTCTTGCCGGAGGCCGCGTCGTCGAAGGCGGCCTCGAAGTCGGTGTACGCGTAACGCCCGGTGATCACGGGGGCGAGGTCGAGACCGCCCTCCAGGAGCACCGACATCGCGTACCAGGTCTCGAACATCTCGCGGCCGTAGATGCCCTTGACCGTGATCATGGAGGTGACGATCTTCGCCCAGTCGACGGCGAAGTCCTCGCTGGGCAGGCCCAGCATGGCGATCCTGCCGCCGTTGGTCATGTTGGCGACCATGTCGCGCATCGCGCGCGGGTTGCCGGACATCTCCAGGCCGACGTCGAAGCCCTCCTTGAGCCCGAGGGCGCGCTGGCCGTCGGCGATGGTCTGCTCGGCGACGTTGAGGGCGAGGGTGACGCCCGTCTTGCGCGCCAGGGCCAGGCGCTCCTCGCTGACGTCGGTGATCATGACGCTGCGGGCGCCGGCGTGCTTGGCGACGGCGGCGGCCATGATGCCGATCGGGCCCGCGCCGGTGACGAGGACGTCCTCGCCGACGAGGGGGAAGGAGAGCGCCGTGTGCACGGCGTTGCCGAAGGGGTCGAAGATCGCGGCGACGTCGAGGTCGACGGGGACGCGGTGCACCCACACGTTGGACGCGGGCAGGGCCACGTACTCGGCGAAGGCCCCGTCCCGGCCCACGCCGAGGCCGATCGTGGCGCGGCAGAGGTGGCGGCGGCCGGCCAGACAGTTGCGGCACTTGCCGCAGACGAGGTGGCCCTCGCCGCTCACCAGGTCGCCGACGGCGATGTCGGACACGTCACGGCCGACGGAGACGACCTCGCCGACGAACTCGTGGCCGACGGTCAGCGGCGTCGCGATCGTCTTCTGCGCCCAGCCGTCCCAGGACCGGATGTGCAGGTCGGTCCCGCAGATCCCGGTCCGCTTGACCTGGATGAGTACGTCTCCGGGGCCGGTCTCCGGCTCGGGCACGTCCGTGAGCCAGAGTCCCGGCTCCGCCTTCAGCTTGACCAGCGCCTTCAATGCAACGGCTCCCGACGTGCGTGTCCTGTGATGTGCGGGGTCCGGGCGCGGCTGCGCGCCCAAGATCCCCGGAAGAGAATCTTCCGTACGGAGCGCCCGCGGTCCATCGAGGATTTCTTAAGCGCGCTCGCAGATCAGCTTCACACCACAGGCGAGGGCGGGGCGACGTCAACGCGCCCGAACGGAGAGGCCACCGTCGGGGCGGTGGCGGTGGCGGACGGGCAGGTCGGGAGGCCGGGGCGAGGCGGCCGGGGCCGGGAACGGAGGCACCGGCGGCGGGGGCGTACCTCCGTCACCGTCCCAGGGCCGCCATCGCCGCGTTGTGGCCGGGGATGCCGCTCACTCCCCCGCCCCGGACCGCGCCCGCTCCGCACAGCAGCACGTTGGCGTGCCGGGTCTCCACGCCCCAGCGGCCCGTGCCCTCCACCGCGTACGGGAAGGAGAGGTCGCGGTGGAAGATGTGGCCGCCGGGAAGGCGCAGTTCACGTTCGAGGTCGAGGGGGGTCTTCGCCTCGACGCAGGGGCGGCCGTCGGCGTCGAGGGCGAGGCAGTCGGCGATCGGCTCGTCCAGATGGGCGTCGAGCTGGGCGAGGGTCGCCTTGAGGAGCGCGGCCCTGACGCCGTCGTTGTCGGCGGTGAACAGCCGGGCGGGGGTGTGCAGCCCGAACAGGGTGAGGGTCTGGTGGCCCGTGGCGGCGAGCTCGGGTCCCAGGATCGTCGGGTCGGTGAGCGAGTGGCAGTAGATCTCGGAGGGCGGGGCGGAGGGCAGCCGGCCGGCGGCGGCCTCGGCGTGGGCGGTGGCGAGCTGCCCGTACCCCTCGGCGATGTGGAAGGTGCCGGCGAAGGCCTCGCGCGGGTCGACGGAGCGGTCGCGGAGCCTCGGCAGCCGGGTGAGCAGCATGTTCACCTTGAGCTGGGCGCCCTCCGGGGCGGGCGGGGGCGGCTCGCCGAGGAGGGTGGCCAGGTCGCTGGGCGAGGCGTTGACGAGGACCCGGTCGGCCTCGACGGCGCCCTCGCCGTCGGCGGTGCGGTACCCGATCGAGGCCCGCCGCCCGTCGGTCTCGATCCGGGTGACCTCGTGACCGGTGAGGAGGTGCGCCCCGGCGGCGCGGGCCGCGTCGGCGAGGGCGTCGGTGAGCGCGCCCATGCCGCCGACGGGCACGTCCCAGTCGCCGGTGCCGCCGCCGATGACGTGGTAGAGGAAGCAGCGGTTCTGCGGGAGCGTCGGGTCGTGGGCGTCGGCGAAGGTGCCGATGACGGCGTCGGTGAGGACCACACCGCGGACGAGGTCGTCGGCGAACTCCCGCTCGACGGTGACGCCGAGGGGCTCCTCGAAGAGCATCCGCCAGGTCTCGGGGTCGTCGACGCGGGCACGGAGCGCGGCGCGGGTGGGGAGCGGCTCGGTGAGGGTGGGGAAGACACGGCGGGCGGCCCGGCCGGTGCGCTCGTAGAAGGCCTGCCAGGCCTCGTACTCGCGGTCGGAACCGGTCAGCGCGGCGAAGGAGGCGCGGGTGCGGTCGGGGCCGCCGCCGACGAGCAGGCCTCCGTCGCCCTTCGGGGTGTACGAGGAGACGGACCGTTTCCGCACGGCGAACCGCAGCCCCAGCTCGCGCACGATCTTCTCCGGGAGGAGCGAGACGAGGTACGAGTACCGGGAGAGGCGCGCGTCGACCCCGGCGAAGGGGCGGGTGGACACGGCGGCCCCACCGGTCGAGCCGAGCCGTTCGAGGACGAGCACGGAACGCCCGGCGCGGGCCAGGTAGGCGGCGGCGACCAGGCCGTTGTGGCCGCCTCCGACGACGACGGCGTCGTAGGAACGGGCGGCGGCCGGGCCGCCGGGAGACGGTGCGGGGACGGTCATGGCTCATGCTCACACGGCGGGCGAGCCGGGGAAAGGGGACGGTGGATCAAGGCCGCGGTGGTGTCGCCGCCCTCAGCAGGAGGGCCGCCGCCTCGGCGTGGTGGCCCAGGCGCTCCAGACAGTGGGCCTCGTCCTCCAGGGCGGCGACCGTGTCGGGGTGGGCGGGTCCGAGGAGGCGGGTGCGGACGGCGCCGATCGCGCGGTGCGACGCCAGGGCCTCCTCCCAGCGGCCGAGCCGGCCGAGGGCCACGGCGGCCTCCCGGCGGCTCTGCAGGGTGTCGGGGTGGTCCGCTCCCAGGACCCGGTCGCGGTCGGCGTGGACGCTCTCCGACTCGGCGAGCGCCTCCGGCCAGCGCCCGAGCCGGCCGAGGTTGACGGCGAGGGCGTGCCGGGCGCGGAGGGTCTCGGGCCCGTCGGCGCCCTGCGCGCGGGTGCGGGCGGCGACGAGGTCGCGGCAGACGTCCAGGGCGTCGGCGGCCTGGCCGAGCCGGCCGAGGAACACCCCGGTCTCGTAGCGGGCGGCGAGGGTCTCCGGATGGTCGGGGCCGAGGGCCGCGGCGCGCGCGGCGGCGACCGCCCGGTACTGGACGAGCGCCTCCTCGCCGCGCCCCAGGCGCCCGAGGGTGTACGCCACCTCGCGCCGGGTCACGAGGGTGTCCGGATGGTCCTCGCCGAGCAGCCGGGCGCGGGCCTCGGCGACCTCGTGGGCCGTGCGGTACGACTCCTCAAGGCGGCCGAGGCGGGCCAACGTGAACGCCAGGTTGTGGCGGCAGCGCAGGGTGTCGGGGTGGTCGGGGCCGACGGTGCGCTCGCGTGCGGCGAGCACGGTGACGTACACCTCGTACGCCTCGGGATGCCGTCCGAGGCGGCCGAGCGCGTACGCCCGCTCCTGCCGGGCGGCCAGGGTGTCGGGGTGGTCCTCGCCGAGGACGCGCGCGCGGGCCGCGGCGACCCGGTCGAAGACCCGCAGGGCGTCGGCGGGGCGGTCGAGCCGGGCGAGGGCGAAGCCGACCTCGTACTGGCTGGCCAGGGTGTCCGGGTGGTCGTCGCCGAGGGCCGCCGAGCGGTGTGTGGCGACGGACCGGTGCACGGACTCGGCCTCGTCCCAGCGGCCGAGGCGGCCGAGCCCCATGCCCGCGCGGTACCGGCCGGCGAGCACCGCGACCAGTTCGGCGGAGGGGGCGACGCGCGGCGGCGCGGGCGCCTCCGGTGGGGCGGTGGCGGCGGTGGTCCACTCGGTGGTGAGCACGGCCGCGGCGGGGTCGTGCGCGGCGGGGCGGGGCGCGGTGGTGGCCTCGGCGGGCCGGTGCCCGCCGGTGATCCCCCGGAGCCACGCGGGGGCGGGCAGGGGCACGGGGGGTGCGGCGGGGCCGGGTCCGGGGACGACCGTGCCCCCGGAGACCGCCGCCCCGGGAAACGGACCGCCGGGCAGCATTCCACCGGGCAGCGACAGCGAGACCCGCCCCGAGACGATCCGGCGGCGCAGGTCGCCCGCGTCGGCCGGCCGCTCCTCCGGCACCTTCGCGAGCAGGTCGACGACGATCCGGTCGAAGTAGTCGGGGAGTTCGGCGCGGTGGGCGCGCGGCGGACTCGGCACGGTGTCCCGGTGTCCGATGAGGATCGCCCAGGAGTCGCCGAGGTCGAAGGGCGGGACGCCGGTGGCCAGTTCGTACAGCACGCAGCCCAGCGAGTAGAGGTCGCTGCGGTGGTCGATCTCGCCGCCGCCGATCTGCTCGGGCGACATGTAGTGGGGCGTGCCCATGGCGATGCCGGTCCCGGTGAGGCGGGAGGTGAACCCCATGTCGGCGCCGAGGCGCGCTATACCGAAGTCGCAGATCTTCACCGTCCCGTCCCGGAGCCGCATGATGTTCGCGGGCTTCAGGTCGCGGTGCACGATGCCCTGGCGGTGGGTGTACGCGAGGGCGTCGGCGACCTGGTCGGCGATTTCGACGAGGTCCTGGACGGGCAGCGGGTGCTGGGCGTTGGCGGCGAGGAGCTGGCTGAGGTTGCGCCCTTCCAGGAGCTCCATGACGAGGAACAGCACGCCGTCGTACTCGCCGAAGTCGTGCACGACGGTGATGCCCCGGTGCTGGAGCGCGGCGGCCACCCGGGCCTCGCGCCGGAAGCGCTCGCGCACCACGGTGAGGACCTGGGGGTCCTGCTGCGGTCCGAGCGGCTTGAGGCACTTCACGGCCACCCCGCGGCCGAGCGCCTCGTCGGTGGCGCGCCAGACCTCGCCCATGCCCCCGCGACCGATCACCTCGTGCAGGCGGTACCGGCCCTGGATCAGTCTCGACTCCCCCATCGTGTGCCGCCGCCCCCGTCGATCTCCTGCGCCTTCTCCGGCTTCTCCAGTATGGACGCCGGTTCGGACAGTGGGTACGGGGCGGGGTACGCGTAAGGGTCGGGTCGCGTCTCCGGCCCGAGCCGGTCCACGGCGCGGAGGATGTGCCGCGGCGGTAGCCGCCAGCGCAGGCGGGCGGGCACGCAACGGAGGAGGTTGGCCGTGGCGACGAGCCGGTGGGTGACGGTCTCGGGCGGCGGGGCGGGGCGTCCGTAGAGCGCGTGGGCGTACGGGGGCAGGGTGTCGTACGCGAGTGCCGTGACGCGCCGCCAGATCACCTCGCGCGCCGGTACGAGGACGGGTTTCACGGGCGGTCTGCGGAGGAAGTCCTCGACGGTGCGGGCGTCGGGTCCGGCGGCGAGCCGGGGACGTACGGCGTCGAAGTAGGCGGCGAGCTCGGCGGTGGATCCGGGGACGGTGGCCGGGTCGAGTCCGACGAGCCGGGCCGAGGTGCGGTGCTCGTCGACGTACCGGTCGGCCCCGGCGTCGTCGAGCGGGATGCCGGAGCGGCGTGCGACGGAGAGGTAGGAGTCGGTCTCGGCGCAGTGCACCCAGAGGAGCAGCTCGGGGTCGTCCACGCCGATGAGCCGGTGGATCCCGCGCACCCGTGCGCCGGCCGCCTCCGCCGCCTCGGTGGTCCCGTAGCTCAGGGTCCCGACGAAGTTCGCGGTCCGCATGAGCCGGCCCCAGGGGTCCTCCTGGAAGCTGCTGTTGATCATGACGCCGCGCACCGCGACGGGGTGCAGCGCCTGGAGCCACAGCGCTCGGACGCCGGCGATCCACATGACCGGGTCGCTGTGCAGCCGCCAGGTGACGGAGCGGGGGCCGAACAGCCCGGGGTCGGCACTCATGAAGCGTCCTCCCTCATGCCGTTCAGGCTACGCCGGAACGGGCCCCGGCGAACCGGTCGCGCACCCGGCGGCTCAGGACGGGACGGACGCGAGACCGGCGTCGTCGAAGGGCGGATACCTCTCGGCGCCCGTGCGTTCGGCCGCGTCGATGTAGACGGCGAGGGCGTCGCGGGACCGGGCCAGTGCGGCCATCTGGTCGTCGAGCCGGCCCATCCGCGACCGCATCGCGGCGAGCAGTTCGGGGCACCCGACCAGTTCCGGGCCCTCGCCGACCGCGCAGGGCAACAGGTAGGCGATGTCCTCGGAGGACAGTCCCGCGCCGAGCAGGTGCCGGATCTGCTTGACCCTCAGCACGGCGCCCTCGTCGTACGCGCGGTATCCGTTCGCGCGGCGCTCCGCCTGCAGGAGGCCCTGGGCCTCGTAGTAGCGCAGCTGATGGGTGTGGACACCCGTCAGGCGACTCAGTTCCCCGATCCGCATCGACAACCTCGCTTGACCTTCACACCGGTATGAACGTCGACGATGCTGCCATGACCAACCGAACCACCGCACCCGTGACCGTCATCGGACTCGGACTGATGGGCCAGGCGCTCGCCGCCGCGTTCCTGAAGGCCGGGCATCCCACCACCGTATGGAACCGTTCGGCCGCCAAGGCCGACGCACTCGTGGCCCAGGGCGCGCGCCTGGCGCCCTCCGTCGCCGCCGCGATCCAGGCGAGCCCCCTGACGATCCTCTGTGTCACGGACTACCGGGCCGTGCGTGAACTGCTCGACGCGGACGGCGCCGGGCTCGACGGCGCGACGCTGATCAACCTGACCTCGGGCTCCTCGACCCAGGCCCGCGAGACCGCCCGCTGGGCCGAACAGCACGGCGCCCGTTACCTGGACGGCGCCCTCATGGCCGTACCGCCGGTGATCGGCACGGCGGAGGCGCTCGTCCTGCAGAGCGGGCCGCCGGAGGACTTCGAGGCGCACAAGACCACCCTGGAGGCGCTCGGCACCGTCACCCACCTCGGCTCCGATCCCGGGCTCGCGTCCCTGTACGACGTGGCCGGCCTCGCCATGATGTGGAGCGTCCTCAACGCCTGGCTCCAGGGCACGGCCCTGCTCAGGACGGCCGGTGTCGACGCCACGACGTTCGCGTCGTTCGCACGGCAGATGGCGGCCGGAGTGGCCGACTGGCTGCCCGGCTACGCCGAGCAGGTCGACAGGGGCGCCTTCCCCGCCGAGGTGGCGACCCTGGAGACCGACGCGCGTGCGATGACCCACCTCATCGAGGAGAGCGAGGCGCTGGGGGTCAACGCCGAACTCCCGAAGCTGTTCAAGGTGCTGGCCGACCGCGCGATCGCGGCCGGGCACGGCGGGGAGCAGTACCCGGTGCTGATCGAGGAGTTCAGCAGGCCCGGGCCGCCCGACGCCGGCTGACGGCGACGGACGGGACGGGGAGGTTCGGGGCGCGGAGGGGGCCTCAGGGCTGGATGTTCTGGTTCAGGTGGAACAGGTTCCCCGGGTCGTAGGCCCGCTTGACCTCGACCAGGCGGTCGTAGTTCGCGCCGTAGTTGGCCCTGGTCCGGCTCTGGTCGTCGTCCGACATGAAGTTGACGTAGCCGCCCTCCTCCGAGTGCGGGGCGGTCGCCGCGTAGTAGTCGCGGACCCAGGCGATGTTGGCCTCGTTGGCGGAGGGGTCGGGCCACATCCCGGCGATGACGGTGGCGAACGAGGCGTCCCGGTAGGCGAAGGCCGTGGCCTCCGGCGCGACGCGGTGGCAGGCTCCGTCGATCGGGTAGATGTGGACCGTCGAGTTCACGGCGGGCAGCCCGGCGGCGTGCTCCACGTGCGCCTCGATCGCGGCATCGGTGAGCTCGGTGACGAAGTTGGCCTTCCAGTAGTGCTGGAGGCCGGGCGGTACGAGCGCGTCGAACGCGCTGTTGAGCGCCGGGTACGGCATGGGTCCGACGTGCTCGGCGACCACCGGCGCGAAGTCGTGGAAGGGCTGGAGGGCGCGCTCCCCCTCGTCGAGCGGTCCGGTCCAGCACGCCACGACCAGGACGAAGGTGTCACCGTGCCGGTCCTCCGGGATGAACGGGAGCGGCGGGGCGATCTGGAAGGCGGGGAACCCGCCCAGTTCCTCCGGCGCGTCGGCGATGTAGTCGGCGAAGGAGCGCACGACGGTGGCGGCGTCCTCCAGTTCGAAGAGCATCGGTCCGCCGTAGATGTCCTTGACGGGGCTGAGCCGGTACTCGAACGAGGTCACGGCGCCGAAGTTGCCCCCACCTCCGCGCAGGGCCCAGAAGAGGTCGGCGTTCTCCTCCTCGCTCGCGACGAGGAGCCGGCCGTCCGCGGTCACGACATCGGCCGAGATCAGGTTGTCGCAGCTCAGGCCCGCACCGCGGGCGAGATAGCCGATGCCGCCGCCGAGGGTGAGTCCGCCGACGCCCGTGGTGGAGATGATCCCGCCGGTGGTGGCGAGCCCGAAGGGGTAGGTCGCCGCGTTGAAGTCGCCCCAGGTCGCCCCGCCCTCCGCGCGGGCGGTCCGCCGCTGGGGGTCGACGCGGACACCGCGCATCCCGGAGAGATCGGCCACGACCCCGTCGTCGCAGGTCCCGAAGCCGGGCACGCTGTGCCCACCGCCTCGGACCGCGAGGTCGAGCCCGTTCTCGCGGGCGAAGTCGACCGCGGCGATGACGTCGCCCGCGTTGACGCAGCGCACGACGACGGCGGGTCTCCTGTCGATCATCGCGTTGTGCACGGCGCGCGCCTCGTCGAAGGCATCGTCGTCGGCCGTGACGACCGTCCCGCGTACCCGTTCGCGCAGCTGGTCGTTCGAGAGCTTGCCCATGGCCACCGCTCCTCGTTCGAATCAGTTCCACGCTACGCCGATGGCACCGAGCCTCAACTTGAGCCGTGTACGGGGCGCGCTGCCCGCGGCGTTGCGCGGCGGCCCCGGTTCGTGTCCCCGGACACGGCGCCGGCTCGCTCCGTCCAGCAGGTGAGCCGCCGACCCGTCGGCTCCCCGGGCGCCACTAGGGTTCCCCCTACCCGCGGCCGGTACGCGATGACCCGGCCGCCCCATGCCCATGAGGATGCACATGTTTACGGTCAACGAGTACTTCGACGGCTCGGTCAAGTCGATCGCGTTCACGCGGGAGCAGGGCCCGGCGACCATCGGCGTCATGGCCCCCGGAGCATACGAGTTCGGCACCGCCGCTCCGGAGATCATGCACGTGGTCAGCGGCGCCCTGACGGTCAGCCTGCCCGGTGCCACCGCGTGGGAGACCTTCGCGGCCGGGGACCGCTTCGAGGTCCCCGGCGACAGCCGGTTCCGGATCGAGGTCGCGGTGGAGACCGCCTACCTCTGCGAATACCGCTGATCAAGGCGCCGCCGGCGCGCGGGGCCCGGGGGCGCTAGCGGCGGACGCGGGGCATGCCCAGGCCGATCCAGGAGATGATCTCGCGCTGGATCTCGTTGTTGCCGCCGCCGAAGGTGAAGATGACCGCCGAGCGGTAGCCGCGTTCGAGTTCGCCGTGGAGGACCGTGCCCGCCGAGCCCTCCTTGAGGGCGCCCGCCGCGGCGACGACCTCCATCAGGGCCGCGTAGGCGTCGCGGCGGGCCTCGGAGCCGTACACCTTCACGGCGGAGGCGTCCTGGGGGGTGAGGGTGCCGTGCTGGACGGCGTTCACCATCTGCCAGTTGAGGAGCTTCATCGCGTCGAGCCGGGCGTGGGTGCGGGCGAGGGTGCGGCGGACCCACGGCAGGTCGATGACGCGGCGGCCGTCGGCGAGCGGGGTGTCGGCGGCCCAGCGCTGTACGTCGTGGAGCGCGCGGATGGCCATCGTGCCGTGTGCGGCGAGGGTGACGCGTTCGTGGTTGAGCTGGTTGGTGATGAGCCGCCAGCCCTTGTTCTCCTCGCCGACGCGGCGTGCGGCGGGGACGCGCACGTTGTCGTAGTAGCTGGCCGTGGTGTCGTGCGAGGCCAGGGTGTTGATGATCGTGCAGGAGTACCCGGGGTCGCTCGTGGGGACCAGCAGCATCGTGATGCCCTTGTGCGGCGGGGCGTCCGGGTCGGTGCGGACCGCCAGCCAGACCCAGTCGGCGGTGTCGCCGTTCGTGGTCCAGATCTTCTGGCCGTCGACCGTGTACGTGCCGGTGCTCTCGTCCCCCTCCCGCACCGCCCGGGTCTTCAGGGCCGCGAGGTCGGTGCCCGCGTCGGGCTCGCTGTAGCCGATGGCGAAGTCGATCTCGCCGGAGAGGATCCCGGGCAGGAAGAAGGCCTTCTGCTCCTCGGTGCCGAACCGCATGATCGTCGGCCCGACCGTGTTCAGCGCCATGAGGGGCAGCGGCACGCCCGCCTGCGCCGCCTCGTCGAAGAAGATGAACTGCTCCATCGGGGTCAGCCCGCGTCCCCCGTACTCGGTCGGCCAGCCGACCCCGAGCCAGCCGTCGGCGCCGAGCCGGCGCACGGTCTCGCGGTAGAAGCGCTTCTGCGCGGCCGGGTCCGCGTAACGGGTGTGGACGTCCTCCGGCACCAGCTCGGCGAAGTACGCACGCAGCTCGGCGCGCAGGCTGTTCTGCTCGGGCGTGTATTCGAGGTGCATGGGGCCCTCCCGTGGCGGCGGTCCTGCGGCGTCCTCGGTGCGGTGCGACGCGTGACGGCGGCCACGGTAGAACGTGTTCCACAAATGCGGAAGCCTCGGGGCGGCCCCGGACGGACCGGGGCCCCGGTCCGGGGGTGCCGGACCGGGGCCTGCGGGGTACTGAGGGGAGGATCTCCGGGGACCGGGCTCGGCCGGTCCTACGGCAGAAGCTCGTCCATGGATGCGCGGCCCTTCTCCGCCATACGGCGTTCCGCCCAGGCCAGGCTCTTCGGATTCACGTCACGGCCGGAGGCGAGGACCAGGTCCTCCGCCGTGAAATCGCCCTCCGACCCGGCGTGCAGCAGCCGGTCGGGCGTCGGGAAGTCCCCCACGGACGTCTTGTCGGGCTCAGCGTTCATGCCGCCTCCTACGTGTTCTTCCGGCACTGGCCATTCTCGTGTCCGGCCACCGGGAGCGCATCCGGGCGGGACGCGGGTGCGGGTCAGGAGTCCGGGGTGCCCTGGTGGCGGCGGAGGAGCGCGGCGGCGGCCCGGTGGCACCGGAGCCGGGCCCCGGTCCCCGCGTCGCCCGGTCCGTCCCGCCCGCCGAGGGGCCGCGCCGCCGTCGCGAACCGGACGACCACCAGGCACGGGGCGACCGGGAGTCGCCCCCGGACCCCCGCCCGCGTGACCTCCGCCGAGGCGAACTCGCGCCACGCCGTGTCATCGCCATGGCGTCCGAGGGGTGCGGGTTCGACAATGGGGGGGATGACCGACGAAGACCGGCGTACGCGCAACGGCGAGATCGGGCCCGCCGAGTGGCTCGCCATGAACCGGACCGGCAGTTTCGACTGGGATCTCGACACGGGCACGATCGATGTCGACGAGTCGGGGCTCCGGGTCTTCGGGCTGGCCCCGGACGGCTACGACGGCCGCCCGGTGTCGCTCCTCGCCCGTCTCGCCCCCCAGGAACGGGGCAGGCTGGAGGGCGTCGTACGGCAGGCGGTCAAGAGCGGGGAGGTGTCGTACACCGCCCACTTCCCCATCCCGCAGGACGACGGACCACCCCACTGGACGCACGTCCAGGCGCGGATCCTGCGCTCGCCGGACGGGCGGGCCCGGCGGATCGTCGGCGTCGTACGGGACACGACCGCCGAGGTGACGCGCTTCGCCTTCGTCCAGGAACTGGAGAAGCGGCGCGAGGTCCAGACGAGCATCGTCGAGCGGACGACGAACGCGCTGTCGCGCGCGGTGACGGTGGACGACGTGACGGCGGCCCTGACCGGCCCCGGCGGGCTCGCCCGGCTCGGCGCCGACGGGCTGGCGCTCGGACT
This sequence comes from Streptomyces sp. Qhu_M48, assembly GCF_051305195.1. Taxonomy (NCBI): domain Bacteria; kingdom Bacillati; phylum Actinomycetota; class Actinomycetes; order Kitasatosporales; family Streptomycetaceae; genus Streptomyces; species Streptomyces sp. Qhu_M48. The sequence goes on along the minus strand of NZ_CP195432.1, from coordinate 3,381,275 downwards.
CGTCGAGAACGGCTCGCTCAACATCATCGCCCTCAGCGGCGAGACCCTGGACGTCCTCGACGACTTCCGTGTCCGGCGCCTCGACCGGGGGCTGCCGCTGGCCGAGGCGGTCCTCAGCGGGCGGCCCCGGTTCGTCTCCTCGTTCCAGTCCCTGGGGCGGGACTTCCCCGAACTCGCCCCGTACCTGGCGAGGCTGGACTTCCGGGCCGCCTGCTACCTGCCGCTGGTCGCCCAGGCGCGTTCCCTCGGCGGCATGGCCCTGTTCTACCGGGGCCGCACCTCCTTCAACGCCGACGAGCGCAACCTCGCGCTCGGGCTCGCGGCGATCGTCGCCCAGTCGCTCCAGCGGGCGATCCTCTTCGACGAGGAGCGGGAGCTGGCCACCGGGCTCCAGGCGACGATGCTGCCGCGCCGGATCCCCCGGATCACCGGCGGCGAGATCGCGGTGCGGTACCACGCGGCCTGGAGCGGCCGGCAGGTCGGCGGCGACTGGTACGACGTGATCGCGCTGCCCCGGGGCCGGGTGGGGATCGTCGTGGGCGACGTCCAGGGCCACGACACCCACGCCGCCGCCATCATGGGACAGCTGCGGATCGCCCTGCGGGCCTACGCCGGCGAGGGACACGCGCCGTCGACGGTCCTGGCCCGCGCCTCCCGCTTCCTCGCCGAGCTGGACACCAACCGCTTCGCCACCTGCACCTACGCCCAGGTGGACCTGGGGAGCGGCACCCTGCGCGCCGTCCGGGCCGGGCACCTCGGGCCGCTGATCCGGCACACCGACGGCCGGGTCGGGCAGCCCAACCTGCGGGGCGGGCTGCCGCTCGGTCTCGCGACGGTGTTCGGGGACGAGGAGTTCCCGGAGACCCGGCTCGACCTCGTGCCCGGCGAGACGCTCGTCCTCTGCACGGACGGTCTCGTCGAGCAGCCGGGCAGCGACATCGAGACCGGTCTCGCCGCGCTGTCGGAGGCCATCAGCAGCGGCCCGCCGCAGGCGGAGGCGCTCGCCGACCACCTCTCCGAACGGCTCTGGGAACGCTGGGGCTCGGGTGACGACGTGGCGCTCCTGGTGCTGCGGCGCAGCCCCGACCCCGGCACGCCGAGGGCGCCCCGCATCCACCAGTACATCCACCAGGCCGATCCGCAGGGCCTCTCGGACGCGCGGGCCGCCGTGGGGCAGGCGCTGCGCGACTGGGGCATGCCGGAACTGGCCGACGACGCCGAGCTGTTGACCGGCGAGCTGCTCGTCAACGTGCTGCTGCACACCGAGGGCGGTGCCGTGCTGGCCCTGGAGGTGCTGCCCGAACCGGTGCGGCGGGTCCGGCTCACGGTGCAGGACCGGTCGAGCGCCTGGCCCCGGCGGCGTACCCCCGGCGAGGCCGCAACCTCGGGACGGGGACTGCTGCTGCTCGACGCGCTGGCCTCCCGGTGGGGGGTCGAGCCGCGCGGCGAGGGGAAGGCGGTCTGGTGCGAGATCGGCCCGATCACGGTGCCGGCGGACTCCACGGCGCACGGAGCCTGAGGCGGATGTCATGGACCCTGTGGCCGCTCTGAACCGGATCGCTTTCCTGCTGGAACGGGCGCAGGCGCCGAGGTACCGGGCGCAGGCCTTCCGCACGGCCGCCACCGCCGTCGCCGCCCTCCCTGAGGGCGAGGCGGAGCGGCGCGCGACGGCGGGCACCCTGGAGTCCTTGAAGGGGCTCGGGCCCAAGACGGCGGCGGTGGTGCGCGAGGCGCTGGCGGATCGGGTGCCGGAGTACCTGGCGCGGCTGGAGGCGGAACTGGAGGAGTCCCTGCGGACGGCGGAGCCGGGGAGCGGCGGCGAGGCGCTGCGGGCCGCCCTGCGCGGCGACTGCCACCTCCACTCGGACTGGTCCGACGGCGGTGCCACGATCGAGGACATGGGCCGTGCGGCGGCGACTCTCGGCCACGAATGGGCGGTCCTCACCGACCATTCGCCCCGGCTCACGGTGGCGCGGGGCCTGTCTCCGGAGCGGCTGCGGGAGCAACTGGACGTGGTGGCGCGGCTGAACGAGGAGTGGGCGCCGTTCCGCCTGCTCACCGGGATCGAGTGCGACATCCTGGAGGACGGCTCGCTCGACCAGGAGCCCGAGCTGCTCGACCGTCTCGACCTGGTGGTGGGTTCGGTGCACTCGAAGCTCCGGATGGAGGCCGGGGCGATGACCCGCCGCCTCGAACGGGCGGTCCGCGACCCGCTGATGGACGTCCTCGGGCACTGCACGGGCCGGCTGGTGGCGGGCGGGCGGCTGCGGCCGGAGTCCGAGTTCGACGCGGAGCGGGTGTTCGCCGCGTGTGCCGAGTCCGGGACGGCCGTCGAGATCAACAGCCGCCCGGAACGGCTCGATCCGCCACGGCGGCTGCTGCGGCTCGCGGTGGCGGCGGGGACGTACTTCGCCGTGGACACGGACGCGCACGCGCCGGGCCAGCTGGAGTGGCAGATCCTCGGCTGCGCGCGGGCGGAGGAGTGCGGAGTGCCGGAGGAGCGGGTGATCAACACCTGGCCGGCGGAGCGCCTGCTGGAGTGGACACGGGAGTAGGGCCGTGGGTGCCGGGCGGCGGGAGTCGGGCTGCGGGAGTGTGCCTGGGACCAGGGACACGCAGCCGCGTCCGGCCCGGCCCCGACCGGCCCCGACCGGCCGTCACGGGGGCTGCCGGGCTGCCGGGCTGCCGGGCCAGTGTCAGGCGCGCTGCCAGACCGTGGTCGCGTTGCAGAACTCGCGGATGCCGTGGCCGGAGAGCTCGCGGCCGTACCCCGAGCGCTTGATCCCCCCGAAGGGGAGGGCGGGGTGCGAGGCCGTCATGCCGTTGACGAAGACGCCGCCGGCCTCGAGGTCACGGACGAAGAAGTCGACGTCCTGCGGGGAGCGGGTCCAGACGTTGGAGCTGAGGCCGAACGGGGAGTCGTTGGCGACGGCCACGGCCTCCTCGATGTCGCTGACCGGGTAGACCGTGGCGACCGGCCCGAAGGCCTCCTCGTGGTGGATCCGCATGTGCGGGGTGATGCCGGTGAGGACGGTGGGCCGGTAGTACCAGCCGTTCCCGAGCTCGGGCTCGTCCGGACGACGGCCGCCGCACAGGGCGGTGGCGCCCCGCCGTACCGCGTCGTCGACGAGCTCCTCCAGGTCGGTCCTGCCCTGCTCCGTGGCGAGGGGGCCGACGTCGGTGGACCCGTCGAGGGGGTCGCCGACCGTGAGGGCGTTCATGGCGGCCGTGAACCGCTCGGAGAAGTCGTCGTACACGTCCCGGTGGACGATGAACCGCTTGGCGGCGATGCAGGACTGTCCGTTGTTCTGCACCCGCGCGGTGACGGCCGTCTTCACGGCCGCGACGATGTCGGCGGAGGGCATCACGATGAACGGGTCGCTGCCGCCGAGTTCCAGGACGGTCTTCTTGACCTCGTCGCCCGCGACGGCGGCGACGGCCCGGCCGGCCGGTTCGCTGCCGGTGAGGGTGGCGGCGACGACCCTGGGGTCCCGGAGGACGCGCTCGACGTCGGCGGAGCCGATGAGGAGGGCCTGGAAGCAGCCTTCGAGGTATCCGGCGCGGCGGAAGAGGTCCCCGAGGTAGAGCGCGGTCCTCGGCACGTTGGAGGCGTGCTTGAGGAGGCCGGTGTTGCCCGCCATGAGCGCGGGCGCGGCGAAGCGGATCACCTGCCAGAGCGGGAAGTTCCACGGCATCACGGCGAGGATCGGGCCGAGGGGCCGGTAGTGGACCCGGGCCACGTCCGCGCCGGAGTCCTGGACGTCGCTCTCGGCCGGGTGCTCGTCGGCGAGCAGCGCCTCGGCGGTACGGGCGTACCAGCGCATGGTCTTGGCGCACTTGGCGGCCTCCGCACGGGCGGCGGCGATCGGCTTGCCCATCTCGACGGTCATCGTGCGGGCGATGTCCTCGTTGTCCTCGTCGAGGAGGGCCGCGGCGGCGCGCATGAGACGGGCGCGTTCGGAGAAGGACGTGGTGCGGTACTGGCGGTACGCCTCGTGCGCGGCGGCGATCCGCCGCTCGACCTCCTCGGGCCCGTGGGCCTCGTAGGTGCGCAGCGTCTCGCCGGTCGCGGGGTTCACGGTGGCGATGCCCATGACCTGTCTCCTCCTGCCATCGGCCCCCGTCCGACGTTTCCGCCAAGCGCGGTCCGGCGCAACAGGGACGGGGCGGTGGGGTGACGGGGGGATCTGGGGTGACGGGGGGGGGAGGGAGTGACGAGGGAGGTGGCGCGACCGCCTCAGTCGGTGAGCCAGGTGAGCGCGCCGGAGAGGTGCGCGCGGAAGACAGGGTCGCGGTACGCCTCCGGGGCGTGACCGAGCGCGGTGAAGAAGGCGCGCCCCCGGTCCACCTCACGGCACCAGACCAGCGGGTGGTCGGCTCCGTGGGTGCCGCCGCGGTAGGCGGTCTCGTCGGCCCGCGCGAGGACCCGTACGCCGGCGCCTCCGTTCCCGCGCGGGTCGGACGTGAAGTTGTACCACTCGTCGGTCCACTCCCAGCGCTCCGGGAGCGGGGCGGTCGCCGGGTGGTCGTGCGCGTCGACGAGGACGACTCCGGGCTGGACCTCGGGGTGGCCGTCGAAGCGGGTGCCGAGCAGCTCGCCGTAGAAGGGCCAGTCAGGTTCGGCGTTGGCCGCCGCGTGGACGGCGAGGAGGGCGCCGCCGCCCCTGAGGTACGCCTCGAAGGCGGCGCGCCCCTCGGGTGTCAGGACCGTGCCGGTCGTGGACAGCAGCACGACGACGGCGCACCCGGCCAGGCGTCCGGGGGTGAAGGCGCCCGGGTCCTCGGTGACCTCGGCCGTCCGCCCGAGGCCGCGGGCCAGCTCCGTGAGAGCGGCGGCGCCGTCGGGGATCGACGCGTGGCGGTAGCCCGCGGTGCGGGTGTAGATCAGGACGTCGGCGGTGGGCACGCGAGGGCTCCAGGGGAGGGGGAAAGCGCTTACTGGCCAGCGTCGACCGTAGCCAACGGGAAACCGGGCCCGCAAGCCCCGCCGGACCGTTGCCGTATCCGATACATCTCTGTATCTTTTGGCGCGCCGCGGCCGCCCGAGCGCGAGCCCGAACCCACCGTTCCCGCCCGAGGCCGATCCCGCCATTCCCGCCCGAGGCCGATCCCGCCGGCCCGGCCCCACCACCCACCCGCTCCCTCACTCGCTCTTCCGCTCACCCGCTCACGAGGAGCCGCCATGAGCACCGTGCCGCCCGCGCTCGCCGCCGCCGTCGGGCCGCTGCCCGACGGGGTCGTCCTGCCGCTGCCGCCCACCTTCGTCTCCGTCGAGGAGGAACGCCGCCACCGCAAGGAGCAACTCGCCGCCGGGTTCCGGATCTTCGGGCGGTTCGGCTTCTCGGAGGGGGTCGCCGGGCACATCACCGTCCGCGATCCCGGCGACCCGAACGCCTTCTGGGTCAACCCCTTCGGAATGAGTTTCGGCCAGATCAAGGCCTCCGACCTGATCCTGGTGGACCACGAGGGGACCGTGCTGGAGGGGCGCAGGCCCGTCAACCGGGCCGCGTTCGTCATCCACTCGCGGGTCCACGCCGCCCGGCCCGACGCGATCGCCGCCGCGCACTCCCACTCCCTGCACGGCAAGGCCTTCTCCAGCCTCGGCATCCCGCTCGACCCGATCACCCAGGACGCCTGCGCGTTCTTCGAGGACCACGGGATCTACGACGACTACCGGGGCGTGGTGAACGAGGCCGAGGAGGGCGAGCGGGTCGCCAAGGCCCTGGGCGCGTACAAGGCGGTCATCCTCAAGAACCACGGACTCCTCACCGTCGGCCACTCCGTCGCCGAGGCCGTCTGGTGGTTCGTCACCATGGAGCGCTCCTGCCAGGCGCAGCTCCTCGCGATGGCCGCGGGCACCCCGCAGCTCATCGACCGCGAGACGGCCCTGCTGACCCGCGGACAGGTCGGCGGGCACCTGGCCGGGTGGTTCCAGGCGCGCCCGCTGTGGGATCAGATCACCGCGTCCGACCCGGACCTCTTCGACTGAGGCCGCCCGGGCAGCTCCCTCGTCGACACCTCCAGGAGCGGGGCCAGGAACTCCCGCTCCAGACTGCCCGGCGGCAGCTCCGCCGGTTCGACGTAGCTCTGCGCGAGACCGCCCTCGCGCAGGGCGATGAGGAGCCGCGCGAACCGGTCGGCGTCGACGGTCAGTTCACGCCCCGCCCGGCGCAGGACGAGGGTGAGGCCGCGGGCGATCTCGGCCCGCAGCCGCTCGTCGTGGCGCGCGAGGACCCAGGCGGTCTGCGGGTCGCGGATGGCGTGCAGGGTGAACTCGGTGGTGACCAGGTACCAGTCCCGCTCGTCCGGTTCGACGCGGGCTGCGAGCTCCGCGAGCCGGGTCAGGGTGTACTCCTCGGCGGTCAGCGCGTCGATCGCCTCGGCGAGCCGCCGTACGGTCCGGTCGCTGTGCTCGTCGAAGAGGGCGAGGAAGAGCTCTTCCTTGCTGGCGAAGTTCGAGTAGTACGCGCCCCGCGTGTACCCGGCGCGCTCGCAGATCTGCTCGATCGTCGTCGCGTGGAAGCCGTGCTCGGCGAAGGTCTCCAGGGCTGCCTTGAGGAGCGCCGCGCGGGTACGGGGCCGCCGCCTGGTGACACCTTTCGGCACGGGTGGTCCCTCCTCCGTACGGGCCGCGTCCTGCGGCGGACGCCCACGATACCGGCGCCCGCAACTCGGGCGGGGACGAGTGGCGGCGGATAAAATTCACGCATGGGAGAGCGACCCGTCGCGCCCGCGGCGCCTGACCTGGTTCTCGAGATCGACGGGGACGTGACACGCCTGAAGCCAGGCCGCGTCTACCGCGTCGGGCGGGACCCCACCAGCGAGATCGTGCTCTCGGACGCGCGGGCCTCCTGGCATCACGCGGTGCTCAGCGCCGCCGACGGCCACTGGATCCTGGCCGACGAGGCCAGCACGAACGGCACCTTCACCGACGGCCTGCGCGTGGCCGGGGTGCGGGAGGTGGGCGACGGGACGGTCGTACGGTTCGGGCATCCGGAGGAGGGCCCGCGCGCGGTGTTCTCGACGGGCGCGCGGACCGGCGAGGGCGAGCGGTCAGCCGGTCCGGCCGAGCCGTCGGGTGCTGCCGAGCACCCGGTCCAAGCCGAGCCGTCGGGCGTCGCCGAGCCCTTGAACGAGGCCGAGCCGCTCGTCGTCGCGGAGCCCTCGAACGAGGCCATGGCACAGCCGCCTGTCTCCGCCGCAGCCGGTCCGCCCGTCGTCGCCGAGCACCCCCACGTCACCGAGCCGCCTGTGGCCGCCGAACCCTCCGTCGTACGGGAGTCGCCGCCGGCGCCACCACCGGCGAGCCACGAGTCCGCGCCGCCCCGGCCGCCCTCCGTCTCGTACCCGGCCGCCACGGGTGCCTTCCGGCGGCCCACCTCCGTGCGACCGCTGCCCACCCACAGCATCAGGATCGGCCGCGCTCCCGACAACGACGTGGTCGTGTCCGATCTCATCGTCTCCCGGCGCCACGCCGAACTGCTGGCCCAGCCCGACGGCACGTACCGGATCCACGACCTCGGCAGTCACAACGGCACCTTCCTCAACGGCAGCCCCGTCGTCGACGCCCGCGTGACACCGGACGACATCATCGGCATCGGCCACTGCGCGTTCTGTCTGATCGGCGGCCAGCTCGTCGAGTTCACCGACACCGGTGAGGTGTCCCTCGACGTCCAGTCGCTCGCCGTCACCGTCGACCACGGGCGCAAGACGCTCCTCGACGAGGTGTCGTTCCCGGTGGGCCAGAAATGTCTGCTCGGGGTCGTCGGGCCGTCCGGCGCGGGCAAGTCGACGCTCCTGGGCGCGCTCACCGGCCAGCGGCCCGCCGACCGGGGCACGGTGCTCTACGACGGCCGCGACCTCTACCGGGACTACGCCGAGCTGCGGCAGCGCATCGGGCTCGTCCCGCAGGACGACATCCTGCACCTCCAGCTCACCGTGCGCCGGGCCCTCGGCTACGCCGCCGAGCTGCGGTTCCCCGAGGACACCGTGCCCGCCGAGCGGCGGGCCCGGGTGGACGAGGTGATCCGGGAGCTGGGCCTCGTCGAGCGCGCCGAGCAACCGATCCACAGCCTCTCCGGCGGGCAGCGCAAGCGGGTGAGCGTCGCTCTCGAACTGCTGACCAAGCCGTCGCTCCTCTTCCTCGACGAGCCGACCTCCGGCCTCGACCCGGGCATGGACCGGTCCGTGATGCACATGCTGCGCGGACTCGCGGACGACGGGCGGACGGTGGTCGTGGTCACGCACAGCGTGCTCAGTCTCGACGTGTGCGACCGGCTGCTCGTGCTCGCGCCCGGCGGCCGGGTCGCCTACTACGGACCGCCCGGGGACAGCCTCGGCTTCTTCGGGTACACGCAGTGGCCGGAGGCCTTCGAGGCCTTCGAGAACGACCGGGACCGCGACTGGGCCGGTCAGTTCCGGTCGTCCCCCTTCCAGCGCCGGTACATCACCGACGCCTCGGCCCGCCCGAACGTCCCCCTCCCGGTGGACGGCTCCGCCCCGGCCGTCGCGGAGCCGGCGCCGCCGCCGAAGGCGCAGAGCTGGGGCTCCCAGCTGCGGACGCTCGTACGGCGTTACGCGGCGGCGCTCTCCGCCGACCGCACCTTCATCGCCATCATGATCGCACTGCCGTTCGTGATGGGGGCGATGGCCCGGGCCCTGTCCGAGGGCAGTCTCAACGCCGAGTCCTCGCTGAACGTGCTGCTCATCCTGTGTGTGGGCGGTGTCCTCACAGGAGCGGCGAACGCCGTGCGCGAACTGGTCAAGGAACGCACGATCTACCGGCGCGAGAGAGCCGTCGGCCTCTCCCGCTCCGCGTACCTCGCCTCCAAGGTGGTGGTCCTCGGCCTGATCACGGTCGTGCAGGCGGTCGTCCTGACGCTGGTGGCCCTGATCGGCGTGCCGCTGAACGTGCCCGGCGGGAAGGGCGTCCTGATGCCTCCGCTCGTGGAGATCACCCTCGCCGTCGCGCTCCTGTCCTTCACGGCGATGATGCTGGGCCTGCTCGTCTCGGCCCTGGTCCGCAAGGAGGAGGTGACGATGCCGCTGCTCGTCCTCCTCGCCATCGTGCAGGTGGTGTTCTGCGGGGCGCTCCTGACCGTGCGGGGCACGCTCGTCCTGGAGCAGCTGGCCTGGCTGGTGCCCTCGCGGTGGGCGTTCGCGGCGATGGGCGCGACGATCGACATCGGGAAGGTCGCGCCCACCGACAAGACGACGGATCCGCTGATGCGGCACACGGCGGAGGCCTGGCTGTTCGACATGGGCATGATGGTGGTGCTCTGTCTCGTCCTCGGCCTGGTCGTGGCCCGGCTGCTGCGCCGGCACGAACCGGTCGTCATGCGGAGGTAGGCCTGTGAGCGTCCCCGTACCCGAGTACGTGCCGGACTTCCGGCCCACCCATGTCGTGCCCCGCGCCGGCCTCTCCGCCTGGGAGGCGCCGGACCCGGGGCTGGAGACGACGTCGCTCGACGCGTTCCTGCCGGTGCGCCTGGAGGAGCGGGCCGGTGACTGGGGGCGGATCCTGTGCTCCAACGGCTGGACGGCGTGGGTCGACGCGCGGCTCCTCGTCACCGTCCCGGACGATCCCCCGGCGGCGGGACAGCCACTCACCAGGACCGCCGATCCACGGCCCCTGATCGCCCGCGCCGAGGACGCGCTCGGCCGCTACCGGCGGGCGGCGGAGGCGCTGGGGGCGGGCCGCGTCGACGGCGAGAACTTCCGGCTGCGGACGCGTGGCCTGCGGGTGGGCATGGTCGTCGACGGCGAGTCGGTCTGGCTGTACGACGCGGAGCACGAGCGGTGGGTGTACTGCGACGGCGTGGGGCTGAGTACGTACGCGGCGTCCTCGGCGCCGTCGGCCGCCGCCGCCACCCCTCCCCCGGGCGTCCCCTCACCGGCTGTCGAGTCCGCGCCGCCGCCCGAGGAGGCCGAGGACCTCGACCAGGTCGAGGAGGCCGAGCACCCCGAGGAACCGCCGGAGCCCCAGGAACCCGAGGAACCTCAAGGATCCGAGACATCCGAGGCACCCGGCGGCGAGCGGGACTCCGGCGCGGCGCCCCCCTCCCACGCGCCCACCCAGGTGGTGCCTCAGGTGGTGCCCCGGGTCGACCCGTCCGCCGCCGGGCCGCCGCCGACGCAGATCGTGAAGCGACCGCCCGGAACGACCGGTGAGAGCTGATGGCCGGCGGTGCGCACGAGGACCCGGACCTGCCCGCGGGCCGTCCCTCGGGGCTCCTCGGCAAGGAGGTCGCGGGCTACCGCGTCGAGCGCGAGATCGGGCGCGGCGGGATGGCGGTCGTGTACCGGGCGCGGGACCTGCGGCTCGACCGGACGGTGGCGCTCAAGCTCCTCGCCCCCGAGCTGGCCCGTAACGACACCTTCCGCAAGCGCTTCGCGCACGAGTCGCGGGTCGCGGCCTCGATCGACCATCCCCACATCGTGCCGGTCTTCGACGCGGGCGAGACGGAGGGGGTGCTGTACATCGCCATGCGGTACGTGGCGGGGCAGGACCTGGCGGCCCTGCTCTCCCGCGAGGGCCCGCTGCCGCCCGTGAAGGCGGGACGGATCGCCGTGCAGGTGGCCTCGGCCCTGGACGCGGCGCACGCGCACGACCTGGTCCACCGGGACGTGAAGCCCGGCAACATCCTGGTCGCCGAGGGCACCGACCGCGACCACCCGGAGCACGTGTACCTCACGGACTTCGGGCTGACGAAGAAGTCGCTGTCGCTGACCGGCTTCACCACGGTGGGCGAGTTCGTCGGCACGCTCGACTACGTGGCGCCCGAGCAGATCTCGGGGAAGCCGGTGGACGGCCGCTGCGACGTGTACAGCCTGGCCTGCGTGGTGTTCGAGACCCTGGTGGGGGCCCCGCCGTTCCGCCGTGACACCGACTGGGCGGTGCTGTGGGCGCAGCAGTACGATCCTCCGCCGCCGCTCTCGGAGGTGCGGCCGGGGTTGCCCGAGGCGGCGGACGCGGTGTTCACGAGGGCGCTGGCGAAGACGCCGGAGGAGCGGTACGGGACGTGTCTGGAGTTCGTCGCCCAGCTGCGCGCCGCCCTGGCCACGGGCGGCGAGGGCGGCGGGCCGGTCGTCGCGAGGGGGCCGGAGCCGCTCGCCCCGCCACGTGACCCGCCGGCGTGGGCGAGGGCCGTGTTCCGGGAGTTGTAGGTCCGGGAGTCGCGGTTCCGGGAGCGAGAGGAGGAACCGGGCGTTCCCGCCCCGTCTCTGAGTACGTGGCCCCCGTCGCTGAGTACGGGACCCCACTCCTGTGCCGGACCGGGCGTGCGAGAGTACGTCCAGGCAGGGCCGGGGGGCCCGCGCGGGGGACCGCCTGGGGGCGGGAGAGGGGATGGACATGGACCTGTTCGACGGCGAGCTGGGCGGCCGGGAGGAACACCACGTCGGCGCCGAGGGCAGTGGCTGCTTCTGGGGCTACGTGGTCCTCATCGGGCTCGGGATCCTGGTGGTGGTGACGTTCAACTGGCTCGTCGACCTCGTCAAGGGCCTGTTCTGACGGAGCCGCCGTCCCTCAGACGTCGGGCTACGGCCGCTGCTTCGGCTTCGGCTCGTCGACCTCGCCCCTGCGGTGCACCCGGGCGGCGAGCAGACCGCCGAGGAAGCCGAGGACGAGGCCCCAGAGCAGGGCGAAACCGGCCGTCTTCCAGACGTGGGGCCGCAGCACCACCTCGCCGCCGAGGGAGTCGAGTTCGCCGATGCCGAGGACCGAGAGGCCGAGGCGGGCCTCGACCAGGGTCAGCGGCGCCGCGACCAGCATGGTCAGCGCGAACGCGACGCCGAGGTGCAGGGAGTGCTGCCAGAGCCGCACCCGGGCCGGGGAGCGGACCGCCGCGACGAAGGCCACGGCGAGGACCAGGACGGCGGCGATCGGCAGCAGCCACCACGCCCGTCCGTCCTGCGCCGCGAGCGAGTTCAGGTCGATGGTCGAGAGGTCCGTGCTGTCGCCGTCTCCGCCGCCCTGGCGCAGGACGGCGTCGAGGACCTGCGGCATGGGCAGTCCGAAGGGACCGTCGACCCTGCCCTCCCAGGAGCCGCCGATGCCCACGCCGAGGGCGAGCCAGGTGACGTTGGGCAGGCCGAGCAGGAGGACGGCGAAGGTCTCGGCGGGGTGGCCCTTGGTCGCCGCGACGACCACGCCGATGACGAGGCCCGCGACCACGTACGCCAGGAGCAGGAGCAGCATCGCGTACGCGGCGGGCCTGACGGGTTCCTGGTAGCGGACGAGCCGGGACGGCAGCGGGGTCCTGCGGGAGACGAGGAGGGCGACCACGATCACGCCGAGGATCCACAGGAGCCCGTAGAAGAGGGTGGGCCCGATGTCGGTGCGGAAGCCGACGGTGGGGTTCACGGCGTCGAGGAGCTCGCCGAAGAGGTCCTCGATGGATCCCGTCTGCTCCCCGCCGCCGATGGAGATGCGGAAGTCGTGCCGGGCGAGCGCCGAGAGGCCCGCGAGGGCCACCAGCCACAGGACGACGGTGGTCGCGGCGCGCAGCAGGAGTTCGCGGGATCCGGTCACGGCGTGGTGGCGCAGGGGCCGCAGGAAGAGATAGCCGGTGACCAGTGCGCCCACCAGGGTGACGGTGAGGGGCATGGCGGTCAGTTCGGCCTGGGTTCCGGCGAGGGCCCCGGCGTCGCCGGAGAGTTCGATCGTGCCGCCCGCGGCCATGACGACGACGGCTGCGAGGACGGCGGCGAAGCCGCCGGGCAGGTCGCCGGCGCCCGCGGCCCAGAGGCCGAGGCCCGCCGTGACGCCCATCGCGACGAACCCGGCGACCACCGCCGCCAGGGACTGGAGGCCGATGCGGGCGAGGAGCCCGTTGGGGGTCGCCGCGGGGCGTGTGGGGGTGGGGAGCCGACTGCTCACGCTGACCACGCTAGTACCGGAGACGGTCGGCCGCTTGCGGGACGCCCTCCGCGCGCTCTCGTCCGGGGACGCCCCTCCGGGTGCTTCCGCTTGCGGACGGGCACCGTTCGGCGCACACAATGGGCCCGGAACGGAAGAAAGGGAAAAACGTGACTTCCCACCCGCCGTCCGGCCCGCCGTCGGTTCCTCCCGCAGGTCCCCCCTCCGGCCCGCTCTCGGGCCCGAGCACACGCCCGGGAGTCGGTGGCCCGCCCACGCCCCCCGGACCACCCCACGGCGGTACGGGGGGCGGTTCGGGCGGCGGCGGTTCGTCGGGCGGCTCGGGTGGCGGTGACTCCGGCGGCGGTCCGGGGAACGGCGGAGCCGGTGACGGCGGATCGGGCGCTCCCGGCAAGGGCCCCGGCAAGGGCCCCTGGTGGCGCTCCGTCCCCAAGGTCGCCTCCGTGACCGCCGTGCTCGTGGCGGCCGCCGCCCTGGCCGTCGTCCTCACCAACCGCCCCGACGGCAACGGCGACACCGCCGGATCGGGTGGCGGCGAGGTCTTCCTCCAGAACGCGGCCGCGACCGGGCCCGACCCGTTCACCCCGTCGACGGCGCGCAACGACGCGGCCTCCGCCTCGCCGGCCTCGCTGCCCCCCCGTACCGGCTCGGCGACCCCCGAGGTGTCGGGGTCGACGCCCGGCCTCTACGGCGGTACGCGGTCGGTGGCCAGCTGCGACGTCGAGCAGCAGGTGCGCTACCTCTCCGGCGAGCCCGCGAAGAACGCGGCCTTCGCCTCGGTCCTGGGCATCTCCGCCGACGAGGTGCCGGGCTACCTGCGCTCCCTGACCCCGCTTCAGCTCCGTGCCGACACCCGGGTGACGAACCACGGCTTCCGGAACGGTGCCGCCACCACGTACCAGGCGGTGCTGCAGGCCGGGACCGCCGTCATGGTCGACGGCCGGGGCGTGCCCAGGGTGCGCTGCGCGTGCGGCAACCCGCTGACCGATCCGGTGGCGCAGAAGTCACCGCGGACGACGGGCACACCGTGGCAGGGATACAGCTCCGAGCAGGTCGTCGTGGTGGCGCCCTCGGTGACGGTCGTGAACGTCTTCGTGGTGTACGACCCCGAGAGCGACAGCTGGTTCGGGCGGACGCACGGCGACACGGGCGGGAAGGACAAGCCGACCCCGCCGCCTCCCCCGCCGCCCAACGTGTCCCCGTCGACCTCGGCGCCGACCTCCGCGTCCCCGTCCACCTCGGCCTCCACGTCCCCGCCGCCCTCGGAGTCGGCGTCCTCCCCGTCGACGTCCACCTCCGACACGCCCCCGTCGGCCGACACGGTCTCGCCCGACACGGTCTCGCCGGACACGTCACCCGACTCCCCCGACTCCTCGCCCGCCGCGCCGCCGGAGTCGCGGTCCGCGCCCGTCACGGACGATTCGGCGGGTTCGACCGTCAGCGGACCGGCCGACGGTTCGGCCCCCGGGTCGGACTCCGCCTCGCCTCCGGCCCCCGGTCCGGCAGCGGCACCGTGGTCCCGGTCCGCCGCCTCCGCCCCTCAGCCCGTGGCCTGATCCAGGCCATCGCGGCCACCCGTACCTCCGTGCCCGACCGGTCCCCTTCGACCGGGCACGGAGGTACGGGCGTTCCGGCGCGGGACACGGGCCTCGCCCGGGAACGGCGTGGGCGCGGGCGCCCGCCCCGCCTTGGTGCGAAGGGCGCGCAGCAGGGCCGCGACCGGCAGGGGCCGGGCCGCCCGGTCCTCCGCTCGCAGCTGCCACATCCGCTCGTCGCGGTCGGTGAAGTGTCCGGACATCGGTCGTCTCCTTTCCCTCGGGGAGGGTGGCAACCAGGCCACTGGACCGGAGTCTGTACTCTGATTGGCCCGGACAGCAGAGCCAATGAGGAGTGATTGGCATGGCAGTGGCACGCGTCGTCCACACAGCGGACCGGACCCTGACGGGCCGCCAGCTCGCCTCGCTCCTCACCCCGCCCCCCGAGGGCCGGTTCGGCTACCGGGAGCTCGCTCGGGCCGTACGGGAGGCGCTGCTCGACGGGCGGGTGGCCCTGCGGCTGCGGCTGCCCGCCGAGCGAGAACTCGCCACGGTGCTCGCTGTGAGCCGGACGACGGTGACCGGGGCGTACGACCTGCTCCGGGAGAGCGGTTACGCCCACAGCCGGCGCGGGGCGGGCACCTGGACCGCGCTCCCCGACGGTCAGGCCCCGACCTCCCTCGGCGCCTTCCACGACGACGCCGGGGCGACCGTCGACCTCGCGCTCGCGGCGCCGGAGGCCCCGGCGGAGGAGTTCTCCGCCGCGCTCGCCGCCGCCGCGGCCGAACTCCCCCGCTACACCGGTACGCAGGGCTACCACCCGTACGGGCTGCCCGCGCTGCGCGCCGCCGTCGCCGCGCGCTACACGGCACGGGGCCTGCCGACCCTCCCGGAGCAGATCCTCGTCACCACGGGCGCGCAGCAGGCGCTCTCCCTGGTGCTCGCGATGCTCGGCCGGCCCGGTGACCGGGTGCTGGCCGAGAACCCCTCGTACACCAACGCCCTCGACGCGATGCGGGGCCGCATGCTCCGGGTCACCCCGGTGCCGGTCACGGAGACCGGTTGGGACACCGGGCTCGTCGACGCGGCGCTCCGGCAGACCGCGCCCCGCCTGGCCTATCTGATCCCGGACTTCCACAACCCGACCGGGCACCTGATGCCGCAGGAGCAGCGGCGGGACCTCGCCCGGTGCGCGCGGGCCACCGGGACCTGGCTGGTGGTGGACGAGACGCTGACCGACATCGCCCTGGACGTGCCCGTCCCGCCGCCTTTCGCGGCGACGGCCGCCGGGGGCGACGGCGAGCAGATCGTCTCCGTCGGCTCGCTGAGCAAGAGCTGCTGGGGCGGGCTGCGGGTCGGCTGGGTGCGGGCCGCGTCCCGGGTCGTGACCGAACTGGCCCGGGTGCGGATCACGGCCGATCTGTCCGGTTCCGTACTGGACCAGCTGGTCGCCGTCGCCCTGATGGACCGGCTCGACGTGATCCTGCCCCGCCGCGTCGAGGAGCTGCGGCTGCGCCGGGACGCGCTGGTCACGGCCCTGGCCCGGCACGTGCCGGAGTGGCGGTGGACGGTGCCGCCCGGCGGGATGTGCCTGTGGGTCGACCTGGGCCGCCCGGTCGCCTCCTCCCTCGCGGCCCGCGCCCTGCGGCACGGGGTGCGGGTGGAGGGCGGGGCCCGGTTCGGGGTGGACCCCGGCACGCACGAGCACCGGCTGCGGCTCCCGTACACGCTGCCGGAGGACGTGTACGAGCCGGCGGCGGAGCGGCTCGCGGCGGCCCTCGACGGGGCGCCGGGCGGCTTCGGCCATCCGGCGCTGCCGGACTGGGTGGCCTGAGGGCCGGGTACGGGCCCGCCCCGCCACCCATATTCGGATGCCCGCCCGCCCGGGGTCCGTGTACGGTCCACCGAGTGGAACCATTGACCGACAAACAGATCCGCTCGTCCTTCGTGAACTGCACCAAGGGCGAGGCGGCACGTCTGAAGCTACCGCTCGACTTCACCGAACTCCCCTGGGAGGACCTGGACTTCCTCGGCTGGGTCGACCCGGGTGCGCCGCTCCGCGCGCACCTGGTCGTCCCCGGTGCCGACGGCCCGGTCGGCGTGACCCTGAGGGTGCCGGCCGCCGGCCGGACCAGCGCCATGAAGTCGAGCATGTGCCAGGTCTGCCTGACCGGGCACGCCTCCTCAGGCGTCACCCTGCTCGTGGCCCCGCTCGCCGGGAGCCGCGGCCGTGAGGGCAACACGGTCGGGATCTACCTCTGTGCCGACCTGGCCTGCTCCCTGTACGTCCGGGGCAGGCGGGAGCCGAAGCTGCGCGGCCGGCGCCACGAGGAGTCCCTCACGCTCGACGAGCAGGTCGCCCGCCTGACGGGCAACCTGGCCGCCTTCGTGGGCCGGGTGACAGCGGGCTGAGGCCGCTGCCGGGCCCAGGAGGGGCGGTGACTGCCGGGCTGAGGCCGCCGCGAGCCTCAGGGCCGGCGGGAGGCCCGCCGCGGCCCCTCCGGTCCGGCGAGGCCGCCGCGGCCCGCAGGCTCAGCGGAAGGCCTGTTCGCCCGTGAGCGCCTTGCCGATGACCAGGGAGTGGACCTCGCTCGTACCCTCGTAGGTGAGCACCGACTCCAGGTTGTTGGCGTGGCGCAGCACGGGGTACTCCAGGGTGATGCCGTTGGCGCCCAGGATCGTGCGGCACTCGCGGGCGATGGCGATGGCCTCGCGCACGTTGTTCAGCTTGCCCACACTGACCTGCTCGGCGGTGAGCGCGCCCGCGTCCTTGAGCCGCCCCAGGTGGAGGGCGAGCAGCATGCCCTTGCCGAGTTCGACGGCCATGTCGGCGAGCTTCTGCTGGGTCAGCTGGTAGGAGGCGAGCGAGCGGGCGAAGACGATCCGGTCGCGGGCGTACGAGATGGCCGTCTCCAGGCAGTCGCGGGCCGCGCCGAGCGCGCCGAAGACGATGCCGAAGCGGGCCTCGTTGAGGCAGCCGAGCGGCCCGGAGAGGCCCCGGGCCTCCGGCAGCATCGCGTCGGCCGGCAGGCGCACGTCCTCCAGGACGAGTTCGCTGGTGACGCTGGCCCGCAGCGAGAGCTTCTGCTTGATCTCCGGGGCGCTGAAGCCGGGGGTGCCGGCCGGGACGAGGAATCCGCGGACGCCGTCCTCGGTACGGGCCCAGACGACGGCGACGTCGGCCACGGAGCCGTTGGTGATCCACATCTTGGTGCCGTTGAGGACCCAGTCCGAGCCGTCGCGCCTGGCGTGGGTCCGCATGGCGCCCGGGTCCGAGCCGGCGTCGGGCTCGGTGAGGCCGAAGCAGCCGATGTACTCGCCCGTCGCCATCCTCGGCAGCCAGCGCCGCTTCTGCTCCTCGGAGCCGTACTTCCAGATCGCGTACATGGCGAGGGAGCCCTGGACGGAGACGAGGGAGCGCAGGCCCGAGTCGACGGCCTCCAGCTCCAGACAGGCGAGGCCGTACGCGACGGAGTTGGTCCCGGCGCAGCCGTAACCCTCCAGGTGCATCCCGAGCACACCGATGCCGCCGAGCGTGCGGGCGAGTTCGCGGGCGGGGATCTCGCCCTTCTCGAACCAGCCGGCGACGTGCGGGCGCAGCTCGCGGTCGGCGACGGCGCGCACGGTGCGGCGGATCTCGCGCTCCTCGTCGGTCAGCAGTCCGTCGACGGCGAGCAGGTCGAAGGGGTGGACGGGTGCGGAGCTGGACTGCGTCGACGACTGCGGCGACTTCACGGACGGCCTCCTGGCGGCTGTGGCGACTCGGCGAGCCGAAGCGTAGCGTCAGACCGGATATTGGATCCAGTATTGAAAATCCGATACCCGAACCGTACGGTGCGACCGAATCCGATCGCCAGTGAGGGAGAGCGGAATGCGCGCAGCTCAGCCGGGGACGACCACGGCGGGTGCCCTGGCCGGGATCGTCGTCGCCGACTTCGGCCGTGTCCTCGCCGGGCCGTACATGACGATGCTCCTCGCCGATCTGGGCGCGGACGTGATCAAGATCGAGCGGCCCGGTTCGGGCGACGACACGCGCGCGTGGGGACCGCCGTTCGCCGACGGCGAGGCCACCTACTTCCTCGGGGTGAACCGCAACAAGCGGTCCGTCGCGCTCGACCTCACCGACACGGCGGATCTCGCGGCGGCGCGGGCGATCGTGGACCGGGCGGACGTCCTCGTGGAGAACTTCCGCCCGGGCACCATGGAGAGGCTCGGCCTCGGGTACGAGGAGGTCCGGGCGGCCAACCCGGGGCTCGTCTACTGCTCGGTGACCGGTTTCGGGACCGGTGAGGGCGCCCGGCTTCCCGGCTACGACCTGCTCGTCCAGGCCATGGGCGGCCTGATGAGCGTCACCGGCGAACCGGACGGTCCCGGTACGAAGGCCGGCGTCGCCCTGGTCGACGTCGTCACCGGGCTCCACGCGGGCCTCGGCATCCTCGCCGCCCTCCGGCACCGCGAGCGGACCGGCGAGGGCCAGCGGGTCGAGGTCTCCCTGCTCTCCTCGCTCCTCTCGGCGCTCACCAACCAGGCGTCCGCCCACCTGGGGGCCGGCGTCGTGCCGCGCGCGATGGGCAACCGCCACCCGAGCATCGCCCCGTACGAGGTGTTCGAGGCGCGGGACCGGCCGCTGGTCCTCGCCGTCGGCAACGACCGGCAGTTCCGGGCCCTGTGCGCGCGGCTCGGCCTGCCCGGGCTCGCCTCCGACCCCCGTTTCGCGACCAACACGGCCCGGGTCGCCCACCGGGAGGAGCTGGTCGCGGCCCTCGCCGGGCCGCTCTCCACCCGTACCGCCGACAGCTGGTTCGAGGAGCTGACCGGGGCCGGTGTGCCGTGCGGGCCGATCAACGACCTGGCCGCCGCCTTCGACCTCGCCGACCGGCTGGGGCTCGCGCCGCGGGTCCCGGAGTCCGCGGCCGGCCCCGGCCAGGTCGCCCACCCGATCCGGCTCGGCGCCACCCCGGCCACCTACCGAGCCGCTCCCCCGCGCCTGGGCGAACACACGGAGGACGTGCTCACGGCGGGGGACGGCACGGACGCGGCCGCCGCACGGAGCAGGTAGCCCCGCGCGCGTAGGAAGATGGTCGGCACCGGGTGCGGCGACGCGCCGGTGGGCAACGCGAGGGAACGGAAGGTCACAGGCGATGAGCAGCGCGGTGCAGAGGCGGCGGCCGCAGACCGCACAGCAGTTCGTCCTGGAGGAACTGCGGCGCGCCATCACCAGCGGGGAGCTCAGGCCCGGCGGGCAGATCCGCCAGGACGCCCTCGCGGCGCGGTTCGAGGTGAGCCGGGTGCCGCTGCGCGAGGCCCTGAAGGCCCTGGAGGCCGAGGGTCTGGTCGTCCATCACATACACCGGGGGTACTTCGTCGCGGAGCTGTCGCTCGCGGACCTGGAGGAGATCTACCGGATTCGTGAGCTGCTGGAGACGGAGGCCGTCCGGGTGGCCGTACGCCGCATGCCGGAGGACACGGTGGCCACGCTCGAACGCGTCCAGCGCGAGGTGGAGCGGGCCGCCGACCTGGGCGACGTGCCGGCGATGGCCGCCGCGAACCGGCTCTTCCACTTCACCCTCGTGGAGGCGTCGGGCATGCCGCGCCTGGTCCGCCTCATCGCGACCCTGTGGGACTCGACCGACGCGTACCGCTCGCTGTACTACACCGAGGGCAGCCACCGGAAGCAGGCCGTGCGGGAGCACCGCGCCGTCATCTCGGCCCTGCGCCACGGCGACGAGGAGGCCACCGTCCACTGGCTCGACCAGCACCGGGCCCACGCGGTGGCGGCACTCCGCGACGTCCTGGCTCCGGAGCGGGACCGAGACCTCCCGTAAATCCGGATGCCGGGCACCGGGCCCCCCTCGTAGGCTCCCGGCATGCATCACGGGGGTTTGATCAACATCGTGGACGTCGAGGCGACCTGCTGGGACGGTGTGCGACCGCCCGGCGCGGTCAGCGAGATCATCGAGATCGGGTTGACCGTGGTCGACCTGGAAGCCGGTGAGCGGGTCTCCCGGCACCGCGTCCTGGTCCGGCCGGCCCGTTCGCGGGTCAGCGCGTTCTGCACCGAACTGACCGGTCTCACCCAGGAAGAGGTGGACACCGGCCTGGAGTTCGCCGCCGCCTGCCGGCTCCTCGCGACCGCCTACGAGGCCGGCGCGCGCCCCTGGGCGAGCTGGGGCGACTACGACCGCAACCAGTTCACCCACCAGTGCCGGGTCACCGGCACCCCGTACCCCTTCGGCCGGCACCACACCAACGCCAAGGCCGTCTTCACCGAGTCGTACGGCCTGCCCAGGCGTCCCGGCATGGCCCGCGCCCTGGAGGTCGCGGAGCTGCCGCTGGAAGGGCGTCATCACCGGGGCGAGGACGACGCCTGGAACATCGCGGCCCTCGTCCTGCGGCTCGCGGCACGCGGCGCCTGGCCCACGGGCGGGGCCGGGGCGGTTCCCTAGGCGGCTCCGCCGCCCCGGGCTGCGGTTACCCTGGCGCCGGACCCGAGGAGGAACCATGGGGCGGATGCCGTCGGCCGAACGACGCAGGCAGCTGGTCGAGGCGGCGATCAGGGCGATGACCAGGGACGGCGTCGCCCGGACCACGACACGGTCGATCTGCGCCGAGGCGGGGGTCTCGCTGAGCGTGTTCCACTACTGCTTCGAGTCCAAGCAGGCCCTCCTGGAGGCCGCGATCGAGACGATCACCGGCAACTACGTGGCGCGGGTGATGTCGGCGGTGGAGCCGGGTGCCACCCTGCGCGCGACCGTGCGGGGCGCGCTGCAGACGTACTGGGACCACGTCACGGCGCATCCGGGGGAGCACATGCTGACGTACGACCTCACCCAGTACGCCCTGCGGGAGCCGGGGTTCGAGCACCTGGCCCGCGCGCAGTACGAGCAGTACGTGGTGTCGGCGGGCGCCCTGGTCGAGCAGGTCCGGGCGCTGCGCGGGTTCGAGCCGAGGGTGCCGGTGGAGACGATCGCCCGGTACCTGGCGGCGGTGATCGACGGTCTCACCCTGCAGTTCCTGGTCCTCGGTGACGAGAAGAACGCCGCGACGCAGCTCGACCTGACGGCCGATCAACTGGTGCTCCTCATCGAGGGATGACCACCGATCGGGCCATGCGCCCGAACGGAGACGCTCCTTCCGGCGGGGCTCTCGCCCCCGTCAACAGGTCATCCGTCCCGGACTATTGACTCACTCCGTCAACACCGCGATCCTCGGGGCGCCCGGTACACCCCCACCGACCGGAGGCATCGCTGACCATGACTCGACCCCTCTCGCGCGGGACCGGCGGCAGATCCGCCCTCCTGGCGTTGTTCCTCGCCCTGGCCGCCGTCCTCTTCGGCTCCGGTCCCGTCCCGGCCGCCGCCGCCTCCGGTTCGTGGTGGGATCCCGCCTCCCGCCCCGCGGCCGACTCACAGATCAACGTCACGGGCGCGCCGTTCACGGGAACGGACGCGCAGGGCAAGGTGCGCGGCTTCGTCGACGCGCACAACCACCTGATGTCCAACGAGGGCTTCGGCGGCCGGCTCATCTGCGGCCAGACGTTCTCCCCCGCGGGCGCCGCCGAGGCGCTCAAGGACTGTCCCGAGCACTACCCGGACGGCTCGGGCGCGCTGTTCGAGAACCTCACCGGCGGCGCGAACGGCACGCACGACCCGGTCGGCTGGCCGACGTTCAAGGACTGGCCGGCCCACAACTCCCTCACCCACCAGCAGAACTACTACGCCTGGGTGGAGCGCGCCTGGCGCGGCGGGCAGCGGGTCCTCGTCAACGACCTGGTGACGAACGGCCTCATCTGCTCGATTCTGCCCCGGGACCGCAGCTGCGACGAGATGACCTCGATCCGCCTCCAGGCCAGGAAGACGTACGAACTCCAGGAGTACGTCGACGGGATGTACGGCGGCCCCGGAAAGGGCTGGTTCCGTATCGTCACCTCCGCCGCGCAGGCCCGCTCGGTGGTCGAGCAGGGCAAGCTCGCGGTCGTCCTCGGCGTGGAGACCTCGGAGCCGTTCGGCTGCAAGCAGATCCTCGACGTCGCCCAGTGCGGCAAGGAGGACATCGACCGGGGCCTGGACGAGCTGTACGGGCTCGGGGTGCGGAGCATGTTCCTCTGCCACAAGTTCGACAACGCGCTCTGCGGAGTCCGCTTCGACTCTGGGACGATCGGCGCCGCGGTCAACATCGGCCAGTTCCTGTCGACGGGCACCTTCTGGGCCACGGAGAAGTGCACGGGCCCGCAGCACGACAACCCCATCGGGCTCACGGCCACACCGGCGATGGCGGCCAAGCTGCCGGCGGGGGTGAGCGCCCCCTCGTACGCCTCCGACGCGAAGTGCAACACCCGCGGTCTGAGCCGGCTCGGCGAGTACGCCCTGCGCGGCATGATGGACCGCGGCATGATGCTGGAGCTCGACCACATGAGCGTCAAGGCCGCCGGGCGGGCGCTCGACATCCTGGAGTCCGAGGAGTACCCGGGCGTCCTCTCCAGCCACAGCTGGATGGACCTCGACTGGACCGAGCGGCTCTACCGCCTCGGCGGTTTCGTCGCCCAGTACATGCACGGCGCGGAGGGCTTCGTCGGCGAGGCGGGCCAGAAGGCCGCGCTGCGCGCCAAGTACAAGGTAGGTCTCGGCTACGGCACCGACATGAACGGTGTCGGCGGCTGGCCGGGACCGGTCGGGACCGGGGCGCCGAACTCGGTGACGTACCCCTTCCGCAGCTTCGACGGCGGCTCGGTGATCGACCGTCAGGTGACCGGTCAGCGGACCTGGGACCTGAACACCGACGGGGCCGCGCACCACGGCATGGTCCCCGACTGGATCGAGCAGGTACGGCTCACCGGCGGCGGTCCGTCGGTCGTGAACGAGCTGGCCGACGGCGCCGAGTCGTACCTGGGCACCTGGAAGGCGACCGAGAACCACGAGCCCGGCGTCAACCTCGCGGCGGGAGCCGCCACTTCGGCCAGTTCTTCGGAGTGGAACCCCTTCACGAGCCACGCCCCGGGCCGTGCCGTCGACGGCGACGTCGGCACGCGCTGGGCCAGTGACTGGTCGGACGACCAGTGGATGGGCGTGGACCTCGGCGCCGTGCGCCGGGTGGGCAGGGTCACCCTCGACTGGGAGCGCGCGTACGCGCGCCAGTACCGGATCGACGTGTCGGAGAACGGCACGGACTGGCGGACGGTGTGGTCCACGGACGCCGGGGACGGCGGGTACGACACGGCGGAGTTCGCGTCGACGCCCGCCCGGTACCTGCGCGTCCACGGCGAGCGGCGGGCGACCAAGTGGGGCTACTCGCTCTACGAGGTCGCGGTGCACAGAGCCTGACCGTCGCGGACGGTGGCGGGGCCGGGTGGATCACCGGACGATCCACCCGGCCCCGCTGTCCGGACGCCCCGTCGTCCCACTCCCGCCCCCGGTGCGAGATCATGGGATCCGGAACCCAGAAGGGACGGAACGGACGATGAGGCACCGCAGTGTCGCCGACCTGATGACGCCGACCGCGGTGGCGGTGCAGCCGGGGACGTCCTTCAAAGAGATCGCCAGGCTGCTCGACGAGTACGGCATCACCGCCGTCCCCGTCGTCGACGAGGAGAACCGGCCGGTGGGCGTCGTATCCGAGGCCGACCTGCTGCGGCGGCACACCGCCAAGGACGGGCCGAGTTCGGCGGAGGCGATGATGTCCAGCCCCGTCGTCACCGCACGGCCCTCCTGGACCGCGGTCGAGGCGGCCCGCCTGATGGAGCGGCACCGGGTCAAGCGGCTGCCGGTGGTGGACACGGACGGCCGGTTGATCGGCGTGCTGAGCCGGAGCGATCTGCTCCAGCTGTTCCTGCGGCGCGACCGGTCGATCCAGGAGGAGATCCGCGAGGACGTCGTCATCCGAATCCTGCGCCTCTCCCCCTCCGCCGTGCACATCGACGTCGACGAGGGCCGCGTCACGCTGAGCGGCACGCTCGACCGCCCGGGGCTCGGCCCGGTCATCGTCCGGCTGTGCGAGACGGTGGACGGCGTCGTAGAGGTGACGGACCGGCTGACGTACGAGGAGAGCCGGGCCGAAGCGGGCGGAGAAGGCCGAGAGGGCCAGGGAGAGGCCGAGGGCGAGGACGTGGTCCGCGGGTAGGGGTGCGGGCGTCGCCCTCCGGTCCGCCCAGCGGCGGGTGTACGGGGCCTCACGGCGTCCTTCGCCGCCGCCCGGCGGCGGGTGGTGGTTCGCCGACCTCCGCCGGGGTGGTGGTCCGCCGGGCTCCGCCGGGGGTGGTGGTCTCGTCAGGAGACCGCCTCCGGCCAGCCGTACCCGGGTCCGGTGTGCTGGGGAACGGTTCCGGCGCCCACCGCCTCCATCTCCCGGTTGGCCTCCCGCATGAGCTTGCCGGCCAAGTCCTTCATCGCCCGGCTCGCGGCGAGTTCGTCGCCGATCGCCGGGACGTCCGCGTCGGCCGGGTTGCAGCGGGCCGAGCCGTGACCCGTGAGGGTCGAGGTGCCGGTGGTCAGTCGGGCCTCGGCCTTGGTCCTGCCGCCGTCCTCGACCAGTTCCACGCCGACCGTCCATTCCAGGGTGCGGGTCATGGTCCGCCTCCTCGCACGCTTCCGATACCTCCAGGATCCATCGGCCGGGGCCGGGGCGCACGGGGACGGGGAGGCGATGCCCGCCGGGTCTCAGGGGGCGCGGAAGAGACGCGGAGGCGCGGGGCGAGCCAGGGACTGCGTCCCCAGCCGAGCGCCTTGCCCCGGGCCCTCCCGGGCCAGGGGTCGATCCGGCCCAGGGCGAGGAGGAGCCGAGGACGGCCGGGCGCCAGGCGCCGAGCGGGGTGGTCAGCGGCTCGCCGCGCCACGGCGAGCTCCTCGGCCGTCCTCCCGTATCACCTCGGCGAGAACGTCGGGAAGCACCCGTTCCCGTACCCCGCCCGCTTCTCGGACCATGCTCCGCCCCTCCACCGACTCCCGACCGCCCCACGCGGAGCACCAGCCGGTCAGGTGCCGTACCAGCGAGTAGATCCGTCGGCACCGGTCGCGGCCGTGAGGATTTCCGGCAACCGGCGACGGTCGCCCCTCCGGGCGCGCGGAGTCACAGGCCGACGTCCCGTGCCCGGAGGTCCGCCGGTGTCTCCCGGCGCACCAGGAGGCGGGCGCGGCCGTCGCGCACGGCGACCAGCGGCGGGCGGCCGACGAGGTTGTACGTGGAGGCCATCGACAGGTGGTACGCGCCGGCCACCGGTACCGCGAGCAGGTCGCCGGGGTGGGTGTCGGCGGGCAGCGGCACGTCGTCGGCCAGGACGTCACCGGCCTCGCAGTGACGGCCGACCACCGTCACGCGCTCGGCTTCGGCGGACGAGCCGCGGCCGATCAGACGCGGGGCGTACCGCACGCCGTACAGCGCGGGCCGCGGGTTGTCGCTCATGCCGCCGTCCACCGCCACGAAGGTCCGCGTGGGCGTGCGCTTCACGGCGAGGACCCGGTAGACGGCGACTCCGGCGGGGCCGGTGACGGCGCGGCCCGGTTCGATGATCAGACGCGGGACGGGGAGCCCGGCCGCCGCGCAGCTCCCGGCCAGTTCGGCGCGGACCTTGCGGGCGAGCGTGGTGAGGTCGAGGGCGGGTTCTCCCGGGCGGTAGGCGATGCCGTGGCCGCCGCCGAGGTCGAGCTCCGGGAGGGTGACCCCGTGGGAGTCCCGGATCCTGGCCATGAGGCCGACGATCCGCCGTACGGCCACCAGGTACGGCTTGACGTCCGTGATCTGCGAGCCGAGGTGGCAGTGGATTCCGGTGAGTTCGAGGGACGACTGGTCGAAAATGCGGGCGATGGCGTGCTGGGCGTGGCCGTCCCTGAGGGAGAGGCCGAACTGCTGGTCATCGGAGCCGGTACGGATCTTCCGGTGGCCGCCCGCGCTGATCCCCGGCACCACCCGGACCATGACCTTCTGGCGGCCTCCGGGGCCGACGGCGGCGGCGATCCGGGCGATCTCGGCGGGGGTGTCGATGACGATCCGGCCCACGCCGAGACGGAGTGCGGTCTCCAGGTCCTGCGGCGACTTGGCGTTGCCGTGGAGCAGGATCCGGTCGGCGGGGAAACCGGTGGTGACGGCGAGTTCCAGCTCGCCCGCGGAGCAGACGTCGAGGCCGAGTCCCTCCTCCTCGACCCAGTGGGCGAGGGCGCGGCACAGGAAGGCCTTGGCCGCGTAGTGGATCTCGGCGTCGGGGAAGGCGCTGCGGTAGGTGCGGCAGCGTTCGCGTACCTCGGCCTCGTCCAGGACGTACACGGGGGTGCAGTGGCTCTCGGCGACCTCGGCGAGGGGCACGCCGCCGACGAGGAGTCGGCCGTGGGGCTGCTCGGTGGTGGTCGCGGGCCAGACGGAGAGCGCGTCGCCGGTCGTGGTGCGGGCCGGGGCGGGGGCCGTGGAGACGGCCGCCACGGGGTGAGTGGTCACCTCTGGGTCTCCCTTCAGCTCGCGAGGACGGTCAGGGCGCGCGAGCGCGGCCGGGGGGCCGGCCGGGCCTGCGGCTGCGGCACCGGCTCACGCTGTGCCCGCGACACCGGCTGCGGCTTCGGCTGGGATTCGGGCTGCGGCAGCGGTACCGGCAGCGGCTTCGGTTCGAGCTGCGCCCGCCGTCGCGGACTGTGCGCCGACACCGGCTGCGGCTGACGCTCCGTCGCCCCGGCGGTGACCGGCGCCGGTGCCGTGAGGAGCGGGTCGATCCTCAGCTCCCGGACGTCCAGCGGCTCCAGGAGCGCCCTCAGCGCGGGCTCGGCCAGCCGGATCCAGGGCTGGTCCGCCCCCAGGACGGCCCGCAGCCTCTCCGGGTCGGTGAACGCGACGGCGGTCCGGCCGCCGACCGGCGTGCGGAACAGGCGGGTGACACAGCCGCAGGTGCCCGGCCGGACGGGGACGCAGAGGCGTCCGGCCGGGACCGGTTCCGCAGGTTCCGGGTCGTCTCCGTACAGGGCGTCCGCCATGGGTTCCTCCCGAGGAACGAAGCAGGGTCCCGGCACGGTCGCGCCGGGGTGTGTCCTCGACGCTATGCCCGGTGATCACCGCTCCCCGGTCCCTCCTGACGCCCCCCTGACGCGCGCGGGCCGCATGCATACACCCCTCTGACGCCGAGGGCCCACTCGCGACCGCGCGGCGGGCCCCTCATGGCACCGGGACCGCGCCGCGCCGCCGTCTCCATGCCGCCATCGTGGTGACTCCCCTGGCCTGTCGGCGTACCTTCCAGGGCACGGCGACGAGGGGACCCAGGCGGCGGCCGCCCGGGCTTTCCGCAGGCCAGGGCCGTGTGGATATTCCCGCGGACCCATCGGAGTTCCCATGGCACCCATTGGTTTCCTCATTGGAAAGCTCTCGCGGACAGGGCTACGTTCGAGGACATCGCCGCACCGACGGTCCCGGACCGGGGCGCTCGGTGCGCGATCACCGCCTTTCGGGCCGGACCCTGGCCCGTACCTCCCGGGAGACCCCACATGCCCAAGATCCTTTTCGTGATGACCGGCGCCGACGTCTGGACCCTGGCCGACGGTACGAAGCACCCGACCGGCTTCTGGGCCGAGGAGGCCGCCGCCCCGTACGAGGCGTTCACGGCCGCCGGGTACGAGGTCGTCGTCGCCACCCCCGGCGGTGTCGTCCCCACCGTCGACCGGAGCAGCCTCGCCCCCGAGTTCAACGGCGGACAGGAGGGCGCGGACAAGGTCGCCGCCACCCTCGCCTCGATGAGCGAGGTCCAGCGACCCCTCCGCCTCGAGGACGTGGACCTGGCCGACTACGCGGCCGTGTTCTACCCGGGCGGCCACGGCCCCATGGAGGACCTCGCCGTGGACACGACGTCCGGCGGGCTGCTGGTCGACGCCCTGAACTCGGGGAAGCCGCTGGCCGTGGTCTGCCACGGTCCGGCCGCGCTCCTCGCCGCGACGGACGCCGACGGCAAGAACGCCTTCGCCGGCTACCGGGTCGCCGCCTTCACCAACGAGGAGGAGACCCAGTCCGGCTTCGCCGACAAGGCGAAGTGGCTTCTGGAGAGCCGCCTCGTCGAGGCCGGCGTCGACGTCCAGGTCGGCGAGCCGTGGATGCCGAACGTGGTCGTCGACCGCAACCTGATCACCGGCCAGAACCCCGCCTCCTCCGCCCCGCTCGCCGCCCAGGTCCTGAAGACGCTGGGCTGACGACACCACCCACCGGGCGCCCGTACAGCGTGGCGCCCGGCCCCCCGCGACGAGCCCGGCCCGGCGCGACTCCGCCCGAGCCGGCCATAGGCGACGAGTAGGCTTCCCTCGTGAGGCATACGGATCCTGATGGCCAGGTCGGCGGGGCGCGGCCGGGCGCGGCACCCCCGGCGGACCTGAACCTGCTGCGTACCTTTCTCGCGGTCTACCGCTCCGGCTCGTTCACCGCCGCCGCCGGGCTCCTGGGCCTGTCGCAGCCCACGGTGACCACCCAGATCCGCGCCCTGGAGCGGCACACCGGGCGGGAGCTCTTCGAACGCCTGCCGCGCGGAGTCGCCCCGACCGCCGTCGCCCACGACCTGGCGACCCGTGTCGCCACGCCGCTCGACGCGCTCGCCGCCGCGACCGGCCACGAGACCGCTCCCCACGAGCGGGCCGCCCCCGTGCACCTGGCGGGCCCCGCCGAGCTGCTCTGCACCCGCGTCCTGCCGGCCCTGGCGCCGCTGACGGCCGGAGGAGTGCGGCTCCGCGTCACTCCGGGCCTCACCGAGCCGCTCCTCGACGAACTCCGCGCCGGCCGCCACGACATGGCGATCGCGACCTTCCGGCCGCGCGGGCGCGCCCTGGTGGCCGTACCGCTGATGGACGAGGAGTTCGTGCTCGTCGCCGCCCCGTTCTGGGCCGACAGGGTCACGGAGCGGCTGGCCGAGGAGGGAGCGGCGGCGCTGCACACCGTGCCCCTGATCACGTACGCGGAGGACCTGCCGATAGCCCGCCGCTACTGGCGTCATGTCTTCGGGACCCGGCTGTCCTGCCCCGCCGCCGTCACCGTCCCCGACCTGCGCGGTGTCCTGGCGGCGGTCGCCGCCGGCGCGGGTTTCACCGTGGTGCCGCGCTACCTCTGCGAGGCCGAACTGGCCTCGGGCGCCCTCGTTCCCCTCCACCTCCCGGACGACCCGCCCATCAACACGGCGTACCTCGTCCAGCGCCCGGGCCGCCCCGCGAACCCCGACGTCACCCGCGTCCGGGACCTGCTGATCGAGGCGGGACGGGGGTGGTGACGCCGGGGCGGCCACGGCCGGACGGCCGGGTCCGCCGGGGGCCGGTGGGTGTCAGCGGAGGAACGGCGCGTAGGTGTGCAGCGCGGCCTGTGTCTCCCACTGCTTCGCGGCCGGGAGCGCGGTCCCCACGGCGGCGCTCGCGACGATCAGCAGGGTCGTCGCGCTGAGGGCGAAGCGGTCGGCGGGCCCGTCGAGCGCGGTGAGCGCCAGCACGGGGATCAGGGCGACGACCGTCATGCAGAGAGCGGCGGGCAGAGCGATCCGGGACTGGACGTAGCCGATGTACTCGGCGGTCGGCCGGCCCATCCGGATTCCGGGGATGAAAAGGCCCGACCGCTCCAGGCGACGGGCGAGGTCGTCGGCGCCGGGGGCGATGCCCGCGCGGAGCCAGGCGTGCGCGAAGACGACCAGGACGTACGCGGGCAGGAGCCAGGACCCCACCGGCGCGGGGACGAGGAGCAGGAGCGACGCCGGGATCATCACGGCGAACCCGCCCTGCCCTCCCCTGACGGGCACGTACGTCGGAGTGGGCCCGAAGGCGCGGCGGCCGATCATCCGCTTGGCCTGCTGGACGGGGATGCGCCGCTCCCCCTGCACCACGGTGACGACCACCGCCGTCATGAGCACGAGGGCGAGGACGACGGCGAGCACGACGAGCGTGCCCCGGCCGCCTCCGACCTCCCGGACCGCGTCCGCGACCTGGTCGGGGACCACCGCGGCGAGTTGGGCGAGGAAGAGCATCGAGAGCCCGTCGCCGATCCCTCGGGACCTGATCAGGCCACTCAGCAGAAGGACGGCCGTCGTGCCCGCCGCCATGCAGACCACCAGGGCGACCGCCATGAGCGGGCCGTCCGCGCCGTCGTACAGCAGGCCCTGGTCCCGGGGGGCGCAGACGCCGGTGAGCGGGACGCATCCGCCGTCCCCCACCGCGGCCACCACCACCGCTCCGCACACCAGGGTCAGGAGGACCGCGAGCGCCCGGGTCAGGCGCGCGACGGCGGCGGCGCCCTGGTCGCCGGCCGCGGCGAGGAGCCGTACGCGGGGCACCAGCGGGCCGACGAGTTCCATGACCAGCCGGGCGGCGAGGAAGGGCGCGATCCCGAACGTGAGGACGGAGAGGTGCCCGAGTCCGTCGCCGGTCAGCAGTTCGACGAGCCCGTACAGGCGCTGTCCTCCCCCGTCGTGGTCCCCCGCCGACGCCTCGGCATCCGTCGGCGCGCCGGCGCGTACCCCCGGCAGGGGCAGGTTCTGCCCCAGCCGGAAGAGCGCGACGGCGAGCAGTGTCCAGAGCAACCTCTTGCGCAGCGCGGGTACGCGCAGCACTCGTGCGAGCATGACCGACTCCCCCGTCCGTCCCACTGCCACGGGGCGGACCTCCGCCCCCACCGAACGCTCGCTCCTGTTGGACACGGAGTCAACTCCCTTTCAGGGACGTGACGGAGGAGAGGCGAGGAGTTCGGGCCGTGTTCACGAGGCCGCCACCGACCCGGCGGGGCGCGGGAGGGGCCCGACCGTGCCACATGGCGCCATGCATACTTGCAATGGCGCCATTACGATGCCACCATGACCGCATGGACCCGACGCCCCACGTCGATCCCGTCCGCCATGACCACCTGGCAGCGCATGACGGCGAACCTGCCCCACGCTCGGACGCCACCGGCGCCACAGGTGGCGCCACGCTCGGCGGACCAGGACGGCGACGAGGGCGGCACGGTCGTCGCACGCGACACGTCACTCTCCTCGGAGGACACCATGCAGCACGCCCCGTCACCCCGCCCCGGGACCGGCGAGCCCGTCACGTTACCCACCGACCGCGCCGCCGGCTGCCCCTTCGACCCGCCCGCCGGACTGGCGGAGCTGCGGGAGGAACGGCCGCTGGCCCGGATGACGTACCCCGACGGGCACGTCGGCCACCTGGCCACCGGCTACTCCACGGTCCGCGCGATCATGGGGGACAGCCGCTTCAGCTCGCGGTACGAGCTGCTGCACTACCCCTTCCCCAGCGGCCCCGAAGGCCCGCTCCCGCCCGCGCCCGTCGGTGACATGACCGGGATGGACGCACCGGAGCACACCCGCTTCCGGCGGCTCCTCACCGGCAGGTTCACCGTCCGCAGGATGCGGCAGCTCTCCGACCGTGTCACGGAGATCACCACCGAGCACCTGGACGCGATGGAAAGCGGCGGGCCCGGCACCGACCTGGTCGAGGCCTTCGCCCGGCCGCTCCCCGCCCTGATCATCTGCGAGCTGCTCGGGGTGCCCTACGCCGACCGCGAGCGCTTCCAGGACCACGCCCACACCCTCATGTCCACGGACGTGACGCCGGAGGTCCAGCAGGCCGCCTTCGCCGGATTCCTGTCGTACATGGCCGAACTGGTCGCCACCAAGCGCGCCGCACCCGCCGACGACCTGCTCGGCGACCTGGCCCGGGACTCCGACCTCACCGACGAGGAACTGATCGGCGTCGGGGGCTTCCTGCTGGCCGCCGGGCTCGACACCACCACCAACATGATCGCCCACGGTACGTTCGCGCTCCTCTCCCACCCGGAGCAGGCCGAGGCCCTGCGAACGGACCCCGACCTCGCTCCCCAGGCCGTCGAGGAGCTGATGCGCTACCTGACCGTCGCCCCCACCGTGGTGAAGTCCGCTCTGGAGGACGTCGAGCTGGACGGGCAGCCGATCAGGGCGGGCGAGACCGTCACCCTCTCCCTGGAGGCCGCCAACCGGGACCCGGAGCGGTTCCCCGACCCCGACGCCCTCGACCTGCGCCGCAAGGCAACCGGCCACCTCGGCTTCGGACACGGAATCCACCAGTGCCTCGGCCAGCAACTGGCCCGCGTCCAGATGACGGTGGCCCTGCCCGCGCTGCTGAGGCGGTTCCCCACGCTGCGCCTCGCCGTGCCGGCCGAGGAGATCCCGCTGCGCACGCGGATGAACGTCTACGGCGTGCACCGGCTGCCGGTCACCTGGGACGAGGACTGATCCATGGACGTCCACATCGACCGCGACCGGTGCCTCGGGGCCGGGATGTGCGCCCTGACCGCCCCGCGCGTCTTCGACCAGGACGAGGACGAGGGCCTGGTCGTACTGCTCGACGCCCGGCCGCCGCGGGAGGACCGGGCGGCGGTGCGCGTCGCCGCCGGCGTCTGCCCGGGGTCGGTCATCACGCTCACGGAGCCGGGCCCCTCCCCCGCGTCGTGACGGTGACTCCCCTGGTCAGCCGTGTTCCTTGGACGTTCCGCCGACGCGATCGCGCGGCGCTGGTCGGGACGGCGCATTGCGGGGCTCGGAGTCGGCGGACTTGACTGCCCGCGTGAGGACCGCGCCCCCCGACCGCCGGTTCGGGCACGGGTGCGGGACCGGTGCGGAAGGACGTCCATGACATCCCTGCTCGACGGCTGCACACCCTGGCCCGAGGAGTTCGTCGACCGCTACTGGGCGGCGGGGCACTGGCGCGGCAACACCCTGGACAACCTGCTGCGCGGCTGGGCCCTGGACCACGGGCCGCGGACCGCGCTCGTCCACGGCGACACCCGCGTCACGTACGCGGCGCTGAACCGACGGGTGGACCGCATGGCGGCGGGATTCCGGCTGCGTGAACTCCGGCCCAGGCACCGGGTCGTCGTCCAGCTGCCGAACGTCCCCGAGTTCGTCGTCACCGTGTTCGCGCTGATGCGGGCCGGCCTGGTCCCCGTACTCTGCCCGGTCTCGCTCCGCACGCCCGCGGTCTCCCACGTCGTGCGGGTCAGCCAGGCCGTCGGCTACGTCGGCCCGTCGACGTACCAGGGCTTCGACCACGCGGCGATGGCCAGGGAGATCGCGGCCGGAGGTCCTTTCCTGCGGCGGGTGTTCACCCTTGAGGCGCCGGGCGCCTCGTCCCCGTACGGCGGATTCACCGCCGACGCCTCCGGGTGCCTCTCCTTCCCGCTGGGCTCCGTCGACTCCCCGCCCGGGCCGACGCTCGCGCAGAGCGCCGACCAGGTGGCCCTCCTGATGCTCTCCGGCGGCACGACGGCGGCGCCCCGGCTCGTTCCGCGCACCCACAACGACTACACCTGTCAAGTGCGGGCCGCCGCCGAGCTCGTGTCGCTGACCCAGGACGACGTGTACCTGGCCGCGCTGCCGGCCGAATCCCCGTTCGCCCTCGGCTGCCCCGGCATCGTCGGCGCCCTCTCCGTCGGCGGCACCGTCGTCCTGGCCGAGGACCCGGCACCCGCCGCATGCCTGCGGACCGTCGCCCGCGAACGGGTCACCCTGACCTCCGTGACGCCGGCCGTCGCCGACCGCTGGCTCGACGCCCTGCCCACGACCGGGGCCGACGTGAGCAGTCTGCGGCTCGTCCAGATCGTCGGCGCGCCCGCGCCCCGGGCGACGGCCGAACGGATCGGCACCGAACTGGGCTGCCGCCCGCAGCAGGTCCACGGCGCGCCCGAGGGACTGCTGACCCTCACCCGGCCGGACGATCCGGACGAGACCGTGCTCACCACCCAGGGCCGCCCCCTCTCGCCCGACGACGAGATCCGCCTCGTCGGCGCCGGCGGCGAGGAGGTGCCCGAAGGTGAACCCGGCGAACTCCTCGTCCGCGGCCCGTACACCCCGCGGGGCTACTACCGGGCATCCGACCACGACGCGCGCGCCTTCACCGCGGACGGCTACTTCCGCACCGGCGACCTCGTACGGCGCACCCCGGACGGCGATCTGGTGGTGACCGGGCGGCTCGGGGACGCCTCCCGGCTGCCCGAGTACGAGGATCGGTCCGGCGCCTGACGGGCGGGCGGGCCCCCCGTCGCGCCCGTGACGGCGAGAGCGGGCCGATCCGTCCGGATCACGACGGGCAGGGCGGGCCGTCGTGCCTGGTGATCCGCACGTGACCTACGCCGTCGCACGACGGACCAAGGTGCCGGAGGCGGCGCTCTCGCGCCCTTGGGCCCCGGGCAGCCAGTTCGCGACGGGCCGCTGCGAACGGACCCGAGGCCATGGCTCGGACACCCGGCACCGCACGGCAAATTACCCCGTCACAATCCTTTTTCCCGCCGAACGGCATCGACGGCACGGCGTGTGATCAACAGCCGGTGGTCCATGCCAGTCTGCTCGGGCACGAAGTGGCTTGGAGCCGGAGGTACACCGCCCATGGCGGCGAACAACAACCCCACCGTCACAGGACGACGACTGGGAGCAGAGCTGCGCCGGCTCCGTCGGGACAGCGGCCTGACCGGCACGCAGGTGGCGGCGCGACTGCTGATCTCCCAGGCCAAGGTCAGTCATATGGAGACCGGCCGCCGTGCCGTCAGCCCCCGTGACGTGCGCGACCTCTGCAGGCTCTACGGTGTCGCCGAACAGCCTGTCGTCGACCGACTGACAGCGCTGGCCAGGGAGACGACCCGGCAGGGCTGGTGGCATGCCTACGGCGACATTCCCCACAGCGTCTACGTCGAGCTGGAGGCGGTCGCCTCCTCCATTCGCTCGTACGAGTCCATGGTGGTCCCCGGCCTGCTGCAGACCCCCGCCTACGCTGCCTCGATCATCGAGGAAACGATCCCTCTGCTCACGGTGGACCAGGCCGCCGCGCAGCTGAAGGTGCGACTTCGCCGTCAGTACCGGATCTACGATCCCGCCCGCCGGTTGCACCTGCGGGTCGTCCTGGACGAATCAGCCCTGCGCCGTGTCGTCGGCAGCCGGGAGATCATGCGCGAGCAACTGGAGCACCTGCACGCGCTGAGCACCGAGCCCCACATCGCTGTGCACGTCCTTCCTCACAGCGCAGGCGCTCACCCGGGCCTCTCGGGACAGTTCTCCGTCCTGGAGTTCCCCGACAGCCGCGAGGCGGTGGTGTACGTGGAGCGGTTCACCAGCGGCCTCTGCCTGGACAAGCCGTCCGACGTGCGGCAGTACGGCGTGACTCACGCCCACCTGACGGCCCGGGCCCTCACCCCGGAGCGCAGCCGTCACCTCCTCACCGACGCCATCAAGGCCTCCACAGCATGAGCACCGGGGGACGGCGCTCCAGGCTCTGACGGCGACCGGTACGCCACCAGGCGGAATCGCGGGCAACCGCCCGAGCACATGGACACGATCGACAGGGCTCCGTGCGGTGCGCCACGCCCACTCGGCGAAGTTCCTGATTTAACCCGGTCGGCCGTACATCCGTGTTCGCATCGGATCCGGTTCTCTGGACAGATGTGCGGAGCCCGCGCGTGTGAGCCGACCAGGTCCACTCATCAAGTGGCGTTCCGGATCACCGACAGCGGAAGGTCGCATATTTTCATCCCGCCCGGTGAATTCGAATGTGTTTATATCAATCCCCCCTCTCCGTTCCTCCTCGGCGTTGGTGCGTGGAAATTCCTGCGTAATATGCGGCGACAGCTAGAAGGCTTTCCGGGTGATCGGTAGGGCCCGGCAGGCCATGGCCCCCCACAGAAATTGGCCTCTTGATGAAGCTGCACATCCCTCGAACAACTCAGCGTCGCCTTATGTCCGGCGGGCTGGCTTCGGCCCTCGCCGCGACGGTCGCGGGCGTCATGGTAGCCGTGACCTCGACACAGGCACTGGCCATCGCGACGCCCGTGCCCCTGGGCACCACCGCCGGCTACTCCGTCCTGGCGGGCCAGGGAGTCACCAACACCGGCAACTCGGTGCTCGACCACGACCTTGGGACGCACCCGAACCCGGCCATCACCGGATTCCCGCCCGGCCTGGTACTCGGCGCGGTGCACCCCGCGGATGCCGCGGCCGCCCAGGCCAAGAGTGATCTGATCGTGGCGTACAACAACGCGGCCGGCCAATTGACGGGCCAGGCACCGGACTTCCCGCTCGCCGCGGGAATCGGCGGCGGTCAGGAACTGCTTCCCGGCGTCCACAGGGCCACCTCCGGTGTCGGCCTCACCGGTGACCTGATCCTGAACGCCGGAGGGAACCCCAACGCGGTCTGGGTCTTCCAGATCCCCGAAGCCCTGACGACGGCCTCCAGCAGCCGGATCCTCCTCACGAACGGCGCCTCGCCGTGCAACGTCTACTGGCAGATCGGGAGTTCGGCGACCCTCGGCACCACCTCCACCTTCGTGGGCACCATCATGGCGCTGACCTCGATCTTCGTGAACCAGGGGGCGAGCGTCGAGGGCCGGGCGCTGGCCCGTAACGGCGAGGTGACGCTCAACAACAACAGGATCTTCCTCGGCGGGTGCGCCACCGGTGGAACGACGACCGGAACGACGACCGGCACAACGACCGGGACGACGACCGGGACGACGACCGGCACGACGACCGGCACGACGACCGGCACCACTCTGGGCCTGATCGGCGGCAGCCTCATCGGCGGCCCGAGCGTCAACCTGGTCGGCGGCGGCACCTCCGGGAACATCGCCGGCAACACCTCCGGGAACACCGCGGGCAACACCGCCGGGAACACCACGGGCGGAGACACGTCGGGCAACACCGCCGGAAACACGACCGGCGGGTCCATCACCGGGGGGAACGTCGCCGGTGCGAACGGCGGCAAGCCCGGCGGGCCGGGCCACGGCGACAAGCCCGACCACGGCCGGCCGAACCACGGCGGACCCGACCACGGGCCCGACCACGGCGGACCCGACCACGGGCCCGACCACGGCGGACCCGACCACGGGCCCGAGCACGGCGGACCCGGCAACGGACACGGCGAGGGCCCCGGCAAGCCGGGTCACGGTGAGCACCCCGCCGGGCACTACGGCTACGCCGACAAGCCTGCGGGCCATGAAGGCCACGAGGGCTAGACAGCAGGCTGCACGAAGCCCGTTCACCGGGTGCCGGTGCGCGGCGGAATCCTCATCGAATCCGCCGCGCACCGCGTGCCCGGTGCGCGTCGCGGAGACCTCAGGCGTGAACAGCACATACGAGAAGGACAGGGTGGGCGGTGTCGCGGACAACCGATTCAGCGGCGGTGAAGGAACTTCGGCAGTCCGATTCCGAAACGGCCCCCTGGCCACGAGATGACGGGACGATCCCCCCGGACAGATGGCCCCTGGCCGCTCGCGCGCTGAGAACGGGGCTGTACACCACCGTCGTCCTGTGTCTGGTGACGACGGTGGTCCACGTCGTCATGGTGTTCCTTCACGTGGCCCCGCCCAACCCCGTGTCGAAGCGGTACGGCCCACAGGTCAACGGATGGGTGTACCCCTTCTTCGAACAGAATTGGCGGCTCTTCGCCCCGGATCCCGATTCCTTCAACCGGCAGGTCCTGGCGAGAACCGCACACACGGATTCCGACGGAAACGTGCGGGTGAGCCCTTGGCTCGATCTCACCGCCGCGGACAATTCCGCTGTCGAGAACTCCGCTTTCCCGAGCCACACGGCTCAGAACCTTCTGCGCCGCGCCTGGAGCTCCTACGTGGATACTCACGGAGGAAGCGACACGGCGCGCTCGGAAAGGGCTCGGATGCTGCAGAAGTATCTGAGCAACATCGCCAGGGACCGCACCGCCGACCACAACGGCGCCGACGCGTTCGAGTTCATCCAGCTCCGTGTCGTCACGCTGCCCATCGCTCCCCCCGGCACGGCCGGGGGCCGCAAGCCGGTGCCCACCGAGGACCGGCTCCTGCCCTGGTGGAAGGTGACCTCCCGTGGAAACTGAGCAGGCCCCCCGAGTCCCCCCGAAGGCAGCCGCACCACACGGCGCCGCGGACCGGGAGACGTCACTCGCCGCCCTGGCCCACCGATGGCTCTCCGACCGGATCGGCGCTCTGTGGGCACTTCTCACCGCCCGGCCGCTGTCCCTGTACGCCACCGCGGTTCTGCGCATCGGCTACGGGCTGCTCTACCTGATCTTCCTGCTCCGCGAGTTCCCGCACCGTGACGAGATCTGGGGCCCCGGCTCTCCCTGGACGCCCGCGCTGGCGGAACAGCTCTTCGATCAGACGGGCTGGAACAGCGTTCTGGTCCTGTCCGAGAGCCGCGTGTACTTCGAACTCTGCTACGTGATGGCCCTCGTCACGTCGATGCTGTTCACGCTGGGCTGGCGGACCCGCCTCATGTCCGTCCTCTTCGCCGTCATGGTGGTCTCGTTCCACGCGAGGGCGATCTTCATGACGGACGGGGGCGACAACCTGATCCTGCTGATGTCGCTGTATCTCGTTCTCACCGCGTGCGGTCGGCGCTGGTCCCTGGACGCCCGCAGAAAAGGGCTCAGGGCGGCTCGCGCGGCCCACGCTCCGCAGCCGGCGAAGGGCTTCCACGCACAGCGACTCTCGGACGCCTGGGTCACGTTGACCACGGTTGTACACAACTGCGGCGTCTTCGTCATCGCCGCACAGGTCTGCTTCCTCTACGGATCGGCCGGTCTGTACAAGGTCCAGGGTTCCACCTGGGGCGGCGGCACCGCTCTCCACTACGCGCTGAACCTCGAACTGTTCCAGCCCTGGCCCCTGCTCTCCCACCTCGTGGACGCGTTCCCCACGGTGATCGCGATCGCCAGTTACGTGACGGTCCTCGTGCAGGTCGCCTTCCCGTTCGTGCTCTTCGGCAGGCTCAAGTATCCCGTTCTGGCCGTACTGCTCGGCATGCACATCGGTATCGCCGTTCTCATGGGGCTGCCCCTCTTCTCCGGCGCCATGATCGTCGCGGACGCCGTCTTCCTCCCCGACCGCTTCTACACCGTCCTGCCTCGCCTGTGGCGAGGCGCGGTACAGCGCACCGGGGCGCGGCGGCCCGAACCCGGCCGAGCGGCGGAGTCGGCATCCGTACCCGTGCAGGGCGGACCAGAGGCACCCGCCCCTCAACATCGGGCCGTTCCGGGGAGGTAGATACGCCGACGCTGCCGCCGGACGCGGACCGTCCGGAGTTCGCGGGTCGACGTACTCAACTCCGCAGGTACGAAGCTCCGTTGAGGTCGAGAATCGTGCCGGACGACCATTCCGCCACGGGAGAGGCGAACCACAGCACCGCCGCCGCGATCTCTGCGGGGTCGGCCACCCGGCCGAAGGGGCTCTGGGAGCGGATCGCGGCTCCCTCGGGCCCCTCCAGCCGGGACGAGACACGCTCCGTGGCGAAGAATCCGGGTGCCACCGAGGCGACGGCGATCCGGTACGGGGCGAGCGAGACCGCCAGCGACTGCCCGAGCGCGTGGACAGCGGCCTTGGTCGCCCCGTAGGCCGGGTGGTCGGGTTCGCCTCGGAAGGCGCCCCGGGAGCCGATGTTGACGATCCGGCCGCCCGAACCCTGGTCGATCATCCGCCGCGCCGCGAGATGGCTCAGGTTCGCGGTGGCCAGCAGGTTCACGGACACGTGACGCTGCCATACCGCCACCCACTCCTCGTACGGGGTCTCGGCGAGGGGGTGGCGGAGGTTCACGGCGGCGTTGTTGACCAGCACGTCGATCCCGCCCAACTCCTCGGCGACAGCGTCGACCACGGCCACGGCCCCCTCCGGGTCCGCGAGGTCCCCTCCGATCAGGGTGTGCCCCGTCCCGTCAAGGGAGTCGAGGGTCGCACGGGCGTCCTCGGCGCGCGACCCGTAGTGGACGGCGACCCGGTCGCCGTTGGCGGCGAAAGCCTGGGCGACCGCCCGACCCAGGCCCCGGGAGGCGCCGCTGACGAGGACGCGACGGCCTGATGCGGGCAGGTTCATGCGGGTGCCTTCCGTTCGGGGTACGTACCGCCAGGCATTCTGCACCCCTGCCGCCGTGCCCCCGGGGAGCCGGTTCCGTCATCGGGCCGGGGCGTCGGTCCGGGCTACGGCTCCGGGGCCCGCGGGCCTCGGCCCGGGGCGCGGGCCTCGGATCAGACGACCGTCAGGACGATCTTCCCCGTGGTGCGGCCCCGCTCTCCGATCGCATGGGCCTTCGCCGCTTCGGCGAGCGGCAGGACGAGGTCGACCACCGGCCTCAGCTTTCCGTCCTCCACCAGGGCCGCGATCTCACGCAGGCCGAGGTGATCGGGTTCGACCAGGACCCAGGCCGCCCGCACACCGTCCGGAGCGGCGGGGACGTCGTCCGGGCCCGGCAGGGTGATCAGCCTGCCACCGTCGCGGAGGACCTTCAGGGAGCGCTCGGCCGTCTCCCCTCCGAGGGCGTCCAGCACCACGTCCACCTCGGAGACGACGTCCTCGAAGCGGGCCTCCCGGTAGTCGACCATCTCGTCCGCACCGAGCTCCCCCACCAGGTCGTGCTTGGCGGCACTGGCGGTGCCGATGACGTACGCCCCGCGCGCCTTGGCGATCTGCACGGCCAGATGTCCGACCCCACCCGCGGCGGCGTGCACCAGCACCCGTTCCCCGGGGCGGACGTCGGCGGTGTCGACGAGGGCCTGCCAGGCGGTCAGCGCGGCCAGCGGCAGCGCGGCGGCCTCCACATGGGTCAGGGAGGCGGGCTTGGGGGCGAGGTGCCGGGCCGGGGCCACCACGTACTCGGCGTATCCGCCGGCCTGCCGGGGGAACAGCGGCATGCCGAAGACCTCGTCGCCGGGCCGGAAGATCCCCACGCCGGGGCCCACGGCCTCCACCGTGCCCGACACGTCCCAGCCGACGGCCGGGACGGCGCCCCACTCGATGAGGGCCCCACCGGCCCGGGTCTTCCAGTCCACCGGGTTCACTCCGGCCGCGTGGACCCGCACCAGGACCTCGTTGAGGCCGGGCTCGGGGCGCTCCACGTCGCGCTCGACCAGGTTCTCGGGTCCGCCCCACTGCTCCACGACCACCGCACGCATGCTGTCCGCCTCATTCCTTCTCGTTCCGCACGCCCCCGGAACCCTTCCGGCGGCGACGAGTCCACGATCCGGTACCCGGGTCTCACACG
Organism: Streptomyces sp. Qhu_M48; assembly: GCF_051305195.1. Lineage (NCBI taxonomy): Bacteria > Bacillati > Actinomycetota > Actinomycetes > Kitasatosporales > Streptomycetaceae > Streptomyces > Streptomyces sp. Qhu_M48. The sequence continues at coordinate 3,339,897 of NZ_CP195432.1, read as the reverse complement.
GTGTTGGCTGTCTGGCCAGTATGTGTCAGGATCTGGCCAGGAGTGGAAGGGTGGCCGGATGCCGGAGAACGAGCGGGAAAAGAAGCGGGCGACACCGCACGGGGTCGCCGTGCTCGCGCTGCCCGGGGTACCTCCGTTCGAACTCGGCATCCCCTCCCGGGTGTTCGGCAGCGCCGTTGACGCGGAAGGCCACCCTCTGTACGAGGTCACGATCTGCACGGCCGACGGCGCCCCCGTGCTCAGCGACGCGGGCTTCACCGTGCAGCCCGCGGCCGGACCCGAGGCCCTCACCGCCGCGGACACCGTGGTGGTGCCGCCGACGCACGCCATGCCCGAACTCGGTCTGGGCGGCCCGCTGTCGCCGGAGGTCGCCGCCGCCATCGCCGGCATCCGGCCGGGCACCCGCCTGGTGTCCATCTGCACGGGCTCCTACGTCCTCGCCGCCGCCGGCCTCCTCGACGGACGGCCGGCCACCACCCACTGGAACCTGGCGCCCGAGTTCCGCCGGGCCTTCCCCCAGGTCAAGGTCGACGAGGACGTCCTCTTCGTGGACGACGGGGATGTGCTGACCTCCGCGGGCGTCGCGGCGGGTGTCGACCTGTGCCTGCACATGATCCGCCGCGACCACGGCGCCGCGGCCGCGAACCGCGCCGCCCGTATGTGTGTCGTGCCTCCCTGGCGGGACGGCGGGCAGGCGCAGTTCATCGACCGGCCCGTCCCGGAGGTCGCCGTGGCCAGCACCACCGCCACCCGGGCCTGGGCCCTGGAACACCTCGCGGAACCGCTCACCCTCGCCCGGCTCGCCGAGCACGCCCGTATGAGCCTGCGGTCCTTCACCCGCCGGTTCCGCGACGAGGCCGGCATGACCCCCGTGCAGTGGCTCACGGCACAGCGCCTCGAACTGGCCAAGCAGCTGCTGGAGACGACCGAGCTCCCCGTGGACCTCGTCGCCCATCGCGCCGGGCTCGGCTCCGGGAACTCCCTGCGCGCCCACATGCGGGCGGCCTTCGGCACCTCTCCCGCCGCCTACCGCCGCGCCTTCGGCACCGGCGCACCGCGGGGCCCGGGAACGGAGGGGGAACAGCAGAGGTGAAAGGGCGCCCGACCGCGGGGTCCGGTCGGGCGCCCTGCTCCCCGGGTGCCGGTCAGGGCACGTCCATCCCGCCTCCGGGTGCCTGTCAGGGCACGTCCGTCACGGGGGCGGTCAGAACGCGAAGGCCGCCCCACCGTTCAGGGTGACCCCCATGGCGCACGAGTTGGCGAAGGTGTACCGCCACGAGGCGCGCGCCCCCTCCCATACGCCGTCCACGGTGACGGTGACGGGGTCGAAGTGCTGCGGACACATGCGGTCCGGGTTCGGGGAGGCCAGCAGCCCGTCGAAGGTGCCGCCCAGGGAGGTCGCCTTGAGTTCGGCACAGGCGGCTTCGGGGTCGGGGTGCGTTCCCTCGGCGGTCGGCGCGCAGCTGAGCGTGACCGCGCGCAGGACGGTGGACGAGCTCACGTCGGCGCCCTTGCCGATGCTCAGCACGACGGCGGAGGGCGCGTACAGGCTGTCGGTCCCGGCTTCCGCGACACCGGAGGTGGCGGCGGCACAGAGGAGAGCGGACGCGGAGACCGCAGCGAAACGACGAAACACGAGGGACACTCACTTTCGATTCGAAGAGTTGAAGCGGCATCTACCTTCCGATCGCCGCCCCGCTTGCGCTTCGGAGTGTGTCTGACACGCAGAGCGACCGCACCTTCGCCGTCGCTATCCGGACACGCGCGCCCGCATGCCGGTGATCGAAAGAATGTTCAGCAGGTCAGGACCGCCGTCCGCGCCCCCGGACCGCCCCCCGCGCTCCTCCCTCCCGGGCGCCACGGCGGCTCTCGGCCTGGCCAAGGACACGTCAGGTTTACCGAACGGTCGTTCAGTACGACCGATTAACGATGCTCACGTCACCGAGGCGCATCCATGGCCGGGCCCCTGCCCGCCCAGGAGTCGCGGCTCGGGCATTCCGGGTTGGCTGCGTGCCTCAAGGGCCCTGGAGGGCCACGGTCAGCTGGGAGACCTTGACGGCCTTGGCGTTGCTGTCGACCGTGTAGATGCCGCCCTTGTCGCCGACGCCGTACAGCTTGCCGTTCTGGACGCGGAAGTCGATCCCGACCAGCTTGCCGTCGCCCTGGAGGCCGTTGATCTTGCCGAGGGACCAGCTCCGGGCCGGGTCGTGGACGTCGAAGCCGACGAGGCGCTGGTCCGAGGTCAGACCCACGCTGATCAGAGCGGCACGTCGAGTACGCACAACAGGGCTCCGGTCGGTTTGCGAGCCTCCACCGTGAGGCACGTCTGCCGCATCCTTCGACGCCCCGCAAGGCGGAGATGCCCGCCCTACGCGACAACCCCTCCAACAGCCCGCAAAAGTCCTAGCGCCACGCCCACCCGCCAACCAATCGCCGCTTCCGGCCGACCCTCTTCCCCGCTGCCCGTCACGCGGTAGATGTCGCGGCCCACTCCACACGTGTCGTCACCGGACGATCACGTGTCCTCTGGTGGATGGCATACCTGGCGAGCGCCGGCCTGTGCGGCATCCGCGTGGGACGGATTCCAGAGCCGGTCGGCTTCACCGCGGGCGACATGGTCCTCGTAGATTCGCACTTTGTGCCGCATCACGTCCAGGGTGTCCCGCAGCTCGCGGATCTGCGTCTCCACATGGTTTTCGTGTTGGCGCAGCAGCTGAAGGCGCTCGTGTTCGTTGCCCGGACCCTGACGGGCCAGCTCGATGTACTGCCTGATCATCGCCAGGGACATGCCGGAGGAGCGTAGCTTCGTGCAGATGGCCAGCCACTCCAGGTCTTCCTCGTGATAGATCCGGCGGCCGTTGGGCAGGCGGCGCACCGGGTTGGCGAACAGGCCCTCCCGCTCGTAGAACCGCAGCGCGTGCACGCTCAGCCCACTGCGTCGTGCCACCTCACCGATGCCCAGGTCCATGAACGTCCCTCCCTCACATAGCTGTTGATCTAGACACGACTCTAGGTTCTAGCGTCGGGTTGTCGGCCCATCGGGCCATCGGAACTGGGGAGAACATGAGCGTTTGGTTTGTCACCGGGGCATCGCGAGGGCTTGGCGCGGAAATCACTCGGGAGGCGCTGGACCGAGGGCATGGCGTGATCGCTACGGCGAGGGATGCCTCAGCGGTGCTCCGGACGTACCCGCAGGAGCCGGACGGACTGCTGGCGGTGAACGCTGACGTGACCGAGCCGGAGCAGCTGATGGCTGCGGTGGAGGCCGGCCTGGCGAAATTCGGCAGGATCGACATCGTGGCCAACAACGCCGGTTACGGCCTCATCGGCGCGATCGAGGAGGTCTCCGACGAAGCCGCCCGGGCATTGTTCGACGTCAACGTCTTCGGCGTGCTCAACACGTTGCGCGCGACCCTGCCGGTGTTGCGCGCCCAGCGGACCGGACACGTCCTGAACATCGGCTCCGTGGGCGGCTTCGCCACCGCTCCGGCGGCGGGCTTGTACGGCGCGTCGAAGTTCGCCCTCGAGGGCATCTCCGAGGCGCTGCACGGCGAGCTGGCCCCGCTCGGCGTCCGCGTCACGATCGTGGAGCCGGGCGGGTTTCGCACCGACTTCCTCAGCGACTTGAGCATGCGGGTCGAACCGGCCTCCATCGCTGACTACGTCGCCGGCGCGGGACCGGTGCGCAAGGCACTGGCTGAGCACGACGGCCGCCAGCCAGGCGATCCGGTGAAGGCGGCGAAGGCCATCGTCGACATCACCGAGGTCGCCGAGCCGCCGCTGCGCCTGCAGCTGGGGGCGGACGCGATCGAGCGCGTCGAGGCGAAACTGGATCTGGTGCGACGCGAACTCGACCAATGGCGCCACGTAGCCCTCTCCACCGGAGCCTGAGCGGCCACCCTCCTACCAGGCTGTCGGCTCGAACGCGGTTGCCTGACCAGGTGATTGCGCCGAGAGTATGACCGCGCTGGTCACTGCGCCGCGTGCGGGCGCACGGTGGCCTGGGGCCTCCGTTCTCGGAGGGTCCCAGGCCACCGGTCGCTCTCTCGCGTTACGTACTCGTCGTGCTTTCCCTTGCCAGGGCTGCTACTTGGGCATCAGGACGGTGTCGACGATGTAGACGGTGGCGTTGGCGGTCCTGACGTTGCCGCAGACCACGCTGGACGTGTCGTTGACCTTGTAGGCCTCGCCGGAGCCGGCGGTGGTGACCATGCCCTTCTGGAGGGTCTCGAAGGAGCCGTTCTCCAGCTGCTTCGGGGTGAGCTTCTGGCCGACGACGTGGTAGGTGAGGATCTTGGTCAGGGTGGCCTTGTCGGCCAGCACCTTGTCCAGGTCGGCCTTCGGGATCTTCGCGAAGGCCTCGTTGGTCGGGGCGAACACGGTGATGTTCTGCGCGTTGTTCAGGGTGTCGACCAGGCCGGCCTTCTTCACGGCGGCGACCAGGGTGGAGAGGGCCGGGTTGTTGGAGGCGGCGGTGGCGACGGGGTCCTTGGCCATGCCGTCGAAGGAGCCCGCGCCCTCCTTGGGGACACCCGCGCAGGCCGGGCCGAACGGCTGGTCGTCGGTCATCGCGTCCTCCGTCGGAGTGGCCTCGGTCGTGGCCGTGTCCTGGGCGGTGCTGGGAGCCGCGGCCTTGGTGTCGTCGCTGGATTCGGAGCAGGCGGCCAGCGAGAAGGGCAGCAGCGCGGCAGCGGTGACGGCGAGCGCGGTACGGCGGATACGCAGGTTGTTCATGATGGTTTTCTCCTTGAATCAGCTGATATGTGATGGATCAGAGGGCTGGTGGTGCTGCCGGGCCGGCCCGTGGGCCGGCCCGGTGGTCTCAGGGGACGGTGACGAACACGCTGTGCCGGCCGCTCGCCCCGTCGGGGACGGTCCGGGCGCGCTGTTCGGTCTGCACCTGGCCGGTGCCGTCGGTCGCGCGGACGGTGAGGGTGTGTCCGCCCGGGGTGGTCCGCCAGCGGAAGGACCACTGGCGCCAGGTGTCGCGGGTGTCCTGGGCGGCGAGTTCGGCGTCCTGCCAGACGCCGTCGTCGACCCGGACTTCGACGCGGCTGATGCCGCGGTACTGCGCCCAGGCGACTCCCGCGACCATCACGGTTCCGACCTCCGGACGGGCGAAGGGCTTGGGGGTGTCGATGCGGGCCTGGGTCTTGATGGGCGCCTCGCGGGCCCACTTCCGCTTCACCCAGTAGGGGTCGTAGGCGTCGAAGGTGGTGAGCTCGATGTCCTCGATCCACTTGCAGGCGGAGACGTACCCGTAGAGGCCGGGGACGAGCATGCGGACCGGGAAGCCGTGCTCGAAGGGGAGCGGCTCGCCGTTCATGCCGACGGCGAGCAGCGCGTCGCGGCCGTCCATGACGTCCTCCACCGGAGATCCCAGCGTCATGCCGTCGACCGACCTGGCCACCAGCTGGTCCGCCGGACCGCCCTCCGAGGGGGGCTTCACACCGCACTCGGTCAGCAGATCGGCCAGGCGTACGCCGAGCCAGCGGGCGTTGCCCACGTACGGCCCACCGACCTCGTTCGACACACACGTCAGCGTGATGTCGCGTTCCACCAGGGGCCGCGACAGCAGGTCGTCGAGGGTGTACGTGCGGGGGCGGGCGACGCCCTTGCCGTGGATCCGCAGCCGCCAGGTGTCGGCGTCGACCTTGGGGACGACGAGGGCGGTGTCGACGCGGTAGAAGTCCCGGTTGGGCGTGGTGAACGGGCTGATCCCGGCCACCTTGACCTGTACGCCCCCCGGAAGAGCGGGCGCGGGCGAGGCAGGAGCGGGCAGGACGAGAGCGGCACGGGAGGCGACGGCGCCCCTGCCGTGCCGCGCGGTGAGCGCCCGGCCCAGCACTCCGGCGCCGGTCGCGGCGGCGGCGGTCACCGTAGCCGCGGTGAGGAACCCCCGCCGGCTCCAGGTGCTCGTGGGACCCTCCTCACCCGTCGGTGGCCGGACGGGTGCCGTCCTGCCCGCCAGGAGGTAGAGGACCGCGGCGCCGGCCACCGCGCCCACCACCGAGGGCAGGGCGTCCGCGACGCCCGCGCTGCCGGGCCTGCTCAGGGCAGCGACACCACCGAGGATCCCGAACAGCAGCACTCCGGCCGCCCCCGCCCGGCGGTGGCGCAGGGAGAGGACGCCCAGGCAGGCGGCGAACAGTCCCAACAGGACGAGGATGCCGAGCTGGAGGACGAACTTGTCGTCCTCCCCGAACGTGCGGATCGCGAAATCCTTCACCGGCGCCGGGGTCCGGTCGATGACCGCGCCACCCACCACCGTCACCGGACCGGCCGCAGGACGGACCAGGGCGGCGGCCAGCTCGGCCACGGCCAGCGCGGTGAATCCGGCCAGCAGGCCGGCCGACGCTCCGAGACAGGCTCGGCTGAGAGTGTTGCGGAAGCTGCTCACACCGGGCATTCGGCGACGCCCACCCGGCGGATGGGTCCATCACTCGAAAGAATGAGAAAGGTGTGTCCTGAGGGGTCAGGGCTTGCGCACCGTGGCCACCCGCGAGACGGCGTCGTCCGCGATCTCGCGGCCTGGCTGCGGCAGACGGCGCGAAGTGGCGGCATCGCGGGGCAGGATGGCCGGCCACCAGGTGCGTTGCCCCAGGTCGAGGATGAGGGCGGGGACGAGGAAGAGGCGCACCAGGAGTGCGTCGATGAGGACTCCGGCGGCAACGATGAAGCCGATCTGCGCGAGGTAGAGCAACGGCATGACGGTCAGTGAGGCGAAGGTGGCGGCCAGGATGAGGCCGGGGTGGAGATCGTGCGGCACCGCGGTCTGTCCTCCCACGAGAGCGTCGGTGCCGTCGAGTCGGCCTCGCAGCCGCTCGACGACATCTCTGGCCTCTTCGCTGTCGGGGGCGTGAGTGAGCGTCGCGAGAACCTGCGCCTGGCCCGCTGCCCTCAGAGCCGGGGCGGTGACAGCGTGTGCCACCCCCGGTGTCGTGGCGGTGGCGGCCAGCACGGCGGCCTCCTGGACGGACGGGGTGACGATCAGCAGCGGGCTCGCGGTGCCGGCGGGGAAGCGCCGGGCCAATGTCTCCTGCCCGGCCGTCGAGGCGGAGCCTGCCGGGAGGGCCTGGTGCAGGGGGACTCCTCCTTGCGAGAGAAGGGGAGTGGACGCGGCGCCCGCGATCAGCACGGCGAGGCAGGCCGGCCAGAGCCGGCACGGCCGGAGTTCGACCAGGCGGGAGAGTCGGTCCCAGATGCCGCTGACCGCGAAGCGGGCCGGGCGCGGCCAGAACACCCGGTGGCCGCACAGCAGCAGAGCCGCCGGCAGGAACGTCAGCGATGCCGCGGCGCAGCAGGCCATGGCCACGGCCACCGCCGGGCCGAGGGCCTGGTGGGACGGCAGGGCGCTCAGGGTCAGCGCCGTCATGGCGGAGGCCACCGTCGCGGCGCCGGCAAGGACGGGAGCGACCGTTGCTCTGCACGCTGCCGCCACGGCTTCTGCCGTGTCGGCACGTCGCGCGAGTTCTTCTTGGTAGCGGGCGGCAAGGAGCGGCGCGTAGTCGGTGCTCGCGCCCATGACGATGACGAACACGATGCCCTGGCCCCGGCCGTCGACGACCAGCCACCCAGCCCTGGCGGAGGCGTAGAGCAGAGCACCCGCGGTCGCGAGAGCGAGTAGGGCGGCAGCGGTCACCAGCAACGGCATGAGGACGCTGCGGTAGACCAGTGCGAGGATCAGCAGCACACCGGCGAGGGTGACCGCCAGCAGGCTGCCGTCCACGTGGGCGAAGGCATCATCCAGGTCTGCCTGCGCGGCAGCGGGCCCGGCCAGCCTCGCGGTACCGCGCCTCACTGCCGACGTGAGCGGCCTTGACGGCCGCCGTCGGTTGCCTCCAGGGCGGCGTCGGATCAGCGCCGGGCGAGCCGACCCCGACGATCACGGTCGGCTCAGATGAGAGCCGCGGGTGGCTGTGCCGGCAGCCACCCGCACCCGACCTGACCGGAACGCGGCTCTGCGTGCCTGAAACGCCTGATGCGCTCCCTGCCCGCGGCCGGTCAGGTCACCGGTCCGTGCCACCCGACGGCAGCGGACCGGAGCCTCTCAGCGCTGCCTGGTTCAGACGTTGACGCAGGTGTTGCCGAACGTCGGGTTCAGCAGACCGATGACGCTGACCGTGTTCCCGCAGGCGTTCACCGGAACGTGGACCGGGATCTGGATCAGGTTGCCCGAGCCGACGCCGGGCGAGTACGCGGCCACGCCCTGCGCCCCCGCATCGGCCGCCGCGAACGACGCTCCACCGAACACCACCGCACCAGCCGCCGCAGCGACCGCCAGACCCTTACAGACTCGAACCATCGAACTGCCTCCAGAAGAAGAGCTGCCCGGCCGTACGGAAGTCCCTGACGGCCGGCGAGGAATCCGGTGACTACCTCCCGGCCCCTCACCTCCTCCTTCGTCGCCCCGAAGCCGACGGCCGGGTCACCACCCCGCAGTTCACTCGCGCGAGGGAACGGGCTGCGCGCGGGTGACGAAGTGCGTCCGCCCATCCGCAGGCACCTCGGCTACGAAGAACCGCCAAGACACCGCCCCCTGGCTCTGCTCCCGGACGGCACCGGACGTCGCGGTCCGCGGCCCCACCAGCGATGAAGGACCCGCATGCGATGGACACCCTCTTCCTGACGGCCGCCTCGGGCCTCCACTCCGGCTGGTCGCCACGGCCGGAGCCCGGCCGGTGAACCAGCCCCAGCTACTACCGGGGACTCACCTACCGTGAAGTCGCCGAATCCCTGCGCGCACCGCCTCACACGATCAGGACACGCACGCGCGACGGGCTCATCCGGCCGCGCGACCGCATGGGGGTGACCACATGAACCAGCACACAGACGTCCACGCCCTCGCCGCGCCCTACTCCCTGAACGCCCTCGACCCGACCGAGCACACGGCGTTCGGCAGCCACCTTCAGCACTGTGCGGGCTGCCATCAGGAAGTGGCGGATTTCCAGGCCACAGCCGCACGGCTGGCCGCCGCCGCGGCCCAGGCCCCGCCCGCCGCCATGAAGCAGCGGACGGTGGCCGCCATCTCCGGCGTGCGCCAGTTGCCACCACGGGCGGCGACCACCCTGCCCACGAAACGGTTCGGTGTGCCGCGCGCACCGTCCACGGCAGGACGCCCCTCGAACCCATGGAAGGATCCGCACAGCCCACCACCACTCCCCTCCTGCTGATGCCCCTGTCGACCTGAGGAGGGGGCTGAACGCCCAGCCTGGTCGACTGGGCGAGGCTCAAGGGGAGTTGTTCGTGCGGTGACAGCAAGGCCACACGTGGGGGTACGTAGGGGACAGTCACCGCACGAGGATCACGAGTACAGGACTTCGTTGACGTGGGGCGTCACCCTGTCGGGAACCCGCCGCTGAGGCGGGGGCTTGCGCCGGGCTTCCCAGTGGGGTGCGAGCCAGTCGAAGATCAGGTGGTTGTGCCAGCGGCCTTCCTTGAAATCGACCTCGCGGAAGAGACCCTGCTGCTGCATTCCGAGGGCGAGGTAGAGGCGCCTGGCTCTGGTGTTGTCCTCTCTGCACATGCACCAGAACCGGTGCAGCCCGAGTTGCTCGAAGCAGAACGCCGCTGTGAGCTGGGCGGCGTCAGCCCCGGCGAGGGCCAGGTTCCGTGCCCGCGGGTGCAGGACGAACGAATGAACGTACGCGCTGCTCTTGCCTTCCAGGTTCACGGCCACGCTGCCGATGAGCGTGTCGTCGTCGTGCTGGGCGATCCCCAAGTGGTACGTCCGGCGAGGGGACGACGCCGCCGACCGCACCGCGTGGCTCAGTGCCTCTGCGGCCCTCTGCCGGTCCATCGGGTCTGCCGTGAGGTACCGCGTGGCATCAGGATCGCCCCAGATCTCCGCCGCCTGGTCCAGGTCGGCCGGCGCCAGCTCCCGGAGCACCACGAACCGTCCGGGCCGGTGCACGGCCGCCCTATCCACGGGCAACACACCCGCGGAACCGAGGAGTCGCGTCATGTGAGCTGTGCCTGCCGTTCCGATTCGTCGAGCGGGCGGCAGTGGGGCACGGCTTCGGTGCGGTGGCTCAGGAAGGAGGCCACGATCTGCCCGTACTCGTCGGGACGTTCGATGTGGATCATGTGGCCCGCGTCCTCGACGACGGCGAACCTCCCCCGCGGGTAGCTCATGGCCAGCCGGTGGGCCTCGCTGGGCGGGGTCAGGATGTCGTTGACTCCCGTGAAGACCAGTACCGGCGCTTCGGGCGGGGCCGACACCGGGAGCCCGGCCGGGAACCAGTCACGGTAAAGATGGCTTCTGAGATCTTCCAGAACCCCGGGGTCAAGCGATCCGATCCTCTCCCTGAACTGAGGAACAGGGCCCTGGTCCGCTCCCGCGCCGTCCCCCGCTGCCGTACCGAAGAACAGGCGCGTCGCCACCTCCAGCAGGGTGGCGCGGTCACCGCGGTCGCTGGCGACCTCGGCGCTCTGGAGTCGGGCCCGCAGCTGCGGGCCGGGCCAGGGGTCCGCGGACACTCCGGAGAGGACGACTCGGCGGACACCCGGCCGGGGCTGCCGCAGCATCTGCTGCACCACGAACCCGCCCAGGCACTGCCCGACAAGGTCGTACCGCGTGAAGCCCAGGCTGTCCACGGCCTTCCAGGCCGCCTCGGCCAGGAAGGAAGCGTCGTGGACCTGGGGCAGCGGGTCGGCCGCGCCGAACCCAGGGAGGTCGACGGTGACGACCGTGGTCCGGGAAGGGAGTGCTTTCTCCAGCCTTCGCGCCCATCCGTGGTTGCGATGCAGCGCACCGCCGAAGAGAAAGACGGGCGGCCTGGCGCTCTCGGTCTGCCGATTGACGCGACACGAGTAGCCGAATCCCTCATGCGTCAGCCGCAGGATCTCCTCGCTCACATGGTCTCCCGGAGCGCGGAGACGACGGGGGCACCGACCGGCCCATGCCGGTGGCCGGCCGGATCGCAGGATGCCGCCGACGGAGGGGCGGTGCGGAAAAGCCGCGTCGGTGTACAGATCACGCCAGAGATGTTCATGCAACCCCAACGAACCTGATCCGGCAACGAAACGGGCATGTCCGGTCCTCGCCACGCTCTGGAACCGACGCAGCCCAAGCCGCAGGCCACACGCCGGACCGCGCCGGCCGAGGCGAGCACCGGTGACCCGCCTTGGGCGTACCGCGGTCCAAAGGGGTTCTTCCGGCTCGCCGGAAGGCCCCGGGTGACCGGTCTGTGGTCCCAGGCCGGCGCCGTCGCCCGGTTCGAAATCGAGGACGCCCGCGAGCGCGAGTCGGCGGCCTGACACCCGGCCCCACACAAACCCGTTCCGAAGAGAATCGGCTTTCGCACATCCGCATGCCCCCGCCGACCCGAATACCCGGGTGAGAGGACAACCGATCCACGGCCGCCGCCCGTCTGTGGCCGGCCGGTGGAAGGAGCACGCCATGAACCACACGCATACCCGACGTCGCGTCGCGGCCGCCCTCGCCGCCGCGGCTCTCTCGGTCTCGTTGGGAACCGCACTGGCGCCGCAGGCATCGGCCGACGACAGCACCCCGTTCGGCCCCGGCTGCGCTTCGGTACCCCAGGAGGGTTCGGGTTCGTTCGAAGGTATGGCGGACGACCCTGTGGCGACAGCCGCGTCGAACAACCCGGCTCTGTCGACTCTGGTCACCGCGGTGAAGAAGGCCGGCCTGGTCGACACCCTGAACAACGCGAAGGACATCACGGTGTTCGCGCCGACGAACGACGCCTTCGCCAAGATCCCGAAGGCCGATCTCGACAAGGTCCTCGCCGACAAGGACACGCTCACCAAGATCCTCACCTACCACGTGGCCGATGAGCCGGTGGCGAAGGCGGATCTGGCGGACGGCTCGTTCAAGACGCTGGAAGGCGGCACGCTGACCACATCCGGATCCGGGGACACGTACAAGGTCAATGACACCGCCACCATCGTCTGCGGTGACGTGAAGACCTCCAACGCGACCGTGCACGTCATCGACACCGTTCTCATGCCGAAGTGAGGGGCGCGGCAGGCTTCGGGCCCGGCAGGGGCCGGGCCCGGCTTCCGCGCGTCCGCACCGCGTCAGACCAGATTGATCCGGCGGGCGACGTCCTCGCTGTGCTTCATGTGCTCATGGGCGTCGGTGCCGAGGGTGCCGACGAGTCCGGCGACGATCGTCTCGACGACGGCGAGCGTGGGAACGAGGCTGTCGTAGGGAGAGGGGCTGTCGACCCGGCTGGAGAGGACGACCTCGGCGTGGGTGGTGGCCGGCGACAGCCACGTATCGGTGAAGACGATGACCTTCCCGCCGCTCTCCTGCGTCAGCTGGGCGACAGCCAGGTTGGTCTCCTCGTAGCGCCGGTGGTCGAAGACGACGACGACGTCTCTCCGGCTCAGGGCGGCGAGGGTGGCCGTTCGCTCGACGTCACGGTCGGGCAGGAAACGGACGTCTCGGCGGAGCTGCATGAGGTGCAGGCCCAGGTACTGGGCCAGCAGGTGGGTGAAGCGGCCGCCGAGCAGGGTGATACGGCGCTTCCTGTCGGACAGGAGCGCGACGGCGGTCCGCAGGTCGTGGGGTGGTACCTCGGCGAGGGTCTTGACGAGAGCACCGCTCAGGAGCTCGCTGGTACGGCTGATCAGTCCGTCGGCGGAGTCCGCGGAAGAGGAATCCCCCGTGGCCTCGTAGAGCGAGAGGGGCGAGGCGTTACGTGCGTCGAGCTCCCGGCGGAGGGCGCTCTGGAAGTCGGGGAAGCCGGTGAAGCCGAGACGGCCGACGAATCGGAGGACGGTGGGGGCGCTGACGCCCGCTCGTTCGGCGATCGCGGCGACGGTCTCGAAGCCGGCGGAGGGGTAGGCGGCGAGCAGCACTCGGGCCACGCGGCGTTCCGCCGGGCTGAGGGTGCCGAGTCTCAGCCGGATGTCGTCGGCGAGCGGGCGTTGGGCCATGCGGAATGTCGTCCGTTCCATGCGGGAGGGCGTCCGGGCGTTCGGAGGCCGGGGGCCGGGTACCCCGCCGCGCCGTACGGTGCGGCGGGGTACTGCCCCGTGGGATCGGCACGACCGTTCCCACGGAGCACGGCGGCGGCTACTCGGGCGCGATGTCGATACGCAGTCCGATCAGGGTCTGCGGGCTGCCGGCGGTGTCGGACCAGGCCGTGAACCCACGCGGCTCGGTGAAGGTGACGGTGAAGCCGGGCTGGGTCTCGTACGTCGTCGCCGTGGCCCGGGTCTGGAGACGGGCGGCGAGTTCACGGGCGGTGGTGCGGAAGGAGTAGGGCCTGCCGTCGGGGTTGGCGGCCGAGTGGAAGACGTCGGTGTTGGCCGGCACGGGGGTGGTGTCGCGCGGGATCAGGGGCTTCTTGCCGGGGGCCGGGAGGGGGGTTCCGGTGCGGGCCGCGTACCGGTCGCCGTGGGTGAGGTAGGTGTAGCGGGCGTTGCTGAGGGACCAGCCGGCCGTGGTCGTGCGGGCATGCGCACGGCGGAGGTCCAGGACGGCGACGCCGTTGGGGCCGAGGACGGACAGGCGCTCGTCGGTGCTGCCGGGGTTGTCGACGACGAGGGCGGTGTTCTCCTCAAGGGCGTAGACCCGGTCGTGGCGGGTGTCGCCGGCCAGTCGCAGCGCACGTCCCTCGCGGCCGTAGGCGCCGGTGTGGGTGTCGACGAGCCCGGAGCGCAGGAAGCCGAAGCCGCCCCGGGGGATGTATCCGAGCCGGGTCGGGTCGTCGAAGTAGCCGGGGCCGCTGCCGTCGCGGAGGGCCTCGTAGGACTCGCCGCCGCTGACCATGTCGGGTCCGGAGGCGATCTGGGCGCCGGCGGAGGATCCGGCGACGACGGCTCCCCGGGCGAGCTTGGCGCGGATGGCGGCGAGGACCTTGGAGTCGGTGTGCCGGTCACCGTTGAGGAGCGTGGTGACGTAGCGGTACTGGTCCCCGCCTCCGAAGAAGAAGCCGGTCATGGCGTTGACCTGGGCGACGACGGTGTCGGAGTCGGCGTTCGCGATGTGGTCGAGGTCGATGGGGACCCACTGGGCGTCGGCGGCTCCGTGCTTCTCGAAGAGACGCGCGTAGTAGGCGCCGTTGCAGGCGGAGTTGCTGCAGCGTTCCGGGTCGCCGGCGTCAGGGTCCTGGCTCTCGGGCACGGACGCGGCGGTGATGACACCGATGCGGGCCTTCGCTCCACCGGCGCGCTTGATGATCTCGCCGTAGACCTGGCTGTTGTCGTCCTTGAGCCCACCGCCCACCAGAACGAGCGAGCCGGGGTGGTGCGGACCGGCGGGGACGGCCTGCGCCGCGGGAGTGGCGGCGAGGAGACCGAGTACGAGTGCGGTGCTGCCGGCAAGGACGACGCGGCGTGCGGATCCGGGGTGTGCGCGCATGATGCCTCCGTGGGCGGGTCGGGTGGGGTGGGACCAGGGCCCCGCGGCTGTCGGCCGGGAGGCCCTGGTCGGTGCCCCGGCAGGGCGAGGGGAAGGACTGCCGGGGAGTCGGCGGGAAGGTCGACTCTGCTGGGCCCGGCTTGTCGCACGGGTCAGGAGTCGTTGCCCGCGCTGCCGAGCGAGGCGATCAGAGAGGCCAGCATCGCGACGCGGTGCGCGACGCTGGAGGTGTCGAGCCATTCGCCAGGGGTGTGGTCGGCCCCTCCCACGGGGCCGAGGCCGTCGAGGGTGGGCACTCCCGCACCGGCGATGAGGTTGGCGTCGCCGACTCCTCCGGTGGCGGCCGCTCCCAGCCGCAGGCCGTAGGCGGAGGCGGCCTTGCGCGCCGCTTCGAGGACCCGTCGTGAGGCGGGAGTGTCCTCCATCGGGGGGCACAGGTCGATCTGCTCGACGGTGACGGCGGTTCCGGGCACGGCGGGGCAGGCAGCGGCCTGACGGATGGCTCGGGTGGCACGCCTCATGTCGGCCGAGGTGGCGGCGCGGACTTCGATGTGCAGTTCGGCTTCGGCACACACGATGTTGGGGCGGGTGCCCGCGCGGACGACTCCGACGTTGATGGTGACGTCGTCCCAGTGTCCGTTGAGTCCTTGCAGTTCCACGGTGAGATGGGCGGCGGCCAAGGCCGCGTTGGCACCGCGCTCCGGCTCGATGCCGGCGTGCGCGGCACGGCCGGTGACCGTCAGCCGGAAGTCGGCGACGCCCTTGCGGGCGACGACGAGGTCGCCGTTCTCCCGGGCGCACTCGAGGCCGAGGCCGTAGTGCATGCCCCGCGCGGTCCGTTCGATCAGCGGTCTGCTGACCTGAGAGCCGATCTCCTCGTCGGGGGTGGCGAGGAACACGAGCTCGCCGAAGTCCTGGACGGAGGCCTCCTGGAGGATTTCCAGGGCGGTGAGGCCGGCCAGCAGGCCGCCCTTGTCGTCGCTGACTCCGGGACCGTAGGCGATGGCTCCGTTCATGTGGAACGGTCGGTCGTCCGCGGTGCCGTCGTCGAAGACGGTGTCCATGTGTGCGGCGAGGAGGATCCTGCGGCCGTCCGCGGCGGGGTCGAGTCCGCCACGCTTGCGCCCGATGACGGCGTCACCGGCCTGGTAGCGGTGGTCGGCCGGGAAGCGGACCCGCTCGACGTCGAATCCGATGCGGAGGAGGCGCTGCTGCACCCAGTCGGCGACCTTGTTGACGCCGTCCGGGCTGTAGGAGCCGGAGTCGATCGAGACGAGGTCGCGAAGATCCGTCAGGTACTGGGTGTGGCGGGCGCGCGCCAGGGTCAGCAGCTCCGCGCTGAGCAGCTGACGAGGGGGCGCGTTCACAGGACCTTGGACAGGAAGGCGCGGGTACGCTCCTGCTCCGGGTCGACGAGGACCTGTCGCGGGTCGCCCGCTTCGACGACGACGCCCTGGTCCATGAAGACGGCGGTGTCGCCGACCTCGCGGGCGAAGCCGATCTCGTGGGTGACGACGACCATGGTCATGCCGTCGGCGGCGAGTCGGCGCATGACGTCCAGGACGTCGCCGACGAGCTCGGGGTCGAGGGCGGACGTGGGCTCGTCGAACAGCATGAGCTTGGGCTTCATCGCGAGGGCTCGTGCGATGGCCACGCGCTGCTGCTGCCCACCGGACAGCTGGGCCGGGTAGTGTCCGGCGCGATCGCCGAGGCCTACCTGCTCCAGCAGGTGACGCGCCTGTTCGCGGGCTGCCGCTCTCGATACCCCGCTCACCTTGACCGGGGCCTCGATGACGTTGTCGAGCGCGGTCATGTGGGGGAAGAGGTTGAAGCGCTGGAAGACCATGCCGATGTCTCGGCGGCGCTCGGCGACCTCCCGCTCGCGCAGCTCGTGCAGCTTGTTGCCGTGCTGCCGGTAGCCGACGAGCTCGCCGTCGACGGTGAGCTTGCCGCCGTCGACCTTCTCCAGGTGGTTGATGCACCGCAGGAAGGTGGACTTCCCGGAGCCCGAGGGCCCCAGGAGGCAGCACACCTGCCCACGCTCGACCGTGAGGTCGATCCCCTGGAGGACCTCGAGCTTTCCGAAGTGCTTGCGCACGCCCTCGGCGCGCACCATGGGGGCGTTCATCGGGCCGTCTCCTTGTTCTTCCTGCCGATCAGCCCCGTGGCTCCCCCCAGCATCCGCTGCAGCGGGGACACGTGGCCGGCCTGGGCGGTGCCCCGTCCGTACCGCCGTTCCAGCCATGCCTGGGGGATGCTGAGCAGGGTGACGAGCGCGAGGTACCAGAGGCTGGCGACGACCAGCATGGGGATGACCTGGTAGTTCTGCGCGTACACGTCCTGGATGTTCGACATGAGGTCGTGGGCGGAGATGACCGAGACGAGGGCGGTCATCTTGAGCATGTTGATGGTCTCGTTGCCCATCGGCGGGATGATGACGCGCATGGCCTGGGGCAGCACGATCCGTCGCATGGTGAGTGCGGGCCGCATGCCCAGGGAGTGCGCGGCTTCGGCCTGTCCGTGGTCGACGGACTGGATGCCCGCGCGGACGATCTCCGAGGCGTACGCGGCCTCGTTCAGGCCGAGCGCGAGCAGGGCCGCGATGGCGGGGGTGAGGAGGGCGTTCGTCTCGGCCTGGAGGAAGGTGATGTCGGTGAAGGGGACACCGATCTTCACGTACTTGTAGAGGGCCGCGGCATAGCCCCAGAAGATGATCTGGACGAGGAGCGGGGTGCCGCGGAACACCCAGACGAAGGCGTTCGCGAGTCCGTAGAGCACGGGGCTGGTGGACAGCCGCATCACCGCGATGAGGGTGCCGAGACCGAGGCCGAGGGCCATGGCGGCGGCGGTGAGCCAGAGGGTCGTGGCGAGGCCGTCGAAGATCAGGTCGGCGAAGAGGTACTTCGCGACGACGTCCCAGTGCAGGTTGTCGTTCTTCGCCAGGGAGCCGATCAGTCCGACGAGCGCCAGGATCGACGCCGTGGCGGCGATCCAGCGTCCGTAGTTGCGGACGGGGACCACTTCGAGGTCCTGTGCGGCCGGCTCGGGCGGGGAGATGGTCTTGGGGGTGGTCGTGGTGTCGGTCATCTTCAGTCGACCGCCGCGTTCCTGGTGGCTTCCTTGACGGCGATCGAGGCGACGCCGTACTTGGTGTAGATCTTGGTGACGGTGCCGTCGTCGATGAGGGCCTGGAGGGCCTTCTGGATCGCGTCGGTGAGTTCGGGCAGCTGCTTGCTCACGGCGATGCCGTTGGGTGAGGCGTTGTAGCCGCCGGGCGCGGCCGGGTCCTCGACCAGGTCGAAGGCCTTGCCTCCGTCCGCGGTCTTGGCGACCCAGCCGGCGGCCGGCTTGGTCAGGACCTGGGCCACGACCTTGCCGGAGCGCAGCGCGAGCTGGGCGTCGGAGTCCTTGGGGAAGGTCTGGATCTCCATGGCCCCCGTGCCGGCCTTCGAGCACGTCGCCTGGTGGCTCTTGAGGAGGTCGAGCTGGTTGGTCGCGGTCTGGACCGCGACCTTCTTGCCGCACAGGTCGTTCAGCTCGGCGATCTTGGCGGGGTTGTCGTTGCCGACGAGGATGCCGGATCCCGACTGCGAGTAGTCGACGAAGTCGACGACCTGCTGACGCTCCTTGTTGTCGGTGATGGCCGACATGGCGACGTCGAACTTGCCGGCCTGGATCGCGGGCACGATGCCGTCGAACTTCTGCGGTGTGAAGGCGAACGTCACGCCGAGCTTTCCGCCGAGGGCCTGACCCAGGTCGTAGTCGAGCCCGGTCAGAGCGGTCTCGCCCTCCTTCACGAACATCTCGAAGGGCGGGTACGGCACGTCGGTGGCGACGCGGACCTTCCCCGCCTTCTTGATGCCGTCCGGCAGCATCGCGTGGAGGGCGGGGTCCTTCTTGATCTGGACGCCGCCGACGGTGACCGTTCCGCCCGCGGCGGGGGCGGGATCGGCGTCTCCGCACGCGGCGAGCGTCGCAAGGGCCGTGGTCGTGACAACGGCAGCCGCAAGGCAGCGGGTAACACGAGCGTTCATCGGGGTCGAACCTCTCGGGGATTTCGGCCGACGGATTCAAGCCGCCGGTCACAGCACGGAAGTTACAGAACAAACAACACGTTGGCTAGATGTACCGCGCGTTACGTTGATGTAACGGCGCCGCCTCCTCGCATGTCGCGACTCTTTACCCAGTTCAGACCGCATTTACGGCGGTCGTGAACCTAAGAAGAGAGAAATCAGGCCGTACATCTTCCGCCAGAGCCGAACTATCTGTAAGTTCCGCTACCAACTCGGAGCCCCGGGGTAGCACGCTGCCGAACCGTCACTTCCGCAGTCGGCACCCCCGCACCGCCACCATCCCCCTGCCCCATGGAGCGCATCATGGCGTCACCCGCCACCCGCAGATCCACCCCGGCGCTGGCCGTCACCCTGCTGACCCTGGCGATGTCCCTCACCACGCAGCAGCCCGCTCACGCGGCCGCCGACCGCGTCCGGCTCGGTTCGGCCGCGGACGTCAGCCGTACCTCGTGGAACGGCCCCGCCTTCACGATGAACGGCGCCGGTGCCGTCGTGCCCGCCTCCATGAACAGGGCCATCGCGGAGATCCGCGGCGGAACCGGAAGCATCGACGTCGTCGTCCTCGGCGGCTCGGCCCCGACCTCGGGCAGCAAGACACCCGAATGCGACACCGTCATGACCCTGACGGGGGTCAACTCCTGCACGACCTGGACGCTCACCGCGGCCGCCGACGGCAACAACAGCCAGGTGAACACCGACGTGCGGAACGCCGAGTTCGTGTACTTCGCCGGCGGCGACCAGTGCCGGTACGCCGCATGGAAGGGAACCGCGCTCGAAGCCTCCGTGGAGTCCGTGGTGGCCAAGGGCGGCGGATCGGGCGGAGGCAGCGCGGGCCATCACATCAACAGCCCCCTGGTGTACGACGCCTGCAACGGCAGCGTCACCACCAGCGAGGCACTGGCCAATCCCTACGACCGTTACATCAGCTTCACCACCGGCATGTTCCAGTGGGCCCACTACGGCGGGGTCATCAACGACTCCCACTTCGTGACCCGCGACCGCATGGGCCGCAGCATGGCGTTCGTGGCCCGGGCGGTGAAGGACGGGCTCACCACGGGGGGCGCCGCCTGGGCCGTCGGGGTCGAGGAGGGCGGCGGCTCGCTGTTCATCGACCGCAACGGCATGGCGACCGAGTACGGCAAGGACGCCTATGTCGTCCTCGCCGACCATCAGCCCGAGCAAGCCGCGGACCGTAAGCCCCTGACGTACTCGAACTTCAAGATCTGGCGCCTCACGCCGGGTTCGACGTTCGACTTCAAGAACCGCCCCACGTGCGGCTACTACCTGCGCAGCGTCACCAACGGGGTCCCCGACGCCAACCTCTACAACGGCACCCCCGTGACGAACTGCGGCGCCGCGTCCGGCGGCAGCCTCACGGAGACCGAACCGAACGACACCCGTGACACCGCGAACGACGCCACCGGCCTCTCCTCCCCCACCGCCCTGAGCGGCACCATGAAGTCGACCAGCGACCGCGACTACTTCAAGGTCACCCTCGGGTCAGGACAGAACGCGTCCGTGCAGTGCGCCGTCCCGGGTGCTTACGACGCCGATCTCTACTGGGTCGACTCCTCCGGCAGCACGCTCGAGCGCTCCGTCAACAACGGCGCCGGCACCGACGAATCCCTCACCTTCACGAGGACCGCCTCCGGGTCGGGCACGTACTACGTGGACATCGAGGCCTACAGCGGCTCCGGCTCCTCCCCCTACACCTGCACCCTGACCAAGAACTGACCGGCTGAGGCCACTCCCGCACAGCGGGCCAGGCATCTCGCACTCCCCGGCTCCGGAGCCCGCCGAGGGCTCCGGAGCCGGGGCCGCGGATCAGAGCTCCGGACGCACCAAGCGGCCATGATCGAGGAGCACGTCGATCTGCTCGTCGCTCAGCAGCCCCGACTCGCGAGCCAGCTCCCTCACGGTCCGGCCTGTGAGGAGGGACCGACGAGCCAGATCGGTCGTCCGCCGGTACCCGAGCACCGGGTTCAGAGCAGTGGCCAGACCGGCCGACCGCTCGACGAGGTCACTCAAGCGTTCCTCGTTCGCCTCGATTCCCAGCACGCAACGCTCAGCGAGAACACGGCAGGCGGAGTCGAGCCGGTTCAGCGAATTCAGCAGCAGGTGCGCGATCAGCGGCTCGAACGCGTTCAGTTGGAGCTGGCCGGCCTGGGCCGCCATGGACACCGCGGCGTCGGCGCCGAAGACGTCGAAGCAGACCTGGTTGACCGCCTCAGGCACCACCGGGTTGACCTTCCCGGGCATGATGCTCGACCCGGCCTGAAGCGCTGGAAGCCGTATCTCACCCAGCCCCGCCGTCGGCCCCGAACTCAGCAGCCGCAGGTCGTTGCAGATCTTGGAGAGCCTGAGCGCGAAGTGGCGCACGGCGCCGGAGAGCTGCAGGAAGGCACCCACCCCCTGCGTGCTCTCCATCAGGTTGCGCGCCTGGTGGACCGGAGTACCCGTCACAGCGGCCAGGTGCGCGACGACGGCCCGCCCGAACCCGGGATCGGCGTTGAGGCCGGTGCCGATCGCGGTGCCCCCCAGGTTCACCTCGCACAGCGCCCCGGTCGCGTGCTGGACATGGGCGGCATCGTCGCGGACGGTGAGAGCGAACGCGTCGAACTCGTGCCCCAAGCTCATCGGCACAGCGTCCTGCAGCTGCGTCCTGCCGAGTTTGCAGGTCTTCGCGAAGGCTCCGCCCCGGTCGGTGAAGGCGTCGGCAAGGACGGTCATCCCGTCCAGGAGTCGGCCTGCGGCCTCCCTCAACGCGATCTTGACCGCGGTGGGGTAGACGTCGTTCGTGCTCTGCCCACGATTGACGTCATCGTTGGGGTGCAGGAATTCGTAGGCGCCGCGGGGGTGACCGAGGAGCTCCAGAGCCCGGTTCGCGATCACCTCGTTGGCGTTCATGTTCGACGACGTCCCCGCGCCGCCCTGGAGTACGTCGACGACGAACTGGTCGCGCAACCCCCCGCCACGGATCTCTCGGCAGGCCGCCACGATGGCCATGGCACGCGGTTCGGGCAGGGTGCCCAGCTCGGCATGGGCCAGGGCGGCCGCCTCCTTGACGCTCGCCAGTGCGGTCACGAGCTCAGGGTGAGCGGACAACAGGACGCCGGTGAGGGGGAAGTTCTCTCGCGCCCGCAGCGTGTGGATGCCGTAGTAGACGTCCTGGGGCACGTCCCGACTGCCGATCAGATCGCTCTCTTCACGTCGGACGTTCATCGGCGCGCACCTCCGTGCGGTTTCGGCATCACGTACAGCGGTCCACAGCGACCACCATCCGAGTATCGTTCATTACATTCACTCAATACAAGCTGTTTCTGAAATGAATGTTACGCCAACTGGGGCAGTCCAACGGCTGGTGCGTCGCCCGGGTATCGCCTCAGGGCAGGGGCTTCCGTACGCTCCACACCGAGCGTGGCCCTCTGGACGCACCGAGCAGGCCCCCGCGCCCCGCACGTAACAGGCGGTACATTTGGCCAAGAAGTGAGCATTGCCTGGTCGCGGCTGGTGGCAGCGGCAGATCGCCGTGACCGGACCACACCGGGGAGGAAAGCCGATGAGCCCTACGCTGGCCGACGAGATGCGCAAACGACTGGGAGATCTGAGTCCGGCCGAACGCAAGGTCGCACGGGTCCTGCTGGCCGGATACCCGGCTGCCGTCTTCGAGACGGTCGCCACCATCGCGGAGCGAGCATCGGTCTCCGCTCCCACGGTGCTGCGCTGCGCTTCCCGCCTGGGCTTCAAGGGCTTCCCGGACCTGCAGGCGGCTCTGCGCTCCGAACTCGACGCGCGCACGGCCTCCCCCATCACCCTGTACGAGCACTCGGGATCACCACGGCGCGGCGGGGCGACCCGGTCCGAGGGGACGTCCGATCCCCGGCTCGGGGCAGCTCTTTCGCTCGTGCAGCAGGCCGTGTCGCAGACGTTCGACGAGGTCGCTCCGCACGAGTTCTACGACGCGGTGAATCTGTTGAGCGATCCCCGCCGCCGCGTACACGTCGCCGGCGGCCGGTTCACCCACCTCCTGGCCCAGTACCTGGGTCTGCACCTCACGCAATTCCGTGACCAGGTGCATTTCCTGCCCGACAGGGATGTGGAACGGACCTCCTTCCTCACACAACTCGCACGCCGTGACGTCACCGTGGTGTTCGACTACAGGCGCTACGAACCCGACAAGACCGTCATTGCCGAACTGGCCCGCGAACGTGGCGGGAAGGTCATCGTCTTCACCGACCCGTGGCTGTCGCCGGCAGCGGCCCACGCGGACGTCGTCCTCACCACCCAGGTGACGTCCGACTCCCCGTACGACAGTCTCACGCCTGCCCTGGCTCTCGTGGAGTCCTTGGTCGCCGCGGTCCTCGACCGGATCGGCGACGAAGGACACGAGAGGATGAAACTCTCCGAAAGTGTCGCGAAGCGCACCGGCCTGATCTGACCCGCGGGGTGCGCTCGTAGCCCCTCGCACCGTGCTGTCGTCGACGGCGGCGTGCGCGTCCATGAAGCGTTCGTGCCACAGGCGCGGTGTTTTGGCGTAACCCCTTGTCTCACGGCCCCGTCGCGTTCCTGAGGAGCCTTCGTCATCGGTTCTCGGCTCACGGCCTCGCCGGATGGGGACGAGTTCGGCGTCCCCGAGATCAGAGGTGAACAGAGCGACAGCCCCACCGCGCGGTGGCCTCCGGGCCGTTCCGATCGGTCCGCGACGTCCTGCCGTGTCTCTTGGCGGCGGAGATTTCGCCTCTGGCGCATCCGCGCGCATGGCGCCGCCCGAACCACCCGTACATCCGTCGCTTCGCGGGAGGCCGCGGTGCTCGTTCTGATCGGAGTGATCGTCGTCGCCGTCCTGACCGACGCGTTCGTCGTCGGGACCAAGGTCCGCGACGAGGGGACCCCGCCGTCCGGAGACGTCACCGGTGTCAGCGGAGAAGGGGTCGGCTCGCGTCGACGGCGCTTCTGCCGGAGGTCGAGCCGACCTTCCGGATCGTGCAGCGTTCGAGGGTTACGCAGCGTCTACGCATCCTGAGGTGGGTCGCATGGCCGATACGACTCCGGGAATCACCACGGGGGCCCTGGCCCGGCGCCTGGGGGTGTCTCCGACCACCGTCCGTTCCTGGGAGCAGCGCTACGGCATCGGGCCGGCGATCCGCGCGGACGGCAAGCACCGGCGCTGGTTCCCCTCCGATGTCGCGATGCTCGAGGAGATGTGTCGTCTCACCGCGTCGGGCATTCCCCCGGCCGAAGCGGCTCGGGCCGCCCGGAGCGACCGCCCGGATTCGGACGGCATGGCCGGGGACCTCCCCGGCCGGACCGCGTCCGACGCCGATCCCTCCCCGGGCCGCAGGCCGGTCGGGGGCGGCGGACTGCCCCTGGGGGATGTGCGACAGGAGTGCCGGGGTCTGGCCCGGGCGGCCGTCCGGTTGGACGCTCCGGCGATGGAGACTCTGCTGGAGCAGGTGATCTCCGACTACGGCCTCGTGACGGCCTGGGAAGAAGTGATGGCTCCCACGCTGCACGCGGTCGGCCGTAAATGGGAGTCCTCGAACGACCGCTATGTCGAAGTCGAGCACCTGCTGTCCTGGCAGGTCTCGACCGCTCTTCGCCGCGCCGCCATCGCCGCCGTCGGCAGGCCGAGAACGCCGGTGCTGCTGGCGTGCGTGCCGTCAGAGCCCCATACCCTTCCGCTCGAAGCACTGGCCGCGGGTCTGTCCGAGCGCGGCCTCGCGACCCTCATGTTCGGCGGCGCCGTCCCCGCGGAGGCGCTGGACGCGGCGGTGCGCAGGTGCGGTCCGGCCGCGGTCGTGCTGTGGTCTCAAGCCCGTGCGACGGCGAGCCACGCGCTGGCACGCCATGTGGCGGGCATGACGTTCGGTCTGCGCGGCGCCCGCACTACGCCTCTGGTGCTGCTGGCGGGTCCCGGCTGGGCGGGGCGGACACCCGACTCCGGCCTGCAGCGGCCTCGGGGGCTGCGGGAGGCTCTCGACGCCATTTCCCGCGTCTACGGCGAGCCCGTGCCGGGATCGGAACACTGATCCGTCGCCGCCAAGCCGAAGCCCCTCGCCACAGGCCGCTCGCCCGCGCCCCCGTCGGGCAGGGCAGGGGCGGTCCCGCTCTGCCCTCGGCCCCAGGCACACCGATCACGCGCAGGGGGCATTCCCTTTCGATGCACCATCAATGCGTCTTGCCGCGGTGCGTCGATTCGACGGACGGTGTGAGGGACGGTGCATTCCCGTGCCATAGGAGCAAGCCATGGTCTCCGCCCCCTCCTCGTCGTCTGTTCGAGGCCGCCGACCGGCGCCGCTCGCGGCCCCCACCCGGGCGGTGCGGGCGGCCGGCCGTTCCACCGTGCTCGACGCCTCGGAAGCAGAGCTGGCGACGCGGTTCGCGAGCGGTGATCCGTCCGCGTTGGCCGCGCTGTACGAGCAGCACGCCCCTCTGGTGCACTCGCTCGCCCGTCGTGCGCTGGGCAACACTCAGGACGCGGAGGACGTCACGCAGCAGGTGTTCATCGCCGCCTGGCGCGGCCGCGCCGGATACCGACCGGAGCGGGGTGCTCTCGGCGGCTGGATCGTCGGCGTCGCACGACACGTCATCCTGGACGCGCGTACGGCACGGACACGGCGAACCGACCTCCAGCGGGTACTGACGGATCAGCACGCGCAGGTGGTCCGCACCTACAGCCGGGACGAGTCCGAACAGGCGCTGAACCGCGTTCTCGTGCTGCAGAAGCTCGGTCTCCTCTCTCCCGTCCAACGGCGTCTGGTGGGAATGTCGATCTACGGTGACATGACCCAGACGCAGATCTCGGAGGAGACCGGACTTCCTCTCGGCACGGTCAAGAGTCACATCCGGCGGGCTCTGCACGCCCTTCGCCGTGCCATGGAACCCCCGGTCTGAGACGCTCACGCCAGAGCGGCGTCAGGACCGCCCGTCTCCAGGATCGGTTGTCGTGGGACAACCGATCCTGCCGATCAGTCCCCGTGACCGGTGCCACCGCTGCCGAAACCACCGCTGGAGATGCCGCGCCACTTGCGCTTCTCCTCGCTCGGCGTCTCCGTGTCGGCCTCGCCGGAGCTGTTCAGGTTGTACGGCATGAGGCGGTGCTCGCCGTCCGTCCGCGGCACCTCGGAGGGCTTGCGGTACTCAGAGACCTCACCGGGCAGTTGGCCGGTGTCGGGGCGGTGCGGCTGGGACTCCGGGTCCGGGGGAGGAAGCTCCCTGTTCATGACCCGGATGCCCAGCACGAATGCTCCGATGAGCAGGGCTACCACGATCAGCCCGCCCAGCACCTGAGCGAGACCCGACTGCCAGACACCCGCCGCGAGCACCGGCGTCCCGAGAAGATCTGTGTGCATGGTTGCGCTCCGTTCGTCGGCCCCCTCCGTCACGAGACGACGAGACCCTGCGACCTCGCATACGCCGTCGTCATCAGCGGTTTCGGACTTGGGTACGGCGACGGATGCACACGTTCGTGAAGGATCCGCCATCCCTCTTCGCCGTGCCGCGAGCCGGTGAACGGCAGTGCGGGGCCGTACGGGTCAGGGTCGATGCATCCATGAACGCGAAGAATGCGAAGTATGAGGCGAAGCAGGTGAGTGTCAGCGGCATCAGCGCTGAGTACCTGCCGTCGGATTGCTGACTTCATCTCACAGCGGACGGTCCTGACCATCCTGAGGAGCGGTCACCGTGGCGCTGTCGGCTCAACGGAAGCGAGAGAGACGATGATTGTCAAGAAGCTGCACGACGCGGGAGTGAGCAGTGAGCACGCCTACCTCGCGGCATTCGGCTCGATCGGGCTGTCACTTGCTTCGTGGCTCACGTCGCGGCGAAGCGAGAACCTGGAAAGGGCCGACCGGTGGGGCATCTTCGTCGGTGAGTGGGCGCCCACGTTCTTCGCCCTGGGACTGGCGCTGGCGAACTACGAACGAGAAGAAGTGCCGGAAGGCCTCGTCGGCGTCAGCTGACCCTCCGACCGTCCCGAACGGTTCGCCCCTGGCAGGCCTGCCAGGGGCGAACACCTTGTTCCTGAGCGGCGGCACCGACGCCGGTGCGGGCCCTCTCGCCTGCTCGGACGGCGGCGGCCTCATCTTCAAGCGGCCCCCCGCGCTCGCCGATGGGGCTCCGGAGCATCACCGAGGTCAAGGAGCCGCTCAGGGTAGTCAAAGGACGCTCGGGCAGACCTGGCGACCCTCCAGGGTTCGTGGACGGCCGGTCCGCCGAGACCTGAGAGCGGTCGAGGTCCGCGAGGAAGGTGAGACGGTCGAGTGCAGCGAAGCCGGCACGGTCGACGGCGGGGTCGCGGACGAACAGCGGGACCACCTCGTGCGCACCCTCGAGCGCCGCCCGCGACGGCGGATGGTCGTGGACCCGGAGGTCGGAGGTGAACAGGACGACGGAGACGGTCATGGCACCTTCCAGAAACCGGCCGCCGTCCCCGTCGGCAGGGGCGGCGGCCCAGGGACGCGGTGGTACATACGCTTCCGAGAGCGCGCCCGGTAAATGCACCACGCGCGGGCGCCGAAGCGCCCGGGACGGGTCAGGCGGGCACCCACCCGCCCGGCTCCGATGACGGAGTGCGTTCCGCTCCTCGGCCTCGCGGCGCCACGTCCGCGTAGTGGACCGCGAGAGCCTGAGCCATGGCGGCCGCCGAGTACCTGGTGCGAACGAGATGCCGTGCTCGCCGGGCCATGGCCTCCGCGGCCTCGTCGTCCAGGCCCACCAAGCGCCGCAGTCCGTGGCCCAACGCCTGCGATGTCGAGGTGTCCAGGAGCAGGCCGTTGATCCCGTCGTCCAGATAGTGCGGTACGCCGCCGCGCTCGGGCCCGGCCACGACCATCCCCGCTTCCATGGCTTCGAGGACCGCGAGGCCGAACTCCTCCTTCGTACTCGGACACACGTAGCGTGCCCGGAACCGGTGAGCGGGGTCGGTCAGCGCGCGTTCGAGCGACCGTACGTCGGCGTTGGAGAGCGCGGGGAGAAGGAGCAGGCGTTCCCGGGCTTCCGGCTCGCCGAGGGTCGCCGCGTGGATCCGTTCGCGTATCAGGGATTCCTGGCGGTCCGGCGCACGTGTGCTTCCGCCGACGAGCACCAGAACCGATTCGCGGTGGCATCCTGACTCGATCCACGCACGGACCAGGACGTCCTGCTGCTTCACCGGGTGCAGACGGCCGACGCTCAACAGCACCGTTCGCCTGGACTCCTCGGCGGGTCCGGCCAGGCCACCGATCCTGTCGATGAGGAGTCCGCATCGCTTCGCCGCGCCGGGCGGCGGCTCGTAAGGCGCCACGCCTTCCGGCGGGGCGCTCAGTTGCCGTGTCCTGTATCCACGGGCGAGCTGTGGGAAGTGGTGGAGCAGTTCCGCCGTTCCGCCGCGACCGGCGATTCCCACCACACGATCGGCTCGGTCGACCAAACGGTCGGCGAGGAACACCCGGTGCAGGTCCAGGCGCACGTGGTCGGGATCCGCGTCCGGGTGGTCGAGTCGCTCGCTCATCTGGCGATGTGGATCGGGGGTCGCGGTGAAGACCAGCCCGGCACCGACTCTTCGGGCTGCCTCGGCCAGCGCGAGCGAACCGTCGTCGGCGTATCGCACATGGAGGACGTCGAGCGGCCGTCCGAGCGCGGACAGCAGCGTGGTGGCCCACCAGGCGAGGGCTTCACGATGCTCCCCCATGTCCTGCGGGCCGGCCGGACGATCGCTGTCCACGGGAAGCCGCAGGATCCAGTGACCGGGGCTCCGCCGGCGAAAGAGCACACGATCGTCTTCGAGGTCGGGGCGACAGGCGGTGACCACGGTGAGAACGCCCGCGATGCCGTCGGTCGAGGCGAGCGCCGCCCCGACGGAGTCGAGGAGCACGCTGAGGCCGCCGCTCAGGCCCTCACCCGGCCGGTCGAACCGCCCCATCAGCATGGACTGTGCGACGAGGAGCCCCGATGAGGGCGGAGAACACCCGGCTCCTCTGGGCGGCTTGTGCCGCAGGGTCTCCAACAGGAGGCGCTCGTAGGTGTCCGCGGACTCCACCGCCCTGAGCCCGTTCTCCCCTCGGAGCCCGTACCGGGCGAGCAACAGCCACGCCGCGTGCCGCACGCGGCGAGAGCCTCCGTGGGCAAGCCGAAGGACGCTGTCCCCGGGGAGGGGCCGGAGGCCGACCGCGGCCGCGAGGTGGAGCAGCATGGCCGTCGTCGCGGGGTCCTGAGCTACCCGGAAACCGGAGTGCAGCGATCTTGTGGCCCGGGGCCTTCCGTGGAGCCGTACGACCTCGGGCCACGCCTCGAAGACCGCTCCGCGTGCTCCGTCTCCCTCGGCGACGAGCCGCACGCACTCCTCCGGGCCGGGCATCCGTCCCGCCCTCACCCGGTTCCGCAGGCGGGCGACCGCGACGTCCCGAGCGGTGACCAGGGCGTGCTGCCGGTGGTGCGCCGCACCGCTGTCGGCTCCGTACTCCGCTTCCACCAGCCGGGAAAGGAGACTGCGGGAGGAAGAGGGCGAGCCCGCCGGGTCGGAGGACGCCGTCGCACCCTCGGACCGGGTCCAGAAGGCGCGCCGTGCCGCCGTGAAAGCGTCACGCTTCCCGTCCGCGGCGGTGAAACCGTAGGGACCCGGCGCCGCCAGGTCCGGAACAGAGTTTTCCATGGGGACTCCTGGTGGGATACATCCGACCAGCATGCTTTCGTCGTCTCCTCACGACGTGGATGCACCCTGGGCGAAGCGTCTCCGTCCCGGAGCCCCGAGTGGGGGCCCGTCCGTGGCGTCGTGGGACACGGCCGGTGGTCGCTCGTGAACGGCGCGCACAGCGCCTGCGGAGGGCCTCGGCCAGAGACTCGATCGAAGGGCGACGAACGCGCATCCGCTTCGACGTTCCGGGGCGAAGGACAGGACGGAGTGTCCCTGCCGAAGGAGGTCGGATGCCGCGCGTCGTGGTGATCAGTCCACCCTTCCAGTCGCATGCCCAACCCCTGTCGGTGCTGGCGGGCGCTCTCGCCCGGGCGGGCTCCGACGTCACCTTCGCGTGCGCACCCCCCTTCGCTCAGCTGGCCGAAGAGGCCGGCGCGCGCTTCGTTCCGCTGACCGTGTCACGCAACGCGAACACCGGTGTCGCCCGGAGCACGAGACAGGGCGTACGGGAGTCGGAACGGCTCGAGGAGTTCCTCAGCTCCACACGCGAGGGGGCGATCGCCGCGCTGCTCACGCAGTCCCGTCACCGCGGCGAGGACATGCTCGCCGGCCCTGAGAAGGTCCTCGCCGAGGTTCGGGACCTCCAGGAGCGGCTGGCTCCCGACTGGTTCGTGGTCGACCAGCTGAGCTACTCGGTGACGCTCGCGCTTCACTGCCTCGGACTCCCTTTCGCCACGTTCTGTCCAGGGCATCCGACGTACCTGCCGCACGGCCCGGAGGCCCTGTTCGGTGTCCCCTACGCCTGGCCCCGGGCCGTCCGTCCTGCGGCCTGGGAGCTCGCCGAACTGAGGCAGGCCGCCTTGGGCAACGATCGCGCGTTCACCGAGCGCTTCGCCGCGGTCGCACGCCGGTACGCGCCGCGGGCCCCGGCGCCCGGCCGAGCGTTCGCCCTCGCCTCCCGGCACGCGGTCGTCTTCAACTACCCGCGGTTCGCCTGGTTGCCGAGACACCAGCCGTCCGGCGTGCGCTTCCTGCACGGAGGCCATTGCGTGTCCCCGGAGGAGAAGGGACCCGGCGAGGAGTGGGAGGGAGTGGTCAGGCGGCTCAGGTCCGGTGCCAGGCGCCTGGTGCTGATCGCACTCGGCACCTTCCTGTCCGCGCGCGACGACGTACTGGCGCTGCTGATCCGGGGCATCCTCTCGCACTGTCCGGACGTGGCGGTCGTGGTCGCCGCGGGCGAAGGTGCGCCCACATTGGCGGGACTCGCCGGACCCAGGGTGCACGTCGCACGTGTCGTCCCTCAACGATGGCTGCTGAGCCGGGTCGACGCCATGGTGCACCACGGAGGCAACAACTCGTTCACCGAGTGCGTGGCATCCGGGACTCCGGCGCTGATCCTGCCCTTCTCCAGCGACCAGTTCTCCATCGCTCACGACGCCGAGCGCGCACGGCTGGCCACGTGCCTGAACCCGGCGACGTTGACCGAGGACGACGCGGGTGCCGCTGTACGCGATCTCCTCGACCACGTCCCCGAGGGGCTTCCGCGCTGGTCGGAAGCGCTCCGCCGGCGCGGGCCCCAATGGACCGCCCGCCGCCTGCTCGACGCCATGGACCGGCGGTGCGCTTCGTCCGCGTCACAGTGACAGTGTGTCGGGGGCGCCCACGTCTTGGCACGCCCGAAATGCCCAGGTCATCGGTGTGCCGACAGGCCCGGGCAGAGCAGGCCCCGTTCGCGGTCAGCACGTGCTGACGGACGCCGATCGCGAACGCTCGCCGGCCCCTGTGGAACCCTCTTCGCCGTCCCGGTCCTCTGTAAGGATGACGGGCCCGGACGGCGGGCCGGTGAGGGAGTGAAACGGATGCGCCACGGCAGGGACGAGGCATTCACGGCGTTCATGGCCGCGCGCTACCCCTCGATACTGCGGACAGCCAGGCTACTGACCGGCGGCGGACCTCAGGCCGAGGATCTGGCCCAGGAGGCGTTGCTGCGCAGTTACCGCGCTTGGCACCGGATCGGGCGGCTGGAAGCCGCGGAGGCGTACACGCGCACCACGATGGTCCGGTTGCTGGTCAAGGACCGCCGACGAAGGTGGCACGCCGAGATCCCGGCCGAGCAGGTGCCGGAGGTCGCCCTGGCGGGCCACGAGGATCAGACAGCGACCGGCGTGGCCGTACGCAAGGTGTTACAGCTCCTCCCGCCGGCTCAACGCGCGGTGCTCGTACTGCGCTACTACCACCAGCTCAGCGAGGAAGAGATCGCCGGTGTGCTGGGCTGCTCACGCGGAACCGTGAAGAGCCGCGCGGCCCGTGCGCTGACCGCCCTGCGTGAAGAGGGCGTCCTGGCCGCCGTCTCGTTCGACTGTGACAGGAGCTAGACCGTGACTGACCAACGGCATGACGGAGACGAGCAGGTGCGGCGGCTGCTCGCCGCCGCCGCGGAGCCGCCGGAGGGCCCGGCCGTACCCGGCGCCGACTTCACCGCCCGGGCGCGCCGTGGGCTGGCGCGCCGGCGGCTGGGCGCCGCCGTGGGTGCCGCCGTCGTGGTCCTCGCGACCGCCGTGGGCGCCCCCGCCCTGCTCAAGGGCGGCAGCGGCACAGGGCGGGGGGAACCGTACGCGGCGGCCTCGGCGCAATGCCTGCGGAACACGGCCCGCAACCTCGGAGACGGCAGGCAAGCGGGCTTCCAGGTCGTCTACGGGGAGCTACGGGCGGGCGTCATCCCCATGGACGACGGCATCACCGAGGGCTCGGCCTTCCGCTTCGACATCGACGGCACCCTTGCGGGCAGCGACAGCGCCCCCTCCTCCGGCCCCGCCCTTGTCTGGTACCCGGTATCCCAGACGCAGCTCCCTCAGCCCGGCCGATATGTGCTGCTGCTCGCGCAGGCGGAGCGTCCCGCGACGAACGGCCGGGCTCTCTTCGAGTTCAGGCCTGACGATGTGCTGCCCCTCGGTACCGAGGGCCTTGTGCGGCTGCCTTGCGCGGGAGACGAGCCGGGCAGCGTGGACCTGGAACGCCTGCGGGCCGCGGTGGCCGACCGTTTTCCCCTGCGATGAACGACCGTCCATGGCGCTCAGAGCCGAGGCTCGGCGGGGTATGTCAGCCGATGGGGCCGACGTGGATGACCACGACGGTGAGGGTGGTCTCGGTGCTCTCGTACGGGACTCGGCAGGGTCCGACGCGGATTCCGTGCGGGTCCGCGGAGCCTCGACGGCCTGGCGCCTCCGTTCGCGGACTCCCTCCGGTGGTGTCGGCGCCTCATCCTCCGGTCCTGCTCGAGGTCGGGGAAGAGCCGTTCAGCAGAACCAGCCGTTCTGGACCCAGCCCCGGCGGTTGATGTTCCCGTAGGCGAAGCCGTAGACCCAGTCACCGCCGCCTTGTTCGACGAGGAAGGTCTGTCCTCGGTAGAGCGTGCCCATCCATGCTCCGTGCGGGGCCGTGACCCGGACGAAGAGGTCCTGGGCGCAGACGGTCTCCCGCTGGCCGACCGTGCCGTTGGCTGAGGTGGCGGGGGTGATGGTCATGGCGGTTGCCGCGGCGAGAGCCAGGGCCAGGGTGGCGAACCTGCTGGCGCGGGTCATGTACGGGTCCTCTCCGTCGTCTTGTCGTTGGGCCTCGCTCACCAGGAACCGAAGCCTCCCAGGCACTCGTGCCTGACGAAGCCCCAGTCGTTGGGGCCGAAGTCGAAGGTGGCCGCCCAGCCGTTGTAGACCGGGTGAGCGCCGCGGGTGTGCCCGACCTTGTCACCGCGGAACAGGGTCCGCTTCAGACCGACCGGCCCTGACGCGCTGTCGTAGTTCGCGTAGAAGCTGGCACTGTCGCAGACGATGACGGCATGTTCCGGCACGGTTGGCCCCGCCTGCGCGACACCGGCGGTGCCCAGGGTGAGAACGGCCATCACGGAGAGGACGACACCCGCCTTGCGAGTCGAGTTCATGACAAGAAGGGTGGCGGAAGGTCTCCGCACCGTCCAGAGGGCGGCCCCGTGAGCGGACCCCCTGCCCGCGGCGTCGACGTCCGCTCCCTCTTACGAGGGCCACCTCTTCAAGGTCGACGGCCGAGAGCGCAGCGACGACGCCCCCGGCGAGGAGCTGAGCGTTGCAGCAGTTCCCCGGCACGGAGGTTCGAGGGCCGGGAGATCCGGGCAGATACCGTTCGGGTAGCGCCCCCTCCGCCGGGCCCAACTCCGTTGTAGGAAAAGGCGTTTGGGGGGCGCAACGGGGGACGGGGGGGGTCCATGGAAGCGATCACGGCCGAGCTCCTCACGGCGCTGGCCAGTGGCACGGCGGGCGCGGCGGGGCAGCAGGCATGGATGTCGCTGCGCGACCTCGTGCGGCGCCGCACCGAACAAGACGGGGTGCCCGGCGCACCCGAGGATGTCCCGTCAGGGGAGGAAGAACTCGTGGCCCTGGACGAGCAGGCCGAGAACACGGAGCGGGCGCGAGCGCTCGCCCGCGTGCTGGCGCTGCGGGCCACGTACGACGACGCGTTTCGCCACGATCTCACAGCCTGGCGGAGCACCGCGGAAGACGCCGCGGCGCGAACCGGTGCCGGTGATGTCGACAACCGCATCACGGGCGGCAGGCAGGGCACCGTCATCATGGGGCGGGATTTCCACGGCCCCATCACCTTCGACCAGCCATGACGCGGCACCACTCCTGCCGTGATGGAGCGTCCTGACGTGGCGTCACCGGTCCGCCTCCATGAGTCCGTACGACCGGAGGCGCGCCGCACCCGATATCGGAGCGGCAGGAGCGCGGAGTCGGACGAGACGGGGATGTACAAGATGAAGCTTTCCTGTAGGCCGCGGACAGAGACCGGCTGAGCGGCCATGTCGGAGCAGGCACAGGGCGACGTGCACAACGTGTTCTCAGGCAATGCGACGTACGTGATTCAGGGCCGGGACTTCAGCGCCGTTCACCTGCATCTGCCGTTGCCCCAGACGTCGCGGGACCGCGCCGCCGCCGAATTGGCGCGCGTGGTGCTCGCTCAGTGGCGGGACGAGGCGGGGGCCCTCGGCCTCGCCGGAAGCGCCAGGCTGGCGGTGGGTTGGCGAGCCGACTGGTCGGTCGCCGATCACCGTGAGCACATCGGGGCGGACGTGGCGGGCAGCACCGCGGGCCTCGCCGAACTCGCCGCCGCCTTCCAGGCTCTGCCCGCCCAGCGTCTGGTGATCATCGGCGGTCCCGGCACGGGCAAGACGTCCCTGGCGATCCTGCTCGCGCTGCAGTTGCTGAGCCTGCAGGATGTGACGAGGCCCGTCCCCGTACCGCTCCTGGTGTCCTCCTGGGACGCGCGCAAGGAACACTTCGACGTGTGGCTCGCGCGCCGCATCCACGAGGAGTACGTCGGCCTGAGCAGGGATCTCGACCGAGCCCGGATCCGCGAACTGGTGCGCGACCGGCGGGTACTTCCGGTTCTCGACGGCCTGGACGAACTGCCGCGTCCACTTCGGTCAGCGGCGCTGGCCGGGCTCAACAAGACGGGCGCCGACAGCGCGCCGCTCATTCTCACCTCCCGCACGACGGAGTACGCCGAACTCGTCGAAGAGGAGACCGTGCTCCAGGCGGCGGCGGTGATCAAGGCACAGCCGGTGGAAGGGGCCGCGGCGGCCGTGTACCTGCGCGGCTCGTCGCATCCCCAGCGCACCCAGCGCTGGCAGGGGCTCCTGGACCACATCACCCACCATCCCCAAGCCGTGTCGGCCAGGGCCCTCTCATCCCCACTCATGCTGTGGCTGGCCCGCACGGTGTACGCCCGCGCGGACGCCGATCCCGGCGAGCTCGCCGACGAATCCCGCTTTCCCGACGTCGTGGCCATCGAACGGCACCTGCTCGACTCCATCGTTCCGGCGGCCTTCCCCTCCGGACCGGCCTCGCCCCACCAGCCCCATCCCGTACGCGAGTGGGAGCACGCGCAGGCGCAGCGTGCCCTTGGCTTCCTGGCCGCCCATCTCACCGCGGCAAAGACCAAGGAGCTCGCTTGGTGGGAGCTGCACCGAGCGAAGGCGCCGACGTTCCTCAAGGCGCCGGCCCTGCTCGTCGGCTACGTCATGCTGACGGTGGGTTCTTCGTGGTTCCAGGACCGGATCACCAGAGGCGACGCGTTTCAAGCCTTCCAGATCGCCGCGGGAGCCTGGGCCGCCACGATGTTCGGGGTGACGGGAGGCCTGTTCCTGCTGCTCTCGCAGTTGTGGAAGGGGTCTCTGCCCCGTCGGCTCGCGATGTTCGGCAGGCACCGCTCGCGTATCCCAGGTCTGTTCTGGCTTCTTGTGTTCCTGGCACCGATCATCCTGCTCCTGGCACAGGACGAGCCGTTCATGGCGCTGGGCTTCATCGTTCCGCCGCTGTTCATGATGGTCGTCGGCGCGCCCGCCGACACCGCACAGACCGTCGGACCGCGGGCCCTGCTGAGCGGCGAGCGCGCCAGCACCGTGCTCATGGTGCTCGGTGTCGCCCCGGTGATCGGAGCCATCGGCACCCTCAGCCTCGTCCACGTCCCCGACCGCACCGTGCTCTTGGGTAGTTGGATCTCCGGAACCGCGGGGGCAGCCGCGGTGATCGTGGCGCTCAGCCCCTGGACGCAGTGGCTGCTCGCGAAGGTGACTCTCGCCGCTCTGGGAACGTTGCCATGGTCGACCATGGCGTTCCTCGAGGACGCGCGCCGGGTGGGCCTGCTGCGACAGGTCGGCGGCGTCTACCAGTTCCGCCACGCCCAGATCCAGGCGGGCTTCGCGGCCCATCAGCGCGGCGGCGCCCCGACGTGTCGGCGGCGCGCCCGCACCCGCGTGCCCTGGCCGGTCCGTCCGCTGCCCGCGGCGAGCAGCACCCCACAGTCCGCACGCATCCCCGCCTACATCGGGCCGCGGCTCACCAGAGGGCAGCCGGCCATGTACGTGGGGCTGTGGACGATGGCGCTGGTGTGGGTCGGCTTCATCACCTTCGAGGGCGGCTGGCAGGATCCCGAGGCCTGGCAGACCGTCGGCCTCTTCGTGGCGCTTCCCCTCGCCATCGACCTGCTGCTCCCGCCCCTCACGTGGCGGCGCGCCGAGTTGCGCCTGGACGAGAACGGGATCGAGTTCGCAATGAGAAAACGGACGTTCCGCTTCGATTGGCGGGAGGTCGCGGATGTCGCGCCGCGCCTGTTCGAACCGCCGCTCGGCGAGAATGACGACGGCACCGTCATGCTTCACCTGCGGCTCACTGCCGAGGCCACTCCCGGGCCGGCGATCCGTGTCAACAGCACGGGCTGGATCGCCCTCTGGCCGCTCGACTGCCCCACCGGAGACCCGGACGACGCGACGATCCGACCCGAATTGGATGACGCGCTCGTACGCTTCGCCGGCGCACGATGGCCGCGGCCTCCGGCGGGGATATGACGGGCCGACACCCGCTGCGGCGACTGTCCGCGGGGCCCTGAACAAGGCGGCGCGGTAACGGACCACAACCGGCTGGAACCGACTGGAGCGCCAGTTCGGCTCCGCGCTCCCCTCCCCCGGCGACAACGAACGGATCCAGGGGCTGGTCCAGGTCGACCGGGCTCTGACTGGGGCGAGTACGGCCCGATGCGAATGACGGCGGCCTGGGGACGCGCACAAGCCGACGTGAGGGCCAAGTTCTCTGAGCAGCTTGTTCCAAGGCCCAGTCGGGGGCGGAACCGTAGAAGCGGTCGCCAGGGCGAGCTCCGGCCCCGCCGGACACGTCATCGCCTCGGTTCGCTCAATGCGTCGGGTGATTCTGCGGTCGCCTCAAGTGGATGACACGTCGGACGCCCTCGACAACGAGACCGGTTCCGGCCATGACGGCGAAGATCGAGTAGGGGATCGTGGTGATGACGTCGGCCAGGTAGAGCGCGAGAAGCGCCACACCGGCCGCGATCGCTCCGTACGCCGTCCATTTGTTCACGATGGTTCCTTGAGTGGGTGCGGGGGTGAAAGGGAGGCAGTGACGCACGGTCCCTGCCTCCGACACGTAATCAGTTCATGGTCCGCCAGAGCCTCATGTTCCTGCTTGGACGCCGTCTGGGTCCAGGTGGAGCCGCCGCCGGTCTCGGTCTTGAACGAGCGGAAGCGGTGGGCGGCGTCCAGCTGCCGCGTCTGGCGGCGCCCGTTCGCGGTCTGCTGGCAGGCCAGGTCGTTGGCGTAGGTGCGGGAGGAAGCACGGGAGACCAAAAGGCCGAAGGCAAAAGCGTCTTCGGCGGACAGCGCGTGGTCGCCCGTCAGCAGATTGACCGAACCGGGGCCGATCTCGTCGGTGGCCGCGCCGCTCGCCGCGCGGTCGACGATGACGGACAGTGGTCGGGTCGCGCCGGAGGCACCGAGGCCGGTGAAGTCGGCCTTGATCCGGACGGTGCCGTCGGGGTCGACGGCGCCCACAACGCCGACTGACGCGCGACGAGCGTGGCGCGGGCCGGGTGTACGGCATCTACCAGGCCACACGCAGTGCTCACATGGGGGCAGGCCTCGCTCGGGCATTTGGTCGTGAGAAATCCTCCACCGAGCCTTCGCGTCGCGCCCGTCGGTCGGTGCCGGCGGCGGGCGAACTCACCTCAGGCCACGGCCGACGGCTCGGCCGCTTCGGTGGCGCGGCGGTGTTCGGCGTTGATGCGCTGGGCCTCTTCGAGCTGGTCTTCCAAGACGATGATGCGGCAGGCGGCCTCGATCGGCGTGCCCTGGTCGACGAGTTCGCGGGCGCGGGCGGCGATGCGCAACTGGTAGCGAGAGAAGCGGCGGTGGCCGCCCTCCGAGCGCAGCGGAGTGATCAGGCGGGCTTCGCCGATGGCCCGGAGGAATCCTTGTGTGGTGCCGAGCATCTCGGCGGCCCTGCCCATCGTGTAGGCGGGGTAGTCGTCGTCGTCAAAACGGCCGTACGAGTCGTCTGCTGTCATCTGCACCTCTCCCTGGAACGCGTGGAGGGGCCCTGGTGCCGTACTGGCACCAGGGCCCCGAAGGAACTACTACACCACGTGCGGCCCTCATACTGCGCCGACGTTCTGTTTCCGCCTACCGACCCAGTCGCTGCCGGGAGTGCGGGGATCGCGGTTGCTTGACCGGAGACCACCTCACTATCGATGTCCTGCGGTACCCGGGTTCAAGACATCCGCCCGGGCGATCCTGATGGTGCTTCGTTCCTCCGTTCTTCCTCGGCAATCAACTACTTAACTACTGGTACTGCTCTACTGCGGGTACTGCTGGTGATGCGAACTGCTCAGTGGCCTGTGACAGCGCCACTCTCCGGCAGCCAGCCCCGTTGCCCGTCCTGCGTCTGCTCTGGCTTGGAACCCCACTGCCGGACTTCCCGGTGCGCGCGTCCGCAGCCGACGCCTTCACCAGGGGTGCTACTCATCACTTCACTGCTGGGCACTGCGTACTGCGTACTGCACTCACGGGTACCGCACCTGACATGGCCGCGGTCCCGCACACGGCGGCCCCTGATCACTGCGGGCCACCCGGTCCGGCCGTCAGTCCCGTCGCCGTCCTGCAACATCCCTGGCTTCGAAACTCCACCGCCGCACCGCCCTGCGAACTGCACCTACCTGTACTGCCTGTACTGCTGATACCGCTGCCCGGCAGTTCATCTCTGCCGGGCCCTGCTGTCTCTCTGGGCTACGAGAGAAACCATAGCCACGCCACCGCCCAATGTCTACTCCGGCCGATACAGATTTCCGCGTGTCCGATGGACAGGTAATCGACCTCGAACAAGGACACGGAGGTCGTGGAGCGGCTGCCGCCTGGTTGCCCACCGCATATCCGGGCACACGCCACGGACAGGTAGAGACCGGTACTGACGATCACAGACCAGGGGGACCTGATGGACACGATGAGCGTCGACGTCGCGACCGACCACCCCGCAGGTTCCGTCGCCTTGGCACGCGACAGCGCCCGGAACTTCCTCGAAAAACTCGTACCAGCGCCCGCGCCCGAGGCCGCCGACACCGTGATCCTCGTCGTCTCGGAACTCGTCACCAACGCCCTGCGCCACGGCGGCGGCACCTGCACCCTGGACCTGACCGCCCACCCGGACGGCATCAAGGTGGCCGTGCACGACCCCAGCCCTCAAACCCCGCGCATGCGCACCCCTGACCTCAACGGCGGCACCGGAGGCTTCGGCTGGCCCATGGTCAACCGACTCGCCACAGCGACCTCGGTCACCCACCAGCCAGCCGGAGGAAAGTCCGTAACCGCCCGGCTCCCCCGGTAGGCCGCCCCGCGCTACTGGTGCCGCCTGGTGCAGGGATCAGCATCAGTGCAGCTCAGCGCAGCCGATGGACGGCGGTGGGGCAGCCTGTTCCGTGGCTTATGGGAGCGGGGGTGCCAGACGGCAGAGGTTCAGCGTCTTGTGAGGGCAGGTTGTCGACGCGTGTGGCCAGGTCGGGTCGGCAGGGGTAGATGGGCGGGCACGTGCGACGGGTTCGAGGCCCGTGGTCGCCCGGCGGGCAGGCGGGCTCGGTCACGCGGCGTACTGCTGCTGGCAAGGCGGTGACGGCCCGTCCCGCCCCGGTGGCACGACCGGTTGAGGGGATGGGACGGCCACTGAATAAGATTGGTTCTCATGTCGAAGCTTGACGAGCTGCTCGTTGACGTTGCCACGCTGGTGGAGTCCGGGCAGAGCAATCAGATGTCCCTGACGGTGGTCACCGGTGGCGCTGTCATCACCGGTCGGCTGGCGCCCGAAGCGGTGTGGAGGCAGCGGGTGTCGGAGGTCCTGGCGGACTCCGCCCGCCTGGGAGAGTTCTCCGCCGTCTTCACCGCACCGACCCGGAGGGACGGGCCGCCCGCCTATCTGCACTTCCACATGGCGCGGATCCTCCAGGGCACGGTGGGGATCCCCGAGACGGGCGGGATGTACCGCGTCGCGATCGCGGACATCAGCGCCTGGACCATGGGCGACTTCAGCTACTCCGATCACTGACCCCGCACCCTTGGGGAGCCCAACCCCCGACAGCCGAGAGGACCCGACCGGCGGGTGCCGAGGCTGTTGGCGAATTCTTGGGGCCCCTGGCTTCGCCCCGCCGGTTGGCCGACGGGGCGAAGTGCTGCCAGGTGGGAGGTTCGGGTGCGGGCTCGGGGTGTTGAGTGAGCCAGGCGTCGATACAGGTCAGGCTGATGGCCGCTCCGGTCAGCTGGTGCCGGAGGCTTCTTGGGCGGGCCGCGATAGCGAGACCTGCGCAGGCCGAACGCGAGGACGGCCTGGGAGACGGTTCCTCCCTCGATCCCGGCGCGGGCCTGGTAGCGCTTCTTCCACTCGTCGGTCTGCTGGAGAGCTCTGGCCCGCCGGGCCGCTTCGTACTCGTCCCGGTGGCGCAGGCTGATCTCCCGCCGCTCGGCTTTCGGCGAGCTCACGCAGTCCCGCAGGGCGGGACAGGGGCGGCAGTCGGCCGGGGAGAACCGGACCCGGATGACGGGCGGTCCCCGCTGGGACTTCCCGTCGCGCCACTGGGTGCTGGTGACCCCGTGGGGGCTGGTGACCTGCTGCGTCTCCTCCCCGGCGCCGCACCACCTCCTCGACCACCTCGAAGTGCTGCACCCACACCCGTCGCAGGATCTCCACCGACTCAAGCGACCGCACCTCCGGCGGCGCGTGGTCCGAGGCCGAGGGCGCACTTCCGGTCGATCCGGGCCCTGACCGCCTCAGCCGCCTACCGGCCGGTCGGACCTTCCGCGAACTGGAGCACCGCCACCCGTGCCAGCCGGCCCCGCGACCACGCGGGCTTGCCCCCTGCGCGGGAACACCGCGGCGAAGTCCTCATCACGGAACAACACCCCCAGCTCGTCCCGGACCCGGATCGCCAGACTCACCCCTGGGAAACGCCCGCCGGGCCACCCGGACCGTCCCAGCCGGGATCTCACCCGGCTCCGCCACCCGCAACGACACGGACGCCCTCCCCAAACACAGCGTCGGCCTTCACGACCACAACCAGGTCATGAAGGCCGACTTCACACACAGAGCCGGGATTCGCCGACAGCGTCGGCGTGCCGGTCGGGCCCTCTCGCTTGCCCGGATGTCAGCTCACGTTCGCCCGCGGGTCGCGGACAGGCCGCGGCTGGGGCGCCGAGCATCGCGGAGGCGTGCTGGAGCGGGTCGAGGGTGCGGACGGGCGCGGCGGCCTGGAGAGGGAGGCTCCGGCAGGTGAAGCCGAGCTAGGTCATCACCCCGAGGACTTCACCGGCGCTGAACTCGCGGCGGTCCCGGGGACCGCCGAGGATGTCGCGCAGCCGGAGGCGGAGCGGGGCTGCGTCTGGACCGTGGTCACGTCGTGCCCCTCCTGCGGAGATGGGCAGACCTCCTGGTCACGTACGGCTCGGGCCGCCGCCGGTCTCGTACGGCTCGGGCCGTACGAGACCGCGTGGTGCTCAGGCGGCCGTGTCGGTGGCCGGGCGGCGTCCGCCGGTGCGCCGGGCGGCCGAGGCGGTGCTGCGGCGGCCGCGGGTGGTGGTGCGCTTGCGCTGCTCGGTGGCGGGTGCGGTGATCGTCACCGGGATGCCGGAGGGGGTCCGCGCGCCGGTGATCCGGGTCAGTGCCTCCTCGCCGGAGCGGACCTCGGTGGTCTGGGGCACGATGCCGGCGGCTGTCATCAGACGGGTCATGTCACGGCGCTGGCC
Organism: Streptomyces sp. Qhu_M48; assembly: GCF_051305195.1. NCBI lineage: Bacteria > Bacillati > Actinomycetota > Actinomycetes > Kitasatosporales > Streptomycetaceae > Streptomyces > Streptomyces sp. Qhu_M48. Next base: position 3,298,276 of record NZ_CP195432.1, on the reverse strand, counting down.
GGCGGTGACCAGGGTGACGACGCTGCCGGACTCGCCGGCCCGCGCGGTACGCCCACCGCGGTGGAGGTAGTCCTTGTGGTCGGTCGGCGGGTCCACGTTGACCACCAGGTCGAGGTTGTCGACGTGGATGCCACGCGCGGCGACGTTCGTCGCGACCAGGACGGTGACATGCCCGGTCTTGAACCGGGCCAGGGTCCGGGTGCGCTGCGGCTGGGTCTTCCCGCCGTGCAGGGCGGCGGCCCGGACGCCGGAGTTGAGGAGGTCCTCGGTGAGCCGGTCCACCGCGTGCTTGGTGTCCAGGAACATGATCACCCGGCCCTCGCGCGCCGCGATCTGCGTCGTCAGCCGCTGCTTGTCGCCGCCGTGCACGTGCAGGACGTGGTGCTCCATGGTGGTGACCGCGCCCTGGGAGGGATCCACCGAGTGGACGACGGGGTCGGTGAGGTAGCGGCGGACCAGGAGGTCGACGTTACGGTCCAGGGTCGCGGAGAACAGCATGCGCTGACCCTCGGGGCGGACCTGGTTCAGGAGCGCGGTGACCTGCGGCATGAAGCCCATGTCGGCCATCTGGTCGGCCTCGTCCAGGACGGTGACGCCGACCTGGTTGAGCCGGCAGTCGCCGCGGTCGATGAGGTCCTTGAGCCGGCCCGGGGTCGCCACGACGACCTCGGCGCCGCTGCGCAGCGCGTTCGCCTGACGGCCGATCGGCATCCCGCCGACGACGGTGGCCAGGCGCAGCTTCACGGCGCGGGCGTAGGGCGTGAGGGCGTCGGTGACCTGCTGGGCGAGTTCCCGGGTGGGGACCAGGACCAGCGCCAGCGGCTGGCGGGGCTCGGCGAGCTGTCCGGCGGTGCGGGCCAGCAGCGCCAGGCCGAAGGCGAGGGTCTTGCCGGACCCGGTCCGGCCCCGGCCCAGGACGTCACGGCCCGCCAGCGAGTTCGGCAGCGTCGCGCCCTGGATCGGGAACGGTACCGACACGCCCTGCGCGGTGAGCGCGGCCAGCAGCGTCTTGGGCATGTCGAGATCGGCGAACGCCTCGACAGCGGGCAGCGCCGGAGTGATCGTCTGCGGCAGGGCGAACTCGCCCTGCACCGCCGCGGGCCGCCGGCCGGAACCGCCCGAACGCTTCGGACCACCCGACCGGCTCGGCGCGGACGAACCGAAACGGCCGCCCCGCACCGGACCCCCGGCGGAGGAGTCATAGGAGTGACCCCCGGTGCGACGGGACCGGGAAGAACGGCTGTTGGTACGTGTGGGGTTCATTCAGAACCTTCCTCGATACGGCACGCATCGAGGAATTCCCGCGCGGCGAAACAGCGCGGGTAATCACAGGTACGGGCCGGGTGAAATGCGAAAGCGGGCGGCTTGGCTCAGGACAAAAGAATTGTCGGCACAAGCAGGCGTGAAAGAAATGCGAGATCCGCAGGTGCGCGTGAGGGCCCTGCGAAACGCATGCAGCTGGGGCCCGCACCCCGAGGGATGCGGGCCCCAGCTACGTTTTACGCGTCAGCGTCAGGCGGAAACGATGTTCTCGGCCGTCGGGCCCTTCTGGCCCTGCGCGATGTCGAAGGAGACCTTCTGGCCCTCCTGGAGCTCGCGGAAGCCGGAGGCGGCGATGTTCGAGAAGTGGGCGAACACGTCAGGGCCGCCACCGTCCTGCTCGATGAAGCCGAAACCCTTTTCCGCGTTGAACCACTTCACGGTGCCAGCAGCCATGTCATATCTCCTTGGGGCAGTACGCCGGCATCCGTACCGTACGGATGCCGTGTCGCCGCGATGATGCCCTGCCCGGAAATGACCGGAAATACAAAGCGCTTCCGTACGGCACGCGGCCGGCCGGAGGCGCTTGAAGTTTTTGGGTACCAAAACTGCAACTGAGATCGACAGTAGCACGTCGCCGTAGCCCGCGTGCGGCGAATATTTCCCCCTGTGTGTCGCCGACAAAAACCCTCTCCGCGATGGCCGTTAAAATCTCAGGCCGCGAACACAGGTATTCACGCACTCCGTAATGAGGTGTTTCGGAAGAAAGACGTCAACCGGCTGCGGCGTCGGCAGGTCATCGGAACCTGCGTTCTGCGGGGCGTAGGCCGGCGAGTCCTCTCCCTGAGACACACCCATGCCCGTCCCCGTCCTCGGACCGGACCTCGTAAAAGCTAGCCCGGCGACATGGGGTGTCAGGTGCGCGCGCCAATGGCGGCGGTCGTCACAACGGCCCCAGCGCATTCACTCCGCCGAGGCCGCCCTTCCGGATCGTCACACGTGAGCGTGCCGGATCCGTCTCCATTGTACGACTGCGGGCCGGACGGGCAGGGAGGGAGAGCGGGCCGGGGGGCGGTCCGGCTCAGCCGCGTGCTTCCTCTTCGGCTTCCATCCGGCGGATGCCCTGGTGGGTGAGGGCGACCATCGCGGGTGTGTTGCCCGGTTCCCAGTCGATGGTGATCAGGTCCTCGCCGGAGAGGTAGGTGCAGGCGGCGGCCAGGTCTTCCTCCGGGATGCGCAGGTCGTTCCGCAGCTTCCGCCCCGGGACTCCGAGAAGTCGGTTGCCTTCGACGGCTTCGTAGAGAGCGGTCAGGACCCGTTCGCGGTAGACCTGTCGCTCGCGGAGTGTCGCCATGATCGAGTCCTTCGGTTCATACGGAGACCCGCTGCGGCTCGGGCTTCGTCGGCGTGGGCGCCGGTGCGGGTGGAGGGTCTGCTGGTGGTGAGCCAGGAGAGGGCAGGGTCGCGGCGCATTCGGTGTCGACCGTGAGGTGGAGCCGGGCGCCGCCGTCGGGGACGGGGCAACTGCGCCGTTCCGTCCGGCGAAGGAGCCGCGGACCACTTCGGCGACCGCGCGGGCGGCTTCGGCGGTGGCGGCGCCGGTGCGGATCTCGTGTGTCCGGCCGAGGTCAGGATCGCGGGTCGATGGGGTACACGGGGCGTGGCCCCTTCACGGGCGAGCGAGAGGCCGGCGGGTGGGTTGTCCCGGGTGTCGGGTGCCCCACCTACCGCCTTCGGTCGGAGGAGTGGTCCGAGGTGGTCAGGGCCCGGTGCTGGTGAGCCTGCTGCGGGAGGCTTGCCCTGCCGACGCACCTTGCCCTGCCGACGCACCTTGCCTTGTCGCCGTGAGGTGACGGTAGCCGGCCGGCCGGAAAATGGCAGGAAAGGGGTCGCTGAAGTGGTGGGCCGCGATGCGTGCGTCGTGCTGGGCGTTGAGCCGGTGGATGAGGTGCGTGCCGAGCGCGATCAGCAGGGCGACTGCCGCGAGCGCGATCATGGTCTCCATGACGTCACCTCCGCGGGTTCCCCGGCATGGGGATCATCCGTGCGCCGGCGACTGGGTGCCGGAGCGGCATCACGGCTCCGCCGTCGGTCTCCCAGGCGTTTTCGCTGCTTCGGGCGCCGCGCATGCGGCGACCGGCCGCGGCCTCGTCGAACATCAGGGCACCTGCGGTGATGCTGCTGCCGCGGAGGGCGGCAGCCGTCATGAGCCGGGCGGCTGCGGCGGGTTCGGTCTCGGGTGGGATCACCAGCAGGTCACAGCGGCCGACGGTGGAGGCGAGAAGAATAATCTTGTCGGGGTCCTGTTCGGTGAACCAGCCGACATGGACGGTGTGCCCGGTGGCGGGAACCTTGTGCGGTACGACGGGCCAGCGGGTGGGGTTCACGGTGACGCGTGTGACGCGTCCGCAGTGCTCTTCCAGCGCGTCGACCAGGGACGGCAGTTGGGCGGCGAGATCACGCGAACGCGGCCACCAAGAGCCGTCCAAGAGACCAGGGAGTGCGGTCTTCCGCGTCAGCGACAGGCGCGCCGAACGCAGGGGTGCGAGGGTGGTGGTCATCACCGCGGACCCGTCCCCAGGCCGCCCTGCAGGGCGGCCTAGTGTCTTGATCGCCGGAAACGACGTCCGCGTGGGAGCGGGTGTTCGAGTTACTCCCGGTATCTTCAGCGTACTCCGCCCTGCGGCCGGACGAGCCGTCTGACCAGGGGCGAGACTGGTGGGTCCGCATGTTCCGGTGTCGCGCATTCGGGGCGCGTGCCAAGAATGGGCCTGTGTGACCGTCGGATGCTGGGCGCCGTGGAGAAGGACGGTCACGGGCTGGAGTCGTCTTGGCGGCTCACGTCCGCGACCAGCGGTTGATCGATCTCACGGCCATGAACGCCTCCTACCATTGCGGAAGGCAGCAGCCGGATCTGGAGCACAGGATGCCGATCGGTGAGCCATGGGTGCCTGGCTCGACCTGCGACCTCCTGCTGATCAGCCTGCCCTGTCTCCACGGACCTGATCTTGAGCACTGTCCCTTGCCCGGAGGGAGAGATCGACCTCCGCACACGGCTCCAGGTCCAGCCCCACCCGAACGCCGCACTCCCCGGCTGACGGCCGCACGGGGCAGGATCAGCGGGCGGCGGAGCTGCCGGCGGTGGCCGTCGCTGCGTTCGGGTGGATGGTGAAGACCTGGTCCAGACCGACGAGGCCCAGGATGCGGGCGGTGTTGGCGGGGACCGCCGCGAGGGCTATGGCGCCGCCCTGCTCGACCGTCAGGCTCCGGGCCGAGAGCAGAGCGCTGATTCCGCTGGAGTCGCAGAAGGCCAGACCGGCGAGATCCAGAACCAACAGCCGCCCCGGGGCAATCGTCAGGCCGCCTACGGCCTTGCGCAGTTCGGGTGCCGTCGCGTGGTCGAGCTCACCGGTGATCTCCAGTACGGGACCGGTGGCGGCATCTCGGGCGGTGATCGTCAGTGGGCTCATGTCAGCTTGTCACTCACGGTGGTGGGGAGTGGGGCGGGTACGCCGAGGGCGAGCAGTGCGGTGTCGTCGTCGAGCCCGTCGCCGAAGGAGGCGAGCAGCCCGCTCAGGGCGGTGATCAGGGCCCGCGGGCCCGCCGGCGGCTGGGCGGTGGTGAAAGCACGCAGGGCGTCCTCGCCGTACAGCTCACGGTCCGGCCCGGTGCGTGCCTCGGTGAGGCCGTCGGTGTACAGGAGCAGGGTGTCGCCGGGCAGCAGCCGGGCGCGGGCGGCCGTGAACGGGGCCTCCGGCAGGACGCCGACGAGCAGCCCGCCCGGAGTGGGGAGGTAGTCGGCGCTGCCGTCCGCGCGCTGGATCAGCGCGGAGGGGTGTCCGCCGGAAGCCAGGTGCAGACCGACATGGCCCTCCTCGGGTTCCAGGACCCCGAATATGGCGGTGCAGTAGCGGCCCTCGCCGCTGGCATACCGCTCGTGCAGCACCGTGTTCAGGGTGGTGAGCACGGTGACCGGGTCGGCATCGTGCAGGGCGGCGGCGCGCAGGGTGTAGCGGGCCAGTGAGGTGACCGCGGCGGCCTGGGGGCCCTTGCCGCACACGTCCCCGAGGAAGAACGCCCACCGGTCGCCGCCCAGGGGGAACAGGTCGTAGAAGTCTCCGCCCAGCAGATCCGGGGAGGCCGTGTGGTAGTAGGAACCGGCTTCCAACCCCGGCACCGCGGGCAACTGCGAGGGCAGCAGGCTCTGCTGGAGGACGGCGAGCGCCTCTTGGAGCCGGACGCGGTCAGCCTCCGCGCGCCGGCCGGCCGCTTCAGCCTGCCGGCGGGCTTCCTCAGCCGCCTTGCGGCCGCGCAGCAGCTCCGCCTCGTAGGCGCGGCGGTCGCGGGCGTCGAAGACAGTGGTGCGGATCAGCAGGGGCTCGCCGTCTTCGCTGGTCTTCACCTTCGAGGTGACCAGCACTGGCATCCGCTGCTTGCCGGCAGCCTTGATGTCCAGGGCGATTCCGCTGACCTCGCCCTTCATCTGCAACAGCGGCGCGAAGTGCGTCTCGTGGTAGAGCTTGCCGCCCACGGTGAGCAGGTCGGTGAACCGCATCCGCCCCACCACCCGGGACCGTTCCAGTCCCAGCCATTCCAGCAGCGTCGCGTTGATCTTCGCGATGGTGCCGTCCATCAGCGTCGACAGATATCCGCACGGGGCCTGCTCGTACAGCTCCTCCGCGCTGTCCTCCAGCAGCGAGGTGAACACCACGTCCGTGGCGTCCACGTCCTGCTCCTCACCCGGCTCGGGCGCCTGGCCGGTCCGGCACATCACGGGCTGGTCTCGATGAACTCGATGATCGCGCCCGCGGTGGCCCGTGGTGCGCTCAGCTGCGGGCAGTGCCCCGTCGCGTCCAGCGTGACCAGGCGGCTGCCGGGGATCGCCGCGTGGACGTAGGCGCCGACCTCACGGGGAGCGATCACATCCTGCTTGCACTCCAGGACCAGCGTCGCCGTCGTGACTGTCCTGAGGTCGGTGCGGCTGTCGGACAGGAACGTCGTGCGGGCGAAGACCCGGGCCATGTCCGGGTCGGTCGCGCAGAACGAGGTGGTCAGCTCCTGCCCGAGTTCCGGCCGGTCCGCGTTCCCCATGATCACCGGGGCCATCGCCGCCGACCAGCCCAGATAGTTCGACTCCAGCGACTCCAGCAGCTCGTCGATGTCGTCCGCGCTGAACCCGCCCCGGTAGCCGTCGTCGTCGATGTAGCGGGGCGAGGGCGCGACCATCACCAACCGGGAGAACCGCTGCGGCGCCTTCGCTGACGCGAGGACGCCGACCATCGCGCTGACCGAGTGCCCCACGAACGTCACATCCCGCAGGTCCAGCTCCTCGCAGACCTCCAGCACATCCTGGGCGTAGCCCTCCAGCAAGCTGTATCGCCGTTCGTCCCAGGCGGACGGGTCCGCCCGGCCCGAGCCCACGTAGTCGAAGAGCACCACCCGGTAGTTCTCGGCCAGCGGGGGAACCACCAGGCGCCACATGTTCTGATCACAGCCGAACCCGTGCGCCAGCAGGAGCACCGGCCCGTCCGTACAGCCTGTGACGGTGACGTTGTTCCTACGACGGATATCCATACCCGCCAGTTTCCCATCCCCCGACGCACCCGGATGCAGAGGCCTGGCGCCCGGGGTTCCGCAGGGCTACGACCGCCCCCGCTCAGCGACGCACCGCTCATCGCCTCGCACGCCGAATCAAAGATCACCGGCCTGGTGTCAACCGCTGTACCGCTGTCCCCCGGGGCCGTACGAGCTCCTCAGTCCTGAGGGGCATGCGGCGGCGAGGGGTTGCCGGAGAGGGCCTGCTCTTCCTTCTGGAACGCGCACGACGACGAGAAGAGGTGCCGGACTCCGGTGGTGTTCAGGATGCGGTCGAGAAACGCGGGCTGGTTGTCCAGATGAAGCCCTATGTTCCGGGCCGTGGTCTTGCGGTGGATCATCAGCAGTGCCGAGATCCCCATGGTGTCGCAGAAGCGGAGCCTCGTGCAGTCGAGACGCAGATCGCGCAGGTCCGGGTGCGCGTCCAGGCACCGGTCGGCGTGTTGGGCCAGTTCGTCGCTGGTGTCGTGGTCGAGGTCACCGGCGAGGTAGAGATATGCGGTGCCCGAGCCGGCTTCAACGGTGACGGTGAAGGGGGATTGGGGCAGGCGGGTCATGCGGGAGCTCCGAGTGGTGTTCCGGCTGTTCCGGATGCGCCGTCAGGGCGAGGCGCGCCCGGTCGAGAATCCGGGTGGATCGGGGGAAGTCCTTGAGCTGGGAGGCCAGGATGTTCAGGACGGGATGGAGGGAATCGGCGGGAACGTGGCGGGTGGTGAGTATGCGGGCGGTCCATGTGATGAACGTGGTGAACAGGTCGTCGTCGTCGGTGTAGAGCGCGGCCCCCAGGAATTCGGCGATGTGTGCGATGTCTTCGGCGGTGCGCTCGTGCTGCCGCGCGCTGTAGGTGGCCATCGCCGGGAACTCTCCTCTCAGTTGCGTGAGGACTTCCCTGACGAGCTGGCCCTGAGAGCGGACGACGAACGTGTACTCCTGATCGGAGAGGTGGGGCAGGTCGTCGGTCTGATGCCGCGCGGGGGTGGGGTTGTGCCGGGGGATTCGGGTCGCGAGCCTCTCGGCCGCCTGGCGGGCGTCAGGAGCCCAGGCGTCGGCACCGAGGAGGCGGGCGTAGCGGCCGTCCGCCCCGAAGGCCGCTCCACCGGCAAGGACTGGGATCCCGATGGCCTGGCACGCGGTGATCGCGGTATGGGCGGTGGGCAGCCGGGTGGGGATCGACGAGGAGAGCGCGACGGCGTCCGCACCATGGGTGTGGAGGTGGGTGATGAGGTGAGCGGTGGGGACCTGGGCGCCCAGGAAGTCGACCTGCCAACCGCGCAGGGTGAGGACCTCGGCGAGGAGGCGGGCCGGCAGGGCATGCCATTCCCGGTCCACGCACGCCACGGTGATCCGCCCGAGGGTCGGTGGGGTGCGTGTGGTGGGGTGGTGGGCGACTGCCGTGATGAGGCGTTCGGCGATGGCGCTGGCGGCGTGTTCCTGCGCGACGTTGAGGCGGTTGGCCGCCCACTCCGTTCCGATCTTCGCCTGCATCGGTGCGATGAGATCGAGCAGGACGGTCTCCGCGCCCAGGGCGCTCTCCAGCGCGGCGAGAACGACGCCCGTGGCCTGGAATTCGTCGTTGCTGGTCATGGCCGACCACAGCTCGCCCCGCAGGTCCTGGATGGTCCCGTCGCCGGGCGGGATACCGGTGATCACGAGGTGTACCTGCCCCTGGTGTGACCGTCCACGGCGCTCAGGTGGTTGGTGGGAGGGGCGCTGATGGCGATGACGGCCATGTCGTCATGGCTGCCGTCGCGGAGCCACTGCGAGGCGAGCATCTGGATCCGCTCGATGACGGCTTCCCCGGGCAGGCCGACACACTCGGACAGAGCGTGTTTGAGTCGTTCCTCTCCGAACAGTTCGTCGCCGAACGGTCCGCCACGGGCCTCGGTGAAGCCGTCGGTGTAGAGCAGGCAGGTCTCACCCGGGTGCAGTACGGCCTCGACGGACTGGACGCTGATCGTCTGGAGGGCACCGATGAGAGTGCCCTGCGTGGGGACCTCCTCGACACTGCCGTCCATACGGACGATGAGGGGAGCGGGGTGGCCGGCGGAAGTGAGGCGCAGCCGGACGTGGCTGTCCGCGCGCTGTATCGAGACCATGACCAGTGTCGCGAAGCGGGTGTTGTGGGAGTTCAGGAGGGCTCCGTTGAGGAGCTCCAGCATGCGCCCGTGGTCGTCGGCCATGGGCAGCAACGCCTGCAGGGTGTTGCGGATCTTACCGGTGAGGACCGCTGCCTCCAGGCCCTTTCCACACACGTCGCCCAGGACCACCAGGGAGGCGTCCGTCGGGGTGCTGCCGGGGTGTACGTCGTAGAAGTCACCGCCGACCCGCTCGTCGGCCTCGGCGGGCCGGTAGCCGCCGGCGATCTCCACCCCGTTGAGCCGGCGCAGCGGGGGAGGAAGCAGTTCACGCATCAGGGTCCGGGTTGTGGCGCTCTGGTCGCTGTAGAGGCGGGCCGAAGCCAGGGTCGCGCCGGCTCTGGCAGCGAACAGGCGGGCGAAGATCTCCTCGTTCTCACTGAACTGGGCACGGTCGGAGCGGCGCAGGAGGATCAAGGCTCCCGCCGCCGCTCCGAATCCGGGGAGGGAGGTGATGACGACCGAACCGACTGTGCCGGTGAACCCCTGCGGGACGATCCAGTCCGGCAGAGCCGCGGGGTCGATCCAGCGGGTGGGCACGGGCGGGAAGCCCTGCAGGGCCTCGCTGAGGCCGGGCACCTGAGAGGGGTCGGCGGTCAGCAGAACGCGGGTGGCCTCCTGCCCCGTGAGAGCCCACGCGACGGGCAGTCTCCTCCCGGAGGGTGCGGTGATCACGACCGCGGCGTCCGCGAAGTATCCGGCGGCCAGTTCGGCCGCGGTAGCCATGCAGCGGTCGGTGTTCAACGAGGCCGCGAGGAAGTTGGACGCTTCTGCCAGGAATCTGGTGCGTGCGCGCTCGGCGACGAGGGCGTCCTCGGCGAGCCGCCGGTCCGTGTCGTCGATCAGCCACCACACCACGTTCCCCTCCTGGCTCAGGGTGGGATGCGCCTCGAAGCTGTACGCGGCGATCCGCCCCGTCACGGGAAGAAGAGCACCGCGCCCACCTTCCGCACGCCCTTGGGCGATGAGTCGCCTGTGCAGGACCGCTTCCCGATGGGCCCGCGCCAGCCAGTCGGGAACCGCGTCCGGCATGCTCGCTCCGGCTACGGCGCTCTTCATGAGCTGGGTGGCGGCCGGGTTCGCCTCCACGACGGTGCCGCTCTCGTCAGCCATGATCACGGGATAGGGCGCGAGAGCCCACAGGCCGGGCGCGGAGCACTGCTCGGATCTCGTGATGGAGACCCCCTCGGTCGAGCTCATGGGGAGGGTCCGCCTCGGGCGGACCGCACCACCTTCCCGCTGGAGAATTATTTGCCGTGCGGCAAGCATTGCCCGGCTGTGCCTCCGATAGCAACCCGACCCCGGGTCTCCATCGTCCGGAAGAGGTGTGCCACGCGTGCCTCTCACACAAAAGCCGCATGACCTTCACAGGAAGGTCATGCGCGCGACGTGCGGCGGGCTATCGCTCCCCTCCTGGGGAAGAACGGCCGTACCAGTCCAGGCACATCACCAGGGAGTCGTCTGCGGCCGGGCCGGGTCCGCGATGCCCCAGCAGCTCCTGCAGCATCGCTCTGGGCACCTGCGGGGCAGGAAGAAGCCGCGTGCTGTTGATCGACGCGGCCAGTGCGTGCAGGCTGTACTTCTCGCCTGCCGGTGACAGGGCGTCGTAGACGCCGTCGCTGATGAAGAGCAGCCGATCACCGGGTTCGACCTGGAAGTGCTGGGGAACGTAGGAGGTGTCCTCGAACATGCCCAAGGGCATCTGCGCCTCCAGTTCGATCGCTTCGACCTTGCCCTTGCGCACGCGCCACACGCGCGGCGAACCGGCATCGATGATCTCCACGCTCCCCGTCGGCAGGTGGAAGCGGAGGAGCAGGGTCGACAGGAACTGGCTCCCCCCGTGCTGCCCGTGAATCGCCTGATCGGCAAGGTAGGCCTGGGCGCCCAGGTCCAGGCCGGCCCGGCGGGCGTTACGCAGGGCGTTGATGGCGAGATTGGTCAGCAGCGCCGCGTTGATCCCCTCGCCCATGCCGTTGCTCACGGTCACGTACAGGTCGTCGGCCGAGGCTGACCAGTCGAAGCTGTCGCCGAAGATGGCGTAGGCGGGTTCCAGCTGGGCGCCGAGACTGTATTCCGGCCTCTCGCAGGAGCGCCCCGGCAGCAACTGCCATTGCATCTCGGCCGCCAGGGTCAGCCGTTCCACCCGTCGCGCCTGCAGGAACAGATCGGTGTCCCGCTCCGCGACGACCACCTCATGCGCCAGCGCGTTGGCGCACTGCTGAAGATCCTCCAGAACGCCCGGAGGCAGTTTGCCGTCCTCGACTTGTACAGTGACTGCCAAAACCCCCAGCCGGTCGCCTCGGACGCTGACCGGCAGGTACACGGCGACCGTGGAGCCGGCGCCGTCGTACACACAGTGCGGTTCCTGGGCGCCGAACGCACGGCCAGGAGCACTGCCGTGGACCGAAACCGGCTGACGGGTGTGCGGCAGTACGCCCACGGGTTGCAGCACCGTCATGGCGTAGTCGGCCATGAGCAGCTCCACCGCCGACGCGTCATGGCGACGCTGGATGAGGGAGCGGGTCACGTCGAAGATCTCGTGGGGCGCGGCCTCGCGCAGAGAGCGCTCGACCGCACTGGGTCTGTCCATCGGTACCGTACCTACTTTCCTTCACATATCTTCGTCTATGCGACGGTCCACATCGACCAGTCGGAGCAGGCACGGAAAGCCCACTCGGGAGTGTCACATGCGCGAGGTCTCCGCCCCTTACCAACAGCAGATGTCTCACGCCGTGCCAGAGATCAGCGAAGTCCTGGAGCTGCTCGAAGTCGCCTGGGAGCACGGCCGCGGGTCCCTCGGCACCGCGCCGCTGTCCCCCGCTCAGACACGGGTGATGTACATCATCAAGCGGGATCCCGGCATCACCCTGACCGCGCTGGGCCGTCGCCTCTCCGCCGCCGCTCCGTCTGTCACCCGCCTCTGCGACCGCCTTCAGGCCGCGGGGTTCCTCCGCCGGACCCCGCCCCCTCAGGACCGCCGTGAAGTACGGCTGGAACTCACCGACAGCGGCATAGCGCACCTGCACCAGATCAGGCGCCGCCGGGAGCAGGCCCTCCGCCAGGCCATGAGCCGGATGAGTCCCGACGCTCAGCAGGCCCTCGCCATCGGACTCACAGCACTGTGCGGCGCGGTCGCCGAACCCGCAGAGGCCAACCCGCACCACGAGTCCGCGTGAGCCGACCCCGCGGGAGACTCTGCTGTCATGGGTGGTGCGCGTAGAGGAGCCCCACCGCCGGACGGCACCAGGGTCTCGAAGGCCCTCCCCCCTTCGGCCCCGCTTCTGAGACGCCCCTCGCATGGCGGGGCCGGAAGCCCGGGCGCCGCCGAGGTGCGCCCTTTGCGTCGCCGCCCGATGTGCTCGCGCGGCGGCAGGTCCGATCCGCGGACCGTCAGCCCGGGGCAAGGTACGACGGCTCTCCGGGGCGGGCGCTGCCACAGCTTCCCCCCACCGCGGTCAGCAGCCTGACTCAGTGCCCACAGCTCCCGGCGGGGTCCTGTCCCTCCTGCCGCGCGTCCCGGCGGTTGGGCTGCCGGGACGCACGAACGCCGCAACGCGGCTCCCGACGCCGATGCCGAACTCGGTGGCCGGCCGCGCTTGGTGTCCGCGCACCACAGGTGGGCGACGACGAGCTGCCGTGCGGCACACAGCTGGAATCACGATCAGGAGACGATCACCACGTCGAGACTTCTGGGGCCGTGGACGCCTTCGACTCTGTCGAGTTCGATGTCGCTGCTGGCCGAGGGGCCGGAGATCCAGGTCATGGGCCGGGTGGGCGAGAGGCGTTCGATGGCCTGCGGGACTGATCCGACGATCTGCTGGGGGTGGACGACGCAGATGTGGTGGTCGGGTACGAGGCTGATGCGTCGGCTTCCCTGGTCGGGTCCGGCGTCCAACACGATCGTGCCGGTCTCGGCGATGGCGAGCGCGCAGCCCGTGATCACGCTGTCGAAGGCGTCGAGGTCGGCGGCGCTGAGCTCGGCCCGTTCGCGGTGGACCTCCGCCTTGACAGCGGCGAGTACGTCGCCGGGCAGCCCCCGCGGCACGATCACCCTGGCAGCGCCCCGCTGCTCCAGGAGGTGTGCGACGAGTCCGGGCAGGTGAGCGGCGCTGCTGCGGTGGACGCCGGCTCGGTACTCCCGCACTGTCTCTGCCAGGAGATCGGCCGTCTCCCGCGCGGTACGGGTTCCGTGTTCCTGCGCGTAGGCGCGGGTCACCGTGTGATCGATACCCTCCGGCGATGGCGTGCCTATCGCGTCTCGGATGCGGGAGAGCATCCGCTGTCGGCTGTTCACCGGGTGTCCTTTCCTGCCTGCTGCTTCCACCAGGTGCGGAAGGGTTGGTCGGGGATGGCGGGCAGATCACGGCTGTCGGTCCACGCGCGTCCTGCCCCCGGCAGACGGGAGGGATGCAGGTGGCGTGTGAGGGAGGCTGCGCGCTGGCCGGCGGCGAGGACAGCGGGGTGGTCGAACGCCCAGGCTGCGGCGTTCATGGCGGCCTTCTCGATGCGGTGTCCGCTCTCCCCGGCCACCTTCTCGCGCAGGTGGACCAGTACCTCGGGGATGTCGATGGCGACCGGGCACACGTCGAGGCGTAGGGCAGGGAGGCGTCGATCTCGCTCGTCGTGCCCCGTAGCTGGGGGGTGAGGATCGCGCCGATCGGTCCGGGGTAGACGGAGCCGTACGCGTGCCCGCCGGCCCGTTCGTACACCGGGCAGACGTTGAGACAGGCCGAGCAGCGGATGCAGCGCAGGGCCTGGCGGCCGACCTCGTCGGCGAGGGCGTCGGTACGCCCGTTGTCGAGCAGGACCAGGTGGAAACGGGAGGGCCCGTCGTCGTCGCTCGTGCCGGTCCACATGCTCGTGTACGGGTTCATCCGCTCGGCCGTCGAGGAGCGGGGCAGCGTCTGGAGGAACACCTCCAGGTCCCGCCAGGACGGCACCACCTTCTCGATGCCGACGACGGAGATGAGGGTCTCGGGCAGGGTCAGGCACATGCGGCCGTTGCCCTCGGACTCGACGACGACGAGGGTGCCGGTCTCGGCGACCATGAAGTTCGCCCCCGAGATCCCGACCCTGGCCCGCAGGAACTTCTCCCGCAGGTGCAGCCGGGCCGCATCGGCGAGCTCGGCCGGGGTGTCGCTCAGCCCCTCGGGCGCCGGACGCCCCCAACTCACCATCTTCTCCAGGAAGATGTCCCGGATCTCGGCCCGGTTGCGGTGGATCGCCGGGACCAGGATGTGCGAGGGGCGGTCGTCGCCGAGCTGCACGATCAGCTCCGCGAGATCCGTCTCGTAGGCGGCGATGCCCTCGGCCTCCAGATGCTCGTTGAGCCCGATCTCCTGGGTGGCCATCGACTTGACCTTGACCACCTCCGTCTCGCCGGTGGCCCTCACGAGGCCGGTGACGATCCGGTTGGCCTCGGCCGCGTCGGCGGCCCAGTGCACGGTGCCGCCCGCCGCCGTCACCGCCCCCTCCAACTGCAGCAGGTAGGTGTCCAGGTTGCGAAGGACGCCGTCCTTGATCTGCTTGCCGGCCTCGCGCAGGGCCGCCCAGTCATCCAGTTCGGCGACGGCTTTCACTCGCTTGTCGCGGATGGTGTGGGTCGCGTTGCGCAGGTTCGCGCGCAGGGTGGTGTTGCCGACTGCTTCCCGTGCGGCTTGGGGGAAGGCAGGCATGCCGAGGTAGGTGCCGCTCATGTCAGGGGGTCTTCTTCCGTGCCGGCGAGGATCTCTGCGATGTGCAGGGGGCGGATGTCGTGATCCAGGCGGCGGATGATGCCGCCGATATGCATCAGGCAGGAGTTGTCCGCGGTGCACAGGGCGGACGCGCCGGTGGCGACGGCGGCCCTGACCTTGTCGGTGCCCATCGCCGCCGACACGTCCGGGTTCTTCACCGCGAACGTACCGCCGAAACCGCAGCACTCCTCGGCACCCGGCAGCTCCACCAGTTCGAGGCCCTTCACCGCCTCCAGAAGCCGCCTGGGTCGTTCACCCAGTCCGAGGCTGCGCAGGCCGTGGCAGGTCGGGTGGTAGGTGACCTTGTGCGGAAAGTACGCGCCGACGTCGGTCACCCCGAGTACGTCGACGAGGAACTCGGTGAGTTCGTAGGTCCGGGGCACGACGGCGGCGGCCGCCCGGGCCAGGGTGTCCCCGCGGCCTTCGGACCGGGCCCGTTCACCCATCCGCGGGTAGAGCTCACGGACCATCGCCGCGCATGAGCCGGAGGGGGTGACGATGGCGTCGTAGCCGGCGAACACCTCGGCGAACCGGTGGAGGAGCGGTTCCGCCTGCTTGCGGTAGCCGGTGTTGTAGTGCGGCTGGCCGCAGCAGGTCTGGCCTGGTGGGAAGTCGACGTCGACGCCGAGGCGGTTCAGCAGCCGCAGCACGGCACGGCCCGTGTCCGGGTAGAGCGTGTCGTTGACACAGGTGAGGAAGAGAGCGACACGCATCGCGGGGTCCTTCGCTTCGTTCGGTAGGGCTCCGGGCGGGACACGTCTGTCAGGTCCGTGCCCGCCCGGAGGTTCTAGGTGCCGGCCGGGCCGGCGATGTGGCGTGCGGCGGCGTCCCACGCAGCCCGGTTTCCGGCAGGTTCGTAGCGCCGCATCGGCTGGCTGTGGGACACCAGTTCGCGCATCCGGGCATGCTCGCCGGTCAGCCCGTGGGCCCGGGCCTGGACCAGTACGTTGCCGAGTGCGGCGGCTTCCACGGGTCCGGCGATCACCGGCAGGCCGCAGGCGTCGGCGGTCAGCTGGCACAACAGCGCGTTGCGCGCGGCGCCGCCGACGACGTACACCACGTCGACGTGGCGGCCGGACAGTTCTTGGGCCTGCTCGATGGCATGGCGGTGGGCCAGAGCGAGGGAGTCGAGAACGCACCGGGTGATCTCCCCGCGCGTCGACGGCACGGCCTGGCCCGTCTCGCGGCAGGCTTCGGCGATCCGCCGCGGCATCTGTCCGGGCTCCAGGAACCTGCCGTCGGAGGCATCCACGACGGAGCGAAGCCCCTCGACCGCGGACGCCTCCCGCAGAAGGGTCACGACGTTGTCCTCGTCCCAGCTGCGCATGCACTCCTGCAGCAGCCACAAGCCCATGATGTTGCGCAGATAGCGGATGGTGCCGTCGATGCCGAGTTCGTTGGTGAAGTTCGCGCGGCGGCTCGCTTCGGTCAGTACCGGAGAGGAGAGCTCCAGGCCCGCCAGCGACCAGGTACCCGTGCAGATGTAGGCGAAGTGCTCATCCTGTCGGGCGGGAACGGCCGCGACGGCGGACGCGGTGTCATGGGACGCGACCGTGGTCACGGGCACGACGGGCTTCCAGCCGAGGTGTTCGCGCACGTGCGGCAGCAGGAATCCCGCCAACTCCCCCGGACGGCGCAGGGGCGCGAACAGGCTCAGATCGATTCCGAGCGGCTGAGCGACGTCCGCTGCCCAGACCCCCGATCGGGGGTCGATGAGCTGCGTCGTCGACGCGTTGGTCACCTCCGTCCCCTGTACACCTGTCAGCCAGTACGTGAGCAGGTCGGGGATCAACAGCAGGCGGCGGGCAGCATCTGCCTGCGGTGTGCCTTTCGCTGCCACGAGCTGGAACAGGGTGTTGAACGGCGCGTGCTGGATGCCGGTCCGGGTGTAGAGACGTTCGGGTGAGACGGTCTGCCAGACCTTGTCGGCCACACCTTTCGTGCGCGCGTCCCGGTAGTGCACGGGTGCCCCCAGCAGGCGGCCCTCGGCGTCGAGCAGGCCGTAGTCCACCGCCCAGCTGTCGATCCCTATGGAGTCCACCGGCCCGAGGTCGCGGAGGCCGTCCAGGATCCCGGTGTACAGGGCGTGGATGTCCCACCGGAGTCCTTCGGGGAGGCGGACCGGCCGGTTGGGGAAGCGGTGGACCTCGGTCAGGTCGAGGGTGGTGCGGGTGACGCGTCCGGCCATGACGCGGCCGCTGCCGGCGCCGAGGTCGATGGCGGCGAACACCGCGCTGTCGGGCTCGCTCATCGCAGGAATGCCGCGGCGACGCCCGCGTCGACCGGGATGTGCAGTCCGGTGGTGTGGCTGAGGTCGCCTCCGGTGAGAGCGTAGACGGCGTTGGCCACGTGCTCGGGAAGCACCTCGCGCTTCAGCAGGGTGCGCTGGGCGTAGAACTCTCCGAGCCTGCCCTCCTCGATCCCGTAGGTCGCGGCCCGCTGGGCTCCCCAGCCGCCCGCGAAGATGCCTGAGCCGCGCACCACACCGTCGGGGTTGACGCCGTTGACGCGGATGCCGTGCTCGCCGAGTTCGGCCGCGAGGAGGCGGACCTGGTGTGCCTGGTCGGCCTTGGTGGCGGAGTAGGCGATGTTGTTCGGGCCGGCGAAGACGGCGTTCTTGGAGGCGATGTACACGATGTCGCCGCCGAGCCGCTGGTCGACCATGATCCGCGCGGCCTCGCGGGAGACGAGGAACGATCCGCGGGCCATGATGTCGTGCTGGAGGTCCCAGTCGCGTGCGCTGGTCTCCAGCAGTGGCTTGGAGATCGAGATGCCCGCGTTGTTGACGACCAGATCGATGCCGCCGAAGGCGATGACCGCCTCACGGAACGCGGCGGCGATCTGCTCCTCGCTGGTGACGTCCACGGCGACGGCGAGCGCGTGGTCCGGTCCGCCGAGCTCTTCAGCGACGGCTGCGGCGTTGTCGGCGTTCAGGTCCGCGATGACGACGCAGGCCCCCTCGGCGGCCAGGCGGTGCGCGATCGCCTTGCCGATGCCGCTGCCGGCACCGGTGACGAGGGCGACCCGGGTGGCGAGGGGCTTCGGCTTCGGCATCCGCCGGAGCTTGGCCTCCTCCAGCTCCCAGTACTCGATGCGGAACTTCTCCGATTCCTCGATCGGCGCGTACGACGAGATCGCTTCCGCGCCGCGCATGACGTTGATGGCGTTGACGTAGAACTCGCCCGCGACGCGGGCGGTCTGCTTGTCCTTGCCGAAGGAGAACATTCCGACGCCCGGAACGAGCACGATCGCCGGATCGGCGCCGCGCATCTCAGGGGACTGGTCCGTGGCGTGCCGCCGGTAGTAGGCGGCGTACTCCTCCCGGTAGGCGTCGTGGAGCTCCTTCAGCCGGGTCACGGCCTCCTCCAGCGGTGCGGCCGGCGGCAGGTCGAGGACGAGGGGGCGGACCTTGGTGCGCAGGAAGTGGTCCGGGCACGACGTGCCGAGGGAGGCCAGGCGCGGGTGCTCGGCACGGGCGACGAAGTCCAGGACGGTGTCGCTGTCGGTGAAGTGCCCGATCTGGGGCCGGTCCGTGGACGCGAGGGCACGGATGTGGGGGGCCAGCGCCGCGGCACGTTCCCGGCGGGCGGCCTGCTCCAACGGCTCGCAGCCCTCGATCACCGGCCCGAACGGCTCGGGGCGGCCTCGCTCGGTGATGAATGCCTCGGCGGTGCGGATGATGTACAGGGAGTTGGCCTCGCACTCCTGCGAGGTGTCACCCCAGGCGGTGATGCCGTGGCCGCCGAGGACGCAGCCGATCGCCTGCGGGTGGGCCTTCTTGACAGCGGCGATGTCCAGGCCGAGCTGGAAGCCGGGACGCCGCCACGGGACCCACACCACACGGTCGCCGAAGCACTCGGCCGTCAGCTTCTCCCCGTCGGCGGCGCAGGCGAGCGAGATGCCCGAGTCGGGATGCAGATGGTCGACGTGCGCCGCCTCCACCAGGCCGTGCAGGGCGGTGTCGATCGACGGAGCCGCCCCGCCCTTCCCGAACGCGCAGTGGTCGAAGGCGGCGACCATCTCGTCTTCGCGTTCCACACCCGGGTAGACGTCCCGCAGGGCGCGCAGGCGGTCGAGGCGCAGCACGGCGAGACCGCTCTCGGTCAGGGTGCCCAGGTCGCCACCCGACCCCTTGACCCACAAGAGGTCCACCTCCGCACCGGTGACGGGATCCGTGCCGGTTCCCTGCGCCGAGGTGTTCCCGCCGGCGTAGTTGGTGTTGCGGGGGTCGGCCCCCAGTCGACGGGAGCGCGCCAGCAGTTGTGCGGACTCAGGGAGGGAAGCGGTAGACATGGAACATCCTTCGAAGGAGCTCGGACGGGAAGGGCCGGGGTCGCGGTGTTGTCGGGGCACGGGGGAATCCAGGAGGTCAGGCGCCCCAGCCGGCCTGCTCGCCGCCGACGCGCGCGGCAGCCGTCTTCTCCGACCAGCCGGACGCGGCGTAGGCGGCGACGGGGTCCGCGGCCAGGCCCATCTCCTCGCGCACCTCTCGCAGCAGCGGCCGCACGTCACTGGCGTAGGCGTCCATCAGCACGGCGTTCGCGGCGAGCACGTCGCCCGAGCGCTGGGCGGCCGTGAGAGCGTCGGTGTCGACGAGCAGTGCCTTGGCGGTGGCCTCCTGGACGTTCATCACCGAGCGGATCACCGCCGGGATCTTCGCCTCGATGTTGTGGCACTGGTCGAGCATGAACGCGATGCCCGTCTCGGGGGCCAGGCCTCCGCCCCGGACGACCTCGTGCATGATCCGGAAGAGCTGGAAGGGGTCGGCCGCACCGGCCATCAGGTCGTCGTCCGCGTAGAAACGGGAGTTGAAGTCGAAGCCCCCGAGCCTGCCCTCGCGCAGCAGGAGCGCGACGATGAACTCGATGTTCGTGCCCGGGGCGTGGTGTCCGGTGTCCACGACGACCTGCGCCTTCGGCCCCAGCTTCAGGCAGTGGCTGTAGGCGGTGCCCCAGTCCGGGACGTCGGTGGAGTAGAAGGCGGGCTCGAAGAACTTGTACTCCAGCAGGATCCGCTGCCCTTCGCCGAGCCGCGCGTAGACCTCCGCCAGGGACTCCGCGAGCCGCTCCTGACGTGCGACGACATCGTCCTGGCCGGGGTAGTTCGTGCCGTCCGCGAACCACAGCTTCAGGTCGCGCGATCCGGTCGCGTCCATGATGTCGACGCAGGCCAGCAGATGCTCGACCGCCTTGCGGCGCACCGCGGCGTCCGGGTGACAGACGCTTCCGAGCTTGTAGGAGTCGTCCTGGAAGGTGTTGGAGTTGATCGCTCCGAGCTCCAGACCACGTTCCCTCGCGTACGCGCCGAGCGCGGCGTAGTCCTCCACCTGGTCCCACGGAATGTGCAGGGACACCTTCGGCGCCACTCCGGTGAACGTGTGGACCTGCGCGGCGTCGTCCAGCTTCTCCCACGGTGTCCGCGGGACACCGGGCTGGGCGAAGACCTTGAAGCGGGTTCCGGAGTTTCCGTAGCCCCACGAGGGGGTCTCGATGCTCTGGGCCTTGAGCGCGGCCTTCACGGCGTCCCGCACGACAGTCATGGTCCAACCTCGGAGCTCGGGCTGCGCACCCGCGCCGCCATTGAATCGTTTCAGGTGCACGAAAACACTTACTGGAGCCCCCGGTCAAGATGTGGAGACGAAGAGATTGAAACGATTCATTAGTGGAGGGGAGCCGACTAGGATGGCTGGGCTCTGGTCCTAGTGAACGGATGGTCGGCTGTGGTGGGGATCAAGGAGGTGGCCCGGGAGGCCGGCGTCTCCGTGGGGACCGTGTCCAACGTCCTGAACAGGCCCGACCAGGTGTCCGAGCAGGCACGCGCGCGTGTCCATGCGGCGATCGACTCCCTCGGCTACGTCCGCAGCGAGTCCGCGCGCCAGCTGCGGGCGGGGCGGAGCCGCATGCTGGGGGTCCTCGTGATGGACACAGGCAACCCCTTCTTCGCCGCCCTGGCGCGCGGCACGGAACAGGCCGCGGCCCGGGCGGGGCTCGGCGTCATGCTCTGCAACAGCGCCGAGAGCGCGTCCGCCGAACAGGGCTACCTCTCGCTGTTCGCGGAACAGCGGCTGCGCGGTGTCCTGCTCGCCCCGGTCGATGCTCACGGGACGCCCTGGCAGACGCTGCGCAACCAGGACATTCCCTGTGTCGTCGTCGACCGGTCGGTCGATCCTCAGCAGGCCTGCTCGGTGGCAGCCGACGACGTACTCGGCGGACTGCTGGCAGGCAGGCACCTCCTGCGGGCCGGACACCGTCGCATCGCCTACGTACGCGGTCCGGACCGGCTGCGGCAGGTACGCGACCGGCGGGACGGGCTGCTGCGGGCGGTCGAGGAAGCGGGGCTGGGCCCCCACACGGTCGTCGATGTGCCGACGGAGCGACTGGACGTAAGGGACGGCCGGGACGCGGCCTCCCGTCTGATCGGGATCAGCCCCCGTCCCACGGCCGTGTTCTGCGCCAACGACCTGCTGGCACTGGGCGTCATGCAGACCGCCTTCGCGGCCGGCCTTCGGGTGCCGGACGACCTCGCCGTGGTCGGCTATGACGACATCGAGTTCGCCGAGGCCTGCCTCATCCCCCTGACATCGGTGCGCCACCCCGCCGGCGAGATCGGTCGCCTCGCCGCCGAGCTGCTTCTTGAGGAACTCGACACCTCGCCGGAGACCCACCAGCACGAAGCCGTCGTGCTCCAGCCCGAACTCGTGGTCCGCCGCTCCAGCCTCCCCGCGCCCTGAACCCCGTCCACCGCGCTCAGAGCTCCCCCACGGCACCTGCCTCCAGGTCCGCCAGGCTCATCAGCAGACGCATGACCTCGGCCTGCTCTTCTGGAACGAAGACGGCCAGGAGCCAGTCGTTGATCCTCTGCGCGGGCGGCACCAGAGAGGGGTGCAAGGCGACGCCCTGGTCGGTGAGCGCGAGAAGAGTCCTTCTCCGATCGTCCTCGTCCCGCCTCTGCCGGATGCAGAGCCGCCCTGTCAGCCGCCGGACGATGAGATGCGTGGTCGAGCGGTCCAGAGAAGTCAGCCTGGCGACGGTGGACTGGTCGATGTCCGCCTCGGCACGCAGGGCGTTGAGCACGGCGAACTGCTGCGAGGTGACATCGCTGGAGACGTGCCGGGTCCACAGCGCGGTGTGGACCTGCTCAGCACGCCGGATCAGGTGACCGGCATGCCGGTCCAGGTCAAGCGGTGCGGCCACCTCGCCCTCCTCCCTTCTCGCCTCGTACCGCGCGGAGTGGCGCCCGCGGCCGATGGCATGCGGCACCACTCCGCGCGGGCGTTCCAGGTCAGCCGCGGCGATGCCCCGGCCGGTCGTCGTAGGGGGTGGCACGGGAGCCGTCCACGCCCACCTCAAGCCGCCCGATCCGCTCGATCTCGACCACGATACGGTCGCCGTCACCGAGCGGGCCGACGCCGGCGGGCGTTCCCGTCGCGATCACGTCACCCGGGTGCAGGGTCATCACCGACGACGCGTAGGCGACCAGCTCACGTACGCCGAAGATGAGGTGGGCGGTGTTGGTGTGCTGACGCGTCTCGCCGGCCACGTCGCAGCGCAGGTCGAGACGGTCGGGGTCGGGGATCTCGTCGGCGGTCACCACCCACGGCCCGATGGGGGTGAAGGTGTCGAACGACTTGCGGGTGGAGCGGTCTTCCCCGGAGCGCACGGTGATGTCGAGCAGACAGGTGTAGCCGAAGACGTGGTCGAGGGCGTCGTCGGCGCTCACCGCTGTGGCGGTCCGGCCGATGACGACGCCCAGTTCGCCTTCCTGGTCGGTGCGCTTGTCGGAGTAGGGAAGGACGACGTCCTGGCCCGGGCCGATCACCGACGAGTTCGCCTTCAGGAAGACGCCCAGGTCGGCGATGGACGTGGGGTAGTCCATCTCCGCCTTGTGGTCCAGGTAGTTGACCGGTGCTCCGATGATCTTGCCGGGGCGGGGCAGCGGAGCGTCGAGGGTCGCCTGAGCCAGGGGTACGCGACGGCCACGCGCCGGATCCAGCGCCGCGGCGGTGCCGGTGGAGACCTTTTCGATGAAGTGATGAAGCGCACCGGCAGCGCCGGCGGGGGGAAGGGTGACCTGGTCGGTCACGTCGGTGATCGTGTCGCCGTCGACGACGCCGAGCCGTCCCTTGTCGAACAGGGCCAGACGCATCATGGCCTCCTTGCGGGGTGTCGGAGAAACGAGGGGGGATCAGGCGCCGGGGTCGGCGTTCTCGGTGCGGTACAGGCCCAGGGAGCGCATGACGGGTTCGTCGCTGTAGGAGAACAGGACCGCGTCGCGGGAGCCTGAGGTGTTCAGGTGGCGGTAGGAGGCCCAGCCGGGGATGGCGAAGGTGTCGTTCTCGGTCCACTCAAGGCGCGTACCGTCGACGACGGTGGCGCCTTCGCCGCGGACGACGCTGAAGATGGTCGACGCGGTGTGCCGACGGCCCGCGCCCTCGAAGCCCGGGCGCAGCCGCTGGACTCGGCAGCCGATGGTGGGCATGACGGGTCCGCCCGTCCACGGGTTGGTGTACTCCAGGACGATGCCGTCGGCGTCGCTCCCCTCGGCGGTGTCCGCGATGGCCTCCAGCGCGCGCTCGGTCTCCTGCCAGGTGTAGCGGGTGACCGGGGAGTTGGGGCCGTCCGGAGTGATCCAGGCCGGGGTCAGGCGTCCGTGGAGGAACTGGCGCGACCCGGCGTCGTCGGGGCGGGTGACGGGCTGGAGGCGCTGGGGGTACTTCTCGTAGAAACCCGCTTCCAGGGCGTTGACGAGGGGGTAGTCCAGGGCGTCGAGCCAGATCATCGGCGCGTCGCCCTCATGGGTGTGGTCGTGCCAGTGCCAGCCGGGGGTCAGCAGGAGGTCGCCCGGGGCCATGAAGACGCGCTCGCCGTTGACGGTGGTCCACGCGCCGTCTCCTTCGAGGATGAAGCGGAAGGCGTTGGAGGTGTGCCGGTGGGCCTGCGCGGTCTCGCCGGGAAGGATGATCTGCAGTCCCGCGTACAGGGTGTTGACCGTCGCGGGCGGGTCGGTCAGGCCGGGGTTGACGAGCATCAGCACACGCCGCTCCGCCTCCTCCAGGGACAGGGCCTGGGAGAAGTGCAGGAGATGGGGCCGCAGCTCCTGCCAGCTCCACCGGTAGGGGACGGCGCGGCTGCTGGGCTGGGCGGGGAACAGGTTGCCGTAGAAGCGCCACAGCGGTGCGGCGCCGAGCTCGCCGAGGGCCTTGTAGGCGGGGTCGTCGGTCATGGTCTCTCCTCGCGGTCGTGTGCTCACTGAGCGGGCGGTGCTGTGGCTGCCGCGGTGGTGGCCGGGGTCCACACCCAGGCGATGTCGTCGAAGTCCTCGGGGGTGCGGGAGGCGAGCAGCTGGTTGCGCAGTGCGGCGCCCATGCCCTCCAGGTGGCAGATCTCGCCGAACCGGCGGGCGTTGGTCTGGATGGCGGCGGCCCGGTCACGTCGCCGGTCGGCGAAGGTCGTGAAGGCCTGCGCGGGGTCGGCCTCCTGGCGCAGCGCGTCTCCGAGCGCGACGGCGTCCTCCAGGGCCTGGCAGGCGCCTTGGGCGAGGTACTGCAGCATGGGGTGGGCGGCGTCGCCGAGGAGCACGATCCGGCCGTGGGCCCAGTCGATGAGGGGAAGCCGGTCGAACAGGGGCCAGCGCCGGTCCCGTGAGACCAGCGGCAGCGCGTCCCGTACGGCCTGGCAGGTGCCGGCAAAGCGTTCCTCGAGTTCCGCCTCGGTTCCCCACGCGTCGGAGTCGGGGGTGTAGTGGTCGCTTTCGAAGACGGCGACCTGGTTGTAGAGCTCGCCCCGGCGGACGGGGTACTGCACGAGGTGCATGCGCGGTCCGGCCCATACGATGACCGATTCCGAGGAGGCGTGGCGGGACATGGCGCCCGTCATGCCGCTGACCGGCAGAGCCCCGCGGAAGGCGACATAGCGGGAGCACACGGGCTCGCCGTCGCCGATGAGGATCTGTCGCAGCCGTGAAGAAAGGCCGTCCGCGGCCACCACGGCGTCCGCCGTGAGCCGGTCCGGTGTCTCCGCGAAGCGCAGGCGCACTTCAGCCGAGGTCTGCACGGCGTCCGTCACGGTGTGACCGGTGCGAAGGTCGATCGAGGGGTGCTTCTGGCAGGCGGTGAGCAGCGCTCCGTGCAGGTCGGTGCGGTGGGTGACGAGGTAGGGGTGCTTGAAGCGGCTGCGGAAGGCGTCGCCGCGCAGGTCGAGGGCGGTGACCTGTTCGCCGCTGAGCGCGTCCATCATGACGAGCCGCGGCGGCGCGACGGCGGCGTGTTGTACGGCGTCCAGGACGCCCAGTTCCTCCAGGGCCAGGGAGGCGTTCGGGGCCAGCTGCAGGCCGGCCCCGATCTCGGCGAAGCGCGCGGCGCGCTCCACCACGGTCACGCGGTGGCCCGCCCGGGCGGTCGCGAGAGCGGCGGCGAGTCCGCCGATGCCGCCTCCGACCACGGCGATGTGCAAGGGCGCGGAAGTCACAGGCACCAGGCCTCCTTGAGGATTCTCGATCCGTCGTCTCGGCTCAGCGGCGTCCGCTTCGGGATCATTGGTGTACGGAACATGGGGAAGGCGCGGGTCGGGTGGAGAGGCCTTCCGGGTGGTGTCGCCGGCACGGTTCAGCAGGCGGCCGCAGCGCTGTCCACGTGGACGGGTGCGTCGGTGTGCGCGAGGAGCTCTTCGACCGAGACGCCGGGCGCGACTTCGACCAGCGCCAGTCCGCGTTCGGTGACGTCCAGGACGCCGAGGTCGGTGATGACGCGGTGCACGCAGGCCCGGCCGGTCAGGGGCAAGCCGCAGTCCTTGACGATTTTCGGGGTGCCGTCCTTGGCGGTGTGTTCCATCAGCACGATGACCCGGCGGGCGCCGTGGACGAGGTCCATCGCTCCGCCCATGCCCTTGACCATTTTGCCGGGGATCATCCAGTTCGCCAGGTCTCCCTCGGCGGACACCTGCATGGCGCCCAGCACGGCGGTGTCGATGTGACCGCCGCGGATCATCCCGAAGGACAGCGCGGAGTCGAAGAACGACGCGCCGGGAAGGACGGTGACGGTCTCCTTGCCGGCGTTGATCAGATCGGGATCGATGTCGTGCTCGCCGGGGTAGGGTCCGGTGCCCAGGATCCCGTTCTCCGAGTGCAGCACGACATGGATGCCGGCGGGGACGAAGGCGGGGATCAGTGTCGGCAGGCCGATGCCGAGGTTCACGTACGAGCCGTCCGCCAGTTCGGCGGCCGCCCGGGAGGCCATCTGGTTACGGGTCCAGGCCATCAGCCGCGCACCGTCCTCTTCTCGATCTGCTTGTCCGCCGCCTGGGCGGGAGTGAGCGGCACGACGCGCTGGACGAAGACTCCCGGCAGGTGGACCTGGTCCGGGTCGAGGCTGCCGGCCTCGACGAGCTCCTCGACCTCCGCGATCGTCGTCCGTCCGGCCATGGCGGCCAGCGGATTGAAGTTGGCGGCCGCGCGACGGAAGACGAGGTTGCCGTGCCGGTCGCCTCGCCAGGCGCGCACCAGCGCGAAGTCGGTGGTGATGCCGTGTTCGAGGACGCAGGTGCGGCCGCTGTACTCGCGGGTCTCCTTGGGCGGTGAGGCGACGGCGACACCGCCGTCGCCCGCGTACCGCCAGGGCAGGCCTCCGTCGGCGACCTGGGTGCCGACTCCGGCCGGCGTGTAGAAGGCGGGGATGCCGCAGCCTCCGGCTCGCAGGCGTTCGGCGAGCGTTCCCTGGGGCACGAGTTCGACTTCGAGTTCACCGCTGAGGTACTGGCGTGCGAACTCCTTGTTCTCGCCGACGTAGGAGCCGGTGACCCGGGAGATCCGGGCGGCGGACAGCAGCACTCCCAGGCCCCGGCCGTCCACACCGCAGTTGTTGGAGACGACCTTGAGGCCGGTGGCGCCCTGGAGGTGAAGGGCGTTGATCAGAACGTCGGGGATGCCGCTGAGCCCGAAGCCGCCGACGGCGAGCGAGGCGTGGTCGGGGATGTCGGCGACGGCGTCCGACGCCGTGGGGATGACCTTGTCCATGGTTCGGTTGCTCCTCTCAGTGGGTGGGGCCCGGCAGCACGACGGACCAGCCGCCGTCGACGACGAGGTTGGCTCCGGAGATGTACGAGGCGTCGTCGGAGGCGAGGAAGACGGCCGCGGCGGCGACGTCCTGGGGTGCTCCCAGCCGGCCGAGGGGAAGGCGCTGGTGGGTGTCTCGCATGGGGTGGCCGTCGGCGAGGAGATGGGCGCGTGCGCCGTCGGTGCCGATCAGGCCGGGGCTGACGCGGTTGGCTCGGATGCCGTGCCTGGCGCCTTCGGCGGCGAGCTGCCGGGTCAGCGCGATCACGCCGCCCTCGGCCGCGGTGTGGGCGGTGCGGTAGCCGGTCACCGAGCCGGTGAGTCCGGCGGTCGAGCCGACGGTGATGACGCAGCCCCGTGAGCGCGTCAGGTGCTGCCAGGCCGCCTGGGCGGTGAGCCGTACGGAGTCGAGCTCCGCCCGCACCGTCAGGGCATAGTCCTCGTAGGGCTGTTCGGCCGTCGGGCCGAAGCGCACAGTCGCGGCATGGGTGCAGCAGATGTCGATGCCGCCGAAGGCGCCGACCGCCTCCTCCACCCAGCGGGCGACGGAGTCGGGTGAGGTGACGTCCAGGGGACAGGGGGTCAGTACGGTGCCTCCGGCCCGGGCGATCATCCGCTGGGTCTCGACGGCCTCGTCGTGCGGCAGGTCGCCGCCGACGACCAGCGCGCCCTCCTCGGCGAACCTGAGGGCGGCCGCCCTGCCCAGTCCGTGGGCGGTGCCGGAGATCAGAGCGACCTTCCCTTCGAGCCGTCTCCTCATGGCCCGGCCCCCGGGAGCAGCGCGTCGGACACGGACTTCACTCCCCCGTGTGAGGTGAGGCCGCCGTCGACCGGTATCTCGGCGCCGGTGATGAACGACGACTCGTCCGAGAGAAGGAACGCCACCAGCGGGGTGACCTCGTCGACGCTGCCGACCCTGCCCAGCGGGGTCTCACGGATGTTCGCCTCGCGGAAGGCCGGAGCCGCTGACGCGGTCATCTCGGTCTCGATGAAACCCGGATGGATGGTGTTCACCCGGATCCCTCTCGGTCCGAGCTCCAGCGCGGCCGTCTTCGACAGCCCTCGCAGGGCCCACTTGCTCGTCGTGTACGCCACCGGGTAGTGAGCCGTCAGCGCGGCCGAGGAGCCCACGTTCACGACGGACGAACCGGGTGGCATCAGCGGCGTCAGATGCTGGATGCCCAGCAGGGGGCCGTTGACGTTGACGGCGTGGACACAGCTCATGTCCTTCGCGGTGACTTCCCCGAGCCGCGCCCGCCAGGTGATGCCGGCGTTGTTGACCAGGCCGTGGATCTCTCCGTGTGTCTGGCGCAGGTGTCCGGCGAGGTCGGCCCAGTCGTCGGCGAGGGTGACGTCGAGGCGCCGTACGCCGTGGCCACCGCGCACGTCGGTGGCCACGACCGTGGCACCCTCCCGCTGCAGTGCGACCGCCTCAGCGGCGCCCTGGCCGCGTGCGGCGCCGGTGACGACGATGACCTTTCCCGCCAGACGCCCGCCGATCACGGCCGATCCCGATCGCGTCGGCGCGCCCGGGGAAGCTCGACCGGTGCGGTGCCGGGGACGACCCGGGTGGTGAGGGACCCGATGCCCTCGACGGTCAGGGTGACCGTGTCGCCGGGGGCGAGCGGTGGGGGGTCGTGCCGGCCGGATCGGCCCCACAGTTCGGCCAGGCAGCCGCCGTTGCCGCAGGTTCCGGACCCGAGGACGTCGCCGGCGACGATCCGGGTGCCGCGCGAGGCGTAGGCGGTCATCTCCTCGAAGGTCCAGCTCATGTTGGACAGGAGGTCGGATCCGACGGTCTCGTCGTTGACCTGGGCGGTCAGGGCGAGTCGGAGGAATCCGTCGGCGTCGCGGTAGGGCTCAAGCTCGTCCGCCGTGACCAGGTAGGGGCCCAGGGTGGTGGCGGAGTCCTTGCCTTTGCAGGGCCCGAGACCGACCTGCATCTCGGCGGCCTGCAAGTCCCGCGCGGACCAGTCGTTGAAGATCGTGTACCCGACGATGTGGTCCCTGGCCTGCTCGGGGGTCAGGTCGCGGCCGTCCCGTCCGATGACGGCCGCCACCTCCAGCTCGAAGTCGAGCACGTTCGATCCGGGGGGCATGGGCACGTCGTCGTGGGGGCCGAAGATGGCGTGGGGGTTGGTGAAGTAGTACGTCGGCGCCTCGTACCACCGCGCCGGGACCCCGGCCTCGCCGCTCACCGAGCGGCGTACGCCCTCGACGTGCTCCTCGAAGGTGACGAAGTCCCGTACCGAGGAGGGTTGCAGAGGGGAGAGCAGCCGGACGTGGGAGACGTGCGGCCCGGGCGGTACGTCCAGAGCGGCCTGTCCGGCCGCGAGCAGCCCGGCAAGGCCGCCCGTTTCACGGATCAGGTCGGTCAGCGAGGTGACCCCCGGCAGCGGGAACAGCGTGCCGTCGGTTTCCACGACGGCGACACGGGTCCGGTGCCGGTACTCGAAGGCGGCGAAGCGCATGGCGGCTCCAAGGAGTGAGGAGGAACGTCGGACACGGGGCCGGGGCCTGCCCTGCACGGAGAGGAACCACCGGGTGGCGGATCCTCGGGGCGAGGGCCCGGCCTCGTGAGCCGTGGCCGGGGCGCGGCGGCTGTCGTCAGGGCGGGACACGGCCGCCGCGCCCCGGGGACTGGGCCGGACTAGACCGGCGGGGCGACGAAGCAGCCACGGTCGGGGTCGTTGAAGGACTCCTTGGCGACGAGCTCGTTCATCGGGTTCGCTGTGCCCCACTGGTCGGTGACCTCGGGCTTCGAGAAGTCGTAGACGTGGGGGTGCCAGGTGTCCTCGTCGAGTTCTTCGAGCTCGGTGGTGTACTCGACGGTGTTGCCGTGCGGGTCGAGGAAGTAGGTGAAGGTGTTGTCACCCGCCATGTGCCGTCCCGGGCCCCAGAGCTTGGTGTGGCCGGCGCGGATGACCCGTCCGGTGCCGCGCATGTACTCGTCGATGCCTCGCATCTCGAAGGAGATGTGGTGCAGCGAGGTGTGCGGGCCCTTGGCCAGCGCCATGGAGTGGTGCTGGTTGCTGATCCGCATGAAGTGCATGACGTCGCCCATGTGGGGCGAGCTGAGCGAGTCCGACAGGCGGAAGCCGAGGTGCTGCTCGTACCAGGCGCGGGTGCGCTCCAGGTCGGGGGAATTGAGGACGACGTGCGACAGCTTGACCGGGATGGCCTCCTTCTCCTCGATCTTGCGGTGCCGGCGGACCTCGACGTCGGCGGAGACCTCGATGGGCCGGCCGTCGATGTCGAAGAACCGGAAGCCGTAGCCGCCGCCGGGGGTGTCGACGGTGCCGGGCCGGGTGATCAGCTGAACGCCCCCGGCGAGGAGCTGTTCGGCGAGCGTGTCCACGTCCGCCGGGGTGGCGGCGCCGTAGGAGACCAGGTCCAGACGCTTCTCGTCGGCCTTGCGCAGCCGGACCACGTACTGTTCCGGGCTTCCCTCGGCGGCGAGGAAGGAGATTCCGGAGTCCTCCGTGACCTTGGTCAGGCCCCAGACACCGGCGTAGAAGTCGAGCTGCTTGTCGTAGTCGGGCACGGCGAGATCCACGTGCCGCAGGTGGGTGAGCAGGCGGTTCGTGCTCATGTCGGTTGCCTCCTCAGGCGGGGGAAAGGTTGAGCAGCGAGGTGGCGTTGCCGCCGCGGACGGCCTCGAAGTCGGCTTCGGGCAGGCCGGCCGACCGCAGTGCGGCGACGGGGTCGCCCGTTCCCATGTCGAAGGGGAAGTCGGACCCGAGCAGCACTCGGTCGGCGCCGACGGCGTCCACCAGCGTTCGCAGTACGGCCGGGTCGTGGACGAGGGAGTCGAAGTAGAGGCGCCGCAGGTAGCTGCTGGGTTCCCGGGCGCAGCCCGCCGACGCGTCGCTGCGGGCCCGCCAGGCGTGGTCGCTGCGTCCGATGTGAGTGGGCAGGTAGCCGCCGCCGTGAGCGGCGATGATCTTCAGCCCGGGGTGCCGGTCGAGGACGCCGGAGAAGATGAGGTGGGACAGGGCTACGGCGTTCTCGGTGGGCTGGCCGACGGTGTTGGACAGGTACCACTGGTCGAGGCGCTCGTCGAGCGTGCATCCGAACGGATGCAGGAAGATGACGGCCCCCGTCTCCTCGGCGCGGGACCACAGGGGCTCGTAGGCGGGATCGGACAGTTCCCGGCCCGGCGCGTGGCTGGAGATCTCCACGCCGGCCAGGCCCTGGTCCAGTGCGTGGTCGAGGGCGTCGACGGCCAGCGCGGGGTGCTGCAGCGGCACCAGACCCAGTCCGCGGAGCCGCTCCGGAGCCTGGGCGCAGTGGGCCGCGGTGGCCTCGTTGGCGAGCCGGCAGACCTTCTCGGCCGTCGGAGCGCCGGCCCAGTAGTGGTAGTGCGAGGGCGACGGACTGACCAGCTGGACATCGACTCCCTGCGCGTCCATGTCGGCCAGGCGCACCGTCACGTCGGTGAGGCTGGCGATCCGGTCCCGGACCATCGGGCCGCTGACCGCGAGTGCGGCGGGCCCGTTGCGGCGGGCGTCGAGCTCCTTGGCGAGCGCGTAGCCGGCCTGGTCGGCGACGAGGGCCTCGATCCGCGGGAGGAGGACGTGCGCGTGCACGTCCACGGTGGGTGAGGTCACGGCAGTTCCCTGAGCATCGTCATGGTGCGGCCCATCAGGCCGGGAACGTCGGCGTCACGGACACCGTCGAGCTGCCACTGGCCGATCTGGACGGACGCCTCCACCACCGGTCGGACCCTCGCCATCCGCCGCTCGTAGTAGGCCTGCAGCAGTTCCTCGTCCCAGGTCGCGGACTCGGTCAGCAGCTGTGCGAGGACCCATGCGTCCTCCAGCGACAGCGCTGCTCCCTGCGCGAGTGTGGGCGGGCAGCAATGGGCTGCGTCACCGGCCAGGACGACCCGTCCGCGATGCCACGAGCCTTCGACCAGCAGCCGGTCGAACCAGGTGTAGTTGACCTTGGACGGATCAGTGATCGAAGCGGTGATGGCCGGCCAGGCACCCCCGTACGCGGAGGCGATCCGGCGCATCTCCCGCGCGTAGGAATCGGCGGGTATGGAGGCCCGGTCGCGGTTGGCCTCGACCACGTACGCGTACAGGGTGGTGGGGCTGGTGGGGCAGTAGCCGGCGATGAAGGCCGGGCCCCCGTAGGCGAGGTCGGTGCGCTCGACGCCCAGGGGCCGCGGGGCGGCAACGCGCCAGATGGCCATGCCCGTGGGCTCGGGCTTGTCCGTGATCCCGATCTGTGCGCGGGTGGCCGAGCCAAGTCCGTCGGCGGCGATGACCAGGTCGTAGCGGTGGGTGCTGCCGTCGCTCAGAGCGACGGACACTCCGGTCGCGTCCTGGTCCTGGACGGTGGCGGTCGTGCCCAGTCGGATGGTCGCGCCGCTGGCTCGGACGGCTTCGATGAGGATCTGCTGCAGCCGCGGCCGCTGCATGCCCACTGTCGCCGGAAGGTCGTCGCCACCGGTGCGCAGGTCACGGTGGACGTGCAGGACGTCTCCGCCGGGAGTGGTGATCCCGACCGATCCGAATCCGAATCCGGAGGCTTTGACCTCCTCCCAGACGCCCAGCTCGCGCAGCACCCGCAGGGCGTTGCCCTGAAGCGTGATGCCTGATCCGGCGGTGGCGTTCCAGTCGTCCTTGGCCTCGACCAGGTCGATGTCGACGCCGGCGCGGCGCAGCAGGATCGTGACGGCGTTTCCGGCAGCCCCTCCGCCGATGACCAGGACTCTGCGGGGTGTGCTCATGGGGAACTCCCTTGTTCCTCGGGCTGTGGGCCCCGGGACTACTTGACGGCGACGGGGTTGACGGGCGACCCGACGGCGCCGGTGATGGGCAGGGGGGCGGCGGTGAGCCAGAACTCGTACACGCCGTCGGCGGCGCAGTCCTCCGCGAGGGCTTCCAGGTCCCACATCTCGCCGATGAGCAGCCCGATGTGGGGGATGACGACCTGGTGCAGCGGCTGGAAGGCGTGGTCGAACTCGTTGGGCCGCACCTCGAAGCCCCACGTGTCGGTCGCGATCGCCGCGATCTCGCTCGTGTGCAGCCAGGAAGCCGTGGTGAACGACAGGCCCGGGGCGGCTCCGCCGGCGTAGTCGCCCCACCCGTCCCTGCGTACCCGGGCGAGCTGCCCGGTCCGTACGAGGACGATGTCACCGCGGCCGACCGTGACTCCGTGTGCCGTGGCCGCGGCCGTCAGGTGCTCTTCGGTGATGGCGAACCCGTCGGGCAGCTCGCCGTCCGTTCCGGCGGTCCGGCCGACGTCCAGGAGGACGGCGCGTCCGGCGATGTCCGCGGCCATGTGCTCGATGCCGGTGATCTGGTCGCCGTCGGAGGTGACGACCTGCTCGGCAGGGCGGCCGTTCCATGCCTTGCCGTGGTCGAAGATGTGGCCCAGGCCGTCCCACTGGGTCGAGCACTGCAGCGGCATGGCGATCACGTCGTCGGCGCCGCCGATGCCGTGGGGCAGTCCCTGGTTGCCCAGGGCGGCGTCCGTGCCGGTGTCGAGCATGGTGTGGACGGGGTTCGTCCGGCGCCGCCAGCCCTTCTGCGGCCCGTTGATGTCGAAGCGCTGGGAGAGCGAGAACGTCACGCCCCGGTGGATGAGCTGGGCGCCCTGTCTGCGCTTGGACGCGTCGAGGAAGTTCACTGTCCCCAGGCGGTCGTCTTCGCCCCAACGGCCCCAGTTGGAGCATTCCTCGGCGGCCTGCGCGATCGCGCCCGCCGGGTCGGTGCGGTTCATGCTTCCTCCGCGAGACATCGGGTGCGCTGTGCGCCGAGGCCGGTGATCGAGGAGTCCATGACGTCGCCGTCCTGGAGCAGGCGTCCCCAGTGCATTCCGTTGCCCGCGGGGGATCCGGTGAGCACGAGGTCGCCGGGCAGAAGACGCGCGCTCTGGGAGGCGTAGGACACCATGCGTGCCACGTCGAAGATCATGTCCTTCGTGGACTCGTCCTGCATGACCTCGCCGTTGAGCTTCAGCGTCAGCCGCAGGTCGCAGGTGTCGCCGACGGACTCGGCGGGGACGATCCACGGTCCCAGGGGAGTGAAGCCGGGAGCGTTCTTGCTGCGCAGCCAGTCCGTGCCGATCTGCGGCATGTCCCTGCGGAACACCGTGGCCCGGTCGGTCAGGTCGTTGGCGATGGTGTAGCCGGCGACGTGGTCGAGGGCCTCCGCGCTGGATACCCGGAAGGCCGGGCGGCCGATCACCACGGCCAGCTCCAGCTCCCAGTCCGGCTTGGCCGCCCACGTGGGCAGGGTGACGTCGTCGTAGGGTCCGGTGACCGCGCTGGGCAGGCCGATGAACACATACGGAAGGTCTTCGGCGGCGCGCCGGTCCATGATCTCGGCCGCCTCGGCGCGCGCCTCTTCCTCGGAGCGTCCGTCGGCCGGGTCCCGATGGGCGACGTGCAGGTCGATGACGTGCTGGCGGTAGTTGGCGCCCGACTGGAAGATCTGGCGGGGCTCCACCGGGGCCAGGACGCGGAAGTCCGACAGCGGGCGCCACGCGAGCGCCGCGTCGCCCGCGAGGGCGTGCAGCCGGGGCAGGACGCCCGGCCACTGCTCCAGCAGCCCGCGCATGGTCAGCGACGGATCGGCCAGTGCCGCCCGCAGGTCGAGAGCCCGGCCTTCGGGGTCGACGAGCGCGGGGAAGGCCGGGCCGTCGACGGTGGAAAGAGTGCCGAGAGCGAAGGGCCCGGCGAATAGGTCGGAAGCGGATTCAGGTTTCACCGACATGTCCTCCTGATTGCGATGGGACTAATCTGAACCCGTCCCCAGCAATCAGGGAAATTGATTATATGGATTACTGTCATCCATTGAACAAATAGCACCTGGCCATGCCGCGCTTGAAGGGAACAGACCCGGTGAACCTCGCCCGACTCGACCTCAACCTGGTCGTCGCACTCCGTGCCCTGCTCGAAGAACGCAACGTCACCAAGGCGGGGCAGCGGGTAGGCCTCAGCCAGCCCGCCATGAGCGCCGCACTGGGCCGGCTGCGCCGGCACTTCGGCGACGAGCTCCTCTCCCGCGTCGGCAGCCAGTACGAACTCACCGCCCTCGGGCAGGTTTTGCTGGACCGGACGTCCACCGCCTACGACGTCCTTGAGCGCCTGTTCGCCAGTCAGGCGACCTTCGACCCCGCCACCGAGACCCGGGAATTCCGCCTCGTCGCCTCCGACTACGCCGTCGACGTCTTCGGTGTGGAACTCGCCCGCGTCATCCACGAGGAGGCCCCGGGGATCCGCCTCCGCTTCACCCGCACTCCCATCACCGTCGTCGATGACACGGCCAGCCTGCTCAGCGCCACCGACGGCCTGCTCATGCCGCATGGCGTCATCAGCGATTTCCCCGCCACCGACCTCTACGACGACCGGTGGGTCTTCGTCGTCGCCGACGACCACCCCAGCGTCGACGACCGCCTCACCCGCCAGGACCTCGCCCGGCTGCCCTGGGTCACCTACCAGCGCACCTACGACGCCCCCGCCGTACGCCAGCTCGGCATGCTCGGCATCGAGCCCCGCGTCGAAGTCTCCGTGGACAGCTTCCACGCCCTGCCCGCTCTCGTGGCCAACACCCGCCGGATCGCCCTGGTCCAGGCCCGCCTCGCCCGGCTGCTCGCTCCCGGGACCGCCGTGCGCATCCTCGAACCGCCCTACGAAGCGGTCCCGCTGCGCGAGGCGCTCTGGTGGCACCCCGTCCACACCCACGACGCCGCCCACATCTGGCTCCGCGAGACCGCGGCCAGGGTCGGCAGGCGAATCGCCGAGACGGACATCTGATCCCGGAACCCGTCCCACCGACACCGGCATCCCAGGAATGCAGCGCCTTTCCTGCCATCCACCCCGTGGATGGGACGCATCGTGAAACCGGATGACGCGAAGGGTGGGCAGCACGCCCGGCGACCCGCATAGTCGAGGGCACCTCCCGCCCCGCTCCCCCGCCCGCCCCGCTCAGGCCGGCCGTCCGCGGACCGGGCGCCCCGTATCCTCACCCTCGCGCTCTGGAGTGCCGTCATGCCCGCACCCGCCGCCAAGTCATCCCCCGGTCAGGTCCCCACCCACGCCGGACGGCTCCCCGCCGTCACGCTCATGGCCGGCAGCTGCCTGCCCGTCCTGGGGGCCGTCCTTCTCGCGCCCGTACTGCCCCGCATGCAGGACCACTTCGCCGACGTCCCCGGCAGCGCGGCGCTGGTGCCCGTCATGCTGACCATCCCCGCCCTGGCCCTGGCCGTGCTCGCCCCCTTCGCCGGTGTCATCGTCGACCGCCTCGGCCGCAAGCACCTCCTGGTGGCTGCCACCGCCCTGTACGCGGTGTTCGGAACCGCCCCGCTCTGGCTGGACTCCCTCCACGCCATCCTCGTCAGCCGCATCCTCGTCGGTGTCACCGAAGCCGCCATCATGACCGCCTGTACGACCCTCATCGGCGACTACTACAGCGGTGAACTCCGCGACCGCTACCTCGCCCTTCAGACCATGTGCGCGTCCGCGTCCGCCACCGTCTTCTTCGTCGTCGGAGGCGCTCTGGGCGCGGCGAACTGGAAAGCCCCGTTCTGGCTCTACGGCGTCGGCCTGCTCCTCGCCCCGCTCATGGCCCGGCTCCTTCCGGCCGGCCTTCCGGCGAGGCAGGAAGACACGAAGCGCCCGGAATCACCGCGGCGTCCCTTCCCCGTACGCCGTATGGCGGGAATCTGCCTCCTGACCGTCTTCGGAGCCCTCGTCTTCTACACGGTTCCGGTCGAGATGGCGTACCTCCTGGACGACGTCGGCGTCGACTCCACCGGCGCCATCGGCGCCGTCACCGCGGTGGCCAGCGCCGCCACCGTCGTCGGCTCCGTCATCTTCACCCGCCTCTCCCCGCGCCAGCGGCACCGGCTGCCCGCCATGCTCGGCCTGTGCGCCGTCGGATTCCTGCTCATGGGCCTCGCCGACAGCCTCCCGCTCCTGGTCATCGGAGCGGTCGTCAACTGCGTCGGCACCGGCATGCTGCTGCCCTCACTGGTGACCCGCGCCATGTCCCGGCTCAGCTTCGCCGACCGCGGGCGTGGCATGGGGTTGTGGACCGCGGCCTTCTTCCTCGGGGAGTTCCTCTGCCCGCTGGTGCTGCTGGGAGGCAAGAGCGCGGCCGGCAGCCTCGCGGTCGCCGTCGCCCTCCTGGGCGGAGCCACCGCGGCCATGGCCGCGGCGCTCCTTCCCGCCGCCCGCCGGGGGGTCGTGCCCGCGGGCCCACTCCCGGGTGACCGGCCATGACACCCTGTGGCCTCCCGACGCCGCGCCGTTCGCCCGCCCCGGACGTCCGCGCTCCGTGAACCGGGACAGGAATCGCACTCGGGGCCGTGTGCTCGGCGAGCACACGGCCCACAGGTCTGCCGGTCCGCGCGGGAGAACCAGGGGAACCCCGGGCGCGCGCGGCCGCGTCCCTGCCGCAACCGGCGCCGACGGGGTGCCGCTACCGGGAGCGGGGCGCGGCGGTGCTGCGCCGCACGATCAGGCGCGGGGTCATCGTCGTCCGGACGGCCCGGTCGCGCCGTCCTTCCACCCGCTCGATGAGCATCCTGGCCGCTGTCGCCCCCATGGTGTGCCCTGCCTGGTCGACGCTGGTCAGCCGCACGGGGGCGAGGGCGGCGACCGCGGTGTTGTTGTAGCCGACGAGCGATACATCGCCGGGAACGGTGAGTCCCAGATCGTCCGCGGCCCGGTAGACGCCCATGGCCGCCACGTCGGCGCCCGTCAGGACGGCTGTGGGCCGCCTGTCGCCGGACAGCAGGATCAGGCCGGCCGCGTGGCCGCCGTCGTCGGAGTAGGCGGCGCGGTGAACCAGAGCCCGGTCGGCCAGACCGTGGTGCTCCATGGCGCGCAGGTATCCATCGGTCAGCGCGGTCTCCGGCGGCCGTTGCCAGCGTCCGGCCCTGTTCCCGGCCGCCGATACCAGGGCGATGTCCTGGTGTCCGAGCTGGACGAGATGGTCCACCACCAGGGCTGCCCCGAGATCGTCCGCGTCGATGACCGAGTCGTGCAGGTCGGAGCTGTCGTGGTGTCCGATGACCACGGTGGGTGTCTCCGCGGCCGTGGCCAGGACCTCGGAGCGCGGGGTCGCCGGGGCGATGAGGATCAGGCCGTCCATCTGACGGTCCACCATCGAGCGGGTGACGCGCGCCTGTTCCTCGGCGCCGAAGCCGGCCGCGCCGATCAGCACCGTGTACTCGCTGTCCTTCAGCTCGTCGCGGATCCCGTCGAGGACGTCGGCGAAGAACGGGTTGCGGACGTTGTCGAGCAGGACCCCGATCGTGTACGTGCGTCCTCGCATGCCCCTGGCCGCGGCGTGGGGGCGGTAGCCCAGCTCCGCCATGGAGGAGCGGACCCGTTCCTGCATGGCGGGGCTCACGCCGTAGGCGTTGCGCATGACTTTGGACACGGCGGCGGTCGACACCCCCGCGTGGCGGGCGACATCGGTGATGGTCACCCGCTTGGTGTTCCTGGACGAGCTG
This sequence comes from Streptomyces sp. Qhu_M48, assembly GCF_051305195.1. Taxonomy (NCBI): domain Bacteria; kingdom Bacillati; phylum Actinomycetota; class Actinomycetes; order Kitasatosporales; family Streptomycetaceae; genus Streptomyces; species Streptomyces sp. Qhu_M48. The sequence continues at coordinate 3,260,028 of NZ_CP195432.1, read as the reverse complement.
TCCGCGGCCATGAGAGCTCCGATCTCCTCACTCCGAGTGCAACGTTCTACGTATCGGTCGGCACATGGATTGAATCACTCGACCAGACAACGCTGATGTTACGCGTCTGTGTCTTGACGTTGCCAGAGGGATGGCGTCATGGTGTTGCCAGTTCGGATGGAGAACGTTCTACACGACTCTATCTCTGCGCGGCCGCTCTTCCCGCCGCCCCTCGCGCCCGCTGAGCGCCCCTTCTTCTCTCACGATCCCTGGGAGTCCCAGTGCCCCACCGCACGATCCGCGCCCGTCGGCTGACCTTCGTCACGGCCAGCGTCATGTCCATGGCCGTTCTCGCCACCGCCTGTGGCGGCAGCGGCGGGGGCACCTCCGCGGCGTCCAAGGAATTCAAGTACCTCAGCGTCACCGAGAACACGACCACGCGCACGGCGCTGACCACACTCTCCACGAGCACCTGCAAGACCGAGAACGCCGCACTGCCGCTGAAGGTCGAGACCGTCCCCCAGGCCCAGCTGGACCAGAAGCTCCAGCTGCTCGCCGGCCAGGACGCGCTGCCCGCCCAGTTCGCCGCCGGAAACGCCCCCGCGCTGACCAAGCAGCTCGCCAAGAGCGGCAAGGTGGCGGACATCCAGATGGAGCTCGACCGTCTCGGAGTCCTCGACCAGCTGGAGCCGGCAGCGGTCTCCACCATCAAGGCCCTGTACGGCGGCAAGCTGATGGCTCTGCCGTACGAGTACAACATCGAGGGGATCTTCTACAACAAGAAGCTCTTCCAGGAGAACGGCATCGCCGTCCCCGGCACGTGGGACGAGCTGCTGGCCGCCGCGGACAAGCTCAACGCCAAGGGCATCCAGCCCTTCTCGGCGTCCGGCGCGCAGGGCTGGCCGCTCACCCGCCTCATCAGCGGCTACCTCTACCGCAGCCTGGGCCCCGACGCCCTCGACAAGGTCGACGCCGGCACGGCGAAGCTGACCGACCCCCAGTACGTCAAGGCGGCCGAGGAGATCGCAGCCCTCGGCAAGAAGGGCTACTTCGGCAAGGGCGTCGGCTCCATCGACTACGACACCGCGATGAACCAGTTCCTCACCGGCAAGTCCGGCATGTTCTACATGGGCAGCTGGGCCCTGGCCAACATCGCCGATCCCAAGCAGAACAAGGTCGGTGCCGAGAACGTCGGCTTCATGCCCTTCCCCGCGGTCAAGGGCGGCGCCGGCTCCGTCGACCAGTACCCCTCCAACATCGGTCTGGCCGTCACCCTCGGCTCGAAGAGCTTCGACAAGAAGACCGGCGCCTGGGTCGGCTGCATCGCCGAGAACTACGGCGCCACCGCCCTGAAGGACCACGGCACCATCTCCGGCTTCAAGGTCAACGCCCAGGTCAAGGACGCCAACGAGGTCGCTGCCACAGTCCGCAGGACCATCAGCTCCTCCCAGCGGAACGTCCTGTGGTTCGAGGCCCTCTTCAGCACCAAGGCGACCACCATCAGCAACACCACCGCCACCGGACTCGTCAACGGCAGCGTGAGCCCCCAGAAGTTCATGGAGACCGTCCAGGCCGCGCTCGGCAGCCAGTAACCCTCTGACGGGCGGCCCGCCGGCACCCGGCGCGCCGCCCGTCACCGCCTGGCCAGCCCTCCACCAGAAACGAAGTGGACACCACTCATGCACCGCGTACTCGGTGACCGCAGGGCGATCGCGATCCTGCTCGGTCCCGCACTCCTCGTCTACACACTGATCATGCTCGTCCCCATGGTGTGGTCGCTCGGGTACTCCTTCACCAAGGGCAACTCCATCGAGGGCTTCACCGGCAACGGCCTGGCCAACTTCACCCGGCTCTTCGATGACCCAGCCGTCCACGACGCCCTCTGGTTCACCCTCAAGTACGCGGTCATCGTCACCGCCGGCCAGGTCGTCGCCGGCTACCTCCTGGCCCTGCTCTACGTCTTCTTCCTCAAGAGGGCCTCCGCGCTCATCCGCACCCTGGTCTTCTTCCCCGTCATCCTGCCCACCGTCGCCGTCGGCCTGCTCTTCCAGAAGCTCTTCCAGGTCGCCCCCCAGCCCGGACCGGTCAACTCCCTCCTCAACGCCGTCGGCCTGGAATCCATCGACTTCTTCGGCAACGCCGGCAGCGCCTTCTGGGTCCTGATCATCATGGACATCTGGCGCTCCATGGGCTTCTACGCCGTCCTGCTGTTCGCCGGCCTCGTCGACATCCCCGACGAGGTCCTCGAATCCGCCCGCCTCGACGGCGCCTCCGGCTTCCGCCTCATCCGCCACATCGTCCTGCCGCTGTCCCTGCCCGTCCTGATGTCCTCCCTGATCTTCAGCGTCAACGGCACTCTCAAGGTCTTCGACTCCGTCGTCGCCCTCACCAACGGCGGGCCCGGCAACGGCACCACCCCGCTGACCCTGTACATGTTCCAGTCGTCGTTCACCTACAGCGAGTACGGCTACGGCAGCACCATCGCGCTGCTGCTCACCGTCGTCTGCCTGATGGTGAGCCTGGCGGTCTACCGCGTCTCGCGGCGCGACAACACGGAGAGCTGAACGCCATGGCCATCGACACCCCGCTGAAGACCACCAGCACCGGCCACCGGCGGACCAGGCAGTCCACACGCCCCGCGCGCAAGGCCGGCGGCCGCGTGTGGATCCGGCTCGCCGTCGCCGTCCTGCTGGTCATCGAGGTCTACCCGCTGATCTGGATGTTCCTGACCTCGCTGAAGTCCAACAGCGACTACCTCGACAACTCCACCTGGAGCCTGCCCACCACCTGGGAGTGGGGCAACTACGCCGAAGCCTGGACCACCGGCAACATCGGCCTCTACCTCAAGAACAGCCTCCTAGCCGTCGCTCCCTCCCTCGCCCTCATACTCCTCCTGGGCACCGCGGCGGGCTTCGCCCTGCAGATCATGGTCTGGAAGGGCCGCAACCTCACCCTCCTGGTCTTCCTCGCCGGCATGATGATCCCCCCGCAGATGATCCTGCTGCCGCTGTTCACCATCTACTTCCAGACCGGCCTCTCCGGCACCCTGTGGCCGCTCGTCCTCACCTACACAGGCACAGGCCTGCCGCTGACCGTCTTCATGATGGCCACCTACTACAAGAGCGTTCCCCGCGAGCTCTTCGAAGCCGCCACACTCGACGGCGCCGGCATCCTGCGCGCCTTCTGGACCATCAGCGTCCCCATGGTCCGCAACGCCCTGCTCACCGTCGGCCTGGTGCAGTTCTTCTTCATCTGGAACGACCTGCTCGTCGCCCTCACCTTCACCAACAGCCAGGACCTGCGCACCATCCAGGTCGGCCTGCTGAACTTCACCGGCGACTTCGGCGCCACCCAGTACGGCCCGCTGTTCGCGGCCATCTGCATCAACGTCTTCGGCACCCTCGTGATCTACCTCTTCCTCAACCAGAAGGTCATGAAGGGCCTCACCTCGGGAGCGGTCAAGGGCTGACCAGCCCGCGCCCCACCCTCCCGAGCCCACGAAAGGCCCCTCCCTTGCAGCCCTCCCAGCCCTCCCCGGTGCGCTTCGAGCACCTCCCGGACGGCCTCGGCATCGGAACCGGCACCCCCCGGCTGTCCTGGACCAATCCCAGCGACTACGGCGACCAGCACGCCTACGAAGTCGAAGTACGGCGCGACCGCCGGACCCACCGAACCGGCCCCGTCACCACCTCCGACCACGTCCTCGTACCCTGGCCCGGCGAACCGCTCGCCTCCCGTGAAGACGCGGTCGTCCGCGTGCGCACCTGGCGGACAGCCGACGCCACGCACTCCGCGTGGAGCGCGCCCCGCGCCGTCGAGGCCGGCCTCCTCGCACCACAGGACTGGTCCGCTGTTCCCGTCGCGGCCGCCTGGGACGAAGACCCCGGCACGGAGCGCCGCCCGGCCCGGGTACGCAAGCACTTCCAGGCCGACGGCAAGCCGATCGAGCGTGCCCGGCTCTACATCACCGCCCACGGCCTGTACGAAGCCGAGATCAACGGCACGCGAATCGGCGACGAGACCCTCGCCCCGGGCTGGACGGTCTACCCCCATCGCCTTCGGTACCGCACCCACGACGTCACCACGCTCCTGACGACCGGAGCCAACACCATCGGAGCCTGGCTGGCGGACGGCTGGTACCGCGGCAAGTACGGCTTCGACGGCGGCACCCGCGACATCTACGGCACCGACCAGTCCCTCATCGCCCAGCTGGAGATCACCTACACCGATGGCGCCACCACCGTGGTCGCCACCGATCACACCTGGGACGCCGCCTTCGGCCCGATCCTGACCAGCGGACTGTACGAGGGAGAGACCTTCGACGCCCGTTCGCACGATCCGCGCTGGGCCACCCCGGGCGCGCCACGGGACGGTTGGACCCCCGTACGCACCGGCAGCAGAGACCCCGGGACCCTCGTCGCGCCCGAAGGCCCTCCGGTCCGCTGCACCGAGGAACTCGGCCCGGTCTCCGTCACGCGCACCGCCGACGGCCGCCACCTGCTCGACTTCGGGCAGAACCTCGTGGGCCGACTGCGCATCACCGCCGACGGGCCCGCGGGCACCACCCTCACCCTCAGGCACGCCGAGGTCCTCCAAGACGGAGAACTCGCCACCCGCCCCCTGCGCGAAGCGCGTGCCACCGACACCCTCGTCCTTCCCGGAAGCGGGCCGTACACCTGGGAGCCCCGCTTCACGCTCCACGGTTTCCGATACGCCGAGATCACCGGCTGGCCCGGCGAGCTCGACCCGCGGAACGTGACCGCACGCGTGTATCACACGGACATGCGCCGTACCGGCTGGTTCGAGTGCAGCGACCCGATGGTCAACCGCCTGCACGAGAACGTGCTGTGGAGCATGCGCGGCAACTTCGTCGACATCCCCACCGACTGCCCCCAGCGCGACGAACGCCTCGGCTGGACCGGAGACATCCAGGTCTTCGCCCCCACCGCGAGCTTCCTCTACGACTGCGCCGGCATGCTCGACTCCTGGCTCGCCGACGTCGGACTCGAACAGCTGCCGGACGGCACCATCCCCTGGTACGTCCCCGTCATCCCCGGCGAACCGATGTGGACCCCCATCCAGCCCGGAGCTGCCTGGGGCGACGTCGCCACCCTCACCCCCTGGGTCCTCTACCAGCGGTTCGGAGACCTCGAACTCCTGCGGCGTCACTACCCCATGGGCAGAGCCTGGGTGGACCTCGTCGAGAAGCTCGCAGGACCCGACCGGATCTGGGACGCCGGCTTCCAGCTCGGTGACTGGCTCGACCCCGCGGCCCCGCCGGACGACCCGGCCGCCGGCCGCACCGACCGCCACCTGGTCGCCACCGCCTACTTCGCCCACTCCGCACGCCACCTCGCCCGTGCCGCCACCGAACTGGGCAACACCGGCGACGCCACTCACTACGACACCCTGGCCAACGAGATCGCCACGGCCTTCCAGCGCCGCTACGTCCACGCCGACGGCCGCATGACCAGCGACAGCCCCACCGCCTACGCCCTCGCCATCACCTTCGACCTCCTCGACCCCCACAGACGCCAGGCTGCCGGTCGCCGCCTGGCCGAACTCGTCGAACAGGACGGCGCCCGCATCGCCACCGGCTTCGTCGGCACCCCCCTCATCTGCGACGCGCTGACCGACACCGGACACCTCGACACGGCCTACCGGCTGCTGCTGCAGACCCGATGCCCTTCCTGGCTCTACACCGTCACCATGGGCGCCACCACCATCTGGGAACGCTGGGACAGCATGCGTCCCGACGGCACCCTCAACCCCGGCGGCATGACCTCGTTCAACCACTACGCCCTCGGCGCCGTCGCGGACTGGCTCCATCGCGTCGTCGGCGGTATCGAAGTCACCGCCCCCGGCGCCCGAGCCCTCACCTTCCGGCCCCGGCCGGGGGGCGGCATCACGTGGGCCCGCACCCGCTACGACACACCCCACGGATCAGCCTCCCTGTCCTGGGAAGCCACGGCGGACGGCATTCGGGCCGACATCACGGTGCCCCCGAACTGCACGGCCATCGTCGAGCTGCCGGGGCGCGAACCCATCGGGCTCACTCCCGGAACACACACCCTCATCTCCACTGAAGAATAGTTTCCCATAAATCAACCGTCCCGCGATTGCCCGACATGGAGGAGATGCCATGCCGGGCACTCCCCTATCAAGAGAAATTCCTCGACCCATCCACCGGACAGATTAAAGCCATCGAATCTTTGTATGCGAACCTTGCCGAACCGGTTATCAGGCAGGGAGCGTTTCACGCTTCACCAAGAAATACGGCCCGAATCATTGCAGGTGGAAGCCTGTCAGGGTGATTTCAATGGACACAAAGGGTTGACCGGGAGCATTACCCGTCGTAGTTTCTCGGTTCGCGTGAGGTGCCGAAATCAGGGCGCCTGGAAGACTCCTGAAGGTGTTCGCGGGACGCGGAGAACCTCCAGGGAAACGCCGAAGAAACCGGCCCATTCCCCTAAGGCCGGACAAGCAGAATCCAATTCGGCGGGTCTCACCCCGCCGCCCCCACTGTCCGGAGAGTCGCCGTGAACCGACGTATCTTCCTGTCCTCCGCCATAGCCGTCGCTGTCGCCGCCGGCACGGCACCCACCGCGACGGCCCGGGCGGCCGACGCCCGCACCGCCGCAGCCCCGGACCCGCAGGCCCACCAGCGAGCCGCCGCCCTCCTCGCACGGATGACGGCAGCCGAGAAGGAAGCGCTCGTCCGCTGCGACTTCGCCGTTCTCGGCCACCTCGGCATCCCCGCCCTCACCATGATCGACGCCTCGGCCGGACTCCGCGGCGAGCAGAACGTCACCGCCTTCCCCGTGCCACTCGCCCAGGCCGCAGCCTTCGACGACGACCTGGCCCGCCGCATCGGTGTAGCCATCGGTACGGAGGGGCGTGCCAAGGGCTACAACAACCTCCTCGGCCCCACCATCGACCTCACCCGCACCTGGCACTTCGGCCGACAGGCCGAAAGCCTCGGCGAGGACCCGCTGCTCGCCGGCCGCATCGGAGCAGCCCTCACCACAGGCATGCAGAGCCGTCAGGTCACCGCCACCATCAAGCACTTCGCCGCCTACACCCAGGAAGCGAACCGCTTCTTCACCGACACCCTGGTATCCGACCGCGCCATGCACGAGATCTACCAGGCGCCGTTCCGCCGCGTGATCGCCGCCGCCCCCACCACCTCGGTGATGATGGCCTACCCGAAGATCAACGGCATCTTCGCCACCCAGAACCCGGCCCTCTTCGACGACGTCAAGCACCGTCTCGGCCTCCAGGGCTACACGGTCCCCGACTTCTGGGCCGGCGACGACGCGGTCGCCGCCGCCAAGGCCGGCATGGACCTCGCCGGACTCGGCCCCGGCGGAGTCAGGCTGGCCCCCGGAGACCTCACGAACGGCTCCGTCTCCCCCGCCCGTCTCGACGACGCGGCCCGCCGCGTCCTCGTCACGATGTTCGCCAACGGTCTCGTCGACAACCCCGTCCCCGCCCCTGCCCAGGACGTCAGCACCCCCGCGCACCAGAGCCTCGCCCACGAGGCGGCCCTCGCCTCCACGGTCCTGCTCACCAACACCTCATCGGCCCTGCCACTGCCCGCAACGCTCCGGTCTCTCGCCGTCATCGGACCCGCCGGAACGGACGTCCTCACTGGCGTCGCCGGCTCCACCTACGTCGACCCCGGGACCTGGACCACGCCACTCCAGGCCATCAGGAACCGGGCCGGCAGCACCATCACCGTGACCCATGCCCAGGGCACCACCGGCGACGTCCCCCTCACCACCGTCCCCGCCACCGTCCTGCGCACCACCGGCGGCGCTCCTGGCCTCACCGGCCGCTACTACGCCTCCGCCCAGCCGACCGGCACCCCGGTCATCACCCGCACCGACAGTGTCATCGACTTCACCAGCGCACCGGCCGGCTCCCTGCCCGCGACCTGGTCCGCGACCTGGTCGGGCACCCTGACCCCGACCCACACGGGCCTGCACCGCTTCTCCCTCCTGCCCGCCGGCACCACCACCCTGAAGATCAACGGAGTCACCGTCGTCTCCGGCTTCCGGGGCACCCGCAGGTTCTTCCTCGGCACCTACGACTACCCCCTTCAGGGCACCTGCGAGCTCACCGCCGGTCGGAGCGCCACCATCGAGGTGACCTACAGCAACGCCCTCGCCGACCCGGACGCCACCGGCCAGAGCACCTGCGGCCTCACCCTCGGCTGGCAGCCGGCCTCCCTCATCCCGGCCGCGGTGCAAGCCGCCCGTACCGCCGATGCCGCCGTCGTCTTCGTCAACCGCATCGCCGGCGAAGCGATGGACCACGACCAGCTCACACTCCCCGGCGACCAGAACCAGCTCATCACCGCCGTCGCCGCGGTCAACCCGCGCACCATCGTCGTCCTGAACACCGACGGCCCCATCGCGATGCCCTGGCTCAACGACGTCGAAGCAGTCGTACAGGCCTGGTACGGCGGCCGCGGCATGGGCACCGCGCTCGCCGCGGTCCTCTTCGGCGACAGCGACCCCTCCGGCCGACTGCCCCTCACCTTCCCCGCCGGCACCGCCCAGGGCCCCGGCACCAGCACCTCGACCTATCCCGGCAAGAACGCCACCGTCGCCTACGACGAGGGAACCCTCATCGGCTACCGCTTCTACGACGCGAACGGGCAGACGCCACGCTTCCCCTTCGGGCACGGCCTGTCCTACACGACCTTCGCCCACGGCTCCCTCGAAGCCGCCTACGACGCCACCGCCAAGGCAGTGACCCTCTCCGTCACCGTCACCAACAGCGGCAACCGCCAGGGCACCGAGGTCGTCCAGATCTACGCCACGCTCCCGGCTGCGGCGGTGGCGGAACAGCGCCGCCTCGTCGCATACCGAAAGCTCACGCTCGCTCCCGGAGCGAGCCAGCGCATCACCTGCACGATTCCCGCCGATGACCTGACCATCTGGAACTCCGGTTCCTGGACCCTCGTCCCCGGCCTCTACACCTTCGCCGCCGCCCGCGACTCCCGAGCCATGACAGCACAGAGGGCGGTCACCATCAGCTGACCGAGCCATGCGGCGTCTCTGACGGCGAGGACCGTCAGGAGGGTGCCAGTCCCGTCGCCTCGGGGAATGACGGGACTGGCAGCAGCCCCAGGCGACTCGTCCCGAGAGGTGTCCCGTACGGACCAGACGGACGTATATGTGTCCGAGGGAGGGGCCCGCCGGTGCCCGGCGGGCGGCCTCACCTCAAGCCGAGGCCGGTGGCGCGTCGGATGGGGCGGCGCGGCGGTGTTCGGCGTTGATGCGCTGGGCCTCTTCGAGCTGGTCTTCCAAGACGATGATGCGGCAGGCGGCCTCGATCGGCGTGCCCTGGTCGACGAGTTCGCGGGCGCGGGCGGCGATGCGCAACTGGTAGCGAGAGAAGCGGCGGTGGCCGCCCTCCGAGCGCAGCGGGGTGATCAGGCGGGCTTCGCCGATGGCCCGGAGGAATCCTTGTGTGGTGCCGAGCATCTCGGCGGCCCTGCCCATCGTGTAGGCGGGGTAGTCGTCGTCGTCAAGACGGCCGTACGAGTCATCTGCTGTCATTTGCACCCCTTTGTGAAACGCATGGAGGGGCCCTGGTGCCGTACTGGCACCAGGGCCCCGAAGGAACTACTACACCACGTGCCGGCCCTCATACTGCGCCGACGTTCTGTTTCCGCCTACCGACCCAGTCGCTGCCGGGAGTGCGGGGATCGCGGTTGCTTGACCGGAGACCACCTCACTATCGATGTCCTGCGGTACCCGGGTTCAAGACATCCGCCCGGGCGATCCTGATGGTGCTTCGTTCCTCCGTTCTTCCTCGGCAATCAACTACTTAACTACGGGTACTGCTCTACTGCTGATACTGCGGGTACTGCTGGTGATGCGAACTGCTCAGTGGCCTGTGACAGCGCCACTCACGGGTACCGCACCTGACATGGCCGCGGTCCCGCACACGGCGGCCCCTGATCACTGCGGGCCACCCGGTCCGGCCGTCAGTCCCGTCGCCGTCCTGCAACATCCCTGGCTTCGAAACTCCACCGCCGCACCGCCCTGCGAACTGCACCTACCTGTACTGCCTGTACTGCTGATACCGCTGCCCGGCAGTTCATCTCTGCCGGGCCCTGCTGTCTCTCTGGGCTACGAGAGAAACCATAGCCACGCCACCGCCCAATGTCTACTCCGGCCGATACAGATTTCCGCGTGTCCGATGGACAGGTAATCGAGTGCGGCGATCCGCATCCGGCTGGCCCTATTCCGCGTCCGGGGAGTGGGCACGGCGTTGGTCGCTCTGGTCGCGGAGGTCTTCGGTGCGACGGGTCAGGTCGTCGACGCGTGTGGCCAGGTCGGGCTGGAGGGGGGCGAGGTGGGTGTGGGTGCGCGCGAGCGGTTCGAGGAGCAGGGTGGGGTCGCTGTCCGCGAGGGCCGCGGAGAGGTCGGCCCGTGCCTCCGGGGGCAGGGTGTCGAGGGCGGTGATCTGTCCGGCGAGTTGTCGCAGGTCGGCGGCGTTCGATCGGGCCCAGGCCGTGACGGTGCGGTCGGCGGCGCGGCGGTCGCGGATCGTCTGGACGCGTTGTTCTCCCGTAGTGCCGGGGTTGCCTGGGCGTACGCGGAGATAGCGGCGTTCGGCGGCCTGGCGACTGGTGACACCGAGAGGGTGGGCGAGGTCGGCCCAGCTGGCGCCGGCGTCCCGGGCGGCCTCGATGAATCCGGGTTCCCACGCGGCCAGCTGCTCGCGCAGCTCACGCAGGAGCAGGAGGGCGGCGAGCGCCTCCTCCGAGGAGCCGTGCGGTGCCGTGGCGGGGGTGGCCGCGGACCGGGCTTCCCGTACCGCTTCGTCGATCGCGGCCAGGGCGGCGACGGCCGCGGGGAAGGTGACCGGCTGGTCGGCTCCTGTCACAGGATCACATCCTCTTCGGCATGTCGTCCACTCGATGACACTCAACTTGTCGTCGTTCGGATGACATGCTACAACGGATGGCAGATGCAGCGCATTGGCAGTCACTGCCTGATCACACTGGAGGTGTTTCGCGATGTTGATGCGCACCGACCCGTTCCGCGAGCTCGACCGTCTCGCCCAGCAGATGACGGGTACGGCCGGCACCTGGTCACGGCCTTCCGCGGTGCCGATGGACGCCTACCGCGAGGGTGACGTCTACGTCATCGCCCTCGACCTTCCCGGCGTCGCACCGGACGCGATCGACATCGACGTCGAACGGAACATGCTGACGGTGAAGGCCGAGCGCCGCCCCGTCGCGAAGTCCGACGACGTCCAGATAGAGCTGTCCGAGCGGCCCCTCGGCGTCTTCTCCCGGCAGCTGATGCTGGCCGACACCCTCGACACCGAGAAGATCACGGCCGACTACGAGGCGGGCGTGCTCACGCTGCGCATCCCGATCGCCGAGCGTGCCAAGCCCCGCAAGATCACCGTCGGCCGGGGCGACGACCGCAGGCAGATCAGCGGCTGAGCCGTAGTAAGAGCCGGGAGCGGAGGGCGGAAGCCTTTCCCCCTCCTCCGTCCTCCGCTCCCCGCATCCGCGTATGCGAAAGGGGGTCGTGATGAGACCGCGATGGCAGACGTTCCTCGACCAGGTCCAGGAACGCGGCGACTACAGCTCGCCGCAGGAGGCCGAACGCGCCGCCCGCACCGTACTGGCGCTGCTCGGCGCCCATCTGGTCGGCGATGCGCGGGCCGCACTCGCCGCCCGCCTGCCGGAGACCTTCGCCCTGATCCTCCTCAACCCGCTCCAGGCCAGAGAACCCCTCTCACCGGAACGCTTCGTACGCGCGACGGCCGCCTGGATCGAAGGAGCCACCGAACGGACCGCGGCCTGGGACGTCAGCGCCGTCCTCAGCGTCGCCGCCGACGCGGCCGGCGAGGAACTGACCGACCGGATTCTCCTGCAGCTCCCACCCGGCTACGACCTCCTCTTCGGCCGGCCGCACCACCCCCGGTGGGCCGGCACCCCCTGACACGTGTTCGCTCCGCCCGGCCCACGGACCGGGCCCGAAGAGAACGGCGATCTCCACCGGCATGACTCTTCAGACCGAGACCACGACAGCCCCCGCCCACGGGAGCATGACCAGCGCGGCGCCCTACTCCCAGATGCTCGAGCGCGTGCGCTACGAGGGCGCCTACCCGACCCTCGAACGCGCCGACGAAGTCGTCCACCGCGTACTCGCCGCGCTGGGACGCCAGCTCGTCGGCGACGAACGCGTCGACCTCGCCGCGCGTCTCCCCGTCGAGGCCGCCCTCGTCCTCACCGCCCAGGTCCCCGCCGTCACCCCCCTCACCGGATGGGAGTTCGTCAAGGATCTCGCCCAGCGCACCGGGAGCACACCCGCCACCACCCGCTGGAACGTCGGCGCCGTCCTCGCCGCCGTGTCCCAGCTCGCCGGACCCGAACTCCTCGACCGCATCATCGACCAACTCCCCTCCGGCTACGCCCTTCTCTTCGGCAAGGCCGAACTCCATCAGCCACGGCGCAGGACAGCCCCCTTCCGACCACACCCGCACCTCGGGTCCGTCGTCGGGTGATCGGCTGAGGCCTGGAGCCGGGGCGTTGCCGGCGGAGACGGTGGTCAGCCGCCGACGTGGATGCCGGGTCGGCGGTCGGGGTCGGGTTCGTGCTTGCGGATGATCTCGCGGGTGACGGGGGCGGTGTCGCCGCGGCCGAGGAGGAAGTAGCGCAGCATGTGCTTCAGCGGGCTGCCTTCGGCCCAGGCGAAATAGCAGTGCGGCTTGACGCCTGTGCTGTCGCGCAGGGCGAGGAGGATCGCGGCGATGGCGTTCGGGGCGGCCGGAGCCTCGGCCCGCAGAATCCGGTATCCGTCGACCTCGACGCCCCGCACGGTCAGGACCTCGCTGAACTCGGAGGGGTCGATCACGTCGATCTCCAGGAACACCACGTCCGCGGGACCGGGGACCGGGTTGGTGCCGCGCTGCTCGCGTTCCTTGTCGCGGTACTCGGCCATGTCGCCGGCCTGGCGGCGGTTGGCGATGATGTTGATGGCGTCGTCGTGGGCCAGGGTGTCGGCGATGAACCTGCGGGCCGCCTCGTCGAAGACGAGGCTGTCGGCGCGCAGTTCCGTGGTGCGTGACACCCGGGATATCAGCGACACCAGGATGATGCCGGCGATGAAGAACCCGGAGATGGTGATGCCGTCGGGCTTGTCGATGACGTTGTAGACCAGGGCGTAGAGCAGTACCAGCGTGAGCAGCGCGAACCCGGTGGCGACCGCCCCGCGCCCCCGGCGGGCCACGGAGACGGTGACGGCGAAGGCGCCGGAGACCATCATGGCCAGGATTCCGGTGGCGTACGCGCCGGCCTGGGCGTCGACGTCGGCGTCGAAGGCGATGGTGATGAGGACGCACAGGGCGGTGTAGACGAGGACCACGGGCCTCACCGCGCGTCCCCATTCGGGGGCCATCCCGTACTCGGGCAGGTAACGGGGCACGATGTTGATCAGACCTGCCATGGCCGAGGCGCCGGCGAACCACAGGATGAGGATCGTGCTGATGTCGTAGACGGTGCCGAACGCCTCCCCGACGTGCTCGTGGGCCAGCCAGGCCAGGGCCCGGCCGTTGGCCGCGCCGCCGGGCTGGAACTCGTCCTCGGGGATGAGGACGGTGGTGACGAAGCTGGAGGCGAGCAGGTAGACGCTCATGACGAGCGCGGCGGTGGTCAGCAGCCTGCGGGTGTTGCGGACACGTGAGCGCAGCCGTTCCCCGGCGTCGGCGCCGTGGGCGGACACCAGCGGCATCATGCTGACTCCGGTCTCGAAGCCGGACAGGCCGAGCACGAGCAGCGGGAACGCGAGGAGCGCGGGCGTCATCAGGTCACCGAATCCGGCGCCGCCCGCCACGAGCGCGTCCGTCCAGGCCGAGAACGCGCCCGGTGTGGTGATCACGTGGACCAGGCCGACGCCGATGACGACCGCGTTCAGCACGAGAAAGATCGCGACCAGGGGGATGGCGACGCTGACGGCCTCGCTGAAGCCGAGCAGGAAGACGGCTCCGAGGACCAGCAGCAGCGCCACGGTGAGGGCCACCTCGTGGCCGTGGAGGGCCTCGGGGAAGAAGGGGTTCTCCACCACGTGGACGGAGGCGTCCGCGGTCGACAGGGTGATGGTGATGATCCACGAGGTGGCCACGAAGCCGAGCAGGACCAGGACGAACAGCTTGCCCCACCAGAAGGGCAGCAGGTCCTCCAGCATCGCCACCGAGCCCGCACCGTGCGGGCTCGCCTTCGCCACCCGCCGGTACATCGGCAGCATGCCGAGCAGGGTCAGCGCCACGATCAGCAGCGTCGCCAGCGGGGAGACCGCACCGGCCGCGAGCGCGGCGATGGCCGGCACGTAGGCGAGGCTGGAGAAGTAGTCGACTCCGGTCAGGCACATCACCTTCCACCAGGCATGCGACTCGGCCTGCCCGGCACCGGCCGCTCCGGCGGGCTGCACCTGGTGGCGCAGCATCCAGCGCGCCAGCCGCCCGGTCGGCTGCGACCGCAGCGCGGGGCTGTCCACCGCCTCGGGCATCACGGTCGGGACCTTCGCGTCCTCCATGTCCCCCATCGACTTTCCTCACTCCCGCCCTTCAGGGCCCGCCACCGCACTCGCGGCGACGCGACCACCGAGTATGGGACCTCCAGGCAGCCCGTCCGACCCGCACGGGAACGCTTCACGCGTCCCCGTGCGGTGTGGTGCCGACGAGCCCGGCGACCGTACGGGGAGGCGGGTCCGGTGGAGATGAAGCGTTCCACCGCGGCGCGCGCCGGTCGGGCCCCCGGCTTCAGGAAGCCGCACCGCGCCGTCGGCCGGAAGGCGACGGTGCCCGCCACGGGCAGCGCTCCGTGGGGCAGGAACACGTCCCACTCCGACCAACATGGCTTCCCCACCTGGGCTGTCGCGCCGGCGGGGCGCTAAGGGCGCCGGATCAGGTCTCCCGCGACAGCCGCCATGAACAGCCACGCGCCGACCCCCAGCAGCCACAACGCGCCAAAGGCAGCCCCCAGCGCGATCAGGCACACACCCACCACGGCGAGGGCGTACACAGCTCGCCGCACGCCACGGTCAGGGCCCCAGGAATCAGCCACACCAGGGAGGCTCCCGGCACCTCACCGCCCCAGGGTCCGCGGCGCGATTCCTATCGCGTTCTTAACGCGGGCTTCCCATTCGAAGCGGCGCGGAGACCGCTCGGGGCGGACCCGAGCGGCCCAGGGGAATGCCTCTCGGCGCGCACGAGTAGGTTGCCCCTACACATTGCGAGGACTAGGGGCCGACACATGGATACGGAGCGTGACGATCAGGGTGACGCCGTCGGGCTGCCGCCGGCGGTCGTGGACTGCGCCCTGTACGAGGACGGCCGCAGGCTGCCCGGCCAGGTGAGCCTGGAGAAGATACTGGAGCGGATAGATCCGCAGGCGGGCCGCTTCGCGTGGATCGGCCTGTACGAGCCCACGGCCGAGCAGCTTCAGACAGTCGCGGACGCCTTCGGCCTGCACCCGCTCGCCGTGGAGGACGCTGTCCATGCCCACCAGCGGCCCAAGCTGGAACGCTACGGCGACATACTCTTTCTGGTCCTGAAGACCATCGTGTACGTCGACCACGAGAAGATCACCGCGACCAGCGAGATCGTCGACACCGGCGAGATCATGGTCTTCGCCGGCCCCGGGTTCGCCATCACCGTCCGCCACGGCAGCGCACCGCCCCTGGACAGCGTGCGCCGATGGCTCCAGGACGACCCGGAGCAACTGGGGTGCGGACCGGCGGCGGTCCTGCACGCGGTCGCCGACATGGTCGTCGACCGCTACATCGACGTCGCCGACGCCTTCGCCGGAGACGTCGACACCCTGGAGAACGAGGTCTTCTCCCCCGACCTCCCGGTCGACGCCGCCCGCATCTACCAGCTCAAACGAGAACTCCTCGAATTCAAGCGGGCGGTCACACCTCTCACCTCCGCCCTCCAACGCCTCAGCGAGGGAACCATCCCGCAGATCCCTCCGCAGGTGTCCGCCTACTTCCGCGACGTCGCGGACCACCATCAGCGCGTCAGCGAACAGATCGTCACCTTCGACGAGCTCATCACCGGCATGCTCAGCGCCAGCATCGCTCAGCTCGGCGTGCAGCAGAACGCCGACATGCGCCGCATCAGCGCGTGGGCGGCCCTCGTCGCCGTACCCACCATGGTCGTAGGCATCTACGGCATGAACTTCGACTACATGCCGGAACTGAGGTCCCCCTACGGCTACCCGGCGGTCCTCACCGTCATCGCCGTCGCGTGCACCGTCATCTATCGCGCCTTGAGCCGCAACAAGTGGCTCTAGAGTCCAGGCCACCTCCCAGCTCTCCCCGGCCACCGCGCCGGCTGTACCGCCCTGTGAGGCCCGGGACGCGGCTGGGCCCCGACCCAAGGGGGAGGTCGGGGCCCAGCCGTGCGAGGGGCGGTCAGTGCCGGAAGGTGTCCTTGACGTCTTCCTTGGACTCACGGGCCCTGCCCTTGGCCTGGTCCGCGTTGCCCTCGGCCTTCATGCGGTCGTTGCCGACCATGCGGCCCATGGCCTCCTTGGCCTTGCCCTTGGCCTGCTCGACCTGCGCCTTGCTCTTCTCCGTGCCCGACATCGGGACCTCCTCCTGAATGAACCGGATTGGTCTTGACCGACGCCTGCTCCCGATCGTCACGCTCAAACCTGATTCCGCCTCCGACGACCGGGCGACACGATTCCTCTCCGTTCACGCCACTACGGGCTGGGCCGAGCCGACGCCGCCTGCCACGTGCCACCCGAAAAACCCCGTGAACATCGCACGCATGAGCGAAAGGTGGTGGGGCATACGGCGCCTCGGAGGTTGATAACGATGGTTCCCCTGCTTCTCGTCCTACTGCTCGTGCTCGTCCTGTTCGGCGCCGGCTTCGCGCTCAACGCCCTGTGGTGGGTCGCGGTCGTGCTGCTGGTCCTGTGGCTGCTCGGATTCGTCGCCCGCCCCAAGGGCGGCAGCGGCCGTTGGTACCGCTGGTAGCACCCTCACCGATACCCGAACGGCATGACCGTGGGCCCACCACCTGACGAGTGGTGGGCCCACAGCCCGTGTCCCGCCCGTGACTCCGGGATCCGGCCGAGGACTTCGACGCCCTCGGAGGTCCCGCATACCCATGACCCGAACGAGGAGTGCCGCATGACCTACGGACAGCAGTCATTCGCCAGTACCACGGACACCGCCGCCGGACAGGGAGCGGCGGACGAGAGAATTCACCGCATCCGCAGACGTCTGGAGCGGCTCATCGGCATCGCGGCCACCGAGGGAAACACCGTGCGTCCCCTGCGTAACGGGGACGAGATCTTCACCGCGATGCTCGACGCGATCGGCGGCGCACGCCACACCGTCGACATGATGACCTTCGTCTACTGGCGGGGCGAGATCGCGCGGCGCTTCGCGGACGCCCTGACCGACCGGGCGCGGGCCGGGGTGAGAGTGCGCCTGCTGCTGGACGGCTTCGGCAGCCGTCTGATCGAGCGGGACCTGCTGGACCGGATGAGCGACGCCGGAGTGGAGGTCGCCTGGTTCCGCAAACCGCTCTACCTGTCACCCCTCAAGCAGAACCACCGCTGCCACCGCAAGGTCCTGGTGGTCGACGAGCAGACCGCCTTCACCGGGGGCGTCGGGATAGCCGAGGAATGGTGCGGCGACGCACGCAACCCGGGCGAGTGGCGGGACACCCACGTCGAGGTCCGAGGGCCCGCCGTCGACGGCGTCGCCGCGGCCTTCGCGCAGAACTGGGCCGAATGCCACGCGGAGCTCTTCGACGACCGCGACCGGTTCGTCAGCCACGAGCCGAGCGGGGGCGCCATCGTGCAGGTGGTCCGCGGCTCGGCCAGTTTCGGCTGGCAGGACATGCAGACCCTGATGCGCGTGATCCTCGAATCGGCCGAGGAACGGGTCCGTCTGGCGACCGCCTACTTCGCACCCGACGCCTACTTCGTCGAGCTGCTGTGCGCCACGGCCCGGCGCGGCGTGACGGTCGAGATCCTGCTGCCCGGCCCCCACACCGACAAGCGCGTGTGCCAGCTGGCCGGCCAGCACCACTACGAGGCGCTGACCGCCTGCGGTGTACGCATCCACGAGTACCAGCCGACCATGATGCACGCGAAGGTGATGACCATGGACGGGGTCGTATCCCTGATCGGCTCCACCAACTTCAACCGCCGCTCCCTCGACCACGACGAGGAGGTGATGCTCGCCGTCATGGACACCGGGTTCACCTCCACTCTCGACGCGCACTACGACGAGGACCTCCGGGCCAGCGAACTGATCCGTCCGGACCGCTGGAAGCGGCGCTCGCTGCTGCGGCGCGCCGGGGAGACCGCGGTACTCCCCATCCGCCGCTACCTGTAGCAGGAAGCGGCGGACACGGTGCTCCGGTGCCGTCGGCGCGGGGCCGTGCTGTTCTCCAGAACCCTCGAACGGCGGCGCTGGTGAAGGAAGGACCCGCATTCCTCCTTCACCAGCGCCGCCGTCCGAACCGTCCTACGGCGTGAGGCGGGTGCCGTGGTCAAGCCTTGTCGCGGCTCGCGTGCCGGAAGCGCACCCAGAGGGGCAGCACGAACCAGCAGCACAGATACCAGGCCACGACTCCGGCCACCAGCCACGGTACGTAGTGGTCGTGCGTCGCCACGCGCAGGATCAGGAAGAGCGAGGACGTCAGAGTGGCGAGCAGCAGCACGAGGCCGGTGAAGGTGAGCCGCGAGGCCCAGGCGACGCCGTGAGGCTTGACGTTCCGTCCCGACAGGATGCGATGGAGCGCCACCGGTGCGATGAGGGCTCCCGTCGCCAGGGAACCGAGCACGACCGTGGTGAGGTAGATCGTCTTGTCGGTCTGTCCCAGGCCCTGGAAGGTCGGGGTGAAGACCACGGTGAGCAGGAAGCCCAGCATGATCTGCACTCCGGTCTGCGCGACCCGTATCTCCTGCATCAGCTCCGTCCACCGGCGATCCGCACGTTCCTCGTGCGTCTCGTCCCGCGCGGTTCTCTGACCGTCCGTACCGCTCACACTCGTCTCCTCCGTCGCAACCATGGCGCCCTCCTGCCCCGGACTACGACACACATTCGTAGCTGCGTTCGAGGGATGTGGAGAACCTGGCTGCGGGATGTCGGAACAGACGCTTCTGAGGGCCGGGACGACGAGGGGTCTCAGTCGCGCGTCGCGAGGAAGGTGTGGGTGATGCCCGTCTGCCAGCCCGGCAGCGGCAGCACCTGGACGTCGACGAACCCCGCGCAGCGGAGGCGGTCGGCGAACTGAGGTGCCGTATCGAAGTCGAGCACGCTGCGGCGGAGGTGCCGGTAGAGGGCTGCGTCGCCGTGCAGCCGGCCCCAGGGCACGACGAGGCCGCTCATCACCGCGTTCCACACCGTCCGGTGGACGGCTCGGCCACTGAGCGTGTACTCGTGGACCGCGAGTCGCGCCCCGGGGCGCAGGAGATCGCGAACGGTGCGGAGTACGGCGTCGGGGTCGGTGACGTTGCGGAACAGGTACGCGGCGAAGACGGCGTCGTACGGCCCTGCGGCCCCGGTCGAACCCACGGCCTCGGCCGGTGCGTGCACGAAGGAGACGGAGGGCGGCCAGGTCTTGGCCCGCGCCTCCTCCAACATTCCCGCCGAGGCGTCCACACCGGTGAGGGTGGCGCGGGGCGCGGCGTGCAGCAGAGCGCGGGTCGAGGAGCCCGTTCCACACCCCAGATCGAGGACGGACAGGCCGGAGCCTTCGCCCGGCAGGCGGAGACGGCGGACGGAGCGTCTCAGGTGCCCGTGGTAGCCGGGGCTTGCGGCGGTCATGCGGTCGTACGAGGAAGCGGCGCGGTCAAAGGCCGCGGCGAGGTCGTCATCGCGGAGCAGGGTCATGGGGGTCCTCCCGGTCGGGTCCAGCGTGGGGCTGTCCCGCCCGGCGCTCCGTGTGCCACGCCGTGGGGTCCGGGTGCCTTTCGCCGGGCTCGCGGACCGGTCCGGGTGCGGCTGCTCGGCGCCGGGCGTCACGCGCAGGGGTCGTCCTGACCGGAAGTGTTGATCCTTACGGCGTAAGGCCGGATGCCCGGGGGCTCCGCCGCGGTACGCATCCGCCGAGCGAAGCCGGTTCTCCCGGCAACCGGCGGTGAAGGGCAGCCCCATGCGCACAGTGGACCCGCTCCATGTCGACGAGGACGTGGTGTCGGCCGTGGACAGAGTGTTGGCGACGATGCTCGAACGTCGGCTGGAGGAGGCCGTGACGCTGGATCCGCTGTTCGCCACGGACGTGGCGGGTCGGGTCGCGCGCCTCACCCTTCAGGGCGGACGGCGGATGCGTCCGCAGTTGTGCTGGTGGGGCATGCGCGCCGCGGGCGGTGGGGCCTCGCGGGCGGAGGCGGCCCTCGGGGTCGCCTCCGCTTTGGAGCTCGTCCAGACGTGTGCGCTGATCCAGGACGACGTGATGGACGGTTCGCCGCTCCGGCGGGGCGGTCCGACCGTGCACGTCGAGTTGGACGAGCAGTACGCGACGCAGCGACGTGACCGGCCGTGCGGCACGTTCGGCGGGGCGGGCGCCGTGCTCGCCGGCGATCTCGCTCTGGTGTGGGCCGACGACGCCTTCGCGGAGGCGACGGCGGGGTCCTCGGTGGCGGTGCCGGGGGCTGCCGTCTGGCGTTCCCTTCGTACGGAGATGGTGGCCGGCCAGTATCTCGATCTGCACGCGCAGGCGACGGCCGACTGGTCCTCGGCGCGGGCGGTGCGGTCCGCCGTGCTGAAGACCGCCCTGTACTCGGTGGAACGTCCGCTGGTTCTCGGCGCCACGCTCGCCGGCGCGTCGGCGGATGTCCTCGCGGCGCTCCGGAAGGCGGGCCGCTTCGCGGGGGTGGCCTTCCAGCTCCACGACGACCTGCAGGGCGCGTTCGGGGACCCCGCCTCGACGGGGAAACCGGTGGGCGAGGACCTGCGCGAGGGCAGGCCGACGTATCTGGTCGCGGTGGCCCGGGAGCGCTGCGCGGCGGCCGGGGACCGTGCCGGGACGCGTGTCCTGGACGAGGTGGTCGGTGCCCGGTGCGGGGCGGCCGAGGCGGACGTCCGGCGGGCGCGGGAGGTGCTGGACGCGAGTGGGGCGCGTGAGCAGGTCGTCGCCCAGGTGGAGCGGCTGAGCCACCGGAGCGAGGAGGTGCTCGCGGGGGCGTCGCTCGACGGGGCCGCCGCGGCCCGTCTCGTGAGGTTGTTGCGCGATGCCTGTGGCCGTACGGGCGACGGGGAGCGGAGCCGGGCGGTCGCGTCGGCGGCGGAACCATGGCTGGACGCGGTGGCGGCGTTCGACGACGTGCCGGCCGGAGGTCCGCGATGAAGGCGCTGTCAGGTCGGACCGATCATGTCGTCGTGGTGGGGGCCGGTCTGGCCGGTCTCTCCGCGGCGCTGCACCTGCTGGGGGCTGGGCGGCGGGTGACGGTGGTGGAGCGTGACGCGCGGGCGGGCGGCCGGGCGGGGCGGATCGAGCGGGGCGGGTATCTGATGGACACGGGCCCCACCGTGCTCACGATGCCGGATCTGCTCGCCGAGACCTTCGCGGCGGTCGGCGCCCGGATGCGGGACCACGTCGAACTGGTGGCGCTGCACCCGGCCTACCGGGCACGGTTCGCGGACGGGAGCCACCTCGACGTCCACACCGACGCCGACGTCATGGCGGCGGAGGTGGAACGGTTCGCCGGGGCCCGGGAGGCAGCCGGGTACCGCCGCCTGCGCCGGTGGCTGACCAAGCTCTACGACGTGCAGATGGGTCGGTTCATCGACGCGAACTTCGACTCGCCGTGGCAGCTGCTGCATCCCGATCTGGCCCGGCTGGCCCTGATGGGCGGCTTCGGGCCGCTCGACCGGGCGATCGGCCGCTTCCTCGGGGACGAGCGGCTGCGGAGGGTCTTCTCCTTCCAGTCGCTGTACGCGGGTGTGGCGCCGTCCCGGGCCCTCGCCGCGTACGCGGTGATCGCCTACATGGACACGGTCGCGGGCGTGTACTTCCCTCGGGGCGGCATGCACGCCGTGCCCGCCGCGATGGCCCGCGTGGCCGGTGACGCGGGTGCGGAACTGCGGTTCGGCGAGACGGTGCACGCCCTGGAGCGGCGGGGAGAGCGGGTGACCGCGGTCGTCACCGCTTCCGGCCGGATCGCCTGCGACGCGGTGGTCCTGACCCCCGATCTGCCGGTCGCCTACCAGTTGCTCGGACGCCGTCCCCGGCGTCCTGCCCGGCTGCGGCACTCCCCCAGTGCGGTCGTGCTCCACGCCGGAACCGACCGGACGTGGCCGCAGCTGGGGCACCACACCATCTCGTTCGGAGACGCCTGGGACGGCACGTTCCGCGAGCTGACCCGTGCCGGGCGGCTGATGAGTGATCCCTCGCTGCTGATCACCCGTCCGACGGCCACCGATCCGTCGCTGGCCCCGCCCGGCCGTCATCTGCACTACGTCCTGGCCCCGTGTCCGAACACCGAAGTGGGTCCTGACGCGGTGCACTGGGGTGAGCTGGGTGCGCGGTACCGGGACTCGCTGATCGGTGAGCTGGAGCGGCGCGGCCTGCACGGGCTGGGTGACGCCATCGACGAGGAGTGCCTGGTCACGCCTGCCGACTGGGCGGCGCGCGGGCATGCGGCGGGCACGCCGTTCTCGGTGGCGCACACGTTCGCCCAGACCGGTCCGTTCCGGCCGCGCAATCTCGTCCGCGGCACGGCGAACGCCGTGCTGGCGGGATGTGGCACGACTCCAGGGGTGGGTGTGCCGACGGTGCTGGTCTCGGGCAAGCTCGCCGCCCTGCGGATCACCGGTGCGCCGGACCGCCGCGTCCGCCGCGCGAACCCGGCCCCGCCGGCCGTGAACCGGCAGGAGGCAGCGAGGTGACGGCCCGCGAGCTCGACGCGGCGGGCATCCTGGACGCCGGGCTGCGCGCCGACTACACAGCCTGCCGCCGGCTCAACGCGCGTCATGGAAGGACCTACTTCCTCGCCACGAGGCTCCTTCCGGCGGACCGGAGGTCCGCCGTCCATGCTCTGTACGGGTTCGCGCGCCATGCCGACGACATCGTGGACGACCTGGGAAGTACAGTCCTGCTCGCCGAGCGGGAGGCGGCGCTGGACACACTGGAGGCGCAGTGGTCGAAAGCGCTCGACGGGGGGTGGGTGGAGGAGCCCGTGGTCCGGGCGGTCGCTGACACCCGGGCCCGCTACGGTATTCCGGCGAGCCATTTCACGGACTTCCTGGCCTCGATGCGCAGCGACCTGTCGGTCACGGACTATCCGACGTACGACGACCTGGCCGCGTACATGCACGGTTCGGCCGCCGTGATCGGACTGCAGATGGTGCCCGTCCTGGGCACGGTCGCACCGCGCGCCGAGGCCGAGCCGCAGGCCGCCGCGCTGGGAGTGGCGTTCCAGCTCACCAACTTCCTGCGGGACGTCGGGGAGGATCTCGACCGGGGCCGGATCTACCTGCCCGCCGATCTGCTGGGCGCCTACGGCGTGGACCGTTCCCTGCTGCTGTGGAGCCGTACGACCAGGCGACACGACCGGCGCGTCACCGAGGCGCTCAGGGCCGCCGCCTCTCTCACGCGTCACGTCTACCGCGCGGCGGAGCCCGGCATCGGCCAGCTCCACCCGGTGTCGGCGCCCTGCGTCCGGACGGCGTTCGTGCTGTACCGCGACATCCTCCAGGCCATCGAGGACGACGGTTTCTCCGTGCTGCACCGGAGGGCCGTCGTGGGCAGGCGACGGCGGCTGGCGGTGGCCGGGCGCGGCTTCGTCCGCGCCCTCGCGGCCCGCAGAGGGTGGCCGGTCTTTCGGCGGTCTCCCGGGAGCGAGCCGGACCGGCCCCGGGGAGCGCACGTCTCACCGGTGCCGGCGAGGCTCCCCGAATCGGCCTGGGTGCCGCGTGCCTCAGGGGCCGGAGGTGAGGAACGGTGAGCGGGATTCCGTTGCGGTGGCGGAGGGAGGCGGTCGCCTGGGAGCGGCAGCGGCCGACGTGGCGCGAGGCGCGGCCCGCGTCGATCGCGGCCGCCCTGCGCCGGGCACAGGCCCGTGCGTCGGGCAACTGGTACGTCGTCGCGGACAGTCGCGACGTGCGGTCCGACCGGCCGCTCGGCCGCTGCGTCGGCGGGGTCGAGATGGTGCTCTGGCGCGATGCGGACGGGGCCGCGGTGGCCGGCCCGGGAGCGTGTCCCCACCTGGGCGCGCCCCTGAAGGACGCTGCCGTCCGGTGCGGGACGCTGATCTGCCACTGGCACGGCATGAGTCTGGACGGGCGTCCCTTCGCCGGCTGGGATCCGTGGCCGGTCCATGACGACGGGCTGCTGGTGTGGGTGCGCTTGGACGCGCTGGGCGGGGAGGCGCCCACGGAGCGGCCCGTGGTGCCGGAGCGTGCGAGCGACGGCGAAGCGGTGAGCGCTGTCTACACCGGGGTGGGGGTGTGCGAGCCGGAGGACGTCGTGGCCAACCGTCTGGACCCCTGGCACGGCGCGTGGTTGCACCCGTACTCGTTCGTGGACCTCAAGGTGCTGAAGGTTCCGTCCGAGGACGCGGTCGACGCGGAGGACGCCTTGGTGGTGGACGTGGCGTTCAAGGTGGCGGGGCGCGCCGTCGTCCCGGTACGGGCCGCCTTCACCGCGCCGGAACCCCGTACGGTCGTGATGCGGATCGAGGCGGGAGAGGGCGCGGGATCGGTGGTGGAGACACATGCCACGCCGTTGACGGCGGCCGGGTCGGACCGCCCCCGCACGGCCGTGGTCGAGGCGGTCGTGGCCGTCTCGGACCGGCGCGGCTTCGCCGTCGCCAGGGCGACGGCGCCACTGCTCCGGCCGGCGATCCGCGCGGCGGCCGGCCGGTTGTGGCGGGACGATCTGGCGTACGCGGAGCGGCGCTGGTCGTTGCGCCGCCAGGGGCGGTTCCCGGGCTGACGGGGTTCGTGGCATTCCCCCGGCGGTCGGTACATGCGGGGCAGGTCTGTCGGCGTGCGGTTCACGGGCTGTCCGCGAAGGCGGCGAGGCGGCGCGGGAGCGCGGACCGGCCGCGCCGGGGGACGGTCCAGAGGGTCTGGCCGCGCAGACCCCAGCGGCGTAGGTGCGCGTTGGCGGCCACGAAGCCCGTGGTGGCCGCGCGCTCCATCAGGGCTACGGGCAGGTCGCTGCGGACGAGGTCGCCGGCGACGGTCACCGTGGGGTCCGGCGTGTCGACCGTGGGGCGGTCGGCGGCGGTACCGACGGCGAACAACGGGCAGTCGGCGCGCCACAGTCGGCGCTCGTCGACGACCCGGGCCGAGCGTGTTTCGGGGTATACGCGGTGGAGCTCGGCCAGGAGGGAGCGCGAGAGCGTCTCGGGGTCGGCCGACGGCGCGGCCGCGTAGGCGTGAAGTTCGACGACGGATCCGCCGGACTTCCGCGCCCAGCGCATGGCTTCGCCCTCCCACCGTTCCAGGACGCTGATGTTGTCCAGCGGCCCGTAGCCGCTGGTGCCGAGGAAACCGGTCCGGCAGGCGTTGACGGGCCGGTCGAGCCAGATCCGGTGGACCAGGAAGGGCGGCGCGGAGGCGAGGCGGCCGATCCGCGCGCGCCACGCTTCGTCGCAGAGGGCGGGAGAGTTCCTCACCAGGGAACGCAGCCCTCTCGCGTCGAGGGCCAGGACCAGGGCGTCGGCGCGGTCTGTCCCGTCCCCGGTGACGAGGGTGTGCCCTCCGTGCGGGTCGGGTTCCACGGCGTGGACGGGTGTGCCGGTGCGGATCCGGACGCGGTGTCCGTCGAGGTAGCGCGCGAGGGGGTCCCACATTGCCTGCGGATAGGGCTCGTCCGGCACGTCGAAGAGGAGGCCCTCCGAGGATCCGAGGAAGTAGATGTGGAACATCAGCGCGAGTTCGGCCGCGGAGAGCTCGCCCGGGTCGGCGAAGAAGCTGCGGGAGAAGACCTCGAAGGCGAGGTGCTGGGCAGCCTCGGGGAAGCGGATGCGTTCCAGGAGTGTGCGGGCGCTGATCCGGTCGTAGCGGTCGTACAGGTCGGGCAGCCGGACGTCGAGGAGAGGCAGGGCCGCCCGCGCGTCGAGACGGCGCAGGTCGCGCCAGCCGAAGCTGGGGCTGCGGGCGGCGAAGCCCAGGGCGTTCCACGGCGGGGTGCGCGGGACGCGGGCGAAGCTGTCGTAGAGGCCGGCCGCGTGCTGGAGGGGGTAGTCGCCGATGCCTCGCAGGCGTTCCAGTCCGGGATCCACGCGCCGGAGGAGGCCGCGCAGGTTGTAGTACTGCCGGAAGAAGGCGTGGAAGCCGCGGCTCATGGTGACCGCCGAGCCGTCGGCGAGTTCGACCGGCCACCCGGCGAGACGCCCGCCGAGCGAGGCCTCCCGTTCGTACAGGGTGACGTCGACGCCGCGCTCGGCAAGCAGGGTCGCCGCCGCGAGGCCCGCGATCCCTCCCCCGACGACCGCACAGCGTGGCGCCCCTCCTCCCGCGTGCCGGGCACGGCCTTCGTGGGCGGGTACGACTTCGGCCTTCCGGTCGCGTCCCCGGCGTGCTGCCCGTACGGGCTGAGGGCTCATCTGACGGCCTTTCTGGGGTCCTGTGGCGGGAAGGGTGCGGATCAGCGGGGAGTGCGAGCGAGGAACGGGAGGCCTGCGGCGGATCGCAGCATCGGCAGGACGGGGGTACGCAGCCCGATCAGCACGTCCTCGGCGGGGCGCGTCTCGCCGTCGAGGAAACGCAGAAGGCGTTCGGCCGGGACGGTACGGAAGAGGCGGCTGAAGAACGACGCGCCCTGCACCCGGCCGGTCGCGAGACCGCGCAGCAGGATCGCGTCCATGGCAAGGTGGCGGGCGGTGTAGGCGGCGGGCGGAACGGGTGTGCGGTGGTGGTGGACGGCGGCCGCGACGGCGCGGGTCTGGCGCTGGATCGCCGAGAACGCGTAGCCGGTGGAAGGACGGATCGCTCCGCCGGCCGCGCCGATCCGGAAGACGTGACGCCCGGCACGGGGAGCGTGGCGGGCATCGGTCAGGGGGATGACACCCTGTTCCCGGGCGAGGACATCGTGGGGGCCGAGGCGGAGCACGTCCTGGGTGTACTGGCGAAGCGCGGCCTCGTAGGCCTGCTCCGTGAGGGCGGCCGGGCCGAACTCCGTGTACTCGACCAAAGCCTCGCGCGGACTCGTGGGCAGCACGTAGCCGAAGGACAGGCCGTGCCGGGGCTGTGGTGTACGGAAGTCCATCAGCTCCACGACGTCCGGCTGGAAGACGGGCCCCCGCGTACGGACGAACCATCCGCTGAAGTGCTGGAGGAGCGCGGTTCTGGCGGGCGCGGGCGCGGGCGGACGGGAGTCGAAGACCCAGCGCGCCCGCACGGACATCGGCGCCCCGCCGGACGTACGGCAGACGATTGCGGCGCCGTCGTGCCTGTCCTCGATCCTCTCCACGACAGCCTCGACACGTTCCAGGGATCCGAGGCGCGGGACCAAGCCCTCCGCGAAGGCGGGCGAGCGCAGCATCTTGTAGCGGAACCGTCCCAGGCTTCGGGTGATGGAGGGGCCGTCGGCAGCCCGTACCCGAAGGTGGCCCCAGGTGGCGGTCACCAGGTCGTCGTACTCCCCAGGCCCGTCTTCCCAGAAGCACCAGGTGCGTTCAGGCGGACGCAAGGAGCCTGGCGGGGCGTCGACCAGGACCACCGAGGGGACGGGGACACCGGCGGGAGGGCTGAGCAGGCGCCAGGCGAGCGACAGTCCGGCCGCGCCGGCCCCGACGATGGCCACGTCGCTCCGTGACGCCACGTGTCCTCCTCCGGCCAGGGATACGCCGGGGCACCAGGTGCCGCGCGGCGCCGCACGCGGTGATCGTATGCCGCCCCGGTCGGCAAGCCGGTCGACCACTCCCGGCGTTTCGCGGCCACGCGGTTTCGGTGCCGACGTGTCCGGGTCATTTCGGGTCGCGGTTGAAGATCGACTTGGACCAGGAGTAGCCGAGGGCGGTGAGGGCGAGGCACCAGGCGAGGGCGAGCCAGCCGTTGTGGCCGATCTCGGTGCCGAGGAGGAGGCCGCGGAGGGTCTCGATGGCGGGGGTGAAGGGCTGGTACTCGGCGATGGGCCGGAACCAGCCGGGCATCGTCTCGGCCGGGATGAAGGCGCTGGAGATGAGGGGGAGGAGGATCAGCGGCATGGCCATGTTGCTGGCCGCCTCCGGGTTCGGGCTGGCCATGCCCATCCCGACCGCGATCCAGGTGAGCGCCAGGGCGAACAGCGCGAGGAGCCCGAAAGCGGCCAGCCATTCGAGCGCCGTGGCGTCGGTGGAGCGGAAGCCGATGGCCACGGCGACGGCGCCGACGAGGACCAGGCTGGCGAGCACCTGCAGCACGCTGCCGACGACGTGCCCGATGAGCAGGGAGCCGCGGTGGATGGCCATGGTGCGGAAGCGGGCGATGAGCCCTTCGTTCATGTCCATGGAGACGGAGATCGCGGCTCCGATCACGGTGCTGCCGATGGTCATCATCAGCAGGCCCGGGACGAGGTAGGCGATGTAGTCGGAGCGGTCCGCGCCGCTGCCGCCGATGCCCGCGCTCATCACGTCTCCGAAGATGTAGACGAAGAGGAGCAGCAGCATGATCGGCGTCAGCAGCAGGTTGAGGGTCATGGACGGGTAGCGGCGGGCGTGCAGCAGGTTGCGGCGCAGCATCGTCGCCGAGTCGCGGACGGCGAGGGAGAGGGAGCTCATCGGGCGTCCTTCCTGAGCTGGTCGGGGACGTTGCCTCCGCCGGTCAGGGCGAAGAACACGTCGTCGAGGTCGGGGGCGTGGACGGTCAGTTCGTCCGCCTCGATGCCGGCGGAGTCCAGCCAGTCGAGAAGGGAGCGCAGTTCGCGCTGACTGCCGTCGCTGGGGATGGACAGCGTCAGCGCTTCGTCGACGGGGGTACCCCCTGCAC
The DNA here is from genome assembly GCF_051305195.1 of Streptomyces sp. Qhu_M48. Taxonomy (NCBI): domain Bacteria; kingdom Bacillati; phylum Actinomycetota; class Actinomycetes; order Kitasatosporales; family Streptomycetaceae; genus Streptomyces; species Streptomyces sp. Qhu_M48. Next base: position 3,231,124 of record NZ_CP195432.1, on the reverse strand, counting down.
GAGCGGAGCCGAGCGCTTGGATGGGGGTACCCCCTGCACGAGCGGAGCCGAGCGCTTGGATGGGGGTACCCCCTGCACGAGCGGAGCCGCGCGCTTGGATGGGGGTACCCCCTGCACGAGCGGAGCCGCGCGCTTGGGGGAGGGTGGCCTCGCGCAGGGCGTCGGCTGCGGACTGGTACGCGACCGGGTCGGTGAAGCGGAGCCGGATGTGCCCGCCCGGGACGAGCCGCTTGAGCTCTTCGGCGGTGCCCTCGGCGGCGATCCTGCCGTCGTTCAACACAGCTATGCGGTCGGCGAGTTCGTCGGCCTCCTCCAGGTACTGGGTGGTGAGGAAGACGGTGACGCCGGTGGTGACGAGTTCGCGGATGATCTGCCACATGGTGTGGCGGGAGCGCGGGTCGAGCCCTGTCGTCGGCTCGTCGAGGAAGATGATCCGCGGGCTGCCGACCAGCGTCATCGCGAGGTCGAGACGGCGCTTCATACCGCCGGAGTAGGTCGAGGCGAGCTTCCTCGCCGCGTCCACCAGGTCGAAGCGTTCCAGGAGTTCGGCGGCGACCCTCCGCCCCTCGCGCTTGGGCAGGTGGTGCAGGTCCGCCATGAGGAGCATGTTCTCCTCGCCGGTGATCAGGCTGTCAACGGCGGAGAACTGACCGGTGACACCGATCGCGGCACGGACCGCCTGCGGGTCGGCGGCCAGGTCGTACCCGCCGACGCGCAGTTCGCCGGCGTCGGCGGTGACGAGGGTGGAGAGGATCTTGACGGCGGTGGTCTTGCCGGCGCCGTTCGGGCCGAGCAGTGCGAACACGGACCCGGCCGGGATGTGCAGATCGATACCGTCCAGGACGAGCTCGTCGCCGAATGACTTGCGTAGCCCGACGGCGGAGATCGCGGTCGTCGACAGGCGACCGTCACCCTGCCTGGATGTGGGCATGACAGATGAAGGCATGGAGACCACCTTTCGGAGGCTGAGGACACAGGGGGACTGTTTCGCAGCTCGGATCGAGCGACGGCCGGCGGCCACACGCCAGGTCGCGCCGTAGTGAGGAAGGGTGCCGAGCGGCCAGCCGCCGGAGACCTGCTCACCGGGGGCGTCGGCAGGGCCGAGCCAGGTCTCGCCGGCGTGCTCGACCACCGTGGTGAACAGGGTCTGCGGCGGCTTCCGATGGCCGGTCGATCCACGCCTCTTCGCGCCGCGTCGAGGCGAACGAACCGCGCGTGCGGGTCACGCCCGTCGACATGAGGCGGGGGGTGCTACTTCTGGGCCGTGCCGGCTTCCCCGCTGATGGACCCCTGGTAGGCGTCCGCGTAGGTGGGCGAGTCCTTGATCAGGTCGTCGCAGAACGCGGCGACGTCGTTGCCGATGAGCTCCAAGACCCCCCTGCCCGAGGCGACGCCCTCCTCGAAGAACTCGACGATTCCGGGGAGCAGGGGCCCGTCAGCCAGGTCGACCGGTCCGACCTTGAAGAAGTACTTCCGCATCTCCCTGTAGACGATCTGGTAGTCCGGCGGGAGCGCCTTGACCCGAGCCGTGTGCGCACGCCACTGCTTCTTGCCCTGGATGATGTCCTGGATTCCCACGTCAGCCTCCCAGCCGGCTCAGTTTCCTAGCGACGTTCCTGTTCAACTGCTCGCGCCACCGGTCTCGATAGGTGCGAGCCCCTTCTCCGCCGGCCAGCGCCGCGCAGAAGCCTCGGATGTCGTCGCCGAGCACCTCGTGGACGCTCTGCCCGTCCACCGCCGCCTCTTCGAGCAGCCCCAGGGCGCCGTCGAGGATCGGCATCAGGTTGCGGCCGGTGAAGTCCCCGTGGGGGAAGAGGTGGGCCTTGATCTGCGCCCACGCCGCCCGGTAGTCGGCCGGCAGGGCCGCGGCCCGGGCTTCGAACGTCTTCCATTCCCTGGTGAGATCACTGCCTGTGATGGTCTCCCAGAAGTTCATCTCCCGCCCTCCTTGAGCCTGTCGATGCGTGATGAGACGTACTGCCATTTCGCCCAGAACTTCGCGAGCTCCTCGCGTCCGGCGTCGTTGAGCGCGTAGAACTTGCGCGGCGGCCCGACCCCGGACGGTCGCTTCGTCACCTGGACGAGCTTGTTCCTCTCCAGGCGCAGCAGGATGGTGTACACCGTCCCCTCGACGACGTCGGCGAAGCCGAGCTCGTTCAGTTGACGGGTGATGGCGTACCCGTAGGTTTCCTCGCTGCCGATGATCTCGAGCACGCACCCTTCGAGCGTGCCCTTCAACATCTCCGTCAGGTCATCCATCACGAGTCCTCTTCGGCCCTAGCGGTACTGTGTAGTACCGAATACCACTACACAGTATCACCGAGTAGTGGAGTTGGGAGCGGCCTCCTGGCGCCATCCGGTGCGGCGGGAAGACACTCGCGGGAATCAGTCTTGCCCACACGCTCTCCGTGGCGGCAATGTCGATATCGTCCGAGCCGGGAGCCTCCATCACCTCCCATCAAGTCGATACACAGATCTGACGCACCATCGTGAAAGTCGCCATCAGGTCAGCGCCAGCACCGGCAGAAGGCACCACGAGCCGCCGATCGACGTCAAGATCATCCACCTCGGGAACGCCACCTGAACTGCGAAGACACCAGCCAAAGGCCCTTCCGCCAGAACCCCAAGGAGACACCCATGAGGATGCTCATCAACGTTCCCGAGACCGTCGTCGCCGACGCGCTGCGCGGGATGGCCGCCGCCCACCCCAAGCTCACCGTGGACGTGGAGCGGCGGGTGGTGGTGCGGCGGGACGCGCCCGTGGCGGGGAAGGTGGCGCTGGTGTCCGGCGGCGGGTCCGGGCACGAGCCGCTGCACGGCGGGTTCGTCGGACCCGGGATGCTCGCGGCGGCGTGTCCGGGAGAGGTGTTCACCTCGCCGGTGCCCGACCAGATGGTACGGGCCGCGGCCGCCGTCGACAGCGGCGCCGGGGTCCTGTTCGTGGTCAAGAACTACACCGGTGACGTCCTGAACTTCCAGATGGCGGCGGAGCTCGCCGAGGACGAGGGCGTCCGGGTCGCCAGGGTCCTGGTCGACGACGACGTCGCCGTCACGGACAGCCTGTACACGGCCGGCCGGCGCGGGACCGGCGGCACCCTCTTCGTGGAGAAGATCGCGGGCGCCGCCGCCGAGGAGGGCGCGCCGCTGGATCGAGTGGAGGCCGTCGCCCGCCGGGTCAACGAGCGCTGCCGGTCCTTCGGTGTGGCCCTGGGCGCGTGCACCACCCCCGCCAAGGGCAGCCCCACCTTCGATCTCCCGCCGGGTGAGCTGGAGTTGGGCATCGGCATCCACGGTGAGCCGGGCCGTGAGCGGCGGCCGATGATGACCTCCCACGAGATCGCGGACTTCGCCGTCGACGCCGTCGTCGACGACCTCCGTCCCACCGGCCCGGTGATCGCCCTGGTGAACGGGATGGGCGCGACCCCGCTCCTGGAGCTGTACGGCTTCACCGCGGAGGTGCAGCGCGTGCTCGGTGAGCGGCGCGTGCCGGTGGCCCGTACCCTCGTCGGGAACTACGTGACCTCGCTGGACATGGCCGGCTGCTCGGTGACCCTCTGCGAGGTGGACGAGGAGCTGCTCCGCCTGTGGGACGCGCCGGTGGAGACGCCCGCGCTGCGCTGGGGCCGGTGAGACGAGCCAGGGAAGAGGAGAGCGACATGACGGAGACCTTCGGCGCGGAGTTCCTGGTGCGCTGGCTGGCCGCGATGGCCGAGGCCGTCGACCGCGAGGCGGACCGGCTCACCGAACTCGACTCGGCCATCGGCGACGCCGACCACGGCACCAACCTCAGGCGGGGGTTCGCCGCCGTGACCGAGATCCTGGCCAAGGAGCCGCCGGCCACACCGGGCGCCGCCCTCACCACCGCCGGACGGCAGCTGATCTCCACGGTGGGGGGCGCGTCGGGACCGCTGTACGGCACGCTGCTGCGCCGGACCGGCAAGACGCTGGGCGACGACGGGCGGATCAGCCGGGCGCAGCTCGCCGAGGCGCTCTCCTCCGGCGTGTCCGCCGTGTCCCAGCTGGGCGGCGCCCAGGCGGGCGACAAGACGATGCTGGACGCGCTCGTACCGGCTGTGGAGGGGCTGCGGGTCTCGTTCGCGGCCGCCCGCACCGCCGCGGAGGAGGGCGCCCTCGCGACCGTACCCCTGCGGGCCCGCAAGGGCAGGGCCAGCTATCTGGGCGAGCGGTCGGTCGGGCACCAGGACCCGGGGGCCACGTCCTCGGCACTGCTCTTCGCGACGCTCGACGAGACCGCGCGCGCGGAGAGTTCGGGTACGTCGGGCTCGGAAGCGGAGGGCCGGGGCGCGGAGACCTCGGGTACGGAGACCGCGGGCACGTCGGGCTCGGGAGCGGAGGGGGCGGCGTGACGGGCATCGGTGGTGAGGGCGGTGTGACGGCCGTGAGGGGTGGGGGTGGCGTCGGGATCGTGCTCGTCTCGCACAGCGCGGCCGTCGCGTCGGCCGTGGCCGAGCTGGCGCGGGGGCTCGCCGGCGGCGGCGACCTGGCACCGGTCCGGCCGGCCGGCGGGACCCCGGACGGTGGTCTGGGGACGAGTTCCGAGTTGATCGCCGAGGCGGCGCGGGCCGTGGACCGGGGCGCGGGCGTGGCGATCCTGGTCGACCTCGGGAGCGCGGTGCTCACCGTGAAGGCTTTGCTCGCCGAGGGCGACGAACTGCCCGAGGGAGCCCGTCTGGTGGACGCTCCCTTCGTGGAGGGCGCGGTCGCCGCGCTCGTCACGGCGAGCGCGGGCGGGGACCTCGACGCGGTGGCGGCGGCGGCCGGGGAGGCGTACGCCTACCGCAAGGAGTGAGCGGGTGAGGCGGGGGTGGCGAGAGCCCGTGGAGCGGACACGGACGACCGCGCGCCGTGGCCGGAAGGCCGCGCCCGGTAGCGGCCGTGTTGTGATCCAGCAGGTCAACGCACTAGTGTCACAGCGCCTTGGTGTACGGGAAACCGGTGCGAAACCGGTGCGGCCCTCGCCACTGTGATCGGGAGGTCCGGCTCCACCCCCGCTGGGAACGCCCCAGGGGAAGCCACTGGACCGCGTCGGGAGACCGTCGTGGTGTGGGAAGGCGGAGTCGGACGGCATGACCGTCAGCCAGGAGACCGGCCAGGGTGCGTTGTCCATCCACGAGGTGCTGGAGAGGGTCTCCCAACCATGCATATAGCCGAGGGGTACCTACCCCCTGCGCACGCCGTCGCCTGGGGCGTCGCGGCCACGCCGTTCGTCGTCCACGGAGCCCGCGCGCTCACCCGCGAGGTGCGGTCGAACCCCGAGTCCACCCTGCTCCTGGGCGCGGCCGGCGCCTTCACCTTCGTCCTGTCGGCACTCAAGCTGCCCTCGGTGACGGGTAGTTGTTCCCATCCGACCGGTACCGGTCTGGGCGCGATCCTGTTCAGGCCGCCCATCATGGCGGTCCTGGGCACGATCACCCTGCTCTTCCAGGCCCTGCTGCTCGCCCACGGCGGGCTGACGACGCTCGGCGCGAACGTCTTCTCCATGGCGATCGTCGGTCCCTGGGCGGGGTACGGGACGTACCTGCTGGCGCGCCGGTTCGGCACTCCCCTGATGGTGGCCGTCTTCTTCGGCGCGTTCGTCGCCGACCTGTCCACGTACTGCGTCACCAGCGTGCAGCTGGCGCTCGCCTTCCCGGACCCGGGCAGCGGCATCCCCGGCGCGCTCGCGAAGTTCGGCGGGATCTTCGCCCTCACACAGATTCCGCTCGCGGTCAGCGAGGGCCTGCTCACCGTGCTCGTGATGCGGCTGCTCACGCAGTCGAGCAAGGGCGAACTGACCCGGCTCGGCGTCCTCGCCGGGCGCGGGACCGAGCGACGCGAGGAGGCGGCCGCGCGATGAGCCGGAACGCGAGGATCAACGCCCTGCTGCTGCTCGTCGTCGCCGCGCTCGCGGTGCTTCCGCTGGCGCTGGGGCTCGGGGACCACAAGGAGGAACCGTTCGCCGGGGCGGACGCGGAGGCGGAGACCGCGATCACGGAACTCCGGCCCGACTACGAGCCGTGGTTCAGTCCGCTGTACGAGCCGCCGTCCGGGGAGATCGAGTCCGCGCTCTTCGCCCTCCAGGCCGCCCTGGGCGCCGGTGTCCTGGCGTACTACTTCGGCCTGCGGCGCGGCCGCCGGCAGGGCACGGCGCTCGCGGAGGCGGCCGGGGCCGCCACCGGGCCCGGGGCCGGGTCCCCCACCGGGTCCGGGGCCGAGTCCGCCTCCGGGTCCGGGTCCGCCACCGGTGGCGGTTCGGAAACCGGTGGCGGTTCGGACGCCGGTGCCGACGCCAAGCCCACCCGTGGGCCCGGTCCCGATTCCGGGTCCAGCTCTGGACCCGGCTCCGGTCCCGGTTCCGGCTCCGGTTCCGTCGGTGGGCGGGACGCGTAGCCGCCGATGCTGCCGATCGACGCGGCGGCGCACAGCAGTCGCTGGCGCCACCGTCATCCCGCCGAGAAGGCGCTGCTCGGTTTCGGTCTGACGCTGTGCGCGGTCGGTCTGCCGCCGTGGCCGGGCGCGGTCCTCGTCGCGGCGGCCACGCTCACGGTGCTGCTCGGTCCGGCCGGTGTGCCGGGCCGGGCGCTGTGGCGGGCGTTCCGGATCCCGCTCGGGTTCTGTGTCACGGGCGCGATTCCGCTGCTCTTCGAGGTGGGCGGCGCCCGGGGGCTCGTGGCTCTCGCGCCGGACGGTCCGACGCACGCGGGCGCGTTGCTGCTGCGGACCGCCGCGGCCTCGCTCGGGGTGCTGCTCTTCGCGTTCACGACGCCGGTGTCCGACGTGCTGCCCCGGCTGGCACGGGCCGGGGTGCCGGGGCCGGTGGTGGACGTGGCGCTGGTGATGTACCGGATCATCTTCCTGCTGCTCGACGCGATGTCCAGGATCCGGCAGGCCCAGGCCGCCCGGCTCGGGCACACCACTCGGGCCGCGACCTGGCGTTCGCTGGCCGGCCTGGGTGCGACGACGTTCGTCCGGGCCTTCGACCGGGCGCAGCGCCTGCAGTCGGGGCTCGCGGGGCGCGGGTACGACGGGACGCTGCGGGTCCTGGTGCCCGCGTGTGCGCTCTCCCGCCCGTTCCTCGCGGCGACGGGCGTGCTGCTCGCCGGACTCGTCGCCCTCACCCTCGTACTGGAAAGGCTCCTTCCGTGACGTCTCCGACCCCTGTCGTGGAACTGGCGCAGGCCGGCTTCGCCTACGAGGACGGGCCCCCGGTCCTCTCCGGCGTGGACTTCACCGTCGCCGAGGGGCGGGCGGTCGCGCTGCTCGGACGCAACGGCAGCGGCAAGACGACCTTGCTGCGGCTGCTCAGCGGCGGGCTGCGGTGCGGGAGCGGCTCACTGCTCCTGGACGGCGCGGAGGTGGCGTACGACCGGAAGGGGCTGACCCGGCTCCGGACCACGGTGCAGTTGGTGGTGCAGGATCCGGACGACCAGCTGTTCGCCGCCTCGGTGGGCCAGGACGTGTCGTTCGGTCCGATGAACCTGGGGCTGCCGGAGGAGGAGGTACGGCTCCGGGTGCGGGAGGCGCTGGAGGCGCTGGACATCGTGGCGCTCGCGGACCGGCCGACGCATCTGCTGTCGTACGGGCAGCGCAAGCGGGCGGCGATCGCGGGCGCGGTGGCCATGCGGCCCCGGGTGCTGATCATGGACGAGCCGACGGCGGGCCTCGACCCGCACGGGCAGGAGCGGCTGCTCGAAGCGCTCCGGGGGCTGCGCGAGACCGGCACGACGGTGCTGATGGCGACGCACGACGTGGATCTGGCGCTGCGCTGGGCGGACGAGGCGGCGGTGCTGTCCCCTTCGGGGCTGCGGACCGGGCCGGTCGCGGAGCTCCTCGCGGACGACGAGCTGCTCGACGCGGCCCGGCTGCGGCGCCCGTGGGGCACGGCGGTGGCCCGTCTGCTCCGTGCCCATGGTCTGCTCGGGCCGGACGCTCCCGAGCCGCGTACGCCGGAGGACCTGGAGGGCTGGACCGCCGCGGCTCCGACCGCGGTTCCCCACGCCGCCGAGCAGGGGCGCTGACGTCCACCGCGGGGATGTCCACCGCGGAGACGCCCGGTTCGGAGAGGTCCGGTTCGGAGACGTCCGCTTCGGAGGCGTCGTTCCGGAGGCGTCGCTCCGGAGGGGTTTGCTACTGAGTAGTAGACATCACGCGCCAGATCTTCTGCAACTAGTTGCATAACGGGAAGGGGTCCCCTACAACTGAGGTCGACGTTCCTGCGCGAGGAGGCGCCCGCATGACCCCGTACCCGCACCTGCTGAGCCCGCTCGACCTCGGGTTCACCACCCTGCCCAACCGGGTGATCATGGGATCGATGCACGTCGGCCTCGAAGAGACCGAGCACGGCTTCGAGCGCATGGCCGCCTTCTACGCCGAGCGCGCCAGGGGCGGCGTGGGCCTCATCGTCACCGGCGGCATCGCGCCCAACGACGCCGGGCGCCCCTGGGACGGCGGGGCCAAGCTCACCACCGCCGAGGAGGTCGCCGAGCACCGGCAGATCACCGACGCCGTGCACGGGGCCGGCGGCCGGATCGCGATGCAGATCCTCCACTTCGGCCGGTACGCGTACCACCCCGCGCTCGTCGCGCCCAGCGCCCTCAAGGCCCCCATCAGCCCCTTCGTACCGAACGAGCTGACCGACGCCGAGGTCGAGCAGACCGTCGAGGACTACGCCCGCTGCGCCGAGCTCGCCAAGGAGGCCGGATACGACGGCGTCGAGGTGATGGGCTCCGAGGGCTACCTCATCAACGAGTTCATCGCGGCCGCCACCAACCAGCGCACCGACCGCTGGGGCGGTTCCTACGAGAACCGTGTCCGCTTCCCCCTGGAGATCGTCCGCCGCATCCGCGAGCGGGTCGGCGAGGACTTCATCCTCGTCTACCGCCTGTCCATGCTGGACCTCGTGCCCGGCGGCTCCACCCTGGAGGAGGTCGTCCAGCTCGCCAAGGAGATCGAGGCCGCCGGCGCCACCATCATCAACACCGGTATCGGCTGGCACGAGGCCCGGATCCCCACCATCGCCACCTCCGTGCCGCGCGGCGCCTACACCTGGGTGACGAAGAAGCTGATGGGCGCGGTCTCCGTTCCGCTGGTCACCAGCAACCGCATCAACACCCCCGAGGTCGCCGAGGAGATCCTCGCCGACGGCCGCGCCGACCTGGTCTCGCTGGCCCGCCCCTTCCTCGCCGACCCGGACTTCGTCGCCAAGGCCACCGCCGACCGCGCCGACACCATCAACACCTGCATCGGCTGCAACCAGGCCTGCCTCGACCACACCTTCAACCTGAAGATCACCTCCTGCCTGGTCAACCCGCGCGCCTGCCATGAGACCGAGCTGGTCCTCTCCCCCACCCGCCGGGCCAAGCGGATCGCCGTCGTCGGCGCGGGCCCGGCCGGGCTCTCCTGCGCCGTGTCGGCCGCCGAGCGCGGCCACGCCGTGACCCTCTTCGACGCCGCCGCCGAGATCGGCGGCCAGCTGAACGTCGCCAAGCGGGTCCCCGGCAAGGAGGAGTTCGACGAGACGCTGCGCTACTTCCGCGTCCAGCTCGCCGAGCGCGGGGTCGACGTCCGCCTGAACACCCCGGTCGCCGCGGGCGACCTCGACGGCTTCGACGAGGTCGTCGTCGCCACCGGCGTCTCCCCCCGCACCCCCGGCATCGCGGGCGTGGACCACCCGAGCGTCGTCAGCTACCTCGACGTGCTGCGCGACGGCGCGCCCGTCGGCGAGCGCGTCGCGATCATCGGCGCGGGCGGCATCGGCTTCGACGTCGCGGAGTTCCTCACGGACGGCGGCGAGGGCGCGAGCCAGGACCCCGAGACGTACTTCCGCCAGTGGGGCGTGGACACCTCGTACGAGAGCCGGGGCGGACTGCGCGCCCCCGAGCGCCCCGCGCCGCCGCGCCAGGTGCACCTGCTCCAGCGCAAGGAGTCCAAGGTCGGCGCCGGCCTCGGCAAGACCACGGGGTGGATCCACCGCACCGAGCTCAAGCACCGGGGCGTCGCGATGGTCGCGGGCGTGTCGTACGACCGGATCGACGACGAGGGCCTGCACGTCACCATCGGCGGCGAGGCGCAGCTGCTTCCGGTCGACACCGTCGTCCTCTGCGCCGGCCAGGAGCCGCGCCGCGACCTGTACGAGGAGCTGGTGGCGGCGGGCCGCGTGGCGCACCTGATCGGCGGCGCGGACGTCGCGGCCGAGCTGGACGCCAAGCGGGCCATCGACCAGGGCACCCGCCTCGCGGCCGCCCTGTGATCACCGCGGCCGGCCCTTCCGAGGCCTTCCCGGGCGGCGTCGTCGGCGTCCTCGGCCGCCGCGGCGCCGTCGCCGGCCGCTTCTAGGATGCGTCCATGTCCCTCCCGCACGCGATCCTGACCGCGCTGCTCGAGAAGCCGTCCTCCGGCCTCGAACTGACGCGCCGCTTCGACCGGTCGATCGGCTACTTCTGGTCGTCCACGCACCAGCAGATCTACCGCGAGCTGGGAAAGCTGGAGCAGGCGGGGCACATCCGCGCCCTGCCCGCCCCGGTGCCCGTACGGGGGCAGCGCAAGGAGTACGAGGTACTGCCGGCCGGCCGCGCCGAACTCGGCGCCTGGGTGGCGAGGTCGGAGGACCCGAAGCCGATGCGGGCCGCCCTGCTACTGCGGATGCGGGCGGCCGCGGTGGTCGGCCCGGCGGGCCTCCGTGCCGAGCTCTCCCGCCATCTCGCCCTGCACCAGGAACAGTTGGACGAGTACCTCGCGATCGAGACCCGCGACTTCCCGCCGGAACGCCGCGGCACGGAGCCCGACCGGCTGCGCCACCTCGTCCTGCGGGGCGGGATCGACATGGAGCGGTTCTGGGTGGAGTGGCTGACGGGGGCGCTGGGGGAGCTCGGGACGGAGTGACGTCCCGGGCAGTGCCCCCGGGGCGGGCCGGTGCGAGGCCACGGGTGGCGTCCCGGGTCCCGGGCGGCCGAAAGCGTATGGCCGTCACACCGTTTCGCGCGGGGTGGCGTGATACTGGGTCGTTGGAGTCCGACGACACGAAGGGGCCGGTATGGCCGACGACTTGGGGCACCGTGTGACGCGTCACGCGGTGGTCATCGGGGGAAGTCTCGCTGGGCTGCTCGCCGCTCGGGTGCTGGCCGAGCACGCGGAGAAGGTGACGGTCGTCGAGCGCGACCGGCTGCCCGAGGGGCCGGAGGCACGGGCGGGGGTCCCGCAGGGCCGGCACCTGCACGTGCTGATCGAGGGAGGGCAGCAGGCACTCGACGAGCTGCTCCCGGGCGTGCTGGACGAGTTGTCCGCACTCGGGGCGCCGAAGGTGGGCGCCCCTTCCGACATCGTCCAGTGGCAGAACGGCAAGTGGTTCCGCCGCACCCCCGCGACCACCCACCACTACACCGGGCCGCGCCCGCAGCTGGAGTGGCTGGTGCGGCAGCGAGTGCTCGCCGATCCCCGTATCGAACTCGTCGAGGGCACCGAGACCGTGGGCCTGGTCGGTGACTCCTCGCGGGTCAGGGGCGTTCGGCTGCGGGAGCGCGGTACGGGGGCCGGCAAGGAGCCCCGTACGCTCACCGCCGATCTGGTGGTCGACGCCTCCGGGCGGTCCACCAAGTCCGCCGACTGGCTGGCGGGGATCGGCGCGGAGGCCCCGCACGAGGAGACCCTGGACACGGGCCTCGCGTACAGCACCCGGGTGTACCGCGTCCCGGTCGCGGACCCGGACACCGACGCCGTCGGCTGCTACATCGTGCCCAACCCCGCCCAGACGTACGGCGGGGTGGTGCTGCCCCTCGGCGACGGGCACCACCTGGTGACCCTGTCGGGGCTGCGCGGTGAGGAACCGCCCACCGAGGAGGGCGCGTTCGAGGAGTACGCCAAGCGGCTGCCGCACCCGATGATCAGTGACTGGCTGGCGCGGGCCGAGCCGGTCTCCCCGGTGTACGGCTTCCGCAGGACCGCCAACATCCGGCGCCGGTACGACCGTCCGGGCCGCCGCCCGGCCGGCTTCCTCGCCACCGGCGACGCGCTCTGCGCCTTCAACCCGATCTACGGGCAGGGCATGGCCGTCGCCGCGCTCAGCGCGGTCGCGCTGCGCCGGGCGCTCGCCGACACCCGGCGCACCCCCACCACCCGTGCCGTGCAGCGGGCCCTGCTCGACGCCTCCCGGCAGGCCTGGGACATCTCCGCGGGCGCCGACAAGAAGATGCCGGGCGCGACCGGCGACGCGGTGCGGCCGGGTCCGGCGGACCGGGTCGTCGGCTGGTACCTGGGCCGGGTGGTGGAGCGGGCCGCCGGCGATCCGGCCGTGGGCGCGCCGTTCCGTGCGGCGATGACCCTGACCGCCCCCCTGACGAGTCTGTTCGCCCCGTCGGTGGCGCGGGCGGTGCTCTTCGGGCCGGTCCCCGAGACGCCGTCGGATCCGCCGTCGCGCCGCGACGCGTAGGCGGTGGCGGGAGCGCGGGAGGGGGCGGCGCGTGCGGCGCCGGGCCGGGCCTCCGGGGCCGCTCCGGCGCCGGGCGGCCCCCTGCCGGGCCCGTTCTCAGGCTCCCGGCGCCGCCGTCACCATGCCCGCCGCGATGGCCGCGCCGAGGGCCGCGTAGTCGTCGGCGTTCTGGCCGGCGTAGGCCAGGGCGAAGTCCGCGACGGAGCGGTCGAAGACGTCGGAACCGCCGAGGTAGGCGGCGATCGCGATCCGGTCGCCGGAGCGGGCGTGGGCACGGGCCAGGGCCCGGCCGCAGAGCCGCGCGTAGTCCCGCAGCATGGCCGGGGACATGCTCTCGACCTCGGCGGAGCCCTTCATGTCGCGGAGTTGGCGCCAGTAGAAGTGGCGCTGTTCGGGTCCGGTCATCCAGCCGAGGAAGATGTCGCTCGCGGCCTGTGTGAGGCGCTGGCCGCAGACGACACGCCGTCCCTGGTGGGGGTATGCGCTCGGCGCCAGGTACGGCTCCAGGACGGACGGGACGGCCTCCTTGATCTGGAGGATGAGCGGGTCCCCGTCGTCCCGGCCTTCGAGGAGGAGGACGAAGCAGCGGGTGCCGACGCTGCCGACCCCGACGACCTTGCGGGCGGCGTCGCGGAAGCGGTAGCGGTCGAGGAGGACGCGTCGTTCCTCGGTGAGGGAGCTGCGGTAGTCGCTGAATATCTTGCCGAGGGAGACCCGGTCGACGTCCGTGGTCCGTTCGAGGAGCGGGGGGTCGTCGACGATGTGCCGGGCGCCGGTCGCGTCGGCCTCGGTGAGCTTGCCGAGGGCGTGCAGGCTCGTACGGCGGCGGGCGCGGGCGAGCCGGTTGACGAACCGGGCGCGTTCCTCGCGGCGCACGAGGGGGACGAGGTCGTCGGCGGCGATCCGTTCGTACCAGACGTCGAGCTCGCCCAGCTCGGCGAGGTGGCGGACGGTCGTCCGGTACGACTCGGTGGCGACGAGGGCCGCGCGGTGGGCCTTGGGCTTGGTGCTGCCGTTCTGGAGGGCGGCGACGGTGACGCTGGCCGCGAGCCGCTTCACGTCCCACTCGAAGGGGCCGGGGAGTGTCTCGTCGAAGTCGTTCACGTCGAAGAGAAGGGTCCGTTCGGGTGAGGCGAAGACCCCGAAGTTGAGGAGGTGGGCGTCGCCGCAGAGCTGGACGGTGAGTCCGGTGTGGCGCTGGGCGCCGAGATCGGCGGCCATGACGGCGGCGGCGCCGCGGAGGAAGGCGAAGGGAGAGGCGACCATGCGGCCGTACCGCAGGGGCACGAGGTCGGGGAGCCGGTCGAGCGACTGGCGTTCGAGCACGTCGATGGGGTCGGGGCGCTGCGAGCTGGGGATCCAGCGGCCGTGGGAGGAGCGGGGGACGCTCTTGCGGGCCGCTCTGCCGCGCGCGGCGCGCTCCGACGATGTCATCATCCGGCCTCGCCCGCCCTCCTCCGCCGCCGCGGTCTCGCCCCCGTCACCTGGTACCTCATTACAAGGCGCCTCGTTCGTTTCGGCCACTCTGCCCGAGCGGTCTGGCAAAATGGTTTAGACCAATGGTAGAAATTGATCACCCACACGACCCGTGCGGTCACGCTGAGCGAAGAGAGGGTTTGATCATGGCCGAGCCCGATTCCGAGGTGGCGGCGGAAGCGCCGCTCTATCTCCGGGTCGCCTCCGCACTGCGCGAGGACCTCGCCCACCGGCGCATCTCCCCCGGTAGCAGGCTCCCTTCCGAACGATCCCTGTCCCAGCGCTACCACGTCAACCGGCAGACCGTACGCAGCGCGCTCCAACTCCTGCGGGAGGAGCGGCTCGTGGTCACCGACCGGCGCGGCACCTTCGCCGCCGCCGGAGCCGGCGGCGAACCCGTCGTCCCGGCCCTGCCGGCCCGCCGGCCGACCTTCCCCGGCGGTCCCCGCGCGGCCGAGGCGCTGGTACGGGCCTCCCTCACCTGGGAGCCGCCGCCCGCCCCGCTGGCACCCCGGCTCCTGCTCGCCCCGGGCGAGCCGACTCTCGTCCACCGGCACGTGGTGCTCGGACCGCAGGGTTCGGCGCTGCAGCGGGCGGTGTCGTGGTTCTCCCGGCCGGCGGTCACCGAGATACCCCAACTGGCCCGCTACCGACGGGGCCGGGACTGCCGCCAGCAGCCCGACCTGCGACTGCTGTACCACTGGATGCACCAGGCCGGGCTCCGGATCACCCACCGGGAGTCGATCGGCGTCCCGCCGGTCCCGACCACGACGACGGCCGGCGGCGCCGCTCGGCTGGTCGTCCACCGGGTGGTGAGCGATCAGCACGGGCACGCGCTGGAGATCACGGACATCGATTTCTCGGCCCAGTCGGCGGCCTGGACGTACGAGTTCAGCGCCTGACGCCCGTCCGGTCCCCGACATCGCTGTCATGCGAGTCCGGGGAGGGTCCCGCGCCCTGACGCGCGGCCGTCGAGTGCGACGGAGGGCCCGGCTCCTGTCCGGTACGGGGACAGGATCCGGGCCCTTCTCCACACGGCGCCCTCCGCCGGAGGGCGCCCGCCGCGGTCAGACGATGCCCTCGGAGATCTCCGCCTCCTCGCGGGCCGTGCCGTACGCCGTCGGCGTGCCGTACGAGCGACGGGCGACGTACCACCAGACGCTGGCGAGGACGAGGACGACGGCGAGCGCGATCACGGCGTAGTTCATGGTGTCGACCGTCACCGGGGACTTCTGCGGCAGGCAGAACAGCACGGTCACGATCGCCACCCAGCCGACGGCCGTCCAGCCGATCGGCTTGCTCCAGCGGCCCAGGCTCCACGGGCCGGGGGTGAACCGGTCACCGGCGCGCAGCCGCAGGTAGATGGGGATGGCGTAGGCGGGCGTGATGCCGATGACGTTGATCGCGGTGACGGCGCCGTAGGCGGTCGCGGAGTACAGCGAGGGGACGGCGAGCAGCGCGGCCACCGCCACGGCGAGCCAGACCGCCGGCACCGGGGTCTGGGTGCGGCCGCTGACCTTCCGCCAGATCGCCGAGCCGGGCAGGGCGTTGTCGCGGCTGAAGGCGAAGACCATCCGGCTGGCGGCGGCCACCTCGGCGTTGCCACAGAAGAGCTGGGCGACGATCACCACGAGGAGCAGGGCGGTGGCGCCGCCGGAGCCGAGCGCGTCCAGGAGGATCTGGGCGGGCGGGACGCCGGTGGCGCTGTTCTGCGTGGCGGCGTAGTCCTGGATGGCGAAGCTCAACCCGGCGAGCAGGGCGAATCCGGCGATCCAGGAGACCCAGATGGCCCGCACGATGCCCTTGGCGGCGGCGACGGAGGCGTTGGAGGTCTCCTCGGAGAGGTGGGCCGAGGCGTCGTAGCCGGAGAAGGTGTACTGCGCCAGGAGCAGGCCGATCGCGGCGACGTAGAAGGGGTTGGCCCATCCGGTGTCGTTGACGAACTCGGTGAACACGAAGTCGACGGACTGGTGCCGGTCGGGGATGAAGGCGAGGGCTCCGACGATCACGGCCACGCCCGCCAGGTGCCACCAGACGCTGATCGAGTTGAGCACGCTGACCAGGCGAACGCCGAAGAGGTTCAGGACGGCGTGGAGCAGCAGGATGGCGAGGAAGATCAGGAAGGTGGAGCCCGCGGTGGGTTGGAAGCCCCACTGCAGGTTGAGGAAGGCGCCGGTGAAGAGCGCGGCGCCGTAGTCGATGCCGGCGATCGCGCCGAGCAGACCAAGCAGATTCAGCCAGCCCGTGTACCAGCCCCAGCGGCGCCCGCCGAGCCGGTCCGCCATGTAGTAGAGGGCGCCGGAGGTCGGGTAGGCGCTGGTGACCTCGGCGAGGGCGAGACCGACGCACAGCACGAAGAGCCCGACGCCCGCCCAGCCCCACAGCATGACGGCGGGGCCGCCGGTGCCCATGCCGAAGCCGTACAGGGTCATGCATCCGGAGAGGACGGAGATGACCGAGAAGCTGATCGCGAAGTTGCCGAAGCCACCCATGCGACGGGCGAGGACGGGCTGGTAGCCGAGCTCCCTCAGCCGCGCCTCCTCGTCCTGGACGGGGGGTGGCTTGCGTATCTCGTCGGTGGGGGCGGTGCGGGACATGGGTCCTCCGGGGACGGGGGGTTGAGCGGGGTCGGGGGAAGTGGAACAGGGGGAAGCGGAATCGGGGCGTGGGGTCGGGGACGGAAGGGTCGTGCGGGGTCGACGTACGCGTGCGGGGTGCCGCGGCGGTGGCCCGCGGTGGTGCGCGCCGGGGGCTTCAGCCGCTGAGACAGCGGGCGCGGGCGCGCAGGAAGATCTCTTCGGCGAGCACGCGGTTGTCCGGATGGGGGGTCCGGTACGCCCACGGCAGGGTGGTGTAGTACGGGCCGAGCGCCGCGAAGACCCGGGCCGCGTCGGCGAAGCGGAGGGCCCCGAAGAGGGCGTGCGCCAGGTAGTTCAGGTCGAGCAGGGAGGCCTGGTCGGTGGCGCAGAAGAGGAACCAGGTGTCGAGGGCCCGTTGGGCGTCGCGCACCGCGTCCTCGGCGACCCAGTGGAGGTCGAGGGCGCGCTCGTGGCCGCGCTCACGCCGGTAGCGCTCGACCCGCACGTAGAGCGGGAGGACGTGCAGGGCGGAGCCGACGGGCGCCGAGGAGGCCGCCCAGTGGGAGTAGTTGACGGCCTCGGAGAGCGGTCCGGTGCGCCGGGCGTAGACGAACTGCAGCATCCGGTGGTGCGCCTCGCGGTTGTGCGGGTCGCGCTTCTCGGCCTCGGCGAGCAGGCCCCAGGGTCCGGGCGCCAGCATGGGGGCGGGCGGGGTGAGCCGGTGCTCGGCCATGCGCTGGCGTCCGTCGAGGGCGGCGAGGGCGATCAGGCCCACCCAGGGCACGGGGTCGTCGGGGGCCTGGTCGGCGGCGTCGCGGCAGGCGGTCCAGGCCTCCTGCCAGAGTTCCCGGGTACGTCCGTGGCCCGCGCGGTGGGCGCGTACGGCCCGCTCCACGGTGACGCGGCTGTGCATCACGACGGCGGCGACGCTCCCGGGCTGCTCGGTCCGCCAGGTGTGCACGACGTCGGTGCCCGCGGCGACGGCGGCGAGGACCTGGGTGCGCCGGGTCCAGGCGTCCCAGTCCGCCGTCTCGTCGAGGAGTCGGGCCATCGCCACCCAGCGGCCGGTGCGTAAGTCCTGGACGGCGTTGCGCAGGGCGTGGTCGTGGCCCGCGGGGTGGTAGACGGGGCGGAAGCCTTGCCCGGCCATCAGGAGGTGGGGCGTGGTGTGGGTGACATGGGTCCTCGGTGGATGGAAGGGGGTGGTCAGTCCCCCGGCGGGCGTCCCGGCCGTTGATCGGCGATCACTATAGAGGGCTCTGGATGCGACCGGTCCACTTTCTCGACTGACGGTAACTATTGAGCCAACGACTGGATTTGACTGACTGTCAGGCAGGGGGGACGGACCTGACGGGGTCCTCCACCGAGGCTTGACGAAGGCTCCCGGCGACGGCACCCTGACCCTTTTCGGTGATCGGATGATCACCGACGGTCCACGGGCAGGAGCAGCAGGATGACGGGCGGCCCCGTACTCGCCGTCGACCAGGGCACCTCGGGCACCAAGGCCCTCGTCCTCTGCCCCGAGCGCGGGGTCCTCGGCAGCGGCACGGCCCCGGTGCGGCCCCGCCACCTGCCCGGCGGCCTGGTCGAGGTCGACCCACGTGAGCTGTACGACTCCGTGATCGCCGCGGGCCGCGCGGCGCTCGCCGAGGCGGGCACCCCGGTCGTGGCCATGGGCCTCGCCAACCAGGGCGAGACCGTACTCGCCTGGGACCCCGCCACCGGCGAACCACTGACCGACGCCCTGGTGTGGCAGGACCGCCGCGCGGCTTCCGTGTGCGCCGGACTGGAGCACCACGCGGAGGAGTTGCGGCACCTGACGGGCCTCCCGCTCGACCCCTACTTCGCCGCGCCGAAGATGGCCTGGATCCGCCGCCACGCCACCGGCGCGGGCGTCGTCACCACCAGCGACGCCTGGCTCGTCCACCGGCTCACGGGCGCCTTCGTCACCGACGCGGCGACCGCCGGACGGACCGGACTCCTCGACCTCGACACCGTCGCCTGGTCGGAGACCGCACTCGACCTGTACGGCCTGGGCGGCGAACGGCTCCCCCGGGTCGTCGACTGCGACACGCCCGTCGGCACCACGACCGCCTTCGGCCCGCCCCTGCCCCTCACCGGTCTCCTGGTGGACCAGCAGGCGGCGCTGCTCACCCAGAGCGCCGACGACCCGGCCGCCGCCAAGTGCACGTACGGCACCGGGGCCTTCCTCCTCGCGCGGACCGGCCCGGAGCCCCGGCGCGCCACCTCGGGCCTGGTCAGCTGTGTCGCCTGGCGGCTCGGCGGGCGGGTCGCCCACTGTCTGGACGGCCAGGTGTACACGGTCGCCTCGGCCGTGCGCTGGCTCACCGACCTGGGCGTCATCTCCGGGGCGGCGGAGATCGACCCGGTCGGCGGGGGCGTGCCCGACGCCGGAGGGGTCACCTTCGTGCCCGCGCTCGCGGGGCTCGCCGCGCCCTGGTGGCGGGGGGACGTGCGCGGCTCGCTCACCGGTCTGGGCCTGGACACCACGCCGGGGCATCTGGTCCGCGCCCTGTGCGAGGGCATCGCCGCGCAGGTCGTGGAGCTCGCCTCGGCCGTCGCGGCGGACCGGGGGGCGCCGCTGACCTCACTGCGGGCCGACGGCGGCCTGACCCGGTCCGCCCTGCTCATGCAGACCCAGGCGGACCTCCTGCAACTCCCCGTCGAGGTGTCGTCGTTGCCCGACGCGACGGCGCTCGGCGTCGGCGCGGTGGCCCGGCTCGGTCACGAGCCGGGGCTCTCGCTCCGCGAGGCGGTGCCGGAGTGGAAGCCGTCGGCCGTGTACGTACCCCGGATCCCGGGCGACGAGGCGGCGGCGCGACTCGCCCGGTTCCGTTCGGAGGTGTCGGCACTGGTCGGCAGGTCCGACACGGGCGCCGGCCAGGGCTCCGGGGCCGGTCCGAGTGCCGGCGTCGGCGGCGGCCCCGGCCCCTGCCCTGGCTCCGGCTCCGGCTCCGGCTCCGGCTCCGTATGAGCGTCACCCGGACGGGCCCCCTCCCCGCGGGCGCCGAGGAGTCGACGTACGACGTCGTGGTCGTCGGTGCGGGGGTCGTCGGCACCGCGATCGCGCGCACGCTCGCCCACCACCCGCTGCGGGTCGCGCTCGTCGAGGCCGCGAACGACGTCGGCGACGGTACGTCGAAGGCCAACACGGCCATCCTCCACACCGGTTTCGACTCCGCGCCCGGCACCCTGGAAGCGCGACTCGTCCGCGAGGGGCACCGGCTCCTCTCCGCGTACGCCCAGGAGACCGGCGTTCCCGTGGAACCGCTGGGAGCGCTGCTCGTCGCCTGGGACGAGCAGCAGCGCGCCGCACTCCCCCGGCTCGCGCGGAAGGCCGGACGCAACGGCCACCGCACGACCCGGCTCCTCACCGCGGCCGAACTGCGCGCGCGGGAGCCCCACCTGGGGCCCGGGGCGCTCGCCGCCCTTGAGGTGCCGGGCGAGTCGGTGATCTGCCCGTGGACGACCACCCTCGCGTACGCCACGCAGGCGGTCCGCTCCGGGGTGGACCTGCACCTCAACTGCCGGGTGGAGAAGGTCCGTCCGGGCGATCCGCACCACCGGCTGATCACCCGGCGCGGAGTGCTGCGGACCCGGCACCTCGTCAACGCCTGCGGACTCCACGCCGACGCCTTCGACGCGCTGCTCGGCCGCGAGGACTTCACCGTCACCCCGCGCCGGGGCCAGCTGCTCGTCTTCGACAAGTTCGCCCGCGACCTCGTCCGGCACATCCTGCTCCCCGTGCCCGGCCCGCTCGGCAAGGGGGTGCTCGTCACGCCGACGGTGTACGGGAACGTCCTGCTCGGCCCCACCGCCGAGGACCTGGACGACAAGACCGCCACCGGCACCACGGCGGAGGGCCTGGCCGGGCTCCGCGAGCAGGGCAGGCGCGTCCTCCCGGCCCTGCTCGACGAGGAGGTCACGGCCGTGTACGCCGGGCTGCGGGCCGCCACCGGGCAGGAGGACTACCGGATCGCCGCACACCCCGCTCTCCGGTACGTGACGGTGGGCGGCATCCGTTCCACCGGGCTCACCGCCTCCCTGGCCATCGCCGAGCACGTCCGCGGGCTGCTGGCCGACTGCGGACTCGACCCGGGACCCGAGCGCCCGCTCGCCCGGGTCCGGATGCCGAACATCGGCGAGGCCTTCCTCCGCCCGTACCGGGACGCCGCGCTCATCGCCCGCGCACCGGACTTCGGGGCGGTGGTCTGCCACTGCGAGCGCGTCACCCGGGGCGAGATCCGGGCCGCGCTCACCTCGACGATCCCACCGGGCGGCCTCGACGGGCTGCGGCGCCGCACCCGCGCGCGGGGCGGCCGCTGCCAGGGCGACCTCTGCGGCGCGGAGGTCCGCGCGTTGTTCGAGGAGTACGGGAAGGGGGCCCGGTGAACCGCTCCGTCGACGTCCTCGTGGTGGGCGCGGGACCCGCCGGGCTCGCCGCCGCCGCCCGTCTCGCGGCGGCGGGCGCGGGCCGCGTCGAGGTCCTGGAACGGGAACCGGCCGCGGGCGGCGTCCCCCGGTACTGCGCCCACCCGGGATTCGGCGCGGACGCCCTGGGCCGCCCCCTGGACGGTCCGGCCTACGCGCGCCGTGCGGTGCGCGCGGCGCTCCGGGCCGGGGCCACCGTCCGTACCGGTGTGTCGGTCACCGGCTGGGCGGGGCCGCTCACCCTCGACGTCACCGCCCCGACCGGGCTCGAACGCGTCCGCGCCCGCGCGGTGGTCCTCGCGACCGGGGCCCGTGAACGTCCGCGCAGCGCCCGGCTCGTACCGGGGTCGCGACCCGCGGGGGTGCTGACGACGGGCGAACTCCAGCGGACGGTGCTGCGGTTCGGTCCACGACCGGACCGGATCGGGCGGCGGGCGGTGGTCGTGGGCGGCGACCGCGTGGCCCGTGGGGCCGTGCGGACGCTCCGCGCCGCCGGGGTGGAGGTGGCGGCGGTCGTCGCCGAACTCCCCGTGCGCCGCACCGCGTTCGGCGCCCTGCCGGTGCTCACGGGCACGGTGGTGACGGAGCTCGTCGGACGCGGCCGGCTGACCGGGGTCGTGGTCCGGAGCGGCGACGGCCGCGCGGCCACCCTCCGGTGCGACACCGTGATCCTCACCGGCGACCGGATACCGGACCACGAACTCGCCCGCGCGCGGGGGCTGCCCCTCGCTCCGGACACCCGGGGCCCCGCGACGGACGGCGCCTTCCGGACCGCCGGGCGGGGCGTCTTCGCGATCGGCGACCTGCTGCGCGGAGGGGAGCCGGCACCGGTGGCCGCCGCCCAGGGGCGGGCCTCTGCGGATGCCGTACTCGACCTGCTCGCCGGGGGCTCCTGGCCCGAATGAGGCGCGCGGGCGCGCGGGCCAGGGCGTGCGACCCGGGGGTGCGCGCGGCTGCGGTGGCGCGCCCGTTCGGCCACACTGGACGGCATGCCGGACAAGCGCAGCGCGGGTCTCCTGGTCTTCCGCCGTACGACCGACGGTGGCGTCGAGGTTCTCATCGGTCATATGGGCGGGCCCCTCTGGGCGTCCCGGGAACACGCGGCCTGGTCGATCCCCAAGGGGGAGTACGAGCCGGACGAGGCCCCGGAGGCCGCGGCGAGCCGCGAGTTCCAGGAGGAGCTGGGCCTCCCGGCGCCGGAGGGCGAGTGGTGGGACCTGGGTGAGTCCCGCCAGCGCAACGGAAAGCTCGTCACCGTCTGGGCGGTCGAGGGCACTCTCGACCCGGCCGAGGTCGTGCCGGGCACCTTCACGATGGAGTGGCCGCCCCGCTCCGGCGTCCAGGGCGAGTTCCCGGAGATCGACCGGGTGGGCTGGTTCACCCCGGAGACGGCCTCGCCCCTGCTCGTCGAGGGCCAGCGGGTCTTCCTGGAACGGCTGGAGGACCGGCTCGACGGGCGGGGCTGAGGGCGATTGTCAGACCCGTACGAGAGGGTGGTGAGCGCCGAACTGTCGAGAGGGAGCCCGACATGACCACGATCACCGCCAGCGAGCGCGCGGCCGCCCAGGCGTACCTGCGGCTGCTCGAATCCACCCAGGCCGTGCTGACCGACCCCCAGCTCGCCCCGTACGCGGGAGTGATGCTCACCAACCCGATGGCCGAGGCGGACGAGGCGCTCCGCGCCGCGGGCCTCGCGGGGAACGAGGACCGGCTCCTGCGGCTCGTCTCCTCCCTGCGCGCCTCCCCCACGACGAGCGTGCGGGGGCGCGCCTGAGGAGTGCGTGAGGGGTCGGGCTTCCGCGGCCGTGGGCCGTCAGCCGCCCGGACGGACGGGGAGCGTCCGGACGCTGTTGCCGACGAAGCCCGCGTGCCGGGGCAGCTCGGACTCCGGGACGGCCAGGTCCAGGTCGGGGAAGCGGGTGAAGAGGGTCTCCAGGGCGATGGTGGCCTCCATCCGTGCCAGCGGGGCGCCCAGGCAGTAGTGGGGGCCGTGGCCGAGCGAGAGGTGCTTCACCGCCGCCGTGCGGGTCAGGTCGAAGCGGTCGGCGTCCGGGCCGTGGGCCTTCGTGTCCCGGCCCGCCGCCGAGTAGCCCGCCAGGACGGGGGTGCCGCGGGGGACGAGGGTGCCGTCGACGGTCAGGTCGCGGGTGGGGTAGCGGAACGGGAAGTAGCTGACCGGGCTGTCCCAGCGGAGGGTCTCCTCGACCACGTCCGCCCAGGTGGCGCGCCCTTCGACGACCAGGGCGAGCTGGTCGCGGTGGGCGCAGAGCGCCCGCACGGCGTTGGTGACCAGGTTCAGCGTGGTCTCGTGGCCCGCGATGATCAGCAGGAGCAGGGTGCCGATCAGCTCCGGCTGGCTCAGCCGGTCCCCGTCCTCGTCCCGGGCCGTGAGGAGGGCGCTGGTGAGGTCGTCACCGGGTGCCGCGGCCTTGGCCCCGGCGATGGAGGCGAGCAGTTCGACGAGTTCGCGGTTGGCGGCCACGGCCCGCTCGGGCTCGGTGTCGGTGGCGACGACCAGGCTGGAGAGGTGGTGCAGCCGGTCCTGGTGGGCGGGGTCGACGCCGAGGAGTTCGCAGATGACGCCGAGCGGCAACGGCAGGGCGAAGTGACGGCGGAGGTCGGCGACGCCGTCCCCGGCCCTGGCGGCCTCGGCGAGCCCGTCGAGGAGTCCGGCGGTGACCGCCTCGACACGCGGGCGGAGTTCCTCGACCCGGCGGGCGGTGAAGGCGCTGCTGACGAGGGTGCGGAGCCGGCGGTGGTCGGCGCCGTCCGCGGTCGTCATGCCGGGCACGGTGGCGAAGGTCCGCAGCGGCCAGCCTTCGGGTACGCGGCCCTCGCTGAGGGCGGTGAAGTGCCGGGCCCCCTTGGCGACGTCGGGGTGGGAGAGGAAGTCGCGGAGGGCGTCGTGGCCGAGGACCGCCATGCCCTCGATCCCGCCGGGCAGGATCACGGGCGCCACGGCGCCCTCGGCGAGGAGCCGGGCGTTCTCCGCGTGGGGGCAGCCGCCGGCCGGGTCCATGCGGTACGGCGGTCGGCCGGGGGCGGCTGCGCTGTGCGGTGCGTTCACGGAGGGGGCTCCTGACTGCGGGATGCGGGCCGGACCGGCGGTGGGGGCCGCTCCGGTGGGTCGGCGCGTGCGCGGTCAGATCCTACGGTCAACCCCGTTCCGTACGGGTGGAGTTGTCCGGTGCCGTGTTCTCGGCCGGGCGGGCTCCGCGCCCGCCGCGGCCGAGCAGTTCGGCCAGGCCGCGCCGGGTGGCGGCCACGACGACCCGGTCGCCGGGCGCGAGGACCCGTTCGGGGTCCAGACGCCAGGGCTGGTCCCGGTCGGCCGCGCCGCCCGTGCCCGTGGCGGATCCGTCGAGGGCGATGACCCGCCAGGAACCGGCCTGGAATGCGTCGGCGACGGTCAGGCCGTCCAGGAGCGGATGGTCCACCACGTCCACGGCGGCGAAGAGGAGCACCCGGCGCTCCACCGGGATGGCGCCGAGCACCTGACGGCCCAGCATGGCGCCCGCGAAGGCGGGTGCGGCGAGGTGGGAGACGCTCCGGCTGCGGGTGAGGGCCCCGGGATGGGCGGTGCGCAGGGTGCGGAAGACGGCGGTGGCGAAGTCGTCGTCGTACAGGCGCAGGACCACCCTCAGGTCGGGGGTGACGGCGCGGGCGGAGAGCGCGGCCTCCAGGTTGGTGATGTCGACGCTGGTCAGGGCGAGGAGGGCGTGCGCTCGGTCGATGCGGGCCGCTTCCAGGACGCCTTCCTCCGTGACGTCGCCGATGACGGTCGGGACGCGCAGCCGGCGGGCGACGGCGATGCCCCTGGCCTCCGGGTCGGACTCGACGCAGACCACGGGGATGTTGAGTCTGCGGAGCCGGGCCAGGACGCGGGTGCCGACCTTGCCGAGACCGAGGAGGACGACGTGCCCGGAGAGGCCGCGCGGTGGGCGGCGCAGGGCGGTCGCCGTACGGAAGGTGCCGAGGCCTTCGACGACGGCGGCGACGATGACCGGCAGCAGGAGGAGCCCGACGAATCCGGCGAGGATCTGGAGGACCTGTCGGCTGGTCGATTCCCCCAGGGCCGGGTCGCCGATGGCGAAGATGTCGAGGAGCGTCAGATAGGCGGCGTGCAGCGGGTGGTCGCCGGTGGTGAACGTGGAGGCGAGGGCGAGCGCGAGGACGGCGGCCGCCGCGCCGGCCAGGGACCAGCGGAGGCGTCGGGAGAAGAGGGAGGCGACCGGCAGCGCGGCGGCGGCGAGGCGGGCGGTCGACAGGGCGGGGCCCGCCGGGGTGACCGCTTCGAGGGTGACGGCCGCCCGGCCGGTGGCCTCCGCCACCGTCCGGTCGTCGGGCAGGAGGCGGGGGCCCGCGTCGCCGCTGCGTTCGGAGCCCTCGCAGCCCGCCGGGTCGCGGGCCGTCGCGGAGAGCAGGGCGAGCGTGCACAGCCCGGGGTCGGGGGCCTCGCCCGCGGCCGGCAGGCGCTCCACGGCGTGCAGCAGCAGTCCGCCGGCCTGGACGACCTTGCTGGTTCCGGCGACGGCGGCCGCGGCGAGCCCGGGAGCGGCCGTGTCGACGTCCGAGAGGACCGTGGTGGCGGCGTCGAGCTTCTCGGGGTCGAGTCCCGGTTCGGCGACGGCGGCGGCCTGGTCGAGGAGGGTTTCCAGGTGCTGGCCGAGCTTGCGGTTGTAGAGCCGGATGACGAGACGCAGCCGGGGGTTGAGGCGGCGGGCGGTGAGCGCGGCCCGGATGTTGGTCTCGTCGTCCTCGTGGACGAGGGCGAGCGCGGCGGCCCGCTCGACCCCGGCGTCCGTCAGGGCCCGGTCGTCGGCGTCGCTGGACTCGACGACCCGGAGGGTGCCGGTGGGCTCGCCGCCGTCCCCGCCCGCGCCGGCGGTGCCGGGGACGGCCGGGGCGGTGGTGCGGGAGACGGCTGCCGTGACCCGGCCGAAGAGCGCGAGCGCGCGCCCGGTGCGGGCGGTGGGGGTGCGGGGGGCGTCGGGCCGTACCGGTACGAGCAGGGTGACCCGCTCTCCGTACACCTCGTGGAGCTCGCCCGCGAGACGGTGGGCGAGGGCGTCGCCCCCGCAGACGATCATGTGCCCCGCGGGGGCCTGCCGGGGCTGCCGTTCGCTCCGGAAGGCGGGCGCGCCGAAGGGGCCGCCGGGGGTTCCGGCGGGCCGCGCGGGGGCCGGGACGGGCCGGGTGGCCGGTTCGACGGTCGGCGCTCCGGCGCTCTCGGCCGGAACGGCGTTGCTCTGGTACGGGTGTGAGGGCACGTCACAAGAATGCCCTGCGCCACCGACAGCGGGCCGAGGAGGTCCTGACCACCCGGGCGGGCGCACGACGCGCCCCGGCCGAGGAGGTCCTGACCACCCGGGCGGGCGCACGACGCGCCCCCGTACGCCACAACCGCTACGCCGGTCGGCGCACTCCGATCTGCGGGGCCCGCGCCTCCTTCCTACGGTGGCTGAATGATCGTCACGTCAGCTGTCCGTCATGCCGCCGCCGGTACCGCGGCGGTGCTGTTCGTGCTGTCCGCCCCGGCGGCCACGGCGTCTCCCGTCACCGCGTCCGCCACCGGCGCAGCGGTCTCCCCTGCCTCGGCCGCCTCCTCGTCCCTCCCGGTCTCCTCCGAGGGGGCCGGGTCCGTCCGGGAGCCCACGCCGCCCGCACGGCGGCAGGTCGACCGGGCGCGGCTCGACCGGAAGGGCACCCAGGTGCAGGCGCTCCCCGGCGCGCCCGACGCGCCCTCGCTCTCGGCACTCGCCTGGGTCGTGGCGGACGCGTCCACCGGCGAGGTCCTCGCCGCGCGCAACGCGCACCGGCGGCTGCCGCCGGCCAGCACCCTCAAGGCGCTGTTCGCCCTGACGGCGCTCCCCCACCACGACCCCTCCGAGCGGCACACCGTCGCCGATTCCGAGCTGACCGGGATCGGGGACGGGAGCAGCCTGGTGGGGCTGAAGGAGGGGTACACGTACAAGGTCTCCGACCTGTGGAACGGCGTGTTCCTCAGCTCCGGGAACGACGCGGTGCGCGTACTGGCCTCGATGAACGGCGGCTGGGAGGCGATGACCCGGAAGATGCAGGAGAAGGCCCGCTCTCTGGGGGCCACCGACACCCACGTGGTCTCCCCGGACGGCTACGACGCCCCGGGGCAGGTGTCCTCCGCGTACGACCTGGCGGTGTTCGGCAGGGCCGGTCTCCAGGACCCGGAGTTCGTCCGGTACTGCTCGACGCGGTACGCGGACTTCCCGGCGGGCTCCTGGTCGTACGGCATCGCCAACACCAACCGGCTCCTGACCGGAGAGGACGGCGTGTCCCGCTACCCCGGGCTCATCGGGATCAAGAACGGCTACACGAGCGGCGCGGGCAACACCCTGATCTCGGCGGCCCGGCGGGGCGACCGGACGCTCGTCGTCTCGGTGATGAACCCGCAGGGCGGCGGGGGGCTGGCCGTCTACGAGGAGGCGCGGGAACTCCTCGACTGGGGCTTCGAGGCGGCGGACCGGGTCCAGCCGGTCGGCTCCCTGCTGCCGGTACGGACGCGGGACGCGGACGCGGGCGCCAGGGCGGTGTCGGCCCGTGACAGCGGCGCCGCGGAGCCGGCCGGCCGGGCGCCCCGGGCCGGCGCCGAAGTGGGGGCACCGGACGGGGCTCGGGCCCCGGACGCGTCCGCGCAGGCCCCCGCGCGGGCTTCCTCGGACGCGTCGGCCGGTCTCCCGCTGACCCTGCTGGGCACGGCCTGCGCGGCGGCCCTCGCTCTGTGGGCCTGGCGGCGCAGGGCGGCCCGCGAGGCGAGCTGACCGGGGGCGGCGGGCGGGGTGGGCCGACCGGGCGTGCGGCGGGCGGGCGGACGCCGGGCGGGGTGGGCCGGGCGGCCAGGGGCCTCCGGCTCCCGCCCGGCCTGCTCCGCCGCCGCGACCTCGCCCTCCTCAGGCGCCCACGTACGCCGCCAGGTGCTCGCCCGTGAGGGTGGAGCGTGCCGCCACCAGGTCGGCGGGGGTGCCCTCGAAGACGACGGTGCCGCCGTCGTGTCCCGCGCCCGGGCCGAGGTCGATGATCCAGTCCGCGTGGG
Source organism: Streptomyces sp. Qhu_M48 (assembly GCF_051305195.1). Taxonomy (NCBI): domain Bacteria; kingdom Bacillati; phylum Actinomycetota; class Actinomycetes; order Kitasatosporales; family Streptomycetaceae; genus Streptomyces; species Streptomyces sp. Qhu_M48. Next base: position 3,203,124 of record NZ_CP195432.1, on the reverse strand, counting down.
CCATGACCGCCTGGTGGTGTTCGACGACGATGACCGACTTGCCGGAGTCCACCAGCCGGTCGAGCAGGCCGAGGAGCTGCTCCACATCGGCGAGGTGGAGGCCGGTGGTCGGCTCGTCGAGGATGTAGACGCCGCCCTTCTCGCCCATGTGCGTGGCCAGCTTGAGCCGCTGGCGCTCGCCGCCGGAGAGCGTGGTGAGCGGCTGGCCGAGGCTGAGGTAGCCGAGGCCGACGTCGGCGAGACGGGTGAGGACGCGCCGGGCGGCCGGGGTGGCCGCCTCGCCCGAGGCGAAGAACTCCCCGGCCTCGGTGACGGACATCGCGAGGACCTCGCTGATGTCACGGCCGCCGAGGTGGTATTCGAGGACCGAGGCCTGGAACCGCTTGCCCTCGCAGTCCTCGCAGGTGGAGGAGACACCGGCCATCATGCCGAGATCGGTGTAGATCACGCCCGCGCCGTTGCAGGTCGGGCAGGCACCCTCGGAGTTCGCGCTGAACAGCGCGGGCTTCACGCCGTTGGCCTTGGCGAAGGCCTTGCGGATCGGGTCGAGCAGCCCGGTGTACGTGGCCGGGTTGCTGCGGCGCGAGCCGCGGATCGGGCTCTGGTCGATCGACACGACGTCGTCGCTCACCGGGATCGAGCCGTGCACGAGCGAGCTCTTGCCCGAGCCCGCGACCCCCGTGACGACGGTGAGGACCCCGAGCGGGACGTCGACGTCGACGTCCCGCAGGTTGTGGGTGTTCGCGCCCCGGATCTCCAGGGTCCCGCCGGGCTCCCGAACGGTGTCCTTCACGGAGGCCCGGTCGTCGAAGTGACGGCCGGTGACGGTGCCGGCGGTCCGCAGCCCCTCGACCGTGCCCTCGAAGCAGACGGTGCCGCCCGCCGTACCGGCGCCGGGGCCGAGGTCGACGACGTGGTCGGCGATGGCGATCGTCTCCGGCTTGTGCTCCACCACGAGGACCGTGTTGCCCTTGTCGCGCAGTTGCAGGAGCAGTTCGTTCATCCGCTGGATGTCGTGGGGGTGGAGGCCGACGGTGGGCTCGTCGAAGACGTAGGTGACGTCGGTGAGCGAGGAGCCGAGGTGCCGGATCATCTTGACGCGCTGCGCCTCACCGCCGGACAGCGTGCCCGCGGGCCGGTCCAGGGAGAGGTAGCCGAGGCCGATCTCCACGAACGAGTCGAGGGTCAGCTGGAGCGCCGTGAGCAGCGGCGCCACCGACGGCTCCTTCAGGCCCCGGACCCAGGCGGCCAGGTCGCTGATCTGCATCGCGCAGGCGTCGGCGATGCTGATCCGCTTGATCTTCGACGCCCTGGCCCCCTCGGCGAGCCGCGTGCCGTCGCACTCGGGGCAGGTGGTGAAGGTGACGGCCCGCTCGACGAACGCCCGGATGTGCGGCTGCATCCCCTCCTTGTCCTTGGCCAGGAACGACTTCTGGATCCGAGGGATCAGCCCTTCGTACGTCATGTTGATGCCCGCGATCTTCATGCGGGTCGGCTCGTGGTGGAGGAAGGCGTGAAGCTCCCTCTTGGTGTACCTGCGGATCGGCTTGTCGGGGTCGACGAGGCCGGACTCGGTGTAGAGGCGGTAGTTCCAACCGCCCGGCGTGTAGCCGGGGATGGTGAGCGCGGCCTCGGAGAGCGACTTGGAGTCGTCGTACAGCTGGGTGAGGTCGATGTCGGAGACCGAACCGCGGCCCTCACAGCGCGGACACATGCCGCCGGTGCGGTTGAAGGTGGCCTTCACGGCCTTCTTGTCGCCGCGCTCGACGGTGATGGCGCCGCTCGCCCGCACCGACGGCACGTTGAAGGCGTAGGCGCTGGGCGGGCCGATGTGCGGCTTGCCGAGCCGGCTGAAGAGGATGCGCAGCATCGCGTTGGCGTCGGTGGCGGTGCCGACCGTGGAACGGGGGTCGGCGCCCATCCGCTGCTGGTCGACGATGATCGCCGTCGTCAGTCCGTCGAGCACGTCGACCTCGGGCCGGGACAGGGTCTGCATGAAGCCCTGGAGGAACGCGCTGTACGTCTCGTTGATCAGCCGCTGCGACTCCGCGGCGATCGTGTCGAAGACGAGCGAGCTCTTGCCCGAGCCGGAGACGCCCGTGAACACCGTGAGCCGGCGCTTCGGGATCTCGATGCTGACGTCCTTGAGGTTGTTCTCCCGCGCGCCGTGCACGCGGATCAGATCGTGCCGGTCGGCCGGGTGCGGCGACTGCCTGTCCACCCTGGGGGCCTTGCTCATCATCTCTCCAGCTGTCGCGCGGGCCGAAACGTGGACCGGCACGACCGCTCGTCTGCGGCGGCCGTCGTGTCGCGGGTCCATGGCAGCCACGCTAGCGGCGGCCGGACGGCGACGCTTCTCACTTCCTGATCGACCCGTGGACCCCGGTCGGCCGCGGGACGCGCTCGGCCCTCGTGCGCCGACCGGCCCTCGCGGTCAGGCCCCGGGAAGGCCCTCCAGGGTCTGCCGGGGCGCGGGGCCGGTTCCGGCCACGTAGTGTTCGGCGGCGTGGACGGCCCGGGGTGCGGTGCGCTCTCCCATCAGGACGCACAGCGTGTACGCCGTGTCCTCGAAGCGCCGGCGCGCCGACAGGTCGCACGGCCTGGCCAGCACGGCCCGCTCCTGGGCGCGGTAGTGCCGGAGCAGCCGGTCGACCGTGTTCCTGTCGGGCAGCAGCATGGTGTCTCCTTCTCCTGAGTCGCTCCATACTCCCGGTCGTCGGCCACGCCCGCGACCGACACGGACACGCTGGGTGACGACTCTGGGCAGAGAAGCGTCCCGGAGTGCGCTTCCGCCCGCGATGCAGGAGGGTCGAAGACATGAACCCGAGCGCTGTTCGGCGGGTGGTTGTCACCGGCGCCACCGGCAACGTGGGCACCAGTCTGGTACGGCTCCTGGCGAGCGAGCCGCGCGTCGGCTCGGTCCTGGGTCTCGCCCGGCGGCGGCCGGGACTCGAACTCCCGGGGGTGGAGTGGGCCGAGGTGGACATCTCCCTGGAGCGGGACGAACCGAGGCTCGCGCGGTACCTCGCGGACGCGGACGCGGTCGTCCACCTCGCCTGGCGGTTCGGGCCGACCCACGACCCGGTGGCGACCTGGCGGACCAACGTCCTGGGGGCCGTGCGCGTCTTCGACGCGGTCGCGGCGGCCCGGGTGCCGGTGCTCGTCCACGCCTCCTCGGTGGGGGCGTACTCCCCCGGCCCGGAGGGTGGGGCGCCGGTGTCCGAGGCGTGGCCGACCCATGGCTGGCCGGGTGCCGCGTACACCCGGGAGAAGGCCTACCTGGAGCGGGTCCTCGACACCTTCGAACGGGACCATCCGCTGATCAGGGTCGTCCGGATGCGTCCGGCGTTCCTCTTCAAGGAGGAGTCGGCGAGCGGGCAGCGACGGATCTTCGCGGGCCGCTTCTTCCCCGGATCGCTGATGCGGCCCGATCTGCTGCCGATGCTCCCGGAGTTCGAGGGGCTCCGCTTCCAGGTCCTGCACACCGAGGACGCCGCCGACGCCTACCGGCGGGTGCTGCTGCGGGACGTGCGGGGGCCGTTCAACCTGGCCGCCGAGCCGGTGATCGACGGGGCGACCCTGGGCGAGCTCCTGAACGCCCGACCGGTCCGGGTCCCGGCGGGTGCGGTGCGGGGCGCCCTGTCGGCGGCCTGGCGCCTGCGGCTCGCCTCGGCCTCCCCCGGTCTCTTCGACGCGTTGCGGCACATGCCGCTCCTCGCCACGGAGCGGGCGCGGCGTGAGCTGGAGTGGGAGCCGTCGAGGAGTTCGCTCGACGCCCTGGAGGAGTTCCTGCGCGGGGTCCGCACGGGCGCGGGCGACGACACGGGCCCCTTGGCGGGACACCGCATCGGCTGACCGCGCCGAACGGCCCCGCCGTCCCCACCCCGTCAGCGTGCCGTGCCGGACCAGTCGACCAGGCGGATCGCCCCGCCGGCCGCCTCGCGGCCCCGGCAGTGGGCGCGGTGGCGTCGCAGGAGGGCCTCGATGTCGAGGTGCCGGGCGAACTCGGTGCGCGCGGCCAGGCGTCGGGCGTACGCCCACAGGGCGGGGTATCCGGCGACCCGGTCCATCGCGGCGGCGTCCAGGTGCCAGCGGTGCACGGTGTCGAGCTGGACCAGGGTGACCCAGACGTGGACGTCGGCGGCGGTCGGCGCGTCGCCGAGCACGTACGGGTTGCCGGCGAGCCTGTGCTCCAGGGAGCCGAGTGCCGCGAAGAGGACGGTGAGCGGGTCGCGGTGGGCCGCCTCGCCGTCGAGTCCGAGCTCGCCGGCGCGCTGGGCGGCCCGGTTGACGCTCCGCTCGCAGAGGTCGGCGATCGCCTCGATCTCGCCCCGGTGCTCCTCGGGCAGCAGCTCGGGTCCTTCGCCCCGGAAGCGCAGCGCGAGGTCCCGGATGATGTCGGGGACGTGGGTGCTGACGATCCGTCCGGTCCAGCTGTCGCTCAGGACGGGCGCGGCGGCCGGGCCGTCGTAGAGGTGCGCGCTCGCCTCGTACAGCGGGCGGAGGGCGGAGTACCCGCCGTCGGGCGTGTCGGGGGTCTCGGGCAGCACGGTGAGCGGGAGCGTGTCGTCGAGTCCGAGGAGGCTGTGGGTGAGGACGATGCCCAGACAGTCGGGGTCGTACGGGGCGACGTGGAGGCGGTAGCGGTGGGGCACGGCGTAGTGGCCGCTGTGCACGTCGCGGCCGATCCGGCCCCGGAAGGCGGGCACGGCGGAGGCGGGCAGCAGCGAGGACGGGACGACGGACATGCTTCTCCCTTGGAGGTGCTCGGTGCTGGGTCGGGGCGGCGCGCGGCGCGCCGGTCGCGACAGCGCGACGGCGGCACCGGCCGCACGGGGCCCGGAGGCAGCGGAGGTACGGGAAGAGGAGACGGGCGGGGCCCGACGGGGCGTCACGAGGGTCGGGAGGGGGGCTCGGCGGACGATCGTCCCGACGGGCGGGCTCCTCGAAGGACGGGCGCCGTGACGGACGGTCGTCCCGGCGGGTGGGACGCTCGGCCGGGCGGCTACGCGGCGCTGCAGACCCGCAGCAGATCGATGTGGCGGCGGGAGGTGAGGGGCAGGGAGCGCGGGAGGGGTGCGGCGAGTGCGGTGTTCCGCCGACCGCTGCGTCCCATGGTTCCCTACCTGTTCGCTCGGTTTCCTCGTTCCTGAGTGTCCGACCGCCCAGGGGTGGCGTCAAGGGTGCGGTACGGGTCACCTTTCCGAGGAGACGGCTCGCCCGGCGGGGGCGCGGTTCCCGTCACCCGTGTGCGGAATAATGCGCGCATGCGCATTTCAGCCAGGGCCGACTACGCGGTGCGTGCCGCCCTCCAGCTCGCCGCAGCCCGGGACTCGGGGCCACTGAAGGCCGAGGCCATCGCCGAGGGCCAGGGCATCTCGCACAAGTTCCTCGAAGGCATCCTGGGCGACATGCGCAAGGGCGGCCTGGTGCTGAGCCAGCGCGGCGGGAACGGGGGTTACTGGCTGGCCCGGCCGGCGGAGTCGATCTCGGTCGCGGACGTCATCCGGTGCGTGGACGGCCCGCTGGTCTCCGTGCGCGGCGAGCGGCCGCCGGACCTGTCCTACACCGGCCCCGCCGAGTCGCTGCTCACGCTGTGGATCGCGCTCCGGGCCGGGGTCCGCGAGGTGCTCGGGGTATCGCTCGCGGAGGTGGCGGCGGCCCGGCTGCCGGCCGGAATCGTCGACCTCGCGGACGACCCGGAGGCGTGGACCAACCCCTGACCGGCGGGGTCAACCGCGTGCGACCTGCGGCGACTTGACCGCGTCTCACTGATCAAGACGAGCTTGTCCATCTTTCGGACGCCCCTTGGGGCCGGACGCCCCCCTCTGCCACTATCCCTACTATTCCAGTGGGGATACTAGGGATCATGTGAGGTGACGTGAGTACGCCGAGGAAATCGCCGAAGAGACCCGCGATACGCACCGCCTCCGCACCATCGGGCCCAGCCGCCTCCGGAGCGGGCGCACGCCCGGCCGGCCGGCCCGTCGACCGCCCGGCCGACCGGCCCGCGGACGACGAGATCTGGCCCCGCGTCACCCGCGAACTCGCCGACGACCTCGCCGTCGACGCCCTCACCAGGGACCGGGCCGGCAAGGCACCGTTCGACGAGGTCGCCCGGCTCCAGGAGGCCGGAATCCCGGCCCTCCTCACGGCACCGGGGCCGAACCGGCGGGGCGCCGACTGGCGGGCCGCGTGTGCGGTCGTACGGGAGATCTCGGCGGCCGACAGCTCGGTGGGCGAACTCCTCGCCCACCACTACGCGCTGTCCTGGAGCAGCCGCTTCTTCGGCCCGCTGCGGGACGCAGGCCCCGCACCCACGAACGGCCCCGCGCAGCCGACCGGCCCCGCACGCACCTCCGGCACCTCAGGCACCTCAGGCACCTCGCACGCGACCGCACCCGAGCTCGACGCCCGTACGGCCGAGGAGCGGTGGCTGCTCGCCGGCGGCATCGAACCGCCGCGCAACGAGACCGAACCCGGCCTCACCCTCACCCCCGCCGACTCGGGCGGCGGCTGGTTCCTCGACGGGCGCCGCACCTTCGCCTCCGCGGTGACCGTCGCCGACCGGTTCGTGGTCGCGGCGCGCCCCGGCGGCACGGGCGACCTCCTCGTGGTCCTCGTGGACCCGGCGGGGTCCGGGGTGTTCACCGACGGCGGGACGGAGCGGGTCGGGCAGCGGCTCGCCGGTGCGGGCACCGTCACGTTCGACCGGGTCCCCGTGGCACCCGAGGACGTCCTCGGCGTCCTCCCGCACGACGAGCACGCGGTCGCGCCGTTCACCACCCTCGCCCCGCTCGCCCTGCGGCTGCTCCTGGTCCAGGTCGGGCTCGGCATCGCCGAGGGGGCGCTCGCCGAGGCCCGGGACATCAGCCGCGCCGAGCAGGCGGGACCGGGCGCGGGCGGTCACGTCGGGGGCCCCTCGGCCACGGACGGCTCCGCCCTGCTCGGCACCGGGGACGACCCGTACCTCCTCCTCGCCTACGGGGAACTGGCGACGGCCGCCCACGCCGCCGCCGCGGTGGTCGAGCGGGCGACGGACGCCCTGACCCACGGCCTGCTGGCCGGCTGGTCGCTCGGCGTGGAGGAACGGGCCGACATCGCCGTCCTGGTGGCGGCGGCCGAGACGGTCACCGGCCGGGCGGCCGTGCACATCACCACCCGGATCCTCGAACTGGTCGACGGCACCGCGGGCGCCGACGCCCGGGGCGGCGGGCCCGGCTTCGACCGCTTCTGGCGCAATGCCCGCGCGCTCACCGCCCCCACACAGGCGGCGCACCGGCTCCGCGACATCGGGGACCACTACCTCAACGGCACCCACCCCCGCCTCACCCTGCTGGCCTGACGGGGGGCGTCGTCCCGGGAACCCGGGGAAGGCGGCGAAGGGACGGACGGACCGGCATGTCGGGCCGTCCGGCCCTCCCGCCGGGCCGCCGATGGGCCCAGGCTGGGAGGAGAACGGCCCTGCCGACCGGCGGGCCCGACACCGCACTCGTGGAGGCAGCCTGATGAGTCGTGAGATCGTCGCAGGAGTGGACGGCTCCCCGGAGAGTCTCGCCGCGGCCGACTGGGCCGCCCGCGAGGCCCTCCACCGGGGGCTCCCGCTACGGCTCGCGCACGCCTGGCGCTGGGAACCGATCGACCTGCCCCTGGTCCAGGACCGGGAGACGCAGGAGCGCGTCGCGGACGCGGTCCTGCGCGAGGCGGAGACCGCGATCGCCGACCGCTACCCGGAGCTCGCCCTGACGGCCGAGGTGCTCCGCGACGCGCCCGTCGCGGCGCTGCTCGGCACCGGGGAACGGGCCGAGATGCTCGTCATCGGCTCGCGCGGCCACGGGGCCGTGACGGGCTTCCTGCTCGGCTCGTACGGGCAGCAGGTCATCGCCGAGGCCACCCGCCCGGTGGTGGCCGTCCGGTCCCGCGACGGCGAACCGGCCGAACCGCCCACCGGGCACGTGCTCGTGGGGCAGCACGGCGGTCCGGAGGACAGCGCCGCCGCCCTGGGCTTCGCCTTCGCGACGGCCGCGGCGCGCGGGGCCTCGGTGCGGGCCGTGCGCGCGTGGAGCCTGCCGCCCCTGTACGCGTACAGCCCGGCCTCGATGCGGCTCGCCGACGAGGCCGGCGGGCTCGTCCCGTACGAGGAGAAGGCGCTGCGCGAGGCCCTCGCGCCCTGGCGTGAGCGCTACCCGGACGTGCCGGTCACCGAGCACGTCGAGCTGGGCAGCGCCGGGCAGGTGCTGCTCTCCTCCTCGGGGGCCGCGCAGCTCCTGGTCGTCGGGCGGCGGGCCGGGCGGGGCGCCCTCGGGTCCCGGATCGGTTCCGTGGCGCACGCGGCGCTCCACCTCGCGCCCTGTCCGGTGGCGGTCGTCCCGCAGGACTGAAAGGGTCTCTTGTGGTTGACGCGTCAGGTTGACCCGTCGCGTTGACGAGGAGTGTCGGGGCGGCCGGGGCCGGACAGGGTTACCGCCGTCGCCCCGGTGGCTCTCTCCAGCGCCGGACCGTCCGGCGACCACGGCGAGAGAGCGGAGTTCCATGCGGCACCACGACCGTTCCGGTCACCCCGACCACCCCGGACACAGCTCACACCCCGACGGTTCCCCAGGGGACTTCGCGGCGGAGGCCGTACACGAGGACGGCCCTCCTCCACGTACGGCCGGCCGGCACCGCAAGGAGGGCGTGGCACGCCGACGACGCCGGTCGCGCCGGCCCTCCTTCCGTACCTCCGTCACCGTCGCCGGAGCCGCGGCCGCCGTGCTGACGGTGGCCACCGGGATGTACGTGGCCTCGTGGGACTCCGCCACCGCCGGGGCCGTGTCCGCCGCGCCGGAGACCGTACGGATGACGGCGCCGGTCCCCCCGCGCACCGCGGTTCCCGTCGTCGCGGAGGCCGGGCGGCGGGGCGCGGCCTTGGTGGCCGTGCCCCCGGCGGAGAAGGCCGCGCGGTTCGTGCGGGACGTCGTCGCCCTCGCCAACGCCGAGCGCGAGAAGTCCGGTTGCGGCCCGCTGCGCGCCGAGGGCCGTCTGCGGGCGGCCGCCCAGGGGCACGCCGACGACATGGCCGCGCGGGACTACTACGAGCACGCCGACCCGGAGGGCCGGGACGCGGGCGACCGGATGAGCGGCGCCGGGTACGACTGGAGCAGCTGGGCGGAGAACATCCACCGGGGGCCGAAGACCCCGGCCAGGGTCATGGAGGACTGGATGGGGAGTCCCGGCCACCGGGCGAACATCCTCAACTGTTCCTTCGAGGACGTCGGCGTCGGGGTGGCCCTCACCTCCGACGGCCCCTGGTGGGTGCAGAACTTCGGGGTGAGGCGCTGAGCACCGGCCGCCGATGTCAGGGAGCGGGGGCGGCCAGCTTCTGCACCCAGACCGTGCCGTCGGGACCGGGCGCCGAAGCCACGCCGGTGTCCCGGTACCGGCAGTCGAGCATGTTCCGCTCGTGCCCCGCGCCGTCCGTCCAGTCGTCGACGACGATCGCGGGGTCGTTCGCACCGCGGTCCAGGTTCTCGGCCCAGGCGCTCCAGTCGTACCCGGCGGCGGTGATCCGTGAGTCCGCGGCCTCGCCCTCGGGGCTGGCGTGTCCGTAGTAGCCGCGCGCGGCCATGTCCCGGGCGTATCCCCGGGCCGCCTCGGTGAGGCGGGGGTCGATGCGCAGCGGGGCGCAGCCCGCCGACGCCCTGAGCCGGTTGACGAGTCCGGTCACCCGCTCCTCGGCGGTGGGCGCCGGCCGGGTGGTGCGGCGCGGGGTGGGTGGCGGGGTCGTCGGCGCGGGGGTGGTGGTGGTGACCGCCGGGGCGGGCGGTGTCGTGGTCCGGGGGGAGGGCGCCGGGGGTGCGGCCACCGGCGCGGCGGGAGCCGGGCGCGCGCGTGGCTCCTGGGGTACGAGGAGGGCGACCGCCCCGAGGACGACGACGGCCGCGGCTCCGGCGACCCCGGCGCGGCGGAGCGGTGTCCACCGGGAGACGGTCTCGAAGGCGACGGGTTCTGGGGTGGGGCCGTCCGTGAACACGAGCGCGAGCGGGGGGACGAGGCCCAGGCCGACGAGCAGTCCCTCGACGGGGGTGAGGCCGCTCCGGCCGGTCACGCGGGCGGTGCAGGCGGTGCAGCCGCGCAGGTGGCGGGCGACACGCTTGCGCCAGAGCGGGGAGGGCCGGCCGTCCCAGGCGGTGACGGTCTCGGCGAGCCCGGGGCACCGGGGTACGGCGTCGAGGGCGCGGACGACGGTCCGGCCGGTTTCGAGGCGTTCCTTCATCCGCTGGATCCGGACGGCGGCGTGCTGCGGTGATATCCCGTCGAGGCCTTCGACGAGTTCGGCGCGGGTCAGCTCGCCGGCGGCCTCCAGCCACCACAGGGCGAGGAGTTCACGGTCGTCCTCGTCGAGCCACCGGGTGGCGCGGGCCACGTCGCGGCGCTGCCCGGAGAGGCCGAGCCGGAGGATGGTGACCTCGGTGAAGTCCCCGGCCGGGTCGGCGAGCTCCATGGCGCGGTCGAGGCCGGGCACGGGTGCCTGCTGGTGCTCGCGCCAGCGGCGGCGTATCCCGTTCATGGCGATGGCGACGAGCCAGGACCTGAAGCGGGCCGGGTCGCGGAGGCCGGTCAGGCCGTCGAGGGCGCGGACCATCGTCTCCTGGACGATGTCGTCCGTGTCGGCGTGGCCGTCGAGGGCGCGGCCGACGATGTTGTGGACGAGGGGCAGGTACGCGCGTACCAGTGCGTCCCTGGCCTGCGCGTCACCGGCCCTGGCCGCCTCCACCAGCGCGGTGGTGCGGCGCTCGTCGCTGTGCATGGATCGCTCCCTCATCCCTGGTACGAGTCCCCCGTCGTTCGGAGACCCACGGGCACGGGAGGGATAACACTTTTACACGGGTGGTACGGAAGCTACACGGGTGGTACGGGAAGCCTCGGGACCGTGGCCCCGTTCCCCTCCCGGACGGCCTCGACGACGGCGTCGTGCAGATCTCGGCTCTCTCCCTCCGACGCGCACGGAACGGGACTGCCCGACATGGTGAACCAGTCGGATGCGCCGCTGTACTGCACGGCCACGCGTGCCTCGGTCTCGGTCCAGGTCGTGTGCACGGTCACATCGCCCGTGACGACGCCTGCCTCGACGGTCAGCACCCCACCTCGCCCGGTGTAGACACCGGCGGTCGTCCAAGATGCCCAGCTCATCCATCCAGGTTCACACCCGAACGGCGGATGCGCCACCGACGGGACCGCCCCGGCCGGAGGAGTTCCGGCCGGGGCGGTACGCGGGGCGCTTACCGGGTCAGGCGAGGGACGCGACGGCCTCGTTGAACGTGGCGGACGGGCGCATCACGGCCGCGGCCTTGGCCGGGTCGGGCTGGTAGTAGCCACCGATCTCGGCCGGGGAGCCCTGGACGGCGACGAGCTCGTCGACGATCTTCCGCTCGTTGGCCGCGAGGGTCTCGGCCAGCGGCGCGAAGGCCTTGGCCAGCTCGGCGTCCTCGGTCTGGGCGGCCAGCTCCTGGGCCCAGTACAGGGCCAGGTAGAAGTGGCTGCCGCGGTTGTCGATGCCACCGAGGCGACGGGTCGGCGACTTGTCCTCGTTGAGGAAGGTGCCGGTGGCGCGGTCGAGGGTGTCGGCGAGGACCTGGGCACGGGAGTTGCCCGTGGAGGTCGCGAGGTGCTCGAAGCTGGCGGCCAGGGCGAAGAACTCGCCGAGGCTGTCCCAGCGGAGGTAGTTCTCCTTGACGAGCTGCTGGACGTGCTTCGGGGCGGAGCCGCCGGCGCCGGTCTCGAAGAGGCCGCCGCCCGCCATCAGCGGGACGACCGACAGCATCTTGGCGCTGGTGCCCAGCTCCAGGATGGGGAAGAGGTCGGTCAGGTAGTCGCGGAGGACGTTGCCGGTGACGGAGATGGTGTCCTCGCCGCGGCGGATGCGCTCCAGGGAGAACTTCGTCGCCTCGACCGGGGACAGGATCTTGATGTCCAGGCCCTCGGTGTCGTGCTGCGGGAGGTACTCCTTGACCTTGGCGATGAGCCGGGCGTCGTGCGCGCGGTTCTCGTCCAGCCAGAAGACGGCCGGGGAGCCGGTGGCGCGGGCGCGGGTGACAGCGAGCTTGACCCAGTCCTGGATGGGCAGGTCCTTGGTCTGGCAGGCGCGGAAGATGTCGCCTTCGGCGACCTCCTGCTCCAGGACGACGTTGCCCGCGGAGTCGACGAGGCGGACGGTGCCGGCCTGCGCCATCTCGAAGGTCTTGTCGTGGGAGCCGTACTCCTCGGCCTTCTGCGCCATGAGGCCGACGTTGGGTACGGAGCCCATGGTCGACGGGTCGAAGGCGCCGTTGGCGCGGCAGTCGTCGATGACGGCCTGGTACACGCCGGAGTAGCTGTGGTCCGGGAGGACGGCGAGGGTGTCGGCCTCCTGGCCGTCCGGGCCCCACATGTGGCCGGAGGTGCGGATCATGGCGGGCATCGAGGCGTCGACGATGACGTCGGACGGCACGTGCAGGTTGGTGATGCCCTTGTCGGAGTCGACCATCGCCAGGGCGGGGCCCGCGGCGAGCTCGGCCTCGAAGGAGGCCTTGATCTCCGCGCCCTGCGGGAGGGACTCCAGTCCCTTCAGGACCCCGCCGAGGCCGTCGTTCGGGGAGAGGCCGGCGGCCGCCAGCGTCTCGCCGTACGTGGCGAAGGTCTGCGGGAAGAAGGCGCGCACGACGTGGCCGAAGACGATCGGGTCGGAGACCTTCATCATCGTGGCCTTGAGGTGCACGGAGAAGAGCACGTTCTCGGCCTTGGCCCGGGCGACCTGCTCGCTCAGGAAGGTGCGCAGGGCGGCGGCGCGCATGACGGCGGCGTCGACGACCTCGCCGGCGATGACCTTCAGCGGCTCGCGGAGCTCGCTGGTGGTGCCGTCGGCGGCGGTGAACTCGAAGCGCAGGGTGTCGTCCGCGGTGACGACGACGGACTTCTCCGTGGAGGCGAAGTCGTTCTCGGCCATGGTGGCGACGTTCGTCTTGGACTCGGGGGTCCAGGCGCCCATGCGGTGCGGGTGGGCCTTGGCGTAGTTCTTGACCGAGCCGGGCGCGCGGCGGTCGGAGTTGCCCTCGCGCAGGACCGGGTTGACGGCCGAGCCCTTGATCTTGTCGTAGCGGGCGCGGACGTCCTTGTCCTGGTCCGTCTTCGGGTCGTCCGGGTAGTCCGGGAGGGCGTAGCCCTGCGCCTGGAGCTCGGCGACCGCGGCCTTGAGCTGCGGGATGGACGCCGAGACGTTCGGCAGCTTGATGATGTTGGCGCCGGGCGTCTTGGCCAGGTCACCGAGCTCGGAGAGGGCGTCGGCGATGCGCTGGCCCTCCTCCAGGAACTCGGGGAAGACGGCGATGATGCGGCCCGCGAGGGAGATGTCCCGCGTCTCGACCGTGACGCCGGCCTGCGAGGCATACGCCTGGATCACGGGCAGGAACGAGTACGTCGCCAGGGCGGGCGCCTCGTCAGTGTGGGTGTAGATGATGGTCGAGTCAGTCACCAGGGTTCTCCAGCTCCACGTCTGCGTATGCGAGATTGCTCGACATCAAGATATCTCGTGATCGAGGTCCTCCGTAAAGGGCCCCACGACCTCGTCGTCCCGGGGCACCCCGGCGGCTTCGACGAAGGGTCCGCCGAGCCGGTACGGGGCGGGGGCCCCGTCCACGTCGACGCGGCGCAGCAGGGCGAGCGGGACGAGCCCGGCGGCGGCGACCACACCCGCGGCGAGTGCCTGGCCGCAGCGGTGGGCGAGTCGGAGCTCGGCCGGGTCGTACGGGGCGGTGGCGGGCAGGGCGAGGGTGTCGCCGAGGAGCCAGAGGCCCGCGCCGAGCCCGGCGGCGGCCACCAGGACGAGGGGCACGATCGCCGGGAGGCCGGTCAGGGCGGGCCCGCGCCGGGCTCCGGGGCGCACCTTGCCCTTGCGGGCGAGGAGGGCGAGGAGCCCGCAGTGGACGGCCAGGACCACCAGTGCGGCGGCGATGACGTCGCCGGGCCGGTGCTGCCCGGCCGCGATCGTGTACGCGCCGACGGCGACGGCCCAGAGGGTGGCGGCGCCGACGACGAGGCCCCGGAGCCGGTACGGGACGACGAGGACCAGTCCGAGGGCGACGCCCAGGGCGAGGGTGGTCTGGACGCTGGGGAAGCCGCTCGGGGCGAGCCCGACGGTGTCCAGGAGGCGGGGGCGCGGCGCGTACCGCTGGAGCAGTCCGGTGAGGGCGAGGGCGGTGACGACCGCGCCGGCGGCGAAGCCGGTGAGGGCGTACCGCTTGCGTATCAGGCCGACAGCGACGAGGAGGACGCAGCCGAGGACCAGGGAGAGGGTGGTGAACCCGGCGAGCGACGGGTGCTCGCGGAGGACGGTGACGGCGGCGGAGTCGGCCCGCCGGCCGGTCATGGCGGCGTCGCCCCAGCGGCGGCCGGTCGCGGTGAGCACGAGGCCCGCGTAGACGACCGTGAGCAGGAGGACGGCCCCGAGGCAGGCGCGCCGGGTCCGGACGCGGACGCGGGTGCTGAACGATCCCGCGGCCTCGCCTGCCACGGCGGCGTACCACCAGGTGTCACCGGACTGCAGCGGCCTCGGGGGGCCGCCCGCGCGAGGCCTGTCGTAGGAAGCCATGTCCCGATTCGAACCCAGGCGCGGCCGCCTCGCCCGCTGGACGCACCCGAACGACACGCCGGGGAAGTCCGGGCGGTGTCCGCGCCCCGCGAGGCCGCTCACCGGCGGGTGCCGCCGTGCTCGGAGCCGGCCGCCGGGCTCAGGCCACCGCGGCGGGCCTCGGAGGCGTACGGTCGCGGCGGCGCGTCCCGTACAGCGTGAAGGCCGTGTTCACCAGGGCCACGTGACTGAGGGCCTGGGGCATGTTCCCGAGTTGACGGCCGGCCACCGGGTCCCACTCCTCGGCGAGGAGTCCGACGTCGTTGCGGACGGCGAGGACCCGCTCGAAGACGGCCCTGGCCTCGTCGCGGCGGCCGGTCAGGGCGAGCGCGTCGGCGTACCAGAACGTGCAGGCGAGGAAGGTCCCCTCGGTGCCGCCGAGGTCGTCGAGTCCGTGGGTGCCGCCGTCCCGGACGTCGCCGTAGCGGCGCAGGAAGCCGTGGTCGTCGAGCCGGGCCATCGCCCGCACGGTGCCGAGCACCCGGGGATCGTGGGCGGGCAGGAATCCGAGCCGGGGGATCAGCAGGGCGGTCGCGTCGACCTCGTGGCCGCCGTAGTACTGGGTGAACGAACGCTGTTCCTCGCTCCACCCCTGGGCGCAGACCTCCGCGCGCATCTCGCGGCGCAGGGCCTGCCAGCGGCGGAGGGAGCCGCGGAGGCCGGCGACCCGGGCCAGGCGGACCGCCCGGTCGGCGGCGACCCAGGCCATGACCTTGGAGTGGACGAAGTGGCGGCGCGGGCCCCGGACCTCCCAGATGCCCTCGTCCGGTTCCCGCCAGCGTTGGCCGAGGTACTCCAGGAGCGAGGCGACCAGGGCCCAGGCCGTGGCGTCGAGGGCGACCCCGGCCCGGACGGCCGAGTAGACGGTGCTGAGCACCTCGCCGTAGATGTCGAGCTGGAACTGGCCGACGGCCGCGTTGCCGAATCTGACGGGGCGTGAGTTCTCGTAGCCGGGCAGCCAGTCGGCGTACCGCTCGGGGAGGCGCCGCTGCCCCTCGACCCCGTACAGCGGCTGGAGGTCGGCGGGGTCGCCCGCGACGGCGCGGACCAGCCAGTCGTTCCAGGCGAGCGCCTCCCGGCGGTAGCCGCCGCGGAGCAGGCAGGAGAGGGTGAAGGTGGAGTCGCGCAGCCAGCAGAAGCGGTAGTCCCAGTTGCGCTCCCCGCCGATGGACTCGGGGAGCGAGGTCGTCGCCGCGGCGACGACTCCGCCGGTGGGGGCGTAGGTGAGGGCCTTGAGGGTGAGCAGGGAGCGGATCACGGCCTCGCGCGCGGGTCCCTCGTACCGGAGCGAGGCGGACCAGTCGTTCCAGAAGGCGAGGGTACGGGTGAGGGCGGCTTCGATCCCGGCGGGCGAGGCGGTGGGAGGCGCGGGGTTGTGCGAGGGGCGCCAGCCGAGGACGAACGCGACCCGCCGTCCCGCCGTGACGGTGAAGTCGACGGTGGTGCGGTCCGGGGTGACGACGGGTTCGACGCCGGGCCCGCAGGAGAGGTAGGCGGCGTCGGGTCCGGCGACCCAGGCGACGGTGCGGCGGTCGATCGAGCGGGTCCAGGGCACGATGCTGCCGTGGTGGAAGCGGACCCTCAACTCGCCCCGGACGTCGACCCGTCCGGCGATCCCCTCGACCACGCGGACGATGCGAGGGGCGTCCTCGCTCGGCGAGCGCGGGGGCATGAAGTCGGTGACCCTCACGGTGCCGCCGAGGGAGTCCCAGACGGTGTCGAGGACGAGCGTGTCGCCCCGGTAACTCCGGCGCGCGCAACGGACTCCTCCCACGGGTGCCAGGAGCCAGCGGCCGTGGCCCGGATCGCCGAGGAGAGCCGCGAGGCAGGCGGGCGAGTCGAAGCGCGGCGCGCACCACCAGTCGACGGACCCGTCGGTCCCCACGAGCGCGGCTGTCTCCAGGTCACCGACGAGGGCGTAGTCTTCAATTCGCCCTGCCATGACCGGATTGTATGCCTTACGGCATTCCCTTGCCGAATCGGCTGTCGTTTCGGCGGGGCCCGATCGAAATCCCGTCAGGAATTCACCCGTCACCGCTCGGCCACGCGCAGGTGATCGATCGGCGGCTCGTTCCGTGATCGACCGGCGCTTCGTTTCGCGGGTTGCCGCATACCCTTCCCCTTTTCTTGACGGGATCTCCGCCACGCAGGATCGTGGAGAACGCGGGTCATTCTGGAGAACGCGGGTCCGCCGCGCGGAAGGCCGTACGGATGAGCAGTGACGCACACCCCCTGCGCCGGTCGACCGACCACGCGCCCGGTCCCGGCACGCGGACGGTGAGTCTCGTCCTGACGGTCCGCCCCGACGGCGGCGACCCCGGACCCGCGCTCGACCCGCTCCTCGACCAAGTGCCGTCGAGCGTGCGGGAGGTGGTCCTGACCGGCGGGCCGGCCGGAGACCGGCGGGCACGCTCGGGGCTCACCGTCCGCGGGCTCGGCCCGTGGGACGCCTCCCGGGGTGACATCCCGCACGCGGGTCTGCGCGCCGCGACCGGCGATCTGATCGTGCTGATGAACGCCGACGGCACCATGTCGCCGCACGAGATCCCGCATTACCTGCACTATCTGGAGAGCGGTTACGACTTCGTCAAGGGCTCGCGTTTCATCGCGGGCGGTGATTTCGCCGACTATCCGCTTTCGCGGCGGCTCGGGCACCGCGCCCTGCTGCGGGTCGCGCGACAGCTCTACGGCCAGCACCTGACCGACCTCTGGTACGGGTTCTGCGCGTTCCGCCGTTCCTTCGTGGACCTTCTCGACCTGCGCGAGGACGGCGTCGAACTCGGGGCCGAGCTCGTCACGCACGCGCTGCACTACGGGCTGCGCGTCGCCGAGGTGCCGAGTCTCGAACTGCCCCGGCGTCACGACCCGTCGCATCCCCGCACGGTCCGTGACGGAGTCCGCATCCTCGGCACCCTGCTCGACGAGCGGCCCCACAACGCCCTGTCCCGGCTCGCACACCGCCCGCTCCCCCGGCGCGACGCCCGCACCCCCTCCGCTTGACGCCATACCCACAAGGGTGATAGCGCTGGAATAAGCATCATTTCAGGACAAAGTAGACCCTGAGCGCACATCCTCGGCAGGGTCGGTTGCCGGAAGAGGCTCATCGTGACCTCCACCCCTCACAACCGAACGCCGGAGGCATCCGTGGCGCATCCTCTGCGCCGGGTGACCGACTGGCCCCTCGCCGACGCCCGGCGCCGTTCACCCCACCGCCCGGCCGCCCACCCGGCCCGCCGGACGTCCGACCGGATCACGGCCGCCGTCGCCCCGTCCCGGAGCCGGTCGAGCAGGCCGCACGGCGGCGCGCGCCGGCGGCGCGGCCGGGCCGGCCGCACACGCGCCACCCGCCGCAGCCGCGGCTCCGGCGGCCCAGCGGGTCCGGCCGGATCCTCCGAACCGGCCGGTCCCGAACGACCGGTGCGGGGGATCCGGTCCCGCTGTGACCGCGCGGCCCGGCCGGTCCCCACCCCCGCACCGATCCCCCACGCGCCCGCGCGCCCCGCGCCCCGCGCCTTCCCCCGAGGAGGCGAGGCGTGATGACCGCCGCACGCGCGCACGCACCGCTCCCCCGCCGGCTCGTCCGACCGCCGGTGGAACTGGAACTGCTCATCCCGGCCTTCAACGAGCGGCGCCGGCTGCCGTCGACGGTGGCCGCCACGGTCGACTACCTGGCCGGACGGCCCTGGTCCTCGGCGGTCGTCGTGGTCGACAACAACAGCGCCGACGGCACCCTCGACGTCCTGGAGCGCTTCGCCGACTCCCCGGTCCCGGTCCACGCCATCGGCTGCAGCGACCAGGGCAAGGGCGCGGCGGTCCGGCGCGGCATCGAGACCTCCTCGGCCCGCTTCATCGGCTTCGCGGACGCCGACAACGCCACGCCCGTCGAGACCCTGGACCGGGTGATGGTGCTGCTCCGGGCCGGGCACGGCGCCGTCATCGCCTCGCGTCACGCACCCGGCGCACACCTGGACGTGGAGCAGTCGGCGCTGCGGCGCGGCGGCGGTCTGCTCTTCCGGACACTGGCGCACCTGTCGCTGCCCGGAGTCGCGGACACCCAGTGCGGGTTCAAGTTCTTCTCCGGTCCGCTCGCCCAGACGATCGTGCGTGACTGTCACATCGACGGCTTCGCCTTCGACGTCGAACTGCTGGCCCGTGTGGTGCGGGCCGGGCGGGACGTCGTGGAGGTGCCGGTGGTCTGGCACGACGTTCCCGGTTCGACCTTCTCGGCACGGCGCGACGGACTGCGCTCGATGGCCGACCTCCTGCGCATCTCCCTGGCCCGGTGATCTCCGTGACCGCTCTCGACCGGCTCGCCCGTACCGACCTCGCCTTCCTCAACTGGCGCGACCCGACCCACCCCGACGCGGGCGGAGCGGAGGCGTACTGCTGGGAGATCGCGCGGCGGTTCGTCGCGGCCGGAGCCCATGTCACCCTCGTCTCGTCGCGGTACCCCGGCTCGCGTGCCCGGGAGTACCGCGACGGGATCCGGATCGTGCGCGCCGGCGGCACCTTCGGCGTGTACGCGGCCGCCGCGGCGCACCTGCTGCGCCACCGTCACGGGTACGACGCCGTCGTCGACTTCCAGAACGGGATCCCGTTCTTCTCGCCGCTCTTCACGCCCCGGTGGACCGCGGACATCTGCGTGATCCACCACGTCCACCAGCGCCAGTTCGACACCCGGTTCCGGTGGCCGATGAACGCCGTGGGGCGGGTCCTGGAGAAGCAGGCCAGCCGGCGCGTCTACCGGGGGCGGCCGGTGGTGGTCGTGTCGCCGTCCACCCGTGAGGGCACCCGCCGCGAACTCGGCTTCGGCAACCCGATCCACATCGTGCCGAACGGGCGCCCGAGCTCCGCGCCGGCCGCCCCCGCCGGGCGGCGTTCCGCCGTCCCGGCGCTCACCGTGGTCAGCCGGCTGGTGCCGCAGAAGCGGGTCGACCTGATCCTGCGGGCCGTTCCCGCGCTGCTGCGGCGCCTGCCGGAGCTGCGGGTGGACCTCTGCGGGGACGGGCCGGAGGCCGACGCGCTGCGGAAGCTCGCCGCCACGCTGGGCATCGGGTCCGCCGTCGCGTTCCACGGGTACGTCACCGAGGAGCGCCGCCAGGAGCTGTTCCACCGGGCGTGGCTGACGGTCGTGCCGTCCGTCGCCGAGGGCTGGGGGCTCGCGGTCATCGAGGCGAACGCCGTGGGCACCCCCGCCCTCGCCTTCGACGTGCCCGGGCTGCGGGACGCGATCCGGCCGGGCGTCAACGGGTGGCTCCTCGACCCGGACGCGGATCTGGCGACCGGCATCGCCTCGGCCCTCGACGCGCTGTCCACGCCGGCGGCGCGGGCGCTCGCCGCGGACCGCTGCCGCACCTGGGCCGCGGCCTTCTCCTGGGACGCCAGCGCCGAACGGCTCGCCCGGGTCGTCGTCGAGGACCTCCAGCGCATCCACCGGCACCGCCGCTCCCGCCGCTCGGCGTCCGACCTGTCCGTCGTCACCCGCTTCACCTCCCCCGACCCGGACACCACCGAGCGCGCGGTGCGGACCTCGCTGCGGCAGACCGACATCTGGCACCGCAGCGGCGACGCGTTCCGGCTGCTGCTCCACGGCTGCGACGAGGTGCGGGCGCTCAGCGCGCTGCGCCGACTGGACGTCGCCGAGGCCGACATCGTCCTGGCGCGCGCCCACGACGTCCTGCTGGGTACGGCGGAGCCGGGCGACGGCTCCGCCCCCGGGGGGCGGCCGTGACCTCCGCCGAGCAGGCCGTGGAGCGGCCGCCCGTCCTCCAGGACGAGGTCACGGCCGTGCACGGCGCGCGCTGGATCGGGACCGCCGTGGTGGTGGTCGGCGCCCTGAACTACGCGTACACGCTGATCCTCACGCGTCTCCTCGACGTCTCCGAGTACGCCACGTTCGCCGCCGGGCAGGGGCTCATCGTGTGCACCGCGGCCGTGGCCGTGGTCACCGTGCCCTGGATGCTCGCGCAGGCCCTGGCCCGGGCCGGTTCGGACACCGAGCGCGCCGAGGCGGTTCGCTTCGCCGTCGTCACGGCGATCGCGGGCGGTACCGTCGCGGCCGTCGCCGTGGGCTGTGTGGCCATGGAGTTCGCGGGCGCGGTGACGACGTTCGTGATCGCCGGCGGCACCCTGGCCATCTACGTCACCCGGGTCTCCCCCGGGTGGCTCCAGGGCAGCGAGCGGCTGCGGACCCTGGCGGTCCTCACCGCCGTGGAGGCCGCCCTCAAGTTCGGTGTGGGCCTGTTCCTCGTCCGGGAGCTCGGACTCGGCGCGACGGGCGCCCTGGCGGCCTTCGCGATCGCCGTCCTGCCGTACTTCCTCTTCCTGCCGCGCCGGTACCGCGGCGGTACGCGCCGCCCGTGGCGGTCGGTCGGCGCCGACCGGGAGCTGTGGCGGCGCGCGGTCGGCGTCGCCTCGCTCCAGGGCATCGTGGCGCTGCTCGCCGCGACGGACATCGTCCTCGTCGCCATGCTCCCCACCGACCGTGCGGCGGCTGCCAGTTACCAGGCCGCGGTGATGCTCGGCCGGGTCCCGCTCTTCCTCGCCGGGGCCGTCTCGATCGCCTTCCTGCCCGCGCTGTCGCGGCGGCGGGCGGGTGATCCGCTGACGGCGAGCGCGCTGCGGATGTACCTCACCGTGGCGCTGCCCCTGACGGTGGTGGTGGCGACGACGCCCGGCGCGCTGCTCGCCGTGGTCTTCCCGCCGGGGTACACCATGGTCGCCACGCTCCTGGCCTGTACGGCGGCGGCGGGCCTGGCGCTCGGCGCCCTCGCCCTCCTCGTGACCTTCGCGCAGGCGGTGGACGACTACGGATGCCGGCGGACGCTCCTCGCCGGGCTCGCCCTGTACGCGACCGGGCTGGCGACCGGCTGGGCCGTCGGCAGCGTGCTCGGCATGGCGATCGGCGGGCTGTGCGGGACGGTCACCGCGCTGGCCCTGCTGTCCGTCCGGCACGCCCGTCGGCACGGATTCGGGGTCGCGGAGCGGCCGTTCGGCCGCGTGGTGCTGCCGCTGCTCGCGCTGGCCGCGGGCCTCGCGCTGCTCCGGCCCTACACCTACGTCTGGTTCGCCGCCGCGCTGACCGTGACGGTCGTCGCGCTGGGGCGGTTCTTCGGCCGGCACGGCTCCCCCGTCCCCGAGCCCCGGGAGGACACCGACGAGTCGCCCCCGGACGCGGGCTCCGGCCCGCCCGTCCGGGGTCCCGCTCCCGCTCGGCCGGAACCGGCCGGGGGCGCACCGGCCAGGAGACCGCGGAGGCGGACGCCATGACGACTCCACGAGGCCCGCTCCTGGTCGCCGTGTCCGGACCCGAGGGCGCCGTCACCTCCTCGCTGGCCGGCCGGCTCACGACGCTGCTCCGCGCGCGCGGGCACACGGTCGTCCCGGTCCACGGCGGCGGCTGCTTCCTGTGCCGCCGGTTCCCCGTTCCATCGGCGGCGGGGGAAGCGGCCGGAGACGTGGGGGCGCGGCGCGCGACGGATCGCGGGCGGCGGGGCGCGTGGCCGCGCCGGGCCCACGCGTTCCTCGACGCGGGCGAGCTCGCGGCCCGCGTGGCGGCGGCCGGGCTGCTGGCGCGGGCGCGGGGCGGGGAGGCGGTGGTCCTGACGGACCGGGGGCCGCTGGACGGCCTGGTGACGTTCGACCCGCCGGCCGGTTCGGCCGCGGCGTCGGTCTTCCGCCGGATCGCCGACCGCTACGGCTCGACCCTGCTCGTGGAGAGCGGGCCCGGCGCCCGTCGGGGCCGGGCGGACGCGGCGGGTCCGCGGGCCGTCTCGGCGACCCGCTACCGGAGCTGGTCGCGGCGGCTGCCTCGGATCACCCGGCTCGACGGAGCGCGGCCGCCGTCGCTGGTCGCGGCGGATGCCC
Source organism: Streptomyces sp. Qhu_M48 (assembly GCF_051305195.1). Classification (NCBI taxonomy): domain Bacteria; kingdom Bacillati; phylum Actinomycetota; class Actinomycetes; order Kitasatosporales; family Streptomycetaceae; genus Streptomyces; species Streptomyces sp. Qhu_M48. The sequence goes on along the minus strand of NZ_CP195432.1, from coordinate 3,180,614 downwards.
TGGAACGGATCCACGACACGGTGCGGGAGCGGGAACGGTCCCGCGCGGTACGCGAGGAGCCCGGGGGCACGGGGCGGCGGCGGCACGTGGTGGTCTCCATCTACGACGACGCGGAGAACCCCGCCTACCGGGGCGGCGGCGCCGTGGTCATCGGCAAGGTGGCCCGCCGGCTCGCCGAGGACTTCCGGGTGACCGTCGTGACGGCGGGCCGGAGCGGCGGAAGCGAGGTCCGCGACGGCATCCGGTACGTCCGGCTGCCGGTCTGCCGGGCCGGACCGCGCGCCGGGCAGCTGCTGTTCCTGACGCTGCTGCCGTTCGTGGCCGGCCGGATCCGGCACGACCTGTGGCTGGAGAGCTTCACTCCCCCGTTCTCGACGAGCTTCCTGCCCCTGACGACCGGCGCCCCCGTCGTCGGCATCGACCAGGGGCGCGGCGCCGAGGCCCTGTGGCGGCGCTACCACATCCCCTTCTTCCTGGTGGAGCGGCTCGGGCTGCGCTGCTACCGGCACCTCGTGGTGATGAACGCCGCCGACGGCGCGGCGGTCGGGCGGCTCAGCCCCCGCGCCGAGGTGCAGGTGATCTCCAACGGGGTCGAGCAGCGCCTCCTCGACGAGACCACGCTCGGGGCCGGGCGGTTCATCCTGTTCCTGGGGCGGATCGACACCTGGGTCAAGGGCCTGGACCTGCTGCTCGACGCGTACGAGCGGGCCGCGCCGCCGATGGATCTGGTGCTGGCGGGCTCCGGCACCCCCGCCGAGGAACGCCGGCTCGCCGCGCTCGTCGCCTCCCGCGCCCCGGGGCCGCGGCCGCGGATCCACTGGGTGGGGTACGCCGGGGAGGAGCGCAAGCGGCAGCTCCTGCGCGACAGCGCGTTCCTGGTGATGCCGTCCCGCCACGAGACCTTCGGTCTGGTGGCCCTGGAAGGGATGACGTACGGCAAGCCCGTCCTCCACTTCGACCTGCCCGCCCTGCGGTGGATGCGCGACGGCGGGGACGTGGCCGTGCCGCCCTTCGACACGGTGGCGTTCGGGGAGCGGATGACCGCGCTCGCCACCGACCCGGCGCTCCGCCGCCGCCTGGGGCGGCGGGCCGGGCACGCCGCCCGGCACTACACGTGGGACGAGATGACGGGCCGCTATCTGCGCCTGGCCCACCGCATCCTGGACACGCCCGCCTCCGCACGGCGGCCGAGGAGGAAGAGGGGTGCGTCATGGCTGACGACCCGCTGACCGACTTCGTCCGGACCCTCGTCGGCTCCGGCGTCCCGATCCTCGTGCTCTCGCCGCACCTGGACGACGCCGTCCTGTCCTGCGGCGGGCTGCTCGGCTGGGCGGGGCGGCGGGCCCCGGTGACGGTCGCCACGCTGTTCACGGAGGCCGCGCCGCCGCCGTACACCCTCTCCGCCCGGCAGTACCTGAAGCAGACCCACGCCGGCGACGCCGAGGAGCTGTTCGCCGAACGACGGGCCGAGGACCGTCGGGTCCTGGAGCTGCTGGAGGTCGGCTCACGCCATGTCGGCCTGGTCGACGGACTGTTCCGGCGGCTGCCGCGGGCCGGCCCGGGTACGGAGCGGCTCGCCCGGCTGCTGCCCGAAGTCGCCCATGTGTATCCGACGTACCGGCTCCACCTGTCCCGGGGACGGGTGTCCGCGCACGACGCCGACACCCTGCGCGCGGTCGGGGAGACCCTGGACGCGCTGCTGCCCGCCCGCTCCGGCGGGGTGCTGCTCGCGCCCCTGGGCGTGGGCGGGCACGCCGACCACGTCCTGGTCCGCACCGCCGCCGAACTGAGCGGGCGCCGGATCGTGTACTACAGCGACTTCCCGTACAACCAGCGTGCCGCCGCCGACGCGGGGTTCACCCGTCGGCACCGGCTGGTGGCCCGCGCCTGGGAGCGCGGCCTCGACCGGAAGGCCGAGCTGGTCCGGGAGTACCGGACGCAGGCCGACGCCCTGTTCCCCGGGGGCCACGTCCCGCGCGCCCCCGAGGTGTACCTGCTGCCGGAGACCGGGGCCGTACCCCGGGTGCGGGAGCGTCCGCGCGGCGCCGGGGTCCGGACCCGCGGGGGTACGCCGTGACCCTCCCCCGCACTCTCGACGCGCCGCACGCCCCCGAGCCTGAGGCGCCTCCGCCGCGCCCGCGCCGGAGGTACCGCCCCGCGCCCCTCGTGGTCTGCGCGGCGCTGGCCGCGCTCCTCACGGTGACGCTGCGCCTGGTGCGGATCGACCGGGCCGGCGACCTGTTCATCGACGAGCCGATCTACTGGAAGCTCGGGGTCAGCGCCGCCGCGGGCGGCTTCCCCCGCACCGACGAGGGGCTGTTCTTCCTCCACCCGCCCGGCCTGTTCTACCTGGAGGCCGGCTGGGCGAAGCTGGTCGGGGAGCACGCGGACGTCATCGCGGGCGTCCACTCGGCGCGGGTGCTCAACGTGCTCCTGGCCGGTGTGACCGCGGCCCTCGTCGTCGTCCTCGTCGCCCGGGTGCGCTCGGTCGGCGCGGGCGCGGTCGCCGGGGTGCTGTTCGCCCTGGACCAGTACTGCATCCGGCAGAACGACCGCGTGCTCCTGGAGACCGCGACGATGATGTGGGTGCTCGCCGGCTACCTGGTCCTGGTGGGGCTCGCCCGGTCCGATCCGCCCGCGCGGCCGCGGTCCCGGGCGGTGCTCGCCGGCCTCTTCCTGGGTCTGGCGATCCTGACCAAGGACCACGCCGTCCTGATCACCGTGGTGCCACTCCTGGCCGCCCTGCTCCTGGGCTGGGGACCGCCCCGGCGGCTGCTGGCCCTGACGACCGCGGTGACGGTCCTCTCGTACGCCGTGTACGTGGCCCTGGTGGCCGTCCTCGGGCACTTCGAGGCCTTCTGGGAGGCGAAGACACAGGGGGTGCGGCGGCTCCTCGGACTCGTACAGGAGACCGGCTTCAACGCCGAGGGCACGCCCTCGCTCTGGGGCCGGATCCTGGCGGAGCTCTCGGGCTACGCGGGCACCTACCTGCTCCTCGCCCTGACCCCGGTGGCGCTGTGGCTGCTGCTGCGCCGCGGGGAGCCGGTGTACCGGCTGCTGACGCTCTTCCACGCCTCCGCGATCCTCACGCTGCTGTACGCGCTGAGCCTGGGAACCCTGGAGGAGCAGGCCCTTTACCTGCTGTTCGTGCCGAACCTGGTGGCGCTGGCCGTCACCTTCCCGATGCCGTCCCGGCACCGGCGCGGCAGGCGCCTGATGGCGGTCGGCGTCCTCGTGGCGGTCCTCGCCGCGCCCGCCGCGGTGTACGCCCGGGACCGGTGGACGCCCGACGACGGCTTCGAGCGGCTGCGGGCGTATCTGCTCACGCACGTGCCGGCGGGGAGCGGGATCGTCACGGTCGACGGGCAGCAGACCCGGGGGGTCAGCGAGTGGACGCTCGACGACTCCTACCGGATGGGGCCGTGGGTGACGCCCGCGGAGTGGCCGGAGCGGAACGCGACCTACCTGATCGTGCCCTGGCGGGTGATCGAGCAGGGGTACGGGCGCTTCCCGCTCGCCGAGGTGGAGCGGCTGACCGACGGTATGCGGCCGGTGTTCACCTTCCACGGGCCCATGTACGGCACGCTGGCCCTCTACCGGCTGCCGTCGCCCTCCGGCCCCGCCCCGGCCCCGGTCCTGGTACCCGGCTCCGGTGTGATCGGGCCGCTCGCTCCCGCGCCGGGACCGCCGGCCGCGGAGGTCCGCGATGCCCCGCGCTGAGCGTCCCCGCGTCCTGGTCCTGACCGGCGGTCCGCTGGACGGGGCGGACGGCTGTGACGTGCGGCTCGCCGCCGACGTCCTCGCCGTCCTGCCCGGCGCGGACTTCGTCTGGTTCACCCCGCGGTACGGGGCGCGGCAGCGCACGGGCGGGCGCGGGCGTCCCGTCCGCGTCCTCTCCGGCACCGGGACGCCCCACGTCACGGGGAGGGTGCAGGCCGCCCTCGCCGGGGCCGTGTTCGCCCGCCGGGTCGATCTCGTCCACGCCATCCTGACCGTGGGCCGGGGTTTCCCGGCCTACTCGTGGCTCCGCCCGCTGCTGCTCGGGGGCCACCCGGTCCTCCACACGGTGGCCGGGGTGAGGGACGGCCGGGACCTGGCGCGCGCCCGTCCGCTGGGGACGACGGTCGCCCTGTCCGAGTCGATGGCGCGGCGGCTGCGGGCCGCGGGCTTCGGGGACGTACGGGTCGTCCCGCCCATGATCGCCCTCGACGAGTGGCCGTACCTGCCGCGCCCCGAGGGGTTCCCGGTGGTCCTCTTCGCGGGGCACCACCATCCGGACGGCGGGGCGGAGACGGCGATCGACGCGGCGGCGGAGGCCCTGCGGGAAGGGGCCAGGTTCCGGCTGGTGCTCGCGATGCGCGGCCGCCCGGGACAGGACAGGGCCACGCTCGACGAGGCGCTCCGGGAGCGGGCCGGTGCGGCGGGTCTCACCGACGTCGAGGTGCGGGGGTACGTGGAGGACATGCGTGCCCTGCTCGCCTCGGCCCATGTGCTGCTGTTCGCACCGGCCGTCCTCGGCGCCAAGGCGTCCGTCCCGTTCACCGTGCTCCAGTCGCTGGCCTCGGGGCGGCCCGCGATCCTCAGCGACCTCCCCCAGTTCGCCGACTTCGGTCACGCGGTGCTCCGGGCCCCGGCGGGCGACGCGCGCCGCACCGGGCAGCAGCTGGCGTGGCTGCTGGACCGGCCGCGGTCCTGGGACGTGCTCGCCGAGCGGGGGCGGGCGCTGGTCGAGGACCACTACGGTCCGGAGCGGTTCGCGGCCCGTTACTCGGCGCTCTACCGGGAGTTGCTGTCATGACGGCGCGGGGGTGGCGTGGACGCCGGGGCGGGCCGGCCGTGCCGGCGGTGCTCGCGGTGCTCCTGCTGCTCGTGGGGGCGTTCGCGGCGCCGGGGCAGGAGGAGCCGGGCCCGGAGCCGTACTGGTACGGCACGCTCCAGACCGATCCGGACCGGGCGGCGACGGAGTACGAGCACGGCGTCCGGGTGGCCCACATGGAGCTCGACTGGGGCCGGTTCGAGCCGGAACGGGGCCGGTACGACGAGGAGTACGCGGGCGAGGTACGGGACCGGATCGGCGTCTTCCGTGACGCGGGGCTGCGGGTCGAGGCGGGGATCGGTCTCAACGACCCGCCTCCCTGGCTCGCCGAGACCTATCCGGACTCGGTCTTCGTGAACCAGTTCGACGAGGAGTCCACGGCCGCGCCGAACCTGGTGTTCAGCGAGCCCGTCCGCGAGCGGGTCGCCGACTACGTGGCGGCCGTGGACCGGCTGGTGGGGCTGGAGAACTTCTGGGCGATCCGGGTCGGGGTCAGCGAGAGCGGCGAGTTCACGTACCCGGCGCCCGTGTCGGAGGAGGGCGGGCCGGGCGAGTTCTGGGCGTACGACCGGCACGCCCAGGCGAGCAGCCCCTACCCGGGCTGGCGGCCCGGTGAGAGCACCTACCACGGGAGGCCGTTCACCCGGGAGCAGGTCGCCGACTGGTACGACTGGTACGTCGGGGAGCTGGCCGGGGCGGTGAACTGGCAGCTCGGCCTCTACACCTCGCTCGGGTACGAGGGCGCGCTCAAGGTCCTGGTGCCGGGGGCCGGTTTCTACCCCTCGGACCTGCGGGCGGCCCTCGGCAGCGGTCTGGTCGGGGGGCCGTCGGTCCGGCTCGTCGGGCGCGGCGCGGGCTTCTTCCTGACGCTCGGTCTGGTCGAGCACCGGGACACCGTCCGGATCGTCACCACGGCCCTGGTGGACGGGACGGGCCGGCCCCGTGACAACGGCTGCGCGTCCGGGGACGCGGCGGTGGACGTCACGGCCCCGGTCGACGCGGTGGTGCGCGCGTGGTCCTCGCCGCGGTGGGTGGCGGCGGTGGCCCGGAGCGAGGGCTTCACCGTGCTCACCGGGGAGAGCGCGGGACCGCAGGTCCACCCGTACGGCCCGGGGGTGACGGAGCGGGCGTTCCGTCAGATGGCGTCCTGCGGTCTGGAGGGCATGCTGTGGGCCTTCGACCGGAACCTGTACGACGGGACGCCAGGTTCCTCGCTCGCGGAGTACGCGGAGACGATCCGCCGTCACCCCTGATCCGCCGTCGGGCCTGATCGCCGCCGGGCCCGATCGTCGTCAGGCCTGTGGAGGTGCCGGTGCGGGGGTGCACGGCCGTTCGGCGGTGAGGAGCAGGACGCCGGAGTCCCCGTACTCGGGCAGGGTCCGGTCCTTCGCGACCCGGGTGATCCGCAGGCCGGTGGTGCGGGGGGCGAAGACGGCTCGCAGGGTGCCCTCGTCGACCGGGCACGCGGGCCAGACCGGCCCCTCGCCGATGCGGTAGCTCGGCATGCGCTCCATGAACGCGGCGAGGAGCCGGCCACCGGGCCGGACCGCGCCGACGAAGGCGGCGCAGAGGGCGGCGAACTCGCCGAAATCCTCGGTGACGCTCTCGGCGACGAAGTTCATCGAGGCGAGGTCGTAGCCGCCGGGGACCAGGTCCGCGGCGGTACCCGGGACGACCCGCACCGGGCGGAGCGCCTCCGTACAGCTCTCGGGGAGAGCGGGGTCGAGGGAGCGGCACAGGGTGTAGAAGGGGCGCCAGCTGGCGTCGGGGCCCGCTTCGAGCTGGTGGCGGAGGTAGCGGACGCAGGCGGCGCCCGGTTCGAGCGCGTCGATCCGGCGGCTCGCGGCGCCCGCCTGCATCAGCGGGTAGAGGTTGGGTCCCGCGCCCAGTTCGAGCGTGCGGGCCAGGGTGCCGGGGGCGTAGCCCCGGTAGACGGCGGCGTGGTGGCGGATGACGCCGATGTCGAGGGGGTGGAGGCGGCGGTAGTTCTCGGCGAGGTAGTCGGCGACGGGCCAGGCGTTCCAGTCGGCGTCCCGGTTGCGGCGCGCCCGGGTCGCTCCCGCCCGGGACGGTTCAGGCCGGTCCATCACGTCTCCGGGGTCCGGCCGGCGGCGACGGTGCCGGGGTGTTCGGTGTCCGCGGGCTGCAGGGGGAAACGGGCGGCGAGCCCCGTGAGGGCCTCGCAGAGTTCCTCGATCTCCCCGTCGGTGTTGGCGGCGGTGACCTGGACGCGGAAGCCGACCCGGTCGCGCGGGACGAGCGGGTAGGCGGCGAGCGTCACGTAGATGCCGTGGTCCCAGAGGTAGGCGGCGACCCGGTCGAGGTCGTCGGACGCGCCGAGGGGGATCTCGACGATCGGCAGGCCGTCGGTGTTCGGGGTGGAGATGCCCAGGCCGCGCACGTGGTCGAGGACCCGGGCCGTCTTGCGGTACAGGTCCGCCCGGATCTCTTCCCCGCGCACCTCGTTGACGTCGAGTCCGGCGAGCGCGGTGGCGAGGGAGGCCGTCGGGGAGGGGCCGGAGTAGAGGTAGGGGGCCGCCGCCACCTTGAGGTGGTCCTTGAGCCACTTCGGGACGGCGAGGAAGGCGAGCAGCGAGGAGAAGGCCTTGGAGAAGCCGCCGACCAGGACCAGGTCGTCGTAGGTCTCGCCGAGGTGGCGGACGATGCTGTTGCCGCGCGCGCCGTAGGGGCTGCTCTCCCCGGGGCGGCGTTCCCCGATGACGCCGAAGCCGTGGGCGTCGTCGACGTACAGCAGGGCGCCGTTCTCCCGGCAGACCGCGTGGAGGGCGGGCAGGTCGGGGAAGTTGCCGGTCATGCTGTTGACGCCGTCCATGCAGACGAGCCGGGGCGCGTCGCCGGGCGCGCCGCGCAGCAGCGCCGACAGCTCGTCGGGCCGGTCGGCGTGGAAGCGGTGCATCTCGGCGCCCTGGGCGCGGGCGGCGACGCAACCGTCGTACACGGTGCGGTGGGCCTGTGCCTCGACGAAGACCTGTCCGGTGCCGGCGAGGAGCGGGATCACCGACTGGTGGATGAGGGTGATGGTGGGCAGCAGCAGGGTGTCGGGGGCGCCGAGGAGTTCGGTGAGGCGCTCCTCGATGCGGGGGTAGAGCCGGGGGCTGCCGATGAGCCGGGACCAGCTGGGGTGGGTGCCCCACCGTCTGACCGCGGGGTCGATGGCGTCGATGACCGTCGGGTCGAGGTCGAGGCCCAGGTAGTTGCAGGAGGCGAAGTCGATGAGCCAGTCGTCGCCGACCCGGATGCGGCGGCCGTCGATCTCGTCGATGACGGCGTCGCACATGCGGCTGGTCCGGTGGAGGTGTTCGAGGTCGCGCCAGCGGGAGGCGCGCGGCGGGCGCCCCGCCCTGGCCGCCGGGCGGACGGCGGGGCGGACGGCGGGACCCGCGACCGGTCCGGCCGCCGGACGCCCGTCGGAGTGCGCGGCACGGTGCAGGTAGGAGTCGGTCTGGTGGGAGGTCATGGGGCGGGCGAAGAGGTACCCCTGGCCGTACCGGCAGCCCATGTCGGCGAGGAGCGCCCGCTGTTCCTCGTGTTCGATGCCCTCGGCGACGACCTGGAGGCCGAGGACGTCGGCGATGCGCACGATGCCTTCCACCAGCGCCACCTGCTGGGGGTCGGTGGTGATGTTGTCGATGAACGACTTGTCGACCTTGAGGACGTCGATGGGGAACTCGCGGAGGTAGCTGAGCGAGGAGAACCCGGTGCCGAAGTCGTCGATGGCGATGGAGACGCCCAGCTCCTTGAGGGCCGCCATGGTGGTCCTGATCTGGGCGTCCCTGCGCATCAGGACGGACTCCGTGAGTTCCAGGACCAGCGAGCCGGGGGCGAGCCCGGAGGAGCGGAGGGTACGCCGGACGCCTTCGAGGAACCCGGGGTCGCGGAACTGGCGCGCGGAGACGTTGACGCTGGCGTACAGCGGGGTCCGGTCGGGGCGGGCGCGCTGCCAGCGGGCGATGTCGAGCGCGGCGTGTTCGAGGACCCAGGCGCCGAGCGGCATGATGTGGCCGCTCTCCTCGGCGAGGGCGATGAACTGGTCCGGCGGGACCATGCCGCGGCGGGCGTGGGGCCATCGGATGAGCGCTTCGAGTCCGGCCGGGGCCCCGTCGCGCACCTCCACGATGGGCTGGTAGCGCAGGGCGAACGCGTGGTCGGCGATGGCGGTGTCCATGCCCGCCTGGAGTTCGTGGCGGGCGACGAGCCGGGAGTGGAACTCTGGGTGGAAGAGCCGCCACCGCTTCTTGCCGGCGGCCTTGGCCGCGTACAGGGCGAGGTCGGCGTGGCCGAGGAGTTCCTCGGCGTGGGCGCTGTCGAGGACGGTCGCGACGCCGACGCTGGTCGACACGGAGACCGCTCCGTCGGTGAGGTGGAAGGGCTGGCTGAGGGTGTGCACGATCTCCGCCGCCAGGGCCTCGGCGTCGCGGGGTTCCCGTGCCCCCTCGATGAGGACGGCGAACTCGTCGCCGCCGAGCCGGGCGGCGGTGTCGGAGAGCCGCAGGACGGAGGTGAGGCGCCGGGCGACGGCGACGAGGAGTTCGTCGCCCACCGAGTGCCCCATGGTGTCGTTGACGACCTTGAAGTCGTCGAGGTCGACGAAGAGCATGCAGGTCAGGGTGGATTCGCGGCGGCCCCTGAGCAGGGCGCGCTCGACCCGTTCGAGGAGGAGGACGCGGTTGGGGAGTCCGGTGAGCGAGTCGTGGAACGCCCGGTGGGTCAGCTCCCGTTCCAGTTTCCGCTGTTCGGTGACGTCACGGAGGGTGAGGACGAGTCCGTGCACGGTGTGCTCGTCCCGCAGGTTGCTGCACCGGACCTCGACCTCCAGGTCGACGGAGCCGGCGTGGACGAGTTTCCAGTCGGCGCGGGCGTCGACGGCGGGGCGGGTCCGCGCGTCGGCGAGGACCCGCAGCGCGGAGGCCGTGTCGGCGGGGGCGACGAGGTCGGTGAGCGGGGTGCCGGGGCGCAGGGAGCGGCCGAACATGGACTCGGTGGAGGGGCTGGCGTAGCGGACGGTGTCGTCGTCGTCGACGATGAGGATCACGTCCGACGTGTTGTGCACGAGGGTACGGAAGTAGGCCTCGCTGGTCCGGCGGTTGACCTCCTCGCTGAGCGCGAAGCGTTCGAGTGCCATGGCGGCCTGCGAGGCCAGCGACTGGGCGGAGCCCGAGATCTCGGCGAGCTTCTTCTCCGAGCCGGCCAGGAGCAGCACGCCGAGCAGGGGTTCGCCTCCCGTCGGGGCCTGCAGCTCCAGGGGGCAGAGCAGGGCGAACGGTTCGGGCGCGACCTCCGCGGCGACGGCGGGGTCGAGCCGGGCCACGGGGAGGAGCCGGCTGCCGTTCGCGATCGTCTCGGGCCACGCGGCCTCCGGGGGCCCGTCGGGCGGCTCGCCGGCGGGGCGTCCGCCCGGCCCCTCGGGGTTCCCGGTCGCACCGGTGGTGCGGCGGAGCGGCTCGCTCGCGGTGGGCCGGGTCAGTTCGTCGGTGCGGCAGCTCCAGGGGTGGCTCGGAGTGGCCACGGCGTCGAGGCCGCCGGCGCGGTCCCGGGTGAGGAGGAGGACCCGGTGGCCGGTGCCGGGGCCGAAGAGGGTCGCGGACGCCGTCTCGACGGCTCCGGCGACCTCGCGGGGGCTCAGCGCGGCGACGAGGGAGGCGGCGGCGATCCGGAGGCTGCGTTCGCGCGCCTCGGCCTTGCCGTGGTCGTTCATCATGCCCCAGAGCCGGGCGAGGACGAGCAGGAACATCAGCGCCGAGAAGATCGCGATGACGGCGATGTCCTGGTCCCGGTCGTGGCGCAGCGACTGGAACAGCAGCAGGGCGGGGGCGACGAGCGAGGCGCCGGCGAGCAGGGCGAGACGCCGCTCCGCGACGCGGGGGGCGGGTTCGGGGGCGCGTTCGGTGAGCCCGGTCATCGAGGGGTGGAGCGCGGCGAGGCCCCAGGCGGTGAAGAAGACGACCCAGCCCAGGTCCCAGGGGGTGCCGACCTGCCAGGTGCCGTTGAGCTGGAGGGTGCCGTAGATGACGTCCGAGGCGAGGATGCCGCAGGTGCCCAGGGTGAGGAGCTGCACGGACCGCGAGCGCAGGCCGCCGGGGACGAGGAGCCGGGCCAGCATCGCGAGCATCAGGACGTCGCCGAGGGGATACGCGATGGAGATGGCCTTCTCGGTCCAGCTCATGTCCTCGCTCCTGGCGAGCGGGGTGATGAGGTTGACCCAGGAGAGCAGGGCGAGGCCCGAGGTGAGGATCAGCGCGTCGAGGACGACGCCGAGGTCGCGGCCGACGGCCCGGTAGCGGATGAAGCCGAACAGGCCGAGGGCGAACAGCGGGTAGGTGACGAGGTACAGGGCGTCGGCGACGGACGGGAAGGGCCGGGTCTGGCCGAAGAAGGCCTCCAGCGCGTTGTAGGCGGTGTCGCCGCCCACGAAGGCGAGGTTGGCGGCGGCGAGCACCAGCCAGGGCCAGCGCCGGGAGGGCTTGTGCAGACGGACGCCGACGAGGATGGCGGCGACGCCGCCGAGCCCGACGAGAGCCCACAGGACGGTGTGCCGCTCGGGGAAGAGCAGGTAGGCGACCGTCAGGAGGGTCACGATGAGGAGGTACAGCCAGGTCCACCGGCGCAGGGCCCCGGTCGCGGTGAGCGGCCGGTTCGGCTGGCGCAGCGACATCGACGACCGCCCCCTTGGCGGGTCGGACGCCGTCGGGAGCGCCCTGGTCTCGGATACGGACCCCGTACGGTGTCCATTCTCCGGGGCGGGTGGTGGGGCTGCATCTCGGCGCCCGGGGTGGGGCCGGAGCGTGCGTCAGGGAGAGCTCCGCGGGGAGCGGGCCAGGAGGGCGCGCCCGCGCGGGAGGGTGCGTCAGGAGAGCGCCGCGGGAGAACGGGGCGGGAGGGGCGCGCCCGGGCGGGAGGGCGTCAGGAGAGCGCCGCGGGAGAGCGGGCCAGGAGGGCGCGCCCGCGCGGGAGGGTGCGTCAGGAGGAGGCGCGGACCACCAGTTCCGTCGGGAGGACGCGGCGGGGCTGCTCGTCCGGTCCGCTCGGTGCGGCGATCTCCTGGAGGAGCAGGCGGGCCATGGTGCGGCCCATCTCCTCGATGGGCTGGCGGACGCTCGTCAGCGGCGGGTCCATGTGCCGGGCGACGGCCGAGTCGTCGACGCCGACGAGGGCCACGTCCTCGGGGACCCGGCGGCCCGCCTCGCGCAGCGCGCCGCGCGCGCCCGCGGCCATGACGTCGGAGGCCGCGAAGACGGCGTCCAGGTCCGGCCTGCGGTCGAGGAGGCGGCGCATGGCCAGCCGCCCGCCCTCCTCGGTGAAGTCGCCGTTCGCGACGAGCGCGTCGTCGGCGGCGAGCCCGGCCTCCGTCAGGCCCTCGCGGTAGCCGTCGAGGCGGCAGCGGGCCACGTACATGTCGAGCGGACCGGTGATGGTGGCGATCGCGCGGCGGCCGCGCTCGGCGAGGTGGGCGACGGCGGTCCGACCGGCGCCGGTGTTGTCGGAGTCGACGAAGGCGACGCGCTCGTCCTCGGTGCGGCGGCCGTTGAGGACGGCGGGCAGGCCGAGGGCGCGGACCTGGTCGGGCAGCGGGTCGGCGCCGTGCACGGAGACCAGGAGGACGCCGTCGACGCGCTGGGCGGCGAGGTACTGCTCGAAGCGCTGGCGTTCCTGGTCGCTGCGGATCAGGGTGAGCAGCAACTGCTTGTCTGCGTCGGCGAGTTCACCGCTGACGCCGCGGATGATGTCGAGGAAGTAGGGCTCGGCGAAGAGCCGGGCCTCGGTCTCCGGGATGACCAGGGCGACGGCGTCGGTCCGGCTGCCGGCCAGGGCGCGGGCGGCCCGGTTGGGTACGTAGCCGAGTTCGGCGACGGCCCGTTCGACGGCGGCCTTGGCCTGTTCGCTCACACGGGGGGAGCCGTTGATGACCCGGGAGACCGTGCCGCGGCCGACTCCGGCCCTGGCCGCGACCTCCTCAAGGGTGGGCCTGCCGGTCTGCCGCCCGCTCGCCGCCATGTGCCGCTTCTCCCCTCGGGCCGCAGCCCCGCCTGCGTGTGCGAGCGAACCTATCAGGCGGGACGGCGGCGGCCCGGGGTGCCGGAAGGGGCTCAGGCGTCGGTCGGGGAGAGCTCCGCCATGGCGCCCCAGCCCTGCTGCGGGACCTCGACGTTGATGATCTCGGGGGTGGTGGCGATGGCTCCGGCCATGGCCGCGAGTCCGGCCGCGAAGTGGGGGGAGGAGACGTGGGCGGCGCCCGCGTCGGCGTCGGCGAAGGCCTCCAGGAGGACGAAGACGTTCGGGTCGTCGACGCCGCGGGACCAGTCGAAGAAGAGGTTGCCGGGCTCCGCGCGGGTGGCCTCGGTGAAGTCGGCGACCAGGTCGAGCCAGCGGTCGGCGTGGTCGGGGCGGGCGGTGAAACGGACGGCGATGAAGATCATGCCTCCAGCCTGCGGCCGCCCGCCGAGCGCCGCCAGCCGGTCGGTTCAGGATTCCGGCAGGGCCGGAAACTCCGGTACGGCCCGGGTGAGCGCGGCCCGGATCTCCCCCTGCCGCCGTCCGAAGCCGGCGGTCGGCAGCGAGACGGAGAGGGCGTGCACGATGCCGTCGCCGCGCTCGGGCAGCGTCACGGCGAGACAGGTGTACGCGAGGTCCGCCTCGCCCACCGACACGGCGAAGCCCTGGGCGCGCACCCGGGCGGCCTCCGCCTCGAAGCGTTCGGCGCCGGTGATCGTGCGCTCGGTGAAGCGGGCCATCCCGTGCTCGGCCAGATAGCGACGGCGGAGGGGGCGTGGCAGCGCGGCGAGCAGCGCCTTGCCGTGGGCGGTCGCGTGGGCGCGGTCCTCCGGGCCCGGCGCGAAGGGGTGGGCGGCGTCGGTGACGGGAGCGGTGGTGTCGACCACGGTGATCAGGCCGTCGCGGTAGGCCGTGTGGTACGCCTCCGCGCCCGTGGCCCGCCGGAGCCGGCCGAGGAGTTCGCCGGTGCCGGCGCCGAGCCCGTGGTGGCGCTGGTGGGAGCGGTGCAGGGCCGGGACGCGGGGGCCGGGGGCGTACCCGTCGGCCGTACGGACGAGATAACCGCGCGCGAGCAGGGGCCCGGTGACGTGGTAGACGGTCGAGAGGGCGCAGCCGAGCCGGCGGGCCAGCGCCTTCGCCCCGACGGGCCGGTCGGCGTCGGCGACGGCGTCGAGGACGGCGAGGGCCCGGTCGACGGACTGGGGCCCGGGACTCGGTGACGGGGCAGGCATCGGTCCAGCTTAGGCCGCGGCCGGACGGACGGGACGGGGGGCGAGCGCCTCGCGGTAGGCGCGGACGGCCGGGCGGGACGGGGGCGAGCGCCTCGTGGAAGCCGCGGACGGACGGGACGGGGACGAGCGCCTCGTGGTAACCGCGGACGGACGGGCGGAGCGGGGGCGAGCGCCTCGCGCCGACATCCGGGCCACGTTCCGTCGCTACCTCGCTCCCCTGCGTAACTTCGCAGGTCAGAACGGTCTTATGTGCATAAGACACTCTTTCGGCGTACCGTCGAGTGTCCCCCTCTCACCTCGAAGCCACGGGAGAGCGTGTGCCCCGCTCCACGACCGACCATGCCCCGACGCCCCGCGAGCGGCGCCGTCCGCGTCTCCGGACGGCCGCGATCGCGACGGGCGTGGTCGCCGTCGCGGCGGGCGGCCTGTACGTGGCGGGGCTGCTCGCGACCGGCGACGACATATCCGCCGGCACCCGGGTCGGCGGCGTGGACATCGGCGGCATGAGCCGGGCCGAGGCGCGGGCCCGGCTGGCGGCCGAGGCCCCGGCCTCGTGGAGCGCGCCGATCCCCGTGAAGGTCGGCGAGCGCGCCACGACCGTGGAGCCGGCCTCCGCCGGACTGACCGTGGACCTGGCGAGGACCGCCGACCTGGCGGCCGATCCCTCCCGCGACCCCTTCACCGTCATCGGGAGGCTCTTCTCGTCCGGTGAGCGCGAGATCCAGCCGGTCCTCGCGTACGACGACGCCAAGGCGAAGGCGACCGTGGCCGAACTCGCCGGGAAGAACGACCGCGCGGTGCGCGAGGGCGCCGTCGCCTTCCGCGCGGGCAAGGCCGTCGCCACCCAGCCGGTGACGGGCCAGAAGCTGGACACCGGGCGGGCCGTCGAGGCCCTGCGCGCCGCCTACCCGGCCACCGGCGCCGCCGCCGTGAGCCTCCCCGTCTCCGTGACCGAGCCGAAGCTGCCCGCGGCCGAGGTGAACCGGTTCCTCGACGCGTACGCGCACCCCGCGGTCTCCGGCCCGGTGACGCTCACCACGGGCGAGGACCGGCTGCGGATCTCCGCCGCCACCCTCGGCGACCACCTCACCGTCAAGAACGAGAACGGCCGGCTCACCGCCGCGCTCGACGCCGAGGCGCTGCTGCGGGACCCGGACGTGGCCCAGCCGGTCGCCGCCCTGTCGAACGCTCCGGTGGAGGCGCGGCTCGGGGTGCGGGACGGCAAGGTCGTCGTGGAGTCGGAGGGCCGGCCGGGGCACGAGGTGACCGCGAAGGCCCTCGGCGACGCCGTACGCCCGCTGCTCACCAGGTCCGGCGCGGCCGCGCGTACCGCCCCGGTGGCCACCACGGTCACCCAGCCCGACCTGACCTCGGACTCCCTCGCCCGCCTCGGCATCACCGAGCAGATGTCGTCGTTCACGGTGAACTTCCCGGCGGCGCCGTACCGGACGACGAACATCGGCCGGGCCGCCGAACTCATCAACGGCTCGCTGGTCCAGCCCGGCGCGGTGTGGAGCTTCAACAAGACGGTCGGCGAGCGCACCGCGGACAACGGCTTCGTCGACGGCACGATGATCCTCGACGGCCAGTACCGCTCCGCGCCCGGCGGCGGCGTGTCGGCCATGGCCACCACCGTCTTCAACGCCATGTTCTTCGCCGGGGTGAAGCCCGTCGAGTACGGGGCCCACTCCTTCTACATCGAGCGCTACCCGGCCGGCCGCGAGGCGACCGTCGCGTGGGGCTCGCTGGACCTGAAGTTCCGCAACGACTCCGGGAAGCCGATCTACATCAAGGCGAGCGCCACGGACTCCTCCGTCACCGTGAGCTTCCTCGGGACGAAGAAGTACGACTCCGTGGAGGCGGTCGCCGGTCCGCGCACCAACCTCACGGAGCCCGAGAAGCGCGAGGGGACCGGCGAGGCCTGCGTGCCGCAGCCGCCCGCGCAGGGCTTCGACATCTCGGTGGACCGGGTCTTCAAGGACGGCGGCGCCGAGGTCAAGCGCGAGACGTTCAAGACCCACTACACGCCGCGCGACGAGGTCACCTGCAAGCCGGCCGCCGAGGGCTCGGACGCCAGGTGAACCGCCCGTGACGGACGGGGCCACGGGCCGCGCGTGACCGACGGGGAGACGGACGACGGGTGACGCCGGCGTGACCGGCGGGACGAGGACCGACGGAAGGGTGTCTTCCCGTACGGCCGGGGCATGACTCCGGAGCACGGCCCACCAGGCCAGGGCCGCCCTCAACCCGTCGGAGGCACGCCTTGGCGCAGCGCAGCGACCCCTTCGAGCGGCTCCTCGGCGAGGCCGTGCGCGCGGGTGTCTGCCCGGGCATGGTGTGGGCCGTGGGCGACGCCCGTACGACCCTGTCGGAGGGGGCCGTCGGCCTGCTCGACCCCGCGCGTCCCGGCGAGCCGATGCGGGCCGACACGCTCTTCGACGTCGCGAGCCTCACCAAGATCCTGGCCGTCTGGGCCGTCACGGGCACCCTCGTCGACGCCGGGAAGCTCGACCTGACGGCCCCGCTCGGCGGCTACTGGCCCGAGGCCGCCGGACGGCCCCTCGCCGACGTGACGGCGCACCACCTGCTCACCCACACCGCGGGCATGCCGCTGCGCGCCAACCTCCGCCATCTGTACGGCTCCGATCCGCAGGACGTCCGGGACGGAGTCCTCGCCGAGCCGCTGCGGCACCGGCCGGGGGCGGCCGTCGCGTACACCGACCGGGCGGCGCTGATCCTCGGCTACCTCGCCGAGCACCTCACCGGGGAGCCGCTCCCCCGGCTCGCCGGGGACCGGGTCTGGTCACCCCTCGCCATGACGGAGACCCGGTACGGCCCGCTGCCCGCCCCGGTCAGGGAGCGGTGCGCGCCCACCGAGTACGACGAGGAGAGCGGCGCCCCGCTCAAGGGCACCGTCCACGACTTCTCGGCCCGGCTCCTCGGCGGCGCCTGCGGCATCGCGGGGGTTTTCACGACCGCCGCCGACACCGGCCGGTTCCTCCGCCACCTGCTGGCCCCGGTGCCCGGCACCTTCTCCGCCGACTGGACGGCCCTCTCGCTCCGCGTCCACACCGGAGCGCTCGTCCCGCCGCGCGGCCTGTTCTGGCATCCGGCGCCGGGCACGGAGCCGGCGGACGACGTCTGGTCCCACTTCGGCTTCACCGGCACGGGGCTGTGGGTGTCACCGGCCCGCGACCGCTGGGCGGTCCTCCTCACCAACCGTCTCCGGTTCACCCGCGACCCCGGCCCGCTGGCGCGCGTCCGGGACGTCTTCCGCGCCCTCGCCTTCCCGTGACGCCCTCCCCCGGCCGCCTCTCGTGACACCCGCGGAAATCCGCGTGCCGTCCGCCGGGGTCTCTGCGAACCTGCACCCCGTTCGAACGATCTCTGCCGGCTCGACGTGTACGGAGTACGAAGCGATGGCTCTCCCCCTTGAAGGACCGGTCCTGGAGGGCGCCCTGGTGCGCCTGGAGCCGCTGGGCCACCACCATGCGGCAGGTCTCGCCGAGGCCGCGTCGGAGAACCGCGCCACCTACGGCTTCACCTCGGTGCCGGGCCCGGACGAGGTCGGGGCGTACATCGACGCCCAGCTCGGCCGCGCCGCCGACGGCCTGCTCGCGCCGTACGCCCAGGTGTCCGCGGCGACCGGCCGCGTGGTCGGCCACACCTCCTTCTGGGACCCGCGCCCGTGGCCGGCCGGCGAGGGCCTCTGCGCGATCGAGATCGGCTTCACGTGGCTCGCGGCCTCCGCCCAGGGCACGGGGGTGAACACCGAGGCCAAGTACCTGCTCTTCCGGCACGCCTTCGAGGTCTGGGGGGTGGCCCGGGTGGACCTGAAGACGGACGCCCGCAACGCCCGTTCCCGGGCGGCCATCGCGAGCGTGGGCGCGACCTTCGAGGGCGTCCTGCGGAACTGGGGGCGCTCGTGGGCGCCGGGCGAGGAGGACCGCCTGCGGGACAGCGCCGTCTTCTCGGTCGTCGCCGAGGAGTGGCCCGAGCGCCGGGCGGCGCTGGAAGAGCGCCTGGCGGCCCGGAGGGCGGCCAGGGGCGCCCGCCCGTGAGGTTCGACACCCCTCTGATCGAGCAAACAGACCGGGGGTTACCATATGAGCGCCGCCTAGCTCGAAAGATAATCTTGTGACTGTCAATGACGACTCGTTCACCAGCTGGAAGAACCGCGAGGAGATCGCGGAGTCGATGATCCCGATCATCGGGAAGCTGCACCGGGAGCAGGACGTCACCGTCCTGGTCCACAGCCGCTCCCTGGTGAACAAGTCGGTGGTCAGCATCCTCAAGACCCACCGCTTCGCCCGGCAGATAGCCGGCGAGGAGCTGTCGGTCACCGAGACGCTCCCGTTCCTCCAGACGCTCACCACGCTCGACCTCGGCCCGTCCCAGATCGACATCGGCATGCTGGCCGCCGAGTACAAGACCGACGACCGCGGTCTCTCGGTCGCGGAGTTCACCGCCGAGGCCGTCGCCGGCGCCACGGGCGAGAACAAGACCGAGCGGCGCGAGGGTCGGGACGTCGTCCTCTACGGCTTCGGCCGCATCGGCCGCCTCGTCGCCCGCCTCCTCATCGAGAAGGCCGGTTCGGGCAACGGTCTGCGCCTGCGGGCGATCGTCGTCCGGGGCGGTGGCGAGCAGGACCTGGTGAAGCGCGCCTCGCTGCTGCGCCGCGACTCGATCCACGGCCAGTTCCAGGGCACCATCACCGTGGACGAGGCGAACAGCACGATCGTCGCCAACGGCAACACGATCAAGGTGATCTACGCCAACGACCCCTCCGAGGTCGACTACACGGCGTACGGCATCGACAACGCCATCCTCATCGACAACACCGGCAAGTGGCGCGACCGCGCGGGCCTCTCCAAGCACCTGCGCCCCGGCATCGACAAGGTCGTCCTGACCGCGCCCGGCAAGGGTGACGTGCCGAACATCGTGCACGGCGTCAACCACGAGACGGTCAAGCCGGACGAGCGGATCCTGTCCTGCGCCTCCTGCACCACGAACGCGATCGTGCCGCCGCTGAAGGCGATGGACGACGAGTACGGCGTGCTGCGCGGTCACGTGGAGACCGTCCACTCGTTCACGAACGACCAGAACCTCCTGGACAACTACCACAAGGCCGACCGCCGCGGCCGTTCCGCGCCGCTGAACATGGTGATCACCGAGACCGGTGCCGCCTCGGCCGTCGCCAAGGCGCTGCCGGAGCTGAAGGCCCCGATCACGGGCAGCTCGATCCGCGTCCCCGTCCCGGACGTCTCGATCGCGATCCTGAGCCTGCGCCTGGGCCGCGAGACCACCCGCGAGGAGGTCCTCGAGTACCTCCGTGACGTCTCGCTGCACTCTCCGCTGAAGCGTCAGATCGACTTCACCACGGCCCCCGACGCCGTCTCGATGGACTTCGTGGGCTCGCGCCACGCGTCGATCGTCGACGCCGGCGCGACCAAGGTCGACGGCGACAACGCGATCCTCTACCTCTGGTACGACAACGAGTTCGGCTACTCGTGCCAGGTCATCCGGGTCGTCCAGCACGTCTCCGGCGTGGAGTACCCGACCTTCCCGGCCCCGGCGGTCTGATCGCCGGACCCGCCCGACGGCACGGCCGCGCGCCGCACTTCCTCCCGGGGGTGCGGCGCGCCGCCGTACTCCCGTACGGATGACATCGGTTCCGGCAGCCGGCAGTCCCGCGTGGAGTGCACCCGGCGGCCGGAGCCAGGACCGACACCCGGTGACTGCGCCGTCACCCGGCGGTCCGCGCCCCCGCTCGGCCGGGCGTCCGGCGCCAGGACCGCGTGGACCGGCAGATCCGCCGCGTCGAGGGCGACCTCACCCCCGAGGAACCCACTCGCCTCGCGAAGGCCTCACCGCACCCGCCCCCGAGCTGACGGACGCGCAGCGCGCGGAGCGGCTCGGGCTCCTGACCGGGGTCGCCTTCGCCCCGGACGCCGCCCGGGGCGAACCGACCCCGCCGGTCCGGCGTCCCTCCCCGTATGAACACGTTCAGATTCGGTCTCGGCCAACTTCTGCGGTTCGCGGTGCTGGAGGCGCGCTGCTGCGCCTTCGCCGTCGCCCTCATCGGCGGCATCGCGGTCTCGGGCCTGCTGCCCGACCTGCCGATCGCCCGCTACGACCTGCTGTTGCTGTACGGGATCGGTCTCACCGTCCTCGCGTGGAAGGTCGGCTGGGACAACGGTCGGGACGTCGCCGTGACAGTCGGCTGCCATGTCATCGGCCTGCTCTTCGAGTTGGTCAAGGTGCGGATGGGCTCGTGGAGTTATCCGGAGGAGGCGCTGACGAAGATCGGCGGGGTGCCGTTGTACGGCGGGTTCCTCTACGCGGCCCTCGCCAGCTACGTCTGCCGCGCCTGGCGACTGCTCGACCTGCGGCTGACCGGCTACCGGCCCCGGGTGACGGCGGTCCTCGCCGGCGCCGTGTACGTCAACTTCTTCAGCCACCACTGGCTGCCCGACGCCCGCTGGGCGCTGGCCGCGCTGCTCCTGGCGGCGACGGCGGGGACCTGGGTGCGGTTCCGGGTCGGCGAGCGGGACCACCGGATGCCGCTGGCCCTGTCCTTCGTCCTGATCGGGTTCTTCCTCTGGGTCGCGGAGAACGCGGCCACGTACGTCGGTGCCTGGAGCTACCCGGACCAGCTGGACGGCTGGCAGCCGGTGTCCCTCGCCAAGTTCGGCGCCTGGGCGCTGCTGATCACCGTCACCTTCGTCCTGACGGCCCACGGCGCGAGGGCGGGCGCGCCCGCCCCGCGACGGGGAGCGGGCGGAAAGGTGCTCACCGCCGGGCAGCGGGGCGAATAGCCGATTCCGTGCACCCGCCTCCGCGACGTGCTACAGTCAACAGCAGTTGCAGTCGTGGTTCCCAAAGAAACTTACAAGTGCCTTTGACGATTCGACATCGTCAGGCACTTTCTGTGTTTTCGGTGCAGTTTTCCGGACGGGGCAATCATCACGGCGACGCCGGGATCCGCACAGTGCGGGTCCCCGGGCTACGCCCCGAAGGAGATTTGACATGGCTAACGGCACCGTGAAGTGGTTCAACGCTGAAAAGGGCTTCGGCTTCATCGAGCAGGAGGGTGGCGGCCCGGACGTCTTCGCCCACTACTCCAACATCGCCACCTCTGGCTTCCGTGAGCTCCAGGAAGGCCAGAAGGTGACCTTCGACGTCACGCAGGGCCAGAAGGGCCCCCAGGCGGAGAACATTCTCCCCGCCTGACGTTGACACGTCCGACGCAGCTGGGGCCCTCACCCGCGTGGTGAGGGCCCCGGCTCGTTGCATTTTCCAGACCTTTTCAAGCCTTTCCCGGCTTTCCCCCGGACCGGACGCCGCTTTTCGCCCCTCGGCGTGGCCGGATCCGCACGCATGGCGTTCGGTACGTTCCTGTAATTCATCGGGCCACGGCCCCTCGCGAATTCCTCGAAGCGCACCGTTTTCGAGGAGATCCCCATGAACAACACGCACAGCACCCCCCGTACCGACAAGGCGCGACGCGCCGCCGCGGCGAAGGACGAGCTGACGGCGCCGGCCTCCGGGACCCCCGCCCTCCCCCCGGCCGCCACCTTCGCCGAGCTCGACCTGCCGGCCGAGGTCCTGGCCGAGCTCGCCCGCCTGGGCGTCGACGAGCCCTTCCCGATCCAGTCCGCGACCCTGCCCGACGCCCTCGCGGGCCGGGACGTCCTGGGGCGCGGGCGCACCGGAACCGGGAAGACCCTCGCCTTCGGCCTGCCCCTGCTCGTCCGCGTCGCCGGACGCCGCGCCGAGGCCCGCAAGCCGCTCGCGCTGGTCCTCGTCCCCACCCGCGAGCTGGCCCAGCAGGTCCATGACGCGCTCGACCCCTTCGCCCGCGCCCTGAAGCTGCGCCTGGCGACCGTGGTCGGCGGCATGTCGATCGGCCGGCAGGCCACCGCGCTGCGCGACGGGGCCGAGGTCCTGATCGCCACCCCGGGCCGGCTGATGGACCTCGTCGAGCGCAAGGACTGCCGCCTCGAACGGGTCACCGCCACCGTCCTCGACGAGGCCGACCAAATGGCCGACATGGGCTTCATGCCCCAGGTCACCGAGCTGCTCGACCTGGTGCCCCCGGGCGGTCAGCGGATGCTGTTCTCCGCCACGCTCGACCGCAACGTCGACCTCCTCGTCGAGCGGTACCTGCACGACCCGGTCGTCCACTCCGTCGACCCCTCGTCCGCGACCGTCTCCACGATGGACCACCACGTGCTGCACGTGCACGGCGCCGACAGGTTCGCCGTCGCCACGGAGATCGCGGCCCGCGACGGGCGGGTCATCATGTTCCTGGCGACGAAGGCCTCCGTCGACCGGTTCACCCGGCACCTCCTCGGCAGCGGTGTGCGCGCCGCCGCCCTGCACGGCGACAAGTCCCAGCCGCTGCGCACCCGCACCCTGGGCCGCTTCCGCAGCGGCGAGGTCCCGGTGCTCGTCGCCACCAACGTGGCGGCGCGCGGCATCCACGTCGACGAGCTCGACCTCGTCGTCAACGTCGACCCGCCCGCCGACCACAAGGACTACCTGCACCGCGGCGGGCGCACCGCCCGCGCCGGCGAGTCCGGGGTCGTCGTCACCCTCGTCACCCCCGAGCAGCAGCGTGACGTGGCCCGGCTGATGGCGGACGCGGGCATCCGCCCCCAGGTCACCAAGGTCCGCTCGGGCGAGGCGGAGCTGAGCCGCATCACCGGTGCCCGCACCCCCTCGGGCGTTCCCGTCGACGGGGCGGCGCCGAGCCAGGAGGGCGTCAAGCGCGGCGGTGCGGCCTTCCGGGGCGTGGGCACCGTGCCGGGCCGCCCCGGCCGCGCCAAGAACGAGTCCCGCCGGGCCGCCGAGGCCCGCAAGACGGCCGAGGCCCGCCAGGCGGCGAGGATCCGCCGGGGCCGCTGACCCGCCCTCCCGCACCGGGGGACCGATCGGCCGCGCCCGTCCCCCGCGACCGCCCGCCCGAGGAGACCCGTGTCAGGCAACGACCCGTGGGACACGATCCGTACGCTCGCCGCGCTGTTCACGGAGCACGACACCGCCCAGGGGCTGACCGCCGAGGAGCAGTGGACGCTCCAGGTCCTCAAGCTCTCCGAGGAGGTGGGCGAGGCCGCGCAGGCCGTCATCGGCGCCCGTGCGACGAATCCGCGCAAGGGCCGCAGCCATGGCTGGGAGCATGTGCAGGAGGAGGTCGCCGACACCGTGATCACCGGCATGGTCTCCCTGGCCCGGATGCGCCCCGACGACGCTCGCGAGTTCCTCGCCTCCGTACTCGCCCGGAAGTCCGCGCGGTTCCTGCCGGGGGAGGCCGACGAGCCGGCGGTCACGTCGCGTTGAGTGCCACCGTCGCACCGCGGCGGCGCCTGGTCGCGGGTCGCGCCGCGGGAGCGGTGTGGGTCGATCTCCTGATGGCGCTCCAGGACAGCCCGTCGGCGAGCCCCGCACTCGGTCCCTACCGGTGGGCCGGGTTCCTCAACGGGTAGCACGGCCCGGAGACCGGGCGGGACGGGCGGGCGGGGCGCCGTCGCGCGCCTCGGTGTGCGGTACGGGGGCGCCGTCGCGCGCCTCGGTGTGGCCGTCGCCGGGCTCGGCCACGAGGAGGTCGAGGAGGCCAGCGATCTCGTAGTCGACCTCCAGGGGGTGCCGGAACCGTTTGCCGGCCGCCAGGCGGTAGCGGTTGCGGCGCCCCTCACGCGCGTGCGTGAGGTAGCCCGCGGCCTCCAGGTCGGCGACGATCGCCTGGACCGTCCGCTCGGTGACTCCGCACGCGGCGGCGACGTCACGCAGGCGGACCCCGGGATCCCGGGCGATCACCACCAGCACGCGGGCGTGATTCGTCAGGAACGTCCACGACGGACGGTCGCCAGGATTATCACCCATTGCCCCATTATGAGACCTCTCGATCGCGAGCCACAAGACCTGAAATCGATCTCATGTGATTCTTGACGTGTTATGACCCACAAGGGGACGATGGTCGCGAAAGACCTGGTTCGGCCGCCCTTGGGAGGTCACCGTGCGTCCCCCTCCGCACCACTCCACACAGCACCGGAAACACGTCGAGACCGCACCCCGGACGCCCCCGACGGACCCGGACGCCCGGATGACGGTGGAGGTCACACCGGGCGGCACCGTCGTGGTCGGCGGTGAGATCGACGGCACCACCTCCTCCCGCCTGTACCGGACCCTGGTCGAGGCCCAGCGCGCGCACCCCGAGGGCGTCGGGCTCGACCTGTCCGCCGTCAGCTTCTGCGACTGCGCCGGACTGCGCGCCTTCCTGGCCGCCCGGCGGGACCACCACGGCGGCGCGTGCCACCCCCTCACGCTGGGGCCCGTCAGCCCTCGGATGGACCGGCTGCTCGCCCTGACCGGCACACGGGGCCTCTTCGCACCGCCGGAGACCGGGGGGACGGGTCAGTGAAGCGGCAGCCGCACCTCGATGATCTTGCCGCCCTCCCTCGGCAGGCACAGCCTGACGTCGAGCGCCAACAGCCTGATCAGGGGCCAGCCGAAGCCGCCCTCCGCCGTCCCGTCGGCGCGTCGTGCCCCCCGGGCGTCCACGAGCTGCGGCAGTCGGCCGCTCGCGTCCGCGACGGTGACCGTCAGGGCGCCCCGTTCGAGCACCACGCCGAAGCCGGTGAGGCCGCCCCCGTGCCGCTGCGCGTTGGTCACCAGCTCGGACGTCACGAGCAGGGCGTCCCCCACGGCGGTGGGGGTCGGCCGCGTGCCCGTCCGGGCCTCGGCCGCTTCGAGCACCCGCGCCACCCGGACGCGCGCCTCGGCCGCGTCACGCGGGGCCACGTGCGGGTGCCTCTCGGGGATGCGATGCCCTGTGTCCACTGCCCTTCCCACCCAGCCTCTGCTCGTTCCAGCCCGTCCGGTCTCGTTCCTCAGCAGGCGCCTGCCCCGACGATCCGGTCGCATTCCCCCCGCTTCGCCCGTTCTGCGCCCATATGGCTTGGGCATCCACTGATCGGGTAGATAACAAGAGGGATGTCCCGCCCGAGGAGCCTTCATGTCGAACCTCCGCACCACCGTCCCGGCCCGCCCGAGCGTCGACCGTGATCCGGAGCGGCCGGCCGGCCTTCCGGAGATCGCCGATCCCCTGGCGGTGAGCACGACGGACGCCAGGGTGCTCTCGACGGTCCTGTTCGAGCGACTGCGCTCGCTCGATGAGGGCACGGCCTCCTACGCGTACGTACGGAACACCCTGGTCGAGCTGAACCTCAGCCTCGTCAAGTACGCGGCGACCCGGTTCCGGCGTTCCAGCGAGTCCTGGGAGGACATCGTCCAGGTCGGCACCGTCGGCCTGATCAAGGCGATCAACCGCTTCGACCCCGACCGCGGGAACGAGTTCATGTCCTTCGCCCTGCCCACGGTGCTCGGCGAGATACGGCGGCACCTGCGGGACACCAGCTGGAGCGTCCACGTCCCCCGCCGTCTCCAGGAGCTGCGCCTGGACCTGGCGAAGGCCAACGACGCACTCGAACAGGAACTGGGCCGCCCGCCGACGGACGCGGAACTCGGCGCCCGCCTCCACATCACCGCGGCGGAGCTCGTCGAGGGACAGATCGCCGCGAACGGCTTCTCCAGCCGCTCCCTCGACCTGCCCGTCGACGACGAGGACAGCGGGCCCGGCACGCTCGCGCGCAGCCTGGGCACCGACGACGGCTCCTTCGAGAAGGTCGAGAACCTCGCCTCGCTCAAGCCGCTCCTCGCCTCGCTCTGCGCGCGCGACCGGACGATCCTTGCGCTGCGTTTCGGTGACGAGCTGACCCAGGCGGAGATCGGCGAGCGCCTCGGTCTCTCGCAGATGCACGTCTCCCGGCTGCTCAACCGCGTCCTGGGAGAGCTGCGGAGGGCCCTGACCTCGGAGGAACCTCCGCGGTCGGGGCCGGTCGCCGGGCCTGAGCCGTAGCGTACGGGCGGGAGCCCTGCCGTACGGTACGGGGGGCGGCCTCGCGCGGGGCGGCCACCGCTCCTGCCTGACGGCCTTCCGTTCGGCGGCCGCCCGGTACCTGACCCCTGGCCCCTGGCCCCTGGCCGTGCTGCGGCTGCCTGGCCTCGCCGCGGCTGCCCGGGCCCTCCCCCTACCGTTCCGTCGGCGGTCCGCCGCGCAGGGCCGGCCGGGCTTCGGGTGCGGGGGTGGGGACCGGGGCGGGGATGTCCATCCAGACGGACTTGCCCGTCTCCGTGGTCACCGCTCCCCACGCGCGCGTGAGGCGGTCGATCACGATGAGGCCGTTGCCTCCCGGCTGTCCCGGGGCGCCCCGGGGCCGGATGGCCGGGACCTCGCCGCTCGGGTCGCTGACCTCGATCCGCAGGTCCCCCACCACGCCGGTGCCGCCCGGCTCGGTGGGGACGAGCCGGACCACCAGCTCCGTCGGGCCGCCGGCGTGGAGGCAGGCGTTCGTCACCGCCTCGGAGACCACGAGCAGCACGTCCTCGACGGCGTACTCCCGCTCCTCGTCCGTGAGTTCCGTGGCGCCGGCCGGTGCCGGCCAGCCCCAGTCGACGAGAGCCACGTGGCAGAAGTCGCGGCAGCGTGCCACCACCGCCTCGGCGCTCCGCAGGCCGAGCCGCCTGATCTGCCCCCTGGACCGGACCGGTTCGCTCATCGACGGCTCCACGGTTTCCGGCTCCGCGTCACGTTCACGGATGCTCTCCTTCGACGAGGTCCCCGGGCAGCTCGTCGTGGATCCTGAAGACGGCCACGACGCCGGTGATGTCCAGCAATCGGTCCACCGGCGGTCGTACCGCGGCGAGTTCCACCCGACTACCCGCCTCCAGGGCGTCCAGTCGCGCGTTCAGCAGCAGGTTGAGCCCGGTCGAGTCGCAGAACGTCAGCCGCCCGCAGTCCACGACGACTCGCTCGGCGTGCCGTGCCAGGGACGCCGACAGGGCCTCGCGCAGGGGCTCCTGGTTGTCGCGGTCGAGCTCTCCGGCCACCGTGACGACGGCCGTGGTGCCGCTCCAGCGGACCGTGGCCGCCAGTCGTGCGCCGACCGGCCCGTCGCCCCCCGTGCCCCTCACGTCCCTTGGCATCGCGCTCCGGTTCCCGTCGGCGCAGAGTTCCGTGCTGGGGCCGACGATACGCCGGGCTGCCGGGGTGCGCGACAGGGCATGGGCACGGCGGCCGGGCCGTTCTCGTGTGATGCCACCAAGCGCGTCCGCGGTACGGATGGGACCGGGCGGACCGGGCAGAAGCGGCGTACGGCCCTCCGCCCCGCGCGGGGCCCCGGACCTGAGGGTGAGACGCATGACTGACCGCGAGAACGGACGGGCCACGGCGAACGGGCGGGGACGCGACGAGACCGCGGACGAGCGCGCCGACCGGCAGTGGCAGGACCTCATGCAGGAGATACGCGTGGTCCAGACGGGGGTGCAGATCCTCTTCGGATTCCTGCTGACCGTCGCCTTCACGCCGCGCTTCGAGAGCCTGGGCTCGACCGACAAGGGGATCTACGTCCTCACGGTGATCCTCGGATCGCTGGCCACCGGCGCGCTCATCGGCCCGGTCTCCTTCCACCGCATCGTCGCCGGGCGGCAGATCAAGCACCGGGCGGTCGTGTGGGCCTCCCGGCTCACCTTCATCGGGATCCTCCTCCTCCTCGCCACCCTGACGAGCTCGCTCTTCCTCATCCTGCGGGTGGCCACCGACGACGCGCTCGTTCCCTGGCTCGTGGGCGGGGTCCTGGCCTGGTACCTGCTGTGCTGGTTCGCGCTGCCGCTGTGGGCCCGGGAGCGTCACGCGGGCAAGGGCGACGACTGACCGCTCGGGTGGCGGGTAGCCGCCCGGGAGACCGCAACCGGAGAGAGGGGAACGTCATGCCTCGCGGATCGAGCCCGAAGCGGGAACGGCAGTACGAGCACATCAAGGAGAGCGCGGAGGAGCGCGGCGAGAGCGAGGAGCGCGCCAAGGAGATCGCCGCCCGCACCGTGAACAAGGAACGGGCGCGGCACGGCGAGTCCGAGACCGCGAGTCGGCTCTCCCTTGAGGACATGTCCTCCGGCGAGCGCGGCGGCCGCCGCTCCCACAGCGGGGCCCGGGGGCGCACGTACGACCAGCTCTACGAGGAGGCCAGGCGCCGCGGCGTCGACGGCCGCTCGAAGATGAACAAGGCGCAGCTCCTGCGCGCCCTGGGCGACGCCTGACGCCCTGCCCCCGGGGTTCACCTGGCCCGGACGTCCTCCACGTCCTGGATCCGCCGGAAGGGGCGGTCCGCCTCCAGCGCGAAGGCGACCTCCAGGAGCGTCCGCTCACTCCCGGGGCGGCCGGAGAACATGACGCCGATCGGCAGTCCGTGCTCCGTCGCGCTCGCGGCCGGTACGGAGATCGAGGGCGTGCCGACGACGTTGTTGACGGGTGTGAAGGCGACGTACGCGAGGATCCGCTCGATCAGCGTCGGGTAGGGGACGGTCGGGCTGAGGTGACCGATCTCGGGCGTGGTGTGGGCGAGGACGGGCGTGAGGACGAGGTCGAGCCCGCGGAACGCCGCCGCGTACGCCTCCCTCGTGCGCTTGAGTCGCCGCAGGACGGCCGGGGTGCGGCGCCAGCTCTTCAGGTACTCCTCGCGTAGCCCGCGGCTGAGACCGTCCGTCCGGCCGCGGTCGAAGTCCTCGCCGAGGGTCCGGCCGGTGACGCCGAGGAGGAACGACAGCATCCCCCAGTAGGTGAGGAAGTCGTCGGTGAAGCGCGGGTCGAGGGCGAGTTCCACCGGCTCCACGGTGTGGCCCAGCCGTTCGAGCGTCGCCACGGTCTCGGTGACGGCCGCGCGGGTGGCGGGGTCGGCCGGGACGCCGTTCGGCGAGTCCAGGAGGAAGCCGACGCGCAGGCGGCGCTCCGAGGGGCCCTCGACCAGACCGACGGGCGGCAGCTTCGGGTTGCGCCAGTGCGTCTCGGCGGCGGCGAGGAACGCGGCGGTGTCCCGCACGGATCGGCTCACGATGCCGTCGGAGACGATGTCGAGGGGTAGTCGGCCGCTCTGGGCGTTCGTCACGACCCGGCCGCGGGTCGGCTTGAGGCCGACGAGTCCGCAGCAGGCGGCGGGGATGCGGATGGAGCCGCCGCCGTCGTTGGCGTGCGCGATCGGGACCGCCCCGGCGGCGACGAGCGCCGCGCTGCCGCCCGAGGAGCCGCCCGCCGAGTAGCCGGTGTTCCACGGGTTGCGCACCGGTTCGCCACCGTCGTACTCGGTGGTCGGGCTGAAGCCGAACTCGGGCAGCCGGGTCTTGCCCAGCACCGTGACGCCGGTGCTCAGGAGCTGCCGGGCGAACGGCGCGTGGCGCCGGGCGGCCTTCGGTGCGAAGGCGGCGCTGCCGTGGCCGGTGGGCAGCCCCCGGAAGTCGGTGTTGTCCTTGACGAAGGTCGGCACGCCGGCGAAGGCGCCGCCGCCCGCCCCGGTAGTGCGGGCGGGAGCGTCGAGGTGCACCTGCACGGCGTGGAGTCGCGCCTCGACCTCCCGGACCCGCTCGGCGGCGTCCCTCGCGGCCTCGTCCGCGCCGACCTCGCCCCGCCGGATCGCCGCCGCGAGCCCGACGGCGTCGTGCTCCCCCAGGGCGTCGTCCCGGAAGGCGTGCACCGTGGCCCGTTCCTCGAAAGTCGTCACCGCTACCTCAGCCCCCGGCCGTGTGGATGTTGGCCGCCAGCATGCCCTACCAGCGAGTAACACGCGAGGGGGCCGGGCCGCCCGCAGGGGGGCGAAAAAACGAAGGGCAAGGAGATGAACTCTCCTCGCCACTCTCAAGATATAGCGCACTGGGGGCCTTGCGGCAAGGCCCCCACACCGGTGCACAATCGCCACTCACAGCTTTGACCTGCAAGAACACTGGAACGGGGCAACACTCATGGTGGACGTGATCATTGTCGGCGGCGGTCCCACCGGCTTGATGCTGGCGGGCGAACTGCGGCTGCACGGCGCTCACGTACTCGTGCTGGACAAGGAGACGGAACCGACCCGGCAGTCGCGCGCGCAGGGCCTGCACGTGCGCAGCATCGAGGTGATGGACCAGCGCGGTCTGCTGGAGCGCTTCCTGCCGCTCGGCCAGAAGTTCACGGTCGGTGGATTCTTCGCGGGCCTCGGCACCTCGTGGCCCGACGATCTGGACACGGCGCACTCGTACGTCCTCGGCATTCCGCAGACCGTCACCGAACGCCTGCTGACCGAGCACGCCTCCGAGGTCGGTGCCGAGATCCGGCGTGGCGCGACGGTGGTCGGGCTGGGCCAGGACGACGAGGGGGTGACCGTCGAGCTGGCCGACGGCGAGCGGCTGCGCGCGCGCTTCGCCGTCGGCTGCGACGGCGGCCGCAGCACGGTGCGGAAGCTGCTGGGCGTCGGGTTCCCCGGCGAACCCTCCCGGGTGGAGACACTGCTCGGCGAGATGGAACTGACCGTCTCTCCGGAGGAGCTGGCGGCCACGACGGCCGAGGTCCGCAAGGTGCAGCAGCGGTTCGGCGTGATGCCGCTGGGGGACGGGGTCCACCGCGTCGTCGTGCCCGCCGAAGGGGTCGCCGAGGACCGCACGACGCCGCCGACCCTCGACGAGTTCCGGGAGCAGCTGCGGGCGCACGCCGGCACCGACTTCGGCGCGCACTCACCGCGCTGGCTGTCCCGCTTCGGCGACGCCACCCGGCAGGCCGAGCGCTACCGGGTCGGCCGGGTGTTCCTCGCCGGCGACGCGGCGCACATCCACCCGCCGACCGGCGGCCAGGGTCTCAACCTCGGCATCCAGGACGCGTTCAACCTCGGCTGGAAACTGGCCGCCGCGCTCGACGGCTGGGCGCCGGAGGGCCTTCTCGACACCTACCACTCCGAGCGGCACCCGGTGGCCACCGAGGTCCTGGACAACACACGCGCGCAGATCCAGCTGATGTCGACCGAGCCGGGGCCGCGGTCGGTGCGCCGCCTGCTCGCGGAACTGATGGACTTCGAGAACGTGAACCGCCACCTGATCGCGAAGATCACGGCGATCTCGGTCCGTTACGACTTCGGGGACGGGCACGAGCTCCTCGGGCGGCGGCTGCGGGACGTGGGCCTCAAGGGCGGTCGTCTCTACGAGCTGACGCGCAAGGGCCGCGGACTGCTCCTGGACCCCGCCGGCCGGCTCTCGGTCGAGGGCTGGGCGGACCGGGTCGACCACGTCGTGGACGGCAGCGACGAGCTGGACGTGCCGGCGGTGCTGCTGCGGCCCGACGGGCACGTGGCGTGGGTCGGTGAGGACCAGCGGGAGCTGCTCGCGCAGCTGCCCACGTGGTTCGGCGCCGCCACCGGCTGAGCCCGTACCGCACCGGCCCGGGGTCCCGGAAGGGGCGTGTCTCACCCCCGGCCGGGGGCCGCTCCCCCGGCGGCGACACCACGGCGGAGGTCCGCGAGGGTCACCTCTTCCAGGCTGCTCGCGAAGATCCGTCCCGGCCCCGGGGGCACGGGCAGCAGGGAGGGGACGACCAGGACGGCGCAGCCGGCCGCCTCGGCCGAGGCGGCTCCGTCCGGTGAGTCCTCGACGGCCG
The DNA here is from genome assembly GCF_051305195.1 of Streptomyces sp. Qhu_M48. NCBI lineage: Bacteria > Bacillati > Actinomycetota > Actinomycetes > Kitasatosporales > Streptomycetaceae > Streptomyces > Streptomyces sp. Qhu_M48. The sequence goes on along the minus strand of NZ_CP195432.1, from coordinate 3,149,047 downwards.
CGCAGGCCGCGTCCGGCACCCCGAGCCGCCGGGCGGCCGCCCGGTACGGATCGGGGTGCGGCTTGGTGCGCGCGGTGTCGTCGGCCGAGAGCGTGAAGGCGAAGGGGACGTGCGCGAGCGCGCCCCCGATCACCGAGTCGACCACCGACCGGGGCGAGGCGCTCACCAGGGCGAACGGCACGCCCTCCCGCTCCAGTTCGGCGAGGAGCCGGTCCGCGCCGGGACGCATCGGCGCGCCCCGGTCGACGCGTTCCTGGAAGGCGCCGGTCAGCTCGGCGGCGACGCCTTCCGCGTCCGGCGCTCCCGTGACGCGTACGAGGTGGGCGGCGGTGTCCTCGACGGCGCGTCCGACGACCTCGGGGGCGTCGGCGTCCGTCAGCCGGTGGCCGAGCCGGGCGGCTATCTCCTCCGTCGCCTCCCACCAGAGGACCTCGGTGTCGACGAGGGTGCCGTCCATGTCGAAGAGGACGGCGGCGAGTTCGGTCACCGCTCCGCCCTCGGTGCGACGAGCGCGGGGTGCGGGGCGATGCCGAGGGCGACCCGGGTGCCCGGGGCGAGCGGGCCCGCGTCCCGTGAGGGCAGGTCGGCCTTGACGGGCGTACCGGCGTGGTCGACGTGGACGCGGGTGACGGAGCCGAGGAAGGACGTGGAGACCACCGTGGCGTCGCCGTCGGCTGCCTCGGTCAGGGTGACGTTCTCGGGTCGGACCAGGACGTCCACCTCGCGGTCCTTCGGGGCGTCGCCGTCGACGGGCAGGCGGCCGCCCGCCACCTCGACGTGGCCGGAGCCGGTCAGAACGCCCGGGAGCCGGTTCATGGTGCCGATGAACTCGGCGACGAACGGGGTCGCCGGGCGCCGGTAGAGCTCGGCCGGGGCCGCGCACTGCTCCAGCCTTCCGGCGTTGAGGACGGCGACGCGGTCCGCCATGGACAGCGCCTCCTCCTGGTCGTGGGTGACGAAGACCGTCGTGATGCCGAGCGAGAGCTGGAGTCGCCGGATCTCCTCCCGCAGGCTGAGCCGGACCTTCGCGTCGAGCGCGGACAGCGGCTCGTCGAGGAGCAGCACCCGGGGCCGCAGGGCCAGCGCGCGGGCGAGCGCGACCCGCTGCTGCTGGCCGCCCGACATCTGGTGCGGGTAGCGGCCCGCGTGCTGGGGCAGGCCGACCAGGTCGAGGAGCTCGTCGGCCCGGGCCTTCCGCTCGGCGGCCCCGACCTTCCGGACGCGCAGGCCGAAGGCGACGTTGTCGGCGGCGGTGAGGTTGGGGAAGAGGCTGTACGACTGGAAGACCATGCCGGCGTCGCGCCGGTGGGCCGGCACGTGGGTGATGTCGGCGCCGTCGACGAGGACCTCTCCCGCGTCGGGTCGTTCGAATCCGGCGAGGACACGAAGCGCCGTGGTCTTGCCGCAGCCCGACGGGCCGAGGAGCGCCAGGAGTTCGCCCGGCTCGACGGTCAGGTCGAGCCCGTCGAGGGCGGTGGTGGAGCCGAACACGCGGCGCAGGCCCCGGAATTCGACGCGGGCCCCGCCGGCCGCGACGAGCTCCGTCCGCTCCGCGGTTGCTGAGGACGAGGACATGGGTCAGGACTCCTTGGGCGACGTGCGGGAACCGCGTGCGGTGCGGGGGGAACGGGCGGTGCCGGGTGCCCCGGCCTGCGCCGTTCCGGCCCGGGAGAGGGCGAGCAGCAGCAGCCACGTGATGACGAGGCTGAGCAGGGAGACGGCCACCGACATCCGGGCGTGGGCTCCGGAGATGGAGACGATCCAGACCGCGAAGGGCCGGAAGCCGAGGAGCGAGGCGATGGTGAACTCGCCGAGCACCAAGGCCAGGGTGAGGAAGGCGGCGCCCGCGAGCGAGGAGCGCAGGTTGGGCAGGACGACACGGAGCAACACGTGGAGCCATCCCGCCCCGCAGTTGCGGGCGGCTTCGACGAGGGTCGGGACGTCGACGGCGCGCAGTCCGGCGTCGAGGGACCGGTAGACGAACGGCAGGGCCATGACCGTGTACGCGAGGACCAGGACCACGGGGAAGTTCTCGTCCTGCACGGCGAGGAAGGTCTGGTAGAGCGGGGTCCGCGCGAGGTGGTCGGGCCCCCAGCGCAGGACGGTGCTGATGCCGGTGACGAGCGCGATCGGCGGCACGACGAGCGGCAGCATGCACATCACCTCGACGACCGGCCCCAGCCGGGGTGTGCCGAGCCGTACCGCCACGAGGGCGGGCACGGCGAGCAGCAGGGCGAGCACGATGGTCGCGGCGGCGAGGCCGAGGGAGAGCAGCAGGCTCTCGGCGAAGCCGTCGGCGGAGAGCAGCGCGGTGTACGCCTCGAAGGAGACGCCCTGGCCGGGGGTGTGCACGGTGAAGACGAACGAGGCGACCAGCGGGATCAGGAAGTAGGCGCCGCCGAGGCCGAGAACGGCGCCGCGCCAGACGCGGGGCCGGCGCCGGGTCCGCGCGGGGGCGGCCGCCGGGGCCGTCCCCCGCGCGGGCTCCTGGTCCGCCTCCCGGACGGTGGGTGTCATCGCAGCCATCGGGCGCTCCTGCGCTGGAGGGGGAGGTAGACGGCCATGACGAGTCCGGCGATCAGGATCATGTCGAGGCCGAGGGCGAGGGCCACGTTCTCCTGGCCGACGAGGACGTTCCCGGAGAGCGCGTCCGCGATCTTGAGGGTGACCAGGGGGACGGAGCCGCCGACGAGGGCCGCCGCGGTGGCGTGCGCGGCGAACGCGCTGCCGAAGAGCAGCACGAACCCGCCGAGCAGGGAGGGCGCGAGGACGGGGATGCCGACGTGGCGCCAGTACTGCCATCCGCGGGCGCCCGCGTTCCGCGCGGCCTCGCGCCACTGGGGGCGCAGTCCGTCCAGGGCGGGGAGGATCACCAGGACCATGAGCGGCACGAGGAAGTACAGGTACACGACGGTGAGGCCGGTGAACGAGTACAGGTTCCAGCCGAGGCCGCTCAGGTCGGCGAGCTGGGTGACGACGCCGGAGATGCCGAGGGTCGCGATGAACGCGAACGCGAGGGGGACGCCGCCGAAGTTGGCGAGGACCCCGGAGGCCGTCAGGACGGCGTCGCGCAGGGCCCGGGAGCGGGAGGTGACGACGGCCTGGGCGATGAGGACGCCGAGGACGGAGCCGATGAGCGCGGTGAGCGCGGAGAGCTGGACGCTGCCGACGAGGGAGCCCAGGTAGGGGCCCTGGAGGGAGCGGCTGAGGTGCTCTCCGGTGAGGGAGGTGGCGCCGGAGGCGGGGTCGGTGCGGGTCACGGCGCCGTACAGGAGGGCGCCGAGCGGCAGGCCGAAGCACAGTCCGGTGAAGGCGATCAGCGGGAGGGCGGCGAGCCAGGTGCGCGGGCCGCGCCGCCGGCGGCGGGTGCCGCCGGCGGTTCCCGTGGCGGGGGCGGCCGCCACGGCCGGGGCGGCGCCGGGGGCGCTTCCCGTGCCGTCGGCGGCTCCCGTGGCGGGGGCGGTTCCCGTGGCGGGGGCGGTTCCCGTGGCGGGGGTGGAGGAGGCGGAGGACATCAGGAGACGGCCTTGTCCCACTTCTCGGCGAGGGTGGCCTTGGCCTTGTCGAGGTCGGCGGAGGCCGGGAAGGCGGGGGTGCCGGCGACGACGGGCAGCTTGGCGACGAAGGTCTTGTCGGCGGTGCCGTCGGCGGTCATGGCCGGGAGCAGCACGGGGCGGGCATATCCCTTGAGCCAGAGGTTCTGGCCCTCGGTGCTGTAGAGGAACTCCATCCACAGGCGGGCGGCCGCCGGGTGCGGGGCGTCCTTGTTGATGGCCTGGGAGTAGAACTGGGCGTACACGCCGTCGGTGGGGACGGCGACCTGCCAGTCGACGCCCTTGTCCTTGAACTGGTCGGCGTACCCGGCGTTCAGGTAGTCCCAGTCGATGCTGATGGGCGTCTCGCCCTTCTCGACGGTGGCCGGGGTGGACTCGACGGGGATGAAGTTGCCGCTCTTCCTCAGCTTGCCGAAGAAGTCGATGCCGGGCTGGATGTCGGCGAAGGAGCCCTTGTTGGCGAGGGCCGCCGCGTACACGCCGCCGAAGGCCGAACCGGACTTGGTGGGGTTGCCGTTGAGGGCGACCTTGCCCTTGTACTCGGGCTTGAGGAGGTCGGCGAAGCTCTTCGGGCAGTCGGGGACGCGCTTGGCGTCGCAGCCGATGGAGACGTAGCCGCCGTAGTCGTTGTACCAGCGCCCGGCCTCGTCCTTCTGGGCCGCCGGGATCTTGTCCCAGGCCTCGACCTTGTACGGGGCGAAGAGGCCCTCCTGGGCGCCGCTGCGGGCGAAGGCGATGCCCAGGTCGAGGACGTCGGGGGCGCGCTTCTGGCCCTTGCGGGACTTGACGGCGGCGATCTCGTCGGCGCTGGCGGCGTCCGGGTTCTCGCTCTCGATCTCGATGCCGTACTTCGTCTCGAACGTCTTGATCAGCTCGCCGTAGTTGGCCCAGTCCGGCGGCAGCGCGATGACGTGGAGGGCGCCCTCCTCCTTCGCCGCCTTGACCAGGGCGTCCAGGCCGCCGAAGTCCTTGGCCGAGGCGGCGGTGGCCGCCTTCGCGCCGTCGCCCTTGGCGCCGGCCTCGCCCTCGGGGGCGGCACCGCAGGCGGTGACGGTGGTGAGGACGGCTGCGCCGAGCAGGGCGGCGGCAGCGCGGACGGGGGTTCTGCGCACGGGTTCTCCCGAGGTGAGTGAGGGAACTTGTCTGAACAAGCCGCCCTTAGTTCGCCCTTACACCCTGTCCGCGAGATGAACGGGGCATGGCGGTCTCCACACGACTGCCGGAAGAGCCGGTTGCGGTGAACACCAGGTGAATGCCGTGCACTTGGACTGACCTGGCGACCCACCTCGGAGCCAGGCGGCCGGGTTAGGGTGATCCTTCGCACCGCACACACCGTGACCGGATGTGCACAGCCACCGGGGAGAAGGGGGATGCCGTGACGGCGCTCTACGTGGAGATCGCGGAGGGACTCCGCCGCTCGATCCTGAGCGGCGAGTACGCCGTCGGCGCCCGCCTGCCCTCCGAGAGCGACCTCGCCACGCGCTGGTCCGCCTCGCGCGGCACGGTGCGACAGGCCGTCGCCCTGCTCACCTCGGAAGGACTCATCGGCTCGCGCCAGGGAGCCCGCCGCATCGTGCTCCGCAGGGAGCGCCGGCACAGCTTCGCCGAACTCCACAGCTTCGCCCAGTGGGCGCGGGCCATGGGCTACCAGGCGACGAGCCGCTTCCTGCACCGGGAGCGGCGCGGTGCCACCCCCGAGGAGGCCCGCCGGCTGGTCCTGCCGGAGGGGGCCGGGGTGCTGGACGTGCTGCGGCTGCGGCTCCTGGACGGCGAACCGGTGATGGTGGAACGCACCGCGTACGCGGCCTGGGTCGCCCCCACGGTCGAGGCCCTGCCCGTCGACTGCGCCTCGATCATGGACAGCATGGCGGAGGAGGCCGGGATCGTCGCCCACTACGGCGAACACCTCATCGACGCCGTCCCCGCCGGCAGCGACGACGCCCGCCTGCTGCGCGTCCGCCGGGGAAGTCCCCTCCTGCGCCAGCGCCATCTGACGAGCAACCCGGACGGCCGCCCCATCGAATGGACCGAGGACCGCTACCGGGCGGGCAGCGTCACCTTCAACGTGAGCAACTCGGTGGGCACCGCCCCGCTGGTCCGCGATCCGGGCTCGCTGCTCATGTGACGCCCGTCGCACGGCGGTCGGCGGGCGCCGTGGGACGGACCGACGGCGTGTCACGAGGCAACCCCGACCCATCGGTTGCCGTCCTCCGGAGGCGAGAGAGGCACCAGCGAGCCGGGGAAGCCCGGAGACCGGGACACCCGGAACACCCGAGCGCGCCCGGGACACCGGGCCGTCCGGGACACCGGGCCGTCCGGGACACCGGGATCCCCGGTGACGCGCCCGCGGTGCCTCACGAGACCGATCGTGAGGATGAACGCTTTGATACGTGTCACACGCGGCGTGGCCACCGCCGCGGCGTTACTCGCCCTGACGGCGGTGTCACCGGGGGCGGCGTACGCCCAGCCGTCACCCGGAGCACCGTCGACGGCCTCCCCCGGGAGCCCGTTCGGGAACCTCGACCTCCCGGAGGGCTGGCAGGTCACCGGGGCCGGTGCGGGCAGGCGGCTGATCTGGACGTCGCCCTCGCCCGTCCCCATGGGCGACGCCCGAGTCGAGTTCCACGCCGGCGACCGGCTGCTCGGCCGTCCGGTCGCCCAGAAGGACGGCCGTTCCTTCCAGTTGCCGCTCGGGGACCTCCGGCTCACCGAGGGCACCGAGCTGCGGGTGACGGCCGGCGGCCGGCGGCTCGACGCGGCGGGCCCGGCCCGCTCCGCGCGTCTGAGCCCCCGCGCCCCGTCCGCCCTGCCGGAGGCCCCGCCGCCCGCCAACCCGGTGGACCCGGGAGTGCCCGGCCGCTACCGCGCCGTCAGCGGTGAATACGCCCTCGAATCCGTCCGGTTGCCCGGTCTCCCCGAGCCGGTCGAGATGCGCGCCACGGTCGTGGGACCGGCCGACGCACCGGGGAAACGGCCGGTGGCCCTCTTCCTCCACGGCCGCCACGGAACCTGCTACACCCCCGGCACCGAGGACGTGACGGGCGACTGGCCCTGCGCCCCGGGCTCGCTGCCGATACCGAGCCACCGGGGATACCTCGACGCCCAGCGGCTCCTGGCCTCCCAGGGCTACCTGACGCTGTCCATATCCGCCAACGGCATCAACGGCCAGGACTACCGCGTCGAGGACGGCGGGGCCCAGGCCCGCTCCTCGCTCGTACGCCACCACCTCGCCCGCTGGGCGGACTGGTCCGCGAACCGTTCCGCCGCACCGGCCGCCGTACGCGGCACCTCGTCCGCCGACCTGTCGCGCGTGCTGCTCGTCGGCCACTCCCGGGGAGGCGAGGGCGTCAACCGGGCCGCGGTCGACAGCCTCACCCCGCCGCCCGCCGACCAGGACGGCTACCGGGGCCCCGTCCGGTGGAAGATCCGCGGCACCGTCCCGATCGGGCCCACGATCTTCGGCAACAACCCGGCCCCCGACGTGCCGTCCATGACCATCCTGCCGGGCTGCGACGGCGACGTGTCCGACCTCCAGGGCCAGAACTTCGTCGACGGCACCCGCGGTGTCAGCCGGGGTGCCGCCCTGCACAGCGCGGTCTACATGGTCGGCGCCAACCACAACTACTTCAACAGCGAGTGGACGCCGGGGCAGGCACAGGCACCGGCCTTCGACGACTTCTCGTCCGAGGACGGGACCGACCCGGTCTGCTCCCCGGGCACGGCGACCCGCCTCACCGCCGCACAGCAGCAGACCGCGGGCGCCACCTACGTCGCGGCGGCCGCCCGGCTGTTCGTCGCCGGTGACGACCGGGTCCGTCCGCTCCTCGACGGCACCGGCCGCCGAGCCCCCTCCGCCGGTCCGGCGCGGGTCCTCAGCCACGCCGTCGGCGCACACCGCACCCCGGCCTTCCTGCCGGACTCCTCGGTGAGCGTGACCGGGGGCGGCAGGCTCTGCGCCCAGGTCGACCCCGACGACGCCCGCGCCTGCCTCTCCCGCGAGGCGGGCGGCGCGTCACCGCACTTCGCGAGGTGGGAGGCCTCCACCGAGGCGGGCCGCGACGCCGTCGCGCTGGAGTGGACCGCCCCCGGAGCCCCGGTCGCGGTGCGCTCCGCGCGGCCGGTGTCCCTGGCCGGATCCCACGCCCTCGCCCTGCGGCTGATCGTCCCGCCCGACACCACGGGCACCGAGCTGGACGTCGCGGTGACCGACGCCTCGGGCCGCCGCGCCCAGCTGGGCCGTACCCGGATCGACGGACTGCCCGGCACCGAGCGGACCGCGTCCTACTGGGCGCGCGAACTCCGCGTGCCGCTGACCGCGGCGGCCCGGTCCGGCCTGGACCTCAAGCGGATCACGACACTGGAGCTGACCCCGCGCGGCGGCTCCGGCCGCGCCTGGCTGATGGACGCGTGGGGCTGGCGTCCCGGTACCCCGGCGGTGCGCCCCGCTCCCCTGGCCCGGGTCGACATCGGCCGTCTGACGGTCGCGGAGGGCGACTCGGGTGTCCGGACCTACCGGGTGCCCGTGACGGTGTCCGGTCGGGGCGGCGGCCAGGTCCGTATGTTCGTCCCCCGTCCGGACACGGGCGAGATCACGTCCCGCACGGTGACGGTCCGTCCGGGCCACCACGACATCGACGTCCGGGTCGAGGTGACGGGCAACACCCGCTACGGCTACGACCTGTCGCACGACGCGTTCGTGAAGGCGGTGCGGGGCACCGTGGTCGGCGCCCACCGGGGCGGTGTGACCGCCCGCGAAGACGACCCCATGCCCCGGGTGAGTCTGACCCCCGTCGCGGACGACGTGACCGAGGGTTCCGCCCTGACCTGGCGGGTGACCCTGTCCGAGGCCTCCGACGTCGACGTCATGGGCTACGTCTCGTTCCTGACGCCGGCCGGCGGCACGGAGCTGTCCACGGCGGACGTCGACCGGGCGTGGCTGGAGGAGAACCTCGGCGAGGTGCCGGACCCGGCCACGCCGCTCTCCCTCATCGGGAACGGCGGCCTGTACCTGGGCGTCACCGTCCCCGCCGGCGAGACGAGCGCGGAGGTGCGCGTGCCCACGGTCGCGGACGGGCTGAGCGAGGCGGCGGAGTCGCTGCGGGCCCGGCTGACGACGTTCGACGCGTCCTGGGAGCCCGTGCCGGGCCCGGAGTTCACGGGAGCGGTACGGGACTCCTCGTGACGGGACGCCTCGTGACAGGTCACCCGCGAACTGACGCGCCGCTTCGGTGAATCGGGGCGGACACCGGTCCCCGCATGGCCGGGGGCCGGTGTCCGCATGGCCGGGTGCCGGTGTCCGCATGGCCGGGGGCGGGTGTCCGCATGGCCGGGGGCGGGTGTCCGCCGTCCTCACTCCGCTTCGGTCGTCCCCGTGCCGCTCGTCCCCTCGGGCGTCGTCCCCTCGGTCGGGCGGCGCGAGCCCGGCGGGGGCTCCTCGCCGCGCGCGATGCCGAGCGTGGCGAGGAGGTCCTCGTGGAGCTCCATCCACACGGTGTGGCAGGAGTCCTCCCTGACGCGGTCGACCCAGGACAGCTCGCCCCGCCGGACCCGCGCGAGTGCGCCCGTGAACCGCGCGCCGTACCCGCGGAAGCGGACGAGCCGGGTGCCGAGCTCCTCCGACAGGGGCTCGATGACCCGCCCCAGGGCGGTGAGTTCGTCGAGTACGCGCCCGTCCCACGCCGCGTCGCCGTGGTCGTTGACGATCAGGCGCCCGGTGCCGTCCGGCCTCACCTGCCAGTTCGTGCAGGCGCGGAGGCAGCGGGCGTTGTCGGCGAGGAAGGTCTCGTACCGCTCGCGCACGAAGGGTCCGAGCCCCGCCCCGGCCAGTTCCTCGGCGAGCCGCCGCTCCCCCTCGGTCCTGCCGGCGTCCGTGAGGCTCCAGCCGCGCGTCCCGGCGAACGCGCGCCGGGTCACCCAGCCCCTCGCCTCGTGGTCGAGCAGCGCCTCGCGCACGACCTCGGGGTCGAGCCCGTAGCGCCCCGCCGCCCGCTCGTCGTCGGCCATGCCCGCGAGCCGTACGGCGTGCAGGGCGAGCAGCTCGGGGTCGGAGACGACGGGTCCGGCCGGGGAGTCCTGGAGATCGGTAGGGTTCGCCACGCGTCCGAGCATAGGTCCGCCCCGCCGCCAGGGCAGCCGCCTCGGCTCCCGGATCGGCCGTACGTGCCGCCGCCGGGCCGGGAGGCCTCTACGCCGGAGACGACGGTCGGCGTACGAGGAGGAGGGCGACGTCGTCGGTGCGGTGGGCCGCGATCCTGACGTGCAGGGTCAGTTCGTCCGCGAGCTGTTCCAGGTCCCCGGCCCGGGACACGGCGAGCCGCTCCGCCAGGTCCGCCATGGCCGTACCGATGTCGAGCCCGGGGGCCTCGACGAGACCGTCGGTGTACAGGGCGAGGACGGATCCGGGGTCCCAGGGCAGCTCCGTCGTGCTGTACTCGACGTCCGGGGCGATCCCGAGGAGGAGCCCCGGCGGGACCTCCAGGATCTCGGTGCTGCCGTCGGCCCGCCTCAGGATGGGGGGCGGATGACCCGCGGTGGCCAGCCGGAGACGGTGGTCGGCGAGGTCGAGTTCGGCGATCAGGCAACTGGTGAAGCGGTCCGCGTCGAGGTCGTCGAGCAGCCGGTTGGTGCGCGCCAGGATGTCGCCGGGCGACGCACCGGCCGTCGCGTGGGCGTGCACGGCGGTCCGCACCTGCCCCATGAGCGCGGCGGCGGTCGTGTTGTGGCCCTGGACGTCGCCGATGACCGCGATGACGGTGGTGGGGGTCGCGCGGATGAGGTCGTAGAAGTCCCCGCCGATGTCCGTGCCGTGGCCGGCCGGCAGATAGCGGGCGGCGACGTCGACCCCGGGCAGCGAGCTCAGCCCGTGCGGCAGCAGCCCGGTCTGGAGGCTGCGCGCGAGGGAGTGCTTGGCGTCGTAGAGCCGGGCCCTGGCCAGCGACTGCGCGATCAGCCCGGCCAGGGAGGTGAGCAGCGCCCGCTCGGCCGACGGGAAGGGACGCGGCCGGTCGTACGAGAGGACGAGCGAGCCCACGGGACGGCCGGAGGCGATCAGCGGAAGGAACGCCCAGGCGTTCCGGCCCTCGTAGCGCGGCGCCCGCGGGTGGGCGCGGTGGAAGTCCTCGTACGTGGGGAAGAAGGCGGGGACGCCGGTGGCGAGCACCTGGGCGTCGGCGGCCGGTGCCGTGAGCGGTCTGCCGTCGAAGCTCTCGACGAACTCCTCGCTGTAGCCGCGGTGGCCGATGACGCGCAGCCGCCCCTCGTCGACGCTCATGAGGACGAGTCCGTGCGGGCCGAAGGCGGGCACGGTCTGGTCGGCGACGAGTTCGACGACGTCGTGCACGCCGGCCGCCTCGGCCAGGGAGGCCGCGAGGTTCGTCAGCTGGTAGACGGCGGTGGCGCCGACGGGCTCGGCGGGCGGCGGTGGCGCCGCGCGGGCGGGAGCGGCGCCGGGCGTCGTGCCCGCACCGGGCGGCACGGGGTCTCCCCCGTGCGCCGGTCCGGAGCCGTGCGCGGTGCGTTCCGCCCTCGGGAAGATGAGGACGCTGATGCCGGTCTCGTCGGGGTAGAGCTCGAAGAGCAGCGAGGTCGCCGGATGCCGTACGGCGGTGAACGACGTCGGCCGGCGGCTGACGACGGCGGCGCGGTAGCGGTCCTCGAAGGCGGGGTCGTTCAGCCAGAACAGCGCCTCCCACGGCCGTCTGCCGACCAGCGTCGCCGCACCGGCGTTCACCAGCTCGGCGCCGGCGGTGTTGATGAAGGTGACGCGCCCGTCGAGGTCCAGGGCGCAGCACCCCACGGGCAGCCGCTCGGTGAGGTCGAAGGCGGCGGCGGCGAGGACCGGGTCGGCCTCGGAGGGCCGTTCCGGGTGGACCACGCGCGGCTCCGTGGGGTGCGGCGGTGGCGGGTCCTGGTCGGCGGCCCGCCGTAGCAGCAGGGCCGCGAGACGGCAGTGGGCGTCGATCGACTCGCGTTCGCGCGCGTCGAGCTGGGGCGGGTGCGTGACCGGCCAGAGCAGGACGACGCCGCCCCACACGGTCGTGTCGTCGGCGATGGGGGCGGCCGCCAGCATGAAGTCGTACGGCAGGACGATCCCGATCCTCGGGTAGTGGTGGGCGATCTCCTCCCGGCCGCCCAGCCACACGAACCTCCGTTCCCGGATGGCTTCGGCCACCGGGATCGGGGCCCCGGCCGGGATCCGGACCCAGGGAGCGGCGATCTCCCGCGACAGTCCCGAGACGAGCACGAGGCGCAGCATCCGGTCGCCCGGGACCAGGAGGTAGACGAGCCCGACCGACGCCCCGGCGTCCCGCATGAGGCCGGTGAGGACGGCGGCCATCCGGCCGTCGGCGAAGACGTCCTCGCCCTCGGCGCCCGTGGTCCCGTCCGCCGGGGCCCCTTCCACCGGGCTCACCCGCCCGCCGCGGCCGGCCGGGCCCGGCACGGGTCCGGGCGCGTCGCGCTCGGCGGCGCACCGGCCCCCGTGCCGGGGCCGGGCGGCCCGGAGCGAGGTCGGCGGCGGCGCGGGTCACGCATAGTCGGACCCTACGTCGGCCGTCCCGCGGCCGCGCGACAGGCCTTCGGGGCCCTCGTGCACCGGCGCCCGCGGCTCCCCCGCGAGGGCCGGTCGCCACCTGGGGAAAGCGCAGGTCAGAGGTGGTGGCAGCGGCGTCATCGCACCGGCGCCGGGCGTCCTCCCGGACACCCGGGGCCCGCGTCCTCGTTCTCCCCGGCCCCCGGTTCCGTACTCCATCGGGTGTACGCCGTACGCGGCCGGGCGACGGACGGCCGTCGGCCGTCCGTACCGTCACGGCCCACACGTGGAGGGGCCCGTCACTCCTCCAGGAGGCGGCGGGCCTCCGAGAGGAGGCGGAGCAGCTCGGTGCGCGAGGGGTCGTCGGGGGCGTCCGGGGCCGCACCGCGGGGCGCGTGGGTGGTGAGGACGTGCAGGGCGACCGCGGCCTGGCGGGCGAACAGGCTCAGCAGGTCGAGCTCGGACAGGCTGGACCGGGCCTGCGGGGACGGGTCGAGCACCTCCAGGACCCCGAGGACGCGGTCGCCGTGGATGAGGGGGGCGGCCATCAGCGCGTTCGGGACGTAGCCGGTGGACTTGGCGACGTCCCGGTCGAAGGACGCGCTGTCGTGGAGGTCGTCGACCACCATCGGCTCGCCCGAGGCGGCCACCCACCCGGCGATCCCCCGGCCCGCCGGGAACCGCCGGCCCACCAGGAACTCCTGCCCCTGGCCGGAGACGGCTTCGAAGATGAGCTCGTCCGCCGCGGCGTCCAGGAGCAGGATGGAGCTCGCCTCGGCGCCGAAGATGGCGCGCGCGGTGTCCACCACCGACCGCAGGAGCTCGGCCATGGCCGGATCGGGCCGGGGTGCTGCGGACATGGCGGGGACGATCGTCTGAGCCATGGGGATTCCCTTCCGGCGCCGGTCGTTACCGGCTTCCGTGGACACGGACGTTGGCTGCGGACAGGTACAGGGCGTTCTTCAGCTGGAACGGCGTGAGCCGGGGGCGGCTCGACAGGATCCGCGCGCAGAGTCCCGCGACGAACGGGGTGGCGAAGCTGTTGCCGGAGCTGCGGATCGACGTGCCGCCGAGCCACGCCACCTGGACGCGCTGGCCGGGGGCGAAGAACTCCACCGGGGGCTCGGGGTTGTAGAGGTGGAGGTCCTGGTCGTCCTCCTGGTGGCTGCCGACGGAGATCACCGAGGAGAAGCGCCAGGGGAAGCTCTCCACGTGCGTGTTGTGCGCCGAGGCGACGATCACGGTCTGCTGGAAGTACGCCTCGTCCGCCAGTCGGCGCAGCTCCTCCACGAACCGGTCACGGCTGGTGGAGAGGCTGAGGTTCACCACGTCGAACCGCTGGCGCACGGCCCACCGGATCCCTTCGAGCAGGACGTCCCCGCTGCCGGAGAACCGTTCGCCGAGCACCCGGACACTGGAGATCTCGCACTCCGGCGCGGTGCGCCGGATGATCCCGGCGCAGGCGGTGCCGTGGCCGCAGAAGTCCCCCTCGTCCGTCTCCTCGACACGGACCCCGTCCTCGTCCTTGACGACGCGCCACGCCTGGGGCACCGGGCCGACCAGGGGGTGGTCCCGTTCGACCCCGGAGTCGACGACACAGACGCGGACGCCACGCCCGGTGCCGCCGGGAAGACCGCCCGCCGGGGGGTCCGGCGCACTGTCGGCCTCCACGGGTACGTCCTCGGGGCCCCGGCCCCGAAGTCCCCAGGTCAGTCCCGGCACGGGTCGCTGCCCGGTGGTCATCGCGTTGTCTCCCTTCCTGCTCCGGCGGCTCGTCCACCGGTGGGGCCGCGCTCCGGCGGACGTGCGCCGCAGCGGGCGGCGACGGCCTCGGCCCGGCGTACGGCGGGCAGATGGCCCTTGGCCGCGAAGTGCCGCCGTGCCCGGGCCGCGGCCTCCGCCGCGTCGGCCGGGCGGCCCAGGGCGAGCGCCGTGCGGGCGTGGTCGAGGGCGGCGAGGCCCTGGACGATGGGCGAGTCGGTCCGGGCCGCCGTGGCGAGCGCCCGGGCGGCGAGCCGGTCGGCGGTCGCCACCTGGCCCTGTACGGCCGCCATCCGGGCCCGCAGACCGTCGAGGTCGGCGGCCTCGGCGTGCGGGCGCCCCTGTTCCGGCCGTTCCGTCGCCAGTTCGGCGAGGGTGTCACGGGCGGTGCGCCGGTCGCCGAGGTCGAGTCGGATACGGGCCGCGTCCAGCAGGGCGCCCCGCAGCATCGCGGTGGCGCCCAGCTCCCGCGCGGCGGCGATGGCCCGCTCCAGGTTCAGGAGCGCCTCCTCCCGGCGGCCGGCCAGGTCGGCCACGGTGGCGGTGAAGATCGGCAGGAAGACGTCGGCCTCCGCGTAGCCGAGCCTCTTCGCCAGCTGCTCCGCCTCGGCGAGGCGGGCCAGGGCGCCGTCGTGGTCGTCGTGGAGGGCCAGTACCACCGCGAGCGGGCAGTTGAGGGTCAGCCGGACGGCCCGGCGGCCGGCCCCCTGTTCGGCGAGGAGCGCGCGGCAGCGGGCCACGGCCTCCACGACCGGCTGGGGGCCGCGCCAGAGCGAGACGCCCGTCGCCCCGAGGGCGGCGGCCCGCTCCGGCTCCGCGTCGGCGCGCACCGCGTGGTCGAGGGCGCGGGCGAGCAGCTGCTCCGCCGCCCGGTGCAGTCCCTCCTCCTGGGCGGCCTGCGCGAGCCGCAGACAGGCCCTGGCCTGACCGAGCTCGTCACCGGCCGCCGCGAAGACCGGCAGGGTGGCGGCGGCGGCTTCGCCGGGGGTCTCGTCCACCCCTCGGGAGTGGCCCGCGGACGCCAGGCCGAGGCGGGCGTGCGCGGCCTCCACCGCGACCGGACCGCCGTCCGGGCCGCCCTCCGGGGCCTCGGCCAGGACCTCTTCGAGGAGTTCCGTGCCCTCGGCGCTCCGGCCCAGGTCGAGGAGGGTCTGGCCGAGCCGTCGTCGCGTCGCCGCGCTGCCCGGCTCGCCCGCCGTGTACCGGGCACTCGCACGGGAGAGAAGGTCGGCGGCCCACACGGGGTCCGCGTGGGCCAGCGCGAGACGCCCGGCCTCGGCGAGGGCGTCGGCGGCCCGCCGGCGCAGACCGTCGGTGTGCGCGTCCTGGGCGCCCAGCTCGACCCGGTAGCGGTACGCCTGCTCCAGGTGGGCGCCGACGGCCGCGCCGCCCCGCTCCCGCACCGATTCCAGCCGGACCGCCCGTTCGTGCCGGTCGGCCCGGTCCTGCTTGGACTGGCTGGCGTAGACGACCTCCTGGATCAGGCCTCCGGCGAAGCGGAACGCGCCGCCGTCCGGCCTGATCAGGCGGTGCCGTACCAACCGGTGCAGGGTGGTGCGGAGTTCGGCCCCGGTCCACGTCTCCGCGGCGGGCCCGGCGAGTGCGGCCAGCTCGGCGGCGGTGAAGTCGCCGCCCAGGACGGACGCCAGGCCCAGGGCCCGGTGCTCGGGCACGTCGAGCGCGTCGATCCGGGCGCCGATCAGGGCCTGGAGCGGCAGTGGCACGCTGTCCGCGTCGACGGGATGCCCGGCGACCAGCAGCTGCTCCAGGTGCAGCGGGTTCCCGCCCACCCGTGCGAGGACCTGCGGGGTGAGCGGCTCGACGTCCGCCGTGCCCCCGGCCAGCTCGGCCGCGAGGAGCCGCGCCTCCGCGTCGGAGAGTCCGCCGAGCGGTACGGCGTCCAGGGCGAGTTCGGGGCGTACGTCGAAGAGCTCGGGGCGGGTGAGCAGGACGGTCAGGACGGGGGCGTCGGAGAGGGCGCGCAGGAGCCGCTCGAGGGCGTCGAAGAGCGGCTGCGCGGCCCACTGGCAGTCGTCGATCACCAGCACGACGGGCTCCGTCCCGGCGAGGTCGGCGAGGACCTTGGCGAGCGCCGCGCAGGTGTCCGCGGGCGACGGGTTGGGCGTCCCGTCCAGGAGCAGGCCCTGGTGGAGCAGGTCCAGTTCGGGGGAGGGCGCGGCCGTGCCGACGGTCTTCAGGAGGTCGGCCACGGCGTCGGCGAGCGGCCCGAGGCTGGGCTGTTCGCCCCGGGCGCGGCACCGCCCGACACCGTGGCGGGGGCGGCCTTCGGTGGAGGGCGGGGCGGGGGTGGCGGTGGCCTTTATGGCAGTGGTCCTGGTGACGGTGGTCGCGGGGGCCGTGGTCGCGGGGGCCGTGGTCCCCACCGTCGCTGTCGTCGGTGCCGCTGCCGTCGCCGCTGTCGCCGTTCCCGTCGCGGTCGCCGTTCCCCTCGCAGTCGCTGTCGTCGTCGCCCGCTGGAGCCATTCGCGGACGAGTCTGGTCTTGCCCTGGCCCGCCTCCCCTCCGACCACCAGACGATCGCCCCGGCGAGTCCTGACCACGCGGTCCAGCGCCTGTTCCATCAGGGCGAGTTCGCGGGTCCGGCCGACGAATCCGAGGTCGAAGCGGCGCAGCGCCTCCGGGCAATCCTCCTCGTCCAGACCGCGCAGGCGGTGGGCCGCCACCCGGTCGCTCTTGCCCTTGAGCAGCAAGGGGCCGGTCTCCGTCGTCCGGACGCCCGGCCCGGCGGCCGCCAGCGTGTCGGGGCCTATGAGGATCTCCCCGGCGGCGGCGTTCTGTTCGAGGCGGGCGGCGATGTTGACCACCTCGCCGGAGACCATGGCCTGCCGCAGGGTCGCCGCACCCGTGACCGCCTGACCGGTGTTGATACCGATGCGCATCTCCAGGCGTACCCCGACGGCCTCCTCCAGACGGACGTTGAGCCCGGTCAGCGCCTCCCGCATGGCCAGGGCGGCGGAGACCGCGCGGCGGGCGTCGTCCTCCCGCACGGTCGGCACGCCGAAGACGGCCATCACGGCGTCCCCGATGAACTTCTCGACGGTGCCGCCCTGTTCCTCGATCCGGAGCCGCATCAGGTCGAACCAGCGGAGCGTCACCGAGCGCAGGGTCTCGGCGTCCAGGGCCCCGGAGAGCGCCGTGGAGCCGACCAGGTCGCAGAAGAGGACGGTCACGACCTTGCGGCCGGTCGGTCTGGCCGTCACCGGTCCCGCGGCGCACGGGGTGCCGCAGGAGGGGCAGAACCGGGCGCCGTGCGGCAGTGCGCTCCGGCACGAGGCGCAGGACATGGGTTCCTCCGGTGGGCAGGGGGCCGAGGGCCGGCCGGGGTCAGAAGAGGGCGCCGCCGGCCACGTCCGCGTGGGCCTGCACCTCGGGGGCCGCGGCGTCGAGCCGTCCCCTGATGTCGACGAGCAGGGCCAGTTCGTCGGGGGTGAGCGCGCGTACGACCGCCTGCTGCTCCTCGCTGAGGGCGTCGACGTCGAACCCGGCGGCGGCGAGCGCCTCGAGCGTGGGCTCGGAGGGGGCGCTGTCGTCGGGCGGGGTGGCGGGGTGGTCGGTCACGGGTGTCCTCCGGGGTCGGCGGCGAGGGAGAGGAAGAGCCGGGTGAGCAGGTTGGCCGTGTGCAGGGCGCTGACGGAGACGGCGGTCTGCCGGGCCGGGGTCGGGGCGAGTTCGTCGAGCACCCGGTGCAGGTCGTCGAGGTGGCCCCCGTCGAGCTCCGCGTGTTCCCTGAGGGTGCGGAACGCGCGGTCGGGGAGCCCGGTGGCCTCGGTGAGCCGGTCGGCGAGGCGGGGCCCGGGCGCGTTGCCCTCCAGGACCGCGATGTAGCCGAGGAGCGCGACGGGGTGCTCGTGCTCGATCCGGTAGTACTGCGCCCCGGCGAGTTCCACCACGACGGGGTGCGGCACGGCGGCGGGCCCGGCTCCGGCGGCGGCGAGGTCGTCGAGGAGCCAGGCGTCGTGGTCGCGTTCCTCCTCGGCGTGGCGGAGGCAGTACGCCGCGAGGCGCCGCGAGGCCGGGTCGCCCAGCTCGGCGCACCGCTCGGCCGCCCGTTCCAGGAGCGGCACCGAGGCCCGTACGAGCGGATGCATGGCGGCCAGGTAGCGCACGTACCGCTGCCGGAGTCCGTCCGGCCGCCAGAGGGCGGCGGTCGCGGCTCTCAGGACGGGGGTGGTGGGCGTGAGTTTGGTCCTGAGCGCGAGGGATGCGGTGGCGTTCATCGGCAACTCCTCTTCTCTCCGGGAAGCGACTCGATCAGGGGAAGCGGATCGACTACGGCGGCGGGCGGGAGCGGCCGGGCGGCATGCGGGAACGGCTCGACACCGGGCTGCGGTCCGGCTCCCCCGGGGCGCTCGCCTCCCACCGCCGGACCGCCGGCCGTGGGTGGTTCGTCCGGAGGAGGCGACTCGACCAGGTGCGCGTAGCGGGCGCAGCCCATGCGGCGTACCAGCGCGGCGGGTCCAGCGGCGAGCTGTTGGTCCGTGCTCAGCCGGTCGAGGAGTGCGCCGACCCGGCCGCCCGCGTCGCGGGCGGCGCCCGCGAGGACCTCCGGACGGTCGGCGAGCGCATGGCAGCTGCGGCAGTAGCCCGCAGGGGCCGGCTCGCTCTCGTACCGTTCGTGGAGGCGCCGGGGGCCGACCGCGCGCAGCATCCGCAGCACCGGGGAGCCGAGGGAACGGGCTCGCACGGCCGGCCAGTCGTCGTCGGCGATGTGCCCGAGCCGCAGGTGCGGGGGGACGGGGCGTCGGTCCACCGTCCACTGGTTGCAGCAGGCGGCCACGGTGCCGTCGAAGGCGACCACCGGCCAGGCCGCGAGCGCGCAGGGCGCCGCGCGGGAGCCGTCCGGCCCGGGGGGTGTCGGCAGGGCGAGGCGCGCGGCACGGCCGAGCGGCCGGACCTCGTTGACCAGCAGGGGCATCCCGGTGCCGAAGACACGGCGGACGTCGGCGACGACGTCCGCCAGGTACGGGTCGTCGGCGCCTGCGCCCGTGAGGTGGATGCTGGCGGGGACCCCGGCGTCGAGTACGGCCCGGAGGGCGCTCAGCACGTCCGCGCGCGGGACCTCCCGCTCGTGGTGGACGTCCAGGCTGGCCGAGAAGTGGTCGAGGGCCGTGATCGCCCGCATGGTCCGCTCCGGGACGCGTCCGCCGCGGGCGAAGAACATCCCGCTGAGCAGCGCCACCCGGGACCCCTTGGCGCGTGCGAGTCCGGCCAGGCGGGCGGCCAGCTCCGGCAGCAGCAGTGGTTCGCCGCCGGTCAGCATGACCACCTCGGGGCGGTCCTCCGTACCGAACGAGCCGATGAACCGCAGCAGTTGGCCCGAGTCCGGCTCCTCGGAGACGGAGAGGGAGGATCCGGTGGAGCAGTGCGCGCAGCTCATGGGGCAGCGGCGGGTGAGCGCCACCAGGAGGCCGCCGCAGGGCACCGGCCGCAGGCCGATGAGCTCCGCCAGGTCCATGGTTCCTCCCCCGTGTTCGTGTCGCGCGCGGACATGACCTGGAGCGTGCCCGTGGCGGGCAGACTTCCGGTTCGGGAACGCCTGGGGATCGGTTGGTCCCCAGCTCCGGGTGGGTGGGAGCGGGCGCGGGACGGCCGGGCGCGGAGGTGTGACAGGGGGCCCGGGCGGGTCGCGGGGCCGTGCCACGCCCGCGTCGTCGGCGTTTACCGGCGCACAACCGGCGGTCAGGCGTTCCCATACCGCCGATCCGTACGTTTCTTCTCAGCCGGCGCAGCGACGCCGTCCAACAAGGAGGACGAACATGCCCGAGAACACGAACCCGAAGCCGATCGAGGACGAGGACATCGAGGTCGTGGCGCACGGCGAGGACGAGGAGGCCGAGGCCGGCTGCATCGTCAACAACTCGAGCGACATCTCCTGACGCGACGCATCTCGACCTGAGTACCTCGCGGGCCACCCGGTTCTCGGCAGAACGTGCCAGGACCGGGGGGCCCGCGGCCACCTCACGCGGGCGCGGCACCATCCGCCGCCGCCCACCTGATCCCGAGGGAGCGCGCACGTCGTGAAGATCCTGCTCTGCCCGCTCAGCGACGGCGGCTACCTCTACCCGGCCCTCGCGGCCGGGCGTGAACTTCGGCGCCGGGGCCACCAGGTCAGCGTGCTGGCCAGGGCCGGCGCCGGGCCCGTCGTGGCCGGGGCCGGGCTGCCGGTGGCGACGGCGGAGGAGTTCGGCGGCCATCGGGCGTTCTCCGCCACGTGGTGGGGGAAGACCGGTGCGGCGCAGTACCGGGCGACGCTGCGCGCGGCCCGGGAGGCGGGGGCCGATCTGCTGGTCACCTCCGTGCTCTGCAACGGCGCCCTGCTCGCCGCCGAGACGCTGGACATCCCGGTGGTCGTGATCGGGCTCTCGGTCCATCTGTGGGACTACCGGAGGGGCGGCGAAGGGGAGCCGCGCCTGGGCAGGACCCGGGAGAGCCGGACCCTCGACTGCCTGCGGATCCACGCCGAGACGCGGGAGGAGACGGGTCTGGCGGGCCGTGCCTCCCGGTGGGCGGACAGCCCGCTGTACGGTGAGGCGCTGCTGCTCCGCGGGGATCCGGCCCTGGAGTACCCGGGTGCGGAACTCCCCGAGCGGGTCCGGCACGTGGGACCGCTGGCCTGGGAGCCGGCTCCCGGCCCGGGTGAGGTCGAGGCGGTGGCGGATCGGCTGGCCCGGTCCGGCAAGCCCGTCGTCTACGTCCATCTGGGCCGCTTCTTCGGGGGCGGGAGCCTGTGGCCGCGACTCAACGAGGCGTTCACCGGCGGCCGGTTCCAGGCCGTGGTCGAGCAGGGCCGGTCCACGGACCCGCGGCCCGCTCCCGGCGCTGACGTCCTGCTCGTGCGCAAGCCCTGGATGGGTCCGCTGGTCGACCGGTCCACGATGGTGCTCGCCAACGGCACCTCCGCCCCCGTGCTGGCCGCCCTGCTGCGCGGCCGTCCCCTCGCGCTCTCGCCCAACGGATCCGAGCAGCCGCTGCTCACCGGCGCCTGCGTGCGGGCCGGCGTGGCCGTGCGCGACCCGAAGACCCCGTCCGTGGAGCTGTCGGCGCTGCTGGAGTCGGTGGGGCGCGACGACTCCCTGCGGACCCGCGCGCGTGCCCTCGGCGGCGGGCTCGCCGCCGGGAACAGCGCCGCGCGCGCGGCCGACATCGTCGAGCGGGTGGCCCAGGCCTCCGCACCCCCGAAGGAGGACCATGAGTACGCGATCAGTCGGCCTCGATGAGGCCGTGGCGAGTCTGTCCGCGGGTACGCGGCGGTGGATCGCGGCGCGGGCGGGGTACCTCGACTCGCCCGCCGGCCACGCCGACCTGCCGGTCACCCCACGCGTCAAGGCCCTCCTGCAACTCGCGCTCCTGCGCCGTTCATGGAGCAAGGCCGGACCGGCGGACGCCGCCCTCGGCGACGTCACCGAGCTGGTCGAACGGGCCCTGCAGCGACCGGACTTCCCGCATCTGCTGACCCTCGACCGGAGATACGCCCGGCAGTTCGAGCTGATGTACGCGGCGCTGACCCCCGCCGGAGCCGTCACCGACGGCCCCCGCACGGTCCTCGCCCGGTCGGCGGCCGACGGCTACCTCGCGCCGCGCGGGAAGTCCCCGTACGTCCATCTGGAGGCCCGGTACTACGCCGATCTCGCGGGCGCCGAGCACCGGTTCGCCTCGTACGAGGAGTTGTACGCGGCCAGCCTGCCCGCCCGGGCCGCCACGCTGCCCGTGGCCGACCTGGACGTCTGCGTGGTCGCGCACACCGTCTTCTACCTCAGCGACTTCGGCCTCCGTGACCCCGGCCTGACCGAGGACGCCCGGGAGCAGGCGCTCCAGGTGGTGGAGCGGCTCACCCACCACTGTGTGGGCCTCGGCGAATGGGACCTCGTCGGCAAGCTCGTGCTCGCCCAGTACTGCCTGGGCGCCGATCCCCTGCGTACGCCCTCCGGGGCGGCCGGCATCCGGATGCTCGCGGAGGTCCAGGCGCCCGACGGCGCGATCCCCGGCAAGTCCGTCGTCCGGCGTGCCCCGGCGGACGCGACGCCCGTCGACTACTTCCGGAAGTCCTACCAGGCGACCCTCGTCACGGCCCTGGCGACGCTCGTCGTCGGCGCCGGCCGGGCCTGCGGGGTCTCCACCACAGCGGCATCGGCAGCGCGGGAGACGCGATGAGCATCGACCAGGCGACAGCCGTGGACCAGACGGCGGGCATCGGACAGGCGGCGGCCATGGACCAGGCGGCGGGCGTCGCCCCGGATGCGGGCACCGGACAGGCGAGCGCCATAGCCCGCGTGCCGGGCCCCGAGGACGTGTCGACGACCGGGCCCACCGCGCTCGCGGCGGCCGGAGCGCGTCTCCTCCGGGGCGAGCGGAACTGGTGGTTCCTCGGCCCGGGCGGGGTCGCCCGGCTCGGCGACCGGCACGTCACCGCCGACGGAGGCCTGTACCCCGAGGCGGAGCAACGGCTTCGCCAGAGCGGCATGTTCGCCCCCGCCCGGGTCCATGCCTACGCGCTCACCGTCCTCACCAGCACCCACTGCAACCTGGGCTGCGGGTACTGCTTCCAGAACACCGCCCAGGACCTGGCGGGCGGCAGCCGGCCGCCCCGGATCGCCCGGACCCGCCTGAGCTCGGAGACGATCACCTCGATCCTCGGCTTCACCGAACGGCAGATGGCCGCCGCCGGTCTGGCGAAGCTGAGGATCCTGCTCTTCGGGGGAGAGCCCCTGCTCAACCCGCGCGGCTGCGTGGAACTCCTGGAGCGCGCCGCGGAGATCGCGCCGACCTCCGCCTGGATGATCTCCAACGCCACCCTGCTCACCCCGTCGCTGGCCCGGCGCCTCACCGACCGCGGGCTGACGTCCGTCCAGGTCACCTTCGACGGCGACCGGGACGACCACGACCGGATCCGGGTCGGCAGGGCGGACGGCAGCGGGACCTTCGACAAGATCGTCCGCAACATCGTCAGGGCCTCCGAGGCCACGCCGATCCGGTGGACGCTGCGGGTGAACGTCTCCCAGGAGACCTTCCACGGGGTCGACGCCCTGGTCGACCGGCTCGGGGCCGCCCTCGACCCCGCGCGGTGCACGCTGTACTTCGCCCGGATCGGCGACGTGGGCGTGGGATACGCCAACAGCCTCCTGCACACCGGGGAGCTCTCGGCCGCCTTCACCCGGTGGCAGCGCCGGGCGCTCGGACTCGGCTTCACCGTGAGCCGCCCCGGCGGCAGGAAGACCTGTGTCACCTGCGGTCACGCCGACGGCCGCTACGGCGCCGTCGTGAGCGCGGACGGGACGCTGGCCAGCTGCTGGGAGACCGCGGGCAAGCCCGACTGGGAGGTCGGCACGGTCACCGACGGCTACCTGCCCAGCGCGGTGACCGGCGACCGGTGGATCGCCTGCCAGGACCTGTACAGCTACGACGAGGACGCGCGGACCCTCGCCCGGTTCCGCGACACCGTCGACACGGCCCTGCTCGACCACCTGCACGAGACGGGGCGCCTGTAGCCATGCCCTCTCCCCTGGAGCAGCTCTCCGCCGGCGCGCTCGGCTGGCTGGGAAGGAACCTCGACCACTTCGACCCGTTCTCGGCGAGCGCCCCGGCGGCCACGCACGGAAAGGCGAAGGCTGCGCTGGAACTGGCGCTGCTCTGCCACCGCGCGGGCGGCCCGAACGGCACCCCGGAGGCGCTGGGCGGGGCGACGGCCCTGGTACGGAAGCTCTGGCAGGACCCGGACCTCCCCCGGCTCTTCGACGACGTGCCCGGGTACGCCTCCACGTACGGCCTGATCTACGCCGCGCTGGCCCCCGACGGGATCGACGACACACAGTGCCGGGGCGCGCTCGCACGGCTGGACCCCGCCTTCCTCTCGCCGCGGGGGAAGTCGGCGTACCGGCGCGTCGAGATCCGCTACTACGCGGACAAGGCCGGTGTGCGCCACACCGTCGAGCCGTACGCCGAACTCCTCCCGCGGAGCCCGCTCGTCGCCTTCCGCGCCGCGGAGCCCGAGGGGGAGGCGATCGCGGCGGACGCGGCACCGGGGAGCGGCACGCGGACGCCGGAGAGCACGGCACCGCTCACGACCCCGCAGGCGTACGCCCTGACGCACACCGCCTTCTATCTGGGCGACTTCGGCCGCGCCGCCACCGGCCTGGCGGAGGACGTCCTCTCCCCCGCGCGGGAGCTGGTCGACCAGATGCTGCTCCACTGCGTCGCGCACGACCGGTGGGACCTGGCGGCGGAGCTCGTCCTCACCCAGTTCATCCTGGGCGTCGATCCGCTGCGGACGTCCTCGGGCGCGGCGGCGGTGGAGTGTCTCGTACGGGCCCAGCGGCCCGACGGGGCGATTCCGGCACGGTCCGCGGCACTCACGGCGCCCCCGTCCACGACGGGCGGCGCGTTCTTCCGCAAGGCGTACCACACGACCCTGGTGACCGCCCTCATGGCGTCCGTCGTCCCGTCGCCGAGGCCGTCATGACACCACGCCTCACGCTCATCAACCCCGACTACACCCGGCTCTGGTTCGGCCAGGCCGTCTCGTCCGTCGGTGACGCCGTCTTCAGCACCACGCTGGTGCTGTGGGTGGCCACCGTGCTGGCGAAGGACGAGGCGTGGGCGCCGATGGCGGTGAGCGGCGTCCTGATGGCGTCGAGCGTCGCCGTCCTGGTCATCGGCCCGCTCGCGGGCGTGTTCGTCGACCGCTGGGACAAGCTCCGCACCCTGCTCGGCACCGAGGTGCTCCGCGGCGGGCTCGTGGCCCTGCTGACCGTCGTCTCCTTCCTGCCGGCCGACGCCCTCCCGGCGGGCGCCTGGCTCGGCGTCGTCTACGCGACCGTGCTGCTGCTGCACGCGGCGGGCCAGTTCTTCTCCCCCGCGCGCTTCGCGATCCTCGCGGACCTCGTGACGGGTGAGGCCGACCGTGCCCGGGCGGCCGGTATCGCGCAGGCGACCGGGGAGACGGCCTGGATCATCGGCCCGCCGCTCGCCGCGCCGCTGCTGTTCACCGCCGGCCTGCAGTGGGCCCTGCTCTTCAACGCGCTGACCTACGCGGTGTCGTACGTGGCCATCCGGTCCATCGGGATACGCGCGACGGCCGCGGGCACGACCCGGCCGGGCGGCACCAGGAAGTCCACCGGCAAGCGACAGGGCGGGCTGCGCGCGGAGTTCGTGGCCGGTGTGCGCTTCTTCGCGCGGAGCAGGTTCCTGGTCGCGCTCCTCCTGATCGCCGTCATCGGCCAGTTCGGGATCGGGGCGCTGAGCACGCTCAACGTCTTCTTCACCACCGACAACCTCCACGCCTCCGCCCATCTCTACGGATACATCGGCATGGCCATGGGAGCGGGCGGCATCACCGGGGCGCTGTGCGCGGGCCGGGTGGTGGAGTGGCTCGGGGCACGGCGGAGCACCTGGGTCAGCCTGCTGGTGAGCGGCGTGCTCCTGGTCGCCTACTCGCGCCAGTCCGGCTTCCTCGGCGGCGTCGCCCTGCTCTTCGTCTTCGCCGTTCCGCTCACGGTGCTGAACACCGCGATGGCACCGCTGCTGCTCGCGGCGGCGCCCCCGGACTTCCGGGGGCGGGTGATGGCCGTGTTCTATCCGGTGACGAAGCTGGCGTCGATGCTCGCCGCGGTCCTCTCCGGCTGGCTCGCCGGCTCCGTGCTGCGGGACGTGGCGGGCTCCGTGGGCGGCGTCCGGTTCGGACCCATCGACACGATCTTCGCGGTGTCCGGGGCGGTCGTCGTCCTGGCCGGCGTCTACGCCTGGCTCGCCCTGCCCGGCACGGAGACGGCCGAGGAGACCGGCACGGAATCCGGCACGGAGACCGGTGCGGGGGCCGAGGCGAAGGGCGGTGTCGGGCACGAGGCGGAGGCGGGCGTGGAGGCCGACGTGGAGGCCGGTTCCGGGGCCGACGTGGAGGCCGACCTGGAGGCCGACGTCCGAGCCCATGCGTCGCATACCGGTTCCGAACCCCCGGCCGACCGTTCCCCAACCGAGGGTCCGTAGGTTCGCGCCGAGGCGGCGCGACCGACGCCGTCGACCGAGGAGGACGGACATGCCCGAGCCCACGAACCTGGAGCCGGCCGAGAGCGAGGACCTCGAAGTCGTCGCCCACAGCGACGAGGAGGAACTCGCCGCCTGCGTGATCAACCGTTCCAACGACCTCTGACGCGTTGACCGGGCGCCTCGCGCCCCCAGCGGCGAGCGGGCCCCGGCCGTCGGCAGTTCGTGCCGACAGCCGGGGCCCGCCTCCACCGTCCGCCCCACCACGACCGAGGGAGCCCGAGTGACCACCGACGCCCGACCGACACGGCGCCAGTACCCGCACGCGGAGCGGCAGGACGTCGTCCAGGAGCTCCACGGGCTGCGCGTCCCCGACCCGTACCGCTGGCTGGAGCACGCCGGGTCCGCCGCGACGATCCGCTGGAGCGCGGAGCAGGAGACCCTCTACGCGGCGGAGCGCACGTCCTGGCCCGGGCTGGAGCGGTGGGAGG
The DNA here is from genome assembly GCF_051305195.1 of Streptomyces sp. Qhu_M48. Lineage (NCBI taxonomy): Bacteria > Bacillati > Actinomycetota > Actinomycetes > Kitasatosporales > Streptomycetaceae > Streptomyces > Streptomyces sp. Qhu_M48. Next base: position 3,122,714 of record NZ_CP195432.1, on the reverse strand, counting down.
CGGAGGTGGCGGCGCTCAACTCCGTCGACCGCGTCTGGTCGCCCAAGGTGCGCGGCGACAGGGTCTTCTGGCTGCGCCAGGACGCCGGCCGGGAGCATCCCGTGCTCGTGGTGGCCGGGGCCGGGGCGGGCACGGCGGAGCGGGTGCTGCTCGACCCCGGAGCCCTCGACCCGTCGGGACGGACGGTGCTCGACTCCTGGGAACCCTCCGTGGAGGGCGATCTGCTGGCCTTCCAGGTGTCCCGGGACGGCACGGAGGACTCGGTGCTGCGGGTGCTCGACGTGGCCACCGGGGCGGTGGTCGACGGGCCCGTGGACCGCGTGCGGAAGTCGTCGATCGGCTGGTTGCCCGGGGGCGGGGCCTTCTACTACGTCCGCTACCTGGACCCGCGGCTGCACCCGGGCGAGGAGCGCTACCACCGCAGGGTCCAGCTGCACCGGCTCGGGACGGCACCCGAGACGGACGCCGTGGTCTTCGGGGAGGGGCGGGACAGAACGGAGTTCTACAGCGTCTCCGTGACCGCCGACGGCCGCTGGCTCGCCGTGACGGCCACTCTCGGCACCGGCCGCGGCACCGACCTCCACCTGGCCGACCTGGCCACGGGCCCGCTCGACCGCCCGGCGCTCCGGCCGGTCCAGGAGGGCAGGGTCGCCGCCACCCGCCTGCACGTGGTGCCCGGCACCGGTCCGGGAGACCTGGTGTGGCTGCGTACCGACCGCGACGCCGCCCGGGGGCGCGTCGTCGCGTGCCGGCCCGCCGAACTCCACCTGGGGCCCGGCGCCTGGCGCGAAGTGGTCCCCGAACGGCCCGGCGCGGTCCTCACCCACCTGGTCGTGCTCTCGGGTCCCGAGCTGAAGCACCCGCTCGGGCTGGCCGCCTGGACCCGCGACACGGTGGCCGAGGTGACCGTGCACGACCTGGTCGAGGGCCGGCAGGTGGCCACGGTCCCGCTGCCCGGCACCGGCGCGGTGGGCGACTTCACGGCCGGGCCGCCCGGCGGTCACGAGGCCTGGTTCGCGTACACCGACTTCGTCACGGCGCCCCGGGTGCTCCGCTTCGACGCGCGCACGCTGCGCGTGACGCGCTGGGAACGCGACGCCCCGGACACCCGCGCGGTCGGCGGTGCGGTGACCCGCCAGGTCGCCTTCCCCTCGCGGGACGGGACGACGGTACGGATGTTCGTGATCTCCCCGGCCGGGCGCCCCGACCGTCCCCGCCCGGCCCTGCTGACCGGGTACGGCGGCTTCGGCCGCACCATGTCCCCCCGGTACCGCGCCCAGGTGCTCGCCTGGGTCCGGGCCGGCGGAGTGTTCGCCTGGGCGGGGCTGCGCGGCGGCGGCGAGGAGGGCGAGGCCTGGCACCGGGCGGGCAGCGGGGAGCACAAGCAGAACACGTTCGACGACTTCGCCGCCGCCGCCGACCGGCTGCTCGCGGACGGCTGGACCGAGCCCGGCGGACTCGCGGTCATGGGCGGTTCCAACGGCGGACTGCTCGTCGGCGCGGCCCTCACCCAGCAGCCGGAGAAGTACGCCGCCGTGGTGTGCATGGCCCCGCTCCTCGACATGGTCCGCTACGAACTGTCCGGCCTCGGCCCCAGCTGGACTCCCGAGTACGGCAGCGCCCAGGACCCCGCACGACTGCCGACGCTGCTCGGCTACTCCCCCTACCACCGCGTCACGCCGGGGACCGCGTACCCGGCGGTGCTGCTGACCGCCGCGGACGGTGACACCCGGACCGATCCGCTGCACGCCCGCAAGATGTGCGCCGCGCTGCAGCACGCCACGTCCGGTGACGGGCCGGTCCTGCTCCGGCTGGAGCGCGGTGTGGGGCACGGCGAACGCTCGGCGTCCCGCGCGGTGGCGCTCCAGGCCGAGTGCCTCGCCTTCCTGGCCTCCCGGGTGGGCCTCCCCGCCCCGGAGCGCCCCGGCCCCGCGTCCCCCTGAACCGCCGGCTCCGGCCGCCCGACGGGGGTGGGCGGCCGGGGCCGGCGAAGGGGCGCCGGGCGGCCCTCGGCGCTTGACCCTTCGCGCCGGACGCCGAACACGCCCGACGCCCCCGCCCGACACCCTTCGCGTCCGGCGCCAGGCGCCCTGTGCGTTCGGCGTCAGGCGCGCTTCACACTCGCTGTGCGGCGCCAGGCGCCTGGGTGTTCGGCGTCCGGCGCCAGGCGCCCCTCGCCCGCCGCCTCCGGACCTCAGCCGGCGGTCAGGACCGGGGCTCCGTGCCACGCGCCGCGCGCGTACAGCCGTATCAGGTGCGGCATCTCGTACTGGGCGGCGTGCGCCACGACCTCGCCGCCCGGTGAGGTCACCATCCCGGCGTCGATGAGCGCCTCCACCACCCGTACGGCGTGCCGCTCGTCGCACCCCAGGGCCTCCGCCGCCTCGGTGAGACCGAACGGCCCGTCCCCCGTGCCCGCGGCCAGCCGTCCCGCGTCCCGGCCGCACTCCTCCGGCAGCGCCTCCCAGCCGCGGTCCAGCCATCGCCGTACGGACACGTCTCCCGAGGTCAGTTCGTCCAGGGCTCCTTCGGGGTCGGCGAGCCGGTCCGCGAACTCCCGCAGCGGTACGTGGCGGAGCACGGCGAGCCGCATGCCGCTCACCCGGACCGCCAGCGGCGACCCGCCGCACGCGCGCACGATGCGCAGCGCGGCCTCCCGGTCCGCCCGCACGCGCGGCAGGCCGACCAGCCCGGCGAGCAGTTGCACGGCCTCGGCGGTGCCCAGCGGCGGGACGGAGACCCGGTGGACGGGTGCGAGACCGCCCAGTTGGCCGCGTGCGGTGAGCAGCACCCTGCTCCGCCCGCCGCACGGCAGCAGCGGCCGTACGGCGCTCTCCTCGGGCACGTCGTCCAGGATCACCAGCACGCGGTGTTCCGCCAGCCACTCGCGCCACGCGCCGGGCCCGGAGAACCCGGGCCGGCCGGTGCGTTCGCCGAGCTCCGCGAGCACGTCGGTCAGGGGGCGCGGACAGCCGTCCGCGCCCCGCAGGGAGACACAGAGCCGTCCGTCGGTGAACCGGCCGCCGAGCAGATGGGCGGCCCGCACCGCCAGCGTGGTCTTCCCGGCCCCGGCCGGTCCGGACAGCAGCACGACGCCACCGGGGCCGCTGTCCTCCATCAGGTCCAGCAGGTGGCGCAGTTCCTCGCCGTGCCCGGTGAAGTCCACGAGGTCGGGGGGCAGGGAGGCCTCGGCGGCGCTCTCCTTCCCCCGGCCCGCGCCGCCCCCGGCCGGAGCGCCCGGCGCGACCGCTCCGGCCGGCCCGGACGGCCCGACGCGTCCGGCCTGAGCGGCCGGGGAGGCCGGGGAGGCCGGGGCGACCTGGGCGTCACCCGCGAGGATCGCCCGGTAGCGGGCCGCCATGGCGGCGCTCGGCTCCAAGCCGAGTTCCCGGGCGAGGAGCTGCCGGTAGTCGTCGTACACCGCGAGCGCCTCCGGCTGTCGGCCGGAGCCGCTGAGCGCGCGCATCCAGGCGGACCGGAGCCGCTCCCTCAGCGGGTGCCGCTCGACCAGGTCGCTCAGCCCCTCCACGACCAACGGCGCACCCCCCAGTTCCAGCTCCGCCTCCGCCCAGCTCTCGTACGCCGTCAGATGGCGCAGCCAGAGCCGCTCGGCCTCCTCCGCCAGCCGGGGCGACTGCCGCAGGTCGTCACCGAGCGGCGGACCCTGCCACAGGTCGAGGGCCTGCCGCAGGAGCCGGGCGGCCGGGCCGGGCGGCTGCCCCTCGGCGGCCCGCACGAGGGAGCGGAACGCCAGGAGGTCGAACTCGTCCTCCGCCACGCGCAGGACGTATCCGCCCCCGGTGTGGACGAGCCGCGGCCGCTCCCGCTCGTCCTCCGCGAACAGCGCGCGCAGGGCGCTGACGTACACCTGGATGTTCTTGCGGGCCGTACGAGGGGGCTCCTCCGGCCAGACCGCGTCGGTCAACGCGTCGACGGACACCGGCGCGTTGGCGGAGCCGAGCAGCATCGCGAGGACGATGCGCTGCTTCAACGGCCCGATGTTCAGGGCCTGTTCGTCCCGGTGGACCGCGAGCGGGCCGAGGACCGAGAACCGGAGCGTGCCGGGTGACGCGGCGGGTGGCGCGGACGGACGCGGCATCGGGCGAACCTCCGGATGGTGACGGGAGTGGGTCGGTCCGCTCGATGATCCGACCCCCGCCCCCCTCCACACATCGGTACCGGACCCGCACAGTTCCCTCACCGACGAGCGCGCCCTGGGGGCCCGGACCCCCATGCCGACGGGGACCTCCCCCACTCCGGCCCCGCCGGGCCCCCATACAACCCCCGTTCCGGCAGGCGGCGGCCCGGACGGCTCGGACGGCTCGCCGCCTCAGGCCGGCGAGGCCCGCGGGGAGGCGCCGGACGGGTCCTGGTCCTCCGCCCGCTCCGCCGACAGCGCGCACAGCGCCGAGCGGTCCGCGCAACCGGTCTTCGCCATCAGGTTCGCCATGTGCTTCTCCACCGTCCGGGGCGAGATGCACAGGCGCCGGGCGATCTGCTGGTTGCCGGGCCGCTCCGGGAGCAGGACGAACACCTCGTACTCGCGCGGGGTGACGCCCGCGGTGCGCAGCTCCGCGGGGATCCGCTCCCGGCCGCCCCTGCGCTGCGGGACGCTCATCCCCGCCTGCCGCAGGACGGCCCGGCAGGCACCGGCCACCGGCTGCACGCCCGCCTCGTGGAAGTACTCCTCCGCCTGCCGCAGCCAGGCGACCGGCTCGCCCCAGGAGTCGTGGAGCGCGGCCTCCGCGGTCAGCCGCAGGGCGAGGTGCCAGGCCTGCGGGAACACCGCCGCCGCCGCGCGACCGGTCTCCTCCACGGCGCGCCGGGCGCCTTCCGGGTCGCCGTCCCGGCCGCGTAGCACCGCGTCCGCCATGCCGAGGAACATCCGGTTCCAGGCCAGCTGCGCGCCGGGCGAGGCGAGCGCCTCCCGGTACGCCTCACGGCCCGCGTCCTGACCGCCGTGATCACCCCGGGGGTGTCGGTCGCCGTCGAGGATCCGCAGCAGGGGGCGGAGCCCGTAGCGGCCACTGAGGTAGAAGAAGCTCGGGTGCTCCCGCTCCCAGGCCAGGGCCGCGTCGAGCTCCGCGTTCGCCCGCGCCCTGTCCTCCGCCATCAACGCGCCCACGGCCTGACACAGTCCGCGCTGCAGGGGCACGAGCATCGACTCCTCGCCGCCCGCCCGGCGGAACCGGGCGAGGGCCCGCTCCTGCTCACGGACCCGGCCCTGGTGGGCCGCGAGCGTGGCGTCGACGAGCAGCAGATAGCGGTGGGCCGACAGGTTCTGGAGGCGTGCGCTGGCCTCCACGGACCGCTCGGCGATCTCCCGGGCCCGCTCCCAGCGCCCGCCCAGCACGCTCTGCATGGCGAGCAGTCCGTCCACGGTCTGGAGCACGGCAAGGGAGCCGAGTTCGTACGCCGCCGCGCGTGCGGTCTCCAGCTGGGTCGCCTCTCCGGTCCGCATGAACGCGTTGGTGCCGAGCCGTACGAGCGCCTCGGCGCGGCTCACCGCCAGCCGGTGCTTCTCGGCGACCGCGAGCATCCGCACCAGGCAGGCGTCGGCCTCGTCGAAACCGCGCTCCCGGGACAGCAGGGCGAGCAGTTGCCAGGCCTGACAGGCCACGACGGGGCGGCCACGTTGCTCGGCCGTGAGCGCGGCGCTCCTGGCGGAACGTTCCGCCTCCCTCAACCGCTCACGCCCGTCACGACCCCTGTCACGCCCCCCGTCACGACTGCCGGAACCGATACCGAAGGCCTGACCGCGCCGCCCGGCGCCTCCGTCACCCCCGGCGTCTCCGTCACCCCCCTCGTGTCCGTCGCCTCCGTCACCCCCGTGGCCTCGGTCGCCCTCCGGGCCGCCGTGGTCGTCCTGACCGCCGCGGCCGCCCGGACGGTCCCGACCGTCCCGCTCCGGCAGCAGCGCGAGATGGCCCTCGACCACCACGAGCGCCGCCTCCTGCTCCGGACGTGGGGCCGCCCCGAGCAGCGCTCGGGCCGCCCGGATCCGGCGGCGCGCCTCCTCCTGCCGCTCCGCCATGGTCGCGACCCACGCGACCTGCGTGTGCGCCTGGGCCCGCTCCTCCGCCGCCCGCGAACCGGCGGGCGCCGGCGGGAGGTCGTCAAGCAGTCCGGCGGCCTCGTCGAGCCGGCCCGACTCCGCCTGGGCGATGGCCAGTTGCACCGTGATGTCGTCGCGCTCCCCGCCGGAGGACAGCCCCCGGGCGCGTTCGAGGAGTACGGCGGCCGAGCCCGACGCACCGGCGTCCAGCATCTGCCGCCCGACCTGGGCGAACTGCCGTGAGGCCGCCGCCTTGTCGCCCGCCGCGAGGCGCAGCGTGGCCACCAGCTGGCTCTGCTCGCCGGAGAGTTCCTCGGCGCACTCCTCGATGGCCGAGGCGGCGCGCCGGGCCAGCGCGGCCTGTTCGGCGGGCGGCAGGGAGGCCCTGAGGGCGTCCGCCGTGAGCACGTGCCGGAAGGTGTAGTGGTCGTGGGCGGCTCCGTCCGGGGCGATGATCCCCGCCTCGGAGGCCGACCGGAGGTGGGAGAAGAGCGCGCGGTCGTCGAAGCCGGTCACCGCTCTGAGCGCTCCGACGGAGAACCGGCCGCCGAGGGTCGCCGCGATGAGCAGCAGTTCGCGCACCGGCTCGTCGAGCCGGCCGAGCCGGCGCGCCCAGCTGCGGACGGCGCCCGTGGGCACCGTCGCCTCGCCGTGCTCGGCGAGGAGCCACCCGTCGTCGGCCCTGCTCAGCCGTCCCATGTCCAGCAGGTCGGCCAGAAGCACCTCGACCAGGTACGGGTTCCCGCCCGCCCGTTCCGAGAGGTGCCGATGTGCGGCCGGGGGCACCTCACCCGGTCCGGCGTCCAGGCAGGCGTCCACCATGCTCCGCACGGCGGCCTCGTCGAGCGGCTCCAACTCCCTTAACGACGCGGTGCCGCGGAGTTCGGCGGCCAGCGCGAGGTCCATCGCCGGGCCGGGGTCCGGCCGGAGGGTGCCGACCAGCAGGACCGGCAGGTCCGCCACGTTGTCGACGACGTACTCGACGACCGCGATGGTCTCGGTGTCGGAGTCGTGGAGGTCCTCGAGGAGGATCACGCATCCCCGCTCGCGGCCGAGCACCGCCAGCAGCCTCAGCAGCGCCTCGGCCAGCTCGACGAGGGAGATCGCGTAGCCGGGCGCCGTCGCGGTGGCCCGCCACTCCGGCACCAGGCCGGCCAACGCGGGCCGGTAGGGGTCGAGTTCCGGATCGTCCGGCGCGCCGGCGGCGCGGAACCGCGACGACAGCGCCTCGACGAGCGGCCGGAAGGGCACGACGAGCCCGGTGGACGTGGCGCGGCCGCGCAGCACCGGCACGTCCCGGTCGTACGCCCGGAGCGCGCACTCGCCGGCCAGCCGGGACTTGCCGATACCCGCCTCGCCGACCAGGAACACCGCCCGTCCGGAGCCCCTCCGCACGCTCTCCAGGGCCTCGTCCAGCACCCCGATCTCGGCGTCCCGCCCCACTATGACCGACGATGTCGCTCGCATGGGCGCAGGCTACTTGAACCTTTTCGCGCGCGGCAGTGGGCCGGGGACCACCCCGGCCCACTGCCGTCGGGCCCGGCCCACGCCCGCTCCGTCACGGCGTCGTCCCTGACACCTCCCCCGGCGGGGTGTCAGGGCCTCCGCCTCAGGACAGGGGGATGGTGCCGGTGGTGAAGGGCAGGTCGAAGGTGGCGGCGGCGTCCAGGCCCGTCCCTCTGAGGAGCCGGCTGCGGAGCCCGAGCGTCCCTCCGGCCCGGAGCGTCACTTCGCCCACCGGGTCGTCGTGCACCGAGGTCTCCGCGCCGGCTCCGCCGTCGACGTACTGCACCGAGTCACTGATCTGCATGGGTCCTCACTCGTCCTTCGTGTTCGCAGGAGTGGTGGTCGTACCGAGCCGTGCGGGTGGAGCGGTGGGAAGGGTGGAGCGGTGGAACAGTCCGGAGGTCCCCGGAGGTCGTGGCGCCGGTCAGCCCGGTTCGGGGCCCGAGCCGGGCGGGCTCAGGAGGAGCAGCGACGGTACCCGCTCCGGGAACCCCGCCCTGAGGAGCCCGTGCCCGATCCCCGCGAGACCGGTCAGCAGGCCGGGGTGCGGAACCCCGTCCGGGGCGCCGCTCCGGGCATCGTGCTCCTCGACGGAGGCGAGGAGCGCCCCGGCCCGGCGGATCCAGTGCGGGCGGGCCTCCGGGAGCGCTCCGTGGCCCAGGAGTTCGCAGACTCCGGCCTCGCCGTGGCACAGGCTGTCGTCGGGAGCCGGCCGGTCACGGCCCAGCTCCTCGACGGCCCCGCGGGACCAGGCCGCGAGGTACGGGTCGTCCAGCGCTCCCGGCGCGTCCAGCACGGCGAGGGCGACACCGGCGTCCCCCCGGCACCAGGCCGAGCCCCGGCTGCCGTCCGGGCCGGCGCCGACGGCCGTACGGAGGGCGGACAGACCCGCGGTCCTGTACCGCTCGACGGCCTCGCCCCCGTACGCGGACCCGTCTCCGGCCCAGGGCTCCGTCTCGGCCCGGGCGAACCGCAGCAGGGCCCAGCCGATGCCGGCGGCCCCCTCGGCGAAGCCCCGCCCGACACCCGTGACATCGACCTCGGCGAGCCGGTCCGCGCACTCCCGTGCCGTCCGCCGGAGGTCCCGGTCCGTGTGCTCCGCCCCGCCTCCGACACCGGCCCCGTGGACGGCCAGCAGGGAGACGAGGCCGCCGGCGAGCCCCGCGCCCACCCCGTACTCCCGCTCCGCCCGGGTCGCGGCGGTGGCCAGGCGCAGCGCGTTGGCGGCCCAGGAGGCGACCTCCGGGTCGTCGAGCAGCCGGGCCGTCCCGGTGAGCGCGTAGGCGATGCCGCCGAGACCGGAGAAGGCACCCGAGCCCACGGCGCCGAGGTCCTCGGGCCGGGCGCTCAGCGCGTCGAGCAGGACGGGCACCGGCGCCAGGGCGGTTCGGGCCGCCTCCGCGTAGTGCCCGGCCCCGGTCAGCGCCGCCAACTGGGCCAAGAACAGCGCCGGTCCGGTGTAGCCGCCGGCCAGATCGGCCGGCATCGGGCCGATCCGCCAGTAGCGGTCGTCCAGGAGTTCCAGTCCGATCCAGTTGCTGCGCGGTCCGTCGCGGTACGCGAGGGAGACGAGCTGGTCGCCGACGGAGCGGGCCGCCGACAACAGCCGCTCCGGCTCCGGGGCGCGGTCCGCGGTGCTGGTGCGCCGGCCCTCGGCGGGCCGGTGCGCGGCGGCACCGGAGGTCGTGGCCATGGCGGCCCGCACGATCCATTCCTGGTCCTGCCGGTCGACGGTGTCCAGGGCGCCGATCTTCGCGGCGACGCGCTCGGTCCCGGGCAGGTCCGTGCGTCCGGTCGGCAGCCGTTCCGGCGCGCCCCACAGATGGTCCCGGCCCGGGCGGGCGGTGAACAGGGGCACGTCTCCCGACCAGAGCTGGGCGATCTCCTCGTCGACCAGGCCGGGTTCGAGGACCGCGCCGAACGGGTCGGTCCGCAGGGTCTCCAGGACCCGCTGGCGTTCGTCCGCGTCCTTCAGGAGTCCGGGGTGCGTCGACTCGTCGAGCAGCATGCTGTAGATCCAGGTGGGACGTACCACCACCCGCACCTCGTCCTCGGCGAAGTCCTTCAACAGGCGGGTCCCGTGCAGGAGTTCCTCCCGGGCCGCCCCGATCGCCGTGTACGCGGCACGGAACCCGGCGCAGAGCGCCTCGACGTGGGCGCCCGGCTCGACGGGCCCGCCGCCCGCCAGGTGGGGCCTGTTGGCGGATTCGCCGAACGTCCCGGCCCTGCGCACCAGACGCATCCGGTCGGTGCCGGCCTCGGCCCAGTCGGGCCGGTCGACGGGCGACACCGCCTCGTGGCCGCCGCCGACCGCCGACACGTCCAGAGCGCTGTGGTCACCCACGAGGAGCTGCGGCAGCAGTCCGACCCGGTACACCGAGTCGTGGAGCGCGCGGCCCGCCGGATCCTCCGTGGCGGCGACCGGCAGCGGCGGGTGGAACAGGGTCTCCACGTCGACGAGGACCGGGTGGGCGCCGACGGCGATCAGGTTCTCGTGGTGCAGGTCGGTCCCGTCGAGCAGGTGCAGCAGGGCGAGCAGCGCGCCCTGGCGGCGGTAGAACGTCTCGACCTCCTCGGCGGAGGCGCAGGGGTGGGCGACGACGAACTCCACCCACCCGTAGTCGCCCCGGTCGAGCAGCCGCAGGGTACGGAGGTCCACGGCGCCGGGCAGCGTGTTGTACCAGGTGACGAGGGCGTTGAAGTGGCGGTGGACGGCGAGAGGCCTCGGCTTGTACACCAGCCGGGTCCCGTCGGCGAAGCGCAGCAGCATCACGCTCCGGCCGTTCCGGTGTCCGTCGCCGGCACCGGGCTCGATCCCGACGAGCAGTCCCGGCCCCTGCCGTCCGGACGCACCAAACTCATCGGGCTCGAAGCCCTCGTCAGCCGCGTCGGACTCACCGGACGCGGGGGACACACCGGACGCGGACGCATGAGGTTCACAGGACGCAGGGGGTTCACCGGACGCATGGGGTTCACCGGACGCGCCCGACGGGTCCGATGCGCTGGACGCGCCGAGAAGGCCGGCGGTCACTCGGGGGCGGTCGTCCGCCCACCGCTCCAGGGCCTCCGCCACGGCGTCCGCCGAGTCCAGCACCGCCCGCCCCAGGATCCGCGCGAGGACCGGGCGCCCGGCCAGCAGGGCGGACAGACCGCGCCGGGACGCGGTCCGGGCCAGGAAGTCCCGGAACCGGGCCCGCGTGTCGTCCCCTTCGAGCAGCCCCGCGGTCCGCGCCTCGTGCAGCTCCAGGACCAGCGTCCGCGCGGCCGCCCGTGCCAGCCTGCCGCTGAGCTGCCGCTGCAGGTCGTCCCGTACGGCGGCCAGGTCCACGAGCTTCCGGGCCCGCTCCGACAAGCGCCGTTCCAGCCGCTCCCCCGCACGGACGGTGAACGGCCTCAGGACCCACTCGAAGCCGCTCAGTCCCGGATACTCCCCCTCGGGCGCCACGGCCTCTCCGGGCGCGGCGGCCACGGCATCCTCGGCCAACACGGCCCAGTCGGGGCGCCCTTCGCCCGCTTCGCCACGGACGAGACCGGCGCCCCACCACCGTACGGCCGCCGACAGCGAAGCCTCGGCCCGCCCGTGTCCGACCTGCACCGCCATCCCCCCTCCTCCGCCACCGGGCCCATCGCTCCGCGACACGTCCGATCCTGGTACGGGGGGCGCCTCCTCGGCATGGGGAACAACCCCCCATGTTTGTGCCCTCGAACGAATTCCGGCCCAGGACCTGGCCCTAACCCTGCCCCTGCCCCTCGCCGAAGAACCGGATCATCCCCTCAAGCCCCTGCTCGCCGAACATGGTCTCCAGGGCTGCGGCGGACGCGGCGGCGGACTCCTCGGCGCGCGGGAACAGCGCCTCCTCGTACGCGGCCAGGGCGGCCTCCCCGTCGCCGGGGTGGGCGGCGATCGCCCGGCCGAGTTCGGCTCCGTCGAGCATCGCCAGGTTGGCGCCCTCGCCCGCGAACGGGGACATCAGGTGGGCGGCGTCGCCGAGCAGCGTCACGCCCGCGACCCGGTCCCAGCGGTGTCCGACCGGCAGGGCGTGGACACGGCGGGGCACGAGCGCGCCGTCGGCGTCTGCGACCAGGCCGCGCAGGCTCTCGTCCCAGCCCTCGAAGAGGGACAGGACGGCGGCCTTGGCGGCGGCGGTGTCGCCGAAGTCGATCGTGTCGAGCCACTCCTCGCCGGTCCTGAGCGCGGTGTAGACGTGGAGGCTGCCGTCGGTCTCCCGGTGCGCGAGGAAACCGCGCCGGTCGCCGAGGGAGAGGAGGAATCCGCCTCCGACGATCTTGGTAGCCCGCGGGTGGCGGGCGTCGGCGTCGAGCAGGTCGGTCTCGACGAAGGAGATGCCCGCGTAGGCGGGGGTGGCGGCCGAGACCAGCGGCCGGACGCGTGACCAGGCTCCGTCGGCGCCGATCAGGAGGTCGGTGGTGAGGGTCGATCCGTCGGCGAACGTCACCTCGTGACGCCCGTCGCCGAGCGCGCGGGCGCCGACGGCCTTCCGGCCCCAGCGGATCGAGTCGGCCGGGATCGAGGCGAGGAGCAGGTCGCGGAGTTCTCCCCGGTCGACCTCGGGCCGGTCACCGGTGCCGTCGTCCTCGTGGGAGACGTGGACGGTGCCGTCGGGGCCGACGAGACGCATGGCCTGGCCGCCCGGGTGGACGAGGGCGCGGAAGCGGTCGTGGAGCCCGGCGGCGCGGAGCGCCCGCTGTCCGCTGTCCTCGTGGATGTCGAGCATGCCGCCCTGGGTGCGGGCCTCGGGTGAGGCCTCCCGTTCGAAGAGGGCGGCCTCGACGCCGTTGACGTGCAGGACCCTGGCAGCGGTGAGGCCGCCGAGGCCTCCACCGATGATCGCGATCGGGACGTGGGTGCTCATCCGGTGCCTCCAGGGGTTCGTGTCCGTGTGTCGCTCCGACCCCTCCAACCTAACGAACATGTTCGTCACGAACAAGTTCGGGAACGTCGAGGCGCGGTTGCGGGGAGGGGTGAAGGGTGGAGTGACCTGCGGCGAACGTGTTCGTTACGATCGAGGCATGGACGTCGAGCGAGCACCGATCAGCCGCCGGGAGCGCCCGGCCAAGCCCGCCCTGACCCGGCGCGGGATCGTCGACACCGCCGTGCGGGTGATGCGCGCCGAGGGGCTGGACAGACTGACCATGCGCCGCCTGGCGCAGGAGCTCGACACCGGACCCGCCTCGCTGTACGTCTACGTGGCCAACGCCGCCGAGCTGCACGCGGCCGTCCTGGACTCGCTCCTGGGCGAGGTCGATCTGGCCGTCGAGGAGGCCGGGGAGGGGTGGCGCGAGCAGCTCGCCGCGGTGCTCGCCTCGTACACCCGCGTCCTGTTCGAGCACCCGCCGCTGGCCCGCTCGGCCCTGGTGGCGCGGCCCAGCGGCGAGAACTACCTGAACCTCGTCGAGCGGGTCCTGGGTCTGCTCTCGCGCAGCGGCGCCGCCGCCGACCAGGTCGCCTGGGGGGTGGACCTCCTGCTCCAGTACGCCACGGCAGGCGCGGCGGAGCACGGGACGCAGCACCGTGAACCGTCGGCCCAGGAGGACTGGAACGCCCTGACGGGCGCCGTGCGCGCGGCGGACGCGGCCACCCTTCCGATGATCAGCGCCCATATGCCGGCACTGCTCTCCGGCCCTCCCGAGCACCGGCTGTCCTGGGGCTTCGACGTGCTCGTCAACGGCATCGTCGGCACACCCCTCCCCCACACGGCGGACTGACCCGCCCGCCGCGCCCGCCCGCCGCGCCCGGAAGACACGCCCGGGGAAGCGCACACCCAGGGCAGGTCGGCCCCCGGGGTAGCCGCGCCCGGGGAATCGCGTGCCCGGGGGCTCAGGCGAAGGCGCACCCGGGGAAGCGCGCGCCCCGGGCTGGGCGCGCCCAGTGGACACGGATCAGGAGGACACCCGGTCCTGGAGGGCCGACTTCCAGGCGGGGGCGGGGGCGGTGGGCTTGCTCTCGGGGCGTCGGCCGCCCTGGGCGAAGAAGTCGACGAGTGGCAGCAGGGCCGCTCCGACGGTGACGGCCTCCGGGCCGAGGGTGCCGAGGCCGACGGCGGTGCGGCTTGCCGGGTACTTCAGGGCGTACTCCTTCGCGTATCCGGTCACGGTCTCCAGGAAGCGGGTGCCGAGCTGGAGTCCGGCCCAGCCACCGACGAGGATGCGCTCGGGCTGGAAGAGGTTGATGAGGTCGGCGAAGCCGGCGCCCAGGTACTCGGCGGTCTCCGCCAGGACGGCGAGGGCGGTCACGTCGGGCTCCGCCCCCGGGTCCGGCGGATAGGCCGCCGCCAGCATCGCGGTCAGGGCCGTCTCCTCGTCCGCGCCGGCCGGGGGCCGCCCGCCCGCCTCCCGCCACCGTTCGAGGAGGGCCTCCGCGCCGGCGTACGCCTCCAGGCAGCCCTGGGCGCCGCAGCGGCAGCGGCGCCCCCGGACCCGTACCGTCAGATGACCCCATTCGAGCGCCCGTCCGGGCCCCATCGGGTCCGTGAGCACACAGGCGCCGACGCCGGAGCCGAAGAGGACGACCACCGCGCTGCGGGCGCCCCTGCCCGCGCCGAACCACATCTCGGCCTGGCCGAGGGTCTTGGCCCCGTTGTCGATCCAGTACGGCACGGACTCGGGCAGGTCGACGGCGGCGCGGAGGAGGCGCTCGAAGGGGACGGCGTCCCAGCCGACGGTCTGGCCGTGGACGACGGCGCCGTCCTCGGCGTCGCGGGCGACGATGCCGGGGACGCCGACGCCGACCCCGATGAGGCGGTCGGCGGGTACCTCCGCGGTACGCAGCACCTCCGCGATGCCCTCCCGGAGGTGGTCGACGACGAGGGCGACGTCGTAGCGGGCCGTACGGGGTCCGGAGCAGGCCAACGGGCGTTCGGCTCGGGCGAGTTCGGTGAGGGTGAGGTCGAACAGCTCGATCCTGACCCGGGTTTCGCCGATGTCGACCCCGATCATGAAGCCGCTCGCGGGGGTGATCCGGACGAGGGTGCGGGGGCGTCCGCCGGCGGAGTCGACGCTGCCGGCCTCCTCGACGAGGCCGTCGGCGACGAGTTCGGCGACCACGTTGCTGACGGAGCCCGAGCTGAGTCCGGTCGCGGGACCGAGCGTGAGGCGGCTCATCGGTCCGTCGAAGTACAGCCTGCGCAGAACGGCGGTGCGGTTCTCGCGCCGCAGGTCACGCACCGTACGGCCAGTTCTCGCGTGCACTTTGGTCCCCGTCTCTGAAGTCGTTCGTTGCAACATACCCGCAGCACAAGCCTTGACGCGACCTTCTCATGGGGTTTAACTCACATCCTAAATTAAGCCGATGTTACGGCGAGGCCTCCAGAAGCCCACCCTCATCGGCAGCCCCCTCGTCCCTGAAAGGGCCCAGGAGCCATGCGCAGAATCAGAGCCGCTGTCACCGGTGCCGTCTCCCTCTCCCTCGCCTTCACCGCCACCGCCTGCGGCGGTGGTGAAGGGAGCGAGTCGTCACCGAAGACCCTCACCTACTGGGCCTCGAACCAGGGCGCCAGCCTGGAGGTCGACAAGAAGGTCCTGCAGCCCGAGCTCGACCAGTTCGAGAAGGAGACCGGGATCAAGGTCAAGCTGGAGGTGATCCCGTGGTCCGACCTGCTCAACCGGATCCTCACCGCGACCACGTCCGGCCAGGGCCCCGACATCCTCAACATCGGCAACACCTGGAGCGCCTCGCTCCAGTCCACCGGTGCCCTCCTGCCGTGGGACGCGAAGAACCTGGAGGCCATCGGCGGCAAGGACCGCTTCGTCGACTCCGCGCTCGGCTCCACCGGCGTCGCCGGCGAGGACCCGGCCGCCGTTCCGCTCTACTCCATGGCGTACGCGCTCTACTACAACAAGCAGATGTTCAAGGACGCGGGCATAGCCAAGCCGCCGACCACCTGGGACGAGGTGATCGCGGCCGGCAAGAAGCTCAGCAAGGACGGCAAGGCGGGGATCGGGGTCGAGGGCTCCAACCTCTCCAACAACATCCACCAGGTCTTCGTCCTCGGCAAGCAGCACGGGGCGGACTTCTTCACCGCCGACGGCAAGCCGGACTTCACCTCCGACGGGGCCGTCGCCGCCGTCAAGCAGTACATCGACCTCATGGCCGTCCACAAGGTCGTCGCCCCCGGCAACGCCGAGTACGCGCAGAACCAGTCCCTCAGCGACTTCGCCAAGAACAAGACCGGCATGGTCCTGTGGCAGACGCCGTCGCAGACCTTCTCCGCGCAGGGCATGGGCCCGGAGGAGTGGGGCGTCGCCCCGGCCCCGGTCCCGTCGGGCAAGCCCGGTCAGGGCGCCCAGACCAACTCGATGGTCGCCGGCATCAACCTGGCCGTCTTCAAGAACACCAGGAACCTCGACGGCGCGCTGAAGTTCGTGAAGTACATGACGAGCGACGAGGAGCAGATCGTCCTCAACAAGGCGTACGGCTCGGTCCCGCCGGTCAAGAGCGCCCAGAAGGACCCCGGCTTCTCCGACCCGTCGCTCGCCGTCATCCGCGACACCCTCGCCACCAGCGCCGCCGCCCTGCCGCAGGTCCCCGAGGAGTCGCAGTTCGAGACGGTGGTCGGCACCGCGGTCAAGGAACTGTTCGCCGACGCCGCCGCCGGTCGCCCGGTCACCACGGAGTCCGTGAAGGCCAAGCTCGAAAAGGCCCAGCAGCAGATGCCCAAGAAGTAGGCCGCCCCACCATGACCGAGACCGCCGTCGCTCAGCCGACCGAGCCGGCGGTGCGCAAGGCCACACCCGGAGAGGCACCCGCACCGCGCCGCTCCGGGCGTCGCCGCATCGCACTGCCCTACCTGCTGCTCCTCCCCGCCCTGCTCCTCGAACTCCTCGTCCACCTCGTCCCGATGCTCATGGGCATCACGATGAGCTTCAGGGAACTCACCCAGTTCTACATCCGGAACTGGTCCGAGGCTCCCTGGTCGGGTCTGGACAACTACACCGTCGCGATCGACTTCGACGCCCCCGTCGGCCAGGCGCTCCTCAAGTCCTTCCTGACGACCTGTCTGTTCACCCTCCTCTCCGTGGGGCTGTGCTGGATCCTCGGAACGGCCGCCGCGATCTTCCTCCAGGAGAACTTCCGGGGCCGCGGCTTCCTCCGGACCCTGTTCCTCGTCCCGTACGCGCTGCCCGTCTACGCCGCCGTCATCACCTGGGCGTTCATGTTCCAGCGGGACAACGGCCTCATCAACCACGTCCTCCACGACCAGCTCGGCATCGGCGACAGCCCCGCCTTCTGGCTCATCGGGGACAACAGCTTCTGGGCCCTGCTGATCGTCTCCGTGTGGAAGGGCTGGCCCTTCGCCTTCCTCACCGTCATGGCGGGACTTCAGAACATCCCCCGGGACATGTACGAGGCGGGCGCGCTCGACGGCGCCGGGGTGTGGAAGCAGATCCGGCACATCACCCTGCCGTCGCTGCGCTCCGTCAACCAGGTCCTCGTGCTCGTCCTCTTCCTCTGGACGTTCAACGACTTCAACACGCCGTTCGTGCTCTTCGGCAAGGCGGCACCCGAGGCCGCCGACCTGATCTCCCTGCACATCTACCAGTCGTCCTTCCAGACGTGGAACTTCGGCACCGGCTCGGCCATGTCCGTGCTGCTGCTGCTCTTCCTCCTCGTCGTCACGGGCGTCTACCTCCTGCTCACCAGCCGCGGAAGGAAGACCTCCGATGTCTGAGCACGCATCCCGGCGCGCGGCCCCGCGCTCCCCCATGGCGGCGCCCCGCTCGTTCCTCTGGACCCGGCGGATCTTCCTCACCCTGCTCACCGGCTTCGTCGTCCTGCCGGTGTACGTGATGATCTCCAGCTCCCTCAAACCGCTGAAGGACGTCTCGGGGAAGTTCGAGTGGATCCCCTCCGGGCTCACGCTCCGCCCGTACGTCGACATCTGGGAGACCGTCCCGCTCGCCGACTACTTCGTGAACTCGATCGTCGTCGCGGGCGCGGCCACGGTGTTCTCGGTGGTCGTCGCGATCTTCGCCGCGTACGCCGTCAGCCGCTACAGCTTCCGCGGCAAGCGGGTCTTCACGGTGACGGTCCTCTCCACGCAGATGTTCCCCGGCATCCTCTTCCTGCTGCCGCTCTTCCTCATCTACGTCAACATCGGCAACGCCACCGGCATCGCCCTGTTCGGCTCCCGCGAAGGCCTGATCCTCACCTATCTGACCTTCTCGCTGCCGTTCTCCATCTGGATGCTGACCGGCTACTTCGACTCGATCCCGCGCGAGCTCGACGAGGCCGCCAAGGTCGACGGCTGCGGGCCGATCAGCGCGCTGTTCCGCGTCATCGTCCCGGCCGCCTCCCCCGGCATCATCGCCGTCGCCGTCTACGCCTTCATGACGGCCTGGGGCGAGGTCCTCTTCGCCTCGGTCATGACCAACGACACCACCCGCACCCTCGCCGTCGGTCTCCAGGGGTACGCCACCCAGAACGACGTCTACTGGAACCAGGTGATGGCCGCCTCCCTGGTGGTGAGCGTCCCCGTCGTCGTCGGTTTCCTGCTCCTCCAGCGCTACCTCGTCGCCGGCCTCACCGCGGGTGCGGTCAAGTGACGTCCCTCTCCACACCGATCACGAAGAGGTTCTCCGTGTCCGAATCCACCGACTCCTCCACCTCGCTCGACCTGGAGGCCTTCCCTCCGGAGTTCGCCTGGGGCACCGCGACCTCCGCCTATCAGATCGAGGGCGCCGTCGCGGAGGACGGCCGGGCGCCGTCCATCTGGGACACCTTCTCGCGCGTCCCCGGAGCCATCGACAACGGCGACCACGGCGACACCGCCTGCGACCACTACCACCGCTGGCCCGAGGACATCGCGCTGATGAAGGGCTTCGGCACCGACGCCTACCGGCTGTCCGTCGCCTGGCCGCGCGTCGTGCCCGGCGGTGACGGCCCCGTCAACGCCGCCGGCCTCGACTTCTACGACCGGCTCGTCGACGGCCTCCTCGACGCCGGGATCACCCCCTCCGTCACCCTCTACCACTGGGACCTCCCGCAGGCCCTCCAGGACCGGGTCCAGGACAGCCACGGCGGCTGGACCGAGCGGGCCACCGCCGAACACCTCGCCGCGTACGCCTCCGTCGTCGCCGAGCGCCTCGGCGACCGGGTCACCCAGTGGGCCACCCTCAACGAACCGCTCTGCTCGGGCTGGATCGGCCACCTGGAGGGCCGCATGGCCCCCGGCCTGACCGATGTCACGGCCGCCGTCCGCGCCTCCTACCACCTCCTCCTCGGGCACGGCCTCGCCACCCAGGCCATCCGCGCCGCCGCCCCCGGGGCCCAGGTGGGCCTGGTCACCAACCACTCCACCGTCGAAGCGGCCTCCACCCGGCCCGAGGACGTCGCCGCCGCCGCCCGCGCGGACGGCCACACCAACCGCTGGTGGCTCGACCCGGTCTACGGCCGCGGCTTCCCCACCGACATGCGCGAGCTGTACGGGGTCGAACTCCCCGAGAGGCCGGGCGACCTGGAGACCATCGCCGCGCCGCTCGACTGGCACGGTCTCAACTACTACTTCCCGGTCACCGTCGCCGACGACCCGTCGGGCCCGGTCCCGTACGCCCGTGAGGTACGCCTCCCCGACGTGCCCCGCACCGGAATGGACTGGCAGATCGACGCGGGCGGCCTGGAGGCCTTCCTGCTGCGGCTCACCGACGACTACGGCGTGCGGAAGCTGTACGTCACCGAGAACGGCTCGGCCTTCCCCGACACCGTCGGTCCCGACGGCGCGGTCCACGACCCGGAGCGCACCCGCTACCTGGAGGAGCACATCGCGGCCTGTGCCCGCGCCGTGCGCAAGGGCGCCCCGCTCGCCGGGTACTACGCCTGGTCCCTGCTCGACAACTTCGAGTGGGCGTACGGCTACGACAAGCGCTTCGGCCTCGTCCACGTCGACTACGCGACGCAGAAGCGGACCGTGAAGACGAGCGGCCACCGGTACGCGGACATCGTCCGCGCCCACCGCGAGGCGACGGCCGGCTGACGTCAGAGCCACGTCATGACCGTCGTGAAGGCCGCTCCGCCATGGTGGTTTCCAGGGGACGTCGCAACACATGGTCGTGTCGATCAGGCCGCGAGCAGTCCACGCAGGCGCTCGGCTGGGGATTCCCGGCCGAGCGTTTCGCGTGGACGGCGGTTGAGCCGGCCGGCGACGGCGGCCAGGGTCAGGTGGAGTCGCGGACGACGAGTACCGGCTCGAACACCTTCGAGGCCGGCTCGGCGCCGCCGGCGTCGAGCCGCTCCACCAGGAGTCCGGCCATCGCCGCCGCCATGGGCTCGACCGGCTGACGCACGGTGGTCAGCTGCGGCCGAGGCCTGCGCGCGGCCACGGAGTCGTCGAAGCCGACGACGGCCACCGCGCCGGGGACGGCCACCCCGTGCTCGCGCAGGTACTGGCAGGCACCCCGGGCCATCAGGTCGTTCGCGGCGAACACCGCGTCGGTCTCCGGGTGTTCCCTCAGCAGCCTCGCCATCGCGCGCCTGCCGCTGTCGACCGTGAACCGGCCCCGTACGACGGGGACCGACGTCACCCCGTGGGCCGCGAACACCTCGCGGAAGCCGTCGAGGCGTTCGCCCGCCGTGGGGGCGGTGGCCGGTGCGGCGATCGTGGCCGGGCGCCGCCGGCCGGTGGCCCACAGGTGCTCGGCGGCGAGGCGCGCGCCCGCCGCGTTGTCGAGGTCGACGAAGCCCACGTTCTCGCCGTCGCGGGGGCGGCCGAACAGCACGGTGGGGAGACCGGCCGCCACGAGCATGGCGGGCAGCGGGTCGTCCTCGTCCAGCGGCACCACGAGGGCTCCGTCGGCACCGCCCTGCCGCAGGTACTCGACGAGCTGGGCCCTGGCCTGCTCCGACTCCGCGACGAGGAGCACCGGCTGGATCGCGCGCTCGCGCAGGACCGGCAGGACGCCGTCCACGACCCGCCCGAAGAAGGGGTCGGAGAACACGCGCGTGGTGAAGCCGCTGCCCGTCGCGGAGAGCACGAGGGCGACGGTTCCGGTGCGCCGGGTCACGAGGGAGCGGGCGGCCTGGTTGGGCGTGTAGCCGATGCGGGCGATCGCGTCGCGCACGCTGCGCTGGATGTCGGGCGCCACGTTGCGCACGCCGTTGACGACGCGGGACACCGTGGCTCGCGATACTCCCGCCTCGCGTGCGACGTCTTCCAGTGTCGGTCCTCGATTCCCCACCCACGCACTGTAGCCGCGGCGTTCCCCCAGGCCCGCGCGGGTTCGGGTCGACACTTAATGAAAGCCAAAAGAAAAGTCGTGTCACACGCCTTGACCGTCAACTCGCCCTGCGGGCAAGGTTTCGGGAGAGCGCTCTCCCACGTTTCCCCCATGTATCCAGAGGAGACCCCATGTCTTCCGTCGGGTCCCCGCCGGTCTTCCGGCGACCCGCCTCACGCGTCCGTCGGGCCACCGTCGGCGCACTTGTGACGTCACTGGCCGGCAGCCTGCTCGCCCTCGCCCCCGCCACGACGGCACAAGCGGCCCCCACCCTGCTCTCCCAGGGAAAGACCGCCACCGCCTCCTCCACCGAGGGCGGCGCCTTCACCGCCTCCGCCGCCGTCGACGGCAACCTCACCGGCACCCGCTGGGCCAGCGCCTGGCAGGACGCCCAGTGGATCCAGGTCGACCTCGGCAGCAGCGCCACGCTGAGCCACGCGGTCCTCACCTGGGAGGCCGCCTACGGCAAGAGCTACGACATCCAGGCCTCCGACAACGGCACCGACTGGCGCACCGTCACCTCGGTCACCGCGGGTGACGGAGGCACCGACAACGTCACCCTCTCCGGGACCGGCCGCTACCTCCGGATGAACGGCCACACCCGGGCCACCGGATACGGCTTCTCCCTCTGGGAGTTCCAGGTGTTCGGCACCACCGGTGGCGGCGGCGGTCCGCAGCTGCCCGGCGGTGGCGACCTCGGCCCCAACGTGCACGTCATCGACCCCGCCACGCCCGGTGTCCAGGCCAAGCTGGACCAGGTCTTCCAGGAGCAGGAGTCGGCCCAGTTCGGCAGCGGCCGGCACGCCTTCCTCTTCAAGCCCGGCACGTACAACAACCTGAACGCCCAGATCGGCTTCTACACGCAGATCGCCGGCCTCGGGCTGCGACCCGGCGACACCACCATCAACGGCGACGTGACCGTCGACGCCGGCTGGTTCAACGGCAACGCCACCCAGAACTTCTGGCGCGGCGCGGAGGGCCTGACCCTCAACCCGGTCAACGGCACCAACCGCTGGGCCGTCTCCCAGGCCTCCTCCTTCCGGCGCATGCACGTCAAGGGCGGCCTCAACCTGGCGCCGAACGGCTACGGCTGGGCCTCCGGCGGCTACATCGCCGACTCGAAGATCGACGGCCAGGTCGGCAACTACTCGCAGCAGCAGTGGTACACCCGGGACAGCGCCATCGGCGGCTGGTCCAACAGCGTCTGGAACCAGACCTTCTCAGGCGTCCAGGGCGCTCCGGCCACCTCCTTCCCCGAGCCCCGCTACACCACGCTGGAGACCACGCCGATCTCCCGCGAGAAGCCCTACCTCTACCTCGACGGCACCGAGTACAAGGTCTTCGCGCCCGCCAAGCGCGTGAACGCCCGCGGCACCAGCTGGGCCAACGGCGCCCCGCAGGGCGAGTCCATCCCGCTCAACCAGTTCTACGTGGTCAAGCCCGGCGCCACCGCCGCCACGATCAACCAGGCGCTGGCCCAGGGCCTGCACCTGCTGTTCACCCCGGGCGTCTACCACGTCGACCAGACCATCAACGTGAACCGGGCGAACACCGTCGTGCTCGGCCTCGGCCTCGCCACGATCATCCCGGACAACGGCGTCACCGCGATGAAGGTCGCCGACGTCGACGGCGTCCGCCTCGCCGGCTTCCTGATCGACGCCGGACCGGTCAACTCCTCGACCCTGCTGGAGCTCGGACCGCAGAACTCCTCGGCCGACCACGCCGCCAACCCCACCACCGTGCAGGACGTCTACATCCGCATCGGCGGCGCCGGCGCGGGCAAGGCCACCACCAGCATGGTCGTGAACAGCGACGACGCCATCATCGACCACACCTGGGTCTGGCGCGCCGACCACGGCGAGGGCTGGGGCTGGGAGACCAACCGCGCCGACTACGGCGTCCGGGTCAACGGCGACGACGTACTGGCCACCGGCCTGTTCGTGGAGCACTTCAACAAGTACGACGTCGAGTGGTACGGCGAGCGCGGCCGCACGATCTTCTACCAGAACGAGAAGGCGTACGACGCCCCCAACCAGGCCGCCATCCAGAACGGCGCGACGAAGGGGTACGCCGCCTACCGGGTCGACGACTCCGTGAACACCCACGAGGCGTGGGGCCTGGGCAGCTACTGCAACTACAACGTGGACCCGACCATCGTCCAGGACCACGGCTTCAAGGCGCCCGTCAAGCCGGGAGTGAAGTTCCACAGCCTCCTGGTGGTGTCCCTCGGCGGAATGGGCCACTACAACCACGTCATCAACGACACCGGGGCGTCCACCATCCCCGCCGGCACCTCGACCGTGCCGTCCACCGTCGTCTCCTTCCCCTGACGGTCCCGCCGGGACGCACCCGCCCGGTGCGTCCCGGCCCCCTCACCCTTCCGGGCGGCGCCAGTCCCCGCCGCGCCGCCCGGAAGGCGATCCCCTCCCCCTCCGTCCAGGAGCCGCCATGACCGCGACCACCACCCCCACGGCACGAAGGCGCACCGGCGCCCGCACCCGCACGACGGGTTCGCTCGTCTCCGTCGGGGCCCTGCTCGCCACCGCCCTCACCTCCGCCACGATGCTGACCGCGGCGCCCGCGACCGCCGCCGAGACCCTCCTCTCCCAGGGGAAGACCGCCACCGCCTCCTCGGCCGAGGGCCAGGCCTGGGCGGCGTCCGCCGCCTTCGACGGCGACCTCACAGGGACCCGCTGGGCGAGCCAGTGGAACGACGCCCAGTGGATCCAGGTCGACCTGGGCTCCCGTACGGAC
This sequence comes from Streptomyces sp. Qhu_M48, assembly GCF_051305195.1. Classification (NCBI taxonomy): domain Bacteria; kingdom Bacillati; phylum Actinomycetota; class Actinomycetes; order Kitasatosporales; family Streptomycetaceae; genus Streptomyces; species Streptomyces sp. Qhu_M48. Next base: position 3,099,169 of record NZ_CP195432.1, on the reverse strand, counting down.
GTCAGCCGGGTCGTCCTGAACTGGGAGGGCGCCTACGGCAAGGCGTACGACATCCAGCTCTCCGACAACGGCACCGACTGGCGCACCGTCAAGTCCGTGACCAACGGCGACGGGGGCACCGACGAGCTCGCGGTCACCGGCGCCGGCCGCTACGTGCGCCTCCAGGGGGTCACCCGGGGCACCGGCTACGGCTACTCCCTCTGGGAGTTCCGGGTCTACGGCGGCGGGACCACGCAGCCCGGGCCGGGCGGCGCCGTCCGGGTCACCGGGAGCCAGGGAGACTGGCAGCTGACCGTCGGCGGACAGCCTTACACCGTCAAGGGCCTCACCTGGGGCCCGGCGATGGCCGACGCCCCCCGCTACATGCCGGACGTCAGGTCCATGGGCGTCAACACCGTCCGCACCTGGGGGACGGACGCCACCAGCAAGCCCCTGCTCGACGCGGCGGCCGCCCACGGCGTCAAGGTGATCAACGGCTTCTGGCTCCAGCCGGGCGGCGGCCCGGGCTCCGGCGGCTGCGTCGACTACGTCACGGACACCGCGTACAAGAACACGATGCTCACCGAGTTCGCGAAGTGGGTCGACACCTACAAGTCCCACCCGGCGACGCTCATGTGGAACGTCGGCAACGAGTCCGTCCTCGGTCTGCAGAACTGCTACGGCGGGACCGAGCTGGTGGCCCAGCGCAACGCGTACACGGCCTTCGTCAACGACGTCGCCAAGAAGATCCACTCCATCGACCCCGACCACCCCGTGACCTCCACGGACGCGTGGACCGGCGCCTGGCCCTACTACAAGCGCAACGCCCCGGACCTCGACCTGTACTCGATGAACTCCTACGGCGACATCTGCGGTGTGCGCCAGGACTGGGCCGACGGCGGTTACGACAAGCCGTACATCATCACCGAGGGCGGCCCCGCGGGCGAGTGGGAGGTGCCCGACGACGCCAACGGCATCCCCGACGAGCCCACCGACGTCCAGAAGGCCGACGGCTACACCAAGGCCTGGAACTGCGTCACCGGCCACCAGGGCGTCGCCCTCGGCGCCACCCTCTTCCACTACGGCCTCGAGCACGACTTCGGCGGCGTCTGGTTCAACCTGCTCCCCGACGGCCTGAAGCGCCTGTCCTACTACGCCGTCAAGAAGGCGTACGCCGGCTCCGTCGTGGGCGACAACACCCCGCCGGTCATCAGCGGCATGACCGTCACCCCCGCCGGATCCGCCCCGGCGGGCGGCGAGTTCACGGTCCGCGCCGACATCCGTGACCCCGACGGCGACGCCGTCACCACCAAGATCCTCCTGAGCGGCAACTACGCCAACGGCGACAAGCGCCTCGTCGAGACGCCGTTCCGCTCCCTCGGCAACAACACCTTCGCCGTGACCGCGCCCGAGAAGCTCGGCGTGTGGAAGGTGTACATCCAGGCCGAGGACGGCCGCGGCAACGCCGGCATCGAGACGAAGTCCGTCAAGGTCGTCGCCCCTCCCGTCGCCGGCACCAACATCGCCCTGAACCGGCCCGCCACGGCCTCCTCCGCCCAGGCCTCCTACGGCGACTGCCCCTGCCCCGCCACCAACGCCACCGACGGCAACACCGCCACCCGGTGGGCCAGCGACTGGAGCGACCCGCAGTGGATCCAGGTCGACCTGGGTTCGGTGCGCTCCTTCAACCGCCTCCAGCTCGTCTGGGACCCGGCCTACGCCCGCGCCTACGAGGTCCAGGTCTCCGACAACGGCACCACCTGGCGGACCGTCCACTCCACCACCACCGGCAACGGTGACATCGACACCATCGCGGCCGGCGCCACCGCCCGCTACGTCAAGCTCCAGCTCACCGCTCGCGGCACCGGCTGGGGCTACTCCCTGCACGAGTTCGGCGTCTACAGCTGACGCGCCGGACCCCCAGGACGGGTGGCGGGGCCTGCCGCTCGGCCCCGCCACCCCGGCACCACCGCACGGGAACCCACCACACCAGTCGCGTGGCGTGTTCGCGTCCACGCGAAACCATCCCCATGGGCAGGAGATCCCCATGAGAGCGAGTCCGAAACGACTCCCCGCACTCCTCCTCGGCACGGCCCTCATCGCCGGCGTCCTCGGCATCGGCACCATCGCCTCCGCCACGGGCCCGGACAGCGGCGCGCCGCCCACCGTCATCACGGCCGGCGCCCACAGCGGTCACACCATGGCCGTGTCCACACAGGCCTCGGGCGACGACGCCGACGGAGACGGCTACATCCCCGCCGTCCCACAGGTCACCGGCGTCACCCCGTCCACGGCCACCCCGCCCCCGGCCTACCACCACGAGTTCCAGGCCGGCTGCTCCGTCACCCACACCGCCCCCGACGACCCGATCGTCTACCCGGGCCAGTTCGGCAAGTCCCACGACCACACGTTCATGGGCAACACGACGACCGACGCCGCCAGCACCACCGGCTCCCTCTACGGCGGGAACACCACGTGCAAGGCGCCGGCCGACGCCTCCGCGTACTGGATGCCCTCGCTGTTCAAGGGTGACCAGAAGATCCTGCCGGTGGGTCCGCAGGTCATCTACTACAAGGCGGGCGTGACGGACTACCGGAGCGTGCGGCCCTTCCCCAAGGGCCTGCGGTTCGTCGTCGGCAACCCGATGCAGACCGCCCAGGAGTTCCGCGCCCACAAGGGCTTCGTCGAGGGCTGGGAGTGCGGTGACAGCTTCTTCAACACCGACATCCCCGCGAGCTGCCCGAGCCGTCCCGACGTGCAGCTCAACCTGCGCATGCAGGCGCCCAGCTGCTGGAACGGCCTCTACCTGGACACGCCCGACCACAAGAGCCACATGGCGTACCCCGTGGTCAAGCCCGGCACCAACGACAACATGTGTCCGGCCTCCCACCCGGTCGCCCTGCCGATGATCGAGTTCAAGATGGCGTGGCCGGTCAACGGCGACATGAGCCAGGTCCGCCTGGCCAGCGGCCGTGGCTACTCCTTCCACTACGACTTCTTCAACGCCTGGGAGGAGCGCACCCTCAAGGCCCTGGTCGACCACTGCATCAACGGTGGGTTGCAGTGCGACACACGGGGCTTCGACCTGTACCGCCCCGAACGCGGCACGGTGCTGAACGCGGACCACCGTCTGCCATGACCCGCCCCCGCCCCTACGGCCCGGACGCCCGCGAGGGCGCCCGGGCCCCTCTCCCGTCCGCCCTCTCGACCCCAGGAGGACCCCGTGACCGCCCCCGCACCGTCCCCCACCGCCGACCACGACGCGCTCATCGACCTCCTCCCCCCGCACTTCCGCTTCGGCGCCGCCACCTCCGCCTTCCAGATCGAGGGAGCCGTCGCCGAGGACGGCCGCACCCCGTCCATCTGGGACACCTTCTGCCGGGTCCCCGGGGCCGTCGACAACGGCGACACCGGCGACGTGGCCTGCGACCACTACCACCGCATGCCCGAGGACGTGGCGCTCCTCGCCGACCTCGGCCTCGACACCTACCGCTTCTCCGTCTCCTGGTCCCGCGTCCAGCCCCACGGGCGGGGCCCGGCCAACCCGGCGGGCATCGGCTTCTACGACCGGCTCGTCGACGAGCTCCTCGCGCGCGGCATCACCCCCTGGCTCACCCTCTACCACTGGGACCTGCCCCAGGAGCTCCAGGACGCCGGCGGCTGGCCCGCCCGCGACACCGCCCACCGCTTCGCCGACTACGCGGAACTCGTCCACGAGCGCCTCGGCGACCGCGTCACCCACTGGACCACCCTCAACGAACCCTTCTGCTCGGCCGTCCTGGGCCACGTCGAAGGCGTCCACGCCCCCGGAGGCCGCTCCCTCGCCGACGGCGTGCGGGCCGTGCACCACCTGCACCTCGCGCACGGCCTCGCGGTGCGGCGCCTGCGCTCCGCCGCCCGCCGCCCCCTCGACCTCGCCGTCACCCACCTCCTCGGCACCAGCGGGCCGGCCACCGACACCGCCACCGACCGGGAGGCCGCCCGCCGGTCCGACGCCCTCGGCTTCCGCTTCTACCTCGACCCGATCCTGCGCGGCCGGTACCCGCGGGACCTCGTGGACGACCTCGCCGCGGAGGGCATCGAGATCCCCGTCCGGGACGGCGACCTGGAGATCATCTCCGCCCCCATCGACACCCTGGGCGTCAACTACTACCGCTCGATGCGCACCTCGGGGGCCGACGAGCACGGTGCCACCGCCGACTCCCGTGGCGTCCCCGTCACCCGTAACCTTCCGCTCGGCGGTCTCCCGGTCACCGGCCTCGGCTGGGAGGTCATGCCGCACGACCTCACGGAACTCCTGCTGCGCGTCTCCCGTGACTACCCCGGCACACCGATGGTGGTCACCGAGAACGGCGCCGCGTACGAGGACCATCCCGACACCCACGGCTACGTGGACGACACCGAGCGCACCGCCTATCTAGCCGCCCATCTGGCCGCCGTCGCCGAGGCCCGGACGCGTGGCGCCGACGTCCGCGGCTACTTCGCCTGGTCGCTCCTGGACAACTTCGAATGGGCCTACGGCTACGACAAGCGCTTCGGCCTCGTCCGCGTCGACTACCCCACCCAGACGCGCACGCCCAAGCGCAGCGCCCTGTGGCTGCGCGACACGGCCCACCGCGTCCGCGGGGGCGCCGGGCACGGGTGAGGCGTGCGCGCGGGGCGGTCACGTCAGCCGTCCGTACCGCCCCGCGCGTCGCCTTCCGTACTCGACTCGTCGTCCTCCGTCCTCAGCGCGTCGTCGTTCGTGCCGAGGTAGTGGCAGAGGGGCGGCTCCTGCGCGAGGACCGCCCCGATGGTGAACGCGAACGTGACGGAGGCGCACACGACGATCAGCCAGGAGAACAGGGTGAGGACGAGCCCCAGCGCCCCGTACTCCGCCAGCGTCCTGTTGAGCGCCGGAGGCATGTACAGCCGCGCCGTCAGCGCCAGGGCGCTCGTGGCCGCCGCCGCCAGGACCGCGCCGGGCAGCAGGGGCAGCCAGGGGACGCGGTTGACCAGCAACAGGTGCTGCGTCCACATCCAGATGCCGGTGCTCACCAGGAAGAACACGGGGATGCCGAGCCAGAGGCCGGCGCCGAAGCCGTCCCGGATCGGCGCCTGGAGGAGGACCACCAGGACCAGTGCCAGCAGCCACACCACCCAACGCCAGACGGCGACCCGCGTCCTGGCCTTCGGCAGCGCCCAGGCGCGCTCGCAGACCCGTGCCATGGCCCGGCTGAAGCTGGTCGCCGAGGCGAGGGCGACGACCAGGCCGATCACGCCGGTCGTCTCCCGCAGGTCCTCGTCGGTGGAGTCGCCGCCCAGGACCTGTTGCAGTTCGACGTCGGAACGGCCGCTGAGACCGAACATGGCCCGCAGGGATTCCCTGAGCTGGTCCCGCACGGAGTGGGGGGCGAACGCCGCGACGGCGAAGAGCAGCGGCACGGAGGCCAGGAACGCCTGGGCCGCCAGTCTCGTCCCCCCGTCCAGCAGGTTCCCGGACAGCAGCCGGTTCGCGAGTTCGGTCAGGACGGGGAAGCGGCCCTCGGCCGTCGCGCGCAGCCGCCGCCACCGTGCCGCCCACGCCATCCGGCCTCCTCCGCGCACCCGCCCGTCCCCTGTCAGTACAGGGGACGGGCCCCGGGTCCGCGACCGGAACCGGGCCGACCGGCCCGGACCGGCTCACTCGGCAGACCGGCCGGCTCGCGTGGGCGTCCTCCTGCGCCGGGCGTCGGCCGGGCGGCCCGGCCGCCGGATGGCGTGGTCGTGGGCATCGGCGCCGCGGGGGATCCCGGACCGGCGCGGGCCGCCGTCGCCCTCACCGCCTGGCGTCGGCTCGACCGCTGAGGGAGTGCGGGGCGGACGCCCCGGAAGGATCGGTCCGCTGCGCGAAGCAATCGCACACCCACCTCTTCTGACCGCAGACCAGCGGAAGTTGAGGGATTGACGGTCGTCCGTGGCGGGCAGGTTTGGAGAGCCGCAGGCGGGGCACCGTCCGGCCTCACCTCCGGGTGCGGGGCGGTGGCCTCCCCACGCGGGTGCGTGCACAGCGCACGATGCGGGCCGAGGAGAGAAGGAGGTTGGTCCCCATGACAGTGCGTGCCGTCGAGCTCCCCCGGCTGTGGATGCCCTATCCGCTGCGGGTGAATCCGTATCTGTCGGCCCTGCACGAGGAGAGCGAGTCCTGGGCCCGCGAGATGGGCATGCTGGCCGGCGGTGAGGGGCCGCCGGACCACCGCCCGGTCTGGACCCGGTCCACGTTCCACGCCATGACCGTCGACCAGCTGACCGCCTGGACCCTGCCCGACGCCTCGCTCGCCGACCTCCGGCTCAACCACCGTTTCAACATCTGGGCGCTGGCCTGGGACGACTACTTCGCCTCCGCGTTCAAGCAGACCGGCGACCTGCCCGGGGCGCTGGTGTTCACCGCTCGGCTGCACGCCTTCCTCCGTCCGGAGCAGGGCGCCCGGCTGCCGGAGCCGACGAACGCCGTCGAGCGGGGAATCGCCGATCTGCAGCAGCGTCTCTTCCCTCCGCGACTGGCGCACTGGCGGCACGAGTTCAACCGGGCGCTGGCGAAGTACATCGACGCGGGGGTCGAGGAGCTGTCCAACAGCCGCAGCGGCCGCATACCCCACCTGATCGACTACGCCCCGTTCCGGCGCGAGAGCTTCGCCGCCTACACCGCCCCCTACTCGGTCGAGTTGGCGACCGGCGCGCGCATACCCGAGCAGATACGGAACAGTCGCACCGTCCGCGCCCTGCTCGACGCCTTCATGGACGTCATGGGTCTGGCGAACGACATCGCCTCGTACGAGCGGGAGGTGAACGAGGAGCGCGACGTCAACAACCTGGTCCTGGTGGTCGGTACGTCCCTGGGCATCACGCTCCACGACGCCGTACCCGCGGCCCTGAATCTGGTGAACGCCCGGCTGCGTGACTTCGAGCACCTCCGACAGAGCGAACTGCCCCTGCTCGTACGGCGATCCGGTCTCGACCACGAGGAGCGGGCCGAGCTGGAGACCTGGCTCCACGGGGCCGAGGGCTTCCTCGCCGGCCTCCATGCCTGGTACACCGGCGCCCCCCGCTACGCGTCCTCGGACGCCCCGTACCCCACGTAGGGGCGGCGGGGACCGCGGGAGGGGTACCGGCACGGACGCGCCGGCACCCCTCGGCCGCGGGGCTACCCCCTGCGCAGAAGACGCTTCACGCGGGTGAGCCACGAGGCACGCGGCTCGGGCACGCGGGCCGTCCCCGGATCGGTGACCTGCCACGGCGGCACCGAGGGCGTCCCGGTGCTCTGCACCGGCGGGGCCGGAAGCGGGGCCGGGGCGTCGAAGGCCTGCGGGAAGCGTGACGCGAAGGTCACCGGAAGCGCCGTCAGATTCCGCGCCCAGGTGGAGGAGCGCCAGCTGAGACTCTCCTCGGGGACCGCGAGGACGACGTCGGGAAGCCGGGTGAGGAGGATGTCGATGCCGGTGTCGGCGATGATGCGGCCGATGTCCTGACCGGGGCACTCGTGGGGACCGGCGCTGAAGGACAGGTGCGCCCGGTTGTGGTGCGCCGGGGCCGCGGAGTCCGGACGGATCGCCGTGTCGACGTTTCCGGCGGCCAGGCCGAGGAGGAGCATGTCCCCCGCCTTGATCTCCTGTCCGCCGAGGGTGGTGTCGGCGTTGGCCCAACGGCCCGGGCACACCATCAGCGGCGGCTCGTCCCAGAGGACCTGCTCGACGGCCTCGGGCAGGGTCATCTGGCCACCGGTGAGCGTCCCGCGGAACCGGGGGTCGGTGAGGACCATGCGCAGGACGTTGGACATCAGGTTGGCGGTCGTCTCGTAGCCGGCGAGCAGGATGAGACGGAGGTGGTGCTGCACCTCCTCGTCGGTGAGCCGGGCCGGGTGGGCCATCAGCGCGGAGGCGATGTCGTGGCCCGGATGGGCGCGCTTGGCGACGACGAGCCGTTCGAGGCTCTCCAGGATGTAGGCGTTGCTGGCGAGCGAGGTCTCGGTGGCCTTGAAGAGGTCACGGGCGGCGTGCACGAGCCGGGAGCCGTCCTCGTCCGACATCCCGAGCAGATGGGTGAGGGTGAGCATCGGCACGTGTTCGGTGAACTGTCCGACCAGTTCCGCCTCGCCCTTCTCGCAGAACGTGTCGATCACCTGGTGGGAGAAGCGCGTGATGTGGCGGCGGACCCCCCGGTGGTCGAACATGCCGAGGCCGGCCGTGACCGCGGCCCGCAGTCGCTGGTGCTCCTCGCCGTCCGCGCAGACGCAGTCGGGGCGCCAGCCGATCATCGGGACGAGCGGCGAGGTGGCGGCGTCGATCTCGCCGCTCTTCCAGCCGTGCCAGACCCGGGGGTCACGGGAGAACTGGGTCGGGCGGCTGGCCACGTCGCGGTTCTCGAGGTAGCCCAGGACGAGCCAGGCGCGGACGTCTCCGTCAAGCAGGACGGGCGCCACCGGGCCGTGGGTGGCGCGCAGCTCCTCGTACAGACCCATGGGGTCCGTCTCGGCGACGGGGCCGTAGAGCCGGGCCGCTCCGCCGGGTCCCGTGGCGGCGTGGGCCGGGCAGCCCGGGGGCGGGGTCTGCCCGGGCAGCGCGGTGGCGTGGTCGGCGGGTGGGACGGTCATGCGGTCTCCTGGGCGGCGGCGAGGGTGCACAGGTAGACCATCAGCGAGAGCAGGGCGTCGCGGCAGGACGCCCGGTCCCGTGCGTCACAGGTGATGATGGGCACGGAATCGCTGAGGGCCAGAGCGGTGCGCAGGTCTGGTAGGGGGTACTGCGGGGCTTCCGGGAAGGTGTTGACGGCGACGACGAACGGGACGCGGCGGTCCTCGAGACGGGTGATGACCTCGAAACAGACTTCGATCCTGCGGGTGTCGACGAGGACCACGGCGCCGAGCGCGCCTTCGAAGATGCCGTTCCACAGGAACCAGAAGCGCTCCTGTCCCGGAGTCCCGAACAGGTAGAGGATCAGTTCCCGGTTGACGCTGATGCGTCCGAAGTCCAGTGCGACGGTCGTGGTGTTCTTGCCCTGGGCGCCGGGGTTGTGGTCGATCCCGACGCCCGCCTGGGTCATGGTCTCTTCGGTGGTCAGGGGTGGGATCTCGCTCACCGCGCCGACCATGGTCGTCTTGCCGACTCCGAAGCCGCCGACGATCACGACCTTGACTCCTCTGGCACCGTGGGGCAGCAGCACGTCGATGTCGCGTGGCGGTGCGCCGCGTGTGTCAGAGCTTGCGTAGTCCATGGATCACCGCCTCCAGTAGGCCGCGTTCGGGGAATGCCGCCACGGGCACGGGCGCGATGGCCTCGACCCGCTCGTTCTCGACGAGTTGGGACAGCAGCACGGTGACCACGCTGAACGGAAGGCTGAGGTAGGCCGATACCTCGGCCACCGAGAGCGGGTACGTGCACATGGTGAGGATGGCGGCCTGCTCGGGCTGCATCGCCGGGTCGGGTTCCGACCTCGACGCGATCAGGGTGACCAGGTTGAACCCCTCGGCCGAGGAACCCGTGCCACCGGTGACCACGTAGAGCGGAACGGGAGTGCCTTCCTCCCAGGGAGTCTGGTGCTCTGATGTCACATCGCCTGCCCGACGTCGTCACGGGGCGGGCTGGTCATGTGCTGGCCGATCCGGACCACCAGGGTCCGCATGCGGTCGCCGAGCAGTCCGGCGTCCACCTCCTGGTCGGCTAGGACCGCGAGATAGGCTCCCGGGCCGGCCGCCATCAGGGAGAAGTACCCGCCGTCGGCCTCGATCCCGACCATCCGCGTCGAGCCGTCCCCGTGCGGGAACATCTGCGAGATGGCCCGGGCGAGGCTCTGGATGCCGGAACAGGCGGCGGCGATCGCGTCGGCGGTGTCCGACGCCGTGTTCGCCTGCCCGATGCAGAGGCCGTCCGCGGACAGGACGACCACGTGGCGGACGTACGGGACGCCGCCCACGAGCTCCTTGAGCATCCAGTCCATGTTGGGCAGTGGCTGCATGTTACTCGACCTCATCTGACGGCTCGCTGGGGGAAGGGGAAGGTTCGGCGACCGCTCTCCTGTCGCCGTTGAACGCCTCCCACATCAGCCCCGGCTGGCGGGTCGGGCCGGAGGAGGGCGGAGCGGCGGGGGTCGTGGGACCCGCCTGGACGAGCGGCGTGGGGACGGGTGAGTCACGGCGGCGCTGCGGGAGTCCGTTGGTGGTCTTCCTGACCGCGCCGGTCTCCGTCACGACGTCGCGCGGGAGTGCGGGCCTGGGCAGGACCGGGCCGCCCATGCGCCTCCGGGGGGGCTCGCGGTGCCTCGCGACGGGCTGCGGCACGGTGGTGATCAGGTTCCGGGGAACGAGCACGACGGCCCGTACGCCTCCGTAGGCGGAGGTGCGCAGGTCGACCTCGCAGCCGTGCTCGCGGGCCAGCCGGCTGACGACGGGCAGGCCGAGCTGGGTCACCTCGCCCAGGTTGGCCAGCTGGAGGCCGGTCGAGGCGTCGGCCATGACGCGCTCGACGCGCTGCCGGACCTCCTCGGTGAGTCCGACGCCGCGGTCCTCGATCTCGATCGCGATGCCCGAGGGCACCTCGCTCGCGGTCACCTCCACCGGGGTGTGCGGCGGCGAGAACGTCGTGGCGTTGTCGAGCAGTTCGGCGAGCAGATGCATCATCGGCTCGGCGCCGGGGCCGGTCACGGCCACCTCGGCCACCGACGTCAGCTTCACCCGGGGGTAGTCGACGATGCGTGACATGGCGCCGCGCAGGACGTCGTACAGTGCGATCGGCTTCGACCACTGCCGGCCGGGCCGGGCGTCGCCGAGGACCGCGATGCTGGCCGCGAGGCGGCCGATCAGGGCGTTGCGGTGGTCGACGTCCTGCAGACCGCGGGAGACCACGAGGTCCGTGCCGTGCAGGATCTGCATGGCGTGGAGGTCCTTGGCGAGCTGGTGCACGATCGCCTGCACCCGGCGTGCGACGGCCACGAGGGCCCGCTGGGAGATGTCCCGGATGTTCTCCTCGGCCTCCACGGCTTCCAGGAAGGTCCTCAGTGTTGCCCGGAGCGCCTGGGCGTACTCCTCGTCGAGGTGCTTCCCGAAGGTGACGTTGCGGATGATCTCCGAGGAGGGGGTGCCCCGCTGCATCCGGGCGACGGCCGCGGGGAGGAGTTCCTCGGCGAGCCAGACGGTGGCGGCGCGCTGGTCGGCCAGACGTCCGAGCAACGCGGCCTCGCGTTGCGCGTAGTACTCCTGTGCCTCGGCGCTCGCCCGTGCGAAGCGGGCCGCGTCCGCCGCCCGCAGCCGGCGGACGGCCGCGGCGGAGGTGACGGCCGTCAGCGCGACCGCGGCGAGGCCGCACCAGGCGAGTGGTGTCCGTATCTGTGCAGGGAGGAAGAGCAACGCTATTGCGAAGGCCACGGCCAGGGCCCCGGGGGGAAGGAGCCACACCCGGGCGCCCGCGGGTGGCCGGGCTCTGGAGATTGAACCTGCACGAACCATCGGGGTCCCTAAACAGTCTGGAGATGAGCGGACTGAGGTGATGTGATGCGCCGACGGGAACACGTCGGGCTTTCGTTCGGGCGAATGCGCATGCTCCGACGACGTTCCGACGGGTCGCTCCGGGACGGCGCCGATGATCGCGTCGCTTTCCCTCGCAGCCACGTTCCGTCCGCGCGCGCACCCAGCGTTCATGACTCGCTGTGAGCGCATCGCAACACATCGGGGAGCATAGTCAGTTCGGGTTCGCCATGTGCCCATGCTGGAAGGCCGCCCTCCACCGGTCATTCTGGCCGCATAAAACGACCAATCACCGCACGGAAAATGCCATGAACCGATCACATCAAGGCGCCATTTCCCATGGCTCCGACCGGGCCGACGCAGAACCGTACATCTGCGCGGCGATTCACCCGGGCCCGTCCTGAGGGAACCGGGGGCGAGCGGGCGGCGAGGCCGACCCTCACCGAGCGCGGGACGACCGAGTTCCGGGCCGACGTCCTCGCCGATCCCCCGCTCGTGATGCTGCGTGGGCGCACGGGCCGACCAGCCCGCGCCGCGATGTCATACGCCCCCGACGGCGGCGGGCCCGGTCAGTCCTCCAGGGGACGGGTGGCCGGGCCCTGGAGCACTGTGCCGTCGGGCGCGAAGCGGGAACCGTGACACGGGCACTCCCAGGTCTGCTCGGCATCGTTGAATCCCAGCTCACAACCCATGTGCGTGCAGCGGCGACCGGTCCGGAGGCCCGCCATGTAGTCGCGGGCCACGGTGGTCTGTCGCCGGGCGACCTCGGGCACCTCGCGCACGGGCAGCAGCCGGCGCGGGTCGAAGAGCTCCGTCCAGGGCGGGCGCGGTGCGCCGGTCACGTGGGCGGTGAGCAGGCGGCCCGCGGCGATCCCGTTGCCGAGCCCCCAGCCGCCGAAGCCGGTGGCGACATGGACGTGCTGGGTGTCCGGGTGCTCATGGCCGACGTAGGGCAGGCCGTCGACCGTGTGCACGTCCTGCGCCGCCCACCGGTGGACCCGCGGCGCCTCGGCGAAGCCGGGCAGGTGGCCGCGCGCCCAGGCCTCCAGGCGGGCGTGCCGTTCGCGCACGCCCCCGCTCCCCGGTTCGAACGCCTCGCCCGCGACGATCAGCAGCCGTCGTCCGCCGCCCAGCGGGGCGGTGCGCACCGACCGGACGCCGTGGTCGGGCGTCCAGTACATCCCGTACGGGGCGTGCCGCTCGTCGACGGCGGCGGCGACGACGAGCTCCCGGCGTACCGAGAGCCGCATCAGCAGGGTGCGGTGGCAGCGGAGCGGGAACTGGGTCGCGAGGACGACGTCGCGGGCGTGGACCGTGGCTCCGCCCTCCAGGGCGAGCCGGCATTCGGCGCCCTCCCGGAGGCCGGTGACGCGGGTGCCTTCGTGGACGCGGCCGCCGTGCGCGACGACGTCGTCCGCCACGGCGAGGAGGAAGCGGCGCGGATGGAACTGCAGCTGGTCCTCGACCCGTACGGCCGCCGCGACCGGGTACGGCAGGTCCGTCTCGCTCACGGCCGTGGCCCGCAGGCCGGCCTCCGCGGCGGCCGCCGCCTCCGCGCGGATCTCCGCCGCGCCCGCCTCGTCGAGGGTGTACGAGTAGGCCGGCCGGCGTTCGAGCTCCGCGTCGACACCCAGCTCCGCGCAGAGCGACACCGCCCGCCGCAGTGCGTCCTCCTGCGCCTCCGCGTACAGGGCCGCCGCCTCCGCGCCCCGCCGGCGGCGCAGCTGTGCGTAGCGGAGTCCGTGCAGCGACGTCAGTTTGCCGGTGGTCCGCCCGGAGACCCCGGCCGCGATCCGGCCGGCTTCGAGCACCACCACGTCGCGCCCCGCGCGCGTCAGCTCGCGCGCGGTGCAGAGCCCGACGACTCCGGCTCCCACCACGACCACGTCGGCGACGAGATCACCCTCCAACGGCGCCCTGGGCTCGTGGGGCGGTGCCGACTCCATCCAGTACGAGCCACCGGATCCGCGCATGATCACTCCTTGCAGGCGGCGGAGGTCACCGTGTGGCCGCTCCGCGTCGTCTTCCGCGACCTGGCCCGATCGAGGTGTCCGAAACGGGCGGCCATCGCCGTTTCGCCCCTCTCCATTCTCGCCGTTCCGCCCCGATCCGCGGGTTCGCCGGAGGGCGGGCGTGACGTGCGGCGGTGGCCGGGGGGAGTCGCGCGGTGTCGGCGCCGTCCGATCCGATCGGTGGTGTGTGATGTCCCTCTCCCCGCACGGCGACGCCCCGGAGACGGGCGGCGCGCGGAGGGCCACCCCCTCGCCGCTCCGTGTCCGGCCGCCCGCCGCAGCGCCGCTGCTCATCGAGGGGCCCGTCGAGACCGTCACGCCGGACGGGTCGGTGATCGCCTGCGACCGGCCCGTGATCGCCCTGTGCGTGTGCTCGGCTCGTACCGAGTGGGCGGCCGCCCCTCTCCCGGGGGCCCACGCTACGCAGGCTGTCCGGCGATCACACTCCTAGTCGCGCTCCCCCAGCTCGGCCCAGACGGTCTTGCCCTCACCGGTGTAGCGCACGCCCCAGTTCTCCGCGAGGGTGGCGCAGATGAGCAGGCCGCGGCCGCCCTCGTCGACGGCCCTGGCGTGCCGGAGGTGGGGTGCGGCCTGCCCCGCGTCGCCGACCTCGCAGATCAGCCCGGTGGCGGAGTCCGTGATGAGGCGCAGGGTGATCGGGGCGGCGCCGTAGCGGACGGCGTTGGTGACGAGCTCGCTGGCGACGAGGGTCGCCGTGAACGGGTCGGCGGGGTGGTTCCAGCGTCGGAGGCACTCCTCGACGCACGTCCGCGCGGTATCGGCGGCCGAGAAGTCGAAGGGGAGCGTCCACTCGGCGAGTTCGCTCGGCGGGAGGTGCCGGGTCCGCGCGAGGAGCACCACGCGGTCGGGGGCCAGGAGCCCTTCCACCGCGTCCGCCATCGCCTCCACGCCGCGGTCCGGGCGCCCGAGGGCGCCGAGGAGCTCCCGCGTACCGGGGTGTCCGTCCTCCGACGTGCCGGGAGAGACCATGCAGAGCGTGCTTCCTTCGGGCAGGTGGTGGGTGGCGCAGGCGAAGGGCGGGCCGCCGGAGCCGAGCAGGGGGCCCTCGTCGACGGGATGCGTGTCGGTCGATCCGTCGGGCCGGACGACGACGAGGAGCGAGGTGCCGGCGCGGGCGATGTCGAGCCGTCCGTCGACGGGGTCGTGGACGGCGACGGTGCAGCCGGCCGTCGGGCGGTCGGTCCCGGAACCGTTCGCGTGCTCGGCGGCGAGTCGGAGCGTGGTGGCGTGCAGGCGGGCGAGGAGTTCGTGCGGGTCGAGGTCGAGCGTGGTCAGGCTGTGGACGGCGGTCCTCAGCCGGCTCATGGTGGCGACGGCGCTGAGTCCCGCGTGCTCGACCTGGCCGACGACGAGCGCCACCCGCGCGCCCGGGAGCGGGACGACGTCGAACCAGGCCCCGGCGCCGCTCCCGCCGGGGAGGTGCCGCTGGGCCACGTCGACGGCCCGCTGCGTGGCCTCCTCCTGGCGCAGCGGCCAGCTCTGCAGCGCGGTCATGATCACGTGCTCGCGGGTGAACCGCAGGGCGTTCTCCAGACACGTCGCCGTACGGTCCGCGAGGCCCTCGACGAGTTGGGTGTCGTGGCCGCCGTACGGTTCGGCGCCGGGCGCCCGCTGGAAGGCGACGACCCCGAATATCTGCCCCCGTACGGTCAGGGGGGCGACCAGTCGGGTCCCGGTGGTCCCGTCCTCCTCCTCGCACGGGATCAGGACGGCCCGGGGCGGCAGGGTGGCCCCGAAGATCCCGGGGAGCAGGGCGGTGCCCGGCTGCGGGACGGGCGGCCCCGCCTCGGTGCGGCCCGCCGCGGCGCAGCGCAGCAGGGGGGCCGGGTTCCGGGACCGCAGTCCCGGCTCCCTGCCCCTCAGCACGGTGTCGGTGAGGGCGACCACGACGGAGTCGGCGAACCGCGGCAGTGTCAGGTCGACGAGTTCCCGTGCGGTCCGCTCCACGTCGAGGCTGGAGCCGATGCTCTCGTGGGCGTCCTGCAGGAGCCGGAGCCGGGCCTGGGCGCGTTCGCGTTCGGTGATGTCCGTGCTCGTGATGACCACGCCGAGCACGCGTCCTGCGGCGTCCTGGAGCCGGTAGACGGAGGCGGAGAAGACGTGCTCGGTCCGGGGGTCGGCGAGGGGCCGGCCGGTGACGCGCCGGTCGAGCACGGGGCGGCCCGTGGCGAGGACGGTCCGCAGCACGTCCTCGTCGACGCTCACCCCGGCGGGGGCGTAGGCCTCGGCCGCCGGCCGTCCGACGAGCTGGTCCGCCGGGAGGCCGCGGATGCCCACGGCGACCGTGTTGACGCGGACGACGCGCAGCTCGGTGTCCAGGACGTGGAGTCCCACGGCGGCCTGGGTGAACACGGACTCCAGGACCGCCTCGCCCCAGAGCGCCGCGTCGTCGGGTCCGGGAGCGGCGGCAGGGCCGGGGGTGTCGGGGCCGCCGGGGGCGTCGGGATCGGGAGCGGCGGGGCCCGGACTGGGGGCGGGGCCTGGGCCAGGGGTGGCGGGCACGGGGCCGGGAGCCGCTGCTCCAGGAGCGAGCTCGACGTCCTTCGATCCGGACACGACCTGACCTCCGATACGACGGAACCGGGCGCAGAGCGGTCGCGTCGGTCCCACCGGGCCGTCGCGCGCGCAGAGCGGTCGCGTCGGTCCCGCCCGGCCGTCCGCCCCGCATCGAGCCTCTCCCACTCGCTCCCGTCGTGCGAACGGAGCGCGGAGGCGGGGGCCCGGCGGCACCGGCGTGCGCCAAGCGCCCCGCGTGGCATGCTCAGACCTATGGAGGGCGAATTCGTGGCCCCCGACGCGGATGAGGGTGCGCCACCCGAGATCCTCGCCCTGGCCATGGTCGTGGCCAGGCTGCGCGCCGAGGTCGCGGACCTGGAGGGCAGCGCCTCGATGACGGCCGTCCTCGAACGGGCCAGGGGCGTGCTCATGGCCCGGACGGGTCTGTCGGCGGACGCCGCCTACCGGCTGCTGCTGGACCGCGCCGAGCAGGACCGCAGGACCCTCCTGGAGGAGTGCTGGCTCACCCTGGGGGGTGTCGGAGGGGAGTCCGGTCCGGCGCCCGCGCCGACCCTGAGCGGCCTGGCGCGGAAGGAGGGCCCGTCGCCGTTCAGCGCCGGCCGTTACGTCCTCCGCGGCGCCCGGACGGACGGACGCCGGGAGGCCCTGGCCCGGCTCGCCCGGGGGCTCGCGGACGCGCGTCCGCCGGCAGGTGTCGCGGAGCTGCTCCGGTCGGTGCTGGGTGGACCGGTGGGGGTGGACGCGGTGATGATCTACACCGTCGCGACGCCCGGAAGCCTGGAGCTGGTGGGCAGCGCGGGCCTCGCCTACGCGTTCGCCGAGCAGTGGAGCCACATTCCGCCCCTCAGCGGTGTGGCCGCCCTGGAGGCCGTCGAGGTCCAGGAGGCGGTGTGGCTGGAAGACCCGGTGCGGGACGCCCTGCGGTACCGGCTGATCGGGGACCCGCCCGAGCGGTGGCCCTCACGGGCCTGGCTCCCCGTGCCCGGCGGCCTGCCGATGACGACGGTCGTCGGCTTCCTCCGTCACCGGCCCGGGCCCTTCGACACGCCGACCCGGACGCTGCTGCGGCGAGCCGTCAGGCTGTGCGGCGGGCCCCTGCGGGAGGACCGGGCGCCCCGCGGAGCCGATGCTCCCGCCGATGACGTCTCCGTCGTGCAGAGGGTCTTCGACGCCCTGGCGGGCCCGGCGGTGCTGCTCACCCCCCTGCGGACGGAGGACGGTGACATAGAGGACTACCGGATCGACGCGGCGACGCGGGAGGCGGTCGACGTGGCCGGGCGGCGCGGGAAGGAGCTGGTGGGCCGCCGGATCCTGGAGACGTACCCGACCGTCGCGGGGACCGCCCTGTGGGACGGCTACCTGGAGACGCTGGTCACGGGGACGGCGTACGACGGCGAGCCCTTCACGTACGAGGAGGTGACCGCCGGTGTGCAGCAGGAGTCGGTGTACGCGGTGCACGCCTCCCGGCTCGACGGACGTCTCGTGGTGTCCTGGGTCCGCCACGACACCAGCGCGCGCGAGACCCGCCGGCTGGCCGACATGCAGCGTCTGGGCAACCTCGGGTGGGCGGGCTGGAACCTGGTCACGGACACCCTCACCTGGTCGGACCAGGTCTACGTCGTCTTCGACCGTGATCCCGCCCGGGGACCCGTGCGGCTGGAGGAGCTGCCCCGCCACCTGGTGGCCGAGGACCTGCCGCGGGTGGGCGCGGCCGTCCAGCGGCTGCTCGTCGCCGGAGACCCCATCGACCAGCCCTTCCGCATCACCACCGCGCACGGCGTACGCCATCTGCGGATCGTCGCCGAGGCGCAGCGGGATGGGGACGGCACCCCCGTCGAGGTACACGGCTTCTTCCAGGACCTGACCGCCCAGAAGGACGCCGAACTCGCCCTGCGCGACAGCGAACGCGACAACCTCGTCCAGCGCGGCATGCTCAAGGCGGAGCGGGCGCTCGGGGCCCGTCTGCAGGACACCCTGCTGCCGATCCCCGAGCAGTCGCTGGAACTGGCGGGGCTGCGCGTCGACGTCGCCTACGTCCCGGCCGACCGGGGTCTCAACGTCGGGGGCGACTGGTACTCGGCGATCGAACTCCCCGACCAGAGCGCGCTGTTCGTCGTCGGTGACGTCGCCGGCCACGGCTTGGCGGCCGTCGGCACCATGGCCCAGCTCCGGTTCACCACCAAGGGCATGACGGTCACGGGATCGCGTCTGCCCGACGTCCTCGGCCGGCTGAACGCCCTCCTCCTCCACACGGCGCCGAACGAGCGCCGTGCCACCGCCACCATGGTCATGGGGCGCTACCGCCCCTGGGACCACCGCCTGACCTGGGTACGGGCCGGGCATCTGCCGCCTCTGCTCGTGCGGGGCGGCAGGGCGAGCTTCCTGGCCCAGCCCGAGGGCTGTCTTCTCGGCGCCGCCCCCGACTCCCGGTACGGACAGGCCGAGGTCACCCTGCTCCCCGGGGACCATCTCCTCTTCTACACCGACGGGCTCGTGGAGCTGCCGGGCGAGGACCTCCGGGTGGGGCTCGACCGTCTGGCCTCCCAGGCGCTGCGCCTCCTGAGGGAGGGCGGCCACCCGGTGCTCGCCCGGACGCTGGCCGCGGCGGGCCCGGCGAACCGGGACGACATCTGCGTCCTCGCCGTCCACCTGCCGGAGGACTCCCCGCCCGGACAGCGGGGCTCATGAGGCCGTTCGGGTGACGGGACACGAGCCGGGCTCGGCCGTCCGGGTGAACCGGCGCCCCGCGCGGTGTCCGGGCCACCGCCCGGGTTCGCCGGTCCGGCCGATCCCGCCACCGATCCCCTGGCGCTTGGCATGCTGGGGCCGACGGCCCCGGCCGCAGGTGCCGTGGCCCCGTTCCACCCGGACCAGGAGGTTGTGCAGTGAGCGACAACTCACCGCCCCGAGGGAAGTCCGCCGCGGCGGTCTTCGACGAGGTCGGCGCACGGTACGAGGAGGTGTTCGCCGACATCCCCGGCCAGCTCGCGGCCCTGGACTGGCTCACCGGGCGCCTCGCGCCCGGCGCGCGCGTCCTGGACGTGGGCAGCGGCACCGGACGGCCGACGGCGGAGGTGCTCTCCCGGGCGGGCTTCGACGTCACCGGCATCGACGTGTCGGGCGAGATGGTCCGGCTGGCCCGGCGGCGGGTGCCCGCCGCCTCCTTCGAGCAGGCCGACGTGCGCTCGTACGCGCCCGCGGCCGGGGGGTACGACGCGGTGTGCGCCTTCTTCCCGCTGCTGGTGATGGATCAGCCCGAGGTCGCGGACTCGCTGGCGCGGATGGCGTCGTGGGTCGCCCCGGGCGGGTCGTTCGTGATGGCCACGGTGCCGGGTGACATCCGGGGGCTCGACATCGTGTGGATGGGGCACGAGGTGAGCGTGAGCAGCCTGGCGGCCGAGGACCAGGTGCGCGTTTTGGAGGAGGCGGGCCTCGACGTGGTCCACCACGACACCGCGCTCTACCGGCCGCACGGCCCCGGAGCCGAACCCGAGCAGCACCTCTACGTGCACGCCCGCCGCCCGGCCTGATCCGGACGACAGGCCCTGGGTCGTGTCCGGAGAGCCCCGCCCGGCCCACGTGCGGCGCTACTCTCCGGCCACGGCCTGACCCTCCGGGCGGAGCGCCCCCACCGCGCCGATCATCAGTTCCAGGGCGAAGGGGTAGCCGCTGTCGCTCATGTCGGCGGCGAGCAGGGGGAAGGTGGCGGCGATGTGCGGATGGGTGGCGGGCGACAGCTTGCCGTACACCGCGTGCCAGACCGCCGCCTCCTTCTCCTGTGCCGCGGGCGGCAGGGCGAGCGCGGCGGCGTCCTGGGCGGCGAACGCGAGGGCCTGGTCGACGAAGGCGTGGTAGATCCGCACGGCGAGGACGTCGGGGAAGCCCGCGGTACGGAGGATGCCGAGGATCCGTTCGACGGCGCGGGTCTCGTGGGGGCGGCCGGTGGTGCGGTGCGCCGCGAGGAGCGCGGCCTGCGGATTGGTCTGGTAGCAGGCGTGGATCCGCAGCCCCATCTCGCGGAGGTCGACGCGCCAGTCGCCGGTGGCCGTCCAGCCTTCCTGGGCGCGGCCGATCATCTCGTCGGCGACGGCGAGGAGCAGGGCGTCGGTGTTGCGGAAGTAGCGGTAGAGCGCGGTGGGGTCGGCGCCGAGCGCGGCGCCGAGTCTGCGGACCGAGAGCGCTTCCGCGCCGTGCTGGGCGATCAGACGGAGCGCGGTCTCCACGATGAGCCGCTCCGAGAGGACCGCGCCCTGCTTGGTGGGGCGGCGGCGCTGCCTGCCGCCTTCGGGGACGACGCGTTCGGACATGGCCGGAACCTTACGTCAACACCATTGACGTGTAAACGGCTGTCCCGCTTGCATGGCGCCCAACAATCCGTCACCCCACGCTCTGGAGCGCCCCATGACCACGGCCGATCTGGTCTTCACGCGCGGACCCGTCTTCACGGTGGATCCGGCCCGTACCCGGGCGACCTCGCTCGCCGTCGTCGGCGAGCGGATCGCGGCTGTCGGGCACGACGAGGTACGGGAGCTGATCGGCCCCCGTACGGAGGTCGTCGACCTGACCGGCAAGCTGCTGCTGCCGGGGTTCCAGGACGCCCACGTCCACGCCGTGTCCGGCGGCAAGGAGCTGGCAGAGTGCGATCTGACCGGCACGATCGGGGTCCAGGAGTACCTGGACCGGATCCGCGGGTACGCGGACACCCACCCGGACCACACCTGGATCACCGGCGGCGGCTGGTCGATGGAGAGCTTCGAGGGCGGTCTGCCCACACGGCAGTTGCTCGACTCGATCGTCCCGGACCGGCCGGTCTTGCTGTCGAACCGGGATCACCACGGCGCCTGGGCCAACACGCGGGCGCTCGCACTCGCGGGGATCACCGCGGACACACCCGACCCCGCCGACGGCCGCATCGAACGGGAGCCGGACGGCACCCCGAGCGGCATGCTCCAGGAGGGCGCGATCGGCCTGGTCTCCCGGCTGCAGCCGGCGTCCACCCCCGAGGAGCGGCTGGCCGGGCTGCTGCGGGCCCAGGAGCTGCTGCACTCGCTCGGCATCACGGCCTGGCAGGACGCGCTGCTCGGCTCGTTCGGCGGGATGCCCGACCCCTCGGACGCCTATGCGACCGCCGCCCGCGACGGCTCGCTCACCGCCCGGGTGACCGGGGCGCTCTGGTGGGACCGGGACCGGGGCTCCGAGCAGATCCCCGAACTGGTCGCCCTGCGCGAGAAGTTGAGCGTCGGACGGTTCCGCGCGGGCTCGGTGAAGATCATGCAGGACGGGATCGCGGAGAACTTCACCGCCGCGATGACCTCCCCCTACCTGGACGGCTGCGGCTGCGCCACCGCCAACAGCGGCCTGAGCTTCGTCGACCCGCGGGAGCTGCGCGGGTACGTGACGGAGCTCGACGCCCTCGACTTCCAGGTCCACTTCCACGCCCTGGGCGACCGGGCCGTGCGCGAGGCCCTCGACGCCCTGGAGGCGGCGATCGCCGCCAACGGGCGCCGGGGCAACCGCCACCACCTCGCCCACCTCCAGGTGGTCCACCCGGAGGACCTCACGCGCTTCGCCGAACTGGGCGCGCTCGCGAACATCCAGCCGCTGTGGGCCGCGCACGAACCGCAGATGGACGAGCTGACCATCCCGTTCCTCGGTCCCGAACGGGCCGCCTGGCAGTACCCGTTCGGCGACCTCGTGCGGGCTGGCGCCACCCTCGCGGCCGGCAGCGACTGGCCGGTGAGCAGCCCGGACCCGATCGCCGGCATCCATGTCGCCGTCAACCGCCGGGACCCCGAGGCCGACGACGACCGGGTGTTCCTCGCCGAGCAGCGGCTGGACCTGCCGACGGCGCTCGCCGCCTACACCGCGGGCACCGCCCATGTGAACCGGCTCGACGACACGGGCAGCCTGCGCGCCGGAAACCTCGCCGACCTCGTCGTCCTGGACCGCGACATCCTCACCGGCCCTCCGGAGGAGATCGCCGAGGCCCGGGTGGAACGGACCTACGTCGGCGGGCGGCTCGTGCACTCCCGCTGACCGGACCTGGACCGAGGGGCCCGGACCGTACGGCCCGGTCCTGCCGGACCGCCGGATCCCTTACGGCCTACTCCGGCCGGACGGACGAGGCCCGTACGTCGAGGCGGGTCGGGACGAGGGTCCCGGCCGACTCCCGGCGGCCGTGCTCCAGGACCGCCACGAGGTGCTCGACACCGGCCTCCGCCACGGCTTCGGGGCGCAGGCTCAGGGTCGTCACCGGCGGCGCGGTGTGCTCGGCCGTCACGTCCTCGCTCACCAGCACGAGGAGCAGGTCGTCGGGCACCCGGTAGCCGTGCCGGCGGACCGCCTCCAGGACGAGGGGCGGGCTGGCCTCGGCCACCACGAGGAGGGCGTCGGGACGCTCACCGTCGAGGTGTTCGCCCGCGGGGTGTTCACCCGCGGGGCGTTCGCCATCAGGGCGTTCACCGCCGGGGCCCTGCCCGCCGGGGCTCCAGGCTCCCGCGAGGGCCGTCTCGACGGCACGCACCACCGGTCCGTTGCCGGGTTCGGCGACCCGCACGACCCGTTCCGGCAGGTCGTGGGCGGTGCACCACGCGCGGTGCGCGGCGAACACCTCGTCGTGGAAGCGGGTGGTGCTGTCCGGCACCACGAGGACGGGCCGGCGGGCGCCCTGCTCGCGGACGTGGTCGAGGATGTCGCGCACGGCGGCGCCGGCGTCCACGTCCACCCAGTACGCCCCGGGCCGTCCCTCGACGGAGCGGTCGCTGAACACGGGGATGTGCGCGGCGAGGAGGTCGTCGACGACCGGGTCCCCGGCGACGGGGTCGGCGACGACCACCGCGTCGAGGGACAGGTCGGCCCACTCGCTCCGCAGGGAGCCGGCGGGCAGCAGCACCACGGCGTAGCCGCGTCGCAGCGACGTCGCCGCGGTGGCCGCGGTCAGCCGGGCGAAGTACGGCGACTCCAGGAAGGTCCAGGGGGCGTCGGCGAACTCCCCGACCACGTATCCGATCAGTCTGGCCCGTCCCGCGCGCAGGTGGCGCGCGGTGGGGTTGGGCCGGTAGCCCATTCTGCGGGCGGTCTCGCGGGCCTTCTCCCGGACTTCGGGGGAGAGCCTTCCGGTGCCGTTCAGTGCCGCCGAGACGGTCGTCTTGGAGAGGCCCGCCTCGCGGGCCACGTCGACGAGGCGGACGCGTGGGAGGGGCGGCGAGGGCTGCCCGCCGTGCGGTGTGGCGTCGGTCATGGGACTGATGCTGCCACCCTCGCGACCTTTGCAAAACCGTTCCCGCAGAGGGTTGTGCGGGAACGTTCCCGCATCAATACTCGCTCCATCCCCCAGCGCCCGTCACTACACCCGTAAAGGGGTGGGTCTGCATGCGCATGTCCAGAACCATCGCGCTTCTCGCCTGTACCGCCGCTCTCGCCGCCACCACCGGCGCCTGTTCCGGCGCGACGACGCCCCGTGCCGCCGCCGGCGGCACCGACTTCAAGGTCGCTCCGCTGTCGCCGCCCGCCCAGGGCCCACTGGACTCCTTCACCTGGTCCCTGTACGCCGAGCCGTACACACTCGACTACGCCCTCGCGTACGACTACCCGCCGAACACCGTGCTCGCCAACGTGTGCGAGCAACTCCTGCGGGTCACGCCCGACCTGCGGATCGAGCCCGGCCTCGCGGTGAAGTACGACCGCCCCGACCCGCGCACGCTCGTCTACACCCTGCGCCCCGGCGTGAGGTTCCACGACGGCACGACCATGACCGCCGACGACGTGGTCGCCTCCCTCAAGCGGCAGATGGACCCGAAGACCGGCTCCCCCTGGGGCTCGTCCTTCAAGAACGTCGACGCGATCGAGAAGACCGGACCGCTGGAGGTGACGCTCCGGCTCGGCAAGCCCGACATCCTGCTCCACGAGCTGATGGCCGCCTCCCCCGGCACCATCGAGAGCGCCGCCACCCTCGCCGCGGCCGGCAAGGACTACGGCACCCCCAAGGGCGGGATCAACTGCACCGGGCCGTACGCCCTGGACACCTGGTCCCAGGGCACCGAGATCACTCTCAAGAAGCACCCGGACTACTGGGACCCGAAGCTCTCCCCCAAGTCGGAGAGGGTCAGGTTCACCTTCGTCGAGGACCCTGCGGCCCGCACCAACGCCTTCCTGTCCGGCACGGCCGACGGCGGCTACATGGTGCCGTCCTCCTCGCTCGGGCAGCTCCGCGCCAGCGGCAAGGGCTCGGTCCTCTTCGGTCCCAACACCGCCGCGTCGAACCTCGCGGTCCTCGACTTCCACGGCCCGCTCGGCGACCTCAGGGTCCGCAGGGCCCTCTCCCTGGCGCTCGACCGCAAGAACATCATCAAGGCCGCGGCCGGTGGCGTCGGCGTCCCCGCCAAGGCCCCCGCCGCGCGCGGCGCCTGGGCCCTGGCCCCCGAGAAGACCGCCGCACTGTACGACACCCAGCCCGAGCCCGTGTACGACATCGAGGCCGCGAAGAAGCTCGTCCAGGAGGCGGGCGCGGCCGGCCGCTCGATCACCCTGGTCACCAGCACGCTCGCCCCGGAGATCAGCGTCGTCGCCAACGCCGTCCAGGCCGCCGGGCGGCAGATCGGACTCGACGTCAAGCTCAAGTCCGTCGCCCCGGAGGCGTACAGCGCCATCTTCGTCGACCCGAGCGCACGCGAGGGCCTCGACCTGGTCATCACCAGCGGGTACGACAACACGCCCGATCCGCTGGAGTTCTACCAGTACCTGCGCACCGGCGACTTCGGGAACTACGGCACGTGGTCGAACGCCGAGTTCGACGTCGCCTTCGACCGGGCCAACTCCGAGCCCGACGCGGGGCGGCGTGCGGAGCGGACCGCCGAGCTGCAGACGATCGCGATGCGCGAGCTCCCGGTCATCCCCCTGTACGAGGCGCCCCACTCCGTCTTCCTCGGCAAGCGCGTGACCGGCGCCCCGACCGGGATCGCCCAGCTGTACTACCCGTGGGCCGCGACGATCGGGGCCGCGAAGAAATGACCCGCTTCCTCGTCGGACGGCTCCTCGGCCTGGTGGCGGTGCTGTTCACGACCTCCCTCGTGGTCTTCGGCAGCGTCCACCTGGCACCCGGCGACCCGGTGTCGTTCCTGCTCCACGGCCGCCCCGCGACCCCCGAGGCCGTGGCGGCCCTGCGCGCCCAGTACCACCTGGACGACCCGCTGGCCGTGCAGTACGCGAAGTGGCTCGGCGGCGTCCTCCAGGGCGACTTCGGCACCTCCGCCCAGTTCCACCAGGACGTCGCCGCGCTCATCGGCTCCCGGCTGCCCGGCACGGCCCTGCTCGTCGGGTACGCGGCCCTGCTCGTCGCCCTCGTCGGTGTGGGGGCCGGGATCCTCGCCGCGCTGCGGCCCGGCCCGCTCGACCGGACGGTGCTCCTCGGCACCGGCGTCGCCACGGCCACCCCCTCCTTCGTGACCGCCATCGCGCTCGTGTCGCTGTTCTCCGTCCAGCTGGGCTGGTTCCCGGGCCCCGGCGGCACACCCACCGGGTTCTCCGAACGGCTCCACCACCTCACCCTGCCCGCCGTCGCCCTGGCACTGACCTTCGCCGGTCTGCTCGCCCGGGTCACCCGCTCGGCGATGCTCGACGAACTCGGCCGGGAACACGTCGAGGTGGCGCGGGCCCGTGGCGTCGCGGGGCGGACCGTGGTCCGCCGGCACGTGCTGCGCAACGCGCTCGGCCCGGTCGTCACCGTCGGCGGCACCATGCTCGCCGGCCTCCTCATCAGCACCTCGATCGTCGAGACCGCCTTCGACGTGCCCGGCCTCGGCTCCCTGCTCGTGCAGTCGGTCTCGGCCAAGGACTTCGCCGTCGTGCAGGCGATCACCCTGCTCAGCGTGGCCGCGTTCGTCCTCGTCAACCTCGCCGTCGATCTGCTCGCCCCCCTCATCGACCCCCGGCTGTCTCTCCACGGGGAAGGCTCCTCATGACCACCACCGCGCCCCCGGCGCCCACCGTCCCGCTCCGCAGGCCCGGCCTGCGCGCCCTGCGCCTCCTCGGCCAGGGGCCCCTGTTCACCGCCTCGGTCGCGGTGCTCGCCGCACTGGTCCTGGTCGCCGTCCTCGCCCCCGCCCTCGCGCCGTACGACCCCGAGGTCCTCGACCTGTCGGCGAGCCTGGCCGGCACCACCGGCGAGCATCCGCTCGGCACCGACCAGTCCGGGCGCGACATCCTGTCCCGGCTGATCCACGGCGCCCGCACCGGCCTGCTCGGCCCCCTGCTCGTCGTCGGCGTCTCCACCCTGCTCGGCACCGCGGTCGGCGTGGTGGCGGCCTGGCGCGGCGGCTGGGCGGACTCGCTCCTGTCCCGCTCGATGGACATGGTCTTCGCGATCCCGGGGCTGCTGCTCGCGATCCTGCTCGTCTCCGTCGTCGGCTCCGGGATGACCGCGCCGGTGATCGCCATGGCGGTGGCCTACACGCCGTACGTGGGACGCCTGGTGCGCGGCATCGCACGCCAGGAGAAGGCCCGGCCGTACATTGAGGCCTACCGGGTGCAGGGCTGGTCCGGCTGGACCGTCTGCCTGCGCCACCTGCTGCCCAACATCGCGCCCACCGTCTTCGCGCAGTCCGCGATGAACTTCGGGTACGCGCTGATGGACCTGGCGGCACTCTCGTACCTCGGCTTCGGCGTGCAGCCGCCGACCGCCGACTGGGGCGCCATGATCAACGAAGGCCAGGCGGCCGTCCAGCAGGGGGCGATGCTGCCCGCCCTCGCGCCCTCCGTGTGCATCGTGCTCGCGGTGGTGGCGTTCGGCATCGTCGGCGAGGGGCTCGCCGACCGGATCGCGAGGCGGGAACGGTGAACGGCATGCCGGACACGAGGAAGCAGCGGGACACGGACCCGGTCCTGGAGATCGACGGGCTCGGGGTCCGGCTCGCCGACGATCGCGCCGCGCGGCCGATCCTCGACGGTGTCGGGCTCCGGGTGGCGCCCGGGGAGAGCGTCGGCCTGGTCGGCGAGTCCGGCTCGGGCAAGTCCGTGGCCTGCCGCAGCGTCCTCGGGCTGCTGCCCGCTGGCGCGCGCACCAGCGGCGAGGTCCGGGTCGCCGGGCGGGACGTCCTCGCCATGAACCGCGCGGAACTGACCGCGCTGCGGGCCCGGCAGGTCGCGATGGTCTACCAGGACCCGCGCGCCTCCGTGAACCCGCTGCGCCGCGTCGGCGACTTCCTCACCGAGGGACTCCGCGCGGCCGGCACCCCGGCCGCCGCGGCGACCGCGCGGGCCCTGGACCTCCTCGACGCGGTCGGCATCCGCGACCCGCGCGGCGCCCTGCGCCGCCGTCCGCACGAGTTCTCCGGCGGCATGCTCCAGCGGGTGGTCATCGCGGCGGCCCTCGCGGCCGAACCCGCGCTGATCGTCGCCGACGAGCCGACCACCGCCCTGGACGTCACGACCCAGGCGGAGATCGTCGGCCTCCTCGCCGGACTGCGGGCGGAGCGCGGCACGGGCCTGCTGTTCGTGACCCACGACCTCGAACTGGCCGCCACGGTCTGCGACCGGGTGTACGTGATGTACGCGGGCCGGATCGTGGAGACACGGGGCACCGACGAACTGTTCGACCGGCCGCGCCACCCGTACACGGCCGGGCTGCTCGCCTGTACGCCGGACATCACCGCGGACGCGGCCCCGCCCCGGCCCATCCCCGGACGGCCCGTCTCCCTCTCCGAGGCGCCGCCGGGGTGCGCCTTCGCCGCGCGCTGCGCCCACGCGGTGCCGCGCTGCTCGGAGGAGAAGCCCGTGCTCGCCCGGCACGGCGACGGACTCGCCGCCTGCCACCGCGCCGACGAAGGGATCACGCTGTGACCGTCTCAGCGAAGGGGGGACCGGGCGCCGAAGGCCCGGTCGTCGAAGGCTCGGCCGTCGAAGGGCTGGTCGTCGAGGGGCTGCGGAAGCGGTACGGGGACCACGCGGCGGTCGACGGCGTGTCGTTCACCCTGGCGCCCGGGGCCTCCCTCGCCCTCGTGGGGGAGTCCGGCAGCGGCAAGACCACCACCGTGCGGATGCTCGTCGGCCTGGAGCGCCCGGACGGCGGGACCGTCCGCCTGAACGGCCGGGACCGCTCCACGCGGCCCCGGGGGCGGGCCGAACGGCTGGCCAGGGCCCGGGAGATCCAGATGGTCTTCCAGGACCCGTACCTCTCGCTCGACCCCCGGGTGACCGTCTCCGGCTGCCTCGACGAGGTCCTGCGCCTCCACACCGCCCTCGGCCCCGCCGGACGCCGGGCCAGGGTCGCCGAACTGCTGGACCAGGTCGGCCTCGGCACCCGCGAGGCCGCCGCCCTCCCCCGCGGTCTTTCGGGCGGCCAGCGGCAGCGCGTGGCGATCGCCCGCGCGCTCGCCGTGGAACCGCGGGTCCTCGTCCTCGACGAGGCCGTCGCCGCGCTCGACGTCTCGATCCAGGCCCAGATCCTCGAACTCCTCGGCGCGATCCGCCGCGCGTCGGGCATCGGCTACCTCTTCGTCACCCACGACCTGGCGGTGGTGCGGCACATCGCCGACGAGGTCCTCGTGCTCAGGTCCGGCCAGGTCGTGGAGACGGGCCCCGCCTCGCGGGTCCTGGCGGCCCCGGAACACCCGTACACCCGCCTGCTCCTGGACTCGGTCCCCCGCCGGGGCCGTTTCCCCGCGGGCCGGTGACGGATCCTGCGGCGCCCGGACGAGGCGAACGAAGGCGGCTGTCATGCCCCCCGGCGGGGGCCGGCGCCGCTCTCAGCGGACGGGCGGCCGGGCGTGCTCCCACGCCCAGGCGGCGACGCCGACCCGGTTGCGGGCTCCGACCTTGCGCTGGATCGTGGCGAGGTGGTTCTTCACCGTCCCGGGCGAGATGAACAGGGCCGCGCCGATCTCGGCGTTGGTGGCCCCGTCGCCGACGCGTCCGGCGATCTCACGCTCCCGGGCGGTCAGCGCCCCGACGCCGCCCGGCGCCTGCGCCGCCCGGGCGCGCTCCCGTGGCGCGGGCTCCGGGGCAAGCCGCCTCAGCAGCCGGACGGTGATCTGCGGGCTGATCAACGCGTCGCCGACGACCGCCGCCCGCACCGCCCCCGCCCCCCGCTGGGCCGTGCGCGCCGCCAAGGCGGCGGTCTGGTCGACGGTGCCGTCCGGACTGTGGCGCATCGCCTTCGCCTTCGGCGCGCCGATGGGGTTCTCCGGCGAGGCGCTCGCCCTGCTCCACGCGGACGTCATCGGGTGGGGCACCTTCTCCATGCTGACCCTGAGCACGCTCGCCGAGGTGCTGGCCTTCCTCACCCTCGGCCTGGTCCGCCCCTGGGGCCGGGTGGTACCGCGCCGGTTCCCCTGATCGGCGGCCGCCGGATCCACCCGCTCGCCGCGATCGTCCCGGCGGCCCTGGGCGCCCTCGTCCTCACCGCCGGCGGCGTCCTCGGCGCCCTCCAGTGGTACGGCCCCGACAACCTGGGTTCCCCCGACGCGCCGCAGGGCTTCGCCGGCCTGGTGATGACCGCCGCCTACCTCCCCCTGGTCGCCTGGGGTCCGCTGCTGGCGGCCGTCACCCTCGACCACGCCCGACGCGCCCTGCGCCGCCGGTGACCCCGGCGGCCGGGTCAGCTGTCGAAGCCGAGGCCGAAGCGGTCGAGGGTGCGCAGCCAGAGGTTGCGGCGTCCCTCGTTCAGGTCGGCGCGGGCCATGGACCACTTGGTGAGGGCGATGCCGAGCGAGCGGGCGGGCTCGGGCGGGAAGGGCAGCGGCTTGCGGCGTACGAGTTCCAGGCGGGTCCGCTCGGTGGACTCGCCCGCCAGCAGGTCGAGCATGACGCCGGCGCCGAAGCGGGTGGCGCCGACGCCGAGGCCGGTGAATCCGGCGGCGTAGGCGACCTTGCCCCGGTGGCTCGTGTCGAAGAAGACACAGAAACGGGTGCTGGTGTCGATGGCCCCGCCCCAGGCGTGACTGAAGCGGACCCCTGCCAGCTGCGGGAAGGTCGTGAAGAAGTGCCGGGCGAGTGTCGCGTACGTCTCGGGCCGCCGGTCGTGTTCGGGGCGGACCGGGCCGCCGTGGTGGACGGCGTCGTAACCGCCCCACAGGATGCGGTTGTCGGCGGAGAGGCGGACGTAGTGGAACTGGTTGGCGCAGTCCGCGAAGCCCTGGCGGCGCGCCCAGCCGACGGAGGCGAGCTGCGCCTCGGTGAGCGGCTCGGTCATCAGCGCGTAGTCGTAGACGGGGACGGTGTACGGGCGGTGGCGCCGGAGCAGGGACGGGTAGGCGTTGGTGGCGAGGGCGACGCGTCCGGCGGTGATCCGGCCGTAGGGGGTGCCGACGCCGATCACGGCGCCGCGCTCGTCGAACGAGGTCGCGGGGGTGTGCTCGTGGATGCGGACGCCGAGGTCGAGACAGGCCTGCCTGAGGCCCCAGGCGAGCCGTGCCGGGTTGACCATGGCGACGTCGTCCCGCTGGAAGAGGCCGCCGAGGAAGGTCGGGGAGTCGATCTCGGCCCGGACCGCCTCGCGGTCGAGGAGGAGCGGCCTGCCGCCGTGGCGGGCGGCGGCCTCGGCCTCCTCCGCGAGGCCGTCGAGCTGGTAGGGCTCGGTGGCGACGACGAGGGAGCCGGTGCGCTCCCAGTCGCAGTCGACGCCGTAGCGCTCGATCGTGTCCTCGATGGCCTGGAGGTTCTCGCGGCCGAGCCGTTCGAGGAGGCCGATCTCCTCGGGCCAGCGCTGGAGGCCGTTCGCCAGGCCGTGGGTGAGGCTGGCCTCGCAGAACCCTCCGTTGCGGCCGGAGGCGGCGCCGCCGACCTCGTCCGCCTCGACGAGGAGGACGTCGGTGGAGGGGTCGCGCTCCTTGGCGAGGAGGGCGGTCCACAGGCCGGTGTAGCCCCCGCCGACCACGAGCAGGTCACAGGTGGTGCCGCCGACGAGGGCGGGGGCGGGCCGCGGGCGGCGGGGGTCGTCGAGCCAGAAGGGGGTGGGGTCGACGTCCCGGAGCGAGTCGAGGTGGTCCATGGGCGTTCCTTCGGGTCGCGGAGGCACCCGGGCGCGGGGAGCCTCCGAAGTGGGCCCATGAGACTCCGCGGTGCTCGACAAGGTCAAGGGTGTTGACGTAAGCGCGGCGGTGTCGCTCCACCCGCAGAGCACGACGGTGGGGCTCTCCCCGCGGGGGGAGAGCCCCTTTCGTCAGGGGGCCGGGGGTCCGGTCAGAGGCCGAGCCGCCGGCCCGGGATGCCCGGGGGTGTCGGCAGCGGAAGCTCCAGGCGGTTCCGGGCCTGGGCCGGCGTGGCCTGGCACGTCACGTCCGCGGGGGGGCAGTCCGCCCGTCACCAGATAGGCCGTGGCGGTGCGGTCGGCGCAGGACCCGGAGCCGTAGACGCCGTGGCCCTGGCCGCCGAGGACCGTGACCATCCGGGAGCCCTTCATGGTGCGGCGCAGCCCCTGGCCGCTGACCAGCGGGGTCTGGGAGTCCCACTCGTTCTGCAGGATGAGCGCTCCGACGGTGTTGTCCACCTTGGTGGCGGGTTCGGACCCGTTCCCCCAGAACGCGCACGGCTTGATGTGGGACGCGAAGTCGCCGTACAGCGGGTACCTGGCCTTGTCGCGGACGGCGTCGCGGCGGTACCGCTCCGGGTCGCGCGGCCAGGCGCGGGTGTCGGCGCAGACGACGGCCCAGAAGCTCGTGCGGACCTCGGCCGGGGTGTCCCCGAGTCCGTACGTCGCGTGCCGTTCGGCGGTCCACCCGCTCCACCGTGTGAACGCCGGTTCCGCGCCCTCCGCCCACACCTGGATCATGCCGCGCCAGATCCGCGCCGGATCGACCGCGCTGTCCCGCACGAAGCGGTCGGCACGCCGCGGGAACATCTGCGTGTAGACGGCACCGAGGTATGTGCCGTAGGAGTACCCGAGGTACGAGATCTTCTTCTCGCCGAGCGCGGCACGGATCACGTCGAGCGGACCCCTGATCGTCGCGCACTCGTACTCCGCCGGCGCCTCGGCGTCGCAGCGCTTCCAGCGCGGTTTCTGCTGCGTGTACGGCTTCAGGGGATCGACGGCCGCCCTGGGCGCCGGGACGGCCGGGGCGGCGGCCGGCGGCGTGAGCGCGGGTATGAGTGTCTCGAGGGCGCTGAGGGCCACGCCGGATGCCGTTCGTCTGCTTCTCACAGTGCGTCAGGTCCTTGGCGGGGTGAAGGGACTCGTCTCACGCACCTTCGCTCAGAAGGGAGTTGGACGAATCCCTCCCGAGGCCGGATTCCCGTCCGACCGCAGGAGGAGCGGGCCGCGGCGAACTGGTTCCCGATGAGGAGAACCCGGCCCGCCGTTCTCGCGTCGGGGGTCCGTGTTCCGGCTCGCCGAAGGCCCCCCGGACGCGCCCCTCCGCGAGGGTGTGGGGCGGCCCCTCCGTAAAGGTGCGAAGCGGTCCGGCGGCTGTTGCAATGGAGGGAGAGTTCCGTCGGATCTTGCCTTCCCCCACACGACGGCGGACGAGGCCGGAAGCTGTCACGGCATCCAACCAGCGGGTGTGGAGTGGTCATGAGCGATCTGGACATGAGCGACGACTTCGAGGACATGGGACCGGTCGACTATCTGGTCGTCGAGTTCCCGGGCAACCGGATGACGGGCGAGGGGTTCTCCCTCCTCCTCGACCTGGTCGACCGCGGCATCGTCCGCATCCTCGACCTCCTGTTCGTCCGCAAGGACCTCGACGGGGGTGTCGTCGTCGTGGAGCTGAAGGACCTCGACGGTGACGGCGAACTCGACCTGTCGGTGTTCGAGGGCGCCTCGTCCGGACTCCTCGGTGAGGACGACGTCCTGGAGGCCGGCACCGCCCTGCAGCCCGGCAGTTCGGCCGGGATCCTGGTGTACGAGAACCTCTGGGCCGCCCCTCTCGCACGGGCGCTGCGGCGCAGCGGCGCGCAGCTGGTGGCCGGAGGCCGTATCCCCGTACAGGCGCTGCTGGCCTCGCTCGACGCCGAGGAGCCCGCGACGGGCGACGGCTACACCTGAGGAGCGGGATCCACCCGGTCGGAGTACGGCCGGGGCAGAGACAGGGCTCGGCAGAGGCAAGGAGACAACCGTCATGCCAGGACTTCTTCGAGGGGTCGCGCGGACCGCGGTGGTGGCCGGAACGGCGACCGCCGTCTCCAACCGCGTCTCGCGGCGTCAGGCCGGGCGCTGGGCCCAGCAGGAGCCGCCCCAGCAGCAGGCGGCGGCACCCGCCGCCGCGCCGGCGTCCGCACCGGCCGCGCCGGCCGACGACATGAGCAGCAGGATCGCCCAGCTCAAGGACCTCGGCGAGCTGAAGGCGCAAGGCGTCCTCACCGAGGAGGAGTTCGCGGCCCAGAAGAGCCGGATCCTCGGCTCGTGACCGCCTCCGCCCAGGTCGTCCGTACCCCAAGGAGAGCCCCATGACCAGCAACACGAGCGGAACCCAGCAGGGCGGGACGGCGCGAAGCCACGGCGGGAGCGGTCCCGTCGTCGGTGGGTGGGTGGTCTTCGCCGCGGTCCTCATGATCTTCGTCGGCCTGATGACCCTGTTCCAGGGGATCGCCGGCATCGCCAAGGACGACCTGTTCGTCACCACCCGCAACTACGTGTACCAGTTCAGCCTGACCGGCTGGGGCTGGGTCCACCTCATCCTCGGCATCATCATGCTGCTCGCGGGTTTCGCCCTGTTCAAGGGAGCCCTGTGGGCCCGGATGATCGGCGTCGCGCTGGCGGGTCTGGGCATGATCGCGAACTTCATGTGGCTGCCCTACTACCCGTTCTGGGCGATGCTCCTGATCGCCATCGACGTCATCGTCATCTGGGCGCTGTGCGCGGCTCCCCGGCTGCCGCGGACGTGACCCCGGGGTGAACCCCGGACGCACCCCGACGACGGTTCGACGGGCCAGGCAGGAGGGCTTTCGATGCCCCGGAAGACCAATGCGGCGACGCGCGCGGCGCCCCACGCCACGCCCGAGGAACGCGCGGCGCTCGGCAAGAAGGCCCGGCGCGGCGCACCCCGGTCGAGCCATGCCGAGTACCGGCCGTCACCCCACAGGCCGGACCCGCTGACCATCCTGGAGGCCCAGTCCGCGACACGGGTGCCCGAACTGGTCCCGATCCGGTACGCCCGGATGACGGAGTCCCCGTTCCGCTTCTACCGGGGCGCCGCCGCCATCATGGCCTCCGACCTGGCCGCCACCCCGCGCTCGGGCTTCACGGCCCAGCTGTGCGGGGACGCGCACATGCTGAACTTCCGTCTGCTGGCCTCGCCGGAGCGACGGTTGATGTTCGACATCAACGACTTCGACGAGACGCTGCCGGGCCCGTGGGAGTGGGACGTCAAGCGGTTGTCGGCGAGCTTCGTCATCGCGGGCCGGGCGAACGGCTTCGACGACGCCGAGCGCGCCCGCATCGTCCGGAACACGGTCCGTTCGTACCGGGAGGCGATGACCCGCTTCGCCGCCATGCGCACCATCGACGTCTGGTACGCCAAGATCGACTCGGACCGCCTCGAGGCCCTGGCCGCCGACCGGCTCCACCGGCGCGGTCAGCGGAACCTGGCCCGCGCCATGGCGAAGGCACGCACCCGGGACAGCCTGCAGACCTTCGCCAAGGTCACCGAGACGGTCGACGGACGGCCCGTGATCGCGGCCGATCCCCCGCTGCTCGTCCCCATCGGCGACATCCTCCCGGATGTCGAGCGCACCGAGCTGGAGCGCCAGTTCCGTGCCCTGATCGGACGGTACGTCCGCACCCTGAGCTCCGACCGGCGCACGCTCCTGGAGGAGTACCGCCTGGCGGACGTGGCGCGCAAGGTGGTCGGCGTCGGCAGCGTCGGGACCCGCTGCTGGATCTTCCTGCTCCTCGGCCGGGACGACGAGGACCCGCTCTTCCTCCAGGCCAAGGAGGCCGACACCTCCGTGCTCGCCGCACACGTCGGCGCGAGCATCTACCGCAACCAGGGCGAGCGGGTGGTCGCGGGACAGCGGTTGATGCAGGCCGCCAGCGACATCTTCCTCGGCTGGGAGCGGGTGGACGGCATCGACGGCCGGAAGCGCGACTTCTACATCCGCCAGTTGCGCGACTGGAAGGGCATCGCCATGCCCGAGCGGATGCGGCCCAAGGACATGGAGGCGTTCGGCGAACTGTGCGGAGTCACGCTGGCGCGGGCGCACGCGCGGTCCGGAGACCGGATCGCGATCGCCGCGTACCTCGGCGGCGGGACCTCCTTCGACCGGGCCGTCGCACAGTTCGCGGAGGCCTACGCCGACCAGAACGAGCACGACCACCGGGCACTGGTCGACGCGGTGGCAGCGGGCAGGCTGCCGGCGGAGGAAGTGCCGGCGTCCTGACCGGGGAAGGGCCCCGAGGGCTGAGCCGCGCTCCGTGCGGCTCAGCCCTCGGGGCCGTCCGCCGTCTCCCGCCACAGGGCGGGGAAGCCGTCGGCGAGTTCTCGCTCGACCCAGGCCAGCCGGCGGGTGAGGACCTCCCTGCCGTCCGGGGGGCTCTGGGCCGTCAGGCGCTTCAGCAGGGTGCGCAGGCGGACGAGGACCATCGGTGCGTCGGAGGCGGCGGCGATGACGTCGTCGAGCCCGGTGCGCAGGAAGGCGTCCCGGTCCGGCAGCTCGATCACGAGGCGCACCTCGCCGTCGGCGTCGGCGATCCGCAGGGGTCGGCCCGAACGGGTGGCGACGGGTCCGGTGAGCAGGTCCTCCAGGTGGTCGAGGCCCTGCACCGCGGTGGCGGGGTCGTTGACCGCCGGGGACAGGGCCCGCAGCACGATGTCGGCCAGGAGCCGGAAGGCGAGCAGGGGGTCCTGCTCGAAGGTCCGCTCGGCCCCGGTGACCAGCCCGTCCAGGACGGCCGCCGCGGGCAGTCGCGCGCCGTGCACGTCGGCGACGTGGGTCCCCCGGAGCAGTGTGGTGCCCGGGACGACGTGCAGGACGATGACCGCGTTCGCCGCCCGGGCGGTGGTGAGCAGCCGCTGCGTGTCGACCTGTTGCAGCACGGCGAGGGGTTCGGGCCAGGTGATCGTCGTACTCGGCGGGGGAAGCGGGGCGGGCGTCCCCTGTCCGGCGCTCCGCGCGTACAGGTCGTCGAGGAGTGCCCGGCCCCGCTCGGTGACCGCCTGGAGGACCGGAGCGAGCTGGACGGATTCGAAGGCCCTCAGCTGCAGCCTCCGCAGCAGGGCCAGCAACGCCAGCAGGACGAGCCCGGCGAGGCCCGGCACGGCCGCCGACACCTCGGGGTGGGCGCCGATGGCGAGGGCCGCCGTGACGCAGTACACGGCGAGGCCGAGGGCGAAGGCGAAGGTCCGCCAGACGATGGGGGCCTCGCGGAACAGCGTCAGCCGGGGCGAGAACGACGTGTGGGCCCACTGCACCACCAGGAACAGCAGCGAGAAGATCACGGCGGTGATGCCCAGGACGCCGAAACCCAGGGCCAGCAGCATGTCGACCACCTGCCGCGCCGGCATCCGCGGTCCCCGGGCGATCCTCGGCAGGGCGAGGCCCAGGGCCAGCCCGACGAGGACGAACAGCAGCTGGGTGGTGCCGGCGCGGAGGCGGCGGCTGCGTCGCAGCGGGGTTCCGCGCCTCATGCGGCGGCGCCCGGCCTCGGACCCCGGACGCCGTCGACGCCCGGCGGGGTCGGCAGTGCGATCAGCATGGTCGGATTCTCCCGCAATGCCCGGCCGGGCGCCTGATCTGCCACCCGTGACGATCCGGTGCTCCCCCGGACTCCGGAGAGCCCCGGGGGGCCCTCGACCCTGGAGAGCCGGGGCTCCCTAGCCGGAGGAGGCGCGCCCGCCCGGCGCGGCGTCGGCCGCGAGCGCGTTCTCGCGCAGATCCGGTGCGGTACGCAGGGTGCGCGCGAACCAGTCGCCGTAGCGCCGCCCCAGGAAGGGGGCCGAGGCGCCGTGCAGGAGGACGCTCAGACCGACGGTCACGGCGACGACCTCGCTCAGCAGGGCCACTCCGGGCAGGTGCTCCTCGAACGCCATCAGGCCGAACACCAGGGAGGCGAGTCCTCGCGGGCCGAACCAGCCGATGTAGGCGACGGAAGCCGGCCGCAGGCCCGTGCCGATCAGGGCGAGGGCGACCGGCAGCATCCGGATGACGGTCAGGCTGAGCACCGCGTAGACCACCGTCCGCCAGGTGAGGTGCTCCAGCACCGGCCCCAGGATGACCGCGCCGAAGACCAGGAAGCTCAGCGAGCTGAGCAGCAGACCGAGACGCTCGGTGAACTCCGTACTCCGTGCGGGGTCCGAACCCTCCTCGCGGACGCCGCCGCGCGGTGCGCCGCCTCCGAGCGGTGCGCCGCCGCCGGCCGGTGCCCGGCGCACCCGGATGCCGAACGCCAGGCCGGCGGTCCAGGCGCCGATGAAGCCGCTGCCCTCGGCCGCCACGCACAGCGCGTAGGTGACGACGGGAACGGCGATCGTCAGGAACGGCCGCCACGCGGCGCTGCTCCAGCCCCGGTCCGCCGACCGGCGGAGGAGGGCGGCACCGGCCCCTCCCACGACGATGCCGACCACACCGCTCAGCAGCAGCGCACGCAGAAACGTCTCGACGACGCCGGACTCCCCCGGGCCCTCGCCGGCGGCCGCGAGCGCCAGGACGAAGAAGGGCAGGGCCAGTCCGTCGTTCACACCCGACTCGACCCCCAGACCGCCCCGGACCAGGGCCGGAACCCGCTTGTCGGCGACGGCCTGCTGCCCGAGGGCGGCGTCCGTCGGCGCCAGGATGATGCCGACGAGCGCGAGTTCCCACAGGCCGAGCCCTGGCAGCAGGGGCCAGGCGAGGAGCCACCCCAGCGCGATGGTGAGCGGCAGACCCACGGCGAGCAGCCGCAGCGGCAGGAACTCCTCCAGGCGCAGGTCGCGGGGGCGGATCGCCGCCGCGTCCGCGAACAGCAGCAGGACCAGCGCACTCTCCAGCAGGCTCCGGGTGAGCTCGGGCTCCTCGGCCAGGCTCATCAGGTCCAGGCCCAGCGGGCCCATCGCCAGGCCGAACGCCATGAACACCAGGGGCCCGGAGATCACGGTCGTGGAAAGGCGTCGCGAGAACGCCCCGTACCCGGCCACCACGCCCCCGGCGACGACCAGGGCCCACTGGCTGCTCATCGGCACTCCTCACGCGGCGACACGGAACCTCACCCTACGTGTCCACCGGGAGGGGTTCGCGGCACCGCGCCAGCGGTCCCGGATCGCGAGGGTGGAGCGAGGTCACGGCTGCCTCGCCCACGACGAGAGCCTTCCTGACGGGCGCACGGGCGCACGGGTGTACAGGCGTGGGCGTACGGGCGCGGGCGTACGGGTGTAGGCGCACGGGCGTACGGGCGGCGGAGAGGTCCGTGCGGAGGGTCAGGCCGCCGGGACCGCGCGCTGGAGCGCGGTGATGACGCGGTCGAGGGCGTCGTCGCTGTGCGGGTCGGTGAGGTTGGCCCAGAGTTTGAAGATGAAGCGCTGGAGGACGGGCCGGCGGAGGCCCTTCGTGGCGACGATCTTCATGACACGGGGGTGGTTGAGGGCGTGCACGACGAGGCGCCCCACGGTGAAGTAGCGGCCGTAGGCCGCGCGGACGGCTTCGGGGTAGGCGAGCAGGGCCGCCTCGCGGGCGTGCGCGGTGGGCTGCCGCAGGGCGTGGGTGATGGTGTCGGCGGCCAGTCGGCCGGACTCCATCGCGTAGTCGATGCCCTCGCCGCTGAGCGGGTTGATCATTCCTCCGGCGTCGCCGGTCAGGAGCAGACCGCGGGTGTACTGGGGGCGCCGGTTGAGGCCAGCGGGCAGCGGCGCTCCGCGCAGCGGGCCGGTGGCGTGGGCCTCGTCGAAGCGCCACACCGGGGAGATGCGCTCGGTCCACTCCCCGAAGAGCCGCCGGTGGTCGAGTTCGGGTCTGCGGCCGATGTGGAAGGTGCCCAGACCGACGTTGAAGGAGCCGTCGCCGACCGGGAAGGCCCAGCCGTAGCCGAACGGCATGTACGTCCGGCCGCGCGGGTCGCGGGTCTCCAGGTCGAGCCAGGCCTCCAGGTGGTCCTGGTCGCGGTGGGGCACGGTGTAGTAGCGGCGCACGGCCACGCCCATGGGCCGGTCCCTGCGCTGGTGCAGGCCGAGGGCGACGGCCAGCCGGCTCGACGCGCCGTCCGCGGCGACCACCAGCGGCGCCCGGTAGGTGTGGGGCGCGCCGTCCCGCCGGGCGACCACGCCGCCCACCCGGTCGGTGCCCGGCTCGAAGACCGGCCCGGTGGCCTTGGTCCCCTCCAGGAGGCGCGCTCCGGACGCGACGGCCGTTCGGGCGAGCAGGTGGTCGAGGTCCATCCGGCTGCGCACGAGTCCGAAGTCGGGGAAGGACGCCACGCTGGGCCAGGGCATCTCCACCGTGGTCCCCGAGCCGTGGACCCGCAGGCCCCGAGTCCTGACCCAGCCGGCCCCCTCGGTGTCGACGCCCATGTCGACGAGTTCCTTCACGGCGCGCGGGGTGAGCCCGTCTCCGCAGATCTTGTCCCGGGGGAAGGTCGCCTTCTCCAGGAGCAGGACGTCGAGGCCGGCGAGGGCCAGGTGGTGGGCCGTGGCGCAGCCGGCGGGTCCGGCTCCGACCACGATGACGTCCGCCGAGTCGCGGTGGGGGGACAGGTCCATGGGTTCTTCCTCTGCTGCGGCCGGCACGAGGTGGGGGGAACGGCTCCCCATGTGTACCCACGGCCGAGGGCTTTGATCACCCGTCACCGGACGGTTGTCCCTCGTTCCGGGCCGCGGAGCCGCCCGTACGCGGGGCGGTACGCGCCGCCGGCCGCCCCCTGACCCCGCCCCGACCCCGTCCGGACCGTGCGCGCCCCGCTCACCGCGGGCGCCCGGCCGTCGTGCGGGCGGCGTAACCCTCCGTGCGACGGGGGCGTGATCATCCGGAAACCGGGCCCTTCTACGGTCGAGGGGTGGGAGACCTCCCACCGTCCGCCGCGCCGACGCCGGTGGGACGTGGGAGTGCCCGCACAGGGGAGGGAGGAGTCCAGGTGGCGTCTTCGGACTCGCGGACCGAGGCCGCACGGACCGAGGGGGTCCGGACGGTCTGCTCGTACTGCGGGGTCGGCTGCGGAATCGTCCTCGACGTGGCGCGCGACCCGGCGACCGGCCTGCGGCGGGCCCTGAAGGCCTCCGGGGACAAGGCCCATCCGGCGAACCGCGGCCGTCTGTGCACGAAGGGCTCCACCAGTGCCGACATGATGGCGGCCACCGGGCGGGCCCGCACCGCGCTCGTCCGGACGGAGCGCGCGGTTGAGCCCGCCGCGACGGACGTCGACGAGGCGGTCACGGCGGTGGCGGGCCGGCTGCGCGCGATCCTGGACGAGCACGGGCCGGACGCGCTGTCGTTCTACGTGTCGGGGCAGATGTCGCTGGAGGCGCAGTACCTGGCGAACAAGCTGGCCAAGGGGTTCGTGCGCACGCGGCACATCGAGTCGAACTCCCGGCTGTGCATGGCGTCCGCCGGCTCCGGCTACAAGCTGTCCCTGGGCGCGGACGGCCCGCCCGGCTCGTACCAGGACTTCGACCACGCCGACGCGTTCCTCGTCATCGGTGCCAACATGGCGGACTGTCACCCGATCCTCTTCCTCCGCATGATGGACCGGGTGCGGTCGGCGGGGGCGAAGCTGATCGTCGTCGATCCGCGGCGCAACGCCACCGCCGACAAGGCCGACCTCTTCCTGCGGATCAAGCCCGGCACGGACCTCGCCCTCCTCAACGGCCTGCTGCACCTGCTCGTCGAGAACGGACACGTCGACGAGGAGTTCGTGGCCGAGTTCACGGAGGGCTGGGAGGCGATGCCGGCCTTCCTCGCCGACTACCCGCCCGACCGGGTCGCCGCGGTCACGGGGCTCGCCGAGGCCGACATCCGGCGGGCGGCGCGGTGGATCGGCGAGGCGGGCGCGTGGATGAGCTGCTGGACCATGGGCCTGAACCAGTCGGTCCACGGCACCTGGAACACCAACGCGCTGGTCAACCTCCACCTCGCCACCGGGGCCCTCTGCCGTCCGGGGGCGGGTCCCTTCTCCCTGACCGGCCAGCCCAACGCCATGGGCGGTCGCGAGATGGGGTACATGGGCCCGGGACTCCCCGGCCAGCGCTCGGTGCTCGTCGACGCCGACCGGGCGTTCACCGAGGAGCTGTGGAACATCCCCGAGGGATCGCTCCGCACCGACGTCGGCCGCGGCACGGTGGACATGTTCGAGCGGATGGCGGCCGGGGACATCAAGGCGTGCTGGATCATCTGCACCAACCCCGTCGCCTCGGTCGCCAACCGCAAGACCGTCATCGCCGCCCTGGAGGCGGCCGAACTCGTCGTCACCCAGGATGTGTTCGCCGAGACGGAGACCAACGCCTACGCCGATGTCGTGCTCCCCGCGACGCTGTGGGCGGAGTCCGACGGCGTCATGGTCAACTCGGAGCGCAACCTCACCCTCGTCCGGGGCGTCGTCGACCCGCCCGGCCAGGCCCTGCCGGACTGGCGGCTCATCGCCCGGGTCGCCTGCGAGATGGGCTTCGCCGACTCCTTCACGTACGCCTCGTCGGAGGAGGTGTTCGAGGAGCTGAGGCGGGCGTGGAACCCGCAGACCGGGTGGGACCTGCGCGGCGTGACGTACGAGCGGCTGCGTGCCACCCCCGTCCAGTGGCCCGCTCCCACCGTCGACGGCCCCGACCGCAACCCGGTCCGCTACGTCAACGACGGTGTCAGCCAGACCCTGCTGGAACGCGAGGACGGCAGCCGCCCCCGGCTGGTCTTCCCGACGCCCGGCGGACGCGCCCGGTTCTTCGGCCGCCCGCACCTCCCGCCGGCCGAACTGCCGGACGACGACTACCCGTTCGTCCTCAACACCGGGCGCCTCCAGCACCAGTGGCACACCCTGACCAGGACCGGCAAGGTCGCCCGACTCGCCAAGCTGGACCCCGGTCCCTTCGTCGAGATCCACCCGGAGGACGCCCGGTCCCTCGGCGTCACCGAGGGCGACCACCTGGAGATCGCCTCGCGCCGCGGCCGCGCCGTCCTGCCCGCCGTGGTGACCGACCGGGTCCGGCCGGGCGACTGCTTCGCCCCCTTCCACTGGAACGACCTGTTCGGCGAGTACCTCAGCGTCAACGCCGTCACCCACGACGCCGTCGATCCGCTCTCCTTCCAACCGGGCTTCAAGGCGTGCGCGGTGGCGCTCGCGAGGACGACCGCCCCGGTCCCCCGCGTACGCCAGGACCGGCGTCCCCCGGCGGACGCGGAGGTCCCCACCGCGTCGCCGCCCGCCGCCCTTCCCACACCGTCGAGCGGCCCGGCGCCCGCGCTCGCCGCCCTGTTCGGCGTCGCGGACCTCGTCCCGCCACCGTTCACGGCGTCCGAACGCCGCTATCTCGCGGGATTCCTCACCGGCCTCGCCACCGCGCCCGCCGACGGCCGCGTCCCGGTGCTGCCGGCCTCCGCCCCCTTCGCACCGGACCACGGCCTCTGGGTCGACGGGGTCCTCGCCGGAACGTACGCGCGGGCCGACGCCCCGGCGCCCGGGCGCACGGCACCCCCCGTCCCGGCGGACCCGGCGTCCGGACCGGAGGCGCGGGGCGCGGAGCGCGCGCGCCGCCTGCTGGTCCTCTGGGCCTCCCAGACCGGCAACGCCGAGGAGGTCGCCGCCACCGCCGCCGGCCGCCTCGGCGAGGCCGGGTACAGTCCGGTGCTCCTCCCGATGGAGTCCGCCGACGTGACGCGGATCGGCCCCGAAGCCGATCTGCTGGTGGTGACCAGCACCTTCGGGGACGGCGACGCCCCGGACAACGGGGCGGCCTTCTGGCAGGCGCTGAGCTCCCCCGACGCCCCGCGCCTGGAAGGCGTGCGCTTCTCCGTGCTGGCCCTCGGCGACTCCAGCTACGACGACTTCTGCGGCCACGGCCGCCGCCTGGACGGGCGCCTCGCCGAGCTCGGTGCCACCCGTCTCCATCCCCGTACCGACTGCGAACCCGACCACGACGCCGGCTCCGAGGCCTGGCTGACGGCGCTCCTCCCCCTGCTCGCCGCCCCCGTCCCGGCGCCCGCCCCCGCGACGGTGGCGGCGGCCCCGGCGCGGACGCCCGCAGCGGCCGTCACCGCCGCCGCGTCCGGCCCGGCGCACCCCGCCGCGTACACGAAGGCGTCGCCGTTCACCACGCTCCTCGTCGGCAACCGGCTGCTGAGCCTGCCCGGCTCCCAGAAGGAGGTGCGCCGGTTCGCCTTCGACACCCGTGACGGCGCGCTCTCCTACGCGGCGGGCGACGCCCTCGGCGTGTGGCCGGCCAACAGCACCGACCTGGTCGCCGAGTGGCTCGCCCTCACGGGACTCGACGCCGCCGAACCCGTCGTGGCCGACGACTCCGGCTCCCTCCCCCTGGCCGAGGCGCTGCGCACCCGTCTCGACATCACCCGCATCACACCGGACCTGCTCAGGTTCGTGGCCGAGCGCACCGGGAGCCATGACCTGCGACGGCTCCTGCGGCCCGGCAACAAGGACGAACTCGCCAAGTGGAGCTGGGGACTCCAGGGGGCCGACCTGATCGGCGCCTTCCCCGTGCGCGCCACCGCCGCCGAATGGGCCGGTGTCCTCAAGCGCCTGCAGCCGCGCCTCTACTCGATCTCCTCCAGCCCGCTCGCCCACCCGGGCGAGGTCCGCCTCACCGTCTCCGTCGTGCGCTACACCAACGACCGGGGCCGGGACCGCACCGGAGTGTGCTCCGCCCACCTCGCCGACCACGCCGACGACGGCCCCGTCCAGGTCTTCGTCCAGCGCTCCCCGCACTTCCGCCCGCCCGCCGATCCCGGCACGCCCCTGATCATGGTCGGGCCGGGGACCGGCGTGGCCCCGTTCGTGGGCTTCCTGGAGGACCGGCGGGCACGCGGGCACTCCGGACGGAACTGGCTGTTCTTCGGCGAGCAGCGCGAGGCCACCGACTTCTACTACCGGGAGGAGCTGGCGGAACACCTGGCGTCCGGTCACCTCGACCGGCTCGACACCGCCTTCTCCCGCGACCGGCGCAACAAGGTGTACGTGCAGGACCGCATGCGCGAACACGGCTCCGCCCTCTGGTCCTGGCTCCGGGACGGCGCCCACTTCGCCGTCTGCGGCGACGCCGCCCGTATGGCCAAGGACGTCGACCGGGCCCTGCGCGACCTCGTCGCCCGTCACGGCCGCATGGGCGAGGAGGATGCCGCCGCGTACGTCCGGCAGATGGCCGCCGACAAGCGCTACGTCCGCGACGTCTACTGAGGGCCCCGGGGCGTCGCTCGGCGCTCGGTGCTTGGGGCTCGGTGCTTGGGGCCAAGTCGGTGAATCACGGCCCGCCGACTGCGGCGGAGCCGCCACGGTGGAGCCGGGTGCTCAGGATGGTGGCGTGAGAAGCCTCAGATCCTGGGCCTGTGTCCACGCGACGGTCCTGGCGCTCGCCGCCACCCTGCTGGGAGGCCCGTTCGCTCCCCCGGGCGCGACCGCGGCCCCCCGTGCCTCCGCGCCCGGCCCCGCGATCTCGGCCCTCGCGCGGCTGCTGCCGGCCCATGCCGCCCAGTTCACCCTCGTCCAGGTGAGCAGACCCGCGTCCGGCGACTACTTCACCCTCTCCGGCGGCGCGGGCCGCGTCCGGGTCGAGGGCACCACCCCGGCCGTGATCCTCGGCGGGGTGAACTGGTACCTGAAGCACACGGCCCGGGTCGACATCGGGTGGCCCGGTTCCAGCACGTCCATGCTCCCGGCGACCCTGCCCGCCCCCGTGCCGGTCCGCAAGGACGCCTCGGTCCCGCACCGGTTCGCGCTCAACGA
Source organism: Streptomyces sp. Qhu_M48 (assembly GCF_051305195.1). Taxonomy (NCBI): domain Bacteria; kingdom Bacillati; phylum Actinomycetota; class Actinomycetes; order Kitasatosporales; family Streptomycetaceae; genus Streptomyces; species Streptomyces sp. Qhu_M48. Next base: position 3,054,399 of record NZ_CP195432.1, on the reverse strand, counting down.
CACGGACGACGGCTACTCCGGCGCCTACCGCACCTGGGCCGACTACGAGCGGCAGATCGATCTGCTCGCGCTCGGCGGGGTCAACGAGGTGTTCGTGCAGATGGGCGCGGACGCCGTCTACCACGCGGCGTTCCAGGAGTTCGGCTACTCCGAGGAGGAGACGCGCGCCTGGATCCCGGGGCCGGCCCACCAGCCGTGGTGGCTGATGCAGAACCTGTCGGGCTTCGCCGGGCCGGAGTCCCGGCGGCTGCTCGGGCAGCGCGCCGCCCTCGGCCGCAGGATCGCCGACCGGCTGCGGAGCCTCGGCATGGTCCCGGTGCTGCCCGGCTACTTCGGCACGGTGCCGCCCGGTTTCACCGCCAGGAACCCCGGCGGGCCGGTGGTCCCGCAGGGACGGTGGGTCGGCTTCGACCGACCCGACTGGCTCGACCCGCGCAGCGCGGTCTTCCGCGAGGTCGCGGCGGCGTTCTACCGCCACCAGCGCCGGCTGTTCGGCGCGTCGACGCTGTACAAGATGGATCTGCTCCACGAGGGCGGCCAGGCGGGCGACGTACCCCTGGAGGCGGCCGGGAAGGCCGTCATGGACGCGCTGCAGACGGCCCACCCCGGTGCCACCTGGGTCCTCCTCGGCTGGCAGAACAACCCGTCGCCCCGGATCATCGACGCGGTCGGCGCGTCCAGGCTGCTCATCGTCGACGGGCTCTCCGACCGGTACGACGGACTCGACCGGGAGGCCGCCTGGCACGGGGCGCCCTACGCGTTCGGCACCATCCCCAACTTCGGCGGGCACACCAGCGTCGGTGCCAACACGGCGGTGTGGGCGACCCGGTTCGACGCGTGGCGCAGCAAGCCGGACAGCGCCCTCCAGGGCATCGCGTACCTGCCGGAGGCCACCGGCGGAAACCCCGTCGCGTACGAACTCTTCACCGAGCTGGCCTGGCGCACCGGCCCCCTGGACCACCGGGCGTGGTTCGCCGACTACGCCGCACGACGGTACGGAGCGGCCGACCCGCACGCCGCCACGGCGTGGGAGCTGCTGCGCACCGGCCCGTACAGCACCCCGTCGGGAACCTGGAGCGAATCCCAGGACAGCCTCTTCACCGCGCGTCCCCGGCTGACGGCCGTCACGTCGGCGAAGTGGAGTCCGCCGTCGATGCGCTACGACGCCGCCACCGTGCGGCAGGCGCTGACCGAACTGCTGCGGGTCGCGCCGGAGCTGCGGCGCACCGACGCCTACCGGTTCGACCTCGTCGACGTCGCCCGCCAGGCCCTGGCCAACCGCAGCCGCACCCTGCTCCCCCAGGTCAAGGCCGCGTACGACGCCGGGGACCTGCCGGTCTTCCGTGCGCGGGCCGCCGAGTGGAAGGAGGACCTGGCGCTCCTGGAGCGGCTCCTCGCCACCGACACGCGGTTCCTCCTCGGGCCCTGGCTGGAGGAGGCGCGGTCCTGGGGCGCGACGGAGGCGGAGCGGGCCGCGGCCGAGTTCGACGCCCGCTCGATCCTGACCAGTTGGGGTCACCGCGCCGGCAGCGACACGGGCGGACTGCACGACTACGCCAACCGTGAGTGGTCCGGGCTCGTGGCCGACTTCTACGCCGTGCGCTGGACGATGTACCTCGACTCCCTCGACACGGCCCTCGTCACCGGACAGTCCCCCGTCCCGATCGACTGGTACGCCTGGGAGAGCGCCTGGAACGGGCAGCGCACCACCTACCCCGTCACGCCGTCGGGCGACCCCGTGGCCCTGGCCACCGAGGTGCGCGACTCCCTCCTCACCGCCCGCTCCCCCGGGCCGGGTCAGGCGCGCCCCTGGCGGGTACGCCCCTGACGCGCGCACGGCGCCACCGGTCGACCGGCGTCCCGCGGTCTCCGCCCGGCGGAGCCGACCGAGCCGACGGGGGCACCGCGTCCGACCGGGCCGACGGACGCCCGCACCGCGCCGCCGTCGGACGCGGTGTCAGGGCCGCGCCAGGAGGCCGGCCAGCATGTCGTGGCTGCGGCGGAGGTCCTCGATGCGCTCCTCGGCGGCCGCCAGTTCCCGGTCCAGGACGGCCCGGACGTCGACGCACCAGTCGAACTCGGGGAGTTCGCCGTGCACGCACGGCAGGACCGCGCGGATCACCTCGGTGGTGAGGCCCGCGGCCAGGAGCACGCGGATCTGCCGGACGGTGACCACCGACTCCTCGTCGTAGACGCGGTAGCCGTTCGGACCGCGCCTGGCTTCGAGCAGGCCCTGCTCCTCGTAGTACCGCAGCAGCCGCGCGCCGACTCCCGTGCGCCGGGACAACTCCCCGATCAGCATGCCTACCGTCCGTTCCGAGACCGACCTTCGCACCGATGTCAGGCCCCAACGTCCCCGCGTGTGCGGGTATTCCGCGTGCGCCTGCCATGGACGCGCCGGGCGGTCACTCCGCCGGCGCGACGACCACGATCCGGTCGTCCGGATGCCAGGACCGGACCTGGGACTTCGGAGGGTTGACGCTCACGCCGTGCGGGGAGCCGTGCGCGCGGTAGCCGAGGGCGCACTCGCCTCGGCGGGCGGCCGATTCGACGACGGTCGCGAAGGAGACGTCACGGCCCGTCGTGATGTACCGGCCCACCGGGCGGAGGTGGAGGGTGGCCCCTCCCGGTGCGAAGAGTTCCTCGAACACCGCGGTCAGCCGGGGGTTCTGGGAGATCTGTGTCATCAGCAGCCCGATCAGCCTGCCGCTGACGACGAAGTCGGCCCCGTGGGCGAGGGGGGCGATCAGCCGGTTGCGGTCGTCGGTCATCTCCGTGACGACGGGCACGCGCCCGCCCGCCGACCGGATCCGCTCGCCTGCCCGTTCCCGCTCCCGGGCCCGGAGGTGGAGCAGGGTCACGAGGGTCCGGTCGTCCGGGTCGTCGTGACCCGGACGGGGGTCGGGGCCGAGGACGATCACCGCGTCGTGTCCGGTGAGGTCCAGGGCGTCCGTCGTGTCGCGCAGGGTCGGGTCGCCCGGATGATGGCGTACGGACAGGCGGTGGCCGACGGCCTCGGTGACGGCCCGGATGCCGGAGACCGTCGCGGTGCGCGGCTCGGCCACCACGTCGAGGACCGAGCCGGGGGGCGTGCGCCGGGACAGGTGCTCGATGATCCGCGGTGCCCTGCGGTTCCACCCCAGGAGGAGGAGGCGTTCGGCCGGGGCGGACGCCGCGGGCTGGGCGGGCAGGATCGCCGTAGGGTCGTACGGGGCGGGTGTGGCCGCCCAGTGGGTCGTGCCGGCGTCCTCGGCGACCACGACCAGGCTGTCGCCGTCCAGGATCGGTGTGCGACCGGGTGGGTTGAGGACGACGGTGCCGTCCTCGCGGACGATGCCGACGAGACTCGACACCGGGCTGACGGCGTTGGCCTCGTGGAAGGTCAGACCGATCAGTCCGGGTTCGCGGAGCGTGTGGAACTCGTGCCCGGCGAAGTCCAGCAACTCCTGGTGGACGAGGGAGAGTCCGGGTTGCCGTGCGCACTGGACCAGCAGGCGTGCGGCGATGTCGTCCATGTCCAGGACGGTGGACAGGGGGCCGCCGGCCAGCCGGGCGGCGCTGAGATAGCGGTCGTCGCGGACGGCGGCGACGACCCGCACCGGATGCTCCTCGCCCACGGCCGCCGAGAGGGAGAGCAGCGTCTTGACGACCTCGGCGTCGTCGTGGGGGCTGTCCCTGGGGAGGACGAGGACGCAGTCCGCCGTCGTCGGGCTCACCCGGGCGAGCGCGACCGGGTCGGTGGGACGGCCGCTGCGGCAGATGAGCCGGGTGCGTCCGGTGGCGCCGACGGTGGCGTGGAGTTCCTCGTCCATGTCGGCCTTCGCCCGGTCGGCGAGCACCGTGATGACGCCGCGGCGCCGATGGGCGTGTGCGGCGACGAGTTCGGTGACGACGGTCGGGATCTGCTCCGACCATCCGAGGACGACGGTGTGCCCGCTCTCCAGGACGGGGGCGTGTCCCCGGTCGAGGGCGAGCAGCTTGTCGGTGATGCCGGTGGTGATGAGGCTGACCAGGGTGGAGACGTAGAAGAGCGCGATGAGGGCGAGGAGGACCGACAGGACGACACGGAGCGGCGGGCCGACTTCGCCGCCCAGGCGCAGGGTCTGTCCGGTGTTGCGCCACACCGCGGCGATCCTCGAACTCAGGGTGGCGGGGGCGCGCTGGTCGGTCCACACGAGCAGGGCGCTCACGGGGACGACGAGGGCGAGGCAGGCGAGGGCGAGCCAGCCGACGAGGGCGGGCGTCCCCCGGGTCAGCGTGGTGTCGAACCAGTAGCGGAGACGCGCCTCGACGGACCCGGTCCGCCTGCCCGGGCCGCGGGGGGCGGGCGGCACCACGGCCCGGTCGGTCCCGGGTCCCGGTGCGGCGCTCCGCTGGGCGGGAACGGCCGTGTTGCCTTGTTTGCGCACGTCGGCAGCGTGGCGCCTCGCCCCGGCCGCCGGGACGCCATCGCGGCATATTCATCCCTTCGTGCTCAGCCGGCGGAGAGCGGGGCGGCGGATCGGTCAGACGTACGGGGTGACGCGGATCTCCCTGGCGGGGCGTCAGACGGCCTGCGGGGTCCCGGAGTCACGCGTTACCGTACGGGCCTGATCGACCGGACACGGGGAGGGCGGGCGGGAATGCTGGAACAGGCGCTGGTGGCGCTCGCCGGTGCGGGCGGCGTCGCCGTGGTGCAGGCCGCGGGCACGGACGCGTGGGCCGGTCTCCGGCAGGCGGTGGCGCAGTGGTTCGGCCGGGGTGACGGGCAACGCCGACAGGCGGAGCTGGAACGGCTGGACCGCACCGCGGCGGAGCTCGCGGCCGCGCGGGACGACGGCGGGGCGAGCGCGGAACGCGTGCGCGCCCGGCACGACGCGGTGTGGCAGTCCCGCATCGAGGACCTGCTCGAACAGCTGCCGGAGGAGGAACGGAACCACGCGGCGGACGCCCTGCGGGAGCTGCTGCGGCGGCACGGCCCGCGCGGCGGGGGCGCGGAGGGCGGGGGCGGGATCGCCGTACAGGGGGACCTGCGGATCCAGGCGGACCGGGGGTCGGTCGCGTTCGGCATCGCGCACGGGGACGTGACCGTCTCCGGCCCTCCCGCGCCGGATCCGACCCAGGGCTGAACGGACCGGCTGACACAGGCCCCCCACGCGCCGCCGACGACACCGGCGACGACGGCGACGACGGCGACGACGGCGACGGCGACGCGCCTTCCTCCCGCACCACGGACCGCGAGGCGCGTCCGCCCCGCCGCGCCGACGCACACCCGTCCCGTACCGCCGGACACCCGGCGGACCGTGAGGGTTTCACCGTCCGCGCCGACCACGGCGGTGTGGCGTTCGGCAGCGCCGAGCAGGTCCACCTCCACGTCCCCCGGACGGACGGGGGCGGACCCGACGTGGTGGTGCACGCCTACCGGACCGGCGACATCGTCTATCAGCAGGCCGCTCCCTCACGCTCGGAGCGGGCCGCGCCCGCGTCCGCCGTCCTCGTGGGCGTCCTGATCGCCGCCGGTCTGGCCTGGGACGGCGCCCGGCTGGGCTCGCAGACCGGGGACCGGTGGGCCGCAGCGGCGAGTCTCGTCCTGGGTGTCGTGATCGCCGTCGTCCTCGTTCGGGGCCGCGGGCGGCGCCGACCCGGGTCCCCGTCGGCCGGGGAGCTGCGCCGGGCCGCCTCGTCGTTGGCGCGCACCCTCGCGGAGCAGTACGCGCGGGAGGAGGCAGGCGTCCGCGTGCACGATCCCGGTCCGCTGCCGGTGCGCTGGACGGCGGCCCCGCGCGGCATCGGCGACCACGCGGTGAACCTCGTGGGCCCCGGGCAGGAGGCGCCCCGGCTCGACGGCTCCTTCTCCGACATCGTCCGGCTGTACGGGGGTCTGAGCCACGGGCGACTCGTGGTCCTCGGCGACGCGGGGGCCGGGAAGTCGGTCCTCGTCCTCCACCTGGCCGCCCGTCTGCTGGCAGGGCGCGGGGAGGGCGATCCGGTGCCCGTCGTGCTCCCGATCTCGTCCTGGGACCCGCGGGACGGCACACCGCTGTGGTGGTGGGCGGCCGGACGGCTGGCCCAGACGCACTCCGGCATCCTGGCCGGGGACGGTTCCCACGCCTCGGCCCGCACCGTCGCCCACCACCTGATCACCTCCGGACGTGTCCTGCCCGTCCTGGACGGTTTCGACGAACTCCCCTCCACGGCGCGGGCGAAGGCTTTGGAAGAGCTGTGCGGCAGCCTGCTGCCCGAGGGCCGCTTCGTCCTCACCAGCCGCACCGCCGCGTTCACCGACGCGGTGGAGGCCACGGGTCTGCGTCTGCCGGGGGCGGCGGCCGTCCGGCTGCTGCCCCTGGACATGACCGACCTGCGCGCCTACCTGCCGCGCACCAGTCGCGAGCAGGGCGACTCCACCACGAAGTGGGACCGGCTCCTGGACCGGCTGACAGCCCCCGACGGCGCGGGCGGCGACGCGGCCCGGAACCTGCGCGACGTCCTGCGCACCCCGCTGATGGTCTCCCTCGCCCGCGCCGCGTACAGCGACACCCGCGCCCGCCCCGACGACCTCCTGGACCGGCGCGACCTCACCACCCGGGACGCGGTCGAACGGCATCTGCTGAACGCCTTCGTCGACGCCTCCTACCAGCCGGACCCGGCGGGCGTACCGGGCCGCCGCGACCGGTTGTCCGCCGACCGTGCCCGCCGGTACCTGGCCCGGCTGGCCCGCGGTCCGGGCCAGGACATCGCCTGGTGGCGCCTCGGAGAGGAGGTGCCGTGGACCTTCCGCACCCTGTGCGTCTCCCTTCCGCTGGCGCTGCTCCTCGCGGTGACGGTCACCGCCGCGTCGCTGCCCGCGGCCGGACAGGCGGTCGTCCCCGGCCTCGGCCTCCGGGCGGGTCTCCTCGTCCTGGTGGCAGCGGTGTGCGCCGGGGCGCTCGACTGGATCGCCGAGCACCGGAGCCTGGTCCGTCCCCCGCAGCGCCTGCGCTCACCCCGCGACGCCGTGCTCCACGCCCTGCGGCACCGGCCGGTGGGGGCCGTCCTCTCCGTACTGCTTCCGGCGGGCGCGCTCGCGGTCTGGATCCGGGCCGTCGTGTCCGGCAACGGCGTCGCCGTCCTCTTCGCCACCTTCCTGTTGATCCTCCCCGTCGCGGCGATCACCCGCGCACTCGCCGTCGTCCGCCGCCCGGCCGACCTCCGGGCGAGCGATCCCGTCACCCTGCTGCGCGAGGACCGCCGCACCGCGCTGGCCCTGGCACCCCTCTCCTTTCCCGTCGCCCCCTCCCCGCTGTTCGCGCACAAGGCGGTGCTCGTCCCGGTCGTCGGCACCCTTCTGCTCTGGGGCCTGGGACGCGGGGAGGACGCCGTCACCGCCGGGCGCTGGGCGGCCGTGTACGGGGCGCTGGCCCTGTGGTGGTGGCTGTGGAACTGCGCCATGTCGGCGTGGGGCCGCTACACGGTGGCGCGCTGGTGGTTCGCCGCCACCGGACGCCTCCCCCGCCGGCTCATCGGGTTCCTGGAGGACGCGCACCGCCGTGGCGTGCTGCGGCAGACCGGCGGCGTCTACCGGTTCCGCCACATCGAACTGCAGCGCTGCCTCGCCGAGGGAACGGACCGGGAGGACCCCGAGGAGCCGGTGCGCCGTACGGGCCGGACGCGGCGGCTGCTCGTCGGAGCGCTCCCCCTGCTGGCGGGTGTGACCGCCCTGGTCACGCTGGCCGGGGCGGTGTTCACGGCCCCGGGGGCCATGGGGCCGCTCCGCACCCTCGCGCCGGCCTGCGACCTGCTCCCGCTCGGCTCCGTCCGCCCCCTCATGGAGCACCCGGCGGCGGGCGGGCGGCCGCGTACCGACATCTTCTCCGACGCCCTGCACTTCCTCGAGGACGGATTCCGGCAGCCGCAGTACGGGGACCGGCGCGCGCACGCGCGCAGCTCCTGCGTGGTGACGGAGCAGTCCGCGGTCCGGCCGGACAGCGAGGTCACGTTGACCGTGGCCCTCGCCTCCGGCGCGGGAACGGCGAGTAGCGCGGAGCGCGCGGAGGAGGAGGTGCGACGGCCCGGACTCCTCGATGCCCGGATCCGGAGCGCGGGCGTCGACTGGTCGCTCGTCGCCGGTACGGAGTGGGCCTCGTCGCCCGACTCCCTGGCGGCGCGGGCCGATCAGGACGTCCCCGTCGGCTGGGTCCGCGCCCGCATCGCGAACGTGGTGGTGGCCGTGGACGTGGCGGTGGAGTTCGGCACCGAACGCCAGGCCCTGCGTGCGGCGGAGACGCTCGGCCGCGAGGTCCTCGACCGAGTCCGCCGCGCCTACGGCCTGTCCGCCGCGCCCGTCCCGGGCGGAGAACCCCTCACGCGCGTCCCGTCCGGCCAGATCTCCGAGGAGTCGCGCTTCGGGCTCTTCGACGCGAAGCGGACCGCCCGGCTCGCGGGCGCGGTCTGGGAGGAGGGCGAACCCGCGCGCATCGAGACGCTCGACGGACTGGTGGCCGTGCGCGTGCCGCGCGAAGCACGGTGCGACCTCCCGGAGGCCACCGGGGAGGCGGGCATCGGCGGCGGGCTCACCTGCACGGCGACCCACGGCCGCGCGGCCGGCTTCCGCATGGACCTCCTCTTCGCGAACTGCGGCACATCCTGCTCGACCGCCGAACGACAAGCCTTCACGGAGCGGCGTGCGGGCAGGCCCGTGGCCGACTGGGACCACCGCGGCGCCGTCGACCACGACCGCTCCCCGGGCTCCGCGTACCTCGGCTGGACCGCCGCGGCCACGTACCGGGAGAGCGAGGGCGAGCCCGAACCGATCGAGGTGCTCCTCTGGCTGCGGGTGAGCTCCCCGCCGCGGTACCAGGACCTCGCCGACAAGATCCTCAACGACCTCTGGGCCCAGTCGGCGAGCCCCCGCTGAACCCGAACCAGCGGCGGCAGGAGGTTCTCCGTCACGAGGACGGTACCGGTGGTGCCGGAGGCGACCGTGTCGGCCACAGCCCCGTCGGGTACCGAGAGGGCGTCCCGCCGGGGTCGCGGCTCAGCGGCTCAGCGGCCGAAGGTGTCGATGTTCTCGACGAGCCAGCGTCCGTCCCGGTGCACGACGTCCACGGCGAACATGGCGCCCGCGTAGACGCCTTGGTCCTGGGCCTTCGGCTTCTGCGCGCCGCCGGTCCCGCCGGTCCCGGCCGTGCTCACGCTGCTCTGGTCGGCGTAGACGAGGACCCGGGCCCGGTCGCCGTCGATCCGCTCGACCGCGCTGTCGGTGACCGTCGTGGTGATCACCGTCTTCTGCCGGGCCGCCTGGGCGAGCACCCCGCCGAGGAGCGTCCGGTGCTGAGCGACGGCCTTGCCGGTGAGGAGGGTCTTCCCGGCCCGTTCGAAGGGGGCGGTGTCGGCGTGGTCGTACGAGAAGAGCGCGGCGACGGCCGCGGCCGTCTGCCCCTTGATCTCGCTGGTACGGGCGAGGTCGGTGAGGGCCGTGTTGCCGCGCGCGGGCTCGTCCCGCAGCTCTCCCGCGCGGCTGGACGCCCACCCGGCGAAGCCGCCGAGCAGCAGGGTCAGAACGCACAGGACCACGAGGGGAACGACGTGACGCCGCCGTGCCCCGTCCCCGGTGGCCCGGGTTTCCGACCCGCTGCCGTTGTCCTCACCCGGTGCCTCACCCGGTGCCTCGCGCTCCGGCGTTCCGGCCGGTCCTCGCGCGGGCTTCACCGCCGGTCGCTGCCGGGTCCGGGGGGCGGGTTCGGTCAGGAGACCCGTGGACGTACGGGACCTGCCGCCGCCGGACGGCCGGGCGTCGGCGTCCCCGGACACGGCGGTGCCGGAGACCGGCTGCTCGGCGAGGGCCTGGCGGCGGCGCTGGCGGTTGAGGTGGTGGCGGGGCGTCGGCATCGTGCGTGTCCTTTCGGGTGCTGGCGGCTCTCGCGGTACGGCCCGGTCAACCGGTCGCCGTGCCGCCCACGGGGGCCTGCCCCAGACCACTGAGCTTCCACTGGCCGTCGGTGCGGGTGAGTTCGCCCAGCATGCGACTGTCCTTGTCCGTGCTCTTGCTGTCGGGCGTCGTCACCGTGATGCGCAGGGCGACGAGCACCCGGGCCCGCCCCGCCCGGTCGTCGAGTTCCGTGACGGCGCCGGAGAGCACCCGGGCCGTCGTCACGGTCTTCGCCGTCCTCACCTGGCTGGTGAACTCCTTCCGTCCGTCGACGAGTTGCTTGTTCAGCTCGCCGGTCGTGGAGGTCTCCCACAGGTCGAGCCCCTGGTCCACCCGCCGGTGGTCGAGCGTGTTGAGGTTCTGCACGGCCTGCTCCCCCGCCGCGAGCGCCCGGTCGCGTTGCACGGCGTACGCGGCGGAGTCGTCGTGGGCCGCGGCGTACCAGGCCCGGCCCGCCCAAGCCGCGAAACCGCCCGCGACGAGGGTGAGCACGAGGGCCACGGCCAGGGCCGGCCGGATGCCCGCCGGGCTGCGGACCGTGCGTGTCATGGGGTGCTCCCGTCTCCCGCTCATCGTCAGCGGGCCTTGATGTCGACGATCAGCCACCGCTCGCCCTGGAACGTCGCGGTGACGGTGAGCTGGGCCGCGGCGGACGTGGCGGCGCCCTCGTCCCGCCGCGAGGTCTGGTCGAGGAACACCAGGAGGCGCGCCTCGTTCCCGTCCAGCTCGATCACCCCGGTGCGGACGGCCTGGGTGCTGAGGGTGATGCGCTGCTCGGTCAGACTCGCCCGGACCTGGGCGAACAGGTCGTCGTACTGCCGGGCGGCGCGTCCGGACAGCACGGTCCTGGCGGAACGTTCGGCGGCGTCCGCGCTGGTGGGCGCGTAGGAGAAGATCCGGGCGAGGCCTTCGCCGACGTCGCCGCTGACGCGGCTGGTGGTCGCGGTGTCGGTGAGCGCGTGGTTGCGGGCCGAGGGGGTGGACCGGAGCTCGTGCGCGCCGTAGAAGAACGCGCCGCCGCCGAGGAGCAGGAGGGCGACGGCCCCCGGGAGGGCGGCCCTCCGCCACCGGACAGAGCCTCGGCCCCCGCCGTCGCCGGTGTCCCCCGTCCCGTCGGCCACGTCCCCGGCAGCCTCCCTGAACGCGCCCCCGGACGCGTCCCCGGCCCTCTCCTCGGGCGGTTCCCCGGCCACGTCCCCGGCCGGTTCCGGCAGGTCGTCGCGGACGGGCTCCGGCCTCTCCCCCGGGTCGGCCTCGGGTCGGCGACCGGTCGCCCTGCGCAGGAGTCTCGTCACTCGTCCCCGCCCTCCCCGCTCTCCCGCGCCTCGACGACGGGCACCGCGCTGAGCGCGGCGACCCTCCAGGTGTCCTCGCCGGTGCGGTTCAGGACGGCCTCCAGGCGCTTGCGGTCGGTGGTCGCGGCGGCGGCTCCACGGGGGGTGACGTCGACGCGGACGGTCGCGATGAGTTTCGCCGTACCGGCTCGGGTGTCGAGCGCGGTGAGGGCGGCCTCGGTGACCGTGGCGCGCGCCGAGGCCCCCACCGCGGGTTCGGTGGAACCCAGTTCGGCGCGGAGCGGCCCGGTGGAGGCGTCGCGCCAGGCCCGGATGCCCGCTTCGGCGCGCTCGCGGGTCGAGGCGTCGAAGGTGTTCAGGACGGTGAGGCCGTGCCGGCCCGCGGCGAGCGCCGTGTCCCGTTCACGGCCGAAGGCGAGTTCCTCGTCGGTGCGGGCCTGCGCGTAGGTCCACGCGCCGGTGCCGCAGAAGCCGAGGGCGGCGACGAGGGCGCCTATGCCGAGGGCCTTCGCCCGCCTCATCGGGTGCTCCCGGTGTTCAGGCCGAGGAGACCGGCCATGTCCGTCGGCCCGCCGCCCTGGCCGGGCAGCGCGAGCGCGCCGGGCAGGGACACAGGCGAGCCCGTCGTGGTGCGGGCGGTGCCGGAGGGCAGGGAGCCGGGCCGGGCCGGGACCGGCACGCCGCCGCTCCTGGGGGCCTGTGCGGAGCCGCGGACGTTGACCCCGGCGGCGGCGGAACCGGTGCAGGAGGCGCCGGTGTTGAGGGCGGGCGCGGTCCCCAGGTCGAGCCCGTTGCGGTAGCGGGTCGCGCCGTAACCGGAGGTGCAGGGCAGCGGCTTGAAGAAGGTGACGGCCATACCCATGTTCACGCGTCCTCCGTCGACGGCGGTGGCTCCGGCCGAGACGGCCGCCGGGACCTTCACCAGCAGTTCCTCGGTGCCGCGCTGTCGGGTGACGGCGACCTCGGCGGTGGTGAGGAGGTTGGCGAGGACGACGCTCAGGCTCGGGTCGAGGTCGCGCAGGAGGCCGCTGACCTGCCCGGCGGCGTCGGGTGTGACGGCCAGGAGGCGGCGGAGGTCGGCGTCGGAGCCCTTGAGGGTGGCGGCGAGGTCGCGCGCGCCGGTGGCGAAGCCGCGGATGGCGCGGCTCTCGTCGGCCTGGGTGCGCAGGACGACCTCCCCGTCGTGGATGAGCCGGGTGGTGGCGGGGAGCGAGCTGTCGGCGGCCTGGACGAACCTGCTGCCGTTGTCGAGGAGGACCTGGAGGTCGTCGCCGTGTCCTTCGAAGGCCTTGCCGAGTTCGTCGACGACCGTGCGCAGGGACTCCAGTGGTACGGAGTCGGTGAGGTCGTTCATGCCGGCGAGCACGTCGGTGACGGGTGCCGGGACCTGGGTGTCGTTCTGTTCGATGCGGGCGCCGTCGGCGAGGAAGGGGCCGTCGTCGCTCTCGGGGCGCAGGTCGATGTACTGCTCGCCGACGGCGGAGAGGCCGGCGACCACGGCCCGCGCGTCGGCGGGGATCCGGGGGGCGGACTTCTTGATGCGCAGTTCGGCCACGACTCCGTCGGCGGTGAGTCCGATGTCTCCGACGCGTCCCACGGACACGCCCCGGTAGGTGACGTCGGAGTGGGTGAACAGGCCTCCCGTACGGGCGAGATGGACCCGGACGGTGTAGTGGTCGGCGACGCCGACATGGCGGCCGAGGTCGGCGTAGCGGATGCCGACGAAGCCGAGGACGAGCACGGCGATGACGAGGAACGCGATGTTCTTCAGCCGTACGGTGCGGGTGATCACCGGGTGTCGCCTCCGTCCTTCGGTGCGGTGGCCGGGGGCAGCGGCAGCGCCGTCCGCGGGCCCTGGGAGGTGCCCTGCGCCGGCCGGCGGTCGGCCGGGGCCGGTGTCGTCGGGGCGGGGGTGGGTTCCTCGGTCCTCGGGATCAGCGCCGGGATCACCTCGGTTCCCGGGGCGGCGGCGAGGTGCAGGTAGGTGTTGAGGTAGTCGCCCCTGATGCCGCGCATCACCTCGTCGGTGAAGGGGTACGTGAGCAGCACCTGGAGCGATTCGGGCAGGTCGGCGCCGGCGTCCGCGAGGGCCTTGAGGGTCGGCGCGAGGGCCTTGAGGTCGGCGACCATGTCCTTCTTGCCGGCGTCGATGGTGGAGACGGCGACGCCGGACAGGGTGTCCAGGGCGCGCAGCATGGTGAGCAGGGAGCCCCGCTGGTTCTCCAGCGTCTTCAGGCCGGGCGAGAGGCCGGTGAGGACGGTGTCGACGTCCTTCTCGCGGCCGGCGAGGGTGGCGGAGAGCCGGTTGACGCCGTCGAGGGCGCGGGTGATGTCGCCGCGGTGCGCGTCCAGGGTGGTCACCAGGGTGTTCACGCGCCTGAGCATCGAGCGGACCTCGGGTTCGCGGCCGCCGAGGGCCGCGTTGAGTTCGCGGGTGATGGTCTTGAGCTGGTTGACGCCGCCGCCGTTGAGCAGCAGGGAGAGCGCGCCGAAGACCTCTTCGACCTCCGTGTTGCGGCTGGTGCGGGCGAGCGGGATGACGCTGCCGTCGGTGAGCCGTCCGCCGCTGTCCTGGCGCGGGGCGACGAGCTGGATGTACTTCTCGCCGAGGAGGCTGGACTGTTCGAGGCGGGCGCCGGCGTCGGCGGGCAGCCGGACGGCGCCGTTGATCTTCAGGGTGACGCGGGCGGACCAGTTGCCGGGGTTCAGTTCGATGGCGGTGACGCGGCCGACGGCGACGTCGTTGACCTTGACCGCGGACTGCGGCACGAGGCTGAGGACGTCGTCGAGTTCGGCGGTGACCGTGTACGGGTGGGGGCCGAGGTCGGCGCCGCCGGGCAGGGGCAGGTCTTCGATGCCGTCGAACCGGACGGGGTTGGCGGGGACCGCGCCGAGGATCACGACGAGGCCCAGGCCGAGGGCGACGACTCCGACGGCGGCGGCTCCGGCCGCCTTGCGGGAGGGCAGGGTGCCGTCTCTCATCGTTTCTCCTCTCCGGTGCTCGTGGCGGCGCTGCCGGTCACCGGCAGCGGGAGCAGGGGTCCGCCCATGCTGATCTCGTTGAGGTTGGCGCGGCCGTCGAGGGTGCGGGTGTCCTTGTTGTACGCGTTGACGAGGTTGCCGGCGGCGAGCGGGGCGACGTCGAGGGCCTCGGCGAGGGAGGCGCGCTGGTCGACGAGGGTCTGGGTGAGGGGGACGAGGCGGTCGACGTTCTTCTTGAGTTCCCCGCGGTTGTCCTTGATGAAGGTCTTGACCTGGGCGAGGGCCTTGCCGAGTTCCTTGAGGGCCCCGGCGAGGTCTTCCTTGTTCTCGGCGAAGTAGCCGACGACCTCGTCCAGGCGTTCCTGGGCGGTGCGGACGTCGCCGTCCTTGTTCTTGAGCATGGTGGTGAAGGTCTGGAGCTGGCGGAGGGTGGTGAACAGGTCGTCGCCGCTGCCGTCGAGGGTCTTGGCGGCCTTGCCGAACTGTTCGATGGAGGTGCCGATGGCGGCGCCGTTGCCCTTGAGGTTCGCGGCCCCGGTGTCGAGGAGTTCGGAGAGGGCTCCCGTGGAGTTGGCGCCGTTCGGTCCGAGGGCCCTGCTGAGGTCGGTGATCGAGGCGTAGAGCTGGTCGATCTCGACGGGCACGCGGTTGCGGGAGGCGGGCAGTCGGGCGCCTTCGCCGAGGGCGGGTCCCGTGGTGTAGGCGGGGCTGAGCTGCACGTACCGGTCGGCCACGATGCTCGGGGCGACGACGAGGGCCCGGGCGTCCGCGGGGACGCGGACGCCCTCGTCGAGGCGGAGTCCGACGCGTACGCGGGTGCCCTGGGGTTCGACGGACTCCACCTCTCCGACCCGTACCCCGAGGACGCGCAGGTCGGATCCGGCGTAGATGCCGACGGCCCGGTCGAAGTAGGCGGTGACGCTGATGCCGCCGGGGTCGAGGGCGCGTACGGCGACGACACCGCAGGCGGCGAGCAGCACGAGGGTGAGCCCGGCGACGAGGGGTTTTTTGGGCTTGGTCATCATTCACCGCTCCCCTTGGCCGTCGCCGTCTGTTTCGGCGGCAGGCATCCGGTGGTGGGCTGCGACGCTTCGGGCAGATAGGTGCGGGGCACCACGCCGCACAGGTAGCTGTCGAACCAGCGGCCGCTGCCGAGGGTGTTGCCGACGAGCCGGTAGTACGGGCCGATGAGCGCGAGCGTCTTGTCGAGCTGGCCGCTGTTCTTCTCCAGGACGCCGGTGACGCGGCTGAGGGCCTTGAGGGTGGGGCCGAGCTGCCGGTCGTTGTCGCCGACGAGGCCGCTGAGTTCGGTGCCGAGCTCCCGGCTGCCCTTGAGGAGGGCGCGAATGGCGTCGCGGCGTTTGCGCAGCTCGCCCAGGAGTGAGCCGCCGTCCTCGATGAGCGTCTCGAAGCTGGACTTCTTGGTCTCCAGGGTCTTGGTGAACTTCTTGCTGTTCGCCAGGAGCCTGGCGAGTTCGGTGTCGCGCTTGGAGACGGATCTGGACAGTTCGGAGAGGCCGGTGGCGGCGTTCCGTACGTGCGGCGGTGAGTTCTTGAAGGTGTCGGAGATCGTCTCGAAGCTCTCGGCGAGCTTCTCGGTGTCGATGGCGTCGACGGTGCCGCTGAGGTCCTGGAAGGCCTGGGTCACGTCGTACGGGGAGGTGGTGCGGGACTGCGGGATGCGGGTCCCGGGGTGCTGCCGGGCGGAGCCGAGCGGGTCGACCGCCAGGTACTTCTCGCCGAGGAGGGTCTTGACGGCGATGGCGGCGGTCGACCGGTCGCCGACCCAGGCGTCGCCGACCTCGAACGTCACCTTGACCTTGGCACCGTCGAGGGCGACGTCGGTGACCTTGCCGACCTTGACCCCGGCGATGCGCACCTCGTCGCCGGCGTCGAGTCCGGCGGCCTCGGAGAAGTCGGCGCTGTAGGCGGTGCCGTCGCCGACGAGGGGGAGCCGCTCCACGTTGTAGACCAGGACGGCGGCCAGGGCGAGGACGAGCAGTCCGGCGACGGCGACGACGACGGGGTTGCGTTCCTTGACCGGCTTGATCCGGCCGTGCGGGCTCATCCGCGGCACCTCGGTTCGGTCACGGCGATGCCGGTCGGCGGCTTGGAGCCGTCGGAGGTTCCCACGCCGCTCACGCGCGCCTCGCAGAGGTAGAGGTTGAACCACGATCCGTACGAGGAGAGGCGGGCGATGGCGGTCATCTTGGCGGGGGTGCGGGCGAGGAACCGCTCGATGAGGGGCGTGTGGTCGCCGAGGGTGCCCGAGAGCCTGCCCAGTTCGCGGATGTCCTTCTTGAGGGGGGCGCGGCCGTCGTGGAAGAGGCCGGCGGTGGTCGTGGTGAGGTCGCCCATGGCCTTGACGGCCTCGCCGAGGGGCTTGCGGTCGGTGTTGAAGCCGGTGACGAGCTTCTGGAGGGTGACGACGAGGTCGCCGAAGGCGGCCTCGCGGTTGTTGAGGGTCGTCAGGACGGTGTTGAGGTGGGTGACGACCTGGCCGATGACCTGGTCCTTGGCGGCCACGGTCTTCGTGAGGGAGCCGATGTGCCGGACGAGGCTGTCGACGGTTCCGCTCTCGCCCTGGAGGACCTGCACGAGCGATCCGGCGAGGTCGTTGACGTCGGCGGGTGAGAGGCCCTCGAACAGCGGCTTGAACCCGTTGAACAGCAGCGTCAGGTCGAGTGCGGGGGTGGTGCGCTCCAGCGGGATGGTCTCCCCCTCCCCCAGCGTGCCCGCCAGGTCCCCGCTGCCCCGGTCCAGGGAGACGTACCGCTGTCCGACCATGTTGAGGTACTTGACGGCGGCGGTCGCCGACCGGGGCAGGGTGCGGTCCTCGCGGACCGAGAAGGTGACCTGGGCGGTGCGCCGGTCGACGACGCGGACGTCGGTCACCTCGCCCACCTGGACGCCCGCGATGCGCACGGAGTCGCCTTCGACGAGCCCGGTGACGTCGGTGAACAGGGCCTTGTACGCGCGGGTGGCGGAGCCGACGCCGGTGTTGGCGATGCTGAAGCCGAGCACGGTGGTGGCGAGGGCCGTGACCAGGACGAACGCGAGGGACTTCAGGAGTGTCCCGGTCAGGCCGCGCCGTCGCGTGTGGGTGGGTCGGGTCGTCATCGGAGGGTCACCTCCGCGCCGCGGAAGGCGGGTCCGGCGAGCAGGCTGCTCCAGTCCGGCAGGTCGCCGGGCCGCTTCTGCGCGGTGGGGGCGAGGAGTTCGTTGACGAGGTCGTTCTCCTGCGGGGAGTTGGCGGGGCCGAGGCTCTGGTCGGCCGCGGCGGACGCCCGGGCCGCGGGTGCGGCCGGGAGGCCGAGGTAGGGCACGGGGTGGCAGCGGGGGCCGCCGCCGGAGCCGTACGAGGGGGTGTCCCGGCCGGGGACGTACGCGCCGCGCGAGGGGACGGTGGTGACGTCGACGTGCAGTCCGGGCTGGTTGGTGCCCTTGCCGAGCGCCTTGTCCATGGCCGGCACGAACTGGGCGAGGGTGCGCAGGGTGCAGGGGAAGGACGGGGAGTACTCGGCGAGCAGTTCCAGGGTGGGCCTGCCGGCGGCGCTGAGCCGGATGATGTTGTTCTTGTTCTGGCGCAGGAAGGCGGTCAGGTCCTGGGCGGTCCGGGTGGTGACGCCGAGGGTGCCGGCGAGCTCGCCCTCCTTCTCGGCGAGGGTGCCGCTGGTGGTGGTGAAGTCGGTGAGCGCCGTGACGATGTCGGGGGCGGCGTCGGCGTAGAGGTGGCTGACCTTCACGAGTTCTTTCAGGTCGCGGGTGAGGGCGGGCAGCTGGGGGTTGAACTCGCGCAGGTGGGCGTCGAGTTGGGCGAGGGTGTCGCCGAGCTTGTCGCCGCGTCCCTCCAGGGCCCTGGAGACGGCCGACAGGGTCGCCGAGAGTTTCTGCGGCTGGACCGCGGTGAGCAGCGGCAGGACGTTGTCCAGGACCTGCTGGAGTTCGACGGCGTTGCTGGAGCGGTCCTCGGGGATGACCGCTCCTGGGTCCAGCGGTCGCGCCGAGGGGTTGCCGGGCGGTACGAGGGCCACGAACCGTTCGCCGAAGAGCGTCGTGGGGAGCATCTGCGCGCGTACGTCGGAGGGCACGTGGCTCAGGGTTCCGGGCCGCATGGCGAGGGTGAGCCGGGCTCCGCCGTCGACGGCGTCGATGGCGCGGACCTCGCCGATGACGACGCCGCGGAGTTTCACCTCGGCGCCGAGGTGCATCTCGTTGCCGACGTCGCCGGTCTCGACGACGATCGGGTCGGATTCGGTGAAGCGCTTGTCGTAGACGGCGACCGCCAGCCAGGCGAGCAGGGCGGGCACCAGCAGGAAGACGACGCCGGCGAACCGGCGGCGGAGGGTCTCGGCACGTGAGTCGCTCATCTCACCCCGCCACCTTCACGGTCGTGGTCGCGCCCCAGAGGGCCAGCGACAGGAAGAAGTCGGTGACGCTGATCAGCACGATGGCGTTGCGCACGGAGCGGCCGACGGCGATGCCGACGCCGGCGGGGCCGCCGGAGGCGCGGAAGCCGTAGTAGCAGTGGGCGATGATCACCATCACGCTGAAGATCAGCACTTTGAGCACCGAGAGGAGGACGTCGGTCGGGGACAGGAAGAGGTTGAAGTAGTGGTCGTACGTGCCCTGTGACTGGCCGTTGAAGAGGACCGTCACGTAGCGGGAGGCCAGGTAGGAGGAGAGCAGGCCGATCGCGTACAGCGGGACGATGGCGACGACGCCCGCGATGATGCGGGTGGTGACGAGGTACGGCATGGAGCGGATGCCCATGCCTTCGAGGGCGTCGACCTCCTCGTTGATGCGCATGGCGCCGAGTTGGGCGGTGAATCCGGCGCCGACCGTGGCGGAGAGGGCGAGTCCGGCGACGAGGGGGGCGATCTCCCGGGTGTTGAAGTAGGCGGAGACGAAGCCGGTGAACGCGGCGGTGCCGATCTGTTCGAGGGCCGCGTAGCCCTGGAGGCCGACGACGGTGCCGGTGAACAGCGTCATCGCGATCATGACGCCGATGGTGCCGCCGATGACGCCGAGGCCTCCGGAGCCGAAGGCGACCTCGGCGAGCAGCCGTTGGACCTCCTTGAGGTAGCGGCGCAGCGTCCGTGGGATCCAGAGCAGGGCCCGTACGTAGAAGAGGAGTTGGTCACCGGACCGGTCGAGCCAGACGAACGGGGAGGCCATCGGTCTCAGCCCCCCTTCGGCGGGACGATCTGCAGGTAGATGCCCGTCAGGACCATGTTCACGAAGAACAGCAGCATGAAGGTGATGACGACGGACTGGTTGACGGCGTCGCCGACCCCCTTGGGGCCCCCGCGGGGGTTGAGCCCCCGGTAGGCGGCGACGATGCCCGCGATGAAGCCGAAGATCAGGGCCTTCACTTCGCTGATGTACAGGTCGGGCAGTTGGGCGAGGGCGGAGAAGCTGGAGAGGTAGGCGCCGGGGGTGCCGCCCTGGAGGACGATGTTGAAGAAGTAGCCGCCGAGGGTGCCGACGACGGAGACCATCCCGTTGAGGAGCACGGCGACCGCCATGGTGGCGAGGACGCGTGGGACGACCAGGCGCTGTACGGGCGAGACGCCCATGACCTCCATCGCGTCGAGCTCCTCGCGGATCTTGCGGGAGCCGAGGTCGGCGCAGATGGCGGAGCCGCCGGCGCCGGCGATCAGGAGGGCGACGATGAGCGGGCTGGCCTGCTGGATGACGGCGAGGACGCTGGCGCCGCCGGTGAACGACTGGGCGCCCAACTGCTGGGTGAGCGAGCCGACCTGGAGCGCGATCACGGCGCCGAACGGGATGGAGACGAGCGCGGCCGGCAGGATGGTGACGCTGGCGACGAACCAGAACTGCTCGACGAACTCCCGGAACTGGAAGGGCCGCCGGAAGACGGCCCGGCTCACCTCGGCGGCGAGGGCGAAGAGCCGGCCGGTCTGTCGCAGCGCGCCGGTGATCACGAGCCGCTCCCGGTGGCCGGCATCGACAGGGTGGGCGCGGTGGCCGTCCTCGCGTAGGTGTCGCGGATGGCGGCGCGGGCGGCCGGCGGCAGCTGGTCGAGCATGCCGAGGACGCGCTCGCGGCGGCGGGCGACGGCGGCGCGCGGCGGCAGGCCGGGCGACGGTTCGAGTTGCGGGACGATGCCGGGGGGACCGCCCGCCCGCTGGTTGGCTGGATCGACCAGCTCGGCGGCGAGCAGGGCGGCGTCCTTCTCCTCGGACATGCCGATGGGGCCTTCGCGGCGGCCGGCGAGGAACTGGGTCACGACCGGTTCGTCGCTGGTGAGGAGGACCTCGCGCGGGCCGAAGGTGACGAGGTTGCGCCGGAAGAACATCCCCATGTTGTCGGGCACGGTGGCCGCGATGTCGAGGTTGTGGGTGACGATCAGCATCGTCGCGTCGATCCGCGCGTTGAGATCGATCAGCAGCTGGGAGAGGTAGGCGGTGCGGACGGGGTCGAGCCCGGAGTCCGGTTCGTCGCAGAGGACGATCTGCGGGTCGAGCACGAGCGCGCGGGCCAGTCCGGCGCGCTTGCGCATGCCGCCGCTGATCTCGCCGGGGAGCTTCCCCTCCGCGCCGAGGAGGCCGACCAGTTCGATCCGCTCCATGACGATGCGCCGGATCTCGGTCTCCCGCTTGCGGGTGTGCTCGCGCAGCGGGAAGGCGATGTTGTCGAAGAGGGTCATGGAGCCGAAGAGGGCGCCGTCCTGGAACATGAGGCCGAAGAGCTTCCGGGTCTCGTAGATGTCGCGTTCGGGGCTGCTGACCATGTCGACCCCGTTGATGAGGACACGGCCCTGCTGCGGTTTGAGCAGCCCGATGAGTGATTTCAGGAAGACCGTCTTCCCTGTTCCGGAAGGGCCGAGCATCACGCTCACCTCTCCGGCCGGCAAGGTGAGGGTCACGTCCTGCCAGATGTTCTGCTTGCCAAAGGACATGGTCAGACCCTCAACGACTACTTCGATTCCCATCCCACCTCCAGCAAGCGTGCGTCGGATGTGCGCCGCGGGCGCACGGTAAGTCGTTGCGGATCACTCGGACAATAGGTGTGGCGCAGAATCCTTGATCCGCTCGCTCGTTTGTCACCGTGGAGACAAAGCCGGGAAGGCTTTTGTCTCCACCGAGACAGAGCGGGCCCACGGAGCCGCGCCGACCTGCGACTCGGCGCCGCCCCGGGAACGCTACGGCCGAGTAACCTTTTTCGGCAATACCGGATTCCGAGTTTTCCCGAGACGGGATCCGACAGCGGAATACTTGTCAGGCGGGAGACAGTTCCACGTCGGGACTTGTCACCGGAGAGAGCGATGGGCGGTCGTCGGGCCGGTCGGGGCGCTGAATACGGAGCGGCCACCCGGATATGAGCGATCGATCATAATTGTCGACATTGCGCACCCCGGAACCAAGTGGATTCACGCCACCGCTCACCGCCCTGACAGGCATTTCAAGCTCTTCAAAGAATCATGGACTGCGCCATTGTTCAGCTAAGTTTCCCGCAAGTAACGTCAGGTTTCGCGGCCGAGGAATACCGAGCCGCCGGCCGCTCCGCCCCCACCGCGGCCATCCCTCTGCCGGTCAATCCCCAAGGAGAGTCCCAGAGTCATGAAGAAGTCCCTCAGAAACCTCGCCGTCGTCGCCGGAGCCGCATCCGCCGCGTTCGCCCTCGCGGCGGCCCCCGCCTCGGCGGTGCCCTCGACGGTCTGGACCGTCAACCCGACGCCGTCCAGCTTCACCGCGACCAACTCCGGCAACGTCGTCCTGAGCGTCAACGGCATCGCCATGACGTGTACGAAATCGAACGCCGCGGGCACCATGGCGAGCGCCACCGGCAACCCGGCGACCGTGGCCTCCATCAGCTCCATCGCCTTCGGCGCCAGCGGCGCGCCCTGCACCAGCGTCCTCGGCAACGTGACCACGGTCGCGACCACCCCCTGGACCGTCGTCGCGCAGGACTACACCGCCGGGACCGGCGTCACCAAGGGCTACGTCGGCAACGTCGACGCCAAGGTGACCGTCGGCGCCTGTGTCTTCCGCGTGACGGGCAAGGCGTCCGGCACGTACACCAACTCCACGGGCGCGCTCGCCGTCAACAGCGTCGCCGGCGAGCTCACGGTCGTCTCGTCGACCAACTGCGGCTCCGCCGTCCCGGTCGGCGCCAAGCCGACCTTCAAGGGCACCTACCTCGTCAAGAAGGCGGGTACCACCACCATCCCGACGATCGTCGGCTCCAACCCGTAGGACGCAGGAACCCGCGTCCGCCCGGCCGGCCACCCCGGCCGGGCGGACGCGGGCTGTCCGCACCCCCGCCCCCGCGCCCCGGGGCGCCCTACCCTTACGCGCCCGCGCGCGCACGACCCGAGCGGAGCACCAGATGAGAGGCCAGCGAGCCGCCCTACGACCCTCCCGCGCCCATGCGCGCGGCGCGGCGATCGCCGCACTCGTGGCACTCGCCCCCCTTCTCCCGGCGGCGGCCGTCGCGCTGGGCTCGCACGAGGTCGACACCGAACTCCCCTACCGCTGCACCCTGCCCTCCGGAGAACAGCCGGCGAAGGTACGGATCAAGGCCACCGTCCCCGAACGGGCGGCCGTCGGCGAGGAGGTCCGGCCCACCGACGTCTCCACCACCGTGGAGCTCCCGGCCGCGGCCGTGGCCGACCTCGTCGCGCTCAAGGCCGCCACCGTACGGGCGGAGTCGCTGCTCACGGTCGGCGCCGCCCAGAACGGGCAGCGCACGGAGGCGGGCTGGCGCGGAACCGCGCAGCCCCTCGCCGTCCCCTCCGAAGGACCCCTCACGCTCACGACGACCGGTGACGTCCCGGCCCTGACGACGGACGCCGCCGGCGAACTGACCCTCACCGCCGAGGGCTTCACCGTCGACCTCGCGCCGAGCACGGCCGACTCCACGGCCACCGCGCCCCCGTCCGTCTCCGTCACCTGTGTCCCCGGCAAGGAGACGGAGGGCGGCAGGGTGCTGGCCACGGTCCCGATCGGCGCCGCTCCCACCGGGGAACCGAGTGGGCCCGCCACACCGTCGACCGGCCCCACCTCATCCACGCCCTCGGTCCCCGCTCCCTCCTCCGGCCCCTCGCTTCCGTCGCTCCCGACGGAACGGGAGACCCCCCGGGGCGGACCGCAGGCGGGCCCGAAGGACCCGGGGGCCGTCCCCGGGGCGGGCCGGGGCCCGCGGGCGGCGGACGCGGACGCGCCGGACGCCGACCCGACGAACCGGCCGGCCGCACCGCCCTGCCGCAAGGAGAACCCGACCTCCACCTCGCTGACCGCGTACATCACCGGCTACTCCAACGTGCGCAAGCTGAACGGCGCCTCGCTCATCCCGGTGACCTGCGTCCTGATCGAACAGGGCAGCCCGGAGATCGTCTTCCCGCCGGAGGGCCCCCTGCACCTGGTGCAGACCTCGGACGCCGTCCTCTCCTACCAGGGGCGCAAGCAGTCCCCGCCCTTCACCTCCACCTTCCTGACCTTCGACTTCGTGCCGGCGACGGCGACGATGATCCTGGAGCAGTCGGGGCCCATGACCGTCTCGTCGGACGTCACCCTCGCCTTCCCCGACAACATCGCGGAGACCTACGTCCGCGCCCCCCTGGTCCTGCGCGTCCTCGACGTCCGTGTCAACGGCACCCGGCTGGACGTGGGCCCCTCCTGCCGCACGGAGAAGCCGCTCACCTCGCCCGAGCCCGACCCCGCCAAGTACCCGGGAAACCACCTGGTGATGCTGGGCAAGGGGCAGCTCATCAACGGCACCGACGCCGTCGGCTACGTCCTGACCAGCGGCGGCCCGCTCACCGGCGAGGTGACCGTCCCCGCCTTCAAGGGCTGCGGCACCGGCGGCGAGAACCTCGACCGGCTGCTCACCGCGTCCATCTCGGGCCCCGGCAACCACATCAAGCAGATCCAGGGCCAGACCTGCGCCGTGGGCGTCGAGGTGCCCACCGAGGGTCAGTGCACGAAGGACCGTCAGCCGTACGTGGTCCCCAAGCCGGAGCGCTGAGCCGACGCGCCCGGCCCCACCCCGTCCCCTCCGCCCGTCCCGCTCCCCTCACCGGAAGGCCCCGCCATGCCCCTCGTCTCCTCCCGCACGCGACTCGCCACCCTCTCCGCCCTGACCGCGCTCGGCGCCTTCGTCTCCGTCGGTACGGCGACGGCGGCCGGCCCGCAGCCGAACGGCTCCTGGGCGCCGTTCGACCGCTGCCCCGTCGACGCCCCGGCGATGCTCGCGGCCGACGGTCTCGACAAGGCGCCGCAGTGCGTCTCCTCCTTCTCCGCCAGCGGCTCCATCAAGCTGGGCAAGACCACCGTGATCACCGGCAAGAGCGACCTCCAGATCGGCGTCATCCAGAACGCCGACGGCACCAGCACGGTCGTCGCCCCCGCCGCCGGCTCGATCATCGCCGACTCCGCCACCGTCCCCGGCGGTCTGATCGGCCTGATGTGTCCGAGCGACATCCCCTTCATCACCGACATCTGCCGGCAGCTGTCGGACGCCAGGCTCAACAAGATCACCGCGACCGTGGAGTCCGTCGGCACCCCCTCGGACTTCAACCAGATCGCGGGCGTCCTCACGGACATGCCGATCGTCAACATCCCGGTCCGCGTCCGCCTGCAGAACCCGTTCCTCGGCAACAACTGCTACATCGGGACGAAGGCCAAGCCGATCATCCTGCGCCCGAGCAACCTCACCTCGCCCTCCTTCGCCGTCGAGCGCTTCAACGGCGACGGCTCCGCGAACGAGGAAGGCGACATGAGCCGCCTCAACATGCTGGGCTCCACCCAGGTCGACAACACCTTCGCCGTCCCCGGCGCCAGCGGCTGCGGCCTGGGCCTCCTCGGCCTGATCGACGGCGCGGTCAACCTCAAGACGGGGCTGCCCTCCCCCGCCGGCAAGAACAGCCTCACCCTCAACGACACCCAGTCCTACCTGACCGGTCTCTACGCGCCCGGCCTCATCGCCCCCGACGCCGGGAAGGTGTTCGCGCAGAACTGGCACTCGGCCGTCAACTAGCGGCCACATAGGGGCGATTCCCGGCCGACTCGGTGGCCCACGCCCTCCCGGAACGCCAAACTCTTGCGCAAATTGTGTACAGCACACAGAAGGTGTCTTAGCTTCAGCAGTCCACGTCGGTACGCGCCTGACGGCCCCGGCGGCGCCCATCCAGCCAGGCTGGGCGCCGCGCCGTCACCCCCCACCGGTCGCGCAGGAGAACAAGGGATCGGTCCATGCCCGCAATCGCACAGTCACCGGACCTCGGTGAACCGCTCGACCCGCTTCCCAGGGAGTTCGCCGACTTGATGAGGCCGGAGATCCCCGGCCTCATCAAGGAGATCGGCGTGGAGGTACAGCGGGCCTACCCCGTGTACGCCCATCTCTTCAACGGACCCCACTCCGACGCGATCCGCCAGGGCGTCGAGCAGGCCCTGGCGGCCTTCGTGGAGCGGGTCGCCGCCCCCGGAACCCAGTCGGCCCTCCGGGACGAACTGCTGCGCAAGTTCGGCCGGGTGGAGGCCTACGAGGGCCGGGACCTCGACACCCTGCAGGGCGCCTACCGCCTCGGCGCGCGCATCGCGCTGCGCCGGGCCAAGAGCATCGGGCGCACGTACAACCTCTCCCCCACCCTGATCCTGGCCTTCGCGGACGCCCTCTTCGCCTACGTCGAGGAGCTCGAAGCCCTCTCCCGCGAGGGCTACGTCATGGTCCAGTCCCGCGCGGTGTCCGACGTGGCCACGCTGCGAAGACAACTGCTCCACCTCGTCGTCGCAGGTCCGCCCCTGCCCCGGGCGACCATCAACGAACTGTGCCAGGAGGCCTCCTGGCAACTCCCCGCCGAGTGCACCCTGGTCGCCCTCCGCACCCCGGTCGCCGAGCTCGTCCAGGCGGGTCTCGACCGGGACGTCCTCGCGGACCTCGGCCTCCCCCACCCGCACCTGCTCATCCCCGGCCCACTCACCGCCGAGCGGCTCACCATGCTCGAATCGGCCCTGGCCGGCACCCCCGCCGTCGTCGGTCTGACCGTGCCGCCGGTGCAGGCCGCCCACTCGATCCGCTGGGCGCGCCGCGTCCTCCAGCTCATCGACGACGGCGTCGTGGCGCACGCGCCCCTCGTGCACTGCGCGGACCATCTGACAACGTTATGGTTACTGTCCGATCCCGCCCTCACGGCCCACCTCGCCGCGCGTGAACTGGCCCCGCTCGACAGCCTGTCCGGCACCCGGCGCGAGCGGCTGATCGAGACCCTGCGCGTCCACGTCTCCACCCGGGCCCCCGCCGAACAGGTCGGCGAGATGCTGGGTGTGCACGCCCAGACGGTCCGCTACCGCCTGCGGAACCTGGACAACCACTTCGGCGCCCGGCTCCTCGACCCCGACCACCGCTTCGCCCTCGAAGCGGCCCTGCGCTCGCTCCACCTCCTCGGCGCGAGGCGCCCGGACTGAGGGTTCACCCCCGGGTCCCCCACCACCCGGCGAGGTGGGCACGACGTCCGGTACGGCCGTGGACCTGCCGTACCGGACGAACCGCCCGGGCTCTCCCGTACGGGCCGCCGTACCCGAGAGCCCGGACGGGCCGCCGTACCGGACGGACGGGCGTCAGGCCTCGCGGGCACCCTCGTACATCGCCTCGATGACCTCGGCGTACCCCCGCTCCACGACGGGCCGCTTCACCTTCAGGCTCGGGGTCAGCTCGCCGTGCTCGATGTCGAGGTCGCGCGGCAGCACCGAGAACTTCTTGATGGTCTGCCACCGCTGCAGATCGCCGTTGACGCGCTGGACGAAGCCGTCGACCAGCTCGTGCGCCTCCGGTGAGGAGACGACCTCGGCATAGGTCCGGCCCCCCAGTCCGTGGGCCGCCGCCCAGGGCATGACGGCACTCTCGTCGAGCGTGATCAGGGCCGTGCAGTAGTTGCGGCCGTTCCCGATGACCAGGATGTTGCTCACGTACGGACAGACGGACTTGAAGCGGCTCTCGATCTCCGTGGGGGCCACGTACTTGCCGCCGGACGTCTTGAACAGGTCCTTCTTGCGGTCGGTGATCCGGACGAAGCCGTCCTTGTCGACCTCGCCGATGTCACCGGTGCGGAACCAGCCGTCGCTCTCCAGGACCTCGGCGGTCCGCTCCGGAAGGTTGTGGTACCCCCGCATGACCCCGGGGCCCCTCAGGAGCAGCTCCCCGTCCTCGGCGACGCGGACCTCGGTGCCGGGCAGGGGCCGACCGACCGTGCCCACCCGGAAGTCCTCCGCGGGGTTGACGGTGACGGCGGCGCTGGTCTCCGTCAGGCCGTAGCCCTCCAGGACGGGCACCCCGGCGCCGGCGAAGAAGTAGCCGATGTCCGGGGCGAGCGCCGCGCTGCCCGAGGCGCTGCCGCGCAGCTCGCCGCCGAAGGCCGCCCGGATCCTGCCGTAGACGAGTCTGTCGGCGACGGCGTGCCGCAGGGTGAGCCACCGGGGCACCGTGCGCCGTCCCGTCGCCACGAGGCTCTCCTGCCCGGTCCTCGCGTAGTCGCGGGCGACCTGCCCCGCCCACAGGAAGATCCGGTACCGGACACCGCCCTCGGCCCTCGCCCTGGCCGCGATGCCGTTGTAGACCTTCTCGAAGATCCGCGGCGCGGACGCCATCACGGTGGGCCGGACGGCGGGCAGGTTGGTGACGATGCGGTCGACGCGTCCGTCCACCGCGATCACGCTTCCCGTCCTCACCTGACCGGAGATCAGGGCGTTGCCGAAGACGTGGGACAGCGGCAGCCAGAGGAACTGCACGTCGTCGGGGCGCAGCAGCCCGCTGACCTCCTGCGCGACCCCCTGGTAGGACCAGCAGTCGTGCACCAGGCGCACGCCCTTCGGGCGGCCGGTCGTCCCGGAGGTGTAGATGAGGGTGGCGAGCTGCTCCCGCTCGATGGCCCCGACCGTCGTGTCGATCAGGTCCGGACGCTCCCGCAGGTGCTCCGCTCCGCGCTTCTCCAGGTCGGCGAGGGTCAGCACGTCGACCCCCTCGACCCGGGGCAGGTCCGCCTCCGCGTCGATGAGGATCGCGTGGTCGAGCGCGGGCAGTCGATCCGTGTGGGCGGCCACCTTGGCCAGCTGGACCGCGTCCTCGACGAAGATCGCCCGGCTGCCCGAGTCGGCGAGGATGTACGCCGTCTCCTCGGCGTCGGTGCTCGGATAGACGGCGGTCACGGCCGCTCCCGCGCACATCACGCCCAGGTCGGCGAGGATCCACTCCAGCCGGGTCGAGGAGGAGATGGCCACCCGCTCCTCGGGCCGCAGTCCGAGGGTGAGCAGGCCGGCCGCGATCGCCTTGACGCGCTCCGCGGTCCCGGCCCAGGTCAGCGAGCGCCACTCCTCCGCGCCCTGAGCGCCGTGGTCCGTCGCCACCGGGTAGCGATAGGCCTCGCCGTCGGGTGTCGCCTCGACCCTGGAGAGGAAGAGGTGCGCCAGGGAGGGCGGGCGGCTTTCGAGCGGGTACTGCGCCGAACTCATGGCGGCCTCCGGGCCCGGTGTGGCCGTCAACGATTCATTGACCGGCAGGTAACTTGTGAGCGGTGTGGCGAGGCTAGGACGAAACGTCTCGGCGCGTAAGGGGGCGGGAGGATCTGGTCCCCGGATCACGGCCCGGCCGGACCGCGGCCATCACCGACGACTCAGCGACACCCGCCGTCCGCGTCGAACGCGAGGGGCCGTGACGACCGCGGGGTTGTCGCGGCCCGCCGCACGCGACGCCGTGGACGGACCGACGGCCCGGCAACTGAGCGACGCCTTCCGGGCGTTCGACGCGGCCCCTGATGCCTCGGTGGCCGCGCTGTGGGGCGAGGGCGGGACCTTCCGCGCCGGTGCGGACCTCACGTCGATCGGCACCGGGCGCGGCAACCGGAAGGAGCCGGACGGCGACGGCCTGATGGGCCCGGCCCGCCCGTCCCTGTCCGAGCCGGTCATCGCGGCCGTCGCGGGCCCCGCCTTGACCGGTCCGGGTCGTGGCGCGAGCCGGGGCGTCCGTTGCGCCGTCCGGGGGACCGGAGGCCGGTCGGCGATCTACGATCGACCGGTGGAGACGGAACGGGCCTCGGCCCTGCTGCTCGTGGCGATGTACCAGGCGAACGAGGCCAACCCGGTCGACTACACCGCCATCGACCTGCTGCCCGGCTGGGGAGAGCTGGGCGTCCACCGGCTCCGTGTGCTGGTCGGACACCTTCAGCAGGCGGGGCTCGTCCAACCCCTGGGCGCCGCCTACCAGATGATCTGGAGGGTCACTCCCGCCGGTGCCGTCCACGCCGAGAAGCTCCTGCACGACCGGGACCGTCCGATCGTGCGGTACGACGCCGCGGTCAACGGCCTGGTCACCGCCGCCATCGACGTGTTCCCCGAACACCGTCTGGATTTGGGGACCTTCGGGGAGTCGGCGCACGCGCAGGTCCTGGACACGGCACTGAGCCCCGACGAGATCGCCGCCGCGGTCACGTTCCTGGAGGAGGAGAGACTCATCACGGTCGAGCGGGTCGACGGCCACCCGGCGGCGATCACGCTCACCCCGCGCGGACGGGAGTGCGGGTGGGTCGACAAGACGGACGTCAGGGGCTACCTGACCGGTCGACGGCCGGGCGGCATCCAGCAGAACTGGAACATCTCGGTCCATGGGGGCGCGCCCCAGATCGGCCAGGGCAACGTCCAGCACAACCACGGACCGGACCTGGGACAGGTCATGAGGTTCGCGAGCGAACTGCACGAGATGGTCTCCGGCGGCTCGTTGACCGTCCCGGAGACCGTCCGGGACCGGATCGTCGAGGACGCCGAGGCGTTGGAGCGCGAGGCGGGCCGGGAGGACCCACGGCCCGGCCGGGTCCGGAGGCTCCTCGAAGACCTCCGGGAGAGCCTCATGACCTCGGACGCCCAGATGGCGCTCCTCGCGGTCCAGCGCCTCCTGTGAAGCCGCGGCACGAGCGCCGCACGGCGGCCGAGGGCCCCGAAGCCCCGGACCCACACGCACCCCCACACCCACACCCACACCCACACCCACACCACTGCGAGGATGACGTGAGCGAGCAGCAGCACAACGTCCGGAACACCTGGAACGTCACCGTCAACGGCGGAGCGCCCCAGCTGGGTCAGGGCAACGTCCAGCACAACACGTTCGGTTACGACCCCCAGCAGCTCGCCGCCTTCGCCCGCGAGGTGCTGGCCGCCGCGCGGACCACGGACCTCTCCGCCGAGGACCGGGCCGCGGTCGTCGCCGACGCCGAGGCGCTGCGGGCGGAGCTCGCCGGTGCGGCGCCCGACGCGGGCCGCGTGCGCGGGCTGGCCCAGCGGGTCTGGCAGGGCGCGCGGACGTACCTGCCCCCGGTCCTCGCGACGGGTTCCGCCCAGGCGGTCGCGGGCTTCCTGGGCATCCCGATCGGGTTCTGACCACGGGGCAGAGGCCCACGGTCTCCGGCAGCCACGACCAGCAGGGGGAATCGCTTGAGCGTCAAAGCAGCCATCGACGGCCGGCTGGCGGGCGCGGCCGCGGGGCGTCTCATCGGCCGTGTGGAGCGCGAACTGGTCCGGCGGGGGCAGGCCGGGGGAGGTCTCGCGCAGGTCCTGGCGCGCCTCGCCGACCTGGCCGCGGATCCGTCCGCCGTCCCCGCGGCCGCCCTGGTCGACGCGCCTCCCGGCGACATGACCGGGGACGAGGTCCTCCGGTTCCTCGACTCCCCGGAGATCAGGGCGATCGCGCGGCATCTGGTCGCCATCGAGCTGGCCGGCGACGGTCCGCGGGCCACGACGAAGGTGAGGCTGGCTCTGCGCGGCCGGTTCAGGGAGCGCTTCCCGGACACCGACGCCGTCGCCATGACCACGTACGCGGAACTCGTCTTCTCCCACCTGCATCGCCGCTGCGTGGAGCTGGTCGGCGCGCTGCGCGCGGCGCAGAAGCCGGACACGGACGCCGTCGACTGGGCGCACGTCACCCTGGCGAGGACCACGGCCGACTCCCTCGACTCCTACCTCTCGTCGCTGGCCCGCCCGGACCGGCCGACGGCCGGGGAACGGGAGGAGTGGACCGAGCGCTACCGCAGGGCCTTCGCGCTCCACGAGGAGATACCGCTCCCGGACCTCGGCAACCGCCGCCGCATCCACTACAGCAAGATCTTCGTCCCACCGCGTCTGGTCGACGGGCAGGCCGAGCGGCACGTCTCCTTCGACACCTTCCTCGACGCCGTCGACCGGACCGTACTGCTGGGCGACCCCGGGGCCGGTAAGTCCACGAGCAGTTCCCTGGCCGCGTGTCTCCTCTTCCGGCAGGGCCGGTCGGTCCCCTTCTACGTGGTGATGCGCGAGGTCGACTTCACCGCTTCGGGCTTCTCGTTGATCAAGGTCATCGAAGGCCAGCTGTCCCACCGGTACCAGATCAAGGTGCCGGAGGGCCTGGTCGAGGAGATGCTCCTCGACGGCTCGGCCCTGCTGCTGTTCGACGGTCTGGACGAGGTGCAGTCGGAGAGCGTGCGGCGCCGGTCGTCCGAGATCATCGAGACCGCGAGCCGTCTCTATCCGTTGTCCCGCATCCTCGCCACCTCCCGCATCGTGGGATACAGCTCGGCGCGGCTCAACCCGTCGACCTTCCACGAGTTCCGCGTCCGCCCGTTCGACGACGGCGAGGTCCGCGCGTACGTCTTCAAGTGGTTCTCGGTGGGATCGCGCCTGCCGGAGCCGCCCGGCCGGGTGACGGAGGCGTTCATGCGGGAGAGCGCGAACAGCCCGGACCTCCGGTGCAATCCACTCCTGCTGGCCTACATCTGCGTGCTGTACCGGGGGCACCGCTTCATACCCCGCAGCCGGGCGCAGCTGTACCGGAAGTGCGCGGAACTGCTCCTGGCCGACTGGGACAACTTCCAGGGCCTCCCGGTGGACAGCGAGACGGACCTGGACACGGTGCGGCACACCCTCGCCGCCCTGGCCTACCGGTCGATCACCGACCCCCGGTGGCTGGCCGGCATGCCCGAGGCCGACGTGCGGCTGGTCGCCTCGTCGGCCATGGCAGACGAGTGGGTCCCCGCCCACGAGGAGGCGCGCCGACTGGCCGGGGAGCTCGTCGACCTCTGCCGTGGCCGTGCGTGGATCTTCACGGAGATGGGCACGGAGGCGGACGGGTCGGGGATCTTCGGGTTCACCCACCAGAGCCTTCAGGAGTACTTCGCCGCCCTTCACCTCGCGCGCAACAGCGGCACCCCGGAGCTCCTCGCGGATCACCTGCTGCCCGAACTGATGGGAGGCCGGTGGGAGATCCTCGCGCAGATCTGCATGAACCTGGCCGACGAGAAGTGGGCCGGCGGGAGCAGTCGTGTCGTGACGCGGCTGCTCGAACGCGGCCGTACTGCCGAGGGCGGGGGGCTGCGGACGCTCGTCGAGTTCATGGCGCGCTGGCTCGACGTGGTGAAGATCAACGTCGCGACCATGCGGCTGCTCGTCACCCTCGCCGTCGACACCTATCTGATCAGCGGCTCGGACGAGCTGAGGAAGTTCCTGTCGCCGTCGGGGCCCTACACGGAGGCGGCCTGGACGGCGTTCCGGGAGGTGGCCGAGGAGTACCTGTCCGAGGAGTCCCTGGTGGGGACCTCACGCGGCCTCGCGATGGCGTGGCTCGTCGCGAACGTGCAGTACCTGCCCGGAGAACAGGCCGAGCGGCGGCAGGTGAGCGTCCACGCCGATCCCGTACGCGGCCACCTCGGCCGGCTCGCGGGGCTGCACCGGATCGCGTCGAGCTGCGTGCGGCGCTCCGCCGCGGGGTGGGCCCTCTGTCTGTACACCGGTGCGGCGGAGGTCCGGACGCTGGCCGGCCCGCGGGCCCGGCTCGCCGCCGGTCCGCCGGACGCCGCGCGCACGAACGTCCTGTCCGTCATGCTCGACACGGCACCGGTCCCGAACGGGCTCGGCCCCGTGTCGCCGGCCGCCTGGATCTTCGACGTCGTCGGCGGCGCCCCGCCGGACGTCCAGCGGTACGACACCGCCCTGAGCGCCCTGAGCGGGCTGGCCGACGTCCTCGGGAACCCCTTGGACACCCTGGTGAACCTCGACGTACCCCGCCTGGACAGCTCTTTCCTCACCTACTGGAACTCCGGCGGTTCCGTCCGCTGCGACAGGGCGTTCCGAGCGCTGTACGACCGGGCGGCCGAAGCGGGACACGGAGGGGAGAGCGGGGGGAGCGGGGCGCTCACGGGTCTGCTGTACCTGTGCATGGGGCTCGTGGAGATACTCGACGACAGGTACGCCGCGAGGGAGTTCCGCCGCCCCCTGTCCGTGGCGCTGCTGCTGAAGGCCCGTACGGAGGGTGCCAAGCACCTCGACCCGCTGATGCCCCGGCTGCTCCCTCCCGCCCAGAGGTTCGTGCGGAACTGGTCGGCGGGCCACGACATCTGGAGCGTGCCCGCCGCGCAGGTCTCCTGAGTCGGGTCCGGACTCCCCGGCGGCCGCGGACCTCCGGCCGCCCGACAGCCGCTGTCCGGGCTCGTCGGCGCGCGCGGTCGCGGCGTACGGCCGGTTCTCCGTCAGCCGGCCCAGCGGCCGGAGAAGAAGGTGACGGCCACGACGACGGACAGCGGCGCCACCAGGCACAGGTAGACGGTCATGAGGCGCGGTCCGCGGAGGGTCCACCCGGCGAGCGTGATCCACAGCGGCCACCACAGGAGGGTGGCGCGGGGGATGGACATGTACCAGTACGAGGTCCCCAGCGCCCAGAGGCTCAGCGCGATGTAGCAGGCCTCGGGCCACCGGCGTGCGCGGACCAGGAGCGCGACCATGAGCAGGCCGAGAGTCATGGCCAGGAGTTCGGCCTGCCAGAGAACGGCGTACGGCGTGGTCTGGACGTGTCCGAAGGCGGACTCCCAGGTCGTGCTCCAGGCGTCCCAGGGGGTGTGGAAGTCGCGGTACCAGCCGCGTTCCTGCGCGTGCTTCCACGCCATCCAGTCGCCGGTGTGGGCGTGCAGGTAGACCGTGTAGAGCAGTGGGGGCAGCGCGGGCAGGGTCAGCCAGGGCAGCAGGCGCCAGGTGCGGCGGTCACGGGCCGTCAGGGCGAAGTGGACGGCGAGCGCGGCGGCGAGGAAGAGTCCGCTGATCCGTACGGTGGTGGCGCAGGCGGTCAGGACGGCGGCGAGGGGCCAGGCGCGGCGCTGTGCGGCGAGCCAGGCCGGCAGGGCGAAGGCGAGGAAGAGGGCTTCGGTGTAGCCCACGGCCAGGAAGACCGCGCACGGGGAGAGCAGCAGCAACAGGACGGTGCGGCCCCCGCCCCCGGCCTGCGGCAGGTGGAGGCGGGCGACGCGGGCCAGGGCGAGCACGGCGACGGCCCCGGAGACGAGCGAGACGAGGAGTCCGGCGACCGTCCAGTCCGGCACCACGGTGTGGACGGCGCGCAGGACGAGGGGGAAGCCGGGGAAGAAGGCCTCGCGGTTGTCCCACGGCTCCGGCGAGGCACCCGGGTCGTCGGGGAAGTACCCGTCACGGGCGATGTGCAGGTAGTGGCTCCAGTCCCAGCGCTCGAAGACGGCGAGGGCCGGTCCCGGGTCACGGGTCTCGGGGTCGGCGGGGAAGATCCAGCGGGTGCAGTAGGCGGTGAGGAGGACGGCGAGCCGGGTGAGGAGGTAGAGCCACAGCACCTCACGATCGGCGGCGTCGGGACGGAATCGCCGGAGCCGGTCCAGAAGGGTGGAGGTGGGGGTGGACGCGGTGGCGGGGGCACGGGCCGGGGAGGACGCGGAGCCGGGCGCGCGTGTCTCCTCACCCGCCACATAAGTGAATATAAAGGGCATTCAGGACTCTCAAGGGTACGGAAGGCCGCGGGATCGCTCCCCGTCGAGGGGCGATCCCGTCGCAGGCGGCGGGGAACGGTGGAGGCGTGGGGCGGCGCGGCGGCGGGGCGCCGTTCCGGGCCGGAGCCCTCAGCCACCGGACACGCTCAGCCGTCGGGCGGCGTCGAGCCGTTCGACGTCGAGGAGGGCGGGCCGCCCGGCGGGGACGTCGTCGTGCCGATGGTCGGCGGGTTCGTGCCGGTCGGACGGTCGAAGGACGGGGGCGGGCTGGTCGTGCCCATGGGCGACGGGCCGCTCACCGAAGGGGTGGTGGCGGGCAGGACGGGGTCCGCCCGACCGGGCAGAAGCGCGGCGAGGGCCGCGCCGCCGCCTCCGACGACCAGGCAGGCTCCCGCGGCGAACACCGCGAGGCGGCGCCGCCGGGCGCCGCGGCCCCGGGCGGTGATGTCGGCCGCCGAAGGCTGCACCGACCGCGACCGCCCGTCGGCGGCGGCCTGCTGGAAGAGCGACCTGAGAGGGTCGTGGTCGTGGGGCTCAGTCACCGGGCGCCTCCTCGATACGCGGGTCCTGGAGCCGGCCGGCGAGCGCCGCCCGCCCCCGGGCCAGATGGGTCTTGACGGTGCCGGTCGACAGTCCGGTCTCGCCCGCGACCTGCTCCACGCTGAGGTCGCAGAGGTAGTGGAGGGCGAGCGACCGGCGCTGCTGCGGCGGCAGCTCGCGCAGGGCGTCGACCAGGACCAGGTGGTCCGGCCCCGGCCCCTCGACGGCCGGCGGCGCTCCCCCGCGCTTCCACGCCTCGGAGGTCCGCCGCCGGAAACGCCAGCGGCTCACCGCGAGCCGCCACGCGACGGTGCGGATCCACGCCTCGGGCTGACCCTCCCGGTCCAGCTGACGCCTGCGGCTCCAGCCCTTGACGAAGGCCTCCTGCACGACGTCCTGCGCTTCGTGCAGGTCGCCGAGCATCACGTACAACTGGCCCGTGAGTCGTGCCGCCGCTTGGGCGTAGAACTCTTCGAACTCCTCGACGGTCAACAGCAACTCCCGGATCTTCCGACTTCACCCCGCATACGCCCGCCGCGGGCCTTCCGGTTGACACCGGGCTCCGGGAACAAAGGTGATCGTCATCACGGAACCGCACCACGGGGACACGCGTCAGGGCAGCGCACCTCAGCCCCTCGGCCGATCCCGCCGCCCGGGGCCGCACCCCCGCCCGGAGAGCTCGGACGGGGTGGCGAGGTCACCAGCCCATGGCCGCGGGGTCGTCGCCGAGGGCGGCGGCGAGGAGGGCGCGGAGGTGATCGGCCTCGGGGAGCAGGACGGCCTCGATCTGCTCGTCGGCGCGGCCGGCCAGGGTGAGTTCCTGGATGCGCCGGAACAGCAGACGGTCCGCCGCGGCGATCAGGGCGGCGGCGGCCCGGGGCGCGATGGCCGGGGCGGGGCCGGAGGCGGGGTCGGGGGTGGCGTCCGGGGCCGCGGCGGCGAGCGCCTCGGCGAGCGCCTCCTCCCGCCGGTCGTGCAGTTCGCGCAGCCGGGCGGTGAGGGTGGGGCTGTCGGCCACCATGCGGGCGAACGCGGGGCCGGTGAAGCCGACGACGGGGCTGTGTTCGAGCAGGGCGGTGCGGAACGTCCGCCCCAGGGCGGTGAGCGGCTCCTCGCCGGGATCGCGTTCGGCGACGGCCCGGGCCAGGCCCTGGGTGAACGCCTCGTGGTGGTCGAGGGCCAGGTCCTCCTTGCGGGGGAAGTAGTTGGTCACGGTCTTCTTGGCCACGCGGGCCGCGGTGGCGATCTCGGCGATGGTGGTCCGCTCGAAGCCCTGCTCGATGAAGAGCCTGGTCGCGCGGTCGGAGATCAGCTGCCTGGTCTCCTGCTTCTTGGACTCGCGGAGTCCCAGCTCGTTGCTCATGGGGAAATCTTACCTCCGTAGCAACATTACGCTTGACCTATCATCAGGCCCTGTCTAAAGTTACGTCCGTCGCAAAAATCGCCCGAGTAAACGAATCCACTCCTTGCCCTGGAGCAGCCCTGAACGTCACCGCCTCCACCCTGTCCCTCACCGTCGCCGACGTGGACGCCTCGCGTGAGTTCTTCCGCACGTACCTCGGCTACCAGGTCGCCATGGCCGCGGACGGCTTCGCGTCCCTGACCCGCGGCGACGGCGCCGCCGACGTCGTGCTGCTGCGCCACGGCAGCGACGTACTCCCGCCCGAGCAGCGCGACCGGCGGGCCACGGGCCTGATCCTCGCGCTCACCGTCACCGGGATCGGGGACGAGGAACGGCGTCTGCGCGAGGCCGGTGCCCCGATCACCATGCCGCTGCGCGAAGAACCCTGGGGCGAGCGGCTGTTCCAGCTCACCGACCCGAACGGAGTGGTCGTCCAGTTCGTCGAATGGGCCACCCCCGACGAGCCGGTGCGGTCCGAAGAGGCGGAGGAGCCCGCCGCGGTCGTCATCACCCCCGCCCCCGAACACGTCACCGAGTCGCCGAACGCCCGCATGACCGGCCTGGCCGCGCCCAGCAGGGGCAGCACGGAACTGAGCACCTGGACCGTCGCCATGGAGGCCGGCCGGACGGGCCCCGAGCACGCCGTCGACCGCGAACAGGTCTGGACGGTCACCTCCGGAACGCTCGACATCACCTGCGCGGGCCGCACCGAGAAGATCCCGGCCGGGCGGACCGTCGTCCTGCCGCCGGGTGCGCTCCGCCAGGTCCACGCCCCCGAGGCGGCCGAGGCCCACGTCGCCATGCGCGCGGACGGCGTGGCCTCGGTCCCCGGCACCGAGGGCACCCGCGTCCTGCCCTGGGCCGAGTGACGGCCCGGCGCGGAACGGCCCCGCGCCGCCCCCGTGTCCGAGGGCGGCGCGGGGGCCGTTCCCGGCCCGGCTCGCCCACCGTTTTGCCGGACCGGCAACAGCGCTGGCGCGGCGGGGACACGAGGGGCGACGCTGAGCCCGTGACCGACGACATCGCAGCGGGAGCGCCCGCCCACGACACCCTCTCGCCCACCGACGGCTACCTCGGAGACCCCGCGGTACGCGCGGAGTGGGACAACAGGTACGCCGACCGGCACCGACTCTGGAGCGGCCGGCCCAACGGCGCGCTCGTGGCCGAGGTGGCCGGGCTCACCCCCGGGCGGGTCCTCGACGTCGGGTGCGGCGAGGGCGCGGACGCCGTCTGGCTCGCGCGCGGCGGCTGGGACGTGACCGCCCTCGAGGTCTCGGGCATCGCGCTGGAACGGGCGACCGGTCACGCGCGGGACGCCGGCGTCACCGTTCGCTGGGTCCACGCCACGCTCACGGAGGCGGCCCTCCCGCCGGCCTCGTTCGACCTGGTCTCCGCCCAGTACCCGGCCCTGCTGCGCACGCCCGACGCCGCCGCCGAGCGGGCGCTGCTCTCGGCCGTGGCCGTCGGCGGGGTGCTGCTGCTCGTGCACCACGCGGGCATGGACACCCAGCCGCCGAACGACAGCGGCTTCGACCCCGCCGACTACGTGTGGCCGTCGATGGTCACGGAGCTCCTCGGCGAGGACTGGGCGATCGAGGTGGACGAGCAGCGCCCGCGCGTGGCACCGGACGGCGGCGCCGGCGCCCACCACACCGACGACCTGGTCCTCCGCGCCCGCCGGCTCCGCTGAGCCCGGTCACACCCGCGCCTCCGTGAGCGGCCGGTCGGCCTGACACGGTCCCGAGCCGGGCACCCCCGTGTCAGTCCGGCCGGCTCCCGGCACGGTCCCGCTCGACGAGCCCCGCCAGGCGGGCCAGCATGCCCCGGTGGCGGAGCTGGATCGCGGCCTCGCTGACCGAGTTGTGCAGCTTCCCGCCCAGACCGCGCAGGGGGTGCTCGTCACACACGACGAGGGTCTCCTCGCCCCACGGCCTGAGCTGGAGGAAGATCCTCGCCGTGCCGAGGGACGCGAACGACGCCTCCAGCTCCAGCTCACGTCCGGAAACGGTGTGCCGGACCGTGGTCACCCCGTCGGCCGACCAGGGGCCGAACCGCACGGAGTAGCGGATCCGGGAGCCGACCTCGGGCCAGGCCGCGTCGAGCGGCGTGGACTCGGACGGACCGATCACCCACTCGCCGTAGAGACGCGGATCGGCGAGGACGGCCCACACGGCGTCCGGGGGACGGCGAATCAGCTGATGACGGGTGGCCATGGGAGTGCGCCTCCTCCGAGATCGGACCGCGGCACGTCGGACCCACTGGTCGGGCCGCGCTCAGGATCATCGTGCGCGCGGTCCGGCGCCACCGCAATCTCCCACGGCGTCCACCGCTCCCCGGCGACCTGGGCGGCGCGACGGCCGGACACGAGGACACCGGGCGATGGTGACCGTTCCACGACAGACCGCGGGGGGCGGCCGGTACGACGGCCGTCCAGGCGCCCGCGAGGTCAGGCCGTCCCGGGCCCGCCGTTGGTCGGCGGGTAGCCGGGGCGGGCCGGGACCGGCGGGGTGGGGAGCGGAGGGAGGGCGGTCCCGTGGAGCCAGGACGTGAGCAGGCCGTCCACCGGTTCGGTCGCGTAGCGGGACACATGGGCGGTGAAGCCCGCGGTGGTCACCACGCCGTGGCGGTGCACGGCGGCCCAGTCGCGCAGCATGCGGAAGAACGGCCCGTCACCCAGCGCGCAGCGGATCGCGTGCACCGTGAGGCCCCCGCGCTGGTACAGGCGGTCGTCGAACATCAGCTTGCGGCCGGGGTCGGCGAGGACCAGGTCCTGCGGCTGCGCGGCCAGCAACCGGTGCGCGGCGAGCGCCAGTTCGTGGGCGGTGCGGCCGCCGGAGCGCTCCGACCAGAGCCACTCGGCGTACTTCGCGAAGCCCTCGTTCAGCCAGATGTGCCGCCAGTCGGCGATGGTCACGCTGTTGCCGAACCACTGGTGAGCGAGCTCGTGGGCGACGAGCCGCTCCGAACCCCGTACGCCGTCCACGTGGTTCACGCCGAAGAGGGACAGCCCCTGGGCCTCCACCGGCACGTCCAGCTCCTCGTCGGCGACCACCACCGCGTACTCGCCGAAGGGGTAGGGGCCGAACAGCTCCTCGAAGAGCCGCATCATCGCGGGCTGCCGCGCGAAGTCCCGGGAGAACCTCGGCAGCAGGTGCGCCGGTACGTGGGCGCTCTGC
Organism: Streptomyces sp. Qhu_M48; assembly: GCF_051305195.1. Lineage (NCBI taxonomy): Bacteria > Bacillati > Actinomycetota > Actinomycetes > Kitasatosporales > Streptomycetaceae > Streptomyces > Streptomyces sp. Qhu_M48. The sequence goes on along the minus strand of NZ_CP195432.1, from coordinate 3,014,357 downwards.
GGAACCCCGCCGAGTCCGGGGTCGCCGAGCAGCACGGTCTGGTACATGCCGATGGAGAGGCCGACCAGGTAGCTGGAGGTCGGTGCGGTCTGCTCGTACACCCAGGTGGTCGTGGAGGCCCTGGTCGTCCGGGTCAGCAGCCGGCCGCCGGCCACCACCGTGTACGGGGAGGGCGTGTTGACCGAGATCTGGTACGAGGCCTTGTCGGCGGGCCGGTCGTTGCACGGGTACCAGGACGGCGCGCCCACCGGCTGGCTCGCGACGAGCGCGCCGTCGGTGAGCTCCTCCCAGCCGAGGCCGCCCCAGGGGCTGCGGACCGGCTTGGGGTTGCCCGACCAGTGCACCTCCACGGTGAAGGCGGCGCCGGCGGGGAGGGGCTTGGCCGGCCGGAGGCGCAGTCTGCCGCCCCGGTGGGAGTAGTGGGGCGCCCGGCCGTTCACCTGGACCCGGCCCACCTTGAACTCGGCCAGGTTGAGGGCGAACTCGGTGAGCGGCGCCCGGCCGACGATCGCGCTGATGCGGGCCGTCCCGGCCAGCCGGTTGGGGCCGGGACGGTAGTCCAGAGCGAGTTCGTACCGGTGCACGCGGTAACGGGGATCGCCGTTGGCCGGAAAGTACGGGTCCGACGCCGTTGTCCTCTGGCCGCTCACTGCCGCTTCCGCTCCCTGCGCTGTGCTCGTACGCCGTGGCCCCTTCAGGACCGCCACGCCTCGATCGGATTGCCCAGCCAGCGAGTGTCGGCGGGGACGGATTCCCCGGCCATCACGAGAGAGGCGGGTCCCAGTGTGCTGCGGGCCCCGACCGTGCTCCCGGGCAGGACGATTCCGCCCGGGCCCAGGGTGGCGCCCTCGCGGAGGACCACAGTATCCGTCCTCAAGATCCGGTCGTGGAAGAGGTGGGTCTGCAGGACACAGCCGCGGTTCACGGTGACGGCGTCGCCGAGGGTCACCAGGTCCGTCTCGGGCAGCCAGTAGCTCTCGCACCAGACACCCCGGCCGATCCGGGCCCCGAGGCCGCGCAGCCACAGGGCGAGGAGCGGCGTCCCGGGCACCGATCCGGCCAGCCAGGGCACGGCCAGGACCTCGACGAACGTGTCGGCCAGTTCGTTGCGCCACACGAAGCCGCTCCACAGCGGGTGCTCCCCCGTCCGGTGCCGGCCCACGAGGAGCCATTTCGCGGTCACGGAGACCAGCGCGGCGCTCGCCCCGGCGGCGAGCAGGACCACTCCGGACAGCAGCGCCGTCCCCGCGGTCCCGAGTCCGTCCGTCGCGGCCAGGGCGCACAGCGCGGCCACGGTCAGGACGGCGAGCGCCGCCGAGCAGAACACCGGGACGAGCCGGCACAGCTCCACCAGGCCCCGGGCCCACAGCAGGCGCGCGGGCGGGTCGTAGGTGCGGCTCCGGTCCGCGGCGGCGGCCGAGCGCGGCAGCTTGACCGGCGGCAGGCCCAGGTACGAGCTGCCCTTCTTGGCCTTCTTCGGCGTGGCCGACAGGACGCCGACCAGCCCGTCGTCGGGCACGCTGCGGCCCGGCGCGGTCATGCCGGAGTTGCCGAGGAACGCACGGCGGCCGATCACGGAGTGTCCGACGCGGACCCAGCCGCCGCCCAGCTCGTAGGGGGCGGTCAGGGTGTCGTCCGCGAGGAACGCGCCTTCGCCCACGGTCGTCAGGCTCGGGAGCGCGAGCACCGTCGACACCTCGGCGCCCCGGCCGATCCTCATCCCGAGCAGCCGCAGCCACACGGGGGTGATCAGCCCGGCGTACAGCGGGAACAGGGTCTCCCGGGACAGGTCCATCAGCTGCGTGACGGTCCAGGCCTGCCAGCCGACCCGGCTGTGCGTCGGGTGGGTCCCGGTCCTCAGCCCGAGGCTGAGCAGACGCACCGCGACGAGCAGGAGCAGCGCGTAGGCGAACCCGAAGGCGAGCGCTCCCGGCACCACGGCCGTCAGCGCGCCGAGGAGGGCCTCGGCGAGCCCGGCGCCGGCGGGTACGAACAGGCTGACGACGAGCAGCGCGGGCAGGGCGGCGAGCACGGGCAGGGCGGTGAGGAGGAAGCCGGTCACTCCGTACACGGCGCGCCAGCCGGCGGGACGCGGCGGGCGTTCCTTGGGCCAGTTCCGCTTGGCCTTGCCGAGCTTGACGGCGGGCGCTCCGGCCCAGCGCTGGCCGGTCGGGACCGGTCCGGTCACGGCGGCGCCGGGGGCCACCTCGGCGCGCTTGCCGACCCGCGCGCCCGGGAAGAGCATGCTGCGGGTGCCGACGACGGCGCCCGCCCCGACCTTGACGGGTCCGATCTCCAGCCGGTCGCCGTCCAGCCAGTGCCCGGAGAGGTCGACCTCGGACTCCACGGCGCAGCCGCGGCCGAGCTTGAGCATGCCGGTGACGGGAGGCAGGGAGTGCAGATCGACCTCGGGGCCGATCTTGGCGCCGAGGGCCCGTGCGTAGCGCTGCAGCCAGGAGCCGGTGAGGGCGGTCGCGCCGACGAGATCGGCCAGTCGCTCGGCCGTCCACAGCCGCAGGTGCACGCTTCCGCCGCGCGGGTGGTGTCCCGGCTCGACCCCGCGGAGCAGGAGGCGGGCGCCGCCGGCCGCGAGGGCCAGTCGGCCCGGCGGGCTGTAGAACAGGGCCGCGCCGGCGGCGACCAGCCACCACGACGCGGTGGGCGCCCAGGGGTAGGACCCGAACCGGTCCAGGACGTTGCCCAGGGCGAGGAGCGCCACCGTCCAGCGCAGGCCGACCAGGGTGAACAGCGGGAGCAGGAGCAGCGACTGTGTCACCTGGGTCCGGAGCGGGACGGGGGCGACGGTCCGGGCCGCGCCGCCGTCCTGTACGGACTGTTCGAGGTGGCGGGCGAGCTTCCGCAGGGTGGGCTGCTGGTAGATGTCGACGACGGCCGCGCTCGGGTAACGGGTGCGAAGCCTGGTGGTGAGCTGGGCGGCGGCGAGGCTGCTGCCGCCGATCGCGAAGAAGTCGTCGGCGGCGCAGGTGACGGCCACGCCCAGGGTCTCGCTCCACTGCTCGGCGAGCCAGGCCTCGGTGCCGTAGAGCTGCTCGACGGAGCCGGCGGGTTCCAGGTCGGGCAGCGGCCAGGGCAGCGCGTCCCGGTCCACCTTGCCGGAGGTACGGGTCGGGAGGTCGTCGACCGGCGCGAGGAGGGGCACGAGGGCGGCGGGCAGATCGGCGCGCAGTCTCTCGACCGCCGCCGCGCGGTCCCATCCCTCCTGCGTGACGAGGTAACCGACGAGCAGCTGGTTGCCGCTGCGTGCCGTGCGGACGGCGGCGGCCGCGCCGGCGACGCCCGGAAGGGCCTGGAGCGCCGCGTCCACCTCGCCCAGTTCGATCCGGCGGCCGCCGAGCTTGATCTGTTCGTCGCCGCGGCCGAGGAAGACGAGCCCCTCCGGTTCCGCGCGGACGAGGTCTCCGCTGCGGTAGGCGCGCTGCCAGCCGAGGGAGGCGAGCGGGGCGTACTTCTCGGTGTCCTTCGCGGGGTCGAGGTAGCGGGCCAGGCCGACGCCCCCGATCACGAGCTGGCCGCTGCCGCCCATGGGCACCGGCTCGCCGGACTCGTCGACGACGGCCAGTTCCCATCCGTTCAGCGGGAGGCCGATGCGGATCGGTTCCTCACCGGTCAGGAGCGAGGCGCAGGCGACGACGGTGGCCTCGGTGGGACCGTACGTGTTCCAGACCTCGCGGCCCTCGGTGACCAGGCGCTGGGTCAGTTCGGGCGGGCAGGCCTCGCCGCCGAAGATCAGCAGCCGGACCTCGGCCAGGTCCTCGGGCTCCCAGAGCGCGGCCAGGGTCGGCACGGTGGAGACCACGGTGATCTCCTGTTCCACCAGCCAGGGGCCGAGGTCGGCGCCGCTGCGCACCTGGGAGCGCGGGACCGGCACGAGGCAGGCGCCGTAGCGCCAGGCCAGCCACATCTCCTCGCAGGAGGCGTCGAACGCGACCGAGAGTCCGGCCATGACCCGGTCGCCGGGTCCGATCGGTTCCTCGGCGAGGAAGAGCGCGGCCTCGGCGTCCACGAAGGCGGCGGCGCTGCGGTGGCTGACGGCGACGCCCTTGGGCACGCCGGTGGAGCCGGAGGTGAAGATGATCCAGGCGTCGTGCTCGGGCCCGGGGCGGGCGGCGGGGGCATGGCCGGGCTCCGGGTCCCGGGTGACCTCGACGGAGTGTCCGGCGCCGAGCACCGCGCGCACCCCGGCCTCGCCGAAGACGAGTTCGGCCCGCTCGTCGGGGTCCTCGGCGTCGACCGGCACGTAGGCGGCCCCCGCGGCGAGGACGGCGAGGACGGCCACGTACAGCTCGTTGGTCCCGGAGGGCACGCGTACGCCGACCCGGTCGCCCAACCCGACCCCGGCCGCGGCGAGGGCGCGGCGTCGGCGTTCGACCTCGGCGGCCAGCGCACGGTAGGTCAACCGGGTGGTGCCGTCGTCGAGTGCGAGCTCGTCGGGGTGGGCCCGTACGGTCGCGTCGAGGATGTCGACGAGTGTTCGGGGCGCGGCGGCGGGCGCCGCGGAGAACCGGGCCGCTTTGCCGGACTCCTCGTACGTCTCCCCGCCGTCGAGCAGAGTGACTTCACCGCGCTCAGGTGTGGCTGACATCGGCCCTCGCGTCTCGCTCCCGGAAACGTCCGGGTCGCCGGTGGAGCCCGGGTCTGCCCAGGTTGTTCCGGTCCAGCGCCAAGCAGCCCGCCAGTCTAGTGCGCGAACCGGGATTTCCCCGTCGAACCGCTTGCGCGTGGCCGAGGAAGGACGGTAGGAGGCCGTGGGCGGCCACCCCGGCCGCGGTGTCCGGGGTGGGCGCCCGAGGTCGACGGTCGTGTCAGCGGTCCCGGTGGCCGGGGCGTCCGGAGTCCTCCAGGTACGCGGTGCACTCGGGGTTGTGGCAGGGGCCCGGGCGCCACACGGGCACGAAGACTCCCAGGGTCTTGTGCCGCGTCTTGACGGTCGAGGTCAGGGGCTGTTCGCAGACCGGGCAGACGAGAACTCCTCGGGGTCCGGCCTCATGCTCGGTTTTACTCATTCTTTAACCATAGGCGTGACGGCAGAAAAGGGAAGAGTCGTGCCGTATCAGGCATCCGGCGGCGGATCCGCCTCCTCGCCCCTCCCCGGGGGCACCGGGTCGGGCGGTGGTGGGGGCCGGAGCAGACTGAGGGCCACGGACCCCGCCAGGACGAGGACGATGACCGCGAGGCTGACCGGTGAGGGGATCTCGGGGATGTCGCCGCTGATCGTCTTGTGGGACGCCTGGAGGACGAGCTTGACGCCGATGAAGGCGAGGATGATCGCGAGGCCCTTGTTGAGGTAGTGGAACCGGTCGAGGAGCCCGGCGAGCATGAAGTAGAGGGCCCGCAGGCCGAGAATGGCGAACGCGTTGCTCGTGTAGACGATGAAGGCGTCGTCGCTGACCGCGAGCACGGCGGGAACGCTGTCGACGGCGAAGATCAGGTCGGCCGCCTCGATGGCCGCCACCACCGCCAGGAGCGGTGTCGCCACGCGCTTGCCCGCCTCCTTGACGAAGAACCTCATACCGGCGTACTCGTCACGGACCGGCATGATCTTGCGCAGCAGCCGTACGGCGAAGCTCTTGCCCGGCTCGAAGCTCTCCTCCTGATCCCTGAGGAGTTTGTAGCTGCTGTAGAACAGGACGGCGGCGAAGGCGAAGAGGACGGCGGTGAAACGGCTGACCACGGCCACGCCGAGGGAGAGGAAGATCCCCCGGAAGACCAGGGCGCCCATGACGCCGAAGAACAGCACGCGGTGCTGGTAGGCGCGGGGCACCTTGAAGTACGCGAAGATCACGGCGAAGACGAAGAGGTTGTCGACCGACAGGCTCTTCTCCAGCAGCCACGCCGTGGTGTACTCCGTGCCGGCCGTCGTACCGAGGACGACGAAGACGACCCCGCCGAAGACCAGGGCGAGCCCCACCCACAGCCCGCTCCAGGCGGCGGCCTCCTTGAAGCCGATGACGTGTGCGCTGCGGTGGGCCAGCAGGTCCACCGTCAACGACACCACCACCGTCGCGGCGAAGGCCGCCCACAGCCAGAAGGGGACCTCTAGCACCTCGGTCACTCCCCGACGGCCCGCGCGGGCGCGCAGGCCCTTACCTCGCATTCTGGGGCCATTCGCCCGATGGGGCGATCCGGCGCCGCGCCGGACGGCCGACGGAAGGGAGGGCGGAGGGGACGGGCGGAGGCACAAGCGGCGCGAAGAACGGCGGGAAGCCGAGGATCCCCTGGCTTCAGTCCTCTCCCTCCCGGGACTCCTGGGCCAGGAGGTCGCGGAGGACCCGCTCGTCGTCGACGGAGAGGGTGGTCACGAAGCTCGTGAGGACGGCCGCCCGGTCCGACTCCGCATCCAGCACCTTGCGCATCCGCAGGGCGGCGAGGCCCGCCCCGTCGGCGACCGCGGTCCACGCGAACGACCGACCGGTCCGTTCACGGGTCACCGCCCCCTTCACGCGCAGCCGGGTGAGGATGGTGATCACGGTGGTGTAGGCGAGATCGCCGCCGAGACGTTCCCGGACCCACCCCGCGTTCACCGCGCCGGGGGCGTCCCGCAGCGCGCCGAGCACCTGGGCCTCCAGCTCTCCCTGGCCCCGCCTCGGGGAGGACCGGTCGCGCCCGCTCCCGCTCCGGCCCGTCATGCGGTCTCCCTCCCGCCCACGCGCCCGCCCGGTGCGGGGCGGTTCATCGTACTGAGCGTTCTCCCGGACGATCGGCTCCGTTTCCGCGGTGTTGTGCTCGGCCGCCCCGCCCGTGCACCCCCGTCCGGTGGGGTGGGGTGGGGTGGGGTGGATGGGCAGGGGTGGGAGTGGGCCCGGTCTTCCGCCGGGCTCGGCCGCCCCTCCTCCCGGACGCTCGCGGTAGGACTTTTGCGGCTGTTCGGGGGGTTGTCGGCCTTCGTACCGATCCGCTCCGGGTGGGGCTTCGAAGCACCCGCGGACCCGCCTCGCTGAGGAGGCGGGCCGCAGATCGATCGGAGCTCTCTCGTGCGTACTCGACGTGCCGCCATCACGGTGGCCGCGGCAGCGGTGGCTGTTTCCCTGCTCTCCCCGGTCCTGGCTTCCGCGACGGCGGCGGGCGGCGATCCGTTCGCGCCGCAGGGCCGTGCGGCGGGCCACGGTCTGATCAGCGTGGGTCTGACCTCGGACCAGCGCCTCGTCGGCTTCGACGTCCACGACCCGGCCCGGAGCTGGTCCCTCGGGAAGATCAACGGCCTCCAGGGCGACGGCAAGCTGGTCGGGATCGACTTCCGCGTCCAGAACGGCAAGCTGTACGGCGTCGGCGACAAGGGCGGCATCTACACGGTCGACAGCAACGCCAAGGCCGTCAAGGTCTCCCAGCTGACCGTGGCCCTCCAGGGCCGGCACTTCGGCGTCGACTTCAACCCCGCCGCCAACCGCCTGCGCGTCATCAGCGACACCGGCCAGAACCTGCGCCACAACACCGACGACCCCGCCGCACCGAAGACCACCACCGTCGACGGCGCACTCACCAACCCCACCACCCCGCCGTCGACCGCCCTCGGCGTCACCGGCGCCGCGTACACGAACAACGATCTCGACACGGCGACCGCGACCACCCTCTTCGACACCGACACCACCAACGACCGCGTCTCACTGCAGTCCCCGGCCAACGCCGGCACCCTCGCACCCACCGGCGGCCTCGGAGTCAACGCCGGCCCCTCGGCCGGCTTCGACATCTACCACGAGGCCTCCAACGGCTCGAACCGCGGCTACGCCGCACTCTCCACGAGCGGCAGGCAGCGCTTCTACAAGGTCGACGTCCTCACCGGAAAGGCCACCCTCGTCGGCGCCTTCCCGGCGGCCCGCCAGGTCGTCGACGTCGCCCTCCCCCTGAACCAGCACTGACGTCACCCTCGCGGTCGGCAGGTCACCCAGGCCTGCCGACCGCCTCCCTGTCGTGCGGTGCGCGAGCCGTGAGCCGTCAGATCTCCTCGCGGAGGCCCCACGGCGAGCCGTACGCGGTGAGCAGGTCCAGGAAGGGGCGGGGCGGCAGGGCCTCCGGGCCGAGGACGCCGGTGGCGGACCAGGCGCCGTTCGCGACGAGTTCGAGGGCGACGACGGGGTTGACGGCGGTCTGCCACACCACGGCCTGGGACCCGTACTCGCGCATCGACCACTCGTTGTCGACCACGTGGTAGAGATACACCTCGCGCGCCGAGCCGTCCTTGGTGCCCTTGACCCAGGTGCCGGCGCAGGTCTTGCCGGTCATGCGGTCGCCGAGCGTCGCCGGGTCGGGCAGGCAGGCGGCGACCACGTCGCGCGGGGAGACCGCCACGGGGCCGTTCTCCGACGGGACGGTCACCTTCGTGGTGGAGTCGAGCCCCAGCTCGTGGAGGGTCTTCAGCTTGGCGATGAAGTCGTCACCGAGGCCGTACTTGAACGTCACCCGGCGGGCGTCGACCCAGCGCGGGATGAGCAGCACCTCCTCGTGCTCGACGTTGACGCACTCGACCGGACCGATGCCCTCGGGGAAGTCGAAGACCTCCGGCTCGCTGAAGGGGGCCGTGGTGAACCAGCCCCGGTCCTTCTCGTACACCACGGGCGGGTTGAGGCACTCCTCGATGGTCGTCCAGATGTTGAACGACGGGGCGAAGTCGTACCCCTCGACCGTCAGGTCGGCGCCGTCGCGGATGCCGATCTCCTCGATCTCGTCGAAGAGTTCGTCGGCCGCGTACCGTGCGAAGACGTCCGACAGGCCGGGCTCCACCCCCATGCCGACCAGGGCGAGGCGCCCGGAACGCTCCCACGGACCGGCCTGCTCGAACTGCGCGTCGCCGAGCTTCACTCCGCATCGCTCGTACGGGTGGGTGGCGTGCGGAGCGGACAGGGACATCGCCATGTCGAGATAGTGCGTGCCCGCCGCGAGCGCGGCGTCGAAGAGCGGCATCACGAACCGGGGGTCGGTCGCGTTGAGCAGGGCGTCACACCTCTCCTCGACGAGCGCCCGCCGCACCGCGTCCTCGTCGGAGGCGTCCAGGCGCCTGGCGCTGAACCGGTCCCCGTGCTCCTTGAGGGCCGCGACGGCCGCCTCGGCGCGGGCGAGGTCGTAGTCCGCGACGACCATGTGGGTCAGGAAGTCACGGCGGGCCGCGATCCGGGTGACGGCCGTGCCGACGCCACCGGCGCCCACGAGCAGTACGCGCATGTCACTCACCTTTCGTTGCCGGAGACGGTCGCCTCCACGGCTGGGACAGATGCAACGGGACACGTTCGATTAAGGTCAATCACGTTGGCATAAGAACGCCGGACGGACAGCGGGGAGAGCGGTCGTGGCGAAACAGGTGGTGCCGGAGGCGGCACGGCGCAGGCGCCGGCCGACACGGCAGGGCACGGTGCTGTCCGAGGAACTGATCGTGCGGACCGCCCTGAGGATGCTACGAGAGCACGGCAGCGACGGCCTGACGGCACGCAGACTGGGAGCGGCCCTCGGCGCCGATCCCAGCACCCTCTACCGGTACTTCGCGGGGCTCGACGACCTGACCCGGGCGATCGGCGAGGAGCTGACGGGGCGGGCCCTGGACTCCTGGACGCCCACCGGTGAGTGGCGGTCCGACCTGCGGGCCCTCGGCCTGGCCATCCACGCCTCCTACCTCGACCACCCCCAGGCCGCGGTGCTCACCGCCAGCCGGGTCACCGGCCGGCCGCGGGAGATCGCGGTGGACGAGGCGATCCTCGGCCTGCTGCGCGGCGCGGGCTTCGCTGACCCCGACGCGGTCGTCGTCTACCACGCGTTCATCGACCTCAGTCTGGCCTTCGCCGCCCTGGACGCCGGGTCGATGGTGCTGAAGGACGAGGCCCGCGCGGCGGACGAGGAGATGTGGAACTCCACCTACGCCGCCCTGCCCGCCGACACCCACCCGCACATCGCGGCCACCGCACGGCTCCTCGCGGGGCGGATGACGCACAGCGCCTACCCCGTCGTCCTCGACACGCTGCTGAACAGCGCGGCGGAACAGCTCAGCTGGGCGCGGGCGCGGCGCGCTCCCGGGACGACGAACTCCTGACACGGCCCCGGCGACGCACGCACTCGAACCCCGGCTCCAGGGCTTATGCCAACGCCCTGCGCTCCCTCCACTCAGCGCTCCCTCCGCACGGCGCGAGCTCCGCGGGTCGGCGTCGGTCCTCAGGGCGCGGGGGCGGGGGCCAGGCGGGCGACGAGGAGGGCGATGTCGTCGTCGGCCGAGGCCGGGACCAGGTGGGTGACGAGGGTGTCGCAGAGCCCGTCGAGCGAGGGTCCGGGCCGGGTCAGGAGATCGGTGAGCGCACCGAGGCGGTCGTCGATGTCGTCGCCGCGGGACTCGACCAGCCCGTCGGTGTAGAGCACCAGGATGCTGCCGGGCTCAAGGGTGATGTCGACGGTGGTGAAGGAGCCGCCGCCGACGCCGAGCGGGAGTCCGGCGGGCAGGTCGAGGAGGCGTGCGGTGCCGTCGGGGCCCACCAGGACCGGCGGCGGATGGCCGGCGCGGGTGATGCGGCAGTGACCGTCGGCCGGGTCGAGGACGGCGTAGCAGAAGGTCGCGAGCATCGGCTCGGCCAGGTCCTCCAGCGTGGCCTCCAGCTGGTCGAGGAGTTCCTCGGGCGCGAGGTCGAGGCGGGCCAGCGCGCGGACACTGGCGGAGAGGCGGCCCATGACCGCCGCGGCGAGGGTTCCGTGGCCCATGACGTCACCGATGACCAGCGCGGCCCTGCCGCCGGGCAGCCGGATCACGTCGTACCAGTCGCCGCCGACCTCGTTCACGTCACTGGCGGGGAGGTAGCGGTGGGCCACCTCGATGCCGGGAGGCGGGGTGACGTGCTGCGGCAGCATGCTGCGCTGGAGGATCACGGCCGTGTCGTGTTCGCGGTGGTAGAGGCGGGCGTTGTCCACGCACACCGCGGCACGTGAGGCGAGTTCGACGACGAGCGCCGCGTCGTCCTCGGTGAAGGGGCCGAGCGGGCGGCTGCGGTAGAAGGTGGCGAGCCCCAGGACCGTGCCGCGGGCGAGCAGCGGCACCATCATGAACGAGTGCACGCCGAGGGGCAGGAGCTTCGCCGGGGCGCTGGAGTGCCGGGCCGCCGGGGCGATGGCCTGCGCGTCCAGGTGGGCGATGCGGAAGACGCGGCGCTCGGCGAGGGCCTGGGTGTAGGGCGCGTTGCCCGGGAACGCGAGGGTACGGCCGAGGGGGGCGAGCGTCTCGGTGATCGCGGAGCCGGTGACCGGCGCTTTGCCCAGTCGGCGCAGGGCGGCGCCGCCGACGAGTCCGGAGCCGATGTCGCCGTTCGCCGCGAGGCTGTCCAGGACGTCGACGGTGACGGCGTCGGCGAGGGCCGGGACGCAGACGTCGGCGAGCTCCTGCGCGGTGCGTTCCAGGTCCAGGCTCGTGCCGATCTTGAACGTGGCCTCGTTGACGAGGGCGAGGCGCCGCCGGCCGGCCGCCGCCTCGACTTCCGCCCGCTGCTGCGCCGTGATGTCGATCAGGGTGGCGGTCAGGCCGATGGGCAGACCGTCGGCGTCCTCCAGACGTACGTAGGAGCAGGACCACACGCGGTCGTGGGCGGGGTCCGCCGGGGTGCGGCCCGTGCGGCGGAAGTCCAGGATCGGCTCGCCGTTGTCGAGCACCTGCCGCATGGCGTCCTCCATCGCGGAGGCGTTCACGTCGGGCAGGATCTGCGCCAGGCGCCGGCCGATGTGCTCGGCCTCCGGCAGGCCGTTCATGGCCTGCAGGGCGGGGTTGACGCGCAGGAACCGCAGAGCGGTGTCGAAGACCGCGATCCCGACCGGCGAGCGGGCGAACATGCCGTCCCACACGGCGGAGGAGCCGCGGACCGCGCGGGCGGCGTGCGCGTCGGCGGCGAAGACCAGCACCGTGCCGGCGCCACGGGAGTCCTGCGGAACGGATGTCGCCCACACCTCCAGTTCGACGGGGCGTCCGTCACGGTGCCAGGCGGTCACGCTCCCCGTCACCCCCGGGCCCGAGACCGCGCGCTCCCACAGCGAACGGCCCAGGCCCCGGTCCGCTCCCGGGTGCAGGAGATCGGCGATGTGCCGTCCCCTGACCTCGTGGAAGGCGTAGCCGAGGAGCCTCTCCGCCGTGCTGTCCCAGCGCACGATCGCCCCGGACCTGCTGGTGGCCACCGCGGCCACGGGAAGCGCGCCGAGCCAGCCGCCCGCGTCCCGAGCGGCACCGCTCGTCGCTTCCGCTGCCCTGTGAGCCATCGCTGTGGAGTCCCGGTCGTTTCGCACTCGGCCGTCGTCCCCAGTATCGGCATATGCGCGGGGGAACGCTCGCGGTGCGGAGTACTCGGGTTCTCCCGCCGGCGCGACGCCGTCGTGCGGCGGCGGCCGGGGCGCGTCGGCGCGCCCCGGCCGGCGCGCGCGTCACCTGGCCGGGCACTCCTTCCACGCCAGGTGGTAGACGGTGCTGATGTCACCGTCGGTGGAGTCCATGGTCATGTAGCTGGTGGTGGTCGGGCTCGACGTGCCGGCGTTCACCCGCAGCTCGGTGTTGATGTTGAAGTTCCGCTGCACACCGCAGGGGGCCCACACGAGCTGCGCCCAGTCGGTGTCGTCGGTCGCCTGCCAGTTGTCCTCGTACGGGCCCCGGAAGGTGTGCGTGCGGGAGGCGGTGCTCGGCGAGCCCTGGAAGTAGTACGAGGCCTTCTCCGTACTGCTCGCTCCGCGCTGGAGCGACGCGTAGCCCCGGTAGTCGGCGCTGGCGATCGCGTAGGTGAAGCCGTGGGGCACGTGCACCAGGAGGTTCAGCTGACAGTTTCTGCGGGCCGCCGTGGTGGGGGCGCCGCCGCCCACCTGTGCGAGGTACTCGCTGTAGGTGACGGTGAAGGCGGTGTTGTCCTCGGACACGGCGATGGCGGCGGTGCCCAGGGGGCAGCCTGAGCCGTTCACCGTGGCGATGTCGATGACGATCCTGTCCGGCGGCGGGTCGACGATCGACGACGGGCCGGCCTGAGCGGGCAGGGCCGAGGCGAACAGGGCGGCGACCGCCCCGCTCACGAGCAGGCGAGCTCTCATGGTGTTCTCCCATCCGGTGCTTCGGTTCCCGACGGGCGCGGACGCACGGGTGCGTCCGGCCACGGGCCGGGGGATGCGGCGCGCCACGCGTCGGGGCGGCGGCCGTCACGGACCTACTGCGGTGAAGACCTGGTGCGGGCGGTGGATCGGGAAGGCGGGCGGTACGCGGAGGGGTAGTCCAACCGGCAATGATTGAACTATCATGCGCATGACATCCGCCCGGCACGCCCCGCGCCTGTGAGCGGGACTGGTCGAATGCTAGAGGCCCGCGTAGGGCGAGGCAGGGTGGCGCCCGGCCATTAACCGCCTCGCGGAATGCCCGCTTTTTGGCGCGGAAGGGCTCATGGGGCACCCCGAGCCCCATGAGACGCAGGCGCCCCGTCCGACACACGTGGCCGCAGCAGATCACGCGGTCACCGCCGTCACGTGGTCAGTGCCGTCACTTGGTCAGCGACGCAGCGGCCACACCACGGCGGCGGCCCCCCGGAGCACCGCGATCGGCGAGTGGCCGACGCGGCTCCCCTGCCCCGTGACGGCGTCGAACGCTCTCAGCCGCCCTGGCCCGCGCTGCCGACCGGGCCGACCTTCACCGGCGATCCGGGGCCTTCCGTCACGGGCAGGGTGGCGGCGCCCGGCCAGTCGAGGGTGACCGTCCTCGTCTCGTTCGGCGGGGTCACCAGAAGCCCCGTGACGCGCACGCCGGAGCCGCCCGTCCTGTTGAGCGGGTAGCTGACGCCGAAGGCCACCGACTCCCCGCTCCTGAGGGTGACCGAGGTGCCCGGCTCACCCGTGCGCTTCGCGGACAGCGGCCCCGCTGCGGTCTTCAGGTCGACCCCCGCGTACCCGGACACCACGCACTCCCCGCTGCCCCGGTTCCTCAACTGCACGGCGACGGTGCCGTCGAGGTCGCCCTCGATGGTGTGGTCCATCGCGGTGACCTCCAGTTCGTCGGTACGGCACCTCCCGGTCTCCTCGCTCCCGCCGGAGCCGGTCCCGGCAGCGGCCGCGCCCTTCCCACCGGACCTCTTCCCGCCGGAACTCTTCCCGCCCGATCCCTTCCCGCCGGAGCTCTGCCCGCCCCCCTGGTCCGAACCGTCCGCGTCCGCACCACCGGCCGCGGACGCCGTGGCGGACGGAGCGGACGGGGCGGACGGGGCGGATGTGGCCGGCGCCGAGCCCTTCCCCGTACCGCCGTCACCGCCGCAGGCCGTCAGCGAGAGACCAGCGGCAACGGCCAGGGCAGCGGCGAAGGTCAGCTTGTGAGCGCGCATGGTGTCTTCCTCGGTTCTCGGTGGGCCGGGCATCGGTCGGTCGGCAGGAGCGAGCGTCTCCGGTCACCAAGAGCCGTCCGGAACGGCCGGCCGTTCCGCCCAACCACCCCGTGGTACATGCCTGTTACACAGGCGGCACGACGCACCCCCTGCGACCGGTCCGTCCCCACGGGCGGATCGCCCCTCCTTCCTCAGCGTCGGCGCGCCCCGCAGAGGGGACGCGAGGTGACGATGGTTCGCGGAGGCGTAACCCCCTCAGAGGCTCAGCCCCGCCAGCCTGCGCCGGTCGAGCGGGGAGGCGCGTCGATCGAGGCGTTGTTCGAGGAGGTGCCGGGCGGTGTCGCTGTGCCCCGCCTCCACCAGCGCGTACAGCAGGGTCTCCTCGACGATCTCGCGCTGTGCCGCGCTGCCTCCCACGCGGCGCAGGGACGGCAGCAGTCCGCGCAGTTCCCGCACCGCGGTGGCCCACTCCTCCTCCAGGACCGCTTCCAGCGCGCTGCACAGCGGGACGACGACCTCCCGCTGCACCGGGTCCGCGCCGGCCGCGTGGGTGCGCAGGCGGCGGAGTGCGGAGAGGTCTCCGGCGGCGGTGAGGGCGACGGCGCTGTGCAGGGCCGTGAACGCGGTCGCGGGTCGTTCGACCAGATCGCGGGCGACCGCGTCGAGCACGCCGTCGACCGGGACGCGGCCGGTCCAGTTCCGGGACATGCGGGCCCGCCACAGCAGGGATCCGGAGTCGACGAGGGCCCGCACCCCGTTCACCTGGCCCGGGGCGAGCTGGGCGAACCAGCGGCGGCGTACCGCCGCGGAGTCGTCGAGGGCCAGCTCGTGGAGCGCCACGTGCCAGGAGAAGTGCGCCCGGTGCACGGCGCCCCGTCCCTGGCCGCCGATCCAGCCGTCGAGCCAGTCCCGGCCGGTGCGGTGCTCGCCGGATTCGTAGTGGACGTGGGCGAGGGCGTGCACGGCGTGTCCGGAGGCGGGTTGCGCGGCGAGCGCCGCCCGGGCGAGCTCGCCGGCCTCGTCGATCCTGCCCTGTTCCTGCCGGACGAAGGAGAGGAGCGAGGTGTGGAACCAGTGTCCTTCGTAGGCGGACGCGGTCCGTTCCACCAGGCCGAGGGCGAGTGAGCCGTCGAGATCCACGACGCCGGAGAAGGCGATGGTGGGGACGGCGATGCCGAGGGCGAACGCGTCGGCGGGGTATCGGCCGAGGTGGTCGACGAGCGCCGTGTCGCCGTCGCCCGTTCCCCAGGCCGTTCCCCCGGTGGCGCCCGCCTGGGCCTCGTGCTCCCCGATGCGGCGCGTGACGACGTCGACGAACGACCGCTCCCGCTCGTCGCCGCGTTCCCGCACGCTGCGCTGGGCGTCCGCCAGCTCCCGGGCGACGTCGACGTCCGCTC
This sequence comes from Streptomyces sp. Qhu_M48, assembly GCF_051305195.1. Lineage (NCBI taxonomy): Bacteria > Bacillati > Actinomycetota > Actinomycetes > Kitasatosporales > Streptomycetaceae > Streptomyces > Streptomyces sp. Qhu_M48. Next base: position 2,998,651 of record NZ_CP195432.1, on the reverse strand, counting down.
CGCACTCGTGACCGAGCAGGGCGAGTGCGGCGTGCCCGAGCGCGAACCCGGGGTCGAGTTCGGTGGCCCGCGCGAACGACTCGGCCGCCTTCGCCCGTACCGTGATCACGCGGGCGAGTCCGCAGCGGAAGGACGCCGCGGCGGCGGCATGGGTGGAGAGCGGCAGCCCGAACTGGTCGGTGGGCCGGCGGCGTACCGACCGGGGGGCGCTGGTCAGCGGGGCGAGTACGGCCTCGGCGACCTCCTTGGCCTGGGCACGGATCTCGGGGATCGCGGTCGTCTCCCACAGTTCGCCTCTGCGGGGCGCTCCCAGCGTGAACAGCGGCCGCTCCCGGTGACCCTGGGCGTCGAGCAGCCTGCCGCCGTCGGTGGAGACGCCGATGCCGAGCGGTCCGGGTGCGGCGAGGCCGTCGGACAGCAGCCCGCTCCACAACGGGTCGCCGTCGGCGTCGACCCGCAGCCCGGGACCCGTACAGTCCACCACCCATGCCACGCGCAGTTCACGCCCGTCGGCGAGGGAGACGATCAGGCCACCGTCCTGGTGCGGTGCCACGGAGGCGATCCGGCCGGCGTGCACCCGGAGCCGGTGGGCGGCGCGCGCCCGGGCGACGGTCTCGGCGGTGGAGGGTGCCATGCGGTGCCGGTGCACGTTCCACCGGGTGGCGTCGCGGCCGAGGAACTCCGCCCGCTCGTCGTCGGTGAGACCCTGCCAGAGCCGTACGATCTCGGGCCGCAGCCCGTCGAACGCGGGCCGCCAGTCACCGTGGGCGCGACGCGTGGCGGCGAAGTGCCGCGTCAACTCCCGTCGGAGGCGGTGGAACGGGAGGCCGGCGAGGCCCGGCGGTGGCGGTACGGCGGGCAGCGGGGCGACCGCGTGCGGCTGGGGCAGCAGCCCGCCACGGGACACCGCGTGAACCGTGCGGCCGGGACGGTCGAGGACGAGCGCGAGGTCGACGGCGGTGAGCCCGGTCCCGACGAGGAGGACGTCGTCCGAGGCTCCGACGGCGTCGAGCGCGCCGGGCGTCCAGGGCCGCGGGACGAACCGGTCGGAGGCGACCAGTTCGGCCGGGGCCCAGCCGGCCCGGCCCGCCGCGGGCCCGGTGGCGAGGACCACGCTGTCCGCCGTCACGGTGCCGCCGTCGGCGAGCCGGAGTTCCAGCCGCCCCCCGGCGGCGTCGTCGCACCCCGTCGCCCTGGTGCGCAGCCGCCGCACGGAGACCGTGCCGTGCGCCGTGATGATGGCGCGTCCGAGCGTGTCGGCGAGATACGAGCCGTAGCGGTACCGGGAGGCGAAGTCCGCCGCGGTGACGGTGGACTCGCCGTGCCGGCAGAGCCAGCGCTTGAAGTGCCCCGGGTCGTCCGGGTAGCAGCTCATGCCGCCGACGGGCACGTTGAGCCGGTGCTCGGGGACCTCGGTGGCGTACGCGGTGCCCCGGCCGGCCTCCGGCGCGGGGTCGACGAGGACCAGATCGAGCGGGATACGGCGTCGGGCCGCCGCTTCGCACAGCTGGACGGCGACGAGCGCGCCGGCCGCGCCCGCGCCGACGACCGCCACGGTCGGTCGAGGGCGGGCGGACTCGGCGGACGGCGAGGACACGACGGGCACCACGGACACCACGGAAACCTCCGGACCAGGGGCGGGCTGGACGACCAATGTTCACTATGTCGATGAACAAAGTGGAGTGGAATGCCGCTTCAGGACAACATCGCCGCGCCGGTCCGCTGTTGACGAGCCCTTGAGAGTGGCCGCGGGCCAGGCTTCCGCCGTACGTGAGACATTGAGTCCGTGAGGATCTCAGCACGAACGGACTACGCCATCCGGGCCATGGCCGAGTTGGCCCGGTCCCCTGACCGGCCCCTCAAGGCCGAGGACGTCGCCGGACGCCAGGACATCCCCGTCCGCTTCCTCTTCGTCGTGCTCGGCGACCTGCGGCAGGCGCGTCTGGTGCGCAGTGTGCGGGGCCCCGACGGCGGCTACACCCTCACCCGGCCGGCCGCCGAGATCACCCTCGCCGATGTCATCCGCGCGATGGACGGACCACTCGTCAGCGTGCGGGACCTGAAGCTGACGGGCCTGGAGTACCAGGGTGCGGCGGCTCCGATGCCGGATGTGTGGCGCGCCGTGCGGACGAGTCTGCGCCAGGTCCTGGAGGGCACGACCCTCGGGGACCTGGCGACGGGCACCCTGCCGGAGCTCGTACGGGACCGGGCCCGCGACTACAACGACGACGTGCGGACGTACCCCTAGCGTCGACGGCCGGGGAGCGTGACCGGCCGGGGAGCGTCACCGGTCGGGGAGCGTCACCGGCCGGCCGGACACAGCACGGGTGGGTGGCATCGGAAAAACGGTTCGGCACAGGTGCGTGGTGCCGGGCAGCGGTCGGCGCGGGTGGGTCGCGCCGGGCAACGGTCTGCGCGGGTGGCCCGCGCCGGAACGGGTCGGCCGTGAGCGGGAGTTCCGGCGCACGGCCGGCGGGCGCCCGATCGTGCGGCTCGATCGGGCGCCCTGCCCGGGTCGTGCACGGAGAGGAGCGCCGTCTGCCCGCAGGGCAGGGCCAGGTGGGACTCTCCGTACACGACCCGGCGGTTGCCCTGTCAGGGCATGTCCACGAGCATCCGGCCGTCGGTGGGAACCTTCAGGGCGGCGCCGTTGGCGTAGGCGGACTCCACCCGGGCCTGCTCGGTCGCGTTGGGGACCGCGTTCACGCAGCTCGTACCCGCGCTCGAACCCGACATCAGCTGCGTGCACGGGCCCGGCTTGGTGTCGGGGAGACCCAGGCTGTGGCCGAGTTCATGGGCGGCTATGCGGGTCTTGTCGTACCCCTGGGACACCGCCTGGCTCCCGAGCTCGACGCGGACCTGCCGGCCCGGGCGGACGGGGCCGAGGGTGGCCTGGGGCCACCCGGTGGTGGCCACGATGACGATCTCGGCCCGGACGCCCGGTGCGGCCTCGACCAGCTTGACGTTGTCGACGTTCGCGTTCCATGAGGCGACTCCGGCCGCGATCGCGGCCTCCCAGCCGCCGGCCCGGCTGTCGTCGTACCGGAGGGTCACCACCGCCGCCGCGCCGGACACCGACGACTCCGGTGCGGGCGCGGGTGCGGCGCTCACGGCGGTCGCCGTGGCGAGGACGAGCGCTGCGGCCGTCGTGCCGGCCTTCAGCCATGTGCTGAGGGGCATTGCTGCTCCTTCACTCGTGGGGGACTCGGAACCCTGCGGAACCGAGAGCGTGGGAAGAGCGCGCCGGCACTCGGCCGACCGGGACGGTCGGGAGTGCCGAACCTCTGGGGCCCTCCGACGATAGGCCCCCATCGCCCCGTACGTCATGCACCTGTCAGGTAGTTGCCTCTTTTCAACTCCCCTGCAGCCGGATCGAGTTACCGCTCAGCCGTCCCGCCGACGGCTGAGGCCTGGAGGAAGTCGCCCTCCCGGCCTCGGCCCACGCGTCGGGATCTGCGGGCGTGGAGACATCGGCCGAGTCCTGGTCGCACCGGGCGTACTGACTGACTCTCACACCAGTGGAACTCCGGGACTGAGACGTGCGCGGCTGTTCACCCTTCACCCGAACGCACCACACGGTGCGAAAGGGATTCTTCCGTGCCCGGACGCCGCGCCGCGCCGACGGGACCGGTGCCCCGTCGGGTACCCGCTCCGCGCCTCCGACAGACAGCGGCGTCGCGATGATCCATGTCACTGTCGTGGGATCTTCAGAAGGCCACCGCGCAGCCCTTAGCGTTGCCGAAACGAGCCGGGCGCGACGCGGGCGGGTGCCCTCCCGGGGCACCGCGTACGCGGGGGTGTCGGCGACCCGTAGCTCATCACCGGCAGGGTGAAGGGATCATGATGTTCCGCAAGGTACTGGTGGCCAATCGCGGGGAGATCGCGATTCGCGCGTTCCGCGCCGGCTACGAACTGGGGGCCCGCACGGTAGCCGTCTTCCCCCACGAGGACCGCAATTCTCTGCACCGGCTGAAGGCCGACGAGGCGTACGAGATCGGAGAGCCCGGACATCCCGTACGGGCCTACCTCTCCGTGGAGGAGATCATCCGGGCGGCCCGCCTGGCCGGCGCCGACGCCGTCTATCCGGGGTACGGATTCCTCTCCGAGAACCCGGAACTCGCGCGCGCCTGCGAGGCGGCGGGCATCACCTTCGTGGGCCCGGGCGTCCAGACCCTGGAGCTGACCGGGAACAAGGCGAGCGCCGTGGCCGCGGCCCGGGAGGCGGGCGTCCCGGTCCTCGGTTCCTCGGCGCCCTCCACCGACGTGGACGAGCTGGTGGCGGCCGCCGAGGGCATCGGATTCCCGGTGTTCGTCAAGGCCGTCGCCGGTGGTGGCGGTCGCGGCATGCGGCGGGTCGAGGACCCGGCGACGCTGCGCGAGTCCATCGAGGCGGCGGCCCGCGAGGCCGAGTCCGCCTTCGGCGACGCGACCGTCTTCCTGGAGAAGGCCGTCGTCGATCCGCGCCACATCGAGGTGCAGATCCTCGCCGACGGCGAGGGCAACGTCATCCACCTGTTCGAGCGCGACTGCTCGGTGCAGCGCCGCCACCAGAAGGTGATCGAACTCGCCCCCGCCCCGAACCTCGACCCGGAGCTGCGGCAGCGCATCTGCGACGACGCCGTGAAGTTCGCCCGCCGGATCGGCTACCGCAACGCGGGCACCGTGGAGTTCCTCCTCGACCGCGAGGGCAATCACGTCTTCATCGAGATGAATCCGCGCATCCAGGTCGAGCACACGGTGACCGAGGAGGTCACCGACATCGATCTCGTGCAGTCGCAGCTGCGCATCGCCGCCGGCGAGACCCTCGCCGATCTCGGCCTGGCCCAGGAGTCCGTCGTCCTGCGCGGTGCCGCCCTGCAGTGCCGGATCACCACCGAGGACCCGGCCAACGGCTTCCGCCCGGACACCGGCATGATCAGCGCGTACCGCTCCCCGGGGGGCTCCGGCATCCGGCTCGACGGCGGCACCACCCACGCGGGTACGGAGGTCAGCGCCCACTTCGACTCGATGCTGGTCAAGCTGACCTGCCGGGGCCGGGACTTCGACAGCGCGGTCAGCCGGGCCCGGCGCGCGGTGGCCGAGTTCCGCATCCGGGGCGTGTCCACGAACATCCCCTTCCTGCAGGCCGTGCTCGACGACCCTGACTTCCGGGCGGGACGCGTCACGACGGCCTTCATCGAGGAGCGGCCGCACCTGCTGACCGCGCGCCACTCCGCCGACCGCGGCACCAAGCTGCTCACCTACCTCGCCGACGTCACCGTGAACAAGCCGCACGGCCCGCGGCCCGAGCTGATCGCCCCGGCCACGAAGCTGCCCGCGGTGCCCGCCGGCGAACCGGCCGCCGGCTCGCGGCAGAGGCTGCTCGCGCTCGGCCCGGAGGGCTTCGCGCGGAGCCTGCGCGCGTCGCCGACCATCGGTGTCACGGACACCACCTTCCGCGACGCCCACCAGTCGCTCCTCGCCACCCGGGTCAGGACCAAGGACCTGCTGGCCGTCGCCCCCGCGGTGGCACACCACCTCCCGCAGCTGCTGTCCCTGGAGTGCTGGGGCGGCGCCACCTACGACGTCGCGCTGCGCTTCCTCGCGGAGGACCCCTGGGACCGCCTCGCCGCCCTGCGCGAGGCCGTGCCCAACATCTGCCTGCAGATGCTGCTGCGGGGCCGTAACACCGTCGGGTACACCCCGTACCCGACCGAGGTGACCGACGCCTTCGTGCAGGAGGCCGCCGCCACCGGCATCGACATCTTCCGCATCTTCGACTCGCTCAACGACGTCGACCAGATGCGCCCCGCCATCGACGCCGTACGGGAGACCGGGACGGCGGTGGCCGAGGTCGCGCTGTGCTACACCTCGGACCTCTCCGACCCGGCGGAGAAGCTGTACACGCTGGACTACTACCTGCGGCTGGCCGAGAAGATCGTCGCCGCCGGGGCGCACGTCCTGGCGGTCAAGGACATGGCGGGCCTGCTCCGGGCCCCCGCCGCGGCGACGCTGGTCTCCGCGCTGCGCCGGGAGTTCGACCTCCCCGTGCACCTCCACACCCATGACACCGCGGGCGGCCAGCTCGCCACCTATCTCGCGGCGATCCAGGCCGGGGCGGACGCGGTGGACGGCGCGGTGGCCTCCATGGCCGGCACCACCTCCCAGCCGTCGCTGTCGGCGATCGTCGCCGCGACCGACCACTCCGACCGGCCCACCGGGCTCGACCTGCAGGCGGTCGGTGACCTGGAGCCGTACTGGGAGAGCGTCCGCAAGGTGTACGCCCCCTTCGAGGCGGGTCTCGACTCGCCGACCGGTCGCGTGTACCACCACGAGATTCCCGGCGGGCAGCTCTCCAACCTGCGCACCCAGGCCGTCGCACTCGGCCTCGGCGACCGTTTCGAGGACGTCGAGTCGACGTACGCCGCCGCGGACCGGATGCTGGGCCGGCTGGTGAAGGTCACGCCGTCGTCGAAGGTGGTGGGCGACCTCGCGCTGCATCTCGTGGGCGCCGGCGTGGCTCCCGAGGACTTCGAGGCGGCGCCGAACCGCTTCGACATCCCCGACTCGGTCATCGGCTTCCTCCACGGCGAGCTGGGCACGCCGCCCGGCGGCTGGCCCGAGCCGTTCCGCAGCAAGGCCCTCGAAGGCCGCGCCGGTCCCAAGCCGATGCGGGAGCTGACCGCGGAGGACCGCACCGGCCTGGCCGAGGACCGGCGCGCGACGCTGAACCGCCTCCTCTTCCCCGGCCCGACGAAGGCGTACGAGACACACCGCCAGGCGTACGGCGACACCAGCGTGCTCGACAGCAAGGACTTCTTCTACGGGCTGCGCCCCGGGAAGGAGTACACGGTCGACTTCGGGCCCGGTGTACGGCTGCTGATCGAACTGGAGGCCATCGGCGAGGCCGACGAACGCGGTATGCGCACCGTCCTGTCCACCCTGAACGGCCAACTGCGGCCGATCCAGGTGCGCGACAACACGGCGGCCGCCGACCTCCCGGTGACCGAGAAGGCCGACAGGTCCGACCCCGGCCATGTCGCCGCGCCGTTCGCCGGCGTGGTCACGCTGGCCGTCGCCGAGGGCGACGAGGTGGAGGCCGGCGCGACGGTGGCCACGATCGAGGCGATGAAGATGGAGGCCTCCATCACCGCCACACGGAGCGGACGCGTCTCCCGTCTGGCCATCACCAGGATCCAGCAGGTGGAGGGCGGGGACCTTCTGGTCGAGATCGGGTGACCGACTGATCGGCCGAACGGCCGGGACGCCGAAGCCAGATGGCCCGGCCGACGGGCGGCCGGGAACGCCGATGGTGTCCCGGCCGCCGGTCCCCGCGACCGGCGGCCGGAACGACGGACTGCCGGGACGCCTTCGGCACTCACCCGAGGCCACGGTGCGCGGGGCATGGGCACGACATCGGCGCCACCGCCTCAGCCCTCCTCGCGGGGACGGCGGGCCCTGAAGCCGTCAGGGCTCACGGCATCCCGACGTCAACAGCCGGGCTACGGCAGCGTGGCGGTCGTCCACTTCCCTAGCGGCGCCCGCCGAACTCCCACGGGTGCACCTCGATGGCGGCGTACCCGTCCGGAGTGAGGACGGCGCGTGCCGCGTCCCGGTTCGGAGCGCTGAGCAGCGCCGCCGTACCCACCCAGGTGTCGCCGTCGTCGGACAGCAGCGGCCCGAACGCGATCAGTGCGTCCCGGCCCGGCGGCGGGACCAGGTCCACGGGTCGGCCGCCGCCGAGGCCGAGTACCAGGTACCGGTCGTCTCCGGCCGGCCCGCCCGGGAACTCCCACATGGTGCGTCCCAGCAGGTTGCGCCACCGGCGCAGCAGCACGTCACGGTACGCGCCGGCCTGGTAGTTGGGCTCGTCGAAGGCGAACGCGCGGGCGGCGGCGGGATCGGGCAGGTCGACGAGGTGCACGCTGCCGATGGGCGTCTCGCCGTCGGCGGCGAAGACCGGACCGCGGGCGATCAGCTCCTTGGCGTACCGGTCCATGTACGACCAGTGCTCCTGCAGCAGCTCCCCGCGCAGGGTGAGGGAGTCGGGACGGTCGCGGTGGTAGCAGAAGAACTCCATGCCCCTCACCCTCTCCGACGTACGGCAGCGTCTCAACAGGCTTTCGCGGCCCGTTCCCGATCTCCGGTTCCCGCCGGCGAAGGCCGGATGGTACGAAGGACGCGTGCCAGGGAGGGGTGGGGGTACGCGGAGGCGCGTGCGCGGCCCCCGACCAGGGGGCGACCCCGGAAGGAGCGGTGGCGGTGGCGATGCGGGAGGTTCCGCTGACGGGCGGGCCGGTGGAGTTGCGCGGCGCGCTGGACGCGGAGATCACGGAGAACGGTGTGATGCCGCGCCGGCTGCCCGCGTGGACCAGGGAGCAGTACCAGAATCCGTCGGTCGACGGGGTGACGGTGATGCCTTCGGGCGTGCGGCTGGTGTTCCGCACCGACGCCCGTGAGCTGGAGTTCGAGGTGCTCACCTTCACGGGGCAGCTCGACGGCGATCCCCACCCCCGCCCGACCGGGATGCTGGAGCTGCTCGTGGACGGAGTCCTCGCGGGGCGTCGGCGAGCTCCGTTGGGCAACGTGCTGCGGATGGCGGGTCCCGGGGCCGAGCAGCGTCTGGTTCCGGGTGAGCCGGGGGTCGTGCGGTTCGCGGGGTTGCCGGTCGGCATGAAGACCGTCGAGCTGTGGCTGCCGCCGCAGACCCCGACGGAGCTGGTGGCCCTGCGCGCCGACGGCGACGTGCTGCCGCCGTCGCCGGACGGGCGGCGCCGCTGGGTGCACCACGGCAGTTCCATCAGCCACTGCGTCGAGGCCGACGGCCCGACCGGAACGTGGCCGGTGGTGGCGGCCGCGCTCGGAGGGGTGGAGGTGATCAACCTCAGCCAGGCGGGCAACGCGCTGCTCGACCCCTATGTCGCCCGGACGATCCGCGACATGCCCGCCGACCTGATCAGCCTCAAGGTAGGCATCAACATCGTCGGTCTCGCCGCCTTCCGGCTGCGGACGTTCGGCCCGGCGGTGCACGGATTCCTGGACACGATCAGGGACGGACACCCGGACACCCCGCTGCTGCTGATGTCTCCCGTCAGCTGTCCGGCGCTCGAGGAGACCCCCGGCCCGACCACGGTGGGCCCGGACGGGAGGATCATCGCCCTGGGCGACCCGGCGCAGGTGCCCGCCGGGGCGTTGTCGCTGGCGGTGGTCCGCGCCGAGCTGGAGAGGATCGTGGCGGTGCGGCAGGCACGCGATCCCCACCTCCACCATCTCGACGGCCGCGACCTGCTCGGCCCGGACGAGGTGGACGATCTCGCCGACGGCGTTCACCCCACGGCCGCCGCGTACCGCCGGATGGGCGAGCGCTTCGCCGCCCACGCGTTCGCGGACGACGGTCCCTTCCGCTGAACAGCGCCTTCTCGACGGATCGGCGGCCCGACGCACACCGATCCCGTCTCCCGGTACGCGGAAGCCGACCGTCTACGCCTGTTCGGGGCCGCCGGGCGCTTCGGCGCGCAGGCGTTGGGAGCGGAGGACCAGGAGCATCTCGAACCGGCGGTCGGGGTCGTCGAGTGTGTCGCCCCACAGTTCACGGATCTGCCGCAGCCGGTAGCGAGCGGTCTGGGGGTGGATGCCGAGGCGGTGGGCGACCTCCGGGGCCCCGCCGGAGGTCTCGATCCAGGCGAGCAGGGTGTCGGCGAGGCGCCGTGCCTGGCTGGGGCCGACGCTGTTGAGAGGGGTCAGGCAGCGGGTGGCGGCGGCGTCGATGAGCTCGGGGGAGGGGAGCAGGAGCAGTTCCTCGACGCGGTCCGTGCAGTGCTGCACCTCGCCGCGGGGCAGGAGACCGGTCTCGATCAGCCGGACGGCGGTCTCCGCCCAGCGCAGGGATTCCACCGCGACGGCGAGCGGCACCGTCGGCCCGATCGCGCCGGACCAGCCGGCCGTGGCCCGCCGGACGTGGTCGGCACGACCGGCGGTGTCGGGGTCGGGGATGACCACGCGGGGCTGCTCGCTCTCCATGTCGAGGAGGACGCCCCGGCCCAGGGCGGGGGCGACGGCCTCGCGCGCGGGCCGGATCAGCACGCCCACGGCGACGCTGGCCGGCAGCTCCCAGCCGATGCGCGCGGCGCGTTCCCCGAGGGTCTGGGTGGGATCGGGGTGGCGGCCGGACAGCAGCCGGTCGATCAACCTCCGTTGCAGTCGGAGGCGTTCTCCCTCCTGGCGGGCCGCCGCCTCGGCGTAGCCCCGTACCGACTGCTCCACCAGACCGTCCAGGTACTTGAAGCCGGATTCGGCGAGTTCGTACATGGCGGGTGCGGCGATGTCGACCTGCTGGCCGATCTCGGCGAACCGTCGCCAGGCGAGCCGGACGCCGAGGCGGTAGACGGCCTGGAGCGAGTTGAGGCTGCGTCCCTTCACCCCCTCCACCCGGCCGAACTCCTGGAAGACCTCGTCGGGCACGCACGGGTCGGCCTCCCCGGACACGAGCTGCTGGACGAAGCCCTCGATGGCGCGCCGGATCCCGGCGAGGGACTTCGGCTCGCCGGACTCGTCCTCCGTGAGGCGAGGCCTCGGGAAGTCGTGGCGGATCGTGCGGAGGATCTCCCCCGCCAGATCGGCCGACTCGGCCAGCACGATGGCCGCGAACCGGTCCACCTTCGGTTGGGGTACGTCGCTCCAGACGCGTCGGGTCATCGGCTCGCCGGGGCCGTGTCATAGGTGACCAGGGGCACGTTCGGCTGTTCGGGTACGGCGTCGAGCACGGCCACGATCCCGAAGGCGGCGCCCACGGCGAGCGCGGCGGCGATCACGACGGTTCCTGTTGCGGCGATCAGTCTGCTCATGGTGTCGGGTCAGCTCCTCGTTGGAGACGTCCCCATCCCGGCCGGCCCCCACAGCCGACCGCCAGTGTTGACAGGACATTGACATCCCGTCAAGTGCTGCCTAGCGTCGTCGGTCACAAGGGCTTGACCGGGTCCTGAGGTCCGTGCGTCTCCGTGCGAGTTGTCACCACAGGAGTCCCGGATGCGCCGTACCGCTTCACCATTGTCCCTGATCCTGCTGGGAGCAGGGGTTTTCCTGCTGGTCCTCGCCCCGTTGCTGGTGTCCCACGTCCTGCCGGAGGCCAAGCGCACCCCGCTCGACGTCGACACGACGACCGTCTTCGCGGGCACCGGAAGCTATTTCGACACCACTCGGCTCAGGACGGTGCACGACCGGCCGCTGACCGTCACGCGACAGGTCCGCGGTGACGTCGCCGACGGCGTGAAGAGCGGGAACGCCGTCTGGGACGTGTCCACATCCGTGGACATCGACGCCACACTGCCCGCCTCCGACACCCGCGATTCCCTTCAGTGGACCCTGGAGCGGTGGGTGACGGACCGGCGTACGAACGAGCCGGCGCACTGCTGCGGCGAGTCGCCCGTCTTCGACGGTGAGGCGTACCTGAAGTTCCCCTTCGACGTCGAGAAGCGGGACTACCGCTGGTGGGACGGCACGCTCGGCGCCGTCGTACCGCTCCGCTACGTGGGCCCCGGCACGGTGCAGGGGCATGAGGGAGTGCGCTTCACGGGCAGCGTTCCGCCCACCCGGACGGGCGTGCGCCAGGTGCCGGGCAAGCTGGTGGGCCTCCCGAAGCGACCGCAGGTGCTCGCCGAGGAGTGGTACGCCAACAGCGGGATCGAGCTGATCGTGGACCAGCCCACCGGGCGCATCCTCTACGCGGCGATCGGCCCCCGGAAGACCCTGCGCGCGCCGGAGGCGGACAAGGACGCCCTGGTGCTGCTGTCCAGCGGGAAGCTCGCGTTCACCGAGCCCACGCAGCGACAGCAGGTGCGTCTCGCGGCGGCGGACGGCGGCAAGCTGGAGCTGCTCGGCAGCACCCTTCCCCTGGGTGCGGGGGTGCTCGGGGGGTTGCTCACCCTGATCGGCGGGATTCTGGTGGCGCGGGGCCGGATCGTCCCGACTGTGCGCACCTGACGCTCACTTGACGACACATAGCTTCGCCTGAGCGGCGGCCAAGTTGTCATACCGGTGAGTAGCCCCGCGTCGATCACCTGCCGAAGACTGACGGTCCCCACCACGCACGGCCCCACCCCGGTCACCCCTGCCCACTTCATCCCACTCCTTCCCCCGCCTCTCCCCCAGCCAGGTCGTCCCCGTCGAACGTCCCCACCCGAACGAGTTGGAGCGCGCATGCCCCAGCACGTCCCGCCCCTGCGGCTCACCCCCGTTCCGCCCCCTCTCCAGCAGCCCGTGGCCGGGCGCGTCCAGGCTCGGGTCCGCCGGTGCGAACCGCCCCGGCGCATCGCCTTCCTCGCCCACCGCGGCATGGGAAATCCGGCCGCGGGAGGCTCGGAACTCCTCGTCGACCAGCTCGCGTCGGGGCTGACCGAGCTGGGGCACGACGTCACCCTGCTGTGCGGGGGCGACGCCGCGCGGCGCCCGTACCGCGTCGTGTCCGCCGGGAGCCCGCTCGGGCACTTCGTCGGCGCCCGGTCCGCGTTCACGCGGCACGTCGGTTCGTGCGACCTGCTCGTCGAGGTGTGCAACGGCATGCCCTACCTGTCGCCGTTGTGGCACGACGGCCCGACGGTGTGCCTGGTCAACCACGTCCACACCGATCTGTGGGCGATGCGATTCCCCCGGCTCGTCGCCCGTACGGGCCGGGTCATCGAGCAGTGGGCCCTCAGCCGGGCCCACCGGGGCAACCTGCTGGTCGCCGTGTCGCCCTCGACCGAGGCCGCGCTCCACGCGATCGGGGTGCCGGCGGAGCTGATCCGCGTCGTGCACAACGGTGTCGACGAACCCCCGCCTCGGCTCCCGCGCTCGGCGACGCCGACCTTCGTCGCGCTCGGCCGGCTCGTCGACTACAAGCGCATCGATCTGCTGCTGCGCCTGTGGGAACGGGTCAGACCGGTGACCGGCGGCCGGCTCGTGATCGTCGGTGACGGACCGGAACGCGGCCGTCTCGAACGACTCGCGGGGGCCGGGGTCGAGTTCGCCGGCCAGGTGTCCGAGGAGGAGAAGCACCGTCTGCTGTGCGAGGCATGGCTCCTGCTGCACCCCGCCGCCGTCGAGGGGTGGGGGCTCGTCGTGACCGAGGCGGGCGCGCGCGGCACGCCGACGCTCGGCTTCGACGTGCCGGGGCTGCGCGACTCCGTCCAGGACGGCGTCACCGGAGTCCTGGCCCGCGGGGAGTCGTCGTTCGCCGCGGCCTGGTGCACCCTGGCCCTCGACACCGCCGGGCGGGACGCCATGGGCGAGGCCGCGGCCCGGCACGCCGCCGAGTTCCGGTGGACGAGCACGGTGCGCCGGTTCCGTGCCATCGCGCTGGAGGCGGTGGAGCGCGCCCGCCCGCACGGCCGGGGCGAGCCGTCGGAAGGCGCGTACAGGTGAGGGATCCGTCGTTCCGTCGTTCGCTGGCGCTCTTCCGGGCCTTCCTGCGCGAGCAGGACGATCCGGGCACCGCGTACGAGCTCCTGGCCCGGGACGCCGCCGACCAGGTCGAGCGTCATGTCCGGCTGGACGGCAGGGTCGTCGTGGACGTCGGTGGCGGTCGGGGCTACTTCACGCGGGAGTTCCGTCGCCGGGGCGCCCACGGGTACCTGTTCGAGCCCGACCTCGCCGAACTGGCGTCCGGCCCGGGAGCGGGGGCCGTCGTCGCGGACGGCTATCTCCTGCCGCTGGCCGACGGCGCGGCCGATGTCTGCTTCTCCTCCAACGTCCTGGAGCACGTGCGTGATCCCGCCACCTTCCTCAGCGAGCTGGTACGGGTCACCCGGCCCGGCGGCCTGATCTACGTCTCGTACACCAACTGGCTCTCGCCGTGGGGCGGCCACGAGTGGGCGCCCTGGCACTACCTGGGTGCCGAGCGGGCCCGGGCCCGCTACGAGCGGCGCACCGGCCGGGCGGCCAAGCACCGGCTGGGCGAGAACCTGTTCGTGATCGGTGTCGGCCCGACCCTGCGCCATGTCAGGGGCCGGGGCGACGTCGAGATCGTCTCCGCGCGCTCGCGCTACTGGCCGGTCCTTCCCGGTGCCGTCACCCGGGTGCCGGTGCTCCGCGAGTTCGCGACGTGGAACCTCCTCCTTCTACTTCGGCGGTGCCCATGACCACCACTGTCCATGCCCGCCCGCCGGCCCCGCCCGGCCCCGAGACCGTCGCGGCGCCGCCGCCGAGGTCGTCGCGGCGCCCGCTGTTCGGCTTCTGGGCGGCGGTCCTCCTCGCCTTCCTGGCCGTCTCGCCGGGCCGGATGACGTTCGACACGAAGCTGGGCGTCGTCTCCGACCCGTGGAAGTTCCTCGACGACCTGGGCCGGTTGTGGCACGACCGGGCCGGCTTCGGCGGCATCGCCGACCAGTACATCGGCTACGTGATCCCGATGCTGCCGTTCCACGCCGCCGCCGACCTGGTGCGGCTGCCGGTCTGGCTGGCCGAACGGCTCTGGCTGTCGATCGTCGTCACCACCGCGTTCTGGGGCGCCCTGCGCCTGGCCGAGCGGTTCGACGTGGGCTCGCCCGCCTCGCGGCTCCTCGGCGCGGCGGCGTACGCGCTGTGGCCGACGTTCACCATCGTCGTCGGCTCCACGTCGGCCGCCGCCCTCCCCGGCGCGATGCTGCCGTGGGTCCTGCTGCCGCTCACACGTCCGGAGACGAGCGCCCGGCTCGCCGCGGCGCGCTCGGCGCTGCTGATCCCCCTGATGGGCGGAGTGAACGCCGCGTCCACGCTCGCCTCGTTGCTGCCGGTGGGCCTGTACCTGCTGTCCCGCCCCGGCGGTCCCCGCAAGCGGACGCTGATCGCCTGGTGGACGCCGTGCGTGGTCCTGGCGACGGCCTGGTGGATCGTCCCGCTGCTGCTCCTGGGGGCGTACGGGGAGAACTTCATGCCGTACGTGGAGACCTCCGCGACCACGACGGGGACCATGTCGGCGACCGAGGCGCTCCGCGGCGCGGGGAACTGGGTGGGCTATCTCCACTTCGGCGAGGCGTGGCTGCCGGCCGGCTGGACGGTCGCCGCGTCGGCGCTCGTGGTGGCCTCGTCGGTGCTGGCGGCGGCGCTCGGTCTCGCCGGCCTCGCCCGGCGGGACCTGCCGGAGCGGCGCTGGCTGGTGCTGACCGTCACGGTCACCGCGCTGATCACGCTCGCCGGGTACGGGGGCGCGCTCGGCGCTCCCTTCCACGCGACGGTGCAGGACTGGCTGGACGGACCGCTGGTGCCGTTCCGGAACATCTACAAGTTCCAGACGGGGCTCGCCCTCGCACTGGCCCTTGGTGTCATGCACCTGACGGCGCTCGCTCTTCCCCGCGCGCTGCCGGTCCGGGCACGTCGTCTCGGGCCCGCCGTGGCCGCCGCGCTCGTCCTACCCGGCCTCGCCTGGCCGTACCTCAACGGCACGATCCTGCAGCCGGGGGCGTTCAGGAAGCTGCCCACCCACTGGGAGGCCACCGCCGACTGGCTGGCCGAGCACGCGCCCCGGGACCGCGCCCTCGTCGTCCCGGCGACCGCGCACGGCATCTACACCTGGGGCTCGCCGATCGACCAGCCCCTGGACGTCCTCGCCCGGTCCCCCTGGGCGCAGCGCGACTACGTGCCGTTCGGCACCCCCGGCAACCGGCGCGCCCTGGACGCCGTCGAGCAGGCCCTGACGTCCGGCGGCGAGGTCCCCGGGCTCGCGGCCCACCTCACCCGGGCCGGGCTCTACCACGTCGTGGTCCGCAACGACCTCGACCCCGACCAGCTCGGACACGTCCCCACGGCGACGGTGAAGCGGACCCTGGAGGCCTCCGGGTACCGCCGGGTCACCGGCTTCGGTCCGCTCCTGACCGACGGACGCATCCCCGACGACACGCCCTTGCAGGTCGAGGGCCTCTACCCGCGCCAGCGCGCGGTCGAGATCTACGCGCCGCCGTCCGGGACCCCGCGTCCCGGTCCGGCCCGCCTGACCCCGGTGGCCGCCACGGCGGTGGTCAGCGGCGGACCCGAGTCCCTGCTGCCGCTGTCCGCGTCGGGCGCCGTGACCGGGAGGCCGACCGTCCTGGCCGGCGACGCCCACCCCGGGGTGGACACGCCGTCGCTCTACGCGGCCGGCGACGGACTGCGCCGCGCCGACACCCGCTTCGGCCTGGTCAACTCCGGTACGTCCCACACGTACACCGCCGACGAGCGCAACCCCGAGCGGGCCGTCCAGGACCCCGGGGCACGGCCCCGCCAGATCCTGCCCGTCTCCGGCGTCCGCCACCAGACCACCGCCGTCCTGCGCGGCGCGGAGTCGGTGACGGCCTCGTCGGTGGGGAACTGGCTGTTCCACCTCCCCCAGTACGACCCCGTCAACGCCTTCGACGGCAACCCGGACACCGCCTGGGCCGAGGGGTCGCCCGGATCGCCGAAGGGCGAGTGGCTGCGGATCGCCTTCACCGGCCCGACCACGATCCCGGGGACGCTGGACCTCACCCCGCTGGCCGGCGGCGAGGTACGCGCGGCACCCACGGTGGTACGGGTCGAGACCGACCTCGGCAGCCGGGTCAGCCCGCTGCGCTCCGACGGCAGCACCCAGCAGGTCGCCGCGCCGCGGGGCGAGGCGACGTGGCTGAAGGTGACCGTCCTCGAATCCCAGCAGGGCCGCCCCGGCCTGACCGGCGCCGGAATCGCCGAGGTCTCCGTACCCGGCGTCCAGGTGACCCGGATGCTCCAGCTGCCGACCGACGCGCCCCGCGAGGTCACCGGCGCTGTGGTGTACACGCTGAACCGCGGCAGCGATCCCGGCGGACTCTCCGCCGCGCCCGCCGAGGTGGGGCTGCACCGCCAGTTCACGGCGGCGCGGCCCGGCGACCACACGGTACGGGCCTTCGCCCTTCCCGTACCCGGCAAGGAACTCGACGACCTGCTGTTCGACCTCACCGGGCAACGGGACAAGATCGTGGTGGCCGCCGACTCGACCGCGCGACTCGGCACGAACCTGAGCCCGCGCAACCTCACGGACGGCGACCTCACCACGGCGTGGGTCGCGGGCGATCGGCCCGTGCTCCGGCTGACCTGGCCGGAGAAGACCGCGGTCGGCGAGATCGTGCTCGTTCCGGCCGGAGGACTGGCGAGCCGGCCGGAACAGGTGCGGATCAGCTCCCCCGACGGCGCCGCGATCGCGTCGGTCGACGAGAACGGGGTCGCGCGGTTCGCCCCCGTCGTCACCGACCGGATGGACGTCACGATCTCCCGCGTCGCACCGCTGACGCTGCACAACCCGGTGGCGGACGCCCAGTTGCAGCTGCCGGTCGGCCTGAGCGAACTGCACGTACCGGCCCTGGAGAAGTACCGGGCGCCGCAGCCGGACCCCGCGAAGAGGTTCACCCTGCCGTGCGGGAAGGGCCCCGTCCTCTCGGTCGACGGCCGGTTCCTGGAGACCCGGGCCGAAGGCCGGGTCCGGGACCTGACGGAACGACGCCCGATCGCCGTCTCCCTGTGCGCCGACGGCGGCCGGGTCTCCCTCGGCGACGGCACCCACACCGTCGAGGCCGGTGACACCGGACCGCTCGCGGTCACCCGCGTCGACCTGTCGATCGGTGAGCCGCGGGCGAGCTCCACCGCCCCTCGGACGATGGAGGCCTTCTCCGGCGGCGGCGACCGCCGCACCGTCCGGGTGGGCGCAGGCGAGGCCTCGTACCTCCAGCTGCACGAGAACCACAACTCGGGCTGGAAGGCCGTGCTCGACGGCCGCGAACTGCGACCGCTGCGCGTCGACGGCTGGCAGCAGGCCTGGCTCGTCCCCGCCGGCGCGGGCGGCACGGTGACGCTGGTGTACGAACCCGCCCGCCTGTACGGCACGGGTCTCGCGGTCGCCGGAGGGCTTCTGGTGGTGCTCGCCGGACTCGCGCTCGTCGGCCGCCGCCGCCGCGCAGCGGAAGCGGCGGCGGAGCTGGGCGGAGACCCGAACGGCGGGGCGCCCGCGCCCGGGCTGCTCCTGGGCACGGTGGTCCTCACCCTGGTGGGCGTCGTGGTCGCGGGGCCGCTGGCGGCGCTCGTTCCCGTGCTCGCCGTGCTCGCGTGGCTGCGTCCGAGCCTCCTCGGCCCCCTCGCCTTCGCGGCGATGACCGGGGCCGGGATCGCCGCCCTGACGGGCAGCGGCGAGCCGACCTCCCTGGGCCGGGGAGCATACGGATCGCCGGCACAACTCCTCGCCGTCGTGGCCCTGTTCGCGGCCATGGTGACGGTGGGGCGCGAGCGCGACTCCCGGACCGGCGCCCATCGCGCCGGGTCGGCGGGCCCCCGGACGACCGAGGAGGCGGACCACGGGGCCGACGGCCCACCGCCGCACCACCGGCCCGACCGGCCCGACCGCCCCGACCGGCCCGGGCAAGGGGGGTACTGATGGCCTCGGATCACCGGGTGGACATCCCGAGCCCTCCCCGCGACCGGGCACCGACACGGGTCCCGTTCGCGGTGCCCGACGAGATCGCCCGGCACTGCGCCGACGCCCGCGAGACGAACACCGTGCACATCGAGCTCCATCTGCCGGGCCGGATCCGGCCGGACCTGCTGCGCACGGCGTTCCACCAGGCCCTCTCCCGGCACCCCCGGGCGCTGATGCGGGAGCGGGAACGCGGGCCGCTCGCGAGGCGGTACGAGTGGGAGCTGACGGACCACGCCCACGGTGACGTGGTGCGCTTCCCGGCCCCGGCGCACGGAGCACTGGCGCTGGCCCGGCAGCGGTCCCTCGCCGTGGCTCCGTCGCTGCTCTCCGCACCGCCCCTGCGGCTCGAAGTGGTGGAGGAGCCGGGTTCCGAAGGCTGTGTCCTGGTGCTGACGGTGCACCACACCGCGCTCGACGGACCCGCCGCTCTGCGGATCATCGCGACCGCCGCGGAGATCTACAGCGGTCGCCCGTCCCCGCCGGTCGCCCCGCCGGTCCGTCCGCCCGCGGGGCCGGCGCCCGAGCGGACGGGCCGGGCGACGGCGGTGGCACGGGTCGCGGCCGGAACCCCGGGCACGACGCCGGGAAACGCGATGCTGGTCACCGAACTCCCGGTGCCCCGCCGGGCGTCCGGCGCCACGTACACCGTCAACGACCAGCTGATGGTCGCCACGGCCCTGACGATCGCCGACTGGAACCGTCGCCAGGGGGCACGGGAGCGGCCCCTGCGCGTCACCATGCCCGTCGACGACCGCACCCGCGGCCCCGCCATGCCGATCGGCAACGGCACCCGGCTGGTCGAGGTGGGTTTCGCACCCGCCGAGGTCGGGCCCGGCGCGGACGTCGGCACCCTGCTGCGGAGCACGGCGGCGCGCACCCGCGCGCTCAAGGGACTCGAACGACCGCCCCTGGGGCGCGGTGCCGCGATGCTCGCGGCACCGGTGCTCCCGGTCGCCGCGCGCCGAGTGCTGACAAGGGGTGCGCGACGGCTCGCCGCCCCGTGGACCTCCACCACGCTGCTCAGCAACCTCGGCCGGATCCCCTACCCGTTGGACTTCGGCGACGCGGGCCGGGCCTCCGCCGTCTGGGTGTCGGCCCCGGCCGCCCTGCCGCGCGGCCTGACGTTCACGACGGCGTCGACCGGGGGGCGGCTCCACCTGGCGCTGCGGTGGTCCCGGACGCTCCTGGGCGACGAGGACGGCGACCGACTGAACCGGATGTTCGCCGCGCACCTCGCGGCGACGGACGCGGAGGCACTGTGAGACGCGAAGGCAGTGTGGACGGACGGGACGCGCGGCCGACCTCGGGTCCGAGGCACGGCACGAGCACAGACACCGGCCCAGGCACAGGCACAGGTACCCATGGTCCAGTCACTGGCACTGGCACTGGCACTGGCACTGGCACTGGCACTGGTGGCACTGGCACCGGCGGTCCCTCGGGCCTGCGGACCTTCTACGAGAACCCCGCCGTCCCGGTGGCATCGGGCGACGCCCGGACCCGGCGGCAGGCACGCCTGTTGGCCGAGGCGCTCGGCGAGCCCGGCGCGCTCGTCCTCGACGTCGGCTGCGGCGACGGCACCGCCGCCGCGACCGCGGGGCCGATCCTCGCCGGACACCGGATCGTGGGCGTCGACTGGTCGCAGGACGCCCTGCGTCGCGCCCGGCCGCGCCTCGCCCACGTCGTGCGGGGCGAACTGGACGACGGCGGACTGCCGTTCGCCGACGGATGCGCGGACGCCGTGCTGTTCAGCGAGGTCGTCGAGCATCTCGTCGACCCCGACCGCGCCATGGACGAACTGCGCCGCGTCCTGCGCCCGGGCGGCCATCTGATGCTCTCCACCCCCAACATCGCCGCCTGGTACAACCGGGCACTGCTGCTCGCCGGCGTCCAGCCGGTGTTCTCGGAGGTGAGTCTCCGGGGCATCCACGGGCGTCCCGGGACCGAAGTGGTCGGCCACCTGAGGCTGTTCACGGCGAGGGCCCTGCGCTCGTTCCTGTATGCGGCCGGCTTCGAGGAGGTACGCGTCTCCGGCGCCCCGTTCCACGGCGTGCCGCGCGGACTGCGCCTGATCGACCGCGCCGCGTGCGCCGTGCCGTCGGCGGCGTCCATCCTCCTGGCGCACGCCCGACGGAGGTAGCGCCCGTGTGGTGGGGGGTGGGTGCCGCGCTGATCGCCAACGTCCTCTACAGCGTCGGCTTCGTCCTGGAGAAGCGGGCGCTCGGCACGCTGCCCGCGCTCTCCGCCGGGCGGCCGGTGCGTGTGATCGCCACGTTGCTGAACAGCCCCCTGTGGATGGCCGGTTCGCTGGCGCTCGCCGCCGGTTTCGGTGCCCAGCTGGTCGTCTACCGGACGCTGCCGGTCGCCGCCGCCCAGGGCATCTTCGTCTCCGGCCTCGTCCTGCTGCTCCTGCTGTCGTCCACCGTCCTCGGCGAACAGCCCACCGGTCGGGAGCGTCACGCGCTCGGTGCGGTGCTCGTCGCGCTGCTGATGGTCGTGGCGTCGGTGCGCGAGGGGGACGAGGTCGGCAGGGAGGCGCCCTGGGGCCTGGTCGTCCTGGTGGCCGTACCCACGCTCGCGACGGGAGTGGCGCTGTACGCGCGGGTCGAGCGGCGCGCGCGGCGGCGCCACCGGGTGCCGACCAACGGCATCGGGTACGGCGTGGCCGTGGGGCTGCTGTACGGCGTGAGCTCCCTCGCCATCAAGGGTGCGGCGGGCAGGCTCACGGGCGCGGGAGTGGGCGAGGTGACGCGGGCGCTGTTCGGCTCGCCCTACCCGTACCTGCTGCTGTTCACCGCCGGGGCGGGGCTCGTCATGTCGCAGACCGCGCTCCAGCGGTGCCGTGCGTCGCTGATCGTGCCCGTCTGCACGACGGTGACGGCCCTGTTCACGGCGGTGGCGGGGACGCTGGCCTTCGGGGAGAGACTGCCGGACGATCCGCTCCTGCTCTCGCTTCGCGTGGCGGGAACGGTACTGGCCCTGTCCGTGCTGCTCGCCATGGACCGCCACGACCCACCGACCGGGGACACGGCCGCACCGGCACCGGCGGCGCACCACCGAGACCGGCACCATCCGTCATCGAACAGCGAGGACTCCCGTGAACACCGACAAGATCCTGCTGCGCATCCTGGCCTGCCCCCTCGACAAGGGACCGCTCACGCTGCCCGCCGACCAGGGCGCGCTCTATAACCCCCGGCTGCGGCTGAGCTACCCCATCGTGGACGGCATCCCGCAACTGCTGCCGTCCTCCGGCCGACGCGTGTCGGCCGAGGAGCACGAGAGGTACGCGGCTTCGACGGCCGAGTGAGGACACGGGGGTTCCGGGGGAGGGCGTCGCGGAGGTCCCGGAGACTGAAGCAACGTGTGTGCGACGGAGGTCATCCCACGGGGCGACCACCGTCGCAGAACAATGCCTCGGGCGGAAGATCACAGGAGAGACCCCCACTCGGCCTCTTTCGGTCAACTGTGCCATTTTCACGGCCCCTTAGCATGCCTCAGGTGACCGAACCGACCGACGCCGTCCTCACCGGCGGGGCGCTGGCCCGTCTCGTCGACCTCGCCGTGGCCTCGCGGAATCCGGGGGCCGCCCCGTTGGAGGACGAACTCCAGCGCTTCCCCCGGCTGATGCAGGACTCGCACGCCCTCGCCTGGGTCATGCCCCTCGGCACGGTGGCCGCACTCCTCGACGCCGTGGCGGACGAGTACGGCACGGAGCGGTTCGGCGCCCGGTCGGCCGCCGTCCGCGACCGGCTCGCCCGGGCGGCCGGCGACGAGCCCGTCGACGCCTTCCTGCGCTCCCTGGCGGAGCTCGTCCGCGACCCCTGGTTCGGTGTCTGTCCGGGCTACGACGAGCTGCCGCTCTCGCAGTGGGAGGCACTCGCGCGTTTCGGCGTCGTCAACGAGTTCGCGTCACAGATGCCCACCGGTGAGTACGGCAGCGACCCGGAGGCGGAGGCACGGGAGCTGGTCGCCATGGACCACCCCGACTGCCACGGCAGGATCGCCGATCTGGCCGGCCAGCTCCAGCGCGTCCTCTACATGTTCCGTTCGGCCGCCGAGCTCGACAGGGCCTTCGCGCCCGTCATGCCGTCGGTGACGAGCGCCGGCTGCGACTGCTCCTCGATGCGGTCCACGCCCACTTCGCCGAGCAGCACTGACCCCCTCCCCCACTCTCTTCGGAAGGAGCCGCCACCATGCCCACCGACCCGAACCTCGACGTGTCCGCGGAGGAGCTGAAGCGCCTCGCGGACGACCTGGACGCCATGCGGACACACATCGACGGTCACGTGCGCAGGATGGACGCCATCGTCGACCGGGCCGAGGCACGGTGGCGCGGCGAGGCGGCGACGGCGTACCGCAAGCTGCACCGGGAGGCCGGCGCGGACGCCGTCCGGGTCCGGGAGATCCTGGGGGTCCTGGCACAGGCCGTACGGATGAGCCGCGACGGCTTCACACGCCAGGAGCTGGACGCGCTGCGGCAGTTCCGGGCCGAGTCGAAGAAGGTCGCCATCGACGCGGAGGTACGCGGCCTGTCCGGCGAGGGGCCGGGCGGCGCGGGCCCCGGCGGCGGAGCCGCGCCGACCAGCAGGATCAGCGACATGTGAACGTCCGGAGGTGTGCGCACCTCCGGAGAACAGGGGGAACAGTGAACGACGACGGTTCGATCTCCGTCGACCTGGTCGCGCTGCGCGAGATCGCCGGCGACCTGGAGAACGTGCTCAAGACGCTCAACGAGCGGCTGACCGCGCTCTACGACCGTGCGGTGCCGGTCGTCCTCGCCTGGCAGGGGGAGGCCCGCGAGGCCTTCGTCGACGAACTCGACCGCTGGGACCGTCAGATGGAGGATCTTCAGGGCGCCCAGAAGTGGCTGCACGCCATCGCCGCCACCGGGCACGCCAACTACTCCGCCGCCCATCGGGCGACGCTGCGCGGCTGGGGCGGGGCCTGACATGACGACGACACCTCCCACGCCACACGGACATCCTCCCGCACCTCGCGCCCGCGCCGACCGGGCCGCGACCTTCCCGGACCGGGCGACCGCCCAGTGGGCGACCCAGCAGGTGATCGCCCTGAACGAGCAGCTCATCCACCGCTGGCTCGCCCAGTCCACCCGGCGACGGCTCGTCATCGAGGCCGCCTGGCCTTCGCGGCCCGACCCGGTGGGGACCCTGCTCACCGGCGGGATGGCGCTGGTCGGACAGGAGCCGATCCCGGTGCGCGCGGCCCGGGTCGTGCTCCTGCGGACCGGATCCGGCGAGCCGGGCGCGCTCCCCTTCACCGTGCACTCCTCCCTGCCCGTCGAGCTGTAGAGGCCCCCGTGTCCCTGAACCCCGCCGAGCACGACCGCAAGTACGGCGAGCTCGACCAGGTCGTCCGCTCCCACCTGGGCCTCGGCCCGCACGCGCCCGAGGCGCTGGCCGGATATCTCCGGCAGACCTGGCGCACCCGGCCCTGGGCCATGGCCGTCGCCGCCGAGCAGCTGCGCACCCTCGCGGAGAATCCTCCCGGGCGGCTGCGGTTGCGGCTCGGCGAGTACTACCGGATGCCCGACGTGGGGCTGGCGCCCGAGGAGCTGCGGGGGTGGCTCACGGGCCTCGCCGACCGTCTCGACGAGAGCATGGCGACCGGACAGACCCCGCCGCCCGGTCCGCCGGTGACGCCCTGGGAGTGGCGGGCCCGCTTCCCCGAGCTCACCCAGCTGTTCGGCGGCTGGTTCACGCAGGACATGCCGGAGGAGTTCGGCGACCACGAGGCCGCGCTCGCCGACTACCTGGAGGGCACCGATCCGGGCCTGGTCGCCCAGCTGACGGGGGAACTCCACGATCTCCTCGCCCTGGGTCTCGACGAGGACTCCCTGGCCGTGGCCCTGGTGACGCTGGGCTCGGAGGTAGAGCCTCCGGTGCCGTACACCCCCGGCGCCTGGCTCACCGTGCTGGCGGCAAGGCTGCGCGGCTGACGGGTCGGGGTTCCGCCTCGGCCCCGTGCCCTCAGCGTCCTCCCTCGTCCGCGTCGGCTCCACGTGGGCGGTGGCCGCGCACGGGCCGTAGGAGCACGGTGAGCAGGACGGCCGTCAGGGTGCCGGCGACGACACCGCTGCCCAGGATCGTACGGGCCCAGCCGGGGAACCCCTCGTACAGGTTCGGGGTGAGCAGGGGCAGGAGTCCCGCGGTGAGGGCGAGCGCCGCGGTGAGGCTGCCCGTGCCGGTGCCCGACAGGTCGGCCCTGCGGAGCATCTCGACCCCCATCACGGCGATGACGGCGTAGACGACGAGGGACGATCCGCCGACGACGGCCTCCGGTATCCCGGCCAGGGCCCGGGACACCGGTGTGGCCAGGCCGAGGACGACGAGGAGGACGCCCGCCCCGGCGGTCACGAAGCGGCTGCGGACTCCGGTGAGCCGGCCGATGCCGATGTTCTCGGCGCTGGTGACCATGAGGGACGTGCCGAACAGCCCCCGCCCACCATCGAGACGAGTGCGTCGGCGCGGGCGACGCGTGGGACGTCTCGCTCGGGGGCGGGAGTCCGGCCCACGGTCTCGCTGTTGAGCACCGTCTGTCCGGTGATCTCGGCCAGGGTGGTGAGGCTGAACACGAGCAGCGGCAGGGCGGCCAGCAGATCGAACCGGGGTGATCCGAACGGCAGGAGGTCCGGCAGGGCGAAGCCGCTTCCGGCTGCGGGGCCGAAGGTTCCGAGACCGGTGGTCACCGCCACGGCGGTTCCCGTCGCCA
This sequence comes from Streptomyces sp. Qhu_M48, assembly GCF_051305195.1. Lineage (NCBI taxonomy): Bacteria > Bacillati > Actinomycetota > Actinomycetes > Kitasatosporales > Streptomycetaceae > Streptomyces > Streptomyces sp. Qhu_M48. The sequence goes on along the minus strand of NZ_CP195432.1, from coordinate 2,973,540 downwards.
TCCCGATCAGGACGGAGGTCTGGCGCCAGACGCCGCGCAGGAGGACGTACGCGGCGACGGTCGCCGCGACCGTGAGCGCGGCCAGGAGCACCGCGCGCGGTTCACCGGTGCCGTCCGGGCCGGTGATGAGCCGGGCGGCGACCCTGATCATCGCGATCCCGATGAGCAGCACGGTCACCCCCATGACCAGGGGCGGGAAGAGCCGTACGACACGGGCGTACAGGGGCAGCACGGAGAGCAGCAGGGCCGCCGCCAGGAGGACGGCGCCGGTGGCGGTCGGAGCGCCGTGTTCCTGGGCGATCTGGAGGAACAGCGCGGTGGCGGCGCCGCCGGGCAGCATGACGAACGGCAGCCTGCCGCCGATCCGCCACACTCCGAGGGACTGGAGCAGGGCACCCACGCCGCACAGCAGCAGGACGGCGCTGAGCAGCGACGCGGTGGCGGCCGGCGGCATCTTCAGGGTGCCGGCGACGAGGAAGACGGTGGAGACGGGCGCGGCGATCATCGCCAGGACGTGCTGGGCCGCCAGCGGTGCCAGTCGCCGCGGCGGGACCGGCGCGTCGACGGCCTCGGCGGGGTGGGCCGAGGCGGCGTCGGGGTGGGCCGAGGGGGCGTCGGAGGGGGCCGAGGGGGTGTCTCTGGTGGTCGTCATGCCGTCGCCTCCAGCCACGGGATCTCGGCCGACGCGTAACGGTAGGCGCGGAAGACCGCGTTGGGCTCGGACGGGAAGAGGCCCCGGACCTCGCTCTCCTCGTAGCCGGCGAAGTGGGGGACCACGTACTCCCAGCACAGATAGCCGTCCTTCGTCACCTCGAAGAGCCGCCCGGACGGGGAGTCGGTGACGAGGGTGTTGCCGTTGGGCAGACGCTGCGCGGAGCCCATGAAGGGCGCGAAGAAGAACTCGCGGGCCGGATCGTGGTACTCCCACACGACGTCTCCGCCGGTCCGGTCGATCTCGACGACGCGGGAGAAGGGGACGTCGTGTCCGGGGCGGAAGACGCCGTTGTCGAAGACCAGCAGCCGCCCGTCGTCCAGTTCGGTGGGCGCGTGCTGCTGGCTGACCGTGCCGGGGCGGCTGCGCCAGAGGATCTCACCGGTGTCGCGGCTGATGACGACGACCGCCGAGACGCTGCGGAGGCCGGCGAGGATGTTGCCGTCCCGCAGGGGCGTGACGCTGTTGATCAGGGGCCAGTGCTCTCGGGCGTACGCCTCGTGGAGCGGGTACGAGGCGGGGTCGAGGTGTTCCGCGGCGCGCCAGGACCACAGGAGTTCGCCGTCCGGGCCCACTTCCCTGATGGTGTCGGCCCAGACGATGCCGTCCGCGGCTTCGGAACCGGGCACGCCGCCTCGTACCGCCGCGGCCTCCTCCCCGGTCAGGGGCTCCAGGGCGGTGTAGAGGATGCGGCCGTCGTCGAGGTGGTGGGCGTCGTGGTGCTGGAGGGGGTCCCTGTGCTCCCGGAGGACGGATCCGTCGGGCGCCGCCCGGAGCATGACACCGCCCCGGTACTTGTGCCACAGGGGGAAGAGTGCCCGCTCGCCCGGGAGGACGCCGTTGTAGGCGAGGGTTCCGTCGGCGAGCAGCCGGGCGTGGCGGCCGGGCCGGTAGGGCAGGTCCCAGCGGTGGACGGTGCGGCCGTGGATGTCGACGAGGTAGACCTCTCCCGTTCCGGTGAGCGGCGCGTAGAGGGTGAGGCCGTCGTACACGGCCGTCTCGTCGCAGGCGATGAGGCCGGTGGGGCGCCGGCGGCGTGAGTTCTGGTCGATCGGGGGCATGTCGGCACTCCAAGGAGTCAAAGTTTCTTTGATCAGATCAATCGACTTTGACGGTAGGGCCGTTATGTGACGGGCGTGTGTCGGCCGTACGAAACCGTCTCCGGGTTCCCGGCGCGGGGCGCGTAAGGTGCCGTCAGGCGCCGTCGACCAGGGAGAACGGTGCCGTGGGGTGGGGAAGGACGGGACATCCATGGAGGCCGTGAACACACCCCGGGTGGGTGCCGCCGTACGCCGACGGCGCAGGGCGCTCGATCTGACGCTCGCCGACGTGGCCGAGCGCAGCGGGCTCTCGTCCCCGTTCCTCAGCCAGATCGAGAACGACCGGGCGCGGCCCAGCATGCGGTCGCTGCAGCGGATCGCGGACGCGCTCGGCACCACGGCGGTGCAGCTGCTCGCGGCCTCGGACGAGTCCCGCACGATCGATCTGGTGCGGGCCGGCGACGACAGCGGCCTCGACCGGGAGGCACGCGTCCGGCCGGTCGTTCGCGGCCGCCATCAGCTGCACGCCCTGGAGTTCGTCGGCGAGCACGAGGCGGACCGCGAGTTCCGGCACCGCAACGACGAGTTGATGTACGTGGCGGACGGCGCGGCGGAGGTGGAGGCCGACGGCCGGGTCCACCGGCTGGCCCGCGGGGACAGCCTGCTGCTCTCCGGCGGTGTCCGGCACCGCTGGCGCACCACCGAGCCGGGCTCGCGGGTCCTGGTGGTCGCGATCGGCGACCACGTGGAGGTCCTGGGGTCCTGACGGGGCGGGAGCCGGCGGCTTCGCACGACGGGCGCTGCCCGGCAGGGAGTCGGCCGGACACCCGTGCGCGGTCGCGCGGATGCCCGGCCGGGGCGGTGGTGGGGCGGTCAGGACACGCGGTCGGCGGCGAGCTGGGCGGCCAGGGCGGGAATGCCGAGTGCCTGCTCCTGGGCAGGGGTGGCCTGGTAGAGCTTGTTGGTCAGCTGGTGCGGGTCGTTCGTCAGGTCGTAGTACTCACGGAACTTCACCTGGCCGGTGCCGGACACCGTTCCGTTCGCGTCGGTCGTCAGGTCGTAGTACTCGGTGTACTGCTTGTCCTTGGCGACGTACGAGGACCAGGTCGGCGCCCCGCCGGTGCCGGCGCCCTGCTTCCACCACTCCACCAGCAGGTGGTCGCGGTCGTAGGAGGAGAGCAGGGACCGGCCGTCCTGGGGCGCGGCCGGGGTGATGCCCGCGGCGTCGAGGATCGTCGGCGCGATGTCGATGTTGGCGACGACGCGGGTGTCCACGGTCCCCGCGCCCCGTCCGCCGGCCGGCCAGGAGAGGTAGAACGGCACCTCGTGCGCCGGCCGGTAGGGCACCGACTTGGCGGTCCAGCCGTGGTCGCCCCAGCTGAAGCCGTTGTCACCGATGTAGATGACGAGGGTGTTGTCCAGCTGTCCCAGGGCCTGGAGCCTGTCCTTGAACGCCTGCACCGCGTCGTCGACGGAGAGCAGGGTGCGCAGCTGCTCGGCACGGATGGCCTTGCCGTCGGCGAGGGTGCCGGTGGCTTCTTTGATGTAGGCCGGCTTGTCGCTGCGGTCGCTCTCCGGGACCGAGGGCCTGCCGTTCCACTCGGGTACGGCGGTACCCGCGTACTTCGCCTCGGGGGTGCGCGGACCGTGGGAGGCGTACGGGGTGACGTACGCGAACCAGGGCCTGGTGTCGGTGGCGGCCTTGTCGAGGAAGGTCAGGGTGCGGTTCTTGATGACGGTGGTGGTGTAGTTGTCGATCGTCTTGACGGTGCCGTCGATGTTCCACCGGGCGTTCACGTATCCGGGCTGGAGGAGTGCGAACTCCTCGAAGTGCGGCGGGTTGTCCTCCAGCGCCCAGGCGTTGAGGTACTTGCCGAACAGTCCGGTGCGGTAGCCGGCCTGCTGGAGGTACCTCTGCACGGTGGTGCTCTGGTCGAGCACGTGCGAGGCCTGGTTGTTGCGCACACCGTGGTTGTGGGCGTGCCGGCCGGAGAAGACGCTGGAGCGCGAGGGGGAGCACAGCGGGGTCGTGACATGACCGTTGGTGAACCGCACGCCCTGGTCGGCGAGCCAGCCGACGGTCTTGGGCAGGGCCCACTCGGTCTGCTTGGGCTGGTCGTCGGTGACGATCAGCAGGATGTTCGGGCGGGCCGCCGCGGCGGCGGGGCCGGCCGCGGCGATCTGGGCGAGGCCGGGTAGCGCGGTGGCGGCGGCGACGGCGGCACCGCCGAGGAAACCGCGGCGGCTCACCGGTGGACGTCGATTCTCACTCATGGGTCCGTTCCTCCTGGGCGCGTCGGCGTACGGGGGCACGACGGGCCGTCGGCTGCGGCCGACGGCCCGGAAGGCGGGGAAGAGGGTGTGCGACGGGACCCGGGCGAGGGCGCCGGGTGGGGATCCCGCGGGGAAGGAGGCGTTCAGCGCGCCTGGGCGACCGTACAGAGGGCGCTCGCCGCACGCCCGTGATCGACGTGGCGGCGCCCGGTCAGGGTTCCTGATGCCATGCCCACGACACTAGGGGCGCCCCAACTCCGTTTCCATGTACGGCGGATGAAATACGGAGCGCGGTGGTCTCCGCTTCCTGCGATCCCCGCTCCCCGCGATCCCCGCTCCCCCGCCCCGAGACGGCCCTTGAGGTGGCTCCTTGAGGTGGCTCCTTGAGGTGGCGGCCGCATCGGCCGCCGGCACCGGACGTTAGGGGGTGAGCCAGTCGCTCAGGAGTCGGCTGACCGCGGGCATCGCCACGTAGGTCATCAGCACGTTGAAGACGCAGGCCACGACAGCGCTGCTGAGCAGGAGCGGGAGCGGCGTCAGGTGTGGCACGAGGAAGAGGCTGCCGAGCACGGAGATCGGGTAGATCGCCAGGGTCGCGCTGATCGCCATCTTCCATCGGGGAGGTGCGGGACGTGTCGACCCCGGCTTGGCGAACCATGTCTCCATGCCGGTCAGTTCGCGCCGGGCGACCTCGGTGTGATGGTGCCCCTGGCAGTCGTCGAACCAGGCGGCACGCTCGGGCGACTCCTGCCAGGCCCGGCATGCCTCCGCGTCGCGGAAACGGTGGACGAGGAACCACGGGGCGTCACCCCCGGACGAGCGGAAGAAGCCGTATCCCAGGTGACCGGGGAAGGCGGCCGCGCTGTCGAGGATCCCCTTCGCCCACCGCTCGAAGGCGGCCTCGTGGCCGGGCTCCACCCGGCGGGCTATCAGGAGGGTCACCTCGCCGGTGTCGGCGGGGACGGTGGCATGCTCCAGGCTGACGGCGGTCACCCATACTCCTCATGATCACACCGCGCCCGCGCACACTCTACGCGCCGTTCGGCACAGCGGCGCCGTACCCCATGGCGCTCCTCACCTCACGGAGACCCTGCCTCCGCTCGGCGGCGCGCCGCCCCAAGGCGTCATCTCCTCCCGCGGAGGCGCGGCCGGGACCTCGGGTCATCCGCGCGGGAGCTACCGGACACGGGGAGGGTCCCTGATCGCCGGGCCCGGCGTTCGGCTGTCTCTCGTCGAGACGTCACGACCGGGCTCCGCAGACCCCTGGATCGGACCGCCTCCGCCCTCGGAACGAGGTGAGGCGACAGAGGGACAAAAGGTGCACACTGGTCACGAAGCCTTGCGTGCGCCCGCCTCCGGCCCCCGCGAGAGGCATCTCGTGCCTCCGAGCACCGCGAGGCAGGCGTCCACCCGGGCGAGCGGAGGAGGACGCATGACAACCCCACAGGGCCCCGCATCCCATGCCGGAGCGGGCGGGGAGCCCCCCGCCCACGCGGTCGACCCGGCGGACCAGTTGGAGCGTCTGGGACGCTCCTGGATGTGGCTCCTCGGGGCCGCGCTGGCGACACTCGTGCCGGGCGTTCTGCTGCTCGTCTGGCCGGACGCGACGCTGCACGTCCTCGCCGTACTCATCGGGCTGTACCTGCTGGTGATCGGCGGCTTCCGCTTCGTGGCCGCGTTCGGCCGCGACAGCGGAGACCGCGTGCCCGGCCTGATCGTGGCCGTCCTGTGCGTGCTCGGCGGGGTGCTGTGCCTGAGGAACCCGCTGCAGACGATCGCAGCGCTCTCGCTCATCGTCGGCGCCGTCTGGCTGGTGTCCGGCATCGTCACCCTGTACACCGCCATCGCCGCCAAGGACATGCCGCACCGCGGCGTCGTCATGGCGGTCGCGGCCCTCGGCATCGTCGCGGGAATCGTGGTCCTGGCGCTGCCGACCGAATCGGCCCGGGCGCTGACCAGGCTGCTCGGCCTGTGGCTCGTCCTCCTCGGCCTGGCCGAGACCGCGGTCGCCCTCAGCTGGCGTTCCGCCCTGCGCAGGGCGGGAATCCCGGGCCGCGACACCTCCGGCCCGCCCCTCTGACGCCGGTCTCTCGGGCGGGCGCGCGGCGGCACGGCCGGATCAGCCCTCCGTCGGCCCGCCGCGCGGGTCAAGGGTCCAGTTCTGGCCGACGAGGTCGTGGCCGGCGCGGGCGCGCGGAGGCCCGCGTGTCCGTGGCACGCCCGACCGGAGCGGCCTCAGGCCGGACCGGGGGTCCTCGCGTCCGTGTCGGCGGCCCTTGGCGCGGCGGGAGCAGGCATCGGGGAGTGCCGCCGGCGGTCACGGAGATCCACGCCGTCACCCGCTTCCGCCGCTGTTTCGGGGCTGTCCCCGAAGGCGCCCGGGCGGCCTGCTTCGGAGGCGCCCACGAAGGCGTCCTCCATGGCGTCCTCCGCGTCGTCCTCCAGGGCGTCCTCGCCGTAGAGGGCCTGCACCCAGTTGGACTGGTAGACGGTGTCGAGGTAGCGCTCGCCGAGGTCGGGGGCGATGGCGACGGAGGTGAGCCCGGGCCGGCCGTGCTCGGCCAGCCACTTCGTGGCACCTCTGACCACCGTGCCGGTGGAGCCGCCGAAGAGGAAGCCGCGCCGGGCCAGTCGGCGGCAGGTGCGGATGCCGTCGGCCTCTTCGACGGACACCGCCTCGTCCACGTAGTCCCTGTCGAACAGCGGTGGCGGGACGCTCATGCCCAGGCCGGGAATCATGCGCCGGCCGGGAGGGCCTCCGAAGGTGACCGAGCCGACGCTGTCGACGGCGACGATCCGCACGGGCCGGTGCCAGGTCCGGAAGAAGCGCGCGCAGCCCATCAGGGTGCCCGTGGTGCCCACCCCGACGAACAACACGTCCAGCTGCGGGAACCTCCGGCCGATGGCGGGCGCCGTCCTCAGGTAGTGGGCCTTCCAGTTGTCCGAGTTGGTGTACTGGCTGAGCCAGACGAAGCGGTCGTCGGACGCGCAGAGTCGGCGCACATGGGCCAGTCGGGCGCCGAGGAGGCCGCCGTCGGCCTTCGCCGTGGCGATGACGTGTACCTGGCTGCCCAGGGCCTCCATCGTCAGCCGGGTCGAGAGGTTGCACCGTGAGTCCGTGACGCAGACGAAGCGGTACCCCCTGCTCGCCGCGATCATGCTGAGGGCGACGCCGAGGTTCCCGGAGGAGGATTCGACCAGGACCGAGTCCGGCTTCAGGACCCCGTTCCGCTCGGCGGCCTCGACCATCTCGCGGGCGGCCTTGAGCTTGATGGATCCGGCGAAGTTGAACCCCTCGCACTTGAGGAACAGCGAGCATCCGAACAGGTGCCGGAGGTCGACGTAGAGGTCCTCTTCGTTGAATGCCTCGGGGGCGGTGATGACGGGCACGATGGTCACTCCTCGGTCGTGGCGAGCACCCGGTGTCCCGTCGGGCGGTGTGCCGGGCCTCGCTGCCGCGGGATCGGGTCCACCTGCCGGGGACGCGGGGGAACGTCCGTTGTGGCACGGGGCTTTCGGGCTCAGCCGTAGCGGCTCAGTTCCGTGAAGAAGTCGTCGACGAGGTGCAGGCCGCCGCGGCTCGCCACCTCGTCGTAGACGAGGTTGCCGACGGCGAGATCGAGCACGCCCAGACCGAACGGGGAGAACACCGCGGGCCGGTCGCGCGGGATCGCCACCTCGCCACCGACGACCTGGTCGAGCGTGCCGTCCACGAAGTCCCGGTTGCCCGTGAGCTGCTCGGCCAGGTGGGGTGACGTCGCCGCCCGGAGGCAGTGGTCGATGTCGTCGACGATGTTGGTCGACGCGAGCAGGACCGTCGGCGCGAGGTCGCGGAGCGAGACGTGGAGCACCACGGGGTTGTGGGCGAACCATGACGCCTCGTGGACGTGCGGCTGCGCGGCCACCGTGGCGAACACGACGAGATCGCTCTGGCGGATCAGCTGCTCTCCTCCGCTGTGGACCGTGATCCGGGCGGCCGTCCCCGCCTGTTCGAGGTAGGTGCGGAATCCGGCGGAGCTGTCGGGCGAGAGGTCGTAGACGCCGATGTCGTCGAACGACCAGCCGGTTCCCACCAGGAAGGTGTGGATGTAGCGGGCGATCAGTCCCGCGCCGAAGAACCCGACGCGCAGGGGTCGCGGCCTGTCCCTGCTGAGCCGGTCGGCGGCGGACGCGGCGGAGGCGGCGGTCCTGGTGGCGCTGATGATCGAGCTCTCGATGCAGGCGAAGGGATAGCCGGTCACCGGGTCGTTGAGGATGAGGACGGCGGAGGCCCGGGGAATCCCCGCGGCCACGTTGGCGGGGAAGCTGGAGATCCACTTGAGACCGCTGACCGGTGCTTCGCCGCCGAGCGAGGCGGGGAGCGCGATGATCCGCGCCGTCGGCCTGTCGGGGAAGTGCAGGAAGGACGAGGGGGGGTTGACCGACTGGCCCGAGCCGTGCAGCCGGTAGGTCGCCTCGACGAGCTCGACGACCTGCTTCTCGCGTCCGATGAGGGCGCTCTGGACCTGGGATCCGGGAATCACGGCGAACGGCGGGGGGCCGGTGCGGCCGGCGGCCGGGGGTACGGAGCGGGTGGTGGTCATCGGTCGGCCCTCCCGAAGAGCGGCGAGCAGTCGTCCATGCGGACCGGATCCGCCATGGCGACGACGACGTCCCGGGGCCCTGTGTACGGTTCCCGGCTGTGCGCGGTGCTGATGTTGTCGATGAGCAGCAGGTCGCCGGTCTGCCAGGGGATGCGTACGGTGTGGGCCTCGTAGACCGAGTTGATCAGGCGCACGGTGTCGTCGCTGATCGGGTCGCCGTCGCCGTAGGCGGTGTCGAACGGCAGGCCATCGGATCCGTACTCGTCGACCAGGTACTCCCGGATCTCCGGGGCCAGTGTCCAGGCGTTGAGGAACGCGATCTGGTTGAACCAGCACGGCACGCCGGTGACGGGGTGGTGGACGACGGCGTTGCGGCGCTGGCGCGTGCGCAGTCCGCCGTCCGGCCGCCGGTCGAAGTCGATGGCGTGGGCGCGGCAGTAGTCCTCGACGGCGGCCGGATCGTCGGTGCCGAAGGAGTCGGAGACGCTCGCCCCGATGTCGTCGTTGTAGTTCCGTGTGAGGAGCCATCCCTCGCGCGCGAAGCGTGAGGTGAGCTCGGCCGGCAGTGCCTGGAGGACGGCGTGGGCGTCCGCGACGGCGGTGGCCCCGCCCTCGTCCGGCGCGCGGAGGCACGCGCAGAGCAGCAGTCCGGGGAACTCGACGGTGTAGCTGAGCTCGTGATGCATGCACATGGGTTGGTTGGGCGGCCACGTGGCCGAGGAGTAGAGGCCTTCGCCGTACGCCTCGCGGGCGGCGAAGGCCTCCCTCTCGGTCACCGCTCCGGCGGTCAGGTGCCGGGCCAGCACGCGCAGGTCGGACACCTCACGCAGTCCCAGGCCGCGGACCATGAGCGAACCGCGCTCGGCGACGAGGGCGCGCAGGGTGTCGCGCTGCTCGACGGCCCAGTGCGTCAGTCCTTCGGCGGCCTCGGTCTCGTAGGGCGTGGGTGCGGTCGGGGAGGTGTTCCTCGGCAGCAGTGTGGAGGTCATGGCCTTCGTCCTTTCGTCGCGACGCTGGGGGTGGGTGGGACGGGTCGGGGGGCGCGGCTGTCGATCAGGGTGGCCAGGTCGGCGAGGACGGGGTGGCTGAGCACGTCCGGCAGGGGCACGACCCTGTCCAGGTGGAGGGCGAGCCGCACCGCGGAAAGGGAGGTTCCGCCCTGGTCGAAGAAGTGGTCCCGTCGCCCGACGCGGTCCCGTGGCAGGCCGAGGACGGTGGCGAACGCGTCGGCCAGGCGCTTCTCCGTGGGGGTGCGGGGCGGCTCGTGGGCCGCGTCGGCCGAGGTCAGCGTCTGCGCCAGCCCGGCGAGGGCCTTCTTGTCGACCTTGCCGTTCGCGGTGAGGTCGAGTGCGTCGCGCCGGTGGAGCGCCGAGGGGACCATGTAGGCGGGCAGGGACCTGGCCAGTCGCTCCACCAGGACGTCGGTGCCCAGCGGGGCGTCGGAGGTGTAGAAGCCGACGAGCGACGTCCGGTCCCCGGTCGGCGTGACGACCACGGCCGCGTCGCGGACTCCGGGGACCGCCAGCAACGCGTTCTCGACTTCCCCTGTCTCGATACGGAAGCCGCGGATCTTCACCTGCGTGTCCCGGCGGCCCAGGAATTCGAGCTTCCCGTCCGGCAGCCAGCGGCCGTAGTCTCCGCTCCGGTACAGGCGCTCGCCGGGGCGGTGCGGGTCCGGCACGAAGGCGTGCCGGGTGCGTTCGGGGTCGTTGATGTACCCGCGGCCGACGCAGACGCCCGAGAAGACGATCTCGCCGGGCGCGCCCAGGGGTACGGGTGTCAGGTCCTGGTCGACGACGTAGACGTACACGTTGGGGATCGGGCGCCCGAGCGGGACGCGCGCGCTGTCCGGGGCGGCCTCCATCACCTCGTGGTTGGTGTCGTCCGAGGTCTCCGTCAGTCCGTACGCGTTGACCAGGCGGGTCCCGGGTGCGGCGGCGAACCACCGGCGCACGAGGTCCCTCTTCAGCGGCTCGCCGGTCACGGACACGCACCGCAGGTCCGGCAGTGCGCGCGGCCGCCTCTCCAGTGCGGACAGCACGACGTCCAGGTACGAGGGCACCAGCTGGACGACCCCCGCCCGTCCGCCGGCGATCGTGTCGAGGAACCGCGGGACGTCCAGGATCGCGGTCTGTTCGACGATCAGGGTGCGTCCTCCCACCAGCAGGGCCGACACCAGCTGCCAGAGCGAGATGTCGAAGCACTGCGGGGCCGTCTGGGCGACGACACCGCCCTCGTGGATCCGCAGGTCGTCGATCTTGGCGTACAGGTGGTTGAGCATCCCCGCGTGCTCGCAGACTGCGCCCTTCGGCTCGCCCGTGGAGCCCGAGGTGAAGTAGACGTACGCGGGGCGGGAACCTTCGACGGTGACACCCAGGTCGGCCGAGTCGGCGCCGCTCAGGCTCTCCTTGTCGATGGAGAGGGTGCGGGTGCCGGGCCGACCTGCCAGGGCGCGGTCGAGGTGGTCCGTACCCGGTGCGGTCAGTACCAGATCGCAGTCGGCTCGGGAGAGCATCCTGGCGATGCGATCGGGCGGGAAGTGCGGTTCGACGGGCATGTAGACGCCGCCGGCCTTGAACACCGCGAGGACGGCCGCCATCCAGTCAAGGCCGCGTTCGGCCGCCACGGCCACCACGTCCTCGGAGCGCATCCCCGCCCCCAGCAGCGCCCGGCCGAGCCGGTTGGCGCGCGCGTTGAGTTCTCGGTACGTCCACGTCTCTCCCGCGCACTCGGCCGCGATCGCGTCCGGGCAGGACTCCGCCCGCTCCTCGAAGAGTTCGTGGAACCTGCGGTCCGGCAGCGGCCGGGACCGCCCCGCGAGTGCGTGGATCTGGAGGAGGCGCTCTTCCTCGGAGACGAGGCTCAGGTCGGCGGGCGCGGAATCCGGAACGGAGGCGAGCTGTTCGAGGGCGGCTCGGTGGTAGTGGGCGACGCGGGCGGCCGCCTCGGCGTCGAGGCGGTCGGTGCGGAATCGCACGCGGAGCACCGGCCGACCGTCACGGCGGGCCAGAGCCACCGCCAGCACCGGGCCGTCGGCCGCCGGCCGTCCGAGGTCCGCCGTGCCGAGGAGCGCGTCGGGCGGCCCCCGGCCGTCCGACGGCTCCGGCGGTGACTGCTCGGAGCGGGCGGGAGCGGACGCTTCGGCGCGGGCGGGCGCGAACTCCTCGGTGCGTACGGAGACCTCGGAGCGTTCCACAGTCGGCTCGGCGCGTTCTCCGGCGGGCTCCGCGGGCGACTCGGCTCGCGCCGGGGACAACTCGGTCTCGGCGGCGGCCAGCAGCTCGCGCCAGGTGGGGACTTCCGCCGTCAGGGACCACGGCACCCAGCGTCCACCGGGCTCGATCACGCGGCCGCCGGAGACCACCGTGTCACCGGAGAGGGCGGAGAGCACCTTCGCGTGGGCCGCGAGCAGCACGGCGGAGACTGTCACTCCGGCGTCGTCGGCCGCGCGGTGCAGCGCGGTGAGCAGGTCCTCGGTGACGGGCGTCTCGTGCAGGGCACGGCCCGGAGTCGGGGTCGGCGACCACGGGGGCACCCGGGTGAATCCCGCGGTGGTGTTCCCGTCGACGCGGGTCCGCGAACCGGTCGGGGTTGGCGCGGTCATCACAACGCTCCTTCGTCGCCACGGTGGGTACGGCCGGCCGGTCTGGCCGGGTTGCCTCCCCAGACCGCCCCCTGTGGGACCACCTCGCCCTTCATGAGGAAGGAGTCCGCTTCGAGCACCGATCCGTCGCCGACGGTGACGCCGTAGTGGACGAAGGCACCCACCCCGAGGGTCACCTCGGAACCGATGGCGATCCGGTCGGACTTGAAGGTGCCGTCCTCCTGCGAGTGGCATTGGGCGACGCTTCCGGCGTTGAGCGTGCAGTGGTCGCCGAGCGACACCATGGTTCGCTCCGTGAGGCTGCAGCCGTCGTCGAAGAGCCTTCTGCCGACGTCGACTCCGAGGAGCCGCCACACCAGGCCCTTGAACGGAGTGCCGTCGAAGATCCGGACGTAGGTCTCGGAGGGGACCTTCCAGTAGCGCTCGCGCAGCCAGAAACGTCGGTCGTAGATGGAACAGAACAGCGGCCCGGGCGGGTGGCGGAGGGTCACGGCGCGTTCCACCAGCACGAAGTAGGCCGTGCTGAACAGGAGGACGAGGACGTTGGCCAGCGCCAGTGCCGAGACGCCGAAGGTCGCGTGGAGATCGGCGGCGGCGGAGAACGTGAGCGTGACGCAGAACAGGTAGATCCATCCCACGGCGAGGTGGACGGCCATGGTGGCGACGTTGTGGCGGTTCTTCGCCGCGAGGCGGCGGCGCAGTTCCCCGCCGCTCTTCTCGTCGTCGAACGTCCGGTCCCGCCGTACCGACCGCGGGATCTCGAAGCTGGGTGAGCCGAGCAGGCCGACGCCCTCACGGAGAGGGCCGTCGAGCGGGACCCTGACCTTGGTGGCGAGGAGGCAGTCGTTCCCCGTCCGGCCGCCCGCCGGGTAGGCGATGCGGTTGCCGAGGAAGTTGTGCGCTCCGATCTCCGTCCTGGACACGCGGAACGAGGTACTGGAGTAGTCGGCGTTCATCAGCGAGAGCCCGTCCGCGACCATGGTTCCGGTGCCCACCGCGCTCAGGGTGGGGCTCTCGTGCTTGACCTGCGTGCCGAAGTTCGACCCGGTCTGTTGGACGGGGGAAAGGGCGTACCCGAGGGCGCGCAGGTAGGGGACGACGGCCGAGCTGTCGCCGAAGAGGCGCGTCAGGAACCGCCGGTTGGTGAGGAACGTGCTTGCCCGGTGCACACCGTGGTGGAGGCCGAAGAGCGGGTAGACCCTGCCGGGTGTGATGATCCGGTGGAGCATCCTCGGGGCGATCGCCAGGAGCAGCGCGAGCGGAACCGCGCCGAAGTACACCAGCGCGGACACCGCGAGGATGTCGAGGTAGAAGACCCAGGTCGTCAGGACCGCGGGCCCGGTCTCCAGGACGGCGGTGAACTGCGGTGCCCCGGCGAGCAGCATGTCCACCCCGCCGGCGACCAGCGGCACGTAGACGAAGATCGCGGTCAGCAGTTGCAGGACGCCGTGCGCGGTTCGCCGTGCCGTCCCGCAGTCGCGGGCGGGTACGGACGGGAAGTCCTCGTCGCCGGGCTGCGCGGGTGATCCGTACCAGTGCTCACCGGCGGGCACCGTCTGCCCGGCGTGGAGGGCCGAGGCGTGGCCCAGCCGGGAGCCGTCGCCCATCGTGGTGTCGATGTCGAGCACCGTCGACTCGCTGACGATCACATCGCTCCCGAGGGTGACCCTTCCCGTCTGGATCACCTCCGCGGACGCCCGGTAGCAGCTGAGGCGCGCGTCCTTGCGTACGAGCGAGTCGTCGCCGACGGTCAGCAGGTCGGTGCAGACCGGCAGGCTGCGGGTCAGGACCAGCGAGCGGCGGCCGATGTGGGCGCCCAGGGCCCTGAGGTAGAGCGTGTAGAGGGGCGACCCCACGAAGAGGACCAGCGGACTGGAGCGGGTCAGCGTCTTGACCACCCAGAAGCGGACGTATCCCAGACTCCAGACCCGCAGCTCACCCGGTGTCCACCGGCCGACGAGGATCCACTTGAGGAGGATGGGGAGGACGCTCAGGACGGTCAGGGTGACGAGGCCGAACGCGACCGCACGCAGATACGTGTCGAAGAGTCCTTCCCCGGCGGCGATCCATCCGTACCCGAGCGTGGCGACCAGGGCGACGAGATACGCGTAGCCGAGGAACGCGACGGTCTGCAGGACGCCGCAGAGGACGTAGTGCGGGCGGCCGGTCGGCTCCGGCGACGCGGCGGTCGTTCGCCCGGCCGCCACCGGCTCGGCAGAAGTCGTCGGCGGGGGGCCGGCGTCGCAGGCGGACGCGAGAGCCCGGATCGTCGGGTGGCTGTAGACGTCCTTCATGGATACGGGGGGCAGGTCCGGGTTCTTCCTCACCCGCGCGCAGAAGTGGGCCATCACCAAGGAGTCGGCGCCCAGCTCGTCGAAGAAGTGACGGTCGTCCGGCACGCTGCCGGCTCCCATCACCTCGGCGAGCAGGGTGGCGAAGCGCTCGCGGGTGACAGCGGCGGGGTCCGCTCGGTCGGCGGCCGGTACGGACCGCTCGGCCGAACCTGCCGGCAGCACTTCGAGTTGATCACGCCTCATCGGAACTCCTCGGGACGGCAACGTCCGCGAACCGAAGGACAGGAGCGAGAGCCGTCCGAATCGGTCGGTACCACGCGTGTCTCGATCAGCGGTCGATCGTCACAGGGGATTCGGACCCGGGGGGCGGCCGTATGAGGGTGGCGGCGCGCTTCTCAGCGCATGGACGTGGATCTCACATGGTGGGACCCGGAGTCCGGGTGCCGTGTGTCCATGACCAGCGAGAGCGGGGGTCACCGCCAGTGAGCCCATGAGCGGCGGGGCGGTGACCCCCGCCAGTGAACGGCGGAGTCAGCGGTCGGCACCTCGGAACAGCAGGCGGAACGGTCAGCCACCCCTGAACAGCGGCGGCGGTCAGCACCCCGGAGGAGCGGCCTTCTTCCGCCCCACGGCGACCGCTGCGGCGAAGCCCGGCGGCACCGGCAGATCGGCCAGGATCCACTCGGGGTGAAGGGCCGGACGCGGTCCCGCTCCCACATAGGAGACGGCCGTGTCCTCGTTGAGGCCGACGCCTCGGGCCTTGAGCAGGGATTCCTTGCGGGTCCAGCACCGCGCGACGGCCGGCGGCCGGTCGGCCTCGGCGAGGCGGCCGATCTCCGCGGCCTCCCTCGGATGCATCCGGGGCGCCAGATCCGCGGCGGCGCGTTCGTCCGGGACGGCCTCGACGTCGACACCCACCGGCTGCGACGCCAGGGCGATCACCACGAGCTCCCTCGTGTGCGAGAGGGAGAAGTGGACGCCACCACCCCGGACGTACGGTCGCCCGTGCGGACCTCCGCAGGCCGTGCAGGGCTCGCGCGACAGCTCGACGCGTTCCGGAGTCGTCGCCAGCCGACCGGCGAGGAGGGCGCGCAGCCTGACGTGCGCCACCAGGTAGGCGTCGCGGTCCGCACGGGCGGTGAACGCCCCGAGCCGCCTGGTCTCCTCCGCGTCGAGCCGGTCCGTGTGGAGCGCGGCCTCCGGGGCGTTCTCGGTCACGTTCCCGCACCACAGCGTCTCCACGCCCGGTGGTCGCGGGTGATCCTCGAATGTCACGGTGTCCGCTCCTCGGCCGGCCCCGGCCCGGTCCCCTGCGGCGGGGCGTTCCGCGGGTGGGCCACCGGCGCCCCGGCTGCGAGGAACCCGATCCGGCTGCCCGTGACCCGCGGAAGCGACCCGTACCGCTTACACGTCTGTGCCTCCATGCTAGGGGTCCGTTCCCGGGCCGAGGGATCTTCCGGGCCGCCTCGCCCCCCAGCCGGGCGCGCCGCTCCCCCACCCCGGCCGCACGGCGCGCCAAGGTTTCCCGGGCGTACGCTGAAGGGACTCCCGTCCCACCGTCCGAGCAGCGTTTCCGAGGGCGAGATGACCGACCCCTTCGGCTTCCTCACCACTCCCCGGGAACCCGTCCCCGCGAGGAGTTCCGAGGAACGTCTCGGCGACTGGAGCGAGGTGTACGCGGGCCAGTTCTTGCTTCCCCTGATCTCTCGGCAGGCTCGTCGCTGTATGGACTGCGGCGTCCCCTTCTGCCACGGGGGCTGCCCTCTCGGCAACCTCATACCCGAGTGGAACGTCTACGCCGCGCACGGCGACTGGCTCGCCGCTTCGGAGCGGCTCCACGCGACCAACAACTTTCCCGAGTTCACCGGGCGCGTCTGCCCGGCGCCCTGTGAGGACGCCTGCGTCTTGGCGCTCACCGAGGAACCGGTGACCATCAAGAACGTCGAGCAGGCCATCGCCGACGAGGCCTGGTCCCTGGGCCATGTTCGCGCCCACCCGCCGGAACGGCCGACGGGCAGGTCGATCGCGGTGGTGGGCTCGGGGCCGGCCGGGCTGGCGGCGGCCCAGCAGCTCACCAGGGCCGGCCACGGCGTCACGGTCTTCGAGCGGTCCGACCGCATCGGCGGGCTGCTCCGCTACGGCATCCCCGCGTTCAAGCTCGAGAAGCGGCATCTCGAACGGCGCATCGCACAGATGCGGGAGGAGGGCACTCGGTTCCGCCCCGGCGTCGACGTCGGCACCGATCTGGACGTGACCGCGCTGAGAGACGCGCACGACGCGGTGATCGTGGCCGTCGGCGCGACGGAGCCACGCGAACTCGGCGTACCCGGGAGGACGTTGGAGGGTGTTCACCTCGCCATGGAGTACCTGACAGCGGCGAACCGCGTCGCCGAGGGCGACCGCGAGCGGCCGTCCGTGACGGCCGAGGGCAGAGACGTGGTGATCATCGGAGGCGGCGACACGGGGACGGACTGCCTCGGTACGGCGCTGCGCCAGGGTGCCGCCTCCGTCGTCCACCTCGACATCAACCCGGTGCGGGGCACCTCACGACACGCGGAGGAGCCGTGGCCCCTGGTGCATCCGAGGATCCACCGTTCCTCGCACGCCCACGAGGAGGCCCTCCACCGTGACGGCGCCGATCCGAGGGTGTTCTCCGCGGCCTCCGTACGGTTCGACGAGGGCGCCGACGGGCGGGTCGGGGCGGTGCGCATCGCCCTGGTGGACCCGTCCGACCGGACTCCACGCCCGGGAACCGAGCGGAGCCTGCCCGCGCAACTGGTCCTGCTCGCCCTGGGGTTCCGCGGCCCGGGGCACGACACCCGCCTGGCCGCGGGGCTCGGACTCGTCCCCGACGACCGGGGGAACTTCGCCCGCACCGCCGATTTCGCGGCCCGCAGGACGGACGGGAGCCCGTCGACGGGCGGGCCGGGACCGGCGGGGGTCTTCGTGGCCGGCGACGCCGGGCGCGGACAGTCCCTCGTCGTCTGGGCCCTCGCGGAGGGCCGGTCCGCCGCGGCGGCGGCGGACCGCTACCTGATGGGGTCCAGCAGCCTGCCCGCTCCGGTCGCGGCCACGGACGGACCACTGGTGTAGCGCGGGGAGCCGGGGGCGAGCACGCTGCGGCGCGGCCGGTTCATTCGCTCCAGTACCGGGCGAGGGCGCCCTCCCGGTACGGCGCGGGGCTCACGCTGAGTTCGCCGGCGAAGGGGCGGTCGAGGACGAGGACCAGGAGCAGGCTGAAGCCGATCAGGGCGGCGACCGAGGCGACGAAGAGCAGTTGGACGCGCAGCTTGCGCATGCCGTACAGGAAGGTGAGCGGGATCAGGACGATCGCTCCGCCGAAGGCCAGAACCTGGAGCAGCGGGGGCAGTTCCTGCTCGGCCATGGTCAGGCGGGCCCGGCGCTGGGCGGCGACGTCGTTGAGATGGCTGACGGCCTCCCCGTAGAAGACCTCCTCGCGCGGGCTCTTCGGGTCGTACGACTGAAGCACGTCGAAGGCGGCCTGAAGGTGCCTTTCCGTGGCCCCGTAGCTCGGCTGCCCGGCGCGCATCCGGGGCCACTGGTCCTCCACGACCGCGTGGACGTAGCCGCTCAGCGCGGCGTCGAGTTCGGCACGGACCGCGGGCGGGAAGGCGGCGGCGTCGCGGGCGATGAGCGCCATGTCCGTGGCCTCCGACGCGACGATCGTCTGCGTGCTGTCCAGCTGCGTCCAGAGGGTCACGATGACGAACGCGAGGATGATCCCGTAGATGGCGCCGAACATCCCCAGCGTCACCCCCACCATGTCGTTGTGCTCGCCCCTGGCGAGCGACGGGTAGCGGCGGCGGAGCGCGACGCTGCCGGCGACGGCGACGAGGACGGTCCCGCCGACGGTGATCGCGGCCAGGGTGAAGGTGCTGAGTTGGTTGAGCAGCCAGAGGGACATGTGGGGGAAGTCTAGGAGCGCGACGCGCGACGGCCCCGTCGCGGACGGCGTCGCGCTCGCGGCCCGTCTCCCCCGTTTTGACGGCCCCTCAGGCCCTGGTGGCGGACGCGGAGCGCACGGGCGTCCCGCGGAACTCCACACCATCGGGTGAGCCTCGCGAGCGCCGTCGGGTCCACCGGGGCCGAGGAGCTGCCCGGCGTCCGACCGAGAACGTCTGGCGCGGGCCGCGCCGATGTCCTCCACGACGTTGAACGATCCGTCGGGCACGGGGGCCGTCACGGAGTGCTCGGGGTGCGCCGTGAGGGGCGTCGGGGCTCTCGACCGCTCGGTGCGCGGGCGGCGTGCGGCCGGTCGCCTCAGGGCGCGAACGACAGCATGCGGGGCTCGTGTTGGGTGTCGTCACCGTTCAGGCCCCCCGGCGCGAGCACGAGGCGGTCGCCCACGTAGGCGTTCTCCCCGACGACCCCCATCCCGAACTCGACCCTCGCCGTGGACGCGGGAAGCCGCAGCACGTCCTTCACGGTGTCCGCTCCCCCGGGACCGATGCGGAGGACGCGCCCGGGTTCGCTCCGCGTCCCCGGCTGGTAGACGAGCCCGGTTTTGCCCGGTCCGACGCGCAGTGGGAAGTAGCCGTACGAGGTCCCCCCGGCCTTCACCCCCCAGACCAGCTTCCCGGTGCCCAGGTCGTAGGCGCCCACGCGGTCGGTGCCGCCCAGGAGCACGAGGCCCCCGCCGACGACGGCCTCCCGGCACGCCTGGGCGTCGGCGGAGGTGTCCACCGTGTCGCCGCAGTG
This sequence comes from Streptomyces sp. Qhu_M48, assembly GCF_051305195.1. Classification (NCBI taxonomy): domain Bacteria; kingdom Bacillati; phylum Actinomycetota; class Actinomycetes; order Kitasatosporales; family Streptomycetaceae; genus Streptomyces; species Streptomyces sp. Qhu_M48. Next base: position 2,954,314 of record NZ_CP195432.1, on the reverse strand, counting down.
CTTGAAACCCTTCGGCCGCGGGTCGATGGTTCCGCGGACCCGGCCGTCGGGGCCGAGGGCCAGCACCCGCCAGTCGTCGGCGTGGGTCTCCCGGTGCACGGTGGTGATCACCGCCGGGGCGACGGAGAGCACCTGCCCGATCCTCCGGCCCGGCTCGGTCCGGTGGCGCCACCGGACCTTGCCCGTGGCCGGGTCGATCTCCCGGATCTGGTCGTACGCCTTCTCCGTAGCGATCGCGCAGCTGGCGAGCACCAGGAGCCGGCTGCCGCCCGCGACCCGGCCGGGGTAACACTTCCCTGGGTTCTCCAGGGGGATGTCGTACAGCCTCCTCCCGTCGGCGACCCGGTAGGCGGCGGCCTTCATACTCTGGACGATCGCCACGGTGCCGCCGCTGATCGCGCTGTCCACGATGATCGTGCCGTCCGCCGCGCCGGTCTCGGTCAGCCGCTTGTGCCAGCCCTCCTTTCCGGTGCGCAGGTCGATCATCCGGAGCTGGTTGCACCGGGCGCCGGTCCAGGCCTCGACGTTCTGCAGGACGATGACGACCTTGCCGTCGGGGGTCGGGTTGACCGGGGTCTCGCAGACGGGGGTCGGGAGGGTGACGCTCCACACCTCGGCACCGTCGCCGAGCCGGTGGGCGACGACCCTCTTGTAGACGGCCTGGACGACGGTGTCGCCGACGATCCACAGGTTCTCGGTCGGGATGTTCCGGCGGGGCAGGTCGGTGCGGTCGTCGACGATCCAGGCGCTCGCCTCACCGGCCTTGCGCTCCTGGGCGATCTCCTCGGTGGTGGGGACGCGGGAGGGCGTCGGGGTGGGGCGGGCACTCGCCTTCGGCGGCGCCGTGGTGGGCGGGGCGCCGCTCTCCGATCCGGCGCGGTCCTGTCCGGCGCCGTACGATCCCCCGCGCTCCGGTCCGGAGCGCGCGTCGAGGAGGTACACGCCGACGCCGCCGAGCAACAGCAGCGCGAGGGCCGCTGCCGCCACCGGCCACCATCGGCGGCGCGGGCGGGGAGGCGGCGGGCCGTAGCCCTCGGGCGCGTACGGGTTGTCCGGCGCGGGCCAGGGCTGCGGGCGATGCCTGTACCAGGGCTCGTGCGACTGCGACATGCGGTTCCCCTACACCTACGACGATGTGAGCGGCCTCCCCGGAGAGCGGTTCTTCGGAGAGCTGTTCTGGACCGTGGCCGGTGCGGTCCGGTCCACGGGGGCGCTGCGGCGGCCCGTCCCGGGCCTGATGACTGCGCGGAGGCTGCGTGCGGCCGCCCTGTGCGGGACCGGGAGGTCCGGGAACGACGGCACCGGGGCGTCCACCGGGAGGAGCCGTCGACCGTCCTCGGGTACGTCCCTCGGGGTGCGGCGTTCCGCGTCGCGCGGGGCCTCTAGGGTGGGCTCACGCCCTTGTCGAGTTGTCTGCGCAGTTCGTAGAGGGCCTCGGGGGTGGCGACTCGGACCAGAAGGTCCAGCAGCCGGTCGGTGCCGGCCTCGTCCCCGGCGCGCACGGCATCGACGATGCCCGCGATGACGTCGTACACGGCGGTCGGCACAGGGGCGTCCGTCACACTCCCGCGGGCAGCCTGCTCAGGGTTGTTCCCGCCGCCCGGATCCTCGGTCACCGCCTCATGCCGCAGGGCGTTCGCCCGCGGGCTCGGCGACGACGATCCGAAGGTGCGACGGAGCGTACTTGCCCGCCTTCCTGGTCATCTTCGCCAGATCGAACCTGGAACGCGGCACGGCGACATGGATCGGCGCGGGCATCGCCTCGTTCGGCGGAAGGACGGACGCGCCGTGCGGCAGGGACGCGCCGGGGCGCAGCCGGGCCCCGATGAGCGCGTACTCCTCGCCGGGCGGGGTCGAGACGACGAACTGGGTGACGTCGGACCACGGCAGCGGGGTCTCGCCGAAGCGGGCGCCGGCCGCGTCGAACTGGAAGGCCGTGCGTCGCTGCTCGAACCAGGAGACGATGAAGGGGGCCGCCGCGACCAGGATGACACCGCCCTTCATGTCGAGTGCCCAGCCGAGCAGGGCGGCGACGGCCAGGACACCCGCGATCGACCCCCACAGGAGTGCCAGATCCCGTGCGGAGAACGGGTGGGTGACGCGGTAGCGCTCCCATCGCCCGCCGCGGCGGGTGGGCGGGAGACCGGATGCTCCACGGGTCTGGGACACAGTGATCGACCTTTCTCGATGACGGGTTCGGGCGCCGTACGGATCACGCCGGGGTGTCCACGACGGACCGGCGGGGCCGGGCTCGTGACGGGACGCCCGGGGGCACCCCCGGGCCTCGCGGCCGAGTCGGGTGTGCCGACCCGTCCGCCCGGCGCCCGTACAGGCCGGACGCCAAGGGCACCGCGACCTGGCCGCGCAAGGCCGACCACGGGCCTGACAGACTCTGGCGGAACGCGCTGCTCTTCCGATGAACTCCTGTTGAAAGGGGCTCCGGTGGCGAGTGGCACCGGACGCACGGGGGCATGGGGATTCGACGTGAGCGTGAATTCATCGGGGACGGGCACGGACGCCGCCGACACCTGGAGCGACCTGCGCGTCGATCTGCTCGGGCCGGTCCGCGCCCGGCGCGGCGACGCGCCCCTCGCGCTGGGTCCGGTGCGGCGGCAGGCCGTGCTCGCCTCGCTGATCCTGCGGGCCCCGGCGTTCGTCACGTACCAGCAGCTCCTGGACGACGTGTGGGGGGACGAACCCCCGGGCACGGGGCACCGGGTCCTGCCGAGCTACGTCTACGCGCTGCGCAAGGCACTGGACGCGCCTGACACCGGGGCGGAGCGCTCCGTCGTCCGCGGCGGACGCGGCGGCTACCGGCTCGCCGCCGACGGAGTCCGCACCGACCTGGTCGAACTCGCCGAGGAGACCGCGAGCGCCCAGCGCGCGAAGGCCGCCGGCGACCTCGACGCCGCGCTCGAGCACGGAGGCCGGGCTCTGGAGCTGCTTCACGGGGAGCCGCTCCCCGGTCTGCCGGGCCCGTTCGCCGACGCCCAACGACGCCGCCTCGGCCAGCAACGGCGCGCGTTGCGCCTGGACCTGGCGGAGTGTCTGGTGGGGCTCGGACGCGGCACGGAGGCCCTGGACGCCCTCCTGGCCGCACCTGTCGCACAGCAGTACGAGGAGCCGTTCGCCGCGCTGCGCATGCGGGCCCTGTACGGCAGCGGTCGGCAGGCCGAAGCGCTCTCCGTCTACCGCGAGACGCGTCGACGGCTCGTCGACGAGCTGGGCGTGGAACCCGGGGAGGAGCTGCGGCGGGTGCACCAGGCGCTCCTGCGCCGGGACGATGCGCTGTTGCTCGGCCGGACGGAAGGGACGCGCGCGGCGACCACGGCGGCCGCGGGGCGCACCGGGCCCCGGGGCCGCCCGCTCGGGCCTCCGGTTCCGGACGGGTCCGGCCTGTCCGGGGGGTCCGGGGTGTCCGCGAGGTCCACGGGGTCCGCAGGGTTCGGGGGGTCCGCAGGGTTCGGGGGCCGGCACGACCCGGACACGGACACGCACCCAGACACGTCGCACGACGTGCACGCCTCGCAGGCACCGCACGACCCACGCGACCCACGCGACCCACGCGACCCACGGTTTCCGCATGACCCGCGCGACCGGCCTCGTCCCCGCCCGCGTCGCAACGACCTGCCCGGAAACATCGCGTGTCTGGTCGGGCGCGAGACGGAACTCGCGCTGCTCACCGCCCCCACGCCACCCGGGGCCGTGTCCGTGACGACGGTCGACGGCACGGCGGGCGTCGGCAAGACCGCCCTCGTGGTCCGGGCCGCCTGGACGCTCGCCGACGCCCACCCCGACGGCTGCCTCTTCGTCGACCTGCACGCGTACGGCGCCGCCCATGAGCAGGTCGCCCCGCAGCGGGCCCTGCGCCGGATGCTGCGGGCGGTCCTCGACGAGGGTGACGTGCTGCCGAGCCCCCCGCCCGGCCCCGACACCCGCGACGAAGACGTCGGGGACGACCTGGCGGACCTCGTGACGGCCTGGCGTTCGGCCACCAGCGGGCTGCGGCTGCTGCTGGTCGTCGACAACGCGCGCAGCGCCGAGCAGGTGCGGCCGCTGCTCCCCGCGGGAGCGGGCAGCCGGGTCCTGGTGGTGGGCCGGCAGCGACTGACCGGCCTCGACGCCGACCTGCGGCTGACCGTGGAGCCGCTCGGCACGGACGAGGCCGTCGGACTGCTCCGCGAACTCCTCGGGGAGTCCCGGGCCTGCGGCGAGCCCGAGGCGGCGCACGCGCTCGTACGACGGTGCGGCGGCCTGCCCCTGGCCCTGCGCATCGCGAGCGCCCGGCTGCAGAGCCGCCCCTCCTGGACCCTGGCCTTCCTGGTCGACCGGATGTCCGACGGCACGCGGGGCCTCGACGAGCTGAGGGCCGAGGACCGCAGCGTGGAGGCCGCCTTCCGGATGTCGTACGACCAGCTCGGTCCGGAACTGCGGCGCGGCTTCCGCGCGTTGGGCGTGAATCCCACCGCCCGCTTCGACAGGCTCACCCTCGCCGCCATGCTGGGCGGCTCCCGTGAGGATGCCGAGGACGTCCTGGAGGACCTGGTCGACGCGAGCCTGCTTCAGCAGCCGCGACCCGGCCGGTACCGGCTGCACGATCTCGTACGGGCTCATGCGCGGCGCGTCGCCTCGGAGGCGCCCGGGGAGGCCGCCACGAACCTTGACGCCGTCCTGTCCCTCTATACGGCGGCGGGCCGCATGGCCAGCGACTGGGGACCCAGCGGCTTCCCGCCCGTCCCCGATGCCGACGGTGCGGCGATCCCCGGACCGTCCTCCGCCGGTGCGCCCTTCAGCAGTTGGCGGGAGGCCTCGGCGTGGCTGGAAGCGGCGGAGGGTGAACTCGTCGACGTGGTGGCCCATGCCGTCGCCGCGGGCCAGGGCGACCACGCGTGCCGGATCGCGGAATCCCTGGTCGACCACCTGGCCGGCCAGGGGCACCACCACGAGTGCCGTACCGCGCTGGACCTCGCCCTGACCTGTGCGGACGAATCGACCGACCGGCGGATGCCCGCCGCACTGCGCAACTGCATGGGGCTGGTCGACGTCTACCAGGGGCGGTTCCGGCAGGCGAGGACCTGGTTCGCCGAAGCCCTACGGTACGGCCGGGCGTCCGGTGACCTGCGGGAGGAGGCCCGGGCCATCGCCGGGACGGGCATCACGCTGGGACAGCTGGGACACGAGGAGGAGGCGATCGCCCAGCTGAGCAGGGCGGTGGAGCTGGCGGCCGAGGTCGACGACGACTGGCTCACGGGGATGTCGCACTGCAACCTGGGCTTCCTCCACCACCGGCGGGAACGGCACGAGCAGGCCCTCGCGCACTACGACACGGCCCTCGCCCTCGCCGAGAAGAACGGCCGGCCCAGGACGATCAGCAGCACGCTCTGCTTCTCCGCCGAACTGGAACTCGCCCTCGGCAGGCCCGCTGAGGCCGCGAGCCTGCTGCGCCGGGCCGCCGAACTGGCGGGCGAGGTCGAGGACCTGCCTCTGCGCACGGCGTCCCTGTCGCGGCTCGCCGCCGCGGAGCACAGCCGGGGGAACCTCCGCTCGGCCGTCGACCTCCACCACGAGGCCCTGTCCACGCTCACCCCGCACACGAGCACCTGGCTGGAGATGGGGGTCCGCATCCGTCTCGGCAGCACGTACACGGCGACGGGTCGTCGCGCCGAGGCGCGGCGGGAGTTCCGTACCGCCCTCTCCCTGCCAGGAGCAGGTGACCACCCCCGCGAATACCGGATGGCACGCGAGGGCCTGGACGCCACCGGTGCCCACCCGGACGCCCCACCTGCCCGGGTCCGTACGGACATCGGCTGAGGAACCGGCCCCGAGACGCCGACCGCAGGTCACCGACCGGCGGCACCGGGCGGCCTGCCCGGTGCCGCCACCGCGGTCCTCGACCGCGTGTCACCGCTGGAATCCATGCTTCCTCCCCACACCACGGCCCCTCCCCAGGGCCCGAGGCACGGAGGATATCCGGCCCGTGGACGGGGGCCGACCAGGTGGTGGACTGGAGCCGACCAGGAGGTTCCCGGCTGTCGGCCACGGAGCCGGGATCCCGCGAGCGGCCGGCGGGGACGCGCCCCCGGCGCGCCGCTGCCAGCGGTCGCCGCCGCTGCCGTGCGAGGCGAGGATGGTGCGCGAGTCGTGGCGGACATTCCTCGGAAGGGCGGCGCCCATGGAGCATCATCCTCGCGCCGGGGTGGGGCGGGCGCGGCTGGGGCTCCAGGCCGTGGACGAGATGCTGGCCGCCCAGCGGCAGCGGATCGCCACCTACACCCAGTCCCACCGGCCGCCGTCCCGGCAGCACGCGGGCCCGGTGGCACGAACCTCGGCGCGGGTCCCGGGCCCCGTGAGGGAGCTGCTGGAAGCCCTGCCGATGGCGGCGATGCTGATCAGGCCGGTGACCGGCGGCGACGGCAGGATCGAGGACTTCCTGTACGTGGCGCAGAACGAGGCCGCCCGCGACTACGCCGCCGCCTACCTGCCGGAGGAATCCGTACCGCGATGGTCCGGCCCGGTCCCGCTGTTCGAACGGTTCCCGGTCATGGAGAACACGGGACTGCCCCGGATGCTCGCCGACGCCCACCACGAACGCGCGGCTCAGGGGCCGGAGCCGGTGGAGTGGTTCGTCCCCCGCCCCGCCGGACCTCCCGCGCGGCTGAGCAGCGAGGTCCGCGTCGCCCCCTGCGGTCAGGACCTCCTCGTCACCTGGGAACCGGGGCATCGCGTCCGGATGGCCCGGGCCGCCCAGAAACTGGTCAGGACCTGCTGGGCCGAGTGGAACCTCGCCGACGGCACGGTCGAGCCGTCCCTCGGCTTCGCCTACGTCCTCGGCCTCGACCCGGCGGACCCCGTCCCCGACCTGCGTGGTCTCGCCTCCCTCGTCGCCGCCGACAGCCTGCCCGAGTTCTACGGTCTGCTCTACGACGTGCTCCTGCGCAAACGACGCTCCGCGTGCGAGCTGCGCATGCGGGGCCCCGCCGAACGGTTCATCCGCCTGGTCGCCGAGCCGGTACGCCCCCGGGGCGGCCCCGTGTGGGCGGTGCGGGCCGTCCTCGTCGACGTCAGCGACGATCACCGCCGCCGCGCCCTGACCCGGGCCGCCGACGAGGAGGCCCGCCGCCAGCGCTCACGCGCCGCGGCACTGACCGAGGTCGCCGACGTGCTCCGCGACGCCGTCCTGCCCCGCTTCGAGGACGAGCTGGCCTCGTACGGTCTCGACACCGCCGTCGTGTACCGGCCCGACTCCACCGGTTCCGGCGTCGGCGGGGACTGGTACAAGGCCCGCAGACTCCCCGACGGCCGGCTTCTGGTCGCGCTCGGCGACGCCCGTGGGCACGGTCTGGAGGCGGTGACCCTCATGGCGAAGCTGCGCTACGCGCTCGCCGGTCTCGCCTACACGGAGGAGCCGGTGGAGGAGCTGACCCGGTGGCTGAACGAGGTCGCCTGCGGCGACGGGATCGAGTCGACCGCCACCGCCGTCATCGCCCGCTACCACCCCGAACGCTCGCTGTTCCGCTGGACCTGCGCCGGCCACCCCCGCCCCGTGCTGCTGCGCGGCGGCCGGGCCACCCAGCTCGCCGACCCGCCGGGCAGCCCCGGGCTCGCACTCGGAGTGCTGCCGGGCACGACCTATACGGCGGCCGAGACCGTCCTCGCCGACGGCGACATCGTCCTCCTGTACACCGACGGCCTCGTCGAGCGCCGTGACACCGACCCCGACGAGGACAGGGCCCGCTTTCTCGACGCGGCGGAGCGGTGCGCACGCGAGACGGCTCCGGCGGCCGGGCACGACGGGCTGCAGGAGTACGCCGAACGTGTCCTGGACCGTCTCGACGGCCCCCACCGCACCGACGACGCGACCCTCCTCGCGCTGCGTCGCGTCCCTGCCGCGCAGGAGCCCGCCGACCTGCGGTGACGTCGACGTCAGCCCCTTGGATCCGGCCGGTCCGGACGCCGGGCACGCGCCACGTTTCAGGACGGCCCGCCCGGGCAGCCGCCGTGGGACGGACGACTTCCCGAGGGAGCGAGGCCGATGTCAACAGGAACGATTCTGGCCATCGTCATCGGCGCTGTGGTGGTGATCGCGCTGATCGCCGTGGTCGTCACCCTCAGCATGCGACGCCGACGTCGTCTCCGTGAGCAGTTCGGGCCGGAGTACGACCGGACGGTCGAGGACGCCGGGAGCAGGCGAGCCGCCGAGGACGAACTGGGGGCCCGTGAGAAGCGCCATGAAGAGCTGGACATCAAGCCGCTGTCGAGTGGGCAGCGGGAGCGCTACGCCCAGGAGTGGCGCGGAGTCCAGGAGGAGTTCGTGGACCGGCCCGAAGGCGCGGTGCACGACGCGGACCGGCTCGTCACGTCCCTCATGCACGAGCGCGGGTATCCCACCGAGGATTTCGAGCAGCAGGTACGGGACCTCTCCGTGGAGCACGGGCGCACGCTGGAGCACTACTGGGCGGCGCACGAGATCAACACCCTCAGCACCACGCAGCGGGCCACCACCGAGCAGTTGCGGGGAGCCATGGTCCACTACCGGGCTCTCTTCGACGATCTCCTCACCAACGGAAGCTCGGCCGGTCCCGGCCGGAGCTGATACGGAAGGTGCGCCATGCGCGATCGTGAAGCACCGTCGCGGACCGCGAGCGGGCTGTCGACCGAGGACATCGCCCAGCGGGGCGGTCGCGGGACGGACCCGGAAGGCGAACGGGAGCGGGAACGGGGCACCGAGAACGCGCCCGTGTACCCGGGAGAGAGCACGGCCGTCGGTGACACCACCGATTCGGGCGGAGAGTTCGGACGAGGCGAGGCTCCCGAGGAACGCACGCGGGAGGAGACGGACGCCGGAGGCCGAGCCCTGAGGGAGACGGACACCGGAAGCCGGGCCCGGCAGGGGACGGACGCCGGAGACTCCGCCCGCGAGGAGGCGGAGGCCGCAGGTCCCGCCCGGGAGGGGGCGGGCGCCCCACGCGCGGCCCGGCAGGAAGGGGACTCCGCGGAACCGGCCCGGCAGGGAGCGGGTGCCGCCGAACCGGCCCGGGAGGAATCGACGGCGGAGGACCGGGGCGACGACTCGGCCCGCCTGCTGGACAGCCAGGACGACGCGTCGTTCCGCGACCGCTGGAGCGACGTCCAGAGCATGTTCGTCGACGACCCCCGGGAGGCCGTGCTCGCGGCCGACGCCCTGGTCGCCGATGTCATGCGGCAGCTCGCCGCGACCTTCGCCGACCACAAGAGGAACCTCGAAGGACAGTGGGGCGAAGGGGACGCCGTCGACACGGAGAGCCTGCGGGTGGCACTGCGCCAGTACCGGTCGTTCTTCAACCGGCTCCTCTCCCGGTGACCCGGGGGCGACGAGGAGGCCGGGCGCGGCGCTGACAGGACAGCGCCGCGCCCGGCCTCCTCGCCCGCGTCTCGGTCGCCCCCGTCTCGGTCGCCCGAGTCTCTGAACGGTCCCGTCTCGGAGCGGTCCCCCGCGGGTGACCGCTCCTCGGAGCTGTCCCGTCGCCGGCACGCCTCCCGGAGCGGTCCCCCACGAACGCCTCCCCCGTCAGGTCGCCCCCTCGTCGGGATCCTGGATGACGTGCATGGCGGCCTCCTCGGCGGACGCCGCCCCCGCGTCGATGCCGACATCGCGCGCGCGTACGTTGTTCTCGTGGGGGAAGTCGGTGGCCGGCGCCAGCCGTCCGGCCCGCTCACGGCCCGCCTGGGGGTCGACGGGCTCGCCGTCGCCGTCCGCCAGATCCCCGATGCCGTCCCCGGCGGGGCTCTCCAGGTCGGGCCGCTCCCGGGCGAGGCGGCCGTCGAGGCTCTCACCCCTGCGCTGCCCCTCGGCGGTGGTGTCGTTCCGCTCGCTCGCGTAGGGGCGCTCGGGAGGCGAGTACCCCTGGTCGAGGAGGGCGTCCGTGTCGGGCTCGTCGATGCTGTCGTCCCTGTCCGGCTGGAGTTCCGAGGGCTCGTCCTGCGGCTGGGGCTGGTAGACCTCGTCGCCGCGGCCGTCGTTCTGGCTCATGGGGGGTCCTCTCGTCTGCGCGGTGTCCGTCCAATGTCCACCGCGTCACCCCCTGGCGCCTCCCCGGAAACGCGCGGATCACGCACGCAGCCGCCACGCACCCGTCGACCGAGGGCGGCACCGCTCCCCGGCGCACCCTTGTGGGCCGTACGGAGGAGCGCCGGAGATCCGGGGACATTCGGGTGGCCTGCCCGGGTAGCCGGATCAGGGGGGCCGATGTGAAGGGAACGCGCGATGACGTCGTACGGCTACTTCCTGTCCTGCGAGGAGTTCACCCCCGCCCAGCTGCTGCACCAGGCGCGTCTGGCGGCGGACGCGGGCTTCACCCGCCTGGCCATCTCCGACCACTTCCATCCATGGACCGGCGCACAGGGCAGCAGCCCTTTCGTGTGGTCCATGATCGGCGCCCTGTCCCGGACGGTGGAGCTGCCCGTGACCACGCTCGTGACCTGTCCCACCGTGCGGCTGCACCCGGCCGTGACCGCGCAGGCCGCGGCGACGTCCAGCGTGCTGCTCAGCGGCCGGTTCGCGCTGGGGGTGGGCACCGGTGAGGCCCTCAACGAGCACGTCCTCGGTGACCGGTGGCCCGCCTTCGACGAGCGGGCGGAGATGCTGGAGGAGGCGGTGGAGGTGATGCGGAAGCTGTTCACCGGCCGCGAGACCAGCCACCGGGGCCGGCACTACACGGTCGACAACGCCCGCCTCTACACCGTCCCCGAGAACCCGCCGCCGGTCCTGGTCTCCGGCTTCGGCCCGAAGGCGGCCGCGCTCGCCGGACGGATCGGGGACGGGTTCGTGACCATGGGTCCCGACGTGGAGGCCATCGCGTCGTTCCGCGACGCGGGCGGCGCCGGCAAGCCCGTGGTCGGCGGCCTGAAGGTCTGCTGGGGCCAGGACCGGGAGGCGGCCGTCGACACGGCGCACCGCATGTGGCCGACCGAGCAGCTGCCGGGGGAACTGAACCAGATCCTTCCCACGCCGGCCCACTTCGAGCAGGCCACCGAACTCGTCACCCGACAGCGAGTGGCCGACTCCGTGCCGTGCGGCCCGGACGTCGAGGAGCACGTCGACGCCGTCCGCGCGTACGTGGACGCCGGGTTCGACGAGGTGTACGTCGGGCAGATCGGGCAGGACCAGGAGGCCTTCTTCACGGCCTACCGCGAGAAGGTCCTCCCGGCCCTGGGCGGCTGACACAGGGCCCGATCGGGTGATCGCGCCCCCTTCCCCCGCGTGCCGCGCCGGGGGAAGGGGCGCGATCACCCGTGCGGGGGCGCGTGGGGCCTACCACCCGAGGAAGGGGTGTACCTGGGTACACCCCTTCCTCGCGGTCCCCGGCCGGACTGTCGCCGGGCGGGGTGACGTCTGCTCACCCGGGGCGGGTGCCGTGATCGCGCGCGGCCGATCGGGCCGCGCGCCGGCCCCGCGGTCCTACCGGAAGAACGCCAGGTAGTAGTCGACGAACTTCATCTTGTGCGGTCCGGTCGCGTCGTCCTCCCCGGGAACGAACTCGGGGGCGTTCTTGATCTGCTCCCTGGTGCAGTCGACGAAGACGGTCTCCGCCGCGGGGTCGACGGCGGTGACGACTCCGGCCGGGATGACGACCTGTCGGCCGATGATCCACGGACCGGTGTCCACGACCAGGTGACTGCGGCCGACCTCCGCCGAGTGCTTGTCCACCTTGCCGATGCCGCCGTCGGAGCACTCGACCTTGTATCCCGTCAGATCCACCTCTGTCGCGTGGGTCGCGGTCTCGCCATAGGTCCAGACATCACGAGTCATGTCCGCTTCCTTCCTCCCGTGCGGCCGGTGGCCGTCGTGTTCTGCCGTTCCGTCTATCCGGAAAGCGTCACTTCACACGGCTCGGCCCGTCGAGGGTGATCGTCTGCGGCGCGTCCGGAGTCTGCTGGGTGGTCACGCGGTGGGAGACCGGGTCCACGACGCCCCGGGTCCCCGCGGGGGCGGCGCCGATGGAGCCCGTCAGCGTGACACCGAGGGCGGCCAGGGCCGCGCTCTTGGCGAGCAGTCGCCCCGGGCGGCGGGGGGAGGAGGTCCTGGACCCCGACTTCGTGGGTGTGGTCCGCCCGCTCGGGGACGTACCGGGCGAGCGGCGGACTCCGGACCGGTGCGCGTGGCCCTCGGGCGGCGCCACCGGCTGTGCGGCGTGCCGGGGGCCGGTGGGCCGGGCGTCGCACGCGGCGAGGATCGGCAACGCGGCCAGTGCCTTCTGGCAGGTGTGGGCGTCGGGTCGGCTGTCGGCCTCGTGCGCCGTCATGGCCTTCAGCAACTGGCCGAGCTCCGGGGGGAGTCCGTCGGGCAGGGTCGGCGGGCGGTGCAGGCGGGCGAGCGCCGCCTCCAGGGGCGGGCCGTCGTACTCCCGTTCGCCTTTGAGGGCCTCCAGGAGCACGAGGCCGAGGCTGTAGACGTCGGCCCGCGGCCCCGTGGTCCAACCGAGCGCCTGTTCCGGGGCCATGTAGGAAGCCGTCCCCATGAGGACGCCCTCACCGTCGGCCGCGGGGTCGGTCGCGCCGCGCGCCGCGTCGTCGGGCGCGGCCGTACGGACGTCGGTGGTGGCGGTGGCGAAGCGGCGGGAGATCCCGAAGTCCGTGAGGCGCGGGGCGTCCGTCGGGTCCAGGAGGATGTTGGACGGCTTGACGTCACGATGGACGATTCCCCGCCCGTGCACATGGGCGAGCGCGGAGGCCAGCGCGACCCCCATGCGGCAGGCCTCGGTCACCGAGAGCGCGGAGCGGGCGATGCGCCGGCGCAGGGTCGTCCCTCTGACGAGCTCCATCACCAGGAAGGGGCGGCCTTCGTCGCGACCGGAGTCGAAGAGGGTCACCAGACCGGGATGCTGCATCTGGGCCAGGAGACGTCCCTCGTCCTCGGAGTGCTCCTCCGTCCGGGCGTCGCCCCTGCGGAAGACCTTCACCGCGACGGGCCTCCGCAGCCGCAGGTCCACGGCCTCGTAGACGTCGGCCGCTCCCCCTCTCCCCAGCAGGCCGTCGAGCCGGTACCGGCCGGCGACCGCGTGAGCCGTCAGCCGGGGATCGGGTTGGACGCGCCACGGACGGACCTGCATCGGTGCTCCCTGTGTTCCGTTGCCGCCTTCTGCCGTCCGCCCTTTCGTCGGCGAGCGGTGTGCCGCCCCTCGCCCCCGCTCGGATCCGGACCGTCCGGCCCGGGGCGGTGGTCGCCTCCGAAACGCCGCGGCCGTGCGGCCGCCGCGTGCGGACCTCGGGGTCCGGCTGCCCCGGATGCTCCGGGACATCCCTGTGACTGCCGGACATTTGAGCGACAGGAGCGTCCGGACGCGTTCGGGCGGCGAAGGCCGCCTTTCGGACGGCCCCGGGGAGAGTGGCGTGAACTCTCCTCCCCGGAGCGGGAAGCCGCCCACCGGGTCCCCGCCCACGACGTGACCGACCGCGAGACGCTCGAAGGCGCGCGTGGACTCGCCGACAGCCCCGGGACCGCACGTCCCGACGACTTCGCCCCACGGGTCGTGCACATCGTCCACACCGAGGGCCCACGCCCCTGCGCATCCCGGTCGGCGTCGACGCGTACGGATGCCTGGACGTCGTCCGGACAAGCAGCCCGCGAGGAGTACGCGGCGATGCGGGCCCTCGCCGGTGGTCCGCCGCCCGCGGTCTGACGGACCGTGCCGGGGCCGTGAGGCCCGGTCGGCGGGCCGGCGGGAGCCCTCTCCGTCCGTGGCAGGACGGCCACGGACTGGGCGCGGTCGTGCGGAGCGGAGGACATGCGCGGGGCTGTTGTCACCCGTGCGTTCCGCATAGGTGGAAGGTGACAGCGGCGACTGTCGGGGCTCTCGGGTGACGTGACAGCGTCGTGTCCGTCACCGACCGAGGGAGTGCGCAGTGAACAAGGGGTACGCGGTGTTCTGCGACGCCGACCGTCACTTCTACGACGCGCCGCACCGTCTGGTCTTCGCCGAGGGAGCGGGCGGCTCCCTCTACCGGGCGGCCACTCTCCCCGTACCCGACGGCTGGACGTCTCACCGTACGGGTGACTGGCTCGCCCTGCGCCCCCTGGACCACCCGCTCCCGTCCCAGGGCTGGAAGATCCACGTCTCGGCCTGTCTCGACGACGCGGAGGCGGTCCTCGCCACGGTCCGGGAGTACTGTCTGGGACAGGACGTGGCCTTCAAGTTCGTCCCCAGCCGGTACCTGCTGCACCAGCGCAACGCCAAGTACGCGGACCGCTCGGCGAGCGGCAAGTTCATCACCGTGTACCCGGCCGACGACGCGGAGTGCGAGCGCGTGGCGACCGATCTGGCGGGGCTGCTGGAGGGCCGATCGGGTCCGTACATCCTCAGCGATCTGCGCTGGGGCTCGGGTCCCGTGCACCTGCGGTACGGCAGCTTCACCCGCCGCCACTGCTACGACGAGCACGGGGAGCTGCGGCCGGCCGTCGAGGACGGGTCCGGCACGCTCGTGCCCGACCGGCGCGATCCCGTCTTCCACGTGCCCGCCTGGGTGACTCCGCCGGCCTTCCTGCGCCCGCACCTCGACGCGAGGGCCTCGGTGACCGTCCAGGACATGCCGTACGACATCGAGAAGGCCCTGCACTTCTCCAACGGCGGCGGAGTGTACGAGGCCCGGGACCGGCGGACGGGGCGGCGGGTCGTCCTGAAGGAGGCGCGGCCGTACGCCGGTCTCGCCGCCGACGGCGCGGACGCCGTGACGCGGCTGCACCGCGAACGCGAGGCGCTGGAACGGCTCTCGGGACTCGCCTGCACGCCGGAGGTCCTCGACAGCTTCACGGTGGGCGACCACCACTTCCTCGCGATGGAGTTCGTGGAGGGCAAGCCGCTCAACACCTTCTTCGCGCGGCGGCATCCGCTGATGGAGGCCGATCCGCCGGCGGAGCGGCTCGCCGAGTACACGGAGTGGGCGCTGCGGATCCACGGGCTCGTCGAGCGGGCCGTGGCCGCGGTGCACGCCCGCGGGATCGTCTTCAACGACCTGCATCTGTTCAACATCATGGTGTCCGAGGACGAGTCCTCGGTGGTGCTGCTGGACTTCGAGGCGGCCCAGCCCGCCTCGGAGGGCGGTCGCCAGACCGTCGCCAACCCGGCGTTCGTGGCGCCCGCCGACCGGCGTGGCTTCGATGTGGACCGGTACGCCCTCGCGTGCCTCCGGATCGCGCTGTTCATCCCGCTGACGAGTCTGCTCGCGGTGGACCGGGCCAAGGCCGCGCACCTGGCGGAGGCCGCCGCGGCGCGGTTCCCGCTGCCTCCCGGCTTCCTGGACGAGGCGGTTCGGGAGATCACGCGCGAGCCGGCCGGCGGCCGGCCCGGCGGGGGGCTGCGGGCGCCCGACCGTCCGGCGGGCCCCTCCCGGTTCCTGCCCACGGAGCCGGGAGACTGGCCGAACAGCCGTGACTCCATGGTGGGCGCGATCCTGGCGTCGGCGACGCCTGAGAGGGAGGATCGTTTCTTCCCCGGTGACATCGCGCAGTTCGCCACGGCCGGCGGGGGCATGACCGTCGGGCACGGCACCGCCGGAGTCCTCCACGCCCTGCACGAGAGCGGGGCCCCTCGATGTCCGGAGGCCGAGGACAGGCTCCTGCGGTATGCCAAGGAACCCGACTCCGGCACACCGCTCGGCTTCTACGACGGGCTCACCGGTGTCGCGTGGACCCTCGACCGGCTCGGGCACACGGCCGCCGCGCTCGACCTGGCCGCACTCGTCCTCGAACAGGACCACGAGGGCCTCGCCCCCGACCTGTACGGAGGGACGGCCGGGATCGGCCTCGCCCTGGACGCCCTGGCCACGGCCACCGGTGAGAGCGGCCTCCACGCGGCGGCCCTCCGATGCGCCGAGCTGTCCGCCCGTCCGCTCCGGGCGCCCGCCCGGACGGCGGGGGCGCCCGGCAAGGTGCGCACCGGGCTCCTGTACGGAGCCGCCGGACGGGCCCTGCTGTTCGTACGGCTCTACGAACGCA
Organism: Streptomyces sp. Qhu_M48; assembly: GCF_051305195.1. Classification (NCBI taxonomy): domain Bacteria; kingdom Bacillati; phylum Actinomycetota; class Actinomycetes; order Kitasatosporales; family Streptomycetaceae; genus Streptomyces; species Streptomyces sp. Qhu_M48. The sequence goes on along the minus strand of NZ_CP195432.1, from coordinate 2,938,344 downwards.
CCCGGGACACCGCCCTGCTCGACCTCGCCGCCGAGGCGCTCCACGACGACCTCGGCCGCTGCGTCCGCGGCGTCTCCGGGACCCTGCAGGTCGACGAGGGCTGGCGCACGATGCCGTACCTCGGCGCGGGCAGCGTGGGCATCGGCATGGTGATCGACGACTACCTGATCCACCGGCGCGACGACGCCCTGGACCGGGCGCGCCACGAGATCGTGCGGGCGGCGCAGGCCACCTTCTACGCCCAGCCGGGTCTCTTCCGCGGCGTCGCCGGGATGGTGCTCCACCTCGCCCGTACGAACGTCGGCGGGCCCGGTACGACACCGGAGGACGTACGCCGCCAGGTCGGTTGCCTGAGCTGGCACGCCATGTCCTACCAGGGCCGGCTCGCCTTCCCCGGCGAGCAGATGATGCGCCTCTCCATGGACCTCTCCACCGGCACCGCGGGCGTCCTGCTCGCCCTCGCGGCGGCCCTGGGCGACCGCCCGGCCCACCTGCCGTTCCTTCCGCCGCTTCCGCGGCCCCACGAACCGGCCCCGTGACGGGGTCGCCCCGCACCACCCGTCCCCTTACGAAAGGAAACAATCATGAACCTGTTCGACCTTCAGTCGCTGGAGACCCCCAAGGACGAGGCCATCGGCGATGTCGAGACCGGCAGCCGCGCGAGCCTGCTGCTCTGCGGTGACAGCAGCCTCAGCATCACGACCTGTAACTGACCCGATCCGGCTTCCCGCACGGCGCCCCGAGCGCCGGTGAGGAGTCACGGGGCCCCGGGAGCGCCGCTCCCGGGGCCCCGGCCGTCGGGGCCGGACTCCGGCGGCCCGGCCCGGACGTCGCTCCCGGAGGGGAAGAGAGGGGATCGGATGGCCTCGCCGACCGGTTCCGACGGGCTGCTCCGCGGCGCCGTACGGCACACGGCGGGCACCACCGCGGCGCTGCTGCTCTGCTCGGTCGCCGGCGCGGCCTGCTCGCTCGCCGTACCCGCGCTCGCCGGCACGACCCTGGACCTGCTGCTGCGTCACCGGCCCGGGGCGGGGACGTGGCTGCTGTGGACCGCCGTACTGCTCGCGGCGGAAGTCCTCCTGGAGACCGGCTCGGTGCTCCTGACGCAGCTCGCCAACGCCCGCGCCACCGCCTGGATCCGGCTGCGGGCCCTGGCCGGTCTCCTCGGCACCGCGCCGCACCGGGCGGCGCCCCACTCGGGCGGCGACGTCGCCGCCCGGCTGTGCGTCAACGCCACGGACAGCGGCACCGCCCCGGCGGCTCTCGCGACCTCGGTGTCGTCCGTGCTCGTGCCGATCGGAGCACTCGTGGCCCTGGCGCTCATCCACCCCTGGACCGCCGCCGTCTTCGTGGCCGGTCTGCCGCTGCTCCTGCTGTTGCTCCGCGCGTTCGCCACCCAGTCCACCGACTCGGTCGGCCGCTACCAGCGGGCACAGGGCGCCGTCGCCGCCCGGCTGGCCGAGGCGCTCGCCGGCGCCCGTACCATCGCCGCCGCCGACACGGCACGGCACGAGGCGGAGCGCGTCCTCGCCCCGCTGTCGGACATGACCCGGCACGGCACGCGCATGTGGCTCGTCCACGGCCGCGCCGTGGCCCGGAGCGGTGTCCTGCTCCCCCTGCTCACCACCGCCGTCGTCGCGGTGGCGGGGGTCGGTCTCGCCGCGGGTGAGGTCAGCGTGGGCGAACTGCTCGCCGTCTCCCGGTACGCGGCGCTCGCCGCCGGGATCGGAGGCATCGCGGCGCCGCTCGGCACCCTCGTCCGAGCCCGCAGCGCGGGACGCCGCACCGCCGAACTCGCCGATCTGGCGCCGATGCCGCACGGCTCCGCCGCCCTGCCGGCCGACGCGCCCGGGAACCTGGAACTGCGGGGAGTGCGGGTGACGCGTGGCGGCGTCCCCCTGATCACGGACGTGACGCTCGCGATCGGCGGCGGGTCGACGGTCGCCGTCGTGGGCCGCTCCGGAGCGGGCAAGTCCACCCTGGCGGCCGTCGCGGGCAGGCTGACCGACCCCGACGCCGGGCGCGTCCTCCTGGACGGAGTCGACCTGGCCGAGCTGTCGCGCGCGGAGCTGCGCGGGGCGACCGCGTATGCCTTCGCGCGTCCCGTCTTCGACGGCGGCGCCACCCCCACGGTCGGTGCCGCGCTGGCCGCCGGGACCGGACCCGCCCGGGGCCCCGCCACGGCGGCGAGGGTCCGGGACGCCGCGACGGCGGCCTGCGCCGACACCTTCGTCCGACTGCTGCCGCTGGGCTACGAGACCCCGGTGGACGACGCCCCGCTCTCCGGCGGCGAGGCCCAACGCCTGGGGCTGGCAAGGGCGTTCACAGGCGGGGGCCGGCTGATGATCCTCGACGACGCGATGTCGAGCCTCGACACGGCCACCGAACGGCAGGTGGAGATCGCCCTCGGCACGCCCTCACGGGCGTGCACCAGGCTGATCGTGGCCCACCGGGTGTCCACCGCCGCCCGGGCCGACCTGGTGGTCTGGATGGAGGCGGGCCGCGTGCGGAGGTCCGGGCCGCACAGCCTGCTCTGGGAGGAACCGGAGTACCGCGCGGTGTTCACGGCGGAGGCCCCGCCGGCGGACGCCCGGCGGTCGTCCGCCGGGCCGGACGCCCTCCCGAGGTCCGTCGGCTCGGGCGCTCTGCCGTCGTCCGCCGGCTCCGGCGCCCTCCCGGGGACCGCCGACTCGGGCGCCCTGCCGTCGTCCGCCGTCTCCGGGACGGGAGCGGGCGAGTGACTCCCGCTCCGGGCCCGGGGCAGGCGCGGGAACCGGCGCCGCCGAAGGCGGCAGACCGTCCCGCACCGGCGGTCGCCTCCGGAGAGACGGACACGGCCCGGCGCGTCATGGCCTGGCTCCGGTCCCTCCTCCTGCGCCGCAAGGGCGTCCTGGTGAAACTGGCGGCCTGGTCGGCCGCCGAGTCCGCGCAGACGTTCCTCGGCGGCTACTGCGTGGCCCGCTCCCTCGACGACGGATTCCTGAGGGGCGCTCCCTCCACGGGGCTCCTCTGGCTGGCGGGGGCCGCCGTGGCCGTCCTGCTCGGCGCTCCCGTCGTCCGGGGGGTCTTCGCCCAGCTCCCCCACCTCACGGAACCGCTGCGCGACCAGCTCGTACGGGGGTCGGTGGTGCGCGCCCTGCGCACCGCGACCACCACCGGCGGAGGCGCGGACGCCACCGCGGTGTCCCGGCTGACGAGCCAGACCGAGATCGCCCGGGACAGCTTCGCCGGACTGGTGCTCGCCACCCGCTCCTTCGTCTTCGTCGGCGTGGGGGCCCTCGTCGGCCTGCTGTCGCTCGCCCCGCAGTTCCTCCTCGTCGTGCTCCCTCCCCTGGTCCTGGGCCTCGCCCTGTTCGCGGCCTCCCTGCGGCCCATGGCGCGGGCCCAGCACCGCTACCTCGACGCGGACGAGGTCGTCGGCCGGCGCGCCGAGATCACCCGTACCGCTCTGCGGGACACCGTGGCCTGCGGCGCCCAGGACGCGACCGCCGCGCGGAACCGCCGTGCCGTCGAGGAGGCGGCGGCCGCCCAGCGCGCCCTGGCCCGCTGGGCGGCCGTCCGCACGTTCTCCGTGGCGACGGCCGGACAGCTGCCGGTGCTCCTGCTCCTCGCCACGACACCGTGGCTCCTCCGCCAGGGCGTCACGGCCGGGGCGGTGGTGGGGGCGCTCACCTACGTCCTCCAGTCGCTGCTCCCCGCCCTGCACACGCTGATGACCGTCCTGGGCGCCGCGGGCGCGCGGCTCTTCGTCGTCCTCGACCGGCTCACCCGGCCGCTGCCCGCGGCCCCTCCCCCCGCCGCCGCGCCCGGCCCGCGCCGTGCGGGCCGGGCGACCACGGCGCTGGAGCTGCGCCACGTACGAGCCGCGTACGGCCCCGGGGCCCGCCCCGTCCTGGACGCGCTGGAGCTGACCGTCGAGCAGGGTGAGCACATCGCCGTGGTCGGCCCGAGCGGCATCGGCAAGTCGACCCTTCTGCACGTCGCCGCGGGCATGCTCGCACCCGATCAGGGTGACGTACGGCTCTTCGGCCGGGCGGTCGCGGCCTGCCCGCCCTCGGAGCTCACCGCCCTGCGCGTGCTCATCCCCCAGGAGGCATACGTCTTCACGGGCACCCTGCGGGACAACCTGCGGTACCTGCGGCCCGACGCCGACAGGTCCGCCGTCGACCGGGCCGTGGACGCGCTCGCCCTGGAGCCGCTCGTCGACCGGGTGGGCGGCCTCGACCGCACGCTGACGCCCGACGCCCTGTCCCTCGGCGAACGCCAGCTGATCGCGCTGGGGCGCGCTCACCTGGCCCCCGCCCCGCTGTTGCTGCTCGACGAGGCGACCTGCCACCTGGACCCCGTCGCGGAGGCCACGGCCGAGCACGCCCTCAGCGCCCGGCCGGGCACCCTGGTCGTGGTGGCCCACCGGTTGTCGTCGGCGCTCCGGGCGGACAGGATCCTCGTCCTCGACGGCACCCGGGCCGCGTACGGAACGCACGGGGAGCTACTCGTGCGTTCCGCTCTCTACCGCGACCTGGTGGGGCACTGGAGCGAGGTCCGGGGGTGAGCGGACCGCGTCCGCGGGGCGCCGCCGGGCAGGGCTCAGGTCCACCCGGCGCCCTGGGCGATCCGAATGGCGTCCACGCGGTTCCGGGCGCCGACCTTGCGGATGACGCTCGCCATGTAGTTGCGGACGGTGCCCTTGGTCAGGAAGAGCGTCGCGGCGATCTCGGCGACCGGCGCTCCGTCGGCGGCCAGCGAGAGAACGCTCAGCTCACGCCGGGTCAGGGGCATCTCCGCGGCCTGCAGGAACCCGACCGCGAGCGTGTCGTCGATGAAGCGCTCCCCCTTGGCCAGACGGTGCACGGCCTCCAGTAATCGACACTTCGGACCGTTCTTGTCGACGAAGCCGGTCGCCCCCGCGGCATGGGCCCGTCGCAGCACCCCCGGCCGCTGCCCGGGGACGAGCGCCAGCAGGGCCGAACGGCCCGCCGAGCCCTCTCCCGACGGTGGTACGGCAGCGACCGCGGGCCGCATCGCCGAGGGTGGCAGACACTCGGCGTCCGCCACGTACACGTCGGGCTCCGACATCCCCGACGCCGGGCCGTGCGGCCATCGGGGCAGCGAGGAGACCACCATGACCCCGCTCGACCGCAGCAGTTCCACCAGCGCGGTCCGCAGGAGCTGCGCCTCGTAGACCACCGTCACTCGTATCATTCCCACCCCTTCTGTCCTCCGTCGTGCCAGGGGTGCACGACGCGAGCAGCCACCCTCACCCCTCTGCCCTTGCCGCACCGCAGGGAACACAGCACCGGGTGCACAGGGGGCGCACTCCGGAGCGCCTCGGCCGGATCCGGTTCGTTCCCCCGAAGGGGACGCAGGTTGACGGCGTGGGATGCCGCCTGTGCCGAACCAGGAATGTCCAGATCGGACCCGTACGGCGCGCGGTGGCGGGAGTGCGCCCCGGGGCGCCCTGGGGGGGCGGGCGCGTAGCGACGAACCCGCGTGGGCCGGTGCCCCGTATCCGCCGTATAGGCGTTCGGTTAGGCTGACCTTGCCTGGCGAGCGGTGCGGGTCCGGGCGCCGCAGGTGGTATCCCAGAGGTCGGAACGGCAGAGGCGGGGCGCAGGTGAGAGACGGTGACCGGGCTTGCGCGCCCTGTGCGTCCGGTGAGATGGGACGCCCATGCGGGTGACGAGGGAGGCGGGCTTCGGCCCGGCGTCCAGGAGGAGGCGTCGTGGGTAAGGTCGCGCTCACGGCCGCAGCCCTGTACGTCATCGTCCTGCTCCGCGCCGGAGGGACGTTCGCCGTCGGATGGCTCGCCGGCGCCGGCGCCCGGCGCAGCAGATACGCCGGACGGATCTCTTCGGCGAAGTTCCAGCGCGCCGAACGGGCGATTCAGCGGTGGGGCGCGCCGGTGGTCGCCGTCTCCTTCCTGACCGTCGGGTTCCAGACCGCCGTCAACTTCCTCGCGGGCAGCATGCGCATGCCGTTGCCGCGCTACCTCCCCGCCCTGTTCGTGGGCGGAGCGGCCTGGGCGCTGATCTACGCGACGGTGGGGCACGGTGTGTTCGAAGTGCTGGGAAGGCTCTTCGCCGAGCGGACGGCGCTCGGGGTGTCCGCCGTGGCCGCCCTGCTCCTCGCGGTGTGCGGGGTGGTGGTGTATCGCAGAAGGAGGGCGGTCCCGTCCTCCGGTGACCCCGTGGCCGACGAAGCGTAGGCCCGCCCCCTCCCGTACCGTCCGTGGGGGCGGTGGAATGGCAGGTACGTTCGATGCATACGACAGAGCCGACGGAAGCCCGCGTCGACGAGGCGCGCACCGTCCTGGTCGCGCCTTCGGCGTTGCGGGACAACGGCTTGATCAGGGACTTCCTCGGGTCCGTCATCACGCCGGAGGAGCTTGCCGCCGGTTCGCACGACCTCGCGCGGAAGACCGTCTACCTGTGCGGTGACCTCTCCGGGATCGGCGACCGCCCGCTGGACGCGGCGGCCCGGGTGTTCGTCGTCCGGGAGCTGTCACACGGTTACCACGAGGACGTCGACAGGGCGTGGACCCTGGTCGGCCTCGGCCGGGTCCCCCTCCGCGTGCACGGCGTCGGCGTGTACTACCGCCGCTTCTTCGGCATCGACGCCGACTACTTCGGACGGATCCGCGCGGAGCACGCGTTCCAGTCCCTGACGGAGTCCACCAAGCCCGGGACGGCCCACCGCAGCGGGATCTACCTGACCCCCGTCACACGAAGCGGTGACGCTCTGCGTTTCCGGCTGCTCCGGTGCTCCACGAACCTCTCGGGGCCGACCGAGGGCTTCCGCCCCACCGACACCCACATCGTCGAGGCGCTGAACCGCGAGGCCGCCGCCGTCTTCCGGAACCAGGCACCGCTGAACCACGTCCTCGCCCAGATCTACCACAACACCCTAGCCACGCCCGAGCGCAAGCAGTCCAAGGCCAGGATCTCGGCCCACGCGGACAAGACCAAGGACATGCCCGTCAACGGCCTCATGGCCTTCTGCACCTTCTACGACCGGCTGGACAAGCTGCGGCCCCTGGCCGAAGACGCCTTCGACTACGGCGTGAAGGGGGCCAGCGGGCTGACGAGACTCCACTTCCGCCTCAAGGAGCCGGCCGCACGACACGACGGGGTCGCACTCCCCTCGCAGTTCACCGTCACGCTCCACCCCGGCTCCGTGTTCCTCGTGCCGCTGTCCACCAACCGCCTGTACACGCACGAGATCCGGCCCTCGGGGTTGGACGCCGCACTGCTCCCGACCCGCCTGGGATACGTGGTGCGCTGTTCGAGCACCGAGGCCGTCCACCAGAACGGCCACACGTTTCTCGACAGGGCCGGCGACCTGGTGCGACTGGGACCACCCACACCGTCCGGCATGGACGAGCTGCGCAGGCTGTACGCCGAGGAGAACAGGACCTCGTCCTTCATCGACTACGGCGACCGGTTCCTCTTCAGCATGAACACGGGAGACTACCTTGCGCCCCGGGTCTAGGATCTCGGACGCGATCCGCTCGTACGCCCTGCCGGCCGAGGAGAACCTCTTCGCGGAGCTGTCCGCTTCGGCTCACCTGGAGGACACGGGAAAGGGCCGGCGAGGTGCCGTGCTCACCAGGACGGACGAGGCGGGCGGGGTGCCTCTCGTCCGTACCACCACGCGATACGGCAGCCCGGCGCAGCCTTTCCGGGCGCTGCACGACCGGCTGGCGCGACGGATTCGGGAACGTGCGGCGCTTCCGGTCGGATTCGACAACGCGCTCGTCGAGCGGTACACGAACGCCTACAGAACCATGGGCGCCCATTCCGACCAGGCCCTCGATCTGGCCGACGAGTCGTTCATCGCCGTCTTCTCCTGCTATCGACACCCCGAAGCGGGCCCGCCCAGGAAGCTGATCTTCGAGTCGAAGGAATCCGGCGGCGAGACGTTCGAGATCCCCCTCGCCCACCACGGTGTCGTCGTGTTCTCCGTCGAATCCAATCGACGACTCAGGCACAGAATCGTTCTGGACGCGCCCGCCCAGGCGGCGGACAACGAATGGCTGGGTGTGACGTTCCGGACGTCGAAGACCCTCCTTCGGTTTCGGAACGGCCAGGCCTTCCTTCCGCAGGGTGCGCGCCTCGTGCCGGCGGACGACGAGCAGAGGCAGGAGTTCTACCGGATGCGGCGGCGTGAGAACCACGAGACGGACTTCGTCTACCCGCCGCTGGCGTACACCGTCAGCGAGAGCGACCTGATGCCGCCCGCCCGGCCTGGGCACTAGAGACCGACGCGCGTCACGACGCTGGTCATATGACCTATTCGCAGCGCCGAGGCCTCCTCTCACACTGGTTCCGGGGGCTCTCGGGCCGCACGGCCTCGCGGATCGGCTCCCTCACACCACCCGAACCGAGGAGCCCTGTGCACACCGTCCGCAGCGCGGCGTCCGTTCCCGTCGCCGACCGCCCCGAGTGGTGGCAGCAAGGGGTACGGCACTGGTTGGCTCCGCTCCGGGTCCTCCCCGTCGGGACGCGCTCCTGCGCCGGGCTGCTCCGGGCCGATGACCTCGGTTACGTCCGCATGGTGTCGATCGAGGCCGAACCGATGCGGATCAGCAGGACGCCCCGGCTGGTGGCGACCGCGCCCGACGACCGACTCGTCCTCGCCGTGCAGACGCGCGGGACCGCCGCGCTCCACCAGGACGGGCAGAGCGTCCTCGTCGAGCAGGGCGAGCTGGCGCTGCTCGACCTCCGCCGCTCCTTCGCGCTGGAGCAGCGGGCGGAGTTCCGCACGCTCCTCCTCCGCGTCCCCCGATCGGGGCTCGGCGCGTCGGAGAGGCGGGCGGACCGGGTCACGGGCAGGGCCTTCGCGACGACCGGTGGCGTCGGGGCGGTCCTCGGACCGTTCGTCACCGGCCTCGAGGCCTGCGTCGCCGGCGCGTCCCCGGCGGTCCGGGACGGCTTGGGCGGCCATCTCGCCGACCTGATCGCCACCTGGATCGAGGAGGCGACCGAGGACCCGGGCACGGGCAGGATCCAGCACTTCCCACACCTCCAGCACCCCCAGCACCCCCAGCACCCCCAGCACCGGGACCCTCGCCCGCACCGGAGCCACCTGCTCGCGCGCATACGTGGGTTCATCGACGAGCGTCTTCGCGACCCCGGGCTCTCGCCCTCCGTCATCGCCGAGAGCCATCGCATCTCCCTTCGTTCCCTGCACCACCTCTTCGAGGCCGAGGAGACGACCGTGTGCCGGCTGATCAAGCGCAGGCGCCTGGAGGAGTGCGCACGGGAGCTCGCCCGGCGCGGCGACGGCCGCACCCTCAGCGCCGTGGCGCAGGGTTGGGGCTTCCGGAGTCCGGCTCATTTCAGCCGCTCCTTCAAGGAGGCGTACGGACACGCTCCCCGCCACGTCCGTCCCGACGGCCCCGCGGTCGCGGGGCGCTCCTCCTCGGGCTGATCACCGGAGCGCACGTTCCAGGCGTGCCCCGTCGGGTGACCCGGACCGTTCGTGCCGGGAACGGCTCCACGGCCCCGATGCCCGTGCGTGCACTGTCGATGCCCTACACCGCAGGGACGGGGCGTCGGCCGGGAAACACCTGGTCCGGCCCGGTTTCCCGTACCTAGACTGCAGCCCGAGCGGTCACGCAGGAGGGTTTCGATGACGACGACGACGTGGGGAACCTCGGCACTTCCACTGGCGGATCGGGCCGACGCTCTGCGTCAGACCATCAGGGAGCAGCTCGTGCCGGTCGAGTTGGTGCTCCCACGGCGCGCGGACGACGTCTTCGCCGACGTGGCGATCACCAACCTGGGCTCCATGCAGGTCAGTTCGGTCAAGGCGAACCCGGCGAGGGTGCACCGCACACCTCGGCTCGCGGACGCGGACGACTGGGAGGAGGTGCTGTTCGTCAGTCTCCAGGTCTCCGGCGAGAGTTCGGTGATCCAGGACGGGCGGCACGCCGTCCTGAGACCGGGTGAGATCGCTGTCTACGACACCCGGCGTCCGTACACCCTGCTCTTCGACCGGGGTGTCGACATGCACTTCTTCCGGATCCCGCTGAGCGACCTCGCCCTGCCCGACGCGGCCGTCGGCGAGGTCACGGCCCGCACGCTGGGCGCCGAGGGCACCGTCCCGGGGCTCACCGCCGGGTACCTCGCTCAGCTGGCCGCCCATCCCCACCTGCGCACGGGGCCGGCCTCGGAGTTCCTCGCCTCGCCCAGCACGGAACTCGTCCGCGCCGCCATCGCGGCGGAGGCCGACCGCCCCACGCTCGCGGCGGGTCCGCTCCACGAGACGCTCGGCGTCCGCATCCTCGCGTACATGCGCACCCACCTCGCCGACCCCGGGCTCTCCCCGGCGTCGGTCGCCAGGGCCAACCACATATCCGTGCGCTACCTGTACGCGATCCTGGCGCGTGGCGGCGTCGGCTTCGGCGAGTGGGTGCGCACGCACCGCCTGGAAGCCTGCCGCAGAGAGCTCGCCCGTCGTCCGCCGAGCACGGACACCATCTCGACCATCGCCCGCCGGTGGGGATTCAAGTCGACGTCGCACTTCAGCCGCGCCTTCAAGAACGCGTTCGGCGTCTCCCCGCAGGCCTGGCGCGACGCCCACGTCCCCACTGTCCGCCCTTCCTCCGAGGCCGACAGCCGCCCGCGTCCCTGACCGGACAGGGCCCGTCCGACTCCGCGCGGACCCGCGCCCCTGACCGCACCGGGCGAAGCCGTGGGCGTCGGCGGAACCGACGAGTGTGCCGTGCGTGCACACGGCATGCCCAGCACGGCACAGCTGCGATCGTCGCGCGGTTCTCCTCACCTCGCCCTCGAACACGCTGGCAATAATCAGTGGTTCGCGCCTATGTGGAGGAAATCTCCCTGCGACCAGGGGACATGAGGGGGCTGTCGTGTCGTTGTCCGGTGGGAGGGGTCTGGTGGGCCGGGAACGCGAGACAGGGCTGTTGGGACGCGCTCTCGACGAGGTCCGCGGCGACGCCGGCGGCGCCGCGGTCCTGCTTCGGGGGGAGGCGGGGATCGGCAAGACCGCCCTGCTGGACTGGACGGAGGCGCGTGCGCGTGAGCGTGGCTTCGCCGTCCTGCGGGCCGTCGGCGCCGAAGCCGAGGCCGAACTGCCCTTCGGGGCGCTCCACCAGGTCCTGTGGCCGCTGCTCGAACGGTCCCGGTCACTCGCACGCCGTCAGCGCGAGGCCCTGGAGAGCGCCCTCGGGCTCCGCGACGGGATGCCCCCCGGTGGTTTCATGGTCGGCGCCGCCGCCCTCGCGCTGCTCGCGGAGGCGGCGCGTGCCCGGACACTGCTGCTGCTGGTGGACGATCTGCACTGGGTGGACTCCTCCAGCACCGCGGTCTTCGCCTTCCTGCACCGCAGGGTCGGCGAACTCCCGCTGGCGATCGTCAGCACGACCCGGCCCGACGGCGCCGCGGTCGACGGCTGGCCCGCGCCCCCGGTGGATGTGGAGGCACTGGGGCACGCGCAGGCCGACGCGCTGCTGCGGCGGTCGCATCCACGCCTTGCGGCCGTGACGGCCGACCGGGTCCTGTCGGAGGCCGGGGGCAACCCGTTGGCTCTGGTGGAGCTGCCGCTCCAGCTGCACCAGGACCACGTCCGGGGCATCGTCCCGCTGCCGGACCGGCTCCCGCTGGGTGAGCGTCTGGAGCGGATGTTCGCCGACCGGCTCGCCTCGCTCTCCGGCGAGGCCGCCCGTGTGCTGCTGCTGACCGCGCTCGGCGGCGGCGCGGCGACGCGGAACATCGGGACGTGGCTGCGGGCGGTGGCGGGCGAGGACTCCGAGGAGGTGCTCGAAGACATCGCGGGCAGCGGCCTGGCCCGCCTCGACGGCGCGGGCGGACTCGCGTTCCGCCACCCCCTGGTCCGCAGCGCCGTCGTCTCCATGGCCTCGGGGACGGAGCAGCGGGCGGCACACCGGGCCCTCGCGGACGGTCTGCCCGCGGACGATCCACGCCGGCTGGTCCACGAGGCGTCCGCCGCGCTCCTCCCCGACGAGGGGCTGGCCGGCCGGCTGGAAGCGGCCGGGCAGCGGATCGCGCGGCGCGGCGGTGACGCGGAGGGGGGGCTGCTCCTGGACCGCGCCGCCGCGCTCAGTACCGACCCGGACGCCCGCGCCCGGCGGCTGACCTGGGCCGCCGTCACGGCGGCCCGGAGCGGGCAGCTGCGGTACACCGCGCGGCTCGTCGAGGAGCTGAAGCGCGGTCCGGTGCCGCCCGACATCGCCCCGTTGTTCGCGTACGCGGTCGTGTACGTGGACCAGAGCCACCGGGTCGACTTCTCCTCCTCCGTCGCCCTGCTGCCCGAGGCGCTCGACGCGCTGGCGGCGCGGGACACCGAGGCGTTCGGCGGGCTGGCCGAGCAGGTGTACTTCAAGCTGCTGCTCGCCGCCACGTACACCGACGACCTCCGGGCCTGGCGTGCCCTGGAGCGGCATCGGGCGCACGTCTCCCCGCTGGCCCGGCTCTGTCATCGCGCCTGGTCCGACCCGGCCCGTACGGCGCACGGGGTGTCCGAGGAGCTGTGGGCACTGGTCGAGGGGATGAGCGCGGAGCAGGAGGCCGGCGGCGGCTGGCTGCTGCTGTGGACCGCGTCCGCCGTCGACGTCGCGCACGGGGAGCTGTGGCGGCGCTTCACCGGCCAGCACGCGTACGCGACGCAGGGCTCGATCGCGAAGGCCAGGAGCTACCAGGACTACCTGCACGGGCGCTGGGACACGGCCGAGGACTGTCTGCGGGAGGCGGAGGCGGCCGACGAGCTCGGCTACCACTGCAACGCGCTGATGTTCCGGCTCTACTACGCGCACTTCCTCGCCGGGCGTGGGGACGAAGCGGGTCTGGAGGAGGCCGAGCGGCTCGTCCGGCCCGCGGCGCAGCGGGCCAGAATGCGGTTCGTCACCGGCCGGCTCACGCACCTGCGGGGGCTCGTGGCCCTGGCCCACGGGCGGTACGAGGAAGCGTGGTCGTACGTCTCGACGCTCACCCCGCCGGGCGTCCTGCCGCGTGGTCTGCCCTGGTTCCACCTGCTGTTCCTCGACGTCGTGGAGGCCGCCTCGCACACCGGTCGACGGCGGGACGCCGAGGCGCACCTGGCCGCCGGGCGTGCGGCGCGGATGACGGAGATCTCCCCGCACCACGCCTTCCTCTTCACCGCCGCCGTCGCCCTGGCCGCCCCGGACGAGGAGGCGGAGTCCAGGTTCCGGGAGGCGTACGCCGTGCCCGGGTCCGAACAGTGGGTCTTCGAACTGGCCCGGCTGCGGCTCGCGCACGGTTCCTGGTTGCGGCGCCGACGCCGCGCGGAGGCCCGGGACGTGCTGGGCGAGGCTCGCCGTACGTTCCGGGAACTGCGGGCCGTGCCGTGGGTGGAACGCTGCGAGCAGGAGCTGCGGGCGGCCGGCCATCCCGTGGGGCCGGCGGCGAGTGGGCCCGGGCTGCTGACCGGGCAGGAGTCGCGGATCGCCGAACTCGCGGCGACGGGTCTCTCGAACAAGGCGATCGGCGCCCGTCTGCGGCTGTCTCCGCGTACGGTCGCCGCCCATCTGTACAAGATCTTCCCCAAGTTGGGGATCACGTCCAGGGCGGCCCTCGCGCAGGCCCTGCGCGGCGGTGAAGGACGACCGGAGGGCTGAACGTCGGGCGGGAACGTCGGGCGGGGGTGGTGGGTGCGTGCCCGTAGGTGGGCACCCACCACCCCGACCGGGTCCCGCTCCGGTGTCAGTCGGCGAAGCGCCGCACGAAGGTGAGCGCGGTGTCGGCGACCTCGCGCCAGCCGTTGTCGATGGTCAGCGCGTGTCCGCGGCCCTTCATCTCCACGATCTCGGTGACCGCGCCCTCGTTGCGCTCCTGCTTCCTGAAGGAGGCGTGGGCGATCGCCCATGGCACGGTGTTGTCCTTCTCGCCCGAGATGACAAGCAGCGGGCCGCGTTCCGGGTTGAGGGTGTCGACCTTCACCTCGGTCCACGGGTTGACGTTCGCCACGGCCGCCTGGAACAGCGGCTCACCGGGGGCGGGAACGGCGAACTCCTCGTACAGCTCCCTGGCCTCCACCTCGCTGACCGCGTTCGCGAAGGAGTAGCGGAACTGGTCGTACGTGAGGGGTACCGCCCGGTGGTAGTTGGCCGGGTTGCCCAGGACCACGCTCGCCGCGCGCAGCGAGGAGATCGGCAGCGGAAGGACACCCCGGAACGGAGCGGGATCGATGGCCACCGACGCGGCCGCGAGGCCTCGACCGGCGATCATCTGCGTGATGAGGCCTCCGAAGGAGTGCCCGACGACGACCGGCTTCCGGTCCAGACGTCCGATCAGATCGGCGAAGTGGTCGGCGACCTGACCCACGCTCTTGCCCGCGAGGACCTCGGGGTGGGCGTTGGCCTCGGCCACGGTCTCCGGATCGTCGGGCCAGCCCGGCGTCAGGGGCGCGAAGCCGGCGTCCTCGAAGACCCGCGCCCACCGCTCCCAGCTGCTGGGGAGCAGCCAGAGGCCGTGGACGAAGACCACAGGGGTACGGTCTCCCTGGTTGATGCGCTCGATGCTCTCGAGGTCGGCCGATGCGCTCATGACTCGTGTCCTTACTGGGGAGGGCGGGGCGGACGTGGGAGGGGCCGGACGGGGTCCCCGGCCGGACCTCTCGGGGATTCTCAGGACCGGTCGGCGGGGACGGAGCGGGCAGCCGAACGGATGAGCTCGGCGACCGCGCCGGGGCGGCTCCGCAGGGGCAGGTGCGAGGTGGGTACCTCCACCGTGCGCGAGCCCGCGCGCTTCGCCTGGAAGCGCTGCAGCTCCGGCACGATCCCCCGGTCCCGCGTGGCGACGAGGTTCCAGGACGGGATCGTCCGCCAGGCCGCCGCCGTGGCCCGGTCCCCGAACGCGGCGGCGCTCACCGGCCTTTGCACGGCCTCCAGTTCCCGGGCCGTGGAGGCCGGGACGTCCTGGCAGAAGACCGGGTGGAACCGGTCCGCGCGGATGTACAGATCGAGGCCGGGCGCTCCGTCGGGTCCCGGCGCGGGCACGGCCGTCAGCGCGGGGTCCAGCAGGGAGCCGGGGAAGCGCGCCGACAGCTCCCCCAGGACCTCGCCCACGTCCGGCACGAAGGCCGCGACGTAGACCAGGGCCTTGACGTTCGCGGCACCGGCCGCCGCTTCCGTGACCACCGCGCCTCCGTAGGAGTGCCCGGCCAGGACGACCGGCCCCGGAATCGTCGCGAGGACGGACCGTACCTGGGCCGCGTCGATCGCCAGTCCGCGCAACGGGTTGGCGACCGAGCGCACGGCGTACCCCCACCGCCGCAGGTGCTCGGTCACCGGCCCCCAGCTCGAACCGTCCGCGAACGCTCCGTGGACGAGGACGATCGTCGGCTTCTCCGTGTGGTGCCGGCCGGTCGCGCTGTCCGCCGCCAGGGCGGGCGCGGCGGGCAGCCCCATGGTGGCGGCACCCGCCGCCACCGCGGCTCCCGCGGCCACGATGCCGCGGCGGCTCACCGGATGGGATTCGGTCATGTCGTCGTTCTCCTCGGGCTGGTGGGATTGGCCCTCACGCTAGGAAGGCGTCGCCCCGCGCGGGATGACGGGCCGTGCAAGAAGGTGTCCCGACGACGCACGTCTACCGCGCGGGAGTCGGGTCGTGGTCGCCGTGCCGGAGGCGGTGCCAGTGGCTGGGTGAGATCCCGTAGACGGCGCGGAACTGGCGGCTGAAGTGGGCGGAGCTGGTGAATCCCCAGCGTTTGGCGACCGCGGACACCGACACCGAGGGGACCCCCGTCCTGCCCAGTTCGCGGCGGCACTCCTCCAGTCGACGCCGCTGGATCCACCGGCTGAGCGTCGTGCCCTCGTGGACGAAGACCTTGTGTACGTAGCGGACCGACACATGGTGGTGGGCGGCGATCGTCTCCGGGCGGAGGGACCGGTCGCCCAGGTTCTGGTTGACGAAGACGCGGACGCGGTGCGCCATGTCGAGGCGGGCGGCGTTCTGGTCCGTCTCCCCGGTGCCCGTACGTGCCGGGGCGGTCAGCTCCGAGGACAGGGCGCCGAGCAGGTCGGCGACGGTGCCGGCGAGCCCGTAGGCGACAGAGCCCCGGGACGTGGTGACGAGGTCCGCGACGGTCTTCAGGAGCGGCGCGAGGAGGGGGACGACCCCTTCGCCGGTCCGCGGGTGGACGCCCCACAGCACGTCCGTGCGTGCGGCGGGCAGCCCCAGGAAGTCCCGGGGGATCCTGAGGAGATGAAGACGGAAGTCGTCGAGCTCCGTCACCGCGAACGGGGCGGCCATGTCGAGGACGAGGACGTCGCCCGGCGCGCAGGGAAGCGTACGGCCGTGGGTGGTGATCCGAGCCGTGCCCGCGGTGTGGATGCCGACCCCGATGATGTCGTGGGCGTCGCCGGCCTCGTACGGAAGGGTGGTACGGGAAGCAGGACGGGAAGTCGAGAGCACGGACGACGGGCCCACGAGGCGCTGCGGGGCGCCTTCGGTGGTGGTGACCCGGAGGGCTCCCCAGCGGTGGGACGTGCTTCTGCCGCTGAAGGACAGTCCGGTGGGGAGGTGGAGTTCCTCGCGCGGGTGGGACCGTCGGTCGGCGACGGGCACGGTGGTGGACGCCGGGCTCATGAAACCCCCTGGTGCGACGTGTCGTTCGGCGGAGCGCCGGCTGACGTTGGCAGCCGGGAGAGCCCCGGGACAGGTGTCCCGGACCGCACGTTCGAGTCTGCTCACCCACCTACACGGAGGGTTAGGTCATCTGACTGCGCCCCGGGATGCGTCGCTTCCGCGCCGTCCGGGCGGAGACGACAGACAGCCGTGGCGCCCCCGGACCCAGGGGACACCACGGCTGCCTCACCGGTGGGAGTGCTTACTTGGGCATGAGGACGGTGTCGACGATGTAGACGGTGGCGTTGGCGGTGGGAACGTTGCCGCAGACGACCTTGGAGGATTCGTTGACGGTGTACGCCTCACCCGAGCCCTTCGTGGTGACCGTGCCCGTCTGCAGGGTCTCGAAGGAGCCGTTCTCCAGCTGCTTCGGGGTGAGCTTCTGGCCGACGACGTGGTAGGTGAGGATCTTGGTCAGGGTGGCCTTGTCGGCCAGCACCTTGTCCAGGTCGGCCTTCGGGATCTTCGCGAAGGCCTCGTTGGTCGGGGCGAACACGGTGATGTCCTTGGCGTTGTTGAGGGTGTCCACCAGGCCGGCCTGCTTGACGGCGGCCACCAGGGTGGACAGCGCCGGGTTGTTCGAGGCGGCCGTGGCGACGGGGTCCTGCGCCATGCCGTCGAAGGAGCCGGCGCCGTCCTTCGGCACGGAGGCACAGGCCGGGCCGAAGGGGCCGTCCGCGGCCATGTCGGCACCGGTGGAGGGCGTGCTCTCCTTCGTCGCGGATTCCGAGGCCGCGGAACCGGCCTCGGCCTTGGTGTCCGAGCCGGAGTCGGAACAGGCGGCCAGCGAGAGGGGCAGCACCGCGGCGGCGGCCACGGCTACGGCGGCGCGACGGAGGCGAAGGGCGTTCATGGTGGAGATCTCCTTGGAAACGGGGGATGAAAGGGTTCGTTCGGTAGGTGGTCAGTCGGCGGTGACCACGACGGAGTGCCATCCACTGGCGCCGTCGGGCACGGTCCGCGTGCGTCGTTCGGTCTGGGTCTCGCCGGTGCGGTCGGTGGCACGGACGGTGAGCGTGTGCGTCCCGGGGGCGGCCTGCCAGGGAAAGGACCACTGGCGCCAGGTGTCGCGGGTGGCCTCGGGGGCGAGTTCGGCGTCCTGCCACGGGCCGTCGTCGACGCGGATCTCGACGCGGTCGATGCCGCGGTGCTGCGCCCAGGCGACTCCGGCGACCCTCACGGTTCCGGTCCTGGGGCGCCCGAACGGCTTGGGGGTGTCGATGCGGGCCTGGGTTTTGACGGGTGCCTCGCGGGCCCACTTCCGCTTCACCCAGTAGGGGTCGTAGGCGTCGAAGGTGGTGAGCTCGATGTCCTCGATCCACTTGCAGGCGGAGACGTAACCGTAGAGGCCGGGGACGAGCATGCGGACCGGGAAGCCGTGCTCGAAGGGGAGCGGCTCGCCGTTCATGCCGACGGCGAGCAGCGCGTCGCGGCCGTCCATGACGTCCTCCACCGGAGATCCCAGCGTCATGCCGTCCACGGAACGTGCCACCAGCTGATCCGCCGGACCGCCTCGGGACGGGGGACGCACACCGGCCTCGGCGAGCAGCTCGGCCAGGCGTACGCCGAGCCAGCGGGCGTTCCCGACGTACGGCCCGCCGACCTCGTTGGACACGCAGGTCAGGGTGATGTCCCGCTCGATCAGCTCACGCCGCAGCAGGTCGTCGAAGGACAGCCGCAGTTCCCGCCGTACTCCCTCGCCATGGATCCGCAGTGACCACTCCCCGGTGCTCACCTGGGGAACCACGAGGGCGGTGTCGACGCGGTAGAAGTCCCTGTTCGGCGTGGTGAACGGGCTGACGCCCGGAACCCGCAGCGCCGCGCCGGCGGGAACCGGCGGCGCCGGTGAGGCAGGCCGGGTCAGCACCACGGCCGCCCTCGAAGCGACGGCGTCCCGCGCCCGCGACGAGTTCAGCGCCCGTCCGACCCCGCCCGCCACGGTTCCGCCGACAGCGGCCGCTCCGGTCGCCACCAGGAAACGCCGCCGATTCCACGCCCGTCCCACGTCGGCGTCCCGGCTCTCCGCCGGCGCCGTGAGCAGGCCGGCCAGGACGTACAGGAGTACGCCTCCGATCAGGCCACCGGCAAGGGACGGCACCGCGTCGGAGAAGGACTCCGAGTCCGGCCGCTCCAGAGCCGCGGCGGCACCGACCACACCGAACAGCGCCACTCCCGCCGCGGCGATCCGTCGCCACCGGAGGGAGAGCACGCCCAGTGCCATGGCCAGCAGAGCGATCACCACAAGGATCCCGGCCCGCAGGACGAGCTTGTCGTTCGTCCCGAAGTTCCGGATCGCCCAGTCCTTCACCGCGGCGGGCGTACGGTCGATCGCCGCGCCTCCGACCGCCGTCAGCGGACCGGACTCGGGCCTCACCCACGCGGACACCAGCTCCGCCGCGGCCAGGGCGACGTAGCCGGAGACCAGGCCCGCGAGGGCCGCCCACAGCGCGCGTACGAGAACGGTCCTGTTGTTGCTCACGAGGGGACTTCGGTGCCGCGCCCGTGGCGGATGGGTGACTCACCCCACCCAGTGAGAATCCGCCGGGAGGTTGACGACTCGCGCCCGGTGCGCGACGACCGATGTCCGCGCCGCGCCCGTACGCGCCCCCTGCCCGCGGGCCTCCCCGTCCACGCCGAACCGGTATCCGCCCCCTTCCCGAGGGGCCTCCATGTCAGCGCCGCCTGAGATGCTCCTGCGTATGAAGCGGGAGATCGTGCCGGACCTCGTCCAGATCACCGGGGTGCGGGAGGTCACCCCCGGGCTCCGGCGTCAGCTCGTCGACTGCTGGATCGCCGTCACGAACTCGGGTGGTGCCGCGGGGTTCCCTTTCCCGCCCGTCCGCGACGGCGAGGTCACACCGGTCGCGGACGAGCTCCTCGCCGGTCTCCACCCGGCGCGCAGCCGACTCGTCGTCGCCACCTGCGGTGAGGCTCTTGCCGGATGGGTCGTCCTGAAGCTCGATCCCTTTCGACTCGTGGCGCACTGGGGCACGGTCCATCACCTGCAGACCCACCCCGGCTTCCGTAACCGGGGCGTCGGATCCGCGCTCATGCGGGAGTTGCGGAGGATCGCGCGTGACGAGCTCGGGCTCGAACAGCTCCGGCTCGCGGCCCGGGGCGAGGAGGGGCTGGAGGAGTTCTACGGCCGCCTCGGTTGGCGTGAGGTCGGCCGGTGGCCAGGAGCCCTGCGCTTCACGCCCGACGACACGCGGGACGAAGTCCTGATGCTTCTCGATCCGCTCTGACCGACAGCCCGGGCCTCAGTCGGCCGCCTCGACGTCAGCCCGCGCCGTCGTAGACACGGACCACGGGCGGCGTGGCTCGGCCGTCGCGCGGGGGCTCTCGTGGAGCGTCCCACGGGCCAGGCTCCGGTGGTCCGCTGGGTGAAGGGGCCGGTTCGCCAGGGGGCGCCAGCCGACGCGGGTCCTTGCGGGCCACGGGCCCCTGGTCGAAAGCGACGCCGTGTCCCGCGTGGACGAGGGCGAGCACGAACTCGGCGATGACCGGCGGCCGAACCCCGTCGGCCGGGCCCTGTGGAAGGAGAGGGAGCGCTACCGGACGGCACGACCGAGCGCGGGCTCGCAGTGCTCCTCAGGAAGCGTCACGAGACCGTCTACCGCCTGGACCGTGTGACAGGCTTCCTGCACCAGTTCAAGCAGCAGCCGTGACCGACCCCAGAAACGGAACAGTGCGCCCATGACCGACGAGAACAGCCACGCCACCGAGGTACGGGACCGATGGGCCCGGCCGGAGAACGCCCCCGCCCTCGACGGCATCCGCGCCGCGCTCGCCGACGGCGGCGACTGGCGCGCCCTCGTGCGCGAGTGGACGCTGCCCTGGGAGACCGAGCACGACCTGGCCGGCATCCCGCTCGCGGGCGTGGGTCTCGGCGGCGTGGACCTGACGGGCGTCATCCTCAGCTACGCCGACCTGAGCGGCTGCGACCTGAGCGGCTGCGACCTCACCGACGCGTTCCTGACGGGCACCGACCTGCGCGACGCCACGCTGGTGAACGCCACCCTCACCCGCGTCAACGCCGGGCTCTGCGACCTCAGCGGCGCCGACCTGAGCGGCGCGACCGCGGACGACGCCGTGTTCTCCCGAGCCCGCCTCGTCGGCACCCGCCTTGCCGGCGCCTCTCTGCGCCGGGTGAAGTTCGTCGCGGCCGAACTCGGCGACGCGGACTTCTCGGGCGCGGACCTGTCGGACGCCGTCGTGGTCGCGGCCAGGACGGCGGGCATCATCCTGGACGGCGCACACCTGGAGGGGACCCGCCTCGGCTCGCCGCGCCGGTGAGTGCTCGAGTCCTGGCGCTTCGGTCGCCCGACGGTCGAGAGACCCTCACGGCGACTGAACGCACTCGCATCACTTGAACGCACTCGCATCACTCCGGCTCTGGGCAAGACCGATGTGAGGACGGACCCCGCACCCGGGTGCTCGGTCCGGCCGTGCGCACGTCCAGAGGGACGCCGCCGATGCGGTAGCCCTGTTCGTCGAGGAGATGGCCGCTGAGCTTCAGCGGCCACAGTGCCACGGCCCGGTCGGTGATCTCCAGACCGGGTACGCGCTGGGCGAGCCGTACCTCGAAGCGCTGCACGTCGGTGAGGGACTTCACCCAGGCGATGATGAGGACGTTGTTCCGGCCGGTGACGCCGGCGCACAGCCGGACCTCCCGGGCGCCGGTGACTCCGCGCGAGACGCGTTCCAGCTCTGCCGCGGCCGCCCGCCCCCATTGGATCACCGTGACCGGCCACTCCGACAGGGGGCGTGCGACCTCGCAGCGGGTGTGGAGCATGCCGGCGGACCGTGTCCGGGCTCGCCCCCCAGGCGTCGGCGAGCGCTCGGTAGGTGGCGCGGCCGTTCATGGAAAGGGCGGCGATGAGGGCGTGGTCCAGGTCGGTCGGCGGGAAGACGGGTGCCTCGGCGCGGGCGGGCTACACCACCGCCTTCCTCACCGCCGCCGCGGTGATGGTCACCGCGGGCGCCCTCGCCCTGACGACCATCCGGCCGGAGCGCGACGCCCACCGCCTCGGCCTCGATCACGCCGTGGCGGGGGCCACCCCGAGGGAGAGGAAGATCCCCGGAAGACCAGGGCACCGATGAGGCCGAAGGACAGCACTCGGTGCTGGTAGCGCGGGGCACCTTGAAGTACGCGAAGGTCACGGCGAGGACGAAGAGGTCGGGGAGCCGGGTGAGCCGAGTCCCGCCAGCAACGCCTCCGCATGAGACGCACCGCTCTCCTCCACCACCTCAGCCATCGTCTGAGGCGACCGCACCGGGGCGAACCGGACCTCTCCGTCGCGGTGGAGGATTCCGTACACTCCCGGCCTGGGCAGGCTGTTGTACGCCCAGGGAGCAGAGAAGTAGTAGGCCCCTGTGTCGTGCAGGACCACCAGGTCGCCTTCCGAGAGTTCCGGCAGCAGGCGTTCATGTGCCACCACGTCCCCGGCGAAACAGAGCGGGCCCGCGACGTCCTGCGGCACGGCGGAGGTCGTCTTCGGCAGACCGTCCGGCCCGTGGGCTGTGATCCTCACCGGCCAGGCGTCGGGCATGAATACGGTACGGGCGGCCACCTGCGCTCCGGCGTGAGTAACCGCGATCCTCCGGCCCCCGGCTTCCTTGACGTACTCGACCATCGCCGCGGTGAAGCCGTTCTTGGCGAGGAGCGACCGGCCGAATTCCGTGACCAGCTGGTAGCGGCCGTCCAGCAGGGCCGGTTCGGTGTCGGTGAGGGTCCGGACGTAGTCCTGGTGTGTCGGCGTGATCGTTTCGTCGGAGAAGTTGACCGGCAGCCCTCCGCCCAGGTCCAGGCTGGTGATCTGACGTCGGCCCACGTACTCGTCTATCTCCTCGGCGAGTCGGTGCAGCGCGGCGAGGCCCTTCGCGATCAGTGGCAGCGGGCAGCCCTGCGAGCCGACGTGCGCGTGGAGACGGGTGAGCCAGGGGCGCCGCAGGAAGGCCTCGAGTACGCGTGCGCGGGCCCCGGGGTCGTCCAGGGCGACCCCGAACTTGGAATGCGGGGTCGCCGTGCTCATCGCCGCGATGGTGCCGCCCCCGAGCTGCGGGTTGACGCGAAGGCCGATCACGGACCGGGAACCGCTGGGCCGCAGGGTGTCGATGCGATCGAGTTCGGCGAGGTTGTCCGCGTTCAGCGCGATGCCCAGGGTGAGCGCCTCCCGGATCTCGGCGCGGGTCTTGGCCGGGGAGTCCAGGACGATGCGCTCGGGTGCGAACCCCGCGGCCAGTGCCAGCCGGGTCTCCCCCGGGCTCGCCACTTCACAGCCCATTCCGGCGTCTGCGAGCAGCCGCAGCACCGGAACGAGCGGACACGCCTTGACCGCGAAGGCGTGCAGGACGTCCGGTACATGGGCGAAGGCCTCATGGAGCGCGGTGACGCTGTCACGGACGCCCTGGACGTCGATGAAGCCGACGACGGGGTGATCCTGTCCCAGGACTCCTTCGAGAGTCGCCCGTCTCAGTACGGTCTGGATCTTCTCTTGGTGCAGCACGCGTCTTTCCCTCGCTTCCAGCGGGTGTGGCGCCCGGTCACCTCAGGTGAGCGGGCAGGCGGGCGTGGTCTCGGTGGTTCTCCGGACGAAGGCCCCGGCCTCCGGCGGACACGCCCTACCGAGGCCGTTCCGGTACGGCAGGTCCGTCGGAGGCCGGTCATTCGACGTCCAGTCGCAGTACGTCGTCGATCGTCTCTCTCCGGACGATGACGCGTGCCGCGCTGTCGCGCACGGCGACGACGGGCGGACGGGGCTGGCAGTTGTAGTTGTTCGCCATGGAGCGGTGGTAGGCGCCGGACGCGGGAACGGCGAGGAGGTCCCCGATCGCGAGATCGGTCGGCAGCCGCGCGGAGTCCACGACGATGTCTCCGGACTCGCAGTGCCGGCCGCAGACGGTGACCGTCTCGACGGCGCTCCTCGTGGTGGTCCGGCCCGCGCGGGAAACCGTGTAGGAGGCGTCGTACAGAGCGGGCCGCATGTTGTCGCTCAGACCGCCGTCCACGGACACCCACGTCCGCAGTCCTTGCTGGCGCTTGATCGTGCCCACGGTGTAGAGCGTCACCGTGGTGGGCCCCGCGATCGCCCTCCCGGGCTCGACGGCCAGCCTCGGCATGGGGATTCCCGCCTCGGCACACGCCTTCTGGACCCGGTCGATGATGACGGGGGCGAGGTGACGCACGTCCAGGGGCCTCTCCTCGGGAAGGTAGGCGATGCCCAGTCCTCCTCCCAGGTCGAGTCGTCGCAGCAGCACTCCGTGCGTGCGTGCGGTGTCGGCCATCAGGCCGACGAGCCGGTCGGCGGCCAGCTCGAAGACGTCGGGGCGCAGGATCTGCGAGCCGAGATGACTGTGCAGGCCCACGAGTTCCAGGCCGGGCGCCCTCAGGACCTGGGATATCGCGCGGTGAGCGCTTCCGGTGGACAGGGAGAACCCGAACTTCTGGTCGTCGGTGCCGGTGGTGACGTACGCATGCGTGTGTGCCTCCACGCCCGGAGTCACCCGGATGAGGACCTGCTGGCGCACGCCGTGCTGTGCGGCGATGGCCGACAGCCTCGCTGTCTCGTCGTCGGAGTCGATGACGATCAGCGAGACGCCGTAGGCGACGGCCTCGGCGAGTTCGGCTGTCGACTTGTTGTTGCCATGGAAGATGACGGAGGCCCCCGGGATTCCCGCGCGCCGGGCCGTGCGCAGCTCACCGGCGGAGCACACGTCGATTCCCAGGCCCTCTTCCTTGAGCCACCTGGCGACCTGGTGGCAGAGGAACGCCTTGCCGGCGTAGAAGACGTCGTGGCCGGTGAAGGCGTCGCGCCAGGATCGGCACCGCCGGCGGAAGTCCTCCTCGTCGAGGACGAAGGCGGGGGTGCCGAACTCCTCGGCGAGGTCGCTCAGAAGCACTCCGCCGATCTTGAGGCCTTCGGTGCCGCTCGTGGTCGTGGCGGGCCACAGATGATCAGGAATGTGCACGGTGGTTCACCCTTCGGGACGGCACTCAGTAAGTGGTCAGAAACCGGTGGAGGACGCGGACACCGAATTCGAGGCCGGTCAGGGGCACTCGCTCGTCCACTCCGTGGAACATGCCGAAATAGTGCAGATGGGGGTCGAGCAGGAGGGGCGTGAACCCGTAGGTGCTGATCCCGATCTTCGCGAAGGCCTTGGCGTCGGTCCCTCCGGACTGGACGAACGGCACCGGATGCGCGTGGGGGTCCTGGCTGCGGAGCGCTTCGGCCATCGCGGCGAAGGCAGGCCCTTCGTGATCGGCCGCGACCGCCTCTTCGCAGTTGATGAACTCTCTTGTCACCTTCGGGCCGAGGAGCCGGTCGACGGTCTCCAGGAAGGCGTCCTGTGCGCCGGGAAGGAACCTGCCGTCCACCTCCGCGTAGGCGTGTGAGGGGATGACGTTGACCTTGCGGCCGGCGTTCAGCACGGTGGGATTGACCGTGTTGCGGGTGGTGCAGTCGAACAGCTCTCCCAGCTGTCCGAGGCGGTTCGCCTCCTCCTCCAGTCGGGTGCGGTCGATCCGGCACCCGAGCGTTCGGTCGAGGGTGTCCAGCAAGGTGCGGACGGCCGGAGTGAGACTGGTGGCCCATCGGTGGGCCGTGAGTCGCGAGAGGGCGTGGACGAGTTCCGCCACGGCGTTGTCCTCTCCGGGGCCCGAACCGTGTCCCGCCGTGCCCTGCGCGCTGAGCCGCATCCACGCGGTGCCGCGCTCTCCCACGGCGATGGGGTACACGCGCGCGTCCGGCCCGGCATGCGTCGGCCTCGTGGTGATCGAGAAGCCGCCGGACTCGCTGATCGCCTCCTTGACTCCGGCGAAGTGGTCCCTGTGCTCCGTCACGACGTGCCGGGATCCGTGTTCTCCGGTCGCCTCTTCGTCCGCGAGGAGGGCGAGGACCAGGTCACGGCGGGGCCGGTGTCCCGTGCGGGCCCAGGCGCGCACGAGGGAGAGGGTCATGGCGACGGTCCCTTTCATGTCGACCGCGCCACGCCCCCACAGGCAGCCGTGGCGGAGGTCTCCGGAAAGGGGGTGGAGCGTCCAGTCACCGGGCTCGGCGGGCACTGTGTCGAGGTGCCCGTGCACGAGCAGGGGAGGGAGAGAGGGGTCCTGCCCCGCGATCCGGGCGAGGACGCTCGTGCGGCGGTGCCTCGGTTCGGTGAGGGTGGTGGAGACACCGGCCTGTTCCAGGGCTTCGGCGACGTACTCGGCGGCTTGCCGCTCGCCGGGTCCTGTTCCGTCCCCTGCGTTGGTGGAGTCGATGCGCAGAAGGTCCGAGCACAGTTCGGCGACGTCGGTGGCGTAGCCGTCGTGCAGCCCGTGCGGTGGTGCGGGGGTCACGAGGTTCTCCACGGAGAGTAGGGGACGGGGGTGTCGGCGGTCAGCCGAAGTGGTCCTCCATCGCGGTGCCCGCGATGGAGGTGCACACCTTGAAGGTTCTGGCCGCCGTGGTCGCGTCGGGTGCCGTGAAGGCGATGCCGCGCGGGCCGTGGGGTTCGACGGTCGGGACGGCGAGGACCGCCGCGGCCAGATGGGGGGCGTGGAAGTCGAGCTCGAAGCGGAGGGACCGTGCGGGGGCGCCGCCCGCACGCGGTGTCTCCGCGTCCGGGCGCTCGCTTCGGACGCGATGCCGGCGAGCGGCCTCCACGGCCTGCTCACGCAGCAACTCGGCGCTTCGCGCGGGAGGAAGACAGAGGGCGGCGTACCGGCTGACGCACTCCTTGACCGCCACGACGCGGGCCCCGGGGGCCCAGGTGCCGGCGGCCTCGCAGGTGAGGTCGTCGCCGGTCACCAGGACGACGGGGACACCGTGCTCCTCTGCGATCAGCGCGTTCATGCGGCCCTCGTCGGCCGGCTCGCCGTCGATCCGGAACGCGGTCAGCCCGGTTCCGAGATAGGTGTGCGCCAGGACTCCCTGCTGTCCGGCGCCCGTGTGGTAGCCGAGGAAGACGACCGCGTCGGCCCGTTCGATCCCCTCCATCATGCCCAGCGGTTTGTGACGGCCGGTGAGCAGGCGCGCACGCGGGTCGAGGGCCTCCAGGAGCAGGTTGCGCTGTGTGTAGTGGGCGTCATTGACCAGGACCTCGCTCGCGCCGCCGGCGAGGAGCCCGTCGACGACGGCGTTGACGTCGCCGGTGAAGAGCGGGCGCATCCGCTCCCAGGAGGCGGTGCCGGGTTCGACGTCGTCGGGGCACGTGACGCCGGTGACGCCTTCCATGTCCGCGGAGATGAGAACACGCGTCACCGCGGGGTCCTTTCCCGGAGGGGGAGGGTGAGGCGGTGCAGGGCCGTCTCGAGTACCGCGCCCGCGCCGAGGGGGACGGTCAGCTGGCGCCTTCCGTGACCTGCCGGCAGTCCCGTCGCCACGGGGACACCGAGGTCCGACAGACGGTCACGCAGCAGAGCCTCCACCTGGTCCGGGGGGCCGCAGTCGGTGAAGTCACCGAGGACGACACCGGCCGTGCGCCGCAGGACACCGGCGCGCCTGAGCTGGGTCAGTGCCCGGTCCAGGCGGTAGGGGTCCTCGCCGACGTCTTCGAGCACGAGGATGCGGCCTTCGGTGTCGGGAGCCGTGGGGGTTCCGACCGATGAGGCGAGCATGGTGAGGTTCCCCCCGGTGAGGGGTCCCTCGGCCGTTCCCGGGACGAGGACGGGGCCGGTGAGGGGAAGAGAGCGCGGCGACGGCCCGAAGAGGGCCGCATGAAGGCCTTCGGCGGTGGACCTGTCTTCGTGGACCGGCCGGCAGGCGGGCATGGGGCCGTGAAGCGTCACCAGGTCGAGCCGCTCGCCGAGTGCGTGATGAAGGCAGGTGATGTCACTGGAACCGACGAGAAACTTGGGACCCGCGGCCGCGAGGCGCCGGTAGTCGAGGCGGTCCGCGATGCGCTGGGTTCCGTATCCGCCCCGTGCGCACACGACCGCTCGGACCTCGGGATCGAGCCATGCTTCGGTGAAGTCCTCGAGGCGTTCGTCGTCGGTTCCCGCGAGGTAGCCCTGGTGGGTGGTGAGGAGCCGGGGCGTGATGCGCACCCTGAGGCCCCAGCTCTCCAGCAGATGCCGGGCCGCGGTCGTCTCAGGTACCTCCACCGGACCGGCGGGGGCGACGACGGCGACGGTGTCGCCCCGCCGGAGGAGCGGAGGGTGCGTGCGGTACGGCTCCGGGAGCCCTTCCGCGGTGGCCCGCCAGGCGGTGCCGGCCGTCATGAGCGCTTCCCGGAGGCCGGGGAGCCGACGGGTCCGCTCGTGCCCGTACCGGAACCGCTGGGAGCGGTGAAGATCCGCTCGTAGAAGCGGATCTCGGCGTCGAGGGCCGCCCGGATCGTCTCGGCACGCCGCCAGCCGTGCCGTTCTCCCGGGAACTCCGCGTGCTCGTAAGGCCGGCCGGCCGCTCGCAGGGCCTGGGCCATGGCGGAGGACTGCTCGGGATCCACGATGGCGTCCTCCAGGCCGTGGAGCAGTAGGGCGGGGCCGCTGGCATGGCCCGCCGCGAGGACCGGGGAGCGCTGTTCGTACAGCGCGGCACTCTGCGGCAGGGGGCCGATCAGCCCGTCCAGGTAGCGGGACTCGAAGTCATGGGTGGTGGCCGCCCAGGTGAGGGGGTCGGTGATGCCGTAGAAGGACACCGCACCGGCGAAGGTGTCCGTGTGGGTGAGGGCGGCGAGCGCGGTCCAGCCGCCCGCGCTTCCTCCACGGATCGCCAGTCGGCAGGGATCGGCGAGTCCTTCGCCCACCAGGGCCTGTGCGACGGTCACACAGTCCTGGACGTCGACGACGCCCCAGGCGCCGTTCAGACGCTCTCGGTAGGCGCGGCCGTATCCGACGGACCCTCCGTAGTCGACGGTCGCGACGCCGATGCCACGGCTGGTGAAGTAGGCGATCTCGAGGTCGTGCACCATCGGGTAGTCACCGGTGGGACCGCCGTGCACGAAGATCACCCAGGGCGGGCTCTGTCCGTCCGGCGTCGTGTGGTGGGGATGGGTGGGAGGGTACGTGTGGGCGTGCACCAGGCAGTCCCCGCTCGCGGGGTCGCCCTTCGCCGGCTTCTGCGCGTCGCGGTGGAAGGTCCTGGCCGTGGGACGCGGCAGCCAGGCGGGGTCGACGGACGGGATCGACGAGGAGGAGACGACGCGTACGTCCTGGTCGTCCGCGGCACCGGTGCCGGGGAGGGCCGCGGTGAAGACGCCGTAAGGGAGGGTCGTGCCGGCTCCGGCGGCGACCAGACGGCTCGCGTCGGCGTCGATGCTCTGGACGAAGTCGGTGTAGGGCAGGCCGAGATCGGTCAGTGCGGGGAGTCCGGGGCCGGCGTCGGGATCCACGAGGGAGATCCGTCGACCCGCACCCGTTCCGTTGATGGCCACGGCCCGGCCGTCGGGAAGTGGAGCGAACCACGAGGCGCCCGGTTTCCACAGGGCACCGCCGAACTCCTCCTCGGCGGTGGCGACGGCGCGTGCGGGGCCTTCGTGGGCGGGCACGATGTGCAGATTCCACCAGCCGTCAGGGTCGGTGACCGCCCAGAGGTTACGGGGGTCCCTCCATTCGGCCTGGGTCACGGACTCCCTGGGGCCGCCGGCTCTGACCCTGTGGACGCCGGCGGTCCCGTCGTTCTCCAGCGGTGCGACGCACAGCTCCGTGCCGTCCCACGGCATGTTCGGATGGTTCCATCCGATCCAGGACAGATGAAGGCCGTCCGGTGACAGCCGGGGGCACGTCATGAAGTGATGGGTCGCCGCGATCGTTCGTTCGGCGCCCGTGCCGAGTGAGACGGCCACGACGGCACGTTCGACGTCGCGTACTCCGTCGAGGCGCGTCTCGCGGACGGCCCACACCTCGTCGCGCGACGGCGGCAGGTAGAGATCGCCGTAGGTGACGTTCTCGCGCGCGGACGTCAGGGGCCTGGGCACGTCGTGACCGTCCGGGTGGTGGACGTACAGGCGCTGGTCGTGCCAGTGGGTGAAGACCAGACCGTCACCGGTGGGGCGCCAGGCACGGCCGCCGTACTCGTGAAGGCTGTTGCGGGCGTCGAATCCGGGCGGGAGAACGTCCTCGACCGTGCCGTCCGGTTTCGCGCGTACGACGCACCGGCGGCCGGCCTCGTGCGGTCGCGGTTCGTCCCACCACACTGCGTCGCCGACCAGGGAGACCCACCCTGGCGTGCCGTCCTGGCGGGCGACGGTCGCGGCGC
Organism: Streptomyces sp. Qhu_M48; assembly: GCF_051305195.1. Lineage (NCBI taxonomy): Bacteria > Bacillati > Actinomycetota > Actinomycetes > Kitasatosporales > Streptomycetaceae > Streptomyces > Streptomyces sp. Qhu_M48. The sequence goes on along the minus strand of NZ_CP195432.1, from coordinate 2,908,535 downwards.
TGATGTCGGAGGCCCAGGCCCGGAACGCGGTCGGCGCGATCTGAGCTGCGGAGGAGTACTTCATAGGGTTACCGCCTTGCGCCCGTGTGAGGGGGCATCGGGAAGATCATCACGGAGGGCCCTGGCCGGATCGAGCGCGTTCCGGGCCGGGCTGCGGTGTGGGTTCGTCGTTCGCGGAGCGGAATGCGGGCCTGGTACCTCACCGCTGGTCCGTCTACGGCGTACGGGGGAGCACATGTGCGGACGGGTGCCGCATGGCGGCTTCAAGGCGCGGTGTCGCGCAGCTGCGGAGTCGTTCCGCGAGATGACGTGCGCCGATGAACCGAACGCGGGATACGCGCCTCAGGGACACAGTGCCGGGGCGGCCTGCGGCGGCGAACAGATGTGGACGTTCGTGTCCCGTGGACTGCGGCCGTATGGCGGAGCCGTTCTCATGACGTACACGTTAGGGAGGCACCACGGCAGCAGCGATCAACAAAAAGTCCCGCCTCGGGAAGTGGGACACGACGTTTCGTCGGACCTCGGAGGCGGGGAGGCAACGGGCGTGCGAGCGCTACCAGTTGGGGTCGAGACCGGGTACGTTGGCGGGGAGGGGCAGGTCGCGCGGGTGCACGAGGTAGACCACTCCCCCGCCGCCGGACGCCGAGAGCCATACGCGTTCGAACTCGCCGCGGGGGTAGATCCTTCGCACCTCCTCGTCGGTGGCCGAGAGCGGGTCGTTGGCCACCACGTCTCCGTCGGCCGTGAACCCACAGACGATCTTGATGCTTCCGGCCGGCGAGTAGCCCGCGCCCGCGAGTTCGCCGATACGGAAGCTCTGGGCCGTGGCGATCGGTATGCCCGCGCAGATGAAGCGTTCGAGCTCGCTCAGCGAGCGCAGGCGCGTGACCATTCCGCCGAACCCGTAGCGGGCGGGATAGGCGGCGTTGAAGGCCCAGTTGCCGCACCCCTTGTAGGCGTAGTCGTAGACCGCCCGGGCGGTGAAGTCGACCTGGGGTGCGGTGTCCGCGGGATCGATCCACGCCATCTCGCCGTCACCCGGGCCGCGCCCGAAGTACTCGACGAGCATCGCGGTGCAGGTCGGGGCCGACCACGCTTCTCCGCCTCCGTCCCATTGCGGACTGTGGCCGGTGTGCAGCTCCTGGGAGCGGCGCGGGACGTCGAGGACCTTGCCCCAGGCGCCGGCGGGGCCGCTCACCGCCCGCCGGTGGTCGGGGGGTGTCGACGAGGCGGCGAGGTGGAGGGCTTGCACGAGGGGACCCTCCGCGACGCCCCGGGTACGCGCGAGCCGAATGTCGAGCTCGTAGGCCAGGACGGGCCGGTCGGCAGCCGCGACGAACACGTCGACGTCCGCCGTTCCGAAGGGGCCCGTCTGACCGGGCACGGTGGTGCGGTGCACCACGTCGTCGTCCGACGCCCAGTGCGCCATGACGTACCAGGGTGAGACGTCTCCCTCCGCGTCGCGGACCCGGAGCCTCACCGTCAGCCGGGTTCCGGCAGGCGTGAGCGCCGTCCACGACGGAATGAGCTCCTCGGCGGGAAAGGGCAGTTCACGCCAGCCGGTCGAGCAGGTCGCGTAATCCCATTCGAGGGCGGCGTGGCCGTGCTGGTCCACGAAGGTCTCGTCGCCTTCGACGGACTCCAGGCGCAAGGCCCCGTCCGACCACGCCGTGCCTCTGAAGGTGGCGGCGGCGAAGTGACAGGCTTCCGACCAGCGGTGCAGCACCGCCTGAGGCACGAACGGGTCGTTCCTTCGCCCATGCTTCTCGCCTGTCACGGTCTTCCTGCCGCTCTCTTGTAGCTCCGGTACGACCCAGCCCGACGCCGGTGCCGGGGCAGGCCCACATGGTAACGGCCTGGAGTTCCCGATCAGGAGCTCCAGGCCGCGCCAGGGCCCGCCCATGATCATTTCGGTACGCGAGGCAGCCTGGCGGCGGATGTGAGGACCACGTCGTCCGCCTTGACGAACATGATGCGGTGGCCGAACTGGACCTGGTGGTACCTGAGCGCGCCACGGACCACGGTGTGGCCGGCGAGCTCGAAGGTCTTGGAGTGGTAGTACTCGCCGTTCACCGTCTGGCCGACGCTGTACAGCTGTCCCGGGCGAAGCGCGTACTGCAGTGGCACGAGGGGCTGGACGGGGATGGCGGCGGGATACGCCTCGGGCTCGGGGTAGGCGCGCCCGTAGAGCGGCGCGCTGTCGAGCCCGGGCCGCAGCCGCGCCACCAGCCCCTTGGCGGGCAACGTCTTCGCGCACCGGGGGGCGTCCTTGAACCAGCCCTTCTGCCCGAGGTACCACAGGGCCGTCCAGTCTCCGCGGCGTTCGGCGACCACGTACTTCTGCCCTGTGCTCACACGGGCGGCGTGGTTGTAGACGGACCAGGTGCCGGGGGAGGGACGGATGCCGATGTCGGTGAGCAGGGGGGCGTCGTCCCGGGGTTCGGTGCGCAGTGTGAGGGAGGCCGATCCGTGCACGGGGCAGAGGTCGGCGGGGGTCGCTCCGCAGTAGTACGGCTCCGTGTTCGAGCCGTAGTCCGGGTGGATGGTCACCAGGGGTGAGGTGGCCCCGCCCCGCGCCTTGAAGGGCTTGCCCAGAAGGTCGAAGTAGTGGTCCCAGTCCCAGTAGGGTCCGGGGTCCTGGTGCATGCCGGCGACGTTCGCGGGCGTGGTGCCCGGCACGTTGTCGTGCCCGATGACGTGGGCCCGGTCCAGGGGGACGTCGTACTTCTCGGCCAGGTAGCGGACGAGGCGCGCCGAGGTCCGGTACATCGCCTCGGTGTACCACTGGCCTCCCTGGGCCAGGAATCCCTCGTGCTCCAGCCCGACGGCCTTGGAGTTGACGTACCAGTTGCCGGCGTGCCACCCGACGTCCTTGGCGCGCAGGTGGTTGGCGATGTGACCGTCCGCGGAGCGGAGGCTGTAGTGCCAGGACACGTAGGTGGGGTCCTGGACCAGCTTGAGAGTGGTGTCCCAGGTGGCTTCGGTGTCGTGGACGACGATGTAGTCGATGGACTGGTTGTACGGACGGTCGGAGAGGTCGTGGTTGCCGAAGTCGCCCGGCTCCTCCGAGAGCATCCGGTAGGGGGCGGGCGTCCAGTCACAGCCCAGGTCGCGAGGACATTCGGCCCCCGGGACGGTGGCCCTCAGTTCCAGCCTCTCCAGTTGCCGGGTCTCCGGCCGGACGGGCACGGGAGGCAGGGTGACGACGGTTCCGTCGTCGGTGCGTCGCGACTCGCCCGTGTTGATCAGCGAGAAGGCGTCGTCGGCGAATCGGCGCGCCGCAGCGGCCTCGGTCGCGCCCGAGTAGGCGGCGACCGCCGCGTACCACTGTGCCGGGTCGGCGCTCGGGGGAAGACCCGCGGATCGCTGGTGGGCCGCGAGGAGCGCGGCGCCGCCCTCGATGTTGGCCCCGGGGTCGGTCCTGAGGCGGTCGGCGGGAAGTCCCGTGAGTGCGGCCGCGCGGCCCAGGGTCTCCAGCGCGGCGGGGAAGCGGTCGGGCTCGTCGGGTGTCCCACGGTGTGCGAGGGGCGGCCGGGAGGTGTCGCCACGCGGATTCTCGTCGCCGTCCGAATGGTGGGGTGCCTCGGCGAGCGCCGCCCGGGCGTCGGTCAGGTGCATGGGACCGTAACCCGCGTCGACGCTGGGCGCGCCACGGTGGTCGTCCCAGCGGCTCTGCAGGTAGGACACCGCGAGCAGGACCGTCTGGGGTACCCGGTACCGCTCGCCGGCCGAGCGGAAGAGGTCCGCGCGGGACGGTGCCCCGGACGCGGCGGTGTGCTTCGTGTCGACGGGTGACTGCGCCCGAGCGGGGACCGTGGCGAGCGTTCCGGTCAGCAGGACCGTCACGGCTGCCGCCGCGCAGGCTGACCGTCGGCGCTGGGTACGTCCTCTTGTCACGTGTTCCTCCTTCATGCCGTGCTTTCGACGGGGAAATGACAGGCTGTCGGGTGATCGGCCCCTTCGCGCGGGCGCAGTTCGGGTTCCACCAGGCACTGCTCGCGGGCGTAGGGGCAGCGGGTGCGGAAGCGGCACCCGGACGGTGGTGAGGCCGGGGAGGGCAGGTCGCCTTCCAGGAGGTGCTCGTCGTCGGCCGTGCGTCGCCTCGGGTCCGGTACGGGGGCCGCGGCGAGGAGCGCCCGGGTGTAGGGGTGGCGGGGAGTCGTGTAGATCTGCTCGCGGGTGCCGGTCTCCACGACCTTCCCCAGGTACATCACCGCGATCCGGTCGCAGAGGTGCTGTACCACCGCGAGGTCGTGCGAGATGAAGACGCAGGCGAGGTCGAGGTCGCGGCGGAGGTCCCGCAGCAGGTTGAGGACCTGTGCCTGGACGGAGACGTCGAGGGCCGACACCGGCTCGTCGCACAGGAGCAGTTCGGGCCCCAGCGCCAGTGCGCGCGCGATTCCGAGACGCTGGCGCTGCCCGCCGGAGAACTGGTGCGGGTAGCGGTCCCGGTGGGTGGGGTCCAGGCCGACCGTTTCGAGGAGTTCGGCCACGCGTCGGCCGCGGGCGGCCCTGGGCACCGCCTCGGGGTGGATGGCGAACGGTTCTCCGACGATCTGGCCGGCCGTCATCCGCGGGTTGAGCGAGGTGTACGGGTCCTGCAGGACCATCTGGACGCGTCGGCGGACCGTGCGCAGTTCCTTGGCGGAAAGGGAGAACGGATCCTGCCCGTCGATCGTGACCGCGCCCGAGGTGGGCCGGTCCAGGGCCATCAGGAGAGAAGCCAGGGTCGACTTGCCGCACCCGGATTCGCCGACGATGCCGAGTGTCTCCGCGCGCCTGACGGTCAGGTCGACGCCGTCGACCGCTCTGACCGCCCCGGTGGGGCGTTTCCACAGCACGCCTTCCGTGATCGGGAAGTGGCGGGTGAGCGCCGTGGCCTGGAGGAGGGGGGGAGCTGCCTCAGCCGACGGGGACACGGTGAACCTCCTCGGCGAAGTGGCAGGCACTGCGATGTCCTGCGGGCGAAAGGGTCTGGAAGGGGGGTGCTTCGCTGCCGCAGCGCGGCTCGGCCCGGGGGCAGCGGGGATGGAAGGCGCATCCGTCGGGGACGGAGGACGGCAGGGGCGGAGCACCGGTGATGGGGACGAGCGGTTTGCCGATGCGGTCCAGGCGGGGTACCGAATGGAGCAGGCCCCGGGTGTAGGGGTGGCCGGGGTGGGTGTAGAGGTCTTCCGCCTCCGCGGACTCCACCGTGCGGCCGGCGTACATCACGGTGATCCGGTCGGCGGCCTGGGCGACCACGCCGAGGTCATGGGTGATCAGCAACAGGCCCATACGGGTCTCGTCCTGGAGCTGTTTGAGCAGTCGCATGATCTGGGCCTGGACGGTGACGTCGAGGGCCGTGGTGGGTTCGTCGGCGATGACGACTTCCGGATCCAGGGCGAGCGCCATCGCGATCATGACGCGCTGGCGCATGCCGCCGGAGAACTGGTGCGGGTAGTCGTGGACCCTGCGGGAGGCGGCCGGGATGCGGACGCGGTCCATGAGGGCGACGGCGCGGGCGAGTGCGTCCTTGCGTCCCATTCCTCGGTGCACCCTGTACATCTCGGCCAATTGGTCGCCCACCGACATCACGGGATTGAGCGCCGTAAGCGCGTCCTGGAAGATCATGGAGACACGCGTGCCCCGTACCGCGTGGTGGCGCTCGGGCGGCATCGAGAACAGATCCTCGCCACGGAGCCGGACGGCACCGCGGGTGATGTGCGCCGGCGGGGTGTCGAGCAGCCCCATGACGGCCTGTGCCGCGACGGACTTTCCCGATCCGGATTCACCGAGCAGTGCCAGGGTCTCGCCTTCGCGAAGGGTGTAGGACAGCCCGTTCACCGCCCGGATGATGCCGCGTCGCGTGCGGAACTCGACGCAGAGGTCCTCGACCTCCAGGAGCGGATGCGCGGTGGTGGACATGTGCGCTCATTTCAGCCGGGGGTCGAAGGCGTCGCGTACGGCGTCCCCGAGCAGGATGAAGCTCAGGACGGTCGCGGACAGGAAGAGGGCGGGGAAGAGCAGCAGGTGGGGGTGGTCGAGGACGAAGGCCTGGGCCGCGTTCAGCTGGAGCCCCCAGGAGACCTGGGGGTACTGGAGGCCGACTCCGAGGAAGTCGAGCGTCGCCTCGCCCGAGATGACCGCCCCGACGTTCAGCATGGCGACCACGATGACGGGGGTGATCGCGTTGGGAAGGATGTGGCGCAGCATGAGGCGTACGGGGCGGGCGCCCAGCATCCGGGCGGCTCGCACGTAGTCGGCCTCGGCCAGTGCGATGACCTGGGAGCGCATGATGCGCGTCATGGTCGTCCAGCCCAGCGCCGTCAGGACGAGGATCATGGCACCGAGGCCGTGATCGGGGAAGGCGACCAGGATGACGGTGGCTCCGAGCACGAAGGGCAGACCGAAGAAGATGTCGGTCACCCGGGACACGGCGGCGTCGATCCAGCCGCCGTGGAAGCCGCACAGGAGTCCGAGTACGACGGCGATCAGGAGGGAGCCTGCCGTGACGGTGAGACCGGCGATCAGCGAGGGCCGGGTGCCGCGGATGACCTGTGCCAGGTAGTCACAGCCTTGCAGGTCGAATCCGAAGGGGTGGTCGGCCGAGGGACCCAGCTTGGAGTCGGCGAGGTCACAGCGGTCTCCTCCTTCGGTGAGCAACGAGGTGAGGACTCCGGGTGCCAGAGCCATCGCCGTCATGAGGAGGAGGGTGATCAGGGCGGCCCACACCGTGGGGCGCCGCCGCAGTTCGAGCCAGGCGTCCTTGCTGAGGGAGGCCCGCTCCGACGACGGTGGGCGCGCCGTGTCGGACGCCGCGGTGTCCTCGGCCGCGTCACGCGTGGCCTCCAGGGTCCTGGTGGTGTCAGTCATGACGGATCCTCGGGTCGAGCAGCCCGTAGAGCAGGTCCACGAGCAGGTTGGCGAGCAGGAAGATGAGGACGAGGGCGGTTGTGGTGCCTACGACGACGGGACCTTCACGGAGCTGGATGGACTGGAAGAGCTGCTGGCCGACGCCCGGCAGGTTGAAGATGTACTCGGTGACGATCGCGCCGGCCATGAGTCCGCCCAGCTCCAGGCCGAGGAAGGTGACCACGGGGATGAGCGAGTTGCGCAGGGTGTGTCTGACCACGACGCGACGCCGGCTCAGCCCTTTGGAATGGGCGGTGCGCACGTAGTCGGCCCGCAGGTTCTCGATGAGGGAACTACGCGTGAGTCTGGCGACGTAGGCGAGACCGAACGAGGCCAGGACGAGACCGGGCAGGAGGTAGGCCAGTGGCCATCCTGCTTCGGTGCCTGCCACCGGCAGCCAGCCGAGCTGCACGCCGAAGACGAGCTGGGCCAGGTATCCGACGACGAAGACCGGTATCGAGATGACCAGAGTGGTGCCGAAGAGCACCGCGCTGTCGTCCCACTTGCCTTTTCGCAGACCCGCCCAGACACCGAGAGCCATGCCGAGGACCAGCTCCAGGACCCATGCGGTGAGGCCGAGTTGCAGCGTGACGGTCCATCGGTCGGCAAGCAGGTCCGACACCTCGCGGCCGGTGAAGGTGGTTCCGAGGTCACCCGTGAACAGGCCGGTGAGGTAGTGCGTGTACTGCACCCACAGGGGGTCGTCGAGGTGGTAGCGGGCACGCAGCTCGGCGAGGACCGCCGGCGGTACCGGCTTGTCACCGGCGAGGCCCTGGATGGGGTCGCCGGGCAGGACGAAGACAAGCGTGTAGATGAGGAAGGTGGTGCCGAGGAGTACGGGCAGGGCATGCAGCAGGCGACGGGCGACGAATCTCCACACGACGGACGGTCCTCAGGGAATAGGTTTGTGTGAAGCACCGGAAGAAGTACTCCGCAGAGGGGTCGGCTACGGCGTCACTCGTTGACGGTGACGCGGTCCAGGTGCAGACCGGCGGCGTAGGGGTCGATGACGACGTTTCCGATCCTGTCGCTCCACGCCGACTGGTCCTGCCAGTTCCACAGCGGGATGTACGGCAGCTCCCGCAGGGCGATGTCCTCCGCCCGCTGGTACGCCGCGATGGCTTCCGCGCCCTGAGCGGCGTTTCCCTTCGCCACGAAGGCGGCGAACTCCTTGTTGCTCCAGCCCGACCGGTTGCCGGGGTAGTAGAGCCCGTCGAGGTAGTTCTGGATGCTGGGGTAGTCGATCACCCAGTTCTGCCGGAAGGGTCCCTTGTTCTTTCCTGAGTTGAGCAGCGAGGACAAGTCGGCGGGCGCCATCTTGCGGAACTTCACGTCCTCGATGCCGAGGTTGTCCTTGAGCTGGTTGGCGACCGAGGTCATCCACTGTTCGTAGGTGGGGTCCGAGTTGGAGAAGTGGAGCTCCAGCGGGCCGTCGAAGCCGCCGGCCGCTTCGAGCAGCTGCTTGGCGGCCGCCGGGTCGTACGCACAGGTCTGGCCGCAGGCGTCGGGGCGGTGTCCGGGGATCATGTCGCCGACGATCGAGGTGGCGGGCTTGTAGACGCCGTTGTAGATGGCCTGGGTGATGCCCTTGCGGTCGATGGCCATGGAGATGGCCTTGCGGATTCGGGGGTCCGCGAAGCGCGGGTCCCTCACGGGCAGTCCGAGGTAGTCCATGGTCCCGCTGGGGCGGATGGAGAAGCGCTCGCCGAAGAGACGCTTGGCCTGTATGGAGTTGGCGGCGGGGACCGTCGTCAGGATGTCGACGTTGCCCGCCTGCAGTTCGGTGAAGGCGGTCTCACGGCTCGTGTAGATCTTGAAGTCGATGCGGTCGGCCATGGACTTGCGGGTACCGCGGTAGGCGGAGAACTTCTCCAGCTTGATCTTCCGGTTGCGCTCCCACTGGCCGTCGAGCCGGTAGGGGCCGTTGCCTATCGGTGCGATGTCGAAGGCATCCGGATCGGCCGTGGCCGCCTTGGGAAGGGGGGCGAAGGCCGGGAACGACAGCAGCATGGGGAACTGGCCGAAGGCCGCGTTCAGGGTGACCCGCAGGGTCGTCTCGTCGAGTACCTGGAGGCCGGCCAGGGTCCGCGCGGACGGCTTGACGCCCTCCTCCGCCGGGTTGAGCGCCTCGTATCCCTTGATCTGGGCGAAGTAGTAGTTGGCGTCCCAGCCGTTCGGCCCGTAGGCGGCGGCGTTCCACGCGTCCGCGAAGCTGGCGGCCGTGACCTTCTCGCCGTTGTGGAACGTGGTGCCGGATCTGAATTTTATCGTCCAGACGACGTTGTCGTCGGTGGCCCAGGAGACGGCGGCCAGCGGTTTCACACTGCCGTCCTTCGGGTCGAGGGAGGCGGGCGGGTCGAAGAGCCCCTGCAGGACCTGGAGGGAGTAGCTGCTGGTGGTCTTCCCCGGCAGGAGGTGATCCGGCTCTGTCAGCGCCACCGAGTAGGCGCCTCCGGGCTTGCCGGACGGGTTCTTCGACTTCGCCGGCTCGCCCTGGCCACAGGCGGCCAGGGCGAGGGTGAGAACGGCGGATGCCGCGAGGGCTGTGGAGCGGGTGGGGTTCATGGGGCGTGGTGCTCATTTCGGGAAGGCGGTCCGGAGCGCACGTGGGACGGCGGCTGAACGGACGGCTCTCGGAAGGAGGTTGGGGCGACACGGTAGAGACCTGGCCGGCGAGGAGACGATCGACAGGATGTCCAGCCCTCCTGCGGAGCGGTGGACATCGGGTCGTTACCGCCGTGGATCCACGAGGACGAGCATGGGCTCTGGCACATCGACTGTCCCCTGGGCTCCCGCTGCTGTCGTGGGCCTCCGACTGCCGGCGGCGGTCACACGAGCCGTGCGGTTCAGGAGGGCAGCGGCTCGCCGACGCGTCGGCGTGGCCACCACCTCGCGACCGAAACAGACGATACATATTCCGGATCAGATCAGCCAGGCTTACGTACGTTACGTACGTTACGTGCGCGACGAGGGCAGGACGCCTGCGGCACTCGTCGCGCGGTCTCTTGACGGCACCCTGACGCCGGACACGACAGTGTTCCCGCTCCCACCCGTCGCCACATCGCCCGCGGAGGCATCCATGACACCGAAACGCACCGCTGGTTCCTCGCCGCGCCCCGCCCTTGATCGCCGCACGGTCCTTGCCGCCATCGCGGCGGCAGGCTGCACCACAGCGCTCACCTCGGTGCCGGCCCATGCCGCGGCCCCTTCCGCCGATCCCGTCAGACGGCAGATGCGAGGCATGTGGATCGCATCCGTGGTCAACATCGATTGGCCGACCCGTACGGGCCTGGACGCCGCGGCGCAGCGTGCGGAGTTCGCGCGGCTGGCGGACGACGCCCTCGCGTGGGGATTCAACGCCCTGTTCGTCCAGATCAGGCCGACGGCCGACGCTTTCTGGCCCTCGCCCTTCGAGCCCTGGTCTCAGTGGCTCACCGGCACGCAGGGACAGGATCCCGGGTACGACCCGCTGGGTTTCATGGTCGAGACAGCGCACAACCGAGGCCTCGCGTTTCACGCCTGGTTCAACCCGTACCGGGTCTCCATGCAGTCCGACCCGTCCGCGCTGACTCCCGGCCATCCGGCCCGCACCCATCCGGAGTGGACCGTGTCCTACGGCGGCAAGCTCTACTACGACCCCGGCGTGCCGGCCGCGCGTCGCTTCTGCCAGGAAGCCATGCTCGACGCGGTCAGGCGGTACGACATCGACGGTGTTCACTTCGACGACTACTTCTACCCGTATCCGGTAGCGGGTTCCGACTTCCCCGACGAAGAGACTTTCAGGACCTACGGATCGGACTACGCGGACAAGGCCGCCTGGCGTCGCCACAACGTGGACCTCATGGTCCGTGAGATGAGGGACGCCGTACGTGCCGTGCGCCCGAACGCACTCTTCGGCATCAGCCCCTTCGGCGTGTGGCGCAATGCCACGACGGATCCGCGCGGCTCTCGAACCGCTGCCTTCCAGTCGTACGACGGCCTGCACGCGGACACCCGAGGATGGGTTCAGCAGGGTTGGCTCGACTACGTCGCGCCGCAGGTGTACTGGCACATCGGGTTGCCGGTCGCCGACTACGCCGTCCTCGCTCCATGGTGGGCCGAGGTGGTCAGGGACACGGACACGGAACTGTGGATCGGGCAGGCGGTCTACAAGTCGGGGGCGGCGGGGCAGCCGACTCCGTGGCAGGACGGCAAGGAGCTGACGCGCCACCTGACGCTGAATGCCACGCTCCCCGAGATCGGCGGCGACCTCTTCTTCAGCGCCAAGGACGTCCGCGCCGATCGCGTGGGCGACTTCGCCGCCATGCGGATCGCACACTGGCGGCAGCCCGTCCTCGGCCCTCTGCCGGCCAGGCTGGACAAGGGTCCTCTCCCGCCCCGGCCCGACGTCGAGGTGCTGCGGGAAGGCGGTACAGGCGCCGCGACCCTCCTCATCACCGCAGGGGCGCCCGGCAGCAGGAGAAGCCCCTTCCGTTACGCGGTCTACCGCTTCCCGGGCAAGCCCGGCCACCACCACGAAGGTGGGAGTGCCTCCCTCGTCGCAGTGGTTCCCGGCGGGAGGCAGGCCGTCTACCACGACTCCGAAGCGCCGGCGGGATGCTGGTACGCGGTGTCGGCCGTGGACCGCCTCCAGCGCCAGGGCCGGATGTCCCGACCCGCGTACTGACACCCGTGCTCCTCACCGGCCGATCCCCGTGTCGGGAGCGGCCGGTGAGACATGCGCTCCTCCCCTGTCACCTCGACGGTCACCCGCATCGCCCACCGCGGTCCGCAGCACTGTCGCCCCAGGTATGCGCGGCGTCCCTCCGCCCGATCAACTCCACGGAAGGGCATGCCGGATACCGGAGCGGACGACCATCGGCGGGACGCTGGACATACGGTCGACAGGCGGACCCACTTCATGGACCATGCGTCCCATGCCTCTCACCGTTCGCGATCTGTTGGCCATTCCTTCTCTCCACCTGCGTCTGGTGGCGGGCAGCACGGGCCTCGGACGGGTGGTCGAGGCAGCGCACGCGACCGAGAACACGCGTCCCGCCTCCTGGCTCGAAGGCGCCGAAGTGGTGATGACCAGCGGCCTGTTGCTGTCGGCCGACGAGACCGGCTGCGCGGCATATGTGGAAGATCTCAGCGGCGGCCACGCCGCTGCCCTCATCGTGGGGGTGGGTCCCGGCCTTCCCTTGCAAACGGTGCCGGCCGCTCTGAGCCGGCACGCCGAGCAAGCCGGAATACCCCTGCTCACCGCGCCGCCGAACGTCTCCTTCGCCTCCATCACCAAAGCGGTCTTCGTGGCTCGCGCGTCCGAGGAACGACGCCTGTTGGAACGGACCCTTCGAACGCAGCGGCGCCTGTCCTCGGCAGCGGCCTCCAGCGACGGGCTGGCGGGACTTCTTTCGTCCTGGTGCCAGGCGATGAACTCGGGCGTGGCCGTGTGCGATCCCTCAGGAAGGCTCCTCGGTTCAGCCGGGACCGACGGACAGAAGCTGCTGGCGGACGCCGCCTCGGTGATCGACACCGTCGCGCTGCACGGACTCCGGGGAAGCGGCGGTGCGGACCTGCCGTGCGGGAGAGTCGTGGTGCAGCCCCTCGGCACGACGCGCCTGCGTGGTTTCCTCGTCCTGCTCGACGCGGACTCGCCCGAGGCCCGGTTGCTGATCAGCGTCCTCGTGTCACTGCTCTCCGTCGAACTGGAGCGCCGTCACCTGGCGGACGAGCCGCAACGCCGTCGTCGAGCGGCCATTCTCGCCAGGCTGTTCCACACGGACATCACAGCGGATCAAGCACGCGCCCTGCTGCGGACGGCCGATGTCCCCTCGTCGACCGTCCGGGCCGTGGCGGTGCAGGCCGCCGGGGAGCCGGTCGAACTCGCGGCGGACCTCGCCCTGGCAGTGCCAGGAGGACTCGCACGCGTGACAGGTGACACGGTCGAGATGGTCGTCTCGGAGACACTGGACACGTCGGCCGTGCTCCGCCGGTTCGCGCCGGGCCGTCCAGCGGGGATCGGCCCGGCCGTCGCTCCGCAGCACGCGGCCCTCTCCCTGCGACAGGCGATCTCTCTGCTCTCCTCCAGTGCCGAACTGGGACGCCCTGTCAGCGCCTCGGAGGCGGGTTCGGTCAGGCTCCTGCTCAACCTGGGCAGTCCCGCGACGCTGGCGGCCTTCGCCGACACCGTACTGGCTCCGCTCGATGCCGCGGACCCGGGCGGGGAACTCACCGAGACGCTCCGCGTCTGGCTCGAGACGAACGGCTCCTGGGCAGAGACCTCCACGCTGCTGGGCCTGCATCGGCACACCGTCCAGAACCGCATCGAGAAGGTGGCCAGGCTGACGGGGAGGCAACAGGACCGCGCGGAGGACCGGGTCGACCTCTGGCTGGCGCTGACGGCACGAGCGGTCGGCGCGCCCCTCACCCATCAGCAGAAATACGGCAACGCCGTTTTCCCCCAGGGATAAACAGTCCAAGCCGCCCGTGGACGGATCGACATCCCGTCCATGTCCAGAGGGCCGCGCGGGTTCCTAACGTACGCCTGTCGCGCTGACCCCCGCGGACAACGGCCAAGGCGGTCCGCTTCCCCATGGGGTGACCCCCTGCCGAGGTCACCGGGGCCGACCGTCGTACGAGCAGAGAGGACCGTTCGTGACCTCACCATCCGCGACTCCCTCCGCGCGGAGCTCCCGTTCCAGAGCCAGGCGAGCGATGATCACCGGCCCTGCGGCGGCACGGAGCGGCGGCGACCGGCCGATGACGGTCCTCCGGGTTCGCCGGGCCCTCGATCTGTCCTCCATGCGCGGTACCCGCGCGGGAGGACCGTTCCACCTCCCCCCATCACACAGGAGAAACAGTATGAGACTCCGGTCCGTCCTCACCGCCCTGGCCCTCGTCCTCGGCGCGTTCCTCGCGCCCGGCGTGGGCGTCCTCACCGCCGCGGGCGAGGCCCACGCGGTCACCAAGATCAGCCACTCCACCGCGACCTCGATGTTCCAGTCGTCCGGGATCACCTGGTCCTCGTCCGGAGGCTGCTCCAACCGCAACAACCCCACGTGCACCTCGTTCGACCAGCTCAACCTCGCCACCGCCCAGGGCGCCCAGACCCTCAGGAGCGCCAGCGGCTGCGCCCTCAACATCACCGGCGGCACCGAGACCGGCCACGCGGGCGGCACGTACTCCCACTGGAACGGCTACAAGCTCGACTTCAGCAAGTACACCTGCCTCGGCAACTACATCAAGAACACCTTCACCTACATCGGCGTACGCGGTGACGGAGCCCCGCAGTGGAAGTCCGGCGCGGGCAACGTCTACGCCGACGAGGGCAACCACTGGGACGTGACCTTCTACAACTGCGGCGGCTGCTGACCACCCACCCCCGCGTGGTCGGTGGCCCCGCGACGGGTCACCGGCCTCCAGAGCCGACGTGACGTCCCTTCCTTCCGCCGAACGCGTCGCCCGGCAGACCGTGGCTCCGGCTCCGGAGGCATCGGCGGGTCCCGCGTCTCCCCCGGCCCGCGCGCAGAGGACCCGACAGCTGGCATACGCGTGGGCTGCGGGCATGACATGCCCGGCTGCGCACCGCTCACGCCTCCGAACAGATACGTCCGACTCGCCTTACCTGGAGGACTGTTGACCCGGAAAATGTCCCGCCGCGCCGCACTGCTCGCGGCAGTCGGCAGTGCACTCGTACTGCCCGTCGTTCATTCTGGAACCGCGCATGCCTTCGCCAAGCTCCCGCCAGGGAGGCGCGGCCACTCCATCGCGACGAACCCCCGCGACCCCGACGCGGTCTACGGCTCCGACGCCGCCCGGAACGCGCACGCCGAACCGTTGAACGCCGCCGTCGGCTGTGCCACGGATCGCGGAGGACGCAGCTGATGGCCACGTTCGTCACGCGCGCTCAGTGGGGCGCCCGAGCGCCCCTGAGCGTCAGCGGTGCCATCACCCCGGCCCAGGGCGGTGTGGTCGTCCATCATGTCGACGCCGTGAAGACGGCCAAGGCCGACCACGCCGACTGTGCCGCTCAGGTGAGGGGTATCCAGAACTTCCACATGGATTCCAACGGCTGGTCGGACATCGCCTACAGCCATCTCGCCTGCGTCCACGGCTACCTCTTCCAGGGGCGTGGCGAGAACGTTCGCACGGCCGCCCAGGGCACCACGCAGGGAAATGACGACTGGTACGCGGTCTGTGCGCTGACCGGTGGCACCAGCGGCGGCTATGACGTCATCACCGCCGCGCTGATCGACGCCATCAGGTACGGGATCAACCGCCTGCGGGTGTCGGGCGGAGCGGCGCGAGCCATCACCGGCCATCGCGACCACCACTCGACCGCCTGCCCCGGCAATCTGTACGCCCGGGTCATCAGCGGGGAGGTCAACCCCGGTGGCGGCCCCCTGCCCCACCCCGGGATCAGTTTCCGCCAGTCCCCGGCCACCGTCCACGCGAGCGTAGCGACCTGGCAGTACCGGATGAACAGCGCGCACGGCTATTCCCTCACCGTGGACGGCCAGTACGGACCAGGCTCCGACGCGGCCTGTCGCAGCTTCCAGTCGAGCAAGGGTCTGAGTGTGGACGGCGTCGTCGGGCCGGCCACTTGGGGCGCCACGTTCGCCTGACGTGATATCCGACGTGCGCCGTCGAACGATGCGTCGACCTTGATCACTCGGTTCGACATCCGTCGTCCTCGGAAGCGGCCTTCGTCTGAGCATGTGCCCCGGCCGAGGAGCACATGTCCAGCACGAAGGCCGTACGCACGAGTTGGCCGCGTCAGAGACACACGGATATCCCTCCCAGACCCAGCACGGGAGTCAGCACCGCACCACCAGAACGTGCCCGGTCAGTACAACCCGGACAGCCCCTCTCCCGGCCCCTCTCAGGCCTTCGGCAGGGTCGCGACAGCAGGCCATGGAGGCCGGGCGCACACGGCACACCCGAACTATGGTGTCCCACCACATACGCCCCTGACCTGCCGCTTCCTACGGTATGGCGACACCGAATCGTCCCCGTACCTGCCTGGAAGTGGTGCACATGGCCGCCGCAACACCCTCCCCCACGCCACCCAACTCCCTCAAGCGGATCGTCGCCGCCAGTCTCATCGGGACGACCATCGAGTGGTACGACTTCTTCCTGTACGGGTCCGCCGCCGCGCTCGTGTTCAACAAGTTGTTCTTTCCCGACTCCGATCCGCTGGTCGGTACCCTGCTGTCCTTCCTGACGTACGCGGTCGGGTTCGCCGCCCGGCCCCTCGGGGCGCTCGTGTTCGGGCACTACGGGGACCGGCTCGGGCGGAAGAAGCTGCTGGTGCTCAGCCTGCTGCTCATGGGTGGGGCCACGTTCGCCATCGGATTGCTGCCGACGCACGCGACCGTCGGGTCCGCCGCCCCGGTGCTGTTGACCGTGTTGCGGCTGGTGCAGGGCTTCGCCCTCGGCGGGGAGTGGGGCGGGGCCGTACTGCTCGTCTCCGAGCACGGGGACGCCAAGCGGCGCGGGTTCTGGGCCTCCTGGCCCCAGACCGGCGCGCCCGCCGGGCAGTTGCTCGCCACCGGTGTGCTGTCGGCGCTGACCGCGCTGCTGTCGGACGCGGCCTTCCTCTCCTGGGGCTGGCGCGTTCCCTTCCTGCTCTCCGGTGTGCTGGTGATCGTGGGCCTCTGGATCCGGCTCTCGGTCGACGAGTCGCCCGTCTTCAAGGCGGCCCTCGCCGCCGCCGAGGAGCGCAAGTCCGTCGCCGGGCAGGTCGAGAGGATGCCGCTGGTCGCGGTGGTGCGACACCACTGGCGGGACGTCCTGATCGCGATGGGCGCGCGCATGGCCGAGAACATCTCGTACTACGTGATCACCGCCTTCATCCTCGTGTACGCGACCACCCAGGTCGGCCTCTCCAAGCAGACCGCCCTGAACGCCGTCCTCATCGGCTCCGCCGTCCACTTCGCCGTCATCCCGCTCTGGGGGGCGCTCTCCGACCGGATCGGCCGCCGTCCCGTGTACCTGATCGGCGCGGTCGGTGTCGGTGGCTGGATGTTCCCCTTCTTCATGCTGATCGACCGGGGCACGTTCGGCTCCCTGCTGCTCGCCGTGACCGTCGGCCTGGTCCTGCACGGGGCGATGTACGCGCCGCAGGCCGCCTTCTTCTCCGAGGTGTTCGCGACGCGGATGCGCTACTCCGGTGCCTCCATCGGCGCCCAGTTCTCCTCCGTGGCCGCCGGCGCGCCCGCCCCGCTCATCGCGACCGCGCTCCTCGCCGACTACGGCAGCTCGACCCCGATCTCCCTGTACGTGATCGCCGCCGCCCTGCTGACCGTGGTCGCCATCGTCTGCGCCCGCGAGACCCGCGACCGTGACCTCGGGGACATCGAGGAGGGGACCCCGGTGGACGCCAGGGTCGGCGTCGACGCCTGAGTCTCCGACACCCGCCCACGCCGAGGCCCGTGCCCCGCTCGCGATCGAGTCGGGCACGGGCCTCGGCGTGGTTCCTACCGTCCCGAGACCGCGTCCGAGAGGCCGTGCAGGCGCAGCGCCAGTTGTATCTCCAGGGCGCGGGCGGGCGACTGCCAGTCGGGGCCGAGGAGCCGGCCGACGCGTTCCAGCCGCTGGGCCACCGTGTTGACGTGGACGTGGAGTTCGTCCTTGGTGCGGGCGGGGCTCATGCCGCTCGCGAAGTAGGCGTCCAGGGTGCGTACGAGGTCGGTGCCCCGGCGGCGGTCGTAGGCGACGACCTGGCCGACGGTGCGGTCGACGAAGCCGTCGATGTCCCGGCCGTCGGCGAGCAGCAGACCCAGGAAGCCGAGGTCCTCCGCGGCGGCGCCCTGTCCGGAGCGGTGCAGGAGCCGGAGCGCGTCGAGGCAGCGGCGGGCCTCCTCGTACGCGACGGCCACCTGGTCCGGGCGGTCGAGCGGGTCCCGTACGGGGGCGGAGGCGCCGACGGTGACCGGTTCGCGCAGGGTGCCGCCGAGGCTCCGGGCGGTCTGCCGGGCGAGCTCGGCGGCGCTCTCGCCGGGGCCGAGCGGCAGCAGCAGCACCGTGCCCCCGTCGCGCGCCGAGGCGAGTCCGTGCCGGGTGGCGGCCAGGTGGGTGGCGGCCGACCAGAGGCGCTGACGGTCGGCGCTCTCACGGCCGCCGGCGTCGGTGTCGGCCGCGCCGCCGGCCCGGTCGATGCGGGCGGCGAGCACGACGTGCGGGGCTGCGCTGTCGGTACGGAGCCGGGCCGCGCGCTCACGGAGCAGGCGGCGGTCCCGGTCGGGGGCGTCGAGGAGGTCGTCGAGGAGTTCGCCGCGCACGCGCTGCTCGGCCTCGCCCGCGGAGCGGCGGGCGAGCAGGAGCAGGGAGGTGACCAGGGCCGCCCGTTCCAGGGTGCGCTGGTCGACCGGGTCCAGGTCGGGCTGTCCGTGGAGCACGAGGGCGCCCAGGGTCTCGCCGCCCGCGGAGACGGCGGCCACCCAGTCGTCGCCCTCGCGGACCGCGTGGCCCCCGGAGCGGCGGGCGGCTCCGGCGCCCTCCTCGGTGAACTCGACGGTTCCGCCGAGGACTTCGGAGACGGCGTCGGCCACGTCGTGGACGCCGCCGCCGTGCAGGACGAGTTGGGAGAGCCGGTCGTGGACCTCGGAGGCCCGCTCGATCACGCCGCTGTGCTCGCGGATGATGTCGTTGGCGCGCTCCAGCTCGGCGAGGGCGGAGCGGGTCTCCGCGAGGAGGTTGGCCGTGTCGATGGCGACGGCGGCGTGCGCGGCGAAGGAGCAGAGCAGAGCGACCTGCTCGCGCTCGAAGACCCTGGCCCTGCGGTCGGCGGCGAAGAGGACGCCGATGACCTGGCTGCCGAGGCTGAGCGGGACGCCGAGGATGGCGACGAGGCCCTCGTCCCGTACCGCCGTGTCGATGGTCCGCGTGTGCTGGAAGCGCCCGTCGCCGAAGTAGTCGTCCGTGACGTAGGGGCGGGCTGTCTGGGCGACGAGCCCGCCGAGGCCCTCGCCCATGCCGAGCCGCACCTGCTGGAAGCGCGCGGAGACGGAACCCTCGGTGACCCGCATGTAGGTGTCGCCCGCGGCCGGGTCGTTGAGACTCAGGTAGGCCACCTCGGTGCCGAGCAGGGAGCGGGCGCGTTGGACGATGGCCCGCAGCACCGCGTCGAGGTCGCGGAGTCCCGCGAGGTCGTGGGCGGTCTCGAAGAGCGCGGACAGCTCCGCCTCGCGGCGGCGCCGTCCCTCCAGCTCGGCCCGGACCCGCAGGGCGAGCTGCTTGGCCTCTTCTAGCCCGGCCAGCTCCTCGGGGCCCGCGCCGCTCGCGCGGGCGAGCAGCACGGGGCGGTCGTAGGCCTCCGTCGCGGCTCCTCGGGCGAGGAGTTCGAGGTAGGAGACGTGTTCGTGGGACATGGACACAGGGATACCTGCCGAACGTGTGGTCGCACCACCCCTGTGGACAACCTTCCCGGGAGCGACAGGGGGCTCGCTCAGTGGGCGGTCCAGCCGCCGTCGAGGGTGAGGGAGGTGCCGGTGATGAACGAGGCCTGAGGGGTGCAGAGATAGAGGACGGCCTCGGCGACCTCCTCCGGTTCGATGAGCCGCTTGAGCGCGGAGTCCTTCAGCAGGACCTCGGTGAGGACGCGCTCCGGGGGGATGCCGTGGGCGGCCGCCTGGTCGGTGATCTGCCGTTCGACGAGCGGGGTGCGGACGTAGCCGGGGTTGACGCAGTTGGAGGTGACCCCGTGCGGGGCGCCTTCGAGGGCGGCGGTCTTGGAGAGGCCCTCCAGACCGTGTTTGGCGGCCACATACGCGGACTTGAAGGGGGAGGCGCGCAGGCCGTGGACGGAGGAGAGGTTGACGATCCGGCCCCAGCCCTGGGCGTACATGTGCGGCAGGGCGCCCCGGATGAGCCGGAAGGGCGCCTCCAGCATGACCGTGAGCACGGTGTGGAAGACGTCCGGCGGGAACTCCTCGATGGGGCGGACGAGCTGGAGTCCGGCGTTGTTGACGAGGATGTCGGCGCCGGCGGCGGCCGCCTCGGCGGCGTCGAGGTCGGTGAGGTCGAGGAGCCGGGGTTCGAGGCTCCCGGGGAGCCCCGCGGCCTCCTCGGCCAGGGTCTCCAGACCCTCGGCGGCCCGGTCGACGGCTCTGACCTCGGCCCCCGAGGCGGCGAGCCGCAGCGCGCAGGCGCGCCCGATGCCGCCGGCCGCGCCGGTGACGAGCGCGGTGCGGCCGCTGAGGTCGAGGACGACGGCACGGGGCTGGGGTGCGGCGGCGACGGAACCGGGGCCGAGTCCGGAGTCGGAACCGAGTCCGGAGTCGGGACCGGGATCCGCTGCGGCACCGAGGGCGGTGATGGGGGCGCTCATGCTCCGCACCCTATGAAGGGCCCTCTCCCCCACCGATGTGTGTCGGACCCACAGTTCAGCCGGTTGCTGTGGTGCTGAACCATGTGGGTTCGTCGGCCAGCGCCTTCTCGATCCTCAGGTATGAGAAACGCTTCATCTCCGGCAGGTCGTCCACGTCGAACCAGCCGACCTCGGTCGACTCGTCGTCGTTGACCCGGGCTTCGCCGCCCACGGCGCGGCAGCGGAAGGACACGTCCATGAACTGGCACCGGTCGCCGTTGGGGTAGACGACGGGCTTGCGGAGGGTCTCGACGAGCACGATCCGCTCGACCTCGACGTGGACGGCGGTCTCCTCGTACACCTCGCGCACCGCGCCGTCGGCGGGCTGCTCACCGGGTTCGAGGATGCCTCCGATGACCGCCCACCGTCCGTTGTCGGACCGCCGGCCGAGCAGCACCCGGCCCCGGTCGTCGAAGACGACGGCGCTCACCCCGGGCAGGAAGAGAAGCTGGTGGCCGGCCGTCTCGCGCAGGGACCGGATGAAGTCAGGGGTAGCCATGCACCCGACCCTAGATCACGTACGGATCGGGCCGGGACGGCCGGTCCTCACTCCGCCCGGGTGCGGCGGGCCCGCACCGAGCGGAGGGCCGACCAGCCGAGACCGGCGGCGGCGAGCGCCACGAGCAGGGCCTCCGGCAGGGTGCCCATCCGGGTCGCCGGCGTCAGCGAGGAGCGCAGGGGCACCTTCTCGACCAGGACGTCCGGGGTGAACATCTTCGTCCGCGAGACGATCTCGCCGTCGGGGCGGATGATCGCGCTGACCCCGCTGGTGACGGGCACGACCACCGAGCGGCTGTGCTCGACGGCCCGCACCCGGGACATCGCGAGCTGCTGGTAGGTCATCTCGGTGCGGCCGAAGGTGGCGTTGTTGCTGGGAACGCTGATCAGCTGGGCGCCGTGCGTGACGGTGTCGCGGACGGCCCAGTCGAAGGCCGCCTCGTAGCAGGTGGCGAGGCCCACCTTCGTACCGGCCAGGTCGAAGACGCCGACCTTCGTGCCGGCGCCGAAGTCGCGGCTCACCCGGTCGACGTTGCTGTTGAAGACGCGGACCAGGGGCCGCATCGGGATGTACTCGCCGAAGGGCTGGACGTGCCGCTTGTCGTAGGTGGCGACCGGGCCGCGCTCCGGGTCCCATTCGATGAGGGTGTTGCGGAGCTTGCCGGTCTCGGGGGCGACGACCGCGCCGATCACGGTGGGGACGCCGATCGCCCGGACGGCGCCGTCGATGACGTCGGCCGCGTCGGCGTTGGCGTACGGGTCGATGTCGGAGGAGTTCTCGGGCCACAGCACGAAGTCGGGCCGGGGCGCGCGGCCCGCCTCGACGTCCTGGGCGAGTTCGTGGGTGCGGGCGACGTGGTTGTCGAGGACGGCCCGGCGCTGGGCGTTGAAGTCGAGGCCGAGGCGCGGCACGTTGCCCTGGACGGCGGCGACGGTGGCGGTGCCGTCCTCGGCCGAGTCGTCGACGAGGGGCAGCGCCGCGAGGGCTCCGGTGACCGGGACGAGCACGGAGAGCGCGGCGACGGCGAGGGGGCCACGCGGGACGGTGCCGGTCGCGCGGTGGGCCCGGACCTGCCGGCAGGTCTCGTAGAGGCCGAAGCCGCAGAGGGCGACGGCGAAGCCGAGGACCGGGGTTCCACCGACGGCGGCGAGGGGCAGGAAGACGCCGTCCGCCTGTCCGAAGGCGATCTTGCCCCAGGGGAAGCCGCCGAAGGGCACGCGCGCGCGTGCCGCTTCCGCGAGGATCCACACCCCCGCTGCGAAGACCGGCCACCACGGCAGTCGGGAGACGGCGGCGATGCCGAGGCCCGCGGCGGCCACGAAGAGGGCTTCGAGGGCGGCGAGGGCGAGCCAGGGCACGGGGCCGACCTCCTCGCCGGTCCAGATGAGGAGCGGCAGCAGGAAGCCGAGCCCGGCGAGGTGTCCGAGGCCGAACCCGGAGCGGAGGCGGCGGCCCCGCAGGGTCCAGCCCAGCAGGGCGAACGCGGGCAGCGCGAGCCACCACAGCGGGCGCGGCGGGAAGCTCAGGTAGAGCAGGAACCCGGACAGCAGGGCCGCCCCGGGTCGCACGAACCGCGGCAGCCGGGAGACCGGCTCGGGCGCGGGGTCGGTGCCGGACGCGTCGACGGGGGTGATGGTGGCGCTCACCTTGCGGAGTCTACGGGTCGTTCCTGTCGAGGGGCCGGGCGGTGGGGCCGGGCGCGGGCCCGGGTGATCTGCGCCGATTCCCGCGCCCGGGCGGAGTGCGTCGTCCTCGGCGGTCAGACGCCGGTGGGCGTGGGCGGTCCCGGCGGGGCGGGGTGGCGGAGGTGGTCGCGGATGACGCGGACGGCGGATTCGGCGTCGTCGACGGTGACGGTGAACGTCCGCCCGTCGCCCAGCCGCAGGATCAGGCCCTCGCCCCGCCGCACGACCACGGCCGTGCCCCTCTCGGGGCGCCAGCGGTAGCCCCAGCCGCCCCAGTGGCGCGGGGTGACGCTCGGTTCGAAGTCGGCGCCGACGACGTGCGAGAGGAGGATGCGGCGGCGCGGCACGCCGATGTGGCCGCAGCGGACCTCCATGGCGCGGTCGTCCACCCGCACGGCCACGTGGACGAAGGCGAGCGTGCCGAAGAGGACGAGCACTCCGGCGGCGACGCAGCCGACGACGGCCATCAGGAGGGGTGCGATCCCGGAGGTCCAGGCCGACACGACGGCGAGCGTGATGCCGAGGCCCACGCAGGCGGCGCCGGCGAGTGCGGCGACCCACTGGAAACGGTTGGTGGCGCGGCCGGTCCAGACGGCGGGCGTCCGCTCGTCGGGGTGGTCGTCCGGGTCGTACTCCCTCATATCGGGAAGCGTACCCAGGATCCCCGGGGACAGCGCGGCGGAGCGGGGTCATCCGCTCACGCTCGGTGAGCGGGCGCGGGTTCAGGTCACCTCCGGTGGGCCCGGGCCCAGGAAAGGGGTCCGCTCAGTGGGCGGCCGCAGCCGCGTCGAGGAGGCGGCCTTCGGCGTAGCCGAGGGCGGTGGCGGGGAGGGGGCCGGGGCGTCCGCTGAGCAGGACGGAGATGTTCCCGGTGGGGTCCGCGTCGGGGGCGGGCTCGGCGCCGACGCGGCGCAGGGCCTGCGCGGCGACGGCGTCGGCGGAGCCGTGGAAGACGAGCGGGGGCAGTCCCGCGCGGCCGCGGGCTTCGAGAGCGGCGAGGATGCGGCCCTCGACCAGTTCGTAGTGGGTGCAGCCTAGGACGACGGCGCGGACGTCCCGGGGGGTGAGCGCGGCGGCGGCGGCGACGGCGCGGTCCACGGCCTCCGGGTCGGCGTGCTCCACGGCGTCGGCCAGCCCCGGGCAGGGCACCTCGGTGACCTCGGCGCCGTCGGCGAAGTCGCGGATGAGTCCGCGCTGGTAGGCGCTGCCGGTGGTGGCCGGGGTGGCCCAGATGGCGACCTTGCCGCCGGCCGCGGCGGCGGGCTTGATCGCGGGCACGGTGCCGATGACGGCGATGTCCGGTTCGAGGGCGGCGCGCAGGGCCGGGAGGGCGTGCACGGTGGCCGTGTTGCAGGCCACGATCAGTGCCTGGGGGCGGTGCTCGGCGGCGGCGAGCGCGACGGCCAGGGCGCGCCCCGTGAGGTCCTCGGGGGTGCGCGGGCCCCACGGCATGCCGTCGGGGTCGTTGGAGAGGAGCAGATCCGCGTCCGGCCGGAGCCGCCGCACCGCGGCCGCCGCCGGGAGGAGGCCGATTCCGGAGTCCATGAGCGCGATCTTCACCCGGTCACCCTAGCCGATGGGCCTTGCATCCCCCGCGATCTGGGGCAGACTGCCGCGAATGAGCACTCTCGCCTGGTTCGCGCTCGTCTCCCTGTCCGTCTGGGTCTGGCTGCTGCTGGGCCAGGGGTTCTTCTGGCGTACGGACCAGCGTCTGCCGCCGGTCGACGGTGGGCACGCGCGCGGGGACCGGCCCGGCCGGGGCGGCCCGTGGCCGCGGGTGGTTCTCGTCGTGCCGGCGCGGGACGAGGCGGAGGTGCTGCCGCTGAGCCTGCCGTCGCTGCTCGCGCAGGACTACCCGGGCGTCGCCGAGGTGATCCTCGTGGACGACGGCAGTACGGACGGCACGGGGAAGCTCGCCGCCGAGCTGGCCGACGGGTGCGGCGGCCTGCCGCTGACCGTGGTGTCGCCGGGTGAGCCGGGGCCGGGCTGGACGGGGAAGCTGTGGGCGCTGCGGCACGGCATGGCGCTGGCACGCGCGCGTGGACCCGAGTTCCTGCTCCTGACGGACGCGGACATCGCCCACGAGCCGGACAGCCTCCGCCTCCTGGTGTCGGCGGCGGTCGGGAACGATCTGGACCTGGTGTCGCAGATGGCCCGGCTCCGGGTGGCGAGCCCGTGGGAGCGGCTGGTCGTGCCGGCGTTCGTCTACTTCTTCGCGCAGCTCTATCCCTTCCGCTGGATCAACCGGGCGCGGCCGCTGGCGACGGCCGCCGCGGGCGGCTGCGTGCTGCTGCGGACGGAGACGGCGGTGGCGGCGGACGTGCCCGAGGCGATCCGGCAGGCGGTGATCGACGACGTGTCGATGGCGCGGGCGGTGCGGCGGGCCGGCGGGCGGATCTGGCTGGGGCTGGCGGAGCGGGTCGACAGCGTGCGCCCTTATCCGGGGCTCGGCGAGCTGTGGCGGATGGTGGCCCGCAGCGCCTACGCGCAGCTGCGGCACAACCCGCTGCTGCTGGCGGGGACGGTGGCGGGCCTGGTGCTCGTCTATCTGGTACCGCCGGTGTGCCTGGTGGCGGGCGTGGTGGGCGGGGACGCCGTGGCGGCCTGGGCGGGGGGTGCGGCCTGGGTGGTGATGGCGGGGACGTACGTGCCGATGCTCCGCTACTACCGGCAGCCGCTGTGGCTCGCCCCGCTGCTGCCCTTCACCGCGTTCCTCTATCTCCTGATGACGGTGGATTCGGCGGTACGCCACTACCGGGGGGTCGGTGCGGCGTGGAAGGGCCGGACGTACGCGCGTCCGGAGGCGGCGCCGGACCGGTGACCGTGGTGGCCTTCTGGTGACCGTGGTGGCGCACCCGTGACCGTCGGCGCCGGACCGGTGACGGTGGTGGCCCTCCGGTGACCGTGGTGGCGCCCGGGGCGAGCGTGCCGCCCTTCTTCACGGAAATGGTTTTCCCGACACGGGGAGTAGCGCCGTCAATTCGGCGTGTACACATCGCCCGGGGCAGCCTCGGATTGACACTTTAAGCATGCCCATGATCACTTCCCCCGCCCGTTCTCGGCACCTTTTCTTTATGTGTTCTTCATGCCCGGGGCACCGAGCCGGCCCCGGGGCGACGGACCCGCCGGTAACCCCCTCCGAACTCGGCTTTTACACGATCTTGGCGCGTTCCGCCGCCCGTTTTTGGCACGTTCGCTCGGATTGGGGATCCGCTTCTTCACGAAGCCCGTCAAACAACCCTCTAATCAGGCTCCCCAACCAGCACATCGTGGGCTTAACTTATGTGCCATGACCTCCCCCCGCTCCACCTATGGAGGCGGTTACCACACCGCGCCGTCCTTCCCGGACACCCCGATCTACGACTCCCTGGTCGCGGAGCGGGGCACGCCTCAGATCGCCCCGATCCGAGTGCCCGCCGCCTACGACACCGGCAGCAGCTTCCCCTCGAGCGGCTCCTACCTGCCGGCGCTTCCCGCGGCACTGCCCGCCCTCCCGGCGGCGCCCAGCCCGCAGCCCTCCTACGGCAACGGCTACGGATACCCGCAGCCCACGCCGCAGATGGCCCCCGTGCCCCTGCAGCACGCCCCCGCCCCGTACATCCCGCAGCAGCAGGTGGCCCCGCGCGGCTACCAGGGCGGCCAGTACCCGCAGCAGGCGCGCCCCGCGCCCGCGGGGTACGAGGCGATGCGTCCGGCGGCACCCCGGCCCGCCCCCGCGCCCATGCAGTACGAGGACCCGTACAACCGTCCCTACCAGGGCGGGGGTTACTGACAGGCCCTCACCACCGGCGGCGTCGGGGCCGGAGCGGCTGGCAGGATGACCCCATGGCGACTCCCGTTCTCCGCTCCGTCCACGTCCATCCGGTGAAGGCCATGCGCGCGCTGGCCCTCGCGGAGGCCGAGGTCCAGCCCTGGGGGCTGGCCGGGGACCGCCGCTGGGCGGTCGTCGACGCGGCGGACAAGGTCGTGACCCAGCGCCGTCACCCCCGGATGGCGCTGGCCACGGCCGAGCCGCTGGCGGGCGGCGGGATCACCCTGTCCGCGCCCGGCCACCCGCCGCTGACCGTCGAGGTGCCGCACCCCTCGGCCACGGTCACGGTGGAGATCTTCGACAAGCCGGTGGAGGTCGTGCCGGCCGACCGCGCGGCGGCCGGCTGGCTCTCGGCGTACCTGGAGGGCGATTTCCGGCTCGTCCACATGGACGCGCCCGAACACCGGCGCCCCGTCGACCCGGCGTACGCGCGGCCCGGTGAGACCGTCAGCCTCGCGGACGGCTATCCGCTCCTCGTCGCCACCTCGTCCTCGCTCGACGCCCTCAACTCCCTCATCGCGCAGGGGGACCACGCCGACGAAGGCCCCCTTCCCATGAACCGCTTCCGGCCGAACCTGGTGATAGAGGGGAGTTCCCCCTGGGCGGAGGACGGCTGGACGCGGCTGGCCGTCGGGGAGGTCACCTTCCGTGTCGCCCGGCCCTGCGGGCGCTGCGTGGTCACCACGACGGACCAGTTCACCGCCGCGCGCGGCAAGGAGCCGCTGCGCACCCTCGCCCGGCACCGCAAGAGCGACGGCCGGGTCGTCTTCGGCCAGAACCTCGTCCCCGAGCACACGGGCACGGTCCGGGTCGGCGACGCGGTGAAGATCCTCGACTGACCCGTGGCCGACCCGGGCCCGCCCGGCACCCGCACCCGCACCCGCACCCGCACCCGCACCCGCACCCGCACCGGGACATGGCCGACGGGACCCCCGTCACACTTCACCGGCCCGACGGGCGCGGAACACTCCCCCGGGGCAGACTCGTCGGAGGAACGGCGGTGGACGACGAGGGGGTTCCGACGTGCGCGCAGCCATCGGCCTCTGGCGCTGGCGGCACAACTCGCTGCGACGGACCACCGATCTCGTCGAGGCCTGGGTCGCGTTCACGGCACTCGTCCTGCTCTGCGTCGTGGTGCCCCTGACCGGCTGGGCGGCCGGCGCCTCCGCCCACGGCTCGCTCCAGCGCGCGGTCCGCGCCCAGCAGGAACAGCGGGTGCCGGCCACCGCCCGGGTGCTCCGCCCGGCCGACCGGCCCCCGAGCGGCGCGCGGACCGCCGACGCGGCCGGGGAGGAGCGGCTCCGCCGCCCGGTGGTGGCCGAGTGGACCGCACCGGACGGCACGGCCCGGACGGGAACGGTGACGACGGCCCGGCGGAACTCCGCGCCCGGCGCCACCTTCCCGCTCTGGACGGACCGGGACGGTCATCCGGTGACGGCTCCGATGCACGCGGACACCGCCCGCGCGCATGCGGTCATCGCCGGTCTGACGGCCGCACTCCTCGCGGGCCTCCTGGTGGAGACCGTCCGCCGCCTCGCCGTACGCCGGGTGGTGCTCCTGAGGTACGCGCGCCTCGACCGCGCGTGGGCGGCGACCGGGCCGGACTGGGGCCGCACGGGCACCGGGAGCTGACGGGGCGGGAGGGCCTCGCGGGGGCTCCCGCGGAATCGTCTGCCGCGCGATCGAGCCCGACCGACATCGACCACCCGCGACCGTCCCCTGACCGCGTGTGACCCGCGCGGACGCCCACCCCGTGCCCGCACGCCCGCGGCCCCGCGACCCGTCAACCCGTCGGCCCCGCGCGCGCTACGGTGGGGCATCGGATCAGCGGCGAGGCATGAGGCGGGGGCAGGACACACCCATGGCACAGGGCACGGTCCAGGTGACGCACACCGGCACATCGCGTTGGCGGCGCCGCACGGGTGAGTACCCCTCGCTTGCCGCCGCCCTGGAGGCCGCCGGGGACGGGGACGTGCTCACCGTCGCCCCGGGCACCTACCGGGAGAACCTCGTGGTGCGGCGTGCCGTCACCCTGCGCGGCCCCGAGGGCGCGATCGGCTCGGTGCGGATCGCGCCGCCGGACGGAGTGCCGCTGACGCTGCGCGCCTCCGTCACCGTCCAGGACCTCCACATCGAGGGGCAGGACGTCGCCGCCCCGGCGCTGCTCATCGAGGACGGCACCCCCGAACTCCTCGACCTGCGGATCATGACCCGCTCCGCCGCCGGGATAGAGGTGCGGGGCGCGGCCCGGCCGACGGTCCGCCGCTGCACGGTCGACAACCCGGCCGGGATCGGCATCGCCGTACTCGACGGCGCGGGCGGCGTGTTCGAGGAGTGCGAGGTGGTGTCCGCCGGACAGGCGGGGATCTCGGTGCGGGGCGGTGCGCATCCGCGTCTGGAGCGCTGCCGGGTGCACCACGCCTCGGGCGCCGGGATCGCCGTGACCGGCGAGGGCAGCGGCCTGGAGGGCGTCGGCTGCGAGGTGTACGAGATCAAGGGCTCCGGTCTCCAGATCGCGGCCCGCGCCACGGCCCATCTCACCGACTCCTCGGTGCACCGGACCTCGGCCGACGGCATCACCCTCGACACGGACGCGGTGCTCACCCTCTCGGACTGCGACATCCACGACGTCCCGGAGAACGCCGTCGACCTGCGCTCCCGCTCGGTCCTGACCCTGACGCGGTCGACCGTCCGCCGCTTCGGCCGCAACGGCCTCTCCGTGTGGGACCCGGGGACCCGGGTGGACGCCAACCAGTGCGAGATCCACGACAGTACGGGCGACTACCCGGCGGTGTGGGTGAGCGACGGGGCGACCGCCGTTCTCGACTCCTGCCGGGTGCACGACGTACCGGACGCGCTGTTCGTCCTCGACCGGGGATCGCGGGTGGACGTCGTCGACAGCGATCTCTCGCAGGTGCGGAACACCGCGGTCTCGGTGAGCGACGGGGCGACCGCCCAGCTCGACGACTGCCGGATCCGGGAGGCCTCCACGGGCGCCTGGTTCCGGGACCACGGCAGCGGCGGCACCCTCGGCGGCTGCACGATCGACTCCGTACAGACCGGGGTCATCGTCACGAAGGGCGCCGACCCCACGATCGACCGGTGCACGGTCACCTCGCCCGCCGAGGCCGGCTTCTACGTGTCGGCGGAGGGGCGCGGCTCCTTCACCGGCTGCCGGGTCACGGGCAGCGGCGGGTACGGCTTCCACGTCACCGACGGCTGCCGGACCACCCTGCGCAAGTGCCGTACGGAGCGCTGCGCGCGCGGCGGTTACGAGTTCCCGGAGGAGGGCGCGAGCGCGGAGGACTGCACCAGCGACGAGAGCGCGGTCCGCTCCTCCGTACCCGACGGCGGGACCGTCCTGACGGCCACCCAGACGGCGGGGCTGCTCGGCGCGGTGCCCGTTCCGCGTACCACTCCGGTCGCGGCCGTCCCGGTCGAACCGGAGCCGGTGCCGTCCGCCCGCTCCTCGCAGGACGTGCTCGGGGAGCTCGACGCCCTCGTGGGCCTGGAGAGCGTCAAACTGGAGGTGCGGACCCTCACCAACATGATCGAGGTGGGGCGCAGACGCCAGGAGGCGGGGCTCAAGGCGGCCTCGGTCCGCCGCCACCTGGTCTTCACGGGCAACCCGGGCACGGGAAAGACGACGGTGGCCCGGCTGTACGGCGAGATCCTGGCCTCCCTCGGCGTCCTGGAGCGCGGACACCTGGTCGAGGTGTCCCGGGTGGACCTGGTGGGCGAGCACATCGGCTCGACGGCGATCCGGACCCAGGAGGCCTTCGACCGAGCGCGCGGCGGGGTGCTGTTCGTCGACGAGGCCTACGCGCTCTCGCCCGAGGACTCGGGCCGGGACTTCGGCCGCGAGGCCATCGACACGCTGGTGAAGCTGATGGAGGACCACCGGGACGCGGTGGTGGTCATCGTCGCCGGGTACACGGCGGAGATGGAGCGCTTCCTCACCGTCAACCCCGGTGTGGCGTCCCGTTTCTCCCGGACCATCACCTTCGGCGACTACGAGCCGGACGAGCTGCTCCGGATCGTCGGCCAGCAGACGGACGAGCACGAGTACCGGCTCGCCCCGGGCACCGACGAGGCGCTCCTCACGTACTTCACGAAGCTGCCGAAGGGCCCGGCCTTCGGCAACGGCCGTACGGCGCGCCAGACGTTCGAGTCGATGGTGGAGCGGCACGCGGGCCGGGTCGCCGCGCTCACCGAGGCGAGCACGGACGAACTGACCCTGCTCTATCCGGAGGATCTCCCCGAACTGCCCTGACCGATCTGTGTGTCCGGCTCGCGCTGGTGCGGCAGGGCGGGCGGGAGCCGGTCGAGGAGATCGGTGCGCCGCTCGGCGAACGCCGGGTCGGCCTGGTAGTCGGAGTGGCCCAGGATCGGTTCGGGCAGCGGGTGCCGGCGGGTGCGGCCGTAGACGACCGGGTCGAGCAGGACCGCCGCGTCGACGGTCGGCCGGCCGCCCTCGGCGGGGACCCTGACGGGCCCGCCGATGGGGTCGGTGGCGCGGTACAGATTGCTCCAGCAGTGCACCGTACGGTTCAGGCCGCGCAGCGCCTCGGGGCCGAAGTAGGCGGGGAACCAGCGCCCGTAGAGCCGCTCCAGGGGTGAGCCGTACGTGAGGAGCGCGACCCGGCCCCGGGTGGCGGGCGGCAGCTGCCAGACGGCGGCCGCGGCGAGGACGCTGCCCTGGGAGTGACCGGAGATGACGAGCCGGCCGCCGGTGCTCCGCGTCCAGGAGCTCATCCGCCAGGTCAGGTCGGGGACGGCCCGCTCGGCGTAGCAGGGCGGGGCGAAGGGGTGGGCGGCGCGGGGCCAGAACGTGCCGACGTCCCAGAGGATGCCGATGGTGCGGCGGGCCGAGGCGTCCTTGTAGGCGCGGCGGCCCCAGGTGACGAAGAGCAGGAAGCCGAAGCCGATCATCCAGGAGCCGACGGCCTGGGTGACGGAGGCCAGGGAGGCGACCGCCGGGTGGGCCCCGTCGAAGGCCCGGCCGGGGACGTTGCCGCTGGCCCAGGCGCCCGCGACGGAGGCGGCTCCGAGGAGCAGGGTGGCGCCGGAGACGACGCCGACGAGGACGGGCGCCGAGTCGGTGAGCGAGGCCCGTGCCCGGCCCGTCGCGATCTGCCCGGTGCGGACCGGGTCGCGTTCGTCGGCGGCGTCGTAGTCGGCCTCGACCTGGGGGCGCAGGCGCTCGGCGGCGAGCACCGTGCGGACGGCGAGGAGGACGGCGGGCGCGAGCAGCAGCAGGAGCAGGACGGGGATGACGGAGGCCTGCCAGCTGAGCAGCACGGGAGGAGCTATCCGGGGGCCCGCGTCGCCCATGCCGGGGGTGGCGGGTCCGTCGAGCCAGTCGGCGACGCGCTGGGCCACTCCCCCGGACATGACTCCGGCGAGGGCGCAGGCGAGCATGGCGACGGCCGGTCCGCCGAGGCCGCGCAGCGCGGTACGCGGGTCCCTGCGGGGCCGTTGGAGGAGCAGGGCGACGGCGCCGAGGGCGACGACGAGGCCGCCCTGGACCAGGGTGAGGGCGCCGAACACGGCGTCGCCGGGGAGGGACCCGCCGGATTCCCAGCCGGGGCGGGACCAGCCGGCGTACAGGGCGGTGAGGGCGAGCAGGGCGAGGGAGAGGCCGGGGAGCCGGGAGACGAGGGCGCGTTCGACGCGCAGGTCGAGACGGCGCTCGCTGCGGCCCCGGCGGCAGACCACCGAGAGGACGAGGACGGCCAGCGCGGCGACGGCGGCCTGGAGGGCCCGGCCGAGGACGGCCCCGGCTCCCGGGACGGTGGCGTCGTACCGGGCGGTGGCCGTGGCGAGGGCGGCGGCGACGGTGAGGAAACCCGCCGCGGTGTGGGCCGCTCTGAGGCGGGCGACGAGGCGGCGGCCGTACCAGAAGCCGGGGCGGCCGAGGGCGGGCCGCGGCTCGACGGGACCGGGGGCGCGCTCCCCGTGGTCGGCCGGCTCCGTGTCGGCCTGGAGCCGGGGACCGGTCCCGAGTCCTCGGGCGGTCCCTCGGTCGACACGGAGGGACGGTGGGGCGTCGAGGCCCGGGGCGGCGCCGAGGTCCGGGGCGGCGCCGAGGTCCGGGTGGGGCCGGTGCCCCGGAGCCGGCCGGGGCTCCTCCACCGGGTCGTCGTAGCCGGTGGGCGGGCGCTGCGCCTCGTACGCGCTCCAGGTCCGGTTCGACAGGTACCAGAGGAGGCCGACGAGGAGGGCCGGAACCAGGGCCGCCAGGGCGAGCCGGCGGCCGGGCAGGGACCACCAGCCACCGCGCCCGGCGGAGAGGAAGCCGAGCCAGGAGTGGTCGTCGGCGCAGCCGGTGCTCGCGGCGCACTGCCAGGCCGTCAGGTCGAGCGCGACCTCGCACGCGGCGGCGGTGAGGAGCACGGTGAGGGTGAGGGCGACGAGCCGGACGAGGACTCCGTACAGCCGGGCCAGCCCCGGCCGGCCCTGGGAGGGCGGGCGCATCCAGTGCGCCAGGTTGGCGACCATGAAGGGCAGGAGCAGCAGCCACAGGGCGCGGGCGCCGTCCCCGGAGGTGAGGTTGGACCAGCAGTACGCCTCCCGCACCGGGCCGGCCGCGTACCGCTCGGGGTGGTCCTCGGCGTCGAGGTCCTCGGCGCGCCGGTGCATGGCGGCGGTCCGGTCGCCGGTGATCCGTACGGTCCTGGGGTCGTCGAGCATGGACTGGGGGGTGGCTCCGCCGACTCCGTGGACGAGGAGTTCGAGCGCCGCGCCCCCGCCCTTGGGGGCGGGTGTGGCAGGGGACACTGAGGGGACTTCCTCTCAGGGTGGGAAGATGCGACGTCGGCACCAGGATCGCGGACGGTCGTGCGCCTGCGCACCGTTCCTCACCGAATCCGACACCCATCCCCTTGTCTCCTGCGGAAGGACCGGCCCCGGCGGTGACTGACAACCAGAACCTCCTCGCGGAGCAGCGGCGTGCCCTGATCCTCGACGAGGTACGGCGGCGCGGCGGTGTACGGGTCAACGAACTGACCCGCCGCCTGAACGTCTCGGACATGACGATCCGCCGCGACCTGGACGCGCTGGCCCGGCAGGGCATGCTGGCGAAGGTGCACGGCGGGGCCGTTCCCGTGGTGGAGGCGAGCACCCACGAGCCGGGCTTCGAGGCGAAGTCGGTGCTCGAGCCCAGTGCCAAGGACGAGATCGCGCGGGCGGCGGCGGCCCTGGTCGCGCCGGGCACGGCGATCGCCCTCTCCGGCGGTACGACGACCTACGCCCTCGCCCGCCACCTGCTCGACGTGCCCGACCTGACGGTGGTGACCAACTCGGTACGGGTCGCCGACGTGTTCCACGAGGCCCATCTCGCGGGCGGTGGCGGTGAGTCGCGGCGCGGGGCGGCGACGGTCGTCCTGACGGGCGGGATGCGCACGCCCTCCGACGCGCTGGTGGGTCCGGTGGCGGACCGGGCGATCCGCTCGCTCCACTTCGACCTGCTGTTCCTCGGGGTGCACGGGATCTCGGTGGAGGCGGGGCTCTCGACGCCGAACCTGGCGGAGGCGGAGACCAACGGGTGCCTGATGCGTTCGGCGCGCCGGGTGGTGGTCGTCGCCGACCACACCAAGTGGGGCACGGTGGGACTGAGTTCGTTCGGCGCGCTGGACGAGGTGGACACCTGGGTGACGGACGGCGGCCTGCCCCCGGGCGTACGGACCGAGGTCACGGAGCACCTGCCGGGACTCGTGGTGGCGGGCGAGGAGCAGGCGTGAGCGTCTTCCGGGTCGAGCGGACGGCGCCGCTGGCGCCCGAGGAGACGTGGCGGCGGCTCACGGACTGGCCGGCCCACGGCCGTCAGGTGCCGCTGACCCGGACGAGGGTGCTGACGCCGGGGCCGAACCGGGCGGGGACCCGGTTCACCGCCCGCACCGGGCTCGGCCGGCTCGCGTTCGACGACCCGATGGAGGTCGTGCGCTGGGAGCCTCCGGCGGCGGGCCGGTCCGGGGCGTGCCGGCTGGAGAAGTCGGGCCGGCTGGTCAGGGGCTGGGCGCTCGTCGAGGTGATGGATTCGGGCGACGGCGGCAGCCGGGTGGTGTGGACGGAGGAGTTGTCGGTACGCGGGGTGCCCCGGGTCTTCGATCCGGTGCTGTCGCGAGCGGGACGGTTCCTCTTCGGCCGCGCGGTGGACGGGCTGCTGCGGAAGGGCTGAGCATCCCCGGGGGAGGCAGTGACCGACCTCGGCGGAGAGGCGGCCGCCGACGTGGCTTTCGTGGACCTGGTGGCCGTCGACGTGGTGTCCGTAGACATGGCGGCCGCCGACGTGGAGGCCGTCAAGGGGCGGGACCCGGGGGCCTCGGCCTCCGCCGCCCCCTGTGCTGTTGACAGCATGTCAGCTAAGGTCGCACTTCCGTCCGCGACCCGGGAGGTACGGTCCATGGCACGCCGACTCAGGCCGGTGGAGCTCGACTTCACCGCGTCCGCACCCGTCCGCCTGGTCCTCACCGCGACCCTGACGGCCCCACCGGCCGCCGTCTTCCGGTCGCTCGCGGTGGAGGTGGGCAGTTGGCCGCACTGGTTCACCGCGATCACCTCCGCCGTCCCGACGGGGGACGGCGCGGGCCGTACCGTCCGGCTGCGCGGCGGGGTCCACTTCGAGGAGACGATCCTGGCCGCCGAGCCGGAGGTCCGCTACGCCTACCGGGTGGACCGGACGAACGCGCCCGGGGTCACCGCCATGGCGGAGGAGTGGCACCTCTCCCCCGCCGGGACCGGAACCCGGCTGCGCTGGACGATGGCCGTCGACGGCGCCGCCCCGCTCCGGATCGGGCTCCGCCTCGCCGGGCCGGGCGTGGGGCTGTCCTTCCGGGACGCCGCGCGCAGGCTCGACCGGCGGCTCACTCCGGCCAGACCCCGGTCGCCAGGAACCGTTCGATAGCGGCGCTGTAGGGGGCGATGTCCAGCCCCTGGGCGGCCAGCCAGTCGTCGGAGTAGTACTTGTCGAGGTAGCGCTCGCCCGGGTCGCAGATGAGCGTGACGACGCTGCCGGTCCGCTCGTGGGCGACCATCTCGGCGATGATCTTGAAGGAGCTCCACAGGCCGGTGCCGGTGGAACCGCCCGCCTTGCGGCCGATCGCGGTCTCCAGGGCACGGACGGCGGCGATGCTCGCCGCGTCGGGCACCTTCATCATGCGGTCGACGGCCCCGGGCACGAAGCTGGGCTCCATGCGGGGGCGGCCGATGCCCTCGATCCGCGAACCGCAGTCGGAGGTGGCGTGCGGGTCGTGGTGCGTCCAGCCGTCGAAGAAACAGGAGTTCTCGGGGTCGGCGACACAGATGCGGGTGTCGTGCTGCATGTAGTGGACGTAGCGGGCGATGGTCGCCGAGGTGCCGCCGGTGCCCGCGGTGGCCACGATCCAGGCGGGCTCCGGGTAGCGCTCCAACTTCAACTGCTGGTACATCGATTCGGCGATGTTGTTGTTGCCGCGCCAGTCCGTCGCCCGCTCCGCGTAGGTGAACTGGTCCATGTAGTGGCCGCCGGTGCGTTCGGCGAGCGCGGCGGCCTCCTCGTACATCGTGCGCGAGTCGTCGACGAAGTGGCACTGCCCGCCGTGGAACTCGATGAGCCGGCACTTCTCCGGGCTGGTCGTGCGGGGCATGACGGCGATGAAGGGGACGCCGATGAGCTTCGCGAAGTACGCCTCGGAGACGGCGGTCGAACCGCTGGAGGCCTCTATGACGGGCTTGCCCGGCCGGATCCAGCCGTTGCAGAGGCCGTACAGGAAGAGGGAGCGCGCGAGGCGGTGCTTGAGGCTGCCGGTGGGGTGGGTGGACTCGTCCTTGAGGTAGAGGTCGATGCCCCACTTCTCGGGCAGCGGGAAGCGGAGCAGATGCGTGTCGGCCGAGCGGTTGGCGTCGGCCTGGACCTTGCGGACGGCCTCCTTGAGCCAGGACCGGTACGCCGGATCGCTGCGGTCGACGTCGACGGTCACCGCGGCGGTGGCTGCGGCGATGGTCACGGCGCTCGCCGTACTGTTCTCCGCGCTGTTCTCCGTGGTGCTCATCCGCGCCTCTCCTCGGTGACTTCCATGGGGGTGCCCCCTGCCGACGATACCGCTCCCACCTGGGCAAACGTTTCCTTTGAGTCTCCATAGGGATGGCTTGCGGAAGGGCCACTGGTGCGGGCCGCGACGGCCCGGCACACTGGGAACGGCAACCGGGCGAGAGGGGCGGATCGGCATGTCGGAACCCGAGTTCAGCGCCAGGGGCGTGGGGATCGCCCGCTGGCTGCGTTCACTGACCCGCGCGGGCGAGGTACGGATCGAGGACGGCCGGCTCGCCCTGCTCACGAGCTACGGCAGCGAGATCGACAGCGCCCCCGTCGGCGCGGTCCGGGCGGGGCGCCCGTGGTTCGCGAAGCCCGACGAGGCGGTGGCCACCGTGAACGGCACCCGCTACCGGCTGACGCTGCACAGGAACGGCGACGCCGGGAACGACGACCACGAGGCGTCGGAGGAGCCCGGGCGCTTCCTGGCGGCCCTGAAGCGGGCGGCGGGGCGGCGGTGAGCTAGGACTCGGCTCTTCGGGCGGTCGCGCACCGACGGCCGACCGCCGTCGGTCACCCGTCGCGACGGGCGACCCGTCGCCGGTGCCCCGTCGCCGGTTGCCGGTTGCCGGTTGCCGCCGGTCGCCCGTCGCCGCGAGTTGCGGTGCGGTCACGGGTGGCTCACGCTGGAACCACCTCACCGAGGGTTGACCGGTGGTGACACAGCGTGCAGGTCGCCACCCTGCCATACCGCACCAGAGATCCGAATCTTCGTCTTCTTCCGGACTACTTCGGGGAGTCGCAGCCGTGATCAGCGAGCCGAGCAGGTACTACGCGGTGGAGCTACAGGCCCTGCCGTCGCGGATCGGACAGGTCCGCAGGATCGTCTCCGCGCACCTCCGACATTGGCACGTCGACGCACTCGTCGACCATGCCGTGCTCGGTCTCACCGAGCTTCTGACCAACGTCCACCGGCACGCCCGGCCGGACAAGGGGTGCACCGTCGAGATCGAGCTGCTGCTCGACCGGCTGACGGTCTCCGTCCGGGACCACGACCCCCGCATACCGGAGGCGTGCACCCGGGACCCGCTCGACCCGGCCGAGGGCTTCGACGCCCTCGACGCCTGCGAGGAACTGGCCACCTCCGGCCGGGGGCTGGCCATCGTCGGCGCCGTCAGCGAGAGCTGGGGCGTGCGCTCGTGCGGGGCCGACGGCAAGGTCGTGTGGTTCACGCTCACGGCGCCGCCGTCGCCGAGCGACACGGTCGAGACGTGTCGGCAGGTCGGGTACGGCGCCGTGGCCGAGAGCGCCTTCACGGAGTACGGACCGTTCCCCGGTGTGCCCGTCGGCACCTCGGTCGCCCCGGTCCTGGCCCCGGTGGCCGCTCCGGCGCCCGCCGTCACACCCGCCGTCGTCACCGCCAGCGCGGTCCGGGCCGTCGTCATGGCGGCCCGCGCGGCCCACCGCCCGGCCCGTCCGGTCCCGGCGGGCTGAGCTGGCCACGCGGGCCTTGGGGCGGGGCGGGCGGTGGGCCGCGCGGGCCCGGACCCCGGTGCCTCGCGACCGTAGACGTTCCGGACTGTACCTACTGGTATGTACAGTGGCGGCATGAGCATGAACACGTCCGAGCGGCTGATCGAGGCGACCCGCGAGCTGCTGTGGGAGCGGGGATACGTGGGGACCAGCCCCAAGGCCGTCCAGCAGGCCGCCGGGGCGGGGCAGGGCAGCATGTACCACCACTTCGCGGGCAAGCCCGACCTGGCGCTCGCCGCGATCCGGCGCACGGCGGAGGAGATGGGGGCGGTGGCCGAGGCGGTCCTGGGCGGCGAGGGCACGGCGTACAGCCGGATCGAGGCCTACCTCCTGCGCGAGCGTGACGTCCTGCGCGGCTGCCCGGTGGGGCGGCTCACGATGGACCCCGAGGTCGTCGCCGAGCCCGCGCTGCGCGCCCCGATCGACGAGGTCATCGGCCGGCTGCGGATCCGGCTCGCCGAGGTCGTCCAGCAGGGCCTGGACCGTGGGGAGTTGAGCGGCTCCCTGGACGCGGACGAGACGGCGGCGACGGTCCTGGCGACCGTGCAGGGCGGGTACGTACTGGCCCGCGCCACGGGGTCGCGGGCGCCCTTCGACAGCGCGGTGCGGGGGCTGTTGGCCCTGCTCGCCCCTCGTGACGCCGACTGACCGTCCCCTCCGGAGAGAGAAACGGAGCCCCTTCCGTGCACGCGATGCAGTACGAGATCACCCTGCCCGCCGACTACGACATGGAGATCATCCGCAGACGCGTGGCGACGAGGGGGCATCTGCTCGACGCCTTTCCCGGGCTCGGTCTGAAGGCGTACCTGATACGGGAGCGGGGGGACGGGCCGTCGGAGTCGCCGTCGTCCCCCTCGGCGTCGGCGTCGGACTCGCCCGTCAACCAGTACGCGCCCTTCTATCTGTGGGCCACCCCCGAGGGCATGAACTCCTTCCTCTGGGGTCCGGGGTTCCAGGGCATCGTCGACGACTTCGGCCGGCCCGTGGTGCAGCACTGGACCGGGCTGTCGTACGAGGAAGGGCCCGCGGCCGCCTCGGTTCCGGGCACCGCGACGCGTCGCAGGACCCCGCTCGGGGAGGCCGTCCCGCCCGGCGCGGCGGTCGCCGACGCGGTGACCCGGCACGCGCGGGACGCACGGCGGGACGGGGTGGTGGCCTCCGCCCTCGCCGTGGATCCGCGCCACTGGGAGCTGCTGACCCTCACTCTCTGGGCGGGCGCGGAAGCGCCCGCCGACGAGGGCGAGCGCTTCCAGGTGCTGCACCTTTCGGCTCCCGGACGAGCGGGGTTGGGGGCGGGGCGGCAGCGGTGACCCGCGCCCTGCCGACCGCCGTTGCCCCTACGCCACCGCGACGAGGGTGAGGTACGTGATGCCGAGGACGCGCCGGTAGCCGTTCAGCCAGGTCGCGCGCTGCCGGTCGACGCGCTCGCGGGTCTCGGCCGCCAGCGGGTGGTCCGGGTGGGCGGCGAGCCACACCTCGGTGTCGTACCGGTAACCCGACTCGAACTCCTCCCACTCCTCCGCGCTCGCCGTCTCGATCCACGCGGGCCGGAACCCCGCCTCGATCGCGAGGTCGACCAGAGCACCGAGGGACAAGTGGTCCCCGACGTGCGCGCCGGGCCACATGGCGGCCAGCTCCGCCTCGGTGGGCGTGCGCTCCCAGAAACCCTCCCCGAGCACCACCCGCCCGCCCGGCCGCACCAGCCGGCGCAGCTCGCGCAGGGCGGCGGCGGGGTCGTGGGGCTGTTCGGGGTCGCACAGCGCCTGACTCGACCCGAGACAGAGGATCGCGTCGACGGGGCCCCGGCCCGTGCCGAGCGCCGACTCCTCGACGAACTCGACGCGGTCGGCGATCCCCCGCTCCTCGGCGAGCGCCCGGCCCCGGGCCAGGTCCTCGGCGTTGATGTCGATCCCCACCCCCTTGGCCCCCTGGGCGGCCTCCAGGACCCGCAGGAGCAACTCTCCCCAGCCGCAGCCGATGTCGAGCACGTCGGCGGGCCCCGTGTCGGCGAGCCGCCCGATCAGGCGGGTGGCGCGGGCCTCGGAGAGCGGGCCGTGGAAGGTGAGGCCGCCGAGGCGCGGAGGAAGATCGTTTTCTGAAGAGGTCATGAGGCGGAACGGTACGTCCTCCGGTCGCTCCGGCCCAGGGGGTTTCCCATCGGCCGGGACCCGCCCGGTCATAGAGCGCTCGCGGCGCCCACGGCCTAGCCTGGTACGGGTGTACACCACGCGCGTGTCCCGCCACATCGACGCTCCGCCCGCCACCGTCTACCGCGCCCTCCTCGACCCGGGGGCCGTCCCGCGCTGGCGGGTGCCGTACGGGATGACCTGCGAGGTGCACGACTTCGACGCGCGCGAAGGGGGAACGTTCCGGGTCTCCCTCACGTACGAGACGGCGGACGGCGTCGGCAAGTCGGGGGCGCGCACGGACACGTACCACGGGCGCTTCGTAGAGCTGCTGCCCGACGAACGTGTCGTCGAGATCCTCGAGTTCGAGACCCCCGACCCGCGCCTGCGGGGCGCCATGACCGTCACGACGACGCTGATCGCCCTGGAGGGCGGCACGGACGTGGTCCTCGTGCACGAAGGCGTTCCCGACGCCGTTCCCGACGCCGACAACGAGGCGGGCACGCGCACGGCCCTCGACCGGCTCGCCGCGCTCGTGGAGGAGCGGCCCTGACGTCAGACCGCTTCGCGGCCCAGTGCCGCCAGCGGGTCGTCCAGCACCGGCTGCCAGGCCAGTTCGGCCGCGCCGACGAGGCTGTTGTGGTCCAGGGTGCAGGGGAGGATCGGCACCCCGCCACTGCGGCCCCAGAGGCTCCGATCCGCCACGACCGCCCGGAGCCGCTCGGGGTCGGCGTCCAGGAGCTCGCGGTGCAGCCCCCCTAGGATGATGCGGTCGGGGTTGAGAATGTTCACCAGACCGGCGAGACCCAGTCCCAGACGGTCGATCAACTCCCCCACCGCGACCCGGACCCCCGGATCATCGGGGCTGGTGCGCAACAGGTCACGGGACTGCTGGAGCAGCGAGACCTCAGGTCCCGGCGCGCGGCCCGCCACCGTCAGGAAGGCGAGCGGGTCGGTCTCGACGTCCAGACATCCCCGGCTGCCGCAGTGACAGGGACGGCCCTCCGGATTGACCGTGAGGTGACCCACCTCCAGGGCGAGGCCCGCGCTGCCGGTGTGCAGGCGGCCGTCGAGGACCAGCGCGCCGCCGACACCCCGGTGGCCGGTGGCCACGCAGAGCAGGTCCCTGGCGCCACGGCCCGCGCCGTGGCGGTGCTCGGCCAGGGCCGCGAGGTTCACGTCGTTGCCGGTGAAGGCCGGACCCTCGATACCGGCGGCCCGTACCCGCTCGGCGAAGATCTGCCGCACCTGCGCTCCGGCCGGCCAGGCGAGGTGCAGCGGGTTGAGCGCGGTGCCTTCGGGCTCCGCGACGGCGGAGGGGGCGGCGAGGCCCGCGCCGACGCAGCGGCGGCCGGTCTCGTGCAGCAGGGCCGCACCCGCGTCGACCACGGCGCCGAGGACCTGGGCCGGGTCCGCGGAGACGGTGACGCAGCCGGGGGCGGTGGCGACGATGGTGCCGCCGAGACCGACGAGAGCGGCGCGGAAGCCGTCCGCGTGCACCTGGGCGGCCAGGGCGACGGGGCCCTTCTCGTCCACGGCGAGACGGTGGGACGGCCGGCCCTGGGATCCGGCGGCGGCGCCGGGGTTGGAGTCGACGCGGATGAGGCCGAGAGCCTCCAGCTCGGCGGCGACGGCGCCGGCGGTGGCTCGGGTGACGCCGAGTTCGGCGGTGAGGACGGCCCTGGTGGGTGCCCTGCCGGTGTGCACCAGCTCCAGTGCGGGGCCGAGCGCGTTGCGCCCTCTGTCCAGCCGTGTCCGGGTCGTCGTCGCCTTGCCGTTCATGGGGGCGAGTCTCCCATGATCAGGGGGTGGGGCGGTTCCGGGTGGGGGTCTGGGGGGGGCGGGAGGGTGGTCGGACTGTCTGTGGTGGGGCTGGGGGGTGGTGTTCCGGTGGGGCGGGGCGGTGGTGGCCCGGTGGGGCGGGGTGGTGGCCCGTGGTGGGGTTCCCGGTCGGGGGTGGGGCGTCTCCGCCCGGGGGTGGGCCGTGGGGGCCGCTCCGGGGCCGTGTCCGGGACTGCATGATTTACGGCGCGTTCTGGGCCTTGGAACGTGGGCGCACTTCCTACGCGCCACAAATCACGCTCTACGTCCCGAACACGGCCCCCGCGCGTCCCCCACTCCCGCGCGTGGCCGGCTGACCCGTGGAGGACTGACCCGTCGGAGGAGCGACCCGCCGGAGGAGCGATCCGCCGGGAGGGCTCACCCCGTCGGGATGACTGACCCGCCTGGAGGGCTGGCCCCGAAGCCGAGCTTGGAGGTCGAGTCCGGAGGCCGAGAGCCGTGGGTGGGGTGGGTGCCCCGTAGGGGTTGGCGTGGGTGGGGTGGGGGTCCATGCGGGCCGGCGTCGATCGCGTCCTGGGGTGGGTGGCTCGTTGGGGCTCCTGGCGTGGTGGGCGAGGGGGCCGTGGGGTGAGTGGCGTCGGGTGGGGCTCGTGTGTGGGGGTCTCGGGGTTCGTTCGCCGTTCGCTTGATTGCGGGTGGGGCATCCCCCTATCCTGAGTTTGTGCCGCTACTAAACAAAGTACGGACGGCCACATCAGGGGGCTCCGGCGGAGACACCGTCGCGCACTCCCTGTCCCGCCTCCGCCTCGCCCTGACCCTCTTCTTCGCCCTCGACGGCTTCCTGTTCGCCGGCTGGGTCGTCCGGATTCCCGCCGTCAAGCAGCAGACCGGCGCCTCCGCCGGCGATCTCGGCCTCGCCCTCCTCGGAGTGTCCGCCGGTGCCGTCATCACCATGACGCTGACGGGTCGCCTCTGCCGTCGGTACGGCTCCCATGCCGTCACCGTCACCACCGCCGTACTCCTCTCGTTCTCCGTCGCCCTGCCGGCGCTCACCCGGTCCCCGCTCGCGCTCGGCCTCGTCCTGCTCGTCTTCGGCGCCGCGTACGGCGGGATCAACGTCGCCATGAACAGCGCCGCCGTCGATCTCGTGGCCGCGCTCCGGCGCCCCGTGATGCCGAGCTTCCACGCCGCGTTCAGCCTCGGCGGCATGATCGGCGCAGGGCTCGGCGGGCTGCTCGCCGGAGGGCTCTCCCCCACCACGCATCTGCTCGGGCTCACCGTCGTCGGCCTGGCTCTGACCGCGGTCGCCGGGCCCGTACTCCTGCGTCACCCCTCCCCCGGGCCGCGGCCCGAGTCCCTCGCGGCCGGTGCCGGGGACGGACCGTCGCGCGGATCCCGCCGTGTCGTCGTCGTCTTCGGGGTCATCGCGCTCTGCACGGCGTACGGCGAAGGGGCACTCGCCGACTGGGGGGCGCTCCACCTGGAGCAGGATCTGGGCGCGCACCCCGGGGTGGCCGCCGCCGGATACTCCGTCTTCGCGTTGACCATGACCGCGGGCCGGCTCTCCGGAACCGCCCTGCTCGAACGCCTCGGCCAGACCCGCACCCTGGTCGCGGGCGGTGCGACGGCCGCGGCGGGCATGCTGCTCGGCGCGCTCGCGCCGACCGTCTGGGCCACCCTGCTGGGCTTCGCGGTCACCGGTCTCGGTCTCGCCAACATCTTCCCCGTCGCCGTGGCCCGCGCCGGCGCCGTCGCCGGTCCCGCCGGGGTCGCGACCGCGTCCACGCTCGGGTACGGGGGAATGCTCCTCGGTCCGCCGTCGATCGGGTTCCTCGCCGACTGGTTCTCCCTGCCGGTGGCCCTCACGACGGTCGCCGCGCTCGCCGCCGGCGCCGCCGTGATGGGGTACTGGGCCCGTAACGCGGGAGCCCCGCAGGCGAGTTGAGGGCCGTACTCCTGGTGCGACGTCGGGTGCGGGCTGCCAGAATCCGGCCTTGGAGATGAAGAGTTCCGAGCCCCGGACCCTGCGGGTGCGGGCGAGCGACACGGGCGACGTCTGGACCGTGCGGCTCTCGGCCGAGCGGCCCCGGGCGGAACGCGGTGGCGGGGCGGCGGAAGCCGACACCGAACTGAGCGGTCCCGCCGACCGGTTGTACCTGACCCTGTGGAACCGGCTGCCCGTCGGCGCCGTGACGATCACCGGGGACGAGGGGCTCGCCCGGCTGTGGCGCGAGACCTCGGGGATCGGGTGATCTAGGCCAGCATCCGGGTCAGTACGTCGCGCTGCAGCGGCAGTACCTCCGCGTGGCGGGCAAGGCCCTTCTCGGTCAGCCTCACCTGGACACCGCGCCGGTCCTCGGGGCACATCCCGCGCAGGACCAGGCCGTCCTTCTCCAGGCGCGCGACCAGCCGGGACAGGGCGCTCTGACTGAGATGGACCCGTCCGGCCAGCTCCTGGACGCGCCAGGAGGCCGGGCCGTCCTCGGCCGCGCCCTCGGCGAGGACGTCGAGGACCTCGAAGTCGCTGGCTCCGAGTCCGTGGGGATGGAGCGCCCGGTCGAGCTCACAGGTCGTACGGGCGTGCAGGGCGAGGACGTCACGCCACTCGTCCACGAGCGCGCGTTCGGACTTGTTCGCTGCCATGACCGCACGTTAGCAGAAACGACCTCTTTTGTTGCACGGGAATTAAATGCACTTGCATTCAATGCATGCGCATGTACCGTGCTGCCCATGACCTCTCCGCTCACCGACGCGCCCGACTCCGTCCAGGAACGCTGGAGTCCGCGTCTCTGGGGCACCCTGCTCGTGCTCTGCGCCGCGATGTTCCTCGACGCCCTCGACGTCTCCATG
Source organism: Streptomyces sp. Qhu_M48 (assembly GCF_051305195.1). Taxonomy (NCBI): domain Bacteria; kingdom Bacillati; phylum Actinomycetota; class Actinomycetes; order Kitasatosporales; family Streptomycetaceae; genus Streptomyces; species Streptomyces sp. Qhu_M48. Next base: position 2,863,992 of record NZ_CP195432.1, on the reverse strand, counting down.
GTCGGCGTCGCCCTGCCCTCGATCGCCACCGACCTCGGCCTCTCCACCGCCACCCTCCAGTGGATCGTGAGCGGCTACATCCTCGGCTACGGAGGCCTGCTGCTCCTCGGTGGCCGCGCCGCCGACCTGCTCGGCCGCCGCCGGGTCTTCCTCATCGCCCTCGCCGTCTTCGCGCTCGCCTCCCTGCTCGGCGGCCTCGTCGACTCCGGACCGCTGCTGATCGCCAGCCGCTTCATCAAGGGCCTCAGCGCCGCCTTCACCGCCCCCGCCGGCCTGTCGATCATCACCACGACCTTCAAGGAGGGCCCCAGCGCAACCGCGCCCTGGCCATCTACACCACCTGCGCGGCCACCGGCTTCTCCATGGGCCTGGTCCTGTCCGGGCTGCTCACCGAGCTGAGCTGGCGCTGGACCATGCTGCTCCCCGCCCCCGTCGCCCTGATCGCCCTCGTCTTCGCGCTGCGCCTCATCCCGCACAGTGCCCGCGAGGACTCCGTCGGCGGCTACGACCTGCCGGGCGCCGTCACCGGCACGTCCGCGATGCTGCTGCTCGTCTTCACCGTCGTCCAGGCCCCCGAGGTCGGCTGGACCTCCGCCCGCACCCTGCTGTCCTTCCTGGCGGCCGCCGCCCTGCTCGTCTCCTTCGCCCTGATCGAACGGCGCAGCGCGAGTCCCCTCGTACGGCTCGGGGTGCTGCGTTCCGGCTCGCAGGTACGGGCCCAGCTCGGCGCCGCCGCGTTCTTCGGCTCGTACGTCGCCTTCCAGTTCATCGTCACCCAGTACATGCAGTCCCTGCTCCACTGGTCCGCGCTCCAGACGGCCCTCGCCTTCCTGCCCGCCGGTGTGCTCGTGGCCCTCTCGTCCACGAAGATCGGCGGCATCGTGGACCGCTTCGGCACGCCCCGGGTCATCGCCACCGGCTTCACGCTGCTCGTCGTCGCGTACGCGCTGTTCCTGCGGATCTCGCTCACCCCGCAGTACGCCGCGGTCATCCTGCCGTCGATGCTGCTCCTCGGCGCTGCCTGCGCCCTGGTGTTCCCCTCGCTCAACATCCAGGCCACCAACGGCGTGGACGACCACGAGCAGGGCATGGTGTCGGGGCTGCTCAACACCTCGATCCAGGTCGGCGGCGCGCTGTTCCTCGCCGTCGTCACCGCCGTGATCACGGCGGACGGCGCCGAGGGGGCCGCCTCCCCGCAGGCGGTCCTGGACCACTACCGTCCGGGCCTGGCCGTCGTCACCGTCATCGCGCTGGCCGGGCTGCTCATCACCCTGCCCGGGCTCCGGAGGCAGCGGGGCGGGGAACCGTCGGTCGTGGTGGCCCGTTCCACGCCCGCCGAGGCGAGCGGGACGGCCGCCGAGGACGCTCCCGCGAAGGTCGCCGTCCGCGACTGAGGCACGGCGCTCGCTCAGCCCAGCCGGCCGGGCCTGCGAGAGTGTCGGCGTCGGCCTTGACGACGTACACCTCCCAGGACTCCTTTCCGGGTCCGTGGACCCACACCTTGTCCTGGAGGGCGTAGCAGCAGGAGGTGTCGGTCTCCGGGAGGGTGGCCAGACCGGCCCGCGCCAGCCGGTCGGTGGCGGCGGCGACGTCCTCGGTGGAGCCGACCTCGACGCCGAGGTGGTCGAGGCGGGTGTCCTCACCCGCCTCGCCCTCGATGAGGACGAGCTTGAGCGGCGGCTCGACGAGGGCGAAGTTCGCGTAGCCGGGGCGACGCTTGGCGGGCTCCGCGCCGAACAGCCTGGAGTAGAAGGCGATCGATCCTTCGAGGTCGGCGACGCGCAGGGCGAGCTGAACACGTGACATGACGGGGCTCCCCGATCGGGTTCCTGTACGGCGATCACCTGGGCCACGGCATCGAACGCCGCGAACCTTGTATCGATGACTGTCGATATCTTGCTCCCCAGGTTGCCCCTGGAGAGACAGCCGTCAATGTCGACACATGTCGAATATGAAGCTGCCGCTGCTCGAACCGGACGGCGCCGAGGCCTGCTGCTCGCCGATGGTCCGGGAGCCCCTGGGCGCGGAGGCCGCCGTCGACCTCGCGCGGATGTTCAAGGCTCTGGCCGACCCCGTCCGCCTCCGACTGCTGTCCCTGATCGCCTCGCACGAGGGCGGCGAGGCCTGTGTCTGCGATCTGACCGGGCCTTTCGACGTTTCCCAGCCGACCATCTCCCACCATCTGAAGGTGCTCCGGGAGGCCGGTCTGGTCGGCTCCGAGCGGCGCGGGACCTGGGTCTACTACTGGGTGCTGCCCGCCGCCCTGACGCGACTCTCCTCGCTGCTCCGGGCTCCCGGGGAGGCGACCTCGGGGCCCGTCGCGCCCGAGGGGGCGGTGGAGTCGGTCGCGGCGGTCGAATCGCTCGGGGCAGCCGGGGCGGCGGGGACCGCCGGGGCCTCCCGGTGAGTTCCACGGCTCCGCTCGGGCGCCGTGCGGCTGCCGAGTTCGTCGGCACCGGCGCACTCGTCGCCGTGGTGGTGGGCTCCGGAATCCAGGCCTCCCGGCTCAGCGAGGACGTCGGAGTGCAGCTGCTCGCCAACGCGGTGGCGACCGTGTTCGGCCTCGGCGTCCTCATCGCCCCTGCTCGGCCCCGTCTCGGGCGCCCACTTCAACCCGGTCGTCACCCTGGCGTCCTGGGCGACCGGCCGCCGCTCCGGCGACGGCGCCGGCCCGCGCGGGCGCGAGGTCGCCGCCTACCTGCCCGCACAGATCGCCGGGGCGGGCCTCGGCGCGGTCCTCGCGGACGCGATGTTCGCCGAGCCGCTGGTCCGGTGGTCCACGCACGAGCGGTCCGCCCCGCACCTGTGGCTGGGTGAGGTCGTGGCGACCCCGGGCCTTGTGCTGCTGATCCTCGGACTGAACCGGGCCGGGCGCGCGCACCTCGCCCCTGCCGCCGTGGCCGCCTACATCGGCTCGGCCTACTGGTTCACCTCGTCCACCAGTTTCGCCAACCCGGCCGTCACCGCCGGCCGCGCCCTCACCGACACCTTCGCCGGCATCGCACCCGGCTCGGTGCCGATGTTCGTCGTGGCCCAGCTGGGCGGACTGATCGCCGGACTCGCCCTGTTCGGCCCGCTCTTCGGCCGCCGCACGGCCGGGTCCGGGTCCGCGGTCGCATCCGCCGGCGCGACCGCGACCGTACCCGCACCCGAGCCCGCGGCCGTACCCGGTCCCGCACCGGAGCCCGCGGTCCCGCCCACGTCCGTCCCCGTACTCCCGTCTCCTCCCGCCCGTGAAGGAAGTGCCCACCCGTGAGCGCCACCCCGGTCCCGTCCGTCCTGTTCGTCTGTGTGCACAACGCCGGACGCTCCCAGATGGCCGCCGCGTTCCTCACCCACCTCGGGCGGGGAGGCGTCCAGGTGCGCTCGGCCGGGTCCGCTCCGGCCGACGCGGTGAACCCGGCCGTCGTCGAAGCCCTCGACGAGGTCGGGATCGACATCTCGGCCGAGACCCCGAAGGTGCTCACCGTCGAGGCGGTGCGGGAATCCGACGTGGTCGTCACCATGGGCTGCGGCGACGCCTGCCCGTACTTCCCGGGCAAGCGGTATCTGGACTGGCGCCTGGACGACCCGGCCGGCCAGGGCGTCGCCGCCGTCCGGCCGATCCGCGACCGGATCGAGCACCTCGTACGGGAACTGCTCGCCGACCTCGGCATCGAGGGGGCTGCCGCGTGACCGGCAGCGTGACCGGTCGGGCCGGGGACTCCGCCACCGGTCGGGCCGAGGGGTCCGTGCGGATCGCCGCGATGCTGCCCGCGCACGCCGATCAGGTGCGGGAGATCTACCGGCTCGGCATCGGGGGCGGCGACGCCACGTTCGAGACGGCCTGGGAGGCGTTCGACGGCACCCGGGCACCGGGACACCGTCTGGTGGCCGTCGACGAGGACGGCCGGGTCCTCGGCTGGGCGGCCGTCACGCCCCTCTCCGACCGGTGCGTGTACGCCGGAGTCGTCGAGCACTCCGTCTACGTACACCCCGACGCCCGTGGTCGCGGCACCGGACTGGCCCTGCTCACGGAGCTGCTGGCGTCCACCGAGGCGGCCGGGGTCTGGACGGTCCAGTCGGGCATCTTCCCGGAGAACACGGCCAGCCTCGCCCTCCACACGAGGGCCGGCTTCCGCGTCGTCGGCACCCGCGAGCGGCTGGGGCGCCACCGGGGAGTCTGGCGGGACGTCGTCCTCGTCGAACGCCGTAGCCCCGCGATCGACTGACCGGACCCCGGGCGCTCCCGCGCACCGCGCCGGGCCCTCCCGCGCACCCCGCCGGGCGCTCCCGCAGCCCGCGTCCGGCTCAGCCGCGCGGCAGCAGGCCCACGTCCTGGCCGAGTCGGCGTGCGGCCGTCGCGAAGAACGTGTCACGGTCCTCGACGATGTTCTGGAAGTGGCCGAACACCTCGAAGGAGACGAGGCCGAACAGCTGCGACCAGGCGGCCACGAGCGTGACCGCGAGGGCCGGCGGGAGATCCGGGGCGACGTCGGCGGCCAGGCGGGCGGCTTCGGGGGCGAGCGCCTCCGGGAGCGGGGCGAGGGCGACGCCCTCGCCGTGGTGCGCGCCACGGGTGATCTCGATGAGGACGAGGCCGACGCGGGCGGCGGGTCCGATGGTGTCCTGGGGCGCCGTGTAGCCGGGCACCGGGGAGCCGTAGATCAGGGCGTACTCGTGCGGGTGGGCGACGGCCCAGGCGCGGACCGCCCGGCAGACCGCGGTCCAGCGGTCCAGGGGCCGCTGCCCGGCGGTCGCCGAGGCCGCCTGTTCGGCGGCGGCGCCGAGGGCGTCGTAGGCGTCGACGATCAGGGCGGTGAGCAGGTCGTCGCGGCTCGGGAAGTAGCGGTAGAGCGCGGACGACACCATGTCCAGCTCGCGGGCGACCGCCCGCAGGGACAGCTTGGCGGCGCCTTCGGCGGCGAGCTGGGTGCGGGCCTCGCCCTTGATGGCGGCGGTGATCTCGATGCGGGCGCGGGCGCGGGCTCCTTGAACGGTCGTCATGGAGAGCAGTGTATCCACTTTCGGAGCGGTGATTCGAAATGAGAGCACTGCTCTTGCCCGGAGGCGCGGACGCGTGCACACTGGTCTCAAGCGAGAGCAGTGCTCACACTTTGCTTCCGCGGCCGCCCTCGGCTCCGATCCCGCCCGCAGGAGGACCCCCATGACCCCTCAACCCGCCGCCCAGCCCGCCGGCTCGAACGGCACCCCCGGCCCCACCGGCCCCACCGGCCCCACCGGCGCGAACGGCTCCGCACCCGCCGCCCACGTCATGAAGCCCGGCTGGATCACGGTGAACGTCCTCAACCGCACGGTCGCCTGGTTGACCCGCCGCGGCATCAGCGTCTGGGGGTCCCGCGTTCTGGCCGTCCGCGGCCGCAAGAGCGGCGAGTGGCGCCGTACCCCCGTCAACCTCCTCACGGTGGACGGCGTCCGGTACCTCGTGGCCCCGCGCGGACACGTCCAGTGGACCCACAACATGCGGGCCGCGGGCGGCGGGCAGCTGATCCTCGGCAAGCACACGCAGGAGTTCAACGTCACCGAGGTGGCCGACGACGACAAGCCCGCGCTGCTCCGCGCCTACCTCAAGCGCTGGAAGGCCGAGGTCGGCGTCTTCTTCGGCGGCGTCGGCCCCGACTCCTCCGACGCGGAGCTGCGCGCCATCGCCCCCAAGCACCCCGTCTTCCGTGTCACGCCGACGGGCCCCGCCACCCCGGCCGCGTGAACCGGCCGGAGTGGCGGAGCCCGTCCGCCGCACTCACTTCGTCGCCCGCGATCGCCTCGACCGCTTCGCTCGCCTCAGCCGATTCGCTCGCCTCAGCCGCTTCGCTCAGACCGCTTCAGGGGCCTGCGGCTTCTCGGGAGCCCCGGCGTCCGGGGAGTTCGGCGCCTCGCCCTGGACCTCGTCGAGGACTTCGCCCTCCGGCGCCGACCGCTCCCGCTGGCCCACTCCGCGGCCCGCGGGTCCGACACCCGTCGTGGTGTCCATCCGCCGGTCCAGCATCTCCAGCGCCCGTCGTGCCATGCCGTTCGAGCGGACCATGCCGCCGAGCGTCGCCGAACCCCGCGTGATGTCCGCGAAGGCGTTCCAGGCCGGGCGCAGCCCGGTGAGCGTCGCGTGCAGCAGTCCCGGGCGGCGCTCGAAGACGGTGAGCATCCGACGGCCGACCGCCATCTCGACACCGAGCCCGGCCTTGATGGCGAAGGCGTAGTTCAGGGCCTGACGTCGGGCGTCGACCGCGTCGTTGGCCTCGGCGACCCGTACCGCCCACTCACCGGCGAGGCGGCCCGAGCGGAGCGCGTACGAGATGCCCTCGCGCGTCCAGGGCTCCAGGAGCCCGGCCGCGTCGCCGCAGACGAGGACCCGGCCGCGGGAGAGCGGCGAGTCGTCGGTGCGGCAGCGCGTCAGGTGACCGGAGGAGATCGTGGGCTCGAAGCCGGCGAGGCCGAGCCTCGCGACGAAGTCCTCCATGTACCGCTTGGTGGCGGCGCCCTCGCCGCGCGCCGAGATGACGCCGACGGTCAGGGTGTCGCCCTTGGGGAAGACCCACCCGTAACTTCCGGGCATCGGGCCCCAGTCGATGAGGACGCGGCCCTTCCAGTCCTCGGCCACGGACGGGGGCACGGGGATCTCCGCCTCCAGGCCCAGGTCGACCTGGCCGAGCTTGACCCCCACATGGGCGCCTATGCGACTGGCGCTGCCGTCGGCGCCGACGACCGCGCGGGCGAGCACGGTCTCGCCGTCGGAGAGGACCACGGCGACGGTCCGCCGGTCCGGGACGGCCGGGCCGTGCTGCTCCACGCGGGTCACCGTCGCGCCGGTCCGCAGTTCGGCTCCGGCCTTCTGGGCGTGCTCGACGAGCTGCGCGTCGAACTCCGGGCGGTTGATGAGCCCGAAGAGCGTCCTGCGCGAGCGGCGGGTGCGGGCGAAGCGTCCGTCCAGGGAGAAGGTGACGGCGTGCACCCGGTCCTGGAGGGGCAGTTCGAAGCCGGGCGGCAGGGAGTCGCGGGAGGGGCCGATGATGCCGCCGCCGCAGGTCTTGTACCGGGGCAGTTCGGCCTTCTCCAGGAGCAGGACCCGGCGTCCGGCGACGGCCGCCGCGTAGGCCGCGGAGGCGCCGGCCGGTCCGGCGCCGACGACCACGACGTCCCAGACGTCGGCCGACTCGTCGTCCTCGTCGTCCTCGTCGGCCACGTACGCCGCGTCCGCCCCTGCCGTCCAATCCGCCGTCTCGTCCGGCGAGGCCGGGCCGTCCGACACCGCGTCATCCGTGACGTGGACGGCCGCGTCCGCGGCCCCGTCCGCACTCCCGCCCGGGGTCCCGTCCGTGACCTCGTCCGACGCGGCGGTGTCCGGTACCGATTCCCTCGCCGACTCCACACCGATGCCCTCAGGAGCCGCGCCTTCGGGCGCGGTGTTCTCCGGACCGGCGTTCTCTGCGTGCTCGCTGCTCACGATGTGCTTCTGCTCCTGATCCGACCGGTGGTCTGCTCCTGACGCATCCTACGGCGCGGTAGCCGGAGCCCCGCGCCGTAGGATCGGCGGTGCGTTCGACGTACCACGACATACGCCGAACGCCGTCCTCACGTCGTAACGTCGCACCCATCAGGAGCGTGCCCATGACCTCGAATCCGATCGCCGAGACCGTACGGTCCCTGATGCCCCGGGCCAAGGCCGAGCTCACGGAGCTGGTGGCCTTCGAGTCGGTGGCGGACGAGGCCGTGGCGCCCCGCAGCGAGTGCGAGGCCGCGGCCGGCTGGGTCGCGGACGCCCTGCGCGCCGAGGACTTCCAGGACGTGGCGCTGCTCGACACCCCCGACGGTTCGCAGTCGGTGTACGGCATCCTGCCCGGCCCGGCCGGGGCGCCGACCGTCCTTCTCTACGCGCACTACGACGTACAGCCGAAGCTGGACGAGTCCGCCTGGCTCACCCCGCCGTTCGAGCTGACCGAGCGGAACGGCCGCTGGTACGGGCGCGGCACCGCCGACTGCAAGGGCGGCTTCATCCTGCACCTGCTCGCGCTGCGCGCCCTCAAGGCGAACGGCGGCGTGCCCGTGACGGTCAAGATGATCGTCGAGGGTTCGGAGGAGCAGGGTACGGGCGGTCTGGAGCGGTACGCCGAACAGCACCCCGACGTACTGGCCGCCGACACGATCGTGATCGGCGACGCGGGCAACTTCCGCGTGGGTCTGCCGACCGTGACCGCGACCCTGCGCGGTATGACGATGATCCGGGTGGGGATCGACACCCTGGAGGGCAACCTGCACTCCGGTCAGTTCGGCGGTGCCGCGCCGGACGCGCTGGCCGCGCTGATCCGCGTACTGGACTCGCTGCGCGGCCCGGACGGCTCGACCGTCATCGACGGGCTGCCGGGCGACCAGGTGTGGGAGGGGCTCCAGTACCCGGAGGAGGACTTCCGTCAGGACGCCAAGGTCCTCGCCGGGGTGGCGCTGCCGGGCGCCGGCACGGTGGCCGACCGGATCTGGGCGCGTCCGGCCGTCACGGTCATCGGCATCGACTGCCACCCGGTGGCCGGGGCCACCCCCTCGATCCCGGCGTCGGCCCGTGCCCAGCTCAGCCTGCGGGTCCCGCCGGGCCTGGACTCGGCCGAGGTGACGAAGCTGCTCTTCGCGCACATCGAGAAGCACACCCCGTGGAACGCCCGGGTCTCCCTCGAACAGGTCGGCCAGGGCCAGCCGTTCCAGGCGGACACGTCGAGCCCCGCGTACGCGTCGATGGCGGAGGCCATGCGGATCGCCTACCCCGGTGAGGAGATGCAGACGGCGGGCATGGGCGGCTCGATCCCGCTCTGCAACACGCTGGCGTCGCTGTACCCGGAGTCGGAGATCCTGCTGATCGGTCTGAGCGAGCCGGAGGCGCAGATCCACGCGCCCAACGAGTCCGTGTCGCCCGAGGAGCTGGAGCGCCTGTCGGTGGCCGAGGCGCACTTCCTGGTCAACTACGCGCGTTCGAAGCAGGCCTGACGTCCCGTCGCGGCCGGTTCCGGCCGACCGGCCCCGACGGACCGTCCCCGATCGGCCGGCCCCGATCGGCCGGTTCAGCGTTCGGCCGGTTCAGCGTTCGGCGAAGCTCGCCGAGAGCGTAGAAGCCCACGGCGGACCCGCGCGGGTGCGTAGGTTCGCCGTATGGAAGCCCTCCGGATCACCCCGCGCCTGCACCTCCTCGACTTCTCCATCGGCCAGGCCTACCTCTGGCGGGACGAGGAGGAGCTGACCCTGATCGACGCCGGCTGGGCCGGTACGGCGACCGGGACGGCCACGGCGATACGGGCGGCCGGACTGGACCCGGACCGGCTGCGCCGCATCGTGCTGACGCACTGCCACCGGGACCACGTCGGTGCGGCGCGGGAGCTGGCGGACCGGTACGGCGCCGAGATCCTCGCGCACCGGCTGGACGCGCCGGTGATCCGGGGCGAGGCGCCGGTGCCCGAGCCCGACCTCCTGGAGTGGGAGCTCCCGCTGTTCGAGCACGGTCTGACGGTGCCGGAGGCGCCGCCGACCCGGGTGGACCGGGAGGTCGAGGACGGCGAGGAGCTCGGTTTCGGCGACGGCGCGGTGGTGGTCCACACCCCCGGCCACACCCCCGGCTCGATCGCCGTCCATCTCCCGCGCCACGGAGTGCTGTTCACCGGGGACACGGTGGCGTCGGTCCAGGGCGTGACCTTCGGCGTGTTCCACGTCGACCGCGCGCTCGCCATGGACTCGATGCGCGCGCTCGCGAAGCTCGCGCCTTCGGTGCTGTGCTGCGGCCACGGCGCCCCGGTGACCCAGGACACGGCGGCCCGGCTCGCCGCCGCGGTCGCGTAGCGACGACGTCCGCGGAGGCCGCGCGGAGAGACAGCGGCAGCGCCGAGGCGCGCGTCGGTGCCTCAGCCCACCGGGACTCCCGCCTCCAGGTTGAGCACCGTGCCTCGTTCGCGGGCGCGCAGGGCCCAGCGGAGGCGCCGGTAGCGGACGGGGGGCAGGAGGTCGGCGGCCTCCTCCTCGGTGACGAAGCGCCAGCCGCGGAGTTCGGCGCCGGGGAGGTGGAGGCGTTCGGTGTCGGCGGGGCCGAGTCTGCCGCCGTCGAAGAGGAGGCGCAGCCCGCCATGGCCGGGGGGCTGGGGGCGTTCCCAGTCGACGAGCAGGAGGCGGGGTACGGCGTCGAGTTCAAGGCCTATCTCCTCGGCCACCTCGCGCATCCCGGCGCGGGCGGGAGGTTCCCCGGTCTCGACGACACCGCCGGGGAACTCCCAGCCTGGCTTGTAGGTGGGGTCGACGAGCAGGAAGCGGTCCTGCTCGTCGAAGAGGAGGACGCCGGCGGCGAGGGTCTCGCCGGTGGGCTCGGGGGTCTGGACGATGGAGCAGGGGGCGGCGAGGCCGGAGCGGACCGCGTCGGCGACGGACCGGGCGGCCTCGGTCACGGTCAGGGCCGAGGTGTCGACGGTGTACGCGTCGGCGGCGAGCCAGTCGAGCGCGGCCCGGTAGGGCGCGACGTGGCCGTGGCACCACTCGCGGACGCGGGCGTCGACCTCGGGGTCTCCGTACTCCGCCCGGCTGTCGATCCGCTGACGCAGGATCGTTTCCTCCGCAGCGAGCAGGATGTGGCACACCTCGATGCGGCGGGCGGCGAGCCCGCCGAAGATCTCGTCCCGGTACTCCTGGCGGAGCAGGGTCATGGGGACGACGAGGACGCCGCCGACCTCGGCGAGCAGCGCGGCGGCCGTGTCGACCACCAGCCGCCGCCAGATCGGCAGGTCCTGGTAGTCCTCGACCTCGGCGAGCCGCTTGGCCGGAAGGAGGCGGCGCAGCCCCCCGCCGGTGAGCTCGGGGTCGTACAGCGTGCTGTTCGGGATCAGATCGACCAGCTCGCGCGCGGTGCTGGACTTTCCCGCGCCGAACGTCCCGTTGATCCAGACGATCACGATTCCCCCTCTTCGGTAGCCCCCAGTGGCTTGCCCGCAACACCCTGCCACGGAAACCCGCGACGGCGTGTCTCGGCATGTGCGTGACACTTCCGGGCAGCCGTCGTTGAGAACGGCAAGCACGAGGGGGTGCGGAGAATGAGTCGTAGGGTTCTCGAACGTTTCCCGGCCGGCGGCCCGCGGGGCAGCTGGCCGGCGGAGGAATTCGCCGGGGCGCGACGGGACGAGGGGGTGCCGGCCCGGGTCGTGATGGACCTGGAGTCCGACACGTTCCTGGTGATCGTGGAGCAGCGGACGGCGGAGCGGGTACGGGAGGAGTGACGGGCGCGGGGGTTCGGTGCCCCGGCCTGTCCGGCGGCGCCGGGACTCCATCGGCGCACCAGGCTCGCCCCGCACACCCGGCTCGATCGGCACGCCCGGCATGCCCGGCTCGATCGGCGCACCCGGCACACCCGGTGCGCCCGGCTTGCCGCACGTGGGTCTCCCTCGCCGGCGCCACACCGCCCGGGATCCGGCGCACTCCACACCACCCGGGGACGGGCACCACTCCACACCGCCCGGGTCCTCCGCGCCGGGCCGCAACACCCGGGGCTCCCGGGCCACTTCACGGCGCCCCGGGATCCCCGCCGCGCTCCGGCGTCAGGACAGCGAGTCCGCCCCCGCGCGCCCGCTCGTCCCGCTCGGCGCGGCGGCCGCCGCGGCCGCCGCGCCGAGGAGGCCCGCGTCGGCGCCGGTGAGGGCCGGGACGACGGTCAGGTCCCGGACGAAGGAGAGCGTGGCGTACCCGCCGAGGCTGCGCCTGAGCGGGGCGAAGAGGATCTCGCCCGCGCCCGCCACCCCGCCGCCGACGACCGCGATGTCGATCTCGACGAGGGCCGCCGTCGCGGCGATGCCCGCCGCGAGCGCCTGCGCGGCCCGCTCGAAGGAGGCGACGGCGATCGGGTCCCCCGCGCGCGCGGCGGCGGCCACCGCGGCGGCGGAGACGTCGCCGTCGGGCCCGGGGCGCCAGCCGTTCTCCAGGGCGCGGCGGGCGAGGTTCGGGCCGCTGGCGACGCGTTCGACACAGCCGCGTCCGCCGCAGGCGCAGGGCTCGCCGTCCATGTCCACCACGATGTGGCCGATGTGACCGGCGTTGCCGGTGGGGCCGGGGTGGACCCGACCGCCGAGGACGAGGCCGCCGCCGACGCCCGTGGAGACCACCAGGCACAGGGCGTTGTCGTGGCCGCGGGCGGCGCCGAGCCAGTGCTCGGCGGCGGTCATGGCGACGCCGTCGCCGACCAGGGTGACGGGGCGTCCGCCGGTCGCCCGGTGGACCCGTTCGACGAGCGGGTAGTCGCGCCAGCCGGGCACGTTGACCGGGCTGACCGTGCCGCGGAACGCGTCGACGGGGCCCGCGCTGCCGATGCCGACGGCCCCCGCGGACTCCCACAGGGGCGAGGCGGCGAGCTCGGCGAGCACTCCCTCGACCGCCCCCATGACCGTCTCGCCGTCCTCGCGCGCGGGCGTGGGCCGTCGGGAGCGGACACGGACGCGACCCCCGCCGTCGACGAGGGCGCCGGCGATCTTGGTTCCCCCGATGTCGAGGGCGACGACGAGACCGTCGGCGGGGCCCGTGGCGGGATCGGTGTGCATGGGCGCGGGGTCTCCACTCGGCGGCGGCGGAACGGTGTTCCGCGGGCGGACGGACGGAACGGTGTTCCGTACAGTCTCCCCTGCCGTGACAACGTTGTCCAGGCCCTATGCTTCGACCAGAGGCACGACACCGATCCCGACGGAGGAAGCGCACACCGTGGCCGAAACCGCCCGCCGCCCCGAGCACCGCTACGGCAACCGGCCCACGATGAAGGACGTCGCCGCACGCGCGGGCGTCGGCCTGAAGACGGTGTCCCGGGTCGTGAACGGCGAGCCGGGGGTCACCCCGGACACCGAGCGCCGGGTCCAGGAGGCCATCGAGATCCTCGGCTTCCGCCGCAACGACAGCGCGCGGGTCCTGCGCAAGGGCAGGACCGCGACCGTCGGACTCGTCCTGGAGGACCTCGCCGACCCGTTCTACGGGCCCCTCAGCCGGGCGGTCGAGGAGGTCGCGCGGGCGCACGGCGCCCTTCTCATCAACGGCTCCAGCGCCGAGGACCCGGACCGGGAGCAGGAGCTGGCGCTCGCGCTGTGCGCGCGGCGGGTCGACGGGCTGATCGTGATCCCCGCCGGTGACGACCACCGCTATCTGGAGCCGGAGATCAGGGCGGGTGTCGCCACCGTCTTCGTCGACCGCCCCGCCGGTCTGATCGACGCCGACGCCGTCCTCTCCGACAGCTTCGGCGGGGCCCGTGACGGGGTGGCCCATCTGATCGCCCACGGGCACCGCAGGATCGGTTTCATCGGTGACCGTCCCCGTATCCACACCGCGTCCGAGCGGTTGCGCGGCTATCGCGCGGCGATGGAGGACGCGGGCCTTCCGGTGCGGCAGGCGTGGGTATCGCCGGGGTCCACGGACCCGGAGCGGGTGAGCGCGGCGGTACGGGAGATGCTTGCCGCGCCGGAGCCCGTGACGGCGCTGTTCGCGGGGAACAACCGGGTCATGGTCACGGTGGTCCGGGTCCTCGCCGGGCAGTCGCGGCCGGTGGCCCTGGTCGGCTTCGACGACATCGAGCTGGCCGATCTGCTCGGTGTCACGGTCATCGCGCAGGACGCGGCCGCGCTCGGACGGACGGCGGCGGAGCGCCTGTTCCGGCGCCTCGACGGGGCCGACGAGGCGCCGGAGCGGGTGGTCCTGGGCACGACGCTGCTCGCCCGTGGGTCGGGCGAGATCGCGCCGTCGAGCGACTGAGCGGGCTCGGCGGCGGGGTTCCCGCTCCGCCGCCGAGCCGGCGGGGTTCCTACTCCGCGGAGGCCGTCAGGTCGCCGCGGCGCGGGGCGGCGAAGCGGTCGAGCGCGGCACGGTCCATGCCGGTGAGCGCGTCGACCTCGGCGGTGTCGAGGGCGCCGCAGTCGATGCCGCGCAGCAGGTAGGAGCTGAGGGCCTTGGCGGTGGCGGGCTCGTCCATGACGTCGCCGCCCGCGTGGTTGGCGTAGGCGGAGAGGCGCTTGGCGGCGGCCTCGAAGCCCTCGCGGTAGAAGGCGAAGACGGCGGCGTAGCGGGTGGGGATGTGCCCGGGGTGCATGTCCCAGCCCTGGTAGTAGGCGCGGGCGAGGGCGCGGCGGGTGAGGCCGTAGTGGAGCCGCCAGGCCTCGTGGACGTGCTCGGTGGTACCGACGGGCAGCACGTTGGTGGAGCCGTCGGAGACGCGGACGCCGGTGCCGGCGGCGGCGACCTGCATGATCGCCTTGGCGTGGTCGGCGGCCGGGTGGTCGCTGGCCTGGTAGGCGGCGGAGACGCCGAGGCAGGCGCTGTAGTCGAAGGTGCCGTAGTGCAGTCCGGTGGCGCGGCCCTCGGCGGCGCCGATCATGCGGGCGACGGCGGCGGTGCCGTCGGATGCGAGGATGGACTGGCTGGTCTCGATCTGGATCTCGAAGCCGAGGCGGCCGGCGTCGAGGCCGTGGGCCTTCTCGAAGGCCTCCAGGAGGCGGACGAAGGCGGAGACCTGCTCGGGGTAGGTGACCTTGGGGAGGGTGAGGACGAGGCCGTCGGGGAGGCCGCCGTTCTCCAGGAGACCGGTGAGGAAGACGTCGGTGGTGCGGATGCCCCGGTCGCGTACGGCGGATTCCATACACTTCATCCGGATGCCCATGTACGGGGCGGCGGTGCCGTTCCGGTACGCCTCGGAGATCAGCCGGGCGGCGCGGGCGGCGTCCGCGTCCTCGGCGGCCCCGCCCTGTCCGGCGTACCCGTCCTCGAAGTCGACGCGGAGGTCCTCGATCGGCTCGCGCTCCAGCTTGGCGACCACGCGGCTGTGGACGTCCTCGGCGAGGTCGTCGGAGAGGCCGAGGACGGCGGCGAAGGAGGCGGCGTCGGGGGCGTGCTCGTCGAGGGCCGCGAGGGCCTGGTCGCCCCAGGAGCGGATGGTGCCGGCGTCGAAGACGTCGCCGGGGACGTAGACGGTGTGGACGGGCTGGCGGGTGCCGGGGTCTCCCGGGTAGCGGCGGTCCAGTTCGGCGTCCACCGCCGCGAGGGAGGCGCTGATGCCCTCGCTGACCGCGCCCGCGAGGCTCGTCGACACCTTCTCCTGCTGACCCATCCCACATCCTCCTGTTTTCCGCTTCACGGAATCAACAATCCGTATAGCGAAGTTAGTAGTCCGTCGGGACCCACGTCAATGGGTGTCCGAAACGGCCGGGGGCCGCGTGGCGATGATCACCACGCGGCCCCCGGACCGTACAGAAACGCAGGTCAACCCTGTCGAGCTCAGCCCTTGCGGCTCTTGACCTCGTCGGTCAGCTGCGGGACGACGTCGAAGAGGTCGCCGACCACGCCGTAGTCGACGAGGTCGAAGATCGGCGCCTCGGCGTCCTTGTTGATCGCGACGATCGTCTTCGAGGTCTGCATGCCGGCGCGGTGCTGGATCGCGCCGGAGATGCCGGAGGCGATGTACAGCTGCGGCGAGACCGACTTGCCGGTCTGGCCGACCTGGTTGGAGTGCGGGTACCAGCCGGCGTCGACCGCGGCGCGCGAGGCGCCGACGGCGGCACCGAGCGAGTCGGCGAGCGCTTCGATGATGCCGAAGTTCTCGGCACCGTTGACACCGCGACCGCCGGAGACCACGATCGCGGCCTCGGTCAGCTCCGGGCGGCCGGTCGACTCGCGCGGGGTGCGGGCGGTCACCTTGGTGCCGGTGGCCAGCGCGCCGAAGGAGACCGTGAGGGCCTCGACGGCGCCGGCGGCCGGGGCGGCCTCGACGGGGGCCGAGTTCGGCTTGACCGTGATGACCGGGACGCCCTTGGAGACACGGGACTTGGTGGTGAAGGAGGCGGCGAACGCGGACTGCGTCGCGACCGGGCCCTCGTCACCGGCCTCCAGGTCCACGGCGTCGGTGATGATGCCGGAGCCGATGCGGACCGCGAGGCGGGCCGCGATCTCCTTGCCCTCGGCGGAGGAGGGGACCAGGACGGCGGCCAGGGAGCCGGCGGCGGACACCGACTCGTAGGCGGCCTGGAGGGCGTCGACCTTCGGGACGACCAGGTACTCGGTGAACTCGGGGGCGTCGGCCGTGAGGACCTTCACCGCGCCGTGCTCGGCGAGGACGGCCGCGGTGTCCGCGGCGCCGTTGCCCAGCGCGACGGCGACCGGCTCGCCGATGCGGCGGGCGAGGGTCAGCAGCTCAAGGGTGGGCTTGCGGACGGCTCCGTCGACGTGGTCGACGTAGACGAGAATCTCAGCCATGGGACTTCAATCTCCTGCGAACGAAAGGGACGGTCTGAGGGGCTCGCGCGAGCCTTAGATGAACTTCTGGCCCGCGAGGAACTCGGCGAGCTGCTTGCCGCCCTCGCCCTCGTCCTTGACGATCGTGCCGGCGGTGCGCGCCGGACGCTCGGCGGCGGAGTCGACCGCGGTCCACGCGCCGGCCAGGCCGACCTCGTCCGCGTCGATGTCCAGGTCGTCCAGCTCCAGGGACTCCACCGGCTTCTTCTTGGCGGCCATGATGCCCTTGAAGGACGGGTAACGCGCCTCGCCCGACTGGTCGGTCACGGACACGACCGCCGGGAGGGAGGCCTCCAGCTGCTCGGAGGCGGAGTCGCCGTCACGGCGGCCCTTCACGACGCCGTCCTCGATGGAGACCTCGGAGAGCAGCGTGACCTGCGGGACGCCCAGACGCTCGGCGAGGATCGCCGGGAGGACACCCATGGTGCCGTCGGTGGAGGCCATGCCGGCGATGACGACGTCGTAGCCGGTCTTCTCGATCGCCTTGGCGAGCACCAGCGAGGTGCCCATGACGTCGGTGCCGTGCAGGTCGTCGTCCTCGACGTGGACGGCCTTGTCGGCGCCCATGGAGAGCGCCTTGCGCAGCGCGTCCTTGGCGTCCTCGGGGCCGACCGTCAGCACGGTGACCTCGGCGTCGTCCGCCTCTTCGGCGATCTGCAGTGCCTGCTCGACGGCGTACTCGTCGAGCTCCGACAGCAGGCCGTCGACGTCGTCGCGGTCGACCGTCAGGTCGTCCGCGAACTTACGGTCTCCGGTCGCGTCGGGCACGTACTTCACACAGACAACGATCCTCAAGCTCACGCCGGCTCTCCTACTGCATCGTCATAACTGGGCTGCCTTGTTGCTCGCAGCATAGGCGCCTGAAGGGCGGGTTTCCGGTCGGGGCGCCGGACGCCCCGACCGAAATATTACTCGCCAGTACATCCAGTCCGTTGCCAGTAAGCAAGCGCTCAGCGGTGTGATCTGCCCAACGCGCGGAGAGCGGCGCGTACGGGAACCCTCAGTCGCGCAGCGCGTTGAAGCGTCCGTGGTGGTAGAGGAGCGGCCGGCCCGCCCCCTCGGGGTCTCCGGCGATCGCCTGCGCGATCACGATCCGGTGGTCGCCGGCGGGCACGCGGGCCACCACACGGCAGACCAGCCAGGCGAGTACGCCGTCGAGCACGGGCACGCCCTCGGGGCCCACGCTCCAGCGGGTCCCCTCCCCGAAGCGGTCGGCGCCGCTGCGCGCGAAGGTGGCGGCGAGCTCCTGCTGGTGCTCACCGAGTATGTGCACGCCGATGTGCTCGGCCTCGGCGAGCACGGGCCAGCTGGAGGAGGAGGTGCCCACCCCGAAGGAGATCAGCGGCGGTTCGGCGGCGACGGAGTTGAGCGAGGTCGCGGTGAAGCCGACGGGCCGCTCCCCGTGGGCGGTGACCACCGCGACACCGGCCGCGTGCCGGCGGAAGACGGAGCGGAGCAGATCGGGTGAGGCCTGCCGGGGGGCGCCTATCGTGGGAACGGCGCGGAGCTCGGGCGAAACCGTCATGGAGTTGTCCTTCTGCGAGGGCGGCATGGATTAGGTCCTGGGGTCGTCAGACGCCCGGACAGCGCGCGCTCGCGTTGCGGGCCAGGTCCACGTGGGTCCGGCCGTAGAGAAGGAGTTCTGGGGGCACTCCGTCAGAGTGACGATCGTTGTCGCGTGCAGTCAAGTGCGTACCGCGATGTGGGAGAAGTGTCACCGCGTCAGACCGCCCGCCCCAGGGCCGCGATGACGTCCACCCTGCGCGGCTGTCCGGCGGCCCGGCGGACGACGCGGCCCGTCCGGTCGAGGACGAGGACGGTGGGGGTCCGCTCGATGCCCAGTTCGCGTACGAGATCGAGCCGCTCCTCGGCGTCGATCTCCACATGGCCCACCCCCGGCACCATCGCGGCCACCTCGGCGAGGGTGCGGCGGGTGGCGCGGCAGGGCTGACAGAAGGCGGTGGAGAACTGGACCAGCGTGGCCCGCTCCCCCAGTGGGACGCCGAGCGTCTCCGGTCCGAGCGTCTCGGTCACCCTTCTTCCCCTCTCTTCACGGTCTCTCCGGCGTTGTCACCGGGTGCAGCGTCGGACGGGAGCGTTCGATTCCCGCCACGACCACCGCGAGTGACGAGAATCTCCCTGTACGAAGCCGCGTGGACTGGTCACGGCGGCCCGCATGGGGCACGATCTGCCCAAAGCCGAAAACCTACGGCTGCGTAACTTCGCTCGGGGGACCCCTCCCCAGGCACACGAAGAAGAGGTTCCTCCCCGATGGCAGAACTTGTCTATCGACCGGTCGTCGGTGCCGCGCTCACCCTGTTCAAGGCACTCGACCTGAAGATCGAGACGCAGGGCTCCGAGCACATCCCGCGGACGGGAGGGGCGGTGCTGGTGAGCAACCACATCAGCTACCTCGACTTCATCTTCACCGGTCTCGCGGCGCTGCCGCAGAAGCGCCTGGTGCGCTTCATGGCGAAGGACTCGGTCTTCCGGCACAAGGTCTCCGGACCGCTGATGCGCGGCATGAAGCACATCCCGGTGGACCGTTCGCAGGGCGAGCACGCCTACGAGCACGCGCTGGAGTCGCTGCGGGCCGGTGAGATCGTCGGCGTCTTCCCCGAGGCGACCATCTCCCAGTCGTTCACGCTCAAGGGCTTCAAGACGGGTGCGGCGCGCCTGGCGCAGGAGGCGGGCGTCCCGCTGATCCCGATGGCACTGTGGGGTACCCAGCGGATCTGGACGAAGGGCCGTTCGCGGAACTTCAGGCGGAGCCACATCCCGGTGACGATCCGCGTGGGCGAGCCCATGGACGCGCCCACCGACCAGTACGCGGGCGCCATCACCCGGCGGCTGCGCGAGCGCGTCCAGGAGCTCCTGGAGGCCGCGCAGCGCGCCTACCCGGTCCGCCCGAAGGACGCGAGCGACACGTGGTGGGTGCCCGCGCACCTCGGTGGTACGGCTCCGACGCCGGCCGAGGTCAAGGACGCGGGCTGACGGCAGGACGCCGGCGGGGACTCTCCGGCCCGCCCCGACGCGGAATCGTCACTCCGGTTCCCGGACGGTGATCCGGGCCCCCGGGCTGAGCCTCTCCAGCGACTCCGCCAGTTCGGAGCCGGCCGCGAGCAGCTCCTCCCGGGTCATGGGGGCGAGCGATTCGAGCAGGAAGACCGCGTCGACCGTGTCGTCGTCGATGCGGGTACGGGGACCCTGGCGCCAGTTCCAGCGGCGACAGGTCACGCCCTCCTCGTCGCACCAGACGACCTCCCCGGGCGCGGGGTGCTCCACCGCCTCCTCCCCTCCCGCCACGGTGACGAAGGACTCGTCGCCGGTGGCCCGCACGAGGCTCATGGCGCCCCTGATCCGGCCCAGGTCCTCACCGCCGACCGGGATGAGATGGGCGACGCTCACCGCGTTGTAGGCGTCGACGAGCCGGTTGACGCGGGGCAGTCCGCCGTCGGCGAGCGCCCGCCTGGCGAGCGCCTCCGCGGAGTTGCGGGTCCGGGAGGGCTTGGCGCCGAACGCGGTGTACGCGGCGCGCCAGGCGGCGATGTGCGGGTCCTGGTCCGGGGTGCGGCCGTCGAGGCGCGCGGCGAGCCGTCGCGCGGCCTCGTCGAGGAGGGCCGAACTGGTGTCGTCACTGGGCCCGTTGACCAGGCCGTGGGCCTCGACGACGAGCGCGGTGAAGCCGGGGACGAGGGTGCGCACCTCGTCGGAGACGGTGAGCGTGAGGGTCATGATCCGCCGTTCGCTGATGTCCGGGGCACAGGGTCCAGTTCAGTCTAGAGCACTGAATAATTCACTGTGCTGCACTGTCCTGCGCGCGCACGCGGAAACGGCCGGTCCCGAAGTCGGTGACTTCGGGACCGGCCGTTCTCGTCGGATCGCGAGCGCTACCGCGCCAGCTCCTCCTTCAGCGCCTGGAGGAAGGCGTCGACGTCGTCCTCCGTGGTGTCGAAGGCGCACATCCAGCGCACGTCGCCGGCGGACTCGTCCCAGAAGTAGAAGCGGAAGCGCTCCTGGAGCCGCCGGGTGACGTCGTGCGGCAGCCGGGCGAAGACCGCGTTGGCCTGCACCGGGTAGAGGATCTCCACCCCGTCGACCTCGCGCACCCCGGCCGCGAGGCGCTGGGCCATCGCGTTGGCATGGCGGGCGTTGCGGAGCCACAGGTCCTTCGCGAGGAGGGCCTCCAGCTGCACCGACACGAAGCGCATCTTCGACGCGAGCTGCATGGACAGCTTGCGCAGGTGCTTCATGTGGCTGACCGCGTCGGGGTTGAGGACGACCACGGCCTCGCCGAAGAGCATGCCGTTCTTCGTGCCGCCGTACGAGAGGACGTCGACGCCCACCGCGTTGGTGAACGCGCGCATCGGGACGTCGAGCGAGGCGGCGGCGTTGGCTATCCGGGCGCCGTCGAGGTGCACCTTCATGCCCTTGGCATGGGAGTGCTCGACGATCGCGCGGATCTCGTCCACCGTGTAGACGGTGCCCAGCTCGGTGTTCTGGGTGATCGAGACGACCTGTGGCATCGCCCGGTGCTCGTCCTCCCAGCCCCACGCCTGCCGGTCGATCAGCTCGGGGGTGAGCTTGCCGTCCGGGGTGGGCACGGTGAGCAGCTTGAGGCCGCCCATCCGTTCCGGCGCGCCGCCCTCGTCCACGTTGATGTGTGCGGACTCGGCGCAGATGACGGCGCCCCAGCGGTCGGTGAGCGCCTGGAGGGCGGTCACGTTCGCGCCGGTCCCGTTGAAGACCGGGAAGGCTTCGGCGGTGGGGCCGAAGTGGCTGTGCATGATCCGCTGGAGGTGCTCGGTGTACTGGTCCTCGCCGTAGGCGACCTGGTGGCCGTCGTTGGCGAGGGCGAGGGCCGCGAGGACCTCGGGGTGGGCGCCGGCGTAGTTGTCGC
Source organism: Streptomyces sp. Qhu_M48 (assembly GCF_051305195.1). Classification (NCBI taxonomy): domain Bacteria; kingdom Bacillati; phylum Actinomycetota; class Actinomycetes; order Kitasatosporales; family Streptomycetaceae; genus Streptomyces; species Streptomyces sp. Qhu_M48. Next base: position 2,842,832 of record NZ_CP195432.1, on the reverse strand, counting down.
TGGCGAAGCCCCGGACCGACGGGTCGTGGTGACGACGTGCGTCGGTCCTGGGGCCGAGGGCCGCGGTCACGGCTTGGGGGTCAGCCACAGACGCTGTCCATTCACTTCCTGGGCGGGCCTGCTCCACAGGCCGGCGATCTCGTCGGCCAGGACGGTGACGTCGGTGAAGCCCGCGAACTTCGCGTTGGGGCGTTCGGCGCGCATGGCCTCGTGCACCAATGCCTTGATCACCAGGATCGCAGCAGCCGCCTGCGGGCCGTCGTCGCCCCCCAGCTTGCGGAACGAGTCCGCCATGGCCAGGGTCCAGGCCTCCGCGGCCGCCTTGCCGGCGTTGTACGCGGCGTTGTTCGCGAGCGGCTTGTGCGCGCCGACCTGGCTGATCAGGGCGTAGCGGCCGCGGCCGCCGCTCCGGAGCAGTCCGTCGTGGAAGGCGAGCGAGGTGTTCTGGACGGTGCGGACGAGGAGCTTCTCCAGGAAGTCCCAGTCCGTGAGGTCGGTCTCGGTGAAGGAGCCGCTGCCGCGCCAGCCGCCGACGAGGTGGACCAGGCCGTCGATCCGGCCGAACTCCTTCTCGGTCTTGTCGGCCCAGTCGCGGGTGGCGGCCAGGTCGAGGAGGTCGACGGTGTCGCCGACGACCTTGGCGCCGCCGTGGGCGTAGCGGGCGGCGTCCACGGCCTCCGCGAGGCGCGCCGGGTCGGCGTCCGAGCCGACGACGGTCGCGCCCGCCTCGGCGAGACGCAGGAGCGTCGCGCGGCCCGCCGGGCCGGCCGCGCCGGCGACCGCGATGACGGCGCCGTCCAGCGGCCCGCCGTTTCCGTTCGCGTTCATGGGCGCGGCCTCCTCGGTGTCGTCCGTACGAGCGCTCACGCGGCGGCCCGCTCGGTGCGCGGGACGTCGGCGGCGGTGATCCCCTTGGTGTCGGCGATCACGCCCTTCAGCTTCTTGGCGAGGGCCTCAAAGAACATGCTGAGCGGAAACTCGTCCGGAAGCACGTCGTCGACGAGCTTGCGGGGCGGCAGCGACAGGTCGAGGGCGTCGGGGCCCTTGGCCCACTTCGATCCCGGGTGCGGGGCGAGGTAGGTGGAGACGAGTTCGTACGCCTTGAACCAGTGGACGAGCTTGGGGCGGTCGATGCCGTCGCGGTAGAGCTTCTCGATGTCGCCGCAGAGCTGGTTGGTGACCTCGGGGGCGCGCTGCCAGTCGATCTTGAGGGTGTTGTCCGTCCAGCGCACCACGTCGTTCTTGTGGAGGTACGCGAAGAGGAGCTGGCCGCCGAGGCCGTCGTAGTTGCGGTTCCGGTCGCCGGTGAGCGGGAAGCGGAACATCCGGTCGAAGAGGACCGCGTACTGCACGTCACGGCCGTGCGTGTTGCCCTCGGCCTCCAGCTTCACGGCCTCCTTGAAGGCGGTGAGGTCGCAGCGGAGCTCCTCCAGGCCGTACATCCAGAAGGGCTGGCGCTGCTTGATCATGAAGGGGTCGAAGGGCAGGTCGCCGTGGCTGTGGGTGCGGTCGTGGACCATGTCCCAGAGCACGAACGCCTTCTCGCAGCGCTCCTGGTCGTCGATCATCGCGGCGATGTCGGCCGGCAGCCGGATGCCGAGGGTGTCCACGGCGGCCTCGGTGACCTTGCGGAAGCGCGCGGCCTCGCGGTCGCAGAAGATGCCGCCCCAGGTGAAGCGCTCGGGGGCCTCGCGGACGGCGATGGTCTCCGGGAAGAGGACGGCCGAGTTGGTGTCGTACCCGGCGGTGAAGTCCTCGAAGGTGATGCCGCAGAAGAGCGGGTTGTCGTAGCGGGTGCGCTCCAGCTCGGCGAGCCACTCCGGCCACACCATGCGGAGCACGACGGCTTCGAGGTTGCGGTCGGGGTTGCCGTTCTGCGTGTACATCGGGAAGAGCACCAGGTGCTGGAGCCCGTCGACACGGTCGGCGGCCGGCTGGAAGGCGAGCAGCGAGTCCAGGAAGTCCGGGACCGCGAAGCCGCTCTCGGCCCACTTGCGCAGGTCGGAGACGAGGGCGCGGTGGTAGGCGCCGTCGTGGGGGACGAGCGGGGAGAGCTGCTCGACCGCGGCGGTGACGCGGTCGAGGGTCAGCTCGGCCAGGGAGCGGGCGGGGGCGCCCTCGCGTTCGAAGTCGATGGAGCCGTCCGCGCTCTGCCAGGCGCGGAACTCCTCCACGGCATTCTTGAGCTCGGGCCAGGCGGGGTGGTCGATCACCCGGGCGGCGGTGGATATCCCCCCACCGGTCACGTCCTGCACAAGAATTTCCGTCATGCCTCTTCCTTCACAGGAGAACCTCGCGTCAAGACACCGTAACCATTGACGGTTCTTTGCCACAAGGGGAGCAAGAGAAATTATCCTGCGCGACCCCCCTGATCGCAGAAGTTTTTCCTGTCAGTCAGGGTTGAAGCCACCCTTCCGCCGCCCTGCTCAGCCCAGCGGCTTCACCAGGAGCTCGAACTCCAGGTCGTCGCGCTGGGGCAGCCCGAAGCGCTCGTCGCCGTACGGGAAGGGCGTCGTCAGCCCCGTACGCCGGTAGCCGCGCCGCTCGTACCAGGCGATCAGCTCCTCGCGCACGGAGATCACCGTCATGTGCATCTCGCGCACGTCCCACAGCTCGCGCACCCGGCGCTCGGCCTCCGCGATGATCTGCTTGCCCAGACCCGCGCCCTGCAGTTCGGGGCGGACCGCGAACATGCCGAAGTAGGCGGCGTCGCCGCGGTGCTCCAGCTGGCAGCAGGCGACGATCCCGCCGTCGCGCTCGACGACCAGGAGCCGGCTGCCGGGCGCGGTGATCACGGCGGCCACGCCGTCGGGGTCGGTGCGCTGCCCCTGGAGGATGTCCGCCTCGGTGGTCCAGCCGCCACGGCTGGAGTCGCCCCGGTAGGCCGACTCGACGAGCGGGACGAGTGCGGGGACGTCGTCCAGGACCGCTTCGCGGTAGCTGATCCGGCCGGTCTCCTGCGACGTGGCGGTGTCCATGTGAACGGGGGCTCCCCTCGGGCGCTGACGATCGGCGTACGCGATCGTCCCGAGCCTAACGCGACCCCTTCACTCCCCCTCGTACGCCTGTGCGCACCCGTGCGCCCGCGTGTTCACCAACGGCGGCGGGCATCTTCCGGGGAGGGACGGCGTCGAGGGGGAGGTGTGGCGTGCACGGACCCGCCCTGTCCGGGTGGCTGATGGTCGCGCTGTGCGTGACGACCGGCGCGTACTGCCTGGCGCGCATGCGCGCGTGCACCGGGGAGGAGCGCCGGGCCGCGGGCGGCGAGGCCGTCATGGGGTTCGGGATGGCGTCCATGGCCCTGCCCACGGCGGCGCTCACGCCGCCGGAGTGGAGCTGGGCGGTGTACGCGGTGGTGTTCGGCGCCGCGGCGCTGCACGGCCTCCTCGCGGTCCGGCGCGGCGGACACCATGTGCACCACCTCGTCGGCTCGCTCGTCATGGTCTACATGGCGCTGACCATGGCGGCGCCGGCCCCGGGGGCGCACGCGGGGCACACGGCGGCCACGGCGGGCGGCGTACCGGTGCTCACGGGCGGGCTGCTCCTCTACTACATGGCGTACGTGCTGCACACGGGCGCGAGACTCGTCCCGGTCGCGCTGCCGGTCCCGGCCCCCCTGGCGGGGGCGGGCGACGGGGGGGCCGCGAGACCCCCGGTGGGGGCGGGAGGCACCGGGCCGGCCTGGGCGACCCGGCCGGAACTGACGCTCGCCTGCCGGCTGTCGATGGGGCTCGCGACCCTCGCCATGCTGGTGACCCTCTGAGGACGGGCGGACGGAGGTTCGCGGGAGTCGCGGTCGCCTCCGAGGGCGGCTCGGGGATCAACGAAACCGTGGCGTACGTCACTTGCCGTCCGAGGCCATACCCCCGCACCGTACCGCGCTCATAGGCTGGCGCCCATGTGGGTCTCCCTCGTGCTGTTCCTGCTCGGCCTCCTGACCGCCCTCGCAGCCCCCCGGCTGCTGTCCCGGGCGGACTGGGTCGAGCGAGAACCCGTGGTGGCCCTCTGGGTCTGGCAGTGCGTGGTCGCCGCCGTGCTGCTGAGTTTCGCCCTCTCCATGACGTTCAGCGCGTCGACCGCCTGGCAGGCCGTACGGGGGCAGCTCTTCGCCCCCGCGCCGCGCGCCGTGGTCGACGCCTACGAGCTGGGGACGAGCGGACCCTGGTCCGCGGTGCTCGCGGTGGCCCTGGCGGCCGGCGGGGTCTGGTCCGGGGCGATGCTCGGCCGGGAGTTCAGCCAGGCCCGGACCCGGCGCCGGCTGCGCCGCTGCGATCTGCTCGTCCGCGCGCCGCTGTTGCCCGGGGAGGAACCCGGCAGCGAGCGGCTCGTGGTCCTGGAGGGCGAGCGGGCGGACGCCTGGTGGCTGGCGGGGACCACGCCGCAGCTCGTCATCACCACGGCCGCGCTGCGGCGGTTGAAGGGCCGCCAGCTGGACGCCGTCCTGGCGCACGAGCAGGGCCACGCCCGCGCCCGGCACGACTGGCTGCGGCACTGCTCCGCCGCGCTGGCCGCCGGCTTCCCGGGCATCCCGGTCTTCGCGGCCTTCCGCGAGGAGATGCACCGGCTGGTGGAGCTGGCCGCCGACGACGTGGCCTCGCGCCGGTTCGGGCGTCTGACGATCGCGCTCGCCCTGGTCGAACTGAACGAGGACCGGGGTGTGTTCGGCCCCGGCCCGGCCCCTTACGGGGATCTGCCGCGGCGGGTGAACCGGCTCCTCGCCGCGACACCCCGGCTCACGGCCGGCCGCCGCCTCCGGCTCACCGCGGCCGCGTCCCTGGTGCCGGTGGTCCCGGTGCTCGTGGCCCTCGTCCCGGCGCTCAGCGCGCTGGGATAGGTGGTTCCTCGTCGATCACGCCGGAAGGGGTGCGGCGGCGCGCGCGGGACGACCGGAGGATCATGCGGGGCCGGATGTCGGGCAGGATCGAGGCATGCGCTCCTCCGCTCTGGTCTCCGGCGTCCTGTTCCTCCTGTTGCTCGTCCTCGTCGCGGCGGGGTGGACACCCCTGCTCTCCTTCGACCGTTCGGTGGCCGAGGCGCTCCACCGTGACGCCGTCGCCGACCCGGGACTCACCGGCCTGAACCGCGTCCTCAGCGACTGGGTCTGGGACCCATGGACGATGCGCGCCCTGGCCGCGGCCGCCGTGGTGCTGCTGTGGATGGGGCGGGAGCGGCGGCTGGCCCTGTGGGTGGCCGGGACGAGCCTGCTGGCCGTGGGGCTCCAGCAGGGTCTGAAGTCGCTGGTGGGGCGGGAGCGGCCCGAGTGGGACGACCCGGTCGACTCGGCGCGGTTCGCCGCATTCCCGTCCGGGCACGCGATGACGGCCATGGTCACCTGCGGGCTGCTGCTCTGGGTCATGGCGCTGCGCTGGCGTGACGAGTGGCGCGGCTGGGGCGCCCTCACCGTCGCCGCGGTCGTCTCGGTGCTCGGCGTGGGCTGGACGCGGATCTACCTGGGCGTCCACTGGCCCACGGACGTCCTCGGGGGCTGGCTGCTCGGCTGGTGCTGCGTGGCCGTGTCGGTCCTTACTTACCGCTGGAGCGCGCGACGCGGCCTCTGGACCGGGGCGGGGATCGCGGCTGCCGGAGCCGGGGGGACCGGGGCCTCCGGGAGGGACGGATCCGGGGCCGGGGGCGCCGGGGCCGGAGACGCCCAGGACGGCGGCATCGGCGGCGGGAGCAGAATGGGGGAAGCACGATGAAGCCGCCTGTTCTGGACGATCCCCCGTGTCGCCCAGAACAGACGGCATCCCCGGCGGCCTGCCACGGAGGCATGCCGACGGGATGCGCCGAGTATATTGGCCGGCAGCCAGTCAACGCAGGAGTCCAGCATGTCCCCGCGTAGCCCATCGGTCAATGAAGAGCTCCGGCGCAGGTCGCGGGAGCGCATTCTGCAGGCCACGGTGGAGCTGGTCGACACCCATGGCTACGAGGCGACCACGCTCGGCGACATCGCGGAGCGGGCCGGTACGGCGCGGGGACTGATCTCGTACTACTTCCCGGGCAAGCGGCAGTTGCTCCAGGCGGCGGTGCACCGGCTGATGCACCTCACGCTGGAGGCGGCGCTGGAGCGCGAGCCGCGCTCGGAGGACGGCCGCGAGCGGCTGGCCCGCGCGATCGACGCGATCCTGGGGCTCGCGGCGGAGCGGCCCACCCTGATGCGGACCCACATGGCGGGCATCCTGCAGGCCGAGGGGTTCGTGCGGTGCGAGGAGCAGCAGCGCCTCGCCTTCCTGCTGCGCGACACGGTCACCCGGTACGGCTCCGAGGACGTGGACACGGACTATCCGCTGCTGCGCGCCCTGTTGATGGGCGCGGTGGTGGCGGTCCTGCTTCCGGGCGCGCGGATGCCGCTGGCGCGGCTGCGGTCGGAGCTGTTCCACCGGTACGGCCTCGACTGGGAGGCGGGCGTGCCGCCGGACGGGGGTCCGCCCGACGGCACGCCGCCGCTCAGGCCGTCAGGCGGCCGTCACGGTCCCGCTCAGTCGTCGAAGTCGAAGTAGTCCGGCTGGGTCTGGACGTTGAGCTCGTCCATCCGGATCCGCTTCGCGGCGTCGGTGCGCCGGTCGGAGAGCTTCAGGACGTCGAAGCCCTTGGCGATGTCGTTCGAGTAGATGTAGCCGTTGTAGTAGTACGCGGACCACGAGCCACCGGTCGCGATGGTGGTGGCCGAGAGCGGACCGCGCTCGAAGTAGGCGATCTCCTTGGGCTTGCGGGAGTCGGTGAAGTCCCAGACGGAGACACCGCCCTGGTACCACGCCTGGACCATGAGGTCCTTGCCCTTGACCGGGATCAGCGAGCCGTTGTGGGCGACGCAGTTCTCGGTGTCGGCCTGGTGGCGCGGGATCTTGAAGTAGCTGCGGAAGACGAGCTCGCTGCGCTTGCCCTTGCCGACGATGTCGTAGATGCCGTTGGCGCCGCGGTTCGGGCCGACGGCCGCGTTGCAGGTGGCCGCGCCGCCGCCGCCGAGCTCGTCGGTGAAGACGATCTTGTTGGCCTTCTGGTTGAAGGTCGCGGAGTGCCAGAACGCGAAGTTGACGTTGTCCTGGACGCGGTCGATCACCCGCGGACGCTCGGGGTCCTCGATGTCGAAGAGGATGCCGTCACCCATGCAGGCGCCGGCCGCGAGGTCCTTCTCCGGCAGGACGGTGATGTCGTGGCAGCCGGTGGTCTTCGAGACGCCCGGGTTGGTGGGCGCGCCCGGGTTGCCGCCGCCGTCCGGGCCCTCGCCCGGGAAGAGGACGGGGAAGGAGACGATCCTGGACTTCTCGGGCGCCTTGCGGGGCACCTTGATGACCGAGATGCCGTCGTGCGGGGGCTGGCAGTCCGGGAACGCGGCGCTGGGCGAGTACGAGGAGACGTAGACGTACACGTCCTTGCGCTTCGGCACCAGCGTGTGGGTGTGCGATCCACAGGCGGTCTCGACGGCGGCGACGTACTTCGGGTTCCTGACGTCGCTGATGTCGAAGATCTTCATGCCCTCCCAGGATTCCTTGACCGAGGCGGGCTGCGTGGTGCTGGCGCAGGAGTTGTCGCTCCGGGAGGAGTCCGTCGAGAGGAACAGCAGGTCCCCGGAGACGGAGATGTCGTTCTGGGAGCCCGGGCAGAGGACCTGGGCGACGGTCTTCGGGGCCTTCGGGTTGCTGATGTCGAAGATCCGGAAGCCGTCGTAGTTGCCGGCGAAGGCGTACTCGCCTTGGAACGCGAGGTCCGTGTTGAGGCCCTTGAGCGCGTCCTTGGGGATGTTCGCGAGGTGCTGGATGTTCGAGCTGTGGACGATCTCGTCCACGCCGGGTATCTCACCGCTCTGGATGGCGGAGCGCGCGTCGGCCGCCTGCTCCGAGGAGACCTTGCCCTGGACGAGGGCGTCTCCGGGATCGGGTGTGGCGGCCACGGGGCCTGCCGCGAGCAGTGTGGCCAGCAGACCGGCCGCGGCGGATGCCACGCCCAGGCGTCTGAGCCGTGCACGCGGGTCACGCGTGTGGGACGTGGTACGCGGGGTACGCAACGAAGTCACTCCGTCCTCCCTGGTATCCGTTCAGCCTTGAACGGGTGTTGGACCTCGGCAGTATCTTCCTTGCCGTGCACATCTCAACAGATGGCAACACAGACGTAATGAAGGATTTTGATCGGTCACCCCGAGAAAAGTGCTAGGAACGGTCACTGTCGCCGCAAGAAAATCTGGAGGTCACGTTGTTGATCCGCCGTCACCGGGCCGTCGTCGCCGTGGCCCTGTCCGCCGTCGCCGCACTCGCCCTGGCCGCCTGCGAGTCGGGACCGGACAAGGCCGCACCGAAGGCCGCGGCATCGACCGGAACCACGGTGGTGGCCCCGGGCAAGCCCGGGGAACCGGCCCGGCGGATATCCCCCGAGGAGGCCGCCCGGCTGATGCCGGACGAGAGCCCCAACGGCGCGGACTTCACGTATGTCCAGATGATGATCGCGCACCACCGGCAGGCCCTGACCATGACGGCGCTCGCCCCGCGACGGGCGGGCTCGACTCAGGTCAGGAAGGTGGCCGAGCGGATCGCGGCGGCGCAGCAGCCCGAGATCGGCGCGATGGAAGGTTGGCTGAAAAACAACGGTGGACCGCGTGAACAGGCCGGCCACGACCACCACTCGATGCCGGGCATGGCGACCGAGGCGCAGCTGAAGGAGCTGGGGAACGCGAAGGGCGAGGCCTTCGACGAGCTGTTCCTGAAGCTGATGATCACGCACCACCAGGGGGCGGTGACGATGGCGGCCGAGGTGCTGAGCGAGGGGAACAACGTCCTCGTGGAGGAGATGGCGAACGACGTGATCGCCCAGCAGACCGCGGAGATCAGCCGGATGCGGTCGCTGTAGGAGGCGTCCACCCGGGCGTCACTCCAGGCCGCGCCCGGGCGTCACTTCAGGCCCCGCCCCGCCCGGGGCGCGGGCGCGGGCGCGGGCGCGGGAGCGGGAGCGGGTGGGACAGGGGCGGACGGCGCCGGGCCGTCAGACGAGCTCGCCGTCGCGGGCGGCCTGGGCGTCGGCCGCCGCCAGTACGGTGGCGAGGAGTTCCGGGAAGAGCGCGTCGAGGTCCTCCCCGCGCAGCGCGCTGAGCTTGGCCGTCCCCCGGTACGTCTGCTGGATGACGCCGCTCTCGCGCAGCACCCGGAAGTGGTGCGTCGTCGTGGACTTGGTCACCGGGAGGTCGAAGTACGAGCAGCTCAGCTCGGCGCCCTCGCGCGCCAGCTCCCGCACGATGCTCAGCCGCACCGGGTCCGCGAGCGCGTGCAGCACCGATTCGAGACGGATCTGGTCACGCGTGGGGTGTTCGAGGGCGCGGGGGCTCGTGGTGGTCGTCACGGTGGCGGCTCCACTTCATCCGGGATACGGACCCATTGTACGAGATCTCTCGTAGTTTGACAGGCGCCGTACTACGATGGTTACCGTACTAGCGTCCTTCGAGGCATCCCGAAACGGAGTCCGTCATGAGCGTCGCCCTGTTCCAGCCCTACACCCTGCGATCCCTGACCGTGCCCAACCGGGTCTGGATGGCACCCATGTGCCAGTACTCGGCGGAGATGACCGGACCGAACGCGGGAGTCGCCACGGACTGGCACTTCGCCCACTACGCCTCCCGGGCCACCGGCGGCACCGGGCTGATCCTCGTCGAGGCCACGGCCGTCTCCCCCGAGGGGCGCATCAGCCCGGCGGACCTCGGCCTCTGGAACGACACCCAGACCGAGGCCCTGCGGCGGATCGCCGACTTCCTCAAGGAACACGGCACCGTGCCCGGCATCCAGATCGGGCACGCGGGCCGCAAGGCCTCGACCAGGCGCCCCTGGGAGGGCCGCGGGCCCGTCCCCGAGGGCGGTCCCGGCTGGCAGCCCGTCGCCCCCAGCCCCGTCGAGTTCGCCGAGGGCTACCCGGTCCCCACCGAGCTGACCGTGGAACGGATCCGGGAGATCACCGGACAGTTCGCGGACGCGGCCCGCCGCGCCCTCGACGCCGGTTTCCAGGTCGTCGAGGTGCACGGCGCCCACGGCTACCTCATCGGCGAGTTCCTCTCCCCGCACAGCAACCACCGCACCGACGCGTACGGCGGCTCCTTCGAGAACCGGACCCGTCTCGCCCTGGAGGTCGTCGACGCGGTCCGGTCCGTATGGCCCGAGGAACTCCCCGTCTTCTTCCGCGTCTCGGCCACCGACTGGCTTGAGGAACAGGGCTGGACGGCCGACGACACCGTGCGGTTCGCCGCGCTCCTGCGCGAGCACGGCGTCGATCTCCTCGACGTCTCCTCCGGAGGCAACGGCGGCCCCGCCCGGATCCCGGTGGGCCCCGGCTACCAGGTGCCCTTCGCGGCCCGCGTCAAGGCGGAGACCGGGCTGCCCGTGGCCGCCGTCGGCCTCATCACCGAGAGCGAGCAGGCGGAGAAGATCGTCGCCAACGGCGAGGCCGACGCGGTCCTGCTCGGCCGCGAGCTGCTGCGCGACGCCTCCTGGGCCCGCCGCGCCGCCCGCGACCTCGGCGCGGAGACGCACGCGGCCCCGTCGCCGTACGCCTGGGCGATCTGACCGCCGGGGCCCGGCGGCCGCCGCCGGGCCCGTCAGGACGGCCGTCCGGGCCGGGTGGTTCCGGGGCGGCTCGGCGGGCGCCCCGCGACGCGGGGCTGTCGCGGGGCGGCGGGGCGGGTGCGGGAGTGTCCGGGGGCCGTTGTCAGTGGGCGGGTGCAGACTGGCCGGTGTCCGCGACAACGGCGTCCTGGAGGTGGCAGACATGCCCGACGTACTCCTCACCGTAGGCACCCGCAAGGGGCTCTTCATCGGCCGCAGGCACGACGGCCGATGGGAGTTCGACGATCCGGCGTTCCCCGCGCAGGCGGTCTACTCGGTGGCCGTCGACACGAGGGGGCCGACCCCGCGCCTGCTCGTGGGCGGGGACAGCGCCCACTGGGGGCCGTCCGTCTTCCACTCCGACGACCTCGGCAGGAGCTGGACCGAACCGGCGCGCCCCGCGGTGAAGTTCCCCGAGGACACCGGCGCCTCCCTGGAGCGCGTCTGGCAGTTGCATCCGGCGCCGGAGCACTCGCCCGGCGTCGTCTTCGCGGGCACGGAGCCGGCCGCGCTCTTCCGGTCGGCGGACGGCGGGGAGTCGTTCGAGCTCGTCCGTCCGCTGTGGGAGCACCCGACACGTTCCCGGTGGGTGCCCGGCGGGGGCGGCGAGGCCGTGCACACCGTGGTGACCGACCGGCGCGACCCGGACGCCCTGACGGTCGCGGTGTCGACGGCCGGGGTGTTCCGCTCACAGGACGGCGGGGCCGCCTGGGCACCGTCCAACCAGGGCGTGTCGGCGGTGTTCCTGCCGGACCCGAACCCCGAGTTCGGGCAGTGCGTCCACAAGATCGCCCAGGACGCGGGCGACCTGGACCGGCTCTACCTCCAGAACCACTGGGGCGTCTTCCGCAGCGACGACGCGGGGGCCAGCTGGACGGACATCGGATCCGGACTCCCCTCCGACTTCGGCTTCGCGGTCGCCGCGCATCCGCACCGCGCCGACACCGCCTACGTCTTCCCGATCACCGCGGACTCCGACCGGGTGCCGGCGGGCCGCCGGTGCCGGGTCTACCGCACGACCGACGCCGGAACCACCTGGGAACCGCTGACCCGGGGACTGCCCGAGGGCGACCACTACGGCACGGTGCTCCGCGACGCGCTGTGCACGGACGACGCGGACCCGGCGGGCGTGTACTTCGGCAACCGCAACGGCGAGTTGTACGCGAGCGCGGACGACGGCGACACCTGGCGGCTCCTCGCCGAACACCTGCCGGACGTGCTGTGCGTCCGGGCGGCGGTGATCTGAGACCGGCCTGGACCCCGCGCCCGCTCCCCGGCACCCCCTCCGTAGGAGACGCGAGTCCCGTACGGAGGGGCCGGGGTCAGGGCAGGCGCCAGTCCACGGGCTGGGCGCCCAGGTTCAGGAGCATCTCGTTCGCGCGGCTGAAGGGCCGGGAGCCGAAGAAGCCCCGGTCCGCGGACATCGGGGACGGGTGCGCCGACTCGATCGCCGGCAGGTCGCCGAGGAGCGGGCGGGCGTTGCGGGCGTCGCGGCCCCAGAGGATCGACACCATCGGCTTGCCGCGGGCGGCCAGCGCGCGGATGGCCTGCTCGGTCACCTCTTCCCAGCCCTTGCCGCGGTGGGCGGCCGGCTTGCGCGGGGCCGTGGTCAGCGCCCTGTTGAGGAGGAGAACGCCCTGTCGGGTCCAGGGGGTCAGGTCGCCGTTCGACGGGCGGGGCAGCCCCAGGTCGGTGTGCAGCTCCCGGAAGATGTTCTCCAGGCTCCCCGGCAGCGAACGGACCTCCGGCGCGACCGCGAAGCTCAGTCCGATCGCCATCCCCGGCGTCGGGTAGGGGTCCTGACCCACGATCAGGACCCGTACGTCGTCGAAGGGCTGCTGGAACGCGCGCAGCACGTTCGGCCCGGACGGCAGGTACGTCCGTCCCGCGGCGATCTCCGCACGCAGGAAGTCGCCCATCTCCGCCACACGCCCGGCCACCGGGCTCAGGGCCTCCGCCCAGCCGGGCCCCACCAGTTCGTTCAAAGGTCGCGCTGTCACGGTCCGTCACTCTACCGGCCTACAGTGACACCCCGGTCCGGCGCCGGTGAACCCTCGGTACGGCGTCGGTGACACCCCGGTCCGGCGTTCCCGCCGGCCCACCCCCTAGACTCCGCCCACTCCCCCGCCCCACCCGCTGCGAGGACGGTGCACCGTGGTTTCCGTGAACGAGCCCTCCACCCCCTCCGGCCCGTCCGGCGGCCTGGTCGTCGGCATCGACTCCGGTGGTTCGGGGCTCCGGGTCGCCCTGGCCGAGGCGGCGAGCGGCGTCGTGCTCGGCACCCGCGCCTCGCGTGAGCCGGTGCGGACCGGACCCGGCGGGATCTCCGCCCGGCACTTCCTCGACCAGGTCCTGCCGACCGTGCGGGCCCTCACGGAACCCCTGGGCGCGCGGCCGGTCGTCGCGGTGGCCGTGGGCGCCGCCGGGATGGCGACCCTCGGGGACGAGCTGCGGGCCGAACTGCCGGCCGCCTTCGCCGAGGCGTGGGGGGTGCGGCGGCTCGCCCTCGCGGCCGACGCGGTCACCGCGTACGCCGGAGCGCTCGGACAGCGGCCGGGCGCCGTCGTCGCGGGCGGCACCGGCATGATCGCGCTCGGCACGGATCTGACCTCCTGGCGGCGGGCCGACGGCTGGGGGCACCTCCTCGGGGACTGCGGCAGCGGCGCCTGGATCGGCCGGGCCGGACTGGAGGCGGCGATGCGCGCGTACGACGGGCGACGCGGCGGTTCGGCGGCGCTCCTGGCCCGCGCCGAGAAGCTGTTCGGACCGGCGGCGGGACTGCCCGCCACGCTCTACCCCCGTACGGACCGGCCCGCGGTGCTCGCCTCCTTCGCCCCGGAGGTGGGCCGGTGCGCCGCCGAGGACCCGGTGGCCGCGGACATCCTGGCCAGGGCCGCCGGGCACATCGCCGAGGCCGCCGCCGCGGCGTGCCCCGCGGGGCCCGGGGCGCTGGTGGCGTTGACGGGGGGCCTGTTCAAGATGGGCGACCCCTTGCTCGTACCGCTGCGTGCCGCGCTCGGGGAGCTGGTCCCGCACGCCCGGACCGTGGCCCCCGGGGGAGATCCGCTGGCCGGGGCGGTCGCCCTCGCGTCCGGACTCGCCACCGGCACGCTGCGGCTGCCGGGGGACGTCTCGCTGCTCCGCCTGTTCTACGACGGGGCGGACGAGGTCGACGGGACTCACGGGGACTGCGGGGCGGACGGGGACTGCGGGGCGGACGGGGCCTCGTAGGCGGAGGCATCCGCCCAGGTGGGAGGCGGTGTGTCGGGGTGGAACGGAGACGTGGACCTCGACCGGAGGGGACATAGGGGGGCAGAAGCCGCGTGACCGTACCTCAACCGACGGCGCGCCGGGCGAAACCAGTAGCATGCGGCGCCATGAGCTCCCCCAATGGGCCTGCTTCCGGCCTGCCTGTACGAATGCCTCGACCCCGTCAGTCCGGGCGGCACCGTCGCCCCGAACCCGCGGCGGCGCCCGAGGGCGCTCCCGCACTGGTTCTCGCTGTGCCCGGCGCGCCCTCCGCCGCCATACGCTCGCTGGCCGAAGAGGTCGTGAGCATCGCCCGTTCCGAGCTGCCCGGTCTTGAGGCCCTGATCGGCTTCCTGGAGGGCGACGACACCGAGTACCCCACGCTGGGGACCGTGCTCGCGCACGCCGCCGCGCTGCGCACCCAGCGGTACGAGCTGGCCGTGGCCGCCGGCCGCGAGGCCAGCGCCCCCACGGGCCCGGCCGCGGTCGTCGTCCCGCTGCTCGCCGGTCCGGACAGCGCGCAGACGCGCCAGGTGCGCCAGGCAGTGATGGACGCGGGCAACACCGCCGAGCTGACCGACGTCCTCGGCCCGCACCCGCTGCTCGCCGAGGCCCTGCACGTGCGTCTCTCCGAGGCGGGTCTGGCCCGCGCCGACCGCGCCCGGCTCTTCACCGTCGCGACGGCCGCCGACGGCATCATCCTGGCCACCGTCGGTGGCGAGGAGGCCGTGCAGGCCGCCGGGATCACCGGCATGCTCCTCGCCGCGCGCCTCGCCGTGCCGGTGATGGCCGCCGCGCTCGACCAGGAGGGCTCGATCGCCTCCATCGCCGAGCAGCTGCGCGCCGCCGGTTCGGAGCAGCTGGCGCTCGCCCCGTACCTGATCGGCCCCGAGCTGGCCGAGGGGCTCCTCGACGAGGCGTCGAAGGAGGCCGGGTGCGCGGCCGCCGAACCGCTGGGCGCCTACCCCGCGATCGGCAAGCTGGTGCTCTCGCAGTACACGACCGCCCTGGGCATCCCGCCGCAGCAGCCGCAGGGCGTGCCCTCGCTCTGAGGACCGCCACCACCGCCCGTATGCCGAAGGGCCCGCCACATCGGTGCGGGCCCTTCGGCGTACCCCGCGTCATCGGGGGCGGCCGGTTCAGCCGAAGACGACGCAGGAGGCGGCGGGGGCCTCGATCGCTCCCCCGCGGGCGGGGATCCCGGTCTCCGGGTCGAGGGTGAACCAGGTGACGTCGCCGGAGCGCTCGTTGGCGGCGTACAGGTGGCGCCCGGACGGGGCGAGGGTCAGATCGCGGGGCCAGGTGCCGCCGCAGGGGACGGTGGCGACCAGGGCGGCCTCGGCGCCGGCGGCGCCGAGGGCGAGCACGGCGAGGGTGTCGTCACCACGGACGGCGGCCCAGAGGAAGCGCCCGTCGGGGGCGACGACGACCTCGGACGGGTAGCTGGGGCCGGTGGTGCCCTCGGGGACGACGGTGGTCTCGCCGAGGGGTTCGAGCACCCCGGTCCCGGCGTCCCAGCGGCAGACCGTGAGGGTGGGCTCCAGCTCGTTCAGGACGTACGCGTACGCGCCCGACGGGTGGAAGGCGAGATGGCGCGGGCCGGTGCCCGGGCGCAGCGCGGTCTCGCCGTGGAGGGTGAGGGTCCCGGTGACGGGGTCCAGGGCGCAGACGCGCAGGGAGTCTGTGCCGAGGTCCACGCTGACGATCCACCGGCCGCTCGGGTCGGGGAGGACCTGGTGGGCGTGCGGGCGGGAC
The DNA here is from genome assembly GCF_051305195.1 of Streptomyces sp. Qhu_M48. Taxonomy (NCBI): domain Bacteria; kingdom Bacillati; phylum Actinomycetota; class Actinomycetes; order Kitasatosporales; family Streptomycetaceae; genus Streptomyces; species Streptomyces sp. Qhu_M48. The sequence continues at coordinate 2,827,251 of NZ_CP195432.1, read as the reverse complement.
TGGCGCGCCGCGACCGGTCCGCTTCCCTCGTGCCGCAGGACGGTCGTGGCGGGGCGGGCGGTGCCGTCCTCGGCGAGGGGCAGCGCGGTGACGCTGCCGGAGGTGTAGTTGGCCGTGAGCAGGTGCCCGGCGGCGACGGCGAGGTGGGTGGGGGCGGCGCCTTCGACGGGGACGGGTGCGCCGAGCGGCAGGGGCGCGGGCCCGGCGATGTCGAAGGCGGCCACGGCGCCCGCCTCGGTCTCGGAGACGGCGTGCAGCACGGGGCCCGCGAGAGCGAGGAAGGACGGGTCGGCGACGGCGTCGCTCCCGCCGGTGACGGTCAGCTCGCCCGTCGTCTCGTCCACGTCGGCGGCGAGCACGCCGCGCCCGCCCGCCGAGGTGAAGGAACCGATGTACGCCCGCACCCCGCTCCGGCCCCGAACCGTCCCTGTGCCGCCCACGGCGCCTCCCCTGTCCCCGGGGCCGGTCGCGGTCGACCGGCCTTCGTCCGGCCGACGGTAGCAGGCGGTCTAGACCAGAACGGGGCGGCGGGTGGCGGGCGGGCCGGGCACCGCGTGCCCGGTCCCCGCGTCAGGCCGCCGGGACAAGCGGGGCGCGCGGCGACGTCCGCAGAGGGGCCGCGAGGTCCACGAGGGCCTGTTCCAGGCCGTGCAGGTGGCCGAGGGCCGCCTCCGCGCCGGGATGATGGTGCGGGACGCCGGCGGGACGCTCGACCGTGGCGCCCACCGGACGGGACGGGGGTACGAGGGCGTGGACGGCGGCCTCCACCCGCCAGGCGGCGGCCGTGAGCCGGGCGTCGTGCGAGGCGTCCGGGTCGGCGGCGACGGCGGCGAGGCCCCGGATCTCGCGGGCGCAGTCGTCCAGGAGCGCGAGCACGCGGCGGGCGCGTGCCTTGCGGGCGCGCAGCGGGCTCAGGGGGTGCACGAGCGGCGCGAGGGAGAGCCGGGCCCGGCCGAGCAGCAGCTCCAGCTCGGCGGCGTGCGGGGCGGGGTCGGCGTCCGGGTCGCCCGCGAGCCGGCGGGCGGCGGCCGTGGTGCAGGTGTGCACACAGGTCACGGCCCGCTCGATCCAGGCGTTGGTGGCCGCGTGTGTGGTCACCGGCAGCAGGGCCACGCCGATCGCCGCGCCGATCGCGCCGACGGCGGTCTCCTGGAAGCGGAGGAGGAGTAGTCCGGGGTGCAGGACGCCGAGCAGTCCGTACAGCAGCCCCGCCATGACGGTCACGAAGAACATCATCCAGCTGTACGAGAGCGGGGCGGTGTAGAAGATGCCGAACACGCAGACGGCGACGAGCAGGGCGGTGGGGGTGGTCGCGCCGCCCAGCGGGACCGCGACGAGCAGCCCGGCGGCGATGCCGGTGACCGTGCCGAGGACCCGGCGGAAGCCCCGGACCAGCGTCTCGCCGCGCGAGGCGGTGTTGACGAAGATCCACCAGGCGGTGCCGACGGCCCAGTACCAGCGGTCGTGCGAGATCAGCTGGCCCGCGGCGAGGGCGAGGGTGCAGGCGACCGTGGCCTGAAACGCCTGGCGGGTGGTGGGGCGGGCCAGGCCGGTGCCGGGCATCGGGGCGGGTGCGGCGGGCGGCGGGACGCGCCGCTCGACGCACCAGGCCCCGAAGCGGACCGCTCCGGCGGCGGCCAGCGCGAGCGTGACGGCCGCGTACAGCTCGGGCAGCTGCGCGGGGAGCGCGTGCAGGAACTGGGTGACGAAGAACTGCATGAAGGCGAAGATGCCGAGCGCGTGCCCGCGCGGCCCCCACCGGCGGGCGTAGACGCCGGCGAAGACGACGAGCATCCAGGCGGTGTCGCGGAGGAGCGGTGCGTCGTGGAGGAGGGTGGCGAGCGCGAGTACGGGGAATCCGGCGGCCGGCAGCAGGGCGGTGGTGACGGCCTGGCGGCGCACGGTGGGGTCGCCGACGGTGAAGAGCGCGAGGAGGGCGGCGAGACCGGCCGTGATGGAGGCGGTCAGGGAGAGGCCGAACAGCTCGGCCAGGGCGACCGCGAGGGTGATGCCGAGGACGGCACGGAGCGAGATCCTGAGCCGGACGAGCCCCGGGTCCGGGGCCATGAAGTACTTCCGCACGGCGGCCAATCCCGCCCCCCTGTTCCTGTTCCGCGCCGCGCGCGAGGCTCCCCGGGGGTGGTGGGGGCTCGGACACGACGAAGGCACCGCGGGCCGGTCCGGCCTCGTCGCCGGACGGCGCTGCGCGGCGCCGAAGGTGTGTGATGGCTCCAAGGATAGGGGCAAGGGGGTACGGCGGCTCAACCGATGGACGGAGAGCTGGGCCAATGGTCCACCGCCCCGGGCCATCAGGTGACCGGGAGGAGCCAATGGCTCAGGAGCGGTTTCGCCCGGCCCGTGCGTCAGCCGTCCTCGGCCCGTGCGTCAGCCGTCCTTGAAGGGGCTCGCGTCGAGGTGGGCGAGGAGGTCGGCCGGGTCGTCGTACACGGCGGCGGCGCCCGCCTCGATCAGGTCCGCCCGCGGAAGGCCGCCGCAGAGGAGGCCGACCGCGACCACGTGCGCGCGGCGCGCGGCCTTCATGTCCCACACGCTGTCGCCGACGAACACGGCCCGGTCCGGGGCCACCCCCACCAGGGAGAGCGCGTGCTCGATGGGGTCGGGGGCGGGCTTGCCCTCCTCGACGTCGTCGGCCGTCGCCGTGGCCGTGATCGCGTCGTCCGCGTCGACGGCCCGGCGCAGCGCCGTCAGCTCGCGGTCCTTGGCCGAGGTCACCAGGACGACCCGATGGCCACTCTCCGCGAGCGTCCGCAGCAGGTCGGCGGCGCCGTCGAAGGCGTGCAGCCGCTCGAACCAGGTGCCGTAGAGGGCGTCGTGGGCGGCGCTGAGGCGGTCGTCCCGCGACCGGTCCCGGCCGGGTCCGAGCAGGTGCTCGAGGAGGCTCCCGCCCGGCAGGCCGATCGCGCGGTGGACGGCGTGCGACGGGACGTGGTGTCCGTCCTGCCGCAGGGCCTCCCACCAGGCGACGACGTGGAGCGGGTTGGAGTCGACGAGGGTTCCGTCGACGTCGAAGAGCGCGGCGCGGTCCATGGTCGGGGCTCCCTTCGGAGACGGAACCTACGATGCCTCTCCGGCACGTACCCCGCCGGGCGGGGCGCATGCCCGGCCTGCCTGCCGGGACTGCCCACCTGCTCCCGGCCCGCTTGCCCGGCCCGCCTACCTGCCTGCCTGCCCGCCTGCTCCCGGCCTCCCGCCTGCCGCCTCCCCGCCTCCCCGCCTCCCGCCCGGCCCTGCCCTGCCCTGCCCTGCCCCGCAGTGCACCAGAGTGGAGCGATCCGAATGGAAGGAGGCCTGCGGAGCATGGCGGTGGACGAGCTGGACACCCGGATCCTGCGGCTGCTCATCGAGCAGCCCCGGACGAGCGTGCGCGAGTACGCGCGGATCCTGGGGGTGGCGCGGGGCACCGTGCAGGCCAGGATCGACCGTCTGGAGCGCGACGGGGTGATCACCGCGACCGGCCCGGTCCTCTCCCCCGCCGCCCTGGGGCACCCGGTGCTCGCCTTCGTGCACGTCGAGGTGACCCAGGGGCATCTGGACGAGGTCGGCGACGCGCTCGCGGCCGTGCCGGAGATCGTCGAGGCCTTCTCCATCACCGGCGGGGGCGATCTGCTGACCCGTGTGGTGGCCCGGGACGCCGGGCACCTGGAGGACGTCATCCAGCGGCTCATCCAACTGCCCGGCGTCGTCCGCACCCGGACCGAGATCGCGCTGCGCGAGCGGGTGGCGCACCGGCTGCTGCCGCTGGTCGAGGCGGTCGGGCGGCGTCCGGGCTCCGGCTGAGCCGGGGGTCCGTCCGATTGTCGATCACCGCCCGTACGACCTAACGTGTCGCCCATGCAGTCCTACACCATCGGCCAGGCGGCACGTCTGCTCGGCGTGAGCCCCGACACCGCGCGCCGCTGGGCGGACGCCGGCCGGGTCACGACCCATCGCGACGACAACGGGCGCCGTCTCATCGACGGCCGCGACCTGGCCGCCTTCTCCGTCGAGGTCGCGCAGAGCGGCCCGGGCGACGAGGACGTGCCGTACACCTCGGCGCGCAACGCGTTCGCCGGCATCGTCACGGCGGTGAAGCTCGGTGACGTCGCCGCGCAGGTGGAGATCCAGGCGGGCCCGCACCGGCTCGTCTCGCTCCTCACCCGCGAGGCCGTGGAGGAGCTGGGCCTGGAGGTCGGTATGCGGGCCACCGCGCGCGTGAAGTCGACCAGCGTGCACATCGACCGCGCCTGACACGTGACCGCACGGTCGTGTGGTCATGGGGGCGTGGCCGCGCGCCGCCTCGGCCGAGCGGCGAGACGGTCACGCGGCGGCGCGGTCCACGAGGCGGCGCGGTTCACGCGAAAGCGGGAAGGCGCGGGCGTACGGGCCTGTGGCAGGGTTCGAAGCCCTCTGCCCTCCCATTGATCCGGAGCGTCCGATGGCGGTACCCGCACGGCTCGTCCCCCTCCTCGACCAGTTCGACTTCGGCCGGCAGCGGCTGACCGACCGTATGGCGGGGCCGGTCGTGGACAGCGGGAACGGCACGGACGTCCAGGTCGGTCCGATGACCGACGCGGAGTACCTCTGGGAACCGGGACCGGGCTGCTGGTCCGTCCGGCGCCGCGCCGACGGCCCCGGGCCCCGCGCCACCGTGCTGACCGGTGTCGGTGACTGGGGCCGGGACGCGACTCCGCCACCGCATCCGTCTCCCCCGCCGTTCACGACGATCGCCTGGCGGCTGAGCCACCTCAGCGAGCTGCTCGCCCTGCGCACCGACCACACGAACGGCGGCCACACCCTGACCCGTGACGACCACGCGAGCAGCGGGGACGCGAAGACCGCCGTCGCCGCCTTCGACGCGGCGGCCGGCGCGTGGCGCGACGCCCTGCTCTCCACCGACGACGCGGCGCTCGACACCGTCGGACACAGCACCTACCCGCACGGCAGCGATCCGGAGGACCCCTTCCTCGACGTCGTCTGGTGGGTGAACCAGGAGCTGCTGCACCACGGGGCGGAGATCGCCCTCCTCCGCGACCTGTACCGGCTCCGGCACCCGGGCGCACCGGCCTGACCCGTGGTGCTCAGCGGGTCGTACGGGCGAGCAGCATCGCCACGTCGTCCTGGGCGGGTGCCGCGAGGAGCTGTTCCAGGATCTCGTCGCACAGCGTGTCCAGGGGACGGTCCAGGTGCCGCAGCGCCCGGCCCAGCTGCCGCATCCCCTCGTCGAGGTCGCGGTCGCGCGCCTCGATGAGACCGTCGGTGTAGAGCACGAGCAGGCCGCCCACCGGCAGCGCGACCTCCTCCGTACCGAAGTCGTGGGCGCCCGTTCCCAGCGGGGTTCCCGGCGGTCCGTCGAGGAAGGTGATCGTCCCGTCCGGGGTGGCCACGGCCGGCGGGGGATGGCCGGCGCGGGCGATGACCCAGCCGCCGGTGGCCGGGTCGTGGACGGCGTACACACAGGTCGCCATCGTGTCCTCGCCGAGGTCGGCCACGACGGCGTCGAGGGAGCTGAGCATCGACGCCGGGGGGATGTCGTGCCGGGCCAGGGTCCGTACGGCCGTCCGCAGCTGCCCCATGACGGCCGCCGCGTGGATGCCGTGTCCCATCACGTCGCCGATGACGAGTCCCGTCCTGCCGCCGGGCAGGGCGATCGCGTCGTACCAGTCGCCGCCGACATCGTGGGCGCTCGCGGGCAGATAGCGGCCGGTCAGTTCGAGCCCGGTGACGACGGGGAGGGCGCTGTTGGTGAGGCTCCGCTGCAGGGTGAGGGCGGCCTCGCGCTGGGTGGTGTAGAGGCGGGCGTTGTCGATGTTGAGGGCGGCGCGGGCCACGACCTCGTCGATGAGGACGGAGTCCTGCGCGTCGAAGGGCTCGCGGGTCCGCAGCCGGGTCACCGTGACCGCGCCGAGCACCTTGCCCCGGGCCACCAGGGGAACGAGCCGCGCCGACCCCATCCGCGAGGCGAAGTAGGTGCGGAGCGCCTCGGTGCGCGGGTCCGTGAAGAGCGCCGGGATGTCGGACGTGAAGAGGTTCGTGGGCCGCCCGCGGGCGACGACCTGCTCGTACACGGAGTCCAGCGGGATCTGGAAGGTCTGCCCGGGGACGAGCGACGACGTGGGGGCCGTCGGGTCGGGGAACCGGGCCGCGAGGCGACGCAGCACGCCCCGCGTGGAGGCGGCGGGGTCGTCGGGTTCGAGGACGGCCTCCAGCATCTGTACGTCGGCGGAGTCGGCGAGCTGGGGGACGAGGAAACGCACTGCCTCCTCGGCCGTCTGCTTCAGGTCCAGGGTCGTGCCGATCCGGGCGCCCGCCTCCGCGAGCAGCGCGAAACGGTGACGGGCCCGCTCGACCTCGCTGTGGGCCTCCTGGCTCTCGGTGATGTCGACGAGGGAGGCGATGAGCCCGAGGGACCGGCGGTCGGTGCGGTCGATGAGCGGGGCGTACGAGCAGGACCAGATGTGGTCGCGGTCGGGGTCCGCGGGGGTGCGGCCGACCCGGCGGGCGTCGACGACGGCGTTCCCGCTCTCCAGGACCTGGCGCATGAGGGACTCCAGCGAGGCGGCGTTCACGCCGGGCACGACCTCGGTGAGCCTGCGGCCCACGTGCTCGGCCGCCGACACCCCGTTCATCCGGGCCAGCGCGTCGTTGATGCGGAGGAAGCGCAGGTCGGGGCCGAGCAGGGCGAGGCCGATCGGCGACTGGGTGAAGAGGCTCTCCATCGCCGCGAGGTTCTCCCGCATGCGCAGGACCTCGGAGGTCTCGACCGCGATGAGCATCGCTCCCGGCCGCCCCGCCGGGTCGGCGGCCGGCACGATCCACATCTCCATCGCGATCGTGTGGCCGTCCCGGTGGCGTACCGGGAGCGTGCCGACCATCGTCTCGCCCGCCTGCACGCGTCGGGTCAGCCGTTCGGCCAGTTCACGGTTGGCGTCGGGGACGAGCAGCGGGGTGGCGAGCAGTCCGAGCACGTGCTCGGGGCGGTGGCCGAGCAGATCCTGCGCGGCGAGCGACCACTCGACGATGCGGCCCTCGGCGTCCTCCCGCCACAGGGCGATCGGCAGCAGCTCGCGGAGCACACCGGCGTCACCGACGGCCGCCCGGGGCGGCTGCGGAACCCTGCTCGACGACTGGTGAGTCTCCAACGCATCGACCTACGCATCGGCCCGGCCCCGGGGGGCATTCCCTGTCGAATCACCCTAACCGAGTACGTGACGGCGGGCGCTGCGCAGTGCGGCCGATCGATGGGGCGGGGGCGGGGGCGAGCGTCTGTGGCGGGGGCGGGGGCGGCGGCGGTCGGGCGTCTGTGGCGGGGGCGGGGGCGGGGGTCGGGCGTCTGTGGCGGGGGCGGGGGCGGGGGTCGGGCGTCTGTGGCGGGGGCGGTGGCGTGCGGCGTCGCGCGTCGGCGGCGGCAGAGGGGCGTCGCGGCTCCGGTGGCGGGCGGCGCCGAGGCCCGGTGGCGGCGGGTGATGCCGAGGGTTCCGTAGTTCTACGGATGTGCGGGCGGCGCGGGACTGCGAGAGTCGGTCCGACCTCTGTGTGCGCGCGTCCCGCCGCGGAGGCCGGTCGTCCCCCTCCCCCGTTCCTTCCGCATTCCCACTCCCCGGAGCACCCCCCATGAGCAGCCGCTCGCCCGACGAGTTCCGCCTCGGTGCGCCTCCGTCCGGCCCTGGAGCCCGCGCCGGCGACGAGCCCGAGGACCCGCACGAGCTGCTGCACCGGGCGCGGCGGCTCACCGCCCATGGTCACCCCTGGGCCGGGAGCGCCTGGGAACGGGCCGCCACGGCACTGCGCCGGGCCGGCGGGTCCCTCACCCCCGGGGACCACGCCGACGCCCTGGACGCGACCGCCCTCGACTGCCGGGGCGCGGCTCTGCCCGCGGCGGGACCGCTCTTCTTCCGCGCCGCCGACCTGCACGAACAGGCCGGGCAGCGCGGCAAGGCCCTGGTCTCGCGGGCGCGGGCGGTCGCCGTCGGCCCCGGCCCGGGCGCGACCGCCTTCGCCCGGCTCACCGAACTGTGCGAGCGGGCGGTCGCGCTCCACGCGATCGGGCGGGCCGGCGCCGCGGAGACCGCGACGGTACGACTGCTGCACGCCCGCGCCCGCGCCGATCTGCTGGACACCGCGCCCGACCCGGCCGCCGAGGCCGGGGCCCTGCGGGAGGAGCTCACCCGGCTCCTCGCCTTCGCCGCGCCCCACCGGGCCGACCCCGCCGTCCTCGGCGTGCTCTCCGACACCCGCGCGCTGCTCGGCCGGATCACCGCGTCCGACGACCCGGCCGCCGCCCTCGCCCATCTGAGGGCCGCGATCGAGGACCACCGCGCGGGAGGGCGGCCATGGCCGGCCACCGACCACGAACTCCTTCTCGCCGCCGTACTGCGGGCCACCGGCGCCCACGAGGAGGCCGCCGCGCTGCTGCGGACCGCCCTCGCCTCCGACGTACCGGAGACACCGCTGCGCGCCGCCGACCGGGCCCGGCTCTGTCTCGCCCTGGCGTGGACGGTCGCCGGGCCGGACGGGCCGGGGCTCACGGCCGGAGGACAGGAAGAGGGCGCGGACGGGGACGAGGGGATGTCCCTCCTCGCCGAGGCCGTACGGCATGCCGACGGTACGGCCCAGGACGTCCGCGTCGGCGCCCTCGCACGCCTCCGGCTCGGCGTGGCGTACGCGGAGCGCGGCCGCTGCCACGAGGCCCGCGAGCTCCTCGAACAGGCACCGGCCGGGCTCGTGGACGACGGGGACACGGCGGCTCGCGTCCGGGCGAGGGCCTGGCTCGCGGAGTGCGCGCTGCGCCTGGGCGAGCCCGGGCGGGCCGCCCGCGAGTACGCGCTCGCGGCGGCGGAGACCCTGACGTGGGACGACCGGCGCCACGGAGCGGCCCTGAGCCACCGGACGGCGCACGCGCTCGGCGTGGCCGGTTCGCCCGAGAAGGCCGCCCGCGCCTACGAGCGGGCGGCCGACCTGTGGCGGGCCGCCGGTGACCACGCCGCCGCCGCGCGGTCCCTGCGCGCCCGGGCCCGGCAGGTACGGGCCGTGTGGGGCGACGCCACGGCCGAGGTCGTCCTCGCGGAGGCCGCCCGGGAGGCCGGACGGGGGTCGCACCGGGCGTCCGGGCCGGTGGAGCGCGATCGGCCGGGCCGGACGCCGGAAGGGACCTGCCGCCCGCCGACCGGGGACCGCGCACCGGACGGTACGGTCGGTGCCGACGCCGTGCCCGGCCTCGACGCCGCCTGCGCCGAGGCGGAGGCCGGTGAGGACTCGGGCCCGGAGGGGGCCCGGCGGGGCCTGCGCGAGCTCCCCGAGGCGTTCGGGCCGCGGGGGCGCTACCAGGTGAACGTGTACGGCGACGTGGGCGGGGACGGGCCATGGGCCACCACCGCCCCGGGGACCCGAGTGCAGGGGTGCGTGTGAGCAGAGTGATCGACGGCCGCTTCGAGCTGGTGGAGCGGCTGGGCGGCGGCGGCATGGGGACGGTCTGGCGCGCCCGCGACCTGGCCCTCCACCGCGACGTGGCGCTCAAGGAGGTCCGCCCGCCGGACCCCGCGATGGCCGAGCACGACGTCGAGGGCGCCCGGATCCTGCGCGAGCGGGTCCTGCGCGAGGCACGCGCCCTGGCCCGGATCGACCACCCGAACGTCGTGACCATCCATCACATCGTGGACGCGGGCGAGGGGACGTACCCCTGGCTCGTGATGGAGCTGGTCACCGGCGGTTCCCTCCAGGACCGGCTCGACCGGGGCACCATGACCCCCGCCGAGGCCGCCACGATCGGCCGCGAACTGCTCTCGGCCCTGCGGGCCGCCCACGAGCGGAACATCGAGCACCGCGACGTGAAGCCCGCCAACGTCCTGCTGCGTCCCGACGGCCGGCCGGTGCTCACCGACTTCGGCATCGCCGCGATCCAGGAGTCCACCGTCCTGACGGCGTCGGGCTCGATCATCGGCTCGCCCGACTACATGGCGCCCGAACGGATCCGGGGCGGCGGCGCCAGCGGTCCCGCCGCCGACCTGTGGTCGCTCGGCATGCTCCTGTACGTGGCGGTCGAGGGCCTGCACCCGTTGCGCCGGGAGAACACCCTCGCGACGCTGGCGGCCGTCCTCTCCGACGACGTGCCGCCCCCGCGGCGGGCCGGCGAGCTGACCGGGGTACTGAACCGCCTCCTCGTCCGCGACCCGGCCGCCCGCCCGGACGCGGAGGAACTCGACCGCGCGCTCGCCGCCCTCACCCAGGCACCCCCGCCGGCCCGGCCGGCCGGACGTCAGGACGCGACCGTCGGCGGGACGACCTCCTTCCACCTGGCGCCGCCACTGCCTTCGGCTTCGGGAACGCCCGCGGCTCCTGGAGCAGGTGGGACCTCGGGGGAACCCGCGGCTCCTGGAGCAGGCGCGACCTCGGGGGGACGAGCGGCGTCGGCGACCGATCCGTCGGCCGGATTCCCGGCGGACGTTTACGCGGGCGGCCCACCGGGGCCTGCTTTCCCGGGCGGCCCGCCCGCCGCTGCTTTCCCCGGCGGCTCGCCGGCTGTTGCCTTCCCGGGTGGCTCCCCCGTCACCGTTCCCTCGGCCGGTTCTCCCACGGACGGCACCGAGCGGCGTCGGCGGAGCCGTACCGGCCGGTTCCTGGGGGCCGCCGCCGTGGTGGTGCTCGCCGTCGGCATCCCCGTCGCCGCCATGAACTGGGACTGGCGGCCGGGCGATCCCGGCAGCGGGCCGAGCGGCGCGACGCCCTCGCGACAGGGGCCGGTGGCCCAGGGACCCGCCGCGTCGAAGACGCCGACGCCGACGCCCTCGAAGGACGCGGAGCCCGTGCGGCGCGACCTTCTGACGCCCGCCGGGGTCCGGGCCGCCATCGCCGCGATCAAGGCCTCGGCGGGCGGGACCACCGTCACCGGATTCGTCGTGTACCCGGACTACGCGATCTCCGAGTCCGTCGTCAAGGGCAGCACGAAGCGCTACGACCGGTACATCTACCGGGGCGGCGACGTGGCCGTCCGTCAGGGATCCGGCACCGCGTTCCCCGGCTCGGTCCCGGTCGACCTGAACTCCTTCTCGTGGGACAACCTGCCGGCCCTCATGAAGCGCGCGGAGAAGGAACTCGGCGTCGCCGAGCCCACCAGCCGCTACCTCGTCCTCAGCCCGGCGTCGACACTCACCGGGAACAAGGCGGGAATGAGCGTCTACCTGTCCGACTCGTACGGCTCCGCCTACCTCCAGGCCGACGCGCAGGGGCGGGTGACCGCCGCCTACCCCCGCGAGGACTGACCGCCGCCCGCCCCGTCCCTGACGACGAGGGAGGCGAGTCCGGCCCGGGTCTCCACCCCCGTCTTGCGGTAGACCCGGGCGACATGGCTCTCGACCGTGCGCGGGCTCAGGCAGAGCCGGTCCGCCACGGCCTGGTTGGTCAGCCCCTCGGCGACCAGGACCGAGATCTCCCGCTCGCGCGGGGTGAGGACGGCGAGCCGTCCCCCGGCCGGCCCCTCCGGAGGTACCGGCCGGGTGCGGTCGGCGAGGTCGACCAGCATGCGGGCGCCGCCCTCGGCGGCCAGCCGGCGGCCCCTGCGCCACTGCGCGGCGGCCCTGGCCGCGTCACCCGCCTCCTGGGTCCGGGGCGCGGCGAGCAGCAGGCTGTGCGCCTCGCGCAGGAGGGCTCCGGAACGGGCGCTCTCACGCGCCGCGTCGGTGAACGCCTGCGCGGCGGCGGCCGGTTCGCCTCTTCCCGCCAGCACCTGCCCCCAGGCACGCAGGGCGGCGGAACGCTGGACGGGCAGCCCGAGCGGCTCCGCCTCCGCAAGGGCCCTGCGGGCCACCCGCTCGGCCTCCGCGAGGTCCCCGGTGGCGAGGGCCGCGCCCGAGAGGAGTTCGAGGTAGCCGGGGCGCAGCGAGGGCTGGAGCCGGGAGAGGTCCCGGTCGCCGCCGGCGCGCACGAGCACCTCCCGCACCCGGTGCGGGTCCCGGCCGAGCGGCACGGCGTAGCCGAGGAGGCTGCGGGTCTGGGTGGCCCACCAGCCCTCGGCCGTCCCCACCGTGGCCGCCGCCTCCCCGGCGGCGCGCGGCGCCTCGGGGTCGCCCAGGGGCCGGGCGTGGAGGAGGACCACGGCCCTGATCGCCCCGCTGAATCCGACCAGTTCGGCGCCGCCCAGGGTGCGGGCGACGGCGAGGGACTCGTCGGCCAGGTCGAGCGCGGTCGCGACCCTGCCGGTCAGGAGGTGGACGTACGCCGAGCAGAGGAGGAGCTGCGAGAGCGCGAAGGGGCGTCCGGCGCGGCGGGCCATCCCGATGCCCCGGGTGGCGTGACGCTCGGCCGCCCCGTACTGCTCCAGGAAGACCTCGGTCCAGCCGAGCCGTACCAACGACTCCGCGTGGGAGGCCAGTTCGCCGTCGGTGAAGGCGTCGGTGAGGGCGGCGGCCTCCGCCGCGTGGACGCGGGCCGCGGCGGTGTCGCCCTCGTACGCCTCGCCCAGCGCGGCCAGCGTGAGGACCTCCGCCGTGCCCGCTTCGTCGCGCCGTCGCCGGGCCTCGTCGAGCGTTCGGGTGAGGACGGGGCGGACCTCGGGGTACCGGGCGGCGAACAGGGCCCGGCAGCCCCACTCGACGACGAGCCAGGTCCGCAGGTCGGCGCGGGGTCCCGGGGTCCGTTCCAGTTCGCGGCGGAGCAGCGCGTCCGCCTCGGGGTAGCGGCCCAGGTGACGCTCCATGAAGGCGCAGAGCAGAACAGCGTAGGTCCGCAGCTCGGCCGTCCCCTCGTCGGTCGTACCGCCGGGGCCACGGGCGTCGTCGGTCGTACCGTCGGGGCCACAGGCGTCGATGAGCTGGTGGAGGAGGTCCCGGCTCTCCGCCACCCGGCCCGCCGATCCGAGCGCCCGGGCCCGCCGGAGCGTCAGCTCGCGCCGGGTGGCGAGGTGCTCGTGGGTGTCGGGGAGCAGTACGAGGACGGCCGCGAGCCAGTGGGCGGCGCGGGCGGGGTCGGCCGGGCCGATCCGCTCGGCGGCCTCGACCAGCTCGCCGGCCACGGCCGGGTCCCAGGCCGTCGCGGCACGGACGAGGTGCGGGGCGCGCTCGGTCACCGGAGCCCCGGCCCCGGCGAGGGCGTCGGCCGCCCTCCGGTGCAGCTCGCGGCGGCGCCAGGGGTCGAGCGTGCTCCGGACGAGTTCCGCCAGGGCGGGGTGGCGCGGCACGAGGACACGCCCGTCCTCGGCGGGCCGGACGAGATCACGACGGGTCAGCGCTCTCAGGGCCCCGTCGGTCGTGGACCGGTCGGCGGAGTGCGGGGTCGTCCGGGCGACGGCGGCGAGGAGCTCGGGCGTCGCGCGGCCCCCGAGCACGGCGAGCGCCTCGACGAGCGCCCGTTCCGCCCCGCCGAGCGGGCCGAACTCGTCGAGGAGCACCGCCATCGGTCCGGTGCCGGGTGCCTCCCCCCGGCCGGTACGGGCGTGTGCGAGGGCCCGGTGGTAGAGCGGGTTGCCGAGGCTTTCGGCGTGGATCTCCCGGGCGAGGTCCGACGCCAGCCCGGGCACGAGCCCGTCGGCACAGTCGTCGGGCGTCAACGGCCCGAGGACGAGCCGGGTGAGGTCCCCCGAGTCGGCGGCCCGGGCGAGGACCGAGGTGAGCGCGGGCTCGGTCTGCCGCTCGCGGCGGACGAGGACGAGGAGGACGGGGCCCCGCGGCGGATGCCGCAGGAGCTGGTCGACGAGGGCGACGGAGGCGGGGTCGGCCCGGTGGAAGTCGTCGAGGACGAGAACGAGCCCGGAGGAGGTCGGAACCCGGCGGATCGCCGCGGCGATCCGCCGCGCCTGCGCGAGGCGGTCCAGGCTGGGCGCCGTGAAGCCCCGCCGGTCCGAACGACCGGCCCGACGTGAACGACCGGCCCGGTCCGGCTCGCCGTCGTGGTCGGGGCCACCGACCCAACCCGGCTCGTCGGCCCGGTCCAGCACACTGGCACCATCCCTCCAGCCCGGTCCACCCGCACCCTCCGGACCACCCGCGCGAACCGCACCGCCCGTCCGGACCGGTCCACCTGGACCGTCCAGGCCACTCCTGTCGGCCGCACCACCCCTCCAGCCCGGTCCACCCGCACCCTCCAGGCCGCCCGCGTCAGCCGACGCGCCTTCAGGGGCCCGATCGCCCCAGCCCGCCGGGCCGGTTCGGCGCGCCCCTGCGACCCCGGCTCCCCTCTCCTCGGGCTCCGGCGGTGATGCGACGAGTTCCGCCAGTGCGGACAGGGCCGGCGACCGGATGTGGTCCCGGTGGTCCAGGTCGGCGAAGGCGTCCACGAAGGGGTGGAACGGCGAGCCCTCGTCCGGGTCCCCGGGCCCCGCGTGGCCGCGCAGGACGGTCACCCCACGCGTCCGGGCCCGCGCCGCGAACTCTGTGAGGAGTCGGGTCTTGCCTATGCCCGGCTCGCCCGTGACGTCCACGGCCACCGGGCCCGTCCCCTCGGAACGGTGGCGCAGCAGTGCGTCGAGCCGGTCGAGTTCGCGCGTCCGTCCGACGAGAGGCGCGCGGTCGACGCCCCCCAGGTCCGTGAAAGCGTCCACGTGCAGTCCCCCTCGCGCGGTCACGCGGTCGTGCACCCCGCAGCCCTCGGGCCACGGAGCGTTCGGTCGTCCTCTTCCCCGCTCTCAGTTGTACGGCACGCCACCGACAACGGCGTCAGGCGGAGGCGAGGACCTTGAGCGCGCGGGTCGTTTCCGTGAGGGCCCTCGAAGACGAGGACGGGCTGCCGGAACATCGGCGGCTACGGGATGCCGTCGGCATCGGCGTACGGCTCGCCGATCACCTCGGGCGGTTCCTGGCCGGGGGCGCTGACCAGGAACGTGGTGACGTTCGGCGCTGCCAGGTCTACAGATCCTCCCGCAGGGGTACGGCGATCCTGGTGTCGAAGCGGACGGGGGCGTCGTCGGTGGTCGTCATGGTGTGACCTAGCGGGTCGGCGTCCGGGGCGTGGCGGCCCGGAGATCGGCGAGGAGATCGGCCTGGCCCGCGAGGACGCCGGAGAGGATCGAGCGCGCCACGGTCAGCAGCTCGGCCACCTGCGGGCTCGTCAGGGCGTAGTGGACAGCGGTTCCCTCGCGCCGGGCGACGACCATGTTCGCCCGGCGCAGGACCGCCAACTGCTGGGAGAGGTAGGCCGGTTCGACGCCGGTGTCGCGGAGCAGCTCGGCCACCCCGTGTTCACGTTCACACAGCAGTTCCAGGACGCGGATGCGGACCGGATGCCCCAGCGTCTTGAACAACTCCGCCTTCAGTCGGTAGAGCGGCGCGCTCATCGCACCCACCCCGCGCCTCGCGTCGACCCAGCACTCTGCACCATGCCCCCATCCTCGCGCGTGACGGGACGGACTTCGCACCGATTCCCCCAGGGCGTGCGGGAGTTGGGCGGCCCGAGGGCCGAAGCGGGCCGACGACTCAGGCGGTCGGCCACGCGTCGCTGCGCCAGGCCCGCTGCTCCACGCCCGCGCCCGTGTGCGCGGCGAGCGCGGCGGCCAGGTCACGATGGATCGGGACGGGGTGCCCGTCGCCCACGGGTACGAGGGAGCCGTCGGCCGGGATCGCGGCCAGTTCGAGGGCCCGGCCCGCGGCCCGCAGCCGCAGGGCGGCCTCCGCGACGGCGAGCTGCCCGCCCACCGACCAGCCCCGCAGCCGCGTCAGGTCGAGGACGACGGGCCCCGTACCCCGCGCGACCGCCCACCCCACGGCCCCGGTGAACCGTCCCAGGGCGTCGGCTCCGAGGAACCCGGCCAGGGACAGGACGCCCAGGTCCTGCTGCACGGTGTAGCGCCATTCGATGGTCATGTGCGTCGTCGTTCCTTCTCGTACGGTGATCACTGCGGGAGCGCGGATGGGCGGGTGTGCGGCCGGCCCGACCGGGCCGGCCCGGTCAGCTGGGCACGGCCTCGCTCTCGCGGAGTCCGTCGAGGAAACGGTCCTGTACGGCGAGCATCTCGGTGAGGATCCGCCGCGCGGCCCGCATCAGCTGGGCGACGTCTCCGCTCGTGAGCGTGTAGACGACGGTGGGCCCCTCACGCGTGGCGGTCACGATCCCGGAACGGCGCAACACGGCCAGCTGCTGGGAGAGGGCCGCGGGCTCGACCTCGATCCGGGCGAGCAGGTCCCGTACCGGCATCGGCCCGTCCTGGAGCAGCTCCAGGACCCGGACGCGTACGGGATGGCCGAGCAGGCGGAAGAACTCGGCCTTGGCCTGGTACAGCGGGACCGGCACGGGCTGTCCTCCGGGGGCGCGGGCGGGGGCACCGCGCCCGCGGCTGGCCTGGGACGCAGCCTGATCAGGATGTATCGAATTGCAGAATTATGCAATTTGCTGATCACTTATGACCGGACCCGCCGCCGATGCCGACCCGTAGCCGGACGTCCAGAAGGGCCGCCGGCTCGGCCAGGCACTGGCTTCGGCACCGGCGGGGCCCGGCCCTCGCGCCGGGGAACCCGTGGCGTGTTCCGTACCCTCCCCACCGCCGTCTGACGGAAGCTGTTCATGACAGCCGTGATCACGCACAGCCGGAACAGAAGGACGCAACCATGAAGATCGGCATCATCGGCGCCGGCAACATCGGCGGCAATCTGACCCGCCGTCTCACCGCCCTCGGCCACGACGTGTCCGTGGCCAACTCCCGTGGCCCCGAGACCCTCACCGCTCTCGCCGAGGAGACGGGCGCCACCCCGGTCGCCGCCTCGGAGGCCGCGCGGGGCGCCGACGTCGTCGTCGTCACCGTCCCGCTGAAGAACGTCCCGGACCTTCCGGCCGGACTCTTCGACGGGGCGGCCGACGGCTTCGCCGTCGTCGACACCGGCAACTACTACCCCCGCGAGCGTGACGGTCGCATCGCCGCCATCGAGGACGAGGGACTGACGGAGAGCCGCTGGACCGAGCGCCAGATCGGCCACCCGGTGGTCAAGGCCTTCAACGGGACCTTCGCCCAGGACATCCTGGAGCGGCCGCGTCCGGCGGGCGCGCCGGACCGGCTCGCCCTGCCCGTGGCGGGGGACGACGCGGCGGCGAAGGAGAAGGTGCGCCTCCTCATCGACGAGCTGGGTTTCGACACGGTGGACGCGGGTGGTGTCGACGACTCCTGGCGCCAGCAGCCTGGCACGCCGGTGTACGGCCTGCGGGAGGGCGTGGACGCCGTGACGAAGGCGCTCGCGGAGGCCTCCCCCGAGCGCCCGAAGGACTTCCGGGGCTGACCGCCGCCCCTTCCGGATCAACGCGCTCCGGCCCGCCGGAGGCCGACGCGATCCGCGTGCCCCGCAGCCGCTTTACCAGAACCATCTTCTCGACAGGGCTGCACCAGGGTTGCCCCGTGTCTCCTAAGCAGCAGCGTGGTGAGGCCACGGTCGAGCGGCTGCTGACCACGGCGCTGCGGGTGTACGCGGACTCCGGCCGGCAGGGGTTCACCGTGAACGCGGTGACGGCGGCCAGCGGTGTCAGCCTCTACCACCACTTCGGCAGTTTCGACGGCCTCGCCGCCGCCCCGTACATCCGGTGCACGGAGCAGCTGTACGGCGAGGTCGTCGCCGGGCCGGCCGCCGAGACCGCGCGCCGGTGGCTGTGCGGCGCGCACGATGTCGATCTCGCCCGGGCGACGCGGATCCTGCCGGACCGCGTCTGGCGTTCGCTGCGCCCGGAGTGACGGAACAGCGGGACTCTCCCTGGCTCCCCGTCCCGCACGGGAGCCTCAGCCCGTGGTCGGGGCCGGGGCCGGGGCCGGGGCCGGGGCCGGGGCCGGGGCCGTGAACGCTACGTCCGCGGCGCGGACGGTGACCTCCGCGTCGCTCCCGAGGGCGTAGGCCGCGACCCGGGAGACCGTCGCGGCCGGGACGGCCTCGCTGATCCCCGGCGCCGCCGGAACGTCCTGGGTGGCATGGGCGTCGTGCGGCACGACGACGCGGTAGCCGCGCGCCAGGGCCGTACGGGCCGTCGCCTGGACACACATCTCGGACATCACTCCGCAGACGGCGAGCGCCCGCACCCCCGCGTCGGCGAGCACGCCGCCCAGCGGGGTCTCCTGGAAGCCGTCGTCGTGCGGCTTGCGGATCACCAGCTCCCTCGGTCCGGGCTCGACGGGGTGGTGGAGCTCCCAGCCCGGCGTGTGGGGTTCGTCCTCCGAGCCGGGCGGTCCGTCGTTCTGGAGGTGGACGACGAGGGCGCCGTCCCTCCGGGCCCGGGCGATCAGGTCCGTCGTGCGGTCGACGAGCCGCGCGGCCGCGGGCACGGCCCCGTCCCCGGTGACGAAGGCCGACTGCACGTCCACGACGATCAGGGCGTCCACGGGCGGGGTCGGGGTGGTCCCCGGATGCTGGGTCATCCGGACATCATCACTCCCACCGGCCCCCGCTGCCACGGGGTTTCGTCCGCCGGACCGCGGCGGAGCGGGGTTCCGCGGCGCCCGCGAGGGTTCCCGGGGAGCCGTGGTCACCGTGGACCACCGCCCGCGGGTCGATCAGCTCCGTGAGCGACAATCTGTTCGTGGGACCGCTCGCGCCACGCGGGCGCTGTTCGCGGATGCCGTACCGGCGGCGGGCGTCGCCCGGTCGTCCGGTGGCCGGTGTCCGCTGGGGAGAGGAAGAGCATGTCGGTGAGCCGCGACGTCGTCGCACTCGACGACCCGGTGGGTGAGTCCCTGCGCGGTCGTCACGCGCATCTGGCCCGCGGCGTCGGCCGCGCCGCCACCTACCTGCCGGACGTCTCGACCTTCGCCTCGGTGTCCGCCGATCCGGGTCCGGCGGACTGGGACGACCTCGTCCGGCTCCTCGGTCGGGGCGAGTTCGCCGACATGTTCAGCTGCCCGGCGACCCCGCCGTCGCACTGGGAGCCGGTCTTCGTGCTCGAAGGCCGGCAGATGATCTGGCCCGAGGACGCCCTGCCCGGCCACGCCGGGGACGAGACCGACGCGGGCATGGTCGAGCTGGGCGCCGACAGCGGACCGGAGATGCTCGACCTGATCGCGCGGACCAAGCCGGGGCCGTTCTGGTCGCGCACCCACGAACTCGGCACCTACCTCGGAATCCGCGACGACGGCGGGCTGGTGGCCATGGCGGGCGAGCGGCTCCGGCCGCCGGGCTGGACGGAGATCAGCGCCGTCTGCACCGCGCCCGAGGCCCGTGGGCAAGGGCACGCCGCCCGCCTGGTCGGCGCGCTCGTCACCCGCATCACCGCCAGGGGCGAGCGCCCCTTCCTGCACGTGGCCGAGGCGAACACCGGCGCGATCGCGCTCTACGAACGGCTCGGCTTCGTGACCCGCAAGCCGGTGACGTTCCGCGGGTTCCGCACTCCGTGACGAAGGCCGGTGGTCACGGTGGCCAAGACACGAAGGCGGTGAGCACGGCACGAGGTCGGTGATCACGACCCGACGGGCGGGGTCCCGCCGCTGCGGCGGGTCGCGCGGGGGAGCAGCCATCCGCCCGTGACTCCCGTCGTCAGGAGGCCGGTGACCAGGGCGATCAGGGAGATGCCCGGGCCCGAGGCCCAGTCGACCGCTCGGCCGTGGACGACGAGGACGACCGCGAGGGCCAGCGCCACCGCCGGGACCGCCCGGAGGGCGGGGCGGAGACGGGTCAGGTCGTCCTCGGCCAGGGAGGCGAGGACACCGACGCCGAGGGCGAGTGCCCACACTCCCAGGCCCTGCGCGTCCGCCCGGTTCACGGTCCACGGCACGAGGGCGCCCCAGAACCCGGGGACGACCAGCAGGCCGACCCCGATGCCGAGCCAGCCCGAGCCGACGACGGCGAGCGGCGGCTTCGACCAGCCGGGCATCGGAACGCCCGGCCGTCGCGGTGCCGCGCTCCCGGTCGCGCCCCCGGCCGAAGCCCTTCCCGACGGCCCACCGGCCGACACCGCGCCCGGCGGCCCCCCGGCCGAAGCCGTTCCCGACCGCCCCGGCACGGCCGTCCGCCCGGCCGGTCGGCGGTACTGCGCGGCGAGGCAGCCCACGGCGGCGAGGGCAAGGAGGCC
Organism: Streptomyces sp. Qhu_M48; assembly: GCF_051305195.1. NCBI lineage: Bacteria > Bacillati > Actinomycetota > Actinomycetes > Kitasatosporales > Streptomycetaceae > Streptomyces > Streptomyces sp. Qhu_M48. Next base: position 2,807,295 of record NZ_CP195432.1, on the reverse strand, counting down.
GAGGGTGGCGACCCAGCCGAGGCTGAAGAGGGCGAGGAACAGCGGGCCGCCCCGGACCGCCTGGAGAGCGCCGGCGTTCAGCAGGCTCACCGTGAACAGGCCGACGAGCACGATCACCAGAGGCAGCACCAGGCTCCGCACGTCCTCCCAGACGCGCGCCCCGCCGATCGTGAAGAGCGCCGGGGCCACCCCGGCCATGGCCGCGCCGATGAGGCCGGGGCTCAGCGCCTCCGGCGACGCCCAGGGGCCGGCCGCGTACCCGGCCAGGCTCGTGACGGCGAGCAGGGCGCCCGTGGCGAGGCTGACGCCTCCCACGACCCCGCTCAGGAGGACGATGCCGGGCGAGAGTTCCCGGCCCCCGTCTGTCACGGCGCTCGCGCCCTCCGCCGCCGTCCGCCGCCGGGTCTCGCTCACCGATGCCGCACTGTCGCCGCTCGTCGGTGCCGCACTTTCGCCGCTCGTCGGTGCCGCCCCTCCGCCGCTCACCGGTGCCGCCCCCTCCGCGCCCATCGGTGCCGCCCCTTCCCCGCTCATCGCCCCTCCCCCGTCGCTCCGGCGCCGGCCGGAGCCGCCTCCGCCGGGCGGGTCGGTAGGTCGGCTAACTCCCCCTGTCGCTTGCGGACTTCGCGGCCGTGCAGGACGCGCAGGCTGACCACGGCCACCGCCGCGTACGCCAGCATCCCGGCACCGATGCCGACACCCGCGATCAGGGACGTGAGCCGGTCCAGTCCCATCGTCCGTTCCAGTACGGGCACGGTGACCGCCGAGAACGCGGGCGCCAGGCACTGGGCCGCCAGGTGGAGGCGCCACTCCTCGCGCGCCCAGGGGGCTCCCCTCCGGCGGGCGTTCGCCGCGCGGGCCGCGACGACGGCGTACGTCAGGACGTACGGGACGAGGAACGCGACGAGCAGCCGCCTCCCCTGCGCCCCCTGCCCGAGGAAGGCGTACACGGTCCACGCCAGGCCCGCGGCGCCCGCGAGGTGCGCGGCGACCAGGACCGGGCCCGGGGCCCAGGTGCCGGTCAGGCCCGGGACGGCGGCCCGCCGGTCGAGGGCGCGGGAGGCCAGGAGCGCGCCGAAGGCGACGAGGGCGCCGAGGTGCATGATCGCGACGCGGTTGATCTCCTGGAGGGAGAGGCCGGCGTACAGCCAGGGCAGCGCGCCCCATTCGAGCCGCAGCAGCGGAGCGGTCATCAGGAAGCCGTAGCAGAGCAGCATCCAGCGCTGGTGGAGGTCGGGGAAGCCGCGGACGGCGGCGAGGACGCCGAAGGTCACGCTGCCGACGGTGCCCACCAGGATCGTGGCGAGGACGATCCAGAACGCGGCGCCGCTGAAGGCCTCCGCCGGCGGGGTGCGCAGCAGGTACAGCGCGGCGCCCGCCATGGAGACGTACACGGTGACGGCGAAGACGGTTCCGGCGGTCCGGTGCAGGCGGACGCGGCGGCGTACCGCCGAGAGCAGTTGGACCGGGCCGAGCACCATCAGGAGGCCGCCCAGGACCGAGTGGACGATCAGCGGGACCAGGCTGCGGCCGTACGGTCCCATCCGGTCGCGTACGGCGTCGGCCACGAACTCCGGCGAGACGGAGCGGCCGAGGAGCCACTCGCCGACGGCGGGCGCGCCGGGCCTGGCGTACGGCCAGAGCCCGGTCATGGCGATCGGCGCGTACAGCAGGCAGACCACCGTCACGGCGACGGCGGACGCCCGCCCCCACCTCGTGCTCGTCGGACGCCCCACGGCGATTCCCCCTTCACCGTCCACGCGCACGCACGGCCGCGATAGTCCTTTCTGGACTATGCAGGAAGGTAGGGCGGGGCGCCGCCGAGGGTCAACCGGTCGGTAACAGGAATCAGGGCTCGCGGCTCTCGACCCACTGCCAGAAATCGACCATCATCCGCTCATACCGGATGCCGAACTCCAGCGCCTCGCGCTGCCCGCGCGTCAGCAACTCGCCCACCTCGCCCGCGAGTCCCTCGTACTCGTCCAGGGTCCGCCGGTGCTCCTCGACCTGGACCGGAGCGTGGACCCGCGGACTCGCCCCGAACCACAGCTTGAGGATGCCGCGTTCGCGCGCCTCGACCGGTACGAAGGCGGGGTCGGCGAGCCAGCCGCGCAGGGCGGCGGCCCCCTCGCCCGTGAGCCTCATCAGGCGCCGGTTGCGGCCACCGGCCTGCCGGACCTCCGAGAGGAGCCCCGCCTCCAGGAGCCGGTCGCACTGGGCGTAGACCTGCGCGTGGGGCATGGACCAGAACGGCGCCACGGTCCGCGCGGCCTCGACCTTCACGTCGTACGGACTGGCCTCGCCGAGCTTGTCGATGATGCCGAGCACGAGAAAGGAGGGCGTGGTCAACCGGACTTCAGACATACGACCGACGGTATCGCGCGGGCCCGCCCGGGCGGCCGGGTCCGCCCGACGGGCCGGGCGGCCGGGACGGGGTGGGTCCCGGCCGTGGTCGTGGCCTACGGGCCGGGTCTCGTGCCACCCGTCTCGAAGAGGCGGGGGACCACCGGATTCGGCAGGGCCGTCGGCTCGAACGACGAGCCGTCCGGCAGGTCGCCGAACAGCCCCTCCGGCCACGCGTCCGGCACGCCCTCCGGCGGCTCCGCCTCCGGGCACAGGAGGTCGCACAGGGCGGTCACGCGGATGAGCCGGAGGATCCACGGCTGGTCGCAGACGAGTCTCCAGCGCCCACCGCGCTGTCGCGTGCGGCCGGCGCAGTGGGCGAGGAGGCCGAGCCCGGTGGCGTCGCAGAAGGTGAGCCGCCGGATGTCGACCGTCAGGGCGTTGGACTCCCGGACGAGCGCGTCGAGCTCGGGCCGCAGGTGCCGTACGAGGACGAGGTCGAGCTCGCCACGGAGGGCGGCGACGGTGAGGTCGCCGGTCGAGCGGACCACGAGGTACGGGTCGTGACGGGGGATCAGCTGCATCGGGACGCTCCACAGGTGGCTCCATGTGTAGCTTCGAGCGTGGCCGCCCCGCTCCGGGGAGGGACGTTTCGCCTCGGCCTCTGTCACCTGAATCGGTGAACAGACGGGCCACTCGAACTCGCCCGTACGTCCGAGACTCGCCTCCGCGTACGAGGAATAGCGCCCTCCTGTCCCCCGCCGCCCCTCCCCGCGGCACGTCACGAACCGACCGGCGCCGTCACACGTCCAGCTCCACGTCCGTCAGCGGATACGCCCCGCACGCGTGCGCGTACCGCGAGTCCGGGTCGGACAGGCGCGGTCGGGCGCCGGGCACGTCGTGGCGTTCGACGAGCAGGGCGCGGGGCAGCGGCGGTGAGCCCGGCGCTGGCGGGGCCGATGCCGACGGCGTCGGCGTCCGCGCCGGTCACCGCCCACCGTCGGCGGCGGTCTCTCCGGCGCCGGTCGCGGCGAGGGCCTCTGCCCTGATGCGGTCGAACTGGGCGCCCATGGCCTCGGAGAGCGCCTGGGCGGCGGAGAGCGGCCGGACCATGACCATGAAGTCGTCGATCCTGCCCTCCTCGTCGAAGTGGAGGAAGTCGCAGCCGTTGATCTCCTTGTCCCCGACCTTCGCGGTGAAGACGAGGGCGTGGTCGCGGCCGTCCGCGCCGGCGATCTCGCGTACGTAGCGGAAGTCGGTGAAGACGCGGATGACCCCGCGCAGGATCGCGGCGGTGATGGCCTTGCCGGGGTAGGGCCGGAAGGCCACCGGGCTGGTGAAGACGACGTCCTCGGCGAGCATGGCCTCGATGGCGGCGTGGTCCCGGTCCTCGACGGCCTTGCGGAACGGATGCATGACACGACCCCTTATGCAACTTGTTGAATAGGTGCAGGGGCAGCTAACCGTATCCTCCGTACCGCGTCCAGAGGCCGACCGCGCCCGGCCGGCCCCCGCCCGTTCAGCCCTCCGCGGGCCGGCCCCCACCTGTTCAGCCCTCCGAGGCCGGCGACCGCCGCAGGGGCGGCCGGCTCAGCGTGGTCCACGCCCGCAGCAGCCATTCGACGGGGCCGTAGCGGTACCGGCGCAGCCACCACCGGCTCACGACGATCTGCGCGGCGAAGAGCGCGAGCGCGATCGCGAGCACCACCGGCGGCGACACCCGGCCCACGAGCCCCGCCCCGTACCCGGTGAACAGCAGCGCGCAGACGAGCGACTGGGTGAGGTACCCGGTGAGGGTCATGCTCCCGACGGGGCCGAGCACGGCGACCACGCGCTCGCCGAACCGGCCCTGGGTGAGCCGGAGCACGGTCGCGGCGTACGCGGCGGCGAGCAGCGGCGCCGTCACGACGTCGATCCCGATGGCGAGGACCTGGTACGCGCTTCCCGGGCGCGCCAGGCCCGCGTGGGCGTAGAGGACTCCACCCAGGAGTCCGACCGTGAAGCCCGCCCACTGCAGCCGGATCAGGACGGTCCGACGGCGGGCGAGGTCGCCGAGCGCCCGGGTCCGTCCGGCGGCGAGGCCGAGGAGGAAGGCGGCGAGGGCGGCCGGGGCCTGGAAGAAGACCAGCAGGAAGACGACGTCGGGCAGCTGCGCGAGGTGCTCGGCGATCACCGATCCGGCGCCGCCGCGCAGGGCCGCCGCCGCACGCTCGGCCTCGGCGGCCACGCCGGGGTCCACCCCGCCGCCGCCCGCCAGGCGCAGCCCCAGGGCGAGCAGGGCGTACACGGCGGCGGTCACCGCGAAGAGACCCACGGCGGTACGGACAGCGGTGCGGGGCCGGATGCGGTGGAGGGCGAGCAGGATCAGGCCGAGGACGGCGTAGGTGGTGAGGATGTCGCCGGGGAACAGCAGGACCGCGTGCAGGACGCCGAGGACGAGGAGGCCCGCGAGGCGGCGGAGGAAGCGGGGTGTGAATCGGGCGCCGCTCCGCTCGGCGGAGGCCAGTTGGAGGGTGAAGCCGTACCCGAAGAGGAACGAGAACAGCAGGAAGAACTTGGCCTCGAAGAACGTCGCGACGAACCATCCGACGGCGCTGTCGAGCGGCGAGCCGAAGGCCGGGTCCTCGATGCCCGAGCCGTGGTAGGTCGACGCCAGGAAGCCGATGTTGACGATGAGGATGCCGAGCAGGGCGAACCCGCGCAGGGCGTCGACATGGGCGAGCCGTGCTCCGGCGCCGGGCGTCGGGGTGTCGGCGGCGCGTTCCGCCGTGGCGTGTGGCTTCATGTTCTTCCCCCGTTGACTATCGTTGTGAAAACGCTCGTATTGAGAATGAACGTATTACTATCGATAGTGCAAGTCCGCCGCCCGCTCGCCGTCCGGTGCGGGCCGTCACGAGGAGGAACGCCGATGGACCCGCGACCGGTGGTGCGCCGAGGCGTACCCGAGGGCGGTGAGGTCAGGGTCGCCGCGCTGTATTGGGAGGCCTTCGGGCGCAAGCTCGGCGCCGCCCTCGACCCGCCCGACAAGGCCCGCGCCTTCATCGCGGCCCACCTCCACCACGACCGGGGCGTCACCGCGCTCGTCGACGGAGAGGTGGCGGGGGTCGCGGGCTACCGGCTCGACGGGCGCGGACTCACCGGCGGCGGCGCTTCGGACGTCCTCGCCGCGTACGGCGCGGTGCGCGGTCTGCCCCGGCTGGCCCTGCTCGCCCTCCTGGAGCGCCGCCCCGCCGCCCGCGAACTCGTCATGGACGGCATCGCCGTCGCCCCCGAGCACCGGGGCACGGGCATCGGCGGGCTGCTCCTGCGCGAGATCGCGGCCGTGGCCGCCGAGGCCGGCTGCCGCCGCGTCCGGCTCGACGTCATCGACGTCAACCCGCGCGCCCGCGCCCTCTACGAGCGGTACGGCTTCGTCGCCGTACGCACCGAGAAGACCCCCTACCTGCGCGGCCTGATGGGCTTCGGCGCCGTCACGACGATGCACAGGACCGTCACGGCGGCCGACGCCCGCCCCGGCCAGGAGGCCCGATGACCAGCCCCGACGCCATGCCGCCCCGCGCGACCGGCGGGAACACCGGCGGGGGTGGCCCGACCGTCCTGACCGGCGGGACCACCCCCGCCGCCCCCTGGAACCCCGTCGCCACCCGCACCCTGGTACACGCCCTCGTCCGCACGGACGGCACCGTCGACGCCGGGGAGCTCTACACCGTCGCCGGGCTCCTCGCCATGTCCGACCAGCAGGTGCGGCTCTGCGTCAAACGGCTCGTCGCGGAGGGCCGGTTCACCCACGAGGGCCGGGGGCGCAAGGCCGTCCTCCGGGCGGTCGCCGATCCCTCCGGTGCGATCGCCCCCGACGTCGGCCACGTCCGCCTCGCCCGCCGCCAGGACCACGGGCTCGCGCCCTGGGACGGAACCTGGCACCTCTTCGCCTTCGCCGTCCCGGAGTCCGCCCGGGCCGCCCGCGACGCACTCCGCGACACCCTGCTCGCGCTCGGCTCGGCCCCGCTCCAGGGCGGTCTGTACGTGGCCGCCAACCCGATCGAGCCGCTCGTCGAGGCCCAGGCCGACCACCTCGGCGTGGCCTCCCAGGTCACCTGCCTCACCAGTACCGACCTGCGGGTCGGCGGGCTCGCGGAGCCGCGGGCGCTGGCGGCCGCCCTCTGGCCCCTGGAGGAGATCGCGGACCGGCACACGCGTCTGGCCGCCTTCGCCCGCTCCTGCCTCGAACGCGTCGAGAGCCCGGAACCCCTGACGGACCCGGAGCGCCTGGCGCTCGCCGTCCAGCTCGCCGCCGCCTTCACGTACGCCATGCGGCCCGACCCCCTGCTGCCGCCCGAGCTGCTCCCCCGGCCGTGGCCCGGGGCCTCGGCGCGGGAGCTCTTCGCCGAGTCCTGGGCGGCGCTGACGGCCCGGCCCGCGTCCGGCCCGGGATCCCCGGATCCCGGGCCGTCCGGCTCCGGTTCACCGTTCCCGCGCCTCTTCGCCCTGTACGAGGACGTCGTCTGACGGCCCAGGGCGAGGCGGCGCCGTCCGCCTGATCGGCGACCTGGAACCGGACCCGGCCCTCGGACCTGGCCCGAACCGGTCACGGAGGACCTCTTGAGGGTCGGCCCGCCGGCGCGCGAGGCGCTCAGCCCGCGAAGCGGGCCATCCACGCCTCGACGTCGGCCGCGGAGCGCGGCAGGCCGTCCGACAGGTTCTCGTGGCCGTCCTCGGTGACGACGAGGTCGTCCTCGATGCGGACACCGATGCCGCGCCACTCCTCGGGCACGGTCAGGTCGTCGGGCTGGAAGTAGAGCCCCGGCTCGACGGTGAGCACCATGCCCGGTTCGAGGACGCCGTCGACGTACTCCTCGGTGCGGGCGTGCGCGCAGTCGTGGACGTCCAGGCCGAGCATGTGCCCGGTGCCGGCCATGGTGAAGCGGCGCTGGAGGCCGAGGGCGTACGCGCGGTCCGCGGGGCCCTCGATGAAGCCCCACTCGACGAGGCGGGCGGCGAGGTGGCGCTGGGAGGCCTCGTGGAAGTCGCGGTACGCGGCGCCCGGCTTGACCGCGGCCATGCCGGCCTCCTGGGCCTCGTACACCGCGTCGTAGACCTGGCGCTGGACGGGCGTGAAGGTGCCGCTGACGGGGAGGGTGCGGGTGACGTCGGCGGTGTAGAGGGAGCGGGTCTCCACGCCGGCGTCGAGCAGGAGGAGGTCGCCGGGGCGGACCGGGCCGTCGTTGTCGGTCCAGTGCATGATCGTGGCGTGCTCGCCGGCGGCGCAGATGGAGCCGTAGCCGACGGCGTTGCCCTCCAGGCGGGCCCGGCGGAAGAACGTGCCCTCGATCCACCGCTCGGACGTGGCGACGGCCCGGGACAGCTCGCCGACGCAGTCGGTGAAGCCGCGGACGGTGGAGTCCACTGCCTTGCGCATCTCGCCGATCTCCCAGGCGTCCTTGACCAGCCGGAGGTCGCTGAGCGTCCCCTCCAGCTCGATGTCGCGCTCCTCGTCGGTGGTGACGGCGGCTTCGAGGGCCGGGTCGACCCCGCGGACGATGCGGGTCGGCACACCGGAGCCGGCGGCCAGGTCCTCGACGGCGGTGCGGACGTCGCGACAGGGCAGGCCGAGGACGGTCTCGGCCTCCGCGAGGGAGCGGCGCCGCCCCATCCACAGCTCGGCCGTGTAGCCGATCCAGAACTCGTCGTTGTCGCGGCTGTCGCGGGGCAGCTGGTAGCAGTAGGCGTCGTGGCCGCCGCCCGCGCGGGGTTCGAGCACGAGGGCGCCGTCGCGCGCCTGGTCGCCGGTGAGGTGCACGTATCCGGTGTAGGGGCGGAACGGGTAGGTGTCGTCGTTGGAGCGGGTCTTGAGGTTGCCGGAGGGGATCACGAGCCGTTCGCCGGGGAAGCGCGCGGAGAGAGCGGCTCGGCGGTGGGCCGCGTACGGGGCCTGCTCGTCGGGTTCGAGACCGTGCCGCTCCGTGTCCGCCCACCCCGACCGCATCAGGGTGGAGAGCTCCTCGGAGGGGTTGTCGTAGAGGCCGTTCTTGCGACCCTTCGCCACGTCCTGCACCTTCTTCCTGCTGGGTTTCCTCGCCTGCCGTGGACCGGCGGCCCCCGGAAGGTACTGCGTCCGGCGCGCGCCGGTTGCCGGATACCGCCACTGGCACGGATCGGCCAGAAGGTGCGGCGCGGGGCCCGATAATCGGTGCATGGCGAACGAGAAGCTGGGCGAGGCCCTCCGGTTCCTGGGGATCGGACCCGAGGCCGTCCTGGTCTACCGGAGGCTCCTGGAGCTGGGGCCCGCGCCGCTGAGCGCGGTCGGTGCGGCGGCGGGTCTGGAGGGCGTGGAGCTCGCGGCGGCCTACGGCGAACTGGTCGACTCCGGCCTCGCGAGCGGGGCCGGGCAAGGACCGGACCTGGCGGCGCCGGTGCCGCCCGCCGCCGGCCTGGAGATCCTCGGGCGGCGCCGGGCCGCCGAGCTCGACGCGTCCCGCCTCACCGTCGGGAGCGCCTTCGAGTCGTTCCGGCGGCAGCGGCTCGCCGGATACCACGACCCGCTGGTGGAGATCGTCACCGGCGACGCGATCGGTCCCCGGATGCGCCAGGCCTGGGCGAGCGCCCGGGAGCAGATCCGGCAGCTCGACTCGCCCCCGTACTTCCCGGTCGAGGGCGCCACGGACGACGCGCTGGCCACGCTCGCGCGCGGGGTGACGCAGCGGGTGGTGTACTCGCGGGAGTCCCTGGAGCACCCGGGGCAGCTGGAGCACTCCATCGAGCCGGTCGTCGAGGCCGGAGAGCAGGCGCGGGTGCTCCCGTCGGTGCCGGTGAAGCTCGTGATCATCGACGACGCGTACGCGTTGGTCTCCCTGTCGATCAAGGAGACGGACGTCTACACCACGATGCTGGTCGTCCAGCCCTGCGGGCTGCTCTCCGCGCTCGTGGCGCTGTTCGAGCAGGCCTGGCAGAACGCGCTGCCCTTCCACGGCCGTTCGGCCCGGCCGGCGGGGCTGCCGCCCGCCGACCGGCGTCTGCTCCGGCTGCTCGCCGCCGGGGCGAGCGACGACGTGATCGCCCGGGAGATCGGGGTCAGCCGTCGCACCCTCTTCCGCCGGGTGCAGGTCCTGATGGCGCGGCTCGGCGCTACGAGCCGGTTCCAGATGGCGTTGCAGGCGCAGCGCTCGGGGTGGCTGTGAGCGGGCCGGGGATGGTCGGGGTGGCGGTGCGGGTGAGCCGCTGCCACAGGTAGGTGTGGACGAGCGCGCTGTTGTGGGCGGCCTGTTCGTTGTCGCCCGCGCCCGCGTGGCCCCCGCCGGTGTTCTCGTGGAAGAGGACCCGGTGGCCGAGCTCCCGAAGGCGCGCCGCCGTCTTCCGGGCGTGGCCGGGGTGGACGCGGTCGTCCCGGGTGGAGGTCATCAGGAGGACCGGCGGGTACTCCCGGTCCGCCTCGATCCGGTGGTACGGGGAGAGTTCGCGCAGGTGGGGAAGGTCGGCCTCGTCGTCCGGGTCGCCGTACTCGGCGATCCAGGAGGCGCCCGCGAGGAGCTTGTGGAAGCGGGTCATGTCGAGGAGCGGCACCTGGGCGACGATCGCGCCGAACAGCTCCGGGTGACGGGTGAGCATCGCGCCCATCAGCAGGCCGCCGTTGCTGCCTCCCTGCGCGCCCAGCATGGCCGGGGTGGTGATGCCGCGGGCGACGAGGTCCTCGGCGACGGCGGCGAAGTCCTCGAAGGCCCGGGGCCGTTCGGCGCCGAGCGCGGCCTGGTGCCAGTCGGGGCCGTACTCGCCGCCGCCCCGGATGTTGGCGATCACGTGGGTGCCGCCGCGCTCCAGCCAGGCGCGGCCCGTCACGGCGCCGTAGTACGGGGTGAGGGAGACCTCGAAGCCGCCGTAGCCGTAGAGCAGGGTCGGGCCGGGGCCGCCGGCGGCGTGGTCGGGGCCGACGACGAAGTACGGCACGCGCGTGCCGTCCCGGGAGGTCGCGAAGTGCTGGGCGACCGTGAGCCCGGCGGTGTCGAAGCGGTGCGGGGCCTGCTTGAGCACCTCCGAACCGGCGCCGATCCGGCCGAGCCGGAGGGTGGAGGGCTGGAGGAAGCCGGACACGTCGAGGAAGTACTCGTCGGAGACGTCCGGGTCGGTGTCGACGACGCTGACGGCGGACAACGGCGGTACCCCGACGAGCGGTTCGCGCGTCCATCCGCCGCCTTCCACGGGGGTGAGGACCTCGATGTGGGTGCTGACGTCCCGCATCGTCTCCAGGACGAGGTGGTTGCGGGTCCAGGTGTGCCCGGCGAGGGCGGTCCGCCGGTCGGGCGTGAACAGCACCTCGGGGGTGCGGTCGCCGGCCAGGAAGGCGTCGAAGTCGAAGGCGAGAAGGGAACCGGACGGCTGCCCGAGCCACTCGGACTTCGGGGTGACGATCAGGTACCGCCGGTGCGCGTAGGCGACGGCGTCCTCGGGGACGTCGATCCGTACGAGGGTGCCGTCGGGCCGCAGGAGGTGGGTCTCGCCGCGGAAGAAGTCCAGCGAGCGGCCGACGAACTCGCGCTCGAAGCCGGGTGTGGTGTCCCGGTACCCCCAGGCGGAGACGTCCTCCGGCGCGGCCTCGAAGACGGGTTCGGCGTCCTCGACGGGCGTGCCGCGCCGCCAGCGCAGGACGGTGCGGGGATAGCCGGAGTCGGTCAGCGAGCCGGGGCCGAGGTCCGTGCCGACGAGGACGGCGTCCGGTCCGGCCCAGCCGATCCGGGTCTTCGCCTCGGGCAGCCGGAAGCCGTCGTCGACGAACTCCCTGGTGCCGAGGTCGAACTCGCGGACCACGACGGCGTCCCCGCCGTCGCGGGAGAGCCGGACGAGGGCCCGGTCGTACTCCGGCCGCCGGACGCGCGCCCCGTCCCACACCCACTTCTCGTCCTCGGCGGCGGCCAGCGCGTCGACGTCGAGGAGGACGTCCCACTCGGGCTCGTCCCGCCGGTAGCTCTCCAGGGTCGTGCGCCGCCACACCCCGCGCACGTGCTCGGCGTCACGCCAGAAGTTGTAGAGGTGCGCCCCGCGCCGCACGGTGTACGGGATCCGGTCCGAGGCGTCGAGCACCTCCCGCACGCGCGCCTTCAACGCGTCGAATCCGGCGTCCCCGGCCACCTCTCCGGCGGTCTCGGCGTTCCGCTCGGCGACCCATGCGAGGGCGTCCTCGCCCGAGACGTCCTCGAGCCACAGGTAGGGGTCGTCGTCGCTCACGTTCCGCATGGTTCTACTTCCCGTCCTCGCGCCGCAGTCGTGCCGAAAGGTGGTGCCGGAGGCGGTGGCCGACGGCCGCCATGTCGTGGACGAAGTCGAGCGTGTCGCCGTCCGTCAGGGTGTAGCGGCGGCGGGTCGCCTCGACGTGCTTGGCCGTCGGGGCGAGCGCGACCGTGTGCGTGCCGAGGTCGATCGTGCCGTCCTCCGTCCGGCCGACCAGGATCTCGGCGATGCCGGTGGGCTGGGTGATGAGCGCCTCGATGTCCCCCTCGGGCTTCAGCCGCCACCAGCCGCTCTCCCGCGCCGCCGGCCGCAGCGGCGCGCCGTCCGCGTCGGTCAGCCAGGCGCGCGCCTCGTAGTGGAGGAAGGGGCGGCCGTCGTGGCTGAAGGTGACCTCCTGCGCGTACGTGAACTCCTCGGCGAGCGTCGGGTACGCGCCGCGGCCCCGTCCGGTCCAGGTGCCGAGCAGTCCCGCCACCGGTGCGAGCAGCTCGTGCGGGGCGGGTGCCTCGTCCGGCCGGAGGGCGTCGGGGTACGGGTGCTGCCGGTCGCGGTCGGTCATGGTGCGCGCTCCTGGGTCGAGGCCTGTGCCGGAGGGCAGCTTAGGTCGTCGGCCCTCCGGGCCACGGCCCGCCCGGGTGCGGTTCACCCGGGCGCGGCGCGTGTCGCCGTGACGTTCCCCGGCGCTATCCCCGGCTGCGTACCAGCAGGTAGAGGAAGTACGGGGTGCCGATGACCGCGGTCATCATGCCCGCTCCGAGCTGGGCCGGGGCGATCACCGTGCGGCCCACCAGGTCGGCGGCGCAGACCAGGACGGCGCCGAGGAGGACCGCGACGGGCACCACGCGCGCGTGGTGCCGGCCCACGAGGGCGCGGGCCGCGTGCGGTGCGACGAGTCCCACGAAGCCGATGGCGCCGGCGGCGGCGACGGCGGTGGCGGTGAGCAGCACGGCGAGGGCGAGGAAGCCGAGGCGGGCGCGTGCCAGGCCGAGGCCGAGGAGGCGCGGGGTGTCCTCGTCGAGGGAGACGAGGTCGAGTTCGGTGCGCCGGGCGGCCGCGACGGCAACGCCCCCGACGAGGACCACGGCGAGGGGCACCACGTCGGGCAGGGACCGCCCGTAGGTGGAGCCCGAGAGCCAGGTGAGGGCCTTCGTGGCGTTGAACGGGTCGGTGAGGATGATCAGGAGGCTGATCAGCGCGGCGGCGGCGATGGCGACGCCGATGCCGACGAGGACGAGCCGGTTCTGCTGGAAGCCTCCCCGCGCGGCCAGTCCGAAGACGAGGACGGAGCTGGCGGCGGCGCCCACGAACGCGGCTGCGGCGATGCCCCACGAGCCGGCCAGGGGCACGGTCGTCACGAAGAGGATCGCGCCGAGCGCGGCGCCGCCGGAGACGCCCAGGATGCCGGGTTCGGCGAGCGGGTTGCGGGTGACGGCCTGGACGAGCGTGCCGGCCAGGGCGAGCGCGGCGCCCGCGAGGAGGGCGGCGAGGACGCGGGGCACCCGGGTGTCGAGGACGAAGGTGACGGTCCGGCCGGCCTGTCCCTGGGCCCAGTTGACGACGTCGCCGAGGAGCAGCTTGCTGTCGCCGAGGAGGACGCCGGCGACGGCGACGCCGGCCAGGACGGCCACCAGGACGGCGGTGGTGGTGAGGAAGCGGGTCCGGCTCCTGATGTGGAGACGCTCGGTGGCGGTGGTGCCGGCCGTGTCGCGGACGCGGACTGCCATGACGATCAGGAAGACCGCGCCGACGAGGCTGGTGACCACGCCGGTGGGCACGGCGACCGCCACGTCCGCCGGGACGAGGGTTCGCAGCAGCACGTCGGAGCCGAGCACGAGGGCGGCGCCGACGAGTCCGGCGACGGGCAGGAAGCCCCGGGAGCGGGTGAAGCCGCGGAACCTGCGGGCGAGGGGCCGGACGAGCGCGGGGGCGCACAGACCGACGTAGCCGACGGGTCCGGCGAGGGTGACGGCGGCCGTGGAGAGCAGGGCCGCGAGGACGACGGCGGTGATGCGGGTGGCACGGACGGGGACGCCGAGCCCGCGGGCGGCGTCGTCGCCCAGGGCCAGGGCGTCGACCCGGCGGGCGAGGAGCAGGAGTCCGACGAGGCCGGCGAGGCCGATCGGGGCCATCTGCAGGACGCCGTCGAAGCCGTTCTGGCCGATGCTGCCCTGGTTCCAGTCGTAGAGGCCCTCGGTCTCCGCGGGGAACAGCAGGAGCAGGCCTTCGGTGACGGCGGTGAGGCCGAGGGTGAGGGCGCTGCCCGCGAGGACGAGGCGGACCGTTCCGGCGCCCAGGCCCGAGAGGGAGAGGACGACGGCCGCGGCGGCGAGACCGCCGGCGAACGCGAACGCCGAGGAGGCGAGGAGCGGCAGCGAGAGGCCGAAGGCTGCGGTGAGGCCGAGCGCGAAGTAGGAGCCCGCGTTGACGGCGAGGGTGTCGGGCGAGGCGAGGACGTTGCGGCTGACGGCCTGGAGGGCGGCGCCCGCCATGCCGAGGACGGCCCCGACCAGGAGGCCGGCGGTCATCCTCGGCAGGCGGGAGGCGACGACGACGGACGCGTCGGCCGGATCGGCCTGGCCCGTGAACGCCTTCCACACCTCGGAGGCGCCGACCGCTGCCGTGCCCTGCGTGATGTCCACGAGGGCGAGCGCGGCGACGAGGAGGAGCAGGGCGGCCGTCACCGCGGCCGCGCCGGTCCGGGACGGGGCCGTCTGCGGACGGGTGGCGGGAGTGGTTGCGGTGACGGCCATGGTGCTACTTCGTCAGGGCGGCGACGAGGGAGTCGACGTACTTGCTCATCGACTGGGGGCCGCCGAACATCCAGATGCCGTCGGGCAGGCGGTGCACGTTGCCCTTCTTGACGAACGGCAGGGACGTCCACACCTTGTCCTTGGCGAGGACGCCGGTGAACGGGGTGCTGCCGGCGTCGCCGTCGTTGCCGACGTAGGCGAACTGGACGTCACCGAGCTTGGTGAGGCCCTCGACGTCGGTGGTGCCGAGGCCGTAGGCCGGGTCGCCCTTGACGGTCCAGGCGCTCTTCAGGCCGAGCTTCTCGCTGACCGCGCCGATCAGCGAACCGCTGGTGTAGGGGCGGATCGAGACCTGGTTGGACATGACGTAGCCGTCGGCGAAGGCGTACTTGGTCCCGGCGAGACCGGCGTCGGCGAGCTTCTTCCTGCCCTCGTCGAGCTTCGCCTGGAACTGCTTCTTGAGCTCGTCGGACTTCGCCGTGGTGCCGGTCGCCTCGGCGATGGCGTCCAGGTCCGCGGTCATCCGGCCGATCGGGTCGGCGGCGTCGGCGGCCTTGAGCGTCAGGACCGGCGCGACCTTGCGCAGCTGCTTCACCGCGGCCGGCGGCAGGTCGGTGGTGGCGACGATGAGGTCGGGCTTCAGGGCGGCGACCGTCTCGACGCTGGGCTCGCCGCGGGTGCCGATGTCCTTGGGCTCGTTCTTGAGCGGGACGGCGGTGTCCCAGGTCTTGTAGCCCTTGACGTCGGCGACACCGACCGGGTCGACGCCCAGCGTGATCAGGTGCTCGACGACGTTCCACTCGGTGCCGACGACCTTCTTGGCGGGGCCGTCGAGTTCGACCTTCACGCCCGTGGAGTCGGTGAGGGTGATGCGCTCGGCGGTCTTCTTGGCGTCGTCGGCGGCGGGCTCGGTGGTGCCACAGGCGGACAGGGCGAGAGCCGCGGTGGTGGCGGCCGCCGCGGTGAGGACGATTCGTCTCATGATGTGGTGCTGAGCCTTTCGCTTCGCGAGTGGTGGCGGCCTATCGCACGGGTGCGCAGCCGGCCGGTGAGGGGGTCGTGGTCGACCTCGATGCGGATGCCGTACGTGTCGGTCAGCCGCTCGGGCGTGAGGACGTCCGGCGGGCTGCCGTCGGCGACGACGCGTCCCGCGTCGAGCAGGACGATCCGGTCGGCGACGGCGGCCGCCTGGTCGAGGTCGTGCAGGACGGCGCCCACGGCGATGCCGTGATCGTCCGCCAGGTCGCGCATGAGGTCGAGGAGTTCGACCTGGTAGCGCAGGTCCAGGTAGGTGGTCGGTTCGTCGAGCAGCAGGACACCTGTCTGCTGGGCGAGGCAGCCGGCGAGCCAGACGCGCTGGAGCTGGCCGCCGGAGAGGTGCTCGGCACCTCGCCCCGCCAGTTCCGTGACGCCGGTCATTTCGAGCGCGCGGTCCACCGCGGCCCTGCCGTCCGGGTCGGCCTTGCCCCAGCGGCCCCGGTAGGGGTAGCGGCCGAACTCGACCACGTCGCGCACCGTCAGCCCGCTGGGGGTGGGGCGTCCCTGCGTGAGCAGGGCGACGTGGCGCGAGAACTCACGGGGGCTCAGCGCGAGGCCGTCGGTGGCGCCGTCGAGGACGAGCGCGGCGGCCCGGGGCTGCTGGAGCCGTGCGATCGTGCGCAGCAGCGTCGACTTGCCGCTGCCGTTCGGCCCGACGAGCACGGTCACTTCGCCGGGGCGCAGCGTCATGGAGGCGTCGTGGACGACGTCGACGCCTTCGTACGCCACGGTGACACCCGTGGCCGAGAGTTCATGACCGCGGGGACGGGGAGTCGCGTCGGTCTCTTCACCTGCTTGCACGTCGCAGAGGTTAGCCTAACCTTATCGATAGGCCAAAGGGAGCCCGCGGTCTCGGCCACAAGAAGGAATCCGGCCAACATCGCACCGCGCCGTCGCACACCTCCTCCCGTGCTCCCCCGTCCACGCTCCGAGACACCGTTGACCCCGCGCGTGGCCGCCGCTACGTTCGCGCCATGTTGCGTACAGCCCTGCTCACCACGCGCGGTCACATCGACCTGCTGCGGGTGGCCTCCGCCGCGTGTCGCCGCGGCTGCTGACGCCCTTCACAGCTCCGGCCCCTCCGGCGCGCTGACACCTCATCGGCACCCTGACGCTCCTCCGGTGCCCTGACAGGTCTCGGCTCCCGCGCCGTTCGGCGTGCCGACGCACTCCGGCGTACCGACAGGTCCCGGCGCTCCGACGTGTCCCGGACCCCGGACCCCGCCACCCCCACCGCACTCCGCCCACCGTGTACGCGCACCGCCCCGCGCCCACGGTCGCCGGCGCGCACCCACGCCCTCCGCCCCGGAGTCCACCATGACGGTCGACCACGCCCCACCCCACTCCCCGACCGACCCCTCGCCCCCGCCGGACCTCCCGCCGCCGCCGGACGTCGAGTCCCTCACTCCCGATCGGGCGCCAGGCCGCCGCCCCGCCGTTCCCCGCTGGCTGCGCCGCACCGTCGGACCCGCGCTGCTCCTCGCCCTCTGGCAGGTCTCCAGCGCGACGGGGGTCCTGCCGGCCGACGCGCTGGCCTCGCCCGGGACGATCGCCCGCGCCGCCGGCGAGCTGATCGCCGACGGGACGCTGCCGACCGCGATGGGCGTCTCCCTGCGGCGCGTCGCCGCCGGCCTGCTGCTCGGCGGAGCCGTCGGCATCGCCCTCGCCCTGGTGTCCGGGCTCTCACGGCTCGGTGAGGACCTCGTCGACGCCCCGGTCCAGATGCTGCGGACCGTGCCCTGGGTCGGTCTCATCCCGCTCCTCATCATCTGGCTGGGGATCGGGGAGGCGCCCAAGGTGGCGCTCATCGCGCTGGGCGTCGCCTTCCACCTCTATCTCAACGTGTACGCCGGAATCCGCGGCGTGGACGCGCAACTCGTCGAAGCGGGGCAGTCCCTGGGGCTGGGGCGCTGGGGTCTCGTCCGGCACGTCGTGCTGCCGGGCGCGTTGCCCGGGGCCATGACCGGCCTGCGCTACTCCCTCGCCACGGCCTGGCTCGCGCTGGTCTTCGGCGAGTCCATCAACGCGGACGCCGGCATCGGCTTCCTCATGAACCAGGCGCGGGAGTTCTTCCGCACCGACGTGATCGTCGTCTGCCTGGTCGTCTACGCCTTCCTCGGCCTGCTCGCCGACGCCGTCGTCCGCACTCTCGAAAGGCTGCTGCTGCAATGGCGACCGACCTTCACCGGGCAGTGACCGTCCAGGGTCTCACCCGTTCCTTCGACGGCCGCCCGGTCGTCGACGGGCTCGATCTGACCCTGCGGGCCGGGCAGTTCACGGCGCTCCTCGGCCACAGCGGCTGCGGCAAGTCCACCCTCCTCCGGGTCCTCGCGGGGCTCGACCGGGAGATCTCCGGCACGGTCCTCGTCCCGCGCCGCCGCGCCGTCGCCTTCCAGGCGCCACGACTCATGCCGTGGAAGCGGGTGTGGCGCAACGTCCTGCTCGGGCTGCCCGGGAAGCCGGGCCGGGCGGTCGCCGAGAAGGCCCTGGAGGAGGTCGGGCTCGGCCACCGGTCGGGCGCCTGGCCGAAGACGCTCTCCGGCGGCGAGGCCCAACGGGCCTCCCTCGCACGGGCCCTGGTACGGGACCCGGATCTGCTGCTGCTCGACGAGCCGTTCGGCGCGCTCGACGCGCTGACCCGGATCAAGGCGCAGCGGCTCGTGGCCGAGCTGTGGCAGCGGCGCGGCTGCACGGTCCTGCTCGTGACGCACGACGTCGACGAGGCGCTGCTGCTCGCCGACCGGGCCCTGGTGATGAGGGACGGCGTCATCGCGTACGACACCGCCGTCGACCTGGACCGTCCCCGCCCCCCGGGAGATCCCGCGCTCGCCGCGCTCCGGACCCGCCTGCTCGGCGAACTCGGCGTCAGCGAGAGCGAGTTCGGCGACCGCGCGGCCTGAACCCGGCCGCCGGCCGTTGCCCCCGGCCCCACCCTCCCGTCCTCCCACCCCCTGGAGCGATACCCGTGAAGTCCTTCCGCCTGTCCAGCGCCGCCGCCCTGCTCGTACCGCTGGCGCTCCTCGCCTCCGCCTGCTCCGGCGCCTCCGCCACCGGCCAGGGATCGAACTCCGACGGCAAGGGCTCCCTCGTCCTGAACGTCGGCGACCAGAAGGGCGGCACCGAGGCCCTGCTACGGGCCGCGGGCGAGCTCGACGACCTCCCCTACCGGATCACCTGGTCGACGTTCACCTCCGGACCACCCCTGCTCGAAGCGGTGAACGCGAAAGCCGTCGACATCGGCACCGTCGGCAACACCCCACCCGTCTTCGCCGCCGGAGCCGACTCGAAGATCTCCGTGGTCGCCGCGACCCACAGCGACTCCGCGGGCGAGGCGATCCTCGTCCCGAAGGACTCGCCGCTGCGCACCGCGCGGGACCTGAAGGGCCGGAAGGTCGCCGTCGCCCAGGGCAGTTCCGCCCACTTCCAGCTGATCGCCTCGCTCGCGAAGGCGGGACTGAGGCTCGACGACATCCAGGTCACGCTGCTGCAGCCGGCGGACGCACTGGCCGCGTTCACCAGCGGCAAGGTGGACGCCTGGGCGGTCTGGGACCCGTACACCTCGCAGATCCTGCTCGGCGGCAAGGGCCGGGTCCTCGCCGACGGCCGCGGGGTCGTCAACGGCCTCGGCTTCCAGGTCGCCGCCCCCTCCGCGCTGGCCGACAAGGAGAAGGCCGAGGCCATCGGGGACCTGATCGAGCGGGTGCGGCGCGCCCAGGACTGGGTGTTCGAGCACCCCGAGGCCTGGGCGAAGGTCTGGGCGAAGGAGACCGGACTGCCGTACGAGGTGGCCCTGGCCGCCGTGAAGCGCAGCAACGGGACCCGCATCCCGGTCGCCCTCGACGAGGCGGCGATCGCCTCCGAGCAGAAGATCGCCGACACCTTCGCCGCTCTCGGTCTCATCCCCCGCACGTTCCGCTTCGCCGACTACGTCGACACCCGCTTCAACAAGGACCTGCCGCCGTCGACCACCCCGGCGCGCAGCTACGGAAAGGCCTCCTCATGACCGTCCATCTGCACTGGTTCCTGCCGACCGGCGGCGACGGCCGCACCCTCGTCGACCGGCACGCCTACACGGACGGCGGCATCACCCGCGACCGGACCGTGTCGGGGGTCCGGGCGCCCGACATCGACTATCTGATCCAGATCGCCAAGGCGGCCGAGCAGTTGGGCTTCGAGGCCGTGCTGACCCCGACCGGGACGTGGTGCGAGGACGCCTGGCTGACGACCGTGGCGCTCGCCCAGCACACCGAGCGGCTCAAGTTCCTGGTGGCCTTCCGGCCGGGGGTGATCTCGCCGGTGCTCGCGGCCCAGATGGCGTCCACGTACCAGCGGATCACCCGGGGCCGGCTCCTTCTCAACGTGGTGACCGGCGGCGACTCGGCCGAGCAGCGCCGCTTCGGCGACCATCTCGACCACGACCGGCGGTACGCGCGGACGGCCGAGTTCCTGTCGGTGGTGCGGGGCGCGTGGAGCGGGCGGCCGTTCGACTACGAGGGCGAGCACTTCCGGATCGAGGGCGGACTGACCGCGCTGCCGCCGGACCCGCTGCCCGAGATCTTCTTCGGCGGCTCCTCCGCCGCGGCGGGTCCGGTGGCGGCGGAGCACGCGGACGTCTATCTGACCTGGGGCGAGCCGCCGTGGCAGGTCAAGGAGAAGATCGACTGGATCCGTTCCCTCGCGGAGGAGCGCGGCCGGACGGTCCGCTTCGGGATCCGGCTGCACACGATCTCCCGCGACTCCTCCCGCGAGGCCTGGGCGACCGCCGACCGACTGCTCTCCGACCTCGACCCCGAGACGGTGGCCGCCGCGCAGGCGATGCTCGGCCGGAGCGAGTCGGTCGGCCAGCAGCGGATGCTGGCGCTGCACCAGGGCGGCTCCCTCGGCCGCGACCAGCTGGAGATCTCGCCGAACCTGTGGGCGGGGGTGGGGCTGGTACGGGGTGGGGCCGGTACCGCGCTGGTCGGCAGTCACGCCGATGTCGCGGACCGGATCGAGGAGTACCACGACCTGGGCGTGGAGCACTTCGTCCTGTCCGGTTACCCGCATCTGGAGGAGGCGTACTGGTTCGGCGAGGGCGTCCGGCCGGAGCTGGCCGCGCGCGGCCTGCTGCCGACGGCCCTGCCCTCCCCGCTGCTCGGCGTCCCGGCCGCGAACGGCCGCCCGGCCTCGGCGCCGGGAGGCGCACCGCTGCTCGTGCCCGGCGGGCGGTAGGACGCGGGCCGGTGGGGGCGCGGGCCGGTGGGGGCGCGGGCCGGTGGGGGCGCGGGAAGATCCGCGCCCCCACCCCTGTTGGTAGAACCGTGAACGATTTCGGGGTCGAAACGGTGGTGGGGGTGGAGGCCGTGGCAGCGGACGCGGGGCAGCCCAGGGCGGTGGACGTCGTGGTCGTCGGTGCCGGACAGGCCGGCCTCTCGGCCGCCTTCCATCTGCGCCGGGCCGGCCTGGAGCCGGACCGGGACTTCGTGGTCCTCGACCACGCCCCGCGGGCGGGCGGCGCCTGGCAGTTCCGCTGGCCCTCCCTCACGTACGGCAAGGTCCACGGGATGCACGCGCTGCCCGGCATGGAGCTGACCGGAGCCGACCCCGCCCGCCCCTCATCGGAGGTGATCGGCGCGTACTTCGACACCTACGAGCACACCTTCGACCTGCGGATCCACCGCCCCGTCGACGTCACCGCCGTCCGGGAGGGCGAGGGCGGGCGGCTTCTCGTCGAGACCTCCGAGGGTCCGTACGCCACCCGCGCCCTGGTCAACGCCACCGGCACCTGGGACCGCCCGTTCTGGCCGCGCTACCCCGGCCAGGAGACCTTCCTGGGAAGCCAGCTGCACACCGCCGGCTATCCGGGCCCGGAGGGGTTCGCGGGGAAGCGGGTGCTCGTCGTCGGCGGCGGGGCCTCCGGCGCGCAGCACCTCATGGAGATCGCGGACGTCGCGGCCGACACCTTCTGGGTGACGCGGCGCGAGCCCGTCTTCCGCGAAGGCCCCTTCGGCGAGGCGGAAGGCCGGGCGGCCGTGGCGCTCGTCGAGGAGCGGGTACGGCTCGGGCTCCCTCCCCAGAGCGTCGTCTCGGTCACCGGGCTCCCTCTCAACGACGCGATCCGCGCGGCACGCGAGCGCGGGGTCCTGGACCGGCTGCCGATGTTCGACCGGATCACCCCGACCGGTGTGGCCTGGGACGACGGCCGGACCGTCGACGTGGACGTGATCCTCTGGGCGACGGGCTTCCGGGCGGCCATCGACCATCTGACCCCGCTGCGGCTGCGCGAACCGGGCGGCGGCATCCGGGTCGAGGGGACGCGCGCGGCCCGGGACGAGCGCGTCCACCTCGTCGGGTACGGCCCCTCGGCGTCCACGATCGGCGCCAACCGGGCGGGCCGCGCGGCCGTCTCCGCCATCCGCCGCCTGCTCCGCCGCGACCCGGCCACCCCGACTCCGGCGGCCGCCCCGGTCGTCACGGCGTGAGTCGTCCCCGCACCCGAGGACCCGAGGACCCGGGCTACGGGGCCTCGGGTACGGGGCCTCGGGTACGGGGCCTCGGGTACTGGGCCTCGGGTACTGGGCCTCGGCCTCAGCGCTTCCCGGCACTCCGGTTGGCGTTGAACTCGGCCACGTTCACCTGGTGGGCCGCGTAGTCGGCGGTGAAGCGGGTGTCCCCCGGGGCCACCGTGACGAAGTAGAGCCAGTCGCCGTCCGCCGGGCGGATCACGGCCTCCACCGCCTCTTCCCCCGGATTCCCGATGGGAGTCGGCGGCAGGCCCTTTCGCTCGTACGTGTTGTACGGGCTCCGCAGACGGGTGTCCTCGTACGTGGTGTCGACGGTGCTGCGGCCGAGGGCGTAGTTGAGCGTCGAGTCCATCTGGAGGGCCATGCCCCGGTGGAGCCGGTTGTGGACGACCCGGGCGACCTTCGCCATGTCCTCCGGGTTGTCGGCCTCGGCCTGGACGATGCTGGCCGCGATCACGGTCTGGTGGACGCTCAGCCCGTGCGCCTTCGCCCCCTCGACGACCCGGGCGGTCCCGAAGCGCCTGCCCGCCGTGTCGACCATGAACCGGAGCAGCCCCTCGGGGGTGGTGGCCCGGAGCACGGGGTAGGTCGCGGGGAACAGGTAGCCCTCGGGGTTGCCGCCGGCCTCGGCGGGCAGCGGAAGCGCGGTGCCGGGTGCGGTCGCTGTCCTCCGGGTGGTCCCCTCGGGCAGACCGAGGGCCCGGTCGACGGCCGTGTAGACCTGGCCGGCCCGCCGGCCTTCGGGGACGAGCAGCGTGCGGGGCTGTTCGACGGCCGGTTCGTCCCGGATGAGCAGCAGGGGGACGACGATCGCGACGGCCGCGGCGAGGACGGCTCCGAGCAGGAGCGCGGTCCGGCCGCGGCGGGTGAGCCGGGGGCGGCGGGGCGGCCGGAGCAGGGAGAGGCGGCGGGAACGGCGCGGGGGTGCGTACGGGGACGGCGGCCGGTACGTCATGGCCGCACGCTAACCCCACCTCCGCGTGAATCCCGGGAGCCCGCGCACGCGGCGGCGCCGCCGGCCCCCTGGGACGGGGGGCCGACGGCGCCGGGGCACTGCGATCGTCAGACGAGCCAGCCCAGGAAGTGGAGGACGCCGGCGAGCAGATCGGTGATGACGTTCATGGTGGTGCTTCTCCTCGTACAGGTGCATCGATGTGGGACGACGCGGTCACGGTCTGCAGCCCGTCGATCGCGCACCGCAATCATCCGACGCCGTACGGGAGTTGGGCAACGATTCCCGGCACGATCACACGTTCTGGGGAACAACCGCTCCCACGTTCGCCTGTTCGGTGCCGGCGGCGGCGTCCCCGGCGCCCGTCACGCTCTGGGCGTCCCGCCGGAGCAGGGCCGCGTACCGCCCGTCCCGGGCGAGCAGTTCGTCGTGGGTGCCGCGCTCGGCGATCCGCCCGGCCTCCAGGACGACGATCTGGTCGGCGTCGCGCACGGTGGAGAGCCGGTGGGCGATGGTGAGGGTGGTGCGGCCGGCCGACAGGGCGTCGATGGCCTGCTGCACGGCGTGCTCCGTGCGGGTGTCGAGGGCGCTGGTCGCCTCGTCGAGGATCAGCACGGGCGGGTCGCGCAGGATGGTGCGGGCGATGGCCAGGCGCTGCTTCTCGCCGCCCGAGAAGCGGTGGCCGCGCTCGCCGACCAGGGTGTCGTACCCGTCGGGGAGCGAGGCGATGTGGTCGTGGATCTGGGCGGCGCGGGCCGCGGCCTCGATCTCCTCGTCGGTGGCGTCCGGCTTGGCGAAGCGGAGGTTGTCGGCGACGGAGGCGTGGAAGAGGTACGTCTCCTGGGAGACGACGCCGACCGCGCGGGCGAGGGTGTCGAAGTCCAGGTCGCGCACGTCGACCCCGTCGAGGGTGACGCGGCCGCCGGTCACGTCGTACAGCCGGGGCACGAGGTAGCTGAGGGTGGACTTGCCGGAACCGGTGGGGCCGACGACGGCCAGGCTGCCCCCGGCGGGGACCGTCAGGTCGACGGAGTCCAGGGTCGGGCGGCCCGGCGCCTCGGGGTCGTAGCGGAACTCGACCTTCTCGAAGACGACCTCGCCGCGGACCTCGGGGAGCCGGACGGGCTCGGCGGGCTCGGTGATGTCGACGGGCAGGTCGAGGTACTCGAAGATGCGCTGGAAGAGCGCGAGGGACGTCTGCATCTGCACGCCGGTGGAGAGCAGACTGACGGCGGGCCGGAAGAGGCCCTGCTGGAGCGAGACGAAGGCGACGAGCGTGCCGAGGGAGATCGCGGCCCCGCCCGCGCCGAGGGCGATGCCGGCGGCCCAGTAGATCAGGGCGGGCATGGCGGCCATGACGATGCCGATGGTGGACATCCGCCACCGTCCGGCCATGGAGGAGCGCACTTCGAGGTCGACGAGGCGCTCGGACTCCTCGGCGAAGGACCTGGTCAGCGAGTCGGAGCGGCCCATGGTGCGGCCGAGCAGGATGCCGCTGACCGAGAGGGACTCCGTGACGGTCGCGGCCATGGCGGCCATCTGCTTCTGGCGCTGGGTGGTGATCCGCTTGCGCTCGTTGCCGACGCGCCGGCTGATCCAGACGAAGACCGGCAGCAGGAGCAGCGAGACGAGGGTGAGGCGCCAGTCGAGGGCGAGCATGGCGGCGACGGTCGCGACGACGGCGGTGAGGTTGGAGACGAGCGAGGTGGCCGTGGAGGTCACGGTCGCCTGCATGCCGCCGATGTCGTTGGCGATGCGGGACTGGACCTCGCCGGTGCGGGTGCGGGTGAAGAAGGCGAGGGGCATCCGCTGGAGCTGCTCGTACACCCCGGTGCGCAGGTCGTGCATGACGCGCTGGCCGACGGTGGTGGAGATCAGGGTCTGGAGCACGCCGAAGACGCTGGTCAGGACGGCGGTGGCGATCATGCCGAGGGCGAGCAGGCTGAGCAGCCCGGTGCGGCCCTGCGGGATGGCGGTGTCCAGGATCTCCCTGAGCAGGAAGGGGGAGGCGACCGTGACGAGCGAGGCGGCGCCGACCAGGAGGCCGACGAGCACCAGGCGGGCGCGGTAGGGGCGGAAGAGTCGCAGGATGCGCCGCACCTGCGCGGGCTCCTTCGGCTGGCCGGGGTCGCGTGGTGGGGGCGTCCAGTCGGACTGGTCGGGGGGGCGCATGGGCTCCTTCGAGGGTGCGGAGATGTCGATGAGAGCTTAGCTCATTGTTACCTACACTCACAATGAACTGGGTCCTGATATTGTTCCCGTATGACCACCTCCGCCGTCCCGACCGGATCCGACCGTCCGGGTGGAGCCGACGCCGACGGCCTCCTCGCCGAACAGCTGCTGCGGCTCACCCGGCGCCTGCACCGCATCCAGAAGCGCCACCTGGAGCCGGTCGGGATCACCCCCGCCCAGTCACGCCTGCTGCGCACGGTCGCGCACTTCGGGGAGCCGCCCCGGATGACCGATCTCGCGGCCCGCCTGGAGGTCGTCCCCCGCGCCGTGACCAGTCTCGTCGACGGTCTGGAGGCCGTCGACCGGGTGCGCCGGGTGCCCGATCCGATCAACCGGCGGGTGGTGCGGATCGAGCTGACCGACGCGGGCCGCGCCACGCTGCGGGAGCTGCGCAGCGCGCGCCGGGCGGCCGCGGAGGACATCCTTGCTCCATTGACCGCCGCACAGCGCGAGGTGCTCGGGGGTCTGCTGACCGCCCTGGTCGACCCCGGCCCGGAGGGCGGCTGCTGACCCCTCCGGAGCGCGGACGCGCCGAAGGGGAGCCGTGACATGCCGCTGTTCGAGCCGAACCCGCAGGCCCTTCGCCCCGGCACGAAGCGGACCCCGGCTCCCGACCGCGTGCCGGAGCTCCACGCCCGGGGCACGCCGAGACGGCTGCGCGAGGAGCTGACCGAACTCCTCGGTCCGGGCAAGGTCCTCTCCACCATCTCCGACCTCGTGCGGTACGCCTCGGACGCCAGCCCGTACCGCTTCGTCCCGCAGGTCGTCGTGGTCGCCGAGGACATCGACGACATCTCCGCGATCCTGTCGTACGCGCACGGCAAGGGCCGCGAGGTCGTCTTCCGGGCCGCCGGGACCAGTCTCAACGGACAGGCGCAGGGCGAGGACATCCTGGTCGACGTGCGCCGCCACTGGACGGGCGTCGAGGTCCTGGACGGCGGCGCGCGGGCCAGGATCAGCCCCGGCACCACCGTCGTACGGGCCAATGCCGCGCTCGCCCCGCACGGGCGGGTCCTGGGGCCCGATCCGGCCAGCGCCATCGCCTGCACGATCGGTGGGGTCGTCGCCAACAACGCCTCGGGGATGACGGCCGGGACGACCCGGAACTCGTACCGGACCGTCTCCTCGCTCACCTTCGTCCTGCCGAGCGGCACCGTGGTCGACACCGCCGACCCGGACGCCGACGAGGAGCTGGCGCACGCCGAGCCGAGACTGTGCGCGGAGCTGATGGCGCTCAAGGCGGAGATCGAGGCGGACACCGGGCTGACCGACCGGATCCGCGCCAAGTACGCCATCAAGAACACCAACGGCTACCGGCTCGACGCCTTCCTCGACGGCGACACGCCGGTCCGTATCCTGCGCGGGCTGATGGTCGGCTCCGAGGGCACCTTCGGGTTCATCTCCGAGGTCGTCTTCGACACGCTGCCGCTCGACCGCCAGGTGTCCACGGCCCTGCTCTTCTTCCCCTCCCTGCCGGCGGCCGCGGCCGCCGTGCCCCGGTTCAACGAGGCCGGGGCGCTGGCCGTCGAACTGATGGACGGCAACACGCTGCGGGCCTCGGTGAGCGTGGCCGGCGTGCCCGCCGACTGGGCGGAGCTGCCCAGGGAGACGGCGGCGCTCCTGGTCGAGTTCCGGGCACCGGACGCGGCGGCCCTCCACGCGTACGAGCGGGCGGCGGACGAGGTGCTCGCCGGGCTCGACCTGGTGGCCCCGGTGGCCTCCGTGGAGAACACGTTCACCCGCGACCCGAAGCGGATCTCCGGCTACTGGAAGGCCCGCAAGGCCTTCGTGACGGCGGTCGGCGGCACCCGCCCCTCGGGTACGACCCTGATCACCGAGGACTTCGCGGTGCCCCCGGCCCGGCTCGCCGAGGCCTGCGCCGACCTGCTCGACCTCCAGGCGCGGCACGGCTTCGACGCGGCCGTGGCCGGCCACGCGGCCCACGGCAACCTCCACTTCCTCCTCGCCTTCGACGCGGCCGACCCCCGGGACGTCGAGCGGTACGCGGGCTTCATGGACGAGTTCTGCAAGCTGACCGTGGAGCGCTTCGACGGCTCGCTGAAGGCGGAGCACGCCACCGGCCGCAACATCGCGCCCTTCCTGGAGCTGGAGTGGGGCACGAAGGCGACCGACCTGATGTGGCGGACCAAGGAGGCCATCGACCCCGACGGGGTGCTCGCCCCCCGGATCGTCCTGGACCGCGACCCGCACGCCCATCTGCGGGGCCTCAAGACGATCCCGGCCGTGGAGCGGATCGCCGACCCGTGCATCGAGTGCGGATTCTGCGAACCGACCTGTCCCAGCCACGATCTGACGACCACTCCGCGCCAGCGGATCGTGCTGCGCCGGGAGATGATGCGGCAGAACGACGGCTCCCCCGTCGAGACGCGCCTCCTGGAGTCGTACGGCTACGACGCCGTCGACACGTGCGCCGGCGACTCCACCTGCAAGCTGGCCTGCCCGGTCGGCATCGACACGGGCGCGCTGATGAAGGAGTTCCGGCACCAGCGGCACACCGCGCGCGAGGAGCGGGTCGCCGCGCTCGCCGCGAAGAACTTCCGGGCGGCGGAGGCCTCCGCCCGCCTCGCGGTCGCCGCCGCCGACAAGATCGGCGACCGGGTCCTGGAGTCGGTGACGGGCCTGGCCCGCCGGGCGGTCAGCACCGACCTCGTACCGGAGTGGCTGCCGCAGATCCCGGGGGCGGCGGCGCGGCGGCTGCCCCGCACCCACCGTCCGGCGGCGGTCGCCGTCTACTACCCGGCCTGTGTGAACCGCATCTTCGGCAACCCGGACGGCACCCGCGGCCCCTCGCTCCCGGAGGCCGTGGTCGCGGTGTCGGCGCGGGCGGGGAAGCCGGTGTGGATCCCGGACGACGTGGCCGGGACGTGCTGCGCGACGATCTGGCACTCCAAGGGGTACGAGCGGGGCAACGAGGTGATGGCGAACCGGATCGTCGGGAAGGCCTGGGGGTGGACGGCGGGCGGGACGCTGCCGCTGGTGGTGGACGCCTCCTCGTGCACGCTCGGCATCGCGCACGAGGTGGTGCCGTACCTGACGGAGGAGAACCGGGCGCTCCACGCCGAGCTGCGGGTGATCGACTCGCTGGTGTGGGCGGCGGACGAGCTGCTCCCCCGGCTCGACGTGCGCCGCCGGGTCGGCTCCGCCGTGGTCCATCCGACGTGCTCGATGCGGCATCTGGGCGACGCGGAGAAGCTGACGGAGCTGGCCCGCGCCTGTGCGGAGGAGGTCGTCGTCCCCGCCGACGCCGGCTGCTGCGCCTTCGCCGGAGACCGGGGGATGCTGCACCCGGAGCTGACGGCCTCGGCGACCGCCCGGGAGGCGGCCGAGGTGACGGCCCGGACCTTCGACGCGCACTTCTCGGCCAATCGGATGTGCGAGATCGGGATGGACCGGGCGACCGGCCGGAGCTACGGGTCGGTGCTCCTCGCCCTGGAACACGCGACGCGCCCCTGATCGGTCGTCACACCCGGGGTCACACCCGGCCGGAGGCCCCTCACCCCGTGTGGTGAGGGGCCTTTCGCCTGTTCGGGTGATGGTCGGCGCCCGGTGGGGCCCGGTGCGAGATCCGGAACAGTAAAGTCCAACCACCCATGACGAGAGTCCTGTCGGCGCCCTTGCGGACCGCCGGTCGCCGGGGCCAGGGTCCTGTGCGGGATTCATGAAACAGCCGTGCACGCAGCTCCGGGAGGTTCCATGAACGAGCAGACACCGCACACCCCGAGCCGTCGCAAGGTCCTCAGGACCACGGCGGCCGCGGCCGGGACGGGCATCGGTATCGGCGCCCTCGGCAGCCTGGACGCCCAGGCCGCCACCGCCGCCGTCCCGGCGGCGGCACCCGAGTCGGCCACCGCCGGGACGCCGTCCGACGCCACGACCGCCCGCAGGCGCCTCGGGCCCACCATGGCCGGGGTCCCCTTCCCCGGCCGCTCCACCGTCCGCGTCGCCCTCGTCGGCCTGGGCAACCGCGGGAACGGCATGATCGGGCTCTATCTCGCACTGCCCTGGGTGCGGGTGGTCGCCGTGTGCGACCCGGTGCGCGACAAGGCCGAGCGGGCCTCGGCGAAGGTCGTCGCCGCCGGACAGCCCGCCCCCGCCGTCTACACCAAGGGCGAGGAGGACTACAAGAACCTCTGCGCCCGCTCCGACGTCGACTTCGTGCACGTGGCCACCCCCTGGGACAGCCACTACGCGATCGCCCGCGCGGCGATGCTGGCCGGCAAGCACGTCGGCGTGGAGTGTCCGGTCGCGATGACGCTCGACGAACTGTGGGGGCTCGTCGACGTCTCGGAGCAGACCCGCCGCCACTGCATACAGCTGGAGAACTGCTGCTACGGCCGGAACGAGATGCGGGTGCTGCGGATGGCGCACGCCGGCAAGTTCGGCACGCTCCTGCACGGCGCGGGGGCGTACAACCACGACCTGCGCGCGCTGATGTTCTCGCCCACGTACTACGAGGGCCCCTGGCGCCGGCTCTGGCACACCAGGCTGCGGGGCGACCTCTACCCGAACCACGGCTTCGGGCCCGTCGCCAACTACATGGACATCAACCGGGGCGACCGGGCGGTGAGCATCAGCAGCTTCGGCACACCGGCCCTCGGCCTCGCCGAGTACCGCGAGGAGAACATGCCGGCCGGCGACCCGAGCTTCAAGGAGACGTACATCGGGAGCGACCGGACGATCAGCCTGGTCCAGACGGCCAAGGGCCGGGTGATCCGCCTGGAGCACGACGTCTCCACCCCGCACCCGTACAGCAGGGTCAACAGCCTGGGCGGGACCCGCGGCGTCTTCGAGGACTATCCGGCCCGGGTCTACATCGAGCCGGACCACAAGGACGACCAGTGGGGCGACTTCGCCGCGTACGCGGGCGAGTTCGACCACTGGCTCTGGAAGGAGCACGCCAACCCGCCGGGCGGCCACGGCGGCATGGACTACATCATGGTCTACCGCCTGATGCAGTGCATGCGGCTCGGTCTGCCGCCGGACTTCGACGTGTACGACGCCGCCACCTGGACGGCGCCGGTGCCGCTCAGCCACGCCTCGATCAGGGCGAAGGGCGCGCCGCAGGAGATCCCCGACTTCACGCGGGGCGAGTGGCGCAAGGCCCGTTCGGGCGTGGACTCGGTGAAGCCCGCCTGAGGCCGCGTGGTGCCCGGCCCTCTCCGCGACGACGGACGGGGGCCGGGCACCACGGTGCTCAGCAGCGCCGCAGGTCCCGGGTGACGGTGCCCTGAACGGTCGTCAGGCTCCGGTCGTGGCAGCCGTCGGAGCCGTACAGCCGGTAGCGCTCGTGCGTGGTGCCGACCGCGTGCCGCTGGTCGCGCGGGACGCCGGTGGTGTACGTCGCGTCCCCGGTGTACGTGTCGTCGAGCCGCGACCAGGAGAGGCGCCGTCCGTCGCGCAGGACGCTCGTGTCGGCGCGGTCCCCGAGGGTGAGGACCGTGCGCAGCCGGTCGCCCGCGCCGATCGTCGTCTCGCCGTCCATGGTGTACGTCCGGTCGGCGCGGGTGACCGTCCGGCCGCTGGTCACGGTCTCCCGGTCGGTCCAGCGCGCGGTGAACGCGTCCGGGTTCTCGCCCTCGCCCCAGCGGTGGACGGAGGTGTGGGCGACGGTCCGGTCGACGGTGGTGACGACCCGGCCGCGCGAGGTGTTCAGATGCCCGGCGACGGTGAGCCGGTGGCCGGCGTCCGTGTCGAGCCGGTGGAGGGTGTCCGCGGTGCCCGCCGTGTACACGGAGGAGTTGCGCGGGGCGGTCTCCTCGTGGCGGTCGAGGCCGCCGGTGACGACCCTGCTGCCCTCGTCCTGCCAGAGCAGCACGTTGGTGGGGGTGGACCAGCCCGTCTGGCCGGCCGGGACCCCGGCGACGGTGACCTCCACGCGGTGGGCGCGGCCGTCGTTGAGGAGGGCCGCGAAGGGGGTCAGGTCGTAGACGATCGGCTGGACGTCGAAGGCGCGCGGCGCGGGGGTGACGTACCAGAGGAAGGGGTTGGACCAGCCGCCGGTCCAGACGGTGGGGAAGGGGGCGGCGATGCCGGCGAGGCGTCCGTCGACGGAGACCCGGACCTCCCGGTGCGGGCCGTCGCCGGCCTGGCAGGAGTAGGGCGCGGCGTCGGGGACGGAGAGGTACCAGTACTCCTCGCAGCCGCCGCCGGAGCCGGTGGCGTACACCTCGGCGAGGACGCGTTCGGTGTTGCGCGGGGTGGTGAGGGTGGTGCCGGTGAGCGGGAGGACCCGGTCGGGGGTTCCGGCGGCCGGCTTCACGCGTCCCTGGGGGGTGTGGAAGGTGAGGGTGACGCGGACGTCGAGGACGCCGGTGTAGGTCTCGTTCACGACGTTGCCGATGAGCATCTCGACGGGGCCGGGCCGGCTGAGGGTGTCGCGGTAGCGGGTGACGTCCTTCTCGACCGACCAGGTGATGCCGTCGGGCGAGGGCTGCGGGGTGGAGGTGCGGAGGATCTCGACGCCCCCGACGCTGAGGTGGCCGAGGCGGTCGTACTGGCGGCCCTTCACGCTGCCTTCGAGGCGGAGGACGACCTTGTTCCAGCGGGTGCCGCACTCCTTCGGCGGGGTGTAGTTCCCCTGGTAGGGGGTGAAGTCGCGGAACCGGGCGGCGGCGAGGGTGACCTCGCAGCTGCGGGTGCCGGGGGTCTCGACGGGCGGGGCGGCGGTGACCGGGTCGTGCCAGTCGGTGGTGAACTCGGCGGGCGGGGTGGGACCGTTCGGGCCCTCGGCGCCGGCCGGGTGGGCGGTGAGGAGCGCGCCCGCGGCGAGGACCAGACCGCTGAGCATGCTCATGATCTTGAGTGATCTCATGGGGCGGAAGTGAAGCGCGGTCAGCCCCGTGCGGTCCAGAGGACGATGATCGGATATGGCGCGATCTGTTCCCTCGTGGGGAAAATCGATTGCCGCTCCGCGAGGAAGAAGCGAACCTTGCACGGTTTCCCCACCGTCGCACCTCCCGCCCTCACATCCCGCCGTCGCCCACCCCCGGCGCGCGTTCCCGCAGACCAGACCGCAGACAAGACCCGGAGACCCTGGGACGCCATGCAGATTCGAGATCTTCCCTACGCCGACCCAGGGGTCCCCGATGTCCGCTCGGGCACCCGGTTCCTCGTCTGGCTCGGCCGCCAACAGCTCGCCGGGCAGGTGAAGTCCATGCTCTGGGGGCTCCTGCACCACCTGGGCATCGCCGGGCTGCCCCTCGGCATCGGGCTCGCCGTACAGGCCGTCGTGGACCGCGAGGGCGGGCGGCTCGCCCTCGCGGGAGTGCTGCTCGTCGTCATGGGCGCCGCGATCTCCCTGGGCGACGTGATGCTGCACCGCACCGCCGTCACCAACTGGATCACGGCGGCCGCCCGGGTCCAGCAGCTCCTCTCCCGCAAGACCGCCGAACTGGGTTCCGTGCTGACCCGGCGGGTCGCCGCGGGCGAGGTCGTCGCCGTCTCCACCGCGGACGTCGAGAAGATCGGCTGGTTCGTCGAGGGCATCTCGCGGTTCGCCGCGGGCGCCGTCACCCTGGTGATCATCTGCGTCGGCCTGACCGTCTACCAGCCGGCCCTCGGTGTCGTCGTCGCCGTCGGCATCCCCGTCCTCGCCCTGGCCGTGCTGCCGCTCCTCCCCCGTGCCACCGCCCGCGCGGACGTCCAGCGCGAGAAGGCGGGCAAGGCCACCGAGCTGGCCTCCGACACCGTCGCCGGACTCCGTGTGCTGCGCGGCATCGGCGGCGAGGAGCTGTTCCTCGACCGCTACCGGGCCGCCTCCCAGGAGGTCCGCGGGGCCGCCGTGCGCAGCGCGCGCATGTGGGCCCTCATCTCCGCGATCCAGGTCGTGCTGCCGGGTCTCCTGCTCATCGTCGTGGCCGTCCACGGAGCACGGCTCGCGCTCGCGGGCCGGATCACGGTCGGCGAGCTGGTCACCGTCTACAGCGCGGTGGCCCTGACGTACCACCCGCTGCGCAACTTCGAGGAGATCGCCATGGCCTTCTCCTTCTCCCGGCCGTCGGCGAAGCGGGCCGCCCGGGTGCTCGCACTGACCCGGACGACCACGACCACCCCGGGGGACGGGGACCGCGAGGCCACCGGCGACCTGTACGACCCGCTCACCGGGCTGCTCGCTCCCGCCGGCCGCTTCACCGCGGTCGTCTGCGGCGACCCGGACGTGGCGGGGCGGCTCGCCGACCGGCTCGGCGGCCATCCGACCGAGCCGGACCCGGACCACACCTCGGTCCTCCTCGGCGGGGTCCCGCTCGACGAACTGCCGCTGGAGACCGCCCGGACGGTCGTCCTCGTCCAGGACAAGGACCCGGTCCTGCTCTCGGGCACGCTGGACGAGCTGCTCGACGTGCCCCGCTCCGGCGAGGTCCTCCCGGGGCGGGCCCTGACCGCCGCCCGCTGCGACGACGTCCTCGACGCGCTGGCGCAGGCGTCCGTGGACTCCGACGGCGATCCGATGCGCACCCGCATCACCGAGCGGGGCCGGTCGCTCTCCGGCGGCCAGCGCCAGCGGCTCGCGCTCGCCCGGTCCCTGGTGACCGACCCGGAGGTGCTCGTCCTCGACGAGCCGACCTCGGCGGTCGACGCGCACACCGAGGCCCGGGTCGCCGAGGGCGTCGGCGAACTGCGCGAGGGCAGGACCACCGTGGTCCTCGCCTCCTCGCCGCTGCTCCTGGACCGCGCCGACCGGGTCGTCCTGGTCCACGAGGGCCAGGCGGTCGCCGTCGGCACCCACCGCGAGCTGCTCGCCCGGGAGCCCCGCTACCGCGCGGTCGTCACCCGTGAGACCGACGAGGAGCTCGCCGCCCCGGCGCCCGCCCGCGTCGGCGAACTCGAAGCACTGGAAGGGGAATCGGCATGATCGGCCTGGCGCCACCGGAGTACGACCCGGCGGCCCCGAAGACGGCGACGACACTGCCCGTCGCCGCCCACACGACCGTCCGCGCCTACGTACGCGAGCTGCTCCGCCGCCACCGCCAGGCGTTCGCGCTGCTCGTCGGGGTGAACGCGGTCGCCGTGATCGCCTCGATGGCCGGCCCGTACCTGCTCGGCTCGATGGTGGACGAGCTGGCCACCGGCGCGCGCGAGCTGCGCCTGGAGCGGACGGTGGCGCTGTTCGCGGGCGCGCTGCTGATCCAGACGGCGTTCACGCGGCTCGTCCGGCTCCGCGGGGCGATGCTCGGTGAGGAGATGCTCGCCGACCTGCGGGAGGACTTCCTCGTCCGCGCGGTCGGTCTGCCGCCCGGCGTGCTCGAACGGGCCGGCACCGGCGACCTGCTCTCCCGGATCACGACGGACGTCGACCGGCTCTCCAACGCGATGCGCGAGGCCGTGCCGCAGCTGGCCATCGGCGTCGTGTGGGCGGGGCTGCTGCTCGGCGGCCTCGCGGTGACGGCGCCGCCGCTGGCGCTCGCCGCCCTGATCGCGGCGCCGCTGCTGATCGTGGGCTGTCGCTGGTACTTCAAGCGGGCGCCGGCCGCGTACCGCTCGGAGTCCGCGGGGTACGCGGCGGTGGCCGCCGCCCTCGCGGAGACGGTCGACGCGGGCCGTACGGTCGAGTCGCACCGGCTCGGCGCGCGCCGGATCGCCCTGTCGGACCGGCGGATCTCGGAGTGGGTCGCGTGGGAGCGGTACACGCTCTTCCTGCGCTCGGTGCTCTTCCCGGTGGTCAACGTCACCCATGTGACGGTCCTCTGCTCCGTCCTGCTGCTCGGCGGGGTCTTCGTCCTCCAGGGCTGGATCGACGTGGGGCAGCTGACCACGGGCGCGCTGCTCTCGCAGATGCTGGTGGACCCGATCGGGATCGTGCTGCGCTGGTACGACGAGCTCCAGGTCGCGCAGGTGTCGCTGGCCCGCCTGGTCGGCGTCCGGGAGATCGAGCCGGAGGCGGGCGACGCGGAGGTGCGGCCGGAGGGCCGGGCGGTCCGCGCGGACGAGGTCCGGTTCGGCTACCGCGAGGGCGTCGACGTGCTGCACGAGGTGTCCCTGAAGGTGGCGCCCGGCACCCGGCTCGCCCTGGTCGGCCCGTCCGGCGCGGGCAAGTCCACCCTCGGCCGGCTCCTCGCGGGCATCTACGCGCCCCGGACCGGTTCGGTGACGCTCGGCGCCGCCGAGCTGGCGCGGATGCCCGCCGAGCGGATCCGTGAGCACGTGGCCCTGGTCAACCAGGAGCACCACGTCTTCGTGGGATCGCTCCGCGACAACCTGCTCCTGGCCAGGACGGGGGCGAGCGACACCGATCTGTGGGCGGCGCTGACGGCGGTGGACGCGGAGGTCTGGGCCCGGGGCCTCGACGAGGGCCTGGACACGGAGGTCGGCTCGGGCGGCCGGTCCCTGACCCCGGCGCAGGCCCAGCAGATCGCGCTGGCCCGGCTGGTCCTCGCGGACCCGCACACCCTGGTCCTGGACGAGGCGACGTCGCTGCTCGACCCGCGGGCGGCCCGTCACCTGGAGCGCTCGCTCAGCCGGGTCCTGGACGGGCGTACGGTCGTGGCCATCGCGCACCGGCTGCACACCGCGCACGACGCCGATCTGATCGCGGTGGTCGAGTCGGGCCGGATCAGCGAGCTCGGCAGCCACGCGGAGCTGGTCGCGGCGGACGGGGCGTACGCGGCGCTGTGGAGGTCGTGGCACGGCTGACGGGCGACGGGACACGGGAGGGGGCCGCACCGGATCACCGGTGCGGCCCCCTCCCCGTACCGCTAGATGAACCCGAGCGCCGAGGCCCCGCCCACCCCGCCCAGGACCATGAACACGGGCATCAGGACCTTCAGCTCGACCCAGCTGCCGGCCCGGAAGCGCATCGCCTTCGGCGGGCCGATCGGGTACCAGCGCTTACGGCCGACCGGGATGGGCCAGAGGATGGGGCAGCCGGAGACGGTCAGGGCGTCGCCGATGTCGTGGACGAGGGCGCCGAGCAGGATCGGCAGGCCGAGCCACAGGTACTCCTGGCCGGGGCCGGTGAAGAACCAGTCCGAGCCGCTGCCCGGCTTGTCGAGGACGCCGGCCAGGATCCAGGCGCTGGTCGCGCCGAGCAGCCAGACCAGGACGTCGCTGGAGACCCGGGCGGCCCTCCACAGCAGGCCCTCCACGGCGAGGACGAGGTGGACGAAGAGGATCGCGAGGACCGCCCAGCGGCCGCCGGCGACCGCCGCCCAGGAGGCACCGCCGCCCATCAGGACCGCCCAGAGCCAGGTGTGGGTGAGGGTCCGGTGGCCGCCGGTCCTGCGCGGGTCGGCGGTGGAGCGGGTCGCCTTGTAGACGGCGTACGAGACCTTGTCGACGACCTCGCAGACGCCCTTGGAGACCGGTCCGAAGGCGCGCGAGATGGTCGCCGACTTGTGGTCGAGGTCGGGGGCGAGCGCCGCGCCCGCGCAGATGAGCGCGCCGACGACGAGAACCGGCCACGGCATCGGGCGATCGTAGGCCGCCGCGAGCGCTCCGACCCCGAGCCAGGCCGCCGCTCCGGACAGCGAGTGTGCCGGTCCCATCATGGTTGGCCCGCCCCGTTTCTCCCCTGCCGGCGCTCAGTTGACGACCGGTCGACGGACGAGCCTATCCCCCGTGATCTTGGCCGCCGATGGCCGGTTCCCTCATCCGAGCGGAATCCAGGCAAGATGGGGGCGTGACCCTTATCGATCAGCTGCCGCCGACCGCCGACCCCGACGCCCTCTTCGAGGCCTTCTCCTCCTGGGCCGAGGACCGGGGCATCACGCTCTACCCGGCCCAGGAAGAGGCGCTGATCGAGGTCGTCTCCGGGGCCAACGTGATCCTGTCCACCCCCACCGGCTCGGGAAAGTCGCTGGTGGCGGCGGGTGCGCACTTCGCCGCGCTCGCGAACGACCAGGTCACGTTCTACACCGCGCCGATCAAGGCGCTGGTGTCGGAGAAGTTCTTCGACCTGTGCAAGCTCTTCGGCACCGAGAACGTCGGCATGCTGACCGGTGACGCCTCCGTGAACGCGGACGCCCCGATCATCTGCTGCACGGCCGAGGTGCTGGCGTCGATCGCGCTGCGGGACGGCAGGTACGCGGACATCGGCCAGGTCGTCATGGACGAGTTCCACTTCTACGCCGAGCAGGACCGCGGCTGGGCCTGGCAGATCCCGATCCTGGAACTCCCCCAGGCACAGTTCGTCCTCATGTCGGCGACGCTCGGCGACGTGTCGATGTTCGAGAAGGACCTGACCCGGCGCACGGGCAAGCCGACCTCGGTGGTCCGCTCGGCGACCCGGCCGGTGCCGCTCTCCTACGAGTACGTGCTCACGCCGATCACCGAGACCCTGACGGAGCTCCTGGAGACCAAGCAGGCGCCCGTCTACATCGTCCACTTCACGCAGGCGCAGGCCGTCGAGCGCGCGCAGTCGCTGATGAGCATCAACATGTGCACGCGCGAGGAGAAGGACAGGATCGCCGAGCTGATCGGCAACTTCCGCTTCACCACCAAGTTCGGCCAGAACCTCTCGCGTTACGTCCGGCACGGCATCGGTGTGCACCACGCGGGCATGCTGCCGAAGTACCGGCGGCTCGTCGAGAAGCTGGCCCAGGCGGGCCTGCTCAAGGTGATCTGCGGGACGGACACGCTCGGCGTGGGCGTGAACGTGCCGATCCGGACGGTGCTCTTCACGGCCCTCACCAAGTACGACGGCAACCGGGTGCGCACGCTGCGCGCCCGTGAGTTCCACCAGATCGCGGGCCGGGCCGGCCGGGCCGGCTTCGACACCGCCGGTTACGTGGTCGCCCAGGCCCCCGAGCACGTCATCGAGAACGAGAAGGCGCTCGCCAAGGCCGGCGACGACCCGAAGAAGCGCCGCAAGGTGGTCCGCAAGAAGGCCCCCGAGGGCTTCGTCGCCTGGAGCGACACCACCTTCGAGCGGCTCATCGGCGCCGAGCCGGAGCCGCTCACCTCCCGCTTCAAGGTCACCAACATCATGCTCCTCTCGGTGATCGCCCGGCCGGGCAACGCCTTCGAGGCGATGCGCAAGCTCCTGGAGGACAACCACGAGCCGCGCAAGGCCCAGCTGCGCCACATCCGCCGGGCCATCGCGATCTACCGTTCGCTGCTCGACGGCGGTGTGGTGGAGCAGCTCGCCGAGCCGGACGCCGAGGGGCGCACGATCCGCCTCACGGTCGACCTCCAGCAGGACTTCGCGCTCAACCAGCCGCTGTCGACGTTCGCGCTCGCCGCCTTCGACCTGCTGGACCCGGAGTCCCCCTCGTACGCCCTGGACATGGTCTCGGTCGTGGAGTCGACGCTCGACGACCCGCGCCAGATCCTCGCCGCCATGCAGAACAAGGCGCGCGGCGAGGCGGTCGGGCGGATGAAGGCGGACGGCGTCGAGTACGAGGAGCGGATGGAGCGGCTCCAGGAGATCTCGTACCCGAAGCCGCTGGAGGAGCTGCTCTGGCACGCGTACAACGTCTACCGGACCTCGCACCCGTGGGTCGGCGACCACCCGGTGTCGCCGAAGTCGGTCATTCGGGACATGTACGAACGGGCCCTGACCTTCACCGAGTTCACCTCCTGGTACGAGCTGGCGCGGACCGAGGGCATCGTGCTCCGCTACCTCGCGAGCGCGTACAAGGCGCTCGACCACACCATCCCGGACGACCTGAAGACCGAGGACCTGGAGGACCTGATCGCCTGGCTGGGCGAGATGGTGCGCCAGGTGGACTCCTCGCTGCTCGACGAGTGGGAGCAGCTGGCCAACCCGGAGATCCAGACGGCTGAGGAGGCCCAGGAGAAGGCCGACCAGGTCAAGCCGGTCACGGCGAACGCCCGCGCCTTCCGCGTCCTCGTGCGCAACGCGATGTTCCGCCGGGTGGAGCTGGCCGCGCTGGACAACGTGGCCGCGCTCGGCGAACTGGACGGCGAGTCCGGCTGGGACGCGGACGCGTGGGGCGAGGCGATGGACGCGTACTGGGACGAGTACGACGACCTCGGTACGGGTCCGGACGCGCGCGGCCCGAAGCTGCTGAACATCGAGGAGGACGCGGCCCACGGCCTGTGGCGCGTCCGCCAGACCTTCGCCGACCCGAACGGCGACCATGACTGGGGCATCGGCGCGGAGGTGGATCTCGCGGCCTCCGACGAGGAGGGCCGCGCGGTGCTCCGCGTGACGTCCGTCGGCCAGCTGTAGAGACGTTCCGAGGAGACCAAGGTGACCAACCCCGCCGAGAGGCTCGTCGATCTGCTCGACCTGGAGCGGATCGAGGTCGACATCTTCCGCGGGCGCAGCCCGCAGGAGTCGCTGCAACGGGTCTTCGGCGGCCAGGTCGCCGGGCAGGCCCTGGTGGCGGCCGGCCGCACCACGGAGGGCGACCGGCCGGTGCACTCGCTGCACGCCTACTTCCTTCGGCCGGGCCGCCCGGGGGTGCCGATCGTGTACCAGGTGGAGCGGGTGCGCGACGGGCGCTCGTTCACGACCCGCCGGGTCACGGCGGTCCAGGAGGGGCGGACGATCTTCAACCTGACCGCCTCGTTCCACCTGCCGGAGGAGGCCGGGTTCGAGCACCAGCTGCCGCCACGGCACATGACGGACCCGGAGAGCCTGCCGAAGCTCGCGGACGAGATCCGCGACCACCTCGGGGCGCTGCCGGAGGCGCTGGAGCGGATGGCCCGGCGGCAGCCGTTCGACATCCGGTACGTGGACCGGCTGCGCTGGACCAAGGACGAGGTCAGGGACGCGGACCCGCGCAGCGCGGTGTGGATGCGGGCCGTGGGGCCGCTGGGCGACGACCCGCTGGTCCACACCTGCGCCCTGACGTACGCCTCGGACATGACGCTCCTGGACGCGGTGCGCATCCCGGTCGAGCCGCTGTGGGGCCCGCGCGGCTTCGACATGGCGTCGCTCGACCACGCGATGTGGTTCCACCGGCCGTTCCGGGCGGACGAGTGGTTCCTGTACGACCAGGAGTCCCCGATCGCGACGGGCGGCCGGGGACTGGCACGGGGCAGGATCTACGACCGCGAGGGCCGGCTCCTGGTCTCGGTGGTCCAGGAGGGCCTGTTCCGGAAGCTGTGAGCCCCCGGGACAGGCCGCGGCCGGGTCACTCGAACTCGGTGCCGCCCTTGCGGGTCAGGTAGGCCGGGCTGACCGCCTTCGCGATGGCCCGGCCGCCGACGACCGGGCTGTACCGCTCGGTCGCGGGCCTGATGACGACGCCCTCCCGCAGGTGGGCCTCCCGGCCGGAGACGGTCTCCCGGCCGCTCGCGTGCGCGAGGACCGTGTCGAGGTCGTACGGGCCGGAGTAGAGGCGTGGTACGAGCGGGACCTCGCCCGCCTCCAGGACCTCGGCCGGGTCCAGCCAGCGGACCTGGCCGTCGATCTCGGCCGACACGTCGAAGAGCGCGTACCCGACGGTCTCGGACCGGGCGTCGGCGCCGTAGGCGAGGTCCTGCACCCCGGAGCCGTACACCTCACCGAAGAGCCCGACGCGGCGGGCGCCGAGACGTTTCGCCAGCCGCTCGGCGACGGCGGCCAGACCGTGGCCGTGGACGGCGCGCCAGTAGAGGTTGCGCGGGTCCTCCTGGAGGGCGAGGCCCTTCGACCCGAACCCCTTGGAGGAGACCTGGACGCGCCCGTCCTCGGCGCCGTAGGTCAGCAGACAGGCCGTGCCGTGCAGCTTCTCCGTGAGGACGACGGGCTCGCCGGGCTCGAAGATCCCCGGATAGCGCTGGAGGTTCTCGATGTCGACCCAGGGCAGCAGTTCGGGCGCGACCTCCACGTCCCCGCTCATCGTCGGCGGTATCGGCGGCACCCACTTGACGATCCCGAGCGTCTCCGCGAAGTCGGCTCCCTCGGCCGCCGCCCGCGCGAGGTCGACCCCGGCGAGGGCGCCAGGCCGGCACACGATCCCCTGCGACAGCTCGCCGCGCAGCCGCACCGCCTTGACCCGGTCCGACTTCCCTCCGGCGAGGCGCCCGGTCAGCCCCAGCTCCTCGATGAGCGCGGCGGGCAGCACGGACTGCTCGGGGATGTACACGGCGGCCTCACCGGTCCGGTAGGCCCCCTTGGCGACCACGGCCCGGTAGAGGCCGACCTGGGCCAGTTCCAGGGCGTCGGCGTTGGGATGCGGATGGACGGTCAGGACTTCGGCGGTGACGCGCAGGGTCGACACGGTTCAGGACTCCGGTTGCTCGGGTTTCGCTCTCATCGGCGTCGACTGTGCCGGACGGGAAAGGGCTGGGCCAGCGATTTGCGCGCTGGTAGCGTCTCCGGGTTCCGGACCGGGCCCCGCGGCCCTACGGGGCCTGGTCGATGCCCGGCAGGGTGTCCTGCTCGACCTCGTGGCGGCGGCTGCGGATGTCCGGGGCCGGCGGGTGCAGTTTGGCGTCGCAGGTCGGGCCGACGCCGGTCCGGCGGGAGTCCGCGCCCGTCAGCGGACGGCCGCAGAGGCGGCAGCGGACCAGGCGCGGTCCCGCCTCCGAGGAATCGATCGCGATTGCCAGTGGTTCGTCTCCCATGCTGAGATCAAACCCTATTCCGACGAGGAGCAGTCCATGAGCCTGTACGACATTCCCCTGAAGACCCTGACCGGCGAGCCGGTCTCCCTCGCCGACTACCGGGACGGCGCCGTCCTCGTGGTCAACGTCGCCTCCAAGTGCGGTCTGACCCCGCAGTACGAGGGTCTGGAGCGGCTGCAGAAGGAGTACGGGGAGCGCGGCCTCACCGTGCTCGGCGTGCCCTGCAACCAGTTCGCGGGCCAGGAGCCCGGCAGTGCGGAGGAGATCCGGACCTTCTGCGCGACGACGTACGGCGTGTCCTTCCCGCTCCTGGAGAAGACCGACGTCAACGGCGACGCCCGCCACCCGCTCTACACGGAGCTGGTGAAGGTGGCGGACGCCGAGGGCGAGGCCGGTGACGTCCAGTGGAACTTCGAGAAGTTCCTGATCGGCCGCGACGGGCAGGTCACCCGGTTCCGTCCGCGCACCGAGCCCGACGCCCCCGAGGTCGTCGCGGCCATCGAGGCCCAGCTTGTCTGAAACGGGCGTCGTAGAGCGGCTGCGGGCCGCCGGCTGCGTCTTCGCCGAGGAGGAGGCGGCGATGCTGCTCGCCTCGGCCACCGGGCCCGCCGAACTGAACCTGATGGTCGAGCGGCGGGCCTCGGGCCTCCCCCTTGAGCACGTCGTGGGCTGGGCCGACTTCGCCGGACTGCGGATCGAGGTCGACGGCGGGGTGTTCGTGCCCCGGCGGCGTACGGAGTTCCTCGTCGGGCACGCGGTGGGGCTGGCCCGGCCGGGAGCCGTCTGCGTCGACCTGTGCTGCGGCTCCGGCGCGGCCGGCGCGGTGCTGCTCGCCCGGGTCGAGGGCGCGGAGACGCACGCCTCGGACATCGAGCCGGCGGCGGTGCGCTGCGCCCGCCGGAACGTCGAGCCGCGCGGCGGCCGGGTGTACGAGGGCGACCTCTTCGCGCCGCTCCCCGGCGGGCTGCGGGGCCGGGTCGAGGTGCTCGTCGCCAACGTGCCCTACGTACCGACCGGGGAGATCGGCCTGCTGCCCTCCGAGGCGCGGGACCACGAGCCGCTCGTCACGCTCGACGGCGGCGCGGACGGTCTCGACGTGCTGCGGCGGGTCGCCGCCGAGGCGCCTGAGTGGCTGGCGCCGGGCGGTCACCTGCTCGTGGAGACGAGCGAGCGGCAGGCCGGTCGGGCCGCGGAGGCCGTCGCGGAGGTCTCGGGAGGCCTGCTGGCCGCCGAGGTGCTGACCTCGGACGAGTGGGGGGCGACGGTGGTGGTCGCGACCCGGCGGTAGGGCCGCCGGGGGCGCCGCCCCGCTCTAGACCGTCCTGGGCGTGAGCCGGCAGCGCGCCGGACCGGCCGCCTGGAGGGTGATCGCCGGTGCGACGGGCACCTCCTTGTCGACGGCCTCGAAGTCGTACCGCTGGAGGATCATCGCCAGGGCGATCACCGACTCCAGCATCGAGAAGTGCTGGCCGATGCAGGCGCGCGGGCCGCCGCCGAAGGGGAACCAGGCGTACCGCGGCCGTGCGGCCTCCGCCTCGGGCGTGAACCGCTCCGGGTCGAAGCGCTCGGCGTCCTCCCAGTAGGCGGGGTGACGGTGGGTGACCCAGGGGGCGACGATGACGTCCGCGCCCGCCGGGATGGTCACGCCGCCGACCTCGGTGGCGGCGACGGCCCGGCGCCCGATGACCGGGGCGGCCGGGAAGAGCCGCATGGCCTCCTTGAGGACCCGGGTGACGTACGGCAGGGCGTCGAGGTCGGCGGCGCCGGGGGTACGGCCGGCGAGCACCCGGTCGACCTCCTCGTGGGCCCGCTTCCGCTGCTCCGGGTGGAGGGCCAGGAGGTGGAGGGCGAAGCCGAGGGACGTGGCGGTCGTCTCGTGACCGGCGAGCAGGAAGACGAGCACCTGCTCCCGCAGCTCGGTCGCGTCGAAGCTGCCGTCCTCGGCGCTCTCCGCCTCGACGAGGAGGGTGAGGAGGTCCTGGCCGTCGCCGGGGGCGGCGCCGGAGCCGCGGCGCTCGGCGATGATGCGGTCGCAGACCTCGTACAGCGCCCGGTGGACGCCGGCGGCCCGGCGGTTGGCGGGGGTCGGCCAGTCGCGGGGGACGTTGATCGGGGAGTAGCCGCGGCGCAGGACGTAGGCGCCGACCTCGGGGAAGTTCTCCTCGACGATCCTCACGGCGGCGTCGACGTCCGTGCCGAAGAGGATGCGGGCGACGGCCCGCAGGGCGAAGCGGGTCATCTCCTGGAGGACGTCGACGGATTCGGCGCCGGAGTCCTGCCACTCCCGGGTGAGGGTGGTGATCTCGGCGGCTACGGCGGAGGCGTAGCCGTCGACGCGGCGGCGGGTGAAGAGGGGCTGGACGAGTCGGCGCTGGCGGAGGTAGTCCTCGTCCTGGCTGGTGAGCAGGCCGTTGCCGAAGGACTCGCGG
The DNA here is from genome assembly GCF_051305195.1 of Streptomyces sp. Qhu_M48. Classification (NCBI taxonomy): domain Bacteria; kingdom Bacillati; phylum Actinomycetota; class Actinomycetes; order Kitasatosporales; family Streptomycetaceae; genus Streptomyces; species Streptomyces sp. Qhu_M48. The sequence goes on along the minus strand of NZ_CP195432.1, from coordinate 2,763,356 downwards.
ATCTCCTGGTAGAAGGCGTTGTCCTTGCGGAAGTTGGCCGACTCCCCGGCGAGGACCTGCTGGGCGCCCTCGGCGGAGAAGACGCCGTAGACGGTGGCGCGGATGCCGGGCGGCCCCGCCGTGATCCGTACGACGTCGCCGTGCTCGCGCCGGGCGCGGAGGAAGGTTCCCAGGGAGTCGCTCTTGAGGTCGAACATGGAGCCGAGCAACGGGAGTCCCGCGAGTTCGGGCGCTTCGGTACCGGTGGTGATGGCCATGAACGGCTCCCCTCGATCGTCACCTGCCGGGTGATTGTCCCCCAGGACGTGACGCGCGGGTAGCAATGTCCGAACGGCGGGCCGAATCTGGCTCGTTGGCTCGAACCGGTCGACTGTCGGTGGCGTCTGCGAGGCTCGCCGCATGGAACGCCCCGAGCTGACGCTGCAACTGACCGTCGACTGCGCCGACCCCCAACGCCTCGTGCCGTTCTGGCTGGTGGCCCTGCGGTACGTCCCCGATCCGCCGCCCGAGGGCCATGCCACCTGGCGGGCGTACTGGGAGGCGATCGGTGTCCCCGAGGAGGAGCTCGGCGAGGACGCCGGGGAGCTGCCCGAGTCCATCGTGGACCCGAAGGGGGTGGGCCCCCGGGTCTGGTTCCAGCGCGTCCCGGAGCCGAAGACCGCCAAGAACCGCCTCCACCTCGACCTCAAGGTCGGCGGCGGCCGCGCGGTCCCGCTCGCGCTGCGCCGCGAGCGGGTGGACGGCGAGGTGGCCCGCCTGACGGCGCTCGGCGCGACGATCCTGTACGCGATGGACGAGCCGAACGGCATGGACTACTACGCGGTGGTCCTCCAGGACCCGGAGGGCAACGAGTTCTGCGTGGTGTGACAGTGGCCACTCCGTCGGCGGGCGCGGCCGGGCCGCGGCCGCCGACGGGGTGGCGTGGCGGACCCCACGTCCGCGGGAGGCGGGGTCTGTCGTACCCAGCGCCTAGGCTGGGTGCCATGTCCGACACCGACCCGCACAGAGGGACCCCCGGCCCCACCGCCCTGAACGACGCGATCCGCACCCTGTGGGTGCGCGCCGGAGAGGAGCGGCGTCCGCTGACCGCGGACGAGCAGCGGATCTACCAGGTGCTCGTCGCGGCCTGGACCGACGCGGTGCAGGCCGAGCAGGAACTCGCCGCCTGAACCGCGGACGCCGCCGACCCGGATCAGGCCCGCCCCGTACCGGTGCGGGCCTGATCCGCGTCCCGCCCCGGCCGCGCGCCTGGCCGGCGCCCCGCCCCGGCCGGCCGGACTACTTCGCGATCGCCCGGCTGATCACCATGCGCTGGATCTCGCTCGTGCCTTCGAAGATGGTGTAGATCGCCGCGTCGCGGTGCATGCGCTCCACCGGGTACTCGCGGGTGTAGCCGTTGCCGCCGAGGATCTGGATCGCCTGGGCCGTGACCTGCTTGGCCACCTCGCTCGCGTACAGCTTGGACATGGAGCCCTCCGCCGCGGTGAAGGGCTTGCCCGCCGTGGCCATCCAGGAGGCGCGCCAGACGAGGAGGCGGGCCGCGTCGATCTGGGTGGCCATGTCGGCGAGCTGGAAGGCGACGCCCTGGTTCTCGATGATCGGGCGGCCGAACTGGACGCGGGTCTTCGCGTAGTCGAGGGCGACCTCGTACGCGGCGCGGGCGGTGCCTACGGCCATGGCGCCGACCGCCGGGCGCGAGGCCTCGAAGGTGGCCATGGCGGCGTTCTTCACGCGCTCGCCACCCCCGGCCCTGGCCTTCTCACGGGCGCGGGCCAGGCGCTCGTCGAGCTTCTCCTTGCCGCCGAGGAGGCAGTGGCCGGGGATCCGGACGTCCTCCAGGACGACCTCGGCGGTGTGGGAGGCACGGATGCCGTGCTTCTGGAACTTCTGGCCCTGGGAGAGGCCGGGGGTGTTCGGCGGGACGATGAAGGAGGCGTGGCCCCTGGAGCCGAGCTCCGCGTCGACGACGGCGACGACGACGTGGACGTTGGCGATGCCGCCGTTGGTCGCCCAGGTCTTGGTGCCGTTGAGGACCCACTCGTCCGTGGCCTCGTCGTAGACGGCGCGGGTGCGCATGGAGGCGACGTCGGAGCCGGCGTCGGGCTCGGAGGAGCAGAACGCGGCGACCTTGACGTCGTTCGCGTCGCCGTACATCTGCGGCACCCAGGTGCCGATCTGCTCCTCGGTGCCGTTGGCGAGGACGCCGACGGCGGCGAGGCCGGTGCCGACGATGGAGAGGGCGATGCCGGCGTCGCCCCAGAAGAGCTCCTCCATCGCCATGGGGATGCCCAGGCCGGTCGGGTCGAAGAACTGCTGGGCGTAGAAGTCGAGGGAATAGATGCCGAGCTTGGCCGCTTCCTGGATGATCGGCCAGGGAGTCTCCTCACGCTCGTCCCATTCGGCGGCCGCGGGGCGCATCACATCGGCGGCGAAGCCGTGGAGCCAGTCGCGGACCTGCTTCTGGTCATCGTTGAGTTCGAGCGTGAACTCGCCCATTTTCCCTCCCAGCTGTACGTTACTTGCGGTAACAGCAGTCTGTTACCGACGGGTACGGACTGTCAACCTGCGGGGAAGCGGTTCGGCCCGACCCGCACCGGACACCGGCCGGGTGTTACGTTGCGACAGCCTCACGGAATCGCACGGGCGGGGAGACACGCTATGGACATCGCACACCGGACCACCGACCAGCAGAAGCCCGCCGAGCAGCGGCGACGCGAACTGCTGGAGGCGGCGGACCGGGTCGTGCTCCGTGACGGCCCCAAGGCGTCCATGAACGCGATCGCGGCCGAGGCCGGCATCACCAAGCCGATCCTCTACCGCCACTTCGGCGACAAGGGCGGCCTCTACCGCGCCCTCGCCATCCGGCACACCGACGCCCTCCTCGCCGCCCTGCGGGCAGCGCTCGACGCGCCCTCCGACCGGCGCCACCGCGTCGAGGCCACCCTCGACACCTACCTCGCCTCGATCGAGGCGATGCCCCAGGTCTACCGCTTCCTCATGCACCCCGCGGAGGAGTCGCACCAGAACGAGCAGGGCTTCGACGTCGGCCGCCACTCGGCCCCGCTGCTCCGCCGCATGGGCGAGGAGCTCGGCCAGGTCATCGCCGAACGCGTCGACCTGGGCCCCGGCGCCCAGGCGCAGGCCCGGATCTGGGGACACGGCATCGTCGGCATGATGCACGCGGCCGGCGACTGGTGGCTCGGCGAACGCCCATGCTCCCGCGCCGAACTCGTCCGGGCCCTGGCGGACCTCCTGTGGGGCCGGCTCGCCCAGGCCCCCGACCTCCCCGGCGGACCGGGGTTCTGACGCACGCCCACCCCCGGCCCCGAGGGACCGGAGGCGGCCTTCAGCCCTCCAGCACCCCGACGCCACTCCCCCACGGCTGCTTGCGGATCGCGCGCAGCAGACGTGACTTCCGCCACCCCGTGACCCGGTCCGCGTAGACCCCGCCCTCCAGATGGTCCGCCTCGTGCTGGAGGCAGCGGGCGAAGAAACCCGTGCCCTCGACCCGTACCGGAGTGCCGTCCAGCCGTACGCCCTCGACCACCGCGCGGTCGTACCGGGGCGTCGGCGCCTCCAGACCCGGCAGCGAGAGACACCCCTCGGGGCCCCGGACCACGTCTCCGTCCGCCTCCACCAGGCGCGGGTTCACCACGTGGCCCAGGTGACGGGTCTCCTCGTCGTCCGGGCAGTCGTACACGAAGACGCGCAGGCCCACGCCCACCTGGTTGGCGGCCAGGCCCACGCCGTTCGCCGCGTACATCGTGGCGAACATGTCCTCGACGAGCCGGGCCAGTTCGGGGCCGAAGTCGGTGACGGGCGCGCAGGGGCTGTGCAGCACGGGGTCGCCGAGCGGAGTCATCGCTCGGACGAGGCCGGAACTGCCGGGGATGGGGCGGTTTCGCATGGCCGTAAGGGTACGGTCCGCCGTGACCAGGCTGTTTCGCCCGCCCGCTCGGCGGTGCCGCTGTTCGGGCTCCTGGCCGGATCTCGATAGGCTGAGCCCGGACCGACGCAAGGAGGAACAAGAACGATGTCAGGACACCCCGGTAATCCAGAGCCGCTGTCGCCGCGCGCCAAGCTGGCCGTGACGGCGGGCAGGGCCGCGGCCGCGGTGTCGCGGGCGGCGGGTCGCGGAAGCGGATCGGTGATCGGCGGCAAGGTGGCGCTGAAGCTCGACCCCGACCTGCTCGGCCGGCTCGCGCAGCATCTGGACGTCGTCCTGGTGTCGGCGACCAACGGCAAGACGACGACGACCCGGCTGATCGCGGAGGCCCTGCGCGCCGCCGGCCCCGTCGTCTCGAACGCGCTCGGCGCCAACATGCCCGCCGGCATCACCTCGGCGCTGGCCGGCGGCTCGGACTCCAAGTACGGCGTGATCGAGGTCGACGAGAAGTACCTCGCCGGAGTCGCCCGCGACACCACGCCCAAGGTCATCGCGCTGCTCAACCTCTCCCGCGACCAGCTCGACCGCGCCGCCGAGACCCGGATGCTCGCCGAGAAGTGGCGCGAGGGGCTCAACGGCACGAAGGCCGTCGTCGTCGCCAACGCCGACGACCCGCTCATCGTGTGGGCCGCCTCCTCCTCCCCCAACGTGGTGTGGGTGGCCGCCGGCCAGGAGTGGAAGGACGACGCCTGGTCGTGCCCCGCCTGCGGCGGTGTGATGCAGCGTCCGGGCGACGACTGGTTCTGCGGCGAGTGCGGCTTCCGCCGCCCCGCGCCGAGCTGGGCGCTCAGCGGCGACCACGTGCTCGACCCGCACGGTTCGGCCTGGCCGATCCGCCTCCAGCTGCCCGGCCGCGCCAACAAGGCGAACGCCGCCACCTCGGCCGCCGTCGCCGCCGTCTTCGGAGTGCCGCCGCAGGTGGCCCTGGAGCGCATGTACGCGGTGCAGGCCGTCGCCGGACGCTACGACGTGGTCTCCTTCCAGGGCCGTGAGCTGCGCCTGCTGCTCGCGAAGAACCCGGCCGGCTGGCTGGAGACGTTCTCCCTCATCGACGGGCCGCCCGCCCCGGTGATCCTCTCCGTCAACGCGCGCGGCGCCGACGGCACGGACACCTCCTGGCTGTGGGACGTGGACTACGGCCGGCTCGCCGGCCACCCGATCATGGTGATCGGCGACCGCCGGCTCGACCTCGCGGTCCGCCTGGAGGTCGCGGGTGTGGACTTCCGGGTCTGCGAGACGCTGGACGAGGCCGTCGCGATGGCCCCGCCCGGGCAGATCGAGCTGATCGCCAACTACACCGCCTTCCAGGACGTCCGCCGCCGCGTCGGCAACTGACCCGTAGAGGACATGCAGCATGAGTGACAGCAGCCTGCGCCTGGTCTGGGTCTACCCGGACCTGCTCAGCACCTACGGCGACCAGGGCAACGTCCTCGTCGTCGAGCGCCGCGCCACCCAGCGCGGACTCCACGTCGAGCGCGTCGACGTCCGCAGCGACCAGCCGATCCCCACCTCGGGCGACATCTACCTGATCGGTGGCGGTGAGGACCGTCCGCAGCGGCTCGCCGCCGAGCGGCTGCGGCGGGACGGCGGCCTGAGCCGCGCCGCCTCCAACGGCGCGATCATCTTCTCGGTCTGCGCCGGCTACCAGATCCTGGGCCACGAGTTCATCAACGACCTCGGCGAGCGGGAGGCCGGCCTCGGCCTCATCGACGTGATCTCGACCCGCGGCGAGGGCGAGCGGTGCGTCGGCGACGTCCTCGCGGACATCGACCCGCGGCTCGGCCTGCCCCAGCTGACGGGCTTCGAGAACCACCAGGGCATCACCCATCTCGGCCCGACGGCCCGGCCGTTCGCCCGGACCGTCCTCGGCAAGGGCAACGGCACCGGCGACGGCACCGAGGGCGCGTACAACGACACCGTCTTCGGTACGTACATGCACGGCCCCGTCATGGCCCGCAACCCGCAGATCGCGGACCTGCTCCTGAAGCTGGCCCTCGACGTGAACGCGCTGCCGCCGACCGACGACCGCTGGTACGAGGCGCTGCGCGCCGAGCGCATCGCGTCCGCCACGCAGCCCGCCTGAGACAACACACGCACCGCCGTTGGTCCCTCGTACGAACGTACGTTGTCCACTGTGCGGACATCCGGTTCGGCCCCGCCACCCTGCACCGATAGGGTGGCGGGAATCCAGCCGGACGACGTGGTCCGGGAGTCGGCCCACGTTGCAAAGGTTTTTGGGCTATGCGCATTGGCGTGCTCACCTCCGGCGGAGACTGCCCCGGTCTGAACGCTGTCATCCGTTCCGTCGTGCACCGCGCCGTCGTCGACCACGGCGACGAGGTCATCGGCTTCCTCGACGGGTGGAAGGGCCTCCTGGAGTGCGACTACCGCAAGCTCGATCTCGAGGCGGTCGGCGGCATCCTGGCCCGGGGCGGCACCATCCTCGGCTCCTCGCGGGTCCAGCCCGCGCACCTGGTCGACGGCGTCGAGCGCGCCCGCGGCCACGTGGCCGACCTGGGACTCGACGCGATCATCCCGATCGGCGGCGAGGGCACCCTGAAGGCGGCGAACCTGCTCTCCGAGGCGGGTCTCCCGATCGTCGGCGTCCCGAAGACCATCGACAACGACATCGCCTCCACCGACGTCACCTTCGGCTTCGACACCGCCGTGACCGTCGCCACCGAGGCCCTCGACCGGCTGAAGACCACCGCCGAGTCCCACCAGCGGGTCCTCGTCGTCGAGGTCATGGGCCGTCACACCGGCTGGATAGCGCTGCACTCCGGCATGGCCGCCGGCGCGCACGCCGTCGTCGTCCCGGAGCGCCCCTTCGACATGGACGAGCTGACCGCCCGGGTCGGCGCCCGCTTCGAGGACGGCAAGCGCTTCGCGATCGTCGTGGTCGCCGAGGGCGCGAAGCCGCGCGAGGGCTCGATGGAGTTCAAGACCGCCGGCACCGACATCTACGGCCACGAGCGCTTCACCGGCGTCGCCAACCAGCTCTCCGTGGAGCTGGAGCGCCGGCTCGGCAAGGAGGCCCGCCCGGTCATCCTCGGCCACGTCCAGCGCGGCGGCACGCCGACCGCGTACGACCGCGTCCTCGCCACCCGCTTCGGCTGGCACGCGGTCGAGGCGGCGCACCGCGGCCAGTTCGGCATGCTGACGGCGCTGCGCGGCACGGACATCACGATGGTCCCGCTGGCCGAGGCCGTGGAGACCCTCAAGACGGTCCCGGCCGACCGCTACGCCGAGGCCGAGTGCGTGCTCTGACGCACCCCGTCGCCCGACACCCGCCCCCGGTCGCGATCGCGACCGGGGGCGGTTCTAGTCTGGTGCGGACAACAAGCGCGAATCGGGCTCCAGGAGTGCACACGATGGATCACAGCGGGCACGGCATGACCACGGATCTGCCGCCGTTCACGCTGGGGCGGGGCCTGGAGTTCTCTCCCGACCTCTTCTTCCTGATCGGCTGCCTCACGGCGCTCGGTCTGTACGGCTGGGGCGTGGCTCGGCTGCGGCGGCGCGGGGACGCGTGGCCGGTGAGCCGGACGGTGTTCTTCACGGTCGGCGTGCTGACCATCGCGCTCGTCACGTGCACCAAGCTCAACGACTACGGCATGGTCATGTTCAGCGTGCACATGGTGCAGCACATGGTGATCTCCATGCTGTCGCCGATCCTGCTGCTGCTCGGCGCGCCGATCACGCTGGCGCTGCGGGCGCTGCCGGTGGCGGGCCGGGGCTCGACCGGGCCGCGCGAGCTGCTCCTGAAGCTGCTGCACAGCCGGTACATGAAGGTGATCACGCACCCCGGCTTCACGATCCCGATGTTCATCGCGAGCCTGTACGCGCTCTACTTCACGCCACTCTTCGACTTCCTGATGGGTTCGAAGCCCGGCCACCTCGGGATGATGGTCCACTTCCTGATGGTGGGCGTGGTCTTCTTCTGGCCGATCATGGGCGTGGACCCGGGCCCGCACCGGCCGGGGTACGTGATGCGGATGCTGGAGCTGTTCGCGGGCATGCCGTTCCACGCCTTCTTCGGCATCGCCCTGATGATGGCGTCGGAGCCGATGGTGCAGTCGTACGCGAGCCCCCCGGCGTCGCTGGGGATCGACGCGCTCACCGATCAGAACGCGGCGGGCGGCATCGCCTGGGCGTTCAGCGAGATCCCGTCCGTGCTGGTGCTGATCGCGCTGGTCTACCAGTGGTACCACTCCGAGCAGCGGCAGGCGGTCCGCATGGACCGCGCCGCCGACCGGGACGGCGACAAGGAGCTGGAGGCGTACAACGCGTACCTGGCCTCGCTCCGGACCGGGAGCGGGTGACGCTCCACGCGCCCCCCCTTCCGGGCCCCGCGCCGATCACGGCGCGGGGCCCGGTTCCCGTTCCGGCGCTCGCCGGAGCGTCCTGGGAGTAGCGCGCGCCCCCCTCGGGGGGTCACGATGGGCTGGACGGCTTCCGCGAGGTCGGTCGGGAGGAGGGCGGACTGATGTCCGGTCCCACGAAGACGATGGCGGTGCTCACCTGCGCCGCGCTGGTGATGACGACGGCGTACACGGTGGCACTCGGCAGCAGCGGCTGGCTCTGGTTCGGCTGGATCGTGCTGGGGGTGGTGACGATCGGCATGGCCGCCTCGGACAGCGCCGCCGCCGGTCCGCGCCGCCGCCCACCGACGGGCCCGGGCGCCGCGCGCCCCTGAGCGCCCCTGAGCCCCGCAAGGTCCTCAGGCGGCAGCCCGGACTCTAGGCCCGGGGCGCCAGCACCACCCAGACCTGCCCCGGCGCGAAGGCCAGCGGCGCTCCGCCCGGGGTCGTGAACGCGGTGCCCTCCGTCGCCGCCGGCCGGGACCAGCGTGCCTCGTGGGCGCGCCCGTCGCGCAGGACGACCGCGGTGCCGCTCCCGACGCTCTCCGTGTACGGCGAGACGCTGCCGAGGAAGTCGTGGAAGCGCGACGGGCGGATGTCGACGTACTGGATCACGACGGTCGCGGGCTTCAGCGGCCCGGTGTCGGTGGTACGGGCGGGCCGTCCGTCCATGGCGACCCGCCAGGCCTTGTCCGGGGCGGACCAGGTGAAGGCGTACCGGGCAGCGGGGTAGCGGACCGTGCGCTCGCGGACCGGGGTGCCGCCCTCGGGAGCGGGTCCGAAGCGGAAGCCGATGTCCTGGGCGGGGCCGGTGCCCGGGGCCGCCGCGAGGGCCCGTCCGGGGAGCAGGTACAGGTTGTGGGGCGCGGCGCGGGCGGCGCTGCGGACGAAGGCCCTGGGGGCGTCCTCCTGCGGCAGGGCGTGCAGGGGCGCGGCCCTGAGCAGCGGCTTCAGGGCGGTCTGGGAGCCGGAGTAGGCGAGCGCCGGGTCGCCGAACTGGGTGAGCAGCTCGATGTCGGACTCACGGGCGCTGCGGACGGGTCCGACGCGGTCCGGCAGCCGGGACGAGTAGACGGCGAGGAGCCGGGTCTGGCCGGCCTCGACCTGTTCGACGTAGATCAGGTCGGCGGCGCCGAGGCCGGTGTGCGGCCGGGCGGGCCCCACGTTGTCGATCTTGACGGCGAGGACCGGCGCCGGGCGGGCGGGCAGCCCGGTGAAGGGCGAGCGCGCGGGAGGCGTGGGCGCGGGCGTCGTGGGCAGACGGGTGGTGGGAGCGGGAACGCTCGGGGTGGCGGGCGCGGGAGTCGGCGTGGGTGCCGGTTCCGGCGGGCCCGGGTCGGAGCAGCCGTACAGCCCGGCCGCCGTCAGCACGCACAACAGCGCGGTGAGGAAACGGCCGGGACGCCTGACTCCGCGCTCGCCGGTCATGGTGACGCTCCCCCACCAGTGGACCACGGGCCCGCGCACGGATACAACGGGCTTGACGGACGACGAACGGGGGCCGCGGGTGTTCTACCACCTGATGAAGTACGTACTGCTCGGACCGCTCCTCAAGCTGCTGTTCCGGCCGCGGATCGAGGGTCTGGAGCACATCCCGGAGGAGGGCGCGGCGATCGTCGCGGGCAATCACCTCTCCTTCTCCGACCACTTCCTGATGCCGGTCGTGCTCGACCGGCGGATCACGTTCCTGGCGAAACAGGAGTACTTCACGGGGCCCGGGATCAAGGGCCGGCTGACGGCCGCGTTCTTCCGGGCCGCCGGACAGATCCCGGTCGACCGCTCGGGGAAGGAGGCCGGGAAGGCGGCGATCCGCGAGGGGCTCGGGGTGCTGTCGAAGGGCGAGCTGCTCGGCATCTACCCGGAGGGGACGCGGTCGCCCGACGGCCGGCTCTACAAGGGGAAGGTGGGGGTGGCGGTGATGGCCCTGACGGCCGGGGTGCCGGTGGTGCCCTGCGCGATGGTGGGGACCTTCGAGATCCAGCCGCCCGGGAAGGTGGTGCCGAGGATCCGCCGGGTCACCATCCGGTTCGGGGCGCCGCTGGACTTCTCCCGGTTCGCGGGGTCGGCGGGCGAGCGGGCGGTGGTCCGCGCGGTGACGGACGAGATCATGTACGAGATCCTGCGGCTCTCCGGGCAGGAGTACGTGGACGACTACGCGGCCGCGGTGAAGGCCGCGGAGGCGGAGGGCGGGGGCGGGGCATCCGAGCGGGAGTTCCCCCGAGGGGAACGCTGAGGGCGGATCCGCGCACGGCGCAATCCCATGGGACACCGGGCGGGAGCGCCGTAGCGTCGCGCCCATGACCAAGGGAAACGCGTTCGTGCTGGGTGCGTCGGGACAGGTGGGGCGGGCGGCCGTGAGGGCCCTCGTCGCGGACGGCTGGGAGGTGACGGCCGCCTCGCGGGGCGGCGGCAGGGACGGGAGGTGGCCGGACGGGGTCCGGTCGGTGGCGCTCGACCGGACCGAGGAGGGCGCGCTCGCGGCGGGCCTGAGCGACGGGTGCGACGTGCTCGTCGACATCGTCGCGTACGACCGCGGGCACGGCAGGCAGCTGACCGGGCTCGCCGACCGGATCGGTTCGGCGGTGGTGGTGTCGAGCGGCGCCGTCTACGAGGACGAGGCGGGCCGCGGCTTCGACACCCAGGACCGGCCGGACGGCTTCCCCGCGTACCCGGTGCCGATCCCGGAAGGGTGGCGGACGGTCGCGCCGGGCGACGGCACGTACGGCACGCGGAAGATCGCCCTGGAGCGGGAGTTGCTCGCGGCGGGCGACGCGCTGCCGACGACCCTGCTGCGCGCGGGCGCGATCCACGGACCGTACAGCCCGGGACCGCGCGAGCTGTGGTTCGTGAAGCGGGCCCTCGACGGACGGCCGGTGCGCCTCCTCTCGTACGGTGGCGCCTCACGGTTCCACCCCGTGCACGTGGACAACCTCGCGGAGCTGGTCCGGCTCGCGGCGGCGAACCCGGGCAGCCGGGTGCTCAACGGGGGCGACCCGGAGGCGCCGACCGTGGCGGAGATCGGGGCGGCGATCGACGCGGTCCTGGGCGTCGAGAGCGAGACGGTGCTGCTCGAAGGGGCGCCCGAGGGCACCGTGGGACTCACCCCGTGGACGGCTGCGCATCCCATCGTCTACGACATGACGGCGGCGGAGCGGGAGTTGGGGTACCGGCCGGTGGTCTCGTACGCGGAGTCGCTGCCGGAGACGGTCGCCTGGCTGAGGGAGCGGGCGGCCGGACGGGAGTGGCGGGAGGCCTTCCCGGGGCTCGCGAAGTACGGGGTGGACCTCTTCGACTACGCGGCGGAGGACGCCTGGCTCGCGTCGCGGGCGTGACATCCGGTGAGGGGAGGGGCGGTTCGCCCCTCCCCTCACCGGCCCGCCGGCGCCGTTACGGCTGCGGCGTGGCGTGCGGGGCGCAGGTCTGGTCCCTGGCGTCCAGCTTCCCGGTCAGCAGGTAGGCCTCGACCTTGGTGTTGAGGCAGGGGTTGACCAGGTTGGTGATGCCGTGCGAACCGGCGCCCTTCTCCGTGATCAGGCGCGAGCCCTTGAACCGCTTGTGCAGTTCGACGGCGCCGGCGTACGGGGTGGCGGCGTCGCGCTCGGCCTGGGTGATGAGCACCGGCGGCAGACCCTTGCCGGTCCTCACCTCGGTCGGACGCTGGCGCGGGGTGGACCAGGTGGCGCAGGGGAGGTTCATCCACGCGTTGGCCCAGGTCATGAAGGGGTACTGCTGGTGGAGCCGGCTGTTGTCCCGGTCCCAGGTCTTCCAGCTGGTCGGCCAGGGGGCGTCGGCGCACTCGACCGCTGTGTAGACGGCGTTGCCGTTCTCCGAGGCGGCGTTGCCGGCGGTGTCGGTGGGGTCGGCGGCGGCCGAGTCGATCAGCGGTCGCGGGTCACCGGCGGCGTAGGCGCTCCAGGCCTCGGCCACCGGGGCCCACATGGAGTCGTAGTAGGGGGCGTTCTGGAAGAAGCCGACGAGCTCGGCCGGACCGACCTTGCCGCCGAGGGGTGCCTTCTTGGCGGCGGCGCGCAGGGTCGTCCACTGCTGCCGGACCTCCGCGTAGGTGTCACCGAGGTGGTAGGTGGCGTCGTGCTGGGCGACCCAGGTCATCCAGTCCTTGAGGCGGCCCTCGAAGGCGATGTCCTGGTCGAGGTTGACCTCGTACCAGATCTTGCGCGTCGACGGGTTGACGACGCTGTCGAGGACCATGCGGCGGACGTGGGTCGGGAAGAGGGTGCCGTAGACCGCGCCGAGGTAGGTGCCGTAGGAGACGCCGACGAAGTTGAGCTTCCTCTCGCCGAGGGCGGCGCGGACGACGTCGAGGTCACGCGCGGTGTTGAGGGTGTTGATGTACGGCAGGATGTCGCCGCTCTTCTCGGCGCAGCCCTTGGCGTACTCGGCGGCGAGCTTGCGCTGCGCGCGCTTGTCGGCCTCGCTGTCGGGGACCGGGTCGGGCTTGGGGCCCGTGACGAACTCGGTCGGGTCGACGCAGGAGATGGGGGCGGACCTGCCGACGCCGCGCGGGTCGAAGCCCACGAAGTCGTAGGCCTTGGCGGCGCTCGCCCAGATCGCGTTGCCGGTGGTGACCCGGCGCGGGAAGCGCAGGCCGGAGCCGCCGGGGCCGCCCGGGTTGTAGAGGAGCGCGCCCTGGCGCTCGTCGGGGGTGCCGGTGGCGTCGATCCGGTCGACGGCGATCCTGATCTTCTTGCCGTGGGGCTTCGCGTAGTCGACGGGGACGGTGACCCAGCCGCACTGGATCGGCTTCTCCAGGCCCCAGTCGGCCGGACAGTCCTTCCAGTCGATGCCCGCCCGCGCGGCCCGCGCCGCGGCGACGGTGACGCCGACCGACTCGGCGTCGCGCAGGTGACGGGTGCTGTCGGCGTTCGCCGCCGGGGCCGCGAGCGCGCCCGCGACGAGCGTGCCCGCTATCAGGGTGCCGGCCGAGCCGAGCACTGCCGTACGTCTCACGTGTCCTACCCCCTGTGGGGGCGCCACCCCCCGTGGCGGCGCCGTGTGTTGGCTGTCCGGGAGATCCTTCCGTCACGGCGGCTTCCGACGAAAGGGCGTACACGTGTTTCTTTGCCGAACCAATAACCGGTGAGGGTGTACCGCTGAGCGGTGACCTCGTGGAGCGGTACGGGTCCGGTCTCAGAACGGGGCGGGTTCGGTCTCAGAACGGGGCGAGTTCGGCGAGGGCCGTGTCGAGGAGCCGTCGCACCGTGAGCGCGTCCGGGGCGACGACGGTGACGAGGGCCGCCGGCCCCGCGAGCGGGGTGACGGCGGCGTGCTCGCCGAGCAGCCGCGTCTCCACCGGCTTCCCGGCGAACGCCGGGTCGACGAGGAGGAGTTGGCCGGTGGCCCGGTGCCCGCCGAGGACCGCGCCGCCGTCCCAGCCGCCGGGGGCGCCCGGGCCGAAGGCAAGCTCCTGGTCGAGGAGGGGGCGCCCGGCCCGGCGGACGGTGAGGCGGGTGGTGAGGGTGCCGGGCGCTTCGCCGTGCCGGCCGAGGATCTGCTCCTCGCGGAGGACAAGCCGTGCCGTGGCGGCGAGTTCGACGACCGTACGCGTCCGCAGGTCCGAGCCGTGCACGGAGACCAGCTGTTCGGGCAGCCAGCGCAGCACGCCCTCCTCGCCGACGGTGATCCGGACGTCGTACGCGGCGGGCGCGGCGCTCCTGCCCGGGAGGGCGAGGGTGGCGGCGGCCGAGTCGACCAGGAGCCGGGCCCCGTCCCGTACCTCCGTCTCGATCGCGAGCCGGTCACCGCCGAGCGGGGCGCTCATCGCCCCGACGACGGTGACCCGCGTGTACGGTCCCGCGGCCCTGGTGCGGCGCAGGGCGAGCGGCCCGTCGCTCACCAGGAGGGGCAGGCCGCCGTCGGCGTCCGCGGTGATCCGGGCGGTGGCGCGCAGGCTCACGCGGTCCATGCCCCGAGCTGGGCCCTGACCCAGTCGGCGACCGGGCCGACGCCGTTCTCGGCACGCAGGGAGGTGAAGGCGACGGGTAGTTCGCCGCGCTGCTCCTCGGCGTCGCGGGCCATCCGCTCCAGGTCCGAGCCCACGTAGGGGGCGAGGTCGGTCTTGTTGACGACGAGGAGGTCGGCGGTGGTGACGCCGGGGCCGCCCTTGCGCGGGATGTCGTCGCCGCCGGCCACGTCGATGACGAAGATCTGGGCGTCGACGAGCCCCTTGGAGAAGGTGGCGGTGAGGTTGTCGCCGCCGGACTCGACGAGGATGAGGTCGAGCGGGCCCACCGTGTCCTCCAGTTCCTCGACGGCTTCGAGGTTGGCGGAGATGTCGTCGCGGATGGCGGTGTGCGGGCAGGCGCCGGTCTCCACGGCCTGGATGCGCTCGGGCGGCAGGACGGCGTTGCGGAGCAGGAACTCGGCGTCCTCGCGGGTGTAGATGTCGTTGGTGACGACCGCGAGGGAGAGCGTGTCGCGCAGGACCCGGCAGAGGGCGGCGACGGTGGCGGTCTTACCGGAGCCGACCGGTCCGCCGAGCCCGATGCGCAGCGCGCGGCGGGTCCCGTCGGGGCGCTGGGCGTCGGCGGAGACGGCTCCGTGGTGGTCGTGGTCGTGTCCGAGGTGCATGGAGCGGCTCCCGTGGTTCGTGGGGCGGAAGGGGCGTCAGGAGGCGAAGAGGCGGACCGGCCAGGCCGCGTGCTGTTCGGCCGTGAGGTCGAGCAGCGGCGCGGAGGCCGCGGGCAGGGCGTCGATCCCCTGCCGGGCCGCCGCCGCCGCACGCTCGGCCACCTGGTCCATCTCCGGTGCGAGGCGGGCGAGGACGGCGGTGGCGCGGTAGGGGTCGAGGCCGAGGAGACGTACGACGGCGGTGGCGGGGCCGCCGACCGTCTCGTACGCGACGCAGTACGCGGCGTCCTCGGGTCCGAGGCCGGCGGCGAGGGCGGTGGTGCCGAGGACGACGGGCTGGTGGGCGCCGCGCGGGAACCGGGCGGCCAGCGCGTCGAGCCGGGGGTCCGGCCAGGTGGAGCGGGCCGCCCGCATCATCTGGCGGCCGAGCCTGCGGGCGGCGGCGCGCAGGGCGGGTGAGGGCGTGCGGGCGTCGGCGGCCGCGTCGAGATCGTCCGGGTCGAGTCCGTACGCGGCTCCGGCGGCGAGTGCGGCGGAGGTGAGGCCGGTGGTGTGCAGCCGGCCCCGGCAGAAGGATTCGAGTCCGGCGGCGTCCTTGACGCGGCCGGCCCGGACGGCGGCCTCGGCGCCGCCGGAGTGGGCGTGCCCGCCGGCGGGGAAGCGCCCGTCGGCGAGCACGAGGAGTGCGGAGCGTGTCATCGGAGCGGCGCCGTTAGAAGAGGAAGTAGCGCTGGGCCATGGGCAGTTCGGCGGCCGGGGCGGGTTCGACCGCCTCGCCGTCGATGGTCACCGTGAAGGTGTCGGCGTCGACCTCGACCCGGGGCAGGGCGTCGTTCTCCCGCATGTCGGCCTTGGTGACGCGCCGGGTGGAGCCGATGGCGGCGAACTCCTTGTGCAGACCGAGCCTCGTCGGCAGGTCGTCCTCGATCGCCGCCCGCGCGACGAAGTTGACCGATCCGGCCGCCGCCGCCCTGCCGAGCGCGCCGAACATCGGCCGGGGAAGCACGGGTTGGGGGGTGGGGATGGAGGCGTTGGCGTCGCCCATCTGCGCGTACGCGATCTGACCGCCCTTGAGGACGGTGAGCGGCTTCACCCCGAAGAAGGCGGGCTCCCAGAGGACCAGGTCCGCGAGTTTGCCCGGTTCGACGGAGCCGATGAGGTGGTCCATGCCCTGGGCTACGGCCGGGTTGATCGTGTACTTGGCGACGTAGCGGCGCGCGCGGTGGTTGTCGGCGCGGCCGTCCCCGGGCAGGGCGCCGCGTCTCTTCTTCATGACGTGGGCGGTCTGCCAGGTGCGCATGATCACCTCTCCGATCCGGCCCATGGCCTGGGAGTCGGAGGAGATGATCGAGATCGCGCCCAGGTCGTGGAGGACGTCCTCGGCGGCGATGGTGGAGGGCCGGATGCGGGACTCCGCGAAGGCGAGGTCCTCGGGGACGGCCGGGTTGAGGTGGTGGCAGACCATCAGCATGTCGAGGTGTTCCTCGATGGTGTTGACGGTGTGCGGCCGGGTCGGGTTGGTGGAGCTGGGCAGGATGTACGGCTCCGAGACCACCGTGATGATGTCGGGGGCGTGCCCGCCTCCGGCGCCCTCCGTGTGGTACGCGTGGACCGTGCGTCCGGCGATGGCCGCGAGGGTGTCGCCGACGAAGCCCGCCTCGTTCAGGGTGTCCGTGTGGAGGGCGAGCTGGGCGCCCGTCTCCTCGCACACGCCCAGGCAGGCGTCGATGACGGCCGGGGTGGCGCCCCAGTCCTCGTGGATCTTGAATCCGAGGGCCCCGCCGCGCAGTTGGGAGTACATGGCCTCCCGGGACATGGTGTTGCCCTTGCCGAGCAGACCGATGTTGACGGGGAAGGTGTCCAGGGCCTCGAACATCCGGGCCGTGTGCCAGGGGCCGGGGGTGACCGTGGTCGCCTTGGTGCCCTCGGCCGGCCCCGTGCCCCCGCCGACGAGGGTGGTGACGCCGGTGGCGAGGGCCTGCTCGACGACGGTGGGCGAGATGAAGTGGACGTGGGCGTCGACGGCTCCGGCGGTGACGATCCGGCCGTTGCCCACGATGATCTCGGTCTCGGGGCCGATCACGAGGGCCGGGTGGACGCCGTCCATGGTGTCGGGGTTTCCGGCCTTGCCGAGGGCCGTGACGCGGCCGTCCCGGATGCCGATGTCGGCCTTGACGATCCCCCAGTGGTCGATGATCACGGCGCCGGTGATCACCGTGTCGGGGGCGCCCTCGGCGCGGGTGGTGCGGGCCTGGCCCATGGACTCGCGGATGACCTTGCCGCCGCCGAAGACCGCCTCGTCGCCGGCGCGGCCGGGGCCGCCGCTGCGGTCCTCCTCGATCTCGACGAGGAGGTCGGTGTCGGCGAGCCGGATACGGTCTCCGGTGGTGGGGCCGAACAGGTCGGCGTAGACGGCGCGGTGCAGCTCAGGCACGGGGGTCTCCGTTCACGTCCGGTGCGGCGGCGGGGGCGGGCTCGGCGGCCGGGCCGGACGCGGGGGCGGGGGCTCCGTCCAGGGGACCCGCCGTCTCGCCGCGCAGGCCGGGGACGACGCGGCGGCCGGCGAGCGGGACGAGTTCGACCTCGACGGGGATGCCGGGTTCGAAGCGGACGGCGGTGCCGGCCGCGATGTGCAGCCGCAGCCCGTGGGCGGCGGCGCGGTCGAACTCGAGGCCGGGGTTGACCTCGGCGAAGTGGTAGTGGGAGCCGACCTGGACGGGCCGGTCGGCGGCGTTGAGCACGGTCAGGCGGGTGACGGGCCGCCCCTCGTTGAGGGCGACGGGGCCGTCCGCGTACAGGATCTCTCCGGGGATCATCGGCGGCGGCCCGTTCAGTGGATGGGCTCGTGGACGGTGACGAGCTTGGTGCCGTCCGGGAAGGTGGCCTCGACCTGGACGTCGTGGATCATCTCGGGGATGCCGTCCATGACCTCGTCGCGGGTGAGCACCTTGCGCCCGGAGGCCATCAGCTCGGCGACGGTCCGGCCGTCGCGGGCTCCTTCGAGGATGTGGGAGGTGAGGAGGGCGACGGCCTCGGGGTGGTTGAGCCTCAGGCCCCGGGCCCGGCGCTTCTCGGCGACGTCCGCCGCCACATGGATGAGCAGGCGTTCCTGTTCGTGCGGGCTCAGTTGCACTCTTCCACCTCACAGTCGTCGACCGGGACGGCACCCGGACAGCTGCGGACCCTACCGACCGTCAACACTCTGTTGAGCTGCGGAGAAGCGGCGCGCGGCCAGACATTGCACGTTAGGGCGGAAGTTTTTCCGGCTCGTTAACTACGGCTTTGCGTTTCCATGATCATCCGACCGGATCGACGGATATGGACAGCGGACTGCGGAGCCCGTCCTCCCGGACGTCCATGACGACGTCGCCGAAGAGGGCCCGCTGGCCGATGAAGCCCCGCGCGACCGCGATCAGGGTGCGGGCCACGTGGTCGGCGGGGACGTCCCCGCGCGGCAGACCGCTCGCCCGGTGGGCCGTGACGAGGTCCGTCCAGGCGGCCCGCATCCCCCGGTAGCGCTCGGTAGCCCTCGGCGAGGGTCTTCGCCGCTCCTCGTTCCGCAGGATCTCGGTCCACACCTGGACGATCATTCGCGCGAAGGCCTGCCGGTCGCCGCCGAGGAGCGGGGGCTCACCCGCCACGGCGGGCCTTCGGGGTCCACCGCTCCGCGGACGCCACCGCTGCCCGCGCCGCGATAGCGGACCGGGATGTATACGGATCGGGCCTCGGGCTCGGACCGCCCCGGGAATGACGGACAGATCCGCCCGGGAGGCACGACCCCCAGGAGGCAGGGCCCCCGGGCGTGAGGACGGACCACCCGGCACAGAAGGCGGCCGCGTGCCCCGCTGCAGCGGACGGGGCATGCGGGTCTTCCGTTTCCGGGGGGCGCACGGGTTCCGCGAGGGCCTGGGAGACGCCGGGGGCGCTCGGGGGCCGCGAGGTCTCAGGAGACGCCGGGGTCGCGGTGGTGGGCGGCGATGCCGAAGCGGCGCTGTTCGCCCGTGGCGGAGTCGAGCGGCCGGAGCCCGGAGACCGAGCTGATCACCTGTTCGTCGACGGGCTTCTCCGCCGCTTCGAGTTCTTCCAGGTCAGCGGCGGAGACCAGGGCGACCAGCGGTTTCCCGTGGCGGGTGACGACGACGCGCTCACCGCCGTACACGACGCGGTTGATGAGGTCGGCGAGCTCAGCCCGCGCTTGCGTCACCGGGATCTCGTAGGTCATGCTCCCCATCTTACGGGCTGTACGTCCTGTACATTTTTGACAGATGGCAGATGGAGGTACCCGCCATGGACGCTCGCCACGTCCTGCCCGAGTTCACCGAGCGGACCAGCTACGGAAGCCGGACCCTCGACCCCTACTCGAAGCTCCTCGAATCCCGGATCGTCTTCCTCGGCGCCCCGATCGACGAGACGTCGGCCAACGACGTCATCGCCCAACTCCTCCACCTGGACCACGCGGCACCGGACCGGGACATCGCGCTCTATCTCAACTCCCCCGGCGGATCCGTCGACGCGATGACCGCGATCTACGACACGATGCGCTCGCTCCACTGCGACGTGGGGACCACCTGCCTGGGCCAGGCCGCGTCCACCGCCGCCGTCCTGCTCGCCGCCGGCACCCCGGGCAAGCGCATGATGCTGCCCGGCGCCCGCGTCACCCTCCAGCAGCCGGCCATGGACGAGCCGCTCCGGGGCCAGCCCAGCGACCTCGACCTCCAGGCGCGCGAACTGCTCCGGCTCCGCTCGCTGGTGGCCCGGCTGCTCGCCGAGGACACGGGCCGGGACCGGGACCGGATCGACGCCGACCTCGACCGCCTCACGGTCCTGGACGCGCCGGCGGCACTCGCGTACGGCCTGGTGGACCACGTGATCGCCGGCCGGGGCGCGGCCGCCGACGGCCCGGCACGGTGAGCGGGCCGTGGTTCCCGAGCTGCCGCCGCTGCCCGCCCTGACCCGGGCCGAGGGTCAACTCGTCGACGCCTACCTCGAAGTGGTCGACCTCCTCGGGAAGATCAATCCATCCAGGGGCACGCATACCTATGGCGCCCTGCGCGCGGCCCAGGCCCTGCTGGGGCGCGCCGAGGCGCTGCGCGAGGCCCTGACGCTCATGCACGAGCGGGGCGAGAGCGAGGTGCACGCGGACACGCTGGCGCGCGCCCTGCGGGTGCTCGACGGAGAGCGCAGATGCGGCCGCGTCACCATCGCGCGAGCCCGGGCGAGTTGACATTCCGGCGTGTCGTGTCCAGGTCCGGACGGCCGACGCGCACCGCAGAATCGCTCCCCCGTTCGGCGTAGTCGACGAGTCGACATATGTGCGGGGCGAGTTGCGCAACAGGTGTACACATCTAGCGGAATCGAGCGTTCCATCGCTGGTGCGGGGCTCGTCGGCCAAACCTCCGAAGATCACAAAGACTGCCTGTCCACCTGAATGGATCAGTCGTGAGGAGCCTCACATATCGCCGTTTCAGCTCGGATTTCGCCCCTGGTGTGGGTCAAGATCCCTGTCGACGACAAGCCCCCGCCACCACGGCGGGGCGGTCCGGGCGGACGCCGAGTCCTGCCGCTGTCCCGGACGTCTGGTCGACAGGAGTGGATCGGCAGGAGTGGAGGACCCGATTTTTACGGGACGAACGCGCTGTTTCGGCAGCGGGTCCGTTCCTTGGGGTGAAGCCGCGTCAGCGGCCGGGCATCTTCGCCAGCCCGAACCCGACAGGTCATCCTTCGCAGGCGGCTGACGAAGGGTTGCGCATGACTGCGCAGATGCATGTCCCGTCCCTGCTGTCCCGGGCCGGAGCCGTCTCGGCTCTCACCCTCGCCGCCGTCGGCGGCACGCTGTTCGCACCCGGTGCGGCGTCGGAGGCCCAGGCAGCGACCACACACGCGAACAAGGCACTGAGCGTCGCCGCGGCCAAGAAGGGAGCTCCGTACCGGTACGGGAGCACGGGACCCTCCAGGTTCGACTGCTCCGGTCTGACGCTCTACGCGTACAAGAAGGCGGGCAAGTCGCTGCCCCGCACCGCGCAGCAGCAGTACAACAAGACCCGGCACATCTCCGCCTCCAGCAGGCAGAAGGGGGACCTGGTCTTCTTCCACTCCGGCGGAAGCGTCTACCACGTGGGCATCTACGCCGGCAGCGGGAAGATCTGGCACTCGCCCAAGAGGGGGTCCTGGGTGAAGCTCGACAAGATCTGGTCGTCGAAGGTCTACTACGGCCGCGTCCGCTGATCGGGCGGCGGTGACGGTCCGTTCGTGAGGGGTGCGGTGGCACCGCCGCACCCCCTCACGCGTCCCGGGCTAACAGCTGGGGACCGGGGCCGCGCACCACGGGACCGTGATCCAGACCGTCTTGCCACCGTCCTCGGTCGGGGTGACGGAGAGGCGCCCACCGGCCTCCGCCGCCAGGACACGGATGATGACCAGGCCGCGGCCGTTGTCCTGCTGGACCGCGGCCGGAAGGCGGCGTGGCCGGCGGGGGTGGCTGTCGGTGACGCCGATGTGGAGCCGCTCCTCG
This sequence comes from Streptomyces sp. Qhu_M48, assembly GCF_051305195.1. NCBI lineage: Bacteria > Bacillati > Actinomycetota > Actinomycetes > Kitasatosporales > Streptomycetaceae > Streptomyces > Streptomyces sp. Qhu_M48. The sequence goes on along the minus strand of NZ_CP195432.1, from coordinate 2,741,950 downwards.
CGCTCCAGACGGACCTCGACCGTGAACGTGGGCGACTGGCCGAGGGTGTGGAGCACGGCGTTGGTGGCCAGTTCGGAGACCACCATGCGGATCGAGTCGGCGAGGTCCGCGGCGTCGTCGAGGCCCCATCCGGCCAGGACCTCCGCGACGAACCGCCGGGCCGTGGGGACCGAGGCGGGGTCGCTCGGCAGCGTGACGGATGCTTCCTGGTGATCTGCCATGGCGACGCTGTCCCTTTCCCGCCGGGGCGGCTGCCCCGGATTGCGCTTCGCGTCAGAGTGCCACCGATCGTGCCGCCCCGGGTGGCGTTCCACCAAGATATGTCCCCATCTGTCGCTCGAAGCGGTGAACTCTGCTGCCCGGGAACGCTCTTGGGCCGCACGGGACGATCGAGGGAGCGGGCGGGCGAGGGAGCGGGCGTGCGGGGCGGGCGAGGGAGCGGGCGGGCGAGTGGGGGTGGCCGTGCGAAGGCGGCGGCGTCGGGGTGGCTGCGCGGGCGGCCGTGCCCGGGCGACCGTGCGGGGCGGTCAGCGACCGCCCCGTTCCCCTCACCCCCGCCGGGCGGCGGGCGCGGTGCGCAGGATCGTCTCCACGGCGTGCCCGATCTGCGCGTCCGTCAGGTCGGCGCGGGCCGTCAGGCGCAGCCGCGAGATGCCGTCGGGCACGGACGGGGGCCGGAAGCAGCCGACCACCAGGCCCTGCTCCCTGCAGTCCGCCGCCCAGCGCAGGGCCGCCTCCGGGGAGGGGGCGCGCACCGAGACGACGGCCGCGTCGGGGCGGGCCGCGGTGAGGCCCGCCTCCGTGAGCAGCCGGTGGAGCGTGGTGGCGACGGTCCGGGCCCGCCCGGCGAGGCCCGGCTCGGCCGCGAGCAGGCGCAGGCTCGCGAGCGCGCCGCCCGCGGCGGCAGGCGCGAGTCCGGTGTCGAAGATGAAGGTGCGGGCCGCGTTCACCAGGTGCTCGATCACCCGGGCGGGGCCGAGGACGGCGCCGCCCTGGCTGCCCAGGGACTTGGAGAGGGTCAGGGTGGCGACGACGTCCTCGTCGCCCGCGAGCCCGGCCTCGTGGAGGGCGCCCCGGCCCCCGTCGCCGAGGACGCCGAGGCCGTGGGCGTCGTCGACGACGAGTCCGGCGCCGTGCGCGCGGCAGGCGGCGGCGAGCTCGGGCAGCGGGGCCTTGTCGCCGTCGACGGAGAAGACGGAGTCGCTGACGACGAGGGCCCGCCGTCCGCGGTGCGCGTCGAGGGTCTTGCGTACGGCCTCGGGGTCGGTGTGCGGCACCACGGCGGTCTCGGCGCGCGCGAGGCGGCAGCCGTCGACGATGGAGGCGTGGTTGGAGGCGTCGGAGACGACGAGGGAGTCCCGGCCGCCGAGCGCGGTGAGCGCCGCCAGGTTGGCGGTGTAGCCGGAGGAGAAGACGAGGGCCGCCTCGAAACCGCAGAACTCGGCGAGTTCGCGCTCCAGGCGGGTGTGCAGCCGCGTGGTGCCGGTGACGAGCCGGGAGCCGGTGGAGCCGGCGCCCCAGCGCCTGGCCGCCTCGGCCGCCGCCTCGGTGACCTCCGTACGGCGGGTGAGGCCGAGGTAGTCGTTGCTCGCCAGGTCGAGGAGCTCGGACTCGGCGGCCCGGGGGCGCAGCGTGCGGACGAGACCGGCGTCGGCCCGGCGGCGTGCCTCGGCGTCGGTCCAGTCGAACGCGGTACGGCGCGGGCCCGCGGCCCGCACGTCGTCGGCCTGTGGCATGCGGCGATCCTTTTGTAGGCAGCGCACAGACCCTAACCGGAGGACGCCGAGGTCGGGATGTGGTCATCCACACACCTCCATCGGAGGCGTTTGTTCGGATCCTCCTTGGCCCGGGGGTGCGCGGTAGGCAAGGATCAGCGGTTATGGACCTGCTGAACACGCTCGTGGAGAAGGGGCTGCGGCGCGAGCTGCCGACCCGCGAAGAAGCGCTCGCCGTCCTGGCGACGTCCGACGACGAACTGCTCGATGTGGTGGCGGCGGCCGGCAAGGTGCGCCGTCAGTGGTTCGGGCGCCGGGTGAAGCTCAACTACCTGGTGAACCTGAAGTCGGGGCTGTGCCCCGAGGACTGCTCGTACTGCTCGCAGCGACTCGGCTCCAAGGCCGAGATCCTCAAGTACACCTGGCTGAAGCCGGACGAGGCCTCCCAGGCCGCCGCGGCGGGTGTCGCGGGCGGGGCCAAGCGGGTCTGTCTGGTGGCGAGCGGCCGCGGTCCGACGGACCGGGACGTCGAGCGGGTCGGCAGGACCATCGAGGCCATCAAGGAGCAGAACGAGGGCGTCGAGGTCTGTGCCTGCCTCGGTCTGCTCTCGGACGGCCAGGCGGAGCGGCTGAAGGACGCCGGCGCCGACGCGTACAACCACAACCTGAACACGTCCGAGGCGACGTACGAGGGGATCACCAAGACCCACACGTACGCGGACCGGGTGGACACCGTGCAGAAGGCGCACGCCGCCGGTCTGTCGGCCTGCTCGGGCCTGATCGCGGGCATGGGCGAGACCGACGAGGACCTCGTCGACGTCGTCTACGCGCTGCGCGAGCTGGACTCCGACTCGGTGCCGGTCAACTTCCTCATCCCCTTCGAGGGGACGCCGCTCGCCAAGGAGTGGAACCTCACCCCGCAGCGCTGCCTGCGGATCCTGGCGATGGTGCGGTTCGTCTGCCCCGACGTCGAGGTCCGGATCGCCGGCGGCCGTGAGGTGCACCTGCGGTCGATGCAGCCGCTGGCGCTGAACATCGCGAACTCGATCTTCCTCGGCGACTACCTGACCAGCGAGGGCCAGGCCGGTCAGGCCGACCTCGACATGATCGCGGACGCGGGCTTCGAGGTGGAGGGCGCGGGCACGACCACGCTGCCGAAGCACCGCGCGGACGCGCTCGCCGCGGCCGGTGCGACGGGCGGCTGCGGCTCCGGTGCCTCGGCGGGCTGCGGCTCGCACGGGTCGGACGAGGGCGCGGGCTGCGGTGCGCACGCGGAGGCGGGCGGGGGCTGCGGTCCCTGCGGCGGTCACGCGGTGCCCGCGCCGGCCGAGGCGCCGGAGGCCGGGGCCGGCCCGAACCAGGCGCGTACGGACCTGGTCGCGGTGCGGCGCCGGGGTGCCGGCACGGACCTGGCCCCCAACGCGTGACGGCCGTGCGTACCGACGAACTCGTCGCCCTGGACCGGGCCCACGTCTGGCATCCGTACGGCCCCATGCCGGGCCGTACGGACCCGCTGGTCGTGGAGTCCGCCTCCGGTGTGCGGCTCCGGCTCGCCGAACCCTCCGAGGGACAGGGCGAGTTGATCGACGGCATGTCCTCCTGGTGGTCGGCGGTCCACGGCTACAACCACCCGGTGCTCAACGAGGCGGTCCGCGACCAGCTGGGCCGGATGAGCCACGTCATGTTCGGCGGGCTCACCCACGAGCCCGCCGTGCGGCTCGCCGCACGGCTCGTCGAGATCACCCCCGAGCCGCTCCGGCACGTCTTCCTGAGCGACTCGGGCTCCGTCTCCGTCGAGGTCGCGGTCAAGATGTGCCTGCAGTACTGGCGCTCGCTGGGCCGCCCCGAGAAGCAGCGGATGTTCACCTGGCGCGGCGGGTACCACGGGGACACCTGGCAGCCGATGTCGGTGTGCGACCCGGACGGCGGGATGCACGAGCTGTGGGCGGGGGTGCTCCAGCCGCAGGTCTTCGTGGACGCCCCGCCGGCCACGTACGAGGAGTCGTACGCGGAGCTGCTGCGGACCGCGATCGCGGAGCACGCGCACGAACTGGCCGCGGTGATCGTGGAGCCGGTGGTGCAGGGCGCCGGCGGCATGCGGTTCCACGCCCCGGAGTACCTGCGGGTGCTGCGCGAGGCCTGCGACGCGCACGACGTGCTGCTCGTGTTCGACGAGATCGCCACCGGGTTCGGCCGTACGGGCACGCTGTTCGCCGCCGACCAGGTGGGCGTCTCCCCCGATGTGATGTGCCTGGGCAAGGCGCTGACGGGCGGCTATCTGTCGATGGCGGCGACGCTCTGCACGAGCCGGGTCGCCGACGGGATCTCGCGGGGGGAGGTCCCGGTGCTCGCGCACGGGCCGACCTTCATGGGCAACCCGCTGGCGTCGGCGGTGGCCTGCGCCTCGATCGACCTGCTGCTCTCGCAGGACTGGCAGGTCGAGGTCAAGCGGATCGAGGCGGGACTGCGGGAGGGGCTCGCGCCCGCCGCCGAACTGCCCGGCGTCCGCGAGGTGCGGGTGCTCGGCGCGATCGGTGTCGTCCAGCTCGACCACCCGGTCGACATGGCGGCGGCGACACGGGCCGCTGTCCGGGAGGGCGTGTGGGTACGCCCGTTCCGCGACCTCATCTACACGATGCCGCCGTACGTGACGGGCGACGAGGACCTGGCCCGGATCTGCGCCGCGGTACGCGCGGCGGCGGCCGCGGGCTGACCGGAAGAGCGAGGACAGCAGTGGGAATCATCGTCGTCAGCGGTACGGGCACGGAGATCGGCAAGACGGTCGTGACCGCGGCGGTGGCCGCCGTGGCCACGGCCGCGGGCCGGTCGGTCGCCGTGCTGAAGCCGGCGCAGACGGGTGTCGGCCCCGAGGAGCGCGGGGACGCGGACGAGGTCGTCCGGCTCTCGGGCGCCGTGGGCTCGGCCGAACTGGGCCGTTTCCCGGAGCCGCTGGCCCCGGGCACGGCGGCCCGGCGGGCCGGGCTCGCCCCGGTCGGACCCGGCGAGGTCGCCGAGGCAGCCAGGAAGCTGGCCGCCGCGTACGACCTGGTCCTCGTGGAGGGAGCGGGCGGACTGCTCGTCCGCTTCGACGAGGAGGGCGGCACGCTCGCGGACGCGGCGGCGCTGCTCGGCGCACCGGTCCTGGTGGTCGTCCCGGCCGGCCTGGGGACGCTCAACACGACGACCCTGACGGCGGAGGCGCTGCGGGCGCGCGGGATCGAGCAGCTGGGTGTGGTGATCGGAAGCTGGCCGGACGCGCCGGACCTGGCGATGCGCTGCAACCTGGCGGACCTGCCGGAGGCGGCGGGCGCGCCGCTCCTCGGGGCCGTACCGGAGAGGTCGGGGGCTCTGGACCCGGCGGAGTTCCGGGCGGCGGCGGGCGGCTGGCTGGGCCCGGCCCTGGGCGGCGACTGGGACGCGGGGGCGTTCGAGGAGCGGTTCGCGGAGCGGTACGTCGCGCCTGCCACGGCCGACGTCACGGAGCAGGCCGCGCCCGTCATGGCCGGGAGCACGGACGGGGCGGCGACTCCGTAGGCTGGGGGCATGCGCGCTCACGTTCAGGAGATCGTCCTCGACTGTGCCGATCCGGCCGCACTCGTCCGCTTCTGGGCCGGGCTCCTCGGGGGTACGCCGGTCGACCGGAGCGGTGACTGGTCGTACGTCGACCCGCCGGAGTCCGTCCGTCTCGCCTTCCAGCGGGTGGCGGAGGGCAAGACGGTGAAGAACCGGGTCCATCTCGATCTGGCGGTGGCCGATCCGGACGCGGCCGCCCGGGAGGCGGTGGGTTCGGGCGCGGCCCGGGTCGGTGACGTGGTCACCGACGAGCAGGGCTCCTTCCAGGTCATGAGGGACCCGGAGGGCAACGAGTTCTGCTTCGTGACGGGCTGAGGTGGAGCACGATGACACCCTCGCGCCCGGTCCGGCCGGAAGCCTCGTCGCCCCGTGTCCACCATCCGCTGTTCGCCCGCTTCTACGCCCGGTTCAGTGTGTCCGCCGACACCAGGGGCGGTCTCGGGGAGCTGCGGGAGGAGCTGCTCGCCGGGCTCTCCGGCCGGGTGCTGGAGATCGGGGCCGGGAACGGTCTGAACTTCTCGCACTACCCGGCCGGGGTCACCGAGGTGGTCGCCCTCGAACCCGAGGCCCGGCTGCGCCGGCTCGCCCAGGAGGCCGCGCCGGGAGCTCCCGTGCCGGTGACGGTGCTGCCGGACACGGCCGAGGCGCTGCCGCTGGAGGACGCCTCCTTCGACGCGGCGGTGGCCTCGCTCGTGCTGTGTACGGTGCGGAGCCTGCCGCAGGCCCTCGCCGAGCTGCACCGGGTACTGCGCCCCGGCGGCGAGCTGCGGTTCTTCGAGCACGGCCTGGCGCGGACCCCCGGCCTGGCGCGCGTGCAGCGGGGTCTCGACCGGACGGTGTGGCCGCGGCTCTTCGGCGGCTGCCACACCTCCCGCGCGCCGCTCGCGGCGATCGAGGCGGCCGGGTTCACCCTCGGCCCCTACCGCTCCTTCGACGTCCCCGAGAAGGGGCCTCGGCTGCCGTCCTCCCCGTGTGTGCTCGGTGTGGCGCGGCGGTAGCCCGCGGCGGGCGGCGTCCGTCCCGGCACCTGGAACTCCGTGGCACCGGCTCGGCCCCGCGTGATGGGATTCCGGCCATGATCGAGCTACGGATACGCACCGCCTCCCCCGACGAGGCCGAGGCCGTCCTGGCCTTCTGGAAGGAGTCCGCCGAGGGGACGTCCGTATCGGACGACGTGCACGGGGTGACCCGGCTCATCGCACGTGACCCCGAGGCGCTCCTGCTCGCCGTCGCCGACGGTCTGATCGTGGGGTCCGTGATCGCGGGCTGGGACGGCTGGCGCGCCTGCCTCTACCGGCTCGCGGTCCTCCCCTCGTACCGTCGCCGGGGCATCTCGACCGCGCTCCTGCGGGCGGCCGAGGAACGGTTCGCCGCCCTCGGCGGGCGGCGGGCGGACGCGATGGTCCTGGAGGCCAACGAGAGCGGACAGCGGCTGTGGACGGCCGCCGGGTACGCGCGCGAGGAGCGCTGGCGCCGGTGGGTGAAGCCGCTCACGGATTGATCCCCCGTTACCGGGTACAACGGTCTCGGGGTGCTCCCCGGCGCCGGGTACGCCCGTCTCGGGGTTCCCCCACCACCGGGTCCGACAGCCCCGGGGCGATCACCCGCCTCGGAGCACAGCACCTCCGGGGCCGAGCGTGACCTGCTTTGCCCATCCTTTACCATGGTTCTTCATTCCGACGACCGAAAGGTGTGAGCGTCCGCCCATGGGCGAGCCTCCCAGTAGCACTGGTTCCAAGCGAGCGATCCTCTTCCCCCTGGCTGATCATGGGACGGAGGTGAACCGATGACCGAAGTGCTTCTGCTCCTCCTGGCGCTCCTCCTCTCCGTGGCGTGCGGCGCCTTCGTCGCGGCCGAGTTCTCGCTGACGACGGTCGAGCGCGGCGAGCTCGAAGCCGCCGTGGACCGCGGCGAACGCGGCGCGGCGGGAGCGCTCAAGGCGGTCAGGTCGCTGACCTTCCAGCTCTCCGGCGCGCAGCTCGGCATCACCGTCACCAACCTGGTCGTCGGCATGCTCTCCGAGCCGTCGATCGCCAAGCTGATCCGGGGCCCCCTGGAGGACCTCGGCATCTCCTCCTCGGTCGCCTCGTCGGTGGCCCTCGTCCTCGGCACCGCCCTGTCGACCGTCGTCCTGATGGTGGTCGGCGAGCTGGTCCCCAAGAACTGGGCGATCTCCTCGCCCCTCGCGGTCGCGAAGGTGGTCGCCACCCCGCAGCGGGTTTTCACCGCCGCCTTCAAGCCACTGATCAGCCACCTCAACAACACCGCCAACCGGATCCTGCGCCGCCTCGGCATGGAGCCGACCGAGGAGCTCGCCTCCGCGCGCTCCCCGCAGGAACTGGTGGCGCTCGCCCGGCACTCCGCCAAGGAGGGCGCCCTGGAGGCGGACACGGCCGAGCTGTTCGTCCGTACCCTCAACCTGGCCGAGCTGACCGCGGAGAACGTGATGACGCCCCGCGTGCAGGTCACGGCCCTGGAGGTGCAGGCCACGGCCGAGGACGTCGCCAACGCGACCCGTGCGACCGGCCTGTCCCGCTTCCCCGTCTACCGGGGCAGCCTCGACGCCGTCGTCGGCATCGCCCACATCAAGGACGTCCTGGCCATACCGGCCGAGGAGCGGCCCCACCGGCGGATCGCCGAGCTGATGCGCGAGCCGCTGCTCGTCCCCGAGACGCTGACCGTGGACCGGCTCCTGGACCGGCTGTCCGGGAAGCAGACGATGGCCGTCGTCATCGACGAGTACGGCGGTACCGCCGGGGTCGCGACCCTGGAGGACATCGTCGAGGAGGTCGTCGGCGAGGTACGCGACGAGCACGACCCGCACGAGACGCCGGACCTGGCGCGGGCGGGCGAGGACGCGGACGGGCGTGAGCTCTGGTCCGCGGACGGCGCGGCCCGTACCGACCAGGTGGAGGCGATCGGCCTCCGCGTGCCGGACGGACCGTACGAGACGCTCGCCGGCTTCGTCGCCCACGAGCTGGGCCGTATCCCGGCCGTCGGCGACAGCGTGGAGCCGGCCGGCTGGCGTCTGGACGTCGTGGACGCCTCGGGCCGCCGCGCCGCGCGCGTGCTGATGCACGCCCCCGTCGCCCAGCACGCGGAGAACGAGACCGGGGAGGCCGGCCGATGATCGCCGTCCAGCTGTTGATCGGGTTCCTCACCCTGGTCGTGAACGCCTTCTTCGTCGGCGCCGAGTTCGCCCTGATCTCGGTCCGCCGGAGCCAGATCGAGCCGCTGGCCGAGTCCGGCGACCGCCGGGCGCGCAGCGTCATATGGGGCCTGGAGCACGTCTCCGCACTCCTCGCCGCCGCCCAGCTCGGCATCACGCTCTGCACCCTGGTGCTCGGCATCGTCGCCGAGCCCGCGATCGCGCACCTCCTGGAGCCGGTCTTCGACGCGGTGGGCGTGCCGCACGGCCTGGTCCACCCGATCTCGTTCGTGATCGCGCTGTCCGTGGCCACGTACCTGCACATGCTCCTCGGCGAGATGGTGCCGAAGAACATCGCGCTCGCCGAGCCGACGCGCACCGCGCTGCTGCTCGGTCCGCCCCTGGTGACGATCGCGCGGGCGCTGCGGCCGGTGATCTTCACGATCAACGCCTTCGCCAACACCCTGCTCAAGCTGTTGCGGGTGGAGGTCAAGGACGAGGTCTCGGCGACCTTCTCGGACGACGAGCTGGCCCGCATGGTCACGGACGCGGGCGACGCCGGTCTCCTGGACGACCGGGCCGCCGAGCGGCTGCACGACGCCCTGGAGCTGGGCCGGCGTCCCGTACGGGATGTCGTCATGCCGGTGGAGAAGGTGGTGTACGCGCAGGTCGGCACCACTCCCGAGGAGCTGGAGGCGCTGGCGGCGCGGACCGGTTACTCGCGTTTCCCGGTGGTCGACGAGGAGCGGCGGATCCTGGGCTATCTGCACGTCAAGGACGCCCTGGACGTCTTCCCGCGCGATCTGCCGTTCCCGGTGTCGTCGCTGCGGCCGATCGCCCGGGTCCGGGCGGCCGCGCCGCTGGACGACGTCCTGACGGCGATGCGCCGCAGCCGGACCCATCTGGCGGCGGTCCTCGACGAGGGCGACAAGCCGAGCGGGCTCGTGACGATGGAGGACGTGCTGCGGGAGCTGGTGGGGCGCCCGGCTGCGCCCTAGCGGCCGCGCACGGAGCAGAACGGAACAGGAGGGGCCCCGGGTGTTCCCGGGGCCCCTCCCCGTGCTCCACGGGGCCCGCCCATACCGCGCGGTATGATCTCTTCCGCCATGGAGATCAATGCTACGTACAACAGTTTCGTCGCTCTGGGCGACAGCTTCACCGAGGGCATGTCGGACCTGAGGCCCGACGGTTCCTACCGGGGCTGGGCCGATGTCCTCGCCGACCGGCTGGCCGCCCGCACCCCCGACTTCCGCTACGCCAACCTCGCCGTGCGCGGCAAGCTCATCGGCCAGATCGTCGAGGAGCAGGTCGAGACCGCGGCCGCGATGAAGGCGGACGTGGTGACCCTCGTCGGCGGACTCAACGACACCCTGCGGCCCAAGGTCGACATGGGCCGGGTGCGCGGACTGCTCACCGAGGCCGTCGAGCGGCTCGCGCCCTCCTGCGGCCGGCTGGTCCTGATGCGCAGCCCCGGCCGCAACGGCCCCGTCATGCAGCGCTTCCGCCCCCGGATGGAGGAGCTCTTCGCGCACATCGACGAGCTCGCCGCCCGGCACGGCGCACTGGTCGTCGACCTGTACGGCGCCCCGTCGCTCGGCGACCCCCGGCTCTGGGACGTGGACCGGCTCCACCTGACCGCCGACGGGCACCGGCGGGTCGCCGAGGCCGTCTGGCAGGCGCTCGGCCTGACCGCCGAGGAGGACTGGCGGACGCCGCTGCCCCCGTCCGCGCCGCCCGGCTGGGCCAGCCGCCGGGCCGCCGACGCCCGCTTCGCCAGGGAGCACCTGGGCCCGTGGATCGGGCGGCGCCTCACCGGCCGCTCGTCGGGCGACGGCCGCACCCCGAAGCGCCCCGAGCTGCTGCCGTACGAGCCGTCCGCGGGGCGCTAGCCGGTGCGGGGCGCCGCCGCCCGGCCCCGCGTGAGCTGCGTCTCGTAGCAAGCTCCACACGGGGCCGTGGCGCTGGCCTGCAGAAACCACCAGTAGAATTCATCCACGTGACTGCTGTGACTGCGAAGCCCCGCATCCCCAACGTTCTGGCCGGCCGCTACGCCTCCGCGGAGCTCGCCGTCCTCTGGTCCCCCGAGCAGAAGGTGAAGCTGGAGCGTCAGCTGTGGCTCGCCGTGCTGCGTGCGCAGAAGGACCTCGGGATCGAGGTTCCGGAGGACGCCCTCGCCGACTACGAGCGCGTCCTCGACCAGGTCGACCTCGGCTCCATCGCCGAGCGCGAGAAGGTCACCCGGCACGACGTGAAGGCCCGGATCGAGGAGTTCAACGCCCTCGCCGGCCACGAGCACGTCCACAAGGGCATGACCTCGCGCGACCTCACCGAGAACGTCGAGCAGCTGCAGATCCGGCTCTCCCTCGAGCTGATGCGGGACCGTACGGTCGCCGTCCTCGGCCGTCTCGGCAAGCTCTCCGCCGAGTACGCCGAGCTGGTCATGGCCGGCCGCTCGCACAACGTGGCCGCCCAGGCGACCACCCTCGGCAAGCGCTTCGCGACCGCCGCGGACGAGCTGCTCGTGGCGTACGCCCGGCTGGAGGAGCTCCTCGGCCGCTACCCGCTGCGCGGCATCAAGGGCCCGGTCGGCACCGCGCAGGACATGCTGGACCTGCTCGGCGGCGACGCCGGCAAGCTCGCCGACCTGGAGCGGCGGATCGCCGGTCACCTCGGCTTCGCGCACGCCTTCACCTCGGTCGGCCAGGTCTACCCGCGCTCCCTCGACTACGACGTGGTCACCTCGCTGGTGCAGCTGGCCGCCGCCCCGTCGTCGATCGCCAAGACGATCCGCCTGATGGCGGGCCACGAGCTGGTCACCGAGGGCTTCAAGCCGGGCCAGGTCGGTTCCTCGGCGATGCCGCACAAGATGAACACCCGCTCCTGCGAGCGCGTCAACGGCCTCATGGTCATCCTGCGCGGCTACGCGTCGATGACCGGCGAGCTGGCCGGCGACCAGTGGAACGAGGGCGACGTGTCCTGCTCCGTGGTCCGCCGGGTCGCGCTGCCCGACGCGTTCTTCGCGCTCGACGGTCTCCTGGAGACCTTCCTCACCGTGCTCGACGAGTTCGGCGCCTTCCCGGCCGTCGTGGCCCGCGAGCTCGACCGCTACCTCCCCTTCCTGGCGACCACCAAGGTCCTCATGGGCGCCGTGCGCGCCGGAGTGGGCCGTGAGGTCGCCCACGAGGCGATCAAGGAGAACGCCGTCGCCTCCGCCCTCGCCATGCGCGAGCAGGGCGCCGAGCGCAACGAGCTGCTCGACAAGCTGGCCGCCGACGAGCGCATCCCGCTGGACCGGGCGCAGCTCGACGAGCTGATGGCGGACAAGCTGTCCTTCACCGGCGCCGCCGCCGACCAGGTCGCGTCCGTGGTCTCCCGTGTCGAGGAGATCCTCAAGCAGCATCCGGAGGCCGCCGCCTACGCCCCCGGGGCGATCCTCTGACCGGGAGCCCCCGGTTCACCAAGGAGCAGCTGGAGGCCGCCCGTGACCGCGTCGTTCCCGACGTGGTGGCGGGCGGCCTCTCGGTGTTGTTCTGCGGGATCAACCCGGGTCTCATGACGGCGGCGACGGGCCACCACTTCGCCCGCCCCGGCAACCGCTTCTGGCCGGTGCTCCACCTGTCCGGGTTCACGCCGAGGCAGCTGCGGCCGGACGAGCAGGAGGAGCTCCTGACGTACGGCCTCGGGATCACGAACGTGGTGGCGCGGCCGACCGCCGGGGCCGACGAACTGAGCCGGGAGGAGTACGTCGAGGGCGGCCGGATCCTGGCCGCGAAGGTGGAGCTGCTCGCGCCCCGCTGGCTCGCGGTCGTCGGTGTCACCGCGTACCGCACGGCCTTCGGCGAGCCGAAGGCCGTCATCGGGCCGCAGGAGCGCGTGATCGGGTCCACCCGGGTCTGGGCGCTGCCCAACCCGAGCGGGCTCAACGCGCACTGGACGGCGGCGACGATGGCCGCGGAGTACGCCCGTCTCCGGGAGGCAGCCGAGAACCCCCGGGGGTGAGCGGGCCGTGCGCCGCGTGGGGGACCACCGGCGTTCCGGCCGGATGCCCGGTGGGCGGGTGGGCCGTCACGTCGGCGGTTCGACCGGGGTGAGGACGGCGAGCAGCTGGAACGGCAGTTCCTTGTCCCACTGGGAGACGCCGAGGCCGATCCACAGCCCGTCGGCCCGCCACAGGCGCAGGTCGGGGGTGTGGCAGCTGAGGGTGGACCAGGGCTCGGGTATCGACTCGCCCTCCATGCTCCGCTCCAGGACCGGCCCGAGGTCGAGCACCCGCGGCTCGCCCCAGCGCGCGGTGAGCAGGGCGCCGAGCCCGTCCCGTTCCGCTTCGTACTGGTCCTCGACGAGCGGGCGGCGGGTGCCGTCGTCCTCCCAGAAGTCCTCGCTGGTGTCGAGCTCCGCCAGGTGGAACTCCGGACCGCCGCCGAAACCGCGGGTGCGGAGCAGGTCGATCGTCGCCAGCCGGTGTGCCGTGGTCATGAGGCCAGTAAACCGCCCGCCACCGACAGTTGGCGGTCCGTCAGGCGGAGTCGCGGGGGCCGCGACCCGCACCGGCCGGCGGACGGCCCCGGGATGTCACGCAAGCGTGACAGGGGCGGCACTCGCCGCGACCGGGACCATTGAGTACCATCCGCCGAAGAGGTGCACGAGCTGGGAGGACACACTGTGGGGCGGCTGACCGGCGGGGATCCGTCTCTGCTGCGGCGGATCAACTCCGCGGTGGTACTCCATGCGCTACGGGGCGCCGACGCGCCCACGCTCACGGATCTGACCCGGATCACGGGCCTCTCGCGGCCCACGGTCGAAGGGGTCGTCGAAGGACTCATGGAGGGCGGGCTCGTCGTCGAGGCGGCGCCCGAGGAGGGCGAGGCCCGACGGCAGGGCCGCCCGGCGCGGAGGTTCCGCTTCCGGGCGGAGGCCGGCCATCTGCTCGGCATCGAGATCGGCCCGCACCGCGTGGCCGCGCTGCTCTCCGGTCTGGACGGCCGGATCATCGGCGCCGGATCGCGCGAGGTGTCGGAGACGGCACCCGAGGACGAGCGCCTGGACCGGGTGCGTACGGTCGTCGCCGACGTGCTGCGCCGGGCCGGGGTCGCCCGGTCCAATCTGCGGGCGGTCGGCGTCGGTACCCCCGGCATCGTGGAGGCGGACGGCACGGTCCGCCTCGGCACGGCCCTCCCGGGCTGGACGGGCCTCGCCCTCGGCGAGCGGCTGCGGCGCTCCTTCAAGTGCCCGGTCATCGTGGAGAACGACGCGAACGCGGCGGCCGTCGCCGAGCACTGGAAGGGTGCCGCGACCGACTCCGACGACATCGTCTTCGTCCTCGCCGGGCTGAGCCCGGGGGCCGGTTCGCTGATCGGCGGCCGGCTGCACCGCGGCTTCGGCGGGGCGGCCGGGGAGATCGGCGCCCTGCACCTGCTGGGTCGGGGTGTCACCCCCGAACACCTCCTGTCGACCACGGACGAGCCGCTGCACCCGCTGGACGAGCAGGCGGTGGCCGAGGTCTTCGCGCTGGCCCGCAAGGGTGACGCGCGCGCCGGGGCGGCGGTGGAGCGGTTCATCCAGCGGCTCGTGCACGACGTGGCGGCGCTGGTCCTGGCGATCGACCCGGAACTGGTGGTCGTCGGAGGCTGGGCGGCCGGCCTGGACGGCGTGCTCCAGCCGCTCCGTGAGGAGCTGGCCCGGTTCTGCCTGCGGCCGCCCCGGGTGGTGCTGTCCCTGCTCGGCGAGGCCGCGGTGGGCACGGGCGCGCTGCGTCTCGCCCTCGACCATGTCGAGGAGCAGCTCTTCGCGGTCGACGGCACGGTGACGGCCCGCCGCTAGAGGCCCCTTCGAGGGGCGCCGTGCGACGGGCCGTGCCCGCTGGTCGCGGGGTGGTCTCGCGGTGTTCCGGGGGTGCGGGGTGGTCTCGCGGTGTCAGGAGGCCATGACCAGGTCGACCGAGTCGCCGAAGGTGAGGCGGCAGGTGTCGGCGCGGTAGGTGGCCACGGAGACGGCGGCGGTGCGCCCTCCGGAGAGGTAACGGGTCGTCACGACGAGGACGGGCGCGCCCGGGAGCCGGTCGAGTTCCCTGGCGTCGTCCGCGCGGGCGGAGCCGAGCTCCACGGAGCGGTCCTGGCCGTCGAGGGCGAGGTGCTGGAGTTCGCGGAGCACCGCGCGGGCGCGGGCCGGTCCGGCGGGCGCGTCGATGGCGGTGAGGCCGGGGACGGAGCCGTCGGGCACGTACAGCAGCTCGGCGGCGACGGGCTGGCCCTGGCTGACACGGATGCGGCGGACGATGTGCACCCGCTCCTCCGCGCCGCTCTCCAGGACGCGCGCGACGGCGGCCGGGGCCACGTCGCCCGCGGAGTCCAGGCACTGCCAGGCCTCGTCGCCGACGCCCGGCCAGGCGTGCTGCGTGGTGGAGACGTCGACGCCGACGCGCGGCGGGGCGACGGTGGTGCCGACGCCGCGGCGTCGCTGCAGGCGGCCCTCCAGCTCCAGCTGCTCCAGGGCCTGGCGGAGCGTGGCACGGGCGACGCCGAAGCGTGCCGCGAGCTCCCGTTCGTTGGGAAGGATCTCCCCGACCGCGAAGTCCGAGTCGAGCGCTTCACCGATGACTGTCTTGAGGTGCTGGTACTTCGGTTCCGGTACCGATGCCAGCTGCGTGGTCCCCACCCTGATCCTCCGCAATTCGCCGTGTCCCGCGGCGTTTTTCCGCGCCCTTGTTTATTAAAGGTTCCTGCACTAACTCTGCGACCATAAGGCGGGCCGATCCCTTGGTCAAGACCAATCCTCCGTCGAACGCCCCCGAATGTGACCCTCTGACCTAGATCGTTCACAGGACGTTCGCGCCCCCGTGTGCCCCGCGCAGCAAAACACCCCGCCTCCCGGGGTGGTCAGCGGGGTGTTTTCCGGCCGATCGGCGTGATCACGACGGATGGTGAAGCGTCACGCACGGACGGTGGGGGCGGGGTCCGGCCTCAGAGCCCGGCGGAACCGAGGAGTCCCTGGAGCTTGTCGGGATTCCGGATGATGTAGACGCACTGGACGCGCCCGTCGCGCACCTCGATCTGGACGAGGGAGTCGACCCGGTCGCCGTCGAGGGCGAGCAGGGCCGGGGCGCCGTTGATCTCGACGAAACGGAGTTCGAAGCGCTCCTCCGCCTTGTAGGAGGTGGCGGCGAGGAAGCGGCCGACCTTGTCGGCGCTCTCGATGATCCGCAGCGGCGTCTTCGCCTTGCCGCCGGCGTCGCCGACGAGACGTACGTCCGGCGCGAGCAGGGCGAGGAGTCCGCCGAGGTCGCCGCCCGCCGCCGCGGCGAGGAAGCGTTCGGTGAGGTCGCGACGCTCGACGGGGTCGACGTCGTAGCGCGGCTTCCCCTCGTCGACGTGTCGCCGGGCGCGCCCGGCGAGCTGGCGCACGGCCGCCTCGGAGCGGTCGAGGGCGGTGGCGATCTCGCCGTACGGGAAGCCGAAGGCCTCGCGCAGCACGAAGACGGCCCGCTCCAGGGGGGAGAGGGACTCGAGGACGACGAGCACGGCGAGCGAGACGGAGTCGGCGAGCAGGGCGCGCTCGGCGGTGTCGGGCGCGGACGGGCCGAAGTCGGTGACGACGGGCTCGGGCAGCCACGGGCCGACGTAGGACTCGCGGCGCGCCTGCGACTGCCGCAGCCGGTCGATGGCGAGCCGTGTAGTGATCCGTACGAGGAAGGCGCGGGGCTCGCGGACCTCGGCCCGGTCCTCGGCGGTCCAGCGCAGCCAGGCCTCCTGGACGACGTCCTCGGCGTCGGCGGCGCGGCCGAGCATCCGGTAGGCGACGCCCAGGAGCATCGGGCGGTGCTCCTCGAACAGATCGGTCAGCGTGTCGGTCGGGGTATCGGTAGGCACGTGTCCATCCCAGCCCAGCTTCCTCACCCTGTCCAGTTTCGGACGGGGTCTTGAACTCCATCCTACTGATCGGTAATTCTCACGGACAGGTTGGCTGACAGGTTGTCTGACGAGGCTTCAGGAAAGGGAGTTCGCATGCCCCAGCGGATCGCGTGCACGATCGACACCCCGGCGGGACCCCGCACGGCGTCCCTCGCGTACGAACGCCGGGGCGCGGGCGAGCCGCTGCTGCTCCTGCACGGCATCGGGCACCACTGGCAGGCCTGGGAGCCCGTCCTCGGCATCCTGGCCGCCGAGCGCGACGTGATCGCCGTCGACCTGCCGGGCTTCGGGGCCTCCGACGAGCTGCCCGAAGGCTGCCCCTACGACCTGTCCACCATCGGCCGCGTGCTCGGCGCCTTCACCGGGGCCCTCGGCGTCGAACGGCCGCACGTGGCGGGGAACTCGCTCGGCGGGCTGCTCGCGCTCCAGCTCGCCAAGGAGGGGCTGGTGCGCTCGGTCACCGCCCTCTCCCCCGCCGGCTTCTGGTCCGAGGGGGAGCGGCGGTACGCCTTCGTGACGCTCCGGGCGATGCGGGGCGCGGCCCGGTCGATGCCCCTGCCCGTGATCGAACGCCTCTCCCGCACCCCCGCCGGGCGCACCGTCCTCACCGGCAGCATCTACGCGCGCCCGGGCCGCCGTTCACCCGAGGCCGTCTACGCCGAGACGCTCGCGCTGCGCGGAGCCACCGGCTTCCGGGAGACCCTGGACGCCGGCGGGTCCGTGCGCTTCCGCGACGACCTCCCCACGGTCCCCGTCACGGTCGCCTGGGGCAGCCGCGACCGGCTGCTCCCGCCCCGCCAGGGCGTCCGCGCCAAGCACACCCTGCCGGGCGCGCGGCTCGTCCGGCTGCCCGGCTGCGGCCACGTGCCCATGAACGACGACCCGGCTCTCGTCGCGCGCGTCGTCCTGGACGGCAGCCGCTGAGGCCCGCCGGGGGCGCGTGAACAGGCCGGTGCCCACGGCGGCGCCGGCCCCCACGAGCAGGCTCCCGGCCGCCTGCGGCAGCCCGAAGGCGGCGCCCGCGACCAGAGCGGCGCTCAACGCCGCCGCGACCGGGATCGCGCCGGTGAAGAGGGTGGCCCGCTCCATCCCGACCCGCTGGACACCCATGTAGAACAGGACGAACCCGACCACCGTGGCCAGGGCCGCCTGCCAGGCCAGGGCCCCCGCCTCCACCGCCGTCGGCATCCGGACCAGGTCGGCGCCGTCCACGACCAGACCCACGAGCGCCGCCTCGACCGCGCCGACCCCGCACACGACCGCCGTCAGGAGCTTCGGCCCGAGCAACCGGAGGACCGGGACGGCCAGCACCGTGAAGCCGACCTCGCCCGCGAGCGCGGCGACCGACCAGCCGATCCCCGCGAGGTCCGTCCGCCCCCACCCCTGCACGGTGAAGGCACCCGCGGCGACGAGCAGCGCCCCGTACAGCACGGCGGGGGCGGGCCTGCGGCCCTCGACCAGTGGGACGAGGACGGCGACGACGACCGGGGCGCACCCGACCAGGACGCCCGGCACGGCAGGCTCCGCGGTCCGCTCGGCGGCGAGGACCGCCAGGTTGAAGCCGACCATGCCGACGCCCGCGAGGGCGGCGAGCCGCAGCCAGTGACGGGCGGTCAGGTTCCGCAGCGGGGCGAGCCCGCCACGGCCGAGCAGGGGGAGGAGGAGCAGGCAGGCGGCCCCGTAGCGCAGCGCCTGGCCACCCGCGTACGGATACGCGCCGAGCAGGCTGTTCGCGGTGAAGGAGGCGCCGACGAGGGCGTAGGCGAGGGTCACGAGGAGGACCCCGCGCAGGGCGTTGGCGTTCATGCCTCCGACGTTAGGAAGGGACGTGGCCCGGGTGGAGGTCCACTTCCCTCACGGCATCGGGGACCACTTCGGGGCGCCCGGGTCCGGGGTGGTGCGGGCGCGGGCGCGGAAGGTGCGGCGGTAGGTGTCCGGGGGCACGCCGACCGTGCGGTTGAAGTGCCGGCGCAGGGTGGTGGCCGTGCCCATGCCGGTGGCCTCCGCGATGGCCTCGACGCTGTCGTCGGTGGCCTCCAGCAACTCCTGCGCGTGGCGGATCCGTTGGGTCAGGAGCCACTGGAGCGGGGTGGTGCCGGTCACCGAGCGGAAGTGGCGGCCGAGGTTGCGCGAGCTCATCCGCGCCCTGCGGGCCAGGTCCTCGACGGTCAGCGGCCGGTCCAGCCGGGCCACCGCCCAGGGCAGCAGGTCGGCGAGCGGGTGGTCGTCCCTGGCGGGCACCGGGGCGGTGACGAACTGGGCCTGGCCGCCCGCGCGGTGGGGCGGTACGACGAGGCCGCGGGCGACCGTGTTGGCGACGGCCGAGCCGTGGTCGGAGCGGACCAGGTGCAGACAGAGGTCCATCGCGGCGGCCTTGCCCGCGGAGGTGAGGACGCTGCCGCTGTCCACGTAGAGCACGTCCGGGTCGACCTCCACCCGGGGGTGGCGGGCGGCCAGCTCCTCGGTGTGGGCCCAGTGCGTGGTCGCCCGCCTGCCGTCGAGGAGCCCCGCCGCGGCCAGGACGAACGCGCCCGTGCAGAGCGAGGCCACCCGCGCGCCCGCCTCGTGGGCCGCGCGCACCGCGTCGACGAGGTCGGCGGGCGGCTCCTCGTCGGAGTCCGCGAGCGCGGGGACGATCACCGTGTCGGCGCGCGCCAGCAGGTCGAGGCCGCCGTCGGGTTCGAGACGGAAGCGGCCGAGCCGCGCGGTGGCCGGTCCGCAGAGGGAGACGTCGTACCAGGGGCCGGTCACGGCGGCCGGAGCGGGCCCGAACACCTCGTACGCCACGGCCAGTTCGAAGTGCCGCATTCCCTCGGTGACGGCCACCGCAACAGTCTTCACGTCCGTAATTGTACGCATGACGTCGTTCCGGACACTCGTGCGCGGGGTCTTCCGCGACCAGGATGGTCATCACGGAGCGGGCCGCGGAAGGCACCGGACCGTTCGAGTACGTCGGGAACAGGGGAGAAGTCATGGAATCGGGTCTCACGGTCACGGTGTTCGGCGCGTACGGACACACCGGCCGTTTCGTCGTCGCGGAGCTGCTCGACCGGGGGTTCGTGCCGGTCCTCTCCGGCCGCGACGCCGACAGGCTGCGGACCCTCGCCGCCTCCCACGGGGGGCTCGACGTCCGACCCGCGTCGGTCGACGACCCGGGCTCGCTCGACCGCGCCCTCGTCGGGGCGGCGGCCGTGATCAACTGCGCGGGACCCTTCGCGACGACCGGCGCCCCCGTGATCGAGGCGGCGCTGCGCGCGGGGATCCCGTACGTGGACGTCGCGGCCGAGATCGAGGCCAACGTCGACACGTTCGCGCACTTCGCGGAGCGGGCCCGCGCCGCCGGAACCGTGATCGTCCCCGCGATGGCCTTCTACGGCGGCCTCGGCGACCTGCTCGCCACCGCCGCGATGGGCGACTGGACGGAGGCCGACGAGGCCCACGTCGCGTACGGGCTGAGCAGCTGGCACCCCACGGCCGGGACCCTCGCCGCGGGCAAGGTCTCCCGGGAGCGGCGCGACGGGCGCCACGTCCGCTTCACCGGCGGCGAGCTGGAGTACCACGACGACGAGCCCTCCGTGGTCGAGTGGTCCTTCCCCCCCCCGCTGGGCACCCGGCCCGTCATCGGCGAGTTCACGATGGCCGACGTGGTCACCATCCCCAGCCACCTGGCGGTGCCCGAGGTGCGCACCTACATGGCGGTCGGCGCAGCCCAGGACCTGTCGGCGCCCGACGCGTCGGCCCCGGCCCCGGTCGACGAGCGCGGCCGGTCCGCCCAGACCTTCCTCGTGGACGTCGTCGTGCGCTCCGGGGGCGTCGAACGACGGGCCGTCGCCACCGGCCAGGACATCTACGCCGTCAGCGCGCCGCTCGCGGTGGAGGCGGTCCACCGGATCCTCGACGGCCGGACCCGGACGACGGGCGTCGCCTCGGCCGGAGCGGTCTTCGACCCGGCCGACTTCCTCCGCGCGCTCTCCGCCCACGTCTCCGTCGACCTGCCCCACCAGCGCGCCGCACGGCGGCCGGACTCGGCATCATGGGTCCGGCGGGGGCGGACCGAGGAGCCCCCGGCGCGGAACGGCGGGAGGGGCGACACCGAATGAGGAGCCACGGACAGCCGGCGTGGGAGCTGCTCCTCCCGGCCGCCGGAGCCCCGGCGCGGGGGCGCGGCCGGGCCCTCCAGGAGGCCCTCCGGGAGGCGGTGCGCTCGGGGCGGCTCGCCGCCGGGACCCGTCTGCCGTCGACCCGCGCGCTCGCGGCCGACCTGGGTGTCTCACGGGGTCTCGTCACCGAGGCGTACGAACAGCTCACCGCCGAGGGGTACGTGCGCAGCGACCGGGGGTCCGGCACCTGGGTGGGCGACGCGGCACGGGGGCGGCTCGCCGGCTCCACGCGCGCGCGTGGCGTGGCTCAGGGCCCGGTCCGTGGGGAGACGACGGTGTCCGGCTCGACGCCGGGGGGCTCCGGCCCGGTGCCGGGAAGGCCGGGCTCGCGGCCAGGGGCGTCCGGCTCGACGCCGGGGGTGTCGGGCTCGACGCCGGGGGTGTCGGGCTCGACGCCGGGGGTGTCGGGCTCGACGCCGGGGGGCTCCAGCTCCGGGCCGGGGATGTCCGGATCCCTGCCGGGAGGGTCCGGTGCGCGGGTGGACTTCCGTCCCGGGACCCCCGATCTGTCGCTCTTTCCCCGGTCCGCCTGGTCGACGGCGCAGCGTGCCGTGCTGGCCCGGCTGCCCCACCCGGCACTCGGGTACCCCGACCCTCGCGGGCTGGCCGAACTGCGCGAGGCGCTGGCCGGGATGCTGACCCGGCGGCGGGGTGTGGTGGCCGATCCCGAGCGGCTCGTGGTCTGTTCGGGCGTGGCGCAGGCGTCGACGCTGCTGGGCTTCGTCCTGCGGGCGCGGGGGCTGGACGCGATCGGCGTCGAGGACCCCGGCAGCCCCGAGCACGGGCGGCTGTTCGCGTCGACCGGTCTCGCCACGGTGTGGCTGCCGCTGGACGAGGAGGGTCTGCGGCCGGGGCCGCTCGCCGGCTCCGGGGTCCGGGCGGTGGTCGTGACGCCCTCGCACCAGTTCCCGTCCGGGATCAGCTGGTCGGCGGAGCGCCGTGCCGCGCTCCTCGACTGGGCGCGGGCGGTCGACGGCTACGTCCTGGAGGACGACTACGACGGCGACTTCCGGTACGACAGGGCCCCGGTCGGCGCGCTCCAGGGGCTCGATCCCGAGCGGGTCGTCTACGCGGGGTCGGTCAGCAAGTCGCTGGCACCCGGTCTGCGGCTCGGCTGGATGCTCGTCCCCGAGGCGCTGCTGGGCGAGATCGTCGAGCGCAAGCGGACGATGGACCTCGGGAACCCCGTACTCGACCAGGCGGTGCTCGCGGAGTTCGTGGCGCGGGGCGGGTACGACCGGCAGCTGCGCAGCTGCCAACGCGCCTACCGGGAGCGGCGGGACGCCCTGCTGGCCGCGCTCGCCGAGCATCTGCCGGGGACGCGGGTGAGCGGTATCGCGGCGGGACTGCACGTCATCGCGCGCGTGCCGGGGCGATACGGGCCGCCGGAGCGGTTCCTGGCACGGGCGGCGGAGGCCGGGGTGGCCCTGCGCTCCCTCGCGGAGTACGGCACCGAGCGGCCCGGGGACGGGGACGTGCGGCTCGTCATCGGGTACGCGCATCTGACACCCTCGGCCGTGGCGGAGGGGGTACGGCTGGTGGCGAAGGCGGTCGGCGGCGGGTGACGGCTGCGGAGTGCGGCTGTTCACGCGGGGTTCGTGTGGTCGCCGTGCCCGGCCGTTAGGCATGGGGCGACGTACCGCTCCCGTCCGGACACCGCCTCGGAGGACCCTCCATGTCCCAGCCCGTACCCGGCACTTCCCCCACCCCCGCCCGGCGCAGCGTGCTGCGCGGTTCGCTCGCCGCCTCGGCGGCGCTCACCCTCGGTGGCACCGGTCTCGCCGCCCCCGCCTTCGCGCTCTCGGGCCGGCCCCGGGCCGCGTGGGGGGTGCAGACGGGCGACGTCACGTCCTCCTCCGGTCTGGTGTGGGTGCGGTCGGACCGGCCCACGCGCATGACCGTCGAGACCTCGGCGAGCGAGTCGTTCCGGCGGGTGCGCCGCCACCACGGGCCGCTGGTAGGCGCGGGAACGGACTTCACCGGCACCACCGCGCTGCGCGGTCTGCCCGCCGGCGAGCAGATCCACTACCGGGTCACCCTCGCGGACCCGGACGATCCGCGCCGGACGGGCGAGCCGGTCGTCGGCACCTTCCGTACGGCCCCCGACCGGCGCCGTGACGGGGTCCGCTTCCTGTGGTCGGGGGACATCGCGGGGCAGGGCTGGGGCATCAACCCGGACATCGGCGGCTTCCGCGCCTACGAGGAGATGCGCCGCCTCGACCCGGACTTCTTCCTGTGCAGCGGGGACTCCATCTACGCCGACGGGGTCGTCGAGCCGAGCGTGACGCTGCCCGACGGGCGGATCTGGCGGAACGTCACGACGCCGGAGAAGTCGAAGGTCGCGGAGACGCTGGCCGAGTACCGGGGCAACTTCCGCTACAACCTCCTCGACCACAACGTCCGGGCGTTCCACGCGCAGGTGCCGTCCGTGGTGCAGTGGGACGACCACGAGGTGCGCAACAACTGGTATCCGGGCCAGATCCTGGACGACGCGCGCTACACGGAGAAGAACGTGGACGTGCTCGCAGCCCGCGCCCTGCGCGCCTTCGGGGAGTACACGCCGGTTTCCACCTCGCACGCGCGCGCGGGCGGGCATGGGCGGATGCACCGCGTGGTGCGGTACGGGCCGCTGCTCGACGTGTTCGTGCTCGACATGCGCTCGTACCGCAACGCCAACTCCCCCGGCCGGCAGGCCGACGACACCACCGGGATCCTCGGCGCCGAGCAGCTCGCCTGGCTCAAGAAGGAGCTGGCCGCCTCCACCGCCGTGTGGAAGGTGCTCGCCGCGGACATGCCGCTCGGTCTGGTCGTCCCGGACGGCGCGGCGAACTTCGAGGCCGTCGCGCAGGGCGACCCCGGCGCCCCGCTGGGGCGTGAGCTGCAGATCGCGGAGCTGCTGCGGTTCGTCAAGCACCGGCGGATCACCGGCACGCTGTGGCTGACGGCGGACGTGCACTACACCTCGGCGCAGCACTACGCGCCGGAGCGGGCGGCGTTCAAGGACTTCGCGCCGTTCTGGGAGTTCGTGTCCGGGCCGCTGGCCGCGGGCGGGTTCCCGGCGAACGCGCTCGACGCGACCTTCGGCCCGGAGCGGGTGTTCGTCCGGGCGCCCGAGCGGGCGAACCTGTCGCCGATGGAGAGCCCGCAGTACTTCGGGGAGGTCGACATCGACGGCCACAGCGGGGAACTGACGGTGCGCCTGCGGGCCGAGGGCGGCGCTGTGCTGTTCAGCAAGGTGCTGCGGCCGGGCCGAGTGGGGCAGTAACGCCTGGTCGGACGTGGTGCGGAGGCTTCCGTCCGGATGATTGTCAGTGGCGGGTCCTACCGTCTTTTCCATGACGCGATCCGTACAGGCACTCGCCTACGTCCGCCCTTCCGCGCTGGAGTCCACGGGCTCCGGCCGGCTGCTCGGTCTGGAGACGGCGGGGGGTCTCACGCCCCGGGGGGCCGAGGCCCATCCCCGCTTCTTCTCCGGCTTCCTGGCCTCGCCGCAGGTCGCCGCCCGCGGTCTGCTCGCGGTCGCCGACGTGGCAGCGGCCCGGTACCACCAGCGGATACGGCCGGGGTCGCTGGATCCGGTGGTGACGGGGAACGGGGACCGGCTGCGGTTCGAGTCCTTCTCCGGCTGCGGCGGGGTGTACGCACGCCTCGACGTACTGGACGAGGGCCTCGGCGGTACGGAGACGGGGCACGGCACCACCAACGTCGACGTGAACAACCCGCTGCGCGAGGCGCTGTCGCGGATGGCGGGCGACGATCAGCTGCATCTGCGGGTGGGCCCCGAGGAGATGGCGGTGACCACGCTCGCGGGGGCGGTCGTGGAGAAGAAGGTCCCGCTGCCGGACCGCTGGCTGCGGGGGTTCGCCGAGGCGCAGGTCGCCTCGGCCCGGTTCGATCTGCGGGCCGAGCTGAGCGGGGCGGAGGCCGTCCGGTTCCTGCGGTCCCTGCCGCGGAACCAGGCCCGCGGGCGGGGTCCTCTGTGGATCACGCAGTCCGGGCGGACGCTGCGTCCGACGACCCGGCCGGGCGCCGGGGCGGTCTGTCTGCCGGGGCCGGACCGGCTCGTCGCCCTGGAGCGGGTACTGCGGCACGCGACGGGTCTCCGGGTGTACGGACCGGTGCCGGACGGCACCCTGCCCACGGCGAGTGCCTGGGAGGCGGTCCTGCCGGGCATGCGGCTGACGCTGACCCTGTCGCCGGACTCCGCGCGGGGCTTCTCCGGCGAGGGCGGGGTCCTGGAGGCCCTGGCGACGGAGGAGGCCTCGCAGGACGCCGAGCTGGTCGCGGTCCTGCTGGCCTGGGAGCCGCGGATCGACCTGGCCGATCTCGCGGCGCAGGCGGGACTCACGGTCGACCGGGTGCGTGCGGCGCTGACCCGGCTCGGTACGGCGGGCCGGGTGGGGTACGACGTGGCGGACGCGGCCTACTTCCACCGCGAGCTTCCGTACGACGCCGACCGGGCCGAGCGGCACAACCCTCGCCTGGTGAGCGCGCGCCGGCTGGTCGCGGCGGCCGCGGTGACGCTCGAAGGGCCCGTGGCGACGGTGGCCTCGGGCGAGCGGCGCTACCGGGTGAGGGAGTCGGACGGAGTGCTGAGCTGCACCTGCCAGTGGTGGGCGGACTACCGGGGGCGGCGCGGCCCGTGCAAGCACGCCCTCGCGGTACGGATGGTCCGCCGGGGTGCCACGGCCGACGGGGCGGCGGTCCGGGGCCCGGTGGCCGAGGGTGCGACGGCGGAGGGCGCGGCGGGCGCGGCGGCCGTCCGATGACCGACGACGGGGCGGTGACCGGGGTGGGGAGCGAGATGACGACCGGGGTGGGGAACAGCATGACGACCGGGGTGGGGGACAGCATGGGGAACGACACGGTGAAGACGGTCGGCTCGGTCGACGAGCCGGTGCGCGTGGGCGGTTCGGGGGACGGCGAGGCGGTCGAGAAGCTGCTGGAGGCGGTGCGCGCCGGGCACGCCGGGCAGGTGCCCGCGCTCCTCCTTCCCCTGGACGCCGCCGCGCGCAAGGCCGCCCTCGGGAAACTGAAGGCGCTGCGCTCCGAGGTGCGTGCCTGGGACTGGAAGCGGTGGAACGAGGCGGCCCGGGTCCGGCGGGGTCTGTACGTGGCCGGGGCGGGCTGCCAGACCGGCGCGGCCGCGGCGGCGACCTGGCTCGGCGGACGCGACCTGATGGGCTGGCGCCCGGAGGACGGGGTCCTGGTCCTGAAGGTGCTCGGCGACCGGGACGCGGCGTGGGCGGCGGACGTGGCGCAGCGGCTGGCCCAGCGGCCGACGGTGGCGGAGAACAGCTACCCGCTGATCCACGGACTCGTGACGCGCTCCGGATGCGCGGTGCCCGCGACCGACGGCTATGTCCTCGCCTGGACCCGGCAGATCACGGACTCGCGGCTCCTGGAGCGGCTCCGGGAGGACCCGCAGACGCCGGTGCTCGTGCCGCACGCGCTCACGATGGCCGAGACGCCCGACCGGCTGACCTGGTCGGTCGGTCCCGAGGCGCCGACGCACTGGCCGACCGCTCTCGCCGCGCTGGTCGCCGAGGGGGTTCTCGACCGTGCCCGGGTGGTGGACCTGTGCGTCTCCCGGTTGCTGCGCGGCGGGCGCCCCCGGGACCTGCGGTTCCCGATGGAGGTGCTGCGGCTGGTCGAGCCGGACGCGGCCGAGCGCCGGGAGCGGGTCGCGGACTGGATCGGGATGACGGCCGACGCGCCGTCCCCGGTCGCGGGGTACGCGCAGGAGGTCCTGGCGGGGCTCGCCGCCGAGGGGGCGCTGTCGACCGGCGCGCTCGCCGAGATGACGGGCGGGGTGCTGTTCCGGACCGAGAAGAAGCTGGTGCGGGCCCAGTTGACCCTGGTGGGGAAGGTGCTCGCGCGGGAGCCCGGCGCGGCGGACGAGCTGCTGCCCGCCGTGGCCGAGGCCTTCGGGCACGAGGACACCACGATCCAGGAGCGGGCGCTGAAGCTGGTGGGCCGTCACGCGGCGGCGGTGGACGTGTCCGTACGCCGTGAGCTGGCGGAGCAGGCCGGGCTGCTGAGTCCGGTGCACCGGCCCGCCGCCGCCGCGCTGTTCGGGGACGACCTGGGCGACGCGTCCGTGGGCCCGTACGAGGAGATCCTGCCGCCGGTGCCGGAGCCCCAGCCGGTCGGGCCGACGGCGACGACGGTCGAGGCGCTCGTCGAGGAGCTGCTGACGCGGGAGCTTCCCGAGGACCCGGTGGCGTTCGAGCGGGCGCTCGACGGTCTCGTGCGGCTCGCGCGCCAGGACCGGGCGGCGCTGGAGGCGGCGGTGCGGGAGTCGTTCAGCACGGAGTCGTGGCCGCAGGAGTACTACTTCACCCATTCCACCCACGGGGTGGAGGTGGTGCTGGCCGGGTTGCTGGGTCTGCTGCCGAAGGCGGTGACCGGGAGCCGCCGGGAGCGGACGCTGCCCGAGTCGGCCTGTCACCACGAGGCGCTGACGGCCGTCCTTGAGGCGCGCCTGTGGGAGGCCGCCGCTCTGATCGGCACGGACGAACTGCCGTTCCTGCTCGCCTCGCCGACCCTGCACACCGGCGAGATCGATCCGTCGGTGCTGGTGGAGCGGTTGCGGGCCTACCGGGACGCGCGGGTCGAGCCCGCTCCGGCCGACTTCGCCCAGGCCCTGCTGCGGGTCGGGCGGGCGGGCCCGTCGGCCGGTCCCGCGGCCGACGCCGCGGCGGCGCTCGACACTCCGGCGGGGCGGCGGCTCGCCTCGTGGCTCCGGACCACGGGCCCCCTCGGGGCGAAGGTGCGGTTCCTGCGGCGGGGGGCGGACCGGCCCTCCATGAAGTGGTGGCTGTTCGACCGGATCGTGGTCGAGATCGACGAGTCGCCGGTGGTGCGCGCGGAGTTCCCGCCCGCCTTCCGGTGGGTCGGCGGCGCGCTCGACGCGACGCCCCGCCGCTGCCACCACTGGATCGGCAGCCGGGCGCTGTGGGCCTCGGTGCTGCCGGTCGACCGTGAGTTCCTCGCGGCGTGTGTCCTGCCGTCTCTGGCGTGGGGTGTCGACGGGTCGCAGCGCGGGACGGCCGAACCGTTGATCGCGCTGGGGGAGAGCGAGGGTCCGGTCGGCCGGGCCGTCGCCCTCGCCCTGGCGTTCGGCATCGGCGGCCACGATGCCGACGACCGGCTGCGCGCGGTGGACGCGGTGCTCGTCCTGGCGTCGCGGGGCTCGCTGGACGCCCGGGGGCTCGGGACCGAGCTCGCCTGGCTGGTCGCGGAGGGCTCGGTGAAGCCGAACCGGCTGGCGGACGCGCTCCGGACGGCGGCGGCCAGCGGTGCGTACGCCACGGTCTGGGCGGTCCTGGAGGCGGCGCTGCCGGAGCTGCTGGGGGCGGAGAAGCCGGTCCGGGGTCTCGGGGAGGTGCTCGCGGTGGCGGCGGACTGCGTGGAGCGGTGCGGGGCCGGCGGTGAGCTGTCCGGGCTCGACGCGGTGGCCTCGGCGCGGGGTTCCTCGCAGCTCCTCGTGCAGGCCAAGCGGCTGTCGGGCGCACTCCGCCTGGTGGCCGGTCAGACTCTGACAGAAACGGCCTGAATCATTCTTTAAGCCGCCAGATCGGCGCTTAACCCGTCAGTCACAAAGCGTTCGTGATCACGCAACACCACTGGGTCACAGTGAGGTCATGACCGATGTGACGTCCTCGAAGAGCACCCGCCGCCCGCACCACTGGCGGCACGACCTGATCGAACTCGCCGCCCTGTTCACCGCCGTGGTGGTGGCCGACACGATCGCCAAGACCATCGCCAAGGGGCCCGACGGCGCCTACCTGCTGGTGTTCTCGGCGATCGCGCTGGTCGCCACCGCCGCCTTCCACACCTGGTGGGCCCGGAGGCACAGTCATGCGAGCCATGCCCCACCCGCCGGTCGCACCGGCGGGCACTCCCCCGCGGCCCCCGGGTCCGACGCCACCCCCGTGGCACACGACGAGAGGGAGCCCGGGGTGCCCGTCGAGACCACGCTGTGGCGGATGCGGACCACCGTCGCGGACACGCCGGGCAGCCTCGCCGCGCTGTGCACCGTCCTCGCCCGCCTGGGCGTGGACATCCTCACCCTGCAGACGCACCCGCTGGCCGACGGCACCGTGGACGAGTTCCTGCTGCGTGCCCCCGCCGACCTCACCGCCCAGGCCCTCGCCCGTGAGACGGCGGCGGCCGGCGGCCGCGACACCTGGACCGAGCGGGCCGACGCCCACGACCTGGTCGACACCCCCACCCGGGTGCTCGGCCTGGCCACCCGTACCGCCCTCGACGCGGCCGAACTGCCGCTCGCGCTGCGCCAGCTCCTCGGCCGCTGCACCCTGCACTCCGTGCCCGCCGTCTCCCTCACCGGGCGCCCCACCGGCGAACCCGCCCCGGTCGAGGGCGTGCTGGAGGAGACCGTGATGCGGCTGCGCGACCCCAACGGCGGCACGCTCATCGTGGAGCGGCCCTACCTGCCCTTCACCCCGACCGAGTTCGCCCGCGCCCGCGCCCTCGTCGAGCTCGACGCGCGACTCGGCCACCGCGTGCCGCGCAGCCAGGACGTGCTCACCCTGCCCGAGGGCAACGAGATCACCGTCCGCCGCGCCGACCAGCGCGACCTGTCCGCCGCGCGCGCCATGCACGACCGCTGCTCGGCCCGCACCCTCGGACTGCGCTACCACGGCCCGGTCGGCGACGCCGACCGCTACCTCGACCACCTGCTCAGCCCCCGCTTCGGGCGCACCCTCGCCGTGCAGACGACCTCCGGCCGTCTCGTCGCCCTCGGACACCTGCTGTGGGACGGCGACGAGACGGAGGTGGCGCTGATGGTGGAGGACGACTGGCAGCGACGCGGTATCGGCTCCGAGCTCCTCGGCCGGCTGGTGGCCATGGCGGAGGAGGCCGGCTGCGCGAGCGTGTACGCCGTGACGCAGTCGTCCAACACCGGGATGGTGGCCGCGATGCGGGCGCTCAACCTGCCGCTCGACTACCAGATCGAGGAGGGCACGCTGGTGATCACCGCGCGGCTGGCCTCGGCACCTCGACCGGGCGCCCACTCGCGGCAGGAGCAGCGACCCGGAGGGGTGCGGCGGGCGGAGCGCTGAGCGCCTGGGTCAGATCCCGCCACAGGTCCTCGACGTCCTCCAGACCGACCGACATCCGCAGCAGGCGGTCGCTGACGCCCGCCGAACGCCGGTCGCCCTCGGCCACGATGCGGTGGCTGATGGAGGCCGGGTGCTGGATCAGGGTGTCGACGCTGCCGAGGCTGACGGCGGGGGTGATCAGCCGTACGCCCGCGATGACGTCGTGCGGCTCGCCGTACACCTCGAAGGCGATCATCGCGCCACCGATCCGCGGGTAGTGGACCCGGGCGATCCGCGGGTCGGTGGCGAGCCGCCGTACGAGCTCCGCCGCCGTGCCGGACGCCGCCCGCACCCGTACCGGAAGGGTCGCGAGACCGCGCAGCAGCAGGTAGCCGGCGAGCGGGTGGAGCACCCCGCCGGTGGCGAAGCGCACCTGGCGGAGGGTCCGGGCGAACTCCTCGTCGCAGGCGACGATCCCGCCCATGACGTCGCCGTGCCCGCCGAGGTACTTGGTGGCGCTGTGCAGCACCATGCGGGCGCCCTGTTCGACGGGCCGCTGGAGCACCGGGGTGGCGAAGGTGTTGTCGACCAGGAGCGGCACCGAGCCGCAGGAGTGCGCGAGGGCACGGATGTCGGCCTCGGCGAGGGTCGGGTTGGCCGGGGACTCCACCATGACGAGGCCGGTGTCCGGCCGGATCGCGTCCGCTATCCCCGCCGGGTCGGTCCAGGTCACCTCGGTGCCGAGCAGTCCGGCGTCGAGGAGGTGGTCGCTGCAGCCGTACAGCGGGCGGACCGCGACCACGTGGCGCAGGCCCTGGCTCGCCCGGGCGAGCAGGACGGCGGTGAGCGCCGCCATGCCGCTGGCGAAGGCGACGGCGGACTCGGTGCCCTCCAGACGGGCGAGGGCCTCCTCGAAGCGGGCGACGGTGGGGTTGTCGAGCCGGGCGTAGACGGGCGGGCCGTCGAGCCGGGCGCCGGTGGTGGCGAACTCGTCGATGCGGGCGGCCTCCGCCCGGGCGTCGTACGAGGGGTAGGTGGTGGACAGGTCGATGGGCGGGGCGTGCAGTCCGAGCGGGGCGAGGTCTTCGCGTCCGGCGTGCACGGCTTCGGTGGCGAGGGCCCTCGGGGTGGCCGAGGGGCCGTAGTCCATGGCGTCCATGGCGGCACTGTGAACGGATACCGGAAAGTAGCGGGAAACAGCCGTGCTACGTTCGGCCAATGGCCGATTCTGTCGTACTGGACACGGTCGATCTGCACATTCTTCGCCTCCTGCAGAACGACGCCCGGACCACCTACCGTGAACTCGCCGCCGAGGTCGGGGTGGCACCCTCCACCTGCCTGGACCGAGTGGCGCGGCTCCGCCGCACAGGCGTGATCCTCGGACACCAGCTACGACTGGATCCGGCCAAACTCGGCCGTGGGCTCGAAGCGCTCCTTCTCGTCCAGGTCCGCCCGCACCGGCGCGAACTGATCGGCCCGTTCGTCGACCGGATCCGGGCCCTCCCGGAGTCCCGGGCGCTGTTCCATCTGACGGGACCCGACGACTACCTGGTGCACGTGGCCGTCGCGGACCCCGCCGACCTGCAACGACTCGTCCTCGACGAGTTCACCTCGCGCCGCGAGGTGGCCCGCGTCGAGACGCGGCTCATCTTCCAGGAGTGGGAGTGCGGCCCACTTCTCCCGCCTTCCTCGGGCCCTTCCTTGTCAGCCGACTGAGGCCGGACGAGGGTGACGGGGAGCTGCCGAAGGCGTCAGGATGGCCCCCATGCCAGAGACTTCCAGCAGCCCGCTGCCCCGCCAGGTCGCCGACGACCACGTCGACGCACTCATCGCCCTCGACCCGATCATCGGTACGTACCTGGGAGTCAAGGAGAGCGCCGGACTGCTGCCCGACTTCTCGCCCGCCGGCCAGCGGGCCGTGGCCGACCTGGCCCGCCGTACACTCGCCCGGCTCGACGAGGCGGAGCGTGCCCCGGGCGCGGACAGCGAGGCCGAGCAGCGGTGCGCCAGGCTGCTGCGGGAGCGCCTGACGGCGGAACTCGCCGTGCACGAGGCCGAGGAGGGCCTCTGTACGGTCAGCAACATGCGTTCGCCCGCGCACAGCGTCCGCATCGTCTTCACCGTGACCCCGACGGAGACGGAGGAGGACTGGGCGGCGGTCGCCTCCCGGCTGCGCGCGGTCCCGGCCGCCCTGGAGGGTTACCGTTCCTCGCTCGCGCTGGGACTGGAGCGGGGGCTCTTCGGGGGCCCGCGCCCCACGGCCACCTTCGTCGACCAGCTCACCGAGTGGGCCGGCGCGGAGGGCGGAAGGCCTGGCTGGTTCGAGGAGTTCGCCGCCGCCGGCCCGGACACCCTGCCCGAGGACCTCCGCGCCGAGCTCGCGAAGGCGGGCCGGGGCGCCACGGAGGCCGTCGCCGCGCTGCGGGACTGGATGCGGGACGTGTACGCCCCGGCGGTCGTGGGCGCCCCGGACACGGTGGGCCGCGAGCGCTACCAGCGCTGGACCCGCTTCTTCAACGGCACCGACCTGGACCTCGACCAGGCCTACGCGTACGGCTGGACCGAGTACCACCGGCTGCTCGGCGAGATGCGGAGCGAGGCCGAGCGGATCCTGCCGGGCGCCGGCCCCTGGGAGGCGCTGGCCCACCTCGACGAGCACGGCGCGCACATCGAAGGGGTGGAGGAGGTCCAGGGCTGGCTGCAGCAGCTCATGGACGAGGCCATCGAGGCGCTCGACGGCACCCACTTCGAACTGGCCGACCGGGTGCGCCGGGTGGAGTCCCGCATCGCCCCGCCGGGCGGCGCCGCCGCGCCGTACTACACCGGCCCGTCGGAGGACTTCTCGCGCCCCGGCCGCACCTGGCTGCCGGTGGACGGCACGACCCGCTTCCCGGTGTACGACCTGGTGTCCACCTGGTACCACGAGGGCGTCCCGGGCCATCACCTCCAGATCGCGCAGTGGGTGCACGTCGCCGACCGG
Organism: Streptomyces sp. Qhu_M48; assembly: GCF_051305195.1. Lineage (NCBI taxonomy): Bacteria > Bacillati > Actinomycetota > Actinomycetes > Kitasatosporales > Streptomycetaceae > Streptomyces > Streptomyces sp. Qhu_M48. The sequence continues at coordinate 2,709,399 of NZ_CP195432.1, read as the reverse complement.
CTCTCCCGCTACCAGGCGACCATCGGCAAGGTCAGCGCCAACATGGAGGGCTGGGCGCTCTACGCCGAGCGCCTGATGGACGAACTCGGCTTCCTGCCCGACGCGGAGCGGCGGCTCGGCTACCTCGACGGCCAGATGATGCGCGCGTGCCGGGTGATCGTGGACATCGGCATGCACCTGGGCCTGGAGATCCCGGCGGAGTCACCGTTCCACCCGGGCGAGCGGTGGACACCGGAGCTCGCGCAGGAGTTCTTCCAGCGGCACAGCAGCCGTCCGCCGTCGTTCGTGGAGAGCGAGATGACCCGCTATCTGTCGGTGCCGGGACAGGCCATCGGCTACAAGCTCGGCGAACGCGCCTGGCTGCTCGGCCGGGCCAAAGCGCGGGCGGCGCACGGCGAGGCGTTCGACGCGAAGGCATGGCACATGGCGGCCCTCTCGCAGGGCCCGCTGGGCCTCGACGACCTGGTCGACGAGCTGTCGCGTCTCTAGGGGGCGTTCGCGGCGCCGGCCCGTACAGCGGGCGGGATTCCCCGGTCGATCACTTGATCAACCGGGGAATCCCCTGCTATCCCTCGGTCATGACCACCGACTACACCCCCGACGCCACCGACTGGCGCATCCTCGAAGCCCTCCAGGCCGAGGGCCGCGCCAGCTTCGCCGACCTCGCCCGCACCGTGTCGATGTCGCCGTCCGCGGTGACCGAGCGGGTGCGGCGTCTCGAGGAGGCCGGGGTGATCAGCGGGTACACGGCGATCGTCGACCAGGACCGGCTCGGGCTGCCCATCCTCGCCTTCGTACGGCTCCGCTACCCCCACGGCAACTACAAGCCGTTCCACGACCTGCTCGGCGCCACTCCGGAGATCCTGGAGGCCCACCACGTCACCGGCGACGACTGCTTCGTCCTGAAGGTCGCCGCCCGCTCGATGCGGCACCTGGAGGAGATCACCGGGAAGATCGCCACGCTGGGCGCGGTGACCACCAGCGTGGTGTACTCCTCGCCGCTCCCCCGGCGCTCGCTCGGCCGCTGAGGGCGTCCCCGTGCCTCCCCCGTTCCCTCAGCCGGTGAGCGCGTCCCCGCCGGTGCGCAGCCGCACCGCCGAGCCCTGCCGTGCCTTGACGACCTCCAGTTGGGCCGGGATCCGGCGGCGCAGGTCGCCGACGTGGCTGACGATGCCGACGCTGCGGTCGCGCTCGCGCAGCGAGTCGAGGACGTCCAGGACCTCGTCGAGCGTCTGCTCGTCGAGGCTGCCGAAGCCCTCGTCGATGAAGAGGGTGTCGAGCCGGACGCCGCCCGCCTCGTCGGTGACGACGTCGGCGAGGCCGAGGGCGAGCGCGAGCGAGGCGAAGAAGGTCTCGCCGCCGGAGAGGGTGGCGGTGTCGCGCTCGTTGCCGGTCCAGGCGTCGACGACGTGCAGGCCGAGGCCGGCCCGCTTGCCGCCGGAGCGCGCGTCGGAGTGGACGAGGGTGTAGCGGCCGGAGGACATCCGCTGGAGGCGGGCGGTCGCGGCGGCCGCGACCTGTTCGAGGCGGGCCGCCAGGACGTACGACTCCAGGCGCATCCGGCGCTCGTTCTCGGCGGAGGTGCCGGCGGTGAGGGCGGCGAGGCGGGCCACCCGGTCGTACTCCTCGCGGAGCGGCCCGAGGCGGCGGACCTCGGTGACCGCCTGGCGGGAGAGCACGGCGAGGCCGTTGCCCCGCTCACGGGCGGCCGCCAGGACGGACGCGGCCTCGCGCAGGGCGCGTTCGGCGGCCGCGTGGGCCGCTGCCGCGACCGCCGGGTCGGCGGGCGGGAGCGCGGCGGCGGCAGCGGTGCCCGGCTCGGCGAGCCGGTCCTCGACGGCGGCGGCCTCGGCCTGCCACGCGTCGACGCGGTGCTGGTGGTCGCGGCGCTCGCTCTCGCGCAGGAGGGCGGCGGCGGCCTCGGCCGGGGTGGTGAAGCCGGCGCGGTAGGCGGCGTCGGCGAGCCGGTCGTCGGCCTCCTTGAGGCGCTGGGCGGCGAGTTCGGCGGAGCGTACGGCCCCGGTGGCGTCGACCAGGAGGGCGATCCGGCGCTCCAGGCGGGTGGCGTGTTCGGCCACGCTGGCGAACGCGCCGCGTCCCCGCCCGAGTTCCTCGTCGAGCGCGGTCTGTTCCCGGTCCAGGGCCTCGCGCCGCGAGGTCCGCGCGGCGACCCGCCGCTCGGCCTCCCGCTGGGAGCCGACCCGCTCCTCGTACTCCCGCTCGGCGCGCGCGAGCGCCTCCCGCGCCCGGTGGGTCTGCCCGGCGAGCGCGTGCGCGTCGGCGTGGAGGCGGTTCAACTCCTCGACCTCACGGGCGAGTTCACCGACGGTCGGCTCGGCGGCGGACGTCTCCGGCTCATCCGGCGGCTCGGTCCCGTCGGCCGGCTCCGGCCGGCTGCCCTCCAGGACGTCTTCGCGCGCCGATGACCAGGACTCGCGGGTGACGGCCAGGTCGCGTTCGGCGGCCGTACGGGCCTCCTCGGCGCGGGTGTAGGCCGCGTAGGCGGCGTCCTCGGTGGCACGGTCGACGTGGTCGGCGGTGGTCCGGGCGGGCGCCGGGTGGGTGGTGGAGCCGCAGACCTGGCAGGGACCGCCCGGGGTGAGGGTGACCGCGAGTTCGGCGGCGATGCCCTCCAGGCGACGGGACTTGACGTCGAGCCAGCGCTCGTGGGCGGTGTTCCGGCCCTCCCGGGCGTCGGCGAGACGGGCCTCGGCTTCCCGGGTGTCCTCGGCGAGGGCATCACGGCGGCGGGCGGCGGCGAGCCTGCGGCGGGCGGGCTCCAGGCGGCCCGCGAGGTGCTCGGCGCGGGCGGCCGCGTCCCGGGCGGCCTCGACGTGCTCGGTGAGCGCGGTGCGGCGCGGTTCCCAGCCGACGAGCCAGTCGGCGGCGTCCCGCAGGACGTCGTCGTCGGCGCGTGCCTCGCGCGCGAGGACGGCGCGTTCCTCGGCGATCGTGGCGGCTCGGCGCTCGGCGCGGCGGGCAGCCTCCAGGCCGCCGAGGTCCGCGCGGAGCCGGTGCTCGAAGGCGGAGAGCTGCTCGGCCCCGGCGTCGGCGAGGTCGGGGGGCAGCAGGGCACGGGAGCGTTCGCGGGCGGCGTGCGCGGTGGCGTGCTCGCGCTCGGCGTCCTGCCGCAGTCCGAGCGCGGGTGCCACCCGGTCGGCCTTGAGGCTGCGGTCGAGGGCGGTCTGGAGGCGGTCGCGCTCCGGGGCGTGCGCGGTGAGCCGCTCCTGACGCCGGAGCGCGTCGGCGTGCCGGGCCTGGCGCGCGGCGAGGTCGTTCTCGGCGTCCAGCGCGGCGCGCGCGGCTCCCTGCCGGGCCTCGGCCGTGTCGAGCCGTACGCGCGCGGTGTCGAGCGCCTCGCGGGCCTCGGAGCGGGCGACGGCGGCCCAGGTGAGGACCGCGTCGGCGAGCCCGGGGTCACCGGGCCGCCCCTCGACGGAGGTACGGGCGACCCCGAGGCCCCCGGCGGCCTGCCCCATCCGGTGGGCGAGGGCGAGGAGCCGCTCGTCGCCCTCCTCGACCTGCTGCTGTGCGGCGCGCCTCAGTTCGGCGAGGCGCTCCTCGACGGCGGCGAAGCGACGGGTGTCGAAGAGCCGGCCGAGGAGCTTGCCCCGTGCCTCGGCGTCGGCACGCAGGAAGCGGGCGAAGTCGCCCTGCGGGAGGAGGACGACCTGGCAGAACTGCTCGCGGCTCATGCCGACGAGCTGGGTGATCTCCTCCCCCGTCTCCTGGTGGGAGCGGCTGAGGCCGACCCAGGCACCGGTGGCGGAGTCGTACTCGCGCAGCCAGGTCTGGGCCTTCTCGGTGGTGAAGCCGCCGCCGCGCTTCTTGGGGCGCTGCTGCGCCGGGCGCCGGGTGATCTCCAGGCGCCGCTCCCCCACGGTCAGTTCGAGGACGACCTCGGTGGTCGTGCCGACGGGGGCGTGGTCGCTGCGCAGCGAGGCGCCGGGGGTCTGCCGGACGCCGGGCACGCTCCCGTACAGAGCGAAGCAGACGGCGTCGAGGACGGAGGTCTTGCCGGCGCCGGTCGGTCCGTGGAGGAGGAAGAGGCCGGCGGAGGAGAGGGCGTCGAAGTCGACGCTCTGCCTGCCGCCGAAGGGGCCGAACGCGGTGATCTCCAGGCGGTGCAGCCTCACCGGCCCACCTCGCGCTCGGCCGCGTCGACCCGTACGTCGTCGAAGGCGCCGTACAGGACCGTCCGCTCGGCGCCGTCGAGGGACGCGCCGCCGCGCACATGGGCCACGAAGTCCTCCGCGATCTGCTGGTCGGTGCGGTCCCTGAGCCGCTGGGCGTAGGAGGCGCCCGGGTCGTTCCCGGTCCGCTCGGGGTCGAAGACCAGGTTCAGGGTGTGCGGGAAGCGTTCGGCGAGCCGGGTCATCGGCTCGGCGGGCCGCGCCGGATCGGTGAGCGTGGCCTCGACCCAGGACTGTTCGTGGGGCGTGAGAGCCGGGTCGGCGAGCAGGTCGTCGAGGCGTCCCCTGATCCGGGCGAGGGGGCGGGGGACGGGGCAGTCGAGCCGTTCGGCTCCGGTGATCGCCCCGTCGGGCCCGCCGTCGCCCGGTCCCAGGTCGACGAGCCACATCGTCTTGCGGTGGTCCGCCTCGGAGAAGGAGTACGCGAGGGGGGAACCGGAGTAGCGCACGCGCGGAGTGAGGGTCTGGCTGCCGTGCAGGTGCCCGAGGGCCACGTAGTCGACGCCGTCGAAGACGCCGGCGGGGACGGCCGCGACGCCACCGACGGTGATGTCCCGCTCGCTGTCGCTGGCCGCCCCGCCCGCGACGAAGGCGTGGGCGAGGACGACGGAGCGGGTGCCGGCGGGCCGCGCGGCGAGGTCGGCGCGGACCCGGTCCATCGCTGCGGCGAGCACCGCCTCGTGACCGGCCTTCGTGGCGCCGAGCTGTTCCCGGACGAGGGCCGGTTCGAGGTAGGGCAGGCCGTAGAGGGCGACGTCGCCGTGGGCGTCGGAGAGGACGACGGGGGTGCCGATGCCGGCGGGGTCGGTACGGAGATGGATGCCGGCCCGTCCGATGAGTCCGGCGCCGACGCCGAGGCGGCGGGCGGAGTCGTGGTTGCCGGAGATCATGATGGTGGGCACTCCGGCCTCGGCGAGGCGGTGCAGGGCGGTGTCGAACAGCTCGACGGCGGGCAGCGGGGGCACGGCCCGGTCGTAGACGTCCCCGGCGACGAGGACGGCCTCGACCCGGTGGGCGTGGACGGTCGCCACGAGGTGGTCGAGGAAGGCGGCCTGGGCGTCGAGCAGGCCGACGCGGTGGAAGGACCGGCCGAGGTGCCAGTCCGAGGTGTGCAGGAGCCTCACGATGCCGTCCCACCCCGCATGTGCGCCGCTCCTCGCCGCTGGTTCCCGTTCGTGTGCGCCCTCCACGCTATCCCGCCGGGGGGTGTGGTCGGGGCGATCCGGCGGTACCGGGGGGACCCCGCTCGTCACACCTCGGGGCGGGTGTCCGCGTCGCGCCCCGCGAGGCGCAGGTCACCCGCCACCCGGGGCTCACACGTCCCCGTACGCCTCGCCGCCCGGTTCGAACGAGGCGGTGCCCGCCGTGGCGGCGGCGAGCCAGGCGCGGAAGGCGGGCACGTCGGCGTCCGGGAGGCCGATCTCGATCGTGACGGCGTCGGCGTACCGCACGTCACGGACGGCGCGCCCGGTCGCCCTCAGGTCGTTCTCCAGCTTGCCCGCCCGCTGGTGGTCGACGGTGACGGTGGCGAGGCGGAAGCGCTGCCGGGTGACGGTGCCGAGCGCGTCGAGCGCCTCGCCGACCGCCCCGCCGTACGCGCGGATGAGACCGCCCGCGCCGAGCTTCACACCGCCGTAGTAGCGGGTGACGACGGCGGCGACGTACCGCACCTCACGGCGCAGGAGCATCTGGAGCATCGGGACGCCCGCCGTGCCGCCGGGCTCGCCGTCGTCGCTCGCCTTCTGGACGGAGGCGTCGGCGCCGAGGACGTACGCGAAGCAGTTGTGGGTGGCGGTCGGGTGCTCCCGGCGGACGCGCGCGACGAACTCCTGCGCCTCGCGCTCGTCGGCGACGGGTGCGAGCGCGCAGAGGAAGCGCGAGCGGTTGATCTCGGTCTCGTGCACACCCTCACGGGCCGGCGTGCGGTACTGCTCCTGCATCCGGCCAGCCTACGTTCCACCGGACCCACCGCTCTCCGGCGGCCGGTCCGGGCCCCCGGTCGTCGTCCCGCGCTCGCCGCGGCCGGTCCGGGCCCCGGTCGTCGTCCCGCGCTCGCCGCGGCCGGTCCGGCGCCCTACGTACCCTCCGTCTCGCGCTCCCCCGCGGTCGGTTCGGGCGCCGTCGTGAGCCCGGCGTACGGCAGGGCGCGCAGGGCCAGGGCCCAGCCCAGGCGGGCCTCGCCGGACTCGCTGGAGCGGCCGGTGAGCTCGGCGATGCGGCCGATGCGGTTGAGGACGGTGTTGCGGTGGCAGTACAGCTGGTCGGCGGCCCGGGAGGCCGAGCAGCCGTGGTCGAGCCAGGCCCGGAGCGTGGTGAGGAGCGCCGCCCGCTCGCCCCCGGTGGCGAGCACCGGCCCGAGGTGCACCGTGACGATCCGCTCGGCGATGTCGGTCCGGCCGCTGAGCAGCACCTGCGCGAGCCGGTCGTCGAAGGAGGCCACCTCGCCGCTGCCTGCGGGGAGCGTACGGAGGGTCTGCTCGGCCAGTCGCAGGGCGCGCCCCGCCTGGGAGAGCCGCTCGAACTCCGGGGAAACGCCGGCGGTGGCCCCGGTCCGCTCGCGCAGCGCCGCGAGGAGCGCGCGCGTGGCCGGGTCGGTTCCGCCGCCCGGACGAGCCCCGGGGGTCCGTCCGGCGGGGGCGTCGCGGCGGGGCAGCCGGACGATGCCCGCGTACCGGCCGGAGCGGGGACGCCAGTACGACCACATGCCCTGGGCCTCCAGGGCGGGAGCCAGGTGCGGGGGCGCGGCGGGGTCCTGGGCGGCGACCACGACGACGTACCGGTCGACCGGGGGCACGCCGAGCGCCGCCGCGGCCGCCGAGGCGACGGCGGGGTCGTCGGCGCGGCCGTCGAGCAGCGCCTCGAAGAGGGCGACGCGCCGGGTGTCCTGGCGGCTCTGGAGCTCCAGCTGGGCGATCCGGTAGGCGTCGGCCATCGCGACCGAGTAGCGGTCGATGGTCTCCCAGACTCCGCCGGCCATGTCGAGTTCGATGTCGCGGCCGTCGGACTCGCGGCCCGCCCGGACGCGCAGGTGCTCGGCCATGACCTGCCAGAGGACCCGGCCGCCGCGCCGGTAGGCCTGGAGCACGGTGTCGAGCGGCACGCCCTGCTCGGCGCGGCGGCGGCCGGTCTCCCGGGCCGCCCACTCGAAGTCGCCGCCGGTCGCCGCGAGGCCGCCGAAGTCCTCCAGGGCGCGCAGCAGGTTGTCGCGGCAGATCTCCCAGAGGTCCTCGCGGGTGACGGGGGCTCCGGAGGCGTACGTACCGGAGTGGGCGCGGATGTCGTCGACGGCGCGGTCGGTGAGCCGGTCGACGTCGGCGAGCATCGCCGTGGCGAGGGCGCGGCGGAGCGCGCCGGAGCCGCCGGCGCCGCTCAGGGGAGTGTGGGTCCCACCGGTGGCGCTCAAGGAGGTGCGGCCCGCGCCGGTGGCGCTCAGGGGGGTGCGGCCCGCGCCGGTGGTGCCGCTTCCGCTCGGGGAGGTGCGGCTCGCGCCGGGGCGCGCCCCCGAGGGCTCGCCGGGTGCCGCCGGGCTGTGGGTCATGGCTGGCACCGTAACGTTGGGATTTGGCGAATGCCACGGGGCGGACGTGACGGCGGGGCCGCTGCCCAGCTCGGCGGGCCGCATGGTGGGCACCCGCACATGGCGTCGGGGCGGGGTCGCGGCGGATTCTGTGCCGTGTCACCGATCGTCAACAGAGCTGTTGACTCCGCGTCCCTGGAGCGTGTCATGTCACTGAGCGTCGCCGGCGTGCTGGGCCAGTCCGCCCGCCACTTCCCCGACCGGATCGCGGTCGTCGAGGGGGCGACCCGGCTCACCTACGCGGAGCTGTGGACGGAGGCGCTGCGCTGCGCCGCCGGGCTGCGGGAGGCCGGGGTGAAGCCGGGCGACCGGCTCGCCGTGCTGCTGCCGAACACGACGGAGTTCCCGCGCGTGTACTACGGCGCGCTCGCGGCGGGCGCGACGGTCGTGCCGGTGCACGCGCTGCTCGTCGCCGACGAGGTGCGGTACGTCCTGGAGCACAGCGGCGCGGTGGGCATCGTGAGCGGCGGGCCGCTGTGGGCGGTCGCCGACGAGGCGGCGCGGGCGGCCGGAGTGCGCGCCTTCCAGGGGGCGCCCTCGGCGGCGGAGCCGCTGACGGCGGCCGAGCCCGCGGAGCCCTCGGACACCGCCGTGATCCTCTACACGAGCGGGACGACGGGCCGGCCGAAGGGCGCGCTGCTCACCCACCTCAACATCGTCATGAACGCCTCCGTGACCGCGCAGGACCTGCTCGGTCTCGGCGCGGGCGACGTGGTCCTCGGCTGTCTGCCGCTCTTCCACAGCTACGGGCAGACCTGTGCGATGAACGGCACGCTCCGGCAGGGTGCGACGCTCGTGCTGATGCCCCGGTTCAGCGGTCCGGCGGCGCTGCGGGTGCTCGCGGACGAGGGCGTGACGGTCTTCATGGGAGTACCGACGATGTACCACGCGCTGGTGGAGGCGGCGGCCGGCTCCGCGGTGCGCCCGGAGGCCCTGCGCGCCGCCGTGTCGGGTGGCGCGGCGCTGCCGGTCGCGGTTCTGGAGCGGTTCGAGGAGGCCTTCTCGACCCAGGTCCTGGAAGGGTACGGCCTGACGGAGACCTCGCCGGTCGCGACCTTCAACCAGCCGCACCTCGGCCGTCGGCCCGGGACGGTCGGGCATCCGGTCCGGGGCGTCGAGGTGGGGATCGCGGACGCCGCCGTCGAGCGGGAGATCGCGCTGCTCGCGGACGGCGTGATCGGGGAGGTCGTGGTGCGCGGGCACAACGTCTTCGCCGGCTACCTGGACGATCCGGAGGCGACGGCGGCGGCGGTCGTGGACGGCTGGTTCCGTACGGGTGACCTGGGCGTGCGGGACGAGGACGGCTTCCTGCGGATCGTGGACCGGAAGAAGGACCTGGTCATCCGGGGCGGCTTCAACATCTACCCGCGCGAGGTCGAGGAGGTGCTGGTGCGTCATCCCTCCGTCTCGGAGGTCGCGGTGATCGGCGTCCCCGACGAGGCCAAGGGCGAGGAGGTGTGCGCGGTGGTGGTACGCCGGGAGGGCGCCGCCCGCCTCTCCGAGGAGGAGCTGGTCGACTGGTCGCGGGAGCGGCTGGGCCGCCACAAGTACCCCCGGATCGTGCGGTTCGTGGAGGAGCTGCCGCTGGGTCCGACGGGCAAGGTCCTGAAGCGGGCGCTGGTCTGACCTGGTCCGACGGGGCAAGGTCCTGAAGCGCGCGCCGGTCCGACCTGGCCCGGCGGGACGACGAGAGCGGAACGAGGAAGGGTGGCGTCGATGGCGGAGCGGGGACCTGAGGTCCGCACGCGGTACGGGGTGCTGCGGGGCTCCCTGAAGGACGGTGTGGCGTCGTTCCTGGGCGTTCCCTACGCGCGGGCGCCCGTGGGCCCGCTGCGGTTCCGGGCGCCGGAACCGGCCGAACCCTGGGAGGGGGTGCGGGAGGCCAAGGCCTTCGGTCCGACGGCGCCGAAGCGTCCGTACGCGCCGCCGCTCGACGCGCTCCTTCCCGACCCCGACGTCCCGGGCGACGACTGCCTGAACCTGAACGTCTGGGCGCCGTGGGGAGACACCGGCTCGGGGCCCGACGGGGAGCCGGCCGGGGGCGAGGGTCCCGGGGCGGGCCGACGCCCGGTCATGGTCTGGATCCACGGAGGTTCGCTGATCCACGGCTCCTCGGCCGTCCCGGTCTACGACGGCACCGCCTTCGCCCGGGACGGGGTGGTCCTGGTCTCCGTCAACTACCGGCTCGGCGTCGAGGGCTTCGGGGTCTTCCCCGACGCTCCCGGCAACCTCGGCCTGCGCGACCAGATCGCCGCGCTGACGTGGGTGCGGGAGACCGTCGCGGCGTTCGGCGGGGACCCGGAGCGCGTGACGGTGTTCGGGGAGTCGGCGGGCGCGATCTCGATCGCCGCGCTGCTCGCCTCGCCGCTCACGAAGGGGCTGTTCACGCGGGCCGTGGTGCAGAGCGGCGCCCCGATGGCGCAGCCCCTCGCCGCGGCCCGCCGGACCACCGGGGCGGTGGCGGCGCGGCTGAAGGTGCCCGCCACGGCGGAGGCCTTCGCGCGCGTGGACCGGGATCGGCTGCTCGCGGCGCAGACGGAGGTGACCGGCAAGGGCTCGCCGCTGACCGGCGGCCACTCCTTCCAGATCGTCGTGGACGGCGAGGTGGTGCCGCGCGATCCGGCGGAGGCGCTGGCGGACGGGGCCTCGGCCGGGGTGGACCTGCTGATGGGCACGACCTCGGAGGAGTACCGGCTGTGGTTCGTGCCGAGTGGGGTCACGGACCGGGTGGGTCCCGTGGTCCAGCGGCTGCTGCTGCGGAAGGCGAGGGTGCCCGCCCGGACGGCTCGCGTGTACCGCGCGGGCCGGCCTGACGAGAAGCCGGGTGAGGTCCTGGGCGCGCTCGCCACGGACAGACTGCTGCGGATCCCGCTGAACAGGCTGGCGGACGCCCGGCTGCGGGCGGGCGGGCCCGGCGGAACGTATCTGTACGAGTTCGGCTGGCGCTCCCCCGTGCTCGGCCTCGGCGCCTGTCACGCGCTCGAACTCGGCTTCGTCTTCGACACGCTCGACCTGCCGGAGACCCGCGCCCTGACGGGCCCGGACGCGCCGGGCGACCTCGCCACGGCGATGCACGCGGCCTGGGTGGCCTTCGCGGCGACGGGTGACCCGGGGTGGCGCGCGTGGGACCCGGCCCGTCCGGTGATGACCTTCGGCCCGGGCCTCCCGGCCCTGGTCGAGGCGCCGAGGGAGGCCGAACGGCGCGCCTGGGAAGGCTCAGGCCCAGGGCGGGAATCAGGGCGCGGGGCGGCCCGTTGACCACGACGACGGGCCACCCCGAGGAGAGGCAGCAGCAGCGATGAGCGTCGACACCACGACCACCGGACCGACCGAGTACTCGGCGTCCGAGACGGTACGCCGGATCCTCACGTCCACGGGCGACACCTGGGCGGTGGTGGGCCTCTCCTCGAACCAGGCGCGGGCCGCGTACGGGGTGGCGGCGGTCCTGCAGCGCTTCGGGAAGCGGATCGTCCCGGTCCACCCGAAGGCGGAGACGGTCCACGGCGAGCAGGGGTACGCCTCCCTGGCCGACATCCCCTTCCCGGTCGACGTCGTCGACGTGTTCGTCAACAGCGAGCTGGCGGGCGGCGTCGCCGACGAGGCCGTGGCGATCGGCGCGAAGGCGGTCTGGTTCCAGCTGGACGTGATCGACGACGAGGCCTTCGCCCGCACCCGCGAGGCGGGCCTGGACATGGTCATGGACCGCTGCCCCGCGATCGAGATCCCCCGCCTGGGCTGACGGGGCGCGGTCCCGCGTCCGCCGATCCGGGTCCGGGCCTGAGCCGAGCTCCTCGCCGACGACGACCAGGTCGAGGCCGTCGGGGGCGGGCCGGGCGTCGCCGACGGCTCCGACGGGTGCGCGCATGGCCTCACGCTGACAACCCCCGCCCCTCGCACCGCGACAACCCCCGCCCCTCCAGCGGCCGCTCGTGTCAGCGTACGGGCGGGATGGAGACGGCCATGGTCATCTCGGCGGTCTCGGTGCCGTCGTTGCGGTAGGCGTGCGCCGTGTTGGCCTCGAAGACGGCGGAGGTCCCGGCCGGCAGGACGTGCTCCTCGCCGTCGACGACCAGGGTGAGGACGCCGGAGGTGACGTTCAGCAGCTCGACCGTGCCCTCGGGGTGCGGGTCGGAGGCGCTGCCGTCGCCCGGCATGAGGGTCCAGGACCACAGCTCCAGCGGGCCGCGGGCCTCGGTGCCGACGAGGAGGGTGGTGTGGCTGCCGGTGGAGGTGGACCACATGCGGACGGCCTGGTCCGGCGGGACGAGCCGGACCTGGGGGCCCTGTTCGTAGTCGAGCAGGGTGGTGATGGAGACGCCGAGGGCGTCGGCGAGCTTCACCGTGGTGCCGACGCTGGGGTTGGTCCGGGCCTGCTCGATCTGGATGATCATGCCGCGGCTGACCCCCGCCCGCGCGGCGAGGGCGTCCAGGGTGAGGCTCCGCTCCTTGCGCCAGCGCTTCAGGTTCCGGGCGAGCGACTGCGTGAGCTGATCGAGATCCGACACATTCCGTCCAATATTTTGGATGACAGAGTTCAATGAACTGAACTACGGTGGGATGCACCCGATGGTTCACCGAACTGTACTGCCGTCCGCGATCTGCGAGGACCCATGACCGCCCTGTTCGCCCTGGCCACCAGCCTTCTGTGGGGCCTCGCCGACTTCGGCGGCGGCCTCCTCACGCGCCGCATGCCCGCCCTCACCGTCGTGGTGGTCTCCCAGCTGATCGCCGTCCTCGTCCTCGGCTCCGTGGTCCTCGCGACCGGCGCCTGGACCGAGTTCGGCCCCCAGCTCTGGTACGCGGTCGGGGCGGGCGTCGTCGGCCCGGCGGCCATGCTCGCCTTCTACAAGGCACTCGCCCTCGGCCCGATGGGCGTGGTCTCCCCGCTCGGCTCGCTCGGCGTCGTCGTCCCCGTCTCGGTCGGCCTCCTCGTCGGCGACCGGCCCGGACTCGTGCAGTTCGCCGGGATCGGCGTGGCGATCCTCGGCGTGGTCCTCGCCGGCGGGCCGGAGCTGCGCGGAGCACCCGTCCAGCGCCAGGCGGTCCTGCTCACCCTGGTCGCGGCCTTCGGCTTCGGCTCGGTCATGGCCCTGATCGCCGAGGCCTCCACGACGGTCACCGGGCTCTTCCTCGCCCTGTTCGTCCAGCGCGTCACCAACGTCGTGGTGGGCGGCGGAGCCCTGTACGCCTCCGTGAAGCGCGGCGGCAGGGCCCTCCCCGAGGGCGGCTTCCAGGTGATCCGCGCGGCGCTCCCGGCCCTCGCCTTCGTCGGCCTCGCCGACGTCGCCGCGAACGGTACGTACGCGATCGCCGCCCAGCAGGGCCCGGTCACCGTCGCCGCCGTCCTCGCCAGCCTCTACCCGGTGGTCACCGCCCTCGCGGCCTACGGCGTCCTCAAGGAACGCCTCCGCGCGATCCAGGCGGCGGGCGCGGGGCTCGCCCTGGTGGGCACGGTCCTGCTCGCCACCGGCTAGCGCTCGCGGCTCCCGGCGGTGCCGGGCGGGCTCAGCCCGTCCGCTCGGCCTCCCAGGCCGCGAGCGCCGCCAACTGCTCCGACGTCACGTGTTCCGGGATCGGGACCGGGGCCGGGGTCCGCAGCGGCGGCTGCCACCCCTTCTCCGGGTCCCAGCCGCGTACGACCCGGGCCGGGGCGCCCGCGACCACCGAGTGGTCCGGCACCTCGCCGCGCACCACCGCGCCCGCCGCGACGACCACGTTCCGGCCGAGGCGGGCACCGGGAAGGATCACCGCGCCCGTGCCGAGCCAGCAGCCGGGGCCGATGGAGACCGGCTCCGAGCGGGGCCACTGGCGGCCGACCGGCTCGTCCGGGTCGTCGTAACTGTGGTTGGTCGAGGTGATGTAGACGTAGGGACCGCAGTACGTGTCCGAGCCGATGGTCACCTTCGCGTCGGCGATCACATGGCTGCCCCGGCCGAGGACCACCCCGTCGCCGAGCGTCAGGACCGTGTCCGCGCCGAGGTCAAGGCCCGGCAGCATCCCGGCCGTCAGCGTGACCTGCTCGGCGACTATGCAGCACTCGCCGATCTCGATCCACCGCTCCCCGAAGACCGTGCCCTGCGGGAAGGCCAGCCGGGTGCCCGCGCCGAGGCGGCGGAAGCGGAGCCCGCCCGGATGCTCGGCGGTGACGGAGCCGGTCTCCCGCACCCAGCGCCAGCCGCTCTGCACGGCACGGGCGAGGACCCTGCGGCGCCAGGCGGCGAGGGAGGAGAACGTGTTTCGGTTCCTGGGCACCCGGACACCGTAGTCGGCGCCGTCGTACCTGACTGGCGCGGTGCGCTGTGATGTCCGTCATGAGCACGGCATAGGCTGCGGCCGGGGCCACCCCCGGGCGTGACACGACGGCTGACGATCAGGAGCGAACCATGACAGAGGCGTTGATCAAGGGTGTGGGCGGCAAGGAGCCGCGGATCGACCCGAGCGCCTTCACCGCCCCGACCTCCGTGGTGCTCGGCGAGGTGACGCTCGGCGCCCGGGCCAGCGTCTGGTACCACGCGGTGCTGCGCGCGGACTGCGGTCCCATCGCGATCGGCGAGGACTCCAACATCCAGGACAACTGCACCGTCCACGTCGACCCCGGCTTCCCCGTCTCCATCGGTGACCGCGTGACCGTCGGTCACAACGCGACCGTGCACGGCTGCGTCATCGAGGACGACGTGCTCGTCGGCATGGGCGCGACCGTCCTCAACGGCGCGCGGATCGGCGCCGGCTCACTGGTCGCCGCGCAGGCGCTCGTCCCGCAGGGGATGCTGATCCCGCCGGGCTCCCTGGTCGCGGGCGTCCCGGCGAAGGTCCGCCGTCCGCTGACCGACGAGGAGAAGGCGGGCATCCAGCTGAACGCCGAGATGTACCTGCTGCTCGCCAAGGGCCACGCCGAGGCCTTCGAGGACTGAGCCGCACGGCGCCCGTACACGCCGGAGGGCGGCACCCGCTCACGGGTGCCGCCCTCCGCTCCGTACGTCGCGGGGTCAGTCCCCGACCGCGACCGGCTCCGGCGCGGGGGCCTCGGCCCGCTCCGCCGCCGCCTTCCTGGCGCGGTTCCTGATGACCAGCATCGAGCCGACACCGATCAGGACGGCGAGGACGAGGCCGAGCCAGGAGAAGCGCTTGAGCCAGGCCTCGGCGACGATCCCGACGGAGTAGATGACGGCCGTGGTGCCGCCGGCCCAGAGGATGCCGCCGAAGACGTTGGCGATGAGGAACTTCCAGTAGGGCATGTGCAGCACGCCCGCGAGCGGCCCGGCGAAGATGCGCAGCAGGGCGACGAAGCGGCCGAAGAAGACCGCCCACATGCCCCACTTCTGGAAGGAGCTCTCGGCGAGACCGATGTTGGCCTCGCTGAAGTGCCTGGGGAACTTCCCGCCGAGCCAGGCGAGCAGCGGTCGCCCGCCCTTGCGACCGATCGCGTAGCCGATCGAGTCGCCGATGATCGCTCCGGCGGTGGCGCAGGCGCCGAGCACCCACGGGTTGATGTCGCCGTGCTGGGAGGCGAGCAGCGCCGAGCTCACGAGCACGATCTCGCCGGGGAGCGGGATGCCCAGGCTCTCCAGCCCGATCACCACTCCCACAAGGACGTAGACGGCGACCGCGGGGATCGTCTCCAGCCACTCCTGGACGTGCAACGCGGTTTCCTCCCGTTCGGACTGCCCTGCCGCGTCCGGCCCGTGGTCGGGGGCCGTGGCGCCGGCGTGCACCTGCGGCGGGCACGCCGGGGCAGCCTACCCGGTCGGGAGGGGCGCCCCTCGACGCCCGCCGCGGGGGACACGGCCGCCCCCGCGCCCCTGGAGGGGTGCGGGGGCGGCGGCGGAGCCTTGCCGGTCAGGCATTCGGGCGGAGGGTCCAGACGACCGTCATCTCGCCGGTCACGGCGCCGTCCTCGCGGGTGATGTCGATCCGTACGGGGAACTCCGGCCGCTCACCCGCGTCGAGCTCCGCGACGACCTCGGCGGCCGGGCGGCCCAGGGTTGCGGTGGCGGTGACGACGCCCATGGCGAGCTTCTTGTAGCCGATCTCGGCCTTGACGGCGAGCGGCACCGCGCGGCTCAGCTGGTCACCGAACGCGGCGAGCACGATGGCGCCGCTGGCGGACTCGGCCAGCGTGAACATCGCTCCGGCGTGCGGTCCGCCGACGTGGTTGTGGTAGGCGGGCTGGTCCGGCAGGCGCACGACGGCACGCTCTGCGGTGGTCTCCAGGAACTCCAGGTTCAGGGTCCCGGCCATGGGAACCGTGGCGGCGAGCATCTCGCCGACGGTCATCTGGTCTGCGCTCATGGAGCGTGATGTTACCCGTGAGTAGCAGCCTTGGCCATCCCCCGCGCACCCGCGGTCCGGGGGCGGACGTGGTCGAGCGGCCTCCGCACCTCTATGGTTACTGGCCATGTGGCCAGGACAGCAGCCGCCCGGGGGCGAGCAGAACCCGCAGGACCAGAGTCAGAACCCCTACCAGCAGTCGGGGTACCAGCAGCCGAACCCGTATCAGCAGCCGCCTGCCCAGCCCGGGTACCCGCAGCAGCCGCCGACACAGCCCGGCTACCCGCAGCAGCAGCCGGGGTACGGCCAGCAGCCGCCCGCGCCGCCCGGCTACCCGCAGCAGGGGTACGGGCAGCAGCCGGGTTACGGCCAGCCGAACCCGTATCAGCAGCCGACCGTGGCGCAGCAGTACGGCGTGCCCGGCCCGGCCCAGCCCGGTGGCCCCGACGGCGGGAAGAAGAAGACGACGCTCGTGGCGATCGTCGCCGCGACCGCCGTCGTCGTCGCGGCCGGCGTCACCGGCTTCCTGGTGCTCGGCAAGGACGACGACAGGAAGCCGGTCGCCGACGACAAGAAGCCCTCCGCGACGGCCTCCGCGCCGACGGACCCGTCCGCGGTCCCGCCGGCGGACCCGAGCCAGTCCCCGTCCGGGATCGCCAACCCCCGCGACGGCGCCGCCCAGCAGCCGACGATCCCCGGCTGGAAGGTCGTCTACAACCCGAAGTACGGCACCCTCTTCGACGTACCGCCGGAGTGGGAGGTCCTGAAGCCCGGGATGATCACCTTCTTCGAGGACGAGAAGAAGAACGACGGCACCCCTCTGGTGACGATGTCGTCGCCGACGCGTCTGAAGAGCGAGTGGTGCACGTACGACAGCGACAAGAACGGCACGAACGAGACCTGGGGCCTCAGCACCGCCGGCACCAAGGGCGGCCAGGGCGCCAAGAACACGGCGGACGCCGCGTACAGCGAGGCCGGTACGTGGGTGTGGGGCGGCTACGCGCAGCACATGCCGCAGAAGACCATCAAGATCACCAAGGCGGTCCCCTACACGACCAAGTCCGGCCTCACCGGCCACATGGCGACCGCGACGGCGCCGGGCGTCAAGAAGCGCAACAAGTGCGAGTCGGACGGCAAGTCGATCGCCTTCACCTTCAAGAACGCCAAGGGGGACTTCTCCACCTGGGTGCTCTACGGCGCGAAGGGCGTCGCGGCCGAGCTGCCGGACGCCACCATCCGGCAGATCCTCTCCACGGTCCGCCTCGCCCCGGCGTCCTGACCGCACGCGACCCCCGTCCGGCCACCGGCCAACCGGCTCGTCCGGGGCCGGTGGCCGGACCGATGCCAACCCGATACACGGACGGCGACCGGCCACCGGACCCCGCCGTCCGTATATCGGGTTGGCATCGGGGAGGGTCGACAGGGATAGTCCCGAGGTGACCAGACCCGCCGCCTCCGCCCGCCGCGCCCCGCTCGGCTCCCGCCGCCCCGAGTGGGCCGGCCGCAACTACGTCCTCCTCACCGCCGCCACGATCGTGACGAACCTCGGCACGCACGGCGCGCTGATCGCCACGACCTGGGCGGTGTTCGAGGCCGGAGGCGACGCGGGCGACGTGGGGCTCGTGGCGATGGCCCGCTTCCTGCCGCTGGTCCTCTTCCTCCTGATCGGCGGCGCCGTCGCCGACCGGGTGCCCCGGCACCGGGTCATGGTCGCCGCCAACGCCCTCAACTGCGTCTCGCAGGCCGTGTTCGCCGCCCTCGTGCTCGGCGGCGAGCCCCGGATCTGGCAGATGATGGTGCTCACCGCGCTCTGCGGCACCGGCCAGGCCTTCTTCAACCCGGCCGCCGAGGGCATGCTGATGTCCAGCGTCACCGGGGAGCAGGCGAGCCGGGCCTTCGCCGTCTACCGGATGGCCATGCACAGCGCGACCATCGGCGGAGCGGCGCTCGGTGGCGCGCTCGTCGCCTTCGTGGGCCCCGGCTGGGTCCTCCTGATCGACGCCGTCGCCTTCGCCCTCGCCGCCGGACTGCGCGCCTTCCTGGACGTGAGCGGCATCCCCGAACGCGCGCCCGGCGGCGGTCTCTTCGCCGATCTGAGGGAGGGCTGGCAGGAGTTCGTCGGCCGCCCCTGGCTGTGGTCGATCGTCGCCCAGTTCTCCGTGGTGGTCGGCCTGCTCGGGGCGGTCGAGTCGGTGTACGGACCGCTGGTCGCGCGGGCCGAGCTGGGCGGCGCCCGTCCGTGGGGCATCGCGCTCGCCGCGTACGGCGTGGGAACGGTCGCGGGCGCCGTGCTCATGACCCGGTGGAAGCCGCGCCGGATGCTGCTGGTCGGAACCCTCGGCGTCTTCCCGATCGCGCTGCCCTCGGCGGCGCTCGCCGTTCCGCTGGACGCGGTGGGGCTCACGGCCGCGATGTTCGTGAGCGGCGTCGCCATCGAGATCTTCGGCGTCTCGTGGATGACGACCATGCACCAGGAGATCCCGGAGGAGAAGCTGTCCCGGGTCTCGGCCTACGACTGGTTCGGATCGACGGCGCTGCTGCCGCTGACGACGGCGCTCGCGGGCCCGGCGGAGAGCGCGTTCGGCCGGAGCACGGCGCTGTGGGGCGCGGCGGGCCTGATGGTACTCGTCACCGCGCTCGTCCTGCTGGTGCCGGACGTACGGAACCTGACCCGGCGCCCGCACTCCAAGGAGGTCATGGGCGCGCCCCGGACCGCCTCAGCCGATACCGAAGGCGCCCTCCGGGGGAACGGGTGACGGTACGGCCCCGCTGTCGAGGACCGGTTCCGCCCGGCCGGTGAACCGGGCGAGCGTCTCCCCGTGCTCCACGCGCGCGGGGAAGGCGTCCGCCGCGGCGCGGCGGACGAGACGGGCGATGTCGATCTCCCGGCCGGAGGCGACCAGGACCGCGTTCCCGAAGCGGCGGCCGCGCAGCACGGTCGGCTCCGCGACCAGCGCCAGCTCGGGGAAGACGGCCGCGAAGGTGGCGAGTTGGGAGCGGAGGAAGGCGAAGGGGGCGCCGTCGGCGAGGTTGGCGGCGTAGACGCCGTCGGGCCGCAGGACGCGCCGGACCTCGCGCGCGTACTCGACGGAGGTGAGATGGGCGGGGACGCGCGAGCCGCCGAAGACGTCGCCGATCACCAGGTCGGCGGAGGCGGTGGCAGCCGCCTCCAGCCAGCTCCGGGCGTCCGCGCCGTGGACGGTGATGCCGGAGCCCTCGGGCAGCGGGAGGTGCTCGGCGACGAGGCCGAGCAGACCCCTGTCGGCCTCGACGACGTCCTGACGCGAACCGGGGCGGGTGACGGCGACGTACCGGGGCAGGGAGAGCGCGCCACCACCCAGGTGCAGGACGTCCAGCGGTTCGCCGTCGTGGGCGGCGCCGTCGACGACGTGCGCGAGCCGCCGCGCGTACTCGAACTCCAGGTACGCCGGATCGTCGAGGTCGACGTACGACTGGGGTGCGCCGTCGACCGTCAGGAGCCAGGCCCGCTCCCGGTCCACGTCGGGCATGAGGCGCGCGGTGCCCTGGTCGACCTCGCGGATGACGGGGATGTGCTCGTTCACGCCCTCATTGTGCCGGGGCGCCGGATCAGAGGTGCTTGAGGGCCTCGCGGACGGAGAGGGGCGACAGGCGGCCGGTGTGCGCGGCGACGAAGGCACGGACCTCGGAGGGAGCGGTCCTGGCGTACTCGCGCAGGCTCCAGCCGATGGCCTTGCGGAGGAAGAAGTCGGTGTCAGCCGCGCGGCGCAGACAGTGGGCGAAGAGGCGGTCGGCGTCGGTGGACTCCTTGAACCGGAGCTGGTGGAGGAGGGCGGTGCGGGCCACCCACAGGTCCTCGTCCTCGATCCACTCGTCCATGCGGTCGCCGAGGGAGGGGTCGGCCGCGACCAGGCCGCCGACGACATGGGCGGCGAGGTGGTCGACCGTGTCCCACCAGGAGACGGTGGTGACGAGCCGCCGGGCGACGGGCAGGAAACCGGACGAGCAGCGCTTCACGTGGCGGCGCAGGTAGTCGACCGCGAAGTAGTGGTACTCCCGCTCGGGCAGGGCGAAACAGCGCACTGCGACGGCGGCGCAGTCCTCCTCGTCGGGGCGCGGTGTGCCGTCGAGGACGGTGCGGGACAGGGCGCGACGCTCGGGGGTGCGGATACCGAGGAAGGGGGCGACGCCCTTCATGTACGCGACCATCTCCTGCGCCCGGAAGGGGTTCCCCGCGGCCGGGTAGACCGTGGTGAGCCGTGTGAGCAGGGTGTCGGCGAGAGCGCTGTCGGGGACCGCGGCAAGGCGGCCGCCCGGCGGTGCGGCGTCGGTCATGGAACCCTCCCTCACGAGACGGGTGCGGAGCCCTGCCCGGGCGGACATGACGCACATTACGGCGATCATACGGACGCGTCCGTTACTCTCCCCGAATGCTCGCACCCGTGCCCCGGCCGCCGGGCTCCTTCGCCCTCCGCTGCTCCCGGGCCCTGCTCGCGCCCCGTGCGCGGCTCTCGATGCTCGCACTGCTGCTGCTCACGGCCGCCGCACTCGTGGTCCTCTACGAACCGCAGCGGCTGCTCTCGTCGGGGTGGCCGCAGCAGACCGGCGGCGCCGGGGCGGTGCTGCTCTTCGCTCTCGCGTACGGCGTGTGCACGGCGGCGTTCGTGCCGCGCCCGGTGCTCAATCTGGCGGCGGGCGCGCTCTTCGGTTCGGCCGCCGGGCTGACGGCGGCGGTCGCGGGGACGGTGCTCGGTGCCGGGATCGCGTTCACGCTCGGCCGGTTCCTGGGGCAGGACGCGTTGCGCCCGATGCTGCGGGGGCGCTGGCTGACGGCGGCGGACGGGCAGCTGAGCCGGCACGGGTTCCGTTCGATGCTGGCGATCCGGCTGTTCCCCGGGGTGCCGTTCGCCGCGGCCAACTACTGCGCCGCGGTCTCCCGCATGGGGTACGTGCCCTTCCTCCTGGCGACGGCGATCGGCACGGTCCCGAACACGGCGGCGTACGTGGTGGCGGGCGCGCAGGCGGACGAACCGGGCTCACCCGCCTTCCTCTTCTCCGCGGGGTTCATCGTCGTTTCGGGTCTGGCCGCGGCGGTGGTGGCCTGGCGCAAGCGGCACGGCCTGCGGGCCCCGGCGCCGGTGGTGACACCGGAGCCGGAGCCGGTGGGCGCCGCCCGCTAGGGTTTCGTGGCCAGACGGGAGAGGACGGCGGACGCGCCGTCGTTGACGGGGCGCCCGCCCGCGGTGACGGATAAGTCGATCTGCGGGAACCGGGCGGCGAAGCCGGGTCCTCGAAGGCGGGCTTGAGTGCGGGGACGAGGCCGACCGTGAGAGCCTCCCCGCCCATGTCCGGGCACCCGGCTGGACGACGGCGGGACCGGCCGCGGAGCCCGTGACAGGCCCGGACACGGAGCCGACGCCCCCTCAGGAGACCTGAGCACGGCCCCGTCATCTGGGGACGGTACGCTGCGCACGACCTTCTGACCGCACACGTACATAACGGGACGGCCCTAGCCCCATGAGTTGGTTCGAATCGTTCATCCTCGGACTCGTCCAGGGGCTGACGGAGTTCCTTCCCATCTCCTCCAGCGCGCACCTCCGTCTCACCGCGGCGTTCGCCGGCTGGCACGACCCGGGCGCGGCCTTCACCGCGATCACCCAGATCGGCACGGAGACCGCGGTACTGATCTACTTCCGCAAGGACATCGCCCGGATCATCTCGGCCTGGTTCCGCTCCCTCACCGACAAGTCGATGCGCTCCGACCACGACGCCCAGATGGGCTGGCTGGTGATCGTCGGCTCGATCCCGATCGGTGTCCTCGGCATCACGCTCAAGGACCAGATCGAGGGCCCCTTCCGCGACCTGCGGCTCATCGCCACCACGCTGATCGTCATGGGCGTCGTCCTCGGCATCGCGGACCGGCTGGCCGCCCGGGACGAGATCGGCGGCCGCCACCGGGCGATCCGCGAGCGCAAGACGCTCAAGGACCTCGGCGTGAAGGACGGCCTCATCTTCGGCGTCTGCCAGGCGATGGCCCTCATCCCGGGTGTCTCCCGCTCGGGCGCGACGATCTCCGGCGGCCTCCTCATGGGCTACACCCGCGAGGCGGCCGCGCGGTACTCCTTCCTCCTCGCGATCCCGGCGGTCCTCGCCTCGGGCGCGTACGAACTGAAGGACGCCGGCGAGGGGCACGTCTCCTGGGGGCCGACGATCTTCGCGACGATCATCGCCTTCGTGGTCGGTTACGCGGTCATCGCCTGGTTCATGAAGTTCATCACCACGAAGTCCTTCATGCCCTTCGTGATCTACCGCATCCTGCTCGGCATCCTGCTGTTCGTGCTGGTGGGAACGGACACGCTGAGCCCGCACGCGGGCGAGTCCGGGCACTGACGGGGCGCGACGCCGACCGACTCCGCCGGCGGACGCCCCGAAACAGCCGGCTCCGCCCGCGTCACCCTGGTCGCGTGACCCCGCTCTCGGGGACTCGCTGAAAACGAGGACTGTCGAGAGCGGTCGCCTAAGCCTTCGTGGCCGGCTTCCAGTCCTCGACGAGCAGCCCGAGCAGGACCTCGTCCAGGAACTCGCCCATCACCCAGGCCGAGGAACGCAGCACGCCCTCGCGGACGAACCCGTTGCGCTCGGCGGAGCTCAGCATGGCGGCGTTGTCCGCCAGCGTCTCGATCTGCAGCCGGTGCAGACCGCGCACGACGAAGCCGTACTGGCACAGCACGTCGACCACGTCGGTGCTGTAGCCCCTGCCCCGGAAGGCCGGCCGCAGTCCGAGGCCGATGTGCGCGCTCCGGCTGTGGTTGTCGATGCCCCACAGCGTCGCGGTACCGACCAGGGCGCCGCCGTCCAGCTCCACCACGGAGAACGGGACGTGCCCCTGCTCCGTGTCGTCCACCACGAGCGACGACTCCTGCGAGCCGGGCGTGATCGGCCGCCACGGCCGGCCCTGGGCACGCGAGTGCGTGACCGGGTCGTCGTAGAGCTCGGCCTGCAGGATCGGGATGTCGTCCTCGTGCCGGGCCCTGAGCCCGACCTTCTTGCCCTTCAGCATGAAGGCTTCCTATCCGACCGGTCCCACCGCCCGCAAACGAAATACGGGCGGCCCGACCGCCGGTCCCCGGGCAGGTCAGGCGCGGTAGGGGACCCGGGCCAGCTCCTCGATGCCGCCCGGGGTGCCCCACTCGTTCTTCCCGAGCCGGGACAGCGGCCGCATCAACGTCATCTCGGGGTGTCCGTCGACGAGGACGGACTCCTCCACGGCCGCGTGCACGACCCGGCCGAAGACCACCGTCGAGTCACCGATCCGCACGGTGCTGTGCAGCTCGCACTCGAGGGCCACCGGCGACTGGGCGACCCTCGGCGGCTTCACCCGCAGGCTCGGCTCCCGCTCCACCCCGCACGCGTCGAACTCGCTCACCCCGCGCGGGAAGGCGGTCGCCGTCGCGTTGATCCGCTCGATGAGGCCCTCGGGGGCGAGGCTCACCACGAACTGCCCCGTCTCCTCCACGTTGCGCAGCGTGTCCTTGCGTCCGACCGAGGTGAACTGCACGACCGGCGGCGTCACCGAGGCGATCGTGAAGAAGGAGTGCGGGGCGAGGTTGTCCGTCCCGTCGGCCGAGGTGGTGGACACCCAGGCGATCGGCCGGGGCACGACGGTGGCGGTGAGCAGCCGGTAGAAGGAGGTGCGGTCGGTCAGTTCGGGATCCACGTTCACGCGCATGTCGCTCAGTATGACCGGCGCTCGGACCGCCCTGACCTGTACGCGGACCGCCATGGTCGGATCCCAGGCCGCTGGACGGCGGGCCTTCGGGCGCCGGGCGGCCGGGGCACCGTGCCGGAGGAGTCGTCGCGGCCGTGCGGCGCCCGCCCTCGCACGCCCCTTGGCCCCGGGCGCCCGCTGACCGACACTGATCCGATGACGCAGCGTGTGGACCTCGCGACCGTGTTGGACCGACTCGCCGTCGACGACCTGATCACCGGGTACGCGGCGGCCGTGGACGACGCCGACTGGACCGCCTACCGGGCGCTGTTCACCCCGGAGGGCCGGGCCGACTACCGGGGTTCGGGCGGGATCGAGGGGCCGGCGGGCGAGGTGGCCGACTGGCTCGCCGAGACGATGACGCTCTTCCCCGTACGCCAGCACCTCATCGTGAACCGGCGGGTCCTCTTCCGGGAGCCGGCCGGGTATCCGGAGGAGGGCGACGCGGCGGACGTCCGTGCCGACTACGTCAACCCGATGCGGTTCGCCACCGGCGAGGACTTCGTCTGCGGGGGCCGCTACGCGTTCGCGGCGCTGCGGACCGCCGACGGCTGGCGGCTGAGCTCGGTGGTCGTCGACGAGCGCTGGCGCAAGCACCGCTGAGCCGACCCCGCACCACCGCCCCCGACCCTTGCCAGTCCCCCGGCCCCGTCCGAAGGCGAGAGAGTCCGACCGAGGCGAGAGGGTCCGACCGATTCGAGAGGCCCCACCGGCCGCGCCGGGCGCGGTCACGCCCGACACTGAAGACAGGGGCGGGAGGCACATCATGCGATCTCCGTTCGGAAGCCGGGGACAGGGCCGAGGGCCGGGCGCCGACTCGGCTCCCGGTCCCGCCCGCCGACGGGCGGTCGTACGCTCCCTGCTCGCCCTCGCCTGCGGCGCGCTCCCCGCGCTCGCCTTTCCCGCCCCCGGCCTGTGGTGGTGGGCGTACGGGGCGCTCGCCCCCTGGCTGCTGCTCATCCGCACGGCTCCCGGGGCGCGCCGGGCCGCCCTCGACGGCTGGCTGGGCGGGGCCGGTTTCGTGCTCGCCGTCCATCACTGGCTGCTGCCCAGCCTGCACGTCTTCCTGCTGCCGCTGGCCGCGCTGCTCGGCCTGCTGTGGCTGCCGTGGGGGTGGCTCGTACGGTCGCTGCTGGGGGGCGCGCCGTCACCGCTGCGGGCCGCTGTCGCCCTGCTCGCGGTGCCCTGCGGCTGGTTGCTGATCGAGCTGGTCCGCTCCTGGGAGGGCCTGGGCGGTCCGTGGGGGCTGCTCGGCGCGAGCCAGTGGGAGGTCCCGGCGGCGCTGCGGCTCGCCTCGATCGGCGGGGTGTGGCTGGTGAGCCTGCTCGTGGTGGCGGTGAACACGGCCGTGGCCCTGCTGGTGGCGTCGCCGGGGCTGCGGACCGTGGGGGTCGCGGGGCTCGCGGCCTGCGCGCTCGTGGCGGGTGCGGCGGCCTGGGGTGTCGGGGCGCCGCGCGAGAGCGGGACGGTGCGCGTGGCCCTCGTACAGCCGGGGGTGTTCGGCGGTCCTGACGGGGCCGAGCGGCGTTTCGACCGGGCGGAGGAGTTGACCCGCTCGCTCGCGGGGCAGCGCGTCGACCTGGTGGTCTGGGGCGAGAGCAGCGTGGGCGCCGACCTGACCGGCCGGCCGGATCTGGCCGCCCGGCTCACCGCTCTGGCGCGCGCGGTCGACGCGCCGGTCCTGGTGAACGTGGACGCGCGCCGGGCCGACCGTCCCGGCATCTTCAAGAGCGCCGTGCTGGTCGGGCCGGCGGGGCTCACGGGTGAGCGGTACGACAAGACGCGGCTCGTGCCGTTCGGCGAGTACGTCCCGGCGCGTGCCGTCCTGGGGTGGGTGACGTCGCTCGGCAAGGCGGCCGGTGAGGACCGGCGGCGGGGCACCGAACCGGTCGTGATGACGCTGCCCGCCACCGGCTCCGATGGCCCCGACCGCGTCCAGGGCCTGCGGATCGGGCCGCTGGTCTGCTTCGAGTCCGCGTTCCCCGACATGAGCCGGCGGCTGGTCCGGGACGGTGCCGGTCTCGTGGTCGTCCAGTCGGCGACCAGCACCTTCCAGGAGAGCTGGGCACCCGCCCAGCACGCGTCCCTCGCGGCCCTGCGGGCGGCGGAGACGGGCCGGCCCGTGGTGCACGCGACGCTCACCGGGATCAGCGCCGCGTACGGCCCCGACGGGCGCGTGGCCGGGCCGGTGCTCGGTACGGACGTGAGCGCCGTCGCCGTCCGGGAGCTGCCGCTCTCGGTGTCGGCGACGGGGTACGTCCGGTGGGGCGACTGGCCGTTGTACGGGGCGCTCGTCGTGGTGGGCGCGGTGTGCGCCGCCGAGGGCGCGGGCGCCCTCAGGAGGCCTGGGTCAGCGCCTCGCGGACCACGCGCTCGCACAGCTCGTGGGTCAGCAGGGCGTCGCGGGCGCTGAGCGTCCGCCTCTCGCGTACGGCGTCGAGGAAGGCGAGTACGGCCTGCTCGATGCCGCGCTGGCGGGCCACCGGCACCCAGTCGCCACGTCGCCGCAGCGTC
This sequence comes from Streptomyces sp. Qhu_M48, assembly GCF_051305195.1. Classification (NCBI taxonomy): domain Bacteria; kingdom Bacillati; phylum Actinomycetota; class Actinomycetes; order Kitasatosporales; family Streptomycetaceae; genus Streptomyces; species Streptomyces sp. Qhu_M48. The sequence goes on along the minus strand of NZ_CP195432.1, from coordinate 2,683,100 downwards.
GGCTGTCCCTTGTGGTCGACGACGTCGGAGAGGTTGAGGACCTGGCGCTTGGTGTCCTGTCCGGAGACCTCCAGGATCTCCTCGGTGGAGCCGTTCATCCGGTTCATCATGCCGATCGCGGTGAAGCCGTCGCCGGAGAGCTGGAGCACGACGTGGTGCATGAGCCCGTCGCGGATCCGGGCCCGCACGTCGACGTGCTCGATGTCGCCGGGGAGCAGGAACCGCAGGGTGTCCACGACGTGGATGAAGTCGTCGAGGACGAGGGTGCGCGGGTCCTCGGGGAGTCCGACCCGGTTCTTCTGAAGGAGGATCAGTTCGCGCGGGTGCTCGGCGCACTGGGCGTAGCTGGGGGCGAGGCGCCGGTTGAAGCCCACGGCGAGGCTCACCGCGCGCTTCTCGGCGAGCTCCACGATCCGCTCGGAGTCGGCGTACTCGTAGGCGAGGGGCTTGTCGACGTACGTGGGGACGCCCGCGTCGAGGAGCCGGCCGGCGATCTCGGCGTGGGCGGCGGTCGACGCGTGGACGAAGGCCGCGTCGAGTCCGGCGGAGAGCAGGGAGTCGAGGTCGCCGTGGCGCTGCGCGGCGGGCAGGTGCAGGGTGTCGGCGACCCGGTCGAGGGTGGCGCGGGTACGGGTCTGGAGGTGGAGCTCGACCCCGGGGAGGGTGGCGAGGACGGGGAGGTACGCCTTCTGCGCGATGTCGCCGAGTCCGATGCAGCCAACCTTCACGGGGTCTCCCTTGTCGTGTCCGCAGGCCCCGGGCCGGGGGCCGTTCGCGCTGGTCAGCTTACGCGGACCGGGCCGGGGCCACCGGCGGGTGCCAGTCGGCGATGCCGTCGAAGCCGCGCAGGACGAGCCCCGGGCCGAAGCGGGAGACGGCGCTGACGAGCGTGGAGCGCAGGGCGACGGCGGGGCGGGCCGAGAGCAGTGTGATCGCTCCGGTGCGGGCGGCCTTGCGGACGATGGCGGTGGTACGGGGAAGGCGGTCGGCGGTGTACGCGGCGAGCGCCCGGCCGGGGACGAAGTCGGCCACGGAGCGGGCGTGGTGGGCGAGGACGACCGCGTCCTCGATGGCCTGGTTACCTCCCTGGCCGAGGCTCGGCATCATCGCGTGCGCGGCGTCGCCGAGGAGGGCGACCCGGCCCCGGTGGAAGGCCGGCAGCGGGTCGGGGAGGTGGTGGACGTCGTGGCGGAGGACCTGGCTCGGGTCGACGGCGGCGAGGATCTCGGGAACGGGGTGGTGCCAGTCGCCGAAGAGGCGCAGGAGTTCGGCCCTCTCGTCGTCGGGGGCACGGCCGCCGGCGGGGGCGGCGGCCATGGCGTACGCGTAGATCCGGCCGTCCTTGAGGGGCTGGGTGCCCCACAGACGTCCGGCGCCCCAGGTCTCGTGGGGGGCGAACGGCCGCTCGGGGGCGGGGACGACGACCCGCCAGGTGGTGCAGCCGGCGTAGCGGAGGCCGGGATGCTCGGGGAAGAGGGCGTGCCGGGCGGCGGAGCGGATGCCGTCGGCGGCGACGACGAGGGCGGCCTCGATCTCTCCCTCCGGGGTGGCGAGGCGGGCCGGCCGGTGGTCGTCCCCGGGGTCGACGAGCGAGGCGGCGGTCGCGGTGCGGACGGTTCCTTCGGGGAGGGCCGAGGTGAGGATCTCGACGAGGGTGGCGCGGTGGAGGAGGACGAGCGGCCCGCCGAAGCGGGCGGCGGCGGCCTTGGCGTCGGTGCGGGCGAGCCAGCGTCCGCCGGGGGCGCGCATGCCGCCGTCGCCCTGCCAGGCGGCGAGGTCGCGGACGCGGTCGCCGAGGCCGATGACGTCGAGGGCGCGCTGGGAGTTGGGGGCGAGGCCGATGCCGGCGCCGACGGGGGCGAGGCCGGCGGCGCGCTCGAGGACGGTGACCCGCCAGCCGTCGCGGTGGAGGGCTACGGCGGCGGTGAGTCCGCCGATGCCGGCTCCGACGACGACGGCGCGGTGCTGTTCCATGACTGCTCCCCGGGACCGGAACTACAGGTGTAGTACGACCGACACCGTGACCGTACTACAGGTGTAGTCGGCTCGGTAGTAGGTTGTCCCCATGCCCGCATCGACCCCCTCCTCCGCCTCCTCCCAGGAAGCCCCCGCCTCCCGCGCCGAGCGGATCGGGGACGCCGCCCTCGACCTCCTCGTCGAGCGCGGCATGCGGGGGCTCACCCACCGCGCCGTGGACGAGCGGGCGGGCCTGCCGCAGGGATCGACCTCCAACCACGCCCGCACCCGCCAGGCCCTCCTGGAGACGGCGGTACGACGCCAGGTCGAACTGGAGGCCCGAGTCCTCACCCCGGCCGAGATCGCGGAAGAGATCGCGGGCGGGGGCGGAGCGGCGGGCGCCCCGGGCGGGGGCGGCGCGGCGGGCGGCACAGGTGCGGCAGGCGCTCCGGGCCGGGGCGGCGGCGCAGGCTCTCCCGGCGCTCAGGAAGACCCCGGCCGAGGCGGCGCTCATCGAGCCACCGGCCCAGGCGGCGCCCCCGGCGACCCCGGCCCCCTCGCGGACGCGCTCGCCCTCGCCCTGCACCGCTATCTCACCGACCACCGCGCGCTGCTCGTCTCCCGCTACGAGCTGGCCCTGGAGGCCACCCGCCGCCCCGAGCTCCGCGCCTTCTTCGACTCGGCTGGCTCCGTCTTCCACGGCCCGCTGGTCGCGGTGATGGCGGCGGCCGGCTCGCCGGAACCGGAGCGGCACGCCCTCTCCCTCATCGCCTGGAGCGAGGGACTGATGTTCTCGTGCGCCGCGGGCTCCTTCCACTCGTCCGTGCCGAGCCGCGCGGAACTGCGGACCGGCCTCGACGAGTTGCTGCGCGGCATGCTCGGGGCCCGGACCTCCTAGGACACCGGAAAGGGGTGGCGTGACGGGTGCTCATCGGAGACGATGCCGCGCATGACCACCCAACGCACCGAATCCGTATCCCGCGTCGACCCGTCCACCACCTCGGGCGAGCGCGAGGCCCTGGAGCAGTGGCTCGACTTCCATCGAGCGACCCTCGCGAAGAAGTGCGAGGGCCTCGACGACGCCCAGCTGCGCACCCTCTCCGCCCCTCCCTCCGACCTCAATCTCCTGGGCCTCGTCCGCCACATGGCGCAGGTCGAGCGGGGCTGGTTCCGCAACGTCCTGGCCGGCGAGAAGGCGCCGTGGATCTACTCCACGGACGAGGACAACGACCGGGACATCCACGTGACGGAGGAGGACACCTACGAGGAGGCCTTCGCGACCTGGCAGGCGGAGATCGCCCACGCGCGCACTCTGGCCGCCTCGCACGGTCTCGACGACCTGGGCGTGGGCACGCACCGCACCGGGCAGCCCTTCAACCTCCGCTGGATCTACCTGCACATGATCGAGGAGTACGCCCGCCACAACGGCCACGCGGATCTGATCCGGGAGCGGGTCGACGGCGAGACCGGCGACTGACCGACCCGCACGGGCGCCCGACCGGTCAAGCCCGGTCCCCCCGCGGCTCACCCTCGCGGGGCATTCCCCGCCGGTAGGGGCGCGAAGGTCACGGCCGGGCCAGCAGAGTGGCGCGGGTGCATGCAACCCGAACCACAGCGAAGATCCTGGTCGGGGCGGCCGTGGCCGCCCTCGCGGGCTGCGTCTCGGTGGACGCCCCGCGGACGGCGCCCGCTCCGGCGCCGGCCGCGGAGACCGTACGACCCGCGCAGGACGTGGCCCCGCAGATCGTCGAGGGCCCGGCCCGCGAGGCCCTCGAAACGGCACTTCCCGCTCCCCCGCCGTCGGCGACGCCCCGCGCGACGACCCCGTCCGAGGTACGCCGGCGTGCGGCGGCCCCGGCCCGTCCGGAGGCTCCGCGCCCGGAGGCCGTACCGCGCCGACGTGAGCGTCCGCGCCCGGCGGCCCGGCCGGCGCCGCCCGCACCGCCCGAGCTGACGGGCCTGCCGAGGAACCCGCCGGTCTCCCGGGCGGACGTCTGCGATCTGGGAGAGCGGTACGGGGGCTGGGCCCCCGGCAGCGACCCGTCCCGCATCTGTCACGGCACGTACGGCCGCTGAGGCCCCGCATCGCGCGAGGGCCGCCGAGCCCAAGGCGCTCCCGCACGCGCGGCCCGGACTCCGGTCGTTCACCGCGCGCGACCCGAGCCCCTGTCGCTCACCGCACGGCGCGCGGCCGGGGCCCCGTCACTCACAGCCCGCGCAACCTGAGGTCCAGGCGGTCGATCGCGGCCCGTACCCCGTTTCCGTAGCCGTCGTCGTCGAGGTGGTCCGAGGCGGCGCGGGCCCGGTCCAGATGGACCCGCGCGGCATCGGGCCGTTGGAGCTTGGCGTAGTCGGCGGCCAGGTTGAGGTGGAGCGAGGGGTACAGCGCCCGGAGCGCGACCGCCGAGCCGTGCTCGGCGGTCCGCTCGTCGGCGAGCCCCTCCGCCGCGCTCAGGGCCCGGAGGTCCCAGGCCAGTTCGGTGTCGGGGTCGTCCTGGGCGTCCGCCATGTAGTGCGCGAGGGTGCACCGGTGCAGCGGGTCCCCGTCGGGGCCGATCTGCTGCCAGAGGAGCCCGAAGCGATTGCGGGCCTCCTCGCGGTCGCCGCCGTGGAGCAGCATCATGGCCTGCCCGATCCTGGTCATGACACCGTCGTCCGACACCTGCTGCTGCTCGGTCACCGCGACCTCCACCCGCTCACCCACTGGGAGAGCCGACGCTAGCCGCACCCGGCCCGGATCGGGCCGAGGCTCAGCCGAGGTCCGGGACGCGCCAGTCGATCGGCTCGTGTCCCTGGGCCGCGACGGCCGCGTCGATCTGGGTGAACGGCTGCGATCCGAAGAACTTCTTCGCCGAGAGGGGCGAGGGGTGGGCGCCCTTCACGACCACGTGCCGCTCCTCGTCGATGAGCGGCAGCTTCTTCTGCGCGTAGTTTCCCCAGAGGACGAAGACGGCGGGGTCGGGGCGCGAGGCGACCGCGGTGATCACCGCGTCCGTGAACTTCTCCCAGCCCTTGCCCTTGTGCGAGTTCGCCTCGCCGGCGCGGACGGTCAGCACGGCGTTGAGCAGGAGGACGCCCTGTTCGGCCCACGGCATCAGATAGCCGTTGTCCGGGACGGGGTGGCCGAGCTCGGCCTGCATCTCCTTGTAGATGTTCCGCAGGGAGGGCGGGGTCCTCACGCCGGGCCGGACCGAGAAGCAGAGCCCGTGTCCCTGCCCCTCGCCGTGGTACGGGTCCTGACCGAGGATCAGGACCTTCACCTTGTCGTACGGGGTGGCGTCGAGGGCGGCGAAGACCTCGTCCTTCGGCGGGAAGACCGGTCCCTTGGCACGCTCCTCCTCGACGAACTCGGTGAGCCGGGCGAAGTACGGCTTCTGCAGTTCCTCGCCGAGGACACCCCGCCAGGACTCGGGCAGCATGTTGGTGTCGGTCACGGTCAACAACCTCCGGTGGACGTTCTCGTATCTCCGTCCGAAAACCTATCGGGGGCCACTGACAGTGGCCCCCGCAGGTCGTCTACCAGCTGGCCCGGCGGTACAGCTCCCAGAGCTGCATGACCGTCTGCGGGTCGAGGGCGCGCTCGCCGCCGCCGATGTCCTCACCGGCCGCGATGTACAGCTTGCCCTGCCACAGGGGCAGCAGCCGGACCTCCTGGACCATGATCTCCTGAGCCTCCACGAACTCGTCCGTGACGGTCCCGCGGTCGCTCTCGCGGCGGGACTTCGGGAGGAGTTCGCCGGTGATCCTGGGGCTCACGTACGGCGTACCGAGGACGTTCTCCTTGCCGATGAACGGCGCGACGAAGTTGTCCGGGTCCGGGAAGTCGGGGAACCAGCCGCGCCCGAAGACCGGGTACTCGCCCTTCTGGTAGCCCGCCTGGAACTCCTTCCAGGGCTTGCCGTTCAGCCTGACCGTGAAGAGTCCGGACTCCTCGAGCTGCCGCTTGAGCTCGGCGAACTCGGCGGCCGTCGAGGAACCGTACCGGTCCGTCGTGTACCAGAAGGTCAGCTCGACGGGCTCGGTGATGCCCGCGTCGCGGAGGATCTTCTTGGCCTTCTTCGCGCTCGGCGTGCCGTAGCGGTCGAAGAACTTGGTGGTGTGGGAGGCGATTCCCTTGGGCACCATGGAGTACAGGGGTTCGGCGGTGCCCTGGTAGACCTTGTTGACCAGTTCGTCGCGGTCGACGAGCTGGGCGATGGCCTTGCGGACGGGGAGCTTGGCGACCGTCGGGTCCTCGGCGTTGAAGACCAGGTACCGAATGTCCGCGCCGGTCGACTCGACGAGCTGGAGACCCTTGTTCTCGGGCTTGTCCTCCTGGAGGGCGACGACCTCCTCGGCGGTGAGGCCGCGGTAGGTGGCGTCGATCTCGTCCTTCTTGAGCGCGGCGACCATGGCGTCGGACGCGTCGTAGTACTTGATCGTCACGCCGCCGTTCTTACGGTCGGCGAAGCCCTTGTAGGTGGGGTTCTTCGTCAGCTCTGCCGTCTTGCGCTCGTCGTACGAGTCGAGGACGTACGGCCCCGAGCCGGTGAGCTTGCCGTCCTTGCGGAGCTGGTCGGCCGGGTACTCGGCGGGGTCCACGAGGGACATCGCCGGCGTGGCGAGGACGAACGGGAAGGTGGCGTCCGACTTGTTGAGCCGGAAGACGACGGTCCTGTCACCCACGGTCTCGATCTTGTCGAGCGAGCCGAGCATCCCGTTCGGGCCGCCCTTGTGGTTGATCGTGCGGATGCGCTCGATCGAGTACTGCACGGCCTTGGCGTCCAGCTTGTGCCCGTTGGAGAACGTGAGGCCCTCCACGAGCTTGCACTCGAAGACCCGGCTGGCGGTGTCGGTGAACTTGCATTCGGCGGCGTCCGAATCCGGTGTCGTACTTCCCGTCGGGAAACTCACCAGGGTTTGGAACACATTCCGGAAGAGCTCCCAGGAATTGTCCCAGGCGGCGGCCGGATCAAGCGTGGTGGGAGAGCTCGTCGTGCCGATGACGATTCTCTGATCCCCGGCGGATTCACTGTCCGAGAAGACACTGCATCCGGACACCAGGGATATGGACACAAGGGCTGCAGCGGCCTGCAGACTGGTCCGGTTGAACACGTGCACGCTCCTCGTTCAGCCAGGGGTCGGCCGACGATACCGCAGCACCCCGTCAGGTCAATGTTCGAGCCTGACGGGGCACTTGAGGCATTCATTGCAGAACCGGTCTCAATCCGGACACCAGATCAAGAAAGTGTCCGATTATCGGTCACCCGACTCCGGCGTTCAGGAAAATCCCGCCGTCGACCACGAGCGTCTGACCAGTGATCCACTCCGACTGCGACGAGGTGAGGAAGGCCGCCGCGCCGCCGATGTCCTCGGGCTCGCCGAGCCGGCCGAGCGGGTAGGCGGCGGCCGCCTCCGCTTCCCGGCCCTCGTAGAGCGCCTGCGCGAATTTCGTCTTCACCACGGCCGGGGCAATTGCGTTGACCCGCACGAGCGGCGCGAATTCATGCGCCAATTGCAGAGTGAGGTTGACCATCGCGGCCTTGCTCATTCCGTATGCGCCGATGAAAGGTGAGGCGGAGACGCCCGCGACCGACGCGATGTTCACGATCGCGCCGCCGTGCTCCTTCTGCCAGGCGTGCCAGGTCCGCTGGGCGAAGCCGAGCGCGGAGACCACGTTGGTCTCGAAGACCTTGCGGGCCACCCCGAGGTCCAGGTCGGCGATGGCCCCGAAAACCGGGTTCGTACCGGCGTTGTTGATCAGGAAGTCGACGCGGCCGAAGCCGTCCATCGCCGCCTCGACGGCGGCGGCCTGGTGGGCCTCGTCGTGGGCCTTGCCGGGGACGCCGATCGCCCGGTCGGCGCCGAGCCGCTCGACGGCCTCCTTGAGGGCCTCCTCGCCGCGCCCGGTGATGACGACCCGGTCGCCACGGGCGACCAGAGCCTCGGCGATGCCGTAGCCGATGCCCCGGCTCGCGCCGGTGACGAGTGCGACCTTGCCGGACAGCTCCGGCCGTACCTGTGCGGTCATGCGCTTCTCGCTCCTCTGTCTGCCGGTGGTCAGTTGAGCGGGCCGCCGGCCACGTACATGACCTGGCCCGAGACGAAGCCGGCGTCGTCGCCCGCGAAGAAGGCGATCGCGTTGGCGACGTCCTCGGGGCGGCCGACCCGCTGCACCGGGATCATGGACGCGGCGGCGGCCTGGAAGTCCTCGAAGCCCATGCCCACGCGCTCGGCGGTCTGCGCGGTCATCTCGGTGACGATGAAGCCCGGGGCGACGGCGTTGGCGGTGATGCCGAACTTGCCGAGCTCCTTCGCGAGGGTCTTGGTGAGGCCCTGGAGCCCCGCCTTGACGGCCGAGTAGTTGGCCTGGCCGCGGTTGCCCAGCGCCGAGGAGGAGGAGAGCGAGACGATCCGGCCGAAGCCCGCGTCCACCATGTGCTTCTGACAGGCCTTCGCCATCAGGAAGGCACCCTTGAGGTGCACGTTCATGACGAGGTCCCAGTCCGACTCGGACATCTTGAAGAGGAGGTTGTCGCGGAGCACACCCGCGTTGTTGACGAGGATCGTCGGCGCGCCGAGCTCGGCGGCGACACGCGCGACGGCGGCCTCCACCTGGGCGCTGTCGGAGACGTCGCAGCCGACCGCGAGGGCGGTGCCGCCCGCGGCGGTGATCTTCTCGACGGTGTCCTTGCAGGCCGCCTCGTCGAGGTCGAGTACGGCGACGGCGCGGCCCTCGGCCGCGAGGCGGAGCGCCGTGGCGGCCCCGATGCCCCGTGCGGCACCCGTGACGACGGCTACGCGCTGCTCGGTGGTGGACATGCTTGGTTCTCCTCGCCCTTGGATCGTCCCTGGTCGCGGTCGAACCGGTCACCCGCTCCTGCGTCCCGCACATGAGCGACCGCTTAGTATCGTCCGCAGAACGAGACGCTAGAAGCCCTGGCACCCGGTGTCAACGGCCCACCGGGTGCACCGGGTCACTCCCCTCGCCCGGACCGGGAAGCGGGCGGACGCGCTCAGCGCACCAGCAGGCCGAGCAGCCGCTCCACCTCCGCCTCCGGGTCGGCGGTGAGCCCCGTGTGCACGGGCCCCGGCTGGACGACCGTGGAGCGCGGCGCGATCAGCCAGCGGAAGCGCCGCCCGGCGTCGTCCGGCGCGGCCTGGCCCGCGGCGTCACCCCCCAGGCAGACCCCTTCGACGGCACGCAGCGCCGCCCGGACGCCGGCCACGTCGGCGGCTGGGTCCAGCACCGACAGCTTGGCCTCGTCCAGATGCGTACGGGCCGCCACGAAGGAGCGGGCGCGGCAGTAGACGACCACCCCGGCGTTGAAGCACTCACCGCGCTCGACCCGCGGCACCACGCGCAGCAGCGCGTACTCGAAGACATCGCGGTCGGTCACGGGGTGCTGTCCTTCTCGGTGGAGTGCGGCCGGGGCGCGAGGCGCTCGGCGAGCCAGCCGGGCGGGCGCTGCGGCCTGTTCTCACGGCGCGGTCCGAGCGTGATCCGCTCGTGGATGGTGGCGGCGCGCGGCAGCAGCGCCTCGACGTACGCGGCGCGCAGCTCGTCCGTGGTGTCGAAGCCCGGCTCGTCGACGAGCCACTCGTCGGGTACCTCCGCGGCGACCTCGTCGAGCAGCTCGCGCGTGACGAGCGGCGCCAGTTCGGCGGCCGCGGCGGCGACGTCCGGGGCGAAGGGGGCGAGCGCGTGGTCGGACGCGTCGTACGGCTTGGCGGCGGAGGCCTGCGCGCCCGGCCAGTTGTGGTGCCAGATCATGGTGGCGCCGTGGTCGATGAGCCACAGGTCGCCGTGCCAGACGAGCATGTTCGGGTTCCGCCAGGAACGGTCGACGTTGTTGATGACCGCGTCGAACCAGACGACCTTGCCGGCCTCCACGGGGTCGACCTCGTACGCCAGCGGGTCGAAGCCCAGCGAGCCCGGCAGGAAGTCCATGCCCAGGTTGAGCCCGCCGCTCGCCTTGAGCAGCTCCTGCACCTCCTGGTCGGGCTCGGAGAGCCCGATGACGGGGTCGAGCTGGAGGGTGACGAGCTCCGGCACCCGCAGCCCCAGCCTGCGGGCGAGCTGCCCGCAGACGACCTCGGCGACCAGGGTCTTGCGGCCCTGGCCCGCGCCGGTGAACTTCATGACATATGTACCGAGATCGTCGGCCTCGACGATCCCGGGGAGCGATCCGCCCTCACGCAGAGGCGTGACATAGCGGGTCGCTACGACCTCTTGCAACACTTCGCAGGCCACCCATCTCTTCAACCTTGCAATCCACGGACAACTCATCCGGAGTGTGGAGGCGCAGTTCACCGGTCAACCGTGCTGGGGAGATTCTGGGGAGCTTCGGCCGGCGGGCCATTCATCCCCGCTCCCCCAAGCAGACCATCGATGGTGCCACGCCCCTTGCTGCCAGCTTCCGGCATGAAGTGAGCATAGTAACCGAGAGTGATCGCCGGTGAGGAGCGCCCGAGCTACTTAGCCGCCTACGCCGCCGCATAGCTTGCACGGAACAGGTCATGGGCACGCTCCAAGTCCCGTCCGGTACGCAGCCGCACCTCCAGGTCGCCCGTTCCGTGATGCCCCAGGTCCGCAACGTTCCTGCTTACGCTGGACCTTCGTGATCGCGTCGACGAGACCGAGCAGGATCTCGTCCGCCGCATTCGCCAGGGGAGTCCCGTTCGCGTCGAGTCCCAGCGAATCGATTTGGCCGGCATGAACCGGGCCCGTGCCGTACTCGGACGCCAGGAACCGGACCCCCAACAGCTCCAAGGGGGACCCACAGCGAAAAGCCGCCCCTCCAGCCGAATGTCATTCCGGTTGGAGGGGCGGCTCTCCGCTGCCCCCGGGTCAGGCGCCTTCTTGGAACGCACGACCCTTACCATGCGGGAGGCGAACGAAATCCCGGCCCGCCGGAGGTCATAGGGCCTCTTGGCGAAAAGCGCTTGGCGCAATGCCGAAGCGATCGATGTGGTTTCGCAGCGTGTGCACGAACGCCGGCGGTATCGGCACGGGACACGTAACCCTGACGGCCCGCCGCTTCAAGGAGTGCACTTCGTGGACCGAGCCATCGTCCGTCCACTCCTTGCCGGCTGCGACGACACCTCCACTCAGGTTGAGCATGCCCCAGCCGCTCTTTCTGTAGTGAGACGGAAGCAACAGAGCCCCCGGGCTGTCGGTGGTGTGCAACGCAATCGTCACCGCCGACATCCAGGGACTCTGTCACGCCACTACCCCAGTGGATCAGGTCTCACAGCCCCCCAGGGAAGGGATGGAACCTGTCACTGTGACCTGGCCTTACACCCGACGCCAAGTCAGGAACTCGTGCCGATCCCCCGCTGAAAGCCGTTCGCTGAACGGGTTCACCTTGCCAGTCAGGACCGCCACGCAGAACGACGCCATTCCGCCATCGAACACGGTCCAGCGGTTCATCCCGTACGGCGTCTGCCTCCGAAAGATGGCCACGCGCCAGTCCTCGGGAGCGCCCTCGCACAGCCAGAATGCCACATCGCTGCTCGCCGAGTCCGCGAAGGGCAGCAGTGACGGCAGCTCACTTCCAGGCAAGAGCGCAATGAGATGTTCACGGTCCGGGGGCGAGAGGACGGAATCTCTTCTGTCCAAGAGGTCTCCGTACGCCGACCCGGGGACGGGCGGCGTACTGATGGACAGGTACTCGTCGATCTCTCCACCTCCGTACGACTCGACGAACTCGCGGTAATCGACAGGAAACGTCAGACCTGCCGTCCGCTCAATTTCCTGCCAGTCGATCGAGTCGCCGCCGGAGACGGGCGGCGGGAGAACTTCACGCAGGCGCGCGACAGCGCGGTGAGGCATATCAGTTTTCCTTCGCGTGGTGGTGGAAGGCCATCTCATGGCTGCCCCGGGAGGGGCACGTCTCCACCGGTGCGGCTGTCGATCGCGGTGCCCAGGTTCTTCCAACCCCGGCCAGCAGTGTAAATCAGGTTGGATACTGCTGTGGCATCAGAGCCCACGTAGCGTCCCTTGCTGTCCCATGCCGTGTAGGACATGCGGAATTCGTAGGGCACAGTTCGGCCGTCTTTGTAGACCGGTGTCACCTTGTATCGCACGACATGCTTTGAATCAATGAGGGACCGGACTGTGTCCTCGAAGTTCAGCATGCTGTCCATGGGAGGAATCGGCGACTGGGGCTTGCCTACGTAGGAGTTCGCGTCAGTTCCACAGGTCGCAAGGTTGGCCAGGTCGGTCCCCGATCCGCTCAGCTGGGCGCCGAGGAGATGGCAGGCGTTGACGTCGCGGGGCCGACCTCCCAGATATCCGACGTAGGACCGGGCCCAGTCATACCCAGGTGGCTTGATTCCGGCACGAGTCTCGGTGGGGGTGCCGGGGTTGGCGGTTACATAGGAGAGATCGAGGCATGCCTCCACCCCGGTGGCTCGATTCCCGTTCTTGCTGTCGACAGGACTGGGATCGACCCAACCCTTGCCTCCACGCCTGCAGTCCTGCGCCCCGTCGTCACTGCCGCCTGACCCCGGATCCGCGCCGGGCGCGCCCTGCGTGTCCGGGACCTGGTCCGGGTTGAGGACCGTGTCGGCGCCGCCCGCCAGCATGGCGAGGAGGTTGGCGCCGCTGACGACCATGTCGACGGCCTGGGTGGCGTTCCAGACGGCCTGGGTCGGGTTCCAGTCCGGCTTGGGGATGTGCTTCGGTGCCGGCGGCGGGTTCTTGCCCGCGTAGGGGTTCTGCGGCGCTATCGGCCTGGGGGGTACGGTCGGGCGCTTCGGGCGGGTCAGCGTGGTGGTGCCGCCACGGTTTCGCCCGCCGCCCGAGTAGTTGTGGCTGCGGCTGGGCGTATCGCGGATTACCGTGCGCGTTTCGCCGCGCATGTCGATGAGCCGGCCGCTGCCCTTGTTGCGGTTGTACGCCCGGTCGCACATTTCACGCATGTAGGCGTTCGAGTAGCACATGTCCTGGCTGGTGACGCTGTGCTCCCCGTTGAGGAAGGCCTCCTTGAAGACGCAGAGGGGGCTCCCCTTCATGAGCCAGCCGAGCTTGGTCTTCGCCGGCTTGAAGCAATTGAGGATGGTGTGATGGCCCGACGGGTCGGTCCCGTTCATCGGGCCGGCGTTGGCGTACGTGTAGCGGTTGGCCTGGACCGAGGGGTTGGGGTCGAGCTGCCAGGTGTCGCGGCTGGTGAAGCCGCCGGTGCCGGGCTGGTACCAGCGGGCCGCCATGTTGACCTCGCCCGTGGCCGAGTCCGTCCAGCCCGACTGGTAGCCGACCGACGGGGTGGAGCCGTTGCTCGCGGTCACCTTGCCGTACGCGTCATAGGCACGGGACGAGGTGACCGACGTGCCGTCCGGAGACAGGCTGGCGACCAGGTCAGTGTGGCCGTCGGTGACGGCCAGGCCGGCCGACCCGGGCGTCCCGGTGGTGGCGCTGGCGAGCAGCGTGCCGCCGGGGGTGCGGCTGTAGGTGGACGTGCCGTCCTTGACCAGGTTGTTGGAGCCGCCGTCGTAGCTGAAGGCGGCGCCGTTGTGGGTCATGACCCGGTCGAGCGAGTCGTAGGTGAAGGTGCTGGTGCCGTTCGACACCGTTCGCTCGAAGGCGTCCGAGTTGATCGTGCGGGCCGGGCCGGCGGTGTCGGTGATGCCCTTGACGGTTCCGCGGGCGGAGTAGTCGAAGGTCTGGGTTCCCCAGGCCGTGACCCGGTTGCGGGAGTCGTAGGTGCCGGTGATGTCTCCCTTCTTGGTGAGGTTTCCGGCCTTGTCCCACTCGTAGCCGGTGGTGGTGCCCCCGCTGCTTTCGGAGGTCATTCGCCCGGCGAGGTCGTAGACGTACGTCTCCGCGCCCGCCCCGGCCGTGCCCGAGGTGGTCTTCTTGACCAGGCGGTCTTCGAGGTCGTACTCGTAGGCAGTGCCCTGTACCGCGGCACCCGTGCCGGTCTTCTTGACGCCGTCGTCCGCGAGGCGGCCGAGGGAGTCGTAGGTGTACGAGCGCTTCGCGCCGATCGTCCAGGTGCCGCCGGCCGTCGGGCGTGCGTACTCGTCGGCGGTCGGGCGTCCGGCCGCGTCGTAGTCGCTGCGCACCTGGGTGCCGGTGAGCGGGTCGGTCGTGGTGTCGAGACGTCCGGCCGTGTCGTAGGTGAAGGCCGTCGCGCCCGCCGCGTCGGTGCGGGAGGTCATCATGCCGTCTGCGTCGTACGCGTAGGACGAGGTGCCGCCCGGACCGTCCGTGGAGAGCAGCTGGCCGCGGTCGTTGTAGGTGTAGGTGTTGTTCGCCAGGACTCCGTCGCCGCCGACGCCGGTCAGCCGGCCGGCGAGGTCGTAGGACAGGGAACGGGGGCGGGTGGCCACGGAGGTCCCGGAGCCCGTCTCGGCAGTCATTCGGCCGAGCGCGTCGTACGTCTTCTGGCGCCTGACGTTGCCCGGCAGGAGCTCGGTGACGAGCTGACCGGCCGCGTCGTAGACGTTCGTCCAGGTGCGGACGTCGGGGTTCCAGTGCTGGGTGGTGGCCGGTTCGATCGTCGACTCAGGCAGGCCCCACCTGTTGAACGTGTAGTACGTGGCCTTGCCGCGGCCGTCGGTCAGGCGCGTGCGGTTGCCCGCCGCGTCGTAGCCGAAGGTCGTCGTGATCGAGTCCGTGGCCGTGCCTGTGACCGGTTCGACCTGCTTGGTGAGTTGGCCCAGCGCGTCGTACGTGTACGTCGTGCGCGCACCGCCGGGCGAGACAGACGCGGTGACATTGCCGTCGGCGTCGTACTCGGTGGTGGTCGTGCGCAGGGCGGTCGTGCCCGTGCCGTAGTCCGTCACGGACACCGGCTGACCCGCGAGGTCGTACGCGGTGACGGTCTTGCGGCCGGTCGCGTCCTTGCTCTCGGTCTGGCGGCCGAGGCCGTCGTAGACGGCGCTGCTGGTGCCGCCGGCGGGGTCGGTGACCGTCAGGGTCTGGCCGGCCTTGTCGTGGGTCGCGCTCGTAACCCGTCCGCCGGGCGTGGTCGAGGAGACCTGGTTGCCCGCGTCGTCCCAGGTGAAGCGGGAGACGAGGTTCTGCGGGGCGGGCTTGCGCTCGATGGTGGTGGCGGTGAGCTTGCGGCCCAGTTCGTCGTAGGTGGCTTCGGTGCGTGCTCCTGTCGGATCGGACGCGGAGAGCGGCAGACCGGTCGGGGTCCAGGTGTAGGCGGAGATTCCGCCGCCGGACAGGGCGGTGGAGGTCCCGTTGAAGTTCGCGGCGCCCGGGGCCGTCAGGCCCTGCGCACCGGCGATCGCCGGGTCGGTCTTGCTGACCAGCTGGCTCAGCTGGTCGTAGCCGTAGTACGTGACGCGGCCCAGCGGGTCGGTCGTGGAGGCCGTGTTGCCGACCTTGTCGTACGTCGTGCGCGAGACGGCGGTGATGGCTGCGGTCGCGCCCGGCGGGGTGTAGTCGGGCAGCGTGAGCGCGACGGTGCGGCCCAGCTTGTCGGTCTCGGTCCGGGTGATCAGGCCGCGCGGGTCACGCGACTCGGTGGTCTCGCCGAAGGTGTTGTAGCCGACGAGGGACTTGGGGGTGACGGCCGTGGCCGCACCGCCGTTCTCCTCGGCCTGCACCTGCGGCGCGGTCTGCTCGACCAGGCGGCCCAGCTCGTCGAACCGGCCCGTGCTGGTGATGCCGCGCGGGCTGGTCTGCGTGAGTGGGAGGCCCCGCTGGTCGAAGGTGGCGGAGGAGACCCGGGTGGTGGTGCCGTCGGTGACGGTCCGCTTCGTCGGGTTGCCCGCCGCGTCGTACTCGGTGGTCGAGGTGATCTTCTTGCCGGTGCGGTCGACGGACTGGGTCGACTCGGTGATCCGGTCCTCCGCGTCGTACGCGAAGGTGGCGACCCGGTTCAGGCCGGTCGGGTCGAACACCGAGCGGGTGGTGCGGCCCAGGGCGTCGAGCGTGTTCACGGTGGTGGCGCCACCGTTCGCGGTGGCCGACACCGGGTTGCCCGCGCCGTCGTACACGGTGGACTCGAGGACGATGTCCTTCTTCGAGCCGTCGGACTGGGTGACCTGCTTCGCCGTCGTCGTGGCCGTCAGGCCGTCGTCGTAGTAGGTGAAGGCGATCGTGGCGCCCATGGCGTCGGTGCTCGAGGCGAGCCGGCCGGCCGGGTCGTACGCCTTGGATCCCAGGACCAGGTCGCGGGTCTGGCCGGAGGGGTCGCCGGTCCAGTTCTTCAGGACGGTCTCGGCGACCTGGCCGCGCTTGGTGTACGAGGTCGTGACGACGTTGCCCGCGGGGTCCGCCGCGCTGATCACTCGGCCCAGGGCGTCGTGGGCGTACGTCGACTCGTTGCCGGCCGCATCCGTGACGCTGTCGTTGAGGCCGCGCGTGTTGTAGCGGTAGGTGGTGGTACGGGTGGCGTCGCCGCCGGTGGTGTCCTCCATGGATTCGGTGAGCAGGTGGCCGTCCGCGTCGTACGTGCGGCTGATCCTGGCTGTGTGGGTGACGCCGGTGATCTCGTTCTTGACGCCGGGGCCGGTCTCCGCGGTGACGCGGGACATGGCGTTGTAGGCGTACGTCGTGGTGACGCCGGCGGGGTTGGCGTCGGAGACCTGGGTCTCGGTCAGCTTCCGGCCGATGCCGTCGTAGGTGTACGTCGTGACCGCGCCGGAGGGCGCCGTCGTCCTGGCCAGGTCACCGCTCTCGAAGTACGCGTACGAGACGGTGGCGCCGCCGGTGGACTTCTTCGTGGCGACCAGGCCCTTCGGCGTCACTCCGCCACCGACCGCGAGCTCGGTGCCCGTGGTATAGGTGGTCCTCGCCGTACGGCCATCGACCGAGGTGACCGTGTCGGTCAGGCCGAGGTCCGTGTAGGAGGTCGTCGTCCGGTAGCGGGTGTCTGCCGGCCCCGAGGAGCGGCCATCGAGGATCGCGGTCTGCTTGCCGTTGCGCAGGTCCAGCTTGTCCGCGGGGTTGTTGTAGTACTCCGCGAAGGAGGTCCAGCAGGAGTTGGCGTCCCGGCAGGTCGTGGTCGAGACGGTGTTGCCGCGCTCGTCGTGACCGGTGATGGTCGCGTGACCGTTGGGGTCGGTGACCGTGTGCAGGAAGCCGCCGGTGTCGTACGCGTACGTGGTGACACCGCCGTCCGCGTTCGTCGAGGCGGTACGACGCTGGCCGCGGACCGCGTCGAAGGTGCTGGACGTCTTCGCGCCCGTCGGGTCGGTGACCGTCACCGTCGCCGACAGCGAGGAACCCGAGGCCTGGGCGCGGGCGCCGTAGTGGCGCGCGACCTGGTCACCGGTCAGGGCGCGCGGGTAGACCGCGACCTCGTCGATCTGGCCGGTGAAGTACTGCACGCCGTCGCCCGGGGACGCAGGCCACCACCTGGTGTAGCCGGCGCCGATGTACGTGCGCTGGTTGTTCTCGTGGGTTACCGGCACGGTGGTGGTCTGGGCGACCTGGGCGCCGTCGAGGTACAGCGTGTGAGTGGCCCCCTGCGCCGTCACCACGGCGTGGTGCCACTCGTTGTCCGTGACCGTGTTCGGCGAGGTGTTGGTCGCTTCGGTACCTCGGGTGAAGTACTGGCCGTGCAGCTTGTTGTCCGAGCCGACGTACAGGACCGGCGCGTAGCTGTAGGCGTCCGGGAGCGGCTTCTCCTGGTCGCTGAAGAGCACGCCGGGCTTGGTGGTCTTGAACCACAGCTCGGTCGACAGGTCGGTGCTCGCCTGATGGCCGCCGGGCAGCTCGGCCCACCCGTCGCCCTTGAACTCGGCGGCGGTACCGTCGCCTGTGCCGAACGCGCCGGAGTTGCCCAGCGTCGCTTTGGTGTAGGTCCCGTTGACACCGGCCGCGGCGACCTTGTTGACGACGGTCGTGCCGCCGGTCTCGTCCAGCTGCCAGTAGCCGGCAGGGGCGTCCGCCATCACGACGCCCTCGTACTGGTCGCCGTTGCCGGACACCAGGCGGTTGCGGGCCTTGAAGTGGTCCGCGACGGTCGCCGCGTCCAGCTCCTTCGTGTAGAAGGCGGCCTCGTCGAGCTGGCCGTTGAAGTAGCGGGTCGCACGGGCCTGGCCGTCCCACTCCTCGCTGGAGTAGCCGGCGCCCAGGTAGGCGTGGACCAGGGTCTCCGGCTTGACCACGCCGGCCTTGGAGCCGATCTTGACGCCGTCGAGGTACAACGACTGACCGGCGGGACCGCCGGTGATGACGGCGTGGTGCCACTTGTTGTCGGTGACCTTGGCGCCACCCATGACCGGCCAGCCCGCGGAGGGGCCGTCCCACAGGTGGCCGCGCAGCTTGCCCTCGCCGTCGACGAGGAGGCTGGCGTTCCACATCGTCGGGGTGGTGCCCAGCTCGGTGTTCTGCAGACCCAGCAGCACACCGCTGGGCTTGTCCGTGCGGAACCACAGCTCCGCGGAGAATGCGGTGGCTTCACTGATCGACTCGGACGGTACTTCGATGACGCCCTTGGTCCCGTCGAGGGTGACCGCGCCGTCGTCGCCGTCGAGGAACGCCCCGACGCCGCCGAGCGCGACACCGTCCCGGTAAGAGCCGTTGCCGCCGCCGGATATCTCGTCCGCCGCCGAGGCACCGCCGCTGTCACCGAGGCGCCAGTAGTTGACCGGGCCCGATGCCCGGACGGCGTCGCTGTAGGCCTGCGAGCCGGCGGCGTAGCGGGGCTCGGATATCTGCCAGAGGCCACCGCTCTCGTCGGTGACCTTCGTCGCGCGGCCGGTGTCGCCGTCGTACTCGACCTGGGCGCTCACCCGGCCCGACGGCAGGGTGGAACCGGTCAGCTTCGACGATCCCGCACGAGCCTCGAAACGGGCCTTGACCGCCCCGGCGTCGAGGGCGCGGTGGTAGACCGCGACCTCGTCCATGGCACCGGTGAAGCGGCGTACCCCCGCGGGGCCGCCGTCCCAGCTCGGGTTGGAGTAGCCGGCACCCAGGTAGGTGTAGGTCTTGCCGAAGTGGTCGACCACTCCGGGGATGGCGCCCAGGCGCGCGCCGTCGAGGTAGAGGACCTGCTCGGTGCCCGTGGCGGTCAGGACGGCGTGGTGCCACGCGTTGTCGGTGACCGTGCCGGGCGAGGTGACGGGGGTGGTCCCCATGCCCTTGAGCTCGAAGCCGCCGTGCAGCTTGCCCGCCTGGTTGATGCCCAGGACCGGGTTCCAGCGGATCGGCTGGCCTTCCGACAGTCGCTTGTCCTGGAAGCCGACGAGTGTCCCCGCCCGGTCCGTCTTGAACCACAGCTCGACCGAGAGGACGGTCGAGGCGGACAGGGAGGTCCCCGGCAGCTCGATGGAGGAGTTGGTGCCGTCGAAGGAGGCCGCCTTGTTGCCGGTCGCGCCCAGCGCGCCCGCGGCCCCGAGGGTGACGTCGCGGTAGTGGCCGGCGTTCATGCCCGTGCGGGAGACCGCCTCGCTGGCCGCGGACTCGCCCTCGGCCTCGTTCAGCCGCCAGTACCCGACCGGGCCCGCGTCCTGCACCAGGCCCCGGTAGTACGAGCCGGCCGTGTACGCGTAGGTGGAACACGCGGTGGCGGAGTCCGGCGGGCAGACCTTCACCAGGCGGTCGCCGTCGTAGGTGTACGACCAGGTGAGCGCCGGAGCGATCGGGCCGACCGCGTCGGTGGACACCGACGCGACGTGCGCGCCCGACCAGGTGAAGGTCAGCGCCCGCTTCGACAGCGCGTCCGTGGCCTTCGTCAGCTTCCCAGCCGTGTAGGTGAGCGTCTGCTCGCGCCCGTGGCCGTCCCTGACGTTCGTCAGGCGGCCCGTCGCGTCGAAGGTGTGAACCGTGGCCGCCGCGTCGCGCAGCGTCCAGCCGCCGCCGGCAACCTCCGAGAGGACATCTACGGAACCGGCCGGCGCGCTGTAGGTGCCATCGGCGTTGCGGCCGAACCGGACCTGGCTGCCGCTGTCGAGGGTGACGACGACGCTGCCGTCGGGCTCGGCGACCGCCCGCATGTCCCAGCGGGTGGCCCAGCCGGCGCCGAAGGCGTTCGTCTGGCGCGGGTCCTGCGAGTTGTACGTCCGCGTGACCGCGAGCTCGGGGCCCGCGCTCGGTACGGCTGCGTCGGTAGCGGCGGTGGCGTAGTTACCGGCCCGCTCGCCGAAGGTGCGGCCGCTGTCGGCGCCGCCGAGGTGAGAAGTGATGACGGGTTGCGGTACCTGGGTGGTCAGGATCGACGGTGCGGTGCGCGAGGACTGGTCCTTGCCGTCGTTCGCGTAGGCATACCAGGTGTACGTCTTCGCCCACTTCAGCCAGTCCGACGGAACGGTCCAGCTCTCTGACGCGGCGTGCGTGTTGCCCCGGCAGTTCTTGCGGAGGTCCTTGCCCTCGACCTCGCAGACCTCAAACTGGTAGGTCAGCGCGCCAGGGGACTTGTCCTGGTCGGTGGCCGTGGCCCAGAGCGTCGGGGTGAGGGTGTCGACGACGGTGCCGCTCGGCGGAGCTGCGCCGGTGATGTACGGCGGGGCGTTGACTGCGTCGAAACGCACGGTCGGGCCCGGCACTCCGTCGTCGACGAAGCTGCGGACGCCGTACTCGTCCATGGTCCACTGGAGCGTGTACGTGCCGGGTGCCAGCGGGGCGATGTGCGCGTCGACGGTGGCGGAGCCTCCGGGCCCGACGTCGTAGGGCATGTCCGTCCACCGGATCTTGCTCCAGTAGTCACCGCCCACCTTGATGCCGTTGGCGTCGAACAGGTCGTAGCGCAGCTTGAAGTTGCTGTTCCTGCCCCAGGTCTGCTGGCCCTGGTTGGTGACGGTGACCTTGAAGATGCCGTCGGCAGTGGCCGTCGGGGGCTGGACGAAGCCGCCCAGCTCGTACGCGGCCCCGTACTTCGACCAGGTCACGTCGAGGCTGGGCTTGCCGTTCGGGTAGTTGTCGGAGCCGAACTTCTTCCAGGTCCTGGAGTCGTCCGTGGCCGCCTTCACGGCCAGGCCGTAGTTGGCCTTGCGGCCGTGCGTCCAGTCGTTGACCAGTTTGCGGCCGGCGTCGCCGAGCGGGATCGACTCCCACGTGGCGGCGCCGCAGTGCCAGGGGGAGTTGCCGTCCTGGCGCCAGGCGTGCGCGAAGGACTTGGAGCCCAGCGCGCCGCCGGTCGCGGGGCCGGGGTAGCTGTTGGTGCTGCCCTCGGACCAGTTGGAGGTGATCTCGTGGACCGTCACGGGGCGTGCGGTGCAGGAGTAGGAGTAGGTGTTGTAGAGGCTCAGGTTCGCGTTGATGACGAACGCGTTCCTGAGGGTGGTGTCCAGGCCGTTGAACTTCAGGAACGAGGCCGCCTTGTGGGCGCCGCCGTCGTACGTTCCGACCTTGAGCTCGGTGGAGCCGGAGAAGTTCTGAGTGTACGGCGACTCGACGTACGTGCCGGAGGCCGCCTCCAGGCCGTTCACCGAGGGGTCGACCTTTACGGGGAAGACCCGCTCGGGGGCCGACAGCCACTTCTGGTCCAGCTTGACGACCAGGATCTGGCGGGCGCCTTGCCGCGCGAGACCGTAGGTGACGCCGGAGGAGATGACGCCCTCGTCGGAGTTCGGCGCCTTCTTGGAGTCTTCCATCCAGCCGGCCGGCATCCAGCCCTGCTGACGGCCCGCCGCGTCGTTGAAGACGACGCCGCCGAGGCCGTCGAGCTTGGCCGTCAGGCCCTTGAGGGCCAGCGGGAAGCGCCATTCGGTCGGCGCGTTCTTGTCCTTGAGGATCAGCGTCTCCTTGACGGAGTCGCTTCCTGCGATCAGTTCCACGTCCGTCGAAGGACGGACGTCCGGGTAGGTGATCACGTTGCCGTTGACACGGCCCTGCGAGCGGGCCGCACCCTCGATCGAGTAGCCGATCGCGGTGCTGTCGTCGATGCCGGTACCCAGGCGGACAAACGTTTCCGCATCGGCGAACTCGGAGAAGTAGATCTCGTCCTCGGTCGACTTGGCCTGCCAGCCGGATCCCGGAGTCTCCTCCGTCAGCGCCAGTGGCGACGACTTCGCCAGCCGGGTGTCGATCGCCTTCCACTTGCCGTCGTCACCGAGGAAGTTGACCGGCTCGTTGTAGTAGCGGGTCGTGAAGGTGCCGTCCGGGTTGACGAACGTCCGCGCATCGGCAGCCCGCTTGCCGGGCACCTCCGAACTGGCCTTGGGGTCGAACCCCTTGGGCGCGGCCCGGCGTGGCGACGGGACCTTGCGGTAGGAAGGCACCTGAGTCTTGGGCGCTTTACCCAGCTTCAGCCGGGTGGTGCCGAAGTCCGGCGCGAGTTCGCCGCGCCCCTTCAGGGCGCCGGTGCGGCCGCCGGACGCGTCCGCGTCGGTGGCATCGCCGGAGGCGGCGTGGCCGCGCCCGCGGGCCGACCCCCAGCCCTGTTCAGGGATTTCACCGGCACCTGGGCCGGATCTGGAAGCAGACCACAGGCCGACGGCCTGCGCTGCTTGTTCCGTGCCCGCGAGCACGGTCATGGTGATCGCCATGGATATGACGAGTGTTCGGGTGATATGCACCGTTGTGGCCCCCGCAGAATTGATCAGCGGAGCAGTCCTATCCTGGCTCACAGGAAATGCACAAACTCCGCCCGAGACCCGATGAACTGGACCCCAGGCCGGGAGTGCGGCCAAACGCTCATGTCGTGATGGATTCATCGAACTCACCGCCGACGACGACGGCCGGACCCATGACGAAGGTCACCCCGGCCCTGCGGGATCGACGGGTTTGCCGTGGCCGTGCGCGTGCCGCCCACGAGCTCACCGGGCTGTTCGTCGAGCTCTCAGGTCAACCGTTCAGGGGCGGATGACGTCGCCCCGTAGGTGGAGTCCGGCCTCGTAGTCAGCTGCCCCCGAGCACGCCTGGCGAGGTGGACGTTCTCCGCCGGATGGGGGCGAGAGACGCTGGTGATCACGCTCGTTGAGCCCGAGCAGGTGGCTGAGATCGGCGGAGACACGGCTGTGGAAGAGGGCCGCTGGAGACATGCCGTCCTCATTCATGCGACGGGTCCAATAGGGCGACGACGGCGGACCCCGCCGCTGGTGCCATACCGCAGAAACTCCTGTCGCGGCCCGCTGGTGGGAGAAGCGCAGGTTCAGGCGTGGGTGAAGCTGCGCTGCCAGGCCGTGTCGATCTCGGCCAAGCCGGGCTCCGGTGGCGTGCCCCGCGCGGCGGCGTGCCGCCGGCGGGCCCGCCACCCGAGGCGGGCCGCGGAGCCGTCTCCTGCCGCTGCCCCAAAGTTTCGGGCAGCGCCCCTTCAGCTGCGCGGCGGGCGCGCTCACGCCCTCCACATCGGCATGTGGCTGTTCATGGCCGGATTCGGGGCCCATGCAGGGTGCTGTGATGAGGCCCCGACAGCGGGCCAGGCTTCTACTGGCCCCGCCGGGCAGTCACTCACCGTACTCAAGGAGGTGCTTGCTATGGGCTGGCCTCCTCGCCACACAGCCCGCCGCAGGAGCTCCTCCTGGGGAGAATCTGGGGAGTATCGACGGCTCTGGGGAGCGCGTGGGGAGAATCGACCGCGCAACGCAGCACAACCCTGAAAGACGCTGAAAGACTCATCCGCCCAGGCCAGGGGCGTGTGCCGCCGCATCGATGCAGGTCAGCGCCACCAGGTAGACAACTTCATGACATACGTGCCGAGGTCGTCGGCCTCCACGATCCCGGGGAGCGATCCGCCCTCACGCAGGGGCGTGACGTAGCGGGTCGCTGTCACTTCTGTAAGCATCCGCCCAGGCTATCCGCCGATCGGGCCGTGGAGCGGCGGGGATCTCCCTGATCGCCGGCCGGTACCGCCGCGGCCCCCGCGTCCGCCGAGTGCCCCGATCAGTCCGCCGAGGGGCCGAGCCCGCCGCGTCAGCGTCGAGCGCGGCGGCGCCGTCGGCGACGGGCAGGTCCAGCCCCCGCGCCCGGTGCTTCTCGACCCAGCGGGCCGCGGCCGTCTTCCGGCCGGAGAAGGAGAAGGCGTGCACTTCACTCGCGGTGGCAATACGAGTGCGAGAGGGTGAGGGGCGGGGACGAGGCCCGCTCAGTCGGCGGCGAGCAGGCCGCGCAGCGTGTGATAGGGGTCGGTGAGGGTGGCGAGGACGTAGCTCTCGTCGTACGCGGCGTCGCCGATCCGGCGCCGTGCGGTGCTTTCGGAGAGCGCGCGCAGGGGTTCCAGCTCCGGCGTCCCCCGCTGGGGGTGCCCGACCATGTCCCAGAACGCCTGCCCGGCCCCGTAGGCCGTGGCGGACCGCTCGGCCTCGTCGAGCGCCGCCAGCGCGGCGGCGAGGAGGTCGAGACCCAGACCGAGCCCGAAGGCGTCGCCGATCGCCTGCTTGTCCCGCAGCATGGCGCGGGCGTGCGCGGCGGCGTCCGCCGACCGGTCCTCATGGAGGGCCATCACCGCGAGTTGGTACTCGGTGTAGGACCGGGTCCAGTGCTCCCCGGCCGCGACGGACTCCGCCCGCAGGTCCTCCGCCGCGGCCCGAGCCCGGAGCAGGGAACCGGACGCGGTCAGGGCGAACACGCGCACCAGTCGGCACCGCGCCACGGCGGGTGAGGCGCCGAGCGGCCTCGCCAACGCCCGTTCCGCCGTGTCGAGGGCGCGCAGCGGTTCGCCGCGCAGCAGCATCACCAGGCCCCGCAGGTACGCGGCGTCCGCGATCAGCCCGTCGTCCGCGGCGAGCAGCGCCGCCCGCCGCGCCCGCTCGCCCAGGCGGTCCGCCGCCTCGTACTCGCCGCGCAGGCAGCGCACCACGCCGAGCGCCCAGCAGGCCTTCGCCACCACGGCGGCGGGCTCGGCGGTCAGCCGCGCGCACTCCTCCAGATAGTGCCCGGCCTCGTGCAGATGGCCGCAGCACGCCCAGAAGAAGCCCAGGCTCCCCGCCATGGCCGCCGCCCGGCCCGGGTCCGTGGCCAGCAGATGCTCAAGGGCTGCGCAGAGGTCTCCGTGACAGGAGGCGATCCGCGCGTACGCGGCGGCCTGGCCGGGTCCCCACCAGGCGCCCTCGGCGGAGACGACCACCTCGTGGAAGTACCGTGCGTGGCGGTCGGCCGTCGCGGCCGTCTCGCCGAGCTCGTCGAGCCACATCGCCCCGTACTCGCGGACGGTGTCCAGCATCCGCAGCCTGCCGTCGTGCAGTGTGAGTAGACTTCTGCGCCGCAGTCCGTCGAGGGCCTCCACCACGACCTCGTCGGTGAGGGGACCGCCGCGGCACACCCGTACGACGTCCGCCACGGACGCGTCGGAGCGGAACACCGAAAGCCGTGCCCACAGCAGCCGTTCCCGGGGCTCGCACAGTTCGTGGCTCCAGCCGATGGTGGTGCGCAGCGCCCGGTGGCGGGACGGCTGGAGCGTGCTGTCGGCGGGCTCGGCGAGCCCGAGCCGGTCGCGCAGCAGCAGGGCCATGTCCCGGACGGGCTGGTCCGGGAGGTGTGCGGCCGCCAGTTCCAGCGCCAGCGGAATCCCTTCGAGCCGTTGGCACACCTCGGCCGCCGCCACCTGGTCCTCCGCGCTCCCCCACGAGACGCCGGCGGCGGCCGCCCGCTCGGTGAAGAGGTCCAGGGCGTCCGTGTCCGGCGGGAGGGGTGCCACGGGGAACAGCAACTCGCCGGCCACGCCCAGCTGTTCGCGGCTGGTCGCGAGCACCACGAGCCCGGGGCAGCGCCCGAGCAGGGCTTCCACCAGCTCGGCGCATTCGGCGACGAGGTGCTCGCAGGAGTCCAGGATCAACAGGACGCGACGCTGTCCGATCCATGCGCCGAGCGCGTCGACGGGCTCCCGCGAGGAGTGGTCGGACAGACCGCAGGCGTCGGCGACCAGCGTGGTCAGGAGCGCTCTGCTCCCCAGCGACCACAGCGGGCACCAGTGCACGGTCTCGAAGGAGTCGACCGCCGGACCGTCAGCGGCCCGGGCCGCGAGCCGGGACTTGCCGACGCCCCCCACTCCGACCAGCGTCACCAGCCGGTGATGCCCCAACCGCGCGACGACGTCCGCGACTTCACTGTGCCGTCCCACGAACGGCCCGCGCTCCGGCGGCATCCAACTCTGCACACCTGTCATTGTGCGTGCGCGGAAAGGGTGTTCAGGACGGGACCCCCGCCCCCGACGACCGGTGGGGCGCCCCGCCCCCGTTGGGAGCCCCGACCCGACGACCGGTGGAAGCCGCGGCTCACGTCCCGATCGGGATCAGGCCGAGGGGCTCGCTGGTGGGCTGATCGGAGCCGCCCGCGGGTTCGACCGTGATGCCGACGGCGACGGCGTCCCCCAGGGGGCCTTCCAGGAGCCGGGTCGACTCCTCGCCGCTGCCCGGCAGCAGGCCGGCGGGGCGGAGGTCGCCCGCGGCGGCGGCGTACCAGAGTTCGTACACCTGGTCGCCGGTGAGGGCCGGCAGGCTGCGGGCCGTGAAGACCGCCCGGTCCTCGCCCCGGGAGACGACGACGGCGACGGTCGCCCCGTCGGACAGCTTCTCCGTGTGGAGTGCCGCGTCGGGTGCCGTGAGCACGTCGGCGACGGCCGTGCCGTCGTCACGCGCCCGCTCTTCGGCCTGTACGGCCCTGGCCCGGGCGTCCTCGGCCTCGGAGTGCTGCCACAGGGCGATGCCGCCGAGCGCGGCGGCCGCGGCCAGGGACGCGGCGAGGGCCATGCTCGCCACCCGGCGGCGCCCCCGGGGCTGCGGGAGGCGGGCCTGCGACAGGTGGGGCCGCGGCGGGCGGATGTCGTGGTCCTGGGGAGTGGCCCTGATGCGGTCCAGCGTCCGCTGCCGCAGTTCGGGGGGCGCGGTGACGCTCTCGGCGGCCGCGAGCCGGGCCGTCGTGCCCCGGAGTTCGTCGACCTCGCGGCGGCACTCCTCGCAGCCCGCGAGATGGTTCTCGAACGCGGCTTCCTCGGCCGGGGGGAGTGCGTGCAGGACGTACGCGCCGACGGCCTCGTGCGGGTTCTCGGCAGGCGTCATGATCCGCCCTCCAGACAGGCGCGGAGCTGTCGCAGGCCCGCGCGCATCCTCGACTTCACCGTACCCGCGGGGGTCGACAGGGACCGGGCGACCTCGAGATAGGTCAGTCCCTCGTAGTAGGCGAGCACCAGCGGTACCCGGTTCAGCCGGCCGAGCCGGCCCAGGCAGCGGTACACCCGTCGACGCTCGTCCCGGCCCTCCACGGTCTCGGCGACCTCGTCGAAGGCGCGTCGGGGGGACAGCATCGCGGCGCGCTGCTCGCGCTCCGTGCTCGCCTGCGCGGCGCGGACCCGGTCGACGGCCCGCCGGTGGGCGAGCGTGAGGACCCATGTCCTGGCCGTGCCCCGCTCGGGCCGATAGCGGTCGGCGGTGCGCCAGACCTCGATCATGACGTCCTGGGTCACCTCCTCCGCCAACGCGGTGTTGCGCAGGATCCGGCACGTCAGCCCCATCACCGAACCGACCAGCGCGTCGTACACGCCGGCGAACGCCTCGTGATCGCCCTCGGCGGAGCGGATCAGCAGCTCCTCCACGGCTGTGTGGTGCCCGTTTCCCTGCGGCAAGCGCTGCTCACCGTCCTCTGCTTCAGCCGGCCGCCACGCCTGCGGCGCGGACCTGGTGCGTGGGGTGCGTTGGCTCTGCCACTCCCCGACTCTGCCCGCGATCCCGTGCCGGTGCCGGGCGGCGGTGGCAATCGGGTGAGGGTCCCGACGGCGGGCCGAGGAGTGGTTCATCCCGATTCGTCCGGACCACCTCCACCGAGGTCGAGAGTGGGGTCGAGGGCGGGGTCGAGGGCGGGGTCGAGTTCGAGAAGGAGGTCGGAGACGGGGTCGCGGTCGGGAATCGGGGCCAGGTCGCAGTGGAGAACGGGGGCCGGGTCGCGTTGGAGAACGGAGGCCAGGTCCGGAGCGGGGTCGAGGCCGAGCACCGGGTCGAGGTCGAGCGCGACGTGCAGGGTCTTGCCCCCGAGGGCGGGAACCACCTTGACCCGACCGCCCAGCCCTCGGATCACCGGGAAGCCGAGGCCGCCCCGCTCGTCGACCGGCGGATCCCAGGACGTCTGCGGCATCTCCTCGCTCTCGTCGGCGACGGCGATGTCGAGGAGTGTTCCGCGGGTCGTCAGCGTCAGCACGCAGGGCCCCCACGTATGACGAACGACATTCGTGACCAGCTCGGAGACGATCAGCACGGCGTCCGCCATACGGTCCGGCCGGCCACACGAGCCGGCGAGCCAGCGCGCCGCGACGCGACGGGCGACGGCCGGAGTCCTCCAGTCGAACGGAAGGGCGACGCTGTGACGTGTCACGGCGGAAGCCGACACGGTGATGGTGCTCATGACCGCCCCCTGGAGGGCTCGGACCGGATAGGAGTTTCTGCTGGGTATTCGGAGCCGCACCCCTTGTGGATGACGCCTGTACGCGGCCCCGTTCGCCGCGATCCGATTTTCTTCGCCCTCGGTTCATCCACGGCGCCTTCGACTTCGAACCCCCTACATCGCGCGCAGCGGGGCCGGTGGCCCTCAGGCAGCCGTCACCGAGACGGATCCCGCCCGGACCATCACGCGGTTCCCCGTACGTGCGCGTCGATGCCGATGTGTTCGAAGGAGGTGTGTGCGATGACCACGTCCATACGAGTCCGTCGCCTGGTGGCGGGCGCCGCGGCGTCCGGCCTGCTGGCGGGCGGTGCGGCGTTCGGCCTGTCAGGAACGGCGGCAGCGGCTCCCGCGCCGACATCCGTCGCCACGACGGTCGTGACGGGTGACCACCACGACCGGCACGACCGGTGCGAGTGGAAGAAGGGGCACTGGGAGAAGAAGTGGGTCAAGGGCCACTGGGAGAAGAAGTGGACCCACCACAAGACCTGGCAGCAGGGTCATCACGACAAGCACGGGAAGTGGCACAACGGGAACTGGGACCATGACCACTCCTACAAGTGGGTCTACGTTCCCGGCCACTGGGACCACGACTGGGTGAAGGGCCACTGGTCCTGCCACCACCGGTGATCCGAGGTCCCGCGACGGGGACCGGGAGCCTGGCTCCCGGTCCCTTTCCGCTGCTCGTCATTGCCGAAACGTGGCGCCACCTTCCGCTGCTCGTCATTGCCGGAACGTGGCGCCACCTTCCGCTGCTCGTCATTGCCGAAACGTGGCGCCACCGCCCCTACCTGCGGCTTCTCCCACCTCACCCCCACCTGGGCGCCACCAGCGAGCATCATGGCGCCATAATGACTTGCGATGGCGCCACACATTGCGCCATGCTGGCGGCACAGGCGATGCCCCCTCCGTCCCACCCGGGCCGAGAAGTTCGGGTTTCGCGGAGTCGGTCATCGGAGGGGTCGGATCATGAAGCCGGAACGGCACCACCGGACCGAGGCGGCACCCACCGCCTTCGCCGCCTTCGCGCGGTTCGCGCTCTGCGGCGGCGGCATCGGCGTCGCCTCCAGCTTCGCGGTGGTGGCGCTCGCCGACCGCATGCCATGGGCCCTGGCGAACGCCCTGATCACGATCGCCTCGACCCTCCTCGCGACCGAGCTGCACGCCCGCTTCACCTTCGGAGCGGGTGGACGCGCGACATGGCGCCAGCACGTGCAGTCGGCGGGGGCCGCGGGGGCCGGGTACGCCGTGACCTGCGTGGCGGTGTTCACCCTGCACCTCGTGGTGGCGATGCCGGGGGCAGCGCTCGAACAGGGCGTCTACCTGACCGCCTCCGCGCTCACCGGTGCCGCGCGGTTCGCCGTCCTGCGGCTCGTCGTCTTCGCGAGCGGACGCAGGACGTCGACGGCCTCGACGGCCGGGGTACTCACCCCCTCGGGGGTCCGGTTCCACGGCGTCGACCTCAGCGAGACGAACGCCGCCGCCACCCTGCGCCCCGCCGCCTGACCCCGTACCCGCCCCAGGGGACCCTCTCCACGCCAGCGTGGCGCCATGCGAATTGCAATGGCGCCACGATGGTGCCATTCTGGGAGCATGGACCTCACTCCCTACGTCGACAGCCTCCGGCACGAACTCGGCGTCGCCGCCGAAGCCGGTGGAGACGAAGCCCTCGCCCTCGCCAAGCGGCTCACCGCCCCGCTCGAATCGGCGGCCCGGCTCACCTTGCTGAACGCGCTCTCCGACGCCATGGACGAGGTCACCCGTGACCTGGCCCCCGGCTCGGTCGACGTACGGCTGCGCGGGCTCGACCCCGAGTTCGTGGTCACGGCCCCGCCCGCCCCGGACACCTTCGGCGAGGCCGAGGTGCCGGTGGCACCACCGGCACCCATGCCGCCGGCGCCGGTGGACGTCGAGGACGGCGCCACCTCGCGCATCAACTTCCGTCCGCCCGCCCAGCTCAAGGTCCGGGTGGAGGAGGCCGCGAACCGCGAAGGGCTCTCCGTCAACGCCTGGCTGGTCCGGGCCGTCGCCGCCGCCCTGGAACCCACGGCGGACCGCGGGACGGGCGGATCGGGCCGCGCGCCCTCGACCGCGCAGGGACACACCGGCAGGACGACCTCGGCCGGACAGGGCTTCACGGGCTGGGTGCGCTAGCCCGACCCCGCAACCCCGATCCCGCACCCCCACCCCGCACCCCGTCACTCCTCACGCCCGACGAAGCAGCCAGCAGCCAGCGACCCACACCCGAAGGACGGCTCAGCCATGCCTACGTTCGACACGCCCGAGCCCCTCTCCGCGACCCTCGAACTCGACTTCGGCCGGGTCCGGATCATCGCGGCCGACCGCACCGACACCGTGGTCGAGGTGACACCGAGCGACCCCGGCAACAAGCAGGACGTCCAGGCCGCCGAGGACACCAAGGTCACCTGCACGGGCAGGGAGCTCACGGTCAGGGGCCCCAAGAAGCGTTCGCCCTTCGGCAAGATCGGATCGATCGACGTGACCGTCGAGCTGCCCACGGGCTCGGACCTGGCCGGCCGCACGGGCCTCGGCGACTTCATCGCCGAGGGACGGTTCGGGAAGTGCCGCCTGACCACGGCCACCGGCGACATCCAGCTGGAGGAGGGCACGGACGTACGGCTGAAGACCACGCACGGGGACGTCCTCGTGGACCGCGCGACGGGCGAGGTCGACATCCACGGGTCGGGGCGGGTACGGGTCGGCCGGGCCGACGGAACGGCCACCGTCAAGAACCTCAACGGCGAGACCGCGCTCGGGGAGATCCGCGGCGAGCTGAACGTGCGCTCGTCCAACGGACCCATCAGCGTCGCGCGCGCGGACTCCTCGGTCACCGCCAAGTCCGCGAGCGGCGCCATCCGGCTCGCCGAGGTGGTGCGCGGGCGGATCACCCTGGAGACCGCCGCCGGGGCGCTGGAGATCGGGATCGCCGAAGGGTCCGCCGCCTGGCTGGACGTACGGTCCACCGCGGGGCGCGTGCGGAACGAGCTCGGGGCGGCGGACGGACCCCAGGCATCCGAGGAGACGGTCGAGGTCCGGGGGCGGACCAGCGCCGGTGACATCGTGATCCGCCGCGCCTGAACCGGCCCAGGGGGACAAGGCCCCCGAGCCCCTCCCGGAGTCGGCCCACCACCCGCCACCCGCCACCCGCCACACAGCCCGTGCCGACGCCCGCACCACGCGGGGCGTCGGCATCGTGCTGAACGGGCCCGCCGATGCGGCCCCACCCCGCATATGGCGCCACCATGGCACCTCCGCGCCAGCTCACAGGTCAGCGAGGAGGCGCCCTTGTTGTGCCACACATCCCCGCAGGTCAGGTACACAGCGGTACACGCGCGGCACACTTGGCGCCACAATGGCCTCGCCATGGCGCCACACTTGTGCCATCATGGTGATGCGAGCGGGAGGCAGCGACTCTCCTGACCGGCAACCCCGTGGACTCGCCCACCCCCAGCCACCCACGCCTCCGAGAGGGAGGGCCCCATGCCTTCGTTTGCCATGCCTACGAGCAACCGGGCGGACGGCTCACCGTCCCCCGCCGCCATCTCCGCCGTCGGCCTGCGCAAGTCCTACGGCGACAAGACCGTCCTGGACGGCATCGACCTGAACGTCCCCGAAGGAACGGTGTTCGCCCTGCTCGGCCCCAACGGCGCCGGCAAGACCACCGCCGTGAAGATCCTCTCCACCCTCATCACCCCCGACGCCGGCCAGGCCCACATCCTCGGCCAC
This sequence comes from Streptomyces sp. Qhu_M48, assembly GCF_051305195.1. NCBI lineage: Bacteria > Bacillati > Actinomycetota > Actinomycetes > Kitasatosporales > Streptomycetaceae > Streptomyces > Streptomyces sp. Qhu_M48. The sequence continues at coordinate 2,651,200 of NZ_CP195432.1, read as the reverse complement.
GACCTCACCACCACCCCCCAGGCCGTCCGCGCCCGCATCGGCGTCACCGGCCAGTTCTCCGCCGTCGACGGCCTCATCACCGGCGAGGAGAACATGCTCCTCATGGCCGACCTCCACCACCTGCCCAAGCACGAAGGCCGCCGCGTCACCACCGAACTCCTCCACCGCTTCGACCTCACCGAAGCCGCCGCGAAACCCGCCTCCACCTACTCCGGCGGCATGAAACGCCGCCTCGACATCGCCATGACCCTCGTCGGCGACCCCCGCGTCATCTTCCTCGACGAACCCACCACCGGCCTCGACCCCCGCTCCCGCCACACCATGTGGCAGATCATCCGCGAACTCGTCACCACCGGCGTCACCGTCTTCCTCACCACCCAGTACCTCGAAGAAGCCGACCAACTCGCCGACCGGATCGCCGTCCTGAACAACGGAAAGATCGCCGCCCAAGGCACCGCCGAAGAACTCAAACGCCTCATCCCCGGCGGACACGTACGACTCCGCTTCTCCGACCCCACCACCTACCGCACCGCCGCCCACACACTCCCCCACGCCACCCACGACGACGACGCACTCACCCTCCAACTCCCCAGCGACGGCAGCCAGCGCCAACTCCGCACCATCCTCGACCACCTCGACACCCACACCATCGAAGCCGACGAACTCACCGTCCACACCCCCGACCTCGACGACGTCTTCTTCGCCCTCACCGCCACCACCAACCCCACCACCGCCGCCCACGCGTCCAAGGAGTCCGTCCGATGAGCTCCCTCTCCCTCGCGGTCCGCGACTCGGCGACGATGCTGCGCCGCAACCTGCTGCACGCCCGCCGCTACCCGTCCATGACCCTCAACCTGCTGCTGACGCCGATCATGCTGCTGCTCCTCTTCGTCTACATCTTCGGAGACGTGATGAGCGCGGGCATCGGCGGCAGCGGCGCGGACCGCTCCGACTACATCGCCTACCTCGTCCCGGGCCTGCTGATGATGACCATCGGCAGCACCGTGATCGGAGCCGCGATCTCCGTCTCCATGGACATGAACGAGGGGCTCATCGCCCGCTTCCGCACCATGGCGATCCACCGCGGCTCCCTGCTCATCGGGCACGTCGTCGGCAGCGTGCTGCAGGTGCTCGCCAGCCTGGTCCTCGTCGGCGCCGTCGCCGTGGCCATCGGCTTCCGCTCCACCGACGCCACGGCGCTCGAATGGCTGGCCGCTTTCGGGCTCCTCGCGCTGTTCGCCCTGGCGCTCACCTGGATCGCGGTCGGGATGGGCATGGCCAGCCCGAACCCGGAGGCGGCCAGCAACATGGCCATGCCGCTGATCCTCCTCCCCCTCATCTCCAGCGCCTTCATCCCGGCCGAGACGATGCCCGGCTGGTTCCGGCCCATCGCCGAGTACCAGCCCTTCACCCCCGCCATCGAGACCCTCCGCGGCCTCCTCCTCGGCACCGAGATCGGCCACAACGGCTGGCTCGCCCTCGCCTGGTGCCTCGCCCTCACCGCCCTCGGCTACTCCTGGTCCAAGTCGATCTTCAACCGCGACCCGAAATGACCCGGAGGCGCACAGCCCGTCCCTCGCGGGCCGGAGTTCCCGGCGGGAATCCGCCGGGAACTCCGTGCAGTCGAGGAAACGGCCCTACGCTCCGATAATGGAACGTATGCAACAAAAAGGATCGTCTCGGCACGGCCCTTCGACGCTGACGGTCAAGGGCCGGGACATGCGGCTGCGCACCGTCGGATTCCTCGTGCTCGCCGGCCTCGCCATCTGGTTCATCGCGGCCAACACCGGGTCCGTCAGCATCAGGCTCTGGATCCCCACCGTCACACTGCCCCTCTGGGCCGTGCTCACGGTCACCCTCCTCGTGGGGATCGTCCTCGGCCTGATCATCGCCCGCCGACGCGCCAGGCGCTGACCCGCTCCCCCACCCCGGGCGAGGCTCGGAGACCCGGACCCTGCGACCCGGTCGAGCCGCCCGGTCGGCGCCGTCGAGACCTGGCGGACCTCGGTGCCGTCAAGGCCGGGAAGGTGTCGGTGCCGTCAGGGCCGGGAGGGTGGAGCCGTCGGCGAGTCGGCCCGTGAGGCGTACGGCCCCGGCGCCCGGGTCCGCCCCCTCCGCGCCCCCCGCACCCGCCCTGGCCGACAGCAGCGGACCCCGCGCGGTGGCCGCGACGGCTCCCACGGCGGTCACACCCGTCAGGCGGCGGCTGCCCGCCGCGAGCAGGTACCGGGTGCCCGACGGCGCGGTCCAGTAGGCCCCCGCCAGCACGTGCTGGCCGAAGCGGCTGCACGCGGCCGTGTCCCCCAGCTCCGCGACCATGCGCGCCCCGGCCGGTGCCTCGAAGGAGACGGACACCCGGCCGCTCCCCTCCCAGGTGTCCACGCGGGAGCAGACCCACACCGCCCGCCCCGCCCGCTCGGGCAGCGGCTGCTCCGCGTACTCCCAGCGGTTGACCGAGCGGACGCCCGTGCCGTGCAGAACCGGCAGGGAGCAGGCCGAACGCGCCCAGGCGGCGAGCCCCCGCTCCCCCGTGGCCTCGCGCGGCTGCCGCGCCGGGGCTCCCGTACCGGGCCCGGGTGTCCAGGTCAGGTGGGCCGGGGTCAACTCCCCGAGGTCGACGAGGAGGAAGGCGTGATCCTCGACGATCCGGGACGAGGAGGTCAGCTGGAGCGCGGACACCCGCGAGCACCCGCCCTTGCCGTCGTACGGCACGGGCGCGGTGACGCCGTCCGGGGCGACCTCCAGCGGGCGGGCGGCGGTGCCGGGCGCCCGGAGGTCCCGTACCCCCGCCTCGGCGATCCAGGGCGCGAGGAGGTAGCGCGCACGCCCCGGGGTACGGCTGAGCACGACGGCCGCTCCCGTGGTGACGTCGGCGTCGTCGGCCCGCGCGAGGTCGAGGGCGGCGGGCCCGTCTCCGTCACGGGGTTCGGCGTACCGGGCGAGCCTGCGCCCGTCGTGGAGCAGGACCACGACGGCGTCGTCCACCGTTCCCGCGTAGAGGAGTCGGGGCGGTTCGGCGGGCGGCGCGGACGCGGTGCCCGGCGTGGCGGTCCGCCGGACCTCGGCGCCCGTGTCCCGGGACCAGGCGTCGAGGGCGCGCCGGAGCAGCGCGGTGTCGCCGGTCCTGGCGCCACGCGCGGGCCAGGCGGTGTGGTCGACGCGCGAGGTGTCGGCCCAGCGCTCGGCGGGGGTGCGCTCGAGGGCGACGGGGTCGAGGGCCCGGGCGAGCGCGGCGGCGGAGAGGTCGGTCGCTGACACGGCGTGGCCGGAGGCCGTCCCGGAGCGGAGGCCGACGGTGGTGACGAGGGCGGTCGTGGCGAGGAGCGCCGCGCCCGCGAGTGCGGTGAGCCGGAGGCGTCGGCGTCGGCGCAACAGGTCGGTGGGGCGGGTGTGGACGGTGCACGGGTCGAACTCGGCGCTGCCGAGGAGGGCGGTGACATCGGTCCCGGTCGCGGCGCCGAGCCGGTCGGCCGCGCGCAGGGCGGCGGCGGGATCCGCGACGCCGGCGGAGGCGAGCAGACGGCCGACCGCGTCCGCGGGAAGGCGTTCGAGCGTACGCAGGGCGAGGGCGGCCCGGACCTCGGGCGTCGCACCGGCCAGGGCGCGGTCGAGGGCGAGTTCCTCGGAGCCGCCGGCGCGGGGGAAGAACCTCAGGCCGAGGACGACGGGCAGCGTCAGGGAGGGTGCGAAGCGGCGCGGCGGGCGGAGCGCGGCCCGGACGACGGTGGCCCGCAGCCAGGAGTAGGCGGGCCGCTCGCTCCCCCGCTGCGCGGGAAGGGAAGGCTCGGGCGGCCGGACTTCCCCGGAGGCGCCCGGCGCCCCGAACCCGTACTCGGACTGGGACTCGGACCGGGATTCGGCGGGCTCGGACATGGAGGAGGACTCGGAGGAGGACTCGGAGTCAGACCCGGCCCCGGCCCCGAACCCCGTCTCCGTCACACCCTCCACCCTGGTCCCCGCTCCCCTCCCGGTCGCGGTGCGGGGCGGCTCCGACCAGCCGCGCCGGCCGCCGGACTCCGCGAGGGCCTTCTGGACGAGACCGTGGGCGGTGAGGACGCGGCGGTGCCGGCCGAGCGCGGGCGGCAGGACGAGGTACGCGAGCCGGACGAGGCCGGGGTAGTTCTCGACGAGCGCGGCCTCGGCGGCGTCGAGTGCGGGACGGTCGGAGCGGTCGGAGCGGTCGGCAGATATCGAGGTTCCGGAGGCGATATGACGGGACGACATGACCGGCCAACGAGCCCGGGGCGGTCGCGTCACCTCGGACCTGTGACCGTACGACCCCCCGGAAGCGGCCCTTGCCGACCGGCGTCTCGTCAGGGTAAGCCGGAGAAGTCGCGCGTTAGGGTGTGGGGTGCCTCCGCGAACCCCCCTCACCTGCCCCTCCCTTGCCCACGCGGCTCTCCTCGCGCACACGGAACAGGGCCGGGAATGGCCGCTCCTGGTGTGGGCTCCGGGACCGGGCGTGCGCATGGTGTCGAGCGCCGTGCTCGGCGGAGGCATCGGCCCACGGGAGTGGGTCCTCAACGCCCAGGTCCCGCCCGGCTACGACCGTCTCGATCCGGTGGCCCACCTCCGCGACCTGGCGACCGGCGCGGGGCTCGCCGGCCCCGGCGTGGGGCTGATGACGGCGGCCTCGGTGGCGGACCGGCGCCAGGCCGTGGACGGCGGTGCGCGCGCCGTGGTCACCGCCGGGATAGGGGTACGGGGCTGGGCCGCCGCGCCGGGCACCGGCGGGGTGCCGGCTCCCCGGCCCGGCACGATCAACATCATCGTGTCGCTGCCCGTGCCGCTCACGGACGCCGCCCTGGTCAACGCTGTCGCCACCGCGACGGAGGCGAAGGTTCAGGCCCTGGTCGAACTGGGCGCGGACGCCTCCGGAACGCCCACGGACGCCGTCTGCGTCGCCGCTCCCACACCGATCGGGGGCGAGGCCGAACTGTTCGCGGGGCCCCGCTCGCTCTGGGGCGCGCGGCTCGCCCGCGCGGTGCACCGGGCGACCCGGGACGCCTGCGCGGGGCTGCTCGCCGCCGAGGGCTCGGTCGCCGGCGCCGAGGCCCGGAGCCCCGGCATCGCCACCTGACGCACCGGGGCGCCGGACGGCACCCGGCCGACCCTCAGCCGTGCGCCAGCAGAGAGGCGGTGAGCTCGGCCGCGCGGCGGTGCCAGAGGTCCGCGCCCCGGAGCATCGCGTGTCCCCCGGTCGACATCGGGATGCCCGCCGCGTCGGCGCCCGCCGCCCGGGCCCTGCGGACGAAGTCCCAGGACTCGCGGGCCGAGGTGACCCGGTCGGTCTCGTCGTGGAGCAGGTAGAGACGGCGGCCGCCGAGATGGTCGACGGGCTCGCCGGCGGGGCACCAGGGCGCGAGGGCGACGACGCCCCTGACCGCCGGGTCGCCCGCCGCGCGGAGCGCGGCACGGCCGCCCATCGAGTGGCCGAGGAGGACGACGGGCACGGGCCCCGCCCGTTCCCTGAGGCTCGCCAGGGCGGCCTCCGCGTCGCGGGCGGCGTCGGCCCGCGGGCCGTTCCAGCCCCGGTGGCGGTACCGCACCTCCGCGATCAGCACGTTCCGGCCCCGTACCGCACGGGTCACGGCACCGACGAAGGGACGCATCCGCAGCGCGGGAAGGTTGAGGGCGGGCGGCGGCCCGGACCCGTCGGCGCGCCCTCCGTGCAGCACCAGCACGGCCGCCGTGGGCACGGCGGGCACGCTGCGGACGAGCAGCGCGCCCGGGTCGGCGCGTCCGGTGCGGCAGTAGGTCATCGCGAGGTCGCCCCGTCCCCGCTCCGGCGCGGTGGCCGGGGGAAGAACCCGCTCGTGCGCGCGGTGTAGGCCGCGTATCCGGGCCGCTGCGCCATGTGGGCCTCCAGGAGTCGCTTGCCGCTTCCCTTGATGAGCAGGCCGCTCATGACGAGAGGGGAGACGACGGTGAGGGCCGCAGTCTGCCAGGTCGCGCAGGCCGTGAGGTACAGCCCCCACCAGACGAGGAAGTCCCCGAAGTAGTTGGGGTGTCTGGTCCAGGCCCACAGCCCCCGGTCCATGATGAGCCCCCGGTGCGCGGGATCCGCCTTGAATCGGGCGAGCTGCCGGTCGCCCACGGCCTCGAAGCAGAGGCCCACGGCCCAGATCGCGAGCCCTGCCCAGGCCAGGGCGTCGAGCGAGCGGGGCAGGTACGCCGCCGCCTGGACCGGCAGGGAGACGAGCCAGACCAGCGATCCCTGGAGAAGGTAGACGGTGCGCAGGGCGTAGAACGTCAGGTTGCCCGGGGCGCGGGCGAGCATCCGGGCGTAGCGGGGGTCCTCACCGTGGCCACGTCCCCTCCGAGCGATGTGCGCGGCGAGACGTAGTCCCCATACGACGGTCGCCAGGGCGACGGCGGTCCTGCGCCCGTCGTCGCCGTACCCGGCCGAGAGGAACCAGGTCGTCACGGCGACCGCGGCGAAGGCGATGCCCCAGGCGACGTCGACGATCCTGTGCAGGCCCTTCACGGTGCCGATGACGAAGGTCAGCAGCATGACGGCGAGCGCGACCCCGGCGCAGACCGCGAGGTTGAGTTCGAGGGCGCCGGCGTCGAGGCTCTGGGCGAGGACGTTCATGACAGCCTGCCCTCGCGCGCCTCGGCCGGGGTGGGCAGCGGGGTAGGCGCCGGGGTGAGCAGGATCTGCCGTACGTCGAGGTACCGGGCGCGGAATCCGGCCTCCGAGTACGCCAGGTAGAGCTCCCACATGCGGCGGAAGACGTGGTCGAACCCGAGCGCCTCCACCGCCTCGCTCTGCGCGTGGAACCGTTCCCGCCACAGGCGCAGGGTCTCGGCGTAGTGCGCGCCGTAGCCGGTGTCGTGGGTGACCCGCAGTCCCGCGGCGGCGCTCTCGCGGTCGATGGCCTCCCGGGAGGGGATGAGGCCGCCGGGGAAGACGTACGTGCTGATCCAGGTGTGGGTGCGGGCGGTGGCGAGCATCCGCTCGTGGGGCATGGTGATGGCCTGGAGCGCGACGCGTCCGCCCGGGGCGAGGAGGCGGCGCAGGGCGCCGAAGTAGTCGGGCCAGTAGTCGGCTCCGACCGCCTCGATCATCTCGACGCTGACGACGGCGTCGTACTCCCCCTCGATCTCGCGGTAGTCGCGGAGTTCGACGGTCACCCGGTCGGAGAACCCGGCGTCGGCGATCCGCCGGAGGGCGAGCGCGCGCTGTTCGGCGGAGAGGGTGACGGTCAGGACGCGGGCCCCGCGTGCCGCCGCCCGGACGGCCAGCTCACCCCAACCGGTGCCGATCTCCAGGAGGTTGGTCCCGGGACCCACCTCCGCGAGGTCGAGCAGGCGGTCGATCTTGCGGTGCTGGGCGGGGGCGAGGCGCTCGGGCGTGGCGGGGAAGGCGGCGAACACGCCCGAGGAGTAGCTGAGGGTCGGGTCGAGGAACAGGCCGAAGAGCTCGTTGGACAGGTCGTAGTGGCGGTGGATGTTCTCGCGGGCGCCGTCGAGGGTGTTCCGGTCGCGGGCGGGCCTGCGGCGGACCCAGGCGCCGCGGAGCCGGCGCAGGGGGGCGGGAACCAGTTCGTCGACGCGGGAGGCGAACACGGTGAGCAGACCGACGAGGTCGTCGCTGTCCCACTCTCCCGCCATGTACGACTCGCCGAAGCCGATGAGACCGCGGGCGCCGATCCGCCGGTGGAAGGCCGCGGGGTCGTGGAGGGTGAGGGTGGGCTGTGTGCCGCCGTGCCGGGCGGGTGCGGGGATCCGGGGGTGGGCGTTCGGTCGGCCCTCGTACCGGACGCGGATCGGCAGGCGCGAGAAGGCTCGTTCCAGGATCCGCCGGGCGATGGCGGTGCGCGGGGCGGAGGCGCGCGGGAGGCGCGCCACCTCGGGCCATCGCGCCGGGTCGACGGTGACGGGGCCGGCGGAGTCGGCGGTGGGTTCGCCGTGCGCGGCGCCGGTGGGACGGGAAGAGGGGAGGGAGAGCGTCACGACATGCCTTCTCGGGAGGACAGGGGGCGGACCGGGGTCGGGTTCTGGGCCTGGGGTGAGGTCGTCGGTGCCGAAGGCGGCACACACGCCGGGTCCGGTGGACGCGGTCGTACGCGAAGTCCCTTGAGGTAGAGGCGGATTCCGTGCAGCCGGATGCCGAGCGAGACGGCGGCGGTGGACCACGGCCTGCGCAGCGCGATGCCCAGCAGGGCGCGCGCCGTCGCGGGGCGGTGGTGTCCCCGGACGGTGGCGGTCAGGGGCCGGGTGCCGTCGTCGTGGCACAGCTGGACGGTGACGTCGAGGCGGTCGTCGGGGAGCGGCAGTCGCATCCGGTACCAGCCTTCGACGTCGAAGAAGGGCGAGACGTAGAACTCCTTCGCCACGGAGACGACCGACGAGGCAGCCGCGGCAGACGAGGCCGCCTCGGCCGGTGTGCGGGGCGAGGACGGCGTACCGGATGAGGACGCCGTACCGCCGGAGGAGGCCGACGTACTGCCGGACGAGGCCGACGTACGGCCGGGCGCGGCCGGCGCGTCACCGGACGCCGCTCCCGTACCGCCGCTCCTCAACAGGTAGCAGTGGCGCCCCCCGTACGTGTTGTGCACCTCGGCGACGACACAGACCGGGCGGCCGGCCCGGTCGTGGCACCAGTACAGGGTCAGCGGGTTGAACACGTACCCGAGCACGCGCGCGTGGCCGAGCATCAGGACCCGCCCGTCCGCGTTCGGTACGCCCTGGGACGCGAGGTATCCGTCGAGGGCGGCGCGCAGGGTCGGCGCCGTGCCGTCGAAGTGGTCGCGGGGGTCGAAGCGGGCGAGGGGGCGCAGGAGCCGGGGCAGTCGCGGCAGCGCGTCGAGGTCGACCAGCCAGAAGTAGGTGCGGTGGCGGAACCCGTACCGCACCGGGCTCACGCGCGTGTGGACGACCTCGGACAGGTAGAGCGCCGGGACCCGGGTCGATAGGGCGGGGGTACGGGCGACGGCCGGTTCGGCGGCGTGGGTGGTCACCACCTCACCCCCAGGGCGCGGGCCGCCTCGACGCCGGAGCGGCAGCCGTCCTCGTGGAAGCCCCAGCCGTGGTGGGCTCCGGCGTAGGCGGTGACGGCGGTGCGGAGACCGGGGAGTTCGCGCTGGGCGGCGACGGACTCCGGCGTGTAGACGGGGTGTTCGTAGGTCATGCGGGCGAGGACGGTGGACTCGTCGACCCGGTCGTCGGCGTTGAGGGTGACGAGGTGCGGCTCGGTCACGCGCAGCCGTTGGAGCCGGTTCATGTCGTAGCTGACCTGGACGGCGTCGGGTCGCGCCTCGCAGGAGGGGAGCCGGTAGTTCCAGGACGCCCGGGCGTGCGGCGAGCGGGGCAGCACGGAGGTGTCCCGGTGGAGCACGGTGGCGTTGCGGGAGTACCGGAAGGCACCCAGGACGCGCCGCTCGTCGGCGGTGGGGTCGGCGAGGAGCCGCAGGGCCAGGTCGGCGTGGACGGCGATGACGACGGCCGCGTGGGTGGTCGTCTCCCCGTCCTCGGTGGTCACGCGCGCGTGGTCCGCTCCGCGCGTGATCGCGCGCACGGGGGTGGCCGTACGGACCGAGGAGATCCCCTTGGCCACGCGTTCGACGTAGGCGGCGGACCCGCCGGTCACGGTCTTCCACTGCGGGGAACCGGTGACGGAGAGGAGGCCGTGGTGGTCGAGGAAGCGGAAGAGGTACGCGGCCGGGTAGCGCAGTGCCTGGTCGGGCGCGCAGGACCAGACGGCGGAGACGAGCGGAACGGCGAAGTGCCCGGTGAAGTAGGGCGAGAACCGGTGCTCGGCGAGGAAGTCGCCGAGCGTCCGCGTGTCGTCCCCCGTGGTGAGCAGTCGCCGGGCGGCCCGGTGGAATCGGGACACGTCGGCGAGCATGCGCAGGTGGCGACCCCGCCGGAGGTTGCCGCCGCCGAGGAGCCCGCGGACGCCCCGGGCACCGGCGTACTCCACTCCGCAGCCGTCACACCGGACGGACATGCTCATCTCGGAGTCCTGCGTGGCGACGCCCAGTTCGCGGAAGAGACGGAGCAGGTGGGGGTAGGTGCGCTCGTTGTGCACGATGAAGCCGGTGTCGACGCGGACGGTGCCGCCCTCGCGCGTGGGCAGCTCGTGGGTGTGCGCATGGCCGCCGAGCCTCCCCTCGGACTCGTACAGCACCACGTCGTACGCCCGCGACAGCACGTGTGCGGCGGTCAGACCCGCCACGCCCCCGCCCACCACCGCGATGCTTCGCCCGTCCATCGTCTCCGCCGCCCTTCGGGTCCGGGGTCCCTCGGCGCTCCGTGACGCGCCGCCCCGTCTGTACTTCGTAGCCGCGGGCCCGTCGGACGGGTGACCGGCCGAGCGACACGCGGGCGGGGCTCGCCTGCTCCCGGTTCCCCCACCGTCGGCCGGACGGTGGAGGCTGCTCAACTCGCATCGTTCATGCGTCGTATCGGGCGATGGTCGTACCGGGGCGTTCGCGACGGTCGGTCAGGGCGTCCCCGGTGTCCCCGTGGGCGCGGCCGGGGCGGGGCAGGCGACCGTGCCCGGGCGGACGGAGAGCTTGAGCCTGGGGGTGGTGAGGAGGCCGGGGATCTGGAAGTCCTGGGCGGTGCCGACGATCCGGTCGAACTTGGCGTACCGCGCCTGGATGCCGAAGCGGTGCTGGGGGCTGTTCAGCGGGTTGACGACGTACGCGCCGGTGGCGTCCTTGACGGTCTTCACGTCGGCGCCGTTGGTGTTGAGGTCGACGACGCCGTCCATGTCGAGGACGCCGGTGGCGTTGCGCAGGTCGAGGACGGTGTTCTTCGTCCTGATCTCCCAGGAGCCCGGATTGTCGTCGCCGAGGGTGAGGAGCATCGTGTACGTGGCTCCCGCGATCTGCTGGCGCCGGCTCAGGCAGAGGCCGTTGATCATGCCGTCCGCGAAGCCCATGCGGAGGACCCGTACCGTTCCGGTGCTTCCGTCGGGCCGGACGACGGCCTGGTCGACGACGGCGGCGCCGTACTGCGTCCCGTACAGGCTGCTCGTGGTGAAGTCGACGGGCCGGTCCTGGATCTGAAGGCCGACGGCCAGCGCGCCGCTCGCCATGGCGGAGCCGAGGCCCCCGGCGACGAGGAGCGCGGGCACGGCGACGGCGAGCGACCGGCGCCAGTGGGTCCGCCCTTCCGGACCGCGGTTATGGGCGCTCATGGGGTGGTCACCGTGATGGTTCCGGGAAGGTGGACGGGGTTGTCGGTGGAGTCGAGGGCCGCGTGATCGTCGACCGTACGGATCGCGTAGATGTCGCCGACGAAGTCCTCGGCTCCGGCGGTGAGCGGGATGAGGGAGCCGAAGAAGTCGAGGAGGCCCTGCACTCCGCAGATCTTGACGAGGACCCGGACGCAGACGTGGGAGATGTTCCCCCACATCGTGGTGGTCTCGGGCTTCCCCGCGCTGTCGTAGCCGCCGAGGGAGCCCTCGTCGGGGACGTCGATGGTGACGGTGTGGCCGGCCGCCCGCTGGGTGACGTTCATGTGCGAGCGGATCTTCAGTTTGGTGAAGGTGTACTGGTTGGTGACGCGGGTCGTGCCGTCGGAGAGCCGGATGGTGACGTTCTTCTCCACGGTCATGGAGACGGCGACCATGCTGGCGATGGTGACGTGCAGCGGGTCCGGGGAGGGCAGGAAGGGCGCGCCCATCGGCTGGACGGCGGCGGTCACCCCGGCGGCGCGGCTCGGCTGCCCGGACCAGACGGCCGTCACCACGGCGAGGACGAGGGCCACGGCCACGGCCACGGCTTCGCGCGGCACGAGAGCGGCGGCCCTGCGCGGGGCGTGGGCCGGACATGGTGCCGGGGCGCGGGCCGGACATGGTGCCGGGGCGGCGAGGGCGGCCGCCGGGCACGCGCGCGAGGAGGCCCCCTTCACCCCTCCACCTCCACCGCTGCTCGGCGGCGGCGCGGCCGCTTGGCACCCCAGCCGACCATCATGGAACCGCCGAGCACTCCCAGCGTCATGCCGAGCAGGAAGCCGCCGAGGTTGGAGACGACGAGCGAGACGACGGCGAGGACCACGCCGATGAGCCCGAAGGTGTACCGCTGGCCGGGCAGTGCCAGCGGGATGAGCCCGCAGAGGATCATCCCGCCGCCGACGAGGTAGCCGGCCACTCCCCCGAAGCCCGTGCTCACGATCAGCTGCAGGGAGCTGAGGGAGAACTTGAGGACGGTCCACCCTCCGGCGACCAGCCACACCCCGCCCCAGAACGGCCGGGTACGACGGAAGGCCCGGAACCACCCGGACGCGGCCCGCACCCGCCTCAGCATGTCGTGGCCGTTCCGGCTACGACCCTGATCTTCAGGTCCGGCAGGACGAGCGCCCCGGCCATCTCGGCGTCGTACGCGGTCGCGTTCAGCCCGTGCAGCTTGATGGAGCTGCCGCCCTCGCCGCCCGCCGAGCCGAGCCCGAACCCGCCGGGCAGTGCGCCCGTCAGCGGTTTGCCGGCCACGGTGACCTGGTCGGCGGACTGGCCGAGCACCGCGTTCTGGAGGGTGGTCGGCCCGTACGCCTGGAGTTCGGTCGCCTGGATGTACAGGTTCGAGGCGTCGATGTCGGTGGTGAAGCTCGCGGGCGGGGTGGCCGTCACCTTCTGGCCGCCCGTCAGGAGCAGCGAGTACGGGACTCCCGCGATCGTCTGGTGGACGATGCCGCACAGCCCGGCGAGCCCGGCGCTCGCGAAACCGACGCGTGCCATGGCCGTGTTGGTGGTCGTGGTGCCGTCCGGGCGTCCGACGGCGGGGGTGTTGACGATGGCGCCGAAGCCGCTGCCCTGGATGCCGTTGGACGTGAGGGTGAACGGCTGCCCCGCGACGCTGAAGTTGGCGGCGAGCGCGCCCTGTGCCAGCGCGCCGCCGAGGGCTCCGACGGCGAGGGCCGAGGGGATGAGGGTGAGCGCGCCGCGCCCCCAACGGGTGCCGCGCCGGGTGCCGTCAGCCGCTTCGGCGAGCATCCGGGCGTTCCAGTCGGCGGTGGCGCGGGAGCCGGTCGTACGGATCCGGGCGCCGGCGTCACGCGTCCGGGCGAGGACCGTGCCGACGAGGGGCGCACGGGAGAAGAGGTGGGTCATACGGAGCCGCTCCCCACGGATACGGGCGGTACGGAGGTTCCGGCGGTCGGCCGCGTTCGGCGCAGGAGGCCACCGCGCCGCTTGGCGGGCTTCTCGGGGAGCCAGCCGAAGGCCATGCACCCGCCGAGGATCGAGAGGACCATGCCGACGAAGAGGCCGCCGAGGTTGGACAGGGGGAACGAGGCGACCCCCGCGATGACCGCGATGACACCTGCGGTGTGGCGCTGGCCGGGCAGCACCAGCATGAGCAGGGCCATCGCCATGAGGACGACACCGCCCGCCATGCCCGCGATGCCACCGACGCCGACCTGGAGGATCTTGCCGAGCGGCGCCATCGGCAGGAAGAAGATGACGAATCCACCGAGTCCGGTCCAGACGGTCGCCCAGAACGGCCGGGTACGACGCCAGCTCCGGAACGCGGCTCGCGTTCCCCGGGGCCGCGGGCCGAGGGCGGTGGCGGTGGCAGGCGCGGCGGCGGTGGCATGCGCGCCGAGGGTGGCGGTGGCGTTCGCGGCGAGCACGTCGACCTCGGGAGTGGGCTTGGGGGGCGAGGCCGGGGCCGGGGCCGGGCTCGCCCCGGCCGGCGGCTCGGCGTTCGGCTCGGCGCTCGGCTCGGCCATCGCCTCGGCTCTCGGCTCGGGCGGCGGATCGGTGGTCATCTGGGCCTCACAGCTGACGGTGGGTCGGGGGTGATGGGGGCCGGAGCCCACGCCCGCATCGGGGCGCGGGCCCCGGTCCGTGGCACGCGGTTCCGGCTCAGCAGCCCTTGTCGCCGTGAGCGATGCCGATGGCGAGGTCGGGCAGGGTGATCGCGCCGGAGATGGTGGCGCCGTTGGCATCGGCGTTGAGGTTCCTGATGTCGGTCCGGCCGCCGGTGGCGTCGAGGCCGAACTGGCCCGGGGTGCCGTCGGTGATGCCGGTTCCCTTGATCCCGGCGCCGTCGGCGGCGGCGCCGATGACGTTCGGGGTCGCGTCGCTCGCGTTGAGCGTGGCCGTGGCGGCCTTGAGCGACTGGGCGTCCAGGACCAGCTTGTTGGCCTGGAGCCCGGCACCGGCGACGAGTTGGTCGCTGGTGAGCGGGGTGGCCGCCGCGGGCGAGGAGATGTTGAGCGACCAGGTGCCGAGGCTGCCGATCACCGGAAGGTTGACGGACTGGACGGCGTGGACGCAGATGCCGTCGAGTCCCGCCTTGGCGATGCCGACCTCGGCGGCCCCCTTGGCCCCGCCGGCGTCGATGGTGTGCATGACCGCGCCGATGCCCTGCGGCGCGGCCACCGTCTTGGAACTGAGGGTGAAGGGGACGCTGGTCAGCGAGAGGTTCGCGGCGAGGGCGCCCTGCACCATGGCCGTGGCCATGGCGGCGACGGCCGCCGTGGCGGGCACGGCGAGGAACGCCGATCTGCGCCAGCGGGTGACGCCTCTGGTCTCGTGCTCCATGTGATCTCCAACCGTCGTCCCGCACGAGCCGCGCGGGTGGGGATGTGAACAGCCGTGCGTCCCGCGGCCGGATGGTCGGAGACGGATGACACTTTGCGGCTGCCTGTACGAGAATTAGACACTCTCAGGTTGAGTGTCAACACTTCGGACCATGCTGGGGAGAATGACCGCTGGACTAGGCTTGGCCGATGCCACGCTTCAGGGAGACGGTCCGGACGCTGCTGCGCGAGCGCCTGTTGGACGCCGCGTACGAGGCGGTCGCGGACCGCGGCTTCGACAAGCTGCGCATGGCGCACCTGGCCGGCGCGGTCGGCGTCAGCCGCCAGACGCTGTACTCGGAGTTCCCCTCCAAGGAGGCGGTCGGCGAGGCGCTCTTCCAGCGCGAGCTGGAACGCTGCCTCGTCGGCATCCAGCAGGGCCTGGACGCACACCGGGACGACCTGCGGGCCGCCGTCGAGGCCGCCGTCGGTTTCACGCTCACGCTGGCCGGGCGGAACCCGCTGATCAGGGCCATGCTGACGAGCACCGGCGAGGACGGACTCCTGTCGTACCTGACGACCCGGTCGGCGGCGGCGTTCGACCTGGCGACCGAGATGGCCGACGCGTACGTCAACGAGGCCTGGCCCACGGTCGATCCGGTCGCGCGCGAACTCGCCGTCGACGCGGCGGTCCGGCTGACCGCGAGTCATATCGTCCAGTCCTCCTCCTCGCCCGAGGAGTCGGCCCGCCGCGTGGCCGACACGGTGGTCCGGGTCGCACTGAGCACCGGCCACGAGCAGGCCCCGCCCACGGGCCGGGCCCGTTAGACGCCCCCTACGGGCTCGGCCCCCGGTGCTCCTCGAGAACGGGTCTGTTGCCGAGCTCCGGTGACGCGGAGACCGGGAAGGCCCGCACGCCGACCCTGCCCTCGACCCGGGCGATCTCGCCCCAGCCGTACGCCCGCGAGTCGTCCGAGAGATCGGGGTTGTCACCCAGGTAGAAGAACGAGCCCTCGGGGACGGTCCGCAGCTCGGTCCGCGCCGACCGGGTGCCGTCCGGTCCGCAGCACGCGCCCGTACGGTGGGCCTGCGCCGTCCACTGGGGCGCCACCACCCGGCGGACCGGGCCGGCCCCCCGCTCCTGGAGGAGGACCTGGAAGGGCTCGTCCGGCGTCGAGACGATCGCGACCCGGTCCCCGGGCAGCCCGATCACCCGCTTCACCAGGAGGCTGTCCCTCCCGGTGGCCCTCAGCAGCACCACGTCGAACCGGTGCGCCTCCCCGGCGGAGCCCGGCGTCATCAGGACACGGTCGCCCGCCCGGAGGGTGGGGGCCATGCTGGCGCCGTCGACCCGTACGCCGAGAGCCGTCACGGCCACCACCGCGACGAGGCAGAGCACGCCCCCGGCCCCGAGAACGGCGCCGACCGTCCGGCGCGGGCTCATAGGGCTCGGGTGGGGTCCGGGGGCCACAGGGCGCCGGACCGGTCGATTTCGGTCATGGCCGGACGGTAGGACGGGGGGCGGACGACGGCTGTGACCGTACCGCTCAGGGTTGTTGACCGAGTGAACGGGATCCGGACCCTGGCTCCGCCCCCGACCCGGCACCGGCACCGGCACCGGCACCGAATCGAACCTGGAAGGCCTTGGGCGTCTCACCCGTCCAGCGCCGGAACGCCCGGTGGAACGCGCTGGGTTCGGAGAACCCCAGCCGCCGGGAGAGCCCCTCGATCGATGTCCGGCCGCCCGCCAGCTCGGCGACGGCGTGGTCGCGCCGCACCTGATCACGCAGCCGCTGGTACGTCGTTCCCTCGGCGGCCAGTTGGCGGCGCAGGGTCTGCGGGCTGACGGACAGCCGGTGGGCGAGTTCATCGGGCGTCGGGACCGGCCCGGCGGGCAGGGCCCGCCCGATCAGGTGCCGTACGCGGCCGGTCGCCGTACTGCCGTAGTCGGCGCGGACGAGGACGTCGCCGGGGGCGCGGCGGAGGAAGACCCGGAGCGCGGCCGCGTCGCGCAGGACGGGTTCGTCGAGGTCCGCCCGGTCGAAGACGGCCGCCGTCCGAGCGGCGCCGAACACACAGGGGGCTCCGAACAGGAGGGCGTACTCGGGGGCGTGCCGGGGCTCGGGGTGGACGAACTCGACCCGCCGCAGGCCGATCCGGCGCCGGACGAGCCAGCCGGCGAAGCGGTGCGCGACGAGGACGGTGGACTCGGCGCCGAAGTGGAGCGGGTCGTCGTACCCGGAGACGTCGAACTCCATCCGTGCCTCGTCCACGCCGTCGGCGGCCCCTCCCGAAGCGGGTCCCGCCACCTCCGGCACCACCGCTCCCGGCCCCACCACCTCCGGCTCCACGAGCCGGAAGCGCGGGCCGGCCGGGAAGAGGGAGTAGAAGGTCTGGGCCCGGCGGAGCGCCTCGCGCAGGTCGCGGCTGCCATGCACGGCGACGTGGGCCATCATCGCGAAGGTCCCGACCTTGCTGGGCGCGCCGCCGAAGCCGATGAGCTCGTCGTCGAGGATGGCCCACAGCATTCTGACGAGCTGCCCGAACCGCTCCGCCGGGACCCTGGCCGCCGTCCGGGGGTCCTCCAGGAGCGTGGCGGGCAGGCCGGCCCGGGCGAGGAGCGGGCCGGGGGCCACTCCGCCGCGCTCGGCGCCGAGCAGCACGGCCCGTACGTGATGGGCACTCACCGACCACGTCGGCATCCCCGTCGCCCCCGTTCCCGCAGCGTCCCGTCCGACCCGGCAACCTGGACACTTTCACTGTCAGATGTCCACGATCCGACACTCTACCCAGAACTGTAAGGCTCCGGAGCGGCCAACCTGTGAACGGGACACAGCTCACAGCCGTACCGTCGGGCCGACGCTCCAGTGCGCCGCACACGCGCAGAGCACGCGTCGAGTGCGCACCGAGCAGACCGAACAGACCGGTACACACCGAGGGAAGAGGGACGACGCATGAGCGGAGTGGCACGCCGGACGGTGGTCGCGGCGGCGGGTGGCGCGGGCCTGACAGCGGCGCTCGCCGCCTGCGGTGGCGGCGGCACGGACGACGGGACCCCGGCACCGGAGGGCACCGCCCTCGCACGGACCGGGGACATCCCGGTGGGCGGCGGAAAGGTGCTCGCCGACAAGGGCCTGGTGATCACCCAGCCCAAGGCGGGCGAGTTCAAGGCCTTCTCCTCGAAGTGCACCCACGCGGGCTGCGCCGTGAGCGGCGTCAAGGACGGGGTGATCGTCTGCCCGTGCCACCAGAGCCACTTCGACATGTCGGACGGCAGCGTGAAATCCGGCCCGGCGACCGCGCCGCTGCCGCCGGAGCCGATCCAGGTCGTGGGCGAGGAGATCAGCCTCGGGTGACCGCGTCACCGGGGCGCGCGGAGCTCCTGGGGGCCTTCCAGCACCCCAGCACCTCGTCGGTCGTGGTGATCGTGGCGACGAGCGCGAGGGTGTGACGGATCATCGCGGGGGTGTAGTCGGCAGGCACCCCCGCGATGGCGTCGCCGGGCACGACGACCGTGTAACCGAGGTTCACTGCGTCGAAGACCGCGTTGGGCACGGCCACGTTGGCGGAGACGCCGGTGACGATCAGCGTCCGGCAGCCGAGGTTGCGCAGCAGCGGATCGACATCGGTCCCGGCGAGCGGGGAGAGCCCGTGCAGGCGCCGTACGACGAGGTCCTCCTCCGCGACCTGGATCGGTTCGGCGATCCGCACCGCCGTGCTGCCGCTGTGCTGCTGTACGGGGAGGCGGGAGGCGGCCCGGAAGAGCCGGGCGTTGCTGTTGGCGCCCCGCCCGTCGGGACGCCGCTCCGCGACGGCGTGGACGACCTGGACGTCCGCCTCGTGCGCGGCGGCGACGAGCCGGGCGACGTTCCGCAGGGCCCCGGACGCGCGGGCCACGGCGGCCAGTTCGGGCAGGGCGCTGTCCGGGCCCACGACCCCCTGCTGGCACTCGACGGTGAGCAGCACGACCCCGCCGTCGGCGCGGATCAGCTCCCCGAGCCGCTCCTTGGAACTGCGCCCCCGCCCCGACCCCTGACCCCGACCATGCCCCTGCCCCTGCCCCTGCCCCTGCCCCATGGTCACTCCTCTTGCACGCGCGCGAATGGCCCTCCATGCTTTCTGACGTTTCATCAGAAATCCAGAAGGGTGCGGACGATGACCGTCACACAACGCCGTGGACGCCGGATCATGATGACCCCGGCGGAGCTCGACTCCTACCTCGCCGAACAGCGCACCTGCCGGGTCGCGACCGTGTCCGCCGACGGCCGGCCGCACGTGAGCGCGCTCTGGTTCGCCTGGGACGGCTCCTCGCTCTGGCTGTACTCGCTGACGCGCAGCCGCCGCTGGGCGGAGCTGCGGGCCGATCCGAGGGTCGCCGTCGTGGTGGACGACGGCGAGGAGTACGGCGAACTGCGCGGTGTCGAGCTGTCGGGCACCGTCACCTTCGTCGGCGAGGCTCCGCGTACGGGCGAGCCGTGCCCCGAACTCGACGTGCCCGAGCAGCTGTTCGCCGCCAAGAACTTCGGCCTGGACGCCATGCCGCACGACGGCCGGCACGCCTGGATGCGGCTGACACCGGACGCCGTCGCCTCCTGGGACTTCCGCAAGCTCGGGGGCTTCTGACGGGAGCGGAAGAACGCGGCTCCTCGACTTCCCACCGAGACGCCGGCCCATCAGGGGTCCGAGCCCCGGCGCGCTTGCCCATCAGGGGTACGACCCCCCGGGGCGATCGACCCACCAGGGGTCCGACCCCCGGGGGCCCGGCTCCCCAGAGGCTTGGCTCCGGGCGGCCCCGGCTCCTCGGCGCCTCAGCTCCCCAAGGGCTCGGCGGCCGCCCGCAGCGCCCCGACGACCGCCCGCACCGAGGGCCGGCGGCCGGCGTCGGCGCGCCAGGTGGCGTAGATGTGGCGCCGCACCTTCTGCCGTACGGGGACGAAGACGACGCCGTCCGGCACCGGCCGGCCGAGCCGGGGCGTGACGCACACGCCGAGTCCGGCCGCGACCAGGGCCAGTTGCGTGTGGTGCTCGCCCGCCAGGTGCCCGATGCGCGGCTCGATGCCCTGCGAGCGCAGGGTGAACATCAGCCAGTCGTGGCAGAACTCTCCCTCGGGCCAGGAGACCCACTCCTCGTCGGCGAAGTCCACCAGGTCGGCCGTCTCCCGTCCGGCCAGCGGGTGCCCGGCGGGCAGGGCCACGTCCGCTGTGTCGTCCAGCAGGTGGGCTCGCTCCAGGCCGCCGGGGACGGGCGCCCGCTTGTTGCTCCAGTCCAGGACGAGCGCGAGGTCCGCGTCGCCGCGCAGCACCGCGCGCACCCCGTTCTCGGGCTCCAGCTCCGTCGTACGGACCCGGAGCTCGGGGTGACCTTCGCGCAGGGCCGCGAGCGCGGCGGGGAAGAGCCCACGGGCCGCCGTCGGGAAGCCCGCGACCCGCACCTCGCCCACGACCTGGCCGCGCTGCGCCTCGATGTCGGCCTGGGCCATCTGGACCTGGGAGAGGATCCGGGCGGCGTGCTCGGCGAGCAGCTGCCCGGCGTCGGTGAGCCGGACGCCCCGGCCGTTCTTGGCGAGCAGTTGCTGTCCCACCTCGCGCTCCAGCTTGGACAGCTGCTGGGAGACGGCCGAGGTCGTGACGTGCAGACCGTCGGCCGCGCCGCTGACCGAACCGTGCCGGGCGACGGCGTCGAGGGTGCGCAGGCGCTCCAGATTCAACATGTAAGCGATTCTAAGGGGAGGGGTCGAGGAATTCTCGCTTGTTCTACGAGGTCGGTCCCGTCACCCTGAGTGCATGAGCCCCGCAGCCCCGCCCTCCCCGCCGTCCCCCACCTCCCCTCCCTCCCCCGCCTCACGTCTGCTCGACTGGCGTGTCCGCTTCGGTGTGCTGGCCCTGATCTGGGGCTTCAGCTTCCTCCTCATCAAGGTCGGCACGGAGGGCTTCGCACCGTTCCAGGTCACCTTCGGGCGGCTCCTCTTCGGTACGGCGGTGCTCGCCGTCGCGATGGCCGTGAAGCGTGACCGCCTGCCGCGCGGCGCGCGAGTCTGGGGTCATCTGACGGTCGCGGCCCTCCTCCTGAACGCGCTGCCGTTCTCCCTCTTCGCGTACGCGGAGCTGACCATCCCGTCGACCCTGGCGGGCATCTGCAACGCGACGACGCCGCTGTGGGGCATGCTGCTCTCCCTCGTCGCGCTCTCCGAAGACCGTCCGACCCGGGTCCGCGCGGCCGGTCTGGGCATCGGCTTCATGGGCGTGCTCACCGTCCTCGGAGCGTGGCAGGGGTTCTCGGGACTCGACGTGACGGGCACGGCGCTGGCCCTGCTCGCCTCGTTCAGCTACGCGGTCGGCTGGATCTACGTCCGCAGGACGCTGAGCGGCACGGGCGTCTCGAACCTCTCGCTCGCCGGTTCGCAGGTCGGGCTCGCCACCCTGCAACTGGCGATCGCCACCCCGCTGTTCACCTCGCTCCCGGAGTCGGTGGAGGTGGTGCCGCTGCTGGCCGTGATCGCGCTGGGCGCGCTCGGCACGGGGTACGCGATGCTGCTCCAGTACGGCGTGGTGGCGGAGGTCGGCCCGACGACGGCGGCGATGGTCACGTACTTCATCCCGGTCATCGCCACGGCGGCGGGCGTCGCGGTCCTGGACGAGCAGCTCACCTGGAACACCCCGGTCGGCGCCGTCGTCGTCCTCGCGGGCGCGGCGCTCACCCAGACCCGCACCTCCCGCCGCCGCGCGGTCGCGACGCCCCTCCCGGTGGAGCGGGCCGCCGCCCCGGAGACGGACGGCCAGGAGCGGAAGGCCGGCCCGGACACGGCCTCCCGGGAACGGGCGGCCGATGCCGGGAGGGCCCCTGGACGGCGGACCGGCACCCCGGTCTGACCCGGGAGCGGCCCCTGCTCCGCACGGGTCCGGCCGCTACCCGTAGCTCCGAGCCGCCACCGGTCCCGCCGCCCGCGCCAGGGCGTCGGCCAGGGGTTCGACGTCCGCGACCGTGAGGCCGGAGACGGTGACCCGGACGGCCGGCCCCGTGTTCATCCGGAACCGCGCGCCCGGCGCCACCGCCCACCCCGAGGCGATGAGGCGCGCCACCGCGCCCGTCTCGTCGGCGACCGGCACCCACACGTTCATGCCGGAGCGCCCGTGGGCCTCGACACCCCGGCGGGCCAGCGCGCGTACGAGTCCGTCGCGCCGCTTCCCGTACGCGCGCGCGACGACGGCCGGGTCCACGGACTCCGTGGCCCAGAGGCGGGCGACGGTCCCCTGGAGGAGCCGGCTGACCCAGCCCGGGCCGAGCCGCTGCCGCCCGAGGACCCGGTCGACGGTCTCGGCGTCGCCGGTGAAGGCGGCGATCCGCAGGTCGGGCCCGTAGGCCTTGGCGACCGAGCGGATCAGCACCCAGTGGTCGGTGCCCCCGGCCAGCGGGCGCAGCGGCTGCGCGACGATGCCGTGCCCGTGGTCGTCCTCGACGAGGAGCACGCCCGGATGCCCGGCGAGGACCCTCCGCAGTTCCCGCGCCCGGCCCTCGGTCACACTCGCCCCGGTCGGGTTCTGCGCCCGGTCGGTCACGATCACCGCCCGCGCCCCGTCCTTCCGGACGGCCCGCTCGACCTCCTCCGGCAGGGGCCCCTCGTCGTCGACGGCCATCGGCACGGGGCGCAGCCCGAGCGCGGGCACCAGGTCGAGGAGGCTGCCCCAGCCCGGGTCCTCGACGGCGACGGCGTCGCCCGGCCTGAGGTGGACGGCGAGTACGCGCTCGACGGCGTCGAGGGAGCCCGAGGTGACACCGATGGGCCCGTCCGGCACTCCGTCGGCGTCGAAGGCGGCGCGCGCGAGCCGCCCGAACTCCTCGTCGATGGGCGTCTCTCCGTACATGCCGGGCCGCTCGGCGTACCGCCGCGCCACCTCTGCGAAGGCCTCGCCGAGCGGGGGCAGCAGGACGGGGTCGGGACTGCCGTTGCTGACGTCGCGGACCCCCGCGGGGGCCTCGACCCGGATCGAGCCGCGCGCGGTCGTGGCGGGGCGCGGGCGCACCCGGCTGCCGCGCCGCCCGTCGGTCTCGATGACCCCGCGCTCGCGCAGGGTGCGGTAGGCGGCGGCGACGGTGTTGGGGTTGACGCCGAGGTCGCCGGCCAACTCCCTCATGGGCGGCAGCAGTTCACCGGGCTGCAGGGACCCGTCGGCGACGCCTCGCTCCACGCTCGCGGCGATGTCCGATGCGCGGCGACCTTCGATCCGATACTCTCCTAGCACAAAGCCAAGTATGCACTAGTGCAATGGAGTACGCAATGACCGCCGCCGCCGACACGTACACGCCGACCGACCGGACCGTGCCCACCCGCTCCCGCGCACGCGCCTCGTACGACAAGGCACTGGTCCACTCGATACTCGACGAGGCCTACGTCTGCCACCTCGGCTTCGTCCGCGACGGAGCCCCGGTCGTGCTGCCGACGCTCTTCGGCCGCGTCGGCGACCGCCTCTACGTGCACGGCTCCACCGGCTCCCGGCCCCTGCGCGCGGCCGGCGACGGCGTGACCTCGCCGGGGCTGCCGGTCTGCCTGACCGTGACCCACGTCGACGGCCTCGTCCTGGCCCGCTCCGCGTTCCACCACTCCCTCAACTACCGCTCGGTCGTGGTCCTCGGCACCGCCCACCAGGTCACCGACCCCGACGAGCTGCGCACGGCCCTGGACGCCCTGGTCGACCACGTCGTCCCCGGCCGCTCCGCCGACTCGCGCCCCGCGAACGCCAAGGAGCTCGCCGCCACCGCCGTGATCCGCCTCGACCTGGACGAGGTCTCGGCGAAGGTCCGCACCGGCGGCCCCAACGACGACGCCGAGGACCTGGACCTCCCGTACTGGTCCGGTGTGGTCCCGGTGCGCGGCGGCTACGGCACACCGGTGCCGGCCGACGACCTCGACCCGGCGGTCGCCGTGCCCGCGTACCTGACCGCGCTCTGAGCCGATCCCCGAACCGTACGCACGAGGGAACGACGGAAGGACGGAAGGACGCACGATGCTGATCCACCCCTGGGACGCCGCACAGGACGAGGGCGAGTGGCGCGACTGGCTCTCCCGGCACGACTTCGGACAGCTCGCCGTGAACGGCCTGCCCGGAGACCCGCCGTGGGTGCAGCCGGCGCACTTCCGGTACGAGGCCGAGCCCGGCCCGTACGGCCGCGTACTGACCCACCTGGCCCGCCCCAACCCGCTGTGGCGCGCCCTGGAGGCGAACCCGACGGTGCTGCTCAGCGTGGTCGACGACCACGTCTTCGTGCCGGGCACGTGGACGGCCCCCGAGGGCACGCCGTCCGCCCACGGCACCCCGACGTCGTACTACGCCGCCGTCCAGCTGCGCTGCACCGCGCACGTCGTCGACGACCCGGCGGAGAAGGCCGAGCTGCTCAACCGGCAGGTCGCGCACTTCCAGCCGGACGGCGGCACCGCCCCGGCCGTCCCGGGCGAGGCCCCTTTCGGCCGCCTCCTGTCCGGCATCCGGGTGCTGCGCCTGGAGGTGACCGAGGTGCGGGCCAAGTTCAAGTACGCGGGCAACAAGCCGCCGGAGGTCCAGGACCGCGTCATGGACCGGCTCGCCGAACGCGCGGGCCCCGGCGACCTGGCGGCCCGGACCCACCAGCAGCGCCGCCGCGTCGGCTGACACCGACGGGCGGCGGACGCCTGCCGGAGACAGGGCGCCACCGGCGGCAGGCAGGGCCGCGGGCGCGCTACGCGGCCACCGCCTCCCGCCTGCGTTCCGCGGCCGCCGCCCGGGCCTCGGCGAAGGCGAGCCCCGTGACGGCGGCGAGCAGCAGCAGCGTGCCGAGCACGATCGCGGCGGTGAGGCGCTCACCGAGCAACGAGACCGCGATCACGGCGGCGCTCACCGGCTCCAGGAGCATGATCACGGAGACGGTGGCGGCCCGGACGACCGCCGCCCCGGCGAAGTACAGCGC
This sequence comes from Streptomyces sp. Qhu_M48, assembly GCF_051305195.1. Lineage (NCBI taxonomy): Bacteria > Bacillati > Actinomycetota > Actinomycetes > Kitasatosporales > Streptomycetaceae > Streptomyces > Streptomyces sp. Qhu_M48. The sequence continues at coordinate 2,626,782 of NZ_CP195432.1, read as the reverse complement.
GTACGCCAGCGCGGTCGGCACGGCCGCCACGTACACGAGGAGGAGCACCACGCTCACCGGCGCGTCCGTGTGCGGGAGGAGGCCCTCCACCAGCGCCGCCGGCAGCAGCCCGGCCGCCCCGATCGCGAACGCCCAGGTGGTGGTGGCCAGGGCGTCCGTACCGCCGCCGTCCCGGCCGAGCCACCGGGTGAGCAGCGTGATCGCCGCGTATCCGGCCGCCGAGACGACCGCGAGGACGACACCCAGCGGCCGCACCTCCGCCGCCCCGCCACCCAGGACGAGGACGAAGAGCCCGGCGAGCGCCCCGACGACGGCGGCGACGCCGCCGCGCCCGAGGCGCTCGCCCATGGTGAGCCGGGCGCCGAGGGCGATGAGAACGGGGCCCGCCCCCAGGGTCACGACCGTGCCGACCGCCAGGCCGGTGGCCTGGACGGCGGCGAAGTAGGCGCTCTGGAAGACCGTGAGGCCGATGCCGGTGCCGAGGATGCGGGCCGTCCGACGGCCGCGCGGTTCCCCGGCCGTACGGGAGACCTCGCGCCGGGGACGCAGGGCGAGCGCCCCGAGGAGCAGGACGAGGCCGCCGACGCAGCGCCAGAAGGACAGCGCGAGCGGGCCCATGTCGCTGATGCGGAAGATCAGCGAGGCGGCGGCGCCCGCCGTGCCCCAGGCGACCCCGGCGACGATCAGATAGAGCAGACTCCGCCCGACGGACAGGGCGGACCCGGGCAGGACGGACCCCGGCAGGGCGGATCCGTCCAGGGTTCCGGACAGGGCGGTTTCCGAAGTGTTCGACACGTGACTTCTCCGTGGAAGACAGGAGGGAAAGGTGGTCGCTCGGCTCCGCGCGCGGGCAGCGACGAACCGCTCGGGGGCGAGGAGTCGCCCGGCCGAGCCCGGTCTTCGTCGAGGAGGGTCGCCGCGCGCTAGGCGGCGGGCGGCGGAAGGACGGTCGAATGCATGATCGGCACCCTAGGGGGCGCTCTGCCCGGCGGACAACTCGGTATCCCGGCCCGACCCGTCGGCACCACGGGCATCACGGGCAGCACGCGCATCACGGCCGTCACCGGTTTCGCCGACATCGCCCGCGTCACCGCCACCGCCGACCGACCCGGCGACCGACCCGGCGACCGGCACCGCCACCGGCGCCTTCGGCGTCGAGGACTGGGCGATGAAGGCCCCCATCAGGACCACCGCGCCACCGATGATCTGCGGCGCGTCGAGGTGTTCACCGAGCAGGACCCAGGCGAGGACGGTCGCGATGACGGCCTCCAGACAGGCCACGACACCCGCCACCTGCGGGGAGAGCCGGCGAACCGAGATGACCCCGGTGACGTACGCCAGCACCGTGGCGATCAGCACGATCCAGCCGAGCAGCAGCCACGCGGGCACGGCGCTGCCGTCCATGTCGGCGCTGCCGCCGAGGAGCGCCCAGTCCATGCCCCACGGGCGCGCGACGACGGTCAGGACGAGCGCGCCGATGAGCAGCCCGTACGCGATGACGCCGAGCGGATCGGCCGGCTCGGCCTCGTCGGAACCCTGGTCGGAGAGGACGAAGTAGCCGACCTGGCAGCAGGCGGCGGCGAGCGCCAGGAGGAGGCCGAAGAGGTCGAAGGTGAGCCCGGACCAGACCTGGACGACACAGGCGAGGCCGCCGACGGCCAGGACGACGCCGAGGGCGGCGGCGCGGGTGACGGGCCTGCGCTGGACGAAACGGACCCAGCCGAGGACGAGCGCCGGTGCGAGGTACTCGATGAGCAGCGCGACCCCGACGGGGATGCGGGAGATGGAGGCGAAGTAGAAGGCCTGGACACCGGCGACGGCCAGCAGCCCGAAGCCCACGAGGAGAGCGGGTTTGCGGCGCAGGAGGTCGCGGTGGCGCCAGGCCACCGGAAGCATGACGAGCGAGGCGCCGGCGACCCGGAGCCACACCACGTGGAGCGGGTCGAGTCCCGCTTCGATGAGTGGCTTGGCCGCCACTCCTGAACCGCCGAATGCGAAGGCCGAGGCCAGGGCGAGTCCCAGGCCGGCGCTTCTCCCCTGAGACGCGTGCATCGGGCCATGATGACAGGGCTCGGTCAGGCGCGTAACCCCCGTCACACCTGTTGAGACGACCCGCCCTCACACCGCGGAACGGACCCTTCCGTACCGGCCGCCCTTCCGGCGGCCGCACCACCGCCGATCCGCGTGGCGATACGGGCGACCAGCGCGTCCGGATCGACCCCCGCGCGGCGCAGCACCTCGACGGCCCGGCTCTCGGGGTCGGCCGCGATGACGGCGAGGAGGTCGAGGCCGCGGGCCTGGGCCTCACCGCGCTCCGCCGCCCGCCGGAAGGCCTCCTCCAGGGCGGCGGACGCGGCCGGCGACCAGCCGGACGCCCTGGAGTCACGCGACTCGGCCCCCCGCGCGGCGGGCAGCAGGCGCCTGGTGCCGGTGTCCTCGACCGAGCGCTGCCAGCGCAGGCCGTAGCCGATGGAGCGCTGGACGAGATATCCGAGGACGCGGGCGAGCCGGCGGCCGCCCTCGAAGACGGCACCGGCCTCGGCGTCGGAGTCGAGGAGCGAGTGCAGCAGGTGGGCGGTGTCGATCTGGCGGTCCCCGTCGCGGAGCGCTCTGCGGCGGGCACCCGTCACGACGGTCACGAGAGACGGCGTGAGGAAGGGCGCGAGCTCCGCGCGCGTGGCGGCGGGCTGCCGGGGTGACGGGGGAAGCGGGACGGGACGGTGCACCCTCCCACCTCATCAGGCCCGGGCGGTCCGGGCATCGCCGGGGAGGAGCATGTCCGCATCCCACCGGAGTCGGGCACGTGCGCACGGTTCCTCCTCCTTACGGATGAGATCGCGCACGTTGCCCCCACGGGGCGCGCGCCGCCTTGCTTTGCGCCCCCGACGCAACCACGGACCCTTCCCCGAACGTCCTCCGGTCGTGTTCTGGATGGTGGCCCTGCTCGCGCTCGACGGGCGGCAGTACGTCTACCGGGTGTACGCGCCCCGGGAGGCCCTGCCGGCCGATCTGTTCTGGGCGGCGTTCCACTGCCACGAGGAGGACGGCGCGCCCCGCGCCTCCGACAGCTTCGACGCGGCCGAGATCTGGTGGATCGGCGACAGCGCGGGACCGGCCGCCGCGGAACTGACGGTTCATCAGTATTGAATGTTCACGACCGTACCGCTACGTTCCGCGACACCGGAACCCAGTTGGCACGCGTGAAGGGGTGGTCTCATGGCCGAAGTCAGCGCGGAGGCACGGATCGAGGCGCCGGCCGGGAAGGTCTGGGCGCGGCTCACGGACTTCTCCTCGTACGGCGAGTGGAACGCCACCCACACCAGCTTCCCCCACGGCGGCCCGGAGACCCTGGAGGCGGGCGCCACCTTCACCGAGAACATGAGACTGATGGGCTTCCCCGCCGAGGTGCTCTGGACGATCGAGGAGCTGGAGTCCGAGCGGGCCTTCGCCATCCAGGGCAAGGGCCCGATGGGCGTCCTCGTCACCACCCGCTACTCGTTGGCGGCGGCGGACGGGCACGCGACGACCGTACGGATCGACGGCGCCTTCACGGGCGCGGCGGTCTCCCTGATGGCGGGCAGACTCAAGGACTCGGCGACGGCGGCCCTGACCGAGTCGCTGCGCAGGCTCTCGGGCCTGGTCGCCTGAGGCACGGCCCGTCACCCGAGTACGGGGAAGAGCCCCGCGGCATCAGCCGCGGGGCCCTTCCCCGCATCCTCAGTCCTCGTCGGCGAGGATCAGGTACAGCTTCTTGCGCGCCTCGTTGATGACGCCGACCGCCTTCTGACGCTGCTCGGAGCTGCCGGTCTTCCAGACCTGCCCGAACGCCTCCATCAGACCGAAGCCGGCCTGCCGGATCTCGTTCACGGCCTCCCAGTCGACACCGCGCCCGACCTCCTCCCAGGGGGCCTCGGGGCCCTCCTCGGCCTCGGCGCGTCCGGTGTCGGTGAGCGTGAACAGCTTCTTGCCGCCCTCGCTCGCGCTGGTGATCAGCCCCTCGTCCTCCAGCATCTGGAGGGTCGGGTAGACCGAGCCGGGACTGGGCTTCCACGCCCCGTCGCTGCGCTCGCCGATCTCCCGGATCATCTCGTAGCCGTGCATCGGGCGGTCCTTCAGGAGCGCCAGGATCGAGGCGCGCACGTCACCGCGCCGCGCCCTCCCCCGGCCGCCACCACCGCGGCCGCGGCCACCGCCGAAGGGCCCGCCCCCGAAGGGGCCCCCACCGAAGCCCGGCCCGAAGGGGCCGAACGCGGCACGCCGTCCCTCGAAGTCGCCGCGAGGCCCGGGGCCACAGCCTCCGCGGCCGGCCCCGTGTCCGTTTCCGTACTCGTGTCCATGTGAACGCATCGCAACGCTCCTTCCATCGGGATTTACTCGCTGAATGGTCGCGATGCGTCAACGATATATCGGAACTGTTCACCGAGCAAGCCGTTCGACTGACCTGCCGCTGACCCCGACCCGGTCCAGTTCTCCGCGATTGGCCTTGGCCCGCCGCTTTCCGCCCCCGGTACGGTCGGCGGCATGCGGATCCGAATCGTCGACGCCTTCACCGACCGGCCCTTCTCCGGCAACCCGGCCGGAGTCCTGCTCCTCGACTCCTTCCCGGAGGACGCCTGGCTCCAGAAGGTCGCCGCGGAGGTCAACCTCTCCGAGACGGCCTTCGCCCACCCCCTACCCGCCGGCGGCGAGGCGGGGTGGGCCCTGCGCTGGTTCACCCCCACCACGGAGGTCGACATGTGCGGCCACGCCACCCTGGCCACCGCCCATGTCCTGCACGCCACCGGAACGGCGAGCGGCGCCGTACGCTTCGCGGCCCGCTGCGGGATCCTCGGGGCCACCGCCGAGGCCGACGGCACGATCACGATGGACTTCCCCACCTCCTCCCTCACCCCGGTCCCCGCCCCGGACGGTCTGGAGAAGGCGCTCGGCGCCGAGGTCCTCGCCGTCCACGACACGGCCGCCCACATCGGCGACCTCGTCGTCGAACTGCGCGACGAGTCCACCGTGCGCGCGCTCACACCGGACTTCGCCGCCCTGAAGGGCCTCTCCTCGCGCGGCATCATCGTGACCGCCGCCGCGGAACGCCCCGACGGCGGCTACGACTTCGTCTCGCGCGGCTTCTTCCCCGCCGTCGGCATCGACGAGGACCCGGTGACCGGCAGCGCCCACACCGCACTCGCCCCCTACTGGTCGGCCCGGTTCGGCCGCGACGACCTCGTCGGCTTCCAGGGCGGCACCCGCACGGGCATCGTCCGGACGCGGCTGCGCGGCGACCGCACCCTCCTGAACGGCCACGCGGTCACGGTCATCGAGGGCGACCTCCACGCCTGACGACCGGGGCGGGAACACGGGAAGAGGGCGTACGGACCATCCGTACGCCCTCTTCCCGTGACGGCCGCCTCATGACCGCCTCACACCGTCGGCAGCCAGCCCACCTTCCCCGCCAGCAGCCCATATCCGACGAAGGCCACGATGTCGAGCAGCGCGTGCGCCACGACGAGCGGCCCGACCCGACCCCAGCGCCGGTACAGAAGGACGAAGACCACGCCCATCACCACGTTGCCGATGAAGCCGCCGATGCCCTGGTAGAGGTGGTACGAGCCGCGGAGCACCGAGCTCGCCACCAGCGCGGCCATCGGCGTCCACCCCAACTGCCCGAGCCTGCGCAGCAGATAGCCGACGACGATGACCTCCTCCAGGACGGAGTTCTGCACCGCCGAGAGGATGAGGACCGGGTACTTCCACCACACCTCGGGCAGCGACTCGGGCACCACGGTCAGGTTGAACCCGGTCGCCCGCGCCGCGAGGTAGAAGGCGAGCCCCGCGCTCCCGATGCCCGCCGCGACCAGCGTCCCGCGTCCGAGGTCGGACCACGGACGGGTCCGGTCGAAGCCGATGGCCCGCAGTCCGGATCCCTCGCGCAGCAGCAGGTGCGCGACGAGGACGACGGGGACGAGGGCGGTGGCGATGCCGAAGAGCTGCCAGGCCAGGTCGAGCCACGGCCGCCCGGGTGCGTACGAGCCGTTGAGCGTCGCCGCCTGCTCCTTCAGCGCCGCGTCCCTGGTCAGGGAGCCGATGAAGCTGATGAGGGACGACACCGCGCTCGCGCCGAGCGAGAGCGCGAGGACGATGAGCGTCTCGGAGCGCAGGACCCGGCGGGACAGACCGTCGGGAGGCAGGGCGGCATCACTCACTCGCTGTTCCGACACCACACCTGTCTCCACTTCGCGGTCGCGGACGGACGCCGACCCGGCGGGCACCGTCCCGCACACGCCGTCCCGGCGGACACCGTCCCGGCGGCGCCCCGACCACTGTGCCATGATCAGCCGCCGCCCCGCCCCCGCCCGCGAGGCTCCGGGGGGATCGGCCTCAGTCGATCCCCACCGGCCAGGTGTGCACGGGCTCCCCGGCGTGCATGAGGGTCCGGTAGCGGCGGGTGGTCGCGGCGAGCGCTGCCTCGCGGTCGAGCCCCGACTCCAGCGCCTGGTGGAAGGTGTCGGCCTGCCAGGAGGCGCCGTTCACCTTCCGCAGACAGCGCTGTTCGATCACACCGAGGTAGAAGTCCCGGTCGGCGGGCTCGATGTGCCAGGCGTCCAGCCCGGCGGCGGCGAGCGGCAGCAGTTCGTCGAGGACGAGCCGTACCGCCGGGACGGTCGCCATGCCGCCCGCCCGGCCCGGGCGGGGCCAGCGCAGCTCCGCCTCGATGCCGTGGCGGCAGGCCGTGTCGAAGTTGGCCTCGGCGTCCTCGAAGGCCATCCGCTTCCAGACCGGCCGGGGGTCGTCGGCGAGGGCGCGCACGAGCCCGTAGTAGAAGGCCGCGTTGGCGATGACGTCGGTGACGGTCGGCCCGGCCGGCAGCACCCGGTTCTCGACGCGCAGGTGCGGGACCCCGTCGACCCAGCCGTACACGGGCCGGTTCCACCGGTAGACGGTCCCGTTGTGCAGGACGAGTTCCTGGAGGCGGGGCACCCCACCCTCGTCGAGGACGAGCTGCGGGTCCTCGTCGTCGCAGATGGGCAGCAGGGCGGGGAAGTAGCGGACGTTCTCCTCGAAGAGGTCGTACACCGAGTCGACCCACCGCTCCCCGAACCAGGTGCGCGGCCGGACGCCCTGGGCCTGCAGCTCGGGCGGCCGGGTGTCGGTGGCCTGCTGGAAGAGGGGCGGCCGGGACTCGCGCCACAGCTCGCGGCCGAAGACGAAGGGGGCGTTGGCACCGAGGGCGATCTGGACCCCCGACACCGCCTGCGCCGCGTTCCACACGGCGGCGAACCGGGCCGGCGTCACCTGGAGGTGCAGTTGGACCGAGGTACAGGCCGACTCGGGCACGATCGAGTCCGAGGTGCACCGGAGCCGTTCGACGCCGTGGATGTCGAGCGTGAACTCCTCTCCCCGGGCGACGAGGATCTGGTCGTTGAGGAGCGTGTAGCGGTCGGCCGTCGACAGGTTCTCGAAGACCAGGTCGTCCTGGGTGAGCGTGGGCAGTATGCCGATCATGACGACGCCCGCGTCGAGTTCCGCCGCCTTGCGGTCGGCATATCCGATTCCGGTTCCGATCTCCTCCGCGAGCCGGTCGAATACGCGCCCGCCGAGCTGGTGGGGTGCGATGTTCACTTCGAGATTGAACATTCCGAGTTCCGTCTGGAAATCGGGGCTCGCGATCTTTTCGAGAACCGGACCGTTCAGCATCCGGGGCAGTCCGTCGGCGCCCGCGAGATTGAGTTCGATCTCCACGCCCATGAGATTGCGCGGGCGGTCGAACCTCTTCTCCGCCAGGAGCCTCGCGAGCCCCGCGAGGCACTGCTGGAGCTTTCTCCGGTACTGCTGCCGGTCGGACGGGCCGAACCCGTCGGCCACGACCTTCTCCCCCATCGAAGCGTCCCTCCCCAGTGGGCGGCCGCCATGACGGCCGCGCGTCACGATCGATGATGCCCACCCGACTGATCCATAACGCCTGCGGAGGAAGCCTGTCGGAGGATAGGCTGGATGCAGTGCACCACTGTCACGTCCCAGAGGCATACGACAATCGACATATACCAACGTCCTATTGCCTCGGAAGTCGGGATCGAAATCCAGCCGTCCGCCTTCGCGAGGAATACGCAGGTGGGAGCGACATCGTCACGGGATTCCGCTTCGACTCCCCTCGATTTAAGACCTGATGACGCCTTGCCAGGAATATCGGCGACGTCTAGCGGAAACACTGTGTGAACACGTGTCGTATAAACTCCGCGGACGAGGCAGAGTGTTGGCGCCCCGCCATGGCCTCATGGCCCTCTCTGGCCCCGCCGCCGACAGCGCCGTCGTACCCGCCCACGCGTCAACGTGTCTCCTGAGTGAGAGGCGACCCACCATGCTCCGACCCTTCCCGGCCCCCGCGCCGGCCCTCCGCAGTGTCCTCGCGGCCCTCGGCTCTCCGACCGCCGTACGCGAGGCGCGAACTCCCGCCCTACGGGCGGCGCAGGGACCGCTGAGCCCCGAACTCCCCCTGCCCGTACACGTCCTCGGAGTCGCCGGGACACCGGGCCACGCGCCCCGAACCCGACTCGCCGGCTGGCGTTTCCTGATCCGGAACGGGGACCGGGCGATCGCCGCGGCGGACACCATGCTCACCCCCGACGGCTGGTCCTTCTCGCACTTCTTCGAGGGGCCGTACGTCACCGCCACGGAGCGGGCGCTGCTCCAGGCCGAGGCGCTGCCCGTCCCGTACCAGCCGCGACTGCTCTCCGTACCGGAGCTGTACATGCTGACCCTCTGGCTGCACGCCGAACCGGAGGCGGACGGGGCCACCACGTCCCCGGCCGCGGCCGATCTGCTGGTGCCGCTGGCCCCCGCCCCGCCGGGGATCGCGGCCCACCGCGCCTATCAGGTCGCCGACCTCCTGCCCGTGCTGAGTACGCGCCTCGCGCCGCCGCCCCTCCTGGGCTCGGCGGCGCCCGCCTGATGCATCGCACGTGCGTCTCCGCCCCGTGACCCACCCGGGTCACGGGGCGTACTGCTGTCCGAGCCCCCCGCCCGAACGCTCCACCCGAACACCCCGCCCGGACGGACTAGCCCACTGGGACCACCCCGAACCACCCGAAGAGACGGTGCAGTTGACCTGAACCGCCCCTGCGGGTGATGCGTCTTACCGGGAAAGGACGAGCTGCCGCCAAATACCTGCGGAAGAGCGTCCATGGGGCAAGACTGGGACCGGACCGGACCGGAACCGAACCGACCGACGGGGGCGGCGATGAGCACCAAGAGCCGCAGGACATCCACCACGACGCAGCGAAAGAACCCACCCATGTGCCAGCACCAGCCTGCCTGTCCCACCGCCGACTCCGCCGACCGCGAGGCGGCCCGCCTGACGGCACACCACCCGGAGCAGGGCTGGAGCCTGCTGTGCAACGGCGTCCTGCTCTTCGAGGACACCGGTGAACTGCTGCCGGACGGGCAGATCATCGCCCCGCACCGGCCGCTGACCGCGGGACAGGTGACGGCCGCCGCCTGAGCGGTGCGGAGCCGACACAGACACCGACACCGACACCACGCGAGAGCGGAAAAGCCGAGGGCCGGCCCGGAGGAACTCCTCCGAACCGGCCCTCATGCCTTGATCAGTTGTCGTACTCGTCCAGCGGCGGGCAGGAGCAGACCAGGTTCCGGTCGCCGAAGGCACCGTCGATGCGGCGCACCGGCGGCCAGTACTTGTCGGCGGCCGAGACCCCGGCCGGGAAGACGGCCTCGTCGCGCGTGTACGCGTGGTTCCACTCGCCGCCCAGCGCGGCCGCGGTGTGCGGCGCGTTGTGCAGCGGGTTGTCGTCGGCGGGCCACTGGCCCGAGGAGACCTTCTCGATCTCGGCCCGGATCGCGATCATCGTGTCGCAGAAGCGGTCCAGCTCGGTCAGGTCCTCGGACTCGGTGGGCTCGATCATGAGCGTGCCGGCCACCGGGAACGACATCGTCGGCGCGTGGAAGCCGTAGTCGATGAGACGCTTCGCGATGTCGTCGACCGTGACGCCCGTCGCCTTGGACAGCGGGCGCAGGTCCACGATGCACTCGTGGGCGACCAGACCGGCCGGGCCGGTGTAGAGCACCGGGAAGTGCGGCTCGAGGCGCTTGGCGATGTAGTTCGCCGCGAGCACGGCGACCTGGGTGGCGCGCTTGAGGCCCTCCCCGCCCATCAGGCGCACGTACGACCACGAGATCGGCAGGATGCCCGCGGAGCCCCACGGGGCGGCCGAGATCGGGCCGACGCCGGTCTCCGGGCCCGCGGTGGGCTGGAGCGGGTGGTTCGGCAGGTACGGCGCGAGGTGGGCGCGGACGCCGACCGGGCCGACACCCGGACCGCCGCCGCCGTGCGGGATGCAGAAGGTCTTGTGCAGGTTCAGGTGCGAGACGTCGCCGCCGAAGTGGCCCGGCTTGGCCAGACCGACCAGCGCGTTGAGGTTGGCGCCGTCGACGTACACCTGACCGCCGGCCTCGTGGACCTCGGCGCAGATGTCGGCGACGTGCTCCTCGAAGACGCCGTGCGTGGACGGGTAGGTGATCATCAGCACGGACAGCTCGTCGCGGTACTGCGCGATCTTGGCGCGCAGGTCCTCGACGTCGACCTCGCCGTCGTCGGCCGTCTTCACGACGACGACCTTCATGCCGGCCATCACCGCGGAGGCGGCGTTGGTGCCGTGCGCGGAGGACGGGATGAGGCAGACCGTGCGCTGCTCGTCGCCGTTGGCGCGGTGGTAGGCGCGGACGGCGAGAAGACCGGCCAGCTCGCCCTGCGAACCGGCGTTCGGCTGGATCGAGACCTTGTCGTAGCCGGTGACCTCGGCGAGGCGCTCCTCCAGCTCGGTGATGAGCGTGACGTAGCCCTGCGCCTGCTCGACCGGGGCGAACGGGTGCATCTGGCCGAACTCGGGCCAGGTCACGGACTCCATCTCGGTCGTCGCGTTCAGCTTCATCGTGCAGGACCCGAGCGGGATCATGCCGCGGTCGAGCGCGTAGTCGCGGTCGGCGAGCTTGCGCAGGTAGCGCAGCATCGACGTCTCGGAACGGTGCGCGTGGAAGACCGGGTGGGTCATGTACGCGTCGGAGCGCAGCAGACCGGCGGGCAGCTGGTCCTCGGCGTCGGCGTCCAGGGCCTCGACGTCGGCGGTGACGCCGAAGGCGCCCCACACGGCGGCGAGCTGGGCGCGCCCGGTGGTCTCGTCGCAGGACATCGACACGTGGTCGGCGTCGACGCGGTAGAGGTTCACACCGGCCTCGCGGGCGGCGGCGACGACCTCGTCGGCCTTGCCGGGCACGCGGGCGGTCAGGGTGTCGAAGAAGGCGCCCTGGGTGAGCTCCACGCCTCCGGCGGTCAGGCCGGCGGCGAGGATCGCGGCGTACCGGTGGGTGCGGCGCGCGATGCCCTTGAGGCCCTCGGGGCCGTGGTAGACGGCGTACATGCCGGCCATGACGGCGAGCAGCACCTGAGCGGTACAGATGTTGCTGGTGGCCTTCTCGCGGCGGATGTGCTGCTCGCGGGTCTGCAGGGCCAGGCGGTAGGCGCGGTTCCCGTCGGCGTCGACGGACACACCGACCAGACGGCCGGGCAGGGAGCGGGCGTGCTTGTCCTGGACGGCCATGTAGCCGGCGTGCGGGCCTCCGAAGCCCATCGGCACACCGAAGCGCTGCGTCGTGCCCACGGCGATGTCCGCGCCCAGCTCGCCCGGCGAGGTGAGCAGGGTGAGCGCGAGCAGGTCGGCGGCGACGGTGACGATGGCACCGAGCTCGTGGGCGGCGTCGATCAGCGGCTTGATGTCGCGGACGGCGCCGGAGGCACCGGGGTACTGGAGGAGCACGCCGAAGACGCCGCGCTCGGCGATCTCGGCCGGGATGCCGTCGCCGAGGTCGGCGACGACGACCTCGACACCGGTCGGCTCGGCGCGGGTCTCGATGACGGCGATCGTCTGCGGCAGGGCGTCGGCGTCGATGAGGAAGACACCGTTCTTGACCTTGCCGACGCGCCGGGCGAGCGCCATGGCCTCGGCGGCCGCGGTGCCCTCGTCGAGGAGGGAGGCGCCGGAGGTGGGCAGCCCCGTCAGGTCGGCGACGACGGTCTGGAAGTTCAGGAGGGCCTCGAGGCGGCCCTGCGAGATCTCCGGCTGGTACGGGGTGTACGCGGTGTACCAGGCGGGGTTCTCCATCACGTTCCGCAGGATCACCGGCGGGGTGAAGGTGCCGTAGTACCCGAGGCCGATCATGGGCGAGAGGACCTGGTTGCGGTCGGCGAGCGTGCGCAGCTCGGCGAGCACCTCGGCCTCGGTGCGCGCGGCCGGCAGGCCGAGCGCCTCGGCGTTCTTGATCACGTCCGGGACGGCGGCGGCCGTGAGCTCGTCGAGGGAGCCGTAACCGACCTGGGCGAGCATCTTGGCGCGCGCCTCGGCGTCGGGCCCGATGTGCCGCTGCTCGAACGGAATGCCCTGTTCGAGCTCGGAGAGCGGAATGCGGTTGGCGGTCATGTACGGAGGCCTCCTGGTCGTCACGACCTGCGAGGGGCACCACGGCGCGGGTACCCGGACGGCCTCCCCCTCTGTCATCTCAACCTGAGAGTTTCACCGGCATGCTTCGCGGCACGCCGGCTTTCACCGTCGGTGAGAGCGCATGCCGTCGGACACCGCTCTGCTTTCCAGAGTGACCTCGTCCGCGCGGTACAGGGGCCTGAGAGATTCCGGGGAGGATTTGCTCCTTCGGCGCCCACCGGAAGGTTTCTCCGGGGGACTCTCCCGCACAGGGTCGACAGCCACAGCCAGCCTACCAGCGAGGTTGCGGCTCCCATCGCTCAAGTGGCCGACATCCCAGATGTGCACTTTCGTAGGGTGTAGAGCAGTTGCGACCAGTTGGAGGGACCGTGCAGACCGATATCGATCCGCGCAGCCTGATCGGCCGCAAGGCGTACGACCGGAGCGGGCACAAGATCGGAACCGTGGACGAGGTGTACCTGGACGACGCGACCGGCATCCCCGAGTGGGCGGCGGTCCGCACGGGCCTGTTCAGCCGGGACGCCTTCGTCCCCCTGGAGCCGAGCGACCTGCTCGACGACGGCCTCCACATCCCGTACGAGCGGGCGCTCATCAAGGACGCCCCCGACTTCGGCGTGGGCCGCCATCTCTCCCCCGAACAGGAGCTCCAGCTCTACCGCCACTACAGCCTCGCGCTCCCCCCGCCCCCCACGGACACCCCGGACACCGACTTCGGCCGCCTGGCGGGCCAGGACGGCCCGTAGCCCCTTCCCGCGGGGCGGCACGGGCGGTCCCACGCCCGTCCGCGGGCCGCCGCCCCCTACTCCCCGCCCACCAACGGCAACGCCTCCCCGGGCACGAGCTCGGGATCGTCCACCGCGAAGGTCCGTACCCGGCCCGGCTTCGACCCGGGCGACTCGAACCGCACCGTGACGCGCCCCACGCCGCTCCCCTGGACCCAGCCGGCCCCGTACACCGCGTGCCGCACGTCGTGCCCGGGCGACCAGTGCCGCTCCACGGCCCCCTCGGCCCCCGGCCCGGCGGGGGCCACGACCGCCGTCACGGCCCCGACGCCCTCCGCCGCCTCCCCCGAACCGGGGGAAGCTCCGGCCCCCGCCTCGGCGGCTGCCCCGGCCTCGGCCACCGCCTCCGCTTCGGCCTGCGCGAACAGATCCTCCTGCGTGTAGTCGGCCAGCCCACTCACCCCGACCCCCAGCAGCCGCACACCCCCCGTCGTGTCGACCCCCTCCAGCAGCCGCCCCGCCGCCTCCCGCACCACACCCGGGTCGTCCGTGGGCCCCCGGAGCGTCTCGGACCGCGTGAGGGTGGAGAAGTCGAACCGCCGGACCTTGAGGACGATGGTCCGTCCCGAGTGCCCCGAGGCCCGCAGCCGCCCCACGCACCGCTCCGCCAGCCGCTCCACCTCGGTCCTGATCCGCACGCGGTCGTGCAGGTCGACGTCGAAGGTGTCCTCGACGGACACCGACTTGGCGTCCCGCTCGGCCACCACGGGCCGATCGTCGTACCCCTGGGCCATGCGGTGGAGGGAGGCCCCGTGCGCCCGCCCGAGGAGCCGTACGAGCTCGTCCTCGCCCGCCTCCGCGAGATCGGACACGGTGGTCATCCCGGCCCGCCGCAGGTGCTCCCCGGTCGCCGGCCCGACCCCGGGCAGGATCCGCACGGAACGCGGCCCGAGCAGCTCCCGCTCGGTCCCTGGCTCGATGAGGACGAGTCCGTCGGGCTTGGCCTCCTCGGAGGCGATCTTCGCGATCATCTTGGACCCGGCGAGCCCCACCGACCCCGTCAGGCCGGTGGTCGCCAGGATGTCCACCCGCAGCCGCTCGCCCGCGGCGCGCGCGCTCGCGCTGTCGTCGGCCACGCCTCCGGCCTCCAGGTCCACGAAGGCCTCGTCGAGGCTGAGCGGCTCCACGAGCGGGGAGAGCCGCCCGAGCAGCTCCATCACCTGCTCGCTGATCGACCGGTAGAACGCGAAGCGGGGGACGAGGTAGGCGGCGTTCGGTGCGAGCCGCCGCGCCTGGCCCATGGGCATCGCCGAGTGCACCCCGAAGCGGCGTGCCTCGTACGAGGCGGTGGCGACGACACCCCGGGGCCCGAGACCACCGACGACCACGGGTTTGCCGCGCAGGCTGGGCTTCGACGCCTGCTCTGCGGCGGCGAAGAACGCATCCATGTCGAGATGCAGGATGGTGGGCGCGGCTCTCACGCGTCCGATGCTGCCTCACACCACTGACAACGCGACCGCACCGACCCGCCACCGGCCCGAGGACCGGGCGGCGGCAGGCCCTCAGACGGCCCTGTCGCGGCGGCGCCGCGCCAGCTCGTCCCCCGGGTTGTTCCCCACGAGCGTCTCACCCGTGTCGACCCGTTCGCCGTGCAGCTGCGAGAGGGCCGCCTCCACGTCCCTCCAGACCACGCCCACGGCGATGCCGAAGACGCCCTGTCCGCCCTGGAGCAGCTGGACGACCTCGTCGGGCGAGGAGCACTCGTACACCGTGGCCCCGTCGCTCATGAGCGTCATCCGCTCCAGGTCGCGGAAGCCCCGGGCGCGCAGATGCTGCACGGCGGCCCGGATGTTCTGCAGGGCCACCCCGGTGTCGAGGAAGCGCTTGACGATCTTCAGGACGACGACGTCGCGGAAGCTGTAGAGCCGCTGCGTCCCCGACCCGTACGCCGGCCGCACGCTCGGCTCCACGAGCCCCGTGCGTGCCCAGTAGTCCAATTGGCGGTAGGTGATCCCGGCCGCCGCGCAGGCCGTGGGGCCGCGGTAGCCGACCACCTCACCGGCCTCGCCAGGACCGGAGCCCTGTCCGGCCACCTGTCCCGTGCCCGAGCCGGTCCCCGCACCGGCGTCCGTACCGAAGTCGCCCCCACTGCCGTGAAGCGGATACGGACCGCTCTCCCCGGACGCGCGTCCGAGCGAGCTCCCTGCCGTACCGTCCGCGCTGCTCATCACGCCGACCCTCCGTCCTTGACCTGCCCACACGAAGGTAGGCAGTCACTCGGGGTGCGTCAACGATCGCCACACTCGGCACGCCGAGTGATAATCACCCTGAGAGTGGTTTCCCATGTCTCTCGCCGGGGAAAGGCTACTCGAATGCCCTGACAGCACCCCGTGAACGGCATGCGGCCGCGCCGCTTCGGCTCACTGACTGTTGGTCCCGAAATCCTCCGGTGAGATCTGGTCGAGGAACTCGCGGAACTTCTCCACCTCGTCCTCCTGCTCGTCCGGAATCGCGATGCCGGCGTCGTCCAGGACACCGTCACTGCCGAAGATCGGCGTTCCGGTCCGGAGGGCCAGTGCTATCGCGTCCGACGGGCGCGCGCTCACCTCGACGCCGCTGGCGAAGACCAGCTCGGCGTAGAAGACCCCGTCACGCAGATCCGTGATGCGGACTTCGGTAAGTTCCTGCCCCACGGCCTCCAGCACGTCCTTGAACAGGTCGTGCGTCAGCGGCCGCGGAGGCGCCATCCCCTGCTGGGCGAAGGCGATCGCGGTCGCCTCCCCCGGTCCGATCCAGATGGGGAGGTACCGATCGCCTCCCACTTCACGCAGGAGCACGATCGGCTGGTTGGAGGGCATTTCCACCCGGACACCCACAACGTCGAGCTCGTTCACACAGCAACCCTAGGACGTGCCCGGCCGGTTTGGATAGTCGGGCCCGCCCAAGGACGTGCCGAACCGACCGCCGGACCCGTACGGAGGCCGCTCGCGGACGGCCCTCCGAAGCCGTGGCGAGGGGGTGTCCGAGGTCGGGCGGAGCCGCGTCCGAGGCCGCGTCCGACCGTTCCGAACCGGTCCCGGGCCCTCACGGGGTCACTGGAGCCGAATTCCCAGAGCGGTCTGGACGAGCGCCGCGTGCAGCCGCACCGACTGCGCGGCCAGCTCCTGCGCGGTGGCCTCCGCATGCGCCCTGGTCTGCGGGTTGCGGTGGCGGCGCAGCGGCGCGACGACCTGCTCGATCAGCCCGGCCTCCCGGTCCGCGGCCGCCTTGACGGCCCGCAGGTGCCGGGGCTCCAGTCCGAACCGCCCCAGATCCGCGACCAGCCGCGCGACGGTGACGGTCTCGGGGTCGTAGCCCCCGGCCTCCGTCTCGGAGATCAGACCGTACGACTCCCAGGCGACGAGATCGGTCTCCGTCACCTCGGCCGCGGCCAGCAGTTCGGCCCGCCCGATCCGCACGGCGGTCGGCGGCTCCGCCTCCTGCTCCCAGGCACCCTCGATCAGGTCACGACGGCGCCCCGGGGCGGGGAGCGGGATCTGCTCCCCCCTCGCGAGGGCGTCGAGGTGCTCGCGGATGACCTTCAGCGGAAGATAGTGGTCCCGCTGCATCCGCAGGATCTGAGCGAGCCGCTCGACGTCCTGCGCGCTGAACTTCCGGTACCCGGAGGCCGTACGCCGGGGCTCCACGAGCCCCTCGGCCTCCAGGAACCGGATCTTGGAGATGGTCACTTCGGGAAATTCGTCGCGCAGCTGGTTCAGCACCGTGCCGATGCTCACCAGCCTGTCGCCCGCGGTGGCGGCGCCGGACCCGGCACCGCCCGTCGGTGTTCGCAGCATGGACCTTCCCTGAAGGCTTCTCCGAGGCGTCACACGCCCCGCTGGCTCGAGTGGAAGACCAGCCGGTACTTGCCGATCTGCACCTCGTCGCCGTTGGACAGAACGACCGAGTCGATCGGCTCACGGTTGACGTACGTGCCGTTGAGGCTGCCGACATCGGAGACGGTGAAGCTGCCGTCCTGGGCCCGCCGGAACTCGACATGCCGCCGGGAGACCGTGAAGTCGTCCAGGAAGATGTCGCTCTGGGGGTGACGGCCGGCGGTCGTCAGCTCACCGTCGAGCAGGAACCTGCTGCCGGAGTTGGGACCACGCCGCACCACGAGGAGCGCGGAGCCCAGAGGCAGCGCCTCCACGGCCGCCAGCGCCTCGGGAGAGAGCGAAGGCAGCTGCGTCTGGCCGGTGACCTCCGCGTCGTAGGCCTCCAGGCCCGAGATGGAGATCGTGGACGTCGTCTCCGACGCGCGCTCGGGGGCGACCCCGCCCCTCAGCGGCGTACCGCAGTGGGAGCAGAAGCGACTGTCGGCCGCGTTGCGGTGACCGCACCTCGTACACACCGGCATGGACGCATCCTCCTGCCGCGGCTGCCCCGCCGAGGTCTGTGTCGCGTACGGATCGGGGGCAAACCCTCCACCCGTACTTGAGGTTGATGGTTCTCCGAAACCTATGCGGGCGGCCCCGGCGGGGTCAACAGACGACGCGCCCTGAGTGCCCGGAATGTCACCGCCCTGGCCACCGACCTCGTCGCGGAAGAGGGGGCGCTCGCCACCCTGCTCCTCGCTCTGGGCATGGCGCGGTGCGCGGTGCCTGGCGTTGCCGCCGTCCTCGCGTGCGCTCTTGCCGAACAACTTCGCAAACAACTTCACGGGCGATTCCCCTTGACCGAAACAGACCCGCCCGTGGGGCAGGACGAACCGAGATCCATCACACCTGCCGACCCGGACACCTTCACAACGTCCGTATCCTCCGGACAGTTTCCACCACGCACCACCGTTGTGGTGCGCCGACCCCCCGCAACGTCGTACCCATGTCGCGGGACCCCCCTCGTCCCCCTCTCACTGGGAGGACGACTGAGCGTAGTCAGGCCGCTTCGCGGGTCGCAAGGCGTCGACGACGATCTTCGCCGACCGCTCCACCGTGGCTGTGGCCTGCTCCTTCTCCAGGGTCTGCACGACACCGCCGGGGATGTTGAGCGCGGGCTCGAGATCCTCCGGCTTGCCGATGACCTTGAAGACGTACGGAGCGGCCACCTTCGTTCCATCGATCCGCATGTCTTCACCGCCACCGGTGAAATAACTGTCCGCGACCACTCGCACACCGTTGACCTGGATCGCCTCGGCACCCGCCGCGCGCAGCTCCTGGATGGCATCGAGCAGCATGTCCGACTCGACGGCACCGGTGGGGTCGCCGACGGTCAGGGTGATACCGGGCCCCTCGGCGGCGACGGTGCCGGCGAGGATTCCGAGCTGCCGCTCCTTCTCCTGGGTCTGCTTGCGCGCCTCCTCGGCCTGGTCGGAGCTGGACTCCAGCTCGGTCCGCTGCTTCTCGAGCCGGGCCTTCTCGTCCTCCAGGCGCTGCGTACGGTCGTCGAGCTCGTCCAGGATCCGCACCAGGTCCTCCTGGCGGGCCCCGCGCAGCGCGCTGTTCTCGCTGGTGGAGGAGACCTGGATGGCCAGTCCGAGACCGAGGACGAAGAGCAGCAGCGCAACGATGAGCTGGGCGCGGGTCACACGGGGCGGCCACAGCGCGGAGGCCAGCCTGCGCCGACCGCTGGACTCGGCCACGGGAGCGGGCGGCGTCACCGGCACCCGGACGTCGTGGTCGGCGGTCCCGCCGTAGACGGAACCCGAAGGCGCCTCGGGCTCGGCCGGTGCGGCGCTCTGCGCGCTACCGGCATGCCCCGGCGTCTCCGCCCCCTCGCCCCCTCGCGGGTCGAGAGGCTTGCGCGACTCCTGAGGCGCACGCGGGTCCAGCGGGCCCTGAGGGCTGTGCGGACCCTGAGGAATCCGCGGGTCGTGGGAACTGTGCGACTCCTGGGGACTCTGCGGCTTCCCCGAGTCCTGAGGGGCATGCGGGTCCTGAGGGTCCTGCGGCTTCTGCGGTTCCTGCGGGTTCTCGCTCATCGGCCTCACGCCCGGAAGACGTGGCGCCGGATGGCGGCCGCGTTGGAGAAGATCCGGATGCCGAGCACGACGACCACGCCGGTCGACAGCTGCGCGCCCACGCCCAGCTTGTCGCCGAGGAAGACGATCAGCGCGGCCACGACCACGTTCGAGAGGAACGAGACCACGAAGACCTTGTCGACGAAGATCCCGTCCAGCATGGCCCGGAAGCCGCCGAAGACCGCGTCGAGGGCGGCGACCACGGCGATCGGAAGATAGGGCTCGACCACCGCCGGGACTTCGGGGCGGACCAACAGTCCCACCACGACTCCGACGATCAGGCCCAGTACGGCGATCACGATGTGCCCTTCCCTGTGTCGGCCGTGGCCCGACCGGAGGGCGTCGCCGCCCCGGCCCCCCTCGGCTCTGCGGTACGTACGCTCAGGCTCGGCGCGGCCGGCAGGCGTACGTCGCCCTCGGCCGAGATGCTGCTCCTGATCCCGAAGTTCTCCACCAGCGCGTGCAGGTACTGCCCGTCGGCGCTGTCCTGGAACGCTGTGCTCAGCCGCTGCCCGTCCCCGATCGCGAGGACGGTGTACGGCGGCACCAGCGGCTTGTTGTCGACCAGTATGGCGTCGCCGGCGGCCCGGATCGCGGACAGCGATGTCAGCCGCTGACCGTTGATGGCCACGGCCTCGGCGCCCGACTCCCACAGGCCGTTGATCACTCGCTGCATGTCCCGGTCGCGTACCCGGCCCGTGTCGGAGAAACCACTGCTCTCGCGCGGCCCGCCCCCACCGCTGTCGGTGCCCTTGGCGTCGTCGACGACGAGCTTCACCCCGGGCCCGTGGACCGGGGTCGCGCCGGAGAGGAGAGCGACGAGTTCGGCCTGGTCGCCACCGTGCTCCTGCAGTGCCTGCCGCTGGCGTTCGCCGACCTCGGAGCGGATGCGCTCGACGTCCTGCTCCAGCTGATCGGCCGTGGACGTCTCCGCCTCGATCCGGTCGATCAGTTCCTGCCGTTCCTTGGCGACGACGGGCGCGGAGATCCGCGCCTCGGCCGCGCCGATGGTCACCACGGCCGCGGCGAGCACGAGTCCGGCCGCGACCCCGAGCTTGGCCCGGAGGCTGCGCGGCAGCCCCCCGCCCTCGGCAGCGCGCCGGGCGGTCGCCTCGGCGTAGCCGTCGTCAAGGGCATGGTCGATCACGTTGTTCAGCAGCGACATGGACGCGTCCGGGCGCGGCGGAGGCGATCCGGTGCTCCGAACGGGGGGCTGCTGCGACATGCCGCACATCGTCGCACGTCGCACGGCCTACCGCCGAATGGCCCCACCACGGAGCCGGGAGGCACCCGAGCGGGCACCTCCCGGCCTCACGGTCCGATCCCTCAGCGACCTGCGCTCTCGACCACCTCGGCCCACTCGTCGAGCAGAGCCTGGGCGGAGGCGTCGTCGGGACCTTCCGCCCACAGATGGGTGACGGCCTCGGCCGGGTCGGGCAGCACCATCACCCACCGGCCGTCGGCCTCGACCACCCGCACGCCGTCGGTGGTGTCCACGGAACGGTTGCCCGCCGCCTCCACCACCCGGCGCATCACCAGGCCCTTCACGGCCCACGGGGTCGCGATGTCCCTCTTGAGGACGTGCGCCCGCGGGATCCGCGCGTCGATCTGGCTGAGCGTGAGCTGTGTCCTCGCGACCAGCCCGATCAGCCGCACGAAGGCGGCGGCCCCGTCGAAGACACTGCTGAACTCGGGCACGATGAACCCGCCACGGCCGTCGCCGCCGAAGATCGTCGACTCCTCGCGTCCGACTCTGGTGAGGTCGTCGGGCGAGGTGGTCGTCCACTCCACCTGTGTGCCGTGGTAGGCGGCGACCTGCTCGGCGATCCGTGTGGTCGTCACCGGCAGCGCGACCCGCCCGGAACGCCGCTCGGCGGCGACCAGGTCGAGCATCACCAGGAGCGCCCGGTCGTCCTCGATGATCCGACCCCGCTCGTCCACGAGCGACAGCCGCTCACCGACGGGGTCGAACCGGACACCGAACGCGGCGCGCGCCGACGCCACGATCTCCCCGAGCCGTACGAGCCCGGCCCGCCGGCTCTCGACCGACTCGGTCGGCCTGGACTCGTCGAGCCCGGGGTTGATCGTCAGCGAGTCGACCTGGAGCCGCCCGAGCAGGCTGGGCAGGACGAGCCCCGCACTTCCGTTGGACGCGTCCACGACCACCTTCAGACCGGCTTCGGCGATCCCTGTCGTGTCGACGTTCCGCAGCAGCGACCCGGTGTACGAGTCGAAGACGCTCGCCGGGAAGGAGAGGTCACCGATCTCTCCGGGGAAGGCCCGACGGTACTCCTGCCGGGCGAACACCCGGTCGAGCTTGCGCTGCCCGCCCTGCGAGAGGTCCGCCCCGCGTTCGTCGAAGAACATGATGTCCACGGAGTCGGGCACCCCGGGCGAGGTACGCACCATGATCCCGCCGGCGCTTCCCCGCGCGGTCTGCTGCCGCGCCACCGGCAGCGGTACGTTCTCCAGGTCCCGTACGTCGATGGCGCTGGCCTGCAGCGCCGAGATCACCGCCCGTTTCAGCGCCCGCGCACCACGGGAGTGGTCACGGGCCGTCGTGACGGTCGAGCCCTTCTTCAGGGTCGTGGCGTACGCCCCCGCCAGCCGGACGGCCAGCTCGGGCGTGATCTCCACGTTGAGGATGCCGGAGACCCCTCGGGCCCCGAAGAGATGGGCCTGCCCGCGGGACTCCCAGATGACCGAGGTGTTGACGAAGGCGCCGGCCTCGATCGTCTTGAACGGATAGACCCGGACGTTGCCCTGCACGATCGATTCCTCACCGACCAGGCACTCGTCCCCGATGACCGCTCCGTCCTCGATCCGGGCGGCCCGCATGATGTCGGTGTTCTTGCCGATCACGCAGCCGCGCAGATTGCTCTGCGGGCCGATGTAGACGTTGTCGTGGACGACGGCCTTGTGCAGGAAGGCGCCGCTCTTGACGACCACGTTCGACCCGATGACGGTGTGCTCGCGGATCTCGGCACCGGCCTCGACCTTGGCGTAGTCGCCGATGTAGAGCGGCCCGCGCAGCACGGCGTCGTGGTGCACCTCGGCGCCCTCGGCGACCCACACGCCCGGCGAGATCTCGAAGCCGTCGATGTCGACCTGGACCTTGCCTTCCAGGACGTCCGCCTGGGCTTTCACATAGCTCTCGTGCGTGCCGACGTCCTCCCAGTAGCCCTCGGCGACATAGCCGTAGATCGGCTTGCCCTCCTTCATGAGCTGGGGGAAGACATCACCCGACCAGTCGACCGAGGCATCGGCCTCGACGTAGTCGAACACCTCGGGCTCCATCACGTAGATACCCGTGTTCACGGTGTCCGAGAAGACCTGGCCCCAGGTGGGCTTCTCCAGGAAGCGCTCGACCTTTCCTTCTTCGTCGACGATCGTGATGCCGAATTCCAATGGGTTCGGCACCCGGGTCAGGCAGACCGTGACGAGGCCGCCCTTCTCCTTGTGAAAGGCGATGAGGTCGGAGAGGTCGAAATCGGTGAGTGCGTCCCCCGAGATGACGAGGAAGGTGTCGTCCTTCAACGCCTCCTCGGCGTTCTTCACACTTCCCGCTGTACCGAGTGGCTTCTCCTCGTTGGCATACGTGAGCTCCATCCCGAGCTCCTCGCCGTCGCCGAAGTAGTTCCTGACGAGGGAAGCGAGAAACTGCACGGTCACGACGGTCTCGTTGAGACCGTGCCTCTTGAGCAGTCGTAGGACGTGCTCCATGATCGGCCGGTTCACCACCGGCAGTAGAGGCTTGGGCATGCTCGAGGTCATCGGGCGAAGGCGTGTTCCTTCGCCACCGGCCATCACAACGGCCTTCATGTCGGAAGCGTCCTCCTTGAAGAGACGACGGTCCTGCCGACTTCGCCTGTCCGCTCAGGGGCCCTCGGACGTCCTCGTTGTTGCCGGCGACGCTGCTCGGCACAGGACGGACGGGCTCAATCGGCCGCGGTATCCGTCTTCACGAGTCGACGGACCTGGACCACGTAGAGGATCCCTGCCCACCAATACAGAGTTGTACCCCATCCGGCGAAGGCCCACCCGAAAACTTCAGCGAGTGACGAAAGCCAGCCCGTTCCGTCACTGAGAAGCAGCAACGGGAACGCGTACATCAAGTTGAATGTCGCAGCTTTGCCCAGGAAGTTCACCTGCGGCGGCGGGTAGCCGTGCCGACGGAGGATTCCCACCATCACCAGCAGCATGGCCTCGCGCGCCAGCAGGGCGGCGGTCAGCCACCACGGCAGGATCTCGCGCCAGGTGAGCCCCACGAGGGTGGACAGGATGTACAACCGGTCGGCGGCGGGATCGAGCAGCCGGCCGAGGTTGCTGATCTGGTTCCAGCGCCGGGCGAGCTTGCCGTCGAGATAGTCGCTGACGCCGCTGAGCATCAGGACGAGAAGCGCCCAGCCATCACTGTTGGGACCGCCGAACTCCGGACGGAGAATCAGCCACAGAAACAGCGGCACGCCGGCGAGACGCGCCATGCTGAGAATGTTGGGGATGGTGAGGACCCGGTCGGTCTGAACGCGGGTCTCCTGGACCTCCACCCGGGGGCCTCCTGGCTGGGAACGTATGGACAATGGCCCCCTGACCTTACCCTCAGCCACGAACCCCCGCGCACAGGGGTCACCGCCCCGCCCCAGAACGCAGAAATGCCTCAACCCCCGGACAGAGTCCGGGGGTTGAGGCTAAAAATTGTTCGGCGGCGTCCTACTCTCCCACAGGGTCCCCCCTGCAGTACCATCGGCGCTGAAAGGCTTAGCTTCCGGGTTCGGAATGTAACCGGGCGTTTCCCTAACGCTATGACCACCGAAACACTATGAAGTTAACCAACCGGAAATCGGCACAGTTCGTTACTTCAGAACTAACACAGTGGACGCGAGCAACTGAGGACAAGCCCTCGGCCTATTAGTACCGGTCAGCTCCACCCATTACTGGGCTTCCACATCCGGCCTATCAACCCAGTCGTCTACTGGGAGCCTTACCCTCTCAAGGAGGTGGGAATACTCATCTCGAAGCAGGCTTCCCGCTTAGATGCTTTCAGCGGTTATCCCTCCCGAACGTAGCCAACCAGCCATGCCCTTGGCAGGACAACTGGCACACCAGAGGTTCGTCCGTCCCGGTCCTCTCGTACTAGGGACAGCCCTTCTCAATATTCCTACGCGCGCAGCGGATAGGGACCGAACTGTCTCACGACGTTCTAAACCCAGCTCGCGTACCGCTTTAATGGGCGAACAGCCCAACCCTTGGGACCGACTCCAGCCCCAGGATGCGACGAGCCGACATCGAGGTGCCAAACCATCCCGTCGATATGGACTCTTGGGGAAGATCAGCCTGTTATCCCCGGGGTACCTTTTATCCGTTGAGCGACGGCGCTTCCACAAGCCACCGCCGGATCACTAGTCCCGACTTTCGTCCCTGCTCGACCCGTCGGTCTCACAGTCAAGCTCCCTTGTGCACTTACACTCAACACCTGATTGCCAACCAGGCTGAGGGAACCTTTGGGCGCCTCCGTTACCCTTTGGGAGGCAACCGCCCCAGTTAAACTACCCATCAGACACTGTCCCTGATCCGGATCACGGACCGAGGTTAGACATCCAGCACGACCAGAGTGGTATTTCAACGGCGACTCCACCATGACTGGCGTCACGGCTTCAAAGTCTCCCACCTATCCTACACAAGCCGAACCGAACACCAATATCAAACTGTAGTAAAGGTCCCGGGGTCTTTCCGTCCTGCTGCGCGAAACGAGCATCTTTACTCGTAGTGCAATTTCACCGGGCCTATGGTTGAGACAGTCGAGAAGTCGTTACGCCATTCGTGCAGGTCGGAACTTACCCGACAAGGAATTTCGCTACCTTAGGATGGTTATAGTTACCACCGCCGTTTACTGGCGCTTAAGTTCTCAGCTTCGCAAACCCCGAAAGGTCACTAACCGGTCCCCTTAACGTTCCAGCACCGGGCAGGCGTCAGTCCGTATACATCGCCTTACGGCTTCGCACGGACCTGTGTTTTTAGTAAACAGTCGCTTCTCGCTGGTCTCTGCGGCCACCCCCAGCTCACGGAGTAAATCCGATCACCAGACGTGGCCCCCCTTCTCCCGAAGTTACGGGGGCATTTTGCCGAGTTCCTTAACCATAGTTCACCCGAACGCCTCGGTATTCTCTACCTGACCACCTGAGTCGGTTTAGGGTACGGGCCGCCATGAAACTCGCTAGAGGCTTTTCTCGACAGCATAGGATCATCCACTTCACCACAATCGGCTCGGCATCAGGTCTCAGGCTATGTGCTGTCCGGATTTACCTGGACAACGCCCTACACCCTTACCCCGGGACTACCACCGCCCGGGCTGGACTACCTTCCTGCGTCACCCCATCGCTTACCTACTACCACCTTGGGTCAGCGGCTCCACCACTTTCCTTTCCCCGAAGGGTCCGGAACGGCTTCACGGCCTTAGCATTAATGGGCTCGATACTGGGCGTTTCAAAGCGGGTACCGGAATATCAACCGGTTGTCCATCGACTACGCCTGTCGGCCTCGCCTTAGGTCCCGACTTACCCTGGGCAGATCAGCTTGACCCAGGAACCCTTAGTCAATCGGCGCACACGTTTCTCACGTGTGTATCGCTACTCATGCCTGCATTCTCACTCGTGAACCGTCCACAACTCGCTTCCGCGGCTGCTTCACCCGGCACACGACGCTCCCCTACCCATCACAGTCCCCGTTGGGGGTATGTACTGCAATGACACGACTTCGGCGGTACGCTTGAGCCCCGCTACATTGTCGGCGCGGAATCACTTGACCAGTGAGCTATTACGCACTCTTTCAAGGGTGGCTGCTTCTAAGCCAACCTCCTGGTTGTCTCTGCGACTCCACATCCTTTCCCACTTAGCGTACGCTTAGGGGCCTTAGTCGATGCTCTGGGCTGTTTCCCTCTCGACCATGGAGCTTATCCCCCACAGTCTCACTGCCGTGCTCTCACTTACCGGCATTCGGAGTTTGGCTAAGGTCAGTAACCCGGTAGGGCCCATCGCCTATCCAGTGCTCTACCTCCGGCAAGAAACACACGACGCTGCACCTAAATGCATTTCGGGGAGAACCAGCTATCACGGAGTTTGATTGGCCTTTCACCCCTAACCACAGGTCATCCCCCAGGTTTTCAACCCTGGTGGGTTCGGTCCTCCACGAAGTCTTACCTCCGCTTCAACCTGCCCATGGCTAGATCACTCCGCTTCGGGTCTTGAGCGCGCTACTGAATCGCCCTATTCGGACTCGCTTTCGCTACGGCTTCCCCACACGGGTTAACCTCGCAACGCACCGCAAACTCGCAGGCTCATTCTTCAAAAGGCACGCAGTCACGACCCACTGAGTAAACTCAATGAGCGACGCTCCCACGGCTTGTAGGCACACGGTTTCAGGTACTATTTCACTCCGCTCCCGCGGTACTTTTCACCATTCCCTCACGGTACTATCCGCTATCGGTCACCAGGGAATATTTAGGCTTAGCGGGTGGTCCCGCCAGATTCACACGGGATTTCTCGGGCCCCGTGCTACTTGGGTGTCTCTCAAACGAGCCGTTAATGTTTCAGCTACGGGGGTCTTACCCTCTACGCCGGACCTTTCGCATGTCCTTCGCCTACATCAACGGTTTCTGACTCGTCTCACAGCCGGCAGACTGTGAAAGAGAGATCCCACAACCCCGCATGCGCAACCCCTGCCGGGTATCACACGCATACGGTTTGGCCTCATCCGGTTTCGCTCGCCACTACTCCCGGAATCACGGTTGTTTTCTCTTCCTGAGGGTACTGAGATGTTTCACTTCCCCTCGTTCCCTCCACATGCCCTATGTGTTCAGGCATGGGTGACAGCCCATGACGACTGCCGGGTTTCCCCATTCGGAAACCCCCGGATCAAAGCCTGGTTGACGGCTCCCCGGGGACTATCGTGGCCTCCCACGTCCTTCATCGGTTCCTGGTGCCAAGGCATCCACCGTGCGCCCTTAAAAACTTGGCCACAGATGCTCGCGTCCACTGTGTAGTTCTCAAGCAACGACCAGCCACCCATCACCCCACCCGCATAACAGGTGAGTTCACTGGGGCCGGCATCGCGAAGATACAAACCTTACGGCCGTACCCTCAGATACCCAACAACGTGCCAAGCACGACCACCAGGACCGTCATCACGTTCCACGCCGAAGCAGTACTTGTGAAGCGAACCTTGCGATCGTGCCAACTAATCAACGTTCCACCCATGAGCTGACCGTGCAGAACATTTGCCTGCAATCGGTACTGTGCTCCTTAGAAAGGAGGTGATCCAGCCGCACCTTCCGGTACGGCTACCTTGTTACGACTTCGTCCCAATCGCCAGTCCCACCTTCGACAGCTCCCTCCCACAAGGGGTTGGGCCACCGGCTTCGGGTGTTACCGACTTTCGTGACGTGACGGGCGGTGTGTACAAGGCCCGGGAACGTATTCACCGCAGCAATGCTGATCTGCGATTACTAGCAACTCCGACTTCATGGGGTCGAGTTGCAGACCCCAATCCGAACTGAGACCGGCTTTTTGAGATTCGCTCCGCCTCACGGCATCGCAGCTCTTTGTACCGGCCATTGTAGCACGTGTGCAGCCCAAGACATAAGGGGCATGATGACTTGACGTCGTCCCCACCTTCCTCCGAGTTGACCCCGGCGGTCTCCTGTGAGTCCCCATCACCCCGAAGGGCATGCTGGCAACACAGGACAAGGGTTGCGCTCGTTGCGGGACTTAACCCAACATCTCACGACACGAGCTGACGACAGCCATGCACCACCTGTATACCGACCACAAGGGGGGCACTATCTCTAATGCTTTCCGGTATATGTCAAGCCTTGGTAAGGTTCTTCGCGTTGCGTCGAATTAAGCCACATGCTCCGCTGCTTGTGCGGGCCCCCGTCAATTCCTTTGAGTTTTAGCCTTGCGGCCGTACTCCCCAGGCGGGGAACTTAATGCGTTAGCTGCGGCACCGACGACGTGGAATGTCGCCAACACCTAGTTCCCAACGTTTACGGCGTGGACTACCAGGGTATCTAATCCTGTTCGCTCCCCACGCTTTC
This sequence comes from Streptomyces sp. Qhu_M48, assembly GCF_051305195.1. Classification (NCBI taxonomy): domain Bacteria; kingdom Bacillati; phylum Actinomycetota; class Actinomycetes; order Kitasatosporales; family Streptomycetaceae; genus Streptomyces; species Streptomyces sp. Qhu_M48. Next base: position 2,598,477 of record NZ_CP195432.1, on the reverse strand, counting down.
GCTCCTCAGCGTCAGTAATGGCCCAGAGATCCGCCTTCGCCACCGGTGTTCCTCCTGATATCTGCGCATTTCACCGCTACACCAGGAATTCCGATCTCCCCTACCACACTCTAGCCTGCCCGTATCGGATGCAGACCCGGGGTTAAGCCCCGGGCTTTCACACCCGACGTGACAAGCCGCCTACGAGCTCTTTACGCCCAATAATTCCGGACAACGCTTGCGCCCTACGTATTACCGCGGCTGCTGGCACGTAGTTAGCCGGCGCTTCTTCTGCAGGTACCGTCACTTTCGCTTCTTCCCTGCTGAAAGAGGTTTACAACCCGAAGGCCGTCATCCCTCACGCGGCGTCGCTGCATCAGGCTTTCGCCCATTGTGCAATATTCCCCACTGCTGCCTCCCGTAGGAGTCTGGGCCGTGTCTCAGTCCCAGTGTGGCCGGTCGCCCTCTCAGGCCGGCTACCCGTCGTCGCCTTGGTAGGCCATTACCCCACCAACAAGCTGATAGGCCGCGGGCTCATCCTTCACCGCCGGAGCTTTTAACCAGCTCCCATGCGGAAGCCGGTGTTATCCGGTATTAGACCCCGTTTCCAGGGCTTGTCCCAGAGTGAAGGGCAGATTGCCCACGTGTTACTCACCCGTTCGCCACTAATCCACCCCGAAGGGCTTCATCGTTCGACTTGCATGTGTTAAGCACGCCGCCAGCGTTCGTCCTGAGCCAGGATCAAACTCTCCGTGAATGTTTACCCGTAATCGGGTGACACTCGCGTTGAGCGGGACAGTCAGACCGGAATAAGGCCGACTGTCCACAGCGTCCTCGCTGTGTATGTTGCCTACCCGCCACAAGGGCCGGCAGGACTTTCAAAGGAACCTCGCCATCCGAAGATGGACGGGGTATCAACTAATCTGGCGTTGATTTTTGGCACGCTGTTGAGTTCTCAAGGAACGGACGCTTCCTTTGTACTCACCCTCTCGGGCTTTCCTCCGGGCTTCCCTTCGGTATTTCGTGTTTCCAGCTTAGCAGACCCGATTTGCCGTTTCCGCCACCCGCTGGAGCGGGCTGCCGGAGTGGAATTCGCTTTCGCTTTTCCGTTCCCGGCGGGGTCAAACACTACCAGGCTTTCTCCGTCCCCCTGACCACGCTCCCTGCGAGCACGCAGAGGTGTAGACCACTGGGGTTAGGATCTGGCTTGATAGGTGCTGCCGACCCGCGACTCAAGGCCGCGTTGGGGTCAGGCAGGAGTACGACAGTACATCCCACCGTCAGTCGAGGCAAATCGTTTCTGGTAGTCCCTAGCTCCGCCCAACTGGTACGTCTCGTGCGGAACCGGGACTTCTTATGACTTACGCTTCAGAACAGTACGCCGTCCAGGACAGGTAGTGACGGCGCCTACACAATCTCCGCCCCTGGGAGGCTTCCCATGACATCCGTGACGTCGCCGCTTGCTGGACGCGCCATCGGTCTCGCCGCAGTTCCCGACCCGGTCTTCTCCGGTGCGATGGTCGGTCCCGGTACCGCCATCGATCCCGTACGTGAGCCCTCTGAGGCCGTCTCCCCCATCGACGGGGTCATCGTCTCCATGCACCCGCACGCCTTCGTCGTCGTCGACAGCGAGGGACACGGGGTGCTGACCCACCTCGGCATCGACACCGTTCAGCTCAACGGGCAGGGCTTCGAGCTGCTCGTCAACAAGGGTGACACCGTGACGCGCGGACAGGCCGTCGTGCGCTGGAACCCCGCTGAGGTCGAGGCCGCGGGCAAGTCCCCCATCTGTCCCATCGTGGCCCTGGAGGCCACCGCGGACTCGCTCTCCGAGGTCGTCGACAGCGGTGACGTGAAGGCCGGCGACGCGCTCTTCGGCTGGCACTGAGCCGGTTCGTCCCCGTGACGACCGCGAGTTCGACATTCAACGCGGCGGCGGGTGCCGCCGCTCTATGGGAGACGGGTGAGATGGAGACAACGCTGCGAGGCGTCGGCGTCAGCCACGGTGTGGCGATCGGCGAGGTCCGGCACATGGGCACGGCGGTCCTCGAACCGCCGGCCAAGCAGATTCCGGCGGACGAGGCGGAGCGCGAACAGGGGCGCGCCCGTCAGGCCGTCGAAGCTGTCGCCGCCGACCTGATTGCGCGCGGCAATCTGGCCGGGGGTGAGGCGCAGCACGTGCTGGAGGCCCAGGCGATGATCGCCCAGGATCCCGAGCTCATCGCCGATGTCGACCGCCGGATCGCCGTGGGCAGCACGGCCGAGCGCGGTATCTACGACGCGTTCTCGCACTATCGCGAGCTGCTCGCCGGTGCCGGTGAGTACATGGCCGGACGGGTCGCCGACCTGGACGACGTGCGGAACCGGATCGTGGCGCGCCTGCTCGGTGTGCCGATGCCCGGTGTTCCGGACAGCGACGAGCCGTACGTACTGATCGCGCGGGACCTGGCGCCCGCCGACACCGCGCTGCTCGACCCGACGCTGGTCCTCGGTTTCGTGACCGAGGAGGGCGGGCCGACCAGCCACAGCGCGATCCTGGCGCGTGCGCTGGGCGTGCCGGCCATCGTGGCGCTGCCGGGTGCGGGCGAGATCGCCGAGGGCACGCTCGTCGCCGTCGACGGTTCGACCGGTGAGATCTTCGTGGACCCGAGCGAGGAGAAGAAGGCGGAGCTGACCGAGGCCGCCGCCGCGCGCAAGGCCGCGCTCGCGACGTCGAGCGGTCCGGGCGCGACCTCGGACGGGCACAAGGTGCCGCTGCTCGCCAACGTCGGTGGTCCGGCGGACGTGCCGGCGGCGGTTGAGGCCGGGGCCGAGGGCGTCGGTCTGTTCCGTACGGAGTTCCTCTTCCTGGACGACAGCAAGCAGGCTCCGTCCGAGGAGAAGCAGGTCGAGGCCTACCGCAAGGTCCTGGAGGCCTTCCCCGAGGGCCGGGTGGTCGTGCGGGTGCTCGACGCGGGTGCCGACAAGCCGCTGGACTTCCTGACGCCGGCGGACGAGCCGAACCCGGCGCTCGGTGTCCGGGGTCTGCGCTCGCTCCTCGACCACCCGGAGGTGCTGCGGACGCAGCTCACCGCGCTGGCGAAGGCGGTCGAGGGTCTGCCCGTGTACCTCGAGGTCATGGCGCCGATGGTGGCCGACCGTACGGACGCGAAGGCCTTCGCCGACGCGTGCCGTGAGGCGGGGCTGCGGGCGAAGTTCGGTGCGATGGTCGAGATTCCGTCGGCCGCGCTGCGGGCGCGCTCGATCCTCCAGGAGGTCGAGTTCCTGTCGCTGGGCACCAACGACCTGGCGCAGTACACCTTCGCGGCCGACCGTCAGGTCGGTGCGGTGTCCCGGCTGCAGGACCCGTGGCAGCCGGCGCTGCTCGACCTGGTGGCGCTGTCCGCAGAGGCGGCCAAGGCCGAGGGCAAGAGCTGTGGTGTCTGTGGCGAGGCCGCCGCCGATCCCCTGCTCGCCTGTGTGCTGACGGGTCTGGGGGTCACCTCCCTGTCCATGGGTGCGGCGTCGATTCCCTATGTGCGGGCGACGCTCGCCAAGTACACGCTGGCGCAGTGCGAGCGGGCCGCGGCCGCGGCGCGCGCGGCGGACACGGCGCACGAGGCGCGCGTGGCCGCTCAGGCGGTGCTGTCCGGGGAGTGATCCCCGGCGTTCGCCACGTACGAAGGGGCTTTCCGTCACCAGGTGACGGGGAGCCCCTTCGTCGTGCGCGGGGTCAGTGGTGGTCGGTCCAGTCGTCGTCGGGGTCGGGGGCCAGGGGGAAGCCGGCCCGGTGGTCGACGCCCGGTTCCGGGGAGAGCGGTTCCCCGGTGGTGGCGTCGGTGCAGTAGGCGGCGAAGACCTCGGCCTCGGTGAGCGGGGCGAGGGTGCCGTCGGTGAGGCGCCAGCCGTGGAGCCGGTCGCGGGCGCCGGGGGTGGTGGTGCGCAGGACGAGTCCGCCGGGGGCCGCGAGGGCGATGCCGGCGGCGAGGACCGCGGTGAGTTCCGCCGCCGCGGCGTCCTCGGCGGTGGGAGGTGTGGTGCCGTGGACGTGGAGGACGGCGAGGAGTTGGTCGCCGGCCGCCCGGACGCTGCACACGAGGTGGTGGGTGCCGGGGCCCGCGGCTTCGAGGAGCCGGGCGAGGAGTCGCGCGGCCCGTTCGTGGGCGGCCCTTCCGATGTCCTTGCCGCAGGTGGCGCAGTCTCCGGCGGTGGCCAGGACGGTGGTGGCGTACTCCCAGGTGGCGTAACGGACGGCGGTGTCGACGAGCTCGGGGAGGAGGGTGCTGAGGGGCTGCCCGGTGTAGGTGACCCGGGCGCCGGTGACGGCGAGGTGGGCGGTGAAGCGGCTGCGGCTGGTGGGGTGGTCGGGGTCGAGGGCGGTCTCGGCGCAGTAGGCCGCGTACTCCTCGGGGTCGAAGAGGGCGACGGTGGTGTGGCCGCCCTGGGTGGCGAGGTTCTTGAGGAGGGCCTCGACCTGTCGGAGGTAGGTGGTGTGGTCGTCGAAGGCGAACGTCCGGTAGCGGCGCATGGCCGTGAAGTCGTGCTCGTCGGCGAGGAGGCCGACGGTGCTGGGTACTTCGCGGCGCAGGGCGCGGCGGAGGTGTGCCTGGGTGGTTCCGGTCCGTGTCATGTCTCCCCCTGTGACGGTCCGATCAGTGCTCACTCACCGTAACCTTCGCCACTGACAGTGACGGTTCGGGGAGGCGTCGGCGGACGAGGCGGTTCTGGGCGGCGCTGGTGGCGACGAGGACGGCGCCGAGAACGGGCCAGGCGAAGGGGCCCGCGGAGACCAGGCCGGTCATCAGGAGCGGACCGACGAACCGCTGGGTGGACTGGGCGAGGCCGTGGACGCCGAGGTAGGCGCCCTGGGCGTCGTCCGGGGCGAGGGCGACCGAGATCTCCCAGGAGGCGATGGTGTGGATCATCTCGGCGAAGGTGAGGACGACGGCCGCGGTGACCAGGGCGGCGATGGAGAGGGTCCGGCCGCCGAGGGCGGAGACGGCGAGGGCGAGCGTACCGACGGCGAAGAGGCCCGCGAGGGGGGCGAGGAGGCGGCGGGCGGCCTCGGTGGAGGAGCCGAAGCGCGAGAGCGGGACCTGGAAGACCACGACGAGGGCGCTGTTGGCGACCATCAGGAGCGGGGCGAGGCCGACGGGGGCGTCGGTGGCGTGGACGATCCAGAGGGGCAGGGCGACCTGGAGGATCGAGTCGTGGAGGAAGAAGACCGATTCCGCCGCGGTGAAGCCGAGGAAGCCCCGGTCGCGCCAGGGGCTGGAGGGCTTCGCCGTCGGGGTGGCGTCGGTGGACGCGGCGGAGATCCGGGAGGCGGCGGGGGCGGGGGGTTCGGCGCAGCGGAGGGTGAGGACCGCCATCACGAGGTACGAGAGGGCGTCGCCGACGAGCAGGAGCTGGAAGGCGGTGGTGGTGCCGACGGCGAGGGCGGCCGCGGCGCCGAGGCCGCCGAGGGTCCAGCCGATGTTGGAGGTGGTGCGATTGATGGCCTGGTAGCGGACGCGGTCGGGGCCGGCGACACGGGTGGCGTACAGCTTGGTGAGGACGTTGGTGGCGCGGTCGGGCAGGGCGCCGGCGGCGGAGAAGAGGACGAGCAGCGGGTAGTCGTCGGTGGTGAGGAGGGCGAGGAGGGCCGCCGCGCGCAGGAGTTGGGCGCAGATGATGACGCGGACGAGGGGGAAGCGGTCGGCGAGCCGGCCGCCGAGGGGGGCTCCGGCGATGCCCACGGCGCCGGAGACGGCGATGAGGAGGCCGACCTGGCCGAGGCCGAGGCCGGTGACGTAGGTGAAGTAGAGGGCCATGGCCGTGGACCAGAGTCCGGTGCCGCACTTGTCGATGAAGCCGATGAGGAGCATGCGGCGGCCGTCGGGGCCTCCGGGGATGCGGTCCTTGAAGGCTGTTCGGGTGGCGTGGGCGGAGCGGCTCAATGGGTCCCCCTTGCGAACTGCTTTGTATTGATACATACTTGACTACGTGGCAGCACAATATGCGATCGAGGGTACGACGGCCAAGGGGATTGCCTCGTCCGTGGAGCGGGGCGTGACCGAGGGCGGCCTCTCCCCCGGTGACGCCCTGCCGCCCGTGCGGCGGCTCGCCGACGACCTGGGGGTGAGTCCCGGCACGGTCGCGACGGCCTACAAGGAGCTGCGGCAGCGGGGGCTGATCGTCACGCGGGGCCGGGGTGGCACCGTGGTGGCGGAGGTCCCGTCGGTGGCCTCCCGGCGTCCGCCGCGCGTCCCGGACGGCCTGGTGGACCTGGCCGGCGGCCACCCCGACCCGGCTTTCCTCCCCGTACTGCGCCCGCCGTCGACGGTCAGCCCGGTGTACGGCTCGCATCGCGCCGCGCCCCGCCTGCCGGCGCTCGAGGAGGCGACCCGGGCGTGGTTCGAACGGGACGGGGTGCCGTCGCGTCACGTGACGTTCGCGCACGGGGCGCTCGACTGCATCGCGCGGCTCCTCTCGACGGAGCTGCGCCCCGGTGACGCGGTGGCCGTGGAGGATCCCGGCTTCCACCACCTGCTCGACCTGGTACCGGCCTTGGGGCTGCGGATGGTCCCGGTGACCGTGGACGGCGAGGGGCTCGTACCGGAATCACTGCGGGCGGCGCTGCGGAGCGGGGTGCGCGCGGTGGTGTGCAGTCCGCGGGGCCAGTGCCCGACCGGCGCCTACTTCAGCCGGGCACGGCGGGACGAACTGGCTTCGATGCTAAGGGAGTTCCCCGAGGTGCTCGTCGTCGAGGACGACCACAACGCGGAGGTCGGCGGGGCGGCGGCTTACACGCTCGCGGCGGCGGGGCTCGACCGGTGGGCGCAGGTGCGGACCTCGTCGAAGCACCTCGGCATCGACCTGCGGTGGGCCGGGGTCGCGTGCGACGCGGTGACGCTGGCCCGGCACGACGGGCGGATGCTGATGACCTCGGGCTGGGTCAGCCACGTCCTCCAGGAGACGGTGACCGGACTCTTCGCCGACGGGGCGGTGCGCGCGCTCGTGGCGGCGGGCGAGGAGGCGTACGCGGAACGGCGGGCGGCCCTGATCGGCGCGCTCGGAGTCCACCGGATCCGGGCGGTCGGGGCGAGCGGGCTGAACGTGTGGGTGCCGGTGCGGGACGAGTCGGCGGTCGTGAACGGGCTGCGGACGCGGGGCTGGTGGGTCGCGGCCGGGGCGCGGTTCCGGATCGCGGCCCCTCCGGCCGTACGGATCACGACGGCGACCCTCGCGCCCGGGGACGCGTCGCGTCTCGCGGCGGACTTCGCGGACGTGCTGGGCGACGCGCAGGCGACGTACGGGGGTTGAGCGGTGGACGTGTGTGAGCGCTCCGGGGCGGTTGCGCCGCTCCGGAGCGCTCACGGTCGGGTCAGCGGGTGCGGTAGGCGTTCGTCAGGGTCTGGGTGAGGGTGTTGCCCTGGGTGTCGGCGAGTTCGGCGCGGAGTGACACGGACCCGCCGGGGCCGGGGGTGCGGAAGCCGGCCCGGCCGTCGACGACGGGGACACGGCTCCAGGTGGTGCCGCCGTCGGTCGACGTCGACACGGTGAGGGACCGGACACCGGTCACGGCGGCCGCGCCCTGGACGGTGACCGGGACCCGGACCGGGGAGCCCGCCGGGGCGGTGCCGTCGAGGTCCAGGGCGGGGGCGAAGCGGACGGTGCTGAGGGGCAGCGTGGCCGGACGGGACGAGGCGGCGGAGGTGAAGGTCCAGGACGCGGTGACGCGTCCGCTCGTGGGGGTGCCGTCGCCGCGGGTCGCGGTCGCGGTCAGCCGGTACGAGGCCCGTCCGGGGGTGGTGGTGAACGTGGCGCGGCCCGGGTCGCCCTGCCGGGTGCCGACCAGGACGCCGTCGCGGTGGAGCGTGGTGGTGGCGCTGTGGAAGCGCGGGGAGGTCGGCACGTGGCCGTCGCCGTCGGCGAGGAGCGGAAGGTCGAGGGCGAGGGCCTCGCCGTCGCGGACGCCCGCCGGGCGGGCGCCGGGCGCCGTGTCGAGCGCGGGGCCGAAGACGGCGTTCTCGAAGGTGTGGGTGGTGGTGGCGCCCGCGCGGACCGCGAGGCCGTGCGCGACGTAGCGGTTGGGCGGGGTCTCGGGGGCGGCGGGGCCGCTGTAGGTGACGTCCCACAGGCCGCGCTCGGGCGTCACCAGGACGGTCACCGCGCCCGGTGCCTTCAGGGGCTGGTCGAGGCCGATGGTGGGGCCCGCGCTGGGCTGGACGGAGACGAACCCGGTTCCGGTGGCGCCCTCCGGCGCGGCTCCACGGACCTTGACGGTGGCCAGCGCGGCCGCCGACGGACGGCGGACGAGCCCGGTCAGGGCGCGCCCGGAGGTGAAGGTGTAGCCGAGTGCGTAGTCGTTGCTCGCGCCGGACCAGTAGGTGTCGAACCACTCCCTGACCGAACCCGGCTCGGCGGCGGGGCCGAGGTGGGCCACGCGCAGGCCGGTGCTCGACGTCATGACGTTGGCGGAGCGGGTCGTTCCCTCGTGGGTGGCCTCGACGAACCCGAGGCCGTTCAGGGGCCGGGCTCCCGGCTCCGGCGGGCGGACGTCCACCGGGGCGGTGGTGCGGGCGTCGACGGTGACCGTCATGTCGCCGGTCACGTCCAGGCGGGGCTGGACGATCCAGTCGGTTCCGGAGCCCGCCCCGGGTCCTGCCAGGGTCGAGTCGAGCAGGTAACGGCCCTTGGGCAGCCGGACGGTGACCGTGCCGGACTCGTCGTAGGGCGTGAGTTCCTCGGACGCGCCGGGGCCCGAGATGCCGGTGACGTGGGTCCGGTAGCCCTGGGTGGCGGCGCCGGCCCGGTCGAGGTGCCGGATGGTCAGGGTGTACGTCTCGGGGGCGCCGTCGGCGGTGGCGACCGGGGCGAGCGCCGAGAGGGAGGTTCCGGTGAGGGCGGCCGTCAGCGCCAGGGAGCGCAGGATCGTGCGGCGGTTCGTGGCGGGGGCCCGGGCCGTACGGCGGTTCGCGACCGGGGCCGGGGCCGGGGCCGTACGGCGGGGTGTCGAGGAATCGTTCATGCCCAGCACTGCTTCCGGCGGGCGGAGCGTTCCCGTGACCTGGGCCACATCTCCCGGCGGGTGTGGCGCGGGTCACGGGAACCGGGACGAACCACCGCCCAGTGCCTTGTGTGGAATCACCTATGAGAGATCGTTTCCGCGCCGGAGACCCCTCCGCGCTCGGCGAGGCGTACGACGAGCACGCACGCGTGCTGTACCACTACGCCTTCCGGGTGTGCGGGGACCGGACGGCGGCCGAGGACGTCGTCTCGGCCACGTTCCTGGAGTCCTGGCGCTGTCGCGGGAAGGTGCACGCCGAGGGCGGGAGTCTGCGCCCCTGGCTGCTCGGCATCGCGACCAACATCATGCGCGGGTCCGTCCGCGAGGCACGGCGGCGGGACGCGGCGCTGGCCCGGATGCCCGAGCGGGGCGTCCTGCCGGACTTCGCCGACGACGTCCTCGCCCGGATGACGGACGGCGAGCAGGTACGGGCCGCCCGCGCCGCGCTCGGCAAGCTCCGGCGGCGTGAGCGGGAGGTCTTCACGCTCGTGGTCTGGGCCGGCCTCGACTACGCCGCCGCCGGAGAGGCCCTGGGCATTCCGGTGGGGACCGTCCGGTCCCGGCTCTCGCGGTCACGTGACCGGCTCCGGAAGCTCGCCGACGCCGAACTGCGCGCGGCCCGGCGGCAGGAGCGTTCCGCCGCCGCGACGGTCCGCTCGGGCGGGCGGGTGGCCGGCGCGGCCGCTGCTCACGGGCCCGGGCCCTCACCCGTTCCGGAGTCCGGACCCGCGCCTGTGCCCGAGCCCGCGCGTGGGCCCGCTCCCCCGCACGGGTCAGGCTCCGGTGCCGTCTCCGTCCGCTCGACCGTCCGCCCGGCCCTCTCGCCCCGACCGACCCCGGAGAAGCAGGCATGAACACCTCCGTCCCCCGCCCTCCGCACTCCGACACGGACGCGCTCCTGCGCGCCGAGCTCACCGCGCTGCTGCCCCCGCCGCCGGTGCCCGAGCCGACACCGGACCGGAACGTGGCCCTGCGCCACGCCGTCCTGCGGAACGCCCTGGCCGCCGGAGACGGGGAGGGTGCTCACCCGGCCCCCGCCCGCCGGACGCGCCCGGGGCTCCGGCTCGGCCTCCTCATCGCGCCGGTGGCCGCCTGCGCGGTCGTGGCCGGTGTCGCCGTCCTCGCTCCCCCGGCGCCGCCGGCCGGGCCCCCCGGCGGTATGCAGGCCGGGCAGCCCGCCTCCCCCGACGCCGTACGCCTGCTGTCCGACGCGGCGCTCGCCGCCGCCGCCGCCCCCGCGCCGACCGTCCGGCCGGACGGGTACGTGTACGTCAGGAGCCTTGTCGCGCACGCGGGACACGACGCGGCCGGCGGTTCGACGACGCTGCCGCCCGCCCATCAGCGCGAGGTGTGGCTGTCGGCCGACGGCAGCCGGGCCGGTCTGCTGCGCGAGCCCGGCGCCGCCGACACGACGCTGGGCGCCCGGCCGCCGGTGTACGAGCTGGACCACCGAGGGGCCACGCCCCGGAGGACCACGGCCGGGGTGGCGCCCCCGTCCGTCACCCACCCGACCCACACCTACGTGGCGGGCCTGCCCACCGACCCTGAGGCGCTGCTGCGGCTGGTCCGCGAGCAGACCGGCGGGACCGCGGGCGATCCCGAGCAGCGGGCGTTCACCGCGATCGGCACGCTGCTCGCCGAGACCTGGGCTCCGCCGGAGGTCACCGCCGCGCTGTACGGGGCGGCGGCCCGGATCCCCGGTGTCACCGTGCTGCCGTACGCGAAGGACGCGGCGGGCCGTGAGGGCGTCGCCGTCGCCCGTACCTCCCGCGGCGAGCAGACGCAGTGGATCTTCGACCGCACGACGTCGGCGTTCCTCGGTGAGCGCACCGTCCTGACCGAGGCGACGCCGGCCGGACCGGCCGGCACCGTCCTCGGACTGTCGGCGGTGCTCGCCAAGGCGGCGGCCTCCGCGCCCGGAGAGCTGCCGGAGGGCTGACCGGAATCGACCGTGGCCCCCGATCCGGACGGATCGGGGGCCACGGTCGTATCGCCGTCTATCCCCGGCGGGCGGCGGCGAGCCTCTCGTAGAAGTGCAGCAGGCCGAGGTCGTCGACCGAGCCGGCGTTGACGGCCTTGGCCAGGGGCGTGCCCTGGAGGAGGCGCTTGACCGGGACCTCGATGCGCTTGCCGGTGAGGGTGTGCGGGACGCCCGGGACCTCGATGATCTCGTCGGGGACGTGGCGCGGGGAGAGCTCGGCGCGGATCGTCCGCTTGATGCGGCCGATCAGCTCGTCGTCGAGGGTCGCGCCCTCGACGAGGTGCACGAAGAGCGGCATCCAGTAGCCGCCGTCCGGCTCCTCCAGACCGATCACGAGGGATTCGCGGATCTCCGGGAGGCGTTCGACGGCCTCATAGATATCGGCGCTCCCCATCCGCACGCCCTGACGGTTCAGGGTGGAGTCGGAGCGGCCGTGGATGACGACCGAGCCGTGGTCCGTGATCGTGATCCAGTCGCCGTGGCGCCAGACGCCCGGGAACATCTCGAAGTAGCTGTCGCGGTAGCGGCTGCCGTCGGGGTCGTTCCAGAAGTGGATCGGCATGGACGGCATCGGGTTGGTGACGACCAGCTCGCCGACCTCGCCGATCACGGGCTTGCCGGAGGGGTCCCAGGCCTGGAGGTCCGTGCCGAGGCCCGCCGCCTGGAGCTCGCCGATGTGGACCGGGAGGGTCGGGACGGCGCCCGCGAAGCAGGAGCACACGTCGGTGCCGCCGCTGACGGAGGCGATCCAGAGGTTCTCGCGGACCTCGTCGTGGAGCCAGCGGAAGCCGTCCGGGGGCAGCGGGGAGCCGGTGGTGGCGACGCACTTCACGGCCGAGAGGTCGAAGTCGCGGCCGGGGTGCACATCCGCCTTCGCGCAGGCCATGACGTACGCGGCGGAGGTGCCGTACAGGGTGGCGCGGGTGCGTTCGGCGACGCGCCACTGGGCGGCGGTGTCGGGGTAGCCGGGGCTGCCGTCGTACAGGACGACGGTCGTGCCCGTGAGGAGGCCGGAGACGAGGAAGTTCCACATCATCCAGCCGGTGGAGGTGTACCAGAAGAACACGTCCTCGGGGCCGAGATCGCAGTGCAGGCCCAGCTGCTTGACGTGCTCGACCAGGATGCCGCCCTGGGACTGGACGATCGCCTTCGGCAGGCCGGTCGTGCCGGAGGAGTACAGGACCCACAGCGGGTGCGAGAACGGGACCTGCTCGTAGACCGGCTCCACGTCGGCGGCGACGAGGTCGGCCCAGGCGAGGGCGCCCTCGGGGGCCGGGGTGCCGAGCAGCGGGATGTGCACGACCGCGCGGAGGGTCGGAAGCTCGGCGCGCAGCTCGGCGACGGTGTCGCGGCGGTCGTGCTCCTTTCCTCCGTAGCGGTAGCCGTCGACGGTGAAGAGGACGACGGGCTCGACCTGCTGGAAGCGGTCGAGGACGCTGCGGGCGCCGAAGTCGGGGGCGCAGGAGGTCCACACGCCGCCGACGGCCGCGGTGGCCAGGAGGGCGACGACGGACTGCGGCACGTTCGGCAGGTAGCCGCTGACCCGGTCGCCTGGCCGTACGCCCAGGGCGCGGAGCTCGGCGGCGAGGGAGCCGACCTGGCGGCGGAGCTCGGCCCAGGTGACCGGCGCGGGGTCATGTGTCTCGTCCACATGGAGCAGGGCCGTGTCATGGGGGCGCTCGGCCGCGGCGCGCAGGGCGTGCTCGGCGTAGTTGAGGGTGGCTCCGGGGAACCAGTCGGCGCCGGGCATCGAGCGGTCGCCGAGGACGCGCTCGTACGGGGTGGAGAAGCGGATGCCGAACCACTCGACGACCGCCGTCCAGAAGGCTTCGAGTTCGTCGACCGACCAGCGGTGGAGCGCCTGGTACCCGCCGGTGGCCGGGGCTCCGTGGTGTTCGGCGGCCCAGCTCTGGAAGCGGGTGACGGCGGCCGTGGCGATGCGTTCCTCGTCCGGCTGCCAGAGCGGCTCGGTCTGCGCTGATGTCATGGGGTGCGGCTCCCTGGCTGTACGCGGGGTCGGCGTGTGTCCCGCGCACGTGCTGGGGTGTGCGCGCGACGCGGCTGACAGGACGATGCCATGTGATCGTCTTTCGCACCAGGGCTGCCCGCCCATGGTCCGGCAGTTGAATATGTGCTCCCACCACGGGTGAACGGCAGTTGAACGGAGCTTGTTCCGCCCCTGGTGGGTGGCAGGGTGAGCCGCATGGACGGTCGTGAACTGCTGCGTTCGATGAAGGTGTTCGGTTCGGTACGGGGATGGCGGACGGTGCGGTCGGCGTGGCGGCAGCACCGTACGGACGCGTGGGGACTGCCGCCGAGGGGGGCGGAGCGGGCCCGCGTGCCGGGACCCGCGACCGGGGCGGAGGCCGCGCCGGGTGGGGGGACCATCCGGTTCGCGCGCTCCTCGCTGCGGATCTCCGTGTCGGCGGGCGGCACCGTGTTCTGGGGATGGGACGGGGCCGAGCCGCTGCCGTCGTACGCGCTGGCCGGCGAGGCACCCGACCCGGATCCGCGGGCCTCACTGGAGCCGGACACGGACGGCGGCTGGCGGATCGTGTCGGAGCGGGTGACGGTCGCGGTCTCCCGGCACGGGGCCGTGGAGGTCCGGACCCCGGGCGGGGTGATGCTGCGCCGGGACATGCCGCCGCGGTGGTGGGAGCCGGCCGGTGGTGGGGCGGGTGCCGGTGAGCAGGGTGCCGGTGCCGTTGGGGCGGGTGCCGGTGCCGGTGCCGGTGAGCAGGGTGCCGGTGGGGCGGCTGTCGGGGAGGCGCGGTGGGTGCAGCGCAGTGAGGTGCCGGCGGACGCGCGGTTCTTCGGGCTCGGCGGGCGGTCGGCGGGGCCGCGCCTCCGGGACGGCTCGTACCGGCTGTGGAACACCGACCCCAAGGGCAGTTTCGGCCCCGGGGACGATCCGCTCTACCTGACCATGCCCGTCCAGTTCGTCGTCTCGGACGCCGGCACGCACCTGGCCTTCCACGACAACTCCTGGGACGGCCGGGTCACCCTGGCCGAGGGCGAGGAGGGCGCGGGGTCCGGGCACGACCGGCCGGGGACCAGCGAGGTCCGGATGGGCGGCGGGCCGCTGCGCTGCTGGGTGGTGGTCGGCACCCCCGCGCGCGTCCTGCACGGGTGGGCCGCGCTGACGGGCGCTCCGGCGCTGCCGCCGGACTGGGCGCTCGGGCCGCAGCACGCGCGCTGGGGGTTCGGGAGCGCGCGGGAGGTGCGGCGGATCGTGGCCGGGTACCGGGAGCGGGGGCTGCCGCTGTCCGCCGTCCACCTGGACATCGACCACTACGACGGGCACCGGGTGTTCACCGTCGACCGGGAGCGGTTCCCCGATCTGCCGGGTCTCGCGGAGGAGCTGCGGGAGCAGGGGGTGCGGCTGGTGTCGATCGTGGACCCGGCGGTGAAGGCCGAGCCCGGGAACGCCGTGTACGACAGCGGGCGGGCGGCGGGGGCCTTCGTGCGGGACGCGCGGGGCGAGGAGGTGCGCGGCGTGGTGTGGCCGGGCGATTGCGCCTACCCGGACTTCACCGATCCGGCGGTACGGGAGTGGTGGGGCGACCTGTACGAGGAGCGGCTCCGGCAGGGCTTCGCCGGGGTGTGGCACGACATGAACGAACCGGTGTCCTTCGCCCCCTTCGGTGACATGACCCTGCCGCGCTCGGCGCGGCACGCCCTGGACGGGCGGGGCGGCGACCACCGCGAGGCGCACAACGTGTACGGCCTGACGATGGCGCGGGCGGGGTACGAGGGGCTGCGCCGGCTGCGGCCCGACGAACGGCCCTTCCTGTTCTCGCGTTCGGGCTGGGCGGGCCTTCAGCGGTACGGGGGCACCTGGTCGGGCGACGTCTCGACGGGGTGGCCGGGGCTGCGGGCCTCGCTCGCCCTGGTCCTGGGGCTCGGCCTGTGCGGGGTGCCCTACTCGGGGCCGGACGTGGGCGGTTTCGACGGCAGCCCGACGCCGGAGCTGTTCCTGCGCTGGTACCAGCTGGGGGCGTGGCTGCCGCTGTTCCGTACCCACGCGGCGATCGGCGCGGGGCGGCGGGAACCGTGGGAGTTCGGTCCCGAGGTCCTGGAGCACGCGCGCGTGGCGCTGGCCGAACGGGAGCGGCTGCGGCCGTACTTCACGACCCTGGCCCGGATGGCCCGGATGACGGGGGCCCCGTACGTACGCCCGCTGTGGTGGGGGGCGCCCGAGGACCGGGTACTGCGCGACTGCGAGGACGCGTTCCTGCTCGGCGACGCCCTGCTCGTGGCGCCGGTCCTGACCCGGGGCGCCGACCGGCGGGCGGTGCGGCTGCCGCGCGGACGCTGGTACGACACGGCGACGGGGCAGGCGTACGAGGGTCCCGGCCAGGTGCTGCTCGACGCGCCGCTCTCCCGCGTGCCGGTCCTCGCGCGGGCCGGGGCGGTGATCCCGGTACGGGACAAGGAGGGCGGTCTCGCCCTTGAGGTGTGGGCGCCCGCGGCGGGGCGGACGGGCGGCGGGCTCGTCGTACGGGACACGGGGGACGGCTGGGAGCCGGCCGAGATCGAGCGGTACCAGTCGCGCCTCGTGGACGGCCGGGTGGTCGTGGAGCGGGTGACGGACGAGGGGGTGGAGGAGGCGGGGCTCCCTGTGCGAGTGCGGGGCGCCGGGGGGTGAGGCCGTACGGGGCGGGGGTGGGGCGCCCGGGGCGTGAAGCCGTACCGGGCAGAGGGTGGGCGGCGAGGCTCTACGGGGCCGAGGGGACGGCGAGGCTCTACGGGGCGGGGGGCGAGGCTCTACGGCGCCGGGGGGCGAGACTCTACGGCGCCGGGGTGGTCGTGGCCGGTGTCGCCGGGTGCTTCGGCGGCGTGCGGTCCCGGGGTCCCGCCCCGCGGTCCGGGGTCTCAGCCGTAGGTCCCCGCGAACCACTTCCGCACCGCCTCCGTGTGGAGCGGGAAGGCGAGGTCCTCGGGCGCGTGGAGCACGTGGTGGCCGCTCGTCTCGTTGGTCGGGGCCGAGGCCGGGAGTGCGGCGGCCGGGCGCGGCGGCAGGAGGCCGAAGAGGAGGAGATGGCCGGCCGGGGAGCTCAGCGCGTCGGCGAGGCGGACGTCCTCGGCGGAGGCCACGATGCCGGTCTCCTCGCGCAGTTCGCGGGCGACGGCGGCGCGCCAGTCCTCCCCGTGGTCGATGAAGCCGCCGGGCAGGGCGACCCCGCCCCGCGCGGGCTCGATGGTGCGGGTGATGACGACGAGACCCGTTCCCGCTCCGTCCGTGACGGGGAGGAGGGCGACGGCGACGGGCAGCGGGTTGCGGTAGGCGGTGTGACCGCAGGCCGGGCAGGTGCGGGGCCAGCCGGCGCCGGCCGGGTGGGCGGCGCCGCAGGAGGTGCAGTGGGAGTCCTTCACGGCCCGACCGTATGCGATCGGCCTTTCCCGGCGCTGCCGGAACTGGTAGACGGTGCACATGACAGGACTTGCTTCCGCTTTCCGTACGCTCGCCGTCGGGGCCGCCGCCGGGCTGCTCACCGTCACGGGCGCCGTCGCCGCGCCCGCTCCCCCGGCCTCGGCCGCGCCGGAGCCCAAGGCCCCACGGGAGTTCGTGGCCCTGAGCTCGGTGGACCGGACGATCCTCCAGGAGATGCGCTACACGACGCCGCACAACTTCGTGGGCGAGCCGGTGGACGGCTACCGGCAGCCGCTGTGCGCCCTGACCCGGCCGGCCGCCGAGGCCCTGCACCGCGCGCAGGTGCGTCTCCTCGCCCGGGGCTACACGCTGAAGGTGTACGACTGCTACCGGCCGCAGCGGGCCGTCGACCACTTCGTGCGGTGGGCGAAGGATCTGGGGGACGAGCGGATGAAGGGGGAGTTCTATCCGCTCGTCGACAAGTCGAGACTGTTCGCCGACGGTTACATCGCGGAGAAGTCCGGGCACAGCCGGGGCTCGACGGTGGATCTGACGATCGTGCGGCTGCCGGCCCGGCCCACGCGCGCGTACGTGCCGGGCGAGCGGCTGGTGGAGTGCTTCGGGGCGCGGGCTGAGCGGTTCCCCGACAACTCCGTGGACATGGGGACCGGGTACGACTGCTTCGACACGCTGTCGCACACCGACGACCCCCGGATCCAGGGGGTCCAGCGGGCCAACCGGCAGCTGCTCAAGGGGGCGCTCGTCGAGCAGGGGTTCGTGAACCTGCCGGAGGAGTGGTGGCACTTCACGTTCAAGCCGGAGCCGTTCCCGGACACGTTCTTCGACTTCCCGGTGGCGCGGAGGTCGGTGGCCGGGCACTGAGCCTTCCGTGTCCGGGGCCTCCCGTGCCACACTCCTGACGGATCGTCAGATGGGTGGGACGACGGTGGTGGTGGTCGGTGGTACGGGAGGCCTCGATGGCACGGACGCGCAGACCTGTGGTGGCCGGGTGGTTCACCGACGAGACCGTGCCGGAGGCGGAGTTCCGGCTGCTCGGCACCCGGTGCACGGCCTGCTCGTCGGTGTTCTTCCCGCGTGAGGACGACTGGTGCCGGAACCCGGGCTGCCCCGGCGGCGGCACCCTCGCCGAGGTCCCGCTCTCCCCGCGCGGCCGGGTCTGGTCGTACACCGACGGGCGGTACCGTCCGCCCGCCCCGTACGTCTCCGATCCGGACGCGCCCTGGGAGCCGTACACCCTCGTCGCCGTCGAGCTGGCGGCCGAGGCGATGGTCGTACTCGGGCAGGCCGCGCCCGGCGTGACCACGGCCGATCTGGTGGTCGGTGCGGAGGTCGAGGTGGTGCCCGGGGTCCTCAACGAGGACGACGAGCACATCTGGACCACCTGGAACTGGCGGCCCGTCGCCGCCGGCCGGGCTCACACCCCGGCCGCCGGACCCGAGCGGTCCTCCGCGCGCCCGGCGCGGCCCGGGGCGCGGCGGGAACGGGAGGAGCGGTCGTGAACGACATCGCGGTACTCGGGGCGGGGATGCACCCGTGGGGCAAGTGGGGGCGGAGCTTCGTCGGCTACGGGACGGCCGCCGCGCGCGCCGCGCTCGCCGACGCCGGTCTGGAGTGGAGCGACGTCAGCTCGATCGTCGGCGCCGACACCATGCGCTGCGGCTATCCGGGATACGTGGCCGGTGCGACCTTCGCACGGGCTCTCGGATGGCAGGGGGCGCGGGTCACCAGCGTGTACGCCGCCTGTGCGTCGGGCGCCCAGGCGATCGGGGCCGCACGCGCCCAGATCCTGGCCGGGCTCGCCGACGTGGTCCTGGTCGTCGGCGCGGACTCGACGCCCAAGGGGTTCCTCGCCCCGGCCGGCGGCGAGCGTCCCGGCGATCCCGACTGGCTGCGGTTCCGGGTGCTCGGGGCCACCAACCCCGCGTACTTCGCGCTCGCCGCGCGCCGCAGGATGGCCCTGTACGGGGACACGCCCGAGGACTTCGCCCAGGTGAAGGTGAAGAACGCGGCGGCCGGCGCGCTCAACCCCCTGGCCCGCTACCGCGCCCGGGTGAGCGCCGAGGAGGTCGCGGCCTCCGCCGTCGTCGCCGATCCGCTGCGCCTCCTCGACATCTGCGCGACCTCGGACGGCGGCGCGGCGCTCGTGCTCTCCAGCATGGAGTTCGCGCGTCGCCACGGGCACGCCGATCCGGTGCGGGTCCGGGCGGTGTCGACGGTCTCCCCCACGTACCCCAGGGCGGTGCTCGACCTCCCGGACATCGCGACGGACTCGGCGGCGGTCGTCGCCCCGGCCCCGCACGCCTTCCGCGCCTCCATCGCCCGCGCCGCCTACGAGGAGGCCGGGATCGGGCCGGAGGACCTGTCCCTCGCGGAGGTGTACGACCTGTCCACCGCCCTGGAGCTGGAGTGGTACGAGGACATCGGGCTGTGCGCCGCGGGCGAGGGCGTCAAGCTGCTGCGGGACGGGGCCACGGCCCTCGGCGGGCGCCTGCCCGTCAACACCAGTGGGGGCCTCGCCTCCTTCGGGGAGGCGGTGCCCGCCCAGGCCATCGCCCAGGTCTGCGAGCTGACCTGGCAGCTGCGGGGGACGGCGGGCGACCGGCAGGTGCCCGGGGCGCGCGTCGGCATCACCGCGAACCAGGGCCTCTTCGGGCACGGGTCGGCGGTGGTGGCGGTGCGCTGAGGGCGCCCCCGTTCGGGAATCCGGTACAGGAATCCCGTAGAGGGGCGCCGGTCAGGTGGTGACGGCCGCGTGGGTCCGGTCGGCGAGGACGAGGGCGTGTTCGACGACGGCCACGAGGACGTTCTTCACGGACTCGCGGTCCCGGGCGTCGCACATCAGGAGCTCGACCTCGGGGTCCAGGTCGAGCGCCCCGCGCACGCTCTCGGCGGGGAACCGCTGAGCGCCCTCGAAGCAGTTGACCGCCACCGTGAACGGGATGCCACGCCGCTCGAAGTAGTCGATGGCCGCGAAGCTGTCCTCCAGACGACGGGTGTCCGCGAGGACGACCGCGCCGAGCGCGCCCTGCGCCAGCTCGTCCCACAGGAACCAGAAGCGGTCCTGGCCCGGGGTGCCGAACAGGTACAGGACGAGGTCCTCGCGGAGGGTGATCCGGCCGAAGTCCATGGCGACCGTGGTGGTCGTCTTGGCCTCCACGCCGTGCAGGTCGTCGACGGGCCGCCCCGCCTCGCTGAGGATCTCCTCCGTCCGCAAAGGACGGATCTCGCTGACCGCGCCCACCAACGTCGTCTTGCCGACCCCGAACCCGCCCGCGACGAGGATCTTCAGGGTCACCGGTTCGACGTACGGCTTCTTGCGGCTAGAGCGCCCGAAGGCCATTGATCACCTCGCGGAGAATGCTCACGTCCGGCAGCTCGGCCGGCGGAACGGGGCGGGTCACGTGGACGAGTTCGTCCTCGACGAGGTCACCGACGAGCACCCGGACCACCCCGACGGGGAGGTCGAGTCCTGCGGCGAGCTCGGCGATCGACTGGGGTTGCTCGGAGCAGCGTTCGACGATCTCCACGTGTTCTGGGGAGAGCGTCTGGTCCCGGCCGGGGTCGTCGGCGGCGGGCTCGGGCACGACCACCGCGATCAGGTCGAGCCGGTGGCGGGAGGCGGCGCTCGTCCGGCCGCGGGTCATCGCGTACGGACGGACGACCGGCCCGGCCTCGTCGTCGAACCAAGGGTGGTGGCCCGGGGATGCCGGGCCCTGGTTCAGCTGGTTCCGCTCGGCTGCGTCACTCATACCGTCCCACTCACCCTCCCGCGGGCAGACCGGTCCGGGGAGCCGTCGCGAGGTGGACCCCGACCCGCTTCACCATCAGCGTCATCTCGTAGGCCACCTGGCCGACGTCGGAGTCGGCGTCCGCGAGCACGGCCAGGCAGCTGCCGTCGCCCGCGGCCGTGACGAAGAGGAAGGCGTCCTCCAGTTCGACGACCGTCTGCCGGACCTTGCCCGCCTCGAAGTGGCGGCCGACGCCCTTGGCGAGGCTGTGGAACCCGGAGGCCACGGCGGCCAGGTGCTCGCCGTCCTCGCGGGTCAGGTCCTGGGAGGCACCGGTGGGGAGGCCGTCGCCGGAGAGCACCAGGGCCTTCCGGATGGAGCCCACGCGCTGGACCAGCTCGTCGAGGAGCCAGTTCAGTTCGCCGTTGCCGGAGGTGGTGCTGGGTGCTGCGGCGTTCGGTGCGGTCATCGACCGTCCCCCTCGGGTGTCGTTCCTGGTGCTGTTCCTGGTGCTGTCGGGTCGGCGGGGTCGGCCACGTCCTCGTTGTCCCGTCGGCCGCGCTGCCAGCCGCGCTGCATGGCGGCCATCCGCGTGCGTACCGCCTCGGCGTCGCGCTCGAAGGAGTCCGGGGCGGTGCCCGTGGCGCTGCCCCGGGCGCCGGCGCGGGCGCCCGTGCCGCGGTCGGCCTGGCGGTCGGTCGCGCGCAGCTGCGGCGCGAGGCTGGCCTGGCGGACGCGGCGGGGCAGTCCGCCGAACGGCTCGGGGTACTCCGGCGACACGGCGCTGTCCGGCCGGCCGGGGCCCTGCGGCGGAGCGGAACCCTCCGGCGGCACGGGGACGAGGGTCGGGCCGGTTCCCCGCGGGGGTGCCGGCGGACCGTCCTGCCCGGCACCGTGGGCGAGGTGGCCCGGGGCGCCGGGGCCTTCGGTCACCCGGCCGGGAGCGGGGTGCGCGCGGCCGGTGAGCGGCTGGTCGCGGTCGGGCAGGGGGCGCGGACGCTCCGGCACGGGGTACGAGCGGTCGGTGGCCTCGTACGCGCGGTCGGCGGCCTGGTGGGAGCGGTCGGACGTCTCGTACCCGCGGTCGGACGCCCGGCTCGGGCGGTCCGACGCCGGGTGGGCACGGTCCGACGCCGGGTACGGGCGGGCCGCGTGCGCGTCGTCCGGGTCCGGGACGGGGTGGTGCCGGTCGGGGACCGCGTGCTCGCGGTCCTGGGCGGAGTCGGCGCGGTCCGGGAGCCGGTGCGCGCGGCCCGGGAGGGAGCGGACGCGGTCCGGCTCGTCGACGCGGCGGCCGTGGTCCACGACGAGCGTCGGGGTGCGCCGGCGCGGGAGCGGTACGGGGCCGACGACTCCCCCGTCGGCGGGCTTCTCCTCCTCGGCGTCGCCGGCCGACCGGTCCGGTGTCTGCTGGTGCCGCTCGCCCGCCGGCGCGAGTCCGGGCCGGCGGCGGCCGCGGGGCCGGAAGAGGCCGCCGCGCTCGCTCTCGGTGTCCAGGAGGTCCGCCGACCGGTCGAGCAGGAGGCCGAAGTCCTCGCTGCCGACGGGGCCTTCGAGTTCGACGGGGCCGTCGACGGGAGCGGGGCCCTCGGTCACGTCCGGGACCCGGGCGAGCGCCGGGCGACGGGTGGGCAGCACGCCCTCGGCCGGCTCGCCGGCCGGTCCGGCGCGCTCGGTGGTCTCGCGGTCCAGGCGGAAACCGGCGCCCTGGGTCTCGGGGGCGTCGGTGAGCAGCGCGGCCGGGATGAAGACGACCGCGGTGGTCCCGCCGTACGGGGAGGTCTGGAGCGAGACGCGGACGTTCTGGCGCTGGGCGAGCCGGCTGACCACGAAGAGGCCGAGGCGGTCGGTGTCCGAGAGCTCGAACTCGGGGGTCTCTGCGAGCCGGAGGTTGGCGTCGAGCAGGGTGTCGGGGTTCATGCCGAGGCCGCGGTCGTGGATCTCCAGGGTGAAGCCGTTGGCGACCCGCTCGCCGAGGACCTGGACGGCGGTGTGCGGGGGCGAGAACACGGTGGCGTTCTCGAGGAGTTCGGCGATGAGGTGGGTGAGGTCCGCGACGGCGGGTCCGCCCACGCCGAGGCGGGGCAGTCGGCGCACCTCGATGCGCTCGTAGTCCTCGACCTCGGCGACGGCGGCGCGGACGACGTCCATGAGCTGGACGGGCTTGCGCCACTGGCGGGAGGGCGCGGCGCCGGAGAGGATCACGAGCCCCTCGGCGTGCCGCCGCATGCGGGTGGTGAGGTGGTCGAGCCGGAAGAGGTCGGCCAGTTCGTCGGTGTCCTCGGTCCGCCGTTCCATGGTGTCGAGGAGGGTGAGCTGGCGGTGGAGCAGGACCTGGTTGCGGCGGGCGAGGTTCACGAAGACCTCGGAGACCCCGCGTCGCAGCTCGGCCTGTTTGACGGCGGCCTCGACGGCGGCGCGCTGGAGGGTGTTGAGGGCCTGGCCGACCTGGCCGACCTCGTCCTGTCCGTAGCCGAGGTGGGGCACTTCGGTGGTGACGTCGACCTGTTCGCCGGCGGCGAGCCTCCGCATCACGCTGGGCAGGCGGACGCCGGAGACCTCCTGGGCCTCCTTCTGGAGGCGGCGCAGGTCGCGGACGAGGTGGCGGCCGATGCGGACGGAGATGACGATCGAGGCGAGCAGGGCGAGGAAGCCGAGGACGCCGGCGACGCCCGCCTTGAGGAGGACGCTGTACGCGGCGGGCTGGACGCGGTCCTGGTAGCGGTCGCCGGCCGCGGTGTTCTCGCGGGCCAGGTCGTCGAGGACGGGGCTCGCGTTGTCCTGCCAGTAGGCGGGGGTGACGGCGCGCGGGGTGTCGGTGGGGCCCGCCTCGATGATCGCGTTCTCCGCGGTGCGGAGGGGCTGGGTGCCGGGGCTGCGCCAGTACTTCTCGAAGCGCTCGCGCTCGGCGGCGGGCAGGAGTTCGAGGTTGACCTCGTAGAACTGCTCGCGGTTGGCCACCAGGTCGGATATCTCGCGGATCTCCTCGGCGGTGACGCGGTCGGCGACGAGCGTGGAGAGGACGAGGGCGTCCTCGCGGGAGAGCAGTTCGCGCGCGCGGGTGATGCCGACGAGGGCGCGGCCCTGCTTGTCCATCTCCACGTTCTCCAGGGCGTGGAGGGTGACGAGGAAGCTGTAGCAGGGGTCGACGAGCCGGTTGTAGAAGTCGAGGGCCTGCATGCGGCCGATGTCGCGCTTCTCCACGGAGCGGCGCAGCGAGGTGAGGCCTTCGAGCGCTTCGAGGAGTGAGGTGAGCCGCTGGGCGGTGACGGGCCGCATCTCCTCGCGGACGCCGGGGTCGGTGGCGTTCGCGCGGATGCGGGCGATCTGGCGGTCGGTGGCCCGGCGGGTCTCGCGCAGGGAGCCGAGGGTGTCGGAGCCCCGGGGGTCGGCGAGATAGAGCAGCGACTGGCGGCGTTCGAGCTGGATGACCCGGGCGGTGTCCTCCAGGGGGTAGCCGACCTTCTCGACGATGTAGCCGACGTCGAGGAGCTGGTCGGCCTCGCGGCCGGTGAGGATCGTGGCGAAGCCCCACAGGCCGGTGAGGGAGACGAGTGGGACGAGCAGCAACGCCACGATCTTCCGGCGGATGGACTTCCCGCGAAAGCGCATGGCCTCCCCCAGCTCGGCCTCCGCGGCCACGGAGGTCCTTCACGTTCGTGACGTCCGGCGTCAACACGCGGCGTCAACCTTGAGATTCAACAAACGGCGGCGTGAGCCTACTACTGCATCACGGCCGTCTCGAAGGCGCGTCCGGGCTATTTTCAGCCTGTCGAGTGAGTGTTGATCATGAGATGTCCTGGTATTCGGGGAGTTGGCATCGGCCACTGTGGCGCAGGACACCTGATGCCATGCCATTTCCCCTGCCAAAGGAGATGGCTGGAAGTATTCGTTCCGTTCCTTCCCCGCTCTCGTTCGTCCAGGGGCGGGCGAAACCTTTTCTCTCTCTCGTGCGTCAATGGGTACGGGGAGGGTTCTGTCCGCGTAAAGGCGCTCACAACGGGCAGCCGTTCCCTGAAGTCGTTCAGCGGTGGGGAGTGACAGGACAATGGAACACGAGGCACGGTCCGCACGGCAGTTGTGGATGGACGAGGAACGAGGCCGACGGCGCATGCCCGACCCGGTGCGTACCGCCGCCGTCAGGGCCGTGATGATCACGTCGGTGACGCTCATCCAAGCGGTGGTCGCCTTCTTCTGCTCCGTGGCGGGCTCCTGGCTGGCCTTCCCGGTGACCGTCGGCGCGGTGGTCTCCACCGTCGTGGCCACCTGGAGCGTCCTCGACGTGTGGATCACCCGTCAGGTGTGGCGTCAGCGCCACGGCGTCGTGTCGGAGCCGAGCAGCACGGCGCGTCCGCCGCTCCGGGCCAAGCGCGAAGAGGAGCGGGCGGAGACGGCGTCGCTGTCCGAGGCGGCCTGAAGTCCCCGACGGCGCGGAGACGGTGAGTGGCCCGGCCCTTTGAGGGGCCGGGCCACTCACCGTTCAGGGGGTGTCCGGGACGCCGACCGCGCGTCAGGCGTCCGACGGGGCGGTGTCGTCGGACTGGTGGCGGCGGAACATCCGCGTCGCCGTGATCTCGCCGTGGATCGACTCGCCGCCGTCCGCACCCGGCTGTGGCAGACCCGGCCGCAGGTGCTCCTCCACGCTGATGTACTTGAGCCCCGCCCGCAGGTCGGCGTCGTTGCGCAGCCGGATCACCAGCGGGAACTCCGCGAGCGCCGTCGTGTCGAACAGGCCCGTCGTGTAGAGGAGCTGGACGCCCAGCGCGTCCGACACGGCCCGCTGGAGCTCCAGGAGGTACGTGGCGTTGGCGCGGCCGATCGGGTTGTCCAGGAACAACGTGCCCGCGTGCCGGTGCTTGTCGCGTCCCCGGTCGTTGGAGCGGAGCGCCGCCATCGTGCAGTACAGGGCGATGGCCGCGGTGAGCAGCTGACCGCCGGAGAAGACGTCGCCCATCTGTCCGACCGGCACCCGCTCGGCGCGCAGCACCGCGTCCGGCTTGAGGATCTCGACGGAGACGCCCTTGGGTTCGAGGGCCGCCTGCACGCCCCGGAGCAGCAGGGACATGCCGTCGCGGCGCAGGTCGGAGTTCTTCTTGACGGCGGCGCGGGTGGCCTCGTCGACGACCTCGCCGAGCCGCTCCGCGAGGGTGGCCTGGTCCGGCTCCTCGAAGCGGATCCGGAGGAACTCCTGCCCCGACCACTCGCCGAGGCCCTCGGGGAGCCGGGAGAGCCGCTGCGCGGAGCGGAGCGTCGCGAGGGAGGACTCCACGAGGCCGCGCAGCCGGGCCACGATCGAGTCGCGGTTGCGCTCCAGCTGCTCCAGCTCGTCGGTGAGGACCCGCAGCCGGGGTGCGAAGGCCTCGGCCCACTTGGCGGCGTGCTCGGGGAGCGCGGAGGCGGGGAGTTCGCGGATCTGCTGGCGGGCCGGGGTGCGGACCTGCTCGTAGCGGGTGGAGTTGGCGTGCCGTACGAGGATGTCGCTCGCCTCGCGCACGGCCGCCTCGGCGGCGGACAGCTCCGCGGTGCAGCCGCGCAGGGAGCGGCGCGTTTCCGCCGCCGTCGCGCGGGCCTCCTCCAGGGTGCCGGGGTACGGCTCGGACTCCTCCCGCTCCTCGTCCGTGTGGTCGCGGAGCAGGTCCCGCAGCAGCGCGGCGGCCTCGTCGAAGCCGCCCGCCGCGTCCTCGGCGGCCCGGTGGTCCCGGAGCAGGCCGGTGTGGGCCGCGCGGGCGGCCTCCAGGGCGTCGGTGCGGGAGGCGAGTTCGGCGGTGGCGGTACGGAGCAGGGCCTGGGCCCGCTCGGCGTCGGCCGGCACCAGCTCCTCGGGCAGCTCGGTGTGCGCCTCGCCGTCCTCGGGGGCGAGCCGCTCGGATTCGCCGCGCAGGCGGCCGAGCTTCTCGCTCGCCTCCGACGCCCGGGTCTCCAGCATCTGCACGAGGGACTCGGCGCGGGCCGCCGCCGCCTGCCGGGACGGTCCGTCGGCGCCGTCGGTGGACTCCAGGAGCTGTTCGGCGCGGGTGCGGACCTTGTTGGTGAGGCGGTCCAGCTCGGCGACGGCCGCGGATTCGGCGCTCTCGGCGCGCGCCTGCTCGGCCCGGAGGTCGGCGCCGACGCCGACCTTCTCGTACAGCTGCGACGCGGCGCGGTACGCCTCGCGCAGGGTGGGGAGCGCGGCACGGGGCGCGGGCGCGCCCTCCTCCGGGAGGGTCTCGGGTGCGCCTGCGATCTCGGCGCGCTCGGCCCGCAGGGCCCGTGCGGTGCGGTGGGCGTCGTCGGCGGAGCGCTGGGCGGCGCGGCGGTCCTCGTCGGCGGCGCGGGCGCGTTCCAGACAGGTCTGGGCGCGGGCCTCGGCCTCGGCGGCGTCGTCGGCGAGTTCCCGGAGCTTGGCCTGCCAGGCGGACCGCTCGCGCAGCCGGAACGCCAGGCCGGCGAGGGCGTCGGCGACCCGGCGGGCCCGCTGGGCGGCCTCCTGGCGCTCGTCCCTGACCTGGGCCGCCTCGGCGGCGGTCTCGTCGGCCTCCGTACGGGCCCTGCGGGCCTCGTCGAGGGTCGCGGCGGCTGCCTCGGCGGTCTCGCGTGCGGTCGTGGCGACGGCCGAGAGTTCGGCGAGCATCCCGGGCGGGCAGTCGGCGCGCCAGGAGCCGATCCGGGCCGCGAGGGCGCGGTCGCCGGAGAGCCGGGTGGCGAGGGTGCGGATCTCCTCGTCGCGGGCGGCCGCGCGGGCGCGCAGGGCGTGGCGCTCCTCGTCGGCCGCGTGCTCGTCGTGCATGGCCGGGTTCGGCGGGACGAGGAATACGTTGTGGACGCCGGTGTCGTCCGTCGTGTCCCACGCCGGTACGGGGGCGAGCAGGGCGGCGGCGGTGCCGACCGCCACGGCGGAGCGGGGCAGCAGGGCGGCCGTGCCGAGGACCTCGCGGGCGCGTCCGTACGAGACGGGGTCGGTGATCACGACGCCGTCGACGAGCTCGGGGCGGGCGGCGAGGACGCGGGCGTGGTCGGCGGGGTCCACGGCCTGGGCGAGGTAGCGCCAGCCGGGGAGGGCGGGGATGCCGTGCTCGCCGAGGTACTCGACGGTGGCGAGGACGTCCGGTCCCGGCGGCAGCAGGCCGCCGTCGCCGAGGGCGCCGAGGATGCGGGAGTCGTCGGCCGCGGCGGTGCGCAGCTCGAAGAGCTGGCGCTCGGCGGAGGTGACGGCCTGGTCGAGCATGGAGCGCAGTTCGTCGGCGTACCGGTCGAACTCGGTGACGGTGAGCGGGCCCTGGGGTGCGGCGGGCGCCTCGGGGACGTCCTCGTCGCCGGTGGTGGCGGCGCGCTGGCCGGGCAGCGGCGAACCGCCGGCGGAGAGCTGCGGCCCGGTGGCGGGGAGGCTCAGGAGTTCGGCGAGGCGCTCCTCGGCGGCGAGGAGTTCGGCGGCCCGGCGCTCGGCGTCGTAGGCGTTCCCGGCGGCCTCGGCCGCGTCCGCGGCGCGGGCGGCGGCGAGTTCGGCGCGGGACTCCGCCCCGGCGGCCTCCCGCGCGCGGTCGGCGGCGGCACGGGCCGCCTCGCGTGCGGTGTCCCAGGCGGCGACCGTGGTCTTCTCGGCGTCGCTCGCGGCGAGGGCGGCGCGGGCGGGGTCCGCGTCGGGCGCGGTGTCGTCGAGCCAGCCGGCCCGTACGGCCTCGGCGGTCTCCTGCTCGACCTCCGCGAGCCGCTGGCGCAGGTGCCCGGCCTCGCTGCGGGCCCGCTGGGCCTCGGTCGCGGCGGAGGTGGCGTCGCGGTGGGCGGCCTCGCCGACGTCCTGGAGGGCGGTGGAGCGCTCCTCCTCCTCGGCCGCGTGCCGCTCGCCCTCCTCGGCGGCGGCGGCGAGCGCCCGCACCAGGTCGGCGGCGGCCTCGGCGCGGGCCGCGAGGGCCGGGGCGGCGTCCCGCTCGGCCTCGCGGATGGCGGCGGCCACGCGCGCGGAGCGGTCGCCCGCGGCACGGTGGCGGAGGACGACCTCGGCGGCCTGCCAGGCGGAGTGCATCGTCCGGGCGTCGGTGAGTTCGCGGCGCTGTGAGGCGGCGCCCTTCTCGGCCGCGGCCAGCGCCAGGGAGGCGTGCCGGTAGGCGAGTTCGGCGGCGATCAGGGCGGCGCGTCCGCGCGCGGTCTCGGCCTCGGCGACGGCGTGGCCCGCGGAGGTGACCTGCTGGGCGAGTTCGGCCCCGCGGCCGCGCTCCACGGCGCCTCGGGCGGAGAGCCTGCGGGCCAGGGTACGGGTGCGGCGCTCGGCCGCCAGGTGGATGTCGCGCGCCTGGGACCGGGTCCCGGCGGCCTCGACGATCCGGTTGAGGAGGTCCACGGAACCGGCCGTGAACTCGCGCTCGGCGGTGAGCTCGGCGCGGCGGCCGAGCTTGTTGCCGAACCCTCCGACGAGGTCGGCGAGGCCGTCGGTGTCCCGGGTGTCGGTGACCGCGCGCAGCAGCAGGTCGGTGAAGTCGGAGTCCTTCTTGACCGCGAAGAGGCCGGCGGCCTCGCCCTCGTCGGCGTTCATCTCCCGCTGGTAGCGGAAGAGTTCGGGGTCGAGGCCCAGCTCGCCGAGGTGCTCGTTCCAGCGGTCGTGGATCTCCTCCCAGGAGACCTCCAGGTGCGGGTACGCCTTGCCGGCCTCCGTGATCGCGTCGCGGAAGCCCTTCATGGTGCGGCGGCGGCCCCTCGCTCCGGAGGCGCCCTCGACGGCCGGACGGACGGAGGTCGCCTCGGCGACGGGGAGGTTGTCCAGGCTGAGCCCGGGGCCGGGGCGGAAGGAGTACCAGGCCTCGGCGAACTTCCGCGGGTCGGAGGAGACCTGACGGCCGCGCCACTCGCTGGCCTTGCCGACCACGACGAGCTCGCCGGTGAGGGTGTGCTGCCACTCCAGGGCGACGTGCCCGCAGTCGTCGGCGAGGAGGAACTTGCGCAGGACGCCGGAGCTCGCGCCGCCCAGGGTGTTGCGGTGGCCGGGGAGCATGACCGAGAAGATCAGCTTGAGGAGTACGGACTTGCCGCCGCCGTTCTCCAGGAAGAGCACGCCCGCGGGGGCGGGGCGGCGTGGCGGACCGACCGGCTCGTCCTCGAAGAACTCCGCCTGGGCGGGGGCGGGGTGGGGCACGGGCGCGCCGACCCCGCGCAGGTCCAGGACGGTGTCGGCGTAGCGCGCACCGGCGGGGCCGATGGAGTACAGGCGGACCCGGGACAGCTCGTACATGGCGAGGAACTCTCGTGCTCTGGTGCTCTGGACGGTCGGTTGCGCGGCGCGGTCGCGCGGATGGGCGGCGCTGTTACGCCGACGGTGACGCGTGGAAGGGCAGACCCGCGTCGGCCGCGAGCTCCAGGTCGTCGCCCTCGGGCGGCGGCAGGAGGGTCGCGGATCCGTCGCTGACGGGGACGACGCCGAGTTCGAGGAGCTCGGCCATGGCGGCGGAACCGGCCATGTCGCGGACCTGGAGCTGGTAGCGGGCGGTGGTGCGGTAGGAGCCGCCGCCCTCGTCGCCGGTGCGCTGCAGGAAGCCGGACTCGGTGAGGAAGGCGGCCGCCTTGCCGACGATGCCGGTGGTGGATCCGGCGAGGCGGCGGGCGTCCTTGGTGGCGCCGGTGGCGCTGCGCCGGGCGTAGATCCGCCAGGCGGCCTCCAGACCGGGTGCGTCGGAGGCCGGGTCGGTGTTCTCGCCCTGCTCCTCCGCCCGCTGTTCGAGACGCAGACACGCCTGGCGTACGAACGCGTCGACGCCGTTCACCGTGAGACGGCCGATGTACGCGTCGTCCGCGAGGTCCTCCGGGCGGGGGAAGGCCATGGCGGCGACGGCGAGGTGCGCGAGGCCGTGCAGGAACCGGTCGGCGGAGTCCGTGGAGGCGCGGCGCGCGTAGTCGCCCATGCGGACGGCGAAGACGGAGTCCTCACCGGCGGTGACGGCCATCCCCGCGCGCGGGGAGACCTCCAGGACGATCAGGCCGAGGCCGGTCGCGACAGCGTCGGCGAGGCGCGCGAAGGCGGGGTCCTCGCGGTAGCGCCGGAGCAGCTCCCCGTACTCGGCGTCACGGGCCGGGAGCAGCTTGGGCTGGAGCCCGAAGGAGACCAGCCGGGCCGCGTCGGAGGCGTCGGCGGGGGTGACGGCGGACGCGGCGGCGCCGCCGGTGGAGGCGGCCGGGGGCTGCGGGGGCTCCTGCTCGCCCCACGCGTCGGCGTACTCGGCGTGGGTTTCGCTCACGGCTGGGGCTCCTCGGTACGGCTCTCGGTACGGCTCTCGGCCGGTGTCGGTGCGGCGGGGGTGACGGGATCGGCGGGATCGGCGGGGGTGACGGGGTCGGTGGGATCGGCGGGGGTGACGGGATCGGCCGAGCTGACCGAGGCGGCCGCCGCTCCGGCGGCTGGTACGGCGTCGGCCGGACGGACGGGGTCGGTCGCTTCGGCCGGTCGGACGGTGCCGGTCGCTTCGGCCAGGTCGACCGGTCGTGCGGCATCGGCCACGTCGGCCGGGCGGGGTGCGGGGAGGGGGAGTGGCAGCGGGACCGGGGTGACGGTCGCCGGGGCGGCGGGGCGGTCTCCCGGTCGGTCCGTCGGGCGGTCCGCGCGCGTGGCCGGTTCGTCCGTGAGCCGTACGGCGCGCACGGACGGGACGCCGCGCCTCCTGGCGGTCGCCGCACGGGACGGCTCGGGTACCGCCACGACCCCGAACCGGGGACGGGTGCCGGAGGCCTGCGCGGACGGGTCCTCGTCCTCACCCCTCACCCCGGCCGGCGGGCCGACGAGGACGGGGCGCACCAGGGGGCCGGGGGTGGGGTCGGGGCGATGGGCGACGGGAACGGGGGCCGTCCGCTCCTCCTGGTCGACCCGGCTCGGAGAGTCGGCCTGGTTCCCGGTTCCGGGCTGGTCCGTGGCGTCGGGCTGACCCGGACAGGCGGCCTCGGCCGGGACGTCGGGCATGGTCGCCCCGTCGGCATCGGCCGGGACGTCGGGCGCCGGAACGTTCGGTACGAGAGCGACCGGTTCGGCCGTCGGTGCGGCGGTGGGCGGGACGAGGGTCACGTCGTCTCCGATCGGTCGGCGGCCATGCCCACCGCGTCGAGCAGGGCCGTACCGACGATGAGGTCGGCGCCGCCGAACTCCGGGTCGTCGAGCGGGGTGCCGTCGTCGACGGCGAAGAGGAGGCGCTCCTCGCCCTGGCGGTAGGCCGTGCCGACCGGGGGGCTCGCCGCGTGGACGGCGAGCAGGGCCACCAGGTACGGCAGGTCGTCGTCGAGCTCGCGGGCCTCGGCGAGCAGACCGGAGAGGCGGCGCGGGGCGTCGTGCTCCAGGTCCAGCAGGCGCAGGGCGCTCGCGAGCTGCTCCTCGCTGAAGCGGGAGTCGTCGGGGGTGGCGATGAGGTCCGGCTCGGGCATCTCCGCGCCGAGGTGCTCGCGCTCCACGGGCGGGGTGAGCAGCAGGTCGACGAGGTCGCCGAGGCGGACGGAGGCGGGGGTGCGCAGTCCGGTGCCCCGGGCGAAGAAGGCGTCGGTGACCCTGGCGGCCTGTTCGACGGGGAGCGGCAGGGTGGGGGCGACCAGCTGCCCGTACAGGTCGAGCCCCGTGTACGCGGTGGGCGCGGCGAAGGCCTGACGGTCCTGTTCGGCGCGGAACAGCGGTCCGGCGTCCAGGAGGCGGGACTGGAGCTGGGTGTGCCGCCGGATGCAGTCCTTCACTATGTCGACGAGCTCGGCGGCGCGTCGCTTGTGCTCGGCCGTCTTCGCGTCGGACGCGGCCTCGGCCTCGTCGCGGGCCCTGCGGATGTTGGTGAGGATCGCGTTCTCGTGGCGGTAGCGGTCGGCGACGTGGTCGAGCGCCTCCGCGATCATGTCGGGGACGGCCTGGAGCCAGTCCACGGCGCGGACGTTGCGCCGGGTGGCCTCCAGGGTCTTGCGGAGGGTCTCGGCGTACTGGACGGTCCGGTACCGGGCCTGCTCGGCGGCGAGCTGGGCGTCGGCGAGACGGCCCCGGTTGATCAGGACCTCCAGCTTCACCTCGGCGGCGATCTGGGCACTGGTGACGTCGGTGTCGAGCGCGCCGACGAGGACGTTGACCGCTTCGTCGGTGGTCCGGAGGTAGACACCGCCGCCGTACCCCGGGACCTCCTCGATGAGCTTGAAGTCGTAGTCCCGGCGGACGTAGACACCGTCGGTCCCGAAGGTGCCGTAGACGGCGCGGAAGCCGCGGTCGACGCTGCCGACGTTGATCAGGTTCTCCAGGACCCAGCGGGCCACGCGCTCGTGCTCGGCGGCGGGGCGGGCGGGGGCCTGGGCGGCGACGCGGGGCAGCAGACGGGCGACGATCTGCTCGTGGTCGGCGCCGGTGTCGAAGTCCATGTTCAGTGTGATGAGGTCGATCGCGGAGAGGGCCACCTCGGCCATCGCGTAGACCGTGTACTCACCGGCCAGGTTGGCCTTGCGCGCGTCGAGGTCGTGCAGTGGGGCGGTGCACGCGAGCGCGCGGAGGCGCCGCGCGAGCCCTTCGTCGGCGGCCGGACCCTGCGCGGGGCGCGGCCCCGCGCTGAGCTGGGGCGGAGCGAGGTCCGTCGAGGCAGGCGAAGTCACGGTGCACAGATTAGGTCCTCGAACTGACAACGGTCGAAACGGTGCGGATGCGACCGGGCTCCCGGCATCAGCCGCGGGCGTCCGAGGGGGCGTCGACGGCCCGGGCGTAGACGGCCGCGACGCGGGTGCGGGAGTCGTCGAGGTAGCGGGCGAGGAGGCGCTCGGCCGTGCCGCGCTCACCGGCGCGCAGCGCGTCCAGGATCTCCCGGTTCCGCACGAGGAAGGGTTCGTGGAGAGCGTGGGGGTCGTCGACGACGTGGAAGGCGAGGCGGAGCTCGGCGAGAACGCCG
Source organism: Streptomyces sp. Qhu_M48 (assembly GCF_051305195.1). Taxonomy (NCBI): domain Bacteria; kingdom Bacillati; phylum Actinomycetota; class Actinomycetes; order Kitasatosporales; family Streptomycetaceae; genus Streptomyces; species Streptomyces sp. Qhu_M48. The sequence goes on along the minus strand of NZ_CP195432.1, from coordinate 2,565,515 downwards.
CGCATCAGTTCGTCGGTGCGGGCGCTGCCCGCGAGTGCGACGAGTTCGCGGTGGAAGTGGATGTTGGCCGTGGAGGCGCCGTGCCAGTCGCCGGCGCGGGCGGCGGTCTCGCCGGCCACGACGGCGGCGGCGAGGCCGTCGAGGGCGTACGGCGGCTGCCCCAGGCCCCGTACGACGGCGCATTCGACCAGTCGGCGGGTGCGGTAGATGTCGGCCACGTCGTCGACGGCCAGGACCCGGACGAAGACCCCCCGGTTCAGCTCGTGGACCAGGAGGCGCTCCCGGGTGAGGAGGCGGAACGCCTCGCGCAGGGTGTTGCGGGACACACCGAGCGCGCCGCCGATGCCCTCCTCGGAGAGCCGGGTGCCGGGCGGGAAGTAGCCCTCCGCGACCCGGGTGCGCAGGATGTCCGCGACCCGTTCCGCCGTGCTGGTGCGCCCGAGCAGCACCCGGTCGCCGGTCAGGTCCCCGGTGTCGCCCACGCCCACTCCCTCGCTCCGGCCACTGTGGCTCCTTCGGTCTCTTCCGTCTCCGTCGCCGAGTCAAGCGCATGCGGGGCGGAACGGCAGCATCTTGTCGGATCGTTCAACGATCCTCTACCTTGACGGCACCTTACGGTCCCGCCGTGCCCCTTCCGGCACGCTCTCCCCCTGCGAGGCGCAGATGAGCACGAACCGGGCGTCGATCGACCTCAACGCCGATCTCGGCGAAGGCTTCGGACGCTGGACGCTCACCGACGACGAGCGGCTCCTGTCGGTCGTGACCAGCGCCAACGTGGCCTGTGGCTTCCACGCCGGGGACGCGGCGACCATGCGGCGGGTCTGCGCGCTCGCGGCCGAGCGGGGGGTACGGATCGGGGCCCAGGTCTCCTACCGCGACCTGGCCGGATTCGGGCGGCGCGCGATGGACGTCCCGGCGGCGGAGCTGGCCGCCGAGGTGGCGTACCAGATCGGCGCCCTGGAGGTCTTCGCCCGGGCGGCGGGCGCGCGCGTGGCGTACGTGAAGCCGCACGGAGCGCTCTACAACCGGGTGGTCCGGGACGAGGAGCAGGCCGCCGCGGTCGTCGAGGGCGTCCTGCTCGCGGACCCCGCCCTGCCGGTCCTGGGGCTTTCGGGGTCGCGGCTGCACGAGGCCGCTTCGGCGGCCGGGCTGCCGGTCGTCGCCGAGGCGTTCGGCGACCGGGCCTACCGGGCGGACGGCTCCCTGCTTCCGCGCGGCGAGGCCGGGGCGGTCGTCAGCGATCCCGCCGCGGTGGTGGAGCGCTCGGTGACGATGGCCCGGTTCGGGGTGGTCACGGCACACTGCGGGAGCTCCGTCGCCGTACGGCCCCGGTCGCTCTGCCTGCACGGCGACACTCCGGGCGCGGTGGAGCTCGCCCGACGGGTCCGGGACCGGCTTGAGGCCTCCGGTGTGCGGGTGGAGGCCTTCGCGTGACCGTGCGGGCGCTCCGCGTCGGCGAACGGGCGGTCCTCGTGGAGCTGGACGACGGCCCTGAGACGGAGGCGTTCCACGCCGAGCTGCTGCGACGGCGGGCGGCCGGCACCCTGCCCGCCGTACGGGAGATCGTCCCGGCGGCGCGGACCGTGCTGCTCGACGGGGTGGGGGACCCGGACCGGCTGGCGGCCGAGGTGACCTGCTGGGAGGTGCGGCCGCTCCCCGCGCGCGTGGGCGGGGCGATCTCGATACCGGTCCGCTACGACGGGCCGGACCTGGCGGAGGTCGCCGGGCTGTGGGGGGTGTCGGTCGAGGCGGCGGTACGGATCCACACGACGACCGAGTTCCGCGTCGCGTTCTGCGGGTTCGCGCCCGGCTTCGGCTATCTGACGGGGCTCGACGAGCGGTACGGGGTCCCGCGCCGGGCCACACCGCGCACCGCCGTCCCCGCAGGCGCGGTCGCCCTGGCGGGGCCGTACACCGGCGTGTACCCGCGCTCCTCCCCCGGCGGCTGGCAGCTGATCGGCACGACGGACGTGGTGCTCTGGGACACCGGCCGGGAACCGGCCGCGCTGCTGACGCCCGGCACCCGGGTCCGGTTCACGGCGGAGGTCTCCGCGACGGCGGGCCGGGCGGCAGGGGGCGCGCGATGACCGACCGGGCTCTCGCCGTGGTCCGGGCCGGAGCGCTGACCACTGTTCAGGACCTGGGCCGTACCGGGTACGCGCATCTCGGCGTGCCCCGCTCGGGCGCCCTCGACCCGGCGGCCCTGCGGCTCGTCAACCGGCTCGTCGGCAACCCCGAGACGGCGGCCGTCCTGGAGACCACCGTCGACGGCTGCGCCCTGCGGCCCCGGTGCGCGGTCTCCGTGGCGGTGGGCGGGGCGCCCTGCCCGGTCCGGGTGGACGGGCGTCCGGCCGCGTGGGGAGCCACGCTCCGGCTGGCGGCCGGTTCCGTCCTGGAGGTCGGCGCGGCCGTGCGCGGCCTGCGTTCGTACGTCGCGTGGGGTGGCGGGATCGACGTCGAGCCGGTGCTCGGCAGCCGCTCCACCGATCTGCTGTCCGGTCTCGGCCCGGCGCCGCTGGCGGACGAGGCGGTCCTGCCGCTCGGACCGACCACGGGCACGACCGCGCGGGGTCCGGTCGACGCTCCGCCGTGGCCCGGCCCGCCGGACGAACTCGTGCTGCGGATCCGGCTCGGCCCGCGCGACGACTGGTTCACCCCGGCGGCCCTCCGCACCCTCGCCACGCGCGCGTACCGGGTGGCCCCGGCGAGCAACCGCATCGGGCTGCGCCTCGAAGGCCCGGCCCTCGACCGGGCCCTGCCGGGAGAGCCGGCGAGCGAGGGCATGGTCCTGGGGGCGGTCCAGGTGCCGCCGGACGGGCGGCCCGTGGTGTTCCTCGCCGACCATCCGACGACCGGGGGCTACCCGGTGGTCGGGGTGGTGCGGGAGGCCGACCTGGGCGCGGTGGCGCAGGCGGTGCCGGGGACGCCGGTGCGGTTCACACCGGTGCGCTGAGGGGGCCGGGAGGGCTCTGCGCGCGGGTGCTCGTCGGGTCGGAGCTCGTCGGACGGGAGCTCGTCAGGCGGCGGGCTCGCCAGGCGGAGGCTCCTGGGTCGGCGGATCCCCGGGCGCCGGGTCCTCGCGCGGAGGCTCCTCGGGTGGCGGGCCGTAGCCCCCGCCGCCGGGGGTGCGCAGGACGAGGACGTCGTCGGGGCCCACCTCCGTGGTGGCGGCGCCGCCGAGGCGCTCGACGGTGCCGTCGGCGCGCTCCACGAGGTTCTCGCCGAGCGCGCCCGGCTCCCCGCCCGCCATGCCGTACGGGGGGACCCTGCGGTGCCCGGTGAGGAGGGCCACCGTCATCGGCTCCAGGAAGCGGATACGACGCTCCACCCCGCGCCCGCCCCGCCAGTGGCCGCGCCCGCCGCCGTCCTCCCGTACCGCGAAGGCGTCGATCCGGACCGGGTGGCGCCACTCGAGGACCTCGGGATCGGTGAGCCGGGAGTTGGTCATGTGGGTCTGGACGGCGTCGGCGCCGTCGAAACCGTCTCCCGCTCCCGAGCCGCTGGCGACCGTCTCGTAGTACTGCACGCGCGCGTTGCCGAAGGTGACGTTGTTCATCGTGCCGGAGCCCTCGGCCTGGACTCCGAGGGCGGCGTACAGGGCGCCGGTGACGGCCTGGGAGGTCTCGACGTTCCCGGCGACGGTGGCGGCCGGGTGGACGGGCGCGAGCATGGAGCCGGGCGGGACGCGGATCTCCAGGGGTTCCAGGCAGCCGCTGTTGAGGGGGATGTCCTCGTCGACGAGGGTGCGGAAGACGTACAGGACGGCGGCGGTGACGACGGCCGTGGGGGCGTTGGCGTTCCCGGGCAGTTGCGGAGAGGTGCCGGTGAAGTCGATGACGGCTGAGCGGCGTTCGCGGTCGACGCGGACGGCGACCCGGACGACCGCGCCGTCGTCGGTCTCGTAGCGGTACGCGCCGTCGTTCAGTCGCGCGACGAGCCGGCGCACGGACTCCTCGGCGTTGGCGCGGACGTGGCGCATGTAGGCCCGGACGACGTCGAGACCGAACTCGTCGACGGTCCTGCGCAGTTCCTCGATGCCCTTCTCGTTCGCCGCGATCTGGGCGCGCAGGTCGGCGAGGTTGGTGTCCGGGTCGCGGGAGGGGTGGCGGGCTCCGGTGAGCAGGGCCCGCGTCTCGGCCTCGCGCAGGCGCCCCTCCCGTACGAGAAGCCAGTTGTCGAGGAGGACGCCCTCCTCCTCGATGGTCCGGCTGAAGGCGGGCATGGAGCCGGGGGTGATGCCGCCGATCTCGGCGTGGTGGCCGCGGGAGGCGACGAGGAAGCGGAGTTCGTGTCCCTCGTCGCCGAACACCGGGGTCACGACGGTGACATCGGGGAGGTGGGTGCCGCCGTGGTACGGGTCGTTGATCGCGTACACGTCGCCGGGGCGCAGGTCGTCGCCGCGCCGCCGCAGGACCTCCTTGATGGATTCGCCCATGGACCCGAGGTGGACGGGGATGTGGGGCGCGTTGGCGATGAGGTTGCCCTCGGCGTCGAAGAGGGCGCAGGAGAAGTCGAGGCGTTCCTTGATGTTGACGGACTGGGCCGTGTTCTCCAGGCGGACGCCCATCTGCTCGGCGATGGCCATGAAGAGGTTGTTGAAGACCTCCAGGAGGACGGGGTCCACCTCCGTGCCGGGCGCCACGCGCGCGGGGCGGGGGGAGACGCGATGCAGGAGGAGGTGTCCGGTGTCGGTCGCGGTGGCCCGCCAGCCGCTGTCGACGACGGTCGTGGCGTCGGCCTCCGCGAGCATCGCGGGGCCGTCCACGGTGTCCCCGGGGCGCAGGTCCGCGCGCCGGTGGAGGGGAGCGTCGTGGGACGTGCCGGCGCTGTGCATCCGGACGGTGGTGAGGGGCTCGGCAGGTCCGGGGCGTCCGTCCGGGCCGAGAGGAGGGGTGGGGACGGGGGCGGACTCGTCCGTGGGGACGGCGTCGGACGCGCGGGTCTGGACGGGGGCGGACTCGTCTGTTTGGACGGGCACGTGCGGGTCGGCCCGGCCGACGGCCTCCACGGAGACGGCCTCGACGACGAGCGGCCGATCCATCGTGAAGGCGTACCGCGCGCGGTGATCCGCTGTGAACGCGGCTTTCAGCTCTTCGGCGGGTGCCAGGTCGACCGGGAGACTCGCGTCCGTGCCCGCGTACCGCAGGAGCACGCGCGCGTGCGTGGTGATCGCCGCGTCGGGCAGGCCGTCGGCGCGCAGGTCCGCGCGGGTGAGGTCGGCGAGCTCCGTGCAGAGGGCCGTCACGCGCGCGGGGGTGCCGGGGGCGTCGAGTTCGGCCTCGACGGACCGCTCCCGCATGGCGGTGGCGTCGGCGAGCCCGATGCCGTACGCGGAGAGCACCCCGGCGAGCGGGGGGACGAGGACGGTGTCGACGCCCAGGGCGTCGGCGACGGCGCAGGCGTGCTGGCCGCCGGCGCCGCCGAAGCTGGTGAGGGCGTACCGGGTGACGTCGTGGCCGCGCTGGACGGAGATCTTCTTGACGGCGTTGGCCATGTTGAGGACGGCGATCTCCAGGAAGCCCGCGGCGACGTCCTCGGGGGTGCGGCCGCCCCCGACCTCCTCCGCGAGCGCCGCGAACCGCTCCCGCACGACCTCGGCGTCCAGGGGCAGGTCGCCGGTCCCGCCGAACACGGCGGGGAAGTGGGCGGGCTGGACGCGGCCGAGCATGACGTTGGCGTCGGTGACCGTGAGCGGCCCGCCGCGGCGGTAGCAGGCGGGGCCGGGGACGGCGCCCGCCGAGTCGGGGCCCACCCGGTAGCGGCGCCCGTCGAAGTGGAGGACGGAGCCGCCGCCCGCGGCGACGGTGTGGATGCTCATCATCGGTGCCCGCATCCGTACCCCGGCGACCTGTGTACCGAGTTCACGCTCGAAGACTCCGGCGTAGTGCGACACATCGGTGGAGGTGCCGCCCATGTCGAAGCCGATGACCCGGTCGTGCCCGGCCTGTGCGGAGGTGCGGGCCATGCCGACGACGCCGCCGGCCGGCCCCGACAGGACGGCGTCCTTGCCCCGGAAGTGGGCCGCCTCGCGCAGCCCTCCGTTGGACTGCATGAACATGAGGCGGATGCCGGCGAGTTCGTGGGCGACCTCGTCGACGTACCGGCGCAGGATCGGCGAGAGGTAGGCGTCCACGACGGTGGTGTCCCCGCGCGGGATCAGCTTGATCAGCGGACTGACCTCGTGCGAGCAGCTGACCTGCGTGAAGCCCGCGTCACGGGCGATCTGGGCGACCCGCTCCTCGTGCGCCGGGTGGCGGTAGCCGTGCAGGAGGACGACGGCGGCGGAGCGCAGTCCGTCGCGGTGGGCGGCGGCGAGAGCCCGGGCGACGGCGGGCTCGTCCGGTGGCCGGACGAGGCGGCCGCGGGCGTCGACCCGCTCGGGGACCTCGATCACGCGCGCGTAGACCGCCTCGGGGAGCACGATGTGGCGGTCGAAGAGCCGGGGCCGGTTCTGGTAGGCGATGCGGAGCGCGTCGCGGAAGCCCTCGGTGATCAGGAGGACGGTCGGTTCTCCGCGCCGCTCCAAGAGGGCGTTGGTGGCGACGGTGGTGCCCATCTTCACCACGGCCACCCGGTCGGCGGGGACGGATTCGCCGGGTCCGAGGCCGAGAAGGAGACGGATTCCGGCGACGGCGGCGTCCTGGCCGCGGTCGGGGTCGTGCGAGAGCAGCTTGCGGGTGACGAGCCGCCCGTCCGGCCGTCTGCCCACGACGTCGGTGAAGGTGCCGCCCCGGTCGACCCAGAACTCCCAGCGCCCGTTCATCTCCCCATTGTGGCCGCGAGCGCGGCGGCGAGGGCGTCGTCCGCGCGCGCGTCGAGGGGAGCGGGGCCGGTGCCGTCGGCCCAGTGGCGCAGTTCGGCACCGGCGAGGAGCAGCAGCTGCGGGAGCAGGTCGTGGCTGCGGCGGAGGAGCCAGCCGGTCCCGGCGGTGGCGAGCCAGAGCGCGGCTTCGGCGCGGGTCGGCGGCGGCTGGGAGGGCTCCCGCGCGGGCGCTGTGCCGTGGGCGAGCCCCCGGTCGGCGAGGAGCCGGTGGAAGCCCTCGGCGACGGCCCGGTGGCCCCGCTCGCCGGGGTGGAGACGGTCGGCGCTCCACAGGGTGCGGTCGTCGGTCCAGACGTCGTCGGCGAGATGCAGGTGGACGGCCCCGTACCGGGCGGAGAGGGCGTGGACGACGGCGTTGACGGACCGCTGCCGGCGGGCGAGCGGGCGTGCCAGGGGTGGCGGCAGGCCGAGCATCCGGCCGGGGTCGGGCAGGCAGGCGGTCAGGAGTACGGCTCCGAGGGCGTCGAGGTCGGCGCAGACCCGGTCCAGGTGGCGGGCGAGGAGCGCGATGTCGAAGGTGCGGCGCAGGGTGTCGTTGACCCCGACGACGACGGAGGCGAGGTGCGGGCGGAAGGCGAGCGCGCGGGGCGCCTGCCGACCGGCGACGTCTCCGCTGAGGGCCCCGCTGACGGCGAGGTTGAGGAGCGACGTCCGCCCTCCCTCGGCCGTGAGCCCGTGGGCGAGCAGGGGCGCCCACCCGCGCCAGGCCCCGTCCACCCGGTCCCCCACGCCCTCGCTGAGCGAGTCACCGAGGACGGCGAACCGGACGGTGCCGGCGGCGCCGTGGGCGGAGCTGGGCCGGGGGACGCACGCCGGGGGCGGAAGCAGTGAGGCCGGAACGACCGGAGCGGGCGCGACCACGGCCGAGGCGGAAGCCACCGCGACCGGAAGCACCGGGGCCGGAACGGCCGGAGCAGCGGCGACCGCGACCGGCCCGGACGACGTCCGGTCGCCGGTCATCGCCGTACCTCCTCGGGGAGGGCCGCCTCCGAGGCGGGGAGGGCGTCGTGGGCACGGAGGAAGGCGGTGACGGAACGGTCCCAGGTGAAGCGCTCCGCACGCGCGCGTGCGGCCTCGCGCCGGATGGTCTCCGGGGTCGCGAGCAGGCCCCGGACGGCGGAGGCGAAGGCTCCCGGGGTGTCCTGCGCGCAGGCCCCGGCCGTGCCGACGACCTCCGGGAGGGCGGAGGCGGCGCTGACGACGACCGGGGTCCCCGAGGCGAGGGCCTCCAGGGCGGAGAGGCCGAACGTCTCCGCGGGCCCCGGTGCCAGGCACACGTCCGCCGCCGCCTGGAGGTCCGCCAGGGCCTCCCGGTCGGCGACGTGCCCGAGGAACCGCACCGGGAGCCGCCGCTCCCGCGCCCGCCGCTCCAGGGCCCCCCGCAGGGGCCCGTCCCCCGCGACCACGAGCGCCGCCGCGACACCCGCGTCCCGCAGCTCGGCGAGGGCGTCCAGGGCGGTGCCGGGCCGCTTCTCGACGGAGAGGCGCGAGCAGAGCAGGAGCAGCACCCGCTCCCCGTCGGCGTACCGGGCGCGGAGCACGGCGCTGCGGCGGCCGGGACGGCAGTGGTCCAGATCCACGCCGAGGGGGGCGCGTACGACGTTGCGTGCCCCGATCCGTACGAACTCGCGCTCCGCCCACTCCGTCGTGCAGACGATCCGCGCGAACGCCCACGACGTGCGGCGGTTGAGCCGGTCCGCCGCGCGGGCCGCGAGGGCGGGCGGGACGCCCCAGGTGCGCAGCACACCGTCAGCGGTCTCGTGGGAGACCATCACCGAGGGCACGCGCGCGCGTCGCGCCCACTCCCCCGTCCACCGCAGGGTCGTGCGGTCGGAGACCTCGATCCGGTCGGGGGCGAGGGCGTCGAGGGCGTCGCGCACCCGGCTCCGGTCGGCGAGGACCCGGTAGCCGCCGGTGCCGGGCAGCACCGGGCCGGGGAGGGTGACGACCCTGCCCTGGTCGGTGCGGACGTCGCTCGCGGCCTCGCCGGGGACGACGAGCACCGGTTCGTGCCCGGCCGCGAGGTAGCCGCGGCCGAGCCGGTCGAGGGCCGTGCGCAGTCCGCCGGAGGTGGGGGTCACGAAATTGGCGAGCCGCACGATCCGGAGCCCGCCCCGGTGCGTCGGTCCCTCACGATCACCGCTGTGAACCCGGTCGACACGCCGTGCGCCGCCGTTCACGCCGCCACCGCCGTCCGCTCGCGCAGGACCTCCAGGTAGTGGCCGATCAGCTCGTCGCCGAGAGCCTCCCAGGTCCGGCCCTCGACGGCCGCCCTCCCCGCCCGGCCGTACGCCGTACGCAGCTCGGGTGCGGCGGCGAGCGCGGCGACCGCCTCGCGCAGCGCACGCGGGTCTCCCGGGGCGACGAGGAGCCCGGTGCGCCCGTGGTCGACGAGGTCCAGGGGCCCTCCGGCGGCCGGGGCGATCACCGGGACACCGCTCGCCATGGCCTCCTGGACGGTCTGGCAGAAGGTCTCGAAGGGGCCGGTGTGGGCGAACACGTCGAGCGAGGCGAAGATCCGGGCCAGGTCGGCGCCGGTGCGGCGGCCCAGGAACAGGGCGCCCGGCAGCGCGGTGCGCAGCGCGGGCCCGCTCGGCCCGTCCCCGACGACCACCACCCGTACGCCGGGGAGTTCGCCCGCTGCCGCGAGGAGGTCCACCCGCTTCTCGGGGGCGAGGCGGCCCACGTAGCCGACGAGGAGTTCGCCGCCGGGGGCGAGTTCGGCGCGCAGGGCGTCGTCCCGGAGGCCTGGGCGGAAGCGGGTGGTGTCCACCCCGCGGCCCCAGAGCCGGACGCGGCCGATGCCGTGGGCCTCCAGGTCGCGGACGGCGGCGGAGGACGGGGCGAGGGTGCGGTCGGCGGCTCCGTGGACGGTACGGAGGCGGCGCCAGGCGGCGTGCTCGCCGGTTCCCACGTAGGTGCGGGCGTAGCCGGCGAGGTCGGTCTGGTAGACGGCGACGGCGGGGATGCCGAGCCGGGCGGCGGCCGTCATCCCGCGTACCCCGAGGACGAACGGTCCGGCGAGGTGGACGAGGTCGGCGCGGTGGGCGGCGATGGCCGCGGCGACACGGCGGCTGGGCAGGGCGACGCGGACCTGCGGATAGCCGGGCAGGGGGAGGGAGGGGACCCGGACGACGGCGCAGGGGGCGTCGGCGTCCGCGGCCGGGTCGGCGACGGCGGGGGCGATGACGAGCGGGGTGTGGCCCCGCCGGACGAGGTGGCGCGCGGTCTGCAGGGCGCAGTGCGCCACACCGTTGACGTCGGGAGGAAAGGATTCGGTGACGATGACGACACGCATACGGGTGTTGTCGTCACGCTCGGCGTGTACACGCCGACGTCGATCTGGACGGGGAGGGAACGTCCCATGAGCGTTTCGCGCGGGCGACCGCCCGCGGCCGGACCGGAGCCGACCCACGATTCCGGCCGTCGTCGTCCGGGGCCCGGTCCCGGCTCGGGGTCCAGTCCCGGCTCGGGGCCCGGTCCCGGCTCGGGGCCCGGTCCCGGCTCGGGGCCCGGTCCCGGCTCGGGGCCCGGTCCCGGCTCGGGGCCCGGTCCCGGCTCGGGGCCCGGTCCCGGCTCGGGGCCCGGTCCCGGCTCGGAGTCTGTCCCGGCTCGGAGTCTGTCCCGGCTCGGAGTCTGTAAGCCCTTGGGGGCTGTCCCGGCCTGGTGCCTGTCGCCGCCCTGGGCACGTCGTGGCTCGGGGGCCTGTCGCCGCCCTGGGCCCGGTCCCGCGCACCCCGCCCCCCGCGGCTCCGGGGCGGGGCCTCTCCCGGCGGGTTCTCCACCGTGGGCCGCGCCGCCCCGGAGCCGGCCGCGGGGGCGGGGGTGACCGGTCCGGCCCGTGGGCCGGACCCGAGCGGGGCCGGGGTCCGGCCCGGACTCAGACCTGGAGGTCCGGTCCTATCCGGTTGCGCACCGCGGTCTGGACCTCGACCTCCTCGGCCGGGTCGGCGGCCAGGCGGCGCAATCGGTCGGCGACCCGTACGTCTCCGGTCTCGGCGTGCTGGGCCGCGACCTCGCGGGTGGTCTCCTCGCAGTCCCAGAGGCATTCGACGGCGAAGCCGGTCGCGAAGGTGGGGTCGGTGACGGCGAGGGAGCGGGCCACGCGCCCGCGGAGCTGGGACGAGGCCGTCTCGCGGTAGACGTGGCGCAGCACGGGGGCCGCGCAGGCGATGCCGAGGCGTCCCACGCCGTCGACGAGCCCGGCGAGGGCGGGCGCGTCCGGGCCCTGGGAGCGGATGGTGTCGCGGAGCGCGCCGAGGACGGAGGGGGAGTCCTGGGCGGTACCGCGGCAGGCGAGGACGTCGGCGGCGGCGGCGCCGAGGGCGTCGCTCCGGCGGATCCACGCGCGGGCGCGGGCGACGGCGTCGTCGCCGCACATGCGCCGGTAGGCGGCGACGGCGGCCTCGGCGACCTCGTCGGAGTCGCCGTCGGCGGCGGCCTCGACGAGGTCCAGGACGGCGGGGTCGCGTGACTCGGCGAGGTGGTGCAGGGCGGCGCCCCGGGCTCCCACCGAGCCGTGCCGGGCGGCGGCGAGGAGCTCGGGCCGGTCCTCGGGGCCCGCGACCGCGGTGAGGCAGCGGGCGGCGGGGGCGTAGAGGACGGCGCCGCGCTCGTATCCCTCCTGCGCCCAGTCGAGGACGGCGCGCACGCTCCAGCCGGGGCGGGGCCCGGCGGGGCGCATCTGGCGCTGCCAGCGGTCGAAGGAGCCCTGTTCCTGGGCGGCCCTGACCCGGGCGCCGATGGCGTCGCGCTGGTCCTCCGCCCACAGGCGCCAGGGCCGGGGCTCGAAGGCGTCGCGGACGACGCCTGCCAGCTCGGCGTCGCCCTCGGCGTCGGCCGGGAAGCGGGCCAGCACGGGGGCGGCGAGCGCGCGGAGTCCGGCGTCGTCGTCGCGGAGCGCCAGCTCGTCCAGGGCCCAGGCCCAGTTCGTGCCGGTCGCCGCGTAGCGACGGAGCAGCAGCAGGGCGTCCTGGCGCCCGTAGGAGGCGAGGTGGCCGAGGACGGCGAGCGCGAGCCCGGTCCGGGACTCCTCGGTGTCGAGGTGGTCCTCGGCTCCGAGCAGGTGCGCCTCGATCTCGTCGAGGCCGCCGTGGAGGTCCAGGTAGAGACGGGCGTAGTAGAGGGAGCGGTTCTCGACCCGCCAGTCGTGGCGGGGGTCGTTGAGAACGCAGTGGTTGAGGGCCGCGAGGGCCTCGGCGCGTGGCGCGGCGAGCGCGTGCAGGGTGCCGTCGCCACGGCCCCGCTGCAGCAGGCCGAGCAGGGTGCCGCTCGGCGCTATGACTGGTTCGAACATGGGGAGACGCCTCACATCAAGCTGTCGACACGACCGGGGGATACCGGGATGACCCGGGTCGGGCGGTACATCGCCCGTACGCCTAGGCCGCGCGGCAACATGTCGGGCTGCTCGTCGTGCTTCGCCTGCCAGTGACCATCTTCCTCAGCCTCTCGTCGGTGGCCCGTTTTGCCGGGCCCGACGTCATGATGACCCACCCATTTCGCCACCGCGACCACATTTACGACGCTGCTCTCACCTGGGGTTCAGCGCTCGTTCACCGGGATCCGAAGAGCTCGACGAGTTCGGTCCTGCCGAACATCCGGGCGGTGTCGACGGCGGACGGAGTCCCGGCTTCCGGATTCGCGCCACCGGCGAGGAGGGCGCGGACCACCTCGTCCTCGCCCTTGAAGACGGCGCCGGCGAGAGGGGTCTGGCCGCGGTCGTTGGCGCGGTCGACGTCGGCACCACGCGCGAGGAGGGCGGAGACCGCGGCGGCGTGGCCGTGGTAGGCGGCGAGCATGACGAGGGTGTGGCCCTGTTCGTTGGTGAGGTTCACGGGGACACCCGCGTCGACGTAGGCGGCCAGCGCGTCGGCGTCCCCGGTGCGCGCGAGGTCGTAGACCTTCGACGCCAGCTCGATGACCTCGGGGTCCGGAGTCTCGCTCATCGGGTGGGACCGCCTCTCTCCTGCGTTGTCGGCCTGCGCACGGCAAGCGCGGCCGTACGAGTGAATCGACAGGGTACTGCCCGTTCGGTGACATGACCTCGCCCGCCCGAGGCAAAGATCACGGCAGCCCGGCTCCGGGTCCCCCTCTAACGGACGCCGGACATTTCGCCACTCGGCAGTCCGTTCGATGTCGGCCGGTCAAGTGAAATCGCCTGCTTTTCACTCTATTGCACCTTTAGTCACATAGATACTTGCTGTGAACTTGGAAGGACTCATGGTGACTGTCCCCTCAACCAGGAGAAGAACCAATGATCCTGTCCATCTCAGGCGTGGTCCTGCTCGGCATCATCTGCTTCCTGTTCTTCAAGAAGGACGGGATGAAGGCCTCCCACGCCCTCGTCAGCGCGCTGTTCGGCTTCTACCTCGCGGGTACCGCCATCGCCCCGAGCATCACGGCGGGCGGGCAGAGCCTCGCCGGCCTCCTGGGCGGGATCAAGTTCTGACGCCCTTCAGTCCCTTCCACCACCTCAGGAGTACTTCGTGGCCCGGCGACCACTCCCCCGCATTCTGAGCAGCGGCAGCGCACAGATCGCTCGTAGTCGAGAGATCGCGCGCACGGCCGCCGACAGCGCCACCGACGTGCTCCATCCATTGATCACGGTCACCCGTGGTCTGCGGAAGCTGGCCGCGTCAGCGCGCGCCAAGTGGGCCGCGACCCCCAAGGAGCGGCGTGGTCCCACGCTGCTCCTGGTCGCGGCCTGCGTCCTGGTCATCGCCCTCATGCCCTACGGTCCGCTCCTCGCCCTCGTCACGCTCATGGCGACGGCCGCGTGGAAGGGGCGTGTCCGCCCGGTCGTCAGGACCGGGCCCGACGACGCGGAGCTCGCGCGGCTGAAGGGCCTGTACGAGGCCCTCGTGCCGTACTTCTCCGTGCCCGAGGACCCCGCACCGCTCTTCTCCCACGGCGGCGACTGGAGCGGCGCCTTCGCGGAGTACGCCTTCGACGGGGACGGACGGCTCACCCGGCTGAGGATCACGTACCCCCCCTACTTCACGGACGGCGAGCCCGCCGCACGCGCGCGCATCGAGCAGCTGCTGCACGCCAAGTCGGGTCGCGGCCGCGAGTACCTCTTCGACTGGGACGAGGAGGGCAACCGGCTCGTCATGAGCGTGCTGCCCGCCCTGCCCACCACCATCGCCGCCCAGCGCTTCGTCACCGTGCCGGGCGAGACCGTCCTGGGCTTCACCGACGCGGACGCCGTGCAGCGGACCGTGCCCGTGGTCGCGGCGGACGGGACCGAGGACGCGCCGGCCGTGATCTGGCGCACCGGTCCCCGCTCCACCGAGCCGCACCTGCTGGTCGTGGGCCAGCCGGGCAGCGGCACCACCTCGCTGCTGCGCTCGATCGCGCTCCAGGCCCTCCCCCACGGCGACGTGCTGATCGTCGAGGGCGGTGGCACCGGCGAGTACGCCTGCCTCACCGGCCGCGACGGCGTCCTCGCCGTCGAGTGCGGGCTCTCCGGCTCCCTCGCCAGCCTGGAGTGGGCGGCGCACGAGACGGAGCGACGGCTCATCGCCGCCAACCGGGCCCGGCAGGCCGGCCGCCCTGCGCCCGAGGACACCCGGCGCCCGCTGTGGATCCTCCTCGACCGGCCGAGCATCCTCGGCCACCTGGCCGCCGCCGACGGCCGCCCCGACCCGCAGGAGCTGCTCCAGGTGCCGCTGCGGCACGGGCGGGCGGCCCAGGTCACGGTGGTGGTCGCCGAGCAGTTCGACAGCACGGACACGCTGAGCGAGGCGGTACGGACCCACACGAGGGCCCGGATCGTCCTCGGCCCCGCCGCACCGGACCAGATCGCGGCCGTGCTCGGCGCCGAACCGCACACCACCCCGACGCCCCAGGTCCCGGCGGGCCGTGGCTACGCGCGCCTGGGCACCGGCCCGGTCCTGCGCCTCCAGGTTCCGGCGACGCCCGACCCGTACGACGAGGCCACCAGCGAGGCACACCGTCAGGCGGTCCTGGAGCTCCTCCCGGAGCGCCGGACGGCGGCCGAGGCCGAGACGACCGCCACGCTCGAGACCGTGGTCGTCCCGAGCCCCGAGCCGACGCCGGCCCCGCGCGCCGAGGCGGACCCGGGCCCCGCCCCCCGCCACGCCCCGGTGGCCGCCGAGGGCTGAGCACGCGCACGCGTGAGAGGCCGGTACGGATGCCTGATCCGTACCGGCCTCTCCACGCGTGCGCGTACCGACCGGGCCGCCCGTGCCCCGAGCGGGGCCGGCCTCGCCACCTGCGTGTGCCGACCGGGCCGCCTACGTCCTGAACCGCGCCTGCCTCGCCGTGACGGCTACGCCACGAACGACCGCGGCGGTTCGGCGCCGCCGCCCGCGCCCGACTCGACGAGCCGGGCCGCCGCGGCCAGCCGGGCCGCGGCCTCGTCGGCGACGGCGCCGCTGACCGTGAAGGGCAGCCGGACGAAGCCCTCGAAGGCCCCGTCGACGCCGAACCGGGGGCCGGAGGGGACGCGGACACCGACCCGCTCGCCCACCTCGGCCAGCCGGGAGCCGGAGAGGCCGCCGGTGCGCACCCACAGGGTCAGGCCGCCGCGCGGCACCGAGAACTCCCACTCCGGGAGTTCCCTGCGGACCGCGGTGACGAGAGCGTCCCGGTTCTGCCGGGCCTGGTCGCGGCGGAGGGTCACGGCCTCCTCCCAGCCGCCCGTCCGCATGAGCCAGTTCACGCCGAGCTGTTCCAGGACGGGCGTGCCGAGGTCGGCGTACGCCCGCGCGGCGACCAGGGAGCGGATGACGTCGGGCGCCGCCCGGACCCAGCCGATCCGCATGCCCGCCCAGAAGGCCTTGCTCGCCGAGCCGACGGTGAGGACGGTGGAGCCCGCCGGGTCGAAGGCGCAGACCGGCCGGGGCATCTCCAGGTCGTCGTCCAGGTGCAGCTCGGCCATGGTCTCGTCGACGACGAGGACCGTGCCGGCCGAGCGGGCCGCGTCCACGAGCTGTCGCCGCTGGTCCTCGTCGGCCAGCGCGCCGGTCGGGTTGTGGAAGTCGGCCACCACGTACGCGAGGCGGGGCGCCGCGTCACGCAGCACCTGGCGCCAGCGGCCCAGGTCCCAGCTCCCGAGCCCCTCGGACATGGCGACGGGCACGAGCCGGGCGCCGGCCTCCCGCATGAGCTGGAGGATGTTGGCGTAGGACGGGGATTCGACGGCGATGCGTTCGCCGCGTCCCGCGAAGAGGTGGCAGATGGCGTCGATGGCACCCATGGCACCGGTCGTGACCATGATCTGCTCGGGCATGGTGGGGATGCCGCGCGCGGTGTAGCGGTCGGCGAGCATCTGCCGCAGCGTGGGCAGCCCCGCCGGGTAGTCCCCGTGCGTGTGGGCGTAGGGGGGCAGTTCCTCCAGGGCGCCCTGGACGCCCCGGGTGAGCCAGGGCTCGGGGGCGGGCAGCGCCGCGCAGCCGAGGTCGATCATCGAGCCGAGGGACTCGGGGGGCAGCGGTTCGAGGCCGCGCGCGGGCAGCGGGTTGCCGGCCGGGACGGCGGTCCAGCTGCCGGCGCCCCGCCGCGACTCCAGGAAGCCCTCGGCGCGGAGCGCCTCGTAGGCCGCGGCCACCGTCGTACGGCTGACGGTGAGAGCGAGGGCGAGTTCCCGCTCGGCGGGCAGCCGGGCGGCGACCGGGACGCGGCCCTCGAGAACGAGCAGGCGGATGCCGTCGGCCAGGGCGCGGTAGGCGGGCGGCTTGCGGGCGCCGGGTCCGGCGGGCCGTGGCTGCTGCGCCTGGAGCTGTCGCGCGAGCTGAGCCGGTCCTACCGCCGAAGTCCACTGGGCCATCGAAATCAGTCCACCTTCCCCGAATTGGCCATGGTTGGCACCCGTTCCCCCGCCACAGAGTGTCATGAGCCAGTCCACTACCACCACCCTGGGGGGAAGTCCCTTGTCCATCGCCTCCGGCCTCCACGGCCGGCACCTCACCCGTCGGCTCGTCCAGCTCTACGTGGGGCTGACGCTGTACGGGGTCAGTTCGGCACTGCTCGTGCGCAGCGGTCTGGGCCTGGAGCCCTGGGGCGTCCTCCACCAGGGCCTCGCCGAGAAGTCGGGGCTGACCATCGGCGTGGTGTCGATCATCGTCGGGGCCGCGGTGCTGCTGCTGTGGATCCCGATCCGGCAGCGGCCCGGGCTCGGCACGGTCTCCAACGTGTTCGCGATCGGCATCGCCATGGACGGCACCCTCGCGCTCGTACCGGACGTGCACGGGCTGGCCGGGCGGATCCCGCTGCTCGCGGCCGGCATCGTCCTGAACGGGGTGGCGACCGGCCTGTACATCGCGGCGCGCTTCGGGCCCGGCCCGCGCGACGGTCTGATGACCGGTCTGCACCGGCTCACCGGCCGGTCGATCCGGCTGGTGCGGACGGCGATCGAGGTGGCCGTCGTCGCCACCGGCTTCCTGCTCGGCGGCTCGGTCGGCATCGGCACGGTCCTGTACGCGCTGGCGATCGGACCGCTCGCCCAGTTCTTCCTGCGCCGGTTCGCCGTTCCCGAGCCGGCCCCCGTCAGCACCGCGGTCTCCCCGCGGACACCGGAACAGGCCATACTGCGGCGGTGACTCGCGTACGCCACCCCTATCTCGACCATCCCTCGCCCCTCCCGTTCGCCCATCGCGGCGGCACGGCGAACGGCCTGGAGAACACCGCGGCCGCCTTCCGCCGGGCCACCGCGGCGGGCTACCGGTACTTCGAGACCGATGTGCACACGACGGCGGACGGGGTCCTCGTCGCCTTCCACGACTCGACCCTCGACAGGGTCACGGACGCGTCGGGCCGGATCCGCGACCTGCCGTGGGACGCGGTCCGCGAGGCCCGGGTGGCGGGAAAGGAGCCGCTGCCGCTCTTCGCCGACCTCCTGGACGAGTTCCCCGAGGCCCGCTGGAACGTGGACCTCAAGGCCGAGTCGGCCCTGCTTCCCCTCCTCGACCTGATCCGCGCGAAGAACGCCTGGGACCGGGTCTGCGTGGGCTCCTTCACCGAGGCCCGGGTGGCGCGGGCGCAGCGCCTGGCCGGCCCCCGGCTCGCCACCTCGTACGGGGTGCGCGGGGTGATCGGGCTGCGGCTGCGCTCGTTCGGCGTTCCGGCGGCGCTGCGGGCCGGGGCGGTGGCCGCGCAGGTCCCCGAGCGGCAGGCCGGGATCCCGGTGGTGGACCGCCGCTTCGTCCGCGAGGCGCACGCGCGCGGGCTCCAGGTCCACGTGTGGACCGTGAACGATCCGGACCGGATGAACGCTCTCCTCGACCTGGGGGTCGATGGCATCATGACCGATCAACTGGAGACGCTGCGCTCGGTGCTGACCGAGCGGGGCGTGTGGGTCTGAGCGCGCGTCCCGGGGACACCGCGCCCGGATCACCGGGAGCGGTCACGGGGACGAACGAGGGGGCGCGGCCTTGACCGCTGACACCACCGAACCGGAGGAGTACGCCACCGATCCCGCCGAACGGCGGCGGGAACAGCGGGGCTGGTACTTCTACGACTTCGCGTGCTCGGTGTACTCGACGAGCGTGATCACCGTCTTCCTCGGCCCGTACCTGACCTCGGTGGCGCGGGCGGCGGCCGACGCCGAGGGCTTCGTGCACCCGCTCGGTATACCCGTGCGGGCCGGCTCGCTCTTCGCGTACGCCGTGTCCGCCTCGCTCGTGGTCGCGATCCTGGTGATGCCGCTGGCCGGCGCGGTCGCGGACCGTACGGGCCGCAAGAAGCCCCTGCTCGCCGCGGCGGCCTACCTGGGGTCGACGGCGACGGCCGGCATGTTCTTCCTGGCGGGCGACCGGTATCTGCTCGGCACGTTCCTGCTGATCGTGGCCAACGCCTCGCTCTCGGTCTCGATGGTGCTCTACAACGCCTATCTGCCGCAGATCGCGGAGCCCGACGAACGGGACGCGGTCTCGTCGCGCGGCTGGGCCTTCGGCTACACGTCCGGCGCGCTGGTGCTCGTCCTGAACCTGGTGCTCTACTCGGGCCACGACTCCTTCGGCCTCACGGAGGGCGAGGCGGTCCGGATCTGCCTGGCCTCGGCCGGTGTGTGGTGGGGCGCCTTCACGCTCATACCGCTGCGGCGGCTGCGGGACCGGCGGATCGGACCGGCGGTCCGGGCCGGGGCGGGCGGCGCGGTCGGCAGCGGCTGGCGACAGCTGCGGGAGACCCTCAAGGACATGCGGCGGCACCCGCTGACGCTCTCCTTCCTCCTCGCCTACCTGGTCTACAACGACGGCGTGCAGACGGTGATCTCGCAGGCCTCCGTGTACGGCTCGGAGGAGCTGGGCCTCGACCAGACGACGCTCATCACCGCGGTCCTCCTCGTCCAGGTGCTCGCGGTGGCGGGCGCGCTCGGCATGGGGCGACTCGCCCGGTCGTACGGAGCCAAGCGGACGATTCTGGGCTCACTCGGGGTCTGGACGCTGATCCTCGTGGCGGGGTATTTCCTGCCGGCCGACGCGCCGGTGTTCTTCTACTGCCTGGCGGCCGCGATCGGCCTGGTACTGGGCGGAAGCCAGGCTCTGTCGCGCTCGCTCTTCTCCCATCTGGTGCCGCGCGGGAAGGAGGCGGAGTACTTCTCGGCCTACGAGATGAGCGACCGCGGACTCAGTTGGCTCGGTCCGCTCGTGTTCGGTCTCGCGTACCAGCTGACCGGGAGCTACCGGGATGCCATCATCTCCCTGGTGATCTTCTTCGTGGTCGGCTTCGCCCTGCTCGCCCGGGTCCCCGTGCGACGTGCGGTGGAGGCCGCGGGGAACCCGATACCGGATCGAATTTAGACGTGGCCGTGAAAGGGCGGTAGTGTACGCGTTTGGCCTGCCAGGCGGACCGTTACTGCGTGCTGCTTGTGTGAAAACACTGGGTCACATCTGCCGTCAGATGTGACAAAACGGGCACTGGTGGGTACAACAAGGGGCGGCACGACGGGCGACGCATGACCCGGCACGGGAATCTTTACCGCCGACCGGACGTTGACCGGATAACGACGACAGCGACACCTGTCCTGTGGGCGACAAGCCCGGGAGGCACGATTCATGAGTGAGCGAGCTCTTCGCGGCACGCGCCTCGTGGTGACGAGCTACGAGACCGACCGCGGCATCGATCTGGCCCCGCGCCAGGCCGTGGAGTACGCATGCGAGAAGGGCCATCGTTTTGAGATGCCCTTCTCGGTGGAAGCGGAAATTCCGCCGGAGTGGGAGTGCAAGGTCTGCGGAATCCAGGCACTCCTGGTGGACGGGGACGGACCTGAGGAGAAGAAGGGCAAGCCTGCGCGTACGCACTGGGACATGCTCATGGAGCGACGCACCCGCGAGGAGCTGGAGGAGGTCCTCGCCGAAAGGCTGGCCGTCCTGCGTTCCGGCGCCATGAACATCGCCGTGCATCCGCGCGACAGCCGCAAGTCCGCCTAGCGGACCCATCGGACGCACAACGCCGCGGGGCCCGGTACACGAACTGTGTACCGGGCCCCGCGGCGTTCTCCGTCGCCCGGAGCGAGGCCGTCGCCCGGCCTCGGGACCTGCGACCTCCCGCCCTCCAGCCGGCGGGTGGCCCTGGCCGGCTCCGGAGTCCCGGTTCGGGGAGCCCGGTGGTGGGTGGTTCGTCGCGCCCGGGGCCGGGACACCCCTGTGCCCCGGCCCCGAGGTCCTCGGGGCCGGGGCACAGGCACAGCATCAGGGCGTCAGGGGCGGGCGGGGCCCCTCGGCCCGGCGCGGGTCGTGGGCGGCGTCCTCGCGGATGACCTCGCCCTGCACGACCTTGCCGTCAGGGCGGTGGATACGGGCCTGCTGGAAGGCGTCCTGGAGGCTGCCGGGAGGCGCGGCGGCCATCCGGCGCTCGGCGGCCCGGTCCGCGTACCGCCCGAGGAGGGAGCGGACCGGTGGGATCAGCAGGAGGAGGCCGAGAACGTCCGAGAGCAGGCCCGGGATCATCAGGAGCAGACCGCCGAGCATCAGGAAGCCGTTGCGGTCCTCCGAACCGGTCCGGTCGGGCGCCGAGGGCATCGTGCCCGCCTGCGCCGCGGCCTGGGCCTGCTGGAAGGTCGAGCTGAGGTTGCGGAAGGCGCGGCGGCCCGCCCGCTTGACGACGACGGCGCCGAGCACGGCGCCGCCGACGAGCAGGGCGAACACGGTCAGGCCGCCCGCCACGTCCGCCACCGTGATGAGCAGCCAGATCTCCAGGACCAGCCAGGCGGCGACGCCGAGCGGAAGGAACGTACGCGCGCGTGAGCGCTTGGGGGCGAGGGGAGGCGTTGCGCCGGTCGTCATGGTCCCCAGTGTGCCTGGAGCCCCATCGGAACGTCGTAAAGGAGATGTCAGGACGCCGGGCGGACGTCCCGGGGGGGAAACGGGTCAGGAGGACCTGCGGCCGAGTAGCTTGCCGACCTTCTCCGCGCGCGCCGACACACCCCAGCCGGTGACCCGCCAGAGCGCCTCGACGACGATGTTGCGGCTCATCTTGGAGTCGCCGATCTCGCGCTCCACGAAGGTGATCGGGACCTCGACGACGTTGAAGCCGGCGGCGACCGCGCGGCGGGCCAGGTCGACCTGGAAGCAGTAGCCCGCGGAGGCCACGTCCTCCAGACCCAGGCCCTCCAGGGTCTCCTTGCGGAAGGCCCGGTAACCGCCGGTGACGTCACGGATCGGCACGTCGAGCATCACGCGGGAGTAGAGGCTGCCGCCCCGGGAGATGAACTCGCGGGACTTGGGCCAGTTCACGATGCGGCCGCCCGGCACCCAGCGCGAGCCGAGGACCAGGTCCGCCCCCTTGAGGGCGGTGAGCAGGCGGGGAAGCTCCTCGGGCTGGTGGGAGCCGTCGGCGTCCATCTCGACGAGGACCCCGTAGCCGTGCTCGATGCCCCACCGGAAGCCGGCGAGGTAGGCGGCGCCGAGCCCCTCCTTGCCCTTGCGGTGCAGGACGTGCACATGGTCGTCGTCGGACGCGATCTCGTCCGCGAACTTGCCCGTGCCGTCAGGGCTGTTGTCGTCGGCGACGAGAACGTGCGCCTCGGGTACGGCTTCCCGCACCCGCGCGACGATCGGCTTGATGTTCTCCGCCTCGTTGTAGGTCGGAATGATCACCAAGGCCTTGCCGAGCGGGCCGTAACGCCTCTGGCCACCGTCGTTCACTACTGCCCCTTCGGATACAAACGCAGGCTCCCACCATAGCGAGGTCCCCGGAGTGTTCCGGCGTGGCGGGTCGACGGGAGGAGTGACGTGCGCCTCCCGGGAACGGGCGACCGGCGGCTCCGGCGGGGGCGCGGTACGGGTGACCCGGGACTCCGGCAGGGGTGCGGCGCCGGTGACCTGCGGGTCTCCTGGCGAGGGTGGTGCGGGTGGGGTGCGGTGCGGGGCCCGTCGTCCTTCGGTCCGACCTGGGATCCGCTGGCTGCGGGTCGACCGAGAGCCGTTGTCTACTGAACGTCGGGCCCCACCCGGGTCGCACCTTCCGCCGGAGAGACCTTCCCGCGCGACCGAGGCGCGGGCGGCGTTCGGCGCAGTGCGTGGGGATGGGGTCCGGTCGGACGTCCTGTGGTGGACGCGGAGAACCTACCCGCCCCTGACGGTTGGCTGTCAACACCCGCTTGACCTGCGAAGACTTCCCGAAAGCCCAGGCCGGAGGGGAAGATCCGCAGGTCGGGGACAAGCGTACGTAAGGCGTGCCCCCGGGGGACACATCCCTACATCACTCGTTCGGCCGTACGAACACCGTCTGTCCGTGCACGACCGTCCGCAGACAGACGGGCAGATCGGCACCGGGGGAGAGATCGGGCAGACCGGGCGTACCGGAGCGCGGATCGGTGGACCAGCGGGCCACCCGGTCGTCGGGCGCCTGGACGACCAGTTCCTCGATGCGCCAGACCGCGTAGTCGGCGGGTGCGCCGGGGACGAGCGTCCCGGCGTCGTCCCGGCCCACGGCCCGCCAGCCGCCGCGGGTGTGGGCGGTGAAGGCGGCCCGGGCGGAGATCCGGTGCCCGGGGGTGCGGTGGAAGGCCGCGGCCCGGACGGTGCCCCAGGGGTCGAGCGGGGTGACCGGGCTGTCGGAACCGAAGGCCAGCGGCACACCGGCGCGCAGCAGCGCCGCGTACGGGTTGAGGGTGCGGGCCCGCTCGACGCCGAGACGGTCGGCGTACATGCCCTCGTCGCCGCCCCAGAACGCGTCGAAGGCGGGTTGCACCGAGGCGGTGAGGCCCAGCTCGGCGAAGGCGGCGATCGTCTCGGGGGTGAGCATCTCGACGTGCTCGACGCGGTGCCGGGCGGCCCGGATCCGGGCCAGGCCGAGCTTCTCGGCCGCGACCCGGACGCCCTCGACGACCGCGGTCACGGCGGCGTCCCCGATGGCGTGGAAGCCGGCCTGGAGGCCCGCCTCGGTGCAGGCCGCGACATGGAGGGCGACGGTCGTCGCGTCCAGGTGCGCCGCCCCGGTGTGGGTGGCGTCGGCGTGGTCGGCGTAGGGCTCGTGGAGGCAGGCCGTGTGGGAGCCGAGGGAGCCGTCGGCGAACAGGTCTCCGGCCGCGCCGAGCGCGCCGAGCGCGCGCGCCCGATCGACGTCGAGGTCGGCCCAGTAGCCGACGACACGGGGGCCCGCCTCGTCACGGGCCAGATCCAGGAGGCCGGTGAAGTCCTCCTCGGAGGAGATCCGCGGGCCCCCGCACTCGTGCAGGGTGCCGATGCCGAGGGAGGCGGCGCGGCTGCGGGCGGCGCGCTGCGCGTCGGCCCGCTGGCGCGCCGAGACGGCGCCGAAGGCGGCGGCGCGCACGGCGTGGTGGGCGTCGCCGGTCAGCGGCCGCTGTCCGTCGTGGAAGCCGTCCAGGTCGCGCACGCCGGGGACGAGGTCGAGGAGGGCGGTGGTGACGACGGCCGAGTGGACGTCGATCCGGGTGAGGTAGAGCGGGCGGCCGCCGGTCAGCCCGTCGAGTTCGGCGCGGGTGAGCGGGCGGCGCTCGGGCCAGCGGGCCGCGTCCCAGCCGTGACCGATGAGGATGCGGTCCTCGGGGTGGGCGGCGGCGTGGGCGCGGATCAGCTCCGCCGCCTCCGCGAGCGAGGCGGCGGAGGAGAGGTCGAGACCGGTGAGGGCGAACCCGGTGGCGGTGGTGTGCACATGCGCGTCGACGAACGCCGGCGTGACGAGCGCGCCCGCCAGGTCGACCACCTCGTCCACGCCGGTGGCGAAGGCGTCGGCCGCGCCCTCCGAGCCCACCCAGGCGACATGCCCGCGCTCCACCACCATGGCGGTGGCGAAGGGGTCGGCGGGGCTGTGGACTTCTCCACCGCGCAGCAGCACGGTGCGGTGTTCGGCGGCAGACGCGGCAGGCATGGACTCACTCATGCGACCAGGCTAGGACCTGGCCGGACCCGGTTTGTCCGGCAGGTCCCCCTCGGCGGACCCGGCCGGGTCGCCGGCCGCGTCAGATGCGCGGCGGCCTGGCCTCGTACGGGGTGGAGAGGACGACCGTGGTGCGGCTGGAGACACCGGCCTGGGAGCGGATGCGGCTGAGCAGGTGCTCCAGCTCCAGGGGCGTGGCGACGCGGACCTTGAGGATGTAGTTCTCCTCACCGGCGACGCTGTGGCAGGCCTCGATCTCCGGGATGTCGGCGAGCCGGTCGGGGGTGTCGTCGGGGGCGCTGGGGTCGAAGGGTTTGACCGAGATGAAGGCGGTCAGCGGCAGGCCCACGGCCTCCGGGTCGACGACGGCGGCATAGCCGCGGATGACTCCGCGCTGCTCCAGACGGCGGACGCGCTGATGCACCGCCGACGTGGACAGGCCGGTGGCCTTGCCCAGGTCGGTGTAGCTCATGCGTCCGTCCTTGACGAGCAACTCGACAATCTGACGATCCAGCTCCTCCATGCGGTGACCCTATTGCTCCCGGGCGGAGCGGGCAGCGCCGGGGTCGGCCGCTATCGGGCGGTATGGGGCATCGCGGGTCACCTGCGGCGGGCGTGTGACGAACGCCACAGGTTTGCGTCCGGCCTTCGGGTACTGCCACACGATTATGCGGACGGCCGTATGGGAAGTGCTTGCTGTGGTCGAGGCCGCACAGATCCGGCCGACCCAGCCGAGGGGGAGATTCTCCATGCAGGAGCCTGTTGATTCGGTCGAGACGTCCGACGAGCTCGACGCGTACGACACCTTTGAGATGTTCCGGGTCGTCTGCCCGGAGTGCGTGCAGCCCATCGCGCTGCTCGCGGACGAGGACGCGCTGCCGGAGCACGCGCTGTGCCCCACGCCGTGGAACCCCTTCGTCCTGACGGTCTGCCCGGGTACGGGCCTGGCGGCGACCGCGGCGCGTCCGGCCGACGACACCATGGAGGTCCAGGAGCAGGACACCGCCCTGCTCCTGACGCTCCCCCAGGGTCTCGACTGGCGTACGCAGCCCTTCTCGCACGTCGGCGGTCCGGGCTCGCGCCCGATCCGGGTGCCGCAGATGCGGCGCGCGGCCTGAGGCCTCGGCCCTACCAGTAGCTTCCCCGCACCATCGCCGCGAGCGTGGCGTGGTGCAGGATGCGGGAGTCCGGGTCGCCGGGCACCTCGGCCTCGCCGAGGTGGGCCTGCCGGTACGCGATCCCGAGCATGACGATCGCGTGCCGCAGCGCCGCGCAGAGGGTGGGGAACTCCATGGCGCGCGGGACGCGGGCCGCCATCTCCCAGTCGAGGACGGCGACGGGGGCGAATCCGTCGTAGACGATGTTCCCGATGCGCGCGCCCCAGCCGAGGACGGCCGGGCCCTCGTCGGCCGGGCAGCGTCTCGCCGTTCCTGCCGTTGGAGCCGGACACGGCGAGACCGCTGAAGCGGCCCCGGGCAGGTGCCGGTCCAGCCAGGCGATGAGGCGGCGCCCGAGCTCCTCCAGGTGCCGGGCTGCCAGTCGATGGCGGGCTCGTAGCCGGCGCCGACCGCGAACGGGGAGGAGGCGAGGAACTCGACGCCGATCTCCAGGGGCTTCCCGGTCGGGTGGGTCAGGTGGGCGGTGGCCCGTTCGGGGTGGCGGGTGCCCGAGCGGTACGTGATCTCGGTGCGGGGCCAGCCGAGTTGGGTGTCACGGTGGCCGTCGCGCGCGAGCAGGCCTCGTCGAGGGTGCGGTAGCCGTCGGCGTCCTCCTGCGCGAGACCATGAGGAAGCGGTCCTCGAAGCGCATCGGTATCCAGAGCCGGTGGAAGCCCTCCGGACGGAACTCGGCGGCGCGTCCGGGCTCCTCGCCGGGGATCGGGCGGACTCCCCAGCTGCGGCCGCGGGTACCGGTCCACTCCCCCGCGTGACCGTGAACTCCACGCCACCGGCCCTGATCGTGCCCGCGCGGTGTCCGGGCTGGACGAAGCGGCGGCCTTCGAGGGTGAGACGCCCGCCGTGGCGCTGGGTGTGGCGCGGTTGGGTGTGGCGCGGTTCCCGGACGGCCGGGAAGTCGCCGGTCCAGCCGATGTCGTACGAGAGCCCTCCGGGGGCGTCGGGGTCGGCCGCGCAGTGCGGGGAGAGGCGTTTGAGGGGCTCGTCGACGGTGACGGTGAACGGGCCGACGGAGAGGTTCGTCCGGTCGTCGCCGAGGGCGTCGGAGGCCCGGACGGCGTGCAGCCGGTCGCCGATCCGGAGGATGGCGTAGGCCTCGACCCCCGCGTTGGGGTAGACCCCGAGGCCGGCGATGAGCAGGGCGCGGCCGGTGTGGTCGGAGACGTGGAAGATGCACCGGTCGTAGGCGTTCCGGTCCCCGCTGAGGTGGTGCTTCATCGAGAGCGGGGCCTGGTGCGCGGGGTATGCGTCGAGCGCGACGGGGCGGTCGTCGACGTTCCGGTGCCCGGACCTGGCTGACCTCCTGGTCGGCGAGCGCTTCCGCGACACGAACTGACGGTACGTCAGGCCTGCTCCGGGGGGGCCAGAGCCGTGCACCGGGTACCGGACGAACTGCCGCACTAATCCGCTCGGCGGTGACCACGGCCGCCGGAGCGCGTTGGTCCGGGCATGACCACGCTGTACACCACGCCCAGCGGTATCGGTCGGCACCGGCAGGCCGAGCCGCGCCTTGAAGAATCGGTTCGGCGCCCGGCGCCGACGCCCACCGTGGCATCCCTGTCCGCGCCCGCACCCGGGTCCGCGCCGACACCCCTGAACACCCCGTCGACCGTCTCCGCGCCCGCGCCGGTGCCCGCCCCCGTGCCCGTACCGGCGCAGGCGGCCACCCCGACCACCATCCCCTCCGACCCGCCCATCTACAAGGCCGTGCTCTCCCTCTGGGCGAGCCAGGGCCGCGCCCTGCCGGGCCACCGCGACCAGGAGTGGGCCCGCCTGGCCGCCGGTCCCGTCTGGGCGGACCGCACCGTACGCGTCAGCGGGACTCTGGTCCGACCAGGTGACGGGCGATGACCACCCGCTGGATCTGATTGGTCCCCTCGACGATCTGCAGCATCTTCGCCTCGCGCAGATACCGCTCCGCGGGGAAGTCCGCCGTGTAGCCGTACCCGCCGAGCACCTGCACCGCGTCCGTCGTCACCCGCATGGCCGCGTCCGTGCAGAAGAGCTTGGCCATCGCCGCGCACCGGCCGAAGGGCCGCCCCTCGTCCCTGAGCCGCGCCGCCTCCAGGTACAGCGCCCGGCCCGCCTCGACCCGGGTCGCCATGTCGGCGAGGAGGAAACGGAGCCCCTGGAAGTCGGCGATCGGCCGGCCGAACTGCCGGCGCTCCCTGGCGTACCCGACGGCCACGTCCAGGGCCGCCTGGCCGAGCCCCACCGCGCAGGCGGCGATGCCGAGCCGCCCCGAGTCCAGGGCGTCGAGCGCGATCGCGAAGCCCTGCCCCTCCGCCCCGAGGCGACGCCCGTCCGGGACCCGCACCCCGTCGAAGTGGAGCTGCGCGGTGGGCGAGCCCTTCATGCCCATCTTCCGCTCGGGAGGGGCAGCGCTCAGCCCCGGCGCGTCCCCCGGCACCAGGAAGGCGGTGATGCCCCGGGCTCCCGCGTCGCCGGTACGGGCCATCACCGTGCAGAAGTCCGCGATCCCGCCGTGGGTGATCCACGCCTTGGTTCCGTCGATCACCCAGTCGCCCTCCGGGTCCTCCCGAACGGCCCGGGTCCGCAGCGCCGCCGCGTCCGACCCGGCGGAGGGCTCGGAGAGGCAGTACGCGCCGAGGAGGCCGCCGCCCAGCATCGCGGGCAGGTGGGCGGCGCGCTGCTCCTCGGTGCCGAAGCGGGCGAGCGCGTGACAGGAGAGGGTGTGGACGCTGACCCCGAGCCCCACGGTGAGCCGGGCCGCGGCGAGTTCCTCCAGGACCTGGAGGTAGACCTCGTAGGGCTGGCCTCCCCCGCCGTACGCGGGGTCGTAGGGGAGCCCGAGCAGCCCGGAGCGGGAGAGCAGGGTGAACAGCTGACGGGGGAAGTGTCCGGCGTCCTCCTCCTCGGCGGCGCGGGGGGCGATCTCCCGCCGGGCGATGTCACGCGTCAGGGTGAGGAGCTCGCGGGCCTCGTCGGTGGGCAGCCGGCGCTCCACGCCGTCCGGGGTGCTGTCGGCCATGGCCGGGCGCTCCTCCCTGCCGGGCGCGGGCGCGGTCGTGCCGCGCGCGGGGTCGCGGGGAGTATGCCCGTTCGAAGCGCCGGGATCACGCGGCCGCCACCGGATCACACGGACGCCGCGCCTGCGCGGGCGCCGGGGGGGGATCACTCGGAGGGCGCCCGCCCCGGCTCCCCCGTCGTCACATGAGGCCCGCCCGTGTGACGAGCACGGCCAGCAGGACGACCAGCGTCCAGCCGAGGACGTGCTCCAGGAGCTTGGGTCCCTGGTCGTCCTTCGGGCCGCCCGTCCGGGCGCGCGGGCGGAGTCGGGTCGCGGTGGTGGAGGCGGAGGTCATGGCGACCACCTTGCGGCACGGGCGCGGCCCCGGAGTAGGACGTCGGTCACGTCCGCCGGGACCGCGCCCCCGTGTCAGACGACGCCGAGGGCGGCGAGGGCCTTGCGCTGCGCGGCGGAGAGGCGTTCGGGGAAGTACAGGTAGCAGACCCCACCTGTGCCGGACACCACTTTGCCGCTCGCGCTGTAGCGCTTCGTCCGCAGCCAGATGTTCTCCCACTCGCGCCGCCGGTAGACCCGGCGGACCGCCTCGTTGCTGGGTGAGGCGGGGTCGTTGGCGATGACGTCGCCGGCCGCCGTGAAGCCGATGACGGTCATGAGGTGGCCCGAGGTGCCGTACCCGGCGCCGGTCAGTTCCTCCTTGAGGAAGGACTGGGACGTTATGGCCGGGATGCCGGCCCGGATCAGGCTCTCCAGCTCGGTGAGCGAGCGCAGCCGGGTGACCACGGCGTTCATGTCGGGGTACGTGGCCGCGTAGGCGGCGTTGAAGGGCCAGTTGCCGCAGCCCTGGTACTGGTGGTCGTAGGTGAAGCGGGCCGCGTGGCAGACCTGGGGGTCGTCGAAGGCCGGGTTCACCCAGGCCAGCTCGGCCGGGGACGGACGGCGGCCCCAGTACTCGACGATCATCTGGGAGGAGGTCGGGCTGCACCAGGCCTCCCCGCCGTTGTCGTACTCGGGGTACTGCCCGACATGGGTGTTCTGCGAGTAGCGCGGCACGGTCAGCTCGCGGGCGAGGCCCGGTGCGGAGGCCGGGACCGTGAAGCGGTCGGGGACGTCGGAGGCCATCGCGCCGAGGCGCCACACCGTGGGTGTGAGACGGCTCCCCGGGGTGCGGTACAGCGTGAGGCGCAGCCGGTACGAGGTCAGCCGCAGCCCGCTCGCCACGTCGTCGATCGCGAGGGTGTCGGTCCAGACGGTGCTCCTGCCGTCGGTCTGGTCGTCGACCGAGGTGCGGTGGATGTCGCCGTCGCCGGAGGCCCAGCGGCCGAGGACGTACCAGGGGGTGGCGGTGGCGTCGCTGTAGCGGCCGGACAGTTCGACCTGGAGCCAGGTGCCGGGCGGGGTGTGGGCGTTCCAGGAGGCGATGACCTCGGTGGCGGGCACGGCCGGGGTGTGGGCCGGTGACGTCCAGCTCGCGTACTCCCAGGCGGAGGTGCGCCCGGTGTGCGGGTCGGCGTACTCGGTGCGTCCGGCGGGGGTGGCGAGGACCAGGCCGGGGCGGAGGCCGGCGACCGCCTTCGTACCGGCCGCCGTGCCGCACCTCCAGTCCGTGTACGAGGACCAGAAGCGGTTGTCGACGAGTCCGGGCGCGGGTGCGTGGCCGCGCTCCGCGCCGTCGGCCAGCGCCCCGGCAGGGGCGGTGGAGGGGGCGCAGTCGGCGGCGCGTCCGGATGGTGCGGCCGCTGCGGGAGCGGCGGTGGCGGCCGTTCCGGCGGCGGCGAGGGCTGCGGCGAGGAGGGTTCTGCGCGGGGTGGAGGAGCTGGTCATGGGCGGTGACCCCCAGTGGAGAACGGTGGGCGTACGGACCTGAGGACGAGCGGGCGGCACGCGCGTTCCGGCGTGCGGAGAGCCGGACGGGATCGGGCCGTACTACGGTGGGCGGCACGCGCGTACACCGGCGGCCCCGCGAACGGGAGACGTCCGGGCAGCCGGATATCCGGGCCGCCGCACCGCCCGGCCGCCGAGCCGTACGGCCCGCGCCGACCCACTATCGCGGCTCCCGACGGGCCTCCGCCAGCACTTCGCCCCGCGTCGCCCGACCAATATTGGTCTCAACCACTGACGGCGCTACCTCCCTGACCTGCGACGGTCCCCCACTCCCCTACGCTGGCCCCATGAACGACCTCGACCGCGCGGCCCACGCGCTGCTCCGGCTGCCGCCCTCCTGCGGGCCGGTCCGGCTCGTCGCGGTCGACGGACACGCGGGCTCCGGCAAGTCCACCCTCGCGGCCCGGCTCGCGACGGCACTCGGCGACGCCCCCGTCCTCCGTCTCGACGACCTCGCCACGCACGAGGAGCTCTTCGAGTGGACCGGCCGGCTGAGGGAGCAGGTCCTCGATCCCCTCGCGCGCGGCGAGGAGGCGTCGTACCGCCCGTACGACTGGCGGCTGCGGCGCTTCGGCGAGGCGCGGACGCTCCCCCCGTCCCCGGTCGTCCTCGTCGAGGGCGTCGGCGCCGGCCGGGCGATGGTGCGGCCGTTCCTCGCGTGGTCGCTGTGGATGGAGCGTGGAGCGGAGTGGTCCTGGGAGCGGGGCCGCCGTCGGGACGGTCCGGACCAGGCCGCTTTCTGGGACGGCTGGACCGTGGCGGAGACTCGCCATTTCGCCGGGGACCCTTCGCGGCCCTTCGCGGACACCCTGGTACGGGAGTGCGAAGAGGGGTACGAATGGCTCCCGGGGCCGGGTGTGACAGCGGGCGCGGACCAGATCATCACGCACCGTGATGGCTTCATGTCCGTGAACTGAGGGGCCGAAAGTCCGCTTTCGCAAGTACCTCAACTCCGCTTGACCCAAGGGGCGTACAGGTCTTACGTTCTGAATGTGCGGCTTTTCGGAGCTGCCGTGGACGCGAAGCCCCCGGTTGTTCCCCCGTGATCGGGGGCTTCGTTCTGCCCCTGACGGTCCCCTCGGGGCCCTTCGCGGCCCCTGTCGCTCACCCAGGGTGACCGCTTCCGGATCATGCGCTTCTCCTTAAGCGCGCACCCCCTGCGCAGGTACGATGCCCCCAGGTGCGGTCAAATCCCGTCCATGCGAAGACGGTTGTGGGGGACCCGATGGACATCGGCACGCAGGGCGCGCAGTCCCCGGCCGAACTCGCCTGGCTGCGCGGAGTCGACGCCTACACGATGGGCGCCTATCCGCAGGCGGAGGACGAGTTCCGGACGGCGGTACGGATCGACCCCGGGATGGCGGACGCCTGGCTCGGGCTGCACGCGCTCCGGGTCGACACCACGACCGCGCTGCTGCGCATGTACCGCAACCGCGACCGCTTCGGCGAACAGCGCGCCCGGTACCGGCGCACCCTCAACTCCTGGTACTGGCTGGGCTGGTGGGTGCAGCCGGTCCTGGAGAGCTCGCGCGACCTGCTGCTCGCGCACGCCTCGCACTGGCTCGACGGCCGACACGTACCCGAGCTCGACCGGGCGCTCGCGGGGCTCCCCCCGGTCGACACCGATCCCCAGGTGCGCTTCCTGCACGCCTGCCGCGCCTATCTGGTCAAGGACTGGGACCAGCTGGTCCGGCACACCGAGACCCTCGTCGACGACCCGCTGCTCGGCATCGAGGCAGGGCTCTTCGGCGGGATGGCCCGGGTCCGTCTGGAGATGTACGGGCAGGCGGAGCCGCTGCTCTCGGCCTCGCTGATGCGCTGTCGCAGCGAGCAGCCCCAGCGCAAGGAGCTGCGCTACTGGCTCGCCCGCGCCCACGAGGGCACCGGGCGCAGCGCGGCCGCCCTCCCCCTCTACCGGGCCGTGCACCGGATCGACCCCACCTTCATGGACACGGCGGCGCGGCTCGCGGCGATCGCCGAGTACGACGGTTTCGAGGGGTACGACGGCGTGGACGACCCGGCCGGGCTCGCGACGGTCGCCCTGGGCACGCTCGGCGGCGGTCTCGGCCAGGACGCGGTGGACTCCGTGCCGGGCGCCGACCCCGACCCCGGCGGCCCGCTGGGCGACGGGCTGCGGCTCGCGCCCGAACCCGTACCGCCGGTGGCCCCGGCCGCACCGCCCGAGACCGTCCGGCAGAAGGCTCCGCTGCCCTCCCAGCCGGTGCCGCCGCGTTTCCCCGAGGGCCCCAGCGATCCGGTGCTGCTCGCGGAGGCGCTCGCCGAACTGGAGGGCATGGTCGGCCTGGAGCCGGTGAAACGGCAGGTCAAGGCGTTGTCGGCGCAGCTGGAGATGGCGCGCCTGCGGGCCGGGCAGGGCCTTCCGGTCCAGCCGCCCAAACGCCACTTCGTCTTCTCCGGGCCCTCGGGCACCGGGAAGACCACCGTCGCCCGCATCCTCGGCCGGGTCTTCTACGCCCTCGGGCTGCTCGGGGGCGACCACCTCGTGGAGGCCCAGCGGGCCGATCTGGTGGGCGAGTTCCTCGGGCAGACCGCGGTCAAGGCCAACGAACTGATCGACTCGGCGGTCGGCGGGGTGCTCTTCGTGGACGAGGCGTACGCACTCTCCAACACCGGCTACAGCAAGGGCGACGCCTACGGGGACGAGGCCCTCCAGGTCCTCCTCAAGAGGGCCGAGGACAACCGCGACCACCTCGTGGTCATCCTGGCCGGCTACCCCGAGGGCATGGACCGGCTGCTCGGCACCAACCCCGGGCTGTCCTCCCGGTTCACCACCCGGGTCGACTTCCCCTCGTACCGGCCGCTGGAGCTCACCGCCATCGGCGAGGTGCTGGCGGCGGCCAACGGCGACGGCTGGGACGACGAGGCCCTCGACGAGCTGCGCTCGATCAGCGGGCACGTCGTCGAGCAGGGCTGGATCGACGAGCTGGGCAACGGCCGCTTCCTGCGCACCCTGTACGAGAAGTCCTGCGCCTACCGGGACCTGCGGCTCTCCGGGTACGCCAGCACTCCGACCCGGAACGACCTCGCGACCCTCCGGCTCGCCGACCTCATGCAGGCGTACGGCGAGGTCCTGTCGGGCCGCGGTCCGGTCGACCGCGGCCCTCAGCAGGAGCCTCCCGGGTACTGAGACCTGCCCGGCGGTTCCCGCGCGGCCAAGCCTCCGTACCTGCCCCGGACCGGCCTCCGGATCCGGAGGCCGGTCCGGGGCAGCTCCGGATCCGCCCCTAGACCGGCACCGAGTCCCCCACCGGGGCGGTCCGCACCCGGTGGGCGGGGTCGCGGACCTCGCCCACCAGTGTCTCCAGGACGTCCTCCAGGGCGACCAGGCCGAGCACCCGGCCCGAGCCGTCCGCGACCTGTGCCAGATGGGTGGCGGCGCGGCGCATCACGGTGAGGGCGTCGTCGAGGGGCAGTTCGGCGCGGACCGTCGCCATCGGCCGCCAGAGCTGCTGCGGCACCGCCCGCTCCCGCTCCTCCAGGTCGAGGACGTCCTTCACGTGCACGAAGCCCATGAAGGCGGTGCCCGCCTCGGCCCGGACCGGGAAGCGCGAGTACCCGGTGCGTACGGTCAGCTCCTCGATCTCGCGCGGGGTGACCGTCGGCGCGACGGTGACCAGGGAGGACCGGTCGATGAGGACGTCCGTCACCGGGCGGGTGCCCAGTTCGAGGGCGTCCTCCAGGCGCTCCTGCTCGCCCGGGTCGAGCAGCCCCGCCTGGCCGGCGTCCTCGACGAGCCGGCCGAGCTGGGCCCTGGTGAAGACCGCCTCCACCTCGTCCTTCGGCTCGACCTTGAACGCCCGCAGGACCAGCCGGGCGCAGGCGCCCAGGGCGGCCGTCACCGGACGGCACAGCCGGGCGAAGCCGACCAGGCCGGGGGCGAGCCAGAGCGCGGTCCGCTCGGGCGCGGCCATCGCCAGGTTCTTCGGGACCATCTCGCCGATGACGAGGTGGAGGAAGACGACCGCGGCCAGGGCGATGACGTAGCCGAGCGGGTGGATCAGCGCCTCAGGCACCCCGACGGTGTGGAAGACGGGTTCGAGGAGACGGGCGACGGTCGGCTCGGCGACGGCGCCGAGCGTCAGGGAGCAGACGGTGATGCCGAACTGGGCGGCCGCCATCATCTGCGGGAGGTTCTCCAGTCCGTGCAGGACCTGCTTGGCACGGGCGCCGCCGAGCGGTTCGATCTGGCTGCGGCGGACGGAGACGAGGGCGAACTCGGCGCCGACGAAGAAACCGTTGGCCAGCACGAGCAGGACGGCGAAGAGGAGCGGAAGGGTGCTCATCGGGCCGCCTCCGCCACCACGGGGGCCGGCGACGCGGCCGCAGGGACGGGCGACGCGGCCGCGCGGTCCGTCGACGCGGCCGCCGGGTCCGTCTGGACGATCCGTACGCGCTCGGCGCGGTAGCGGTCGACCTGGCGCACCGAGAGCCGCCAGCCGGGGAGTTCGGCCCGGTCCCCCGGGGCGGGGATGCGCCCGAGGAGATCGGCGACGAGCCCGGCGACGGTCTCGTACGGACCGTCCGGCACGTCGAGGCCTATCCGGCGCAGGGTGTGGACCCGGCAGGAGCCGTCGGCCTCCCAGACGGGCCGGCCGTCCTCGGCGGGAGCGGCGGCCAGTTCGGGCCGGCCGTCGGCCACCGTGTCGTGCTCGTCGCGGACCTCGCCGACGAGCTCCTCGACGATGTCCTCCAGGGTGACGACACCGGCCGTACCGCCGTACTCGTCGACGACCACAGCGATCGGCTGCTCTCTGCGCAGCCGCTCCAGAAGGGCCTGGGCGGGCAGCGACTCGGGCACGAGGAGCGGGGGGACCGCGATCCGGCCCACGCGGGTGCGCAGCCGGGCGTGCGGGGCGACGGCGAGCGCGTCCTTGAGGTGGACCATGCCGACGATCTCGTCGATGCGGTCGCGGTAGACCGGGAAGCGCGAGAGGCCGGTGGCCCGGGTGAGGTTGAGGACGTCGGCCGCGGTGGCGTCCCACTGGAGGGCGCTCACCTTCACGCGCGGGGTCATGACCCGCTCGGCGGTGAGACCGCCGAGCGACAGGGTCCGTACGAAGAGGTCCGCGGTGTCCTGTTCGAGGGCACCGGCCAGCGCGGAGTGCCGGGCCAGGGAGACCAGCTCGCCGGGGGTACGGGCGGAGTCGAGTTCCTCGGTCGGCTCGACGCCCAGGAGCCGTACGAGGCTGTTGGCGACCCGGTTGAGCAGGGAGATCACCGGCCGGAAGAGCGTGGAGAAGTGGCGCTGCGGGGTGGCGACGAAGCGGGCCACCTGGAGCGGCCGGGAGACCGCCCAGTTCTTCGGTACGAGCTCGCCGACCACCATCTGGACGGCGGAGGCGAGCAGCATCCCGATCACCACCGAGATCCCGGAGACGGCCCCTTCGGGCAGTCCGGTCGCGGTGAGCGGTCCGTGCAGCAGTCCGGCGAGCGCGGGCTCGGCGAGCATGCCGACGACGAGGGAGGTGAGTGTGATGCCCAGCTGGGTGCCGGAGAGCTGGAAGGACAGCTCGCGCAGGGCGGTGACGACGGTGCGGGCGCGCCGGTCGCCGGCGGCCGCGGCCCGCTCGGCCTCGGCGCGCTCGACGGTCACGAGACCGAACTCGGCGGCGACGAAGAAGCCGTTGGCGAGGATGAGGACGAAGGCCGCGACGAGCAGCAGAAGAGAGACGATCATGCCTCCGCCTCCGGGGAGGGGGCGGCGCGGGTACTACCGGACGATCCGTCCATTGCTGGAGGGAGTCACTCCTCGGGTCGAAGGGTGGCCCCGCGGGCCGCGACGGCGGCCCTGCACACGCGAGGCGGTGGTGCCGCTCGGCACCACCGCCTCCAGAGTAGTCACGCGAAGGCCCCGAGGGGCAGGGGGTCGGCCCCGGATGGGGGACGGACCGGGGTGCGCGACCGGGTTCAGGCCGCCCGGTCCGATCCCGTGCCGTGGCTCTCCGCCAGGGCCCGCAGGGCGCGGGCGTCCCGGATGGCCGCCTCCTTGGCGATGCCGGGCTGGATACCCAGCACGGGCAGGCTGGTGCCGTCGCTCAGGTCGAGGAAGACCCAGGGGTCGCCGGGCCGGAGGTTGACCTTGAGGATCTCCGCCCAGGCGAGACGCCGGGTCCGGGTGATGTTGACGACGGTGACGCCCGCGTCGTCGGCGACGACCTTGGGGCGGCTCAACAGGACGAGGATCCCGAGGAGCAGCGCGGCGGTGAAGACGAAGCTGACGCGCTCCCCCGGTCCCAACCGCTCCAGCATGAGCGCGACGACCGTGATGACGGCGAACATCACGAGACCCGCGGTCAGCAGGACGGCCCGGGTGCGCCCGGGACGGAAGGTGACCGGCAGGGCGGGCGTCGGGGTGTGGGACATCGGTGGTTCCTCGGGGCCTTCGGTGCGGACGGTCCGGGCCGTCAGAGGCGGCAGGCGTGGATGGCGGTGGTGAGGATGGCGCGCGCGCCGATCTCGTACAGGTCGTCCATGATCCGCTGCGCCTCCTTGGCCGGGACCATCGCGCGGACCGCGACCCAGCCCTCGTTGTGCAGCGGGGAGATGGTCGGCGACTCCAGGCCCGGGGTGAGGGCGACGGCCTGCTCCAGGTGCTCGGCGCGGCAGTCGTAGTCCATCATCACGTACGAGCGGGCGACGAGGACGCCCTGGAGGCGGCGGAGGAACTGCTGGACCTGCGGGTGGTCGTCCGAGGCGCCGTGGCGGCGGACCACGACGGCCTCGGAGGTCAGGATCGGCTCGCCGATGACCTCCAGACCGGCGTTGCGCAGGCTGGTCCCGGTCTCCACGACGTCCGCGATGACCTGGGCGACGCCCAGCTGGATCGCGGTCTCCACGGCGCCGTCGAGGTGCACGACGGAGGCGTCGATGCCGAGGTCCGCGAGGTGCTTGGCGACGATGCCCTCGTAGGAGGTGGCGATCGTCATGCCGCCGAAGTCCTCCGGGCCCTTCGCCGTGCCCGGGCGGGTGGCGTACCGGAAGGTGGAGCGGCCGAAGTTCAGCGCGAGGATCTCCTCGGCACTGGCGCCGGAGTCGAGGAGCAGGTCACGGCCGGTGATGCCGATGTCCAGCTTCCCGGAGGCGACGTAGATCGCGATGTCCTTCGGGCGCAGGTAGAAGAACTCGACCTCGTTGTCGGGGTCGATGACCACGAGCTCCTTGGACTCCTTGCGCTGCCGGTAGCCGGCCTCATGGAGCATTGCCGACGCAGGTCCGGAGAGGGAACCCTTGTTGGGAACGGCGATGCGCAGCATGGGGTGAGCTTCCTTTGCCTGGGAGTGTCGGGGGTCGGGGACGGTGGTGCTCAGAG
The DNA here is from genome assembly GCF_051305195.1 of Streptomyces sp. Qhu_M48. Lineage (NCBI taxonomy): Bacteria > Bacillati > Actinomycetota > Actinomycetes > Kitasatosporales > Streptomycetaceae > Streptomyces > Streptomyces sp. Qhu_M48. The sequence goes on along the minus strand of NZ_CP195432.1, from coordinate 2,528,011 downwards.
GTGGGCGTAGACGTCGTCGAGCGAGATCCCGCGGGCGACCATCATCACCTGGACGTGGTACAGCAGCTGCGAGATCTCCTCGGCGGCCGCTTCCTTGCCCTCGTGCTCGGCGGCCATCCAGACCTCGGCGGCCTCTTCGACGACCTTCTTGCCGATGGCATGGACGCCCTTGTCCACCAGCTCCGCGGTGCGGGAGGTGGCCGGGTCGCCGGTCTCGGCCTTGAGCTTGAGCTCGGCGAAGAGCTCTTCGAAGGTTTTACGGGTTCCGTTCGCCATGATGGTCCTAAGAGTACGGGGTGAGGATCGCGCACTCAGCGCCAGGGTTCGCTGACGGTACGCAGTGTGGTGGCGGTCGCGACGGCGGCGGTGACGGCCTCGTGGCCCTTGTCCTCGCTGGAGCCTTCGAGGCCGGCCCGGTCGAGCGCCTGCTCCTCGTTGTCGACGGTGAGGACGCCGAATCCGACGGGTACGCCGGTGTCGATCGAGACCTGGGTGAGGCCGTGGGTGACGCCCTGGCACACGTACTCGAAGTGCGGCGTTCCGCCGCGGATGACGACGCCGAGCGCCACGATGGCATCGTAGCCGCGCCCGGCGAGGACCTTCGCCACGACCGGGAGCTCGAAGCTGCCGGGGACGCGGAGCAGCGTCGGCTCCTCGATGCCGAGCTCGCCGAGGGCGCGCAGGGCGCCGTCGACGAGGCCGTCCATGATCTTCTCGTGCCACTGGGCCGCGATGACCGCGACCCGCAGGTCGCCGCAGTTCTTCACGCTGAGGACGGGTGCGCCCTTGCCGCTCATGATTCTCCTTGCCGGTGGATACGTGGAACGTGGTTACTGGTTGCCGCAGGTGGAGGCCGGGGAGCCGTCCAGCCAGGGCAGGTCGTGGCCCATCCGGTCCCGCTTCGTGCGCAGGTAGCGGAGGTTGTGCTTGCCGGCCGTGACGGGCATCGGCTCGCGGCCCTGGACGGTGAGGCCGTGCCGGGTCAGGGCGTCGATCTTGTCGGGGTTGTTGGTCATCAGGCGCAGGCTCCGGACGCCGAGGTCGGCGAGGATCTGCGCGCCGGCCGCGTAGTCGCGGGCGTCGGCGGGCAGGCCGAGTTCCAGGTTGGCGTCGAGGGTGTCGCGGCCGCGCTCCTGGAGTTCGTACGCGCGGAGCTTGGACAGCAGGCCGATGCCGCGTCCCTCGTGGCCGCGGAGGTAGACGACGACGCCGCGCCCCGCCTCGGTGATGCGGTCCATGGAGGCCTGGAGCTGGGGGCCGCAGTCGCAGCGCAGCGAGTGGAAGATGTCGCCGGTGAGGCACTCGGAGTGGACCCGGACCAGGAGGTCCTCGCCGTCGCCGATCCGGCCGTGGACGAGGGCGACGTGCTCGACGCCGTCCACGGTGGAGCGGTAGCCGTACGCGGTGAAGTCACCGTGCGCGGTGGGGAGCTGGACCTCGGCCTCGCGGCGGACGGTCGGCTCGGCGGAGCGCCGGTAGGCGATCAGGTCCTCGATGGAGATGATCGTGAGGCCGTGCTTGCGGGCGAAGGGGACCAGCTCGGGGAGGCGGAGCATCACGCCGTCCTCGCCGGCGATCTCGACGATCGCGCCGGCCGGGCGGAGGCCCGCGAGACGGGCGAGGTCGACGGCGGCCTCGGTGTGGCCGTTGCGGGCGAGGACGCCGCCGGGCTTGGCGCGCAGCGGGAAGATGTGGCCGGGGCGCACGAAGTCGGAGGGCTCGTGGCTGCCGCTCGCGAGCATCCGCAGGGTGGTGGCGCGGTCGGCGGCGGAGATGCCGGTGGTGACGCCGTGGGCGGGGGACGCGTCGACGGAGACGGTGAAGGCCGTGCGCATCGACTCGGTGTTGTGCTCGACCATCTGCGGGAGTTCGAGGCGCTCCAGCTCCTCGCCCTCCATGGGAGCGCAGATCAGGCCGCGGCACTCGCTCATCATGAAGGCGACGACCTCGGGGGTGGCCTTCTCGGCGGCGATGACGAGGTCTCCCTCGTTCTCGCGGTCCTCGTCGTCGACGACGACGACGGGCCGGCCGGCGGCGATGTCGCGGATGGCCTGCTCGACGGGGTCGAGGGCGAGGTCGGTGGCGTCCCAGAGGGGGGCGCGAGGCGCTGCGTGGAGCGCATCGGGCAGGTCGGAGGCGTGCGACGGGCGGGCGCTCATGCGTGGGCTCCTTCCAGAGCGGTGGGGGTGGTGCGCGTACGGAGCCACCAGTCGCGCATGCCCCAGATGACGAGCGCGAAGTAGATGACGTAGACCAGGCCGGAGAAGGCGAGGCCGCTGTTGAAGGCGAGCGGGACGCCGACGAGGTCGACGAGGAGCCAGGCGAACCAGAACTCGACCAGACCGCGGGCCTGGGCGACCATCGCGACGAGGGTGCCGACGAAGATGTACGCGTCGGCCCACGGGCTCCAGGAGAGCGACGGGTAGAGGGTGAAGAGGCCGCCGACGGCGAGGGTGCCGAGGACCGCGCCGCCGAGGAGCAGGCCGCGCTCCTTCCAGCTGGCGAAGCGGACGGCGATGGAGCCGTCCTGGGCCTGCTGGCGGCCCCGGTTCCACTGCCACCAGCCCCAGGCGGCGACGCCGATGACGAGGACCTGCTTGCCGACGCCGCCGGAAAGGTTCGCCGAGGCGTACGCCCCCACCAGGATCAGGCCGGAGAGCAGCTGGGCGGGCCAGGTGAGGATGGAGCGGCGCCAGCCGAGCGCGAGGGCTATGAGCCCGATCGTGTTGCCGATCATGTCGGACCACATGATGTGCTGGTCGAGGACGGTGAACGCCTCGGAGTTGAGCCAGTTCACTTGACGTTCTCCCCCGCGTTGGGGCCGAGCAGCCGCTCGACGTACTTGGCGATGACGTCCACTTCGAGGTTGACCGGGTCGCCGCTCTTCTTGATGCCGAGCGTGGTCAGGTCGAGGGTGGTGGGGATGAGGCTGATGGTGAACCAGTCGTCGGCGACCTCGACGACGGTGAGGCTGACGCCGTCGACCGTGATGGAGCCCTTCTCGACGACGTACCGGGAGAGGTGGGCGGGCAGGCCGACCTTGACGAGTTCCCAGTGCTCGGAGGGGGTCCGCTCCAGGATCGTGCCGGTGCCGTCCACGTGGCCCTGGACGATGTGACCGCCGAGGCGGCCGCCGACGGCCATGGGCCGCTCCAGGTTGACGCGGGAGCCGGTCTCCAGGGCGCCGAGGCTGGACCGCTTGAGGGTCTCGGCCATGACGTCGGCGGTGAACTCACCGTCGCCGAACTCGACGACCGTGAGACAGACACCGTTGACGGCGATGGAGTCGCCGTGCTGGGCGCCTTCCGTGACCAGGGGGCCGCGCAGTCGGAAGCGGGAGGCGTCCTCCAGCTGCTCGACGGCGACGACCTCGCCCAGTTCTTCGACGATTCCGGTGAACACGGTCAGGCTCCCTTGAGGGTGGCGGTGATGCGGAGGTCGGATCCGATGTGCGCGGTCTCGGTGACGTCGAGCCGCAACGCTTCGGTGATGGTGGAGATTCCGGCGTCGGCGAGGGCGGCGGGGCCCGCGCCGAGGAGGACCGGGGCGAGGTAGCCGACGACCTGGTCGACGGCGCCCGCGGCGACGAAGGCGCCCGCGAGGGTGGGGCCGCCTTCGAGGAGGACGGAGCGGACGCCGCGCGCGTGGAGGGCGTCCAGGAGGGCGGGGACGGAGAGGCCGCGCTCGGCCCTGGGGAGGCGGACGACGTCGGTGTCGTCGAGGGAGGTGGTGGCGTCCTCGGCGATCGCGATGAGGGTCGGGGCCGCGTCGTCCAGCACCCGGGCCCCCGGCTTCACGGCGGCTCCCTCGGTGTCGACGACGACCCGCAGCGGCTGGACGGCGCCCTCGATGCCGCGTACGGCCAGATGGGGGTCGTCGGCGCGGGCGGTGCCGGAGCCGACCACGACGGCGTCGGCCTCGGCGCGCAGCCGGTGGACGTCGGCGCGGGAGTCGGCGGAGGTGATCCAGCGGGAGGTGCCGTCGGCGGCGGCGATCCGGCCGTCGAGGGTGGCGGCGTACTTCCAGCGGACGAAGGGGCGGCCGTGGCGTACGGAGGTGAGCCAGGCGATGTTGACCGCCTCGGCCTCGTCCGCGAGGAGGCCCCGCTCGACCTCGACGCCGGCGGCGCGCAGGGTGTCGGCGCCGCCGGTGGCCTGGGGGGTCGGGTCGCCGACCGCGTACACGACGCGGCTGACGCCGGCCTCGATCAGGGCCTGGGCGCAGGGGCCGGTGCGGCCGGTGTGGTCGCAGGGTTCGAGGGTGACGTAGGCGGTGCCGCCGCGGGCGAGGACGCCCGCGTCGCGCAGGGCGTGGACCTCGGCGTGCGGGCCGCCGGCGCGCTGGTGCCAGCCTTCGCCGACCTGGTGTCCGGAGGCGTCGGTGACGACGCAGCCGACGACGGGGTTGGGGCTGGTGGCGCCGAGACCGCGTGCGGCGAGCTCGACGGCGCGTCGCATGGCGGTGATGTCGGCCTGCTGGGCCACCGGGTCCTCCTGCCTCTTCGGGCACGGACTCCGGGGCCTGTCGATGACGACAGAGAGCGGAACGACACTTCTCGCAGGGTGCGCCGAGGCCGCGCCCTGCGGGTACGCCGATCGGTGACGACACAGCGACCAGCGGACGTACGGCCGGCCCACCCCTGAAAGGGGTCGCCCGCCGCGCACTGCCTCCCATCCGGACTTTCACCGTCGGTCCAGGAATCTCACCTGGTCAACCGGCCGCTGGCTGCGGACGGGTCGCGGACTATACCGCCGGTTCGGAATTACACCGACCCCGGAGTGCGCTGCTGCTGATACAGGGCCAGTGTGCCACGACCCGCGCGGGGCGATGCGGCCGAGATCCTGTGGTCTGGCTCACAGAGTCCCACAGAACCACTCTTTGGTCCAGACCTATTGACGCACTGGTCTAGTCCTCTTAATCTCCGTGTCACCTCCTAGGAACGGCCCGACGGGGTGCGCACCCCACGGGCCCAACACGACCCACCCCCTTGTTCGTTGTGTTTCTCACCTCCCCAGGAGGAACCGATCGTGTTGTCCCCCACCACGAAGAGAGCCTCGCTGCTCGCCTCCGGCGCGGCGGTCGCCGGACTTCTGCTCAGCTCCCTCTCGGGCGGCGTCTCGTACGCGGCCGACAACGAGTCCTGTCGCCCCGACGGGCTCTACAAGACCCCGGGCGTCGACGTCCCGTACTGCTCGGTCTACGACGCCGAGGGCCGCGAGAAGATGGGCGCGGACCACCAGCGCCGCGTCATCGGCTACTTCACCGGCTGGCGCGACGGCAAGAACGGCCAGCCCGCGTACCTGGCCAAGGACATCCCGTGGGAGAAGATCACCCACATCAACTACGCCTTCGGCCACATCGGCGGGGACAACAAACTCTCCGTCGGAACGGACGGCCCGAACAACGCGGCCACCGGGATGACCTGGCCCGGTGTCGCCGGCGCCGAGATGGACCCCGCGTACTCCTACAAGGGCCATTTCAACCTGCTCAACAAGTTCAAGAAGCAGCACCCGAACGTGAAGACGCTGATCTCGGTCGGCGGCTGGGCCGAGACCGGCGGCTACTTCGCGGACAACGGCGACCGGGTGAACTCCGGCGGCTTCTACTCGATGGCCACCAACGCCGACGGTTCGGTCAACCAGGCCGGCATCGACACCTTCGCCGCCTCCTCCGTCGAGTTCATCCGGAAGTACGGGTTCAACGGCGTCGACATCGACTACGAGTACCCGACGACCATGAAGGACGCCGGCAACCCGCTCGACTGGCAGATCGCCAACGCCCGCCGCGCGGGACTCGTCCAGGGCTACGCGGCCCTCATGAAGTCCCTGCGCGAGAAGCTGGACGTCGCCGGCGCCGCCGACGGCAAGCACTACCTGCTGACCGTCGCCGCCCCCTCCTCCGGCTACCTGCTGCGCGGCATGGAGACGTTCCAGGTCCAGAAGTACCTGGACTACGTCAACATCATGTCCTACGACCTGCACGGCGCCTGGAACGAGTACGTCGGGCCCAACGCCTCCCTCTTCGACGACGGCAAGGACGGCGAGCTCGCCGCCGCCAACGTCTACGGCTCGGCGCAGTACGGCAACATCGGGTACCTCAACACCGACTGGGCGTACCACTACTTCCGCGGCTCCATGCCGGCCGGCCGGATCAACATCGGCCTGCCGTACTACACCCGCGGCCACAAGAACGTGCAGGGCGGCACCGACGGGCTGTGGGGCAAGGCCTCCGCGACCACCTGCCCGGCCGGAGCCGGTCTGACCAAGTGCGGTGACGGCGCCGTCGGCATCGACAACCTGTGGCACGACAAGGACACCAACGGTGTCGAGTCGCCCGCCGGATCGAACCCGATGTGGCACGCCAAGAACCTCGAGAAGGGGATCGTCGGCGACTACGTCACCAAGTACGGCTTCCCCGCGAACACCACCCTGACCGGCACCTACGTCCGCAAGTACGACTCGACCCTGGTCGCGCCGTGGCTGTGGAACGCGCAGAAGAAGGTCTTCCTCTCCACCGAGGACGAGCAGTCGGTGGGCGCCAAGGCCGACTACGTGGTCAGCAAGGGCATCGGCGGCACGATGGTCTGGGAGATGGCCGGCGACTACGACTGGAACGCCACCAAGGGCCAGTACGAGATCGGTGACACGCTCACCTCGCTGATGTACGACAAGTTCAAGGCCGCCGCCCCGTACGGCGCGAAGAAGTCCAACACGACCCTGCCGACCCAGGCCGTGAAGATCGACACCCAGTTCACCGAGTTCAAGCTGGGCGACTCGAACTACCCGATCACGCCGAAGATCAAGATCACCAACAACACGGCGACGGCCCTGCCGGGCGGCACGGAGTTCCAGTTCGACTACGGGACCTCGGCCCCGAGCAACGCCTCCGACCAGTCGGGCTTCGGCACGAAGGTGATCCGCAGCGACCACACGGGCGGCAACGTGGGCGGCCTGAAGGGCGACTTCCACCGCGTCTCCCTGAAGCTCCCGGCCTGGCAGTCGCTGGCCCCGGGCGCCTCGGTCGACCTGGCCTTCAACTACTACCTGCCGGTGTCCACCCCCTCCAACTGGACGGTGAACATCAACGGCACGACGTACGCCCTCGCCGGTGACCTGGCGCGCGGTACGACGGTGGTGGAGCCGGGCTCCACGACCCCGCCGACCACCCCGCCGACCACGCCGCCCACCACTCCGCCGACGACTCCCCCGACCACGCCTCCGACGACGCCGCCCACGGGCTGCGGCACGGTCCCGGCGTACGTGGCCGGCACGGTCTACAACGCGGGCAACGAGGTCTCCCACAACGGCCGCAAGTACAAGGCCCAGTGGTGGACCCAGAACGAGACGCCGGGCACGACCGGCAGCTGGGGCGTCTGGAAGGACCTCGGCGCCTGCTGACGTACCCCCTGAGACCCCCGGCGGCGGACTTCACGGCCCTTGCCGCCGCCGGGCCCCCTCCGCGCCGCGCCCCCCTGTCCGGGGCGCGGCGCGGCGGCGTTCTCCGGCTCCACGCGGGCGTGGCTCCGCTCGGTTCTTCCACCGGCTCCACTCGGGCGTGGTCGCGGCGGGCGCGCTTCCGCGGACGGTTCCGAGGTCTACGGGAACAGCTCGTCCTGGGCCGCGTCCCTGGCGCGGAGGAGGGCGCCGCGCAGGACCGCCGTGTCGCCGAGGGTGGTGGCGCGGACCTCGGTGGCGAGCGGCGAGAGGGCCGCGAGCTCGGTCTCCACGCGGGCGGCGAGCTCCGCGCCGCCCTGGTGGCCGGTCTCCCCGGCGAGGACCAGACAGCCGGGGTCCAGGACGGAGACGACCGCGGCCGCGCCGACGGCCAGGCGGCGGGCGAGGTCGTCGAGGAAGGGGCCGTGCCCGGAGGCGAGCGCGGCGGCCGGATCGAGCCCGTGCGCGGCGGCCAGGCAGGCGACGGCGGCCGCGCAGGCCAGCTCGTGGAAGCCGCCGTCGCAGCCGGTGGCCGAGGGGAGTCCCGAGGTCCCGGGGACCGGCAGGAAGCCGATCTCGCCCGCACCGCCCGAGGCCCCGCGGCGCAGCCGCCCGTCGAGGACGACGGCGGCGCCGACGCCCTGGCCGAGCCAGAGGAGGACGAAGTCCTCGCGGTCGTGGGCCGCGCCCTCGCGCAGCTCGGCGACGGCGGCGAGGTTGGTCTCGTTCTCGACGAGGACGTGTGCGGGCAGCCGTTCCTGGAGGACGCCGACGAGCCGCCGGTGCCAGGCGGGCAGTCCCGAGGAGTCGCGGAGCTCGCCGCTGGCGGGGTCGATGAGGCCGGGAGCGCCGACGGCCACGCTGTGCAGCCGGTCGGCGCCCGCCTCCTTCACGGTCCGCTCCAGGAGGCTGACCGCCTTCTCGACGGCCGGCCCGGTGCCGCTGTCGTCGCCGACGGGCACGGAGGCCTCGGCGAGCGTCGTGCCGAGCAGGTCGGCGACGGTGACGGAGACGGAGCGGGTGCGGACGTCCAGGGCGGCGAGGTGCGCGCGGTCGGCGACGAGCCCGTACAGCCTGGCGTTCGGGCCCCGGCGCTCGGCTCCGGACTCCCCCACGACATGGACGAGCCCGGAGCCCTGGAGCCGCTCGACGAGGTCGGCGACGGTGGGTCGGGAGAGTCCGGTGAGGGTCTTGAGCTGAGTGGCCGTCAACGGCCCCTCGTCCTGGAGCAGTCGCAGGGCGAACCGGTCGTTGATGGCTCGTGCGGTGCTCGGGGATGCGGCCATGCGGCGATCCTCTCAGACGCGCCCCGGCGAGGATGCCGTCCCGCGGGCTATTTATCAGGCAGGGTTCCTGATAGTTTACCCGCCACACCACGACCCTGGGAGGGGCCCATGGCGGCGGAGACCGTCACCAGCACCGATCGTCTGCGAAGGGCGCGCTTCGCGGTCGCCGCCGTCTTCTGCGTCCACGGCGCCGTCACCGGCAGCTTCGCGACCCGCATCCCCTGGATCCAGGAGCACGCGGGCGTGAGCGCCGGACAGCTCGGGCTCGCGCTCGCCTTCCCGGCCCTCGGCGCCTCACTCGCGATGCCGCTGGCCGGGGCGATCTCCCACCGTTTCGGCGCCCGTACGGCCCTGCGCGGGCTGCTCGTCCTGTGGACGCTCTCCCTGACGCTGCCCTCGCTCGCCCCGAACATCTGGGGCCTGTGCGGCGCGCTCTTCGTGTACGGCGCCACCGCCGGCATGTCCGACGTGGCGATGAACGCGCTCGGCGTCGAGACCGAGAACCGGCTCGGCCGGTCCATCATGTCGAGCCTGCACGGCATGTGGAGCGCGGGCGCCCTCATCGGCTCCGCCGCCGGCACGGTCGCCGCCCACCTCGGCGGCGACGCCCGCCTCCACCACCTCGTCGCGGCCGTGGTCCTCACCGTCCTCGGCCTGCTCTTCTGCCAGGGCGTGCTCGACGTGCGCAGCACCCCGGACGAGGAGGCTCCGCCGCGCTTCTCGCTGCCGCCGAAGTCCGCGCTGATCATCGGCGCGGTCGGCTTCTGCGCGGTCTTCGCGGAGGGCGCCAGCCTCGACTGGTCGGCCGTCTACCTCCGGGACGAGCTGGGCGGCTCCGCCGGTGTCGCGGCCGCCTCCACGACCGCCTTCGCCCTGACGATGACCATCGCGCGGCTCGCCGGCGACCGGGTCGTGGACCGCTTCGGCGCGGTCCGTACCGTACGGGTCGGGGGCGCCGCCGCCACCCTCGGCGGCGCCATGGTCGTCTTCGCCCCGCACGCCGCCGTCGCCATGGCCGGATTCGGACTCATCGGACTCGGGGTCGCGGTCGTCGTCCCGCTCGCCTTCGCGGCGGCCGGGCGCAGCGGCCCGAACCCCAGCCAGGCCATCGCGGGCGTCGCCACCATCACGTACACCTCGGGGCTCATCGCCCCCTCGGCGATCGGCGGCATCGCCGACGCGACCTCCCTGGTCTTCTCCTTCGGCCTGGTCACCCTGCTGACCCTGGGGCTCGTCGTCGGCGCGGGCGTCCTGCGGTCCGGCGGACGCGAGACGGCGCCGACGTCCGTGAGGGACGAGGCGCCGGCGAAGAGCCCCGGCCCGGTCGGGTAGCCACGATCACGCGGCGGCCCGCCGCCGGGCGCGGCTCCCCGCCCGGCGGCGGCGCATACCATGTGGCTGATCTTTTGCGGTCACGACACGACCGCCGGAACCGGAGAACGGGAGCCACCTCATGAACCTCGGCGTGCGCTGGACCTTGCACGGCGACGGGAAGACACCCGCTCCCGGAGCCGTCGTCCGCCCGGACGAACGGCTCTCCTGGCCCCGTACGGCCGGCCTCGGCGCCCAGCACGTGGTGGCGATGTTCGGAGCGTCCTTCGTCGCCCCGGTCCTCATGGGTCTGGACCCGAACCTCGCGATCATGATGTCCGGTGTCGCCACCGTGATCTTCCTCCTCGCGACCCGCGGCACCGTCCCCTCGTACCTCGGCTGCTCGCTCTCCTTCGTCGGTGTCGCCGCCGCCATCCGCGCCTCGGGCGGCACCAGCGCCACCGTGACCGGCGCGATCCTCGTCGTCGGCGCGGTGCTCTTCCTCGCCGGTCTCGCGGTCCGGAAGTTCGGCGCGCGGATCATCCACGCGGCGATGCCGCCGATCGTGACCGGCGCCGTCGTCATGCTGATCGGCTTCAACCTGGCCCCGGTCACCGCGTCGACGTACTGGCCGCAGGACCAGTGGACGGCCCTCCTCGTGATGCTGTTCACGGGTCTCGCCGTCGTCTGTCTGCGCGGTTTCTGGTCCCGGATCGCGATCTTCCTCGGCCTGGTCTTCGGCTACGGCATCTCCTGGGTCTTCGACCTCGTCTTCGGCAGGATCCACTCGGTGTCCGCGAGCGGCCAGGTCACCGACCACTGGCGGCTCGACCTCTCCGGCGCCTCGAAGGCCGACTGGATCGGCCTGCCGTCCTTCCACGGCCCCAGCTTCGAGTGGTCCGCGATCCTGGTCGCGCTGCCGGTCGTGATCGCCCTGATCGCCGAGAACGCCGGACACGTCAAGGCCGTCGGCGAGATGACCGGGGACGACCTGGACGACAAGCTCGGCACCGCGATCGCCGCCGACGGCGCCGCCTCGATGCTGTCGACCGCCGTGGGGGGCCCGCCGAACACCACGTACTCCGAGAACATCGGCGTCATGGCCGCCACCCGCGTCTACTCGACGGCCGCCTACTGGGCCGCGGCCGGTTTCGCCCTGCTCTTCGGCCTCTGCCCGAAGTTCGGCGCGGTCGTCGCCGCCATCCCCGGCGGCGTCCTCGGCGGCATCACCGTCATCCTGTACGGGATGATCGGCCTGCTCGGCGCCCAGATCTGGATCAACGCCAAGGTCGACCTGCGCAACCCGCTCAACCTGGTCCCGGCCGCCGCCGGCATCATCATCGGCGTCGGCGGGGTGAAGCTCACCTTCACGGACACCTTCGAGCTGGGCGGCATCGCGCTCGGCACGATCGTCGTCATCACCGGCTACCACGTGCTGCGGGCGTTCGCCCCGGCCCACCTCAAGGAGCAGGAGCCGCTGCTCGACTCCGGCACCAGCTCGTACGAGAGCACGTCCGGCGAGGAGCCGCCGTCGAAGGGCTGAGTGATTCGCCCGTTCTGGGGAAGCCGGGCCCGGGGTGTTCCCCCGACGGCCCGGCGGCTGGGAGCCTGCCTCCATGGCGCAGACCCAGCAGATCGGGCAGATCGGGCAGGTCGATCGGATCGACCCGCTCGACCGGATCGACGAGATCGGACAGATCGCACAGGCCGGGCAGCGGCTCGGACCGTTCCTTGCCGTCGACCCCGTCGTGGACCGGATGCGGGCGCTCCGCTCGGCCTGGCATCCGGCCGACGGGGTCGCCGTCTTCAACCGGGTCTACCTGACCGTCACCGAGGAGATCGGCCACGCCATCGAGGCGGGCGGATTCGCCGACAGGCGGGCCGCCACCACCCTCGACGTGCGGTTCGCCGAGCGCTACCTCGCGGCGGTCGACGCCGCCGCCACCGGCCGCGCCGCCACCGCCTGCTGGCGGCCCCTGTTCGACTACCGGCGCCATCCCGGCGTACGCCCGCTGCAGTTCGCGCTCGCCGGGATCAACGCCCACATCGGCCACGACCTGGCGCTCGCGGTGGTCGACGCCTGCGGGATCCTGGAGTGCGCGCCCACCGACCTGGAGGACGAGTTCGACCGGGTCGGCGACATCCTCGTCCTCCTGGAGGAGCGCATCCGGGAGGAACTGATGCCGGGCCCGGACCTCCTGGAGATCGCGGACCCGCTGACGCATCTGCTCGGCTGCTGGAGCCTGGACCGGGCCCGCGACGGGGCCTGGCTCGCCGCGCGCTCGCTGTGGGAGCTGCGCGGTCTTCCCGAACTGGCCGAGGAGTTCACGGAACGCCTCGACCGCTCGGTCGGCCTGGTGGGACGGATGCTGCTCACGCCCCTGACCAGGCCCTGAACCCCAAGGGGTAGCCCGGCCCCCGCCCGGCCTCCCGGCCCGGCCACCCGGCCCGGCCACCCGGCCCGGCCACGGACCGCGCGGACCGTCCTGCTCAGTCCTCCGGCAGCTCGACCGGGGCGATCTCGTCGTACACGTCGCCCGGACCCGGGTTGGTGGCGTCGGTGCCGCCGCCGAAGTGGTGCATCACGCCCCAGACCGCGTTGAGCGCCGTCTGCACCGCGCCCTCGGCCCAGCCCGCCGTCCAGGAGATGTCGTCGCCCGCGAGGAAGATGCCGCGCTTGTCCTCGGGCAGCCGGTCCTGCATGAAGTGGGTGAACAGGCGCCGCTGGTAGCGGTAGTGACCGGGCAGGTTGGCCTTGAAGGCGCCCATGAAGTAGGGCTCGTTCTCCCAGGAGACGGTCACCGGGTTGCCGATGATGTGCTTCCGGATGTCGACCTTCGGGTAGATCTCGCCGAGCGACTTGAGCATGACCTCCATCCGCTCGTTCGCGGAGAGCGGCAGCCACTTCAGGCTGTCGTCGCACCAGGTGTACGAGAGACAGATGGTGGCCGGCTTGTCCGGTCCGTCGTCCAGGAGGTAGGTACCGCGGGTCATCCGGTCGGTCAGGGTCATCGACATGACGTCCCGGCCGGTCGGATTTCCACTGTCGTCGACGGCCTTGTCCAGCCAGAACGGGCGGTCCACCGGGACGAAGAGCTTGGAGCTCTCCATGTAGTGGGTGCGCTCGATCGCCGTCCAGTGGTCGATCGGGAAGAGCGAGTCGTCACAGGCGATCTTGGAGAGCAGCATCCAGGACTGGGCGGTGAAGATCGCCGCCTGGAAGGTGCGGATGTCGCCGGAGGCGTCGGTGACGGTGATCCGGTTGCCGGCGGTCCGGTTCAGCCGGGTCACGGCCGGCTTCGGGGCGCCCTCGTGGAGGGAGCTGAGCGAGGTGCCCTGCGCCCAGTGGACGATCTTCTCCGGCTCGCGCTCCCACAGCCGCAGCGGCAGCTGCTGCGAGCCGCCCACGATGCCGCGGTGGTGGTCGTCGGCCTCGGTGTAGACGACGCGGAGGATCTCCAGGATGGAGTTGGGGAAGTCGGTGTCCCAGCCGCCGGTGCCGAAGCCGACCTGACCGAAGATCTCGCGGTGCCGGAAGGACTTGAAGGACTCCGACTCGCAGAGGAAGCCGTAGAAGGTCTGGTTGTCGAGCTTCTCGACGAGCTTCGACCAGATCTCGCGGATGCGCGGGACGTCGCGCTCGCGCATGGCCTGGTTCATGTCGGAGAAGTCGGCGCCCTCCTCCAGGCAGGCGTTCCACGCGTTCATCACGTCGCGGTAGACCTGCGGCAGGTCGTCGACGGTGGTGGCGTAGTGCGACTCGCCCTTGAGGTCGACGACGGTCGACGGGGTCGACTCGGCCAACGGGTTCGGGAAGGGCGTGGTCTCCAGGCCGACGAGGTCGATGTAGTGCTGGAGCGCGGTCGAGGAGGGCGGGAAGCGCATGGCGCCCATCTCGGCGGTGAGGCCCTCGGTGGCGGTGCCCTCGAAGCCCACGGTGCGCAGTCGGCCACCGATCTGGTCGGCCTCGTAGACGACGGGCTTGAGGCCCATCTTCATCAGCTCGTAGGCGGCGATGATGCCGGAGAGCCCGCCGCCGATGACGGCGACCTCGGTGCCGTGCTCGGTCGCGGGTATCTGGCCGAGCCCGGCCGGGTGGGCCAGGAAGTCGTCGTAGGCGTACGGGAAGTCCGGACCGAACATGGTGATCGGCGGCTGGCCGTCGCTGTGGGGGACGGCGGTCGTGGGCACCGTGGACGTCATGGGGTACGGACTCCTTGCGCGGGAAGAAGGGTGAGGCCGGGCGACTCGGCGGGGGCGGGCGGGGCGCTTCAGACGAGGGAGCCGTAGAGGCCCGGGCGCCGGTCGCGGAGGTAGGGGTTCTCCTCGCGGGAGACCGCGAGGAAGGCCGGGTCGACGTCGCCGAGGACGAGGTCCTCGCCGCGTCCGGCCCGCGTCCGGGCGGTGCCGTCGGGACCGGCCAGGGTGGAGAGGCCGACGAACTCGAAGGCGCCCTCGGGGCCGGTCCGGTTGGCGTACGCGATGTAGAGCTGGTTCTCGAAGGCGCGCACGGGGACGACGGACTCGGCGACGACCTCGGCGGGGTGCATGAGGGCGGTCGGCACGAGGAGGAGGTCCGTACCGGCCAGCGCCTGCGCCCGCACGTTCTCGGGGAACTCGACGTCGTAGCAGATCATCAGGCCGACGGTGATGCCGTCGATCTCCGCCTGCACGACGCCGTCCTCACCGGGCGTGAACCACTGGTGCTCGAAGTCGCCGTAGAGGTGGGTCTTGCGGTAGTTCGCGAGGAGGGATCCGTCGGCGCCGACGAGCAGGGCGGAGTTGTGGAGGACCCCGTGCCGCTCGGCGTTCCGCTCCGGGTAGCCGTAGCCGATGGCCAGGCCGTGGCGTACGGCGAGCGCCGCGACGGCGCGGGCGGAGGGGCCGTCGGCCGGTTCGGCCAGGCGGGCCATGTCGGCGCCGATCGCGTACCCGGTGAGGAAGAGCTCCGGGGCGAGCAGCAGCCCCGCGCCGGCGGCGGCGGCGCGACCGGCGGCCTCGTCGAGGATCTTGAGATTGGCGGCCACGTCGCCGAGTTCACCGGAGCTCTGGAGCAGGGCGGTGCGCAGCGCGGGCATGCGTGATCCTCGGGGGTCGGAGTTCAGGGGGAAGACGTCAAAAACGGTACGGTTTCACGCTCCGTCGGGACAAGACGGGAGCGTTGCGGACCGACCGTCGAACCGTTGCGCGATCGGAGGGTGCGGCGGAGATTCGTTGCGTACGGCTCCTCCCGGGGTCTCGGAGGTCCCCCGCCGCGCGGCGGAGACGGAACCGTCCTGAGGCTCGACGCCGTGCGGCGGGCGCCGCGGAAGAGTGGTGGTCGTCCGGAGAACCCCGGACGACCTGCCGAAAGGACCGCGTAGCCATGAACCGCCGTACGAAGATCGTCACCGTCTCCGCCGCCGTTCTGCTCACCCTGGGGGCCGGGGGCATGGCCGCCGCCTCGGCGGACGACAGCCACCGCCCCGCGTCGGCCCCGGCCGCCGTCACGGAGGCCGCGGCGCTGACCGGCACCGCGAAGCTGTACCGCCCGGCCGGGGACGACATCACGTTCTCCTTCGACGCGCACCTGGCGGAGAAGGACCGGCAGGATCCGATGAAGGCCACCGGCACGTTCCGCTTCAGCCACTACAAGGGCGACTGGGGCGGGTACGCCAAGGTGAAGGTCGACTGCCTCACCACGGGCGGCAAGGTGGCCGTCGTGTCCGGCGTCGTCGTCGAGACGGATGTGAAGGAGTTCCGCAAGGCGCGGGTGGGCGTCACGGTGCACGACACCCCCGGGGGCGACCGGCTCGGCTACACCTGGATGACCGCCGACCCGCAGAAGGACAAGGTGCAGCCGTGCCTCAGCGGCGCGCCCTTCGAGAAGGTCGAGAAGGGGACGGGCGACTTCACGGTCGTGCCCTGGGAGTTCGTCTACCCGACCGAGTAGACCGCCCCACGGGGGTGGGCGGGCGAAGGGCGGTGCGGGAACCACGGCCCGCGCCGCCCCGACCGCCGGCGTCCCCGCGGGGTTACGCGGGCGAGCCCGAGGAGAAGCGCCGCAGCAGCGGCGAGAGCACCAGGACGGACTTGGTGCGCTCCACGAACGGCTCGCCCGCGATCCGCTCCAGGACCCGCTCGAAGTGGCGCATGTCCGAGGTGAAGACCTGGACGACGGCGTCCGCGTCACCGGTGACGGTCGACGCGGACACCACCTCGGGGTACCGCTCCAGTCCGCGCCGGATGTCGTCCGGCGAGGTGTTGTGGCGGCAGTAGATCTCGACGAACCCCTCGGTCTCCCAGCCGAGCGCCGCCGGGTCCACCCTCACGGTGAAGCCGGTGATGGCGCCCTCGGCCCTGAGCCGGTCCACGCGCCGCTTCACGGCGGGCGCCGAGAGGCCGACGAGCGAGCCGATGTCGGCGTAGCTGCGGCGGGCGTCCTCCGCGAGGGCGTGGACGATGCGTTCGTCGAGGTCGTTGAGTCGCACTACGGGTGGATCACTTCTCTGTGGTGGCCAGGCGGGAGCGGCGCATGCCGTACAGGAAGTAGAACACGAGGCCCGCGGCCATCCAGCAACCGAAGACGGCCCAGGTGATCGCGTCCAGGCTGAACATGTTGTAGACGCAGAACAGGAAGCCCAGGATCGGGAAGGTCCAGCCGAGCGGCACGCGGAAGGTGCGGTCCATCGTCGGGCGGGTGCGGCGCAGCACGATCACCGCGATGTTGACCAGGGCGAAGGCGAACAGGGTGCCGATGCTCGTGGCGTCGACGAGCTTGCCCAGGGGGATGACGGAGGCGAGCGCGCCGCAGAACAGGGACACGATGACCGTGTTCACGCGCGGGGTGCCGGTCTTGCCGCTGACCCTGCCGAAGACCTTGGGCACGAGGCCGTCGCGGGACATCGCGAAGAGCACCCGGGTCTGGCCGTAGAGGACGGTGAGCACGACGCTGGCGATGGAGATGACGGCGCCGGCGGCGAGCAGGGTGCCCCAGAACTTCTGGCCGCTGACGTCGTTCATGATCGCGGCGAGCGTGGCCTCGGAGCCGTCGAAGTCCTTCCAGTTCCAGGCGCCGACGGCGACGGCCGCGACCAGGACGTAGAGCACCGTGACGATGAGCAGCGACAGCATGATCGCGCGGGGCAGGTCGCGCTTGGGGTCCTTGGCCTCCTCACCGGCGGTGGAGGCGGCGTCGAAGCCGATGTAGGAGAAGAAGAGGCTGGCTCCGGCGGCGCTTACGCCGGCCATGCCGAGCGGCATGAAGTCGGCGTAGTTGCCGGACTTGAAGCCCATGAAGCCGATGGCGCAGAAGAGCACGAGCGCGGCGATCTTCACGAAGACCATGATCGTGTTGACCACGGCGGACTCACGGGCGCCGCCGAGCAGGAAGACCATCGCGAGCAGGACGACGATCAGACCCGGGAGGTTGATGAAGCCGCCCTCGCCGGGGGCCGAGGAGAGCGCGGCGGGGAGGGTGACGCCGATCGTGCCGTCGAGCAGTTCGTTGAGGTACTCCCCCCAGCCGACCGCAACGGCGGCGACGGAGACGCCGTACTCCAGGACCAGGCACCAGCCGCAGACCCAGGCGACGAGTTCACCCATCGTTGCGTACGCGTACGAGTACGAGGAGCCGGCCACCGGTATGGTGCCGGCCAGCTCGGCGTACGAGAGGGCGGAGAAGAGCGCCGTGAGGCCGGCGATCACGAAGGCGAGGGTGACCGCGGGGCCGGCCTTCGGGACGGCGTCGCCGAGGACGACGAAGATGCCGGTGCCGAGCGTGGCACCGATGCTGATCATGGTCAGCTGCCACATGGAGAGCGAGCGGCGGAGGTTGCCCCCCTCGCCCTGCCCACCCTCTGCGACCAGCTGTTCCACCGGCTTGCGCCGGGTCAGTGCGCCGAGGGCGGAGGTCTTGCGGGTGGCCGTGTCGTCGACCGGTGGGGCTGCGCCGTGGTCCAGCACTGCGGAGGCTCCTTATCGCTGCCTGTGGGCGGGGCGTGGACCGCGGCGGTACGCGGGCATGACGAAGCAAGCCCACGGGGGAAGGGGAACCGCCGAGCAGGCGGTCGCCGCCACTCCTGGTACGGGCCCGAGCCTATGGGTCAGGCTTCGCACTCGTAATGCAGGGTTGTTGCGCACTGCCGGATGATCATTGCGCTCTCGGGGCACAGACGGGGAAACATTGCGCTCCCCCGCATGAATCCACACATTGGGGGTGTGAACCGGTCTCCCGGTGCGCATGGACTCCTCGTGCCCCATGACCCCCACCGCGAGCCCTCGACGACCTCACGATCGGAGGCCCGGGTGGCCTGGCTCGACCCGGCGCCGTTCCTGCGCGGTACGTCCTGGCTGGACGGGAACCGGCCCGTGCGCGCCGACCCGGACGACCTGGAACGGCTGCCGTGGGACATCGCCGAGCGGGCCGCGCTGCCCATCGGCGTACGGATCGAGTTCACGGCCTCGCCCGGCACGCGCGCGGTACGGCTCCGCTACCGGGCGGCCGTCCCCGGGCCGGACGACCCGCTGGCCGCACTGCGCCACTGCTTCGCCCTCTGGAGCGGTACGCGACTCGTCGGCGAGACCTGCGCCGCGCCGGCCGCCGAGGCCACCGTCACCCTCCCGCTGCCCCCGGCCGGCGGCGTCTTCACCATCCACCTCCCGGAGGGCCAGGCGCCGGTTCCGCTCGCCCTGGGAGCCCTCGGCGGCTCCCTCTCCCCCGCCCCGGTACGGCCCCGCTGGCTGGTCCACGGCGACTCGATCACGGAGGGCTGGTGGTCGACCCGCCCGGCCCACTCCTGGCCGGCCACGGCGGGACGGCTGCTCGGCCTCGACCCGGTGAACCTCGGGTACGCGGGCGGGGCGCGCGGCGAACTGCCGCTCGCCGAGCACCTGGCGCGACTCCCGGGCGAGGTGATCACCCTCGCCTTCGGCACCAACTGCTGGTCCACGGTCCCCGCGACGGCCGACTGGCTGTACGCCACCGTCAGGGCCTTCGTCGGCCTGGTCCGCCGGGGCCATCCGGACACCCCGCTGCTGATCGTCTCGCCCGTGCTGCGTCCGGAGGCCGAGCACACCCGCAACGCCCTCGGGGCGACCCTCACGGAGCTGCGCAGGGCCATGGAGCGGGCGGGCCGGGACCTGGCCGCCGAGGGCGACGCACGGCTCCTGGTGCTCCCCGGGCGGCCGCTGCTGGGCCCGGAGCACCTCGCGGACGGCCTGCATCCGGACGACCGGGGCCACGCCCGGATCGCGACGGCGGTGGCGGAGGCGCTGCGCGGGGTCCTGGGGACCCTGGACGAGGCCGCGGACCCGCACGCCGGGCGGCCACCCTCGCGAGGCCCCGTGGGCGGCGGCCCGCCCCTCCTCACCCCACCGGCGCCGTGAGCCTCCTGACCAGGAACGTGCGGGCGCCGGCCTCCTCGTGGCCGACGCCCCGGGGGTCCGGCCCTGCCCGCGCGGCTCCGGCCGTTCGTCGGGGCCGTCGAGCTCCGGGCAGTCCCCCACCTCGGGCGCCAGGGGCAGGTCCTCGGCGCGGCAGGGCCCGATCCGCGTACCGTCCACACGGTCCACGCGGCGACGGTACGAGAACGCCGTGGGCCCCCGGGAAGGATTCTCCCGGGGGCCCACGGCGTGAGCGGCGTCGCGGGGACTAGCTCCAGCTGGCGTGCAGCGGCTTGCCCTCGGCGTAGCCCGCGGCGGACTGGATGCCGACGACGGACTTCTCCTCGAACTCGGCGAGCGAGCCGGCACCGGCGTAGGTGCAGGAGGAGCGGACGCCCGCGATGATCGAGTCGATCAGGTCCTCGACGCCCGGACGCTGCGGGTCGAGGAACATGCGCGAGGTGGAGATGCCCTCCTCGAACAGCGCCTTGCGGGCGCGGTCGTACGAGGACTCGTCGGAGGTCCGGTTCTTGACGGCGCGCGCGGACGCCATGCCGAAGGACTCCTTGTAGAAGCGCCCCTTGGCGTCCTGCTGGAGGTCGCCCGGGGACTCGTACGTGCCGGCGAACCAGGAGCCGATCATCACGTTGGAGGCACCGGCGGCGAGCGCCATGGCCACGTCGCGCGGGTGACGGACGCCCCCGTCGGCCCAGACGTGCTTGCCGTGCTTCCTGGCCTCGGCGGCGCACTCCAGGACGGCCGAGAACTGCGGCCGGCCGACGCCGGTCATCATGCGGGTGGTGCACATGGCACCGGGGCCGACGCCGACCTTGATGATGTCGGCTCCGGCCTCGATGAGGTCCTTGACGCCCTCGGCGGCGACGATGTTGCCCGCGACGATCGGGACCCGCGGGTCGAGCGCCCGCACGGTCCGGATCGCGCTGATCATCGACTCCTGGTGGCCGTGCGCGGTGTCGATGACGAGCGTGTCGACGCCCGCGTCGAGCAGCTGCTTGGCCTTGCCCGCCACGTCGCCGTTGATGCCGACGGCGGCCGCGATCCGCAGCCGGCCCTTCTCGTCGACGGCGGGGGTGTAGAGGGTCGCGCGCAGCGCGCCCTTACGGGTGAGGATGCCGACCAGCTTGCCGTCGGCGTCGACGGCCGGGGCGTAGCGGCGGTTGGCCGCGTCGAGCGTGTTGAACGCCTCGCGGGGGTCGATGTCCGCGTCCAGGAGCAGCAGGTCCCTGGACATGACTTCGGAGAGCTGGGTGAAGCGGTCCACACCGGCGAGGTCGGCGTCGGTGACGACACCGACCGGGCGGCGGTTCTCGTCGACGACGACACCGGCGTCGTGGGCCCGCTTCGGCAGCAGGGAGAGCGCGTCGGCGACGGTCTGGTGCGGCTCCAGGACGATGGGGGTGTCGAGCACGTGGTGGCGGCTCTTGACCCACGAGATGACGTCGGTGACGACCTCGATCGGGATGTCCTGCGGGATGACGACCAGTCCACCGCGGCGGGCGACGGTCTCGGCCATGCGGCGGCCGGCGATGGCGGTCATGTTGGCCACGACCAGCGGGATCGTCGTCCCGCTTCCGTCCGGCGAGGAGAGGTCCACCGCCTGGCGGGAACCGACGGCCGAGCGGCTCGGCACCATGAACACATCGTCGTACGTCAGGTCGTAGGGCGGCTTGACGTCATTGAGGAAACGCACGTGCTGACATCCCAGTCGTTCGGATCGGCCCCTAGGCATTTCAGCCAGGGGAAAAAGCACGTAGTTCATTCTCCCACGCCGGTACGAATACCAGCCCCGGGCTAATCATCCGAGCCTTGCCGCAGATGCTTCGTGGGATCCTCCGAAGGCTCCCCCAGGGCGAGGAGGACCGTGAGGCGGGTGGGGCCCTCCTCGACGGCCGTGGCGAAGACGTCCTGGGCGGTCCGCCATTCGCCGGGGTGCGTCCTGGCGTACTCCTGCCAGCCGGTGACGACGAGGACGACCGGCTCGGGGAGGTCGGTGAGGCAGTCGGCGAGGGCGTCCCAGTTGCGTCCGAACCAGTCGGGCAGGTCGAGGGCGGCGGCGCACCGGTCCATGAGGGCGGCCTTGTCGGTGACGCCGGTCAGGTCGAGGAGGACGGGATCGTCAGTCCTCATCCGTGATCACCTCCCGGAAGGACGCGTAGTGGTCGTCGGTCCAGTAGATCTCACCGTTCCGCCCGGTGACGATCCGGCGTGCGCCCCGGTCGCGCTCGCCGGGGGTCTTCACGGTGTACTCGCGGTAGTAGCCGCGCGCCTCGCGGGGCAGGATCCGCTCGAAGTTGGAGAAGACGGCGCCGTCCTTGGCGTACGGGTAGGGGCCGCCGCGCGCGATGAGGGCGAGCGTCCGGCGCGCCTCTGGGGGCAGCTCGGCGGCCCGTACGGTGGCCAGTCCGGAGGTTCCGGTGGGCGCCGCCGCCTCGGCCGTGGCGGTGGTGCGGGCGGACGTGACGGGAGCGGCTCCGCCGCCGCCGGCCGTGGAGCACCCGGCCAGGAGGACGCACAGGACGAGCGCGAGGAGCACGCGCGGGGGCCGGAGCGACATGTCCCGAACATACCGTCACGGGACGACTCCGGCCCTCGTACGCCATGACGGGACGACTCCGGCCCTCGCACGCCGTGACGGGACGACTCCGGCCCTCGGTCGACCCGACCGGGTCGTCAGATGCCGTCCGGGTCCGTCCGGTCGAGCGCCGGGTGGGTGCCCGGGCTGGACTCGGTGAGGAGGTAGTCCGCCGCGGCGCGGTCGGTCACCAGGCTGGTGACGAGTCCGGAGCGGAGGACCGCGCCGATCGCCGCCGCCTTGCGCTGGCCGCCCGCGATCGCCACGACCTCGGGGATGCGGCGCAGCCGGTCCGCCTCGACGGTGATGCAGCGCTCGCCCAGGTCACGGCCGACCCGGCGCCCGTCGGCGTCGAAGAGGTGCGCGGACATCTCGGCGGCGACGCCGAGCGAGGCGTAGTGGGCGCGCTCCTCGTCGGAGAGCATGTCGTGGACCGTCGAGATGCCCGGCTCCCAGGAGCCGATGGAGACACAGGCGACGGTCACCTTGTCGAAGTACTCGAAAGCCCGCGCGATGCCGGTCTGGCTGCGCAGCGCGGCCGCCGTCGCGGGGTCGGGAAGCAGCATCGGCGCGTAGATGGGGTGGGCCTCGCCGCCGGAGACCTGCGCGGCGCGACGCACCGCCTCGACGGAGCCGCGCTCGGCGGTCCCGGCGTCGTACACCCCGGTGAGCTGGACGACCGTGCATGGGGGCAGCCGGTCGAGGGCCGCCGCCATGTGGATGGTGGAGCGGCCCCAGGCCAGGCCCAGGACGTCGCCCTCGGCGACCAGCTCGCCGAGCAGGTCGGCCGCGACCTCGCCGAGGTTCTCCGGGTCGGGCGACTCGTCCTCGCCCTCCGCCGGCGACTCGACGACGACGGCGTGGCGGAGCCCGTAGCGGGCGCGGAGCGCGTCGGAGCGCTCGGCGTCCAGCTCGGCCGGTACACGGATCTCGATCCGTACGAGATCGCGCTCCAGGGCGGTCTCCAGGACCCGGGCCACCTTGAAGCGGCTCACGCCGAACTCCTCGGCGATCTGGATCTTGGACTTGCCCTCGAGGTAGAAGCGGCGGGCCATGGCCGCCGCCTGCACCAGCTCCGCGGGGCCCATCCGCAGGGCTGCGCGTCCCGCCGACATACCCGCCACCGCGATCTCCTCACTGCCGTTCACGTACCGCTGTTCACGTAACGGTGCTCACGTACCGATGTTCACGTCACGACGTTCACGTACCGATGTTCAGGTACCGCTGTCGTTCACACTCTGGACTCGCCGTCCATCCTGTCAGATCCGGCGTGCCTTGATCAGTCCTGTCGGCGGCCCGACGGGCCGCGTTCATCCGCCGGAGGCTCAGTGGCCACACGCCCACGGGGCGGTGGCCGTCACCGCGTCCGCGCGGGCCCTCAGCGAGGCGACGGCGGCGGCCGGATCGGCGGCGCCGTAGACCGCGGAACCCGCGACGAAGACGTCGGCGCCCGCCTCGGCGCATCGCTCGATCGTGGCCTCGGCGACCCCGCCGTCGACCTGGAGCCACAGCTCCAGACCGTGCTTGGAGATCAGCTCACGGGTGCGGCGGATCTTGGGCAGCATGATGTCGAGGAAGGCCTGCCCGCCGAAGCCGGGCTCGACGGTCATGATCAGCAGCATGTCGAGCTCGGGGAGCAGGTCCTCGTACGGCTCGATCGGCGTGGCCGGCTTGAGCGCCATCGAGGCCCGCGCGCCCTTGGCCCTGATCTCCCGCGCGAGCCGCACGGGGGCGGCCGCGGCCTCGACGTGGAAGGTCACCGAACCGGCGCCGGCCTCCACGTACTGGGGGGCCCAGCGGTCGGGGTCCTCGATCATCAGATGGCAGTCGAGCGGGGTCTCCGTCGCTCGGGCCAGCGACTCCACGATCGGCACGCCCAGCGTCAGATTGGGCACGAAGTGGTTGTCCATCACGTCGACGTGCAGCCAGTCGGCTCCGTCGACGGCCTTCGCCTCCTCGGCGAGCCGGGCGAAGTCCGCGGACAGGATGCTGGGGTTGATCTGCGCCATGGGCCAAGCCTCCCACGTTCTTGGGTACTTCTTTGCCGCTGCGCTGTTTCGGTTGCGGTCCAGACCACTTTCGGTACGAAGCGACGAGCGCGGGACCGGCGCAGACCGGGAGATTACGGTCAGACGATCGAAGGGCCGGGGGCTCCCGGCGCCCCCGAAGGCCCTGCGGCTCAGGCGGTCCGGCGCAGCAACGCCAGGTACATCGCGTCCGTACCGTGCAGATGCGGCCAGAGCTGGACGTCCGGCCCGTCGCCGAGCGCCGGTACGCCCGGCAGCAGCGGGCGGGCGTCGATCAGCTCGGCCCCGCCGACCTTCTTCAGGACGTCGTCGACGACCACCCGGGTCTCGGCCAGGTGCGGCGAGCAGGTCGCGTACCCCACGACACCGCCGACACGGACGGCGCTCAGTGCCTCGGTGAGCAGGGCGCGCTGGAGCGGGGCGAAGCCGTCCAGGTCCTCGGGACGACGGCGCCAGCGGGCCTCGGGGCGGCGGCGCAGGGCGCCGAGACCCGAGCACGGCACGTCCATCAGGACCCGGTCGAAGGAGCCGGGACGCCACGGCGGGCGGGTGCCGTCGGCGGCGATCACCTGGTAGGGCCCGGGGTTGCCGGCCAGCGCGCGCTCGACGAGGCGGGCGCGGTGCGGCTGCTTCTCGGAGGCGAGCAGGACGGCGCCGCGCTCGGCCGCGAGGGCGGCGAGGAGCGCGGCCTTGCCGCCGGGGCCCGCGCAGCCGTCGAGCCAGCGGGCGTCGGGGCCCTCGACCGGCGCGTGGGCGAGGGCGATCGCGACGAGCTGGCTGCCCTCGTCCTGGACGCCGGCGCGGCCGTCCTTCACCGCCTCGATGGCACCGGGCTCGCCGCCCTCCGCCATGCGGACGGCGAAGGGCGACCAGCGGCCCGGCAGGGTCTCGGTGGCCTCGGCGAGCTCCTCCGTGGTGGAGCGGCCGGGACGGGCGACGAGGGTGACCTCGGGGCGGTCGTTGTCCGCCTCCAGGAGGTCCTCGATGCCGGCGCGCCCGCCGCCGAGGGCGTCCCAGAGCGCCGAGACGACCCAGCGGGGGTGCGAGTGGACGACGGCGAGGTGGTCCTCGGGGTCCGCGTCGTACGGCGGGGCGACCTGCGCCACCCAGGCGTCCAGATCCTGCCGCGAGATCTTCCGCAGGACGGCGTTCACGAACTTGGCCCGGCCGTCGCCGAGCACCACCCGGGCCAACTCGACGCTGGCCGAGACGGCGGCGTGGGTGGGGATCCGGGTGCCGAGCAGCTGGTGGGCGCCGAGCGCGAGCACGTCGAGCACCGGCGGGTCGACCTCGCGCAGCGGCCGGTCGATGCAGGCGGAGATGATCGCGTCGTACGTGCCCTGGCGGCGGAGCGTCCCGTAGACCAGTTCGGTCGCGAGCGCCGCGTCCCGCCCGTCGAAGTCCCCGGCCTCCCGGGCCTTCCGCAGCAGCGGCGGCAGCACCAGGTTCGCGTAGGCGTCCCGCTCGTCCACCGCCCTGAGCGCCTCGAAGGCGAGCATCCGGACGGGGTCCTTCTGGGGCCGCCGGTAGGGCTTGTGGGGACGGCGACGTGCCTGCTCGCTCAAAGGTGCTCCGCGTGACGAAATGACGAGGTCGAACCCCCCAAGCGTACGTCCGCCGCGCCCCCGCCGGCTCCCGGGGCCGGGACCGGCCTCCCGGACCCGCCGGGGACCCCCTCGGGGACCCGCCAGGGGCCTGCCCTACGCTCCCAGCCGCTCGCCGGGCGCGATGCGGACGCCGCGGGCCCAGTCGGCCGCCTTCATCGGCTTCTTGCCCTGGGGCTGCACCCAGAGGAGCTCGACGGCGTACGAGCCGGTGCCCGCGTACACGGTGCTCTTGCCCGCCGCGAGCTCGCCCGGCGCGAGGTCGCCGCGGTCGGGCAGCGGGGTGACCTGGATCAGCTTGAGGCGCTCGCCGCGGAAGAGCGTCCAGGCGCCGGGGGCCGGGGTGCAGCCGCGGACCACCCGGTC
Organism: Streptomyces sp. Qhu_M48; assembly: GCF_051305195.1. Taxonomy (NCBI): domain Bacteria; kingdom Bacillati; phylum Actinomycetota; class Actinomycetes; order Kitasatosporales; family Streptomycetaceae; genus Streptomyces; species Streptomyces sp. Qhu_M48. The sequence continues at coordinate 2,502,028 of NZ_CP195432.1, read as the reverse complement.
CACCCGGAGGGCGGGGGCGGCGAAGTCGACGTGGGCGTCCTCGACCTGGATCTTCGGGGCGAGGGTGACGCCCTCGGCGGGCTGCGGGACGGCCTTGAGCGTGCCGTCCTCGATGCCGTCCATGGTCGCGGTGAGCAGCCCGGCGCCCGCGAAGGCGAGCCGGGTGAGGAGGTCGCCGCTGGTGTCGGTCGGCCGGACGTCCTCGGTGACGACGCCGTAGACCGGGCCGGAGTCCAGCCCCTCCTCGATCAGGAAGGTGGACGCGCCCGTCACCTGGTCACCGGCCATCAGCGCGTGCTGCACGGGCGCGGCTCCCCGCCAGGCGGGCAGCAGCGAGAAGTGCAGGTTGACCCAGCCATGGGCGGGGATGTCGAGGGCCGCCCTCGGCAGGATGGCGCCGTAGGCGACGACCGGGCAGCAGTCCGGGGCGATCTCCCGCAGCCGGGCGAGGAACTCCTCGTCGCGCGGCCTGGTCGGCCGGAGGATCTCGATCCCGGCCTCCTCCGCCCGCTGGGCCACCGGGCTGGCGACGAGCCGCCGGCCGCGTCCCGCCGGGGCGTCCGGCCGGGTGACCACGGCGGCCACCTCGTGCCGGCCGGAGGCGAGCAGGGCGTCCAGAGCGGGTACGGCGACCTCGGGGGTGCCTGCGAAGACGAGCTTCATGGGTGGCGACTGCCTGTCTGTCCGGGGGCTTTGCGGGCAGCGCACCAGTCTAGGCGCCCGGTGCGGAGGGGGCGTACGGAAGGACGAGCGCCCCGCGCATATGCGTGTACGCCCCCGCAGCGTGACCCAACTCCCGGTGGCGCGTTGGTCAAGAGAGATTGACCGATTCGGGTCGCCGTTCCCCCCTGCGGCCCTTCCCCCTTTACATGCCGGTTCGAGAGGCTTTCACATGGCCGACCACGCAACCCACGACGCCCAGGCTCGGGCGAGTCTGCACCTGCTGGTGCGGGACATCGAGCGGGTCCGGCGGCAGGTGGACGCACTGCGCACGCTCACGGCCCAGCTGGGCAATGTCTACCGCCCTCGCCGCTCCGGCCCGTCCACGGGCTTCGTCGTCTACGGGCGGGCACCCGCCCCCACCGTCCGTCTCGCCCAGGAGCTGCGGGACAGTGTCGAGACCCTGGTGACCGCGGCGGTCGACTTCGACCGCTCGCTCGGGTTCTCCTGGGACGCGGTGGGCTCCGCGCTCGGAGTCACCAAGCAGGCCGTCCACCGCCGTTACGGCGCCCGGCGCGCGCCGCAGCCGGGCGCCGGCGTCGACCAGGACCCGATCGTGGAGCCGGGTGTGACGCGCACGCTCCCCCCGGTCCCCTCGGTCCCCGCCGCCCGCTCGATGCCCCCGCAGCCCACCTCGGGCAGCGCCACCCTCCGCGAGGAGCCGCGCCCCTCGGCCTTCCCCGGGCCGCGCAACGGCTGACCGGCCCGCACCGACGGCCGCCCCCCTCGCCGAGGCGGGCGGCCGTTCCGCGTCCCGGCGCGGAACGGCCGTCAGCCGATGTCCGGCGGATCGACCCGGATCCGCACCGGGTCCCCGCCGCCGCGTGCGAGCCGGCCCGCCCGCGCCTGCTTGAGCGCCGCCGCCAGGGCCGCGCCGCTGCCCGGCGGGACCCGGACCAGGGCCCGCTCCCACTGCTCGCCCGGTGGCGGGTCCCCGGCCCTGCGGGGCCCGCCCGGGCGCACCACGGGCAGGGGCACGGGACCCAGCACCTCGGCGTCGGGAGGCAGCCCGGCGCCCGCCAGAAAGCCTTCGACCGCCTCGGGCGGACCGGTCACCGCCGCCATCCGGGAGACCGGCGGGAAGCCCAGTTCGGCCCGCTCGGCTAGCTCCCGCTGGGCGTGCCCGACCGGGTCCCAGCGGACGAGCGCCTGGACCGGCCGGAGCGTCGGCTCGGCGACCACGACGACGGTCCCTCCCTCGGGCTGGCCCCGCACGAGGGAGGCCGCGTCGATCCAGCGGCGCAGGGCCTCCTCGCCCGCGCGGAGATCGGGCCGGCCGAGCATCGCCCAGCCGTCGAGGAGCAGCGCGGCCGCGTAGCCGCCCTCGGCGACGGGTTCGGCGCCGGGGGTGGAGACGACGAGCGCGGGGCGCCCGGGCACGCTGTCCAGGACGTGGTCACGGCCGGAGGTCCGGACGGGCACCGCGGGGAACGCCCGGCCCAGCTCCTCCGCGGTGCGCCGCGCACCGACGACCTGGGCCCGCAGCCGGGCCGAGCCGCACTCCGGGCAGTGCCAGTCGGAGGCTCCGCGCCCGCACCAGCCGCAGTGCAGCTCCCGCTGTTCGGGGGCCTCCAGGGGACCGGCGCAGTGACGGCAGCGGGCGGGCGTCCGGCAGCGCTCGCAGGCCAGCCGGGGCACGTACCCCCGGCGGGGCACCTGCACCAGCACCGGCCCGGTCTTCAGCCCTTCCCGTACGGTCTGCCAGGCCAGCGAGGGCAGCCGGGCGGCGCGGGCGGCCTCGTCGCGGGCCAGTTCGCCGTCGCCCACGGTCCGGATCAGCGGGGCGGCCCTGCGGACCTGCTCGCGGCCCGCGGTCAGCGCCTTGGCCCAGCCGGACTCGACGAGCTGGGCGGCCTCGACGGTGCAGCTGGTGCCGCCGAGGAGGAAGGCGCACCGGTCGTGGGTGGCGCGCAGGATCAGCACGTCGCGCGCGTGGGGCTGCGGGGCGTGCGGCTCACTGTGGCTGCCGTCGCCGTCGTCCCAGATGACGACGAGACCGAGGTCCCGGACCGGGGCGAACATGGCGGCCCGGGTTCCGACGACGGCCCGCACCGCGCCGCGCCGCACGGCGAGCCACTGCGCGTACCGCTTCTCGGGGCCGGCGTCGGCGGTGAGCAGCGCGTGCCGTCCTTCTCCCAGGACCCCGGTCAGGGCCGCGTCGACCCGGCCGGCGGCCCGCCCGTCGGGGACGACGACGAGGGCGCCGCGCCCGGAGGCGAGGGTCGCGGCGACGGCTCGGGCGATCTCCTCGGCCCAGAACGGTCCCGGCAGCGCGTTCCACACGGCCCGGGGAGCCCCGCCGCGCGCCAGGGAGTCCAGGAACGCCGCCCCCCGTTCGTACCGCGTCCAGCTGCCCGGCTCCGGTGCGGGGGGCGACGGCAGCGGCTCCGGCGAGGGGCGTCCCTCGGCGCGGGCGCTGCGCGGCGGCACGGCGAGCTGGAGCACGTCCGCGAGGCTTCCCGCGTACCGGTCGGCGACGGCGCGGGAGAGCCCGAGGAGCTCGGGTCCGAGGACCGGCTCCGGTGAGACGACGTCGGCGAGCGCCGCCAGCGGCCCGGAGTAGTCGGAGGTGGCCCGGCGCTCGACGAGGAACCCGTCGATGAGCCGGCCGCCCTCCCGGCGTCCGTTCTTGACCTGGTGCGCGCCCGCGCCGAACCGGACCCGCACCCGCACCCCGGGCCGCGCGACCTCGTCGAGTTCCTCGGGGACGGCGTAGTCGAAGAACTGGTCGAGGTGGAGCGACCCCTTGTTCACGACGACCCTGGCCACGGGCAGCTCCTTGGCCAGCGCGGCCCCCCGCCAGGTCCGCGGCTTGGCCCGCGGCACCTTCGCCTTCCGTACGGTCTCCCGGATGAGGGCGAGCTGCTCGGGCTCGGCGGACTCGGCGGACCTCTCGTTCTCGCTGCTCACAGCCCCATACCTACCAGACGCCACCGACAGCCGGGCAGAGCGAAGCCCGGCACCCCCGAGGGGGGCCGGGCTTCGCTCACGTACAGCCGGGGCCTAGAGGCCGGCGGCCTGCTTCAGGGCGGCCACGCGGTCGGTGCGCTCCCAGGTGAAGTCCGGCAGCTCGCGGCCGAAGTGGCCGTAGGCGGCGGTCTGGGAGTAGATCGGGCGCAGCAGGTCGAGGTCGCGGATGATCGCGGCCGGGCGGAGGTCGAAGACCTCGGCGATGGCGTTCTCGATCTTCTCGTTCTCGACGGTGTTGGTGCCGAAGGTCTCGACGAAGAGTCCGACGGGCTCGGCCTTGCCGATCGCGTACGCGACCTGGACCTCGCAGCGCGAGGCGAGGCCCGCGGCGACGACGTTCTTGGCGACCCAGCGCATGGCGTAGGCGGCCGAGCGGTCGACCTTGGACGGGTCCTTGCCGGAGAAGGCGCCGCCACCGTGGCGGGCCATGCCGCCGTAGGTGTCGATGATGATCTTGCGGCCGGTGAGGCCGGCGTCGCCCATCGGGCCGCCGATCTCGAAGCGGCCGGTCGGGTTCACCAGGAGGCGGTAGCCGTCGGTGTCGAGCTTGATGCCGTCCTCGACGAGCTGCTTGAGCACGTGCTCGACGACGAACTCGCGGATGTCGGGCGCGAGCAGCGACTCGAGGTCGATGTCGGAGGCGTGCTGCGAGGAGACGACGACCGTGTCGAGGCGGACGGCCTTGTCGCCGTCGTACTCGATGGTGACCTGGGTCTTGCCGTCGGGGCGCAGGTACGGGATGGTCCCGTTCTTGCGGACCTCGGTGAGGCGGCGCGAGAGGCGGTGCGCGATGTGGATCGGCAGCGGCATCAGCTCGGGGGTCTCGTCCGACGCGTAGCCGAACATCAGGCCCTGGTCGCCCGCGCCCTGCTTGTCCAGCTCGTCCTCGTCGCCCTCGACCCGCTTCTCGTACGCGGTGTCCACGCCCTGGGCGATGTCCGGGGACTGAGACCCGATGGACACCGACACGCCGCAGGAGGCGCCGTCGAAGCCCTTCTTCGAGGAGTCGTAACCGATCTCGAGGATCTTGTTCCGGACGAGGGTCGGGATGTCCGCCCACGCCTTGGTGGTCACCTCACCGGCGACGTGCACGAGGCCGGTGGTGATCAGCGTCTCGACGGCGACGCGCGAGGTGGGGTCCTCGCGCAGCAGCGCGTCGAGAATGGTGTCGCTGATCTGGTCAGCGATCTTGTCGGGGTGGCCCTCGGTGACGGACTCCGAGGTGAACAGACGACGGGACACAACGCTCCCTGGGGTTGCAGCGGCTGCTGGCTCTTCGTTAGACGGACCGGCAGGGGGCTGCGCCCCAAGACGTTCCGCGGACAGTCTATCGGTCGTGGTCGGAGGATGGACCAGGTGTCTCGCCTGACGAATGCCCTGACCGGGTGAATCCGGTCTTTCCGTGCCGGGACCACCCCTGGGGGACGCCCCCGTGAGGGCACCCGATGGGGCGCACATCACACGGGCCCGGCGGCGGTGTGTCAGGTCGTGGGGCGCAGCCGGGGCAGGACGAGGTCCCAGACCGTCTCGGCGAGCGCCTCCTTCGGACCGTACGGCACGGGGGTCTCCGCGCCGTCCGGGGCGAGGACCACGGCCTCGTTCTCCTCGGAGCCGAAGGTCTTGCGCTCCCCCACCTCGTTGACGACGAGGAGGTCACAGCCCTTGCGGCGCAGCTTCTCGCGGCCGTTGGCGAGGACGTCGTCGGTCTCGGCGGCGAAGCCGACGACGACCTGGCCCGGCAGGGCGCGGTCGGCGGAGAGCTCGGCGAGGATGTCGGGGTTGCGGACGAGTTCGACGGTGGGGGCTCCGCCGTCGTCCTTCTTCTTGATCTTCCCGGCGGCGTAGACGGCGGGGCGGAAGTCGGCGACGGCCGCCGCCATCACCACCGCGTCGGCGTCGGCGACGGCCTCGAGCACGGCCTCGCGGAGCTGGAGCGCGGTGCCGACGCGGACGACGTCGACGCCGGCCGGGTCGGGGAGACCGGTGTTGGCCTCGACGAGGGTGACCCGGGCGCCGCGGGCCGCGGCGGCCTTGGCGAGGGCGTAGCCCTGCTTCCCGGAGGAGCGGTTGCCCAGGTAGCGGACCGGGTCCAGGGGCTCGCGGGTACCGCCCGCGCTGACCACGACATGGCGTCCGGCGAGGTCGGGGGCGGCGTCCGCGCCACGAGCCAGGATCCGTCGGCAGATCTCGAAGATCTCCCCCGGGTCGGGCAGTCGGCCCTTGCCGGTGTCGACGCCGGTGAGGCGGCCGACGGCGGGTTCGACGACGACGGCGCCGCGGCGGCGCAGGGTCGCCACGTTCTCCTGGGTCGCCGGGTGCTCCCACATCTCGGTGTGCATGGCGGGGGCGAAGACGACGGGACAGCGCGCGGTGAGCAGCGTGTTGGTGAGCAGGTCGTCCGCGAGGCCGTGGGCGGCCTTGGCGAGCATGTCGGCGGTGGCGGGGGCGACGACGACGAGGTCGGCGGCCTGGCCGATGCGGACGTGCGGCACCTCGTGGACGCTCTCCCACACCTCGGTCGAGACGGGGTGGCCGGAGAGCGCGGACCAGGTTGCCTCACCGACGAAGTGGAGGGCGGAGTCGGTGGGGACGACCCGGACGTCGTGGCCCGACTCGGTGAGCCGGCGCAGCAGCTCGCACGCCTTGTAGGCGGCGATCCCGCCGCTGACCCCCAGAACGACCTTCGGCTTTGCCACGACTTCCACTACTCCCCGCACTCGGACGCGCACTCGGACGCGTTACGACTCCATGAGACACCACAGGCCCGGCGGATGTTCCGCCGGGCCTGTGGTGACAAGTGTTACAGCGCTACGTGCTTAGGTCGCGGGGCCCTCGATGGCCTCGGACGTCAGCAGACCCGCGTTGATCTCGCGCAGGGCGATCGAGAGCGGCTTCTCGTGGACGTGGGTGTCGACCAGCGGACCCACGTACTCCAGCAGGCCCTCGCCGAGCTGGGAGTAGTACGCGTTGATCTGACGCGCGCGCTTGGCCGCGTAGATCACGAGGCTGTACTTCGAGTCCGTGGCCTCGAGCAGCTCGTCGATCGGCGGGTTGATGATGCCCTCGGGCGCGGTGATGGAAGAGGACACGCTCTACCTTCCGAAGATGGAGAAAAGATCAGACATCCGATGGATGTCCGGGGGAATCGGTGGATCATTCCCCAGAAGTCAACAGCATCAACGTTAGCAGCTCGCGTGCGACGTCCTCGACGGAGGTGTTGACGAGGGTGGTGTCGAACTCCGACTCGGCGGCCAGTTCGATCTTCGCGGCCGCCAGCCGGCGCTCGATGACCTCGGCCGACTCGGTGCCGCGGCCGGTGAGCCGGCGGACCAGCTCCTCCCAGCTCGGCGGTGCCAGGAAGACCAGCTGGGACTCGGACATCGAGTCCTTCACCTGACGGGCGCCCTGGAGGTCGATCTCCAGGAGCACGGGCTCGCCGGCGTCGAGGCGGTCGAGGACCGCGCCGCGCGGGGTGCCGTAGCGGTTGCCCGCGAACTCGGCCCACTCGAGGAGCTCGCCGTTGGCGATCAGCTTGTCGAACTCGTCGTCCGTCACGAAGAAGTAGTGGACGCCGTGCTTCTCGCCGGGACGGGGCTTCCGTGTCGTCGCCGACACCGAGAGCCAGACCTCGGGGTGGACCTTGCGCATATGCGCGACGACCGTGCTCTTGCCGACCCCGGAGGGGCCGGAGAGCACGGTCAGCCGCGGACGTACCTCTGCTGCCATGCAGCGATTATTCCAGCTTCACCGGGGTGCCCGGGACGGGTGCCCCGGATCGGGAGCCGGACCGGTCGCCGGATCAGGCGCCGGTGCTGCCGAACTCGCGCTCCAGGGAGGCGATCTGGTTGGAGCCGAGACCGCGCACCCGGCGGCTCTCGGAGATGCCGAGCCGCTCCATGATCTGCTTGGCGCGGACCTTGCCCACGCCGGGCAGGGACTCAAGGAGCGCGGAGACCTTCATCTTGCCGATGACGTCGTTCTCCTGGCCGGTCTTGATGACCTCCTGAAGGGAGGCGCCGGAGTGCTTGAGTCGATTCTTGACCTCGGCCCGCTCCCGGCGAGCCGCGGCGGCCTTTTCGAGCGCGGCTGCGCGCTGTTCAGGGGTAAGGGGCGGAAGAGCCACGCCTACGTCACCTCGGATGTCGATCTGTCGGATACGGACCGGTGAGGAACCCTGCGCCCCACACCAGTGGAGCAACGCTCAACGGAGTGGTCGTTGAACGCCTGCTCTGCCCCGGAGACTAGCGGCCGAGGCCGCTCCAGTCAGCGAGAACAGCGGAAAAGTCCTGGTCAGCATCGACTGACCGGGACTTTTCCGGCAAAACGACCTGGTTTTGAGCCAAGTTTTCGTCAAGTAGTGAGACGGCCCGGTGAGACGGTTCGTCTCACCGGGCCGAAACAGCTCCGAAACGAGGGCGGCTGCCGGGGCGATCCGCTCCGACCTGCGGAGAGACCCCGGAGTCCGTCATCCGCCGACGGCCACCCGGATCTCGTCCGCGTACCGGTGAGCCGAGTCCCGCAGGGCGGCCACGTCCGGGCCGTGCCGCAGGACCCCGCGGCTGACGTTCGGGACGACGTTGCCGACCGCGGCGCCGAAGACGGCGGGGAGGTCGGCCGGGGTCGCGCCCTGGGCCCCGATGCCGGGGGCCAGGAGCGGACCGTTGATGTCCAGGTCGAACGAGGACAGGTCGCCGAGGGTGGCCCCGACGACCGCGCCGAAGGAGCCCATCGGGGTCTCCCCCGCGTTCTCCTCGGCGAGGTGGGCCAGCATGGTCGCGCCGATCGTGAGCCCGGCCGGGTCGTCGGCGCGGACCGCCCGCTGGACCTCCGCGCCCTCCGGGTTGGAGGTCAGGGCCAGGACGAACAGACCGGCGCCGGACTCGCGGGCCAGGTCGACGGCCGGCTTCAGGGAGCCGTAGCCGAGGTACGGGGAGACCGTGAGGGCGTCGGAGAAGAGCGGGGAGTCCACGCGCAGGAAGGTCTCCGCGTACGCGGCCATGGTGGAGCCGATGTCGCCGCGCTTGGCGTCCATGACGACCAGGCCGCCCGCCGCGCGCAGATCGGCGACGGCACGTTCCAGGACGGCGATGCCGCGCGAGCCGAAGCGCTCGAAGAAGGCGGACTGCGGCTTGAAGACGGCCACGGTCTCCGCGAGGGCCTCCACGACGGTGAAGGTGAACCGTTCGAGACCGGCGATGTCGTCGCCCAGGCCCCAGGAGTCGAGCAGGGCGGCGTGCGGGTCGATGCCGACGCAGAGCGGGCCGCGCTCGTCCATGGCGGAGCGCAGGCGGGTACCGAAGGAGAGGGTCACTTGGCGGCCTTTCGGTTGTCGGCGCCGACGGCCTCGGCGAGGGTCGCGTACGGGGAGGCCGCGAGGCGCGCGGCGAGGCCCTTGTGGATCGCGCGGGCGTAGAACGGGCCTTCGTAGATGAAGGCGCTGTAGCCCTGGATCAGGGTGGCGCCCGCGAGGATCCGCTGCCAGGCGTCCTCGGCGTTCTCGATGCCGCCGACGCCCACGAGGACCAGACGGTCGCCCACGCGCGCGTGCAGGCGCCTGAGGACCGCGAGGGAGCGCTCCTTGACGGGCGCCCCGGAGAGGCCGCCGGTCTCCTTGACGAGCTCGGGGTCGGACTTCAGTCCCAGGCCCTCGCGCGCGATGGTGGTGTTGGTGGCGATGATGCCGTCGAGGCCGAGCTCCAGGGCGAGGTCGGCGACCGCGTCGACGTCCTCGTCGGCCAGGTCGGGGGCGATCTTGACCAGGAGCGGGACGCGGCGGTCGGTGACCGTGCGGTCGGCGGCCTCCCGTACGGCCGTCAGGAGCGGGCGCAGGGACTCGGTGGCCTGGAGGTTGCGCAGACCGGGGGTGTTCGGCGAGGAGACGTTCACGACCAGGTAGTCGGCGTGCGCGGCGAGGCGCTCGGTGGACTTCACGTAGTCGGCGGCGGCCTCGGCCTCGGGGACGGTCTTGGTCTTGCCGATGTTGACGCCGACGACCGTCCGGAAGACCGGTACGCGCGCGTGGAGGCGTGCGGCGACCGCGGCGGAGCCCTCGTTGTTGAAGCCCATGCGGTTGATCAGGGCGCGGTCCGGGACGAGCCGGAAGAGGCGCTGCCTGGGGTTGCCGGGCTGGGCCTCGCCGGTGACCGTGCCGATCTCCACGTGGTCGAAGCCGAGCATCGACATGCCGTCGATCGCGACGGCGTTCTTGTCGAAGCCGGCGGCGAGCCCGAAGGGGCCGTGCATACGGAGGCCCAGAGCCTCGGTCCGCAACGCCGTGTGGCGGGGGGCGAGGACGGCGGCGACGAAGGTCCGCAGGACGGGGACGCGGGCGGCGAGGCGGATCCAGCGGAAGGCCAGGTAGTGGGCCTCCTCGGGGTCCATGCGCTTGAAGACGAGGTCGAAGAGGAACTTGTACATACGGGGAGTCCAGGTCTGCTCATGACGAGGGGGACACCGCAGGTCCTGCCGGTGTCCCCCTCCTCGTACGGGCTGCTAGTCGCGGGCCGCGATCAGGTGTTCCGCGTGCTCCTGGAGCGAGCGGACGCCCACGTCGCCGCGGTTGAGCGCGTCGATGCCCTGGACGGCCGCGGCGAGCGCCTGGACCGTGGTGAGGCAGGGGACGCTGCGCGCCACCGCGGCCGTACGGATCTCGTAGCCGTCGAGGCGGCCGCCGGTGCCGTACGGGGTGTTGACGATCAGGTCGACCTGGCCGTCGTGGATGAGCTGGACGATCGTCTTCTCGCCGTCGGGGCCCTCGCCCTCGCTCAGCTTGCGCACGATCGTGGCGTTGATGCCGTTGCGCTTGAGGACCTCGGCGGTGCCGGAGGTGGCGAGCAGCTCGAAGCCGTGGGCGACGAGTTCGCGGGCCGGGAAGATCATCGAGCGCTTGTCGCGGTTGGCGACCGAGATGAAGGCGCGGCCCTTGGTGGGCAGCGGGCCGTAGGCGCCGGCCTGCGACTTGGCGTACGCCGTGCCGAAGACCGCGTCGATGCCCATGACCTCGCCGGTGGAGCGCATCTCCGGGCCGAGGACGGTGTCGACGCCGCGGCCGTGCACGTCGCGGAAGCGCGACCACGGCATCACGGCCTCCTTGACGGAGATCGGCGCGTCGAGCGGCAGGGTGCCGCCGTCACCGGTCCTCGGCAGCAGGCCCTCGGCGCGCAGCTCGGCGACGGTGGCGCCGAGCGAGATGCGGGCGGCGGCCTTCGCGAGCGGGACGGCGGTCGCCTTCGAGGTGAAGGGGACGGTCCGGGAGGCGCGCGGGTTGGCCTCCAGGACGTAGAGGATGTCGCCGGCCATCGCGAACTGGATGTTGATCAGGCCCCGCACGCCGACGCCCTTGGCGATGGCCTCGGTGGAGGCGCGCAGGCGCTTGATGTCGAAGCCGCCGAGGGTGATCGGGGGCAGGGCGCAGGCCGAGTCGCCGGAGTGGATGCCGGCCTCCTCGATGTGCTCCATGACGCCGCCGAGGTAGAGCTCCTGGCCGTCGTAGAGCGCGTCGACGTCGATCTCGATGGCGTCGTCGAGGAAGCGGTCGACCAGGACCGGCCGGGTGGGGCTGATCTCGGTGGACTCGGCGATGTACGACTCCAGGCGGGTCTCGTCGTAGACGATCTCCATGCCGCGCCCGCCGAGCACGTACGACGGGCGTACGAGGACGGGGTAGCCGATCTCGTCGGCGATGGCCTTGGCGCCGGCGAAGGTGGTCGCGGTGCCGTGCTTGGGGGCGGGGAGGCCCGCCTCGGCGAGGACCTGGCCGAAGGCGCCGCGGTCCTCGGCGGCGTGGATGGCCTCCGGGGAGGTGCCGACGACCGGCACGCCGTTGTCCTTGAGCGCCTGCGACAGGCCCAGCGGGGTCTGGCCGCCGAGCTGGACGACGACACCGGCGACGGGGCCGGCGAGCGTCTCGGCGTGGACGATCTCGAGGACGTCCTCCAGCGTCAGCGGCTCGAAGTACAGGCGGTCGGAGGTGTCGTAGTCCGTCGAGACGGTCTCCGGGTTGCAGTTGACCATCACGGTCTCGTAGCCGGCGTCGCTCAGGGCGAAGGAGGCGTGGACGCAGGAGTAGTCGAACTCGATGCCCTGACCGATGCGGTTCGGGCCGGAGCCCAGGATGATCACCGCGGGCTTGGTGCGGGGCGCGACCTCGCTCTCCTCGTCGTACGAGGAGTAGAAGTACGGCGTCTTGGCGGCGAACTCGGCGGCGCAGGTGTCGACCGTCTTGTAGACCGGGCGGACGCCGAGGGCGTGCCGGACCTCGCGGACGACGTCCTCGCGCAGGCCCCGGATCTCGGCGATCTGGGCGTCGGAGAAGCCGTGGCGCTTGGCCTCGGCGAGGATCTCGGGCTCGAGCTTCTCGGCGGCGGCCAGCTCGTCGGCGATCTCCTTGATCAGGAAGAGCTGGTCGACGAACCAGGGGTCGATCCTCGTGGACTCGAAGACCTCCTCCGGGGTGGCGCCGGCCCGGATCGCCTGCATGACCGTGTTGATACGGCCGTCGGTGGGGCGGACCGCCTCGCGCAGCAGCTCGGCCTTGTCGCCGGGCTCGCCCACGAAGGTGAACTGCGAGCCCTTCTTCTCCAGGGAGCGCAGGGCCTTCTGGAGCGCCTCGGTGAAGTTGCGGCCGATCGCCATGGCCTCGCCGACCGACTTCATGGTCGTGGTCAGCGTGGAGTCGGCGGAGGGGAACTTCTCGAAGGCGAAGCGCGGGGCCTTGACGACGACGTAGTCGAGCGTGGGCTCGAAGGACGCCGGGGTCTTCTCCGTGATGTCGTTGGGGATCTCGTCCAGCGTGTAGCCGACGGCGAGCCGGGCCGCGATCTTGGCGATCGGGAAGCCGGTCGCCTTGGAGGCGAGCGCCGAGGAGCGGGAGACGCGCGGGTTCATCTCGATGACGATGATCCGGCCGTCGACCGGGTCGATCGCGAACTGGATGTTGCAGCCGCCGGTGTCGACGCCGACCTCGCGGATGATCGCGATGCCGATGTCGCGCAGCCGCTGGTACTCGCGGTCGGTGAGCGTCATCGCCGGGGCGACGGTGATCGAGTCACCGGTGTGGACGCCCATCGGGTCGAAGTTCTCGATGGAGCAGACGACCACGACGTTGTCGTTCTTGTCGCGCATCAGCTCCAGCTCGTACTCCTTCCAGCCGAGGATGGACTCCTCCAGGAGCACCTCGGTGGTCGGGGAGAGCGTGAGGCCCTGGCCGGCGATGCGGCGCAGCTCCTCCTCGTCGTGGGCGAAGCCGGAGCCGGCGCCGCCCATGGTGAAGGAGGGGCGGACGACGACGGGGTAGCCGCCGAGCGTCTCGACGCCCTGGATCACGTCGTCCATGGAGTGGCAGATGACCGAGCGGGCGGACTCGCCGTAACCGATCTTGGCCTTGACGGCCTCCACGACGCCCTTGAAGAGGTCGCGGTCCTCGCCCTTGTTGATGGCCTCGACGTTGGCGCCGATGAGCTCGACGCCGTACTTCTCCAGGACGCCCTGCTCGTGCATGGAGATCGCGGTGTTGAGCGCGGTCTGGCCGCCGAGGGTGGGCAGGAGGGCGTCGGGGCGCTCCTTGGCGATGATCTTCTCGACGAACTCGGGGGTGATCGGCTCGACGTACGTGGCGTCGGCGATCTCCGGGTCGGTCATGATCGTGGCCGGGTTGGAGTTGACCAGGATCACCCGCAGGCCCTCGGCCTTGAGGACGCGGCAGGCCTGGGTGCCGGAGTAGTCGAACTCGGCGGCCTGTCCGATGACGATCGGGCCGGAGCCGATGACCAGGACGGACTGGATATCGGTGCGCTTAGGCACGCTCGGCCTCCATCAGCGATACGAAACGGTCGAAGAGGTACGCGGCGTCGTGCGGGCCCGCGGCCGCCTCGGGGTGGTACTGGACGGAGAAGGCCGGCTGGTCGAGCAGCTGGAGGCCTTCGACGACCTGGTCGTTCAGACAGACGTGGGAGACCTCGGCGCGCCCGAAGGGCGTGTCGGAGACCCTGTCGAGGGGCGCGTCGACGGCGAAGCCGTGGTTGTGCGCGGTGACCTCGACCTTGCCGGTGGTGCGGTCCTGGACCGGCTGGTTGATGCCCCGGTGGCCGTACTTCAGCTTGTAGGTGCCGAAGCCGAGCGCGCGGCCGAGGATCTGGTTGCCGAAGCAGATGCCGAAGAGCGGCGTCCTCCGCTCCAGGACGGCGCGCATGACGGCGACGGGACCGTCGGCGGTGGCCGGGTCGCCGGGGCCGTTGGAGAAGAACACGCCGTCGGGCTGGACGGCGTAGATGTCCTCGGCGGTGGCGGTGGCGGGCAGCACGTGGACCTCGATGCCGCGCTCGGCCATCCGGCGCGGGGTCATGCCCTTGATGCCGAGGTCGACGGCGGCGACGGTGAACTTCTTCGTACCGATCGCGGGGACGACGTACGTCTCCTTGGTGGCGACCTCGGCGGAGAGGTTCGCGCCCTTCATCTCGGGCTGCGCCTGGACCCGGGCGAGCAGGGCCTCGTCGCGGACGCCCGTCCAGGCGTCGCCGGAGAAGATGCCGACTCGCATGGCGCCGCGCTCGCGCAGGTGGCGGGTGAGGGCGCGGGTGTCGATGCCGGAGATGCCGACGACGCCCTGGCGCTCCAGCTCCTCGTCGAGCGAGCGGCGGGCGCGCCAGTTGGAGGAGACGCGGGCGGGGTCGCGGACGACGTAGCCGGAGACCCAGATGCGGCCGGACTCGGGATCCTCGTCGTTGACGCCGGTGTTGCCGACGTGCGGGGCCGTCATGACCACGACCTGGCGGTGGTACGACGGGTCGGTGAGGGTCTCCTGGTAGCCGGTCATGCCGGTGGAGAACACGGCCTCGCCGAAGGTCTCCCCCACGGCCCCGTAGGCGCGGCCGCGGAAGGTGCGGCCGTCCTCCAGGACGAGTACGGCGGGAGCGGCCTTCTGCCTCTGAGAGGCGACTCCCTGGATGGAGGTGGTCATCGTGCGATGCCTTCCGTCGTGTGGATCATGGAGTTGATGGCCTCGACCCAGGCGGTGTGCTCGGCCGCCCGGTCGGAGCGGAAGCCGGAGTCGATCAGCTGGTCGCCGTGCGCCCAGGTGACGATCAGCAGGCCGCCCTCGGCGAGGACCTTGCCGGCGATGCCCTTGTCGAGGCGTGCCTCGCGCAGGGCCTCGGCCGGGACGAAGAAGTCGTTCGCCCCGGGGCGTACGACCGCGATCCCGGCGTCGGTGAGGGTGAGCTCGACGCGGCTTCGGGTGCCGAGACCGTGGGCGACGATCCGGTCGAGCCACTGCCCGGCGGTCGTCGAGCCGTGGTACCGGCCGGTGAGCTTCAGTGTCGCCTCGGCGCCCGTGGCGGGCACCTCCGGCAGCTCGGGGAGGTCGGACTGGAGGCTGCCGCGCCACTTCCATCCCTGGCGCATGAGCCAGTACACGAAGGCGATGAAGAGCAGCAGTCCGGCGACCCAGCCGAGCCGTCCGGCCCAGTCGGTCACCTCCGCCGACTTCTGATCGGCTGCCTCTGCGGCGATTGCGATGAGTGGTGTCACGCCAGCTTCCCGTCCACGACCGTTGCCCGGCCCCGCAGGATGGTGTGGGTGACGCGTCCCGGCAGCTCACGGCCCTCGTAGGGGGTGTTGCGGCTGCGGGAGGCGAACTCCGCGGGGTCCACGACACCACGGTAAGCCGGATCGACCAGCGTCAGGTTCGCGGGCTCACCAGCCGAGACGGGACGTCCGTGGCCCTTGGCCCGTCCGATGCGGGCGGGCGCGAAGGACATCCGGTCGGCGACGCCGGCCCAGTCGAGGAGACCGGTCTCGACCATCGTCTGCTGGACGACGGAGAGCGCGGTCTCCAGGCCGACCATGCCCATGGCGGCCGCGGCCCACTCGCAGTCCTTGTCCTCGTGCGGGTGCGGGGCGTGGTCGGTGGCGACGATGTCGATCGTGCCGTCGGCCAGCGCCTCGCGGAGGGCGAGGACGTCCTTCTCCGTGCGCAGCGGCGGGTTGACCTTGTAGACCGGGTTGTACGAGCGGACCAGCTCGTCCGTGAGGAGGAGGTGGTGCGGGGTGACCTCGGCGGTGACGTCGATGCCGCGGGACTTGGCCCAGCGGACGATCTCGACGGAGCCGGCGGTGGAGAGGTGGCAGATGTGGACGCGGGAGCCGACGTGCTCGGCGAGGAGGACGTCGCGGGCGATGATCGACTCCTCGGCGACGGCCGGCCAGCCGCCGAGTCCGAGCTCGGCCGAGACGATGCCCTCGTTCATCTGGGCGCCCTCGGTGAGGCGGGGCTCCTGGGCGTGCTGGGCGACGACGCCGTCGAAGGCCTTCACGTACTCCAGGGCGCGGCGCATGATCACGGCGTCGTCGACGCACTTGCCGTCGTCGGAGAAGACGGTGACACCGGCGGCGGAGTCGTGCATGGCGCCGAGCTCGGCGAGCTTCCTGCCCTCCAGGCCGACGGTGACGGCGCCGATGGGCTGCACGTCGCAGTAGCCGGACTCCTTGCCGAGCCGGTAGACCTGCTCGACGACGCCGGCGGTGTCGGCGACCGGGTGGGTGTTGGCCATGGCGAAGACGGCCGTGTAGCCGCCGGAGGCGGCGGCGCGGGTGCCGGTGAGGACGGTCTCGGAGTCCTCGCGGCCGGGCTCCCGCAGGTGGGTGTGGAGGTCGACCAGGCCGGGCAGCAGGATCTGGCCCTCGGCCTCGATCACGGTGGCGCCCTCGGCGGTCAGGCCGGTGCCCACCTCGGCGATGGTCTCGCCGTCGATCAGGACGTCCTGGACCTCGCCGCCCAGGACCTGCGCACCGCGGATAAGGATCTTGCTCATGGTTACTTGTTCTCCTCGGTGCGGGTGTGGGTGACGGCGGAGTCGTTGCCGCCCAGAAGCAGGTAGAGGACCGCCATCCGGATGGAGACGCCGTTGGCGACCTGCTCGACGACCGTGCAGCGGTCGGAGTCGGCGACCTCGGCGGTGATCTCCATGCCGCGGACCATGGGGCCGGGGTGCATGACGATGGCGTGCTCGGGCATCTTCGCCATCCGCTCGCCGTCGAGCCCGTACCGGCGCGAGTACTCGCGCTCGGTGGGGAAGAAGGCGGCGTTCATCCGCTCGCGCTGCACACGCAGCATCATGACCGCGTCGGACTTCGGCAGCACCCGGTCGAGGTCGTACGAGATCTCGCAGGGCCAGGTCTCGACGCCGACGGGGACCAGGGTGGGCGGGGCCACCAGGGTGACCTCGGCGCCGAGGGTGTGCAGCAGGTCGACGTTGGAGCGGGCGACCCGGCTGTGCAGGACGTCGCCGACGAGCGTGATCCGCTTGCCTTCGAGGTCCTTGCCGAGCCCGGCGTCCCGGCCGACGAGGCGGCGGCGCATGGTGAAGGCGTCCAGGAGGGCCTGGGTGGGGTGCTGGTGGGTTCCGTCGCCGGCGTTGACGACGGGGGCGTCGATCCAGCCGGAGGTGGCGAGGCGGTACGGGGCTCCGGAGGCGCCGTGCCGGATGACGACCGCGTCGACGCCCATGGCCTCCAGGGTCTGCGCGGTGTCCTTGAGGGACTCGCCCTTGGAGACGCTGGAGCCCTTGGCCGCGAAGTTGATCACGTCGGCGGAGAGTCGCTTCTCGGCGGCCTCGAAGGAGATCCGGGTCCGGGTGGAGTCCTCGAAGAAGAGGTTGCAGATGGTCCGGCCGCGCAGGGTCGGCAGCTTCCTGATGGGCCGGTCGGCCACCCGGGCCATCTCCTCGGCGGTGTCGAGGATCAGGACGGCGTCGTCGCGGGTGAGGTCGGCGGCCGAGATGAGGTGACGCATCATCGGGGTGTCTCTCCGTGGTGGGGAGTGTGAGGGCGTGCGGGGGCGCGGGGGGTGGCCCGGTCCCGCGCGGGGGAAGCCGGTCCGGCTAGGCGGTGGGCCTGGCACCGAGCAGGACGGTGTCGCGACCGTCCTCCTCGGCGAGCTGGACCTTGACCGTCTCCCGCAGCGACGTGGGGAGGTTCTTGCCGACGTAGTCGGCGCGGATCGGAAGCTCGCGGTGGCCGCGGTCGACGAGCACGGCGAGCTGGACCGCACGGGGGCGGCCGATGTCGCCGAGGGCGTCGAGGGCGGCGCGGATGGTGCGGCCGGAGAAGAGCACGTCGTCGACGAGGACGACCAGGCGGCCGTCGACGCCGTCACCGGGGATCTCGGTGCGGCCGAGGGCGCGCGCCGGCTTCATCCGCAGGTCGTCCCGGTACATGGTGATGTCGAGGGAGCCGACCGGGATCTTGGTGCCGGTGATGGATTCGAGCTTCTCGGCGAGCCGGCGGGCGAGGAAGACACCGCGGGTGGGAATGCCGAGGAGGACCACGTCGTCGGCACCCTTGGCGCGCTCGACGATCTCGTGTGCGATGCGGGTCAGGACCCGCGCGATGTCCGGCGCCTCCAGAACGGGGCGCGCGTCGTCGCTGTACTGCTGCTGGGTGTCCATGAAAAACGGACCTCCTTCTCCGCCTCACGGGACGGCTCTTAAAGGACGTCGGATTTGCGACGTCAACGATACCAGGGGCGGACGGGAACCTTCCCCGCACCCCGGTCGCCACTCCGGGCGCCGTCCCCCGGGAGGGGGGCGGTACGGACCATTCGGCTTGACGGGAAAGAGTAACGCTGCGTAACCTCACAGTGAGTTACCAGCCGCGCGGCGCAGCCGCATGTCGTCACAGCGTCCGGGAGCGTTATGTCCAGCGAATACGCAAAGCAGCTCGGGGCCAAACTCCGTGCCATCCGCACCCAGCAGGGTCTCTCCCTCCACGGGGTGGAGGAGAAGTCCCAGGGCCGCTGGAAGGCCGTGGTGGTCGGTTCGTACGAGCGTGGCGACCGCGCGGTGACCGTGCAGCGGCTTGCCGAGCTGGCCGACTTCTACGGGGTGCCGGTGCAGGAGCTCCTGCCGGGCACCACTCCGGGCGGGGCCGCCGAGCCGCCGCCGAAGCTCGTCCTGGACCTGGAGCGCCTGGCGCACGTCCCCCAGGAGAAGGCGGGCCCGCTCCAGCGCTACGCGGCGACGATCCAGTCGCAGCGCGGCGACTACAACGGCAAGGTGCTGTCGATCCGTCAGGACGACCTGCGCACCCTGGCCGTGATCTACGACCAGTCCCCCTCGGTCCTCACCGAGCAGCTGATCAGCTGGGGCGTGCTGGACGCGGACGCGCGCCGCGCGGTCGCCCACGAGGAGAACTGACCCCTTCCGAGGTCACAGCAGAAACGTACCGCCGGGCCCGTGCACGTCATCCGACGTCCACGGGCCCGGCGCTTTCGTGCGAGCCCAGGCCGAACGGCTGTACGGCCGGCTGTACGGGGGCCGTGCGGCTGCGGGGACACCGAGCCGGGGGTACGTCGAAGGGGCCCGCAGCACGAGTGCTGCGGGCCCCTTCGGCCGCCGGTGACGTCTACAGGATCAGGCGTCGGCGTCCCGGCGCAGACGCGGCTTCAAGTCCTTGAAGCGCGCCAGCAGACCGTTGACGAAGGTCGGGGACTCGTCCGTGGAGAACTCCTTGGCGAGCTGCACCGCCTCGTCGATCGCGACCGCGTCCGGCGTGCCGTCCTCCCAGATCAGCTCGTACGCGCCGAGGCGCACGATGTTCCGGTCGGCGACGGGCATCCGGTCGAGGTCCCAGTCCACCGCGTAGGTCGCGATGAGCTCGTCGATCCGCGCCACGTGGGCGGCGTACCCCTCGACCAGCTGCATGGTGAAATCGTTGACCGGCGGCTGACGGTCGTCCGACCGCGCGTGCCGGACCTGGTCCGCGAGGACCTCCTGGACGGAGGCGCCACGCTGGTCGGCCTCGAAGAGGATCTGGAAGGCGCGCTTGCGGGCCTTGCTCCGAGCGGCCACGGTTAGTCGTTCACCCGGCCGAGGTAGTCGCTGGTGCGGGTGTCGACCTTGACCTTCTCACCGGTGGTGATGAAGAGCGGGACCTGGATCTCGTGGCCGGTCTCCAGCTTGGCGGGCTTGGTGCCGCCGGTGGAGCGGTCGCCCTGGACGCCCGGGTCGGTGTGCTCGATCGTCAGCACCACGGCGGCCGGCAGCTCGACGTAGAGCACCGAGCCCTCGTGCTGCGCGACGGAGGCGGTGAAGCCCTCGATCAGGAAGTTGGCGGCGTCGCCGACGGCCTTGCGCTCGACCATCAGCTGGTCGTACGTCTCCATGTCCATGAAGACGAAGTAGTCGCCGTCCATGTAGGAGAACTGCATGTCACGGCGGTCGATGGTGGCCGTCTCGACCTTCACGCCGGCGTTGAAGGTCTTGTCGACGACCTTGCCGGACAGCACGTTCTTGAGCTTGGTGCGCACGAAGGCCGGGCCCTTGCCGGGCTTGACGTGCTGGAACTCGACGACGGACCAGAGCTGGCCGCCTTCGAGCTTGAGCACCATGCCGTTCTTGAGGTCGTTCGTGGAAGCCACGGTTGCGGAATCTCCTGGACTGACGTGGGACCGTGGAGGCGTACGCGCCTTACAGCGCGAGCAGCTCCTTGGTCGTGATGGTGAGTAGCTCGGGTCCGCCGTCCGCCTCCTGGCGCACGACGAGCGTGTCATCGATCCGGACTCCGCCCCGGCCCGGGAGGTGGACCCCCGGTTCGACGGTGACCGGCACACAAGCGTCCAGTTTACCCATGGCCGAGGGTGAGAGCTGCGGGTCCTCGTCGATTTCGAGCCCCACACCGTGCCCGGTGAGGGGTACGGCGGCCTCCGCGTGCCCCGCCGCGTCCAGGATCTGGCGGGCCGCGCGGTCCACGTCGCGGTACTCGGCGCCCGGTACGAGGGACTCCCGTCCGGCCCGCTGAGCGGCGAAGACGAGCTCGTACAGCTCGATCTGCCAGTCGGCCGGGGCCGTCCCTATGACGAAGGTGCGACCGATCTCGCACCGGTAGCCGCGGTAGTCGGCGCCGAGGCAGACGGAGAGGAAATCACCCTCCTCGACCCGGCGGTCGGTGGGCCGGTGGCGTCGCCGACCGGAGTGCGGGCCGGTGGCGACCGAGGTGGGGAAGGCGGCGCCGTCGGCGCCGTGGTCGACGAGACGCCGCTCCAGTTCCAGCGCGAGGTGGCGCTCGGTCCGCCCCACCAGGATCGACTCCAGGAGCTCGCCGAGCGCCTGGTCGGCGATCTCGGCGGCGATGCGCAGGCAGGCGATCTCGTCCTCGTCCTTGACGATCCTGAGCTGCTCGACGGCGCAGGCGAGGTCGGCGAGACGCACTCCGGGCGCGACGGAGCCCATGGCCCGGTGCCGGGCCACGGTCAGGTCGTGCTCCTCGACGGCGAGCGCGTCGGCTCCCGCCCGGCGGGCGAGGTCGACGGCGGCGACGGCCGGATCTCCGCCCCCTACGGGGAGGACCTGCCGGCGGAGGAGTTCGTCGAGCCGTCCGTCGGCCGGTTCACCGCTGGGCGCGACCGGGCAGAGCAGGACGTCCGCCTCCGGCTCGGGCCCGAGGAGGAGGACCGCGCCCGGGGGCGAGCCACCCGCGAGATAGCGGACGTTGGCGGGGCGGGAGACCAGGGCCGCCGGGCTGCCCGCGGCCGCGCAGCGATCGCGCAGCCGTACACGGCGGTCCGCATACACCTCTGACATGCTCCGAGCCTACGAGCAGCGCGCCGCGGTGGCCTGTTCTGCGCGGCCGGCCGGGGCAGGACGCCCGCCTGCGCGGCCGGGGCCCCGCTCCGGTCCAGGAGGACCGGCCCGGCAGCCCCGGAGCTCACCAGGTGGGCGGGCTGGCGATCGCCCGGGCGAGGATGTCGTCGAGGACCCGGGCGGTGGTCTCGACGTCGTACGTGGAGTTGTCGATGATCGGCAGGCCGGAGCCGTACCAGCCGGCCATGCGTCCGTGGATGGCGGCGACCTCCTCGTCCGAGAGGCGCCGGTTGCCGCTGCGCTCGGCGTTCCGCTCCAGGACGACCTCCAGGCCGGGCAGGAGCACCACCGGCAGCAGGCCGGGGCCGACATGACGCTTCCAGCCGCCGAGGCCGACGACGGGCCGGTCGGGGAAGACGGCGTCGTCGACGATGCAGGAGATGCCGTTGGCGAGGAAGTTGCGCGCGGCGAAGCCGCAGGTGCGGCGGGCGAGCCGGTACTGCGCCTCGGAGTGCTCGTTCCACCCGGACTGCGGGTCGGCGAAACCGGAGCAGACCCACTCGCGGACGTCGTCGAGGCTGATGTGCGCGGTGGGCACCGCCCGGCGCTGGGCCCAGTGCCGGGCCACGGTCGTCTTCCCGGCGCCCGCCGGGCCGATGAGCAGGACGGCGAGGGTGGCCGCGCCGGTGCCGAGGCCGTGCTCCACCGGCGGCGCGAGCGGCGCGGCGACGGGCGGCAGCGGTACCTGGCCGGTGAGGTCGGCGCGCTGGGGAGCCACGCCGGGGTAAGGGGAGCCGCCCGGGTGCTGCGGCCCGCCGGAACGCTGCGGCGCGGCTCCGGGGGCGCCCCAGCCGGCCGCCCCGGGCCCCGCGGGGGGCGAGGCCTGCGGAGGAGCGGTACGCGGGGGCGGCGACGCCTGCGGCGGCCTGGGGCCGCCGGCCTGGACGGTCGGGTGCACACCGAGCCGGGGTCCGGGGGGCGGCCCCGGATACGGGGCGCCCGGCGGAGGCGGCGGAACGGGCGGACTCCCGCCCTGGACACCGCTTCCCGCACCGGGGACGGTCTCGGGTCCGGCACCGGGGACGGTCCCGGGCACCGGAACGGGTCCCTGACCGTGACCGGGAACAGGTCCCTGTCCGGGGCCGGGTCCCTGTCCCACTCCTGCGCCCTGTCCGGGGCCGGGACCCTGTCCGGGGCCGGGGCCCTGCCCGCCGCCGGGCCCCAGCCCCGGGCCGGGACCCTGGGCAGTGCTCCGGCCGGGCGCCTGGCCCGATCGCTCGGGCGGTGGCAGCGGACCCCCCACTGCGTGCTGCATCCGGTGCCACTCCGTCTCGTACGCTCGTACGCCTGATGTATCCGGTGCGCCGGAACGTTACCGTCCCCGGCCCCCACACGGGGAACGGCCGGGGACTTCCCCAGGTGCCCGGCCGGCCTGGCGTCCTGTCAGCCGGCCAGTTGCTCGGCGAGCGCCCGCAGGGCCAGCCGGTAGGAACCGATCCCGAACCCGGCGACCGTCCCGGTCGCCACGGCCGCGACGACCGAGGTGTGCCGGAACTCCTCCCGGGCGTAGGGGTTCGAGATGTGCACCTCGATCAGCGGGGCCGTCCGCTGGGCGGCCGCGTCCCGCATCCCGTACGAGTAGTGGGTGAACGCGCCCGGGTTGATGACCACGGGGACCGAGCGGTCGGCCGCCTCGTGGAGCCAGCGGATCATCTCGCCCTCGTCGTTGGTCTCCCGCACCTCGACGTCGAAGCCGAGCTCCGCGCCGAGGGTGCGGCAGGACTCGACGAGACCCTTGTAGGAGGTGGCGCCGTAGATGTCGGGCTCGCGGGAGCCGAGCCGGCCGAGGTTGGGGCCGTTGAGCACCAGAACCGGACGCGGCTCGCTCACGCCGACACCTCGCCGTACGCCGCGATCAGGACCGCCGGGTCGGGGCCCTCCAGGACGGTCGGCCTGCCGATGCCGTCGAGCACGATGAAGCGGAGCAGGTCGCCGCGGGACTTCTTGTCGACCCGCATGGTCTCCAGGAGCTTCGGCCACTGGTCGCCGCGGTAGGTGAGCGGCAGCCCGACGGACTCCAGGACGGCGCGGTGCCGGTCGGCGGTGGCGTCGTCGAGGCGCCCGGCCAGACGGCCGAGTTCGGCGGCGAAGACCATGCCGACGGAGACGGCGGCGCCGTGACGCCACTTGTACCGCTCGTTCTTCTCGATGGCGTGGGCGAGGGTGTGGCCGTAGTTGAGGATCTCCCGGCGGCCCGACTCCTTGAGGTCGCCGGAGACGACCTCCGCCTTGACCTTGATCGAGCGGACGAGCAGTTCGGCGGTGTGCGGACCGGCCGGGGTACGGGCGGCCTGCGGGTCCTCCTCGATGAGGTCGAGGATCACCGGGTCGACGATGAAGCCGGCCTTGATGATCTCCGCGAGACCGCTGACGTAGTCGTTGACCGGCAGCGAGTCGAGGGCGGCGAGGTCGCAGAGGACTCCGGCGGGCGGGTGGAAGGCGCCGACGAGGTTCTTGCCCTCCGCGGTGTTGATGCCCGTCTTGCCGCCGACGGCCGCGTCGACCATGGCCAGGACCGTGGTCGGCACCGCGATCCAGCGGACGCCCCGCAGCCAGGTCGCGGCCACGAAGCCGGCCAGGTCGGTGGTGGCGCCGCCACCGACGCCGACGATGACGTCGCTGCGCGTGAAGCCGGTCTGGCCGAGCGCCTTCCAGCAGTAGGCGGCGACCTCGACGGTCTTCGCCTCCTCGGCGTTCGGCACCTGGATGGCGACCGCCTCGTAGCCCTGGTCGGCGAGGTCGGCGCGGAGCACCTCACCCGTGTCGGCGAGCGCCTCCGGGTGGATCACCGCGACCCGCTTGGCCTGCTTGCCGATCAGGGCCGGGAGCTCGCCGAGCAGCTGCCGGCCGACCAGCACCTCGTACGGATCCGTGCCCGCGCTGCCCGCGACAGGGATGCGGGTGACTTCCTGGTCCGTCGTCATGCGTCCTTCTTCAGATCCAGTGCCGAGAGGACCGCGTCCGCGACCTCTTCGGGGGTGCGGTCGTCGGTCGTGACGACGGCCCGCGCGACTTCGGTGTAAAGGTGGCGGCGCGCCTCCATCAGCTCGCGCCACTGGCGGCGCGGGTTGACGGCGAGCAGCGGCCGCGCGGTGTTCAGGCCGACGCGCCGGACCGCCTCCTCGACGTCCATCGAGAGGTACGCGACGGGCAGCCCGGCGAGGCGGGCACGGGTGCCGGCGTCGAGGATCGCGCCGCCGCCGAGGGCGAGGACGCCCTCGTGTTCGGCGACGGCAGCGGCGACCGCGTCCCGTTCGAGGGCGCGGAAGTGCTCCTCGCCGTCCTCGACGAAGATGTCGGAGATCTCGCGTCCCTCGGCGGCGACGATGTCGGCGTCGGTGTCCCGGTAGGGCGCGCCGAGCCGTTCGGCCAGGAGCGCGCCCACCGTGGACTTGCCGGAGCCCATGGGGCCGACGAGGACGACCAGTGGCCCGGCGGTCACCGGATGGACAGGTTGTCGAGGTACGACCGCACGTTGCGGCGCGTCTCGGGGACGCTGTCGCCGCCGAACTTCTCGACGACGGCGTCCGCGAGGACGAGCGCGACCATGGCCTCGGCGACGATACCGGCGGCGGGGACGGCGCACACGTCGGAACGCTGGTGGTGGGCGGCCGCGGCCTCGCCGGTGGCGACGTCGATGGTGGCGAGGGCGCGCGGGACGGTCGCGATGGGCTTCATCGCGGCGCGGACGCGCAGCAGCTCGCCGGTGGTCAGGCCGCCCTCGGTGCCGCCGGAGCGGCCGGAGGTGCGCCTGATGCCGTCCTCGGTGCGGACGATCTCGTCGTGGGCCTTCGAACCGGGCACGCGGGCCAGGTCGAAGCCGTCGCCGACCTCGACGCCCTTGATGGCCTGGATGCCCATGAGGGCCGCGGCGAGCCGGGCGTCGAGACGCCGGTCCCAGTGGACGTGCGAACCGAGCCCGACGGGCACGCCGTAGGCCAGGACCTCGACGACTCCGCCGAGGGTGTCGCCGTCCTTGTGGGCCTGGTCGATCTCCGCGACCATCGCCTTCGACGCGTCGGCGTCGAGGCAGCGGACCGGGTCGGCGTCGAGCCTCTCGACGTCGGCGGGGGTCGGGTAGACGCCGTACGGCGCCTTGGCGGCGGCCAGCTCGACGACGTGCGACACGATCTCGATGCCCGCCGCCTCCTTGATGAAGGAGCGGGCGACGGCGCCGAGCGCGACACGGGCGGCGGTCTCCCGGGCGCTGGCGCGCTCCAGGATCGGCCGGGCCTCGTCGAAGCCGTACTTCTGCATGCCGGCGAGGTCGGCGTGGCCGGGCCGGGGCCGGGTCAGGGGGGCGTTGCGGCCCGTCTCCTTGAGCTCGGCGGGGTCGACCGGGTCGGCCGACATGACCTTCTCCCACTTGGGCCACTCGGTGTTGCCGACCATGACGGCGATCGGGGAGCCGAGGGAGAGTCCGTGGCGGACCCCGCCCAGGAAGGTGATCTCGTCCTGCTCGAACTTCATCCGGGCGCCACGCCCATAGCCGAGGCGTCGCCGCGCGAGGTGGTCCGCCACCAGCTCTGTGGTGACCGGGACGCCGGCGGGAAGACCCTCCAGCGTCGCGACCAGCGCGGGTCCGTGGGATTCCCCAGCGGTCAGCCAACGCAACCTGCTCAACGATGCTCCTCATGCTCGCGCCTGGGCACTGCGACGGCGCGGCCGGGTGCGCGGCCCTGGCCCGCCATCCCCGATCCTCCCACGTCCGGGGCGTCGGCTTGGTCGCCGGTCCAGCTATCGGACGCGCGTCCCGTCCTCCTGGACGGTCTCCCCGCCCTCCTGGACGGTCTCCTCGTCCTCCTGGAGGGTCCCCTCGTCCTTCGGGGCGTGGGCGGAACGCTTCCGCAGCCAGGAGACGAAGCCGTACACGACGGTCGATCCGAAGAGTCCCAGCACGGTGTACCGCGCCCACGCGGGCAGGTCGCTGAAGAACCCCACCCAGAGAAATCGCACCACGTCGAGAGCGGCGTCCCACTTGGACGCCAACACCAGTTCCCCGCTCATGTCCCCCGTACTCTCCCCTGCGGCGCCGGTCGGTCCCCGGCGCCGTTCGTTCCCTAGCGGGCGGCCAGCGCCCGCTCCCCCGCCGCGCGCATCGCGGCCAGCGGCGCCCTGGGGACGCCCGTCATCTGCTCGACCTGGAGCACGGCCTGGTGGACGAGGAGGTCGAGGCCGCCGACCACCTTTCCGCCGTGCTCGGACCAGGCCGCGGCGAGCGCCGTCGGCCAGGGGTCGTACAGGACGTCGAAAAGGGTCCCCACGGTGTCCGGTACGGCGCCCGCCAGGGCGTTCGTCGTACCGGCCGGGGTGGTCGCGACGACCAGCGGGGCGGTGAAGGCCTCCGCCGCGTCGTCCCAGGCCGCGGTACGGACGTCCACCCCGAGCCGCTCGCCCCAGCCCCGCATCTCCGCGGCGCGCGCCTCGCTCCGTACGTACGCGGTGACGGGCCCGGCGCAGATCCGGGCCAGCGCGGCGAGCGCGGAGGAGGCGGTGGCTCCGGCGCCGAGGATCGCCGCCGACTCCACCTTCTCGACACCCCGCTCGCGCAGGGCGGCGATCATGCCGGGGATGTCGGTGTTGTCGCCGACCCGTCGCCCGTCCTCGCGGAGGACGACGGTGTTCACCGCCTCGACGGAGGCGGCCGTGTCGCTGATCTCGTCGAGCAGCGGGATGATCGCCCGCTTGAGCGGCATGGTCAGCGAGAGCCCGGCCCAGGCGCCGTCCAGTTCGCCGACGAAGCCGGCCAGCCCGGCCTCGTCGACCTCGAAGCGGTCGTACGACCAGCCGTCGAGGCCGAGTGCGGCGTACGCGGCCCGGTGCAGGACCGGGGAGAGCGAGTGGGCGATCGGCGATCCCAGCACCGCCGCGCGGCGTGGTGACGCCATCAGTTCTTCCTCGACTCGTTGAACTGGTCGACGAGCTTCTGGTGCTCGGCGTTCGTCTTCGTGAACTTGGAGGTCTTGCCGTCGAGCGAGATGAAGTAGTACCACCCGTCGTTCGTCGGGTTGAGCGCTCCCTGGAGCGCCTCCAGTCCGGGGTTGCCGATCGGACCGGGCGGCAGGCCCTTGACGAAGTACGTGTTGTACGGGCTGTTGTACTTCCGGACCTCCGCGAGCGAGAGGTCCAGCTTGCTCTGGTTCTTGATGTAGTTGTACGTCGAGTCGAACTCGAGCCCGCCGAAGGTCTGCGGGTTCGACGGCTTGAGCCGGTTGTAGACGACCTCTCCCATCTTGCGGAAGTCGTCGTGCGACGTGCCCTCCGCCTGGACGAGACTGGCGATCGTGACGATCTCCCAGGGGCTTTCGACCCCGAGCTCCTGCGCCTTGGCCTCCAGGTCGAGCTTGGCGTACTCCTGGTTCGCGCGGCCGACCATCTTGCGGAGCGCGTCCTCGGGCTTGCTGCCCTTGGCCACCGGGTAGCTCGCCGGGAAGAGGAAGCCCTCCAGCGGGTCCTTCACGTTCTTGTGGTTCACCGCCCATTCCGGGAGACCGAGCTCGCCGGCCCTGGTCCTGGCGATGTCCTTCGTCGTACCGGCTTCGAGGCCGAGCTTCCTGTCGATCTGCTCGTAGACCCAGACGTTGCGCCGGCCCTCGGGGATGACGAAGTTGCTCTGGCTCGCCGGGTCGAGCATCAGCGTGACCGCGCTCTCCGCCGACATCTCCTTCTTGAGCGTGTAGACGCCCGCCTGGATGGAGTTGCCCTTCGGGTTCTGCAGCTGCGCCGAGACGAAGGCGTCGACGCTCTTGACGACGCCCGCCTTCTTCAGGATGTTGCCGATCTCGTTGCCGTACGCGCCCTTGGGGATCTCGATCTGGACGTCCCCGCTGCCGCTGCCCGCGTAGTCCTCGGCCGCGCCGAACTGGCCCTGCCAGAACTGGTAGCCGAAGTACCCGATGCCGCCGACGCCGCCGACCAGGACGAGCGCGACGACCAGGCAGGCCGCGCCGTTCTTGCCCTTGCGTTTCTTCGCCTTGCTCCGGCGTTCGCGATCGCCGCCGCGGGAGCCCCGGCCGCCGCGCCCGGGCTCTTCCTCGTACCCGTCGTCCGGCTCGTCGTCGCCGGTGAAGAAGGGGTGCTTCTCCTCCTCCGGATCGGGACGCGCCTCTTCCTCCGGTTCCCAGTCGACGACCGGCTCCGGCGGGTTCTGGCGTCGGCCGGGAGGCTGGGGGGGAGGGTAGGCCTCGGGGGTGCCGTAGAGGTCCGGGTTCTGACCGCCGTACGGATCGGCCGGGGTCGTGCCGTACGGCATGGCCGCCTGGCCCGTCTCCCAGTGACCGTCGTACTGCTGTCCGAGGTTCCCGGGCGTGTCGTAACCGCCCGGGTACCCCGTCCCGTACTGCTGCTGTTCGTACGACTGCTGGTAGTGCTGAGGCTGGTGCTGCGCCTGCTGCTGAGGCTGCTGCTGGTGCTGGTGCTGGTGCTGCGACTGCTGCTGGTACTGCTGCGGGTCGACATACCCCTGCGGCTGCTGCTGGTACTGCTGCTGAGCATGCTGCTGCTGGTACGGGTCGGCCTCGTACTCCTGGCCGCCCTGGCCGTACGAGTCCTCGTAGCCGTGACCGCCCTGGCCGTACTGGTTCGGCTGCTGCGGATGCGGGTACTGCTGCTGGCCCTCCCACCCCTGGTCCCCGTAGAGCGGGTCCCCGGGGTGCCACGGTTCGGAGCCGGGGCTCCGGCCATACTCAGTCATCGATCCCCAAAACAGCCGCGAGGCTTCCGGACGATCCGCCTCTACGTAGTGCGGTAGCTGTTCGAACACCGCCGCATCGCGCGGAACGTTACCGTATCGCGATCAGATGACCACTTCGACGCCCTCACCGGGCGGATTACCTGATACCCGTTCGGACTCAAGAGCGTTCTGAAGGATGATCACAGCGGCGGCCTGGTCGATGACGGACCGCCCCTTCTTCGCCTTCACCCCGGAGGCCCGCAGCCCCTGGGTCGCGGTGACCGTGGTCATCCGCTCGTCGACCAGCCGGACCGGCACCGGGGCGATGCCCTTGGCCATCTCCCCGGCGAAGGCACGGACCTTCGTCGCGGCCGGTCCCTCCCGCCCGCTGAGCGAGCGGGGCAGACCCACGACGACCTCGATCGGCTCGTACTCCTCGACGATCTGGCGGAGCCGCCGGTGGGCGGCCCGGACGTCACGCCCCGGCACGGTCTCCACCGGCGTCGCGAGGACCCCGTCGGGGTCGCACGAGGCGACCCCGATCCGGGCGTCCCCGACATCCACCGCGATACGGCGGCCGCGGCGCATCGTCACGCGGTCTCCACCACGAGGCGCTCGACGGCGGCGATGGCCTCGCCGACGGCCTCCGGGTTCTGGCCGCCGCCCTGGGCGACGTCCGGCTTGCCGCCGCCACCGCCACCGAGGGTCTTGGCGGCGGTGCGGACCAGCTCGCCGGCCTTGAGACCGCGCTCGCGGGCGGCCTCGTTGGTGGCGATGACGGTCAGCGGCTTGCCGTTGGCCGTGGTGAAGAGGGCGACGACGGCCGGGCGGCCGCCCGAGATGCGCCCGCGCACGTCGAGGACGAGCCTGCGCAGGTCGTCGGCGCCGGTGCCGTCCGGGACCTGACCGGTCACCAGGGCGACGCCGCGGATGTCCTGGGCGGAGTCGACGAGACCGGCGGCGGCCTGGAGGACCTTCTCCGCGCGGAACTTCTCGATCTCCTTCTCGGCGTCCTTCAGCTTGCCGAGCATGGAGGAGATCTTCTCCGGCAGCTCCTCCGGGCGGCCCTTGACCAGCTCCTGGAGCTGGGCGACGACCGTGTGCTCCTTGGCGAGGAAGTTGTACGCGTCGACGCCGACGAGGGCCTCGATACGGCGCACGCCGGAGCCGATGGAGGACTCGCCGAGCAGCTTCACCAGGCCCAGCTGGGCGGTGTTGTGGACGTGCGTACCGCCGCACAGCTCCTTGGAGAAGTCGCCGATGGTGACGACGCGGACCTTCTCGCCGTACTTCTCGCCGAACTCGGCGATGGCGCCCTGCCGCTTGGCCTCGTCGATCGGCATGACCTCGGCGTGCACCTCCAGCTCGCGCGAGAGGACCTCGTTGATCTTCTGCTCGACGTCGGTGAGGACCGCGCCGGGGACGGCGTTCGGCGAACCGAAGTCGAAGCGGAAACGGCCGGGCTGGTTCTCGGAACCGGCCTGGGCGGCCGTCGGGCCGAGGGCGTCGCGCAGCGCCTGGTGGGTGAGGTGGGTGGCCGAGTGGGCGCGGGCGATGGCCCGGCGGCGGCGCACGTCGATGGTGGCGTAGGCGGTGGCGCCCACGGTCACCTCGCCGACCTGCACGGAACCCTTGTGCACGGAGACCCCCGGGACCGGCTGCTGGACGTCACGGATCTCGATGACCGCGCCGCTGTGCAGCTTGATCCGGCCCTGGTCGGCGATCTGACCGCCGCCCTCGGCGTAGAAGGGGGTGCGGTCGAGGACGACCTCGACCTCGTCGCCCTCGGAGGCGGCCGGCGAGGAGACGCCGTTGACGAGGAGACCGACGACCGTGCTCTCGCCCTCGGTGTTGGTGTAGCCGGTGAACTCGGTGGCGCCGTTGCTGTCGGCGATCTCCCGGTACGAGGTCATGTCGGCGTGGCCGGTCTTCTTCGCCTTGGCGTCGGCCTTGGCGCGGTCCCGCTGCTCCTTCATCAGGCGGCGGAAGCCGTCCTCGTCCACGGAGAGGCCCTGCTCGGAGGCCATCTCCAGGGTGAGGTCGATCGGGAAGCCCCAGGTGTCGTGGAGCAGGAACGCCTTGTCGCCGGAGAGGATCGTGCCGCCGGAGGCCTTGGTCTCGGTGACGGCGGTGTCGAGGATGTTGGTGCCGCCCTTGAGGGCCTTCAGGAAGGCGGCCTCTTCGGCGAGGGCGACGGTCTCGATCCGCTTGCGGTCGGTGACCAGCTCCGGGTACTGCTCGCCCATCGTGTCGATCACGGTGTCGACGAGCTCCTGGACGACCGGACCGGTGGCGCCGAGCAGGCGCATGTTGCGGACGGCGCGGCGCATGATGCGGCGCAGGACGTAGCCGCGGCCCTCGTTGCCGGGGGTGACACCGTCGCCGATGAGCATCACGGAGGTACGCATGTGGTCGGCGACCACGCGCAGCGAGACGTCGCTGTCGTGGGCCTTGCCGTAGGCGACGCCGGTGAGCTCGGTGGCCTTGTCGATGACGACCTGGAGGGTGTCCGTCTCGTACATGTTCTGGACGCCCTGGAGGATCATCGCCAGGCGCTCCAGGCCGAGGCCCGTGTCGATGTTCTTCGACGGGAGCTCGCCGAGGATCGGGAAGTCGTCCTTGCCCGTGCCCTCACCGCGCTCGTACTGCATGAAGACCAGGTTCCAGATCTCCACGTACCGCTCGTCGTTGACGGCCGGGCCGCCCTCGGCGCCGAACTCGGGGCCGCGGTCGTAGTTGATCTCGGAGCAGGGGCCGCAGGGTCCGGGGACGCCCATCGACCAGTAGTTGTCCTTCTTGCCGAGGCGCTGGATCCGCTCGGCGGGGACGCCGATGACGTCGCGCCAGATCTGCTCGGCCTCGTCGTCCTCCTGGTAGACGGTGATCCAGAGCTTCTCCGGCTCCAGCCCGTAGCCGCCGTGCTCGACCGAGGAGGTCAGCAGCTCCCAGGCGAGCTTGATGGCGCCTTCCTTGAAGTAGTCGCCGAAGGAGAAGTTGCCGCACATCTGGAAGAACGTGCCGTGGCGGGTGGTCTTGCCGACCTCTTCGATGTCCGGCGTACGGACACACTTCTGCACGCTGGAGGCGCGCGAGAAGGGCGGCTTGACCTCGCCCAGGAAGTAGGGCTTGAAGGGCACCATGCCGGCGGGGACGAGCAGCAGAGTCGGGTCGTCCGCGATGAGCGACGCCGAAGGGACGACGGTGTGCCCGCGCTCCTCGAAGAAGCTCAGCCAGCGGCGGCGGATTTCAGCCGACTCCATCAGTGGTCCTCATTCCGGTTGTACGAGATCGTGGGAATCGAATGCGTGGTCGGATACGGGGTGGTGCCGAGCGCGGTCCTGCGGCGCGGCTCCGGAAGCTCGTGGCCCGGGTCGGGTGCGTCCAGGCCGAGCGCCTCCTCCAGTTCGGCCTCCCGCCGGACCATGCCCACCCTCACGTCGAGGGCGAAGTCCTTGAGGCGGTGGCCCGCGTCGATCGCCTTGTTCGCGGCCTGGGCCGCGAGGCTCTCGGGGGTCAGCTGCTTCAGCTTCCGGTTGACCTTGGCGGTGGCCCACACGCCGGCGGCTGCGCCGGCCGTGAACCAGAACGTACGGCGGAACATCGCGGTCAGCCCTTCTGCTTCCGGCGTCGCGAGGACGGCACGGTTCGGCCGACGACCACGGTACGGCGCGAGGTGGCCCGCGGCGTGTCCTCGCCGTCCCCGCCCCGGCCGAGCGCCTTGCGCACCCCGTAGCCGAAGGCGGCGACCTTGACGAGCGGGCCGCCGAAGGTGGAGGCGACCGTGGAGGAGAGCGCGGAGGCGTTGGAGGTGACCTCCTGGACGTCCGAGGCGATGGCGTCGACCCGGTCGAGCTGGGTCTGCGCCGAGCGGACGGTCGCGGACGCGTCGGCGAGCAGGGGAACGGCCTGCTCGGTCACGTCCGCCACCATCCTGGTGGTCGCCCTGAGCGTCTGGGCCAGCCTCACCAGCACCACGGCGAGGAAGGAGACCAGGATCGCCCAGAAGACGGCCACCAGGATCCCGGCAACCTCTCCACCGGTCACGCTGCACCGCTCTCTGCTGTCGTCGGATCTGTCGAAAGTCGTCCCCCGACCCTATCGCGCCCGGGCTCTCCCCCCGTACCGCATTACCGCCCGTGGGACGGGAGTTACGGGAACCGATTGTACGGAGAGCGCGGGGGTGAGTACGCTCCGTGTCCCATGCGACGGAGCAATCTCCCGGCGGAGCTGAACCGGTTCGTCGGACGGGTCGCCGAGCAGGCCGCGCTGACGGCGCTCCTCGACGCGTCCCGCCTGGTCACGGTGGTGGGCGTGGGCGGGGTCGGCAAGACCCGGCTGGCGCTGCGGGCCGCCGCGGCGGTGCAGAAACGCTACGGCGACGGGGTCCGGCTCGTCGAACTCGCGCCGCTGCGCGACGCCCACCTGATCGAGTACGCCCTGGGCGAGGCGCTCGGCCTGACCGACCACACCCCGAGGACCCCGCGCGAGGCGCTCCTGGAGCACCTCGCGGAGCGGCGCACGCTGCTGGTCGTCGACGGTTTCGAGCACCTGGTCGAGGAGTGCGCGCCGCTGGTGCTGGAGCTCCTGGAGCGCGCGCCCGGGCTGACCGTCCTGGCGGCCGGCCGGCGGCCGCTGCGGGTGGCGGGCGAGGCCGTGTTCCGGCTGGCGCCGCTGGGCGAGGCGGACGCGATGACCCTCCTCGCGGAACGGGCGGCGGAGGCGGGCGCCCCGGCCCCTCCGGCCGGGGAGGACGCCGTGCGGGAGCTGTGCCGGCGGCTCGACGGGATTCCGCTCGCCCTCGAACTGGCGGCCGGCCGGCTCCCGCTTCTCTCCGTCCGGCAGATGCTGTGCCGCCTCGACGACCGCTTCCGGCTCCTCGCCGACGGCGCGCGCGGGGCGCTCCCCCGGCATCGGACGCTGCGCACCGCCATCGGCTGGAGCCACGAGCTGTGCACCCCGGAGGAGCGGCTCCTCTGGGCGCGGCTCTCCGTCTTCCCCGGGCCCTTCGACCTGGAGGCGGTGGAGTACGTGTGCGGGGGACCGGAACTGCCCTCGGAGCGGGTCCTGGATCTGCTCGGCGGGCTGCTCGCCCAGTCGCTGCTCACCCGGGAGGACACCCCCGTGGGCCCCGCGTACCGGATGCTCGACACGGTCGCCGCGTACGGGGCCGAGTGGCTGGCGGCGCTCGACGACACCGAGCGGATGCGGCGGCGACACCGCGACTGGTACATGGGCCTGGCCACCTGGTGCGAGCTGGAGTGGTTCAGCCCGCGCCAGGCGGAGGTGGCGGCCCTGACGGAGGTGGCGCTGCCGCATCTGCGGGCCGCCCTCGATCTCTGTCTGGAGGCCCCGGAGGACGCCCATCTCGCCCAGCACCTGGCGGGCACGCTCTGGTTCGCGTGGGTGGGCTGCGGGCGTCTGTCCGAGGGCCGGCACTGGCTGGACCGGTCGCTCGCCCTGGAGTCGGGGCACGAGGAGGCGCGGCTGAAGGCGCTGTGGGTGCTCGGTTACGTGGCTGTCCTCCAGGGGGACGGTACGGCGGCGGTGGCGGCGCTGCACGAGTGCGGGGAGCGGGCCAGGTCCTCGCACAACGCGCTGGCGGAGGCGTACGCGACGCACCGGATGGGCTGTCTCGCGCTGCTCACGGACGACATGCCGAGGGCCGAGGAGCTGATCGGGCGGGCGCTCGACGCCTACCGCGAGCTCGGCGAGCTGAACAGCAACGTGCTGATGGGACAGATCGAGGTGGCCCTGGCGCGGGCCTTCCGGGGTGATCTGGAGGGGGCGGTCGCCCTCTGCCGGGAGGTGCGGGAGATCTGCGAGGAGCGGGGCGAGCTGTGGGCCCGGGCGTACGCCCTCTACGTCCTGGCGTACTCGGCGTGGACCCGGGGCGCGTACGCGGAGGCTCGGGAGCTGCTCACCGAGTGCGTGTCCATCAACCACACCTTCCGCGACCTGGTCGGCCTCGTCCTGGCGGTCGAGCTGCTGGCCCTGGTGACGGTCAGCGAGGGTCACGCGGCGGAGGCGGCGGTCCTCCAGGGGGCGGCGGTGCCGGTGTGGGAGACGGTGGGGGTCCGGCTCTTCGGCTCGGAGGCGTTCGACGCGCCGAGGACGCTGTGCGCGCAGCGGGCGGAGGAGGCGCTGGGGGCGGCGGCGTACGGCGCCGCGTTCCGGGAGGGCCTGGCGCTGTCGGCGGCGGAGGTCGTGGAGCGGGCGCTCGCGGCCCGTCGGAATCCGGCCGTCGGCGGCCCGGCCGCGGCGTCCGCCCCGCGCCCCTTCCGCAGGGCCGGGTCGACGGCGCTCCCGGGAACGCGGAAGCCCGCCGGCTCCCCCACCGGAAAGGGCGGGGAAGCGGCGGGCTGAACACCGCGGGGGTGGTACTTCGCCGGAGCTGGGATCAGCGGGCGTAGTACTCGACGACCAGCTGCTCGTCGCAGATGACCGGGATTTCCTTGCGGTTCGGGTCGCGGTCGAGGCGGAAGGCCAGGGCCTTCAGGTTGACCTGCAGGTAGCGCGGGGTCTCACCGTCGGCGGCGAAGCCACCCTCACGGGCGACCTCGAACAGCGGCTTGGTGCGGCTGCGCTCGCGGACCATCACGACGTCGTCGGGACGGACGCGGAACGACGGCTTGTCGACCTTGCCGCCGTTGACCTGGATGTGGCCGTGGACGACCATCTGACGGGCCTGGTAGATGGTGCGGGCGATGCCCGAACGCAGGACCAGGGCGTCGAGGCGACGCTCGAGCTCGACGACCAGCGCCTCGCCCGTCTTGCCCTCGGCCTTCTTGGCACGGTCGTAGGCGCGGGCCATCTGGCGCTCGCTGATGTCGTACTGGGCGCGCAGGCGCTGCTTCTCGAGCAGACGGACCTTGTAGTCCGAGTTCTGCTTGCGGCCACGGCCGTGCTCGCCCGGCGGGTAGGGGCGGGCCTCGAAGTACTTGACAGCCTTCGGGGTCAGCGCGATACCGAGCGCACGCGACTTCTTGACCTTGGGACGCGACTGGTTAGGCACGTTCTCCAGACCTCCGTTGTAGGTTAGGTTAGGCTCACCTTACTCAAGGAGATCGCATGTCTCGCCCGGGGAACACCACACGCATCACGGACGGCAACACAAAGAACGACGCCCAATCCACGGATGAAGTCCTGGATGGCATCGATACGACGGAGGTCCGATCAGCTCATGGTCAGCCGCGTCCCAGCGGGCTTGAAATTGCGCGGATGCCGTCAGCAGCCGAGCGCACACGAACTCTCGTACAGAGTACATGCTCCGGAGTGCTGCTGATTCCGGGGGGCGAGGGCCACCGGCCCGAGCTGCTCGCGCCCGAGGCGCGGGCGGTCGGGCCCGAGGGCGAGATCTTCCTGCTCTACCCGGCCGAGGCACCACCCGTACGGGCCGCCACGCACGCCCGGGACGACGAGCTGCCGGTCGTCCTCGAACTCACCGACGTCGCCCCCGTCTCCGTCCCCCACCGTATCCGCGGCCGCGCCTGGATCACCGGCTGGCTCACCTCACTGCCCGGTGTGGCCGGTCCGGGACGGACGATGCTGCGCCTGGAGGTGGGCGAGGCCCGCGTGGACGACCTCTGGGGCACCGGCGAGATCGGCACCGAGGAGTTCGCCGCCGCCTCCCCCGACCCGCTGCACACTCACGAGACGGAACTCCTCCAGCACCTGCACACGGCCCACGGGGACCGGCTGCGCGAGCTGACCGCCCTGCTCGGCGCGCGCTCGGCCTCGCTCGTCCCCCGCCGCGACGTCGCCCCGCTCGCCCTCGACCGCTTCGGTCTGCGGGTCCGCTTCAGCTCCGGCCCCGGGGACTGCTTCGACGCCCGCTTCGACTTCCCCGAGCCGGTGCGGGAGATCTCCGGACTCCGCCGCGAGATGCACCGGCTCTTCGAGGCCGCCCGCGCCTGAGGCCTCGGCGCGTCCGGTCACCGGCAGGCGGCGAGCAGCTCCTCCAGCGCCTTCCTCTCCGGCGGCGAGACCGCGAGCCCGTACTTCGCCTTGATCCCGGTCCAGCGCCGGCCGTACTCGCACCAGTACGCCGCCCGCGGCGGCCGCCACCTGTCCGGGGTCCTGCTGCTCTTCTCGTGGTTCGTCGCCTTCTCCGTGGCGAGCAGCACGTCCAGGTCGTTGGCGTACGCCAGCCGCCGCTCCGGCGTCCACGCCCAGGCACCCGCACGCCAGGCCGCGCCGAGGGCGACGACGTGATCGGTCTGGATCCGGGAGGCCCTGCGGTACGAGTAGGGCAACTCCTCGCCGGTGTACGGGTCGCGCAGCACGCCGGACAGGACCACGCACGGGTTCCCGTCACCGAGCCGCACGTCGTCGAGGTCCCGGCGCAGCACGTCGTCCCGGGTGTCACAGCCGTTGCGCCCACCGGGGGCGTCGGTCTCGTCGGACCAGCCGTCCCCGAACTCCGACCGCTCGTACGTCTGCCAGTTCACGCCCCAGGCCACCGTGAGGGCCGCGAGCCGCGTCCGCGCCTCGGCGGGGGTGGGCGGGAAGCCGGGGGTGACGAGGGGAAGGGCGGACGCGGCGGTGGGCGCGGACTCCTTCACCGGACCGGGTGCGCACGCGACGACGGTCAACGCCAGGAGGAGCATTCCCGCTCTACGGATCATGGGGCGAGGCCAGGTGTCCGGGACGCGGCTCCGGACCACGGGCACCGCGCGGGTAGGCCGTGCCCACCCCGTTCCGCCCTGCTGATCGGGCCCACAGCCGGCCGGCGCCTACTCGCCGCCCTTCAGGCGGGCTCTCACCCGCTCCACCACGTCCGCGTACCTCGCCTCCGCGCCGTAGCGCGTCGGCTCGTAGTAGTGGCGGCCGTGGATCGTGTCCGGCGCGTACTGCTGGGCCGCGATGCCGCCCGGTACGTCGTGCGGGTAGACGTAGCCCTGGGCGTGGCCCAGCTTGGCCGCGCCCTTGTAGTGGCCGTCCCGCAGATGCGCGGGGACCGAGCCCGCGAGGCCGTTGCGGACGTCCGCCAGGGCGGCGCCGATCGCCGTCGTCGCCGCGTTCGACTTCGGGGCAAGGGCCAGGGCGATGGTCGCGTGGCTCAGGGTGAGCGCCGCCTCGGGGAAGCCGATCATCGCGACGGCCTGGGCTGCCGCGACCGCGATCGGCAGCGCGTTCGGGTCGGCGAGTCCGATGTCCTCGCTCGCGGAGATCATCAGCCGGCGGGCGATGAACCGCGGGTCCTCCCCCGCCTCGATCATCCGCGCCAGGTAGTGCAGGGCCGCGTCCACGTCGGAGCCGCGGATCGACTTGATGAGCGCGCTGGCCACGTCGTAGTGCTGGTCGCCGTCGCGGTCGTACTTCACGGCCGCGCGGTCGACGGTCTCCTCGACCGTCTGGAGCGTGATCTCCGGCTCCCCCTTGGCGATCGCGGCGCCCGCGGCCGCCTCCAGGGCGGTCAGCGCGCGCCGGGCGTCGCCGCCCGCGACACGGAGCAGATGGGACTCGGCGTCCTCCGGCAGGGTCACGGCCCCGCCGAGGCCGCGCTCGCCGGTGAGGGCCCGCGCCATCAGCCCCCGCAGGTCCTCGTCGGTGAGCGGTTCCAGGGTGAGGAGCAGCGAGCGGGAGAGGAGCGGGGAGATGATCGAGAAGTAGGGATTCTCGGTGGTGGCGGCGATCAGCGTCACCCAGCGGTTCTCCACGGCGGGCAGCAGCGAGTCCTGCTGGGCCTTGGAGAAGCGGTGGATCTCGTCGAGGAAGAGGACGGTCTCCTTGCCGTAGCCGCCGACCGCGCGCCGGGCTCCGTCGATGACGGCCCGGACCTCCTTGACGCCCGCGGTGATCGCCGACAGCTCCACGAACCGCTTGTTGGTCGCCTTGGAGACGACGTACGCGAGGGTGGTCTTCCCGATGCCGGGCGGGCCCCAGAGGATCACCGAGGAGGCACCGGCGGGGCCGCCGTCGCCGTCGCCCACGAGCCGGCGCAGCGGCGATCCGGGCTTGAGCAGGTGCTGCTGGCCCACCACCTCGTCGAGGGTGCGCGGGCGCATCCGGACGGCCAGCGGGCTGCTGGCGGGGTCCTTCTCCTGGCGGTCTTCGGCTGCTGCGGTAAAGAGGTCGGGCTCCACAGTCATGAAGCCTAGGTCACCGCACCGACAACGCCGTCCGGGCCGGTCAGCTCGTCCAGAAGTCCCACCAGCGGGTCAGGATCAGCATGCCGATGATCCCGATGTGCAGGACGGGGAGGATCCAGGTGAACTCGTCGAAGAAGGTCCTGAGGCCGCGGGGGGCGGGGATGACGCCGTGGCGGACGTTGTGCGAGGTCACGTACCAGAACATGACGATGGTGGCGACCCAGGCCAGGCAGCACCACAGGCAGAGCGAGTTGATCTCGTACAGCGACTGGTACATGAGCCAGGTGCAGAACCCGACGCCGAAGAGGGTGCCGGCGTTGAGGCCGAGCCAGTACCAGCGGCGGTAGCGGGCGCCGGCGAGCAGGGCCACACCGATGGCGATCACCATGGCGTACGTGACGAGGCCGAGCATCGGGTTCGGGAAGCCGAAGACCGAGGCCTGCTCGCTCTTCATGATGTTGCCGCAGGACACGATCGGGTTGAGGCTGCACCCCGGGACGAAGTCGGGGTCCTCCAGGAGCTTGAACTTGTCGATCGTGATGACCCAGGCGGCGAGCACCCCGGCCGCTCCGGTGATCACGAGGAGCCAGGCGAAGGCCCTGCTCGCCCCGATCGTGCCGTCCTCGTGCCGGCCGGACGCGGCCTCGTCCACCGCTGCCTTCGTCATGTCGCCTTTTCCCTCGCTCGCGGGCCTTGTGGGCACGGTCATTCTGCCGTACGGGGGACCCGGCCCACCGTTCGGCGGGGATAAGTGAGGGGGGCGTAAGAACGAAGCGGAGGGGCCGGGTCCACGCGCGCGCGTGGACCGGGCCCCTCCGTCCGTGCGGTCCGTCAGGCCAGCTTGGCCCGCACCGCCTCCAGCAGGGCGTCCAGGGCGACCGACCGCTGCTCGCCGGACTCCATGTCCTTGAGCTGGACGACACCCTCGGCGAGGTCGCGCTCACCGGCGACGACGGCGAGGCGGGCGCCCGAGCGGTTGGCGTCCTTCATCGAACCCTTGAGGCCCTTGCCGCCGAAGGAGAAGTCCGCGGCGATGCCCTCCCTGCGCAGCTCGGTGACCTTGCCGAAGAGGATCCGGCGGGCCTCCTCGCCGATGGCGACGGCGAAGACGCTGGTGGCGGCCGGGATGTCCAGCTCGACGCCCTCCGCCTCCAGGGCAAGGACCGTGCGGTCCACACCGAGCGCCCAGCCCACGGACGGCAGCGCGGGGCCGCCGATCATCTCGGAGAGGCCGTCGTAGCGGCCGCCGCCGCCGACCGCCGACTGCGAGCCGAGACCGTCGTGGACGAACTCGAAGGTGGTACGGGTGTAGTAGTCGAGGCCGCGCACCAGCTTGGCGTCGTCCTCGAAGACGACACCCGCCGCGGTGATCAGGGCGCGCACCTCCTCGTGGTACGCCTTGCACGCGTCGCAGAGGTAGTCACGCAGGAGCGGG
Organism: Streptomyces sp. Qhu_M48; assembly: GCF_051305195.1. Taxonomy (NCBI): domain Bacteria; kingdom Bacillati; phylum Actinomycetota; class Actinomycetes; order Kitasatosporales; family Streptomycetaceae; genus Streptomyces; species Streptomyces sp. Qhu_M48. Next base: position 2,461,504 of record NZ_CP195432.1, on the reverse strand, counting down.
GCGCCGACCAGCTGCTTCTGCACGGCCTCGCGCTTGTCGTCGAGGACCCGCAGCGGGTTGATCTCGGCGCGGCGCAGGGTCTCCTCATCGAGGTCGAGCCCGCGCAGGAAGGTCTGCAGGGCCTCCCGGTAGACGGGACGGCACTCCTTGTCGCCCAGCGAGTTCAGCAGGATGCGGAAGTTCCGCAGGCCGAGCGAGCGGTAGGCCTCGTCGGCCAGGATGATCAGCTCGGCGTCGAGCGCCGGGTCCTCGGAACCGATCGCCTCGGCGCCGACCTGCGAGAAGTGCCTGTAGCGGCCCTTCTGCGGACGCTCGTACCGGTAGTACGAGCCGGAGTACCAGAGCTTGACCGGCAGGTTGCCCTGCTTGTGGAGGTTGGCCTCCAGGGCGGCCCGGAGCACGGAGGCGGTGCCCTCGGGACGCAGGGCGAGCTTGTCGCCGCCCTTGGTCTCGAAGGCGTACATCTCCTTGGACACGATGTCGGTGGACTCGCCGACACCGCGGGCGAAGAGGTTCACGTCCTCGAAGCCGGGGGTCTCGACGTAGCCGTACCCGGACCGGCGCAGCGGCGCCGAGATGGCCTCGCGGACCGCGAGGTACGTCGCCGAGTTCGCCGGGATCAGGTCGTACGTGCCCTTGGGGGCCTTGAAGGTGCTCACGTGAATCGTCACATTCCTCGTCGGGGAGCCTTCGTGCTCCCGAGGCCGGCGGCCACGTCCCGCAGATACGGGTTGGTGGCGCGTTCCTGGCCGATGGTCGTCTGGGGACCGTGTCCCGACAGCACCACGGTCGAGTTGTCGAGCGGCAGGCACACGCGGGCCAGCGACGCGAGCATCTCGTCCATGTCACCGCCGGGAAGGTCGGTGCGTCCGACGGAGCCGGCGAAGAGCAGGTCCCCGGAGAAGAACACGGAGGGGATCTCCGCGGTCTCCGGCATCCTGAAGGTCACCGACCCCTTGGTATGACCGGGCGCGTGGGCGACGGAGAACTCCAGACCGGCGAGGTCGAGCGCCGCGCCGTCGGTGAGCTCGCGCACGTCGTCGGGCTCCCCCACGGTCAGCTCGCCCATGAGGGGCATCCCGATGGAGCGGCCGAGGGCCTTCTCCGGGTCGCTCATCATGTAGCGGTCGGACGGGTGGATCCACGCGGGGACGTCATGGGCGCCGCACACCGGGACGACGGAGGCGACGTGGTCGATGTGTCCATGGGTGAGGACGACGGCGACGGGCTTGAGCCGATGCTTCCTGAGCGTCTCCTCGACTCCCTGGGCGGCCTGGTGGCCCGGGTCGATGATCACGCACTCCTCGCCTGCGGCGGGGGCGACCAGATAGCAGTTGGTCCCCCAGGCCCCGGCGGGGAACCCGGCAATCAGCACGTTCGTCCTTAGTTGTCGTCCGGCACTGGGCACGGAATTCACGGGAATCGCGGGATTCAGCAGATCAGAGCCTACCGGCGGTGCCGGTTCCACAGCCAACCCGTATACGGTACGGGCACATCCGGCCAGGACAGGAACAGACGAGCGACGGGAGCGGTACCGGTGGTCACCAGCGATCAGCGGCGGCGGCAGCTTGCCAGGGAGAAGTACGCGCGGCAGCAGCAGCGGCGGGAGGAGAACCGGCGCAAGGCGAAGCGCCGCAACACCGTCGTCGCGGCCGCGCTCGCGGTGGTGCTGGCGGCGGGCGGCGCGGTGTACGCGTCCGTGGCGCTGACCGGCGACGACTCCTCGAAGGGGTCGGACACCGCGGCGGGCTCCGACAAGCCGACGAGCGAGGCGCCCACCACGCCGGCGCCCACGCCGAGCAAGCAGGCGGGCCCGGAGCCGAAGCTGGCCGTGGACCCGAAGGCCACGTACGCCATGGCCCTGCGGACCAACGAGGGCGATGTCACGATCACCATGGACGCGGCGAAGACCCCGCGCACGGTGAACTCCTTCAAGCACCTCGCCGACAAGAAGTACTTCGACGGGACGAAGTGCCACCGGCTCACCACGCAGGGCATCTTCGTGCTCCAGTGCGGTGACCCCAAGGGCGACGGCACCGGCGACCCGGGGTACACCATCCCGGACGAGAACCTGGGCGCGCTCGGCAAGGCGGGCGCGGACGGCACGGTGACCTTCCCGGCCGGCACGGTGGCGATGGCCAACACCGGTCAGCCGGGCACCGGCGGCTCGCAGTTCTTCCTCGTCTACAAGGACACCAAGCTCCCGCCGAGCTACACCCCGTTCGGGAAGATCGACGCGGCGGGCCTCGCGGCGATCGAGAAGGTGGCGGCGGCCGGTGTCGAGGGCGGCGCCACCGACGGTGCCCCGAAGAAGGCCGTCACCATCGAGAAGGCGACCGTCGCGAAGAGGTGAGCCGGGCGTCCGCACGCGCGCGTGACCGTGGAATCTCGGTCGCGCTGAGTGCGGACAGCCGGGCCGCCGTTCGCCTAGATTGGCGTTGTGCAGCGTTGGGCCGTCGGCCGCGCTGCGGAAGGCGGGCGAGGCCCGCCGGGAAACTGTGGACGATGCCCGGGGGGTACGACCCCGCGACGGCATCATGGTGAGGAGGCGCTGTGAGCAGCGACCCGTGGGGCCGTGTCGACGAGACGGGCACCGTGTACGTGCGGACGGCCGAGGGCGAGAAGGTCGTCGGATCGTGGCAGGCCGGTACCCCTGAGGAGGCCCTGGCCTACTTCGAGCGCAAGTACGAGGGCTTGGTTGTCGAGATCGGCCTCCTCGAGAAGCGGGTGAGGACCACCGACCTCTCGGCGAAGGACGCCACCGCGGCGATCGAGCACATCCGGCAGCAGGTCGACGAGCACCACGCCGTCGGTGACCTGGCCGCGCTCGCGACCCGTCTCGACAAGCTCGTCGAGACGGTCGAGTCGCGCCGCGAGGAGCGCAAGGCCGAGAAGGCCAAGCAGACCGACGAGGCGCGCGGCGCCAAGGAGAAGCTCGTCACGGAGGCCGAGGAGCTCGCCCAGAGCGAGCAGTGGCGTTCCGCGGGCGAGCGTCTGCGGGCGCTCGTGGACACCTGGAAGGGCCTCCCCCGGCTCGACCGCAAGTCCGACGACGAGCTGTGGCACCGCTTCTCGCACGCCCGCTCCGCGTTCTCGAAGCGCCGCAAGGCCCACTTCGCCTCGCTGGACGCCCAGCGTGAGGACGCCCGCAAGGCGAAGGAGCGCCTGGTCACCGAGGCGGAGTCGCTGTCGAACTCCACCGACTGGGGCAACACGGCGGCCCGCTACCGCGAGCTGATGACGGAGTGGAAGGCGGCCGGCCGCGCCCAGCGCGAGCACGAGGACGACCTGTGGAACCGCTTCCGCGGCGCCCAGGACGTCTTCTTCGCCGCGCGCGGCGAGGTCTTCGCCGAGCGGGACGCGGAGCAGACCGAGAACCTCAAGCTGAAGGAGGAGCTCGCGACGGAGGCCGAGAAGCTCCTGCCGGTGTCGGACCTGAAGGCGGCGCGTGCGGCCTTCCGTTCCCTCAACGAGCGGTGGGAGGCCATCGGCCACGTGCCGCGTGACGCCCGCCCCAAGGTCGAGGGCCGGATGCAGACGGTGGAGCGCGCCATCCAGGAGTCCGAGGAGGCCGAGTGGCGCCGGACGAACCCGGAGGCACGCGCGCGTGCCGCGGGTCTGACCGGTCAGCTGCAGGACGCGGTCGAGAAGCTGCGCAAGCAGATCGACGCGGCCCGTGCCGCCGGCAACGACTCCAAGGCCGACAAGCTCGCCCGCGAGCTGGAGGGCCGCCAGGCCCTGCTCGACCAGGCCCTGAAGGGCCTGGAGGAGTTCGGCGGCTGACACGGAGCCCGTGACCGTACGAGGAAGGCCCCCGGCGAGTGAGCCGGGGGCCTTCCTCGTGTCGTCGCTACGACGTCACGGCCTGCGGGCCGAGGTCACGCGGTAGACGTCGTAGACGCCCTCGACGCCCCGGACGGCCTTCAGGACGTGGCCCAGGTGCTTCGGGTCGCCCATCTCGAAGGTGAAGCGCGAGGTGGCCACCCGGTCACGGGAGGTCTGCACGGCCGCCGAGAGGATGTTGACGTGCTGGTCGGAGAGGACCCGGGTGACGTCCGAGAGCAGCCGGGACCGATCCAGCGCCTCGACCTGGATGGCGACGAGGAAGACCGAGGACTGGGTGGGCGCCCACTCGACCTCCAGGATCCGCTCCGGCTCCCGGGAGAGCGACTCCACGTTGACGCAGTCGCTGCGGTGAACCGATACGCCGCTGCCCCGGGTGACGAAGCCGATGATCGGGTCGCCGGGGACGGGGGTGCAGCAGCGGGCCAGCTTCACCCAGACGTCCTCGACGCCCTTGACGACGACCCCGGGGTCGGCGTTGGAGCGTCGCTTGGAGCGGCCGCGGGTGGGCGGCGTCGCCTCGTCGATGTCCTCGGTGGCGGCCTCTTCGCCGCCGAGCGCCTGGACCAGCTTCTGCACGATGGACTGGGCGGTGACATGGCCCTCGCCGATGGCCGCGTACAGCGAGGAGATGTCGCTGTAGCGCAGTTCGTGGGCGAGGGTGACGAGGGAGTCGCCGGTCAGGATCCGCTGGATCGGCAGGTTCTGCTTGCGCATCGCCCGCGCGATGGAGTCCTTGCCCTGCTCGATGGCCTCGTCGCGGCGCTCCTTGGAGAACCAGGCGCGGATCTTGTTGCGGGCGCGCGGGGACTTGACGAAGCCCAGCCAGTCCCGGGAGGGCCCGGCGCCGGCGGCCTTGGAGGTGAAGACCTCGACCAGGTCGCCGTTGTCGAGGGTCGATTCGAGCGGCACGAGGCGGCCGTTGACCCGCGCCCCTATGGTGCGGTGGCCGACCTCGGTGTGGACCGCGTAGGAGAAGTCGACGGGGGTCGCGCCGGCGGGCAGCGCGATGACGTCGCCCTTCGGCGTGAAGACGAAGACCTCGTTGCGGGAGAGGTCGAAGCGCAGGGACTCCAGGAACTCGCTGGGGTCCTCGGTCTCCTTCTGCCAGTCGAGGAGCTGGCGCAGCCACGCCATGTCGTTGAGGTGGTCGTCCTTGCCGGTCCTCTTCGGCACGTCGGCGCGCACCTTGGAGGCACCGGCGACGGCCTCCTGCTTGTACTTCCAGTGGGCGGCGATGCCGTACTCGGCGCGCCGGTGCATGTCGAAGGTGCGGATCTGCAGCTCGACGGGCTTGCCGTTGGGTCCGATGACCGTCGTGTGCAGCGACTGGTACATGTTGAACTTCGGCATCGCGATGTAGTCCTTGAACCGGCCGGGGACCGGGTTCCATCGCGCGTGGACGGTGCCGAGGGCGGCGTAGCAGTCCCGCACCGTGTCGACCAGGACACGGATGCCCACCAGGTCGTAGATCTCCGCGAAGTCACGGCCGCGGACGATCATCTTCTGGTAGACGCTGTAGTAGTGCTTGGGGCGGCCGGTGACGGTGGCCTTGATACGGGCGGCCCGGAGGTCCGTCTGGACCTCGTCGGTCACTATGGCGAGGTACTCGTCCCGCTTGGGGGCGCGCTCGGCGACGAGACGGACGATCTCGTCGTACATCTTGGGGTAGAGGATCGCGAAGGCGAGGTCCTCCAGCTCCCACTTGATGGTGTTCATGCCCAGGCGGTGGGCCAGGGGCGCGTAGATCTCGAGGGTCTCGCGGGCCTTCTTCTCCTGCTTCTCCCGCTTGAGGTACCGCATGGTGCGCATGTTGTGCAGGCGGTCGGCGAGCTTGATGACCAGGACGCGCGGGTCCTTGGCCATGGCGACGACCATCTTGCGGACGGTCTCGGCCTGCGCGGCCTCGCCGAACTTGACCTTGTCGAGCTTGGTGACGCCGTCGACGAGGAGCGCGACCTGGTCACCGAAGTCCCGGCGCAGGGTGTCGAGGCCGTACTCGGTGTCCTCGACCGTGTCGTGCAGCAGGCCGGCCATCAGCGTCGCCGGGTCCATGCCGAGCTCGGCGAGGATCGTGGTGACGGCGAGGGGGTGCGTGATGTACGGGTCGCCGCTCTTGCGCTTCTGACCGCGGTGCCAGCGCTCCGCGACCTGGTAGGCCCGCTCGACCTGGCGGAGCGTCGCCGTCTCGATCTTGGGGTCGTTGGAGCGGACGATCCGCAGCAGCGGTTCCAGGACCGGGTTGTACGGGGACGAGCGCTGGACGCCGAGCCGGGCGAGGCGGGCGCGGACGCGGTTGGACGAGCCGCCGGAACGGGCGGGGGCCGCCGGGGCCGGCCGCGACGGGGCCGGGGGCTCGGGAGCCGGGCTCTTGGGCGCCGGGCTCTCCGAGGGCGGCGGCGTGGAGGCGGCAGGCGCGGGCCCGGTCTCCGCCGGCTCGTTCTGGGGCGTGCCCGTCCCCTGCGCGGCCTTGTCGGCCTTCGGGTCGGGCTGCGCGGCGGAGAGTGACTGGGCCTCGTCTGGCAAGAGCGCTCCTCTGGGGTCCCCCCGGACGGAGTCTGGGGGAGGTGCCGGGTCCCCCGGTCAGGCCCGGAAAGGCCATGGTATCGAGCCCTGACACGCACTGCTCACGCGGCCGGGCGGGGAACGGACCCGGCACGGGCGCGGCACGCTCTCCGGGCCCCGGACCGGGGGCTCCGGAAAACCGACGGGGCGCCCCGGGGATTCCCCGGAGCGCCCCGTACGAGGTGTTCGCCCGATGTCAGACCGTGATCAGCGCCGTGAGCGGAGCGCCGTTCAGGGCCGGCTCCAGCCGGGCGCGGCCCGGGAGGAAGCCGAGCTCCATGAGGACCGCGACGCCCGCCACCTCGGCGCCCGCGCGGCGGATGAGCTCGATGGAGGCCTCGGCCGTACCACCGGTGGCGAGGACGTCGTCGATGACCATGACGCGGTCGCCCGCGTCCAGGTCCTCGGCGTGCACCTCGATCTCGGCGGTGCCGTACTCCAGCTCGTACGCCTGGCGGAGCGTGGCTCCGGGGAGCTTGCCGGCCTTGCGGACCGGGATGAAGCCCAGCCCCGCGCGGACGGCCACCGGGGCGGCCAGGATGAAGCCGCGCGCCTCGAGTCCGACGATCTTCGTCGCGCCGTGCGCGGAGCACAGCCCGGCGAGGACGTCGGTGAGGGCCGTGAACGCCTCCGGGTCCGCGAGCAGTGGCGTGATGTCCTTGAACAGCACGCCCGGCTTCGGGTAGTCGGGTACGTCACGGATGCGGCTGAGCAGGAGGTCGGTGACGGCCTGGGCCACGGCGGTCATCCTCGGTGCTCCTGGGTGCGACCGCGGCGGTCGGCCCGGGGGCCCACGACCGCGATCTCGTTGTCGTCGAGGGACGGGCCGTCCGAGTCGCCCTTGGCCGCCTCGCCGGCCCGCTTGACCATGATGCGCTTCCTGAGCGCCTTGATCGCCGGCTCGCGCTCCTTGAGGTCGGCGACGAGCGGGGTGGCGATGAAGATCGACGAGTACGCACCGGCGGCGAGACCGACGAACAGCGACAGGGAGATGTCGTTGAGCATGCCGGCGCCGAGGACGCCACCACCGATGAAGAGCAGGCCGGCGACCGGCAGCAGCGCGACGACGGTGGTGTTGATCGAACGGACCAGGGTGCCGTTGATCGAGCGGTTGGCGAGCTCGCTGTAGGTGAAGCGGGTCTGCTTCGTGATGTCCTTCGTCTGCTCCTTGAGGGAGTCGAAGACGACGACCGTGTCGTACAGCGAATATCCGAGAATGGTCAGCAGACCGATCACCGTACCCACGGTGACCTCGAAGCCGACCAGTGAGTAGATGCCCACCGTGATCGTGAGGTCGTGGATCAGCGCGATGAGCGCCGCGACCGCCATTCTCCACTCGAAGGCGATGGCCAGATAGATCACCACGAGGATCATGAAGACCCCCAGGCCGGTCCAGGCCTTGTTGGCGATCTGCTCACCCCAGCTGGGGCCGACGAGCTCCGCCGCGATCTTCTCCTCGGGGACGTTCAGGTCCTTGGCGAGTTCCGAGCGGACCTGGTCGGACTGCGCGGTGTCGAGGCCGCCGACCTGGATGCGCAGGGAGCCGTTGCCGAGCTGCTGGACGATCGCGTCGTGGCCGGAGGCCTCTTCCGCGTACTCCTGCGCCTGACTGACGGTGACGTCCGACTTCGGGGTGGTGAAGACCGCGCCGCCCTGGAACTCGATGCCCATGTTGAGACCGCGGACGGCCAGGGCGACGATGGCGGTGATCGTGATCAGGATGGACAGGCCGTACCAGATCTTGCGGTTGCCGATGAAGTCGTAGCCGACCTCACCGCGGTGGAGCCGGGCTCCGAGATCGCCGAGCTTCGACATCTCACGCCTCCTTCGGGTCGACAGGGCCGGCGGCAGAGCCGGTGGCACGGCGGGAGCGGCGCAGCGGCGGCTTGGCGCCGAGTCGCTTCGGGTCCAGGCCGGACCAGGGGTGGCCGTCACCGAAGAACTTGGTCCGCGCGAGGAGCGTCATGACCGGCTTGGTGAAGAGGAACACCACGACGACGTCGAGCAGGGTGGTCAGGCCGAGCGTGAACGCGAAGCCCTGGACCTTGCCGACGGTGACGATGAAGAGGACGGCCGCGGCCAGGAACGACACGAAGTCGGAGACCATGATCGTGCGACGGGCACGCGGCCAGGCGCGCTCGACGGCCGGGCGGAGCGTGCGGCCCTCGCGCAGTTCGTCGCGGATGCGCTCGAAGTAGACGATGAACGAGTCCGCGGTGATACCGATGGCGACGATGGCGCCGCAGACGGCCGGCAGGTTCAGCGCGAAGCCGATGGCCGGGCCGAGGAGGGCCATGATCACGTAGGTGAGGAGCGCGGAGACACCGAGGCTGAGGATGGCGATCAGCGACAGGCCGCGGTAGTAGGCGACCAGGTAGATGATGACCAGACCGAGGCCGATCGCACCGGCGATCAGGCCGGCCTCCAGCTGGTCGCCGCCGAGCGCGGCGGTGACGGTGTCGACGCTCTGGGTCTCGAAGGAGAGCGGCAGGGCACCGTACGACAGGATGTTGCCGAGGTCCTGAGCCGACTGCTGGTTGAAGTTGCCGGAGATCTCGGCGCTGGCGCTCAGCGTCTGGCGCACCGACGGGGCCGAGACGACCTCGCCGTCCAGGACGATCGCGAAGCGGTTCTGCGGGTCGGCCTGCGAGGAGAGCTTGCCGGTGATCGCCTGGAACTTCTTCGAGCCCGCGCCCGTGAAGTCCATGGTGACGATCCACATGCCGCGCTGCTGGTCGAACTGGCCCTTGGCGTCGTCGACGTCACGGCCCTCGACCTCGGCCGGGCCGAGGAGGTACTTCGACCACACGCCGGGGGCGTCCTCGCCACAGGCGACGGTCGGCTCGGTGGGCTTGACGCCCTGGCCGGCGGCGGTGCGCTGCTTGGGGTCGAGGCAGTTCAGTGCGGTGAACTTCTGCTCGAGCGCGGCGGTGGCGGGGTCGGGCGTCGGGGCCGCCGACGGGGTCCCGCTGGGCTTCGGCGCCGTGGAGGCCGAGCCGGTGCCGGTGGGCGTGGGCGTCGGGGCCTTGAGGGCCTCGGTGAGCGCACGGCCCTGGGTGGCGCCGGCCGTCGGGGTGGCCGGCTTCTCGCCCGTGGACGAGCCGGAGGCGGAGGCGGACGGCTTCGGCGTGGCCGAGGGGGAGCCGGAGGTGCCGGCGCTCGGCGCCGGCGCGGGGCCACCGTTCGTCACCGCGAGAACGGGCCGGAAGTAGAGCTGGGCGGTCGTACCGACCTGCTCACGGGCCTGCTTCTCGTTCGTCCCGCGAGGGATGTTGACGATGATGTTCTCGCGGCCCTGCGTCTGGACCTCGGCCTCGGAGACACCCAGACCGTTGACACGGCGCTCGATGATGTCGACCGCGGTGTTCATGTTGGTCTCGTTGACCGCCGACTCCTGACCGGGCTCAGCCTTGGCCTTGAGCGTGATCGACGTACCACCGGCGAGGTCGATGCCCAGGCGCGGGGTGGTGTGCCCCGACCAGAACATGCCGCCGGTGAGTGCGACCATGGCGATCAGGATGAGTGCCAGGGCGCGGCCCGGCCGGCTCTGTCCCCCCGCCGGCCTTCGGCCCTTCTTCGGTGCTGCCACCTGTCGTATCTCCCTGTCCAACCGTCTCGCGCCGGGTATGCGTGAGACGGCCACGAAGTGTGTGTGGGGACCTTCCCCCGCAGACGTGGAACCGTTCCGGGGACCGCGCGCGCCGGTGGGCGTGCGCGGTGTCCCCGACCGCGACTACTTCGCGTCGGTCTCGCCGTCGGTCTTGCCGTCCTTCTGGCCCTCGGCGGCGGCCTCGGCCGTGTCCGACTTCTTCGTCAGGTCGGCCTTCGGCGCCGCGTCCTCCACCTCGGCGGTCTCCGTCCTGTCCGTGGCCTCGGCGGCCTCGGTCAGGGAGGAGGCGTCGTCCGGGACGACGGTGCCGGAGTCCGAGTCCTCGTCGTCGCCGTGGACGATGCGGTTGTACTCGGAGTCCTCGAGGACCGCGCCGATCGCGTTCTTGGCGTAGACGGCGTGGACGCCGGGAGCGACCTCGAGGAGGACGGTCTCGTCGCCGATCTCCTTGACGGTGGCGTACATCCCCCCGATCGTGCGCACGCCGGTGCCGGGCTGCATCTCGTTGCGCATCTGCGCCGCCGCCTGCTGCTTCTTCTTGGCAGAGCGGGTCATCAGGAACATGGCCCCGATGAGGACGATGAAGGGGAGGAGGGTCACGATGCTCACGGGACGGGTTTCCTTCGCACGGTCGCGGAGAACCCGCGGCCTGATCTTCGGGGGTGGGCGCGCCGACCAGAAAGGGCGGCATCGGCGGAGTCTAGGCGAGTCCGCATCGACAGAACAACGTCCAGCATCGCACCCTGGTTCCTGTCCGGGCGAGTGTCAGCACCGTCACGCCCCGAAGAGCCCCTGTTGTCCGCTTCCGGTCGCCCCGGGGCCCGCTGCCTGCGGCGGAACCAGTCCGAGGTGGGCCCAGGCCGCCGGAGTCGCGACCCGGCCACGGGGGGTGCGAGCCAGCAGACCTTCGCGTACGAGGAAGGGTTCGGCGACCTCCTCGACGGTCTCGCGCTCCTCCCCCACGGCGACCGCGAGGGTGGAGAGGCCGACCGGGCCGCCGCCGAACAGCTTCAGCAGGGCTTCCAGGACGGCGCGGTCGAGTCGGTCGAGGCCGCGGCCGTCGACCTCGTACACGCTGAGGGCCGCCTCGGCGATCTCCCGGTTGATCGCTCCGTCGGCCCTGACCTGCGCGTAGTCGCGGACGCGGCGGAGCAGCCGGTTGGCGATGCGGGGGGTGCCGCGGGAGCGGCCGGCGATCTCGGCGGCGCCGGCCGGGTCGATCTCGACGTCGAGGAGTCCGGCCGAGCGGTGGATGACGCGCTGGAGCTGGGCCGGGTCGTAGAACTCCATGTGGCCGGTGAAGCCGAAGCGGTCGCGCAGCGGGGGCGGCAGGAGCCCGGCCCGGGTGGTGGCGCCGACCAGGGTGAAGGGCGGGAGTTCGAGGGGGATGGCGGTGGCGCCGGGGCCCTTGCCGACGATGACGTCGACGCGGAAGTCCTCCATCGCCATGTAGAGCATCTCCTCGGCGGGCCGGGACATGCGGTGGATCTCGTCGAGGAAGAGGATCTCACCCTCCTGGAGGGAGGAGAGGATCGCGGCGAGGTCTCCGGCGTGCTGGATCGCGGGGCCCGAGGTGATGCGGATCGGGGCGTTCATCTCGGCCGCGATGATCATCGAGAGGGTGGTCTTGCCGAGGCCGGGGGCGCCGGAGAGCAGCACGTGGTCGGCGGTGGCGCCGCGCTGGCGGGCGGCCTTGAGGACCAGGTCGAGCTGCTGGCGGACCTTCTCCTGGCCGACGAACTCGCTGAGGTCCTTGGGGCGCAGGGCCGCCTCGACGGCCTGGTCGTCGCCCTCGGCGGAGGCGCCGACGATGCGCGCCCCGTCGTCGGATGCCTCGGCGGTGGTGTCGTCGTCCCAGTTCACGGTGGATGCCTTCTCGTTCGTACGGCCGGGTCGGGCCGGGTGGTAGGGCCTGTCCGGCCACGGGGTCGGATCAGGCCGGGTCGTGCGGGCCGGCGGGCCGGACCCGGCGGGGGTGCGCGGACGGCCCCGGGTCAGCGGGCGCGGTTGAGGGTCTGCAGGGCGGCGCGCAGCAGCTGCGGCACGGGGGCGGTACCGGTCTCGGCGATCGCGGCCTCGGCCTGCGGGGCGACCGCGCCGACGGCCTCCTCGGCCTCGCGGCTCGCGTAGCCCAGGCCGATCAGGGCGGCGGTCAGCTGCTCGGTCCACGGCGCGGGTCCGGAGGCCGCGGCGCGCTGGGCGCCGACCAGGCCGCTGCTGCCGAGGGGGGCGCCGAGCTTGTCCTTCAGTTCGAGGAGGAGTTTCTGGGCGCCCTTCTTGCCGATGCCGGGGACGGCCATGAGGGCCTTCTCGTCGCCGGTGGAGACGGCGACGCGCAGGGCGTCGGGGCTGTGCACGCCGAGCATGGCCTGGGCGAGGCGGGGGCCGACGCCGCTGGCGGTCTGCAGGAGTTCGAAGACCTGACGCTCGTCGTCGTCGGCGAAGCCGTACAGGGTGAGGGAGTCCTCGCGGACGACGAGGGAGGTGGCGAGCCGGGCGTCCTGCCCGATCCGGAGGGCCGCGAGGGTGCCGGGGGTGCACTGGACGGCCATGCCCACGCCGCCGACCTCGATGACGGCCGTGGTGGGGGCGAGGGCGGCGACCGGGCCGCTGACGAAGGCGATCATCGGGTTCGGCCTTTCACTGCGGCCGCCTGCCGGGCGGCCGCCTGCTGGAGACGGTTCTGGGCGACGGCCTGCTGGAGGCGGTTCTGGGCGGGGGCCCGCCAGATGTGGCAGATGGCGAGGGCGAGGGCGTCGGCGGCGTCGGCCGGCTTCGGCGGGGCGGAGAGCCGGAGCAGCCGGGTCACCATGGCCCCGACCTGCGCCTTGTCGGCGCGTCCGCTGCCGGTGACGGCGGCCTTGACCTCGCTGGGGGTGTGCAGGGCGACGGGGATGCCGCGGCGTGACGCGCAGAGCATGGCGACCGCGCTCGCCTGGGCCGTGCCCATCACCGTACGCACGTTGTGCTGGCTGAACACCCGCTCCACGGCGACGAGTTCGGGTGAGAAGCGGTCGAGCCACTCCTCGATGCCCCGCTCGATGCCGACCAGGCGCACGCCGATGTCGTCCTCCGGGGTCGTCCGCACCACGCCAACGCCGAGCATGGTGAGGGGCCGTCCGGCGACGCCCTCGACGACGCCGACGCCGCACCGGGTCAGGCCAGGGTCCACCCCGAGTACCCGCACCGCGCCCCCTCCAGTCGATCACCTGTTTGTGCAGGCTATCGGCTGCCACCGACAACGCCGCACGAACGGCGGCGGGCCGACGGGGGTGTGTCCCCGTCGGCCCGCTGCGGAGCGGTCGCGATCAGACGTCGACCTTCTCCATGACCTCGTCGCTGACGTCGAAGTTGGCGAAGACGTTCTGCACGTCGTCGCTGTCCTCCAGCGCGTCGATCAGCTTGAACATCTTGCGCGCGCCCTCTTCGTCGAGCTCGACCTGCATGGTCGGGACGAAGCTGGACTCGGCGGAGTCGTAGTCGATGCCGGCCTCCTGGAGGGCGGTACGGACCGCGACCAGGTCGGTGGCCTCGCTGATGATCTCGAAGGACTCGCCGAGGTCGTTGACCTCCTCGGCGCCGGCCTCGAGCACCGACTCCAGGACGTCGTCCTCGGACAGCTCGCCCTTGGGGAGGACGATGACGCCCTTGCGGTTGAACAGGTACGAGACCGAGCCCGGGTCGGCCATGGAGCCGCCGTTGCGGGTCATGGCCACGCGCACGTCGGAGGCGGCGCGGTTGCGGTTGTCGGTGAGGCACTCGATGAGCACCGCGACACCGTTCGGGCCGTAGCCCTCGTACATGATCGTGGCGTAGTCGGCGCCGCCGGCCTCGAGGCCCGCACCGCGCTTGAGCGCGGAGTCGATGTTCTTGTTCGGGACCGACTGCTTCTTCGCCTTCTGGACGGCGTCGAACAGCGTCGGGTTACCGTCCAGGTCGGCGCCGCCCGTACGGGCCGCGACCTCGATGTTCTTGATCAGCTTCGCGAAGAGCTTGCCGCGCTTGGCGTCGATCACGGCCTTCTTGTGCTTCGTCGTAGCCCATTTAGAGTGGCCGGACATCTGCCTGTCTCCTTCGCGTAACCCATTTCTGAACGAACCCCAGAGATCCTACCGGGATCGGGTCAGCGTGCCGCGCGCACCATGTCGACGAACAGGGCGTGGATGCGGTGATCACCGGTGAGCTCGGGGTGGAACGAGGTCGCGAGCGCGCGGCCCTGCCGTACGGCGACGACATGGCCCTCGTGCTCGGCGAGGATCTCGACCTCGGCGCCGACGGACTCCACCCAGGGGGCCCGGATGAAGACGCCCTCGACGGGGCCTCCCTCGACGCCCGCGACGGTGACGCCGGCCTCGAAGGACTCGTTCTGCCGCCCGAAGGCGTTGCGGCGGACGATCATGTCGATGCCGCCGAAGGTCTCCTGGCCCGAACGCGGGTCGAGGATCTTCTCGGCGAGCATGATCAGGCCGGCGCAGGTGCCGTAGACCGGCAGGCCGGCGGCGATGCGCTCGCGCAGGGGCTCCGCCATGCCGAACAGGTCGGCCAGCTTGGAGATGGTGGTGGACTCACCACCGGGGATGACGAGGCCGTCGATCTCGGCCAGTTCCTCGGGGCGCCTCACCGGCCTGGCCACGGCGTCCGCCGCGGCCAGGGCGATCAGGTGCTCCCGTACGTCGCCCTGGAGGGCCAGGACGCCGATCACGGGTGTGGTCATGAGTGCTTACCAGCCGCGGTTGGCGTAGCGCTCGGACTCGGGGAGGGTGTCGCAGTTGATGCCGACCATGGCCTCGCCCAGGTTGCGGGAGGCGTCCGCGATGATCTTCGGGTCGTCGTAGAAGGTGGTGGCCTTCACGATGGCGGCGGCGCGCTTGGCCGGGTCGCCCGACTTGAAGATGCCGGAGCCGACGAAGACGCCCTCGGCGCCGAGCTGGCGCATGAGCGCGGCGTCGGCCGGGGTGGCGACGCCACCGGCGGAGAACAACACGACCGGCAGCTTGCCGAGCTCGGCGACCTCCTTGACGAGCTCGTACGGGGCGCGCAGGTCCTTGGCGGCGGCGAACAGCTCGTTGTTGTCGAAGCCGCGCAGCCTGGCGATCTCGTTCTTGATCTGGCGCAGGTGGCGGACGGCCTCGACGACGTTGCCGGTGCCGGCCTCGCCCTTGGAGCGGATCATGGCCGCGCCCTCGGCGATGCGGCGCAGGGCCTCGCCCAGGTTGGTGGCGCCACAGACGAAGGGGGTCGTGAAGGCCCACTTGTCGGAGTGGTTGACCTCGTCGGCCGGGGTCAGGACCTCGGACTCGTCGATGTAGTCGACGCCGAGGGACTGCAGGACCTGGGCCTCGACGAAGTGGCCGATGCGGGACTTGGCCATGACCGGGATGGAGACCGCGCCGATGATCTCCTCGATCATGTTCGGGTCGGACATGCGGGCCACGCCGCCGTCCTTGCGGATGTCCGCGGGGACCCGCTCCAGGGCCATGACGGCCACGGCGCCGGCGTCCTCGGCGATCTTCGCCTGCTCGGCGTTGACCACGTCCATGATCACGCCGCCCTTGAGCTGCTCGGCCATGCCGCGCTTGACGCGCGCGGTGCCGGTCTCGGGGGACTGGAAGGTGGTGGAAGGCGTGGTGGACACGGATACCTCACTCGTGACAACAGGGGTTGACGACAAGATGAGGAAACAGGCCACCTCGGGTCCACAGCAAGGGCCAATGTGGACCCGGTGGATCGTTTTCGCAGGCTGTGGGGGTCAGACCGGGCGATCGGCAAGGGCCACCGGGGGCTCGTCGTCCATTTCGAAGGCCAGCGGGAAGGGCGCGTGGCCCGCCAGCCGGAACCAGCGGACGGTGCGGTGACGGCGCAGGGCCCGGGCGGCCCGTACGGCGTCGTTGTGGAAACGGCGGGCCATCGGCACCCGGCGGACGGCCTGCGCGAGCTCCCCCACGGCCTCCTCGCCGCCGGGGGCCTGCCGGACGACCTCCATCTGCTCGGGCTCGCCGAAGACGGCCCGCAGGGCCTGGCTGAGTTCGCTCTCGGCGACCTCCCGGTGGTCCTCCTCGGCCTGCCGGGCGGCGTGCGCGGCCTCGTACAGAACGATCGAGGCGGCCGGGTCGAGGACACCTGAGGTGGCCAGCTCCTGGGTGACCGAGGCCCGGCGCAGCAGCTGCGCGTCCAGGGCGGCGCGGGCGGCGTCGATACGGGAGTGCAGCCGGTCGAGCCGTCCGGCGGTCCAGCTGAGATAGACGCCGACGAGAATCAGCGCGACGACGGTCCAGATCAGGGTTTCGGTCACGGGCGCACAGGCTACCGGGGCGGCGGCAGCACCCCTTCCCAGAGGTCGCGGTCGTGGGCGAACAGGACACGCGCGGGGCGGCCCGACGCCAGCTCCGCGAGCCGGTCGAGCCAGGGCCGGTACGGCGTCCCGAACTCGGCCGCGACGTCGTACGCCTGCCCGGCGAGGACGGTCACGCGGTCGCCGTGGTCGAGGAGGAGCGACTGATGGCCCTCGGTGTGGCCCGGGGTGGGCACGAGCAGCACGCCGGGCGCGATCTCGTGTTCGCCGTCGATCTCCTCGTACCGGACGCCGGGGAGGAGCGAGTCGATGGTGTGGCCGCCGGCGCGGGCGGTGGCGAGCTCGGTGCGCTGGACGAGGACGGGGGTGGCGGGGAAGCGCTGGTTGCCGCCGATGTGGTCGAAGTGCAGGTGGCAGTTGGCGACGAGGTCCACGTCGGCGGGGCCGACGGTGAGGGGGCGCCGGACGGGCCGGTAGTGGGCGTCCGTCTCCGGGGAGCCGGTCCCCATCCCGGTGTCGAAGAGCAGCCTCCCGCCGACGTGCCGCACGAGGTACCCGAGAACGGGCTCCACGCGTGGGTGGGGACCGCCCCACTCGGCGGCGGGACGGGTGAAGTGCCCGAGGTCGAGCCGGCGCACGGAGATCGGGTCCATGCGCGCAACCTGCCCGGAAGCACGCCGCGCAACCGCCCCCGGGCCCGCGCCACCGGTGCGCCGGCTACAGGCCCAGCCTCGCCCGGAGCCCCACCCGTTCGTCCGTGTCCACCGCCGCCGCCCCGTCCGTGACCGTCTCGTAGACCGCCAGGATGTCCGCGCCGACCGTCGTCCAGTCGAAGCGGCGCACATGGGCCGAGCCGCGGGCGCTCAGGCCCGCGCGGCGTTCCTCGTCGCCCAGGAGCCGGATCGCCGCGTCCGCGAGCGCGTCCGCGTCCTCGTTGGCGAAGAGGTCGCCCGCCGCCCCCTGGTCGAGGACCTGGGCGAAGGCGTCCAGGTCGGAGGCGAGGACCGGCGCACCGGCCGAGAGCGCCTCGACGAGGATGATGCCGAAGCTCTCGCCGCCGGTGTTGGGTGCCACGTACACGTCGACGCTGCGCAGGAGCCGCGCCTTGTCCTCGTCGCTGACCATGCCGAGGAACTCCACCCGGGACCGCATCTCGCGCGGCAGCGAGGCGACCGCCTCCTCCTCGTCGCCGCGTCCGGCGACGAGGAGCCGCGCTCCGGGCCGCTCGGTGAGGATCCGGGGCAGGGCCCGCATGAGGACGGGCAGGCCCTTGCGCGGCTCGTCGATCCGGCCGATGAAGCCGAGGGTCTCGCCCCGCCACTCCTTCTTCGGTTCGGCGCGGGCGAAGAAGTCGACGTCGACCCCGTTGGGGATGACGACGGCGTCGCCGCCGAGGTGCTCGACGAGCGTGCGGCGCGCGTACTCGCTGACCGCGATGCGGGCGCTGATCTTCTCCAGGGCGGGCTGGAGGATCGGGTACGCGGCGATCATCGCCCGGGAGCGCGGGTTGGAGGTGTGGAAGGTGGCGACGATCGGCCCCTGCGCGGCCCAGCAGGTGAGCAGGCCGAGGGAGGGCGAGGTCGGCTCGTGGATGTGGACGACATCGAAGGTGCCGTCGTGCAGCCAGCGGCGCACCCGCGCGGCCGAGAGGAAGCCGAAGTTGAGCCGGGCCACGGAGCCGTTGTACGGCACGGGGACGGCCCGGCCGGCCGAGACCACGTACGGCGGCAGCGGGGTCTCGTCGTCGGCGGGGGCCAGGACGGAGACCTCGTGGCCGAGCCGGACGAGGTGTTCGGCGAGGTCGCGGATGTGGAACTGGACGCCGCCCGGCACGTCCCAGGAGTACGGGCAGACGATCCCGATCCTCACTCGCCGCGCTCCCCGCCCCGCTCGGCACCCACCGTGGGTCCCGGGCGTTCCTCCAGGTCGGCGAGCCACAGTCGTTGCAGCATGTGCCAGTCCTCCGGGTGGTCCGCGATGCCGGCCGCGAAGGCGTCGGCCAGCGCCTGTGTCATCACGGACGTCTTCTCGTCCCGCGTACCCGACTCGGGCACGTCGACGGGTGCGTGGATGCGCCCCCTCATGACGTCCGTGTCGTCGTACCAGAGGGTCGCCGGCAGCAGCACCGCTCCCGTGTGCTGGGCGAGGATGGCGGGTCCGGCCGGCATCCGCGCCGTCTCCCCGAAGAAGGTGACCTCGGTACCGGAGGCCGACAGGTCGCGGTCGGCGACCAGGCAGACGAGGCCGCCCGCCCGCAGGCGCCGTGCGAGGGTCCCGAAGGCGGAGCCCCCGGTGTGCGGGAGGACCTCCATGCCGAGGGACTCGCGGTAGGCGACGAAGCGGTCGTACAGCGTCTCCGGCTTGAGCCGCTCCGCGACCGTGGTGAACGGCACGCCGAGGGCGCGGGTCACCCACACCCCCGCGAGGTCCCAGTTCGCCAGGTGCGGCAGGGCGACGACGACCCCGCGACCGGCGGCGAGCCCGTCCATCAGGTGATGGGCGTCCTTGAGGTCCACCCCGTGTTCGACCCGCTCCTTGCTCCAGGTCGGCAGCCGGAAGGACTCCATCCAGTACCGCATGTACGAGCGCATGCCGGCCTTCGACAGCTCGGCGAGCCGCTCGGGCGTGGCGTCGGGCACCACGCGCGCGAGGTTGGCCTCAAGGCGCAGGACGCTCTTGCCGCGCCGCTTCCAGGTGAGGTCGGCGATCCGCCGGCCGAGGCCCGCGGCCACCGGCTCGGGCAGTTTCTTGACGGTCGCCCAGCCGGCGCCGTACAGCCCGTCGCTCAGTCGGTCCTTCAGCGTGCTCACGTCGCAGCCCCGTTCCCCCCGGCCGCGGCGGCGTCCGCCTCGGCCGATTCACGTCGTACGGTCACGACCCGCTGGCCCAGGGTCACGGCGCTGCCGACGGCCACGATCCACAGGGCGATCGGGAGCAGGATCTCGACGCCGGGGACGCCGAACGTGTGCAGCCCGGCGAGGCCGGCGGCGACCAGGGAGATCACCAGGCGTTCGGCGCGCTCGATCAGGCCGTTGACCGCGACCGGCAGGCCAATCGATTCGCCTCGCGCCTTGGTGTAGGACACGACCTGACCGCTCGCCAGGCAGAAGATCGCCACGGCGCACAGCACGTTGTCGTCGCCCTTGCCCGCGTACCAGAGCGCGAAGCCGCCGAAGATGGCGCCGTCGGCGACGCGGTCGAGCGTCGAGTCGAGGAAGGCGCCCCAGCGGCTGGAGACCCCCGCCTGCCGGGCCATGTTGCCGTCGACGAGGTCGGAGAAGACGAAGAGGGTGATGACGATGGTGCCCCAGAAGAATTCCCCGCGGGGGAAGAAGACCAGCGCGCCGGCCATCACTCCCGCCGTGCCGATGAGCGTGACCGCGTCGGGGCTGACGCCCCGGCGGAGCAGAAACGCTGCGAACGGTGTGAGGACACGCGTAAAAAATGCACGCGCGTACTTGTTCAGCATGGCCTTCCCGAGGTTCGGTGGGCCGCGCGGCCCCTACGACCACCGGCTCACCCATCGTAGCGACGCGCGCCCCGGCGTACCGGCGGGCACCCGCCCCGCCGCGTCGGCGTCCCTGCGAGGACCCATCCGCGTACGACGTACGGACGCGTCGGAGCGCCCGGAGGTTGCCCGGCGGTAGTACGGACCCCGGGACGGCACGGGGGCGCCCTGAGCGCCCCGGCGTCGCGCGACGGATGCCCGGCACCGTGCGACGGATGGACGCGTCCTGGCGTCGGTGCAAAGCTCGAAGGACCACCGCGGGCACCGCCGGAGCCGTACCGCGACTCACCACTCCCCCACGCCCGCGTCCCGCCGCACCGTGCGAGCAGCCGGGAGGACACATCATGGGTGACAAGGCGAACACGGCCGCCGGGGCCGCCGGCAGAGCTCCGACGGCCGACCGGCCCACGGCCGTACGGAACGTGGTGCTGGTCGGCCACAGCGGATCGGGGAAGACGACCCTGGTCGAGGCGCTCGCGCAGACCGCCGGCGCGCTCAACCGGGCGGGCCGCGTGGAGGACGGCGGCACCGTCTCCGACTACGACGAGATCGAGCACCGCAGGCACCGCTCCGTACAGCTCTCCCTCGTCCCGGTCGGCTGGGACGGGTACAAGATCAACCTCCTCGACACTCCCGGGTA
Organism: Streptomyces sp. Qhu_M48; assembly: GCF_051305195.1. Lineage (NCBI taxonomy): Bacteria > Bacillati > Actinomycetota > Actinomycetes > Kitasatosporales > Streptomycetaceae > Streptomyces > Streptomyces sp. Qhu_M48. Next base: position 2,441,046 of record NZ_CP195432.1, on the reverse strand, counting down.
CGCCGACTTCGTCGGGGAGCTGAGGGCCGGTCTGCGCGCGGCGGACGCGGCCCTCTTCGTCGTCTCGGCCGCCCAGGAGGCCGACGCCGTCGCCGCCTCCACCCGGATGATCTGGGAGGAGTGCGCCGCCGTCGGCATGCCCCGCGCGATCGTCGTCACCCACCTCGACACGGCCCGCACCGGCTACGACGAGCTCACCGCCGTCTGCGCCTCCCTCTTCGGCGGCGACGACCCGGACGCCGTCCTCCCCCTCCACCTCCCGGTGTACGGCGACGAGGCCCCCGACGGACACGCGCCGGCCACCGGGCTGGTCGGCCTGCTCTCGGAGCGGACCTTCGACTACTCCACGGGGGTACGGAGGGAGGGCCCGCCCGACGAGGGCAGACGGGGGATCGTCGCGGAGGCCCGGGCCCGGCTGATCGAGGGGATCATCGCCGAGAGCGAGGACGAGAGCCTCATGGACCGCTACCTCGGCGGCGAGGCGATCGACCTCGAGACCCTCGTGGACGGCCTGGAGAAGGCCGTCGCCCGGGGCACCTTCCACCCGGTGCTCGCGGCCGCGCCCGCCGTCGACGGCGGCACCCAGGGCCTCGGCACCCTGGAGCTCCTGGAGCTGATCACCGGAGGCTTTCCCTCCCCCGTCGAGCACGAACCGCCCGCCGTCACCACCCCCGACGGGCGCCCCCGGCCCCCGATCCGCTGCGACCCCGAGGGTCCCCTGGTCGCCGAGGTCGTCAAGACCGCCGCCGACCCCTACGTGGGCCGGATCTCCCTCGTCAGGGTCTTCTCCGGCACCCTGCGTCCCGACGAGACCGTGCACATCTCCGGTCACGGCCTGGCCGACCGGGGCCACGAGGACCACGATGTCGAGGAGCGGATCGGCGCGCTCACCTCCCCCTTCGGCAGGCAACAGCGGCCGATGGCGCACTGCGTCGCCGGGGACCTGGCCTGTGTGGCCCGGCTCGGCCGGGCGGAGACGGGCGACACGATCTCCGCGAAGGACGATCCGCTCCTGATCGAGCCCTGGAGCATGCCCGAGCCGCTGCTCCCGCTCGCCGTCGAGGCCCACAGCAAGGCCGACGAGGACCGGCTGTCGCAGGGTCTGGCCCGGCTGGTCGCCGAGGACCCGACCCTGCGCCTCGAACAGAACCCGGACACCCGGCAGGTGGTGCTGTGGTGCCTGGGCGAGGCCCACCAGGACGTCGTCCTCGAACGCCTCAGGGGCCGGTACGGGGTGCGGGTCGACGCCGTGCCGTTCAAGGTGGCGCTGCGCGAGACCTTCGGCGGGACCTCGGCGGGCCGGGGCCGGCACGTCAAGCAGTCCGGCGGCCACGGCCAGTTCGCCATCTGCGAGATCGACGTGGAGCCACTCCCGCCGGGCAGCGGCATCGAGTTCGTCGACAAGGTGGTCGGCGGGGCGGTCCCGCGCCAGTTCATCCCCTCCGTAGAGAAGGGGGTACGGGCCCAGGCCGCGAAGGGCGTCTCCGCCGGCCATCCGCTCGTCGACATCCGCGTCACCCTCCGGGACGGCAAGGCCCACTCGGTGGACTCCTCCGACGCCGCCTTCCAGACGGCCGGCGCGCTCGCCCTGCGCGAGGCGGCCGCCGAGGTCGCCGTCCATCTCCTGGAACCGGTCGCCGAGGTCCAGGTCCTCGTGCCGGACGAGTACGTCGGCCCCGTCATGAGCGACCTGTCGGGGCGGCGCGGCCGGGTCGTCGGCACCGAGCAGGCCGGTCCCGGGCGGACCCTGGTCCGGGCCGAGGTGCCGGAGATCGAGATCGGGCGGTACGCGATCGACCTGCGGTCCGTGTCACACGGCACCGGCCGGTTCGACCGTACGTACGCACGGCACGAGCCGATGCCGTCACATCTGGCCGAGAGGGTCCGCCAACAGGCCTGAGGTCGCCGCGGGTTGGCGTATGGCGACGGCGACCGTCCGCCCGGTGCCCCGGGCGGACGTCATTCGGCCTCGATGTCCACAGGCGGTGACGCGCACGACGGTCCCCGGTTACGCTGTGGTGCCCAGCTCAGAAGGTGTGCGGGGCACGGCAGTTGGGAACAGCCCGCACAGATACTCGCGCGCGATGGGGGCGGCAGTGGCGATCGATGGCTTCGGACCCGGGGCGCAGGTCCCCCTCGTGGGCTCGGGCGGCGGCACGGGAGCGACGAACGCGCTCGCGTCCGCCGCGTACCGGGACAGCGAACTGAAGACGATTCAGGACGCGGACAACGAGCTCTACAAGACGACACTCAAGGCCGGGAAATGGGAGAAGCTCTTCCGCCCCGACCTGGGAGAGGCGTTCTCCCGCGCCGTCCAGGTCCGGATGCTGGGCGGCGGTCGCGCCGCCCTGATCCAGTCCTTCGGCGCCGATCCGCAGCCGGTCGTCGAGCACTGCCTGGCGGCCACCCACATCCGTCGGCAGCGTGACAGCAAGCTCACCCTGGTCACCTTCGTCTGCGGTGTCCTCTTCCTGCCCGGCCTGCTGCTCTGGCTCGGCGTCATCCAGCTCCGCCGGATCGCCGCCGGATCCCAGAAGAAGCGCACCAGCGCCATCGGCACCGCGCTGCTGTGGGCGGCCGGGCTCCTGGCCGCGCTCGTCCTGCTCAAGCTGCCCTTCCACGGGATCCTGCCGAACTACCTGCGCGCCATGCTCGTGGCCCCCGTGGTCGGCTGGTTCCTCGCCCGCCGGATCTGCGAGAGGTCCGCCGTCGACCTGCGCGAGCGCTGGACGGCGCTGCTCAGCGGTGGTGGCATCGGCGCGCAGATCCCCAAGTCCGTCCCGAAGGACCCCAGCGAGAAGGCGGCCGAGGAGCTCCGGCTCAACCTGGAGAAGCTCTCCGCCGAGCAGCAGTCCAACATCGCGTTCTACGCCGGGCCCAAGGGAATCCTCGGCCTGGGCACCCGCTGGGGCAGCTGGACGCTCGCCGAGGAGCTCGTCCCGCAGGCCGGCCGGGAGATCCACGACTTCCGCGCCTGGGACGTCGTCCGCAAGATCCACGACCAGCTCACCCTGCTGGAGCGGGGCTCCCTCAAGACCGGCTTCCCGAAGCCGACGGTCAAACACTGGATCGTCTCGGCCGTCGGCGAGGGCGCCGACTCCGTCACCCGCCCCGAGGGCGACAGCATCGTCCACTTCCAGGTCAAGCCGCACGAGATACAGCGCATCTGCAACGACCAGCAGTTCGGCGCGGGCAATCGTCACTACCTCGGTGTCCAGTTCACCCTCTGGGACGGGAACCTCGTCCTGACGATGATGGTCACGGTGACCTCGCTCCACCACACCCTCAGGATCGAGGTCACCGGCCACGCGCTGGGCCCCGTCCACAGCCTCTTCGGCACGAAGCCCGCGGCCAAGACCAAGGAGGTCTCCAAGGCCGTCCGTTTCTGGGAGACGAAGTCGATCCAGCAGCCGCTGCTCGTGGCCGACGACATCGTGCGCCTCGCGGTGCGCGCCCCGCTCACCTGGTACCCGCCGGTCCTGGAGTACCTCGGCGGCAAGATGGTCCTGCCCGAGCCCTTCGGCCTGCGGCACGTGTGGGCCGGACCGCTCTGGAAGAACCGCTTCATGGCCGACGACGCCATCCGCATGGCGACGCCGGTGCTGCGCGCGGTCCACTCCGCGACCCTGAAGATGCTCGACGAGCACGGCGTGGACACGGAGCGCTTCGTCAACCGCTCGCTGGTCCTCAGCGGCGGCGTCCAGGAGCCGGGCCCCAAGAAGGCCGACGTCTACGACGCCTGACGTGACGGTGCGACGGAGGGCCCGGGGCGGCGTTCGCGCCCCGGGCCCTCCGTACCGATCCGACGTGTCCGGTCCCGTACGGCTCAGACGGTGGCCGGCCAGGCGTCGGCCAGCATCTTCCGGGTGTCCGCGAGGAGTTGCGGCAGCACCTTGGTGTGTCCGACGACCGGCATGAAGTTCGTGTCCCCGCCCCAGCGCGGCACCACGTGCTGGTGCAGATGGGCGGCGATCCCGGCGCCCGCGACGGCGCCCTGGTTCATGCCGATGTTGAAGCCGTGCGCGCCGGACGCCGCCCGCAGCGCGACCATCGCGCGCTTGGTGAAGTCGGCGAGCTCCGCCGTCTCCGCCGCGTCCAGGTCCGTGTAGTCGGCGACGTGGCGGTAGGGGACGACCATGAGGTGACCGCCGTTGTACGGGTACAGGTTGAGGACCGTGTACACGCTCTCGCCCCGCGCGATCACCAGACCGTCCTCGTCCGACTTCGCCGGGATCGAACAGAACGGGCAGCCGTCCTCGGCGCCCGGCCCGGTGGGCTTGTTCTCGCCCTGGATGTACGCCATCCGGTGAGGCGTCCACAGGCGCTGGAACGCGTCCCGCGTCCCCACTCCGATCTGCTGCTCCGGCTCAGTCGTCATGTCGAGCAGCATATTGCGTCGTCCGTTCGGAACGTGTCGCCGGGGCGGAAGATCGATGCAGCGGCCATGCTGATCCGATGAGCGACAGGGCACCGAAACCGCCTCGGCTTGAGCGCTGGGACCGCCGCATGGAGGGGCCGCTCGCCGTGGCCTCCCTCGTCTACCTGACGGGCTACGCGGTCCGCATCCTCGCCCACCACCGCCTCCCCCAGGGCTGGCTCGACCTCTGTCTCGCGGTGACCCTCGGCGCCTGGGCCCTCTTCATCGCGGACTACGCGGTACGGCTCCGGCTCAGCGGCCTGGGTCCGCTCCGCTTCCTCCGCGGCCACCTCCTGGACACGGTCGTCGTGATCCTGCCGCTGCTGCGACCGGTGCGGATGGTCAGCATCTACAACCAGATCCAGCGCCGCCACGACAAACCGCGGCTCGGTCTCTACGCGCGCGTGATGGTCTACTCGGGCCTCACCGTGGCCCTGCTCGGCTTCGCGGGCGCGCTCACCGTCTACCGGTACGAGGTGGACGCCCCAGGCGCCTCGATCGTGACCTTCGGCGACGCGGTGTGGTGGGCCTCCGCCACGCTGGCGACGGTGGGGTACGGCGACGTGGTGCCGGTGACGCCCATCGGCAGGCTGGTCGCGGTGGGCATGATGGCCTGCAGTCTGGCCCTGCTCGGCGCGGTGACGGGTTCGTTCTCGTCCTGGCTGATCCAGACGTTCCGGCGGGAGGGCGAGGACGAGGACGGCGGAAGGCCCCCGGGGGGTTCCCCGGGGGCCTCCTAGGTCACGCTTCGGGCCGTCAGACCTGGACGCGGTCCTCGACGACCTTGGCGAGCTTGGCGATCGCCTCGTCGACGGGGACGCCGTTCTCCTGCGAACCGTCGCGGTAGCGGAAGGAGACGGCGCCGGCGGCCATGTCCTCGTCGCCCGCGATGATCATGAACGGGACCTTCTGCTTCTGCGCGTTCCGGATCTTCTTCTGCATCCGGTCCGAGGAGGAGTCGACCTCCACCCGCAGGCCCCGCTTCTTCGCCTTGGCGGCGAACTCGTGCAGGTAGTCGACGTGGGCGTCACCGATCGGGATGCCGGTCGCCTGGACGGGCGCCAGCCACGGCGGCATCGCGCCCGCGTAGTGCTCCAGGAGCACCGCGAAGAAGCGCTCGATCGAACCGAACAGCGCGCGGTGGATCATGACCGGGCGCTGCTTGGTGCCGTCCGGGGCGGTGTACTCCAGGTCGAAGCGCTCCGGCAGGTTGAAGTCGAGCTGCACGGTCGACATCTGCCAGGTACGGCCGATGGCGTCGCGTGCCTGCACCGAGATCTTCGGGCCGTAGAACGCGGCGCCGCCCGGGTCGGGGGTCAGCGGGAGTCCCTGCTTCTCGGCGACCTGCTGGAGGACCGCGGTGGCCTCCTCCCAGATCTCGTCCGAGCCGACGAACTTCTCCGGGTCCTTGGTGGACAGTTCCAGGTAGAAGTCGGTCAGACCGTAGTCGCGCAGCAGGTTCAGGACGAAGGTGAGGGTCTTGTCCAGCTCCTCCGCCATCTGCTCCTTGGTGCAGTAGATGTGCGCGTCGTCCTGGGTGAAGCCGCGGGCCCTGGTCAGGCCGTGCACGACGCCCGACTTCTCGTACCGGTACACGGTGCCGAACTCGAAGAGGCGCAGCGGCAGTTCACGGTACGAGCGGCCGCGCGCGTCGAAGATCAGGTTGTGCATCGGACAGTTCATGGGCTTGAGGTAGTAGTCCACGCCCTCGTCGAGCTGCATGGGGGGGTACATGCCCTCGGCGTACCAGTCGAGGTGACCCGACTTCTCGAACAGCTTGCCCTTGGTGGCGTGCGGCGAGTAGACGAACTCGTAGCCCTCCTCCTCGTGGCGCCTGCGCGAGTAGTCCTCCATGACCCGGCGGATGATGCCGCCCTTGGGGTGGAAGACCGCGAGGCCGGAGCCGATCTCGTCCGGGACGGAGAAGAGGTCGAGTTCGTTGCCGAGCTTGCGGTGGTCGCGCTTCTCGGCCTCGGCGAGGAAGTCGAGGTGGGCCTTCAGCTCTTCCTTCGACGGCCAGGCGGTGCCGTAGATGCGCTGGAGCATCGGGTTCTTCTCGCTGCCGCGCCAGTAGGCGGCGGCGTTGCGCATCAGCTTGAACGCCGGGATGTTCCGGGTGGTGGGCAGGTGCGGACCGCGGCAGAGGTCCTTCCAGCACAGGTCGCCGGTCTTGGCGTCGAGGTTGTCGTAGATGGTCAGCTCGCCGCCGCCCACCTCGACGCTGGCGCCGTCGTCGGTCGACGCGGAGCCCTTGATGCCGATGAGCTCCAGCTTGTACGGCTCGTCCACCAGCTCGGCGCGGGCGTCCTCGTCGGTCACCACCCGGCGGGCGAAGCGCTGGCCGCGCTTCTGGATCTCCTGCATCTTCTTCTCGATGACCTTGAGGTCCTCGGGGGTGAAGGGCTTCTCGACGTCGAAGTCGTAGTAGAAACCGTCCCGGACCGGCGGGCCGATGCCCAGCTTGGCCTCGGGGAAGAGCTCCTGCACGGCCTGGGCCATGACGTGCGCGGTCGAGTGGCGCAGGATGTCGAGACCGTCCGGGGAGGAGATCTCGACGCCCTCGACGACGTCGCCGTCGGAGAGCTCGTACGACAGGTCCTTCAGCTCGCCGCCGACGCGGGCGGCGATGACGGTGCGGTCGTCGGCGAACAGGGCGCCGGCGGTGGTGCCCGCGCTCACCGCCCTCTCCTCTGCTTCCGAGGCGGACTGGACGGTCACACGGACATCAGACACGAATGCTCCATACATAGGGGCGCTGGCAGGCACGAGGTGCCGGCGCCGGCGGTGCGCGACAGAGACGAGGTGCCGCGCACGGCCGATCCTACCGAGGCGACCGACCCGCCCGCGAAACGGTTTGCCGCGGCTCGCGCCGGGTCCGGCGCTATGCCTCGTCGGGGCCGCAGGTCTCCTCGAAGAAGTCAGCGTCCTCGACGGTCCCCTGGAGCGACTTCATCAGCCGGTCCCGTTCCGTCTCGTCGACCTGGACGGGGACCACCCCGGAGGCGTCGGTGAGGCGGCGGAAGCCGCCCCGGCTCTCCAGGCGGCCCGCCACCCGGATCGGGAGGCCGACGAGGTGGGCGTGGCCCGCGGTGCGGTACGCCTCCTCGTCGAGGGTGACGCGGACGTGCGGGACCTCCGCCCCGCCGAGCACCCGGAGGCGCACGGTGCCCTCGCCGCGCGGCCCGGAGCGGCGCATGCGGACGACGGCGCCGGTGAGCCGTACCGGCACGGACGGCTCGTCGGTCAGGTAGCGGGCGCTCGCCTCGCGCAGGGCGGGCAGGTCGCCGGGCGAGAACTCGACCGGTTCGGGCCGGGCGGCGCACCCCGCGGGCGCACCCGTCGACGGGGCCCACTCCAGGGCGATGCGGGCACCCTCGGTGCCGCGGACGAGGGCGACGAGCGCCTCGGTGAGTTCCCGGCTGACGCCCGCCTCGACGGCGGCGTCGAAGGCCTCCATGCCGCCGGTGGCCCGCTGGTAGTCGGTGGCCTCACGGGCGGCGTGCAGCGCGTGGTAGAGCCGGACGGCGATCGGGCGGCCCGGTTCGACGGGCAGGAAGGCGGTCATGCCGCGGCCGCCGGGCGCCGCGCCGACGACGACGGTCTCCAGGGAGGCCTGGGCGGGGCGCCGGTGCCGGGCCCCGTGGTAGCCGGCCCGGCCGCGCACCGCGAGGGCGCCGGCGAGGAGCAGCTGACGGGCGGCGGACCTGAGCTGTTCCTGCACGGTCCAGGGGACGGTGCCGGCCGGGCCCGGGGGCACGTCGCGCCACCAGCGGATCTCGTCGCTGGGCACGGCGAGGCCGGTGAGGACCTCGCGCGCGGAGGGCGTGCCGCTGCGGGCGAGGGCGGTGAGCGCCTCGCCGAGGAGGTCCTCGCAGTCCGGGAAGGCGCGGCTCTCGGGGACGAGGAGGCTGGTGCCCGTGCCGGGGCCGGGGGGCGTCCAGCGGCTGTAGCGGCCAGCCGCCCCGCCGCGCCTGCGCCACCCGTGGCGGGCGAGGAGGGCGCCGAGGACCCGCGGGTCGACCCGGCCGGGGTCGGGCGCGCCCTGGCTGTCCGCCCAGGGGCCGGCGGGCGGGGCGGGGACCCCGGTCCACGGGCCGGGGGTGTCGCCGGGCGCCGGGTGGGGCCGGTAGGGCGGGGGAACGGAGACGGGGCCGTGTCCGGCCCCGGTCCCCTCCTCCCCGAACCTCGGTTCGTCGGTCGGTCGGTGCATCAAGGTCTCCCTCCCACGCCGACCCGGGTCATGATCTCGCAGAGCGCCCGGTCGTCGAAGATCCGTGCCGTCGGTATGCGCACGGTGGTCCGGCGCCGTCCCGTGACCGGGTGTCCGGCCAGGTTGATCCAGTAGCAGCAGTGCCGCAGGTCGAGCCGGTCGTGGCCGGCCCTCAGCCAGTCCTCCTGTGACCTCGGGACGAGCATCACGACGAGGATCTTGTGCACGGAGACCGGCGTCCTGGCGAGCTTCACCAGGTGGTCGTTGTCGAGGGTGAACGAGAAGGTGCTCCCGGGCGGGCGCGGCGATATCTGGTAGGTGCACTTGAGCTGCACCTTGATGGTCACCTCGTCGTCGACGGTGTGCGCGGGAGCGCTGTGGCTCACGTGCCAGTCGATGCCGTTGTCCGGAAACGGCTGGGAGAGCGAGCAGCCGGCCGCGGCAGCGACCGCGTGCAGATAGCCCACCTGAAGGGTCTCCATGCAGGCGGTGGTGGCGAGTGAGCCGCGCGTCGGTGCCAGCCGCTGGGGCGGCAGCCCTCCCGACTCGGGCTGGGCGAGCGCCATGTCGATTTCCTTCCCCGTCCCTTGTGTTGTGACCGGTCCGCGTACGGCGCAAACAGTCCGGGTATCACCGTTTCGGGGCAGGGGGTTGGCCATCTGCCGCACGTGTGCAGGGAGTTCAGGGATGACGATGCACTGGTACGAAGGGCCCCTGGCCGCTTTCGACACGGAGACCACGGGAGTCGACGTCGAGGGCGACCGGATCGTCTCGGCCGCACTGGTCGTGCAGGATGCCGCGGGAGCCCGTCCGCGGGTGACGCGCTGGCTGGTCAATCCGGGCATACCGGTGCCCGAAGGGGCCACCGCCGTGCACGGCCTGACGGACGAGCACCTCCAGCGGAACGGCCGCTGGCCGGCTCCGGTGATGGAGGAGGTGGCGCGCGCCCTGTCCGAGCAGACCGCGGCGGGCCGTCCGCTGGTGGTGATGAACGCGCCGTTCGATCTGACGATCCTCGACCGGGAGCTGCGCAGGCACCGGGCGTCCACGCTCGGCGACTACCTGGGGGGCGCTCCGCTGTGCGTGCTCGACCCGCGGGTCCTGGACAAGCACCTGGACCGCTACCGCAAGGGCCGGCGCACGCTCACGGACCTGTGCGCGTTCTACGAGGTGGAGCTGGCGGGCGCGCACGACGCGGCGGCGGACGCGACGGCGGCGCTCGATGTCGTACGGGCGGTGGCGCGGCGCTTCTCGTCCCGGCTCGAACGGCTGACCCCGGCGGAGCTCCACACCCTGCAGGCGGTGTGGCACGCGGCGCAGGCGCGGGGGCTCCAGGCCTGGTTCACCCGGCAGGGCACGCCGGAGACGGTGGACCCGGCGTGGCCGCTTCGGCCGGAACTGGGCACGGCGGCCTGACACATGACAGAGGCCGGTCCGTCTTTCGACGGACCGGCCTCTACCCGGTGGGCGATACTGGGATCGAACCAGTGACCCCTTCGGTGTGAACGAAGTGCTCTCCCGCTGAGCTAATCGCCCGGGAACGGGTTGAACCATACAGGCCTTCGCGCCCTCCGTTCAAACCGGCCGCCCGCCGCCCGGGGTACTCAGGCGGGAAGCGGCCGAAGATGAGTACCGGGACGCATTCCCGCCGGGTGTGGCCCGGGCCACACTCCGGACATGGACAACTCCCTGCCGCCCGCGGACGAGCTGGTGCTCGTCGACCGTGAGCTGGCCCAACTCGACACACGCCGGTCCCAGTTGCTGGCCCGGCGGGCCTGGCTGCTCCAGGTGCTGTACGCGCCGGCCGCGCCGGCGAGGGCGGCGACGGCGCGCCCGCGCCCGCCGGTGGCGGACTCGACGCCGCGGAGCGCGCAGAACGTGCTGCTCACGCTCGGCGGCACTCTGCTGACGATCGCGGCGGTCGCCTTCACCCTGGTGAGCTGGGGCTCGATGGGGATCGGCGGCCGCGCCGCGGTGCTGTCGCTGGTGACGTCGGCGGCGCTGGTGGCGCCCGTGGCACTGCTGCGCCGGAGCCTGGTGTCGACGGCCGAGTCGGTGGCGGCGCTGGGTCTGGTCCTGATGGTGCTCGACGCGTACGCGCTGCACCGGGTGGCGCTGCCGGAGACGGACGGCCTCGGGTACACGGCGGTGGCCGCCGCGGTCCTCGCGGGCGCGTGGGCGGCGTACGGTTCGGCGCTGTCCCGGCTGCGGAGCCCGCTGCCCGCGGCCGTGGTCGCCGGCCAGCTGCCGCTGCCGCTCGGGGTGCTCGCGGCCGGCGGCGGGCCGACGGCCTTCGCGTGGGCGGCGCTGGTCACGGCCGCGGCGGACGGGGCCCTGGTGCTGTGGACCCGGCCGGCGTCGGTCCGGATCACGGCGGCCACCGGTGCGGTGGTGCTGGGCGGCTGGGCGCTCCTGACCGGTGGCTGGCTCTCGCTCACCTCGCCGTGGAGCGGCGCGCCGCTGCTCCTGGCGGGCGCGGCGGTGACGCTGTACGTGGCCTGGCGGACGCCCACGCTGTCGGTGGCGGGGGCGGCGATCGCCGGTCTGACGGCCGTGACGGCCCTGGGCGGTCTGCTGAGGGGGTCCGTCCCGGCGGAGTGGACCGTGCCGGCGTACGTCCTGTGCGGGCTCGCCCTGGCGTCGGTGTGGCGCGTGGGCGCGGTGGGCTCGGGCACTGCCCCCGCGGCGGGAGAGGCGGGGGCCGGGCGGCCGACGCCCACCGACGCGGCCGCCGGTCCTGACGGAGCCCGCGCGGCCGGGGTGCGGCTGCCGGCCGGGGTCCGGCTCGGCCTCGCCGGCGCGGGGGCCGGGGTGGCGGCGCTCGGGGCCGCGTGGGCGCTGCCGCCGGTGGCGGCGGGCCTGCTCGGGCCGGTGGCCCGGACCACGGAGGTCTGGTCGGGCGAGCACGCCGGGCGCGCCCTGGCCTCGTACCCGGCGACGGCCGTCCTGGTCCTCGCGGTGGCCGCCGCCGTTCTCGCGGCCCTCCCCCGGCTGTGGGCGCGCTGCGCCGCCCTCGTCCTGGTCTGGGCGCTCCTGACCGCGCTGCCGGTCTCCCTCGACCTGCCGTACGCGGCGACGCTCTCCCTCCAGCTCCTCACCAGCGCGGCGGCGCTGGCCTGCGCCGTCCGTCCGGGCCCGCTCACACGCGGCCTGCGTCCGGCCGAGGCGCCCGGGGCACCGGTCGGCGGGCCGGGACCGGCGAATCCGCCGGGCGCCATCGGTCCCGGTGCGCCGTGGGTCTCCTGGGCGCCCGAGCGGCCGGGCCGTCAGCCGTCCGCCGTCGAGCCGGGGACCGCCCTCGGGTGGAGCGCGTACGCCGCCGGGCTGGCGTCCGTCCTGAGCGCGATCGCCCTGGCCCTGGACGTGCGGGGGGCCACGTTCACCGCGCTCGGGGTGGTGCTGGGGCTCCTCACGGGCGTGGCGGTGCTCGGTGGCGGCGCGCGCCGGGTGGTCGCGGCCTGCGGGGCGGTGCTCACGGCGACGGGGCTCGTGTTCGCGGCGGCGGCCGTCGGCGGGTTCGAGGACCACTGGACGGCGCTCGCGCTGCTGCTCGTCCCGGCGGCGACCGCCGCCCTCGGCTCCCGGGCTCCGCGCCCGGTGGCCCTGGCGGTGGAGATCACGGGCGGGGCCGTGGGGCTGCTCGCCCTCGGGATCGCCGTGTCCCGGCCGGCCTTCCTCGCGCTCGCCCTGGCCCTCGGCGGGGTGATCGCGGCGGCGACGGCGGTGCGGCCGGAGCGGCGCCGGTTCGCCTCCTGGACGGCGGCGGCGCTGTTCCTGCTCGCCACCTGGGTGCGGCTGGCGGTCTGGGACGTCACGACCCCGGAGGCGTACACGCTGCCGGTGACCGTGCCCGCCCTGGTCGTCGGGTTCCTGCGGCGGCGCCGGGACCCGGAGGCCTCGTCCTGGACGGCGTACGGCCCCGGTCTCGCGGCGACGCTGCTGCCGAGCCTCTTCGCGGCCTGGATGGACCCGGAGTGGGCGCGCCCGCTGGCCCTGGGGGTCGTGGCGCTCACGGTGACGCTGCTGGGCGCGCGGTTCCGGCTCCAGGCGCTGCTGGTCCTCGGTGGCACGGTGCTGGTCCTGGACGGGCTGCACGAGCTGGCGCCGTACGTGGTGCAGGTGGTGGGCGCGCTGCCGCGCTGGCTGCCGCCGGCCCTCGCCGGGCTCCTGCTGCTCGCGGTGGGTGCCACCTACGAGCAGCGGCTGCGGGACGCCCGGAGGCTCCGGGACCGGGTCGCGCGGATGCGGTGACGGAAGACGCCGAAGGCCCGGGACGGTGATCCGTCTCGGGCCTTCGGGCCGGGTGGTGGGCGATACTGGGTTCGAACCAGTGACCCCTTCGGTGTGAACGAAGTGCTCTCCCACTGAGCTAATCGCCCCGGTGCACCGCAAACATTACCGCATGTCAGCGGGGCTCCCGAACCATCCGAGGGTCACTCGGTGATCTTCCACGGCATGACGAAGCCGAACTTCCAGAGGTAGACGCCGAGCAGGACGGCGATGATCACCAGGCCGACGGTGGTCAGGATGATGTTGCGGCGGCGGACCTTGGGGTCGAGGGCGCGCTGGGCGGCCTCGGTGACCTTGCGCTTGGTCCAGCGGAGCACGAGCTGGGCCCAGACGAACTCGGTCGCCCAGATCGCCATGCCGCCGAAGATGACCAGCCAGCCGGGGCCCGGGAGCACCAGCATGAGCACTCCGGCACCGACCACCGCCAGACCCACGACGAAGACACCGACCTGCCAGCTCAGATGCAGGCCTCGTCGGGACTTGATGAACTCCGGTGCGCGGGATCCCAGTTCGGCTTCCTGGCCGTCTGCGGACTCCCCGGTGCGCTCGTCACTCTCCGCATTCATGCCTCCCAACTTACCGGACGGCGAGCCGTCGCCGGAATGGCGGTATTACCGCAGGTCACACGCACCCATACGAGCTACCTGAACGATCACAAAACCGACAGAGGGGTTTACAACGGCACTGGAGGTGGCATGTCGATTTCGCCGACGTGCGAATCCCCGAGCGCACACTGAGCGAAAGGCCCTGGCGCTTATGAACACCACGGTCAGCTGCGAGCTGCACCTGCGCCTCGTTGTGTCGAGCGAGTCCTCACTGCCTGTACCCGCGGGCCTGCGGTATGACACGGCCGATCCCTATGCCGTGCACGCCACCTTCCACACCGGAGCCGAGGAGACGGTCGAGTGGGTCTTCGCCCGCGACCTTCTCGCCGAGGGGCTGCACCGGCCCACCGGCACGGGCGACGTCCGTGTCTGGCCGTCCCGTAGTCACGGTCAGGGAGTCGTCTGCATCGCGTTGAGTTCCCCCGAGGGAGAAGCCCTGCTCGAGGCCCCGGCGAGGGCCCTGGAGTCGTTCCTGAAGAGGACCGACGCCGCTGTGCCACCGGGCACCGAGCATCGACACTTCGATCTCGACACGGAGCTCTCCCACATCCTGGCCGACAGCTGAGCCAGGCCGAGAGCCGCACGGCGCCGTCCGACTCGGGGCGACGGCGCCGCGCGGGCAGCCACATAGGCACGACATCCGGCGCTCCCACCGCGCAGCCGGCGCGGTGGTGGGCGCCGGTGTCCTTTTCCCGGTCGCGCTAAAGTCAGCGCCATTCCGCGGGCGCCCGCCCGCGGCCGGCCAGGGAGCGAATCGTGCTGATCCCCCACGACACCCGGATCGCCCTCGACACCGTCGTCGATCTGATGAACACGGCGCCCCAGGGCGACCGCGCCGACGAGCTCGCGGACCTCCAGGGGCTGCGGATCTTCGTGGAGGCGCACAAGATCAGCGGCGTGGGGGAGCTCGGGCCCGGCGACCTCCGGGCCGTGCGCGCGGTGCGCGAGAATTTCGCGGCGGTCTTCTCCGCCCCCGAGTCCCGGATCGCGGCCCCCCTGATCAACCAGCTCGTGGCGGGTGCGGGCACCACACCGCAGCTCACCGACCACGACGGCTACGACTGGCACGTGCACTACTTCGCGCCGGGCGCCTCCGTGGCGGACCACCTCGCGGCCGACTGCGGCATGGCGCTCGCGTTCATCGTGGTGGCGGGCGAGCAGGAGCGGCTGCGGCGCTGCGAGGCGCCGGACTGCGGCCGGGCCTTCGTCGACCTCTCCCGCAACCGTTCGCGCCGCTACTGCGACAGCCGCACCTGCGGCAACCGTCTGCACGTGGCCGCGTACCGGGCACGGCGCAAGGAAGCCGCGGGCTGAGACGGGCCGGAGCGGGGACCGAGGCGGGAGACGTCCCAGCACGCGCCTCCGCACACCCCACCGCACCCCGCGCCGCACACCTCACAGCACGAAGAGATCGTGCACGGCGGCCATCAGCAGCAGACAGCCGATCACCCCGAGGAAGATCATCAGAGGGGGCTGGGAGAGCGCGAACAGACAGCCGCGCGGCTCTTCGGCAGGGGCATCGGGGGCGGCGGGAACGGGGTCCCGCGAGGTATCCAGCATCTCGGGTGGATGATCGCGCACCCAGGACCCCTGAAGTCCCCTAAAACGCTCCAGCGCAAAGGGAGTTCACCCCTTCCCGTGGATCACGGGAAGGGGAATCGCCAGAAGCGATCAGATTCCGTGCTTCTTCAGAATCGCCTCGATGTCACTGAAGTCCTCTCCAGCGGCCTTGCCGGCCTGCGGCTTCGCCGTCACGGCACGGGAGGGCGCCGACGCCCCGGGGGCCACGGCACCCGGCTCGGCCCCCCGGGTGGCCTGCTTCCGGCCGCCCCGGCGCCGCTCGACGGACCGGGTGGACAACAGGAGCAGCCAGGCGGCGCCGAGCACACCGAAGCCGGCCCAGGCGACCGGACTGAACGCCGTGTCAGCGATCCACTCGACGGCCCCCGTCATCACCAGACCGAGCGGCACCAGGGCGTAGGCCGCGATCCGGGCGGCGGGCAGGAACCGCTTCCGGTACGCCATGATCGCGGCGATGCCCAGGCCCGCCGCGGACACCGCGGAGCAAATCGTCTCGGCGAGCATGCGGTCCTCCAGGTCCCGGGTGATACGTCCCTTCCATCCTGCACCGCCGAGGCCGCCTCGGGCCATGGCCCGAGGCCGGTCTCAGGGAGATCTCCGGGTCACCCCGGCCGGATCTCCTCCCCAGGTCCCGGTGAGGGAGACTGCTGTCATGAGCGACTCCACCACCGCACCCGCCTCCCCCGTCGTCCTCGAGGCGTGGTTCGACCTCCAGTGCCCCGACTGCTTCCGGGCCCTCGACGACGTCCACGCGCTCCGCGAGAAGTACGGCGACCGGCTCGACGTCCAGCTGCGCCACTTCCCGCTCGCGAAGCACAAGCACGCGTACGCGGCCGCCCAGGCCGCCGAGGAGGCCGTCGAGCAGGGCAAGGGCTGGCCGTACGTGGCGGCGCTGCTCGCCAGGACCGCCGAGCTGGGCGAGCGGGGCGAGCCGGTGCTCATCGAGATCGCCGGCGAACTGGGCCTGGACGCCGAGGAGTTCGACACCGCCCTGATCGACGGCCGGCATCTGCTGACCGTCGACGCCGACGAGGCCGAGGGCAAGGCGATCAAGGTCACCGGCACCCCGACCTACGTCATCGACGGTGAGCGTCTGGACGGTGGCCAGAGCCAGGACGGTCTGCGCGGACGGATCGAGGAGATCGCCGACCGCCTCCTCGGCGCCTGACCCCGACCGCGGGCCCGACCCGTCCGCCGGCGTCTACCGCAGCTCCTTCGCGCTGTTGACGTGGGTCGTACGGAAGCCGAGCGACTCGTACAGCCGGATCGCCGGCGTGTTGCCCGCGAAGACGTGCAGTCCGAGCCGGGTCTCCCCGGCCTCCCGGGCGACCCGCTCGGCGAGCAGCATGAGCGCCCGGCCGTAGCCGCGTCCGCGCTGTCCCTCGGCGACCTCGATGTCGTACACGAAGGCCGCCCATCGCTCCGGCTCCAGCTCGATCCGGCCGGTCCAGAGGTGTCCGGCGGGCCGCCCGTCCCGTACGACCACGTGGATCGCGACGCCGGGGGTCGCCAGGCCCAGCGGCAGGAACCTCGCGTGACTGCTCTCCGCCTTGGCCCGGGCCTGGGCCTCGGGGACGCCGCGGTCGATCCAGCTGCGCGCGAAGCCGTCCTTGGCCCGGACCTCCCACTCCCCGAACTCGGCCTCGGTCATCGGCCGCACCTCGACGCCCCCGGGCAGCTCCGGCGGCTCGGCGGGCAGCTCCTTGACCATGTTCCGGCTGCGCTCGGTGTACCCGAGCGAGTCGGCCATCCGCAGCGCCGCCTCGGCGTCGGCGGGCACCGAGATCTGCGCCTCGACGCAGCCCCAGCCCCGCAGCACCTCCTCGGAGGCGAGCGCGGCGACCGTGCCCCGGCCCCGTCCACGGTCCGGTTCGTCGACCCGGAGCCGGCCGATCACGCCGGCGGCGGCGCCGAAGCCGGGGTCGGTGGAGAGATGGACGGAACCGACACGGCGGCTGTTCACACACACGTCGTAGGTGCGGGAACGGCCGCCGTCGGGCCTCTGCTGTAGCGGCTCGGCCGGCCGCAGGGTGGTGGTCATCATGGGTGTTCTACCCACCCCGGGGCCGTCCGTCATCAGGTTTTACCCGAGGCGCGGGTCCCGGTCCCGGGCGGCGTTCTCGTCGAAGATCCGCATGGCCTTGGCGGTGACCGGGCCGGGCGCGGGGCTCAGCTCGCGTCCGTCCACCCGGTGCACGGCCTGTACGTCACGGAGGGTCGAGGTCAGGAAGATCTCCTCGGCGCTCTCCAGGACGTCCAGCGGCAGGTCGGCCTCCTGCGCGCCGGTCCACCGCACGGCGAGGGCGCGGGTGATGCCGGCGAGGCAGCCGGAGGAGACGGGCGGGGTGAGGATCCGGCCGTCGACCACGACGAAGACGTTGGAGCCGGTGCCCTCGCAGAGCTGCCCGACGGTGTTGGCGAAGAGCGCCTCGGTCGCCCCGTGCTCGCGCGCCCTGGCGAGGGCGACCACGTTCTCGGCGTACGAGGTGGTCTTGAGGCCGGTGAGGGCGCCGCGCTCGTTGCGGGTCCAGGGCACGGTGACCACGGCGGTGGAGTCGGCGCGACGGCTGCTCTCGCCGAGGGCGACGACCAGGGTGGGGCCCGCGTCCCCGCGCTCCGAGCCGAGCGGGGAGAACCCGCCGGTGTACGTGACGCGCAGCCGGCCGAGTTCCATCGGGTTGGCTTCGAGGACGGCGGCGCAGGCTCGGCGGACCTCGTCCAGGTCCGGGTCGGGCAGGCCGAGGCCTCTGGCGGAGCGGGTGAGCCGCTCCAGGTGAAGCGTCAGAGCAAACGTTTCTCCCCGGACGGCCTTCACCGTCTCGAAGATCCCGTCGCCGACGGTCAGTCCGTGGTCCAGAACGGAGACCAGAGCGGTCTCCGCGTCGTGCAGCCCGCCGTTGACCCAGAGTTTCATCGAGAAATGGCCTTTCCGCTCGCCTCAAGGGCGCCTGACTCGTAGGCGCCCGACGCTATCGCGACGAGCCGGGCCGCCTTGAGCTCGGTCTCCTCCCATTCCCGCTCCGGGTCGGAGCCCCAGGTGATCCCGGCGCCGGTACCGAAGCGCAGCACGCCCTCGGGACGGTCGATCCAGAAGGTGCGTATGCCGACGGCCAGCTCGGCGGTGCCCGCGTCGGCGTCGACCCAGCCGACGCCTCCGCAGTAGGGGCCGCGCGGCGCGGTCTCCAGCGCCTCGATGATCCGCAGCGCGCTGGACTTGGGCGCGCCCGTGACGGAGCCGGGCGGGAAGGTGGCGTCCAGCAGCCCGGGCCAGCCGGCGCCCTCGCGCAGCAGGCCGGTGACCGTGGAGACGAGGTGGACGAGGCCGGGGTGCTCCTCGACCGCGCAGAGGGCGGGGACGGCGACGGAGCCGGTCTCGCTGACGCGCCCCAGGTCGTTGCGGACCAGGTCGACGATCATCACGTTCTCCGCGTGGTCCTTGGGCAGCAGGTCGGCCGCGG
The DNA here is from genome assembly GCF_051305195.1 of Streptomyces sp. Qhu_M48. Classification (NCBI taxonomy): domain Bacteria; kingdom Bacillati; phylum Actinomycetota; class Actinomycetes; order Kitasatosporales; family Streptomycetaceae; genus Streptomyces; species Streptomyces sp. Qhu_M48. Next base: position 2,422,485 of record NZ_CP195432.1, on the reverse strand, counting down.
TGCGACCGGTCCCCTTGATGGGGCCCGAGGAGATCAGCGCCCCCTCCCGCCGGAGGTAGAGCTCGGGAGAGGCGGTGGCGATCTCCACGCCGTGGGCGGGGAGACGGATCGTCCCGGCGTACGGGGCGGGGTTGCCGCGGGCGAGCAGCGCGGTGAGGGCGTCGACGTCGGCGACGGCCGGATCCGGCAGCGGCGCGGTCAGCACCCGGCAGAGGTTCGCCTGGTAGACCTCGCCGCGCGCGATGTGCTCGCGCACGCGCCGCACCCCCGCGATGTACGCGGTGCGGTCGAGGGAGGACGTCCAGTCACCGGCGGCGGGGCCGCGCCAGGCGCCCGGGAGGGGCGCGGGGACGGGGTCCGGCCGCACGTCTCCGAAGCGGGCGCAGGTCAGGCGCCCCTCGAAGTCCGCGCAGACGGCCCAGAAGCCGGCGGAGTCCAGGGCTTCGGGGTCGTGGGTGACGTCCCGGAGGTCGGTCGCGACGAGGCCGCCGAAGCGGGCCAGAGGAGCAAGGTCGTGCACGCATCGAGTCTAGGTCGGCCGGAGGAGGGACACCGGGCACACGCGTCGGCGTACGGAGGGGGCGCGCGGGACGAGGGCTCCGCGCCACCCGGGGAACACGGCGAGTGAACGCGGCGCGAACCCTCCGGGACGCCCGGCCGGGCACCGGGATCGGCGCGCAGGTCAGCACGCTGCGGAAACGCGTTTTTGTGCTGGCCCAGGAATCCGCTAGAGTTCAACACGTCGCCGGGACGCGCAAGCGAAACGGAAACGACAAGCGGACGTGGCTCAGTTGGTAGAGCATCACCTTGCCAAGGTGAGGGTCGCGAGTTCGAATCTCGTCGTCCGCTCGATGTGGGGGATCTTCCCGAACCCCTGTATTCACTCCTGGTGGAGTGGCCGAGAGGCGAGGCAACGGCCTGCAAAGCCGTCTACACGGGTTCAAATCCCGTCTCCACCTCCAAGGACGATTAGCTCAGCGGGAGAGCGCTTCCCTGACACGGAAGAGGTCACTGGTTCAATCCCAGTATCGTCCACTGGACCCCCGGGTCCTGGATCTTCGGATCACCCGCGCGATTAGCTCAGCGGGAGAGCGCTTCCCTGACACGGAAGAGGTCACTGGTTCAATCCCAGTATCGCGCACGCAGTACGCAGTACCTCCGGGTATGTTCGTGTGCACCCCGCGCGATTAGCTCAGCGGGAGAGCGCTTCCCTGACACGGAAGAGGTCACTGGTTCAATCCCAGTATCGCGCACCACCGAGAAGCCCCCGGCCGCATCGCGCGGCCGGGGGCTTCATCGTACCCCCGGTCAGGAGGAGAAGAGCATCCGGCCGAAACCACGCTGACGGTGGTGACCGCCGCCGTGGTGGCCACCGTGGTGCGGGGCGCCCCAGGCGGGAGCCGCCGGGGCGGGCTGCGCCGGGTAGGCCTGCGGGGCGGGCGGCGCGGGCGGGGCCTGCTGGACCCACTGGGACTCCAGGCGGGTCAGGGCCTCCAGCTCGCCGTAGTCCAGGAATATCCCGCGGCAGCCGCTGCACTGCTCGATCTGGACACCGTTGCGGTTGTACGTGTGCATGGCCGCATGGCACTTGGGACACTGCATGGTCGGCTCAACTCCCTGACTTCGCCGTTCGAATGGTGCTTCACCTTAACGGGACGCCGAACCGGCCGAATCGGTTCGGAGTCCGGCGATACGGGCACAGGTGTCGATCATCACGTCCTCGACCTCGTCGAGCGGCCGGTGCTCCGCCGTCGACTTGGCGAGCGCCAGAGCGGCGGTCTGGACCGTCAGGGCACGGGCGGGCACGTCGAGTCGGATCCACGGATCGGCGCCCACGGCGGGTCCTCCCGCCCGCTGGTACGCGCCGAGGAAACGGGACCAGACCTCCGGGGGGAGGAGCCCGGCGGCGAACCAGGCGGCGGGGCGGGCCAGATCCCAGGCGGGGTCGCCCAGACCCAGGTCGTCCACGTCGATGAGTCGCCAGGCGGCGGGGGGTGCGGGCCGGGTGGCCTGGGCCGGTACGGGAGCCGGTACGCGCACCAGTTGGCCCAGGTGGAAGTCGCCGTGGCAGAGCAACCGGGGCGCCGGGGAGGCTCCGCCGGGGGTGGGCCGCCGGGCGGCGTCGGGGATCGATCGCCAGGCCGCCTCCACCGTCGCGGCCGCCGGGTGGTCCGGTGCCGTCCCGCGCATCCGGTCCACCGCCAGGGCCACCTTGAGGGGAGCCCGCATCTCCGGGAGCCGGTCGGCCAACCCGGGGGGCGGCGGGGTGCGGTGGAGCCCGGCGAGGAGCGTCGCCGCCTCCTCCCAGGGGGCGGCGTCGGGGTCCGCGGGGTCGACCGGCGGGCCGTACGGCCACAGCGTGACGGGGCGGCCGTCGAGTGCGTCGGGCGTGAGGGCGGGAGTGGGCGCGGGCGCCGGGAGGGGTGGGAGGAGGACGTCCGCGACGTCCGGGTGGCCGGCCAGTGCCAGGCGTACGCGGTGCGCCTCGGGGTCCGTGCCGGGCGCGTGCGCCTTCGCGACCAGCCGCCCGTGACGCACGACCGTCCCGTCGTCCCGGTCGGCCAGCACCCCGACGAGGCCGCTCGCGCAGTGGCAGGGCGTGCCCGGGCGGTGGGCGGCGGCGTGCGCGAGGGCGGCGAGCCGGTCGAGGGGAGGCCTGCGAGGGGAGTCCACGGAGGGAGCGTACGGGGCGGAAAGGCGCGAGGGCCGGTCAGCTCCCCAGCTGACCGGCCCCACGCTGCCGTCCGCCGCACCCCCGTCCCCACGGGGCTGATGGCCGGATGTCCCGACCCGGGCCGCTCTCCCGGGTCCGGGGCGCTTCTCAGCGCCCCAGCATCACGCCCACGGACGACGCCTGTGTGACCACCGCTTCCCAGCCGCCGAAGACGACCACGAGCAGGGCCGCGAGAGGGAGGACCATGGCGGTGGCCACCAGGGGGTGACGCCGGCTCGAAGGCCGGGTGCTCGTCCGAAGTGCCGAGAAGGCCATGGTTCCTCTCCTGTCGTGTCTGGCGCGGCGGGTGCGTGACCTCGGGGGACGAGTGCTGCACCCGCCGCTTGACATCAACACTAGGGAGCCGGGAGGGCCTGGACGTCATGCCCGCGTACCGACTTGCGGGCCTCCCGGAGGATGACGCCCGGCCGGACGGCGTACTCCCCTGGGTGGAGACGGGGGCCGGGAAGCCGGGGTCTTCCCGGAGGGGTTCCGGGAGAGCCGGTGGAAGGGTGACGGCCCGGCGGGACAGGGGTGGCGGCGGCGTGACTTCGCTCACTTCGCCGGGGGCCGCGCGAACGCCCTGGTCCGGAGGGCTTCCCCGGCGCCCCCGGGACCCGGCGGCCCGCTCCTGGACGGATCGTCAACTGGGGTGTCGGCGCCGGGGGTTGGAGGGGCGTCCCGATGCGGGCCGTCGCCTCCTCTCCCCCTCAGTACTGACAATCGATCCCGGTGCGAGGGCGCGGCCTATGAGCACGTACGGGCGCCACTACGTAAGCTGTGCCACGTCGAACGGACGAGGGGACGGACATGGCGATGATGCGGCTCCGGCGCGAGGATCCGCGGATCGTCGGGTCGTTCCGGCTCCACCGGAGGCTGGGCGCCGGCGGGATGGGCGTCGTGTACCTGGGGTCCGACCGGCGCGGCCAGCGGGTGGCGCTGAAGGTGATCCGGCCCGATCTGGCCGAGGACCAGGAGTTCCGCTCGCGGTTCGCCCGTGAGGTGTCGGCCGCCCGGCGGATCCGCGGCGGCTGTACGGCCCGGCTCGTCGCCGCCGACCTGGAGGCCGAGCGCCCCTGGTTCGCCACCCAGTACGTACCCGGCCCCTCGCTGCACGACCGGGTCGCCGAGGAGGGCGCCCTGCGCGCCGCCGACGTCGCCACGATCGGGGCCGCGCTCTCGGAGGGCCTCGTCGCCGTCCACGAGGCCGGGGTCGTGCACCGGGACCTCAAGCCCTCGAACATCCTGCTCTCCCCCAAGGGCCCCCGGATCATCGACTTCGGCATCGCCTGGGCCACCGGGGCCAGCACCCTGACCCATGTGGGCACCGCCGTCGGCTCGCCCGGCTTCCTCGCCCCCGAGCAGGTGCGCGGCGCGGCCGTCACCCCCGCCACCGACGTGTTCTCGCTCGGCGCCACCCTGGCGTACGCGGCGATGGCCGACTCCCCCTTCGGGCACGGCAGTTCCGAGGTCATGCTCTATCGGGTGGTCCACGAGGAACCGCATCTGAGTGGCGTGCCGGACGCGCTGGCGCCACTCGTCCGAGCCTGTCTCGCGAAGGACCCCGAGGACCGTCCCAGCACGCTCCAGCTGTCCATGCGGCTCAAGGAGATCGCGGCGCGCGAGGCGCAGGGGCTGCCGGTCTCGCGGCCGCCCGTCCAGCGTGACCGGGCCGAGGAGCGGCACGCCGTGCGGCCGACCGAGCGCTACACCGAGCGGGACGTGCCCGGTCGGGGGCCGGAGCGGGACGCACCCGGCCGGGGCGTCGAGCGGAACACCGAGCGTGGCGCCGAGCGGGCGGCCGACCGCGGGTCGGATCGTGGGGCCGATCGCGGCTCGGAGCGCTCCTCCGAGCGCGGCCACGGGCGTGGACCCGGACCCTCCTCCCGGCCCTCCGCCGGGCCCCGCACCGGAGGGCGCCCCGCCACCCGGCCCGGTGGGCGCTCGACGTCGACCGGCCGCCGCCCCGCCAACCCTCGGCTGCTGCGGCAGCGGCTCTTCGTCTTCGTCGTCGTGACCCTCGTCGTGGCGCTCGGCATCGCCGCCGCCCAGGCGCTCCAGGGGTAGCCGCGGCGGGGGCCGGGGGCTCCTCCCGCGGGGCTCAGGACTCCGGGCGGCCCGTCGCCACCGCGTAGAACGCCACCGCCGCCGCCGCGCCCACGTTCAGCGAGTCGACGCCGTGGGCCATCGGGATGCGGACCCACTCGTCCGCGGCACGCAGGGCCTGCGTGGACAGGCCGTCGCCCTCCGCGCCCAGCATCAGTGCCACCCGCTCCAGGCGGTGCGGGGCCGCCTCGTCGATCGACATCGCCTTCTCGGCCGGGGTCAGCGCCAGAAGCTTGAAGCCCGCCTCCCGTACCGCCTCCAGGCCGCGCGGCCAGCTGTCCAGGCGGGCGTACGGCACCGAGAACACCGCGCCCATCGACACCTTCACCGAACGCCGGTACAGCGGGTCCGCGCAGTCCGGCGAGAGCAGCACGGCGTCCATGCCGAGCGCCGCCGCGCTGCGGAAGATCGCGCCGATGTTGGTGTGGTCGTTCACCGACTCCATCACCACCACCCGGCGGGCGCCCACGAGCAGTTCGGCGGCGTCCGGGAGCGGTTTGCGCTGCATCGAGGCGAGGGCGCCCCGGTGCACGTGGTAGCCCGTGACCCGCTCCGCGAGATCCGGCTGGATCGCGTACACGGGCGCCGGGACCTCGTCGATGACGTCCCGCATCACGTCGACCCACTTGGCGGAGAGCAGCATCGACCGCATCTCGTACCCCGCCTGCCTGGCCCGGCGGATGACCTTCTCGCCCTCGGCGATGAACAGGCCCTCGGCCGGCTCCCGTCTGCGGCGGAGTTCCACGTCGGTCAGACCGATGTAGTCGCGCAGGCGCGGGTCGTCGGGGTCGTCGATCGTGATGAGTTCGGCCACGGTGTGATACTGCCCTGTCCGGCGTGTGGTGCCAATGTGTGTGCGGCGGGGTTCGGGAACCCTCGGGGGGTGGGTCGCGGGGTGGGTCGGGCCCGTCAGACGGCCGGACCGGTCAGGCGGTCCGGGCCCTCGGTCACCACGTCGCCGATCACGATGACCGCCGGCGGACGGACCTCCCGGGCCCTGACCGTCTCCGCGACCGTCGCGAGCGTGGCGTCCACCCGGCGCTGGGCCGCCGTCGTGCCCTCCTGGACCAGGGCCAGCGGAGTCTCCGGGTTCTTGCCGTGGGCGATCAGCGCCTCGGCGATCTTCCCGATCTTGTCCACGCCCATCAGGATCACCAGAGTGCCGGTGAGCTTCGCCAGCGACGCCCAGTCGACGAGGGAGCGCGGGTCGTCCGGCGCCACGTGGCCGCTGACCACCGTGAACTCGTGGGCCACGCCCCGGTGCGTCACCGGGATGCCCGCCGCGCCCGGCACCGAGATCGAGCTGGAGATGCCCGGCACCACCGTGCAGGCGATGCCCTCGGCGGCGAGCGCCTGCGCCTCCTCCATGCCCCGGCCGAAGACGAACGGGTCGCCGCCCTTGAGCCGTACGACGGACCTGCCCGCCTTCGCGTGCTCGATCAGCGCGTGGTTGATGGCCTCCTGGGCCATGAACCGGCCGTACGGGATCTTGGCGGCGTCGATCACCTCGACGTGCGGGGGCAGCTCGTCCAGGAGGTCCCGGGGGCCGAGGCGGTCCGCGATGACCACGTCCGCCTCCGCGAGCAGACGGCGGCCGCGCACCGTGATCAGGTCCGGGTCGCCGGGGCCGCCGCCGACCAGGGCCACGAAGGGGGTGCGCGCGCGGTGCTGCGGGGCCGCGATCGAACCGTCCCGGAGGCCCTCCAGGATCGCGTCCCGCACGGCGGCGGAGCGTCGCGGGTCGTGGCCCGTGAGCACGGCCACGGTGACGCCCTCACCGCGGCCGGTGGCCGGGGTCCAGGCGGTGGCCGCCTCCGCGTCGTCGGAGCGCACGCACCAGGTCCGGGTCCGCTCGGCCTCCGCGGAGGCGGCGGCGTTCGAGACCGGGTCGGTGGTGGCGACCAGGGCGTACCAGGCGTCGGCGAGGTCACCGTCCTCGTAGCGCCGCTTCGTCCACGTGATCTCGCCGGCCTCGGCCATCGCCTCCACGGACGGGGTCGCGGAGGGGGAGATCAGGGTGATGTCGGCGCCCGCGGCGATCAGGGCGGGGAGCCGGCGCTGGGCGACCTGGCCGCCGCCGAGGACGACTACCCGGCGGCCGGCGAGGCGCAGGCCTACGGGGTAGGCGGGGTGCGTCGTCGCTGGGGCGGTGTGATCGGCGTGCTCGGCCATGGGTGAGCGGCTCCTCGGAGGACGGGTGCTGGCGCGGGCCGCTGCTGCGGTGAAGCGGCTGGTGAGGCCACGATATCGGTGGCCGTGGGAGGTCACTCTGTGACGGATCTCCCGGCGGGGGGCGGGGCGGTTCCCCGGTGGGGCGGAACGGTCCCCCGGTGGGGCGAAACGGTTCTCCGGTCGGGGCCCGGGGCCGATCCGCGGTGGCGGCGGCCCGCGTCCCCGCCCGGTGGGCCCCTGGTCGGGGCGGCTCCGGGACCGGGTTCGGGACCGCGTCATGTACCGGTCGCCGGCCGGGCGGGCCGGAGAGCCGGACGCGCACTCCGCGCGCCCGGCTCGACGCGCTCCACGTCCCGAACACGGTCCCCGCGCGTCCCCCACGTCCGTCGTGGGTGGGAGACGCGCCGGGCGTGCCGCTACTTCTCGGTGACGCCGGCCGAGTCGAACGTGGCCACCTCGTGCATCGCGCGGGCCGCGCTCTGCACCAGCGGGAGGGCGAGCAGTGCGCCCGTGCCCTCGCCGAGACGGAGGTCCAGGTCGACCAGGGGGCGCAGCCCCAGCTTGTTGAGCGCGGCCACGTGGCCGGGCTCGGCGCTGCGGTGCCCCGCGATGCAGGCCGCGAGGGACTCCGGCGCGATCGCGCGGGCCACGAGGGCAGCCGCCCCGGTGGACACCCCGTCGAGGATGACCGGGGTCCGCAGGGAGGCCGCGCCCAGGATCAGGCCGACCAGGGCCGCGTGCTCCAGGCCGCCGACCGCCGCGAGGACTCCGATGGGGTCCGCCGGGTCCGGCCGGTGCAGGTCCAGGGCGCGCCGGACCACGTCCACCTTGCGGGCGTGCGTCTCGTCGTTGATGCCCGTGCCGCGGCCCGTGACCTCGGTGGGGTCCACGCCGGTGTAGACGGAGATCAGGGCGGCGGACGCGGTGGTGTTCGCGATGCCCATCTCGCCGGTGAGGAGCGCCTTGTTGCCGGCGGCCACCAGGTCCCGGGCCGTCTCGATGCCGACCTCGATCGCGGCCAGGACCTCGTCGCGGCTCATGGCGAGACCGGTGGTGAAGTCGCCGGTGCCGGGGCGGACCTTGCGGGGCAGGAGGCCCGGGGTGGCCGGGAGTTCGGAGGCGACGCCCACGTCGATGACACAGACCTCGGCGCCGACCTGGTTGGCGAAGGCGTTGCAGACCGCTCCCCCGCCGAGGAAGTTGGCCACCATCTGGCCGGTGACCTCCTGCGGCCAGGGCGTCACGCCCTGCGCGTGGACGCCGTGGTCGCCCGCGAAGATCGCCACGGCCGCGGGCTCGGGGATCGGGGGCGGGCAGAGCCGGGAGAGGCCGGAGAGCTGGGCGGAGATGATCTCCAGCATGCCCAGGGCCCCCGCGGGCTTGGTCATGCGCTTCTGGCGCTCCCAGGCCTCGCCGAGCGCCTTGGCGTCCAGCGGGCGGATGTGGGCGACGGTCTCCTGGAGCAGGTCGTGCGGCTCCTCGCCGGGCAGGGCGCGGCGGCCGTACGTCTCCTCGTGGACGACCCAGGCCAGCGGGCGGCGCTTGGACCAGCCCGCCTGCATCAGCTCGGGCTCCTCGGGGAACTCGTCGACGTACCCCACGCAGAGGTACGCGACGACTTCGAGGTGCTCGGGCAGGCCGAGGGCGCGGACCATCTCGCGCTCGTCGAAGAAGCTGACCCAGCCGACGCCGAGACCCTCGGCGCGGGCGGCGAGCCAGAGGTTCTCGACGGCGAGCGCCGAGGAGTACGGGGCCATCTGCGGCTGCGTGTAACGGCCGAGGGTGTGGCGGCCGCCCCGGGTGGGATCGGCCGTGACCACGATGTTGACCGGGGTGTCGAGGATGGCCTCGATCTTCAGTTCCTTGAACTGCTTGGCCCGGGCCTTCGGCAGCGACTTGGCGTACGCCTCGCGCTGGCGCCCGGCCAGTTCGTGCATCGTCTGCCGGGTCTCGGCGGAGCGGATGACGACGAAGTCCCAGGGCTGCGAGTGGCCGACGCTGGGGGCCGTGTGGGCGGCCTCCAGGACGCGGAGCAGCACCTCGTGCGGAATCGGGTCGGAGCGGAAGCCGTTGCGGATGTCGCGGCGCTCGCGCATGACGCGGAGGACCGCCTCGCGCTCGGCGTCGTCGTAGCCGGGCGCCGGGGCCGATTCCGCCACGGGCCGGTCGTCGTCCTCCGGGGCGGTCGGCTCGTCCTCGACGACGGGCCGGTCGGCTGCCGGGGTGGGCTGGTCGGCTTCCCCGGCGGGCCGGTCGTCCTCCGGGGCGGCGGCCGCGGCGGGCTCGGCCTGGGGCGACTGCTCCGGCAGGTCGGAAACGGCGGTCGTCTCGGCGGGCTCCTCCGTGGCCGGCGGCTCCTGTGGCAGTGCCTCGGGGACGTCTTCCGAGGCCTCGACGGACTCGACGGGCTCGATGGGCTCCGGAAGGGGCTCCGTCGGCTGCTCGGTGGCCGCTTCCGGTTCGGGGGTCGGCTCGGGGGTCTGCTCGGGCGCGTCCTCGGGGGCGAACGGGACCTCGTCGGCGGCCGCCTCCACGGGGGCCTCTTCGGGGGCCTCCGCCGCCGCGGCCTCGGGGACCGCCTCGGCCTGGGACTCCGTGGCCGGGACGGCCTCGGCCGGGGCCTCGGCGGCCGGCTCCTCGGCCGGCACGGGCTCCGGCGCCTGCTCGGCCTCGGGGACGGCGACCGGCTCCGGGACGGCGACCGGCTCGGGGACGGCGACCGGCTCGGGCTCCTCGGCGTCCGCCGGAACGGGCTCGGGTGTCTCGGCCGCGGGCTCGCCCTCGCGCGGGGCGGGGACGGTGACCGGGGCGTCGACGGTCTCCGGGGCGGCCTCCACGACCGGGGCCGGGGCGTCGGTGACGTCGTCGGCCGGGGCCTCGGGGGCCGTCGCGGGCTCCTCCGGAGTCGGCTCGGACGCCGGGACCGGGGCCAGGTGGGGGGTCGTCGGTACGTTGCCCTCGACCTGGACGAACTGGCCGCTCTGCGGGACGACCGTTTCTGCGGGAAGGGACTCGGCCTGCGGGGCCGCGGCCTCCTGCGGCTGCGCGGACCACGGCTCGGCGCCCTGCGGCGCGAGCTGCTGGTCCTGCGCGATGTCGAAGTACTCGGGGCCGGTGGTCGGCGGGCCCGGGTTCCGTACCGGTACGGGCGCGGGACCGGTGGCCACGAGCGGCTCGGGTACGGGGACCGGCGCGGGCTGCGGGGCCGGCGCGGCGGCGGGGCCGCGGTCGGCCAGCGAGAGCACGACGCCGCCGGTCTCGGGGACGGCGGGGCCCATGTGCAGCGGACGGCGGGCGGGCTGCGGGGCCGACGCCGTGGCGGGCGGGGGCACACGGACCCCGCCGAGGTCCACGGAGCCGGAGTCGCGACCGGCGGCCTCGTGTGCGCCGGTGTCGAGGATGCCGGGCTCGTAGCCGTGCTCGGTGGGCGCCTGCTCCTGGGGTGCCAGGGGGACGCCGTGGGCGGGGGTGCCGGTGAACTGCCGGTCCAGCGGGACGCCGTGGGCCGGGGTGCCGTTCGCCTGGTGGCCGAGCGGGACGCCGTGGGCCGGGGTGCCCGGGTGCTGGTCCAGCGGCACGCCGTGCGGCGGGGTGCCGACGGGGACGCCCTGCGGCGGGGTGTGGCTCTGCGGGGCCGTGAGGACGTCACCGAGGGCGATCGAGTCCAGCGGGGCCGTCAGCGGGTCGTGCGGCGGGGTCTGCGCGTCGGGGGACGCCGGGTGCGGGGCGGCCGCCTGCGGCACGCTCTCGTGGGGTGCCGACTGGTGCGGGAGGACGGGCGCCGGCGGCGGCACCGCGACCGGCGGGGCGGGCGCGACGCCCGGCGGGTGCTCGCTCCAGGCGCCCTGGGCGCCCGGCATCAGAAGCAGGTCGTCGTCCTCGGTGGTGTGCTCGGAGGGGTCCAGGAAGGTGTACGCGCCCGGAGCGGGGATGCCCGGCTGCTCGACCATGCCTGCGTTCTCCGGCAGCCCCTCGCCCGGGACCTGGCCGGTGTCCGTCATGCGTACCCCTCGCCCATCGCTTGTGCTCCTTCAGACCTGCGCCCGTCGACAAGAACGAGCGCGCGCGCCGCGCGGCACGAAGGACACGCGGACACCCGTACATTGTCGCGGCCCGCGGCCCTCGTGGCAGGGAGAATTGCCACGGTCCGCTGTGGACTGCGCCACGTCGCGCGGTCCCCCCTCGTCGCCTACCGCATCAGCGGCGCGAACTGGCCACCATTTCAGGACATTGGCGAACGAAGCGCCGAACATCCGGATGCGGTACAACAATCGGCCAGCCTACCTGCCCGCGCGGGCCGCAGGGTCACGGGTTCGGTCAGTGGGAAAGGTCGGTCCTGCGGCCGGAGAGCAGGAAGACGACCGAGCGCTCGCGCTCCGACCAGTCGTCCGGTTCGAGCCCGACGGTCTGGAGGAGGAGGCTCTCCACGGTGTAGCCGCCGTCGGCGAGGGCGGCGGCGATCGCCTCGGCCTCGTCGCGGGTGGAGGCGTGGGCGACGATGCGTTCCGGCCGCCGGTCGGTGCAGGCGGTGACGACGGGGACACCGCCCTCGCCGATCCGGACGACATCGGGTTCGGGCAGGCTCTCCAGGACGTGCGGGGCGCGCCCGGGGACGGTCTGGAGGAGGACGCCGTTGCGGCGGGCGGCCTGCTCGGTGCGGGTGCAGGCGGCCGGGTCGGCGTCGACGGCGATGACGGCGGCGCCGAAGCGGGCCGCCTCGACGGAGAAGGCGCCGCCCGCGCAGCCGATGTCCCAGACGAGGTCGCCGGCGCGGGGGCCGAGGCGGGCGAGCTGGAGGGCGCGCAGGGAGGGGTCCCCGCCCGCGCCGGTCCGGCGGGCGGTGGCGTACCCCTCGGGGGCGTACTCCTCCGCGGGCAGGCCCCAGCCGCGGACCGGGTGGGCGGACGTGTCCTGGCCCGAGAGCCAGGGGGCGGCGGGGGTGCCGCCGCCCGTGACGCCGCCAATGACGAGGACGACGTTCGGGTCGCGCCAGGCGTGGTCGGCCGCCTTGTCGGAGGTGAGGACGGAGACCTGTTCGCGGTCGGTGCCGAGCTCCTCGCAGACGACGAAGGTGCGGTGGACGCCGTCGAGGAGGAGGGCGAGCTCGGCCGGTCCCGCACCGGGCGAGGTGAGGACGGCCACCTTGGGGTGGGCACGGCAGACGTTGACGGCGCGGCGCAGGGTGCGCTGGTGGGCGACGACGGTCCGGGCGTCCTCCCAGGGCATCCCGGCCCGCGCGAAGGCGGCGGCGACGGAGGAGACGGCGGGGACGACCTCGACCTCGAGCCCGTGCTCGGGGGCGCGCAGGGTGCGGACGACGCCGAAGAAGCCGGGGTCTCCGTCGGCGAGGACGACGGCGGTGCCGCGGTGGCCCGCGATGCGGCGGGCGGCGAGGTCGACGCTGCCGAGGCGGATGCGTTCGGCGGCGGGCGGCACCTCGGGCAGGGCCAGGTGGTGCGCGGCGCCGGCCACCAGGGTGGCGGCCGAGAGCGCGGACCGGGCCGCCGCGGTGAGGGGCGAGCCGTCCCAGCCGATCACCGTGACGCGGTCGGCCATGGTCGTCTGTCTCCTGGTGTCGTCGCAGGTCTGGGGCGTGCCGAGGGTACCCCGGAAGGGGGTCCGGGCTCAGTTCCAGTCGGTGTACGAGGAGTATCCGGCCTCGGCCATCTGGTCGGCGACGTCGTCGAGGTCCTCGGGAAGGAGGCCCCAGACGATGAAGTCGGTGCGCAGTTCGGTCCAGCCGCCGTCCTCGGTGCGGGTGCGGGCTATGCAGGCGTTGCGGAGGACGCCCTCGCTGATGCAGCCGATCTTCTGGGCGACCTGCTGGGAGGCGGTGTTGTCGGCGGCGGTGCGCAGCTCCAGGCGCTCGAACTTCTGGTCGCCGAAGAGCCATTGGGCGGTGGCTAGCGCCGCTTCGGAGGCGTAGCCCTCGCCGCGGGCCCAGGGGGCGATGATGTAGGACATCTCGGTGGAGCGGACGCGCCAGTCGGTGTTGCCCAGTTGGACGATGCCGACCAGGCGCTGGGTGAGGAACTCGGTGACGGCGAGGTCGATGCCGCGGCCCGCGGCGCGTTCGGTGGGCGCGTACTCGCTGATCCAGCGGAGGGCGGCGGCCTCGGTGTAGGGCTGGGGCACGGCGGTCCAGGCGCCGACGAGTTCGTCGTTCATCATGTCGGCGAGGGCGGGGGCGTCCGCCTCTTCGAGCGCGCGCAGCACCAACCGGTCCGTGCTGATGGAGATGTCCGGAAAGGTGGTAGTCATGCTCAGCTCCATGCCGTGGACCGTCCGAATCGACCGTGAACGCACAGCATGCAGCATGCGACCGCCGGTGCGCATGGCCGGGTGGGGGTGTCGGACGGGGTACGGCGAAGGCCCCGCGCACCGGACGGGATGCGGGGGCCTTCTGCGCAAGGACTGTACGGGGGAACCGGTCTGACGGTCCCTCGGACGGCCGGGCCTTACTTGACGGCGCCGAAGGCCGGGATGACCGAGCCCTTGTAGGTGTCCTCGATGTACTTCTTCACCTCGGGCGAGTTGAGGAGCTTGGCGAGCTTCTGCACGCGGGCGTCCTTCTCGTTGCCCTCCTTGACGGCGAGGAAGTTGGCGTACGGGTTGCCTTCGGCCTTCTCCAGGACGAGGGCGTCCTTCGCGGGCTCCAGCTTGGCCTCGATGGCGTAGTTGCCGTTGATGACGGCGGCGTCCACGTCGTTCAGGGCGCGGGGCACGGTGGCGGCCTCCAGCTCCTTGAACTCCAGGCCCTTCTTGTCGGTGATGTCGGAGATCTTGGCGTTGGTGCCGACGCCGGGCTTGATGGTGATCAGGCCGTTCTCCGCGAGCAGCTGGAGCGCGCGGCCGCCGTTGGTGGTGTCGTTCGGCACGGCGATGGTCTGGCCGGGCTTGATGTCCTTCACCGACGCGAGCTTCTTGGAGTAGAGGCCCAGCGGCTCCAGGTGGACGTTGACCACGGGGACGATGGTGGTCTTGTTCTTCTGGTTGAAGTCGTCGAGGTACGGCTTGTGCTGGAAGAAGTTGGCGTCGACCTGGCCGGACTGGGTGGCGGTGTTCGGCAGGACGTAGTCCGTGAACTCCTTCACCTCCAGCTTCAGGCCTTCCTTCGCGGCCAGCTTGTCCTTGACGTAGTTGAGGATGTCGGCGTGCGGCGTCGGGGACGCGGCGACGACGAGCGGCTTGTCGGCGGCGCCGGCCGAGTCCTTGGAGGAGGACGGGTCCGAGGAGGTGCCGCAGGCGCTGAGGCCGAGGGCGAGGGCGGCGGTGGCGGCGATACCGGCGGTGAGCCTGATGTTCTTACGCACGAAGAGTGCCTCTTTCCGGTGGTGCGGTGGACGCCTGGACAACAAGTCCGGGCTGTTCTTCGAAAGGACGAAGTCTGGGGTGGCCGGGGGGCCGTTACGCGGTGCGGCCCCGGCGGGCGAGGAGCCGTACGACCCCGTCGCCGATGAGCTGGACGACGGTCACGACGAGGACCAGGACGACGACGGTGACCAGCATGAACGTGGTGTCGAAGCGCTGGTATCCGTAGGTGACGGCCTTGGAGCCGAGGCCTTCGCCGCCGACCGCGCCGGCCATCGCCGAGTAGCCGATGAGGACGATGACCGTGGTGGTGACGCCCGAGACCAGCGAGGGCAGGGCCTGCGGGAGCAGCACCTTGCGGACGATGGTGGGGATGCCGCCGCCCATGGCCTGGACGGCCTCGACGAGTCCGTGGTCGACCTCGCGGATCGAGGTCTCGACGAGGCGGGCGAAGAAGGGGATGGCGCCGATGGCGAGCGGCACGATCATCGCGGTCGGGCCGATGAAGGTGCCGACGACGAAGGTGGTGAAGGGGATCAGGGCGATCAGCAGGATGATGAAGGGCAGCGAGCGCCCCACGTTCACGATCGCGCCGACGATCTTGTTCACGGCCAGGTTCTGCAGCAGCCCGCCCTTGTCCGTGAGGACGAGGAGGATGCCGAGCGGCAGGCCGCCGAGGACGGTGACGACGGTGGCCCACAGGACCATGTAGAGCGTGTCGACGGTGCCCTGCTCCAGCAGGGGCTGCATCTCGGACCAGGTCACTTGGCACCTTCCTTCACCAGCACGGTCGCCGCGTCGGACACCGATTCCTGGACAACCGTTTCTTCGACGACCGCTTCCTCGACGACCTCGACCTGGAGCCCCTGCTCGCGCAGGAAGCCGACCGGGACGACGTTGTCCTCGTACCGCCCGGGCAGCTCGATCCGCATCCGGCCGATCTGCTTGCCGGCCACGGTGTCCATCGCCGCCCCGAGGATCGAGATGTCGATGTTGTACGTGCGGGAGAGCTGGGAGATGACCGGCTGGGTCGCGGCCTCGCCGTGGAACGTGACGTCGACCACCGTGCGATCGGGTCCCGTGTGGGAGCCGCTGACCGGGAAGAGCTCGGCCGCCAGCTGGGAGCCGGGGGTGGCGAGCAGTTCACCGACGGTGCCGGTCTCGACGACGCGGCCGTGCTGCATCAGCGCGGCGGAGTCGCAGATCGTCTTCACGACGTCCATCTCGTGCGTGATGAGCAGGACGGTCAGACCGAGCTGCCGGTTCAGGTCCCGCAGGAGCTGGAGGATGGAGCGGGTGGTCTCCGGGTCGAGGGCGCTGGTGGCCTCGTCGGAGAGCAGGACCTTGGGCTCGCCGGCGAGGGCGCGGGCGATGCCGACGCGCTGCTTCTGTCCGCCGGAGAGCTGACCGGGGTAGGACTTGGCCTTGTCGGCGAGGCCGACCAGGTCGAGGAGTTCGAGGGCCCGGCGGGACCGCTCGGCGCCGGAGACGCCGAGGATCTCCAGGGGGAGTTCGATGTTGTCCTTCACCGTGCGGGAGGACAGCAGGTTGAAGTGCTGGAAGACCATGCCGATGCTGCTGCGTGCCCGGCGCAGGTCCCTGCCCGCGCGGCGGCCCTTCCCGGCGAGGGCGGTGAGGTCGACGCCGTCGACGGTCACCGTGCCGGAGGTGGGGCGCTCCAGGAGGTTGACGCAGCGGATGAGCGAGGACTTGCCGGCGCCGCTCTGGCCGATCACGCCGAACACTTCGCCCTCGCGGACGTGGAGGTCGACGCCGTCCAGAGCGGTGACCTGCCGGCCGCGCGACTCGTAGACCTTGGTCAGGCCCGAAGTGGTGATCACAGGGGTTTCCGTCACTGTCGAGTGCACGACGCGGGGTCCGTCGTGCACGGGGCATTCGTCTTCGGACAGTCAGGCGCACGGAGGCCGCTCCGGCGGGTGGGCCGGGAGTGGGCTGTGCGCGGGGCGGGCACGCTCCGCCGCCGGTCGGCGGGAGGAACGGCACAGCCGTCGGGTCTCGCTTCGGGGCGCGAAACTCAGGCGGGGGCCCTCAGAAGGCGCACATTCGACACATACAACGAGCACCGGGCGTAAGGATCGCCTCGGTCGCAAGGATGCGGCTGCTCGTCGTGGTCATGTCTGCAAGTAAAGCATGCGAGGGTGCGAACGAAAGGGGGCCGTCCGAATAGCGGACGTCGTTGAGACGCCATGCGGACACTTCGGGGGCCTCCGTTCCGGTCCGCCGCCCCGGTGTGGCCTGCGGGGAGGGGTCCGATGGATCGGTGACCGGGAGGGGGCGGGGTGGGCGGTGCGGAGGCCCGGTGTGGCCAAGACCACGGTCCGCGCGCGGGTCGCCGGCGGCGGCGCGGGGGGCGAGCGCATCGGGCCTTTCGGACCGTAATACCCTCGGGCGCATGCTTGACGCCCTGACGGTCGCGGTCTCCGTGGCCGCGCTCGCCCTCGCCGCCTGGTGCGGCTTCGCCGCCCTCCGCGACCAGCCGACCAAGGACTGGCACTTCATCGGCATGGCCGTGGTGACCTTCCTCGTCCTGGTCCAGCTGATCGTCGGGATCGTGCAGCTGGCGCGCGGCGAGCGGGCCGAGGAGGGCGCGACGATCTTCGTCGCCTACCTGATCGGGGCGCTGTGCGCGGTGCCCATCGCCGGTTTCATGTCGCTCGCGGAGCGCAGCCGGTGGGGCTCGGCCACGGTGGCCGCCGGCGCGGTCGTCCTGGCCGTGCTCGAAGTGCGTCTCCACGACATCTGGACGGTGGGCTGACCATGACCGGCACGCAGGAGAAGGCGGCACAGGGCGCGAAGACCCGGCTCGTCACGGGCCCGGGGATCCTGCTCGTCTGGCTGTACGGCGTGATGTCGGTCGGCGCGGTCTCC
Organism: Streptomyces sp. Qhu_M48; assembly: GCF_051305195.1. Classification (NCBI taxonomy): domain Bacteria; kingdom Bacillati; phylum Actinomycetota; class Actinomycetes; order Kitasatosporales; family Streptomycetaceae; genus Streptomyces; species Streptomyces sp. Qhu_M48. Next base: position 2,405,294 of record NZ_CP195432.1, on the reverse strand, counting down.
CGCTCGATCTACCAGATCACCACCGAGTTCGGCCACGCGCCGCTCGCGTACTCCCTGTCCGCGGTGGCGGCCGTCGTCTACGCCTTCATCACCTACACGCTGGTACGGGGCGGGGAGACGGCCCGAAGGGCGGCGCTGGTGTGCTGCGCCGCCGAGCTCGCGGGCGTGCTGATCGTCGGGACCTGGACGCTGGTCGAGCCGTCCGCCTTCCCGGACACGACGGTCTGGTCGGACTACGGCTACGGCTATCTCTTCATTCCGGTCCTGCTTCCGCTGTCCGGCATCTGGTGGCTGCGCAGGTCGCGTACCGCGGCCGCCGCCTGAGCCGGGACGAGCGAACCAGGCCGCGGCGGTCAGGCCGCGGCCTTCTCCAGGGTCACCAGGGTGAGCCTGGGGCCGACCTCGCGGGTGCCGGTCTGCGCGTACCCCTTGCGGCGGTAGAGGCGGAGATTGCCCTCGCTGCGGTGGCCGGTGAAGAGCTGGAAGCGCTTGGCGGAGGGCGCGGGCGGCTCGGCGGTGCCGGTGGCGTCGGCGAAGTGGCGCTCGATGCCGTCGAGGAGTCTGCCGCCGAGACCGTGGCGCCGCAGCCGCGGGTGCACGATCAGCTTGGCGATCCGCACCGTGCCGTCCTCGTCGAGGCGGGCCCGTACGGAGGCGACGACCTCGTCACCGAGCCGGGCCACGAGCCCGTGCCCCTCGGCGAGTTCGGCGCGCAGGTCGTCGAGCGACTGGGTGAGCGGTTCGATGGACCAGTCCCCGTACAGCTCCGCCTCGCTCTGGTAGCAGAGGTACTGCAGCTTCAGGATGTGCTCCGCGTCCCGTGCGTCCGCCGCTGAGATGGTCACACTCAGGCCCATGTGTGCACGCCTCCCGCTCATCTGGTCGATCATCGGTTTAACGCACCCTTCCCCGTCGACCGGGGGCGGGAACCTCTGCAGCCAGCATTCTGCGCAGGCATCCCAGGCAACGGGAACGCATCGGCCCCAGACTGCCCTGTGAGATACCCAACTCTCCTGCGATTTCGCGGTACGTGGGGTCCTCGGGGTCGAGCATCGCGGTCAGGACGCGGGGGCAGCGGCCGGGCGTCCTGGTGACCGCGGCGCGCAGGGTGCGGCGGCCCTCGGCCGCCATCAGGGAGTGCTCGGGTGAGCCGTCGGGCAGGGAGCCGCCGGGGTCGTCGACCGGCTCGTCGCGGTAGGGGCGTTCGCGGTCGCTGGTCCGGCGGGCCCGCCGCGCCTCGGCGCGGACGGCCCGGCGGAGCCATTCGGCGGGCCGCTCCGGGGCGGTGCCCGTCTCCTGGAGCTGTTCGAGGAGGCGGAGCCAGACGGCCTGTTCGAGATCGCCCGGATCGACACCGGCGGCCGGCGCCTCGGCGTCCGACTCGGCGGCGAGCAGCGGCGCGAGGGAGGCGAGGAGCCCGGGGGTGGCGGTGTCGGCCGTGCGGGCGGGGGTGGTGAGGTCGCCCGTGCGGGCGGGGGTGGTGGTGCCGGGGGTCGTCATGAACCGCACCATGCCGGGGGGCGCGGGCGTGGTTGCGGTACGGGGCGTAAACCACCCGGGAGGAGGGCGTGCGGGCCCGGTCGGCGGGCCCGCACGCGCGTCCGGGCTCAGTCGCGGGCGGTGAGGTCCGCCGCGCCGAGCAGGGCGGTGTCCGGGTTGTCGGAGAAGATGCCGTCGATCCCCGTCTCCAGGTACCGCTTCAGCGCGCCGAAGGAGTCGCCGTAGGCGTTCGGGTCCGTGCCCCGGCGGAAGTCCGCGGGCAGGAAGGAGTTCTCGTTGCGGTGGGTGTACGGGTGGAGGATCAGGCCGGCCGCGTGCGCGTCGCGGACCAGGGGGGTGGGGTCGCCGAGGCGGCCGCTCGCGTCCCTGGGGATCACCAGGTCGAGGGTCGGTCCGATGCCCTTCGCGTACGAGGCGATCCAGCGCAGGCCCTGGGGGGTGACCAGGTCGGCGACCGTGCGCGGGTCCCCGGCCTGGACGAAGTCCCAGGGGCGGGTGGTCGCGCCGGAGAGCAGGACCACGCCGGGCGAGTCCACCAGCTTCGCCAGGCGCTGGACGCTGCTGGGCTCGAAGGACTGGAGGAAGACCGGGGAGTTCGCGCGGTGGCGTCCGTACCGGCGCAGGAGCCTGGCGAGCCGCTCCTCCAGGCCGAGGCCGAGGGAGCGGAAGTAGGTGGGGTGCTTGGTCTCGACGTGGAGCCAGATCTCGCGGCCCCGGCGGCGGCCCTCCTCCTCGGCCCAGCGGAGCACCTCCTCGAAGGTGGGGATCGTCCACCGGCCGTCGTAGAGGGTGTTCTCCTGGCGGGTGCCGGGGATGCGCTCCTTGGCCCGCAGGGTCTTGAGCTCGGCGAGGGTGAAGTCCTCGGTGAACCAGCCGGTGTACGCGATGCCGTCGACGCTCTTGGTGGTCTTCCGGGACGCGAACCCGGGGTGGTCGGCGACGTCGGTGGTGCCGGTGATGTCGTTCTCGTGACGGCAGACGAGGTGCCCGTCCTTGGTGGGGACGAGGTCCTGCTCGATGACGTGGGCGCCGAGGTCGAGGGCGTGCCGGTAGGAGCCGAGGGTGTGCTCGGGGCGGTAGCCGCTGGCGCCGCGGTGGGCGATGACGGTGGGGACGGGAAGGGAGCGGTAGCCGCGGCCGTGACCGTGGGCGGCGCCCGCGGTCCCCGACTCGGCGGCCCGGGCCGTGCCCGCGCCGGCCGCGAGGGCCGTGGACGCGCCGAGGACGGTGGCGCCCGCCGCTCCGAGAACCGTGCGCCGTGCCGGGGTCCGGCGTTCGCCCTGGGTCATGAGGTGTCCTCCTGTGTCCTGTCCCGTACCTGTCGACGGGTGCCCCCGACGCTAGGCACCGACCCCCTACGGACGGCAGACGTCGGCGGAACATGGCGGAAACTCACGTCAACACCGCGTATCCACTCGGTGAACCCGATGTGCGTACGGTGGTGACCCGCGAGTATCGTCCTCAGCTGCACCGTCGGCTCGACTGACCCGCGTCCCACCGGAGGAACCGTTGTCCCGTCTCGCGATCATCAAGGCCGTGCTCGGGCCGGTCATGCGCCTGATGTTCCGCCCCCGCGTGGAGGGCGCCGAGAACATCCCGGGGACCGGTCCCGTCATCCTGGCGGGCAACCACCTGACCTTCATCGACTCGATGATCATGCCGATCTGCCTGGACCGTCCGGTCTACTTCATCGGCAAGGACGAGTACGTGACGGGCAAGGGGATCAAGGGCCGGGCGATGGCCTGGTTCTTCACCAGCGTCGGCATGATCCCGGTGGACCGGGACGGCGGCCGCGGCGGTGTCGCGGCGCTGATGACCGGGCGCCGGGTCCTCGAGGAGGGCAGGATCTTCTCGATCTACCCGGAGGGCACCCGCTCCCCCGACGGCCGGCTGTACCGGGGCCGTACGGGCATCGCGCGCCTCACCCTGATGACGGGCGCGCCGGTGGTGCCGTTCGCGATGATCGGCACCGACAAGATCCAGCCGGGTGGGGCGGGCTTCCCGCGTCCCGGCAAGGTGACGGTCCGCTTCGGCGAGGCGATGGAGTTCTCGCGGTACGACGGGATGGACCGCGACCGCTATGTGCTGCGGGCCGTGACGGACTCGGTGATGACGGAGGTCATGCGGCTCTCGGGGCAGGAGTACGTGGACATGTACGCCACCAAGGCGAAGGCCGCGTAGGCGCCGTGCGGACGTGAGGGTGCCCCGTACAGCAGGGCTGTACGGGGCACCCTCACGTCCGGGCCCGGGCGTCAGTGCTCGACGCCGTCCTCCAGCTTCTGGCCCTTGAGCAGGAACCAGGCCGCGACCGCCGTCGCGAGGAGGACCGCCGCGCCGACGCCGGCCGCGATCCGCAGACCGTCGACGAACGCCTCCTGGGCGGCGGACACGAGGGCCGTCGCCGTGTCCGGGGCGAGGACGCCGGAGGCCTCGACCGCGCCGCCGAGCGACTCGTGCGCCGCGGACGCCACGTCGGAGGGGACGCCGGCCGGGGTGGCGAAGCCCCGGTAGACACCGGTGACGATCGAGCCGAGGACGGCGATGCCGAGCGCGGCGCCCAGTTCGTACGCGGTCTCGGAGACCGCGGAGGCGGAACCGGCCTGCTCCTTCGGGACGCTGGAGAGAATCACGTCGGCGGTGACGGTGAAGGCGAAGCCGGCGCCCACGCCGACGACGAGCAGGGCGGCACCGAGCAGCGGGTAGCCGGTGTGCTGGTCGAGCGTCGTCAGGACGGCGAGCGAGAGGCCGACCGCCGCGAGACCGCCGGCCACCACGACCCGTACCGAGAAGCGCCGGGCCACGAGGCCGGCGATCAGTCCGGCCGTGACCGCGCCGACCGCCGCCGGGAGTTCGGCGAGTCCGGCCTCCAGGGGCTGGCGGCCCTGGACCAGCTGGAAGAACTGGGACAGGAAGAACACCAGGCCGGAGAGGCCGAGGATGGTCAGCAGGTCGGCGAGGACGGCGCCCGAGAAGCCGCGGTGGCGGAACAGGCGCATGTCCAGGAGCGGCGAGGGCAGGGTCAGCTGCCTGCGGACGAACCAGGTCAGGGCGGCCGCGCCGAGGAGGGCGGCGGCGGCCGCGTCGAGGGACGGCCCGTGCGAGGCCAGTTCCTTGACCGCGTAGACGATTCCGATCATGCCGACGAGGGAGAGCCCGACGCTCGGCATGTCCCAGGGGCCCGGGTTCGGGTTCTTGGACTCGGGGATCAGCTTGACGCCGACGAGGACGAGGACCGCCATCACGGGCAGGTTGATGAGGAAGACCGAGCCCCACCAGAAGTGCTCCAGGAGGAACCCTCCGACGACCGGCCCGACGGCGGCGCCGGCCGAGGCCATGGCACCCCAGATGCCGATGGCGAGGCTGCGCTCGCGCGGGTCGTGGAAGAGGTTCCGGATGAGCGCCAGGGTCGACGGCATCAGGGTCGCGCCGGCGACGCCGAGCAGCGCACGGGCCACGATCATCATCTCGGGGCTGGTCGCGTAGGCGTTCAGGACCGAGACGGCGCCGAAGGCGACGGCACCGATCAGGAGCAGCTTCTTGCGGCCGATGCGGTCGCCGAGGCTGCCCATGGAGACCAGGAGACCGGCGATGACGAACGAGTAGACGTCGCCGATCCAGAGGAGCTGGGTGCCGGAGGGCTTCAGGTCCTCGGAGAGGAAGGGGGTGGCGAGGCCGAGCACCGTGGCGTCGACCGCCACCAGGAGGACGGCCAGGACCAGGACGGAGAGGGCGAGCCACCGGCCGGGGCGGCGCACGCCCTCCGTATGGCCCGCGGTCTTGAGGGTGCTGACGGTCACTTCTCCACGCTCCTGCGCGCTCCGCCGAGCAGCAGCTCGGCGATCATGTACTGGAAGTCCTTGGCGGCGACCCGGCCGTCCTGCACGGCCCAGGCGCCGGCGCCGACGAGCCCGTAGAAGGCCTCGGCGAGCCAGGCGGGGGTCAGATCGATCCGGAAGACGCCCCGCTCCTGTCCGCGCCGGAAGAGCGCGGAGACGCGGGCGTCGACGTGTTCCCAGCCCTCGTGCTGCTGCTCGCCCTCGAAGAGCTGGTTCTCGGTGACGAGGAACGACAGCAGGGGGGCGACGTCCTCCACCTCGGCGACGAGCCGGCGTACGGCCTCGTCCTCGGACCCTTCGTCGAGCCCGGCCCGGTCGAGGGCCGCCTCCATCTCCTGGAGCCCGAGTTCTTCGAGCGCGCGCACCAGGGCGTCCCGCCCGGCGAAGTGCCGGTGCAGGGTGGCGCGGCCGATCCCGGCGGCCCGGGCGACCTCGTCCATGGTGGCGGTCGCCTTGCGGGAGAGCAGGGCGGCAGCGGCGCGGAGCACCTGGGTGCGATCGACTGACATGAGACGACCATACACCTAATGAGACATCAATGTCTCATTCGATAAATCAACGCCTCACCAGGTGCAGGGACGGAATGCTGTGAACATGACGAAGCCACTGCTGCTCATCGATGTGGACGGACCGCTGAATCCGTACGCGGCGCAGCGCGAGCGGCGGCCGGAGGGGTACACGACCCACCGGATGCGGCCCTCGGGCTGGTTCGACGGGAAGCCGCTGCGGGTCTGGCTCAACCCGGATCACCGGGCCGAGCTGCGCGCCCTCGCCGAGGCGTACGAGCTGGTCTGGGCGACGACCTGGAAGGGCGAGGCCAACGAGTGGATCGGGCCGCACCTCGGGCTGCCCGAGCTGCCGTTCGTCGACTGGCCCCGGATGCACGGGAAGGCCCCTCGCGGGACCTTCTGGAAGACGCGGTACCTCCTGGAGTACGCGGCGGGGCGGCCGTTCGCCTGGGTGGACGACGACATCACCTCGTACGACCACGAGTACGTGGAGCGGAACCACCTCGCCGCCGCCCTGCTCCTGCGCGTCGATCCACGGATCGGGCTGATCCGGCCGGACTTCGACGCGCTCGCGGAGTGGGCGGCGGCGCTGTGACGCTCCGAGGGCTACTCATTGGCGTGTGACGCTCCGAGGGCTACTCCGTGGCGTGTGACGCTCCGAGGGCTACTTCTTGGCGGTGGCCCAGGCGTGCTGGATGACCAGGTCCGCCTTGACCTCGACGAGCTGGACGGCGACCGCCGAGGGGGCGGTGCCGCCACGGCCGTCGCGGGAGGCGAGGGCGCCGGGGACGTCGAGGACCGTGCGGACCTCGGGGGTGAGATGCTCGGAGATCTTGGCGAACTGCTCGTCCGTCAGCTCGTCCAGCTCCTTGCCCTCGGACTCGGCGACCTTCACGCACTCGCCGGCCACCTCGTGCGCCACCCGGAACGGCACACCCTGCTTGACCAGCCACTCCGCGATGTCCGTCGCGAGCGAGAAGCCGGCCGGGGCCAGCTCCTCCATGCGCTCCCGGTTGACGGTGAGCGTGGCCATCATGCCGGTGAAGGCCGGGAGCAGGACCTCCAGCTGGTCGCAGGAGTCGAAGACCGGCTCCTTGTCCTCCTGGAGGTCGCGGTTGTACGCGAGCGGGAGCGCCTTGAGGGTGGCGAGGAGGCCGCTGAGGTTGCCGATGAGGCGGCCGGACTTGCCACGGGCCAGCTCGGCGATGTCGGGGTTCTTCTTCTGCGGCATGATCGAGGAGCCGGTGGAGAAGGCGTCGTGCAGGGTCACGAAGGAGAACTCCTTCGTGTTCCAGATGATGATCTCCTCCGCGATCCGCGAGAGGTTGATGCCGATCATCGCGGTGATGAAGGCGAACTCGGCGACGAAGTCGCGGGAGGCCGTGCCGTCGATCGAGTTGCCGACCGAGCCGCGCTCGAAGCCCAGGTCCCTGGCGACCGCCTCCGGGTCGAGCCCGAGCGAGGAACCGGCGAGGGCGCCGGAGCCGTACGGGGAGACCGCCGTCCGGGTGTCCCACTGCCGCAGCCGCTCGGCGTCCCGCGAGAGGGACTGGACGTGGGCCAGGACGTGGTGGGCGAAGAGCACGGGCTGGGCGTGCTGGAGGTGCGTACGGCCGGGCATGGCGACGTCCGGGTGCGCTTCGGCGAGGCCGACGAGGGCGTCCTGGAGGTCGGCGACGAGGCCGCCGATGATCCGGGCGTGGTCGCGCAGGTACATCCGGAAGAGGGTGGCGACCTGGTCGTTGCGGGACCGGCCGGCCCGCAGCTTGCCGCCGAGGTCCGGGCCGAGGCGCTCCAGGAGGCCCCGCTCCAGGGCGGTGTGGACGTCCTCGTCGGCGATGGTGCCGACGAAGGAGCCGTCCGCGACGTCGGCCTCCAGCAGGTCGAGACCGGCGAGCATGCGGGTCAGCTCGTCCTCGGTGAGCAGCCCGGCCTTGTGGAGCACGCGGGCGTGGGCACGGGAACCGGCGATGTCGTACGGAGCGAGGCGCCAGTCGAAGTGGACCGACGCGGAGAGCTTCGCGAGGGCCTCGGCGGGACCGTCGGCGAACCGTCCGCCCCAGAGCCGGACATCACCGTTGTTGCTGCTCACTGCTGCTCCTCAGTCTTCGCGACCATCGATATGCATGAGTATGCAGAACTCCGCATGATTCGTCAATCGACGAGGGGGCGCGCCGCGACCCGGCCGCCCGCCGTGCCCGTGATCGCGCCGGCCGGGACCGCTGGGCAAGACGCCTTCGCGGCCGGACCGGCGGTTCGGGAGAATCCCGGGCATGGGAAAAACGTATGACCACATCGACGGACGGCTCCGTGCCTTCATAGAGGCCCAGCCGGTGTACTTCACCGCGACCGCCCCTCTCGCCGGGGACGGTCACGTCAACCTCTCCCCCAAGGGCCGCCGGGGCACCCTCGTCGTGATCGACGAACTGACCCTCGCCTACGTCGACTTCGGCGGCAGCGGCGCCGAGACCATCGCCCACCTGCGGGAGCCCGGCAACGGGCGGATCACCCTCATGTGGACGGCGTTCTCCGGACCGCCGACCGTCGTACGGGTGCACGGGACAGGGGAGGCCGTGTTCCGGGACGACCCGCGCTGGGCGGAGCTGTTCGCCCGGTTCCCCGCCGAGGCCGTCGAGGGGCAGGGCAGCGCGCGGGCGATCGTCGTCGTGCACGCGCGGCGGGTCAGCGACGCCTGCGGGTTCGCCGTCCCCCTGATGGAGTACCAGGAGGACCGGACGCTGCACGCCGAGTACTTCAACCGGAAGACGGACGACGAGTTCAACGCGTACTGCGAGCGCAAGGACCACATCGCCACCAGCCTCGACGGGCTGCCCGCGCTGCCGCTCCCCCTCCCGCCGCTGCACGCCGATTAGCCCCGCACCGCGCGCGTGGCGCGGCGCGGCGGCCGCCACGACACCCCCTAGCCTCGCGCCCATGCGCACTCTCCTCCTGCTCGGCGCCGCCCTGCTGTCCCTGGGCACCGCGCCCGCACCCGCACCGCTGCCCGAGCGGATGGCGGACACCGGGGGCGGCTCCCAGCTGATCACCGCCGAGGCCGCGGACACCCACGCCACCACCGGCACCCTGACCTGGTGGGACCGGCGCGACGGACGGTGGGTGCGGGCCGGGTCCGCGGCCGCCCGCTTCGGGGCGAAGGGGCTCGCCGACGGCACCCGGCGCCGCCAGGGCACGAACACCACGCCCACCGGCCTCTACCGGCTGCCGTACGCCTTCGGGATCGCGCCCGCGCCCGCGGGCACCTCGTACCGCTACGCGCGCGTGGGCGAACGGTCCTGGTGGTGCCAGGACAACGACTCCCGCGCCTACAACCGCTGGGTCGAGGGGCTGCCACGGGACTGCCGGGCCGCCGAGGCCGAGCACCTCGTCTCGTACACCACGCAGTACGCCCACGCGCTCGTGATCGGCTTCAACTACGACCGTCCGGTGCGCGGGCGTGGCGCCGGGATCTTCCTGCACGTCAACGGACGTGGGGCGACCGCCGGTTGCGTCTCCGTACCGGCGGACGCCATGCGCGCGGTGCTCGCCTGGGCGGATCCCGCGCGCCGGCCGCACATCGCCGTCGGAACGCGGGGCGGTCCGACGGCGATCACGCGCTACTGAGCCTTACCCGCTCCGGTCACTGCTGCGCCAGCTTCAGCAGGTGGTCCGCGAGCGCCTGGCCGCCCGCCGGGTCGCGGCTGATGAGCAGCAGCGTGTCGTCACCCGCGATCGTGCCGAGGATCGCGCGGAGTTCGGCCTGGTCGATGGCCGACGCGAGGAACTGGGCGGCGCCCGGCGGGGTCCGCAGGACCACCAGGTTGGCCGAGGCCTCGGCGGAGATCAGCAGTTCGCCGGAGAGACGCCGCATGCGCTCCTCCTTGGCGGACTCGCCCAGCGGGGCCTGCGGGGTGCGGAACCCGCCCTCGCTCGGCACCGCGTAGATCAGCTCGCCGCCGGTGTTGCGGATCTTCACCGCGCCCAGCTCGTCGAGGTCGCGGGAGAGCGTCGCCTGCGTGACGCTCAGCCCGTCGTCCGCGAGGAGCTTGGCGAGCTGGCTCTGCGAGCGCACCGGCTGCCGGTTGAGGATGTCGACGATCCTGCGGTGGCGAGCGGTACGGGTCTGCGGAACCGACGGCCCTCCGTGCTCGTTCTCCTGCGCGTCGGTCATCGTCGTCTCATTCTCCGGTTCGTCCTTGCCCGTTCGCCACGTCGAGGACTCCGGGCAGGACCTGGAGGAAGGCGTCCGCCTCGGCGTCGGTGAGGACCAGCGGAGGCATGATCCGTACGACATCGGGAGCGGGCGCGTTCACCAGGAGACCGGCGTCCTGAGCCGCCTGCTGCACCTGGGGTGCGAGGGACTCCGTGAGCACGATACCCAGCAGGAGGCCCGCACCACGGACGTGGGAGACCAGCGGGTGGCCCAGACCCTCGATTCCCTGCCTCAGCCGCTCCCCGACCGCCTTCACGTGGTCCAGGGCCGCGTCGGCGCCGAGCGTGTCCAGGACGGCGAGGCCGGCGGCGCAGGCGATCGGGTTGCCGCCGAAGGTGGTGCCGTGGTGGCCGGGCGCGAAGAGCTCCGCGGCGGCGCCGAAGGCGACGGTCGCGCCGAGCGGCAGGCCGCCGCCGAGACCCTTGGCGAGGGTGACGACATCCGGCTCGACACCCTCGTGCGCCTGGTACTCGAACCAGTGGCCGCAGCGGCCGACGCCCGTCTGCACCTCGTCGAGGACGAGAAGGGTTCCGGTGGCGCGGGTGATCTCCCGGGCGGCCTTGAGGTAGCCGGGGGGCGGGACGACGACGCCGTTCTCGCCCTGGACGGGCTCGATGATCACCAGGGCGGTGGCCTCGGTGACCGCGGCGCGCAGCGCCTCCACGTCGCCGTACGGGACATGGGTGACGTCGCCGGGCAGCGGCAGGAAGGGGGTCTGCTTGCCGGGCTGGCCGGTGAGGGCGAGGGAGCCCATGGTGCGGCCGTGGAAGCCGCCCTCGGTGGCGACCATGTGGGAGCGGCCGGTGAGCCGGCCGATCTTGAAGGCCGCCTCGTTGGCCTCGGCGCCCGAGTTGCAGAAGAAGACCTTGCCGGACCGGCCGAAGAGGCCCAGGAGCCGCTCGGCGAGGGCGACGGGCGGTTCGGCGACGAAGAGGTTGGAGACGTGGCCGAGGCTCCGGACCTGCCGGGTGACGGCCTCGACGATCGCCGGATGGGCGTGGCCGAGGGCGTTGACGGCGATGCCGCCGACGAAGTCCAGGTACTCCTTGCCGTCGGCGTCCCAGACCCTGGCGCCCTCACCGCGGACGAGGGGCAGCCGGGGGGTGCCGTAGTTGTTCATGAGGGAGCCCTGCCACCGCTGGGTCAGCTGCTCGTTGGTGCCGCTCATCAGTCCCCCTGTCCGTCCGGCACGACCATCGTGCCGATGCCCTCGTCGGTGAAGATCTCCAGCAGGATCGAGTGCTGGACCCGGCCGTCGATCACGCGGGCCGTGGTGACCCCGTTCCGCACGGCGTGCAGGCAGCCCTCCATCTTGGGGACCATGCCGCTGGAGAGCTCGGGCAGCAGCTTCTCCAGCTGGCTCGCGGTGAGACGGCTGATGACCTCGTCGCTGTGCGGCCAGTCCTCGTAGAGGCCCTCGACGTCGGTCAGGACCATCAGCGTCTCGGCGCCCAACGCAGCAGCGAGTGCCGCAGCCGCCGTATCAGCATTGACGTTGTAGACATGTCCGTCGTCCTGGGAGCGGGCGATGGAGGAGACGACCGGGATCCGGCCGTCCTCCAGGAGCGCCTGGATGGCGCCGGTGTCGATGGAGGTGATCTCACCGACCCGGCCGATGTCGATCCGCTCACCGCCCACGAACGGCCTGTGCCGGGTGGCGGTGATGGTGTGGGCGTCCTCGCCGGTGAGACCGACGGCGAGCGGGCCGTGCTGGTTGAGCAGCCCGACGAGCTCGCGCTGGACCTGGCCTGCGAGGACCATCCGTACGACGTCCATGGCGTCCTCGGTGGTGACCCGCAGGCCCGCCTTGAACTCGCTGACGATGCCGTGCCGGTCCAGGGCGGCGCTGATCTGCGGGCCGCCGCCGTGCACGACGACCGGCTTGAGACCGGCCTGGCGCAGGAAGACGACGTCCTGGGCGAAGGCCGCCTTGAGGTCCTCGTCGATCATGGCGTTGCCGCCGAACTTGATGACGACGGTCTTGCCGTTGTGCCGCGTCAGCCAGGGCAGGGCCTCGATGAGGATCTCGGCCTTGGGGAGCGCGGTGTGCTTCCGGGTCCGGCTCTCGGAGTCGGCGTCGCCCACGGGGTTCTTCCCGTCGTCGCTCATGAGGAGTACGCGCTGTTCTCGTGGACGTAGTCGGCGGTGAGGTCGTTCGCCCAGATGACGGCGGACTCGGTGCCGGCGGCGAGGTCGGCCGTGATGGTGACCTCCCGGTAGCGCATGTCGACGAGGTCGCGGTCCTCGCCGACGGAGCCGTTCCTGCAGACCCAGACGCCGTTGATGGCGACGTTGAGCGCGTCGGGCTCGAAGGCCGCCGCGGTGGTGCCGATGGCGGAGAGCACCCGGCCCCAGTTGGGGTCCTCGCCGTGGATGGCGCACTTGAGGAGGTTGTTGCGGGCGATGGACCGGCCCACCTCGACGGCGTCGTCCTCGGTCGCGGCGTTGACCACCTCGATGCGGATGTCCTTGCTGGCGCCCTCGGCGTCGCCGATGAGCTGCCGGGCGAGGTCGTCGCAGACGGCCCGGACGGCCTCGGCGAAGGCGTCCTGCTCGGGCGTGACGCCGGAGGCGCCGGAGGCGAGGAGGAGGACGGTGTCGTTGGTCGACATGCAGCCGTCGGAGTCGACCCGGTCGAAGGTGACGCGGGTGGCGCCCCGCAGGGCGCTGTCGAGGCCCTCGGCGTCGACGTCGGCGTCGGTGGTGAGGACGACGAGCATCGTGGCGAGGCCCGGGGCGAGCATGCCGGCGCCCTTGGCCATGCCGCCGACCGTCCAGCCGCCGGCCGGCCCGTCCTTCGTCACCACGGAGGTCTTGTGCACGGTGTCGGTGGTCTTGATGGCGATCGCGGCCTTCTCGCCGCCGTGCTCGGAGAGCTCGGCCGCGGCCTTCTCGACGCCGGGGAGGAGCTTGTCCATCGGGAGCAGGAGGCCGATGAGGCCGGTGGAGGCCACGGCGACCTCGCCCGCTCCGACGTCCGTGCCCTGGGCGCTCAGGACCTCGGCGACCTTCTCGGCGGTGGCGTGGGTGTCCTGGAAGCCCTGGGGGCCGGTGCAGGCGTTGGCTCCGCCGGAGTTGAGGACGACGGCGGTCAGCTCGCCGTCGGCGAGGACCTGCTGGGACCAGACGACGGGGGCGGCCTTGACGCGGTTGGAGGTGAAGACTCCCGCGGCGGCGCGGCGGGGCCCGGTGTTGACCACGAGGGCCAGGTCCGGGTTGCCGTTCTGCTTGATCCCGGCGGCGATGCCCGCTGCCGTGAATCCCTTCGCTGCGGTGACGCTCACGGAGCGACTCCAATCGTGGAAAGTCCGGTGCTCTCGGGGAACCCGAGGGCGATGTTCATGCTCTGCACCGCGCCGCCGGCGGTGCCCTTGGTGAGATTGTCGATGGCGCTGATCGCGATGATCCTGTTCGCCGCCGCGTCGTACGCGACCTGTACCTGAACGGCGTTGGAACCGTAGACGGACGCCGTCGCCGGCCACTGCCCCTCGGGGAGCAGGTGGACGAACGGCTCGTCCGCGAAGGCCTTCTCGTACGCGGCCCGTACGGTCTCGGCGGTGACGCCCGGCTTCGCGGTGGCGGTGCAGGTGGCGAGGATGCCCCGGGGCATCGGCGCCAGGGTCGGCGTGAAGGAGACGGTGACCCGCTCCCCCGCCGGGCCGCTGAGGTTCTGGATCATCTCGGGGGTGTGCCGGTGGCCGCCGCCGACGCCGTACGGCGACATGCTGCCCATGACCTCGCTGCCGAGCAGGTGCGGCTTGGCCGCCTTGCCCGCGCCGGAGGTGCCTGAGGCGGCGACGATCACGGCCTCGGGTTCGGCGAGCCCGTTCTCGTACGCCGGGAAGAGCGCGAGCGAGACGGCGGTCGGGTAGCATCCGGGCACCGCGACCCGCTTGGAGCCTTCGAGGGCGGCGCGGGCACCGGGCAGTTCGGGCAGACCGTAGGGCCAGGTCCCGGCGTGCGGGGAACCGTAGTACGTCTCCCAGTCGGCGGGCTCCCTGAGCCGGAAGTCGGCACCCATGTCGACGACGAGGACGTCCGGCCCGAGCTGCTCGGCGACGGCGGCGGACTGGCCGTGCGGCAGGGCGAGGAAGACGACGTCGTGCCCGGCGAGCTCGTCGGCGGTGGTGGGCACGAGGACCCGGTCGGCGAGCGGCAGCAGATGGGGCTGGAGGCCCCCGAGCCGCTGGCCGGCGTTGGAGTGGCCGGTCAGGGCGCCGATCTCCACGTGGGGGTGGGCGAGGAGCAGACGCAGGAGCTCACCGCCCGCGTATCCGCTCGCACCCGCCACCGCTACTCGTACCGTCATCGAAAACCCTCCTCATGGATGGCATGACTATACGTGTCGACGCACTTTTATGCAACGACGTGAAGGCCGGGAGGAGAGACGGGGGGAGGGAGAGAGGGGGAGGACTGGGGCCGCCCGCCGCCCGGCGACGGGATGGTCGTTGCCCTCACCGGGTGGTGTGCATAGGGTCGGTCGCATGGCGACACGGCTTGTGCAGATCGCGATGAACGCCCGGGACGACACCGCGGTGGGCCGGTTCTGGGCCGAGGTGCTCGGGTGGGGCATCGACAGCGAGGAACCCGGCGTGACCAACGTCGAACCCCTGGGCCTCCCCTACCCCGACCCCTCCGCCGTCTTCATCGACGTGCTCAGCGTCCCGGAGCCCAAGACGGTGAAGAACCGGGTGCACGTCGACCTCGCGACCACCTCCGCCGCCCACCAGGCGGAGCTGGTCGCGCGCCTCCGGGCCCTCGGCGCGGCACCTGCCGACGTGGGGCAGCAAGACGTGCCGTGGACGGTCATGGCCGACCCCGAGGGCAACGAGTTCTGTGTGCTGGAGCCCCGGGAGATCTACCGGGACACCGGGCCGATGGCCGCAGTGGTGGTCGACTGCGCGGACCCTCGCGCCATGGCACGGTTCTGGGGCGAGGCGATGGACTGGACCCCGCACGAGGTGACCGAACGCCGGGCGGTGCTGCGGTCCGCCAAGGGCGTCGGCCCCTACCTCGAGTTCATCCGCACGCCCGACACCAAGACCGTGAAGAACCGCGTCCACCTCGACCTCCGCCCGTACCCCGGAGACGACCAGGCCGCCGAGGCGGCCCGGCTGAGGGCCCTCGGCGCCACCGACGTCGACCTCGGCCAGGGCGACGTGCCGTGGACGGTCCTGGCCGACCCGGAGGGCAACGAGTTCTGCCTGCTCACACCACGCTGACGCGGGGGTTCGGGGCTCGCGTTCACGGAGGAGGGCGGGTCCGCCCTTCGCCCCGGAGGGCCGGGCACGGCCCATCACGCCAGGCGGGGCTCGGCTTCTAACTCCAATCCGCGTTGTTCCTAGAATGGCCGGATGGAGGACATCGACGCGATCTCACTGCTGCAGGACCCCGTACGGCGACGCCTGTACGAGTACGTGGCGGCACAGGGCCGCGAGGTCGGCCGCAACGAGGCCGCCGAGGCCGCCGGCGTGGCCCGCACACTCGCCGCACACCATCTGGACCGGCTGACCGAGGTCGGACTCCTGGAGAGCGGCAGCCGCCGCCTGACGGGGCGCTCGGGGCCGGGGGCGGGCCGCCCCGCCAAGGTCTACACGCGCGCGCGTGGCGAGCGGTCGGTGTCACTGCCCGCCCGCGACTACCGCACCGCCGCCGAACTGCTCGCCGAGGCCGCCGAACAGGCCGGGCTCGACGCCGGGCTCCGCGCGGCCGCGCGGAGCCGGGGCGAGTCCCTGCGCGGCTCGGCCGCCCCCTGCGGCGACCTCGAAGCGGCCATGGCCGCACTGGCCGCCCGCGGCTACGAACCGCACATGGAGGGCACCGAGGACACCGGGAGGACCGGGAGCACCGAAGGATCCAGGGACACGGACGGCCTCGAAGGCGACACGGATGGTGCGGACCGCGACGAAGAGGCGGACGGTGCGGTCCCGCGCGTCGTCCGTATGCGCAACTGCCCCTTCCACGCCGTCGCCGAGCGCTTCCCGCCGCTCGTCTGCGGCATGAATCTCGCGCTCCTCGAAGGCCTGCTCGGTACGGACGGGCCCGTGCGCGCCCGCATGGACGCCCGGCCGGGAGAGTGCTGCGTGGTGGTCGAAGCTTCTAAAAACAATGATGATTGACATAGAAAACCGCGGCGTGCTGGGATGAGGCCATGACCACACCCGCGCACGCCGCCCACCTCGCCCAGCTGAACGTCGCCACGCTCCGGTATCCGCTCGACGACCCTCGCGTGGCGCCGTTCGTCGAGATGCTCGACCCGGTCAACGTCGCCGCCGACGACGCGCCCGGTTTCGTGTGGCGACTCGTGGAGGACGGGGCCGCCGACGCCACCGGCCTGCGCCCCGCCGGCGAGAACGTCATCGTCAACCTGTCGGTGTGGGAGAACCAGGAGGCGCTGTGGGACTTCGCGTACCGCAGCGGGCACCTGGAGGTGATGCGGCGGCGGCGCGAGTGGTTCGCGCGCCACGTCGAGGCGCACCTGGCGCTGTGGTGGGTCCCCGCCGGACACCTCCCGACCGTCGGAGAGGCCCTGGAGCGACTGGCGGACCTGCGGGCGCACGGGCCGTCCCCGCACGCGTTCACCTTCGCCTCGTCGTACACCGCCGCCGAGGCCGTCGAGGCCGTCGAGGCTGTCAAGGCCGCCGAGGGCCTTCGGGCCGTACCGCCGGCGCGGGCCGCGGACTCGGCCACGGCCTGAGGCGACCCGCGGACGCGGCCGCGGCCTGGGCCGGGGCCCGAGCCAGGGCCAGACGGCAGGACGCGGGCTTCATATTCCTTGACAAGAATATTCTCCACGGAGAATATTCGACCTCATGGACCCGGACGCACTCCTCACCGCGCTGGCCGACCCGGCCCGCTGGCGGCTCGTATGCCTGCTGGCCGAGCGCCCCCGCCCGGTCGGCGTCCTCGCACAGCTCGCCGAGGCGCGCCAGCCGCAGACGACCAAACACCTGCAGACGCTCGAACGGGCCGGAGTCGTCACCTCCCGACGCAGCGGCCGCCTCCGCGTCTACGCGCTGCGGCCCGGCCCCCTGCGGGACCTCGCCGCCTCGCTGGGCCGGCTCGCCGACACCGCGGACCGGGCAGGCGGGCCGCAGGAGACCTACGACCGTTACGGACTGAGCCTCGCGGCCGAGCGGCTCGCCGCGGAGGAGCCCGGATGGGCGGACGGCCGGTCGTTCCGGTTCCACCGGTCACCGGCCGGCAGCCCCGACCTGGTCTGGCGCCACCTGACCGAACCCTCCCTGCTCGCCCGCTGGTGGGCACCCGACGACCTGCGCGTCTCCGAACTCGTCTTCGAGGCCACTCCGGGCGGCCGGATCCTCCTGGAGTACCGCGACATCGAGGACACGGGGAGGACAGGGGACACCGGAAGGGCAGGGGACGCCGGGGACACCGAGGGCGTCATGGACACCGGCGGCTCCGACCCGGCGGCCGGGCGCGGGGTGGGCGTCGTCGTCGACGCCCGTCCCGGCGAACGCCTCTCCTACCGGCTCTCCCCCCACCTTCCGGACGGCAGTCCCGCCTTCACGGCCCACGTGGACTTCGACATCCGCGCCGGCGCCGCCGATGCCGCCACCGGTCCCGCCTCCGGCACCGACCTCGACGTGCGGTACCGGATCACCGACAGCACCGTCGACTCCGCCGACTTCGTCGCGGGCATCGAGATCGGCTTCGGCCAGAGCCTCGACAAGCTCGTCTCCGCCGTCGCCGCCGCCGCCACCCACGGCGCCACCGACACAGCCCGCACCACCCCCCGCACGGCAGCCCGCACCGAAGGAAAGCAGGTACAGCCATGACCTTCCCGACCGGACGCAAGGTGACCGCCAACATCTCCCTCACCCTCGACGGGCGCTACAACGGCCCCGGCGGGCCCGACGACCTCGCCGCGATCGTCCGATACGCGACCACCGAGACGGCTCGGAACCACCTCACCCGCATCTGGGAGCACGCGACGACCGCGCTGCTCGGCCGACGCAACGCCGAGGGATTCCTGGGGTACTGGCCGGCGGTCGCCTCGGACGAGGACGCCGACCCGCGCGACCGGGGATACGCGAAGTGGCTCGTCGACACGGAGAAGGTGGTCCTGTCGACCACCCTGACCGAAGCGCCCTGGGCACGCGCCCGCGTGGTGAACGCTCCCGCCGCCGACGTCGTCGCCGAGCTCAAGGCGACCGGCGAGGGCGACATCCTCGTCAACAACAGCGCGAGCGTCATCAAGGCCCTCCTCGCCGCGGACCTGCTCGACCGGCTGTACCTGATGATCTGCCCGGAGATCGCCGGGGGCGGGGAGCGGCTGTTCGACGACGGCCTGCCCAGTTCGCGATGGACACTCACCCACCAGGAGACGGGCGAGCTCGGCGAGATCGCCGCGATCTACGACCGCGTCCGCTGACCGCACCCGCCGACCACACCCACCTACCGGACACACCCGGCCACGCGGCTCGACCGGGTCGGCCCGGCCACCACACCCAACCGGCCACGCCCGGCCACGCGACCCGAGGCCTCGCAGGGGTGCCGGACGGATCGATTCCGCAATCGTCCACCGGCACCCCTTTGCATGACCATGCGAGATGATGCATACTCTTCCTATGTCCAAGGTCCTCACCTCCCTGCCCGCCGGCGAGCGCGTCGGCATCGCCTTCTCCGGCGGCCTCGACACCTCCGTCGCGGTCGCATGGATGCGCGACAAGGGCGCCATCCCGTGCACCTACACCGCCGACATCGGCCAGTACGACGAGCCCGACATCGCCTCGGTGCCCGGCCGCGCCAAGACCTACGGTGCCGAGATCGCGCGCCTGGTCGACTGCCGCGCGGCGCTGGTCGAGGAGGGTCTTGCCGCGCTCACCTGCGGGGCGTTCCACATCCGCTCCGGCGGCCGCGCCTACTTCAACACCACGCCGCTCGGCCGTGCCGTCACCGGCACCCTCCTCGTGCGGGCGATGCTCGAGGACAACGTCCAGATCTGGGGCGACGGCTCGACCTTCAAGGGCAACGACATCGAGCGGTTCTACCGCTACGGTCTGCTCGCCAACCCGCACCTGCGGATCTACAAGCCCTGGCTCGACGCCGACTTCGTGACGGAGCTCGGCGGCCGCAAGGAGATGTCGGAGTGGCTGGTCGCCCACGACCTGCCGTACCGCGACAGCACCGAGAAGGCGTACTCCACCGACGCCAACATCTGGGGTGCCACCCATGAGGCCAAGACGCTGGAGCACCTCGACACCGGCGTGGAGACCGTCGAGCCGATCATGGGCGTGCGGTTCTGGGACCCGTCGGTCGAGATCGACACCGAGGACGTCACGATCGGCTTCGCCCAGGGCCGGCCCGTCTCCATCAACGGCAAGGAGTTCGCCTCCGCCGTCGACCTCGTCATGGAGGCCAACGCCATCGGCGGCCGCCACGGCATGGGCATGTCGGACCAGATCGAGAACCGGATCATCGAGGCCAAGAGCCGCGGCATCTACGAGGCGCCCGGCATGGCCCTGCTCCACGCGGCGTACGAGCGGCTCGTCAACGCGATCCACAACGAGGACACCCTCGCCCAGTACCACAACGAGGGACGGCGTCTCGGCCGGCTGATGTACGAGGGCCGCTGGCTGGACCCGCAGGCGTTGATGGTGCGGGAATCGCTCCAGCGCTGGGTCGGCACGGCCGTGACCGGCGAGGTCACGCTGCGGCTGCGGCGCGGCGAGGACTACTCGATCCTCGACACGACGGGCCCGGCGTTCAGCTACCACCCGGACAAGCTGTCCATGGAGCGCACCGAGGACTCGGCCTTCGGCCCGGTGGACCGGATCGGCCAGCTGACGATGCGCAACCTCGACATCGCCGACTCGCGCGCCAAGCTGGAGCAGTACGCCGGCCTCGGTCTGATCGGCACGTCCAACCCCGCCATCGGCGCAGCCCAGGCGGCCGCGGCCGGGCTGATCGGCACCATGACGGAGCTGCCCGAGGGCGGCGCCGAGGCCATCGCCTCCCGCGGCGAGGCCTCGGACGACGACCAGCTGCTCGACCGTGCGGCGATGGAGTTCGGCACGGACTGATCCCACGGTTCCGTCTCCCGTCGAGCGGCACCCGCTCGACACCCCCGGAAGGCCGGCTCGACGTCCCCCGCGTCGAGCCGGCCTTTCCGTCGCCGGGCTCCCGACGCCGAGCTCCTCTGCCGAGCTCCCCTGCCAGGCTTCCGGACCTCCGTCGTCGGGTCTGGCCCGCCGTGTCACATCCCGGTGGGCCCTCACGTCAAGGCGGTGACGGAACCGACGAGGAGTGAGACGCCATGCACGACGACACCTTTCTGACCGCTCTGACCGGGCGCTTCGACGCCCACGAGGAGCAGCTGCGGGGCGTGGCCCTGCGGCTGACGGGTTCGCGGACGGGGGCCGATGAGGCGCTCGCGGCGGCGCGGGCCGGGCTGGGGAGGGACGACGGGGCTGCCACGGTACGGGCGTGGCTGACGGCGCTGGTGGGACGGGAGTGTGTACGAGGACTCCAGGAGCGGCGAGCGACGGGCGGGGCGCGCGGGGCCGCCGAACAGGGTGCGGCCGAAGGACACGACGGGGCCGCCGAACAGGGTGCGGCCGAAGGACACGACGGGGCCGCCGAACAGGGTGGGGTCGAAGGGCAGGACGGAGCCGGGGTCGACTCCGTGTGGCTCGCGCTGTTCGTCGTCCTCGAGTCCCTCGCCCCGGCGGAGCGGCTCGTCTACGTCCTGCACGACGTGTTCGGGCTGCCGCCCCACGACACGGCGCGGATCACCGGCGGTCCCCCCGAGGAGGTCGCCCGGCTCGCGCGGCGGGCCCGCGAGCGGATCAGGGGCGACGGGGCGGCCCGTACCGCAGGGGAGGCGGGTGGGCAGCGGGCGGTCGTGGACAGGTTCCTGGCGGCCGCACGCGCGCGTGACGCCCGCGCGCTCGCGACCCTCCTCGACCCGGACGTGATCGCCTGGTCCGAACGCGGCCCGGTGCACGGCGCCCCGGCCGTCGCCGAGAGGGCGGCCGCCTTCGCGCGGTTCGCGGACGTGTCCCGGCCCGCGCTGGTCGACGGAGCCGTCGGAGCGGTCGCCTTCGTCGCGGGGCGCCCGGTCTCCGCGGTGGCCTTCACCCTCCGCCACGACCGGATCGTCGCCCTCTCCGTCACCTCCGGGGAGGACCGGGTACGGGCGCTCGACCTGGCCTTCCCCGACTGCTGACACCGATGCCCGCCGGCCGGGCGGGGGACGGCGGCGGGGACGGCGGCTGGGAGCAGGGCGCGGGGCCGGGACGCAGGGGCCAGGCCGTCGTTCCGGCCCGACCGTCAACCCTGCCCGGCCGTCGACCCCTTCGGGTCGGGCCGCGGTCCGGAGCGCGCCGTCAGTTCGTCGCGCAGGTGGGTGAGGCGGGCGATCTCCTCGTCGAGGGCCGCGATCCTCCGGCTCACGACCGGGGACGCCTGGGCACAGACGCCCTCCTGGACCTGGCCGGAGCGCAGCGCCTCCTCGTCGAGCAGGGGGAGCCGGTCCACGCGCGCGCGTACGTCCTCGATCGTCAGGCCGAGGGCGAGGAGTTCGCGCACGACCCGGACGCGCGCCACGTCCTCGGGGCCGTAGCACCGCTGGCCGGTCGGGGTGCGGACCGGCGGCGGGAGGAGCCCGCGCTGTTCGTAGAAGCGCAGTGCCCGGGGTGTGGTCCCCGCCGCCGCCGCCGCGTCACCGATCCGCATACCGCCCCCGTCTTCCGTCGTCCCCGCCGTCGGAACCGCCCGGGCCGCCCCGCGCGGCCCCCTCCGGGCAGCGGCGCCGAGGCGGCGCCGTCACGACAACTCGACCACGACAGAACCGAGATGCCGCCCCGCCATCACCTCACTCAACGCCTCGGCGGCCCGTTCCATGCCCGCCACCCTGACGTGCGGGAAGGTGATCGCCCCCGAGCGGAGCCAGTCGCCGAAACGGCTCCGCCACTCCCCCTCCGTCTCGGGGTGGTCGAGCGGACTGAAACCGCGCAGCGAGATCCGGTTGAGGATCAGGGAGTACGAATCGAGCTCCACGCGCGCGGTGGCTCCGGTCCCCTCGGGGTCGAGCTGTCCCGAGAGCGCGCCGACGAGCACGGCGCGGGCGCCGGGGCGGGCCGCGCCGAGGGCCGCGCTCAGCTGCTCGCCGCCGATGGTGTCGAGGAGGACGTCGATCCCCCCGGGCGCGGCCCGGGCGAGCCGCGTGGCGAAGGGGACGTCGGCGCCGCGGAGGAGGGCCGCGTCGTAGCCGAACTCGGCGACGAGCCGCTCGGCCTTGGCCGGCGACCCGGTGGTGCCGATCACCCGGCCGGCGCCGAGGAGCCGGGCGATCTGCCCGGCCATCGTGCCGACGGCGCCGGCCCCGCCGGTCACGAGGACCGTGTCCCCGGCGCCTACCCGCGCGCCGCGGGTGAGGGCCGCGTAGGCGGTCCAGCCCTGCGAGAGATGGGCGACCGGGTCGGGCAGGGCGTCGTCGAGCGGGGTGCAGGAGTCCGCCGGTACGCAGGCGTACTCGCGCCATCCCTGCCAGTGGGAGACGAGCTCTCCGGGGCGCGGTCCGCCGTCGGACGCGGTCGACACGACGGCGCCGACGGCCGCTCCGAAGAGCGGCTCGCCCGGTTCCACGGACGGGAAGGGCGACCCTTCCAGGCCGCCGCCGATGAGGGTCCGCAGGGCGGCGGAGACCGCGAACCAGCGGTTTCTGACCAGGATCTCACCGGCGGCGGGCACCGGGACCGGGGTGTGGACGAGGTCGAGGTGCTCGGGGGTCGGGAGTCCGCGCGGGGGGCGGGTGCGCAGCCGGAACTCGCGGTGGGTGGCCATGGCTGTTCTCCAGGAGGAGGTGCGGTCGGGTCGGCCGGACCGTAAACCCTGACCCGCGCGTCAGGGTCAACTCCGTGACGGATCAGGGCGATCCCGGAGGGCTTCCCGGCAGGGCGAGTCCTAGCCTGGAGACATGATCATCACTGCGCAGACCAGGGTGCGGGTCGCCCGCCCCTCGCGGGACCTGGCCGCCGCCGAGCGGTTCTACGTCGACGGGCTCGGGCTCGACGTGCTCTGGCGGACCACCGAGCGGGTGTCCGGCGAGCACGACCTGCTCATGGTCGGACCGAAGGACGGGAGCTGGCACTTCGAGTTGACCCGTGATCCCGAGAACCCGGTGGAGCCCGTCCCCACCGTGGAGGACCTGTTCGTCGTCTACCTCGGGACGCCGGTCGAGGAGGAGCAGGTCGAGCGGCTGCTCGCCGTCGGCGGGACGAGAGTGGCCGCGCACAACCCGTACTGGGACGAGTACGGCGTGACCGTCACCGATCCCGACGGGTACCAGCTCGTCCTGTGCTCCCGCACCTGGGGCGACTGACCGCGACCGGGGGCCGGCCAGGGTCGGCCGACCCTGGCCGGGAGCCCGAAGGGGTCGCGCCGGGGTCCGACAGGGCGCTGCCCGCCGGGCAGCGCCAGGACCCTCCGGCCGCGGCTCCCTACGCCTGCCGTACCGCCCGCAGGACCACGAACTTCGGGTCGCTCGCGACGAGTTGGCTGTTGCCGAAGATCCGGCGGAGGGTGACGTGGTAGCCGAGGTGCCGGTTGCCGACGACCCACAGCTCTCCACCCGGCCGCAGCGCGCGCCGGGCGTCCGCGAACATGCGGCGGGCCGTGCGGTCGGTGGTGGCCTGGTGGCTGTGGAACGGCGGGTTGTTGAGGACGAGGTCCACCGATCCCTCGGGCAGGTCGGAGAGCCCGTCGCCGACGATGAACTCGGCCTTGCGCCCCTCGCCCACGTGGGTGCGGAAGTTCTCCTCCGCGGAGGCGACGGCCGGGTATGACTCGTCGGTGAAGACCAGTTCCGCGTCCGGTTCGTGGAGGGCGATGGCGAGACCGACGACGCCGTTGCCGCAGCCGAGGTCGGCGACCCGGACCCGGCCGATGTCGCCCGGCAGGTTGGCGAGGAGGAAGCGGGTGCCGACGTCGAGGCGGTCGGCGCAGAAGACCCCGGCGTGGTTGGTGACGGTCAGGCCGGGGAGGCCGGGCGCCGGGGTGTCCGCCGGGAGGTCGTACCGGTGCGGCCAGGGGTTCGGGCGCGGGACGAGGGCGGGGTCGGGCGTGGTGTGGATCAGCCGGGCCTTCTTCACCGCGAGCGAGGTGCGGGTGGGCCCGAGGATCCGCTCGAAGAGCCGGAGGGTGGAGGTGTGGATCTCCTTGACCATTCCGGTGCCGATCACCACGGTGTCCTCGTGTACGGCGGGGGCGAGCCGGTGCAGCTGGTCCTCCAGGAGCGCGAGGCTCTTGGGGACGCGGACGAGGAGGACGTCGATCCGCTCGGGCGGCGCGTCCTGCGTGGTGAGCAGCCGGACGGCGTCCGGGGCGGCACCGGCGCGCGCCAGGTTGGCCCGGGTGGCCTGCCGGCCGAGGTACGAGTCGGAGATCTGGACGAGCTCGCGGGGCCCGGCGGCCTGGAGGACGGTGACGAGGGCTCCCCAGCGGTCGCCGAGGACGGCGACGGTGCCGGACAGGTCGGTACCGCTCTCGGCCAGATGGCTCAGGAGGTACTCGTCGGACGCGTCCCAGGCGCGCAGCGGGTCGCGCGGGTCCTCGGGATGGCGGGTCAGCGTGAAGGCGCCCCATGACGCGGTCAAACGGTTCATCGTGCTCCCAGGCTAGCCGGTCGCGGCCGCCCGCTCCTCCGCGCACACCCGTGTTCAGCGCGGGGAGGCGTCGAGCTGGAGGTGCCAGAGGCCGGGACGGCCGGTGAGCGTGACGGTGGAGAGGGGGCGCACGTCGACGTTCCAGTACGTGGCGGGCGGGGCCTTCAGCGCGTAGACGAGGGCCGCGCGTACGACGGAGGGTTCGGCGACGGCGACGATGGCGCCGTCGTCGGCGGGACGGGTGTCGAGCCAGTTCCCTATCCGGGTGATGAAGGCGAGGAGCGGTTCGCCGCCGTGGGGCGCGGTGCGGGCGTCGGTGAGCCAGGCGTCGACGGCGCCCGGTTCGAGGGCGGCGACCTCGGCGAGGGTCAGGCCCCGCCAGCGGCCCATGTCGCAGTCGCGCAGCGCGGGCTGGACGAGCGGCGCGTAGCCGAGGGCGGTGCCGGTGGCGCGGCTGCGCGGGGTCGGGGAGCAGTAGCGGAGTTCGGCCGCGCCGAGCGGGATGAGCCCGGGCGCGGCCTGCTGTACCTCGTACCATCCGGCCTCGTCGAGCGGCCGGTCGTCGTCGAACCGTTCGGCGAGCAGGGAGGAGCTGCGTGCCGCCGTGACGAGCGTCACCCGAAGACTCATGGGCGCGATCGTGAGGCCGACGGCTCCGCAGGTCAAGGGGTCATTCTCCGGGGACGGAGGGGCTCCGGCTCACTGCTGCCCGAGAGCCATCCACTTGTCCGGATTCTGTAGTGGCGTGAAACCGACCTTCTCGTACACACCGTGCGCGTCGGCGGTGGCGAGCAGGATGCGGCGCAGTCCGTAGGGCGCGAGGTGGTCGCGGACGGCGGTCACGAGCGCGGTGCCGAGCCCGGTACCGCGGGCCGGACGGTCGACGTAGACGTCGCAGAGCCAGGCGAAGGTGGCGTAGTCGGTGACGACGCGCGCGTAGGCGGCCATCTCGCCGGACTCGCGGTGGTAGGCCCCGAGGTTCAGCGAGCCCGCGATGGCGCTGTCCTGCTTCTCCCGAGGTCGGCCGAGGGCCCAGTAGGCGTCCGTGGACAGCCAGTGGTGGACGCGGGCGGCGTCGATCCGCGCGGGGTCGGCTGAGATCTCGTACGTCCCGTGCATGACGGGGCTTTCCGTGGTCGTCCTGTCGCTCATGGCCGAAGGCTGCCAGTGACGCCGGGGCTTGTCAGGCGGATTTGCCGGGGCGTGGCCGGGAGGGGAGCGGGCGGGCGGCGCCGGCCGTCCCCGCGCGGCCCGCCCCGGCGCTCAGGCGGAGAGCTCGTCGACCGCCGTCCGCAGGCGGCGCACGCCCTCCGCGAGTTCGGTGGGACCCGCCACACCCGCGAAACTCAGCCGGATGTGTCCGGCGGGGGGCTCGGCGCAGAAGTACGGGCGTCCGGGCGCCGCGGCGACCCCGGTCCGCAGGGCGGTGGCGACGAGGGAGGCCTCGGGGAGGGCGTCGGGCAGGCGGAGCCAGAGGTGGTAGCCGCCGTAGGGGACGTGGTGCAGGGCGAGCTCGGGCAGCTGGTGGGCGACGGCGCCGGTCAGCGCCTCCCGGCGACTCCTGAGCTCCTGGCCGACGGCCCGCAGGTGGCGGTGCCAGGCGGGCGCGCCGACGAGTTCGAGCGCGGCCTCCTGGAGCGGCCTCGGCACGAAGAAGCTGTCGACGACCTGGATGGCGCGGAGCCGTTCCAGGACCGGGCCGCGCGCCGCGAGCGCGCCGACCCGGAGGCTGGGCGAGGTGGCCTTGGTGAGCGAGCAGACGTGGACGACGACGCCGTCGGGGTCCTCGGCGGCGAGCGGGGCGGGGAGCGGGGGCGCGTCCTCGTGGACGAGCCGGCGGGCGAAGTCGTCCTCGACCACGAAGGCCCCGGCGGCGCGGGCGATGCGGACGACCTCGCGGCGCCGGTCCGGCCCGAGGACCGCCCCGGTCGGGTTCTGGAAGAGCGGCTGGCAGACGAGGACGCGGGCTCCGGTGGCGCGGAACGCGGCTTCGAGGAGCTCGGGGCGGATTCCGTCGGCGTCGGCGGGGACGGGGACGGGGCGCAGTCCGGCGGCGCGGGCGACGGCGAGCATGCCCGGGTAGGTGGGCGATTCCACGAGGACGGGGGTGCCGGGCGGGGCGAGGGCGCGCAGGGCGGTGGTGATCGCGGACTGGCCGCCGGCCGTGATGAGGAGGTCGGCGGCGGTGACGCCGCCGCCGATCTCGCGGGCGAACCACTCGCGCAGTTCGGGCAGGCCGTCGGTGGGCGGTCGGCCCCAGGCGCCGGGCCGGCGTCCGGCGCGGGCGAGGGCGGCGGCGAGGGCCCGCTCGGGCTGGAGGGAGGGGTGGAGGTAGCCGCCGTTGAACTCGATCACGCCCGGCGGCGGCGCGGCGAGGGTGACGAGGACGCCGGAGGCGTCGACGGCCCGGGGGACGAGTTCGGTGGCGGTGTCGGCGCTGAGGGCGACCTCCTGCCAGGAGGTGTCGCCGGTGACGGGGGTGGCGGCACGGGGCTCCGCGCGGAAGGCTCCGGCGCCGGGGCGGGTGACCACGAGCCCTTCGGCGGCGAGCTGCGCGAGGGCCCGGGTGACAGTCACCGGGGAGACCCGATAGCGCTCGACGAGCGCGCGACTCGACGGCAGCTTTCCACCAGGTGAGTAGCGGTTGAGCTCCGCTCTCAAGGACTGCGCCAGTTCCGCGACACTGCTACGCTCGTTCATGAGAGCTCAGGATAGCGCTACTGCCCCGATGACGATAGCGGTGACCACCACCGACGGAAGCACCTCCGCCGGACGCACGGCGGCCGGGAGCACCCCCGCCGCCTCCCACGAGACCCGAGCCGGCCGCCCGGACCCGCTCCCCCGTGGCACCCTGCTCGCCGCTCTCGGCGTGGTCGCCTTCTCGCTCACCTTCCCCTCGACCGTCTGGGGCCTGGAGAGCTTCGGCCCGTGGTCGCTGGTGGCCGTGCGCTCCACGCTCGCCGCCCTCGTCGCGGGCGTCTTCCTCCTCGTCGGCCGGGTGCCGCTGCCGGAGCGCCGCCACTGGGCGGGCCTCGCCGTGGTCGCGGGCGGTGTGGTCATCGGCTTCCCGCTCCTGACGACCCTGGCCCTGCAGACCTCCACCACCTCGCACGCCGCCGTCGTGGTCGGCCTGCTGCCGCTCACCACGGCGGCGTTCGCCGCGCTGCGGACCGGGCGCCGCCCGTCCCGTACGTTCTGGTTCGCGGCCGTGTCGGGCGCCGTCGTGGTGATCGCGTTCACGCTCCAGCAGAGCGGCGGGGCGGTGTCGCGGGGCGACCTGTACCTCTTCGGGGCGCTCCTCGTGTGCGCCGCCGGCTACACCGAGGGCGGCCGGCTCGCCCGGCTCATGCCGGGCTGGCAGGTCATCGGCTGGGCCCTGATCCTCTGCCTGCCGCTGATGGCGGCCGGTTCCGCCGTGGCCCTGACCCTGGAGCCCGTCCACCTGAACGCCCACGGCGTCGTCGGCCTCGTCTGGGTCGCCGCCGGGTCCACCTTCTTCGGCCTGTACGTCTGGTACCGGGGCATGGCGTCGATCGGCATCCCGAAGGCGAGCCAACTCCAGCTCGCCCAGCCGCTCCTCACCCTCATCTGGTCGGTCTGCCTGCTCGGCGAGACCCTGCCGCTCGCCGCCCCGCTCGCGGCGGTGGGCGTCCTGGTCTGCATCGTCGTCACGCAGCGGGCGAGGAGCTGACGAGACGGATCGGGGTGAAACGGGTCACAATGGCAGGAACAGAACCCTCACTGGACGAGCCCGGTCGCGAGGAGGTCACCCCGATGCAGGCGAACGTGGGCGACAAACTGCTGGTGCACGGCAGGACCGTCGGTCACCACGACCGTACGGCCGAGGTCCTTCAGGTGCTGGGGGAGGACGGCACTCCCCCGTACCGCGTGAAGTTCGACGACGACGGTCACGAGGCCCTGATGTCACCCGGTCCCGACACCGTCGTACGCCGTCACCCAGAGGCGGGCACCGGCTGAGAGCCGGTACCGTCCCGGCGCCGGCCCGCCGCCGTCCCCGTCACGGCGGACGGACCACGCTCGGGTAGTGGTCGGCCACCACGGTGGTCATCGCCCCGATCGGGTCCGCCGCGACCTCCTTCGCGGCGAAGTAGCAGTGACCGCCCACCGACGGGTACGCGGCGGCCAGCTCCAGGTGGCGTGACAGCTCCTCCGGGTCCCGCCAGGCCGCGGGCTGGGCGGGGTCGCCCGCCTTGTAGAGCGCCTCGCCGATGTAGAGGCCGACGCCGGTGCCCCGCACCACCCCGTCCCACCAGGTCAGCAGCTTCGCGTAGTCGGAGCCGGGCATGCCGATGTTCCAGTACAGCTGTGGCACCACGTGGTCCAGCCAGCCCTCCCGGATCCACTTCCGGGTGTCGGCGTACAGGTCGTCGTAGGTCTGGACGCCGGAGCTGGTCTCCGAGCCCTCGGGGTCGGTGGCGATGTTCCGCCAGATCCCGAAGGGGCTCGCCCCGAAGTCCACGTCCGGCTTGATCTCCTTGATCCGCGCGGACATCTCGGAGACGAGCAGGTCGGTGTTGTTCCGCCGCCAGGACGCCTTGTCGGGGAAGTCCCCGCCGTACCGCGCGTACGCCTCGTCGTCGGCGAAGACCTGCCCGGCCACCGGGTACGGATAGAAGTAGTCGTCCCAGTGCACGGCGTCGATGGCATAGCGGCGCAGCGCGTCCAGCATCGCGTCCTGGACGAAGCGCCGGACCTCGGGCAGCCCCGGGTTGTAGTAGAGCCTGCCGCCGTAGGGCAGCGCCCACCCCGGGTTGACCCGGGCCGGGTGACCGGCGACGAGCCGGGTCCGGTCCGTGTGATTCGCCACTCGGTACGGGTTGAACCAGGCGTGCAGTTCGAGGCCCCGCGCGTGTGCCTCCTCGACGGCCGTGCCGAGCGGGTCCCAGCCGGGATCGCGGCCCTGCGTCCCGGTGAGGCACTGTGCCCACGGCTCGTACGGCGAGGGCCACAGCGCGTCGGCGGTCGGCCGGACCTGGAGGACGACCGCGTTGAGCCGGCGCTCGACCGCCGTGTCCAGGTGGGCGAGGAGTTCCGCGCGCTGTTCGGCGGCCGGCAGGCCGGTCCGGGAGGGCCAGTCGCGGTTGGCGACCGTCGCCACCCACATGCCGCGGAACTGCGTGCGGCGGAGCGGTCTGCTCCGTTTCCGCCGCTCGGCCCCGGCCGGCGTCGTCCCTGTCGCTCCCGTCACGGCGAGCACCGCTCCGGTGGCACCGGCCACGAACCCTCTTCTGCCGATAGGCCGCACTTGTACCCCTCTTCTGTCGGATACGTCACACCTACCCGGACAGCATGCCCGCCCTGGGCGATCGATCATCGGTTAATGAGCGGTAACGTCGTGGGGTCGAGGCGGACGCACCCGGAATCACACGGTGGCCCCCGCCGCCAGAGAAGAGCGAAAGGCACGAGGTGACGGACTCCATGGCCGACATTGAGCGCGTCGGAGTGGTGGGCTGCGGCCAGATGGGCGCGGGCATCGCAGAGGTGTGTGCCCGGAGCGGCCTTGAGGTGAAGGTCGCCGAGACCACCGGCGAGGCGCTGGAGATCGGCCGCACACGGCTCTACAACTCGCTGGCGAAGGCCGCCGAACGCGGCAAGATCACCGAGGAGGAGCGGGACGCGACGCTCGCGCGGCTCAGCTTCACCACCGACCTGGGCGAGTTCGCCGACCGCGACCTCGTCATCGAGGCGGTCGTGGAGAACGAGCAGGTCAAGACCGAGATCTTCCAGATCCTCGACCAGGTGATGACCCGCCCGGACGCCATCCTGGCCTCGAACACCTCGTCCATCCCGCTGGTGAAGCTGGCCGTGGCGACCTCCCGCCCCGACCAGGTCATCGGCATCCACTTCTTCAACCCGGCCCCGGTGCAGAAGCTCGTGGAGCTGATCCCGGCCCTCACCACCTCCGAGGGCACGATCAGCCGCGCCCAGGCCTTCGCGGAGAAGGCCCTCGGCAAGCACGCGATCCGCGCGCAGGACCGTTCGGGCTTCGTGGTCAACGCGCTGCTCGTGCCGTACCTCCTCTCGGCGATCCGGATGTTCGAGTCGGGCATCGCGAGCCG
The DNA here is from genome assembly GCF_051305195.1 of Streptomyces sp. Qhu_M48. Taxonomy (NCBI): domain Bacteria; kingdom Bacillati; phylum Actinomycetota; class Actinomycetes; order Kitasatosporales; family Streptomycetaceae; genus Streptomyces; species Streptomyces sp. Qhu_M48. The sequence goes on along the minus strand of NZ_CP195432.1, from coordinate 2,374,529 downwards.
CGACGACATCGACAACGGCATGGAGTTCGGCTGCGCCCACCCGATGGGCCCGCTGAAGCTCTCGGACCTGATCGGTCTGGACACGATCGCCTCGATCGCCGACTCGATGTACGCGGAGTTCAAGGAGCCGCTGTACGCCGCTCCCCCGCTGCTCCAGCGCATGGTGGACGCGGGCCGGCTCGGCCGGAAGACGGGCTCGGGCTTCTACCCGTACCCCTGATCCGCCGCACCCCCAGGCACCGGACGGCCCGTACACCCGCACAGGTACGGGCCGTCCGGCGTTCCCGCCCGCGGTCGGGGCGCGGCGCGCGTCTCAGCCGAGGCGCAGATGGTGGAGCATCAACAGCCCGGCGGCCATGTTGGCGGCCGGGATCTCGCCCCGGGCGATCATGTCGGGGACCTGTTTCAGCGGGACCCAGGCCCGTCGCGAGGACTCGAACGCGTCCTCCGGCGGTCCGGTGTACGTGGCCCGCTCCGCCCAGTAGAGGTGGTGGCGGGCGTCGGTGAGGCCGTTGGAGGGCTCGACGGTGAGGAGATGGCGCAGCGGCCCCGGCCGCCAGCCGGTCTCCTCCTCCATCTCGCGGGCGGCGGCGGTCTCGATGTCCTCGCCGTCCTCGACGACTCCGGCGGCCAGCTCCCAGCCCCAGCTGTCCGTGATGAAGCGGTGGCGCCAGAGCATCAGGACTTCGTCGGCGTCGTTGACCGCGGTCGCGACGGCCACCGGACGGAGCCGGATCAGATAGTGGTCGAGGTGGCGGCCGTCCGGGAGTTCGACGTCCGCGAGGTTCACCTGGAACCAGCGATTCTCATAGACAGAGTGTTCACTCAGTTTCGTCCACTGCACGTTCTTGCCACCTTCCGACTGGTCGGTGCTTGTTTGGTGGCAATATCGCAGCAGTTGGCTCCTCACAGGGGAACGCGGAGCGCTCCGTCGATGAGAGCCGCCGCCTCCCGGGCATCGCCTCCGCCGCTCGCGAGCAGATGCTCCCGCACCTGACGCAGCCGGTCCCGCAGCCGCCGCGACTCCATCCCCCGTGCCCGCTCGGTCATCTCCACGGCCGTGCGCGCCGCCCCGTCCGCCTCCCCCCGCCGCAGTTCGATCTGGCACAGCATGGCGAGCCGGTGCACCCGGCCCCGGTCGTGCGAGGGCGTGCCCACCGCCATCGACGCGTGTTCGTGGGCGGCGGCGAGATCACCCAGACTGAGCAGGGCCTCCGCGACCTGGACGTTGACGAAACCCGGCTGGACGTACCCCGTCTCGGCCGGCTCCTCCCCAGGGCTGATCCGCTCCGCCGCAGACTCGGCCCGCCGGATGCACGCCAGCGCGGCGACCCCGTCGCCCAGACGCGCGTACGCCTTCGCCTGCATCGCCGACAGATCGGCGGCGAGCGCCGGAGTGATCTGCCGCCCCGCCGTCCGCAGCGCCGCCTCCGCGAACGCGACCGCCTGCCGGTACTCCCCCATGAACAACGACTGGTTGACGAGCAGCGCGATCACATAACCGCCCAGCCCCCGGTCCCCGCTCGCCTTGGCGAGCCGCAGCGCCTGGTGGAAGTAGCGCTGGGCGAGGCCGTGCGCGTCGGCGTCGTACGCGCAGATGCCCGCCACCGCGACGAGTCCGCCGGTGGCCCGGTGCAGCCGCCGGCCGAGGGCGTCGTCGTACGAGCCCCGCAGCAGCGGCGCGGTCTCGGTGGTGAGGAAGCCGACGATCCGGGCCCGGGTCGCGATGCCCCCGGCCTTGCGGTACATCTGCTCGTAGTGGGACCGGGCGGCGCTCAGCACCGTGATGTCGGCGGCCGAGACCGACGTCCGGCCCGAGCGGGAGACGTCCATGTCCTCCGGCGGGTTCTCCCACTCCCACACGGGCATCACCGCGGGGGTTCCGGTCACAGCCGGCGCACCGACTATGTGCGGCCGCTGCTGCTCGTCGGAGCGCCACAGGGCGGCCGCCCGCTCCACGAACCCGGAGAGCGGCGAACCGGTCGCGGGCAGCGGGCCGTCCGGCACCCCGAAACCGATGTCGTCCAGGGTCACCTGCCGGTGCAGCCGCGCGGCGAGCACCTCGCAGATCAGGTCCGGCACCTGGCCACGCGGCCGCTGACCCTTCAACCAGCGCGCCACGGCGGTGTGTTCGTACCGCAGGGGAAGACCCCTGGCCCGGCCGGCCCGGTTCACATGGGCGGCCAGGCCGGCGTTCGAGACGCCCGCCTCGTCGAGCAGGGCGTCGAGCAAGGTGTTGGGCTGCATGGCCGCTCCGGTCGCTCGGTGAACTCAGCGTAGCGGTGGCCGATTTCGTACGGGACGAACCGGTCCGGAGGGCCCCCTTCGGGTCAACTCCGCGCGGCGGATTTCGCACGGGGTGTGAACGGAGTACTCGTTCTTCCGGTCCGCGTACTCTGCCGCGCTCGTCCCCGTACCGATTGACTGTGCTTCTCGCCGCAAGGCGACGACCGGGCCGCCGGCTCCCCCCTCAAACAGTGCGGCCGCCCGGTCCGTGTCGCCCGCCCCGCTGATCTGCCCGACACTCCGTGGCGGGGCGGGCGACGCCGGCACCGCCCCCTCCCCTCAGCAGTGGGAGGAGGAGGCGGGCCGGGGGCGGCGCAGCCCGGGTTCGGCGGGCTGCGCCGGCACCCGGACACGGTCGTTGCGTACGACGAGCAGCGCGACGTCGTCCGCGAGCCGGCCGCCCGTGTGGTGCAGCAGCGCCGTGTGGATCCGGCGGACCAGGTCCGCGGGCGCCTCGCCCGGCATCCCGGCCAGCGCGGTGCCGAGCGCGAAGAACCGGCCCCGGCGGTCACGGGCCTCCTCCGCGCCGTCGGTGTGGAGCACCAGCGTCTCGCCGGGCAGCAGCCGGGCCGCCGTGTACGGAACGGGCGCGGCGGGCAGGGGCAGGACTCCCAGCGGGGAAGCGGTTCGCCGACCGGCAGCCGCTCCGCCGTCCGCCCGAGGCGGTACGGGCCGGGGTGACCGCAGTTGAGCACGGCGAGCCGGCCGTCCGACCGGACCTCCAGGAGCAGCAGGGTCACGAACTCCTCCGCCACCGGATGCGTCGGCTCCGTCCCGGACCGCGCCGGATGCTCGTCCCGGGCCCGCTCCCGCAGATGCCGCTCCAGGGCCCGTTCGAGACGCCGCAGCACCCCGCCGAGTTCGGCTTCGTCATGGGCGGCCTCGCGGAAACTCCCGAGCACGGCGACCACCGCGCCGAGCGCGGCGAGACCGTGCCCCCGGACGTCCCCGATGACGATCCGCACCCCGTACGGGGTGGCCACCGCCTCGTACAGATCGCCGCCGACGGAGGCGCCCCGGAAGGCGGACAACTGCCCGGCCGCCAGCCTGAGTCCGTCGAGGCGGTCGGGTGGCGTGCGCAGCAGCACCTGCTGGGTGACGTGCGCGACGGCCCGCGCCCGCGCCAGCTCACAGGCCGGCCCGCGCCGGAGCCCGAGCACCAGACCGATGCCGACGGTGAGGAAGACGACACTGGTGGCGATCCTCATCGGCAGTCCCGGCTGCCGCGCCAGCGGACAGCCGAACTTCCATGCCACGGCCACCGCGCCCCACGCGGTGGGAAGAGCGAGCGGGGCCAGCCGGCGGAGCCGGGAGCCATCGGAGACCAACGACCTCGTACGGATCATGCACGGCCCTTCCCGAGCCCCGACAGCGCCCGAAGGCCCTGCGGCTCACAGGTCCGCCCCTGCGGCCGCGTCGATTCTGCCGACCGCACGGGCCACCGGGGAACACCCCTCGACGATCTCACCCGAAGGAGTGAGCACCCCCGCCACGCCGCCCTTCGCCAGGGCTCCGCCACGCGCACGCACGGCCGGACACCGCTCGCGCGTACGCGGGGCGGAGCCCCGCGCTCCCGCCACGCGGGGCTCGCCGGAACCGGGGAAACGGCCGGAGGGCCGCCCCGGGGAATCCCCGGGGCGGCCCTCCTGGTGACGTGCTCGCGCGTCAGGCGCCGCGCAGGACGGCTCCCGTGCGCTCGGCGGCCAGGGCCACCGCCGCGTCGCGGGCCGCGGTGGCCTCGTCGACCGTGAGCGTGCGGTCCGGGGCGCGGAACCTCAGGGCGTACGCCAGGGACTTGGTGCCCTCGCCGAGCTGGTCGCCGGTGTAGACGTCGAACAGCCGGACGGACTCCAGGAGTTCACCCGCGCCCTCGCTGAGGGCGGCCTGGACGTCGGCGGCCGGGACGTCGTGGGCGACGACCAGGGCGACGTCCTGGGTGGCGACCGGGAAGGAGGAGATCCGGGGGGCCTTGAGCGGACCCTCGTTCGCCTTCTCCAGCAGGTCCAGGTCGATCTCCATCGCGCAGCTGCGCGCCGGCAGACCGAACGCCTTCACCACGCGCGGGTGGAGCTCGCCGGCGTGACCGACGAGGACCTTCTCGCCGTCCACCTCGACGTGGAACGCGGCGCAGCGGCCCGGGTGCCACGGGGCGTGCCGGTCGGCGCTGATGATCAGCTCGACCCCGGCCTCGGCGGCCACGGTCCGGCCGGCCTCGACCGCGTCGGCCCAGTCGGACGGACGGCCCTTGCCCCACCAGCCGGCCTGCTCGCGCGCACCAGTGAGGACGACGGCGGCACGGCGCGGCTGCGCGGGCAGCGCGGCGTTGACCTCGGCGATCTCCTCGTCGGTGGGGCGGCGGTCGACGGGCAGCCGGACGGCGACGCCGGGCTGCCCCTGGGGACGGAAGACCAGACCGGTCTCGAAGAGCGCCAGGTCGTGGCTTCCACGGCTGTCGTTCCGGCGGAGCGCGCCGAGCAGACCCGGGAGCAGGGTCGTGCGGAGCGCGGGCTCCTCGTCCGAGATCGGGTTGACCAGGGTGACGAGTCGGCGACGGGCGTCGTCCGCGTCGAGACCGAGGTTGTCGAGGGCCTGCTCCCCGATGAACGGGTAGTTCAGCGCCTCGACGTAACCGGCACCGGCCAGGGCGCGGCCCACCCGGCGGTGGACGCGCTGGCGCTCGGTGAGCCCGCGGCCGGCCGGCGGCTTCGGCAGCGTGGAGGGCAGGTTCTCGTAGCCTTCCAGCCGGATGACCTCTTCGGCGAGGTCGTTCGGCTCGCCCAGGTCGGGGCGCCACGACGGCACGGTGACGACGAGCTCGTCCTGGCCGTAGACGTCGCAGCCGACCTCCTGGAGGCGGCGGACGACGGTCTCGCGGCCGTAGCCGACGCCCGCGACCTTGTCCGGGTGGTTCGCCGGCATGGTGATCGTGCGCGGCGCGGACGGGGCGCTGATCTCGGTGACGCCGGCCTCGGCCGTGCCGCCCGCGAGCAGCACGAGGAGGTCGACGGTGCGCTGCGCGGCGGCCGCGGCGGCCTGCGGGTCGACGCCGCGCTCGAAGCGCTTGGACGCCTCGGAGGCGAGCCGGTGACGGCGGGCCGTCCGCGCGATCGAGATCGCGTCGAAGTGCGCGGCCTCGATGACGACCTCGGAGGTGCCGGTGATGTAGCCGGTCTCGGGGTCGGTCTCCGGGTCCGCGATCTCCGTGTGGGCGCCGCCCATGACACCGGCGATGCCGATCGGGCCGCGGTTGTCGGTGATGACCAGGTCCGCGGCGTCCAGGACGCGCACGGTGCCGTCGAGAGTGGTGATCTTCTCGCCGGCGTCGGCGCGGCGGACCCCGATGGGGCCGTCGAGCCGGCTGCGGTCGTAGGCGTGCAGCGGCTGGCCGAGCTCCAGCATCACGTAGTTGGTGACGTCGACGGCCAGCGAGATCGGACGCATGCCGGCCTTCTGGAGCCGGCGGCGCATCCAGATCGGGGAGCGGGCCTCGGGCGCCAGACCGACGACGGTGCGCGCGGTGAAGCGGTCGCAGCCGATGGGGTCGGTGATCTGGACCGGGTAGCCGTACGAGTTGGGCGCGGGCACGTCGAGGAGCGCCGGGTCGCGCAGCGGCAGCCCGTAGGCGGTGGCCGTCTCACGGGCGACACCGCGCATCGAGAGGCAGTAGCCGCGGTCCGGGGTGACGGCGATGTCGAGGACCTCGTCGTAGAGCTCCAGGAGGACCGTGGCGTCGGTGCCGATCTCGTGCTCCGGCGGCAGCACGATGATGCCGTGCGTGCCGTCGTCGCCCATGCCGAGCTCGTCGCCGGAGCAGATCATGCCCCGGGAGACACGGCCGTACGTCTTGCGCTCGGCGATCCGGAAGTCACCCGGGAGCACGGCGCCGGGCAGGGCCACGACGACCTTGTCCCCGGCGGCGAAGTTCCGGGCGCCGCAGATGATCTCCTGGGGCTCGCCGGTGCCGTTGGCCTGGCCGACGTCGACGGTGCAGAAGCGGATGGGCTTCTTGAAATCCGTCAGCTCCTCGATGGTGAGGACCTTGCCGACCACCAGCGGGCCGGTCAGGCCGGCGCCGAGCTGCTCGACGGTCTCGACCTCGAGGCCTGCCGAAATGAGCTTGGCCTGGACGTCACGCCCGGTCTCCGTCGCCGGCAGGTCGACGTACTCCCGCAGCCAAGAAAGCGGGACCCGCATCAGATCTCCATCCCGAACGGCCGGGTGAACCGGACGTCACCCTCGACCATGTCTCGCATGTCGTCGACGTTGTGGCGGAACATCAGCATCCGCTCGATGCCGAACCCGAAGGCGAATCCGCTGTACTTCTCGGGGTCCACGCCACAGGCGACGAGCACCTTCGGGTTGACCATGCCGCAGCCGCCGAGCTCGATCCAGCCCTCGCTGCCGCAGGTGCGGCAGGGGCGGTCGGGGTCGCCGACGGACTCGCCACGACAGACGTAGCAGAGCATGTCCATCTCGGCGGACGGCTCGGTGAAGGGGAAGAAGTTCGGGCGGAGCCGGGTCTTCATGTCCGGCCCGAAGAGCGCCTGGACCATGTGGTCCAGGGTGCCCTTGAGGTCGGCCATCGTCAGGCCCTCGTCGACGGCGAGCAGCTCGATCTGGTGGAAGACCGGGGTGTGCGTGGCGTCGAGCTCGTCGGTCCGGTAGACGCGGCCGGGGCACACGACGTAGACCGGGGGCTCCCGGTCGATGAGCGTGCGGGCCTGCACCGGGGAGGTGTGCGTACGGAGCACGACACCGGACTCGTCGCCCGTGGTGCCCTCAGGGCCCTGGACGAAGAAGGTGTCCTGCATCTGGCGCGCCGGGTGGTCCGGGACGAAGTTGAGGGCGTCGAAGTTGAACCACTCCGCCTCGACCTCGGGACCCTCGGCGACCTCGTACCCCATGGAGACGAACACGTCGGCGACGCGCTCCATGAGGGTGGTCAGCGGGTGGCGGGCACCGGCCGGGACGCGGTCGTACGGCAGGGTGACGTCGACGGCCTCCTCGACGAGGACGCGGGCGTCACGCTCGGCCTCCAGCTCGGTCTGGCGGGCGGCGAGCGCCTTGGAGACGACGCCGCGGGCCTGGCCCACGAGCTTTCCGGCGGCGGCCTTCGCCTGCGGGGGCAGGGCACCGATCTCCCGGTTGGCGAGCGCCAGCGGCGAGGTGCCACCGGTGTGCGCGGTCTTCGCCTGCGCGAGCGCGTCGAGGTCGCCCGCGGTGGCGAAGGCGGCGAGCGCCTCGTCCCGCATGCGCTCGATCTCTTCCGGTTTCAGTGCCTCGACCTCAACCGGGTCGTACGACTTATTGGGTGCGGACATCTCTTCCCGTGCTTCCGTTGGCTGGCTGGGCGGCCCCGCTCGACGTCAAGGGCGCAAACGTGCCAAAGGACGAGTCTAACGGGGTGGGGGGACGCGAATGAGCCCGTGGGCAGGCCGGGCGGCCTTTGATCTCGTCCGATCCTGTCTGATTCCTGTCAGATCTCGTCAGATGAGATGGGCCGGGGTGCCGACGGGCAGGATAAATCGGAACTCGGCCCCGCCTCGGGGGCCCCTTCCGACCGTGATGGTGCCGCCGTGGGCCTCGACGACGCCCTTGACGATGTAGAGACCGAGTCCGGTGCCGCCGCGTTTGCTGCCCCGCCAGAAGCGGGTGAAGACGCGGCTCATCGACTCCTCGGGGATGCCGGGGCCCTCGTCGCTCACGGTGACCTCCGTCCCCTCTTCTCCGTCGTCGCCCGCGCTCGCGGGTGCCACCTCGATGGTGACGGTTCCCTCCCCGTGGCGCACCGCGTTTTCGAGGAGGTTCCCGAGGATCTGGTCGATCTTGTCGGGGTCGGCCCAGAGGGCGGGCAGCTGGGGCCTGATCCGTACGAAGAACCGGTCCGGGGACTGGCCGCCGGTGGTGTGCACCTGGACGTGCCGGCCGACGGCGGCGGCGATGTCGACGGGCTGGCGGCGCACCTCCAGCCGGCCGGAGTCGATCCGGGAGATGTCGAGGAGTTCGGCGATGAGCCGCTTGATGCGGCCCGCGTCGGCGTCGACGGTCTCCAGCATCAGCCGCTTCTGCTCGTCGTTGAACCGCTCCCACTTGGTCAGGAGGGTGGCGGTGAAGCCCTTGACGGAGGTCAGCGGGGAGCGCAGTTCGTGGGCGACGGTGGCGATGAGCTCGGCGTGGCTGCGCTCGGTGCGGCGGCGCGCCTCGGTGCCGCGCAGCGAGACCACGACCCGGCGCACCGGGCCGGTGGGGTGCTCGCGGACGTACCGGGCGGAGACGAGGACCTCGCGGCCGCCGGGCAGCAGGAGGTTGCGCTCGGGCTGGCCGCGGCGGGTGGCGAGCCCGCCGTACGGGTCGGTCAGTGACCACCAGCGGCGCCCCTTGAGGTCTTCCAGGGGCAGCGCCACGTCCAGGGGGAGGCCGAGGGCGCGGTCGCCGGGGACGGCGGTGATACGGCTGGCGGCGGCGTTGAAGCAGACGACGCGGCCGTTCTCGTCGGCGACGACGAGCCCGTCGGGCAGGTCGTCGGGGCGGACCCCGGCGAAACCGTCGGTCACGTCCGCCGGGTCCGGTGGCTCCGGGGCGTGCGGCTCGGCGCTCCGTGCCTGTGCGGGACTGTCCGTGCCGACCGTCATCCCCGTTCCCCACCCCTCCGGGTAGCGCGGTGGGCCCCCGAGTGCGTCACTCTACTGGGCGGGGAGGGCGGAATGGACCCCTCAGGCGGAGGTTCGGGGGCGCTGGGCGCGGGCGGAGGCGTACAGACAGACCGCGGCGGCGGTGGCGAGGTTGAGGCTCTCGGCCTTGCCGTGGATGGGGACGCGGACGACGGCGTCGGCGAGGGCCCGGGTCTCCTCGGGCAGCCCCCAGGCCTCGTTGCCGAAGATCCAGGCGGTGGGGCCGCCCATGGTGCCGGCGTCGAGCTCGGCGTCGAGGTCGTCCTGGCCGGCCCCGTCGGCGGCGAGGATCCGGACGCCCGCGCCCTTCAGGCCGGCGACGACCTGCTCGACGGGGACGCCGACGGCGACCGGCAGGTGGAAGAGGGAGCCGACGGAGGCCCGGACGGACTTCGGGTTGTACAGGTCGACGGAGGCGTCGGTGAGGACGACCGCGTCGGCGCCGGCGGCGTCGGCGCAGCGCAGCACGGTGCCGGCGTTCCCCGGGTCGCGTACGTGGGCGAGGACGGCGACCAGCTTGGGCCGGGCCGCGACGATCTCCTCGAACGGCGAGTCGAGGAACCGGCAGACGCCGACGATCCCCTGCGGGGTGACGGTCTGGGAGACCTCGGCGAGGACGGCGTCGGAGGCGGGGTGGACACGGGCGCCGGCGGCGAGGGCGGCGTCGATGATGGCGCTGTGGCGCTCGGCGGCCTCGACGGTGGTGAAGAGCTCGACGAGCGTGGGCTCTCCGGTGGAGCCGCGGTGCTCGACGGCCTCGCGGACAGCCTGCGGGCCCTCGGCGATGAAGAGGCGGTCCTTGCCCCGGAAGTTGCGCTTGGCGAGCCGCCGGGCGGCGACGACGCGCGGGGAACGCGGGGAGATCAGCTCGGGGGTGACCATGAGGTGCGGCGGTTCTCTCTTCGGGGCCGGGTGGCTACGGGGTCCGGGGGTTCCACCCGCCGGGCGGTTGCGGTGACCGGCGGCTTCGGTGCCCGGGGGCGGCGGCTCCGGGCCGGACCGGCCCGGTTCCGCCGAACACCCTCCAGGGGGCGGACGCACCCGGACCCGCAGGCGCGTGCGCGCCTGCGGGTCCGGGCGGAGGTACTGCGGCCTGGAAGATCAGGCGGCGGCCTTCGGGGCGTTGACGTCGGCCGGCAGAGCCTTCTGCGCGACCTCGACCAGCGCGGCGAACGCGTTGATGTCGTTGACGGCCAGCTCGGCGAGGATCTTGCGGTCCACCTCGATGTTGGCGGCGTTCAGACCCTGGATGAGGCGGTTGTACGTCATGCCGTTCTGGCGGGCAGCGGCGTTGATGCGCTGGATCCACAGACGGCGGAAGTCGCCCTTGCGCTTCTTGCGGTCGTTGTAGTTGTAGACCAGCGAGTGGGTGACCTGCTCCTTGGCCTTGCGGTACAGGCGCGAACGCTGACCGCGGTAGCCGGAGGCCGCCTCGAGAATCGCCCGGCGCTTCTTGTGGGCGTTGACTGCCCGCTTGACGCGTGCCACTTGTTAACTCCTTGTAGCGGGGTCGTGGTTGGACTCACACGACCCGAAAAACGAATGGGTCCCGGACTTGGCCGGACGCCCTCGTCGCCGAGGGCGGGGGATCAGATCAGATGCCCAGCATCTTCTTGATCTTGGCCGCGTCGCCCGGGGCCATCTCCGCGGTGCCGGTGAGGCGACGCGTCAGCTTGGACGACTTGTGCTCGAGCAGGTGGCGCTTGCCGGCGCGCTCGCGCAGGATCTTGCCGGAGCCGGTGACCTTGAAGCGCTTCTTGGCACCGGAGTGCGTCTTGTTCTTCGGCATCGCGCCGTATCTCCTCGTCAGTGGCGCTCCCCACCGGTGCGGGCACCGGCGCTCCGGGAGCGTCAATTCTGTGTTCGGTGGGTCCGGGCGGGGCCCAGGGCTGCCTGGATGGCAGCCCGTCGGGTCACGCCTCGGGGGTCTCGGCCGGAGCCTCGACGACCGGAGCCTCGGCCTCGGCGACCGGGGCGTCGGCCTCGGCGGCCGGAGCCTCGGACGTCTCCTCGGAGGTGACGCCCTGGCGCTCGGCCTTGCGTGCGGCCTGGGCCTCACGCGCCTCGGCCATGGCCTCGGTCTTCTTCTTGTGCGGGCCGAGAACCATGATCATGTTCCGGCCGTCCTGCTTCGGGTTGGACTCGATGAAGCCAAGCTCCTCGACGTCCGACGCCAGCCGCTGAAGCAGCCGGAAACCAAGCTCGGGACGGGACTGCTCACGACCACGGAACATGATCGTGATCTTGACCTTGTCACCCTGCTTGAGGAACCGGACGACGTGACCCTTCTTGGTGTCATAGTCGTGCGGGTCGATCTTCGGCCGGAGCTTCATCTCCTTGATGACCGTGTGCGCCTGGTTCTTGCGCGCCTCACGGGCCTTCATGGCCGACTCGTACTTGAACTTCCCGTAGTCCATGAGCTTGCACACGGGCGGACGGGCGGTCGCCGCTACCTCGACCAGGTCGAGGTCGTACTCCTGTGCGAGCTCCAGGGCCTTGGCAAGCGGAACAATCCCGACCTGCTCGCCGCTGGGTCCGACAAGTCGCACCTCGGGAACGCGAATCCTGTCGTTGATGCGGGGCTCGGCGCTGATGGATCCTCCTAGGTAGCACCACGCGACCGCCTGGCGGACGGACGCGCACTGTCTGTTTCTGGCCACCCGAGCCGGTGCATGAAAAAAGCCCCGGACGGGACACAGGCGGGGCTCCACGGAAATACCGGAGCACCGCCGCGGTCAACCGCGGGGCGCACATCGGGCGGCTCCATCGTCCGTACGGAACGATGGGCGCCACCTGACCGGTGACCCGCCACCCGCGAGGGTGGTCAGGTGGGAGTACGGAGCCTCCACTTGTGGGCCGGGCACACACGTGTCCGGCCGGTCGTTACACAAGGTTAGCAGGACCCGGCGGTCTCCGCTAACCGAGGACCGGCATATCGTATGGGGCATGAGCGAGACGCCCCAGAACGAGTCCCCGGACTCCCCCGACGCCCCCGACTTCGACGCCATGACCCGCGACATCGCGGAGGTCCCCGCGGTCGAGGTGATCGTGACCGTCGCCGTCAACCTGATGAGCGCCGCCGCGGTGAAGCTCGGGCTCACCGAGGAGGGTGACAAGTACAAGGACCTCGACGAGGCCCGCAAGCTGGTGCACGCGCTCGCGGGCCTGCTGGACGCCGGCGCGACGGAGGTCTCCTCCTTCCACGCCGCTCCCCTGCGGGACGGGCTGAAGTCCCTCCAGCTCGCCTTCCGCGAGGCCTCCCTGGTCCCGGACGAGCCGGGCCAGGGACCGGGCGAGAAGTACACGGGCCCCGTGTACGGCTAGGACCGCGTCACCGTTTCACCGCTTCACGTAGAAGGGCTCGCCCGGAGGGGTGGCCGAGGCCGGCAGGAGTGCCAGGTCGAGGCCCCGCACCAGGCGGGCCCTCAGTGTCTCGTCGGCGGCCAGGGCGCGGGCCACACGCCGCGCGGCCTCCGCGGGCGAGCCGTCCCCGGCGAGGACCAGGGCGAGCGTGCCGTCGGCGGCGCCGGGGCCCAGGTGGGCGCGGAGCACCGCGGGCTCGGCGGCGACGGCGGCCCGCACCGCCTCCCGTACGGCGGGATCGTCGAGCGGGTCGGCGCTGGTGCGGCCCTCGGCCAGGGCGAGCAGGGCCGAACCCGTCAGCTGGTACGGCACCGGGCCCGCGAGGTCCAGGACGACCGTGTCCGCCTTCTCGTGCGCGGCCGCCTGGAGCGCCTGGTGCAGGGGGACGGCCACGGGCCGGGCCTCCGGGTCCCACAGGGCGAGCGCGGCGATCGAGGTGAAGGCGGGCAGGGCGCGCCGGTCGCCGGCCGTGAGAGTGGGGACCGCCATGTCGCTGGTCTTCTCGCGGCGCAGGCCGTTCTCGTCGGTCTCGACCTCGCCGAGGACGGCGACCACGGGGACGAGGAGCCGGGCCTCCCGCAGCGCGTCGAGGACCGGGCCGTGGGCGGTTCTGTCCTCCGCCCAGGCCGCCAGGGCCGCGGCGAGCCGTGGGTCGGCGGTGCCGTCGTCGTCGGAGAAACCGGGGTCCGGGATGTTCTTGAGCGCCACGCACCGAGCCTAACCGGGACCCGGGGGCGCCCGGCCCGCCGGGGTCCGGAGGGTCGGCGGGGGTTCCCGGACGGTCAGCGGGTGCGGTGGGCGCGGCGCAGGACGACGGCGGTGAGCAGCAGCAGGGCGCCGAGCCCGCCCGCGAGGGGGGCGAGCAGCCCGATGGGGCGGCTCTCCTCGGCTGCGGGCACCGGGCCGGGCCCGAAGTACCGGCCCTGGTAGCCGGTGACGCTGTTCTTCGGGTCGCCGCCCTTGATCCGGGCGCCCGCCTCGATCGCGGCGGCCGGGTCCACCGTCCCGTACCCCTTGGCGTCGCTGCGGCCGCCCTTCGGCCGGCTGCGGGCGGTGTCGATGAGCAGCCGCTTGACCTGCGCCGGGGTGAGGTCGGGGTGGGCGGCGCGGACCAGGGCGACGGCTCCGGAGGCGAACGCGGCGGCGGCGCTGGTGCCCCAGCCCTCGTAGTAGCGGCGGTCGGGGTCGGCGATGGCGATGTCGACGCCGGGGGCGCTGACGGTGGCGTACCAGCGGCTGGTGGAGAAGGAGGCGTGGGTGCCGTAGCGGTCGACGGCGGTCACGGCGATGACCCCGGGGTAGGCGGCGGGGTAGGAGATGTGGTCGCCCTTCTCGCCGCCGTTGCCCGCGGAGGCGACGACGGAGACGCCCTTGCCGAGCGCGTACTGGACGGCGGCGTCCTCGCCCGCGTCGGGATGGGCGGACTTGGAGTCGTCGCCGAGGGAGAGGTTGATGACGTCGGCGCCGTGGTCGGCGGCCCAGCGGATGCCCTCGGCGAGGGCGGTGCCGCGGGTCTTGCGGGCCTTGTCCCGGGACTTGTCGGCGCCTTCGAGGATGACCCGTACGGGAAGGATCTCGGCGTCGGGGGCGATGCCGAGGACGCCGTCCCCGCCGTCGGGGCCGTGGCCGTGCCCGGCGATGATCCCGGCCATCGCGGTGCCGTGCCGCGCCCAGGCGCGGTCGCCCCTGGACGCGCCGAAGCCGACCAGGTCCCGGCCCGGCAGGACCGAACCCTCCAGGTCCGGGTGCTGGGCGTCGACGCCGGTGTCGAGGACGGCGACCGTGACGCCCTTGCCCTTGGTGGTACGCCAGGCCTCCGTGGTGTGGAGCGCTTCGAGGCCCCACTGGCGGGCCCGGATGGTGTCGGCGTGCGCGGGCGTCGTGGTGGCGGGCAGGGCGGTGAACGCGGCGGCGAGGAGGACGGCCGCGGGGGTACGGAGGCGGGTCACCGGGCGTTCTTCTCCTTCGCCGCCGCGGCGGCGGTCGTGCGGAGCAGTCGCTCGAAGCGGATGGTGATGTTCTTGGCCTCGTGGCCGAGACCGGACTGCGCGGTGGCGTCGGTGCGGCCCTTGGCCATCGCCCGGTCGGCGGGCTGCGGACGGTCGACGGCCCGGCCGTCGGCGAAGCCGGAGACGGCGGTGACGACGACGGGGAGGTCGGCGGGGGCGCTGAGCCACCAGCCGGCCCGCTGCTTCGCGCCGAAGCCGGCGGCGACGGTGCCGGGGCCGGGGAGCGCCGGGGGGACGTCCTCGCCCAGGCGGGCGGTGAGCCCTCCGGCACCCTGGGCGAGGGTGCGCTGCGAGGCGACGTCGGCGCGGGTGAACACGAGGCCGACGGTGATCACGCCGCTGGCGGTGGCGTCGGTGTACGTGGCGCGCAGGACGCGCTCGCAGCCGAGCGGCCGGAGGGTGGCGAGCAGCCCCTTGGCCAGGACGGCGGGCGTGCACGCGGTGTCCGGGGCGACGACGATCCGGGTCCAGGTGCGCGCGGCGCCGCCGGGGCCCGCGCCGGGGCCCGCGAGGGTGCGGGGGAAGAGGGTGTCGACGGGGGCGTTGTGCCAGAGGTCCATCGTCTCGGTGTACCCGGCGGGTTCGGCGGGCTTCCCGGGTTCGGCGGCGGCCATCCACACCCCGGCGAGGGCGCCGCCGATGAGCCCGGCCCCGAGCACGGCGCAGACGGCGACGGCGACGGTCCGCCCGGTACGCCGCTCGCGCACGGGGCGCAGCCGCGTGGTGATCTCGACGGGTACCTCGGGGGGCGGGAAACCGGGGGTACGGAGCCCGCCCGGGGTGCCGTGGGGCGTGCCCGGGGTGGAGGCACGGGGCGGGACGGGCCGGGCGGGCGGAGCGGCGGCCGGCGCCCACGGGGCCGGAGCCGGGCGCGCGGGAGCGGAGGCGGCGAGCGGGGCCTGCGGGGCCGGGCCCGGGCGGGCGGGAGCGGAGGCGGCGGGAGCGGGCGTCGGCCGAGGGGCGGCGGGCTGCGGGGTGGCCGCGCCGGGCGGGTCCGCGGGTGCCGGGCGGGTCGCCGGGCGCGGCGGGGCCGGGGGCGCGGGTGCCTGGGCGCCGGGGTCGGACGCGGGACGGCCGGACGTCGGGTGCGTCGGGGCCGGGCGCGGGGGGCCCGCGACAGGACGGGCCGGAGCCGCCGTCGGGCGGGGCGGGGTCGTGGACCCCGTCGCCGGGTGCGGGTGGGACGGGGACGGCGTCGCCGGGCGGGGCGGGGGCTCCTCGGACGGGCGGATCGCCCGGAGCCTCGTCGTCGTCTCCACCGCGAGCGGCTCCGGTGCGGGCTCCGGAGGGCGGGTCGGCAGGAGGGCGTCGGTGATGCGCGAGGTCGTGCGGGGACGCTGCTCGCCGGTCATCCCCGTCCCCCGCTCGTGTCGACAATGCCCGTCACTCTACGGGCTGTTCCCCCTGGCACGGGAACCCAGGGGCTACCCACCCGTAAACCTGTCTGGCAAGCTCGGGCCATGACTCCCCGTGCCGCCGACCGGGCCCGTTACGACCGGGCCACCGCTCATCTCGACGCGCCCGTGGCGATCGTCGATCTGGAGGCCTTCGACGCCAACGCGGCGGACCTCGTCCGCAGGGCCGCGGGCAAGCCGATCCGGGTGGCGAGCAAGTCCGTGCGGTGCCGGGCGCTGCTGGAGCGGGTGCTGGCGCGGGAGGGCTTCGCCGGGATCATGTCGTTCACGCTCGACGAGTCGCTGTGGCTGGCGCGCGCCGGGTTCGAGGACGTGCTGCTCGCCTACCCCTCGGCGGACCGCTCCGGGTTCGGGGAGCTCGCGCGGGACCCGAAGCTCGCCGCCGCCGTGACCGTGATGGTCGACGACGTGGCGCAGCTGGACCTGATCGACGCCGCCCGGGCGGGCGGCACGGAGGAGGTCCGGGTCTGTCTGGAGCTGGACACGGCACTGAGTCTGCTGGGCGGCCGGATCCGGGTCGGTGCCCGCCGCTCCCCGCTGCGGGAGCCCGCGGAACTGGCGGAGCTGGCCCGTTCCGTGGTGCGGCGTCCCGGGTTCCGGCTGGTCGGGATCATGGCGTACGAGGGGCATGTCGCGGGGGTCGGGGACGCGCTCGCGGGCCGGCCGCTGCGTTCGCGCGCGATCCGGCTGATGCAGGCGGCGGCCCGCAGGGAGCTGGCGGAGCGTCGGGCGGCCGTGGTGCGCGCCGTCCGGGCGGTCGCTCCGGACCTGGAGTTCGTGAACGGCGGCGGGACCGGCAGCGTGCAGCACACGGCCGCCGAGGACGCGGTGACGGAGATCGCCGCGGGTTCGGGGCTCTTCGTGCCGCGCCTCTTCGACAACTACACCTCGTTCAGCGGCCGCCCCGCCGCGCTCTTCGCGCAGCCCGTCGTCCGCCGCCCGGGGGTCGGCGTGGTGACCGTGCTCGGGGGCGGCTATCCCGCGTCCGGGGCGGCGGGCCCGGACCGGCTGCCCGTGCCGTACCTGCCGGAGGGCCTGCGGTACGACCCGCAGGAGGGTCCGGGCGAGGTGCAGACCCCGCTGCTCGGCTCGCCGGCCGACGATCTGCGGATCGGCGACAAGGTGTGGTTCCGGCACGCGAAGGCCGGCGAGCTGTGCGAGCGGTTCGAGAGCCTGCGACTGGTCGAGGGCGACCGGGTCACGGCGACCGTGCCGACGTACCGGGGCGAGGGGCAGACCTTCCTCTAGGACGGGAAGACCCGGTCCGGCTGGTCCGGGATCACGCTGCCGTCGGGTCGGCGGACCGGTTCCGCCGTGCCGTCGGACGCCCTGTATCCGGTGGTGGCGCAGGGGTACGGGGTGGTCTTCCGCTGCTTCGGCTCGATGAACATGGGGTTGACGACCCAGCGGCCGTCGCCGTTCTCGTACGCCCGGCACATGAGTTCGTTCTTGTTGCGGTTGAGGACCAGGCGCAGTCCGGTGGCGTCCCGCAGGAAGGAGATGTCGGTGTCGGAGTCGCCGGCGGCGAAGACCTGGCGCCGGGAGGCGGGCTGGACGCGCTCGGCGGCGGGGCCGCGGACGCCGAAGATCTCCTGGTTGATCCAGCAGCGCTTGCCGTCGATGTAGGTGATCATCGCGTCCTCGCCGTCCCGCACGGTCCCGCAGCCCTCGAGGTGGGCGGTGAGCCGGCCGCGGTCGGTGGTGTTGCGGATGCCGAGGGCGTGGGAGGGCTCGACTCCGACGCCCTTCGCCCAGACGTCGACGACGGGTTCGGGTGAGGCGGAGACGATCCAGACGTCGAAGCCGGCGGCCCGGAGCGTGCGGATCAGGTCGCGCTGCTGGGGGTAGTAGCGGACCCAGCCGGTGACCCGGGCGGTGCCGACGCGCTGGGTGGCGCCCTGCGGGGCGGCGAGGTTCTCGGCGCGGGCCGCGGCGGCGAAGGACTCGACCTCGCGGGTGGTCCAGCCGCGCAGGAGCTGGGCGAGCCATGCGTACTGGGGTTCCATGCGGCGGTGGTCGAAGCCGGCGAACGCGTCCGCGCCGCCGCTGGTGGCACCCGTTCCGTAGACGGCGAGGATCTCGTCGGCGCAGCGTGTGTCGGTGGCGGTGGGGAGGGTGCGTACGCGGGAGGGGCAGGCGTCGCCCAGGGCGGCCGCGGCCTGGGGGGTCAGGTACCGGCTGGTGGTGGACCAGTCTCCGTTCCTCGGGGGCCGGAGGCGGTCGTTGCGGAGCAGCCAGTAGAGGGTGGCGTCGCCGACGTCGTTCTTGATGACGGTGTTGTCCCAGTCGAAGACCGCGACGGGCTTGCGCCCCTTGTCGCGGCAGTGGTCGGCGACGAGGGCGTCGAGGCGTGCCCTGTTGTCGCCGTACCAGCCCTCGGAGACCGTGAGGGTGGGGCACGGCCGGGGCGCGCGGTGTTCGTGGGGCCTCGCCTCGGCGGTGGTGGCGGCGCCGAGGTTCGTGGCGGCGAGGGCGAGGGCGGCCGCGGCGGCCGCGGACGTACGGAGTCGGGGGCGTTGTTTCATGATCACTCCTGTCGGGGCTGTTCCGGACACGGAACAGCCGGGCGCCTCGCGACGCCCGGCTGCCGGGTGGGGGTGTGGGGGTGTGGCGGCGGTCTAGAGCGGGGTCACGTACGCGCCCGCGATGCCTCCGTCGACGAGGAAGTCGCTGGCGTTGACGAAGGAGGAGTCGTCGCTCGCGAGGAAGGCGACGGCGGCGGCGATCTCCTCGGGCTCGGCGAAGCGGCCGACGGGGATGTGGACGAGGCGGCGGGCGGCCCGCTCGGGGTCCTTGGCGAACAGTTCCTGGAGGAGCGGGGTGTTGACGGGCCCCGGGCAGAGGGCGTTGACGCGGATGCCCTCGCGGGCGAACTGGACGCCCAGCTCGCGGGACATGGCGAGCACGCCGCCCTTGGAGGCGGTGTACGAGATCTGGCTGGTGGCCGCGCCCATGATCGCGACGAAGGAGGCGGTGTTGATGATGGAGCCCTTGCCCTGGCGGCGCATGTAGGGCAGGGCGGCCTTGCAGCACAGGTAGACCGAGGTGAGGTTGACGTCCTGGACGCGCTTCCAGGCCTCCAGGCCGGTCTCCAGGATGGAGTCGTCCTCGGGCGGTGAGATGCCGGCGTTGTTGAAGGCGATGTCGACGGAGCCGTAGGTGTCGAAGGCGGTCCTGAACAGCGCCTCGACCTGCTCGGGGTCGGTGACGTCGACCCGGACGAAGGTCCCGCCGACCTCCTCGGCGGCGGCCTTGCCCGCCGTCTCGTCGATGTCCCCGCAGACGACGTTGGCGCCCTCGGAGGCGAAGCGGCGGGCGGTGGCGAGGCCGATGCCGCTGCCGGCTCCGGTGATGACGGCGGTACGGCCGACCAGGCGGCGGCAGACGTTCTCTTCGGTGCTGGTGCTCATGCGGGTCAGGCCTCCGTGCTGATGAAGACGTTCTTGGTTTCGGTGAAGGCGGTCAGGGCGTCGGGGCCCAGTTCACGGCCGAGGCCGGACTGCCGGTAGCCGCCGAACGGGGTCGAGTAGCGGACGCTGGAGTGGGAGTTGACGGAGAGGTTGCCGGCCCGGACGGCGCGGGAGGCGCGCAGGGCGCGGCCGACGTCCCGGGTCCAGATGGAGCCGGACAGGCCGTACTCGGTGGCGTTGGCGAGGCGGATCGCGTCGGCCTCGTCCTCGAAGGGGAGGACGACGGCGACGGGTCCGAAGATCTCCTCGACGGCGCAGGGGGCGTTCTCGGCCACACCGGTGAGGACGGTCGGCGGGAACCAGAAGCCGGGGCCTTCGGGGGCCTTGCCCCGGATGCCGACGGCGCTCTCGGCGGCACCGTCCACGTAGGAGCGGACGCGGTCGAGCTGGGCGCGGGAGATGAGCGGGCCCATCTGGGTGCGCTCGTCGGCGGGGTCGCCGACGACGATCTCCTCGATGGCGGGGGTGAGGAGCTCCAGGAAGCGGTCGTACACGCTCCGCTGGACCAGGACGCGGGTGCGGGCGCAGCAGTCCTGGCCGCTGTTGTCGAGGAAGGACATCGGCGTGGCCGCAGCCGCGGCCTCCAGGTCCGCGTCGGCGAAGACGATGTTGGGGCTCTTGCCGCCGAGTTCGAGGGTGACCCGCTTCACCTGGCCGGCGCACTTGGCCATGATCGACTTGCCGACGGCGGTGGAGCCGGTGAAGACGATCTTGGCGACGCCGGGGTGTTCGACGAGGGCGTTCCCGGCGACGGGGCCGGTGCCGGGGAGGACCTGGAAGAGGCCTTCGGGCAGGCCCGCCTCCAGGGCGAGTTCGGCGAGCCGGAGCGCGGTGAGCGGGGTGGTCTCGGCGGGCTTGAGGAGGACGGCGTTGCCGGCGGCGAGGGCGGGGGCGGTGGCCCAGGCGGCGATCGGCATGGGGAAGTTCCAGGGGGCGATGACGCCGACGACACCGAGCGGTTCGAGGATCGTGACGTCCAGGCCGCCGGCCACCGGGATCTGGCGCCCGTTGAGGCGCTCCACTCCCCCGGCGGCGAAGTCGAGCAGGTCGCGGACGTTGCCGGCCTCCCAGCGGGCGTTGCCGATGGTGTGCCCGGCCTCGGTGACCTCCAGCCGGGCCAGTTCCCCGACGTGGTCGTCGACGACGGCGGCGAAGCGGCGGAGCAGCCGGGCCCGGTCGGCGGGCGCGGCGGCGGCCCAGCCGCGCTGGGCGGCGGCGGCCCGTGCGACGGCGGCGTCGACGTCGGCCGGGGTGGCGGCGGGGACGGTGGCGACCAGCTCCTCGGTCGCCGGGTTCAGTACCTGGAGCAACTCTTTCCTCTCAGAGGCGTTTCGGAGACCTGCGCGGGCCGGAGCCGTACGAGGCTCGGAAGCTTGGGGGCGGGCCGGAGCCGTACGGGGCTCAGAGGCGTTCGAAGGAGCGGCGCAGTTCCCAGTCGGTCACCGCCGCGTCGAAGGCGTCGAGTTCGACGCGGGCCATGTTGCGGTAGTGGGCGACGACCTCGCTCCCGAAGGCGGCCTTGGCGATCTCGCTGGTCTCCCAGAGTTCGGCGGCCTCGCGCAGGGTGGTGGGGACGTGCGCGTACTCGGCGGTGTAGGCGTTCCCGGTGCAGGGATCGGGGAGTTCGAGCCTCTGCTCGATGCCGTACAGACCGGCGGCGACCAGGCCCGCGACGGCGAGGTACGGGTTGACGTCACCGCCGGGGAGGCGGTTCTCGAAGCGCGTGGAGCGGCCGTGGCCGACGACCCGGAGCGAGCAGGTGCGGTTGTCGTGGCCCCAGGCGACGGCGGTGGGCGCGAAGGAGCCGGGCTGGAACCGCTTGTACGAGTTGATGTTGGGGGCGTAGAGGAGGGAGAAGTCGCGGAGGGCGGCGAGCTGTCCGGCGAGGAAGTGCCGCATGGTCGCGGACATGCCGTGCGCGTCGTCCCCGGCCATCACGTTCTTCCCCTCGGCGTCCTGGAGGGAGAGGTGGATGTGACAGGAGTTGCCCTCGCGCTCGTTGTACTTCGCCATGAAGGTGAGCGAGTAGCCCTCCTGGGCGGCGATCTCCTTGGCGCCCGTCTTGTAGACGGCGTGCCGGTCGCAGGTGACGAGGGCCTCGTCGTACTTGAAGGCGATCTCGTGCTGGCCGGGGTTGCACTCGCCCTTGGCGGACTCGACGGTGAGTCCGGCCGCGGTCATCTCGTTGCGGATGCGGCGTAGGAGGGGCTCGATGCGTCCGGTGCCGAGGACGGAGTAGTCGATGTTGTACTGGTTGGCGGGGGTGAGGCCGCGGTAGTTGGCGTCCCAGGCCTGCTCGTAGCTGTCCTTGAAGACGATGAACTCGAGTTCGGTGCCGACGTGGGCGGTGAAGCCGTGCTCCGCGAGGCGCTCCAGCTGGCGGCGGAGGATCTGCCGGGGTGCGGCGACCACGGGGGTGCCGTCGGCCCAGGCGAGGTCCGCCGTCACCATGGCGGTGGCCTCGTTCCAGGGGAGGCGGCGGAGGGTGGCGAGGTCCGGGTGCATCGCGAAGTCGCCGTAGCCGCGGTCCCAGGAGGACATCTCGTAGCCCTCGACGGTGTTCATCTCGGTGTCGACGGCCAGAAGATAGTTGCAGCCCTCGGTGCCGTGGCCGAGTACCTCGTCCAGGAAGAACGGGGCGGCGAACCGCTTGCCCTGGAGCCGCCCCTGCATGTCGGGGAAGGCCAGGACGACGGTGTCGATCTCGCCGCTCGCGACGAGGGCACGGAGCTCCTCGACGGTGAGCGGGGGTTTGCGGTCTGCCACGGGATTGCTCCTCCTTCGGCCTGCCGGAAGCCATAAGGTATTGCGGAAGACCATTGCTTGGGAAGTGCTGACGAAGGGGAATCGAGAACGTGTCCCGTACGAGTGAACCGGCGGACCGGCTGACGCCCGTGCTGCGGCCCGTCCGGGCGGGCAACGGCTTCGAGGAGGCCCTGGAGCAGATCCTCCAGGTGGTACGGCTCGGGCTCGTGCCCGGCGGGGAGCGGCTGCCCGCCGAGCGGGAGCTGGCCGACCGGATGGGGATCAGCCGGGTGACGCTGCGCGAGGTCCTCAAGGTCCTCCAGGAGCAGGGGCTCGTGGAGAGCCGGCGCGGCCGCTACGGCGGAACGTTCGTACTCCCCCGTGTCCAGACGGCCGACGAGGACGAGCTGCGCCGCCGGATCGCCTCGGTCGACGTGGAGGACACCCTGCGCTTCCGTGAGGTCCTGGAGGTGGGGGCCGCCGGACTCTGCGCGGCCCACGGCCTCGACGCGGCGGGCGCAGAGCGGCTGCGGACCGCCGTGGCGGCGACCCATGACGCCCCGCTGGCCGATTACCGGCGCCAGGACACCCTGCTCCACCTCACGCTCGCCGAGCTCTCGGGCTCGCCGACGCTCACGGCCCAGTACGCCGCCGTCCGGGCGGCCGTGAACGACCTGCTCGACTGCATCCCGCTGCTCGTACGCAACCTGGAGCACTCCCAGCACCAGCACACCGCCCTGGTGGAGGCGGTCCTCGACGGGGACGCGGACGCGGCGCGCGAGGTGATGCGCGAGCACTGCTCGGGCACGGCGGCGCTGCTGCGGGGCTTCCTGACCTGAGGAGGTGGCCCGTCGGCGCGGGAAGGGGCGATCTGCCGGCGCGAGGAGCGGGCGGCCCGGCCGCGCGAGGAGCGGGAGGTCCCGCCGGAGGTCCCGCCGGTGGTCCCGCCGCGCGAGGCGCGGGCCCGTCCGGTCCGAAAGCGCCCCCGTAACCCGAAAGTAACGCACGGGGGTTGCGTTCCGGCCGGGCCGACGCAAAGGTATGGCCTCAATCCATTGGGCCCGTTGCGGGGAGCTGACGCAGCCATGACGCTCGAAGACACGACCGGGAGCACACCCGGGGGCACCACCCCACCGAAGGACGACTACCTCGAACGCCGGACGCTGCGCCGCGGCAGCGCCGGCTGGCTGCTGCTCACCGGACTCGGCGTCGCCTACGTCGTCTCCGGGGACTTCTCCGGCTGGAACATCGGTCTGTCGAAGGGCGGCTTCGGCGGGCTCGCCGTCGCCACCGTCCTGATGGGCGCGATGTACGCCTGTCTGGTCTTCGCGCTGGCCGAACTCTCCGCCATCCTGCCCACCGCGGGCGGCGGTTACGGCTTCGCCCGCCGGGCGCTCGGCACCTGGGGCGGGTTCCTCACCGGCACCGCCATCCTCATCGAGTACATCCTGGCGCCCGCCGCGATCTCGATCTTCATCGGCGACTACGTCGAGTCCCTCGGCCTCTTCGGCCTGGAGTCCGGCTGGCCGGTCTACCTGGTCTGCTTCGCGCTGTTCATCGGGATCCATCTGTGGGGCGTGGGCGAGGCGCTGCGTTTCAGCCTCGTCGTGACGGCCATCGCGGTCGCGGCCCTGGTCGTCTTCGCGCTCGGCGCCCTCACCGACTTCCACGTCGACGGCCTGAACGACATCCCGGTCGACGGCGAGGCCTTCGGCTCCAACTCCTGGCTGCCGTACGGCCTGCTCGGGATCTGGGCCGCGTTCCCCTTCGGCATGTGGTTCTTCCTGGGCGTCGAGGGCGTGCCGCTCGCCGCCGAGGAGGCGAAGGACCCGGTGCGGTCGATGCCGAAGGCGCTCGCGATCTCCATGGGCGTCCTGGTGCTGCTCGCCGTCATGACCTTCTTCGCCGCCACCGGGGCGCGCGGCTCGGCCGCCGTCTCCGAGGCCGGCAACCCGCTGGTCGTGGCGCTCCAGGGCGACGGGGACCCGACCGCGCTCAGCCGTTTCGTGAACTACGCGGGCCTCGCCGGTCTGGTGGCCTCCTTCTTCTCCCTCATCTACGCCGGCTCCCGCCAGCTCTTCGCCCTCTCCCGCGCCGGCTACCTGCCCCGCTTCCTCTCCCTCACCAGCCGCCGGAAGTCGCCCTACCTGGGACTCCTCATCCCGGGCGCGATCGGCTTCGCGCTGGCCGCCGGGACCGGTGACGGGGCACGGATGCTCAACATCGCCGTGTTCGGCGCCACCATCTCGTACGCCCTGATGGCGCTCTCCCACATCGTGCTGCGGCGCCGCGAACCGGGCCTGCACCGGCCGTACCGCACGCCCGGCGGGATCGCGACCTCGTCGGTGGCCTTCGTCCTGGCCCTGTCGGCCCTGGTCGCGACCTTCCTGGTGGACCGGACCGCGGCGTTCATGGCCCTCGGGGTGTACGTGATCGCCCTCGCCTACTTCGCGTTCTACAGTCGGCACCATCTGGTGGCCAGGGCGCCCGAGGAGGAGTTCGCGGCGCTCGCGGCGGCCGAGGCCGAACTCGAACGCGACTGATCCCCCGTACCCCGCACCACAGCTCTGGAGGACGTTCCGTGTCCAAGCCGCTCATCGGCGTGACCACCTACCTGGACCAGGCCCGTTGGGGGGTGTGGGACATGCGGGCCGCGCTGCTCCCCGCCCCCTATCCGCGGCTCGTCCAGGAGAGCGGGGGGATGGCGGTGATGCTGCCGCCGGACGGACCGGAGACCGCGCCGGCGGTGGTGGCCCGGCTCGACGGGCTGGTCGTCGCGGGCGGGGCGGACGTCGAGCCCGTGCGGTACGGGGCCGAACCCGACCCCCGTACCGGCCCGCCGGCCCGGGAGCGGGACACCTGGGAGCTGGCCCTGATCGACGCGGCCCTGGCCTCCGGGACCCCGCTGCTCGGGATCTGCCGGGGCATGCAGCTCCTGAACGTGGCGCTCGGCGGGACGCTGGTCCAGCACCTGGACGGGCACGTGGAGGCGGTCGGGGTGATCGGCCGGCACGCGGTGAAGCCCGTGCCGGGCAGCCGCTACGCGTCCCTGGTGCCGGAACTCACCGAGGTCCCGACCTACCACCATCAGGCCGTGGACCGGCTGGGCGCGGGGCTCACGCCCTCGGCCCACGCGGAGGACGGCACGGTGGAGGCGGTCGAACTGGACGCCCCGGCCTGGGCCCTCGGCGTCCAGTGGCATCCGGAGATGGGCGAGGACACACGCGTGATGCGGGGGCTGGTACGGGCCGCCCTCGGACGGTCCTGACCGGGTGCGCGCTCCCGCTCAGACCGCGGCGCGGGCGGCGCGGAGTTCGGGGTCGTCCCGCATGAGGAGCGCGTACAGGGCGGCCGAGACGGCCATGCCGACGGGAAGGGAGAGGTCGAAGCCGTCGAGGGCGGCGGCGACCGGGCCCGTGTAGAGGGTGTCGACGCAGAGCGACGCCGAGGCGACGCCCCCGACGAGGGCCAGCGCACCGGCGGGATTGACGCCCGCCCGGTACCAGAAGGGGCTGCCGGTGGTCTCGTCCGAGAGCGCGAGACCGTCGTAACGGCCGCGGCGCAGCAGGATGTCGGTGACGTAGACCGCCATCAGGGGACCGCTCAGGACGACGATCACCTGGAGCGCGTTGCTGACGGTGTCCAGGAAGTTGGAGACGAGCAGCCCGTAGAGGGTGAGGGCGACGGCGACGGCCCCGTCGAAGAGGACGCTGACGGAGCGGCGGACGCGGAGGCCGACGGCCTGGAGCGCGAGCCCGGCGCTGTACGCGGTCAGGGCGTTGATGGCGATGGTGCCGAGCACCAGCGCGAGCAGGAAGACCGGCACGAACCAGCCGGGCAGGATCTCCTGGAGCGCGGTCTGGGGGTCGGTCATGTCGACGGCGGTGGCCGCGAGGGCCCCGAGCGCAGAGACGACGACGCTGGGCAGGAACGCGCCGAACGCGGTCCAGCCGACGATCGCCCTCTTCGAGGCCGTCCGGGGCAGGTAGCGGGAGAAGTCGGCGCTCGTGGTGTACGAGAGCGGGCCGGAGGCGATCATCGTGGTGCCCGCGAGCAGCAGGGCCCAGAGGTCGGTGCCGGTGAGCGGCGCGGCGGGGGCGTACGAGAGGTCGGCGTGCCGCAGGACGGCGAACGCGACGACGGTGAAGACCCCAGCGAGGACCAGCGTGATCGGCAGGTACAGCTTGATGATCAGGCCGTGTCCGTAGACGCTGATGATCAGCGTGAGCGCGGCGATGACCACCACCACGGCCACCTTGACGGGGGTGGTGGGCGTGAGGCCGGCCCTCTCGACGAGCGCGAAGCCGGCGGCGGCCGCGGCGGCGAGGTTGAGGGCGAAGTAGCAGACGGAGACCAGCCAGCCGCCGACGGCGTTGTTCACACGGTTGCCGAGGACGCCGTAGACGGCCCGGGTGATCACCTCGCTGGGCGCGCCGGCGGCCGGTCCCGAGGTCGCGAGGATGCCGGTGAGCACCCAGAAGAGGTTGCCCACGACGATCGCGGCGACGGCCTGCCAGAGGCTCAGGCCCATCAGGACGAGGGCGCCGCCGATGACGAGGCTGAGGTAGTTGACGTTCGCCGCGGCCCACACGGAGAAGAGCTCACGGGGATGGCCGTGCCGCTCGGAATCGGGAATGTGGTCGATGCCGTGGGCCTCGACGCGGCCCGGCCGATCGGTGTCCCGCGGGGTGACCTGTGCGCCCTGAGGGCCGGGGGGCGGGTCGGGGATCGTGGAAGCCATGCGGCCCTCCGGATGCGTGTGGTGCCCACCTGGTTGCTTATTGGTCGCACACTCAATAGCATTCGGGGTATGTCGTCAAGCGTCCAGCGCAAGCGAGTTCGGAAAACCCCGGAAGCCCGGCGGGCGGAGATCGTGGAGACCGCCGCCCGGATCGCCCTGACCGAGGGGCTCGAGTGCGTCACCCTGCGGCGGATCGCCGACGAGCTCGCCGTACGCCCCGGCCTGATCAGCCACTACTTCCCGTCGGCGGACGATCTGGTGGGTGAGGCGTTCAGCGTGGCCGCCACCGGCGAGCTCGACGCCCTGCTCCCGGCCCACCGCCCCCACGGGACCCCCGCGCAGTGGCTCGCGCGCTACTTCGCCCTCTCGGCGGGCGAGGCGTACGACGACATCAGCCGCCTCTGGATCAACGCCCGGCACCTCAGCCGCTACCGGCCCGTCCTGCGCGACCGGGTCACCGAACAGGAACTCGCCTCCGACGACCGACTCGAACAGCTCATCCGCGAGGGCGTCGCGGACGGCGAATTCCGCACGGACGACCCGCGTGCCGCGGCCATCCAGATCCTGGTGGTGCTCGACGGCCTCGGCGCCCACGCCAACTCCGATCGGACCGACCGGCCGGAGGCCGTGACCCGGATGGCCCTCACGACGGCGGAACGCGAACTGGGCCTGCGGCACGGCGCCCTCACGGACGTGGAGCGGCTGCCCGAGCCCGCACCCGCGGAGCCCACCGATCCCGCAGAACCCGCGGAGCCCGCGGAGCCCGCCGCCCCCACCGACGTACCACCGCCGGCCGAGGGTTCCTGACCCGCTTCCCCCACCGGGGGCCCGCACCCTCCCCGTACCGCTTCCCGTCCTCCCCCTGGAGCCCCACCGTGCGCACCACCCGACTCGTCCTGCTCTCCGCCCGTCTGCTCGACCCCGGCACGGGGGCGTTCCTGCCGGAGACCGCGCTCGCCGTCTCCGACGACGGCCGGATCGCCGCGCTGGGCGACGACCGTGAGATCCGCGCGCTCGCGGGCCCCGCCACCACCGTCGTCGACCTCCACGGAGCCGTGCTCACCCCCGGTCTCGTCGACGGCCACCTCCACCCGGTGTCCGGCGCCGAACTGACCCACGGCCTGGACCTGTCGTACTGCTCCGACCTCGACGACGTACGGGAGGCCCTCGCCCGCGAGACGCGGACCCTCGACCGCGGCGCCTGGCTCTTCGCCTGGGGCCTCGACCCCAACGTCTTCGGCGGCCGGCCCGTCGGCATCGCCCCCTTCGACTCCGTACTCGACGGGATCCCGGCCTTCCTGCTGCTCTTCGACGCCCACTCGGCGCTCGCCAGCCGCCGGGCGCTCGAACTCGCCGGGGTCGACGGCCCCCGCACCTTCGAGCAGGCCTCCGCCGAGGTCGTCTGCGACTCCGACGGACGTCCGACCGGCCTGCTCCAGGAGGACGCCGCGTGCGAGCTGGTGGAACGGGTCGCCCCGCGCCCGACACCGGAGGAGAGCCGGGAGCGGCTCGCGGCGGCGCTGCGGGCCATGGCGGCGGCCGGGCTCACCGGCGGTCACGCCATGGACGCCAACGGCGAGAGCCTGGCGCTGTACGGAGAGCTCGACGCGGCCGGTGAGCTGGCGCTGCGGCTCCGCGTGGCGCCCTGGTGCCAGCCCGGCACCGACGCGGACGGCGTACGGGCCCTGATCGAGCAGCAGGGCACGGGCGGCTCGTTGTGGCGGGTCTCGGGCGTCAAGCTCTTCATGGACGGGACCATCGACAACGGCACCGCGTGGCTGGAACACCCCGACTGCCACGGCGAGTCGACGCACGCGTTCTGGCCGGACCCGGCCGCCTACACCCACATCGTCGGCGAGCTGCACCGGGCGGGCGTCACCACCGCCACGCACGCCATCGGCGACGCGGCCGTCCGGCACGCCCTCGACGCCGTCGAGAAGGCGCGGGTCGGCGCCGACGGCGGGGTACGGCACCGGGTCGAGCACATCGAGACCGTGCCGGACGACACCCTGCGCCGCTTCGCGGAGCTGGGCGTCCTCGCCTCGATGCAGCCCACCCACTGCTGCGACTACACGCGCGCCGACCACACCGACAACTGGTCGCGCCGGCTCGGCGAGGAACGCGCGTCGCGCGCGTGGCGCTGCCGGGACCTGGTCGACTCGGGGGCCACGGTGGTCCTGGGCTCCGACTGGCCGATCGCGCCGTTCCCGCCGCTGGGCGTGATGGCCGGGGCCCGGCACCGGCGCCCGAGCCGCGATCTCGGACAGGCCCCGCACGGACCCGAGCAGGCGTTGACGGCCCTTGAGGCACTGCGGGGCATGACGACGGCACCGGCGTACGCGGCGGGCGAGGAACACGAGGCGGGCCGGCTCGCACTCGGCTTCCGCGCCGACCTGACGGCCTTCGCGGAGAACCCGCTCACCACGCCGCCGACGGACCTGCCGGACCTTCCGGTCCTGCTGACGGTCCTGGACGGGCGGATCACACACCGGGCGGCGGGGGTCTGACCCCTCTGCCAGCGGGCCGGTCGGCGGCGGTTCGGTCGGCCGGTCGGCTGCCTGACAGACCGCCGGTGGGCCACGGATCAGGCCGCCGGTGGGCCACGCCCGCCGGAGGGCCACCGCTCAGCCCGCCCGGTCGGCCGGTCGGCTGCCTGACAGACCGCCGGTGGGCCCCCGTTCAGCCCGCCGGCCGGGCCCGGGTCAGGGACAGCAGGTCGCGGGCCGGGCCCGTGGGGCGGTGACCGGTGGGCCACACCGCCCGGAGGTCGCGGCGCAGCTGGACGCCCTCGACGGGGATGGCGACCAGACGGCGGGAGGCCAGCTCCTCGGCGATCGCGAGTTCGCTGAGCACGGCCGGTCCCGCACCGCTGACGGCGGCGGCCTTCACCGCAGTCGTGGAGGCGAGTTCGAGGAGCGGCTGCGCGAGGCCGCCGTGGCCGGAGAGCGCCGCGTCCAGGACCTGCCGGGTGCCCGAGCCGCGCTCCCGCAGGACCAGCGGGGTCGCGGCCAGCTCCGCCGGGTCCAGCGGGCCCCGGCGGCGGGCCCACGGATGCGAGGGCGCCGCGACGACCGCGAGCCGGTCGTGCGCGACGACCACTCCGTCGAGGCCGTCCGGCACGGCTAGCCCCTCCACGAAGCCGATGTCCGCCTCGCCGGCGAGGAGCCGTTCCGCGACCACCGCCGAGTTCCCGGCCTGGAGCGACACGGCCGTGTCGGGGCGTCCGGCGCGCAGCGCGATCAGCCAGCCCGGCAGCAGGTACTCGGCGATCGTCATCGACGCGGCCACCCGCAGCCGCGAGTCGCGCCGGCCGCGCAGGGCCTGGGCGCCCGCGTCGAAGGCCTCGGCCGCCTCGACGATCCGCCGCGCCCAGTCGGTGACGAGCGCGCCCGCGTCGGTGAGCCGTGAGCCGCGCGGCGAGCGGTCGACGAGGGCCACTCCGAGCTGCCGTTCCATCGAGCGGACGCGGCTGCTGGCGGCGGGCTGGGTGATGCCGACCTCGCGGGCCGCGGCGCCGAGGCTCCCGTGGCGGGCGACGGCGAGGAGCAGTTCGAGCGCGCCGAGGTCCGGGACCCGGTGGTGGAGCTGGCCCCTGACCTCACCCCCGTACGCCCCACCGCCGCGCGACTCGGCGCCACGCGCCACCTGACCGCCGCGGGACGCACCACCGCGTGACGCACCGCCGCTTGGCGCACCACCGCGCGACGGGCTGTCGTCGCCCGGCTCGGCGCCGCCCGGCTCGCCCCCGTACGCCCCGCTGTCCCGCGCTTCCCGGCTCATAAAGCCAGCTTATGACGTCATAGCCGCATGATCCCTGGTGGGGGCCCGGAAATCGGGCGACGGTGGAGCCATGGCAAGCCTCGCACCTCCCCGTCCGGCCCTCGGCGCCACCACCCCCGGCGCGCGTCCGGCCGTCTCTCCGGCCCGTTCCGCCCGTTCCGTCCGTCACCTCGGACCGAACTGGTACGCCTCCGTGATGGGCACGGCCATCGTGGCCAACGCCGGCGCCGGCCTGCCGCTGGACCTTCCCGGTCTCCGTACCGCCTGCGCCGCCGTCTGGGCGCTCTCCCTCACGATGCTGCTCGTCCTGGTCACCGCCCGCGCGGCGCACTGGATCCACCACCGCGACCAGGCCCGAGCCCACCTCCTGGACCCCGCCGTGGCACCGTTCTACGGCTGTCTGTCGATGGCGCTGCTCGCCGTCGGCGGCGGCGCGATGATCGTGGGCAGGGACTGGATCGGGCTCCCGGCGGCCATAGCGCTCGACGCCGTCCTGTTCACCGTCGGTACGGTCGTCGGCCTGGCGGCCGCGGTGGGCATCCCGTACCTCATGGTGGTGCACCACCGGATCGAGAGCGCCTCCCCCGTGTGGCTGCTGCCGGTCGTCGCCCCCATGGTCTCGGCCGCCCTCGGCCCCCTGCTCGTGCCGCACCTGCCCGCCGGAGCGGCCCAGGAGACCCTGCTGCTCGCCTGCTGGGCGATGTTCGGCGTGAGCCTGCTCGCCACCCTGGTCATGCTGCCGCTCGTCTTCGGCAGGCTCGTGACCGGTGGGCCGCTGCCGCTCGCGCTCACCCCCACCCTCTTCCTCGTCCTCGGCCCCCTCGGCCAGTCGACGACCGCCGCGAACAAGTTCGCCGACGTGGCGCCGGGCGTACTGCCCGCCCCCTACGCCCACGGCTTCGCCTCCTTCGCCGTCCTCTACGGCGTCCCCGTCATGGGCTTCGCGCTCCTCTGGCTGGCGCTCGCCGGGGCGCTGGTGCTGCGGGCGCGCCGCCGGGGCATGGGCTTCGCGATGACCTTCTGGGCTTTCACCTTCCCCGTCGGGACCTGCGTGACCGGCGCCGAAGGGCTCGCCCAGCACACCGGACTCGCCGCCTTCCGGTGGCTCGCGATCGGCCTGTACGTGTTCCTCGTCGCGGCCTGGCTGGTGGCCGGCGGCCACACCCTGCGGGGTCTCTTCAGCGGTGCGCTGCTCGCAGGGCCCGCGCGAGTGCCCGCGGCGCCCGTGCCAGTGACGGCCCGTACCAGGTGAGGTGTCGTCCGTCGACGAGCGCGGCGGCGACCTGGGGGAAGGCCTCGGGGCCGTCGTCGCGCGTGAAGCGGTACGGCTCGTCGGGCAGGACGACGAGGTCGGGAGCGGCGGCCCGGAGCTCGTCGAGCGGCAGACGCGGATAGCGGTCCGGGTGGTCGGCGTACAGGTTGCGGACCCCGAGGCGGGCGAGCAGGTCCCCGGCGAAGGTGTCACGGCCCAGGACCATCCAGGGGCGCCGCCAGATCGGTACGACGGCGGTGAGCGGCCCGCCGTCGGGGGAGGCCACCGCCGGGGTCACCGCCGCCCACGCGGCCTCGGCCTCGTCGAGCCAGCGCGGCCGGCGGGGCGCGCCGCAGGCGGCCAGAACCCGCTCCAGCTCGCGCAGGCCCTGGTCGAGGGTGCGGATCTCGGTGACGAGGACGTCGAGCCCGGCGGCGCGCAGCGCGGCGATGTCGGGGGCGCGGTTCTCCTCCTCGTTGGCGAGGACGAGGTCGGGGCGGAGGGCGGTGATCGCGGGGACGTCCGGGTTCTTGGTGCCGCCGATCCTGACGACGTCGAGGCCGGCGGGGTGGCCGCACCACTGCGTGGCCCCGACGAGGACGCCGGGCGCGGTGACCGCGACGGCCTCGGTCAGGGACGGCACGAGGGAGACGACTCTCGGCACGGCGGGAGCCCCGGCCCTCGGCACCACGACGGATCCGCTTCTCGGTACGGCGGGGGAGGCGGCTCCCGGCGCGGCGAGAGGGTCGGCTCCCGGCGCAGCGAGAGGGTCGGTTGTCGGCACAACGACGGAGTCGGCGCCCGGTGCGGCGAGGGAGGGGGCCGGCGGCACCGGCTCCCGCCGCGCCGCCGTCACTGCTCCTCGGCCTCGACGTGCTCCGCGACGGCGACGACGAGCAGGCGGGTGCCGTGTTCGGTGGCGCGCCAGCGGTGGCGTACCCCACCGGAGAGGTACAGGGTGTCGCCGCGGCCGAGCCGGTACGCCCGTCCCTCGGCCTCGACCTCGGCGGCGCCGTCGGCCACGTACAGCAGCTCGTCGTTGCGGTGCTGGAACTCTCGTCCCGCGTCCTGCTCGCCGGTGAACTCCAGGGCGTGCAGCTGGTGGCGGCCGCGGACGATCGCCCGAACGCCCGGAGGCAGGGCCGGGGAGCGCTCCTCCGCCCGTACGACGTCGACGGTGCGGGAGGCCTCGGCGGCGGCGAGGAGCTCGTCGGCCGTGGTCTCCAGGGCCTCGGCGACGAGGCCGAGGGAGCGGTGGCTGGGGCGGGCGCGGTCGTTCTCGACCTGGCTGAGGAAGGGCACCGAGAGGCCGCTGCGGGAGGAGACCACGGCCAGGGTGAGCTGGAGCGCTCTGCGTCGCCTCTTGACGGCCGCGCCCACGCGGGGTGATTCCTTCTCGTCCATGTCGGCTCCCTCCCTCGTGCCTCGTGCGTATCCGTACCGGGCGGTTACCTGAACCTTACGCAGCTTTGGGGCGGGGTTTCGCGTCGTGACGAAAAGGGGTGGTCGCCGAACACGTTCGGCGACCACCCCTTTTCGGACAGGAACCGTTCACCGGTCGCTGTCGGACGTCGGGCGGCTACTGCGGGGTGAGCTTCTCCGCGAGCCCCGGGTTGCGGTCGAGCCAGGTACGGACGGCCTGCTGCTCCTTGCCCTTGCCGGTCTCCTGGATGACGGCTTCGAGGTCCGTGAGCTGCTTCTCGGTGAGCTCGAAGTTCTTCAGCCAGGTGCCGACCTCGGGGTTCTCGGCGGCGAAACCCTTTCGGGCGAGGGTGTGGACGCCATCGCCCTCGCCCCAGGAGCCCTTCGGGTCGTCGAGCTTCCTGAGGTCGTGGGCGGAGTAGGCCCAGTGCGGCGACCAGAGCGTGACGACGACCGGTTCCTTGCGCTCGTACGCGCGCTTCAGCTCGGCGAGCATGCCGGGCGTGGAGCCGTCGACGACCTTGTACTCGCCTTCGAGGCCGTACTCCTTCAGGACCTTGTCCTTGAGGATGCCCATCATTCCGGCGCTGGGCTCGATACCGATGATCCGGCCCTTGAACTGCCCCGACCTGCCCTTGAGGTCGGCGAGGGAGTCGACGCCCTTCACGTACGAGGGGACGGAGAGCTCCAGGGAGGTGGGGCCGTACCAGGAGCCGAGGTCCTCCAGCTTGTTCTTGTACTTCTCCCAGTACTGGGCGTGGGTGACGGGAAGCCAGGAGTCGGTCTGGAAGTCGAGCTGGCCGCCGGCGAGGCCCGTGTAGAGGGCGCCCGCCTCCAGCTGCTTGGTGTCGACCTCGTAGCCCCGGCGTTCGAGCAGTTCCTTCCACAGGTACGTGGAGGCGATGCCCTCGTCCCAGGGGATGTAGCCGATGCTGACCTTCTTGCCGTTGCCGCCGGCGGTCGCGGTGCCGGTCCCGCCGGTGCCGAGGAAGCCGGTTCCGCCGGCGACCAGGGCGAGGACCACGACGCCGACGAGCGCGGTGACGGGCTGCGGGCGGTGGGCCCAGATCTTCGCCCCGGGCCGCTTCGCGCTCAGGGCGGCGCGGGCCTTGGCCGCGGCGCGACGGCCCAGCGGGGAGACCTGCTGACCGAGGGCGCCGGTCATCCGGTCCAGGTACATGGCGAGGACGACGATCGAGACTCCGGCCTCGAAGCCGAGACCGATGTCGACGTTGCCGATGGCGCGGTAGACCGCGCCACCGAGCCCGCCGCCGCCGACCATGCCGGCGATGACGACCATGGAGAGGCCGAGCATGATGACCTGGTTGACGCCGGCCATGATCGTCGGGAGGGCGAGCGGGAGCTGGACGCGCAGGAGCGTGTTGCGCGGGGTGGTGCCGAAGGCCTCGGCGGCCTCGACGAGTTCACCGTCGACCTGACGGATGCCCAGCTCGGTCATGCGCACACCGGGGGGCAGCGCGAAGACGATGGTGGCGATGATGCCGGGGACCACACCGACGCCGAAGAAGATGATGCCGGGGATCAGGTAGACCATGGCGGGCATGGTCTGCATGAAGTCGAGGACCGGTCGCAGGACGGCGCTGACGGTCTTCGAGCGGGCCGCCCAGATGCCGAGCGGTACCGCGATCACCAGCGTCACCAGGGTGGCGACGAGGACGAGGGAGAGCGTCGCCATCGCCTCGTCCCACAGCTGGACCGAGTCGACGAGCGCGAATCCGGCGAAGGCGAGGACACCGGGGGCGAGACCGCGCAGCCACCAGGCGATGACGGCGAGGATGCCGGCGAAGAGCAGCGGATGCGGCGCGGACAGGACGGCGTCGATGCCGTCGTAGAGACCGGTGACGCCGGTGCTGACGGCGTCGAAGAGCCAGGAGAACTGGGCCTGGAGCCAGTCGACGGAGCTGTCGACCCACTCGCCGAGGGGAAGCCTAGGCACGGGCGGTCACCTCCTGGAGGTCCTTGGCGGCCGAGCCCCGCGGGCTGCCCGGCACCTCCGGGGTGTCCGGCACCTCCGGGGTGTCCGGGGCGGCCTGGGTGTTCCGGACGTCCGGCGTGTTCGGCTTCCGCGGTACGGCCGTGGCACCGAGCCCGCCCATCACGCCGAGCAGGCGCTCCGTGGCGACGACTCCGAGGGGGGTGCCCTCGGCGCCCTCGACCGTCACGGGGTGCGGGGCGCGGGCGGCGACGGCGCACAGATCGGCGACGAGCGTGTCCGGCCCGACGGCCTCGCAGGGGCAGTCGGCGGGGCAGTCGGCCGGGGTCGCACCGGCCGTCATGACGGCGGAGGCGGTCAGCACCCGGGAGCGGTCGACGTCCTGGATGAAGGAGGCGACGTAGTCGTCGGCGGGGCGGACCAGGATGTCCTCGGCGGTGCCGAGCTGCACGATCCGGCCGTCCCGCATCACGGCGATGCGGTCGCCGAGGCGCATGGCCTCGTTGAGGTCGTGGGTGATGAAGACGATGGTCTTCTTCAGCCGCTGCTGGAGCACGAGGAGCTGGTCCTGCATGTCGCGGCGGATGAGCGGGTCGAGCGCGCTGAAGGACTCGTCCATGAGGAGCAGGTCGGCATCGGTGGCGAGCGCGCGGGCCAGGCCGACGCGCTGCTGCATACCGCCGGAGAGCTCGTCGGGCCAGGACTTCTCCCAGCCGGCGAGGCCGCACAGTTCGAGGGCCTCGGTGGCCCGGGTCTCGCGTTCGGCGCGCGGGACCCCCTGGACCTCCAGGCCGTAGGCGGCGTTCTCCAGAACGTTCCGGTGCGGGAACAGCGCGAAGTGCTGGAAGACCATGCTGATCTTGGTCGACCGGACGGTGCGCAGCTCGCGGGGGGAGAGCGCGGTCAGGTCACGCCCGTCGTAGAGGACCCGGCCCGCGGTGGGTTCGAGCAGGCCGTTCAGCATGCGCAGCAGGGTGGACTTGCCGGACCCGGAGAGCCCCATCACGACGAAGATCTGGCCGGGTTCGACGACGAAACCGGCGTCCACGACGGCTGCTGTCGTCCCCTCGGCACGCAGCTCCTCGCGGTCGGCACCGGCGACGAGCCTGCGGACGGCTTCGTCGGGTCGTCTACCGAACACCTTGAACAGGTGGTCGGCCTGCAGCCTGGACACATAAACCTCACGGGTAGCGACGAGAACGGCCCCGCCACCCCCGCGCGGCCGGGCCGTGGAGCGGGCGGGATCGGCCCGCGGACCCGTCGCGTACGGGGATCCATTCGTTGAATCCCGTACAGGGCTCCGCTCCGGGCTCGCGCCTGCCCCCCTTCACAGGGTGCAAACGCAAAGGTGACGGGGGTCACCCGGGGGTGCGGGGTGAGGTTTGCGGTGGGGGTGCGGTGGAGTGCGCAGAGGGGGCGCGGGGTGGGGTGTGCAGAGGGGGTGCGGTGGGGTGTGCAGAGGGGAAGGGTTCAGCGGCACAGGAGCCGTGAGGCCTTTCCCCGGTCGGCCCTCCGGGCCCGGCACCAGCGGCCCCGGAGGTGAACCGGGCCCTAAAATAAGAGGGGTGACGCGACGCCTGATGCTCCTCGACACCGCCAGCCTCTACTTCCGCGCCTACTTCGGCGTGCCGGACGCGGTCCGCGCCCCCGACGGCTCGCCGGTCAACGCCGTGCGCGGGCTGCTCGACTTCATCACCCGGCTCGTCCAGGACCACCACCCGGACGACCTCGTGGCCTGCTGGGACGACGACTGGCGGCCGCAGTGGCGGGTGGACCTGATCCCCTCGTACAAGGCGCACCGGGTGGCCGCGGAGACGGAGACCGGCCCGGACGAGGAGGAGATCCCCGACACCCTCTCCCCGCAGGTGCCGGTGATCGAGGAGGTCCTGGCGGCGCTCGGCATCGCCCGGATCGGGGCGGCCGGCTACGAGGCGGACGACGTGATCGGGACGCTCGCGGGGCGCGCAGCGGGACCCGTGGACATCGTCACCGGTGACCGGGACCTCTTCCAGCTGGTGGACGACGCACGGGGCGTACGGGTGCTGTACCCGCGCAAGGGCGTCGGCGACTGCGACCTGGTGGACGACGCACTGATCCGCACGAAGTACGGGGTGCGCCCCGACCAGTACGCGGACTTCGCCGCCCTGCGGGGGGACGCCAGCGACGGCCTGCCCGGGGTGAAGGGCATCGGCGAGAAGACGGCGGCGCAGCTGATCACCGAGTACGGGGACCTGGCGGGCGTGCGCGCGGCGGCCGAGGACCGGACGTCGAAGCTGACGCCGGCGAAGCGGCGCGGGATCGTGGAGGCGGCCGCGTACCTGGACGTCGCGCCGACGGTGGTGCGGGTGGCCGGGGACGTCCCTCTGCCGGAGTTCGACGCGACGCTGCCGACGGCCCCCCGGGACCCGGCGGCGCTCGACGCGCTGGTGAAGCGCTGGGGTCTCGGCGGCGCGGTGGGCCGTCTGCTGCCCGTCCTGGAGCGCTGACGGGAACAAACCACTGGGGCGACCTCACCCCGGGGTGCTAGCTTAGGCATACCTAAGTACGTCGAGTCAGGAGAGGCCCCTCGTGGCAGAGCAGCCCCGCAAGGCACCGAAGGCCACCGAAGCGCGCGTGGTGCGCACCGAGCGGATCACCCCGCACATGGTGCGGGTCGTACTGGGCGGTCCCGGGCTCGACTCCTTCGAGGTCGGCGAGTACACCGACCACTACGTGAAACTGCTCTTCGCCCCCGAGGGGGTCGCGTACCCGGAGCCGTTCGACATGGACCGGATCCGGGAGGAGTTCCCCCGCGAGCAGTGGCCGACGACCCGGACGTACACCGTTCGCGCCTGGGACCCGGTCCACCGCGAGCTGACCATCGACTTCGTGGTCCACGGCGACGAGGGCCTCGCGGGCCCGTGGGCGGCGCGCGCCACGGAGGGCGAGACGATGCGCTTCCTCGGCCCCGGCGGCGGCTACGCGCCGGCCCCCGAGGCGGACTGGCACCTGCTCGCGGGCGACGAGAGCGCGCTGCCGGCCATCGCGGTGGCTCTGGAGCGGCTGCCCGCCGGGGCGCGCGTGCACGCCTTCGTGGAGATCTCCGACGCCGCCGAGGAGCAGAAGTTCGCGACGGAGGACGGCATCGAGGTCACGTGGCTGCACCGGGGCGACCGGGCGCCGGGCGAGGCCCTCGTCGAGGCCGTCCAGGCGCTGGAGTTCCCGGCGGGCGACGTGCACGCGTTCGTCCACGGCGAGGCGGGCTTCGTGAAGGAGCTCCGCCGGCATCTGCGCCTCGAGCGCGAGATCTCGCGCGAGCGCCTGTCGATCTCGGGCTACTGGCGCCTGGGGAAGTCGGACGAGGCGTGGCGCGCGATCAAGCGCGAGTGGAACGACCAGGTGGAGCGCGAGCAGGAGAACTGACCTCGCGGCGGGCCGGGCGGAGAACGAGCCCCTGCCCCTGGACCCGACGCGACAGCAGAGGAACCGAGGCCTGGGGCCCGGGGGCCGACTCCCCCGGGCCCCAGGCCCTTTCCTCAGGGGTGCGGCCTCCGCCACCCAGGCCGGGGACCGAGCCAGGACGTCTGTCCGCGCGAAGGCCGGGCCATGACGCCCGCCCACGCACGGACCGCACTACGTCGTCCCGACTAGGCCCTCCCGGCTGAGCTGTCCGGGCCGAGCTGTCCGGGCCGAGTCGTCCGGGCCGAGCTGTCCGGGCCGAGCCGTCCGGGCCGAGCCGTCCGGGCCGAGCCGTCCGGGCCGAGTCGCCCCGGCCGAGCTGCCGGGCCGCGTCGTCCGGGTTAAGTCGTTAAGTCGTCTGCCCGAAGGTGCGGTCCGAGGCGTCCGTCTGGGCCATGCGCCGTAGGGCCGAGAAGATCGCGTCACCGACGACCGTTCCGACGACGACGCTCTCGACGAGCTCCTCACGCGCCACGTTGCGCGACACGTACTCCAGGTCCGCCCGCGCCACCCCTTCCGCCGCGTCCGCGTAGACGTCCAGTACCTCGGCGAACCCCCCATGGCCGACCTCTTCCAGGGTCGCGAGCGCCACCGCCAGCGCCTCCGAGGCGGGGCCGGTCGGCTGGGTGCGCCAGCCGCGCGCCTCGATCAGCGCGGCGACCTGCTCCCGCGCCTCCTCGACTCCGGAGCCCGGCTCTTCGTAACGGGGCACCAGTCGGCCGGCCACCGTGCCCAGCACCTTGTGCACCTGCCTCCCGGGGTCGTCGATCTCGCCGATCACCTCGCGGATGCTGGCGACCGACAGGCCGCCCACATCGAGGAGCGCCCGGATCAGGCGGAGGCGCTGGACGTGCGTCTCCCCGTACGCGGCCTGGTTCGGGCTCGTCAGTTCACCGGCCGGCAGCAGCCCTTCTCGTACGTAGTACTTGATCGTCGGCACGGACACCCCGGCCCTGCGACTCAACTCTCCGATGCGCACCGCGTGTTCACCTTCCTGGCCTTGCTCCGGCCTTGCCGACCGGCACCCCCATCATAGATAGTGGCGCTATCAGATAGTGGCTAGTGCCGCTATCCATACATCCCACGGGGGGATAGGTATGTCCTCGCTGCCCTCACTCACCCGGCTCCACCGACCACTGGTCTGGTTCGCCGCCTCCATGGGCGTCCTCGCCCTGATCTCCGCAGTCGGCATTCTCGTCGACGACCGCATCCTGGTCGGCGTACCGATCTGGACCAAGCCGTTCAAGTTCTCCGTCTCGTTCGTCGCGTACGCGCTCTCGCTCGCCTGGATGCTCTCGCTGCTGCCCCGAGGACGCCGGGTCGGCTGGTGGGCCGGAACGGTGGTCGCCGTCGCCAGCGCCGCCGAGATGGTGCTCATCACCCTCCAGGTGATCCGCGGCAAACAGAGCCACTTCAACCACTCGACCCCCTTCGACGACGCCGTCTTCCAGATCATGGGCGCCACCGTCGTCATCCTGTGGCTGGGCGCCCTGGTCATCGCGGCCCTCCTGCTGCGCGCACGGATCCTCGACCGGGCCATGGCCCGGGCCGTCCGGCTCTCCTCGCTGATCGCCCTGGCGGGCGCCGCCGTGGGCTTCCTGATGGTGCGTCCGACTCCGGAACAGCTGGCGGACGACAACACGCCGATCTCCGGCGCCCACTCCGTCGGCGTCCCGGACGGCGGCCCGTCGATGCCGCTGACCGGCTGGGCGAGCAACGGCGGCGACCTGCGCGTCGCCCACTTCTTCGGCATGCACGCGCTCCAGCTGCTCCCGCTGCTGCTGCTCGTCCTGGCCGCACTCGCGCCGCGCTTCACCCGCCTCGCGGACGAGCGGGTACGGCTCCGGCTCACGCTCACGGCCGCGGCGGCGTACGCGGCGACCTTCGTCCTGCTGACCTGGCAGGCGCTGCGCGGCCAGGCACTGCTCGCACCGGACGGAGTGACGCTGGCGGGAGCGGGGGCGATCGTGCTGCTCGGCGCCGCGGCCACCGCACTCTCCCTCCGGGGGGCCTCCCCCTCCCCCACCCCCACCCCCTCCGCCCCCACCCCCACCCCTCACCCCTCCCAGGAGTTCACGTCATGACGGGCTTCCTCTTCGAGCTGACGTTCTTCCTGGCAGCGCCCGTCTGGCTGCTGATGATCTGTGCGCCGACCTGGCGGATCACCGAGCGCGTCGCGGCCTCACCCCTGACCGTCCTCCCGCTCCTGGTCCTCTGGGCGGTCCTGGCCGCCCCCGTCGCACCAGAGCTGTGGACGGCGGTCAGCAGCCCCGACATCGACGCCTTCCGGGACCTGGTGGCACTGGGCAACGGGGCCGGGGCGATCTGGGCGCAGATCATCGCCTGGGACCTGCTGCTCGGCCAGTGGATGTACCGCGAGGCCCGCCGCCTCTCCGTCCCACCCCTCCTGATGGCCCCGCTGCTGCTTCTGACGATCCTCCTCTCCCCCATCGGGTTGCCACTGTTCCTGGTGGTCCGCGCGGTGTGGACGTCCAGGGCGCGGACACGAGCCCAGGAGCCCGCTCTACGCTGACCGGATGCGAGACACCCATCGCTCCGGCCGATACGTTCGACGTGACCGATCCGTCGGCGCCGTCCTCGGCTCAGCCGCGGGCGACGCCCTCGGCGCTCCCTTCGAGTTCGGGCTCCCGGGTGTCTTCCGGGAGCGTTTACCCGACGGTGTCGGGGAGTTGTGCGGGGGCGGCGGCTGGGATCCGGGCGAGGCCACCGACGACACGCAGATGGCCGTCCTCGTCGGGGAGTCGCTCCTCGAACGAGGTGGGCTCGATCTGCCGGACGTCTTCGACCGGTTCCGCCGCTGGGCGGCGGCCGACCCCAAGGACATCGGCCTCCAGACCGAACAGGTCCTGCTCGGCGGAGACCCCTGGGACCTCGCCGCCGCCATGTACTTCCAGCTCAACGCACGGGCCGCCGGCAACGGTTCGCTGATGCGCGCCTCGACCTCCGCCGTGTACTTCGCGGCGCGGGGCCGGACCGCGACGATGGATGCCGCCCGCCGCCTCAGCGCGCTGACCCATGGGGACGGTGCGGCCTGGGAGGGTACGGCGATCCTCCACGAGCTGGTCCGCGTCGCCCTCCTCGGCGAGGACCCCGTCACCGCCGTCCCCGCCACCCTCGCGGAGGTGGACCCGGCGCACCGGGAGCGATGGGCGGCGGCCCTGACACCCGACTGGCACCCGGACGACGCCACCGAGTTCAACGGCGCGGTCTGGCCCTGCCTCGGCTCGGCGGTGTGGGCGCTGCGTACGACAGGCTCCTTCGAGGAGGCCCTGGTCGCGGCTGTCGACCTGGGCGGGGACACCGACACGGTGGCGGCCGTGACCGGCATGCTCGCGGGCGCCGTGTACGGGGCAGCCGCGATCCCCGCCCGCTGGACGGCCACCCTGCATGTCCCGCTTCCGGGATGCGGCGAACGGGTCCTGCGCGCCGACGACCTCCGGCAGCTGGCGATCGATCTGACCACCGACCCCGCCTGAGCCTCGCCCTCTTCCCTGCGCTCCGCGCCCCTGCGCTCCTCGGCCCTGTCCTCCTCCCCCTTCCCCTCCCCCGCCCCGCGTCAGCCCCGCGCGTGGACCGTCGCCAGGACGTCGCGGTCCGGCTGCAGGGTGAGGCTCGGGACCGGGAGGATCTCGTCGGCGGTGAGGTCCAGGTGGTAGCGGCGGGCGAGGACGGCGAGGACCAGGACGGCCTCCACGAGGGCGAACCGGGTGCCGAGGCAGACGCGGGGTCCTCCGCCGAAGGGGAACCACGCGTACTCGGGTATCTCCTCCGCGGGTTCGCCCCCCTGGCCGATCCAGCGCTCCGGCCGGAAGGCCTCGGCGTCGCCGTACCAGCGGGGATCGCGGTGGGTGGCCCACTGGCTCGACCAGACGCGGGTGCCGGCGGGTACGGGCATACCGCCGAGCGTGGCGCCTTCCTTGGCGAGGCCGGTGAGGAGCCAGATCGTCGGGTAGAGGCGGAGGGTCTCCTTGATGACGGCCTGCGTGTAGGTGAGGGAGGCGTAGTCGTCGTAGCCGGGTTCGTGGTCGGCGAGGACCCGGTCGAGCTCCTCGGTGAGGGCGTCCCGCACCCGGGGGTTGCGGGAGAGGAGGTACCAGGCCCAGACGAGGGTGGAACTCGTGGTCTCGTGGCCGCCGATGTAGAGGGTGACGGTCTCGTCGCGGATCTCCTGGTCGGAGAGGGGGGCTCCGGTCTCGTCCCGGGCGGCGAGCAGTCGGCTGAGGAGGTCGGGGCGCTCGGTCTCTCCGTCGCGGTGGCGGGAGACGACACGGGACACCTCCGCGTCGATGACGGCGGTGGCCCGTTTGATGCGGGCGCGGCCCGGGGTGGGGACCCAGTCGGGCAGTATCGCTCCGATGCCGCTGAACTCGGCGCCGATCTCCTTCTGCGCGACGTCCATGGCCTGCCCGATGGCGTCGGCGTCGGCGGCGGTGTCGACGCCGAAGATGGTGCGGACGGCGACGAGTTGAGTGAGGGCGGCCATCTCCTTCTTGATGTCGATGTGCTGTCCGTCGGTCCAGCGGTCGGCGAGGTCGACGGCGCACTCCGTCATGGTCGCCGCGTAGGAGCGGACCTGCTTGGGGCGGACGGAGGGCTGCACCAGGGAGCGCTTGCGTCGCCAGTCCGCCCCCTTGGAGACGATGACGCCGTTGCCGAGGAGGGTACGGAAGGCGATGCCGAGGTCCGGCTGGTCGAAGCTATGCTCGACCTCGGTGAGGAGTTCGCCGACGGTGTCGGGGTGGGCGATGAAGAGAGACGGTTTGCGGCCGAAGCGCCAGCGGACGAAGTCGCCGCGGTCCCGGAGCTGTTCGAAGAAGGCGAGCGGGTTCTTGCCGAAGGCGGGCAGGCTGCCGAGGAGGGGCATCCCCCGGGGCCCGTCGACGACAACCGGAGCCGGAGCCGGAGCGTCAGCCGACGGCCGAGTCGCGGACCCGGCCGGCCCGGAGGCCCCGGGCGGAGCCTCGGCCTCAGCCAGCTCAGAGGCCCCGGGCGGAGCCGCAGCCGCCGTCCGGACCGGCCCCCCTGCACCTGTCGACGGCCCCTCGTCCGGTGTTCCGGCGTGCGGATGACCGGCTTGTGTGGTCATGGACGTCCCCTCCCCAACTGACCTTCCCTGCTTGTGAGTCCATGCAAGCGGAAGCCCCCTGCCCGCGCCACCCCTGTGGACAACGGCCTGTGGACAACCGTCTGGAGGACGGCTTGGACCAGTGCCTGGAAGACGGCCCGGAAGTCGGCTTGGAAGACGCCTTGGTCGACGTTCCGAGCAGCGGCCCGGACGATGCCCAGGACGTCCCGGGAAACCGAGGTGCCCGTGGCGTGATCGCCACGGGCACCGGCCGCGAAGAGAGGGAGGACGAGGAGCGTCGTCAGCCCCGTCAGCCCCGTCAGCCCACCGAGCTGTACGCCACGACGCCCCTCAGCAGCGCGTCCACGGCCTTGCGGGCGTTCTTGCCGACGGTGCTGTTCTCCTTGGGCGCCGCCGCCGCGATCTGTCCGAGGACGTCGATGACCTGCTTGCACCAGCGGACGAAGTCACCGGCGGGCATCTCGGCCTCGCGCAGCACCTCGTCGAGGCTCTTGTCGGAGGCCCACTGGTAGGCGGCCCAGGCGAATCCGAGGTCGGGTTCGCGCTGGCCGACCCCCTCCGCCTGGTTGATCTTGAACTCCTCTTCGAGGGCGTCGAGACGGCCCCAGATCCTGACCATCTCGCCGAGCGCGGCCTTGGCGTTGCCCGTGGGCAGCTTGGGCGCGACGGCGTCGTCGGACTGGCGCGCCTCGAACACCAACGCGGATACGCAGGCGGCGAGTTCGGCCGGAGTGAGACCTTCCCAGACACGGTCGCGGAGGCATTCGCTGGCGAGCAGGTCGAGTTCGCCGTAGAGCCGGGCGAGCCGCTTGCCGTTCTCGGTGACGTCGCTGCCACGCAGGTAGTCGAGCTCGGTGAGGAGCGCGACGATGCGGTCGAAGGTCCGGGCGATGGTGTTGGTGCGACCCTCGATGCGCCGCTCCAGCTGCTGGGTGTCGCGCTGCAGACGGTGGTAGCGCTCGGCCCAGCGTGCGTGGTCCTCGCGCTCGTCGCAGCCGTGGCAGGGATGGGCGCGGATCTCGGTGCGCAGCCGGGCGATCTCGCGGTCGTCGGCGGCGGCGGAACGCTGCTTGTGGTGGCGCTCGGGGTTGATGTGTCCGGCCTTGCTCCGCAGCGCGGAGGCGAGGTCGCGGCGGGACTGGGGGGAGCGCGGGTTGAAGGACTTGGGGATCCTCATCCGCTCCAGGGCCTCGACCGGGACGGGGAAGTCGATGGAGGCGAGTCTCTTGACCTGCCGTTCGGCGGTGAGGACGAGGGGGCGGGGCCCGTCGTGGTGCTCGAAGCCGCGGTGGCCGTTGGTGCGGCC
The DNA here is from genome assembly GCF_051305195.1 of Streptomyces sp. Qhu_M48. Taxonomy (NCBI): domain Bacteria; kingdom Bacillati; phylum Actinomycetota; class Actinomycetes; order Kitasatosporales; family Streptomycetaceae; genus Streptomyces; species Streptomyces sp. Qhu_M48. Next base: position 2,329,570 of record NZ_CP195432.1, on the reverse strand, counting down.
TGCCGGGATGCCCGGGTCGAGGACGAGGGCCAGTCCGGCGAACTTGCCGGTGGGGACGTGGATGATGTCGCCGGGCTTGAGCTTCTCCAGGGAGCCGGCCGCCTGGGCGCGGCGCTGGGCGGCGCCCTGTCGGGCCAGTTCGGTCTCGCGGTCCTTGAGGTCGCGGCGGAGCCGCGCGTACTCCTCGAAGTCGCCGAGGTGGCAGGTCATGCCCTCGCGGTAGCCGTCGAGTCCCTCTTCGTTCTTCTGCACCTGCCGGGAGATGCCGACGACGGAGCGGTCGGCCTGGAACTGGGCGAAAGAGGTTTCGAGGAGCTCGCGGGAGCGGTGCCGGCCGAACTGGTCGACGAGGTTGACCGCCATGTTGTACGAGGGCTTGAAGCTGGAGCGCAGCGGGTACGTGCGGGTGCCGGCGAGGCCGGCGAGGTGCTCGGGGTCGAGACCGCGCTGCCAGAGGACGACGGCGTGGCCCTCGACGTCGATGCCGCGGCGTCCGGCACGGCCGGTGAGCTGGGTGTACTCGCCGGGGGTGATGTCGGCGTGCTGCTCGCCGTTCCACTTGACGAGCTTCTCGAGGATGACGGTGCGCGCGGGCATGTTGATGCCGAGGGCGAGCGTCTCGGTGGCGAAGACGGCCTTGACCAGGCCCCGGACGAAGAGGTCCTCGACGACTTCCTTGAAGGTCGGGAGCATGCCGGCGTGGTGGGCGGCGATGCCCCGCTCCAGGGCTTCGAGCCACTCGTAGTAGCCGAGGACGTGGAGGTCCTCGGTGGGGATGGCGGCGGTGCGCGCCTCGACGATCTCGCGGACGCGCTGGCGTCCCTCGTCGTCGTTGAGGCGGAGTCCGGCGTAGAGGCACTGCTGGACGGCGGCCTCGCAGGCGGCGCGGCTGAAGATGAAGGTGATCGCGGGCAGGAGTCCCTCGGCGTCGAGGCGCTCGATGACCTCGGGGCGGCCGGGGGTCCAGATGCGGGAGCGCTGGCGGCGCTCGCGCTCGCGGTCGGCCTCGCGGATCATCTTGCCGCGTCGCCGGTCGCGCGGGTTGTACGTGCGCGTGTTCTCGGTGCGGGCGAGGCGGAGGAGGTCGGGGTTGACCTCGCGGCGGGAGGCGCCGCGGCCACCGTGGTCGGTCTCCTCCTCGAAGAGGTCGTACATCCGGCGCCCGGCGAGGACGTGCTGCCAGAGCGGGACGGGGCGGCTCTCGGAGACGATGACCTCGGTGTCGCCTCGGACGGTGTCGAGCCAGTCGCCGAACTCCTCGGCGTTGGACACGGTCGCGGAGAGTGAGACGAGGGTGACCGACTCGGGGAGGTGGATGATCACTTCCTCCCAGACGGCGCCGCGGAAGCGGTCCGAGAGGTAGTGGACCTCGTCCATGACGACGTATCCGAGGCCGGAGAGGGCCTGGGATCCCGCGTACAGCATGTTGCGGAGGACTTCGGTGGTCATGACCACGATCGGCGCGTCGCCGTTGACGCTGTTGTCACCGGTGAGCAGGCCGACCTTGTCGGCGCCGTACCGCTTGACGAGGTCGGCGTACTTCTGGTTCGACAGCGCCTTGATGGGGGTCGTGTAGAAGCACTTGCGGCCCTGGGTGAGGGCGAGGTGGACGGCGAACTCGCCGACGATGGTCTTGCCGGAGCCCGTGGGTGCGGCGACGAGTACGCCCTTGCCCGCTTCGAGGGCCTTGCAGGCCTCGATCTGGAAGGGGTCCAGACCGAACTCGTACATCTCGCGGAAGGGGGCCAGGGCGGTGGCCTGCTCGGCGTTTCGAGCGAGGGCGGCCGCGTACGCCTGGGCTGGTGTGAGGTCCTCTGTCATCTTGTCGTCGAGCCTACCCGCGACGTGTGACAGTGACGCGATCTTTATCGAGGGGATGTGGAGGAGCCCCGTCCGGGGTCTGATCGGAGCTCCCGGAGGCACCCACCCCGGTCCGGTCACCGCCCCGCCCGGTACCCGGTGGCGTCCCGGGTCGCGGCCCCCGCTCACGGCCTCGGTCGCCGCTCCGGCCGGGGGCCTCGTCGGAGGCCGGGGCAGGACGCCGGTCAGAGCGCGTTTCCCGTCGCAAAACAGGCCCCCGGACACAGTGGGCCCTGGACGACGCGAGCCGGTCCCCGGGACGGCGTCCGGGGGACCGGCGAGATTTCGTCCGGGGGGACCGGCGAGGTCAGGTGATGTCGTCGTACCCGTTGACGCGGTGCGCGGGGGTTCCGCCGGGCTCGCCGGTGGCCTGCTCGGGCAGGGCGCGGGGGGCGCCGACCGGTTCGACGACGCCGACGGCGCCGGGGACGAGGTCGAGCGAGGAGGCCTCGTCGTCGTCGAGCTCGGCGTCCGGGTTGTTGCGCTTGCGCCGCCGGTCGTTGAGGAGGGAGAACCCGACGGCCCCGAAGTACAGGACGGTGATGGGCCCGGCGAGGGCGATCATGCCGATGGGGTCGGTGGTGGGGGTGATGACGGCGCCGAAGACGAAGACGCCCATGATCACGCCGCGCCACCAGCCGGCCATGCGGCGGCCGGTGAGGACACCGGTCAGGTTGAGCATCACCAGGACGAGCGGCAGCTCGAAGGCGAGGCCGAAGACGAGCACCATCCGCAGGGTGAAGTCGAGGACGTCGCCGAGCGAGAGGATGTTCGCGGAGCCCTCGGGCGTGAGGCTGATGAGGACCTTCACGCTGATGGGGAGGATGAGGTACGCGAGGTAGGCGCCGGCGGAGAAGAGCGGCACGGCCGCGCCGACGAAGGCGTACGTGTACTTCTTCTCGCTCTTGTGCAGCCCGGGCGCGACGAAGGCCCACAGCTGGTAGAGCCAGACGGGGCTGGCGACGACGAGGCCGACGGTCAGCGAGAGCTGGATCGTCGTGCTGAACGGGGCCATCAGCGTGTTGAAGGAGACGATGGCGCAGTTGCCGCCGTTGCTGGTGACGCCCGGTGCGCAGGTGGGCACCGAATGCGTCAGGAACTGCATCAGCTCCTCGCTGTACACGAGGGCCACGATCGTCACCGCGGCGACGGCGAGGAGTCCCTTCGCCAGTCGGTTGCGGAGTTCACGCAGGTGCTCCACGAGGGGCATCCGGCCCTCGGGATCCTTCTCCTGCTTGCGGGCAGACTTGGGCAACCCACGTCCTCATCTCGTGCGGCAGGCCGCCGCCCGGTGCGGCGGCCGCGGCGGACCGGGTCAGCGCTTGGTGGTGTCCGACGGCTCGGTCACGGGACGTGCGCTGGTCACGTCGCCGGGAGCGGCCTGGATGGTGCGCGGGGCGGGCTGGTCCTGGGCGGTGGTGGGCGTGCCGGTTCCGGCGTGCGGCGGGTCGGCGGGCGCGCTCTGCTGGTCGTCCGACTTCATCGCCTTGGCCTCGCTCTTGAGGATGCGGGCCGACTTGCCGAGCGAGCGTGCCATGTCCGGGAGCTTCTTGGCGCCGAACAGCAGGATGATGACGACGAGGATGAGAATGATCTCGGTGGGGCCGAGCCTACCCATAGCTTTTACCTTCTTCACCGAGGCGACATGGAGTGCGTGCCCGGCGGGTCGGACAGGTGTCCGGCCACCGCGCTGTCTGCGATCGTAACCCGCAGGAGTAAACGCAGGGCAATGCCCGTGCATACTCCCGATTGCGTCCCGCGCGCCCGGTTCAGGGCCGCTTCACGCAGCGTACGGCACGGAATCAGCGCAGGGACTCGCCGGTTCGGGCCAGTCCCACGGCGGCGGATTCGAGGTCTTCGGCGGCCTGGTTGATCCGCTGTGTGGTGTGGGCCACTTGACGTCCGAGGCGCTGGACCTCGATGAAGACCTTGACGGCGAGGACGCCGAGGACGGCGATGCCGAGGAAGCCGAGGGCGATGGCGAGCATGGGCCAGAACATGTGACGAGCCTAGACGTTGGCCAGGGTCCGGGCGCTCAGACGGTGGTGTGGAGGCGCAGGGTGCGGACGCCGCCGCCGGTGAGGAGTTCGACGATGCGCTCTCCGGCGGGCTTGCGGACGGAGCTGCCGCACTCGGGGCAGGTGAAGGAGTAGAAGGTGGTGCGGCGGCTCGCCCCGATGGCGAGGCGCAGGGCGCTCGCGGAGAGTTCGAAGCGGGAGCGGCAGTCGGGGCAGGCGGCCTTGAAGAGGACCGGGGCGATGGTCGCCGTCAAACCGTGCATCGTGGACATTTCCCTCATCTCTCCAGACTCCCGCGCTTCCGCGCCACCTGCGCCCACTCCCACGACCGGCCGCACCACGTGCCTCCGGGTCACCGACCGCCCATGTTCTCCGGTCTCCCGGCCGCGCCACGTACCTCCGGTCTCCCGGCCGCACCATGCGCCTCCGACTCACCGGCCGCACCACGCGCCCCGGTCCACCAGGCCGCACCACGTGCTTCCAGTCCCCCGCCGCACCACGTGCTTCCAGTCCCCCGCCGCACCACGCGCCTCCGGTCCACCACTGGCTCTACGTCAGTACCAGCGTCTCCCTGTCGGGGAACGTCACTCGCCGTCGTACGCGGCGAGTGCGGCGGCCGCCGCGGTCCTGGCGCTGTCGGCGAGTTCCCGCGGCGCGACGATCCGCCCGTCGCTGCCCAGTCGCAGCCCGAGCCGGCGCAGCGAGGCGGGGTCGGGCGTGCGCAGGGTGATCCGCAGTCCGCCGTCGGGCAGCTCCTCGGCCCGGTCGTGCGGGTAGTACTCGGCGACCCAGCGGCCGCCGGGGCCGACCTCGACCACCACCTCGGGGTCGTCGGCGGAGGGCTGGACGAGCCCCTCGGAGAGGTCGCGCAGCTCCAGCTCGGGCGGGGCCGCGTGCTCGTCGAGGATGCGGATCTCGACCACACGGTCGAGGCGGAAGGTGCGGCGCGCCTCGGAGAGGCGGCACCACGCCTCCATATAGGTGTGGCCGACGGCGAAGAGCCGGATGGGGTCGACCTCGCGCTCGGTGAGCTCGTCGCGGGCGGGCGAGTAGTAGCGCACCCACAGGCGGCGGCGCTCCGAGATCGCGCGGTCGACCTCGGCGAAGACGCCGCCCTCGGACTCGAAGGTCACCGAGAGCCGTGAACTGGCCCCGGCGGCCTCGCCGGCCGCGGCCTCCAGCTTGGCGGTGGCGCGGAGCAGCGCCTCCCGGTCGCTCTCCCGGAGTCCCGGCAGGGTGGCGACGGCGCGGGCGGCGACCAGGAGGGCGGTCGCCTCGTCGGCGGCGAGCCGGAGCGGCGCGGCGGCTTCCGCGCTGAGCGCGCTCGGGTTGCGCCACCAGATCCGGTCGCCGTCGGTGTCGATGTCGAGGAGGTCTCCGCCGCGGAAGCTGGTGCCGCACATGGGCAGCACGTCGAGGTCGGAGATCAGTTCGTCCTCGGTGATCCCGAAGGCGCGTGCGACGTCGGCGACGTGGGCGCCGGGGCGCTCACGGAGGTAGGTGACGAGCGAGAGCATCCGCCTCGTCTGGTCGATCGCGTTGGCAGCCATGCGGTACGTCTCCCCCTCAGCCCTTGGCCACGGCGCGCAGCCGGTCCACCACGTCGGCCCGCAGATCGGCCGGTTCCAGTACGACGACGTCGGGGCCGAACTCGACGAGCCAGGCGTCGAGGCCGTGCCCGTACGGGATCTCCAACTCGTCCCAGCCGTCGGTGCCCTCGCGCAGGGACTGGGCGCGGGCCCGCAGCGGGTAGCCGCAGCCGGCGCGGAGCCGGATCCGGGCCGAGCGGGTGGCGGTCTCGCCCGCCCAGCTCTCCACGGTCTCGCGGACGGTGACGACGTCGGGGACGGGCGCGGAGAAGGCGCCGGCCCGGGAGCGGACCTTGCCGGTGATCCGGGAGAGGCGGAAGACGCGCTCGGCGCCGCGGTCGCGGTCCCAGCCGGCCAGGTACCAGTGGCCGCGCCAGCATTCGAGGGTCCAGGGCTCGACCTGGCGGGTCTCGGGGCGGGCGGCGTTGGCCTTGCGGTAGTCGAAGACGACGGGCCGGCGGTCGCGGCAGGCCAGCATCAGCGGCTCGAAGGCGGCCTCGTGGACCGGGATGCGGGGTTCGAGGGCGCTGGGCTGGGTGTCGTACGAGTCCTCCGCCTCCGGCATTCCGGCGGCGCGGAGCTTCTGGAGGGCGCCGCTGGCGGCACCGGCGAGGCGTGCCTGCTGCCAGACCTTGGCGGCGAGGCCGAGTGCGGCGGCCTCTTCGGCGTCGAGGGTGATGGGGGGCAGGCGGTTGGAGTCGCGGCGGGCGAGGTAGCCGGTCTCGCCCTCCAGGTTCTCCACGGTCTCGATGACGAGGCCGAGCTCGCGGAGGTCGTCCTTGTCGCGCTCGAACATGCGGTTGAAGGCATCGTCGCCGCTCGCTTCGAGGTAGGCCTCGATGGAGCCGCGGAGTTCACGCTTGCTCAGCGGACGGCGTGTCCCGAGCAGGCACAGCGCGAGATTCATCAGCCGCTCGGACTTGGCAATCGCCATCGACGCCCTGCACCCTTCCGCCGGATCCACTTGTCGGACGTCCGACCGTACCGCCCCGGAGTGTTTGGGCCAAAGCCGAGGGCCCCCGCCACGGATGGCGGGGGCCCTCGGAGGACCGTCGACGGCCGGGACGGGTCCCGGCCGGTCACCGGGTCAGCGCTTGGTGACGCCGACGAGGTCGCAGACGAAGATCAGCGTCTCGCCCGGGGCGATCTTGGCGCCGGCGCCGCGGTCGCCGTAGGCGAGGTGCGCGGGGATGACCAGCTGGCGGCGGCCGCCGACCTTCATGCCCTGGACGCCCTGGTCCCAGCCCTGGATGACCTGGCCGGCGCCGAGGTTGAAGTCGAGCGGGGCGCCGCGGTTCCAGGAGGCGTCGAACTCCTCGCCGGAGTCGAAGGACACACCGACGTAGTGGACCTTCACGAAGTCACCGGCTTCGGCGAGCTCGCCGTCGCCCTCCCAGATGTCCTTGATCTCCAGGTCCTTCGGCGGCTCGCCACCCGGGAAGTCGATCTCGGGCTTCTCGATGCTCACTGAACTGCTCCTCATACTGATGAACTGCGTGATCGGGACAGTCTTACATCTTCGTGAGGATGTCCACGGCGAACACCAGCGTGGAGTTCTTCGGAATCCCCTGCTTCTCCTCGTTGCCGAACGCCTCCGACGGCGGGGCGACGATGAGGACGCGGCTGCCGATCTTCTTGCCGACGAGGCCGTCCTTCAGGCCCTTCAGCGTGAGCTGCGCGAGCGGGAAGTTCGCGGGCTTGCCGGTGGTGTACGTCGAGTCGAAGACCTTGCCGTCCTTCCAGAGGGCGGCGACGTAGTTCACGACGACCGTGTCGGTGGCCTTGACGGCCTCGCCCTTGGACTCGAGCACGTAGTTCGAGACGAGCTTGGTCGGCGGGGCGACCTTGGGGACCGTCAGCGTGGGCGCCTTGCCGTCGGTGTTCGTCCCGACCTTCGGCAGGTCCTTGTTGTCCTGGGCGACCGGGGTGCCGGTGGCGGACTTGGGGATGGTGACGGACTTCAGGATGTCCACGACGAAGACGAGGGTGGCGTTGGGCTTGATGTCGCCCTGGCCCGCGGCGCCGTAACCGAGCTCCGGCGGGATGCCGATCTCGACGCGGCTGCCGACCTTCTGTCCTTCGAGACCCTGGTCCCAGCCCTTGATGACCTGGCCGGCGCCCAGCGTCAGGTCGAAGGGCTGACCGCGGTCGAAGCTGTTGTCGAAGGGGGTGGTGGAGTCCCAGGCCTGACCCAGGTAGTTCACCTGGAGCGCGTCGCCCTTCTTCGTCACCGGGCCCTTGCCCTCGCTGATGACGTTGACCTTGAGTTCCTTGGGCGGGGCGCCCTCGCCCTTGGCGAGGGTCGGCTTCTCGCCGAACTTGGCCCCCGCGGTGATGGCGGGCAGGCCGTTCGTCATCGAAGCGGAATCGGAGCCCTTGTCGTCGCTGCCGCACGCCGCTGTCGAGAGCAGCAGCAGCGGGACGACGAGAAGGCCGGCAAGTCGGCGCACGTGTTCCTCAGATCTCAGACGGCACAGTAGTTGTGCCGACACTCTAGGCGCTCCTCCTGTCACGTCGAGGGCCCCGCACGCCAAACGTGCGGGGCCCCACCTGGCCGGTACGACCTGCCTACATTCCGGCGATCAGCTTTTCGACCCGCTCGTCGACGGAGCGGAACGGGTCCTTGCACAACACCGTGCGCTGCGCCTGGTCGTTCAGCTTGAGGTGGACCCAGTCGACGGTGAAGTCCCGTCGCTGCTCCTGGGCGCGGCGGATGAAGTCGCCGCGGAGCCGGGCCCGAGTGGTCTGCGGGGGCACGGACTTGCCCTCGAAGATCTTCATGTCGTTGCAGATCCGGGCCGCCTGGCCGTTCTTCTGCAGCAGGTAGTAGAGGCCACGGCGGCGGTGGATGTCGTGGTAGGCGAGGTCTATCTGCGCGACCCTCGGGTTCGACATGGTCATGTTGTGCTTGGCCCGGTAGCGCTCGATGAGCCGGTGCTTCATGACCCAGTCGATCTCGGTCTCGATCCGGTCGAGCCGCTCGCTCTCGATGGCGTCGAGGGTACGGCCCCACAGCTCCAGGACCTGGGCGACGGTCCCGGTCCGGATGCCGCGCCGGTCGACGAAGTCGACGGCCTTGTCGTAGTACTCGCGCTGGACCTCCAGGGCGGAGGCCTCGCGGCCGCTGGCGAGCCGGACCTTGCGCTGGCCGGTGATGTCGTGGCTGACCTCGCGGATGGCCCGGATGGGGTTCTCCAGGGTGAGGTCGCGCATCACCGTGCCGGCCTCGATCATGCGGAGCACCAGATCGGTGGCGCCGACCTTGAGCAGCATGGTCGTCTCGGACATGTTCGAGTCGCCGACGATGACGTGCAGCCGGCGGTAGCGCTCCGCGTCGGCGTGCGGCTCGTCCCTGGTGTTGATGATGGGGCGGGAGCGGGTGGTCGCGGAGCTGACGCCCTCCCAGATGTGCTCGGCGCGCTGGGAGACGCAGAAGACCGCGCCCCGCGGGGTCTGGAGGACCTTGCCCGCGCCGCAGATGAGCTGCCGGGTGACGAGGAACGGAATGAGGATGTCCGCGAGCCGGGAGAACTCTCCGTGGCGGGCGACGAGATAGTTCTCGTGGCAGCCGTACGAGTTTCCGGCCGAGTCGGTGTTGTTCTTGAAGAGGTAGACGTCGCCCGCGATTCCCTCCTCGTGCAGGCGGCGTTCGGCGTCGACGAGCAGGCCCTCGAGAATGCGCTCGCCGGCCTTGTCGTGGGTGACCAGTTCGGTCACGTTGTCGCATTCCGGTGTGGCGTATTCCGGATGCGATCCCACGTCCAGGTACAGGCGGGCGCCGTTCCGCAGGAAGACATTGCTGCTGCGGCCCCATGACACGACACGGCGGAAGAGGTAGCGCGCCACTTCGTCAGGAGACAGTCGGCGCTGTCCCCTGAACGTGCACGTGACGCCGTACTCGTTCTCCAGCCCGAAAATGCGGCGGTCCATGTCTGAACATTACGCCTGACGGCCTGTGCTGAAACCGGGTTGGACGTTCCCGTTTCGATCATTTTCCGATCAGTGCGTGTTCTTTTCGCTGTGTACGGCGGTGGGAGAGCCCGCGACGACGGCGTGTCGCGCCTCGGGCGCGGGGGTTTCGCGGGCGGTGGGCGAGCCGAGTACCCCGAGCACACCGCCGGTGGCCAGGAGGACGAGGAAGGCGATCAGGCCGCCCGCCCCGGCGACGGCGAACCCGGTGACGGTCCCGGCGAGTTCGACGGCGGGTCCGGCGACGGCGGAGCCGAGGGCCGACCCGACGCCGAAGGTGGTGACGAGCCACGAGAAGGCCTCGGTCACGGTGCCGCGCGGCGCGTGGCGGTCCACGACGATGAAGGCGCAGGCCAGGACGGGCGCGAGGAAGAGCCCGGCCAGGGCCGCGAGGCCGGACATGGCGACGGGGCCGGGCGTGAGGACGAGCGGCAGGTAGCAGACGGCGAGGAGCAGCACGAGGACGCGGAGCCGCCGTTCGGGGGCTCCGGACCACTGCCGGGCGCCGTAGGCGACGCCGCCGACGAGCGCGCCGAGCCCGAGCGCGGCCATCAGCCAGCCGTAGACGGAGGGGGTGCCCCGGTCGTCGGCGTACGCGACGGCGGCGACGGTGATGGAGCCGAGCGCGAGGCCGACGAAGAAGAAGGAGCCGAGGAGGGCGAGGAGGCCCGGGGAGCGCAGGGCGCCCAGCCAGTGGGCCTCCCGGGGTGCGGAGCGCCAGGCGCGGGACGGCTCGGACAGGACGACGACGAGGGCGCCGAGGACGCCGAGGAGGTTGATGACGAGGAGGGCGGCGGCGGGTGACCAGAGGGAGACGAGGAGGGTCAGCAGCAGGGGGCCGACGGTGAACATGACCTCCTGGGCGACCGCGTCCATGGCGTACGCCCGGTGGACGCGGTCCTGGCGGCCGAGGACGCTCGGCCACAGGGCGCGGAGTCCGCCCTCCAGGGGCGGGGTGAAGAGTCCGGCGACGACGACGGCCGCGTAGGCGAGGGCGAGGTGGCCGGTGCCGGTGAGGGCGAGCAGGGCCATGCCGAGGGCGGAGAGGACCGCGGCGGGCAGCTGGACCCGGGGCTGGCCCTTGAGGTCGACGGCCCGCCCGAGGAGGGGCTGGCCGAGGGCGGTGGCGACGCCGTAGGCGGCGATGAGGCCGCCGGCGAGGGTGTAGCTGCCGCCCTGGTCGCGGACGAAGAGGGTGATGGCGATGGGGCCGACGCCGTTGGGCAGGCGCCCCACGAGCGTGCCGGCGAGCAGCCGGGCGGCGTGCGGCGCCCGGAGTATGTCGAGATAGCCGCCTCGTGCCGGGGCCTCGGTGGCCATGGTGGTCTCCCCTCGCCCCGGACCCGCCGAGGTTTTACGTATAACGTCTGCCGTCATACGTACCATGTCGGCTGTACGCGGGTCCACCCCGCGACCGGGCCGGGACCGTCCCGCCGGCCCGGGACCGTACGACGCGGAGGCTTGTGTGCAGACCCCGGAGCCGCTCGGCGGCACCCGCCCCACCAGCCGGGACGTCGCCCGGGTCGCGGGCGTCTCCCAGGCCACCGTCTCCCTCGTGCTCGGCGACAAGTGGCGCGGCCGTGTGTCGGAACGCACCGCCGGGGCGGTGCGGGAGGCCGCCCGGGGTCTCGGCTACCGGCCCAACCTCGCCGCCCGCAACCTCCGGCTCGGCCGCACCAGGACCGCGCTCCTCGTCGTCCCGGCCCTCACCAACGAGTTCTTCGCCCGGGTCTACACCGGCGCAGCCACGGTCGCCGCCCGGCACGGCTTCGGCGTCGTGCTCTACCCCTCCCCCGACGGCGTCGGTCCCGCCAGGGACCCCTTCGCCTCCGCGCGGGCCGCCCTCGACGGCGTCATCGCCTCCTCGATGGCCTCGGACGCCCTCAAGGCCTTCCGGGGCACCGACCTGCCCCTGGTGATGCTCGACAGCGACCCCGCCGACAGCGCCGCGGCCGCCCACGTCAACCTGGACATCGCGGACGGCATGCGCCAGGTCACCGGGCACTTGCTCGCCCTCGGCCACCGGCGGTTCGTCCACCTCGCCTCCGCCGTGCCCTCCTGGACCTTCGACGTCCGGGCCGCCGCGCTCGCCGAGGCCCTCGCCGGGGTGTCGGTACGGACCGTCCGGGCGCCCCTGGACGTGCACGGCGCCATGACCGCCACCGAGCTCGCCCTCGCCGGCCCCGGCCCCCGGCCCACCGCCGTCGTGTGCGACGACGACATCCTCGCCGCCGGCGCCTGCAAGGCCCTGCGGCGGCTGGGGCTGCGCGTCCCCGAGGACGTCTCGGTCACCGGCTTCGACGACCTGGCGCTCGCCACCGCCGTCGAACCCGAGCTGACCACCGTCGCGCTGCCCGCCGAGCGCATCGGGGAGCGGGGCATGGCGGCCCTCCTCGCCGTTCTGGCGGGCGAACCCGCCCAGCCGGACGAACTCCCCGTCAGCCTGGTCCCGCGCGGCTCCTCCGGCCCCGCGCCGGCCACGGGCCCCTGAGCCGCCGAGGACGGCACGGGCACGGGCGGACCCTCCTGAACGGCGCGGGGCCCCGGCGCGCTGGTGCGCACCGGGGCCCCGCGGGCGGAACCGGGGACTACTCCTCGGGAGCCTCGTCCGAGGGCTCGTCCGTCTTCGTCACCGCCGCGTTGTCCGCCTGGAGGAGGCGGGACAGCTGACGGCCGACGATCCGCTTGAACTTGCGCTGCTGCGGGCGCGTACGGTCCAGGACCGCCACCTCCAGTCGCTCCGCGGGGATCTCCCGCTCGCTCCCGTTGGTGTCCCGCGACAGGGCCTGTACGGCGAGCTTCAGGGCCTCGGCGAGGGACATGCCGTCCCGGTGCCGCTGGTCCAGGAAGGTGCTGATCTGCTCCGCGTTGCCGCCGACGGCGACCGAGCCGTGCTCGTCGACGATCGAGCCGTCGTGGGGCAGCCGGTAGATCTGGTCGCCCGCGGACTCGGTGCCGACCTCGGCGACGACCAGCTCCACCTCGTACGGCTTCTCCCCCGCGCTGGAGAAGATCGTGCCCAGGGTCTGGGCGTAGACGTTGGCCAGGCCGCGCGCGGTGACGTCGTCCCGGTCGTAGGTGTAGCCCCGCAGGTCGGCGTAGCGCACGCCGCCGATGCGGAGGTTCTCGTACTCGTTGTACTTGCCGGCGGCCGCGAAGCCGATCCGGTCGTAGATCTCGCTGAACTTGTGCAGTGCGCGCGAGGGGTTCTCGCCGACGAAGACGATTCCGTCGGTGTACTGGAGGACGACAAGGCTGCGGCCTCGGGCGATGCCCTTGCGGGCGTACTCCGCCCGGTCGGCCATGGCCTGCTGGGGTGAGACGTAGAACGGAGTGGACACCGGCGGTCCGTCCCTTTCTTCTGGGCTTCTACAGGGCGACGAGTGGTCAGAGCAGGGCGGCGCGCGGCCCGTCGGGCTGCTCGAGACGCCGCTCGGTGACCGATCGGGCCAGCCCGGAGGACTCGGCCTCGGTGAGCCTGCGGTAGCCCTCCTCCGTGATGACGGTGATGATCGGGAAGATCCGGCGGGCCATGTCCGGGCCGCCGGTCGCCGAGTCGTCGTCGGCCGCGTCGTAGAGCGCCTGCACGACCAGCGTGGTGGCCTCCTGCTCGCTCAGGTCGGCTCGGTAGAGCTTCTTCATCGACCCGCGCGCGAAGATCGAGCCGGAGCCGGTGGCGGCGTACCCGTGCTCCTCGGAGCGGCCGCCGGTCACGTCGTAGGAGAAGATGCGGCCCTTCTCCTTGGCCTCGTCCCAGCCCGCGAAGAGCGGCACGACGGCCAGCCCCTGCATGGCCATTCCGAGGTTGCCGCGGATCATGGTGGAGAGACGGTTCGCCTTGCCCTCCAGGGAGAGCGTGACGCCCTCCACCTTCTCGAAGTGCTCCAGCTCCAGCTGGAACAGCTTGACCATCTCCACGGCGAGACCGGCGGTGCCGGCGATGCCCACGGCGGAGAACTCGTCGGCGGGGAAGACCTTCTCGATGTCCCGCTGCGCGATCATGTTGCCCATGGTGGCCCGCCGGTCACCGGCGAGCACGACCCCGCCGGGGAACGTGGCCGCCACGATGGTCGTCCCGTGGGGGGCCTGGACGATCCCCTCGGGAAGCTCCCTGCCGCCCGGCAGCAGCCCCGGCGAGTGGTCCGCCAGAAAGTCGATGAACGAGGACGAGCCCGGCGTCAGGAAGGCCGCCGGCAGACGCCCGGTGCTACGAGGGTTGGCTTCCACGCGATTCCTTCCGGGTGGGAGAGTCGGCCCGCCGTGGGAAGCGCCGGCCGATCTTGGTTGCTGTGCACGGACCTTACCCGTGCCACCGCTTGTCATCCGTCCCCGGACCCACGGCTTTCGCCGGGGCTCCGGGGACGGAGGACGACAGGAGCGTGAAGCGGCTACTCGCCGCCCTTCTGCACGAAGGAACGCACGAAGTCCTCGGCGTTCTCCTCGAGGACGTCGTCGATCTCGTCGAGGACGGAGTCCACGTCCTCGCTCAGCTTCTCCTGGCGTTCCTGGAGGTCGGAGCTCGCCTCCGTGGTGGTCTCCTCGACCTCCTCCGTGGAACGCGTCGCCTTCTGCTGTCCGCCGCCGGTGTCCTTGGTCGCCATATCCCTCACCCCGCTCGAAATCGGCCCGCTCGGTTGAGTCCGTACAAGATCAGACCTTATAGGTCGGGTCTGACTTCGGCCCCGCAGTTTCCACAACGCCCGGGCACTGTTTCCATGATTCCCAGTGCCGGGGTATTTCAGGCCCGTGTCGGGCCCCCGATCAGCCGCCGGAGAGCACGCGGACCAGTTCCTCCGCGGTCCGGCAGCGGTCCAGGAGCGATTTCACGTGGGCCTTGGTGCCGCGCAGCGGCTCCAGGGTGGGGACGCGCTGGAGCGAGTCCCGGCCGGGCAGGTCGAAGATCACCGAGTCCCAGGAGGCCGCCGCGACGTCGTCGGCGTACTGCTCCAGGCACCGGCCCCGGAAATAGGCCCTGGTGTCCTCGGGAGGCGCCGTCTCGGCCCGCTCCACCGCCGGCTCGTCCAGGAGCCGCCGCATGCGCCCACGGGCCACCAGGCGGTTGTAGAGGCCCTTCTCGGGGCGTACGTCCGCGTACTGGAGGTCCACCAGGTGCAGTCGGGCGGCGTCCCACTCCAGGCCGTCCCGGCGCCGGTAGCCCTCCATGAGCTCCCGCTTGGCGATCCAGTCCAGCTCGCCGGCGAGGCTCATGGGGTTGTTCTCGAGCCGGTTGAGGGTGTCCTCCCAGCGGAGCAGGACGTCCTTGGTCTGCTCGTCCGCGTCCGCGCCGTACCGCTCCTCCACGTACTTCCTGGCCAGCTCGAAGTACTCCATCTGGAGCTGCACCGCGGTCAGCGTGCGCCCGCTGCGGAGCGTGACCAGGTACTGGAGGGTCGGGTCGTGCGAGACCTGGTGCAGGGTGCGTACGGGCTGGTCGACGGCGAGGTCCACGGTGATGAACCCGTCCTCGATCATCGAGAGGACCAGCGCGGTGGTGCCCAGCTTGAGGTAGGTCGAGATCTCCGAGAGGTTGGCGTCGCCGATGATCACGTGCAGGCGGCGGTACCTCTCGGCGTCCGCGTGGGGCTCGTCCCGGGTGTTGATGATGGGCCGCTTGAGGGTGGTCTCCAGGCCCACCTCCACCTCGAAGTAGTCGGCGCGCTGGCTGATCTGGAAGCCGTGCTCCCGGCCGTCCTGACCGATGCCGACCCGTCCCGCACCGGTCACGACCTGGCGGGAGACGAAGAAGGGGGTCAGGTGGCGCACGATGTCCGAGAAGGGGGTCTCCCGCTTCATCAGGTAGTTCTCGTGCGTGCCGTAGGAGGCGCCCTTGTTGTCGGTGTTGTTCTTGTAGAGGTGGATGGGCTGGGCCCCGGGGAGCTGGGCGGCGCGCACGGCCGCCTCCGCCATGATCCGTTCGCCGGCCTTGTCCCAGAGGACGGCGTCGAGCGGGTTGGTGACCTCGGGCGAGCTGTACTCGGGGTGGGCGTGGTCCACGTAGAGGCGGGCCCCGTTGGTGAGGATCACGTTGGCGAGGCCGATGTCCTCGTCGGTGAGCTGGCTGGAGTCGGCGACCTCGCGGGCGAGGTCGAAGCCGCGGGCGTCCCGCAGCGGGTTCTCCTCCTCGAAGTCCCAGCGGGCGCGGCGCGCCCGGTGCATCGCCGCCGCGTAGGCGTTGACGATCTGGGACGAGGTGAGCATGGCATTGGCGTTCGGGTGTCCCGGGACGGAGATCCCGTACTCCGTCTCGATGCCCATTACTCGCCGTACGGTCATGCGGCCCTCCTTGCCCGGCGTCGCTCACAGTGCGCGACTCGGCGTTACCGAAGAGCCTAGAGCGGCTCCGCGCTGGTGGGGAGATCGGTTGCGTATTTCCCTGCGGTGCCGGGGGAAATGCTGGATGGAATGCGTCGGCTGCGGATGCCCGGTTTCCGGACATCCGCAGCCGGTGGGCGTTCTACAGGTACTGACCGGTATTGGCCACCGTGTCGATGGAGCGTCCGGTGTCCGCGCCCTGCTTTCCGGTGACGAGCGTGCGGATGAACACGATCCGCTCGCCCTTCTTTCCGGAGATTCGGGCCCAGTCGTCGGGGTTGGTGGTGTTGGGCAGGTCCTCGTTCTCCTTGAACTCGTCCACGCAGGCCTGGAGGAGGTGGGAGACCCGGATGCCCTTCTGGTTGTGGTCGAGGAAGGCCTTGATGGCCATCTTCTTGGCCCGGTCGACGATGTTCTGGATCATCGCGCCGGAGTTGAAGTCCTTGAAGTAGAGGACTTCCTTGTCGCCGTTGGCGTACGTGACTTCGAGGAAGCGGTTCTCCTCGGATTCGGCGTACATCTGCTCGACGACGGACTGGATCATTCCGTGGGCGGCGGCGGCCTTGGAGCCGCTGTGCTCGGAGATGTCGTCGGAGTGCAGCGGCAGGGTGGCGGTGAGGTACTTCGCGAAGATGTCCTTCGCCGCCTCCGCGTCCGGACGCTCGATCTTGATCTTGACGTCGAGCCGGCCGGGGCGCAGGATCGCGGGGTCGATCATGTCCTCGCGGTTGGAGGCGCCGATGACGATGACGTTCTCCAGGCCCTCCACACCGTCGATCTCGGCGAGCAGCTGGGGAACGATGGTGTTCTCCACGTCCGAGCTGACACCGGAGCCGCGGGTGCGGAAGAGGGATTCCATCTCGTCGAAGAAGACGATGACGGGGGTGCCCTCGCTCGCCTTCTCCCGGGCACGCTGGAAGACGAGGCGGATGTGCCGCTCGGTCTCACCGACGTACTTGTTGAGGAGCTCGGGGCCCTTGATGTTGAGGAAGTAGGACTTCCCCGCGGGCTGGCCGGTGACCTCGGCGACCTTCTTGGCCAGGGAGTTGGCCACGGCCTTGGCGATCAGCGTCTTGCCGCAGCCGGGCGGGCCGTAGAGCAGGATGCCCTTGGGCGGCCGCAGTTCGTGCTCCTTGAAGAGGTCCGGGTGGAGGTACGGGAGCTCGACCGCGTCGCGGATCAGCTCGATCTGGTTGCCCAGACCGCCGATCTTCTCGTAGTCGACGTCCGGGACCTCTTCCAGAACGAGCTCTTCGACCTCGCTCTTGGGGACCACTTCGTAGACGTAGCCGGACCTGGAGTCGAGCAGCAGGGCGTCGCCGGGGCGGATGGTGACGTCCAGCAGAGGCTCGGCGAGCCTCACCACCCGCTCCTCGTCGGTGTGCCCGACCACCAGGGCGCGCTCGCCGTCCTCGAGGATCTCCTTGAGGGTGACGATGTCCCCGGCGCGCTCGAACTCCATGGCCTCGACCACGTTGAGCGCTTCGTTGAGCATGACTTCCTGGCCGCGCTTGAGCTCGTCGAGCTCGATGCTCGGACTGACGTTCACCCGGAGCTTGCGGCCCCCGGTGAAGATGTCGCACGTGCCGTCCTCGTTGGCCTGCAGGAAGACACCGAAGCCGGCCGGCGGCTGTGCGAGCCGGTCGACCTCCTCCTTGAGGGCCACGATCTGGTCGCGGGCCTCACGGAGCGTGCTCGCCAGTCGTTCGTTCTGCGCGGACACGCCGGCCAGACTGGTCTGCAGCTCGACGATCCGCTCTTCGAGAATCCTCGTGTGTCGCGGAGAGTCGGCGAGCTTGCGGCGCAGGACGGCGATTTCCTGCTCGAGATAGGCAACCTGGCCGGCGGGGTCCTCAGACCCTCGCCCCGGCCGGATGCCGCGGTTGATGTCGTCGTCGTGGGCTGCCACGGTCCTCACCTCCTCCAAGGGGAGCTGGACGCTTCCTGACCCTACCTGCGTGGGTGGTGATTGAAACCCCTAGATCAAAAAGACTCCGAGGTGTGTCCGATCTTCACCCTTGCGCTTGTTCCCTCGCCAGGGGAATACCCACCCTTCACGGCTTGAATGCGGGCGGTTGTATCGTCGTCTTGGGCCAACACCCGTCGGAGGTGGCCCGACTTACCCGCGAGAAGCGGAACGAGACGCAGGAACGGCAGGAGATATGACCGTGCAGCACGAGGCTCCGTCCACGGGCGCCGAAGAGGCGCTGGAGGTCTGGATCGACCAGGACCTGTGCACGGGGGACGGCATCTGCGCGCAGTACGCTCCCGAGGTCTTCGAGCTGGACATCGACGGGCTCGCTTATGTGAAGAGCTCCGAGGACGAGCTCCTTCAGGACACCGGTGCCACGACCCCGGTTCCGCTGACGCTGCTCCAGGACGTGGTGGACTCCGCGAAGGAGTGCCCGGGCGACTGCATCCATGTGCGCCGGGTCACGGACAAGGTCGAGGTGTACGGCCCCGACGCCGACTGACGGGTCAGGCGCCGCGCGCCTCGGCCTGTGCGGTGCGGACGAAGGCGCCGCCCTGCCAGCGCCAGGCGACCTGCTCCTTCTCGTCCGGGCAGCAGCGGGGCACGTCGGGGGACGAGTAGCCGAGCAGGGTGGCGAGGACGGCTCCGTCGCGTACGGCGAGTTCGGTGACGCTCCGGTGCAGCTCGGGTGCGACGAGGGTGGCGACCACGCGCGCGGGTGCTCCCTCCGCCTTGCTCCGGGTGAGGACGTAGACGCCGCTGGGCGGGGTTCCGGAGCCGGCTTCGCAGTGCACGACCGCAACGGTCTCGGGGTTCTCGTCCCCGTCGAGGTCCCCGGTGACCCGCTTGGCGACCGTACGGGGCCCTCCCCCGCAGTCGAGGGGGTAGTCGGCTCCGGCGGCCTCGGGGGCGGGTGCGGGGCGCGGCGCGGCGGCCGGGGTGGCGGTGGCTCCGGCGGGGCCGGGCTGGAGCAGGCCCGCGAGGGCGACGACCGCGGCGGTCGCGGTGGCGGTGGCCAGCCAGTGGGCGGGCCGGGCCCTGGTGTGCGCGAAGTCCGCGAGGTCCGCGAGGTCCGGGGCGGCGGAGGGCTGCACGCGAGACGTCTCCTGTGGGGGTGGTGCGGCGGGGTTTCCGGGCATCGTGCCACACGTCACAGGGGGACGGAACCGCTGGGTCGGCCTCGTGGGCGGGTGCGGGCGTCCGTCGAACATGAGGACGCCGCCGTCGAGTTCCCTCCCGGGGGCGGGAACTCGACGGCGGCGTGCCGTGGATGTCGGGACGTCAGCCCTTGTTGGGGCCTTCGTAGTCCTCGCCGTAGGCGCCCTTGGCGGGGCGGCGGCGGCGCATCGGGGGCTCGACCCCGTCCGCGAGGCGACGGGCGGTGACGAGGAAGCCGGTGTGGCCGATCATGCGGTGATCGGGGCGGACGGCGAGGCCCTCGACGTGCCAGTTGCGGATCATGGATTCCCAGGGCTGCGGCTCGGCGTAGCAGCCGAACTCGCGGATGGACTCCACGGTGCGGGCGAGCTGGGTGGTGGTCGCCACGTAGCAGCAGAGGATGCCGCCGGGGACGAGCGCCTTGGAGACGGCCTCCAGGCACTCCCAAGGGGCGAGCATGTCCAGGATGACACGGTCGACGTCGGTGTCGGAGAGGTTGTCCTGGAGGTCGCCGACGGTCAGCTGCCACGCGGGGTGCGGGCCGCCGAAGTAGCGTTCGACGTTGCCCTTCGCGATCTCGGCGAAGTCCTCGCGGCGCTCGTAGGAGTGCAGCATGCCGCTGTCCCCGATGGCGCGGAGGAGGAAGCTGCTCAGCGAGCCCGAGCCCACCCCGGCCTCCACGACGCGTGCGCCGGGGAAGATGTCGGCGAAGGCCAGGATCTGCCCCGCGTCCTTGGGGTAGACCACGGCGGCGCCGCGGGGCATGGACAGGACGTAGTCGGGGAGCAGGGGGCGCAGCGCGAGGTAGGCGACGTTTCCGGTGGTGCGGACAACGCTGCCCTCGGGGGCGCCGATCAGTTCGTCGTGCGGGAAAGAACCCTTGTGGGTGTGGAAGTTCTTTCCCTCTTCGAGCGTGAACGTGTAGTGACGGCCCTTGGGGTCGGTCAGCTGAACCTGGTCCCCGACCTTGAAGGGCCCGCGTCGGCGGGCGGCACCGGTCGGTTCGGACATGTGAGCACCCTATCAAGGGCTTCCTCGCCTCCGGCCCGCCCGCGTCGGCGGCCGGTCGGCGGGGGCGCGGTGTGCCGGGGTCACGTGCCGGGTCGGGCCATGGCCTTCACGAAGGCGCGCTCGACGTCGGTGGTGGCGAGGACTCCGTAGATCTCGCCGGTGTCCTCGACGACCAGGTACTCGGTGGCCGGGCTGGCGCGGAGGTGGTCGAGGAGGGGCTGGCCGGTGAGTTCGGCGGGGACGCGCATGCCGTCGGCGAGGTCCTGGGTGAGGGTGCTGACGGCGACCCAGGGGCGGCGGTGCTGGGGGACGGCGGCGATGGCGGCCTCGCGGACGATGCCGGTGGGCTCGCCGAGGCCGTCGACGACGACGAGGGCGCGTGCGCCCGCGTCGTTGGCGCGGCGGAGGGCTTCGGAGAGGGGGGTGGTGGCTTCGACGGGGATGGCGCGGCGGGTGAGGCTGCGGGCGCGGAGCTCGGGCAGGTGTTCGCGCAGCCGGGCCATGCGGAGGCTGTTGCCGGCGCCGGTCCAGATGATGGCGGCGAGGATCGCGGCGAGCAGGGCGTCGGTGACGGTGTTGAGGCCGCTGATGTCGTCGGTGGAGTTGCCGAGGAGCCCGGTGCGGGTGAGCAGGGGCAGGCCGATGAGGACGAGGACGGCGAGCGCGCGGCCGACCCAGGCGGCGGCGATGGTGCCGCTCATGGGCTTGCCGGTGATCTTCCAGACGACGGCGCGGAGCATACGGCCGCCGTCGAGGGGGAGCCCGGGCAGCAGGTTGAAGATCGCGACGATGAGGTTGGAGATCATCAGGCCGGCGAGGAGGACGCCGGGGACGGTGCCGGGTTCGACGGCGTACAGCGAGAGATAGAACACGCCGGCGAGGACGAGGGAGAGGAGGGGGCCGACGAAGGCGAGGACGAATTCGCGGCCGGGGGTCTCGGTCTCCTTCTCGATCTCGGAGACGCCGCCGAAGAACTGGAGCTGGATGCGGCGCACCGGGAGCTTGAAGCGGAGCGCGGCGATGGTGTGGGCCAGTTCGTGGACGAGTACGGAGGCGTAGAAGGCGACGGCGAAGAAGAGGGAGACGAGGTAGCGGGCGGCGCCGAGTTCGGGCAGGACGCGTTCGATCTGGTCGCCGAAGACCCAGGTGATGAGGGCGGCGACGAGGAACCAGCTGGGGGCGACGTAGACGGGCACGCCGAAGGGCCGGCCCATGAGGATCCCGCCGCCGGGATCCTCGGTCCGCTGCGGCTTGGGCTCGTCCTGGTTCACGGGTTCCTTTCGTCGCGAGGTGTGACCCACGTCGGTGTGTCACGGTTCGATCATGCAGTGCGACGGGGTCCCGGGTCGATGGTATTCCGCTCGCTGTCGGTGGCGGGTCGTAGGGTCTTCGTCATGAGTACGAGCGAGCAGGTGCCGGCGGAGCCCCGGGCGCCCATGTCGTTGTCGCCGTCGCGGGCGAGCGATTTCATGCAGTGTCCGCTGCTGTACCGGTTCCGGGTGATCGACCGGCTGCCGGAGAAGCCGAGTGCGGCGGCGACGCGGGGCACTCTGGTGCACGCGGTGCTCGAGCGGCTCTTCGACGATCCGGCGGTGGAGCGGACGGCTCCGCGGGCGCGGGGGATGGTTCCCGGCCAGTGGGACCGGCTCCTGGAGTCGAAGCCGGAGCTGGGTGAGCTGTTCGCGGAGGATCCGGACGGGGAGCGGCTCGCGGGCTGGCTGGGTGAGGCGGAGCGGCTGGTCGAGCGGTGGTTCACGCTGGAGGATCCGACGCGTCTCGAGCCGGCGGAGCGTGAGCTGTTCGTGGAGACGGAGCTGGATTCGGGGCTGCGGCTGCGTGGGGTGATCGACCGGATCGATGTGGCGCCCTCGGGTGACGTGCGGATCGTCGACTACAAGACGGGCAAGGCCCCGCGGCCGGAGTACCGGGACGGCGCGCTGTTCCAGATGACGTTCTACGCGCTGGTGGTGTGGCGGCTGCGGCAGGTGATCCCGCGGCGGCTGCAGCTGGTGTACCTGGGCAGTGGTGAGGTGCTGACGTACGACCCGGTGGAGGCGGATCTGCTGCGGGTGGAGCGGAAGCTGCACGCGCTGTGGGAGGCGATCCGGCTGGCGACGGAGACGGGTGACTGGCGGCCGCGTCCGACGAAGCTGTGTGGCTGGTGCGACCACCAGGCGGTCTGTCCGGAGTTCGGGGGGACTCCCCCGGTCTATCCGCTGAAGATCGTTTCCGCGCGCCCGCCGGAGTCGGGCGATTCGGGTCAGGGCAGAATGGACCCGGCCCCGTCGGCACCGTAGTGCCGGCGACCTCGTGAGCCCGGTCCCGTGAAGGAGCCCTTGTGACGATCCGCGTCCTCTTGGTCGACGATCAGCCGCTGTTGCGCACCGGCTTCCGGATGATTCTGGAGGCGGAGCAGGACATCGCGGTGGTGGGTGAGGCCGGTGACGGTCTCCAGGCGCAGGACCAGGTGCGCGCGTTGCAGCCGGACGTGGTCCTCATGGACATCCGGATGCCGCGGATGGACGGGGTGGAGGCGACCCGGCAGATCACGGGCCCGGGTCGGGACGGCCCGGCGAAGGTGCTGGTCCTGACGACGTTCGATCTGGACGAGTACGTGGTGGAGGCGCTGCGGGCGGGGGCGAGCGGTTTCCTCCTGAAGGACGCCCCGGCGAACGAGCTGGTGCAGGCGATCCGGGTGGTGGCGGCCGGTGAGGCGATGCTGGCGCCGTCGATCACGCGTCGGCTGCTCGACAAGTACTCGGCGCATCTGCCGACGGGCGAGGAGCAGATGCCGGACACGCTGAGCACGCTGACGGATCGCGAGGTCGAGGTGCTGAAGCTGGTGGCGCGGGGTCTGTCGAACGCGGAGATCGCGGCGGACCTGTTCGTGAGCGAGACGACGGTGAAGACGCACGTGGGTCATGTGCTGACGAAGCTGGGCCTGCGGGACCGGGTGCAGGCCGCGGTGTACGCGTACGAGAGCGGTCTGGTGCGGCCGGGCGCGGCCGGGCAGTAGCCGTCGGGGGTACGGGAAGGGCCCGGTGCGCGGAGGCGTGCCGGGCCCTTCCCGTCGTGGGGGTGTGTCCGCCCTCGCGGGGGTGTGCGTCAGCCCTTGCGGATCTCCCAGAAGCGGAAGACGGTCGAGGCGTCGAGGGTCCATTCGAGGCCGGTGACGTCGTCGCGGGCGACGGCGTACTGCTTGCCCTGCCAGAGCGGGAGGAGGGGCAGCTGCTCGGCGACGATGTCCTGGATCTTCCCGTACTCGTCGGCGGTGCCGGCGCGGTCCGGGGCGGCGGCGGTCTTCGGGAGGAGGCTGCCGGTGATCGTGGTGTTCTCGTAGTGGTTGCCGAGGACGTTGCCCTCGCCGAAGAAGGGGGCGGTGAAGTTGTCGGCGTCGGGGTAGTCGGGGACCCAGCCCTTGACGTAGACGCCGTACTTGCCGGCCGCGATGTCCTTCTCGTACTGGTCGTAGGCGACGGACTTGACGTCGGCGTCGAAGAGGCCGCTCGCGTTGAGCTGCTCGGCGATCGCCTTGAGTTCCTGGTCGGTGGAGGGGCCGTAGCGGCTGGGGGTGGACCAGAGGGTGAGCTTGACCTTGCCGGTGACGCCGTCCGCGCGCAGGGCCTTCTTCGCCTTGGCCTGGTCGGGGGTGCCGTAGGTGTCGTAGAAGGCGGTGTTGTGTCCGGCGATGCCGGCCGGGACGATCGAGTACAGCGGGGTGGCCGTCGACTTGTAGACGCCTTCGACGAGGGCCTCGCGGTTGACGAGGTGGGCGATGGCCTGGCGTACGCCGAGCTTGCCGGCGACCGGGTCCTTCATGTTGAAGACCAGGTGCTGGACCTCGGCGCTGCTGCCCTGGACGACCTCGATGCCCTTGTCGTCCGTGGTGTCGGAGGATTCGAGGGCGGCGATGTCCTCGGCGGAGAGGCCTCGGTAGGCGACGTCTATCTGTCCGGCGGTGAGGGCCTTGGAGAGTGCGGCGCGGTCGCCGTTGTAGAGCTTGAGGGTGACGGCGTCGTTCTTGGGCCGTGCGGTGCCCCGGTAGCCGGGGTTGGTGGAGAAGGTGGCCTCGGAGTCGCTGAGGGAGTCCAGCTTGTAGGGGCCGGAGCCGGTGGCCTTCCCGTCGGTGCGCAGGGCGTCGGCGGGGTAGTCGCGGTGGTCGACGATGGAGCCGGCGCCGGAGGCGATCTTGCTGGGGAAGGTGGCGTCGGGGACCTTGAGGCGGAAGACGACGGTCTTCTCGTCCGGGGTGTCGATGGTGTCGATGGTGGAGAGCAGCGGCGCCGGGCCCGCGGGGTCGGCGATCCTGATGGCCCGTTCGAAGGAGTACTTGACGTCCTCGGAGGTGAGCTTGTTGCCGTTGGAGAAGGTGAGGCCGTCCCGCAGGGTGCAGGTGTAGACCTTGCTGCCGGCGGAGAAGCCGCACTTGTCGGCGGCCTCGGGCTCGGGCTCGGAGCCGCCCTTGGGGAAGGCGAGCAGGGACTGGAAGACGTTGTTGAACAGCAGCCAGGAGCCGGGGTCGTAGCCGGCCGCCGGGTCGGTGGCGAGGATCTCGTCGGACATGCCGACGCGTACGCCGGCGCCCGAGCTGCCCGAGCCTCCCTGCTCGGTGCCGCAACCGCTGAGCAGGGCGGTGGCCAGGCCCGCGGCGAGCGGGGCGGTCAGCCACTTGTTGTGCGTCTTCACAGAACGTGCCTCGTGATCTCTTGTCAGGCCGGCCGCGCGCGGGTGCGCGGCCGGTGTAACCGATCCAGTCGACGGGGTTATGCGGTACCGCGGCCCAGTTCCCAGAGGAGGAGGTCGGAGGACGTGTTGAGGGCGTACTCGACTCCGTTGAGGTCGTCGCGGGCGGCGACGTACTGCTTGCCCTGCCACAGGGGCAGGACGGGTACGTCCTGGGCGACGATCTTCTGGATCTGGTTGAAGACGGGGCTCGCGGCGGTGCGGTCGGCCTGGCGGCGCGAGCGCGGGATGAGCTGGTCGCGGACGACCTTGTTCACATACGGGGTGTTGAGGAAGTTGTCGCTGTCCAGGAACGGCGCGATGTAGTTGTCCGGGTCCGGGTAGTCCGGGAACCAGCCGAGACCGTAGACGGCGTAGTCGCCGCGCTTCTGGGCGGTGCGGAAGGTGGACCACTCGGCGCCCTGGACGGTGGCGTCGAAGAGACCGCTGGCGACGAGCTGCTTCCTGAGCGCCTCGAACTCCTGGGCGGTCTCGGCGCCGTAGTGGTCGGTGGTGTAGTTGAGCGTCATCTTGACCGGGGTCTCGACGCCGGCGTCCTTGAGGAGCTTGGCGGCGCGGTCGTGGTCGGGCTCGCCGTACTCGTCGAAGAAGGGGGTGGCGTGGCCGGTGATGCTGGAGGGGATCAGCGAGTAGAGCGGCTCGGCGGTGGGGCCGTAGACGAGGTCGACGAGGGCACCCCGGTCGACGACGGCGGCCATGGCCTGACGGACGGCCTTCTCCTGGACGGCGGGGGCCTTGGTGTTGAAGCCGAGGTAGCGGATCTCCAGGCCGGGGACCTCGACGACCTCGATGCCGTCCTTGGGGGTCTCGGTGAGGTTCTTGATCTGCTGCCGGGACAGCGAGCGGGCCATCATGTCGATGTCGTCGCTCTCCAGGGCCTCGCCCATGGTGTCGGCGTCGGCGTAGGGGCGGAGCTCGACCCTGTCGTTGCGCAGCGTGATGTCGCCCTTGTAGGCGGGGTTCCTGGTGAAGACGAAGCGGGTGGCCTTCTCGCCCTCGCGCTCGACCTTCATGGTGTACGGGCCCGAGCCGTCGACGTCGAAGCCCTCGCGGAGTTCTCCGGCGGCGTACTTGTCCTTGCTGAGGATGCCGGCGACCGGGGTGGAGAGCTTGTACGGGAAGGTGGCGTCGGGGGTCTTCAGGTGGAAGACGACCTCGTCGGTGCCCTTGGTCTCGACGGTGTCGATGTTCGAGAGGAGGGCGGCCGTGCCGTTGTCCGACTTGATCTTCATGACGCGCTCGACGGAGTACTTGACGTCCTCGGCCGTGATCGGGGTGCCGTCGGCGAAGGTGAGGCCGGAGCGGAGCTTGCAGCGGTAGCTCTCGCTGGCCTTGTCGGAGAATCCGCAGCTCTGGGCGGCCTCGGGGACGGGCTCGCCGCCGTCGCGGGGCACGTGCATCAGGGTCTGGACGGTCTGCCGCAGGATGTTCCAGGCGCCGGTGTCGTAGGCGAAGGCGGGGTCGAGCGGTGCGGGGGCGTCCGCGGTGGCGATGAACTGGTCCGTGGTGCCGACGACGATCGCTCCACCGTCCTCCGCTCCGCCACAGGCGGCCAGCAGGGGTGCGAGCAGTCCGGCCACGGCCGGGAGCACCAGGGTCTTGCGGTTCATCAGGGACGATCTCCTCATCCGGCACTGGGATACAGCGGTCAGTGGAACTCCGCCGCCGGCCGCCCGGTCGGGGCGGGAGCGATCGGGCCGGGTGTTGCGATCGGTCCTGTGTTCGCGGCGACTTCGGTGGGTGCGCCGTTGCACGCGGTTATGCGGCGAAGTACTCGCGAAAGATTAGTGGGCGGTGTCGCTATTGCCGGACCACCGGCGGCCGCGGGGGTAATCGCACAGTGATCATGAATACGGGGCTCTCGATAACCATGCGTCGGATGATGCGGACGGCGGCGAGCGAATCGGGACACATGGGGGCGCCGAAACGCGCCCTTTTCGGGCATGAACGCAACGGAGGCCACCCACCGTCCGGCACTCTGCGTGACCAAGGTCACGCGGGGGCCTTTTCGGCGAATGGCCTGATCGTTTTCCCCTGGCGAAAGCGCATTCCGCCGGGGGAAGCTCAGAAAAACCTCAGATGCCGGTGATCAATGTGCGGAGGAAGGGCACGTCGACCTCTTCGAGGGAGCGCACGACGACCCGGCCCGGGGAGGGTGCGATCGGCGCCACGGAGGGCACCGCGACGACCCGGCAACCCGCCGCCTCGGCGGCCGCGACACCGGTCGCGGTGTCCTCGACGACGGCACAGAGCGCGGGGTCGGCGCCGACGCCCTGGGCGGCCGTCAGGTACGGCTCGGGGTGCGGCTTGGTCTGTACGACCTCGTCCCCGGCGACCGTGAGCGTGAAGCGGTCGCGGCCGAGCGAGTGGAGGACCCGGTCGATGATGCGGCGGTGCGAGGCGGAGACCAGGGCGGTCGGGATGTTGTGCGCGGCCAGCTCGGTGAGGAGCCGCTCGGCGCCCGGCATCAGCGGTACTCCGCGCGCGATGCGCTGCTCGAACTTCTCGTTGAGCAGGACCGTCAGCTCGGTGAGGGTGATGTCGGCGCCGGTGGACTCGATGAGGTAGCCCGCGCTGCGGGTCATGGGGCCGCCGACGACGACGTCCCGCCAGGCCTCGTCCAGCCGGTGACCGAGGTCGGCGAAGGCCTCGACCTCCGCGTCCCACCAGAAGCCCTCCGTGTCGACGAGGGTCCCGTCCATGTCGAGGAAGACCGCCTGCAGGGCGGAGCTTCCGTTCGTACGGATCAGGGACGCGGGGACCGTACTGGTCATCCGGCACACCTCCATGGAGGGACGAGAAGGCCGGCCCCCCTCCCCGGTACGGGGAGGAAGACCGGCCTGCACTGGACCGACTAGTGTACGTCCCGATCACCGGGAAAGCGCGGATTCATCTCCGGCCGGTCACCGAGCGTTGAAGTACTTCGCCTCGGGGTGATGGATCACGATCGCGTCGGTGGACTGCTCGGGGTGGAGTTGGAACTCCTCCGACAGGTGCACGCCGATCCGCTCGGGACCCAGCAGCTCCGCGATCTTCGCGCGGTCCTCCAGGTCGGGGCAGGCGCCGTAGCCGAGGGAGAAGCGGGCGCCGCGGTACTTGAGCGCGAACATGTCCTCCACGTCGGCCGGGTCCTCGCCGCCGAAGCCCAGCTCGGCGCGGACGCGCGCGTGCCAGTACTCGGCGAGGGCCTCGGCGAGCTGCACGGAGAGGCCGTGCAGCTCCAGGTAGTCCCGGTAGGAGTCGGAGGCGAAGAGCTCGGCCGTGGCCTCGCCGATCCGGGAGCCGACGGTGACGACCTGGAGGCCGACGACATCGGTCTCGCCGGACTCCTCGGGACGGAAGAAGTCCGCGAGGCAGAGACGGCGGCCCCGGCGCTGGCGCGGGAAGGTGAAGCGGGTCCGCTCGTTGCCGGCGTCGTCCAGGATGATCAGGTCGTCGCCCTTGGAGACGCACGGGAAGTAGCCGTGGACGACGGCCGCCTCCAGGAGGTTCTCCGTGTGGAGGCGCTCCAGCCAGCCGCGCAGCCGGGGCCGGCCCTCGGTCTCGACGAGCTCCTCGTACGAGGGTCCGTCACCGGCCCGGTTCTGCTTCAGGCCCCACTGGCCCTTGAAGAGGGCGCCCTCGTCGAGCCAGGACGCGTAGTCCTTCAGCGGGATGCCCTTGACGACCCGGGTGCCCCAGAACGGCGGGGTCGGCACCGGGTTGTCGACGGAGACGTCGGAGCGGCCGCCGGGCTCCGGCTCGGCGACCTGGAGGGCGGTGGCGGGCTGCTTGGCGACCCGGCGCTGCTTGAGCGGGGGCAGTTCGGCGCCGGGGACGCCGCGCTTGACGGCGACGAGGGCGTCCATGAGGCGCAGGCCCTCGAAGGCGTCGCGGGCGTAGCGGACCTCGCCCTGGTAGATCTCGTGGAGGTCCTGTTCGACGTAGGCCCTGGTGAGGGCGGCTCCGCCGAGGATCACGGGGTACTTGGCGGCCAGCTCGCGCTGGTTCAGCTCCTCCAGGTTCTCCTTCATGATCACGGTGGACTTCACGAGGAGGCCGGACATGCCGATGACGTCGGCCTTGTGCTCCTCGGCGGCCTCCAGGATCGCGGAGACGGGCTGCTTGATGCCGATGTTGACGACGTTGTAGCCGTTGTTGGAGAGGATGATGTCGACGAGGTTCTTGCCGATGTCGTGGACGTCGCCGCGGACCGTGGCGAGGACGATCGTGCCCTTGCCGTCGGCGTCCGACTTCTCCATGTGCGGTTCCAGGTGGGCCACGGCCGTCTTCATGACCTCGGCGGACTGGAGCACGAACGGCAGCTGCATCTGGCCGGAGCCGAACAGCTCGCCCACCGTCTTCATGCCGTCGAGCAGGATCTCGTTGACGATCTCCAGGGCGGGCCGGAGGGTCAGGGCCTCGTCGAGGTCGGCCTCCAGACCGTTCTTCTCGCCGTCGATGATCCGGCGCTTGAGACGCTCGTCCAGCGGCAGGGCGAGCAGCTCCTCGGTCTTGCCGGCCTTCATCGACTTGGTGTTGACGCCCTCGAAGAGGGCCATCAGCTTCTGCAGCGGGTCGTAGCCCTCGGCGCGCCGGTCGTAGATGAGGTCGAGGGCGGTGGTGACCTGCTCGTCGTCGAAGCGGGCGATCGGCAGGATCTTCGAGGCGTGGACGATCGCCGAGTCGAGGCCGGCCTTGACGCACTCGTCGAGGAAGACGGAGTTCAGGAGGATGCGGGCGGCCGGGTTCAGGCCGAAGGAGATGTTGGAGAGGCCCAGCGTGGTCTGGACGTCCGGGTGGCGGCGCTTCAGCTCGCGGATCGCCTCGATGGTGGCGATGCCGTCCTTGCGGGACTCCTCCTGACCGGTACAGATGGTGAAGGTCAGGGTGTCGATGAGGATGTCCGACTCGTGGATGCCCCAGTTGCCGGTGAGGTCGTCGATGAGCCGCTCGGCGATGGCCACCTTGTGCTCGACGGAGCGGGCCTGGCCCTCCTCGTCGATGGTGAGGGCGATGAGCGCGGCGCCGTGCTCCTGGGCCAGCCGGGTGACCTTGGCGAAGCGGGACTCGGGTCCGTCGCCGTCCTCGTAGTTGACGGAGTTGATGACGGCCCGGCCGCCGAGCTTCTCCAGACCGGCCCGGATCACCTCCACCTCGGTGGAGTCCAGCACGATCGGCAGCGTCGACGCGGTGGCGAACCGCCCCGCGAGCTCCTCCATGTCCGCGACGCCGTCGCGGCCCACGTAGTCCACGCAGAGGTCGAGCATGTGCGCGCCCTCGCGGATCTGGTCCCGCGCCATCTCGACGCAGTCGTCCCAGCGCGCGTCCAGCATGGCCTCGCGGAACTTCTTCGAGCCGTTGGCGTTGGTGCGCTCGCCGATCGCCATGTAGGCGGTGTCCTGGCGGAACGGCACGGTCTGGTAGAGCGAGGCGGCGCCGGGCTCGGGGCGCGGGTCGCGCTCGCCGGGGGTGAGGTCGCGGACGCGCTCGACGACCTGGCGCAGGTGCTCCGGGGTCGTACCGCAGCAGCCTCCGATGAGGGAGAGGCCGTACTCGCGGACGAAGGTCTCCTGGGCGTCGGCCAGCTCGGCGGGGCTGAGCGGGTAGTGGGCGCCGTCGGAGGTGAGGACGGGCAGGCCGGCGTTGGGCATGCAGGAGAGCGGGATGCGCGAGTGGCGGGCGAGGTAGCGGAGGTGCTCGCTCATCTCGGCGGGGCCGGTGGCGCAGTTCAGGCCGATCATGTCGATGCCGAGCGGCTCCAGGGCCGTGAGCGCGGCGCCGATCTCGGAGCCCAGGAGCATGGTGCCGGTGGTCTCGACGGTGACGGAGACGATGAGCGGCACGTCGGCGCCGAGGGCGTCGAGGGCGCGGCGGGCGCCGATGACGGAGGCCTTGGTCTGGAGCAGGTCCTGGGTGGTCTCGACGAGCAGGGCGTCGGATCCGCCGGCGAGGAGGCCTTCGGCGTTCTGCTGGTAGGCGTCGCGCAGCAGGGTGTAGGGGGCGTGGCCGAGGGTCGGGAGCTTGGTGCCGGGGCCGATGGAGCCGAGGACCCAGCGCTGGCGGCCGGTGGCGGCGGTGAACTCGTCGGCGACCTCGCGGGCGATGCGGGCACCGGACTCGGAGAGCTCGTGGACGCGCCCGGGGATGTCGTATTCGGCCAGGGCGGCGTGGTTGGCGCCGAACGTGTTGGTCTCGACGCAGTCGACGCCGGCGGAGAAGTACTCCTGATGGACCGAACGGACGATGTCGGGCCGGGTGACGTTCAGGATCTCGTTGCATCCTTCGAGGTTCTGGAAGTCCTCGAGGGTGGGGTCCTGTGCCTGGAGCATGGTGCCCATGGCGCCGTCGGCGACGACGACTCGGCTGGCGAGCGCCTCGCGGAGGGCCGCTGCGCGGGTCCGGCTGTCGGCGGAAGGGGTCGGCAACGAGGCCATGGATGAGCTCCCAGGGGTGCGACGGCTGTCGGCTTTGCGCCCTCGGTGGAGGGGGCACGGGGCCAGCGTAACCGCGCTCCGGCCGGGGTGGACACGGCGTCCCACGGGCCGGACGGCATCCTGTGTGCGGGGACTCCCGGTACGGCCCGTCTTGGCTGACACTGTCATGTGTAACGCAAGGTCGGCATCGACCGATAGTGTTCAGCATTGTCGAACAGCGTGAGAGGGATAAGGGGTCGGGCGATGGCGAAGAACATCCAGTCGCTTGAACGGGCGGCGGCCATGCTGCGGCTGCTCGCGGGCGGCGAGCGCCGGCTCGGTCTGTCCGACATCGCGTCCTCGCTGGGGCTCGCCAAGGGCACCGCCCACGGCATCCTGCGCACCCTCCAGGCGGAGGGCTTCGTGGAGCAGGAGGCGGCCTCGGGCCGCTATCAGCTGGGGGCGGAGCTGCTGCGGCTCGGCAACAGCTATCTGGACGTCCACGAGCTGCGCGCGCGGGCCCTCGTCTGGACGGACGACCTGGCGCGGTCCAGCGGCGAGAGCGTGCACCTGGGGGTGCTGCACCAGCGGGGCGTGCTGATCGTGCACCACGTCTTCCGGCCGGACGACAGCCGGCAGGTCCTGGAGGTGGGGGCCATGCAGCCGCTGCACTCCACGGCCCTGGGCAAGGTCCTCTCGGCGTACGACCCGGTGGCGCACAGCGAGGTCCTGGAGGTCGAGCGGGAGGCGTTCACGCCCCGTACGACCACGGAACTCGGGGAGTTCGAGTCGCTGCTCGACATGGTGCGGGCCCGGGGCTGGGCCGCGGACGCGGAGGAGACCTGGGAGGGCGTGGCCTCGGTGGCGGCGCCGATCCACGACCGGCGGCGGATGCCGGTGGGCGCGGTGGCGGTCACGGGGGCCGTGGAGCGGCTGTGCCCGTCCGGGGAGCTGCGA
This sequence comes from Streptomyces sp. Qhu_M48, assembly GCF_051305195.1. Lineage (NCBI taxonomy): Bacteria > Bacillati > Actinomycetota > Actinomycetes > Kitasatosporales > Streptomycetaceae > Streptomyces > Streptomyces sp. Qhu_M48. The sequence goes on along the minus strand of NZ_CP195432.1, from coordinate 2,297,586 downwards.
CCCGAGCTGGTGGCGGCGGTGCGGGACTGCGCCCGCGCGGTGTCCCGGGATCTGGGGGGCGGGCGCTTCTGAGGCCCTCGGCGCGGCACGCCGCGTACGACAGAACCCGCCGGTAACGATCGCGTTATCGGCGGGTTTTTCATGTCCCGAAGCCTTGACGTGTTGTTAACCCGGGGGCAAAACTTCCGTTCACCGGTCGGCATTGCCGAACACCTAACGGCAATAAGCGCTATGGTGTGGCAGTGCCAAGGGCCGGTAACGCCCTCACACGAGGGCGCGGACCACCGGAGGGACCCGGGGTTCGCCTTCCCCTGGACGAAGGACAAAGGAGTCGCGGGTGTCCAGCTCCGACATCTTCCTCGGCGAGACCATCGGTACCGCCGTTCTCATTCTGCTCGGCGGCGGTGTGTGCGCCGCCGTCACGCTCAAGGGCTCCAAGGCCCGCAACGCGGGCTGGCTCGCGATCACCTTCGGGTGGGGCTTCGCCGTCATGACGGCCGTCTACATGACGGCTTCCCTCTCGGGCGCCCATCTGAACCCCGCCGTCACGGTCGGAATCGCGGTCAAGGACGGCGACTGGGGCAACGTCCCCGTCTACGTCGCGGGCCAGATGCTCGGCGCCATGATCGGCGCGGCGCTGGTCTGGGTGGCCTACTACGGCCAGTTCCAGGCGCACCTCGCCGACCCCGAGGCCTCGGGCCAGAAGCCGATCGAGGGCCCCGGCCCGGTGCTCGGCGTCTTCTCCACCGGCCCCGAGATCCGGAACACCTGGCAGAACCTGGCCACCGAGATCATCGGCACCGTCGTGCTCGTCCTGGCCGTGCTCACCCAGGGCCTCAACGACAGCGGCAAGGGCCTCGGCGTCATAGGCGCCCTGATCACCGCGTTCGTGGTCGTCTCCATCGGCCTCTCGCTCGGCGGCCCGACCGGCTACGCGATCAACCCGGCCCGTGACCTCGGCCCGCGCATCGTGCACGCCCTGCTGCCGCTGAAGCACAAGGGCGGCTCCGACTGGAGCTACGCCTGGATCCCGGTCGCCGGTCCGCTGATCGGTGGAGCCCTCGCCGCGGGTATCTACAACATCGCGTTCGCCTGAGCCGTCCTTCTTCCAGACCTCCCATGGAGCACACCGTGACCGACGCACACACCTCCGGCCCCTTCATCGCCGCGATCGACCAGGGCACCACCTCCTCCCGCTGCATCGTCTTCGACAAGGACGGCCGGATCGTCTCGGTCGACCAGAAGGAGCACGCGCAGATCTTCCCGAAGCCGGGCTGGGTCGAGCACGACGCCGCCGAGATCTGGACCAACGTCCAGGAGGTCGTCGCCGGCGCCCTGACGAAGGGCGGCATCGCCGCCGCGGACGTCAAGGCCATCGGCATCACCAACCAGCGCGAGACCACGCTGCTCTGGGACAAGAACACCGGTGAGCCCGTCCACAACGCCCTCGTCTGGCAGGACACCCGCACCGACGCCCTCTGCAAGGAGCTCGGCCGCAACGTCGGCCAGGACCGCTTCCGCCGCGAGACCGGCCTGCCGCTGGCGAGCTACTTCGCCGGCCCGAAGATCCGCTGGATGCTCGACAACGTCGAGGGCCTGCGCGAGCGCGCCGAGGCCGGCGACATCCTCTTCGGCACCATGGACTCCTGGGTCATCTGGAACCTGACCGGCGGCGCCGACGGCGGCGTGCACGTCACCGACGTCACCAACGCCTCGCGCACCATGCTGATGAACCTGCACACGCTGGCCTGGGACGAGAAGATCGCGGAGTCGATGGGGGTCCCCCTCAACGTCCTCCCCGAGATCCGCTCCTCCGCCGAGGTCTACGGCCACGTCAAGGACGGCGCCCTCGCCGGCGTCCCGGTCGCCTCGGCGCTCGGTGACCAGCAGGCAGCCCTCTTCGGCCAGACCTGTTTCGCCGAGGGCGAGGCCAAGTCCACGTACGGCACCGGCACCTTCATGCTGATGAACACCGGTGACAAGATCATCAACTCCTACAGCGGCCTGCTGACCACGGTCGGCTACCAGATCGGCGACTCCAAGCCGGTCTACGCGCTGGAGGGCTCGATCGCCGTCACCGGCTCCCTGGTGCAGTGGATGCGCGACCAGATGGGTCTGATCAAGTCCGCCGCCGAGATCGAGACCCTCGCGTCCTCGGTGGAGGACAACGGCGGCGCCTACTTCGTGCCGGCCTTCTCCGGACTGTTCGCCCCGTACTGGCGCTCCGACGCCCGCGGTGTGATCGCCGGCCTCACCCGGTACGTCACCAAGGCGCACATCGCCCGCGCCGTCCTGGAGGCGACCGCCTGGCAGACCCGCGAGATCACCGACGCCATGACCAAGGACTCCGGCGTCGAACTGGCCGCGCTCAAGGTCGACGGCGGCATGACCTCCAACAACCTGCTGATGCAGACCCTCTCGGACTTCCTGGACGCGCCCGTCGTGCGTCCGATGGTCGCCGAGACCACCTGCCTCGGCGCCGCCTACGCCGCCGGCCTGGCCGTCGGCTTCTGGCCGGACACCGACGCGCTGCGCGCCAACTGGCGCCGCGCCGCGGAATGGACCCCTCGCATGGACGCCGGCAGGCGTGACAGCGAGTACAAGAGCTGGCTCAAGGCCGTGGAACGCTCCATGGGCTGGCTCGATGACGCATCCGAGGAGTAAGACATGACCACCCTGCAGAGCGTCCCTGCCCTTGGGACGCACCCGGCGTCCGGCTCCCTCCCGAGCCGCGCCGAGACCCGGGACCAGCTTTCCAAGGCGACGTACGACCTCCTGGTGATCGGCGGCGGCATCCTGGGCATCTCCACCGCCTGGCACGCCGCACAGTCGGGCCTGCGGGTGGCCCTGGTGGACGCCGGCGACTTCGCCGGCGCCACCTCCTCCGCCTCCTCGAAGCTCCTCCACGGCGGACTGCGCTACCTGCAGACCGGCGCGGTGAAGCTGGTGGCGGAGAACCACTTCGAGCGGCGTGCGGTCTCCCGTCAGGTGGCACCGCACCTCGCCAACCCCCTCACCTTCTACCTGCCCGTCTACAAGGGCGGGCCGCACGGCGCGGCGAAGCTCGGCGCCGGCGTCTTCGCCTACAGCGCCCTCTCGGCCTTCGGCGACGGCGTCGGACACCTGCTCTCCCCCGCCAAGGCCGCGCAGGACGTTCCGGAGCTGCGCACCGACAACCTCAAGGCCGTGGCCGTCTACGGCGACGACCAGATGAACGACGCCCGCATGGCCCTGATGACGGTCCGCGCGGCCGTCGACGCCGGAGCCACCGTCCTCAACCACGCCGAGGTCACCGGGCTGCGCTTCACCAGGGGCCGGGTCACCGGCGCCGAGCTCAAGGACCGCACCAGCGGCGACGAGTTCGGTGTCACCGCCCGTCTCGTGCTCAACGCGACCGGCCCGTGGGTCGACCACCTGCGCAGGATGGAGGACCCGAACGCGGCCCCCTCCATCCGCCTCTCCAAGGGCGCGCACCTGGTCCTCAAGCGGACCTCGCCGTGGAAGGCCGCCCTGGCCACCCCGATCGACAAGTACCGCATCACCTTCGCCCTCCCCTGGGAGGACATGCTGCTGCTCGGCACCACCGACGAGGAGTACGAGGGCGACCCCGGCCAGGTCGAGGTCACCGAGAAGGACACCGCCCAGATCCTGGACGAGGCCGCGTTCTCCATCCGCGACCAGCAGCTGTCCCGCGACCTGATCACCTACGCCTTCGCCGGTCTGCGGGTGCTCCCGGGCGGTCCCGGCGACACCTCCAAGGCCAAGCGCGAGACGGTCGTCACCGAGGGCCGCGGCGGCATGCTGTCGGTGGCCGGCGGCAAGTGGACGACCTTCCGCCACATCGGCCGTACGGTGATGAGGAAGCTGGAGCAGCTTCCCGGGCACCCGCTCGGCGAGGACTACGAGCCGGTGTCGACGCTGCCGAAGCGGCTGCCGCTGCCCGGTATAGCCAACCCGAACGCGGTCGCCCACCGGCTGCTCGTCGACGGTCCGGCGCCCGGCCCCCGGATGGCCGCCGACACCGCCAAGCACCTGGCGACCCACTACGGCTCGCTCTCCTTCGACATCGCGCGGATGGCGAACGAGAACCCGGACCTGGCCCGCCGTATCCACCCGGACGCGCCGGAGATCTGGGCGCAGGTCGCCTACGCCCGCGACCACGAGTGGGCCGAGACGGCGGACGACGTGCTGCGCCGCCGCACGACGCTGACCATCCGCGGTCTCGCGACGGACGAGATCCGCGCCGACGTCGAGAAGATGCTGGACAAGTAGCCGGGACACGTCCGCCGGACACCTGGGCGGGCAGGTTCACGGGAGGCGACTCCCGTACGCACAGGGGCGGTTCCTCTCCGGAGGGCCGCCCCTGCGGCGCGCCACACGTCGTCCACACCGCCGCAACACTCGGCGCGCAGAGTGGAACGCATGAAGTTTCAGGTGCTCTCGATCGTCCACCACTCCCCGCACCCGCTGACCGGCGACATCCTCTCCGCGGCCGACCGGTTGGAGCAGGTCGTCACGCTCGGCGAGACCGCCGAACGGCTCGGCTTCGACGCGTACGCGGTCGGCGAGCGGCACGCGGGCCCGTTCCTCTCCTCCGCCCCCACCGTGCTGCTCGCCGCGCTCGCCGCCCGCACCACCCGGATCAAGCTGCTCACCGGCGTCACCGTGGTCGCGATCCTCGACCCCGTGCGGGTCGCCGAGGACTACGCCACGCTCGACCAGCTCTCCCGGGGACGGCTCGAACTCGTCGTCGGCAAGGGCGCGGAGGCGGGCCACTTCGACCTCTTCGGTCTGGACGAGGAGCGGCAGTGGGACCTCCAGAAGGAGAAGTACGAGCTGCTGCGCCGCCTCTGGACGGAGGAGGGCGTCGACTGGGAGGGCGAGTTCCGGCCCGCGCTGAAGAACGTCACCACGGTTCCCCGCCCGTACGCGGGTCCGCCCCGGATCTGGCACGGTTCGGCCACCAGTCTCAACTCCCCCGAACTCGCGGCGAAGCACGGTGACCCGCTCTTCACCGCCAACGCCATCCAGCCCCGCGAGGCGTACGCGAAGCTCATCGCCCACTACCGCGAGAAGTTCGAGGAGTACGGGCACGACCCCGCCCACGCGCGCGTGGCTGCCGGTTCCGGCGGCCTGCTCATCGCCGACACCGCAGAACAGGCGGTCACCCGCTACAGGGACCTGTACGAGGCGAAGGTCCGGCAGAGCTTCCGGCCGCACCTGGAGGGGAAGGCCGGATACAACACCCCGTTCCGCACGATCGAGGACGCCGTCGCGGACGGTCCCCAGCTGATCGGTTCGCCGCAGCAGATCATCGACAAGATCCTCGGCTACCACGAGCACTACGGACACGACCTCCAGTCCGTCACCGTGGACACCTTCGCCCAGTCGACGGGCGAACAGATCGAGACGCTCCAGCGTTTCGCCGAGGAGATCGCCCCGGTGGTACGGAGGGAGGCGCCGAGCACGCTCTGGGAGGAGTGACACCGCCGTGTGCGGAGGCGAGTTCCTGGGTAGTCGATCAAGGCCGCACGGGTTTTCGGGGATGTCCGGGGGCTGCGGACGGACCTCCGGAAAGCCGTAAGGTTGGTCCGTACGACAGGAACTTCGAAAAGGAGGCGCTGGGTGATCGAGCTCGAGGGGGTACCCGAGCTGATCGACCCGGTCATGGTGGCCGCGTTCGAGGGCTGGAACGACGCCGGCGACGCCGCCTCCACCGCGGTCGCCCACCTTGACCGGGAATGGAAGGGCGAGGTGTTCGCGGCGCTCGACGCCGAGGACTACTACGACTTCCAGGTCAATCGGCCCACGGTCTTCCTGGAGAACGGCGTCCGGAAGATCACCTGGCCGACGACCCGGCTCTCCGTGGTCCGGGTCGGCGGCGACAAGCCCCGTGACCTGGTGCTCGTGCGCGGGATCGAGCCCTCGATGCGCTGGCGCTCCTTCTGCAACGAGATCCTGGCCTTCGCCCACGAGCTGGGCGTGGAGATGGTCGTGATCCTGGGCGCGCTGCTCGGGGACACCCCGCACACCCGGCCCGTCCCGGTCAGCGGGGTGACCTCCGACCCGGACCTGGCGCGCACCATGGACCTGGAGGAGACCCGGTACGAGGGGCCGACGGGCATCGTGGGCATCCTCCAGGAGGCGTGCACCCACGCGGGCGTGCCGGCGGTGAGCCTGTGGGCGGCGGTGCCGCACTACGTGTCGCAGCCGCCGAACCCGAAGGCGACGCTGGCGCTCCTCAACCGCCTGGAGGACCTGATCGGGCTGCGCATCCCGCTGGGCGAGCTGCCCGAGGACGCGCGGGCCTGGCAGGTGGGCGTGGACCAGCTGGCCGCCGAGGACAGCGAGGTCGCCGAGTACGTGCAGACCCTTGAGGAGGCCCGGGACACGGCGGAGCTCCCGGAGGCCTCGGGCGAGGCGATCGCCCGCGAGTTCGAGCGGTACCTGCAGCGGCGTGAGCCGGGCTCGGGGCCGGGCGGCCCCGGGGTGGCGACGGAGGGCGGCGACTCGGCGTTCCTCCGGGAGACGGGGAGCGGCCGTACGCGCCCGCCGAAGCCGGAACAGCCGGGGCCGGAATCGGTCCCGGGCGCCGAGTCGGTTCCGGGCGCGGAGTCGGCCGCGGGACCGGAGCCGGCCGGGGAGTCCGAGGAACCGGATGCCGCGGAGGGCTCGGCCGAGCGGCCCGCCGACACCGGCGCGACGCCGGACACGGACGCGCACACGGACACGGAGCCGGACGCGGCCACGGAGACGCGCGCGGAGCCGGACACGGACGCGGAGCCGGAGACCGGCACGGACGGCGGGCCCGAGAAGTAGCGGCTCGTCGCGACGACGACGGAACGGGAGGGGCGCCCCAGGGCGCCCCTCCCGTTCCTTGGTTCACACGCCTTCGCGCATCAGGCGCCGGCCCGCGTCACGCGCAGTCGAACCGGGCCGCCGCCCAGTCCGCGTGGTCGCCGCTCTTGGACCCGTTGGTGTCCGTGATCCGCAGCCGGAGATGCCGTGCTCCGGTCACGTCGACGTTCACGGGCAGGGTCGCGGAGGCCCCGGTGAGCCGGGGCGAGGTCCACAGGACCTTGCCGTCGGCCTCGACGGAGAAGGCCACGTCGCCGTAGCCGTTGATCTCGTCGTCGATGCCGACGTCGGCGGTGAAGGCGGTGCAGCGGCCGCCGAGGTAGACCTCGATGTCGGAGTCGGCGTGCGCGCCGATGCCCTTGTCGTAGGTCTGTCCGGCCAGGGTGAGCGGCCGGCCGTCGGCGGCGCCGGACTCGCCGTTGGAGCGGTCTCGTTCGGGCGGGCCCCAGCCGTTGGTGGAGCGCAGCCAGACGAGGTCGCTCGCCCAGGCGTCGCCGGTCGGCGGCGGGGGCATCACCCCGACCGCGAACCGCTGGGTGGCGGTGCGGTCGGTGCCGGCCGCGCGGTGGCGGGCGGTCGCGGTGAGGGTCGCCTCTCCGGGCTTCGCGTCCGCCGCCGGGGTGACGGTGACCTCGACCCGGCGGGTGGTGCCGGCCGGGATCCGGGTGACCGGGGCGGCCGGGGTGACCTGCCAGCCGGCCGGGGCGGCCACGGAGACCCGTACGTCCGTGGCGTCCCGGGTGCCCGCGGTGACGTCCACGGCGACGGTGCCGGGCGCTCCGGCGCCGAGCTCCTGCGCCGCGGGGACGGCGAGGACGGCGGAGGCGCCCCGGACCGCGCCGCCGACGGCGCTGGTGTCGGTCAGCGCCAGCTCGAAGGCGCGGCCGGTGGAGAGGGCGGCGGTCCTGACCCGGACCACTCCCCCGCGGTCGTCGCGGTCGTACCACCAGCCCTGGGCGGCGGCGTCGAAGGCGGCGCGGGAGGTGAGGGCGGGCAGCTCGCGCCCGTCGAGCCGGACGGCGCCGGGGGCGTCGCCGGTGTGGACCGTGAAGGTGTAGGGCCGGGCCGTCGGCTTGCCGGTGTACGAGCCCTTGCTCGCGCCGACGCGGACGGTCACGTCGCCGGGGCCGCCGTTCGGGGCGCGGACCTCGGCGCGCTGGGTGGCGTACCGGCCGGTGCGGTGCTCGCGGGTGACGCCGTCGTCCTCGTACAGCTCGAAGGAGGAGTCGCCCTTGGGGTAGATGTCCCAGGCGATCGGGTCGCCGGGGGCGCGGTCGGTGTACGAGCGGATGTCGCCGGGCCACATCGGGACGGTCGCCCCGGCCCGTACGAAGAGGGGCAGGGTGTCGAGCGGGGCGCTGTAGTCGTCGAGGGTGACGGGGCCCTCGTGGACGCGTCCGCTCCAGTAGTCGATCCAGGTGCCCCTGGGGAGGTAGATGCCGTCGCGCTCCACCGCGTCCTGGTAGACGGGGGCGACGAGGAAGTCCTCGCCGCTGAGGAACTCGTACTTGGCGGCCTCGGTCGCGGCCTTCGGGTCGTCCGGGTACTCCAGGGCGAGCGGCCGCGCGAGGCCGACGCCGGTCTTCGTGGCCCGGTGGGCGTGGCTGTAGATGTACGGGAGCAGGGCCTCGTGGAGCTTGAGGGAGGCGCGGTTGACGCTGGTGTAGGGCTCGCCGTACCGGAAGGGCTGCTTGTCGCTGGCGGCCCAGCCGTCCATGGTCATCGTGACCGGCAGGAAGGTCTTCCACTGGAGGTCGCGGGTGTACGTCTTGGCGCTGCCGCCGAAGATGCCGTCGACGTCACCGGTGGTGTAGGCGAGGCCGGACATGGAGGCGCCCGCGTAGGTCGGGATCTGCCAGCGGATGTACTCCCAGGTGCCGGACTGGTCACCGGACCACTGGACGCCGCAGCGCTGGGCGCCGGACCAGCTCTCGGGGGCCCAGGTGAAGCCGCGGGCGTCGCTGTGGGCCTCGATGCCGGCGTGGGCGTCCTTGCAGCCGTCGAGGGCGAACTTGTAGCCCTCGCCGACCCAGGCGACGTCGAGCTTGGCGACCCGCTGGCCGGCCTTGACCTGCTCTTCGAGCTTGTCGATGCCGTCCTCGGTCCAGAGGCCGAGCTTCATGCCGCGGTCGCCGAGCCCGGCGGAGACCTCGGCGAGGTTCTCGTAGCCGCAGCCGTAGCCGTCGTTGACGAGCATCCAGCCGTTGGGCATGTCGTTCTCGACGTAGCCGTCGGCGACCTTCAGGGCGTCGAGGGTGCGGCGCTCGCCCCGGTTGGCGTTGTGGAGGTAGCAGTCGGCGTCGCCTATCTCCAGGCCGTAGACGGGCGGCAGGAAGGGCTTGCCGGTGAGCCGGGTGTACTGGCCGATGACGTCCTTGGCGGCGTCGGCGCCGGTACCGGCGAAGTAGTAGGCGTCGAAGCGCCGTTCCTTCGCGCTGGTGGTGACGGGCTCGGTGAAGGCGTAGGTGTTCGGGGCGTAGGTGTTGCGGTAGACGCCGTATCCGGCGGAGGAGAGGTAGAAGGGGACGGAGTTGGGGTGGCCGCCGTCGTTCCAGTTGTAGTCGACGCCGACCTCGACGGTCTTGTCGCGGTGGGAGGTGTTGCCGCGCCCGTTCTGCATGCCGGCGCCGTAGAACTGCTCGGTGGTGCCGCGGGCGAGGGTCTGGGTGGTGCGGTCGGCGGTCCAGCTGAGTCCGCGGGCCTCGCTCCAGAGCGGGGTGCCGTCGGCGCGTACGGCGGCGAAGCGGAGCGGTGACTTGTAGGCGCGCAGGGTCACCTCGGCGGTGCTCAGTTCGTAGCGGTCGCCCCGGTCGCGCCAGCGGGTGGCCGGGGGCGGGCCCTGGGGCAGGGTGATGTCGCTGCCGGTGGCGTCGGTGAAGGTGCCGTCGGGGGCGAGTTCGATGCGGAAGGTGTCGGCGGTGACGAAGCTGACCCTGGCCTGGGCCTGGCCGGCGGTCAGCCGGTAGACGGGGCCGGCGGCGGCGAACCCGGTGAGGTCGCCGACGGTGGTGTCCGGTTCCTGGGCCGCGGTGCCGGCGTCTCCGGCCGGGTCGGCGCTGTCGGCGCTGTCGGTGGGGAGGGCCGTGGCGGTGGCGCCGGGTCCCGCGAAGGCGGCGAGGAACCCGAGCAGTGCGCCGGCGACTGCAGCTCTCATGCGCATTGATGATTGCATGGAGCCTATTTAGCGCAGATTCGAGCAGTGCGACAGGGCAAAAAGGAACCGCCCCCGGACTTCCCGAAGAAAGTCCAAGGGCGGTTGCACAAAAGGGAGTTGGGCGGTGACCTCTACAGGGCGACGCCCAGGAGCGCGTCGACGGCACGGGAGACGAGACCGGGCGCGGAGTCGTCGGTGCCGCCCTCGGCCGTCTGGAGCGCGGCCCAGCGGTCGACCGCGGCGAGCGCGGTCGGGGCGTCGAGGTCGTCGGAGAGCGCATCGCGGAGCTCCTCGACGAGCGCGTCGGCGGACGGGCCGTCGGGGCGGGACACGGCGGCGCGCCAGCGGCCGAGGCGCTCCACGGCGTCCTGGAGGACCTGGTCGGTCCACTCCCAGTCGGCGCGGTAGTGGTGGGAGAGGAGCGCGAGCCGGATGGCGGCCGGGTCGACGCCGTCACGGCGGAGCCGCGAGACGAAGACGAGGTTGCCCCGGGACTTGGACATCTTCTCGCCGTCGAGGCCGACCATGCCGGCGTGGACGTACGCCTTGGCCATGGGGAACTCGCCGGTGAGGGTCTGAGCGTGGGAGGCGCCCATCTCGTGGTGCGGGAAGATCAGGTCGGAGCCGCCGCCCTGCACGTCGAAGCCCATGCCGAGGTGGTCGAGGGCGATGGCGACGCACTCGATGTGCCAGCCGGGGCGGCCGGCGCCCAGGCTGCCGCCGTCCCAGCTCGGCTCGCCCTCGCGGGCGGCCATCCAGAGCATCGGGTCGAGCGGGTTCTTCTTGCCGGGGCGCTCGGGGTCGCCGCCGCGCTCGGCGGAGAGGTGGCGCATCAGCTCGGTGTCGTAGTTCGAGACCTCGCCGAAGTGCGGGTCGGCGTCGACGGAGAAGTAGATGTCTCCTTCGAGCTCGTAGGCGGCGCCGGAGTCCCGGAGGCGCTCCACGAGCGGGACGATGCCGGGTATGGCCTCGACCGCGCCGATGTAGTGCCGCGGGGGCAGCATCCGCAGGGCGGTCATGTCCTCGCGGAAGAGGGCGGTCTCGCGCTCGGCGAGTCCGACCCAGTCGACCCCGTCGCGGATCGCGCGCTCCAGGAGCGGGTCGTCCACGTCCGTCACGTTCTGGACGTAGTGCACCTGCCGCTTGGTGTCGAGCCACACGCGCTGCACGAGGTCGAACGCGTTGTAGGTCGCCGCGTGACCCAGGTGGGTCGCGTCGTACGGCGTGATGCCGCAGACGTAGATACGGGCGACGGGACCGGGGGCGAGGGTCACTCGTCCACCGGTCGAGGTGTCGTGGATCCGGAGGTCGCGGCCCTTGCCGGGAAGGGCGGGGACCTCAGAAGCGGGCCAGGCATGCATGACCCGAGCGTAACCGGACAGCTGTTCCGGATACGAACCGGATCCGGGATCTTGACCGATTAGGCACTCTTGCGGGTCGGAGGGGTGCGTGCATACCCCCCAGGGGTGCAGCCCCCTCTTCGGCCCCTTGGCCGGAACTTTTCGGTCTCTCGGAGGGTACGGCGGTGATCCGGGCCGGAACCCGTGGCCTCAGACCGGCGGCCAGGGGATCGCCGGCCACTGCCCCGAGGGCTCCGGGTGCCGGCCGGTGGCCCGCAGCGCCGCCACGCGGGCGCGTACCGCCGCCACCTCGGCGCCGGTGAGCAGTTCCGCCAGACGGGCGGCGAGGGGCGCTCCCACGGCCAGGGAGCGGTCGAGCGCGGCGAGCACCCCGGCCGCCTCGGCGGGCAGCTCCTCGCCCGCCCAGCCCCACAGCAGGGTGCGCAGCTTGTCGTCGACGTGGAAGGTGACGCCGTGGTCGATGCCGTAGAGCCGTCCGTCCGGGGTGGGCAGCAGATGGCCGCCCTTGCGGTCGCTGTTGTTGATGACGGCGTCCAGGACGGCGAGCCGCCGCAGTTCGGGCGTGTCGGCGTGGACGAGCAGCGCGGTGCGGTCCTCGGCGATCTGGGCGGGCCCCACGGCCTTCCAGCCCTCGCCCGCCTCGTCGTCCTCGGTGAGGGCGAGCAGCCGGGCCCCGGGGTCCGCCTCGATCCACAGCTGGACCATGCCCTCCCCGTACGGTCCGTCGCGGAGCACCGTCGGCGGGACCAGGCCCCAGCCGGTGGCCTCGGAGATCTCGTACGCGGCGACCTCGCGCTGGGCCAGGGTGCCGTCGGGGAAGTCCCACAGCGGCTGCTCGCCCGCGACCGGTTTGTAGACACAGGACGCTTCCCGTCCCCCGTGGGCGACGGAGCAGTACAGGACGGCGTTGGAGGCCTCGCGGACCTGGCCGCGGACGGTCAGCTCACCGTGGGCGAGCAGCTCGGCGTCGGTCGGCGTCGGGGGGCTGCTGCTCATGCTCCGCGGCGGTATCCGTTCTGGCGCGGGCAGACATGGCCCTCGGGGTCGAGCGGCAGGCTGCACAGCGGGCACGGCGGCCGGCCCGCGTTGACCACGTCCAGGGCCCGCTTGGCGAAGGCGCGCGCCTGGGCGCCGCTGAGGCGGACCCGGAGCATCGGCGGGCCGTTCTCCTCGTCCTGGAGCAGCCGCTCCTCGGCCTCGGCGAGGTCCTCCTCGGAGTCCACGTCGAGTTCGACGAGTGCCTGCGCCTCGACGATCATGCGCTGCTCCTCGCCGTCCCAGGCGAGCGCCATGGTGCCGACCCGGAACTCCTCCTCGACCGGTACGTCGAGGGGGGCGGTGTCGGCCACCTCGACGGGGGCGACGGCGGGGACGGGCGCGTTGCCCCCGGTGCGGCGGACGACCTCGTCGAGGAGTTCGTCCATGCGCTCGGCGAGGGCGCTGACCTGTGTCTTCTCCAGGGCGACGCTGGTGACCCGGCCGCCGGCGGACGCCTGGAGGAAGAACGTACGGCGGCCAGGCAGCCCGACCGTACCGGCCACGAAACGCTCCGGTGGGTCGTAGAGGAACACCTGACGGGACACGTTTCCCGGCTCCCTTGCGTCTCGACAGTCGTACTACAGCGGCGCGTCCACCCTACTGCGCGGAAGGATCACGGCGCGCCCGCGCCGCCCCCGACCTCAGCCGTCCCACCGCCGTCGGTGTGCTCCCGTGGCGCGAATCCGGCGAAGTCCCCGGTGTCGCCGAGGCGGACGAGGAAGGGACGCAGGCGCGTGTAGCGGATGACGGTGACGGAGCAGGGGTCGACGTGGAGGCGCTGGAAGAGGTCCAGGTGGAGGCCGAGGGCGTCCGCCACGATCGACTTGACGATGTCGCCGTGCGAGCACATCACATAGCAGGCGTCCTCGCCGTGCTCGGCCTCGATCCGGGCGTTCCAGTCGTGGACGGCGTCGACGGCGCGGGCCTGCATCGCGCGCAGGGACTCGCCGCCGGGGAAGGCCGCGGCGGAGGCGTGCGCCTGGACGACCTCCATCAGGGGTTCGTCGTTCAGTTCGGCCAGCTTCCGGCCGGACCAGTCGCCGTAGTCGCACTCGTTGATCCGGTCCTCGACGTGCAGCGGCAGCTCCGGGCGGGCGTCGAGCAGCGGCCGGACCGTCTGCCGGCAGCGCTGGAGCGGGCTGGAGACGACGGCGGCGAGCGGGATGTCCGCGAGGCGTCCGGGGAGCGCGGCAGCCTGCCCGGCCCCCCGCTCGTCGAGGGAGATCCCGGGTGTGCGTCCGGCGAGGACCCCGGAGGTGTTGGCGGTGGAGCGTCCGTGCCGGACGAGGATCAGCGTGGCCATGCCGGCCAGCCTAGGCGGTGCCCGGCCGTCCCTGCCGTGCCCGGCCGGGGTGGCCGCTTTCCGGCCGTATCGGGGCCCGCGGACGGCCCGGACGGATCCACGCGTGCGTGGAGCGCGCGTTCGATGGAGAATACGGCGCGTGATCGTGGACTCTGCCATCTACCGGGACGGGCGCCGTACGGACGGCCCCGCCGACCTCTCCGACGCGCTCGACGAGGCGCGGGCCACCGGGGACGCCTTTCTCTGGGTGGGGCTGCACGAGCCCACGGAGGCGGAGTTCGACCACGTCGCCTCGGAGTTCGCGCTGCACCCGCTGGCGGTCGAGGACGCCCTGAAGGCCCACCAGCGCCCGAAGCTGGAGGTCTACGACGACTCGCTGTTCGCGGTGCTCAAGCCGATCCTCTACGAGCCGGAGAGCGACCGGGTCTCCTCCGGCGAGCTGATGCTGTTCATGGGCGACTCGTTCGTGGTGACCGTCCGGCACGGCGAGGGCGCGCCCCTCGCGGAGGTCCGCCGGCGGCTCGAGGCCGACCCCGAGGTGCTGAAGCACGGGCCGACGTCGGTGCTGTACGCGGTGAGCGACGCGATCGTGGACCACTACCTCGACGTGGCCGCCGAGCTCCAGGTCGACCTGGAGGAGCTGGAGGCGGACGTGTTCGCGCCCACCGGGGGCAATCCGGCGAACACCGCGGAGCGGATCTACACGGCGAAGCGGCAGGTCCTGGAGTTCCGGCGGGCCAGCGTGCCGCTCGCCGGGCCGATGGCCCGGCTGACGGCCGGTTCGGTACCGTTCGTGAACGAGCGGTCGCACCCCTTCTTCCGGGACGTCAACGACCACCTGCTGCGCGCCAACGAACAGGTGGAGGGGCTCGACCGGCTCCTGTCCGACGTCCTGTCGGCCCATCTCGCGCAGATGGGGGTGCGGCAGAACGACGACATGCGGAAGATCTCGGCGTGGGCGGCCATGGCCGCGGTCCCCACGATGGTCGCGGGGATCTACGGCATGAACTTCGACCACATGCCGGAGCTGCGCTGGGTGGCGTCGTACCCGGTGGTGATCGCCGTGATGGCGGGCATCGTCCTGGGGCTGTACCGGCTCTTCAAACGGCGCGGCTGGATGTGACGGCACGTTCGTGACGGCGGCCCCGTGACCGGCCGGGACGGGACGGCCGGAAGGTGTCGCCCGCCCCGGGTCCCTGGCCCGCCTCAGAAGGCGGGGGCGGGGGTCGCGGGTCCGCCGAGGGCGTCGAGCCTCTCGGGCGTCTTCAGGCCCACCATCCGGTGCCAGCCGGCGAGCCGTTCGTACGCGTACATCCCGCGGATTCCGGCGGCGAGGACGGCCGCCTTGGGGCGGGGCCAGCGCAGGATCCGTCCCATGTGCCCCATCACGGCGAGGCTGACGTCGCGGTAGACCTGGATCTCGACGAGGGCGGAGTCGCGCAGGGTCCGCTGGATGAGCCGGCCGTGGCCCTCGCGCGCGAGGCGGAGCAGTTCCTCGTGGCAGTAGGCGAGGTGGTTCGCCTCGTCGTTGTCGATCATGTGGATGGCCCTGCCGAGTTCGGGGTGGTCCCCGAAGTACGTGACGAGCATGTCCATCTGGTCGGCGGCCCGCTGCTCGGTGACCCTGCTGTGGGCGAGGTAGACGATGATGTCCCGCTCGGTCAGGGGCTCGTCGCGGCGCAGCTTGTCGTGCGCGAGGCCGATGCCGCGCTGTTCGAGCAACTTCGTGTAGTCGGTGTCGGGCGGTACGGGGACGGGTTCGAGGCCGCGCTTCTTCATCAACGCGTTGAAGATCCGGCCGTGCTTGTCCTCGTCGGCGCCGTGCCGGGTGATCTTGGGCGTGAGGTCCTTCATACCGGGCGCGACGAGGGCCGCGATCCTGGCGTTCTCCCAGCCGCCCTGGGTCTCACCGCTGGCCGCGATGGAGCAGAAGAGCCGGAAGGACTCGTCGTTGTCGATGATTTCCTGGAACAGGCCCTTGGCCGTGAGCATCGCCGCCACCTCCGTGCGCGTTCCGCGCTCCGTCCGCCCCGGACCACGAGTCAAATGCGGTCCGGGGCGAGGGGCAACAGGAGGGCCGGGCGACTCGGCCGAAAGAGTGAGACCCGGGGGCGTAACCGGGGGCCCTGTGAAGCCGTTGTGCTGCATGACGGCCGTGGCGGGGAAGACCCCCGAGCCCCCACCACGGCCGCGGAAATCCTTCGGTTCCCTCGACGACGAACCGCTACGCCAGGCCCGCCCGCTCAGCCGCCTCCACACCCGCCCGCAGCGCCGCGAGGCGCTCGTCGAGGGTGAAACCGGCCGGGGCGAGGGTGAGGGTGGTGACCCCGGCCTCCGCGTAGGCCGTCATCCGCTCGGCGATCCGCTCGACCGGGCCGAGCAGGGCGGTCTGGTCGATCAGGCTCTGGGGGACGGCGGCCGCGGCGCCCGCCTTGTCGCCGGCCAGGTACTTGTCCTGGATCTCGGCGGCCTCCTTCTCGTAGCCCATGCGCTGCGCGAGCTGGTTGTAGAAGTTCTGCTTGCGGCTGCCCATGCCGCCGACGTACAGCGCCGTGTACGGGCGGAAGACGTCCGCGAGGGCGTCGACGTCGTCGCCGAGGGCCAACGGCACGGTGGGACAGACGTCGAAGCCGTCCATCGTCAGACCGGCCTTCTCGCGGCCCGCGCGCAGGTGCCGGAGCGCGGTCTCCTCCAGATGGGCGGCGGAGGGGAAGATCAGCAGGGCGCCGTCGGCGATCTCGCCGGTCTGCTCCAGGTTCCTGGGACCGATGGCGGCGATGTAGAGCGGGATGTGCTCGCGCTCCGGGTGGACGGTGAGCTTGATGGGCTTGCCGGGACCGCCGGGGAGCGGCAGGGTCCAGTGCTCGCCGTCGTAGCTGAGGCGCTCCCGGGTCATCGCCTTGCGGACGATCTCGACGTACTCGCGGGTCCTGGCGAGCGGCTTGTCGAACTTCACGCCGTACCAGCCCTCGGAGACCTGGGGTCCGGAGACGCCGAGGCCGAGGCGGAAACGACCGCCGGTGAGCGAGTCGAGGGTGGCGGCGGTCATCGCCGTCATCGCGGGCTGCCGGGCGGGGATCTGCATGATCGCGGAGCCGACGTCGATCCGTTCGGTCTTCGCCGCGACCCAGGCGAGGACGGTGGGGGCGTCGGAGCCGTAGGCCTCGGCGGCCCAGCAGACGTCGTAGCCGAGGCGGTCCGCCTCCTGGGCGACGGCGAGGTTGTCGCCGTCCATTCCCGCACCCCAGTAGCCGAGGTTGATGCCGAGCCGCATGTCCACGCACCCCTTACCCATCGGTAACGTCTCTGTGGGCCGGACTCTAGCGCGCGCCCGGGGCATCCGTCAGGACGCGGTTGTCCACAGGCTCTCTCCGCGTGGTGCCCTGGCCAGTAATCTCGCGGCCATGGAGCAGAGGCATCTCGGACGTACCGGCCTGCGTGTGTCGCGCATCGGACTCGGCACCCTCACCTGGGGCCGGGACACCGACGAGCACGACGCCGCCGAGCAGTTGAAGTCGTTCTGGGACGCGGGCGGCACGCTCGTGGACACCGCCGACGTGTACGGCGGGGGCGAGGCGGAGTATCTGCTCGGGCGCCTGATGGAGCGGCTCGTCTCCCGGCAGGACCTCGTCCTGTCGACCAAGGCGGGCAGCGTCCCGGACCCCGACCGGCGTACGGACGGTTCGCGCGGGCACCTGCTCGCCGCGCTCGACGCCTCCCTCGCCCGGCTCGGCACGGACCACGTCGACCTGTGGCAACTCCACGCCTACGACCCGCACACACCTCTGGAGGAGTCCCTCCAGGCCCTCGACATCGCCGTACGCAGCGGGCGCGCGCGGTACGCGGGCGTGGCGAACTTCTGCGGCTGGCAGCTCGCCAAGGCAGGCACCTGGCAGCTCGGCGGGGACCGGACCCGGCTCGCGGGGGCGCAGCTGGAGTACTCGCTGCTCCAGCGGGGCGTGGAGCGGGAGGTACTGCCGGCCGCCCAGGACCTCGGGATAGGCCTGCTGCCCTCCTCGCCGCTCGGGCGCGGGGTCCTGACCGGCAAGTACCGCACCGGGACCCCCACGGACTCGCGGGGCGCGTCCGAGACCTTGGGGCCCTTCGTGGAGCCGTACCTGGACGAGGCGGCGAGCCGGATCGTGGACGCGGTCGCGACGGCGGCCGACGGGCTCGCGACGACGCCGCTCCACGTGGCGCTCGCCTGGGTCCGCGACCGGCCGGGGGTGACCGCCCCGATCGTCGGCGCGCGCACGGCGCGGCAGCTCGCGGCCGCGTTGTCGGTGGAGACCCTTAGTCTTCCTGACGAGATCTGTCGGGCGCTGGACGATGTGTCGGCGCCCGTGCACCGCTATCCGGATCACGACTGGAGCACCTTGTGACCGAGCCTTCCGGGGAGACCGCGCCCGAGGCACCCGAGGACGTGGAGCCCACCGAGGACGCGCGGGAGAACGCGCGAGGGGCCGAACCGGCCCAGGACGCCGAGGACCCGGGCGCGGCCCGGGGGGCCGATTCCGAGGACCCGGGCAAGGTCCGGGAGACCACCGCCGAGGAACCGGGCGAGATCCCGGAGACCACCGCCGAGAGCCGGGACCAGGCCGCCCACGGCACCGCCGAGGAACCCGGCACGGCGGCCGAGGAATCCGACGCGTCGGCGGACGACACCTCCGAGGCGCCGGGCATCTCGCCCGAGGGCGCGGCGGAGGAGTCCGGCGCGGCCGTCGCCGGGGGCGCCGACACGCCCGAGGTGAGCGACGCGCAGGCCGAACTCGCCGCGCAGCGGGAGCTGCGGGCCAGGATCGAGGCGCGCAAGGCCGACAAGGAGGGCCCCGTGGCGAGCGGGGCCAAGCTGAGCGGCACGGCGGCCGACCTGCTCGCGGCCGTCCGGGCGGTGGAGGGCGGCGCGGCCTCCGGCAGCACGTTCTACGAGGCCCCCGAGCCCGCGCCGAGGCGCCCCGCCCCCGAGGCGGCCCCGGCCATGACCGTCCGGCCGCCGGTACCGGCACAGGCCTCCGCGCCGGCGCCCGGGACCACGGCCGCCGTGCGCGAGGTCCTCGCCAAGGGCGGCGCCCCCGAGACGCTGGCGGGGCAGGTAGCCGCCGTGCTCGGCGAGAACGCGGCCGACGCGCTGCTCGCCGACCCCTGGCAGCTGCTCGCGGTGGCCGGGGTGCGCCCCGAACAGGCCGACGGTTTCGCGCGGGCGCTGCTCGGCGCCGCCTGCGGCCCCGACGACCCGCGCCGGACGGTCGCCCTGACCGTGTGGCTCCTGGAGCGGGCCGCCCTCCAGGGACACACCGCGCTGGAGGTCCAGGCCGTGCGCGCCGGTCTCGCCGGGCACGCGGTGCCCGACCCGGAGTCGGCCGTCGAGGAGGCGGTCTCGGCGGGCGCGGTCCTCGTCTTCCAGGAGGAGGAGACCGCGCGGGAGGAGAACGAAGAGGACGAGGAGGAGCCGGCGGAGGCCGTCGCCGAGGAACCGGCCTCGCCCGTGCTGCTCGGGCTCGACCGGTACGCGCTGGCGGAGGAGAGCCTCGCGGACGGACTCGCCCGGCTGGTCAGGACGGCGACGGCCGACACCTGGGAGGGCTCGGAGCTGACGCGGGCCACCGGGGCGTACGGCCTCGTCCTGCACACCGGCGGCGAGGCCTCCCGCGCCGAGCCGGTGGCACTGGCGACGGCGGCCCGTGAGCGCGGGCTGCGCGCCCTGGTCGCCGTGCACGCGAACGGCGGGCGACGCGCGCCGGGCCTCGCCGGGACGGACGCGGTGACGGTCGCCGCACTGCTCTCCGGTACGGCAGGTCCCGGCCGCGACGAGGAGGGCGCGCTCGCCCTCGACCTCCTGGTGGTCCTCGACGCGCCGCAGCTGGACGTGGAGACGGCCGCGATGCTCGTGGAGTCGCTTCCCGACGGCTGCCGTCTGGTGCTGAGCGGCGACCCGGAGGTGCTGGGCGCGCCGGGCGCGGGCCGGGTCTTCGCCGATGTGCTGGCGGCCCGGGTGTGCCCCCGGATCGCCTCCCGGCTGCCCGACCCCGGGCCGCTCGGCGAGCTGGTCTCGGGCATCGGAGCCGGGGAGCTGAACCAGGTCGAGGCCCCCGGCAAGGAGATCGTGATCGTCCCGGTGCGGGACGCGGGCGAGGCCGTGCACCGCGCGGTCCAGCTGGTGGCGGACTCGGTGCCGCGGGCGATCGGGGTGCCGTCGGAGCAGACGCAGGTCGTCACGGTCGGCCACGGCGGCTCGGCCGGTACGCGCGCGCTGAACGCGGCCCTCAAGGAGCGGCTCAATCCCGGCCCCGGCCGGTTCGGGGGCTACGACCCCGGGGACCGGGTGGCGTACGCGCCCGTGCCCGGGCGGACGGTGACGGGGTCGGTGCTCTCGGCCGACGCCGAGGGGCTGCGGCTGCGGTGTGGGGACGAGGAGCTCGTCGTACCGAGGGAGCGGGTGGAGTCGACGCTGCGGCACGGCTGGGCGCTCACCGCGCACCAGGCCGCCGGGGCGCGCTGGCCCGCGGTGGTCGTCGTGCTGCCGGGGGACGCCGCCGGGGGGCTGAGCCGGCCGTGGGTGTACACGGCCTTCGGCCGGGCGGAGCGCCATCTGTCGGTCGTGCACGGCGTGGACCAGGCGCTGGCCCGCGCGGTGGCCGAGGGGGTGGCTCCGGAGCGTACGACGCGACTGCGACCGCTCCTGGAAACCCTGCTCGCCACGCCCGAGGAGTAGTCGGGCGAGGAGAGGACGGCCGAAATGCCGGGGCCGGTCGGCGACCGGCACAACGGCGGGGGCCGGGACACCGATCGCGGTGTCCCGGCCCCCGCCGTTCCTCAGGAGCCGGAGACGCCGGCCCCTTCCTCCTCGTCGTCGTCCTCGTCCTCGTCGAAGACGGCGCTGACGTCGAAACGGCAGACGATCCGCTCCGGATCGGCGTGCTCGAAGGGGGCGTTGAGCCACTCCCCCGGTTCCGGGAGTTCCTCGGCGGCGGTGACCCAGAGGGTGGAGTCGCCCTCCTCCAGGCCGAACTCCTTGTGCCGGGAGGCGATCTCGTCCGGCTCGAACTCGCCGAAGAGCACGCCGAGCGCGGCGAGCGGCGAGACCCCGGCCCTGGCGGCCGCCCCCGTGGGGTCCGCGTCGCCGTCGATCTCGGCGACACGGCGGGCCTGGGCCAGCAGGCGTTGCGGTTCGGCCACGGCATAGTCGCGGCGGATCAGGAGGCTGAGGGCATGAGGTTCGTCAGGTCCGGCGTAGGGCGGCAGCGTCCCGTCCGCCCCGGGGATCTCGAAGGGAGTGACCTCGTCGTAGCGGTCGTAGAGGATCTCGTCGTACCCCTCGGCCGCCGCGGCGAGGGCGTTGAAGGCTTCGTAGACGGCCGTGTCATCGTCCCCCGTGCGGCGTTCGACCGCCGCGAGGTGACGGTCCAGTGCGGCTTTGACCGCCTCGGCGGCGGCACGTACCTCGGCAGCGGTGGGCTGCGCAGCATCAGACATGGGACAGACGCTATCCGTACCGGGCCGGTGCCCGCACAATAGATGCGATGCCGGAATACGAATTTGTCGACGTGTACGTGCCGCGCGGTGTCTCCCGCAAGGAGGCGACGCGGCTGCTGACCGACCATGCCGAGTACGGACACTGGGAGTTGGACCGTCTGAGCCTCCACCGGGACGGGAGCCGCAGGGTGCGGCTGAAGCGGCGGATCATCCGCCAGGTCCGGGCGACCTGGTAGACGACGGCAGGGGCCCCGCGACCGCGGGGCCCCTGTGCGTGGTGGTGCGCGTCACGCGTGACGCGTGGCGGGTCAGGCGGCGTTGCGGGTGCGGCGGTAGATCAGCGAGCCCGCGAGCAGCAGACCGGCACCGGCGGGGACGATCACACCGAGCGGACCGGCGCCGGTCTCGGCGAGCTCCTCGACGGCACGGGGCGGAGTGACGCCGTGCTCACCGGGGGTGTTCGACCCCCCATCGGTCCCAGGGTTTCCGGGCGTACCCGGGTTACCGGGGGTGCCCGGGTTACCGGGGGTGCCCGGGTTACCGGGGGTGCCCGGGTTACCCGGGTTTCCAGGGTTACCCGGATTCCCGGGATTCCCGGGGTTACCGGGGTTACCGGGGTTACCGGGATTCCCAGGGTTGCCCGGATTGCCTGGATTGCCGGGGTTGCCCGGGTTCCCGGGGTGCGTCGGCTCGATGCCGTTGCCGCAGCTGTTGCCCGCGGCGGCGTTGCCCAGGCCGATGGCCGTGACGCTGTTGCCGCACACGTTCACCGGGGCGTCGACCGGCACCTGGACGGTGTTGCCGGAGGCGACGCCGGGAGAGTCGCTCGTGTGCCCACCGGCGGAGGAACCGCCACCGGGCTTGCCGGGCTTACCGGGCTTGGAGGTGTTGGCACACTTGTTGCCCATCGCCGGATTCAGCAGTCCGACGACGTTGACGGTGTTTCCGCAGGCGTTCACCGGTACGTGCACCGGGACCTGGACGGAGTTTCCGGACGCGACGCCCGGGGAATTCGTGGCCGCACCGTGCGCACCGGAATCGGCGTGCGCGTAACCGCCGACGGCGGCGAGAACGCCTCCGGCGGCCGCAACGGTGACCAGACCCTTGCGCGTGACCTGTCGCATAGCTTGTTCCCTGCCTGCTGGGCTTCGAAAGAGTGCCACCGGGCGGAACACCCGGGGCGGAAATGGCCACCGGCCCCGGAGTGCATGGCACGCACTCCGGGGCCGGACCGGCTCACACCCTCACGGGGCGGGGGACAACGTCAGGCGTTGACGCAGGTGTTGCCGAAGGCGGGGTTCAGCAGGCCGATCACGGAGACCGTGTTGCCGCAGAGGTTCACGGGAACGTGAACCGGAACCTGGACGACGTTGCCCGAGAGGACGCCGGGGGAACCGATGGCGGCACCCTGGGCACCCGCGTCGGCAACGGCCATGCCCGCACCCGCGAGAACGAGACCGCCAGTGGCAGCCGCAGCAGCGACGACCTTCTTGATCATTATTCCTCCTAGTTGGAAATGCGGTCCCAGCCGCGGACCGCACACCTGTAACGAGGGGGAATGGTGGGGGCTACGAGCCCAAGAGTTCATTCACTCTTTCCGGTCACATGCAAACGCGCGGACGAATTCAGCAGGCGTCGATGAAGCGGTCCAGGACGCGGGCGCCGAACTTCAGGCCGTCCACCGGCACCCGCTCGTCCACGCCGTGGAACATGCCGGCGAAGTCGAGCTCCGGCGGCAGCTTGAGCGGCGCGAAGCCGAAGCAGCGGATGCCGAGGTCGTCGAAGGACTTGGCGTCGGTGCCGCCGGAGAGCATGTACGGCACGGCACGGGCGATCGGGTCCTCGGCCCGCAGCGCCACCTGCATGGCGTCGACCAGGGCGCCGTCGAAGCTCGTCTCCAGGGCCTTGTCGCCGTGCACGTCCTCGCGCTTCACGTTCGGGCCGAGGATCCGGTCCAGGTCGGCGAGGAACTCCTGCTCGTACCCGGGCAGGAAACGGCCGTCGACGTGCGCGGTGGCCTGGCCGGGGATCACGTTCACCTTGTAACCGGCGCCGAGCATGGTCGGGGCGGCCGAGTTCCGCAGGGTGGCGCCGACCATCTTGGCGATGCCACCCAGCTTGGCGAGGGTGCCGTCCATGTCCTCGGGGTCGAGGGGGGTGCCGAGCGCGTCCGAGAGCTCGTCCAGGAAGGAGCGCACGGTCTTGGTGACCCGCACCGGCCACTGGTGGCGGCCGAGACGGCCCACGGCCTCGCAGAGCTCGGTGATCGCGTTGTCGTCGTTGGTCATCGAGCCGTGACCGGCCGTGCCCTCGACGGTCAGCCGCATCCAGTGCATGCCCTTCTGGGCGGTCTCGACCAGGTAGAGCCGCAGGTTCTCGTTCACGGTGAAGGAGAAGCCGCCGACCTCGCCGATGGCCTCGTCGACCCCGTCGAAGAGGTCCCGGTGCTTGTCGACCAGGTGCCGGGCGCCGTAGGTGCCGCCGGCCTCCTCGTCGGCGAGGAAGGCGAGGACGATGTCGCGCGGGGGCTTGCGGCCGCTGCGCAGCCTGTCCCGTACGACCGCGAGGGTCATCGCGTCCATGTCCTTCATGTCGACGGCGCCCCGGCCCCACACGCAGCCGTCGGCGATCTCCCCGGAGAAGGGGTGGTGGGTCCAGTCCTCGGCGTTGGCCGGGACGACGTCGGTGTGGCCGTGGATGAGGAGGGCCGGCCGAGACGGGTCCTCGCCCTCGATGCGGGCGACGGTGGAGGCCCGCCCCCGGTGCGACTCGATGATCTTCGGTTCGAGGCCGACCTCCGCCAGCTTCTCGGCGATGTACTCGGCCGCCGCCCGCTCGCCGGGGCCGGAGTGGTCGCCGTAGTTGCTGGTGTCGATGCGGATGAGGTCGCGACAGAGATCCACGACCTCGTTCTCGGCGGTCTCGGCGTTGCCGCTTCGGCCGGTGTTCGACTCGCTCACGCTGCTTCCTCCCACTACGTGCCCCACGTGGTTGCTTCGGTGCTCCTCCCATCCTCCCGCGTGTCCCCCTCCCTGCCCAAGGGTGGCCTTCGGCCGACATGCGGCTGTCACATGACGGGGGCCCACCGGGGCCGACCGGGGGTGGTGATCGGCCCTCCAGATGTTTGCTATTGTTTTCCACGTCGGAAGGGCCGAGAGGCCAGGAAGACAGACACCTTGTCCGGGTGGCGGAATGGCAGACGCGCTAGCTTGAGGTGCTAGTGCCCTTTATCGGGCGTGGGGGTTCAAGTCCCCCCTCGGACACCACACGGAGTCCCGGTCGAGATCATCTCGACCGGGACTTTCGGCATGAGTACGCGCTATCACGAGGCGGAGCGGTGAGACGCAGAGCCAAGGCGCCCGCGGCGCCGCTCCCCCAGCGGGACGGGGTCGATCCCGTCCGGGTGCGGCTACCCGAGGATCCGGGCGTCGGCTGGGCGACCGTGCGGGAGCATCTGGTCGATCGGTACGGGGCGGCCGTCGGGGTCGAGCGGGTCGAGGCGATGGTCCGCGAGGGGCGGTTCGTCGGGGTCGACGGGCCGGTCGACGGGGACGAGCCGTACACCGTGGGGCGGTACCTCTGGTTCCACCGGGACTTTCCCGCCGAGACTCCGGTGCCCTTCCCGATCGGCGTCGTGTACCGCGACGAGCGCATCGTGGTCGCGGACAAGCCGCACTTCCTCGCCACGATGCCGCGGGGGCGGCACGTGACCCAGACCGTGCTCGCCCGGCTGCGCCGGGAGCTGGGGCTGCCGCACCTCCAGCCCGCGCACCGGCTCGACCGGCTGACGGCGGGCCTGGTGCTCTGTGTCGTACGGCCGGAGGACCGGGGGGCGTACCAGACGCTGTTCCGGGACCGGCTGGTGCGCAAGGAGTACGAGGCGGTGGCCCCGTACGACCCGGGGGTGGCGCTGCCGGTGACGGTGCGGAGCCGGATCGAGAAGGAGCGCGGGGTGATGGCCGCCCGCGAGGTGCCGGGCGAGCCGAACAGCGAGAGCCGGATCGAGCTCCTCCGGCACGAGGGCGGGCTCGGGTGGTACCGGCTGCTGCCCGTCACCGGGCGGACGCATCAGCTGCGGGTGCACATGAACGGGCTGGGACTGCCGCTCCTGCACGACCCGGTCTATCCGGTGGTCCGCGAGGACGGGCCGGAGGACTTCGGGCGGCCGCTGCAACTGCTGGCGCGGACGCTGGAGTTCACCGACCCGTTCACGGGTGAGGCGAGGGGCTTCGGGAGCCGGGCGCGGCTCAGTGGCCCCGGTTGATCCATTCCTGGAGGTGCGGGGCCTCGTCGCCGATGACGGTGGGGTCGCCGTGGCCGGTGCGGACCACCGTCTGCGGCGGGAGGGTGAGGAGCTTCTCGCGGATCGAGTCGACGATCGTCGGGAAGTCCGAGAAGGAGCGGCCGGTGGCTCCGGGGCCACCCTGGAAGAGGGTGTCCCCCGTGAAGACGGTGCCCAGTTCGGGGGCGTGGAGGCAGACCGCGCCGGGGGCGTGTCCGGGGGTGTGGAGGACCGTGAGGTCCGTGCCGGCGATGGTGAGGACCTGACCGTCGGCGAGGTCGCCGTCGGGGCTGTGGTCGGGGTGGGTCTGCTTCCACAGCGGCTGGTCGGCGGGGTGGAGCAGGATGCGGGCGCCGGTGGCGGCCGCGAGCGCCGGGGCCGCGTCGATGTGGTCGTTGTGGGCGTGGGTGCAGACGATGGCGCGCAGGGCGCGGCCGTCGAGGGCGGCGAGGATGGCCTCGGCGTCGTGGGCGGCGTCGATGACGATCGCCTCGGTGTCGTCGCCGACGATCCAGACGTTGTTGTCGACGTCCCAGGTGCCGCCGTCGAGGCTGAAGGTGCCGGAGGTGACGAGGTGGTCGATGCGGGCGGCCATCACAGCACCACCACCGAGCGGAGGACGTCGCCCTCGTGCATGCGGCCGAAGGCCTTCTCGACGTCGCCGAGGCCGATGGTCTCGGTGACGAAGGCGGCGAGGTCGATGCGGCCCTGCTGGTGCAGGTCGACGAGCATCGGGAAGTCGCGGGAGGGCAGGCAGTCGCCGTACCAGGAGGACTTGAGCGCGCCGCCGCGGCCGAAGACGTCGAGGAGCGGGAGTTCGAGCTTCATCTCGGGGGTGGGGACGCCGACGAGGACGACGGTGCCGGCGAGGTCGCGGGCGTAGAAGGCCTGCTGGTACGTCTCCGGGCGGCCGACGGCCTCGATGACCACGTCGGCGCCGAAGCCGCCGGTGAGCTCGCGGATGGCCTCGACGGGTTCGGTGGAGCGGGAGTTGACGGTGTGGGTGGCGCCCATCGTCCTCGCCGTCTCCAGCTTGCGGTCGTCGATGTCCACGGCGATGATCTTCGCGGCTCCGGCGAGGCGGGAGCCGACGATCGCCGCGTCGCCTACGCCGCCGCAGCCGATGACGGCGACGGTGTCGCCGCGGCCGACGTTCCCGGTGTTGAGGGCGGCGCCGATGCCGGCCATGACGCCGCAGCCGAGGAGGCCCGCGACCTCGGGGGCGACGGCGGGGTCGACCTTGGTGCACTGGCCGGCGGCGACGAGGGTCTTCTCGGCGAAGGCGCCGATGCCGAGGGCCGGGGAGAGCTCCGTGCCGTCGAGCAGGGTCATCCGCTGCTTGGCGTTGTGGGTGTCGAAGCAGTACCAGGGGCGGCCGCGCAGACAGGCGCGGCAGGTGCCGCACACGGCGCGCCAGTTGAGGACGACGAAGTCGCCGGGGGTGACGTCGGTGACGCCCTCGCCGACGGACTCGACGATTCCCGCGGCCTCGTGGCCGAGGAGGAAGGGGAACTCGTCGTTGATCGCGCCCTGCTTGTAGTGGAGATCGGTGTGGCAGACGCCGCACGCCTGGATCTTCACGACGGCCTCACCTGGGCCGGGATCCGGGATCACGATCGTCTCGACCCGTACCGGTTCGTTCCTGCCGGGGGCGATGACCCCCTGTACGTGCTGCGGCATCGCGAACTTCCCTTCCTCCGACCGGATCTTGTAAGGCTCTTGCGTACCACTATCTCCTGACAAAAGGCGAGACCCCGACAGGTCGTGCCTGTCGGGGTCTCGCCGGTTCCCTCGGGGAAGGTCAGTCGCGGGCCGCCGAGGCGGTCGTACGGACCCGTCGGCGGACCAGGAACCAGCCGCCGACGAGCGCGGCCGCGATGAGCGGGAGGCAGTTGACGGTGGTGCGGCTGATGCCTTCGTCCATCCACATCAGGACGAGGACGGAGGCGAGGAAGCCGAGGGTCACGATCTGGGTGTAGGGGGCCCAGGGCAGCCGGTAGCCGGGGCGGGTCAGCTTGCCCTGCCGGGCGTTGCGCCAGAACAGCAGCGAGCAGACCATGATCATGGCCCAGGTGCCGATGATGCCGATGGAGGCGAAGTTGAGGACCAGCTCGAAGGCCTCGCCGGGCATCACGTAGTTGAGGGCGACACCCATGACGCCGAAGCCGGCGGTGAGCAGGATGCCGCCGTAGGGAACGCCGCCCTTGTTCATGACGCCGGTGAACTTCGGCGCGGAGCCGGAGAGCGACATGGAGCGCAGGATGCGGCCGGTGGAGTAGAGGCCCGAGTTGAGGCTGG
Organism: Streptomyces sp. Qhu_M48; assembly: GCF_051305195.1. NCBI lineage: Bacteria > Bacillati > Actinomycetota > Actinomycetes > Kitasatosporales > Streptomycetaceae > Streptomyces > Streptomyces sp. Qhu_M48. Next base: position 2,269,819 of record NZ_CP195432.1, on the reverse strand, counting down.
AGAGCGCGGCCGTGAGGACGACGAGGTTCATCACGCCGGCGGCGCCGGGGATGCCCAGCTTGTCGAAGACGGTGACGAAGGGGCTCTGGTCGCCCGAGTAGGCGGTGTACGGGAGGATCAGCGCGAGCAGGACGACGGAGCCGACGTAGAAGAGGCCGACGCGCCACATGATCGAGTTGATCGCCTTCGGCATGATCTTCTCGGGGTTCTCGGTCTCGCCGGCGGCGACGCCGCACAGCTCGACGGAGGCGTAGGCGAAGACGACGCCCTGGATCAGCAGCAGCATCGGCATCATGCCGTTGGGGAAGATGCCGCCGTTGTCGCTGATGTTGCCGAGGCCGGGGGTGTGACCGCCGACGTCGTGCGAGGTCACGATGAGGAAGATGCCGATCAGCATGAAGGCGACGAGGGCGCCGACCTTGATGATCGCGAACCAGAACTCCATCTCGCCGAAGTACTTCACGGAGATGAGGTTGGCGGCGAGGACGACCGCGAGGGCGATCAGGGCGAGGACCCACTGCGGGACGTCGCTGAACATGGCCCAGAAGTGGGCGTAGGTCGCGGCCGCGGTGATGTCGGCGACGGCGGTGGTGGACCAGTTGAGGAAGTACAGCCAGCCGGCCGTGTAGGCGCCCTTCTCGCCCATGAACTCACGGGCGTAGGAGACGAAGGCGCCGGAGGAGGGGCGGTAGAGCACCAGCTCGCCGAGGGCCCGCACCACGAAGAAGGCGAAGACGCCGCAGACGGCGTAGGCGATGAAGAGGGAGGGGCCCGCCTGGGACATCCGGCCGCCGGCGCCGAGGAAGAGGCCGGTGCCGATGGCGCCGCCGATGGCGATCATGTTGATGTGCCGGGACTTGAGGTCCTTGCGGTATCCGGCGTCGCCGGCGTCGACGTGGGGGGTGGCGGGCGTGGTGCCGCCGGTCGCCGCCGGGACGGCGGGCAGCGGGTCGGCCGCGGTGACGCGGTCACTCATGGAGTTGATCGCCTTCGTGAGGGGGGCTGTGCGGTACCCGGTCGTGCCCGGTGGGGGGTCTTCCCCGGCACGACCAGCGCACATCCTCACGGCAAGGAGCGGTAACTGACTGTGGCGCATGTCACTGAACGCCCATATTTGAGCTAGTTCAGAGCTTGCGTCCGGACCTACGGAGCGAGGACGTCCAGTTCCTGGAGGGCGCCGACGGCGATCTGGCGGGTGAGCTCCTCGGCGCGGGCCGCGTCCCGTTCCCGTACTGCCTCGGCGACCTGGACATGGAGGGTGACGGCGGCCGGGTCGGGGTCCTCGAACATCACGTGGTGGTGGGTGCGGCCGGTGAGGACCTCGGCGACGACGTCGCCGAGGCGGGCGAACATCTCGTTCCCGGAGGCGTTGAGCACGACCCGGTGGAAGGCGATGTCGTGGACGAGGTACTCCTCCAGGCGCCGGCCGCGCGAGGTGGCGACCATGCCGAGGGCCTGTTCGGTGAGCTCCCGGCACTGGTCGGGGGTGGCGTTGACGGCGGCCAGGCCGGCGGCGACGGGCTCGACGGCCGAGCGGAGCACGGTGAGCGAGCGGAGCTGCCGGGGGCGGTCGGCGCCGGCGAGGCGCCAGCGGATGACCTGGGGGTCGTACACGTTCCAGCTCGCGGTGGGGAGCACGGTGACGCCGACGCGGCGGCGGGACTCGACGAGGTGCATGGACTCCAGGACCCGGACGACCTCGCGGACCACGGTCCGGGAGACGTCGAAGCGCTGGGCGAGCTCGTCGGTGCGCAGCACCGTGCCGGGCGGGTACTCCCCCGCGGTGATCGCGAGACCCAGGGTGGCCAGCACGTGCGAATGGAGCCCCTGGGCCGGTGTCGTCATGGTGGCAAGCCTATGCGTGCTCGCGCGGGTGATCACCTCGGGAATTAAAAGTACTACTTTTATGTCACAGCCTCTTGAATACGTCGTACCCAATGGGTTTCATGTCTGCGACGGATCGATGTCGAAGAAGACAGCGAGGCACCACCCATGAGCACCACCCCCCAGCCCGGGACCGGGGCAGTCGTCGTCGTGATGGGCGTCGCCGGGACCGGCAAGACCACGATCGGCCCCCTGGTCGCCGAGGCACTGGCCCTCCCCTACGCGGAGGGCGACGACTTCCACCCGGCGGCGAACGTGGCCAAGATGTCGGCCGGCGTCCCCCTCGACGACAGCGACCGGGAACCCTGGCTCGACGCCATCGGGGCGTGGGCGCACGACCGGGCCGGACTCGGCGGCGTGGTGAGCAGCTCCGCCCTGAAGCGGAGCTACCGGGACCGGCTGCGCGCCGCCGCCCCGGGGGTGGTCTTCCTCCACCTGACCGGTGACCGGGAGCTGATCGAGCGGCGCATGGGCGCCCGCCAGGGCCACTTCATGCCGACGGCGCTCCTCGACTCCCAGTTCGCCACCCTGCAGCCGCTGCAGGAGGACGAGGCCGGCGTCGCCGTCGACGTCTCCGGCACCCCCGAGGAGATCGCCGCCCGGGCCGTCGCCGCCCTGCGCGGCGCCGCCCTCTGACCTCTCGTCCCGTCCCCGTTCCCCCGCTCGTACGAAGGACACCACCGTGCCCAGTCTCAGCGTCGAGATCCTGGCAGCGGACGCCGCCGAACCGATCACCTCGGCAGGCAACGCCCAGCTCGGCATCGCCGTACTCGCCGGCATCGCCGTCATCGTCGTGCTCATCACCAGGTTCAAGCTGCACGCGTTCCTGGCGCTCACCATCGGCTCGCTCGCGCTCGGCGCGTTCGCCGGGGCCCCGCTCGCGGACACCATCAAGTCGTTCACCACCGGCCTCGGCGCCACCGTCGCCGGTGTGGGCGTCCTGATCGCCCTGGGCGCGATCCTCGGCAAACTGCTCGCCGACTCGGGCGGCGCCGACCAGATCGTCGACACGATCCTGGCCAGGGCCAGTGGCCGGGCCATGCCCTGGGCCATGGTGCTCATCGCCTCGGTGATCGGCCTGCCGCTCTTCTTCGAGGTCGGCATCGTGCTGCTGATCCCGGTCGTCCTCATGGTCGCCAAGCGCGGCAACTACTCCCTGATGCGGATCGGCATCCCCGCCCTCGCCGGCCTCTCGGTGATGCACGGGCTCATCCCGCCGCACCCCGGCCCGCTCGTCGCGATCGACGCGGTCGGCGCCAACCTGGGCGTCACCCTCGCCCTCGGTCTCGTCGTGGCCGTCCCGACCGTGATCATCGCCGGTCCGGTCTTCTCCCGGTACGCCGCCCGCTGGGTCGACATCCCGGCCCCCGAGAACATGATCCCGGCCCGGCCCTCCGAGGACCTGGAGAAGCGCCCCGGCTTCGGCGTCACCGTCGCGACCGTCATGCTGCCGGTCGTCCTGATGCTGGTGAAGGCGCTCGTCGACATCGTCGTCGACGACCCCGAGAACGGTGTCCAGAAGGTCACCGACGTCATCGGCTCCCCGCTGATCGCGCTGCTCGCCGCCGTCATAGTGGCGCTCTTCACCCTGGGCCGCGCGGCCGGCTTCACCAAGGAGCGGCTCTCCACCACCGTCGAGAAGTCCCTCGCCCCCATCGCGGGCGTGCTCCTCATCGTCGGCGCGGGCGGCGGCTTCAAGCAGACCCTGATCGACATCGGCGTCGGCCAGATGATCCTGGACCTCTCCGAGAACTGGTCCATCCCGGCCCTGCTGCTCGCCTGGCTGATCGCGGTCGCGATCCGTCTCGCGACGGGCTCGGCGACCGTGGCGACGATCTCGGCGGCGGGGCTCGTGGCCCCGCTCGCGGAGGGCATGTCGACCGGTGAGACGGCGCTCCTCGTCCTGGCGATCGGCGCGGGCTCGCTCTTCTTCAGCCACGTCAACGACGCCGGGTTCTGGCTGGTGAAGGAGTACTTCGGGATGACCGTCGGCCAGACGATCAAGACCTGGTCGGTGATGGAGACGATCATCTCGGTCGTGGGCATCGTGTTCGTGCTGCTGCTGTCGCTGGTGCTGTAGCCCGGCGGAACCGCGGAGGTGAGGGCCGGTCATGGCTGACAGACTGTCGGCCATGACCGGCCCTCACGCGCTCAAGACCTTCCTCCTCGCCTTCCCCGGCCCGCTGCGGGACCGGCTCGTGGCGGCGGTGCTCGCCGGCGAGAAGACCGCCACGACGGGGCTCCTCGTGGAGTACGAGATCGAGAGCGAGGACCTGCCGGAGGTCGGCGAACGCTCGGCCGTCATCGACTCGGACGGCCGCGAGGTGGCGGTCGTGGAGATCACCGAGGTCCGTGTCCTGCCCCTGCGCGACGCGGACCTCCGCCTCGCGCTCGGCGAGGGCGAGGGGTACCGGTCGGTCGCGGAGTGGCGCGCGGGCCACGAGGGCTTCTGGCACAGCGAGGAGATGCGGGAGGCGCTGGGGGACCCGGAGTTCGTGGTGGACGAGGAGACGGTGCTGGTCGTGGAGTGGTTCAAGGTGGTGGAGGTGCTTCAGCTCGACGGCTGAGGGCCCGGGACCGCCCGGAGCCGGTTCCTGAGGAGGCGGTGCACGAGGTCGCGGATCGACGGGTCATGGTGGTCGGCGGAGGAGCGGGATGCCCGGGCTCGCCCCGTCGGCCGGCCGGCGGAGGAGCGGGATGCCCTGGCTCGCCCCGCCGGCCGGCCGTGCGTCAGCTCACCGCCTTCGCCGCCGCCCGGCCCGCCGCCCTTCCCGAGAAGACGCAGCCGCCGAGGAAGGTGCCTTCGAGGGAGCGGTAGCCGTGGACGCCGCCGCCGCCGAAGCCGGCCGCCTCGCCCGCCGCGTACAGGCCCGCGAGGGGCTCGCCGCCCTCCGTGAGGACGCGGGAGTCGAGGTCGGTCTCCAGGCCGCCGAGGGACTTGCGGGTGAGGATGTTGAGGCGGACGGCGATGAGCGGGCCCGCCTTGGGGTCGAGGACGCGGTGCGGGGTCGCCGTACGGATCAGCTTGTCGCCCAGGTAGCGGCGGGCTCCGTGGATCGCCGTGACCTGGAGGTCCTTGGTGAAGGGGTTGGCGATCTCGCGGTCGCGGGCGGTGATCTCGCGGCGGAGCGCGGTCTCGTCGATCAGGTCCTCGCCGGTGATCCGGTTCATGCCGCGGACGAGGGCCGAGAGGTCGTCCTCGACGACGAAGTCGACGCCCTTGTCCATGAACGCCTGGACCGGGCCGGGGACGTCGGCGCGGGCGCGGCCGATGACGCCGCGGATCGACTTGCCGGTGAGGTCGGGGTTCTGCTCGGAGCCCGAGAGGGCGAACTCCTTGCCGATGATCTTCTTGTCGAGGACGAACCAGGTGTGGTCGTGGCCGGTCCGCATGATGTGTTCGAGGGTGCCGAGGGTGTCGAATCCGGGGAAGAGCGGCACGGGCAGCCGCTTGCCGGTCGCGTCCAGCCAGAGGGAGGACGGGCCCGGAAGGATGCGGATGCCGTGCCGGGCCCAGATGGGGTTCCAGTTCTCGATGCCCTCGGTGTAGTGCCACATCCGGTCGCGGTTGATGTGATGGGCTCCGGCCTTCTCGGCGACGCCGAGCATCAGGCCGTCGACGTGGGCGGGCACTCCGGAGAGCATGCGGGCGGGCGGGGTGCCCAGGCGCTCGGGCCACTGGGCGCGGACGAGGTCGTGGTTGCCGCCGATGCCGCCGGAGGTGACGATCACGGCCTGGGCGCGCAGTTCGAAGGTGCCGGCGGGGGTGCGGGTGCTGGCGGTGCCGCGAGCGGCGGCGGAGGGTTCCAGGATCTCGCCGGTGACGGTGTCGACGGCTCCGGCGGTACGGCCGAGGGCGGTGACGCGGTGGCGGAAGCGCAGTTGGACGAGGCCACGGGCGACGCCCTCACGGACCCGCTGCTCGAAGGGGGCGACGAGGCCGGGGCCGGTACCCCAGGTGATGTGGAAGCGGGGGACGGAGTTGCCGTGTCCGTTGGCGTCGTAGCCGCCGCGCTCGGCCCAGCCGACGACGGGGAAGAAGCGGACCCCGCGCGCGTGGAGCCAGGAGCGCTTCTCGCCGGCGGCGAAGTCGACGTACGCCTCGGCCCATTTCCGCGGCCAGTGGTCCTCGGTCCGGTCGAAGCCCGCGGTGCCGTACCAGTCCTGGAGGGCGAGGGCGTGGCTGTCCCTCACCCGCATCCTTCGCTGTTCGGGCGAGTCGACGAGGAAGAGGCCGCCGAAGGACCAGTGGGCCTGGCCGCCGATCGACTGTTCGGGTTCCTGGTCGAGGAGGATCACGGTGCGGCCGGCGTCGACCAGCTCGGCGGTGGCGACGAGGCCGGCGAGGCCGGCCCCGATCACGATCACATCAGCGTCGTAGGGCATGGACCGCATCTTGGATACACGGATGTATCGAGTCAACCGTTTCGCCGTTCCGGCCTTGGGATCGCCCTCCCCCGGGCACCCGCTCCCGTTTTCTCATGCCAGGCGTTGACCGGTGACCGGCAGGACCGTCCTCATCACCGGCGGCGCCCGCGGCCTGGGCGCCGAGGCCGCCCGGCCGGCGGTCGCGGCCGACGCGAACGTCGTGCCCCCCGACGTCCTGGACGAGGAGGGCGGGGCGACCGCCGAAGCTCTCGGCACGGGGGGGGATCCGCCTCGACTCCGTCCACCCCATGGGGCGGTGACGGGCGCACCGGCGCCGGTCGGGGTGGCCGCCCCGCCGAGGGCGGGCGGCGTCCCCGGCGGGTTTGCTTGGATGGCGGCATGAGCGCCGCTGAAGAGATTCTCGATGTCGTCGACGAGCACGACCGGGTGGTCGGCCGGGCCCCACGCGGTGAGGTGTACGCGCGGGGCCTGATCCATCGCTGCGTCTTCGTCAGGGTCCGGGACGCCTCGGGGCGGGTCTTCGTCCACCGCAGGACCCCGACCAAGCTGGTCTTCCCGGGGCTGTACGACATGTTCGTCGGCGGGGTCGTCGGCGCGGGCGAGTCCTACGACGAGGCCGCGCTGCGCGAGGCCGAGGAGGAGCTGGGGGTCTCCGGGCTCCCCCGCCCCGAGCCGGTCCTGCGTTTCCTGTACGACTCCGAGGGCGTGGCCGGGAAGTGGTGGTCGGCCGTGTACGAGGTGCGCTGCGACCTGCCCGTCCACCCGCAGGCGGAGGAGGTCGCCTGGCACTCCTTCCTGACGGAGGAGGAGCTGGACCGGCGACTGGACGACTGGGAGTGGGTGCCGGACGGGCTCGCCGCGCACGAGCGGCTGCGGATGCGCTAGGGGTGCCTTGTCGATCACGCCGCGAGCCCGGCCTGATCGACACGACACCCCTGGCGAGGGCGCGGGCGGGGCCCGGTGGGACTGGCCGGGACCGGGCGGGACCGGGCCGGGACCTGGCCGGGGTGCGCCGGCCGGGGGCCGGGGTGCGCCGGCCGGGGGCCGGGCGGGGTCGGGGAGGCGGGTCGGGGCGGCGGGGCCGGGCGGGGGGCGGGGTGGCAGGGCCGGGCGGGGCGAACATCTGGCCGCTAGGGTGCACGTGTGAGCGATTTCGTGCAGAGTCTGCGGCTGTGGTTCGCACCGCAGCGGATCCGGGACGAGGGAGAGACTCCCGACTACCGTTTCTCCCTCGCCAACGAGCGGACCTTCCTCGCCTGGATCCGGACCGCGCTCGCACTCGTCGGCGGCGGTTTCGCCGTCGACCAGTTCCTGCCGGATCTGCGGTGGGGCGTACGGGTCGGGCTCGCGCTCGCCCTGCTCGCGGCCGGGGTGCTGTGCGCGCTGCGGGCGGTGAACCACTGGGTGCGCTGCGAGCGGGCGATGCGGCGCGGTGAGGACCTGCCGGTCTCCCGGTTCCCCGCGGTGCTCAGCTTCGCGGTGGCCGCGGTGGCGCTCGCGATGGTGGTGGTCGTCGTCTTCGGCTGGGCCGGGCGGTGAGCCCGGCGGGCGGGGGCGGGGATCCCGACCCCGGGACGGAGGGGACCCCCGCCCCCGGTCCCGCCGCCGAGGAGGGCCCGGACCCCGCCGCCTCCGCCGAGGCCCGCGACCCCGGGCTTCAGCCGGAGCGGACGCGGCTCGCGTGGCGGCGTACGACCCTGTCGTGCACGATCGTCGCGGTGCTCGCCGTGAAGCTGGCCGTCCACGACGAGCTCACGCCCGTGGGCCTCACCGGCCTCGCGCTCTCGGCGCTGGTGTGGATCGGTTTCCTGGCCGTCGCCCACCGCCGGATCCGGACCCTGGCAGCGGCCAGGCCCCGGCCCCTCTCGCACCGGGGCGGGCTGCTCGCGGCCGGGTGCACGATCGCGCTCGCCGTCTTCGGCGCGGCGATGATCTGGTGAGCCCTCGTCCGGCGACGTGACGACCGTCCGGGGCGGTGACGGCGTCCGGGGACGGGCGCACGGCGCCGGAGGACCTGACGACCGTCCGGGGGGCCGGCGTCCGGGGACGTGACCACCGTCAGGGGACGGTGACGACCACCTTGCCGTTGAGGCCGCCCGCGGCGTTCGCGCGCTGCGCGTCCGCCGCCCGTTCCAGCGGGAACGTCCTGGCCACCCGTACGGTCAGGACGCCTTCGTCGACCAGGTCGGCGAGGGCCGCGAGGTCCACCGGGTCCGGGCGGACCCAGAAGTAGCGGCCGCCGAGGGCGACGACCTCCCCGTCGGCGATCGAGGCGAGCCGGCCGCCCGGGGCGAGGAGGCCGGCGGAGATCCGCAGGAACGGTCCTCCGATGGTGTCGAGGACGGCGTCCACGCCCTGCGGGGCGAGGGCGCGGACCCGGTCGGCGAAGGTCGTCTCGTCGTAGCGGACCGGCTCGGCGCCGAGCTCGGCGACCCGTTCGAGACCCGCGTCCCGGGCCGCGCCGATGACCCGGCAGCCGAGGTGGCGGGCGATCTGCACCGCCATCGAGCCGACCCCGCCGGCCGCCGCGTGCACCAGCACGGTGTCACCCGGGCCGACGGTGAGGGCCTGGTGGAGCACCTGGTAGGCGGTGAGACCGACGAGCGGCAGCGCGGCGGACTCCTCGAAGCCGAGCGTGCGCGGCTTGCGGGCGAGGGTACGGACGGGGGCGGCGACGTACTCCGCGAAGGTGCCCCGCGAGAGGAAGTCCTCGCGGACGTAGCCCATGACCTCGTCGCCCTCGGCGAACTCGGTGACGGAGACGCCGGGCCGGACCACGACGCCGGAGACGTCCCAGCCGGGGACGACGGGGAAGACCGCGTCCATCATTCCGTCGAGGTACCCGGCCTGGCACTTCCAGTCGACCGGGTTGACGGCCGCCGCCCGCACCCTGACCAAAACCGCGTCGGGTCCGATCTTGGGGTCGGGCAGCTCGCCGTACTCCAGGACCTCGGGGCCGCCGTACCGGCTGTAGCTGATCGCCTTCATACCCCCGACCCTCGGCGCGGGCCGGGGCGTCCGCAACTCGGGGTCGGGGAGACGGGCGCGATGGAAGGACACGGGAGGGACAGAACGTCCGAAGCGGGACGAGAGGGGCGTACCGGACTAGCCTGGAACGGTCCGTCCGCCCCCTCACAGAGGCCATGTGATGACCGTTCTCCACCACGAGCACCCCGCGCACACCCACGCCCACGGCCCCGACTGCGGCCACGAGGCGGTGCCCCACGGGGACCACGTCGACTACGCGCACGACGGGCATCTGCACCGCGAGCACTCCGGCCACTGGGACGAGTGCGAGCAGGCCGGTCACGTCTCCCACGAGGCCCACGAGCACGCGCACGGGCCCGACTGCGGCCACCTCACGGTGGCCCACGGGGACCACGTCGACTACGTGCACGACGGACACCGGCACGCGGCGCACGACGGGCACTGGGACGACCACTGATCCGGTCCCGGATCCGCTCCGACTTCCCCCGGGTCAGGGCCGACTGGCACTCTTCCCCTGTCCAGTCGGGCTCTCATCCGGGGGAATCCCTTTGTCTGCCACCGATCCCTATGTGGTCGCGCTCGCACCGAACGTCCACGCCTTCGTCCAGCCCGACGGAGGCTGGTGCCTGAACAACGCCGGTTTCCTCGGCGACGCCCGCGAGTCGCTGCTCGTCGACACCGCGGCGACCGAGCGCCGGGCGCGACGGCTGCGGGAGGCGCTCCTCGGCGAGGGCCTCCCGCTCCCGGGGACCATCGTCTCGACCCACCACCACGGCGACCACACCTACGGCAACGGGGTGTTCCTGCCGGAGGCCCGGATCGTCGGGCACGAGAACTGCCGGAGCGAGCAGCTCGCGGCCGGGCACCAGCTCCATCTCCTGTGGCCGCAGACCGACTTCGGGAAGGTCGACATCCTGCCGCCGTCCGTCACGTACCGCGAGCGGCTGACGCTGTACGTCGGCGGCATCGAGGTACGGGTGATCCACCCTGGGCCCGCGCACACCACGGGCGACTCGATCGTGCACCTGCCCGAGCAGGGTGTCGTCTTCACCGGCGACCTGGTCTTCCACGGCGGGACCCCCTTCCTGCCGATGGGTTCGCTCGCCGGTTCCCTGCGCGCGCTCGACCTGCTGCGCTCCCTCGACGCGCCGACGGTGGTGCCGGGACACGGCCGGGTGACCGACCCGTCGGCGTACGACGCGACGGAGCGGTATCTGCTGTGGGTGCGGGAGCTGGCCACCGAGGGGTACGCGCGGGGGGCGACGCCGCTGGAGACGGCGCGGCGGGCGGAGCTCGGGGAGTTCGCCGCGTGGCGGGAGAGCGAGCGCCTGGTGGCGAACCTGCACCGGGCGTACGCCGAGCTGGAGGGCCTGGCCGAGGGGTCGCCGCTCGACCCGGTGGCGGTCTTCGGCGACATGGCGGCGATGAACGGCGGGGTGCCGGTGGCCTGCCACGCCTGAGCCACGCGCGCGTGCGGCTCGGCGGCGTGGCTCGGCGCGTGGGCACGCCTCCGTGCGGGCGTGCGCCTCCGTGCGGGCGTGCGCCTCCGTGCGGGCGTGCGCCTCCGTGCGGGCGTGCGCCTCCGGCCGACCGCGCCCGTCGGCGCCGCCCTGTGCCCCGGCGCGGATGTGCGCCTCAGCACGGGCGGTCGCCGGGCTCAAAGGTCACCAGCGGGGGACCTCCGGCGTCCGCCACTCCGGGTCGACGACGCGCATCGCCGCCGCGTCGTCGCGGTCCCGCAGGGTGCCGTCGTCGTCGAGCCAGCGGCGGTGCAGGGCGGCGAGGACGGCCCGGTCGAGCTCGACGCCCAGGCCGGGCGCGTCGGAGACCGTGAGCCGGCCGTCCCGGAAGACGGGGCGGGTGGTGACGACGTCCTCCGTCTGCCACGGGTAGTGGGTGTCGCAGGCGTGGTGGAGCTCGGGCAGGGTGGCGGCGACCTGGGTCATGGCGGCGAGGCTGATGCCCAGGTGGGTGTTGGAGTGCATGGAGAGCCCGACGCCGTACGTCCGGCAGAGGGCTGCCAGTTCGCGGGTGCGTCCGAGACCGCCCCAGTAGTGGTGGTCGCAGAGGACGATCCGTACCGCTCCCTTCGCGAAGGCCTCCGGGACCTCCTCGAACGTGGTCACGCACATGTTGGTCGCGAGCGGCACGTCGGTGCCGGCGGCGATCTCGGCCATGGCGTCGGTGCCGCTCGCCGGGTCCTCCAGGTACTCCAGCACGTCCTTCAGTTCGCGCGCGACGGCGAGGGAGGTCCGCACGGACCAGGCGCCGTTGGGGTCGAGACGGAGCGGGCGGCCGGGAAACGCCTCGGCGAGCGCGCGGATCGCGGCGATCTCCCGTTCGGGCGCGAACACCCCGCCCTTGAGCTTGAAGGACCGGAAGCCGTACTCCCGGTCGAAGCGGCGGGCCTGGGCGACGATGCCGGCGGGGTCGAGGGCCGCGCCCCAGTCGTCCGCCGGCGGGCGCGAGGCGTCCGCGCCGGGGTGGGCGGCCCAGCGGTGGAAGAGGTAGGCGCTGTACTCGACGGTGTCACGGACCTTGCCGCCGAGCAGGGCGTGGACGGGCAGGCCGAGGGTCCTGCCCAGGGCGTCGAGACAGGCGGTCTCGAAGGCGGAGACGACGGAGAGGCGCAGCTTGTCGGCGGTCCGGACACCGCGCAGGCCTCCGGCGTCGACGCCGGAGGTCTTGCCCGGTCCGGTCTCCGCGCCGTCGCCCGCGGCGCCGCCCGCGCCTGCGGTCGCGTCTGCGGTCGCGTCTGCGCTCTCCGCGAGCGCGAAGAGACTGTTCACATCCGTGACCGATCGGCCCCGGAGCGCTTCCGCCAGCGGGCGCGCGAGGTCCAGGTACACGCCGTCGCCGTACGTCTCCCCGAGGCCGCTCACTCCTCCCCTGGTGACCACCTCGACCACGAGTCGGGGTGTGTACGGCTGATGGACCCCCTGGACGTTGAGGAGAGGCGGGTCGGAGATGAGGATCGGGGTCAGCCGGACTTCCTCGACGATCAGCTTCGCATCCATATGTGAACTCTATTCAGAGACCAGACCGGAGACCAGAGCATCCGCAGCGCTTTCCCGGCACCCCTCTGGACGACATACCGACTGGTCGGTCATCATGAACGCCGACCGAAGCCGATCCGGAGGTACGCACGTATGAGTTCCGCCCCGCCGCCAGGTCTCGACCCCGAGCAGCTGCGCCGCTTCCTCGACCGCGAGCGGCCAGGGCTGGTGTCCGGCCCCCTCGAAGCCCGGCTGATCGAAGGCGGCCGGTCGAACCTGACGTACGTCGTGACCGACGGCACCGGCCGCTGGGTGGTCCGCAGGCCGCCGCTCGGCCACGTCCTCGCCACCGCCCACGACATGCGGCGCGAGCACCGCGTCATCAGCGCCCTGCACACCACGGACGTGCCCGTCCCGGAGACCCTGCTGCTCTGCGAGGACGACTCCGTGCTCGGGGCGCCCTTCTACGTCATGGAGTTCGTCGACGGCACGCCGTACCGCTCGGCGGACGAACTCACCCCGCTCGGCCCCGAGCGCACCCGCGCCGCCGTCCTCGGCCTGGTCGACACCCTCGTCGACCTGCACGCCGTGGACCCCGACTCCGTCGGGCTCGGCGACTTCGGGCGCCCCGAGGGCTTCCTCGACCGGCAGTTGCGCCGCTGGGGCAAGCAGCTCGACGCCTCGCGCGGCCGCGACCTGGCGGGGATCGACGAGCTGCACGCCGCCCTCGGCCGCGCGCTGCCCGTCTCGCCGCCGCCCACCGTGATCCACGGCGACTACCGGCTCGACAACGTCCTCATCGACGGGCACGACCGCATCCGGGCCGTCCTCGACTGGGAGATGTCCACCCTCGGCGACCCGCTCACCGACCTCGGCCTGCTCGTCATGTACAGCACGCCGCTCCACCTGCCGGACTCCCCCATCTCCACGACCGCCACGGCCCCCGGGCACCCGAGCGCCGCCGAACTGGTCGAGCGCTACGCCGCCCGCTCGGGCCGCGACACCTCCGCCCTCGCCTGGTACACGGCCTTCGCCTGGTTCAAGCTCGCCGTGATCCTGGAGGGCATCCACTACCGCTACACCCTCGGCCAGACCGTCGGCGCCGGCTTCGACCGCATCGGCGAACTCGTCCCCGTCTTCATCGAGCACGGCCTCACCACCCTCCAGGAAGGCTGATCCGCCATGGACTTCGCGTACGACGCCCGCACCGAGGAACTGCGGGCGAGACTCCTCGCCTTCATGGACGAGCACGTGTACCCGGCCGAGGCCACCGCCGAGGAACAGCGGGCCCTGCTCCCCTCACCGTGGGACACCCCGCGGATCGTCGAGGAGCTCAAGGCCGAGGCCAAGCGGCAGGGCCTGTGGAACCTCTTCCTGCCCGACGCCGAGTACGGTGCCGGGCTGACCAACCTCCAGTACGCGCCGCTCGCCGAGATCACCGGCCGCAGCCCCCACCTGGCCCCCACCGCCCTCAACTGCGCCGCCCCGGACACCGGGAACATGGAGCTGCTCGCCCAGTTCGGCGACGAGGCGCAGAAGAAGCAGTGGCTGGAGCCGCTGCTCGCCGGCGAGATCCGCTCGGCCTTCGCGATGACCGAGCCCGAGGTCGCCTCCTCGGACGCGACGAACATCGAGACCCGGATCCGGCGGGACGATGGGGGCACCTCCCGCTCGAGCGGAGCCGAGAGTGGGGGAGCGTATATCGTCACCGGCCGCAAGTGGTACATCTCCGGGGCGATGAACCCCGACTGCAAGGTCTTCATCGTGATGGGCAAGACCGACCCCGACGGCGCGGACCTCCGCCGCCAGCAGTCGATGATCCTCGTGCCGCGCGACACCCCCGGCGTGGAGGTCCGCCGGGCGATGCGGGTGTACGGCTACGAGGACCACTCCCACGGCGGTCACGCCGAGGTCGTGTTCCACGACGTCCGCGTCCCCGCCTCGAACCTCGTCGGCGAGGAGGGCGGCGGCTTCGCCATCGCCCAGGCCCGGCTCGGCCCCGGCCGCATCCACCACTGCATGCGGCTCATCGGCATGGCCGAGCGGGCCGTGGAGCTGATGTGCCGACGCGCGGTCTCCCGTACCGCCTTCGGCAAGACGCTCGCCCAGCAGGGCGTCGTCCAGAACTGGATCGCGGACGCCCGCGTGACGATCGAGCAGCTCCGGCTCCTCGTCCTCAAGACGGCCTGGCTCATGGACACCGTCGGCAACCGCGGCGCCCACACCGAGATCCAGGCCATCAAGATCGCGACCCCGCGCGCGGTGGTCGACATCATCGACCGGGCCGTGCAGGCGCACGGGGCGGGCGGGGTCTCGCAGGACTTCCCGCTGGCCGAGCTGTGGGCGGCGGCGCGGACGCTGAAGCTCGCGGACGGGCCGGACGAGGTGCACCAGCGGTCGCTGGCCCACCGGGAGCTGAAGAAGTACCTGTAGCCGCGGCTCAGGGACGGAGCGCGCGCAGCAGCAGGTCGGCGAGCTGGTCGGCGACCTGCTGCGGCGTCAGCGGGCCGTCCGGGCGGTACCAGGTGGACAGGTGGTGGACGGAGCCGAAGTGGTAGTCCACCACCAGGTCCGCCGGGGTCGCGGACGAGAAGACCCCGGCCTGCTGGCCTTCCTCGACCAGGGCCCGGAACCGCTCGTGGTAGCGGCGCCGCTCGGCCCTGACCTGCTTGTTCTTCTCCGGGCTCAGGTGGTGCATGGAGCGGAAGAAGATGGCGGCGTCGTCGAGGTTCTCGATGGTGGTGACGACCACGTCGGCGGCGGCGGCGCGCAGCCGGACCTCGATGGGCTCGTCGGCGTCCGCGTAGGCGTCGAGACGCTCCTGCTGGAGGCGCAGGACGCGGGCGTAGACCTCCTGGAGGAGGTCCTCCTTGGAGCCGAAGTAGTGGTAGAGGGCACCCTTGGTGACACCGGCGGCCTCGACGATCTCCTGCACGGAGGTGCGGTCGTACCCCTGCTCCGCGAAGAGCCGGGTGGCGGCGGCGAGGAGCCTCTGGGGGACGGGTGTGCCGCTCCCGTCCGTCGTCCTGGCCATGCTCCGCCGCCTTCCTTGGTGATCGTTTTCGGTCAGGGGAACGTGTTCCCGCCGGTAGATCTTCCCATCCGCCGGGGCGCCGGCTAACGGGCGCCCGTCTCCCAGGTCCGCTGGACGTGGTTCATGGTGGTGAGCCAGCGCTCCGGGTCGGTGGCCCGGTTGCGGTAGTAACCGGCCACCTCGGGGTGCGGCAGGACGAGGAAGCGGTCGGCCTCGATCGCGTCGAGGAGGGCGTCGGCGACGTCCTCGGGCTCGATGGCGGTGGGGGCGAGGACCAGCTCGCCGGCCGTTCCGGCGGCGGTGAGCATGTCCGTACGGACACCCTGCGGGCAGATGGCGTGGACGGCGAGGCCGCGGTGCCGGTAGGTGAGGGAGAGCCACTCGGCGAAGGCGTAGGCGCCGTGCTTCGAGACGCTGTACGGCGCCGCGCCGATCATGGTGAGCAGGCCCGCGGCGGAGACGGTGGAGACGAACCGGCCACTGCCCCGTTCCAGCCATTCTGGGAGGAGGGCGCGGGCCGCGCGGACGTGGGCCATGACGTTGACGTCCCAGGCGGCGGCCCAGACGTCCTCGTCGGCGAAGGCGTCGCCGGGCGAGGAGAGTCCGGCGTTGGCGCACCAGATGTCGACGGTGCCGCCGAGGGCCTCGCGGGCCTCGTCGACGACGGCGGAGGCGTCGCCCGGGACGGCGAGGGCGCCGATCTCCTCCGCGACGGCCTTGGTGCGGTCGGGGTCGAGGTCGTTGACGACGACCCGGGCCCCTTCGGCGGCGAACCGGCGGGCGAGGGCGGCGCCGATGCCACCGCCCGCTCCCGTGACGACGACTCCGGCGCCCTGGACGCCGCTCGCGCCCGTACCCATGCCCGTACCCGTACCCGCGCTCATGGCGTGATCCACCTCTCCCCGTGCCGTACGGAATGACCTTCCGGTCGGCAGACTAACCGGTCGGTATGTAGGGAGGGAAGGGATCGGGGAAGGGTCGTACCGGGCCCGCCCCGCACGCCTCGTTCCCCAGCGGCGGCAGGAGCGCTAGCGTGCGTGCCCATGTCACGCGCCCCGGCCGGGGACGGCGATCGAGGAGGTTTCCGCATGAGCCTGTCGCGACGGAGTCTGCTGGCCGCCGGGGGCGCCCTCGGGACGGTGGCGGCCACCGCGCCCACCGCCTCGGCGGCGGAGGGACCCCCCGCGCGCGGGCGGCTGCGGACCGGCTTCGAGCGGCTCGCGGACGACGGGTACGCCCTCCTCGCCGGCGAACGGGTCGGCGTCGTCACCAACCCCACCGGCATCACCCGGGACGCACGGCACATCGTGGACGTGATGCACGCCGACGAACGCGTCGACCTGGCCGCCGTCTTCGGACCCGAGCACGGCTTCCGCGGCACGGCGCAGGCGGGCGGCTCGGAGGGGCGGTACGACGACCCGGCGACCGGACTGCCCGTCTACGACACGTACCTGAAGAGCGGACAGCCGCTCGCGGACGTCTTCACCGCCTCCGGGGTGGACACGGTCGTCTTCGACATCCAGGACGTCGGAGCCCGCTTCTACACCTACATCTGGACCCTGTACGACTGCATGGTGGCCGCCGCCCTCGCCGGGAAGCGGCTCGTCGTCCTGGACCGGCCGAACCCGGTCACCGGGCGGGCGGCGCTCGGCCCCGTCCTCGACCGGGCCTTCGCCACCTTCGTCGGGCGGGAGCCGATCGCGCAGGCGCACGGCATGACCGTGGCCGAACTGGCCCGGCTCTTCAACGGCGAGTTCCTGACGACGCCGGTCGCCCTGGAGACCGTACGGATGACGGGATGGCGGCGCGCGGAGTTCTTCGACTCCACCGGGCTGCCCTGGGTACCGCCCAGCCCGAACATGCCGACGCCGGAGACCGCGCTCGTCTACTCCGGCACCTGTCTCTTCGAGGGGACGAACCTCTCCGAGGGGCGGGGCACCACCCGCCCGTTCGAACTGCTCGGCGCCGAGGGGATCGACCGGCGGTGGGCGGAGGCGGCGAACGCCCTCGGGCTGCCGGGGGTCCGGTTCCGCGAGGCGTACTTCGCGCCGACCTTCTCCAAGTTCCAGGGCAGGACCGTCGGCGGGGTGCAGCTGCACGTCCACGACCGGGCGTCCTTCGACCCGGTACGGACCGGGATCGGGCTCCTGATCACCGCCCGGAGCGCGTGGTCCGGCTTCGCCTGGCGGCCGGACGACTGGATCGACAAGCTGACCGGCTCGACGCGGGTCCGGACGCTGATCGACGCGGGCGCGGACGTGGACGAGACCGTGGGTGCCTGGCAGGCGGACCTGACGGCCTTCCGGGCGGTGCGGAGGGAGTATCTGCTGTACCGGTGAGGGGGGGGTGTCCCGCCGGCCGGTTCGCGGTGCCGGGGCCGGTGGGGTTGTCCCGCCGGCCCGGTTCGCGGCGCCGCGCCGGGGCCGGTGGGGTTGTCCCCCGGTCGACAGGGGTGCGGGCGGGATGTCCTCGGGGGTGTCCCGCCGACGACGCTTGTCCCATGAACCTTTCCAGCCCCTCCCGTTCCTCCCGCTCCTCCCGTTCCCCGTTACGGCGTCGGCTGCCGCTCGTCGGGCTGCTGGTCGCCGCCTGTCTCGGCTCCCTGGCGCCCGCCGCCGGCGCCGCCACGGCCCCGGCCGCTCCCGATCCCGCGCGTGAACTCGCCCGCACCGCGCAGCCCCTGACCGACCTGCGCCCGCTCGACCGGATGATCGGCTCGGCCAAGGTCGTCGGCATCGGCGAGGCCACCCACAGCTCGGCGGAGTTCTTCACGGCCAAGCACCGGATCTTCGAACACCTCGTGGAGCGGCAGGGCTTCACCACCTTCGCCCTGGAGGCCCCCTGGTCCACCGGGCTGCTCGTCGACGAGTGGGTGCGGACCGGCCGCGGCGACATCCGGGCGATCATGCGGGACGAGTTCCAGGAGTCGTACCGCCTCTGGAACACCGAGGAGTACCTCGACCTCTTCCGCTGGATGCGGCAGCACAACCGGCTCCACCCCGAGCACCAGGTCCGCTTCATGGGCAACGACCTCGGCTACGCGGGCGGGAACGTCTTCGACGCCGTGACCTCGTACGTGGCCCGGACCCGTCCCGCGCTCCTCCCCCGCTTCCAGGAGCTGTACCGGGGCTCGCGGCCCACGGGCGGGGTCGAGGAGTGGATGACGGGGTACATGAACCGGCCGCTCGCCGAGCGGAAGCGGATGTCCGGCGACGTGAACCGGGCCCTGGCCCTCCTGGAGCGCCAGCGGCCCGGCAAGGGCCCCGGGGCGCGGGAGGCGTACGCCTGGGCCGTGCAGCACGCGCGCGCGATCGCCCAGGTCGGCACGGAGCTCGCCCATGACATCGCGACGCCGGAGGGGATCGCCGCGGCGATGCTCTACCGCGACCGGATCATGGCCGAGAACACCGTGTGGTGGCAGCGGAAGACCGGCGACCGGATCCTGCTCTCCGCGCACAACGGCCACGTCGGGTACGTGACGCCGAGGCCGGACCAGTACCCGCGCCTCCAGGGCGCGTTCCTGCGGGACACGCTCGGCCGGGACTACGTGAGCGTGGGCGCCACCTTCGGGCAGGGCTCCTTCAACGCGCACGACACCGAGGCCCCGGGCGAGCCGCTCCGGCCCTTCACCGTCGGACCGCTCGGCCCCGACAGCGGCGCCCACACGCTGGACCGGGTCTCGTCCACCCCCTTCTACCTGGACCTCCGGCGTACGACTCCGGTGGCGCGCGACTGGCTCGGGGAGGCCCGGCCGACCCGGAGCATCGGCACCGCGTACCCCTGGCCGGGCGACACCGTGCCCGTCCGGCTCTCCTCCTCGTACGACCTCCTGATCCACTTCCCCCGGATCTCGGCGGCCCGGCTGCGCTGACCGCCCGCCGCACGTCTGGACGGGCCCGTGCGCGGGCATGCTGGCGGTGGAGCCGCCGCCCGCGCACGGGGCGCACTCGGCGCTGCGGCCCCCTCGAAGCGGAGGGACGGTCGTGCCGTGGCCGGAATGAGCGTGGAGCCCTACCGGGAGATCACCTTCGACAAGGACGGCGACGGCCCCCCGGGGCAGGCTTCGGCTCTCGCCGGGCTCGCCCGGCAGGGCGTCTCCGACCTGGTGCTGTTCGCGCACGGGTGGAACAGCTCGCCGTCGGGCGCGACCCGGCTCTGCTCGGACTTCTTCGCCCCCTTCCCCGGGCTGCTCGCGCCCGGGGTCGAGGCGGGGTACGCGGGGGTGATCTGGCCCTCGATGATGTTCACGGACGAGCCGGTCCCCGACTACCGGGCCCTCGTACGGGTCCTCCCGGAGAAGGAGCCGGTCCTCGACCGGCTCACGGAACTCCTCGTGACGGCACCGGCGGAGGAGAGCGCGTTCGCCGAGTTCGGCGCGCTGCTGCGGGAGTTGGCGGACCTCGCGCCCGGCGGCGGCCGGGAAGCCGCGGCCGGGGCCGGGGAGCGGGTGCCGGGGTTCCTGGTCGCGGACCCGGTGGAGGTGTGCGCGCGGTTCACGGAGGCGGTGGAGGCGGTGGAGGGTGCTCCCGCCGAGGGCTTCGGCGAGGGGCTCAAGCGGTACTGGAAGGGCGCCAGGGAGGTCCTGCGGCAGGCCACGTACTACGTGATGAAGAGACGGGCCGGGCAGGTCGGCGAGGCCGGCCTGGGACCGCTGCTCGGCGAGGTCGCCCGGGCCGCTCCGGGACTCCGCGTCCACCTGGTGGGCCACAGCATGGGCGCCCGGCTCGTCGCGTACGCGCTGAAGGGGCTGCCCACCGGGGCCCGTCCGGTCGCCTCGGTGACCCTGCTCCAGGGGGCCTTCTCCCACTACGCGTTCGCCGCGCGGCTGCCGCACGACGCCGGGCGCTCAGGCTCGCTGCGGGACGTGCGGCAGCGGGTCCGGGGGCCCGTGGTGGCCTGCTACTCGCGGCATGACACGGCGCTCGGGGTGATGTATCCGCTGGCGTCCCGGCTCGCGGGCGACTCGGCGTCGCTCGGGACGGAACGGCTCGGGGCGGAGCCTTCCGGCGCCGGGCTTTCTGGTGCCGGGCCTTCCGGGGCCGGGCCTTCCGGGGCCGGGCCTTCCGGGGCCGGGCCTTCCGGGGCCTCGATCGGCGCCCCGGCCGGGCTGCTCGACACCGGCGATCCGCGCTGGGGGGCGATCGGGCACGACGGCGTCCAGGCGGTGCCGGGGACGGTGGTGCGGACCTTGGCGACGGTGCTGCGTCAGGGGGTGCCGGCCTCGGGGTGCGTGAACGTGGACGTGGCGGACGTGGTCCGTTCGCACAGCGACGTCTGCCGCCCCGAGCTGGCCCGGGTGGTGGTGTCGGCGTCCCGCATCGGGCGGTAGACGGGTCGGCGGAGCTCACCGGACGGCTCGGTTCCGCCAGGTTCCCGGGAGCACCTCGCGCACCGTTGATGGGTCCCATCCGAATTTCGATGGAACACGGGAGCGCGCTCGTTCGTCCCTCTGATACCGCGGAAGGACCAGCGACGGAGGTGGCGGGAGATGGCCGGGTTCCGGAGTCTCGCGAGACAGGTGCGCGATCCTGGGTGCGACACGGCCCTGCGCAGGTACTCCCTGCGCAAGTGTCTGGAGCGGTTCGCGCCGTACGGGCACCGGGCTACGTGGGACCACCTGTGCCGCAGGCACAGGTTCGGACCCGAGGACCGGGAGCTCGACCCCGGGCGGCTGATCGCCGCGCTCGACGAGCTTGAGGAGGCGCGGGCCCTGTGGCTCGCGTACGAGGAGAGGTTCGCCGCCCGGCGGCGGCGGGAGAAGCACGAGGGCCTGCGCCGGCCCGGGGCGCTCGACGACTGGCACCGGCGGGTCTGGGGCGGCAACGGGGTGGTGAAGTGCGGCGATCCGGCCGTGCACCCCTCGGACCCGCTGCCGGAGGTGCTGCGGAGGCTGATCTCGGCCCTGGAACGCGGACCGGGCGAGGGCTGCCCGGTGTGCGCGGGACCCCGGATCGCGTGGGCCGGTCCGGGCGACGCCCCCGAGCCGTGGCTCGGTCCGGTGTGCGGGGACTGCGGGGTGGGCGTGCCGCGCTCGGTGCTCACCTCGGGGGCGCTGGCCCGCGCCCGCGGGGAGCGCGTCCGGTCGCTGGCCTCGGCGGCGTGAACGCCGGGGCACGACCTCGTGCCGGTCGACCGGCACGGGCCGGCCCCGGAGGAGGGCGGCGCTCCCGGAGCGCGGGGCCGAGGCCGGGGCCCGCGCCGCGCTCCCGTACGGAGGGACCGGCCCGCCGCGGCCCCCGGACGGGCAGACCGGTCCACTCGGCCCCCTGCGCGCCGACCACGCCTGGCCGCGGCCCGGCCCCGGACAGGCGGGCCGACCCCGCCGCTGTCCCCTACGGGCGGACCGCACCCGCTCCGTGCCTCCGCGCTCCGGCGCGTCCGGTGGGTCAGGGCCTGGGCCCTGCCCGGAACGCGGCGCCGTCCGCCCACGGCCTAGCCGTCATCCCCGTCCGAGGCGGTCCGGCGGACCGGCAGCAGGCGGGAGCCGGCCATCCGCTCGCCGAAGGCGTCGTCGGGGTTGGACAGGACGCAGTTCTCCAGCGACAGACAGCCGCAGCCGATGCAGTCCGTCAGGTGGTCGCGGAGCCGGCCCAGTTGCTTGATGCGCTCGTCGAGTTCGGTGCGCCAGGCGGCCGAGAGTCTGGCCCAGTCCTCGTTGGTGGGCGTGCGCTCCTCCGGGAGCTGGGAGAGCGCCTCACGGATCGTGGCCAGCGGGATGCCCACCCGCTGCGCGGCCCGGACGAAGGCGACCCGGCGCAGGGTGTCGCGGCCGTAGCGGCGCTGGTTGCCGGTGGTGCGGCGGCTGTTGATGAGCCCCTTCGCCTCGTAGAAGTGCAGGGCGGAGACGGCGGCCCCGCTACGGGCGGAGAGCTGACCGACGGTGAGTTCGTGGATCTTCTCTGGAATCTGCGGCACCCCGTCAACCCTACTGGTCGGCCGGCGCCGCCCCCCACGGATCCGTTGACAGAGCGCCCCTCACCCCCACATGCTGAGCAAGCGCTTAGACAGCGCGACCGGGGAGCCCGGGACGGGGAGCCGGAGAGCCGGAGAAGGCGTGACGAGAGGGAGCAGGGACATGGCCGAGCCGAGGATCTTCACCTCCGCCGAGGAGTTGCGCGCGGGGGTCGGCGAGCAGTTGGGGCACAGCGACTGGCTGGAGATCGACCAGAAGCGCATCGACCTCTTCGCCGAGGCCACCGGCGACCACCAGTGGATCCACGTCGACCCGGAGCGCGCCGCCGACGGGCCGTTCGGCGCGACCATCGCGCACGGTTATCTGACGCTCTCCCTGCTGCCGGTGTTCGTCCCGCAGATCCTGTCCGTCGAGGGCATGAAGATGGGCATCAACTACGGCACCGAGAAGGTGCGTTTCCCCGCCCCGGTCCCGGTCGGCTCGCGGCTGCGCGCCACGGCCGTCCTGACGAAGGTCGAGGAGGCGGGCGGCGGCGTGCAGGTGACGGCGGCCGTGACCGTGGAGCGCGAGGGCGCCGAGAAGCCGGCCTGCGTCGCCGAATCGGTGTCCCGCTACTACTTCTGAGCGCCGACCATCCTGAGGACGAGGTCGGCGTAGAGCGCGCCGACCTCGTCGGGCGTCCGGCGTCCCTGGGTGTTGAACCAGCGCGAGACGTCG
Source organism: Streptomyces sp. Qhu_M48 (assembly GCF_051305195.1). Lineage (NCBI taxonomy): Bacteria > Bacillati > Actinomycetota > Actinomycetes > Kitasatosporales > Streptomycetaceae > Streptomyces > Streptomyces sp. Qhu_M48. Next base: position 2,246,898 of record NZ_CP195432.1, on the reverse strand, counting down.
ATGCAGAGGGAGAGCACGGCGACCGTGGTGCCGGGGACGTCCGGCACGTCGAACTCGCCCGCCGCAACACCCTCGTTGATGATCCCGCGCACCGCGGCGTCGGACTCGCGGCGCAGCTCGACGATCTCGGCGCGGTGCTCGGCGCCGAGGGCGTCGAGCTCGTACTGGACGACCCGCGCGGTGGTGTGGCGCTCGGCGTGCCAGCGGACGAAGGAGCGCACGGCGTCGGCGAGGCGCTCGGCGGCCGTGCCGTCGCCGCCCGCCGCGGCCCGGAGGATCTCCAGGGCCTTGTCGTGACCGATCCGGCTGATCCGGTGGAGCAGCTCTTCCTTGGTCTTGTAGTGGATGTAGAGCGCGGCCGGGCTCATGCCGGCGCGGCCGGCGATGTCCCGGGTGGTGGTGGCGTGGTAGCCGCGCTCGGCGAACGCCTCGACGGCGGCCACCAGCAGTCGCCGGGCCGCCTCGGGCGTGACCTCGCCCCAGGGCATGTCCTCGCCCCCGGGCGTCTGCTCCGCCGCGCTCATCCCACACTCCCTCTCGACCCCGTCAGGACGAACACCATACAACGAGGGTGAGCAAGCGCTTAGAGATCGATGCCCGATCGATGCCGATCGGTACCGATCGCCGCCGATCGGCAGCGGCCGGTGGCTGTGGGCAGCGGCGGGCAGCGGTCGACGGCTCAGAGCTTCTGGAAGGGGTCGTGCTCGGCGAGGAGCTTCTCCAGGCGGGCCTGGTCGACCCGGCTGACGATCTGGCCGGCCTCCTGCCGGTCACGGACGACCTTGGCGAGCGTGAAGGCCGAGGTCGTGAGGTAGAGGACCGAGACGGCGAGGAAGGCGCGGACCCAGGCGCTCGCGTCGAGCTGGTAGACCCCGATGGACACGGCCGCGATCGCGATCCCGAAGGAGATGACAGCCTGCATGTAGTAGGCGGCGGTGTTCTGCTGCTTGACCGGTGTGTCGCTCATGGGCACAGCATCGGACGGATGTGGCAGGCGCCACATCCGTCCGCGTACTCAGCCCGGTACTCAGACCTCAGAAGGCGGAGACCCCCGTCAGTGCCCGGCCGATGATGAGCTTCTGGATCTGGCTGGTGCCCTCGTACAGGGTCATGACGCGCGCGTCGCGGAGCAGCTTCCCGACCGGGTACTCGTCGATGTAGCCGTAGCCGCCGAAGACCTGGAGGGCGTTGTTCGCGGCGCGGACGGCGGCCTCGGAGGCGTACAGCTTGGCCTTGGAGGCGGCGGTGGCGAAGTCCTGGCCCCGGTCGATCAGGTCGGCGACCCGCCAGGTCAGCAGCCGGGCGGCGTCCACGTCGACGGCGATGTCGGTGATGAGTTCCTGCACGAGCTGGTACGAGGCGATGGGCTTCCCGAACTGCTCGCGCTCCCCCGCGTACCGCACGGCGGCGTCGAGGGCGGCCTGGGCGATGCCGACGCAGCCCGCCGCGACCGACATACGGCCCTTGGCGAGGGCGGACATGGCCACGGCGAAGCCCTTGCCCTCGGGGCCGAGCATCGCGGCGGCCGGGACGCGGACGTCCTCCAGGACCAGTTCGGCGGTGGCCTGGCCGCGCAGGCCGAGCTTGCCGTGGACCGGCCGGCGGGTGAGGCCGGGGGTGTCGGCGGGGACGAGGAAGGCGGAGACGCCCTGGTGACCGGGGGTGTCGTTGGTACGGGCGAAGAGCAGCACGACATCGGCCCAGGTGCCGTTGGTGATGAACATCTTGGTGCCGTTGACGACGTAGTCGTCGCCGTCCCGCACCGCCCGGGTGGCGAGGTTGCCGGCGTCGGATCCGGTGCCGGGCTCGGTGAGGCCGAAGCAGCCGAGCGCCTCGCCGGACGCGAGCCGGGGCAGCCAGCTCCGCTTCTGCTCCTCGGTGCCCCAGGAGGCGACGGTCTTGGCCACGAGGCCGAGCGAGACGGAGACGATGCCGCGCACGGAGGAGTCGCCGCGGCCCAGTTCCTCGGTCACGAGGCAGTACGCGAGGTGGTCGCCGCCCGAACCGCCGTACTCCTCCGGGACGGTGAGTCCCAGGAAGCCGACGGCGCCGAGCTTCTTCACGATGGCCCGGTCGACCTCCTCGGCGCGGTCCCACGCGACGGCGTGCGGGGTGACCTCGCGTGCGACGAAGTCCTCGGCGAGCCGCCGGACGGCTTCCTGCTCCTCGCTCAGCGCCAGATCCACCGTGTCACCCCTCACCCGGGCGCTGCCCGGCCGCTCGTTAATTACCACTGCTAGTTTTATTGCGCAGGCCTACTATGTGCGCCATGGCCCGACCGCGCAAGCCCCTGCTCAGCCGAGAACGCATCGTCGAGACGGCGGGCGCGCTCGTGGACGCGGAAGGGCTCGGCGCGCTCTCGACCCGGCGGCTCGCGGGCGAGCTCGGAGTGAGCGGCCCCTCGCTCTACAACCACTTCCGCACGAAGGACGAGATCCTCGACGCGGTCGCCGACGCGGTCAGCGCGAAGATCGATCTGTCGATGTTCGCGGAGTCCGACGGGCGCGACTGGCTGACGGCGCTGCACGACTGGGCCGTCTCCTACCGCGCCGCCCTCGCCGACCACCCGCACATCGTGCCGGTCCTCGCCCAGGGCCCCGGTCGCCGCCCGGCGGGCCTGCGCGTCGCTGACGCCGTCTTCGGCGCGATGGTCCGGGCCGGCTGGCCGCCCGCCCAGGCCACCTCCATCGGCGCGCTGATGCGGTACTTCATCACCGGCTCCGCCCTCGGCTCCTTCGCCCGCGGCTTCGTGGACGACGAGACGGCCTACGACCCCGCCGACTACCCCCACCTCGGCCAGGCGCACCTCCTCGCGGAGCACCGCCAGAAGGTCGACGAGGGCGCCTTCGACACGGGCCTGCGGGCGCTGCTCGACGGGCTGCGGCTCCAGTACGAGGCACGGGGCGGGGCCTCCTGGGCGTCGTCGGGTGACGGTTCGGCCGCCGCCGAAGCGTGAGTACGGGACGCTGGACGCATGGCTGCCAGTGACCTCGCCGCGTTCGCGGCGCTCTTCGCGGACGAGACCCGCGCCGCGTTCCTGCTCGCCCTGCTCGACGGACGGGCCTGGACCGCCGGAGAACTCGCCCGGCACGCGCGCGTGGCGCCCTCCACCGCCAGTGAACACCTCGGGAAACTCGTCACCGGCGGCGTCCTGACGCAGGAACGCCAGGGCCGCCACCGGTACGTACGGCTCGCCGGCCCCGGGATCGCGCACCTCGTCGAGGAGCTGGCCGCCCGCTCCGAGCCGGCGGTGACCGCGCCGCCCCGCTCGCTGCGGGCCGCGAACGCCGGACGGGCGATGGCCCGGGGCCGTACCTGCTACGACCATCTCGCCGGACGGCTCGGCATCACCGTCACCGAGGCGATGACCACGCGCGGACTGCTGCGCCAGGACACCGGGTTCGCGCTCACGGACCGCGGCCTGGCCTGGTTCGACGAGCTGGGCGTCCCCCTCGTACGCCGGGGGCGGCGGCCCGTCGCGCGCGGCTGTCTCGACTGGACCGAGCGGCGGCCGCACCTCGCGGGGGTCGCGGGCGCCGAGCTGTGCCGGCACGCGCTGGACGCCGGGTGGTGCGTACGGATCGGGTCCGAGCGGGCCGTGAAGGTGACCGAGGCGGGCGAGAGCGCGCTGCGCGCGTCCCTGGGCATCGACCCGGCGGACCTGCGGTGAAACGGGCGGGCGACAGTGCGGTGAGCGCCGAAGTGTCCGCACCCTACGGTCTACCCATGCAGAAGCAATCCTCGCGGCTCGCGATCGCCGCCGCCGGTGTCACCGTCGTCCTGTGGGCCTCCGCCTTCGTCTCCATCCGCAGCGCGGGGGCGGCCTACTCCCCCGGAGCCCTCGCGCTCGGGCGGCTGCTCGCCGGGGTCCTGGTCCTCGGGGCCGTGCTCCTGGTCCGGCGCGAGGGGCTGCCGCCCCGGGCGGCCTGGCCGGGGATCGTCGTCTCGGGCCTGCTCTGGTTCGGGGTGTACATGGTGGTGCTCAACTGGGGCGAGCAGGAGGTCGACGCGGGCACGGCGGCGATGGTGGTGAACATCGGGCCGATCCTGATCGCACTGCTCGGCGCGCGGTTCCTGAAGGAGTCCCTGCCGCCCCGGCTGCTCGCGGGCATGGCGGTGTCCTTCGCGGGCGCGGTGACCGTGGGGCTTTCTATGTCCCGTTCGCCCGCGGGCGGGCACGCGTCGGTCCTCGGGGTGCTGCTCTGCGTGCTCGCGGCGATGGCGTACGCGGGCGGGGTCGTGGCCCAGAAGCCGGCGCTCGCCCACGGCAGCGCGCTGCAGGTGACGACCTTCGGGTGCCTGGTGGGGGCGGTGGCCTGTCTGCCGTTCGCCGGGCGGCTGGTCGAGGAGGCCGGGCGCGCGCCGCTGTCCGCGACCCTGAACATGATCTACCTGGGGGTCTTCCCGACCGCGCTCGCGTTCACGACCTGGGCCTACGCCCTGGCCCGTACCACCGCGGGACGCATGGGCGCGACGACCTACGCCGTACCCGCGCTCGTCGTCCTGATGGCGTGGGTGTTCCTGGGTGAGCTGCCGGGGCCGCTCACGCTGGCCGGGGGCGCGCTGTGCCTCGCCGGGGTGGCCGTATCCCGCTCGCGGACGCGGTCATCCGCCGTCTCCGGAACGGCCGAATCCACCTGACAGGCCATACCCCCGGTTCCGGTCACTTCACGGAGGGGCGGCGTGGGGGCGGCGCCCTCGACCTGGAAGGGAGATGCCCGTCAAGCCCCAGTTTCGGCCGGTGGGTCGGGAGGCCACGTTTCGTGGCCTCCCGGCCGGATAGTTTCGAGTCGGTCACAGGCGCGGGCCGGAACATTACGCTCCGGCACCTTCTCGCAAGCCGACGGGGGAGCTCATGGCGATTCAACAGCGGGCGGAGCGGACGAGACAGGAGATCCTGTCGGCGGCCGCGAGGGTGTTCGACGGGCTCGGCTACGAGCGGGCGTCCCTGGCGAGGATCGCCGGCGAGGCACGGGTGACCACGGGCGCGCTCGTCTTCCACTTCGCGACGAAGGCGGATCTGGCGACGGCGGTCCGCGGGCGGGCCCACGCGGTCACACGGATCACGGTCGAATCGGCCTGCCTCTCCACGGAGGGCGTGGGCGGCACCGCGATCGACAAACTGGTGCTCGCCACGCACGCGTTGATCCGGCTCTTCGAGACCGATCCGATGGCGCGCGCCGGGGAACGCCTCGCGCGCGAGCTGCAGTTAACCGACCCCGGGCTCTCCGGGGACTGCCCTTGGCGGCGCGAGGTCTCGCGTCTGGCGCGCTTCGCCGAGGCCGAGAAGGCCCTGCGCCCGGGCGTGGACGCCACCGCGGTGGCCGCGCTCCTCGGCTATGTGATCACCGGGGTCGAGCTGGAGATGCGCCGCCCCCACCCGCCCGGCGACGAGTTCTGGCCCGCGAACGAGCCAAGGACCGCCGAGAACGGGGCGCTGCGCGGCCCCGCGGAGCAACGGCTCTCCCGTATCTGGCAGTTGATCCTGCCGGGCCTGGTCCATCCGACGGGCCGCCCGCGCGGCGCCTAGGGCACCCCGCCGATCGGGCCTGACGGACCCCGCCCTCGCCGGGGCCACCCTCGCCGGGGCCCTCCCGCGCGCGGATCCGCCCTCCGCCACCGGCCGACCACGGATCCGCGTTCCGTCCCGACCCGACCGCGGATCCACGTTCCGACCCGACCCGACCGCGGGTCCGCCCGTCGGCCCCACCCGCCCCGGCCCGCCGGCCGGGGCTCCGGTTCATTCCCCCGAGCGCAGCAGCTGGCGGGCGAAGTCCGCCAGGGAGCAGCCGATGCGCTCGGTCGAGAGGCCGAGCTCGTGCCGCTGGAACTGGAAGAGCTCGGGTGACAGCGGGCTGAGCGCGATGTCGATCAGCGGGTCGGGGTCCCGGACCCCGTGGTCGACGAGCAGGGTGCGGACATGGACGCGCCAGAAGCCGTAGGCGCCGGTCCGGAAGCGCGCGGGGCCGGTCTCCGCGCCGAGCGCCAGCGGCAGATGACGTTCCAGCAGATCGAGCATCGCCAGGTAGAACGCGGCGAGCCGCTCCCCCGCCGGCGCGCCGGGCCCGAGCGGCGGCGGGCCGTAGATGAGCTGCCCCTGGAGCCGGCGCTCGTGCTCGTCGAGCAGCGCGACGGCGACCGACGACGGGTCGGGGAAGCTCCGGTAGAGCGTGGCGCGGCCCACGCCCGCGGCCTTGGCGATCCGGTCCATGGTGACCGTCCGCGGGTCCTGTGCGGCGAAGAGCTGCTCGGCCGCGGCCAGGATCTGGGCACGGTTGCGTTCCGCGTCCGCGCGTCTGCGCGGGGCGACCGGCTGTTCGTCCGCGGCCTGAAGATCGCCAAGGAGCCCGCCGACCCGGTGCACGGAGGCGGCGCCACGTCCGCGCTGCTCGTCGTCGCTCATGGACCAGACCTTACTTCCCCTGAAGCTAAGTGGACATCTTGTCCGTTTGCCGTGTCCCATGGCATGCTAAACGGACTTAGTGTCCACTTACCTGCTCGCCATCCCGCCCCAGGGAGATCAAGATGCACACCGCGCTCCTCGCCGCGGCCCTGCTGGTCGGCTGCCTCCTGGCCGTCCAGGCCTCGGTGAACCTCCAGCTCAACTCGGCCGTCGGCACCCCGTACGGCGCCTCGACCATCCAGCTCGGCGTCGCGACCGGTCTGCTGACCGTGCTCGCGGTGGTGGCCGGAGCCCTCGGCGCGCTCGGCAGACTGCCCGACGTCGAGGCCTGGCAGCTGCTGGGCGGACTGGCCAGTCCGCTCTACATCACCAGCGGCATCCTGCTCTTCCCACGGCTCGGCGCCCTCGCCGCCGTCGGGCTCTTCGTCACCGGCCAGATGTTCGCCTCGCTCGCCCTCGACCTCTTCGGCCTCCTCGGCCTGGAGCGGAAGGACCTGAGCGCCGGGATCGTCGTCGGCGCCGTCGCCGTCCTCGCCGGCATCGTCGTGATCATCCGGGGCATGAAGGCCGCCGCCCCTCCCGGCGCCCCCAGAATGTCGAGCGCCGGCCGCGCCGGCTGGCTCGCGCTCGGTGTCGTCGCAGGTGCCGTGCTGCCCGTCCAGGGCGCGGTCAACGCCCAGCTGCGCGCCCAGATCAAGGAGCCCATCACCGTCGCCGTGATCAGCTTCGCCGTGGCGACGTTCACCATCGCCGTCGTCCTGCTCGTGCTCTACGCGACCCGCAGGACGCCGAAGCCCAAGATCGCCCCGCTGAAGAAGATGCCCTGGTGGGGCTGGCTCGGTGGCGCCTGCGCCGCCGCCTACGTCACCGGCACCTTCCTGCTCATCCCCTCCATCGGGGCGGCCGTGACCATCGCGCTCACCGTGACGGGGCAGCAGCTCACCTCGGCCCTGATCGACCACAAGGGCCTGTTCAAGCTCCCCCAGCGCTCCCTCACGAAGCCGCGCGCCCTGGGCCTCGCCCTGCTCATCGCCGGTTCGCTGACCATCCAGCTCGTCTGACCGAGGCCGTCGCTTCCCCCGGGACCCCACCCGGGGGGCCACGGCCCGCACGGTGCGTCATGAAGACGGTGCGCCATGAAAGGTGTGTCATGAAAGCGTCCTACACCGCCGGGCCGGACCTTCACGTCCTCCCCTCGGCGCTGCCCATCCCCGGCCTCGGCGACCAGCCGGTGAACGCCTTCCTCCTCCGGTCCGGCGAGCCGCTCCTCGTGGACACCGGCATGCCCGTCGACCGGGAGGGCTTCCTCGACTCCCTCTGGTCGCTCGTCGAGCCGGCCGATCTGCGCTGGGTCGTCGTCACCCACGACGACCGCGACCACACCGGCGCCCTCGCCCGGATCCTAAAGGCCGCGCCGAACGCCACGGTGCTCGCCAACGCCATATCGCTGACGCGAATATCGGAAGAGTTCGGCATTCCGCAGGAACGGGTGGTGACCGCGAATCCGGGAAGCCGGGTGAAAGTCGGCGACCGTGAGCTGAGTTTTCACCGGCCGCCCACATTCGATTCACCCGGGACCCTCGCCGTGTTCGACCATTCCGATGGAACGCTCTACAGTTCCGACAGTTTCGGGACCGTCGTCGAGGAAATCAGCCAGGAGTTCACCGACCTCTCCGAGGCGGAGTTCTTCCACGGATTCGACGTCCTGAACCGGGCGATAGCCCCGTGGACCGCGCTCGTCGACGAGGCGAAGTTCCTGCGGCCGGTGCGCGAGCTGGCCGGACTGCGCCCCGCGAAGCTGCTGAGCGCCCATGGACCGACCGTCCGCGAGGACGCCGTGCCCCGGCTGTTCGAGGCGATGGCCCGTATACCTTCCCTGCCCGCCTGGCTGCCCGACGCCGACCTCGACCTGGAGGCGGCGCTCGACGCCGTCGAGTCCCCCGCCGGCTGAGCTCCCCGCTCCGCCCGCGTACGAACCGAGGAGAACCATGCCCGACCCGACCACCGCCGACCCGACGACCGCGGATCTCACCCCGCCGCGCGGAGTCGTCACCGTCTTCTCCGACATCTGGTGTTCCTTCGCGCACATCGCGATCCACCGGCTGCACGCCACCCGCGCCCGGCTCGGCCTGGAGGAGCAGGTCTCCTTCGACCTGCGGGCCTTCCCGCTGGAACTGCTCAACGACGCCCCGAGCCCGCGCCCCGGCACGGACAGCGAGGTGGCCCGGATGGCCAGCCTGGAGCCGGGTGCCGGGTGGCAGCTCTGGCAGGCCAAGGACTGGCTCTACCCCTCCACGACCCTCCCGGCCCTCGAAGCGGTGCTCGCCGCCAAGGAGCAGAGCCTGCACGCGTCGGAGCGGCTCGACCTCGGGCTGCGCCGGGCGTTCTGGGCCGAGTCCCGCTGCATCAGCCACCGCAAGGTCATCCTGGACGTGGCCGCGGACACCGGCGTGATCGACGTCGGCGCCCTCACCGAGGCGCTGGACGACGGACGGGCGCGCCGGACGCTGGCGGACCAGGCGGCGCTGTCCGCGAGCGACCGGGTCGACTGCAGCCCGCACCTGTTCCTGCCCGACGGCTCCGACCACCCCAACCCGGGCATCGACGTGGGCTGGGAGGGCGCGTACGGCATCGGCTGGCCGGTGATCGGCTCGGACGACCCGAAGGTGTACGAGGACATCCTGCTGCGGGCCGCCACTGAATAGTTGAAAAGGCCTCGCAGGGGGGCCACGAAAAGGGAACGGCGGTAGGCATTCCGATTCACGGAATGCCTTTCCGTCGTTCCCTTTTTCTGCGTTCAGAACATCGCGGTGATTATTAATTGCGTGACCCGGCCGTTATTCGCAAGAACGGCCGAAGCTCCTACAGTCATTCACGCCGCCGGAATTCCGGACGGAGATTCGTATCGACAGCGGGAGTTCTTCATGTCGTTGACCGACAAGGCAGACGTCAGCACGTTCGTCGACCTCACCCAGCACGAGATCGAAGCCCTGAAGACCCGGTTCAACCTGGCCGACGCGCACACCCACCAGCGTCAGTCCTCCTCCCAGGAGCGGATCGTCTCGCGGCTCCCCGAGCTGTGGCACGAGTCCGAGTCGAAGCAGCAGGCGCACTTCGAGCGCCAGTTCCTGGACGCCTTCTTCCGGCTGCACCAGCAGCCCACGGCCCGCGCGATGGACCGCACGCTCCTTTCCTACTCCGCCAGCGTGTCGACGATGGTCGCCGGCATGTTCCTGAAGCAGCGCGGCAAGTCGGTGCAGCTGGTCGAGCCCTGCTTCGACAACCTGGTCGACCTGCTCCGCAACATGCAGGTGCCGATCTCCCCGCTGGCCGAGTCGGCGCTGCACGACAAGGACACCCTCTACGACCGGCTCGTCGATCAGGTCGACGCGGACGCGATCTACCTCGTCGACCCCAACAACCCGACCGGGTTCACCCTGCTCGCCGAGAAGCTGGAGGGGTTCCGCGAGGTGGTCCGCTACTGCGTGGACCACGACAAGGTCCTCGTCATGGACTTCTGCTTCGCGTCCTTCGCGCTCTGTGACGAGGGCATCGGCCGGGTGGACATCTACCGGCTCCTGGAGGAGTCCGGCGTCACGTACATGGTCATGGAGGACACCGGCAAGACCTGGCCGATCCAGGACGCCAAGTGCGCCATGATCACCGCGAGCCGGGACATCCAGGAGGAGGTCTACAACCTCCACACCAGCGTCCTCCTGAACGTCTCGCCCTTCGTCCTCAACATGGTCACGCAGTACGTCGAGGACTCCATCACCGACGGCTTCGCCTCCGTGCGCGACATCATCACGACCAACGGCGACGCCGCCCGGGCCGCCCTCGCCGGCACCGTCCTGGAGTTCCAGGAGCCCGTCGTCGGGACCAGCGTCGCCTGGTTCCGGATCACCGCGGAGCACCTGACCGCCACCCAGCTGCAGGCCGTCCTCTTCGACGAGGAGGTGTACGTCCTGCCGGGCACGTTCTTCTACTGGAACACCCGGGAGAAGGGCGAGCGCTTCATCCGCCTGGCCCTGGCCCGTGAGCCCGAGGTGTTCGCCGGCGCCATGGAGCGGATGCGGAAGGTGCTCGAGCGCTATGCGGCCTGACGCGGACCCGGTGGTGTTCCCGGTGGCGAAGCCGGTGGTGTTCATCGACGCCACGACCTTCATGGGCATGCACAGCAAGGACGACGCCGTCCGTGTGGCCGCCAAGGCCTTCTTCGCGGGCCGGCTGGCCGCGGGGGACGCGGGCGGGGTCGTCATGAGCTGGGAGCAGGTCGGCCGCTGCGACGACCTCGTGTGGGGCTACGACCGGGGGGTGCAGGACGAGTACTACCCCTTCATGGACGTCCTCCACACCGACCTGGCCGTCGAGCGGGTCGGTTACGGCGAGGACGACGTCCGCCGGGCCTTCACCGCGCCCGAGCTCGACGGACTGCCCCCGCACGAGCGGCTGGCGCTCGCCCAGGTCATCGGCCGTCGGGGCGTGCTCCACACGGCGAGCCCCCGGCTGGCCGGGAGGACGGACCTGCCCGTCGTACCGCTCGCCCCGCTCGCGTCGGCCGACGCTCCCGCCCTCGGCGAGGAGCCCTCGTTCCCGGCGTACCTGGAGGACCTCTACCAGCGGTCGCTGGTGCTGACGGTCGTCCCCGAAATCCTCTGAAGCCATTTCCGAAGGGCACCCAACTCATGCCTGGCACCTACTCCGGGACCGTCGTCCCGCTGATCACCCCCTTCGACGAGCACGGTGTCGTCGACGAGCAGAGCGTCGTCCGGCTCCTGGACCACATCCGCGCCGAGGTCAACGGTTTCATGCCGGCCCTGACCTCCGGTGAGGGCTGGAAGCTCGACGCCCGCCAGTGGCAGGACGTCGTCACGTACACCGTCCGGCACGCGGACGGCCTGCCGGTGCTCGCCGGCATCCAGCTCCCCGGGACCGAGGCGGTGATCGACCGGGCCCGTACGGCGGCCGCGATCGGGGTCGACGCCGTCGTGGTCACGACGCCGTTCGGCGCCGACGTGACGCAGGACCGGATCGTCGCGCACTACGAGGCCATCCGCGCGGCCGTCGACGTCCCGATCTTCCTCTACAACGAGGAGGCGCTCTCGGGCAATCGCATCGAGTTCGAGACCCTGATCCGGATCTGCAAGGAGATCCCGGGCATCGTCGGCATCAAGGAGTCCAGCGGCGACGCCGCCTTCACCCGGAGGATGGCCGAGGCCGGCACCGGCATCCCGGTCTTCGAGGGCTGGGAGAACCTCCTGGTCGACGCCCGCGGCATCGACGGCTTCATCGGCCCGCTGGCCAACCTCGAACCCTCCCTGTGCAACGCGATGCTGGTCGACCCGACGCCGGACCGGCAGGCGGAGATCAACACCGTCTGCGAGCGGTACGGCGTCTTCAAGGACGACTGGTACCGCTGGGTCAAGAGGGAACTGCACCGGCGCGGCGTGATCGCCTCCCCCACCACCCACGAGGAGGCGAAGGCGGCATGAGCAGCACCCCCGCCTCCTCCTCCGCCTCTCCCGCCTCCGCCTCTCCCGCCTCCTCCTCCGCCGACTCTCCCGTCGCCTCCGCCGCTCCCGCCTCCCCCTCCTCGTCCGCCGGCTCATCGGCCGTCGCCCCCGCCGTCCCGGTGGCCGCGCACTCGATCACCGCCCCGGCCGCGACCGCGCAGCGCGAACTGCACGGTCTCTACCGGCGGGTCCCCAACCTCGGCGACTACGGCTCGATGACCGCGATCGAGGAGCGCTGGATCCTGCCCAAGGCGCGGGCGTACGAGGCCTCCGCACCCCGCTTCGACTCGGTCGGCGACCTGCTCCAGGCCCTCAAGGAGTTCCTCGCCGAGGAGGAGGCCACGCTGCCGGAGAGCGCGACCTTCCTCGCCGAGCACGCGACCCTCGACCAGTTCAAGGTCGTGGTGCGGCAGTTCGCCCTCGACGGCCTCACCGAGTCCGAGTCGCTGCTCCCGGTGGTGCCCCGGCTGCCGTACCGCTCGGCGATGGCGGTCTTCCGCGTCCTCATCGACGAACTCGGCTGCGGCAACGAGGAGAAGGCGCACTCCCAGCTCTACCGCGACCTGCTCACCGAGCTCGGTCTGAGCCTCCGGATCGACGACTACCTCGACGAGACGGCGCCGGAGTGCTTCGCCTACGTCAACATGTTCAACTGGCTGGCGAGCCGGGCGCCCTCACCCCAGTACTTCCTGGGCGCGTACGCCTACTTCGAGACCAGCGTGCTCTACGCCTTCCAGAGCTTCGCGCGGGCCGCGCGCCGGCTCGGGATCGCCCACGACGCCTACTACACCGAGCACCTGTACATCGACTCGTACCACAGCAGTCACATGCGGACGGCGATCCGCGCCCTGGAGCAGCCGGACCTGGCGAAGATCTGGGCGGGCGTCCGGCTGGCCTCCGACATCGTCGGGACGGCCACCGAGACGGCGATCGCGCGGGCGCGGGAGACCGTCGCATGACGGCGGGCGATCGCCGGGAGGCGGGAGACCGCCGGATGGCGGCCGTGCCCGCCGGAAGGCGGCGGGGCTCGGGCGAGCCCAGCGTCCGCCAGGTGACCGAGGAGCTGGTCCTGGTCGAGGTGGGCGACCGCAGGGTCCTCGCCGCCGCGGTCTGCCCGCACCGCGGGGGCCGGCTCAAGTACGGCCGGGTCGACGGGGACAGGCTGCGCATCACCTGCCCCCTGCACCACACGACCTTCGACCTGACCAGCGGGGAGCGGCTGTCCGGAGCGGCGTGCGCCGGCATCCGGGTGGTCGACGTCCTGCCCGGCGACGACTCCGGGCAGAGCCCCGCCGGAGGCGCCTCATGACCACCACACCGACCGGGGCGGCGCCCGCCGTGGCGCCGCCCCGCGCGGCGGTCGGCCACGACGGCATCGCACCGGTGCCCGAGGCCGAACGGACCTCGAAACCGGGCGACTTCGGCTGGATCTGGCCCTCCGCGCAGTTCTCCTTCGGCACGGTCGTCCTCGGCGCGCTCCCCGTCGTCTTCGGCCTCGGCTGGTGGGCCTCGGCGAGCGCCGTCGCCGTGGGCGTCGCCGTCGGGACGGCGCTGCTCGCCCCGCTCGCCCGCTTCGGCGTCCGTACCGGCACCAACGATCCCGTGGCGAGCGGGGCGCACTTCGGTGTGCGGGGCCGGGTCGTCGGCAACGTCATCACCGTCGTGACCGCGCTCGGCTTCTTCGCGATCGCCGTGTGGACGGGCGGCACCGCCGTCATGGTCGCCGGGCACCGGCTCCTCTCCACCCCCACGGGGCCCGGCGCGCTGACGGCGGCGATGTTCGTGACGGCCGCGGCCGTCGCGCTGGTCGCCGTGCGCGGCCACGAGACGCTCGTCCGGACGTACAGGATCACCGCGGTGACCGGCGGCGTGGTCCTCCTGGGGACGGTGCTCGTCCTCGCCCCGGACTTCGACGCGGGGTACACCGGCGGGACGCTCGCACTCGGCAGCACCCTGCACACCTGGCTGCTCGCGGCGACCGCCTCCGCCACCGTGCCCCTGTCGTACGCCACCTTCCAGGGCGACTACACCCGCTACATGCCGGCCTCCACCCCCACCGGCCGGGTCGTGCGGGCCAGCGGGATCTCCATGTTCCTGAGCAGTCTCGCCGCGCTGCTCACCGGCGCGTACGTGACGACCCTCTTCCCGGTCCCCGACGAGCCGTGGCTCCAGGGCCTGACGGACGCGGTGCCCGGCTGGTTCGCGATCGCCGTCGTGGTCTTCGGCTTCGCGGGCACCCTCCCGCAGGCCGGACTCTGTCTGTACGCGGCCGGCCTCTCCGCCAACTCGGTGTTCTGGCGCTCCTCACGGGCCGCCGTGACCACGGTGGTCGCGCTGCTCGCGGCGGCCGTGCTGTACCTCGGGGCGGTGGTGTACGACGCCATGGACGCGATGTCGGCGTTCGTCACCCTGCTCCTCACGGTCGTCGCCCCCTGGGCGGCCGTGCTCTTCGTCGGATACGTGCTCCACCGGGGGCGGTACGACGCGGAGGCGCTGCGCACCTTCACGACGGGCGGGGGCGGCCGGTACTGGTACACCGGCGGGGTCAACCCGCGGGCCGCCACGGCCTTCGCGGCCGGCTCGGCCGTCGGCGTCCTCTGGGTCAACAACCCGCTGTACACCGGGCCGTTGACCGGCCTCACGGGCGGAGTCGACCTGAGCCTGCCGGCCTCCTTCGTGGTGGCCGCCGCGCTGTACGGGGCGCTGTGCCGGGTGTGGCCGGAGCCGCTGCTGCCCCCCTCCGCGGGCCGTTGACCCCGCTCACTGACCGAGGTGACTCACTCATGTCCATGTTCCGACTCACGGTCCGGTCGGTCATCGAGGAGGCGGTAGGCGTCCGGGGGCTGGTCCTCGGCGACCCCGCGGGAGCCGACCTGGCTCCGTGGGAGCCCGGCGCCCATCTGGAGGTGACGCTGCCGTCCGGGACCGTCCGGCACTACTCGCTCTGCGGCGACCCTGCCGACCGGAGCACGTACCGGCTGGGGGTGCTGCGGGAGCCCGGCGGCCGGGGTGGATCGGAGGAGATCCACGCCTCCGTCGGGAAGGGCACGCTCCTGGGGGTCCGGGGCCCGTTCAACCGTTTCCCGCTCGTGCCCGCCGAGCGGTATCTGTTCGTGGCGGGAGGCATCGGCATCACCCCCCTGCTGCCGATGGTCCGCGCGCTGCGGCCGGGGTCCTGGTCGCTGCTGTACGGCGGCCGGAACCTCGCGTCCATGGCGTACCGCGAGGAGCTCTCCGCACTCCCCGGGGTCACGCTCGTCCCGCAGGACGCGGCGGGGCCGCTCGACCTGGACGCCGCCCTCGCCGGGCAGCCGGCCGGGACAGCCGTGTACTGCTGCGGCCCGGAGGGGTTGCTGCGGGCGGTCGAGGAGCGGTGGCCCGGCCCGCTGCACACGGAGCGGTTCGGGGCGGCGCCGGAGCGGGAGCCCGCGCGCGAACCCGCGGCGGGCTTCGACGTCGAACTGCGCCGGAGCGGGCGTACCGTGCGGGTCGATCCCGGCCGGACGCTGCTCGACGCCGTACGCGAGGTGGTGCCGGGTGTCGCGTACTCCTGCGAGGAGGGGTGGTGCGGCACCTGTGAGACGAAGGTGGTCGCCGGGACGCCCGAGCATCACGACTCCGTCCTCGGCGAGGACGAGAAGGCCTCCGGCACGACGATGATGATCTGCGTGGGCCGCTCGCGCGGGGCCCGTCTCGTCCTGGACCTGTGAAGCGCGGAAGCCCGTACCGGGGTGCAGGCCGGTACGGGCTTCCGCGTTCCGTGGGTCGGTCCGTCGGTCCGTCGGTCCGTCGGTCCGTCGGTCCGTCGGTCCGACGGTTCAGGGGAAGATCACCAGGGCCCGGCCCCCCTTGCCCGCGAGCATGTTGTCGAACGCTCCCGGGATGCCGTCCAGGGTGATCCGCTCGGTGACGAGGGCCCCGGGGTCGAGCCGGCCGGTCCGGATGTGCTCGGCGAGGACGGGCAGGTCGACGGCCGGGTTCGAGTTGCCGTAGACACAGCCCGCGAGGGTGCGGCCCCAGTGGAAGATCTCCAGGGCGTTGAAGGTGACCTGCTGGTCCTTGCCGCCGATGCCGACGACCGTGGTGCGGCCACCGCGCCGCGTGGAGTCCCAGGCGGTACGGATGGTGACCGCGCGGCCGACGCATTCGACGGCCACGTCGACGCCGTGGCCCCCCGTCAGCTTCCGGATCTCCCTCGCCGTCGTCTCGGAGGCGACGACGTACTCGGTCGCCCCCGCCGCCCGTGCGAGCTCCTCCTTCTCCGGGGAGACGTCCACGGCGACGATCGTCGAGGCGCCCGCGATCCGGGCGGCCTGGAGGGTCGCGAGGCCGACGCCGCCGACGCCGAACACCGCGACCGACTCGCCCTCGCGGACCCGGGCCGAGTGGTGGATCGCGCCCCAGCCGGTGAGGACCGCGCAGCCGAGCAGGGCCGCGTCGGTGAGCGGCACGCCGTCCGGCACCGGGAGCAGGCAGTTCGCGGCGACGACCGTCTCCTCGGCGAAGGCGGCGACGTTGAGGCCGGGGTGGAGTTCCCTGCCGTCCTCCGTGCGGGCGTGGATGTTCGCGGCGCCCGCCAGGGCGTTGGCGCAGAGCCAGACCTCGCCGAGCGAGCAGGGGTGGCAGTTTCCGCAGGACGGGGCCCAGTTGAGGACGACCTCGTCGCCGGGGGCGACATGGTCGACTCCCTCGCCGACGGAGACGACGGTGCCGGCGCCCTCGTGGCCGAGGACGGCGGGCACGGGCAGGCGCATGGTGCCGTTGGAGAGCGACAGGTCGGAGTGGCAGACGCCTGCGGCGGCGAGCCGGACCCTGACCTGCCCGGGGCCGGGCTCGGGGAGTTCGATGCCGGTGATCTCCAGCGGAGAGCCGACGGAGGGCAGGACGGCGGCGCGGATCGGGCTCACGTGCGGTGCTCCTCGGGACTCAGAACTGGAGGGACTTGGTCTGGAGGTACTCGGCGAGGCCGTGCGAGCCGAGCTCCCGGCCCACACCGGACTGCTTGTACCCGCCGAAGGGGGCCAGCGGGTTGAAACGGCCGCCGTTGATGTCCACCTGGCCGGTCTCCATGCGGCGGGCGAAGGCGACGGCCTCCTCGGGCTCGCCCCAGACCGCTCCGGCGAGGCCGTAGACGGTGCCGTTGGCGATGGCCAGGGCCTCGTCCTCGTCCTCGTACCGGAGGAGCGAGACGACGGGACCGAAGATCTCCTCCTGGGCGATGGTCATCTCCGGGGTGACGTCGGCGAAGACGGTCGGGGAGACGTAGTAGCCGGTCTCGCGCGGGGCCTCGGGGCCGCCGGCGACGAGCCGGGCACCCTCCTCGACGCCCTTCTCGATGTAGCCGCGGACGCGCTGCTGCTGCTTGGCGTTGACCAGGGGGCCGACCCGCTCGCCGGGGACGTACTTGGCGACGGCCTCGGCCGCGAGCGCCACCGCCTCTTCGTACCGGTCGGCGGGGATCAGCATCCGGGTCCAGGCACTGCACGTCTGACCGGAGTTGGACATGACGTTGGCGATGCCGACGGCGACGGCCTTGGCGAGGTCGGCGCTCGGCAGGATCACGTTGGCGGACTTGCCGCCGAGTTCCAGGGCGACGCGCTTGACGGCGCCACCCGCGAGGGCGCCGATGCTGCGGCCGACGGCGGTGGAGCCGGTGAAGGAGACGAGGTCCACGTCCGGGTGCTCCGCGAGGGCCTGCCCGGCGACCGGGCCGAGCCCGGTGACCAGGTTGAACACACCGGCGGGCAGACCCGCCTCGTGCGCGGCCTCGGCGAAGAGCTGGGCGGTGAGCGGGGTGTCCTCGGCGGGCTTGAGGACGGTCGTGCAGCCGGCGGCGAGGGCCGGGGCGACCTTGGCGACGATCTGGTGGAGCGGGTAGTTCCAGGGGGTGATCGCCGCGACGACACCGACCGGTTCGGCGTAGACGGTGGAGTTGCCGACCTTCTCCTCGAAGGGGTGGGTGGCGGCCAGTTCCGCGTACGAGCCCGCCACGGCGATCGGCAGCCCGGCGTGGACGGCGGCGGCGAGCTGCGGCGGGGCGCCGAGTTCGGCGGTGACGGTGGCGGCGATCTCCTCCGCGCGGGCGGCGAGCGCGTCGCGCAGGACGGCGATACGGGCTCCGCGCTCGGCGGGCGGGGTCGCGGCCCAGCCGGGCAGGGCGGCCCGGGCGGCGCGTACGGCGGCGTCGACGTCCTCGGCGGTGCCGGCCGGGACGTGGCCGATGACCTGCTCGTCCGCCGGGTTGATGACGGCGATCGTGTCGGGGCCGGCCGCGGGGCGCCACTCCCCACCGATGTACATCGCGTCGTGCGCCTTCATCCGCTGTCTCCTCACGTGACCGACCGGGGCGTCGTCCGAACCAAACTAGCGCTGTTAGTTTTTGGGCGCCAGGGCTCCGGGACGTGCCCCCCGTCTCAGTACCGGGCCGATCGTGCCGCCCCGCCAGGGGGCCTGTCCACGGCGGGACCGGACAGGCCCCGGGCTCCGGAACCGGCCAACGGCACCTGGACAGGGCCCCTGGCCCGTCCCCACCCGGCCCGACCCCACGCGACCTCGGACACACCGCCGCGTCCGGTGGGCACGCACCTGGACGGCGCGGCCCGCCGGACGCGGCGGGGCGAGGCGGGGAGGGGAAGGGCCGGGAGGGTGAGGACGGGGAGGGAGGCCGGGAGCGGAGAGGGTTCCGACGGAGCGGCTGGGTCCGTCGGAACCCTGTCGGCGCTCCCGGTGGTCAGATCTTCTGGGCGATGTCGGTGAGGTGGGCGAAGACGACGATGTTCGCGTCGTAGCCCGTACCGCTGTCGAAGGCTCCGCCACAGGTGAGCAGTCGCAGTTCGGGCCGCCCGGTGGAGCCGTACACCTCCTTGTCGGGGAACTCGGCCTTGGAGTACGTCACGACGCGGTCGACCGTGAAGACGGCGACCTTGCCGTCGGCGCGGGCGACCCGGACCGTGTTGCCGGGGCTGAGCGAGTCGAGACTGACGAAGATGGCGGGCCCGGTGCGGGTGTCGCGGTGGCCGACGACGACGGCGGTGCCGCGCTCACCGGGGGTGACGCCCTTCGCGTACCAGCCGACGAGGGTGGGGTCGTCGATGGGCGGTGTCGCCAGCCGCCCCTGAGCGTCGAGTCCCAGCTCCATCACCGGGGCCTCGATGGTAATGGCCGGTACGGCGACGACGGTGGGGCGCGAACGGGCCAGCGGCCTGGGCGGGGGCGACGGCCGGGGGCCGGGTACGGCCTTCGGCACCGGCTTGGCCTTCACGGAGGGCTTCGCCGCCGGCTTGGCCCGGGGCTCGACCTCGGGCTTCGCCCGGGGCTTCACGTGGGGGCTCACCGGGGACCTCGCCTCGGGCGGCCCGCCGGGTTTCGCCTCGGGTTTCGCCTCCGGTTTCGCCTTGTGGTCCAAGGCGGCCGGGGCGCCGGCCGCCGCGACCGCCCCGGCCTCCCGGCCGGGGTCGGCCGGCCCGGCGGCGAGCGCCGGACCGGCCGGCTCCTCGTCACCGGCCCACCAGAAACCGCCGACCACCAGGACCGCGGCGACCGTCACGGTCCTGGCGAGCCGGAGCAGACGCCGGCGCCGGCGCGTGAGGCGCGAGGACCTACGCGGCGCCATCGTTGCGGCGGCGCGAGCGGCGGATCAGGACCAGTCCGGCCGTACCGGCGAGGCCGGCGGCGACGGCCGCACCGACGCCGAAGGCCGAGGAGTCCTCGGAGGCGAGCTGGGCGCTGCCGCCGCCACCCGCGCCCACCGGGCCCTGCGGGGGCCGGCCGTTGCCGTTGCCATTGCCGTTCCAGTTGTCGCCGCCGCTGCTTCCGTTCCAGCTGCTGTTGCCGCCGCTGCCGCCGTTCGCGCCGGTGCCGTTCGGGCTGCCGCCGCTGCCGCCGTTGCCGCTGCCGCCGTTGCCGCCTCCGTTGCCGTTGCCTCCGGTCGGCGGCGGGTTGGTGATCACGTCACCGGGGCACGCGACCCGGAAGACCTTCTGCTTGCCCGCACCGGTCTGCCCCTCGAAGGTCCAGACGAGCTTGTACTGCCCGTTGGGCAGCGAGAGGGGAGCCGTGTGCCCCGTGCCCGAGGCGAGCGTGAGCTCCCCGGAGCGGACGGGCCCGTTGTCCGAGGGCTGGCGCGAGATCTCCCAGTCGACTTCCTGGAGCGTGTCGAAGTTGAAGGCGGCGAGGTAGAAGTTGCAGACCCTCGGCTCGTTCCTCTGGTCGGTGAAGGGCGTGCCGACCCTGTGGATCTTGATGTCGCCGTTGTCCCCGGGCGCGGCGAACGCCGAAGGCGCGCCCGCGAGGGTGGCACCACCGAGGGTCAGGGCGGCAGCGGCGGTCAGAGCGAGGGGACGGACGGTACGAGCGGTCATGCGGATTCCTCCGGAGGAGTTCGTCGGACAGTTCAACCGATAATCGGACTATCTGTCACAACACCGCCACAGAGGGTGGCGCCATGCGCGCGCCACCCTCCGAAGTCGCCCGTCCGGCTCAGAACTCCGCCCCGAACCTCCGGCCGGACCCCCCTCAGGCCTCCGCCTCAGGCCTCCGTCTCAGGCCTCCGTCTCAGATGATTCCGAAGAGGATCCCCGACGCGAGCACGACCAACGAGGTGAGCGCGGCCCACTTCACCGTGAACCTGGTGTGGTCGCCGAACTCCACCTTCGCCATGCCGACGAGCACGTACACGGCGGGCACCAGCGGGCTCGACATGTGCAGCGCCTGGCCGACCAGCGAGGCCCTCGCGATCTCCAGGGGCGAGACGCCGTGGGCCGCGCCCGCCTCCGCGAGGACCGGCACCACGCCGAAGTAGAAGCCGTCGTTCGACATGAAGTAGGTGAGCGGGATGCTGAGGACGCCGGTGACCAGGCCCATGTGCGGGCCCATGCCCTCGGGGATGGCGCCGACGAGCCAGTCGGCCATGTGCTTGACCATGCCCGTGCCGGTCAGGACACCGGTGAAGACGGCGGCGGCGAAGACCATGCCGGAGACGTTGAGGACGTTGTCGGCGTGGGCCGCGATGCGCGCCTTCTGCTCGGCCATGTTCGGGTAGTTGACGGTGAGCGCGAGCGCCGCGCCGAGGAGGAACAGCACCGGGATCGGCATCAGTTCCAGGATCATCGCGGCCAGAAGCGCGACCGTCAGGCCGGCGTTGAACCAGTACAGCTTGGGCCGGAGGGTCCCCCGGTTCGGGTCGAGCCCCTGGAAGCCCTGGTCCCCGCCCGCACCCGCGTCCGGACCGCTCCCCGCACCTCCGTCCTTGCCTTCGCCCTTGCCTTCGCCCGTGGGCTCTCCCGCACCGTCTCCCGAGCCCTTCCCCGTGCCGGAGCCGTCGCCGAGGCCGGAGCGACCGCTCGCCTTCCTGGTCAGGTCCGCGCCGCCGCCACCCGTCGTGACGAGCACCGTGTCGGCCTCGGTCACGAGGGCCTCGTCGAGCGTGAGGTAGCCGATGCGCTTGCGCTCACGGCGCCCGAGCACGTACGCCAGGAGGAGGACGAACAGCAGGCCCATGCCGAGCGCGGGGATCATCGGGACGAAGACGTCGCCGGCGTCCAGCTTCAGCGCGGTCGCGGCGCGGGCCGTGGGGCCGCCCCAGGGCAGGGTGTTCATGACGCCGTTGGCGGTGGCGGCGACGCCCGTCATGACCACCAGGCTCATCCCGAGCCGCTTGTAGAGCGGATACATCGCCGAGACCGTGATCATGAAGGTGGTGGAGCCGTCGCCGTCCAGCGAGACGATCGCGGCCAGCACCGCCGTACCCACCACGATCCGCACGGGGTCGGCCTTGCAGAAGCGCAGGATGCCCCGGACGATCGGATCGAAGAGGCCGACGTCGATCATGACGCCGAAGTAGACGATCGCGAACATCAGCATGGCTGCCGTCGGCGCCAGTTTCCCCACGCCTTCGATGACGTAGTCGCCGAGCTGGGCCCCCTGCCCGACGGCGACGCAGAACAACGCCGGGATCAGCACGAGCGCCGCTATCGGCGACATCTTCTTCATCATGATCAGGACCAGGAAGGTCGCGATCATGGCGAAGCCGAGGACGGTCAGCATGGAGGGCACCTCACGTTCACCGTTGAACAGCCGCCGAGCGGCGGTCCGGATGACGGTAGGTGCCCTCTTCTGCCGTTAACAAGACGTTGACGCGTGAGCAATACGAGCAAAACCCCAGGTCACGGTAGGGGTGGCGGTCGAGCTCACGATGGGGGCCACCTCGGGGTCACCGCAGGGGCGAGACCTCGACCGGGAAACCGTTGAGCACGGCGGTGCCGGACAGCGGGTCGAGCCGGGAGCCGTCGAGCAGCTGGTTGACGTTGACGCCGGGGCGGGCGGACGCCACCGTCAGCCGGGTGCCCGGCCGGTCGTGACCCCAGCCGTGCGGAAGGCTCACCACACCGGGGCGCACCCCGTCGGTCACCTCCACCGGCACCTCCAGCTCGCCGCCCTCGCCCTTGACCCGGGCGAGTCCGCCGTCGGCGAGCCGCAGCCGGGCGGCGTCGTCGGGGTGCACCTGGAGGGTGCACCGGTTCGAGCCGCCGCCGAGGGCGGGAGTGTTGTGCAGCCAGCTGTTGTTCGAGCGCAGGTGGCGGCGCCCGACGAGCTGGAGGGTTCCCTCGTCGGGTACGGCGTCGAGCGCGGCCCGCAGCCGGGGCAGGTCGGCGGCGATCGGCGGGGGGAACAGTTCGATCCGTCCGCTGCGGGTCTTGAGGAGCTGGGGGACGCGCGGCTTCAGGGGGCCGAGGTCGATGCCGTGCGGGTGGGCCCGCAGCTCGTCCAGGGTGAGCCCGTACGGGCCGAGGCGCAGCATCAGGTCGAGCCGGCGCTCCGGTCCGGTCTCCCCGGTGAGCCGCGCCGCGTACTCCTTCGGATCCGCGCCGTACGCGGGCGAGTGCTCCTGGGTCACCGCCTTGGCGAGGGTGGTGTCGATCGC
The DNA here is from genome assembly GCF_051305195.1 of Streptomyces sp. Qhu_M48. Classification (NCBI taxonomy): domain Bacteria; kingdom Bacillati; phylum Actinomycetota; class Actinomycetes; order Kitasatosporales; family Streptomycetaceae; genus Streptomyces; species Streptomyces sp. Qhu_M48. The sequence goes on along the minus strand of NZ_CP195432.1, from coordinate 2,224,061 downwards.
GAGCCGGTCTACGGCGTCCGGCGGGGCACCGTGCATGCCGGAGACGGCGAGGACGAGTCGGGCATGGATCTCGCACTCGTCCATGCGGTCCGCTTCGAGGGGGACGGCCGCCGGGGAGTAGCGGACCTGGTCGCGGACGGCGAAGCCGTTGAAGGCGAAGTCGAAGTGGGCGCTCCGGGAGGGCGGGGGCGGGGGCAGCAGGACGTCGGCGTGGCGCGTGGTCTCGTTGAGGTACGGGTCGACGGCGACCATGAGGTCGAGGGAGTCGAGCGCCCGGTCCAGGCGCTGTCCGTCGGGGGCGGACAGGACGGGGTTGGAGGCGACCGTGATCAGCGCCCGGATGCGCCCCTCCCCCGGCGTCTCGATCTCCTCGGCGAGCGCGGCCATCGGCAACTCCCCCTTGACCTCCGGATGGTGCGAGACCCGGCTGTGCCGGCGGCCGAGGGAGAAGCCCCTGCCGGGTCCGGCGGGGCGGGGGGCGGGCAGGGTGGCGGAGAGCGGGAAGAGGGCGCCACCGGGCCGGTCGAGGTTGCCGGTGAGGATGTTGAGGACGTCGACGAGCCAGTTGGCGAGGGTGCCGTGGGCCACGGTGGAGCTGCCCATCCGCCCGTAGACGGCGGCGGTGGGCGCGGCGGCGAGTTCCCGGGCGAGGGCGCGGATGGTGTCCGCGTCCACGTCACAGGCGTCGGCGACCGCCTCGGGGGTGAACTCCCGCACCGCGGCCCGCACCTCCTCGACCCCCTCCACATGGGCGGCGAGCGGGCCGAGGTCGGTGAGCCCCTCCTGGAAGAGGGTGTGGACGAGCGCGGCGAGGAGAAGCGCGTCCGCGCCGGGGCGGATCGCGACGTGCCGGTCGGCGAGGCGTGCGGTGCGGGTGCGCCGGGGGTCGACGACGGTGAGGGTGCCGCCGCGTCGGCGGAGCGCCTTGAGCCTGCCGGGGAAGTCAGGGGCGGTGCAGAGACTTCCGTTGGAGTCCAGCGGGTTGGCTCCGAGGATCAGCAGGTGATCGGTGCGGTCCAGGTCCGGCACGGGGACGGCGAAGGGGTCTCCGAACAGCAGGCCGCTGGAGACGTGCTTGGGCATCTGGTCGAGCGTGGACGCAGTGAACAGGTTCCGTGTGCGCAACGCGCCGATCAGCAGGGGCGGGTAGAGGGCGCCGGCGATCGTGTGCACATTGGGGTTGCCCAGGACGATACCCACGGCATCCGGCCCGTACTCCTCGATCAACGGACGGATTCCGGCGGCGATCGTGTCGAACGCCTCCTCCCAGGTGGCCTCCTGGAGCCGCCCGTCCTTCCGGACGAGGGGGCCGCGCAGCCGGTCCGGGTCGGCGTCGACCTCGGGGAAGGCCGCGCCCTTGGGACAGATGAAGCCCTGGCTGAAGATGTCGTCACGGTCGCCGCGCGCGCCGGTGACGCGGGTCCCCTCGATCGTCAGGGTCAGTCCGCAGGTCGCTTCGCAGAGGGGGCAGATGCGCAGGACGGTGGGCATGGCGTCTCCCAGGGGCGGCGTCGGGTGGCGCCGAGCATACCGACCGGTAGGCACGTTCGGGAGGGGTGTGCGGGAGGAGCCTGCGGGAGGCCTGGACGAAAGGGGCGGGCCGGGCGACAAGGGGCGGGTGAGGCGACAGCGGCGGGCGGGGCGACAGGGGGCGGGTGGAGGGGGAGTTACGAGAGTGAGGGCGCGAGATACGCGTAGAGCAGGTGGCGCGTTTCGTCGACGATCGCGGGGTCGCCGACGGGGTCCGTGCGGAAGGCGAGCCGGACGAGGGCGTCGGCCGTCTCGACGCCGACCAGGACCTTCCGCCGCAGGTCGTCGTCGGACGGGCGGTTCAGATGGGTGGCGAGGAGGGCGCAGATCCGCTCGACGACCAGCAGGTTGGGGTCCTCGACGGCGTTCCCGGCCAAGCCGGCGCCCTCGCCCCCACCGCCGCCCTGGCCGTCACCCTCACTCCGGGTCTCCCCCGCGGCCTCGACCGACGCGGCGGCGGGGAGCCCGAAGTCGACGAGGGCGAAACCCGGCACGGTGCGCTTCATCGCGATGAACTCGTCGAGGACGCCGTCGATGGCGCCGTAGGCGTCGAGGAGCGGTGCGGCGGCCAGACGGTCGGAGATCCGCCGGGCGTACTCGTCGAGGTTGCGGTGTGCGAGGGCGGCGACCATCGCCCGCTTGTTGCCGAAGAAGCGGTAGACGGAGCCGATGGGGACCCCCGCCCGGGCGGCCACGGCGCGGGTGCTCAGCCGCTCGTATCCGGTCTCGTCGAGGAGTACGGCGCACGCGTCGAGGATCCGGGCGAGCCGCTCGGCGCTGCGCTGCTGCACCGGGGTGCGGCGGAGGGCCGGCGGGGTCTGGGGGTGGGTCTGGGGCACGGGGACCATGATGCCGTTCCGGTCGGGCTCAGGCGATCAGCAGGCCGATACCGCCGAGGGTGTACGCGATCATCAGCGCGAACAGGGGGAGTTGGCCGGCGACCGCGCGATCGGGCGGGAAGAGGCGGACGGACCGGTCGTGGGCGGCGATCACGCCCAGGACGTGGCCGGCGACGATGGCGGCGACCTGGAGCGTCGCGAGGCCGGCGGGACCCAGGAGCGGGGCGGGTGCGAGGGCGTTGTCAGTGCCCGCTGCCATGATGACTGTGCGTGGTCCTTCGGTGACGAAGAGCGAGAAGTAGTGGGCGACGAGATAGCCGAGGGCGATGGGCAGGAGCGAGTGGGCGAAGGAGGTGAGGGGGTGGGTGAGGGTGCGGTGCATCAGACGCAGCGCGCCCGCGCAGAGTCCGTAGCAGGCGGCGGCGAGGGCGACGGCACCGAGCAGGCCGGTCGTGGCGGTGAGGGTGGGGCCGAGGGCGGAGGTCTGGAGGGTGGTGATCCAGCGGGGGTTGTCGGAGAGCCCGTCATAGGCGGTGGAACCGAGGAGGACGCAGACGGTGGCGACGAGACCGGGGATCTGCGGGGTGGCGTCGAGGCCGTGGAAGGGGGAGCGCAGGACGAGCCGGCCGTCGTCGCGGCGGCCGAGCGGGGAGAGGCGGGCGAGGAGGGAGGAGTACACCTCGAAGGGGTCGGCGTGGGCGAACCAGCGGTCGCCGTAGCGGGCGGCGCCGAGGAGCTGGACGGCGGTGTGGGCGGCGAGGGCGATCAGGAGGGTGGTGGTGGAGGTGTTGTCGGGCGCGACGAGTTCGAGCCAGGTGAAGAGGAGCAGCCCGGCGGCCGCCGGGCGGATTCCGACGGCGGCGGGCAGAGGACGGGGGTCCCTGGGCGGGTGAAGGGCGTGGAGGGCGCGCAGGGGGTTGAGGAGGCGCCAGACGGGACCGAGGAGGAGGGAGGAGGGGACGAGTCCGACCCAGAGCAGGACGTAGAGGGCGCCGGGTGCGGGGTTGCGGTCGGGGTCGTCGGGGCCGAGGAGGAGGTGGAGGAGGAAGACGAGGGCGCCGGCGGCGCCGAGGAGGCGCAGGGCGGTGCGGGTGGCAGGAGCGTCGGCCACCCGTTGGAGGGCGGCGGGGAGTGGGCGTCCCGCCCGGTCGCCACGGAAGCGGGAGGTGGACCAGAGCAGCCCGAGGGCGAGGAAGGAGACGAGGAGCGCGGCGAAGGCGCCCGCGTAGGCGTAGAAGGGCGAGAGGGGGAGATCGTGCCGGGAGCCCACGCCGTGGGCGAGCGGAAGGCCGAACGCGGGGATGTGGACGGCTTGGACGGCTTGGACGGCGTGGGTGGCGTGGGTGAGGGTGCCGGTCATCGGACGACGAGTTGGGTCAGCACGAGTCCGGACTCGTGGGTCTCCACCTCGAAGAGCCCGGTGTGGTCGACGGTGAGGGTGAGGGTGGCGGGAGTGCCGGGAGAGAGGGGCAGTTCGCGGTCGTAGCCGTGTACGTGGAGGGTGTCGGCGCGGTCGCTGGTGACCCGGAGGGTGAGGAGTTCACCCTTCTTCAACTCGATGCGGGAGGGGGGTGGCGAGACGGTCCTGCCGGTGATGGTGAGGGTGACGGTGCGGCCGGGCTCGGTCGGGCGGGGGCTCGGCGGCGCGGAGGTGGCGGACGCGGTGGGGGCCGACGCCGTGGGGGCGGGCGTGGTGGGGGCGGGCGTGGTGGGGGCCTTCGTGATGGGGGCGGACACGGTGGGGGCGCCGCCCAGGCGGACGGTGGTCTGGACGGGGGCGCCTGCGACGGCCCAGACCGTGTGGTCGTCCGCGTGGAGCCGGACGGTCAGGGTACGGGCGCCCGCCGGCACGTACCCCCACGGGCCGTAGAGGCGGGTGGTCTCCCGGCCGTCGACCAGGAGGCGGGCGTGGCCGCGGCCCGGGAGGGCCGCGCCACCGGTGCTGTCGGGGGTGAAACGGAACCTCTCCACCGTGAGGTGGACGTTCCAGCCGCCCTCGGTGTCGGGGCGGGCCTCGGCCCGGACGGTCGGCGCGTCGGCCGCGGGCAGCTCCCGGAGCCGGTGCCCGCCCTCGTCCCGGGCCGGGAGCAGAGCGCCGCTGCTCCCGGTGGCCTCCTGGTGACTGGTGCCGGGCTTGTGATGGGTGGTGGGCCGTCCACCACAGCCCGCCAGGGACACCACGGCGGCCAGGACGAGCACCAGGCCCACGACGGCTGCCCGGGCAGCCCGGGCAGCCGGGGGCGCCGGGGGCGCGGATGGCGCCGGGGACGCTGGGGGTGCGGGGGACGCGGGAGACGCCGGGGGTGCGGGAGACGCGGTGACCCCCTGGACATCCTGGACCCTCTGGACCTCCTGGGACCCCGGAGCCCCAGGAGACACCCCGAACCCCCGATCCGCCCGATCCGCCCGGTCCGCCCGGGCATCCCGGTCCGCCCGGCTCGCCCCCGGTGCCTGGGGTGTCGAGGAGTGGAGGGGCGTAGCCTCGCGCGGCAGGAGGGTCATGCCGTCCCCTCCCCCTGCGGCCGTGCCTCGGCCTGCCCGGACGCGAGCCCGGTCGCAGGCCCTGACCCGGACCCCGACGTGGACGTGCGACAGGGGTCGGAGCCGGCACCCGGCTCCGAATCGGGCCCGGCGCCCGGCTCTCCCGTCGGCGGCTCCGCGGGCGTGGTCTGTCCGCGGGCTCCTGCCGCCACCACGGCCCAGAGGACCCAGATCACGCCCAGCAGGAGGCGGAGCCAGGCGGGGCTCAGGGGGATGCCCGGGACCATCAGGACCGCCTTGTCGAAGGCGTCGAGCAGGGTGAGGGCGCCGAGGGCCGCGGTGGTCCAGGCGAGGACGGGGCGAGTGGGGCGCAGGGCGAGGCCGAGGAGGCTCCACCACACGCCGATGAGGAGCAGGGCGAGGGCCGGGAGGACGGTCGGGGTGAGGGCGAGGGTCGATGCGGCCACGTCGAGGGCCAGGCCCGCGAGGCCGATGAGAGTGGCGGCTCCGGCGAGCCGGTTGCCGCGCAGGCGGCGCCACCAGAGGGCGAGACCCGCCAGGGCGAGGACGAGGGAGCTGCCGAGGACGAGTTGGGTCTCGACGCGCTGGAGGCCTCGGGCGCCGTACCAGTCGCAGCCGGCCGGGAGGCGGCGGGCCTGGACGTTGTAGTCGGCGCAGACGAGGAGGTGGGCGAGTTTGACGGGTTCGCCGACGAGCCGGTCGGTGTTCCCGGAGACGTCGCCGCGGCGCACCCCGCAGCCGGGCAGGGCACCGGGGGTGGCTGCGCCGGTGTCGCTCTGCCAGCAGTTGCCGCTGCCCTGGCCGTCCCACCAGACGTCGGTGCGGTTGGGGCGGGCCTTGCCGGCCCTGTCGACGCCGAGGTGGTTGGCGGCGTAGCGGTTGCGGTGGGAGGTGTCGGTCTGCTTGGCCCAGGCGGACTCGCCGCGGATGAAGGCGGGGACGGCGCTGAGGAAGAAGGCGGCGCGCTGGTGGCCGTAGACCCAGTTGTTCTCGTAGAGGTTCCAGTTGCCGCCGGCGGTGATGATGCCGGTGCCGGGGGGCATGGAGATCTGGGGACAGACGACGCCTTGTTCGTAGCCGCGTTCGACGGGCGGTTTGGCGCAGGTGCCGTCGGCGACGTACGGGTAGTAGTTCTGGTTGTTGTCGTGGATCAGGTTGCGTTCGAAGCGGGCGTGGTTCTGCGGGAGTCCGGGGTGGCCCGGGAAGGCGGAGTCCATGGAGGCGCCGCCCATGTTGTGGTCGAACTCGTTGTCGTGGACCCAGACGGAGTCTCCGGCGGTGCCGGAGTAGCCGACCATGTTGTGGTGGCTGCGGCAGCCGGTGATCTCGATGGAGTAGCGGGGGACGTCGTAGCCGCGGCCCTCGTTGATGTTCGAGGCCGAACCGGGGTAGATGCCGGAGTCGCCGTTGCCGTAGGACTCGCAGTTCTTGTAGAGGCCGTGGTCGGAGGCGAAGGTGAGGAAGCCGTACTCGTCGTTCCAGCGGGTGAGGACGTCGTCGATGACGAAGCCGTCGGCGGCGAGCACGTACAGGGAGTTGAACGTGGTGCGCTGGGCGGTGAAGTTGCGGAAGTAGACGCCGTCGGAGCCGTCGGCGCGGAGGGCGTTGAGCTTCTGGTACTTGGCGTCGATGACCACGTCGAGGCGGGAGGCGCCGGTGCCCTCGATCTGGAGGTCCTTCTTGCCGAGGATGGCGACGAGGTTCTGGTTGTGCGGGCACTGCCGCTGCTGCTCGTAGCTGAGGATCTGGTAGCCGAGCGCGGACTTGGGCGCCTTGAGCGTGGCGCAGGCTCCGGTGGGCGGCGGCAGTGAGGGTTCCTCCTCGTAGAGGCCGGGGAGGAGCGCGATGGTGAGGCCGGGCCGGTCGACGGCGTCGACGGCCTGCTGGAGGTGGCGGTATCCGTCGCGGGCGCAGCGTTCGAAGAGGGCGAGGTTGCGGGCCTTGAGGGGGGTGGGGAAGCCGGAGATCCGACGCTCGAAATCGGTCCGGTCGGTCTTGCAGACGAGGAGGTCGGGTTCTCCGGTGCGGAGCTTCGGCACGCTGCCGGAGCCGTCGGGGAAGGTGACGGGCCGCTCCTCGTGGGCCTGGGCCCCTGGGGCGGTGAGCAGGGCCGCGGCGAGCGCCGCGAGCACGACCGAGAGCGCGAGGACGAACCTTCGGGTCCAGGACATGCGCGTGAGAGTAGAGCATTGTTCATCTTTTTTGACCCCCTCGCGCACCGACATTCGCCCTCACACGGGAATCCACTCCCGCCGACGGGCATCCGCGCTCACCTCTCACGCAGCCCCGCACCCCCTTCCCACCCACGTCGGCCGCGCGACCACCCACGTCGGCCGCGCGACCTCCTCCCCGCGCCCCGTTGACGGAAGGCGCGCGGAATCCTACGGTCATGCATAGGATTCCCTTGTGGGCTCAGGACAGGAGCGGGCGATGACCACGGAGCAGGCCAGGAAGACGGCCGAGGCGCTCGGCTACAGCACCGGATTCGGCAACGAGCACAGCTCGGAGGCGGTCCCCGGCGCGCTTCCGCACGGCCGCAACTCGCCGCAGCGCGCGCCCCTCGGCCTCTACGCCGAGCAGCTCAGCGGCAGCGCCTTCACCGAGCCGCGGTCCCACAACCGCCGCTCCTGGCTCTACCGGATCCGCCCCTCGGCCGCCCACCCGCCGTTCACCCGGATCGACAACGGCGCGCTGCGCGGCGCCCCCTTCACCGAGACCGTGCCCGACCCCAACCGGCTGCGCTGGGACCCGCTGCCCGACCCGGCCCCGGGCACCGACTGGCTGGCCGGCCTGTGGACCCTCGGCGGCAACGGCGACGCGACGCAGCGCAGCGGCATGGCCGTGCACCTCTACCACGCCAACGCCTCCATGGAGCGGGTCTTCGGCGACGCGGACGGCGAGTTGCTGATCGTCCCGGAGCGCGGCGGCCTCCTCCTCCGTACCGAGCTGGGCCTGCTCGCCGCCCACCCCGGCGAGGTCGCCCTGATCCCGCGCGGGGTCCGCTTCCGCGTGGAGCTCCTCGACGAGACGGCCCGAGGGTACGTCTGCGAGAACTACGGGGCCCCGTTCCAGCTCCCCGACCTCGGCCCGATCGGCGCCAACGGCCTCGCGAACGCCCGTGACTTCCGGGCCCCGGTCGCGGCCTACGAGGACGTCGAGGGCCCGGTCGAGGTGGTCAACAAGTACTGCGGCAACCTCTGGTCGGCGACGTACGGCCACTCACCGCTCGATGTCGTCGCCTGGCACGGCAACCACACCCCGTACGTCTACGACCTGCACCGTTTCAATGTCATCGGGACGATCTCGTACGACCACCCCGACCCGTCGATCTTCACGGTCCTCACCTCGCCCTCCGACACCCCGGGGCTCGCGAGCGTGGACTTCGTGGTCTTCGCCCCGCGCTGGCTGGTCGGTGAGGACACCTTCCGGCCGCCGTACTTCCACCGCAACGTGATGAGCGAGTACATGGGGCTCATCGAGGGCGCGTACGATGCCAAGACGGCCGGGAAGGGGGGGTTCGTCCCGGGCGGCGGCTCGCTGCACAACATGATGTCCGCGCACGGTCCCGACCGGGAGACCTTCGACAAGGCCAGCGCCGCCGAGTTGAAGCCGCAGCGGATCGACGACGGCCTGGCGTTCATGTTCGAGACCCGCTGGCCGGTGACGGCGACCCCGCAGGCCGCGGACGCCGACCATCTGCAGAGTGGGTACGACGACGTATGGCAGGGTCTTGAGCGCCACTTCCGGCCGTAGTGTCTCGGCCGTAAGCCCGTAGCCGTTCGTACGGAGAACCCGTGACCGCCTTCGCTCCCGACTCACTGGTCCTGAACCGCAAGCTGCCGCTCTGGTATCAGGTCTCGCAGTCGCTGCGCGCCTCGATACTGGGCCGCGCGCCCGACGCCTCGCTGCGGCTGCCCACCGAGGAGCAGCTCGCGGCCCACTACGGCGTGAGCGTGCTGACCATGCGCCAGGCCCTCAAGGAGCTGGAGGAGGAGGGCCTGATCAGCCGGCACCGGCGGCGCGGGACCTTCATCGAGCCGGGCGCCCGGCGCTCCACCCCGCGCCGGCTGCTCGGCTCGATCGACGCGATCGTGGCCCAGCAGTCGGGCGAGCGGACGACGGTCCTCGGGCACGCCACCGAACCGGTGCCGGGTGAGCTCACGGAGTACTTCCCGGGCGTGACGGAGATCGCGGCGTACCGGCGACTGCGCCGCGACGGCGAGAGCGACGAGCCGACCAACTGGGCGGAGAACGCGGTGCTCCCCGAGTTCGCCGCCGCGATCGACCCGGCCGACCTGGAACGCTGGCCGATGACGAAGGTGCTGCGGGACGTCGTCGGGGTGCGGATCAGCCGTATCACGGACACGGTCGAGGCCCGTCTCGCCGATCCGGAGACGGCGGGCCTCCTCCAGGTCCCGCTGCTCTCCCCGATCCTCCACTACACGGGCGTGACCTACGACGAGGACGGCAGGGTCGTCGACGTGGCGCGCATCCGCTACCGGGGCGACCGCTTCTCCTTCACCGTGACGGTGGAAGCCCAGTGACCGCGCGAGGTGCGCGATCGGTGGAGGCGCGCTGACGGCGGTCGTTAGCATGCGGGGCGTGACGGAAGCGCCCGGAGCGAACGACGACGTCCCCTGCCGCCTCGACGACCCCTCCGGTCTCGACGCCCCGCCCCGCCTCGACGACCCCTCCGGTCTCGACGCCCTCCCCCTCCTCGACGACCTCATGCCGTGGTCGGTCGCGCCGCTGCGCCTCGGCCGTTCGTGGATCGTCGCGCCGGACACCCGGACGCTGCGGTCCCGCTGGGACCGGCTGGTGGCCGCCGAAGGCGCCGAACGCGAGGCCCTGTTCCGGCCCAGCCGGGCCCGCACCACGGCAAGCGCGGTGGCCGCGCTGCCCGGGCAGCGGACCGGGACCGTCCGGTGGGCCCGGGAGCCGGGCCGGTGCCCGGACCCGGTGCGGATCGCGCGCGGGCCGTACGACGAACAGTGGCTGCTGCCCGACCACCGGCTGATCGACACCGCGCGCCCCGAGTTGTGGCGGGTCGCCGGGGAGCCGCAGCTGTTCGCCGTCGAGCCGGGGTACGTGCCGGGCGCGACGGGACCGGCCCTCCTGGTGACGGCCGCGCTGCCCGAGGGCCGCTCCCCCGCGGGCCGACCGGGCCGGATCCGCCCGCTGTTCCGGCGCCCCGGCGGCCGGGAGCCCAACCTCGCCCCCGGCCTCCTCGCCTTCCTCGGGAAGCGGTACGGGCACGAGGTGGACGCCCTGGAGTGGCTCGCGTGGACGGTGGCGGCGGCCCGGCCCTCCCCCGCCGGGTGCCGCGTCCCGGTTCCGGCGGACCCGGAGGTCTGGGCGGCGGGCGTGGCGCTCGGCCGGGAGCTCACGGACGTCCAGGCGCGCGGCGCCCTCAGTGGGACGAAGCCACGGCTGCCGGGCGGGCGCCGGCCGTACGTTCGGGTCGCGGTCCCGGCGCGGCCCGGGACGATGACGTACGACGCGGGGGACGAGGCCCTCTGTCTCGACGAGGGCCGGATCTCCCCCGTGCCGGTGGAGGCCTGGGAGTTCAGCGTCGGTGGGGCGCGGGTCCTCGACCAGTGGTTCGCACACCGGACGGCCCCGGCGGAGCCCGGTTCCCTGGAGGCGATCGGCCCGGCGGCCTGGCCGCAGGAGTGGACCTCGGAGCTGCTCGACCTGATCACGGTGCTCGCGCTGCTCGGGGCGCGGGAGCCGGAGCGGGCGGCCTTCACGACGGGAGCCGTCGGGCGGGAGGAGCTGCGCGCCGCCGCGATCCTTCCCCCGCCGTCCGGGGCCCGCCGCCCCGCGTCCGTCCTCGACCATCAGGAGGAGGGCCCGGAGGGGCAGTTCATGCTGCTGTGAGCACGTCCGGGCTTGCTCCCCATCTCGGGGATCCCGCCGACGACATGCAGGGCCTTGCTGCGCACGGTCGCCGAGTGGAACCCGATCTCGGCGGTCACGACGGCGGTCCGCGTCCTCTTCGGCGACGCGCCCGTACCGGCGGACGCCGCCTGGCGGTGGCCCACCCGATCGCCGGGGCGCTCCTGTGGTCGCTCGGCCCGATCGCCGTCTTCGCCCCGCTCGCGGTCCGCCGCTACGGAAGGGGCTGAGGAGACGGTGAGGCGCCGAGGGTGACCCACACCCTGGTGACAAGGGCCGGTCCCGCAGGGTAGGCAGGGTCTCCATGAGCACTCAGCCACTCCCCCTCGAAGGGGTCACGGTCGTCGCCGTCGAGCAGGCCGTCGCCGCCCCCTTCGCCACCCGGCAACTCGCCGACCTCGGCGCCCGCGTCGTCAAGATCGAGCGGCCCGACGGCGGGGACTTCGCCCGGGGGTACGACACGGCCGCCCGGGGTCTCGCCTCCCACTTCGTGTGGTGCAACCGCGGCAAGGAGTCCGTGGCGGTCGACCTCAAGGACCCCCGGGGCCTGGCCCTGGTCCGTCGGATGGTGGCCGGCGCCGACGTCTTCGTGCAGAACCTGGCCCGGGGGGCGGCGGCCCGGCTCGGTCTCGACGCCGCCACCCTCTGCGCCGCGCACCCGTGGCTGATCGCGGTGGACGTCTCCGGGTACGGGGCGGAGGGGCCGTACGCGGAGAAGCGGGCGTACGACATGCTCGTCCAGTGCGAGGCGGGCCTCGTGTCGGTGACCGGCACGCCGGAGCGACCGGTGAAGTCCGGGATCCCGGCGGCGGACATCGCCGCCGGGATGTACGCGTTCTCGGGTGTCCTCGCGGCGCTCGTACGGCGCGGCACGACCGGCCGGGGCGGTCCGGTGGAGGTCTCCCTGCTCGACTCGCTCGCCGAGTGGATGGGGCACCCGTTGCATCACGGGATGCACGGGGGTACGCCCCCGGCGCGCACGGGGCTCGCGCACGCGGTCATCGCTCCGTACGACGCCTATCCGACGGCGGACGGGGGCCTGGTGCTGCTCTCCGTGCAGAACGACCGGGAGTGGCGGCGGCTCGCCGAGCAGGTCCTGGGCCGCCCGGAGCTGGCCGACGACCCGGCCTTCGCGACGAACACGGCACGGGTGGCGGGCCGCGCGGCCACGGACGCGGCGGTCGCGGCGGCGCTGGCCCCGCTGACGGCGCCGGAGGCACTGGCCAGGTTGGACGCGGCGGGCGTCGCCTGCGCCCGGCTCAACTCGGTCGCTGAGCTCGCGGACCATCCCCAGCTGACGGCCCGTGACCGCTGGCGGGAGGTGGGGTCACCGGTCGGGCCGCTGCGTTCGCTGCTGCCGCCGATCGTGTTCCCGGACGCGCCGGAGCCGCGCATGGACCGGATCCCGGCCCTCGGGCAGGACACGGACGAGGTCCTCGCCGAGCTCGGGGTGCCGGAGGCGGAGGTGAAGGAGTTGCGGAGTGCGGGTGTGATCGCCTGACGCCGGGGGCACGCATCGTGCCCCACCCCGGGCCTCGGGTCTGCCGGCGGGCACGACGAAACGCCGGACGGGCGGGGACACGTCCGGCGTTGTCGCGGTCGGAGTCGTACGGGCGACCGGGCGGAGGCGGGCGGGATCCTCGGGGTGCTCGGCCCGGTGCGCCCGACTCCTAGCGGCGCGTTCCGAAGAGGGAGCGGCGCAGGCGGCGGAGCGGGGCGAAGAGCGAGACCCGCGCGCTGCGGCTGCGGTGACCGTGCACCGGCGCCTCGTGCGTACGCGACGTCAGTTCCCGCATCAGCAGCGTCGCCTCGGCCACCTCGCGCTGGGGCAGGGCGGGACCGCCGAGCACCGCGAGATGGCGGTCGAGGCGCGTACTCGTCGCGCCGCTTCCGCAGGTGATGGCAGGCACTCGCGGCCTGCTGCGCATCGCTATCTGTTCCATGTCACTCCCCACCCGTACAAGAGCACCCGACCCAGGGCAGGTTAACCCTATCGCCCCGTCATGACACCCGTGTATCCCGCCGACGGGATTCGCGGCACTCGTACGGGGGTTGACGGTCACCGTCCGAATCCGTCTGATTCCAGGGCGAGTTGGACAGGATTCGAACACCTGCCGAACCGTCACGAACCATCCTGCCCTCCGGACCGCCACCCACGGCCACCCGGACCGGTGTGATCTCCACCACCAAGATCGTCCGAGCCGCCCCGCCGACGGACCGGAGCCGGGACGACACCCCTCGGCTACCGTGGATCCATGACGGTGATCGCGGGTCGGTACCGGCTTCTGGACGTCCTCGCCGAGGGGGCGACGGGCACCGTCTGGCGCGCCCTGGACGAGACGAGCCACCGTGAGGTGGCCCTCAAGGAGTTCCGGGCCCCGGCCGGACTCCTTCCGGACGAGGCGCCGCTGCTGTACGCGCGGCGCGAGCGCGAGGCGCGGGCGGCCGCCCGTCTCTCCCACCCGTCCGTGGTGCGGGTCCTCGGGGTGGCCACCGAGGACGGCCGGCCCTGGGTGGTGTCGGAGCTCGTACGGGGCCTCACCCTGGCCGAGACCCTGGAGGCGGCCGGCCCGCTGCCACCGCGCGAGGCCGCACGCGTAGGCGCCGAGGTCCTCGCCGGAGTGCGGGCCGCGCGGGAGGCGGGCGTCCCCCACCGGGGCGTGGAGCCCCGGCACGTCCTCCTCTCCAACGACGGAAGGATCGTCGTGACCGGCTTCGGCGCGGCTCCGGGCGACGACCCGGGGCCGGAGGGGGACCTGCGCGCAGTCGGCGCCCTGCTCGACGCGGCGGCTTCGGCGCTGCCCTCGGCGGACGGCCGGGCCGAAGCGCTCCGCGCCGTGATCGAGGAGCTGTCGGAGGGGGCGACGGAGAGGGCGCAGGAGGGGCCGGCGCGCGAGGGTACGACGGAAGGGCCGATGCGCGGAAGTGCGGCGGAAGGCCCGGCGCGCGAGGGCACGGCGGAAGGCCCGGTGCGCGGGAGTGCCGCGGAGGGCTCGTCCCGCGAGGGCGCGGAGTCCCCTTCTACGGCGGAGCGGGTCGAGCGGGAGCTCCGGCGGATCACGACGGGCGGGGCGCGTCCGCCGCGGCGGGAGTCCGCGTCGGTGGGCGGGGGACCGGCCCGAGGCAGGGACGACGGTGGTGGCGACCACGGGGCGGCCGGGAAGGGAGCGCCCGGGAGCGGTGCTCCCGCGGACGGAAGTTCGGCGCGCACGCCGCATGCGGCGCAGCCGCCCCTCGCGTCGCGGCGAACCCGCGTGACTCGGAGGCCGCGCCGGGGCCCCGTCCTCCTCGCCGGGTCGATCGGGGCCCTGCTGATCGCGGCGGCGTTGACGTACCACCTCGTGCGGGACGACGAACGAGGCGCCGGGCCCGGGCCGGGCGGTGTCACGAGCACCGCTCCGGCCGGCCCCGGCGCCACGGACGGCGCGGGCGGCGGTCCGGTCAGACCGCGTTCCTGAAGCTGGGCAGGTAGCCGCCGGACTGGCCGGCGGCCGTCGGGTGGTAGGACTCCCCGATGTTGAGCCAGTTGACGCTGTGCAGCCAGGCGGAGCCGGAGCAGATCTCGTGTCCGGTGAAGGCCGGGACGACGCTGGAGAAGGCGTAGCCGTGGTCGGCGGCCCGCTTGGCGACGGCCGCGTTGAGGTAGTCGGAGGCTCCGTTGATGGCGCTGCGCTCGGCCTCGCTCAGGCCGGCGACGCAGCCGCCGCCGAGCTGGTAGAAGCGCGGGTAGCCGAGGACGACGACGCGGGCGGACGGGGCCTTGTTCCTGATGGCGGTGTAGACGGAGTCGAGCTTGCCGGGGAGCGTCGTGTCCACGTAGCTCCTGGCCTGATTCACGCGGTTGATGCAGGTGGACTCGGACTGCAGCACACAGGTGGTCATGACGTCGGCGAAACCGGCGTCATTTCCCCCGATCGTGAGGGAGACCAGGTCGGTGGCGGCCGAGAGGGGGCCGAGCTGATTCGCGGTCACATCACCCGTTCGGGCGCCCGAGCAGGCGGTGAACGCGAACGAGGAGGGGGCGTTCGCGTTCTTCCACAGCACCGGGTACGCCTTCGTGGAGCGCTTGCAGTCGCCGCTGGCGCTGTCGTAGCTCCCGGCTCCGACACCGGAGGAGTACGAGTCTCCCAGGGCGACGTAGTCGACTGCGGCGGTCTCGGCGGCCTGGGCGGCGCCCACCCCGGTGAGGGCGAGGACGGCACCGAGGAGGAGCGAGGACGAAAGGGCGGTAAAACGGGACAGTCTCATGGAACCTCCCTGTAGCAGGATCTCTGCGCTACCAGGTAGTAGCATCGGATCCGCCGCACCGGAAGTGTTCATGTCAAAACTGGGGATGAACATCCCCCGATCCTCCGTCAGCGACCGTCGAGATTCGGCCACTACGGGAACCGGATGCTCCGGTCCCACTTGACGATCGAACGGGATCGCGACACATTCGCACAACAATGCACAGGAGTGTGATCCCGTATCAGTGCTTTCCGCACGCAAACGGATTGATCGAATCCGATCGGAACGGCTACGCATCTGAGCGGCGAAGCTTCGCCAAACTACGGAAAAGCGGGCCACCGATCCGGGACTTGCCATACAGTCCCATTCATCAATACCGTCGTACATCTCACCCGCATCGATCCATCACGCAAAGCGGCTCAGGGGAGGGCTCTAGCGTCGCTGATGGTTCCGGAGCGGGGCGCGGTAGGGGGGTGCCGTGCTCGGTGTTCGAACGTGCGCCGAGTCGCGGGTACCGCGCGGCCAGACATGCCAACTCGCCGATCTCGCAAGGAGATCGTTTCTGTGCGGGATGGCGAGAACCCCCCTTTCGAACCGGACACACCATCGGACCGCCCAAGGGGTGGGCGGCCCACCGGACGAGAGGGAAACAAGACCCATGAGCTCGTTCCTGCGCCCATCCATCACGGGCCCCGAAATGACCGAGCCGAGTCGAATAGCCGCCCAGTACCGGGCCATCACCTCACACCTGGCGATCACTCCGCCGGTCAGTGTGGTCATTCCGGCGATGAACGAGGCCGAAAATCTTCCGTACGTCTTCCAGACGCTACCGGAATGGATCCACGAAGTCGTCCTCGTGGACGGAAATTCCACCGACAACACGGTGGACGTCGCCCGTGAGCTCCGGCCGGACGTCAAGGTCGTCAAGCAGGTCGGCAAGGGCAAGGGCGACGCGCTGATCAGCGGCTTCGCCGCCTGCACCGGCGACATCATCGTCATGGTCGACGCGGACGGCTCGGCCGACGGCCAGGAGATCGTCTCCTACGTCTCCGCCCTCGTCGGCGGCGCCGACTTCGCCAAGGGCTCCCGATTCGCCAACGGCGGCGGCACGGACGACATGACGACCATTCGCAGACTGGGCAACTGGGCCCTCTGCTCGCTCGTCAACCGGAAGTTCGGCGCCCGGTACACCGACCTCTGCTACGGCTACAACGCCTTCTGGCGCCACTGCCTCGACAAGATCACCCTCGACTGCACCGGATTCGAGATCGAGACCCTGATCAACATCCGGGTCGTCAAGGCCGGTCTCAAGGTGCAGGAGGTGCCGAGCCACGAGTACAACCGCATTCACGGCGTCAGCAACCTCAACGCCGTCCGCGACGGCATCCGGGTCCTGAAGGTCATCCTCAAGGAGAAGTCCCTCGCCAAGGCGGCCCGCCGCCGGCCCGCCCCGTTCTCGGTCAACGTGCCCCGGGGAGAGGTGTCTTGAGCGACCGCACGTCCCCGCACGGCTTCTCGGTGGTGATCTGCGTCTACACGGAGGAGCGGTGGGAGGACATCCTCGCCGCCGTCGACTCCGTACGGAAGCAGTCGCTGCCGCCGCTGGAGACGCTGCTCGTGGTCGACCACAACGAGCGGCTCCTCTCCCGGCTCACCGAGGAGTACGCGGAACAGCGGCTCCACGAGGAGGTGCGGGTGCTCGCCAACGCGGGCCCCCGCGGCCTCTCCGCCGGCCGCAACACCGGAATCGCCGCCGCCCGCGGCGAGTTCGTGGCCTTCCTCGACGACGACGCCGTCGCCGAGCGGGACTGGCTCCACCACTTCGCCGCCGCCTACGACGACCCGCGCGTCATGGCCGTCGGCGGCCGGACCCTGCCCGCCTGGGCGTCCGGCCGCCGCCCGGCCTGGTTCCCCGAGGAGTTCGACTGGGTCGTCGGCTGTACGTACCGGGGCCTGCCCCCGGGCCGCGTCCCCGTGCGCAACGTGCTCGGCGGCAACGCCTCCTTCCGCCGTACGGCCTTCGACGCGGCGGGCGGCTTCGCCACCGGCATCGGGCGGGACGGCGACCGGCGGCCCCTCGGCGGCGAGGAGACCGAGCTGTGCATCCGGCTCTCCAAGGCGCTGCCCGAGGCGATCCTGCTCATCGACGACCGGGCCGTCATCCACCACAAGGTGCCCGCCGTCCGCGAGCGCTTCGGCTACTTCCGCACCCGGGTCTACGCCGAGGGGCTCTCCAAGGCGCTGGTCGCGCGGAGCGTCGGGGCGCAGAAGGGCCTGGAGTCCGAACGGCGCTACACGACACGGGTGCTGCCCGCCGGAGTCCTGCGCGGAGTGGGCGACGCGCTGCGCGGCCGCTCCGGCGGCGCGGGCCGGGCCGGGGCGATCGTCACCGGCGTGACGGTCGCGGCCGGCGGCTACGCGCTCGGCACGCTCCGGGCCCGCCGGAACGGCACGACGTTCTCCTGGGGCCCGATCGAACGGGACGGGAGCGGCACGCCCGCCACGCCCCACGCTTCCGAGGGAGCGGTCTCGTGAACGACGACACCACGGCCGTGCCGATCCTCATGTACCACGCCGTCGACCCCGACCCCGCGCCCGCGACCCTGGGGCTCTCCGTCACCCCCGAGGCCTTCGCCACGCAGATGGAGGTGGTCGCCGAGCGGGGGTTCACCCCGGTGACCACCGCCCGGCTCGCCCACGCCTGGCGCACCGGCGGCCGGCTGCCCGCGCGCCCGCTCCTCGTCACCTTCGACGACGGTTACGAGGGGGTGCACCGGTACGCGCTGCCGGTGCTCGCCAAGCACTCCTTCGCGAGCACCGTCTTCGTCTCCACCGGCTGGCTGCCCGGCCGACACGGGACGGGCGGCGCGCTCGACACCATGCTCGACTGGGGTCAGGTGCGTGAACTCGCCGACGCGGGAACCGAGATCGGCGGCCACAGCCACACCCACCCGCAGCTCGACCAGCTCGACGCGCGGACGCTCCGTTTCGAGGCGCTGCGCTGCCGGGAGATCGTGGCCGAGGAGCTGGGCACCGCCCCGGTCTCCTTCGCGTACCCCTACGGCTACTCCAGCCGCCGGGTCCGCCGTACCGTCCGGGAGGCGGGGTTCGCGCAGGCGCTCGCCGTCGGCAACGCGCTGGCCAGGCGCCGCCAGGGGCCGTACGCCCTGGAGCGGGTGACCGTGCGCCGGTCCACCGGCGTCGAGGAGTTCACCCGGCTCGTGGAGGGCCGGGCGATCGCGCGGAACTTCGCGGCGGACCGGGCGATGACGAAGGGGTACGCCCTCGCGCGACGCGCCCGGGGCGCGGTGCGGGGCCACTGGATCTGAGGCCCCCGGTCCGGCCCCGCTCCGGCTCCGGGGCGCGGCCGGCCGCGGAATCGTCCCGTTCAAAACCCGGTGCACGGAATGCCCGGTTGCCGGATCATGTGCGCCATGGCTGACACCTCACCGGTACCGTCCGAGCCGCAGCGGTCGCTGCCGATCCGGCTCAACCTCGACGACAGCGACTCGCCCTCGGACGTCGTCGACGCGCTGTTCCTCGGCCGCTTCGCGACGGGGGAACAGCCCCACGCGCACAGCACCACCCTGGACCGGGTCAGGCCCGAGGCGACGCTGCTCCCGGCGGGGGCCCGGGTGCTGCGGGCCGCGAAGGACGACGACCGCAGCGCCCTGCTCGCCGAGGGCGAGGGGTGGACGCTGCTGATCTCCCGCTGGAACCGGGGCGCCGACGTCACCGTCACGGCCGCCGACGCGGAGCTCGCCGAGCGCGTCCTGAAGGAGGCGACGGACGGGGCGAAGGACGAGCCGGAGCCCCAGCCCGAGAACGTGACGATGGGGTTCTGGTACGTGTCGCCCCGGCGCGGCCCGCACCGGACGACGCGGCAGATCAGCGCCGGGACGTGGGAGGAGGTCCGGCCCAACTACTCGGCGCCGGTGGCCGAGTCCATGGACCGGCTGATGAAGGTGACGCCCGACTCGATCGCCGGCCGTCTCCTGCTGCTGCACGGCCCGCCGGGGACGGGAAAGACGTCCGCGCTGCGGACCCTCGCGCGGTCCTGGCGGGAGTGGTGCCAGGTGGACTGCGTGCTCGACCCGGAGCGGCTCTTCAACGACGTCGGCTATCTGATGGACATCGCCATCGGCGAGGACGAGGGCACGGCGAAGGGGCGCTGGCGGCTGCTGCTCCTGGAGGACTGCGACGAACTGATCCGGGGCGAGGCCAAGCACACGGCGGGTCAGGCCCTGTCGCGGCTGCTCAACCTGACGGACGGTCTGCTCGGCCAGGGGCGCAACGTCCTGGTCGGGGTCACCACCAACGAGGATTTGGAGCGGCTCCATCCGGCCGTCGTCCGGCCGGGCCGCTGCCTGGCCCGGATCGAGGTCGGGCCGCTGACCAGGGCCGAGTCCGTGGCGTGGCTCGGGCGCGAGGAGGACGTGCCGCGCGAGGGCGCGACGCTGGCGGAGCTGTTCGCCCTGCGCCGCGGCACGCCCCCGGCGGAGCTCCCGGAACCCCGCACGGCGGGGGCGGGCCTCTATCTGTAGCTGTCCTTCCGCTTCCCGGTGTGTCAGTCGTCGTAGGCGGCGCGCAGGGCCTCGGTGAGCGCCGCCTCGGCCGCCTCGCGGCTGAGGCCGAGGCGGCGGGCCTCCTCGGCGAACTGGGCGGCGGCGGTGGCGGCCCGGCGGGTCGCCGCGTCCCCGGCGGCGGCGACGAAGGTCCCGTGACGCCCGCGCGTCTCGATGACCCCGTCCGCCTCCAGTGCCTTGTACGCCTTGGCGACCGTGTTCGCGGCGAGGCCCAGCTGCTCCGCGAGTCCTCGTACCGTCGGCAGCTTGTACCCGACCGGCAGTCGGCCCGACCGGGCCCGCTCCGAGATCTGGGCACGCAGCTGTTCGTACGGAGCGGTGGTGGATGCGTGGTCCACGGCGATGGTGAGTGTCACCCCGCCGATTCTGCCCCCACCCCACCGGAAATTGGGAGGCGGCGGTACGCCTCCGGCCCGTAGCGTGCGCGCACATGACTGTGATCGTCCGTGATGTACGGGCCGAGGACGCCGAGGGTTTCGCCCGGGTGCGCCGGGCCGCGCTCCCCTTCATGCTCGCCACCGCCGAGCAGTGCGCTTTCGACTGGGCGCACGCCCACCCCGACAGCTTTGAGCGTCCGCTCGTCGCGGTGACCGAGGACGGCGGGGTGATCGGGACCGCCCAGGTGCGGATCGCCCATGACGCACCGGAGCCCGGCATCGGCTCCGTCAACGTGTACACGGACCCCGCCTTTCCGGGACGGGGTGCCGGGACGCTGCTGCTCCGTGCCGCCGAGGAGCATCTCGCCCGGCACGGCGCGCGGACCCTGTACAGCTGGGTCCTGGACGCTCCGGAGAACCTCGCCTGGGCCGGGCGGCGCGGGTACTCCCCCAGCCGTTCCGCGTACTTCCTCCGGCTCGACCTGGCCGCGGCCGAGCTGCCGCCGCTCCAGGCGCCGCCGGCCGGTGTCGAGCTGCGCACCGCCGAGGACTTCGCCGCCGACCCGCGGCCGCTCTTCGAGCTGGACGCGGTGACGACGGCCGACGAGCCGGGCGACGTGGGGGCGGAGCTGGACGACTACGCGCACTGGCGGGCGACCACGTGGGAGCACCCCCTCTTCGACCGGGCGCTGACGACGGTCGCGGTGGTGGACGGCGTTCCGGCGGCGTTCAGCGCGGCGCAGACGGACGGTCTGGGCCGGTACAACTCGGGGATGACGGGCACCGCGCCCGGCTTCCGGGGCCGCGGGCTCGCCAAGCTCGCCAAGAACACCTCGCTGCACCGGGCCCGGGCGGCGGGCTGCACGGAGGCGTTCACCGGGAACGACACGGGCAACGGTCCGATGCTGGCGATCAACACGTGGTTCGGTTACGAGGTCACGGCGCGGGAGGTGCGGCATGTCCGGACGATCGGTTGAGGTCACCCTGACGAAGGCGGGCCGGACGAAGATCCGCTACCCGGCGCGGGTGCTCGCGGAGGACGGCGCCCGGCTCTCGGTCCGCGCCCCGTGGGCGGCGGAGGGGGTACGGGACTTCGGCTTCGTGCGGTTCGAGCCGGGGGACGTGTTCGTGGAGCACTTCTGGAGCGACCGCTGGTTCACGGTCAAGGAGGTGTGGTCCGGTGACGGTGACCTCAAGGGCTGGTACTGCGACATCACCCGGCCGGCCGTGATCGGGGGCTCCGGAGTGGTGGTCGAGGACCTGGACCTGGACCTGTGGGTGTCGGCGGACGGCAGCGAGGTGCTGCGGCTCGACGAGGACGAGTTCGCGGCGAGCGGGCTCGCCGCCTCCGATCCGGAGGCGGCGGCGTGTGCCGTCGGCGCCCTCGACGAGCTGGAGCGGCTCGGCCGTGAGGGCCTGATCGATCTGCTGCGCTAGCGCGGTGCCCTGCCCGGTCCCTCGGGGCCGGGCCCGTGCGCCGGCGCCCGGGACGGCGGGCGCGTGCTCGCGGCCGGGGCCGTGTGCCGCGCGGACGGCGGGCGCCTCGTCGGGGCCGGACCCGTGCGTCAGCGCAGGACGACGGGCGAGTCCTCGGTGGCGAGGAGGCCGGGTGTCGGCAGGCCCGTCTCGTCGGACGTGAGCTGCATGAGGGTGGCGCGCACGCTGGCCGCGCCGGGCCGGTAGGCGGGGTCCTTCACCACGGAGGTGTTGACCCACTCGTGGAGGTGCCCGTCGCAGACGGCCTGGGTGCCGCCGATCCCGGCGGAGCGGTCCCCCTGGACGAGGGTGGAGCTGACGAAGACGGGCCCCGCGCTGTCGTCGAGGCAGCGGTACATGCCGGAGAGGGTGACCGTGCTGTCGTCGCCGACGGTTCCGTATCCGTAGACGGAGAGGTCGCCGGTGGAGCGGCCCTCGCGGGTGAGGCCGTCGGCCCCTCCCGCGTGGGCGAGAGGGGCGACGGCGGAGGCGGCCAGCAGGACGCCTGTGGCGAGGACGAGTCGGACACGCATGAGCGGGGTCCCTTCGGGGTGGGGGGATGGTGGTGCTGCCCGCCAGGGATACCGGATCACGCCGCCTACTGGCCGAAACTCACCCCATTGGGGGCGATTCGGCGGACCGCCGCGCATACCGTCGTACGGTCCGCCCACGGCTCCCTCACCCGTCCGCGCGACGGGCGACCACCTTCCTGAGCAGGGGCCAGGCCAGCAGGACCACGACGACCGCGTACACGGTGACCGAGAACGGGGTGTTCACGAGGCCGGTCACGGAGCCGTCGCTGATCTGCAGGGCGCGGCGCAGCTGCTGTTCGGCGGCCGGGCCGAGGATGACCCCGATGACGGCCGGGAGCACCGGCAGCCCGTACCGCCGCATGCCGAGCCCGATCACTCCGACGACCAGCAGGATGACCAGGTCGATCGCCTCGCCGCCCACCGCGTACGCGCCGACGGCGGCGAAGAAGAGGATGCCGGCGTAGAGGTACGGGCGCGGAATGCGCAGCAGCTTCGCCCAGACGGGCGCGAGCGGCAGGTTGAGCGCGAGCAGCAGCACCATGCCGACGAACAGCGAGGCGATCAGCCCCCACACCAGCTCGGGCTCCCGCTCGAAGAGCAGCGGGCCGGGCTGGATGCCGTACTGCTGGAACGCGGCGAGCATCACGGCGGCGACGGCCGTCGTGGGCAGGCCCAGGGTCAGCATGGAGACGAGCGTCCCGGCCGCCGAGGCCGAGGCCGCCGACTCGGGTCCCGCCACGCCCTCGATGGCGCCCTTGCCGAACTGGTCCTTGTGCTTCGAGAGACGCTTCTCCGTCACGTACGAGAGGAACGTGGGGATCTCCGCGCCGCCGGCCGGGATCGCGCCGAACGGGAAGCCGATGAAGGGGCCGCGCAGCCAGGACTTCCAGGTCCGCCGCACATCCTCACTGCCCAGCCAGGGGCGCCCGACCGGAAGGGCCTCCCCCGACGTGCGGCGCAGGTGCGCGGCGACCCACAGGGCCTCGCCGATGGCGAAGAGACCGACGGCGACGATGACGACGTCGACGCCGTCGGCGAGCTGGAGCGAACCGAAGGTGAGGCGCTGCTGTCCGGTCATCTGGTCGAGGCCGACCAGGCCGATCGTGAGGCCGATGAGCAGCGAGGCGAGGCCCCGGACGCGGGAGGAGCCGAGGACCGAGGTCACCGCGATGAAGGCGAGGACCATGAGGGCCAGGTAGTCGGGGGCGCCGATGTCGACGGCGAGCGCGGCGACCGTCGGGGCGAGGACGACGAGCAGGATCGTGCCGATCATGCCGCCGGCGAAGTGGCCGACGGCGGCGGCGGCGAGCGCCTGTGCGCCGCGGCCCGCCTTCGCCATCGGATTGCCCTCGATGGCGGCGACGACGGCCGCGCTCTCCCCGGGGGTGTTGAGGAGGATCGAGGTGGTGGAGCCGCCGAACATGGCGCCGTAGTAGATGCCGGCGAACATGATGAACGCGCCGGTCGGCTCCAGGCCGTAGGTCACGGGGAGCAGCAGGGCCACGGCCATGGCGGGGCCGATGCCGGGCAGGACGCCGATGGCGGTGCCGAGGAGCACGCCGACGGCGGCCCACAGCAGGTTCATCGGGGTGAGGGCGGTCCCGAAGCCGTCGATGAGGGAGTTCAGGGAATCCATGGGTCAGACCACTCCCATCAGCGGACCGCCGGGCAGCGGGACGCCGAGCAGCTTGTCGAAGACGACGTAGGTGAGGAGCGAGAGGCCGGCCGCGATCAGCGGGTCGCGGTGGAGGTGGCGGCTGCCGAGCGCGTGGGCCGCGCCCCAGAAGAGGAGCGCTCCGGCGACGGGGAAGCCGACGGGTCCGATGAGGACGGCGAAGGCGAGGAAGACCCCGGCGAGGAGCAGGACCGTGCGCCAGTCGGCGGGCTCGGCCAGGTCGATGTCCTCACCGCCCTCGGCCTCGCCGCGGCCGCCGCGCAGGACGTCGACGGAGAGGAGGACGGCGACGACGAGCAGGCCGCAGCCGACGACGAGGGGGACGGTGGCGGGGCCGACGGGGCCGCGGCCCGCGAGGTCGGCGTCGAGGGTGAGGGCGTCGGTGAGCACGAGGACGCCGAGGACGAACAGCAGGACGCCGACGCCGAGTTCGGACCGCTCGCGCAGCCAGCCGGCGAGTCCGGCGCTCTTCGGGGGCGCGCTCTCCGGGCCTTGGCTCTCCGGGCCCTCGTTCTCCGGGCCCTCGTTCTCCGAGGTCACGCTCTTCGTGTTCACAGGCCGAGCTCCTTGAGGACGGAGCCGACGCGCCGCTCCTGCTCGGTGAGGAAGGTGCCGAACTCCTCACCGGGCAGGAAGGCGTCGTTCCAGCCGTGGGTCTTCAGCGACTCGCGCCACTGCGGGGAGTCGTGCACTTCGGTGACCAGGGCGACGAGCTTGTCACGCTCGGCGTCGGAGAGGCCGGGCGGGGCGACGATGCCGCGCCAGTTGGTGAACTCGGTGTCGAGGCCCGCCTCGCGGAGGGTGGGGGCGTCGAGCCCGGGCACCCGCTTCGGGCCGGTGACGGCGAGGAGCCGCAGTTCGCCCGCCTTGATCTGGTCGAGGTACTCGCCGACGCCGGAGACGCCGAAGGCGACCTTGTCGCCGAGGATGGAGGCGAGGAGCTCGCCGCCGCCGTCGAAGGGGACGTAGTTGACGTCCTTGGGGGCGATCCCCGCGGCCTGGGCCATCAGCATCGGGGCGAGGTGATCGGGACCGCCGGGCGAGGAGCCGCCGCCGACGGGCAGTCTGCCGGGGTTCTTCCTCCAGGCGGTGAGCAGCTGCTCGATGGTCCGGTACGGGGAGTCCTTGCCGACCACGACGATGTCCTGCTCCTCGGTGAGCCGGGCGATCGGGGTGGTGTCGGCGAGGGTCCTGGGGGTCTCGTTGGTGTGGACGGCGCCGACGACGCCGAGGCCCATGGACATGGCGAGGCGGCCGTTGCCGCGTTCGCCGACGAGCCGGGTGAGGCCGACGGTGCCGCCCGCGCCGGGCAGGTTGAAGACCTCGATGCCGTCGGTGAGGCCCGCCTCCTCGGCGTTCTTCGCCGCGGTGCGGGCGGTGATGTCGTATCCGCCGCCGGGGGTGTTGGGGACCATGAATCGCAGGCCGGGTATCCGGGTGCCGGTGTCGGAGCCGCTGCCGGGACTGAGCAGCGGCGGGCCCACCAGCACGAGGAGAGCGGCCCCGAGGAGGGCGAAGGGGGTGCGCGACCGCACGTGTGCCGCCTCTCAGCTGTAGGGGAAAAGGGGATGTGAGGTGGCCCACATGTTGCCCGCGCGTTAAGAAGCTGTCTCTCTTCCGCAACCAACGGACGTTGTGGTCGTTGTGGTCGGGACCTAGCGTGGGTCGGCGTGACGAACGTGCTGGTGGTGGACGACGACTTCATGGTCGCCAAGCTGCACTGCCGCTATGTGTCGGCGGTGGCGGGCTTCACGGTGTCCGGGGTCGCGCACAGCGGCGCCGAGGCGCTGCGCGCGGCGGAGCGGCTCCGGCCCGACCTGGTGCTGCTCGACGTGTTCCTGCCCGACATGGACGGCATCCGGGTGCTGCGGGAGCTGCGCGCGGCGGGCCTGGGCATGGACGCGCTCTTCATCACGGCGGCACGGGACGTGGGCACGATCCGCGAGGCGCTGCGGGCGGGGGCGCTGCACTATCTGATCAAGCCGTTCAGCCAGGCGGCGCTGCACGAACAGCTCCGCCACGTGGCCTCGCTGCGCAGCCGCCTGGACGAACTGGACGAGGCGCGCCAGGAGGACGTCGACCAGATCTTCGGCACCCGTCCGCGTGGCTCGCGGGAACTCCCGAAGGGCCTGGCCGCGCACACGGCCGACCTGGTCGACTCGGTCCTCCGCGCCCACCCGGAGGGCCTCTCGGCCACGGAGTGCGCGGAGGCGGGCTCCCTGTCCCGGGTCAGCGCCCGCCGCTACCTGGAGTACTTCGCGGAGACGGGCCGCGCGGAGATCACCCTGCGGTACGGGGGGACGGGCCGCCCGGAGAGACGCTACCGACGACTGGGCTGACGCCTGTCGTCGCCTGTGGACCCGGAGTATCCGAGTATCCGAGTATCCGAGTATCCGTGCAGGCCCGGACACCGCAGAGGGAACCGGCCAACCCGGGGGCGCTCCATGGGGCGGGGCGGTCGCCGGTCCCTGAGGCGCTGCTTAGGGGTTCCTTAAAGCGGCCCTAAGGATCGCCGTATCCGGCTCTCCGGAGGCTTTTTCGCGGGTGCGGTCGGCTAGCTTCCGTGGCAACCCCCCACACCACCCTCGTGAAGGAGCTCTCCCCCCATGACCTCTCGCCGTATCCTCGCCACCGCCACCGGCACCGCGGTGCTGGCCCTCTCCGGGGTCGTCTCCGCGCCCGCTTTCGCGCACGGGTCGATGACCGATCCGGTGAGCCGGGTGTCGGCCTGTTACGCGGAGGGGCCCGAGGCGCCGCGGTCGGCGGCGTGCAAGGCGGCGGTGGCGGCCAGTGGGGCTCAGGCGTTCTACGACTGGAACGCGGTGAACATCGCCAACGCCGCCGGGAAGCACCGGGACCTGATCCCGGACGGCGAGCTGTGCAGCGCGGGCAACGACAAGTACCGGGGGCTCGACCTCGCGCGGGCCGACTGGCCGGCGAGCAGCCTGAAGTCAGGTGCGCACACCTTCCGTTACAAGGGGACCGCGCCGCACCGCGGTTCGTTCGAGCTGTACGTGACGAAGGACGGGTACGACCCGTCGAAGCCGCTGAAGTGGTCCGACCTGGAGGCGAAGCCGTTCGCGACGGTGACCGATCCGCGGATGGAGAGCGGCGACTACGTCTTCCAGGGCACGGTGCCGAAGAAGTCCGGGCGCCACCTGATCTACTCGATCTGGCAGCGCTCCGACTCGCCCGAGGCCTTCTACACCTGCTCGGACGTGGTGTTCGGGCAGGACAACGGCGGTACGGCTCCGGCGCCGACCGCCTCCGCGCCGAGCGACGAGCAGATCGAGGAGGGCCAGGACGAGTCCTCGGTCGAGCACGGCGGCCACGGTGACGGTGACGCGGCCACCGGCGCCGGGGAGACCGCGGCGGCTCCCGAGTCGAACGAGGGCTCGGGCGAGGGCTCGGGCGGGCAGACCGCGTCGGCCGCGCCGGAGGCCGAAGGGACCTCCGCCGCGCCCAACGCGCCCGCTCCCGCCGCCGGTTCCGACTCCGGTGAGGTGCTCGCCGAGACCGGTGGCGACGCCACGACCCCGTACCTCGCGGTCGGTGGCGCCGCCGTGCTCGCGCTCGGTGCGGCCGTGCTCTTCGGGTCGACGCGCCGGCGCCGTACCCAGCGCTAGGGACTAGCCGATCACCGAGAGGCAGGTGGTCGGGGTGGCGCGGGCCGGGTCGAGGGCGTTGGCGACCTCGTGGAAGGTGACCCGGTCCACCGTCCCGATCGCCACGTGCTCGGACAGGTCGAGCGCGCACTTGTCCTGGATGAGGACGTTGGTGACGTTCGGGCCGGTCAGGAACTGCGAGCGGTACGGGGTGACCACCTCGTCGTACTGGGTCGCGATCACGTGGTAGCGGACCCCGGGGACGGTGTCGCCGCCCTCGTTGAGCCTGGTGAGGAAGGGCGAGCCGGCGATCTGGTCGGCGAGGCCCGGGGTGGTGGCCTTGATCAGGCCCTCGGCGCCGGGGAAGTGCGGCAGGAGCTTGGTGAGGCCGAGCAGGGTGGTGCCGTGGTTGTCGGGGGCGATCCCGACGAGCGCGTTCACCTTCTCGGCACCACCGAGGAACTTGAGGTACCAGCGGGGCATCATGCCGCCCTGCGAGTGTCCGACCAGGTCGACCTCGGGGGCTCCGGTGGCGGCGAGGACCCGGTCGACGTACGTGTCGAGCTGTCCGGCGGACGCGGCGATGGGCCCGAGACCGTGGAAGAACGGCACGTTCGGCAACTGGCCGTAGTCGAGCGAGAAGACGCAGTATCCGCGGTTGACCAGGTACGGCGCGAGGACGAGCCAGTTGTCGACGGAGTTCCCGAGGGTTCCGTGGACGAGGACGACGGGGCGCGGGTGCGCGGCGGAGGGCTTGCAGGAGAAGTCGTTCCAGCCGCGGCTGACGGTGGCGGTCTCGGCCCGGGCCGAGGCGGCGGTCGTCGGGGCGAGGAGGGCGACGGCGGTGAGAAGCAGGACGGACAGCGCTCTGACGGCGTTCTTCCAGGGCAGCATCGGGCGATCTCCTTGCGGCTCAAGGGGATGGTGGGGGTGCTGTGCCCTGCGGTCCGGACCACAAGTGGGGATGCGCGGTGGGGATGCGCTTCAGCCAAGCTACGCACGGGTAGCCTTGGCTGGGAAGTTACGCGTCGGTAAAAAGTGCTGTGTCGTCACCAGAGCCTGATACGGGGGCTGTCGGGCCGCCCCGGGCCCTCCGCATGCCCTCCGGAGCACGCTTCGGACCCTGGAGCACGTCTCGGGCCGCCGGTGGGACCGCCGCGGTACGTCTCAGGCCGCGAGGGAGCCCGGCCGCCCGCCCGTCGAGCCCGGCCGCCCGGTCGTCGGAGAGCCCGGCCGCCCGCCCGTCGGGGAGCCCGGTCGTCCCGTCGCCAGTGAGCCCGGCAGCACCGCCCGTGGGCCGAATCGCGCCCGCGCCCGGTCCGCCACCGCCTCGATCCGCCGGGCCTTCTCGTCCGCCGGGTCCAGGGACAGCTGGTGCGCCGCCCCCTCCGCGCCCGTCAGACCCTCGGCGCGCACGGCGATGCCCCGTACCCGGGCCCGCTGGAGGCCGAAGGAGTCGTGGACGGCGTACGCGAGGGTGGTGAGCGCCGCCGTGTGGGCGGTGGGTTCGGGCAGGGTACGACTCCGGGTGGTCGTGGTCCGGTCGGCGTACCGCACGGTGACGGCGAGCGCGCGGCACAGCTGCCCCTCCGTCCGCAGCCGGGTGCCCAGCTCCTCGGCGAGCGAGAGGAGGGCCCTGCGCTGTTCGGCCCGGTCGGTCTCGTCGCGCGGGAAGGCGCGTTCGGCCGCGACCGACCGGGAGGCCGCGTGCGGGACGACGGGGGTGCGGTCGATGCCCCGGGCCCGTTCCCACAGGTCGCGGCCGGTCTTCGCGCCGACGAGCCGCTGGAGCACGCCGAGGGGCGCGTCCGCGACCCGGCCGACGGAGTCGAGTCCGTAGCCGCAGAGGGTACGGGCGGTGGCGCGGCCGACGCCGTCGAGCGCGACGACCGGCCGGTCGCGCAGGAAGGCCGCGGGGTCCTCGACGACCAGGGTGACGCCGGGGCGGGCCTCGTTCGCCGCCATCCTGGCCAGCATCGGGTTGGGCCCGGCGCCGATGACGCAGTCGACGCCGTGGAGGGCGAGCGCCCTGACCCGGATCACCGAGGCGAGTTCGGCGGGGGTCCGGCCGAAGTAGCGCAGGGCGCCGCGCACGTCGGCGAGCGCCTCGCGGGGCGGGGCCGTCTCGACGACGGGGGTGAGCTCGCCGAGCAGGTCGACGAGCCGGGGCAGGACCACCTCGTCCATGGGCCCGAGGCGGAATCGTATGCAGAGGATCATCCCGCGCTCCCCGGACTGCTGTGCCAGAGCTTCCGCGTCGGGGTGGCGGCGCCTTCCCCGGCCGGCCGGAGATCCGCCCAGGGGTTCATCTCGTATCCGGTCTCCATGCGGATGCGGCGGCCGCTGTCACCCGTCCCGGTGCTTTCCGGCCGTTCGGGGCCCGGTCCTTCGGGGTCCGGCCGTTCGGCGAGCCGCTCCCCCACCGCGTCCAGGCCGCCCGACGCGCGGAGCTCGACGAGTTCGGCGAGGTTCCAGGCGGCGGCGCCGACCACGCTGACGCTGCGGGGGCCGCGCCGCTGGACCACGCCCCGGACCAGGAGCAGCCAGGAGTGGAAGACGGTGTGGGCGCAGCGTTCGTGGGCGTCGTCGAAGAAGGCGAGGTCGACCAGGCCGGTGCCGTCGTCGAGGGTGGTGAAGATGACCCGCTTGCCGGAGCGGATCGGCGGGGTCTGGGTGGCGGCCTTGGCGCCCGCGACGAGGACGGTCCGGCCGTGCGGGGTCTCGCGGAGGCGCTGGGCGGAGACGACGCCGAGTTCACGGAGGAAGGCGTGGTGGTCGCCCATGAGGTGGCGGGAGGCGTCCATGCCGAGGATGCCGAGTTCGGCGCTGAGGCGTTCGGTCTCGTCGAGGTCGGGCAGGCCGACGGGGGCGGTCCTCCCGCCCTGGGCGAGCGGGAGCTGGCCGCCGTGGGAGGCGGCTCCCCGCTGGACGCGCCGGAGTTCGGCGAGGTGGAGGAGGAGGTCGCGGCGGTTGGCGCCGAAGGCGTCCAGCGCGCCGACCTGGGCGAGTCGTTCGGCGACGGGGGTGCGGGGGCGGGCGCGTTCCCAGAAGTCGAGGAGGGAGGTGTAGGGCTGACCGGCCTCGATCCGGGCGCTCTCGTTCTCGCCGATGCCGTGGACGTCGCCGAGGCCGAGCCGGAGGCCCCACAGCACGGGAGAGCCGGAGCCGGAGGCCCCACCGGCAGCACCAGCCACACCGGCGGCACCAGCCGCACCCACAGCACCCACAGCACCCACAGCACCCACAGCACCCACAGCACCCACAGCACCAGAATCAGACACCAGTTCGATACGGTGAGCGACCGCCGACCGGTTCACGTCCAGCGGCAGCACCGGCACCCCGCGCCGCCGCGCGTCCGCGAGCAGCAGCCGCTTGGGGTACATGCCGGGGTCGTGGGTGAGCAGCCCGGCGTAGAAGGCCGCCGGGTGGTGCGCCTTGAGCCAGGCCGACTGGTACGTCGGTACGGCGAAGGCCACCGCGTGCGCCTTGCAGAAGCCGTACGAGCCGAAGGCCGCCACGATCTCCCAGGTACGGGCGACGACCTCGTCCTCGTATCCGCGCGCCGAGGCCTGCCGGGCGAACCAGAGCTTGATCCGGCCCTGCGCCTCGGGGTCGGAGAGCCCGCGCCGCACCTGGTCGGCCTCGTCCCGGTGACACCCCGTCATGATCCGTACGATCTCGATGATCTGCTCGTGGAAGACGACCACGCCGTACGTCTCCCGCAGCGCCTCCTCCAGGTCGGGATGCGGGTAGCGGACCGGGGCGCGGCCGTGCCGGGCCTCGATGAAGGGGCGGACCATGTCGGCGGCGACCGGGCCCGGCCGGAAGAGCGAGATGTCCACGACGAGGTCGTGGAAGCCGGCGGGCTGGAGCCGGCCGACCAGGTCGCGCTGGCCCGGCGACTCGATCTGGAAGCAGCCGAGGGTCTCGGTGGAGCGGATGAGGCGGTACGTCTCGGGGTCGCCCTCCGGGATCGCGTCGATGTCCGGGCGGGTGCCGGTGGCCCGCTCGACCTCGACGACGGCATGGGCCATCGCGGACTGCATGCGCACCCCGAGGACGTCGAGCTTGAGCAGGCCGAGGTCCTCCACGTCCTCCTTGTCGAACTGGGACATGGGGAACCCCTCGCCGCTGGTGGGCACCACGGGGGTACGGGTGAGCAGCGAGGCGTCCGAGAGCAGGACCCCGCAGGGGTGCATGGCGGTGCCGCGCGGCAGCGCGTCGAGCGCCTCGACCAGCTCCCAGAGCCTGCCGTACCGCTCCTTCTCCCCCGCGAGTTCGCGCAGCTCGGGCAGTTCGTCGAGGGCGGCGAGGGCGTCCCGGGCGCGGATGTGCGGGAAGGCCTTGGCGATCCGGTCGATCTCGGCCGGGTCCATGGAGAGGGCCGCGCCCACGTCCCGTACCGCGTGGCGGACCCGGTAGGTCTCGGGCATGGCGACGGCGGCGACGCGTGCGGTGCCGAAGCGGTCGACGATCGCCCGGTAGACCTCTAGGCGGCGGGCGGACTCCACGTCGATGTCGATGTCGGGCAGGGCGGTGCGACGTTTGGAGAGGAAGCGTTCCATCAGCAGGCCGTGCTCGACCGGGTCGGCGTGGGCGATGCCGAGGAGGTGGTTGACGAGGGAGCCGGCGCCGGAGCCGCGGGCGGCGACCCGGATGCCCATGCCCCGGACGTCGTCGACGACCTGGGCGACCGTCAGGAAGTAGGTGGCGAAGCCGTGGTGGGCGATGACGTCCAGCTCGCGGTGCATCCGGTCCCAGTAGCCGCGCCGCTTCTCGTACCCCTTGAGGATCATGCCGGCGGCGGCCCGGGAGGTGAGGACGCGCTGGGCGGTGCGGTGTCCGGCTCCGACGAGGCGCGGTTCGGGGAAGTGGGCGGAGCCCATGCCGAGGTCGTCCTCGGGGTCGACCAGGCAGGCGGCGGCGGCCGCGGCGGTCTGTTCGAGGAGCCGGTGGGCGGTGTCGCGGCGGAAGCCGGCGGCCTCGACGATCCGCTCGGCGGCGGCCCGCATGCCGCCGGGGCCTTCGGTTCCCTTGAGCCAGGCCTCGCCGCTGTCGAGCTCCTTGCGGGGGTCGACGGGGACCAGGCGGCGGGCGGAGTCGAGGACGTCGGCCACCGGGCCCTGGCCGGGGTCGGCGTAGCGGACGGCGTTGGTGAGGACGGGCCGGACGCCCTGTTCGGCGGCGAAGCCGACGGTACGCGCGGCGAGCCGCAGGGAGCCGGGCCCGGTGCCGGTGCGGCCGTGGTCGACGGCCGCCAGACGCAGCGCGTCGCCGTACCGCTCGCGCCAGGGGGCGAGCAGCCGGACGGCCCGGTCGGGGCGGCCGGCGGCGAGGGCGCGGCCGACGTCGGACGCGGGGCCGAGCAGGACGAGGACGTCGTCGTCGCACAGGGCGGGCCAGGACAGCAGGGGCTGCCCCGGCCCTCCGGCGTGGGCGGCGGTGACCATCGCGCAGAGGGAGGCCCAGCCGGCGCGGGAGCGGGCGAGGAAGACGGCGCGGGGCGCGGACTCGTCGACGAAGGCCCCGCCCCGGACGGGCACCCGTCGCGCGGACACCTGGTCGGGGGCGGACGGTGTCGGCGTCTCGTACGCGAGGTCCACTCCGAACAGGGGGCGGATGCCCTCCTTCGCGCACGCCTTCGCGAAGCGGATCGTGCCCGCGAGGGTGTCGCGGTCGGTCAGGGCGAGTGCGTCCATGCCGCGCTCGGCGGCGCGGGCGGCGAGGCGTTCGGGGTGGGTGGCGCCGTAGCGCGGGGAGTAGCCCGACGCGGTGTGCAGGTGCGTGAATCCCGGCATGGCGCACCTCCCGCACTTCCCGCATCGAATTCGTACGTACGTTCCCACCCCCTTCTCTTCACCTTAACCCATGTCGAACGTCTGTACGATAAGCGAAGCGGAGCGACCCCCGGTCAGCCATTCGGGCGCATCCCACCTGCGCGAACACCCCCCGCCCCGGAGCGTGGGGGCATGAGTCTCGTCGACGAACTGAAAAGCGCCGTCACCCCCCGAGCCGCCCTCCTTGTCGTCGGTGTGCTCGCCCTCCAGCTGCTGTTCATCACCTCGTACGTCGGGGCCCTCCACCACCCGAAGCCGAGGGACGTCCCCTTCGGCGTCGTCGCGCCGCAGCAGGTCTCCGCCCGGCTCGTCGGGCAACTGGACAAGCTCCCCGGCGCACCGCTCGACCCCCGCGCGGTCACCGACCGGGACGAGGCGCGCGAGCAGATCATGAACCGGGAGATCGACGGCGCCCTGATCGTCGACCCCACCGGCCGCGCCGACACCCTGCTCGTCGCCTCCGGCGGCGGCACCGTGCTCTCCTCCGCCCTGGAGAAGATCTTCACCGAGGTGGTGGGGAGCGAGCAGCGCACGCTGCGAACGGTCGACGTGGCCCCCGCCTCGCCGGAGGACTTCGACGGCCTCTCGGCCTTCTACCTCGTCGTCGGCTGGTGCGTCGGCGGCTACATCTGCGCCGCGATCCTGGCGATCAGCGCGGGCTCCCGGCCCGCGAACCGCGAGCGCGCGATCATCCGCCTCGGGGTGCTCGCGCTCTACGCGGTCCTCGGCGGAATCGGCGGCGCGGTCATCGTCGGCCCGATCCTGGGCGCCCTGCCCGGCAGCGTCGCCGCCCTGTGGGGACTCGGCACCCTGGTCGTCTTCGCCGTCGGCGCCGCCACCCTCGCCCTGCAGTCGGTCTTCGGGATCGTCGGCATCGGCCTGGCGATCCTGCTCATCGTGGTCGCGGGCAACCCCAGCGCGGGCGGCGCCTTCCCGCTGCCCATGCTGCCCCCGTTCTGGAACGCCATCGGCCCCGCCCTGCCACCGGGCGCGGGCACCTGGGCGGCGCGCTCGATCGCGTACTTCAAGGGCAACGACATGACCGGCTCGATGCTGGTCCTCTCGGCCTGGGCGGTCGTCGGCACGGTGGTGACCCTGGTGATGTCCTCGCTGCGGCGCACGCCCGAGTCGGAACCGATCGCCGAGGAGGTGGGCGAGGCCCGTCCCTGACGGCCATCGGGACGGCCACCCGCACGAGAGGCCCCCGGCGCTCGCCGGGGGCCTCTCGTCTTCCGTGCCGCGCGCTACTCGCCGTAGTACGCCCGGGTCATCAGCTCCTTCATCTCGTCGATCATCGGCATCCGCGGGTTGGCCGGCGCGCACTGGTCGGCGTAGGCGTTCATCGCCTGCCGCGGCAGGGCCGCGAGGAAGGCCTCCTCGTCGACGCCCTCCTCCCGGAAGGAGGCGGGGATGCCGCACCGGGTGCGCAGCTCCTCGACCGCGCGGGCGTACGACTCCACGCCCTCCTCCGGCGTCCCGGCCGGCAGGCCGAGCATCCTCGCGATCTCCTGGAACCGCTCCGGGGCCCGGTAGACCTCGGCCTTCGGCCACGGCACGGCCTTGTGGGTGACGGTGCCGTTGTGCCGGATCACGTGCGGGAGCAGCAGCGCGTTGGCGCGGCCGTGGGCGACGTGGAAGGTGTTGCCGAGGGTGTGGGCCATGGCGTGGACGAGGCCGAGGAAGGCGTTGGCGAAGGCCATGCCGGCGATGGTGGACGCGTTGTGCATCCTCTCGCGGGCCTCGGGCGCCCTGGCTCCCTCCGTCACACAGGTCTCCAGGTTCTGGAAGATCAGCTTGATCGCCTGGAGGCACTGGCCGTCGGTGAAGTCGTTGGCGTAGGCGGAGACGTACGCCTCGGTGGCGTGGGTGAGGGCGTCGAAGCCGGAGTCGGCGGTGACCGTGGGCGGGAGGTGCATCGGAAGCACCGGGTCGACGATGGCGACGTCCGGGGTGAGCGCGTAGTCGGCGAGCGGGTACTTCTGCGCGGCCTCGGGGTCGGAGATCACCGCGAAGGGGGTGACCTCGCTGCCCGTGCCCGAGGTGGTCGGGATCGCGACGAGCCTGGCCTTCTCGCCGAGCTTCGGGAAGCGGTAGGCGCGCTTGCGGATGTCGAAGAACTTCTCCTTGGCGTCCGCGAACTCGACCTCGGGCCGCTCGTACATCAGCCACATGATCTTCGCCGCGTCCATCGGGGAGCCGCCGCCGAGGGCGATGACGGTGTCGGGGCGGAACTCCCGCATGGCGGCCGCGCCGGCCCGGACGGTGGCGAGCTCCGGGTTGGGCTCGACGGAGTCGATGACCTGGAGGGTGACCGGTTCCTCGCGGCCGTTGAGGATGTCGGTGACCCTGCGGACGAAGCCGAGGTCGCCCATGGTCCGGTCGGTGACGATCGTGACCCTCTTCAGGCCCTCCATCTCACCCAGGTAGCGGATGGCGTCGCGCTCGAAGTAGATCTTCGGCGGCACCTTGTACCACTGCGTGTTGGTGGTGCGGCGTCCGATCCGCTTGACGTTGATCAGGTTGACCGCGGTGACGTTGTTCGAGACGGAGTTGTGTCCGTAGGAGCCGCAGCCGAGCGTGAGCGAGGGGAGGAAGGAGTTGTAGACGTCGCCGATGCCGCCGAAGGTGGAGGGGGCGTTGACGATGACGCGGACCGCCTTGACCCGCTTGCCGAACTCCTCGGCGAGCGCCTCGTCCTCGGTGTGGATCGCCGCGCTGTGGCCGAGGCCGTGGAACTCGACCATGCGGGCGGAGAGTTCGAGGCCGTGCTCGGTGGAGTCGGCCCTGAGGGCGGCCAGGACCGGGGAGAGCTTCTCGCGGGTGAGCGGTTCGCCCTCGCCGACCTCGGCGCACTCGGCGAGGAGGACCGAGGTGTTCTCGGGGACCTCGAAGCCGGCCTGTTCGGCGATCCAGTGCGCGGACCTGCCGACGACGTCGGCGTTGAGCCTGGCTCCGCCGCAGTTCGTGGCGTGGGCGGTGGTGCCGAAGACGTACTCCTCCAGCTTGGTCTTCTCGGCGGCGGTGACGACATGGGCGCCGAGCCGCTCGAACTCGGCGATGCCCTCCTCGTACACCTCCCGGTCGAGGATGACGGCCTGCTCGGAGGCGCAGATCATGCCGTTGTCGAAGGTCTTGGAGAGCACGATGTCGTGGACGGCGCGCTGGAGCCTGCCGCTGCGGGTGACATAGGCGGGGACGTTGCCGGCGCCGACGCCGAGGGCGGGCTTGCCGCACGAGTAGGCGGCCTTGACCATGGCGTTTCCGCCGGTGGCCAGGATGGTGGAGACGCCCTCGTGGTGCATCAGGAGGCCGGTGGCCGCCATGGAGGGCTCCTCGATCCACTGCACGCAGCCCTCGGGGGCGCCGGCGGCGACGGCGGCGTCGCGGACGATCCGGGCGGCCTCGGCGGAGCAGTGCTGCGCGGAGGGGTGGAAGGCGAAGACGATGGGGTTACGGGTCTTGAGGGCGATGAGCGCCTTGAAGACGGTGGTCGAGGTGGGGTTGGTGACGGGGGTCATCGCGCAGATCACGCCGACGGGTTCGGCGATCTCGGTGATGCCGTCGAGCTCGTCACGGCGGATGACTCCGGCGGTCTTCAGGCCGGCCATCGCGTGGGTGACGTGTTCGCAGGCGAACAGGTTCTTGACGGCCTTGTCCTCGAAGAGCCCGCGCCCGGTCTCCTCGACGGCCAGCCGGGCCAGTTCGCCGTGCGCGGCCAGCGCGGCGAGCGAGGCCTTCCTGACGATGTGGTCGACCTGCTCCTGGTCGAAGGTCTCGAACCGGTCGAGCGCCCCGAGGGCGTCCCGTACCAGTCCGTCCACCATCTCCTCGGTCTCCATGGCAGGCACTCCTTCGTGGGTCCCTTTTTTCTGATGTCTCCATTCGACACCCGATGACCTGCGAAAAGGTCCGGAAAAGGGCCTGCGGGGAGGGGCCGGAAGTCCCTTTGTGAATGGGTTCACAAAGGGACTTCCGGGGGCGCGGCGGTCAGGCTCCGACCAGCCGCCGCTCCCCCGCCTCGACGGCGGTGTCCAGCGTGTTCCCGGGCGGCGGGAACGGGCAGATGAAGTGGTCGGCGAACGCGCAGGGCGGCAGCAGCACCCTGTTGAGGTCCACCGTCACCGAACCGTCCGCCGCCGGGGCCGCCGGGCGCAGGAAGCGGAAGCGGTAGCTGTCCCGGCCGCTGGTGGCGTCCGCGAAGACCGCCCACAGGGAGCCGTCCTCCTCGACGGCCACCTGGAGGGTGTGCTCCCCGCCGTGCAGGTCGAAGACCAGCTCTCCGGCGAGCCCGAGACCGCGCTCCCTGCCGTCGGCGTTCTCGACCCGCACGCTGCGGGTCTCCTCGTACGGCCGGAAGACACCGGGCACCACCCAGCGCTCGTCGTACGCGGTGGCCTCGATGCCCCGGAAGGCGCCGCGGGCCGCGGAGCCGGGATCGAAGTCCCGTACGGCCCAGAGCCCTTCGCGCCGCAGGACCACGAGCCGGCGGCCGGCCGACTCGACGCGGGACTCGTGGATCAGCCCCTGGTCGGCGGTGAGCCGGACCGTGCCGGTGAAGGGCTTGCCGTCGACGGTGACCGCGTCCTCGGCGCCCACGCTGAGGAGCACCTCGTCGCCGTCCTCGCGCCACTCCCCCGGAACGGCGGGGAGGCGGCCCTCCGGGAAGTCCGAGAGCCAGTGGGTGCCCGTGAGGGAGAGCGGCCCGTACGAGGAGGAGACCGCGGCCTCACGCTGCTCGTGCCAGTGCTGCCAGTCCTGCCGGGGGTCCGTGCCCGTACCCGTGCCGGTGTCGTCGTCCGTGCTCATGGTGCTCAACCTTTCCATACGGGCTCGGGAAGCCCGAGGTGCGACCGCAGCGTCGTACCGGCGTACTCCGTCCGGAAGACCCCCCGCTCCTGGAGCAGCGGGACGACCCGGTCGACGAAGTCGTCGAGGCCGCCCGGGGTGAGGTGCGGGACGAGGATGAAGCCGTCGGCGGCGCCCGTGACGACGAACTCCTCCAGGGCGGCGGCCACCGTCTCCGGGCTGCCGACGAAGGACTGCCTGCCGGTGGTCTCGATGACCGTCTGCCGGATCGACAGGCCCTTCTCCTCGGAGAGCGCCCGCCACCTCCTGGCCACGGCCACCGGGTCGGCGACCTTCACCCGGCCCTGGACGAGGGCCGAATCGGGGTCGGGGTCGACGTCCGGGAGCGGCCCGTCCGGGTCGTAGCCGGACAGGTCGCGGCCCCAGATCTGCTCCAGGGCGAGGATCGCGTTCTGCGGGGAGACCTGCTGTCGGCGGATCTCGGCGGCCGCTTCCTGCGCCTCGGCGTCGGTGTCCCCGAGGGCGTAGGTGACCGCGGGCATGATCTTCAGGTCCTCGGGCGCGCGGCCGTACCGGGCGAGCCGCCCCTTGGCGTCGGCGTAGAACTCCCGGCCGGCCTCCAGGGTGGAGTGCCGGCTGAAGATGATGTCGGCGGCCGAGGCGGCGAACTCGCGGCCCTCGGGGGAGTCCCCGGCCTGGATGACGACGGGGTGCCCCTGCGGGGAGCGCGGGACGGTGAACCCGCCCTCGATCCCGAACTGCGGCCCGCTGTGCGCGAAGGGGCGCTGCTCCCCCTCCGGGGTCCAGGAGTCCCACAGCTCCCGTGCGGTGGCGAGGAACTCGGCGGCCCGCGTGTAGCGGTCTCCGTGGTCCAGGTAGCCGCCGCGCCGGAAGTTCTCGCCGGTGAAGGCGTCCGAGGAGGTGACGACGTTCCAGGCGGCCCGGCCCGCGCTGAGGTGGTCGAGCGAGGCGAACCGGCGGGCCAGTTCGTACGGCTCGTTGAAGGTGGCGTTGACCGTGCCGGCCAGGCCGAGCCGGTCGGTGACGGCGGCGAGCGCGTTCAGGACGGTGATCGACTCGGGCCGGCCGACGACGTCGAGATCGTGGATGCGTCCGTTGTGCTCGCGCAGCCGCAGCCCCTCCGCCAGGAAGAAGAAGTCGAAGAGGCCGCGCTCCGCGGTCCTGGCGAGGTGCTCGAAGGAGGAGAACTCGATCTGCGACCGGGAACGCGGATCGGCCCAGACGGTGGTGGAGTTGACGCCGGGGAAGTGCGCGGCGAGATGGATCTGCCTGCGGCCCTCGGGGGTGCTCATGAGGATGCTCCCGTCGTGGCGTACTGGCCGACCGGCCGGGTGAGTCCCAGGTGGTCGCGGAGGGTGGTGCCCTCGTGGGCCGTACGGAAGAGGCCGCGGTCCCTGAGCCGGGTCACCGTGTCGGCGGTGAACCGCTCCAGGTCCCGCTCGGGCACGGCCGGCACCAGGTGGAAGCCGTCGACCGCCCCGCCGCCGTGCCAGCCCGCGATCAGTTCGGCGAGCGCCCCCGGCCCTCCCTCGTACGCGTCGAGGTCGACGGTCGCCGAGAGCAGGACGCGCAGCTGTCCCGGGTCCCGGCCGTGGGCGCGGGCCCCCTGGTGCAGCTCGGCCCGCAGGGCCGCGGCCTCCTCGGCGGAGGAGGCGCTGATCAGGGCGACGTCGGCGTGGTGGGCCGCGGTCTCCCGGGCCGCGGGGAGGGTGGCGTCGACGACGGTCACCGGGTTGCCCTGCGGGGGCCGGGGGACGATCGAGGGGCCCTTGACCGAGAAGGTCGAGCCCTGGAAGTTCACGTAGTGGAGCTTGCGGCGGTCGACGAACCGTCCGGTCGCCACGTCGCGTATCTCCGCGTCGTCCTCCCAGCTGTCCCAGAGTTTGCGGGAGACCTCGGCGACCTCGCCCGCCTCCTGCCAGAGCTCGGCGGTGGCCGGGGCCGGGCGGCGGCCGAAGAGCCGGGCCTCGGCCACGGTGGGTGAGACCGCGATCCGCCAGCCGGCCCGGCCCCGGCTCACCCAGTCGAGGGTGGCGACGGCGGCCTGGACGTGGAAGGGCTCGGTGTGGGTGGTCGTCACCGTCGGCACGAGGCCGACGGAGCGGGTCTCGGGGGCGACCCGGGCGAGGACGGCGAGCGCGTCGAGCCCGGGCCGGCCGAAGGAGTCGTCGTGGGTGAGGAAGTCGAGCGCGGCGGCGTCGGCGAGCCGGGCGAGCGCGACGGTGCGCGCGGCGGCGGTCCTGGCGTCGGCGGAGGCGGACGACGCCGGGGCGCTGCCCGGGGCGAGTTCGGCGGCGAGGTGGAGCGTTCGGGTCCTGGTCATGCGGTCTCTCTCGGTGCGGATCGCGGTGGGGCCCGGAGCGGAACGCGCTCCGGGTCGGGTGTGGCCCCCGGAGCGGAGCGCGGTCCGGCTCCGGGAGCGACGCCGGGGCGGCGGTCGGTCAGTTCTTGGTGCGGGGCAGCCCGGGCGGGTTGATCTCCGACTTCGTCACGGCCTCGGTGTCGAGGCCCCACCGCTTGAGGACCTGGGCGTAGGTGCCGTTCTGGATGAGGTGGTCGATCGCGGCGGCGTAGGCGGCGACGAGTCCGCTGTCCTTCTTGGTGGTGGCCGCGATCTTGCCCTGGAGGCCGTCGCCCGCTCCGGAGAACTTGCCGACGATCTCCGTCTCCCCGGCGGAGAGCACGTGGTAGGCGGAGACCGGGTTCGGGCCGAGGTAGCCGTCGATGCGGCCGGACTGGAGCGCCAGGTAGTAGTCCGGGGTGTTCTGGTAGTACTTGATGTCGACCGGCTTGCGGCCGGCCTTCTCGTTCTGCGCGGACCAGTCGACGAGGATCTTCTCCTGGTTGGTGCCGGAGCCGACGGCGATCGACTTCCCGGCCACGTCCTCGGGGCCCTTCACCGTCCAGCCGGAGCCCTTCTTCGCCTCGAAGGCCAGGTCGTCGAGGCGGTAGGTGGCGAAGTCGTACTTGTCCTTGCGCTCCTCGGTGACGGTGACGTTGGAGAAGACGGCGTCGTACTTGCCGCTGTCGAGGCCGACGAAGAGGTTCTCCCACGACACCGGGTTGAACTCGGGCTTCAGTCCGAGGGCGTCGGCGACCAGGGTGGCGAGGTCGATCTCGACGCCGATCAGCGTCTTGTCGTCGGTGGCGCGGAAGGCGAGCGGCGGATTGCCGGTCGCGGAGACGCCGAGGACGAGGGTGCCTCTCTCGCGTACGGCCGCGGGCAGCTTGGCGGCGATGGCGTCGACCTTGGCGGTGTGGACGCGGTTCTGCTCCGGGCTCACGTTGATGCCGTTGCCCTTCTTGCCCTCGGGCTTGATCTCGTTGGTGGCGGCGTCGCCCGAGCCGCAGGCCGTGAGGAGCCCGAGGGCGGTGAGCGAGGCGAGGGCGGTGAGGACGGTGCGACGGGTCTTCATGATCGGTGCTCCTGTGCGTGAGAGATGAGGAAGGAGAGAGAAGGAAGGAGGGGAGGGAGGGGAGGAAGGGGAGGAAGGGGTCAGAGGACCTTGGAGAGGAAGGCGCGGGTGCGCTCGTGGCGCGGGGCGTCGAGCACCTCGGCCGGCGGCCCCTGCTCGACGATCCGGCCCTCGTCCATGAAGACCACGGTGTCGGCGACCTCGCGGGCGAAGCCGATCTCGTGGGTGACGACGATCATGGTGGTGCCGGAGGCGGCCAGGTCCTTGATGACGTCGAGGACCTCGCCGACCAGCTCGGGGTCGAGGGCGGAGGTCGGCTCGTCGAAGAGGAGCAGGCCGGGTTCGAGGGCGAGCGCGCGGGCGATGGCGACCCGCTGCTGCTGACCGCCGGAGAGCTGCTTGGGGTACGCCTCCGCCTTGTCGGCGAGGCCGACGCGTTCGAGGAGGGCCCGGGCCGCGGTCTCGGCCGCCTTGCGGGGGCGCTTCAGGGCCGAGACCGGGGCCTCGACGATGTTCTCCAGGACGGTGAGGTGCGGGAAGAGGTGGAAGTTCTGGAAGACGAAGCCGATCCGGGTGCGCTGCTTGAGGATCTCCCGCTCGCGCAGCTCGTAGAGCTTGTTCCCGGAGCGGCGGTAGCCGACGAGGACGCCGTCGACGCTGACGGTGCCGCTGTCGACCTTCTCCAGGTGGTTGATGGTCCGCAGGAGGGTGGACTTGCCGGAGCCGGAGGGACCGAGGACGACGGTGACCTCGCCGGCGCGGACGTCGAGGTCGATGCCGCGCAGGACGTGGAGAGGGCCGAAGTTCTTGTGGACGCCCCGGACCTCGACCTTGGCGGTGTCCGTGCCGGCGGCCTCCGCGGCCGGATCTGCGGTGGTGACGGAGCTCATCGGACGCTCCCCTTCGCGTAGTGGCGTTCGACGTAGTGCTGGACGACGGAGAGCGCGGTGGTGAGCAGGACGTACCAGGCGGTGGCGACCATCAGGAGCGGGACGACCTGGCCGTTGCGGCCGTAGACGACCTGGACCTGGTAGAAGAGTTCGCCGATCGCCATGACCGAGACGATCGAGGTGCCCTTGAAGAGCGAGATGATCTCGTTGGCGGCGTTGGGCAGGATCGAGCGCATCGCCTGCGGCAGCACGATCCGCCGCACCTGCCGGAGCCGGGGGATGCCGAGGGAGGCCGCGGCCTGCAACTGGCCCTCGTCCACGGCGAGTACACCGCCCCGGACGATCTCCGCCGCGTAGGCCGCCTGGTGCAGGGCGAGGCCGAGGACGGCGGCGCTCATCTCGCCGACCAGGCCCATCGTGTCGAAGGAGAGGAAGCTCGGCCCGAAGGGGATGCCGATGCTCAGCTCCTTGTAGAGGTAGGCGAGGTTGAACCAGAAGAGCAGCTGGACGATGAGCGGGATGGAGCGGAACGCCCAGATGTAGCCGAAGGCGACGGACCGCAGGAACGGGCTGGCGGACAGGCGCATGAAGGCGATCACGATGCCGATCGCGAAGCCGAGCGCGGTGCCGTAGAAGGTCAGCTGGAGGGTGACCCAGACCGCCTGGAGGATCGTCTCCGTGGTGAAGAACGCGGCGAAGACGTCCCATTCCCAGCCGGGGTTGGTGACGAGCCCGTGGAGGAACTGCGTGAGCAGGATCGCGGTGACGGCGACGGCCACCCAGCGCCAGGGATGGCGGACCGGAACGACCACGAGTTCGGCCGGGGCCGCCGGCGCGGTGGTGGCGGGCGGGTCCTTCACGACGCCTTTGGTGGCGGGTGGATCGCTGGTGAGAGACATGGCGGTTCCTCGGAGAAGGGTGCGACGGAGGGTCGGGCGGCGAAGGGGGCGGCGTGGGCCGGGCTGCCGGAGGTGCGGCGAGGGTCGGGCGGCGAAGGGGGCGGCGTGGGCCGGGCTGCCGGAGGTGCGGCGTGGGTCAGGCGCTCAGCGGGGCCGGGATACGACACTCCTGGTCGCGCAGGAAGGTCAGCGCGGCCCGTGCGGTGGCGTCGTTCTGCCCGAACGCGACCCCGCCGGTACGGGGCCGGGTGAAGGCCGTGCCGGCCCGGGCGGTGGTGTGCGGGCCGAGCGCGAAGCGGCGCGGGTGCGGGCGTCCGTCACGCTCCAGGACCCGGCTGTCGACGGGGTCGACGACGAGGAGTCCGCTGGTGGTGGCGTGCGCGCCCTCCTCGTGCAGGGCGCGGAGGAGGGGGCTGCCGGTGAGTTCGAGGGTGGGGTCGGGGAG
This sequence comes from Streptomyces sp. Qhu_M48, assembly GCF_051305195.1. Lineage (NCBI taxonomy): Bacteria > Bacillati > Actinomycetota > Actinomycetes > Kitasatosporales > Streptomycetaceae > Streptomyces > Streptomyces sp. Qhu_M48. Next base: position 2,180,499 of record NZ_CP195432.1, on the reverse strand, counting down.
CCGCGCCTCGACCAGGGCGCGGGCCTCGGTCCACTCCCCCGGTACGGCGGCGGACGCGGCCCGGAAGAGTCCGTGTTCCTCGTCGGTCTCGACGGTGACCTGCGGGCCGAGGAAGCGGACGACGCCGGCCCGGGACAGGGCGAGGAGCTGGTGGAGCCGGGGTCCGGGCGGTCCGGAGGCGAGGTAGCTGAAGAAGCCGTGCCACCAGACGCCGGGGTCGACGCGGTTCCCGAGCCTCAGGAGCTGGCCGTAGACGGAGAGCAGTCCGGCGAAGACGGCGGCGTCGGAGCTGTGGGACGGGTCGTGACGTCGGGTCAGGTCGGCGGTGATGTAGTCGCGCAGGCCCTGCTGGAGGTCTTCCCCCGAGGCGTGGCGGACACCGTCCAGGGGGTGGTCGAGGGCGTCCAGGTCGAGCCGGTCGGCCGGGTCGGGGACGGCGGCGGCGACCAGTGCGGCGAGTTCGGCCCCGCGCGGCGGTGCCTGCTCGTAGGCCCGCTCGAAGTCGCTCCACGCGAGTGTGGTCCGCTCGGGGTGGGTGGAGAAGAGCCGGTGGTAGTGGGCCCAGCCGAGTTCCTTGTCGATGAGGGGCCATACGTCGCGCCGGAAGTCGACGGGTCCGTTCCGCCGCAGCAGGGCGTCGGTCTGCTCGGTGCCGAAGAAGCGGGGCAGCGGGGGCCGTTCGCCGTCGAGGGCGTAGCCGATCTTCGAGTGGTACGGGACTCCCCGCCGCGATCCGACGTGCAGCACCGGCTCCTTGCCGGAGGGGACGTAGACGAGCGTGTCGCCCTCGCCCTCGTACCGTCCGCCGCGGCCCTCGGTGAGCAGCACCATCAGGTCGACGAAGGCGAGTCCGAAGCCGCGGACGAGGACGGGTTCGCCGGCGGGCAGGGCGTCGAGATCGGTGTCGGCGGTGAAGTCGGGCGGCAGGTGGAGGAGGCCGTGGCGGGCGGCGAAGTCGGCCAGGGACCGCTGTTCCGGGTCGGGTTCGGCGTCGAGGTGGCCGATGGTGAGGACGACGAGGTCGGCGGGGAGGGGCACGGCGTCGCCCTCCAGCCAGACCCGCTGGCGTCCCTCGCGGGGGCCGCCGACGCGCAGGGCGGTGGTGCGGTGCTCGTGGACGGTGACGGTGGCGGGCAGGGCGGCCAGGGCCCGTTCGTACACCCAGCGCAGGTAGGCGCCCTGCTGGGGGCGGGTGGGGAAGGTGCGGCCGTCGATGCCGGCCCATTCGGCGAGCGTGGGCCCGGGCCGGACGGGGCCCCGCAGCTCGACGGTCTCGTCGGTGAACATGGTGACGTCCTCGGCCTGGGAGTTCATCCAGAGCAGCGGGGACTGTTCGGTGCGCCAGATGCGGCCGGGGCCGGCCGGGTGCGGGTCGACGAGGTGGATGTCGAGGCGGCCGTCGCCGTAGACCTCGGGCAGGTTGGCGGCGAGCCGTTCGAGGAAGCCGGTCCCCCGCGGCCCGGCGCCCACGATGACGATCGACGGGTGGACGCTCATCGGGCACCGGCCGTGCCGCGGGCGTAGTACCGCTCGACGTAGTACTGGCCGAGGCTGAGGACCGAGGTGACGGCGACGTACCAGAGCGTGGCGACGAGGAGCAGCGGGATGACCTCGTACGTGCGGTGGTAGACGAGCTGCGTCGAGTAGAGCAGGTCCTGGACGGCGATCACGGAGACGATCGAGGTGCCCTTGAGGGTGCCGATCAGCATGTTCCCGGCCGGTGGGACGATGGCGCGCATGGCCTGGGGCAGCACGATCCGGGAGAGCCGGCGCCACCGGCCGAGCCCGAGGGACTCGGCGGCCTCGATCTGGCCGCGGTCGACGGAGAGGATGCCGCCGCGGACGACCTCGGCGGCGTAGGCGGCCTCGTGCAGGGTGAGGCCGATGACGGCGACGGAGACGGGCCCGAGGAGGTTGACCGTGTTCACGCCGAGGATCTGCGGGTAGAGCGCGCCGATGTTGAACCAGAAGAGCAGCTGGACGAGGATCGGCGTGGATCTGAAGAACCAGACGTACCCCCAGCTCACCGCACGCAGTACGGGGTTGTCGGAGAGTCTGAGGACGGCGAGCAGGGTGCCGAGGACGAAGCCGAGCGCCATGACGAGGGCGGTCAGCCACAGGGTGAGGCCGAGGCCGCGCAGGACGGACGCGGAGGTGAAGTACTCGGCGACCACGTCCCACTGGAAGGCCTTGTTGCGGACCACCGAGACGAGGCCGAGCGCGAGCAGGACGAGGACGAGGCCCGCGGCGGTCCACTGCCCGGCGCGGCGGGTGGGGACGACACGGAGGGGCGGTTCGGCCGGCGGCGGGGCCGCGGCCGTCTTGCTGAGGGTGGCGAGGGGTGTCGACATGCGAAGGCTCCGTGGATGCCAGGGGGCGGATCGAACACGGGAGTGCACGGGGAACGCGCGGGGCGTCCGTCCGGGAGTGCACCGGGAACGCACGGAGGCGTTCGTCCGGGAGTGCGCCTTCACACGCACGGCGGGCCATGAGCGCGGATGCGGGCCCCTCAGCCCGATGTCCGCCCTGTGAGGCTACGGCCGTCGAGCGGAGGCTTGTCAAGTCCGTCCGGAATATGAGCCGTTCGTCTCATCATGGTTGACGGGGAAACGGATGCCTGTTCCACTGAGGCCATGCATTCGCAGCAGCTGGTCACGCGCTCCCACATCGACTTCGGTCGCGTGTGGTCCTCTTCCTGTTGAGCCGACCCTCTGCGTCTTCGCCTGTTCCTCCCTTGTGCGCACCCCTGCCCGGGGCGTCCTTCATGACGTCCTCCGTGGCTCCTTCACCTGCGCGGCACTGAGCCTCAGAACTCCCCTCGTTCTCAGCCTTCCTCGCTCTCGTCTCTCCTCGTTCTCTTCGCCCGAAAGAGACACATGCCTCTCACGCCCAGCCGTGAGTCCGCGCTGTCCGTGCGCAGGACCACGGCCGACGACCCGTTGGCGCGCCCGCTCCTCGACGAGCTGGCGCACGAGTACACGACCCGGTACGGCTCCGCGCACGATCTGAGCCGCTACCCGGCGGAGGAGTTCGCCCCTCCCCACGGCGCCTTCCTGCTCCTCCTGGAGCAGGGCCGGCCGGTGGCGGGCGGCGCGTACCGCCGCTACGACGACGACACCGCCGAACTGAAGCGGATCTGGACCCACTCGGCGCACCGCAGGCGGGGACTCGCCCGGCGCGTGCTGACCGTGCTCGAACGGGAGGCCGCCACCCGTGGCTACTCCCGCATCTACCTCACGACCGGACCGCGTCAGCCGGAGGCCAGGGGCCTCTACCTGGCGAGCGGCTACCGCCCGCTCTTCGACGTGTCCGCCGATCCCGAATCGATCGGCCCGCTGCCGTTCGAGAAATTCCTGGAGAACCCGAAGCCATGACCACGCGCACGCGTCCCGGCACCGCACGCACCACGTTCGCCTTCGCCCTCATCACCGGCGCCGCCCTCGTCCTCACCGCCTGCTCCGGGGGCGACCCCGCGACGGCCCCGGCCGGGGCGTCGGGCGCCCCGGGCGCCGCGAAGGGCGCGCTCCCGACCGAGGACGTGGTGTCGGGGGTCGGGAAGAACGAGGCGGCGGCGAAGCTGCTCCCCGCCGACGTCCGGCAGCGGGGCAGCTTCACGATCGCCTCCTCGGTCGCCACCCCGCCCAGCTCGACCTACCTGCCCGATGGCAAGACCGTCGTGGGAGTGGACGCCGACTTCGCGGCGGCCGTGGCGAAGTCGCTCGGTCTGGAGCTGAAGCGCGAGGTGGTCGGCTTCGAGGCGATCCTGCCGGCGCTCGGCAGCGGCAAGTACGACGTCGGTACCGGCAACTTCGGCGTGACCGAGGAGCGGCGCAAGGTCATCGACTTCGTGACGTACATCAACGACGGTCAGGGCTTCGCGAGCCGGGCGGACAGCCCGCTGACGGCGGTCACCGACCTCACGCAGCTGTGCGGCCTGAAGGTGGCCGTGAACGCGGGCACCACCTTCGAGCGGACCCTGGAGGCGAACAAGGACCGCTGCGCCGCGAGCGGCAAGAAGCCGTACGAGGTGAACGTCTTCAGCGAGACCGGGGCGGTCTGGATGTCGCTCCAGCAGGGCCGCAGCGATGTCGTGATGAACACGATCAACGGTCTGCGGTACGCGGTGACGCAGCAGAAGAACGTGAAGTTCCTCAACGAGTACCGGCGACTCGACGTCGGCTTCGCCTTCAAGAAGGGCACCACGCTCGCGCCCGCCTTCCAGGCCGCGGTGAACGGTCTGAAGGCGGACGGGACGTACGACCGGATCCTGAGGAAGTGGGGCGTGGAGGCCTCGGGCATCGCCACGTCGCGGATCTCGCCTCCGGAGATCCCGGCGCCGAAGAAGTAGCGGCGACGCGGGCCCGTCGGCCCGGCGGGGACGGACCTCCGCCGGGCCGACGGGTTGTCAGCAGTCGCAGGGGCAGCAGCAGTCGCAGCCGCCGCAGTCACCGTTGCCGCAGTCGCAGTTCTGGCAGCAGCCCTCGCGCTTCTTGCGGGACCAGGGCCCCTCGTACTCCTTGGCGCAGCAGATCCGGCAGGTGCAGAAGAGCCAGGTGAACATGGCGCACCCGGCGAGGAAGCCGCGAGGCTTGGGGGCCTGCGGGGCTCCGCCACCGAACTGCGGCGGAGGCCCACCGGGCCCGCCCGGCCCGCCGCCTCCAACCGGCCCGCCCGGTCCGCCGGCGCCGCCCCCGTACGGGTTCCCGCCGCCCCCGTAGGGGTCGTACGGCCCGGGGGCCCCGCCCCCTCCGGCGTACGGGTTGCCCGGCACGGGCCCCTGCCCCGGTCCCGGCGTCCCGTGCGCGCAGGTCGTCGTGGAGAAGGCGCGGTCCACCGAGCTCCGCAGCTCGTGGGCGAGCAGGACGTGGGCCAGGGTGCCGTCGGTGAACTCGGCGTCCTTCAATGCGAGACGGATGCCGTGCAGCGCGTCGTCGGCGAGCCGGCGGGCCTCCTCGCGGGAGGTGCCGGTCGCGGTGAGCGGGTTCCAGGCTCCGGCCTCCGCGTCGACGGTCTGGTCCTCGACGGCGTCCAGGAGGTGGGCGAGGCGGCCGAAGAGCCGGCCCGCCTCGGCGAGTGGCTCCATGTTCCGGGGCCGTCCGGCGAGGACGGCGGTGTGCGCGAAGGCGGCGGCGGTCGCGGTCTCGGTCGGTTCGGTGACGGCGAGCAGGGAGGTGCCGGGCCCGGCGAGGGCCTCGATCCCGGTCTGGCGGTCGACGGCGTCGACGAGGACGGCGGTGTCGAAGCCGAGGGCGCGGCCGGTCCTGGCTCCGGCCCTGTCCCAGGAGCGGGCGACCCGGCGGGCCGCGGCGGCGACGGGCCGCCGGGCCAACAGGCCGTCCCGGTCGGCGACGTGGTCCCGGACCTTCGCGGAGGCGAGGACGAGCGAGACGGCGGCGGCGAGCCGGGCGCCCTCGCCGCGGGCCACGGGCGCGGTCCGCATCCCCCGCAGCGGGCAGGGTCCGGCGGTGCGCCGTCCGCTCGCCACCGCGCCGGTCTGAGCCTCCGTCAGGACCGAGACGATGAGCCCGTCGTAGTTGGTGACGACCCGGGCGAACTGCCCGTGGTCGGCGCGGAGTGCCAGGCAGAGGCCGCAGAGGTGGGCCATCCACTCGACCTTGAGTCCCTCGGTGAGCCGATGGGTGCAGGGTCTGACGATTCCGAACAAGGACTCCCCCGTGAGTCTTGGGCCTGGGCCGCGTGAAGGGCCGCCGGGCGGCCTCGCGGCATCGTAGCGAGCGGTCCGTTCACCCGTACGCGCCCATCGTCACCCTTCCGGCACGACTTTCATATTTTCAGCTACATGGCCCTCCCTCAGGCCCCGCATACCGTAAGTTTCCTGACGAATCGCCAGCAAACGGTGCTCACGTTCTGCACCAGTACCGTCACGAATCCTCTGCGCGCCGACTATCCACTTGGCGCGCGATCCGCATGATGAAGGACGATAGGGAAATGCGGAACCACAAGTGACCGCGCTGAAAGGAGGCGTCCATGGGATCGGTGCGCAAGGCCAGTGCCTGGCTGGGACTCGTCGAGGACAACGACGAGCGTTACTACGACGACGAGTACGCCGACGGTGCCGAGGGCGGCGACGCCTGGGTGACGGACCCCCGGGTCCGGGTGGCCACGGACACCGCCGAGGAGCGGGGCCGCCGGATCGCCACCGTCTCCCCCGACGGTTTCCGGGACGCCCGGGGCATCGGCGAGCTCTTCCGGGACGGTGTTCCGGTGATCGTGAACCTGACCGCGATGGAGCCGGACGACGCCAAGCGCGTGGTCGACTTCGCCGCCGGTCTCACCTTCGGTCTGCGCGGTTCGATCGAGCGCGTGGCGACGCGGGTCTTCCTGCTGACCCCCGCCGACACCCGGATCGTCACCGGCGAGACGCATCGGCGTCCGCGGGACGGATTCTTCAACCAGAGCTGAGCGGGTCCCGCCGATCCCGGCCGGGCCCCCGAGGGGCCGGGTCAGCGCACCGGACGCCGCGAGCCGGCGGACTCGATCGCTTCCCGGGTCGCCGGCACCCGCGGCTCGGACGGTTCGGCGCGTGCGGAGAGCTCCGCGGGCCCCGGCTCGAACGCCTCGGCGGACACCGCCGCCCCGGACACCTTCCCCGCCTCGACGGTCCCGCCCGCCCCGACGACCTCGACCGCCTCGGCGCTCTCCTGCTGATCCACCGGGCACTCCATCACCCGGGGCAGCCGCCGCGCCATCACCGCGCCGAGGAGCAGCAGCCCGGCGCTCACGAAGAGCGTGTGGTGCAGCCCGTCCACGAAGGCGTGCCGGGCGGCCTGGTGCAGAGCGCCGCCGGCCGCGCCGCCGAGCTGGTCGGCGACCTGATAGGCCTCGCCGAGCGAGTTCGCGGCGGCCCGGCTCGCCTCCTCGGGCACCCCGGGGACCGCGGCGAGCCCGGGGGCGTAGGCCGCGTTCATCACACTGCCGAGCAGGGCGATGCCCATGCCCGCGCCGAGCTGGTACGAGGTCTCGCCGATCGCGGCCGCGCCGCCCGCGCTCCGCTGCGGCGCCTCGCTGAGCATCGACTCGTACGCCGAGAAGAGCGTGGTCTGCAGGCCGAAGCCGAGCAGGACGAAGCCCACCGTGAGCAGCAGCGGCCGGTCGTGCTGCCCCATGAAGGTGAGCAGCAGCACGGCGGCGGCCGTCAGGACGAAGCCCCAGCCGACCATCCGGCGCGGTCCGATCCTGCGCAGGGTGTACGAGCCGGTGGCGCCGGCGGCCATGGCGGCGAAGGTCAGCGGCAGGAGCCGGAGCCCGGTCTCCAGGGGGCTGAGGCCGAGGACCAGCTGGAGGTACTGGACGGCGATGAGCTCCAGGCCGACCAGGGCCAGCATGGCGAGGACGATGCAGCCGACCGAGGTGGTGAAGGCCGCCCGGGAGAAGAGCCGCATGTCGATCAGCGGGTGGGAGCGCCGCTTCTGCCGTCGTACGAAGAGGACGAGGAGCGCGGCGCCGAGGAGCAGCGGCCCGGCGGTCGGGAGGGCGAGGAGCGGGTCGCCGACTCCGGCGCGCTTGACCCCGAGGACGCAGCCGAGCACACCGGCGGCGGCCATGAGCGCGCCGAGGACGTCCCAGGGACCGTCGGTGGCGCCCCGGGACTCGGGGAGGAGGCGGCGGCCGAGCGGCAGGATCAGCGCCATCAGCGGAATGTTGATGAGGAAGACGGAGCCCCACCAGTAGTGCTCGACGAGGAAGCCGCCGAGGACCGGTCCGGCGGCGGCCCCGATCGCGGCGACCGCCGTCCAGATGCCGATGGCGGTGGCGCGCTCCCTCCGGTCGGGGAAGACCGCCCGGAGGATGGAGAGCGTGGCGGGCATGATCATGGCGCCGCCGACGCCGAGCAGCGCGCGGGCCGCGATGAGGACCGAGGGTTCGGTGGCGAGCGCGGCGACCGCCGAGGCGATGCCGAAGAGCGCGTAGCCGAGGAGGAGGATCCTGCGCCGCCCGACCCGGTCCCCGAGGGTGCCGAAGAGGATCAGGAGCGAGGCGCAGATCAGGGGGTAGGCGTCGACGATCCAGAGCAGCGCGGTGGAGCTGGGGCGCAGGTCCTCGGTGAGCGAGGGGACGGCGACGTGGAGGATGGTCGCGTCGAGGGCGACCAGGAGGAGGCTGACGCAGAGGACGACAAGGACGACCCAGCGGTTGGCTCCGCCTTCGGCTGCGGCACGGGGTCGTCCCTGGGCCGTGTTCGTCCGCGACATGTACGTACCTCCCGGTGAAGCTCTCGCGCTCGGCAGGCCCCGACCAGGGCTTATGCCCCTGGGGCGGCCCGGCATCGACGGGCGAGTGAGCCGTCAGCGTACGCGAGTTCAAGCCCCGAGCGCGTGGTGCAGCTCTCACCCCGGCGGGGCTCGCGGTGTGGCGTACGCCACTCGGGCGGCCCCGCGCGTCGCATGGAATTCCGTACGGACGCGCGTTTGAGGCAATTCCCCGGCATTCAAACACCCTTCCGGAATCACCCCTCCCGCAATAGAGCCGAAGGTCATCGGATTTCCCGACGGACGCCTGAAATAGGACGGCCACTGAGACCTACTCCACATCACATCAACATCACGAAGGGACCGGATCGACCGGGTCGGCTTCTCACTCCCTGTAACGTCGATTGGGTGCGTACCGACATCTTTGCCCGGCTGGACCGGGAGCCGGAACCGCCGAAGATAGAGGTCCCGCGGATGACCCGCACGCGTCTCGCCCTCTTCGGCGGGACGTCGGCGTTCTATCTCGTCATGGTCGTCGCCGTGCTGCTCTCGACGTGGCTGGTGACCCTCGACTGGAAGATCATGCTCTTCCGGCCCTACCAGCAGTGGCCGGAGATCCACGGCTTCCTCGACTACTACGTCGTCCTCGGTCAGCGCGGCCCCACGGCCGTCATGGTGGCCGCATGGCTGGGCTGGCGCTCCTGGCGCCAGCACACCCTGCGGCCACTGCTCTGTCTCGGCGCCGCTCTTCTGCTGCTCAACGTCTCGGTCGGCGCGGTCAAGCTCGGACTAGGCCGCCTCGGACCCCACTACGCGACCCAGGTCGGCTCCGCCGAGCTCTTCGCGGGCGGCGACATATTCCCCTCCGGTCACACCGCCAACGCGGTCGTGACCTGGGGCATCCTCGCCTACCTGGCGACCACCCCGCGGGCCCGGCGCTATCTGTCGGCGCTCTCGGCCGTGGTCGCGCTCGGTGTCGGACTCACCACCGTCTACCTGGGCACGCACTGGCTGAGCGACGTGCTCCTGGGCTGGGCCGCCGGGCTTCTCGTCCTCCTGGCGCTGCCCTGGTGCGAGCCGGTCATCGCCGTGGCGGAGTCGTGGATCCTTGCCGTGCGTGACCGGGTACGGGACCGGCTGCGGGACCGTCGCCGCCTGGTGCCCTCGCTGCCCGTGGCCTCGGGCGGTCCGCGACCGGGGTTCTTCCCGCCGCGTCCGGCCGGGTCGGAGGAGCCGGCCAGGGAGAAGGTGGGAGTGGCCGCCCACCGCGCCCCGGCGGCCCGCGGCTGACCGCGAGCGCGCCCCTCACGTACGGGAAAGGGCCCCGGCCGATGTCGGCCGGGGCCCTTCCGCGTGCTCGGCCACGATGCGCCCCGGGCTCTCGCGTGAGCCCTCAGCCCACCCAGCAGCGGGTGACCGTGCCGTCCTCGACCTCGAAGTTGACGCGTCCGACCAGGTACTCCATGGTGACGATCGCGCCGGGCGGCAGCGACCTGACGGTGCTCCAGCCCCGTGTCCTGGCGAGGCGTGCGGCGTCCTCCGCGTCGAGGCCCACATAGGACTCGGGGCGGTCGCGGGGCGGTTCGGGAGTGCGCGATCTGGGTGCCATGACCCTCACGTTAGTCCCTTCGCGGTCACGCTTGTGTCACAAGTTCTCGACATATGTTTGGCATGCCCCCCGTCACTCGGAGGGACCGTTTCCAGCCGCTTCTCCAGTAATTCCGAACGACATCCAGCAGTTCGTACGAAGGAAGCGGAAGCGGCGATAGGGCGCGGGTAATTCCCGCCTCCCGCACCGCCCGCCCCGAATTGTCTCGGCGACGCGCACGCGAGCCGCTCACTGTTCCCTTACACAATGCTTACGCTGTCCGAACGCCCGGAGACGCGGAGCCGGGACGACGGCGAGGCGGAGGCAACGGGATGGGTGTCGGGACAGCGACCGCGACCGTCGAATCGACCCGGCAGCAGCAGGGCCGGGTCCTGATCGACTGGCTCACCACCACCGACCACAAGAAGATCGGCCACCTCTACCTGGTGACCTCGTTCGTCTTCTTCCTCGTCGGCGGAATCCTGGCGATGCTGATGCGGGCCGAGCTGGCCCGCCCCGGGCTGCAGCTGGTCTCGAACCAGGAGTTCAACCAGGCCTTCACCCTGCACGGCACGATCATGCTGCTGCTCTTCGCCACACCCACCTTCGCCGGCTTCGCCAACGAACTGGTGCCCCTGCAGATCGGCGCGCCGGACGTCGCCTTCCCGCGGCTGAACATGTTCTCGTACTGGCTGTTCCTCTTCGGCAGCCTCATGGTGCTGGGCTCGCTGCTCACCCCGTCCGGCCCGGCCGCCTTCGGCTGGACCGCCTACGCCCCGCTCAACAGCCTGGAGCGCTCACCGGGCGTCGGTGTCGACCTGTGGATCATGGGCCTCGCCCTCTCCGGCTTCGGCACCATCCTGGCCTCGGTGAACTTCCTCGCCACCATCATCGGGATGCGGGCACCGGGCATGACCATGTTCCGGATGCCGATCTTCACCTGGAACGTGCTCTTCACCGCGATCCTGGTGCTCCTCGCCTTCCCCGTGCTCGCGGCGGCGCTGCTCGTCCTGGAGGCGGACCGGCGCCTCGGCACCCTCGTCTTCCAGCCCGAGTACGGGGGCGCCCTGCTCTGGCAGCACCTCTTCTGGTTCTTCGGCCACCCCGAGGTCTACATCATCGCGCTGCCGTTCTTCGGGATCGTCAGCGAGATCATCCCGGTCTTCGCCCGCAAGCCGATCTTCGGGTACGCGACGCTGATCGCCGCCACCATGACGATCACCGGCCTCTCGGCCGTCGTCTGGGCCCACCACATGTTCGCGACCGGCGCGGTGCTGCTGCCCTTCTTCTCCCTGCTCTCGTTCCTCATCGCGGTGCCCACCGGGGTGAAGTTCTTCAACTGGACCGGGACGATGCTGCGGGGATCGCTCTCCTTCGAGACCCCGATGCTGTGGTCCGTCGGCTTCCTGGTGTCGTTCCTCTTCGGCGGCCTCACCGGCGTGATCCTCGCCTCGCCGCCGATGGACTTCGCCGTCACCGACTCGTACTTCGTGGTGGCCCACTTCCACTACACGGTCTTCGGCACGGTCGTCTTCGCCACCTTCGCCGGCTTCTCCTTCTGGTGGCCCAAGTTCACCGGCCGGATGCTCGACGAGCGGATCGGGAAGGTCCACTTCTGGACCCTCTTCACCGGGTTCCACCTGACCTTCCTCGTACAGCACTGGCTCGGCGCGGAGGGCATGCCCCGGCGGTACGCCGACTACCTGCGGGCGGACGGCTTCACCGCCCTCAACACCCTCTCCACCATCGGCGCCTTCCTCCTCGGCGCCTCCACGCTGCCGTTCCTCTACAACGTGTGGCGGACCACCCGGTACGGGACGAAGGTCGACGTGGACGACCCCTGGGGCTTCGGCCGCTCCCTGGAGTGGGCGACCTCCTGCCCGCCGCCCCGCCACAACTTCGACGCCGTGCCCCGGATCCGCTCCGAGGCACCCGCCTTCGACCTGCACCACCCTGAGTTCGCGGCCTACGAGCGGACGCGGATCACGAGCCCTCCGCCGGAGCACCGGCCGACCGGTCGAGGGACCGGGACAGAAGGTCCCTGAGCGCCCGGACCCGTTCGACCAGCTCCGGCGGATCGAGCACCTCGAACTCGAAGCCGATCAGCGACACGTGGATCACCATCACGTCGAGGCTGTGGGCGCCGGTGCGCAGCAGGCAGGCGTCCTCCCCGTCCGCGGTCAGGACGCCGTCGGCGGCGCCGACGGCCGCGGCGGCCTCGGCGAGCGGCACGTGCAGCCGGATCGTCGCCTCGGTCGCGTACGCGCCGGTGGACACTCCCTTCGCCACATAGGCGGCCAGATCCTCGGCGGGCGGCTCGCGGGGCGGGAACCGGGGGCCGTGCGGCGGGGTCGGCGCGATCCGGTCCGCCCGGAAGGTGCGCCAGTCGGCCCGGTCCACGTCCCAGGCCACCAGGTACCAGCGCCGTTCGCTGCACACCAGCCGGTGCGGCTCGACGGTCCTGCGGCTGGCGGCCCCGCCGTGGTCGCGGTACTCGAAACGCAGCCGTTCGGTGTCCCGGCAGGCGTTGGCGAGCTCGGTGAGCACGGCCGGGTCGATCCGCTCGCGCGGGGTGCGCATCATCGGCACGGTGAAGGCGTTCAGGGCGCTCACCCGGCGCCGCAGCCGTCCGGGGAGCACCTGCTCCAGCTTGGCCAGGGCCCGTACGGAGCTCTCGCCGATGCCCTCGACGCCCTGCCCGGCGGCGGTGCGCAGGCCGACCGCGACCGCCACGGCCTCCTCGTCGTCGAGGAGCAGCGGCGGCAGCTCGGCACCGGCGCCGAGCTGGTACCCGCCGCCGGTACCGGGGCTCGCGTTCACGGGGTACCCGAGTTCCCGCAGCCGGTCGACGTCCCGCCGCACCGTGCGGGGCGTGACCCCGAGCCGGTCGGCGAGAGCGGCGCCGGACCATTCCCGGTGGGCCTGGAGCAGCGAGAGCAGACGCAAGAGCCGTGCGGAGGTCTCCAACATGGCGCCGAGTCTGCCAGCCCTCGCGGACGACTTCTGTCCTCGATCCCGGAGACTTCCGCCCCCGGTGCCCCCGGCGCGGCCCCCGGTGTCAGCGGAAGCGGCGGACCAGCCTGCCGACCCTCGCCTTCAGGGCGTACACCGCGTCGACGGCCCGGCCGACCCCGCGATGGAGCGTCACCCGGCCCTGCGGATGGGTGCGCCGGCTCGCGCCCCGCTCCACGAGCTCCGCCCAGAGCGCCTCGTGCCGGGCCGCGATCCGGGCCGGGTCGAAGCGCTCGGACGCGGCGAGCGCCGCCCGCGCCGTCTTGGCGCGCAGCTCCTCGTCCTCGACCAGCCGGCGCAGCGCCCGGGCGAACGCGGCCACGTCGTCGACCGGCACGAGCAGCCCGTCGACCCCGTCCTCGATGATCTCGCGCGGCCCGTGCGGGCAGTCGGTGGAGACCACCGGGAGCCCGCAGCGCATCGCCTCGACGATGGTCATGCCGAAGGACTCGCGCTGCGAGGTCACGGCGGCGATCGAGCCCTTGACCAGCTCCGGTTCGAGCGGGGTCACCGAGCCCATGAGGAAGACCCGCTCGCCGAGGGCCCGGTCCTTGATCTGCCGGGCCAGCGGCGCCTTGACGTCCTGGACGGCGTCACCCGTGCCGTAGATCCGCAGCTTCCAGTCGGGATGGTCGGCGGCCACCTCCGCGAAGGCGTCGATCAGCAGGTCGTACCGCTTGACGCGGGTCAGCCGGCCGGCCGCGACGACGGTCCTCGCCGCGGGGTCGGCGGGTCCCACCGGGGGCGCGGGCACGCTGTTGGGCACGGACTCGATCCGTACGCCGGCCAGCCCCAGCTTCCGGTAGGCGCGGGCGTCCGCCTCGGTGACGGTCGTGACGGCGTCGAGGAGCGCGTACTCGTGGCCGATGTCCCGGCGCAGCCGGTAGCTGTGACCGTCCAGTATCAGGTGCTCCTGACCGACGAGGACCGGCCCCCGCCGGGCCTGGCGGGTGAGGTGCGCGATGAGCCCGGGGCGGGTGCCGACGAGGACGTCGGCCTCCACTCCGCGCAGGTGCTCCCCGATGCGGGCGTCGGTGAGGGCGCTGTACTGCTTCCACCGTCCGTCGCCGCGCGGGAAGACCTCGGCGGGGCGGTGGAAGTCGGGGTGGTCGCCGTCGTATCCGGGGCTGTCCTCGCGCAGGTCGACGAGGTGGCGCAGCGTCACCCCGGAGGGCAGGCCGAGGAGCGGGCGGTCGCGGTGGCGGAACACCGAGACGATCTCGACCTCGTGACGTTCCGCCAGTTCCTCGGCGAGGGTGAACGTCGTCCGGATCGTGCCGCCGTAGTGGTAGCCGTTGTGGAGCAGAAAGGAGATGCGCATCGTAGCTGCCGGTTCCCCCCGGTCAGTTGATCGGTCGCTCGACTGTACTGCCGGGGAAGGGCGGGTGCTCACGGGCGGAGGCCGGGCCGGGGACGGGCGCCCGGTTCTCCGTCAGGTCGCCCGTCCCCGGCCGCTCCGCCGACCGCCCCCGGACGGGCGGGTGTTCCGGGTCAGAGCGGGTCGAGCCGCAGCATCATGCCGACGACGACCCGGTTCGGGTCCGCCCCGATCAGGCTCCGGTTCGCCGCGTAGAGCGCCTTCCAGCCACCCTTGGTCCCGAAGCGGCGGGCGATGGAGCTGAGCGAGTCGCCGCTCTGGACGGTGTGGACGCGGCCGCTCAGCCCGTACCGCTTGGAGCAGACGGGCCAGGCCCCCCACCCCTGGGTGCGGAGCACCTCCTCGGCGATGGTGATCTGCTGCTGCCGGGTCGCCAGGTCGGCGCGCAGGGCGTACTTCTGTCCGCCGAACTCGACCCAGGTCGGGTGCCAGAACTGGAGTCCGCCGTAGAAGCCGTTGCCGGTGTTGATGTGCCAGTTCCCGCTGCTCTCGCACTCGGCGACGCAGCCCCACGGCCACTGGTCCTTCGCACACGGGTAGGAGGGCACGGCGGCGGCCGCGCGCAGCCCGTCGGAGAGGTCCTGGAGCACGGCGGCCGTGTTCCGGGGCCCCTCGGGCAGGTCCGCGGCCCGGGCGGGGGCCGGGGACAGGGTCAGCAGCGCGGCGGTGGACGCCGCCACGAGGGAACCGGTTGTCCAAAATCGGATCTTCGACATCGAGGCAGGCTAGGCAGCCCTCCGGCACCCCCGCCCCGTGCCGCGCGGAACACTGTTCACACCCCACCCGGTCGGAGTCACCCGGCCGTCCGCACGAGCCGGTGGCAACTTGCCTCGCTTCCGCGCGTGACCCCGGCCGAGCCTGACCCGTTGAACTCGGCATGAGGCGACCGGGAACAGCCCGGCGTCCCCCCGTACCGAGTCCAGGGAGCCCCCCGTGCCGCGCATGCTCGACGTCAGCGAGGACGTACGCGCCGAGATCGGCGACGAAGAAGCGGACCGGCTGCTCGCCGGCGACAACGCCCCGGGCAGCTACGACTGCACCTCCTGCCGCACGCAGGGGGACTCCGAGCAGGAGCGCACCAGCACGGTGCTGTTCGTCGGCGACGAGACCGCGGTCCTCGCGTTCGCCCACGCCAGCTGCATTCCGTCGCAGGTCGTCCGGGTCGCCGAGGAGCAGCTGCAGGGCGCCGTCGCCTCGATCACGGCCTCGGACGCCGCCGACGCGCTGTCCGCCGCCCACCCCGAGCAGGCCGTGCTCGGGGTCACCAGCGGTCTCGTCCTGATCGACGGCGAGCTGCACCCGGCCCTGGTCGTGGAGCCGACCGCCCCGGTGGCCCGTCCGGGTTCGGACGGTCTCACCGACGAGTTCCTGCCGCTCCTGGCCGACCAGGGCTTCCAGCAGATCATGGACCTGAACGCGAAGCCGGCGGTGCTGCCGGGCTGGTCGGTCCTGGTCGCCATGGGCCAGCTGCACTCCGTCCTCCAGCCGGGTCCCGGCGGCGCCGGTCAGGCCGCCTGGTGGCAGGCGCACCAGCCGCTCCAGGTCACCGAGGGCTGGCGCGCGGCGGCCAACAAGTCGCACACGGTGCTGGTCTTCGCCGCCCCGGTGGGCTCCATCGGCCAGCAGCCGCGCGAGGACCTGCTGCGCGACGCGCTGGAGAAGGCCGCGGCGAACGGGCGCCTGGTCGCCGCCGCGATGCCGCTGGCCGGTACCTGATGGACGAGGGCCGGCCGGGCATAGGGTGGACGCGGGTCCCCGGCGTACCGGCGGTGCCCTCGGGCTCCGCGGGGCGGCGTGCCCCGACCGTGCCGCGTCCCCGGCGGGCGTCGCTTTCGGAGAGCCGCCCGCATCCGACGGGCGGCGGTGTCGTTGGCACCTACGTGCACGCATACGACCCCTTCCCCCAGCCGTATCCGAGTCAGATCCCTTCGATGCGCCCCGCGCAGGACGTCGCGGCGGGGCCTTCGCCCACGCCGATCTACGACGCCCTGTACTCGGAGTACCGGAGGTCGTTCCGCACGCTGCCGGGTGACCGCAGCGGTGAGGAGGGGCTGACCTTCCGGGCCTTCGGTACGGCCATGAGCACGGGCGTGTACGGGCAGGGGCAGGGGCAGCGGTACACGGCGGCGCATCCGGCGGCGTGGTCGGCGCGGCATCCCCCCGCGCACACACAGCCGGCGCTTCCGCCGGGGCCCCGCAGGGGCTTCTGAGAGGCGTCGTCGGGGGAGGACCGGGGGAACGGCGGAGGGCCGGGGCGCGCATCACGCCCCGGCCCTCCGCCATGTGGTCCCCGCGGGGGTGCCACACGGTGTTACTTCTTGCGGCCGCGCTTCTCGCGCACGCGTACCGAGATGTGGATCGGGGTGCCCTCGAAGCCGAACTCCTCGCGGAGGCGGCGCTCGATGAAGCGGCGGTAGCCGGCCTCCAGGAAGCCCGAGGCGAAGAGCACGAACCGGGGCGGCTTGGTGCCCGCCTGGGTGCCGAAGAGGATGCGGGGCTGCTTGCCGCCGCGGATCGGGTGCGGGTGGGCCGCGACGATCTCACCGAGGAAGGCGTTGAGCCGACCGGTGGGGACGCGGGTCTCCCAGCCGGCGAGGGCGGTCTCGATGGCCGGGACCAGCTTCTCCATGTGGCGGCCGGTCTTGGCGGAGACGTTGACCCGGGGCGCCCAGGCGACCTGCTGCATCTCGGTCTCGATCTCGCGCTCGAGGTAGTAGCGGCGCTCCTCGTCGAGCTCGTCCCACTTGTTGTAGGCGATGACGATGGCGCGGCCCGACTCGACCGCCATCGTGATGATGCGCTGGTCCTGGACCGAGATGTTGTCGGTGGTGTCGATGAGGATGACGGCCACCTCGGCCTTCTCGACGGCCGCGGCCGTCCGCAGGGAGGCGTAGTAGTCCGCGCCCTCCTGGAGGTGGACCTTCTTGCGGATGCCGGCGGTGTCGACGAACTTCCACGTCACGCCGCCGAGCTCGATGAGCTCGTCGACGGGGTCGCGGGTGGTGCCGGCCAGCTCGTTGACGACGACGCGGTCCTCGTTGGCCACCTTGTTCAGGAGGGAGGACTTGCCGACGTTCGGACGGCCGATGAGGGCGATGCGGCGCGGGCCGCCGACGGCGTTGCCGAAGCGCTGCTCGGGGGCCTCGGGCAGCTTGCTGAGGACCTCGTCGAGGAGGTCACCGGTGCCCCGGCCGTGCAGCGACGAGACGGGGAACGGCTCGCCGAGGCCCAGGGACCAGAGCATGGAGGCGTCGGCCTCGCCGGACTGGCCGTCGACCTTGTTCGCGGCGAGGACGACGGGCTTCCCGGCGCGGCGGAGCAGCCTGACGACGGCCTCGTCGGTGTCGGTGGCGCCGACGGTGGCGTCCACGACGAAGAGGCAGGCGTCGGCGGCCTCGATGGCGAACTCGGCCTGGGCGGCGACGGAGGCGTCGATGCCGAGGACGTCCTGCTCCCAGCCGCCGGTGTCGACGATCTTGAAGCGGCGCCCGGCCCATTCGGCCTCGTAGGTGACGCGGTCGCGGGTGACGCCCGGCTTGTCCTCGACGACGGCCTCACGGCGGCCGATGATGCGGTTCACCAGGGTCGACTTGCCGACGTTCGGACGGCCGACGACGGCGAGGACGGGGAGGGGGCCGTGGCCGGCCTCCTCGATCGCGCCCTCGACCTCTTCGGCGTCGAAGCCCTCTTCGGAGGCGAGCTCCATGAACTCCGCGTACTCGGCGTCGCCAAGTGCCCCGTGGTCGTGCTGGTCGTTCATGAAGTCCGTTCCTTGATCATTCGTGGTCGGTGGGTCCCCGGGCCGCGGGGCCCACTACTGAGAGTCTCGCTCAGCGCCCGGTGAGGCGCCTGGCGTTTTCCAGGTGGTCGGTGAGCTTCCCCTGGATTCGTACGGTGGCCTCGTCGAGCGCCTTGCGGGTGCGCCGGCCGGAGCCGTCCCCCGCTTCGAAGGCGTCGCCGAAGACGACGTCGACACGTCCGCGCAACGGAGGCAGTGCCTTCACCAACCGTCCTCGGCGCTCGGTGCTTCCCAGGACGGCGACCGGGACGATCAGCGCGCCGCTGCGGAGGGCGAAGTAGGCCAGGCCCGCGCGGAGCGAGGCGAAGTCACCGTCGCCGCGGGTGCCCTCGGGGAAGATCCCGAGGACGCCGCCCCGCTCCAGGACGCCCAGGGCGTCGCCTATCGCCTTGCGGTCCGTGCTGTCGCGGTCCACCTTGAGCTGCCCGATGCCTTCCAGGAAGCTGCCGAGCGGTCCGACGAACGCCTCCTTCTTGATGAGGAAGTGCACGGGACGCGGGGCGGTGCCCATGAGCATGGGGCCGTCGATGTTGTGCGCGTGGTTGACGGCGAAGATGACGGGGCCGGAGGCCGGCACCCGCCAGGCGCCGAGCACGCGCGGCTTCCAGAAGCCGTACATCAGCCCGATGCCGATGCGTCTGCCGACGGCGGCGCCCCTCTGGGAGGGCACGGTCACTTGACGGCCGCCCGCTTCTCGTCCACCAGGGTGACGACGCACTCGATGACCTGGTCCAGGGTGAGGTCGGTGGTGTCGACCTCGACGGCGTCGTCGGCCTTGGCGAGCGGGGAGGTCTTGCGGCTGGAGTCGGCCGCGTCCCGCTTGATCAGGGCTTCCTTCGTCGCGTGCACGTCGGCGCCCTTGAGCTCGCCGGAGCGGCGGGCGGCACGGGCCTCGGGCGAGGCGGTGAGGAAGATCTTCAGGTCGGCGTCGGGCAGGACGGTGGTGCCGATGTCCCGGCCCTCGACGACGATGCCGACCTCGGAGCTCCTGGCGATGGTCCGCTGGAGCTCGGTGATGAGCGCCCGCACCTCGGGGACGGCGCTGACGGCGCTGACCCTGGAGGTGACCTCCTCGGTACGGATGGGGCCGGAGGCGTCCGCTCCGTCGACGGTGATCGTGGGCCGGGCCGGGTCGGTGCCGGAGACGATGACCGGCTTGCCTGCGGCGTTGGCCACGGCCTCCGCGTCGGTGACGTCCACGCCGTTGCTGATCATCCACCAGGTGATCGCCCGGTACTGGGCGCCGGTGTCGAGGTAGCTCAGCCCCAGCTTGGCGGCGACCGCCTTCGAGGTGCTGGACTTGCCCGTGCCGGAGGGCCCGTCGATGGCGACGATCACGGATTCCACGGTGGGAACACCTTCCTGGGGGTGAGGGGCGGGACCCGGCGCGGATGCGGGGACCTCCACAAGGTTACCGAGTCCCCGGCACCCTTTCGGCCCAGTGGGCGGCGCTCCGCCGCCACCGCGGGGCGCGGAGGCGCCGGCTCGTACCCGGCGCCCCAGCACCAGCGTGGGAGAGACGCCTCAGCTCGTACGCAGCGCCCAGCCCCGCTCCTGCAGGGCCGCGCCGAGGACCGGGGCCGCCGAGGGCTCCACCATCAGCTGGACCAGACCCGCCTGCTGCCCGGTCGCGTGCTCGATGCGGACGTCCTCGATGTTGACCCCCGCGCGCCCCGCGTCGGCGAAGATGCGGGCCAGCTCGCCCGGCTGGTCGCTGATGAGGACGGCGACGGTCTCGTAGACCGTGGGGGCGGCGCCGTGCTTGCCGGGGACACGGGAGCGGCCGGCGTTGCCGCGGCGCAGGACGTCCTCGACGCCCGAGGCGCCGTCCCTCCGCTTGTCCTCGTCGGCGGACTGCAGGGAGCGCAGGGCGCGCACGGTCTCGTCGAGGTCGGCGGCGACGCCGGAGAGGACGTCGGCGACGGGGCCGGGGTTGGCGGAGAGGATCTCCACCCACATGCGCGGGTCGGACGCGGCGATCCGGGTGACGTCGCGGATGCCCTGCCCGCAGAGGCGTACGGCGGACTCGTCGGCCTCCTCCAGGCGGGCGGCGACCATCGACGACACCAGCTGCGGGGTGTGGGAGACCAGGGCGACCGCCCGGTCGTGGGCGTCGGCGTCCATGACGACGGGGACGGCCCGGCAGAGCGCGACGAGCTCCAGGGCGAGGTTCAGGACCTCGGTGTCGGTGTCGCGGGTCGGCGTGAGGACCCAGGGCCGTCCCTCGAAGAGGTCGGCGGTGGCCGCGAGCGGGCCCGAGCGTTCCTTGCCGGACATGGGGTGGGTGCCGATGTACGCGGTGAGGTCGAGGCCCAGCGCCTCCAGCTCCCGCTTGGGGCCGCCCTTGACGCTGGCGACGTCCAGGTAGCCGCGGCCGAGCCCGGCTTCCATGGCCTCGGCGAGGGTGGTGGCCACGTGCGCCGGGGGCACGGCGACGATGACGAGGTCCACGGGTCCCCCGGGTGCCTCGTCGGTGCCCGCGCCGAGCGCGGCCGCCGTGCGGGCGCGCACCGGGTCGTGGTCGCGCAGGTGGACGGTGACGCCCCGGCCCGCGAGGGCGATCGCGGCGGAGGTGCCGATCAGTCCGGTGCCGATGACGAGCGCTGTTCTCACTGGGCGATGTCCTTGCGCAGGGCGGCCGCGGCGCCGAGGTAGACGTGCGCGATCCGGGACTTGGGCAGCTCGGTCTCGACGTGGGCGAGGAGCCGTACGACCCTCGGCATGGCGCCCTCGATGTCGAGTTCCTGCGCGCAGATCAGGGGGACGTCGACGATGCCGACACGGCGGGCCGCGGCGGCGGGGAAGTCGCTGTGGAGGTCGGGGGTGGCCGTGAACCAGACGCTGATGAGGTCGTCGGCGCCGAGCCCGTTGCGTTCGAGGACGGCGGTGATCAGCTCCTCGACCCGCTCGCTCATGTGTCCGGCCTCGTCCCGCTCCAGCTGGACGGCGCCTCGGACCGCTCGTACCGCCACGTCGTGCTCCTTCGCCTGCGTCAGTGCTCCGTTCAGCCTAGTCAGCGGTGGGGGCGGGGCGTCGCGGCGCCCGCCCTCCGAGACGGCCGGCGGGCGCGCGCGGGGCGGTCAGAGCCGCTGCCGGCGGATGATGTCCTCCAGCGAGCCCTGGGGCACCGAGCGGGGCGCCGAGGATGTCGCCCGCTCCGCCGCCGCTCCGTCCGCCGGAGCCTCCGAGGAGGCTGCCGAGGTCGTGTCCCGCCATGGTCCTGCCCTTCGTCCGGGTCGGAACAGGCCCAATGTCACCCGGACCGGGGTGCTCCGCCACTCGGGGTAGGCGCCGGGACGGTGGGGCGGCGCGGTAGAAAGGTCGGCATGCTGCTGCACGTCGTACCGCTGACCGACTGGTCCGCCGCCCCCGATGGCCCCTACGCCCCGTCGTCCCTCGCCGCCGAGGGCTTCGTCCACTGCTCGCCGGACGAGGCGGCGGCCCTCCTGATCGCCGACGTGCACTACCGGGACGTGGCGGGGCCGCTCCTGGTCCTGGTGATCGACGAGGCCCGGCTGGCCGGGGAGGTCCGCTGGGAGGGTTCGGGCGGGACGCTGTTCCCGCACGTGTACGGGCCGGTCGAGCGGGAGGCGGTGACCTCGGTCCTGGAGGTGCTGCGGGACGGGGACGGGGACGGCCGTGCGAGGGAGCTGAGTCGCTGGGGCTAGGCCGTGTCGGAAGGCGGCGCCGTCCGCCCGCCGGGCCAGGCGGGAGTTTCCGGACGGGATGTAGGGCGTGTTGCCGGACCCGGCGGCGGCCCGGCGCCAAGCTGGCCGTATGACTTCACGCGTCACGAACCGCCGTACCGTCCTGCTCGCCGCCGCGGCCCTCACGACGGGCTGCGGCTCGGACGGCGGAGGGGACGGCGGTACGGCCTCCAGTGCCCCGGCCACCCCGGACGCCCCCACCGGTACCGGCGCGCCGGCGGAGACCGGCACCCCTGCCGCGACGAGCACGGCCGCGTCCCCCGCCGGAGAGGCCCTGGCCAAGACCTCCGACATCCCGGTCGGCGGCGGCACGGTCTTCAAGGAGGCGAAGGTGGTCGTCACCCAGCCCACCGCCGGTGAGTTCAAGGCGTTCTCCGCGATCTGCACCCACCAGAGCTGCCTGGTGAACAAGGTCGCGGACGGCACCATCGACTGCCCCTGCCACGGCTCCCGGTTCCGCGTCGCCGACGGCTCGGTGGCGAAGGGCCCGGCCACCCGCCCGCTCCCGGCGGAGCGGATCGATGTCTCGGGGGACTCGATCACCCTCGCGTAGCCTGACCCGCATGACCCCGGACGAGCTGGTGCGCGCACACACGATCTACTCCTGTGTCATGGGCTCGCGCGCCTTCGGTCTCGCGACCGAGGACAGCGACACCGACGTCCGGGGCGTCTACCTCGCCCCGACGCCGCTGTTCTGGCACTTCGACAAGCCCCCCGCCCATGTGGAGGGGCCGGGCGAGGAGCAGTTCAGCTGGGAGCTGGAACGCTTCTGCGAGCTGGCGCTCCGCAACAACCCGAACGTCCTGGAGTGCCTCCACTCCCCCGTGGTCGAGCACGTCGACGACCTCGGCCGCGAACTCGTCTCGCTGCGCGGGGCCTTCCTGTCCCGGCAGGCCCACCAGACCTTCGTCCGCTACGCCGGCGGCCAGCGCCGCAAGCTCGACGCGGACGTGCGCCAGTACGGCCACCCCCGCTGGAAGCACGCCATGCACCTGCTGCGGCTCCTGACGAGCTGCCGCGACCTGCTGCGCTCGGGCGAGCTCCGCATCGACGTCGGCGAGGAGCGCGAACGGCTCCTCGCGGTCAAGCGCGGCGAGGTGGCCTGGTCCGAGGTCGAGTCCTGGATGAACCGCCTCCAGGAGGAGGCCGACCGCGCCCACGACACGACCCCGCTCCCGGCGGCCCCGGACCATGCGCGCGTGCAGGACTTCCTGATCCGCGCGCGCCGCGCCTCGCTCCTGAGCGAGAGCTGAATCCGCGCCCGCCGCGCCTCGCTCCCGGGCGGCATCCGACCCGCTCCCCGGGGCTCTAGGAGGCGGTCAGGCGGGCCCGTACGACGAGGTCGTGCAGCAAATCGTGGGCGCGTACCGCCGTCTCCCCCAGACCGGACGCGGCCTGGGCCTCGTCGAGCACCCCGTGCAGGGCCTCCACCTCGGCCCGCACCTCCTCGACCACCACCTCCGCGGGCCCGTGCTCGGCCGCCGCCTTCGCCTCGACGAGGTCGGGCAGCCGGGCGGGCGCCTCCGGCACCTCGCCGACCAGGGTCGGCAGATGGGCCAGCACCTCCCCCGCACGCATCAGATGGATGCCGGTGAGCAGCGCCCGGTAGGTGTAGAGCAGCGGCTTGAGTTCACCGCTGCTCTCGAAGAGCCGCCACTGCGTCCCGGCGAAGCCCCGGTAGTGGTGCGCGTGGTGATGGGTGAGCACCTCGGGCACCAGCGAGACCAGCTCGGCGTGGGTCTCCGTGGTGTGCGCCACGAGCGGGGAGGTCAGCTGCTCCAGGACGTAGCCGTTGCGGCGCAGCATCAGCCGGACGAACTTCCGCAGGTCGTGGGTGACGAGGTCCATCTCGACGCCGTCCCGGTCCCACATCCGGCTGCGGGTCTCCTCCGGCTCGCGCAGCCCGATCAGGGCGTCCACCGGGAGCAGGTGCGCCCCGCGCAGGTCCACGTCCGAGTCACGGGACGGGAATCCGTACAGGTGCGCGCCGGAGACCGTCGCGAAGAGCAGGGGGTCGGGCTGCTCGGCCACGACGGCGGTGAGGTCGGCGTCGAGGGCGGACTCGAGGGAGAGCGTCATGCGTCAAGCGTCCCAGAGCGCACCGAGGGTCAGCAGGTCGCTCCGGTACTCGATCGGCTCCTCCCACTCCTTGGGCCAGGCGTCGGCGCCGAGGTGGGCACCGGCGAAGGCGCCCGCGAGGGCCGCGATCGAGTCGGAGTCGCCCCGGGTGCAGGCCGCTCGGCGCAGGGCGGTGAGGGGCTCGCCGGGGAAGAGGAGGAAGCAGAGGAGCCCGGTCGCGAGGGCCTCCTCCGCGATCCAGCCGTCACCGGTGTACGTACAGGGGTCGAGCTCCGGGTCCGCCGTGCGCTGGACGGTGTCCAGGCGCTCCAGGACGGCCAGGCACTCGTCCCAGCCGCGCCGGATGAAGGAGAGGGCGGAGGGGTCCTGGGAGCGGGTCCAGAGGTCGCCGAGCCAGTGCTCGTGGTAGCGGTCGCGGTTCTCGTACGCGTACGAGCGGAGCTGTCCGACCAGGCCGGCCGGGTCGACGCCCTGGGCGAGGAGGTACACGGCGCGGGCGGTGAGGTCGGAGGCGGCGAGCGCGGTGGGGTGACCGTGGGTCAGGCCGGACTGGAGCTGCGCGGCACCCGCCCGCTGCTCGTCGCTGAGCCCGGGGACGAGCCCGATGGGGGTGACCCGCATGTTGGCGCCGCACCCCTTGGAGTGGATCTGGCTGGCGTCCTGCCAGAGCCGGTCGCCGTCGAGGAGCTCGCAGGCTCTGAGGCAGGTGTTGCCGGGGGCACGGTTGTTCTCCGGGGAGTGGTACCAGTCGACGAACTCGTCCCGCACGGGCCGGGCGAGCCGGAGCGGTGCGAGCACACCGCGGTCCATCGCGGTGCGGATGCCCCGGGCGAAGGCGAGGGCCATCTGGGTGTCGTCGGTGACGTACGCCTTCCCGCCGCGGACGGGCAGGGGCATCTCCCGCCAGGGGCCGACCTTGGCGAGGATCGCGGGCACGTCGGCGAACTCGGTCGGGAAGCCCAGCGCGTCGCCGAGCGCCAGCCCGATCAGGGAGCCGGTCGCGGCCTGCTTGGTGGCGGTGCGGGGGTGGTTCACGTCGATCGTCCTTCCGGTCGCAGGAGGGGCGGGTGGAGGGTCGTGGCCTCGCCCGCCCGGTAGAGAGCGGCCGGTTTCCCCCGTCCGCCGGTGAGGCGCGGAGGTCCTTCCACGGCCTGGACGAAGCCGGGCGTGGTGAGGACCTTGCGCCGGAAGTTGGGGCGGTCGAGTTCGACGCCCCAGACCGTCTCGTAGACCTGTCGCAGCTCGCCGAGGGTGAACTCGGGCGGGCAGAAGGCGGTCGCGAGGCAGGTGTACTCCAGCTGGGCGCCGACGCGTTCGTGGGCGTCGGCGAGGATCCGGTCGTGGTCGAAGGCGAGACCGCGGACCGTGTCGTAGGGCGTCCACCGCGCCTCGGCCGCGTCGCCGCCGCCCCGGGGCTCGGGCGGGTCCGGTACGAGCGCGGTGAAGGCGACGGAGACGACCCGCATCCTCGGGTCGCGGTCCGGCTCGGTGTAGGTGCGGAGCTGTTCGAGGTGGAGTCCGGCGACGGTGGCCTCGGAGAGTCCGGTCTCCTCGGCGAGTTCGCGGCGGGCGGCCCGCTCGGCGGACTCGCGGGGCAGCACGAATCCGCCGGGGAGCGCCCAGGAGCCGGCGTACGGCTCCTGGGCGCGCTCGACGAGCAGGACGTGGAGGCGTTCCTCGCGGACGGTGAGGACGGCGAGGTCGACGGTGACGGCGAACGGTGCGAAGGCGTACGGGTCGTAGCCCTCGGGCACCCGGTGTCCGGTCACCGGCGCTCCGGCAGGGGGTCGGTGAGGTGCCAGCCCTCGGCGAGGAGGCCGTCCACGGCGGCGACCGCCGCCGCGAGGCGCTCCTCGTGGGGGCCGGTGAGGACGGCCGTGCGGCGGCCGCTGTGGGCGAGCTGGGTGAGGAAACGCGCGGTCATCCAGGGCCGCAGGTGCTCCCCGTCGCGGAGTCCGTCGTCCTCGAAGTCGACGCCCCGGTGGTCGGTGAGCAGCCAGAGGTGCTGTCGGCCGCGCGCGGCGATCTCTCCGGTGGCGGGGCTGGTGGTGCCCATGTACCGCTCGTGCCAGATGGTGGTGGCGAAGGCGTCGGTGTCGCAGAAGAGGACGGGTGAGCCGTCGCGGGCCGCCTCCTCCTCCAGTTCGGCCTGCCGTTGGGCGATGACGGGGAAGTCGGCGGAGTGGAAGGCGACGTCGGACCAGTCGGCGCCGGGGCGTTCGGCGCGGAGTTCGGCGAGCTTGAGTTCGCTGTACTCGCGGCCGTACTCCGGTACGTACCGGGTGCGGGCCCAGACGCCGCCGCGCCGCCGGTAGTGGTCGGCGAGGGCGAGGGCCATGGTGGTGGTGCCGGTGGACTCCGCGCCGAGGACCACGACGCGCCGGGTGAGCGCGGAGCGTACGGGCGGTTCCAGGAAGTCCCAGCAGCCGACGGGGTCGGCGCGGACGGCGGTGCCGGAGACGGGGAAGCGGCCGCGCTCGGGGTCGACGAGGACGGACTCGGCGCCGAACCGGCGGGCGAGCTCCTCCCCGTACGGCTCCGAGGTGAAGACGGCGTCGACCCGCTCGGGCACGGCGGCCCGGAAGACGGCCATGTGGGCGTTCCACACCTCCGGGTCGTGGAGATCGACGGGGATGTCGTCGACGGCTCCCACGACGAGGGCGTCGGGGTGGATCTCGCGCATCCAGGCGACCCGCTCGTCGAGCGGGACGGACTCCACGGAGGAGGCGCAGACGAGGACGGTGAGGCGCTCGCAGCGGGCGAGGGCCGTCTCGACGAGATGGTGGTGGCCGGCGTGCGGCGGATAGAACTTGCCGAGGACCAGGCCGTGGCCGTAGCGCTTCACGCCGCCGCTCCCACCGGGAGGTCACGCCGGGTGGCGAGGTCCCTGGTCCAGCCGCGCAGGCCGAGGACGCAGAGCGTCATGAAGCCGAGGTACAGCAGCGAGGTCAGGTACAGCTCCTTGTACGCGTAGAGCGGTACGTAGACCACGTCGGCGGCGATCCACAGCCACCAGGACTCCAGGCGCTTGCGGCACTGGCCGTAGGTCGCCATGAGGGAGAGCCCGGTCGTCAGGGCGTCCCAGAAGGGGACGGTCGAGTCGGTGGCGCGGTCGAGGAGCAGGGTGAGGGCGAGGGTCCCCACCACCCCCGCCGTGATCAGCCACGTCCACTCGGTGCGCGTGGTGCGGCGCACCGGGAGGGCGTCGGAGCCTGGTCCACCCCCGTGGGTCCAGGTCCACCAGCCGTACACGGCGAGGGTGATGAAGATGATCTGGAGGCCGGCGTCGGCGTAGAGCCCCGCCTGCGTGAAGAGCAGGACGAAGAACAGGTTGTTGGCGATGCCGATGGGCCAGTTGGCGAGGTGCTGACGGGCGACGAGCCAGACGCAGAGCGCCCCGCTGCCGAATCCCAGGACCTCGGTCCAGCTGACCGGGGTGTCCAGGACGGTGAAGAGCGGCTGTTGCAGCGGTTCGAGCATGCTTGCGAGGCTCACGCCCGCCTCCTTAAGAGTCATGTTGACTATAAAGGGCGACGGGGTGCGGCCACAAGCCCGAAATCCCGGGGTGGGATTCCCAAGGCCCCCGGGTGGCCCGCCCCAGGGGCCCGGGCGGGCTCCCCGGGAGCCGGGACGCGGAGAAGCCCGCGACCGGCGAACGGTCGCGGGCTTCTCCGTACGGAGGCGCGGGGCCTTACATGCCGACTTCCTTCATCAGCATGCCGACCTCGGTGTTGGTGAGCCGGCGCAGCCAGCCCGACTTCTGGTCGCCCAGGCCGATCGGGCCGAACGCGGTGCGGACCAGCTTCTCGACCGGGAAGCCCGCCTCGGCCAGCATGCGGCGCACGATGTGCTTGCGGCCCTCGTGCAGCGTGACCTCGACCAGGTAGTTCTTGCCGGTCTGCTCGACCACGCGGAAGTGGTCGGCCTTGGCGTAGCCGTCCTCCAGCTGGATGCCGTCCTTGAGCCGCTTGCCGACCTCGCGGGGCAGCGGGCCGGTGATGGCGGCCAGGTAGGTCTTCTTCACGCCGTACTTCGGGTGCGTGAGGCGGTGGGCCAGCTCACCGTGGTTGGTGAGCAGGATGATGCCCTCGGTCTCCGTGTCGAGCCGGCCGACGTGGAAGAGACGGGTCTCACGGTTGTTGACGTAGTCGCCGAGGCACTGGCGGCCGTCCGGGTCCTCCATGGTGGAGACGACACCGGCGGGCTTGTTCAGCGCGAAGAACAGGTGCGACTGGGTGGCGACGGTCAGACCGTCCACCTTGATCTCGTCCTTCTCCGGGTCGACGCGCTTGCCCTGCTCCAGGACGATCTCGCCGTTGACCTCGACGCGGGCCTGCTCGATGAGCTCCTCGCAGGCGCGACGCGAGCCCATGCCGGCCCGGGCGAGGACCTTCTGCAGCCGCTCGCCCTCCTGCTCGGCGCCGGGGAAGGTCTTCGGGGTCTTGATCTCCGGCCGGTTCTCGTACCGCTCCCGGTTGCGCTGCTCGATCTTGGCGTCGAGCTCGCGCGAGCGGGCCGGGGCCTGCCGCTGACCGTGCGGGCCACGACGGGGCGGGGTGCCGCCCTGGGGGGCCTTGGGGCCGCCCTTGGCGCCGCCGCGGGCCGCGGAGCCGCGACCCTTCTTCGGGGCCTCGGCGGGCGGGCTCACGTCGTAGGA
The DNA here is from genome assembly GCF_051305195.1 of Streptomyces sp. Qhu_M48. NCBI lineage: Bacteria > Bacillati > Actinomycetota > Actinomycetes > Kitasatosporales > Streptomycetaceae > Streptomyces > Streptomyces sp. Qhu_M48. Next base: position 2,152,069 of record NZ_CP195432.1, on the reverse strand, counting down.
GCGCTCCTCGGGGCGAGGCCGGCGCGGGTTGCTCGGACGCTTCTGGTCGTCGCGGCCGCCGCCACCCTGGTAGCCGCCTCCGCCGCCACCGCCCTGGTAGCCGCCACCGCCGCCACCCTGGTAGCCACCGCCACCGCCGCCACCCTGGTAGCCACCGCCACCGCCACCACCGCGGTAGCCGCCACCGCCGCCGCTGCTGCCACCGGAGCCGCTGCCGCCGCGGTAGCCACCGCCACCGCCGCCGCCACCCCGGGAGCCGCCTCCGCTGCCGCTGCCGCCACCGGAGCCCCGGTAACCGCCGCCACCGCCGGCGCCGCTGCCACCACGGCCGCCACCGCTGCTGCCGCCGCGGCCGCCGCTGTTGCCACCACGGCTCCCGCCGTTGTTTCCGCTGCTGTTCCTGCCGCTGCTGCTTCGCATCAAACTTCCGTCTTGTCGTCGTCATCCTCACGATCCGGTGCATCCGGATCGAACGACGGGACCCCTTCCAGCGAGTCCGGCTCGACCGCCTCAGCCTCGGGGAGGAAGGGTGCCAGCTCGGGGAGCTCGTCCAGGCCGCGAAGGCCCATCCGCTCCAGGAAGTAGTTCGTCGTCCTGTACAGGATCGCACCTGTTTCGGGTTCCGCGCCCGTCTCCTCCACCAGACCCCGCTGCAGGAGGGTCCGCATCACCCCGTCACAGTTGACCCCGCGCACCGCGGAGACCCGGGAACGGCTGACCGGCTGGCGGTACGCGACGACCGCCAAAGTCTCCAGGGCCGCCTGGGTGAGCCGGGCCTGCTGCCCCTCCAGGACGAAGGCCTCGACGGCCGCGGCGTGCTCGGCGCGGGTGTAGTAGCGCCAGCCGCCGGCCACCCGTCGCAGCTCGAAACCGCGGCCCTGGACGGTGTACTCGTCCGCCAGCTCACGCAGGGCGTCGGCCACCTCACGGGGGGTGCGCTCCAGGACCTTGGCGAGGTGCGCCTCGGTGGCGGGCTCGTCGACGACCATGAGGACGGCTTCGAGGGCGGGCTTGAGGTCGCTCACGCGGGTGCCTCCTGGTCGAATTCCGCTGTCACTCCCCCGGACGGGTCCGTCTCCCCGCCGGTCCAGGAGACCGTGAGGTCCCCCAGGGCGGTCTCCTGGTCGAGGGCGACCGCCTTCTCCCGGTAGAGCTCCAGGAGGGCGAGGAAGCGGGCGACGACGGTGAGGGTGTCGTCGCCGACGTCCTCGATCAGCTCCCGGAAGAGCGCGGACCCGCGCTCCCGCAGCAGCGCGACGACCACGGCGGCCTGCTCGCGGACGCTGACGAGCGGGGCGTGGATGTGGTCCACGTACACCTGGGGTTCGGCCCTGGGCTGCATGGCCTTGACGGCCAGCCTGGCGAAGCCCTCGGCGCCGATGGAGATCACGACCTCGGGGAGCAGCTCGGCGTGGTGCGGTTCGAGTCCGACGGTCCGGGGGTGGCGGCGGCCCTCGGCCTCCCAGCGCTCCTCGAGGATCGCCGCGATGCGCTTGTACGCCCGGTACTGGAGGAGCCGGGCGAAGAGCAGGTCGCGAGCCTCCAGGAGGGCGAGGTCGGCCTCGTCCTCCACCTCGGCGGCGGGCAGCAGCCGGGCGGCCTTGAGGTCGAGCAGGGTGGCGGCGACGACGAGGAACTCGGTGGTCTGGTCGAGGTCCCCGTCGGGCCCCAGGGCCCGCAGGTGGGCCATGAACTCGTCGGTGACCTGGGAGAGGGCGACCTCGGTGACGTCGAGCTTGTGCCTGGTGATCAGCTGGAGCAGCAGATCGAAGGGCCCCTCGAAGTTCGAGAGCCGCACGGTGAACCGCCCGCTCCCGACCTCACGCCCGGTCTCGCCGTCGGCTCCGGCTTGGGCTTCGGCTCCGGCTTGGGCTCCGGCTCCGGCTCCGGCCTCGGCTTCGACTTCGGCTTCGGTCTCGGCACCAGCCCCGGGCTCGGGATCGGGATCGACGTCGGGCTCCGGCTCGACGTGGGGCTCCCGCTCGGGCTCCGGGTCCCGCCCGGGCTCGCGCACCGCACCGGCCCTCGCCCCGCCCGCGGGCTCCTCGGCGGTCCCTGAGCGGCCCTCGTCCTCCCCCAGACGCTCAGCCGGAGGCGCTGTGGCCTCCGGCTCGCCCGGGCCGCGGCCCAGGAGGCGGCGGCGTGGTGGGCGGGACGTTTCGTCTGAGGCGTGGTGCATGGAGGTCCAGGGGGAACGGGAGCGCGGCAGCCCGCAGGCTACCGTCAGCGGCCGCGCAGACGGCGGACGAGGATGCTCGCGTCGCCGCGGGACTCCAGGTCCGCCAGGACGACCGCGACGGCCTCCCGGACGATTCTTCCCCGGTCGACGGCGAGACCGTGCTCGCCGCGGAGCACCAGCCGGGCGTGCTCCAGGTCCATGAGCTCCTCGGCGGAGACGTAGACCGTGATCTTCTCGTCGTGGCGCTCGCGGCCGCTGGGCCGCCGGTTCGGGGCCCGCCCGCCGCGCCGCCGTGCCGCCGGGGCGGGCACCGCGGCGGTGGGCGCGCCCTTCGGAGCGCCCCCCTCGGGCTCGGAGGCCCGCGCGCGGGGTTCCGAGGCCTCGGAACCCGCCGCCGTGTGCTCGGCGGAGTTCTCGGCCGCCGACGGGTCGCTCTCACCCGCCGGTGCCGGGACGGCCCGGCGGGGTGCGGACGACTGGAGCGCCGTCCCCCCGGTCGTACGGAAGAGCTCGTCGGCGCCGGGCAGACTCACTCGGCGTGACACCGGGCGAGCACCTCCCTGGCGAGCTGGCGGTAGGCGGCGGCGCCCACGGAGTTGGAGGCGTATGTGGTGATGGGCTCGCCCGCGACGGTGGTCTCCGGAAAGCGCACCGTCCGCCCGATGACCGTGTGGTACACGTGGTCGTCGAAGGCCTCGACGACGCGCGCGAGGACCTCACGGCTGTGCACGGTCCGGGAGTCGTACATCGTGGCGAGGATGCCGTCGAGCTCCAGCTCGGGGTTGAGCCGCTCCTGGACCTTCTCGATGGTCTCGGTGAGCAGGGCGACACCGCGCAACGCGAAGAACTCGCATTCCAGCGGCACGATGACCTTGTGAGCGGCCGTCAGGGCGTTCACGGTCAGCAGGCCGAGCGAGGGCTGACAGTCGATCACGATGTAGTCGTAGTCGTTCATCAGCGGCTTCAGGGCGCGCTGGAGCGTCGACTCGCGCGCGACCTCGCTGACGAGCTGGACTTCGGCGGCCGAGAGGTCGATGTTGCTCGGCAGCAGGTCCATGTTGGGTACGGCGGTCTTGAGGAGGACCTCGTCCGCCGACATGCCCCGCTCCATGAGCAGGTTGTAGACGGTGAGGTCGAGCTCCATCGGGTTCACGCCGAGGCCGACCGACAGGGCTCCCTGCGGGTCGAAGTCGACGAGCAGCACCCGTCGTCCGTACTCGGCGAGCGCGGCACCCAGGTTGATGGTCGACGTGGTCTTGCCGACGCCGCCCTTCTGGTTGCACATCGCGATGATCTTCGCGGGTCCGTGGTCGGTCAGTGGACCCGGGATCGGGAAGTACGGGAGGGGCCGTCCGGTGGGGCCGATCCGCTCGCGGCGCTGGCGGGCAGCGTCGGGTGCGAGGGTGGCCGCGTACTCCGGGTCGGGCTCGTACTCGGCGTCGGGGTCGTAGAAGTGCCCCTCGGGCACCTCGTCGTAGGCGGCGAAGTGGGTGGACTCTCGGCCCATCTCGTTGCCGGCCGTGGCGTTCACGTGTAGGCCGTCCATCGTCTTCATCGTGTGGGCTGTCGTCATGGGCTGGTGCGTCGCGAAGGTCCGCACCGCGACGGAGCCGATCGGAGCACCTGGCGCACCGCTCCCGGGAGTAATTGTCGACTCATTCACAAGTCGTCTTACCTCCTTGGATGTCACCAGGAACATTTATCGATAGGTCAGCGTGGCACCATGCCGACGGTTGGCGACTCTATGGCGTGTCACCGCTCCGCAGCAACACAATCCGCCGGACCCGGCCCGATGTGTCGGCAACCGAACACCTCTCTGTCAAGGGTGCGCAGGCATGCATCCACACGTTTCAGGGGTGTGCGAAACGGTTAAAGGGTTACGTTCGAGGCGAGTTGACCGAACGTTCCGCCAGGTCCGGACACACGTCCGGCCGGACCTTGTCGACAAGGTCCGGCCGGGTGCGTGGCATTGACGGCACGCGTTGACGGCGGTGCCGTGAGGGTCAGGCCAGGAGGGTGCTCAGCTCGACGTGCTCGAGACCGTGCGCCTCGGCGACCTCCTTGTAAACCACCTTGCCGTCATGGGTGTTGAGGCCCAGACCGAGGGCGGCGTCACGGCGCAGCGCCCCGACCCAGCCGTTGTTCGCCAGCGACACGATGTAGGGCAGCGTGGCGTTGGTGAGGGCGTAGGTGGAGGTGTTCGGGACCGCGCCCGGCATGTTCGCGACGCAGTAGAAGACCGAGTTGTGGACCCGGAAGGTCGGTTCGGCGTGCGTCGTCGGGTGCGAGTCCTCGAAGCAGCCGCCCTGGTCGATCGCGATGTCGACAAGGACACTTCCGGGCTTCATCTTGGCGACGAGCTCGTTGGTGACCAGCTTCGGGGCCTTGGCGCCCGGGATGAGGACGGCACCGATGACGAGGTCGGCCTCGATGACGGCCTTCTCCAGCTCGTAGGCGTTGGAGACGATCGTCTGCACCTTGGTCCCGAAGATCTTGTCGGCCTCGCGGAGCTTGTTGATGTCACGGTCGAGCAGGGTCACGTGGAAGCCCATGCCGACGGCGATCTGGGTGGCGTTCCAGCCGGAGACGCCGCCACCGATGACGACGGCCTTGCCGGCGTGGGTGCCGGGGACGCCGCCGGGGAGGACGCCGCGGCCGCCGGCCGAGCGCATCAGGTGGTAGGCGCCGACCTGCGGGGCGAGGCGGCCGGCGACCTCGGACATCGGGGCGAGCAGCGGGAGGGCGCGGTTCGCGGTCTCGACCGTCTCGTACGCGATGGCGGTGGTGCCGGACTCCAGGAGCGCGTCCGTGCACTCCTTGGACGCGGCGAGGTGCAGGTAGGTGAAGAGCGTCTGGTCCTTGCGGAGACGGTGGTACTCCTCCGCGATCGGCTCCTTGACCTTGAGCAGCAGGTCGGCGGTGGCCCAGACCTCGTCGGCGGTGGGGAGGATCAGGGCGCCGGCGGCGATGTACTCCTCGTCCGTGATCGAGGAGCCGACACCGGCGTTCTGCTCGACGAAGACCTGGTGGCCGTGGCGGACGAGCTCGTGGACACCCGCGGGGGTGATGGCCACGCGGAACTCGTTGTTCTTGACCTCGCGGGGGATGCCGACCTTCATCGTCGATCACGGTCCTTGAATCAGGGGAGGATACATGGGGCACTGCGATACATACCCGGATGCACTGGGGCGCACCGGGGCAGACCACGTTCGAACGCGGCGCACCCAGTCTAATGAAGGAGTTCCCGGTGTCTAGCCTTTCAAAGTACTAATCTTTGATCGACACACTACGGATTTCGTAGGCGGATGATTCCGTTTCCAGCAACCTGTCGGCCGCGGCCCGGTGCAATCGGGCCGCGGCGGGATCGCCGAGCCGGTCGAGGGTGTCGGCGAGCCTCAGCTGGAGGGCGGCCTGGAGCCGGGTGTCCTGGGCCCGCCGGGCCCACTCCACCGCCTCCTCGCAGGTCCGCAGGGACTCCTCGGGCCGCCCGGCGTACTCCTGGACCCGGGCCGCCTCGCTCAACGCCCGCGCGTGGCCCGGGAGATCGTCGAGACGCCGGTAGCCGGCCGCGGCGGCCCGCCAGTTCCGCAGCGCCTCGCCGTACCGGCCCGCATAGGTCTGCACGGCGCCGAGGCGGGCGTAGAGCCGGGCCTGGTCGGCCCGCTCGTCCCGGTCGAGACGCTGGGCGAGCGCCCTCCCGTACCAGTCGCCGGCCCGCTGCCAGTCCCCCAGCTCCTGATAGGACCCACCTACGGATTCCATCGCCCGACCGGTCGCGTACGGGTCATTTGCTGCGCGTCCGGCATCCAAAGCCAACCGATATCGCAGCAGAGCGTCCTTCGTCCTCCCGGTGCGGGCATCGAGATCGGCCAGGTTCAGCAGGGCGGCGGCCCGCTCCCGGTGCAGCCCGTGCCGCTCGGCCACGTCCAGGACCAGCCGGTGGAGGCCGTACAGCTCGGGCGCGGCCGCCTCGGCGCCGCGGTGCGCGGCGAGCGCCCTCACCAGGGAGGCGACCAGGCGGCGGGCGAGGGTGTCGAGTTCCCCGTCGGCGACGGCGAGCCGGGCCGAGGCGAGGAGGAAGGACTGCCGGGTGCGCAGCCAGGCGGCCCCGGCGGCCTCGTCGGGGAAGCGCAGGGCCCGCGGCAGTCCGGCCAGTTTCCGGCGGGCGGGCGAGCCCTCGGGTTCGGTGACCGCACGGCAGGACTGGAGGAGCCGTACGGTCCGCTCCAGCATCCGGGCCCGCGCGAGCTGCACCTCGGCGGGCCGGTCGCGCTCCTCCAGCTGGGCGCGGAGCAGGGGGACGAGATGGCCGGGCACCTCGTACTGCCCGTCCTCACCGACGGAGACGAGCCCGAGGGCGGCGAAGTCGGCGAGGGTGGTCGCGGCCGCCGAGACCGAGCAGCCGGCCAGGGCCGAGGCGGTGTGGGCGTCGGCCCGGCCGAGCGGGGCGAGTACGAGGAATCGCAGTATCCGGGCGGCGGTCGCGGGCAGTGCCTCGTGGGCGAGCAGGAAGGCACGGGTCAGCGGGTCGCCGCTGAGCGCGCGGAGCCGCTTGGCCAGGTCGGCGACGGAGGCCTTGGGGCGGGTGGAGAGCCAGCCGCCGGCGAGCACGACGGCGCTCGGCAGTCCGCCGCACTCCTCGACGAGGGTCTCGGCGGCCTGCGGGTCGACGGTGATGCGTACGGAGCCGGTGAAGACGGTGAGCAGTTCGATGGCCGACTTGGGGTCGAGGCCGCCGAGGGTGCAGGGCCGTACGTCGGGGATGCCGGTGAGCGGCCCCCGGGCGACGCCCACCACCAGGGAGTCGGGGTTGTCGGGGATCAGCGGGTCGGCCTGTTCGGCGTCGACGGCGTCGTCGAGGATCAGGACGGCCCGGCGCTCGGCGAGGGCGCCACGGACCAGTTCGGTCAGCTCGTCCTCGCCGGCCCCGGGGGGTTCGGCGACCCCGAGCGCGGCGAGGAGCTCCTGGGCGACCCGGGCGGTGGGAACGGGATCGCCGCCGGGTTCGGTGAGCCGGGCCCGGAAGAGCCCGTCGGGGTACCGGTCGGCCAGTCCGGCGGCCAGCTCCTCGGCGAGCGCGGTACGTCCGGAGCCGGGCTTCCCCGCGATCAGCAGCACGCGGGCGCGGGGGGCCTTGCGGCCGGTGAGGGTGTCGAGACCGGTCCGCTCGATGTCGGCGCGCAGGGCCTTCAACTCCCGCTGCCGGCCGAAGAACTGCCGGCTGCCGGCCGTCGCCACCGCCTGATCCGTCACGGGCCACGCTCCCGTCCACCTGCGCACGAGCCGATCCCGCGGGGGGCTCCGCACGGGCGATTCCGAGCGTAGTTCAGCGCATGCCACGCACCCGGCGGAGCAGGGCGGGCACGTCCCCCGATCGGATCAACACATAGTCACACCGCCTCATGGAGGCGGCACTCGACGAGACACGGGCCCACCCGACGGGCGGGCTCCTCAGGGCCGGCGGGCGGACGCACAGGACCGGCGGGCGCGCGTCGCGGAACCGGCGCGCGCCACGGGTCCTGCGCGTGCCCAGGGCCCGGCGGGCGGACGCCACAGGGGTGAGGGCGGCGCGGCCCGTGCAGAGCCCCGCCGCCCTCACCCCTCACCCTTCGCCGCGCAACCGCTCCTACGCCTCGAACGGCCGGGCCGGCCAAGGCGCCTCCGCCGGCCGAAGAGAGTCCAGCCCCTCGCCCGCACGCGCGGCCGCCAGCGACAGCACCCCCACCACCAGGCAGTTGTTGTGCAGCTCTCCCGCGAGGACCCCCCGGACGAGGTCACCGAGCGGAACCCGCGCCAGTTCCATGTCGGCCTCCTCCTCGGAGACCTCGAAACGCTCGCCCTCCGCCTCGGCGAGACCGCGGGCGAGGAAGATCCGTACGGCCTCGTCGCACCCGCCCGGGGTGGTGTAGACGTCGGTCAGGACCCTCCAGTCCTCGGCCTTGACGTGCGCCTCCTCGTACAGCTCGCGCTGGGCGGCGTGCAGCGGGTTCTCACCGGGCACGTCGAGGAGACCGGCCGGGATCTCCCAGAGCTTCTGCCGCACCGGGTGCCGGTACTGCTTGAGCAGCAGGACCCGGTCCTGCTCGTCGAGGGCCAGGACGGCCACCGAGCCGGGGTGAACCTGGTAGTCGCGGCGCGCGACCGTGCCGTCCGGCATGACCACGTCGTCCGTACGGACACTCGTCTTGTTTCCCTGGAACGGGGTGGTCGTCGCGACGACCCGCCACTCCTCCGGGGTGTCCTGCAACTCCATCTGTGTCCTCCCGTACGAACCACACGAACCACACGAACCACACGAACCACGGCCGAACCGCATGCGAGTCATGGACGAGCCGCAAACGAAAGCCGGGGCACCGGCCCGGAAGGGCCCGTACCCCGGCAACGTTAACGCCAGGAACCGACAGGCCGGCTACTTCGCCGGCGTGCCCGTCTTGCGCTCCACGGCCGCCTTCACCAGGCCCGCGAAGAGCGGGTGCGGACGCGTCGGGCGCGAGCGCAGCTCCGGGTGCGCCTGCGTGGCGACCAGGTAGGGGTGGATCTCGCGCGGGTACTCGACGTACTCGACGAGCTTGTTGTCCGGGGAGGTGCCGGAGAAGACCAGGCCGGCCTTCTTCTCCAGCTCCGCGCGGTAGGCGTTGTTCACCTCGTAGCGGTGGCGGTGGCGCTCGTCCACGTACGGCTGGTCGTCGTAGACCTCACGCACGATCGAGCCCTCGGCGAGCTTCGCCGGGTACAGGCCCAGGCGCATCGTTCCGCCCAGGTCGCCCGCGCCCTCGACGAACGCCAGCTGCTCCTCCATCGTCGACACGACGGGGTGCGCGGTGGCCGGGTCGAACTCGGTGGAGTTGGCGTCCGGGATGCCCGCCAGGTTCCGCGCGGCCTCGATGACGATGCACTGCAGGCCGAGGCAGATGCCGAGCAGCGGCACCTTGTTCTCGCGGGCGTACTGGATCGCGCCGATCTTGCCGTTCACACCGCGGTCGCCGAAGCCACCGGGAATGAGGATCGCGTCGACGTCGCCGAGCTGCTTCTTCGCGCCGGCCGCCGTCTTGCAGTCGTCGGAGGTGACCCACTTGACCTTGACCCGGGCCTTGTTGGCGAAGCCGCCGGCCCGCATGGCCTCGGTGATCGAGAGGTACGCGTCGGGCAGGTCGATGTACTTGCCGACGAGCGCGACCGTGACCTCGTGATCCGGGTTGTGCACCCGGTCCAGCAGGTCGTCCCAGGTCGTCCAGTCGACGTCGCGGAACGGCAGGTCGAGCTTGCGCACGACGTAGGCGTCGAGGCCCTCGGTGTGCAGAACCTTCGGAATGTCGTAGATCGACTTGGCGTCGATGGCGGCGACCACGGCGGCCTCGTCGACGTCGCACATCAGCGAGATCTTGCGCTTGATGGCGGTCGGGACCTCGCGGTCGGCGCGCAGCACGATCGCGTCGGGCTGGATGCCGATGTTGCGCAGGGCGGCGACGGAGTGCTGGGTCGGCTTGGTCTTCAGCTCGCCGGAGGGGCCGATGTAGGGCAGCAGCGAGATGTGCACGACGAAGACGTTGTCGCGGCCGACCTCGTGGCGGACCTGGCGGACGGTCTCCAGGAACGGCAGGGACTCGATGTCGCCGACCGTGCCGCCGACCTCGGTGATGACGACGTCGACGTCGTCGGTCGCCATGCGGCGGATCCGGGACTTGATCTCGTTGGTGATGTGCGGGATGACCTGCACGGTGTCACCGAGGTACTCGCCGCGCCGCTCCTTGGCGATGACCTGCGAGTAGACCTGGCCGGTGGTGACGTTGGCCGAGCCGTCGAGGTCGACGTCGAGGAAGCGCTCGTAGTGGCCGATGTCCAGGTCGGTCTCGGCGCCGTCGTTGGTGACGAACACCTCACCGTGCTGGAAGGGGTTCATCGTGCCCGGGTCGACGTTCAGGTAGGGGTCGAGCTTCTGCATCGTGACCCGAAGGCCCCGGGCCTTGAGGAGCGCACCCAGGCTGGAGGCGGTCAGGCCCTTGCCGAGGGAGGAGGCGACACCCCCGGTGACGAAGATGTGCTTGGTCGTCGTGGTTTTGGGCGGCATCGCCAAGAGGGGGCTCCCGTGGTCGCGTTCTGGAGGTGCGTACCGGCGTCCCCTCCGGAAGAATCGGGGGGTGCCGTCGCTGCGGTTTCGGGGTCCTCGGCTCTCGCCGTTTCCCACCGGTCCACGGGGTACCAGGGTATCAGCGACATCAGGAGACCGCTTCCGGCCACACGTGGCAGTCGGGTGCACACGGACGGCGACGCGCGGATCGGAAGGGGCCCCCACCGGGTGGGCGGAAGGACCTCCCACCGGGCGAAAGACGGACCTCGCAGCGCACGAAGGGCGGTCCTCGCACCAGGATGAAGACGCGTTCACCCGATCGGAGCAACGCTGTTACCGACGTGATCACCGGGGCACCGGGGTCCGACGTATCCTGCTCGGACATTGCACGCCGAGCCGGCCGGGCAACGGCGCCACCCCGCCTTCCCCCCGGAGCCGAACGCCCGGGGACCCCGTCCGGCCCATACAGCTCGTCGACGATCCCCTGACCGCTGACACACGCCGACCCGGCTGACACCCAGCCGGAGCATCTGAGCAAGCGCCCCGCGGGGCGGACATGGCCGTTCGACTGGAGTGAAGCACGTGGCCGGGCGCATCGAGGATTACGCACTCATCGGAGACATGCAGACCGCCGCCCTGGTCTGCCGGGACGGCAGCGTCGACTGGCTGTGTCTCCCCCGCTTCGACTCGCACGCGATCTTCGCCGGGCTCCTCGGCACCGAGGATCACGGATTCTGGCGGGTGGGCCCCGCCGGGTCCGCCGACGCCGAGCCCGCCCCGGCCGACCGGCGTCGCTACGTCGGCGACTCGCTGATCCTGGAGTCCGAGTGGGACACCCCACGCGGCACGGTCCGGGTGACCGATTTCATGCCTCCGCGCGACGGGGCGCCCCAGCTCATCCGGATCGTGGAGGGCGTCTCCGGCCGGGTCCGGATGCGCTCCGCGCTGCGGATGCGGTTCAGCTACGGCCGGATCGTGCCGTGGGTCCACAAGGTCGGGGAGCGGACGGTCGCCGTCGCGGGACCCGACTCGGTGTGGCTGGACACCGACGCCGAGACGCACGGCAAGGACCTCACGACGTACTCCGACTTCACGGTCAACCCCGGCGACCGGATCACGTTCACGCTCTCCTGGCAGCCCTCCCACAAGGAGCCGCCCGCGCTGCCGGACCCCGAGGGCTCCCTGGAGGCGACCGCCGACTTCTGGCGCGAGTGGGTCGAGCACTGCACGTATCACGGCCCCTACCGGGAGGCCGTGATCCGCTCCCTGATCACCCTCAAGGCGCTGACGTACGCGCCGACCGGCGGGATCGTGGCCGCGCCGACCACCTCGCTGCCCGAGGAGATCGGCGGCGTCCGCAACTGGGACTACCGCTACACCTGGCTGCGGGACGCGGCGATCACCCTCTCCTCGATGCTGCGCACCGGCTACCGCGAGGAGGCCCGCGCCTGGCGGGACTGGCTCCTCAGGGCGGTCGCGGGCGACCCGGAGAACCTCCAGATCATGTACGGCATCGCCGGCGAGCGCGAGCTCGGCGAGGCGGAGCTCGACTGGCTCCCGGGGTACGAGAACTCCGGACCGGTCCGGGTCGGCAACGGCGCCGCCAACCAGCTCCAGCTGGACGTCTACGGCGAGGTCACCGAGGCCCTCCACCTCGCGCACATGACGGGACTCTCCCGCAACGACTACGCCTCGCTCCTCCAGATCAAGCTGATCAACTACCTGGAGAAGCACTGGGACCAGCCCGACGAGGGCATCTGGGAGGTGCGCGGCCCGCGCCGGCACTTCGTCCACTCCAAGGTGATGGCCTGGGTGGCCGTCGACCGCACGATCAAGCTCATCGAGTCCGGGGACGCCGACGGCCCGCTGGAGCGCTGGCACGAGCTGCGCGACGAGATCCACCGGGACGTCTGCGAGAAGGGCTACGACAAGGAGCGGAACACGTTCACGCAGTCGTACGGCTCCAAGGAGCTGGACGCCTCGCTGCTGCTGATCCCGCAGATGGGCTTCCTGCCGCCGGACGACAAGCGGGTCATCGGCACGATCGAGGCGATCCAGCGCGAGCTGTCGACCGAGGACGGCTTCGTGCTGCGCTACCCCACCGCCGGCGAGGAGGCCGGGGTCGACGGCCTGGAGGGCGACGAGGGCGCGTTCCTGGCGTGCTCGTTCTGGCTGGCGGACGACCTGGCGATGATCGGCCGGGTGGACGAGGCGCGCACGCTCTTCGAGAAGCTGCTCGCGCTCCGCAACGACCTGGGGCTGCTCGCCGAGGAGTGGGACCCGAGGCTCCAGCGGCAGGTCGGCAACTTCCCGCAGGCCTTCAGCCACGTCCCGCTGATCGACACGGCGCTGCGTCTCACGGCGAGCGGGGCATACGGCGGCTGAGCGGCGGGCGGCGGACCCCGGACCTACGATGAAGGGGTCCGTCCCCCGCACGAAAGGGGGGGCTCCCATGGCTCCCCGGACCGCCGTCCCGGACGCCGCGCTCGCGGGTCTGCGCGAGGATCTCGCCGGAGAGGTGTACGTACCGGGCGATCCGGGCTACGACGAGGCGCGGACCGTCTTCAACGCGATGATCGACCGGCGCCCCGCCGTCATCGCCCAGTGCGAGACGCCGGAGGACGTCACCAACGCGGTCCTCTTCGGCCGGACGGCGGAGTTGCCGATCGCGGTGCGCGGCGGCGGCCACAGCGTCGCCGGTTCGGCGCTCAACGACGGCGGGCTCGTCGTGGACCTGCGCAGGATGCACACGGTGGTCGCCGATCCGGAGAACATGACGGTACGAGTGGCCGGCGGGGCCACGATGAGTCATCTGGACCACGCCTGCCAGCCGTTCCGCGTGGCGGTGACCGGCGGGCGGGTGTCCACGACGGGGGTCGGCGGGTTCACGCTCGGAGGCGGTTCGGGCTGGCTGGAGCGGAAGTTCGGGCTCGCCTGCGACAACCTCCTCGCGGTGGAGCTGGTCACGGCCGACGGCAGGCACGTCCACGCGGACGCCGAGAAGAACCCGGAGCTGTTCTGGGCGCTGCACGGCGGCGGCGGGAACTTCGGCGTGGTGACCTCGATGACGCTGCGGGTCCACCCGCTGCCGGAGTTCGGCTTCGCGCTGCTGCTCTTCCCCGCCGACGCGGGGCCCGAGGCGGTCTCCGCGTACCGGGATCTGATAGACGCCCCGGCGCCGGACGAGGTGGGCGGCGGCGCCATCTACATGACGGGCCCGCCGGAGGAGTTCGTACCGCCGGAGCTGGTCGGGAGGCTGGTCTGCGGCGTGCTCGTCACGTACGCGGGGCCGGAGCCGGGGCTGCGGGAGATCGTGGCGCCGCTGGCCGCGCTGGAGCCCGCGGCCGCGATGGTGACGGAGATCCCCTACGTACAGCTCCAGTGCATGCTCGACGACCCGCCCGGCATGCGGAACTACTGGTCGGCCGAGTACCTGACGGGGTTCCCGAACGAGGCGGTGGACCGGTTCTGCGAGCGGGCCGGGGACATGCCGGTACCGAGCGGGACGCAGCACGTGATGTTCCCGATGGGCGGGCGGGTCGCGGACGGTCCCGCCGACTTCCCGCTGCCGTGGCGGACCGCTCCCTGGGCCGTCCACCCCTTCGGGGTGTGGGAGGACCCGGCCGACGACGAGCGGGTGGTGCGCTGGGTGAAGGACGTACGGGCCGCCATGCGTCCGTGGTCGGCCGGCGCCGTGTACCTGAACTTCATCGGCGCCGAGGGAGCCGACCGGATCACGGCCGGCCTCGGCGCGGAGAACGCCCGGCGGCTGGCCGCCGTGAAGGCCGCGTACGACCCCGACAACGTCTTCCGCTTCAACCACAACATCGCCCCCGCCGCGGCCTGAGGCACACTCCGTGCGGGAGTGACACAGGACACAGTCGACAGGTGGTCGCGCAAAGTCCGCCGCGGGACGACGAGTTGTCGGGGCGGTGTACGAGGTGTCCCGTCCCGTGACCCTGGGGTGATGTCGCCGGAACACGGACGCGGGTAGCGTCCGGGCCCATGGACAATCAGGGCGGGATCACCGTGCAGCGGGCGCTCGAACTCCCGGGCCTGCGCGGCGGGCTCCCGGAGGTCGTCACCGGCGCCGACCGGCTGCACCGCACGGTGCGCTGGGTGCACGCGGGCGAGGTGCCGAACATCGCGTCGCTGCTCAAGGGCGGCGAGCTGCTGCTGACCACGGGCCTCGGTCTCGGCACCCGGCCCGCCGAGCAGCGGGCCTTCGTACGACGCCTCGCCGACCGGGGCATCGCGGCGCTCGTGGTGGAGCTGGGGCCGCGCTTCGCCCGCCTCCCGGCGACGATAGTGGAGACCGCGCGGGCCGCCGGGCTCCCGCTGGTGCAGCTGCACCGCGAGGTCCCCTTCGTGGCTGTCACGGAGGAGATCCACACCGAGATCGTCAACGGGCACTACGCGCTCCTCCGGCAGGCCGAGGAGGTCCACCGGCAGTGCACGGAGGCGCTGCTCGGCGGCGGCGGAATCCCGCAGGTGCTCCGCATCCTCTCCGACTTCGCCGCCAACCCCGTCTTCCTGGAGACCGCCGACGGGCAGCTGCTGTACGCGGCGGGCACCGAGTCCGCGCCCGCCGACCCGCTCCAGGTGTGGGACGGGCTGCGCGGCCAGCGGGCGGCCCGCGAGTCCGGCCCGCCCACCGGAACGGTCCTCGTCGACGTGCCCGGCGGCGGCCCCGGCACGGCCTCGGTACGGGCCCGCCTCGTCCTGCTGTCGGTCTCCGGCGCCCTCTCCCCCGTCCACCGGATGGCCGCCGAGCGCGCGGCCGGCCTCCTGGCGGTCGTCCTCATGCAGGCACGCCAGGAGGAGGAGCTGGCCGCCCGCGGCCGGGGCGACTTCCTGACCGACCTGGCGGAGGGGCGGATCGCGGCCGAGGACGCCCCGGCGCAGGCCCGGGTCCTCGGCTTCAAGCCGGGCGACGGCCCGCTCCTGCCGGTGGTCATGCGCCTGGCCTCGGAACTCTCCCCCTCGGGCAACTGGGCCCTGCTCGCCCGAGCCGTCCTGGAGGAGCTCGCCTCCGTCGGCGTCCCGGTCCTGCTGGGCGTCCGCCCGGTCGAGGGCCGGGTCCCCCTCCTCCTCGGCCTGCGCTCGGAATCGGAACGCACGGCGGTCGCGGACCGGGTCGCGGCGGCGCTGCGCGCGGGCGTGGAACGGGCGGGCCTCGAACGCGCGGGCGTACACCCGCCGGTCGTGGTCGTGGGCGTCGCCGGCAGCTGGGCGGCGGCCTCCGCGGGCCTGCGGCACGCGGCCGAGACGGCGACGGCCGCGCAGGGCCTCTCGGACCTCCCCTGGTACGACGCCCGGCGCCTGGACATCGACCTCCTCCTGTGGCGGCTGCACTTCCACGGCGACACCGTCCTGGCCGCGTTCGTGGACCGCGCGATCGGCCCCCTGCGGGACCACGACCGCACGTCCCGGCCCCCGCTGCTCCCGACCCTGGAGACGTACCTGGCGCACGCGGGCCGCAAGGCGGAGACGGCCAGGGAGCTCCACCTCAACCGCCAGACCCTCTACAACCGCCTGGCCCGTATCTCCGAACTCCTGGGCACGGACCTGGACGACCCCCAGACGGTTCTGGCCCTCTCCCTGGCCCTCAGAGCCCGCCGCCACACCGCGTAGGCCGACCCGTCCACCCGGGACGGCCCCCGCCTGTGCGGGCACCCGTCCCGCGGGGTGCGGGCCCGGATCCGCGCGGACACCCGTCCCGCGGGGTGCGGGCCCGGACCCGAAGGCCCGGGCCCGCCCGGGAGCGCAGAGCCCCTACCGCCCCGCCAACTCGTCGTACACGCTCAGCACATGTGCGACGGTCTCGTCCTCCGTGGGCCAGGACCTCGCCTGTACCCGCCCCGCCGCCGCCAGGTCCATCCGCCGGTCCACGTCCTCCAGGAGCCCCCGCACCGCCCCGGCCAGGGCGGCCGCGTCCCCGTAGGGCACCAACTCCGCCGCGTCGCCGACCAGTTCCGGCACTCCGCCGACCGCCGTGGCGACGAGCGGCACACCGAGGCGCAGCGCCTCCTGCGCGAGCAGGGACCGCGCCTCCCACCGCGACGGAAGCACGGCCACATCCGCCGCCGCCAACAGCTCCGCCACGTCCTCCCGCCGCCCGATCAGCCGGACGGAGAGCCCTTCCTCGGCGATCCGCCGCTGAAGGGCGGCCCGCTCAGGCCCCTCCCCCGCGATCACCAGCAGCGGCTGCGGGTCGAGCTCCCGCCACTCCCGCGCCGCGTCGAGCAGCGTCCGGTACCCCCGCCCTCGCTCCAGGGCGCCGACCGCCATCAGCAACGGCCGGTCGACGGCGCCAAGTTCGGCCCGGGCCTTGCCGTCGTGGAGGCAGACGGGCCCTCGCGCGGCCGGCACCGTGACGGGCGCGAGCCGCGCGTCGCGGGCCCCGCGCCGACGGGCGCGGTCGACGAGTTCGGAGGAGGTGGCGAGGACAACGGCCGCGGCCCGTACGGTCCTTCGTTCCAGCAGCCGCAGCACCCCGCCCCGCGCCCCGTCCACGTGGACCCGGCTGTCCCAGGTCGTGACGAGCGGCGCGCGGCCGCCGCCGCCCGGCACGCTCCCGCAGCCGGACAGCGCGAGCGCGGCCCGCACGGAGGCCTGCAGGCCGTGCGCGTGGACCACGTCCGCGCCGATGCAGGCGTTGCGGAGCGCGGCGACGGTGGCGGGGTCGCCGAGGCGCGGCAGGGGCACGAAGTGCGCCCCGGCACCGAGGTAGTCGTAGACGCGGTCGAGTTCGGGCGGGGCGCACACGGTCACCCGCACGCCCCTCGCCACGAGCCCCGAGGCAAGTGATCGGACGTGAGCGCTGCTGCCCGCGCTGCCGCCGCCCAGCACTTGGACCGTACGGAGCTGTGTCACGCGCCCAAGGATGCCAGTCCGTTCCGCCGACCGTACGCACGTTCCGGCACGGAAGTGGCGGCGCCCCCCTGTACGGAAGGCGTACGGCTCCGGGACCCAGCCCACGGTTCACCCACTCGGGTGAGCGCCCAAGAACACCCCGCGCGCCCCCGGCCCTCGCGCCCCCTCAGGCCTCGCGGGCCTCGCGCTCCCCCGAGCCGCTCTCTCCCACGCCCCGCTCCGCCCAGACCGCCGCGGCGACCAGCCCGGCCGCGTGCGCGGCGAGCCCGAGCCGCCCGTTCCCGGCGGCGATCGCGCTGCCGACGGCGGCGCCGAGGGCGTGCGCGCCCGTGTCGCCGAGCATGGTGCGCTCACCGAGGTCGTCCCCGAGGACCGCCGTGACGGCGCCCATCGGCGCGGCGGCGAGCGAGCCGCGCAGCAGTCCGGGGGCGGCGAGGGCGAGGACGACGAGTCCCGCGCGCCCGGGGCGTACGTCCACGAGGTTCACCAGGTGGGCGGTGCCGGCGATGACGACCCCGGCGAGGGCCTTGTCCACCGCCCGCTCCTTGAGCAGCGCTCCGGCCACGACCGAGGCGGCACCGATCCCGAGGAGCTTGACGGCCCCGCTGGTCACCTCGCCGCCCCGCAGCGCCGCCAGATGGGCCCGGAACCCCCGCCGGTGATCACCCCTGGCATCGTCGTACGCCCCGCAGGCCCCGGCGGCCAGTACGGCGAACGCGGCGGGCCCGTTTCCGGCGCCGGCCGCCGCGCCGAGCGCCACCGCGGGCCCGGCGTACAGGTCGACGCTCCGCCCCGCGTGGTTGGTCCGTATCCACGGCCCGTCCCCAGGCCGCCCGGAACCGGCCGACGTCACCGGCGGCGTCTCCCGCCGCTCCGTCTCCTGCGACGTCCCCTGTGTCCCCCGCAGCCCGGAAGCTCCCCGCAGCCCCTCGTACACCGCGCGGCTCACCCCCGCGGCGACACCGAAGGCGGCGAGGCGCCTCACCCGTCCGCCCGGGCCGTCGCGAGCAGCTCCTCGGCGTGGGCCCTGGCCGTCTCGGAGTCCTCCTGGCCCGCGAGCATCCGGGAGAGCTCCCGTACCCGCTCCTCGCCCTCCAGGACGGTGACGCCGGAGCGGGTCACGGAGCCGTCGTTGGTCTTCTCGACCAGCAGCTGCCGGTCGGCGAAGGCCGCGACCTGCGGGAGGTGGGTGACGACGACGACCTGGGCGGTCTTGGCGAGCTTGGCGAGGCGGCGGCCGATCTCCACGGCCGCCTTGCCGCCGACACCGGCGTCGACCTCGTCGAAGAGGTAGGTCGGGACCGGGTCCGTGCCCGCGAAGACGACCTCCACGGCCAGCATCACCCGGGACAGCTCGCCGCCGGACGCGCCCTTGGCGATCGGGCGCGGCGGGGCGCCGGGGTGCGGGGCGAGCAGCAGCTCGACCTCGTCGGCCCCGGACGGGCCGTAGGCGACCCGACGGCCGCCGACCTCGACACCGTCGGGGTCCTCGGTCTGCCCGAGGGCGAAGGACACGCGCGCGTGGGGCATGGCGAGCGAGGCGAGTTCGGCGGTGACGGCGGCGGCGAACCGGTCGGCCGCCTCGGTACGGGCGTCGGTGAGCCGCTGCGCGAGCACCGAGAGGTCGTCGCGCAGCCGGTCGCGTTCGGCCGTGAGCTCCTCGACGCGGTCGTCGTCGCCGTCCAGCTCACCGAGCCGGCCCGCGCTCTCCTCGGCCCAGGCGAGGACGGCCGCGATGCCCTCGCCGTCCCGTCCGTACTTCCGGGTGAGCTGGGTGAGGGCCGCGCGCCGCTCCTCGACGGCGGCGAGCCGCAGCGGGTCGGCGTCGACGTCGTCGGCGTATCCGGCGAGTTCGGTGGCGACGTCGCCGAGCAGGATGGAGATCTCCCCCATCCGCTCGGCGAGCGCGGCGAGCGCCGGGTCGTGGGACCGTACGGCCTCCAGGGCCCGGTTCGCGCCCGCGACGAGGGTCGTGGCGTCGACGGACTCGGGGTCCTCGGGCACGCCCGCGAGCGCGGCGTGCGCGAGCGCGGCGGCGGAGGCGAGGGCCTCGGCGTGCCCGAGCCGCTCCGCCTCGGCGGCGAGTTCGGTGTCCTCCCCGGCGAGGGGGGTGACGGCCTCGATCTCACCGAGCCCGAACCGCAGCAGGTCGGCCTCCTGGGCCCGCTCCCGGGCCCGGGTGGTGATCTCGTCCAGCTCTCCGGTGACGGCGCGCAGCCGCCGGTACGCCTCGGCGTAGGCGGTGAGGGGTACGGAGACGGCCTCGCCCGCGTACCGGTCGAGCGCGCCCCGCTGCCGGGCCGGCTTGAGCAGGCCCTGCTGGTCGGTCTGGCCGTGGACGGCGACGAGTTCGTCGGCGAGTTCGGCGAGGAGCCCGACGGGCACGGAGCGCCCGCCCAGATGGGCCCGTGAGCGTCCCTCGGCCGAGACGGTGCGGCTGACCAGCAGCACTCCGTCGTCGAGCTCCGCCCCGGCTTCCTCGGCGCGTACGGCGGCGGGCGCGCCCGCGGGCACGCTGATCCGCCCCTCGACGACGGCCGACGCCGCGCCGATCCGCACCAGGGCCGGGTCGGCCCGTCCTCCGAGCAGCAGCCCGAGGCTGGTCACGACCATCGTCTTG
The DNA here is from genome assembly GCF_051305195.1 of Streptomyces sp. Qhu_M48. Lineage (NCBI taxonomy): Bacteria > Bacillati > Actinomycetota > Actinomycetes > Kitasatosporales > Streptomycetaceae > Streptomyces > Streptomyces sp. Qhu_M48. Next base: position 2,132,326 of record NZ_CP195432.1, on the reverse strand, counting down.
CCCGCACCGGTCTCACCGGTCACCGCGGTGAAGCCGGGCGACAGCTCGACCACCGCGTCGTCGATGACCCCGAGCGACCGTATCCGCATCTCCTCCAGCACGCCCCAGACCATACGAGGTTTCCCTGGTGCGATGCGACATCACCCCCGGGCGTAACTCTCCGGCGCGCCGATCGTTCCGCGCGCCGGAAGCCGGGCGTACGCCTCCGCCGGCCCGCCCGCACGGGGGAACCCGTGGAGGTGCGTCAGCGCGCCGCGCCCCGCCAGCCGGACACCGGCAGGGCGAACTTGGCGACGAGCCGGTCGGTGAAGGACGCGTGGTGGAGCCGGGCGAGCCGGACCGGCACGGCGCCCCGCCGTACCTCGACCCGCGCCCCCGCCGGGAGTTCCACGGTCCGCCGCCCGTCGCACCAGAGCACCCCGTGCGGGGTGTGCGGCTCGACCTCGACGGCGAGCACCGACTCGGGGGTGGTGATGAGCGGCTTGGCGAAGAGGGCGTGGGCCCCGATCGGGACCATGAGCAGCGCCTCGACCTCGGGCCAGACGACCGGGCCGCCCGCCGAGAAGGCGTAGGCGGTGGAGCCGGTCGGTGTCGCGCAGATCACCCCGTCGCAGCCGAAGCCGGTGACCGGCCGGCCGTCGATCGCGAGGACGACCTCCAGCATCCGTTCGGGGGACACCTTCTGGACGGCCGCCTCGTTGAGCGCCCAGTCACGGTGCAGGACGTCGCCGTTCTCGTACACGACGACGTCGAGGGTCATCCGCTCCTCGACCTCGTACGCCTTCGTCACGACCCGGTCGACGACCTTGTCGAGGTCGTCGCGCTCGGCCTCGGCGAGGAAGCCGACGCGGCCCAGGTTGACGCCGAGCATCGGGACGCCGGAGGCGCGGGAGAACTCGGCGCCGCGCAGCAGGGTTCCGTCGCCGCCGAGGACGACGAGGAGTTCACACCCGTCGAGCGCGTCGGAGCAGGCCTCCGGCACCTTCTCGACGGACGGAGGCAGCGGCATGTCCGCCGCCTCGGCCTCCAGGACTCGGACGCCGATGCCGCAGCGCAGCAGTCCGAGGACGACCAGTTCGGCGCTGCGCACGGCGGCGGGCCTGCCGGTGTGCGCGAGCAGGAAGACGGTGCGTGGTGCGGTCTGTGGTGCTGCTGCCGTTGAGCTCAACGAGGTCCTTCCGCCACGGCGCGGTCGACATCCGCCGGATCCAGCGCGGGCGCCCCGGCCCGCAGCCACAGAAAGTACTCGACGTTGCCGGAGGGGCCGGGCAGCGGGCTCGCCGTGACGCCCAGGACGCCGAGCCCGAGTTCGGCGGCGCGCCGGGCGACGTTCTTCACGGCGTCCGCGCGGAGTTCGGTGCTGCGGACGACCCCGCCCGTGCCGAGCCGCTCCTTACCCACCTCGAACTGGGGTTTCACCATGAGGACGAGGTCGGCGTCGGGCGCCGTGCAGGCCACCAGGGCCGGCAGGACGAGGCCGAGCGGGATGAACGAGAGGTCGCCGACGACGAGGTCGACGGGAATCCCGTCGATCGCGTCGAGTGTCAACTCGCGTACGTTCGTGCGGTCCTTCACGGTGACCCGCTCGTCGCTCTGCAGCGACCAGGCGAGCTGGCCGTAGCCCACGTCGACGGCCACGACATGGGCGGCGCCGGCGCGCAGCAGCACGTCGGTGAAGCCGCCGGTGGAGGCTCCGGCGTCCAGGGCGCGCCGGCCCTCGGTCCTCAGTCCGAGCGGGACGAAGGCGGCGAGGGCCCCGGCGAGCTTGTGGCCGCCGCGCGAGACGTAGTCGGGGTCGGAGTCGTCCTGGACGACGACGATGGCCGCGGCGGTCTCGACCTGGGTGGCGGGCTTGGTGGCGACGGTCTTGCCTACGGTCACCCGGCCCGCGGCGATCAGCTGGCTGGCGTGCTCGCGCGAGCGCGCGAGCTTGCGCCGGACCAGCTCGGCGTCGAGACGGCGGCGTGCCACTCCTGCCACGTTCGGTTCAGCTCCTGTTTTCGTTCGGACGGGGGGCGGGGTGCGCGTCGAGCGAGGTCAGCTCGGCACGCAGTCCACGGTGTACATCCTCGTACACCTCCAGGTGTCCGTCCGCCGGGAGGTGGTCCACCGCGCCGAGACGCGCCAGGTGTGCGTCGACACCGGGATGCCCGGTGGGCTCCCGCCCGACCCCGAGCGGAGCGGCCTCCGCGGGCTCGTGGGTCTCCTGCGGAGCCACCGGCTCCACGGACTCCGGTGCGGGCGTCGCGCCCGCCGGCTCCCCCGCGGACGCCCCGTCCGCGGACTCCGGTGCGGGCATCGCGTCGTTCATGGTCCCGACGCTACCGCGAACCCCTGGGGTACGGTCGACGGCGATGGCGACGATCACGGAGTGCCGCGGCGCACTCGACAGACTCTCGGACAACCTGGCGCGGGCGAACGGCGACGTGCGCGGTGCGGTCGCGCTCGACCGCACCCTGAGCTGCCACATCACCGACCTGGACACCACGTTCGCGGGCCGCCTCGCGGACGGCCGGATCCACGTCGAGTCCACGGTGGAGGGTCCGCCACGGACCAAGGCCCAGATCCGGCTGGCGATGACCGGCGACGACCTGGTGTCGATGGTGGGCGGCGACCTGAACTTCGCGAAGGCCTGGGCCTCGGGCCGGGTCAAGCTGGAGGCGGGCTTCCGCGACCTCCTCCGCCTCCGCTCCCTCCTCTAGGAGGTCGGCGGCGTCACGGGCCCGCGGGGGGCAGAGGCCTCCGAGCCGGGCCCCGAGGCTCACGTGCGCAGCGCGGGCTCCTGCGACGCCACCACGGGCACGGGCCGGGGGGCGCGCGCCCTGCGGCCGGCCGGTACGACCAGCGGCGTCCCCGTCTCGGGATCGTCGATGACCTGGCAGCGCAGCCCGAAGACCCGTTCGACCAGCTCCGCGGTCACGACCTCGGCAGGCGGCCCCTCGGCGACCACCTCGCCGTCGCGTACGGCGATGAGGTGGGTCGCGTAACGGGCCGCGTGGTTGAGGTCGTGCAGCACGGCGACGAGCGTCCGGCCCTGGGTCTCGTGCAGCTCGGCGCAGAGGTCGAGGACGTCGATCTGGTGCTGGATGTCGAGGTAGGTCGTCGGCTCGTCGAGCAGGAGCAGCGGCGTCTGCTGCGCCAGCGCCATGGCGATCCAGACGCGCTGGCGCTGGCCGCCGGACAGCTCGTCGACGTACCGCCCGGCCAGCTCCGCGACACCGGTCGCCTCCATCGCCTCCCGGGTGACGCGCTCGTCCTCCGGGGACCACTGGCGCAGCAGCCCCTGGTGCGGGTAGCGGCCGCGGGCGACGAGGTCGGAGACGGTGATGCCGTCGGGCGCCACGGAGGTCTGCGGCAGCAGACCGAGGGTCTTCGCCACCTTCTTCGCGGGCAGGGTGTGGATCGACTGCCCGTCGAGCAGGACCCGGCCCGCGCTGGGCTTCAGCATCCGGGAGAGGGCACGGAGCAGGGTGGACTTGCCGCAGGCGTTCGGCCCGACGATGACGGTGAACGAGTTGTCGGGGATCTCGACGGACAGATCGCGGGCGATGACCCGCTGCTCGTACGCCAGGGTGACCGATTCCGCGCTCAGCCGCTGCTGTCGACCGTCCATACCCGTACTCCTGCCACGACCCAGAGAAAGTTAGGTTAGCCTACCCAATTTCACAGCCCGAGCCGTGCCAACGCCTTCGCGGCGTCCGGCACACCCCCGCCGACGGCGTCGGCCGCCGACCAGGCCGCCCCGCACGAGGCCCGCACCCCGTCCAGCACGCCCCCCGCGCCCCCCTCCGAAGCCTCCGCCGAACCCCCGGGCCCGTCGAGCACCAGCTCGCCCCCGCTCACCGAGGCCCGCCACTCCCCGCACACGAAACCCCCGCCCTCCTCGGCGACGACTTCCGGCTGCCCCAGGAGCAGCCCCCGCAGATCGACGTCGACGTAGGTCGGCCGGTGCTCCGGCACCGCCCTCAGCAGCTGCGCCACGTCCGTCACCCCGGTGAGGACGAGCAGCGAGTCGACCCCGCCGTTGAACGCGCCCTCGATGTCCGTGTCCAGCCGGTCCCCGACCACCAGCGGCCGCTCCGCCCCGGTCCGCAGCACCGTCTCCCGGTGCATCGGCGGAAGCGGCTTCCCCGCGACCTTCGGCTCCACGCGACCGCCCGTGGCGATCCGTACGACCTCCACCGCCGCCCCGTTCCCCGGCCCGATCCCCCGCGCCCCCGGAATCGTCAGGTCCGTGTTCGACGCGTACCAGGGCAGCCCCCGCGCCACGGCGTAGCTCGCCTCCGCGAACCGCCCCCACGGCATCTCGGGCCCCCCGTACCCCTGGACGACCGCCACCGGCTCGTCCTCCGCCGAGTCCACCGGCACCAGACCCCGCTCACGCAGCGCCACCCGCAGCCCCTCACCACCGATGACGAGCACCCGGGAGCCGGCCGGCACGTCGTCGGCGATCAGCCGCGCCACCGCCTGCGCGGAGGTGATCACGTCCCCGGCCTCGGTCGGCACCCCGAGCTCCGTGAGGTGTGCCGCCACGGCGTCGGGCGTCCGCAGCGCGTTGTTGGTGACGTACGCCAGGCGCATCCCGCCGGCCCGTGCCACCCCGAGCGACTCGACCGCGTGCGGAACGGCCTCCCCGCCCGCGTACACGACACCGTCCAGGTCCAGGAGCGCCGTGTCGTACGCCTCGCTCAACGGCACCACGCTGCCACCCGGCCGACTCCCGCCGACGCCCTGCTGTCCCTGGCCGTTCCGCACCGTCACCGCGACTCCTCACATCACCGGGTGGTTTTCCCCCCGCTCCCCCGATCATCGCTCATGGCCACCGCCCCCCTACGATGACGAGATGAACACCTCAGGTCACGCGGCCGCCGACGTCCGCGACGACGCCGCAGGCCTGCGCCTGGCCCCGTTCCGCGGACTGCGTTACGTCCCCGAGCGGGTCGGCAGCCTCGCCGCCGTGACGTCTCCCCCCTACGACGTCGTCGTACGACCTGACGGCCTGCTCCATCTGGAGTCCGCCGACCCGCACAACATCGTCCGGCTGATCCTCCCGCAGGCGATCACCGCCGGCACCCGCCACCGCAAGGCCGCCGTCACCCTCGACCGCTGGCTCGCGGACGGGGTCCTCGCCCCCGACCCGGAGCCCGCGCTCTACGTGTACGAGCAGCACGGCGACGGCATCCTGCAGCGGGGCATCATCGGGGCACTGGAGCTCTCCACCCCGGCCGAGGGGGTCGTCCTCCCCCACGAGGACGTCATGCCGCACGTGGTCGAGGACCGCGCCGCCCTCATGCGGACCACGGCCGCCAACCTGGAGCCCCTGCTCCTCACGTACGTCGGCGACGGCGACGGCGCGGACCAGGTCGTCGAACGCACCGTCCAGCGCCCCCCGCTGCTCGCCACCACCACGGAGGACGGTTTCCACCACCGTCTCTGGGCGGTCACCGACCCGGCGGAGCAGGCCGCCGTCGCCGCCGAGCTCAGCCACCACCAGGCCCTGATCGCCGACGGCCACCACCGCTGGGCGACCTACCTCCGCCTGCGCGAGGAGCACGTGTCGCCGGGGCCCTGGAACTACGGCCTGGTCCTCCTCATCGACACCGCCCGCTACCCCCTGCGGGTCCGCGCGATCCACCGTCTCCTCAACCGCCTCCCGATCACCGACGCCCTCGCGGCCCTCGACGGCGCGTTCCGGGTCCGCCGGATGGAGGGGACCCTGCCGACGGCCCTGGAGGCCCTCGCGGCGGCCACGGCCGAGGGCAACGCCTTCCTCCTCGCCGGGGACGGGCGCTTCCACCTCGTCGACCGCCCGGACCCCGCCCTCCTCGACCGCACGATCCGCACGGACCGTCCCGAGGCCTGGCGCACCCTGGACGCGACGGTCCTGCACTCCACCCTCCTGGAGCACGTCTGGCGCATCCCGGACGCACCCGAGGACATCAGCTACATCCACGACACGGAGGCCGCGGTCGCCCAGGCGGAACGCCGTGACTGTACGGCCGTCCTCATGCATCCGGTACCCGAGGAGGTCGTACGGGACCTCGCCCGCCAGGGCGTCACGATGCCCCGCAAGTCGACCTCGTTCGGCCCGAAACCGGCGACGGGCCTGGTCCTCAGAAGCCTGGCGCTGGACTGAGACAGAACCGGAAAACGAAGAAGGGCGGCACCCGAGGGTGCCGCCCTTCTCACGTACCGACGGTGTCAGCTCTTGTCGCCGACGCTGTCGTCACTGCCGTCCTCGTCGAGGTCGTCGTCCTCGTCGATGTCGTCGACGTCGTGGTCGTCATCGACGTCGATGGCGTCGACGTCGTCCGACTCCTCCTCCGACTCCTCGTCGAAGGCGTCCACGAACTCGATGCCGTCCATCTCGGCCAGCCGGTCCGAGGCGTCCGTGGCGCCGTCCTTGTCGGCCTCCAGTGCCTTGGCGAACCACTCACGCGCCTCAGGCTCACGACCGGCGGCCAGCAGGGCGTCCGCGTAGGCGTACCGCAGACGCGCGGTCCACGGGTGAACGGCGCTGGAAGCGAGCTCGGGGCTCTGCAGCGTCACGATCGCCGCGTCGAGCTGCCCCAGGTCCCGGCGGGCGCCGGCGGCCACGAGCCGCATCTCGACCTGCCCGGCCTTGTCCAGCTTCTGCACCTCGGGCTCACCGGCCATCGCGAGGGCACGCTCGGGCCGGCTGAGACCCCGCTCGCAGTCGGCCATGACGGGCCACAGCTCGACGCCACCGCTCATACGGCGGGCGGCGCGGAACTCGGCGAGCGCCTCGGAGTACTTCTGCGTCGCGTACGCGGCGAAGCCGGCGGCCTCACGCACGGCGGCGACACGGGAGGCGAGCCGCAGGGCGATCCGCGAGTACTCGTACGCCTGCTCCGGGTCCTCGTCGATCAGCTGGGCGACCATGACGAGGTTGCGGGAGACGTCCTCGGCGAGCCCCTTGGGCAGGCTCATGAGCTCCTGGCGCACATCCGGGTCGATCTCCTCACCGGTGACCTCCGGCGGGATCGGCAGCCGCTTGATGGGCGCGCGGTCGCTGCGCTCGCGGTCGTCGCGACCGCGGTACCCACCGCGGTCGCCACCCCGGTCATCACGGCCACGGTACCCACCGCGGTCGCCGCCCCGGTCGTCCCGACGGAAGCCACCGCCACGGCTGTCGCCCCCGCGGTCGTCACGGCCACGGTACCCACCGCGGTCGCCACCCTGGTCGTCCCGACGGAAGCCACCGCCACCACGGTTGTCATCGCGGCGGAACGACGAGGGACGCTCATCACGCCGGTCGTCGCGACGGAAGCCACCGCCACCGCCGCGGTTGTCGCCCCCACGGTCATCACGCGGGAAGGACGGACGGTCATCGCGACGGAACGACGAAGGACGCTCATCACGCCGGTCGTCGCGACGGAACCCGCCGCCACCGCCGCGGTTGTCGCCCCCACGGTCATCACGCGGGAAGGACGGACGGTCGTCCCGACGGAACGACGAAGGACGCTCGCCACCACGGTCATCACGACGGAAACCGCCGCCACCGCCACGGTTGTCACCGCCGCGATCGTCGCGAGGGAAACCGCCGCCACCGCCGCGGTTGTCGTCGCGACGGAAACCGCCACCGCCACCACGGTTGTCACCGCCACGGTCGTCGCGACGGAAACCGCCACCACCGCCGCTGCGGTTGTCACCACCACGGTCATCACGCGGGAAGGACGGACGGTCGTCCCGACGGAACGACGAAGGACGCTCGCCACCACGGTCATCACGACGGAAACCGCCGCCACCGCCACGGTTGTCACCACCGCGATCGTCGCGAGGGAAACCGCCGCCACCGCCGCGGTTGTCGTCGCGACGGAAACCGCCACCGCCACCACGGTTGTCACCGCCACGGTCGTCGCGACGGAAACCGCCACCACCGCCGCTGCGGTTGTCACCACCACGGTCATCACGCGGGAAGGACGGACGGTCGTCCCGACGGAACGACGAAGGACGCTCGCCACCACGGTCATCACGACGGAAACCGCCGCCACCGCCACGGTTGTCACCGCCGCGATCGTCGCGACGGAAACCGCCGCCACCGCCACCACGGTTGTCACCACCGCGATCGTCGCGACGGAAACCGCCGCCACCGCCACCACGGTTGTCACCACCGCGATCGTCGCGACGGAAACCGCCGCCACCGCCACCACGGTTGTCACCACCGCGATCGTCGCGACGGAAACCGCCACCACCGCCACGGTTGTCACCACCGCGATCGTCACGACGGAAACCACCGCCACCACCACTGCGGTTGTCACCACCACGGTTATCGTCACGACGGAAACCGCCGCCGCGGTTGTCACCACCACGGCTGTCTCCACCGCGGTCGTCACGGCGGAAGCCACCGCCGCCACCACGGTTGTCATCCCGGCGCGGGCCGCGGAAGCCGCCCCGGTCGCCACCGGCATCGTCCCTGCGACGCGGTTCGCGCTCCGGACGGTCGTCGGGAGAGTTGGTGGACATCGGTGTGACTCCTGTCTTCGGGTACTGCTGTCATTCTCGCGCAGCCGGCACTCGGCCGCGCATCGGAAAAGTCAAGTAAAAAACAAAAGGACCCCTGGTCCCAGCGTGAACGCTGGGACCAGGGGTCCTGAAGAATTGTTCGGCGGCGTCCTACTCTCCCACAGGGTCCCCCCTGCAGTACCATCGGCGCTGAAAGGCTTAGCTTCCGGGTTCGGAATGTAACCGGGCGTTTCCCTAACGCTATGACCACCGAAACCCTATCGGTTTCGAGCGAACAAGCACACTTTGTAGTTATGTTCTAGCTCTAGAAACCAGCAACCGTTCGTTGCTTCAGAACTAACACAGTGGACGCGAGCAACTGAGGACAAGCCCTCGGCCTATTAGTACCGGTCAGCTCCACCCATTACTGGGCTTCCACATCCGGCCTATCAACCCAGTCGTCTACTGGGAGCCTTACCCTCTCAAGGAGGTGGGAATACTCATCTCGAAGCAGGCTTCCCGCTTAGATGCTTTCAGCGGTTATCCCTCCCGAACGTAGCCAACCAGCCATGCCCTTGGCAGGACAACTGGCACACCAGAGGTTCGTCCGTCCCGGTCCTCTCGTACTAGGGACAGCCCTTCTCAATATTCCTACGCGCGCAGCGGATAGGGACCGAACTGTCTCACGACGTTCTAAACCCAGCTCGCGTACCGCTTTAATGGGCGAACAGCCCAACCCTTGGGACCGACTCCAGCCCCAGGATGCGACGAGCCGACATCGAGGTGCCAAACCATCCCGTCGATATGGACTCTTGGGGAAGATCAGCCTGTTATCCCCGGGGTACCTTTTATCCGTTGAGCGACGGCGCTTCCACAAGCCACCGCCGGATCACTAGTCCCGACTTTCGTCCCTGCTCGACCCGTCGGTCTCACAGTCAAGCTCCCTTGTGCACTTACACTCAACACCTGATTGCCAACCAGGCTGAGGGAACCTTTGGGCGCCTCCGTTACCCTTTGGGAGGCAACCGCCCCAGTTAAACTACCCATCAGACACTGTCCCTGATCCGGATCACGGACCGAGGTTAGACATCCAGCACGACCAGAGTGGTATTTCAACGGCGACTCCACCATGACTGGCGTCACGGCTTCAAAGTCTCCCACCTATCCTACACAAGCCGAACCGAACACCAATATCAAACTGTAGTAAAGGTCCCGGGGTCTTTCCGTCCTGCTGCGCGAAACGAGCATCTTTACTCGTAGTGCAATTTCACCGGGCCTATGGTTGAGACAGTCGAGAAGTCGTTACGCCATTCGTGCAGGTCGGAACTTACCCGACAAGGAATTTCGCTACCTTAGGATGGTTATAGTTACCACCGCCGTTTACTGGCGCTTAAGTTCTCAGCTTCGCAACCCCGAAAGGTCACTAACCGGTCCCCTTAACGTTCCAGCACCGGGCAGGCGTCAGTCCGTATACATCGCCTTACGGCTTCGCACGGACCTGTGTTTTTAGTAAACAGTCGCTTCTCGCTGGTCTCTGCGGCCACCCCCAGCTCAGAGTGCAAGACTCATCACCAGACGTGGCCCCCCTTCTCCCGAAGTTACGGGGGCATTTTGCCGAGTTCCTTAACCATAGTTCACCCGAACGCCTCGGTATTCTCTACCTGACCACCTGAGTCGGTTTAGGGTACGGGCCGCCATGAAACTCGCTAGAGGCTTTTCTCGACAGCATAGGATCATCCACTTCACCACAATCGGCTCGGCATCAGGTCTCAGGCTATGTGCTGTCCGGATTTACCTGGACAACGCCCTACACCCTTACCCCGGGACTACCACCGCCCGGGCTGGACTACCTTCCTGCGTCACCCCATCGCTTACCTACTACCACCTTGGGTCAGCGGCTCCACCACTTTCCTTTCCCCGAAGGGTCCGGAACGGCTTCACGGCCTTAGCATTAATGGGCTCGATACTGGGCGTTTCAAAGCGGGTACCGGAATATCAACCGGTTGTCCATCGACTACGCCTGTCGGCCTCGCCTTAGGTCCCGACTTACCCTGGGCAGATCAGCTTGACCCAGGAACCCTTAGTCAATCGGCGCACACGTTTCTCACGTGTGTATCGCTACTCATGCCTGCATTCTCACTCGTGAACCGTCCACAACTCGCTTCCGCGGCTGCTTCACCCGGCACACGACGCTCCCCTACCCATCACAGCGGGCGTTGGCCCTCATGCTGCAATGACACGACTTCGGCGGTACGCTTGAGCCCCGCTACATTGTCGGCGCGGAATCACTTGACCAGTGAGCTATTACGCACTCTTTCAAGGGTGGCTGCTTCTAAGCCAACCTCCTGGTTGTCTCTGCGACTCCACATCCTTTCCCACTTAGCGTACGCTTAGGGGCCTTAGTCGATGCTCTGGGCTGTTTCCCTCTCGACCATGGAGCTTATCCCCCACAGTCTCACTGCCGTGCTCTCACTTACCGGCATTCGGAGTTTGGCTAAGGTCAGTAACCCGGTAGGGCCCATCGCCTATCCAGTGCTCTACCTCCGGCAAGAAACACACGACGCTGCACCTAAATGCATTTCGGGGAGAACCAGCTATCACGGAGTTTGATTGGCCTTTCACCCCTAACCACAGGTCATCCCCCAGGTTTTCAACCCTGGTGGGTTCGGTCCTCCACGAAGTCTTACCTCCGCTTCAACCTGCCCATGGCTAGATCACTCCGCTTCGGGTCTTGAGCGCGCTACTGAATCGCCCTATTCGGACTCGCTTTCGCTACGGCTTCCCCACACGGGTTAACCTCGCAACGCACCGCAAACTCGCAGGCTCATTCTTCAAAAGGCACGCAGTCACGACCCACTGAGTAAACTCAATGAGCGACGCTCCCACGGCTTGTAGGCACACGGTTTCAGGTACTATTTCACTCCGCTCCCGCGGTACTTTTCACCATTCCCTCACGGTACTATCCGCTATCGGTCACCAGGGAATATTTAGGCTTAGCGGGTGGTCCCGCCAGATTCACACGGGATTTCTCGGGCCCCGTGCTACTTGGGTGTCTCTCAAACGAGCCGTTAATGTTTCAGCTACGGGGGTCTTACCCTCTACGCCGGACCTTTCGCATGTCCTTCGCCTACATCAACGGTTTCTGACTCGTCTCACAGCCGGCAGACTGTGAAAGAGAGATCCCACAACCCCGCATGCGCAACCCCTGCCGGGTATCACACGCATACGGTTTGGCCTCATCCGGTTTCGCTCGCCACTACTCCCGGAATCACGGTTGTTTTCTCTTCCTGAGGGTACTGAGATGTTTCACTTCCCCTCGTTCCCTCCACATGCCCTATGTGTTCAGGCATGGGTGACAGCCCATGACGACTGCCGGGTTTCCCCATTCGGAAACCCCCGGATCAAAGCCTGGTTGACGGCTCCCCGGGGACTATCGTGGCCTCCCACGTCCTTCATCGGTTCCTGGTGCCAAGGCATCCACCGTGCGCCCTTAAAAACTTGGCCACAGATGCTCGCGTCCACTGTGTAGTTCTCAAGCAACGACCAGCCACCCATCACCCCACCCGCATAACAGGTGAGTTCACTGGGGCCGGCATCGCGAAGATACAAACCTTACGGCCGTACCCTCAGATACCCAACAACGTGCCAAGCGTGAGCCGCCATCCGAATCTTCTTTCCACGCCGAAGCAGTACTCGAAGACCATCAGGTCCACTCACGCCAACTAATCAACGTTCCACCCATGAGCTGACCGTGCAGAACATTTGCCTGCAATCGGTACTGTGCTCCTTAGAAAGGAGGTGATCCAGCCGCACCTTCCGGTACGGCTACCTTGTTACGACTTCGTCCCAATCGCCAGTCCCACCTTCGACAGCTCCCTCCCACAAGGGGTTGGGCCACCGGCTTCGGGTGTTACCGACTTTCGTGACGTGACGGGCGGTGTGTACAAGGCCCGGGAACGTATTCACCGCAGCAATGCTGATCTGCGATTACTAGCAACTCCGACTTCATGGGGTCGAGTTGCAGACCCCAATCCGAACTGAGACCGGCTTTTTGAGATTCGCTCCGCCTCACGGCATCGCAGCTCTTTGTACCGGCCATTGTAGCACGTGTGCAGCCCAAGACATAAGGGGCATGATGACTTGACGTCGTCCCCACCTTCCTCCGAGTTGACCCCGGCGGTCTCCTGTGAGTCCCCATCACCCCGAAGGGCATGCTGGCAACACAGGACAAGGGTTGCGCTCGTTGCGGGACTTAACCCAACATCTCACGACACGAGCTGACGACAGCCATGCACCACCTGTATACCGACCACAAGGGGGGCACTATCTCTAATGCTTTCCGGTATATGTCAAGCCTTGGTAAGGTTCTTCGCGTTGCGTCGAATTAAGCCACATGCTCCGCTGCTTGTGCGGGCCCCCGTCAATTCCTTTGAGTTTTAGCCTTGCGGCCGTACTCCCCAGGCGGGGAACTTAATGCGTTAGCTGCGGCACCGACGACGTGGAATGTCGCCAACACCTAGTTCCCAACGTTTACGGCGTGGACTACCAGGGTATCTAATCCTGTTCGCTCCCCACGCTTTCGCTCCTCAGCGTCAGTAATGGCCCAGAGATCCGCCTTCGCCACCGGTGTTCCTCCTGATATCTGCGCATTTCACCGCTACACCAGGAATTCCGATCTCCCCTACCACACTCTAGCCTGCCCGTATCGGATGCAGACCCGGGGTTAAGCCCCGGGCTTTCACACCCGACGTGACAAGCCGCCTACGAGCTCTTTACGCCCAATAATTCCGGACAACGCTTGCGCCCTACGTATTACCGCGGCTGCTGGCACGTAGTTAGCCGGCGCTTCTTCTGCAGGTACCGTCACTTTCGCTTCTTCCCTGCTGAAAGAGGTTTACAACCCGAAGGCCGTCATCCCTCACGCGGCGTCGCTGCATCAGGCTTTCGCCCATTGTGCAATATTCCCCACTGCTGCCTCCCGTAGGAGTCTGGGCCGTGTCTCAGTCCCAGTGTGGCCGGTCGCCCTCTCAGGCCGGCTACCCGTCGTCGCCTTGGTAGGCCATTACCCCACCAACAAGCTGATAGGCCGCGGGCTCATCCTTCACCGCCGGAGCTTTTAACCAGCTCCCATGCGGAAGCCGGTGTTATCCGGTATTAGACCCCGTTTCCAGGGCTTGTCCCAGAGTGAAGGGCAGATTGCCCACGTGTTACTCACCCGTTCGCCACTAATCCACCCCGAAGGGCTTCATCGTTCGACTTGCATGTGTTAAGCACGCCGCCAGCGTTCGTCCTGAGCCAGGATCAAACTCTCCGTGAATGTTTACCCGTAATCGGGTGACACTCGCGTTGAGCGGGACAGTCAGGCCGGAATAAGGCCGACTGTCCACAGCGTCCTCGCTGTGTATGTTGCCTACCCGCCACAAGGGCCGGCAGGACTTTCAAAGGAACCTCGCCATCCGAAGATGGACGGGGTATCAACTAATCTGGCGTTGATTTTTGGCACGCTGTTGAGTTCTCAAGGAACGGACGCTTCCTTTGTACTCACCCTCTCGGGCTTTCCTCCGGGCTTCCCTTCGTGTTTCCAACCTTACCAGATCGTTTTCCGTTCCGTTTCCGGTTCAGATTTCATATCCGGTGGCCTGTTGGCTGCCTTTCGCCTTTCGGCGTGTTCACTACGTTAGCTGATTTCTCCGGCGACTCATAATCGAGTCAATCGAATTCGAATTCCGGCATGCCGAAATAAGCCCCTGCTGGGGAGTCATCTTGAGTAGTGGATGGCTGCTGCGGGGTGCTTGAACAAGCAGGCCCGTACCCAGCTGCTCGGGCTACGTTAGGCGGTCGGGCCGCCCGAGTCAAGTGGGCGCTTCCGGGGCGTATGGGGTCGGTACGGACTCACCGTCGGGTCGCCGTCGATCCAGAAGCGCCAGGGGTGCGGCGCTCCGTCGCCGCCGACGCCCGTGCGGGGGCCGCTGCGGAGGCGGTGCCGGGCGGGCGGGGTGCCGGTGAGGAGAGTGAGCGGGGCGTCCGGGGCGGGGTCGCAGGCGTCCGTTCCGTTGAGGGAGAGGCCCACGTCCAGGGCCGTGGCCAGGCGGGCCGGGCCCTTGGCGAGCTCGTGGTCGTACCGGGCCGAGCGGCGTCGGGGGCGGGCCAGCTCGGCGCCCCGCACGATCTCCCCCGCGCGCAGCAGGACCCCGCTCGCCTCGCCCTCCGGGCCGCACACCACGTTGAGGCAGTGCCACATGCCGTAGGTGAAGTAGACGTACGCGTGCCCGGGCGGGCCGAACATGACGGCGTTGCGGGCCGTGCGGCCGCGGAAGGCGTGCGAGCCGGGGTCGATCGCGCCGGCGTACGCCTCGACCTCCGTGAGGCGCAGCTCCGTCCGCCCCTCGGGCGAGTGGCGGACGAGGGTGCGGCCCAGGAGGTCGGGGGCGACGTCGAGGACCGGGCGGTCGAAGAAGCTCCGCGGCAGCGGCGTACGGTCGGGGCTCTCGCTCATGGCGCCCGAGCGTAGTGGGGTCCGGTGGGGAACCGGTTACGGTCGTCGCGCGTATGTAGGGGTCAGGACTGAGAAGGAGTGAAGGTCATGGGATTCAAGAAGCTGCTCGCGAGCCTGGGTGCCGGTGGGGCCACCGTGGAGACGGTGCTCACCGAGGAGAACGTGGTCCCGGGCGGTGTCGTCCAGGGTGAGGTGCGGATCCAGGGCGGCAGTGTCGACCAGCAGATCGAGGGGCTCTCCGTCGGGCTGCAGGCGCGGGTCGAGGTGGAGGGCGGCGACCAGGAGCAGAAGCAGGACATCGAGTTCGTCAAGGTCCGTCTGGGCGGTGCCTTCGAGGTGAAGGCCGGCGCGGTGCACGTGGTGCCGTTTGGTCTGGAGATCCCCTGGGAGACGCCGGTGACCTCCGTCTCCGGTCAGCAGCTGCGCGGCATGAACATCGGTGTGACGACCGAGCTGGAGATCGCCCGCGCGGTGGACTCCGGTGACCTCGACCCGGTCAACGTGCACCCGCTGCCGGCACAGCAGGCCATCCTGGACGCCTTCCTCCAGCTCGGCTTCCGTTTCAAGAGCGCGGACATGGAGCGCGGGCACATCCGCGGGACGCGGCAGAAGCTGCCCTTCTACCAGGAGATCGAGTTCTTCGCGCCGCAGCAGTACCGGGGGCTGAACCAGGTCGAGGTCAGTTTCATCGCGGACGAACGCGAGATGGACGTCGTCCTGGAGATGGACAAGAAGCCGGGTCTGTTCGGTGAGGGCAGCGACTCGTTCCGTGCCTTCAAGGTGGGTCTGCACGACTTCCACACCACCGACTGGGCGGCGTACCTGAACCAGTGGCTCGCCGAGGTCGGCGGCCGTCGCAACTGGCTCTAGGCTCGGCCCCGTAAAGGCTGCTGAGGCAGTACGGGCGATACGGAGGTTTCGACGTGTCCGAGGGCAAGAGGGCGCCGCTCCCCCACGACTTCCATCCGCCGGTGGCGGCGTTCACGGTGGTGAGCGACGACATCGCGCCGGGCGGGGTCCTGAAGGACGCTCAGGTCCACGCGGAGGGGAACACCTCGCCGCAGCTGCGCTGGGAGGGGTTCCCGGCGGAGACGAAGAGCTTCGCCGTGACCTGCTTCGACCCGGACGCCCCGACGGGCAGCGGGTTCTGGCACTGGGTGCTGTTCGACATCCCGGCGTCGGTGACGGAGCTGCCCGCGGGTGCCGGGTCGGGGTCGTTCGAGGGGCTGCCGGCCGGTGCCGTGCACGTCCGGAACGACTACGGCTCGAAGGACTTCGGCGGTGCCGCTCCTCCGGCGGGGGACCCGGCGCACCGTTACGTCTTCACGGTGTACGCGGTGGACAGCGAGAAGCTCGGTCCCGACGGCGACGTGTCGCCCGCGGTGGTCGGCTTCAATCTGCGGTTCCACACGCTGGGGCGTGCCCAGTTGATCGGTGAGTACGCGGCTCCCGCGGCGGTCTGATCATTGGTTTGTTGTTTGCCCGCTTCTGGTCTTGGAGAGATCAGAAGCGGGCATCTTTTGTTGCACGGGAAATTGCGTTGTCCGACCGGGCCCGCCCGGCCATCGTTGATCCAGGCCCCACTGCCCCGCTCCGGGGCCGGGCCTGCACACGGGAGGTGGGCACAATGCGGGACACCCTGGTCCTCAACGCGAGCTTCGAGCCGCTTTCGACGGTCACACTCAACCGTGCGGTGGTGCTGGTCCTGCAGTCCAAGGCCGTCGTGGAGCACGCGCATCCCGATCTGCGGGTGCGCGGTGCCGCCGTCGACCTCCCGGTGCCGCGGGTGATCAGACTCTGCCGCTACGTGCGGGTGCCGTTCCGAAGACAGGCACCGTGGTCGAGGAGGGGGGTGCTGGTGCGGGACCAGCACCGGTGCGCGTACTGCGGGCGGCGGGCGACGACCGTCGACCACGTGGTGCCGCGCGCCCAGGGTGGTGGGGACAGCTGGCTGAACACGGTCGCCTCCTGTGCCGAGGACAACCACCGCAAGGCCGACCGGACCCCGGAGCAGGCGGGAATGCCGCTGCTGCACCAGCCGTTCGAGCCGACTCCGGCGGACGCGATGCTGCTCGCGATGCGGGCGAGCGAGCGGTCCGAGCTGCCGGAGTGGCTGGTGAAGGCGGCCGCGTAGCCCCGTCTCGTACGGTGTGGGCCCGCCTCCCGTGTGGGGAGGCGGGCCCTTCCGTCGTTCCGGCTACTTGAGCGTGAGCTGCAGGATGGCGATGACGCCGACTGTGATGATCACTCCGCGCAGGACCGTGGGTGACAGCCTGCGGCCGACCTTGGCGCCGATCTGGCCGCCGATGGTGGAGCCCACGGCGATGAGCAGGACGGCCGTCCAGTCGAAGTCGGCGACGAAGAGGAAGAAGACGGCGGCGATGCCGTTGACGAGGGCGCCGAGGATGTTCTTGACGGCGTTGATCCGCTGCAGGCTGTCGTGGAGCAGCAGGCCCATCAGCGAGAGGTAGAGCACGCCCTGCGCGGCGCCGAAGTATCCGCCGTACATGCTGGCGAGGAAGAGGCCGACGAGAAGGGCGGGACCGCCGTCGGGGTGGGCCTCGGTGCCGGTCTGTTCGCGGCGGCGCTTCACGGCGGCGGAGATCCGGGGCTGGAAGAGGACCAGGACGAGCGCGAGGCCGATGAGGACGGGGACGATCGCGTCGAAGGCCTCGGACGGCAGGGCGAGGAGGAGGATCGCGCCGATCAGTCCGCCGAGGAGGGCGGCGCCGCCGAGGCGGAGGATGCGGGCCTTCTGGCCCTTGAGCTCGCGGCGGTAGCCGATGGCCCCGCTGATGGAACCGGGCACGAGGCCGAGGGCGTTGGAGACGTTCGCGGTGATCGGCGGGAGTCCGGTCGCCAGAAGGACCGGGAAGGTGATGAGCGTTCCCGATCCGACGATGGTGTTGATGGTGCCGGCTCCGATGCCGGCGGCGAAGACCGCCAGTGCTTCCCAGATGGACAACGCCATCTCCTTACATGGTCGGTGAGTCGCCTCCCCGCCCTGAGGTCGTCGGGGTCGAGGGGCTCGCACCGATCATGCACGAGAGTTACGTGTACGTGTCAGTCAACCGGCGGTTCGTCTCGCCTTTCGGTCCCGCCGCCCTTGGTGTTGAAGCCGGAGCCGCCGCCGACGTTGCCGAGGGCTCCGGAGAGGCCCTTGAGGGCGTCGCCGATCTCGCTGGGCACGATCCAGAGCTTGTTGGCGTCGCCCTCGGCGATCTTCGGGAGCATCTGGAGGTACTGGTACGAGAGGAGCTTCTGGTCGGGGTCGCCGGCGTGGATGGCCTCGAAGACCGTGCGGACGGCCTGGGCCTCGCCCTCGGCGCGCAGGGCCGCGGCCTTGGACTCGCCCTCGGCGCGCAGGATCGCGGACTGCTTCTCGCCCTCGGCGGTGAGGATCGCGGACTGGCGGGTGCCCTCCGCGGTGAGGATCGCGGCGCGCTTGTCGCGCTCGGCGCGCATCTGCTTCTCCATCGAGTCCTGGATGGAGGTCGGCGGCTCGATCGCCTTGAGCTCGACGCGGTTGACGCGGATGCCCCACTTGCCGGTGGCCTCGTCGAGGACGCCTCGGAGGGCCGCGTTGATCTCCTCGCGGGAGGTCAGGGTCCGCTCCAGGTCCATGCCGCCGATGATGTTGCGCAGGGTGGTGACGGTGAGCTGCTCGATCGCCTGGATGTAGCTGGCGACCTCGTAGGTCGCGGCCCTCGCGTCGGTCACCTGGTAGTAGATGACGGTGTCGATGTTGACGACGAGGTTGTCCTGGGTGATCACCGGCTGCGGCGGGAACGGGACGACCTGCTCGCGCAGGTCGATCCGGTTGCGGATCGAGTCGATGAACGGGACGACGATGTTCAGTCCGGCGTTGAGCGTGCGGGTGTAGCGGCCGAAGCGCTCCACGATCGCCGCGCTCGCCTGCGGAATGACCTGGATCGTCTTGATCAGGGCGATGAAGACGAGCACCACCAGAATGATCAGGACGATGATGACTGCTGACATCGTGTTCCCCGTGCCCTTCGCTGCCGGTTGACTGCCGGGTGGCTTTCGATGATCGAGTTTCCCAGATGGCGGAGCGTCATGGGCGAGGTTCGGTCACATGACGACGGCGGTTGCCCCGTCGATGTCCACGACGTCGACCTGTTCGCCCGGCTCGAAGGTCTGCCCGGTGTCGAGCGCGCGGGCGGACCAGATCTCCCCCGCGAGCTTGATCCTGCCTCCTCCGGTGCCGTCCACCCGCTCCAGGACGACGGCCTGACGCCCCTTCAGGGCATCGACCCCGCTGGCGTGTTGGGGCCTGCCGTCGCGGTGACGGGCGGCGATCGGGCGCACCACCGCGAGGAGAGCCACCGAGACGGCGACGAAGACGAGCACCTGGGCGACGACCCCGAAGCCGAGGGCCGCGGTCACCGCCCCCGCGACCGCTCCGGCCGAGAACATGCCGAACTCGGGCATCGCGGTCAGGACCAGGGGAATGCCGAGCCCCACCGCGCCGATCAGCCACCACACCCATGCGTCGATGTCCACATGGTCATGGTAGGGCGGTGGGGTCCCGCGGGACAGGGCGCGGGCGACTGTGCGGAACGCCTGCGCGCCGTCGGCTACTTGAGGGGCAGGCCGTGGGCGGTCCAGCGGTCGCCGACGCGCTCGACGACGAGCGGCAGGCCGAAGCAGTGCGAGAGGTTGCGGGAGGTCAGTTCCATCTCCACCGGGCCGGCGGCGAGGACCTTGCCCTGACGGATCATCAGGACGTGGGTGAAGCCGGGCGCGATCTCCTCGACGTGGTGGGTCACCATGATCATGGAGGGGGCGTACGGGTCGCGGGCGAGGCGGCCGAGGCGGCGGACGAGGTCCTCGCGGCCACCGAGGTCGAGACCGGCGGCGGGCTCGTCGAGGAGGAGGAGCTCGGGGTCGGTCATCATCGCGCGGGCGATCAGGGTGCGCTTGCGCTCGCCCTCGGAGAGGGTGCCGAACCTGCGGTCCAGGTAGTCGTTCATCCCGAGGCGGTCGAGGAAGGCCTTGGCGCGCTGCTCGTCGACCGGGTCGTAGTCCTCGTGCCAGGTGGCGGTCATGCCGTACGCGGCGGTGAGGACGGTCTCCAGGACGGTCTGGCGCTTGGGGAGCTTCTCCGCCATGGCGATGCCGGCCATGCCGATGCGGGGGCGGAGCTCGAAGACGTCCGTGCCGACGCCGCCGAGCTGCTCGCCCAGGATGTGGGCGGTGCCCTTGCTGGGGAAGAGGTAGCTGGAGGCGATGTTCAGAAGGGTGGTCTTGCCGGCGCCGTTGGGTCCGAGGATCACCCAGCGCTCGCCCTCCTTGACCGACCAGGAGACCTCGTCCACCAGAGCCCGTCCGTCGCGGACCACGGATACGTCCACCAGCTCCAGTACATCGCTCATGAGCGCGTTGTCTCCCCTTGCGGTCGAGTCGTCGCCTTGCGCCGGTGGGCGCGGCGTCCAGGGGAAAACCTACGTTATCGACGGAGCGGGCCGGTCCCTAGGGCTTCCTTTGAGTCCTTAGGCTGTGGGGATGCTTTCGGAACCACGCTCAGGACGCCTGGCCGCATGGGGCAACGCCCTGCTGGCCGGGGCGGTGTCGCCGGACGAGGCGGCGCTGGCCATTGTCGGGGAGGACGCGGTGCACCGCGTGGAGGGGCTGCCGGGCGAGGCCCGGCCGGTGGGGCTGACGCTGGCGCTCGGCCGGCTCCGGCGGCTCGGGGTGACCGGGTGGCGGGTGGCGCTGCCCGCGCCGGGGCATCCGCTGGGGCTCAGTGGACCCGCCGACTTCAACGCGCGCGCGTTGGAGGCGGAGGAGGCGGCGGTGGGGTACGGCGCGCCGTTCGGCCTCGTGCCGGAGGTCTCGGAGGCGGGGCCCGCGGGCGATGTGCACGTGGAGGTGGTCTGGCGCTGTCTGGCGGTGCGGGAGGCCCCGCCGGCGGACGTGCCGTCGCTCGGCGAGGCCGAGCGGGAGCTGGCGGAGGCGCTGCGGGACGCGACGTCGGTGCTGACCCGGCTGGACGTGGCGGCCTCGGGCCCGGTGGCGGACGCGGCACGGGAGGCGTACCGGGCGCGGGCGGAGGTGGGGCGCGAGGTGCTGGCCCCGGGGTACCCGCCGCGGGCGGTACGGGTCCTGGAGCTGGCGCAGCGGGTGGGCCTGCTCGTGGACCTGGCGTACGACCACGGGCACGGCGGCGCGGTGAGCGCGTCGGAGATGGCGGCGCGGGGGGAGGCGCTGCGTCCGGTGGAGCGGGTGGCCCGGCGGGCGCAGGTCGCCGCGTACAACGCGTACGTGGAGGAGAGGGAGCGGGACCGGGGGTTCTGAGGCCCGGGCGGCGCCCGGCGCCGGGCGGGACGGAGCGCGTCGGGAGGTGGGGCCTGGGGTGCCGGGCCCCGGGTACGGCCCGCGCCCGGGGCGGGAACCGAAAGACCGGCCCCCCGGGGATCGTGTGGGGGCCGGTCTGGTTCCGGGGGGGGCTCAGCCGTTGAAGGCGCCGTTGCCGAAGGCCGGGTTGAGCAGGCCGATCACGTTGACCGTGTTGCCGGAGACGTTCACGGGGACGTGGACCGGGACCTGCACCAGGTTGCCGGAGGCGACGCCCGGCGAGTTGAGGGCCTTGCCCGTGGCCTCGGCGCCGTGGGCGGAGGCGACACCGGCACCGGCGGCGACGATGCCGCCGGCGACCATGGTGAGGGCAGCGGCCTTCTTGAGGTTCTTCACGTGGTACATCCTCCTGGTCATCGCTGCGGCCGGTCAGCCGCAGCACGCCATGGAGAACGCCGCACCCCTCGCGAGGTTGCGCCGAACGGGGGACATACACACGACGGTATGAAGGACTGAACGGTCGTGCGCCCGGCGCGCGAGGGGGCGCGTCAGTTGCTGAGACCGTGCCGGACCGCCCAGAGGGCCGCCTGGGTGCGGTCCGAGAGGTCGAGCTTCATCAGGATGTTCGAGACGTGCGTCTTGACCGTCTTCTCGGAGAGGACGAGCGCGCGGGCGATCTCGCGGTTGGAGCGGCCGTCCGCGATCAGGCCGAGGACCTCGCGCTCCCGCTCCGTGAGCGTCGACCCCCGCCCCGTACCCCCGTGGGAGTCGTCCTGGGCGAGGAGCGCGTCCGCGACCTCGGGCTGGAGCAGGACGTGCCCCGCGTGGACGGAGCGGATGGCTCCGGCCAGGGCGTCGGGGTCGATGTCCTTGTAGACGTATCCGGAGGCGCCGGCGCGGAGCGCGGGGACCACCGTGCGCTGCTCGGTGAAGCTGGTGACGACGAGGACCCTGGCGGGGTTGGCGAGTGCCCGGAGCCGCTTCAGCGCCTCGATGCCGTCGGTACCGGGCATCTTCACGTCCATGAGGACCACGTCGGGGTGGAGCTCCTCGGCCCTGGCGACGCCCTCGGCGCCGTCGGAGGCCTCCCCCACGACCTCTATGTCGTCCTGTACCTCCAGGAAGGTCCGCAGGCCCCTGCGGACGACCTGGTGGTCGTCGACCAGCAGGACACGGATCCGCTTGTCAGCCACCGGGAACCTCCATCTCGATCGTGGTGCCCTCGCCCCGGGCCGAGGTCACGGTCAGCGATCCGCCGACGCCGCCGGCGCGGTCCCGCATGGAGACCAGGCCGAGGTGGCGCCCGGCGCTTCGGACCGTACGCGGGTCGAAACCCTTCCCGTCGTCGGTGACGGTGAGGCGTGCGCCCTGGCCCGCGCGGGTGAGGGAGACGGTGACGTGTTCCGCGTCCGCGTGCCGCAGGGCGTTGTGCAGGGCCTCCTGGGCGACCCGGAGCACGGCCTCCTCCTGCGCGGCGGGCAGCGCGCGGGTCCCCGCGCCCTCGAAGGTGACCCTGGCCGCGGTGTGGGCGCGGTCCAGGACCTGGACGTGGGTACGGAGGGTGTGGACGAGGCCGTCCTCGTCGAGGGCGGCGGGTCGGAGCTCGACGACGGCGGCGCGCAGCTCGTCGGCGGCCTCGGCGGCCAGCGCGGCGACCTGCTGGAGCTCGCCCTTGGCGCGGGCGGGGTCGCGGTCGACGAGGGCGGCGGCGGCCTGGGCGGTCAGCCGGAGCGAGAAGAGCTTCTGGCTGACGGCGTCGTGCAGCTCGTGGGCGAGGCGGGAGCGCTCCTCGGCGATGGTGAGCTCGCGGCTGCGCTCGTACAGGCGCGCGTTGGTGAGGGCGATGGCCGCGTGCTGGGCGAGGATCGAGAGGAGTTCCTCGTCCTCGGCGGTGAAGCCGCAGCCGCCGGTCACCCGGGGGCAGCGCTTGTTGGCGAGGAAGAGGGCGCCGAGGGTCTCGTCGCCGTCCCTGACGGGGAGGCCGAGGAAGTCGGACATCTCGGGGTGGGCGTCCGGCCAGCCCTCGAAGCGGGGGTCCTCGCGGACGTCGGCGAGCCGCTCGGGCTCGGCCTGGTGGAGCATGGCGGCGAGGATGCCGTGCTGCCGGGGCAGCGGGCCGATCGCCTTCCACTGCTCGTCGCCGACCCCGTCGACCACGAACTGGGCGAAGCCGCCGTGGTCGTCGGGGACGCCCAGGGCCGCGTACTCGGCGTCGAGGAGCTCGCGGGCGGAGACGACGATCGTCTTGAGGACGTCGCGGACCTCCAGGTGGCGGCTCATCGCCAGGAGGGCGGTGCTCACGGCGGCCAGGCCGGAGCTCGGTCGATGGCTCATGTGGTCACCGTACCGGCGGGCCGTGACGGTCCGTATCCGTCCGAAGACCTCGGAGGAGGGGGACCGGGGACCTAGGTCCTGGTGCCCGGGGGCCTTTCTCCTCCCTTCCCTCCCCTGGTCTCCTCCGCGAGGAGGAGGGGGCTCACTGTGCGCATCGCTTACGCAACGGGTGGTGAGTTCGTTACGTGCCCGATGTGAGCCCGCGCATAGGACCCAGGTCACTTACGAAGACCCCTAGTGGACCCCGGAGGGCGGGTCAGGGTGGGGTGAGTCAGACATAAGGGCGCTTCCGTGGCTTGTGCACGGGCCCCTGATCCACTACCCGGGATCGTACGTCACACCTTTGCCACGGCATTTTGCTGCCGCTAAGAATTGCCCCCGTCGCCGCCGATGAAGGCGCAGCGCCGCCCCGGCCGAGCGACGACCCCCAGCGATTCGAAGAGGTAGTCCGTTATGTCTGCGAACACCCCTGGCCACACTCGTGGTCTGAAGAAGACCCACAAGGCCACGATCGCCGGCGTCGCCGCTCTGAGCGCCGCCGCGCTCACCCTCTCCCTGGTGCAGGGCGGCGGGTCCACCGAGACCGAGCCGCAGGCTCTCTCCGGCACGCAGCAGGTGGCCTGGTCGTACAACGCGAACAGCCCGCAGGCGAAGGCCCTGGCCGCCAGCGTCACCGAGCAGCAGTCGACCGTCGGCCTGAAGGCCAAGCAGGAGGCCGCGGCGAAGGCCACGGCGGACGCGAAGGCGAAGGCCGCCGCCGCCAAGGCGAAGGCGGACGCGAAGGCCAAGGCCGCCGCGAAGGCGAAGGCGGACGCCAAGGCCAAGGCCGCGGCGAAGGCCAAGGCCGACGCGAAGAAGCGTGCCGCGGCGAAGACGGTCGCGAGCCGTTCCGTCGCCCGTACCCCGGTCTTCGCGAACAACCTCGACGGCTGGATCCGCGAGGCGCTGTTCATCATGGACAAGCACGACATCCCGGGCAGCTACAACGGCCTGCACAAGAACATCATGCGCGAGTCCAGCGGTAACCCCCGGGCGATCAACAACTGGGACATCAACGCCATCAACGGCGTCCCGTCCAAGGGCCTGCTCCAGGTCATCTACCCGACCTTCAAGGCGTACCACATCCCCGGCACCAAGTTCGACCAGTACGACCCGGTCGCCAACCTCGTCGCCGCCGCCAACTACGCGGCCGACCGCTACGGCTCCATCGACAACGTCAACAGCGCGTACTGATCGCACTCCGTCCGCTGTCGTCGTACGCCGGAGGGCGGCACCCCCGTGCGGGGTGCCGCCCTCCGGCGTACGGGCGTGCCCGGTGACTACTTGCGCATGACCTCGGGCTCGTGGCGGCGCAGCAGCCGTGCCACGGCGACGCAGCAGACGGCGGCCATGAACAGCTGGATGCCGAGGTCGAGGCTCCACTGGCCGACCGTGTGCTCCCACAGCGGGTCGGTGTCGGTGGGGTTCTTCGGGTCCCACGGCGGCATCAGCCGGGCCAGGTCGAGCGTGGTGCCGGCGCCGGCGATGCCCCAGCGGGAGGGCATGAGCCAGGCGAACTGCTCCAGGCCGGGCGAGCTGTACACCTGGAAGAGGATGCCGGTGAAGACGACCTGGATGATCGCGAACATGACCAGGAGCGGCATGGTCTTCTCGGCGGTCTTCACCAGGGCGGAGATGACCAGGCCGAACATCATCGAGGTGAGGCCGAGGGCGATCACCTGGACGCACAGCTCGATGGCCGGCGGCATGAACAGGCCCTCCTCCGGCAGCTGCCGGGTGGAGAAGCCGATGCCGCAGATGATGACGCCCTGGAAGGCCGTGATGAGGCCGAGGACGATGACCTTGGACATCAGGTACGCCGAGCGGGAGAGGCCGGTGGCCCGCTCCCGTTCGTAGATGACCCGTTCCTTGATCAGCTCACGGACCGAGTTGGCCGCGCCGCTGAAGCACATGCCGACCGCGAGGATCAGCATGATCGTGCCCGCGTCGCCGTTGAAGCGGGACGGCGGCGTGGGCGAGCCCAGGCCGAAGTCCGCCGGGATGACCACCGAGACCGCGCCGAGGACGGCGGGCAGGATGACCATCAGGCCCAGGAAGCCCTTGTCGGAGGCGATGACGGAGACGTACCGGCGGATCAGGGTCCACAGCTGGGAGCCCCAGCCCTGCGGCTTGGGCGGCCTGGCCATCGCGTGCTGCGGCATCTGGACGGGCTGCGCGGCGACGGCGTCGATGTCCGCGGCGTACAGCTGGTAGTGCTGCGATCCCTTCCAGCGGCCCGCCCAGTCGTAGTCGCGGTAGTTCTCGAAGGCGGAGAAGACATCGGCCCAGGTGGAGTAGCCGAAGAAGTTCAGCGCCTCCTCCGGCGGACCGAAGTACGCCACCGAGCCGCCGGGGGCCATCACGAGGAGCTTGTCGCACAGGCCCAGCTCGGCCACCGAGTGGGTGACCACGAGGACCGTGCGGCCGTCGTCGGCGAGGCCGCGGAGCAGCTGCATGACGTCGCGGTCCATGCCCGGGTCGAGGCCGGAGGTCGGCTCGTCCAGGAAGATCAGCGAGGGCTTGGTGAGGAGCTCCAGGGCGACCGAGACGCGCTTGCGCTGACCACCGGAGAGGGAGGTGACCTTCTTCTCCTTGTGGATGTCGAGCTTCAGCTCGCGCAGCACCTCGTCGATCCGGGCCTCGCGCTCGGCCTCGGCGGTGTCGCCGGGGAAGCGGAGCTTGGCCGCGTAGCGCAGCGCCTTCTGGACGGTCAGCTCCTTGTGCAGGATGTCGTCCTGCGGGACCAGACCGATGCGCTGGCGCAGCTCGGCGAACTGCTTGTAGAGGCTCCGGTTGTCGTAGAGGACGTCGCCCTCGTTGGCCGGGCGGTAGCCGGTCAGCGCCTTGAGCAGCGTGGACTTCCCGGAACCGGACGGGCCGATGACCCCGATCAGCGACTTCTCCGGGACGCCGAAGGTGACGTCCTTGAGGATCTGCTTGCCGCCGTCGACCGTGACCGTGAGGTGGCGGGCCGAGAAGGAGACGGAGCCGGTGTCGACGAACTCCTCGAGCTGGCCGCCGACGAGCCGGAAGGTCGAGTGGCCGACACCGACGATGTCCTGCGGGCCGAGGAGGGCCGTGCCGCCCTTGGGGATCGGCTGACCGTTGACGTACGTGCCGTTGTGCGAGCCGAGGTCGCGGATCTCGAAGCGGCCGTCGGGCGTCGCGTGGAACTCCGCGTGGTTCCGCGAGACCTGGAGGTCGGAGACGACCAGTTCGTTCTCGAGGGCACGGCCGATGCGCATGACGTGGCCGAGGGCCAGCTGGTGGAACGTGGTGGGACTGCGGTCGGCATAGGCCGACGACGCCCCCGCGGCGACGCCGTGCTGACCGTGTCCCTGCTGGTGCGGCACCTGCGGCTGCGCCGGCGGAGGCTGCTGCCAGCCGTGCTGCGGCGGGGCCTGGTGCTGCGGCGCCTGGTGCTGCGGCGGGGCCTGGTGCGTGATCCACTCGGCCTGCTCCGCGGCCTGGTGGGCCGCGACGGGGCGGCCCGCCTGGGCCTGCGGCTGCGGCTGCTGGGCGTGCTGCTGGGCCTGCGGCGCTCCCTGGGCTCCGGCGGCGAGATTCAGCCGCGGGCCGTCGGTCGCGTTGCCGAGGTGGACGGCCGACCCGGGGCCGATCTCCATCTGGTGGATCCGCTGCCCCCGCAGGAACGTGCCGTTGGTCGAGCCGTGGTCCTCGATGACCCAACTCCGGCCGCCCCAGCTGATCGTGGCGTGGCGCCACGAGACCCTGGCGTCGTCGATCACCAGGTCACCCTGGGGATCACGGCCCAGGGTGTACGACCTGGACGGATCGAGCGTCCAGGTCCTGCCGTTCAATTCCAGTACGAGTTCCGGCACTCCATGCCCCACTACTTGTCCCCCGATGTACCCCCGTCGCGGGGAGTCCAGGGATGCGAATCATCCTGGGGAACTATTTCAGGCCCGGCCCCCTCTCCGAAAGTCGGGCCGCGTGAAGACCCGGGAGAGGGTCTCGCGCGCTGCCGCCGGGGCGGGCCCGCGACCGGTCGGGTGTCCGGTACGCGGGACGGGGGGTCGGTCGGCGCGCGGTGCCCGATACGGTGGAACCACCATGAGCGCATCGCAGACCTCAGACGTTCCCACCCTTCTCGTCAAGATCTTCGGGAAGGACCGTCCCGGGATCACCGCGGGACTCTTCGACACCCTCGCCGCCTACTCCGTCGACGTCGTGGACATCGAGCAGGTGGTCTCCCGCGGCCGCCTCGTCCTGTGCGCGCTCGTCACGCAGCCGACCGTCGCCTCGCAGGGCGAGCTGCGGGCCACCGTGCACAGCTGGGCCGAGTCGCTGAAGCTGCAGGCCGAGATCATCTCCGGCACGGGCGACAACCGGCCCCGTGGTGAGGGGCGCTCGCACGTCACCGTGCTCGGCCACCCGCTCACGGCCGAGCAGACGGCGGCCATAGCGGCCAGGATCGCGGAGGCCGGCGGCAACATCGACCGCATCTTCCGGCTGGCGAAGTACCCGGTCACGGCCGTCGAGTTCGCCGTCTCCGGCTGCGAGACCGAGCCGCTGCGGACCTCGCTCGCCACCCAGGCCCACGCCATCGGCGTCGACGTGGCCGTGGTCTCCGCCGGGCTGCACCGGCGGGCCCAGCGGCTCGTCGTCATGGACGTCGACTCCACTCTGATCCAGGACGAGGTGATCGAGCTCTTCGCCGCGCACGCGGGGTGCGAGGACAAGGTCGCCGAGGTGACGGCGGCCGCGATGCGCGGTGAGCTGGACTTCGAGCAGTCGCTGCACGCGCGCGTGGAGCTGCTCGCCGGGCTCGACGCCTCGGTGGTCGACAAGGTCCGCGCCGAGGTGCGGATGACCCCGGGGGCCCGGACCCTGATCCGTACGCTCAAGCGGCTCGGCTACCAGGTGGGTGTCGTCTCCGGCGGGTTCACTCAGGTCACGGACGATCTGAAGGAACGGCTCGGGCTCGACTTCGCCTCGGCCAACACCCTGGAGATCGTGGACGGGAAGCTGACCGGCCGGGTCACCGGCGAGATCGTGGACCGGGCGGGCAAGGCGCGGCTGCTGCGCCGGTTCGCGGCGGAGGCGGGTGTGCCGCTGTCGCAGACCGTGGCGATCGGCGACGGTGCCAACGACCTCGACATGCTGAACACGGCCGGGCTCGGTGTGGCCTTCAACGCCAAGCCGGTGGTGCGCCAGGCCGCCGACACCGCGGTGAACGTGCCGTTCCTGGACACCGTCCTCTATCTCCTGGGGATCACCCGCGAGGAGGTCGAGGCCGCGGACGGCGGCGAAGAGGACCTGCTGCACTGAGCGGTGGCGGAGCCCGTACGGCGAAGGGCCCGGTCGTCAGGTGACGGCCGGGCCTTCCGCGTACGGATCGGGCGTGCGGACCGGCGGGCCGGTCGGTGTGCGGATCAGTCGTGCGGGGTCCAGAACTCGTCGAGCCGGGCGACGCCGTGCTCCAGGGACTTCCATGAGCCGGTGAAGGTGAGGACGGCGAAGGCGGAGGTCGGGAAGCCGCTGCGGTTCACCCGGGCCAGGAGGTCGCCCTCGGCCTCGCCCGCGAGGGCGTCGGTGAGCGCGTGCATCCCGGGGTTGTGGCCGATCACCAGGACGTCGGAGACGTCTTCCGAGGTCTCGTTGAGCAGGGCGATGAGCTCGCCGAGCGAGGCCTCGTAGAGCCGGTCCTCGTACACGGTCTTGGGGCGCTGCGGCAGTTCCTGCACGGCCAGCTTCCAGGTCTCGCGCGTCCTGGCGGCGGTCGAGCAGAGGGCCAGGTCGAAGGCGATGCCGGTCCCGGCGAGCCTGCGGCCCGCCACGGGGGCGTCCGCGCGGCCCCGCTCGGCGAGGGGTCGCTCGTGGTCGGACTCCTGGTTCCAGTCCGCCTTGGCGTGTCGGAGCAGCACGATCCTGCGAGGTGTTTCGACGCTCATGGTTCTCAGCTTCGCACGAAACGGGCGGCGCCGACTCAGAGAGGGAACGTTTGCCGGACCTGCTCCACGACCCCGCCGACCCCGGCTTCACCCAGGGACGCGGTGGCCCCACCGGGCCCGGTCATGAGCAGCAGGAGGGCGACGAACGCTGCCGCCGGGAGGGCGAGGGCCCACCAGGGCAGCCTGGTGTCGACGCCGGTCGCGCGGGGTCCGACGCGGGTGTACGTGCGGGCCGTCATGACCGCCTCCGTGGGTGTGGGCTCCGTTTTCCCTGGTGTCTCCAACCTAGGGATCGCGGGCCCCCCGGCCCATCCGGTGATCCACCCACTTGACCCTGACACCCGCCCCCTAGGGGATGCGGGGGTTACCCCTACCGGGGGCCGGGGTGCCCGGGGTCCAGGAGGCTCAGGAGGTTCAGGAGGTTCACGGAGAGGCGATCGAGGCGATGACGGCGATGACGACCGTGATGCCCATCATCGCGCCGAAGACGATGAGCAGCTTCTTCTGGCCGTTCGGGGGGTTGGGTTCGAGAACTGGCATGGGAGCAGTCTCGCATCTCAGCATTCGTCCTCGACCGTCCGGTCCCTGCCCGCGAGGGTGCCGACGATCATCTGCGGCACCATGAGGCCGCCCATGAGCGCGATCGGCACTCCCCAGCCGCCGCTGTGCTGGTAGAGCATGCCGACGAGGAGGGGGCCGGGGATGGAGATGAGGTAGCCGACGCTCTGCGCGAAGGCGGAGAGCCGGACGACTCCGGCGCCGGTGCGCGAGCGCATGCCGATCATCGTGAGGGCGAGCGGGAAGGAGCAGTTGGAGACGCCGAGCAGCAGCGCCCAGACCCAGGCTCCGGCGGCGGGGGCGAGGAGGAGGCCGGTGTAGCCGGTGAGGCCGCACAGGCCGAGGGCGACGACGATCGGGCCCTGGTTCCTCATCCGGGTGGCGAGCCGGGGGATCACGAAGGCGAGCGGCACGCCCATGACCATGGTGACGGCGAGGAGCACGCCCGCGGTGGAGGCGGGGACGCCGGCGTCGCGGAAGATCTGCGGCATCCAGCCCATGGTGATGTAGGCACCGGTGGCCTGGAGGCCGAAGAAGCAGGCGAGGGCCCAGGCGGTGCGGCTGCGGGAGACCCGGGGCGCGGCGGCGGTCCCGGCCGGGGCGGTGGTCGTCGTCCCGCCTCCCGTGGCGGCCCGGTCGCGGTCGCGTACCAGCGGGATCCAGGGCAGTACGGCCAGCGCGGCGATGGCCGCCCAGACGCCGAGGCCGACGCGCCAGTCGCCGCCGAGGGCGTCGGTCATCGGGACGGTCACGGCCGCGGCGAGCGAGGTGCCCAGGGCGAGCGCCATGGAGTAGAGGCCGGTCATGCTGCCGACGCGGTCGGGGAAGTACCGCTTGACGATGACCGGCATCAGGACGTTGCTGACGGCGATGCCCATGAGGGCGAGGGCGCTGGCGGCGAGGAAGCCGACGGTGCCGCCGGCGAAGGGGCGCAGGACGAGGCCCGTGAAGATCGCGGCCATGCCCGCGCAGACGACGGCGGCGGGGCCGAAGCGGCGGGCGAGGCGGGGGGCAGTGATGCCGAAGACCGCGAAGCAGAGCGGCGGTACGGAGGTGAGGACTCCGGCGACGGTGCCGCTCATGTGGAGGCCTCCGCTGACCTCTTCGAGGAGGGCGCCGAGGCTGGTGATGGCGGGGCGCAGGTTGAGCGCGGCCAGGACGAGTCCGACGGTGACGAGGCCGAGGGTCCAGCGGTGCGTGCGGCCGGGTGCGGGAGAATCTCCGGCGGTGGCGGCCGTTCCGGTCGGCGCCGTGGTGGTCGCCGGGGCGGTGGTCCGTGCCGGTCGTACGGCGGGGTCGAGGGTCTTCGGCTCGTCAGGCATGAGGCCATCATAGAATCATGGGATGATTGATTGTCCAATCCCGTACGAGAACGAAGGGGAAGGTGCTCCATGGCCCTCGGTCACCCCCGGCGCGCAGGTCTCTCCGACCAGGTGATCGCCGAGCTGCGGAACCAGATCACCTCCGGCGAGTGGCCGGTCGGTTCCCGCATCCCGACCGAACCAGAGCTGGTCGAGCAGCTGGGCGTGGCCCGCAACACCGTGCGCGAGGCCGTCCGGGCGCTCGCGCACAACGGGCTGCTCGACATCCGCCAGGGCTCCGGCACGTACGTCATCGCCACCAGCGAGCTGGCCGGTGTCATGCACCGGCGTTTCGCGGGCTCCGACCCCCGGCACGTGGCCGAGCTGCGCTCGACCCTGGAGTCCGCCGCGGCACGGTTCGCCGCCGCCCGGCGCACCGAGCGGGACCTGAAGCAGCTCGACGCCCTGCTCGTACGGCGCGAGGAGGCGTGGGAGTCCGGCGACGCGGAGCGGTTCGTGACCGTCGACGCGGCCTTCCACCACGCGGTCGTCGCCGCCTCGGGCAACGAGGTGCTCACGGAGCTCTACGCGGACCTCGGCGATCTGCTGCGGGAGTGGCTGCGGGACGACGTGGGGCAGGTGCTGCGGCCCGAGAACCACATGGACCACGCGCGCCTCGTGGACGCGATCCGGGACGGCGACGCCGAGCGGGCCGGGACGGAGGCGGCCGGCTACCCCTTCCTGTGCCTCAGGAGCCCCGTACCGGAGCCGGCTCGGGAGCCCGGTCCGCCGGCTGGTGCGTGACCCAGGCGGACCGGACCTCCTTCCAGCAGCGGCCGGTGAGCTTGCCGTAGTCGGCGGGGGCGACGTCCACGGGGGCGCTGTCGGAGTCGACGTCCCACCAGCGCTCGCACTCGACGTGGAGGCGGACCCGGTCGGTGCGCGGGTACGGGTTCTGGCAGTGGGCGGTGACGGTGGAGCCCCGCACCACCGTGCGGCAGGAGGCGCCGAAGTTCTCCGGCTCCCCGGTCGCCGGGGCGGAGGCGGGGAGCTCCTCGGCCGGGGCGGGGGCGGCCCGCACCTCGGCGGCGACGGCTATCCCGGTGAGCAGTACGGCGACGGAGGCGAAGGCGCCGAGTCCGTGACGTATCGCGCGCATGCCCGTACCTCCTCCCCGTCAGCAGCAGGAACCTCACGCTCTGCCCCAGTCTGGGGTTGTTCGCGCTACTTTTCGAGTCGGGCAGGAGTTGCGGAACGGCGAGGGCCGTGTGCCGCCCCCGAGGGGGTGGCACACGGCCCTTCGAATGCTGTGGGAAGCGGTTACGCGCCGATCGCGTGCAGACCGCCGTCGACGTGGACGATCTCGCCCGTCGTCTTCGGGAACCAGTCGGAGAGCAGCGCCACGACGCCCTTGCCCGCCGGCTCCGGGTCGGCCAGGTTCCACTCCAGCGGGGAACGGCTGTCCCACACCGCGGCCAGTTCGCTGAAGCCCGGGATGGACTTGGCGGCCATGGAGCCGATCGGGCCCGCCGAGATCAGGTTGCAGCGGATGTTCTGCTTGCCCAGGTCGCGGGCCATGTAACGGCTGGTGGCCTCCAGGGCGGCCTTGGCCGGGCCCATCCAGTCGTACTGCGGCCAGGCGTACTGCGCGTCGAAGGTGAGGCCGACGACCGAGCCGCCCTCCGTCATCAGCGGCAGCAGCGACGTCGTCAGCGACTTCAGCGAGAAGGCGGAGACGTGCATGGCCGTGGCGACCGACTCGAACGGCGTGTTGAGGAAGTTGCCGCCGAGCGCGTCCTGCGGGGCGAACCCGATGGAGTGCACGATGCCGTCGAGACGGTCACCGAGGTGCTCGCGGACCTGGCCCTCCAGACGCGCGAGGTGCTCGTCGTTGGAGACGTCCAGTTCGAGGACCTTGACGTTCTCGGGCTTGGGGAGCTTCTTGGCGATGCGCTCCGTCAGGGACGGCCGCGGCCAGGCGGTGAGGATGATCTCCGCACCCTGCTCCTGGGCCAGCTTCGCGGTGTGGAAGGCGATGGAGGACTCCATCAGCACACCGGTGATCAGGATGCGCTTGCCCTCGAGAATTCCGCTCATGGTGATCAGTGACCCATGCCCAATCCGCCGTCAACCGGGATGACGGCTCCAGTGATGTACGAGGCGTCGTCGGAGGCGAGGAACCTCACCGCGGCGGCGATCTCCTCGGGCTGCGCGTAGCGGCCCAGCGGCACCTGCGACACGATGCCCGCGCGCTGCTCGTCGGTGAGCACCGCGGTCATGTCGGTGTCGACGAAGCCGGGGGCGACGACGTTGAAGGTGATGTTGCGGGAGCCCAGCTCACGTGCGAGGGAGCGGGCGAAGCCCACCAGACCGGCCTTGGAGGCGGCGTAGTTGGCCTGACCGGCCGAACCGAGCAGACCGACGACCGAGGAGATCAGGACGACGCGGCCCTTCTTGGCGCGCAGCATCCCGCGGTTGGCACGCTTGACGACCCGGAAGGTGCCGGTGAGGTTGGTGTCGACGACGGACGTGAAGTCCTCCTCCGACATGCGCATGAGGAGCTGGTCCTTCGTCACACCGGCGTTGGCCACGAGGACCTCGACCGGACCGTGCTTGTCCTCGATCTCCTTGTACGCCTGATCCACCTGCTCGCCGTCGGTGATGTCGCACCTGACGGCCAGGAAGCCCTCGGGCGGCTCGCCGGAGCGGTACGTGATCGCGACCTTGTCGCCGGCCTCGGCGAACGCGCGGGCGATGGCGAGGCCGATGCCCCGGTTTCCTCCGGTGACGAGAACCGAGCGGCTCAACGGATCACCCTTTCGATAGCGGTCTGATAGCCGAAAACCTATCGGTATAGACCTCCGCATGAGGAATCGACCTCCGACAGTGGCATACCGGTGTCACTGTCGGGTCCCTACAGCTCGGGGTCGCCGAGCGGGCGCCCTTCACCGTCCCGGGGACGGCCGTGCGGCGCCCCTGACGTGGCCCTCTGCGGCTCTAGGAGGCCCTCAGGTCCGCCTGGGAGAGTTCGGCGCACAGCTCGTCGAGTGTCCGGTCGTACAGCACGGACCGGTGGGCGAGCACGTTCCGCGCGGTGACGAGGAGGCGCAGGAGGGCCGCGTCGCGCGGGGGCAGGGAGAGCGCTCCGCTGATGTGGGCGCGCAGCAGCTCGCCCACCTGGAGTTCCAGGAAGGCCCGTTCCGGGTCGCCGCCGGCATGGGCGGGGGGACGGTCGGCGTAGTCGGCGACGAGGGTGGCCACCGGGCGGTTGAGGTGACCGAGCGCCCGTACGGCGAGGCGCTGCCGGGCCTCCTCGATCCACGGTGTCAGGACGCGCTGCTGCGCCTGGGAGACCAGCGCGGCGAGCCGGGCCCGCGCGTCGCCGTCTGGGGCGGGGCGCGGAGCGGCCGTGGGGCCTGTGGGGGCCGGAGGACCCCCGAGCGCCGTGGGGGCTGTGGGGGCTGTGGGCGCCGTGGGATGCCAGACGCCGACGTGCGCGCGGAGTCTTCCCTCCCAGGAGACGACGGCGCCCCCGGCCCACGCCTGGCGGAGTTCGGGGCCCGGCCGGAGCAGGGCTCCGATCCGGCGCAGCGGCGGGCAGTCGGCCGGACCGGGGCGCGGCGACGCCGCCAGGCAGCGTCCGAGGACCGCGCCGAGGGTGTGCTGGGCTCCGTCCCACTCCTGGGCGAGCAGCCGGGCGAGCTCCAGGTCGGGGCCGCAGACCTCGACCACGGTCTCGGACCGCACGGCGCGGCGGATGCGCTCGGCGAGCGGGTCGCGGTCGCGGCCGGAGGTGTCGGGCCCTCGGTCGAGGACCGGCGCGACGGCGGTGGCGGTGTCGAGCCTGCCGAGCACGCCCCACCACCAGTGCACGGCGGTGTCGCCGAGGCCGTGCCGGAGCTCGTCCGGGAGCGATTCCGGCAGGTCGCGGAGGCGGGCGACGACGAGGAGGCGGGGGCGCTCGCCCGGGGGGAGTCCGGCGTCCTTGACGGCGGCGGCGAGGAGGCGGAACAGCCGCTCGACGGCGGCGCCGCGCGGGACAGCGGCGCCGCGCGGGACGGCGGCGGCAGGCGGGACGGCGGCGCCAGACGTACGCGCGCCCGTGGCCGTGCCCGTGCCCGTGGCCGTACCGGCTCCCGTACGCGCGCCCGTGCCCGTACCGCTGTCGTGGTCCTCCTCCGTCCACGCGCGGATGCCGACGACCGGGCGGCGGTCGCGGTCGGGGGCGACCAGGGCGGCGACCGCCTCGTCGGCGTCGACGGAGAGTTCCTTGCCGAGGCGGGCGAGGAGGCCGTGCGGGTCGTGACGCGGGCCGGCGGGCTCCCCGCGGGGTGCCGGCACGCGGGGCCGGCGGTCCTCCAGGGCCCAGCCGAGGTCGAGGTCGAAGCCGTCGTCGGGCAGGTCGAGGTAGGGCAGTTCGTCGGTGTCCGGCCACGCGCCGCCGTCCGCCCACGCGTCGGTGTCCGCCGCGTCCGGCCCGGGTTCCTCCCCTGGATCCCCTTGAACCCCTGCCTCCCCTGCCTCTTCCTCCACTTCCTCCACGCGCGCGCGTGCGGAGGCCGGGGCGGGTACGTCGACGCGTACCGGACTCCCGGACAGCGCCCCCCGGTACAGCTCGTCCGCGAGCCCCGACTCCACCAGGGCGTCGGTGACCAGCCAGAGGCAGTTGCGCCCGGCGGCGAGGTCGGCGACGACCCCGCGCAACTGGGCCCGTACGCCCGGCAGATCGCCCGGAGGCACGACGGGTGCCGCCGGGCGGGCCGGTGCACTCGGGCGGCCCGCCGGAGTCCCCGTCCGCGCCGGCGGCCCGGGGCGCGCCGGTGTCCCCGTCACCTCACTTCTCCCCGGCGGACGCCCGCGACCGCACCGCGCGGTACGTGACCGGTTCCACCGCGAAGCCCTCGGGCGTCTCGTCGAGCACGCCGAGCCGGCCCAGGTGCTGCAGCCAGGCGTCGGTCTCCGCGTCGGAGCGTTCGATCGCCGCCCCCACGTCGTCGCGGGGCACGCCCTGCCCCTCCCCCACGTAGCCCGTCCAGGCCACCAGGAGGTCCAGGTCCCGGGCGTCGAGTCCGGAGAGGCGCAGGTGCTCCTCGATGTTGCGGGGGCTGGCGATGAGGGCACGTATCCGCTCGACGGCGTTGTCCAGGGTCGCCCCGTGCACGGACACGTCCGTCACCGCCGCCTCCATCCAGCGGGGCCAGCCGCCGGTCGCGGCGACGAGCCGGTCGCGGTCCTCGCGGGACACGAAGGGGCACTCCGACCAGGCGCGCAGGGCGTCCGCCGTCCACCGCTCGGGGCGCAGCCACCGTACGGCCAGCTCCTCGTGCCCGTCGTCGGCGGCGAGTTCGGCGAGTCCGGCCGCGTCGGCGACGACCACCACGGAGCGGTTCTCGTTGCCGCCGCTGCGCCGCTCGGTCTGCCGGACGAGCCGGTCGGCGGCGGGTCCGGCGTGCACGAGCAGGGAGCGGACGGTCTCGCGCAGTGCGGCGGTGGCGGCGCCGCGCAGGTCGGCGATGATCACATGGGCCTTGCGGCGGCGGCTCTTGAGGAGGGCGGCCAGGTCTTCCCCGTGGGTGTACGGGACGACGTCGACGCCTCGGTTCTCGGCGAAGGCGGTGACCGCCCGGCGGACGAGCTCGGGCCGGTGGAGCGCGGTGGTGCCGATCAGGCTGACACCGGACTGGGCGGTCTCGTGGAGCTGTTCCTCGGTGAGCGGGCTGTAGGTCTGGACGCCCCGGGAGTCGCGTCCGAGGATGCGCCGGGCGGCGTGCGGGTTGTAGTCGTAGGGCAGGCCGAACTCGGTCTCGCGCAGTTCGAGTTCGAGCTCCTCGCGGGTGCCGAGCATGTTGACGACGTTGGGGCTGCGGACGGCGAAGCGGGAGCGGTCGCCGAGCTGGATGAGCAGGCCGAGGCCGACCATCTCGGTGAGGAAGATCTGCGCCTGCTTGGCGCTGAGCATCTCGAACCCCTCGGGCCAGGCCTCCCGGGCCTCCTGGAGGAGTTCGCCGGCGGAGTAGTCGCCGCGGTAGTTGTCCTTGAGGCTGTGCAGGGCTATGACCAGGGCGAGGACCCGGTAGCGGTCCTCCAGGTTGATGGTGAAGCGGAGCCGTTCGGCGATCTGGCGGCGGACGGTCTCCGAGGCGGCGATCTTCTGGACGTCGTCCTCGGTGATCCGGACCGGGTTCCCGGACCAGGTGTACGGGCGGTCGTGGAGGACGCGGACGAGTTCCCGGCAGAAGATCTGCACCAGGTTGGCCTGGTAGTTGGTGATGGCGAGGATCCGCCAGACCAGCTCGGGGCGTTCGAAGAAGTAGCCGAGCGCGGCCATGGGTTCGGTGACGAGCCGCACAGCGGCCTGGGTGCCGAGCGGTCCGACGAGGACGTCGGGGCCGCCGTGCACGGTGGAGACGTTGGAGAGGTGTCCGAAGCGCTGGACCTGGTGGAGACCCGCGAAGACGATCTTGAAGCGGCGTTCGGTCTGCTCCATCAGGCGCTGGAAGTGCATGACGTTGGGGAAGGTCGACTCGCTGCCGACGCGGTAGGCGCGGCGCGAGTCCGTGTTGAGGAAGGCGTCCGCCTCGTCCGCGAGGACCAGGATCCGCCGGGTGTCGTCGCCCTCCAGCCAGGACTGGATGTTGCGGACGACGACGTCGGGGTTTGCCTGCTCGGACATCTTGCTGTTGAAGACGCCCTTGCGCTTGAGGTCCTCGACCAGCCGGCTCCAGATCCGGTCGGGGGCCTCGGCGTGCCCGATCTCGGCCTTCAGCAGGTCGAGGTAGACGGCGACATGGGTGTCGGCGCGGCTCGGGAAGATCTCCGCGACCCGGCGCAGCAGCGCGGACTTGCCGAGCTGACGGCCCCCGTAGAGGAACATGCCGCCCTCGCGGCCCATGACCTCCCGCATCTCCTCGTCCCGGCCGTAGAACACCTCCGGCGGGACGAGGCCCGCGACGAACGGCGTGTACGGGTTGTACGCGGCCCAGGGCAGCGTCACGCGCTGCAGCGAGCGGAAGGAACCGGGGGCGCGGGCGGCCATCCAGCCCATCACCGCGGAGTCGACGACCAGCGCCTGCTGGGCGAAGGAGCGCGCGGACTCGGCGAGGCCCCGTCGTCCCTCCATGCCGAGTGGATGCAGGTAGAGCACGATGTTGGCTCCGACGTCGGCGTCCTCCAGGTGGGCGAGCGGGCCGTCGGCCGGCTGCTCCTCCCAGATCAGCAGGACGGTGTACGAGGAGGCCCGGGAGCCGAGCGCGGCGACGTACCCGGCGCGTTCGGCGACCCGCGCGCGCACCTTGAAGCGGCGCATGCCCTGACCGAGGGCGACCCGCTCGGCGGTGACCCGGCCCGGGGAGACGTCGAGGCCGAGGAGGCGCAGGAGCTGGGAGAGGTGCTGGGGCAGTTCGCCGCGGCGGCCCTGCGGGGAGCAGAGGGCCGCCCACGACTCCAGGCCGTTCCCGGCGGCCGGGGTGAGCGAGGACGCCGGGTCCCCGTAGTGCTTCGCCCACCAGTCGGCCTCGACGCCCTCGCCACCGGCCTTCGGGGCGTCGGGGGCGGTGACTCCGCCGAGGAAGGCCGTGAGTTCCGAGCCGTCGTCGTACCGGGCGCCCGGCTCCGGCAGTTGCGTGTGGCTCGTGGCGAGGGCGAGGAACTCCTGCGCGGTGACCGTGTCCCCCTCGTCGACGAGGCGGGCGATGCGGTCGTGGTCGGCGGTGGAGAGGGCCCGGTCCGGGCGGGAGCGCAGCTGGGCGAGGTCCTCGCGCAGCTGCCGCGTGTAGTCCGCGACGAGGGTGACGAGCTCCGCCTCCAGGGCGCGCAGCGAGTCCACGGCGAAGCGGTAGCGGCCCGACTCCTCGCCGTCGGCGAACTCCTGGAGCCTGCCCCCGAACTCCCTTTCCTGATCGGCCGAGAGCTGGTTGAGCGTCCGCATCTGGGCGAGCAGTCCGGCCGCCGCCCGGTGGTGCTCGGCGACCGCGCGCCGCCAGTCCTCGTGGCCCTGCGCGAGCCGTCGGGCCGCCGTCTCCCCCCACTCGGGGTCGGTGCAGCCGTACTCCTCCGGCTCGCTCTCGACCGCGGCGATCAGCGCCCTCGCGAGGTGCAGGTCGCCGTCGTCGAGGTAGCGGACGAGGGCGTACTCGGCGTCGGGGGGCGTCAGCAGCGCGGCGATCCGGCGGGCCGCACGGGGGTCGGCGAGGTCCGGGTCGCCCAGGGCGTCCCGGGGCAGGTCGGGCAGGCGGAGGAGGGAGTCGGCGGACGGGACGGGGCCGCCGTTCTCACGGAGCCGGTCGGCCGCGGCGTCCACGGACCGCACCTGCTCGCCGGTCAGCCAGCCGCGCAGCAGCGCGAGCGCCGCGCCCCCCGTGCCGGTCGGGGCGGGCTCGTCGGCGAGGTGCCGGAGCACCGAGGCCAGTTCGGGGATGCCCCGGTCGCTCACGCCCTGGTGCGGCCGGGCGGCGGCGTGGGCGGCCTCGGCGCGCATCAGGAGTTCGCCGACGGACCGGCAGGCGGTGTGCAGCTGCCGGAGCGCGCCGGCGGTGATCGGTTCCTTGGCCTGCTTCGACGTACGGAACAGGGCGTCCGTGTCCTCGATGACCCGGTCGATGTCCTCCGCCCGCCACAGCTGCTCGCCGAGGGCGCGGAAGCCGGGTGTGCCGGTGTACTGCGCCGGGCTCTGGCCGGACCACTCGATGACCTCGTTCAGCGCCTGGCGCACCGGGCCCGAGGGGCCGACGAGGTACTGGAGCACCTGGGACGCCCGCTGGTACTTCATCTTGCGGCGCGGCAGGTCGTCGAGGAGCTGCCGGGCGGTCAGGCCGATCTCCTCGCGGGTGGCGGCCTCCAGACCCTCGGCGCTGCCCTGGAGCATGCCGGGCTCGAAGGCGCGGCCGTCCCGGACGGCGGCGACGAGCACGGTGAGCAGCTGCTGCCAGGGGCCGGTCAGCCCGGACGGCATGACGAAACCGCTGACCAGACCGTGCGGCCAGCGGGCGGTGAGCCCGGTGCGCAGGGCGGCCGAGAGGGCCACGAGGTGGGCCTCCCGGTCCTGGGCGGCGAGCGCGGGGTCGAGCTCGTGCGCCATCTGTACGGGGGTGGCCTCGCTGTCCGAGACGCAGCCGAAGGCGGCGGCGGCGAAGGCGAGCGTCCGCGCCCGGACGTCGCTCTCGTGGGAGGCCACGGTCATCCAGTACGCCTCGGCGATCCGCCCGTCCCGCAGCAGCCTGGCGACGGGCGGCTCGCTGCCGGTGTCCCAGGGCGCGTACGGCTCCCAGTCGGGCGCGTCGACCCCGGACGGCCAGGGCTCGTCCTCGACGGGGAGGGGTGCGGGCGGGAGCGGGGCCGGGGAGGGGGCCTGGGCCTGGGCCGGGGAGGGGGCCTGGGCCTGGGCCGGGATGGAGGTGGGCGTTGCGGCGGGAGTCGGCTCGGCGGCGGGCGGTTCGGCGGCGGGCGCGGGGGTCGGGTCCGGGGCCGGGGTGGACGCCGTCGGCTGCGCCGACGGGGCCGGCAGGGGGGCCGGGGTGAGGAGCGGGGACGGCGGCGGGGGTTCCACCGCGCGGCGGACGGCCTCGATCGCGGACGCGCCGACCCGGGCCCGGCCGGTCATCGCGGTCGCGTCTCCGGTGCCGTGCTCGGTCCGTCCGGCCGGGGCCTCCTCCGGCGGGTCTCCGGCGTCGGCGGCCGACGCCCCGGGGGCCGGAGCCGCGTGCGCCGCGCCCTCACGGGACGCGCTCGCCGGGGCCGCACCCTCACCCGGCACGCTCGCCGGGGCCGCACCCTCACCCGGCACGCTCGCCGGGGCCGCACCCTCACCCGGCACGCTCGGCGGGGCCGTACCCTCACGCGTCACGGCCACCGCGGCCGCACCCTCACCCGGCGCGGTCTCCGGAGCCGTACCGCCGCGCGCCGTGTCCTCGGAGGCACCGAGTGCGCGCAGGTGTGTCTCGGCGCGGTGCAGGTGGCGGCGGAGGTCGGCGGCCTCCTCCTCGCCGTCGGCCAGTTCCAGGAGCTCGGCGTACCGGCTCGCCTTGCGGCGCAGGGCGCCGATCTGCTCGGCGCGTGCCTCCCGCAGGCGGGTCAACCCGGCTCCGGCGTCGGCGTACCCGAGGTCCGGTCCCCAGGTGAGCCCCTCGGCGGCGAGCGCCGCGGCGAGCCGCTCGCGCTCAGCCGTCCAGCCGGACACCCCGTCGCCCGGTGCGCCGGCGGGCAGGAGTCCGGTCTCCACGGCGTCCGCCGCCGCGCGCAGGACGGCGGCCAGCCGTTCGCCGTCCGCCTTCAGCCGGGCGAGCGTCGC
The DNA here is from genome assembly GCF_051305195.1 of Streptomyces sp. Qhu_M48. Taxonomy (NCBI): domain Bacteria; kingdom Bacillati; phylum Actinomycetota; class Actinomycetes; order Kitasatosporales; family Streptomycetaceae; genus Streptomyces; species Streptomyces sp. Qhu_M48. Next base: position 2,090,614 of record NZ_CP195432.1, on the reverse strand, counting down.
GGGAAGGTCGGCCAGGGGTTCGGGTCCGGACACGGGAGCGGCCTCCACGGGGTGGGTCGTCGGCGCGTCGGCGTCCGTGCCGACGGCACCAGGGGCGGGCGGTGCGTCGAGGGCGTCGGCCGGTCGCCCGCCGGGTAAGGCCGGTAATGCCTCCGTCACCCCCGCGACCGCGGTCGCGGTCGTGGCCCCCGCCGTCTCCGCCGTCTCCAGGGCCCCGGGTGTCCCCGGTCCTCCCGAGGCCGTCTCCGCGGCTTCGAGGCGTGGGCCCGTCTCGTGGGCGTCGGGGGGCGGGGGGCTGTCGGCGGCGGCCTGCAACGCGGCCTCGTGGTCCCGCGCCAGCGGGCCCACCGGCAGTCGGCTCGTGCCGGGCAGGAGCATCCCGTAGAGGGCGCAGCGCGCGAGGGGCGGGTCGAGCACCGTGAGCATGGCGAGGAGTTCTTCGAGCGTGGGCTCCGTGAGGGCGCGCTGCGAGAAGCCGTACTCGGTGTGGAGCGCCTTCACCGCCCAGACGAGCCCGCAGGCGGTGATGCTCGTCAGCTGTCCCTGCTGGGCCTTGGCGAGGCGCACCCGCGCCGCGTGGAGTTCCCGCCGCGAGGGAGGGGAGGGGCGCAGGGGCCGGTCCGAGTTGTGGGCGTGTTTCTCGCCCCGTAGGCACGGGTGCCAGGTCAGCAGGGATTTGAGTGCGTCCTCGTCCAGCGACGACAGCCAGGACCTGACCCCGTTCACCCACCCGTGCATGGCGTGGATCATCTCATCCCATCAACACAGGGGCTATGCCTCTGCCTTATTCCGGTCGCTCAACGCGGTCTGGAGGGGGTCCTGTTGGCGCGGGTTACGCGGTGGGCGCACTTCAATGCGCCGCCTCGGCGACCCGTCCCGTGATTGACTTCCGGAACAGATCAACCGCCGCCTTCCGATCACCGAGAGCGAGGCCGCTCGTGGTCCATCAGATCGACCCTTCGTTCGTCGCGCTGCCCCTGCGGGCGCTCGCCGACGCCGCGCTCGCCCGAGCGCGCGCGCTCGGTGCCGAGCACGCGGACTTCCGCCTGGAGCGGGTGCGCAGCGCCGCGTGGCGGCTGCGCGACGCCAAGCCGTCCGGTTCCTCGGACACCACGGACCTCGGCTACGCGGTGCGGGTGGTGCACGGCGGTGCCTGGGGGTTCGCGTCGGGCGTCGACCTGACCATGGACGGGGCCGCGCGGGTCGCCTCGCAGGCGGTGGCCATGGCCAAGCTGTCGGCGAAGGTGATCGCGGCGGCCGGGTCGGAGGAACGCGTGGAGCTCGCCGACGAGCCGGTGCACGAGGAGCGCACCTGGGTCTCCTCGTACGAGATCGACCCCTTCTCCGTGCCCGCCGAGGAGAAGAGCGCGCTGCTCGCGGACTGGAGCGCGCGGCTGCTGCGCGCGGACGGCGTGGCGCACGTGGACGCCTCGCTGCTCACCGTCCACGAGAACAAGTTCTACGCGGACACGGCGGGGACGGTCACCACGCAGCAGCGGGTGCGGCTCCACCCGCAGCTGACGGCGGTCGCCGTCGACGGGACGACCGGCGAGTTCGACTCGATGCGGACGATCGCGCCGCCGGCCGGGCGGGGCTGGGAGTACCTGACCGGCACCGGCTGGGACTGGGACAGGGAGCTGGACGAGATCCCGGGGCTGCTCGCCGAGAAGATGCGGGCGCCGAGCGTGGAGGCGGGGCGGTACGACCTGGTCGTGGACCCGTCGAACCTCTGGCTGACCATTCACGAGTCGATCGGGCACGCCACCGAGCTGGACCGGGCCCTGGGGTACGAGGCCGCGTACGCGGGCACCTCCTTCGCCACCTTCGACCAGCTCGGCAAGCTGGCGTACGGCTCCTCGATCATGAACGTGACGGGGGACCGGACCGCCGAGCACGGGCTCGCGACCATCGGGTACGACGACGAGGGCGTCGCGGCGCAGAGCTGGGACCTGGTGAAGGACGGCACGCTCGTCGGTTACCAGCTGGACCGGCGGATCGCGAAGCTCACGGGCCTGGGCCGGTCGAACGGCTGCGCCCACGCGGACTCCCCCGCGCACGTGCCGGTGCAGCGGATGGCGAACGTGTCGCTCCAGCCGGACCCGGGCGGTCTGTCGACGGAGGACCTGATCGGGGGCGTGGAGCGCGGCATCTACGTGGTCGGCGACCGGTCCTGGTCGATCGACATGCAGCGCTACAACTTCCAGTTCACCGGGCAGCGCTTCTTCCGCATCGAGAACGGGCGGCTCGCCGGCCAGCTGCGGGACGTGGCCTACCAGGCGACGACCACCGACTTCTGGGGCTCGATGGAGCAGGTCGGCGGCCCGCAGACGTACGTCCTCGGTGGCGCGTTCAACTGCGGCAAGGCCCAGCCGGGTCAGGTCGCCGCGGTCTCCCACGGCTGCCCCTCCGCCCTCTTCCGGGGTGTCAACATTCTGAACACGACGCAGGAGGCCGGACGATGAGCAGCCGCTCCAGGATCTGCCGGGGGTCCGGGGGTCGCCCCCCGGGCAAGCACAGCCTGAACACGACGCAGGAGGCCGGACGATGAGCAGCCGCCCCACGATCTGCCGGGGGTCCGGGGGTCGCCCCCCGGGCAAGCACAGCCTGAACACGACGCAGGAGGCCGGACGATGAGCCGCGTCAGCAAGCCGTACGAGATCGTCGAGCGGGCCCTGGAGCTGTCCCGTGCCGACGGGTGTGTCGTCATCGCGGACGAGGAGTCCTCGGCCAACCTGCGCTGGGCGGGCAACGCGCTCACCACGAACGGTGTGACCCGGGGCCGTACGCTCACGGTCGTCGCGACCGTCGACGGCGCCCAGGGCACCGCCTCCGGTGTCGTCTCCCGGTCCGCCGTGACCGCCGACGACCTGGAGCCGCTGGTCCGGGCCGCCGAGGCCGCCGCCCGCGCCGCCGGGCCCGCCGAGGACGCCCAGCCGCTGGTGACGGACGTGCCGTCGTCCCCCGACTTCACGGACGCGCCCGCGGAGACCTCCTCCGCCGTGTTCGGTGACTTCGCCCCGGCGCTCGGCGAGGCCTTCGCCCGGGCCCGGGCCGGCGGCCGTGAGCTGTACGGCTTCGCCAACCACGAGCTGACCTCCACCTACCTGGGCACGTCCACGGGCCTGCGGCTCCGGCACGACCAGCCCAACGGGACCCTGGAGCTGAACGCCAAGTCCCCCGACCGGACGCGCTCCGCCTGGGCCGGGCGCTCGACGCGGGACTTCAAGGACGTCGACCCGGCGGCGCTCGACGCCGAGCTCGCGGTCCGCCTCGGCTGGGCGGAGCGCCGGATCGAGCTGCCCGCCGGGCGGTACGAGACGCTGCTGCCGCCGACGGCCGTGGCCGACCTGCTGATCTACCAGCTGTGGAACTCCACGGCCCGGGACGCGGTCGAGGGCCGCACGGTCTTCTCCAAGCCCGGCGGCGGCACCCGGCTCGGCGAGACCCTCTCCCCGCTGCCGCTGACCCTGCGCAGCGACCCGAACGAGCCGGGCCTGGAGTCCGCCCCCTTCGTGATCGCGCACTCCTCCGGCGACGACTCCTCCGTCTTCGACAACGGTCTGCCGATCGCGCCGACGGACTGGGTGCGGGACGGCAGGCTGGAGCGGCTGACCACCACCCGGCACACGGCGGCGCTCACCGGGCTGCCCGTGTCCCCCGGAGCGGGGAACCTGATCCTGGACGGCGGCGGCGAGCGCTCCCTGGAGGAGATGGTCGCCGCGACGGAGCGCGGACTGCTCCTCACCTGCCTCTGGTACATCCGCGAGGTCGACCCGGCGACGCTGCTGCTCACCGGTCTGACCCGGGACGGCGTCTACCTCGTCGAGAACGGCGAGGTCGTCGGCGAGGTGAACAACTTCCGGTTCAACGAGTCGCCGGTGGACCTGCTGTCGCGGGCCTCGGAGGCGGGCCGGACCGAGAAGACGCTGCCGCGCGAGTGGAGCGACTGGTTCACCCGGGCCGCGATGCCCGCCCTGCGGGTGCCCGACTTCAACATGAGCTCGGTCAGCAAGGGAGTCTGACCCACCTAGACTGGCCACGGCATCACCGCAATCAATCAAGGAGACGGACGACGTGACCGACATCGTCGACGAGCTGAAGTGGCGTGGGCTCTTCGCCCAGTCCACCGATGAGGACGCACTGCGCAAGGCTCTCGCGGACGGTCCCGTCACCTTCTATTGCGGTTTCGACCCGACCGCGGCCAGTCTCCACGTCGGCCACCTGGTCCAGGTCCTCACCGTCCGCCGGCTCCAGCAGGCCGGGCACCGGCCGCTGGCGCTGGTCGGCGGGGCCACCGGCCAGATCGGTGACCCGCGGCCGACGGCCGAGCGCACCCTGAACGACCCCGAGACGGTCGCGAACTGGGTGAACCGGCTGCGGACGCAGATCGAGCCGTTCCTCTCCTTCGAAGGGGAGAACGCGGCGGTCATGGTGAACAACCTGGACTGGACCGCCGGCCTGTCGGCGATCGAGTTCCTGCGGGACATCGGCAAGCACTTCCGGGTCAACAAGATGCTGACCAAGGACTCCGTCGCCCGGCGCCTGGAGTCCGAGCAGGGCATCAGCTACACCGAGTTCAGCTACCAGCTGCTCCAGGCCATGGACTTCCTGGAGCTGTACCGCCGCTACGGCTGCACGCTGCAGCAGGGCGGGTCGGACCAGTGGGGCAACCTGGTGGCCGGTCTCGACCTGATCCACCGCCTGGAGCCGGGTGTCGAGGCGCACGCGCTCGCGACCCCGCTGATGGTCAAGGCGGACGGCACCAAGTTCGGCAAGACCGAGGGCGGGGCCGTCTGGCTCGACCCGGAGATGACCACGCCGTACGCGTTCTACCAGTTCTGGCTGAACGTCGACGACCGGGACATCTCGACGTACATGCGGATCCTCTCCTTCAAGTCCCGCGAGGAGCTGGAGGCGCTGGAGGCGCAGACCGCCGAGCGGCCGCAGGCGCGTGCCGCCCAGCGCGCGCTGGCCGAGGAGCTGACCGCTCTGGTGCACGGCGCGGACCAGTGCGCGGCCGTCATCGACGCCTCCAAGGCGCTGTTCGGCCAGGGCGACCTGGCGGAGCTGGACGAGGCCACGCTGGCCGCCGCCCTGTCCGAGCTGCCGCACGCGCGCGTGACCGGGCTGGGCCAGGTCGTGGACCTGTTCACCGAGGTCGGGCTCGCGCCGAGCAGGTCGGGGGCGCGGCGCACGGTGAAGGAGGGCGGGGCGTACGTGAACAACGTGAAGGTCACCGCCGAGGACGCCGAGGTGTCCGCGGAGGAGCTGCTGCACGGCCGGTGGCTGGTGCTGCGGCGCGGCAAGAAGAACCTGGCGGCGATCGAGTTCGCCGGGGAGTGACCCCCGGCGGACCGGCCGGTCCGCGGAATCGCCGGAGGCCCGGTCCGACACCTCGCGTGTCGGACCGGGCCTCCTGGTTTCAGCCCGACGCTAGGCGCGCTGCCGGTTGCCCCTGATCGAGGCCCACAGCATGTCGCCCACGCCGACCACGAGGACGGCGCCGGCCAGCTGGAGCAGGTGGCGGATCCAGTCGATGCCCTTGGTTTCGTTGACCCCGATCCAGGTCGCGACCGCGTTGCCGAGCACACTGCCGAGAATGCCGAACACGACCGTCAGCCACAGCGGGATCTGCTGCTTCCCCGGCAGGATCGCCTTCGCGATCAGACCGAGGACCAGTCCCACGATGATCGCCCACAACCAGCCCATCGTCGCCTCCTTGTACGCATGTGGGCCCAGTCTCGTCCCAGCGGCCATACGCCGCATGTCGGACAGCGCCATCCGTGCCCCCGGCCTCGTCGGCGCCGGGCGGCGGGCGTACCGTGGAGTGGAGGTCCGGACCGGGTGAGTCCGGCGCGACCGGTGGGTGGTGGACGGCGATGGCGAAGCGCGACGGAGGCGAGGTCTTCCGGATCACGGGGGCCCGGCAGGGGCTCGCGGACGACGTCCGGGGGCGCCAGCGGCGCTACATCATCTCGATGACGGTCCGGACGCTCTCCGTGATCGCGGCCGCGGTGCTGTGGAACGTCGAGCGGCACGTGGCGATCGTGGCCCTCGCCCTGGGCATCCTGCTCCCCTACATCGCCGTGGTCATCGCGAACGCGGGACGCGAGTCGGCTCCGTCCCTTCCCTCCACCTTCATGCCGGCTCCGGTGCGGCCGGCGCTCGGTGCCGCCGAGACCTCGGGGGACGCGGACACGGACGGCTCGCACGGCCGGAACTGATCACGGACAGTGGCCGGAAACCTCAAGAAAAGCTCAGATCAATCATGAAGTTCCAGTGCACCGCACCCCATGTGCCGTGACATACTGCCTACGCGCTCCGCATCCCCCGTCGGAGCGACGGACCGATGCCGGGCAGCTCCCCCCGTGGCTGCCCGGCATCGCCCTTGCTGGACAATGATCAGGTGAGCGAAGAGAAGCCGATCTGTTCCGCCAAGGGCTGCCGCGCCGACGCCGTCTGGGTGCTCGCGTGGAACAACCCCAAGCTGCACACGCCCGAGCGTCGCAAGACCTGGCTCGCGTGCGAGGAGCACCGCGAACACCTCTCCCAGTTCCTGGGCGTACGGGGTTTCCTCAAGGACGTCGTGCCGCTGGCCGACTGGGAGTCCGCCGGGCCCTGAGGCCGGGACCGTCCGGGGCGCCGCCCGCTCAGCCGCCGATCGCTGACATCGGACGGTCGGGCTGGAGGAAGCTCGGGTCGTCGAGGCCGGAGCCGGCCTTCTTGCCCCACATCGCCTTCTTCCAGATCTCCGCGACGTCCCCGTCCGTGGCGTCCGAGCGGAGCGCGGCCCTCAGGTCCGTCTCCTCGGTGGCGAACAGACAGGTCCGCACCTGCCCGTCGGCGGTGAGCCGGGTGCGGTCGCAGGCCCGGCAGAACGGGCGGGTGACGGAGGCGATCACGCCGACCGTGTGCGGTCCGCCGTCGACGACCCAGCGCTCGGCGGGCGCCGAGCCGCGCTCGCCGTCGCCTTCGGGGGTCAGGGTGAAGCGGGTGCGCAGGGACTCCAGGATGTCCCCCGCGGTGATCATTCCGTCGCGCTTCCAGCCGTGCTGGGCGTCCAGGGGCATCTGCTCGATGAAGCGGAGCTCGTAACCCTCCGCCACCGCCCAGGCGAGGAGGTCGGGGGCCTCGTCGGCGTTGAGCCCGGGCATCAGGACCGCGTTGACCTTGACCGGGGTGAGGCCGGCCTCGCGGGCGGCGGTCATGCCGTCGAGGACGTCCTGGTGACGGTCGCGCCGGGTGAGGGTCTTGAAGACCTCGGGGCGCAGGGTGTCCAGGGAGACGTTGACCCGGTCGAGGCCGGCCGCCTTGAGGGCGGCGGCCGTGCGCTTGAGTCCGATGCCGTTGGTGGTGAGGGACATCCGGGGGCGGGGCTCCAGGGCCGCGCAGCGCTCCACGATGCCGACGAGCCCGGGGCGGAGCAGCGGCTCGCCGCCGGTGAAGCGGACCTCGGTGACCCCGAGGTCGGTGACCGCGACGCGGATCAGCCGGACGATCTCGTCGTCGGTGAGGAGGTCCGGCTTCGCGAGCCACTGGAGGCCCTCCTCCGGCATGCAGTACGTGCAGCGGAGATTGCAGCGGTCCGTGAGCGAGACGCGCAGGTCGGTGGCGACGCGGCCGTAGGTGTCGATGAGCACTGTGGGCCCCCTCCCTGTCTTGTCGGTCGCGTGTGGTGGTGCGTGTGGTTCGAGCCTACGTGAGCGCGCGGACAACGAGCAGGGCAGATTGCCACGAGGACCGGCGCGGCCGCGTCGTAGAACTCTACGACGCGGCCGGTGGATCGCTGCGGAGCGTGTGCGAACCGCCGCGCTCCGGTCAGTGCTTGACCGCGGCGGCGACCCCGACGCCGGTGAGGGACTTGACCTCCAGCTCCGCGTACTTGCCCGCGTCGGGCTCCTCCTTGGAGAGGAGCGAGCCGAGCCAGCCGAGGAGGAAGCCGAGCGGGATCGAGACGAGGCCGGGGTTCTCCAGCGGGAACCAGTGGAAGTCCACGCCCTTGAACATCGAGGCCGGTCCGCCGGAGACGACCGGCGAGAAGAGGACGAGGACGACGGAGGAGACCAGTCCGCCGTAGATCGACCAGAGCGCGCCCTGGGTGGTGAACCGCTTCCAGAAGAGCGAGTAGAGGATCGTCGGCAGGTTGGCCGAGGCGGCGACGGCGAAGGCGAGGGCGACCAGGCCGGCGACGTTGAGGTCGCGGGCGAGGGCGCCGAGCGCGATCGACACGATGCCGATGAGGACGGTGGACCAGCGGGCGGCCCGCATCTCCTCCTTCTCGGTGGCCTTCCCGCGCCTGATCACGTTGGCGTAGATGTCGTGCGCGAAGGACGAGGACGAGGCCAGGGTCAGACCGGCGACGACGGCGAGGATGGTGGCGAAGGCGACGGCGGAGATGACCGCGAGGAGGATGGCGCCACCGGTGGAACCGGCGCCGCCGCCGACCTCCAGGGCGGTGAGCGGGGCCGCCGTGTTGCCGGCCTTGTTGGACGCCTTGATGGTGTCGCCGCTGAGCAGGGCGGCGGCGCCGAAGCCGAGGACGATCGTCATCAGGTAGAAGGCGCCGATGATGCCGATGGCCCAGTTGACCGACTTGCGGGCGGCCTTGGCGGTCGGCACCGTGTAGAAGCGGATCAGGATGTGCGGCAGGCCGGCGGTGCCGAGGACGAGGGCGATGCCGAGGGAGATGAAGTCGAGCTTCGACAGGGCGCTGACGCCGTACTTGAGGCCGGGTTCGAGGAAGGCGTCGCCCTTGCCGCTGTTGGTGGCGGCGGCGCCGAGCAGCTGCGAGAGGTTGAAGTCGAACTTCAGCAGGATGAGGAAGGTGATGAGGAGCGTGCCCGCGATGAGCAGGACGGCCTTCACCATCTGCACCCAGGTGGTGCCCTTCATGCCGCCGATCGTCACGTAGACGATCATCAGGACGCCGACGAGGGCGACGATCGCGACCTTGCCGCCGTCGCTGGTGATGCCGAGCAGCAGCGAGACGAGGACGCCCGCGCCCGCCATCTGCGCGAGCAGGTAGAAGATCGAGACGACGATGGTGGAGGTTCCGGCGGCGGTCCTGACGGGCCGCTGGCGCATCCGGTAGGCGAGGACGTCGCCCATCGTGAACCGGCCGGAGTTGCGCAGCGGTTCGGCGACCAGGAGCAGGGCGACCAGCCAGGCGACCAGGAAGCCGATCGAGTAGAGGAAGCCGTCGTAGCCGTAGAGGGCGATGGCGCCGCTGATGCCGAGGAAGGACGCGGCGGACATGTAGTCGCCGGAGATCGCGAGGCCGTTCTGGAAGCCGGTGAACTGGCCTCCGCCGGCGTAGAAGTCGGCGGCGCTGCGCGTCTGGCGGCCGGCCCAGACGGTGATGACCAGGGTGGCGATCACGAAGGCGCCGAAGAGGGCGATGATCAGCGGCCGGTGCTCGCTGGTGGCGTTGCCCGCCGCGAGCAGGACGGGGGTGCTCATACGTCGCCCTCCATACGGTTCCTGATGGCCTCGGCCTTGGGGTCGAGCCGGTTCGCCGCGTGCCGCGAGTAGAGCCAGGCGATGAGGAACGTGGTGGCGAACTGGCCGAGGCCGAGGACGAGCGCCACGTTGATGTTGCCGAAGACCTTGGTGCCCATGAAGCCGCCCGCGTAGTTGGAGAGCAGCACGTACAGCAGGTACCAGGCGATGAAGGCCAGGGTGAGCGGGAAGGCGAAGGAGCGGTACGTACGGCGCAGTTCGCCGAACTCCTCGCCTTCCTGCACCTCGACGAACTGTTCCGTCGTGGGCGGTACGGGAGCGGATGCGGCCTCCGTCCCGTTTCTGGGCGGCGGCGGTGCTTCGGTAGCCACGGAATCTCCTCGTGACGCGGGGGCGGACGGCATGGTCAAGGGGGCCTCACCGGGGGTGCGGGAAGCGGGGCTCCGACCGGAGCCCCTCCCCTGACCAACGGCACGGAGCGGAACGGGAAGTGGTTCACCCGGAAGATTTCTTCTGTCAGATCTTCATGAAGTCTTCTCAACTCATTGAAGGGTCGGGAAGATCAGCGATAGCTTCACTCGTCATGCACCTGTCCGCGCGTAAACCCGCGCGTGGACAGTTCATACGGATGATGTGGAGAACCCATGGCTCATCTGGGATCGAGGCGCGGCCGAGCTCTCGCTCTGCCGGTTGGTCTCGCGCTCACGGCCTCGCTCGGCTTCCTTCCCTCCGGAGCTGCCTCCGCCGCGGATCTGAGTGACACTCCCGCAGCGGCCACGGTGACGACGGACGGCCCGAAGCTGTCGTACGTCGTGAACGTCGACGGAGGTCGCTGGACCGCCGCCTCGGTGAAGAAGGCGATCGCCCGCGCAGGCGGCGAGGTGGTCATCGCGTACGACCAGATAGGCGTGATAGTCGTCCACTCGCAGAACCCCGAGTTCGCGAAGACGATCCGCAAGGCCCACGGTGTGGTGTCGGCCGGTTCGACCCGTACCGCCCCGCTCACCGCGCAGAGCGACAACGCGATCGACGGCGGCACGCAGGCGCTGTCCGAGGCCGAGGCCAAGGCCGCCGCCGCCCGGGCGACGGACGAGCAGGACGCCCTCGAGCCCCTGCAGTGGGACCTCCCGGCGATCAAGGCCGACAAGGCGCACCAGCGGACCCTCGGCAGCAAGCGGGTCACCGTCGCTGTCATCGACACGGGTGTCGACGACACCCACCCGGACCTGGCGCCGAACTTCGACGTCAAGGCCTCCGCCAACTGCGTCTCCGGCAAGCCGGACACCACCGCCGGCTCGTGGCGCCCCAACCCGGGCGAGAGCGACCACGGCACCCACGTCGCCGGTACGATCGCGGCCGCCAAGAACGGCATCGGCATCACCGGTGTCGCCCCGGGCGTGAAGGTCTCCGGCATCAAGGTGTCCACCCCGGACGGCTTCTTCTACACGGAGGCCGTCGTCTGCGGCTTCGTGTGGGCGGCCGAGCACGGCGTCGACGTCACGAACAACAGCTACTACACCGACCCGTGGATGTTCGCCTGCAAGAACGACGCGGACCAGAAGGCCCTCATCGAGGCGGTCACCCGCGCGACCCGCTACGCGGAGCGCAAGGGCGCGGTCAACGTCGCGGCGGCCGGCAACTCGAAGTTCGACCTGGCGGCCGACTCGATCGTCGACAACAGCAGCCCGAACGACACGACGCCGGGCGACCGCGTCATCGACCCGAAGCAGTGCCTGGACTACCCGGCCATGCTGCCGGGCGTCGTCACCGTCTCCGCGACCGGCGCCAAGGACCTGAAGGCGTCCTACTCCAACTACGGTCTCGGCGTCATCGACATCGCCGCCCCCGGCGGTGACCGCACCGAGTACCAGACCCCGGACGCGCCGGCGGTCAACGGCCGCATCCTGTCGACCACGGTCAACGGCGGCTACAACTACAAGGCCGGCACGTCGATGGCCGCGCCGCACGCGGCGGGTGTCCTGGCCCTGATCAAGTCGACGCACCCCCACGCGAGCCCGGCGGCGCTCAAGGCCCTGCTGTACGCGCAGGCCGACAAGCGCGCCTGCACCAACCCGTACGACATCGAGGGTGACGGCAAGATCGACGCCGTCTGCGAGGGTGGCAAGAACAAGAACGGCTTCTACGGAGCCGGTCTGATCGACGCGCTGGACGCCGTCCGCCGCTGAGTACGGATCGTCTGAACGAGGGCCCTGGTGTGGTGTGCCACGCCGGGGCCCTTCGCGTGGCACCCAGTGCCACACTGCGCTCATGGACAACACGGTGCGCACCGGTACGGAGATGTTGTGGTCGGCGCTGGGCGGCGATCCCGCCCTGGTGGACCGGGTGGAGTACGGCGGGCCCGCCGGGCTGCTGTCCGCGCGGCTGCCCGTGATGGAGCTGGCCCGCGCCGCGGTCGCGGTCGCCGGGCTCGCCGCCGTCGAGCGGGCCGGGCTCCCGGGGCCGGTCCGGGTGGACGACGGGGCCGTCGCCACCGCCTTCGTGAGCGAGCGTCACCTCCGGATCGACGGGCGGGCTCCGGTGAGCTTCGCGCCGCTCTCCCGGTTCTGGCGGGCGGCCGACGGCTGGGTCCGCACCCATGCCAACTACCCGCACCACCGGGCCGCGTTGCTGACCGCGCTCGACGTGCGGGAGGAGTCGGTGGAGGCCGTGGCGGCGGCGATCGGGGAGCGCGGGGCGGTCGAGGCCGAGACGGCGGTGTACGCGGCCGGGGGCCTGGCCGTGGCCCTGCGCACGCCCGGGGAGTGGGCGGCGCACCCGCAGGGCCGTGAGGTGGCGGCGCGGCCGCTGCTGACCCGGGAGCGGCTCGACGAGTCCGCGCCCCGGCGCCGTACGGGTCCGCTGCGGGTCCTGGACCTGACCCGGGTGATCGCCGGGCCGGTGGCGACCCGGACGCTCGCGCTGCTCGGCGCGGACGTGCTGCGGATCGACCCGCCCGGAAACCCCGAACTGGCCGACCAGCACGCGGAGACGGACGTCGGGAAGCGGAGCGCCGCGCTCGATCTGGACCGCCCGTCCGACCGGCGTACCCTCGGCGAACTCCTGGACTCCGCCGACGTGCTGGTCACCGGCTACCGGCCGGGCGCCCTCGACCGCTTCGGCCTCCACCGGCCGGGGCTCGTGATCGCCCGGCTCTCCGCCTGGGGCGACTACGGGCCGTGGGGCGGGCGGCGCGGCTTCGACAGCCTGGTCCAGGTGGCGACCGGGATCGGCGTGACGGAGGGCTCGGCGCGGGAGCCGGGCGCGCTGCCCGCGCAGGCCCTGGACCACGGCACGGGCTATCTGCTCGCGGCGGCGGTGCTGCGGTCGCTGACCGAGCAGGACCGGGACGGCGGCACCCGGCTCGTCCGGCTCGCCCTCGCCCAGACCGGCCACTGGCTGACGCACGCGCTGCCCCGGTACGAGCCCGAGCGGTATCTCACCGAGTCGGAGGGGCCGCTGGGGCGGCTGCGGCACGCGCTGTCGCCCGTCGCGTACGAGGGCGGCCCGACGGGCTGGTCCCGCCCGCCGGGCCCGCAGGGCGCGGACGACGCCGTCTGGACTACGGCTTGACGAGGACCTTGAGCGCGGTGCGGTCGTCCATCGCCTTGTAACCGCCCGGGACGCCGTCGAGGCCGACGGTCAGGTCGAAGACCGGGGAGGGATCGACGGTGCCGTCGAGGACGTCCGGGAGGAGCTCCGGGATGTACGCCCGGACCGGGGCGACGCCGCCGCGCAGCGCGATGTTCCGGTCGAACATGACGGACAGGTCGAGCCCGGTGCCGCTGCCGTGCGGGACGCCGACGTAGCCGATGGAGCCGCCGTCGCGGGCGATGGCGACGGCGGTCCGCATGGACTGCTCGGTGCCGACCGCCTCGATGACGCCGTGGGCGCCCTGGCCTCCGGTGAGCTCGCGGACGGCGGCCTCGGCGGCCTCGCCGCGCTCGGCGACGACGTCGGTGGCGCCGAAGAGGCGGGCGATGTCGGTACGGGCGGTGTGCCGGCCGAGCGCGATGATCCGCTCGGCGCCGAGCCGCTTGGCGGCGAGGACGCCGCAGAGGCCGACGGCGCCGTCACCGACGACGGCGACGGTGGAGCCCGGCTTCACGCCCGCGCCGAGGGCGGCGTGGTGGCCGGTGCCCAGGACGTCGGAGAGGGCGAGCAGCGCCGTGAGGAGCCGGTCGTCGGAGGCGGCGTCGGCGGGGAGCTTGACGAGGGTGCCGTCGGCGAAGGGGACACGGACGGCCTCGCCCTGGCCGCCGTCGGAGCCGACCGAGCCCCAGAAGCCGCCGCGCGGGCAGGAGGTCTGGAGGCCCTCGGCGCAGTGGTCGCAGGTGCCGTCGGACCAGACGAAGGGGGCGACGACCAGGTCTCCGGCGGTGAAGCCGGTGACCTCGGAGCCCGCCGCCTCCACGAGGCCGAGGAACTCGTGGCCGATGCGCTGGCCGGGCTGCCGGGCGGACTCGCCGCGGTAGGCCCACAGGTCGCTGCCGCAGACGCAGGCGCGCAGGACGCGGACGACGACGTCGGTGGGGTCCTGCACCACCGGGTCGGGCACGTCCTCCACGCGCATGTCGAACGGGGCGTGAATGGTGGTGGCGCGCATGGCGGACGGTCCTTGCTGTCAGACGTTTGTACGACGTTCACCGTACATCGCGCGGAGTGCTCCCGCCGTCAGCGGGTGCCGCGCCGCGATGGAGATCGGTGCGACCGCGTAGCGGGCGCCCGGCGTCGGGGACGTACGCCGGCGTCCGAAGGGGACCAGGTGGCAGACGTGTCCGACGGCTGCCCGGGGCGTCGCCTCAGACCCCCGTCGCTCCCAGCAGCGAGCCCGCGCCGTAGGTGACCGCCATCGCCAGGGCTCCGCCCGCCACGTTGCGGGCGATCGCGCGGCCCGCGGGGGCCTCGCCGAGGCGGGCGCTCCACCAGCCGGTGAGGGTCAGGGCCGCGAGGACGGAGACGACCGTGACCCAGAGGCGGGCCGAGGCCGGGGGAAGGACGATCGCGAGGAGCGGGAGCAGGGCGCCGACGGTGAAGGCGAGGAAGCTGGCGGCCGCGGCGTGCCAGGGGATCGTGAGCCGGTCCGGGTCGATGCCCAGCTCCACACGCGCGTGGGCGCGCAGCGCGTCACGGGCGGTGAGCTGTTCGGCGGCCTCGCGGGCCACCTTCCGGGATAGGCCGCGGGCGGCCAGGAGGCCGGTCAGTTCGGCGAGTTCGGCCTCCGGCTGTTCGCGCAGTTCGCGTCTCTCCTGGGCGAGCGCGGCCTTCTCGGAGTCGCGCTGGGTGGAGACCGAGACGTACTCCCCCGCCGCCATCGACATCGATCCGGCGAGCAGCCCCGCGAGGCCGGCGGTGAACAGGGCGGCCTGGGACTCGGTGGCGCCGGCGACGCCGACGACGAGGCCCGCGGTGGAGACCACCCCGTCGTTGGCTCCGAGCACGGCGGCCCGGAGCCAGTTGAGACGGGAGCCGAGGCCTCCGCCGTGGGCCTCGTCGTGGGCTTCGTCCGGCGCGGGGGGTGCGGTCACGTCAGGAGGGTCGCACCCGGCGGGTCACCAGACGCGGACCGACCCGCCCGGGGCGAAGGCCGGGCTGGTGGCGCCCGCGGGGACCTCCTTCAGGGGCTCGGCGATCTCCTCGACGGTGGGGCCGTGGACGGCGGCCAGGGCGTCGAGGAGGGTGAGGTCGAAGCCGTAGACGCGGGCGGCGTTGCCGCCGGTCATCGCGGCGACCTCCTCCTTCGGCACGCCCGCGTAGGCGATCCGGAGGCCTTCGCGGGAGTACGGGGTGGTGCCCTCGTCGTGCGGGTAGTCGCTGCCCCACATGATCTTGTCGAGGCCGATGCGGTCGCGCAGCGGCACCTCGTGGGGGCGCATGAAGCTGGCGCCGACGAAGCAGTTGTCGCGCCAGACCTCGCTGGGGCCCTTGCCCATCGACGCGGCGAGACCGGCACCGAACCTGGACTCGGCGGTCACGGCCCGCGAGGCCGCGGCGACCAGACGCGCGTGGTAGTAGTCCAGCATGTCCAGGATGCCGGGGATCCAGCCGGAACCCTGCTCGGTGAGGACGAGCTTGAGCTCGGGGTGGCGGCGGAACGCGCCGCCGAAGACGAGGTGCCACAGGGCCCGGTGGGAGAACCAGGTGGTCTCCACCATGAAGACGGCGCGGGCGGCGGGTTCGTCCCCGAGCGGCGGCGAGGCCGAGCCTCCGTGGTGGTTCACCGGCACGTCGAGTTCCGCGCAGACCGCCCAGATCGGGTCGTACACCGAGGAGTACAGCTCGGGCACGCCGGATCCCGGTGGGGCGCCCGGCAGCAGGACGCCGCCCGTGAGGCCGGCCTCCTTGGTGCGGCGGATCTCGCGCACCGCCTCGTCGACGTCGTTCAGGAGGATCTGGGCGACTCCGGCGCGGCGGCCGGGGGCGAGGGCGCAGAAGTCGGCCAGCCAGCGGTTGTGGGCCCGCAGGCCCGCCCAGCGGAGCTCGTACTCCTCGCGGGTCGGGGCGGGGGCCATGAGCGAGGCGGAGGGGAAGAACGGCGGGACGGTGTTCGGGAAGACGACCTCGGCGACGATGCCGTCGGCCTCCAGCTCGCTCAGCCGGCGCTCGGAGTTCCAGTTGCGGTCGGCGGTGTCGGCGAGCAGGTCCTCGTACGGGTTGACGTAGGTCGCGGCCCAGGCGTCGAAGGCGTCATGGTGCCTCTTCTCCAGGTACGGCCGGTAGTCGAGGAGGTCGGCGCCCGCGTGGCAGTCCGCGGAGATGACGGTGTAGCGGTCCATCAGCTCACCCCCAGGGTGGGGAAGTCGTGGTCGGTCAGCCAGTGCCGGCCGACCTCGCGCGAGCGGGCCCAGGAGGCCACGACGGCGGCCTGGTCGGCGGGCTGGCCGAGGTCGGCCGGGGTGGGGCCGATCCTGCGGGCGACCGGTGCCAGCTTCTCCGTGTCGAAGCCGAAGACCTCCGCCGCCGCGAGGCCCAGCATCCGGCGCGTCTCGGTCACCGGGATGTCGTGGAAGGTCCTCCTGAGCCACGCGCGCGTGTCGGGCCAGGTGCCCTCGGGGTGGGGGAAGTCCGAGCCCCACAGGATGTTGTCGACGCCGATCTCGTACCGCTGGGCGAGTTCGCGCCGCTTGGTGTTGGTGGCGCAGACGAAGACCTGCCGGTCCAGGTACTCGCTGGGGGGCCGCTTCAGCTCCGCGAACGGGGACAGCTTCTTGCCGCCGTGCGCGCCGAGGTAGAGCCGGTCCATGAACCAGAGCAGGTTCGGCAGCCACCAGCAGCCGGACTCGGCGACGCCGAACCGCAGCCCGGGGTGGCGCTCGAAGACGCCCGACCAGAGCAGGAACCACAGCGGCCTGGCCGGCCACCAGGTGACCTCGGAGACGTAGATGCCGAGGTGGTCCCCGTACTCCTCGCGCGGGGCGGCGCCCGAGTGGGTGACGAGTGGCATCCCGGTCTCGGCGGCGGCCGCCCAGACCGGGTCGTAGCGCCGGTCGTGGTACGGCGCCTTGTCGACCCACATGGAGGGGATCATCAGCGCGCCGAGCCCCGACTCCCTGGCACGGTGGATCTCGGCGACGACCTTCGCCGGCTCCGCGGTGATCGGGAGCAGCGCCACCCCGCAGTGCCGCTCGGGGTGCTGTCCGACGAACTCGGCGAGCCAGCGGTTGTGCGCCCGGGCGCCCGCCATGCCGAGCTCCGGGTCCTGGTCGCCGGAGAGCCCGAGGCCGACGCCGAAGGGGGCGGCGGTCCTGCTGTCGACGGCGTCCGCGTCGGGGAAGACGACCTCGGCGGCCACCCCGTCGCCGTCGAGTTCCTTGAGCCGCTGCCCGGCGTCCCAGCCGCCGCGCAGACCCTCCTCGTTGTCGTGGAACCACTTGTTCGCGAAGGCCTCGTTGCGGACCCCGAGCCGGGTCATGGCCTCCCGGCGCGCCTCGCGTCCGGCGAGGAACTCGTCGAACGCGCGGTGGAAGCGGGGGTCGAGGTAGGGCCGGTACTCCTCGGTGGGCGGACCGGCGTGGCAGTCGGAGGAGATGATCAGGTACGGGTCGTTCGGATCGGTCATCGGGGCCCCCTCAGTCGAGGATGAAGCTCTCCAGGTACGACGGGTTGGCGCGGTCGAGCATCGACCGCGAGCGCGCCCGGATCTGCCGGTCGCTGTGCTCGCTCTCGGGCAGCATCCAGAAGCGGTCGGCGCGGATGCCGTCGACGACGTGGTCGGCGACCTCCTCCACCGGGGTGAAGGCCACCTCGTGCCCGGCCTCCTTCATGGCGGCCTCCCACTGGTCGAGGCTGCGGTACGGGGTCCTGCGGGGCCGCTGCTTGGCGTACCGCTCGGGCCGGTTGCGGTGCGACTCCCAGAGGCCGGTGCGGAGCATGTGCGGCCCGGGGAAGAGCACGGACGCGCCCACGCGCGCGTGCTCGGCCCTCAGATGCGCGTAGAGCGACTCGGTCATGGTGACGACGGCCGCCTTGGTGACCGCGTACACGGAGGCGGTGGGCAGCGGGGCGATGCCGCCGTCGCCGGAGGAGGTGTTGACGACGTGGCCGGGTGCGCCGCTCGCGATCATGCGGGGGACGAAGGCCTGGATGCCGTGGAAGACGCCCCAGACGTTGACGGAGAAGGCCCACTTCCAGTCGTTGGGTTCGTGTTCCCACATGCGCCCCTCGGCGCCGGAGCCGACGCCCGCGTTGTTGCAGAGGACGTGCACGGCGCCGAAGGTGTCGTACGCGGACTCCGCGAACGACCGGACCTCGTCGGGGTCCGAGACGTCGACCGTCCGGGCGAGGACCTGGGCCCCGTCCTCCGTCAGCTCGTCGGCGGCCTCGGCGAGCGCGCGCTCCTCGACGTCGCCGAGGACCACGGCCATGCCCTCGGCGGCGAAGCGGCGGGCCAGGGCCCGTCCGACGCCGCTCGCCGCGCCGGTGACGACGGCGACCTGTCCCGGCCGCAGCTCCATCACACGCTCCCTTCCGGGGGGCCGTCGAGGATCTGCCGCGGGTCGTCGTACCGCTGGTGGATGTACGGCAGGAGGGCCTGGGCACTGACCCGTTCCGCGACGCGCCCCTTCTGGCCGGTGGTCTTCTCGCCGAGGGTGATCTCGACGATCCGGCGGACGGGGAGGTCGGCGACGGGGTCGTACATGGACTCGCGCAGGACGACGTCCCCGGTGATCCGTTCCAGCTTCCGCACCCTCTCGTCGCGGACGCAGTGGACGAGGACGGGGTCGGCGTCGAAGCCGGTGCCGTCCACGCCCGGCAGGAACTTGAAGTAGAAGTCGGTCTTCTCCACGGGCTCCGGCAGCGGCAGCGGCCCGGAGACGGCGCCCCGGACCTCCACGAAGGCGATGCCGTGCCGGGCGAGGGCGGCACGCACGACGAGCCCGTCGCGTTCCACGGTGACCTCCCCCAGCTTCTTGGGTTCGCCGAAGACCTCACGGCCGCCGACGAGGGCCCGCTCGTGGGTCATCGGCATGACGAGCGGATACCACCCCTCCTGGTCGCCGTGGGCGGCGGCGACCGCCACCGAGCCGGCGCCGAGGGGGTAGCCGGACAGGTCGACCCTGCTGATGGCGGCGCGTACGAGGGGACGCGCGGTGGGTTTCAGCGGGGGCGGCAGGACCGCCGCGACGACGTCCGGATCGGTCTCCCAGACGGCGACCACTCCGGTGGACCAGATGTCGGGGAGTCGGGCGCTCTCCGTACGGGCCGCCGTGATCTCGGCGTCCGTGCGCGCCCCGTACCGTACTCGTGCCATGACGTACCACCCTTCGGAACCGTCGGCCTGTAACACAGTTACACCGCCGTCGACGAAGGGTAAAGAGCTGTGCACACAGAGGAGTTGGGGGAACGGATGGCACGCTCCGCGCTGACCCGTGACGAAGTCCTGGAGACCGCGGCCGCCCTGGTGCGCGAGCACGGCCCGGACGCCCTGACGATGCGCAGGCTCGCCGCGGAACTCTCCACCGCCGTGACCTCGATCTACTGGCACGTCGGCAACCGCGAGTCGCTGCTCGACGCCCTCGTCGAGCGGACCGTCGCCGACCTCGGCACGATCCGCCCGCACGGCACGACCCCCGCCGAGCGGATGGTCTCGGTGGCCCGCGCGCTCCGCCGCGCCCTGCGGGAGCGCCCGCACCTGGTGGCGATGGTCCACGAACGGGGCCTGACGGAACGCATGTTCCTGCCGTCCCAGCGCGCCCTGGTCCAGGAGGCCCACGCGGCGGGGCTGCGGGGGGCGCGGGCGGCGGGGGTGGTGCGCGCGGTCCAGTTCCAGGTCGTCGGCCACGTCCTGGTGGAGCGCAACCGTGAGCGGGCGCCCGCCCAGTCACCCGCCGAGGAGGAGCTGTGGCGCGGGGAGGACACCGGGTCCGACGCGCCGCTCGCACGCGCCCTGGCCGCCCCGGTCGACACCGAGCGGCTGTTCGTGGACTCCCTGCGCGCCCTGGTGCACGGGCTCCTCTCCGGGGCCTCCGGGGACACCGGGGACGGAGTTGTCGGTCGCGGGCCGTATTCTCAGTGACCGTGCTTGACGACCGTACGACAGCAGCGACGTGGCCGGCCGCCTACCCGCAGGGGTACGCGGTCGTCGACGTGGAGACCACCGGACTCGCCCGCGACGACCGGATAGTGTCGGCTGCCGTCTACCGGCTGGACGCCCAGGGGAACGTCGAGGACCACTGGTACAGCCTCGTCAACCCCGAGCGCGATCCCGGCCCCGTCTGGATCCACGGGCTGACGAGCGACGTCCTGGAGGGCGCGCCGCTCTTCCCGGAGATCGCGGCGGAGTTCGCCGCCCGGCTCGACGGGCGGGTCCTCGTCGCGCACAACGCGATGTTCGACTGGCAGATGATCGCCCGGGAGTACGCGCGCGCGGAGTCGGCCGCCCCGGTACGGCAGCGGCTCTGCACGATCGCGCTCGCCAAGGAGCTGGCGCTGCCGCTGCCGAACCACAAGCTGGAGTCGCTCGCCGCGCACTTCGGCGTCGTGCAGGAGCGCGCGCACCACGCGCTGGACGACGCGCGGGTGCTCGCCGAGGCGTTCCGGCCGAGCCTGCACGCGGCGGCCGAGCGGAACGTACGGCTGCCGCTCCTGGAGTGCCGTCCGCTGACCGAGTGGGCCTCGTCCCCGGAGCGGCCGCGGATCGGCCGGCAGGCCTCGTACGGGTCCTCGTACCGGGCGAACAGCTGGCGTCCGTCGCGGAAGCGTCCGGCGTGCCCGTACCCCAACCCGGGCCGGTACGAGACGGACAAACCCCTCAAGCAGGGCATGCGGGTGGCGTTCTCCGGGGACACCTCCGTCGACCGCGAGCTCCTGGAGGACCGCACCGTCGACGCCGGGCTCCACGTCGCGGGCAGCGTCTCCCGGCTGACCAGCCTGCTGGTCACCAACGACCCGGACTCCGCCACCTCCAAGACCGTCAAGGCCAAGTCCTTCGGCACGCCGGTCGTCGACGAGGCGGCCTACACCCAGCTGCTGCGGGACGTGGCCCCGGCAGACGGGTGACGCCCCGGCCCCTGCGGGCGTGCCGAGCTGCGCGCGCCCGCCGGGAGCCCCACCCTGTGGCGCATGGCACGTTGTGAGGTCTGCGGAAACGATTACGGCATGTCCTTCGAAGTACACGCGCAAGGCGCGGTCCATGTCTTCGACTGCTTCGCCTGCGCCATCCACCGCATGGCGCCCATCTGCGAACACTGCCGGGTCCAGATCATCGGACAGGGCGTCGAGGTCGACGGCAGCTGGTACTGCGGCGGCCACTGCGCCCGCGCGGAGGGAAAGGTGGGCATCGTCGACCGGGTGTGACCCGGCCCTCGTGAGGAAACGATCCCTTGACGGCTTTCGGCCCCCTTCGGCACCCGCCGCGAGGGGGCCTTCCGGCACGTTGTACCGTCGACGGCGTGTACCGCTTCCTGTTGTCCCGGCAGTGGGTGATCCTCACCCTGATCGCCCTCGTCCTCATCCCCACGATGATCGAGCTGGGCTTCTGGCAGTTCCACCGGCACGAACGCCGGGTGGCCCAGAACGCGCTGATCGCGGACAGTGTCGCGGCGAAGCCGCTCCCCGTCGAGGAGCTCACCTCCCCCGGCCACACCGTCCCGCGCTCCGACTACTGGCGGCCCGCCACCGCCACCGGCACCTTCGACACCGCCCACGAGGTGGTCGTCCGCCGTCGCACCAACTCCGACGACCGGGTCGGCGTACACGTCCTCACCCCGCTGGTCCTCAGGGACGGCCGGATCGTCCTGGTCAACCGGGGCTGGGTGCCGGCCGCCGCCGACCAGCACACCTTCCCGGCGGTGCCGCCCGTCCCCAGGGGCGAGGTGACGATCACCGGCCGGCTCAAGGCCGACGAGACGACCGGCGCCAGCGGCATCAAGGACCTGAAGGGCCTGCCGGACCGCCAGGTCATGCTCATCAACAGCCG
Source organism: Streptomyces sp. Qhu_M48 (assembly GCF_051305195.1). NCBI lineage: Bacteria > Bacillati > Actinomycetota > Actinomycetes > Kitasatosporales > Streptomycetaceae > Streptomyces > Streptomyces sp. Qhu_M48. Next base: position 2,068,740 of record NZ_CP195432.1, on the reverse strand, counting down.
GCAGCAGGCCGAGCTCATCGGCCGCGAGGTGCTCGGCGGCTATCTCGAACAGACCGCGCCGGAGCCCGCCGGGGACGGCCCCGAGCAGATCCCCGAGCCCGACCACGACTCGATCGGCGCGCACATGGCGTACGCCGTCCAGTGGTGGCTCTTCGCGGCCGGGGTGCCCGTCGGCTGGGTGATCCTGGTCCGCCGGGAGCGGCGTGACCGCGAGGCCGCGCCCTCCGCCGACGCCTCCGGGGCCCCGGAGGAGGAGCCGGACGCGATCCAGGCCACTCCGTCCCGCTGATTGACCACCGCCACTTGCGGGAACAGCCCAAAGCGTGACGCAACGTATCGACGACTACGCCCTCATCGGCGATCTCCAGACCGCCGCGCTCGTCGGCCGCGACGGATCGGTCGACTGGCTGTGTCTGCCACGGTTCGACTCGGCGGCGTGCTTCGCCTCGATCCTCGGTGACGAGGACAACGGCCACTGGCGGATCGCCCCCAAGGGCGCCACGACCTGCACCTCCCGTCGGTACGCCGAGGACTCCCTCGTCCTGGAGACCTACTGGGAGACCCGGACCGGCACCGTCAAGGTCATCGACTTCATGCCGCAGCGGGACAGGGCCCCGGATCTGATGCGGATCGTGGAGGGCGTCAGCGGCAGCGTCGAGATGAGCGGCGTCCTGCGGCTGCGCTTCGACTACGGGTCGGTCGTGCCGTGGATGCGCCGCGCCGACGACCACCGGGTCGCGATCGCCGGACCGGACGCGGTCTGGCTGCGCAGCGAGCCGCCCGTGAAGACCTGGGGACAGCAGTTCTCCACCTGCTCCTCCTTCACCGTCGACGCCGGCGAGAAGGTGGCCTTCGTGCTCACCTGGCACCCTTCGCACGAGCCGCGCCCCGAACTCGTCGACCCCTACCGGGCCCTGGAGCAGTCGCTCGCGGACTGGCGGGAGTGGGCGGCACGCTGCACCTACCGGGGCCCGTACCGGGAGACGGTGCTCCGTTCCCTGATCACCCTGAAGGCGCTCACGTACGCCCCGACGGGCGGGATCATGGCCGCCCCCACCACCTCCCTGCCGGAGGAGGTCGGCGGCGTACGGAACTGGGACTACCGCGCCTGCTGGCTGCGCGACTCCTCGCTCACCCTCGGCGCGCTGCTCGCCGCCGGGTACGTCGACGAGGCGCAGGCCTGGCGGGACTGGCTGCTCCGCTCCGTCGCCGGCGACCCGGCCGACCTCCAGATCATGTACGGCCCCGCCGGGGAGCGCCGGCTCCCCGAGACCACCCTGCCGTGGCTGCGGGGGTACGCCGACTCGGCGCCGGTACGGACCGGGAACGCCGCCGTGGACCAGTTCCAGCTCGACGTGTACGGCGAGGTCATGGACTCACTCCACCGCGCGCGCGAGGCCGGGATCCCGGCGGAGCGGCACGCCTGGAACCTCCAGCTGAGCCTGCTGGGCTTCCTGGAGTCGACCTGGCGCGAGCCCGACGAGGGCCTCTGGGAGGTGCGCGGACCGCGCCGCCACTTCACCCACTCGAAGGTGATGGCCTGGGTGGCCGCCGACCGTGCCGTCCGCACCCTGGAGGCCGACCCCTCGCTGCCCGGGGACGCGGCGCGGTGGCGGACCATGCGGGACGAGATCCACGCGCAGGTGTGTGCCAGGGCCTACGACCCCGAACGGAACACCTTCACCCAGTCCTACGGCTCGTCGGAGCTGGACGCGGCGACCCTGCTCATCCCCCAGGTCGGCTTCCTGCCGCCGGACGACCCCCGGGTGGTCGGCACGGTGGCCGCCGTGCAGGAGGAGCTGCTGCACGACGGATACGTACGCCGCTACAGCACCGGCTCCGGGTCGGTGGACGGCCTCCCGGGCCAGGAGGGCACCTTCCTGGTCTGCTCCTTCTGGCTGGCGGACGCGCTCCGGCTGACCGGCAGGCCCGAGGAGGCCCGGCGTCTCTTCGAACGCCTGGTGGCGCTCTGCAACGACGTGGGCCTCCTGGCGGAGGAGTACGACCCCGTGACGGGGCGCCAGCTGGGCAACTTCCCCCAGGCCTTCAGCCACATCGGCCTGGTGGGCACGGCGCTCGCACTGGCAGCGGAGGATCGGGACCCGGCAGGATAGGTCCATGGATCTTGGGCTGAAGGACCGTGTGTACGTGGTGACCGGGGCGACGCGGGGGCTCGGGCGGGCCTCCGCCGAGGCGCTGCTCGCCGAGGGCGCGAAGGTGCTGATCACCGGGCGGGAGGAGAAGGCCGTCGCCGAGGCCGTCGCCGAGCTGGGCCCCGGCGCCTCCGGGGTCGCCGCCGACAACAACGACCCCGGGACCCCGGCGCGGCTCGTCGCCGAGGCGCGGGCCCGGTTCGGCGGCCTCGACGGCATCCTGATCAGCGTGGGCGGTCCGGCCCCCGGCTTCGCGGCGGACAACACCGACGAGCAGTGGGCGGCCGCCTTCGACACCGTCTTCCTCGGGGCGGTGCGGCTGGCCCGCACGGCCGCCGAGACGCTCGGCGAGGGCGGGGTCATCGGCTTCGTCCTGTCGGCCTCGGTCCACGAGCCGATCCCGGGCCTGACCATCTCCAACGGGCTGCGCCCGGGCCTCGCCGGCTTCGCCAAGTCCCTCGCCAACGACCTGGGCCCGCGCGGGGTGCGGGTCGTGGGGCTGCTGCCGAGCCGGATCGACACGGACCGGGTGCGTTCCCTGGACGCGCTCTCCGGCGACGCCGACGGGACCCGCGCGGCCAACGAGGCCGCCATCCCGCTGCGCCGCTACGGCACCCCGGCGGAGTTCGGGCGGACGGCGGCCTTCCTGCTGTCGCCGGCCGCCTCGTACCTGACGGGTCTGATGCTCCCGGTGGACGGCGGGGCCCGCAGCGGTTTCTGAGGCCCCGTGCCCCGGCCCGCCGTCAGTTCACCCGGCGGGCCCGGTGCTTGACCGCCCGCAGCCGCGCCTCGGTGGGCAGGGCGGGCAGGCCCGTGGACGTACGGGCGTGGGCCAGGGCCTGGCCGCTGAGCGTCGTCAGGGCGTCCCCCGGGGAGGCGTACGGCTCCAGGAGGAGCGCGACCCGGGCGCGGGGGGCCTCCCGGCGGCCGGTGAGGGCGACCTTGGCCCGCGCCACTCCCTCCTGGGCGGTGGCGTCCGCCTCCAGGACGCTCTCCAGGGCCCGCCCGCGCAGGACGGCCTCCTCGCCGTCGCCGCTGTCGACGACGACCTCGGAGAGCCGGGCGCGCCGGAACTGGACCAGCAGCCACCACAGGGCGAGCAGGACGATGAGCCCGAGGACCGCGATGACCACCGGCCACCACCAGCCCTCGTCCCGCCACCGCTGCCGGTCGGCGGCGGAGAGCAGCACGTCCGAGGGGCCCGACCAGGGCCACCAGGACGGTACGGACAGGTCGAGGGCGGCGGCGAGGACTCCCCCGCCGCCGAGGACGAGGAGCAGCCCGGCGAGCCCGAGCAGGACGCGGTTGACGCGCCGGAGGACGACCGTCACGGGGACACCCCTTCCTGGAACATGACCGTCACCGGCTCATCCCTTCCTGGGCGGCCTGGCCACCCGTACCGTCAGCGCGGGCGGGCGGGCGAGGCCGAGTTCGGCGATGCCCGTGGTGAGGGCCGCCTCCACGTCGGCGCGGACCTCGTCGAGCGCCCGGAAGTGCGAGACGGCCTTGACCTGGGCCTTGGCGCGGCCCACCCGCACCCGGGCGGACTGCACGCCGGAGACCTCCATGGCGCGGTCCCGCAGGGCGACGGCCGCGGCCTCCCGGTCGAGTCCGGCCCGTACGTCGACGTGCTCGCGGCGCATCGGGAGGACGGCCCGCAGGCCGGGGGTCGTGGCCAGGACGAGGAGCCAGAGGCCGAGGACGACCGCGACGCAGGCGCCGACGATCACCCAGGTGTCGTCGAGCGGCCGGGTCGCGAGTCCGTCGGCCAGTTCGCGCCGCCAGGCCATGGCGGAGCGGTCCGCCCGCACGGCCGCGACGTCGTAGAGGAGCAGCCCCGCCCCGCCGAGGACCAGGGCGGCGAGGACGGCGGCCGGGATGCGGCGGACGGCCCAGAAGCGCCTGACCCGGGAGGCGGGTGCGTCGGCCGGGGCGGGAGCGCCGCCGCCACCGGGGTCCTTGTCGGTACGGACGCGGGTACGGGTGTCCCCGTCGGTAACGTGGCCGGGGCCGGGGTGGGTCCCGGGGCCGGGGGCGGCGCCGGGGTCCGGGTCGGAGCCGGGGCCGGGGCCGGGGTGGGGATCGGGCGGGTTCGTCATGACACGCGGTCCCTCCGGGCGTCCTGCCGGGTGAGGGGGGAGTGCAGGCGTTCCACGTGGACGGTGACCTCGTGGACCTCCATGCCCACCAGTTCCTCCACCCGGGTGCGGACCCTGCTCCGTACGGCCCCGCACCGGCGCCCCACGTCCGTGGGGTAGTCGAGTTCGAGGCTCACGGCGACCCGGACGACGTCCCGGTGGACGACGACCGAGGCATGGGGCCTCGAACCGCCGTCCGGGACGGTGCCCACACCTTCCCTCGCCGCCTGGGCGGCGATCTTGGAGACGACCCGGTCGGCGATCCTGGTCGCCCCCCGGTCACGGACCGGGCCACGGGCCGGATCGGCTGTCACCTCGCGTCACCGCCGCCGGTCGCCGCGGTCGCGGCCCCGGAACAGATCGCCGGGTTCGAGGTCGCCTTCGAGGAAGCGGCCCGCCACGAAGCCGATCGCCCCCAAGGCCGCGACCAGTACAAACGCTCCGAAGCCGCCGAAGTATCCGGCGAATCCGAGAGCCATTCCGGCCACCAGGCCGACCACCGCCATGCTCATTCCTGACCCCTTCCTGAGTCTTCCTGAGCCCCCCGTGCACTGCCGTCAACGGCTACTGGAGCCGCTGCTCCGGCTCGTCCTCCTCGTCCTCGGGCAGCTTCACGTCGCTGACCGCGATGTTGACCTCGACGACCTCCAGGCCCGTCATCCGCTCCACGGCGGCGATGACGTTCTCGCGGACGTCTCCGGCGACGTCCGCGATCGAGACGCCGTAGACGACGACGATCTCCAGGTCGAGCGCGGTCTGCACCTCGCCGACCTCGGCCTTCACGCCCCGGGTGGCGTTCGACTTGCTGCCGCCCCCTCCGGGTACCCGGTCGCGTACGGCGCCGAAGGTGCGGGAGAGCCCGCTGCCCATGGCGTGGACGCCTTCGACGTCCCGGGCGGCGAGTCCGGCGATCTTCTCGACGACTCCGTCGGCGATCGTGGTCCGGCCCCGGGAGGCGGGAGCGCCGCCGCCCCGCTTGGTGACCGAGGTGCGGCGCGTCTCGTCGCCCGAGGAGTCGCTTGCGTAGGTGGTGTCCGACATCGTTTTTAGCCCCTTCTGGGATATTTCGGGGTTCTTCGCCCACACTAAGGGCGGTTACCCCGTTCCGCCCCGGGGATACGGCAGGCTGGGGTAATGACGACGGCTGAGGGTTGGACGGCGGCGGTACGGGCACGCCTCGCCCCGGGCAGGCTGCTGCCGCTCGGAACGGTGACGGACGGGGCCTGGATCACCGAGCGGGCGGTGCGCGAGGTACTCGGCCGGGCCGCGGCGGCGGTACCGGGAGTGGTGCCGGGCGAGCTGCGGATCGGCCCGGTGGAGGCGGAGCCGGAAGCGGAGCCGGAAGCGGAGCCCGGTCAGGGGCGGGAGGCCGGCGTACGCGTCTCGGCCTCGTTCGCCGTGACGGCCGGGCGCCCGCTCCCCGAGCTCGGCGAGGAACTGCGGACGGCGCTGCTCACGGCCGCCGAGGACGGGATCGGGCTGGTGGTGGCGGGCGTGGACCTGAAGGTCACGGACCTCCTCGACCAGGCTCCGCCGGAGGAGGGACCCCCCGCTCCCCCGCCCGGCCGGACCTCTCCGGCGACGGACGACCCCCTGGCCCTGGCGGCGCTCGGGGTGGCGGGTGTCGCGGGGGTGACGGACGCCCTGGGACCGCCGGTGCGACGGAGGCCCGACGAGGTCCGGGTGGAGGTGGCCGTGACGGCCGGCGCCCGGCCCCTGGACGTGGCCCGCGCGGTGCGGACGGCCGTGACCGCGGCCGCCCCGGAGGGCGCCGCGGTCACGGTCGTGGTGTCGGAGTTCCGCTAGAGCCCGCCCGATGGGGCCTTCCGGGTCCGGAGAGGCTCGCGGGGAGAGGCTCGGAGATCCGCCGAACGGGTCCCGGGCCGCCCCGGCGGGCGGGCGTCAGTCGCCGAGGCCCGCGAGGTCGCGCAGACGGCGGGCCTGGGCGGCCCGCTCGGCGGTGCGCTGCTCCTCGTACGAGCGGCCGGCGGCACCCCGGAGGAGCGCCTTGGTCTCGGTGACCGCGGCGCGCGGCGCCGCGAGCAGGGCCGCGCCGAGGTCCCGTACCGCCGCGTCGAGCTCGTCGGCGGGCACGGACAGGTTGGCGAGACCGATGCGCTCGGCCTCCTCCGCGTGGACGAAGCGCCCGGTGGCGCAGATCTCGAGCGCGCGGGCGTAGCCGACGAGCGAGACGAGCGGGTGCGTCCCGGTCAGGTCCGGGACGAGACCCAGGCTGGTCTCGCGCATGGCGAACTGCACGTCGTCGGCGACGACCCGCAGGTCGCAGGCGAGGGCGAGCTGGAAGCCCGCGCCGATGGCGTGGCCCTGGACGGCCGCGATCGACACGAGGTCACTACGGCGCCACCAGGTGAACGCCTCCTGGTACTCGGCGATCTCCGCGTCGAGGTCCTCGTCGGAACCGCGCGCGAGATCGAGGAAGGACGGCTCTCCGTCGAAGCCCTCGGGCGTGAACGCCTGCCGGTCGAGTCCGGCGGAGAAGGACTTTCCCTCACCGCGCAGCACGACGACCCGCACGCTGCCGGGCAACGACCGGCCGGCTTCTGTCAACGCCCGCCACAGAGCGGGAGACTGAGCGTTGCGCTTCGCCGGATTGGTCAGGGTCACCGTGGCAACGGCGTCCTCGACGGTGAGCCGTACACCGTCCTTGTCGAATACGAGCTCAGAGTCGTCGAGCGTGGGCATGGGGCGCCTCCGGTTCCGGTGCAGCACTGCATCAGATGCTAAGTGACTGCACAGTAACCACCTGGCCGGTCCGTGGACCGACCGGGTGGCCACCGAGAGACCCGGTGGCCCGGTCGAGCCGCCCCATGTCAGGCCGAGGCGGTCTTCTTGCCCCGTGTCGCTCCGCCGCGTCCACGCAGCGTGACTCCGGACTCGCTCAGCATCCGGTGGACGAATCCGTAGGAGCGGCCGGTTTCCTCGGCCAGCGCCCGGATGCTCGCACCGGAGTCGTACTTCTTCTTCAGGTCTGCCGCGAGCTTGTCGCGCGCGGCGCCGGTCACCCGGCTGCCCTTCTTCAGAGTCTCGGCCACCCGTGCCTCCTCATGGGAAGTGCGCTCTGGACTTCTCATGATCACCCCTCCCGTCCGTCCTGGCCACCCATTCGACAAGGTCCATGCCGCCGGGTTTGTGGACAGGTGCGACGTCGACACGAACGGAAGCTCGGATTCCGCCGGGACGGAAACGGTTCTCCGTACCGCATGGCGCGGGAAGTGCCAGGTCAGCGCGGCAGGACGAACACGCGTACGGCGCGGGTCCGCCGGAAGGATTCGGCAGAGCACCGCGCCGGGGGTACGAGACGCACTCACTCAGATGAAGGATCACCCGTGGGCCGAATGATCCAGCCGGGAATGATCACCCGCCCGCCTCCGGGTCAGGCGAGCGCCACCAGGTCCGCGTAGTCCGGGCCCCACAGGTCCTCGACACCGTCCGGGAGCAGGATGATCCGCTCCGGCTCCAGCGCGTCGACCGCGCCCTCGTCGTGGGTGACCAGGACGACGGCGCCCTTGTAGGTCCGCAGGGCCCCGAGGATCTCCTCGCGGCTCGCCGGGTCCAGGTTGTTGGTGGGCTCGTCCAGGAGCAGCACGTTCGCCGAGGAGACGACCAGCGTGGCCAGGGCGAGGCGGGTCTTCTCACCGCCGGAGAGGACCCCGGCCGGCTTGTCGACGTCGTCGCCGGAGAAGAGGAAGGAACCGAGCGTCTTGCGGACCTGGACGAGGTCGAGGTCCGGCGCGGCCGAGCGCATGTTCTCCAGGACGCTGCGCTCGGGGTCGAGCGTCTCGTGCTCCTGGGCGTAGTAGCCGAGCTTGAGGCCGTGGCCCGGGGTCACCTCGCCGGTGTCGGGCTTCTCGGCGCCCGCGAGCAGCCGCAGCAGCGTCGTCTTGCCCGCGCCGTTGAGGCCGAGGATGACGACGCGCGAGCCCTTGTCGATCGCGAGGTCCACATCGGTGAAGATCTCCAGCGAACCGTAGGACTTGGAGAGCCCCTCGGCCGTCAGCGGGGTCTTGCCGCAGGGCGCCGGGTCAGGGAAGCGGAGCTTGGCGACCTTGTCGGAGGCGCGCACCGCCTCCAGGCCGGAGAGCAGCCGCTCGGCCCGCTTGGCCATGTTCTGCGCGGCCACGGTCTTGGTGGCCTTGGCGCGCATCTTGTCGGCCTGCGAGTTGAGGGCGGCGGCCTTCTTCTCGGCGTTCTGGCGCTCGCGCTTGCGGCGCTTCTCGTCGGCCTCGCGCTGCTGCTGGTAGAGCTTCCAGCCCATGTTGTAGACGTCGATCGTGGAGCGGTTGGCGTCCAGGTAGAAGACCTTGTTGACCACGGTCTCGACGAGGTCGACGTCGTGGGAGATCACGATGAAGCCGCCGCGGTAGCTCTTCAGGTAGTCGCGCAGCCAGACGATGGAGTCGGCGTCGAGGTGGTTCGTGGGCTCGTCGAGGAGGAGCGTGTCGGCGTCGGAGAAGAGGATCCGGGCGAGCTCGACGCGGCGGCGCTGACCACCGGAGAGGGTGTGCAGCGGCTGACCGAGGACCCGGTCGGGCAGACCGAGGGCGGCGGCGATGGTGGAGGCCTCGGCCTCGGCCGCGTATCCGCCCTTGGTCAGGAACTCGGTCTCCTGGCGCTCGTACTGCTTCATCGCCTTGTCGCGGGTGCCGCCGGAGCCGGTGGCGATGCGCTCCTCGTTCATCCGCATCTTCTTGAGGAGGACGTCGAGGCCGCGGGCGGAGAGGATGCGGTCCCGGGCGAGCACGTCGAGGTCGCCGGTGCGCGGGTCCTGCGGGAGGTAGCCGACCTCGCCGGAGCGGGCGATCTGGCCGGCGGCGGGGACGCCCTCGCCCGCGAGGCACTTGGTGAGCGTGGTCTTGCCCGCTCCGTTGCGACCGACGAGGCCGATGCGGTCGCCCTTGGCGACGCGGAAGGAAGCGGACTCGATGAGGACTCGGGCGCCGGCGCGCAGCTCGATGCCGGAAGCGGTGATCACGGACAGACTCCAGGGCGGTGGGAAACGGCGGAAGGACGACTGGTGGAGGGCTTCGACGCCGCTAGTGCACGGGGAGAATGGCCATACGGCCAGTCTAACGGGCGCCTGCAACTGCTTTTCGGCCATGTGGGGGCGCGGGGGCCGGATCGGATCTTTCTCACATACCCCGCCACTGCTTGACAAAAGGGGCGGGTAGCGAGAGATCGGCCGATACTCGGCGCAGGGCGGCGGCCTCTGCCGCGACGGTGACGCGGAGGGTGGTGGACCGTGCAGTTCGACGACGACGCCGATCTGGACACCTCGGAGGTCAAGGACGTCCGGGGCAGCCGCGTCCCGGGCGGCCGGGCGACCGTCGGCGGCGGCATCATCGGCTTCATCGCCCTGGTCCTGGGCCTGCTCCTCGGGGTGGGACCGGACCAGCTCGGACTCTCCGGCGGCGGCGACGAACCGGCCGCCACCTCCTCCTCGGCGGCCCAGGTGAACCAGAGCTGCAGGAAGGGCTCGGACGCCAACACCCGCGAGGACTGCCGGATCGTCGCCGTCGTCAACAGCGTCCAGGACTTCTGGCGGAGCGAGTACGCGCGCCGGGGCGGCACCTACGGGAACGCGGCCACCGTCATGTTCAGCCGGCGGGTCCCGACCGCCTGCGGCTCGGCGACCTCGGCGGTGGGGCCCTTCTACTGCCCCGGCGACCGGCAGGTCTATCTGGACCTGGGCTTCTTCGACGAGCTGCGCACGAAGTTCGGGTCGACCGGCGGACCGTTCGCCCAGGCGTACGTCGTGGCGCACGAGTACGGCCACCACGTCCAGAACCTCATGGGGACGCTGAGCCGCGCCCAGGACGGGCGGACCGGCGCGAACTCCAACGCCGTACGGGTCGAGCTCCAGGCCGACTGCTACGCGGGGGTGTGGGCGCGGCACGCCACCACCACGCCCGACGACCGGACGGGCCGGCCGCTGCTGACCCGGCTGACGGACGAGGACATCCGGGACGGCCTGGACGCGGCGGCCGCGGTGGGCGACGACCGGATCCAGGAGAGGTTCCAGGGCCGGGTGACCCCGGAGAACTGGACGCACGGCTCCGCGGCCCAGCGCCAGCAGTGGTTCTACGAGGGCTACCGGACGGGTGACATGGCCCGGTGCGACACCTTCCGCTGATTGCCGGCGGGGGCTGCCAGAATGAGACCCGGGTCACATTCGACTGAATCGAGAGGAAGTGATCGGGATGGCCGAGGCACCCCAGGTCTGTCCGACGCTGACGTACGAGGACGCGAAGGCGGCGATCACCCAGCTCACGGAGGGCTTCGGCTTCGCCGCGACCGCCGTGTACGAGGGCGAGGACGGCCGGATCGCGCACGCCGAGCTGTCGTACGGGAACGGCATGGTCATGCTGGGCAGCAAGGGCACCGGCAGCGAGTTCGACAAGCTGATGGGCGGGGCGGGCCCGGTCGGCGTCTTCGTGCACGTGGACGACGTGGACGAGCACCACGCCCGCGCGGTGGCCCACGGCATCGAGATCGTGATGGCGCCCAAGGACCAGGACTACGGATCGCGGGACTACATGGCCCGGGACGCCGAGGGCAACATCTGGAGCTTCGGGACGTACACCCCCGGCGCCGCGGAGTAGGCGGACGGCGCCGGGCGGGGGGCGTACGCCCCTCGTCGGGCTCCCCCGGAGGGGGCTCCCCGTCACGCTCCCCCGGTGTGGACCTGGAAGGCGGCCCTGCGGACCGCCTTGGCCAGGGCCGGGTCCGGATGGGCGGCGGCGAGGGCGACCAGGACCTGGACGGTACGGGGATGGCCGACGGCCCGGACCTCGTCGAGCAGCGCCGGGACGGTGCCCTGCACGGCGGAGTCGAGGTGCCGGACGAGCAGCTCGGTCTCGCCGTGGTCGGCGACGGCCGCCGCCGTGTCCACCCAGAGCCAGGTGGCCTCCTCGCGGGTGAGGACCTCCTGGGCGTCGTCGGGGTCGGCGCCCTCGTACTCCGCCAGCCAGAGCAGCGCGTACGGGCGCAGGGACGGCTCGGCGACGGTGGCCCGCACCTCGGCCTCGGCGGGGGCGCCGACGACGCGGAGCGCCTCGAAGGCGAGCCCGCGCAGCAGCGCGTCCTCACCCCGGGCGACGGCGAGGAGTTCGGCCACCGCGCTGGAGAGGGTGCGGGCCGCGAGCCAGGCGCGGTACTCGGCGCGGGCCGGGCCGGGGGTGAGCCGGGCGCAGCCGCGGAGCATGTCCCCGGCGGACTGCTCGATGTTGCCGGCGGGGCTCTGCGCGGCGACGCAGATCTGCTCCAGCTTGACCCAGACCGCCCAGTTGCCGAGCGGGGTCAGGGTGGCGTGACGCCCCTCCGCGCCGGGGTCCAGGGTGAGCGCGCCGACGGCCGCGAGGCCTTCGAGGGCCCAGTCGAGGAGGGCCGGGAGCCCGTCGGTGCCGGGGAGACCGGCGGCCTCGGGGGCCGACTCGGCCACCGGGACCTCGCAGCGCTCCCCGCGCAGCTCCTCGACGCGCTGGCCGAGCAGGTCGAGGAGGGCCGGGACGAGGACCGGGCCCTGGGAGAGCTGGAGCAGCGAGAGCACCTGCGGGACGGCTTCGACGACCTCGGCGACGGCGCTCGGCTCGAACCCCTCGGGGGCCGGGTGCACCAGGGACCAGGCGTCGAAGAGGGCGACCCAGCCGCGCAGCACGGCGGAGTCGTCGCGGTCCCAGGCGTGCAGCCGCCAGCCGGGGCGGGCGGTGTCGCCGTGCAGTTCGACGAGTCCGGCGAGCCGGGCGCGGTCCCAGCCGGCCCGGATCTGGCCGGGTGTCAGGTCCAGTGCGGCGGCGGCCCGTTCCTGCGCGGAGCCGGTACGGAGGGCCGCGTCGGCGCCGCGCTCGACGGCGGCCCAGCGGGCGATGCGTACGGCGGCGGCGAGGACGTGCCGGGCCTGGCGGGCCAGCTCCGAGCGGGGCGGAGTGCCCTCGGGCGGCCGCGGCGCCGGCCGGGTGCGCCGGGTCGTCACGGCCCGTCGGGCGGTGGCCAGTGCCCGCGGGCGGACGAGTCGGAGTCTGGAGTTGCGCGCCAATGGTTCATCGGGCTTTCGAGACGTCACGGGGGCAGTCTTCCCGCTGACGGCCCGAAAGCCCAATCGGAATCGGCCGTCCCGTCCCCGGCGCCCCCTGCCGGGGTCCTAGAGGAGCGGGGTGAGGAAGCGGCGGAGGGCTTCCTCGTAGCGGATCGGGTCGGCGTTCCACATCGCCGCGTGCGGGGCCTGCCGCACGGCCTGGAGGGTGACCAGATCGGGGCGGCGGGCGGCGAGTTCCACGGACGGCTCCCAGGGGGAGATGGTGTCGTCGGGGCCGTGGAGGAGGAGGACGGGGACGCGCAGGGCGCCGGGCTCGGAGGCGTCGCGGAGCAGGTCGCCGTGGGGCCCGATCCTGCCCTGTGCGGCGCGGACCGCGAGCGCGCGCAGGGGTCCCGGGACGTGGTGGGCGGCGGCGAGGTTGCGGAGGGTGGCCTCCTGGTCGAGGACCGGGGAGTCGAGGACGAGGCCGCTGATCCGGTCGCGCACCCCGGACTCGGCGGCGGCGCGCAGGGCCATCGAGGCTCCGGTTCCCCAGCCGTGCAGGACGACCTTGGCGGCGCCCCGGCGGACGGCGTAGCGGATCGCCGCGTCGACATCGCGCCACTCGGAGTCGCCGAGGTGGGCCAGGCCGTCCGGGGAGGCGGGCGCGCCCTCGTCGCCGCGGTAGGCGGGGACGAGGACGGGGATCTTGCGGTGGTTGTAGAAGGGGACGACGTTCAGCGGTTGCTCGCGGGTGGTGCCGAGGCCGTGCAGGGCGATCACCCAGGTGGTGCGGGGGGCCGCCACCAGCCAGCCCGGCAGGGGGCCGAGCTCGCCGGGGATCTCGACGTCCTCCTGCGCGAGCCCGAGGGCGCTGATGGGCGTGCCGATGTGCAGCTGGGGCGTGAAGCGGACGCGGGCGCCGGGGCCGAGCACCCCGAGTTCGACCCGTTGCAGGCGTCGCACGACGGTGTCGGCGGTGTGCGGGACCCGGTCGAGGACGGGGCCGACGACGGCGTGGAGTCCGTGGCCCTCGATCCCGTACGTGCCGGGGCGCAGTGAGGCGATGCTGCGGGTGAGGGTGATCCGCTCGGGGCCGGTGGCGTGCACGGTGAGCCGTGGGTCCCCGGGCAGGGGATGTCCGGACGGCGCCCTGAGGGCGACGTCGCTGGCGTACCGGCCGGCCGCGATCACGGCCGCGCCGACACCGAGCAGAGTGGTGACGGCCGCTGCCGTCGCTGTAGCCGGGCGCACGCTCCCAGTCTCGGCAGGGTGCGGTCGAACTGCCACCGGACGGACCCGGGCGGGGGGAGGGGTGAGGAGGGAGCGGGGCGGGGCACGCTCCCCCGGGGCACGCGCTCCCCGGGCCTCCGCGAGCCCCTCCATGGAGTGACATGGGTCTCGTCCGCGGGGTCCCCCGGTCGGATGGTTCGGTCCGGGGAGCGGAACCGGATGGCGGAGGAGGAACCGGGGCAGGTCGCACGTGCCCTGTGATGGCCCGGATTACCCGGGGTTGCGGGGTGACCGCATCGTGGACACCCGGCTCGTCCGGGGGTTAAGCGGAATGCCTTGACACCGGATAGGGACACCACGCCGCCCGACCCAGTTCACCTTCCGTTCACTCAGGTTGCCTACGTTCGGCTCGCCACTGACGTCAAACGATTGCCTGGGTAAATGGAACACATCACGCTGCTGCTCGCCATTGTGGTCGTGACAGCTCTCGTGTTCGATTTCACGAACGGTTTCCACGACACCGCCAACGCGATGGCCACGACCATCTCGACCGGTGCCCTCAAGCCGAAGACGGCGGTGGCCATGTCCGCCGTGCTGAACCTCGTCGGCGCGTTCCTGTCCGTGGAGGTCGCCAAGACGATCTCCGGCGGGATCATCAACGAGGAGGGCATCCGCACAGAGGTGATCTTCGCCGCGCTGGTCGGCGCCATCCTGTGGAACCTGCTGACCTGGCTGCTGGGGCTGCCGTCCAGCTCCTCCCACGCCCTCTTCGGCGGCCTCATCGGCGCCGCGGTCATGTCGGCCGGCTGGTCGGCCGTGAACGGCCCCACCATCGTCACCAAGGTCCTCATCCCGGCCATCGCCGCGCCCCTCGTCGCCGGCCTCGCCGCGATGGCCGCCACCAGGCTGACGTACAAGATCAAGGCCAACCCCGAGGCGAAGGCCACGGCCAAGGGCTACCGGGCCGGCCAGATCGCCTCCGCCGGTCTCGTCTCCCTCGCCCACGGCACCAACGACGCCCAGAAGACGATGGGCATCATCACCCTCGCCCTGGTCACCCAGGGTGTCGTCGCCCCCGGCTCGAACCCTCCGATGTGGGTCATCGTCTCCGCCGGTGTCGCCATCGCCCTCGGCACCTACCTCGGTGGCTGGCGCATCATCCGCACCATGGGCAAGGGCCTCACCGACCTCCAGCCGCAGCAGGGCTTCGCCGCCCAGACCAGCGCCGCGACGGTCATCCTGGCCTCCTCGCACCTGGGCTTCTCGCTCTCCACCACCCAGTCCTGCTCGGGTGCCGTGATGGGCGCCGGCCTCGGCCGCAAGGGCGGTGTCGTCCGCTGGTCGACCGCCACCCGGATGTTCGTCGCCTGGGGTCTGACCCTGCCCGCCGCGGGTCTGGTCGGCGCAGGCGCCGAGTTCCTCACCAAGCAGGGCCCCTGGGGCATCGCCGCCGTCGCGGTGCTGCTGGTCGTCGGCTCCGCCGTCATCTGGTCGCTCTCCCGCCGCAAGCCGGTCGACCACAACAACGTCACCGACGACGACCTCGACGCCGAGCCCGCGGGTGTGGTGACCACCGCCATCGCGGCCGTCACCCCGCCGCCGGCCGCCGGTTCCGTCGCCGCCGTCGCGGACGAGGACCTCAAGACCACCATCCCGGCGCCGGTCCCCACGGACCCGGCCGCTCCCCCGGCCCCCGCCGCAACGGTGTAAGGAACGAACGACATGAAGATCGACTGGGCAGCCCTCGGCTCCGTCTTCGGAGTCAGCCTCGTGGCGACCGTCGCCCTCGTGGGCCTCTTCACCCTCGGGATCGTCGGCCTCGGCAAGCAGGAGGAGGCCGCCGCCCGCGGTGACTCCGCCGCCCTGGCCCGCACCGGCGCCTACGCCTGCTTCGGCCTCTGCCTCGCGGCCGTGGCCTACGGCATCTACCTGATCGTCGCCTGACGGTCCCCGCTCCACCGGCCGGGCGGCCCGCACTCTCGGTGCGGGCCGCCCGGCCGTCGTCTGTCCACCGCCCTCTCTGTGGTGCTCCGCACAGTGCGCCGCCGCAGGTCAAGGGTGAGTTGACGCCCCTTCTCGGGGCGTGGTGGACTGCCGAGGCCATTACGGCGGCAGAAGAGGAAGTCCGGTGCGAATCCGGCGCGGTCCCGCCACTGTGACCGGATCCCCAGGGTCCGGGAGTCAGGAACTCTCGCCGCCGGTCACGTCGATCCAGGGCGCGGACCCTGAGTGAGGACAGAGCGCCATGCCCGGCCGCAGCAGTACCACCGGTGTGTTCGCGTACGGCGCGGCCGCGGGCCTCGCCGTCGACCTGCTCGTCGGCGACCCCCGGCGCGGACACCCCGTCGCCGTGTTCGGCCGGGCCGCCGCCGCCGTCGAGGAACGCCTCCACCACGACCACCGCGGCTGGGGCGCCCTGCACACCGCCGTCTGCGCCGGCTCCACCGTCGCCCTGGGCGCGCTCGCCGCACGGGCCGTGCGGAACCGCCCGGCCGCCGCCGCGGCCCTCACCGCGGCCTCCGTCTGGGCCGTCGTCGGCGGTACGACCCTGGGCCGGGAGGCACGCG
This sequence comes from Streptomyces sp. Qhu_M48, assembly GCF_051305195.1. NCBI lineage: Bacteria > Bacillati > Actinomycetota > Actinomycetes > Kitasatosporales > Streptomycetaceae > Streptomyces > Streptomyces sp. Qhu_M48. The sequence continues at coordinate 2,052,617 of NZ_CP195432.1, read as the reverse complement.
CGATCGGCGGGGCGCTGGCCGCCGGCGACCTGGAGGTGGCCCGGGAACGGCTGCCGCACCTCTGCGGCCGCGACCCGCACTCCCTCGACGGACCGGCGATGGCCCGCGCGGTCGTCGAATCGGTCGCCGAGAACACCTCCGACGCCGTGGTCGGCGCCCTCTTCTGGGGCGCGGTCGCGGGCGTACCGGGCCTGCTCGGCTTCCGGGCCGTCAACACCCTCGACGCGATGGTCGGCCACAGGTCGCCGCGCCACCGCCGATTCGGCTGGGCCTCGGCCCGGCTCGACGACGTGGCCGGCTGGCCCGGGGCCCGGCTGACGGCCGCGCTCGCGACCGTCGCGGGCGGGAACCCCCGCGGGGCCGTACGGGCCTGGCGCGCGGACGCGGCGAAGCACCCCAGCCCCAACGCGGGCCCCGTCGAGGCCTCCTTCGCGGGGGCCCTCGGCGTACGGCTCGGGGGGACCCTGGCGTACGGCGGCCGGGTCGAGCACCGGCCGGTGCTCAACGGGGCGGGGCGGCCCGTCGAGATCGCGGACATCGACCGGGCGGTCGGCCTCTCGCGCCGGGTGACCGCGCTGACCCTGGTCGCCTGTGTGGGCGGCCGCATCATCATCGGTGCCCTGGCGGCCCGGAAGCGGAGGAACGCATGAGGGGCGGAGGGCTGCTCGTCGCCGGGACCACCTCCGACGCGGGCAAGAGCGTCGTCACGGCCGGCATCTGCCGGTGGCTGGTCCGGCAGGGCGTCAAGGTCGCGCCCTTCAAGGGACAGAACATGTCCCTCAACTCCTTCGTCACCCGCGAGGGCGCCGAGATCGGGCGGGCCCAGGCCATGCAGGCGCAGGCCGCCCGCGTCGAGCCGACCGCGCTGATGAACCCGGTGCTGCTCAAGCCGGGCAGCGACCGCTCCAGCCAGGTCGTCCTGATGGGCAGGCCGGTCGGTGAACTCAGCGCTCGCGGCTACCACGGAGGGCGCCAGAAGGAGCTGTTCGAGCCGGTCCTGGCCTGCCTGGAGGAGCTGCGGAGCACGTACGACGCGGTGATCTGCGAAGGGGCCGGCAGCCCGGCCGAGATCAACCTGCGGCGCACCGACATCGTGAACATGGGCATAGCGCGGGCCGCGCGGCTGCCCGTGGTCGTGGTCGGGGACATCGACCGGGGCGGGGTCTTCGCCCAGTTCTTCGGGACGACGGCGCTGCTCGCGCCCGAGGACCAGGAGCTGATCGCCGGATACCTCGTGAACAAGTTCCGGGGCGACGTGACCCTGCTCGAACCCGGGCTCGACATGCTGTACGACCTCACCGGGCGGCGGACCTTCGGCGTCCTGCCGTACGCCCACGGGCTCGGCATCGACGAGGAGGACGGCCTCCGGGTCTCGCTGCGCGGCACCGTCCGCGAGTCGGTCGTGGCGCCGCCGGTCGGCGCGGACGTGCTGCGGGTCGCCGTCTGCGCCGTACCCCTCATGTCCAACTTCACGGACGTCGACGCGCTGGCCGCCGAGCCGGGCGTCGTCGTCCGGTTCGTCGACCGGCCCGAGGAGCTCGCCGACGCGGACCTCGTCGTCGTGCCCGGCACGCGCGGCACGGTCAAGGCACTCGCCTGGCTGCGGGAACGCGGCCTCGCCGACGCGCTCGCCCGGCGCGCCGCCGAGGGCCGCCCGGTGCTCGGCGTCTGCGGTGGCTTCCAGGTGCTCGGCGAGCGGATCGAGGACGAGGTCGAGTCGCGGGCCGGAACCGTCGACGGGCTCGGACTGCTGCCCGTACGCGTCAGGTTCGCGCGCGAGAAGACGCTGGCCCGGCCGGTCGGCGAGGCGCTCGGGGAGCGGGTCGAGGGGTACGAGATCCACCACGGGATCGCGGACGTACGGGGCGGGGAACCGTTCCTGGACGGCTGCCGGGTCGGGTCCGTCTGGGGCACGCACTGGCACGGCTCCCTGGAGAGCGACGGGTTCCGGCGGGCGTTCCTGCGGGAGGTCGCGGCGGCGGCCGGACGGCGGTTCGTACCGGCTCCGGACACGTCGTTCGGGGCGCTGCGGGAGGAACAGCTGGACCGGCTGGGCGATCTGATCGAGGAGCACGCGGACACGGGGGCGCTGCTGCGGCTGATCGAGGAGGGGGCTCCGGCGGGGCTGCCGTTCGTGCCGCCGGGAGCGCCGTGAGCGAGAAGGGCGCGGCCGGCCCCCGCGGGTGCTCACCCGCCGCCGACGGCCGCGCGTCGTCATTCGAACGTCAGCAACCTGAAGGAGAGACCTGCCGATGAGCACCCGGTATCCGTTCACCGCCGTCGTCGGTATGGACGACCTGCGGCTCGCGCTGCTGCTCAACGCCGTCAGCCCCGCCGTGGGCGGTGTGCTGGTCCGGGGCGAGAAGGGGACCGCCAAGTCCACCGCCGTCCGGGCGCTCGCCGAGCTGCTGCCCGCGGTTCCCGTCGTCGCCGGCTGCCGGTTCAGCTGCGACCCGGCCTCCCCCGACCTCGGCTGCCCCGACGGACCGCACGGGACCGCGCCCGGCACCGAGCGGCCCGCGCGGATGGTCGAACTGCCCGTCGGCGCCTCCGAGGACCGGCTCGTCGGCGCGCTCGACATCGAGAAGGCGCTCGCCGACGGCGTGAGGGCCTTCGAGCCGGGACTCCTCGCCGCCGCGCACCGGGGCATCCTCTACGTCGACGAGGTCAATCTCCTCAGCGACCACCTCATCGACCACCTCCTCGACGCCGCCGCCATGGGCGCCTCCCACGTCGAGCGTGAGGGCGTCTCCGTGCGGCACGCGGCCCGCTTCCTGCTCGTCGGCACGATGAACCCCGAGGAGGGCGAGCTCCGGCCGCAGTTGCTCGACCGGTTCGGTCTGACCGTCGAGGTCGCCGCCTCCCGCGAGCCCGAGCAGCGCGTCGAGGTCGTCCGGCGACGGCTCGCCTTCGAGGACGACCCGGCCGCGTTCGCCGCGCGCTGGGCCGACGAGGAGACCGCGCTGCGCGGCCGGATCACGGCCGCCCGCGCCCTGCTGCCCCAGGTGACCCTCGGGGACGCCGTGCTGCTCCAGATCGCCGCGACCTGCGCCGCCTTCGAGGTGGACGGCATGCGTGCCGACATCGTCATGGCCCGGGCCGCGACCGCGCTCGCCGCCTGGGCCGGACGCACCGAGGTCACCTCCGAGGACGTACGGCAGGCCGCGCTCCTGGCCCTCCCCCACCGCCGGCGCCGCTCCCCCTTCGACGCCCCCGGCCTCGACGAGGACAAGCTCGACGAGACCCTGGAGCAGTTCAAGGGCGAGGAGCCGCACTCCGACCCGGACGAGGACCCCGAGCCGGACGGCCCGGGGGACGGCGGGCCCGGCGGCGGCGGTCCCGGCGGCATTCCGCCGCAGGGTGACGGGCCGGCGACGGATCCGGAGACCGGTCACGAGGACTCCGCCGTCCCGGACTCCCCCACGCCCGAGGAGGCTCCCGCGCCCGCGCCGCAGCGAGCCGGGGCCGGGGGGCGCGCCGCCGTCGCCGCCTCCGAGCCCTTCCGTACGAAGGTGCTGAGCGTGCCGGGTCTCGGCGAGGGCGCGGCCGGGCGCCGTTCCCGGGCCCGTACCGACCACGGCCGCACCACCGGCTCCGTACGCCCCCGGGGTGCGCTGACCAAGCTCCACCTGGCCGCGACCGTGCGGGCCGCCGCCCCGCACCAGAAGGCCCGCGGGCGGTCCGGCCCCGGCCTCGTGGTCCGCCGGGACGACCTGCGGCAGGCGACCCGGGAGGGACGGGAGGGGAACCTGGTGCTCTTCGCCGTGGACGCCTCCGGTTCGATGGCGGCGCGGCAGCGGATGAGCGCCGTCAAGGGCGCCGTCCTCTCCCTGCTGCTCGACGCCTACCAGCGGCGCGACAAGGTCGGCCTCGTCACCTTCCGGGGCCGTGACGCCGAGGTCGCGCTGCCGCCGACCTCGTCCGTCGACGCGGCCGCCGCCCGGCTCGAGAAGCTCCCGACCGGTGGCCGTACGCCCCTGTCGGCCGGGCTCCTCAAGGCCCACGACGTCCTGCGGGTGGAGCGGCTGCGGGACCCCTCGCGCCGCCCGCTGCTCGTCGTCGTGACCGACGGGCGCGCGACCGGCGGCGGCGCCGACCCGGTGGCGCTGGCCGCCCGCGCGGCGCGGCTGCACGCGTCCGAGGGCACGGCCTCCGTCGTCGTGGACTGCGAGACCGGACCGGTGCGGCTCGGGCTCGCCCGGGAGCTCGCCCGTGAACTCGGCGGCACCGCCGTCACCCTGGACGAGCTGCGCGCCGACTCGATCGCCGGCCTCGTCAAGGACGTACAGGCAGGACAGACAACCAGGAGGGCCGCTTAATGCCGCAGGGACAGCCGACCGTCGTCCCCGACGACGGTCTCACCACCCGTCAGCGCCGCAACCGCGCGCTGGTGATGGTGCACACGGGCGTCGGCAAGGGGAAGTCGACCGCCGCGTTCGGCATGGCGCTGCGCGCCTGGAACCAGGGCTGGCCGATCGGGGTGTTCCAGTTCGTCAAGTCCGCCAAGTGGAAGGTCGGCGAGGAGAACGCCCTCAAGGCGCTCGGCGAGACCGGCAAGGGCGGCACCGTCACCTGGAACAAGATGGGTGAGGGCTGGTCCTGGATCCAGCGCGAGGTCGCCGAGGGCGAGCAGTCGCACGAGGACAAGGCCCGCGAGGGCTGGGAGCAGGTCAAGCGGGACCTGGCGGAGGAGCGCTACAAGTTCTACGTCCTCGACGAGTTCGCGTACCTCCTGCACTGGGGCTGGATCGACGTCGCGGAGGTCGTCGAGGTGCTGCGTGACCGCCCCGGGCACCAGCACGTCGTCATCACCGGCCGCAACGCGCCGCGGGAGCTGGTCGACTTCGCGGACCTCGTCACCGACATGTCCAAGGTCAAGCACCCGATGGACGCCGGTCAGAAGGGCCAGCGGGGCATCGAGTGGTAGCACGTCTCGTCATCGCCGCGCCCTCCTCGGGCGCGGGCAAGACCACGGTCGCGACCGGCCTGATGGCCGCGTTCGCCGGCCGTGGTCTGGCCGTCTCCCCGCACAAGGTCGGCCCCGACTACATCGACCCCGGCTACCACGCCCTGGCGACCGGCCGCCCGGGCCGCAACCTCGACGCGTACATGTGCGGTACGGGGCTGATCGCGCCGCTCTTCGCGCACGGGGCGCGCGGCTGCGACCTGGCCGTGATCGAGGGGGTCATGGGCCTCTACGACGGGGCCGCCGACCAGGGCGAACTCGCCTCCACCGCGCAGGTGTCGAAGCTCCTCAAGGCGCCCGTGGTGCTCGTCGTCGACGCGTCGTCGCAGTCGCGGTCGGTGGCGGCGCTCGTGCACGGCTTCGCGTCGTGGGATCCGGAGGTGCGGATCGGGGGCGTGATCCTCAACAAGGTCGCGACGGACCGGCACGAGCACCTGCTGCGGGAGGCGCTCGGGGAGTCCGGGGTGCCGGTGCTCGGCGTGCTGCGGCGGGCGCCCGCCGTCGCGACGCCCTCGCGCCACCTGGGGCTCGTGCCGGTGGCCGAGCGGCAGGCGGCGGCGGTGTCCGCGGTGGCGGCGCAGGCCGAGCAGGTGTTGGCCGGGTGCGACATGGAGGCGTTGCTCGCGTTGGCGCGCAGCGCGCCGGAGCCGCACACGGAGGCGTGGTCGCCGGAGGTCGTCGGGCGGCCGCGCGCGGCGGGGCCCGTGGTGCCCGCGCCGAGGGTCGCCGTGGCCGGCGGCGCCGCCTTCACGTTCTCGTACGCCGAGCACACCGAGTTGCTGACCGCCGCCGGCGCCGAGGTCGTGACCTTCGATCCGCTGCGGGACGAGGCGCTTCCCGAGGGGACGAGCGGGCTCGTCATAGGCGGCGGGTTCCCCGAGATGTACGGGAGCGAGCTCTCCGCCAACGAGCCGCTGCGGAAGGCCGTCGCCGGACTCGCCGCCTCCGGGGCGCCGATCGCCGCCGAGTGCGCCGGGCTGCTCTACCTGGCGCGGTCGCTGGACGGCACGCCCATGTGCGGGGTGCTCGACGCGGACGCGCGGATGTCGGAGCGGCTCACGCTCGGGTACCGGGACGCCGTCGCCGTGAGCGACAGCGTTCTCGCGCCCACCGGGGCGCGGATGCGCGGGCACGAGTTCCACCGCACCGTGATCGAGCCGGGTGCCGGGGCGTCCGCCGCCTGGGGGCTGCGGCAGCCGGAGCGGCGTGTCGAGGGCTTCGTCCAGGGCGGGGTGCACGCCAGTTACGTGCACACCCACTGGGCGGGGGCTCCCGAGGCCGCCGCGCGGTTCGTCGAGCGGTGCGCGGGCGGTCCGGTCGCGTGAGGTCAGCCGCCGGAGACTCCCACCACGAGCCAGATGAAGCCGACGCCCGCCCCCGTGCACAGCAGGGTGGAGCGGGCGGGGTGTTCGTGGTGGGCCTCCGGCAGGATCTCGGAGGCGGCCAGGTAGAGCAGGGCGCCGCCGAAGAAACCGAGATAGCCGCCGAGGAGTTCCTCCGGAAGGGTGAACAGCAGGGTGGACGCGGCGCCGACGATCGGGGCGACGGCGTCCGCGACGAGCATGGCGACCGCCTTGCGGCGGGCGTTCCCGTAGAGGCTCGTGATCGTGTACGTGTTGAAGCCGTCGGCGAAGTCGTGGGTGATGACGGCGACCGCGACGGCGGCGCCCATGCCGCCGCCGACCTGGAAGGCGGCGCCGAGCGCGATGCCGTCCATGAGGCTGTGACCGACCATCGCGGCGGCCGCCGTCAGGCCGACCTGGGGGACCCGTTCGTCGGCGCCGACACCGTGCGCCGCCCGGCGTACGGCGAGGAGCCGCTCCACGACATGGGCGAAGAGGAAGCCGCCGACGAAGAGCAGCAGGGCCTCCGGAACACCGAAGACCTGGTCGCCCGCCGCGTCCAGCGCCTCGGGGAGCAGGTCGAGTCCCACGACGCCGAGCATGAGTCCGCCGGCGAGGCCGAGGACGAGGTGGCGCCGGTCCGTGACGCGCTGTGCGACCCAGCCGCCGAAGAGCGTCATGAGGAACGCGCCGAGCGCGACGACTACAGCCATGGGCCTTTGGTATCGGATCGGGTGGCGTCCGCGCACCTCGGCGTCGGGGCCAGGCCGGGGACGCCGGTGGACGAGGTGCTCGCCCTGGTCGGCGAGGTCCTGGGAGAGGCGGGGCTGACGCGCGCGGACGTCCGGTCGCTGGCCACGCTCGACGCGCGGGCGGCGGAGCCGGGCGTCGTGGGGGCGGCGGCGGAGCTCGGCGTACCGGTGCGGGGGTTCACGGCCGGGGAGCTGGCGGCCGTGTCCGTACCGCATCCGTCGGCGCTGCCGCTGGCCGCGACGGGGACGGCGTCGGTGGCGGAGGCGGCGGCGCTCCTGGCGGCGGAGGGCGGGGGGACGCGGGCGCGTACGGACGCGGGGGACGGGACAGGGGCGGGCGCCTGTACGGACGCGGGGGACGGGACAGGGGCGGGCGTGCGTACGTCCGCGCGCGCCGAGGTCCGTACCGGCTCCGTCGCCGGTGCCGTGCTGCTCGTGCCGAAGCGGAAAACCCGGCGGGTAACGTGCGCTCTCGCCGCTTGCGTCCCGGTTCGTCCGAACGAAGATGCCCCAGGCGTACGGTTGTTGCCCCGAACTCACGGGTACATCGCTGGCGAGCCTGGCTCACCCCCCACCATCCCCACCCCCCACGCGACGGCGGCCATGGACATGCACACGCATACCGACGCCCACGACCTGCGCCACCACGGTGACGCCGAGGTCCGGGACGAGAAACTCATCGATCTGGCGGTCAACGTCAGGACGAACACCCCACCCGACTGGCTGCGGGAGCGCATCGCCGACTCCCTCACCGGGCTCGCCGCCTACCCCGACGAGCGGGCCGCGCGGGCGGCGGTCGCCGAGCGGCACGACCTGCCGTCGAACCGGGTGCTGCTCACGGCCGGCGCGGCGGAGGCCTTCGTGCTGCTCGCCCGGGCGCTGCCGGTGCGCAGACCCGTCGTGGTGCACCCGCAGTTCACCGAGCCGGAGGCGGCGCTGCGCGATGTCGGCCACGACGTGCGCCGGGTGCTGCTGCGCGAGGAGGACGGATTCCGGCTGGATCCGGCGTCGGTTCCCGAGGACGCGGACCTCGTGGTGATCGGGAACCCCACGAACCCGACCTCCGTGCTGCATCCCGCCGCCTCGATCGCCGCGCTCGCCCGGCCGGGGCGGACCCTGGTCGTGGACGAGGCCTTCATGGACGCGGTGCCGGGCGAGCGCGAGTCGCTGGCCGGGCGGACCGACGTGCCGGGGCTCGTGGTGCTGCGCAGCCTCACCAAGACCTGGGGCCTCGCCGGTCTGCGGATCGGGTACGCGCTGGCCGAGCCGGAGACGGTCGTGGCCCTGGAGGGGGCGCAGCCGCTGTGGCCGGTGTCGACGCCCGCCCTGGTGGCGGCGGAGGCGTGCATGTCGCGTGCGGCGCTCGCGGAGGCCGAGCACGCGGCGCACCGGATCGGCGTGGAGCGGGCCCATCTGCTGGCCGGGCTCGCGGAGTTCGACGAGGTGCGGACGGTGGAGGGGTCGGAGGGGCCCTTCGTGCTGCTGCGGATCGACGGGGCGGACGCGGTGCGGGAGCGGCTGCGGTCGCTGGGGTTCGCGGCCCGCCGGGGTGACACGTTCCCGGGGCTCGACCGGAACTGGCTGCGGATCGCGGTCCGGGACCGGGTGACGACGAACCGCTTCCTCCAGGCGCTCGACCAGGCGCTGTTGATGGGCGGCTGACCGTACGCACACGGGTCCGGGGAGGGCGACGTCGTCACCGTCGCCCTCCCCGGACCCCTTCACGCCTCCCCCGCGGCGCCCCCGGGCGCGTCCCCCCTCGGGCCTGCGGTCAGCCCCGGGAGCGGGCGCGCGAGCGGGTCAGCGCGAGGGCTCCGCCGCCGGCCACGAGGAGCGCGAGGGCTCCGCCGGCGATGTACGGGGTGGTGGAGCTGCCGCCGGTCTCGGCGAGGTTCTGGGTGGGCGTCGTGCCGCCGTTGTCGGTCGTGACGCCCCCGGCCTCGCTCGGTTCGGGCGAGGGCTTCTGCGTGGGCTGCTCCGAGGGCCGCTCGGTGGGCTTCTCGGTCGGCTTCTCGGTGGGCTTCTGGGTCGGGGCCGGGCCCTTGGGCGTCTCGCAGGTCGCCTCGGCGAGCGTCACGGTGCCGTTGACCTCGGCGACTCCGAGCTTCAGCGGGTCGACCTCCACCTTGAGTTCGAGGGCGGTCGCGGCCGCCGTACGCGAGGTGGTGGAGGTACGGGAGAGGTCGAGGGTGACCTGGCCGATGCCCGGCACGGTGACCTGGGTCCGGCCGCCGGTGGAGAGGGTGGTCTTCTTGCCGAAGACGGTGACGTGCCCGAGGACGCCGGACTCGGCGACCGGCTTCCTCCCCACCTCGCAGAGCGCCTTGGAGGTGACCTTCTGGACCTCGATCAGCGAGAGCAGCGGGATTCCGGGGACGTGGACCTGGGCCTTGACCAGGTTGACGTACCCCTCGGCCTTCTTCTCGTCCACGGTGGCCCGCGAGGTGGCGACGTCGGCGGCGAGGATGTCGATCGGCTGACCGCCCTCGGCCCCCCGCACCTTCACGGAGAGCGCGGTCTCGCTCTCCGTCTGCGGTGCCTTGACCTCGTTGAGGGAGACCCGCACCGGCACGTCGACCGTCTTGTCGAGCAGGGAGACGTCGAGCCCGGTCCGCAGGACGACGGCGGTGGCACGCCCTTCGCCGCCCGTGGCGTGCGCCGCCGGGGCCACCAGGAGCACGGGACCGACGGCCAGGGCGGCGACGGTCGCGGCGGCGGCGGAACGGCGTACGGGCAGGCGGAAGGTGTTGCTGTTCAAGATGGTGGAACCCCCACAGGAGACATGGCGTCGCCGGCCGCTCACCACGGGGACGGTGGGTCGGCGCGGCCTCGGCGACTTGAGACACCGGAATCTTTACGCACGGAGAGTGAACCCACAGTTGCCTGACGTGAGTTCACTCCAAAGGGGGGTTTCCGTGTTCATTTTCGATTTTTTTAGACACAACCGTTCCCGGGCGCCCCGCGTCTTTCGCACGCACGGGGAGAGCCGAGAAGGGTGTCAACGACCGGCGCCGCACCGGGGTAACGGATCGTCAACCCGGTGCGCGCCGTCGGCATGCCCGGCGGCCGGTGCGGGCCGGTGCGGCTAGCTCGCGCGCCAGTACCCGAGCGCGTGGACGCGCTCCTTGGGGAGCGCCAGCTCCTTGCGCGCGTACGTGGCGAGGGTGCGGGTGGTCGCGGTGTCGCAGGCGATCCAGACGTACGGGTCGGAGCCGGACGCGGCCAGCCCGGGCAGCTCGGCCTTCACCCGGGCGACCAGGTCGGCGCCGCCGTCCCGGCGCGGCACCCGGCGCAGCTCGTGGTGCTCGGTGTCGAGCCGGACCGGCAGGTCCTCGTCCGAGGCGTGCTGGGTCTCGAACCAGACGGTGGCCGGGACGCCGGGGAGCGCGTCGAGCAGGGAGTTGACCGCGGGCAGCGAGGCCGGGTCGCCGACCACGAGCAGCCGTCCGGGGAGCGGGGCGGGGGCCTCGAAGCCGGTGCCCTGGAGGGTCGCGTCCACGGTGTCGCCGGGGGCGCAGGCGCGGGCCCAGTGGCTGGCGACGCCGTCGTGGAGCGCGAACTCCAGGCTGAAGGTGCCGGCCTCCTGGTCGGGGTCGACCAGGGTGTAGGCGCGCTGGTGCGGCTTGCCGCCGTTGTCGAACCAGAGGCGCACCCACATCGTCGGATGGATTCCGGCGGCCGCGAGCAGACCCCCGTCGGTGAAGTGGACCCTGCGGTAGTCCTCGGTGACCTGCTCGGCCCCCGTCACGGTGAACGTGAAGTCCCTGCCTCGGAACAGCTTGAGAACGGCACCCTGCCAGCCGTGACCCACGGCAATCCCCTCCCCTGAACTCCTGTACGTTAATTTAGGTCAGCCTAACCTAAGAAAACCGCAGTGGACATGGCAGAAGGCCATGTCAGGACATGGACGGGATCGGGAACTCCGTGAGCATCGAGGTCTACCGGGACGCCTGGGGCGTCCCCCATCTGCGCGCCGCGGACCCGGACGAACTCGCCTTCGCCCAGGGCCGCGTCACCGCCCGGGACCGGGCCTGGCAGCTGGAGGTCGAACGGCACCGCGCCCAGGGCACCACGGCCGCCTTCCTCGGCACCGCCGAACTCGCCTGGGACACCTTCGCCCGGCGCTCCCGGCTCGCCGACACCGCCCGCCGCTGCTTCGAGCGGCTCGCACGCGAGGACGCGCCGACCGCCGCGTGGGTCCGCGCGTACGTGGACGGGGTCAACGACGGCCTGACCGAGGGCGCCGGACGCGCCCCCGAGTTCGCGGAGACCGGCCTCGCGCCCGGCCGGTGGGAGCCGTGGACCCCGCTCGCCGTCTGGCTCACCACCCACATCCTGTTCGCCGGCTTCCCCGCCAAGCTGTGGCGCGAGGAGGTCGCCCGACGGCTCGGCGAGGAGTGGACCGAGCTCTTCGCGACCGACGGGCCCGGCACCTCCGGCTCCAACGGCTGGCTCCTCTCGGGCGAGCGGACCGCGAGCGGAGCGGCCCTGGTGGCCGGCGACCCGCACCGGTTCATCGAGGCACCCGGCGTCTACCAGCAGATCCGGCTCGCCTGCCCCGCGTACGACGTCGTGGGCATCGCCGTGCCGGGCATCCCCGGACTCGCCCACTTCGGCCACACCGGGCCGGTCGCCTGGGCCATCACCAACGCGATGGCGGACTACCAGGACCTCTACCGGGAGCGGCTGCGGCGGCTCCCGGACGGCAAAGTGGAGGCGTACGGCCCCGGCGGGTGGCGCCCGGCGGCGGCGCACACCGAGACGATCGAGGTCAGGGACGGGGGACCGGTCGCGATCGAGGTGATCGAGACGGACCGGGGTCCGGTGATCATCGGCGCCGACGAGGAGCCGGCGGCGAGTTCCGCCCCCTGGGAGGCCATCGCCCTGCGCTACCCGCCCCGTGTCACCGCGGAGCTCGGTTTCGGGGTCCTGCCCGCACTGCTGCGCTCCCGGACCGTCGCCGACGTCGACGCCGCCCTCGACGGCTGGGTCGAGCCCGTGAACGTCGTCCTGGCCGCCGACACCCGGGGCGGTCTGCTGCACCGGGTGGCCGGCCACGTCCCCGTACGGCACCGGGCCAACTCGCTGCGCGTCGTGCCCGCCTGGGACCCGGCACACGACTGGGAGACCGCCCCGGCGCCGCTGCCCCGCGCCGAGGTGGCCGGCCACGCCGTGATGGCCAACGCCCGGGGCCTGGCCGCGCCCCTGGGGGTCGAGTTCGCCCCGCCGCACCGGGCGGCCCGGATCGACGCGCTCCTCGGCGCCTCGGCGGAGTGGACCCCGGAGACCACGACGGCCGTCCACCGCGACACCGACAACCCCTCGGCGGCCCGCCTCCTCGCGGCGGTGGCACGGGTGGGCGGCCCGGGGGACCGCGATCCCCTCTCCCCCGCCGCCTCCGCCGTGCGGGACCGGCTGCTCGCCTGGGACCGGCGGATGGACGCGGACAGCACCGACGCCGGGCTGTACGCCGCCGTGCGCGGGGCCGTGGTGCGGCGGCTCGCCGCCCACGAGGCCTTCGCGGCGCTGCGCGAACCCGCCCCGTACCCCGAGGTGTTCCGGCCCTGGCTGGCGCTCGGCCCGCGCGTCGCCCACGCCCTGGAGACCCTGCTCGTCGCCGGGCCGGTGCCCGCCGGGGACGTCGACCGGATCGTGCGCGAGGCGCTCGACGAGGTCGCCTCCGGCGAGCCGCCGGCCGCCTGGGGCGCGACGCACCGGCTCGCGCCCTGGCAGGCGCTGCCCGACCCCGACGACGACCGGTGGCCGGGGCTCGGCGGGGACCACGACTGCGTGCTCTCCACCTCCAGCGTCCCCGGGTGGACCGACCGCAGCGCCCGCGCCTCCGCCGCCCGCTACGTCTGGGACCTCTCCGACCGCGAACGGAGCGGCTGGATCGTGCCGTTCGGCGCCTCCGGCGTTCCCGGCGACCCGCACCACCGCGACCAGCTTCCGCTGTGGCTGAGGGGCGAACTCGCCCCCGTCACCACCGACTGGCAGTACCTCACCAAGGAGCAGGGATGACCACCACGACCGCCGCCTACGTCCACCGGGTCGAGGGCCTCGGCACCGTCGCCGTCCGGCCCGTCGAACCCGACCGCGACGCCCCGGTCCTGCACGGCTGGGTCAACGAGGAGCGGTGCCGTTTCTGGGGCATGGTCGGCACCACCGTCGAGCAGGTCCGGGACATCTACGCGCACCTCGACTCGCTCACCACCCACCACGGCTTCCTGGTGAGCCTGGACGGCGAGCCCGTCGCCCTCCTGCAGACGTACGACCCCGGGGCCGACCGGGTGAGCGAGTGCTACGAGGTGCTCCCCGGGGACGTCGGCGCCCACTTCCTCATCGCGCCGAACGGCACCCCCCGCCCCGGCTTCACCGGCGCGCTCCTCTCCGCCCTGGTCGCCTTCGTGCTGCGGGACCACACCCGGGTGGTCGTCGAGCCGGACGCCGCCAACGAGAAGGCGATCGCCCGCATGGTGCGCGCCGGGTTCGAGCTGGGCCCGGAGGTCGTGCTCCCCGAGGTGGACCTGCCGGAGGTCTTCCTCCCGGAGAAGAAGGCCCGGCTCGCCTTCCTGACCCTCCGCTAGCCCTCGCCCCACCGGGGCCCGACCGGCCTCCGGCCGTGTCCGTCGCCCCCGTCCGGGCCGCCGCTCCCCGGGGCCCGTTCAGCCGGCCACCCGGCCGTTGACGACGACCCGGCGCGGCGCCGCGAGGACGCGGACGTCCGCGCGCGGGTCCTCGCCGTAGACGACGAGGTCGGCCGGGGCGCCCTCCTCCAGGGAGGGGCGGCCCAGCCAGGCCCTGGCGTACCAGGTGGTGGCCGCGAGCGCGTCGATCGGCGGGATGCCCGCCTTCGTCAGCTCCTCGACCTCCTCGGCGACGAGCCCGTGGGCCAGGGAGCCGCCCGCGTCGGTGCCGACGAAGACCGGCACGCCCGCGTCGTAGGCGGAGCGCACGGTGTCGTACCGGCGCCCGTGCAGCCGGCGCATATGGGCCGACCAGCGCGGGAACTTCTCCTGGCCGCCGTCGGCGAGGTGCGGGAAGGTCGCGATGTTGACGAGGGTCGGGACGATCGCGACGCCCCGCTCGGCGAAGAGCGGGATGGTGTCCTCGGTGAGCCCCGTGGCGTGCTCGACGCAGTCGATCCCGGCCTCGACGAGGTCGCGGAGCGAGTCCTCCGCGAAGCAGTGGGCGGTGACGCGGGCGCCGAGCCGGTGCGCCTCGGCGATGGCGGCCTCGACCTCGGCGCGCGGCCAGCAGGCGGTGAGGTCGCCCGCCTCGCGGTCGATCCAGTCGCCGACGAGCTTGACCCAGCCGTCGCCGCGCCGGGCCTCGCGGCCGACGTACGCCACGAGGTCGGCGGGCTCGATCTCGTGGGCGTAGTTCCGGATGTAGCGGCGGGTGCGGGCGATGTGCCGACCGGCCCGGATGATCTTCGGCAGGTCCTCGCGGTCGTCGATCCAGCGCGTGTCGGAGGGGGAGCCCGCGTCCCGGATGAGCAGGGTGCCCGCGTCCCGGTCGGTGAGGGCCTGCTTCTCGCTGGTGGCCTCGTCGACGGGGCCGTGCCGGTCGAGGCCGACGTGGCAGTGGGCGTCGACGAGGCCGGGGAGGACCCAGCCCTCGACGGTGACCGCCTCGGCGGCCGGCCGCTCGAAGGTGATCCGCCCGTCGACGCACCACAGTTCGTCCCGTACGTCCTCGGGGCCGACGAGCACCCGTCCCTTCACGTGCAGCACCGTGTGATCGCTCATGGCTGCACTGTACGAGGGCGGGTGCCGGCCCGGGACCCCCGATCAGGGGGTCACTCGTCGATGGCGGTCCCGTAGCGGGCGTCCAGGTACGGGCCGCCGAACGTGCCCGCGTCGAAGGTCCACGGGCCGGTGGCGGTCAGTCCGCCCGTACCGGTCGAGAAGACCTGGGGTGCGCCGGACGGGGCCCGTGCCCGGTCCGGCGCTCTGTGGGACACGCGATGTCCGAAGAGGGTTGCACCGGGACGAAGATCCCTTTTATCCGGGTGGTCCAAGGGCCCGTGGAGGCCGCTCGGTACGCTGATCCGGAGTTCCGCCCGCACGAATCCGAGTCGAAGAAGGCACCGCCGTGACCGTGACACATCCGCTCCTGGACCTGGCCCCGCTGACCGCCGCGCATTTCGCGTCGATCGAGCGGCGGGTGGCCGCGCTGCTCTCCACGGAGCAGGACGTGGTGATCACCCAGGGCGAGGCGCTGCTCCCCCTGGAGGGGTGCATCCGCAGCGGGGCGCGGGCGGGTTCGACCGCGCTGAACGTGGTCACGGGGCCGTACGGGCAGACCTTCGGCAACTGGCTGCGGGACTGCGGGGCGACCGTCGTCGACCTGGCGGTGCCCTTCCACACGGCCGTGACGGCCGCCCAGGTGGAGCAGGCGCTCGCCGCGCACCCGGAGATCGACTTCGTCTCCCTGGTGCACGCGGAGGCGGCGACCGGGAACACCAACCCGGTGGCCGAGATCGGCGAGGTCGTGCGGGCGCACGGCGCGCTGTTCTACCTCGACGCGGTGGCGTCGATCGGCGCCGAGCCGGTGCTGCCGGACGCGTGGGGCGTGGACATGTGCATCATCGGCGCGCAGAAGGCGATGGGCGGGCCCGCGGGCGTGTCGGCGGTCTCCGTCAGCGCGCGGGCCTGGGAGCGCTTCGCCGCCAACCCGGCCGCGCCGCGCCGCTCGTACCTCTCCCTCCTCGACTGGAAGGAGCGCTGGATCGACGGCGGCCGCAGGACGCTGCTGCACGCTCCGGCGCAGCTGGAGATGCTGGCCCTGGAGGCCTGTGTGGAGCGGATCGAGGCGGAGGGCCTGGACGCGCTGATGGCGCGGCACGCCTCGGCGGCGGCCGCGACCCGCGCGGGGACGCTGGCGCTGGGCGGCGGTCTGGAACCGTACGTGCACGAGGCGAAGGACGCGGCCCCGGTCGCCACGACGCTGCGCGTGCCGGACGGCGTGGACGCCTCGGAGCTGGTGGCGAAGGCGCTGGCCGCCGACCCGTCGCTGCCGCTGATCGCGGGCGGCGGGGCGCTGGCCAAGGAGATGATCCGGGTCAACCACTACGGCGTGGACGCGACCCCGGGAGCGGTGCAGTCCTCGCTGGCCGCGCTGGGCGCGGCGCTCGGCGAGACGGGCCGCGCGGTGGACCTGGAGGGCGCGCGCCGGGCGGTCACGGAGGCGTGGGCGGTCTGACCGGTCGTACGGGGCGGGTCGTAGGGGGCCGGCTGGCCGTACGGGGCCGCTTGACCGGTCGTACGGGGCCGGCTGGCCGGTCGTACGCGTGAGGGGCGGGGGTCCGGTGCCGGGTCCCCGCCCTTCGACATGTCCCGGGGGTTTCCGGGAGATCCGTGCGGACCCGGAGATCCGTGCGGACCCGGAGATCCGGCTACAGCGCCGGGTAGTCGGTGTAGCCGCGGTGGTCGCCGCCGAAGAAGGTCGTGGCGTCCGGGGTGTTGTACGGGCCGCCGGCCTTCAGACGGGCGGGCAGGTCGGGGTTGGCGAGGAACAGCGCCCCGTACGCGACCAGGTCGGCGGTGCCGTCCTCGATGAGGTTCAGGGCGTCGGCGCCGGTCGGTCCTTCGGTGGACGGGTTGAGGATGAAGGTGCCGGAGAACGCCTTGCGCAGGGCGAGGGTCAGTTCGCGGATCTCCGGGGCGGCCTCGGTGACGTGCAGGTACGCGATGCCGACCGGTTCGATCGCGGCGACGAGGGCGGGGTAGAGCTCCTCTGTGTCGGTCTCGGCGATGTCGTTGTAGGTGTTGGCCGGGGAGACGCGCAGGCCGGTGCGGTCGGGGCCGATCTCGGCGGCGACGGCCTTGACGACCTCGACGGCGAACCGGATGCGGTTCTCGACGGGGCCGCCCCACTCGTCGGTGCGGTGGTTCGAGCCGGAGGCGAGGAACTGCTGGACCAGGTAGCCGTTGGCGCCGTGGATCTCGACGCCGTCGAAGCCGGCCTCGACGGCGTTGCGGGCGGCCGCGGCGAAGCCTGCGACCGTCTCGTGGATCTCGTCGGCGGTGAGCTCGCGCGGGGCGACGAAGTCGATGAGGCCCGTGCCGGCGAAGAGCTGGCCGGCCGGGGTGACGGCGGAGGGGCCGACGGGGTGGAGGCCGTCGCCGAGGACGACGGGGTGGCTGATCCGGCCGGCGTGCATCAGCTGCGCGAAGATCGTTCCGCCGCGTTCGTGGACGGCGTCGGTGACCTCGCGCCAGGCGGCGACCTGCTCGGCGGAGTGCAGGCCGGGGGTGTTGGGGTAGCCCTGACCGACGGCGGTGGGCTGGGCGCCCTCGGTGATGATGAGGCCGGCCGAGGCGCGCTGGGCGTAGTACTCGGCGACGAGGGGGGTGGGGATCCGGCGCTCGCCCTCGGCCCGGCTGCGGGTCATGGGCGCCATCGCGATGCGGTTGGCGAGCCGGGTGCCGGCGAGGTCGACGGGGTCGAAGGCGGTGGTCATGGCTGTCCCCTTCACAGATTTATATGGTCGGCCAAGTATCTGGCCCGGATGCCACTGTAACCCATTGGTTGGCCAGCCAAGGTAATCTGGTGGGGAGCCGTCCCGAGGAGCCAGCCATGTCAGGAACCGACCCCGTCTGTACCGAGCCGGTGCCGTCCGCCGCGCACGGCGGACCCGTCAGCATCGCCCTGGCCCGGGTGGCCCGGATGCACCGGATCGCCGCCGGACGGCGGCTGCGGGAGCTCGGCCTCTACCCCGGCCAGGAGATGATGATGATGAGGCTCTGGGACTGCGGACCGGTCCGCCAGTCGGAGCTGATCCAGTCCCTGGGCCTCGACGCCTCCACGGTGACCAAGATGCTCCAGCGCCTGGAGCAGTGCGGCCACGTCCGCCGCGGGCCCGACCCGGCCGACCGGCGCGCGGTCCTCGTCGAGGCGACGGACGAGGGACGGTCGCTGCGCGCCGGCGTCGAGGGCGTCTGGTCGGACCTGGAGCGGCTCTCCCTGAACGGGCTCGGCCCGGACGACCGGACGGAGCTGGCCCGGCTCCTCGGCCTCGTGGCGGAGAACCTGGCCGAGGAGGCGGGCGAGGCGGGCGAGTGCCCGTCGGCACCGGGCGGCTGCTGATCCCGCGGGACCGGCGGCCGTACGCGGTCCCGGTGGCTGTTGGTGGCCGTACGCGGTCCCGGCGGCCGTACCCGGTCCCGGCGACCACCGGGACGATCCGCCGTGGCCGCCGGACCGCCCCGCCCTGTCGGCCGCCGCCGGGGGCGGGTCAGTCCGCCAGGACGTCCAGGATCCGGTCCACGTCCGCCGCCGTGTTGTACAGGTGGAAGGAGGCGCGGAGGTTGCCCGCACGGGCCGAGAGCAGGATGCCCGCCTCGCGCAGCGCGTCCGCGCGCTCCCCGAGGCCGGGGACCGCGACGACCGTCGAGGTGTCCGCCACGGGCGCGTGGCCCAGGGCGACGAGACCCTCGCGGAAGCGGGCCGCGAGCCCCTTGTCGTGGGCCTCGATCCGCTCGATGCCGACCTCCTCCAGGAGCGCCAGCGAACGGGCCGCCCCGTGGTACGAGAGGAAGGCCGCGGGCTCGTCGAAACGGCGCGCGGTACGGGCCAGTTCGCGGACCGGGCCGTAGCTGTTCACCCACAGCTCCTCGCCGGTGACCCAGTTGGCGTGGATCGCGAGGAGCGAGTCCTGCGCCTCCTCGGTGACGGTGAGGAAGGACGCCCCGCGCGGGCAGAGCAGGTACTTGTAGCCACCGGCGACCGTGTAGTCCCACTCCCCCGCGCGCAGCGGCAGCCAGCCCGCCGACTGCGTGGCGTCAAGGAGCGTCCGGGCGCCGTGGGCAGCCGCCGCGGCCCGGATCGCCGGGAAGTCGGCCGTCCGGCCGTCCGCCGACTGCACGGCGGAGAAGGCCACGAGGGCCGTCTCGGGGCGGACGGACTCGGCGAGCCGCTCCAGGGGCACGAACCGCGTCTTGAGATCCCCCCGGATCGTGAAGGGGGTGATGACGGAGGAGAAGTCGCCCTCGGGGAAGAGGATCTCGGAACCCGCGGGCATCGACTGGGCGATCATCCCGCAGTGCACCGCTACCGAGCTGCCGACGGCCACGCGCTCGGGCGACACTCCGGCGATCCGGCCGAAGGCGGCACGGGCCTCGTCGACGATCTCGAAGTCCCCGGCGCCGCCCGGGCGGCCGTCGGCGGTCTCCTCGGCGAGGAGCCTGACGGCCTCGACGGTCCGCCGGGGCAGCAGCCCGCAGGCGGAGGTGTTGAGATAGGTCTTCTTGGGCGCGAACTCTGCGCCGCCGAGCGGCTTTTCCAGGGAATCCATGGCCCCACCCTGGATTCCCCACGATCACCCGTCAATCGGGTTCGATCGTGGGGAACCCCCAAGCCGCGCTTATCACCGCAGGTGAAAGATGGTGCGGGTGGCCGGGTGCACCTCCGGGCGGACCCCGGACACCCGCCCGCGGGGCGGTCAGACTCCCGGGACCTCGCAGCTGCCGTCCGCGTCGCAGGCCGCCGCGTCCCCGCCGATCGGCTGGAGCGCCCGGCCCTGCCAGGCCTGCTCCAGGGCCTGGGTGAAGACCTCGGCGGGCTGGCCGCCGGAGATGCCGTAGCGGCGGTCGAGGACGAAGAACGGCACGCCGTTCGCGCCGAGTTCGGCGGCCTCGCGCTCGTCCTCGCGCACGGCGTCGGCGTAGGCGGAGCCGTCGGCCAGGACGGCCCGCACCTCGGCCTCGTCGAGACCGGCCTCGACACCGAGCGTCACCAGGGTCCCTGCGTCGAAGACCGAGCGCTCCTCGGCGAAGTTCGCGCGGTAGGCCAGGTCCAGGAGCTCGTTCTGGCGCCCGCGGTCCTTGGCGAGGTGCAGCAGCCGGTGGATGTCGAAGGTGTTGCCGTGGTCGCGGCCCTCGGTGCGGTAGTCGAGGCCCTCGGCGTGCGCGTTGGACGCGACGTGCGCCTCCATGGCGCGGGCCTCGTCGAGGGTGCGGCCGTACTTCTCGGCGAGCATCTCCAGGACGGGTCCCGTGTCGCTCTTGGCGCGGTTCGGGTCGAGCTCGAAGGAGCGGTGCACGACCTCGACGTCGTCACGGTGGGCGAAGGCCGCGAGCCCCTGCTCGAAACGGGCCTTGCCGATGTAGCACCAGGGGCAGGCGATGTCGCTCCAGATCTCGACGCGCATGTGAGGTCTCTCCGAGGGTTGCCGGTGGGGGGTTCCGTGAGAGGAACGACCTCACCGGCGGATTTCATTCCGTTTCGGGCCCCAGTGTGAGCCGGAGCACGCGGTGATCGCCGTCGGGGTGAGGCGCGTGAGGCCGTAGCGCTCCCCGTGCCCGGCGACGCCCGCGATCTCCCCCTCCCGTACGGCGCGGAGCACGGCCCCGCGGTCGGTGGCGCTCGCGAGTCTGATCATGCCCCTTCACGACGGGGGAGGACGGGACGGGCGCGGTCGGGCGCGGTCGGGCGCGGTCGGGCGCGATCGGGCGCGGTCGGGCGCGGTCAGGCCCGGCGACCGGACGCCGGTCGCCGGCCTCCGGCGGGCAGACGGCTGAAGGAGGAGCGGTACGCGCTCGGGGTGAGGCCCGTGCGGCGCAGCAGGTGCTGCCGCAGCGAGTCCGCCGTGCCGAGGCCGCTGGCGCGGGCCACCCCGTCCATGGCGAGCGACGTGGTCTCCAGGAGCTCCTTCGCCCGTTCCACCCGCTGGTGCAGCAGCCACTGGAGCGGGCTGACCCCGGTCTCGGCGTGGAAGCGGCGGGAGAGGGTGCGGACGGAGACCCCGGAGTGCCGGGCGAGGTCGGTGAGGCCGAGCGGTTCGTCGAGGTGCTCCATCGCCCAGGCGCGCGTGTCGGCGAAGGAGACTCCCCGCTCGGGCGGCAGCGGGGTCCGGGTGAACTGGGCCTGCCCGCCGGGCCGTACGGGTGCGACGAGGGCGAGCCGGGCGACGGTGTTGGCGACGGCGGCGCCGTAGTCGGTCCGGATGACGTGCAGACAGAGGTCGATGCCCGCCGCGTACCCGGAGGAGGTGAGCACCGGACCGTCCTGGACGAACAGGACGTCGTCCTGGAGGTCGACGGCGGGATGGCGGGCGGCGAGCAGGGACCGGTACTCCCAGTAGGTCGTCGCCGCCCGGCCGTCGAGCAGTCCCGCCTCGGCGAGCGCGAAGGCGCCGGTGCAGATGGAGGCGATCCGCCGGCCCTCGGCGGCGGCGGCGCGGAGCGCGTCGAGGATGCGCGGATCGGGGTCGGTGTACGAGCCGCTGCCCGCGAGGACCACGGTGTCGGCCCCGGCGACTGCGTCGAGGCCGTGCGGGACGACCAGGTCGAGACCGCCGGTGGTGGGGACGGGCCCGGGGTCGGGGGCGCAGATGACCGTCTCGTAGCCGGGTGCGCCGTCGATCTCGACCTTGCCGAACAGCATCTCGGGGATGGCCAGGTTGAACATCGAGACGGGCGGGGCGGCGATCACGGCGACGCGCCGGACGCGGCCGGCACCGGGGCCGGCGACCGGGGCGGACGGTACGCGCGGCGATCGTGACGCACGCGAGCCCCGGACCCGGGTGCCGGCACCGTCCCCCGTCCCGGCGCCGGCTCCCCTCCCGGTGCCGGTCTCGGTCCCGGACCCGGACCCGGCCCCCGTCCCGCGTCCCGTCTCGCGCACATCCGTCATGGCTGGCCAGAACCTCCGGGCATATGGCATTCGGGCCACTACTGTACGACCCCGCCGATCTTGAAGCTGGGGGGCATGTCCTCTACCAGCCGCACCCCGCCCGCCGTCGCCGCCCCCTCCCCCGGGCCCACCGCGAAGGGACCCGGCTCCCCGGGCCCCGCCCTGGCCGCCGCGATGCTCGGGTTCGCCCTCATCACCCTCGACACCTCCGTCGTCAACGTCGCCCTGCCCGCCATCGGCACCGACCTGCGGGCCGGGATGTCCGGGCTCCAGTGGGTGGTCGACGCGTACACGCTGTCCTTCGCCGCGCTGCTGCTGTCCAGCGGGGCGCTCGCCGACCGGGTCGGGGCGAGCCGTGCGTACGGGGCCGGGGTCGTCGTCTTCGCGCTCGCCTCGGCCGCCTGCGGGCTGACCCCCGGCCTCCCGGCGCTCCTGGCGGCCCGTTCGGTGCAGGGCGCGGCGGCGGCCGTGATGCTGCCGGCGTCCCTGGCGCTGGTCCGGGAGGCGTACGGCGATCCGGGGCGGCGGGCGCGCGCGGTGTCGCTGTGGGCGGCGGGCGGGACGATCGCGGTGGCGCTCGGGCCGGTCGTGGGCGGGGCGTTGACGACGGCGTGGAGCTGGCGGGGCATCTTCTTCGTCAACCTGCCGCTGGGGCTGGTCGCGCTCGCCCTGCTGACCCGGGTGCCCCGCTCGGAGCGCCGGCCCGCTCCGCTCGACCTGCCGGGGCAGCTGACGGCGGTCACGGGGCTCGGGGCGCTGACCTTCGCGGCCATCGAGGGCGGCACGGAGGCCTGGTGGGCGCTGGGGGTGGCGGTCGTGTGCTTCGCCGCGTTCCTGGTGATCGAGGCGGGGCGCCGCGACCCGGTGGTGCCGCTGGGGCTGTTCCGGAACACGACGGTGGCGGTCGCGGTGGCGGCGGGTTCGGCGAACAGCGTCGCCTTCTACGGGATGCTCTTCGTCTTCAGTCTCTTCTTCCAGCAGGTGCTCGGCCTGTCGGCGCTGGCCGCCGGGCTGATGTTCCTGCCGATGACGGGGCTGCTCGCCGGGGTGAACATCCTGTCGGCGTGGGTGGCGGCGCGGTACGGGGCACGGCTGCCGATCGTGGTGGGCCAGGCGGTGGCGGTGGGCGGCCTGTTCGGCCTCCTCACCGTGGACGCGGACTCCTCGCGGGTGGCGCAGGCCCTGCTGCTCGTCCCCCTGGCCCTGGGCGCGGGCTTCTCGCTGCCGCCCCTCGTCGCCTCGATGATGGAGGCGGTTCCGGCGGAGCGCGCGGGCACGGCGGCGGGCCTCCTGAACGCGGTCCGGCAGACGGCGGGCGCGCTCGCCGTCGCCGTGTTCGGCTCGATGGCGGCCCGGGACATGACGACGGCGCTTCGGGCGAGCCTGCTGATCAGTGCGGGCCTGCTGACCCTGACGACCCTGGCGTCCCTCCGGCTGCCGGGCCGGCGGGCCTGAGCCGTCGAACCGAGGAGGGGCGGCTCGACGCGGCCGGGTTGATCGGTCCGGGGCTGCGCGACGGCTCCCCCGCGCCGGTGATCGCCGAGACCTCCGACGGTCCGGAGCGGATCGCCGACGCCCATCGGCCGATGGAGTCCGACGCGCTCGTGGGGCGGATCGTGGTGCGCGTCGGACGGTGAGGCGGTACGGGGTACGGCGGCGGCCGGGCCCACCGGCGCGGCGGACCCGGCCGCCGCGCCCGCGGCTCAGCGGCGGGGCAGCTTCAGCGGGTTGCCGTCGCGGAGTTCCGGCGGGAGCAGGTGGCCGGGGGTCGACTGGTAGGTGACCGGGCGCAGCCAGCGCTCGATCGCGGTCGCGCCGACCGAGGTGGAGGTGGAGGTGGTGGCCGGGTAGGGACCACCGTGGTGCTGGGCGGCGGCGACGGCGACGCCGGTGGGCCAGCCGTTGACGAGGACGCGGCCCGCCAGCGGGGTGAGTGCGGCGAGGAGCGGGGCCGCGTCCTCGTCGTCGTCGCGCTCGGCGATGTGCAGGGTGGCGGTGAGGTTGCCGGGCAGCCGGGTGAGGAGTTCGGTGACCTCCGTCCGTGAGGTGTAGCGGGCGACGACGGTGACGGGGCCGAAGCACTCCTCCAGGAGGAGGTGGTGGTCTCCCCCGGCGATCCGGGCGGCGTCGACGGCGAGGACGCCCGCGGTGACCGTGTGCGCGTCGGCCGCGCCGGGCGGGACGGGGGTGTCGACCCCGGCGAGCGCGGCGCGCTCGGTGACTCCGGCGACGAAGGCGTCGCGCATCCGCCGGTCGAGCAGCACCGCCGGTCCGGCCGTGGAGACCCCGGCGGCGAGGGCGTCGAGGAAGCGGTCGCCCGCCTCGCCCGAGGGGGCGAGGACGAGGCCGGGCTTGGTGCAGAACTGGCCGGCGCCCAGGGTCATGGAGCCGGCCAGGCCCGTGCCGAGGTCGGCGGCCCGTTCCTCGACGGCGGCGGTGGTGAGCACGACCGGGTTGAGGGAGCCGAGTTCGCCGTGGAAGGGGATGGGGACGGGACGGGCGGCGGCCGCGTCGAAGAGCGCCCGTCCGCCGCGTACCGAGCCGGTGAAGCCCGCGGCGGCGACGAGCGGGTGGCGGACGAGTTCCACGCCGGCGTCGAAGCCGTGGACGAGGACGAGGACGTCCTCGGGGAGGCCCGACTTCGCTGCGGCGCGGCGCAGCAGGGCGGCGCAGAGTGCGGAGGTGGCCGGGTGGTCGGGGTGGGCCTTGACCACCACGGGGCAGCCGGCCGCGAGGGCGCTCGCGGTGTCGCCGCCGGGGACGGAGAAGGCGAGGGGGAAGTTGCTGGCGGCGTAGACGGCGACGACGCCGAGCGGGATCTTCCAGCGGCGCAGGTCGGGCCGGGGCGGGGTGGCTCCGGCGTCGGGCAGGTCGATCCGGATGTCGAGGAAGGAGCCTTCGTCGACGACGTCGGCGAAGGCCCGCAACTGGGCCGTGGTGCGGGCGAGTTCGCCGGTGAGCCGGACGGACCCGAGGGCGGTCTCGGCGTCGGCGGTCTCGACGACCTGCTCGCGCGCGCCGTCGAGGAGGTCGGCGGCGGTACGGAGGAAGGCGGCCCGTACGGTCCGGTCGGCCAGGCTCTCGCGGACCTCGTGGGCGGCGCGTACGGCCCGGTCGACGTCCTCCGCCGTGGCCTCCACCGCGACCTGTTCGCGCGGCTTCCCCGTCCCGGGGTCCACACTCCACACTGGTTCTGCCGCCACCACTACCCCTGTTCGCTATTCTGAACGCAGTTCTTGTAGATGAACGATTCTGTACGGGACTCTAGGGACGGCCCCGCCGTCTCCACAAGGGCCCCGTCCGGCCAGGTTGGCCACCGGACGACCGGGACGACGGAAAAGGGGCGAGGGTCATGACGACTGCCGACGCGGGCGGAGCGCAGGTGAAGTCCGCGGTGCGGACCGTGGAGCTGCTCGAATACTTCGCCGGGCGCCCCGGGATGCACTCGCTCGCCGCCGTCCAGGAGGCCGTCGGCTACCCGAAGTCCAGCCTGTACATGCTGCTGCGCACCCTGGTCGAGCTGGGCTGGGTGGAGACGGACGCGACCGGGACCCGGTACGGCATCGGGGTTCGGGCGCTGCTCGTCGGCACCTCGTACATCGACGGCGACGAGGTGGTGGCCGCCTCCCGGCCCACCCTGGACCGGCTCTCCGACGACACCACCGAGACCATCCACCTGGCGCGGCTCGACGGCACCAACGTGGTCTACCTGGCGACCCGTCAGTCCCAGCACTACCTGAGGCCGTTCACCCGGGTGGGGCGGCGGCTGCCCGCCCACTCGACCTCGCTCGGCAAGGCGCTGCTCGCCACCCACACCGACGAGCAGGTGCGCAAGCTGCTGCCGGAGACCCTCCCGGCCCTGACCGAGCACACGATCACCGACCGCGAGCAGCTCATCGAGGAGCTGCGCGCCATCCGTGAGCAGGGCTTCTCGGTGGACCGCGAGGAGAACACGCTCGGGCTGCGCTGCTTCGGCATCGCGATCCCGTACCGGACGCCGGCGCGTGACGCGATCAGCTGCTCGGTGCCGGTGGCGCGGCTCACCCCGGCCCACGAGCAGATGATCAAGGACGCGCTCTTCGACGCGCGGGACCGGCTGACGCTGGCGACCCGGCGCCTCTGAGCCCGCCCCGGCCGGTGGAGGGCGTCAGCCGCGCTCGGCGAGCGCCTTCCGCCAGACCGGGCTGTCCACGTAGTGGTTGTCGTACCGCTCCGAGGACGCCTTGATCTCCTCGAAGCTCGCCTCGCCCCGCATGACCCGGCCCAGGAGGCGCAGGTAGTCGAAGCGGGCCATGCCCGGCGTGAAGACGAACAGCACGTCGGCCTCGGCGCCGGGGGCGGCGGCGAAGGCGTGCGGGGTGTGCGGCGGGACGAGGAGGAAGTCGCCCTGCTCCAGGACGCTCAGCTCCTCGCCGACGAGGACCTGGAGCGAGCCGCCGAGGACGAAGAACATCTCGGAGGCCCTGGTGTGGAAGTGCGCCGGGGCGCCGACCGCTCCCTTCGCGAAGGAGGAGCGGTAGCTGGTCAGCTGCCCGCCGGTGGTGTCGGAGTCGGCGAGGAGCGTCATGACGCTGCTGGGGTCGGCGGTGGTCTCGGCGTCGGCGGAGCGGGTCAGGAGCGGGGCGAAGGGCGCGTTCTCGTTCATGATCACTACTCTAGAAGGCCATTGACCTTCTTTCAGGGTTCAATCAATCATCGAAAACATGGGTCAATTATCGCTGGGCGACCTCGCCCGGACGGTGCCCGCCTCCGCCGCGAGGCCGCCCGGGGCGGATCCCGGGCAGGAGTGCGCCTCCCCCGCGCGGCGGAGGCGGATCATCGCTCCGCGGGAGGTGGCGCCCACGGCCCGCGCGGGAGCGTGGAGCCATGACACCGACCGCTCACCTCCCCGCGCCCCCGCCCGGTGCGGCCCTCCGGCCGAGCACCGCCCGCCGGACGCTGCGCGTCCTCGCGATCGTCGCCTGCCTCCCGTACGTCTCGCTCAAGGTCGCCTGGGTGGCGGGCAGCCGGATCGGGATCCCGGCCGGGAGCGTCCTTCTGGAGAACCCCCGGACGATGGCGGTCGCCAACTCGCTCACCGTGCTCGCCGACGTCCTCGTCGTCGTCCTCGCCCTGCTCCTCACCCAGGGCTGGGGGCGGCGGGTGCCCGCCCCGCTTCTCGTCCTCCCCATGTGGGGGGCGACCGGGCTGCTCACCCCGATCATGACCGGCTACCCCACCCAGCTCCTGGTCGCCGTCGTCACCGGCGACGACAAGGCCGCGGCGCCGAGCGAACCCTTCCTGGATCCCTGGGTGTTCGTCGTCGTGTACGGCGGCTTCATCCTCCAGGGCCTCACGCTCGGCACCCTGTTCGCGCTGTACGCCCGGGACCGCTGGGGGCAGGTCTGGCGCGGGCGGCTCGGCGAGCGGCCGGCCCTCGGTACCGCGCCGTGGGTGCGGACCACCGCCCTGGCCGGCGCGGTGCTCGCGCTCGGGTCCGCCGCCCTCCACCTCATGTGGGCGTCCGGGGCCACGGCCGGCCTGTCGGCACGCCAGAGCGCCGAACGCGACGCCGACTTCTACGTCCTGGAAGCCCAGTGGGTCGCCTTCGTCGCCGTCGCCGTGGCCTCCGTCCTGCTCCTCGTCCTCGACCGGCCCGCCCGCCTCCGGGTCCGCCCCGTGCTCGCCCTCGCCTGGATCGCGCCGGCCTCGGTCGGCTGCTGGGGCGCCTACATGTCGCTCGTCGCGCTCCTGCCGACCTCGGATCCCGCCAAGCGGGTCACGCCCCTGATGCAGCTGTCCTACGCTGGCGACATGATCATCGGACTGCTGCTCGGCGCCTGCGTGGCCGCCTTCCTGCGCCGCCGGAGCGCCGGGGCGTGAAGCGGTGCGCGGTCGCCCTCCTCGGGCAGCGGGCCCGGCGGCGCTGGCTCCATCTGATCGTGGGCGGCGCGCTGTTCATGCCGTTCTGGATGGTCGGCTCCCTCGTCATGGCGCTGCTGTTCGACGACGGCGGGATGTTCACCGGCGGCATCGGCGTGCAGTTCGGGGCGTACGCGGTGGGGTTGCCGCTCGTCGCCGTCGCCGCGCTGTTCCCGGTGGCCCGGCCGATGGCGGTGGCGGCGACGCGGGCGCTGTGCGGGGTGCCGGCGGACCGGTTCGCGGACGGCCCCGCCGAGGGCCGGGCGGCGAGGGTACGGACGGCCGGCTGGTTCACCCTGCACCTGGGTGTCGGAGCGCTGCTCAGCGGGGCGACCCTGGCCCTGCCGCCGATGGCCGTGTCGCTCCTCGCGCTGCCGTTCTCGCCGTCGCTCCGGGAGTCGGAGCTCGGCACGTTCTGGGGCCTCGACCGGCCCGGGTGGGGCTGGGCGGCGCTCCCGGCGGGGCTGCTGATGCTGCTCGCCCTCGCCGCCGTGGCCGCCGCGACCGGGGCCCTGCTCGCCCGGCAGGCGCCCCGGCTGCTCGGGCCGAGCCGGGCGGACCGGCTCGCGGCGGCCGAGCGGCGCGCGGCGGAGGCGGAGTCCCGCAACCGGCTCGCACGGGAACTGCACGACTCGGTCGGTCACGCGCTGAGCGCCGTCACCCTCCAGGCGGGGGCGGCCCGCCGTGTCCTGGACGGCGGCGACCGGACGGACCTGGAGTTCGTCCGGGAGGCGCTGACCGCGATCGAGGAGACCACCCGGCGCACGGTCGGCGAGCTGGACTGGGTCCTCGGCCTGTTGCGGCGCGACGGGGGCGCGGAGGAGGGCCCGGGGCCCGGGCCGGGGCTCGACGCCCTGGAGGCCCTGGTGCGGGGCGCCGGACCGAAGGTGGCGCTGACCGTCTCCGGGGACCTCGCCCCCGTACCGGAGGCGCTGTCGCGCGAGGCGTACCGGATCGTTCAGGAAGGGCTGACGAACGCGGCCCGGCACGCGGGCGGGGAGCCCGTCACCGTACGGCTCGACGCCCGTACCGAGAAGGTGGAGATCACCATGGAGAACCCCCTGCCCGAGCGGCCCCCGGTCGCCCGCCCGCACGGCGGGCGCGGCCTGCGCGGCATCGCCGAACGGGCCCGGCTGCTCGGAGGAACCGCCCAGGCCGGGCCTGCCGACGGCGTCTGGCGCCTCGCGGTCCGGATCCCCCGATGAGCGCCCCGGCGGCCGGGACTCCGGCGATCAGAGTGGTCGTCGCCGACGACGAGCGGATGGTGCGGACGGCCCTGCGGGTCATCCTGGACGCGGAGCCCGACCTGACGGTGGTCGGCGAGGCGTCCACGGGCGCCGAGGCGGTCTCGGTGGTGCGGGCCGAGCGCCCTGACGTCGTCCTCATGGACGTGCGGATGCCGGAGATCGACGGGATCCGGGCCACCGAGCAGATCCTCGCCGGGATGGCGGAGCCGCCCCGGATCGTGGTGGTGACCACCTTCGAGAACGACGCGTACGTGTACGACGCGCTGCGCGTCGGCGCGGCCGGCTTCCTGCTGAAGCGGGCGGCGGCGGAGGAGCTGGTGAGCGCCGTCCGGCTGGTCGCCCGGAGCGACTCGCTGCTCTACCCGGCGGCGGTCCGGGGCCTGGCCGCCGAGCACGCCCGCCGCCGGGCGCCGGTGGCCCCGCCCTGGGTGGGCCGGCTCACCGAGCGGGAGGCGGAGGTGCTGCGCCTGGTGGCGACGGGGCTGACGAACGCGGAGATCGCGGGCCGGATGGGCGTCGGCGCGGCCACGGTCAAGACGCACGTGGCGGCGGTGCTGGCGAAGTCGGGCGCCCGTGACCGCACGCAGGCGGTGATCCTGGCGTACGAGTCGGGGTTCGTACGGGCGGGGTGAGGCCCCGCCCGTACGGCCCTCGACATGAAGGTTCGCTGAGAAACCCGCCACATCCGGAACGTCCCCCACCGGGTCGTTCGTCCCCACAGGTGCGATGAACAAGACGATCAGGCGCACCTCGGTCTTCGTGCTGCTCCTGGTGCTCGCCCTCCTGGGCCGGGCCACCTGGGTGCAGGCGTACGAGGGGAAGGCGCTCGCGGACGACAGCAAGAACCGGCGGAAGACGATCGCGCAGTACGCGCAGCCGCTCGGGAACATCGTCGTGGCCGGCTCGCCGGTCACCGGCTCGAAGAAGACGGAGGGGACGGACCTCGAATACCGGCGCACCTACACGGACGGCGAGCTGTACGCGGCGGTCACCGGCTACAGCTCACAGGCGTACGGCGCCACCCAGCTGGAGGGCATCTACTCCGGCGTCCTCGACGGGACCGACGAACGGCTGAAGAACCCTCTCGACGCGGTCACCCGCAAGCAGCAGGAGCCCGGCACGGTCGTCACCACGATCGACCCGGACGTCCAGAAGGCCGCCTACCGGGCGCTGGGGAACAAGAAGGGCGCGGCCGTCGCCGTCGACCCGGCGACCGGCCGGATCCTCGCCCTGGCGTCCACCCCGTCCTACGACCCGTCGAAGATCACCGGTACGACGGACGGCGACGCGTGGCAGGCGCTGACCACCGACGAGGACAAGCCGCTGGTCAACCGGGCACTGCGGCAGCCGTTGCCGCCCGGTTCCACCTTCAAGCTGGTCGTCGCGGCGGCGGCACTGGAGAACGGTCTGTACGGCTCGGTGGACACGGCGACGGAGAGCCCCGACCCGTACACCCTGCCGAACACCCGGACCGTGCTGAGGAACGAGAACGCCTCCGCGCCCTGCGAGAACGCCACGATCCGCACCGCGCTCCGGTACTCCTGCAACAACGTCTTCGCCAAGATGGCCGCCGACCTGGGGCAGGACAAGGTGAAGGCTATGGCGGAGAAGTTCGGCTTCAACGACGCCGAGCTCGACGTCCCGGTCCGCGCCTACCCGAGCGTGTACCCCTCCGGCATGGACAAGGCGCAGACGGCGCTGACCGGCATCGGCCAGTTCGACGTGACCGCCACCCCGCTCCAGATGGCGATGGTGTCGGCGGCGATCGCCAACGACGGCCTCCTCGCCGCCCCGCACATGGTGTCGGAGGTCGTCGACTCCGACGGCGACCCGCTCACGGCCTTCGAGGACGGGAAGACCGAGCGGATCGTCTCCTCCTCGACCGCCGAGCAGCTGCGCGGCGCGATGCGGACGGTCGTGGAGGAGGGCACGGGCACCAACGCGGCGATCGACGGCGCCGAGGTCGGCGGCAAGACGGGTACGGCGCAGCACGGGGAGAACAACAGCAAGACGCCGTACGCCTGGTTCACCTCGTACGCGAAGGACCCCTCGACCGGGAAGCAGGTCGCCGTCGCGGTGATGATCGAGGACTCGGGCGCGGCCCGCTCCGAGGTCAGCGGCAACGGCCTGGCGGCCCCGGTGGCGCGGAAGATGATGGCGGCGGCGCTGAGGTGAGGTGACGTGGGGCGGGGCCGGGACGTCACGGCAGCGCTGAAGTGACGCGGGGCGGCGCCCGATTGGCCGTCGGGCCCCGTCACGCGATATGCAGGGTCACGCTCGCGTCCGAGCACGCATTCGAACCGTCGATCCCGCTGTCACCCCGCTCCCCCTCGCTCTCACCTCACGGAGGACCGCCGTGCGCCTGCCCCGTTCCCTGTCCGGCTGGACCATCGCGGTCTTCGGCGTGCTCGCCGCCGCGCTCGGGGTGGTGGGCCTGGTCGTACCGGACGCGCTGCTCACGGTGATGGGCTTCGATCCGGTGCCCGAGGGCGGGCGCGCGGACGGCGACCACACCCTCGTGTTCCTCACGGCCTCCTCGATGGCCGCGCTCAACATGGGCGTTTACTACGTCCTGGCCGCGCTCGCCGACTGGAAGCCCTTCTTCCGCTGGACGGTCCCCTTCCGCCTCCTCACCTGCGCGGTCTTCACCCTCGCGGTCGTCACCGGCCGCGCCCCGGCCGGGTTCCTCGGCGTGGGTCTGTGGGAGGGGCTCGGCGCCCTGGTGACGGGGGCCGCGCTGCGGTACGAGAAGGCGGGCGCCCGGCCTCCGTACGAGGAACGGGGAGCCGACGACGGGCACCCGCGCGCGGCGGGCTGACCGGCGGGGCGCCGCGCGCTCGGAAGCGCCCTCGGAAGCGCCTTCCGACGCCCCCGCCGAAACGCCCTCCGCCCGGCCCGCCGACGGCCGGCCCGCGCGTTCCCGCCCGTCGCTCGCGGTGCGGGGCGGCCGGTGGGCGGCGAGCATGGAAGGAGGCGTGTTCGCGGCGGGAGGAGGGCAGGGTGACGGCCGGTTCCTTCCCGGGGACGACGGGGCGGGTGGGTACGCCCCTGGACGGCGCGGGGCTCCTCGACATGCTGGGGGTCGCCGCCATCGTCGTCGACGCGCACGGCCGGATCGTGCTGTGGAGCCCGCAGGCCGAGGCGCTCTTCGGTTTCCCCGCCGCCGAGGCCCTGGGCCAGTACGTGGCCCGGCTCATCGTCGGCACGGAGCACCGGGAGGAGGCGATACGCCTCTTCGGCGAGGTGCTGCGCGAGGGCACGACATGGGCCGGTGTCTTCCCCGTACGGCACAAGGACGGCAGCATCCGGAACGTCGAGTTCCGGAACATGCGCCTCACCGACGACCTGGGCGGCCTGTACGCGCTCGGGATCGCCGCCGACCACTCCGCCGTCGAACGTGTCGAGACCCAGCTCGCCCTCTCCGACCGGCTCGTCTCCCAGTCCCCGATCGGCCTCGCCGTCCTCGACACCGACCTGCGCTACGTCCTGGTGAACCCGGCCCTGGAACGGATCAACGGCGTCCCCGCCGCGCTGCACATCGGACGGCGCATCGGCGACATGCTGCCCGAGGTCGACGCCGAGGCCCTGGAGGCCGCGCTCCGCGCCGTCCTGGCGACGGGGACGCCGCTGCTCGACCACCCCACCGTCGGGCGGACCCCCGCCGACCCGGACCGCGACCACGCCTGGTCGCTGTCCTTCTACCGGCTGGAAGGGGCCGAGGACCGGGTCCTGGGCGTCGCCGCCTCGGTCATCGACGTGACCGAGCGGCACCGGGCGGACGCGGACGCCGACCGGTCCCGGCGACGGCTCGCCCTCATCGCGGACGCCTCCGCCCGGGTCGGCACCACCCTGGAGGTGGAGCGGACCGCCGACGAGCTGGCCTCCGTGGTGGTACCGGAACTCGCGGACATCGCCGCCGTCGACGTCCTCGACTCCGTCCTGGCGCTGCGCCGGCCGGGCGCGCCGGAGGAGGGGCCCGAGCTGTTCCGGGCGCTCGCCGTGAAGGCCGGCTCCCCGACGGAGGCGCTGCCGGCCGCGGACCCGCCCGGCGCCGTCGCCATGTACGGGGCCGACCGTCTCGTCACCCGGTGTGTGCACACCGGTCTGCCGGTCCTGGTCGAGCACGTCGGGCCCGGCGACCTCGCCCGGATCGCCCGGAGCCCCGAGGCGGCCGAGATGCTCGCCCGGGCCGGGGTCCACTCGTACCTGGCGGTGCCGCTGATCGCGCGCGGCGAGGTGCTCGGCGCGCTCGACCTCAAGCGGGACCACAACGCGCTGCCCTTCGACGGTGACGACGTGCTGCTCGCGACGGAGCTCGCGGCCCGCGCGGCGGTGAGCATCGACAACGCGCGCTGGTACCAGAGCGTCCGCAACTCGGCGGTGACGCTCCAGCGCAGCCTGCTGCCGGGCGCGCCCCCGAAGCGGGCGGGCCTTGAGGTGGCCGCCCGCTACCAGCCGGCGCAGGCGTCGAGCGAGGTCGGCGGCGACTGGTACGACGTGATCCCGCTGACCGAGGACAAGACGGCGCTCGTCGTCGGGGACGTGATGGGCAGCGGCATCGACGCGGCGGCCACGATGGGCAGGCTGCGGACGGCGACCTGCGCCTTCGCGGACCTCGACCTCTCGCCCGCCCAGGTCCTGCGGCACCTGGACCGGATCACGGAGGGCCTGGAGCACTACATCGCGACCTGTCTCTACGCCGTGCACGACCCCGCCCAGGCCCGGTGCCGGATCGCGAACGCGGGCCATCTGCCGCCCGTGCGGGTTCCGGTGGACGGGCCCGCCGAGCTGGTGCACCTCTCGCCCGGGCTGCCGCTCGGCGTGGGCGGCGGCACGTTCCACACGGCCCGGGTGCCCTTCCGGCCCGGGGACCGGCTCGTGCTCTACACGGACGGTCTGATCGAGACCCGTCACGAGTCCATCGACGAGCGGCTCGCGCTGCTCGTGGGGCTCCTCGACAAGGCCCGCGGGCCCCTGGAGGAGACCTGTGACGAGCTGCTGCGGGCGCTGCGCCGGCCGGGGGCGCCGGACGACGTGGCGCTGCTGATCGCCCGGAGCACGGGATGACGGCCCAGGGCGGAGACCGGCGGCGGGGAACGGGTGAGCGCGGCACCGGGCTGCGGAGCGTCGCCGGTCAGGTCTTCGCCCTGGAGGCGCTGATCGCGCTCCTGGTGATCGCGGCGGCCGTGTTCATCACGTTCCACCAGGCCCGCAACGACACGGAGCGGGACGCCGAGGTCCGCTCGCTCGCCGTCGCGGAGGCCTTCGCGCACGCGCCCGGCATCGACGCCGCGCTGACCTCGCCCGATCCGACGGCGGCGCTCCAGGCGCGGGCGGAGGCGACCCGGCTGGCCACGGGGGTCGACTTCATCGCCGTCCTCAGCCCGGACGGTGTGCGGTACACCGACTCGCAGCTGGACCTGATCGGCCGCAAGGCGACCGGGGACCTGACGCGGGCGAGCGTGGACGGCGAGTCCTTCACCGAACTGTTCAGGGGCGCGCCCAACGACGCCGTCCGGGCCGTGGTCCCGGTCGTCGACGACGACGGCAGGATCATCGGCCTGGTCACCAGCGGCATCGAGGTGGAGAGCATCAGCCACGCGGTGCAGGGACGGCTCCCGCTGCTCGTCGGGGCGGCGGGGGGCGCGCTCGTCATCGCCGTGGGCGGCGCCGCCCTGGTGAGCCGGCGGCTGCGACGGCAGACGCACGGCCTCGGCCCGGCCGAGATGACCCGGATGAAGGAGCACCACGAGGCGGTGCTGCACGCGGTCCGTGAGGGCGTCCTGATCGTGGGCCCGGACCGCAGGCTGCTGCTCGCCAACGACGAGGCGCGACGCCTCCTCGGTCTCACGGCGGACGCGGAGCGGCGGCACGTCTCGGAGCTCGGCCTCGATCCCCGTACGGTCGAGCTGCTCGTGTCGGGCCGGTCGGCGACGGACGAGGTGCACCGGGCGGGCGACCGGCTGCTCGCGGTGAGCGTGCGGCCCACGCTCCCCGCCGGGCGCGAGTCCGGCTGTGTGATGACGATGCGGGACACCACCGAGCTGGCCGCGCTGACCGGCCGGGCGGCGGTGGCCCGTGGCCGGCTCCAGCTGCTGTACGAGGCGGGGGTGCGGATCGGGACGACGCTGGAGGTCGTACGGACCGCGGAGGAGCTGGCGGAGGTGGCGGTGCCCCGGTTCGCGGACTTCGCGACGGTGGAGCTGCTCGAACCGGTGCTGCGCGGCGAGGAGCCGCCGACGTCCGCGACGGCGACCACGGAGATGCGGCGGACGGCGCTGAGCGGGCTGCGGCCCGACCAGCCGCTCCAGCCCGTCGGGGACACCGTGCGGTTCGACGTCCCCAGCACCCCGATGGCGACGGCCCTGAGCGCGGGGCACGCGGTGGTGCAGGCGGAGCTGGCCTCGGCGGAGGGCTGGCGGGCGCAGGACCCGGAGGGGGCGGCGCGGGCCCTCGCGTTCGGGATGCACTCGCTCCTGACGGTGCCGCTGCTCGCCCGCGGGGTGGTCCTGGGGATGGCCAACTTCTGGCGCGCGGACACCCCGGAGCCCTTCGGGGAGGAGGACCTGTCGTTCGCGGAGGAGCTGGCGGCGCGTGCGGCGGTCGCGATCGACAACGCCCGCCGGTTCACACGGGAGCACGCGATGGCGGTGACGCTCCAGCGGAGCCTGCTGCCCCGGGTGCTGCCGGACCAGAGCGCGGTGGAGGTGGCGTACCGCTATCTCCCGGCGAAGGCCGGGGTGGGCGGCGACTGGTTCGACGTGATCCCGCTGCCGGGAGCGCGGGTGGCGCTCGTGGTCGGGGACGTGGTGGGGCACGGGCTGCACGCGGCCGCCACCATGGGGCGGCTGCGGACGGCGGTGCACAACTTCTCGACGCTCGACGTGCCCCCCGACGAGCTGCTCGGACACCTCGACGAGCTGACGGCCCGGATCGACGACCGGGAGTCGGACGGGCCGGACGCCGAGGGGCGGCGGCGGGAGGAGGGCATCACCGGCGCCACCTGTCTGTACGCGATCTACGACCCGGCGTCCGGCCTGTGCACGGTGGCGAGCGCGGGGCATCCCGGCCCGGCGCTCGTGGGTCCCGACGGGCGGGTCGAGTTCCCCGAGCTGTCTCCGGGGCTGCCGCTCGGGCTGGGCCTGGGCGACGTGCCGTTCGAGGCGACGGAGCTGCGGCTGCCGGAGGACAGCAAGCTGGTGCTCTTCACGGACGGGCTTCTGGAGGACCGGGGCCGGGACCTCGACACGGGCCTCGGGCTGCTGCGGTCGACGCTCGCGCGCCCGGACCGGAGTCCGGAGCAGACCTGCGCGGACGTGCTCGCGACGCTCCTGTCGCCCTCGCCGCGCGACGACATCGCGCTGCTCGTGGCCCGGACCCGGCTGCTCGACCGGCAGCGGATCGCCGAGTGGGAGGTGGCCCGCGATCCGTCGGCGGTCTCGCCGGTACGGAACGCGGCGGCGGCGAAGCTGGAGGAGTGGGGTCTCGGCGACCTGGCGTTCACGGCGGAGCTGGTGCTCAGCGAGCTGATCACGAACGCGGTGCGGTACGGGGCCGATCCGGTCCGGGTCCGGCTGCTCCACGACCGGACGCTGATCTGCGAGGTCTCCGACGGCAGCAGCACCTCACCGCACCTGCGGCACGCGGCGACGACGGACGAGGGCGGACGCGGGCTGTACCTGGTGGCGCAGTACGCGGACCGCTGGGGGACGCGGTACGCCCGGCGCGGCAAGACGATCTGGGCGGAGCTGAGGGTGGGCACGGACGGGGCGGTGCCGGCGGCGACGGTGGTGCCCGATCTGGACGCGCTGGAGGATCTGGCCTGGTGAGGACGCGGCCCGCCGCCGGCGGCGCCCACGCCCCGGCCGGGCGCCTGCCGCCCGCGCCCCCGGGACCGGGGCGGTCGGAGGCGACAGGCGGCAGGCGGCCGGGGTCTCCTCCTAGCCGAGTCTCCGCAGGGCGGAGCGGACGGCCGCCAGGTCCTCGTCCGAGGCAAGCCCGGCGTGGTAGAGCCGCAGCTCGCCGGCGCCCGCCTCGCGGGCGAGACCGGCGTCGTGCGCGAGCCGGCCGGGCGCGCCCCCCATGCCGGTGACGACGGACAGGTTCGCCGCGAGGACGGTGCCGGGCCGCGCGTGGGCCGCGAAGCCGGCGATCCGGGGCGGGCGGGCGACCACCCCGTCCGCGAGCCCCAGGACGTGCACCGGGTCCGTGCCGGCGTCGGCGCCGCAGCGGTACGGGTCGGGGTCGGCGTGCAGCAGGACCCGGAAGCCGGCCGGGGCGGCGGCCCGTACGGCGGCGACGGCGGCCTCCTGGAAGGTGCGGGCGGTCCCCGCGCGCCAGGCCGCGGTGGGGGCCTCCAGGGCGCCGAGTCCGCCCGCGGGGCCCGACCCGGCCCACACGGGCGCCAGGGCGGCGCGCACGGCGGCGGCCAGTTCGCCGGGGTCGGCGCCCTCGTTCCCGTACCCCTCGCGGCAGGAGGGGCAGAAGCAGAGCGACATCAGGTACTGCTCCCGCTCGCCGAGCGCGACGCCGCCGGTCTTGTCGTGGGCGTGCAGGTGCGCGAGGCCGTACCAGCCGCAGGACTCCAGTTCGGTGCCGGCCGCGCCGGGCCGCACGGCGGCCTCGGCGGCCAGGCCGACGAGCAGGGCGCGGACGTCGGGGCGGCCGACGCAGGGGGCCCAGGGGTAGCGGTCGCCGTAGGCGTTGACGACGGAGGTCTCCGGATGCTCGGCGCCGAGACGGGAGTTGTGCGCGAGCACGACCCAGCTGTGCACCTCCAGGCCGGTGGCGGCGAGGGCCTCGGCGGCCCGCCCGAAGGAGTCGCCGGGGGCCCACTCCCCCGCCGGGTGGGGACGGAGCGGACGGTCCGCCCAGCGGCCGGGGTCCGGCGGGTAGAGCACGGCGGCGTGCTCGGCGGTGACGATCCGGTGGGCCGGGTGGCGGGGGGTCAGGGCCCGGGTGGAGTGGTATGCGGAGGCGAGCGTGACCTGGGCGAGGCCGAGGTCCGCGAGGAGCCCGGGGGCGGCGGGGTCGCCGTCGACGTCCCAGGGGTAGACGAACGTCCCCGCGCGCATGCCGCTCACGCCTCCAGCTCCTTCAGGACGGCGCGGGCGCGGTCGACGAGCAGCATGAGCGCGTCGACGTGCTCGGGGGCGGGCTCGCTCAGCGGCGGCCGCACCTCGCCCACGTCCAGGCCTCCCCTCCGTACCGCCGCCTTGACGAGCGAGACGGCGTATCCCCGTCCCTGGGCGCGGAGCTCGACGAGCGGCCGGTAGAAGGAGTCGACGAGCCGGTTCACGGTGGTGTCGTCGCCGGTGGTGAGGGCGCGGTGGAAGGCGAGGGCGAGGTCGGGGGCGAAGCAGAAGACGGCGGAGGAGTAGAGGGTGACACCGATACCCCGGTAGGCGGCGCCGGTGAGTTCGGCGGTCGGCAGGCCGTTGAAGTAGAGCAGGTCGAGGCCTTCGGCGCGGACGGCGCTGACGATCCGCTGCATGAGGTCGAGGTCGCCGAGGCCGTCCTTGAGGCCGATGATCCCGTCGGTGCGGGCGAGGGCGACGGTGGTGGCGGGGGTGAGGATCGCGTTGTCGCGCTGGTAGACGATGACGTCGAGCGAGGTGGCGGCGGCGAGTTCGGTGTAGTGGCGGAGCAGTCCGGCCTGGTCGGCGACGACGAGGTAGGGGGGCATGGCGAGGAGTCCGTCGGCGCCGGACTCCTCGGCGAGCCGGGCGTACCGGACGGCGAGGGCGGTGCCGTAGCCGGCGCCCGCGACGACGGGGACGCGGCCGCCGGCCTCCTCGACGGCGGCGGCGACGCAGTCCCGGAACTCCTCGGGGGTGAGGGCGTGGAACTCGCCGGTGCCGCAGCAGGCGAACACCGCCGCGGCGCCCGCGTCGACGCCCGCGCGCACGTGGGCGCGGAAGGTGCCGAGGTCGACGGAGCCGTCGGGCGCGAAGGCGGTGACGGGGAAGAACAGCAGGCCGTCGAGCCGGCCGGCGAGCGGGGCAGTGGTCACGGGCGCTCCCAGGGAAGTCCGTCGTGCAGCCTTCGCGTGCACAGTTATGACTGTCATCCATATTCTTGAACACTGGCGTTCCGCACGCTAGAACAGCGCGGAACGGCCGGTCAAGGAGTGAACCCGCCGCATCGCGCACTCTTGACGCCCGGTCGGACCGCTCCCTAGCTTGTCCACGGATGTGAATGCCACTCAACGGAGGAGATCGACTCCATGCCCGCACCCCGCACCGTCCTGCTCACCGGCGCCGCCGGAGGCGTCGGCACGCTGATGCGGGAGCTGCTGCCCCCGTACGGCTACGAGCTCCGCCTCCTGGACGTCGTCCCGGTGCCGGGGGCGCCGGACGCGATCGTCGCCGACCTCGCGGACCGCGCGGCGCTGCGCGAGGCGGTCCGGGGCGTCGACGCGATCGTGCACCTGGCGGGCATCTCCCTGGAGTCGGACTTCGAGAAGATCATGGCCGCCAACATCGCCGGGACGTACCACCTCTACGAGGCCGCCCGCGAGGAGGGCGTCCGGCGCGTGGTCCTCGCCTCCAGCAACCACGCCGTCGGCTTCACCCGGCGGCCGCGCGAGGGCGAGCCGCCGGTCCCGGTCGACACCCCGCACCGCCCGGACACCTTCTACGGCCTCTCCAAGTGCTTCGGCGAGGACCTGGCGCAGCTCTACTGGGACCTGCACGGAGTCGAGACCGTCTCCGTCCGCATCGGCTCCTGCTTCCCCGAGCCCACCTCGGTCCGGATGCTGTCGATGTGGCTCAGCCCCGCCGACTGCGCCCGGCTGCTGCACGCCACGCTCACCGCCGAGGACGTGGCCCACACGGTGGTGTACGGCTCCTCCGCCAACACGCGCGCGTGGTGGGACCTCTCCACCGCCCGGGCGCTCGGCTTCGCTCCGGAGGACGACTCGGAGGTGTACGCGGAGAAGGTCGTCGCCGAGAAGGGCCTCCCGCCGGAGGGCAGCGCCGACGACCTCTACCTGGGCGGCCACTTCTGCGTGGACCCGCCCCGGTGGCCGCACTGAGCGACGGGCTCCGGCCAGGGCGGGAGGAAGTACACAGGACCCGGCCGGACTGATACGGGGGAGCCGGCCGGGGCCCGGGTCACGGCGCACGCTGGCAGACCGGACGTGCTCACCGTAGGCCCGCACGAAGATCATCGCGATCCGCTGAACGCGGCACCTGTCCGGAATGCGCGACGGGTTGACGCAGGGAAGTGCACCGGTCAGCGCGGTAAGCGCCCCTTACCCGCCCGGGGCGCACACCGGACACACACGCGAGCGCGCCCGGCGCGCGGAGGCCCGCTCGCACCGGCCGGGGCAGCGGCACAGGGCCCCCGGAGCTCAGCGGGAGCCGCGCAAGGTGCCGGACGGCGACTCGCCGAACTTCTCCCGGTAGCGCGCCGCGAACCGGCCCTGGTGGGCGAAGCCCCAGCGCCAGGCCACCTCGCTCACGCTCACCTCGTCCGGCGCCGCCGCCCGCAGCTCCTCGCGGACCCGGTCGAGGCGGACCTCCCGTACGTACGCCATGGGTGACATGCCCACGTACTCGCGGAACGACTCCTGGAGGCGGCGCACGCTCACCCGGGCCATGGCCGCGAGCTCGGTGGAGGTGAACGGGTGCTCGGGCCGCTCCCGTACCGCGTCCATCGCCCGCTTGACCGGGGCCGGGCGCCGGGGCTCCCCCGGATGGGCGAGCGCCTCGCGCCAGGGGTGCTCGGCGGCCAGGAGCAGCCCGTTGAGCAGCGCCTCCTGCAAGGGACGGGCCACCAGCTCGTGCCGGGCCAGACCCTCGCCGGCGAGCGCCTCGGCGGCGACCTGGCGGGCGAAGCGCACCCAGCTCAGACCGGGGCCGCGGGTGATGTCCAGACAGGGGGCGAAGACGAGCGCGCCACGGGGCGGGCGGCCGATCAGCCGCTCCAGGCGGTCGCGCAGCTCCGCCGCCCCGACCTTCACCGACAGGGTCCGGCAGTCCCCGCTCCAGCGGTCGAGGAAGGTGTCCCCGGCCGGGTCGAGCAACAGCGCCTCGGCGGTCGTGGCGACGATCGGGGCCCCGCCCTGGCGCATCTCCATCCGCCCGCTGAGCGGCGCGTTCACGTGGTAGGCGCCGAGCTCCCCGAAGCTCATCCGCACATCGGCCCCGCAGCTGAGGTCGCCGATGACCAGCGGACCGAGCGCGATGGTATCGAAGCGCGCCGCGAAGGGCCGCCGCTCGCGGTCCACGACGTCCATCCGGTTCGCGTAGTAGCGGGTGTCGAGCTCCTCACGCGCCTCGTCCACGTCCCGGGTCCGAAAACAGCTCCCGTCCACAGCGCCCCCTGCCCCCACCGGTAGCACCGGCCCCTCCGCCCCCACTGCACCCATGGGTCGAAAGAATATTCATATGACGGATCTGACCGGGAACGGCAGGATGCCCGGCATGCCACGCCCCCATGGATTCACCTACGAGCGGCGCCGTGACGGCTCCGTCGTGCTCACCCACCTCGGCCGCGCCGCGGGCGTCCTGCGCGGCGGGCGGGCCGAGAAGTTCCTCGCCGAGGTCGAGTCGGGCGACGCCCAGCTGGTGATGGCCCGCTGGACGGGCTCGTACCGCTTCGGCAACGAACGGCAGGCCAGGAACCACCCCCGTCATCAAGGTGGCCGAACCGGCCGAGGGTAAGGGAACGGCAAAGGGGCCCGGATCGTTAGCCCTGGCATGACCGCTATGACCCCCGGCTCGAACATCCCCCTCACCGTCGCTCGCGTGGCGGTGGACGTCACCGCCCCCGTGCGGCTGGACGTCTCGGGCCTGCTGCTCGGCGCCAACGGCAAGGTGCGCTCGGACGACGACTTCATCTTCTACAACCAGCCGGCCGGGCCCGGTGTCACCTACCGCTCCGGCGGCGGTGCCGCTCCCGACGCGATCCTGGTGGACACCGGCGCCGTCCCGGCCGGCATCGAGAGGATCGTCGTCACCGCGAGCCCCGACGCCGCGGGCCAGACCTTCCAGGGCATCGAGCCCACGGCCACCCTCCGCAACGCGGACGACGGCAGCGTCCTCGCCACCTTCACCCCGCCGCAGCTGGCCACCGAGACCGCCCTGGTGGTCGTCGAGATCTACCTGCGCAACGGCGCGTGGAAGGCCCGCGCCGTGGGCCAGGGATACGCGAACGGTCTCGCCGGCATCGCGACGGACTTCGGCGTCTCGGTGGACGACGAGCCCGCCGCCGCCCCGGTGGCGGCCGCGCCCGCCCCCGTCGCCCCGCCCGCCCCGGTGTCGCCCCCGGCCCCGCCCGTCGCCCCGGCGGACCCCCGGATCGCGGCCGCCGTCCCGCCCGCTCCCCCGGCCGCCGCCCCGGCCCCCGGCTCCGGCAAGATCAACCTCGACAAGGGCCGGGTCAACCTCCAGAAGAACCAGACGGTCTCCCTGGTCAAGGGCGGCCGCCCGCTGCTCTCCCAGGTCAAGATGGGCCTCGGCTGGGAGCCCGCCTACCGGGGCAAGGACATCGACCTGGACGCCTCCGTCATCGCCTACGGGCCGCAGCGCAACCACCAGGACAGCTGTTACTTCGGCAAGCTCTCCATCCTGGGCGGCTCGGTGAAGCACTCCGGCGACAACCTCACCGGCGAGGGCGCGGGCGACGACGAGGTGATCGTGGTCGACCTGGGCCGGCTGCCCGCCGACACCACCGGTCTGGTCTTCACGGTCAACTCCTTCTCCGGCCAGAAGTTCACCGAGGTCGCCAAGGCCTACTGCCGGCTGATGGACGCGGCGACCGGCGAGGAGCTGGTCCGCTTCGACC
This sequence comes from Streptomyces sp. Qhu_M48, assembly GCF_051305195.1. NCBI lineage: Bacteria > Bacillati > Actinomycetota > Actinomycetes > Kitasatosporales > Streptomycetaceae > Streptomyces > Streptomyces sp. Qhu_M48. The sequence continues at coordinate 2,009,977 of NZ_CP195432.1, read as the reverse complement.
TGACCACCGCCGAGCCGCAGACCGGCGTGATGATGGCCAAGCTGATCAAGCAGTTCTCCGGCGAGTGGGAGATGACGGCGATGGGCGAGTTCGTGAAGTCGCGGACCGTCCGCGGCATGGTGAAGCCGGCCGCCCAGGCACTCTGAGCGACCGGCCCCGGCGCCCTGTCCGGCCTAGGAGAACAGGGCGCTGTAGGCGTTGAGGGCGGGCTGGCCGCCGAGGTGGGCGTAGAGCACGGTCGAGTCCCGGCCGATCTCTCCCCGGTCCACCAGGTCGACCATGCCCGCCATCGACTTCCCCTCGTACACGGGGTCGGTGACCATGCCCTCGGTGCGGGCGGCGAGCCGCATCGCGTCGAGGGTGGCCTCGTCCGGGATGCCGTACACCCCCGCGTGGTAGCGCTCGTCCAGCTCGACGTCGGCCGCCGTCACCACCCGCTCGACCCCGATGAGGGCGGCGGTGTCCCGGGCGATCCGGGTGATCTGCTCGTGCGTCGGACCGGGCTTCGCGGAGGCGTCGACGCCGATGATCCGCCGGGCCGGTCCGCCCTCCTCGGCGAGCGCGGCGAAGCCCGCGACCATGCCGGCCTGGGTCGAGCCGGTCACCGAGCAGACGACCACCGTGTCGAAGAAGACGCCGAGCGCGCGTTCCTGCTCGGCCACCTCGTACGCCCAGTTCGCGAAGCCGAGTCCGCCGAGCGGGTGGTCGGAGGCGCCCGCGGGGATCGCGTACGGCTTGCCGCCGCCCTCCTCGACCTCCCGCAGGGCCTGCTCCCAGCTCTCCTTGAAGCCGATGCCGAAGCCCGCCCGCACCAGGCGTACGTCGGCGCCCGCGAGGCGGCTGATCAGGATGTTGCCGACCTTGTCGTAGACGGAGTCGGGCCAGTCGACCCAGCTCTCCTGGACGAGGACGCAGCGCAGTCCGGCGCGGGCGGCGACGGCGGCCACCTGGCGGGTGTGGTTGGACTGGACGCCACCGATGGAGACGAGGGTGTCGCAGCCCTGGGCGAGCGCGTCCGCCACCAGGTACTCCAGCTTGCGGGTCTTGTTCCCGCCGTACGCGACGCCGGAGTTGCAGTCCTCGCGCTTGGCCCAGAGGGTGGCGCCGCCGAGATGGTGGGTGAGCCGTTCGAGCGGGTGGACCGGTGAGGGCCCGAAGAGGAGCGGGTAGCGGTCGAAATCGATGATCGGCAATGCGGCTCCCGGTGGGTGACGGCCTGACGGCCGCTGGTCGACGGTCGAGGACGCGCTACGGAGCCGGGGAATCCGCGGAGGGGGCGGGCGCGGGAATGCCGGTGACCTCGGCCACCTCGATGGCGTCGTCCGCGAGCTGTTCGAGCGCCGCCCAGATCTCCGTGGTGACCCGCACCGCCTCCGCCGCGTCCCCGGCCTCGCACGCGTCGATGAGGCGGGCGTGCAGCTCGGCCGATCCACAGCTCCCGGCGTCGCCGAAGAGCCGCCGCTCGACGCGGCGGATCAGAGGGGTGTAGCGGGCGATCGTGGCGGCGGCGGCGTGGTTGCCGCTGGCGACGACGAGGACCTGGTGCAGCTCGTCGTCGGCGTCGAGGGCCGCCTCCACGTCGGAGGCCAGGACGGCGGCCGCGAAGCGCTCGTTGGCCTCGCGCATGGCCCGGATGCCGTCGGGTCCGAGCAGGGGTACGCCGGTCCTGGCGGCGAGTTCGTGCATGACCCGCACCACGGAGGCGGCGTCCCTGACGACCCGGCTGACCGGCCGGGTGACCCGGGTGTAGGCCTGGGGCTTGGACTCGACGAGCCCCTCGTCGCCGAGCCGGGCCAGGGCCTCGCGCACCGGGGCGCGCGAGAGCCCGAGCCGGTCGGCGAGGTCGGCGTCCTTGAGCGGGGCGCCGGGGGCGAGGTCGCCGCGCACGATGGCCTCGCGCAGCGCCTCGTACGCCCGGTCACGCAGCAGGGTCCGGCCCACCGGCCGTAATACGTCCATGGACTGACAGGTTAGATGTCAGTCCATGGGACTGACCAGAGGTCAGCGACCGTACCCGTGTGGGGGTTCGGTGTCCCTTTCCGCGGCGGGGATCAGCGGCGGGGCTGGCGGCGCCAGGGGCCGGTGATCGCCACCATGATGCCCGGATCCTGGATGTTCGCGAACAGGGTGTCACCGTCCGGCGAGAACGTCACGCCGGTGAACTCGCTGCCGTTGAGGTCGTTGCGGGCGATCGGGTAGGTGCGGCCCGAGTCGGTCGCGCCGAAGAGGTGCTGGACGCCCTCGCCGTCCTCGGCGATGACGAGCCCGCCGTACGGGGAGACCGTGATGTTGTCGGGGCCGTCGTAGGCGCCGTCCTCGTCGGGAGCGGCGTTCACGCCGAGCAGCACCTTGAGGGTGAGCGTGCGGCGCTTCGGGTCGTAGAACCAGACCTGGCCGTCGTGCGCGGCGCCGGGGCTCTCCGCGCGCGCGTAGGAGGAGACGACGTACGCGCCGCCGTCGGCCCACCACATGCCCTCCAGCTTGCGGGCGCGGGTGACCTGACCGGCGGTGAACTGCTTGCGGACGGAGGTGGTGCGGCCGTCGCGGTCGGGGACGTCGACCCAGTCGACGCCGTAGACGGTGCCGATCCGGGACGCCCGGGAGAGGTCGTCGACGAAGCGGCCGCCGGAGTCGATGCACTTGGCGGCCTGGAGCACACCGGCGTCGTCGGCGAGCCGGCGGAGCTTGCCGCGGCCGTGCTCGAAGCCCTGCGGCGGCACCCAGCGGAAGAGCAGTCCGTTGGGGTTGGAGGCGTCCTCGGTGAGGTAGGCGTGGCCGCGCCGGGGGTCGATGACGACGGCCTCGTGGTCGTACCGGCCGAAGGCCTTGATCGGCTTCGGGTCGCGGTTGGCGCGCCGGTCACGCGGGTCGACCTCGAAGACGTAGCCGTGGTCCTTGGTCATGCCGTTGACGCCGGCGCGGTCGGAGTTCTCCTCGCCGGTCAGCCAGGTGCCCCAGGCGGTGCTGCCCCCGGCGCAGTTGGTGGAGGTTCCGGCGATGCCGACCCATTCGGCGACGGTGCCGTCGCGGTGCACCTCGACGACCGTGCAGCCGCCGGCCGCGGCGGGGTCGTACACGAGCCCCTCGACGAGCGGGACGGGGTGCTTCCAGCCGGCCCGGACGCCCTTGAGCTCGTGGTTGTTGACGAGGTACGTGGTGCCGCGCGGCCCGGCGAAGGCGGCGGTGCCGTCGTGGTTGGAGGGCGTGAACTCGCCGGACTCCAGCCGGGTCACGCCGCTGTGGGTGACGACACGGTACGAGAACCCGGCGGGCAGGGCGAGCATCCCCTCGGGGTCGGCGACGAGCGGCCCGTACCCAAGCCGGTGGCCGTGACCGTGCCCATGACCGTGGTCGTGGTCGTGGTCGTGGCCGTTGTCGTGACCGTGGCCGTACGCCTCCGGGTCGTCGGAGGCGAGCGCCTCGGGCGCGGTGGCGAGAGCGCCGACGACACCGGTGAGGGCGAGCCCCGCACCGGCGACGGCGGACTGCTTGGTGAACTCTCTGCGGTTGAGGGGCATGGTGTGGCGGTCTCCCTGTGCTGGCCCGGATGTCGCGGGCCACCCTCCCGCGCCGCCACGAACACCGCCTGAACGCCACGGGAACACCGCCGGGCGGAGACCCTCAGGCCCCGGCGCGCGACCGCGCCTTGAACGCCGCCTTCCGGGCCTCCTTCGCCACCGTCTTGTCCCGGTGCAGGCGGCCCATCGCCTCCAGGACCTCGGCCGTCGCCGGGTGCTCCACCCGCCAGGCCGCCTCGAAGAAGCCGCTGTGGCGTCCCGTCAGGCCCTCGATCAGCTCCTGGACCTCCGCCAGGTCGCCGTCCGCGTCGAGCTGGGCGGCGATCGTGTCGACCGCCAGCCAGAAGATCATCGACTCCGGCGGCGCGGGCACGTCCGCCGCGCCCCGCTCCGCGAGCCAGACCCGCGCGAGGCCGCCGAGCTCCGCGTCGTCCAGGACCTCGCGCACGGCGGGCTCCGCCTCCGCGCCCACCAGGGAGAGCGTCTGCTGGCAGTGGAGGCGGCGGAGCGGCGACCCCGCGTCCGCGCCGCGCGCGGCGTGCAGGAGTTCCCGGGCCGCGCCGAGCGCGTCGCGGCCCTCCAGCCACCCGGCGGTCTCCTCGCGCGCGGCGGCCTCCGGGTAGCCGGCGATCCCGTCGAGGAGCGCGTCGGCGCCCTTCTCCGCGAGGTCGCCGACGGCGGGCGCGTCGACACCGGCCTCCAGCATCCGGGCGCGGACGCCGTAGAGGCCGAGCGGGGTGAGCCGGACCATGCCGTACCGGCTGACGTCCTCCTCGTCGACGGGCGGCGCGGGCTCCTCGCCTTCCTCGGCCATCAGGGCCTCGTCGACGGGCTGGTAGGCGACGAGCCCGATCGGTTCGAGCAGCCGGAACTGCTCGTCGAGCCGCATCATCGCGTCGGAGACCTGCTCCAGGACGTCGTCGGTGGGCTCGCCCATGTCGTCGGGGACGACCATCGAGGCGGCGAGCGCGGGCAGCGGCACCGGCCCCTCCCCGGCCCCGCCCTCGCTGACGGTCAGCAGGTAGAGGTTGCCGAGCACGCCCTCCAGGAAGTCGGCCTCCACCTCGGGGTCCCAGTCGAGCGACTCGAAGTCGATCTCGCCGTCCTCGCCGACGATCGCGTCCAGGTCGTCGAGGACGGGGGCGACGGCGTCGGCGAAGACCGCGTCGAAGCCGTCCAGCCAGATCCCGAGGACGTCCTGGGGCGAACCGGCCGTGACGAGCGCGAGGTTCTCCCCGGGCGCGGCCCGCCCGGGGGTGTCGCCCTCCGCCGACTCCCGGCCGTCCTCCACGGCCACGAGGCCGGTGTCGACGGCGAGGCGCCAGGCGTCGCTCGCCCAGATCTCGCCGTCCTCGCCGTCGGCGAGGCCCAGGAGCTCGACGGCCTCGGGCAGCTGCTCGTCGACGAGTTCGCCGCCGGCGTCGACCCGGGTGTCGGGCCCGGCCCAGCGGGCCAGCCTGACCGCGTGGGCGAGGAGGGGGGCGGCCAGGGCGTCCCGCGCCAGCTCCGCGTCCGCACGGAGCCGAACGGGGGGAAGGGTGGGGTGCTCCGCTGACATCTGGGGGGTCTCCTCGACGCGTCCGTGGGTGAAGGGGGTGGAAAGGCAGGTCATGGGTGATGACCGAAGGGTGGGCTCGGAGAGCGGTTCTCAGCGTAGACGCATCCGGGAGGACGTCCGCCGGTTCACCGATCCGTCAGCCTTCGTACACCCGTCGACTCTTGACAAGTTGGGCGCTCTGCAAAGAGATTGACGCGCGTAGATTCATCTGCCGTTCCTCCAAGCACCCTCGGAGTCCCCTGATGCCTTCCTCCATACCGAGATCTGCCGGCCGGACCGTCGCGCGATCCGCCGCGGTCTCCGCCGTCGTCGCCTCCGCCCTCGCGGCGGGTCTGCTCGCCGGTTCCGCGAGCGCCGCCACCGAGGACACCGCGGCGGGCGTCCGCATCCACGACATCCAGGGCACGACCCGCGTCTCCCCGCTCGTCGGCAAGCAGGTCGCCGGCGTCACGGGCGTCGTCACCGGCGTCCGCACCTACGGTTCGCGCGGTTTCTGGATCCAGGACCCCGAGGGCGACGCGAACCCGGCCACCAGCGAGGGCCTCTTCGTCTTCACCAGCTCCGTCCCGACGGTCGCCGTCGGCGACGCGGTCAGCCTGAGCGGCACGGTCACCGAGTACGTGCCCGGCGGCCTGACCTCCGGCAACCAGTCGCTGACGCAGCTCTCCAAGCCCGTCGTCACGGTGGTCTCCCAGGGCAACCCCGTCCCGGCCCCGGTGACGATCTCGTCCTGGTCCGTCCCCTCCCGGTACACCCCGGAGGGCGACCCGGCCGCCCAGGGCTCGATCAACGGCCTGACGCTGAACCCGCGCGAGTACGCCCTGGACTACTACGAGTCCCTGGAGGGCACCAACGTCCGGATCGGCTCCTCGCGGGTGGTCGGCGCCACCGACCCGTACTCCGAGCTGTGGGTGACGGTGAAGCCCTGGGAGAACCGCAACCGGCGCGGCGGCACGGTCTACGGCTCGTACGAGGACCAGAACACCGGCCGTCTGCAGATCCAGTCGCTGACCCCGATCGCCCAGCAGCCGTTCCCCAAGGCGAACGTCGGCGACCGGCTGACCGGCACCACCGAGGGCCCGCTGGACTTCAACCAGTTCGGCGGCTACACGCTGACGGCCCGCACGCTCGGCACGGTCGTCGACCGGGGTCTGGAGCGCGAGACCACGGACCGGCAGCACCGCAACGAGCTGGCCGTGGCCACGTACAACGTGGAGAACCTCGACCCGAGCGACCCGCAGGAGAAGTTCGACGCGCTCGCGAAGGCCGTCGTCGACAACCTGGCCTCGCCCGACATCCTCGCCCTGGAGGAGATCCAGGACAACAACGGCGCCAGGAACGACGGCACGGTCGCCGCGGACCAGACGGTGAAGAAGTTCACGGACGCCATCCTCGCGGCCGGCGGTCCGGCGTACGAGTGGCGCTCGGTCGACCCGGAGAACAACAAGGACGGCGGCGAGCCCGGCGGCAATATCCGTCAGGTCTTCCTCTTCAACCCGGAGCGGGTCTCCTTCACGGACCGCGCGGGCGCCGACGCCACGACCGCCACCACCGTGACGGGCCGCAAGGGCCACGCCGAGCTGACCCTCTCGCCCGGCCGCGTCGACCCGGCGAACACGGCCTGGGAGAGCAGCCGCAAGCCGCTCGCGGGCGAGTTCGTCTTCCGCGGCCGTACGGTCTTCGTGATCGCCAACCACTTCGGTTCCAAGGGCGGCGACGAGTCCATCGTCTCGCACCACCAGCCGCCGAACCGCTCCTCCGAGGCCAAGCGCCTGCTCCAGGCCCAGGCCGTCAACGGCTTCGTGAAGCAGCTCCTGGCGGTCGAGAAGCAGGCCGACGTGCTGGTCGTCGGCGACATCAACGACTTCGAGTTCTCCGGCACGACGAAGGCGCTGACCGAAGGCGGCGCGCTGTACCCGGCCGTGAACTCGCTGCCGCGCGGCGAGCGCTACTCGTACGTCTACCAGGGCAACAGCCAGGTCCTCGACCAGGTCCTGACCAGCCCCGGCGTGCGCCACTTCGAGTACGACAGCGTCCACATCAACGCGGAGTTCGCCGACCAGGACAGCGACCACGACCCGCAGGTCCTGCGCTTCCGCCCGTAGTACGCCGCCCGGCCCCGGTCACCCGCCCGCGCTCAGGCTGAGCGCGGGCGTGTACCGCCGCACCCGGCTGCCCACGAGCCCCGGGTGGTGGTGCACCCGTGCCCAGGCCTCGCTGAGCGGGGCGTACTCCGCCTGCCACTCCACATGGGCCTGCTCGCTCTCCCACTCGGCGAGGTTCAGGACCCGTCGGCCGTCGGTGGACAGATGGAAGTGCGCGCCGATCCCGCCGAAGGCCGACCGCTTCCCCGCGTCGTCGGCCATGGCGGTGAGCACGGCGTCCACCCAGGCCTTCTGGCGCCCCGCGTCCGGCCCGTCGAAGTCGACCTCGACGAGCGCGACGGCCCCGGGCACCGCCCCCGCGCTCCGCTCGTCGAGGACGGCGGAGCGGTACGGCGGCGCGTACCGGTGGAGTGCCACCCGCCGGACGCCGGGCACGGCCGCGTCGATCTCGGCGTTGCGGTCGTCGCGGTGGGTCCGGAGGAAGTCCTCGTAGGCCTGCTCGCCGGTCCACTGCGAGTAGTGAAGCAGCGAGTCGCCGTCGGTCCCGGTGTAGACGCTGTACGAGTGCGGTCCGGGGTCGGGCCACTCCCTGCTCTCCCAGGCCTCGCGGATGGCGTCTACGGCCGCCCGCTGGCGCTCGGGGGTGGCCACCCGCCAGGTGCTCGCCAGGACGAGGCCGACTCCGGGGCGGTGGAGGTCGGGGCGGGCATCGGGGTGGGCGACGGTGTCCATCAGGGAGGTCTCCTGTTCCTCGGATGCCTCCACCGTCCCCCCTCAACCATGGTTGAGGTCAAGGCCGGCCGCCGTGCGAGACTTCGCGCCGTGATCCTTCGCGACCTCACCCTCCGCCCCGCGACCCGCGCCGACCTTCCCGCCGTCCTCGCCCTCCTGGCCGACGAGCGGACGGTGGTGGACCCCTCCTCGGTCACCGTCACCGAGGCGTACGAGCGGGCGTTCGCGGACATCGAGGCGGATCCGCGCAACGAGATGCTGGTCCTGACGGACGGCGGGCTCGTCCTGGGCTGCCTCCAGGCCACGTACATCCCGGGGCTCGGCAGAGGCGGCGCCGAGCGGGCCCTGATCGAGGCGGTCCGGATCAGGGCGGACCGGCGCGGCGGCGGTCTCGGCCGGGAGCTGATGGAGCGGGCCGTGGCGCGGGCGCGGGAACGCGGCTGCTCGCTGGTCCAGCTGACGAGCGACAAGCGGCGGACGGAGGCCCACCGCTTCTACGCCTCGCTCGGCTTCGCGCGCGGCCACGACGGCTTCAAGCTGCCCCTCTGAGCCTTCGGACGGCGGGTCACCGAGCAGGTGCCCGCCGCCGTCGAGGAGCGGCACCCCACCCGTGATGTACGAGGCGTGGGCGAGGTTGTGGACGGCCCCGGCGATGTCCTCGGCCCGGCCGAGCCGGCGCGGCGGAACGACGTCCGCCCCGCGCGCCTTGGCCGCGTCGGCGCAGTCGACGCCGTCGAACCAGGGGGTGTCGATGAGGCCGGGCGCGACCGCGTTGACCCGCACGTCGGGTCCGTCGATCATGCCGGACCGGCACGCTTAAGCGACGGTGACCTTTCGGCCGAAGCAGATCTAAGTGGACCTTTACCGTCCGCTCCGCCCAGACTTCCGGAATGACCACCGCACGCCCTTTCGGCCGCGCGCTCTGCGCGATGATCACCCCGTTCACCCCCGCCGGCGCGCTCGACCTCGACCGGGCGGGCGAGCTCGCCGCCCGGCTCGTCGCCGAGGGCTGTGACGGTCTGGTCCTGAACGGCACCACCGGCGAGTCGCCGACCACCACCGACGCCGAGAAGGCGGCGCTCGTCCGGGCGGTCCGGGAGGCCGTCGGGCCCGCCGCCTCGGTCGTCGCGGGCGTCGGCACCGCCGACACCCGGCACACCGCCGAGCTGGCCCGCCAGGCGGAGCGGGCGGGCGCGGACGGACTGCTCGTCGTCACCCCGTACTACAGCCGCCCGCCGCAGCCGGCCGTGGAGGCCCACTTCCGGAAGGTCGCGGACGCCACCGCGCTGCCGGTGATGGTCTACGACATCCCCGGCCGCACCGGCACGCGCGTCGAGCCCGCGACGCTGCTGCGGCTCGCCGAGCACCCGCGGATCGTGGCGGTGAAGGACTGCGCGTACGACCTGCTGGGCTCGGCCCGGGTGATCGCGGAGACCTCGCTCGCGTACTACTCGGGCTGCGAGGAGCTGAACCTGCCGCTGTACGCGGTCGGCGGCGCCGGCTATGTCAGTACGGTGGCGAACGTGGCGCCCCGTCAGCTGCGGGCCGTCCTCGACGCCTTCGACGCGGGCGACACGGCGGAGGCGGCCCGGCTCAACGCCCGGCTCCTGCCGCTCGCCGAGCGGATGATGGCCGGAGGCCTGCCCGGCACGGTGACCGTCAAGGCGCTGCTGGGCGGCCCGGTCCGTGAACCGCTGCAGCCCGCCGACCGGGAGACGGCCGACGGGCTGCGGGGGTTGTTCGAGGCGCTGGTCCTGTCGGATCAGGCGGAGTCGCTCGTGTAGGTCCGTCCGAGGATCGCCGCGTGCTCCAGGACGTCCTCCAGGGGATCGTCGATCTGCCCGGTGGAGATCAGGGAGACGTTCGGCCCGTTGTGCGAGTGGCTGTGCGTCTCGTCCGCTGCGGCCGTCCCGGCCGGCAGCAGAACCGCCGCCACCGTGAGCACTGCGGCGACCGTGGGCTTGGTCCTCATGTCGACTCCTCGCCTTGCCTGCTGATTGGAACCCTGCGCTCCATCCTGTTAACGCAGAGTCACCGCATCGGTTGTCGTGTGGCGGAAGCGTGGCGGGATGTCGTCGGCGACAGCCGACCGCCCCGCCGGCCGTTCAGGGCCGGGCGGGGCGGTGGACCGTCGCCGGTGGATCAGTTGTGGCTGTGCAGGACCTCGTTCAGGCCGCCCCAGACCGCGTTGTTCGGGCGGGCCTCGACGGCGCCGGTCACCGAGTTGCGGCGGAAGAGGATGTTCGAGGCGCCGGAGAGGTCGCGGGCCTTCACGATCTCGCCGTCGGGCATCGTCACCCGGGTGCCGGCCGTGACGTACAGACCGGCCTCGACGACGCACTCGTCGCCCAGGGCGATGCCGACACCGGCCTCGGCGCCGATCAGGCAGCGCTCGCCGATCGAGATGACGACGTTGCCGCCGCCCGAGAGGGTGCCCATGGTGGAGGCGCCGCCGCCGATGTCGGAGCCGTCGCCGACGACGACGCCGGCGGAGATGCGGCCCTCGACCATGGAGGTGCCGAGGGTGCCGGCGTTGAAGTTGACGAAGCCCTCGTGCATGACGGTGGTGCCGGCGGCGAGGTGGGCGCCGAGGCGGACGCGGTCGGCGTCGGCGACGCGGACCCCGGCGGGCACGACGTAGTCGGTCATGCGCGGGAACTTGTCGATCGAGGTCACCTGGAGGTGCAGGCCCTCGGCGCGCGCGTTGAGGCGGACGCGCTCGATGTCGTCGACGGCGACCGGACCGAGCGAGGTCCAGGCGACGTTGGCGAGGAGGCCGAAGACGCCGTCGAGGCTCTGGCCGTGCGGCTTGACCAGCCGGTGGCTGAGCAGGTGCAGCCGGAGGTAGGCGTCGTGGGCGTCGAGCGGCTTCTCGTCGAGCGAGGCGATGACGGTACGGACGGCGACCACCTCGACGCCCCGGCGGGCGTCCACGCCGAGGGCCTTGGCGGCGCCCTCGCCGAGGGCGTTCACGGCCTCGTCGGGGGTGAGCCGCTCGGTGCCGGCGGGGCCGGGCGCCTCGGTCAGCTCGGGGGCGGGGAACCAGGTGTCGAGAACGGTGCCGTCGCCGGAGAGGGTGGCGAGGCCGGCGGCGACGGCGCCGGTGGTGCGAGGAGCAGTGGTCATGACGGAAAACCTAACCGGCGGGGCCCCGCGCGGGCCAACCGGTCTCAGGTGTCGGTCGAGCCGGTGGGCGGTTCCGACGAGGCCGGAGGGGAGGGTTCAGGTTCTTCGTTCAGGAGGCGGGCCAGCATCTCGCGCGCGTACCCCTCGTCGTACGCGCCCCCGGTGAGCAGGGACTGGAGGCAGATGCCGTCGACGAGGGCGACCAGGGCGCGGGCGGTGGCCGGGTCGGTACGGCAGGCGAGGACGGCGACGACGGTCTCGGCCCATTCGGCGGCGACCGGGCGGAGCGCGGGGCGGCGGAGGGCGGCGAGGTAGAGCTCGTACTCCAGCTCCACACGCGCGCGGTCGCCGCTCATCCACTCCCCCATGAGGCGGGCGAGCGCGTCCGCGAGGTCGCTGTCCGGCGCGCTGAGGGAGGGGTTCTCGCGGAGCAGCCGCTCGAAGTCCCCGTTGGCCTTGCGGAGGGCGGCGACGAGGAGTTCGTCGAGGGAGGCGAAGTGGTACGTGGTCGAGCCGAGCGGCACGTCCGCCTCGGCGGCGACGGTGCGGTGGCTCAGCCCGGCGATCCCGGACCGCCCGGCGACGCGGAGGGCCGCGTCGACGATCCGGTCCCGGCGTTCGGGGTCGTGGCGGCGGGCGCGGGCCATCAGTGGGCGCCGCCCAGGTTGAGGACGACGACCCCGACGACGATGAGGAGGATCCCGGCGACCTTGGCGAGGCTGAGGGTCTCGCCGAGGAAGAGGACGCCTATGGCGGCGATGGCGGCGGTGCCGACGCCGGCCCAGATGGCGTACGCGGTGCCGACCTGGAGCGTCTTGATGGCCTGGGCGAGGAGGGCGAAGGCGATGACGTAGCCCACCCCGGTGACGATCGAGGGCCAGAGCTTGGTGAAGCCCTCGCTGTACTTCATGGAGGTGGTGGCGAGGAGCTCCGCCACGATGGCACCCGCGAGCAGTCCGTATCCCATGCGTACGAGCGTACACAACGATGCGTACGGCCGTACACATCATGGCCCGATACGGTGTCCCGCATGACGATTCCCCCGGGGCCGCCGCCCTACGGCTACGGCTACGGCTACGGCTACCCGCCGCCGCCCCCGCCGCCGAAGCCCGGCGTGATACCCCTGGCACCGCTCGGCTTCAGCGCGATCCTGACCGGCGCCTTCGCCACCATCGGCCGCTACTGGAAGCAGCTCCTCGGTGTGGCCTCGGTCGCCTACCTCGGCGCCCTGGTGGTCGTCGGAGCGGCGATCGGCATCGCGTACGCGGCCGTCGGCGACACCCTGCCCGCCGTGTTCGACCTGCCCGAGGGGCAGGAGCCGCACGGGGACGACCTCCGACCGCTGATCGTCGCGTTCGCCTGCGTCTGGCTGGTGGGCATGATCGCGATGCTCTGCGCCAGTGCCCTGGTGGCGGCGGCCTGTCCCGCCGTGGTCCAGGAGGCGGTCCTCGGCCGGCCCACGACCTTCGGCGCGATCTGGCGCCGCTCCTGGTCCCGGATGCCCGCCGTGTTCGGCACGGTGTTCCTGACGAGCCTGGCCCTGATGGTCCCGTTCGCCCTGTTCGCCGCGGCCTTCATCGGCCTCTTCGTCGCCCTGCTCGGCACCGACGACCGCACGTACGCCCTGCCGCTGGTGATGATCCTGGGCGCGCTGCTCCTCATCCCGCTCGCGCTGTGGATCTGGGTCAAGTTCAGCCTGGCCCCGGCGGCGGCCGTCATGGAAGGGCAGGGCGCGGTCGACTCGATGCGCCGCTCCTCGCGGCTGGTCCGCGGCGACTGGTGGCGCGTCTTCGGCTGCGTCCTGGCCGCCGGGATCATGGCCTCCGTGGTCGGCATGCTGATCCAGCAGGTCCTGTCCATGCTGGCGTCGACCCCGCTGGCGGCCACCGACTTCTCGGGCGAGGACTCCACCGCGGTGGTGGCCTCCCTGGCGCTCGTCCTCACGTTCCTCGTCCTCGGCCAGCTGATCAGCCAGGCGATCATCTCGGTCTTCCCGCCCCTGGTCACCGCCCTGCTCTACGTGGACCAGCGCATCCGCAAGGAGAACCTGGCCCCGGACCTCGCCCGGGCCGCAGGAACCCTCTGACCGTACGGAGGAGCCGACCGTACGGAGAAGCGGAACGGCCGCACCCCGAGGGGTGCGGCCGTCTCACGTGATCGGATCTCAGACGTTGAAGCCGAGCGCGCGCAGCTGCTCGCGGCCGTCGTCCGTGATCTTGTCCGGGCCCCACGGGGGCATCCAGACCCAGTTGATCTTCAGTTCGCTGACGATGCCGTCCGTCGCGGACTTCGCCTGGTCCTCGATCACATCGGTCAGCGGGCAGGCCGCCGACGTCAGGGTCATGTCCAGCGTCGCGATGTTCGCGTCGTCGATGTGGATGCCGTAGATCAGGCCCAGGTTGACGACGTCGATGCCCAGCTCGGGGTCGACGACGTCGTACAGCGCCTCACGGACTTCTTCCTCGGAGGCCGGCTTCATCGTGGCCTCGGCGTTCTCGGTCATGCCGACTTCCTCACAGACTTCTGGTCGCCCTCGCCCAGCGCCTGGGCGGTCGCGTCCTTCCACGCCATCCAGCTGAGCAGCGCGCACTTCACACGGGCCGGGTACTTGGAGACTCCGGCGAACGCGACCGCGTCCTCCAGGATCTCCTCCATCGCGTCGTCCGGCTCGATCCGGCCCTTGGACTGCATCAGCTCCAGGAAGGTGCCCTGGATCTTCTGCGCCTCGGCCAGCTCCTTGCCGACGAGCAGCTCGTTGAGAACGGACGCCGAGGCCTGGCTGATGGAGCAGCCCTGACCCTCGTACGACACGTCCTCGATGCGCGAGCCGTCGTACTTGACGCGGAGCGTGATCTCGTCGCCGCACGTCGGATTGACGTGGTGCACCTCGGCGTCGCCGTCCCGAAGACCGCGCCCGTGCGGGTGCTTGTAGTGGTCCAGGATGACGTCCTGGTACATCGAATCAAGCTTCACGACCAAGCCCCTACCCGAAGAAGTTCCGTACGTGCTCGAGTCCCGCGACCAGGGCGTCGACCTCGGCCGGGGTGGAGTACAGATAGAACGACGCCCGCGTGGTCGCAGGAATTCCGTACCGCAGGCAGACCGGCCTCGCGCAGTGGTGGCCGACCCGGACCGCGATGCCCTCCTCGTCGAGGACCTGGCCCACGTCGTGCGGGTGGATGTCGCCGAGCGTGAAGGAGATCGCCGCGCCGCGGTCCTCGGCCGTGGTGGGGCCGATGATCCGCAGGTCCGGAACCTCCTGGAGGCGCCGGACGGCGTACTCGGTGATCGCGTGCTCGTGGCGCGCGATGTTCTCCATGCCGATCGCCGACAGGTAGTCCACGGCCGCGCCGAGGCCGACGGCCTGGGCGATCGGGGGCGTACCCGCCTCGAACTTGTGCGGAGCCGGCGCGTACGTCGAGGAGTGCATCGAGACGGTCTCGATCATCTCGCCGCCACCGAGGAACGGCGGCAGGTCCTCCAGGAGCTCCTGCCGTCCCCACAGCACGCCGATGCCGGTCGGGCCGCACATCTTGTGGCCGGTGAAGGCCACGAAGTCGGCCTGGAGCGCCTGCACGTCCAGCACCATGTGCGGGGCCGCCTGGGAGGCGTCGATGCAGACGAGCGCACCGACCTCCTGGGCACGCCGGATGATCGCCTCGACCGGGTTGACCGTGCCCAGCAGGTTCGACACCAGCGTGAAGGAGACGATCTTGGTCTTCTCGGTGATGACCTCTTCGATGTTCGAGAGGTCGAGACGGCCGTCGTCGGTGAGGCCGAACCACTTCAGCTTCGCGCCCGTGCGCTGCGAGAGCAGCTGCCACGGCACGATGTTGGAGTGGTGCTCCATCTCCGTGATGGCGATCTCGGTCTCGTGGTCCACGCGGTAGGGCTCGTCGGCCCAGCCCAGCATGTTGGCCACGAGGTTGAGCGACTCGGAGGCGTTCTTCGTGAAGATGACCTCGTCGCGGCTCGGCGCGTTGATGAAGGCCGCGACCTTGTCGCGGGCGCCCTCGTACAGCGCCGTCGCCTCCTCGGCGACCGTGTAGACGCCGCGGTGGACGTTGGCGTTGTGACGCTCGTAGTACGTGTTGAGCGCGTCGAGGACCTGCCGCGGCTTCTGCGAGGTCGCCGCGGAGTCGAGGTACACGATCTTCTTGCCGTCGTGGACCACGCGATCCAGGAGCGGGAAGTCCTTGCGGATCGCCTCGGTGTCGAGGAGGCCGGAGAGCCCCTGATGGGCAGAAGTCACGCGGACGCGCCACCCTTCACGTACTTGTCGTAGCCCTCGTTCTCCAGGACGTCGGCGAGCTCGGCGCCGCCGGACTCGGCGATGCGGCCGTTCGCGAAGACGTGCACGAAGTCGGGCTTGATGTAGCGCAGGATGCGCGTGTAGTGGGTGATCAGCAGGGTGCCGACCTCGCCGGTCTCGCGCACGCGGTTGACGCCCTCGGAGACGACGCGCAGGGCGTCGACGTCGAGGCCCGAGTCGGTCTCGTCGAGGATCGCGATCTTCGGCTTGAGGAGCTCCAGCTGCAGGATCTCGTGGCGCTTCTTCTCACCGCCGGAGAAGCCCTCGTTGACGTTGCGCTCGGCGAAGGCCGGGTCCATCTGGAGCTGCTCCATCGCGGACTTGACCTCCTTCACCCAGGTGCGCAGCTTGGGCGCCTCGCCGCGGACGGCGGTGGCGGAGGTGCGCAGGAAGTTGGAGACCGAGACACCGGGGACCTCGACCGGGTACTGCATGGCCAGGAAGACGCCGGCGCGGGCGCGCTCGTCGACCGACATCTCCAGGACGTCCTCACCGTCGAGGGTGACGGTGCCGCTGGTGATCGTGTACTTCGGGTGACCGGCGAGGGAGTAGGCCAGGGTCGACTTGCCGGAGCCGTTGGGGCCCATGACGGCGTGGGTCTCGCCCTGCTTGATGGTCAGGTCGACACCCTTGAGGATCTCGCGGGGGCCGTTCTCCGCGTCGACGGAGACGTGCAGGTCGTGGATTTCAAGCGTTGCCATGGGTGACTCAGGACTCCTGGGTGACGGAGACGAGCACATCGTCCCCTTCGATCTTTACGGGGTATACGGGGACGGGGCGCGTCGCGGGAAGGCCGGAGGGCTTACCGGTGCGGAGGTCGAAGCTGGAGCCGTGCAGCCAGCACTCGATGGCACAGTCCTCGACCTCGCCCTCCGAGAGGGAGACGTTCGCGTGCGAGCAGATGTCGTTGATCGCGAACACCTCGCCCTCGGTGTGCACGACCGACACCGGCGTGCCGTCGACCTCGACCCGCTTCGGGGTGTCGGCCTCCAGCTCGCTCAGCGTGCAGACTCGGACGAAGGCCATCAGACGGAGGCCTCCAGCTCGGCCTCGATCTTGGCGAGCAGGCGCTCCTCGACGTCCGGCAGACCGATCTGCTGGACGAGCTCCGCGAAGAAGCCGCGGACGACGAGGCGACGGGCCTCGGGCGCCGGGATGCCGCGGGACATCAGGTAGAAGAGCTGCTCGTCGTCGAAGCGACCGGTGGCCGAGGCGTGACCGGCGCCGGCGATCTCGCCGGTCTCGATCTCCAGGTTCGGTACGGAGTCGACCCGGGCGCCGTCCGTGAGGACCAGGTTCCGGTTGAGCTCGTACGAGTCCGTGCCCTCGGCGGCGGCCTGGATCAGCACGTCGCCGATCCAGACGGCGTGCGCGTCCTGGCCCTGCAGCGCGCCCTTGTAGGCCACGTTGGACTTGCAGTGCGGGGTGTTGTGGTCGACCAGGAGGCGGTGCTCCTGGTGCTGGCCCGCGTCGGTGAAGTACAGGCCGAACAGCTCGGCCTCGCCGCCGGGGGCCGCGTACGCCACCCGCGGGTGGATACGGACGACGTCGCCGCCGAAGGTGACGATGACGGACTTGAAGGAGGCGTCACGGCCGACCAGCGCGTTGTGCTGGGCGACGTGGACGGCCTTCTCGTCCCAGTCCTGGACGGAGACGACGGTGAGCTTGGCGCCGTCACCGAGGACGTAGTCGACGTTGGCGGCGAGCACCGCGTCGCCGGTGTGGTCGATGACCACGACGGCCTCGGCGAACGCACCGAGCTCGATCACCTGGTGGCCGAAGGCGACCCCGCCCTGGCCGTGCACCGCGATGCGGATCGGCTCGGTGAGGACGGCCTCCTTGGCGACGGTGACGACCGAGGCCTTCTCGAAGGAGGAGTACGCCTGGGCGGCGACGCGGTCGACCGGCTTGCCGGCCTTGCCGAGGCGCTCGTCCTCGCGGCCGACGGTCTCCACCGTGACGCCCTCGGGGGCCTCGATCTCGACCTTGACGCCCTCGCCCGTGGCGACGGCGGTGCCGTCGTGCAGGCCGCGGAGGCGCGCGAGCGGCGTGAACCGCCACTCCTCCTCGCGACCGTGCGGGACGGGGAAGTCCGCGACGTCGAAGGACGGGGGCGCGCTCATGCGCGTGGCGACGGTGGACTCGGCGGCCACCGCGATCGAGCCGGCGGTGGTGGAACCCGCCGGGATGTTCTGAGCCTCAGCCATGGCTGTTGTGTTGCTCTCTTCCTACGTACGTACGGAGTCGGTCGCTGCGGGGACGGGGGGCGTCAGCCCACCGAGCCCTCCATCTGCAGCTCGATCAGCCGGTTGAGCTCCAGGGCGTACTCCATCGGGAGTTCCTTGGCGATGGGCTCGACGAAGCCGCGGACGATCATCGCCATGGCCTCGAACTCGGTGAGGCCGCGGCTCATCAGGTAGAAGAGCTGGTCCTCGGAGACCTTGGAGACGGTCGCCTCGTGGCCCATGGAGACGTCGTCCTCGCGCACGTCCACGTAGGGGTACGTGTCGGAGCGGGAGATCGTGTCGACGAGCAGCGCGTCGCAGAGCACGTTCGACTTGGAACCGGGGGCGCCCTCGCCGATCTCGATGAGACCGCGGTAGGAGGTGCGGCCGCCGCCTCGCGCCACCGACTTGGAGACGATGTTGGAGGAGGTGTTCGGGGCCATGTGGACCATCTTGGCGCCGGCGTCCTGGTGCTGGCCCTCGCCCGCGAAGGCGATGGAGAGCGTCTCGCCCTTGGCGTGCTCGCCCATCAGGTAGACGGCCGGGTACTTCATGGTGACCTTGGAGCCGATGTTGCCGTCGACCCACTCCATGGTGGCGCCCTCGTAGGCGACGGCGCGCTTGGTCACCAGGTTGTAGACGTTGTTCGACCAGTTCTGGATGGTCGTGTAGCGGCAGCGGCCGCCCTTCTTCACGATGATCTCGACGACGGCGCTGTGCAGCGAGTCCGAGGAGTAGATCGGGGCGGTGCAGCCCTCGACGTAGTGGACGTAGGCGTCCTCGTCGACGATGATCAGCGTCCGCTCGAACTGGCCCATGTTCTCCGTGTTGATACGGAAGTAGGCCTGGAGCGGGATCTCGACCCGCACGCCCTTCGGCACGTAGATGAACGAGCCGCCGGACCACACGGCCGTGTTCAGGGAGGCGAACTTGTTGTCGCCGACCGGGATGACGGTGCCGAAGTACTCGCGGAAGAGTTCCTCGTGCTCCTTCAGCGCGGTGTCGGTGTCGACGAAGATGACGCCCTGCTCCTCCAGGTCCTCACGGATCTGGTGGTAGACGACCTCGGACTCGTACTGGGCGGCGACACCGGCGACGAGGCGCTGCTTCTCCGCCTCGGGGATGCCGAGCTTGTCGTACGTGTTCTTGATGTCCTCGGGCAGGTCCTCCCAGGAAGCGGCCTGCTTCTCGGTGGAGCGCACGAAGTACTTGATGTTGTCGAAGTCGATGCCGGAGAGGTCGGAGCCCCAGGTCGGCATGGGCTTCTTGCCGAAGAGACGCAGACCCTTGAGACGCAGCTTCAGCATCCACTCGGGCTCGTTCTTCTTCGAGGAGATGTCGCGGACGACGTCCTCGTTCAGACCGCGCTTGGCGGTGGCGCCGGCGGCGTCGGAGTCGGCCCAGCCGTACTCGTACCGACCCAGGCCCTCGAGCTCGGGGTGGCTGATCTCGGTGGTCATGCGGGGTTCCTCCCGGCCGTACTTGCGGATGCTGATTCGGTGGTCTGTGGAGCGCCGTGCGGGATGAACGTGGTGCAGACGCCGTCACCATGCGCGATGGTGGCCAGCCGCTGGACGTGTGTTCCCAGGAGGCGGGAGAAGAACTCCGTCTCCGCCTCGCACAGCTGTGGATACTGCTCGGCGACGTGGGCGACCGGGCAGTGGTGCTGGCAGAGCTGCTCGCCGACCGGCGCGTTCCGCGCAGTGGCAGCGTACCCGTCGGCGGTCAGCGCCTTGGCAAGCGCCTCGACCCGCCGCTCCGGCTCCACGGCCTCGACCGCCTCGCGGTAGGCGTCCGCCTGGGCCTCGATCCGGTCGCGGGCGAAGGCGGCCACGGCCGCCTCCCCTCCGGCGTTGCGCTCGATCCAGCGGAGCGCCTCGACGGCGAGGGAGTCGTACGACTGGTCGAAGGCGTCCCGGCCGTAGTCGGTGAGCGCGAAGACCTTCGCGGGGCGGCCTCGGGCGCGGGCGCCGTAGACGCGCTGGTCGCGGGCCTCGACCACGTTCTCCGCGACCAGCGAGTCGAGATGGCGGCGGACGGCCGCCTGGGTGAGGCGGAGCCGCCCGGCGAGGTCGGCGACGGTCGACGGCCCGTGGTCCAGGATCGACCGTGCGACCCGGTTGCGCGTCGAACGCTCACGGGTCGCGAGTTCCTCCACCGGAGCCGCGCCAACGTTTTTCACAACGCCATTGTTGCGTAATTAATCTCGGACTGACAAGCGACGTCCACGGCGGCGACGGTGCCGTGCGTCACTCAGGTAAGGCTTACCTGACCTGCGGAAATGATCATTCGTGGGACGAATCAGAGCTCCCCTCCGGCCGCCCCGCGACCCCGTACGCGCAGGCCACGGGCGCTCCGCGGCCCGCGATGCCACCCGGCGCGGCGACGCCCGCGCCGCGTCCCGGATCCCCGGAAACCGCCTTTCCGGCGAGGATCGGGAGAAAGAAAGAAACCGGCCCCCCACCGGAGGGCCTCCGCCCCCTCTCTAGACTTCCCGGCATGCGAAACACGTCCGTCGAGTCCGTCGTCCAGGTCCGCGGCCTGGTCAAGCGGTACGGCACCAAGACCGCCGTCGACGGCCTCGACCTCGACGTACGGGCGGGCACCGTCACCGCCGTCCTCGGACCCAACGGGGCCGGCAAGACCACCACCATCGAGACCTGCGAGGGCTACCGCAGGCCCGACGGCGGCACCGTCCGCGTCCTCGGCCTCGACCCGGTCGCCGACGCGGCGGCGCTGCGCCCCCGGATCGGCGTGATGCTCCAGTCCGGCGGCGTCTACTCCGGCGCCCGCGCCGACGAGATGCTCCGCCACATGGCGAAGCTGCACGCCCACCCGCTGGACGTGGGCGCCCTGATCGAGCGGCTCGGCCTCGGCTCCTGCGGCCGCACCACCTACCGGCGCCTCTCCGGCGGCCAGCAGCAGCGCCTCGCGCTCGCCATGGCCGTCGTCGGCCGCCCGGAACTCGTCTTCCTCGACGAGCCGACCGCCGGACTCGACCCGCAGGCCCGCCACGCCACCTGGGACCTCGTGCGCGAGCTGCGCGCCGACGGGGTGACCACCGTCCTCACCACCCACTTCATGCAGGAGGCCGAGGAGCTCGCCGACGACGTCGCCATCGTCGACGCCGGCCGGATCGCCGCCCAGGGCAGCCCCGAGGAGCTGTGCCGGGGCGGCGCCGAGAACACCCTGCGCTTCACCGGGCGCGCCGGACTCGACCTGGGCTCCCTGCTCAAGGCGCTGCCCGACGGCACGGCCGCGGCGGAGCCGCTCCCGGGCACGTACCGGATCACCGGCGCCGTCGACCCGCAGCTGCTCGCCACGGTCGCCGGCTGGTGCGCCCAGCACGGCGTCATGCCCGACGGCATCTCCGTCGAGCGCCACACCCTCGAGGACGTCTTCCTCGAACTGACGGGCAAGGATCTGCGGTCGTGAGCACTGGTACGTACACCCCGAAGCCGGGCGCCGCCCCCGTCGGCCGGATGATCGCGGCGCAGACGGCGCTGGAGACCCGGATGCTGCTGCGCAACGGCGAGCAGCTCCTGCTCACGGTGATCATCCCGTCCCTGCTCCTGGTGCTCTTCTCCACCGTCGACATCGTCACCGTGCCTGTCTCTCAGTCGGGCGGCTCCGGCAAGGCCGTCGACTTCCTCGCCCCCGGCGTCCTGGCCCTCGCCGTCCTGTCGACCGCCTTCACGGGCCAGGCCATCGCGACCGGTTTCGAGCGGCGGTACGGGGTGCTCAAGCGCCTCGGCGCCTCACCGCTCCCCCGCTGGGCGCTGATGACGTCCAAGACGCTCGCCGTCATGGTCACCGAGGTCCTCCAGATCGCGCTCCTGACGGCGATCGCGCTCGGTCTCGGCTGGTCCCCGCACGGGGCCGCGACCTTCACGGGCGTGCTCTCCGTGCTGCTGCTCCTGCTGCTCGGCACGGCCGCCTTCTCCGGCCTCGGCCTGCTGATGGCGGGCACGCTGAAGGCGGAGGCCACCCTGGCCGCCGCGAACCTGGTCTTCCTGCTGCTCCTGGTGGGCGGCGGGGTCATCGTCCCGCTGGAGAGGTTCCCGGACGCGGCCCGCTCGGTCCTGGAGCTGCTCCCGATCTCCGCCCTCTCGGACGGCCTGCGGGCGATCCTCCAGGACGGCGCGTCGCTGCCCTGGGGCGACGCGCTGACCCTGGCGGCCTGGGCGGTGCTCGGCCTGGGCGCGGCGGCGAAGTTCTTCCGCTGGGAGTAGCCGAGGGGTCCCAGAGGGTGACGTTTCCCGACAAGGCACCCCTCGTGAAAGCGTGCACAAGCCCCGGCCTACGATAGGGCGCGTGCTGACCCCCCTCGCCTCCATCGCCAGGCGCTGGACCCCGTCCCCCCGGACGCTCCGGCGCGCCGCGCTCTCCGCCGTCGTGATGAGCGTCCTCATCATCGTCACGGGCGGCGCGGTCCGGCTGACCGGTTCCGGTCTCGGCTGCGACACCTGGCCCAAGTGCACCGACGACAGCCTGATCGTGACGCCCGAGCAGGGCTACCGGGGCATGATCGAGTTCGGCAACCGGATGCTGACGTACGTCCTGTCGGCTGCCGTGGGCTGGGCGATCATCGCCGCCCGGTCCACCAAGCCCTGGCGGCGCGGCCTCACCCGGCTCGCCTGGGCCCAGTTCTGGATCGTGATGAGCAACGCCGTCATCGGCGGCATCACGGTGTGGATGGGCCTCAACCCGTGGACGGTGGCCGGCCACTTCCTCGCCGCGAACGCCCTGCTCACGGTCGCCGTCATCACCTGGCACCGGACCGGCGAGGGCGACACCGCCCCCCGCCCGCGCGTGCCGCGCCCGGTCCGCAGGCTGTCCTGGGCGATCACCGTCGCCTCGGGTCTGCTGATCGCGGCCGGCACGACGGTGACCGGCGCCGGCAAGCACGCCGGCGACAGCAGCGACGTGCCGCGCATGCCGTGGGACTGGACCGACGCCGCCCACGTCCACGCCGTCTCCGCCTGGGTCGTCTGCGCCCTCGCCGTGGCGATGTGGCTGGTGCTGCGCGTGGTGGACGCCCCGCTCGACACCCGGGCGCGCGCCCGGGAGCTGCTGGTGGTGCTGCTCGCGCAGGGCGCGATCGGTTACGTCCAGTACTTCACCGGCGTCCCCGAGGTCCTCGTCGCCGTCCACATGCTCGGCTCCTCGCTGATGTGGATCGCGGTCCTGCGGCTCGCCCTGAGCATGCGCGAGCGCCCCGCCCCGACGGCGGACATCCCGGCCCAGGCCGACCCCCAGCTCGCGACCGCCTGACACCCGCGTCGAGCGCGCCCGCGCCGTGCCCGCCCGCTACCGACGGGGTCGGGCGGCGGGCCGGTCCAGCCGGTAGACCCGGCGCGCGGTGTCCGCCGCGATCATCGTGGCGACGCGCTGGGCGTCCGTACGGGACCAGGCGCCGTCCATGACCCACTCGTCGAGCACTCGCGTGAGGGCGGTGCGGAAGACGCTCGCGGCGACCACGTGGAGCTCGGGCAGCCCGTGGGCGCCGCTGGAGAACAGCAGCTTGCCGAAGGGCGCCCGCTCCAGGACCTCGGCGAGGACCGCCGCGGCCCGTGCCCCGGTGTGGACCAGGACGGGGCCGAGGTCCGCGTACACGTGCGCGTGTACGACGGTCAGGTGCGCGGCGGCGCGGTGGTGCGGGTAGGAGTGCAGCAGCACCAGGTCGGCGCCGAGGCCGGTGGTGGCGGCGGCGAAGCCGGCGATCGAGGCCGGGTCGCGGTCCCCGGTGTGCAGCTGGAGGGGGCGTCCCGCGGTGACCGCGGTCCAGAGGAGATGCCGCAGCAGGACGGGGTCGCCGAGCCTCTCGCCCGCCGGACGTCCGGCGAGCCAGCGGCCCGCCGCCCGGCGGACCTCCCCGGGCTCCGGCGGGTCGGGGGCGTACGCGAGCCCGTGGCGGGCGCCCGCCCCGGAGGCGAAGGCCACGGCGTGGGCGGCGGCCCCGTGGACGGCCTCGGCGAGGTTGGCGAGGAAGGCCTCGACGGTTCCCGAGGTGTCGGCGATCTGTTCGGCGAGGGGTTCGAGGCGGACGATCTCGTGTGCCTCGGCGGCGCCGACGGCGGCGAGTTCGGCGGGCCCGGTCAGATCGTCGGGGCGTCCGGTGTCGACCAGGTAGGTGGCGATCCCGGAGGCCCGGAGCAGGCGCCGGGCCGCTTCGGCGACACCGAGTTCACGGCGGCGCGCGAGGTAGCGGGCGGGCGTGCAGTGCGGTTCGAGACCGAGGAGCGGCGGGCACCACCGGCGCACGGCGAAGCCGGTCTGGGTGTCGAAGAAGGTGGTGCCCGCGGCGGGCAGCGCGCTACCCCCGCCGAGCTGGGCGCCGAGGTGGGCCTCGAAGGTGCCGAGGCCGAGCTCCCCGCGGAGCACCCCGTGGCAGTACTGGTCCACCAGGCTCGGCGTGTCGATCATCTCGGGGGCTCCCTGTGTGGACGTGTTCTCGTCTCCACACGTCCTAACGGGTGAGCCCCGCGCGAGGTTGTTGCCTCAGCTGTCCGAGGGTCCGCCGATCTGGATACCGGCCATCCGGCTCCACTCGTACGGGCCGGTGGCGACCTTCGCGGCGAACTCGCCGTCGAACTCCTCGTGGAGGGTGAGACCGGCCTTCTCGGCGGCCTTCTCGGCGATCGCGTACGTCGGCGCGACGAGGTCGCCCCAGCCGCCGTCGGTCCCGACGAGCACGATCCGGGTGCCCGCCTGGCCGATGTGCGCGAGGTGCCCCTCGGAGCCGCCGTGCTCCTTGGAGAAGGCCTGGATCTCCCTGGCGAGCTTGGCCGCCTTGCGCTCTTCGTTCTTCGTTTCTGCCATGAAACCGATGCTACCGAGGGGTAGATCGACTGGCGACGGCCGGGTCACGTGGCCTATCCCACGTGACCCGGCCGTCGGCCGAGCGGATCATCTGAGCGGAGCGCGCCCGCGGTGCGCCCCTAGCGGAGGAAGGGGTCCACCGCGACCGCCACGAAGAGCAGCGAGACGTAGGTGATGGACCAGTGGAAGAGGCGCATCTCCTTGAGTTTCACGCCGGTCGCGCCGTTCTTCGCGCGGTGGAGCAGCGCGTGCGCCTCCCAGAGCCACCAGCCGCCGGTCAGCAGCGCCACGGTCAGGTAGAACCAGCCCGTGTAGCCCAGCGGGGTGAGCAGCAGCGAGACGGCGACCATCACCCAGCTGTACGCGACGATCTGCCTGGCCACGACCTTGTTGGAGGCGAGGACGGGCAGCATCGGGACGCCCGCGCGGGCGTAGTCGTCCTTCACCTTCATCGACAGCGGCCAGTAGTGCGGCGGCGTCCAGAAGAAGATGACGAGGAAGAGGATGACCGCGGCCCAGGACATCGAGTCGGTCACGGCCGACCAGCCGATGAGGACCGGCAGGCAGCCGGCGATGCCGCCCCAGACGATGTTCTGTGCGGTGCGGCGCTTCAGGATCATCGTGTAGACCACGACGTAGAAGAGGAGCGCGCCGAGCGAGAGGGCGGCGGAGAGCCAGTTGACGAGCAGGCCGAACCAGAGCGTGGAGACCACGGCGAGGGTGAGGCCGAAGACCAGGCCCTCGCGCGGGGTCAGGACGCCGGTGACCAGCGGACGCTGGGAGGTGCGGTCCATCAGCGCGTCGATGTCGCGGTCGATGTACATGTTCAGCGCGTTGGCGCCGCCCGCCGACAGGTAGCCGCCGAAGCAGGTGGCGAGCACCAGCCACAGGTCGGGCACGCCCTGCTCGGCGAGGAACATCACCGGGACGGTGGTGATGAGCAGCAGTTCGATGATCCGCGGCTTGGTCAGTGCCACGTATGCCTTGACGCGGGCCCCGAACGGCCGATGGCCCCCCGGGCTGGGAGTCAAGACGACCCCTGCGGGTCGGGACTCGACGGCCGTCACGCACACCCCTGACAGAGAAATTCCCAGCAAGCTCCCCGGATGAAGGCGGGGTGAAGCTTGCGCGTACCACGCCACTGTAGACGTTGCCCAGACACCGATCTTCGCGGGGGTGGGGTCGTGTTGAAGGGGTGTGTCCCAAGGCGTGGACACGGTTCGGGAGGCGAAGTCACACGGGCGGCGGCAGTCTTGCCGTGTCCGCTCATGTGAGGGGCATGCACACGAAAAGAGGGGCGTTCCGGCGGGGGTAGGCTCGACAACGCCGGTACACCCTCAGTCACCGGCTTCAGACATGTGGAGAGGAGCCCTGACCCAGGGTGAGCACTAAGCCGACCACCACAGACCTCGAGTGGACCGAGTTGGACCAGCGCGCGGTGGACACCGCCCGCATCCTGGCGGCGGACGCCGTACAGAAGGTCGGCAACGGCCATCCCGGTACGGCGATGAGCCTGGCGCCCGCCGCGTACACCCTCTTCCAGAAGGTGATGCGGCACGACCCCGCCGACCCCGAGTGGGTCGGGCGCGACCGGTTCGTCCTCTCCGCGGGACACTCGTCCCTGACCCTCTACACCCAGCTGTACCTGGGTGGCTTCGGTCTTGAGCTGGACGATCTGAAGGCCTTCCGTACCTGGGGCTCGAAGACCCCCGGCCACCCGGAGTACGGCCACACCGCCGCCGTCGAGACCACCACGGGCCCGCTGGGCCAGGGTGTCGCCAACGCCGTGGGCATGGCGATGGCCGCCCGCTTCGAGCGCGGTCTGTTCGACCCGGAGGCCGCCACCGGCGCCTCCCCGTTCGACCACCGGATCTACGCGATCGCCGGCGACGGCTGCCTGCAGGAGGGCATCTCCGCGGAGGCGTCCTCGCTCGCCGGTCACCAGAAGCTCGGCAACCTGATCCTGCTGTGGGACGACAACCACATCTCGATCGAGGGCGACACCGAGACGGCCGTGTCCGAGGACACGATGAAGCGGTACGAGGCGTACGGCTGGCACGTCCAGCGCGTCGAGCCGCAGGCCAACGGCGACCTGGACCCGGCCGGGCTGTACGCGGCGATCAAGGCCGCCGAGGCCGAGACCGGGCGTCCGTCGTTCATCGCGATGCGCTCGATCATCGCCTGGCCCGCCCCGAACGCGCAGAACACCGAGGCCGCGCACGGCTCGGCGCTCGGCGACGAGGAGATCGCGGCCACCAAGCGCGTCCTCGGCTTCGACCCGGAGCGGACCTTCGAGGTCTCCGACGAGGTCATCGCGCACACCCGTGCGCTCGGCGACCGCGGCCGTGAGGCCCGCGCCGCGTGGGAGAAGTCGCTCGCCGAGTGGCGTACGGCCAACCCGGAGCGTGCCGCCGAGTTCGACCGCGTGCAGGCGAACGAGCTGCCGGCCGGCTGGGCCGAGAAGCTCCCGGTCTTCGAGCCGGGCAAGGGTGTCGCCACCCGCGCCGCCTCGGGCCAGGTCCTCAAGGCGCTCGGAGCGGTCATCCCGGAGCTGTGGGGCGGCTCGGCCGACCTCGCCGGCTCCAACAACACGACGATCGACAAGGACTCGTCGTTCCTGCCCGAGGGCAACCCGCTGCCGGAGGCCGACAAGTACGGCCGCACGATCCACTTCGGCATCCGCGAGCACTCGATGGCCGCGGAGATGAACGGCATCGCGCTGCACGGCAACACCCGCGTCTACGGCGGCACCTTCCTGGTGTTCTCCGACTACATGCGCAACGCGGTGCGGCTGTCGGCGCTGATGCACCTCCCCGTCACGTACGTCTGGACCCACGACTCGATCGGTCTGGGCGAGGACGGCCCGACGCACCAGCCGGTGGAGCACCTGGCCTCGCTGCGCGCGATCCCGGGTCTGAACGTGGTCCGTCCGGCCGACGCCAACGAGACGGCCATCGCCTGGCGCGAGATCATGCGGCGCCACACGAAGGTCTTCGGCAAGGGCGCCCCGCACGGCCTCGCGCTCACCCGCCAGGGTGTGCCGACCTACGCGCCGAACGAGGACACCGTCAAGGGCGGCTACGTGCTCTTCGAGGCCGAGGGCGGCGCGCCCGAGGTCGTCCTGATCGGCACGGGCTCCGAGGTGCACCTGGCCGTCGAGGCCCGCGAGCAGCTCCAGGCGGCCGGTGTCCCGACCCGTGTGGTCTCGATGCCGTCGGTGGAGTGGTTCGAGGAGCAGGGGCAGGAGTACAAGGACTCCGTCCTGCCGCCGTCGGTCAGGGCCCGGGTCGCGGTCGAGGCCGGTATCGGCCTCACCTGGCACCGGTACGTCGGCGACGCCGGCCGGATCGTCTCGCTGGAGCACTTCGGTGCCTCGGCGGACGCGAAGGTCCTGTTCCGCGAGTTCGGTTTCACGCCGGAGGCGATCGTCGCCGCCGCCCGGGAATCGATCGACGCCGCCGCGCGCTGACCCGCATACGTACGACTTATTGGAGATGCAATTCTCATGACAGACGCTCTCAAGCGCCTCTCCGACGAAGGCGTCGCGATCTGGCTGGACGACCTGTCGCGCAAGCGGATCACGTCCGGCAACCTGGCCGAGCTCCTCGACCAGAGCCACGTGGTCGGCGTGACGACCAACCCGTCGATCTTCCAGAAGGCGATCTCCTCGGGTGACGGCTACGAGCAGCAGCTCGCCGAGCTCGCCGCCCGCAAGGTGACCGTCGACGAGGCGATCCGCATGATCACGACGGCGGACGTCCGCGACGCCGCCGACATCCTGCGGCCGGTCTTCGACGCGACCGAGGGCCAGGACGGCCGGGTCTCCATCGAGGTCGACCCCCGCCTCGCCCACGAGACGACCGCCACCATCGCCGAGGCCAAGCAGCTGGCCTGGCTGGTGGACCGTCCCAACACCCTGATCAAGATTCCGGCCACCAAGGCGGGTCTGCCGGCGATCACCGAGGTCATCGGCCTCGGCATCAGCGTCAACGTCACGCTGATCTTCTCGCTGGAGCGCTACCGCGCGGTCATGGACGCCTACCTGGCGGGTCTGGAGAAGGCCCGTGAGCGCGGCCTCGACATCTCCAGGATCCACTCGGTGGCGTCCTTCTTCGTGTCCCGGGTGGACTCGGAGATCGACAAGCGCCTGGACGGCGTCGGCACCGACGAGGCCAAGGCCCTCAAGGGCAAGGCCGCCCTGGCCAACGCCCGTCTGGCCTACGAGGCGTTCGAGGAGGTCTTCTCCTCGGAGCGCTGGGCCGCCCTCGACAAGGCGCAGGCCAACAAGCAGCGTCCGCTGTGGGCCTCGACCGGCGTCAAGGACCCGGCGTACAAGGACACCCTGTACGTCGTGGACCTGGTCGCCCCCGGCACGGTCAACACCATGCCGGAAGCCACCCTGGAGGCCACCGCCGACCACGGCGAGGTCACCGGTGACACGGTGCGCGGCACGTACGACCGTTCGCGCGCCGAGCTCGCGGCCATCGAGGAGCTGGGCATCAGCTACGACGAGGTCGTGCAGCTCCTCGAGGACGAGGGCGTCGAGAAGTTCGAGGCGTCCTGGAACGACCTTCTCAAGTCCACCGAGGCGGAGCTCGCGCGCCTCGCACCTTCGGAGGCGTAAGCACTTTGAGCGCAGTCCACGGAGCCAACCCGCTCCGTGACGCCGCAGACCGACGGCTCCCGCGCATCGCGGGGCCGTCGGGCCTGGTGATCTTCGGCGTCACGGGCGATTTGTCCCGGAAGAAGCTGATGCCTGCCGTCTACGACCTGGCCAACCGCGGCCTGCTGCCGCCGGGCTTCTCGCTCGTCGGCTTCGCCCGCCGGGAGTGGCAGGACGAGGACTTCGCGCAGGAGGTCTACGAGGCCGTCAAGCAGCACGCGCGCACCCCGTTCCGCGAGGAGGTGTGGCAGCAGCTGATCCAGGGCATGCGATTCGTCCAGGGCGACTTCGACGACGACGAGGCCTTCGAGCAGCTGAAGACCACCGTCGAGGAGCTGGACAAGGCGCAGGGCACCGGCGGCAACTTCGCCTTCTACCTGTCGGTCCCGCCGAAGTTCTTCCCCAAGGTCGTCCAGCAGCTGAAGAAGCACGGCCTGGCGGACCAGAAGGACGGCTCCTGGCGCCGCGCGGTCATCGAGAAGCCCTTCGGCCACGACCTGATCTCCGCGAAGGAGCTCAACGAGGTCGTCCACGAGGTCTTCCCGCCCAACGAGGTCTTCCGGATCGACCACTACCTCGGCAAGGAGACCGTCCAGAACATCCTGGCGCTCCGCTTCGCCAACACGCTCTTCGAGCCGATCTGGAACCGGTCCTACGTCGACCACGTGCAGATCACCATGGCCGAGGACATCGGCATCGGCGGCCGCGCCGGCTACTACGACGGCATCGGCGCCGCCCGTGACGTCATCCAGAACCACCTGCTCCAGCTGCTCGCGCTGACCGCGATGGAGGAGCCCGCCTCCTTCGACGCCGACGCGCTGGCCGCCGAGAAGACCAAGGTCCTCGGCGCGGTGAAGCTGCCCAAGGACCTCGGCGCTTCCACGGTCCGCGGCCAGTACGCGGCCGGCTGGCAGGGCGGCGCGAAGGCCGTCGGCTACCTCCAGGAAGACGGCATCGACCCCAAGTCGAAGACCGACACCTACGCGGCCGTCAAGCTGGAGATCGACAACCGCCGCTGGGCGGGCGTCCCCTTCTACCTGCGCACCGGCAAGCGGCTCGGCCGCCGCGTCACCGAGATCGCGGTCGTCTTCCAGCGCGCCCCGCACTCCCCCTTCGACCACACCGCGACCGAGGAACTCGGCCGCAACGCCATCGTCATCCGGGTCCAGCCGGACGAGGGCGTGACGGTGCGGTTCGGCTCCAAGGTGCCCGGCACCCAGATGGAGATCCGGGACGTGTCGATGGACTTCGCGTACGGCGAGTCCTTCACGGAGTCCAGCCCCGAGGCGTACGAGCGGCTCATCCTCGACGTCCTGCTCGGCGACTCGAACCTCTTCCCGCGCGTCGAGGAGGTCGAGCTGTCCTGGAAGATCCTCGACCCGATCGAGCAGTTCTGGGACACGCACGGCAAGCCCG
This sequence comes from Streptomyces sp. Qhu_M48, assembly GCF_051305195.1. Classification (NCBI taxonomy): domain Bacteria; kingdom Bacillati; phylum Actinomycetota; class Actinomycetes; order Kitasatosporales; family Streptomycetaceae; genus Streptomyces; species Streptomyces sp. Qhu_M48. The sequence continues at coordinate 1,979,500 of NZ_CP195432.1, read as the reverse complement.
CGCAGTACCAGTCCGGGACCTGGGGGCCGGTCGAGGCGGACGAGATGCTCGCACGAGACGGACGGAGCTGGCGCCGGCCATGAAGACCGACCTGACGGACACCACGTCCTCCAAGATCAACAAGGCGCTGGTGCTCGGGCGGCGGGCCATCGGCACCCCGGCCGTCGGCATGGTGCTCACCCTCGTCATCGTCACCGACGAGGAGAACGCCTACGACGCGCTGAAGGCCGCGAACGAGGCGTCCCGCGAGCACCCCTCGCGGACCCTCGTCGTCATCAAGCGGGTCTCGCGCTCCCCGCGCGACCGCGCCGTGGCGCGGCTCGACGCCGAGGTCCGCCTCGGCGCCGACGCCAGCACCGGCGAGACGGTGGTCCTCCGGCTGTACGGCGAGGTCGTCGACCACGCCCAGTCGGTGGTCCTCCCGCTGCTCCTGCCGGACGCCCCCGTCGTCGTCTGGTGGCCGGTGAACGCGCCGACCGACCCGGCGAACGACCCGCTGGGCGCGCTCGCCCAGCGCCGGGTGACCGACACCTACGCCGCCGAGCAGCCCATCCGGGAGCTGACCTCGCGCGCGGACGCGTACACCCCGGGCGACACCGACCTCTCGTGGACCCGGATCACCCCGTGGCGTTCGATGCTCGCCGCCGCGCTCGACCAGGTCGTGTGCGAGGTGACCTCCGCCGAGGTGGAGGGCGAGGAGTTCAACCCGAGCGTCGAGCTGCTCGCGATGTGGCTGGCGGAGCGGCTGAAGGTGCCGGTGCGGCGCTCGAAGTCGGCCGGCCCCGGTCTCACCTCCGTACGGATGGAGACCAGCTCCGGCCCGATCGTCCTCGACCGGCCGGACGGCTCGCTCGCGACCCTCTCCATCCAGGGGCAGCCGGACCGTGGCGTGGCGCTCAAGCGCCGCGAGACGGCCGAGCTGATCGCCGAGGAGCTGCGCCGGCTCGACCCGGACGACACCTACGCGACAGCGCTCAAGTTCGGTCTTGAGCGACTCGACGAGGAGGCGGCCGTCCGCGCCCCCGCGCCGGAGCCGGAGGCCGCCCCGGCCCCGGCCGAACCCGCGGAGAAGCCGGCCGCGAAGCCCGCCGCGAAGAAGGCACCGGCGAAGAAGGCGGCGGCCAAGTGAGCGCCCCTCAGCTGGTCGTCCACCGCGACAAGGAGCTGATGGCCGAGGCGGCGGCGGCCCGGCTGATCACGAGCATCGTGGACGCCCAGGCCGCCCGCGGCTCCGCCTCGGTGGTGCTCACCGGCGGACGCAACGGCAACGGCCTGCTGGCGGCGCTCGGCGCGGCGCCCGCGCGGGACGCGGTTGACTGGTCGCGGCTCGACCTGTGGTGGGGCGACGAGCGCTTCCTGCCCGAGGGCGACCCCGAGCGGAACGTCACCCAGGCCCGGGAGGCGCTGCTCGACCGGGTACCGCTCGACCCGGCGCGGGTGCACGCCATGCCCGCCTCGGACGGGCCGTACGGCAGCGATGTCGACGCCGCCGCGGCCGCGTACGCGGAGGAGCTGGCGGCCGCCGCGGCCCCGGGCCCGTATCGATCAGCGGCTGCCGCCGCGGGCGCCGGGGTGCCGAGCTTCGACGTCCTGATGCTGGGCGTCGGTCCCGACACCCATGTGGCCTCGCTCTTCCCGGAGCTGCCCGCGGTCCGCGAGACCGAGCGGACGGTGGTGGGCGTGCACGGCGCGCCCAAGCCGCCGCCGGTGCGGGTCTCGCTGACCCTTCCGGCGATCCGGGCGGCGAAGGAGGTCTGGCTGCTCGCGGCCGGTGAGGACAAGGCGAAGGCCGCCGCGATCGCGCTGTCGGGCGCGGGCGAGGTGCAGGCCCCCGCCGCGGGTGCCTACGGCCGCTCGCGGACGCTGTGGCTGCTCGACGCCGCAGCGGCTTCGGAGCTGCCGCGGAGTCTGTACCCGCCGGCGTCGGCCTGATCCGACGACGTGGAGGCCCGGTTCACCCCTCGGTGGACCGGGCCTCCGTCGTCGGTACGGAGCCCGGAGCGGAGTCGGGCCGGGAGCCCCGCGCCGAGTCCGGCACGGAGCCCGGCACGGAGCCCGGCACGAGTTCCAGGAAGGGCGCGAGCAGGTCCGGTACGGCCCCGGCGGCGAAGGTCAGGCCCTGGCTCTGGCCCGCGTCGAGGATGTCGTACGCCCCCGCTCCGGCCGCCGTGGTGGCGGTCAGGGTGAGGACCCCGGCGCGCCGCTGGAAGTACGACTGCTTGACGGTCCAGCCGATGACGCCGGAGCGCTGGAGCGCGACCGTGGCACGCCGGACCGTACCCGAACGGGTGACGAGGTAGGCGCCGCTGACGCCGTGTCCGAGGCTCCGGTAGGCGTCGAGGGCGAACACCACGGCGACCGGGGTGAGGACGACCGCGCAGCCGGCCGCCACGTAGAGCAGGACCGGTGTGACCAGGAGCCCGAGGAGGGCGAGGACGGCCACGGGCACCAGGACGCTCCACAGCGCCCAGCCCACCCTGCGGGTGCGGGCGGCGCGCGGATGGGCGGCGAGGGGCGCCCCGGTGGGCGGCTCCGGCTCGCGCAGGACCTGGGCGGCGACCCGGTCGGCGACGGCCCGCTCCACGGCCGGCAGCAGGGTCTTGAGGTCGGTGTGCCGGTCGTCGCCGCTCTCGGCGAGACCGGTGGCGACGGCGTCGACGCGGGCGGCCCCGCACAGCCGGACGCCGAGCGGCTCGACCAGCTCGATCCCGCGCAGCCTGCGCTCCTCCAGGGAGACCGACCGGGCGGTGAAGAGGCCGCGGGAGACCCGCACGGTGCCGCCCGGCTCGCGCTCCAGGCGGTAGTTCCACCACATCTCGACCCAGAGGCCCAGGGCGCCGACGGCCCCGGCGAGGGTGGCGAGGAGGATCAGGTCCACGATGATCCACGTGACGGAGACGTCCTGGAAGCGGTCGCCTATCCAGTCGATGACCTCCCCCTGGGCGCCGAACCACTCGCTGACCTGCATGACGGCGCCGGCCGCCGCGCCACCGAGGGCGGGGGCGACGAAGGAGACGGGGGCGTAGCGGATCCAGCGCGGGTCGAGGACGGCCAGGGCGTTGTCGTGGTCGGGGTCCTCGGGGGCGGTGACGGCGGCGCGGGCGAGCAGTTCGTGCCGGAGCCGCTCGCCCTCGGCCCGGGTGACCAGGTCGAGTTCGAGGGTGGACTCGCCGCCCGAGGTGTGTTCGCCGGTGCCGATACGGACCTTGACGAGGCCGAAGACGCGCTGGAGGGGGTTGGCGGTGAGGTCGGCGCTGCGGATGCGCTCGCGGGCGAGCGAGCGGCGCTGGACGACGAGGAGTCCGGTGTGGAGTTCGACGCGCTCGCGGCCGACGCGGTAGCGGGTACGGCGGAAGCGGAGGGTCTCGGCGACGATGTCGACGGCGAGGGCGAGGGCGACGCCCGTGGCGACCCAGGCGAAGGCCTGCCACAGGGGCCGTGAGCCGGCCAGGCCGAACGCGGTGGGCAGCGCGGCTCCGGCGAGGACGCCGGAGAAGAGGACGACGCGGACGAGGACGGTCCGGGGATCGAGCCGCAGCCAGTCGGTGTCCTGGTCCACCTTCTCGGCGCGGTCCACGCTCATGTGGCGTCCCCGGGGGTGTCCTGGGTGATGGCGGTCAGCCGTTCGGCGAGGTCGGCGGCCAGTTCGTGGTCGAGGCCCTCGATCCGGAGGGCGCCCTTGGAGGAGGCGGTCGTCACGGTGACGGTGGCCAGCCGGAAGAGCTGCTCCAGCGGGCCACGCGAGGTGTCCACCGTCTGGATCCGGGACATCGGCGCGATCCGCCACTCCTGCCAGAGGGCCCCCGTGCGGACGTAGACGGCGTCCTCGGTGACCTCCCAGCGGTGGACGCGGAACCACCAGGCGGGGAAGAACGCGGTGCAGACGAGGCCCACGGCCGCCACGGCCCCGGCCGCGGTCAGCAGCCAGAACCGGGCGGGTCCGATGAAGGCGCCGAGGACGGCGAGGACCACCACCGGCAGGGCGGTGGTCACCAGGAGCTGGGTCCGCCACCAGGTGACGGCCCGCTCGTCCACGGCGCTCCTGGGCGGCCGCAGCCGCACCGTGTTCTCCCCCCTCATGTCCCTACCGTCCGCGCAGCGAGCGGTAGGCGGCGACGAGCCCCGCGGTGGAGCTGTCGAGCGCGTCGGCGCCCTCCCCGCTCGTCAGGACCGGCTCGATCCGCTTGGCGAGGACCTTGCCGAGTTCGACGCCCCACTGGTCGAAGGAGTCGATGTTCCAGACGGCGCCCTGGACGAAGACCTTGTGCTCGTACAGCGCGATCAGCTGGCCGAGGACGGACGGGGTGAGCTCCTCCGCGAGGATCGTGGTGGTGGGGTGGTTGCCCTGGAAGGTCTTGTGCGGGACGAGCTCCTCGGGGACGCCCTCGGCCCGTACCTCCTCGGGCGTCTTGCCGAAGGCGAGCGCCTGGGTCTGGGCGAGGAAGTTGGCCATGAGCAGGTCGTGCTGGGCGACGAGGCCGGGCAGCAGGTCGGCGACGGGCCGGGCGAAGCCGATGAAGTCGGCCGGGATGACCTTGGTGCCCTGGTGGATCAACTGGTAGTACGCGTGCTGGCCGTTGGTGCCCGGGGTGCCCCAGACGACGGGCCCGGTCTGCCAGTCGACCTTGTTGCCCTCGCGGTCCACCGACTTGCCGTTGGACTCCATGTCGAGCTGCTGGAGGTAGGCGGTGAACTTGGACAGGTAGTGCGAGTACGGCAGGACGGCGTGCGACTGCGCGTCGAAGAAGGCTCCGTACCAGACGCCGAGGAGGCCGAGCAGCAGCGGCGCGTTCTCCTCGGGCGGGGCGGTGCGGAAGTGCTCGTCGACGAGGTGGAAGCCGTCGAGCATCTCGCGGAAGCGCTCCGGGCCGATGGCGATCATCAGGGAGAGGCCGATGGCGGAGTCGTAGGAGTAGCGGCCGCCGACCCAGTCCCAGAACTCGAACATGTTCGCGGTGTCGATGCCGAACTCCTCGACCTTCTCGGCGTTGGTCGAGAGGGCGACGAAGTGCTTCGCCACGGCCTCCTGGCCGGCTCCGAGTCCGGCAAGGAGCCAGTCGCGGGCGGAGGTGGCGTTGGTGATCGTCTCGATGGTGGTGAAGGTCTTCGAGGCGACGATGAAGAGCGTCTCGGCGGGGTCGAGGTCGCGGACGGCCTCGTGGAGGTCGGCGCCGTCGACGTTGGAGACGAAGCGGAACGTCAGGTCCCGCTGGGTGTAGGCGCGCAGGACCTCGTAGGCCATGGCGGGGCCGAGGTCGGAGCCGCCGATGCCGATGTTGACGATGTTCCTGATCGGCCTGCCGGTGTGGCCGGTCCACCCGCCCGCGCGCACCGTGTCCGCGAAGGACGCCATCTTGTCGAGGACGGCGTGCACGCCGGGGACGACGTTCTCCCCGTCGACCTCGACCACGGCCCCGCGGGGGGCGCGCAGCGCGGTGTGGAGGACCGCCCGGTCCTCGGTGGTGTTGATCTTCTCGCCGCGGAACATGGCGTCGCGCAGCTCGGCGACGCCGGTGGCGGCGGCCAGTTCGCGCAGCAGGGTCAGCGTCTCGTCGGTGACGAGGTGCTTGGAGTAGTCCAGGTAGAGGTCGCCGACGCGCAGGGCGTAGCCGGTGCCACGCTCGGGATCGGCGGCGAACAGTTCCCGCAGGTGGGTGTCGCCCAGCTGCTCACGGTGCTTGCCGAGGGCCGCCCACTCGGGCAGCCGGTTGAGCCTGGTGCGGCCTTCGTTGTTCATCTCGGACATCGCCCACTTCTTCTCGTACTGCTTGTCTGCCCCGCTGCCTCTCCAACCTAATTGATCAGAGGGGCGCGCGACGCGACGGCGAGGACGAACACGGCCATGGCGCCTCCGGGTCCGCCCGGGAGACGCCGAACGGGCCTTGCCCGCGAATCGAGTTCGCGGGCAAGGCCCGTTCGTCACACCGTCACACCATGCTTCAGATCTCGCCCCGCAGCTTGGCGAGCGCCTCGGCGAGGATCGCCTCGCCGTCCGCGTCGCTGCGCCGCTCACGCACATAGGCGAGATGGGTCTTGTACGGCTCCGTGCGCGGCGGGTCCGGCGGGTTGTCCCTGTCCTGACCGGCCGGGAAGCCGCAGCGGGGGCAGTCCCAGGTCTCCGGGACAGCCGCGTCGCTGGCGAAGCTCGGCTGCGTCTCGTGCCCGTTCGAGCACCAGAAGGAGATGCGGGCGCGCGGCGCGGACTCGCCCCGCTCGGCCTCGCCCATCGGCCCCGCTCCGACCCGGCTTCCCCGGATCGCGTTGCCACTTGCCACGGTCGTAACTCCCTGCGTGATGGTGCTCGAAGATGCCCCAGTCTACGTAAGGCCCAACGCGCGTCCAGTGATTGGAGTTACCCGTCCAACTTCATCAGCAGACCAAGTACCACAATGCAGGCGAACCAGAGCAGAGCGACCACGATGGTGATCCGGTCGAGGTTGCGCTCGGCGACCGAGGAACCACCGACGGAAGACTGCATTCCGCCACCGAACATGTCGGAGAGGCCGCCACCCTTCCCCTTGTGCATCAGCACGAGCAGCATCAGCAGCCCGCTGAAGACGATGAGGGCGATCGAGAACCCCATAACCACGGCTGGACCAACTTCCTCGGACTTATACGGACGGGGGCCGGGCACCTGCCCGACCCCCGCAAGGGTACGACGTAACTCCGCTACCGCATACTCACTGGTCGCGGAAGCGGACGATCTTGACGAACTCGTCGGCGTCCAGTGCCGCGCCGCCCACGAGGGCGCCGTCGACGTCCGGCTGCGCCATGATCGCGGCGACGTTGCCGGACTTGACCGAGCCGCCGTACTGGATGCGGACCTTGTCGGCCAGCTCCTGCGAGTACAGCTCCGCGAGACGGCCGCGGATCGCCCCGCAGACCTCCTGGGCGTCCTCGGGGGTGGCGACCTCGCCGGTGCCGATGGCCCACACCGGCTCGTACGCGATCACGATGGTCTCGGCCTGCTCGGCCGGGACGTCCTTCAGGCCGCCGTCGAGCTGGGCGAGGGTGTACTCGACCTGCTGACCGGCCTTGCGGATGTCCAGGCCCTCGCCGACGCAGAGGATCGGGGTCACGCCGTGCTTGAAGGCGGCCTTCACCTTGGCGTTGCAGACCTCGTCGTTCTCGGCGTGGTACTGGCGGCGCTCGGAGTGGCCGACGGCCACGTAGGTGCACTTCAGCTTGGACAGCATCAGGCCCGAGATCTCACCGGTGTAGGCACCGGAGTCGTACGCCGAGATGTCCTGGGCGCCGTACTTGATCTTGAGCTTGTCGCCGTCGACCAGGGTCTGCACGGACCGGAGGTCGGTGAAGGGAACCAGGACCGCGACCTCACAGGCGTCGTAGTCCTTGTCGGTCAGGGCGAAGGCGAGCTTCTGGACGTGGGCGATGGCCTCGAGGTGGTTGAGGTTCATCTTCCAGTTGCCCGCCATCAGCGGGGTGCGGGTGCTGCTCATAAAGCGGTCAGTCCTCCAGTGCGGCGAGGCCGGGAAGCGTCTTGCCCTCGAGGTACTCGAGGGAGGCGCCGCCGCCGGTCGAAATGTGGCCGAATGCCTTCTCGTCGAAGCCCAGGGTGCGGACGGCGGCGGCGGAGTCGCCACCACCGACCACCGTGAAGGCCGGGGAGTCGACGAGCGCCTGGGCGACGGCCTTGGTGCCCTCGGCGTAGTCGGGGTGTTCGAAGACGCCCATCGGACCGTTCCAGAAGACGGTGCCGGCGTCGGCGAGCTTCGAGGCGTAGAGCTTACGGGTCTCCGGACCGATGTCCAGGCCCTCCTCGTCCGCCGGGATGGCGTCCGCGGCGACCGTGGTGGGGTGGGCCGGAGCCTTGGTCTTCAGGTCGGGGAACTTGTCCGAGACCAGCACGTCGACGGGGAGCACGAACTCCACGCCGCGTTCCTTGGCGCGCTCCAGGTACTCCAGGACCGCCGGGACCTGGTCCTCCTGGAGCAGCGAGATGCCGACCTCGTGGCCCTGGGCCTTGAGGAAGGTGTACGCCATGCCGCCGCCGATGAGGATGCGGTCGGCCTTCTCCAGGAGGTGGTCGATCACGCCGAGCTTGTCGGAGACCTTGGCGCCGCCGAGCGCGACCACGTACGGCCGCTTGACGTCGTCCGTGAGCTTCCTCAGGACGCCGACCTCGGTGGCGATGAGGTAGCCCGCGGCGTGCGGCAGGCGCGCCGGGAGGTCGAAGACCGAGGCCTGCTTGCGGTGCACGGCGCCGAAGCCGTCGCCGACGTAGACGTCGGCGAGAGCCGCCAGCCGGTCCGCGAACGCGCCGCGCTCGGCGTCGTCCTTGGAGGTCTCGCCGGCGTTGAACCGCAGGTTCTCGATGACGGCGACCTGGCCGTCGGTGAGGCCCGCGACGGTGGCGGTGGCGGAGTCGCCGACCGTGTCCGTCGCGAAGGCCACCTCGGCGCCGAGGAGCTCGCCGAGACGGGCGGCGGCCGGGGCGAGCGAGAACGCCGGGTCCGGAGCGCCCTTCGGGCGGCCCAGGTGCGAGGCGACCACGACGCGGGCACCCGCGTCGGCGAGCGCCTTGACCGTGGGCACGACGGCGCGGATGCGGCCGTCGTCGGTGATGGTGGTGCCGTCGAGCGGCACGTTGAGGTCGGCGCGGACGAACACCCGCTGGCCGGAGACGCCTTCGGCGAGAAGCTCGTCGATCGTCTTCATCTGTCACAGACTCCTTGGTACGCGGTGGAGCACACAAACAGGGCTCGTACAGCGCGGCGTTGCGCTGCCCGAGCCCTGCTCACATCGAAAGCCCGCCCTGAAGCTTAGAGCTGACCGCCGACGAAGACGGTGAGGTCGACGAGACGGTTGGAGTAGCCCCACTCGTTGTCGTACCAACCCAGGATCTTCACCGTGTTGCCCTCCTGGACCATGGTCAGGGAGGCGTCGAAGGTGCAGGAGGCCGGGTCACTCACGATGTCCGAGGACACGATCGGGTCCTCGGTGTAGTACAGGATGCCCTTGAGGTCGCCGTCCTCGGCGGCCTTCTTGAACGCGGCGTTGACCTCGTCCTTGGTGACCTCGCGGTCGAGCGTCACGACCAGGTCGGTGGCGGAACCGGTCGGGACCGGGACGCGCATGGCGATGCCGTCGAGCTTGCCCTTGAGCTGCGGGAGGACCAGGGCGGTGGCCTTGGCGGCACCCGTCGTGGTCGGGATGATGTTCTCCGCGGCGGCGCGGGCGCGGCGCAGGTCCTTGTGCGGGAAGTCCAGGATCCGCTGGTCGTTGGTGTACGCGTGGACCGTGGTCATCAGGCCCTTGACGATGCCGAAGTTCTCGTCGAGGACCTTCGCCATCGGCGCGACACAGTTGGTGGTGCAGGACGCGTTCGAGATGACGTCGTGCTGCGCCGGGTCGTACTTGTCCTGGTTGACGCCCATGACGATGGTGATGTCCTCGTCGGTGGCCGGAGCCGAGATGAGGACCTTCTTGGCGCCACCGGCGATGTGCTTCTCGGCGTCGGCCTTCTTGGTGAAGATGCCGGTCGACTCGATGACGATGTCGACGCCCAGCTCACCCCAGGGGATGTCGGCCGGGTTGCGCTCGGAGAGCACCTTGATGGTGTGGCCGTCGACGGTGATGGTGTCGGCGGTGTGGGTGACCTCTGCCTTGAGGCGGCCCAGGATGGTGTCGTACTTCAGCAGGTGGGCCGTGGTCGCGGTGTCACCCAGGTCGTTGACAGCCACGATCTCGATGTCGGCACCCTGCTCAAGGAGCGCGCGGAAGTAGTTCCGGCCGATGCGGCCAAAGCCGTTGATGCCTACGCGGATCGTCACGAACCGATCTCCTCGTTAGGAACGCCGGTGTGCTCGACGCCGGCGAGATTTTTGTTTTTTGGGATGTCCCCGACCGCTTACGACCCTACCTCCCCGGGCGCCCCCGAGTGACATCCAGCGCAGCCGTACGAGCCCGGAAAGTGAGGGAGAAAGGCCGACGGCCCGTACCTACCAACGGGTACGGGCCGCCGTGGGACCTTTGTCCCCACTACGCTCCGTCAGCGTCGGAGCACCCCGAGGGCGCGGCCCACCAGACGCGCCCGCTCTCCGGCGGCCGGCACGTGCTCCAGTCCGTAGCCGATGAGGACGGTGTCGCGGGTGGTGACCGCGGCCTGGGAGTGGAAGAGCGCGGCGGAGCGCGTCCAGTCGGCGCCGTTGCCGGGGCTGCCGGCCGGTGCGCCGGGTACGGTCCACGCGCCGAAGGCGGTCTCGAAGCCCTCCGCCTGGGTGGTGGTGCCGTCGAAGAGCCTGATGTCGTCCACGAAGGCGCCCGTCTCCCCCGTACCGGGGTCGGAGACGTACGAGATCGACAGCTCGACCCGCTTGCCCGCCCAGGCGCTCAGGTCGACGGAGGCCTGCCGCCAGCCGTTGGAGGGGCCGGTGAAGGCGTTCCAGGAACCGGTGGTGCCGGTGGCGGCGCAGCCGTCCTCGCCGACGGTGAGGTAGTGGGCGAGGAAGGGGTGGCCGGCGACGTAGTAGCCCTCGCCGCAGTCGGCGGGGGGCTCGGCGGACGTGCCGCCGTTGGCGTCGGGCAGGGTCGTCCAGTCGTCCTGGCCGACGGTGTGGGCCTCGACGACGAGGTTGTCGTAGCCGGGCTCGGTGTCGTAGCTGACCTGGAAGTCCAGGCGCGGCGCGGCTCCGGCGGCGACGCCGGTGAGGTCGACGGTCCTGCTGAGCCGGGCCCAGGTGTCGTCGGCGTGCTTGACCGCGGCGAACGTGGCGCCTTCGGCGGGCTCGAAGGGGGTGCGGATGCCCGGGTAGTCACCGGCGGAGGCGCTGCTCGCGAACTGCGGGAAGTCCTTCGGCTTCAGCGTGTCCGAGGTGACGGTGTAGGCGCCCGCGTTGTCGAGCGGGTTGTCGGCGGCGGCGCCGAGGCCGGCGCGGACGCCCGCGAAGGCGCCGGTGCCGGAGAAGGCGGGCGGGGTCTTGAGGCCCGCGCGGTGGTAGGCCCCGAGGTAGTACTGGGCGAAGTCGTTGGTCTCGGCGAGGCCGACCCGGGTGAGGCCGCCGGACTTCTCGCCGGCGTTGATGAGCTTGCCGCCCTCGTTGAGGTAGGAGCGGACGGCGAGCTGGGTGGCTCCGGAGGGCCGCTCGGCGCCGGTGTACCAGAGGACGGTGCGGAAGTGGGAGAGGACGCCGAGGGCGTCCGGGGTGCCCTGGGTGGCGACGTCCCAGACGGCGGCCCCGCGGCCGTTGTCGGCGAGTGCCTTCACGTAGCCGGCGGTGTGCTTCGCGGGGGTGGTGCCGCCCTCGTCGGCGAGGACGAGCACGTCGCCGCGGGGGCGCTCGGCCACCTTGTAGGTGAAGGGGGCGGAGGTGGTGGTCCGGCCCTCCCGGGTGCGGGCGGTGAACCAGACCTCGACGGAGTCGCCGGGCCGGGCGCCCTCGACCTCGGCGCGGTACTCGTCGAAGTAGAGGTTGTCCTCGCCGCCGTAGGTCTCGCCGCCCTTCCAGGCGTCGAGCCCCTCGGTGCGGGTGCGGCCGCCGTTGACGCGGTACTTCAGGGTCTTGCCGCGCAGCGACTTGCGGGCGGTGACCGCGACCTCCTGCTCCTCGCCGCGGGCGTAGGAGGTGGCGAAGGTCTTCGGGGTGAAGTCCGGGGCCTCGATGCCGACCGGGGAGACGGGCCGGTCCGGGTGGGCGGCGGTCTCGGCGACGGCGAGGGCGAAGGGGATGTTCTTGGCGAACTCGGCCTGGATCAGCTTCTCGTCGTCCGGGAAGGTGAAGACGGAGGCGCAGTCCGCCGGGTTCCACGCGTCGTTCGGGTCGACCCGGGAGGCGGTGGCGCAGGTCGACATCTCCGGGGTGAACATCTGCGTCCCGTTGACGTTGGCGGCGTGTCCGTCCGCCTCGCCGTTGGTGATGTACAGCTCGGAGGAGACCTGCGGCCGGTAGCCGGGCACGGCGGAGTTCTGCGGGGTGCCGGCGAGTGCCTTGAGGGCCACGTCGTCGGGCGTGTCGGTGGCGACCTGCCAGCCCACGCCGTACAGCAGGAGCTGGGCGGCCGAGTGGTAGTTGATGCCGTACGCGAAGCCGATGCGCTTCTGGAAGGCGTCGACGGCCTTGGTCTCGGGCTCCGACATGGGGCCCTTGCCGCGGAAGGTCTCGTCCGCCGGGTCGGGGGACGAACCCTCGTTGTCGTAACCCCACTTGTAGGAGAAGTTGCGGTTGAGGTCGACGCCGTCGCCGGAGGTGATCCGCCCGTCGCGGTCGTTGTCGCGGAGGTTCTTGCGCCACTGCCGGTTGGCGGGGTCGGCGTGCGTCCAGTCGTAGCCGTCCGGGTTGGCGGAGAGTACGAACCACAGTTCGGTGGTGTCGACGATCCGGGTGATCCGCTCGTCCTTGCCGTACCCGTCGAGGTAGTGGTGGAGCAGGCGCCGGGTCATCTCGGGGGTGATCCACTCGCGCGCGTGCTGGTTCGACATGTACAGCGTGGCGGGCTTCGACCCGTCCTTGACGCGCTGGGCGCCCTTGGTCAGCTTGAGGGCGAGGATGTCCTGGCCCTTGACGGTCCTGCCGAGGGAGACGACCTTGGTGATCCCGGGGTTGGCCCGGGCCGTGTCGAGGATCTCCTGCTTGAGGCCGTTCGGCCCTCCGTACGGGCGGAAGACCCCGTCCCCGGCGGCCGCCACCCGCTTCTCGGCCTGGGCCGTCAGCTGGTGCTCGGCGAGCTCGACGCCCTGACCGCGCAGCTGCCCGGCCTGGCGGCCGGTGAGGAAGAGCTCGACCGTCGCGGTGCCCTTCGCGGGCACCTGTTCGGTCAGTTCATGGGCGTCCGCACCGGCTTCGAGGAGGAGCGGAACCTGCTCCTTGGTCACCTCGGCCCGCCATACGGAGAGGGCGTCGCCGCCGTCCCGGTCGTTCGGCTGCGCTCCGGCGACGGGTGCCGCCGCCACTCCCGCGATCAACAGTGAAGCTGCTGCGAGGATCGATCTCGCCCTGCGTCTCATGAGCCCCCCTTGCTGTCGTCTGCCACGAAGGTGAACAGACGAAAGGCTCATGGGAGCCCATGGGCCTGTCAAGGGTGCCGCGCGGGTGTACGAAAAAGCTGCCGGTGCCTCAGAAAGGCACCGGCAGCGTGGAGTTCGGTGTTCCGTGCGCTCAGCCGACCAGGCTGTCGTCGAGCTCCTCGGTCAGGTTGGACTCGGTCCCGGGAATGCCCAGGTCCTGCGCCCGCTTGTCGGCCATCGCGAGCAGCCGGCGGATCCGTCCGGCGACCGCGTCCTTCGTCAGCGGCGGGTCGGCGAGCGCGCCCAGCTCCTCCAGCGAGGCCTGCTTGTGCTCCATCCGGAGCCGGCCGGCGGCCGCGAGGTGCTCGGGCACCTCCTCGCCGAGGATCTCCAGGGCGCGCTGCACCCGGGCACCGGCGGCGACCGCCGCGCGGGCCGAACGGCGCAGGTTGGCGTCGTCGAAGTTGGCCAGGCGGTTGGCGGTGGCGCGGACCTCGCGCCGCATCCGCCGCTCCTCCCAGGCGAGCACCGACTCGTGCGCGCCGAGCCGGGTGAGCAGGGCACCGATCGCGTCGCCGTCGCGGACGACGACCCGGTCCACACCGCGCACCTCACGGGCCTTCGCCGCGATGGAGAGCCGGCGGGCCGCGCCGACCAGCGCGAGCGCGGCCTCCGGACCCGGGCAGGTCACCTCCAGGGAGGAGGAGCGACCGGGCTCGGTCAGCGAACCGTGCGCGAGGAAGGCGCCCCGCCAGGCCGCCTCCGCGTCACAGGTGGCCCCGGAGACCACCTGCGGGGGGAGGCCCCGGATGGGGCGGCCCCGGCCGTCCACAAGCCCCGTCTGCCGGGCCAGCTGGTCGCCTCCGGCCACCACCCGCACCACGAAGCGCGAGCCGCGCCGCAGTCCGCCGGGGGCCATCACGATCAGCTCCGAGCTGTGCCCGAAGATCTCCAGGATGTCCCGCTTGAGGCGGCGCGCCGCCATCGCGGTGTCGAGCTCCGCCTCGATCACGATGCGGCCGCTCACCAGGTGCAGCCCGCCCGCGAACCGCAGGATCGACGAGACCTCTGCCTTCCTGCAGCAGGTCCGGGTGACGGGAAGCCGGGAGATCTCGTCCTTCACCGCTGCCGTCATCGCCATGGGCCGATCCTTCCATGCATCCGAAAAATACGGTCGTACGCGGCGGCCAACAGCTCCGGGTCGTGCTTCGCGGAGCCGTCGGGCCCGGCCACCGGCGCCAGCTCGACCGCGGCACCGAGCCGCTTGGCGGCATCGGCGAGGGACTCGCGATCGGGCACGGCGGCCTCGTCGGCCAGCACCACGTCCAGGGCGAGTTTAGGGGCGTGTCGTCCCAAAACCTCCAAATGACGCTGCGGGGAGAAGCCCTCTGTTTCTCCGGGCTGCGGCGCGAGGTTCAGCGAGAGCACCTTCCGGGCCTTCGTCTCGGCCAGCGCGTCGAGCAGACCGGGGACGAGGAGGTGCGGGATCACCGAGGAGAACCAGGAGCCGGGACCGAGGACGACCCAGTCCGCGTCCAGGACCGCCTCGACCGCCTCGGGCACCGCCGGCGGGTCGTTCGGCACGAGGTGCACGGACTGCACCTCACCAGGCGTGAGCGCCACCGTCGCCTGACCGCGCACGGTGTCCACGTCGTCCGGGCGCTCCGGGTCATGGCCCCTGACCAGGGCCTGGAGCTCCAGGGGTACGGCGGACATGGGCAGCACCCGGCCCTGCGCGCCGAGCAGCCGGCCCACCAGGTCGAGGGCCTGCACGGGGTCGCCGAGCTGCTCCCAGAGGGCGACGATCAGGAGGTTGCCGACGGCGTGGCCGTTGATCTCGCCCTTGGACTGGAAGCGGTGCTGGATGACCCGGGCCCAGGTCTGCCCCCAGTCGTCGTCGCCGCAGAGCGCGGCGAGCGCCTTGCGGAGATCGCCCGGGGGCAGCACGCCCAGCTCCTCCCGGAGCCGGCCGCTGGAGCCCCCGTCGTCGGCGACGGTGACGACGGCCGTGAGGTCGCCGGTGATCCGGCGGAGCGCGGCGAGGGAGGCCGAGAGGCCCATGCCGCCGCCCAGCGCGACCACCTTCGGCTGAGCGCCGCGCCTGCGGAGCGTACGCCGCACCGAGAGGGTGGAGGCACGCCGGCGGTACGGCTTCACTCGCGCCCCATGTCCCGGTGCACGACGACGGTCTCGACCCCTTCGGCGGCGATGCGGGCGGCGAGCCGCTCGGCGGTGGCCACGGAGCGGTGCTTGCCGCCGGTGCAGCCCACGGCGACGGTCACGTACCGCTTGCCCTCGCGGCGGTAGCCCGCGGCGATCAGCTGGAGCAGCTCGGTGTAGCGGTCGAGGAACTCCTTGGCGCCGGGCTGGTTGTAGACGTAGTTCGACACCTCCTCGTTGAGGCCGGTGAAGGGGCGCAGCTCGGGGACCCAGTGCGGGTTCGGCAGGAAGCGCATGTCGACGACGAGGTCGGCGTCGACCGGCAGGCCGTACTTGAACCCGAAGGACATCACGGTGGCCCGCAGCTCGGGCTCCTCGTCGCCGGCGAACTGGGCGTCCATCTTGGCGCGCAGCTCGTGGACGTTGAGGCTGGAGGTGTCGATGACCAGGTCGGCGTCGCCGCGCAGCTCGCGCAGCAGGTCGCGCTCGGCGGCGATGCCGTCGGTGATGCGGCCGTCGCCCTGGAGGGGGTGCGGCCTGCGGACCGACTCGAAGCGCCGGACGAGGGCGTCGTCGGACGACTCCAGGAAGACGATACGGCGGGTGACCTGCTTGGAGTCCAGGTCGGCGAGGGACTCCCTGAGGTTGTCGAAGAACTGCCGGCCGCGGACGTCCACGACGACGGCGATCCGGGCGACGTTGCCCTGGGAGCGGGCGCCGAGCTCCACCATGGTGGGGATCAGCGCGGGCGGCAGGTTGTCCACGACGAACCAGCCGAGGTCCTCCAGACACTTCGCCGCGGTGGACCGGCCGGCCCCGGACATGCCGGAGATGATCACCAGCTCGGGAATGGCCGCCTCGGCGCCGTTGTCGCCGGGGGTCTCCTTCGTGCCCGTACTCACGTGTCCTGCTCCGTCTTCTCGGTCGTGCTCTTCGTGCTCATCGTGCGCGTCCTGCTGGTCCTGCTGCTCGTGCGCGGTCATGCCGTGCCGCCCCCGTCGTCTTCCATGATCTCTCCTGTCGCCGTGTTCACGGCGGGCGCCGCCGGGGCCGCCTGGACGAGGGCCACGACTACCGCCTCCGCGGTCTTCCGGCCCATGCCCGGAACCTCGCAGATCTGCTCGATTGTCGCCTGCCGGAGCCGCTTCACCGAGCCGAAATGCTTGATCAACGCCTGTTTCCGGGTCTCGCCGAGGCCGGGAACCGCGTCGAGAGGGCTGGTCCGGATACGTTTCGCGCGCTTGGAGCGCTGATAGCGGATCGCGAAGTCGTGAGCCGTGTCACGTACCCGCTGAAGGAGGTACAGTCCCTCGCTGGAGCGGGGCAGCACCACCGGGTCGTCGTCACCGGGCAGCCACACCTCCTCCAGACGCTTGGCGAGCCCGCAGACCGCGATGTCGTCGATCCCCAGCTCGTCCATGGCCCGCCGGGCCGCCGCCACCTGCGGCTGCCCGCCGTCGACCACGACGAGCTGCGGAGGGTACGCGAAGCGCTTGGGCCGCCCGCTCTCCTCCGGGTCCTCGACGACCCCCTCCGGATCCCACTCCCCCGTCTTCTCCTTCTCGACGAGATAGCGGCGGAAGCGGCGGCCGATCACCTCGTGCATGGACCGGACGTCGTCCTGGCCCTCGAAGCCCTTGATCTGGAAGCGGCGGTACTCGCTCTTGCGGGGCAGCCCGTCCTCGAAGACCACCATCGAGGCCACCACGTCCTCGCCCTGGAGGTGCGAGATGTCGAAGCACTCGATCCGCAGCGGCGCCGAGTCCAGGCCCAGGGCCTCGGCGATCTCCTCCAGGGCCCGGGAGCGGGTGGTCAGATCGCTGGCGCGCTTCGTCTTGTGCAGCACCAGCGCCTGCTGGGCGTTGCGCGCGACGGTCTCCATCAGGTCCTTCTTGTCGCCGCGCTGCGGGATCCGCAGCGAGACGTTGGACCCGCGGCGGCCGGAGAGCCAGGCGGTGACGGCCTCCGCGTCGTCGGGCAGCGCCGGGACCAGGACCTCCTTGGGGACCGTGTCGCCGGTCTCCTCGCCGTACAGCTGCTGGATCGCGTGCTCGACGAGCCCGGCCGTGTCGACGGCCTCGACCTTGTCCGTGACCCAGCCGCGCTGGCCGCGGACGCGTCCGCCCCGCACGTGGAAGATCTGCACGGCGGCCTCCAGCTCGTCCTCGGCGAGGGCGATCAGGTCGGCGTCGGTGGCGTCGGCGAGCACGACCGCGCTCTTCTCCATGGCCCGGCGCAGCGCCTCTATGTCGTCGCGGAGCCGCGCGGCCTTCTCGTACTCCATGTCCTCGGCCGCCAGCATCATCTCCTTCTCCAGACGGCGGATGTACGTGCCCGTACGGCCGGCCATGAAGTCGCTGAAGTCCTCGGCCAGTTCGCGGTGCTCCTCCGGCGTGACCCGGCCGACGCAGGGCGCGGAGCACTTGCCGATGTAGCCGAGGAGGCAGGGGCGGCCGGCCGAAGCCGCGTTCCGGAAGACCCCCGCCGAGCAGGTCCGGACGGGGAAGACCCGCAGCATCAGGTCGACGGTCTCGCGGATCGCCCACGCGTGCGCGTACGGCCCGAAGTAGCGCACGCCCTTCTTCTTGTGGCCGCGCATGACCTGGACCCGGGGGAACTCCTCGTTCATCGTGACCGCGAGGTACGGGTAGCTCTTGTCGTCCCGGTACTTGACGTTGAACCGGGGGTCGTACTCCTTGATCCAGGAGTACTCCAGCTGCAGCGCCTCGACCTCCGTCGACACGACGGTCCACTCCACGGACGCGGCGGTGGTCACCATCGTCGCCGTGCGCGGGTGCAGGCTCGTGAGGGGCTGGAAGTAGTTGGCGAGCCGCTGGCGGAGCGACTTCGCCTTCCCCACGTAGATCACCCGGCGGTGCTCGTCGCGGAACTTGTAGACCCCCGGGGAGTCGGGGATCTGCCCCGGCCTGGGGCGGTAGCTGGAGGGGTCTGCCATGCTCCCCACCCTACTGGCGGGCACCGACACTCCGGCCTCGCGCGGTCGTTGGCGGGGCATGGCGAATCATGAGGCGGGACGGCCGGCGGACCGGGTGCGCGTGATCACGGCGCGGTCATGGCGGTCGACGGCCGGGGCATGTGCCTGACCTGCGAGCACGCGCCCGAGGCGATGCTCGTCTCGGGCGGCGGGGCCATCGTGCGCGCCTCGTCGATCCCGGGCGTGGCCGGGCAGGCCCGGCCGACGGTCTACGGGCCGGCGAAGTGCGTGGCGACCGGTCTGGCCGAGCACCGGGCGGTGGAGCGGGCGGAGCACGGGATCCGGGTGAACGCGGCGGCCCCGGCCACCACCGAGACCGAGCGCGTGGCCGCCGCGCGTGTGGAGCCCGGCGGCCCCGAGTACCTCTCCGAGACCGTCCGCGCCCATCCGATGGGCCGCTTCGGCACGCCGGGGGAGGTGGCGGCGGCGATCCCCCTCCTCGCGTCGGACGAGGCGTCGTTCGTGACGGGAGCGGTCCTCCCGGTGGACGGCGGCTGCCTGGCCCGCCGAGCCTCCACGACGCGAGCCCCCACCCGCGGGCCTCACCCGCCCGGTGGGGGCTGCGCACAACAGGGGCGGGACGTGACCCGGCCCGGTGCGGGGGCTCAGGTCTCCCTGGACACCCGCCGGCGGCGTATCGCCGCCGTACCCAGCAGCGCGAGCGCGAGCGCCGCCCCCACCCCCGCCGTCGCCGACGCGACGGTGACCGCCGGCTCCGCCCGGGCCCCCGTCGCGAGGGGCGGAGCCGCCGCTTCCGGCGCGTGGCCGCCCGTCGGGAGGGCCGGAGCAGCCGCCTCCGGCGCGTAGCCGCCCGCCGCGCCCTTCTTCGCGTAAGCCGAGCCCGGCAGCTTGTCCCCGTACGCCCGGGCGACCCGCTCCCGGTACGCCCCGAGGCTCGTCCCGTTCCGCCCGACCGCCCGCACCGCGTCCTCGTCCAGCGGCAGCACCTTCGTCCCCTTCTGGACGTACCACGCGTCGATCTGCGGCTCGCGGAAGACGAGGCCGCCGGGCAGCACGCGTCCGCCCTGTTCCGCGTAGCGGATCTCGTCGTCGCCGGTGGCGATGTTCACCACCTGCCAGCCGCCGGACCGCTGCACCGTCCACAGCGAGGCCTTCTGGCCGTCGGAGGAGACGGCCCGGCTGGCCCGGAACTCGACCCGGGCGACCGGCGCCCCGGCCTTCCCGGCGACGAAGTCCGGGGAGAGGATCCGTACCGGCACGGACCCGCCCTCGACGCGCGGCGCGGCGGCCGAGCGGGCGACGGCGCCGTCCCGGGCGAAGAACCGGGACAGGGTGTCCAGGGTCCCCGGCGCGGAGGCGGCCTGTTCGGGGGTGGGCGCGGGCGGCAGGGCCTCGGCCGCGTCCGCCGGCAGCGCCCCGAGGAGGACGAGGGCGACGGTGGTGAGGAGCCCGGCTCCCGTGGCACGTGCGTGCATCGTCGTCACGCCCCGATCCGGTAGAGGGAGTGCGTCCAGGAGAAGGAGTCGTTGTCGACGTACCAGGCGTGCGAGGCCCAGTTGTAGCGGTCGCTGGAGGGCCAGGGGTCGCCCCAGTACACCCAGCTGTTCGCGTCGTCGTAGCCGTGGATCACGTGCATGTGGCCACCGCCGCTGGACCACTGGATGCGGGTCTCGATGGGCCGGTCGGCGTTGATCTCGGTCTGCACGGTGGGGTAGCGCAGCCAGCCGGTGACGTACGAGCCGGGCCGGACGCCGGCCCAGCTGAGTCCGGTCTGGACGTTGCCGAGGGTGGCCTGGTTGTTGGGGCAGTCGTAGCCCTGCTGGCGGTTGAAGGCGGCGTTGCAGAACTGGTTCTGGCTGTGGTTCCGGCCGAACCAGGTGGCGATGGTGTTGCCGGCCGCCGCCCAGCACCAGTTGGTCTTCTGCTGGGCCTGCATGGTGATGTTCAGCCGCTTGGAGCCGAGGGCCGCGGCGTCCTCGGCGGCGGGGGCGGCGGACGCCGAGGTGGTGGGGGCGAGAAAGAGGGCGGCTGCGGCGAGTGCCGCGAGGTTCAGCTTTCTACTGCGCATCGCGTTCCTCCCGGGGCGGGGGGTGTGGGGATGGGGGTGGAGGAGCGCGTCCGGACGCTGGTCTGGAGCATCTTCCGTTGTCCGGATCCGGTCAACACGCCGCAACGCGGGGTGACATCGGACTGTGAACGGTGTGACCCGGGTGTGAACGGACGCCCTCGGCCCACCTGCCCGCCCACCCCACGCGGCGCCGCGGTCCGCTCCCCCACCGTGAACGTTCACGTGCGGCCCGCCGGGGCCGGGAACCCCGGCCGGGAGGGCTCGAAACGGCGCGTACGGGCGGAGTCGAGGCCGATCATGCTCCGCGAGGAGGCGGCGCAGCCGTTCGACGACCGCATCCGGGGCATCCGGGGCATCCGGCAGAGGGTTACGGCCGAGCGGGACCAGCGGGCACGACGGCGCTCCTGGGCCTTCGCTCAACTCGGCACGTTCGTCGAGGACGAGGCACGCCGAGCGGGGGTCCCCGTAGTCTTCGTCGACCCGCGCGACACTTCCCGGCAGTGCTCCGACTGCCGGCACACCCACCGCACGGACAGGGCGACCCGAACACGGTTCGTCTGCCGGTCCTGCGGGACCGTCCTGCACGCGGACCACAACGGCTCCCGCGACATCGCCCACCGAGGCGACGCTGTGTGGAAGCGTGGCGCGGTCAATCGCCCCGGAACCGGCGCAAGCTGATTCAGGACGCAGGGACCAGCGCGACAGCCGGCCGCGCTCCACTTGCCATCACGGCCTTTCGCGGATCGGGTGACAAGCCCGGTCCTTCAGGACCGAGAAGTCGACTGAGGAGTCCTCGTGAGCCACACCGAGGCCGATCTGGTGCAGCTCCTGCACACCGGCCCCTTTCATCTGGCGCTGCGCACCGCGCTGGCCGTGCGCGGGCTGCCGCTCCAGCGGGTCCAGCACCATCTCGCCCACCGGGGCGTCAAGGTCGGGGTGACGAGTCTGAGCTACTGGCAGCAGGGCGCCCGCCGTCCGCAGCGGCCGGAGTCGATGAAGGCGGTCCGTGCCCTGGAGGAGGTGCTCCAGCTGCCGGGGAACTCGCTGCTGCGGCTGCTCACGGAGGACGCCGCCGCGCGGTCCGAGGTGGAGCGCCCGGCGGCCCGTTCGTACCGCTCACTGGTCGAGGCGTCCGGCTCGGTCGAGGAGCTGCTCGCGGACCTGGAGTCGCCGGCGGACGGCGGGCTGCACACGGTGGGGCACCACGAGCGGGTGCGGATCGGGGCGGGGCGGGAGCTGGTGGGGCGCGAGTCGCAGCACGTGGTGCGGGCACACCGGGACGGCGTCGACCGCTATCTCGCCATCCACCACGGGGACCCGGGCTGCGACCCGTCGCGGGTGCGGGTGCGGGCGGTGGAGAACTGCCGGACCGGGCGGGTGCGGTGGCACACGGGGACGGGCGTCCTGATCGCGGAGCTGCTCTTCGACGCACGGCTGCGGGCCGGGGACACGTACCTCTTCTCGTACGGATTCGAGGACGGTACGGCGGGGGCGAGCGGGGAGTACATGCGCGGGTTCAGCTTCGCCGCCGGGCAGTACGTGCTTCAGGTGCGTTTCGACGAGGCGGCGCTGCCGGTGCGGTGCCGGAGGTTCGCGCAGGCCTCGACGGGCGCGCCGCGCGGGGGCCGCGCGGAGCTGACCCTGAGCGGCCGGCACCGCACGGTGCACGTCGTGGAGCAGGGGGTACGTCCGGGGATCCTGGGGATCGACTGGGACTGGACCTGACGGGCCCGGGGCCCGGCTCAGGCCTTGGGCCCGCGCGGGCCCGGGGCCCGGCTCAGCTCTTCGGGGCGGCTTCGGGGCCGACGATCAGCTTGCCGTTCTCGACGCGGACCGGGACCTCGGGGAGCGGGACGGTGGCCGGGCCCTTGAGCGCCTTGCCGGTCGTCACGTCGAAGCGGCTGCCGTGGCAGGGGCAGTTGCCCTCGTTGTTCTCGATCTTGTCGAGGACGCAGCCGGCGTGGGTGCACTGGGCGCTGAACGCCTTGTACCGGCCCTTGGCCGGGCAGCTCACCAGGACCCGCTGCTCGCGGTAGAGCTTGGCACCGCCGACCGGGATCTCGTCCGGGGCGCCGAGGGAGACCGGGGCGGTCGGGGTCGGGACCTCGGCGTGGCCGAGCTTGGACTCGGTGGAGCAGGCGGCGACTCCCAGCCCGGCGGCACCGGCGAGAGCGGCGCCCTTCAGTACGGTGCGGCGGCTGGACTGGCCGGACATGGGCGCTCCACGGTGGATCGGGGCAAGGCGTGACCGAACCGACGATACCGGCGTGGTGTGCGGCGCCGACGTCCGGGCCTGCCCGTGAACCCTGCCCCGTGAACCCCGCGCGGCGGCCCTGCCGTAGCCCTGCCGACGGCCCCGCCCGTGAACCCTGCGCGATGCCCTGCCCGTAGCCCTGCCCGTGGCCCCCCGGGTACGGGCCTGCGCGCGGGCGGCCGGGAGGCAGGGCCCCGGGGTGGGGCCCCGCCTCCGGCGTCAGGCCTTGCGGGCCTTGCTCGTCGCCTTCTTGGCAGCGGCCTTCGTGGCGGTCGCCTTGGTGGCGGTCGCCTTGGTGGCGGTCGCCTTCGTGGCCGTCTTCCTGGCCGGAGCGGCGGCCTTCGTGGCGGTGGCCTTCGTCGCCACGGTCTTCTTGGCGGCGGTCTTGGCCGGGGCCTTCCTGGCCGCCGCCTTCTTCGCTCCACGGGCCGCCGGCACGGCGACGGCCGCGTCGCTGATCCGGTCCGCGCCGAGGACCTCTCGGAGGAACTTGCCGGTGTGGCTCGCCGGGACCGAGGCGACC
This sequence comes from Streptomyces sp. Qhu_M48, assembly GCF_051305195.1. Taxonomy (NCBI): domain Bacteria; kingdom Bacillati; phylum Actinomycetota; class Actinomycetes; order Kitasatosporales; family Streptomycetaceae; genus Streptomyces; species Streptomyces sp. Qhu_M48. The sequence goes on along the minus strand of NZ_CP195432.1, from coordinate 1,956,575 downwards.
TCCTCCGGCGTGCCCTCGGCGACGACCAGGCCGCCGCCGTTTCCGCCCTCGGGGCCCATGTCGATGAGCCAGTCGGCGGTCTTGATGACATCGAGGTTGTGCTCGATGACGATCACCGAGTTGCCCTTGTCGACCAGACCGGAGAGGACCTTGATCAGCTTCGAGATGTCCTCGAAGTGCAGACCCGTGGTCGGCTCGTCCAGGACGTAGACCGTGCGGCCCGTCGAACGCTTCTGGAGCTCGGAGGCGAGCTTCACGCGCTGCGCCTCGCCGCCCGAGAGCGTCGGCGCGGACTGCCCGAGCCGGACGTACCCGAGGCCGACCTCGTTGAGCGTGCGCAGGTGGCGCGAGATGGTCGGGACGGCCTCGAAGAAGTCCAGGGCCTCCTCGATCGGCATGTTCAGGACTTCGGCGATGGACTTGCCCTTGTAGTGGACCTCCAGGGTCTCCCGGTTGTACCGGTCGCCGTGGCAGACCTCGCACGGGACGTAGACGTCCGGGAGGAAGTTCATCTCGATCTTGATCGTGCCGTCGCCGGAGCAGTTCTCGCAGCGGCCGCCCTTGACGTTGAAGGAGAACCGGCCGGGCAGGTAGCCCCGGACCTTGGCCTCCATCGTCTCGGCGAAGAGCCTGCGGACGTGGTCGAAGACGCCGGTGTAGGTCGCCGGGTTCGACCGCGGGGTGCGGCCGATCGGGGACTGGTCGACGTGTACGACCTTGTCGACGAGGTCGTCGCCGTCCACCCGCGTGTGCCGTCCGGGCACCGACTTGGCGCCGTTCAGCTCGCGGGCCAGGTGGGTGTAGAGGATGTCGTTGACCAGGGTCGACTTGCCCGAGCCCGAGACGCCGGTGACGGCGGTGAGGACGCCCAGCGGGAAGGACACGTCGATGTCCCGCAGGTTGTTCTCGCGGGCCCCGTGCACGGTGAGGCGGCGCCCCGGGTCGATCGGTCGGCGGATCTCCGGCGTGGGGATCGCCCGGCGGCCGGACAGGTACTGCCCGGTGATCGACTCCTCGTTGGCGAGGAGCTCCTTCATGGTGCCGGAGTGGACGACCTTGCCGCCGTGCTCGCCGGCGCCGGGGCCGATGTCGACGACCCAGTCGGCCACCTTGATGGTGTCCTCGTCGTGCTCGACGACGATGAGCGTGTTGCCCATGTCCCGGAGCCGCACCAGGGTCTCGATGAGCCGGTGGTTGTCGCGCTGGTGGAGGCCGATGGACGGCTCGTCGAGCACGTACAGCACACCGACCAGGCCCGAGCCGATCTGGGTGGCGAGCCGGATGCGCTGGGCCTCGCCGCCGGAGAGGGTGCCCGCGGCCCGGTTGAGCGAGAGGTAGTCGAGGCCGACGTCGACGAGGAAGCGCAGCCGCTCGTTGACCTCCTTGAGGACCCGCTCGGCGATCTGCTTGTCCCGGGCGCTCAGCCTGAGGCGGGAGAGGAACTCGGCGCAGTCGCTGATCGACATCGCGGAGACCTCGGCGATGGACTTCTCCATGACCGTGACGGCGAGGACGATCGGCTTGAGGCGGGTGCCCTCACAGGTGGGGCAGGGCACCTCGCGCATGTAGCCCTCGAAGCGCTCGCGGCTGGAGTCGCTCTCGGCCTCGGTGTGGCGCCGCTTGACGAAGGAGACGGCGCCCTCGAAGGCCGGGGTGGTGTACGCCCGCTCCCGTCCGTACCGGTTGCGGTAGCGGACCTCGACCTGGGTCTTGTGGCCGTGCATCAGGGCCTTCTTGGCGCGCTGCGGCAGTCCCGCGTACGGGATGTCCGTGCGGAAGCCGAGGGCCTGGGAGAGACCGCCGATGAGCCGGCCGAAGTACTCCTTGGTGTGGCCGTGCGACCAGGGGTGGATGGCGCCCTCGTCGAGGGACTTGTCCTCGTCGGGCACGATCAGCTCGGGGTCGACCTCCATGCGGGTGCCGATGCCGGTGCAGTCCGGGCAGGCGCCGAAGGGCGAGTTGAAGGAGAAGGAGCGCGGCTCCAGCTCCTCGAACGACAGGTCGTCGTACGGGCAGTAGAGGTGCTCCGAGTACATCCGCTCGCGCTCGGGGTCGTCCTCGGCGAGGTCGACGAAGTCGAGCACGACCATGCCGCCGGAGAGCCCCAGCGCGGTCTCGACCGAGTCGGTGAGGCGGCGCTTGGCGCCGTCCTTCACGGTGAGGCGGTCGACGACCACCTCGATCGTGTGCTTCTCCTGCTTCTTCAGCGTCGGCGGCTCGCTGAGCTGGATGGTCTGCCCGTCGACCCGTGCCCGGCTGTAGCCCTTGGTCTGGAGGTCGGCGAAGAGGTCGACGAACTCGCCCTTCCGCTCGCGCACGAGCGGGGAGAGCACCTGGAAGCGGCTGCCCTCGGGGAGCTCCAGGACCCTGTCCACGATGGCCTGCGGCGACTGGCGGGAGATCGGCCGGTGGCACTCGGGACAGTGCGGCTTGCCGATGCGGGCGAAGAGCAGACGGAGGTAGTCGTAGACCTCGGTGATGGTGCCGACCGTCGAGCGCGGGTTGCGCGAGGTCGACTTCTGGTCGATGGAGACGGCGGGCGACAGACCTTCGATGAAGTCGACGTCCGGCTTGTCCATCTGACCGAGGAACTGCCGGGCGTAGGAGGAGAGCGACTCGACGTAGCGGCGCTGCCCCTCGGCGAAGATCGTGTCGAACGCGAGGGAGGACTTGCCCGACCCGGACAGCCCGGTGAAGACGATCAGGGAGTCGCGAGGGAGGTCGAGCGAGACGTTCTTGAGGTTGTGCTCACGAGCGCCACGGACGATGAGACGGTCGGCCACGCCGGTCCGCACCTTTCTTCAGAGAGCGGATGTGCCTGAGAGCTGCTGATGTGTCTGTACACCCAACAACTCCAGGATGCCGGATGCTTCCATCGAGCCTATAGCACGCACATTCGATTTCCGGTCCTCCGGCGACCGCTTCACCCGAACGAGTGGTGGGACCCCTGCTGGCACTAGGGTCGGCGCCATGATCGACCACGAACGCGACCTTGCTCACGTCCGCGAAGCGACGGAGAAGCTGCTGAACGCGGCCGCCTCCCTGGACAACGCGGCGGCGGCCGAGCCGTCACGGCTGCCCGGCTGGACCAGGGGCCACGTGCTCGCCCACGTCGCCCGCAACGCCGACGCCCTGGTGAACGTCCTCCGGGGTCTTCCCATGTATCCCGACGCCACGACCCGCGACGCCGACATCGAGCGCGACTCCGGCCGCCCGGTCGACGTCCACCTCGCCGACCTGCGCGAGAGCGCCGACCGCTTCCTGTCCGTGGGCGCCGAGCCCGCCGACTGGAGCCGGACGGTCGAGCTCCGCAACGGCGTCACGGACAGCGCCTCCCGGATCCCGTTCCGCCGCTGGGTGGAGGTGGACCTGCACCACGTCGACCTGGGCGTCGGCTACGAGCTGGAGGACCTGCCCGAGGAGTTCACGACCCGCGAGATCGCGTTCCTCGCCGAGCGCTTCAGCGGCCTGGGAAGCGTGCCGGCGACGGTCGTCCGGTCGGGCGACGGCAGGACGTGGACGACCGGCGGCGAGTCCGGCGGCGTCACCGTCACGGGCCCGGCCCCCGACCTCCTCGGCTGGCTCGCCGGCCGCCGCGACGGCTCCGCCCTGAAGGCCGAGGGCGGCCCGCTGCCGGAACTCCCGGCGCTGTAGCCGCGGCAGCACCCGCGTCGGTGCGCGGAGCTAGGCTGAGCGCATGACGTACAGCGGAGTGGTGAAGGTCGGCGGACCGGCGGACGTGCACGAGCTGACGGACCTCATGATCTCGAAGGTCGCGGTCGGCCCGATGGACAACAACGCGTACCTGCTGCGCTGCCGGGCCACCGGCGAGCAGCTGCTGATCGACGCGGCGAACGACGCGGACACACTCCTCACGCTGATCGGTGACGACGGCATCAAGGCCGTCGTCACCACCCACCGGCACGGCGACCACTGGCAGGCGCTCGCCGCGGTGGTCGCCGCGACCGGCGCCGCGACCTACGCCGGCGCGTACGACGTGGAGGGCATCCCGGTCCTGACCGACGTGCCCGTCGAGGACGGCGACACGATCCGGGTGGGGCGGGTCGAGCTGACCGCGCGCCGGCTGGTCGGACACACCCCGGGCTCGATCGCCCTCGTCTACGACGACCCGCACGGCCACCCCCACGTCTTCACCGGCGACTGCCTCTTCCCGGGCGGGGTGGGGAACACCGGGAAGGACCCGGAGGCCTTCGCCAGCCTGATCCACGACGTGGAGACCAAGCTCTTCGCGGTCCTCCCGGACGAGTCCTGGATCTACCCGGGCCATGGCAAGGACACCACGCTCGGTGACGAGCGCCCCTCCCTCGCGGAGTGGCGCGAGCGCGGCTGGTGATCTGACCGAGGGCCGACCAGCGCGCGGCTGATCAGCCGCGCGCTCCCGCACGCCCCCGTAACCCGGACGACGGAGGGGTAGTTGGCGCGACATGCGCACCAGTCACTCTCCGTCGCCGCCTCCCCCGCCCTCCATGCCCCGGCTCGCCGCCGCCTCGCTCGTCGGCACCGCCATCGAGTTCTTCGACTTCTTCGTCTACGGGACCGCCGCCGCCCTCGTCCTGGGGCCGCTCTTCTTCCCGACCTTCTCGCCGCTCGCCGGGACCCTGGCCGCCTTCGGCACCTTCGCCGTCGGCTTCCTGTCCCGCCCGCTCGGCTCGATCCTCTTCGGGCACGTCGGCGACCGGTACGGACGGCGCCCGGTGCTCTTCGCCTCGCTGCTCCTGACCGGCTGCGCCACGGTCGCGGTCGGCTGCGTCCCCACGTACGCGACGCTCGGCATCGCCGCCCCCGTGCTGCTGCTCGTCCTGCGCTTCCTCCAGGGCCTCGGCCTCGGCGGCGAGTGGGGCGGGGCCGTCCTCCTCACCGCCGAGCACGCCCCCGCGCACCGGCGTGCGCTCTGGTCGAGCTTCCCGCAGATCGGCCCGTCGATCGGGTTCCTCCTGGCCAACGGCGTGATGCTGGCCCTCTCGGCCGGCCTGAGCGACGCCGAGTTCCGCTCCTGGGGCTGGCGGGTGCCGTTCTGGGCGGCGGGCCTGCTCGCCGCGGTCGGGCTGCTGCTGCGCTCCTCGCTGGCGGAGACCCCGCAGTTCGAGGAGCTGTCCGCGTCCGGGAAGCGCGCGGGCGCCCCGCTGGCCGAGGTCGTCCGTGACCACTGGCGGCTCGTCCTGCTGACGGCCGGAGCGCTCGCGGTCGGCTACGCCACCTTCTACGCGGTCTCCACCTGGGCCCTGTCCTATGGCACCGAGCAGCTCGGGGTGAGCAGCACGGTGATGCTGACCTGCGTCATGGCGGCGGTCGCGATCAAGGGCGCGACCACCCCGTTCGTGGCGCTCCTCGCCGACCGCTGGGGCCGCAGGCCGCTGTGTCTCGCGGGGTGCGCGGCCTCCGCGCTCTGGATGTTCCCGATGGTGGCGCTGCTGCACACGGCACAGCCGATGCTGATGTTCCTCGGGTTCCTGGGCGCGCTGCTCGCCTTCATCACCATGTTCGCGGTGGTCGCCGCGTACCTCCCGGAGCTGTACGAGCCCCGTGTCCGCTGTACCGGCGCCGCCGTCGGCTACAACCTCGCGGGCGTCCTGGGCGGCGCCCTCACGCCCCTGGTCGCCACGGCCCTCTCCGACGGCGGCTCCGGTCCGCCCTGGGGTGTCGCGGCCTATCTGACCGTGGTCGCCCTCGTCAGCCTGGCCTGCTTCGCGCTCCTCCCGGAGACGATGCCGCGGCGCTCGCGGGAGACCGTCCCCGAGCCCGCCTCGGCCTCCGCCTGACCCTGAGACGCCGACGGCGGCCCGGGAAGCCGCTCCGGATGCGGGGGGAGCCGCTCCGGATGCGGGGGGAGCCGCTCCGGATGCGGGGAAACGGCGACGGCCGGCCGGGGAGACCCCCGGCCGGCCGTCGCCGTGTGTGCCGCGTCAGGCGCCGATGCTGTCCTTCTCGGCGCCGTCGGCGTCGGCCACGCTCTCGGCGGCCTCGCGCTCCGCCTGCCGCTTCGAGGCGATCAGGCTGGTGATCGTGGTGATGACCAGGACACCGCCGATGACCGCGAGCGAGAACGGGATGGAGATCTCCGGGACGTGCACCCCGGACTCGTGCAGGGCGTGCAGCACGAGCTTGACGCCGATGAAGCCGAGGATCACCGACAGGCCGTAGCTGAGGTGGACCAGCTTCTTGAGCAGGCCGCCGATCAGGAAGTACAGCTGACGCAGACCCATCAGGGCGAACGCGTTGGCCGTGAAGACGATGTACGGGTCCTGGGTCAGGCCGAAGATCGCCGGGATGGAGTCGAGGGCGAAGAGGATGTCGGTGGTGCCGATGGCGAGCATGACGACCATCAGCGGGGTCATGATCCGCTTACCGTTGTTCCGGATGAACAGCTTGGTGCCGTGGTACCGGTCGGCGACGCCGAACCGCTTCTCGACGCTCTTGAGGAGACGGTTCTCCTCCCAGTCCTCCTCGTCATCGTCGGCACGCGCCTCCTGGATGAGCTTCCAGGCGGTGTAGATCAGGAACGCGCCGAAGATGTAGAAGATCCAGGAGAAGTTCGCGATGACCGCCGCTCCCGCGGCGATGAAGATCGCGCGGAGCACCAGGGCGATCAGCACACCGACCAGCAGCACGCGCTGCTGGAGGTGGGAGGGCACCGAGAACTTCGCCATGATCAGGACGAAGACGAAGAGGTTGTCGACACTGAGCGACTTCTCGGTGATGTAGCCCGCGAAGAACTCGCCGGACGCCTGGCTGTTGCCCCAGAACAGCAGGCCGATTCCGAAGAGGGCGGCCAGGACGATCCAGACGACCGTCCAGATTCCGGCTTCCTTGACCGACACGTCATGGGGCTTGCGCCCGATGAAGAAGTCGGCTCCGATCAGGGCGACCAGACCAAGAATGGTCAGCACCCACATGGTCATTGAAACGTCCACTGCGCCTCCGGCGTCGTACGGCTACTGATCAGCGTCGTCGCTGCCGGAGGTCTCTTCCACCCGGGGCGAACCCTCGCCACCGGGCCGACGCCCCGGGATCGGATCGATGAGGATCCGTCCGTATTGACGGGTACGCCGCGCATGGGGAGTACTCCCCTCCGCACCGGAAAGCCTACCCGAAAGACCAAGAGAAGGTAAAGGGCAGGGTAAAGAGCTACCAAGAGTCCAGGTCAGGACCGCTGTCCACGACGAGCGGCGGCCACCTGCGCGAGGACCGTCCGGAGGACGCCGCTGCCCGGCGGAAGCATCGGAGGCTCGTACGACCAGGCGTGGCCGACCCACGGATCGGCGAGGTGGTCGTCGGGGACGGGCGTGAGCCGCAGCAGTGAGCGCCACAGCGGATCGAGCAGCGGCCCGTACGCGGACGCGTCCTCCCGGTCCGCCACCATCAGCAGATGGACGCCGACCGAGGGCCCCTCGTCGGCGAGGTACCGGAGCCGGGTGACCGCCCGGTCGTCGAAGCCGTGCGGGAAGTCGTGCACGAGCAGCAGCTGCCGGGCGGTGTCCAGACCGGGCGGCAGGGCGTCGGCGGCCCCGGCCCGCGCCGCCATCTGCAACAGGTCCACCCGCTCGGTGAGCTGCTCCAGGACCGCCGAGACCCCGGCCGCGCCCCGGGCCGGCGGGGCCGCGAGGACGCCCGTCTCCACGAGCGGGGCGAGCGCGGCGGCGCCCGCACCGGCCGGGTCGACGACGTGGACGGTGAACGCGCCCGCCGGGTGCGCCGCGAGCAGCCGGGCCGCGTGCGCGACCGCGCTGTCCAGGGCGAGCCCGCGCAGTTCGACCTCGTCGAGGAGACCGGCCGCCTCGGAGCGGCCGCGGCCGCTGTCCACCCAGAGCCCGCGCTCCAGGGGCAGCCGGACGAGCATCGGGATCCGCAGATCGGTCCGCTCGGGGAGGTGGAGGTCGCCGAGGCGGACGGCCATGGGCTCCTCGGCGGGGACCCGGTAGGCCTGCCAGACGGGGTTGTCCCAGCGGGCGTACGCGGCGGGCAGCGCCGGTTCGACGACCTCCGACTCGGCCGCGAGCTGGGCGAGGTCCCGGTCCAGGACCGCGCGGGCCCGCTCCACCAGCTCGTCGTGCCGGGCGCGGGCGGCCGCCCGCGCGGCGTCGTTGGCGCCCCCGCCGCGGGCGCGGTAGTCGGAGAGCGTCTCGTCGAGCTCACGGTCGAGCCGGGACTCGGCGAAGTCGCGGGCGCTGCGGTAGGCGGCGGCGGTCCGGGCCAGGTCCTCGAACATCCCCCACACCTGGTTGTACAGGCGCTCGTCCATGGACCAGCCCGAGGCGTCCCCGGCGACCGGGGTGGGCGGAGCCTGCCGGGGCTCGGACTCGGGCGCGGCCTTCCGGCGCCGGGGGTGGGCGTAGTCGATCGGCCCGCCCCCGCCACCGGGAACGGAGGTCCCCGCGACGGGGGTCGGCTCGCCCGTCACCGGGGCCGCCGTACCCGTGACGGGAGTCGGCGCGCCCACGAGCGGCGTCGGCGTGTTCGTACCCGGGGTCGGCGTGTTCGTACCCGGGGTCGGCGTGTTCGTGCCCGCCACGGGGAGGGGAGGCGGGCTCGTCACCGTGGTCGGCGGCGGCGTCACCGGGGTGGCCGGGTGCGGGTCCGGCGTGGTCAGGGCGGCCGCGTGCCGTACCCGCTCCTCCTCGGGCGCCTGGAGCGTCGGGGCGGCGACCGGGGCGGGCCCGGGCGTGAGCGGCTCCAGGATCGACGCGGCCAGGTCGGCCGAACGCTCCAGGCCCTGGTCGCCGAGGAGGTCGGCGAGCCCGCCCTCGTACCCCTGGCCCATGGCGCGGACCTTCCAGGTGTCCTGTCTGCGGTACAGCTCCAGGGCGACGACGGCGGACTCGCTGTCGAGGCCGGTGATCGTGTAGCTCACGATCTCGTCGCCGTCGGGGCCCGCGACGGCGACGAACGGGGCGGCGACGCTTCCGAAGCGGGCGGCTCCCCCGGCGCGCGCGCCGGGCAGCGCCAGGAGGACCGAGACCCGGTGGACGGCGCTGGGGACGGCCGCCAGGTCGACGGTGAGGCGGTGGTCGGCGGCGGCCTGCCCGGGGACGTCGACGCCGGGCAGGGAGGGCGAGCCGGGGTGGGCGATCCACTCCACGCCCGGGACCCTGCCCTGCTCGTCGCAGAGGGTGGCACCGGCGAGGACGGGATGGCCGGCGGACACCCGGATCTCCAGTCGGGTGTCGGGCAGGGGGTGGTTCTGCCCCCGGACCAGCTCGGCCGTCATCGACTCTGTCCCCTCAGCGTTGCCCGGCGCGGATCAGGCGTTGTACGTGGAAGCGTCCATTGCGGTGGACGCGTTCATGCGGGACAGCTCCCGGTGGCCTGCTGCCTCCGGGAGCTGCGGATGGGTGCTGCGCGGACCGCCTACAGGTGCGGCAGGATCGCGGGCATCAGGTCCTGGAAGGTGCGCCCGTTGGCCGGGTTGCCCAGGGCCGTCATCTGCCAGCCGGAGCCGGCCCGGTGCACCTTCGCCATGATCTGCGCGGTGTAGCGGCCGCCGCCGTCGAGGGTGTAGCGCGCGAGTTCCTGCCCGTTCGTCTCGTCGACGATCCGGCAGAACGCGTTCTGCACCTCCTGGAACGTCTGGCCGGTGAAGGAGTTCACCGTGAAGACGATCTGGTCGATGTGGACCGGGACGCGCTCCAGGTCGACGAGGATCGCCTCGTCGTCGCCGCCCTGGCCCGCACCGCCGACGAGGTTGTCGCCGGTGTGCTTGACCGAGCCGTCGTCGCTGACCAGGTGACGGAAGAAGACCACGTCGACCGGCTGCTTGTCGGCGAAGAGGACGGCCGAGGCGTCCAGGTCGATCTCCCGGGTGCGCGAGCCGAAGAGACCGCGGCGGGGCGCGGCCTGCCAGCCGAGGCCCATCCGCACCTGGGTGAGGTTGCCCCCGCCCTTCTTCTCCAGGCTGATGGCCTGACCCTTGGTCATGTTGACCGACACGCGTTTGCCCCTCTCGTTGGCGTTCCCCGCGACCGCTGTTCCGGTGCGTGCGGTTGTCGAGCACCCTACGCAGCGCCACGGACACCGAGGAGGTGTGGTCCGGTTCTGTGTCGGTCTTGCAACACACCGGACCACGACCGGTCAGGCGAGTCCCGCCTCCTTCATCTGGCGCAACTCCTTCTTCAGCTCTCCCACTTCGTCACGGAGCCGGGCGGCCACCTCGAACTGCAGCTCCGCGGCGGCGGCGCGCATCCGGTCGGTCATCTCCTCGATGATCGCGGCCAGTTCCGTGGCGGGCCGGTCGCCGAGCTCCACGGTGGAGCCGGCCCTGCCCTTGCCCTTGACGCCGTGCGCGGCGAGCGAGGGGACGGGGGCCTTGGCGCCCTTGCCCTCCTTGCCCTGGCGGTAGCCGGTGCCGAGCAGCTCCTCGGTGTCGACCTCCTCGCGCGCGATGGTCGCGACGATGTCGTTGATCTTCTTGCGGAGCGGCTGCGGGTCGATGCCGTGCTCCGTGTTGTACGCGATCTGCTTCTCGCGGCGCCGGTTGGTCTCGTCGATGGCCTGCTCCATCGCCGGGGTGATCCGGTCCGCGTACATGTGGACCTGGCCCGAGACGTTCCGGGCGGCGCGGCCGATCGTCTGGATCAGGGAGGTCCCGGAGCGCAGGAAGCCCTGCTTGTCGGCGTCGAGGATGGCGACGAGGGACACCTCGGGGAGGTCGAGGCCCTCGCGCAGGAGGTTGATGCCGACGAGGACGTCGTACTCGCCGGCGCGCAGCTCGCGCAGGAGCTCGATGCGGCGCAGGGTGTCGACGTCGCTGTGCAGGTAGCGCACCTGGATGCCGAGCTCCAGGAAGTAGTCGGTGAGGTCCTCGGCCATCTTCTTGGTGAGGGTGGTGACGAGGACCCGCTCGTCCTTCTCGGTGCGCAGCCGGATCTCGTGGACGAGGTCGTCGATCTGGCCCTCGGTGGGCTTGACGACGACCTCGGGGTCGATGAGGCCGGTGGGGCGGATGATCTGCTCGACGAAGCCGTCGCCTCGCGAGAGTTCGTACGTCCCGGGGGTCGCGGAGAGGTAGACGGTCTGGCCGATCCGCTCCTGGAACTCCTCCCACTTGAGCGGGCGGTTGTCGAGGGCGGACGGCAGCCGGAAGCCGTGGTCGACCAGGGTCCGCTTGCGGGAGGCGTCGCCCTCGTACATGGCGCCGATCTGGGGCACGGTGACGTGCGACTCGTCGATGACGAGGAGGAAGTCCTCGGGGAAGTAGTCGATGAGCGTGTTGGGCGCGGAGCCGGGCTCGCGTCCGTCGAAGTGCATCGAGTAGTTCTCGATGCCGGAGCAGGAGCCGATCTGGCGCATCATCTCGATGTCGTACGTGGTCCGCATGCGCAGGCGCTGGGACTCCAGGTGCTTGCCCTGCTTGTCGAGCTCGGCGAGACGGACCTCCAGCTCGCGCTCGATGTCGTTGACCGCGCGCTCCATGCGCTCGGGGCCGGCGACGTAGTGGCTGGCGGGGAACACGTACAGGTCGCGGTCCTCGCTGATGACCTCGCCGGTGAGCGGGTGGAGGGTGGAGAGGGCCTCGATCTCGTCGCCGAACATCTCGATGCGGACGGCGAGCTCCTCGTACACCGGGAAGATCTCGATGGTGTCGCCGCGGACGCGGAAGGTGCCGCGGGTGAACGCCAGGTCGTTGCGCGTGTACTGGATGTCGACGAAGCGGCGCAGCAGCTGGTCGCGGTCGATCTCCTCGCCGACCTTGAGCTGGACCATCCGGTCCACGTACTCCTGGGGCGTGCCGAGGCCGTAGATGCAGGAGACGGAGGCGACCACGATGACGTCCCTGCGGGTGAGCAGGGAGTTCGTCGCGGAGTGGCGGAGCCGCTCCACCTCCTCGTTGATGGAGGAGTCCTTCTCGATGTACGTGTCCGACTGCGGCACGTACGCCTCGGGCTGGTAGTAGTCGTAGTACGAGACGAAGTACTCGACCGCGTTGTTCGGCAGGAGCTCGCGGAACTCGTTCGCCAGCTGGGCCGCCAGCGTCTTGTTCGGCGCCATCACCAGGGTGGGGCGCTGGAGCTTCTCGATCATCCACGCGGTGGTGGCCGACTTTCCGGTGCCGGTGGCACCGAGGAGCACGACGTCCTTCTCGCCCGCGCGGATACGCCGCTCCAGGTCGGCGATGGCCGTCGGCTGGTCGCCGCTGGGCTGGTAGGAGCTGACGACCTCGAAGGGCGCCACCGAACGTTCGATCTTGGAAACGGGCCGCATGCACCCACCGTACGACCCGGCACCGACAGTCGGGTGGTGATCGGCGGCCCGCCCGCCCGCCGGGCCCCTCCACCGGCCCCGTCATCGGCCTCGTCGCCGGGCCCTCCACCGGCCCCGTCGCCTGCCCCGTCACCGCGGTCGGGAGCGCTCCGTCATCGATCCCGGGAGCGCCCCGATCGTGGTCCGGAGGCTCCGCTCACCAGTCCTGGGAGCGGTGGCCGCCACGGGCCACGCTCCTGCGGGCGCCGCGCCCGGCGGTCCGGGCCGACCAGTTGGCGGGCTCGCCGTAGGACGGCACGTGACGCGGGGCGGGCACGCCGGGGCGGTGCGGACCCCGGGCGGCGGTCGCCTGCCAGTCGGGGTCGCCCATCACGAGCAGCGGGTCGAACATGACGACGACGGCGGCGAGGATGAGGAAGACCGCCGGGCCGATCAGCATCGGCAGGAGGAGCGAGGTGGCGGCGTCGCCGGTGCCGGTGGAACGCTCGGTTCCGTGCAGGTGCACGCTGACGGCCGCCATGGCGGTGTAGTGCATACCACTGACGGCGACGCCCATCACGAGGCTCGCACCGAGGCTGGCCAGAAATCCATGGACGGAAACGGCCGCCCAGAGGGCCGTGGTGGCCGCCACGACGGCGATGACCACGGAGAAGACCACGGTGAGGGTGTCGTACTCGATGCGCCCCTGGAGACGCATGCCGGCCATGCCCAGGTAGTGCATGGTGGCGACGCCGAGGCCGGTGATGGTGCCGCCGGTGACCAGGGTGAGGGCGGTGGCCCCTCGGTATCCGACGATGAAGATGCCGATGCCGACCATGACCACCGCGACGCCGAGGCTGGCGAAGGTGATGGGCAGGTCGTAGTGGATGGGCGCCTGCCGGACGGAGAAGCCCATCATCGCGATGAAGTGCATGGTCCAGATGCCGCTGCCGATGGAGGTGGCGCCCAGGACGAGCCAGCCCGCCTTGAAGCTGTCGCGGTGGCGGAGCGATCGCGTGGTGCACCGGAGGCCCAGGGCGCCGCCCAGGCACGCCATGAGAAAGGCCGCCACCGGGGTGACGAGCCCGTAGCTGAATCCGTCGACCGTGCCCTGCATGAGCGTGTGTCCTCCACCCCTGGTGCCACGTCGTCCGAAAACAGTCGGTACCGCTGGGTAGTACTACCGGGGCGAGATTATGGCGCGCCGGGGGCCCGGCGACCACGTGACCGGGGAATTACTCCTCGTGAGACCTGAGCGAGACCGGCCCGTGATCTTGACATCGATTCCCGGAGCCCGCCGGAGCCCCCTGGCCGCGGATTCCGACCTCGGCTGTCGGTGGCGGGTCGTACGGTGGGCGCCATGGACATCGAAGCGGGGCCGGCGGGCGGCGAACGGCCCGTCCCGGTCGAGTGGACGGTCATGGAGAGCGCCATCGGACCGCTCTTCCTGGCGGCGACCGCGCGCGGGCTCGTGCGCGTCGAGTTCCACGCCGACGCGGCACGGCGGGCGCAGATGCTGGACCGGCTGGCCGGGCAGCTCGGCGCGGTGCCGGTGGAGCGCGCCTCGGGGCTGCTCGCGGGCGCGATACGCCGCCTCGACCGGTACTTCGCGGGCGAGCCCGGCGATCTCGGCCTGCCCCTCGACTGGAGCCTGACCGCCGGGTTCAACCGGCAGGTGCTGCGCGAGCTGGCGAGCGGTGTCCCGTACGGCACGGTCGTCGGGTACGGGGAGCTGGCCAGGCGCGTGGGGCAGCCGGGGGCGGCCCAGGCGGTCGGGGCCGCGATGGGCTCCAACCCGCTGCCGGTGGTGGTGCCGTGCCACCGTGTGGTGGAGAGCGACGGCGGACTCGGCGGCTTCGGGGGCGGCCTGGAGACCAAGAGACAGCTGCTGGCACTCGAAGGCGTACTGCCGGCACCGCTGTTCTGAGGGGTCGGGGTCGGGAATCGCTGTTCTGAGGGGTCGGGAATCGCTGCTCCGAGGGGCGGGGAACGCTCCTCCGAGGGGCGGGGAACGCTCCTCCGAGAGGCCCCGAAGGGGACCGTTCCCATGAGATGGGACGGCTGGCAGACTCACGAGAGTGACCCAGACCCCCGGCGCCCGTGACGCCACCCTCCCCGAGCGGATACCCGTCACCGCCGCCGAGCTGCCCGCCCTGCGCCGGCGCGTCCAGGCCGTCCTGATCGCCACCCAGATCCTCGGGGGCCTCGGCATCGCCACCGGCGTCGCGCTCTCCGCCGTCCTGGCCAAGGACGTCAGCGGCTCCGAGGCCCTCTCCGGTCTGGCGTCGACGGCGACGGTGGCCGGACCCGCGCTGCTCGCCATGCCGCTGGCCGCGCTCATGGCCTCCCGGGGGCGACGGGCCGGCCTCGTCCTCGCGTACCTGATCGGCGCGGTCGGTGCCGGGGTCGCGGTGCTCGGGGCGGTCGTCGGCAGCTTCGTCCTGCTGCTCGTCGGGCTCGTCGGCTTCGGCGCCGGGGCCTCGGCGAACCTGACGGCCCGCTTCGCCGCCGCCGACCTGGCCGAGCCGGACCACAGGGCACGGGCCATCTCCACGGTGGTGTGGGCGACCACGATCGGAGCGGTGCTCGGCCCGAACATCGCCGCGCCGGCCGGGGAGAGCGTCGCGGGCTGGGGAATCCCCGCCACCGCGGGGCCCTTCGTCTGGGCCGGCGGTGTCTTCGTGGTCGCGGCGGCCGTGGTGGCCCTGCTGCTGCGTCCGGACCCGCTCCTCACCGCCCGCGCGCTGACCGACGCCGAGGCGGGCGGCGAGGCCGCGGAGAGCCGATCGCTGCGGGCCGGGATGCGGGCGGTGCGGGAGTCCCCGAAGGCCCGCCTCGCCCTGGTCACCGTCGCCGTCTCGCACACCACGATGGTGTCGATCATGTCGATGACACCGGTGGCGCTCACCCACCACGGCGCGGACATCCAGCTCATCGGGCTCGTCATCAGCGGGCACATCGCGGGCATGTACGCCTTCTCGCCCGTGATGGGCTGGCTGTCCGACCGGCTGGGGCGGCTGTCGGTGATCGGGCTCACGGTCGGGCTCATCGGCCTGGCGGCGCTCATCGCTGGCACGGCGGGACCCAGCCACGGCCGGACCGCCCTGGGACTCTTCGTCCTCGGCCTGGGATGGTCGGCGGGCCTGGTCTCCGGCTCGGCGCTGCTCACCGACTCGGTGCCGCAGGCCGCGCGGGCGGCGGCCCAGGGACTCTCCGACTTCGTCATGAACACCTCGGCCGGCCTCGCCGCCCTCCTGGCGGGCCTGATCGTCGCGCAGGCGGGTTACGGACCGCTGAACGCGATCGCCGCGTGTCTGCTGCTGCCGATGGCGGCGCTCGCGCTGCGCGGCTCGCTCCGGAAGTCCTGACGCTCCGGAGCGCCGGGCCGCGTCGGCGCGCGGGACGTCCGGACGGCGTCAGCGCGGCACCGCCGGGGAGGACGCTCCGGCCGCCAGTCGGCGGGGCGCGCCCGTGCCGTCGGCCGGTACGGCCCAGACCGCTCCCCCGTAGCCGTACGCGAGGGTCTCCCGGTCCGTCCAGAGCGCCTGGTCGTCGATGCCGCGCCGCTCGGCGACCGCGTGTTCGCGCCCGGTGCCCACCTCGTACACGTACAGCCGCCATGGCTCGCGCGGGCCCTCGGAGACCCGCTTCTTGAAGGCGATCCGTGTGCCGTCCGGGGAGAGCGAGGGGCATTCGACGTTCTCCCGCAGGGCCCGGGCCGACCAGCTCCTCATGTCCCCCTCGACGAGATGGGTACGGCCGCCGGTCGACACGGTGGCGTAGAAACGGTTGTCGTCGGCGGCGAAGCTGACGCCCCAGTAGTTGACGTCGGGGGCGTGGTGGCGGCGGCCGCCGAGGGTGAGGGGGATCTGCTCGATGTTCTTCACCAGATAGCCGGTCCGCAGGTCGAGTATCGAGGTGCGGGTGGAGAAGGACGAGCGCGCGTAGGAGTCGCCGGTCGCGAACATAGTCCAGGAGAGCATGTTTCCCGAGGCCGAGACCCGGGCCCGGCTGGGAATGCCCGGCAGGCCGATGCGACGCACCTCGCGCAGCTCCCGGTCGAGCACCAGGACGTACGAGCGGGCCGGGACGCCCGGTCGGCGCTGGAGGCAGAGGGCGGTGGATCCGGCCGCGTGGAAGCGGTCGCACGAGGGGCCTCCCACCACCCGGCCGCCGGGAGCGGACGGGTCCACGCGCGCGACGCGGCCGCTGGCGGTGTCCCGGGCGTAGAGCGCGGAGGCGGCGCCGTCGAGGGTGAAGCCGGGGTCGGCGGTCCCGGTGGCCGCGGCCTCACGGCCCGAGGCCGCCCGCAGGGTGTAGGCGGTGGCTCCTCCGCCGAGCAGGAGGAGGGCGAGGACGAGGATCCACACGCGGGTGCGGGTGGACGGGCGGGCGCCGGACGGGTCGGACATGGGTCAGTCGGTCCTCTCGGGGTGTTCGGGGACGACACTTCCTGCGGGCGTCGGGGCGCTCGTCCCCGAGGGGCCGGCGGGCGTCTTCGCGGGGGTGGCGGGCAGCAGGCGCGCGGCGCAGCACAGGGCGGCCGTGAGGGCGAGCATCGCCACCACGAGCGCGGCCTCGGGCCCGCTCGCGGTCCAGACGGCGCCGAACCCGACGGCGGCTCCGACCCGGGCGAGGGCCTGCGCGGTCTGGACGACCGCGAGACCGCCCGCCTGCCGGCCCTCGGTGAGGAAGGGGCCGGTCAGGGCCATCAGGACGCCGTCCGTGGTGGCGTAGAAGACCCCGAGCAGCAGCAGGACGCCGAAGAGGACCGCCGGGTCGGGCAGCGGGGTCAGGAGCAGTCCGTAGGCGAGGAGCAGGGCCCCGTGCCCGTACAGGAGGGGGCCGCGCCGCCCTATGCGGTCGGCGAGGCGTCCGGCGGGGACCGCGAGCAGCAGGTAGACGGCGGCCGCGCCGAGCGGCAGGAAGGGGAACCAGGTGGCGTCGAACGCGAGCCGTCGTTGGAGCAGCAGGTAGAGGAAGGAGTCGCCGATGGTGGCGGCTCCGAGGAGCCCTGCGCAGAGCACGATCCGTCGGTACGCGGGCGAGCGCAGCCCGGCGAGGACCCCGCCACGCGCGCGTGGCCCCGGCGGAGCGGTCGCCCTCGTCGCGTGACCGGGGGTCCTCCCGTCGCCGGGGGTCGCTCTTCCATCGCCGGAACCGCGGCTTCCGTCGCCGGGGGGCCGCTTTCCGGCGCCCGGGGTCCGGCCGGGGACGAGGAGCAGCCAGAGCAGGACGCCGAACGCCCCGACGCAGAAGCTGACGGCGAAGACGGCGTCGTACGCGTCGGCCGTCACCCACAGCAGCGCGAAGGCGGCCAGGGGACCGAGGAGCGCTCCGGTGGTGTCCATGGCGCGGTGGGTGCCGAAGGCACGGCCGAGGTCCTCGGGCGGGCTGTGCAGCGTGATGAGGGCGTCGCGCGGGGCGGTGCGGACGCCCTTGCCCAGCTTGTCGGCGGCGAGCGCCCCGGCGATCCAGCCGGTCGCGCCGCCCGCGAGGAGGAGGCCGAGGCGGGAGCAGGCGGAGAGGGCGTAACCGAGCCCGCCGACCTGTTTGTGGCGGCCGCCCCGGTCGGCGGTGGCGCCGCCGAGGAGCCGTACGAGCGCGGTGGCGCCGGTCGACAGACCGTCGAGCAGCCCGAACTGGAGCGGGGAGAGACCGAGTCCGAGGACCAGGTAGAGCGGCAGTACGGCGGTCACCATCTCCGAGGAGACGTCGGTGACGAGGCTGACCGCGCCGAGGGCGAGGACGGTGCCCGGGACGCGCCGCCGGACCCCCGAGGGGGCGGGCGGCGCGTCGCGGCGACCGGTGGTCGCGAGGTACATCAGTGGCAGGTGTAGGTCGGGCCGGAGTCCTTCACCTGGTTGTCCGTGCCGACGTACTGCCAGGTGTAGGTGGTGTCGGTGAAGTCCAGCTTCAGGACGCCGTACGGACCGCTGATCCGCTTCTGGCTGTTGGGCTGGACCGTCTCGATGTCGTAGGGCTCGGCGCCGCCCATGCCGCCGACGATCTCGACGATGCCGTCGGCGGTGGCCCGCCCGTTGGGGTCCTGCGGGGCGAAGCGCTCGTAGTGGTGGTCGTGTCCGTTGAGGACGAGGTCGGCCTTGGCTCCGTAGAGGATCTGCCAGACGGGCTTGGAGACCGGGTCGTTGCCGTGGCCGCCGGAGGAGTACAGCGGGTGGTGGAAGTAGGCGGCGACGCAGCCCCTGGTGTTCCGCGCGAGGTCGTCCTTGAGCCACTGGATCTGCGCGGCGTCGTCGAAGGAGTTGGAGTCGAGGGCGACGAAGTGCCAGTTGCCCTGGTCGTAGCTGTAGTACGACTTGCCCTGCGGGTAGGCGATCGAGCCGAAGTACGACTTGTAGCCGGCGAGCGGGCCGGCCGGGTCGTAGGTCTCGTGGTTGCCGGGGACGGGCCGGGTCTTCGCCTTGAAGGCGCCCCAGCTCTTGTCGTAGTAGGCGCGGAAGTCGGAGAGCAGGGCGTCGTCGTACTGGTTGTCGCCCATCGTCAGGTAGAAGGAGGGCGCGATCCGCTGGGCCAGGGCCGCCGTCTTGGGGTGGGCGCAGGAGCTGCTGGAGGCCGTGCACTGGGCGGCGATGTCGCCGGCCGCGACGACGGTGAAGGAGCCGGTGGGCGGGGTGGTGTCGGCGGTGCCGTAGACCTCCACCGAGAAGAGCGAGTAGCCGTACGAGGTGCCGCGCGCGGTTCCGTAGACGCGCAGGTGGCGGCCCCGGCCGGTGAGTCCGGTCCAGTCGTCGGTGCCGCCGTTGCCCGCGGTCTCGTTGGCGAGGCGGGTCCAGGTGGTGCCGTCGGCGGAGATCTCGACGCGGTAGGCCTTGGCGTACGCGGCCTCCCAGACGAGCTTGACGCGGGAGACGGTGGCCGAGGGGCCGAGGTCGACCCGGATCCACTGGGGGTCGGAGCCCTCGGCGCTGGCCCAGCGGGTGGTGGAGACGCCGTCGAAGGCCTTCTCCGGGCCGAACGTGCTGTCCTCGACGGAGGAGGACGTGGCCGGTCGGCCCTGGGAGATCAGGACGTCGGCGGCGGCCCCGGCGCGTTCCGGGAGGGCGAGGAGGAGCCCGCCGACGAGCAGCAGGACGGCGGTGAGGACGAGGGGCAGACGGCGGGTCGTGGAGTGGGGTGGGGCGGAGGCGTTCAGGCGCATACCTGGGCTCCCTGGCCTGTGGGGTCGGCGAGAGCTGGACACCGGTGCGGCGCACCACGGACCGGCCGCACGGCGGGCCGGTTCGCCCGTGCCGCGGGGTGCGGACACGGACGGCCGGCCGTGTGGCGTTCGGGGCGCCACGCGGCGGGGTGGTGCTCGGCGGCCGGGTCAGAGCTCTCGCTGAGCGCGTCACGCCCCGTGGGGTGGGGCGCCGCGCCGAGCCGCTGCCGGGGATGTTAGCCGATAGGAAGGTTTCCTACCAGACTCTCAACCGCCTACGGAAACGAGCGATTTCGGGCCTGTGCGGGCCCGGTCCGGACATGGCTCGGGCCCGGTCCTGGCCGCGTTCGGACCTCGTTTCGGGCCCCGACCGGACCTCGCCCAGGCCCCGTCCGGGCCGTGTTCGGACCTCGTTTCGGGCCCCGACCGGACCTCGCCCAGGGCCCGTCCGGGCCGCGTTCGGGCCTGACCGGACCTCCTCCAGGCCCCGCTCGGGCCCCCTAAGGGCTTATCCGCGTCGTCGGGGGCTCATCCGGCCTCAGAGGCTGATGTGGTAGGCCTTGCGCAGGGTCTCGTGCACGGTCCAGGTGGTCCTGTCGCCCTCGCGCAGCACGCAGGCGTCACCGGGGCCGATCTCCAGGGTGTCCCCGCCCTCGACGGCGACGGTCGCCCGGCCGGAGACCACCACGAAGAGCTCGTTCGCCTCGGTGTCGGTGACGACGCCGGGGGTGATCTGCCAGATGCCGCGCAGCTGCTTGCCGTCGGCCGACTCCCACAGCACCTTGCCCGTCACCTCGGGGGTGCCGGAGACGATCTGGGCGGGGTCGAGCGGCTCCGGTTCGAGCTCCGCGTCGGGGATGTGCACGGCGAAGGAGGGCTGGTCATGTGTCGTCATGGGCGGTGACTGTAGCGGGGGTCCGGGGCCGCCCAGAGGCCGGGAGGGTCTGGACCGAACCCCTCCGCTTCGCCTCCCACCAGGCGCGATGCCCGAATCCCGCGACGACGACGAAATCCGCACGAGCCCTTCGGCGCAGCGCCCGGCAGGTGCCGCGCCCGGCCCGGACACCCGCGCCGGGCACCGCGTGACGGATTCCGCAGGCACCGCCCGCCGTGTGGCGGGAGGTCGCCGACGAGGTTTGCGGGGCGCGTGGTCGCGCCAGGAATGGGACATGTCCACACAGGTGTCCGAAGAGGTACGGGAGGCGCTCCACGAGGGGCGCCCCGTCGTCGCGCTCGAATCGACGATCATCGCCCACGGCCTGCCGCGCCCGCGCAACCTGGCCGTGGCCCTGGAGCTGGAGGGGCTGGTGCGGGCCGGGGGCGCGGTCCCCGCCACCGTCGCCGTGGTCGACGGCACGGCCAGGGTCGGCCTGGACCGGGCGTCCCTGACCCGGATCGCCGAGGACCCGGCGGTACGGAAGCTGGGCCACCGCGACCTGGCCCCGGCCCTGGCGACCGGTGTGACCGGAGCGACGACGGTCTCGGCGACGGCCTGGCTCGCCGACGCGGCCGGCATACGGGTGTTCGCGACCGGCGGCCTCGGCGGCGTGCACCGCGAGTGGACCGAGACCCAGGACGAGTCCGCCGACCTGCGGCTGCTCGCCCGGGTCGGGATCACCGTGGTCTGTGCCGGGGTCAAGTCGATCCTCGACGTGCCCGCGACGCTCCAGCGCCTGGAGACGCTGGGGGTGACGGTCGTGGGGTACGGCTCGGAGCACTTCCCCGGCTTCTACCTCTCCTCCTCGGGCGAGCCCGTCGACTGGACCCTGCGGACCCCGGAGGAGGTGGCCGGGGTGATACGGGCGCAGGACCGGCTCGGCGGACCGCGTGCGGCGCTCGTCGTGGCCAACCCGGTGCCGGCGGCGGAGCAGTTGGATCCCGCGCTGCACGACCGGGTGCTCGCGGAGGGCCTGGCGGTGGCGAAGGAGAAGGGGATCACGGGACAGGCGGTGACACCCTTCCTGCTCGAATACCTGACGGTCCACACGGAGGGCGCGTCCCTGGAGGCCAACCTGGCGGCGGTACGGGGCAACGTGCGGCTCGCGGCGCGCATCGCGGGCGCGTACGGCACGGGTACGGAGTCGGGTTCGGGCTCAGGCGCGGGCGCGGACGCGCACAGGGATGCGGGGGCGGAGTCGGACTCGGGTTCCGGCTCAGGCGCGGCCGCGCACCGGACCACGAGTTCGGAGTCGGACTCGGACTCGGGCGCGGCGACCGGCGTGAGCGGCCGGTGAGCCCGGCGGCGGGCGCGCTGCTCGTCGTCGGGGACGTGGTCACGGATGTCGTCGCCCGGCACCGGACGCCGCTCGCCCCGGCCACGGACACGGCGGCGGAGATCCGGACCCTCCCGGGCGGCGCCGGGGCCAACGCGGCCTGCTGGGCCGCGCGTTCCGGGTGCGAGGAGGTGCGGCTCCTCGGCCGGGTGGGGACGGACAGCGCCGTCTGGCACGACCGGGCGCTGCGTCGCGCGGGCGTACGCCCCCTGCTGGTCGTGGACGCGGAGGCGGCGACGGCCACGGTGATCGCGCTGGTGGACCCCAGCGCCGAGCGCACCTTCCTGACCGACAGCGGCGCCGCGCTGCGCCTCGCGCCCGAGGACTGGTCCGCCCGTCTGCTCGACGGCGTGGCGCGGCTGCATCTCTCCGGCTACCTCTTCTTCGCCGCCGCGAGCCGCGAGACGGTCCGGCGGGCGCTGCGGGACGCGGGAGAGGCGGGGATTCCGGTGAGTGTGGACCCGGCGTCGGCGGGGTTCCTGGCGGAGCTGGGGCCGGAGCGGTTCCTGGCGGCGGCGGAGGGCGCCGAGATCCTGCTGCCCAACGTCGACGAGGCCCGCGCGCTGACCGGCCGGGACGAACCCGAGGTGGCGGCGGCCGAGTTGAGCCGTCGGTTCCCACTGGTCGCGACGACCCTGGGGGCGGCGGGCGCGCTGGTCGCCGAGGGGGGTGCGGTCACCGCGCGAGTGACGGCGCCTCCGGTGCGGCCGGTGGACTCGACGGGCGCGGGCGACGCGTTCACCGGGGCGTTCCTGGCGGCCCGGCTCGCGGGCGCGGACCCGGCGAAGGCCGCTGAGGCGGGCTGCCGCGCGGGGTCGGAGGCGGTCACGGTGGTGGGCGGCAGACCCCCGGACCCTCCACCCGGCCCCTGACGGCTCATGCCTCCGGCCGCCGGCCCAGCCCGGTCCACGCCGGGTGGCGCGGGTCGTCGGCGCGTACGACGGCGTCGGCCGCCGAAACCGGGTCGACCTCCGTCTCGTACCGGGCGAAGGCGGGCAGGGCCCAGGGTTCCCCGGTGCGCCGGGCGAGGGCGGCGGGCGAGAGTCGCAGGTGCACGGAGAGGTCGAAGGGAAACCAGTGACCGAGCAGGAAGGGGCCGTGCAGTACGAGCACCCCACCCGGCGGCAGCGTCACGTACGGGCTGCGGGTCGCCCGGTCGCGTACCGGATCCCACAGGTCGGGCAGGACACGCCCGGTGCCGCCGGGTTCCAGCGGGTTGAAGATCTCCCGCCAGAGCGCCCCGACGTCCGTCCACCCGTCGTAGTACGCGTCCGGGTCCTGCTTCCCGTACTCGTACCGCAGGGACGCGGGCCGCAGGAATCCGCTGGTCCCCACGACGTGCACCGCGCGCCCGCGCGACCGCAGCGCCTCGGCGAGCAGCTCCGCGAGCTCGCCGCCGGGCGCGGCGGGCGGGCCGTCGACGGCGACCTTGAGCCGGCTGCCGCCCGCTTCCGGCTCGGACGCGTCGAGGTGTCCGGCGAGCGCCTCCGCCAGCCGGTCCCAGGTGATCGCCTCGTATCGCATCCCGCTCGCCCCACTCACACCGTTCATCCTGCACACCGGACCACCGGACCGTCGCCTCGACCTTGCCACTGACGTCACCGTTCGACCATCGGATTCATGACCACCGACCGCGTGAACACCCACCGCACGACCACCGACCGCACGACCGCCGGATGCACGACCGCCGGGTGTACGCACACGAGAGGCACGGACACCGGGCGCACGAACACCACCACACCCGCCAGGGTCGTCGCCGTCACCGGCGCGGGCACCGGCATCGGGCGGGCCACCGCCCGTGCCTTCGCCGGACAGGGGGCGACCGTCGTCGCCGTCGGCCGGCGGGAGGAGCCGCTGCGGGAGACCGCCGAGGGGCACCCCGGGATCCGCCCGCTCGCCGCCGACGTCACGGCGGAGAACGCGCCCGAGGAGATCGTCGGCGCGACCGTGACCGACCACGGCCGGGTGGTGGCGGTCGCGCCCGGCGCGATCGAGACCCCGATCGCGGACCACTTGGGCCTCTCCCCCGAGCAGGCGACTGCGCTTCGGGCGTGGCAGCTCGCGCAGGTGGCGCCCTTGCTCATCGGTGAACTGGCCCGGCGGACGGGGGCGTCGGCCCGCGCGTCGCGCCACTACGAGGCGGTGGGGCCGATCACGTCGACGCGCGCGGCCAACGGCTACCGGGGGTACGGGGAGGGCGCGGTGGCGCGCGTGGCGAACATCCGGTACCTGCTCGACGCGGGCCTCACCCTGGACGACGTGTCCGCGTTCCGTTCCTGCCTGGACGGGGACATGCCCTCGGCCCCGCCGTCCGCGCGCGGCCTGGAGATCGCCCGCGAGCGGCTGGCCGTGCTCGACGCGCGCGGATCGCGGCCCAGACCGAGGCCCAGACCGAGGCCCGGGACAGGCTGGCACACACCCTCAACGCTCACCCGGACCCACCGACACACGGTCCGAACGACCCGAGCAGTCCCAGCAGTCCCAGCAGTCCCAGCGAAGCTGACCCGCGCTCAGCGGACCCCGGCGGCCCGCACGGTCGTGTCGAGCACGGCACGCCCCGACTCGATCGCCTCGGCGAGCGTCGTCTCCCCGCCCGCGAGGGCCCGGCAGGTCGCCGCGTCGGTCCTCAGCCGGGCGTCGGGCTCCTCCCCCGTACCGGCGCCGTACACCCCGTCCCCGTACGAGAGGGATCCGTCCTCCCCGATCCGTACGTGGAACTCCCCCTCGTCCAGGGTCACCTGGACGATCCCCGCTCCCCGCTCGGCGAGCGGCCCGAGGAGCGGGATCGCGTACCAGTGCGCGCGGACGGCGTCGGTGGGCCGAGGTTCGCCCAGGTCGGAGGCGCCCCAGGCGGCGAGGGCGCGCAGCACGGGCAGCAGGTCGCGGCCGCGCGGGGTGAGCTCGTACACGGACGCCGAGGCGGGCGGGGGCAGTCGGCGGCGGGTGACGAGCTCGGCGCCCTCCATGTCCTTGAGCCGCCCGGCCAGCATGTCGGTGCTGACGCCCGGGAGGTCGGCGTGGAGGTCGGTGTAGCGGCGCGGCCCGGCGAGGAGTTCGCGGACGACGAGCAGGGTCCACCGGTCGCCGACGAGGTCGAGGGCGCGCGCGGCGGCGCAGTGCTGGTCGTAGCTGCGGCGGCGTGGCTGGCGTGGCATGCGACGCAGTCTAGACATGTCGTTGGACTTTCCAAGCTCGAACTTGGTAAAACCAAGCAACACTGATTCCGGGGACCTGGGGAGGTCGGACATGGAGTTCCGGCAGTCGAGCAAGCTGAGCGAGGTCTGTTACGAGATCCGGGGCCCGGTCATCGAACACGCCAACGCGCTGGAGGAGGCGGGCCACAGCGTCCTGCGCCTCAACACCGGCAATCCGGCGCTCTTCGGCTTCGAGGCGCCCGAGGAGATCGTCCAGGACATGATCCGGATGCTCCCGAAGGCCCACGGGTACACCGATTCCCGGGGCATCCTCTCCGCCCGCCGTGCCGTGGCCCAGCGCTACCAGGCCATGGGGCTCCCGGAGGTCGACGTCGACGACGTCTTCCTCGGCAACGGCGTCTCGGAGCTCGTCTCGATGGCCGTCCAGGCCCTCCTGGAGGACGGCGACGAGGTCCTGATCCCCGCCCCCGACTTCCCGCTGTGGACGGCGGTCACCACCCTCTCGGGCGGCAAGGCCGTGCACTACCTGTGCGACGAGTCGGCCGACTGGTACCCGGACCTCGACGACATGGCATCGAAGATCACCGACCGGACCCGGGCCGTGGTCATCATCAACCCCAACAACCCCACCGGCGCGGTCTATCCGAAGGAGATCGTCGCGGGCATCCTCGACCTCGCCCGCCGCCACGGCCTGATGGTCTTCGCCGACGAGATCTACGACCAGATCGTCTACGACGAGGCCGTGCACTACCCGGCCGCCTCGCTCGCCCCTGACCTGGTCGTCCTCACCTTCGGCGGGCTCTCCAAGACCTACCGGGTGGCGGGCTTCCGCTCCGGCTGGCTCGTCGTCACCGGCCCGAAGCAGCACGCCAGGAACTACCTGGAGGGGCTCACCATGCTGGCCTCCATGCGGCTCTGCCCCAACGCCCCCGCCCAGTACGCCATCCAGGCCGCGCTCGGCGGCCGCCAGTCCATCCACGAACTCACGGCCCCCGGCGGCCGGCTCCGCGAACAGCGCGACCGGGCCTGGGAGAAGCTCAACGAGATCCCCGGCGTCTCCTGCGTGAAGCCGAAGGGAGCCCTCTACGCCTTCCCGCGCCTGGATCCCGCCGTGCACAAGATCCACGACGACGAGAGGTTCGTCCTCGACCTCCTCCTGCGGGAGAAGATCCAGGTCGTCCAGGGAACCGGCTTCAACTGGCCCCGCCCGGACCACTTCCGCATCCTGACCCTGCCGTACGCCGACGACCTCGACGCCGCGATCGGCCGCATCGGCCGCTTCCTGAGCGGCTACCGGCAGTGAGGCGACCGACCGTGACGTCCCGCCGCCCGACTGCCATGATCTGAGGGTCCGAGGGATCTTCGGACCCGACGAGCGGACCTGACGAGGGACCCTCCGAGGGGATCCGACGAGGGAATCGGCCGTGGAGACGGCCGGGGGAAACGGGAGGGCGGTCGGCCATGGATGTGGCGCTGATAGCCGTGGCGGGGACCCTGTTGGGCGTCATCGCCACCCACTGGTTCCAGGGGCGGGCCACCGAACGCACCGCCTCGCTCGCCCGGACCGAACAGCTCCGCCAGGAACGGATCGCGACCTACAGCGCCTACGCGGGCGCGGTCGTCGACTACCGGCACAGCCAGAACGACCGCTGGTTCCGGGCGGTGGAGGAGCCCGGATCGGAGGAGGCGGAGGAGTCCCGGCACGCCTCCTACCGGCAGCGCACCGCCGCCCGGCAGGCCCTCTTCCGCGTCCAGTTGGTCTGCGACGACGCGCACGTCCGCCGGCTGGCCGAGGCTGCCTTCGAGGAGACCCACTGCCTGCACGACGCGGACGGCGAGGCGGAGCGCGCCCGCCGCTCCGCGCTGGCGAAGGAGGCACTCGCCGTGTTCATCGCCGCCGCCGCGCCCGGCGTCCGCTGAACGGCGCCCGGATATGGACCTCGTCGCGCCCGTCGTCGTCGAGCCGCTCCGTCGCCGCCGCTGCTCGGAGTGCCACCAGGGCCCGCTGGAGCGGATGATCGTCGAGTTCAACGCGCCGGTCTGCCTGGACTGCGCCGACCTCGGGCATCTCGTCTTCCTGCGCCGGGGCGACACGGCGCTCACCCGGCGCGCCCGCGAGGGCAGCACCCTGTGGGCCGTGGTGGTACGGCACAACCGGCGCCGTACCCGGTACGAGCGTCAGGGCCTGCTCGTCGAGGAGGCCGCGCTCGCCGAGGCGGAACGGGCCTGCCTGGCCGACGCGGAGGCCCGGGCCAGGCGCCGGGCGAGGGACGCGGTACGGCGCGCGGCGCTCGACGCGGAGATCACCGAGGTCCTCCGGTCGGAGATCCTGCGCCTCTTCCCGTCCTGCCCGGCGGACCGGGCGACGGAGATCGCCGTCCACGCCTCGACGAAGGGCAGCGGACGGGTGGGACGCACGTCCGCGGGGCGCTCGCTCGACCGCGGCGCCGTCACGGCCGCGGTGCGCGCCTCCGTACGGCATGTCGACACGCCGTACGACACGCTGCTGATGCGGGGGGTCACCCGGCACCAGGCCCGGACGAGGGTCGCTCCCGCCATCGAGGCGGTGCTCCGGGCCTGGCGTCGCGGCGGCGAGAACGCCCGCGGTCGGGGACACGGCTGACAGCTCGGGTGTCAGCTCGCGCGGGACCGGACCACGGGGCGTGCGTCGACCGGACCGCGAGGACGGAACCCTCAGGCCTGGTCTCCGGAGCGGCGCGCGCGACGGTAGAGCAGAGCACCTCCGAGCAGCAGCGCGGCACTCGCGGACGCGGCGTAGCCCAGGGCGTCCGAGCCGGTCTCGGCGAGCGCGACCGGGCGGGTCTCACCCTGCGGCGCGGGGGCCGGGGCGGGCTTCTCCGTCTCCGTCTCGGTCTCGGTCTGCGGGACCGGTACGTTGCGGACGGGGGTCTGCGGGCGCGGCGTCGGCTTCTCGACCGGCGGCACGGGCTTCGAGGGCCCGTTGACCGAGGTGTTGCCGAAGACCGGGTTCAGCAGTCCGACCACGTTGACCGAGTTCCCGCTGACGTTCACGGGGAGGTCGACGGGCAGCTGGAGACCGTTCCCGGAGAGAACGCCGGGAGATCCCTCGGCGTGGCCCTCGGCCGTGGAGCCGCCGCCGTTGGAGGAGCCGCCCTGCGAACCGCCCCCGTGGGAGCCGCCGGCCTGCTCACCGCCGCGCGGAGTACCGGGCTCGTCCTTGTGGGACCGGCCGCCGCCGTCGTCCGACCCGTAGCCCGCGGGCTCCTGCGGGGCGGAGCGGTTCTCACACGTGTTGCCGAAGGCCGGGTTGAGCAGACCGACGACGTTGACCGTGTTCCCGCAGACGTTGACCGGGACGTGCACCGGCAGCTGAACCGTGTTGCCGGAGCCGACGCCCGGCGAACCGACCGCGGCGCCCTGCGCGCCGGAGTCGGCGTGCGCGGCGCCCGCCGACAGGGCGAGCGCCCCACCCGTGACCAACAGTGTGGCCAGACCACTTCGGCGAATCTGCCTCATGGCTTCCTGCCTTCCGGAGGTGTACACGGGCGAATGCCCGTACCGGAATCAACGCGACAAACCCACTTGCCGGATCCGGTCGTTGACGGGTTTCACTCCATCGAGTGGGACCCGTTCGAGTGTGCGTCAGTGCCCCAGAAGGTCGGTGAGGGCTCCGACAGGGTCCGGATCGGGGGCGCCGCGCGGCCACCAGTCCTCGCGCCCGGCGTCCGACTCGTAGCCGTACCAGAGGCCGTCGCGACCGAGGCGGAGCTGGAGGGACTCGGTGGAGAGCCGGTTGCGCCAGGGGCGGAAGGCGGGGAAGTCGGCGGCGAGCAGGGCGGGTCGGGCCCGGTCGAACGGGCCCGCCGGCGGATCCCAGGGCTCTTCGAGTACGGCGAGCCCCGCGGCGCCGCCCTGCCGCCAGGCGGCGACGGCGCGGGCGAGCTCCGTGGGGGTGCGGTCGAGCGCGTACGCCAGGTCGCGGTAGAGCGCACGGGTCGACGCGGTGAGCCCCGAACCGGGGTGCGCGGCGGCCAGCCGGACGGCGTCCTGCCAGGGGCTGAGCGCGGCGACCGGATCGAGTCCGGTGGCCAGGAACGCGTGGGCGCGGACGGCGGCTTCGGAGGCGAGGAGGTCGAGGGCGAGCGGATCGGGGGCCTCGGGGTCGGGCGGGAAGACCGCGGGCCGGCCGGGCCGGTCCGGAAGGGGCAGCGGGGGCGGCAGCGGAGGCGCGGCCCGCTCCGTCGCGGCGAGCACGGCGCGGGCGGGAACGGTGGGCATGGGAGGTGCGGCGGCGGTCGACTCGGCGGCGGACAGGGCCGCGTTGCGCCGGGTCAGCTCGGCGAGGAGCTCCTGTTCCCCGCGTCCGCGCATCAGGAAGAGGACGAACGGGTCCTCGTCGAGGAGCCGGGCCGCCTGGTAGCAGAGGGCGGCGGCGTGCTTGCAGGGGTAACCGTCGTCCGGGCAGGAGCAGTCGGGTACGAGGTCGCCCGGCGCGGGCAGCA
This sequence comes from Streptomyces sp. Qhu_M48, assembly GCF_051305195.1. Lineage (NCBI taxonomy): Bacteria > Bacillati > Actinomycetota > Actinomycetes > Kitasatosporales > Streptomycetaceae > Streptomyces > Streptomyces sp. Qhu_M48. The sequence goes on along the minus strand of NZ_CP195432.1, from coordinate 1,927,306 downwards.
GGCCCGACACCGCCTCCAGGGCGTGCGGCACGTCCTTGTCGAGGAGGGCGGCGATGTGGTCGGGGCGGGCGGTGGCCTCGTCGAGGAACCGCTCCCAGCCGTCGTCGCCGAGGGTCCGCATCCTGATCTCGGTGCGGTACGGGCGGGCCCGGCTGCCGTGGACGTAGGCGACGACCCGGCCGGGCGTGACGGTGATCGCGTCGACGTGGCCGCGCCCCGCGTACGCCTTGCCGCGGGCGAGGCGCGCCGGGTCGAGGGCGGTGTCCTCCAGGGCCTCCACCCAGGCGTTTCCCCACCAGGTGGCGGCGAACCGCCCGTCGGGGGCCTCGCGGGGCGCTACCTGGGGAAAGCTGCGCCGGCGGTCGTCGTGGCGCGGGGCGGCTCCGCGCGCGCCCCGTGGGGTGGTCACGCGGGCCTCCTCAGGGACACCAGGTCGGCGAGCTCGCGGTCGGTCAGTTCGGTGAGGGCCGCCTCGCCGGAGCCGAGGACGGCGTCGGCGAGAGCCCTCTTGGCGAGGAGCATCTCGGCGATCCGGTCCTCGACCGTGCCCTCGGCGACGAGCCGGTGGACCTGCACCGGCTGGGTCTGCCCGATGCGGTAGGCCCGGTCGGTGGCCTGCTCCTCGACGGCCGGGTTCCACCAGCGGTCGTAGTGGACGACATGGCCGGCGCGGGTGAGGTTGAGGCCGGTGCCCGCGGCCTTGAGGGAGAGCAGGAAGACGGGGACCTCGCCCGCCTGGAAGCGGTCGACCATCCGCTCCCGCTCGGCCACCGGGGTTCCGCCGTGCAGGAGTTGGGCCTGGACGCCGCGGGCTGCCAGGTGGTCGGCGAGGAGCCGCGCCATCGACACGTACTGGGTGAAGACGAGCACGGACCCGTCCTCGGCGAGGATCGTGTCGAGGAGTTCGTCGAGCAGGGCGAGCTTCCCCGAGCGGCCGGCGAGACGCGCGGTGCCGCTGCCGCGCGGTGCCTGTTCCTTCAGGTACTGCGCGGGGTGGTTGCAGATCTGCTTGAGGGAGGTCAGCAGCTTCATGACGAGGCCACGGCGGGCCATGCCCTCGGACTCCTCGATCCGCGCCATGGTCTCGCGGACGACCGCCTCGTAGAGCGAGGCCTGTTCCCGGGTGAGGGAGACGGGGTGGTCGGACTCCGTCTTGGGCGGCAGCTCGGGGACGATGCCGGGGTCGGACTTGCGGCGGCGCAGCAGGAAGGGCCGCACCAGTCGGGCGAGCCGCTCGACGGCCTCCGCGTGCTCGATCTCCTCGTGGTTCTCGACGGCGCGCGCGTGCCGGGAGCGGAAGGCCTTGAGCGGGCCGAGGAGACCGGGGGTGGTCCAGTCGAGGAGCGCCCAGAGTTCGGAGAGGTTGTTCTCCACGGGTGTGCCGGTGAGGGCGACCCGGGCGGGCGCGGGGATCTCACGCAGTGCCTTCGCGGTCGCGGAGAACGGGTTCTTGACGTGCTGCGCCTCGTCGGCGACGACCATCCCCCACTCCCGCCCGGCCAGTTGGGCGGCGCTGGTCCGCAGAGTGCCGTAGGTGGTGAGGACGAAGCCGCCCTCGACGCCTTCGAGGTCGCGGTCGGCGCCGTGGAACCGCCGCACGGGCACGTCGGGCGCGAACTTCCCCACCTCCCGCTGCCAGTTGCCGAGCAGGGACGCGGGGCAGACGACGAGGGTGGGTGCGCGGCGGGCGCGGCGCAGATGGAGGGCGATGAGGGTGACGGTCTTGCCCAGGCCCATGTCGTCGGCGAGGCAGCCGCCGAGACCGAGCGAGGTCATGAGGTCCAGCCAGGCGAGTCCGCGCAGCTGGTAGTCGCGGAGGGTGGCGGTGAGACCGGGCGGGGCGTGCACGTCCTCGGGGCCGGCGAGCAGCCGGTCGCGGAGCGCGGCAAGGGCTCCGACGGGGACGGCGGGCACGGTCTCGCCGTCCACCTCGGCGGTGCCGGTGAGGGCGACGGCGAGGGCGTCGACCGGTTCGAGCAGGCCGAGTTCCCGCTTGCGCGCCTTGCGGACGAGGTCGGGGTCGACGACGACCCACTGGTCACGGAGGCGGACGACGGGCCGGTGCGCCTCGGCGAGCTGGTCCATCTCGCGCTCGGTGAGCGGATCGCCGTCCAGGGCCAGCTGCCAGTTGAACCGCAGGAGCTCCTCGCTGTCGAAGAACGCGGTCCCGTCGGTCGCGGAGCCGGGCGCGGCCCGGTCTGCGCGGACGACGGCGGAGGCGCTGAGCGAGCGGGCCAGCTCGCGCGGCCAGTGGACGGTGACACCGGCGTCGGCGAGCCGGGCGGCGGCGGGACCGAGCAGCTCGTACAGCTCGTCCTCGGCGACGGCGAGGACGTCCGGCACGTCCCGCTCCAGAAGGCGGGCGAGCGGGGGCCAGACGCGGGCGGCCCGGCGCAGGGCGAGGACGGCGTCGATCCGGGCGCGGGGGCCGAAGTGCTCGCCCTCCCCCGCCCACAGGGCCGTGGCGTCGATGACGAGGGTGGGGTCGGCGAGGCTGTGGACCTGGAGGACGGCGGCGGCGGCGTGCCGCCCGCCGCCCCGCCCCTGGTCCGCGCTCTCCGGGTCATCGGCGCTCTCGGCCGTGTCGAAGAGTTCGTACGGGGAGAGGTCCAGGCGGAGCGAGACACGGACGCCCGCGTCCATCCCGGCCGCCGCCTCGGCGGCCCAGGCACGGGCACGGGGCAGGTGCTGGGGCTCCCGGGCGGCGAACGGCGCCCCCACCGCGTGGGCGGCGGCGGGGGTGCGGGGCAGGGTGTCGGCGACCGCGTCGAGGAAGGCGCGCACGAGGGCCTCGGGGTCGGGCAGCCGCAGCGGCCCCGGCCCGGGGACGGGCACGGCGTGCGCCTCGTACGGCAGGGCGGCCGCGACGGCCCGCAGGTGGGCGATGTCGTCGGCGTCCAGGGGCCCGGCCCGCCAGGCGTCCAGGTCGTCGGCGGTCAGGCCCGGCAGCACGCGGCCACGGGCCACGAGGTGCAGGGCGTGCAGGGCGGCGGCGCCCCATCCCGCTGTGGCGGGGTGCGCGGCCGGGTGGTGGCGGGCCGCGACGAGGTGGGGCAGGGCGGCGTCGACCGGGAGGGCCAGGGCGGGCACGGTACGGCTCCGGGCGCCGCTGCCGTGCCGTCGGGCGACGGTCAGGTCGACGCGCTCCGCCCCGCTCTCCGCCGGGTCCGGCAGCGCTCCGCCGTCGGGGGCCCAGAAGGCGACCCGTCCCTCACGGGGCAGCGCGGCGGGCAGGAAGACGGCGGCACTGGTCGTCCAGGTGGGTGGCACGGCTCTCGTCCTCCTTCCGCCGGGTGCCGTCGTACGTCGATCGGACCTCCGACCTTACGGCGGGGGTCTGACAACGGCCGCCAGGCGGGTTCGCCCGGGCGGCCCAGCAGCGGATGACACGCGGTCCCGGGGGCGCGAACGTGGTGTCCACGTCAGACCCGTGTCAGACCCGTCAGACCCGACCCGTCAGACCCACGACAGAAGAGGAACCGCCATGTCCGTTCGTCGGCGTCTCACGACCGCCACCGGGGCCGTGCTGCTCACCTTCGCCGTCGCCGGCTGTTCAGGTCTGGGCCGCACCATGGTCGGCACGCTCACCTACGAGACGGAACGCGACCTCGTGGTGACCGTGACCAGCCCCTCGGTGAACGGCTGCCACCGCCTCGCGCCCTCCGGCGCGACCAAGGTCGAGAACAACACCCTGGTCGACATCGTGCTGTACCGGACGCGGGACTGTAAGGGCGGGGAATCCACCTACCTGCCGACCACCCTGAGCGACGGGATCGTCCCCGGCAGCCTGCCCTGGCGCAGCTACAGCGTCGTCCACTAGCCCCGCCTCCCGGCCACTCCCGTTCCCCCCGCCCCGGGTCCATCCTGGAAGGTGACCGAAGGGGGCCGGACGGGAGACGCGAGCGCCATGCGTACGGGCAGCGAACCGGCGACCGCGCGCAGTCCGCTGCGCATGCGGTTCTGGCTGAGTGTGTGGGGCCTGCTCTGGGCCGCCTTCGGCACGGCGGCGTTCGCGCTGGTGGGCCGCCCCGGCTGGGCGGTGGCCTGCGGAGTGCTGTTCCTGGTGGTCGTCTGCGACCTCGTGATGGTGGTGCGCCACCTCCGCCAGGGCCCGCACTGGCAGCCCGGCCGGGACGTTCCGCCGTACGACCCCGATCACGGCGGCGCGGGGCGCTGAGGGGGAGAGCCCGGCCCTACCGCTCCGAGTCGAAACCCGCGGCCTGGAGGTACTCCGGCTTCGGGTCGAGCGCTGCGGCGAGACGGAAGTGCCGGGTGGCCTGGGCGGTCAGACCGGAGCGCTCGAAGGTGCGGGCCAGCGCGAAGTGCGCGAACGCGTTGTCCGGCTCACGCTCCAGGACCAGCTCGAACTCCAGCTGGGCGGGGCGCAGCTGGGCGGCGGCGAAGAACGCGCGGGCACGGAGCAGCCGCGCCGCCGTGTTCTCGGGGTGGGCGGCGATCACCGAGTCGAGCAGCTTCACGGCGCCCTGCGGATCCCGCGCGGCCAGCAGGTGCTCGGCGGCGCGGAAGTCGATGACGTGCGTTTCCGGGTTTCTGTCGGCCACCATGGCATCCTTCCCCTCGATCCGGTGGTTGAACACCGGACCCGCCCCGCTCATTCCGCCGCGGCGCGGCGCTCCAGCTCGTCCCAGACCTTGCGCACCTGCGGTTCGAGGGCGTCGAGCGGCCCGTCGTTGTCGATCACGAGCTCCGCGACGGCCAGCCGCTGCGCGCGCGTGGCCTGCGCCGCCATCCGGGCCCGCGCCTCGGGCTCGGCCATGCCGCGGAGCCGTACGAGCCGGTCGAGCTGGGTCTCGGGGGACGCGTCCACGACCACGACCAGGTCGTACAGCGGTGCGAGCCCGTTCTCGGTGAGCAGGGGTACGTCGTGGACGACCACGTCTCCCGGGCCCGCCCGGCCCTCCAGCTCCGCCGACCGCGCCCCGACCAGGGGGTGCACGATGGCGTTGAGGGTGGCGAGACGGTCGGCGTCGGCGAACACGATGGAGCCGAGCTTCGGCCGGTCGAGCGTCCCCTCCCGGGTGAGGACGCCGTCCCCGAAGGCCTCGACGACGGCCGCGAGCCCCGGCGTTCCGGGCTCGACGACCTCGCGGGCGATCCGGTCCGCGTCGATCAGCACGGCCCCGTACGAGACGAGCATCCGTGACACCTCACTCTTGCCGGCTCCGATCCCGCCGGTCAGGCCCACCTTCAGCATGAGCGGCAGCTTAGGGCCTGCCCCGAGCGGATCAGACGTCACCCTCCCGCTCCGCGAGGAAGCGCTCGAACTCACGGCCCAGTTCGTCCGCGGACGGCAGGTCGACGGGCTCGGCGACCAGGCTGCCGCGGGTCTCGGCACCGGCCACCGCGTCGTACTGGTGCTCAAGGCCCTGCACCAGCGCGACCAACTCCTCGTCGCCCTCGCCGATCTGGCGGTCGATCTCGGTCTGGGTGCGGCGCGCCTCGGTCCGCAGGGAGTGGGCGACGCCGGGAAGCACCAGGCCGGTGGCGGCCGTGACGGCCTCCAGCGCGGTCAGGGCCGCGTCCGGGTACGGCGAGCGGGCGACGTAGTGCGGGACGTGCGCGGCGACACCGAGGGTGTCGTGGCCGGCCTCGGTGAGCCGGTACTCGACGAGGGACTCGGCGCTGCCGGGGACCTGCGCCTCGTCGAAGGGGCTGCGATGGCCCGGCATGAGGTCGGTGCGGCTGCCGTGCGGGGTGAGTCCGACGGGGCGGGTGTGCGGCACGCCCATGGGGATGCCGTGGAAGTTGACGGAGAGGCGCACGCCGAGGCGCTCGATGATCTGCCGGACGGCGGTGGCGAACCGCTCCCACTCCACGTCGGGCTCGGGGCCGGAGAGGACGAGGAAGGGGGCGCCCGTGGCGTCCTGGACGAGGCGGACCTCGATGGACGGCGTCTCGTACGAGGTCCAGCGGTCGCGCCGGAAGGTCAGCAGCGGGCGGCGGGCCCGGTAGTCCACCAGCCGGTCGTGGTCGAAGCGGGCCACCAGCTGGTGGGGCAGGGTGTCGAGCAGGCCGTCGATGATCTGCTCACCGGTCTCGCCCGCGTCGATGTATCCGTCGAAGTGGTACAGCATGACCAGCCCGGCCGACTCCTGCGCCAGGGCCAGGTCGACGACAGCCAGGCCCTTCGCGTCCCATTCGTACAAATCCTGGGGATCAAGCACGATTACCGCTCCTCCTCGGGTTCTCTCTGGGAACGTCTCGCGCGGCACCGCCATTCCCGTGCGGGGCGATCTTCCGGCGAGCGATCCGGCGGCCCGCCGGACGGAGGGCCTTCCGGCGGGCGGGTCCCGGTCGGCGCGGCGAACTCCGGCCACTGGTCCAGACCTTGACATGGCCACAGCCTCTCCCTACCGTCTCGGGACAGCATCGCGTTCAGCATCCCGTCCCTCGTGCACATACAGGAACACCCCCTCGCCCCCGCACGGAAGGCCTCCCCCCATGCGCACCCGAACGCTGCTCCTCCCCCTGCTCCCCGCGCTCCTCGCCGTCCCCCTCCTCACCACGCCCGCCTCGGCGACGACGATCGAGGTGTCGACGGCGGCGCAGCTGAAGACGGCGCTCACCAATGCCCGCCCCGGCGACACGATCCACCTCGCGGACGGCACGTACACCGGCAACTTCAAGGCCACGACCCCGGGTACCGCCTCGGCCCGGATCACCCTGGCCGGCTCCTCGCGCGCGGTGCTGACCGCAGGCGGCGGCTACGGGCTGCACCTCAACGGGGCCTCGTACTGGACGGTCAAGGGCGTCACCGTCACCGGCGGTCAGAAGGGGATCATGACCGACGCCGCGGACGGCGTGGTGATCGACGGGGTGACCGTGCACGACCTGGACATGGAGGGCGTGCACTTCCGCAACTCCAGCAGGAACGGCGTCCTCAAGAACTCGCGCATCCACGACACCGGGAACGACGGCCGGGGCATGGGTGAGGGGGTGTATGTCGGGACGGCCAACAGCCTCGCCGACCGCAGCGACAACGCGCAGATCCTGAACAACGTCATCGGGCCGGACGTCGGCGGCGAGAGCGTGGACATCAAGGAGGGCACCACCGGGGCGCGGATCGTCGGGAACACCTTCGACGGACGCGGGCTGACCGGCGCCAACTACGACGACTCCTGGGTCGACGTGAAGGGCAACAACGTTCTCGTCGAGGGCAACACCGGCGTCAACACGACGAACAACGGCTTCGAGACGCACACCCAGCAGAGCGGCTGGGGCTGTGGCACGGTCTTCCGCGGCAACCGCTCGAACCTGACGGGTGCGACCGGGGCACAGCGGCTCGCGATCAACGTCACCAACCGGAGCGGCTCCTGCCCGACCACGGTCTACGCATCGAACACGGTGACCGGCGGGAACGGCCTGACGAACATCCCCGTCACGCCCTGAGCCGACGCGACCTGAGCCGACCCCACCTGGCCCGACCCGACCCGCCCTGAGCTGACCCGACCCAAGGGGGGTCGAGTCGAGCTGACCGAAACGGCTCCCGGACATGACCGAGGCCCGCTCCCCCGAAGGGAAGCGGGCCTCGATTCGCTAGCGGCTAGCGCTCAGCGGAGAGCCTGTTCAGCTCTGGCCGCCGGCCAGCTTCTCGCGCAGGGCGGCGAGCGCCTCGTCCGACGCCAGGGCGCCGGAGTTGTCGTCCGACTCCGAGGAGTACGAACCACCCGAGATGCCCGCACCGGCGTTGCCACTGGCGGCCGGGGCGGCAGCGCCCTCGGCGGCAGCGGCCTCGTCGGCCTCGCGGGACTTGATGACCTGAGCCTGGTGCTGCTCGAAACGAGTCTGCGCCTCGGCGTACTGGGTCTCCCACACCTCGCGCTGGGTCTCGAAGCCCTCGAGCCAGTCGTTGGTCTCGGGGTCGAAGCCCTCGGGGTAGATGTAGTTGCCCTGGTCGTCGTAGGACGCGGCCATGCCGTACAGGGTCGGGTCGAACTCGACCGAGGCCGGGTCGGCACCGAAGGACTCGTTGGCCTGCTTCAGCGAGAGGCTGATGCGACGACGCTCGAGGTCGATGTCGATGACCTTGACGAAGATCTCGTCGTTGACCTGGACGACCTGCTCCGGGATCTCCACGTGGCGCTCGGCCAGCTCGGAGATGTGGACCAGACCCTCGATGCCCTCGTCCACGCGGACGAACGCACCGAACGGAACCAGCTTGGTGACCTTACCCGGGACGACCTGACCGATCTGGTGCGTCCGGGCGAACTGCTGCCACGGGTCCTCCTGCGTCGCCTTCAGCGACAGGGAGACACGCTCGCGGTCCATGTCCACGTCGAGAACCTCGACGGTGACCTCCTGGCCGACCTCGACAACCTCGGACGGGTGGTCGATGTGCTTCCAGGACAGCTCGGAGACGTGCACGAGACCGTCGACGCCACCCAGGTCCACGAAGGCACCGAAGTTGACGATCGAGGAGACGACGCCGGAGCGGACCTGACCCTTCTGCAGGGTGGTGAGGAACGTCTGGCGAACCTCGGACTGGGTCTGCTCGAGCCAGGCGCGGCGGGACAGGACCACGTTGTTGCGGTTCTTGTCCAGCTCGATGATCTTCGCCTCGAGCTCCTTGCCCACGTAGGGCTGGAGGTCGCGGACGCGACGCATCTCGACGAGGGAGGCCGGCAGGAAGCCGCGGAGGCCGATGTCGAGGATGAGACCACCCTTGACGACCTCGATGACGGTACCGGTGACGATGCCGTCTTCTTCCTTGATCTTCTCGATCGTGCCCCAGGCACGCTCGTACTGAGCGCGCTTCTTGGACAGGATCAGGCGGCCTTCCTTGTCCTCCTTCTGGAGAACCAGGGCCTCGATCTCGTCGCCGACCTTGACGACCTCGTTCGGGTCGACGTCGTGCTTGATCGAGAGCTCACGGCTCGGGATCACGCCTTCGGTCTTGTAACCGATGTCGAGCAGGACCTCGTCCCGGTCGACCTTCACGATGACGCCGTCGACGATGTCGCCGTCGTTGAAGTACTTGATCGTCTCGTCGATCGCGGCGAGGAAGGCTTCCTCGTTACCGATGTCGTTGACCGCAACCTGCGGGGTGGTGCTGGTGGCGGTGGTCTCGGTGCTGCTCGTCATGTGGGAAAGGGCTCCGGTTACGGACAGAAAGTCGTAGGTACTGCTACGCCGAGAGCCCGTATCGCACCAAGAAGCCGGACAGCCAATGAGGCACCCTTCCCGCAAGGGGGAGGAGCCTCGAAAACCGAGGGGACATACAACAGGTACGAGCGCGGCCTGCTCCGTCTGAGGCGCGCAGGCCCGCAGCGCAACCTTTAGCATACGGGGGCGGCCGGACAGGGTCAATGCGCGAAGCGCGCACCCGGGGCAGATCTACTCAACTCCGGCACCACTCATGTCTTTCCACGCCGTATCGGCGGGGTCGGCCGCTCGGTGGCACTGAGCGCAAACTACATCGGCGGGCGAGATGAACCAAGGGTACGAACACGAACTCCCCCACAACTCGGACGAGGACGGGGCGGAGGCGACCCGGCGTGACGCGGGGGACGCGGAGAGCAGCCGCGCGAGCCGTGGCTGGTGGGACAGGAACGCCGACGAGTACCAGAGCGACCACGGCTCCTTCCTCGGTGACGACCGGTTCGTCTGGGGGCCGGAGGGGCTCGACGAGGAGCAGGCCGAGCTCCTCGGGCCCGCCTCCTCCCTGGAGGGGCTCGACGTCCTGGAGATCGGCGCGGGCGCGGCGCAGTGCTCGCGGTGGCTGGCGGCGCGGGGGGCACGGCCGGTGGCCCTGGACCTCTCGCACCGGCAGCTCCAGCACGCCCTGCGGATCGGCGGGGAGGTGCCGCTGGTGGAGGCCGACGCCTGCGCGCTGCCGTTCCTGGACGGCTCCTTCGACCTGGCGTGCTCGGCGTACGGCGCGGTGCCGTTCGTCGCCGACCCCGTGAAGGTGTTCCGGGAGGTGCGGCGGGTGCTGCGGCCCGGCGGCCGGTGGGTCTTCTCGGTGACGCACCCGATCCGCTGGGCGTTCCCCGACGAGCCGGGCCCCGAGGGTCTCTCGGTCGCGGCCTCCTACTTCGACCGCACCCCCTATGTGGAGCAGGACGAGCAGGGGCGTGCCGTGTACGTGGAGCACCACCGGACGCTCGGCGACCGGGTGCGGGACGTGGTGGCCGGCGGGTTCCGCCTGGTGGACCTGGTCGAGCCGGAGTGGCCGGAGTGGAACAGCCAGGAGTGGGGCGGCTGGTCCCCGCTGCGCGGGAACCTGATCCCGGGGACGGCGATCTTCGTCTGCGAGCGCGCGGAGGAGCGGAGGAGCGCCGTAGCGCAGTAGCGGAGAGAAGTGGTGCGGAGCGGGTAGCAGAGGAGCGGTGCGGTAGCGCGGGGCCGCCGAGCAGCGCGTCATGCTTGTCGTACTCATAGGTGGGCCTGTGGACAACGGGGCCCACCTTTTCCGCGTCGCGTACGAGACTGAGTGCGTGATCCGAAACGACGCACTCGACCGTCTCCCCGTCCGCCACGCCGTCCCCGAGCTGCTGGGCGCGCTCGACCGGCGCGGTACGGCCGTGTTGTCCGCGCCTCCCGGCACCGGCAAGACGACGCTGGTGCCGCTCGCGCTGGCGGGCCTCATAGGGGACGGACCGCGGCGGCGGGTCCTGGTGGCCGAGCCGCGCCGGATGGCGGTGCGGGCGGCGGCCCGGCGGATGGCATGGCTGCTCGGCGAGGAGGTCGGCGGCGCGGTCGGCTTCTCGGTGCGCGGTGAGCGGCGGACAGGTCCCGCGACCCGGGTCGAGGTGGTGACGACGGGCATCCTGCTGCAACGGCTCCAGCGCGACCCGGAGCTGGCGGGCGTGGACGTGGTCCTGCTCGACGAGTGCCACGAGCGGCATCTGGACGCCGACACCGCGATGGCCTTCCTCGTGGACGTCCGGGCCACCCTCCGGCCGGAGCTGAAGCTGATCGCCGCGTCGGCGACGAGTGACGCGGCGGCCTGGGCGGACCTCCTGACGGTCCTGGACGGCGGCGGCCCCGCGCCGGTGGTGTGGAGCAAGGGCGAGGGGCACGGCTGCCGGGTCTTCTTCGCGGCGCCGCCGCCGGACGTCCGGCCGGCCCACGGCACCTGGGTGGACCCGGCGCTGCTCCGGCACGTCGCGACCACGGTCCGGCTCGCGATGGACCGGCACGAGGGGGACGTCCTCTGTTTCCTGCCGGGTACGGGCGAGATCGCGCGGACGGCCGGGATGCTGGCCGACGTCGACGCGGAGGTGCTCCAGCTGCACGGGCGGGCACCGGCGGCGGTGCAGGACGCGGTGCTGCGCGGTACGGAGCCCGGCGGGCGGCGCCGGGTGGTCCTCGCGACCTCGGTGGCGGAGTCCAGTCTGACGGTGCCGGGGGTGCGGATCGTCGTGGACTCGGGGCTCGCGCGTGAGCCGCGCACGGACCACGCGCGGGGGCTGGGCTCCCTCGCGACGGTGACGGTCTCGGAGGCGACGGCGACCCAGCGTCTCGGCCGGGCGGGCCGAGAGGCCTTCGGGTTCGTGTACCGCTGCTGGGCGGAGGCGAGCGACGGGGGCAGGCCCCGCTTCCCGTCCCCTGAGATCAGGGTCGCCGACCTGGCGGACTTCGCGCTGCGGGCCGCCTGCTGGGGCGACCCGACGGCGGAGGGGCTCGCGCTGCTGGACCCGCCGCCCGCCGGGGCGATGACCGCGGCCCGCGCGGTCCTGGGCTCGATCGGGGCGGTGGACGCGGCCGGCCGGGCCACCGCCCGGGGGGTACGGATGTCCCGGCTCGGGCTCCACCCCCGGCTCGGCCGGGCCCTTCTGGACGGTGCGCCGGAGGTGGGGGTGCGGCGGGCGGCGGAGGTGGTGGCGCTGCTCAGTGAGGAGCCGCCGCGCGACTACGGGGACGACCTGGCGGCGGCCTGGCGCGCGGCGCGCCGGGGCACCGACGGGTACGGAGCCCGATGGAAGGCGGAGGCGCGGCGCCTTGAGCGCTCGGCCGCCGGGGCGGCGGGCGGGGACACCTCGGGCGCGGCGGCCGGGGACCCGGGAAGCGCCGGGGCTGCCGGGGAGTCCAAGGCCTCTGCGGCCTCCCCCCCCTCCGGAGTCTCCGCGGCCTCCGGGCAGGGCGGGGCTCTCCGGGTCTCCGGGGCCCCCGTCACCGGTGATGACGCCGTGGCCGGGCTTGTCACGGCCCTGGCGTTTCCCGAGCGGGTGGCGCGGAGCCGGGAGCAGGGGGGATATCTGATGGTGTCGGGGAGCGGGGCCCGGCTCGCCGAGGGGTCCGCGCTGCGGGCCGCCCCGTGGCTGGCGGTGGCGGTGGCGGATCGGACGGCTCGGGACGCCACGGCCCGGGTGCGGCTGGCCGCCGTGGTGGACGAGGAGGTGGCGCGGCGGGCGGCCGGGCATCTGCGGTCCACCGGCGAGGAGGTCCACTGGGAGGACGGGGACGTCGTGGCGCGTTCGGTGGACCGGCTCGGAGCGGTCGAGCTGACGGTCCGGCCGCTCGGGGCGAAGGCGGAGCCGGCGCTCGTGCGGGAGGCGCTGCTCGACGGGTTGCGGCGCGAGGGGCTCGGGCTGCTGCGGTGGAGCCGGGAAGCCGGGGAGCTGCGCGAGCGGCTCGCCTTCCTGCACCGGGAGGTGGGGGAACCCTGGCCGGACGTGGCGGACGGGCCCCTGGTCGACCGGGCCGGGGAGTGGCTGGAGCCCGAGCTGTCCCGGGCCGCGCGCCGCGCCGATCTGGGGCGGATCGACGCCGGTGACGCCCTGCGGCGGCTGCTGCCGTGGGCGTCGGGCGAGGCGGGCCGGCTGGGGGAGCTGGCGCCGGAGCGGATCGAGGTGCCGAGCGGTTCGCGGATCCGGGTGGAGTACGGGGGTGAGCGGCCGGTGCTCGCGGTGAAGCTCCAGGAGATGTTCGGGCTGGCCGAGACGCCTCGGGTGGCGGGGGTCCCGGTGCTCGTGCATCTCCTCTCCCCCGCCGGGCGGCCGGCGGCCGTCACCGCCGATCTGGCGTCGTTCTGGCGGGACGGCTACCGCTCCGTGCGCGCGGAGTTGAGGGGGCGGTACCCGAAGCACCCGTGGCCGGAGGACCCGTCCGCGGCGGAGCCGACCCGGTTCACCAGCGCGCGGCTCAGACGGGAAGGGTGAGCGGGGCCGCGGCGGGTCCGGGTGCCGGGCGGCGGGAGCGGGCCTCCAGCCAGAGGGCGAGGGCGAGCAGGAGCAGCGCGAGGACGGTGAAGCTCCAGGGGAGGTAGGAGACGAGCATGAGGACCATGAGGCGGTTGGAGGAGACCATCTCGCCGATGCTCTCGACGTAGTCCTCGCGCATCTTCAGGTGCCCCTCGAAGACGGTGAGGGTGTCCCGGCCCATCAGCGCCTTGGCGTTGCGGAGCTCCTCCTTGTGGATCTCCTCGCCGTTGACGGGGGCGCCGGTGACCGGCTCGACCCAGAACATCCGCTTGGTCGTGTACCAGCGGGTGAGACCGGAGTCGGCGAGGAGCTTCGGGGTGATCCCCTTGACCGGCATGGTCTTGGGCATGGGGACCTTGGTCCAGGGGATGGTCTGCTCGAAGTAGTAGACCTCGGTGCCCCGGAAGGTGCGGGTGCCCTTGTAGTGGATGGGGGCGGAAGTACGAGTCTGGGCGTCGAAGTACTGGTAGTCGCGCTTCTCGGTGAGGAAGGGCCACTTGAACTCGATGCCCTCGCGCCGGACCGGGTCGCCGTCGACGGACTCGCCGGTGGCGTGGACGGGGTCCTGGGTGTGGGCGTCGAAGATGTACCGCTCGGGGACCTTGGAGACCATCGTGCCGTCGGGGCCCGTGACGTAGGCGAGGGCGTCCCAGACGACGACGTCGCGGCCGGCGTCGCGTTCGATGCGCCGCGACTCCTCCACGTTGCCCTTGAGGGTCTGGATGATCGTGATCTTGTCGACCTTCTCCGCCCGGAGCGTCGAGTAGTTGAGGAGGGTCGCGGGCTTCGCCTCCAGGACGGTCTCCTGGTACTGGTTCGGCGGGATCTTCGCCAGGCGGGGGAAGGCGTACCAGCGCAGGGTCGGGGCCATCGCGGCGCAGAAGACGGCGAGGGCGAGGAGGACGAGGCTGGCTCGGCGGCGCACGGCGGCCCTCTACTTCTTGGGGCCGGGGTCGGCGGTGAGCAGGGGCTTGGGCGAGGTGGGGCCGTCGGGCGGCAGATCGACCACGGAGACGAGGAGGACGAAGAGGAGGACTGGGGCGAGTCCGATGGCGGCGGCGACGAGGGCACGCATGGTCGGCCTCCCGGGATGCGATCTGATAGGTCGTCAGGGCGGGGGCACCGTAGCAACGCGACCGCGAGATGAGAACACGTTGCACCGCCGCACCGCCGGGAGGGGGAAGCGCGAAGCGCCGCTCCTCCGCCCGGTGTGGACGGAGGAGCGGCGCGGGGGGGGCGCGAAGGGAAGCGCCCCGGGGTGCGGGCGGGTCAGGCCGAGGGCGAGGGGGAGGTCTCGGGCGTGCCGGTGGCGGAGGGCGCCGGATCCGGGGTCGGCGTCGGATCGGGCGCGGTGACCGTCAGCGTGATCTCCGTGCTGCCGCCACCGGGCGCGGTCAGACGCAGCACGTACGTGCCGGCCTTGTCGCCCGCGAAGAGCTCCGGCAGCGAGATCAGGCCGTTGGCGTCGGCCTTCAGGACGAGCGTCCGGACGCTCTCGCCCGCCGCGTCCTTCTTGAAGTACGGCCCCTCGGCGCCCTGTTCGGTGGCCGTCGCGGAGGCGACGACCACGGCGGTGACGAGGACGCCGGGGGCGAGGGCCCCCTTGTCGGTGGCCTTCACCTGCACCTGCTGGGCGAAGGCGGTGCCGGCGGTGGCCGACAGGGGGTCACCGGCGACGCGGGCGAGGGTGTCCGCCCGCCGCTCGGTGACGGTCGCGGCGAACTCGGTCCCGCTCAGGGTGCTGCCGACGACGGTGGCCCTGACCGTGAAGGAGCCGGTCTTCTCGCCCGCCCGCAGCGCGGGGGCGGCGGCGAGACCGGCCGAACCGGTGGTGACGGTGGCGGTCGTCGCGCCGCCGGCGAAGCGGGTGCCGGTGGTGCCCGTGATCTCGAAGCGGATGCTCACCCCGGTGACCGACGTCCCCGTGGCGTCGAGCGCGGCGACCGTCGGGGACTTGGCGAAGGCGCTCTCGGTCGGCGCGGTCAGCTGCCCGGTGGCGACGGGCGCGAGCTTCGTGACCCGGGCGGCGGGCGGCACGGTGGGCGGCTTCGTCGGCGGGGTGACCGGCGGCTTGGGCGGAGTGGTCGGCTTCGTCGGCGGGGTGACCTCCCCGCCCGGCGGCGTCGGCGTGGGCTTCGGGGTGCCCGTCTCGGACGGCTTCGGAGCGGGCGGCGTCGGGGAGGGGAGGAGCGGCGGGGTGGGACGGTTGCCCTGGCCGCGGTTGTCGCTGCGGTCGACCGGCAGCACGCCCGTGCCGTCCGGGACCTGGTGGGTGCCGCGCTTGTAGTACTCGAACCAGGAGAGGACCGTGTTCAGGTACTCCCTCGACCGGTTGTAGCTGAGGATCGCCCGGTCGAGGTCCGCCGTGAGCGCGAGGTTCCGGTCGTTGGCGCAGAGATAGAGACCGGCGGCCTGCGCGGCGTCGTAGATGTTGTTCGGGTCCTTCTTCCCGTCGCTGTTCGCGTCCTGGCCCCAGGTGGCCCAGGTCGACGGGATGAACTGCATCGGGCCTACGGCGCGGTCGTGGGTGGCGTCGCCGTCGAAGGCGCCGCGGTCGGTGTCGGAGATGTTGGCGAATCCGACGCCGTTGAGGACCGGGCCGAGGATCGGCGAGAGGGTCGTGCCGTTGGCGTCGACCCGTCCTCCGCGCGCCTGCCCGGACTCGACCTTGCCGATGCCGGCGAGCAGTTGCCAGGGCAGGTTGCAGCCGGGGGCGGTCGAGCGGATCGACTGTTCGGCGCGCTTGTAGGCGGAGAGCACGGACGCGGGTATGCCGGCTTCGGCGGGGCCGGTGATCACCGGCAGGTTGATGCTCGCCCCGGGCTTGTTCGGCGTGTTCAGCGGCGGCAGGTCGGTGTAGTACGGCGAGTCACCCGTCGCGGAACCGTCACCGGACGGCGAGGCGGTGTCCCCGGCGCCGATGGCACGGTCCCCACCGGCGTTGTCCGCCGGCGGCGAGGTCATCTCCGGCGCCTGCGAGGCGGCGAGCGCGGCGACCGCCGCCGCCACCACCGCGCCGCTGGTGGCCCCCTTGCGCAGCCTGCGGCTCAAGTGCGCTGACATGTCCGTGTCCCTTCCCCCTCGACGGAGGTCCCGCGCTCCCCGCGCGAGACCTCCGGCGACCCTATGCCAACTCCCGTCCACCGGGCACCGGCGCCTGACCGCCTTTCACGCTTTCGTCACCTCTCGGCCGCTTCCGGACCGGGGGTGGTCGCCTACGGGCGGAGCCCGGCCGGCTCCGGCCGGGACGCGGTCCGCCCTGCCTCCCGGCCCCGTTCCTCCCGAGCCGCCAGACCGCCCTGCCTCCCGGCCCCGCTCCCGCCCGAGCCGCCCGGCCCTCCCGAGCCGCCCTGCCCCACCCCTCCCGCGCCGCCCGGCCAACCCTGCCTCCCCGCTCCCTCCCCGCCTTCCTGCCCCCTCCCCGCCTCCCCGCCTCCCCGCCTCCCGGCCTCTTCTCGCCACCCCGGCCCGTACTCGGCCACCCCCGAACCGGCGTGGACGGGAACCGGGCGGAGGCTCCGGGCTCTCTTGCACTGCGGCCGACCACGGACGTCGGCCGTCACCACCGGATCCTGGGGGAACTCCCGTTGCCGTTCACGCTGAGCCATGCCGCTGCCGTGCTGCCCGGGCTGCGCAGGGACGGGACCGCGCGCGGGCCGCTCGTCGCGTCCGCTCTCGTCGCGGGCTCCTTCGCGCCCGACATGACCTACTTCGCCGCCACGGCGTTCCCCGGGGCGATGGTCCTCGGTGACGTCACCCACTCCCCCCTCGGGATCGTCACGGCCGACGTCCTGATCACCGTCGCGCTCGTGGCCCTCTGGCTGACCGTGCGCGAGCCGCTCGTGGCGCTGCTGCCCACCCGGTGGCGCGGCCGGGTGTACGGGCTCGTCCGGGGCAGCGCCTGGCGCGACCGTCACCCGGCCGTGCTCGCCGGGTGGTTCGGCGTCTCCGCGGTCATCGGTGCGACGACCCATGTCGTGTGGGACTCCTTCACCCACCTCGACCGCTGGGGCACCCGGGCGATCCCGTTCCTCGGGGATGTCGTGGCCGGCTTCCCGGTCTATCTCTACGCGCAGTACGGGGGTTCTGCGCTGGCCCTCGGACTCCTGGCGTGGTGCGTCACACGGGCGCTGCGCTCGGCCGGTCCCGGGGTGGAGCTGCCGGCCCACGTGACGGTCCCGGGCCGGCGCGGCCGACTCCTCGCGGCCGGGCTGATCGGCGGCTGCGCCCTCGCCGGAGTCGTCCACCGGGTGCTGCGCTGGGCCTCGTACTGGGGGTGGGGCCGGATCGAGACGCCCCTGGACGTCATTCCGACGGCGTGCTTCGGGGCCGGTGCGGGGCTCGCCGTCGGGCTCGTGCTGTACGGGGCGGGGGCGCGGCTGTGGGGAGCGTCGTCCCCTCCGGCTCCTGAGGCTCCGGCCACCCCTCCCACGGCGGCGGAGGAGGACCGGGCAACTCGGGCGGAGCGCTCCCGTCAGGGATCTCGCTGATCCGCTCCGGCGCGGTGAGGCCACGGGCGCGCGCCCGCGGTGACGCCCCCGGCGCGCGCGGCTGTTCCGCCGGGGCGGAACGACCGCCCGCCACGGGGGCGTCGGCGGGTGGTGTCAGTGTGCCGCCGAGTCCCAGTTCGGGCCCACGCCCACCGAGACGTCGAGCGGGGCACGCAGCTCGGCCGCGGCGGACATCTGCTCGCGGACGAGGGCCTCGACCCGCTCGCGCTCGCCGGGGGCGAGTTCGAGGACGATTTCGTCGTGGACCTGGAGGAGCATCCGGGAGGCGAGGCCCGCCTCGGTCAGCGCCCGGTCGACGCCCAGCATGGCGACCTTCACGATGTCGGCGGCCGTGCCCTGGATGGGCGCGTTGAGCGCCATCCGCTCGGCGGCCTCGCGGCGCTGGCGGTTGTCGCTGTTGAGGTCGGGCAGGTAGCGGCGGCGGCCCAGCATCGTCTCGGTGTACCCGGTGGCGCGCGCCTCGTCGACGACCCGGCGCAGGTAGTCCCGCACCCCGCCGAAGCGCTCGAAGTAGGTGTCCATCAGGCCGCGGGCCTCGCCTGGGTCGATGTTCAGCTGCTGCGAGAGGCCGAAGGCGGAGAGCCCGTAGGCCAGGCCGTACGACATGGCCTTGATCTTGCGGCGCATCTCGGCGTCGACGGCGGACCGCTCGACGCCGAAGACCTGGGAGGCGACGGTGGTGTGGAGGTCCTCGCCGGAGGCGAAGGCCTCGATGAGGCCCGCGTCCTCGGAGAGGTGGGCCATGACGCGCAGCTCGATCTGGCTGTAGTCGGCGGTCATGAGGGCGTCGAAGCCCTCGCCGACGACGAAGCCGTGCCGGATGGCCCGGCCCTCGTCCGTCCGCACCGGAACGTTCTGCAGGTTCGGGTCGGTGGAGGAGAGACGTCCGGTGGCGGCGACGGTCTGGCTGAAGGTGGTGTGGATCCGGCCGTCGGCGGCGACGGTCTTGATCAGCCCTTCGACGGTGGAGCGCAGCCGGGCCTGCTCGCGGTGGCGGAGCATGAGGACGGGCAGCTCGTGCTCGGTCTGGCCGGCCAGCCAGGCGAGCGCGTCGGCGTCGGTGGTGTAGCCGGTCTTGGTCTTCTTGGTCTTCGGCAGGTTCAGCTCGCCGAAGAAGACCTCCTGGAGCTGCTTGGGAGAGCCGAGGTTGAACTCGTGGCCGACGGAGGCGTGTGCCTCCTTCACGGCCTGCTGCACGGCCCCGGCGAACTGCTGCTCCATCGCCTCCAGGTGGTCGCGGTCGGCGGCGATGCCGTGTCGCTCCAGCCGGGCGAGGAGGGCGGAGGTGGGCAGCTCGACGTCGTGGAGGAGTTCGCGGGCGCCGACCTCGGCGAGTCGCTCGTCGAAGGCGGCCCCGAGGTCGAGGACGGCCCGCGCCTGGGTCATGAGGGCCTCGGCCTCGGCGGTGTCGTCGGCGCCGAAGGCGAGCTGCCCGTCGGCGGCGGCCGCCGGGGCCAGCTCGCGGTGGAGGTACTCGACGGAGAGCGCGTCGAGCGCGAACGAACGGCGGCCTGGCTTGACCAGGTAGGCGGCGAGCGCGGTGTCCATGGTGACGCCCGCGATGCTCCAGCCGTGCTCGGGGAAGACCCGCATGGCGCCCTTGGCGTTGTGCAGGACCTTGGGGCGGGCGGGGTCGGAGATCCAGGCGGCCCAGGCCCGCTCGTCGGCCTCGTCGAGCGTGCTGGGCTCGAACCAGGCGGCGGCGCCGCCGGCGGCGGCGAGCGCGATCTCGCTCACGTTCCCCGTGCCGAGGGCCCAGCTGTCGACGGTGGCGACGCCGAGGGGTTCGGTGCCGTGCTCGGCGAGCCAGGGGGCCAGCTCGCCGGCGCCGAGGACGGTGCCGTCGAGCTCGACACCCGCGGCGGGCGCCGGGGCGGCCTCCTCCGTGGCACCCGGGTCCACGGCGAGGAGTCGCTCGCGCAGCGAGGGGTTGCGGATCTCCAGGGTGTCCAGGACGAGGGCCACGGCCCCGCGGTCGTACGGCTCGCGGGCGAGGTCCGTGACGCCCTTCGGCAGCTCGACGTCCTTGGACATCTCGGTGAGGCGGCGGTTGAGCTTGACGGCTTCCAGGTGGTCCCGGAAGTTCTGCCCTGCCTTGCCCTTGACCTCGTCGGCGCGCTCGACGAGCTCGGCGAAGGAGCCGAACTGGTTGATCCACTTGGCGGCGGTCTTCTCGCCGACGCCGGGGATGCCGGGCAGGTTGTCCGACGGGTCGCCGCGCAGCGCCGCGAAGTCCGGGTACTGCGACGGCGTGAGGCCGTACTTCTCCTGGACCTTCTCCGGAGTGAAGTGGGTGACCTCCGAGACGCCCTTGGTCGGGTAGATCACCGTGGTGCGGTCGGAGACCAGCTGGAAGGAGTCCCGGTCGCCGGTGAAGATCCGGACGTCGAAGCCCTCGGCCTCGGCCTGGACGGTCAGGGTCGCGATGACGTCGTCGGCCTCGAAACCGTCGACGGCGAAACGCGGCACGTTCATCGCGTCGAGGAGCTCGCCGATCAGCTCGACCTGCCCCTTGAACTCGTCGGGGGTCTTCGAACGGTTCGCCTTGTACTCCGGGAACTCCTCGGACCGCCAGGTCTTGCGGGAGACGTCGAACGCGACCGCGAAGTGCGTGGGCGCCTCGTCGCGGAGCGTGTTCGCCAGCATCGAGGCGAACCCGTAGATCGCGTTCGTCGGCTGCCCCGTCGCGGTCGTGAAGTTCTCCGCGGGCAGCGCGAAGAACGCCCGGTACGCGAGCGAGTGCCCGTCCATGAGGAGCAGGCGGGGGCGGGTGTCTGCGGGGTTCTTCGATGCTGTCTCGGCCACACCACGATCCTGCCACGGCCCACCGACAATCCCGCCCACACCTGCGGGGTGCCGGTCTGTCCGTGCCCCGTGACAGGATCGGAGACGTACGCCGCAGGATGATCGCTCAAGGGAGAGCGCGATGGTCAGCAAGCCGCCGGTCGGCGACCCGGTTCAGGACGCGCCGCAGGTCACACCGCCACAGCACGCCGCGGCGGGGCTGCCCGCCATCGGACACACCCTGCGGATCGCGCGGGAACAGATGGGCCTGCGCCGCACCGCGCGGACCCTGCTCAAGGTCAACCAGAAGGACGGCTTCGACTGCCCCGGCTGCGCCTGGCCCGAGGAGGCCGAGCGCCATGTCGCGGAGTTCTGCGAGAACGGCGCGAAGGCGGTCGCCGAGGAGGCGACGCTGCGCCGGGTGACCCCGGAGTTCTTCGCCGCGCACCCGTTGGCGGACCTGGCGGCCCGCAGCGGCTACTGGCTGGGGCAGCAGGGCCGGATCACCCAGCCGATGCTCCTGGAGAAGGGGAGCGCGCCCGAGGGCCAGGAGCGGTACGAGCCGGTGACCTGGGAGCGGGCCTTCGCGATCCTCGCGGAGGAGCTGCGGGCCCTGGACTCCCCCGACGAGGCGCTCTTCTACACCTCGGGGCGGACGAGCAACGAGGCGGCGTTCCTGCTCCAGCTGTTCGCGCGCGAGTTCGGCACGAACAACCTGCCGGACTGCTCCAACATGTGCCACGAGTCCTCGGGTTCGGCGCTGACGGAGACCATCGGCATCGGCAAGGGCAGCGTCTCCCTGGAGGACCTCCACCAGGCCGACCTGATCGTGGTGGCCGGCCAGAACCCGGGCACGAACCACCCCCGCATGCTCTCCGCGCTGGAGAAGGCCAAGGCGGCCGGCGCGAAGATCATCTCGGTGAATCCGCTGCCCGAGGCCGGCCTGGAGAGGTTCAGGAACCCGCAGACCCCACAGGGCATGCTCCGGGGCGCCGCGCTCACCGACCTCTTCCTCCAGATCAGGATCGGCGGCGACCAGGCCCTCTTCCGGCTGCTCAACAAACTGGTCCTGGAGACGGCGGGCGCGGTCGACGAGGAGTTCGTACGGGAACACACCCACGGGTACGAGGAGTTCGTGGCGGCGGCCCGGCAGGCCGACTGGGACGAGACGCTCGCCGCGACCGGGCTCGACCGCGCCGAGATCGAGCGGGCCCTGGAGATGGTGCTCGCCTCGGAGCGGACCGTCGTCTGCTGGGCGATGGGACTGACCCAGCACAAGCACTCCGTGCCGACGATCCGCGAGGTGGTCAACTTCCTTCTGCTTCGCGGCAACATCGGCCGGCCGGGCGCCGGGGTGTGCCCGGTGCGCGGCCATTCGAACGTGCAGGGCGACCGCACGATGGGGATCTTCGAGCGGCCCGCGCCCGCCTTCCTCGACGCCCTGGACAAGGAGTTCGGGATCGTCTCGCCGCGCCACCACGGCTACGACGTGGTCCGTTCCATCCAGGCGCTGCGCGACGGCGAGGCGAAGGTGTTCTTCGCGATGGGCGGCAACTTCGTGGGGGCGACCCCCGACACGGAGGTGACGGAGACGGCGATGCGCCGGGCCCGGCTGACCGTCCACGTCTCGACGAAGCTGAACCGCTCGCACGCCGTCACGGGCGCCCGCGCGCTCATCCTCCCCACCCTCGGCCGCACCGACAAGGACGTGCAGAGGAGCGGCAAGCAGTTCGTGACCGTCGAGGACTCGATGAGTCTGGTGCACGCCTCGCGCGGCAACCTGCCCCCCGCGAGCCCGCACCTGCTCTCCGAGCCGGCGATCGTGGCACGCATGGCCCGCGCCGTACTCGGCGACGGCTCGGCCACCCCGTGGGAGCGGTTCGAGGAGGACTACGCCACGATCCGCGACCGCATCGCGCGCGTGGTGCCCGGTTTCGAGGACTTCAACGCGCGACTCGCGGCCGACCCCGGCGGCTTCCGGTTGCCGCACGGCCCGCGCGACGAGCGCCGCTTCCCCACCAGGACCGGCAAGGCGAACTTCACCGCGGCGCCCGTCGAGTACCCCAGGGTCCCGGAGGGCCGGCTGCTGCTCCAGACCCTGCGCTCGCACGACCAGTACAACACCACGATCTACGGCCTGGACGACCGCTACCGGGGCATCAAGGGCGGCCGCCGGGTCGTCCTCGTCCACCCCGAGGACGCGGCGGCGCTCGGTCTCGCCGACGGGGCGTACACGGATCTGGTGAGCGAGTGGACGGACGGCAGCGAGCGGCGGGCGCCCGGCTTCCGGGTGGTCCACTACCCGACCTCCCGGGGGTGCGCGGCCGCCTACTACCCGGAGACGAACGTCCTGGTGCCGCTGGAGTCCACGGCGGACGTCAGCAACACCCCCGCGAGCAAGTCCGTGATCGTCCGTCTGGAACAATCGCACTCCGCCTAAGCGTTTGCTCAGGCGGTCCAGAGAGTGATGAGCGCGGTCGGCGCGCGATCCGCGCACCGACCGGCGCACTGATCGGCGCACACGATCAGCAGCAGCCGTACGAAGACGAACGGAGCCGGGCCATGGGTGAACAGCAGCACGTGAAGTTCCCGCAGGAGGTCATCGACGAGTACGCGGCGCTGGGTGTGGATCTCCCGGCACTCTTCTCGGCCGGACACCTGGGGAACCGGATGGGCGTCCAGATCCTCGAGGCCTCCGCCGAGCGGGTCGTCGGCACGATGCCGGTGGAGGGCAACACCCAGCCGTACGGCCTGCTGCACGGCGGCGCCTCCGCGGTGCTCGCCGAGACACTGGGCTCCATCGGCTCGATGCTGCACGGCGGGGTCTCCCGGATCGCCGTGGGCGTCGACCTGAACTGCACCCACCACCGCGGGGTGCGCAGCGGCCTGGTGACCGGCGTGGCCACCCCGGTGCACCGCGGACGGTCGACCGCCACGTACGAGATCGTGATCACCGACGAGCAGGACAAGCGGGTCTGCTCGGCGCGGCTGACCTGTCTGCTGCGCGAGGTGACCGCCAAGGACGCCTCGAACGTCCCCGGCGCGGGTACGGACCCCGGGGCGACCCAGGGCGCCTGACCAGCGAGGAACCAGGGAGGGGGCGACACCTGTCGGTGTCGCCCCCTCCGGCGTTCCCCCACCGCCCCGCACCGCCGCTTTCGTCACGCTGTGTCACATGCACAAGGGGAGTCGGAGGCCGAAGCGGAGGGGCCGGTTCGTCCGCTCAGGTTTCTGCCGTTGTCCGATATCCGGAGAGTCCACTGAGCGGACCGTCAGTACCAAGAATCGCTCAAGCCCCTTAGCGGAACTGCGCGTTCTCACTATGTGAACACCGCATTACCGACCCCTATGCCCCGGTTTTCCCATCCGACGCGCACACTCTTCCCCCCTCGCGATAACAAGACAGTCACATCCTGACCTCGGCGCTCCCCGACCCTCCCCACCTGCGCTTAGAGTCACCGCCAGTCACCGCGCCGCCGGGCGCGTTCTACTGCACGGCCCTGTACCACCTCCAGTACGGCCCGGCGTTCAAAAACGGCACCCCTCGCTCAGCAGCTTCACGGCACCGCCTCATCCGAGGGGGCCGCGCCAGGGAAAGGACCCTTCGTGCGAAACCGTTCGTTGCTCATACTCACCACCGCTGTCACCGCGGGAGCGCTCACCCTCACCGCCTGTGGTTCGCGCGACGACAAGGGCGGCGCCGCCGAGAACGGTGACGGCGGCAACGTCACCGTGACCATCGGACTCGACGCGCCCCTCACGGGTGAGCTGTCCGCCCTCGGCCTCGGCATCAAGAACTCCGCCGACCTCGCGGTCAAGACGGCCAACGAGAAGGCCTACGTCAAGGGCGTGACCTTCAAGCTGGAGTCCCTGGACGACCAGGCGCAGCCCTCCGCCGGCCAGCAGAACGCGACCAAGTTCGTCGCCGACAAGGCCGTCCTCGGCGTCGTCGGCCCGCTGAACTCCTCCGTCGCCGAGTCGATGCAGAAGGTCTTCGACGACGCGAAGCTGGTGCAGGTCTCCCCGGCCAACACCAACCCGGCGCTGAGCCAGGGCATCAACTGGAGCACCGGCGAGAAGAAGCGCACCTACAAGTCGTACTTCCGCACGGCCACCACGGACGCCATCCAGGGCCCGTTCGCCGCGCAGTACGTCTTCAACGAGGCCAAGAAGACCAAGGCCTTCATCATCGACGACAAGAAGACCTACGGCGCCGGCCTCGCGGGCACCTTCAAGGGCGAGTTCGAGAAGCTCGGCGGCAAGGTCCTCGGCACCGAGCACATCAACCCCGAGACCAAGGACTTCTCCGCGGTCGCGACCAAGGTGAAGAGCTCCGGCGCCGACGTCGTCTACTACGGTGGCGAGTACCCCGCCGCCGGCCCGCTGGCCAAGCAGATCAAGGAAGCCGGCGCGAAGGTCGTCGTCGTCGGTGGCGACGCGATCTACAGCCCCGAGTACGTGAAGCTCGGCGGCGCGGCCGCGACCAACGGCGACATCGCCACCTCCGTCGGCGCCCCGATCGAGTCCCTCGCCTCCGCCAAGGACTTCCTGGCCAACTACAAGGCCAAGGGCTACAAGGAGGCCTACGAGGCCTACGGCGGCTACGCGTACGACTCCACCTGGGCGATCATCGAGGCCGTCAAGAAGGCCGTCGACGGCAACAGCGGCAAGCTCCCCACCGACGCCCGCGCCAAGGTCGTCGAGGCCATGCAGGGTGTCTCCTTCGAGGGCGTGACCGGCAAGGTCTCCTTCGACGAGTTCGGTGACACCACCAACAAGCAGCTGACGGTCTACAAGGTCGAGGGCGGCGCGTTCAAGCCGGTCAAGTCCGACACCTTCGGCGGCTGATCAACCCCGCACCACTCAGCACCACCTTCACCGCGCGGGGGGCCGCACCTGGCTCCCCGCGCGGTGTCACATCCGTCGAAAGTCTCGGAGGACAATGCGGTGAACGAACTGCCGCAGCAGCTGGTCAACGGCCTGCTACTGGGATCCATGTACGGGCTCGTCGCCGTCGGCTACACGATGGTCTACGGCATCGTCCAGCTCATCAACTTCGCCCATGGCGAGATCTTCATGACCGGCGGCTTCGGGGCGCTCACGGTCTGGCTCATCCTGCCCGGCGGCACCAGCATGTGGGTCGCGCTGCCCGTCATGATCATCGGTGCCGTGATCGTCGCGACCACCATAGCCGTCGGAGCGGAACGATTCGCCTACCGACCGCTACGCGGTGGTCCACGCCTCGCCCCCCTCATCACGGCCATCGGTCTCTCGCTCGCCCTGCAGTACGCGGTGTGGGTGTGGTACCCCGAGGCGAAGTCCGCCCGAACCTTCCCGCAGATCCCCGGCGGCCCCATCGAACTCGGCCCGGTCACCATCCAGACCGGCGACGTCTTCCTCCTGATCGCCGCCCCGATCTGCATGGCCGTCCTCGCCTTCTTCGTCATGCGCACCCGCGTCGGCCGCGGCATGCAGGCCACGGCGCAGGACCCGGACACCGCGAAGCTCATGGGCGTGAACACGGACCGCATCATCGTGATCGCGTTCGCCCTCGGCGCCGCGATGGCCGCCGTCGGCGCCGTCGCCTACGGCCTCAAGTACGGCGTCGTCGACTACAAGATGGGCTTCCTCCTCGGACTCAAGGCCTTCACGGCCGCCGTCCTCGGCGGTATCGGCAACATCTACGGAGCCATGATCGGCGGAGTCGTCCTCGGTATCGCCGAGACCATGGCGACGGCGTACATCAGCCACATCCCCGGTATGGAGCAGCTCGGCGGCCAGTCCTGGGCCGACGTCTGGGCCTTCGTACTCCTCATCGTCGTACTCCTCGCCCGGCCACAAGGCCTCCTGGGCGAGCGCGTCGCGGACAGGGCGTGAGCACCATGACCACCATTTCCGAGAACCCCCAGGCGGCCACGGCCTCCGAGCCCACCGCGGCCACCGGCCTCATCGGCTTCGTGCCGGCGAAGGCCGCCCGCGCCCTCACCCTGGGCGGCGCGGTCCTCACCGTCGCCGGCTGCTTCCTCTCCTGGACCTGGACATCCACGTTCCCCGGGGACCTCACGTACTACGGCTCCCCCGCCGGACTCCAGCTCCAGGTCCTGGTCCTGGGCCTCCTCACCACCCTCTTCGCCCTCTCCTCGTACGGCGTCAAGGGCACCCGCTGGCTCACCCCGGCCGGCGCCGACGCGGCCCTCAAGTTCGCCGCGCTCGCCGCCTTCGCCACCACCTGGTACACCGTCGCCGCGATCAGCGTCTCGCTCGGCGGACCGGTCAACCTGGAGCCGGGCGGCGCGATCGTCGCCTTCGCCACCCTGATCACCCTCCTCGGCGCCCTCGCCCTCCCCTTCGAGCGGCCCAAGGTCCACCCCGTGGACCCCGAGGACACCGGCTGGGACCAGTTCAAGCACCGCGCCGGCAACGGCTGGACCGCCTTCAAGGGCGCCTTCGCCACCACCGGCCCCGCCCGCAAGCTGCCCCCGCTGCACTCCTCCGTCGAGATCCTGATCATCACGGGCATCCTCGCCGTGGCACTCGGCGTCTTCACCTACGGCGTCGGCACCGAGTACGACGAGCTGTTCCTCGGCTTCCTGATCACCGCCGCCCTCGGCTTCGCCGCGGTCAACAAGTCGGGCCTCACCCAGCAGGCCACCCAGCTCACCAAGAAGCACCAGAACCTCACCATCGCGGGCGCGTTCACCGCGGCGGCGCTCTTCCCCTTCACCCAGACCGACGACCAGTACGCGACGCTCGGCGTCTACATCCTGATCTTCGCCACGGTCGCCCTGGGCCTCAACATCGTCGTCGGCCTCGCCGGTCTCCTCGACCTCGGCTACGTCGCCTTCCTCGGCGTCGGCGCCTACGCGGCCGCCCTCGTCTCGGGCGCCCCGACCTCGCCGTTCGGCGTGCACTTCCCCTTCTGGGCCGCCATCCTGGTCGGCGCCGGAGCCTCCCTGGTCTTCGGTGTCCTCATCGGCGCCCCGACCCTGCGACTGCGCGGCGACTACCTCGCCATCGTGACGCTCGGCTTCGGTGAGATCTTCCGCATCGCCGTCATGAACACCGACGGCACCTCCGGCCCCGACATCACCAACGGGTCCAACGGCATCGCGTCCATCCCGAACCTCAACATCTTCGGGTTCGACTTCGGCGCCGAGCACTCGATCGCCGGATTCACCATCGGCCGCTTCGCGAACTACTTCTTCCTGATGCTGCTGATCATGGCGGTCGTCGTGCTGGTCTTCCGGCGCAGCGGCGACTCCCGCATCGGCCGCGCCTGGGTCGCCATCCGCGAGGACGAGACCGCCGCGCTCGCCATGGGCATCAACGGCTTCCGGGTCAAGCTCATCGCCTTCGCGCTCGGCGCCTCGCTCGCCGGCCTCGCCGGCACCGTGCAGGCCCACGTCACCTACACCGTGACCCCGGAGCAGTACCTCTTCGCCGGTCCGATCCCGCCCAACTCCGCCTTCCTGCTCGCGGCCGTCGTCCTCGGCGGCATGGGCACGATGAGCGGTCCGCTGGTCGGCGCCTCTCTGCTCTTCCTCATCCCCAACAAGCTCCAGTTCATGGGCGAGTACCAGCTCTTCGCCTTCGGCGTCGCGCTGATCCTGCTCATGCGCTTCCGCCCGGAGGGCATGATCGCCAACCGGCGCAACCAGCTGGAGTTCCACGAGAAGGACGAGACGCCCGCCACGCTCGCCAAGGCAGGTGCCTGAACCATGACGACCACCACGAAGACCGCCGACGCCACCACCGCGCCGGCCGCCGGCGAGACGGTACTCGACGCCCGCGGGGTCACCATGCGCTTCGGCGGCCTCACCGCCGTCCGCGACGTGAACCTCACCGTCAACAGCGGCGAGATCGTCGGCCTCATCGGCCCCAACGGCGCCGGCAAGACCACCTTCTTCAACTGCCTCACCGGCCTCTACGTCCCCACCGAGGGCGAAGTCCGGTACAAGGGCACGGTCCTGCCGCCCACGTCCTACAAGGTCACCGACGCCGGCATCGCCCGCACCTTCCAGAACATCCGCCTCTTCCACAACATGACCGTCCTGGAGAACGTCCTCGTCGGACGCCACACCCGGATGAAGCAGGGCCTCTGGTCCGCGCTGCTCCGCCTCCCCGCCTTCAAGAAGGCCGAGGCGGAAGCGTCGAACCGGGCGATGGAACTCCTGGAGTTCATCGGCCTCCAGGACAAGGCGCAGCACCTCGCCAAGAACCTCCCGTACGGCGAGCAGCGCAAGCTGGAGATCGCCCGCGCCCTGGCGAGCGACCCCGGCCTGATCCTGCTCGACGAGCCCACCGCCGGCATGAACCCGCAGGAGACGCGGGCGGCCGAGGAACTCATCTTCGCCATCCGGGACATGGGCATCGCCGTCCTCGTCATCGAGCACGACATGCGGTTCATCTTCAACCTCTGCGACCGGGTCGCCGTGCTCGTCCAGGGCCAGAAGCTGATCGAGGGCGACAGCCACACCGTCCAGAGCGACGAGCGGGTCATCGCCGCCTACCTGGGCGAGCCGGTCCAGGCGGACGCCCCGGCGGACGAGGCCCCCGCGAAGGACGCGCCCACGAAGGACGCGCCCACCGAGGAGACCGCCGCCGCGGAGGAGCCGACCGAGGACGCGTCCGACGACGCCCCCTCCGCGGACGCCGCCTCCGACGACGCCTCCTCCGACGACGCCCCGGAGACCCCCGAGGCCGCGGCCGACAAGGCCCCGACCGCCCCCAAGGCCTCGGAGGACACCCCGCACGACCCTGCTTCGGGCAAGGAGAACGACGCATGACCGCACTGCTCGAAGTCGAGGACCTGCGCGTCGCCTACGGGAAGATCGAGGCCGTCAAGGGCATCTCCTTCTCCGTCGACGCCGGTGAGGTCGTCACCCTCATCGGCACCAACGGCGCCGGCAAGACCACCACCCTGCGGACCCTCTCCGGGCTCCTCAAGCCGGTCGGCGGCCAGATCAAGTTCGAGGGCAAGTCCCTCCGCAAGATCCCCGCGCACAAGATCGTCTCGCTGGGTCTGGCCCACTCCCCCGAGGGCCGGCACATCTTCCCCCGCATGACGATCGAGGAGAACCTCCTCCTCGGCGCCTTCCTCCGGAAGGACACCGCGGGCATCGCCAAGGACGTCCAGCGCGCCTACGACCTCTTCCCGATCCTGGGCGAGCGTCGCAAGCAGGCCGCCGGCACGCTCTCCGGTGGTGAGCAGCAGATGCTCGCCATGGGCCGGGCCCTGATGTCCCAGCCCAAGCTCCTCATGCTCGACGAGCCCTCCATGGGTCTCTCCCCGATCATGATGCAGAAGATCATGGCGACGATCGCCGAGCTGAAGGCCCAGGGCACCACCATCCTGCTCGTCGAGCAGAACGCCCAGGCCGCGCTCGCCCTCGCGGACCACGGCCACGTCATGGAGATCGGCAAGGTCGTCCTCTCGGGCACCGGCCAGAACCTGCTCCACGACGAGTCCGTCCGCAAGGCGTACCTCGGCGAGGACTGACCCGCCCCACGACGGAAGGCCCGCCCCCACAGTCTGTGGGGGCGGGCCTTCCTCGTACGTGCGGGCCGTGGGCTACTCCTTGCCCTTGGCCGCCTTCTTCTCCTCGGCGTCCTCGATGACGGCCTCGGCGACCTGCTGCATCGACATGCGGCGGTCCATCGAGGTCTTCTGGATCCACCGGAACGCGGCCGGCTCCGACAGCCCGTACTGCGTCTGCAGGATCGACTTCGCGCGGTCCACCAGCTTGCGGGTCTCCAGACGCTGGGAGAGGTCCGCGATCTCCTGCTCCAGGGCGCGCATCTCGGCGAAGCGGGAGACGGCCATCTCGATCGCCGGCACGACGTCGCTCTTGCTGAACGGCTTCACCAGGTACGCCATGGCACCGGCGTCCCGGGCCCGCTCGACCAGCTCGCGCTGGGAGAAGGCGGTCAGCATGAGGACCGGGGCGATGGACTCCCCGGCGATCTTCTCGGCGGCCGAGATGCCGTCGAGGACGGGCATCTTCACGTCGAGGATGACGAGGTCGGGACGGTGCTCGCGGGCGAGCTCGACGGCCTTGGCACCGTCACCGGCCTCGCCGACGACCGTGTAGCCCTCTTCCTCCAGCATCTCTTTGAGGTCGAGACGGATGAGTGCCTCGTCCTCGGCGATGACGACGCGGGTCGTCAGCGGCGGGACGTGCGACGCGTCGGCGTCGTCGGCGGGCTGGGGCGACTCGGGGGCGGTCACGGGGGCTCCTCGTTGCGGGGCAAGCACTGCTCCCCTGAGCCTACCTAGCTCCTGTAAGGTAGTGCTGCGCAGGGGCTGTAGCGCCCTAGCTTTCCAAGGCCCCAGTACTCCAACTGGTCAGAGAGGCCGCTCTCAAACAGCGGACAGTGTGGGTTCGAATCCCACCTGGGGCACTTTTCCTTCGATTCCAAGGTCGAGGCGCTCGGAGTGATCGTCACCCGCACGCGTGAACCTTGCGGGTTCGTGTACAGTCACTGAGCCGAATCAGGCACGCTCGACCGCGCGTACGACACTGGAACGCGCCACCAGGCACTCACCCTTCTCGACGACGGACGCAGCCTCAACTCGGTCAGCGAACGGACCGGCATCTCCCGAGCCGCGTTACGCGCCTGGCGGACGCGACTTGAACCCCTCAGTCGCGTGGGCGGGCAGTCCTTGCCCTGCCGGAGGTGCCGTTCGACCCCGGGCCTGCCGGACGACGTCGCCGCGTACGCCTATCTGCTCGGCCTCTACCTGGGCGACGGCTGCATCAGTGATCACCCCCGGGGCGGTCACTGTCTCCGCATCGCGTGCGCGGACGCCTGGCCCGGATTGATCGAGGCGTGTCGCGCGGCGATCCTGGCCGTCCGCCCCGAAGGAAGTGCCTGCACACTGCAGAGACAGGGGTACGTCATGGTCACGAGCTGCGGTCGACACTGGAAGTGTCTCCTCCCGCAGCACGGGCCCGGTAAGAAGCACGAGCGGACCATCGCCCTCGAACCGTGGCAGCAGGAGGTCGTCGACATCCACCCGTGGTCGTTCATCCGAGGGTTGATCCATTCCGACGGATCGCGCATCGTCAACTGGACCGAGAAGGTGATCGGCGGACGAACCAAGCGGTACGAGTACACCCGCTACTTCTTCACCAACTCGTCCGCCGACATCATCGGGCTCTTCACCGACGCCCTCGACCGCGTGGGCGTCGACTGGAAGGCCGCGAACCAATCGCGCACCGCGCAGAACATCTCCGTCGCCCGCAAAGCCTCCGTCGCGCTCATGGACCTTCACGTGGGGCCCAAGTCCTGAGCCCCCGGCCCCTCGACCCGGCTACGTCAGCGACTCCCCGATGTGGTGGACCCGCACCAGGTTCGTCGAGCCAGCGACGCCCGGCGGGGAGCCGGCCGTGATGACCACGATGTCGCCCGGCCGGCAGCGGCCGATCCTCAGCAGCTCCTCGTCGACCTGCGCCACCATCGCGTCCGTCGAGTCGACGTGCGGGCCGAGGAAGGTCTCGACGCCCCAGGTGAGGTTGAGCTGGGAGCGGGTCGCCGGGTCCGGGGTGAAGGCCAGCAGCGGGATCGGCGAGCGGTAGCGGGAGAGGCGCTTGACGGTGTCGCCGGACTGGGTGAAGGCGACGAGGAACTTCGCGCCGAGGAAGTCGCCCATCTCGGCGGCCGCGCGGGCGACGGCGCCGCCCTGGGTGCGGGGCTTGTTGCGGTCGGTCAGGGGCGGCAGGCCCTTGGCGAGGACGTCCTCCTCCGCGGCTTCGACGATCCGGCTCATGGTGCGGACGGTCTCGACGGGGTAGCGGCCGACACTGGTCTCGCCGGAGAGCATGACGGCGTCGGTGCCGTCGATGACGGCGTTGGCGACGTCGGAGGCCTCGGCGCGGGTGGGCCGGGAGTTGTCGATCATCGAGTCGAGCATCTGGGTGGCGACGATGACCGGCTTGGCGTTGCGCTTGGCGAGTTTGACGGCGCGCTTCTGGACGATCGGTACCTGTTCCAGGGGCATTTCGACGCCGAGGTCGCCGCGGGCGACCATGATGCCGTCGAAGGCGGCGACGATCTCCTCGATGTTCTCGACGGCCTGGGGCTTCTCGATCTTGGCGATGACGGGGAGGCGGCGGCCTTCCTCGTCCATGATGCGGTGGACGTCCTCGATGTCGCGTGCGCTGCGCACGAAGGAGAGGGCGATGACGTCGGCGCCGATGCGGAGCGCCCAGCGGAGGTCGTCGATGTCCTTCTCGGAGAGGGCGGGGACGGAGACGGCGACGCCGGGGAGGTTGAGTCCCTTGTGGTCGGAGACCATGCCGCCCTCGATGACGAGGGTCTTCACGCGGGGTCCGTCGACGGAGACGACTTCGAGGGTGACGCGGCCGTCGTCGACGAGGATGCGCTCTCCGGTGGTGACGTCGGTGGCGAGTCCGGAGTAGGTCGTGCCGCAGCCGTGGCGGTCGCCTTCCATCGGTTCGACGGTGATGGTGAACTCGTCGCCGCGTTCAAGGAGTACGGGGCCTTCACGGAAGCGGCCGAGGCGGATCTTCGGGCCTTGAAGGTCGGCGAGGACGCCGATGCTGCGGCCGGTCTCGTCGGAGGCTTTCCGGACGCGCTGGTAGCGCTCCTCGTGCTCGGTGTACGAGCCGTGGCTGAGGTTGAAGCGGGCCACGTCCATTCCGGCCTCGATCAATGCCTTGATCTGGTCGTATGTTTCGGTGGCGGGCCCCAGGGTACAAACGATTTTCGCTCGGCGCATGGGTCGACCCTAGGGCTTACCCATCAGTAGCGAGTTGGCGGGACATGACTACTCAACAACCTTTCCGTGAAAGGCTGTTGACAAGTCTTGAATCTGTGCACCGGGGCGCTCCGATGAGCGATTTCCGTGCCCCGGTGCCCTTCGTCTCAGAGTGCGGGCGGCCGCATCGTGAAGCGTGCGACGACCTCGGCCGTGACGGTCTGCCGCTGTGGTTCGAGGTCGAGGCCGGGGGCCGCGCCGCCCTCCTCCGCCGCGAAGGCGACCGGCACCGGGCCGTACGCACGGGGGCCCGGCGTCATGGCGTCCTCGGCGCCGGCGTCCGACAGTTCGAGGAGTGAGGCGAGGGTGGTGCCGAGCGCTTCGGCGTACGCCCGCGCCCGCTGGACCGCCTCCGTCACCGCGAGCCGTCGTGCCTCCGCGTACGCCGGGGAGTCCGCCCGCAGGGTCCACCAGGGGCCGTCGACGCTCGTCATCTCCAGGTCGGCGAGGAGCGCGACCAGTTCGCCGAGGACGGTGAAGTCGGTCAGCTCGGCCTTCACCTGGACCCGGCCCCGATAGCTCCGCACCCGCTCCCCGCGGCCGCGCCGGCCGAGGTCGGGGGCGATCGACAGGCTGCCCGTCTCCACCTTCTCGACCGCCGTCCCCTGCGCCTTGACCAGGTCGAGCACCCGGGTGTTGCGCCGGGTCAGGTCGGCGAGCGTCGCCGCGCGGTCCGTGCCGCGGGCGGAGACCGTGACCCATACCCGGGCCAGCTCGGGGTCGACCTCCAGTCGCCCCTCGCCCCGGACTGTCACCCGGGGCGCGTCGGGGGTCGCGTGTTCCTGCGTCACGTCCTGGTTCCTCCCTGTTCGGCGACGAACGTCCCACGAACACTTTCCCACTCCGTAACCCGGAAGGGCTGTTGCCGACGTGGCCGCTGAGCCAGAATCTACGCGCGTTGTGCGTCCCGACCGAGCCTGGACCAGGCCTGGAACGGGCCTGAGGCGACGTCACCGAACCAAGGAGAGACACATGCCGCTGAACCGCCGGACGTTCCTGGAGAGCTCTGTCGCCGTCGGGGCCGGAGCCGCCCTCACCGCCGGGGTCGCCGCCCCCGCCGAGGCCCACGGACCCGGCCACGGACACCGTCCGAAGCCGGTCAGGCGGTACTCCTTCACCGTGATGGGCACCACCGACCTGCATGGCAACGTCTTCAACTGGGACTACTTCACGGACAAGGAGTTCGACGACAAGGCCCACAACGACGTCGGTCTCGCCAAGATCTCCACACTGGTCGACCAGGTCCGCGAGGAGAAGGGCCGCCGCAACACCCTGCTCATCGACGCCGGTGACACCATCCAGGGCACCCAGCTGTCGTACTACTACGCCAAGGTCGACCCGATCACGGCCCGCCGGGGCCCCGTGCACCCGATGGCCCAGGCCATGAACGCCATCGGCTACGACGCCGCCGCGCTCGGCAACCACGAGTTCAACTACGGCATCCCGGTGCTGCGGAAGTTCGAGGAGCAGTGCGACTTCCCGCTGCTCGGCGCCAACGCGCTCGACGCGAAGACCCTGCGGCCGGCCTTCGCCCCGTACAGCATGCACCGGCTGCGCACCCCGCACGGCAAGGACGTGAAGGTGGCGGTGCTGGGCCTGACGAACCCGGGCATCGCCATCTGGGACAAGGCGAACGTCAGCGGGAAGATGGTGTTCCCGGGCCTGGAGGAGCAGGCCGCGAAGTGGGTGCCGAAGCTGCGGTCGATGGGCGCGGACGTGGTCGTCGTCTCGGCGCACTCGGGTTCCAGCGGCACCTCCTCGTACGGTGACCAGCTGCCCCACATCGAGAACGCGGCCGGGCTCGTCGCCGAGCAGGTGCCGGGCATCGACGCCATCCTGGTGGGCCACGCGCACACGGAGATCCCCGAGTACCGGGTGAGGAACAAGGAGACGGGCAAGGACGTCGTCCTGTCCGAGCCGCTGAAGTGGGGCCAGCGGCTCACTCTCTTCGACTTCGACCTGGTGTGGGAGAAGGGTCGTTGGACCGTCGAGAAGGTCGCCGCGCGGGTCCTCAACTCGAACACGGTGGCGGAGGACCGGAAGATCACCCGGCTGCTCGGGGACGAGCACGAGAAGGTCGTCGCGTACGTCAACCAGATCATCGGCACCTCGACCGTCGCGATGACCACGGCCGACGCGCCGTGGAAGGACGAACCGATCATCGACCTGATCAACGTGGTCCAGGCCGAGACGGTGAAGGCGGCCCTCGCGGGTGGGGCGTACGCGGCTCTGCCGGTGTTGTCGCAGGCCTCCTGCTTCTCCCGTACGGCCCGCATTCCGGCGGGTCAGGTCTCCATCAAGGACGCCGCCGGCCTGTACCCCTTCGAGAACACCCTGGAGGCGCGGCTGCTCACGGGTGCCCAGCTCAAGGACTACCTGGAGTTCTCGGCCCGGTACTACGCGCGGACGCCGGCGGGCGTGCCGGTCGACACGGCGAAGCTGACCAACGCGGACGGGACGCCGGACTACAACTACGACGCCGTGTCGGGGCTCACGTACGACATCGACATCGCGCGGCCGGTGGGTTCCCGGATCGTGAACCTGTCCTTCGAGGGGAAGCCGCTCGACCCGGCGGCGAGGTTCGTCCTCGCGGTCAACAACTACCGGGCGAGCGGCGGTGGCGCGTTCCCGCACGTGGCGGGGGCGCAGCAGGTGTGGGCGAACTCGGACGAGATCCGTAACACCATCATCCAGTGGGTGCGGGCGAAGGGGACGGTCGACCCGGGTCTGTTCGCGTCGGTGGACTGGAAGCTGACCCGGGACGGCGTGCCGGTCTTCTAGGCGGTCAGACGATCTGTGTGAGAGGCGTCAGCTTCTGGCCCTGGGCCGGGATGCTCGGCGCCTCTCGTGTCTCCAGGCCGAAGCTGGTGAAGGCGGTGCGGCGTGGGAGCGGGTAGGGCTCCTTGCCGGTGACGGAGTTGAGGATGGTGGCGCTCCGCCAGGCCGCGAGACCGAGGTCGGGGGCGCCGACTCCGTGGGTGTGCCGTTCGGCGTTCTGTACGTGGACGGCGCCGGTGACGGAGGGGTCGAGGACCAGTCGGTACCGTTCGTCGACGCGGGCCCGGCCGGTGGAGTCGTGGCGCAGGTACGGGTCGAGGCCGGCGAGCATCCGGTCGACGGGGCGTTCCCGGTAGCCGGTCGCGAGGACGACGGCGTCGGTGGTGAGGCGGGAGCGGGTGCCTTGCTGGAGGTGTTCCAGGTGGAGTTCGACCTGGGTGGTGGCGACGCGGCCGGCGGTGCGGACGCGGACGCCGGGGGTGAGGACGGCGTCGGGCCAGCCGCCGTGGAGGGTGCGGCGGTAGAGCTCGTCGTGGATGGCGGCGATGGTGTCGGCGTCGATGCCCTTGTGCAGTTGCCATTGGCGGGGCATGAGTTCGCCGCGTACCGACTCGGGCAGGGCGTGGAAGTAGCGGGTGTAGTCGGGGGTGAAGTGTTCCAGGCCCAGCTTGGAGTACTCCATGGGGGCGAAGGCCTCGGTGCGGGCGAGCCAGGTGATCCGTTCGGTTCCGGCGGGGCGGGCCTTGAGCAGGTCGAGGAAGACCTCGGCGCCGGACTGTCCGGAGCCGATGACGGTGACGTGCCCGGCGGCGAGGAGCGTGTCGCGGTGGGCGAGGTAGTCGGCCGAGTGGAAGACGGGGACGCCGGGGGCGTCGGCGAGCGGTTTGAGGGGTTCGGGGACGTACGGCTCGGTGCCGACGCCGAGGACGACGTTGCGGGTGTAGGCGCGGCCGAGGGCCTCGGCGCCGCCGTCCGGGTCGATCTGGGTGAAGTCGACTTCGAACAGGCGGCGTTCGGGGTTCCAGCGGACCGAGTCGACCTGGTGGCCGAAGTTCAGGCCGGGGAGTCGCTCGCTGACCCAGCGGCAGTAGGCGTCGTATTCGGCGCGCTGGATGTGGAACTTCTCGGCGAAGTAGAAGGGGAAGAGGCGTTCGCGGCTCTTCAGGTAGTTGAGGAAGGTCCAGGGGCTGGCGGGGTCGGCGAGGGTCACCAGGTCGGCGAGGAAGGGGACCTGGAGGGTGGCGCCCTCGATGAGGAGACCGGGGTGCCAGTGGAAGGCCGGTTTCTGCTCGTAGAAGGTGGTGGAGAGGCCGCCGGGGACGCCGTGTGCGAGGGCGGCGAGGGAGAGGTTGAAGGGGCCGATGCCGATGCCCACCAGGTCGTGGGGCCGGTCGATCTCGTCCTTGGGGGTGCTGCCGGTCATCGGTGCGCGCTGCCTTCCACGAGGGTGATGAGCTGGGCCAGGTCGCCGGGGGTGGCGTGGGGGTTGAGCAGGGTGGCCTTGAGCCAGAGGCGGCCGTCGGCCTGGGCGCGGCCGAGGACGGCGCGGCCCTCGGCGAGGAGGGTGCGGCGGATCGTGGCGACGGTCTCGTCGTCGGCGCCGCTCGGCCGGAAGAGGACGGTGGTGAGGGTGGGCCGGGCGCGGAGTTCGAGGGTGGGGGTCTTCTCCACGAGGTCGGCCAGGTCCTGGGCCCGGTCCAGGCAGGCGTCGACGAGGGCGCCGAGGCCGGTTCGGCCGAGGGCGCGGAGGGTGACGGCGGTCTTGAGGACGTCGGGGCGGCGGGTGGTGCGCAGGGAGCGACCGAGGAGGTCGGGGAGGCCGGCGTCGGTGTCGTCGTCGGCGTTGAGGTAGTCGGCGGTGTGGCCGAGGGCGGTGAGGTCGGTGGCGTCGCGTACGGCGAGGAGTCCGGCGGCGGCGGGTTGCCAGCCGAGTTTGTGCAGGTCGACGGTGACGGTGCGGGCGCGGTGGAGGCCGTCGAGGAGGTGGCGGTGGGTGCGGCTGAAGAGGAGGGGGCCTCCGTAGGCGGCGTCGACGTGGAGGCCGGCGCCCCGGGCCGCGCACGCGTCGGCGAGCTCCGGCAGGGGGTCGATCAGACCCTCGTCGGTGGTTCCGGCGGTGGCGGCGACGAGGACGGGGCCGGTGAGGGCGGTGAGTGCCTCGTGGAGGGCGGCCGGGTCGATCGTTCCCCGGGGGGTGGGGACGACGACGGGTTCGGGGAGGCCGAGGAGCCAGGCGGCGCGGCGGAAGGAGTGGTGGGCGTTCGCGCCGACGACGGTACGCACCGGGCCGAGGCGTTCCCTCGCGAGCAGCAGGGCGAGTTGGTTGGACTCGGTGCCGCCGGTGGTGACGAGGGCGTCGGGGTCGGTCGCGTCCGGGTGGACCTCGGCGGCGAGCGCGGCGGTCACCAGGGCTTCCAGGGCGGAGGCGGCGGGGGCCTGGTCCCAGGAGTCCATGGACGGGTTCAGTGCGGAGGCGGCCAGGTCGGCGGCGGCGGCGAGGGCGAGCGGTGGGGTGTGGAGGTGGGCCGCGCAGAGGGGGTGGGCGGGGTCGGCGGCGCCGGCGGCGAGGGCGTGGACGAGGGTGGAGAGGGCCTCGTGGGGGCCGGTGCCGGTCTCGGGGAGTACGGCTCCGAGGGCCGCCGCCCTGACTGCGACGGCCTGCGGGCCGCCGGGCGGGAGAGGGCCGCCGCGCTCCTCCGCGCCGGTGCGGAGGGCGTCGAGGACGGTGTCCAGGAGGGGGCGGAGGGCGTCGGCGCCGGGGGTGCCTCCGGCGAGGGGTGGGGGTG
Source organism: Streptomyces sp. Qhu_M48 (assembly GCF_051305195.1). Lineage (NCBI taxonomy): Bacteria > Bacillati > Actinomycetota > Actinomycetes > Kitasatosporales > Streptomycetaceae > Streptomyces > Streptomyces sp. Qhu_M48. The sequence goes on along the minus strand of NZ_CP195432.1, from coordinate 1,888,500 downwards.
CGGCACGCATGGGCGACAGGGTGGCGGGCGTGGGCGGGGCGTGTCCGGTGAGTCGGTGGTTGTGACCCGAACGGGGGACGTGCGGTGGGGTTTGGGGTGCGGGTCGGGGTCTTGCGTCCTGGGGAGCGGCCCTCCCCCGCCCCCCGTGTGGGCAATCGTCCCGCTGGGGCGGGACGGGTGGGCACACGGGACGGCGGGCTCGGCGGCGCCTCCGCCCCTGGGGCCTGGACCGGCACCAGACGTGCGCCGAACCACGGGGTGCGGGTCAGGGCGCGGAAGCCTTAGCCCGGCAAGGGGCGCCGTTCCGTTGTGCCCACCCGTTCCGCCCCAGCGGAACGAATGCCCACAACGGGGGGGGGTGCGGCCCAGCGGGGTGGGCGCCAGCCCAGGGGGGATCAGGTGTTGTGGGGTTTCAGGGCTCGGCGGAGGTCGTCCAGTTGGTCGACGAGCTTGCGGCGGAGGGCCGGGATCATGGTGGCCGACGCCAGGTGGTGTTCCCCGAGCGCCAGGGACTCGGCGTCGACCGCGTACGACGGGAAGGCGTAGCGGCCGGCCGCCTCCGCCATCGCGGGGCCCCGGCGGTCGGCCAGGGCGATGGCCGCCTCGTAGAAGCGGGGCACGTACTGCCGTACGAGTTCCGCCTGCTCCGGCTGCCAGAAGCCCTGGGCGGTGGCGGTGAAGAGGTAGTTGGAGAGGGCGTCCGTGTCGAAGAGGGCGGACCAGGCCGCCGCCTTGGCCTCCTCCGAGGGGAGGGCGGCGCGGCAGCGTGCGGCGCCCTCCTGTCCGGTGGCGCTGGGGTCGCGGCGCAGTTCGGCGGCGATGGTGGGCTCGTCGGTGGCGCCGAGGACGGCGAGGCGGGCCAGGATGCGCCAGCGCAGTTCGGGGTCGAGTTCGGGGCCGCCGTGGACGGTGCCCTCGTCGAGCCAGGAGGCGATCTGGTCGGGGGTGGTGGCGCTGTCGATGAGGGCGCGGACGGCGGTGAGGCGCAGTCCGGGGGCGGAGCCGTCCTCGGTGCGGCGGAGGAGGGCGCGGGCGATCTCGCGGAGGGTGGCGAGGGCGGCGGGGCGGGCGTCCTCGGTGACGTACCGGTCGGCGATCTGGGTGCGGGCGAAGCCGAGGACGCCTTGGACGAGGGCGAGTTCGGTCTCGGCGGTGAGGTGGGCGAGGGCGACTTCGAGGTATTCGGCGGGGGCGAGGTCGCCGTCGCGGACCATGTCGCGCAGCGCGTTCCAGATGACGGCGCGGGTGAGGGGGTCGGGGATGCGGGAGAGGCCGCGCAGGGCGGATTCCATGGACGTGTCGTCGAAGCGGAGTTTGGTGTAGGTGAGGTCCTCGTCGTTGAGGACGACGAGGGCGGGGCGGGGGCCGGTGAGTTCGGCGGGTTCGGTCTGCGGGACGTCGAGTTCGCGCCGCTCGCGCAGGACGAGGTCGCCGGAGGGGTCGCGGTCGTAGAGGCCGGCGGCGATGCGGTGGGGGCGGCTGCCGTCGCGGGTGACGGTGAGCTGCCAGCGGGGGCCGCCGCCGGTGAGGACGGGGGTGAGGGTGTCGACGCCGGTGGTGCGGAGCCACTGGTCGGCCCAGGCGTGGACGTCGCGGTCGGTGGCGGCGGCGAGGTTGTCGATGAAGTCGGCGAGGGTGGCGTTGCCGAACTTGTGGCGCTTGAAGTGGATGTTGATGCCGGCGAGGAAGTCCTTCTCGCCGAGCCAGGTGACGAGCTGGCGGAGGGCGGAGGCGCCCTTGGCGTAGGAGATGCCGTCGAAGTTGAGGAGTGCGGAGGCGGTGTCGGGGACGGACTCGGGGTCGGGGGCGACGGGGTGGGTGGAGGGCCGCTGGTCGGCCTCGTATCCCCAGGCCTTCCGGGTGACGCCGAAGTCGACCCAGGTGTCGGGGAAGAGGTCGGCGCAGGCCTCGTTGACGGTCTGGTAGCCCATGTACTCGGCGAAGGACTCGTTCAGCCAGATGTCGTCCCACCAGCGCAGGGTGACGAGGTCGCCGAACCACATGTGGGCCATCTCGTGGGCGATGACCATGGCGCGGGTCTGGCGTTCGGTGACGGTGACGGCGGAGCGGAAGACGAACTCGTCGCGGAAGGTGACGAGGCCGGGGTTCTCCATGGCGCCGGCGTTGAACTCGGGGACGAAGGCCTGGTCGTAGGAGTCGAAGGGGTAGGGCTCCTCGAACTTCTCGTGGAAGCGGTCGTAGCAGGCCTTGGTGACGGCGAGGATCTCGTCGGCGTCGTCGTCGAGGTGGGCGGCGAGGGAGCGGCGGCAGTGGATGCCGAAGGGGAGCCCGGCGTGCTCGGTGCGGATCGAGTGCCAGGGGCCGGCGGCGACGCATACGAAGTAGGTGGAGAGCGGCGGGGTGGGGGCGGCCTTCCAGCGTCCGTCGGGCTGCTGTTCGGTGATGCCGTTGGCGAGGACGGTCCAGCCCTCGGGGGCGTCGACGGAGACCTCGAAGACGGTCTTGAGGTCGGGCTGGTCGAAGGCGGGGAAGACGCGCTGGACGTCTTCCATGAAGAGCTGGGTGTAGACGTACGACTCGCCGTCGCTCGGGTCGGTGAACCGGTGCATGCCCTCGCCGGTACGGGAGTACCGCATGGTCGTACTGATGCTCAGGACGTGCTCGCCCTCGGTGAGGCTCAGGGGGAGGCGGTTCCCGTCGAGCGTCGTGACGTCGAGGGGCCGGTCGTCCAGATGGGCGGAGTGCAGGGTTTCGGGCTTCAGCTCGACGAAGGTGTCCCCGGCGGCGCGGGCGGTGAACCGGATGAGGCTCCGGGAGTGGAAGAGGTCGTCGCCGGCGGTGAGGTCGAGGTCGACCTGGTGGTGCTGGACATCGAGGAGCTGGGCACGGGTCTGCGCTTCGTCGCGCGTCAGTACGGACATGGCCCTATGCTGCCCGATGCCTTCGGCGCGGGGCAGGGGTGGTGGGGGCAAGTCGTACGGGGCCGTGCCTGGGGCGTCAGGCGAGGCCGGAGCCGTTGAGGTGGGCGAAGGCGGCGGTGATGCGGGGACGGTCGTAGCCGGCGGGGCCCGCGGCGCCGCTGGAGAGCAGGGTGTGGAGCAGGATGCGGGCCTTGGCGGGGTCGAGGGGGCCGGCCGGGATCAGTCCGTGGTGGAGCAGGTCGTGTTCGGAGCCGGGGCCGCGGTAGGTGTCGGAGAGGGTCGTGCCGCCGCCGGTGCGGGAGGCCAGGACGACGGGGATGCGGCGGGCGATCCCGGCCAGGGGTTCGACGAGCCGGGCGGGGGCGTGGCCGGCGCCGAAGGCGGCGACGACGAGGCCCTGGAAGCGGTGGTCGACGGCGTCGAGGAGTTCGCCGCGGTCGCCGAGGGAGAGCGTCACGAGGGCCACCCTGACCTCGGGGTCGAGCTTCAGCGGGTGGACGGCGCACGGGACGGCGGGGCGGAGCAGGATACGGGGTTCGCCCTCGACGACGCTGCCGAGCGGTCCGGCGCCGGGTGAGGCGAAGGTGGCGACGGAGGTGGTGTGGGTCTTGCGGGCGAACCGGGCGGCGTGGATCTCGTCGGCGAGGACGACGAGGACGCCGAGGTTCCGGCAGGCGGGGTCGGCGGCGACGGCGAGGGCGGCGGCCAGGTTGGCGGGGCCGTCGGCGCCCGGCAGGTCGGGGCGGCGCATGGCGCCGGTGACGGCGATCGGCTGCTCGGTGGTGCAGAGCAGGTCGAGGAGGAAGGCGGTCTCCTCCAGGGTGTCGGTGCCCTGGACGACGACCACGCCGGAGCCGGCGGCGACGGTGGCGCGGACCTCGGCGGCGAGCGCGGCGAGGTCCTCGTGGGTGAGGGTGGAGCTGGGGACGCGGCGGAAGTCGTTCAGGACGACGTCGTGGCCGCCGCCGAGTTCGGCGAGGACCTCCTGGCCGCTCATGCGGGCCGCGTCGCCGCCTCGGGCGGAGATGGTCCCTCCGAGGGTGAAGACCGTGACGCGGGCCATCAGCGTGCTCCGTCCGCGATCGTCTCGTGGTGGCGGATGACTTCGGCGATGATGAAGTTCAGGAGTTTCTCCGCGAAGGCCGGGTCCAGTTTCGCGCTCCCGGCGAGTTCCCGCAGCCGGGCGATCTGGCGGGACTCGCGGGCGGGGTCGGCGGGCGGAAGCTGGTGCCGGGCCTTGAGGACGCCGACCTGCTGGGTGCACTTGAAGCGCTCGGCGAGCATGTGCACGACCGCCGCGTCGATGTTGTCGATGCTTTCGCGCAGCCGGGTCAGTTCGGCCCGTACGGACTCGTCGACCTGGGCGGGGGCGTCGGCCGGCTGGGCCTGGGTGGAGTCACTCATGATCTGCGAGCTTAGACGGATCCCGGGAGGATCGTGGGCGGGTGTTCGGGATCCGGAACGCGGTTGCTCCAGCCGCCGTGCACGGACCGTCCCTGCTGTTCGCGGAAGCGGATGGGGGCGGTGCCGACCCGGCGGGTGAAGAGCCGGGAGAAGTAGGCCGGGTCGTCGTAGCCGACGCGGCGGGCGACGGCGGCGACGGGCAGTTCGGTGGCGGCGAGGAGTTCCTTGGCCCGGCCGAGGCGGACGGTGAGCAGGTAGTCCTTGGGGCTGCATCCGGCGGCGCGGCGGACGGTGGTGCGCAGTTCGGCGGCGGTCATGCCGTGCCGGGCGGCGTGTTCGGCGACGGAGAGGGGCTGGAAGGCGTCGCGGGCGAGGGCGGCGAGGACGGGGTCGCCGTCGGCGTTGGTGTCGGCGCGGGCGCGGCGCAGGGCGACGAGCAGTTCGTGGACGGCGGCGCCGGTCTCGACTTCCAGGAGGGGGTTTCCGGCGCGGGCGGCGCGGGCGATGCGGCTGATGGCGGCGCGTGCGGGGGCGGCGTCGGCGAGGGGGACGACGGGCCGGTCGGGCTCGATGTAGCCGAGTTCGGTGTAGGTGGTGGTGGCGGGGCCGGAGAAGTCGACGAAGGCCTCGTCCCAGCCGGTGCCGGGGTCGGCGCCGTAGTGGTGGGGGGTGCCGGGGGTGAGCCAGAGCAGGGCGGGTGCGGTGACGGTGGTGCGGCGGCCGTCGGCGGCCCGGTACCAGCCGCTGCCGGCGGAGACGACGACGGCGACGTGGTGGTCGAGGGTGCGGGGGCCGACGGTGGGGAGGGTGCCGTGCTGGAGTCCGACGCCGAGGCAGACGAGGCCGAGGCGGTGGTGGACCGGGCTGGGCGTGAAGTACCGCATCCAGGTGTGGTACATGCCGGGTGGGCCTCCTTCGTCCCCGTCCGTGTTCCGCCGGGCGGGCCTAGGGCCTGTCTGACAATTGGCGTCGGATCAGGCCGGGTCGTTCGGTGCGTGCGTGCCGGGCGGCCCGGACCCGGCGGCAATTGCCAGACAGGCCCTAACGTCCAAACTGCGACGATCTTTGTCCATGGACCGGTTCACCGCCAGAGGGCGAGGGTGAGGCCATGAGCACGTTCGCTGTGGGTGACGAGGACTTTCTGCTCGACGGGCGGCCGGTGCGGCTGCTCTCGGGGGCGCTGCACTACTTCCGGGTGCACGAGGCGCAGTGGGAGCACCGGCTCGGGATGCTGCGCGCGATGGGCCTGAACTGTGTGGAGACGTACGTCCCCTGGAACCTGTACGCGCCGGAGCCGGGCCGGTACGGGGACGTGGAGGCGCTGGGCCGTTTCCTGGACGCGGTGGCGCGGGCGGGGATGTGGGCGATCGTGCGCCCGGGGCCGTACATCTGCGCCGAGTGGGAGAACGGCGGTCTGCCGCACTGGCTGACCGGTCCGCTGGGGCGGCGGGTGCGGACTCTGGACCCGGAGTTCCTGGCGCCGGTGGAGGCCTGGTTCCGGCGGCTGCTGCCGCAGGTGGTGGAGCGGCAGGTGGACCGGGGCGGTCCGGTGGTCCTGGTGCAGGTGGAGAACGAGTACGGGAGTTACGGCAGCGATCTGGCCTATCTGGAGCGGGTGGCGGAGCTGCTGCGGGAGTGCGGGGTGAGCGTTCCGCTGTTCACCTCGGACGGTCCCGAGGACCACATGCTGACGGGTGGGTCGGTGCCGGGGGTGCTGGCGACGGCGAACTTCGGTTCGGGGGCGCGGGAGGGCTTCGCGACGCTACGGCGCCATCAGCCGTCGGGGCCGCTGATGTGCATGGAGTTCTGGTGCGGCTGGTTCGACCACTGGGGCACGGAGCACGCGGTGCGGGGCGCGGTGGACGCGGCGGCGGCGTTGCGGGAGATCCTGGAGTGTGGGGCCTCGGTCAATGTGTACATGGCGCACGGGGGGACGAACTTCGCGGGCTGGGCGGGGGCGAACCGGGCGGGTGAGCTGCACGACGGGCCGCTGCGGGCGACGGTGACCTCGTACGACTACGACGCGCCGGTCGACGAGGCGGGGCGGGCGACGGAGAAGTTCTGGGCGTTCCGTGAGGTGCTCGCGGATTACGCGGTGGGGGCGTTGCCGGAGCCTCCGGCGCCGCCGGCGCGGCTCGCGGTCCCGGTGCGGGGCGTGGTGGACGGCTGGGCTTCGCTGGACGCGGTCCTGGAGGTGCTCGGCGGCGAGGAGTCGGTGACGCCGGTGCCGCCGACCTTCGAGGAGCTGGGTGTGGACCGGGGCCTGGTGCGTCACCGGGTGGCGGTGCCGGGTCCCCGGCAGCCGTATCCGCTGGGGGTGACGGGGCTGCGGGACCGGGCGGTGGTGTACGTCGACGGGCGCCCCGCGGGGGTCCTCGACACGGCGGACGGTGAGGACGTGACGCTCGCCGGGCCGGTGCCGGGTCCCGCGGTGGTGGATCTGTGGGTGGAGTCGCTCGGTCGGGTCAACTACGGGCCGCGGCTCGGGGAGCCGAAGGGGATCACGGGCGGGGTCCGGCACGAACGGCAGTATCTGCACGGGTTCCGGTCGCGGGGGCTGCGGCTGGACGCGTTCGAGGCGGCGGCCGTGGACAAGGTGCGGTTCGCGTCGGCGGCGGAGCGGAGCGGGCCGGGTCTCTACCGGGGGACGCTGGACGTGACCGGGGCGGGGGACGCGGTGCTGCGGGTGCCGGGGGCCACCCGGGGCTTCGTGTGGGTGAACGGTTTCTGCCTGGGCCGGTACTGGACGGCCGGTCCGCAGGACGCGCTGTTCGTCCCGGGCCCGGTGCTCCGGGAGGGCGCGAACGAGGTGTGGGTGCTGGAGCTGGAGGGTGACGCGGGGGCGGGCGTCGCGCTCGACGTCCTGCGGGAACGCCACTGAGACGAGGGCGCTGATCGAGGGTTGGGGCGGGGCTGGGCCGGGGGCCCGGAGGCGAGGGCCCTGGGGCCGGGGCGCGGGGCCGAGAGTGTCCGCACACGGGTGGTGCCCCGGAGCCGAGGCCGCTCCGGGGCACCTGTACGCGGAGTCCGTTACAGCGTGGCCGCGGCGGACTTGATGGCGGCGGCGAAGGTCGAGACCTCTGTGTAGACGCCGGGGTAGTTGGGCCGGGCGCAGCCCTGGCCCCAGCTCACGATGCCGACCTGGACCCAGGCTCCGGCGTTGTCCTTGCGGAACATCGGGCCGCCGGAGTCGCCCTGGCAGGTGTCGACGCCGCCCTGGGTGTAGCCGGCGCAGATCTCCTCGCTCGGGACGAGGTCGCTGCCGTACGAGGACTGGCAGGAGGCGTCCGAGACGAACGGCACGTTGGCCTTGAGCTGGTAACGCTGCTGCGCCCCGCCCTCACGGGCGGCGCCCCAGCCGGCCACCGTGAAGGTGCCGCTGTTGTACGCGGTGGTCTCGGCGAGCTTGAGGTTGGGCAGCGAGGTGATGGGGCTGGCGAGCTTGATCAGCGCCCAGTCCTTGCCCTTGCCGTTGTAGCCGGGGGCCTGGAGGACCTTGGTGGACCTGACCTTGATGGCGCTGCTGCTCTGGAGGTCCACGACTCCGGCGGTGGCGGTGATGCTGGTGTTGTTGCCGGAGCCGCTCACACAGTGGGCCGCGGTGAGCACGACCTGCGGGGTGATCAGCGAGCCGCCACAGCCCATGGAGAGCCTGACCATCCAGGGGAACTCGCCCTGGGCGGCGCGGGTACCGCCGACGACGGGGGCGGGGGCCGCGGCGGCGTTGGTGGTGGGCTGGAGGCTGACGGCCGCCAGGACGACGGCACCGGCGGCGGCGAACTTCTGGAGTGCGCGGACCATTCTGTTCTGCTTCACGTGTCTGCCTTCTCTCATGGGGGGCTGCCTCGACGGCCATGACATGCGCCCGTCAAGTCATGTCCGAATTATGGACAGCGCCCAACTGCCGCCACAAGGAAGCCTTTTCGGCCAGAGACGGTGGCAAGACCGTACAGTGGGAACAAGGGGGAATCCGGCATGCCGAACCGTCAGGAGGGCGACCGTGTCGCCCACGGCCTTCCGCACCGCGCCACCGTCGGGGCCTCGCTCACGGCGCTCTACCGACGCCTCTCCCCCGACGGAGTGCACCGGTACCCGGTGAGCGTCCCGTCCTCCGACGTGGCCCTCGCCGACGACGAGGACCTGCACCTCGGCACCCAGCGGGTGGCCCGTGCCCTGGTCCGGCACCTGAGGCTGCCCGAGGCGCGCATGGTGGTGAGTTTCCGGCCGATGGAGTACGCGGCGGCCGTCGAGCTCGCGGCGGGACCCGAGTACTTCGTGGAGCTCAACGACCGGTTCCGGACGCGCCGCCGGGACATCGGCGCGGCCCTCGCCCACGAGATCACCCACGTCCTGCTGCACCGGCTCGGCCTCGGCTTCCCCGGCACCGCCGAGAACGAGATCCTCACCGACGTCGTCACCACGTACCTGGGGGCGGGCTGGCTGCTGCTCGACGCCTACCGGCAGGACGGCGTGGAGAGCCAGAAGCTGGGCTACCTGACCCCGGAGGAGTTCGGCTACGTCCTCGCCAAGCGGGCCGAGGTCTTCGGCGAGGACCCGTCACCGTGGTTCACCAGCGACGTGGCGTACGAGGCGTGGGTGCGGGGCCGGACCGAGGCCGGGCGGGAGCGGACGCCGCCGCCGCTCGCCGGGGCGGGCTGGGCCGAGCGACGGCGGTACGGCTGGGAGCGGCGCCGGGGCAGGGCGGGCGAGGGCGCCCCGTACGCCTTCGAGGGCGGGGCGCCCGCGACCGGTGTGTCGTTCCCCTGCCCGGTCTGCCGGCAGCGCCTGCGGGTGCCGGCGGGACGGGCGCTGCGAGCCCGGTGCGGGGTGTGCCGCACGGTCCTGGAGTGCGCGGGCTAGGTCGCGTCCGGACAGCGGGGCCGACGCGCGCCAGGTCGCGGGCGGACAGCGGGGCCGTCCGCCCGCGGGCCGGGCGGGACGTTCCCGAGGCGACTCAGGACGCTTCCCCGGGCGTGTCCACCACCAGGCTCTTGTGGAAGTGGACGTCCTCGGCGCCGCCCGGGATGCCGAGCATCCGGCCGGTCTCCACGTATCCGTGCCGACGGTAGAAGTCCGGGGCCTGGAAGGTGAACGACGAGACATTGGCACGGTCGCAGCCGCGGCGCCTGGCCTCGTCCTCCGCCGCGCGCAGGAGCCGGCTCCCCCAGCCGTCCTGCCGGCTGTCCTCCCGGACCCACAGCATGTCGATGCCGAAGAGGCCGCTCCAGGTCCAGCCGGTGAGCCCGCCGATGAGCTCGCCGTTCGCGTCGACGGCCTTCACGGAGAGCTCGCCCTGGTCCTCGGGGGTCGTCCCGGTGGCCGCGAAGTTGAACGCGTCGAGCCCCTGGTCCAGGAGCTTCGTGAGCGCGGCGTCGCCGTGGCCGACGCTCAGCGCCGCACCGTCGTGATCATGGGTCATGCGGCCTGATTCTGGCACAGGCGTACGAGCGGACGGCCGGACGGCGACGGTCGGCGCCGTGCTTCGCGGGCCGGGGCGGGAATCTGATTTGCGCCAGGGACGGACGGCGGGTCAGGGTCGGCGCATGAGCACGTTGTTCGACGCCATCCGGGACGGGGACGAGGACGGGGTCGTACGCGCCCTGCGGAACGGGGCCGGCCCCGAGGACCGGGAGGACGAGGAGACCGCGCTGTACCGGGCGGCCGTCGGCGACGAGGCCGGAATCGTACGGGTGTTGCTGGCCGCCGGGGCGGATCCGGGCCGGGGCAGCGGCGAGGACGGCGGCGACCTGCCGCTCTGCGGGGCGGCCGTCGGCGGACACACCGACGTGGCGCGAGCGCTGCTGGCGGCGGGCGCGGCGGCGGACCAGGAGGAGGCGTACGGCTTCACCGCCCTCGCGTGGGCGCTGCGGCTCGGGCACGCCGACACCTCCCGAGTTCTGCTGGAGCACGGGGCCGACCCCGACCGGCGCGGACCCGACGGGTTCCTCCCGCTCGTGGCCGCCGCCCGGCGCGGCTCCACCGGATGCGTCCGGGCGCTCCTCGACCACGGGGCGACGGCCCGGGAGGCGGCGCTGCGGGAGGCGCGGCGCTGGATCGGCGCCGACATCGCGGCCGAGCTGCGGCGCGGGCTCGTCGCGGGGAACGAGGGCGGGCAGACGTACGAGGCCGTGATCCGCCGGGTCCGGGAGGACGGCGGGGTGACGGTCGTCGTGGAGCTGCTGCGGGAGGACGGCGCTCCCGGGCGCGGCGACGAACGCCAGACGGGACACGCGGCCATCGCCACGCTCCTGGAGGCGGCGCTGGGGCTGCGTACCTCGCACGAGGAGCTGGCGGCGCGGGCCCTGCGCTGCGGCGACCCGGAACTCGACGACTGGACGACGGCGGTGGCCGAACTGGCCGGCCGGGCCGACGAGGAGACCTTCGTGGCGGCGGCCGCGTGGTGCGCGTACCGCGATCCGCTGCGCCGGGCGCTCGGCGCGCGGGTGCTCGGCGCCCTGCCGGGCTTCGCGGCGAGCGCGGTGCCGGTGCTGCGGCGGGTCGCGGCGGAGGTGGTGGGTCCGGCGCGGGAGCCGGTGCTCTCGGTGGTGTCGGCGCTCGGGGAGTGCGGGGACCCGGCCGCCGTGCCCGAACTCCTCGCGGCGGCCGGGCACGCCGACGCGGCGGTGCGGCGGGCGGTCGCGGGGGCCCTGGCCGGGATCGTGCCGGCCGGGCACGTGGAGGCGCTCGGGGTGCTGCTGGCGCTGAGCCGGGACGGTGACGCGCGAGTACGGGACTGGGCGACGCTCGCGCTCGCCGAGCTGCCCGACGACACCCCGCTCGTCCGGGAGGGGCTCGCCGAGCGGGTGGGCGACACCGATCCGGAGACGGCGGCGGAGGCGGCGCGCGGCCTCGCGATCCGTCAGGACCCGCGCGCCGTCGAGGCGCTGGCGTCGGTCCTCGCGGACGGGGACCCGGACGGCGCGGCGCGGGAGACGGCGCTCGCCGCCCTGGAGTACGTCCACGACCCCCGGGTCAGGACCCGGCTCGAATGGACGTCCCCGCGCCGCGCCTGAGAGGTCGGGGGCGGCCGGTGGGGTGGGGCCGGCCGGCCGCCGGGGCGACTGTCAGCAGTCGTGGTCGATCAGGTCGAAGGACGCGTAGTGGTCGGCGGTGTAGTAGTCCTCCTGGGCCGCGTCGCCGGTGACGATGCGGCGGGCGCCGCGCGTGGAGGAGCCGGGGGTCTTGACCGTGTACTCGTGGTAGTAGCCGAGCGACCGGCCGGGCAGGATCCGTTCCCGGTTCTGGAAGACGGTGCCGTCCTGGCTGTACGGGAAGGGGCCGCCGGCGTCGATCAGGCGCAGGGTGGTGTGCGCCTGGCTGGGCAGGTCGGAGTAGCAGATGTCGCCGACGGCCGCGGTCGCCGCGACCGAGGTCACGACGGCGGCGGGTGCGGGGGCGGGTGCGGCGGTGGCGGGCGCGCCGAGGAGGAGGGACGAGAGGAGGGCGGTGGCGACACCGCCGGCGAGGGTGAATCGAGGGGGGATTCGCATGGCTGAGATTGTGGACGCGCGTAGATCCCGCCCGGAACCCCAACGGCCCTGTATTCGCCGGACGTTAACCCCTTGCCCGCGAAGGTGCGGATCTCGTGTGCATGGGTCCGCCGGGGCCTTTTCGGACCCCGGCGGACATGCCTCCCGTACGGGTCTCGTGCGGGTCGCGTACGTGGGCGGCCCCAGATCTCGCGCTCGGAGGTGCCCAGGTCGCGCACCCTTGGCCGACTCGGGTCGCGCACCCTCCTGGCGCGCCCGGGCCGCCGCCCTCGGGCGGGCTCAGGCCCCGTACACCGGTCGCGGTGGTTCCGACTCCGACAGGAGGCGGCGGGCCGTCTCCCCCGCCTCCGCCGGGGTGCGGCGTGTGCCCTTGTCCTCCGTCGGGCCGGGCCGCCAGCCCTCCATGACGGTGAGGCGGCCCCCCTCGGCCTCGAAGATCCTGCCGGTCACGCCCTCCGACGCGGCCGAGCCCAGCCACACCACGAGCGGTGACACGTCCTCGGGCAGTGCGTCCAGGCCGTCGAAGACCTGCTCGGTCATCCGGGTCCTGGCCGCCGGGGCGATCGCGTTGACCTGGACCCCGTACCGGGCGAGTTCCGCCGCCGCGACCAGGGTGAGGCCGACGATCGCGGCCTTCGCCGCCGCGTAGTTGGCCTGTCCGACGCTGCCGAGGAGCCCGGCGCCCGAGGTGGTGTGGACGACCCTGGCGACCGGCGCCCGTCCGGCCTTCGCCTCGGCCCGCCAGTGCGCGGCGGCGTGGCGCAGGGGCAGGAAGTGGCCTTTGCCGTGGACCCGCATGACGGCGTCCCAGTCGTTCTCGTCGAGGTTCACGAGCATCCGGTCACGGAGGAAGCCCGCGTTGCTGACGAGGGTGTCGAGCCGTCCCCAGGTGTCGAGGGCGGCCGCGACCAGGGAGGCGGCGCCCTCGGTGGTCGCGATGTCGCCGCCGTGGGCGAGGGCCTCACCGCCCGCGGCGCTGATCTCCTCGACGACCGCCGCCGCCGGGCTGTCGGGGCCGGGGCGGCCGTCGAGGCCGACCCCGAGGTCGTTGACGACGACCCGGGCGCCCTCGGCGGCGAAGGCGAGCGCGTGCGCCCGGCCCAGTCCGCGTCCCGCTCCGGTGACGATGACGACACGGCCCTCGCAGATTCCCATCCCGGTCTCCCCTCAGCTCTGTCGGTTGGCGGTGGCGGCGTCCAGGAAGGCGGGGCGCTCCCCGCCGCCGTGGACGAGGAGCGAGGCACCCGAGACGTAGGCCGCCCGGTCGGAGGCGAGGAAGACGGCCGCCTCGCCGATCTCGTCCGGGGCGGCGAGCCGGCCCAGCGGTACGGTCCGGCCGACGGCGGCGACTCCCGCGTCGTCGCCGTAGTGCAGGCCGGACAGTTCGGTCCTGACCATGCCGGGGACGAGGGTGTTGACCCGTACCTCGGGGGCCCATTCGACGGCCATGGAGCGGGCGAGGTTCTCCAGGCCCGCCTTGGCCGCGCCGTAGGCGGCGGTGCCCGGGGAGGGCCGGGTGCCGCTGACGCTGCCGATCATGACGATCGTGCCGCGCGAGGCCCGCAGGAGCGGGCGGGCGGCGAGGCTGACGGCGAGCGGGGCGGTGAGGTTCAGCTCGACCACGCGCGCGTGCCGTTCGGCCTCGCCCTCCCCCAGGAGGCGGTACGGCGTGCCGCCCGCGTTGTTGACGAGGGTGTCGAGCCGTCCGTACCGCTCGGCGAAGGCGGTGAGGAACTCCTGCACGGCGGTGGGCTCCCGCAGGTCGAGCGGGTGGAAGTCGGCGGTGCGGCCCGCCGCCCCGACCGGTGTGTCCGGGGGTCTGCGGGCGCAGACGGCGACCCGGGCGCCGGCCCGCAGGAAGGCGCGGGCGATGCCCGCGCCGACTCCTCGGGTTCCACCGGTGACGAGCACGACCCTCCCGTCCAGCTCCATCGGCTGCTACCTTCCCCTCCAAGAGGTACCTAACAAACGTTTGGTGGAAAGGTAGCTGATCCGCTCATGGGTGTCTGCACCTCGCGCCCCACTCCGGGCGTGGCCCTGGTCACCGTCGACTTCCCACCCGTCAACGCCCTGCCCGTCAAAGGCTGGTACGCGCTCGCCGACGCCGTCCGCGCCGCCGGCCGGGACCCCGGGGTCCGGTGCGTCGTCCTCACCGCCGAGGGCCGCGGCTTCAACGCGGGCGTCGACATCAAGGAGTTGCAGCGCGACCCCGGGCACGCCTCCCTGATCGGGGCCAACAGCGGCTGCGCGGAGGCCTTCGCCGCCGTGTACGAGTGCGAGGTGCCGGTCGTCGCGGCGGTCGCCGGCCACTGTCTGGGCGGCGGCGTCGGGCTCGTCGGCAACGCCGACGCGATCGTCGCCGCCGAGGACGCCGTCTTCGGCCTCCCCGAGCTGGACCGGGGCGCGCTCGGCGCGGCGACCCACCTCGCCCGGCTCGTCCCCCAGCATCTGATGCGGGCCCTCTACTACACCGCGCGGACCGCGACCGCCGCCGAACTCCAGGCGCACGGCTCGGTGTGGAGGGTGGTCCCGCGCCCGGAGCTGCTCGACGCGGCCCTCGCGCTGGCCGGGGAGATCGCCGCCAAGGACGGCGGCCTCCTGCGCCTCGCCAAGGCCGCGCTCAACGGCATCGACCCCGTGGACGTACGGCGCAGCTACCGCTTCGAGCAGGGCTTCACCTTCGAGGCCAATCTGAGCGGGGTCGCCGACCGGGTCCGCGACACCTTCGGGAAGGAGAACTCCGCGTGAGCGACAAGACCATGACGCCCGAGGAGGTCGTCGGACGGCTCCGTTCCGGGATGACGGTCGGGATCGGCGGCTGGGGGTCGCGGCGCAAGCCGATGGCCCTGGTGAGGGCGGTGCTCCGCTCCGGGATCACCGATCTCACGGTGATCTCCTACGGCGGCCCGGACGTCGGCCTGCTCGCCGCCGCCGGCCGGATCCGGCGACTCGTCGCCCCCTTCGCGACCCTGGACTCCATCCCCCTCGAACCCCACTTCCGGGCGGCCCGCGAACGCGGCGCCTTCGAGCTCACCGAGCTCGACGAGGCGATGTTCATGTGGGGCCTGCACGCCGCCGCCAACCGGCTGCCCTTCCTGCCGGTACGGGCCGGGCTCGGCTCCGACGTGATGCGGGTCAACCCGGGCCTGCGGACCGTCACCTCCCCGTACGAGGACGGCGAGGAGTTCGTGGCCGTGCCCGCGCTGCGCATGGACGCCGCCCTCGTCCACCTCAACCGCGCCGACCGGCTCGGCAACGGCCAGTACCTCGGCCCCGACCCCTACTTCGACGACCTGTTCTGCGAGGCCGCCGACACGGCGTACGTCTCCTGCGAGCGGATCGTCGACCGCTTCGGGCCGGACACCGTGCCCCAGACCCTCCTCGTCAGCCGCCACAGCGTCACCGGAGTCGTCGAGACCCCGAACGGCGCCCACTTCACCTCCTGCGTCCCCGACCGCGACCGCGACGAGCCGTTCCAGAGGCTCTACGCCACCACCCCCTGGACCGAGTTCGCCGAGCGCTTCCTGTCCGGCAAGAGCGAGGGCGACTACCAGACCGCCGTGCGGGCCTGGCACGACGAGCGCGAGGAGCAGCGGACGTGACGACGGAAGCGGCCGGCCGCGCCGAGTACTGCGTGATCGCCTGCGCCGAGGCCTGGCGCGACAACGGGGAGGTGCTCGCCAGCCCCATGGGCCTGATCCCCTCCTTCGGAGCCCGCCTCGCCAAACGCACCTTCTCCCCCGACCTGCTCCTCACCGACGGCGAGGCGCTGCTCGTCGGCCTCGACGGAGAGCCCGAGGGCTGGCTGCCGTACCGCAGACACCTCGCCATGGTCACCGGCGGGAAGCGGCACGTGATGATGGGCGCCAGTCAGATCGACCGGTACGGCAACCAGAACATCTCCTGCATCGGCGACTGGCGGCGGCCCTCCCGCCAGCTCCTCGGCGTACGCGGAGCCCCCGTCAACACCCTCAACAACCCCGTCAGTTACTGGATCCCCAAGCATTCGCCCCGGGTCTTCGTCGAGCGGGTCGACATGATCAGCGGAGTCGGTTACGACCACGCCGTCGGGCCGTACCACCGCCTCCCCCGAGTCGTCACCGACCTCGCCGTCCTCGACTTCGAGACGCCCGGCCGCACGATGCGGATCGCCTCCCTCCACCCGGGCGTCACCGTCGACGAGGTCCGCGCGGCCACCGGCTTCGACCTCGCGGCGGCCGACGACGGCGACGTGCCGTACACCCGCGAGCCCACCGCCGAGGAGCTGCGGCTGATCCGCGAGGTCATCGACCCCCGGCGGCTGCGGGACCGCGAGGTCGCGCCCCGATGAGGACCGCGCTCACCGAGCTGACGGGGGTCCGCCACCCGATCGTGCAGACCGGCATGGGCTGGGTCGCCGGGCCCCGGCTCGTCTCCGCCACCGCGAACGCGGGCGCGCTCGGCGTCCTCGCCTCCGCGACCATGACCGTGGACGAGCTGCGCGCCGCCGTCCGCGAGGTGCGGTCCCGCACCGACCGGCCCTTCGGGGTGAACCTGCGCGCCGACGCGGGGGACGCCCGTGAACGGGTCCGGATCATCGTCGACGAGGGGGTACGGGTCGCCTCCTTCGCCCTCGCGCCCTCCCGCGACCTGATCGCCGAGCTCAAGGACGCCGGGGTCGTCGTCATCCCCTCCGTCGGAGCCCGGCGGCACGCCGAGAAGGTCGCCGCCTGGGGCGCGGACGCCGTGCTCGTCCAGGGCGGGGAGGGCGGCGGCCACACCGGCGAGGTCGCGACGAGCGTCCTGCTGCCGCAGGTGGTGGACGCCGTGGACGTCCCGGTGATCGCGGCGGGCGGCTTCCACGACGGACGGGGCCTGGTCGCCGCGCTCGCCCACGGGGCGGCGGGCATCGCGATGGGCACCCGCTTCCTGCTGACCTCCGACTCGACCGTGCCGGACGCGGTCAAGGCCCGCTATCTGGCCGCCACCGTCAAGGACGTCACCGTCACCACCGCCGTCGACGGGCTGCCCCACCGGATGCTCCGCACGGAGCTCGTGGCGTCCCTGGAGAACGCCGGGCGGGTACGGTCCCTGGCGCGGGCCCTGCACCGCGCGGCCGGTTTCCGCGGGCTCTCCGGGCTCTCCTGGTCGGCGATGGTCCGCGACGGCCTCGCGATGCGCCACGGCAGGGACCTGTCCTGGAGCCAGGTCCTCCTCGCCGCGAACACCCCGATGCTGCTGCGGGCCTCCATGGTCGAGGGCCGCACCGACCTGGGCGTGATGGCCGCGGGTCAGGTCGCGGGGGTGATCGAGGACCTTCCCAGCTGCGAGGAGCTGGTCAGCCGGATCATGACGGAGGCCTCGCGGGTCCTGCGGACGCTTCCGCGCCCCGACGAGTGACCCGCCGCCGGCCGGTCCGGTCCCGGTCCCCCGGCCCGTCACCGACAACGGTCTGTTCGGGCGGCTGCTCACCGCGATCGACTCGAGGGACCCGGCCCTGATCACTCCGCTCCAGGAGGTGCGGGAGGAGTACCTCCACACCGCCCTGGAGCAGCTGCGCTCCTCGTACGGGAGCGTGTTCCGTTACGTGTCGGTCGGCCTCGGCCTGGAGCTCCGCGAGCTGCCGGCGCTCCGCGCGCGGCTGGTGCCCGCGGCCTGACGCCCGGCCCGACCGGCACCGGCTCCGGCGGAGGCACCGCGTCCGCCGCCCGTGCCGGAGCCCGCTCCCCGGCCACCGCCGGACGCGCGGCCCGTGCCGCCGGCGGCACCGGCGGTGCGGCCCGCGGAGCCCGACGTACGGCCCGAGGAGCCCGCGGCGCGGCCCGAGGCCGTGCCCGTGGCTCCGGAACGGCCCGAGCCCGTGCCCGTGCCGGCCGTGCCTCCGGCCGGGGCGGGACGGCGGCGCCGGCCCGCGGAGCGGCCACCGCCGGCGGCGGAGCCGGCCGGCTTGCGCGGCTGCGTCGGCTGCGGGGTCTCGATGACGATCGGGACGCCGGAGGGCTCCCGCGCGCCGGTCAGCTCGGCCAGCTCGTCGTCGCTGGACTTGATCTGCGCCGTGCGGGGGCTGATGCCCGCGTTCGTCATCAGACGGCCCATGTCGCGCTTCTGCTCGGGCAGGACCAGGGTGAAGACGCTGCCGGACTCACCGGCACGGGCGGTCCGGCCGCCGCGGTGCAGGTAGTCCTTGTGGTCCATCGGCGGGTCGACGTTCACGACCATGTCGAGGTCGTCGACGTGGATGCCGCGCGCCGCCACGTTCGTCGCGACGAGGGCGGTGACCTGACCGCTCTTGAACTGGTCGAGGGTCCGGTTCCGCTGCGGCTGCGAGCGGCCGCCGTGCAGCCCGGAGGCCCGTACGCCGTTGGCGAGGAGCCGCTTGACCAGCCGGTCCACGGACCGCTTGGTGTCCAGGAAGAGGATCGTCCGGCCGTCGCGGGCGGCGATCCGCAGCGTGACGGCCTTCTTGTCGGTCTCGTCGGCCACGTACAGGACGTGGTGCTCCATGGTGGTGACCGCGCCGGCCGACGGGTCGACGGAGTGCACGACCGGGTCGTCGAGGAACATCTTGACCAGGCGGTCGATGTTCCGGTCGAGGGTGGCCGAGAACAGCAGGCGCTGCCCGTCCGGCTCGACCTGCTTCAGCACCTTCGTGACCTGGGGCAGGAAGCCCATGTCGGCCATCTGGTCGGCCTCGTCGAGGACGGTGACGGCGACCTGGTCGAGACGGCAGTCGCCCCGGTCGATGAGGTCGTGGAGACGGCCGGGCGTGGCGATGAGGATCTCGGCGCCGCGCCGCAGCGCGGAGGACTGCCGGCTGATCGACATGCCGCCGACGACGGTGGTGATGCGGAGCCGCAGCGCGGAGGCGTACGGGGTGAGCGCGTCGGTCACCTGCTGCGCGAGCTCGCGCGTGGGCACCAGGACCAGCGCGAGCGGCGCGCCCGGCTCGGCGCGGCGGCCCGCGGTGCGGGCGAGGATCGCGAGCCCGAAGGCGAGGGTCTTGCCGGAGCCGGTACGCCCCCGGCCGAGCACGTCACGGCCGGCCAGCGAGTTCGGCAGGGTCGCGGCCTGGATCGGGAACGGCTCCGTGACGCCCTGCTCACCCAGGGTCCGCAGCAGGCCCTCGGGCATGTCGAGGTCGGCGAAGGCGGCCACCGCGGGCAGCGCGGGCGTCAGCGTCTCCGGCGGCGTGAACTCGCTCGGCGGCGGGGGCGCGGTGGGACGGCGGCCGCCGCGGGAGTTCTTCGGCTGCGACGTGGACTTCGCCTGGGCGGTGCGGGGGCTGCGCTTGTGAGGGCGTTCGGAGCGGGTCATGCGTGCCTTTCTGGCCGGTGCTCGCGGCACAGCCAGGGCCCGCACCTGCACGGTGCGGGCCCGGCTGCTCTACCCGGAACACGCGATACGGGCCCGGGATGTCTACCGGAACGCGCGGAACGAGCCCCGGATGTCTCTACCGGAACAATAGTGCGCCTCGGGACCTTCCCGCCCCGCCCGACCGATGGCCGGACGGATCGCACCAGCCCACGGCGGTGCGACGTGGGCGACCTCACAGCGCCCGGACGCTCGTCCGCTGGCCGCTCACAGCCGTTCGATGATCGTCACGTTCGCCTGGCCGCCGCCCTCGCACATGGTCCCCTCCCCCACCGGCCGCCCTCGCACCGCTCGGCCCCAGGGGCCTCCCGGGCTTCGGACGCCCGCGCCTGACTCCGGCAGGACGGTCCCGGCATCCCGCCACGGGTGCCTCACAGCCGTTCGATGATCGTCACGTTCGCCTGGCCGCCGCCCTCGCACATGGTCTGGAGGCCGTAGCGGCCTCCCGTGCGTTCCAGTTCGTGGAGGAGCGTCGTCATCAGTTTCGCGCCGGTCGCGCCGAGCGGGTGGCCGAGGGCGATCGCGCCGCCGTTGACGTTGACGCGGGCGGGGTCGGCGCCGGTCTCCTTCAGCCAGGCCAGGACGACGGGGGCGAAGGCCTCGTTGATCTCGACGAGGTCGATGGCGTCGATGGTCAGGCCGGTCTTCTTGAGCGCGTGGGCGGTCGCGGGTATCGGCGCGGAGAGCATCCGGATCGGGTCCTCCCCGCGTGCGGAGAGGTGGTGGATCCGGGCCCGGGGGGTCAGCCCGTGTTCCCGTACGGCCCGCTCGCTCGCCAGGAGCAGCGCCGCCGCCCCGTCGGAGACCTGGGAGGAACAGGCGGCGGTGATGGTGCCGCCCTCGACGACGGGCCGGAGCCCGGCCATCTTCGCCGCGCTGGTGTCGCGGCGCGGGCCCTCGTCGACGGCGACCTCTCCGTACGCCACGGTCTCCCGTGCGAAACGGCCCTCGTCGATCGCGCGGAGCGCCCGCTCGTGCGAGCGGAGGGCGAACTCCTCCTGGTCGCGTCGGGTGATCCGCCACTTCGCGGCGATCAGCTCGGCGCCGTGGAACTGGTTGACCGGCGCGTCGCCGTACCGGGCGCGCCAGCCCTCGCTGCCGTGGAAGGGGCCGCCGGTGAGGCCGAGGGGTTCGGCGGCCTGCCGGGAGGCGAAGGCGATGGGGATCATCGACATGTTCTGCACGCCGCCGGCGACGACGAGGTCCTGGGTGCCGGACATGACGGCCTGGGCGGCGAAGTGCACGGCCTGCTGGGAGGAGCCGCACTGGCGGTCGACGGTCACCCCGGGGACCTCCTCGGGGAGGCCCGCGGCCAGCCATGCCGTACGGGCGATGTCGCCGGCCTGCGGTCCGACGGTGTCGAGGCAGCCGAGGACCACGTCGTCGACGGCGGCCGGGTCGATCCCGGAGCGGGCGACGAGGGCCTTGAGGGCGTGGGCGCCGAGGTCCGCCGGGTGGACGGCCGAGAGGCCGCCCCCTCGGCGTCCCACGGGGGTGCGGACCGCTTCGACGATGTAGGCCTCGGGCATGGCGGGCTCCTCCGGGTGTCTTCCTGGCGTCTACGTGCGTACGGCGATCCCGTCCAGGACCATGGACAGGTACTGGCGGGCGATCTCCTCGGGGCTGTGCAGGCCGCCCGGGCGGTACCAGGACGCGGCGACCCAGACGGTGTCGCGGACGAACCGGTAGGTGAGGCGGACGTCGAGGTCGGCGCGGAAGGCCCCGGCGGCGACCCCGCGCTCCAGGGTGCCGAGCCAGGCCTTCTCGAACTTGCGCTGCGAGTCGGTCAGGTAGTGGAAGCGGGGCTGGTCGGTGAGGTGGCGGGACTCCCTCTGGTAGATGGCGACGGCGGCGCGGTGCCGGTCGATCTCGCGGAAGGACTCGGTGACGAGGGCCTCGATGGTCTCGCGGGGGCCGAGACCGGCGTCGAGGACGGCGTCGTACCCCTCCCACAGCTCGCCGAGGAAGGTGGAGAGGATCTCGTCGAGCATCGACTCCTTGGAGTCGAAGTGGTAGTAGAGGCTGCCGGCGAGCATCCCGGCGGCGTCCGCGATCTTGCGGACGGTGGTGGCGTCGTACCCCTGGGCGGCGAACACCTCGGCGGCCGTGTCGAGGAGTTCGCGGCGGCGCTCGGGTCCGCCGCTCACCTGGGTCTTCTTCTTGCTGGGAGTGTTCGGCACGCGTCCATTCTGGGCCTACGGGTGCTGGCTGCTGACGGAGACCGTCTCGCCGGTCATGTAGGAGGAGTAGTCGCCGGCGAGGAAGACGATGACGTTGGCGATCTCCCAGGGCTCGGCGTACCGGCCGAAGGCCTCGCGGGCGGTGAGCTCGTCCAGGAGTTCGGTGGTGGTGACCTTGGCCAGGTGGGGGTGCATGGCGAGGGACGGGGAGACGGCGTTGACGCGGACGCCGTACGCGGCGGCCTCGACGGCCGCGCAGCGGGTGAGGGCCATGACGCCGGCCTTGGCGGCGGCGTAGTGGGCCTGTCCGGTCTGGGCGCGCCAGCCGACGACGGAGGCGTTGTTGACGACGACGCCGCCGGTGCCGGAGTCGCGGAAGCGGCGGAGGGCGGCGCGGGTGCAGCGGAAGGTGCCGCCGAGGGTGACGTCGAGGACGCGGTTCCACTGCTCGTCGGTCATGTCGGCGAGGTCGGCGGTACCGCCGAGGCCGGCATTGTTGACGATGACGTCGAGGCGTCCGTGGAGCCGTACGGCGGTGTCGTACAAGGCCTGGACCTGGCTCTCGTCGGTGACGTCGCACGGCTGGGAGGCGACGGATCCGGCGCCGAACTCGGCGGCGAGCGCGGTCTCGGTCTCCTCGAGGCGCCGGGTGTGGGCGTCGCTGACGAGCACGCGGGCGCCTTCCTCCAGGAAGCGGCGGGCGGTGGCGCCGCCGATCCCGGCGCCGGCGGCGGCGGTGACGACGGCGGTCCGTCCGGCGAGGAGGCCGTGGCCCTGCACGTAGGGGGGCGGCGGGGTACGGGTCACGGGCGCGGCTCCTTGGGGAGGCCGAGCACCCGCTCGGCGATGATGTTCCGCTGGATCTCGCTGGAACCGGCGTAGACGGTGTCGGCGCGGGAGAAGAGGAACAGGCGCTGCCAGTCGTCGAGTTCGTAGGGGGCGGAGGTGGCGAGGGTGGCGGTGGGGCCGCACACCTCCAGGGCGAGTTCGCCGAGATCGCGGTGCCAGTGGGACCAGGAGAGCTTGGCGGCGGAGGGGTCGGTGCCGCGCAGGGCTCCGGCGCGCAGGGCTTCGAGGCCGGCCCAGGCGCGGGTGAGGCGGTCGCGGATGTGGGGGTCGGCGGCGGCGCCGTTGTGGCGGGCGAGGGCGACGAGGGCGTCGAGTTCGCGGCGGAAGCCGACCTGCTGGCCGAGGGTGGAGACGCCGCGTTCGTAGCCGAGGGTGGCCATGGCGATCCGCCAGCCGTCGCCGGGCGCGCCGACGACGTTCGCCGCGTCGGTGCGGGCCCCGTCGAAGAAGACCTCGTTGAACTCGCTGGTGCCGGTGAGCTGGACGATGGGCCGGATCTCGACGCCGGGCCGGTCGAGGGGGACGAGGAGGTAGGAGAGTCCGGCGTGGCGCCGTGCGCCCGGCTCCGTCCTGGCGAGGACGAAGCACCACTGGGCCTCGTGGGCGAGGGAGGTCCAGATCTTCTGTCCGGTCACCACCCACGCGTCGCCGTCCCGTACGGCGCGGGTGCGGACGGCGGCGAGGTCGGAGCCGGCGCCGGGTTCGCTGTAGCCCTGGCACCAGAGTTCCCGGACGGCGCGGATCGGGGGGAGGAAGCGGGCCTTCTGTTCCTCGGTGCCGTGGTCGATGAGGGTGGGGCCGAGGAGTTGCTCGCCGATGTGGTTGACGCGGGCGGGCGCGCCGGCGAGGGCGTACTCCTCGTGGAAGGCGATCTGCTCCTCGATGCTCGCGCCGCGTCCGCCGTGCTCCTCCGGCCAGCCGACGCAGGTCCAGCCGTGGGCGGCCAGGTGCCGTTCCCAGGCGAGGCGTTCGGCGAAGGCCTCGTGCTCGCGGCCGGGTCCGCCGCGTCCTCTGAGGGCGGCGAAGGAGCCGCTGAGGTGGGTCTTCAGCCAGCCCCGTATCTCCGCCCGGAACTCCTCGACGCTGCTCATGGCCGTACGTTAACCTACCAAACACTTGTTAGGGAACGGGTGAGGGCGGGGTGACCGATGGATCTCTCGTACACACGGGCCGAGGAGGCCTTCCGGGCGGAGGCCCGGGAGTGGCTGCGGGCGCACGTCCCCACCACGCCCCCGCCCTCCCTCGAAACGGCGGAGGGCTTCGCCGCCCACCGCGCCTGGGAGGCCGAACTGGCCGCCGCCCGGTGGTCGGTGGTCTCCTGGCCCGAGGAGTACGGCGGCCGGGGCGTCGACCTCGCCCGGTGGCTGGTCTTCGAGGAGGAGTACTGGGCGGCGGGGGCGCCCGGCCGGGTCTCGCAGAACGGCGTCCAGCTCCTCGCCCCCACTCTCTTCGACCACGGCACGGAGGAGCAGCGGGCCCGGGTGCTGCCGTCGATGGCGACCGGCGGGACGATCTGGGCGCAGGCGTGGTCGGAGCCCGAGGCGGGCTCCGACCTGGCGTCCCTCACCTCCCGCGCGGTCCGTACGGACGGCGGCTGGCTGCTCTCCGGGCAGAAGACCTGGTCCTCCCGGGCCGCCTTCGCCGACCGGGCCTTCGGCATCTTCCGCAGCGACCCGGACGCGGACCGGCCCCACCGGGGCCTCACCTATCTCATGTTCGACCTGCGGGCGCCGGGGGTGACGGTCCGTCCCATCGGCCGGCTCGACGGGAAGCCGGCCTTCGCGGAGCTCTTCCTCGACGAGGTGTTCGTCCCCGACGAGGACGTCATCGGGGAGCCCGGCCAGGGCTGGCGCATCGCGATGTCCACCACCGGCAACGAGCGCGGTCTGATGCTCCGCTCCCCCGGCCGCTTCCTCGCCGCCGCCGACCGGCTCGTCCGGCTCTGGCGCGCCGGGGACGCCCCGGCCGGTCCGGCGCTGCGGGACCGGGTGGCGGACGCGGTGATCGGGGCGCGGGCGTACCAGCTGTTCACGGCGGGCGCGGCGGCACGGCTCGCGGCGGGGGCGCCGTCGGGGGCCGAGTCCAGTCTCAACAAGGTCTTCTGGTCGGAGTACGACCTGGCGCTGCACGAGACGGCGCTCGACCTCCTGGGCCCGGCGGGCGAGTGGGCGGACGGCGCCTGGGCCGAGGGGTACGTCTTCGCGCTCGCGGGCCCCCTCTACGCGGGCACGAACGAGATCCAGCGCGACATCATCGCCGAGCGGCTGCTCGGCCTCCCGAAGGGGCGCCGCTGATGAGCTTCCTGCCGACCGGGGAACAGCGGGCCTTCGCCCGCTCCCTGGACGCGATGCTGACCGCCTCGGACACTGCGGCCGCGGCCCGGGCCTGGGCGGGCGGCGACCCCGGGCCGGGGCGGGCGCTGTGGGCGCGGTTGGCGGAGGCGGGCGTGTTCGCGCT
The DNA here is from genome assembly GCF_051305195.1 of Streptomyces sp. Qhu_M48. Classification (NCBI taxonomy): domain Bacteria; kingdom Bacillati; phylum Actinomycetota; class Actinomycetes; order Kitasatosporales; family Streptomycetaceae; genus Streptomyces; species Streptomyces sp. Qhu_M48. The sequence continues at coordinate 1,863,888 of NZ_CP195432.1, read as the reverse complement.
CGCGGTACCGGAGGCGTACGAGGGGCTCGGACCGCTCCCCGTGGAACTCGCCCACGCCTTCGTGGAGCTGGGCCGGCACGTGGTTCCGGGTCCTGTGGTGGAGACGGTGGCGACGGCGGCGCTCCTGGGCGAGCTGGCGCGGCTCGGCGAACCGGGCCCGGCGAAACGCCTGCTGCCGGGCCTGGCCTCGGGCGAACGGACGGCGACGCTGGCGATGGCGGACGCGGGGGCGGAGACCGGGACGGCCTTCCCGGCGGGGCGGGCTTCCGGAGCGGACCGGGACCGTCCGGTGACGGCCTTCCCGGCGGGGTCGGCTTCCGGAGCGGACCGGGAGCGTCCTCCGGGCCGACGTGGCGGCCCGTACGCCCTCGACGCCGATCGGGCCGACGCCGTGCTCGTCGTACGGGGCGGGGAGCTGTGGCGGGCGCCCGGCCACGGACCGGTCCGGGTGTCCGCGGACCCCGCGCGGCGGCTCGCGCGCCCCGCGCCCGGCGGGGAGCTGCTCGCCGAGGGCCCGGCCGTGGCCGCCGCGGCCGGGGAGGCCCTGCGCTGGGCACGGCTGGCGACGGCGGCGCAGTCACTGGGCGTGGGCCTCGCGCTGCTCGACCGGACGGTCGGGTACGCCCGGCAGCGCACCCAGTTCGGCACCCCGATCGGCGCGTTCCAGGCGGTCAAGCACCGGCTGGCCGACACGCTGCTCGCCCTGGAGTTCGCGAGGCCGCTGCTCTTCGGGGCGGCGGTGACGCTGGCGGACGGGGACCTCGCGGCGGCCAAGGTGACGACCGGCGAGGCGGGATACGCGGCGGCCCGCACCGCGCTCCAGATCCACGGCGCGGTCGGCTACACGCAGGAGCTGGACCTCTCCCTGTGGCTGCGCAAGGCGCGCCCCCTGCGGGACGCCTGGGGCGACCCGGCCATCTGCCGGGCGGATGTCCTCGGCGCGTACGCGTGAGCCCCGGGGCGCGCTCATGACTCCTGGCACGGTGGGCTGTCGTCGTTGCCGCGCCGGAGGGTCCGGGCCGGGCGGCCGGGAGACCAGGTGCGGACGACGAGGTCGTCGCCGTCCACCCAGGTCCGGACGACCTCGGTCGGCTCCACCCGGAAGAGGTGGAACGGCTGGGGCTCGCCCACCGCCGCCACGTAACGGGCCACGGTCTCGGGGTCGGTGATCTCGACCGCCCGTCCGGAGACGCGGACGTCGCCGCCGCCCATGTCGGTGCCGGGGCCCGGGTTGGCGAGGAGCGCGAGCCGGGGGTCGCGGCGCAGGTCGAGGGCCTTGCGGGAGTTCGGCATCATGCCGAGCCACAGCTCGCCGAAGCGGAAGCCCGCCTCGATGCCGCTGAGGCGGGGCGAGCCGTCCCTCCGCACGGTGGCGAGGGCGTGGTGGGTGTGCTGCCCGAAGCGCTCGCGGACGGTCGCGGCGAACTCGGGTTCGGCGGCCTCGAAGGCCGACCAGGCGGTTCCGGTGTCTCCCATGCGTCCAGGAAACACCGGATACCCGACATCCACTGTCCGGATTGCTCCGTCCGTTCCCGCCCGTTCCCGGGCCGGCGCGAGGGGCGCTCGGAGCGGGCGGGAGGCGGCCGCCGTCAGGCCGTGGCGGCGCGCTCCGCCTTGCTGCGCTCGACGCAGAACTCGTTGCCCTCCGGGTCCCGCAGGGTCGCCCAGCCGGAGCCGTCCGGGTTGCGGCGGTCGTCGAACAGGGTGGCGCCGAGGCCGAGCAGCCGCTCGACCTCCTCGTCACGGGTGCGGTCCTGCGGCTGGAGGTCGAGGTGGACGCGGTTCTTCACCGACTTCACATCGGCGACCCGGACGAAGAGGAGGTCGACACCGGGAGCCGCGACGAGCGCCTCCGGGTCACCGGGAAAGTCGTCGTCGGCCAGCTTGGAGTCGAGGGCCTTCGCCCAGAAGGTGGCCAGCGCGTAGGCGTCGGCGCAGTCGATGGTCACGTGTCGCACAAGAGAACTCATCCGGGCATGATCTCGGTCGGCAGCGGCCCTGGCCAACGATTTCCCGCGCCCACGGCCCGGCCCGCCTCCGAGCGGGGGTCACGGGCGGACGATGCCCTGCCCCCGCGCCGGGACGCACCGCGGCGCCCACCCAGTCGTCCGGTCGGGGACATTCGGGGGGCGCCGCGCTCAGTTCCGCACGTCGTTGTACGGGACGTTCTGGGGGGCCGGTCAGACCATCAGGGAACGGTCCGTCGGGCGGATCGGGGCCGGCAGGGAGCTGGCTCCGGTCAGGAAGCGGTCCACGCCGCGGGCCGCGGAGCGGCCTTCGGCGATGGCCCAGACGATGAGCGACTGGCCACGGCCGGCGTCTCCGGCGACGTACACGCCATCGACGTTGGTGGCGAAGTCCGCGTCTCGGGCGATGTTACCCCGCGCGTCGAGGTCCAGACCAAACTGGCCGACGAGACCGTTCTCCACGTCGGTGCCGGTGAAGCCCATCGCGAGCGTGACCAGCTGGGCGGGGATCCTGCGCTCCGTGCCCGGCTTCTGGGTCAGCTTGCCCTCGACGAACTCGACCTCGACGAGGTGGAGGAACTGGACGTTGCCGTCCTCGTCGCCCTCGAAGTGGGTGGTGGAGACGGAGTAGACCCGCTCGCCGCCCTCCTCGTGCGCGGAGGTGACCTTGTACAGCATGGGGAAGGTCGGCCAGGGCTGGCTCGCGTTCCGGTCCTCGCCCGGTCGCGGCATGATCTCCAGCTGGGTGACCGAGGCGGCGCCCTGGCGGTGGGCGGTGCCGACGCAGTCGGCGCCGGTGTCGCCGCCGCCGATGACGACGACGTGCTTGCCCTCGGCGGTGATCGGCGGGGTCACGAAGTCGCCTTCGACGACCTTGTTGGCGAGCGGCAGGTACTCCATCGCCTGGTGGATGCCGGCCAGCTCGCGGCCCGGGGCGGGCAGGTCGCGGGCGGTGGTGGCACCGGCGGCGATGACGACGGCGTCATACCGCTTGCGCAGGTCGGTGGCCGTGATGTCGCGGCCGATCTCCACGCCCGTGCGGAACTTGGTGCCCTCCGCGCGCATCTGCTCGATGCGGCGGTTGATGTGCCGCTTCTCCATCTTGAACTCGGGGATGCCGTACCGGAGGAGACCACCGATGCGGTCCGCGCGCTCGAAGACGGCGACGGTGTGGCCGGCCCGGGTCAGCTGCTGGGCGGCGGCGAGTCCGGCCGGACCGGAGCCGATGACGGCGACGGTCTTGCCGGAGAGGCGCTCGGGCGCCTGCGGCTTGACGTCGCCTCCGTCCCAGGCCTTGTCGATGATGGAGACTTCGACGTTCTTGATGGTGACGGCAGGCTGGTTGATGCCGAGCACGCACGCGGACTCGCACGGCGCCGGGCAGAGGCGGCCGGTGAACTCCGGGAAGTTGTTGGTGGCGTGCAGGCGCTCCTGCGCCGCCGACCAGTCCTCGCGGTAGGCGTAGTCGTTCCACTCGGGGATCAGGTTCCCGAGGGGACAGCCGTTGTGGCAGAACGGGATGCCGCAGTCCATGCAGCGGCCGGCCTGCTTGCTGATGATCGGCAGCAGGGAGCCGGGAACGTAGACCTCGTTCCAGTCCCTGACGCGCTCTCCCACCGGCCGGGTCTCGGCGACTTCGCGCCCGGTGGTCAGGAAGCCCTTGGGGTCAGCCATGGGTCGCCGCCTCCATCATCTTCTCGGTGGTCTCGGTCTCGGAGAGACCGGCGAGCTCAGCGGCGTCCTTGGCGGCGAGCACTGCCTTGTACGTGGTGGGGATGATCTTGCTGAACCGGTCCGCGTTGGCGGTCCAGTCGGCGAGGAGCTTCTCGGCGACCGTGGAGCCGGTCTCCTCGTGGTGGCGGCGCACGACGTCGTGCAGCCAGGCCTTGTCGGTGTCCGACAGGGCTTCGACCGCCCCCAGGTTGCCGGAGTTGACGTTGTCCCGGTCGAGGTCGACGACGTAGGCGACGCCGCCGGACATGCCGGCCGCGAAGTTGCGTCCGGTCTCGCCGAGGACGACCGCCGTACCGCCGGTCATGTACTCGCAGCCGTGGTCGCCCACGCCTTCGGAGACGACCAGCGCGCCGGAGTTGCGGACGCAGAAGCGCTCGCCGGTGCGGCCGCGGAGGAACAGTTCGCCGCCGGTCGCGCCGTACCCGATGGTGTTGCCCGCGATGGTCGAGTACTCGGCGAGGTGGTCGGCGCCCCGGTCGGGGCGGACGATCACACGGCCGCCGGAGAGGCCCTTGCCGACGTAGTCGTTGGCGTCGCCCTCCAGGCGGAGGGTGACACCGCTCGGCAGGAAGGCGCCGAAGGACTGGCCGGCGGAGCCGGTGAAGGTGATGTCGATGGTGTCGGCCGGGAGGCCGGCGCCGCCGAACCTCTTCGTCACCTGGTGGCCGAGCATGGTGCCGACCGTGCGGTTGATGTTGCGGATGGCGACCTGGGCGCGGACCGGCTGGGCCTCCTCGGCGGAGGGGGCGTTCAGGGCCTCGGCGGCGAGCTGGATCAGCTCGTTGTCGAGGGCCTTCTCCAGGCCGTGGTCCTGCTCGATCAGGGCGTGGCGGACCGCGCCCTCGGGCAGCTCCGGCACGTAGAAGAGCGGCTCCAGGTCGAGACCCTGCGCCTTCCAGTGGGTGACGGCGCGGCTGGTGTCGAGCAGCTCGGCGTGGCCGACGGCCTCTTCGATGGTGCGGAAGCCCAGCTCCGCGAGGATCTCCCGGACCTCCTCGGCGATGAACTCGAAGAAGTTGACGACGAACTCGGGCTTGCCGGAGAAGCGGTCGCGCAGGACCGGGTTCTGGGTGGCGATGCCGACCGGGCAGGTGTCCAGGTGGCAGACGCGCATCATGACGCAGCCGGAGACGACGAGCGGCGCGGTCGCGAAACCGAACTCCTCGGCGCCGAGCAGCGCGGCGATGACGACGTCGCGGCCGGTCTTGAGCTGGCCGTCGGTCTGGACGACGATCCGGTCGCGCAATCCGTTGAGCAGCAGCGTCTGCTGGGTCTCGGCGAGGCCGAGCTCCCAGGGTCCGCCGGCGTGCTTCAGCGAGGTGAGCGGCGAGGCGCCCGTTCCGCCGTCGTGGCCGGAGATGAGGACGACGTCCGCGTGGGCCTTGGAGACACCGGCGGCGACCGTGCCGACGCCGACCTCGGAGACCAGCTTCACGTGGATGCGGGCGACCGGGTTGGCGTTCTTGAGGTCGTGGATCAGCTGGGCGAGGTCTTCGATGGAGTAGATGTCGTGGTGCGGCGGCGGCGAGATGAGGCCGACGCCGGGCGTCGAGTGACGCGTCTTGGCGACCCACGGGTAGACCTTGTGGCCGGGCAGCTGGCCGCCCTCGCCGGGCTTGGCGCCCTGCGCCATCTTGATCTGGATGTCGTCCGCGTTGACCAGGTACTCGCTGGTGACGCCGAAGCGGCCGGAGGCGACCTGCTTGATGGCGGAGCGGCGGGCCGGGTCGTAGAGGCGGTCGGGGTCCTCGCCGCCCTCACCCGTGTTGGACTTGGCGCCCAGCTGGTTCATGGCGACGGCGAGGGTCTCGTGCGCCTCGCTGGAGATGGAGCCGTACGACATGGCGCCGGTGGAGAAGCGCTTGACGATCTCGGCGACCGGCTCGACCTCGTCGATCGGGATCGCGGGGCGGTCGGAGGTGAAGCCGAAGAGGCCGCGGAGCGTCATGAGGCGCTCGGACTGCTCGTTCACCCGGTCCGTGTACTGCTTGAAGATGTCGTACCGCTTGTTGCGCGTGGCGTGCTGCAGCCGGAAGACGGTCTCCGGGTCGAACAGGTGCGGCTCGCCCTCGCGGCGCCACTGGTACTCGCCGCCGATGTCCAGGAGGCGGTGCGCCGAGGGGACGCCGGAGACGGGGTACGCCTTGGCGTGGCGGGCGGCGACCTCCTTGGCGACGACGTCGAGTCCCGCGCCGCCGATCTTGGTGGCCGTGCCGTTGAAGTACGTGGCGACGAAGGTCTCGTCGAGGCCGACGGCCTCGAAGACCTGGGCGCCGCGGTAGGAGGCGACGGTGGAGATGCCCATCTTGGACATGACCTTGAGGACGCCCTTGCCGAGGGCGTAGATCAGGTTCCGGATGGCCTGCTCGGGCTCCAGGCCCTCTATGAAGGTGCCGGCCCGGACCAGGTCCTCGACGGACTCCATGGCGAGGTACGGGTTGACCGCCGCGGCGCCGTAGCCGATGAGCAGGGCGACGTGGTGGACCTCGCGGACGTCACCGGCCTCGACGAGCAGACCCACCTTGGTGCGCTGCTTGGTGCGGATGAGGTGGTGGTGGACGGCCGCGGTGAGCAGCAGCGAGGGGATCGGCGCGTGCTCGGCGTCGGAGTGCCGGTCGGAGAGCACGATGAGGCGGGCGCCGCCCTCGATGGCGGTGTCGGCCTCGGCGCAGATCGCGTCGATGCGGGCGGCGAGGGCCTCGCCGCCGCCGGAGACGCGGTAGAGGCCGGAGAGGGTGGCGGCCTTCATGCCGGGCATGTCGCCGTCGGCGTTGATGTGGATGAGCTTGGCCAGCTCGTCGTTGTCGATCACCGGGAAGGGCAGCGTGACGCTGCGACATGCCCCGGGGGTCGGTTCGAGCAGGTTGCCCTGGGGGCCCAGCGAGGAGCGCAGCGAGGTCACGAGCTCTTCGCGGATGGCGTCGAGCGGCGGGTTGGTGACCTGCGCGAAGAGCTGGGTGAAGTAGTCGAAGAGCAGCCGCGGGCGGGCGGACAGGGCGGCGATCGGCGAGTCCGTGCCCATGGAGCCGAGGGGCTCGCCGGCGGTGCGGGCCATCGGGGCGAGGATGACGCGGAGCTCTTCCTCGGTGTAGCCGAAGGTCTGCTGGCGGCGGGTGACCGAGGCGTGGGTGTGCACGATGTGCTCGCGCTCGGGGAGGTCGGAGAGCTCGATCTCGCCGGTCTCCAGCCACTCCGCGTAGGGGTTCTCGGCGGCGAGGGCGGCCTTGATCTCGTCGTCCTCGACGATGCGGTGCTCGGCGGTGTCGACGAGGAACATCTTGCCGGGCTGGAGGCGGCCCTTGCGGACGACCTTGGCGGGGTCGATGTCGAGGACGCCGACCTCGGAGGAGAGGACGACGAGGCCGTCGTCGGTGACCCAGTAGCGGCCGGGGCGCAGACCGTTGCGGTCGAGGACCGCGCCGACCTGGACGCCGTCGGTGAAGGTGACGCAGGCCGGGCCGTCCCAGGGCTCCATCATCGTGGAGTGGTACTGGTAGAAGGCGCGGCGGGCGGGGTCCATGGTCTCGTGGTTCTCCCACGCCTCCGGGACCATCATGAGGACCGCGTGCGGCAGCGAGCGGCCGCCGAGGTGGAGCAGCTCCAGGACCTCGTCGAAGGAGGCCGAGTCGGAGGCGTCCGGGGTGCAGATCGGGAAGATCCGGTCCAGCGAGCCCTCGCCGAAGACCTGGGAGTCGAGCTGGGCCTCGCGGGCGGTCATCCAGTTCCGGTTGCCCTTGACGGTGTTGATCTCACCGTTGTGGGCGACGAAGCGGTACGGGTGGGCCAGCGGCCAGCTCGGGAAGGTGTTGGTGGAGAACCGGGAGTGGACCAGGGCCACGGCGGTGGCGCAGCGGCGGTCCGACAGGTCCGGGAAGAAGGGCTCCAGCTGGCCGGTGGTCAGCATGCCCTTGTAGACGATGGTGCGGGCGGAGAGCGACGGGAAGTAGGTCCCGGCCTCGCGCTCGGCGCGCTTGCGCAGGACGAAGGCCTTGCGGTCGAGCGCGATGCCCACGATCTCGCCTCCCCCGGACTCCGTCCGGGAGGTGCCCCCAGCCACGAAGAGCTGGCGGAAGACCGGCATGGTGGCGCGGGCGGAGGCGCCGAGCAGCTCGGGGGCGACGGGGACCTCGCGCCAGCCGAGGACGTTCAGGCCCTCTTCGGCGGCGATCGTCTCGATCTTCGCGACGGTCTCGTCGGTGCCGTCCTCGGGGAGGAAGGCGATGCCGACGGCGTACGCGCCCGCCTCGGGGAGCTCGAATCCGACGACCTCGCGGAGGAAGGCGTCGGGGACCTGGAAAAGGATGCCGGCGCCGTCACCGGAGTCGGGCTCGGAGCCGGTGGCGCCGCGGTGCTCGAGGTTGCGCAGTACGGTCAGCGCCTGCTCGACCAGCGCGTGGCTGGCTACACCGGTGAGGGTGGCCACGAACCCGACACCGCAGGCGTCGTGTTCGTTACGGGGGTCGTACATCCCCTGCTGAGCAGGGCGACCGTCCATGGGCGACCAGGCGTCGGAACGCATCGGCTCTCCCGTCGTCGTCGTGGCTGGGGGCATCTCCCAGACCACGTCTGGGGGAGCGTCTGCCGAGGGACGACGTTGGCCCTCCGCGAAATTTCGTGCAGGTTACATGATGGCTGGCTTCTCGCGAAGTGGATAGCGCATTCCAACATGCGGACATCACCGATACGGAGCGGTGGTGTGGGTTCACCTGTGGGGTGCGGGGTCAGAGGTCTGTCCCGCGGGGACGGATCGGGGTGGTCCGGAGGAGCTCCGGGTCGCCGGCGCTCCGTCGACCGAGTGGGCTTCGTTGCCCAGTGACGCTCCTGCCTCATTCCCGTTGGTCACAGGTTCGAAACCGCCGAGTAACCGGCTATGTATGTGGCGTCCCGCATAGTGTCTCATCGCCGCGGCGGATCGGGCCAGGGAGATACGTCACAGCGGTTCCGCGGCTTTGGTCCCGAAATGGACGCCGCTCGCCGTACGCGAGACCGACGGGCCCCCGGATCGGGGGCCCGTCGGCGCGGGTAGGGGGTGCCGGGCGGTCGGTTCCGGCGGCAGGGGTACGGGGTTACAGCGCGGCCCCGAGGAGCATGCCGAGCCCGTACGTGACGGCGGCGGCGGCTCCACCGAGCACCAGCTGACGCAGCCCGCTGAAGAGCCAGCCCCGGGCGGTCACCCGGGCCACGAGCGCACCGCAGGCGAAGAGGCCGAGGAGCGCGAGCAGCACCGCCGGCCAGAGCGCGGTCGCCCCGAGCAGGAACGGCAGCACGGGCAGGAGCGCGCCGAGCGCGAACGAGCCGAAGGACGAGACCGCGGCCACCGTCGGCGACGGCAGGTCGTCCGGGTCGATGCCGAGCTCCTCGCGGGCGTGGATCTCCAGCGCCTGCTCGGGGTCCTTCGACAGCTGCATCGCGACCTCGCGGGCGAGCACGGGCTCGACGCCACGGGAGACGTAGAGCGCGGCGAGCTCCTCCATCTCGTCGATCGGGTGCTTGCGCAACTGGCGTCGCTCGACGTCCAGTTCCGCCTGGACGAGCTCGCGCTGCGAGGCGACGGAGGTGTATTCGCCGGCGGCCATCGAGAAGGCACCGGCCGCGAGGCCGGCGAGGCCGGTGATGACGACGGTCTGCGTGGAGACCGCGCCACCGGCGACACCGGTCATCAGGGCGAGGTTGGAGACGAGTCCGTCCATGGCGCCGAAGACGGCCGGACGGAGCCAACCACCGTTCACGTCACGGTGCGTGTGGTTGTCGCGGTGGGCCTCGTGCAGTGGCGCCTGAGCTTCGATGATGGACATGGCTCTCCCCTTCGTTCCGGCGGGCCGGGTCGCACCCGCCGCCCCCAACACCTCGAAAATACGCGCAATGTAAGGGGCGTGCCAGCAAGGCAGGCCGTACTTACTAAGGGGTGCCTTGCCGTGTGCACCCGTTCTGGCGTGCTGTCAGGCGGGTGACAGAGACGTTTCTTCGGCGAGTTCGCGGCCCGTGGTGGCACAGATCCAGGCATCGGGGCGCCATGAGTGCGCCTCCACCCAGGAAGGGGCCGCGCAATGGTGATGACCACGGCATGCGACACGCGTGAACGGGCGAGGGGGGCGCTTCTCGGCCTCGCCGTCGGCGACGCGCTCGGCGCGCCCGCCGAGAACATGCGGCCCTCCGAGATCCGCCGCCGCTGGGGCCGCATCGAGGGATTCGTGACGGACAGCCCGGCGGGCACCGACGACACCGAGTACGCCATCTTCTCGGCGCTGCTCCTCGCCCGGCACGGCTCGGCCCTCACCGTCCACCACGTGGAACGGGCCTGGCACCACTGGATCGCCGACCTCGACGAAGGCCCGTTCCGCGGGGCGGGCTTCTCCGAGCGCGGCACCCTGGAGAACCTCCGCCGGGGGCTCGCCGCCCCGATCTCCGCCCAGCACCGGCACGCCTGGAGCGACGGTCTCGCCATGCGCGCCGCGCCCTTCGGGGTCTTCGCGGCCGGCCGCCCGGCGGAGGCGGCCCGCCTCGTCGCCATCGACGGCAGCGTCAGCCACGACGGCGAGGGCATCTACGGCGGCCAGGCGGTCGCGGCGGGCGTGGCGGCGGCGATGACCGGGGCGAGCGTGACCTCGGTGATCGCGGCGGCCCTCTCGGTCGTCCCGATGGACTCCTGGACGGCCCGTTCGCTGCGCCGCGCGGTCGTCGCCGCCCAGCGCGTCCAGCCGGACCCGCTCACCCGCGAACGCCAGGTCCGCTCGGCGGTCGTCATCGGCGGCTACCCGTGGACGGACCTGGCGCCGGAGGCGGTGGGCCTGGCGTTCGGCGCGTTCGCCGCCGCGCGCGGGGACTTCCGCACGGCGGTCCTGACGGCCGTCAACATGGGCCGCGACGCCGACACCACGGCGGCGGTGGCGGGCGCCCTGGCCGGCGCGGCCGGCGGCCTGAGGGCGATCCCGGAGGACTGGGCCACGGCCATCACCTCGGTCACGGGCAGCTGCCTCCCCTCCATGCGCGGCTACCACGTCCTGGACGTGGCGGACCTCCTGACCCCGGAGGAGGACGCGGCGTGAACACGGACACGACGACCACGCAGGCCCCCACCAACGCGCCGGACACCGCGACGGCTGTGGGCACCCCGGAGCAGGCGGACACCGCTACGGCGGTGCCCACCCGAGCCGCGGGGCGGGACGGGTGGGCACCGCCCCCCGAGCCGGGACCCGGCCCCCTGCACGGCGCCCACCAGGACCTGGCGCCACCTGCGCCGGATGCCGAACCGACGCTCGGCACCCACACGAACCTGGCCGCGCCACCGACGCCGGCCCTCGGCCAGACGCTCGGCGCCCACCCCGACCTGCTCACACCACCGACACCGACCCCCGACCTCACGCTCGGCACCCACACGAACCTGGCCGCGCCACCGACACCGGCCCTCGGCCACGCGCTCGGCGCCCACCCCGACCTGCTCACACCACCGACACCGACCCCCGACCTCACGCTCGACGCCCACACGAACCTGGCGCCACCTGCGCCGGATGCCGAACCGGCACTCGACGCCCACACGAACCTGGCCGCACCACCCGCACCACCCGCACCGGCCCCCGACCCGCCGGCCCTCGCCCCTCTGCCCCCCGCCCCCACCCGCGGCACCGGTTCGTGGGGCGGTGGCGCCCACCCGGTCCCCGAGCCCGGGGCGGCCACCCGCAGGGCCGGCCGCGACGCCGTCGAAGGCCTCCTCCTGGGTCTGGCCGCGGGCGACGCCGCCGGATGGCCCGCCGCCCGCCACCGCGCCGCCCGCATGCCCGAGTGGACCCGCCGTCTCACCCGCGAGCTCGACACCTTCGCCGAGCAGAACGCGACGACCACCCTCCCCGTCCCCATCGCCCTCAACCAGCCCCCCGAGCCCCTCCGCCTCGGCCCGTCCGACGACGCCGAGTGGGCGGTCTTCACCGCCGAGGCGATCCTGACCGCCTCCGGCCCGGTCTTCACCGGTCTCCCCCCGGAGCGCCGGCTCCGGGCCGCCGTCGACCTCGCCTGGAACGCCCTCGCCGGTCAGGTCGCCGCGGCCGCCGACCGCGCGCCGGAGGTCGAGTCCGCCGTTCTCCCGCTCCGCGCGCGGATCTCCGTCCGCGCGGGGCTCGGCAACCTCGCCACCGGCCTGCGCCCGCCCGCCACCGGCCACGACAACCCGCACTTCTTCGACGACGCGGCCTGCGTCCGGGCCGCCGTCCTGGCCCTCGTCCACCCCGGCGACCCCCGCGCCGCCGCCGAACTCGCCGAGTTCGACGCCCGGTACACCCAGGACGGCGACGGCGTCCACGGCGCCCGGGCGATGGCGGCGGCCGTCGCCACGGCCCTCGGCGGGGCGACGGTCGGCGAGGCCGTGGAGGCGGCGCTCGCCGAACTCCCGCCCGTCACGGAGATCGGCCGCAACGCCCGGCACGCGGTGAAGCTGGCCCAGACGGCCGGTTCGGCCTTCGAGCTGGTCCCGCTCCTGGAGCACCAGATCGTGGACCACGTCTACAGCTACGGCATCGCCGCCGCCGAGACCGTCCCGGTGGCGCTCGCGCTCGCCACCGCCGCCCGGGGCGAGATGACGGCCGCCGTACCGGCCGCCGTCTGTCTCTCCCGGGTCGCCGACTCCGCCCCCGCGCTCGCGGGCGCGCTCACCGGGGCGCTGGGCGGGGGCCGTTCGGTGCCGGGGACGTGGCGCGAGGCGTGCCGGACCTTGGCGGGGTGCGCGCTGCCCCGGCTCGCGGGGACGGATCTGGTCGAACTCGCCGGGTTGCTCGCAGCCACGGAACCGGCCACTCCGGGTGGACAATTCCGACATGACACCCACTCTGGATGACCGGATCACCGGCAGTCTCCTCGGGGCCGCCGTCGGCGACGCGCTCGGCGGCCCCGTCGAGGGCTACACCCCCGAGCAGATCGTGGAGCGCCACGGCGGCCGGGTCACCGGGATCGTCGGCCCCTGGAACCGTGGCGAGTGGCGCACCGCGCGCCCCATCGCCCCGTACCACAAGGGCGACGGGCACGTCACCGACGACACCTTGATGACCCACGCCCTGATCCGGGTGTACGAGCAGGTCCGCGACCACCTCGACGCGTACGCGGTCGCGGACCGCCTCGTCCCCGAGCTCATGGGCTCCCCGGTCTGGATCCCGGAGCTGGAGGCGGAGGCGCTGCCCCTCCAGCGGATCTTCCTCGCCGAGAAGTGGATCGTGACCCGGCTCCACTACGGCCATGTGGACCCGCGCGAGGCCGGCAGCGGCAACATCGTCAACTGCGGGGCCGCGATGTACATGGCGCCGGTCGGGCTGGTCAACGCGGCCCACCCTGAGGCCGCGTACGCCGAGGCCCTCGACGTGACGGGCGCGCACCAGTCCTCGTACGGCCGTGAGGCGGCGGGCGTGTTCGCGGCGGCGGTGGCGGCGGCGTGCGTGCCGGGCGCGACGCCGTCCTCGGTGATCGACGCGGCCCTGGCCCTGGCGAAGGACGGCACGCGGTCGGCGATCGAGGCGGTGGTGGAAGTGGCGGCCCGGCACCGGGACTTCGAGTCGGCGCTCACCCCGCTGCGCAAGGCGGTGGCCCCCTTCGACTCGGTCGGCCCCGACTACCGTGCGCCCTCCCTCGGTGCCCGGCGCCCCTCCCGGCTGCACGCGATCGAGGAGCTGCCGATCGCGCTCGGCATGCTCCTCGTCGGCGAGGGCGACTTCCGCCGTACGGTCCTGGGCGCGGTCAACTACGGCCGCGACTGCGACTCGATCGCCACGATGGCGGGCGCGATCGTGGGCGCGCTGCACGGGGAGTCGGCGGTGCCCGCCGACTGGGCGAAGCGGGTGGCGGAGGCGAGCCGGCTGGATCTGCACGCCCCGGCGAGGGCGCTGTCCGAGGTGGCCCGCGAGGTCTTCGCCCGGGACGCGGAACGCCGTCGGGCGCACGAGTCGGCGTTCACGGCCCTGACGGGCGCGGCCCGATGAACCTCCGCCTGACCTGGGTCCAGCCGGAGGACCTGGTGGGCCACGAACTCCGTCAGGCGGAGGAGGACGGCCGTGACGCGACCGGGATCGCGGCCCGCTGGCAGCGGGCCGGCGGCCCGCCGGCCCCGCCCACGGCCGGCGCGTCCCCCGTCGCCCGCCCGGAGCTCCGCCCCCTGGCGGAGGAACTCCTGGCGGCCCTGGCCGCACTGGCCCCCGCGCGGGCCGTGGACGAGGCCGCCGCGGGGTGGTGGGAGCGTCCCGGGACGGAGCCCGGGGACAGGGCACGGCCGCCGGGTCCCGGCCCCCTGCCCGACTCCCGGCGGGCCCCGGACCAGGCCCCGCACCCCCCGGGCCCTGGGAGGGACACCGCCCTCCGGGACCGTCTGCACGCCGCCTGGCTGGGCCGCGCCGTCGGCTGTCTCCTCGGCAAACCGGTCGAGAAGCTCCCCCTCCCCGCCATCCGCGCCCTCGCCCGCGCCACCGGCAACTGGCCCCTCTCCACCTGGTTCACCGCCAGGGGCGTCCCGCCCGAGCTGCTCGCCGCCCACCCCTGGAACCGCCGCTCGGCCCCGACCTCCCTCGCCGAGAACATCGACGGGATGCCCGAGGACGACGACCTCAACTACCCCCTCCTCAACCTGCTGCTCCTCCAGCGGTACGGCCGCGACTTCACCACCGCCGACGTCGCCCGCCTCTGGCTCGACGAGCTGCCCGCCGGCCGCACCTTCACGGCCGAGCGGATCGCCTACCGCAACCTCCTCGACGGCGTCGAGCCACCGCTGACCGCCGTCCACCGCAACCCGTTCCGCGAGTGGATCGGCGCCCAGATCCGGGCGGACGTCCACGGCTGGACCCACCCGGGCGACCCTGCCGCCGCCGCCGCGCAGGCGTACCGGGACGCCACCCTCACCCACACCGCGAACGGCGTGTACGGCGCCATGTTCGTCGCCGCCACCCTCGCCACCGCCGCGACCGGCACCGCCGACGTCCACCAGGCGCTCGCCGCCGGTCTCGCCGTGATCCCGCCGCGCTCCCGCCTCGCGGTGGCCGTCCGCCGGGGCATCGGACTCGCCCGCGACACGGCGGACTTCGACCCGGTCGTCGACCGTCTGCACGCCGAACTCGGCGGGTACCACTGGGTGCATGCCGTCCCCAACGCCGCCCTGCTCGCCGCCGCCCTCACCCACGCCGACGGCGACTTCACCCGCTCCATCTGCGCCGCGGTCTCCGGCGGCTGGGACACCGACTCCAACGGCGCCACCGCCGGCTCGGTCGCCGGGCTGCTCGCGGGGCACCCGGACCGGCTCCCGGAGCGCTGGACCTCCCCCCTCAAGAACCGTCTCGCGACCTCCGTCCCGTCCTTCGACGGCATCGGTTTCGACACCCTGGCCGAACTGACCCACCTGGAGGCGGTACGCCCATGACCAGCATCGTCGTGCTCGGCAGCACGAACATGGATCTCGTCGCCTACGTGCCCAGGGCCCCGGCCCTCGGCGAGACCGTCACCGGCCGCTCCTTCCGCACGGTCCCCGGCGGCAAGGGCGCCAACCAGGCCGTCGCCGCCGCCCGCGCGGGCGGCGAGGTGGCGATCATCGGCGCGGTCGGCGCGGACGACTTCGGCGAGCGGCTCCGGGCCAACCTGGAGCACTGCTCGGTGGACACCGACCTCCTCCGTACCGCCGAGGGCCCCTCCGGCACCGCCCACATCGTCGTCGACGACGAGGGCGGCAACGCGATCGTCGTCGTCCCCGGCGCGAACGGCACCGTCACCTCCCTCACGCACGGCGACGAGGCGCTCATCGGCACCGCCGACGCCCTGCTCCTCCAGCTCGAACTCCCCCTCTCCGTCGTCGTGGAGGGCGCCGCGACCGCCCGCCGCCTCGGCGTGCGGACCGTCCTCACCCCCTCCCCGGCCCAGCCGCTGCCCCCCGAACTGCTCGCCGTCACCGACCTGTTGGTGCCCAACGAGCACGAGGCCACCGCACTCACCGGCCTGACCGACCCCCGCGAGGCGGCCCTGGCACTGCTGCGGGACGTCCCCGAGGTGGTCGTCACCCTGGGTGCGGCCGGCAGCCTGTACGCGGTGCGGGGGGCCGATCCGCTCACGGTGCCCGCGCCCCGGGTCCGGGCCGTGGACACCACCGGGGCCGGCGACACCTTCGCCGGCGCCCTGGTGGTCGCGCTCGCCGAGGGCCGCCCTGCCCCCGAGGCGCTCGCCTGGGCGCAGACCGCCGCCGCGCTCTCCGTCCAGCGCGAGGGCGCGTCGACGTCGATGCCGTTCCGCACCGAGATCGAGGCGGCCTTCGGCTCCCTCGGCGAGAGGGAGACCGACGCCGTATGACGACCACGCCGCACACCGCCACCGTGCCCTCCGCACCCGCTCCCGGTTCTCCCCCCGCCCGCTCCCCCCTTCACGGTCTGCGCGTGCTGGATCTGGCGACCCTGTTCGCCGGCCCGCTGGCGGCCATGATGCTCGGCGACTTCGGCGCCGACGTCGTCAAGGTCGAGCACCCCCGCAGGCCCGACCCGTCCCGCGGGCACGGGCCCGCCAAGGACGGCATCGGTCTCTGGTGGAAGGTCCTCGGCCGCAACAAGCGGACGATCACCCTCGATCTGTCGTCCCCTGGCGGCCGGGACACCCTCCTCGCGCTCGCCGCCGACGCGGACGTGGTCGTGGAGAACTTCCGGCCCGGCACCCTGGAACGCTGGGGTCTGGGCTGGGAGGAGCTCTCCACGGTCAACCCGCGTCTGGTGCTCACCCGGGTCACCGGCTTCGGCCAGTTCGGCCCGTACGCCCACCGCCCCGGTTTCGGCACCCTCGCCGAGGCGATGAGCGGCTTCGCCGCCATCACCGGCGAGCCCGAGGGCCCGCCCACCCTGCCCCCCTTCGGCCTGGCCGACTCGATCGCCGCCCTCGCCACGGCGTACGCGGTGATGACCGCGCTCACCGCGAGGACGACGACCGGCCGCGGCCAGGTCGTCGACATGGCGATCATCGAACCGATGCTCTCCGTCATCGGCCCCCACCCCCTCTGGTACGACCAGCTCGGCTACGTACAGCCCCGGACCGGCAACCGCTCCCGCAACAACGCCCCGCGCAACACCTACCGGACCGCCGACGGCTCCTGGGTCGCCGTCTCCACCTCCGCCCAGTCGATCGCGGAGCGGGTCCTGCGGCTCGTCGGCCGCCCGGAGCTGATCGACGAGCCGTGGTTCGCCGACGGCACGGGCCGGGCCGCGCACGCGGACGAGCTGGACGAGGCGGTCGGCACCTGGATCGGCCGCCGGACCCGCGACGAGGTCATGGACGCCTTCGAGAAGGCGGAGGCGGCGATCGCCCCCGTCTACGACATCCGGGACGTCGTCGACGATCCCCAGTACCGGGCGCTCGGCACCGTCACCGAGGTGCAGGACCCCGAACTCGGCCCGATCAAGATGCAGAACGTCCTCTTCCGCCTCTCCGAGACGCCGGGAGCCATCCGCTGGCCCGGCCGCCCGCACGGCGCCGACACCGCCGCCGTCCTCGGCGAACTCGGTCTCACCCCCGGCGAGATCGACGCCCTGCGCGACCAGGGGGCCGTATGAGCGACCCGGCCGGGGCCCACGGTCCCGGCAGGCCCCGCACACCCCTCACCTGGCTGTACGCCCCGGGCGACCGGCCCGCGGTCGTGGCCAAGGCCCTCACCTCCGGCGCCGACGTCGTCATCGTCGACCTGGAGGACGCGGTCGCCCCGCACCGCAAGGCGTACGCCCTCGACGCCACGGCCGATCTGCTCGCCGACACCCACCCCGTCCCGGTGCACGTCCGCGTCCACACCCCGCACGACATCCCCACCCTGGCTCCCCTCCCCGGCCTCGGCGGTCTCCGTGTACCCAAGGTGACACACGCCACCGACATCCACCGGATCGCCGGACTCGCCCCCGGCCTCCCCCTCTACCCGCTCCTGGAGAACGCCCTCGCCGTGGAGCACGCGTACGCCATCGCCGCCGCCCATCCCGCCGTGCGCGGCATCGCGCTCGGCGAGGCCGACCTCCGCGCCGACCTGGGGGTACGGGAGGACAGCGCGCTCGACTGGTCGCGCGGCCGGGTGGTGGTCGCGGCCCGCGCGGCCGCCCTCCCGCCGCCGGCCCAGTCGGTCCACCCCGACATCGGCGACCTGGACGCCCTGGCCGCCGGCTGCGCCCGGGGCCGGGCGATGGGCTTCCTCGGCCGGGCGGCGATCCACCCCCGCCAGCTCCCGGTCATCGAGCGGGCCTACCTCCCCACCCCGGAGGAGATCGACGCGGCGCGGGAGGTCGTCGAGGCGGCCGGGACCGAGCGGGGCGCCCTGGCCCTCCCGGACGGCCGCTTCGTCGACGCGGCGGTGGTGGAGGGTGCCCACCGGGTCCTCGCCCTCGCCGCCCGGACGGCCTGACCCGTACCCCGGCACGCGAAAGGGCCGCCGGGACCTCGCGGTCCCGGCGGCCCTCCGACTGCTACGGGGGATCAGCCCTTGGCGGCGGACCCGGCGCCGTTGTCGGCCCCGTGTTCCTCATCGGCGTCGACGGGGTCCTCGTCCGCGTCCGTGCCGGCGTCCTTCGGCTCATCGTCCGCCGGCTCGTCCAGCGCGGCGGCGTCCTTCGCCGGCGCGGCCTGCGCGGCCTTCGGCTCGACGATCTCCTCGCGGCCCGGGCGGATCCGCGCCGAGACGACCAGGTAGACCACCGCGAGCAGGAAGACGACGATCGCCGTCCACACGTTGAGCCGCAGGCCGAGCACGTGGTGCGCCTCGTCGACGCGCATGTACTCGATCCAGGCCCGGCCCGCGCAGTACGCGGCGACGTACAGCGCGAAGGCGCGTCCGTGGCCGAGCTTGAAGCGGCGGTCGGCCCAGATGACGAGGACGGCGACGCCGACGCACCAGAGCGACTCGTACAGGAAGGTCGGGTGGTAGGTCCCGGCCTCGCGGTTCGCGCTCTCGGTGATCTTCAGGGCCCAGGGCAGATCGGTCGGCCGGCCGTACAGCTCCTGGTTGAACCAGTTGCCCCAGCGGCCGATGGCCTGGGCGAAGGCGATACCGGGGGCGAGGGCGTCGGCCCACGCCGGGAGCGGGATGCCCCGGCGGCGGCAGCCGATCCAGGCACCCACCGCGCCGAGCGCGATGGCGCCCCAGATACCGAGGCCGCCCTCCCAGATCTTGAAGGCGTCGACCCAGTTCTCACCCTCGCTGAAGTACAGCTGGTAGTCGGTGATCACGTGGTAGAGGCGTCCGCCGACGAGGCCGAAGGGCACCGCCCAGACGGCGATGTCGGCCACGGTGCCGGCGGTGCCGCCCCGGGCGATCCAGCGCTTGTTGCCGTACCAGACGGCGACGAAGACACCGATGATTATGCAGAAGGCATAGCCGCGCAGCGGGATCGGTCCGAGGTTGATCACGCCGGTCGACGGGCTGGGAATGTAGGCAAGGTCCATGGCAGGACCGACGCTACCCTGCCGGGCGGGCGCGGCGGCAGCCCACCCGGCAACGTATGGGTAACTAACCCGCCGAAGGGGAGGCCGTGCCGGGTTTCTTGCCCTGGTTGGCCTCGGCGACCCACTTCTTCAGGTTCTCCGGGGAGATCTGCTCGCTCCCCTTGGCCGGGAAGATCGATTCGCCGTTGAGGAGGACGGAGGGCGTGCCGCCGAAGCCGCCGTTCTGGAAGGCCTCGTTCGACTTGGCGATCCAGGTGTCGTGCGTGCCGTCGTTGACACAGCTGCGGAAGGCGGGCGTGTCGAGCCCCGGTACCTTCGCCGCCAGCTCGATGAGCTTGGCGTTGTCGCCGAAGGCGTCGTCCGTCTCCTGCGGCTGGTTGATGTAGAGCGTGTCGTGGTACGCGGTGAACTTCCCCGCGTCCTGGGCACACGCGGCCGCGTTCGCCGCGCGCAGGGAGCCGCTGCCGCCCATGTTCCCGTCGATGAGGGTGGCGAGGTGGTACTCGGCCTTGAGGGCGCCGGTGGCCTCGAGCTCGTGGATCGTGTCCCGGAAGACGTTCTCGAACTGGGCGCACGCCGGGCAGCGGAAGTCCTCCCAGATCGCCAGGGTCGACGGGGCGTCCGTCCTCCCGGTGGGGATCGCGGGCTTGCCGTCCTCGTCGGTCGCCCCGGTCGGCGCGACGACCGGGCCCGCCTTGTCGGATCCGCTGTCCTTGTCGCCGCCGGCGGCGATCACGCCGACGATCGCGGCCAGGCCGAGGACACCGACCACCGCCGCCGACACGATCAGGACGCGCCGCTGCTTCTCACGGGCCTTCTCTCGCTCACGCTGCTGCTGGAGGCGCTCCCGCGCGTTCCGGTTACCGTCACCACGGTTCTTCTCGCTCACGCCTCAGGAACGAACCGGGGAGGCACGTGCGCGCCTCCCCGGTCACAGTTCCACCCGAACGGGTTACGAGACGCGACGGACGCCCTCGGCGAGTTCGGCCGCCAGTTCCCTTACGGCGTCGAGTCCCGCCTTCTCGTCGCCGTCGGCGTCGAGGATCCGCTTCACGAAGGCGGAGCCGACGATGACGCCGTCGGCGAAGGCCGCGACCTCCTTGGCCTGGGTGGCGTTGGAGACGCCGAGACCGACGCAGACGGGGAGGTCCCGGCCGGCCGCGGCGGTGGCGCGGGTGCGGCGCACCAGGTCGGCGGCCTGCTCGCCGACCGACTCGCGGGTGCCGGTGACCCCCATGAGGGAGGCGGCGTAGACGAAGCCGGAACCGGCCGCCGTGATGGTGGCGAGCCGCTCGTCCCTGCTGCTGGGCGCGACGACGAAGACGGTCGCGAGACCGCGCTTGTCGGCGTGCTCGCGCCAGACCGCCGACTCCTGGACCGGCAGGTCGGGCAGGATGCAGCCCGCGCCGCCGGCCGCGGCGAGCTCCTCGGTGAAGCGCTCGATGCCGTACCGGTCGATGGGGTTCCAGTAGGTCATCACGAGGACCGGCTTCCCGCTGGCCTCGTGCGCCTCGCGGACCGTGCGCATCACGTCGGCGATCTTGACGCCGCCGCGCAGGGCGATGTCGTCGGCGGTCTGGATGACCGGCCCGTCGAGGACCGGGTCGCTGTGCGGGAGGCCGACCTCGACCACGTCCGCGCCGCCGTCGAAGACGGCCTTGATCGCCGCGATCCCTCCGTCGACGGTCGGGAAGCCGGCCGGGAGGTACGCGATGAGCGCGGCCCGGTCCTCCGACCTCGCCTTGGCGAGGGTGTCGCTGAGCAGCTGGATGTTGCCGGTCGTCACCGGGAGCCCTCCCCGTCGTACAGGCCGAAGTAGCGGGCGGCCGTGTCCATGTCCTTGTCGCCGCGGCCGGAGAGGTTGACCAGGAGCAGGGCGTCCTTGCCGAGCTCCTTGCCGACCTCCAGGGCCCCGGCGAGGGCGTGCGCCGACTCGATGGCCGGGATGATGCCCTCGGTACGGGAGAGCAGCCGCAGCGCCTGCATGGCGGCGTCGTCGGTGACGGCGCGGTACTCGCCGCGCCCGCTGTCCTTCAGGTACGCGTGCTCGGGGCCGATGCCCGGGTAGTCGAGGCCCGCCGAGATCGAGTACGGCTCGGTGATCTGGCCCTCCTCGTCCTGGAGGACGTACGACCGCGAACCGTGCAGGATGCCGGGCTCGCCGGCGGTGAGGGTGGCCGCGTGCTCGCCGGTCTCGACGCCGTGGCCGGCCGGCTCGCAGCCGATCAGGCGCACGTCCGCGTCCGGGACGAAGGCGTGGAAGAGGCCGATGGCGTTGGAGCCGCCGCCGACACAGGCGATCGCCGCGTCGGGGAGGCGGCCGGCGCGCTCCAGGAGCTGGCGGCGGGCCTCGACGCCGATGACCCGGTGGAAGTCGCGGACCATGGCGGGGAAGGGGTGTGGGCCCGCGACGGTGCCGAACAGGTAGTGCGTCCGGTCCACGTTGGCGACCCAGTCGCGGAACGCCTCGTTGATGGCGTCCTTGAGGGTCCGGCTGCCGGACTTCACGGCGACGACCTCGGCGCCGAGCATCCGCATCCGGGCCACGTTGAGGGCCTGGCGCTGGGTGTCGACCTCGCCCATGTAGATGGTGCAGTCGAGGCCGAAGAGGGCGCAGGCGGTGGCGGTGGCCACGCCGTGCTGGCCGGCGCCGGTCTCCGCGATGACCCGGGTCTTGCCCATGCGCTTGGTCAGGAGGGCCTGGCCGAGCACGTTGTTGATCTTGTGGGAGCCGGTGTGGTTGAGGTCCTCGCGCTTGAGGAAGATCCGGGCGCCGCCGGCGTGCTCGGCGAACCGGGGCACCTCGGTGAGGGCGCTCGGCCGGCCCGTGTAGTTGACCATCAGGTCGTTGAGCTCGCGGGCGAACTCGGGGTCGGACTTGGCCTTGTCGTACTCGACGGCGACCTCGTCGACGGCGGCGACGAGCGCCTCCGGGATGAACTTGCCGCCGTAGGCGCCGAAGTAGCCCTCGGGGCTGGGGACCTGACCCTCCGGGTCGGGAATGAAGAACTCGCTGGACATGCGGATGCTCCTCGCGGGGCGGGTGCCCCGTGTGACGTGCGGTCGATGGTCACGATGTGCGCGCGAGCGTCTCACGAACGGCGGGACGATCACCGGATCCTGGCCCCGGACCGTTGTGGGCATTCGTTCCGCCGGGGCGGAACGGGTGGGCACAACGGACCTCGCCCCTGCCGGGCCCAGGCTTCCGGGCCTGGACCCGCACCCCGTGCACGGCGCACAGCGGGTGCGGGTCCAGGCACAAGGAGCGGAGGCGCCGCCGGGCGCGCCGTCCCGTGCGCCCACCCGTCCCGCCCTGCGGGACGATTGCCCACCACACGGGGGCGACGGCGGGGACACGGGCCCGGAGGCCTCGGTGGTCGAGCGGCTGCGTCAGTTCGTGGAGGTGCGCGCGAGGCGCGGGCGCCATCGCATGCCGTTGACCTGGCCGGGCTCGGAGCCGATGACGTACCGCACCCGGCGGCCGTGGACACGGCGGGCGGGCGCGCGGCAGCCACGCGGTCGGCAGCCCCGGGCCAGGGGGGCGTGCTTGGAGACGGGCGCGGCAGCGGTACGGAGCCGGCCGCGGCGCCCCACCGCGACGTCCGCGGGCACGACCGGGGCGCCCGGGGCGAGGCCCAGGGCGGTCGGCGTGGCGCGGCGCGCGGTCGTCAAGGTGTCAGCTCCGGCCGTGCCGGAGGGCCGGGTGGGCCCCGGCGGCGACCAGGTCGGCGACGGCGGCCTTCGGGTCGCGGCCGGTGACGAGGGACTCGCCGACGAGGACGGCGTCCGCGCCGGCGTTGGCGTAGGCGATGAGGTCGTGCGGACCGCGGACACCGGACTCGGCGATCTTGACGATGTGCGCGGGGATCTCGGGGGCGACGCGCTCGAAGGTGGAGCGGTCGACCTTGAGGGTCCTGAGGTCCCGCGCGTTGACGCCGATGATCCGGGCGCCCGCGTCGACGGCACGCTCGACCTCGTCCTCGTCGTGGACCTCGACGATCGGGGTGAGCCCGATGGACTCGGCGCGCTCGATGAGGGAGACGAGTGCCTCCTGCTCCAGGGCGGCGACGATGAGGAGCGCGAGATCCGCTCCGTACGCCCGTGCCTCCCAGAGCTGGTACGCGGTGACGATGAAGTCCTTGCGCAGGACCGGGATGTCGACCCGGGCCCGGACGGCCTCCAGGTCCGCGAGCGAGCCGCCGAAGCGGCGCTGCTCGGTGAGGACCGAGATGACGGCGGCGCCGCCCGCCTCGTAGTCCGCGGCGAGTGCGGCGGGGTCGGCGATCGCGGCGAGCGCGCCCTTGGACGGGCTGGAGCGCTTGACCTCGCAGATCACCTTGACGCCGTCGCCGCGGAGTGCGGCGACGCCGTCCTTGGCCTGCGGCGCCTTGGCGGCGCGCTCCTTGAGCTCGTCGAGGGTGACCCGCGCCTGCCGCTCTGCGAGGTCGGCGCGTACGCCTTCGATGATCTCGTCGAGCACACTCACGCGAGGGGCCCCCTTCCGGGACGGTGATGGTGATGATGAACCAGGTTCAGCCACATCGATCCTATCCGCAGGACGGCCCCGGACTCGCATCGACCGGAGTGGCGTCCCATCTGCTGGGACTCCTGAGCGGGTCCCCGGGGCGCCGTACGGGCCCCTCAGGGGGCCAGTGCGGAGCCGAAGGGAAGGTTCCGGACCAGGGTGAAGAGGGCGAGGACGGTCCCGATCCCCCACCACCAGGCCGGGGAGACCGCGAGGCGCAGGGGCACCCCGCGGAAGGCGCGAATCAGCCAGAGGACGACGAGGACGCCGAAGAGTCCGTAGCCGACGACGGCGAGGGCGTTGGCGCCGAGGGCGGCCGGGAGGTCGCCGTGGACGAAGGCGTGGGCGCTGCGGAGCCCGCCGCAGCCGGGGCAGAGGACGCCGGTGAAGCGGAGCAGCGGGCAGACGGGGTAGTGCCCGGGTTCGTTGGGGTCGACGGTCCCGACGTACGCGAAGGCGGCGGCGACCCCGGCGAGGGTGGCGACCGGCGCGACCAGCCGGCGCGCGAGCGGCCGGGCTGGGGGCGGCAGGGGCCCGCCACCCCGGGGTACGGGCCCGCCGGCGTGCGGTACGGGCCCGGCGGGCCGGGCCGACGGGTGCGGCGGTACGGGGCCGTCACCCGGCCACGCGGGCGCGTGCGGAGGCGGTACGGGCCCGTGGTCCTCCGCGTGGCCGGGCGGCCACGCGGGCGCGTGCCGCGGGTCCGGGGATACGGGGTGGGCGGCGGCGTCCTGCCGCGCCGGTTCACCCGGTGGGACAGGTTCACCCGGTCGGGTGCTGGATGCGTCGGTCACGGCTCCGGCCGTCGGCTGCGGGTCCACCCGGTGATTCTCGCCCCGGACGCGCGGGAGCGCAGCCCGGCACCGCCGGACTGCGCTCCCGGATGCGTCGTGTGGCGTCAGGCGCGGGCCCGCGCGGTCGCGGTCGCGGCCTCACGGGCGGCCGCGACGGCCGCCGACTCCTTCGGCATGCCGAGGCCGGCGACCTTCATCGCGCCGCCGACGATGCCGCCGAGCACGATGACGCCCACACCCGCCCAGAAACCGGGCTGGTTGGCGGCCACCATGAAGACTCCGGCGATGCAGAAGCCGATGAAGGAGATGATGACACCGGTCCAGGCGGCCGGGGTGTGTCCGTGGGCGCTGCCCGCCATGAGTTGCTCCTCGTTGCAGTTGCTCGATGGTGAGGTCTCGCGTGCGCGGACTCTCGGCGCTCATTGTCCCGCACGTGGGCGCGCGAGGGTGAATCGGGGGTACCGGGACGATCACGCGTCGCGGCGGGTTCCCCCGTCACGCGCCGTGGGTGGGGTCCTCACCGCGGTCCAGGGCCTTCCACAGGTCCTCGGGCCGGTCGGGGTCGGTCGTGGGTGCCGCGCGTCCGGCGCGCGGGGCGCCGGAGCGCTCGTAGCGGCCGCCCATCGCGGGCCAGCTCTTGCCGAAGCGCAGTGCGAAGAGGCCGGCGAGCAGGATGAGGAAGGCTCCCGCGGCGGTCACGTAGGGCCAGACGGTGTGGCTCAGGCCGGCGACGGCGGCGGCCGTGTCGCCGCTGATGCGGGCGGCCTCGGCGTTGAGCGCGTCGCTGTCGGAGGCGCCGAGGACCGCGGCGAACGCGGCTCCGGCGCCGCTGAGCGCGAGGAGCGCGGCGACGAGGGTGCGGCCGGTGCGGCGGACGGCGAAGACGGCGAAGAGCGCGGCGAGGCCGACGATCGCGAGGGCGGTCGGCACGCCGGTGACGGTGCCGCCGTCGGCCTCGACGGGGACGCTGCCGCCGCCGACGGACGCGGTGCCCTCCGCCCAGATCTGTCCGGCGGAGAGCAGGACGACGGTGGCGCCGAGGGCGCCGAGGAGGAGGGCCGCGGCCAGGCTGCGGCGGCCGCCGGTGGGGACGGCCGCGCGGGCGGCCCGGGGCTGGGGTACGGGTACGGCACTCACGTACCCCACTATCCCCTACGGGCTCAGTTGTCGTTCATCCGGTTGGCGGTGTGGACGGCGCGGAGGACGGCCGCGGCCTTGTTGCGGCACTCGTTGTCCTCGGCGACGGGGTCGGAGTCGGCGACGACACCGGCTCCGGCCTGCACATACGCGGTTCCGTCGCGGAGCAGGGCGGTGCGGATGGCGATGGCCGTGTCCGCGTCGCCGGCGAAATCGAGATAACCGACACATCCGCCGTAGAGGCCGCGCCGGGAGGGTTCGAGCTCCTCGATGATCTGCATGGCACGGGGCTTGGGCGCGCCGGAGAGGGTGCCGGCCGGGAAGCAGGCGGTGAGGACGTCGAAGGCGGTCCTGCCCTCGGCGACCTCGCCGGTCACGGTGGAGACGATGTGCATGACGTGCGAGTAGCGCTCGACGGACATGAAGTCGACGACCTCGACGGAGCCGGGCGTGCAGACGCGGCCGAGGTCGTTGCGGCCGAGGTCGACGAGCATGAGGTGCTCGGCGCGCTCCTTGGGGTCGGCGAGCAGCTCCTCGGCGAGGTCGTGGTCCTCCTGCGGGGTGGCGCCGCGGTGCCGGGTGCCGGCGATGGGGTGGAGCAGCGCGTGGCCGTCCTCGACCTTGACGAGGGCCTCGGGGCTGGATCCGACGACGTCGAAGCCGTTCTCGAAGCGGAAGAGGTACATGTACGGGGACGGGTTGGTGGCCCGCAGGACCCGGTAGACGTCGAGCGCGGAGGCGGTGCACGGGGTCTCGAACCGCTGCGAGGGCACGACCTGGAAGGCCTCGCCGGCCCGGATGCGCTCCTTGATGTCCTCGACGGCGTCCTGGTAGGCGGGGCCGCCCCAGAGCGCGGAGAACCCGGGGAGCGCGGAGGTGGGAAGGGCGGTGGGGGCGGTGGCGACCGGGCGGGCCAGGTCGGCCTCCATGGCGTCGAGGCGGGCGACGGCGTGGGCGTACGCCTCCTCGACCCCGGTCTCCAGGTCGTTGTGGTTGATCGCGTTGGCGATCAGCAGGACCGAGCCGTCCCAGTGGTCGAGGACGGCGAGGTCGCTGGTGAGGAGCATGGTCAGCTCGGGGAGCTTCAGGTCGTCCCGGGTGGAGTCGCCGATCTTCTCCAGGCGGCGGACGATGTCGTAGCCGAGGTAGCCGACCATGCCGCCGGTGAACGGGGGCATGCCGGAGGCCAGGTCACGAGGGGTGTGCAGGGTCTCGACGGTGGCGCGCAGGGCCTGGAGCGGATCGCCGCCGGCGGGGACGCCCACGGGCGGGGTGCCCAGCCAGTGGGCCTCGCCGTCCTTGACGGTGAGGGTGGCGTCG
This sequence comes from Streptomyces sp. Qhu_M48, assembly GCF_051305195.1. Lineage (NCBI taxonomy): Bacteria > Bacillati > Actinomycetota > Actinomycetes > Kitasatosporales > Streptomycetaceae > Streptomyces > Streptomyces sp. Qhu_M48. The sequence continues at coordinate 1,837,003 of NZ_CP195432.1, read as the reverse complement.
CTGCGGACTCCGATGAAGGAGTAGCGCGACCAGCTGCGGCCGTTCTCCGCGGATTCGAGGAGGAAGGTGCCGGGCCGTTCGGCGGCGAGCTTGCGGTAGAGCCCGACCGGGGTGTCGCCGTCCGCGAGCAGCCGGCGGCTGACGGGGATGACGCGGCGGTCGGCCGCCAGCTTGCGGAAGGTGTCGAGATCCATGGCGCCAGACCCTACTCGGATACGGGGAGCACGTCGGCGTCGAAGCAGGTCCGGGCGCCGGTGTGGCAGGCGGCTCCGACCTGGTCGACCTTGACGAGGACGGTGTCGGCGTCGCAGTCGAGGGCGACGGACCTGACGTGCTGGACGTGCCCGGAGGTGTCGCCCTTGACCCAGTACTCCTGGCGGCTGCGGGACCAGTAGGTGCAGCGGCCGGTGGTGAGGGTGCGGTGGAGGGCCTCGTCGTCCATCCAGCCGAGCATCAGCACCTCTCCGGTGTCGTACTGCTGGGCGATGGCGGGGACGAGCCCGTCCGGGCCGCGCTTGAGCCGGGCGGAGATGGCCGGGTCGAGATTGCTGCTCATGGTGCCATTGTGCCGCCCTCCGGGGTGGCGTTCGGTGGGCGTCCACTGGGCGGACCGGTGGCGGTCGCCGTACGCTGGCGGACATGTCGACCCATGCCAAACGTGAACGGCTTCTGCTCGCCGACCTGTTGGAGGCGGCCGGTCCCGAGGCGCCGACGCTCTGCGAGGGCTGGCGGACCCGGGACCTGGCGGCCCATGTGGTGGTGCGGGAGCGGCGGCCGGACGCGGCCGCCGGTTCGCTCGTACCGGCGCTGAAGGACCGGCAGGACCGGGTGCAGGCGGAGTTCGCCGACAAGCCGTACGAGGAGCTGATCCGGCTCATCCGGACGGGTCCGCCGCGGTTCTCGCCGTTCACCATCAAGCAGGTGGACGAGGGGGCGAACGTCGTCGAGTTCTACGTCCACGCCGAGGACGTGCGCCGTGCCCAGCCGGACTGGTCGGCGCGCGAGCTCGACCCCGTCTTCGCGGACGCCCTCTGGTCGCGGCTGGAGCGCTCGGCCCGTCTGCTCGGCCGGAAGGTGCCGGTGGGCCTGGTGCTGCGCCGTCCGAACGGCCAGACGGTCGTGGCGCACCGCGGCACCCCGGTGGTGACGGCCTCCGGGGAGCCGGGCGAGCTCACGATGTACCTGTACGGGCGCCAGGCCTCGGCGAAGGTGGCCCTGGAGGGCGAGCCGGACGCGATCGAGCGGTTGCGGGAGACGAAGCAGCTGGGGCTCTGAGCGGGCGGCTCCGGGGCCGCCCGGCGGTCGTTCCGGAGCGCTCAGCCCCGGGGTAGTTCCGCGCGGCGCAGGGCCTTCACCGAGAGGCCGTAGACCCCGCCGAGGGCGCAGACGGCGGCGCAGGCGGTGAAGACGGGCGCGGGGCCCCAGGCGCCGACGGCCGCGCCGACGAGCGGGAAGCTCAGCGGGGCGACGCCCAGGCTGAAGAAGGTGGTGACCGAGGTGACCCGGCCCAGGTAGGCGGGGTCGCACTCGGTCTGGGTGAGCGCTCCGCACAGGGCGCCGCTGAGTCCGGCGAGCAGGCCGACGGTGACCGACACGGTCACGGCGACGGGGAGCCGCGGCACGTACGCGAGGGCGCCGATCGAGACCGCGCCGAGGGCGATGGTCCAGGAGAGCACGCGCCCGGCGCCCGGGACGTGGCCCCGTACGGTCAGGAGCAGGGACGCGGCCCCCGCTCCCGTACCGAATCCGGCCAGGATCCAGCCGATGCCGGCGGCGCCCCAGCCGCGCGCGTCGGAGAGGAGCGCGAGGCCGACGTTGAGGGGGCCGACGAAGCCGAGGTCGCTGAGGGCGATGACGACGACCAGCGGGCCGAGGACGCGGTGGCGGCGGAGGTAGCGCAGGCCGTCGGTGAGGTCGCGCAGGGCGGTGGTCCTCTCCCGCGCCGTGCCGTCGGTGGGCAGCGGGGAGAGCCGGAGCGCCAGCAGCAGGGGCAGGGAGAGGGCGAAGAGCAGTCCGGCGGCGCCGAACGCGGCGGCCGGTCCGCCGAGGGCGACCGCGAGCCCGCCGAGCGGGGCGCCGAGCAGCACCGAGATCCGGTAGGCGAGGCCCCGCATGCCCTGGACCCCGGCGAGCTGCCGGGGGGCGGCGATCCGCGGCGGCAGGGCGCCGACGGCCGGCATGAACAGGGCGTCCACGGCTCCGAAGACGAGGGCGACGGCGGCGAGGACCCACAGTCCGGGAGAGGCGAGCGCCAGGACGGCGGCGATGCCGAGGACGACGACGCAGCGGACGGCGTCGGAGGCTATGACGATCCGCCGGGGCCCGAAGCGGTCGGCGACCACTCCCCCGCCGAGCATGAGGAGGGCGCGCATGACGGCGCTGAGGGAGAGGACGAGGCCGGCCTGCGCGGGGGTGCCGTTCTGTACGGCGGCCCAGGAGAGGGCCAGGTGGTAGACCATGTCGCCGGTGGTGGAGGCGGTGTAGGCGCCGAGCCAGCGCAGGATGTCGCGGTCGCGGTGGGCGGGGCGCTCGACGGTGGTGGTCGGGGTGGCCGTCATGAGCGGTACGGGAACGCGTGGAGGTGGACGGCGACGTTCTCGCGGCCCTCGGTGTCGCCGGCCGCCTCGGCGGCGCGGGCCGCCCGGTCGTACTTCTGGAGGACGGCTTCGAGCTCCGCGCCGAGGGCGGTGAGTTCGGCGGCGGTGAGGCGGGGCAGCCACTCGCCGCTGACGGAGGCGGAGCGCCAGGTGTCGGACCAGGTGAGCCGTTCGTCGAGGAAGCGCCGGTGGAGTTCGACGCGCTGTTCGTTGACGGTGCGGCCGAAGGCGTCGCTCGCGGCGACCAGTTCGGGGGCGCCCCGGACGTCCTCCTCCTGGACGCTGATGCCGTAGGAGGCGGGCTGCCACCAGCGTTCGCGGCCGTCCGTGGACTGGGTCCCGGCCTCTTCGATGAGGCCGTGGTCGGCGAGTTTGCGCAGGTGGTAGCTGACGAGGGAGACGGCCTCGTCGACCTGGTCGGCGAGCTGGGAGGCGGTGGCGGTGCGGGCCACGAAGAGGGCGCGGTAGAGGCGCATCCGCAGCGGGTGCGAGATGGCCTTGAGGGTGCCGAGATCGGTGATCCGGCGGTTCTCCGGCGAGGTCATGCCACCGACCCTAGATACGAAGGAAAACTTGCGCAATGATAATTGCACAAATAATCCTGTGCATCTGCGGAAAGGGTGAGGGCCCCCGAGGGAGCCCTCACCCACGCGCGCTCAGCGGACCGGGTGGCCCGCCTCCCGCAGCGCGTCCTTGACCTGCGGAATCCGCAGATCGCCGAAGTGGAAGACGGAGGCGGCGAGCACCGCGTCCGCGCCCGCGGCCACCGCGGGCGCGAAGTCGGCGAGCTTGCCCGCTCCGCCGGAGGCGATCACCGGCACCGTGACGTGCTTGCGCACGGCCGCGATCATCTCGGTGTCGTAGCCGTCCTTCGTCCCGTCGGCGTCCATCGAGTTGAGCAGGATCTCCCCCGCGCCCAGCTCGGCGGCCCGGTGCGCCCACTCGACGGCGTCGATGCCGGTGCCCTGGCGGCCACCGTGCGTCGTCACCTCGAAGGAGCCCGAGGCCGTCCGCCGGGCGTCGACCGACAGGACGAGGACCTGGCGGCCGAATCGCTCCGCGATCTCCTGGATCAGCTCGGGGCGCGCGATGGCGGCGGTGTTGACGCCCACCTTGTCGGCCCCGGCCCGCAGCAGCTTGTCGACGTCCTCGGCCGCGCGGACGCCGCCGCCGACCGTGAGCGGGATGAAGACCTGCTCGGCGGTGCGGCGCACCACGTCGTAGGTGGTCTCCCGGTTGCCGGAGGAGGCGGTGATGTCGAGGAAGGTCAGCTCGTCGGCGCCCTCGGCGTCGTACAGCTTCGCCATCTCGACAGGGTCGCCGGCGTCCCGCAGGTTCTGGAAGTTGACGCCCTTGACGACCCGGCCGTTGTCCACGTCCAGGCAGGGGATCACGCGTACGGCGAGGCTCACGCGCCCTCACCCCGGTAGGCCTCGACCTCGACCTCGACGACCAGGCTCGGTTCGACGAAGCCGGAGACGATGATCATCGAAGCGGCGGGGCGGACGGTGTCGAACAGCTCCTTGTGCGCGCGGCCGACCTCGTCCACGTCCCGGGCGTGCGTGATGTACATCCGGGTGCGGACGACGTGCTCCGCGCCCAGGCCCAGCTTCCCCAGCGCGTCGAAGGCCACGTTGAAGGAGTTGATCGCCTGCTCGTAGGGGCCCCCGCCGGCGATCTGGCCGCCGACCACCGACGTACAGCCGGAGACCAGGACCAGACCGTTCGGCAGCTCCACCGCGCGGGAGTAGCCGAACTGCTCCTCCCAGGGAGCGCCGGTGACGACCCTCTTCACGCCGTCGGTCATACGGAAGCCACCGCCTCCAGCGCCTCTTCCAGGGTGAACGCCTCGGCGTAGAGCGCCTTGCCGACGATCGCGCCCTCGACGCCCAGCGGGACCAGGCCGGACAGGGCGCGCAGGTCGTCCAGGGAGGAGACGCCGCCGGAGGCGACGACGGGCTTGTCGGTGGCCGCGCAGACGTTCTTCAGGAGCTCCAGGTTGGGGCCCTGGAGGGTGCCGTCCTTGGCGATGTCGGTGACGACGTAGCGGGAGCAGCCCTCGGAGTCGAGGCGGGCGAGCGTCTCGTAGAGGTCGCCGCCGTCGCGGGTCCAGCCGCGGCCGCGCAGGGTCGTGCCGCGGACGTCGAGGCCGACGGCGATCTTGTCGCCGAACTCGGCGATGACCTTGGCGACCCACTCGGGGGTCTCCAGGGCGGCGGTGCCCAGGTTGACCCGGGTGCAGCCGGTGGCGAGGGCGGCCGCGAGGGAGGCGTCGTCGCGGATGCCGCCGGAGAGCTCGACCTTGATGTCCATGGCCCGGGCGACCTCGGCGATCAGCAGGCGGTTGTCGCCGGTGCCGAAGGCGGCGTCGAGGTCGACGAGGTGGAGCCACTCGGCGCCGGAGCGCTGCCAGGAGAGGGCCGCCTCCAGGGGGGAGCCGTAGGAGGTCTCGGTGCCGGACTCACCGTGCACGAGACGGACGGCCTGGCCGTCGCGGACGTCGACGGCGGGGAGGAGTTCGAGCGTGCTGCTCGGCGACACGGTCACAGGGTTCCGATCCAGTTGGTGAGGAGCTGGGCGCCGGCGTCGCCGGACTTCTCGGGGTGGAACTGGGTCGCCCACAGGGCGCCGTTCTCGACCGCCGCGACGAAGGGCTCACCGTGGGTGGCCCAGCTGACCTTGGGGGCGCGCATGTTGACGTTGCCGACCTCCAGGGTCCACTCGCGCACCGCGTAGGAGTGCACGAAGTAGTACCGGGCGTCGGCGTCGAGCCCGGCGAACAGCTGGCTGTCCGCGGGCGCGTCGACCGTGTTCCAGCCCATGTGGGGGACGACCGGGGCGTTCAACGGCTCGACCGTACCGGGCCACTCGTCGAGGCCCTCGGTCTCCACGCCGTGTTCGATGCCCTGGGCGAAGAGGATCTGCATGCCGACGCAGATGCCCATCACCGGGCGGCCGCCGGCGAGCCGGCGGCCGATGATCCACTCGCCGCGGGCCTCCTTGAGCCCGCGCATGCAGGCGGAGAAGGCCCCGACGCCGGGGACGAGCAGTCCGTCGGCGTTCATCGCGGTGTCGTAGTCACGGGTGATCTCGACGTCGGCGCCGACCCGGGCGAGGGCGCGCTCGGCCGAGCGGACGTTGCCGAAGCCGTAGTCGAAGACGACGACCTTCTTGGGGGTGCTCGTGGTCATGACCACACGTCCAGCCGGAGCACTCCGGCGCCGAGGCACATCGCCGCGCCGATGGCGACGAGCACGACGACGCCCTTGGGCATGTCCTGCTTGACGAACGAGTAGATGCCGCCGAGCAGGAAGAGCCCGACGACGATGAGGATGGTGGAGAGGCCGTTCACGGTCAGAGCGCGCCCTTCGTGGAGGGGAGGATGCCGGCGGCGCGCGGGTCGCGCTCGGAGGCGTAGCGGAGGGCGCGGGCGAAGGCCTTGAACTGGCACTCCACGATGTGGTGGGCGTTGCGCCCGTACGGGACGTGGATGTGCAGGGCGATCTGGGCCTGGGCGACGAAGGACTCGAAGATGTGCCGGGTCATCGTCGTGTCGTAGGAGCCGATCATCGGCGCCATGTTCTCGGGCTCGGTGTGCACGAGGTACGGGCGGCCGGAGAGGTCGACGGTCACCTGGGCGAGCGACTCGTCCAGCGGGACGGTGCAGTTGCCGAAGCGGTAGATGCCGACCTTGTCGCCGAGGGCCTGCTTGAAGGCGGCACCGAGGGCGAGGGCGGTGTCCTCGATGGTGTGGTGCGTGTCGATGTGCAGGTCGCCGTCGGTCTTGACGGTGAGGTCGAACAGACCGTGCCGGCCGAGCTGGTCGAGCATGTGGTCGTAGAAGCCGACCCCGGTCGACACGTCGACCTTTCCGGTGCCGTCGAGGTCGATCTCGACGACGACGGAGGTCTCCTTGGTGGTGCGCTCAACGCGGCCTACGCGGCTCATCGCTCCTGCTCCTTCATCAATTCACGAACCGCGTCGAGGAACGCGTCGTTCTCTTCGGGGGTGCCGGCGGTGACCCGCAGCCACCCCGGTACGCCGTTGTCCCGGACCAGGACGCCCCGGTCGAGGATCCGCTGCCAGGCCGCGTGCGCGTCGGGGAACTTCCCGAACTGCACGAAGTTGGCGTCCGAATCGGTGACCTCGAAGCCGATCCCGCGCAGCTCGGTGACGAGCCGGTCGCGCTCGGCCTTGAGCTGCTCGACGTACCCGAGGAGGGTGTCGGTGTGCTCCAGGGCGGCGAGCGCGGTCGCCTGGGTGACGGCGGAGAGGTGGTAGGGCAGCCGCACCAGCTGGACGGCGTCGACCACGGCCGGGTGGGCGGCGAGGTAGCCGAGGCGCAGTCCGGCGGCGCCGAAGGCCTTGGACATGGTGCGGGAGACCACCAGGTTCGGGCGGCCCTCGATGAGGGGCAGCAGCGAGTCCCGGTGGCTGAACTCCACGTACGCCTCGTCGACGACCACCATCGAGGGCTTGGCGGCCTGGGCCGCCTCGTACAGGGCGAGGACGGTGTCGGCGGCGACCGCGGTGCCGGTGGGGTTGTTGGGCGAGGTCACGAAGACGACGTCCGGGCGGTGCTCGGCGATGGCCCGCTCGGCCGCCGCGAGGTCGATCGTGAAGTCCTCGCCGCGCGGGCCGGAGATCCAGCCGGTGCCGGTGCCGCGGGCGATCAGGGCGTGCATCGAGTAGGAGGGCTCGAAGCCGATGGCGGTGCGGCCGGGGCCGCCGAAGGTCTGCAGCAGCTGCTGGAGGACCTCGTTGGAGCCGTTGGCCGCCCACACGTTCTCGACGGCGACCGGGTGCCCGCCGGTGCGGGTGAGGTAGCGGGCGAGCTCGGTGCGCAGCTCGATCGCGTCCCGGTCGGGGTAGCGGTTGAGGGTACGGGCCGCCTCGGCGACCCGCTCCGCGATCCGGGCCACGAGCGGCTCGGGCAGCGGGTAGGGGTTCTCGTTGGTGTTCAGCTGGACGGGGACGTCGAGCTGGGGCGCGCCGTAGGGGGACTTGCCCTTCAGCTCGTCACGGACGGGGAGCTCGTCCCAGGGGGAGCGATCGCTGATTCCGGTCACTTGGTCTCCGGCACCTTCCATCCGAACCTTGCCTTGATCGCGGCGCCGTGGGCCGGGAGGTCCTCGGCCTCGGCGAGGGTCACCACGTGGTGGGCGACGTCGGCGAGCGCGTCGCGGGTGTAGTCCACGAGGTGCACGCCGCGCAGGAAGGACTGCACGGAGAGGCCCGAGGAGTGGCAGGCGCAGCCGCCGGTGGGCAGGACGTGGTTGGAGCCGGCGCAGTAGTCGCCGAGGGAGACCGGGGACCAGGGGCCGACGAAGATCGCGCCCGCGTTGCGGACGCGGTCGGCGACGGCGGCGGCGTCGCGGGTCTGGATCTCCAGGTGCTCGGCGCCGTACGCGTCGACGACCGTGAGGCCGTCGGCCAGGTCGCGGACGAGGACGATGGCGGACTGGCGGCCGGCGAGGGCCGGGACGATCCGGTCGTCGACGTGCTTGGAGGCGGCGACCTGCGTCTTCAGCTCGGCCTCGGTGGCGGTGGCCAGCTCCTCCGAGTCGGTGACGAGGACGGAGGCGGCCATGGGGTCGTGCTCGGCCTGGCTGATCAGGTCGGCGGCGACGTGCACGGGGTCGGCGGTGGAGTCCGCGAGGATCGCGATCTCGGTGGGGCCGGCCTCGGCGTCGATGCCGATGCGGCCCTTGAGGAGCCGCTTGGCGGCGGCCACGTAGATGTTGCCGGGGCCGGTGACCAGGTTGACGGGGGCGCAGCCGGGCTCGCCGCCGGCGTCCGCGCTGTCGGCGGTGCCGTACGCGAACATGGCGATGGCCTGGGCGCCGCCGGCGGCGTACACCTCGTCCACGCCGAGCAGGGCGCAGGCGGCGAGGATCGTCGGGTGCGGGAGTCCGCCGAACTCCTTCTGCGGGGGCGAGGCGACGGCCAGGCCCTCGACGCCGGCCTCCTGGGCCGGGACGACGTTCATCACGACGGAGGACGGGTAGACCGAGCGGCCGCCCGGCACGTACAGACCGACGCGCTCGACCGGGATCCACTTCTCGGTGACCGTGCCGCCGGGGACGACGTGGGTGGTGTGGGTGGTGCGGCGCTGCTCGCGGTGGACGAGACGGGCGCGCCGGATGGACTCCTCGAGGGCGGCGCGGACGGCCGGGTCGAGGGTGGCGAGGGCGTCGGTGATCGCCTCGGCGGGGACGCGCAGGCTCGGGACGCGGACGCCGTCGAATTTCTCCCCGTAGTCGATCACCGCGGCCGCGCCATGATGCCTGACGTCCTCGCAGATCGGCCGCACCTTGTCCAGGGCGGCTTCCACGTCGAACTCGGCACGGGGCAGCAGGTCACGCAGGGCGGAACCCTCGGGGAGGGACTCGCCGCGCAGATCGATTCGAGAGATCACGGGTCAATTCTCTCAGACGGCCCACAGCGTCGGACGCCCGTATCACTGGCTGATACACGCCACACTGGCGTCTTGTCGCCACTCCTGACCGTTAGCGTTCAGCCCGTCACTCAGCGGGAAGAACGGCTGTACGAATCCACGAAACCCCGGAGAGGGAATCGGGGAATCGTGGGAACGGAACGTGGAAAGCGAGGGGGGCGGCGGTGACCGAGCCGCACGAGGACGGGATGCCGGAGGGTCTCACGGGCCCGGAGCGGGCCGTGTGGCGGGCGTTCCGCATCGGCAGGACGTGTGATCTGACGGAGGGGATCGCGGAGCGGGACGACCCCTTCGGGGGGCGGGAATGGGGGGAGGAGCGGAGCGTCCGCGCCGACGTGGTGGCGCTGCTGCTGCTCGCCGGGCCGCCGGCGCGGTCCGGGCGGGTGGCCGCGCTGAAGCTGCGCGGCGTCAGGATCACCGGCGTGCTCGACCTGGCGGGCGGGACGATAGGTCCGTACGTCGAGCTGCACTGCTGCCGCTTCGACGGCGAGGTGGTGCTGCCCGAGGCCCGCTTCGGCACCCTGAGGCTGGTGGAGTGCGCGCTGCCGCGCCTGGAGGCCGCCCGGCTGCACACCGAGGGGGACCTGCACCTGCCCCGCTGCCGGGTGAAGCGGGGCATCCGGCTCACGGACGCGCAGATCGGCACGGACCTGCTGGTCAACCAGATCCAGGTGTGGCCGGACCGGCGGGGACGCGCGATCACGGCGGACGGCCTCGTGGTCGCCCAGGACCTCCAGGCCGAGCTCATCGAGACCCACGGGGAGCTGAGCCTGCGCGGGGCGAAGGTCGGCGTCTCGCTCAGCCTGCGCGGCAGCGTCCTTCGCGGCGCCCAGGGCCGCCGCGCGCTGAACGCGCCGCAGCTGACCGTGGAGCGCTCGCTCTACCTGAACGCGGCCTGGGTGTACGAGGAGTCGGGGAGCGCGGGACCGGCGGGGAACTCCACGACCACCCCGCCGTACGGGGTGACGCCCGCCCAGGGCGCCCGCCGCAAACCGGTGGAGTGCCACGGCGGGGTGCGGCTCGACGACGGCCGCTTCGGCGACGCGGTGGACCTGCACTACGCCCGGTTCGTGCTGAGCGGGGCCCGCCGGGAGGAGGTCTCGCTGCGCCGGATCGTCACCCCGGAGCTCCGGTTCAACGGCGAGCGGCCGGAGGAGGGCCGCGTCGTGCTCAACGGCGCCAAGGTCGTCACCCTGATCGACCTGTCGACCAGCTGGCCGGGTCCCGGCGGCCTCGCGATGGGCGGCTTCGCCTACGAGAACCTCGTGCCCTACGGGCACTTCCCGCTGACCCGGCGCCTGGAGTGGGTGGCCGCCGCGACCCCGGAGTACGCCCCCGAGCCGTACGAACGCCTCGCGACGGTCCTGCGCGCCAGCGGGGAGGACGCCGACGCCCGCCAGGTGCTGCTCGCCAAGCAGCGGCGCAGACGGGAGACCCTGCCGGCGGCGGGGAAGCTGTGGGGATACCTCCAGGACTGGACCGTGGCCTACGGCTACCGGCCGGGCCGGGCGGCGCTGTGGATGGCGGTCCTGTGGGGGGCGGGCACGGTGGCCTTCTCCCGCTACCGCCCGATACCGCTGAAGGCGGAGGAGTCCCCCGCGTGGAACGGTCCGCTGTACGCGCTGGACCTGCTGCTCCCGGTGATCAACCTCGGGCAGGACGGCTACTGGCGGCTCGAAGGCGTCTGGCAGTGGGTGGCCGCGGTCCTGATCCTGCTCGGCTGGATCCTGGCCACGACGGTGGCGGCCGGCGCGACCCGACTGCTGAGCAGGGGGTGAGGCGGCGGAGGTTTGGTGTACGGAGCGTGAGACAGGCTGCCGTCACAGGAGGGGCCGGGAGAGAATATGTCGCACCATGTCCTTCCTCCGAGCGCTGATCGGCGCCGCCCGCGCGGTCCGGCACGCCCCACGGCTCGCCGCGGGGTTCGTGCCGGACGACGACGTGCTGCTCGACGCCCCGGACGAGCGGCTCGCCCCCGCGCTGGTCGCCGCCGCCCTCGCCGATCCGGAGCCCGCCGCGAAACTCCTCGCCACCACCCGGGACACGGGCGAGTGGGAGGACCGCGACCGGTACGTCACCCGGCTCGCCACCTTCGCGTACAGCAGGGACGGCTGGCTGACCCACTGGCTCTCGGTCGCGCCCGGCGACCCCGACGCCCTGCTCGTCACGGCGCAGCTCGCCGTCCGCAGGGCCTGGGAGTCGCCGGCCCGGGCCGAGCGGCTGCGCGAGCTCGGCCCGCTGATCCACGCGGTCGCCGGGGAGGCCCCGCACGACCCGGTGCCGTGGCGGCTCGCCCTGGACCACGCCCGCGGGGCGCACGCCGGGCACACCGTCTTCGAATCGCTCTGGGAGCAGGCCGTGCGCCGCTCCCCGCACCACTACGGGAGCCATGTCGCGGCCCTGAAGTACCTCTCCGCCCAGTGGTACGGCTCGCACCGCGCCGCCTTCGACTTCGCCGAGCAGGCGGCGGACGACGCCGCCCCTGACTCGCTCGTCCGGGCGCTGCCGGTCCGCGCCGCCCACGACCGGCTGCGGGTGCCGCCGGACCGGGACCCGTCCGTGCCGGCGGCGCGGGTCGACCGGGCGGCGGACCGCGCGCTCGCCCTCTCGGAGGTCTTCCCGGCGGGCGACCCGTGGCCGGCCGAGGTCCGCAACCTGCTCGCGTACGTGCTGGTCGAGCGGGCGCGGTGGGAGGAGGCGCGGGAGGAGTTCGGCCGGATCGGGGTCCACGCGACCTCGTTCCCGTGGGGCGCGGCACGGGGTGTCGGGAGGGGCGCCGTCCGGGAGGATCCGCTGCGTGGGTTCCTCGCCGCGCGGGACCGCGTCAGGGGCGAGCTGGCCCGCCGCACGCCGCTCTGGGAGACCGGACGTGGACGGGCCGGACGGGGCGGGCCCGGCGGCCATTAGGCTGACCGCTGTGACCACCGCTCGCCTGCCTCTCTTCCCGCTCAACGCGGTGCTGTTCCCGGGCCTCGTTCTGCCGCTGAACGTCTTCGAGGAGCGTTATCGCGCCATGATGCGCGAGCTGCTCACGATCGACGACTCGGAGCCGCGCCGCTTCGCCGTCGTCGCCATCCGGGACGGCCGCGAGGTCGCTCCGACCGCTCCGGGGATGCCGGACCAGACGGCGCTGCCGGAGAAGGGCCCGGCCGCGGGCTTCGGCTCCGACCCGATCCAGTCCTTCCACCGCGTCGGCTGTATCGCCGACGCGGCGTCGATCCGGGAGCGCGCGGACGGCAGCTTCGAGGTGATGGCCACCGGCACGATCCGGGTGAAGCTGCTGTCGGTCGACGCGAGCGGGCCGTTCCTGGTCGCCGAGATCGAGGAGATCCCGGAGGAGCAGGGCGAGGAGGCCGGCACCCTCTCCGAGGGGGTGCTGCGGGCCTTCCGCAGCTACCAGAAGCGGCTGGCGGGGGCTCGGGAGCGCTCGCTGACGACGAGCGAGCTGCCGGACGACCCGTCCGTGGTGTCGTACCTGGTCGCGGCGGCCGCGGTGCTCGACACGCCCTCGAAGCAGCGGCTCCTCCAGGCCCCGGACACGGCGACGCGGCTGCGTGAGGAGCTGACGCTGCTGCGCGCGGAGACGGCGGTGCTGCGGCATCTGCCGTCGCTGCCGGTGGTGGACCTGACGCAGGCCCCGACATACCCGAACTGAGCCGAGCCGAGTCGAGCCGGTCCGATCCGAGGAAGAGCGCGTGGCGAAGAAGCAGAGGAAGAACACCGGCGGCACCCCGGCCACGGTCGCCCTGACGGCGGCCGGCACCCCGTTCACCCTGCACGCGTACGAGCACGATCCGGCCTCCCCCTCGTACGGCGAGGAAGCGGCGGAGGCCCTCGGCGTCTCCCCCGGCCGGGTCTTCAAGACGCTGGTGGCGGACGTCGACGGCGAGCTGACGGTCGCGGTGGTACCGGTGGCGGGCCAGCTCGACCTGAAGGCGCTGGCCTCAGCGGTCGGCGGCAAGCGCGCGGCGATGGCGGACCCGGCGGCGGCGGAGCGCACCACGGGCTACGTCCGGGGCGGCATCTCCCCGCTCGGCCAGCGCAAGCGGCTCCGTACGGTCCTCGACTCCTCGGCCGCGGACCACTCGTCCATCTGCGTCTCGGCGGGCCGGCGGGGCCTTGAGGTGGAGCTCTCCCCCGCCGACCTGGCGGCCCTCACGTCGGCGGTGGTCGCCCCCATCGGGCGCGCCTGACGGACGGCGGCGGCGCGCTCCGGGGACGCGTGCGCCTCAGTACGCCTTCGCCCGGTCCCAGGGCTCGGGTTCCGGGTCGCGCGGGCCGAAGAGGGCCGTGAGCGCCAGGTGCGCGATCATCGCCGCGAGCGGCCAGGCCAGCATCGCGGCGGCCGCCAGGTTCAGTTCGAGCGGCGCCTCGAAGACGACGTTCGGGCCGACGGCCTTGGCGTGGGCGACCACGTCCCGCGCCGGGCCGAAGTACGTCCCGAGGCCCCAGGCGAGGAGCGAGCCCGCCACGCCGCCGAGGGCCAGGCCGAGCACCAGGGGGACGCCGCCCTGGCGGCGCAGCAGGAAGACGACGAGCGCGGCGACCGCGCCGAAGGCCAGCGCGAGAAGGACGAACGTTCCGTCCGAGCCGATCGCCGCCTCCCCCTCGGAGTTGCGGAGGTAGACCCCCTTGCCGTCCGAGATGAGCAGGACGCGCGGGGCCAGGTTGAGCCACAGCACTCCGAGCAGCGCCCCCGCGATCGCCGAGACGACGGTCACCAGAACGCCTTGCAGCACCTCGGCCGCCGTGATCGGGTCCCCGGCCGGGCCGAGCGCGGGCGGGGGCGGCGGCGGCCAGTCGGGATCGTGCGGCGGCTGGTGAGGCGGAGTCAGGGGTGCGGTCACCCCGCCATCGTGCCAGGTGTGTCCGTGCCCCGCCTCAGCGGACGGCGGCCCGCCGGTACGCCCAGGTGGCGACGGCCAGGGAGACCACGCCGACCACCCCGCACACGGCGAGGTCGAGGGCGACGGCCGCCCAGTCGGGACGCGGCTCGAAGGTACGGGCCATGGCCTCCACGCCGTACGTCGACGGCAGCAGGTCCCGGGCCCAGCCGATGGGCTCGGGCAGCCGCTCCGCCGGGAGCACGCCGAGGAGGAGCGCCGCCGACATGCCGAGCTGGCCGAGGAGGGTGGCCAGCTCCTGCCGGGGCGCGAGGAGGCCGAGGGCCGCGCCGAGTCCGGCGAGCGCCGCTCCGGCGAGGGGGACGACGGCGGCGAGGATCCACAGCTGGCCGAGCGGCAGCCCGAAGAGCACGGAGCCGGCGACGGCGGTGACCACGGTCCCGGGCACGGTGAAGGAGGCGTACGCCCCGGCCGCGCCGAGGACCACGGCGGCGGGCGGCACGGGCAGGGTGGCGTAGTGGTCGAGGCCGCCGGTGGCCCGCAGCTGCCCGAAGTACTGGGCGAGCAGGTTGAGCGCGACGAAGGCGACGACGAGGACGGTGGAACCGGCCACGACGGCGCGCGCCTCGGCGCCGCCGTCGACGACCCCACGCATCAGGACCATGATCCCGATGGACTGGAAGGTGGCCACGAAGAGCAGCGGGATGCGGGCGACCCGGGCGCGGGAGAGCTGCGCGCGGTAGACGGCGGCCATGGACGGCAGCAGCCGGGCGCGGGGGGCGAGGGGCGCGGCGGCGACCCCGTCGTCGTCGCGGCTCCGGGCGGCGGGCGCGCCGGTCGGCAGGGCCTCGGCGGGCACGGTGCTCACTGCGTACAGCTCCTGACGGTCACGGACGGAACGCGGGTCATGCCTTCACCAGTCCTTCCGTGGCGCCGCCCAGCGCCAGGTACACGTCCTCCAGGCTGGGCGTGGCCAGGGTGAAGTCGTCGAGCGCGGCGAACGCCGCCCCGCCGGTGACGGTGGCGACGGCGACGCGGGCCGCGTCGGGGGCGAGCCGGAGGATCCAGCGCCGCCCGGTCTCCTGCGCGAGTTCGCGCAGGGCGGCGACCTCGGGCAGGTGGAGGGGGGCCGCTTCGCGCCAGACCAGCTCGACGCGGACCTCGCCGGCGACGCGTTCCTTGAGTCCGGCGGGGGTGTCGCAGGCGATGACCCGGCCGCGTTCGAGGACGGCGACCCGGTCGAGGACGGTCTCGGCCTCGATGACGTTGTGGGTGACGAGCAGCACGGTGGCACCGTGTTCGGCGCGCCGCCGGTCGACGGCGGCCCAGACGGCGCGGCGGGCGATCGGGTCCATGCCGGTGGTGGGCTCGTCGAGGACGAGGACGGGGCGCTCGCCGACGAGCGCGGTGGCGAAGCAGGCGAGCCTGCGCTGTCCGCCGGAGAGCTTCTTCAGGGGCCGGGAGGCGAGCGCGGTGAGGCCGAGCTCCTCCAGGACGGCGTCGCGCTCGGCGCGCGCGTCGCGGGCGGTGAGGCCGCGCAGCCGTCCGGTGGTCTCGGCGGCGAGGGCGACGGTCAGCTCGTCGAGGGCGGTGGACTCCTGGCCGAGGTACGCGAGGAGCCTGGCGGCCCGCTCGGGGTGGCGTACGAGGTCGTGGCCGAGGAGGCGGACGCTGCCGGAGTCGGGGCGCATGAGTCCGGTGAGCTGACGGACGAGGGTGGACTTGCCGGCTCCGTTGGGGCCGAGCAGCCCGAAGATCTCGCCGCCGCGCACGTCGAGGCTGATCCCGTCGGTGGCTCGCACCTCGGGTGTCGCCGGCGCACCGCGCCCGCCGCGCGTGGCGGGGTACGTCTTGACCAGATCCCGCGCCACGCACACCGTACTCACGGGGGAAGAGCCTACGGGGTCGCCGGGCCGGCTCCGGGCGCGGGGGCGGGTTCGGCGGCGGCCCGGACGTCGATCTCGCGCCAGAACCCCGCCCGGATGGCGTACCGGTCGTGCTCGTCGATCTGGTCGTCCTTGTGGGCGAGCAGGCCGAATCGGGCGGCGTAACGGAGGAGTTCGCCGTCGATCCGGTGCGGGATGCGGGGGTAGAGGGTGGACAGCTTCTGGACGTGGCTCTGCTCGGGAAGCCGTTCCATCCACCGGCGCGCGAACACCTGCCCGACCTCGAACGGGTCACCGCCGACGGTCGTGATGTCCTCCTCGCGGTCCGCCCAGCGCTGCTCCGCGCTGGTGAGGGTGGCGAGGGTGGGCAGGGAGGCGGTCTCGGCCGGTTCGCCGAGGGCGGGGGCGGGCCGCTCGACCCAGCCCCGGTCGGAGGACCAGCGGAGCGCGCTCGTGCCCTGGGGCACGGGGACGCCCGGGGCCGCGGGGCTCGCGCCGGGGCCGCGCAGTCCCGCCAGGTCCTTGGGCGTGGGGACGCCCTTGCCGGGAGCGGGGGCGGGCACGTCGGCGCCGTGGCCGCGCTCGTCGTCGCGGACGTGGCCGTTGGACCCCGGGTGGCCGTTGCCCCGGTGGCCGTTGCCGTGGCCGTTGCCGTGGCCGTTGCCGTTGCCGTGGGCGGTGGGGGCCTCGCCGGAGGCCGCGGCCGCGGCGGCCTCGTCGGCGGCCCGCTCGGCGGAGGCGAGGGCCGCCTCGGGCAGCGGCGCGGAGAGGATGGCCGCGATCTCGGGGCGCGGGGCGGGCGGGGGCGCGCAGATCCCGGAGAGGTCCTTGGCGCGGACGGCCCGGGTGATCCAGGCCCGGTCGAGGACCCGCCGTTCGTCGGCCTCGGCGACCAGGTCCTCGGACTGGTTGTAGTCGCCGTCGGCGGCCTGGACGGCCCAGAGGTGGACGGCGACACCGTGTTCCTTCGCCGACATCAGACCGGGCAGCAGATCGCCGTCGCCGGTGACGAGCACGATGTCGGAGCAGGCCCGGTTCCTGGCGAGCTCGGTCAGCTCGGTGTGCATGGCCGCGTCGACGCCCTTCTGCGCCCAGCGTCCGTCGCTCCTCGTCAGGGCGCCGAGCCGGACCGTGACCCGGGGCATCACCCGCAGTCTGCGGTGCTCGGGCTGGGGCACCCGGTCGGGCGCGCCGTCGAACCAGTAGATCCGCAGGAGGGGCAGCGCGGTCTCGGCCTCGGCACGCTGGCGCAGCTGCTGGATGAGCCCGGCGTGGTCGACGGTGATCCGGGAACGGGCCGGTTCCCCGGCGAGGAGACTGGCGGCGGCACCCAGCAGGTAGCCGGCGTCCACCAGGACGACGCAGCGGTCCACGTGTTCCACCCTCTTTCGGGAACCTCGGGATCGGAAGTTGCTTCGGATTTCCTTCGAGTCTGCCCGAAGGCCGGGGGCTCGACGGTCGGAACTGGATCATCGGCGTGGCGGATGTCACGCCCCTCGGGGCCTTACGCTCCGTAATGATCCAAAATGCGGCGTTTCACGCCATATGTGAGTCTGACAGCGGCCCTGGCCCCTAGGTCCCCTTGAGGAGGCATCACCATGGCCAAGAACCGCAACCAGAACCGCAGTCAGAAGCAGCAGCAGTCGCCGGCCGAGCGCGGCGCCCAGCAGGCGCAGCAGTCGGCGATGGAGTCCGAGGCGTCGCAGCGCGCCTCGCAGGTCCTGCCGAGCGACGTCGCCCGCAAGGGCCGCCAGAAGCGCTTCGGCCACAACTGACGGCCTTCGCGTACGGCAAAGGGGCGCGCCCGTGACGACGGGCGCGCCCCTTGCGCGTGCGCGGACCCTCGCGCGTACGCGAAGGCCGTGCGGAAAGGCCGTGCGGGAGGACCCCGGGTGCTGCTAACCGGCCAGGCAGGACGGGCCGAGCAGCACCTTCAGGTCGCCGAAGAGCGCCGGGTCGGCCGTCACCCGGTGCCGGTCGAGCCGCAGCACGGTGGTGGTGCGGGGGCCCTGGAGCTTGATCCGCACCTCGGTGTTGCCCTTGTGGTGCTTGAGGATCTCGCCGAGCCTGCTGACCATCGGCGGGGTCACCTTCACGGTGGGGATGGTGAGGATCACCGGCGCGTTGGTCCCGGCGTTCGACAGGTCGGGGACCATCAGTTCCATGGCGACCAGCCGGGGCACGTCCTCGCGCTTGTCGAGCCGTCCCTTGACGAAGACGACGGTGTCCTCGACGAGCTGGGTGGAGACCAGCTGGTAGGTGGCGGGGAAGAACATGCACTCGATGGAGCCGGCCAGGTCCTCGACGGTGGCGATGGCCCAGGCGTTGCCCTGCTTGGTCATCTTCCGCTGGAGGCCGGAGATGATGCCGCCGATGGTGACGACCGCGCCGTCGGAGTGCTCGCCGCCGGTGAGCTGGGAGATCGCCGCGTCGGTCTTGTCGGACAGGACGTGCTCGATGCCGAAGAGCGGGTGGTCGGAGACGTACAGGCCGAGCATCTCGCGCTCCTGGGCGAGCAGGTAGGACTTCTCCCACTCGACGTCGGAGAACTCCACGTCGAGGCCGAAGCCGGGCTCGTCGGTCGCCTCGTCGCTCATGCCGCCGAAGAGGTCGAACTGTCCCTCGGCCTCCTTGCGCTTGACCGCCACCACGTTGTCGATCATCGGTTCGTGGTGGGCGACCAGGCCCTTGCGGGTGTGGCCCATCTCGTCGAAAGCGCCGGCCTTGATCAGCGACTCGACGGTGCGCTTGTTGCAGACGACGGCCTCGACCTTGTCGAGGAAGTCCGGGAAGGAGGAGTACTTCCCCTTCGCCTTGCGCGACTTGATGATCGACTCGACGACGTTGGTGCCGACGTTGCGGACGGCGGAGAGGCCGAAGAGGATCACGTCGTCGCCCTGGGCGGCGAAGTTCGACTCGGACTCGTTCACGTTGGGCGGCAGGACCTTGATGCCCATGCGCCGGCACTCGTTCAGGTAGACGGCGGACTTGTCCTTGTCGTCCTTGACCGAGGTGAGCAGTCCCGCCATGTACTCGGCGGGGTGGTTGGCCTTGAGGTAGGCGGTCCAGTAGGAGACCAGGCCGTACGCGGCCGAGTGGGCCTTGTTGAAGGCGTAGCCGGCGAAGGGGACCAGGACGTCCCAGAGGGCCTTGATGGCCTCGTCGCTGAAGCCCTTGCTCTTGGCTCCGGCCTCGAAGATGACGAAGTTCTTCGCCAGCTCGTCGGGCTTCTTCTTGCCCATCACGCGGCGCAGGATGTCGGCCTCGCCGAGCGAGTAGCCGGCGATGATCTGGGCGGCCTTCTGCACCTGCTCCTGGTACACGATCAGGCCGTAGGTGACCGCGAGCACCTCTTCGAGCGGCTTCTCCAGCTCGGGGTGGATCGGGGTGATCTCCTGCTGCTTGTTCTTGCGCAGGGCGTAGTTGGTGTGCGAGTTCATGCCCATCGGGCCCGGCCGGTACAGGGCGGACACGGCGGAGATGTCTTCGAAGTTGTCGGGCTTCATCAGCCGCAGCAGCGAGCGCATGGGCCCGCCGTCGAACTGGAAGACGCCGAGGGTGTCACCGCGCTGGAGCAGTTCGAAGGTCTTCGGGTCGTCGAGCGGCAGGGCGAGCAGGTCGAGGTCGATGCCCTTGTTCGCCTTCACCATCTTGACGGCGTCGTCCATGATGGTGAGGTTGCGCAGGCCCAGGAAGTCCATCTTGAGCAGGCCGAGCGACTCGCACTGCGGGTAGTCCCACTGGGTGATGGTCACGCCGTCGGTGTGCCGGACCCAGATCGGCGCGTGGTCGACGATCGGCTCGCTGGACATGATGACGCCGGCGGCGTGGACGCCCATCTGGCGGACCAGTCCCTCGACGCCCCGGGCGGTGTCGATGACCTTCTTGACGTCCGGCTCGTTCTCGTACATCGCGCGGATCTCGCCGGCCTCGCTGTAGCGCGGGTGCGAGGGGTCGGTGATGCCGTTGAGGTCGATGCCCTTGCCGAGGACGTCGGCGGGCATGGCCTTGGTGAGCCGGTCGCCCATGGCGTACGGGTAGCCGAGGACGCGCGCGGAGTCCTTGATCGCGTTCTTGGCCTTGATCTTGCCGTAGGTGCCGATCATGGCGACCTTGTCGGAGCCGTACTTCTCCGTCACGTACCGGATCACCTCGACGCGCCGACGCTCGTCGAAGTCGATGTCGACATCGGGCATCGAGATGCGCTCGGGGTTGAGGAAGCGCTCGAAGATCAGTCCGTGCGGGATCGGGTCGAGGTCGGTGATGCCCATGGCGTACGCGACGATCGAGCCGGCCGCGGAGCCTCGGCCGGGGCCCACGGCGATGCCCTGCTTCTTCGCCCACATGATGAAGTCGGCGACGACGAGGAAGTAGCCGGGGAAGCCCATCGAGATGATCGTGTCCATCTCGTACTCGACCTGCTTCATGCGGTCCTCGGGGATGCCCCCGGGGAAGCGGCGGGCCATGCCGCGCATGGTCTCCTCGCGGAACCAGGTGACCTCGGTGTACCCCTCCGGGATGTCGAACTTCGGCATGAGGTTCTTCTCGACGAACATGCCGTCGGTGGAGACCTGCTCGGCGACCAGGAGGGTGTTGCGGCAGCCCTCCTGCCAGGCGTCCGAGGAGTCCACGGCGTACATCTCGTCCGTGGACTTCAGGTAGTAGCCGGTGCCGTCGAACCGGAAGCGGTCCGGGTCGGAGAGGTTCTTGCCGGTCTGGATGCAGAGCAGGGCGTCGTGCGCGGCCGACTCGTGCGCGTACGTGTAGTGCGAGTCGTTCGTGACCAGGGGCGGGATGCCGAGCTTCTTGCCGATCTCCAGGAGCCCGTCGCGGACCCGGCGCTCGATCTCGATGCCGTGGTCCATCAGCTCCAGGAAGTACCGCTCCTTGCCGAAGATGTCCTGGTACTCGGAGGCCGACTTGAGGGCCTCGTCGAACTGGCCGAGCCGGAGCCGGGTCTGCAGCTCGCCGGAGGGGCAGCCGGTGGAGGCGATGAGCCCCTCCGACCACTTGGAGATGGTCTCCTTGTCCATCCGGGGCCACTTCTGGAGCCAGCCCTCGGCGTACGCGTCGGAGGAGAGCCGGAAGAGGTTGTGCAGTCCGGTGGCGTTGGCCGCCCAGATCGTCTTGTGGGTGTAACCGCCGGAACCGGAGACGTCGTCCCGCTTCTGGTGCGGCTGGCCCCACTGGATCTTCCGCTTGTTGCGCCGGGACTCGGGGGCGACGTACGCCTCGATGCCGATGATCGGCGTGACCCCGGCCTTCTTCGCCGTGTGGAAGAAGTCGTACGCCCCGTGCAGGTTGCCGTGGTCGGACATCGCGATGTGCGTCATGCCCATCTCGTTGCACGCGTCGAACATGTCCTTCAGCCGCGCGGCACCGTCCAGCAGCGAGTACTGGGTGTGGACGTGGAGGTGCGTGAAGGGCGGCTTGGTCACGGCGGGAGGCCTCCGGGCTGCGATCTTCTGAGGGGGCGACCCCCAGACCCCCGCTCTGGGGGACAGCGTGGAAGTCTACGTCTCCGGACCGACAGGCGTCGGGCACTCACGGCCGGGGTCGCGCGTTGAGTGGCAGGGAACACCTGTCCCAATTGTCATGAACGGTCTTTCAGCACGTCCGGTACCAGGAGGCACCTCGAATGTCGGTCCCCCAGCCCACCGTCGCCGAGCGCGGTGAGCACATCCTCGCCGTCTTCGACACCGCCTTCGGCGAGCTCCTCGCCGCCGACCCCGCGGCCTTCCGCGTCAAGTTCCGGAAGATGGCCGGCTCCGCCTTCGCCTTCTACCGGGGAACGGCCTGCCTCTTCTACGCGGACCTGGAGCAGGAGGCCCACGGCGGCCCCTACCTGGACGAGCGCACCGGCCGGGTCTGGATCCACGGCGATCTGCACGCCGAGAACTTCGGCACGTACATGGACGCCAACGGACGGCTGATCTTCAACGTCAACGACTTCGACGAGGCCTACGTCGGCCCCTTCACCTGGGACCTCAAGCGGCTCGCCGGCTCGCTCGCCCTCGTCGGCTACGCGAAGGCGCTCTCCGACGAGCAGATCACCGGGCTCGTCCGGATCTGCGCCGCCGCCTACCGGGAGCGGATCCACGCCCTCGCGACCGGCGCCAAGGGGGACGAGGTGCCCGCCTTCACCCTGGAGACCGCCGACGGGGCGCTGCTCGGCGCCCTGCGCGAGGCCCGCTCCCTGACCCGCTTCGGGCTGCTCGACTCGATGACGGAGATCCGGGACTTCGAGCGCCGGTTCTCCGCGGGCGGCGGTGCGATCGAGCTGGACGCGGCCACCCGGTACAAGGTCCTGGCGGCCTTCGACGGCTACCTGGAGACCCTGCCGGAGTCCAGCCTGGCCCGCCCCGACTCGTACCGGGTCAAGGACGTCGTCGGACGGCGCGGGATCGGCATCGGCTCGGCCGGCCTCCCCTCGTACAACATCCTCCTGGAGGGCAACAGCGACGCCCTGGAGAACGACGTCGTGATCTACCTCAAGCAGGCGCAGACCCCGGCGGTCTCCCGGCACGTGACGGACCCGGCGGTACGGGAGTACTTCCAGCACGAGGGCCACCGCACCGTGATCTCGCAGCGGGCGCTCCAGGCGCACGCCGACCCGTGGCTGGGCTGGACGGAGCTGGACGGCTCCGGCCAGCTGGTCGCCGAGGTCTCGCCGTACGCCGTGGACCTGGACTGGTCGGACATCGACGACCTGGACGAGATCGCGGCGACCGTCGCGGACCTGGGCCGGGCCACGGCGACCATGCACGCGGCGGCGGACGACTCCAGCGGTCACTCGCTCGTGCCGTTCTCCACGGAGCGGGCCATCGACGCGGCGATCGCCGCCGACGAGGAGGGCTTCGGAGACCTCCTGGTGGACTTCGCGCACAGCTACGGGGCACGCGCGCGGGCCGACCACCAGATCTTCGTGGACCTCTTCCGCAACGGCCGGATCCCGGGACTGTAGGGGCCGCCGGGACCGTCCACAGACTTCCTTTAGGGACGTCTTACGGACCGGCATGGCACACTCCACGACGATGGACATGGCAGGGACGCAGCTGAGAGCGCTGCGGGCGGCGTTCTTCACGACACTGGTCGTGACGCTGTCCGTGGCGTCCCACGTGCTGCTCTCGCGCGTGCCGCTGCCGCTCGGGACGGTCGTCCCGGTCGCGGTCGGCGTCTTCGCCGTGGCGTACGCCCTGGCCGGCCGCGAGCGGGGCCTCGGCCCCATCGCCGGGCTCCTCGTCCCGCTGGAACTGGCGGCCGACACGCTCTTCACCAGCGGCCAGGCGATCTGTTACGGCCCCGCCGGCGGCCCGGTCGCCGGTTCGCTGCGCGCGGTGGGCGTCGAGGTGTTCTGCGGCGGCGCCGTGGGCACCCCGCTGCCGGGCGTGGTGGCCCCCGAGAGCGGGACCGCCGCCGCGCTGCTCAGCTCCCCCGACCCGGCGCTGCCGTGGCTGCTGCTCCTCGCCCATGTCGGCGTCGGGCTCTCGGCCGCGGCCTGGCTGCGGGGCGGGGAGCGGGCGCTCGCCCGGCTGCTCGGCGCCGTGGCGGCCTTCGCGTTCCGGCCGCTGCTCCTGGTGGCGGCCCTCATCCGTACCGGTGGCCCGGCGCCTCGGCGCGCCGGACGGCCCGCGGGACGGCCGCGGCCCTCCCGCACCCGGCTCCTCACGCACTCCGTGGGACGGCGGGGACCCCCGTGCCCCGGCCTCGCTCTCGTCTGAGCAGCGCGGCCCCGCAGACACGCGGTCCCCCCTCTTCTCTTCCCACCCTCACGGAGAACACGATCATGAGCTCACGCAACTCCCAGTCCAACAAGGCCGCCGCCCGCGAGCGGCTGCGCGTCGAACGCGAGCGCCAGGCCAGGAAGGACCGGACGCGCCGACAGGTCGTCGTCGGCGTCTCGGCCCTGGCCGTGCTGGCCGCCGCCGGTGGCATCGGCTACGCCGTGGTGCAGTCCGACAAGCCTTCCGCGTGGGAGGCCGCGGCGAAGGCGAGCGTGACCGCCCCGAAGAACACCACGGGCGCGAACGGCACGACCGTCGTCGTCGGCAAGGCGTCCGCGAAGAAGACGCTGGAGCTGTACGAGGACTCGCGCTGCCCGGTCTGCGCGACCTTCGAGCAGTCCGTGGGCTCCACGGTCGAGAAGGACGTCGAGGCGGGCAAGTACAAGATCAAGTACATCGGTGCCACCTTCATCGACGACGCCGCCACGGGCGAGGGCTCGAAGAACGCGCTCTCGGCGCTCGGCGCGGCCCTGGACGTCAGCCCCGAGGCCTTCCTGAAGTACAAGGCGGCGCTCTACTCGACGGAGTTCCACCCCGAGGAGAACGACGACAAGTTCGCCAAGGACTCCTACCTCCTGGAGGTGGCGGACTCGGTCCCGGCCCTCAAGGGCAACGCCGGGTTCAGGAAGAACGTCGAGGACGGCACCTTCGACGCGTGGGCGATGAAGATGTCGAAGGCCTTCGACGACAGCGGGGTGACGGGCACCCCGAGCCTGAAGATGGACGGCAAGCCGGTGACGGTGGCGGGTACGGACAACCCGCCGATGACGGTGGCCGAGTTCGACACGGCGGTCGCCACGGCCCTGAAGGGCTGACCGAGCCGCCTCCTCCGCCGGAAGCGGGTCCGCCGCGGGGTGCGACCGGTGGGCGACGGGTCGGCGAACTTCCGGAAATCCCCTGCCCATCGGCCATACCCGTCAGTAATCTGACTGCCCGTGACCAGTCGTATGTTCTCCTCAGCCCCCACCCGGCGCACGGTCGTCAAGGCCGCCGCCGTCACCGCCGTCGCCGCGCCCGCCCTCCTGGGCGCGGCCTCGACGGCCCACGCGGCGCCCGGGGCGGCCGCCTTCCTCCACGGTGTCGCCTCCGGCGACCCCCTGCCCGACGGCGTCCTGCTCTGGACGCGCGTCACCCCCGCTCCCGAGGCGATACCCGGCTCGGGCCTCGGCCCGGACGTCCAGGTCGGCTGGGAGCTCGCCGAGGACCGTGCCTTCGCACGGGTCGTGGCCTCCGGCGCGATCACGGCGAGCGCCGCCTCCGACCACACCGTGAAGGCGGACGTCCGGGGTCTGCGCCCGGCCACCTCCTACTGGTTCCGCTTCACCGCGGACTCCGCCGTCTCCCCCGCCGCCCGCACCCGGACCGCGCCGGCCGCCGACGCCGCCACGCCCGGCGTCCGATTCGGCGTGGTCTCCTGCGCGAACTGGGAGGCCGGCCACTTCTCCGCGTACCGCCATCTCGCCTCCCGCGCCGACCTGGACGCGATCCTGCATCTCGGCGACTACCTCTACGAGTACGGCAGCGGCACCTACCCGGAGGCGAAGGACACCGTCCGGCCGCACGAGCCACGCCACGAGATCCTCTCGCTCGCCGACTACCGCGTCCGGCACGCCCACTACAAGACGGACCCCGACCTCCAGGCGCTGCACGCGGCCCATCCGTTCGTCGCCATCTGGGACGACCACGAGTTCGCCAACGACGCCTGGTCGGGCGGGGCCGAGAACCACACCCCCGGCGCCGAGGGCGACTGGGCGGCCCGGGTGGCCGCCGCCAAGCAGGCGTACTTCGAGTGGATGCCGGTCCGCGCCTCCACGGAGGGCACGGTCTTCCGGCGCCTGCGCTTCGGCAAGCTGGCCGATCTGCACCTGCTCGACCTGCGCTCGTTCCGTTCCGGCCCGGCGAAGGCGGGCAGCGGTTCGGTCGACGACCCGGCGCGGAGCATCACGGGCCGCGCCCAGCTCGACTGGCTCAAGTCCGGGCTCGCGGGCTCGGACGCGACCTGGCAGCTGGTGGGCACCTCGGTGATGATCTCGCCGGTCGCCTTCGGCGCCCTGCCCGCCCACCTCCTGGAGCCGCTGGCCGAGTTGATGGGCCTGCCGAAGGAGGGGCTGGCGGTCAACGTGGACCAGTGGGACGGGTACACGGACGACCGGAAGGAGCTGCTCGCCCATCTGACCTCGCGGGCGATCCGCAACACGGTCTTCCTGACCGGCGACATCCACATGGCCTGGGCCAACGACGTACCGGTGAAGGCGGCGACGTATCCGCTCTCGGCCTCCGCCGCGACCGAGTTCGTGGTGACCTCGGTGACCTCGGACAACCTGGACGACCTGCTGAACGTGGCCCCGGGGACGCTCTCGGTGGTGGCCGCGGGCGCGGTCAGGGCCGCCAACCGGCACGTGAAGTGGGTGGACATGGACCACCACGGGTACGGCGTGCTCGACGTGACGTCCGAGCGTTCGCAGATGGACTACTACACGGTCTCCGACAAGAAGGACCCGGCCGCGACGACGGCCTGGGCGCGCTCGTACCGGACGCTGAGTGGAACGCAGCGTGTCGAGCGGGTGTACCAACCGGTTCGCTGACGGTTCCCGAGGGCTCTCCGACGAGTCCTCGGACGGCGATTTTCAGCCATGATCCCTTCTGTTAACGGGAGATCACATCGCTACGGCGGGTGGCTGGATCCGGCGATCGAATCCGGACACACCACCCGCCTCCGTCCGCTCCACCGTCACGTCGGGATCTCAAACTCCGGGAAGGGCACAAGATTTTCTTCCCGATGCCCCGAAATGCCGCACGAATGATTGGGCTTGATCACTCCTCAATTCGGCCTGACATGGACGCGTAATCTCCTCGGCGTGGCGGAGGAAGTTCCTCCCCACCACCCCCCACGAGGAGTCACCGTGCGTGCTCTTGTCCGCATATCCCCGCGTACGTCCCGCCGGATATTCGGTACGGCCGTCATGGCCGGAACCCTGGCCCTGGCCCCCCTCTCCGCCCCCTCGGTCGCGGGCGGCGCCACCACCGCCACCCTGGCCGGCGCCTCCGCCGAGGAGTGCGTGGACGGCACCGCCGCCGTCTCCGGCGCCCGCAAGGCGCGCGGCGCGGACGACCACGCCGCCGAGCCCAACGAGGTCACGGCCGCCAAGGCCAAGTCCATGGACGACGACCTCAGGAAGAAGCTGGCCTCGGCCCGTTCGCAGGGACGTCTCAGCGCCTCCGCCGGCGCCGCCGCCGTGGTGAACATCCCCGTCTACTTCCACGTCATCCACTCCGGGACGACGGGCAAGCTCTCCGCCACCGCCCTCAACAACCAGCTGGCGGTCCTCAACGCCGCCTACGGCGGCCAGGGCACCGGCAACGTGAACACCAACTACCAGTTCACCCTGGCCGGCACCGACTACACGAACAACTCCACCTGGTACAACCTGGCCTCCGGCTCCAACGCCGAGAAGCAGATGAAGCAGACCCTCCGCAAGGGCGGCGCGGGCGCGCTGAACTTCTACACCGCCAAGCTGAGCGGCGGCCTCCTCGGCTGGGCGACCTTCCCGTCCTCCTACGCCTCGCAGCCGAAGATGGACGGCGTCGTCGTCCTCGACTCCTCGCTGCCGGGCGGCTCCGCGGCCAACTACAACGAGGGCGACACCGCCACGCACGAGGTCGGCCACTGGATGGGCCTCTACCACACGTTCCAGGGCGGTTGCAACGGCAACGGCGACTCCGTCGCCGACACCCCCGCCGAGTCGAGCCCGGCGTACGAGTGCCCGACCGGCCGTGACTCCTGCACCACCAAGGCCGGCGTGGACCCGATCCACAACTTCATGGACTACACGTACGACTCCTGCATGTACCAGTTCACCTCGGGCCAGGTGACCCGGATGAACGAGCACTGGGCCGCGTACCGCTCCTGACGGAGCGTCCGGAACAGAGGTGTGGCCCCCGGGGGAGTCCCCCGGGGGCCACACCCCCGCGCCACGACCGGCCCTACAGGTCCTCCAGGAACGACAGCGCCACCGACCAGGTCCGCTCGGCCGCCTCCGCGTCCCAGTCCGGCAGCTCCGGGTCCGTGTACAGGTGCCCCGCGCCCCGGTAGCGGTAGACCTCCACCTCCGCCCCGGCCCTGCGCATCTGCAGGTACCAGGCGGACAGCCAGTCGTCCGTCTCGAAGGGGTCGGGCTCGGCCACGTGCAGCTGTACGGGCAGCTCGTCCACCGACACGTTCGGCGCGAGGTCCGAGGTGCCGTGGAGCAGCAGCAGCCCGCGCGCCTTCTCGTCGCCGAGGGCCAGGGTCTGCGCGACGGAGGCGCCGAAGGAGAAGCCCGCGTAGACCAGACCGCGCTCCGAGTACGGGGCGGCGGCCAGGATCGCCCGCTTCAGCAGCTCGTCCTTGCCGATCTCGTCCCGCTTCGCCATGCCCTCCTCCACCGACTCGGTGGTCCAGCCGTCGAAGAGGTCCGGCACCCACACCTGGTGCCCGGCGGCCCGCAGCCGGTCGGCCGCGTCCCGGACGGTCGGGCGCAGCCCGTACACCGAGTGGAAAAGCATGATGTCCATACCCGCCATCCTGCCACCCGCCACCGACCGTCACCGAACCCGTCGGCACGACCGTCACCGCATGCTGCGCACATCCAGCTGCCGCAGCACCCGGTCCACCACCTCCGGGTCGGCGCCCGGCTCACTGCGCGCCGCGAGCACCTCGTGCCGGGCGGCCGACATCAGCTCCCGCTGGATCCGCTGCACTGCCTTGAAGCGCTTCGTCCGCTCGACGAAGGCCGCCCTCCGCTCCTCGTCGACCATGTCCGGGCTGATCCGGGCCCCGATGTCGTACGCCCCGCGCAGCAGCCGCTCCTGGACCTCCTCGGGCAGCTCCTCGACCTCCTCGATCTCCTTGAGCCTGCGCCGGGCGGCCTTCGCGGCCCGGACGGCCAGGTCCCGCTCCAGGGCCCGCTCGGCGTCGGCGTCGGCCCGCACCCCGAGCTTGCGGACCAGCCAGGGCAGGGTGAGCCCCTGGAAGACGAGAGTGGCGATGATCACGCAGAAGGCGATGAAGACGATCTCGTCGCGGCCGGGGAAGGGTTCGCCGTCGTCGGTGCGGAGCGGGATGGCGAGCGCGAGCGCCACCGAGGCCACCCCGCGCATCCCCGCCCACCACATGACGACGGTCTCCCGCCAGCTCATCGGGATCTCCTCGTCGACGTCCCGGCGCGTGTGGAGCCGCTTCGCGAGCCAGGTGGCGGGCAGCAGCCACAGCAGCCGGACCCCGACGACCACCGCGACCACGGTGGCGCCCCAGCCGAGCATCTCCGGGCCGCGCCCCTCGGCCACCCCGAAGACGTGGACGAGCTCCAGCCCGATGAGCCCGAAGGCGATGCCGGTGACGAGGGTGTCGACGATCTGCCAGAAGGTCTGCCCGGCGAGCCGGCCCATGACGTCGTCGGCGTCGGCCGCGTGCTCGGCGAGGAAGAGGGCGGTGATCAGGACCGCCAGGACGCCGGAGCCGTGCAGCTCCTCGGCGAGGACGTAGCTCACGAAGGGGACGAGGAGGGTGAGCCCGGTCTGGAGCGTGGCGTCCCCCAGGAGTCCGATGAGCTTGTTGGTGAGCCAGCCGAGCACCAGGCCGAGGAGCATGGCGACCACCGCGGACAGCACGAACTCACCGATCGCCTCGGGCCAGGAGAAGGAGCCGCTGACGACGGCGGCGATCGCCACGTGGTAGAGCACGATCGCGGTGACGTCGTTGAAGAGGCCCTCGCCCTCCAGGATCGACACGAGCCGCCTCGGCAGCCCGAGCGAGCCGGCGACGGCGGTGGCCGCGACCGGGTCCGGCGGTGCGACGAGGGCGCCGAGCGCGATCGCGGCGGCCAGCGAGATGCCGGGCACGAGGGCGTGCGCGACCGCGCCGACGGCGGCCGTGGTCACGAAGACGAGGGCGACCGCGAGCAGGAAGATGGGGCGTCTGTTCGCCGCGAACTGGCGCCAGGAGGTGCGCTGCACGGAGGCGTAGAGCAGGGGCGGCAGCACCAGCGGGAGGATGAACTCCGGCGGGATCTCGACGTTCGGCACGAAGGGCAGCAGGGCCAGCGCGATCCCGACGAGGGTCATCAGGACGGGCGCGGGCAGTCCGAGCCGCTCGCCGAGGGGCACGGTGAGCAGGGCGCCGAGCAGCAGCAAGAACAACAGGGCCAATTGATCCACGGCCCCCACCCTGTCACGTATGTCCGTTTCAACGGCCACTGCCCCCGGTGCACGCCGGAACGCGGCGGACGGCACAGGGGGCAGGGAGCGCCACAGGAGGAGCGGGGGTGCTACAGGGCGCGCCTCATCGCCCGGTGGGGCATGTCCGCGTCCGGGAACTCGGGGCCGTACGCCTGGTAGCCGAGCCGCTCGTAGAAGCCGAGCGCGTGGGTCTGGGCGTGCAGGTCGACGGCGGTCAGACCGCGCTCGCGCGCCACGCCCTCGACGGCCCGGACGAGCGCCGCGCCGACCCCGAGGCCGCGGGCGGCCTGGGAGACCGCGAGACGGCCGAGCGAACCGACGGAGGCGTCGGCGCCGGTCTTCCCGGTCGCGTCCGGCCCGAACAGGAGACGGCCGGTGCCCAGCGGCAGCCCGTCCTCGCGCACGGCGAGCACGTGCACCGCCGTCGCGTCGTACGTGTCGTACTCCAGCTCCGGCGGAACGCCCTGCTCCTCGACGAAGACCTCGCGGCGGACCGCGAAGCAGGCCTCCCGGTCCTCGGCGCCGAGCGCCTCACGGACGCTGTACGCGCCGCTCACTGGCTCTCCGCCGCGATCCGGTCCAGGGCCTTCCGGAGGTCCTCGGGGTACGTGCTGGCGAACTCGACCCACGAGCCGTCGCCGGGGTGCTCGAAGCCGAGGCGGACGGCGTGCAGCCACTGCCGGGTCAGACCGAGGCGCTTGGCGATCGTCGGGTCGGCGCCGTAGGTGAGGTCGCCGACGCAGGGGTGGCGGTGGGCGGACATGTGCACCCGGATCTGGTGGGTGCGGCCCGTCTCCAGCTTGATGTCGAGCAGCGAGGCCGAGCGGTACGCCTCGATGAGGTCGTAGTGCGTGACGGAGGCCTTGCCGTCGGCGGTGACCGCCCACTTGTAGTCGTGGTTCGGGTGCCGGCCGATGGGGGCGTCGATGGTGCCGCTCATCGGGTCGGGGTGGCCCTGGACCAGCGCGTGGTAGCGCTTGTCGACCACGCGCTCCTTGAACTGGCGCTTGAGCGAGGTGTACGCGTACTCCGACTTGGCGACCACCATCAGACCGGAGGTGCCGACGTCGAGGCGGTGCACGATGCCCTGGCGCTCCGCGGCGCCGGAGGTGGAGATGCGGTACCCGGCGGCGGCGAGGCCGCCGATGACCGTGGTGCCGGTCCAGCCGGGGCTCGGGTGCGCGGCGACGCCGACCGGCTTCATGATCACGACGATGTCGTCGTCGTCGTGGACGATCTCCATGCCCTCGACGGGCTCGGCGACGATCTGCACCGGAGCGGCGGCGCCCGGCATCTCGACCTCGAGCCACGCGCCGCCGCTGACCCGCTCGGACTTGCCGACGACGGAGCCGTCGACCTGGACCTTCCCTGAGGCGGCCAGCTCGGCCGCCTTCGTACGGGAGAACCCGAACATACGGGCGATGGCGGCGTCGACGCGCTCGCCCTCCAGGCCATCGGGAACGGGCAGCGTGCGGATCTCGGGACTCGTACTCACCCGTCGAGTATGCCTTGCCGCGAGGACCTCGGGCCTCGCGGCAAGATCCACTCAGTCCTTGTGGACGGTGCCGTCGGGGTCCAGGCCCCGGAACGACAGGATCACGATGAGGATGCCACCGCACACGATCGCCGAGTCGGCGAGGTTGAAGACGGCGAAATGCGCGGGGGCGATGAAGTCGACGACCGCGCCCTCGAAGACGCCCGGGGAGCGGAAGATCCGGTCCGTGAGGTTGCCGAGCGCGCCGCCGAGCAGCAGACCGAGCGCGATCGCCCAGGGCAGGCTGTAGAGCTTCCGCGCGAGCCGGATGATCACGACGATCACGGCGGCGGCGATGCAGGTGAAGATGATCGTGAAGGCCTCGCCCATGCCGAACGCGGCACCGGGGTTCCGGATGGCGTCGAAGCGCAGCCAGTCGCCGACGACCCGGATCGGCTCGCGGCCCTCCAGCTTGGCGACCACCAGCATCTTGCTGCCCAGGTCGAGCAGGTAGGCGAGGACGGCCACCACGAAGAGGGCGAGGATCCTGCGCCTGCCCCGGGGCCGCTCCTCGGGAGCGGCCGACCCGTCGTCGGGCGTGGCCGTTCCGTCGGCGGCCACCGTCTCGTCGGAGGCGGCCGTCTCGTCGGCCCCTGCTGAATCCGGCGTACCGATGATGCGCTCCGCCTCTGCCACGTGAGTGAGTCCCTCGACCTCGATGCCTGACCGTGCACCGAGGGTACGGCACAGGCGTACGAGACCGTCAGCCGAGATCGTCAGCCGCGTCTCTCCTGCCGCTGCTTGTCCTCGACGCAGAGCGTGGCCCGCGGGAAGGCCTGCATCCGCGCCTTGCCGATCGGCTTCCCGCACACCTCGCAGAGGCCGTACGTGCCGGAGTCGAGGCGCTCCAGGGCGTGCTCGGTCTGCTCCAGCATCTCCCGGGCGTTGGCCGCGAGGGCCAGCTCGTGTTCCCGGGTGATGTTCTTGGTTCCGGTGTCGGCCTGGTCGTCCCCCGCGCCGTCGCCCGAGTCGCGCATGAGGCCGGTCAGCTCCTCCTGCGAGTGGACGAGCTCGCTGCGGAGCCGCAGCACCTCGGCCTGGAGCCCGCTGCGGGCCTCGGCGACCTCTTCCGGGGTCCAGGGATCCTCGCCGGGACGCACGGCGAGCTCGCCGGTACGGGCCGGAGGCACGGCTGCCTCGTCACCGGCGGTCGTGACGCCACCCGCGGTCTTCTTCACTGCCACCGTCCTGGCTCCTGTCTGCTTCTTGGCGGCGGGCGCCTTCTTGGCGACCGCCTTCCTCGCCGCCTTCGTGGCGGACGTCTTCCCGGCGGCGGCCCCAGGAGCGACCGTCTCCCCGCCGTCCGGCGACACGGCGCCCGACTCCTCGGCGCCCGCCTCTCCGGGGACGGCCTTCTTCGCCGCGGCCTTCTTGGCGACGGTCTTCTTCGCGACGGTCTTCCGCGTGGCGGGCGTCTTCGTGTTCTTCGCGTTGTTCGCGACCGTCGGCGGCTCCGCGACCGTCGTCTTCTTCCCGGCCACGTCCTTGGCGCCCTCGGCCGAACCGGTGGAACCGGCGGCCGAGGTCTTCTTCGCGGCGGTCTTCTTCGCCACCATGTCGCGGCCCCTTCACATTTTGTGATCTTGCTCGCGAATCGTGCTGGGACGATAAATCGGCCCAGGGCCCGCGGCAACGGGGCTCGCCGCCGATCCCACCCCGCCCCCGCCCCCCTCGGGGCGGACCTGCCTCCGTTGTGCCCAGCTCCCCGCCGGGTAATCCGTCCCGCCCCTCCCCCACATGGCCGCACCCCAAGTCCGGCCCGCCCCGTATGGCCATTCGGGTCACGGGAAAACCGGTCTGCCACCCCGCTTCGGGCCCCGTACACTGGGCGGAGCGAAAGGCTTGGATGGGGACGAGTAGCGTCGTACGCAGCCATGAGCGACCCGGGGACGGTGAGAGCCCGGGGGCGAGCCCGATGTGAAGCATCACCCCGGAGCCGTCGGAAGAAAGCCGCAGGAGTCTGCGGCGACTAGACCCGGCGTCGCGACCCCAATGAGGGGGCTCAGGGCGTCCACGCCCCGGGCCAAGGAGGGTGGTACCGCGGGAGCAGCTCTCTCGTCCCTCCGACGGAATGACGACAGTCCGCCGGAGGAACTCGATGACACCGCCGCAGTACCGCCAGGTGCCCGCCCAGGTCGACCTGCCCGCGATGGAGCACGCCGTGCTCGATTTCTGGCAGGAGAGCAAGGTCTTCGCCAAGACCCTGGAGCAGTCCGAAGGACGCCCCGAGTGGGTGTTCTACGAGGGCCCGCCCACCGCCAACGGCATGCCCGGCGCGCACCACATCGAGGCCCGCGTCTTCAAGGACGTCTTCCCCCGCTTCCGGACCATGCGCGGCTACCACGTGGCCCGCAAGGCCGGCTGGGACTGCCACGGCCTGCCGGTCGAGCTCGCCGTCGAGAAGGAGCTCGGCTTCTCCGGCAAGAAGGACATCGAGGCGTACGGCATCGCCGAGTTCAACGACAAGTGCCGTGAGTCGGTGACCCGGCACACGGACGCGTTCGCCGAGCTGACGACCCGCATGGGCTACTGGGTCGACCTCGACGACGCGTACCGGACCATGGACCCCTCGTACATCGAGTCGGTCTGGTGGTCCCTGAAGCAGATCTTCGACAAGGACCTCCTCGTCCAGGACCACCGGGTCGCCCCCTGGTGCCCGCGCTGCGGCACCGGCCTCTCCGACCACGAGCTGGCCCAGGGGTACGAGACGGTCGTCGACCCCTCCGTCTACGTCCGCTTCCCGCTGACCTCCGGCCCGCTGGCCGGCAAGGCGGCGCTCCTCGTGTGGACGACGACCCCGTGGACCCTGGTGTCCAACACGGCGGTCGCCGCCCACCCCGAGGTCACCTACGTGGTCGCCACCGACGGCGACGAGCGGGTCGTCGTCGCGCAGCCGCTGCTGGAGAAGGCCCTCGGCGAGGGCTGGGTCACCACCGGCGAGTCCTTCACGGGCGCGGAGATGGAGCGCTGGACCTACCAGCGCCCGTTCGAGCTGGTCGAGTTCCCGGAGCCGGCGCACTACGTCGTCAACGCCGAGTACGTGACGACCGAGGACGGTACGGGTCTGGTCCACCAGTCCCCCGCCTTCGGTGAGGACGACCTCAAGGTCTGCAAGGCGTACGGCCTGCCGGTCGTGAACCCGGTCCGCCCCGACGGCACCTTCGAGGAGGACGTGCCGCTGGTCGGCGGCGTCTTCTTCAAGAAGGCCGACGAGGCGCTCACCGCCGACCTGGACGCGCGCGGGCTGCTCTTCCGGCACATCCCCTACGAGCACAGCTACCCGCACTGCTGGCGCTGCCACACGGCGCTGCTGTACTACGCGCAGCCGTCCTGGTACATCCGCACGACCGCGGTCAAGGACCGCATGCTCGAAGAGAACGAGAAGACGAACTGGTTCCCCGACTCGGTCAAGCACGGCCGCTTCGGCGACTGGCTCACCAACAACGTCGACTGGGCGCTCTCCCGCAACCGCTACTGGGGCACCCCGCTGCCGATCTGGCGCTGCGAGGACGGCCACCTGACGTGCGTGGGCTCGCGCGCCGAGCTGACCGAGCTGACCGGCACCGACCAGTCGGAGCTCGACCCGCACCGCCCCTACATCGACGCGGTGACCTTCACCTGCCCCGCCGAGGGCTGCTCCCTGGAGTCCACCCGGGTCCCGGAGGTCATCGACGCCTGGTACGACTCGGGCTCCATGCCGTTCGCGCAGTACGGCTACCCGTACGAGAACAAGGAACTCTTCGAGTCCCGCTACCCGGCCCAGTTCATCTCCGAGGCCATCGACCAGACCCGCGGCTGGTTCTACACCCTCATGGCCGTCGGCACGCTGGTCTTCGACAAGTCGTCCTACGAGAACGTGGTCTGCCTGGGCCACATCCTCGCCGAGGACGGCCGCAAGATGTCCAAGCACCTGGGCAACATCCTCCAGCCGATCCCGCTCATGGACCAGCACGGCGCCGACGCCGTCCGCTGGTTCATGGCGGCCGGCGGCTCCCCGTGGGCGGCCCGCCGGGTGGGCCACGGCACGATCCAGGAGGTCGTCCGCAAGACCCTCCTGACGTACTGGAACACGGTGGCCTTCCAGGCGCTGTACGCCCGCACCTCGGGCTGGGCGCCGAGCGCCGCGGACCCGGCGCCGGCCGACCGCACGGTTCTCGACCGGTGGCTGCTGTCCGAGCTGAACACGCTGGTCGCCGAGACGACCGAGGCGATGGAGTCGTACGACACCCAGCGCACCGGCAAGCTCGTCTCGGCCTTCGTCGACGACCTCTCCAACTGGTACGTCCGCCGCTCGCGCCGCCGCTTCTGGCAGGGCGACAAGGCGGCCCTGCGCACCCTCCACGACGTGATCGAGACGGTCACGCGCCTGATGGCCCCGCTGACCCCGTTCATCACGGAGCGGGTCTGGCAGGACCTGGTGGTGCCGGTGACCGCGGACGCCCCGGAATCCGTCCACCTGGCCACGTGGCCGGAGGCGGACACGGCGCAGATCGACAAGACGCTCTCCGAGCAGATGCTGCTCGTCCGGCGCCTGGTGGAGCTGGGCCGGGCGACGCGCGCGGAGTCGGGCGTGAAGACCCGCCAGCCCCTCTCCCGGGCGCTGGTGGCGGCGACGGGCTTCGCGGCCCTCTCGCCGGAACTCCAGGCCCAGATCACGGAGGAGCTGAACGTCAGCTCCCTGGCGTCCCTCTCCGAGGTGGGCGGCTCCCTCGTCGACACGACGGCCAAGGCGAACTTCCGCGCCCTGGGCAAGCGCTTCGGCAAGGGCGTCCAGGACGTGGCGAAGGCGGTGGCGGCGGCGGACGCGGCGGCGCTGTCCCTGGCCCTGCGCTCGGGCGAGGCGTCCCTCACGGTCAACGGCGAGGACATCACGCTGACCCCCGAGGAGATCATCATCACGGAGACCCCCCGCGAGGGCTGGTCGGTCGCCTCGGACGCGGGCGCGACGGTCGCCCTGGACCTGGAGATCACCCCGGAGCTCCGCAAGGCGGGCCTCGCCCGTGACGCGATCCGCCTCATCCAGGAGGCCCGCAAGAACAGCGGCCTGGACGTCGCCGACCGCATCGCTCTGCGCTGGCAGGCGGACTCCCCGGAGACGGTGGAGGCCCTCACGGCCCACGCGGACCTGATCGCGGACGAGGTCCTGGCGACGGACTGGACGCGGGGCGAGGGGGACGACACGTTCGGCACCCCGTTCACGGACGAGCCCCTGACCCTGACGTTCCGCCTCCGCAAGGCCTGACCCCACCCCGGAAGGCCCGGCACCCCACGACGGGCCCGCCGGGCCTTCCGCACACCCACCCCGAGCCCCGTGGTGGGCCATCGCCCCCCGTTGTGGGCATGCGGTCCGCTGGGGCGTGGGGGCCCCGGACGGAGTCTGGGGAGGGTGGGCACAACGCAACGGCGCCCCTTGCCGGGCCCCGGCGTCCGCGCCCCGACCCGCACCCCGTGCACGGCGCACAGGGGGTGCGGGTCCAGGCACAAGAGGCGGAGGCGCCGCCAAGCGCGCCGTCCCGTGTGCACCGTCGCCCGCCCACGGCAAAGGGCCGGGCCCCCGGTTTCCCGGGGGCCCGGCCCTTCAGCCTGCCGACGGCTACGCGCTCATCGCGCGACCACGCGCCGTCAGTTGTCGTCCTCGTCGATCAGGAACCCGCGCATCGGCGCCGGTGCCTGCTGCATCGGCTGCGGAGCCTGCGGGCGGACCGGAGCCATCGGCTGGGTCATCGCCGGGGACATCTGCTGCTGACCGCCGTAGGAGGGGGCGCCACCCATGGACGGCGCACCACCCATCGCGCCGTTGCCGCCGTAGGACGGCGCGCTCGCGCCCGCCGAGGCCATCGACGGGGCCGGCGGCAGGGAGGCCGCGGCCGGCGTGCGGGGCGGGGCCAGCGAGTCGTCGGCCTGGGTCTCCAGCTGGCGCAGCTGCGACTCCAGGTACGACTTCAGACGCGTGCGGTACTCGCGCTCGAAGCCGCGCAGGTCCTCGACCTTGCGCTCCAGCGTCGCGCGGGCGGACTCCAGGGAGCCCATGGCGACGCGGTGCTTCTCCTGCGCGTCCCGCTCGAGAGCGTCCGCCTTGGCGCGGGCGTCCCGCTCCAGGCCCTCGGCGCGCGAACGCGCCTCGCCGACGATCTTGTTGGCCTCGGAGCGGGCCTCGGCGATCGCCTGGTCGGCGGTCTGCTGGGCCAGCGAGAGGACACGCGCGGCGCTGTCGCCACCGGGACCCTGGGCAGGCTGCTGCTGCATCTGCGGCGGCATCTGCTGCTGCATCTGCTGCTGCTGCATCTGCTGCTGCTGCGGGTGACCCATGGGGCCGCCCTGCATCGGGCCGGGACCCATCGGGCCGCCCTGCATGGGGCCACCCTGCATGGGGCCACCCTGCATCGGGCCGCCCTGCATCGGGCCGGCGGGCAGCTGCGGGGCACCGGACGGAAGCTGCGGCGGGCCCATCTGCTGCGGCTGCTGCTGGACCGGCGGTCCGGATATGGCGGCGGGCACGGGCGCGCCGGGACCGACGGGACGATCCTGCTGCTCCGGGGGCTTGCGCATCCCCTGCTGCTGCTGGTTCTGCGCGGCGGCACGCGTCGCGGCGGCCAGCTTGGCGCGCAGGTCCTCGTTCTCGCGGAGCAGGCGGGTCAGCTCGGCCTCGACCTCGTCGAGGAAGGCATCGACCTCGTCCTCGTCATAGCCTTCTCGGAGGCGGACCGTCGTGAACTGCTTGTTCCGCACGTCCTCGGGGGTCAGCGGCATCTCTTCTTCACCTCTACGTAGTCGTCGGCAGTCGGCAAGACCGTATCGTCCACATTCACCTCGCGAAGCTGCTCACGATGGAGATCAAGATGTAGACGATGATCATCAGAACGAAGAAGGACAGGTCGAGTGCCACGCCCCCGAGACGCAGCGGCGGGATGAGTCGCCGCAGAAGCTTGAGCGGTGGATCGGTGACAGTGTAGGTGGCCTCGAGAACGACCACCATCGCCTTACCGGGTTGCCATGAACGGGCGAACTGGAAGACGTAGTCCATGACAAGTCGGACGATCAGGAGGACGAGGAAGCACATCAGCACGATGTAGACCACCTGTAGTGCGACGCCCATCCCGCGTTTCCCTCTCCCCTGACTTACGTGCTCTCACTTGTTCCGGCCGCTTCGCGACCGGTCCGTCCGGTTCTCGTGTTCTCAGCTCTGGTTGAAGAATCCGCCCTCTGCGATCCGGGCCTTGTCCTCCGCCGTGACATCGACGTTAGCAGGCGACAACAGGAACACCTTCTGCGTCACGCGCTCAATGCTGCCATGGAGCCCGAAGACGAGTCCGGCGGCAAAGTCGACAAGTCGCTTCGCGTCCGTGTCGTCCATCTCCGTGAGGTTCATGATCACCGGGGTGCCC
The DNA here is from genome assembly GCF_051305195.1 of Streptomyces sp. Qhu_M48. Classification (NCBI taxonomy): domain Bacteria; kingdom Bacillati; phylum Actinomycetota; class Actinomycetes; order Kitasatosporales; family Streptomycetaceae; genus Streptomyces; species Streptomyces sp. Qhu_M48. The sequence goes on along the minus strand of NZ_CP195432.1, from coordinate 1,798,300 downwards.
TCACGGAAGTGTTCCCCGATGGTACGGGCCTCGTTGTAGGTCCGGGGGTGCAGCGTGGTGATGCGGTAGGGCTCCCGCTCGGACACGACCTTGGGCATGATCACCGGTGCGTTCTTCTCCATGCTCGGACGTTCGGGTGTGATGGATGCCACGGGGGCGATTCGGGCCGGACGTCCACTTTCGGCGAGTACCGGGACAGAATGGGCGATCGGTTCCCGGGGAGCGGGGGGCTGCACCACTCGTACCGGTTCCTCACGCTCCATCTGGCGCGGAGGCGTGTGGCGCCGCTCCCGCTCGGGCTCCGGCTCCAGCTCGGGTTCGAAGTCGTCGTCGGGGTCGAAGCCCCGGCCGTCGTACCCATCGTCCTCCACGAGGCCGAGGTAGACCGCCATCTTGCGCATCGCGCCGGCCATTCTCTGAGTCCTCCGCTCTGTGGTGGATCGCCATACCGGCCGATGTCGCAGCGTCACCAAGTGCCCGCGATCCACGGGTCGTCCCGCCGTTCTGCGGAATGACCATATTTTCTGCTGTGGTCCGACTTGCTTCGCGACGTTACCCGAGCTTCGGGCGGACTCCGAGTACCGCCGTACCGACGCGTACGTGTGTCGCCCCGGCAGCGACGGCCTCCTCGAGGTCCGCACTCATCCCTGCTGACACCATGTTCGCAGCCGGACGGGTCGCGCGCAGGGCAGTCGACAAATCCATCAGCCGGTCGAAGGCGGCGCGTTGCCGTCCCGCGTACGGACCGGCGAGCGGGGCGACGGTCATCAGTCCGTCGAGCCGCACTCCGGGGGCGGCGTCCACACCGGCCGCCAACTCCTCGATCCCGTCGGGCGCGACACCGCCGCGCTCGCCCCGCTCGCCGGACTCGGCGTCGAGGGCGACCTGCAGGAGGCAGCCGATCTCGCGCCCCTCCCTCTCCGCGGCCGCGGAGAGGGAGGAAACGAGCTTCAAGCGGTCGACAGACTGCACCAGATCGGCATAACCCACCACGGATCTGACCTTGTTGGTCTGCAACTGACCCACGAAGTGCCAGGTCAGATCAAGGTCGGCGCAGGCCGCCGCCTTCGGTGCGGCGTCCTGGTCCCGGTTCTCGGCGACGTGCCGCACCCCGAGTCCGTGCAGGATTCTCACGTCGCTCGCGGGGTAGGTCTTGGTGACCACGATGAGCGTCACCTCTTCCCGCGCGCGCCCGGCCGCGGCACAGGCGGCGGCGATGCGCTCCTCCACCCGGGCCAGATTCTCGGCGAGTTCCGACGTGCGGTCCGTCATGTCTCTTCTCAGTCCAACCAGACATATCCCGCGAGTCGCCCCGTGGTGCGATCGCGGCGGTACGAGTAGTGGTCACCGGATTCCCGGGTGCAGACCGGGTCGGCCCACCGGTCGGTGACGCCGAGCCGTTCGAGCTGGGCGTGCACTCCGGCGGTGACGTCGACGGCCGGGGTGCCCCAGCTCGTCTCGGCCCAGGCGGCGGGTTCGGTCTCGGCGACCTCGGCCCGCATGGCCTCCGGCACCTCGTAGCAGCGCCCGCAGACGGCGGGGCCGGTGCGGGCGACGATACGGGCGGGGTCGGCGCCGAGTTCGATCATGGCCGCGACCGCGGCGGGAACGACTCCCGCCACCATCCCGGGACGCCCGGCGTGGGCGGCGGCCGCGACTCTCGCGACGGGGTCGGCGAGGAGGACCGGGACGCAGTCCGCGGTGAGGACCGCGAGGCCGAGTCCCGGACGGGAGGTGACGAGCGCGTCCACCGAGGGGATCTCGTCGGCGGGCCAGGGCCCGTCGACCTCCGCGACGTCCGCGCCGTGCACCTGGTTCATCCAGACCACCCGCGCCGGGTCGAGCCCGAGGGCTCCGGCGGCGCGGGCCCGGTTGGTCCGTACGGCTTCGGGGTCGTCCCCCACCGCGCCGCCGAGGTTGAGCTCCTCGTACGGAACGGCGCTCACCCCGCCCCACCGGTCGGTGAAGGCGAAGTGCGCGCCGTTCGCGTCGAAGCGCTGTCCTATCACTTCAGGAAGTCCGGGACGTCCAGCTCTTCGGCCTGGCTGTCCGCGTACGGACGGGCCGGCGGGACCACCGGAGGGGCGGGCGACAGCGGCGTCTCGTTGACCGCCGGGGCGGGCTCGGCCGGGGCCTGGACCGGCTCCTCGCGCGGGGCGACCGTGCCGAGGCCGCCCAGCGGGCGGGAGTTCTCGACGTGGCGGGGTGCCGGGGCCGGCTCCTCACGCTTGGCCGAGACCGAGCCGATGATGTTGTCCCGGCGGGCCGGCGGCTGGCCGCCGTCGAAGCCGGCCGCGATGACGGTGACCCGGACCTCGTCGCCCAGGGCGTCGTCGATGACGGCGCCGAAGATGATGTTGGCCTCGGGGTGGGCCGCCTCGCTGACCAGCTGCGCGGCCTCGTTGATCTCGAAGAGACCGAGGTCGCTGCCGCCGGAGATGGAGAGCAGCACGCCGCGGGCGCCGTCGATGGAGGCCTCCAGGAGCGGCGAGGAGATCGCCATCTCCGCCGCCGCCACCGCGCGGTCGTCGCCGCGGGCGGAGCCGATGCCCATGAGCGCCGAACCGGCCTCGGACATGACCGACTTGACGTCGGCGAAGTCGAGGTTGATCAGGCCCGGGGTGGTGATGAGGTCGGTGATGCCCTGGACACCGCTCAGCAGCACCTGGTCGGCCGACTTGAAGGCGTCGAGCACGGAGACCTGGCGGTCCGAGATCGACAGGAGTCGGTCGTTGGGGATGACGATGAGGGTGTCGACCTCTTCGCGGAGTTCGGCGATGCCGTCCTCCGCCTGGTTGGCGCGACGGCGTCCTTCGAAGGTGAACGGCCGGGTGACCACACCGATCGTGAGGGCGCCGAGCGAGCGTGCGATGTTGGCGACGACGGGTGCGCCGCCGGTGCCGGTGCCGCCGCCTTCGCCGGCGGTGACGAAGACCATGTCGGCCCCCTTGAGGACCTCCTCGATCTCCTCACGGTGGTCCTCTGCCGCCTTGCGACCGACGGCCGGGTTGGCCCCGGCCCCGAGGCCGCGGGTGAGTTCACGGCCGACGTCGAGTTTGACGTCGGCGTCGCTCATCAACAGCGCTTGCGCGTCGGTGTTGATCGCGATGAACTCGACGCCCTTGAGACCGACCTCGATCATTCGGTTGATGGCATTGACACCACCGCCGCCGACACCGATGACCTTGATGACTGCGAGGTAGTTCTGCGGTGCTGCCACGTCGAAGGCCTCTCGCCTCGAGTTACGTGTCGTCGCTGCGCGGTTGGTCGCGCCGCTCCGACGGATGCCGATTGGGACGGTCCGAAACGCCGACCCAAACCCTAACGTTGAAGTTTAGGGTTACCAGTGTCTCTGTTCGCTGGACTCTTCCGAACAGGACACTAAGTCGACAAGTGGCGCACGTTCAACGAACACGCCGAACCTCCCGTTTTTCTTTTCACCCTATGTGATCACCCGTAGCGCTGGCCAACCAGGGTGCTGGCCAGGGGTGATACCCGTCAACTCCCGGACGAGGCGGGCGCGGTGGGTGCACTTACATCGAAGTGCCCCGCTTTGGGAGTGGCCTTCAGGAGCGCGGTGAGGACACGGGCCTTGACCGGACCGTGTTCGCCGCTGCCCCAGAAGACGGTGCGCCCCCTGATCAGCTCCAGAGTGACGGAGTCGTACGAGGTGACGCGTACGACACGAGTGTCCCGGACGATTTCCGCCGGGAGTTCACTCCGGACGCGGACAGCCTCCCGGAGCAGCCGGTCCGCGTCGAAGCGGCGCAGGCTCGGGGAGGAGGCGCTGTCGAGGACGAGCCGGGGAATGCCGCGGGGGGCGGTGTCGACGGTGGCGAACCGCACACCGGTCGCGTCCACTTCGATGAACTTTCCGCCCTTTTCCAGGAGGAGAACGGGCTTCCGTTCCGTCACTTTCAGCCCGATTCCGTGCGGCCAGGATCGCACGACGTCCACCGACTCGATGCGCGGCAGCCTCTGCCGGAGCCGGGCCTCGATGCCGTCGGTGTCGACGGTGACGAGCGGGGCCCCGACGGGGACGGCGGCGACGGCCTCGACCTCACGCGGGGTCAGGACCGCGGTGCCGGAAGTCTTCACACGTTCCACACGGAACCAGGCGGAGCCGTAGAGCGCCCAGAACCCGCCGGCCACGAGCAGGAGGACGCCGAGGGCGAGGAGGAGCACCCGGGTGCGGGGCGCCCGGAACGTCCGGTTCCGGGCGCCCTCGCGGGACGGACCCCCCGACGACCCCTTCGACGTGTTCGCGCCGTTCTTCTCGGCGGTCGTCGGTCCCGCTGCCACCTGGCGCCTCCTGCCCTCAGCCGCCGCGCTACGCCTGTCGGCGGGCGGCGATCGCCTCGTACACCATGCCGACGAGCAGGTCGTCGGCGTCCCGGCGGCCGAACTCGGCGGCCGCCCGGGACATCTCGTACAACCGGTGCGGATCGGCCAGTACGGGCAGGACGTTGCCCTGCACCCACTGCGGCGTCAGCTCCGCGTCGTCGACGAGGAGTCCGCCGCCGGCCTTGACCACCGGCTGGGCGTTGAGCCGCTGTTCGCCGTTGCCGATGGGCAGCGGGACGTAGGCGGCGGGCAGCCCGACGGCGGAGAGCTCGGCGACGGTCATCGCGCCCGCGCGGCAGAGCATCATGTCGGCCGCGGCGTACGCGAGATCCATCCGGTCCACGTACGGTACCGGCACGTAGGGCGGCATTCCGGGCATGTTGTCGACGCGCGGCATTTCGTTCTTCGGGCCGACCGCGTGCAGGATCTGGATGCCGGAGCGCTGGAGCACCGGGGCGATCTGCTGGACCACCTCGTTGAGCCGCCGGGCGCCCTGCGAGCCGCCGGAGACCAGGAGGGTCGGCAGGTTCGGGTCGAGACCGAACGCGGCGCGCGCCTCGGGGCGGACCCGGGCCCGGTCGAGGGTCGCGATGGTGTGCCGCAGCGGGATGCCGATGTAGCGGGCGTTGCGGAGCTTGCTGTCGGGGGTGGCGACGGCGACCCCGGCGGCGTACCGCGAACCGATCTTGTTGGCCAGACCGGGCCGGGCGTTGGCCTCGTGGACAACGATCGGCACCCCGAGGCGCTTGGCCGCGAGATAGCCGGGCAGCGCCACATAGCCGCCGAAGCCCACCACGCAGTCCGCCTTGGTGCGCTCCAGGATCTGCTCGGCGGCCTTGATGGTGCCGCGCAGCCGTCCGGGGACGGTGATCAGCTCGGGGGTGGGCTTGCGGGGCAGCGGTACGGCGGGGATGAGGGCCAACTCGTAGCCCCGCTCGGGCACGAGCCGGGTCTCCAGACCCTTCTCCGTGCCGAGCGCCGTGATCCCCACGCTGGGGTCCTGCCTGCGCAGGGCGTCCGCGAGGGCCAGCGCGGGCTCGATGTGGCCGGCGGTCCCCCCGCCGGCGAGTACGACATGCACCGAAATTCACCGCTCTCCGGACGGGCGCTTCTTGACGCGCCGTCGCATCGACTTCCATCTCACCCCGGCCCGCTTGCCCCAGCCGGGGCGGCGCATGGCCAGGGCCGCTTTCGCGGCGGGTTCCTGTCGCGCGAAGGCGATGAGGAGCCCGACGGCGAACATGGTCGGCAGCAGGGCCGACCCACCGTAGGAGAACAACGGGAGGGGGACACCGGCGATCGGCAGCAGACCGAGCACCGCACCGATGTTGACCACGGCCTGAGCCGTGATCCAGGTGGTCACACCTCCCGCGGCGAACCTCACGAAGGGGTCCTCCGTGCCTCCGGCCACGCGGATACCCGCATAGCCTAGAGCCGCGAACAGGGCGAGTACCGACAGCGTCCCCGCGAGACCCAGTTCCTCACCGGTCACCGCGAAGATGAAGTCGGTGTGGGCTTCGGGGAGTTGGCCCCATTTCTCCACGCTCGCACCGAGCCCGGATCCGAACCATCCGCCCGAGGCCAGAGCATAGATTCCGTGCGCGGCCTGGAGGCAGGGGGCTCCCTCGCCGCCCGGGTCGGAGGCGCCGATGCACTGGAAGCGGTCCATCCGGTGCGGGCTCGTCTTGATGAGCAGCGCCCCGAGGGCGCCGGCCACCGCGAGCACCCCGACGAAGAGCCGGGTGGGCGCTCCGGCGGTCCACAGCAGGCCGAAGAGGATGGCGGTGAGGATGATCGCGGTGCCCATGTCGCCGCCGAGCATGATGAGCCCGAGCAGCATGAAGGTGCCCGGGACCAGCGGCACCAGCATGTGCTTCCACTGGGTGAGCAGTTTCATGTCCTGCTTGCGGGCGAGCAGGTCGGCCCCCCACAGGATCAGCGCGAGCTTGCCGAACTCGCTGGGCTGGAGCATGAACGGGCCGCCCAGCGAGATCCAGTTCTGGTTGCCGCCGACGGAATGCCCTATCCCGGGGATCTGCACGAGCACCATCAGGAAGACCGCGCCGACCAGGATCGGGTAGGCGAGGGCCCGGTGGAGCTTCACCGGCATCCGCGAGGCGACGAGCAGCAGTCCGGTGCCGAGCAGCGCGGCGAAGAACTGCTTGCGGAAGAAGTAGGAGGGCACCAGCTCGTAGCGGAGCGCCGTGATCATCGAGGCGGAGTAGACCATCACGAGCCCCAGGGCGGTGATGAGCATCCCCGCGCCGATGATCACGTAATAGGCCGTGAGAGGCCGGTCCCAGGCCTTCCGTGCCCGCTCGTACAGCCGTCGTACGCCTCCGCCGCGCGGCCGCCGTGGAGTCGCGGGGGCCCGCCCTCCGCCGCGTGCGGCGGAGGGCCCGCGTGTCCCTGCGATCTTGCTCGGCATGGTCGCTGCCCCTCCGGTCGTGCCCGGTCCTGCCGGACCCTCCCACTGGTCGGGTCAGGCGTCCCCGGTGGCGGCGAGGCCGCGGACCGCGTCCGCGAAGGCCTCGCCCCGCTTGTTGTAGTTGGTGAACATGTCCATCGAGGCGCAGGCCGGGGCGAGGAGGACCGTGTCCCCCGGGCGGGCGAGCAGGGCCGCCTCGCGGACCGCCTCGGACATCGCCCCAGTGTCGGTCCGGTCGAGGTCCACCACCGGTACCTCCGGGGCGTGTCGCGCCAGGGCTTCGCGGATCAGGGCACGGTCGGCGCCGATCAGGACGGCGCCGCGCAGGCGGTTCGCCGACTTCTGGACGAGCTCGTCGAAGGTCGCGCCCTTGGCGAGGCCGCCGGCGATCCAGACGATCGGGTCGTAGGCCGCCAACGAGGCTTCCGCGGCGTGGGTGTTGGTGGCCTTGGAGTCGTCGACGTACGTGACTCCCCCGACCTCCTCGACCAGTTCGATGCGGTGCGGGTCGGGCCGGAAGGCCTTCAGGCCGTCCCGTACGGCCTTCGCGTCGACGCCGAAGGCGCGGGCGAGGGCGGCCGCCGCGAGGGCGTTGGCGATGTTGTGCGGGGCCGGGGGCCGCACGTCGGCGACCTCGGCGAGCTCCTGGGCGTTCTTCTGCCGGTTCGGGGCGAAGGCCCGGTCGACGAGGATGCCCTCGACGACGCCCAGTTCGGACGGGCCGGGGGTGCCGAGGGTGAAGCCGATGGCCCGGCAGCCCTCCTCGACGTCGGCCTCGCGGACCAGGTCCTCGGTCGCCTTGTCGGCGACGTTGTAGACGCAGGCGACCTGGTTGCCCTCGTAGATCCGGCCCTTGTCGGCGGCGTACGCCTCCATGGAGCCGTGCCAGTCGAGGTGGTCGGGCGCCAGGTTGAGCACGGCGGCCGAGTGGACGCGGACGGAGGGCGCCCAGTGGAGCTGGTAGCTGGAGAGCTCGACGGCGAGCACGTCGTACCGCTCCTCGCCGAGGACGGCGTCGAGGAGCGAGACCCCGATGTTGCCGACGGCGGCGGTCCGCAGTCCGGCCGCCTCCAGGATCGAGGCGAGCATCCGGACGGTCGTGGTCTTGCCGTTGGTGCCGGTGACCGCGAGCCAGGGGGCCGCTCCGGGCCCCCTGAGCCGCCAGGCCAGTTCGACGTCGCCCCAGATCTCCACGCCCGCCTCGGCGGCGGCCGTGAAGAGCGGCTTGTCGGGCCGCCAGCCGGGGGTCGTGACGATCAGCTCGGTGCCGGACGGCAGGGTGGCCCCGTCGCCGAGGCGGACGGTGATCCCCTCGGCCTCAAGCTCGGCGGCCTGCGCCCGGGAGCGCTCGTCGTCGCCGTCGTTGACGACGGTCACGAGGGCGCCGAGGCCGTGCAGGACGCGGGCGGCCGGGATGCCGGAGACGCCGAGTCCCGCGACGGTGACCTTCTTGCCGTTCCAGTCGAGCTGTTCCGTCACTTGTCCGCTGCCCATCCCGCGTAGAAGAGGCCCAGGCCCACGATCACGCACATGCCCTGGATGATCCAGAACCGGACGACGACAAGGACCTCGGACCACCCCTTGAGTTCGAAGTGGTGCTGGAGGGGCGCCATCCGGAAGACCCGCTTGCCGGTCATCTTGAACGAGCCGACCTGGATGACCACGGACATCGTGATCAGCACGAACAGGCCGCCGAGCAGGGCCAGCAGGAGCTCCGTACGGGAGCAGATGGCGAGACCGGCGAGGGCGCCGCCGAGGGCGAGCGAGCCGGTGTCGCCCATGAAGATCTTGGCGGGCGAGGTGTTCCACCACAGGAAGCCGAAGCAGGCTCCCATGAGGGCGGAGGCCACGACCGCGAGGTCGAGCGGGTCGCGGACCTCGAAGCAGGCGTTGGGGTTGGTCAGGGTCATGGCGTTCGCACAGGACTCCTGGAACTGCCAGAGCCCGATGAAGGTGTACGCGCCGAAGACCATCACCGAGGCACCGGTGGCCAGGCCGTCCAGACCGTCCGTCAGGTTCACGCCGTTGGACATGGCCAGGATCATGAAGAGCGCCCAGACCACGAAGAGCACCGGCCCGATGGTCCAGCCGAAGTCCGTGATGAAGGAGAGCCTCTCGGAGGCCGGGGTGAGCCCGCGCGAGTCGGAGAACTGGAGCGCGAGCACCGCGAAGGCGATGCCCACGATCAGCTGTCCGGCCATCTTCGCCTTGGCCCGCAGACCGAGCGACCGCTGCTTGACGATCTTGATGTAGTCGTCGAGGAAGCCGACCAGTCCCATGCCCGCCATCAGGAAGAGGACGAGCAGGCCGGAGTACGAGACGGGTTCGCCGGTGATGACCTTGGCCAGGGCGTACGCGATGAGCGTGGCCAGGATGAAGGAGATGCCGCCCATGGTGGGCGTGCCCTTCTTCCCGGCGTGGCCGCGCGGGCCGTCGTCACGGATGAACTGTCCGTATCCCTTGCGGGCGAGGAGCTTGATCAGCAGCGGCGTGCCGATCAGGGTCAGGAAGAGCCCGATGGCCCCCGCGAAGAGGATCTGCCTCATCGGACGGCACCCTCGCCCTCGGTGTCGAGGAGAGCCAGGGCGACCCTTTCGAGACCGACCGACCTGGAAGCCTTCACAAGGACGACGTCCCCCGGGCGCAGCTCACTGCGCAACAGGTCGACAGCCGCCTGCGCGTCGGACACGTGCACCGACTCCTCACCCCACGAACCCTCGTTATATGCGCCCAGTTGCAGCCAGGACGCTTCCCTGTCCCCGACCGCGACGAGCTTGCTGACGTTGAGCCGGACGGCGAGCCGCCCGACCGCGTCGTGCTCGACGAGCGATGCGTCACCGAGCTCGGCCATCTTGCCGAGCACCGCCCACGTACGAGCCCCTCGGGCCTGTGCGGCCCTGCCCATGGCCGCGAGCGCGCGCAGGGCGGCTCGCATGGACTCGGGGTTCGCGTTGTAGGCGTCGTTGACGATCGTCACGCCGTCCGGACGCTCGGTGACCTCCATGCGCCAGCGCGACAGGGTGCCGGCCTCGGAGAGCGCGGTGGCGATCTCTTCGACAGGCATGCCCAGCTCGTGCGCGACGGCGGCCGCTGCGAGCGCGTTCGACACGTGGTGCTCACCGTACAGGCGCAAGGTCACGTCGCTGCACCCGGTGGGTGTGTGAAGACGGAAAGAGGGCCGTCCGCCCTCGGTGAGGTGGACGTTCTCGGCCCGTACGGCCGCTTCGTCCGCTTCGCCGAAGAGGATCACGCGGGCCTTGGTGCGGCTCGCCATCGCGCGGACGAGCGGGTCGTCGGCGTTGAGGACCGCCACTCCGCCCTCCTCGGCCGACGGCAGTGCCTCGACGAGCTCGCCCTTGGCCTGGGCGATCTGCTCCCGGCCGCCGAACTCGCCGATGTGGGCGGATCCCACGTTGAGGACGAGTCCGATACGGGGCGGGGTGAGGCCCGCCAGGTAGCGGATGTGGCCGATGCCGCGGGCGCCCATCTCCAGGACCAGGTGCCGGGTCTCGTCGCTCGCGCGGAGCGCCGTGAGCGGCAGGCCGATCTCGTTGTTGAGGGAGCCCGGGGTCCACACCGTGGGGGCGTGCCGGTCGAGGACCTGGGCGATCAGGTCCTTCGTGGACGTCTTGCCGGCGGAGCCGGTGAGGGCGACGACATCGGTGCCGAGCCGTTCGACGACCGCGCGGGCGAGGGCACCGAGCGCGGTCTGGACGTCGTCGACGACGAGGGCGGGAACGCCGACGGGGCGGGTGGCGAGGACCGCCACCGCACCCGCGGCGACGGCGCGCTCCGCGTAGTCGTGGCCGTCGACGTGCTCACCGGCGAAGGCCGCGAAGAGGCTGCCGGCCCGCACCTCGCGGGAGTCGATGACGACGGGACCGGTGATCCGGGCGGCCGGATCCGGTATGTCGTGCGCCTGCCCGCCGACGATTTCGGCGATCTCGGCGAGGGAGAGGGCGATCACTGCTTCATCCCTGACTGTTCGGGTGGCTGTCGGTTCCGCTCGGCGCGGAGGCCTGGGTGTGCAAGCGGTCGGCGATGGCCTCGCGCAGGACCTGGCGGTCGTCGAAGGGGCGTACCACTCCGGCGATCTCCTGGCCCTGCTCGTGGCCCTTGCCCGCGACGAGGACGGTGTCGCCCGGCCTGGCGCGGGCCACGGCGGCGGCGACGGCCGCGGCGCGGTCGGCGAGGACGAGTACCTCGCCGCGTTCTTCAGCGGGCACCTCGGCGGCGCCCGTGAGCATGGCGGTGAGGATCGCGAGCGGGTCCTCGGAGCGGGGGTTGTCGGAGGTCAGGACGGCGGTGTCGGCGAGCCGGGCCGCGGCGGCGCCCATCGGGCCGCGCTTGGTGGTGTCCCGGTCGCCGCCGCAGCCGATGACCACGTGGAGCCTGCCCTCGGTGACCTCGCGCAGGGAGCGCAGGACCGATTCGACGGCGTCCGTCTTGTGCGCGTAGTCGACGACGGCGAGGTACGGCTGGCCGGCCTCGACCCGCTCCAGGCGGCCCGGTACGCCGGGGACGGCGGCGATGCCCTCGGCGGCGCTCTTCGGGTCGATGCCCGCGGTGGCGAGGGTGGCGATCGCGGCGAGGGTGTTGGCGACGTTGAACGGGCCGGGCAGCGGGGCGGTGGCGGCGATCCGCTCGCCCGCGGGGCCGACGGCGGTGAACGTCGAGTCGTGGGAGCCGAGGACGAGGTCCTCGGCGCGCCAGTCGGCGTCGGCGCGGCCCTCGGCGGAGAAGGTGACGACCGGGACGGTGGCGTCCCCGACGAGCCTGCGGCCGTACGCGTCGTCGAGGTTGACCACGCCCAGGCGGCTGCGCTCGGGCGTGAAGAGCCCGGCCTTCGCCCGGTAGTAGTCGTCCATGTCGGAGTGGAACTCCATGTGCTCCGGGCTGAGGTTGTTGAAGACGGCGACGTCGAAGACGCAGCCGTCGACCCGGCCGAGCACGAGGGCGTGGCTGGAGACCTCCATGGCGACCGCGTCGACGCCGCGCTCGCGCATGACGGCGAAGAGCGCCTGGAGGTCGGTGGCCTCGGGGGTGGTCCGCTCCGACTTGATGCGTTCGTCGCCGATCCGCATCTCGACGGTGCCGACGAGTCCGGTGTGGTGCCCGGAGCCGCGCAGTCCGCCTTCGACGAGGTAGGCGGTGGTGGTCTTGCCGGAGGTACCGGTGATGCCGATCTGGAGGAGGTCGGCGCCGGGACGGCCGTAGATCTCGGCGGCGAGTTCGCCCATCCGGCCGCGCGGGTTCTCGACGACCAGGACCGGCAGGCCGGTCGCGGCGGCGCGCTCGGCGCCCGCCGGGTCGGTGAGGATCGCGGCGGCGCCGAGTCCGGCGGCCTGGGCGACGAAGTCGGCTCCGTGGGCGCGCGCGCCGGGCAGGGCCGCGTAGACGTCGCCTGGGCGCACGGCCCGCGAGTCGTGGGTGATGCCCGAGATCTCGGCGGCCTGCGGGGTGTCGGCCCCCAGCTGTGCGGCCAGGTCGCCCAGGGGTGTCGGGCGGGCCTGCTCCGGCCGGGGCGGGGCGGTTCGGTACTGATCAGCGTGTGGCACGGCGGTGAGCGTACCGGGCGCACCCTGTGGGGGGCCAAAAGAGCCCGGGGCCTCGCCGGAGTTCGATTTCCGGTTCCCGGAGTGGGGGGTGATCGTTGTCACTGGTGCTCCCGGAGGGTCACGGGGTGGGGTCGAAGATGACCGGCAGTCGGGCCGGCTCGCCGCCCGTGGGGGCGACGTGGAGGGTCTTGAGGGCGAACTCCATGACCTTCTTGTAGATGGGTCCGCAGATCTGGCCGCCGAAGTAGCTGCCCTTGGTGGGGTTCTGGATGGCGCAGTAGACGGTGACCTGCGGGTCGTCCGCCGGGGCGAACCCGGCGAAGGAGGCGGTGTAGCCCTTGTAGCGGCCGAGTTCGGGGTCGACGCGGTTGGCGGTGCCGGTCTTGCCGGCGACGCGGTAGCCGGGGATGGCGGCCTTGTTGCCGGTGCCCTCCCTGTCGTCGACGACGGACTCCAGCATCCGGGCGAGGGTCTTGGCGGTCGTCTCGCTGACGACCCGGGACTCCTTGGGCTCGGCGGCCGGGGTGAAGCGGCCGTCGGGTCCCTTGGTGCCGCGGACCAGGGTCGGCTGCACGCGTACGCCGCCGTTGGCGATGGTCGAGTAGACGGAGGCGGCCTGCATGGCGTTGACGGAGAGGCCCTGGCCGAAGGGGATCGTGTACTGCTGCGAGGTCGACCAGTCCTGGGGCCCGGCGAGGATGCCGGCGGTCTCGCCCGGGTAGTCCAGGCCGGTGGGGCCGCCGATGCCGAACTTGCGCAGGTAGGTGTGGAGGACCCGGTTGGACTCGGCCTGGGTGGCGCCGAGCTGGCCGGTGGCGAGGATGGTGCCGATGTTGCTGGACTTGGCGAGGACGCCGTTGAGGGTCAGGTACCAGGTCGGGTGGTCGATGTCGTCCTTGAAGAGCCGGTCGCCGCGGTGGAGCCGGTTGGGGACGGTGACGTGGGTGTCGGGGGCCGCCTTGCCCTCCTCCAGGACGGCGGCCATGGACATGACCTTGCTGGTGGAGCCGGGCTCGTAGGCGTCCTGGAGGGCCGCGTTGCCCATGGAGGCGGCGTTGGCGGCGGAGAGGTCGTTGGGGTCGAAGCCGGGGGCGTTGGCCATGGCGAGGACCTCGCCGGTCTTCGTGTTCTGCACGATCACGTAGCCCCGGTCGGCCTTGGACTTCCTCACCTGCTCGGTGATGGCCTGCTGGGCGGCCCACTGGATGTCCCGGTCGATGGTCAGCTCGATGTCGGAGCCGGGGACGGCGGGGGTGCCCTGGGAGCCCGCGGTGGGCACCTGGCGGCCGCCGGACTGGGTGAAGCGGATCTTGCCGTCCTTGCCGGCGAGCTCCGGGTCGAGCATGGACTCCACGCCGCCGGCGCCCTTGCCCTCGGCGTTGACGTACCCCAGTATCCCGGCGGCGAGTTCGCCGTTCGGGTACACGCGCTTGGTGCTGGGCTCGCTGAGGATGCCGCCGAGCAGGTTGACGCCGTTGCCGCCCTCGGAGGTCTGGGCCTTCTGTCCGTAGACCTTCCTGAGGTCCTTGATCTGGTTCCAGACCTGCGGGGTCTGCTTTCGGGCCAGGAGGGTGTAGCGGGACTTGGGGGTACGGAGCTTCTTCGCGAGCTCCGCGGGCTCCTTGCCGAGGAGGGGGGCGAGGAGGGCGGCCGCCTGCTCGGGCGCGTCGGGGACCTTGGACTCCTCGGGGGTGAAGAGCTTGGGGTCGGCGGTGATGTCGTACGCGTCGACGCTGGCGGCGAGCGCGATGCCGTTGCGGTCGGTGATCTCACCCCGCTCGGCGGAGAGCGTGTACTCCTGGAAGCGGTACTTGTCGGCCTTGGCCGCGTACGCGCTGGCGTCGACGGCCTGGACCTGGAGCAGCCGCACCACGAAGGCCAGCATGACCAGGGTCAGCCCCAGGGAGACCAGGCGCAGCCGGGGCCGGGGGCTGCCGAGCCGGATGGTGCGCGGTCGGCGGGCCGGCGGCCGGGGCGCGGGGCGCCTCGCCGCCGGGCGCGGGGCGGGCCGGGACGGGCGGGCTCCGGCGGAGGCGGGCCGGGGACGCGCGGGGCCGGGGACGCGGCGGCGCGGGGGCTCCTGGGGGGGCACTGCTCGGTCACCTGCCGGGGAGGGGGGTGGTGGTGGAGGCGGCTGCGGGCGCGGTCCGCGCGTAGCCGGGGCCGGTGGCGCCCGGCGTGGCCGGAGTCGCGCCGGATGGGCCTGTTTCTGTCGCGGTCGGGTCGGTGTCCGCCCTGGGTGTTCCCGCGTCCGCCGGGTCGGTCACGGCGCCCGGCAGGTCCGGGCCGGTGTTCACGGGGCTGTCGAACGTGGCGGTGCTCGCGTCGGCGGCGGAGGCACCGGGGTCCGTGGTCGCGCTGGTGCGCGCGGCGCCCGCTCCGCCGGAGGCGTCGGCGTTCCGCGGGGGCTTCGGCGTCGGCTTCGCCGGCTTGGGGGTCGGGCTCGGCTTCGGCGGCGCGACCGCCTCCGAGGGCTCGCCGAGCACCTTGCCGTCCTGGCCGAGGAACGCCGGGCTGCCGCCCGGGACCATGCCGAGCTCACGGGCCCGCCGCTCCAGGGCGTCGGGGGCCGCGTAGTCGTCCACGTCCCGCTGGAGCGCCTGCTCCTCGTCGGTGAGCTCGGTGGTCCTGTCCTTGAGCTCGTTGAGCTTGAAGGACCCCTGGTTGAGGGCCGAGTTCAGCAGGAGCAGGCTGATCAGGCCGCCGCCGAGCAGGACGACGACCAGCAGGACGAAGGGGGTGCGGGCGGCCGAGCTCGGCCCCGACGGCATGAGCCGTCCGAGCCGCGCGGCCCGCCCTTTGAGCGGCCCCTTCGCCGTGCTCACAGGACGTCTTCCCGAATCCGCTCGGCGCCCCGGAGCCGGGCCGGAGCGGCGCGCCGGTTCTCGGCGACCTCCTCCTCGGTGGGCAGCTCGGCGCCCCGGGTGAGGAGCTTCAGGCGGGGCTGGTACTTCTCGGGGACGACCGGCAGGCCGGGCGGGGCGGTGGTCGCCGCACCGGCCGCGAAGACCTGCTTGACCAGCCGGTCCTCCAGGGAGTGGTACGAGAGGACCGCGATCCGGGCGCCGACGCCGAGGGCCTTCACGGCCGCCGGGATCGCCCGTTCCAGGACGGTCAGCTCGCCGTTGACCTCGATGCGCAGGGCCTGGAAGGTGCGCTTGGCCGGGTTGCCGCCGGTCCGCTTGGCGGCCTGCGGCAGGGAGTCTCGGATGAGTTCGACGAGCCGGGCGCTGTTGCTGAACGGCTCCTTCTCGCGCTCGCGCACGACCGCGGAGACGATCCGCTTGGCCTGCTTCTCCTCGCCGTACGCGCGGAGGATGCGGACCAGCTCGCCGGCCGGGTAGGTGTTGAGGACCTCGGCCGCGCTGATGCCGGTCGTCTGGTCCATGCGCATGTCGAGCGGGGCGTCCTGGGCGTAGGCGAAGCCGCGGTCGGCCTCGTCCAGCTGCATGGAGGAGACGCCGAGGTCGAAGAGGATGCCGTCCACGGTGGGCAGGCCGAGCCGGTCGAGGACCTCGGGAAGCTCGTCGTACACGGCGTGGACGAGGGTGGCGCGCTCCCCGTACGGGGCGAGCCGCTCACCGGAGAGCCGCAGGGCCTCCTTGTCGCGGTCGAGGGCGACGAGCCGCGCCTCGGGGAACCGCTTCAGGAGTGCCTCGCTGTGGCCGCCGAGGCCCAGGGTGCAGTCGACGACGACCGCGCCGGGGCGCTCCAGGGCGGGGGCCAACATGTCCAGGCACCGCTGGAGCATGACCGGGACGTGTCGGTCGTTGCTCAATGCGCCCTCTCAGATCCGGCGCGGAGGTACCGGCGAGCGGAAGGAGGCCGAGCCGTAGGTACCGCCGCACACACACGGGGGAGAAACCGCGGAAATCGCTCGTTGTCTCCGTGAACTTCGCGTCACTTTAGTCCACGGGACCCGCCGGTCAATCAACCGGCTGGCGCGTCGCACGGCACGGGCGACGCGGCCGGACATCCCGGACGGCTCACCCGTTCGGAGCGGCGCGGCCGGGGCCTGTGGGTTAGCTCACAACAAGGCTCAATGGCGTTCTTTGTCCCCTCTCACAGCGGGCCCGGAGGGGCTGTGACCACTAACGTCGGAACCATGTCGACCTCCGCGCACTCCCCTGCCGACGCCCTACGCACCGGCGGCACGGTCACCGACCGTCTCGTCGAGGCGAACGAGCGCTACGCCTCCCGCTTCACCGACCCGGGCATGGACGCGCGCCCCGTGCTCCGCGTCGCCGTCGTCGCCTGCATGGACGCCCGCCTGGACCTCCACGCGGCCCTCGGCCTCGAACTCGGCGACTGCCACACCATCCGCAACGCGGGCGGCGTGGTCACCGACGACGTCATCCGTTCGCTGACCATCAGCCAGCGCGCCCTCGGCACCCGCAGCGTGATGCTGGTGCACCACACGACCTGCGGGCTCGAGTCGCTGACCGAGGACTTCCGGCACGAGCTGGAGGACGAGGTCGGCCAGCGTCCGGCCTGGGCGGTCGAGGCCTTCCGCGACGTGGACCAGGACGTCCGGCAGTCGATGCAGCGGGTGCGGACCTCCCCCTTCCTGCTGCACTCCGACGACGTCCGGGGCTTCGTCTTCGACGTGAAGACGGGTCTGCTGCGCGAGATCGACCCCGCGGCCGAATAGCCCGGCCCACCGTGGACGCCCGGCGATCAGCCCCGCGATCCGCCGGGCGTACCGCCCGAAGTCCGGCATTTCCCTCGCGCATGTCCGCAGGCAAGTGACACGACCCGGCCATGCGAACAAGAATGCTCGTGACACCCCCCGACGTTTCCACCGGGGGCAGGTGTCCGTGTGTTCCTGAAGGCCGAGGAGGGCCGGGTGACGACCTATGACGATCGAGCGAGCCTCACTGATCTGACCACCACTGTGGAGCGGGTCCGCAGATCGGTGGAGAGCGTGATCGAGGGCAAGCCCGAGGTCGTACGGCTTTCGCTGACCGTGCTGCTCGCCGAGGGACATCTCCTCATCGAGGATGTCCCCGGCGTCGGCAAGACGATGCTGGCCAAGACCCTGGCCCGGTCCATCGACTGCTCGGTGCGCCGCATCCAGTTCACGCCCGACCTGCTGCCCTCGGACGTCACGGGCGTGTCGATCTTCGACCAGCAGCGGCGGGACTTCGAGTTCAAGCCGGGCGCGATCTTCGCGCAGATCGTGATCGGCGACGAGATCAACCGCGCCTCGCCGAAGACCCAGTCCGCGCTCCTGGAGTCCATGGAGGAGCACCAGGTCACCGTCGACGGCCAGACCTACGAGCTGCCCAGCCCGTTCATGGTGGTCGCCACGCAGAACCCGGTCGAGATGGAGGGCACCTACCCGCTGCCCGAGGCCCAGCGCGACCGCTTCATGGCCCGCGTCTCCATCGGCTACCCGAGCGCCGAGGCCGAGCTGCAGATGCTCGACGTGCACGGCTCGGTCTCCCCGCTGGACGACCTCCAGCCGGTCGCCCACGCCCACGACGTCCTGAAGCTGATCGAGGCGGTCCGCGCGGTCCACGTCGCCGAGGCCGTGCGCCGGTACGCGGTCGACATCGTCGCCGCCACCCGCACCCACGCCGACCTGCGGCTCGGCGCCTCCCCGCGGGCCACGCTCCACCTGCTGCGGGCCGCCAAGGCCTCCGCCGCGCTCAGCGGCCGCGAGTACGTGCTGCCCGACGACCTCCAGGCCCTCGCCGCGCCCGTCCTCGCCCACCGGCTGCTGCCGACGGCGCAGGCCCAGCTGAACCGCCGCACCGCCGAGCAGGTCGTCCAGGACATCCTGCAGCGCACCCCCGTCCCGGCCGCGGCCCCGCCCGCCGGACCGCTCTACGGCCAGCAGCCCGGCGCCCGGCGGCTGTGATGGGAGGCGCTGCCGTGCCCGACGGACAGCGGGGTGACGACGAGGACGACCGGGGCGGTCTGCGGGCCGCCCTCGGCGGTCTCACCACCCGTGGCCGCTCCTTCCTCGCCGCCGGGGTGGCAGCCGCCGCGTGCGCGTACGTCCTCGGCCAGGCCGACCTGCTGCGGGTCGGCCTGCTGCTCGCCACCCTGCCGCTGATCTGCGTCCTCGTACTGCACCGCACCCGCTACCGGGTCGCGACCTCCCGCCTGCTCACCCCCCAGCGGGTGGAGGCGGGCTCCGAGGCCCGGGTCCAGCTGCGGATGGAGAACGTCTCCAAGCTCCCCACCGGGCTGCTCATGCTCCAGGACCACGTGCCGTACATGCTGGGCCCCCGCCCCCGCTTCGTCCTCGACCGGGTCGAGGCGGGCGGGCGGCGCGAGGTGTCCTACCGGGTCCGCTCCGACCTGCGCGGCCGCTTCCCGCTCGGCCCGCTCCAGCTGCGGCTCAACGACCCCTTCGGGATGTGCGAGCTGACCCGCTCCTTCAGCGCCTACGACACCCTCACCGTCGTGCCCAGGACCGAGGCCCTGCCGCCGGTGAAGCTCTCCGGCGAGGCCTCGGGGCACGGCGACGGGCGGCAGCGCTCGCTCGCCCTCGCCGGCGACGACGACATCATTCCGCGCGCCTACCGCCACGGCGACGACCTGCGCCGGGTGCACTGGCGCTCCACCGCGCGCTACGGCGAACTGATGGTCCGCCGCGAGGAGCAGCCGCAACGCGCCCGCTGCACCGTCCTCCTGGACACCCGTGGCATCGCCTACCAGGGCGTCGGCCCGGACGCCGCCTTCGAGTGGGCGGTCTCGGGGGCCGCCTCCTCCCTGGTCCACATGCTGGAGCGCGGCTACGCCGTCCGGCTCGTCACCGACACCGGCAGCTCGGTGCCCGGCGAGGGCTCGGAGGGCTTCGCCGCCTCGGCCCAGGACTCGGCCGAATCGGCCGGGCTGATGATGGACACCCTCGCGGTCGTCGACCACTCCGAGGGCGGCAGCCTCTCCCGCGCCTCCGACATGCTGCGCAGCGGCGACGAAGGGCTCCTCATCGCCTTCCTCGGGGACCTCGACGAGGAGCAGGCGGCCCTCGCCGCCCGGATGCGCGGCCGCGCCGGAGCGGCCGTCGCCTTCGTCCTGGACTCCGGGAGCTGGCTGACCGGCGGCACCGCCTCCGGAGCCGTCGAGGACCGGATACAGCAGCTGCGCGACGCGGGCTGGACGGCGCTGGCCGTACCGCCCGGGGCGCGGCTCGCCGACCTGTGGCAGCAGGCGGCCGGGGTGCGCGCGGAGTCCGCGGCCGAAACCTACGGAGGATGGTCATGAGCGGGCGCGCACGGCTGACGCTGGCCGCCTGGGGCGCCACCCTGATGGCGGCCGGAGCGCTGCTCCCCCTGGTGAAGCCGGCGACGTGGATCCTCACGGCGGCCTTCGTCCTCGCCCTGGTGAGCGGGGTGGGCACGCTGGCCCGCCGGGCACCGCTGGCCAGGCCGCTGACCCTGCTCGCGCAGGTCGTCGTCGTCCTGGTCGCGCTGACCGCGATCTTCGCCAGGGAACAGGCGATCCTCTGGTTCCTGCCGGGACCGCAGGCCCTGACGCACGCCGCCGACCTGTTCCGGGCCGGCGCCGAGGACGTCGGACGGTACGCGGTCCCCGCCCCCGACACCGAGGGCATCCGGCTCATGCTGGTCGGCGGCGTGGTCGCGATCGGCCTCCTGGTGGACACCCTCGCGGTCACCTTCCGCAAGGCGGCCCCGGCGGGTCTTCCGCTGCTCGCCCTGTACTCGGTGGCGGCCGGTCTCTCCGGCGGCGGCGCGGGCTGGCTCTGGTTCCTCCTCGCCGCCACCGGCTTTCTGCTGCTGCTCCTCGCCGAGAGCCGCGACCGGCTCTCGGCCTGGGGCCGGGTCTTCGGCGGGGCCCCGCGCCCCGGCCGGCCCAGCTCGGCCGCCGGCGGCGGGGGCAACGCCTTCGCCCCGGCCCGCACCGGCCGCCGGATCGGCGCCGTGGCCATGGGCGTCGCCATGGTGGTGCCGCTGGCGCTGCCCGGTTTCACCGGCGGGCTCTTCGGCGCCGGAGGCGACGGCGAGGGAACGGGGGGCGCGGGCAGGGGCGGCACCATCTCGGCCGTGAACCCGCTGGTCTCCCTCCAGGACAACCTGCGCCAGCCGGAGGACCGGGAGGTCCTGCGCTACCGGACCAACGCCCGCGACACCTCCGGCCTGTACCTGCGGCTCGTCGCGCTCGACCAGTTCGACGGCACCTCGTGGAAGTCCTCGGTCCGCCCGATCGAGGACGTGCCCAAGCAGCTGCCCTGGCCCGAGGGGCTCTCCCAGGACGTCAAGGTCACCGAGGTGACCAGCAACTTCGTCGCCTCCGACGCCTACGAGCAGAAGTGGCTCCCGATGCCGTACCCGGCCGGCCGGGTCGACATCGGCGGACGCTGGCGGTACGAGCCGGCCGGCCGGATGCTCGTCGGCGACGACAAGCAGACCACCGGTGGCGCCCGCTACCAGGTCTCCAGCCTGGACGTACAGCCGACGGCCGACCAGCTCGCCGCGGCCGGACCTCCGCCGGCCAAGCTGCGCCGCGAGTACACCCGGTACCCGGTGTCGCTGCCCGCCGAGGTGAAGGAGACCGCGCGCGAGATCACCAAGGACGCGCGCGGCTCCTACGAGCAGGCGGTGAAGCTCCAGGACTGGTTCGCCCGGGACGGCGGCTTCAGCTACGACGTCAAGGTGGAGTCCGGCACCGGGGTGCAGGCGATCTCCCGTTTCCTGAAGGACAGGAGGGGCTTCTGCGTCCACTTCTCCTTCACGATGGCGGCGATGGCCCGCTCACTCGGCATCCCGGCCCGGGTGGCCGTGGGCTTCATGCCGGGCACGACGCAGACCGACGGCTCCGTCTCGGTCGGCATCCGGGACGCGCACGCCTGGCCCGAGCTGTACTTCGAGGGCGCGGGGTGGACCCGGTTCGAGCCGACGCCCTCGCGGGGTTCCACCCCCGCGTACACCCGGGACACCACGCCCTCGGGTACGGCCAGCGACCCCGCCCGGCCCCAGCAGAGCGCGTCGGCGCAGCCGTCCGCCGCGCCGAGCGCCTCGGAGAGCTGCACGCCCCAGATGCGGAGGCTCGGTGACTGCGGTCCGGACGAGGCGGTCGCCGGCGCGGAGTCGGACGGTTCGGGCCCCGACCCCCTGACGGCGGTCCTGCTGACGCTCGGGGCGCTGGTCGTCCTCGCCCTCCCCTTCCTCCCCCTGCTCTGGCGGACCCGGGTCCGGGCAGGGCGGCTGGGCCCGGGTGGGACGCGCGGCCCCGAGGAGACGGCGGCGCGGACGCTCGCCGTCTGGCAGGAGATCAACGACACGGCCTGGGACTACGGGGTCGAACCGGACGAGTCGCGTACGCCGCGGAAGACGGCGGCTCGGATCGTGCGCCTGGGTGAGCTGGGCGGCGAGGCGGCGGACGCGGTGCACCGGGTGGCGCGGGCGGTGGAGGAGGTGCTGTACGCGCCTTCGCCTCGCCCCGTCGCGGGCCTCGCGGAGGAGGCCGCCCGGGTGCGGGCCGGCTTCCACGCGGCGGCCGACCGCCGGACCCGTCTCCGGGCGACCCTGGCGCCCCGCTCGGCGGCCCGCCTGCGCTGGACGGCGGCGGCGCGTCTCGCGGAGACGGCGACGGACTGGTCGACCCGCCGCGAGGCACTGATCACCCGAGCCACAGCCCCGTTCCGCCGCACACCGCGCGGGACGACCTGACAGCGGCGGGTGGCCCCGCACCCCGTGGGGTGCGGGGCCACCCGCCGTCGTGCCCACGGCAGGGCGAGGGGTGCGCCGGTCCAGCGGGACGGCGTCCGCGACCCGTGGGGCTTCGTCCGCGACCGGGGGGCGCCGCGCGCACGACCGAGCCCCGTGGGGCATCGCGCGGACGCGCGGCCACGGGGCTCGGTCGGGTAAGTAGGGTGCGGGGCCTCCGCTCAGGGGGCCGTCAGTGGCCGCCGCCCTGCTGTTCGTCGCGGCGGCGCTGCCACCGCTCTTCGATGCGGTTCATCATGGAGCGTCGCTGCCGGGTCTGACGGCCACCGGCCGCCGTTCCACCACTGGCCTGCTGCTCACCCGGCTTCGGCGCCTTGCGCCATCCGGTGACCGCCAGGACCGCGCAGCCCAGCATGACGAGGAATCCCACCACGCTGATCCAGATCTGCTGTGCGACCATTCCGGCCATGAGGAGCGCGATACCCACCAGGAAGCCGGCGACTGCCTGGTAGACCCGTCGCCGGGTGTACGTACGCAGTCCGCTTCCCTCGAGCGCTGTCGCGAACTTGGGATCTTCGGCGTACAGCGCTCGCTCCATCTGCTCGAGCATTCGCTGCTCGTGCTCCGAGAGCGGCACGGAGTCCTCCTAGTCGTCGGTCGCGGGGGCGACCGGTTTGCGGCCCTTTCAGGATAGGCAGGGAATCGCCCCCGTGAAACCCGCCCTCAATGCCGAACAGCCAAGCCGGGCCGCCATGCGGATCGGTTGCTGAGGCGTTGATTCCCCAGCCCCTCCTCCGTCATGCCGGATGCTGTCCCCCGATCATACGGGGCGGAGCCCGTTACCGGGCGGGCTGTGACGTACTCGGTGGAGCGCGCCGCCCGCACCGCCGAACGGGTGGTGGTCCTGATCAGGCCCGCTTCTCGCCCAGAACGTGCAGCTGGGTGGCGATGGCGTGGAAGGAGGGCAGCTCGGCGGCGGCCGCCTCCAGCTTGAGAAGGGCCTCCGCCGCACCGGGCTCGGTGTCGACGAGGACGCCGGGGACGAGGTCGGCGAAGACCCGGACTCCGTGCACGGCGCCGACGTCGAGTCCGGCCCCGTCGGCCAGCTCGGTGAGCTGTTCGGCGGTGAAGCGCCGGGGCACGGGGTCGCCCGCGCCCCAGCGGCCGGCCGGGTCGGAGAGCGCGTTCCGTGCCTCGGTGAAGTGTCCGGCGAGGGCGCGGGCGAGGACGGCGCCGCCGACTCCGGCGGCGAGCAGGCTGAGGCTGCCGGCGGGCCGGAGCGCGGCGACCGCGTTCCGCACGCCCTCGGCCGGGTCGTCGACGTACTCCAGGACCCCGTGGCAGAGCACGGCGTCGTACCCCTCGCGCCCGACGACGTCGAAGAGACCGCTGATGTCGCCCTGGACACCGGTGACGAGGTCGGCGACGCCGGCCTCGGCGGCCCGGCGCTCCAGCGCGAAGAGCGCGTTGGGGCTGGGGTCGACGACGGTGACCCGGTGGCCGAGGCGGGCGACGGGGACCGCGAAGTTCCCGGAGCCGCCGCCCGTGTCGAGGACGTCGAGGCTGTCCTTCCCGGTGGCCTCGACCCGGCGGTCGAGGGCGTCCTTGAGGACGTCCCAGACGACGGCGGTACGCAGGGAGGCGCGCGACGGGCGCGAGGTCGCCTCTCGACCGAAGACAGGGGAAGGGTCCGGCACGGCTGTTGACTCCTCGGTGACGGGTACGGACGCCCCCACCCTATGGCCTGGGACCCGCCTTTCGGATCATCCTCCGGCCTCGTCCGCCCCGGGCCGGCGGGGCAGGACCGGCTGGAGGACCAGCAGCCGCTCGACCAGGCGGAGGAAGTAGGCGGAGTCCCTGAGCAGGTCGTCGGCCTCGCGCCGGGTCGCCGCGGCGGCGATACCGGCCTCGGCGCGGGCCCTGCGCTCGGCGCCGGAGGCGAAGAGGGCGCTCCACTCGGTCAGCTCGGGTGCCAGCTCGGCGAGGAGCTCCCAGGCGCTCCGTATCCGCTGCCGGCGCCGGGGGCCGGTCTCGGGCCTGGCCCGGGCGGCGAGCACGGCGGCGGCGGCTCGCAGGGCGGCGAGGTGGGCGGCGGCGTACCGCTCGTGGGGGAGGTCGAGCGCGGCGGCCTCGACGAGACCGGCTCGGGCCTTGGCGAGGAGGTCGAGGGCGGCGGGCGGGGCGGTGGCGCGGCGCGGGACGGGGTGGATGTCGGACGCGGGTCCGGTCTGCGTGGGTGCGGGACGGCGGCGGGGCGCGGCTGCTGCGGAAGGGCTTGCCATGACGAGTCCTCCTGTCGTCGCGTGACGGCGTAGTGGCCGTATGTGTCCATCGTGACGGCTCCCACTGACAATCCGGCTGACCTGGGGTTTTGCCTGGGAACCCCCCTCAGGGGTAACTTTTGAACTGACCAGTCAGTTCAAAAGGGGAATGGGGGGTGGGATCCGTGGGAGCGGAAGCCGAGGATGGGCCGCGCGGCGCCGCCGTCGTCGCGGACGGCTTTGGACTGAAGGGGCCGCGCGGCTGGGCCTTCCGGGAGGTGTCCTTCCGGGCCGGGCCGGGCTCGCTGGTGGCGATCGAGGGGCCGTCGGGCTCGGGCCGCACCTGTCTGCTGCTCGCGCTCACCGGCCGGATGAAGGCCAAGGAGGGCACCGCCGAGGTCGGTGGCCTGCCCCTGCCCCGGAAGATGGCCGGGGTACGCCGGATCAGCGCCCTCGGGCAGGTCCCCGGCGTCAGCGAACTGGACCCCGCCTTCACGGTCGCCGAGCACCTGAACGAGCGGGCTCTGCTCCAGCGCCGTTACGACGGTGCCGTACGGGCCCTCCTGCGGCGCCCGTCCGAGCGCGCCGCGGCGAAGAGGGCCCGGATCGACGAGGCCCTGGCGGCCGCGGGGCTGGACCTCGACACGCTGCCGAAGGCCGGGCGGACCTCCGTACGGGATCTGGAACGCCTTGAGGCGCTGCGACTCTCGATCGCCCTGGCCCTGATCGGCCGTCCCCGGCTGCTGGCCGTGGACGACACGGACCTCAAGCTCTCGGACGCCGACCGGGCCGAGGCCTGGGCGCTGCTGCGCTCGGTGGCGGATTCCGGGACGACCGTCCTCGCCGTCTGCGCCGAGGCCCCGGGTGACGCCCTGCGGATCACCACGGTCGACGGCGCGGCGGAACCGAAGCCGGAAGCCGACGCGAAACTCGAGCCGGAGCCCGAGCCCGCGCCGAACACCGAGCCGGAGCCGGAGCCCGAGCCGGAGCCCAAGCCCGAACCGGAGCCCAAGCCCGAACCGGAGTCCGAGGCCGGCCCGAAGCCCGCGCCCGCGCCGAAGCCCGCGCCGCAGTCAACCGAAGACACGACCGAGGAGGGGGCGGCCGATGCGCTCGCCGAAACTGGCCGCGCTTGAGCTGAAGCGCTTCGGCAGGGGAAAGCTGCCGCGCGCCGCGCTCGTCGCGATCCTGCTGCTGCCCCTGCTGTACGGCGCCCTCTACCTGTACTCGTTCTGGGACCCGTACAGCAGGCTCGACAAGATCCCCGTCGCCCTCGTCAACGAGGACCGGGGTGCCACCGCCGACGGCAAGAAGATCCACGCCGGTGACGACATCACGAAGGGGCTCCTGGAGAGCAACACCTTCGCCTGGCACCGGGTGAGCGACGCCGAGGCGCGCGAGGGCGTCGAGGACGGTACGTACTACCTGTCCCTGACCATGCCCGGCGACTTCAGCTCGCGCATCGCCTCCAGCTCCGGCGACTCCCCCGAGACCGGCGCCCTGCGGGTGCGGACGAACGACGCCAACAACTACATCGTCGGCCAGATATCCCGGACGGTCTTCTCCGAGGTCCGCACCGCGGCCTCCACCAAGTCCTCGCGGAGCTTCCTCGACAAGATCTTCATCTCCTTCTCCGACATCCACGACGCCACCGCCAAGGCGGCCAAGGGCGCGGACGACCTCAAGCAGGGCGTGGACAAGGCGAAGAAGGGCTCCAAGGACCTGGCGGACGGCCTCAAGGACGCCAAGTCCGGCAGTGGCGACCTGGCCACCGGCCTGAAGAAGCTCGACAAGGGCGCCAAGGATTTGGAGAGCGGCTCCCGCAAGGTCGCGAACGGCACGCAGACCCTCGCCGACAAGGTGAACGGCACCGCCGACAAGGTCCGGCCCTATCTGGCGAACAACGGCAAGTCGATCCGCGACACCGCCCGGCTCGTCTCGGACTCCGCCACCGCCGTCCGCCACGACCTCGACGACCTGGTGCGGCGCGCCCCGCTGGTGCGCAGCGCCGCGCACAAGGCCGACGACGGTCTGGCGGCGATCCACCGCGAGGAGTGCGAGCTGAAGCCGGAGGCCGACGCCGCGATCTGCGCGAAGCTCAAGGAGGCCTCGGTCACGGCCGACGACGTGGCCACCATCGCGGACGACGTGCACGAGCTGACCAGCGGCAGCACCGCCGACCTCAAGACCCTGGACGCGCGGCTCGTCAAGCTCACCAAGCAGGCCGACGAGCTGGCCACCCGGGCCCCGCACCTCGACGAGGACGTCGAGGACGCCATCCGGAAGATCAACGAGCTCAACGCGGGCGCGAAGAAGGTCGCGGCGGGCGCGGACCGTCTGCACACGGGCATCACCGACGCCAAGACCGGTTCGGTGAACCTGGACACGGGCGTCGGCAAGCTCAAGAAGGGCGCGGGCGACCTCGACGGCGGCCTGTTCAAGCTGGCCGACGGCTCCGGGCAGCTGGCCGGCGGTCTGCACGACGGGGTCGAGCAGATCCCCGACTACGACCGGCAGGACCGCGACCGGCGTACGGAGGTCATGGCCGACCCGGTGCAGCTGGCCTCCCAGTCGCTGCACAAGGCGCCGAACTACGGCACCGGTTTCGCCCCGTACTTCATCCCGCTCTCCCTCTGGGTCGGCGCGATGGTCGCCTACATGATCATCCAGCCGCTCAACCGGCGCGCCCTCGCCGCCGGCGGCTCCGCCTGGCGGATCGCCCTCGCGGGCTGGCTCCCGGTGGCGGCGATCGGCGTCCTCCAGGTCGCGGCCCTCATGTCGGTCCTGCACTGGGGGCTCGGCCTCCAGATGGACCGGGCCGCCGGCACGGTCGGCTTCCTCGCCCTGGTCACCTGCTGCTTCTCCGCGATCATCCAGTGGCTCAACGCCCGCTTCGGGGCGGCCGGCCGGATCCTGGTCCTCGCGGTCCTGATGCTCCAGCTGACCTCGGCGGGCGGCACGTACCCCGTACAGACCAGTCCGGGCTTCTTCAACGCCGTGCACCCCTTCCTGCCGATGAGCTACGTGGTCGAGGCGCTGCGCCGGCTGATCACGGGCGGCGGGATCGGGCCCGTCTGGCAGGCCTGCGCGGTGCTGACCGCGTTCACCCTGGGCGCCCTGGCCCTGACCGCCGTCTCCGCCCGCAGGCGGCAGGTCTGGACGCTCGACCGGCTCCACCCCGAACTGACCCTGTGAGACGGGGCCGGTGACACCCGCGACACCTGTGAGAATCGATCCCATGGACAGCAGCAGCACCCGACGCCAGGCCACCCGCGCGAAGCTCTACGAGGCGGCCGTCACCCTCATCGCGGAGCAGGGCTTCTCCGCGACGACGGTGGACGAGATCGCCGAGCGGGCCGGCGTGGCCAAGGGCACGGTCTACTACAACTTCAAGAGCAAGACCGAGCTGTTCGAGGAGCTGCTGCGCCACGGGGTGGCGCTGCTGACGGCCTCGCTGCGGGCGGCGGAGGAGGAGACCGCCGAGCGCGGCGGCAGCCGGATCGACGCGCTCGACGCGATGATCCGGGCGGGTCTCGTCTTCATCGACCGCTACCCGGCCTTCACCCAGCTGTACGTGGCCGAGCTCTGGCGCACCAACCGGGCCTGGAACTCGACGCTCCTGGTGGTCCGCCAGGAGGCCGTCGCGGTGGTCGAGGGGGTGCTGCGCGAAGGGGTCGCGGGCGGTGAGCTGAGCGAGGAGATCGACGTGCAGCTGACGGCGGCGGCGCTGGTCGGGATGGTGCTCGTGGCGGCCCTCGACTGGCAGGCCTTCCAGAGCGAGCGGTCCCTCGACGACGTGCACGCGGCGCTCTCGCGGCTGCTGCACGGCCGGGTGGGCGGCTGCTAGAGCGACCGCAGGGCGTGCCCGGAACCAGACGGACACAGACGGAACCGACCTGACCGATCAGGACCAGGACGGCGGAACGGCGAGAAGGCCGGTCCGGCGAGGCTCGTTCCCCCGAGCCCCGTCGTACCGGCCTTCCTCGTACTCCCCCGTGACACCCCCGTGCCCCGTCGCGTCAGACGCGCGGCCCCGGTTCCGCAGCCCCGTGCCGGCGGTACCCGGGGCCGCGCCCCTTCCGTGGACCCCACTCTTCCGTCCCGGCGGTCCCGCGCCCATCCGCGTCCCTACTCATCTCGCCCCCTAGGTACGGATACTCAGACGTGGTTACGATCGCGGGCGTGTCCGTACTCCCCCTGGTGTTCACCAGTGGCTGGGCGAGCGGGATCAACGCCTACGCGGTGATCCTGCTGTTCGGCGTCTTCGGCGCGACCGGGCTCACCGACGAGGTGCCCGAGTCCTTGCAGCGCACCGATGTCCTCGTCGTCGCGGGCGTGCTCTTCCTGTGCGAGGCGGTGGCGGACAAGATCCCGTACGTCGACTCGGTATGGGACTCCGTCCACACCGTGATCCGGCCGATCGCGGGGGCCGTGGTCGGCGCCCTGCTGGCAGGGCAGAACGGTTCGATCCCCGAGCTCGCGGCGGGCGCGGTCGGCGGCTCGACGGCCCTGCTGAGCCACTTCGTCAAGGCGGGGACGAGGATGGCGGTCAACACCTCGCCGGAGCCGTTCTCCAACGTCGCCCTGAGCCTGGCCGAGGACCTCGGGGTGGCGGCGATCGTCACCTTCGCGCTCTTCCACCCGGTGGCGGCGGCGGTCATCGCGGCCGTCCTGCTCGCCCTCGGCCTGGCGATACTGGTCTTCCTCGCCAAGAGGATCCGGCGCTTCCTGCGCCGCAGGGCCCAGTACCGCGAGGAGAGACGACTCGCCGACGTGGAGGCCCGCGCCCGGGCGCGACCGCCGTCCGACGACGGGTCGGAGCACTTCTGAACCCGCCCGCCGCCCGCCCCGCCGGGAGACCCCACCGGGCCTCCGGCGGTGTCCGGGGCGCCGGATAAAGTCGCCGTCATGGCACGGATTGTGGTGATCGGCGCGGGACTCGGCGCCATGGCGGCGGCGGCCCGACTGGCCGTGGCGGGCCACCGGGTGACGGTGTACGAGCGGGGGCCGACGTACGGCGGCGCGGTCGGCCGCTTCGAGCGGGACGGCTTCGCCTTCGACACGGGCCCGGGGCTGCTGCACCTGCCCGCCGTCTACCGGGACCTGTTCGTCAAGACCGGCAGGGAACCCCTGGAGGAGTGCGTCGCGCTGACGCAGGTCGACCCGGCGAGTCGTCATGTCTTCGCCGACGGCACCCGCGTGGACCTGCCCAACGCCTCCCGGGCCGGCACGGTCGCCGCCCTGGACGCGGCGCTCGGCGCGGGCGCGGGGGCGCGCTGGGGCGACTTCCTGGTGCGGGCCCGCGAGGCCTGGGACCGCACGCGCCGCCCGCTCCTGGAGGAGCCGCTGCCGGCCGACCCGGCACCGCCGGCCCGCGAGCCGTACCCGGCCCTGAGGCCGGGTCTGCTGCGGCGGCCCACGACGACACTCGCGCAGGTCGGGGCCCGGGAACTGCGCGACCCCCGGCTCGCCGCGCTGCTCGACGCGTACGCGTGGTCCTACGGCTTCGACCCGGCCACCGCCCCGGCCTCGGCCGCCGTCCTGCCGTACATGGAGCAGACCTTCGGCAGCTGGTACGTGGGCGGGGGCCTTCGGGCGCTCGCCGACGCGGTGTACGAGCGGTGCCTGAAGCGGCGTGTCGCGTTCGTCTTCGACACGCCCGTGGAGGACGTCCTGGAGAAGGACGGCAGGGCGGTGGGGGTGCGGCTGGCCGGCGGCGAGACGGTCGAGGCCGACCACGTCGTCTCCGGGGCCCCGGTGCCCGCGCTCTACCGCGACCATGTCGTCGCGTGGGAGCGCGGTGACGACCGGCCGCGCTTCCAGCCTCTCGGCACCAGCCGGGTGACGGTCTGTCTGGCCCTGCGCGGGGCCCGGGAGGCGGACGCGGTCCACCGTGCGGTCGTGCACGCGCAGGGCGAGCGGCCGACGGTGACCGTGCTGCGCCCGGACGACCCGGCGCTGCGCCCGGACCCGGACCACGAGGCGGTGACGGTGACGTCGACCGTCCGTACGGCTCAGGAGCGGGACTGGCGGTCGTTCGCCGGGCGGATGGTCGAGGCGGCCGGGCGGGTGGTCCCGGAGCTGCGGGAGCGGCTGCTGTGGCAGCACGTCCGCACGCCGGAGGACGTCCGGCGGGACACCGGCGTCGCCGAGGTGCCGGGGCCCGCGCTGGCCGGGGCGGCCGGTCGGCTGCTCCCGGCCGACAACCGCTCCCCGCTGCCGGGCCTCTGGTTCGCGGGCGGCTGGTCCCACCCGGGCGGCGGCCTCGCCCACGCGGGAATGTCGGGCGCGCTGGTGGCGGGATTCATCGTGGAGGGCGCGGAGTTCCGCGGCTCCCAGTAGGCGGGGCACCGCGCCGGGGTGGGGGGCCGCCGGACTCGCCGGGGCCCCCGCCGGTCACTCAGTACCGGTACTGCTGCTGGTCGTCCGGGTGCGGCTCGTAGCCGTACGGGCCGGGGGCCTGCGGCTGCTGCTGGGGCTGCGGGGGCTCGTCGGTGTCGCGCTGCTGCGGGACCCAGACCCCGCCGGGCGGCGTGTCGTAGGTGTAGGAGGGTGCGGAGGAATCGCCGTAGTACGAGCCGTACTGCTGACCGTCCGTGCCCGGGCCGATGTACGGGTCGGAGTAGGCGGCGTACTGCTGCTGCCCGGCGGCCTGGCCGTAGTCGTAGGCCGGCTGCTGCTGGTCGTACGCGGGCGCGTAGGGGTCGTACTGCGGGTCGTATCCCGTTCCGTAGCCCGTCTCGTAGCCGGTGCCGGGGGTCTGGGCCGCGCCGTGGCCGGTGTCCTGGCCGGCGTTCTGGCCCAGGTCGTAGACGCCGTACCGGCCGGTTTCGTCGGGCATCGGCAGCGGCTCGTAGACATCGGTGGTCTCCGCGGCGGACGGCTCACCTGCGCCCTCCGCGGCGGCGTACGAGGTGTCCCCGCCGTCGTAGGAGAGTTCGGTGACCTCCAGCGTGGGTCCGGCCTGCGCCGCGCCACCGGACCGGCGGCGACGGCTCGCGCCCGGACTGCCGCCGATCGCCCAGCCGGTGGAGAAGCCGCGGCGGAACGAGAGCGTCACATAGGTCTGGCCGACGGCGAAGGCGACCGCCCCGGCGATGATCACCGCCACCGAGGGCAGCAGGACGCCGACGACCACGCCGAGGAAGCCGCAGAAGGCGAGCACCCGCCAGCGCAGTCGCGCCTTGTACTGGAGGAGCACCTCCCCCAGCAGCCACAGTGCGACCACGCCGAACGCGATGTAGAGGACCGTCCACCCCATGCCCCGCCGCCCCTCTCCACGGTCACCGCCGCGGGTCGGGGCGGGTACGACCGGTCACGACTGCTGGTGCAGTCCGAGATTCTCGTAGATCTCGAGCGTCGCGGTGGAGCTGTTCAGCGTGATGAAGTGCAGTCCGGGGACACCCTCGGAGAGCAGCCGCGCGCAGAACTCCGTCGCGAACTCGATACCGATGGAGCGTACAGCGGCGGGATCGTCCTTGACGGCGAGGATGCGCTCTTTCACGTCCGCGGGGAAGGCGGCGTTGCTCAGCTGGGGCAGCCGGTCGAGGGTCCGCACGTTCACGACGGGCATGACCTCGGGGATGATCGGGGTCTCGCAGCCGGTCTTCGCGACGCTGTCGCGCAGCCGCAGATAGTTCTCCGGGTCGAAGAACATCTGGGTGATCGCGTAGTCGGCACCCGCGCGGCACTTGTCCACGAAGTGCCGGATGTCCGTGTCCCAGTCGGTGGAGCGGGGGTGCATCTCCGGGAAGGCGGCGACGCCGACGCAGAAGTCGCCGGACTCCTTGATCAGGCGGACGAGGTCGGCGGCGTACTTCACGCCCTCCGGATGCTCGACCCACTCCCCCAGCGGGTCGCCCGGCGGGTCGCCTCGGACGGCGAGCATGTTGCGGATGCCGGCGTCGGCGTACTGGCCGAGGATGTTGCGCAGTTCGGCGACGGAGTGGTCGACGGCCGTGAGGTGGGCGACCGGGGTGAGCGTGCTGTCGGCCGCGATCTTCTGGGTGGCCTTGACGGTCCCGCCGCGGGTGGTCCCGCCGGCGCCGTAGGTCACGGAGACGAAGCTGGGGCCGACCGCCTCGACCCGGCGCATGGCGTTCCAGAGGACCTGCTCGCCCTTCTCGGTCCGGGGCGCGTAGAACTCGAAGGAGTACGACGTGCCGCCGGAGGCGAGGATCTCGCGGACCGTGCGGGCGCGGTCCGAGCGGACGGAAGCGGTACCAAGGGCCATACGGGCAGGTTAGACGGGGTACGGCGGGCGGCGTACACGATGTCCGAGTGATGGACACCTTTTCGGACAGGCGGCCGGGCGGTTCGTCGGAGGATCCTCCGGACGTCTCCCGGGCCCGCCGGGCCGGGCCTACGCCCCCGCGCGCTCCCTGACCCGCTGGGCGAGGGCGGCCGTCGCGGCGGCCGGGTCGTCGGCCTCGGTGATGGCCCGGACGACGACGATCCGGCGTGCTCCGGCGGCCAGGACCTCGTCCAGATTCGTCTCGTCGATGCCGCCGATGGCGAACCAGGGCCGGTCCTGGGCCAGGCCGGCCGTGTACCGCACGAGGTCGAGTCCGGGCGCGTACCGGCCGGGCTTGGTGGGGGTGGGCCAGCAGGGCCCGGTGCAGAAGTAGTCGACGCCCGGTTCGACGGCGGCGGCGGCCACCTCGGTCTCGGCGTGGCAGGACCGGCCGATCAGTACGTCGTCGCGGCCACCGAGGATCGCGCGGGCGGCGGGCACGGGCAGGTCGCCCTGCCCCAGGTGCAGTACGTCGGAGCCGATGGCGTGGGCGACGTCGGCGCGGTCGTTCACCGCGAGGAGCCTGCCGTGCCGGCGGGCGGCCTCGGCGAAGACCGCGAGGTGCTCCAGCTCCTCGCCGGCCTCCATGCCCTTGTCGCGGAGCTGCACGATGTCGACGCCGGAGGAGAGCACGGCGTCGAGGAAGTCGGGCAGGTCGCCCTGGCGCTTCCGGGCGTCGGTGCACAGGTAGAGCCGGGCGTCGGCGAGCAGCTCACGAGGCGTGGGCATGGGTGGGTCCCCCCGGTCGGTGGCGCGGGGGGAGCCCCCCGTCGGTGGCGCGGGGCCGCGGCGGCCGGGCCCTCGGGGGCCGGTCGCCGCGTCACCCGCCGGTGGTGTCTTCGGTGGCGCGCCGGATGGGGGCGCGTCGGTCAGGGCCCGCCGGGCGGGCCGCCTCGGACGGGCCGCTCCGGGGCGGGCAGCGCCTGAGGGTGCCGCGTCAGAGGGCGAGCGCCTGGGCGCGGCGCTTCACCTCCGTGCCGCGATTCTCGTTGAGCGCCTGCGCGGGCGTGCCCGGCAGGCTCTCGTCCGGAGTGAAGAGCCACTCCAGGATCTCCTCGTCGTTGAAGCCGTCGTCCCGCAGCACGGTCAGGAGCCCGACGAGGCCCTTGACGATCTTGTCGCCCTGGATGAAGGCGGCGGGGATCTGCAGGGCGTTGTTCTCTCCACGGCGCACGGCGATGAGCTGACCATCCCTGATCAGCTGTCGCACGCGCGTCACCTCGATGTCGAGCATCTCCGCGATGTCGGGCACGTAGAGCCAGGCGGGGACGAGCGCATCGATCTTTACGTCAATCTCGGTCACGGGACAAGCCTGCCATCCCGGACCGACAGTCGGTAGTCGGGCCCCCGGGGACACCCGCTAGACGGCTGCCGCCTTCAGGGGGACGGAGGGGGCCGCCGCGCGCACGGGGTCGACGGCGGTGGCGGTCTCGATGAGCTTGCGGCCCTGGGCCAGGTCGCGGGGGCGGCCGACGGCGAGGAGGGCGACCGGCACCCCGGCGCGCAGCCAGAGCACGGACCAGGTCGGTTCCGCCGGGTCGCCGCGCCACAGCAGCCGGTCGGCGTCCGCGTGGTGACCGGCGTACTGGACGAAGCGGCCGAACTGCTCGGACCAGAAGTACGGCACGGGGTCGTACGGGCCCGACTCGGCCCCGGTGATCGTCGCGGCGACGGTGCGGGGGCCCTGGAGGGCGTTGTCCCAGTGGTGGACGAGGAGGCGGTGCCCGTAGCGGGCGGAGGGGAAGGAGGCGCAGTCGCCGACCGCGTACACATCGGGCAGGGAGGTGCGCAGCCGCTCGTCGGCGGTGACGGCGCCGCTGGGGTCGAGGGCGATGCCGGAGCCGGCGAGCCAGCCGGTGGCGGGGTGGGCGCCGATGCCGACGACGACGGCGTCGGCGGGCAGCTCGCGGCCGTCGGTGAGGACGACCCGGCCGGGCGCGCCGGGCTCGACGGTGTCCACGCGCGCGTGGGTGAGGAGCTCGGCGCCGTTCTCCCCGTACCACTCGGCCATGGGGGTGGTGACCTCGGCGGGCAGCGCTCCGGCGAGGGGGCGGTCGGCGGCCTCGACGACGGTGACGGCGCAGCCGGCCGAACGGGCGGCGGTGGCGAACTCGGCGCCGATCCAGCCGGCGCCGACGACCACGATGTCGTGCCGGTTCTCCAGGACGGGGCCGAGGCGGACGGCGTCGTCGAGGGTCCGCAGCAGGTGGACCCCGGGGACCCCTTCGGTGCCGGGCAGCAGGGCCGGGTGGGCGCCGGTGGCGACGACCAGGACGTCGTAGCGGACGGGTCCGCTCTCGGTGTCGATCTCGTGGTCGGCGGCGCGCAGGCCGGTGACGTCGAGGCCGAGGCGGAGCTCGATGTCGAGGCCCTCGAAGTCGATGTCGAAGGCGGAGCCCTCGGCCTTGCCGAGGAGGACGGCCTTGGAGAGCGGGGGCCGGTCGTAGGGCTGGTGGGGCTCGGCCCCGATGAGGGTCACGGGGCCGGTGAAGCCCTGTTCGCGCAGGGCGACGGCGGTCTGTACGCCCGCCATCCCGGCGCCGACGATCACGACGTGCTGCTGTGCCTGCTTCTGCTCGCTCACCCGACCACCTTACGCATCTGACGAACCGTCAGGAAGGGAGGGGTCTGTGACCCCCCGGAGGCGGAAGCTAGTCTGACGGACGTAAAGCACTCGCGGGAGCCCGGACGCACCGGGCTGAGAGGGAGGCTGGGACGGCCTCCGACCGTACGAACCTGATCCGGGTCATGCCGGCGAAGGGAGGGGCTGGACGCCCATGCGTTCTTCCGATGTCCTCGTGGTCGGGGGCGGCATCATCGGCCTGGTCACGGCCTGGCGGGCCGCGCGACGCGGCCTGCGCACCGCCGTCGTCGACCCGGACCCGGGCGGCGGCGCCGCACGGGTCGCGGCCGGCATGCTCGCCGCCGTCACCGAACTCCACTACGGCGAGGAGACCCTGCTCGGGCTCAACCTCGCCTCCGCCGCGCGCTATCCCGCCTTCGTCGCCGAACTGGAGGAGTCCGCCGGCCACGACGTCGGCTACCGCGCCTGCGGCACCCTCGCCGTGGCCCTCGACGCCGACGACCGGGCCCACCTGCGCGAACTGCACGCCTTGCAGACCCGCAGCGGGCTCACCTCGGAGTGGCTCAGCGGCCGTGAGTGCCGCCGCCTCGAACCGATGCTCGCTCCGGGCGTCCGCGGGGGACTGCGGGTCGACGGCGACCACCAGGTCGACCCGCGCCGGCTCGCCGCCGCGCTCCTCGTCGCCTGCGAACGGGCCGGGGTGGTCTTCCACCGCACCCTCGCGCAGAGCCTGACGGTGGTACGGGACCGGGCGCGCGGTGCCGTGCTCGCCGGGGGCGAGGAGCTGACGGCCGACCAGGTCGTCCTGGCCGCGGGCAGCCTCAGCGGCCGCCTCGCGGGGGTGCCGGACGAGGTGCTTCCGCCGGTGCGCCCGGTGAAGGGCCAGGTGCTGCGACTGCGCGTACCGGCCCCGTACGCCCCCTTCCTCTCCCGGACGGTCCGGGCCGTCGTCCGCGGCAGCCACGTCTACCTGGTGCCCCGCGCGAACGGCGAACTCGTCGTCGGCGCCACCAGCGAGGAGCTGGGCTGGGACACCACGGTCACGGCGGGCGGGGTGTACGAGCTGCTCCGCGACGCCCACGAACTCGTCCCCGGCATCACCGAGCTGCCGCTCACCGAGACCCTGGCCGGCCTGCGCCCCGCCTCCCCCGACAACGCGCCGCTGCTCGGCCCCACCGCCCTGCCCGGCCTGCACCTGGCCACTGGCCACTACCGCAACGGGGTCCTGCTCACCCCCGTCACCGGCGACGTCATGGCCGAGGTGCTCACCACCGGCGTCCTCCCCGACGAGGCTCGCCCCTTCACCCCCCGCCGTTTCTCCTCCGCGCGTCAGGAGCAGCCCGCATGAACGTGTCCGTGAACGGAGAGGCCCGCGTGCTCTCCGGCCCCGTCTCCCTCGACGCCCTGGTGGCGACCCTGACCACGGCCCGCTCCGGGGTCGCCGCCGCCCTCAACGAGACCGTCGTCCCGCGTGGCGAGTGGACGTCCACGCTGCTCGGCGAGGGCGACCGGGTGGAGGTCCTCACCGCGGTGCAGGGAGGTTGAGCGCGATGTCCGACGACGTGTTCACCCTCGGCGGTGCGGAGTTCTCCTCGCGCCTCGTCATGGGCACCGGCGGGGCGCCCAGCCTCGACGTCCTGGAACGCTCCCTGATCGCCAGCGGTACGGAGCTGACGACGGTCGCCATGCGGCGCCTGGACCCGACCGTCCAGGGCTCGGTGCTCTCCGTCCTCGAACGGCTCGGCATCCGGGTCCTGCCCAACACGGCGGGCTGCTTCACGGCCGGCGAGGCGGTCCTCACCGCCCGGCTCGCCCGCGAGGCGCTCGGCACCGACTGGATCAAGCTGGAGGTCGTCGCCGACGAGCGGACCCTCCTCCCCGACGGGGAGGAACTCCTCGCCGCGGCCGAGACCCTGGTCGACGACGGCTTCACCGTCCTCCCCTACACCAACGACGACCCGGTCCTCGCCCGGAAGCTGGAGGACGTGGGCTGCGCGGCGGTCATGCCGCTCGGCTCCCCCATCGGTTCCGGCCTCGGCATCCGCAACCCGCACAACTTCCAGCTCATCACCGAACGGGCGGGGGTCCCGGTGATCCTCGACGCGGGCGCGGGCACGGCGTCGGACGCGGCACTCGCGATGGAGCTGGGGTGCGCGGCGGTCATGCTGGCGTCGGCGGTGACGCGGGCCCAGGAGCCGGTGCTGATGGCATCGGCGATGCGGCACGCGGTGGAGGCGGGGCGCCTCGCCTTCCGGGCGGGCCGCATCCCCCGCCGTCACTTCGCGGAAGCGTCGTCCCCTCACGAAGGCCGCCCCCACCTGGACCCGGAACGCCCGGCCTTCTGACCCCCCAGGGGACGGACGGCTCCTCGCCGCCCCCGTCGTGAGCATGCGTTCCGCCGGGCGGTGGGGTCCCCTGGAGTGCGGGGCCGCAGGCCCCGGCGCCGTCGTGCGGTGCTCGTCACAGCTGTGCCGCAGACTCCGCCGCCCGCACGGCACCCGCCCCCACGGCTCGTAGACTCGTCGCCGTGGACACGACCCTTCAGGACCCCCTCGTCGGGCGGCTGCTCGACGGCCGCTACCGCGTCGACGCGCGCATCGCCGTCGGCGGGATGGCCACGGTCTACCGGGCCGTCGACACCCGCCTCGACCGGATCCTCGCGCTCAAGGTGATGCACCCGGCCCTCGCGACGGACGCCGTGTTCGTCGAGCGGTTCATCCGCGAGGCGAAGTCCGTCGCCCGCCTCTCGCACCCCAACGTCGTCGGCGTCTTCGACCAGGGCGCCGAGGGCGCGTACGTCTACCTGGCGATGGAGTACGTCGCCGGCTGCACCCTCCGTGACGTCCTGCGCGAGCGCGGCGCCCTCGCGCCCCGGGCCGCGCTGGACATCCTGGAGCCCGTGCTCGCCGCGCTCGGCGCCGCGCACCGGGCCGGGTTCGTGCACCGGGACATGAAGCCGGAGAACGTCCTGATAGGGGACGACGGCCGGGTGAAGGTGGCCGATTTCGGTCTCGTGCGGGCCGTGGGTTCGGCGACCGCGACGACCGGCTCGGTCCTGGGGACCGTCTCGTACCTGGCGCCGGAGCAGATCGAGCTCGGCACCGCCGACACCCGCGCCGACGTGTACGCCTGCGGTGTCGTCCTGTACGAGATGCTGACCGGCGGCAAGCCGCACTCCGGCGACACCCCCGCCCAGGTCCTCTACCAGCACCTGAACACGGACGTGCCCGCCCCGTCGGCCGCCGTACCCGGGCTCGCCCTGGAGCTGGACGAGCTGGTCGCGGCCGCCACCGCCCGTAACCCCGAGGTCCGCCCGTACGACGCAGTCGCCCTGCTCGCCGTCCTGCGGGAGGCCCGCGCCGCGCTCGGTGACGAGCAGCTGGACGCGATGCCCCCGCGGGCGAGCGGCGCCGGGGCGCGGGACACCGCCGACGACCGGACCAGCGTGATCGCCCGCGCCGTACCGGCGGCGGCCCATGACGACCAGCCTGTGCTGCACACGAACCGGCTGCCGGCCCCGGAGCCTCCTCCGGCCGGCCGCCGCCTGCCCCCGCGCGGCCCCCTCCTCCTCGTCCTCGGCGTCCTGCTCGCCCTCGGTCTCGGCGCCGGTGTCTGGTACATCAATTCCGGCCAGTTCACCCGGGTCCCCGCCGTGCTCGGCCAGTCCGAGGCGGCGGCCACGCAGCGGATCAGGGACGCCGGGCTCGACGTCGGCACGACGGAGCGCGCGTTCAGCGACGTGTACGAGCGCGGCACCGTCATGGCCGTCGACCCGGCCCCCGGCGAGCGCCTCCGGGGCAACGGCACGGTGACCCTGACCCTCTCCCGGGGTCCGGAGATCGTGAAGGTCCCGAACCTCAAGAACAAGCCGCTCGCCGAGGCCAGGCGCACCCTGGAGCAGCAGGGACTGGCGGCCGGGGTGATCACCACCGCGTTCAGCGAGGCGATCCCGCAGGGCTCGGTGATCAGCTCCGACCCCGAGCCCGGCACGGAACGCGCCCCCGACTCGGCCGTCGCGCTGGTGGTGAGCAAGGGCTCGCCCGTCGACGTGCCCGACGTGACCGGCGAGACCGTGGCCGGAGCCACGGCGACCCTCCAGGACGCCGGGCTCAAGGTGGCGGTCGCCCCGGAGCGGATCAACTCCCCCGAGGACGCCGGATCCGTCGCCGCCCAGTCCCTCGCCGAGGGCAGCCGGGCCGCCGAGGGCGACACGATCACCCTCACCGTCTCCAAGGGCCCCCGGCTCGTCGAGGTCCCGGACGTCACGGGCGAGACGACCGACGACGCCCGTACGGCCCTGGAGGACGCGGGTTTCGAGGTCGAGGTGAAGAAGTCCTTCCCCTACCTCGGCGACACGGTCACGGGCCAGTCCGCGGAGGGCGGCTCCACCGCCCCCGAGGGCTCCACCGTCACGATCACGATCAAGGGACTGTAGAGACTGATGCGCAACCCCGTCGGCGGCCATGTCCCCGTGGCCGGTGGCCTCGCCACGACCGGCCTCGGCTACGCCCGTGAGCTCGGCGCCGAGACCGTGCAGGTCTTCGTCGCCAACCCGCGCGGCTGGGCCACCCCGGTCGGCAACCCCGCCCAGGACGAACGCTTCCGCGCCGCGTGCGCGGAGGAGTCGATCTCGGCCTGGGTCCACGCCCCGTACCTGATCAACTTCGGCTCGCACACCGAGGCCACCGTGGAGCGGTCGGTGGAGTCGATGCGGCACTCGCTGCGGCGGGGCCGGGAGATCGGCGCGAAGGGCGTGGTGGTGCACACCGGCTCGGCGACCGGCGGCCGTCCGCGCGAGGTGGCCCTGGCCCAGGTGCGGGAGCGGGTGCTGCCGCTCCTCGACGAGCTGACGCACGAGGACGATCCGTACCTGCTCCTGGAGTCGACGGCCGGCCAGGGCTTCTCGCTCTGTTCGCGCGCGGAGGACTTCGGGCCGTACTTCGACGCGCTGGACCACCATCCGAAGCTCGGGATCTGCCTCGACACCTGCCACGTCTTCGCGGCGGGCCATGACCTCGCGGAGCCGGGCGGGGCGGTGCGGACCCTCGACGAGCTGGTCGCGACGGTCGGGGAGGGCCGGCTGAAGCTGATCCACGCCAACGACTCGAAGGACGTCGTGGGCGCTCACAAGGACCGGCACGCGAACATCGGCGCCGGTCACATCGGCGAGGACGCCTTCCGGGCGCTGCTGCGCCACCCCGAGACGGACGGGGTGCCGCTGGTCATCGAGACCCCGGGCGGCAAGGAGGGGCATGTGGCGGACGTGGAGCTGCTGAAGAAGCTGCGCCCCTGACACAGCCGACACGGCCCTCGCGATTCCCGTTGAGGAATACCCCAGGGGGGTATACGGTTCCTGTATCGGCAGGAACCGCTACCCGACGTTGGGGGCACCCCATGCAGCACGACGCGCACTCCCACCACGACCACACGGACCACACGGACCACGCCGCTCACGTCGACCACGCCGCTCAGGCGGGCCATGAGGGCCACACCACCCCCGCCGGCCACGGCGACGGGTACCACACCCCCGGCAAGGCCTCCTGGTCCATGGCCGCCAGGGCCACGCTGCACTGCCTCACCGGCTGCGCCATCGGCGAGGTCCTCGGCATGGTCATCGGCACCGCCCTCGGCTGGGGCAACACGGAGACGATGATCCTCGCGATCGTCCTGGCGTTCTTCTTCGGTTATGCGCTCACGCTGCGCGGCATCCTGTCCTCCGGCGTCGATTTCAGGACAGCTCTCAAGGTCGCGCTCGCCGCCGACACCCTCTCCATCGCGGTCATGGAGATCATCGACAACGGCATCATCGCCCTCTGGCCGGGCGCCATGGACGCACACCTCGACGAGCCGTTCTTCTGGATCGTGCTCGCCATCGCGCTGGCCGCCGCCTTCGTGATCACCACACCGGTCAACAAGTGGATGATCGGCCGCGGCAAGGGCCACGCGGTGGTCCACCAGTACCACCACTGACCGGCGGAGACACCGGTCCGGGGCGCCGCTACAGCTCGGGGCCGTCCCCCGGCTCCTCCTGGTACGAGTAGCGCTGCTCCCGCCAGGGGTCGCCGAGGTTGTGGTAGCCGCGCTCCTCCCAGAAGCCCCGGCGGTCGGCGGCCATGTACTCCACGCCCCGGACCCACTTGGGCCCCTTCCAGGCGTACAGGTGCGGGACGACCAGGCGCAGCGGGAAGCCGTGCTCGGCGGTGAGCAGCTCCCCGTCCTTGTGGGTGGCGAAGATCGTGCGGTCGTCGGCGAAGTCGGCGAGCCGCATGTTGGCGCTGTAGCCGTACTCGGCCCAGACCATCACATGGGTCACCTGCGGCGCGGGCGGGGCGAGATCGAGGACCGTACGGGCGGGAACGCCACCCCATTCGGCCCCGAGCATGCTGAACTTCGTGACGCAGTGCAGATCGGCCACGACCGTCGAGAACGGGAGGGCGGAGAAGTCCTCGTGGTTCCAGCAGCGCTTGTCACCGTCGGCCGTCGCCCCGAAGACGCGGAACTCCCAGCGGTCCGGCTTGAACTTGGGGACGGGCCCGTAATGGGTGACCGGCCAGCCGCGCTGGAGCCGCTGGCCCGGCGGAAGGTCCGGCGAACGATCCGGCTGCCCCGCTTCCCGGTGTACTCCGCTCTCCGGCTGACCCATGCCATCCATGGTGACAGACGGCAAGGGGTGGTCATGACCAGAAGACCTCCCCCCAAGAGGGGATTCGGGCAACTCCCACTAAGCCTGCACTTACTGGACGACCCCCATTCGGGGTGCGAGGATGCGGCCATCCTGCCCAGTGACGGCGTAGACACGTAACGTGGAAGGAGCCTCTGCGATGCAGGGCGACCCCGAGGTCCTCGAGTTCCTCAACGAGCAGCTGACCGGCGAGCTGACGGCCATCAACCAGTACTGGCTGCACTACCGCATCCAGGACAACAAGGGGTGGACGAAGCTCGCCAAATACACCCGCGAAGAGTCCATCGATGAGATGAAGCACGCGGACAAGCTGACCGAGCGCATCCTGATGCTCGACGGCCTGCCCAACTACCAGCGCCTCTTCCACGTGCGGGTCGGCCAGACCCTCACCGAGATGTTCCAGGCGGACCGCCAGGTCGAGGTGGAGGCCATCGACCGCCTGAAGCGCGGGATCGAGGTCATGCGGGCCAAGGGGGACGTCACGTCCGCCAACCTCTTCGAGGAGATCCTGGCCGACGAGGAGCACCACATCGACTACCTGGACACGCAGCTGGAGCTGATCGAGTCCCTGGGTGAGGCGCTCTACATCTCGACGCTCATCGAGCAGCCGAGCTGAACGACTTCCCCCGGCTGGGCGGACCCGGCTAGGCGGCTTCCCCGAGCTCCGCGACGGGCTCGGAGGTCAGGGCGGGCATGCCCTGGTCGAGGAGGTCGCGGCGCGGGCAGTTGCCCCGGCCGAGGATGGCCTGGATGCGACGGACGCAGGAACCGCAGTCCGTGCCGGCCTTGCAGGCCGAGGCGATCTGGCGGGGCGTGCACGCGCCCGCGTCGGCGTGCTGCTTGACCTGCTTCTCCGTGACACCGAAGCATGAGCAGACGTACAACGCGGTTCACCTCCCGCCGTGATCGATAAGGCTAACCTAACCTTACCCGGCGACGCGGGACCGTAAAAGCCCCGGATACGACGATGGGGCGCGGATCACATGGATCCGCGCCCCATCGTCGTAGGTACCCGCTTACTGATCGCGGTACATCTCCGCGACCAGGAACGCCAGGTCCAGGGACTGGCTGCGGTTGAGACGCGGGTCGCAGGCCGTCTCGTAGCGCTGGTGCAGGTCGTCGACGAAGATCTCGTCGCCGCCGCCCACGCACTCGGTGACGTCGTCACCGGTGAGCTCGACATGGATGCCGCCCGGGTGGGTGCCCAGCGCCTTGTGGACCTCGAAGAAGCCCTTGACCTCGTCGAGCACGTCGTCGAAACGGCGCGTCTTGTGGCCGGAGGCGGCCTCGTAGGTGTTGCCGTGCATCGGGTCGGTGACCCAGGCGACGACCGCACCGGAGGCGGTGACCTTCTCGACCAGCTCGGGGAGCTTGTCGCGGACCTTGTCGGCGCCCATGCGGACGATGAAGGTCAGCCGGCCCGGGTCGCGGTCCGGGTCGAGCCGGTCGACGTACGTGAGCGCCTCGTCCACCGAGGTGGTCGGGCCCAGCTTGATGCCGATCGGGTTCGCGATGCGGGCCGCGAACTCGATGTGCGCGTGGTCGAGCTGGCGGGTGCGCTCGCCGACCCAGACCATGTGGCCGGAGGTGTCGTACAGCTTGCCGGTGCGCGAGTCCGTACGGGTGAGGGCGCCCTCGTAGTCGAGCAGCAGCGCCTCGTGGGAGGCGTAGAACTCGACGGCCTTGAACTCGGCGGGGTCGGTGCCGCAGGCCTTCATGAAGTTCAGCGCGTTGTCGATCTCCCGCGCCAGCTGCTCGTAGCGCTGGCCCGAGGGGGACGACTTCACGAAGTCCTGGTTCCAGGCGTGCACCTGGCGCAGGTCGGCGTAGCCGCCGGTGGTGAAGGCGCGCACCAGGTTGAGCGTGGAGGCGGAGGCGTTGTACATCCGCTTCAGGCGCTCGGGGTCCGGGATGCGGGACTTCTCGTCGAAGCCGAAGCCGTTGACCGAGTCGCCCCGGTAGGTCGGCAGGGTCACTCCGTCCCGGGTCTCGGTCCCCTTGGAGCGGGGCTTCGAGTACTGGCCGGCGATGCGGCCGACCTTCACCACGGGCACGGAGGCCGCGTAGGTGAGGACGGCGCTCATCTGGAGCAGCGTCTTGAGCTTGGCCCTGATGTGTTCGGCGGACACGGCGTCGAAGGCCTCGGCGCAGTCGCCGCCCTGCAGGAGGAACGCCTCGCCACGGGCGACGGCTCCCATCCGGGCACGCAGCTGGTCGCACTCGCCGGCGAAGACGAGCGGAGGATACGACTCGAGGTCCGCGATCACATCGCGCAGAGCCTCGGCATCGGGGTACTCGGGCTGCTGCGCCGCGGGCAGGTCTCGCCAGGTCGCCTTGGCGACGGCGTGGGTATCAGCGTTCACGGTCACACCGACAACATTACGGGGTTCTTCGTCCGCTCCTGTCCCCCTGCCCAGTGGCTGAGACGCGCGCCCGAAATGTCTGGCGGTGATCTTCACGCCATCGAGTGGTGTTAACCTCTGGCCCGTTTCAACAAGTACACAGTCGAACAACAGGGGTGGGCGTGACCCAGAGGCACCGCAGGGACCGCAAGAAGAAACGAATCTTGTACGGAGCGGCGGCGGCCGTCGTCGCCACCGCCACGA
This sequence comes from Streptomyces sp. Qhu_M48, assembly GCF_051305195.1. Lineage (NCBI taxonomy): Bacteria > Bacillati > Actinomycetota > Actinomycetes > Kitasatosporales > Streptomycetaceae > Streptomyces > Streptomyces sp. Qhu_M48. The sequence continues at coordinate 1,753,903 of NZ_CP195432.1, read as the reverse complement.
TCGGCACCATCGCGGTCGCCTCACCGGGCCTCCTCGGCGCGACGGGCGACGCCAAGGCTGCTGGGGACCCTTCCCTCCAGTCACAGTTCGCAAACGCGGCGCGCGAGTTCGATGTGCCGCAGAGTGTGCTGATGGCGGTGTCGTACCGCCAGACGCGGTGGGAGTCGCACGACGGGCTGCCGAGCACGACCGGCGCGTACAACGTGATGGGGCTGACGAAGGTCGACCCCGAGGACATCGAGGAGGACGCGGCCGAGGACCTCGCCCACCTCCTCAACGGCACGGGCGACCCGTCGATCGACAAGAAGATCGACAAGAAGAAGGCGCTGGCGTCCCTCCCGAAGAAGACCGTCGACACCGACGACCCGAAGCTGCACACCCTGGACAAGGCCGCCGATCTGATCGACGGTTCGACCGACACTGTCCAGAAGGACAGCGCCGCGTCGATCCGCGCGGGTGCCGCGCTCCTCGCGGAGTACCAGAAGCAGGCGGGCGCGGAGCTGTCCGACGACCCGGGAGCCTGGTACCCGGCGGTGGCCCGCTACAGCCAGTCCGATCGCAAGGGCTCCGACCTCTTCGCCCAGCGCGTCTTCGAGTCCATCAGGACGGGCGAGCAGGAGATCACGACGGACGGCGAGCAGGTCGTCCTGCCGGCGGACCCGTCGGTGAGTCCGGTCAAGCCCTCGAACGTGCCGCTGGCCGCGAGCTTCGCGAGCACGGCCGCCACCCCGGCGGTGGAATGCCCGACCACCGTCGCCTGCACCTTCAATTCCGCGCTGTACTCGGAGGAGCAGGGCAACTACAACATCGCCAGCCGCACCAAGAACGGCGGCGGCGGCTTCGACGTCCGCCAGATCGTCATCCATGACATCGAAGGCAGCCACGACGGCGCGGTGGGGGTCTTCCAGACCCCGAATGCGTGGGCGAGTGCCCACTACATCGTGCGCGCCGACGGTCGTGTGACGCAGATGGTCGAGACGAAGAACGAGGCGTTCCACGCCAACAACAAGACCGTCAACATGCACTCGGTCGGCATCGAGCACGAGGGCTATGCGATCAAGGGCGACGGCGGCTGGTACACCGAGCCGCAGTACGAGGCTTCCAAGGACCTCGTGAAGTTCGTGGCGGCGAAGTACGAGATCCCCCTGGACCGCGAGCACATCATCGGTCACGACGAGGCCCCGAGCGTCCACGACGCCCTGACCCAGGACCACTGGGACGCCGGTCCCTTCTGGGACTGGAACCACTACATGCAGTTGCTCGGCGCCCCCACCGGTGCCGGTAACGCGGGCGGCCTCCTCCAGGCCGGCCAGCTGGTGCGGATCGTTCCGCCGTTCTCGTCGGCGAACCAGCAGGCGATGAAGTACAGGGAGAAGGTGGACGGGGTTGTCGTCACCAAGACGACCGTCCCGCTGCCGGTCAATTTCGGGTACCTGTACTCGGAGCCCGTGGCCGACCAGACCAAGGCGCTGACCGACCCGTACTTCACCGAGGGCTGGCAGTACGGCTCCAACTGGGCGAACAAGGTCACGGCCGGCAGCACCCACGTCGTCGCCGACTCCAAGGGCGACTGGACCGCCATCTGGTACGGCGGCAAAAAGGCCTGGTTCTACAACCCCGGCGGCCAGTACACGGCCGTCGTCGGCGTGAAGAACGCGATCACGGCCAAGGACGGCGCCACCTCGATCCCGGTCTACGGGCGCGCCTACCCGGAGGACGCCGCCTACGCCGGAACCGGCGTCGCCGTCCAGGCGAGGAACAGCGAGTCGCTCACGAAGTACAGCCTCCCCGCCGGGCAGCTGTACACCAAGGCAGGCGACCCGGTGTCGGGCGACTACTACTCCAGCGCGTTCAACGTCGACGGCACCCGGGTCGTCGGCAAGACCAACGTCTTCATCCCGATCCGGTTCAACCACCGCATGGGCTACGTGAAGGCGAGCGACGTCAAGGAGGTCGCGACCAAGCCCGCCGTCGCCACGAACAACCGCTACAACCTCCTCGCCCGAGACACCTCCGGTGTCCTCTGGCAGTACCAGGGCAACGGCGCCGGCGCGTTCCTCAGCCGGTACCGGGTCGGGGGTGGCTGGGGGATCTACAACGCCGTCACGCCGATGACCGCGCTCCGTGCCGACGCCGTCGGCGACGCCGTGGCCCGGGACGCCTCCGGTGTGCTCTGGTACTACCAGGGCAGCGGCAACCCCTCCGCACCGTTCAAGGGCCGCCTGCGGGTCGGCGGCGGCTGGGCGGTCTACGACCAGATCATCGGCGTCCGCGACCTGACCGGGGACGGCAAGCCGGACCTGATCGCCCGCGAGAAGTCGGGGAACATCTGGCTGTACAAGGGCACGGGCACCCCGGCCACGCCGTTCGCCGCCCGGGTGAAGGTCGGCAACGGCTGGCAGATCTACAACAACATCGTCAGCACCGGCGACCTGACCTCCGACGGCAAGGCCGACCTGATCGGCCGTGACGCCACCGGCGCGCTCTGGCTGTACAAGGGCACCGGCAACGCCGCCTCCCCGTACGCCGCGCGCGTCAAGGTGGGCACCGGCTGGCAGATCTACAACAGCGTCGTCGGCCCCAGCGACCTCACCGGCGACGGCAAGGTCGACTTCGTGGCCCGTGACGGCGCCGGCGTGATGTGGCTGTACAAGGGCACGGGCTCCGCGACCTCCCCGTACGCCGGACGCGTACAGGTGGGTCCGGGGTGGCAGAGCTACAACCTGATCTTCTGATCGGGTGACCCAAGGGCCCCGGGGCCCGGTCCGCGCCGTCCATGGTGCGGACCGGGCCCCGTTCCCGTCGCCGCTGGGCTACAGTGCTCGCATGTTCGCGCCCCTGATCCAGAACTGGTGGTGGACCGCTCATCCGGCGGCCCACCGATAGCGCGTACACCGACACACGCACCGGCCGCCCCGAGGGGCGGCCTTTCTCGTACCCGGGCCGTTCCTCTCCTCTCGTCAACGGAAGGAACGACGGATCCCATGAACCTGGACCTCGCCCGTCTCCTCGACCCCGCCGCCCCGCCCTTCGCCCTGCTCCGCCGCCGCACCCCGGGCCGCGACCACGACACCGTCGAGGTGCTGATCGGCCCGGTGCACGAGGCCGAGCGCCTCGCGGAGCTGCCCGTGGGCCCGCTGCCGACGCTCGCCCTCGTGCCCTTCCGGCAGATCCGGGAGCGCGGCTTCGACGTGCGCGACGACGGCACCCCGCTCGCCGTGCTGGCCGCCGAGGAGGTGTACGAGCTGCCGCTGGGCGAGGTCCTGGAGCAGCTCCCGGCGCACGACGTGAGCGTCGAGTACGGCGGGTTCGACGTCTCCGACGAGGAGTACGCGGGGATCGTGCGGCGGGTCATCGACGAGGAGATCGGCTCGGGCGAGGGCGCGAACTTCGTCATCCGGCGCACGTTCACCGGGGAGATCCCGGGCTTCGGGCGCGCCGACGCGCTCGCCCTGTTCCGGCGGCTGCTGGCAGGTGAGCGGGGGGCGTACTGGACCTTCGTCGTCCACACGGGTGACCGGACGCTCGTCGGGGCGAGCCCGGAGGTGCACGTGCGGATGTCGGGAGGCACCGTCGTCATGAACCCGATCAGCGGCACGTACCGCTACCCGGCCGGGGCCGCCCCGACCGCCGAGGGTCTGCTCGCCTTCCTCGCCGACCGCAAGGAGACCGAGGAGCTGTCGATGGTGGTCGACGAGGAGCTCAAGATGATGTGCACGGTCGGCGACATGGGCGGTGTGGTGGTCGGGCCGCGCCTGAAGGAGATGGCCCATCTCGCGCACACCGAGTACGAGTTGCGGGGCCGTTCGACCCTGGACGTGCGGGAGGTCCTGAAGGAGACGATGTTCGCGGCGACCGTGACCGGCTCGCCCGTGCAGAACGCCTGCCGGGTGATCGAGCGTCACGAGGTGGGCGGGCGCGGCTACTACGCGGGCGCCCTCGCCCTCCTCGGCACCGACGAGAACGGCGCCCAGACCCTGGACTCCCCCATCCTGATCCGTACCGCCGACATCGCCTCCGACGGGCGCCTGCGGGTGCCGGTCGGCGCCACTCTCGTACGGCACTCGGACCCGGCGGGCGAGGTCGCCGAGACCCACGCCAAGGCGGCCGGGGTGCTCACCGCGCTCGGGGTACGGGACGGCCGGCCCGCCGGAGGGTCGGCTTCGACCCCCGCGCGCCTCGCCGACGACCCCCGGGTACGGGCCGCCCTGGACGCGCGGCGGGCGGACCTCGCGCCGTTCTGGCTGAGGATGCAGGTCCGTTCGGCCGAGCTGTCGGGCCACGCGCTGGTGATCGACGCCGAGGACACCTTCACGGCGATGCTGGCGCACGTCCTGCGCTCCTCGGGCCTCGGCGTGTCGGTGCTCCGCTACGACGAGCCGGGGCTGCGCGAGCTGGCGCTCTCCCACGAGGGACCGGTGGTCCTCGGCCCCGGCCCCGGGAACCCCTCGGACGCCGCCGACCCGAAGATGCGCTTCCTGCGCGGTCTGACGGCCGAGCTGGTGCGGGACCACCGGCACGGCCTGCTCGGCGTCTGCCTGGGGCACGAGCTGATCGCCGCCGAGCTGGGTCTGGAGATCGTCCGCAAGCGGACGCCGTTCCAGGGGGCCCAGCTGCGGATCGACCTCTTCGGGCAGGAGCAGACGGTCGGCTTCTACAACAGCTTCACCGCCCGCTGCGACGACCGGACGGCGACGGAGCTGGCGCTGCACCGGATCGAGGTGAGCCGGGACGCGGAGACCGGTGAGGTGCACGCGCTGCGCGGGCCCGGCTTCGCGGGGGTGCAGTTCCACCCCGAGTCGGTGCTGACGACGGACGGCGCCGCCCTGACGGCCTCGCTCCTCGCCGGCGTGCTGGTCTGAAGGTCCGGGCCTTCCGGCCGGTTGATCCCTCCGCCGGGCCCCGTCCCGGCGGAGGGATCAACCGGTCCTGGGCACCAGGACGTTCTCGCTGCGCCGTCCCGCGGTGTAGTCGAGGACGTTCCGGACGGTGGTGTCGATGATCTGGCCGACCGCGTCCACGGTGTAGTACGCCTGATGGGAGGTGACCACCACGTTCGGGAAGGTGACCAGGCGGGCCAGCGTGTCGTCCTCGACGACCTCCAGGGACTTGTCGAGGAAGAAGAGCCCCGCCTCCGCCTCGTACACGTCGAGGCCGACGCCGGTGAAACGCCCGGAGCGGAGTTCGACGACCAGCGCGTCGGTGTCGATGAGCCCGCCGCGGCTGGAGTTCACCAGGATGACGTCGTTCCTCATGCTCTTGAGGGCGGCGGCGTCGATGATGTGGTGGGTGGCCGGGAGCAGCGGCACGTGCAGGCTGATGAGGTCGGCCTCGGCGAAGAGCCGTTCCTTCTCGACGTACTCCATGCCGAGTTCGACGCAGGCGGGGTTCTCGGCGACGTCCCAGCCGAGCAGGCGCATGCCGAAGCCGTGGGCGATCCGGGTGAAGGCCTCGCCGATCTTGCCGGTGCCGAGCACGCCGACGGTACGGCCCCGCAGGTCACGGCCCATCAGTCCGTCGAGGCGGAAGTCGAAGTCGCGGGTCCGGTTGGAGGCGCGGACGATCCTGCGGTTGACGGCGGTCGCGAGGGTCCAGGCGAACTCGGCGACGGAGTACGGCGAGTAGTACGAGACCCGGGCGACGGTGAGGCCGACCCGTTCGGCGACCTCCAGGTCGATGTTGTTGAAGCCCGTGGAGCGCTGGGCGATCATCTGGGTCCCGCCGGCGGCGAGGGTCTGCAGGACCCGGTGGTTGAGGTTGGCGTTGACGCTGGTGGAGACGATCTCGTAGCCGGCGGCGATGGGGGCGGTGTCCTCGTCGAGGAAGACGCTCAGACAGCGGACGTCGTGGTGCCCCTCGAAGGCCTTCTCGATCATGGGCCTCTCGTCCGCCTGTACGCCGAATGCCAGGATTTCCACGAGATGCCCCTCATGACAGCGATGGTCCGGATAGGAACGGCGATGGGCCGTATACGCGCGATCATCGCGAATATACGGCCCATCACGTCACCGTGCCCGGCACACCGGCCGCACCGGCACGCCTCGGGGCCACGGCTCAGGCGTCGTCGAGGCCGCGCTCGATGGCGTACCGGACGAGCTCGACCCGGTTGTGCAGCTGGAGTTTGCCGAGGGTGTTCTGGACGTGGTTCTGCACCGTGCGGTGCGAGATCACCAGGCGTTCGGCGATCTGCTTGTAGCTGAGCCCCTTGGCGACGAGCCGCAGGACCTCGGTCTCGCGCTCGGTGAGCCGCGGGGCGTTCGGCTCGTCGGCGCCGGGCGCGGGGGCCGGCTCGGAGGCGAGGCGGCGGTACTCGCCGAGGACCAGGCCGGCGAGACCGGGGGTGAAGACGGGGTCGCCGACCGCCGTCCGCCGCACGGCGTCGATCAGCTCCTCCGTACTGGCCGACTTGAGGAGGTAGCCGGTGGCGCCGGACTTGACCGCCTCCAGGACGTCGGCGTGCTCACCGCTCGCCGAGAGGACGAGGACCCGCAGCTCGGGGCGGCCTCCGACGAGTTCCTTGCACACCTGGACACCCGGTTTCACCGGCAGGTTGAGGTCGAGGACGAGGACGTCGGGCGTGACCGCGAGGGCGCGGCGCACCGCCTGCTCGCCGTCGCCTGCGGTGGCGACCACGTCGAGCCCCGCCTCGGCCAGGTCGCGGGCGACCGCGTCCCGCCACATCGGATGGTCGTCGACGACCATCACCCTGATCCGGTCCGCCCCGGTCTGCTGCTCGCTCATCTTTCCTGTCCTGCCTTCCCCCGTGGAACCTTCAACTCGACTTCCGTGCCCTGGCCCGGGACCGAGATCAGCTCGGCGGAGCCGCCCAGATCCCGCAGTCTCCCCCGGATGGAGAGGGCGACGCCCATCCGGCCCTCGCCCTCCGCCTGCGCGAGGCGGCCCTCGGGGATGCCGGGCCCGTCGTCCCGGACGGTGACGATCACCTCGTCCGTCCAGTCCTCGACGAGGATCCAGGCCCGGGCGTCCTCGCCCGCGTGCACCCGCACGTTGTCCAGTGCGGCGCCCACGGCGGCGGCCAGCTCACGGGCGGCGGGCGGGGCCAGCAGGACGGGCGCGCCCGGCTCGGAGAGGGTGACCGTCGCCCCGGCGCGCGGGGCGAGCAGCAGGCGCAGGTCGACGGGCGTGTCGTCGTCGCGCTCGTCGTCCTCGTCGACGACCCGGACGACGGCGCCCTCGGACTCGTCCTCGGAGACCAGGCTGGGGCGGCTGAGGCCGCCGGCCACGAGCGTGCGGAGGGCGACCTCCTGCTCCCCCGCCATCCGGCCGAGTTCGGCGGCCTCGCCGCCGAGCGCGGTGCCGCGCCGCTGCACCATCGCGAGGACCTGGAGGACGCTGTCGTGGATGTCGCGGGCGAGCCGCTCCCGCTCCCGGGTGGCGGCCTCGATCTCCAGGGCGCGGGCGAGGGTGCGCTCGGAGGCGCGGGCCACCTCGACGACGTATCCGATGGCGATGGAGGCGACCCAGACGAGCAGGACGTTGTGAAGGGTGTCGCGGCTGGGGTGGCCGCGTTCGACGAGGTTGGCGACGGCGACGAGGGAGGAGGCGACTCCGGCCCAGCGCCAGCCGCCCTTGATCGCGTACGCGAGGACCGACCCGGCGGTCCATATCGACGGCAGGGTGGGGCCGTCGACCGTCTGGGCGTGGGCGTCGGCGAGCGGGGTGAGGAGGATGCCGACGAGGGCGACGGTGAGGTCGGCGCCGAGGAAGCGCCTGGTGCAGCTGGCGGCGTTCGCGACCTTGGGGAGGGTCGCGAGGGTCCAGACGCACATCACCGCCAGGTAGGCGACGGCGATCCAGGGCCGCTCGTAGCGTTCCCGGCCGAAGGCGAACAGCAGGACCGCGTAGATCATCGTCAGGACGCGGTAGCCGGTCAGCGCACGCCACAACGGCTGCTCGACCGACATGCGCACGACACGCTCGCGCTTGGCCATCTTCCCCCCACCCCCCGGCGTCCCTCGCGGGACGCCTACGCGCCGGACTCTTCCCGAGCCGCGATCTCGGCCTTGACGGCCTCCTTGGCCGCCTTCTCCGCGTCGGCGATCTGCCGCTTGGCGGCCGTCGCGTAGATGTCGACGTACTCCTGGCCGGACAGCTTCATGATCTCGTACATGACCTCGTCGGTCACCGAACGGAGGATGAAGCGGTCCCCCTCCATGCCCTGGTAGCGGGTGAAGTCCAGCGGCTTGCCGATCCGGATCCCCGGGCGCATCAGCTTGGGGACGACCTTGCCGGGCGGCTGGATCTTCTCGGTGTCGATCATGGCGACCGGGATCACCGGCGCACCGGTGGCCAGCGCCACCCGGGCCAGACCGCCGGGCTTGCCCCGGTAGAGACGGCCGTCGGGGGAACGGGTGCCCTCGGGGTAGATCCCGAAGAGCCCGCCCTTCTCGATCACGTCGATGCCGGCCTTGATCGCCGCCTCGCCCGCGCCGCGGGCACCCGAACGGTCCACCGGCAGCTGACCGACGCCCTTGAAGAAGGCGGCGGTGAGCTTGCCCTTCACGCCCGGCGAGGTGAAGTACTCCGCCTTGGCGATGAAGGTGACCTTGCGGTCGAGGACGGCGGGGAGGAAGAAGGAGTCGGAGAACGACAGGTGGTTGCTCGCCAGGATCGCGGGCCCGTCGGCGGGGATGTTCTCCAGACCCTCCACCCAGGGCCGGAAGGCAATCTTCAGGGACCCTCCGAGGGAGAACTTCATTGCGCCGTAGATCAACTCGCCATGCCTTCCGTGTGCCGTCGCGCTCGACTTTATCCCGTACCGACGCACGGCCCCCGCTACGGCCCTGGTCGGTGTCGGTCCGGTCGCGTACCGTGAAGGTCCTTCCCCATTCTCCGTCGCTCTCGGCGCACCCGAAGACGCCGAGGACACAAACCGAACAGGAGACCCCGGTGCCGGTCCTTCCCGGAGCCGAGCCGTACCGCCACGAGGGCGGAGAGGTCGGCGTCCTCCTCTGTCACGGATTCACCGGTTCCCCCCAGTCGATGCGCCCGTGGGCCGAGTACCTCGCCGCGCGGGGGCTCACGGTGTCGCTGCCGCTGCTGCCCGGTCACGGCACCCGCTGGGAGGACATGCGGCTCACCACCTGGCACGACTGGTACGCGGAGGTGGACCGGGCCCTGCGCGAGCTCCTGGAGCGGTGCGGGACCGTCTTCGTCTTCGGTCTCTCCATGGGCGGGGCGCTGACGCTGCGGCTCGCCGCCCAGCACGGCGACGCCGTGAGGGGCATCGTCCTGGTCAACCCGGGCAACAAGGTGCACGGCCTCGCCGCGCACGCGCTGCCGGTCGTCCGTCACCTGGTCCCCTCGACCAGGGGCATCGCCAGTGACATCGCCAAGGAGGGCGTGACCGAGGTCGGCTACGACCGGGTGCCGCTGCACGCCGCGCACTCCCTGCGCCGGTTCTTCCGGACCGTGGACGCGGAGCTGCCCCAGGTGACGCAGCCGGTCGTCCTGCTCCACAGCCCCCAGGACCATGTCGTGCCGCCCGTCGACTCGGCCCGGATCCTCGCGCGCATCTCCTCGACCGACGTCAAGGAGATCCTGCTGGAACAGAGCTACCACGTCGCGACGTTGGACCATGACGCGGAGCGGATCTTCGACGAGAGCCTGGCTTTCGTCGAGCGTCTCGCCCCGGTTCCGGTCGACGAACAGGGGAGCAGGAGCGGTGGCTGAGCAGCAGGACGGCGGCGAACGGGAGCCGCAGCCCATCGACGAGGAGGCGGCCTGGGCCGCGATCGTCGCCGGGTACGGCGAGGAGCCCGTGGACCCGCCGGGGGCGAAGCCGTACCGGACCGTGCAGAACCTGTCCCTGCCGGAGCCCGAGGCCGACGGCGACGAGGACGGGGACGCCGGCGAGATCCGGCCGGTGAGACCGAGGCCGGTCGACGGCAAGGGCGCGCTCTGGAAGCCGAGGCCGACGACCGGGGAGACCCCGGCGGAGGCCTCCGAGGAGCCCGGGGCCGAGCGAGAGGCCCCGGGAGAGGCCGAGGACGGGCCCGAGCGACCCGCGCTCGGCAGCTCCGTCGTCTTCGCGCCCGGCGTCCGCCCCGCGGGCCCCCGGGACTACTCGCCGGCCGAACCGGAGGACACCCCCGGTGGCTCCGAGGAGGGCCACTTCGTCCCGCCGGAGCCGCCGCCGCTGCCCGAGGCGGACGTGACGACCAAGTTCGCCTGGCTCGCCGTGATCGGCGGCCCGGTGCTGATGCTCCTCGCCGTCCTGCTCCGCTGGGACATGACCTGGTGGCTGACGACGCTCTGCGTCGGCGGCTTCCTGGGCGGCTTCGCGACCCTGGTGGGGCGCATGAAGCACGACGACGACGATGACGGCTTCGACGACCCGGGCCGCGGCGCGGTCGTCTGACCCGTTCCTACGACGCGGGCCGTCCGACCTGCTTCCTACGACGCGGGGACGCGGACCGCCGCGAGCACCGGAAGGTGGTCGGTGGCGGCCCGCAGATCCGCGGGGTCGAGGTCCGTCGGCACCCCGCAGCCGAGGAACTCGACGCCCGGGGTGGCGAGGATCGCGTCGATCCGCTGGTGCGGGTCGGCGGGGGTCGAGGTGTGCGCGCCTCCCCAGGGGCTGACCTCCCAGCCGTCCCGGAGCTCCTTCGCGAGGCGGCGGAAGGCGGGGCCGTCGGGCCGTTCGTTGAGGTCCCCCGCGACCAGGGTGTACGGGGTGCCCAGGGCGGCGACCCGGTCGAGGACCATGCCGGCCTGGGCGTACCGCTCGTCCTTCCGCAGGCTCAGATGGCAGCTGATCAGACCGACCCGGGCGGCGCCGAAGCGGACGACGGCGGTCGCGAGACCGCGCCGGTGCAGGCCCGGGGTGAGCGGCAGCAGGACGTCCTCGGTGCGTTCCACGGTGGCCCGCAGGGAGCAGAGGAGCATCGGTCCCGCCGCGGTGGCCCCGCCGCTCAGGACGACGAGCTCGCTCTTGGCCGCGAGCCGGGCGGCGTGTTTGCGCCAGCGGAAGAAGCGCGGGGCCTCCTGGACGAAGACGAGGTCCGGGGCGCAGGCCCGGATGACCCGGGCGAGGGCGTCCTCGTCGTCGCGCATCGAGCGCACGTTGTAGCTGAGGACCCGGAGGACGGCCGAACCGTCCGCCTCGGTGCGGGAGTTGGGCAGCTCGCTGATCGCCATGACACGTAACGTACGGCAACCGCCCGCCGCGTCCGCGGGGGACGCGACGGGCGGTCGCCGGATGACCCGGGCCTTCGTGGGAACGCTCAGCCCTGGCGGGCGAGGTCCGCGGCGCCGACCAGGCCGGCCTTGTTCCCGAGCTGGGCCGCGAGGACCTGCGCGTGCGGCCGCCACTGGCCGCCGATCAGCCAGCGCCGGAAGGACTTGCGGATCGGGTCGAGGACGAGGTCGCCCTCGTCCGAGACGCCGCCGCCGACGATGAACGCCGAGGGGTCGAAGAGCGAGGCCAGGTCGGCGAGACCGGCACCGGCCCAACGGGCCAGCTCCCGGAAGGAGTCGACGGCCACCGGGTCGCCGGCGCGGGCGGCCTGGCTGACGTGCTTGCCCTCGATGCCCTCGGGGGTGCCGTCGCCGAGGCCCAGCAGGACCTCCGCGCGCTCCGGGGTGGCGTTGGCGCGCTGCTTGGCGTAGCGGACGAGGGCGCGCCCGGAGGCGTACTGCTCCCAGCAGCCCTGGCTTCCGCAGCCGCACAGCAGACCGTCGGGCACGACCCGGATGTGGCCGAACTCGGCGGCCACGCCGAAGCGTCCGCGGCGCAGCTTGTTGCCGATGATGATGCCGCCGCCGAGGCCTGTGCCGAGGGTGATGCAGATGACGTCCTCGTGGCCCTGGCCGGCGCCGAACCGGTACTCGCCCCAGGCCGCCGCGTTGGCGTCGTTCTCGACGACGACGGGCAGGCCGACCCGCTGCTCGACCTTGTCCTTGAGCGGCTCGTGCCGCCAGTCGATGTTCGGCGCGAAGAGGACGGTGGCACGCTTGTCGTCGACGTAGCCCGCGGCTCCGATGCCGACGGCCTCGATCGTGTGGCCCTTGCCGGCCTCGGACACGGCGGCGCTGATCGCGTCGACGATGCCCTCGGGGGTCGGCGGGGTGGGCACCTTGTGCGTGTCGAGGATGTTGCCCTCCTCGTCGACCACGCCGGCCGCGATCTTCGTGCCGCCGATGTCGACGCCGATGGTGAGTCCCATGTGTCCCTCAGTTTTCGGTCGAGCCCCGCTAGCGCCCACCGTACCCGAGGGGGACGCGCGTCCCGATCAGTCGAGGTCGATGTGCTGGCCGGTTCCCGGCCCTTCGTCGTCCCCGCGGTCGTCCCCGGGGTCGTCCCCGCGGCCGTGCTCGCCGTCGGTCCCGGCGCCGGACGCGCCGTCGTCACCGCTCGGGCCGTCCGTCTCGCGGCGCGGGTCGCTCGGGTCGTCCGACGGCACCTTCTCGCCGCGGGTCCAGCGGCTCTCGTGGGCCTCGACGGCGGAGCGGTAGGCGGCGAGGAGTTCGTTCCCGGCGGCGGCGAGGTGGTCGAAGACCTGCGGGTTGCGCTCGACGACGGGCTCGACGACGGCCTTCGCCTGGTTGACGAGCTGCTGCACGGTCTGTGCGGCCTGGCCGGCGAGCAGAGGGTTCCCGAGACCGCCGGAGACCTTGTCGGCGACGGCTTCGAAGAGCTTGCGGAACTCCTCGGCGGCGGAGCCGGGCTCCGCCCCGCGCCGCGCCCGGCGACGGGCCTTCTCCGCCTCCAGGTCCTCGGCGCACGCCTTGGCCCAGGCATCCGAATCGCTCATGGCGTACTCCTCAGTGGCTGGTACTTCGACGGTACACGCCCCCTCACGGGGTGCGGGGCCAGAGTCCGGGGTCGGGGGTGAAGCGCACCCGGAGGTCGCCGTCGACGAGGGCGGCGCCGGTGACGGTGCAGCGGCGCAGGGCGCCCGGCAGGGGCACGTTGCGGCGGAAGCCGCCGACGGTGAGGAGCAGTTCGTCACCCCTGCGGACGAGGGACAGTTCCTCCTTGACGGCCCCGGGGAGGCCGATGTGCCAGACCAGGACGCCGTCCTCCTCGCGCCGGTCCTCGACGGTCCACGCGGGTACGGGGGCGGGGACGGCAGCGGGGCGCCCGGGGGCGAGGAGCGCGAGGTCCTCGGGCCCTCGGGGGTCGCGGCCGAGGTGCGGGAGCTCGTCGACGGCGCCGACGGCGGTACGGAGCTCCGCCAGGTGCCGGTGCTGCTGGGCGGTGAGCCCGGCGAGCCAGGGGTCGTCGGAGTCGGCGGGCAGGAGCCGGTTGGCGACGACGGCGTCGAGGGCGAGGCCCTGGAGGGCGAGGCCGAGGCGGGCGGTGCGCAGGGTCCGGACGGCAGCGGGACCGGGTTCCAGGACGAGGAGGACGCCGGTGGTGGGGGCGTCGACGACGGCCTGGACGGCGGCGAGCTCGGCCTCCCAGCGCGCGGTGGTCTCGTAGAGCCACTGCGCGGGCATGGGGACCCCGGCGAGCTGGGCGAGCATCGGGCGCAGGGCGCGGGCGGCCTGCCGTTCGGCGGGCAGGAGGCGGCGCAGGTAGCGGCGGAGCTGCTCGGGCAGGGCGAGCACGGCGAGGGCCTCGGCGAGCGGCGGCAGGTCGACGACGGCGAGGTCGTGGTCGCCGGCGGCGGCGTCGCGCAGGGAGCGGAGCAGGGCGAACTGGCGGCTGCCGGGGAGCTCGGTGAGTTCGGCGTCCTCGAAGGGCGCGGCGCCGAGCAGGTCGAGGGCGGTGCCGGAGCGGGCCTGCAGGGCGAGGAACTCGCGGCGGAAGTCGGCGGCCGGCCGGGGGCGCAGGACGCGGAGGCCGTCGCCGTCGAGGAGCGGATCAGCGTCCTCGGAGACGAGCAGGACCCGGCGCCCCGCCCGCGCCTCGGCGAGGGCGGTCGCGGCGGCGACGGTGGTGCGCCCGGCGCCGCCCGCGCCGGTGACAAGGATGATCCGCATGCGGAGGACGTTACCCGCGCCCTTCCGGGGCTCGTGCGGGAGGACGTCGCCCGTGCCCTCCGGAACGCCTACGGGAGGACGTCACCGGCGTCCGCCGGGGCTCACTCGCCGGATTCGACGCGCTTCTTCAGTCCGGCGAGGGCGCGGTCGATGATGACCTTCTCGGCCTTGCGCTTGATCATGCCGAGCATGGGGATCTTGACGTCGACGGTCAGCTGGTAGGTGACCTCGGTGCGGTCCCCGCCGAGCGCGGCGAGCCGGTAGGAGCCGTCCAGGGAGCGGAGCATCTGCGACTTGACCAGGGTCCAGCTGACCTCGTCGGCGCCGGTCCAGGTGTAGGCGAGGGTGTGGTCGTCCTTGATCGCGCCGGCGTCGAGGAGCAGCCGGACCTTCTCCGCGCGGCCGGAGCCGTCGGTCTCCAGGACCTCGGCCTCCTTCACCTCGCCCGTCCACTCGGGGTAGCGGGCGAAGTCGGCGATCACGCCCATGACGTCGGCCGGTGCCGCCTCGATCGTGATGCTCGAGCTGGTGTGTTCGGCCATCGTGGTGGCTCCTCCACTGTGCGGTCCGGCGGAAGTCAAGAGGGCACAGACGTGCCGACGGGAAGGCTATCGCGCCGCGGCGCCCGGCCGGTCACCACTCCAGGGCGAAGGGCCTGCCCGTCGAGGCGAAGTGGCCGACGTTGACGCACTCGGTCGAGGCGATCCGCATCCGCCGGGCCAGCGGCTGGTGGACGTGGCCGAAGAGCGCGTAGCGGGGCCGGGTGCGCCGGAGGGCGTCGAGCAGCGCCCGGCTGCCGCGCTCGAAGCGGCGGGCGACGGTGTCGTAGGTCAGCTCCGGCACCTCCGGCGGTATGTGGGAGCAGAGGACGTCGACCTCGCCGAGGGCCTCGACCTTCGCCGCGTACTCCTCGTCGGAGATCTCGTACGGCGTGCGCATGGGGGTGCGCAGGCCGCCGCCGACGAAGCCGAACACGAGACCGCCGAGCTCGATCCGTTCGCCGTCGAGGACGGTCGTCCCGGGTCGGGCGAAGTCGGGCCAGAAGCGGGGGATGTCGACGTTGCCGTAGGTGGCGTACGTGGGGGTGGGGAAGGCGGCGAAGAGTTCGGCGTACTGGCGGCGGACCGCGGCCTCGATCGCCGTCTCCCGGTCCACGTCCAGCTCGGCCCAGAGGCGACGGCCCAGGTCACGGGCCTCGTCGAAGCGGCGGGCGGTACGGAGCTCCACGAGCCGGTCGGCGTTCTCGACGCCGAAGAGGTCGGGGAAGATGCCACGGCTGTGGTCGGCGTAGTCGAGGAAGAGGACCAGGTCCCCCAGGCATATGAGGGCGTCGGCCCCGTCCCCCGCCCTGGCGAGGTCTCCGGCGTTGCCGTGCACGTCACTGACCACATGGACTCGCATGGGCCCCACCTTAGGGGGTGTCACCTGCGGTTACTTCCGAGTCGGGAAACCTGTGGATTACTGTGCGCAGTGCACCGCCATACACGTGTGACGCATGGAACATCTGACCGGGACCCCCTATCGGGAACCATGTACTGATGGGTAACGTCCGGGCAGTCCAGTCGTGCTCACCCCCACGGAGCACCTGCCAGTTCTTGGACTACACCGGTGCATCACACAGAGCCGTGGCGCCGGCGCCCGATGAGGAGCAGCAGTCTTGCGCGAGTTCAGCCTTCCGGCCCTGTACGAGGTCCCCGCGGACGGCAATCTGACGGATCTCATCCGCCGCAACGCCTCCCAGCACCCAGACGTCGCCGTGATGGGCCGCAAGGTCGACGGCGTGTGGACCGACGTGACCGCCACGGAGTTCCTCGCGGAGGTCCGCGGGGCCGCCAAAGGCCTGATCGCCGCGGGCGTCGAGCCGGGTGACCGGGTCGCGCTGCTGTCCCGTACGCGGTACGAGTGGGTGCTCCTCGACTTCGCGATCTGGAGCGCGGGCGGCGTGACCGTCCCGGTGTACGAGACGAGTTCGCCGGAGCAGATCCAGTGGATCCTCGGCGACTCGGGCGCGGCCCTGGTGCTCGTCGAGAGCGCGGCGCACCAGGAGTCGGTGGAGTCCGTGCGGGAGCGGCTTCCGCAGCTCAGGGGCGTCTGGCAGATCGAGGACGACGCGGTCGCGCGGCTCACCGCGACGGGTGCGGACGTCTCCGACGAGCTGCTGGACGCGCGCATGTCGGCGGCGAACGCGGACGACCCGGCGACGATCGTCTACACCTCGGGCACGACGGGTCGCCCCAAGGGCTGTGTCCTGACCCACCGGGCGTTCTTCGCCGAGTGCGGCAACGCGGTGGAGCGGCTGAAGCCGCTGTTCCGCACCGGTGAGTGTTCGGTGCTGCTGTTCCTGCCCGCCGCGCACGTCTTCGGGCGGCTCGTCGAGGTCGCGGCCGTGATGGCGCCGATCCGGCTGGGCTGCGTCCCGGACATCAAGAACCTCACGGACGAGCTGGCCTCGTTCCGGCCGACGCTGATCCTGGGCGTGCCCCGGGTCTTCGAGAAGGTCTACAACTCGGCGCGCGCCAAGGCGCAGGCCGACGGCAAGGGCAAGATCTTCGACAAGGCCGCGCACACGGCGATCGCGTACAGCCGGGCGATCGGCACCCCGCAGGGCCCGTCCTTCGGCCTCAGGCTGAAGCACCGGATCTTCGACAAGCTGGTCTACGGCAAGCTGCGGGCGGTGCTCGGCGGTCGCGGCGAGTACGCGATCTCGGGCGGCGCGCCGCTGGGCGAGCGGCTCGGCCACTTCTTCCGGGGCATCGGCTTCACCGTCCTGGAGGGGTACGGCCTGACGGAGTCCTGCGCCGCGACGACGTTCAACCCCTGGGACCGGCAGAAGATCGGCACGGTCGGTCAGCCGCTGCCGGGTTCGGTGGTGCGGATCGCCGACGACGGCGAGGTGCTGCTGCACGGCGAGCACATCTTCTCCGGGTACTGGAACAACGAGGCGGCGACGGCCGAGGCGCTGGCGGACGGCTGGTTCCACACGGGCGACATCGGCACCCTCGACGAGGACGGCTACCTCGCGATCACCGGCCGGAAGAAGGAGATCCTGGTGACGGCGGGCGGCAAGAACGTCGCCCCGGCGGTCATCGAGGACCGGATCCGGGCGCACGCGCTGGTCGCGGAGTGCATGGTGGTCGGCGACGGGCGTCCGTTCGTGGGCGCGCTCGTCACCATCGACGAGGAGTTCCTCGGCCGCTGGGCCTCCGAGCACGGCAAGCCGGCCGGCTCGACGGCGGTCACCCTGCGCGACGACGCGGACCTGGTGGCGGAGGTGCAGCGCGCGATCGACGACGGCAACGCGGCGGTCTCCAAGGCGGAGTCGGTCCGCAAGTTCCGCATCCTCCCGGCCCAGTTCACGGAGGAGGCGGGCCACATCACCCCGTCCCTGAAGCTGAAGCGGAACGTGGTGGCGAAGGACTTCGCGGACGAGATCGAGGCGATCTACAGCGCCTGACCGGCAGGACGCGCACAGAGGCCGGAGGCCCGGGGTGACAGCCCCCGGGCCTCCGGCCTCTCCTCGTACGCCGCTCCGCGCTACAGCAGCTCCCTGAGCCGCTCCGCGAGCAGGTCCCAGCGCCATCTCTCCTCCACCCAGGCACGGCCGCGCTCGCCCATGCGGGCGCGGAGCTCGGGGTCGAGGAGGAGGGTGGTGACGCGGTCGGCCGCGTCCTCGGGGGACTCGCCGCGGACCACCCAGCCGGTCTCGCCGTCCAGGACGGCGTCGGGGGCGCCGCCGGAGTCGCCGGCGACGACGGGCAGGCCGGTGGCGGAGGCCTCCAGGTAGACGATGCCGAGGCCCTCGACGTCGAGGCCGCCGCGCCGGGTGCGGCAGGGCATGGCGAAGACGTCGCCGGCCCCGTAGTGGGCGGGCAGCTCGGACCACGGGACGGCGCCGGTGAAGCGTACGGATCCGGCCACGCCGGTCTCGGCGGCGAGCCGGCGCAGGTCCTTCTCGTACGGTCCGCCGCCGACGATCAGGAGGACCGCGTCCGGGACCCGGCCAAGGATCCTCGGCATCGCCCGGATCAGGGTGTCCTGGCCCTTGCGGGGGACGAGCCGGGAGACGCAGACCACGACGGGGCGGTCGCTGAGCCCGAGGCGGGCGCGGACCTCGGCGCCGCCCGAGCCGGGGTGGAAGGTCTTCTCGTCGACGCCGGGCGGGAGCTGGACCATCCGGCCCGCGGCGGCGGGCGTGAGGGCCGCCGCGATCCGGGAGCGGGTGTACTCGCCGAGGTAGGTGATCGTGTCCGTGCCCTCGCCGATCCGCCGCAGGAGCTGCCGGGAGGCGGGCAGCTGGGCCCAGCCCGCCTCGTGCCCGTGCGTGGTGGCGACGAGCCGCCGGGCTCCGGCCTTCCGCAGGGCGGGGGCCATCAGGCCGAGCGGCGCGGCCGCTCCGAACCAGACGGACTCGCATCCGTGCTCGCGCAGGAGCGCGGTGGCGCGGGAAGTGACCCGAGGTGTGGGCAGCAGCATGGTGGTGCGATCCCGGACGACCGTGAAAGGCTGTTCGGCGTCGAACGCGGCCGTCGCCTCGATCCCTTCGCGGCTGCGCTTCCAGGTGGAGGCGTAGACCACGATCCGTTCGGGATCCAGGCGGAGCGCCATGTTGTGCAGGAAGGCCTGGATTCCGCCGGGACGCGGCGGGAAGTCGTTGGTTACGATCAGGGTCTTGTGCATCGTGGCCGAATCTACCGCGAGCGCACCCACCGCCCAGCACCACCACCCTCCCGCGCGAGCGGGCCGACAGGACAAGGACGAGCCAGTGATGACGGGCGCAGTGGGGAAGTGGTTCCGCACGGGTCAGAGACTTCCGGTCGCCCTCTGGGCCCTGACCCGGGTCCTCCTGCTGCTGTGCGTCTTCAAGGTCGTGGTGATCCCCGGCCCGGACATCACGTTCGACATCGAGGAGATCTACCAGGGCTGGTACGAGGTCCTGCGGACGGGCACGTATCCGCTGGACGACGTGACCTGGCAGTACCCGCCGGCCGCCGCGTTCGCGATCCTCGCCCCCGGGCTGCTGCCCTTCCTCGGCTACTCGGCCGCCTTCTTCGTCCTCGCCTTCCTCTGTGACGCGCTGGTCTTGGGGCTGCTCCTGCACACGGGCCGCCGGGCCGGCCGTTCGATGCGTGGTGCCTGGATCTGGATCGCGGGCGTCCCGCTGCTGGGTCCGACGGCGTACGCCCGGTACGACGTGATGGTGACCGCCGTCGCGATGGCGGCGCTGCTCGCGGCGGGCCGGAGTCCGCGCGTCCTGGGCGCCCTGGCCGGGTTCGGCGCGGTCCTGAAGGTGTGGCCGGTGCTGCTGCTCGCGGGCACCCCGAAGGGCCGGGCGACCTTCCGCTCCTGGCCGACGGCGGTGGGCGCGGCGGGCGCGGTGCTGCTGTTCTGTGTGCTGTGGATGCCGGGCGCGCTCGCCTTCCTCTCCTTCCAGCGCGACCGCGGCACGGAGGTCGAGTCGCTGGGATCGATGGTCTTCCACGTGGCCCGGCACTTCGGCTGGGACGGCGAGGCGCGGATGAACTACGGCTCGATCGAGTTCCTCGGCCCGTACGTCTCCACGGTGTCGACGGCCGCGATGGCGCTCACGTTCGTCGCCTTCGGCTGGCTGCTGCTCTGGCGGTTCAAGGCGCGCCGCTTCACCTCCTCGACGGTGGCGGACGCGGCCTTCGTGGCGGTGCTGCTGTTCACGGCGACGAGCCGGGTGCTCTCCCCGCAGTACATGCTGTGGCTGGTCGGTCTGGGGGCGGTGTGTCTCGCGTTCCGGTCGAGCCGGATGCAGCGCCCCGTGCATCTGATCGTGTGGGCGACGGCGGTGACGCAGTTCGAGTTCCCGGTCTGGTTCTCGCACGTGACGCGGAGCGATCCGCTGGGCATGGCGGTGCTGTTCACGCGGAACGGTCTCCTGATCGCCGCGACGCTCATCGCCTGCCGCGTCCTGTGGCGCCAGACGGTGACGGAGCCCCGCTTCGCCGGCGCGGCGGTCGTGCCCGCGCAGGCGACCCAGCCGGAGCGCGAGAAGGCCCTGTCCGGCTCGCACTGAGCGGAGCCCTGGGTCGTACGGCGGTGCGGCAGGCCCAGGACCGCGCACTGGGCGGCCCTGGCGAGGGCCGGCGCCGGACAGATGGCGGGCGGTCCGAGACCTGAGAGGCCACAGCCGAGCGGCAGCCGGACGAGGACGCCCACGACGGTGATCCGAGCGAGCGCGCCCACGACGGTGGTCCGGGCGAGGCGCCTGCTCGCCCCGGTCCCCTAGCCGAGCCGCTCCCGCAGCGAGGTCCGCCAGTCGGCGGTGAACTCCTCCGGCGTGGTGCCGAGCACCTCCTGGAGCGCCTTCTCCACCGCGCCCTCCCGGGACGGGTGCGCACCCACCGCCCGGTAGAACTCCGTCAGCCTCGCCTCGCCCCAGCGGTCCGCGATCAGCTCACAGGCCAGCCAGCCGCCCTCGTACGCCCGGGCCAGGGCCTCCGCGTCGCCCCCGAAGGCGAAGTCGGAGTCCTCCGGGAGCCGGGCGGGCAGCTCGCCCGCCAGGACCGCCCGGCGCAGCTCGGGCGCGGCCTGGGCGGGGGTGCGGCCGGAGTCCCGGTAGGCGACCCGGTCGGCGAAGCCCTCGGAGAGCCAGACCGGGGTCGACGGGGTGGTGGCGGCGCGGGTGGCGACGTGCACGGTCTCGTGGGTGAGGACGAGCTGCCGGCCGAACGAGCCGAGGACCCCGTACGCCGCGGGGTTGACGATCACCCGGTCCGCGGGGGCGTCGGCGCCGCCCCGGGTCTCCCCGGTGGTGACGGCGGCGATCCCCCGGTACGAGCTCCCCGGCGCCCCGAGCAGCTCCCCCATGCCCCGCAGCGACCCGGGGACGAGGACGACCACCTCACGGGCCCAGGCGGCGGGCCAGGCGGCCGAGACGGCGGGGACCGCCCGGTCGGCGGCGGCGGCGATCTCCCGGAGCCGCTCGGGGGTCTGGCCGACGCCCAGGACGAGCGAGCGGGCGCCGGCGACGGTCGCGACGTCGCCCTGCTCCCACAGGTGGCGGGGCGCGCCCTCCGCCGGACGGTCACCGGTCACGTACCAGCGTCCGTCCCGTTCGGTCAGGTCGAGGACGCGGGCGCCGGTGGCGGGCCGTCTGTCGTGCCCCCGGAGCCGGTAGCCGAGGTCGGCGCGGGCGGTGACCCGGTCGGTGCCGGTGCGGTCGACGCCGGTGAGCCGGTAGGTCCAGCCGTCGAGCGGCACCTTCGCGAGCCGCCGGAAGACGGTGAGGGCCGTCGGCGCGTACGCGGGGTCGACGGCGGCCAGGTAGGCGGCCTGGTCACGGTCGAGGAGCGCCCGGGCGTGCCGGTCGAGGAGCGCCCGTATCTCCCGGGACGCGGTGTCGGCGGGCCCGGTCCGCGCACCGCAGCCCACGAGCCCCACGAGCGCGAGCAGGGCGAGCAGACAGGCCGTCGCCGACCGCCGCGCTCCACTCCCCTGACCTGCCACGCCTCCGATCGTACGGTCGCGGCGGCGCGACCGGCTCCCGGCGGCGGCTCAGACCCTGGTCACCGTCACGTGCGACATCATGTTCACCGGGTCGTAGCGGACCCGGGCGCCCGGGTAGGGGGCGTGGATGACCTGCCCGCCGCCCGCGTAGATCCCGACGTGGCTGGCGTCCCCGCGGTACGTGACGAGGTCCCCGGGCTGCGCCTGCGCCAGCGGCACCTGACGGCCCGCGTACCGCTGCGCCGAGGAGGTGCGCGGCAGACTGATCCCGGCCTGCCGGTAGGACCAGACCATCAGTCCCGAACAGTCGAAGGCGGAGGGGCCGGTCGCCCCCCACACGTACGGCTTCCCGATCGCGCCGCGTGCGGCGATCACCGCGGCGGCGGCCCGCGAGGAGGTCGGCCCGAGGCCGGCCACGGGCGGCGGCGGCAGCTCTTCCGCGCGCCCGCCGGAACGGGAGGCCCGGTCGAAGTCGGCGCGCTCCTCGACGGTGAGGCGCGCGAGCACCCGGCGGGCCTCGGCGAGCTTGCGCTCGACGGTGCGCTTGTGGCGGGCGACCTCGGCCCGGCTGCGCTCCAGCTCGACCAGGGTCGTACGGGCCTCGGACCGCTTCTGGTTCAGCCGGCGCTGCTCGCGGAGGAGTTCGCCGAGCGCGGCGCCCTGACGGGCGGTGGCCCGGTCGAGGGCGGTGGCCCGGTCGAGGTAGCTGTCCGGGTCGGAGGAGAGCAGCAGGGCGAGGGCGGGGTCGATGCCGCCGGAGCGGTACTGGGCGCCGGCGACCGTGCCGAGCGCGCCCCGCATGCGGTTGATGCGCTCCTGGCCGCGGGCGAGGCCGTCCTGGGCCCGGGAGACCGTACGGCGCAGCGCGTCCGCCTTCTCGTCCGCCCGGTTGAAGCCCTCCGTGGCCTTCTCGGCCTCCTCGAAGAGGCGGTCGACCGTGGCGCGGGTGGCCGCGGGTCCGGCGCCGGGGTCGGCGCTCGCGGGGACGGCCCCGAGGGACGCCGCCGCGGTGGCCGCGGCGGCGGTGAGGACGGTGACCCTGGCGGGTCGGCGGTGGGACGCCACTAATCGCGCTCCGTTCAGCTCGACGCAGTCTGGCGCGGCAGACAGTAGCCGCTGATCACTCCACGTCCAACGAAGCCGATGGGCACACAAAGTGACGCCCCGCCGGAGATCACAGGTCACCGGCGGGGCGTCGGGTCAGTACGCGTCGCGGGGAACCACCCGTTCGGGCGGTGTGCCGCAGCGGTTGTGGGTCAGCCGCCGATCCGGACGCCGAACTGGAACGTGCCCATGTAGTCCATGGACTCGTAGCGGACGCTGGCGCCCGGCTTGGGGGCGTGCAGGATCGTGTTGTTGCCCGCGTACAGACCCACGTGCGACAGGCCGTTGAAGAAGACCAGGTCGCCCGGCTTGAGCTGGCTGCGGCCGATCTTCACGCCGTCGTTCTGCTGCGTGTAGGTGGTGCGGGTGAGCTGGACGTTGGCCTGGCCGTACGCCCACTGGGTCAGCCCGGAGCAGTCGTACGCGTTGGGGCCCTCGGCACCGGAGACGTACGGGTCGCCGATCTGGGTGGCGGCGGCCGCGAGCGCCGCGGCGCCGTACCCGTTGGCGGGGGCCTCGTTGCCGAGGTTCATCCGCTCGCCGGCGTCGCGGCTGGCGCGCTGCTCCTTCGCCCGCTCCTGCGCCGCCATCTTGGCCTTCTCGGCCGCGGTGAGCGTGTTGAGGAGCTTCTGGGCCTCGGCGAGCTTGCCCTGGTAGAGCTTCTTCTTCGCGCCGAGCGTCTTGCGGACGTCCTCGAGGTCGGCCAGCTTCGTGGTGGCCTCGGTGCGCTGCTGCGCGAGCGTGCGCTGCTTGGCCTGGATCGAGGTGAGGACGTCGGCCTGCTGGGCGCTCAGCTGGTCGATCGCGGACGCCTTGTCGAGGTAGGTGTCCGGGTCGGCGGAGAGGAAGAGCTGGAGCGCGGGGTCGATGCCGCCGGAGCGGTACTGGGCGCTGGCCACCGAACCGATCTGGTCACGCAGGGCGTTGAGCTCCTGCTGGCCGCGGGCCACCTTGTCCTGGAGCTGGCCGACCTCCTTCTGCAGCTTGCCCCTGCGCTCGTCGGCGAGGTTCGCCTGCTCCGTGGCCTCCTCGGCCTCGTGGTGGAGCTCGTCGACCTTCGACTTGACCTCGTCGATCTTGGGCTTGGCGGGGGCCGCCTGGGCACCGCTCTGGGCGGAGAGGGCGACGGCGGCGGCCGCGGCCGCGGTGAACACGGTCACGCGGGTACGGCTCGGCTGCTTGGGTCGACGGTGGGACGCCACGAAGGCGAGCTCCTTCTTCCTCAGAGCCGCCCAACCGGTCAGGGCAGGCGGTTCCTCCGCCGCCACCCCGGATGGGTGATCAACCGCGCGAAGGTTCGAAGCCCGACCCTAGTGACCAAGTTGTGATCAGTTCAAATCCCACCGGCAAAAATATCGCTCACACGCCACTTTATTTACACACATCGCACGGGCAGTGATGAGCACTTGACGGTCCGCCGTCCAGAATTCGGGCATAGCGCCTAAGAGTTGCGATGCGTCACGAGAGCCGCGAAAGCCGCTTCAGCAACAAAGCGGACGCCACGGGACGCGCACCCGCCTTCGCCACCCCGTCGGCCACCTCGCGGTCCGTGGAGACCACCACCACCGGCCGGCCCGGCGGCTCCGCCCGCACCAGCTGACGGATCAACTCGTCCGCCGTCACGCCGGGCTTGGAGAACAGCACCCGCACCCCGCGCGGCGGCGCGAGCAGCACCGGGGCCGCCAGCTCCGCCCCGTCGAAGACACAGGTGACCTCGGCGCCCGAGCGGGCCGCGAGGGACGACAGGCTGCCCAGCAGGCGCAGCCGCTGCTTCTCCAACGGCATCGTCGGATAGCCGGTCTTGGTGACGTTGTAGCCGTCGACGACCAGATGCGCCTGCGGCAGGGCCAGCAACTGGTCGAGCAGCGCCGGGTCGGTCTCGGAGAGCGCCCGCGCCGCGATGTCCTTCGGCGACATCCGCCCCGGCTCCACCGCGTCCACGGTGTCCGCCGGGTGCACCGAGACGGGTGGCAGCGCCAGTTCGCGGCGCAGCCCCTGGGCGGCGTCGAGGACGGTGTCGAGGAGCAGCCGCAGCCGCATGTCCTCCACCGAGCGCCCCTCGCGGGCGGACCTGCGGCTCGCCTCCAGGGCCGACTCCACCTCGCCGAGCCGGGCCTTGAGCCGCCTGCTCTCGCTCTCCGCGGCCGACACCTGGGCCGCCGACTCCGCCCGCGCGGTCTCGATCTCGCCCTGGACGCGGCGGAGCGCGGCCTCGCCGCGCTTCACGTCGCTCTGGGCGCTGCGCAGCTTGCGGTGAAGCGATTCCGCTTCCTTCCGGGCCGCTTCGAGGTCGTGGCGCAACTGCTCGTTCTCGCTCCGGGAACGGTCCCGGGCGGCGGCGAGCTCCTCGCGCAGCCGCTCCAGTTCGCGCCGGCCCGCCTCGTCGGCCCGCTCGGCGTCGACGCGCTGGGCCTCCTCGCCCGCGGCGGCCACCAGCTTGACCCAGCCGGGCGGGCGCAGCACATAGGCGGCCGCGGCCACGTCCACGGGGTCGGCGGCGGCGGGCGGGGTGCCGGTCTCGACGGCTCCGGCCAGTTCGGGCTGGTTCAGCTTGAACCGTTCGCCGATCCGCTGCCGGAAGAGCGGATCGCTCTCCAGGGCCGCCGCCATCGCGTTGCCGGCGAACTTGGCCCGCCGGCTCGCGGTGAACCGGGCGTACTGCCTCAGGGGTCCGGGCAGCTCGGCGACGGTCAGCCCGCCGAAGGCGTCGGCGACCAGCGCGACGACCCTCCGCCGGACGCCTTCCGGCAGTGGGTGGTCGAGCGCCTCGGCAGCGTCACCTGCCGCGCCGGTCGGCTCTCCACCGTGCGCGGGCTGCTCCACGATCCGTCACCCCAATGTCTTCCGCACCGTCCCTCAGGAGGCGGCGCCCGGCCTGTCCACCAGTTCGATCTGATCCACCGCGTTGCACCAGCGGCAGCGGACCGACTCGATGGTCTCACTGACCACCTGCCGCTCCTCGACCGTCGGGTCTCCCGCGAGGTCCAGATGGACGTACTCGACGACCTTGGAGGATCGCGTCACGTCGAAACGGGTCAGGTTGCCGCAGAGAGTGCAGCGCCAGCGGGTCTCGTCGGTCGGCAGGGGAACCGTCGTCATCGTGCCGTCCTTCTTCCTGTTGCGTGGTACCAGGTGCGGGAGCCGCGGTGCGCCGTCGAACTGCGGTTGTACTGACCGTTACCCTACGGCCTCGCCGGTACCCGGGAGCACGGCGAGGCACTCTGTCCACTTCGGCCCCGGTACGCCATGATCTGTCCATGATCGACTGGCGAGGTGCGGCCCTCGGAGCCGTGCGGGGCACCCGTAGCGGACCCACGGTGACGTACGGACTGATCGCCGCCTGCTGCCTGCTCTTCGCGATCAGTCCGGTCTCCGGCCTCAACCCGGCACACGGCACCGGGGACGAGCTCCTCGCGGCGCAGGGCGTGTACTTCCGCCGCTGGGGCGTGGTCCCCGCCGAGCTGATGAGCGGCGAGCCCCGCGCCCTGCTCACCCCGCTCAGCGCGCTCTTCGTCCACGGCAGCTGGCTCCACCTGCTGGGAAACATGCTGTTCCTGTACGTCTTCGGGGCGATGGCCGAGGAGCGCATGGGTCCGGTCGCGTTCGCCCTCTTCTACCTGGGCACCGGATACCTCGCGCTGCTCGGGTACGCGGCGGCGCACGCCAACAGCGAGCAGACCCTGGTCGGGGCGTCGGGGGCGATCTCCGGGGTGCTCGGGGCCTTTCTCTTCCTCTTCCCGCGCTCCCGCGTCACCAGTCTCTTCCCCTTCCTCTTCTTCCTGCCGCTGCGCTTCCCCGCCTGGATCGTGCTGGTCTTCTGGTTCGTCCTCCAGTGGCTGGCCGCCCGGGCGGCCGGGGCCGGTCCCGGCGTGGCCTATCTGGCCCACGTGGTGGGCTTCTCCGTCGGCTTCCTCTACGCCTGGGGGCGCTACCGGGGTGGGGATAGAGTGAAAGCCCAAGCCGCGGCGACCGAGGGAGAAAGCCAGCCGTGATCACCGCGATCGTGCTCATCAAGACCAGCGTGGACCGCATCCCCGAGATCGCCGAGTCGATCGCCTCGCTCGACAGCGTCAGCGAGGTCTTCTCGGTGACCGGCACCTACGACCTCATCGCCATGGTCCGCGTGCCCCGTCACGACGACCTGGCGGACGTGATCCCCGGCAGCATCAGCAAGATCCCGGGCGTCGAGGCCACGGACACGCACGTCGCCTTCCGCACGTACTCCCAGCACGATCTGGAGGCGGCCTTCGCCATCGGTCTGGAGTCCTGAGACCGCCCGCGCGGACACGGTGAAGGGGGCCTCCCGATCGGGAGGCCCCCTTCACCCGTACGAGTGAGTGCTCAGCCGCGGTCGGGGACGCAGCGGCCGTCCTCCGTGCGGTACTTCCACTGCGCGCCGTCCCGGACGAGCTCCTTCACGGCAACGACGAACCGCTCCACGTGCTCGTCGGGCGTACCGGCGCCGAAGCTCACCCGGATGGCGTTGAGCGATCTCCCCCAGCCTTCGGCCGGGGGAACCCCCACCTCGCTTCGCTCCCCCGGGGCCGCCTCGGGGGCGCCGCACTCACCCGGGTCCTGCGGGTCGCTGCCCAGCAGCGTGCGGACCAGCGGGTGGGCGCAGAAGAGACCGTCGCGGACGCCGATGCCGTACTCGGCGGAGAGCGCGGCGGCGAAGTGGGAGCTGTTCCAGCCCTCCACGACGAAGGAGATGACGCCGACCCGGGGGGCGTCGTCGCCGAACAGCGACAGCACCTTGACCTCGGGCACCTCGGCGAGGCCGGCGCGCACGGTGGCGATCAGGTGCCGCTCGCGGGCGACCAGCTGGTCGAAGCCGGCCTCGGTGAGCGCCTTGCAGGCGGAGGCGATGGAGTACACGCCGATGACGTTCGGGGAGCCGGCCTCGTGCCGGGCCGCGGTGGTGTGCCACTCCACGTCCACACCACCGTCGGCCCGACGCGCCACCTTGCGGGAGGCGCCGCCGCCCGCGAGGTAGGGCTCGGCGTCCTGGAGCCAGTCGGAGCGGCCCGCGAGGACGCCGGAGCCGAAGGGGGCGTACAGCTTGTGGCCGGAGAAGGCGATCCAGTCCACGTCGAGCTCCTGGACGGAGACCGGGTGGTGGGGCGCGAGTTGGGCGGCGTCGAGCACGATCCGGGCGCCGTGGGCGTGCGCGGCGGCGGCGAGCTCCTTCACCGGCCACAGCTCACCGGTGACGTTGGAGGCGCCGGTGACGCAGACGAGGGCGGGGCCGTAGGGGTCCCGGTCGGCGAGGGCGCGCTCCAGGGTCGCGACGGCCTGCTCCGGGGTGCGGGGCGCGTTGAGGTAGGTGACGCGGGCGTCGCGCCAGGGCAGCAGCGAGGCGTGGTGCTCGGTCTCGAAGACGAAGACCTCGCAGCCGTCCGGGACGGCCCGGGCGAGCAGGTTCAGCGAGTCGGTGGTGGAGCGGGTGAAGACGACCTGGTCGTCGGGGCGGCAGTCGAGGAACTCGGCGACGGTGACGCGGCTGTTCTCGAAGAGGTCGGTGGAGAGCTGGGAGAGGTATCCGGCGCCGCGGTGGACGCTGCCGTAGTAGGGGGCGTACGCGGCGACGTCGTCCCACACCCGCTGCAGGGCAGGTGCGCTGGCCGCGTAGTCGAGCGCCGCGTAGGTCACCTCGCCGCCGGTGACGAGCGGCACGGTGACGTCCCGGCCGAGGACGGGCAGCGGGGCGGCGCAGCAGGGGTCGGCGGACTCGGCGGTCGCGCACTCGGCGGTCACGGTCTCGACGACGGTGGCGGTGTCGACGGTGGCGACGACGGTGGCGGCGTTCGGGCATGCGGACATGGCGGTATCTCCCGGCGGGCGGTGCGGAATGGCTTCGGTGACCCCGTACGCGGCCGGACTCGGCGGGGTACGGGTGATACCTCGGAAGGCACGGGGGCGCGCGAAGGTACGCGGAAGTGACCCTGATCCGAGGGTGAAGGTGGGGCGGATTCGCCCTATCGCATTCGCTTGCTCACGGAAAAACTCCTCGAGAGACCAGGACCCCTGGTGTTCGAGGGGTCCGCGCTTGCCGTAGACCTCTCTGCCTACGGCCTGGTCATCACCCGGGGCACCCCGCCACGGACGGAGGGTTGCCGGACAGCAAGCCGGGGCCAAAACGCTGTCACTCGTGACCTGTAGAGAATCCTGCCACATGATCGCCGAAGCGCAAGACCCCGGTCCGCATACTGGACCGGGGTCGCACGGGCGTCTCGTGCCGGAGGGTTACGCGTTGCTGACGCTGATCCAGCGGTCCAGGGCCCGGCGGGCCTCGCCGGAGTCGATCGCCTCCGCGGCCTTCTCGATGCCGGCGCGGATCTGCTCCACCAGGGTGCCCTCCCCCGGCGCGAGCGCGGTCAGCGCCGCCGCCGAGTTGAGCAGCACCGCGTCCCGTACCGGACCGGTCTCCCCCGCGAGCAGCCGCCGGGCCACGTCGGCGTTGTACGAGGCGTCCGCGCCGCGCAGGGCCTCCACCGGCACGAGGTCGATGCCGACGTCCCGGGGGTCGAAGGCCTCCTCACGCACCGAGCCGTCGCGGACCACCCAGACCCGCGAGGTGGCGGTGGTGGTCAGCTCGTCGAGGCCGTCGTCGCCGCGGAAGACGAGCGCGGAGGAGCCGCGCTCGGCGAGCACCCCGGCCATGATCGGGGCCATCCGGGCGTCGGCGACGCCGGTGGCCTGGGCCCGGACCCGGGCCGGGTTGGTGAGCGGGCCGAGGAAGTTGAAGGTGGTCCGGATGCCGAGCTCCTTGCGGGCCGCGGCGACGTGCCGCAGCGCCGGGTGGAACTTCACCGCGAAGCAGAAGGTGATCCCGGCCTCCTCGGCGACCTCGGCGACCCGCCGGGGAGTCAGCTCCAGGTTGACGCCGAGCTTCTCCAGGACGTCGGAGGCGCCGGAGGCGGAGGACGCGGCCCGGTTGCCGTGCTTGACGACCTTGGCGCCCGTGCCGGCGACGACGATCGCGGACATCGTGGAGATGTTGACGGTCCTGGCGCCGTCGCCGCCGGTGCCGACGATGTCGACGGTGGCGCCGGGCACCTCGATCGTGTTGGCGTGCTCGTACATGGTGCGGACGAGTCCGGTGATCTCGTCGACGGTCTCGCCCTTGGCGCGCAGGGCGACCGCGAAGCCGGCGATCTGGGCGTCGGTGGCCTCGCCGCGCAGGATGCGGTCCATCGCCCAGGCGGTGTCCTCGGCGCTCTGGTCGCGGCCGGTCAGCAGACCTTCCAGGACGACGGGCCAGGAGCGGCCCGCCGACGTAGGTCCTCCAGCGGGGGTCACAGCGCTCATGGCAGCTCCATAGTCAATTGCGCACGCAATAGGTTATGAGCCAGCCTATCGACCCCCGGGGACGGCAAAGAGCCCCGTCCATCGAATGGACGGGGCTCTCGCCGTGGCGACTCGTTCAGGTCAGGAGTTCAGGTGATCAGTGGTGGCCGTGGCCGCTCTGGATCTCCTTGTACTCCTCGACCGTGGGCTTGGCGACCTGGTTGTCGTCGCCGTAGTAGCCCTTGTTGAGCTTGACCCGGAGCTTCTCCATGCGCCCGATCTTCCGCTCCACGCCGTTCTCGTCGACGGCCGGCGGGAGGGCCGCCGCCTCGTACTGCTCGTGCGCGGTGAGGCGGTGCAGCTCGCCCTGGCTCAGCGGCTCGTGGATCTCGACGAACTCACCGTGCGGCAGGCGCTTGATGATGCCGGACTCGCGTCCGTGCAGCACCTTGTCCTTGTCGCGGCGCTGGAGGCCGAGGCAGATCCGCTTGGTGACGATGAACGCGATGACCGGTCCGGCGAAGAAGAAGATCCGGACGAACCAGGTGATCGAGTTGAGCGACAGGTGGAAGTGGGTCGCCCAGAGGTCGTTTCCACCACCCACGAGCATGATCATGTACGCGGTGATCCAGGCGACACCGAAGCCGGTGCGCGTCGGAGCGTTGCGCGGGCGCTGCGCGATGTGGTGCTCGCGCTTGTCGCCCGTGATCCACGACTCGATGAACGGGTAGACCGCGATCGCCGCGAGGACCGCCGGGAAGATCGCCAGCGGGATCATCACACCGAGGACCAGCGTGTGGCCCCAGAGGTTGATCTCCCAGCCCGGCATCACTCGGATCAGACCCTCGGCGAAGCCCATGTACCAGTCGGGCTGGGCGCCGGTGGACACCTGGTCCGGGCGGTACGGGCCGAGGGCCCAGATCGGGTTGATCGAGGCGATCGCCGAGATGACCGCGATGACGCCGAAGACCAGGAAGAAGAAGCCTCCGGCCTTGGCCATGTAGACCGGCAGCAGCGGCATGCCCACGACGTTCTTGTTCGTGCGGCCGGGGCCGGCGAACTGCGTGTGCTTGTGGAAGAACACCAGGATGAGGTGGGCCACCACGAGGCCGAGCATGATGCCGGGCAGCAGCAGGACGTGGGCCGAGTAGAACCGGGCCACGAAGTCGCCGCCGGGGAACTCCCCGCCGAACAGGAACATCGACAGGTACGTGCCGATGACCGGCACGGACAGGATCGCGCCCTGCATGAAGCGGACACCGGTGCCGGAGAGCAGGTCGTCCGGGAGCGAGTAGCCGGTGAAACCGGTGAACATGCCCAGGAAGAACAGCAGGAAGCCGAACAGCCAGTTGATCTCACGCGGCTTGCGGAACGCGCCCGTGAAGAACACGCGCATCATGTGCACGAACATGCCGGCGAGGAAGATCAGCGCCGCCCAGTGGTGGATCTGCCGGATGAGCAGACCACCGCGGACCTCGAACGAGATGTGCATCGTCGAGTTGAACGCCTCGGACATCAGCTGTCCCTGGAGCGGGACGTACGGTCCGACGTACTCCACCTCGTTCATCGACGGGTGGAAGAACATCGTCAGATAGACGCCCGTCAGGATGATGATGAGGAAGCTGTAGAGGCAGATCTCGCCCAGCATGAAGGACCAGTGGTCCGGGAAGATCTTCCGCATGTTGGCCTTGGCCAGCGTGTAGATCCCCAGGCGACCGTCGGCCCAGTCTGCGACCCGCTCACCGGCGGGTGCTTTCTTCGTATCGGTCACGGTGCTCATCCGCGCTCCCAGAAGGAAGGACCGACGGGCTCGTCGAAGTCGCCGAGCGCCTCCAGGAAGCCCTTGTCGTTCACGCCGATCCGCAGCTGCGGGAGGGCGTGACCGGCCGGGCCGAAGATGACGCGGGCGCCGTCGGAGAGGTCGAAGGTGGACTGGTGGCACGGGCAGAGGACGTGGTGCGTCTGCTGCTCGTACAGGGAGATCGGGCAGCCCACGTGGGTGCAGATCTTCGAGAAGGCGACGATTCCCTCGTGCGACCACTCGAGCTCGCGCTTGTCCTTGATGTCCTCCGGCTGGATCCGGACGATCATCAGGGCGGCCTTGGCGATCTCGGTCTGGAAGTGGTGGTCGTGCTCCGAGAGGCCCTCGGGCATCGCGAAGGTCAGCGAACCGACCGCGACGTCCTCGGGACGCAGCGGCTCGTGCGTGTTCATGTTGATGAGCTGAAGACCCTTGGCCCACATGGTGGTCCGGAGCTTCTTCTCGGGCAGCGGGCCCATGTCACGCAGCAGGACGATGCCGGAGAGCGGTACGAGCGACAGCGCGCCGAACATCGTGTTGCGGATGAGCTTGCGGCGGCCCATGCCCGACTCGGCGGCACCGGCCGCGAAGTCCGACATGACCTTCGCCTTGGTCTCCGCGTCGGCCTGGATCGGGTGGCGCTCGTCCGCGATCTCGACGTCGGACATCAGGGTGCGGGCCCAGTGGACCGCGCCCGCGCCGATGAAGAAGAGGGCGAGGCCGAGGGTCCAGCCGAGCGCGAAGTTGAGCGCGGACACCCGGCCGAAGGGCCAGATGTACACGATCTTGTCGACCGGGAAGATCACGTACGAGGCGATGAAGCCGACGGTGGCCAGCATCGACAGCGTGAACATGAAGGCGACCGCGCGCTCGGACCGACGGGCAGCACGCTCGTCGATGTCCTGGATGCGGGGCTTGTGGGGCGGGAGGCCCGGGTCGGCGAACGGGTCGTCGGCGACCTTCACCGCGCCGTGCGCGGTGTCCTGCCCTGCCGGCAGGGTCTCTTCTGGAATCTCTTGGCTACTCATGACTTCTTGGCCTTAGCGGTGTGGGCCGCGACCCAGATGGCAACTGCGATCAGCCCGCCCAGACCGAAGATCCAGGCGAACAGGCCCTCGCTGACGGGGCCGAGGCCACCGAGCGAGAGACCGCCCGGGTTGTCGGCCTTCTCGCCGTTGACGGCCTGGACGTACGCGATGATGTCCTTCTTCTCCTTCTCCGGCATGGTCGTGTCCGGGAAGGAGGGCATGTTCTGCGGGCCGGTCTGCATGGCCTCGTAGAGGTGCTTCGGGCTCACGCCTTCGAGGCTCGGGGCGTACTTGCCGTAGGTCAGCGCGCCACCCTCACCGGTGAAGTTGTGGCACTGGGCACAGTTGGTGCGGAAGAGCTCGCCACCCTTGGCCTGGTCGGCACCTGCAGGGTTGTACTGGCTCTCGGTCGGCGTGATCGGGCCGGCACCGAGAGAGGCGACGTACGCCGCGAGCTGATCGATCTCAGCCTGCGAGTAGATGACCTTCTTCTTCGGGACCTGGGCGCCCGGCTGCTGGGCCGGCATCCGGCCCGTGCCGACCTGGAAGTCGACGGAGGCCGAACCTACGCCGACGAGGGAGGGGCCGTCAGTGGTGCCCTGACCGCCGGTTCCGTGGCAGCTGGCGCAGCCGACGGAGTAGAGCTTCTTGCCCTCCTCGATGGCGAGGGACTGGGCGGTTTCATCTGCCTTCGCGGTGCCCGCCGGCGCGAACGCGGCGTACAGCCCCCCGGTGGCCGCCAGCGCGAGAAGTAGGACGACGACCGCCGCCAGCGGATGGCGTCGTCGTGCGGAGAGCTTTTTCACGGATTACCCCGGTGTCAGGATCTTCTGCGTCGATGCTTGCTGGATGTCTCGGTCCGCCGCGTGGGCGGGACCGATTACTTGATCATGTAGATCGTGGCGAAGAGGCCGATCCAGACGACATCGACGAAGTGCCAGTAGTAGGACACGACGATGGCGGCGGTTGCCTGCTCATGAGTGAACCTCTTGGCGGCGTACGTCCGGCCCAGGACCAGCAGGAAGGCGATGAGTCCGCCCGTCACGTGCAGGCCGTGGAAGCCGGTGGTCAGGTAGAACACAGAGCCGTAGGGCCCGGACGAGAGCGACATGCCCGCGTCCTTGACCAGTTCGGTGTACTCGAAGACCTGGCCGCCGATGAAGATCGAACCCATCACGAACGTGATGATGAACCACGTCCTGAGCTTCTTCACGTCGCCCCGCTCTGCGGCGAATACGCCGAGCTGGCAGGTGAGGGAGGAGAGCACCAGGATCGTGGTGTTGGTCGCCGAGAACGGGAAGGCCAGATGTTCTGCCTGAGCCTTCCAATAGTCGGGACCTGTCACCGATCGCAGGGTGAAGTACATCGCGAAGAGGGCCGCGAAGAACATCAGCTCGGAGCTCAACCAGATGATGGTTCCGACGCTGGTGAGGTTCGGTCGATTGACCGACGGGTGCGCGTGCCCTGTTTCTACTGTCGTTACTGTCGCCACGACCGACATTATGTCGGTCGCTTATCCCGCCCTCACTCCGGGGGGTGCCGTTCGGAGTGTCAGAGGGGTGTGTCCAGCCCGAACGGCCCAGTGCGAGGGCCCCTGAGCACCCTTCGAACAGATGTTGAACGGGTGTTGACGGAGTGTGGACCGGAGTAGCATCCGCGCATCGGTCGACGACGACCCACCCGCCTTCCCAGCCGGAGGAACGATGCAGTCGAGTGCCACGGTCCTGGTCTACAGCGACGACGCGAACACCCGCGAGCAGGTACGGCTGGCGGCCGGGCGCAGGCCCGCGTCCGACGTCCCCCCGGTGGAGTTCGTGGAGTGCGCGACGCTTCCCGCCGTGCTGAAGCGCCTGGACGAGGGCGGCGTGGACGTGTGCGTCCTGGACGGCGAGGCGGTGCCCGCCGGCGGCATGGGGGTCTGCCGGCAGCTCAAGGACGAGGTCTTCCACTGCCCGCCCGTCCTCCTGCTCATCGGGCGCCCGCAGGACGCCTGGCTGGCCACCTGGAGCCGCGCGGACGCCGCGGTCACCCTTCCGGTGGAACCGGTCGAGTTCGCGGCGTCCCTGGCCGCCCTGCTGCGCTCGCGCCTGTCGATCGACGCGTAGCCGCCGGGCGCGGCGAGTGCGCCGAAGGGGCGCGCCGGGCCCTGTGCGCCCGGCGCGGTGCCTCCGAGGCGGACCGGACACGGCCTAGAGGGCGAGCGGCCTGAGGCGGGCCTTCTCGGTGGCGGCCACCGGGCTGTCGGCGGGCTCCACCAGGGCGCTGCCCTGGCGCCACTTGTCCCACGTCAGGTTCCAGTCGCCGAAGCCGTTGCCGAAGGGGTCCATCGTGTCGCCGTAGCTGTTGACGGTCCTGACGATGTCGCCGGCGCGGACGGTCTCGTAGAACCAGGCCGCGTTCCCCGTCGACATGCCGACACATCCGTGGCTGACGTTCGCCACGCCCTGCGAGCCGACCGACCAGGGCGCGGCGTGCACGTACTCGCCGCTCCAGGTGACCCGGGTGGCGTAGTAGACCGGCAGGTCGTACGACTCGGAGCTGCCCTCCGAGATGCCGATGCTGGTGCCCCGCATCCGGACGTAGTACTCCTTGCCGAGCACCACCTTGATGCCGTTTCGGGTGGAGAAGCCCGGTTTTCCGGTGGTCACCGGAATGGTGTTGATCACTTCTCCGTTGCGCCGCACGGTCATGTAGTGCGAGCCGGCGTCCGCGACCGCCTCGATCCGGTCGCCGATCGTGAGCTTCAGCGGCCGGGACGGGCCGCCGTAGAGCTTGTCCCCGACCTTGAGGCCGTCCAGGTTGCCGGTGACCGTGACGCTGGCGCCGGCGGGCCAGTACTCCTTCGGGCGGTAGTGCAGCTTCTTGTCGTCCACCCAGTACCAGGACCCCTCGACGGAGGGTGTGGAGCGGACCTTGAGGGCCCGTTCGACGGCTGCCCGGGCCTTGCGGTCCTTGACCGGGAGGCTGAGGTCGGCCGTGATGGGCTGTCCGACGCCGTAGGTGCCCGCCTCCGGGCCGAAGGCCGCGGTCAGGGCCTTCTTCGCCGGAGCCGTCTCGAACGTGTACGTACGGGCGCCCGGGGCGCCGTCCTCGTCCTCCGTGGAGACGCGGACGGTGTAGCGGGTGCCGGCGGCCAGGGCGGCCGTGGAGCGCCAGCGCTGTCCGTCCGCGGTGAGTTCGCCCGCCAGGTGGCGCCCCGCCGCGTCGATGGCGGTGACGTCGGTGATCCGGCCGTCGTCGCCCTTGGCGGTGATCTCCAGGGGCTTCTCGGGGTCCGCCTTGGCCCCGTCCGAGGGAGCGCTGACCGCGAGCTGGTCCGCCGCGTCGTACGCCCTCGCCGACAGGGGATGGCCGTCGGGGCCCGCGCAGGCACTGAGACCGGCGGTGACCGTGAGGGCCAGAAGAGTGCAGCTCAGAACAGTCCGAATGCGCGGCGTGTCGTTCATGACCTCACGCTAAGGACAATCCTCGGTGTCAGCGCGCCGAGTGCTGCAAAAGAGGGGCCCGGACACTTCGTTGACGAAGTGTCCGGGCCCCTCGGTGTGCTCCGGCGCGGAGCGGGGTACCGCTACTGGTTCTGGTTCTCGCCCCGGTAGAACTCGAAGACCCAGCCGAAGAGGCCGACCAGGATCAGCGGGAAGGAGAAGTACAGGATCCACCAGCCCATCGCGACGGCGAGGAAGGCGAGCGCGCCACCGACGGCCAGCGAGAGCGGCTGCCAGCTGTGCGGGGCGAAGAAGCCCACCTCACCGGCCTCGTCCGCGACGTCGGCCTCCTTGTCGTCCTGCGCCATGGCGTCGACACGCTTGGCCGTGAAGGCCAGGTAGTAGCCGATCATGATCGACAGGCCGAAGGCGAGGAACAGCGCCGTCGTACCGACCGGCTCCTTGGACCAGACGCCGTACAGGACCGCCATGGCAAGGATGAAGACGCTCAGCCAGATGAACATCTTGCCTTGGATCTTCACTTGCCGGCCTCCTTGCTGCCCGTGAGGGCCTCGGCCTCGTGCGGCTTGTTCTCGAGCTGGTCGAGAGCGGCGATCTCAGGGTGGTGCAGGTCGAACGCCGGGGATTCCGAACGGATCCGCGGCAGGGTGAGGAAGTTGTGCCGCGGCGGCGGGCAGGACGTCGCCCATTCGAGCGAACGGCCGTAGCCCCACGGGTCGTCGACCTCGATCTTCTTGCCGTACTTGGCGGTCTTCCAGACGTTGTAGAGGAACGGCAGGATCGACAGACCGAGCAGGAAGGAGGAGATCGTCGAGATCGTGTTCAGCGCGGTGAAGCCGTCGGCGTCGAGGTAGTCCGCGTAACGACGCGGCATGCCCTCGGCACCGAGCCAGTGCTGCACCAGGAAGGTGCCGTGGAAGCCGATGAACAGCGTCCAGAACGTCATCTTGCCGAGCCGCTCGTCCAGCATCTTGCCCGTGAACTTCGGCCACCAGAAGTGGAAGCCGGCGAACATCGCGAAGACCACGGTGCCGAAGACGACGTAGTGGAAGTGCGCGACGACGAAGTACGAGTCGGAGACGTGGAAGTCCATCGGCGGCGAGGCCAGGATGACGCCCGTCAGACCACCGAAGGTGAAGGTGATCAGGAAGCCGATCGTCCAGAGCATCGGTGTCTCGAAGGACAACGAGCCCTTCCACATCGTTCCGATCCAGTTGAAGAACTTCACGCCCGTCGGTACGGCGATGAGGAACGTCATGAAGGAGAAGAACGGTAGGAGCACGCCGCCCGTGACGTACATGTGGTGGGCCCACACGGTCACGGAGAGACCGGCGATCGCGATGGTCGCGGCCACCAGACCGATGTAGCCGAACATCGGCTTGCGGCTGAAGACCGGGATGACCTCGGAGACGATGCCGAAGAACGGCAGCGCGATGATGTACACCTCTGGATGGCCGAAGAACCAGAAGAGGTGCTGCCACAGCAGCGCTCCACCGTTGGCCGCGTCGAAGATGTGCGCACCGAACTTGCGGTCCGCCTCCAGGGCGAACAGCGCGGCCGCGAGGACCGGGAAGGCGAGCAGGACCAGGACACCGGTCAGCAGCACGTTCCAGGTGAAGATCGGCATGCGGAACATCGTCATGCCCGGAGCGCGCATGCAGATGATCGTGGTGATGAAGTTGACCGAACCGAGGATCGTGCCGAAGCCGGAGAAGGCCAGACCCATGATCCACATGTCGGCGCCGACACCCGGCGAGCGGACGGCGTCCGACAGCGGGGAGTAGGCGAACCAGCCGAAGTCGGCCGCACCCTGCGGGGTGAGGAAGCCGGCCACCGCGATGATCGAGCCGAAGAGGTACAGCCAGTACGCGAACATGTTCAGCCGCGGGAACGCCACGTCGGGCGCGCCGATCTGCAGCGGCATGATCCAGTTCGCGAATCCGGCGAACAGCGGCGTCGCGAACATCAGCAGCATGATCGTGCCGTGCATCGTGAACGCCTGGTTGAACTGCTCGTTCGACATGATCTGCGTACCCGGACGGGCCAGCTCGGCGCGCATGAAGAGCGCCATGAGTCCGCCGATGCAGAAGAAGACGAACGACGTGACCAGGTACATCGTCCCGATCGTCTTGTGATCGGTGGTGGTCAGCCACTTGATCACGACGTTGCCGGGCTGCTTGCGCCGTACGGGCAGCTCGTTCTCGTACGAGTCCTCAGCTGCGGCGGCACCCTGGGTTTCGTTGTGGATGCTCACAGTTGGTTCTTCTCCGCATTCCTGGCCGGGTCCGTCTGCTCGATGCCAGACGGGATGTAGCCGGTCTGCCCCTTCTCGGCCAGCTCCTTCAGGTGCTGCTGGTAGCGCTCCGGGGAGACCACCTTGACGTTGAAGAGCATCCGGGAGTGGTCGACGCCGCACAGCTCGGCACACTTGCCCATGAAGGTGCCCTCCCGCGTCGGAGTCACCTCGAAGGAGTTGGTGTGACCCGGGATGACGTCCTGCTTCATCAGGAAGGGGACCACCCAGAAGGAGTGGATGACGTCACGGGAGGTCAGGACGAACCGGACCTTCTCACCCTTCGGCAGCCACAGGGTCGGACCCGGGTTGCCGTTCTGCGGGTTCCGGTCGCCGGGGATACCGGCGTCGTACACGCCGCCGGCGTTCTCCGGGAAGTCCGCGAGGAACTTGTCCGGGATGGAGGCGAGGTTCTTGTCCGTCTTGGCGTCGCCGGTCACACCGGGCACGTTCTCGACGTAGTTGAAGCCCCAGCTCCACTGGTAGCCGACCACGTTGACCGTGTGCGCCGGCTTGGGGGTGAGC
The DNA here is from genome assembly GCF_051305195.1 of Streptomyces sp. Qhu_M48. Taxonomy (NCBI): domain Bacteria; kingdom Bacillati; phylum Actinomycetota; class Actinomycetes; order Kitasatosporales; family Streptomycetaceae; genus Streptomyces; species Streptomyces sp. Qhu_M48. Next base: position 1,714,996 of record NZ_CP195432.1, on the reverse strand, counting down.
TCGAGGAGCTTCGACTCGTCACGCGCGGTGAAGTAGAAGAGCACCGAGACGATGATGAGCGGAGTGACCGTGTACAGCGCCTCGATGGGCATGTTGTACCGGGTCTGCGGAGGTACCTCGATCTTGGTCCTGCTCCGCCGGTGGAAGATGACGGACCAGATGATCAGGCCCCACACCAGGATTCCGGTGATGAGCGCGGCCGCCCACGAACCCTGCCACAGGGAGAGGATCCGAGGCGCCTCTTCCGTGACGGGCGTGGGCATTCCAAGGCGGGGGAAGTCTTCCCAGTTGTACGAGCAGCCCGTGGCTGTCGCCAGGATCAGGCCCGCAGTCAGCACCTGCGGCAGCTTCCGCCGCATCGGGCGCCGCGACGAGCGGTCGGAGCCGTTGGGACTCACGTAGCGCCTTCCCGAGAGTCTCGGCCCGCGTTGGTCGGCCACGGCCGTCCGTCTCGCTGGTCGGTCGCCGCCCCGTGCCGCGGGCAGGGGTTTGGATGTTTATGCGGACCAAACCCTACTGGACGCTATTTGGGGTCGCGCGGGGAGGGTGCCCAACGCGCCGTCCGGGCCCCCGAAGGGGTGGACTCCGGGGTTCCGCAGGGGGGTCGGCCGCGTCCGTTCGGCGGTCCGGCGGTGCGCCGCGGCCCCCTTCTGACGAGGACTCACCACGGACGAACGAAGATCACCCACCCCCAGCGCCTACCGTGGGCGGATGCCGTACTTCGACGCCGCGTCCGCCGCCCCCCTGCACCCCGTCGCCCGTCAGGCGCTGCTCGCCTCCCTGGACGAGGGCTGGGCCGACCCGGCCCGGCTATACCGGGAGGGGCGGCGCGCCCGGCTGCTCCTCGACGCGGCGCGGGAGACTGCGGCGGAGGCCGTGGGGTGCCGCCCGGACGAGCTCGCGTTCACTCCTTCGGGGACGCGCGCGGTTCACGCGGGAATCTCGGGATCTCTCGCGGGCCGTCGGCGTGTCGGGAACCGGCTCGTGGTCTCCGCGGTCGAACACTCCTCCGTCCTGCACGCGGCCGAGACCCACGCGGCGGCCGGCGGCGCCGTCTCCGAGGTGCCGGTGGGCCGGTCAGGAGCGGTGGACGCGGACGTCTTCGCGGCGGCGCTCGGCGCCGGGACGGCCCTGGCGTGCCTCCAGTCCGCCAACCACGAGGTGGGGACCGAACAGCCGGTGGCGGAGGTGGCCGAGGCCTGCCGGGCCGCGGGTGTGCCGCTGCTCGTGGACGCGGCGCAGTCGCTCGGCTGGGGGACGGTGGAGGGCGCCTGGTCGCTGCTGGCCGCGAGCGCGCACAAGTGGGGCGGCCCGGCGGGCGTGGGTCTCCTCGCCGTACGGAAGGGGGTGCGCTTCGCACCCCAAGGCCCGACGGACGAAAGGGAGTCGGGCCGGGCACCCGGCTTCGAGAACCTCCCGGCGATCGTGGCGGCGGCGGCCTCCCTGCGGGCGGTCCGCGCGGAGGCGGTGGCCGAGGGGGCGCGGCTGCGGGCCCTGGTGGACCGGATCCGGGCGCGCGTGCCGGAGCTCGTCCCGGACGTGGAGGTGGTGGGCGACCCGGTGCGCCGGCTCCCCCATCTCGTCACCTTCTCCTGTCTCTATGTCGACGGAGAGACGTTGCTGCACGAGCTGGACCGGGAGGGTTTCTCCGTTTCGTCCGGTTCGTCGTGTACGAGTTCCACGCTGACGCCCAGCCATGTGCTGCGCGCGATGGGAGTACTGAGCGAGGGGAACGTCCGCGTCTCCCTGCCGGCCGGCACGACGGAGTCCGACGTCGACCGCTTCCTCGACGCGCTGCCGGGGGTGGTGGCGGGGGTACGGGAGAGGCTCGGCGCCCCGGCGGGGGCGGGCGCCGGTGCGGGAGCCGGGGTGGGGGCGCCGAGCCGCTCCGACGCGCTCGTGGTGGACGCGCTCGGCCGCCGCTGCCCGATCCCGGTGATCGAACTGGCGAAGGTGATCGGCGACGTCCCGGTCGGCGGCACGGTGACGGTCCTCGCGGACGACGCGGCGGCGCGACTGGACATCCCGGCGTGGTGCGAGATGCGGGGCCAGGAGTACGTGGGCGAGTCGGCGTCGGTGGCGGCGGGGGGCGGGGTGGGATACGTGGTGCGGCGGGTGGTGTGAGCGGGTCGCGTGGACGCGGGTCGGCCCTTCCCGCCGTGGGCCCCGCCCTCCGTTGCGGGCGCGGGCGCTCCCCCCGACACGGGTGGTAGGGCGCAGCCCACACCGGGGGGCGGGGCGGCGGCCCCGGTGGAGTGCGGGGCCGGGGCCAGGCCCCGCAACGGGGGTCGGGCCCGGCAGCCAGGCCCGGAGGCCCCGGGACCAGGCCCGGGGGCCTGGCTGGAGCCCGGGGTGGGTCAGGCCAGGTGGGACTGGACTTCGGTGGCGGCGTCCTCGCCGTACGCCTTCGTGAAGCGCTCCATGAAGTTGGCCCGTCGCAGCGTGTACTCCTGCGTGCCCAGCGTCTCGATGACCAGCGTGGCCAGCATGCAGCCGACCTGCGCCGCCCGCTCCAGGCCGACGCCCCAGGACAGACCGGTGAGGAAGCCCGCGCGGAAGGCGTCGCCGACGCCGGTCGGGTCGACCTTGGCGGTCTCCTCGGCGCAGCCGACCTCGATCGGGTCCTCGCCGACGCGCTCGATGCGCACACCGCGCGAGCCGAGCGTGGTGACCCGGTGGCCGACGCGGGAGAGGATCTCCGCGTCGGTCCAGCCCGTCTTGGACTCGATGAGCCCCTTCTCGTACTCGTTGGAGAAGAGGTAGGTGGCGCCTTCGAGGAGGGTGCGGATCTCGTCGCCGCCCATGCGGGCGATCTGCTGCGAGAAGTCGGCGGCGAAGGGGATGCCCCGCGTCTTGCACTCCTCGGTGTGGCGGAGCATCGCCTCGGGGTCGTCGGCCCCGATCAGGACCAGGTCGAGCCCGCCCACCCGGTCGGCGACGGTCTTGAGCTCGATCAGCCGGGCCTCGCTCATCGCCCCGGTGTAGAAGGAGCCGATCTGGTTGTGGTCCTTGTCGGTGGTGCAGACGAAGCGGGCCGTGTGCAGGACCTCGGAGATGCGCACCGAGCCGGTGTCGACGCCGTGCCGGTCGAGCCAGCCGCGGTACTCGTCGAAGTCGTAGCCGGCCGCGCCCACCAGGATCGGGCTGCCGCCGAGCTGCCCCATGCCGAAGCAGATGTTGGGGCCGACGCCACCGCGCCGGACGTCGAGGTTGTCGACGAGGAACGAGAGGGACACCGTGTGGAGCTGGTCGGCCACGAGCTGGTCGGCGAACCGGCCGGGGAAGGTCATGAGGTGGTCGGTGGCGATGGAGCCGGTGACTGCGATACGCACGGCGGGGTGCTCCTGCGGGAAGGCGGTAATGACAGTTCACGCTACCCGGTGGGGGCGTTCCTGCCGAACAGTGGAAACTACCCCAGAGTAGGTCTTTTCCCCGGGGGCGTGCGGTGCATACGGTGCGCCCATGACCATCTACTCCGCTTCACGTGAGCGACACGAGTCCGAGTTGAGCCTCGCCGACCTGCGGGGCGACAGCGCTCGGATGGTTCCGCACTGGGTGACCCCGGTCTCCCCCGCACCCGCTCCCGTCTCCCCCGCGTTGATCCACGGGGTCGTCGTACCGGCGGCCTCGGCACGGCTGATCGACGCCACCGCGGAGTACGGGGGCTGACGGACGGGAACCGTCGGCCCGCCCGCTCCGTCCCATCGGCGTCCGGTCGAGACGAGGGAGCGTTGCGGTGAGTGGTACGGAGAACGTGCGGAGGCGACGGAACGTTCTGGCCGCCTCGGTGGCGGCGGGCGTGCTGCTCGCCGGGGGCGGTGGCGTCTATCTGGCCACCACGGCGTCCGGTGGCGGCACCGGCGCGGCCACCGAAGCGGCCGACGCGGCGGGTGCGCCCCCGCCCCCGCGCCTGGAGCGCGGCGGCGGTACGGACGCCGGCGGTGGCGACACGCGGGGCGGCCCCGGGATCGCACCCGGTGAGCCGGACCCCGGCGGCGGCCCGAACGGGACCGTCTACACAGCCAAGGGCCCACTCCCCCAAGGGCCCTCCTCGGCCGCGGTCCACCGGCCCGAGGGCCTGGTCACCTCCGCGGAGGTGACCAGGCTGGCCGAAGCGCTGGGCCTCTCCGGGAGCCCCGCCCTGGTGGGTGAGGTGTGGACGATCCGGCCCGAGAAGGACGGCTCGGGGCCCCGTCTCGACGTGGCGCGGAAGGCGCCGGGGACCTGGACGTACTCCTGGTACGACGGCGGTCCGGCCGGGGACGCCTGCCTCAAGGGCAAGGCGTGTCCGCCCCCGGGGGAGACGAAGCCCGCTCCGGGCGGTACGCCGCTGAGCGAGGAAGCGGCGAAGGCGGCGGCCGCGCCGGTCCTGAAGGCGATCGGCCAGGACGACGCGAAGGTCACCGCGACGCAAGTGATGAACGGTTCGGTGCGGGTGGTGAACGCCGATCCGGTGGTGGGCGGGCTGCCCACCTACGGCTGGTCGACGGGGCTACACATCGCGCGGGACGGCCGGGCGGTCGCCGGGAGCGGCACGCTCAAGGAGCCGGTCGAGGCCGCCACGTATCCGGTGATCGGGGCGGCGAAGGCGCTCGCCGGGCTGAACGAGGACTCGAAGGGCACCGGCCCGATCGGCGTCGGGAGCTGCCCCACCGCTCCGCCGGCCGCGGGCGTGCCCGACGCGGGCCGGCCGGACACCGGGACCGGGCGCGAGCCGGCCCCCGGGACGGCCGAGCCGGCCGCGCCCTGCCAGACGATCGTGGACACGGCGGCGCCGGACCGGGTGCCGGTGACGGCCGCGGTGCTGGGCCTGGCCGCGCAGGACGTGGACGGCGAGCGGGTGCTCGTACCGTCGTGGCTGTTCACGGCGGATCCGGCCGACGCGGCGCCGTACACGGTGGTGCGGACGGCGGTGGCCCCTGAGCACCTGGCGCCGCCGACCGAGCCCGCGCCGGCCCCCACGCCCCCTCCCGGGGACGGTACGGCGGCGCGGCAGGTCGAGTCGTTCCGCACGGAGGACGGTGGCCGGAAGCTGACGGTCACCTTCTGGGGCGGGGTGTGCAGCACGTACACGGTCACGGCCCAGGAGAGCGCGGACCGGGTGACGGTCCGGGTGAAGGAGGCCCCGACCGACCCCGACAAGGTGTGCATCGCCCTGGCGGTGGAGGTCGTGAAGACGGTGACGCTGGAGAACCCGCTCGGCTCCCGGCCGGTGGTCGACGCGGCGAGCGGGGAGTCGGTGCCGCGCCGCTGAGACCGGTGGGGGTACGCGTGAGGGCGGCGGCCCGGGAGAGATCCCGGGCCGCCGCCCTCACGCGTACGACGGGTGGTGCGGCTTAGCTGAACGAGTCGCCGCAGGCGCAGGAACCCGTGGCGTTCGGGTTGTCGATGGTGAAGCCCTGCTTCTCGATGGTGTCGACGAAGTCGATCGAGGCACCGCCGAGGTACGGGGCGCTCATGCGGTCGGTGACGACCTTGACGCCGTCGAAGTCCTTCACGACATCGCCGTCGAGCGAACGCTCGTCGAAGAACAGCTGGTAACGCAGGCCGGAGCAGCCGCCGGGCTGAACGGCGACGCGCAGCGCCAGGTCTTCGCGGCCTTCCTGGTCGAGGAGGGCCTTGACCTTGGCCGCGGCGGCGTCGGACAGGAGGATGCCGTCGCTGACAGTGGTCTTCTCGTCCGATACGGACATCTGCTTCTCTCCCGGTGTGTACGGAGACTGCTTGCCGACGGTTGCAACCGACGGTGCCCCGGATTCATTCCGGGCCGAGTGGGTCTTTCCTCTTTCATGCTCGCACACCCTGTCCAGGTGCGGGGACGGCGAGGACCAGCCGCGGTGACGGGCGTGGCGACGGCGGCGGAGGCGACGGCGGGTCCCGCGAATTCGTCACATCGACACTATGGACATCGTCAACGTGACGTGAAGCGGTTATGATAGATAGCGTCATTTAGACGAAAAGGTTTCTCCGAAGATTCTCCGAAGAAAGGGTGCGTGACGTGACCACGGCCCAAACCCGTCATGAGCTCGACGTTCAGCCGACGCCGCTCGCCCTGCTCCTGCTCGGTCGCGAGGCCGACCCGAAGAGCGAGCGCGGCGTGGAGTGTCCCGGCGACCTGCCGTCCCCCTCCGACCCGGACCTCGTGGAGCGCGCCCGCGCGGCCAAGGAGAAGCTCGGGGACAAGGTCTTCGTGCTCGGCCACCACTACCAGCGCGACGAGGTCATCCAGTTCGCCGATGTCACCGGCGACTCCTTCAAGCTCGCGCGCGACGCGGCGGCCAAGCCATCGGCCGAGTACATCGTGTTCTGCGGCGTGCACTTCATGGCGGAGTCGGCCGACATCCTCACCGGCGACGAGCAGAAGGTCGTCCTGCCCGACCTGGCGGCCGGCTGCTCGATGGCCGACATGGCCACCGCCGAGCAGGTCGCCGAGTGCTGGGACGTGCTGACCGAGGCCGGCGTCGCCGACCAGGTGGTGCCCGTCTCGTACATGAACTCCTCGGCCGACATCAAGGCCTTCACCGGCAAGCACGGGGGCACGATCTGCACCTCGTCCAACGCCGAGCGCGCCCTGGACTGGGCCTTCGAGCAGGGCGAGAAGGTCCTGTTCCTGCCCGACCAGCACCTGGGCCGGAACACCGCCGTCCGCGACATGGGCATGTCCCTGGACGACTGCGTCCTGTACAACCCGCACAAGCCGAACGGCGGGCTGACCGTCGAGCAGCTGCGCGCCGCCAAGATGATCCTGTGGCGGGGGCACTGCTCGGTGCACGGCCGCTTCTCGCTGGAGTCCGTCGAGGACGTCCGCGCGCGCATCCCGGGCGTGAACGTGCTCGTCCACCCCGAGTGCCGTCACGAGGTCGTCGCCGCCGCGGACTACGTGGGCTCGACCGAGTACATCATCAACACCCTGGAGGCGGCCCCGGCCGGTTCCAAGTGGGCGATCGGCACGGAGCTGAACCTGGTCCGGCGGCTGGCGAACCGATTCGCCGACCAGGACAAGGAGATCGTCTTCCTCGACAAGACGGTCTGCTTCTGCTCGACCATGAACCGCATCGACCTGCCGCACCTGGTGTGGACCCTGGAGTCGCTGGCCGAGGGCAATCTCGTCAACCAGATCCAGGTCGACAAGGAGACGGAGAGCTTCGCGAAGCTCGCGCTGGAGCGGATGCTCGCTCTGCCGTAACGGTTCTCCCCCACGTACGTACGGCGAAGGGCGCCCCGCATGCTCGCGGGGCGCCCTTCGCCGTGGCTCAGCGGCTCACTGGCTCAGCTCACCGACTCACCGACTCACTGACGTGCCGACTCAGTCCAGGACGTCGAGCAGGCCGGCGTCCAGCGGGGAGACGTCCGGCTGTTCCGCGTTGTGCGTGTCGCCCTCCGCCTTCCTCTTCTCCGCCTTCTTGTCAGCCTTCCTCTTCGCGCGGCGCTCCTTGCGGAGTTCCACCATCGCGTAGAGCGTCGGGACGAGGAGCAGGGTCAGCAGCGTCGAGGTGATCAGACCGCCGATCACGACCACGGCCAGCGGCTGGGCGATGAAGCCGCCCTCACCGGTGATGCCGAGGGCCATCGGCAGCAGGGCGAAGATCGTCGCGAGCGCGGTCATCAGGATCGGGCGGAGCCGGTGCCGGCCGCCCTCGATCACCGCTTCGACGACGCCCAGGCCCTGGGCCCGGTACTGGTTGATCAGGTCGATCAGGACGATCGCGTTGGTGACCACGATGCCGATCAGCATCAGCATGCCGATCATCGCCGGGACGCCCATCGCCGTGTCGGTGATCACCAGCAGACCGATCGCGCCGGTCGCCGCGAACGGGATCGAGACCAGCAGGATCAGCGGCTGGATCAGCGACCTGAAGGTGGCGACCAGGAGCATGAAGACGATCGCGACGGCCGCGAGCATCGCCAGGAACAGGTTGAGGAAGGCCTCGGTCTGGTCCTCGGAGACACCGCCGATGGTGGCGGTCGCGCCCTCGGGCAGGTCGAGCGCGTCGATCTCCGACTGGAGGGTGGCACTCACCGCGCCGGTGTTGTCGCCGACCGGCTTCGCCGTGATGGTCGCGGCGCGGGCGCCGTCGATCCGGGTCATGGAGACCGGGCCGGGGACCAGCTCGACGGTGGCGATGTCGCCCAGCTTCACCGGGCCGAGCGGCAGGGCCCTGAGTCCGGCCAGGGTGGTGACCGGGCGCGCCGAGGTGATGAGGACGTCCCGCTCGCTGTCGTCGAGGATCGCCTTCGCCGCCGGGGTGCCCCGTACGGCCTGGGCGACGATCATGCCGAGCGAGGCGGAGTCGAAGCCGGCGTCGGCCGCCTTCTCGTTCGCCGTGACGGAGACGCGCGGCACGGACTGCGAGAGGTCGCTCTGTACGTCGGTGACGTCCTTGATCCCGGCGAGGGCGGCACGGACCTGCTCGGAGGCCTTCTTGAGGACCTCCGCGTCACCGGCCTTGACGACCACGCTGAGGTTCTGGCTGCCGAAGCCGTCGCCGGCCGCGAGGGTGGTGTCGCCGACCCCGCCCAGGGCGTCGAGACCCTTGGCGATGGCGTCCCGCGTCTTCTCGTACGGGGCGGACTCCTCCAGGCTGACCTGGTAGGTGGCCTGGTTGGAGCCGGTGCCGCCGCCGAAGGCCGCCATGAAGCCGGAGGAGCCGACGTTGACCTGGTAGTCCTTGACGCCGTCGGTGTCCGCGAGGAGCTTCTCGATCTTCTTCGCGGCCTCGTCGGAGGCGCTCAGGCTCGTGCCGGGCGCCAGCTCCTGCTTGATGCTGAGCACCTCCTGCTCGCCCTGGTCGAAGAAGTTCGTCTTCAGGAGCGGGGTCATGCCGAAGGTGATGACCAGGACGACGAGCGCGATGCCCAGGCTCGCGAGGCGGCGCCGGGTCGCGAACTTCAGGACCGGCACGTACAGGCGCTGGAGACGGCTCTTCTCCTCCTTCTCCTCGGCCAGCCTGCGGGCCTCCGCCAGGTCCTCCGAGGTGCCCTTGGGGGCGCGCAGGAACCAGAACGAGAGGACCGGGACGACCGTGAGGGAGACGACGAGCGAGGCCAGCAGGGCCGCCGTGATCGTCAGCGAGAACGAGCCGAACAGCTCGCCGATCATGCCGCCGGTCAGACCGATCGGCAGGAAGACGGCGACGGTGGTGAGCGTCGACGAGGTGACGGCGCCCGCCACCTCGCGGACCGCGGTGAGGATCGCGGCCTGGCGCTCCTCGCCGTAGCCCAGGTGACGCTTGATGTTCTCCAGGACCACGATCGAGTCGTCGACGACCCGGCCGATGGCGATGGTGAGCGCGCCGAGGGTCAGCATGTTGAGCGAGAGGTCGCGGGTCCAGAGCACGATGAGGGCGAGGACGACCGAGAGCGGGATGGAGACCGCGGTGACCAGCGTCGAGCGGATCGACGTGAGGAAGACCAGGATCACCAGGACGGCCATGACGAGGCCGAGCGCGCCCTCGGTGGTCAGACCGGAGACGGCCTTGGCGACGGCCGGGCCCTGGTCGGAGACCACGGTCAGCTCCGCCCCGGCGCCCAGGTCGCGGCGCAGGTCGGGGAGCTTCTCCGCGACGGCGTCGGAGATCGCGACGGCGCTGCCGTCCTTGTCCATGGTGGCCATGACGGCGAGGCTGGGCTTGCCGTTGGTGCGGGTGAGGGAGGCGCGCGGCGACTCCTCCTGGCGGACGGTGGCGACGTCACCGAGGCGGACGGCCTTGCCCTTGCCGGGGACGGCCGCGGGGATGCGCAGGTCCTCGATCTGCTTCAGCGAGGTGTAGCCCCCGCCGACCTGGATCGTGCGGCTCTTGCCGTCCTCCGCGAAGGAACCGGCCGGGACGGTGCCGCCGCCGGAGCGCAGGGCCTCGGCGAGCTTCATGCCGCTGAGTCCGGCCGCGGCGAGCTTCCGCTCGTCCGGGGTGACGGAGACCTGGAGGTCCTGGACGCCGCTGACGGAGACCTGGCCGACGCCCTCGATGCCTTCGAGGGCGGGCACGACGGTCCGGTCGAGGAGATCGGCGAGGGCCTGCGGGTCCTTGTCGGAGGCGGCGGCGAGGACGACGGTCGGGATGTCGTCGGTCGAACCGGCCACGACCTGCGGGTCGACCGTGTCGGGCAGCTGCGCGCGGGCGCGGTTCACGGCCTGCTGCACGTCGGCGACGAGCTGCTTGGTGGACTCGTCGCCGTAGTCGAAGGAGGCCATGATCAGGGCCATGCCCTCGGAGGCGGTGGAGGTCACCGACTTCAGGCCGTCGACGGACTTGAGGTTGCTCTCCAGGGGCTCGACGACCTGCTTCTCGACCACATCGGGAGAGGCGCCCTGGTAGGGGGCGAGGACCGAGACCATGGGCAGCTCGATCGAGGGGAACAGCTGCTGCTTCAGCTGCGGTATCGCGATCGCCCCGAACACGAGGGCGACGATGGACACGAGCCCGATCAGGGCCCGTTGCGCGAGGCTGAATCTCGACAGCCAGGACATGGGGTCTCTCTTCTGTGGCGTACTCGTCGGCGGGCGGGAGCAGCCGAGAATCCGGCCCTGATCCACTGGACCCGCCGGAGGTGCCCCCGCCTATACGATCTGCCATCCGCGGCCGGAAGTCCTCGGCCCCCGGGTCCACATCCTTATCCCGCGCATACCGCGTCTGGAGTACGCCGGAGCCTCCGGTCCCTCCACCCTCGGACGTATCACCCGGCCCACGGGTCACTCCACCCGCGGGCGCACCAGTCCCGACTCGTAGGCCGTGACCACCAGCTGGGCGCGGTCGCGGGCCCCGAGCTTCGCCATGGCCCGGTTGACGTGGGTCTTCACGGTGAGCGGGCTGACGTCGAGCCGCTCGGCGATCTCGTCGTTGGAGAGTCCGCCCGCGACGAGGACGAGGACCTCGCGCTCCCGGGCGGTGAGCGCGGCGAGCCGCTCGGTGCGGCCTCGGCCGCCCTCCCCCACGGCCTCCGTACCGGGGCCCTGCGCGAGGAACGTGGCGATCAGGCCCTTGGTGGCGGCCGGCGAGAGCAGCGCGTCGCCCGCGTGGGCGATGCGGATCGCGCCGAGCAGCTCCTCGGGCTCGGCCCCCTTTCCGAGGAAGCCCGAGGCCCCGGCGCGCAGCGACTGCACGACGTACTCGTCGACCTCGAAGGTGGTCAGCATGACGATCCGTACGCCGGAGAGCTCCGGGTCGGCGGTGATCATGCGGGTGGCGGCGAGGCCGTCCGTGCCCGGCATCCGGATGTCCATCAGGACGACGTCGGCCCGTTCGGAGCGGGCCAGGGCCACCGCCTGGGCGCCGTCGGCGGCCTCGCCGACGACCTCCATGTCCGGTTCGGAGTTCACCAGGACCTTGAAGGCGCTGCGGAGCAGGGCCTGGTCGTCGGCGAGCAGTACCCGGATCGTCATGTGTCCTCCCCCGTGCGGGACGTCACGGGCAGTATCGCCTGGACCCGGAAGCCGCCGCCGTACCGGGGGGCGGCCGTGAGGGTGCCGCCGAGCGCGCCGACCCGCTCGCGCATGCCGAGCAGGCCGTGGCCGCCGGTGGGGGACGGGTCGGGGGCGGCGGGGGGCGTGCCGTTGTCGAGGACGGTGATCTCGACCGTACGGCCCACCCGGACGACGCTCACCTCGGCCGCGGCGTCCGGCCCCGCGTGCTTGCGCACGTTGGTCAGGGCCTCCTGCACGATCCGGTACGCGGCGAGGTCGACGGTCGCGGGCAGCGGCTTGTCCCCGTCGGTGCGGGCCACGGCCACCGGGAGCCCGGCCTTGCGGAAGCTGTCGAGCAGCCCGTCGAGGACGGCGAGGCCGGGGGCCGGTTCGGTGGGGGCCTCCGGATCGCCGGACTGGCGCAGCAGGCCGACGGTGGCGCGCAGCTCGTCGAGCGCGGACCGGCTGGCCTCCCGCACGTGGGCGAGGGCCTCCTTGGCCTGGTCGGGGCGCTTGTCCATGACGTGCGCGGCGACCCCGGCCTGGACGTTGACCAGGGCGATGTGGTGGGCGACGACGTCGTGCAGGTCACGGGCGATCCGCAGCCGTTCCTCCGCGACCCGGCGGCCCGCCTCCTCCTCGCGGGTCCGTTCGGCCCGCTCGGCGCGTTCCCTGATCGCGTCCACGAAGGCCCGGCGGCTGCGGACGGCGTCCCCCGCGGCCGCCGCCATCCCGGTCCAGGCGAACACGCCGAGGTTCTCCTGCGCGTACCACTGCGTCGGGCCGAAGGCCATGGCGGCGGCGGTCAGCACCGCCATGGTGGCGAGCCCGACCCGCCACGTGGTGGGCCGGTCGGTGCGGGAGGCGACGGTGTAGAGCGCGACGACGGCGCTCATCGCGATGGGGGCGGGCCGGTTGTCGTTGACCAGCTCGACGAGGCTGATCGCCACGATGAAGGCGAGCACCCGGAAGGGGTGACGCCGGCGCAGGACCAGCGCGGAGGCACCGGCGACCATGATCAGCACGCTCGGCACACCGGGGGCGCGGTCGCCGAAGGTGGGCCCGGTCGGGCTGCCGTGCGGGTCGGTGAACGACCCGGCGATCATGCAGACGAGCGCACCGAACGCCAGCGTCGCGTCGAAGGCGAGCGGATGGGCGAGGAACCAGTCGCGGAGCCGCGTGTAGGGGGTGCCGGTGGCAGGTCCGGGGGGCGTCACGGGGGACAACGGTACGGGGCGGGCCCGGGGCGCGGGGACGGCGCGGTCCGGCGGCGGGCCGGGGAAGCGCGAGGTCCCGCCACCCCGGGGGGGGTGGCGGGACCGTCGGCCGGTGTCGTCAGCCCGGGATCAGGCCGTCGTCGGAGAGCATCTCCCTGACCTCGTCCAGGCTCGCGTCCGGAGCCGGGAGGATCAGCTCCGACGGCTCCAGGGCGTCGTCCCGGAGCGGCTCACCGAGCCGCCGGACGGCGTCGAGCAGGGCGCCCAGCGTGCCCCTGAAGCCGTCCGTGTCCCCCGACTCCATCTCTTCGAGCAGCTCGTCGTCGAGCCTGTTGAGCTCCACGAAGTGCCTGTCGGCCAGCTTCCACTGGCCCTCCCCCATGATCCGTACGATCATGACGCGTCCTGTCTGTTCGCGAGCCGTGCCTGGTTCCCGCGCCTACTTCTCGAAGCGCGGGTGGGACTGCTGCTGCGTGTTGTCCTGCGGAGCGGCCGTGCCACCGCCCTCGATCGCCTGCTTCTGCGCCGACGGGCCGCCGGCCAGCTCGGCCTTCATCCGGGCGAGCTCCAGCTCGACGTCCGTACCGCCGGACAGCCGGTCCAGCTCCGCCTGGATGTCGTCCTTCGCGAGCCCGGACTGGTCGTCCAGGGCGCCCGAGGCGAGCAGCTCGTCGATCGCGCCCGCGCGCGCCTGGAGCTGGGCGGTCTTGTCCTCGGCCCGCTGGATCGCGACACCGACGTCGCTCATCTCCTCCGAGATGCCGGAGAAGGACTCGGCGATCCGGGTCTGCGCCTGGGCCGCCGTGTAGGTCGCCTTGATGGTCTCCTTCTTGGTGCGGAAGGCGTCCACCTTGGCCTGGAGGCGCTGGGCGGCGAGAGTGAGCTTCTCCTCCTCGCCCTGCAGCGTCTGGTGCTGCACCTCCAGGTCACTGACCTGCTGCTGCAGCGCGGCGCGGCGGGACAGCGCCTCGCGCGCCAGGTCCTCGCGGCCGAGGGCCAGCGCCTTGCGGCCCTGGTCCTCCAGCTTGGCGGACTGGCCCTGCAGCTGGTTCAGCTGGAGTTCGAGCCGCTTGCGGGAGGTGGCGACGTCGGCGACGCCCCGTCGCACCTTCTGCAGCAGCTCCAGCTGCTTCTGGTAGGAGTAGTCGAGCGTCTCGCGCGGGTCCTCGGCCCGGTCAAGGGCCTTGTTCGCCTTCGCGCGGAAGATCATCCCCATACGCTTCATGACACCGCTCATGGGCTTCGCGCGCCCCCTTCTCAAGGACTTCGGCACCAGCTCTTCGACAGGGTCCACAGTACGGGCCCTGTCTCCATTACCGCACTGTTCGGGGCGGGATGCGCTCCTCCCCAAGGACGACTGCGCCCGGTCTTCCCTCCCGCGCAGGGAGTAGATGGATCTAGGGGAGACCCGGGTGCGTCCTCCGTACGTACCGCCGAAGACGCAGTCCGTTAGCGGATCGTTCCCGCCCGGCATGGGGTTCATGCCCACCACCCCGTACCCTTGGGTTTTGTGTTCCGTAGCCGTTCGAAGGACGAGAAGGCCCCCACCGACAAGGTGACGGCGGACCTCTCCACCAAGCAGCCCCGCGACCCCGAGGCCCCCAAGGGCCGCCCGACCCCGAAGCGGAGTGAGGCGCAGACCCAGCGCCGTCGCGCCGCGACGGTGCCGACCGACCGCAAGGAGGCTTCCAAGCGCCAGCGCGAGGCACGCCGCTCGGACCTGGCCCGTCAGCGCGAAGCGCTGGCCAGTGGCGACGAGCGTTACCTGCCGGCCCGCGACAAGGGTCCGGTCCGCCGCTTCGTGCGTGACTTCGTCGACTCGCGCTTCGCGATCGCCGAGTTCTTCCTCCCGATGGCCGTGGTGATCCTCGTGCTGTCGCTGTTCGGCAACACCAACCGGTCGCTGCAGAACATCTCCCTGCTGCTCTGGCTCGGTGTGATCATCCTGATCGTCATCGACTCGGTGGGCATCTGGATCCGCCTGCGGAAGCAGCTCGACAAGCGCTTCCCGAACGAGCCGAGGCGCGGCGCGGTGGCCTACGGCCTGATGCGTACGCTCCAGATGCGCCGACTGCGGCTCCCGAAGCCGCAGGTCAAGCGCGGAGAGCGGCCCTGAGCGCCGACAGCTCGGAGCTCGGCGAGCGCGCTTTCGGCGCGGCGACGTCGGAGTCGGGTGGCCCGGTGCTGCCCGCCGTCGTGCACTGGCCCGCCGGTACCGGCGTGCTGCGCGACACCATCCGGCAGGAGATCGTCGCCCGCCAGCTCGACGAGCAGATAGCCGGCCGCTATCCCGTGGGACAGCGGCTGCGGATCCTCGACGCGGGCATGGGCCAGGGCACCCAGGCCCTGCGCCTCGCGCGCGCGGGGCACACGGTCACCGGCCTGGAGGCCGACCCGGATCTCCTGAAGACGGCCCGTGAGTCGCTGGCGACCGAACCCGCCGGCATCCGCGAGCGGGTCCGGCTGATCGAGGGCGACGGACGCGAGACCGGGGTGCACTTCCTCCCCGGCAGCTTCGACGTCGTCCTCTGCCACGGCGTCCTCATGTACGCGGACGAGCCCGACGCGCTGCTCGCGGGCCTGGCCCGGATGCTGGCCCCGGGCGGGCTCCTCTCCCTGGTCGTACGGAACGGGGAGGCCCTCTCCATGCGGCCGGGGCTCGCCGGAGACTGGTCGGGAGCCCTCGCCGGCTTCGACTCCGACGTCTACACCGACGACAACGGCGTGAAGGTGCGGGCCGACCGCCTCGACGCGCTGACCGCGACGCTCGCGGGGATCGCGGCGCCGCTGCACGCCTGGTACGGGGTACGGGTCTTCACCGACGCCGTCCCCGCCGAGGAGGGCCTGCCGGCCGCCGAGGAACTGGAGCGGCTGCTCGCCGCCGAGGACCGGGCCGGACGCACCGAGCCGTACCGGCGGGTGGCGGCCCTGCTGCACCTGTGCGGGGTACGGGGCTGAGGAAGCCGGCGGTTCGGGGACCGCACCCCTGATCGGGTGCGCTCGCCGGGCCCGGGGCGCGGGCCGATCGGATACTCCGGACATGGACGTATCCCGTGCCCATGCCCGTACCTCCCGCCTTCTCCTTCCCCTGACGGCCGCCGCCTGCGCCGTGGCGCTCGTCGGCGGCTGTACCTCCGCGGGCGGCACACCCGCGCCGGAACGCTCCACCCAGGCGGCGGCGCCGCTCGCCGCCAACGACCTGGAGGACGACTACCGGGCCGTCATCAGGAACGTCCTGCCGTCCGTCGTGCAGATCGACGCGGCCGAAAGCCTGGGCTCCGGGGTCGTCTACGACGACAAGGGCCACATCGTCACCAACGCGCACGTGGTCGGCCAGGAGAAGTCCTTCAAGGTCACCGCCGCCACGGGCGGGCAGCCGGTGACCGCCCGGCTCGTCAGCTCCTATCCCGAGCAGGACCTCGCGGTGATCAAGCTGGAGTCGCCGCCTCAGGGGCTGAAACCGGCAAGGTTCGGCGACTCTGCGGCCGTCGACATGGGACGGATCGTGCTGGCGATGGGCTCCCCGCTCGGCCTCTCCGGCAGCGTCACGCAGGGCATCGTGTCCGCGACCGGCCGCACCGTCAGCGAGGGGCGGACCGGTGGGGGCACGGGCGCGACCATCGCGGACATGGTCCAGACGTCGGCCGCGATCAACCCCGGCAACAGCGGGGGCGCGCTCGTGAACCTCGACAGCGAGGTCATCGGCATCCCGACGCTCGCGGCGAGCGACCCCGAGATGGGCGGAGGCTCGGCCCCCGGCATCGGGTTCGCGATCCCCTCGTCGATGGTGCGGACGGTCGCCGACCAGATCATCAAGGACGGCAAGGTGACGGACTCGGGCCGGGCGGCCCTGAACATCACCGGCCGCACGGTCCTGGACGACGACTACGAGCCGGCGGGCGTGGCCGTCGTCGAGGCCCCGGCGAGCGGGGCGGCGGGCAAGGCGGGGCTGAAGCCCGGCGATGTGATCACCCGGCTCGGCGACACGGAGATCACGACGATCACCTCGCTGTCGGAGGCCCTGGCCTCGCACCGGCCGGGCGACAAGGTGACGACGGTCTACGTCCGGGGGACGGCCACCGAGAAGGTGGAGGTCACGCTGGGCGAGATGTGACGGTCGCCCGCGACGGGCAGGGGCGGAAGGGATGCGGTGGCGGCGGCCCCCGCACCCCCGTCCTGGCCCCCCGGGGGCTCTAGCCCTCCGCGTTCAGGGGCATCGGGCCGTAGATCTTCGTGTCGTCCTCCGAGAGGGTCACCTGGTCCGCGCCGCCGCCCAGGAGGTCACGCCAGTGTTCGCCGATCCAGCTCTCCGCGTCTCCCTGGGTGGTGAACTCCTCCGGGGTCACCACCGGCTCGACCTCCGTGCCGTCGGACTTCTCGAACCGCCACGTCCATGCCATGTCCGCCTCCTGGCGCTCACCGGATGATCGGTTTCCTGCCCGCAGAGTAGCCGGGCGCGCACGGCTCGCGGTGGCGCGGGAGGATCTGAGGGTGGAACTGACTCTGCTCGGCACCGGCGCCCCGCTCGGACTGCCCCGCCCCGACTGCCCCTGCGCCGTGTGCGCGCTCTCCCGCGGTCCCCGGGTCCGCGCGGCGACGTCGCTGCTCCTGGACGGGGCCCTGCTGCTCGATCTGACCCCGGGGGCCGCGCTGGCGGCCGCCCGGTCGGGCCATTCACTCGTGGGCGTACGGCAGGTGCTGCTGACGCATCCGCACGACGGGCCCGCGGTCGAGATGCCCGCCGGGCTTCCCACCGCCGGGCGGGTGCCGGACGGCCGGGAGTTGACGCTGATCTCCGGGCACCGGGTGCGGGCGGTTCCGATGGACTCGCCCGGCACCGGGTACGAGGTGACCTCGGCGGAGGGCGAGCGGCTGCTGTACCTGCCGCCGGGCGGGGCCGTGGCCGGGCTTCCGGAGAACCACCAGGTGCCGTACGACATGGTGGTCGCCGATGTGACGGGCCGTCCGGACGGGCTGGCCCGGCTGCGGGCGACCGGGGCCGCGGGCCCGGCGACCGAGGTGATCGCCGTCCACCTGGACCACGACGTGCCGACGGGCGCGGAGCTTGACCGGCGGCTCGCGGCGGCGGGCGCCCGGGCGGTTCCGGACGGGACGACGCTGTACGTGGGCGAGTACCACGAGGTGCCGGACGTGCCGCGGCGCACCCTGGTGACGGGTGGGGCCCGGTCGGGGAAGTCCGTCGAGGCCGAGCGGCGCCTGGAGGCCTTCCCCGAGGTGCTGTACGTGGCGACGGGCGGGGGCCGGGAGGGCGACCCGGAGTGGGCGGAGCGGGTGGGAGTGCACCGGGAGCGGCGGCCGGGCTCCTGGCGTACCGCCGAGACCTGTGACCTCGTACCGCTGCTCGAGGAGGACGGGCCCGCGCTGCTCGTGGACTGTCTGTCGCTGTGGCTGACGGACGCCATGGACCAGGTGGGCGCCTGGGACGACGAGCGGTGGGCGGCGGGCGGGCAGACGGCGCTGCGGGAGCGGACGGCGGAGCTGGTGGCGGCGGTGCGGGCCACCCGCCGCACGGTCGTGGCGGTGACGAACGAGGTCGGCTCGGGGGTGGTGCCCGCGACGGCGGCGGGGCGGCGGTTCCGGGACGAGCTGGGCCGGTTGAACGCGGCGTTCGCCGACGAGTGCGAGGAGGTCCTCCTCGTGGTCGCCGGACAGCCTCTGGTGCTGCGCGGGTAGGGTGCCGATCACCGATGACCCTCGCTGACGGCACAAGGCGGACCGCGTGAACCTGGACGACTTCTCCGATCTGATCGAGCGCCCCGACGGGGGGATCCGGCGTGACGCCGAGGAGCGCCGTGAGCGGCTGACCGTGCCGCCGGGGGCGCTCGGTCGGCTCGACGAGCTCGGTGAGTGGCTGTCGGCCGCGCAGGCCTCGGTCGAGGTGCGGGCGATCGAGCAGCCGAAGGTGGTGCTCTTCGCGGGCGACCACGGGGTGGCCTCGCTCGACGTGTCGGGCCGTCCGGCGGGTACCGCTCACGAGCTGGTGCGCGCGGTCCTGGACGGGGCGAGCCCGATCGCCGTGCTGGCCCGGTCGACGGACGTGCCGGTGCGGGTGGTCGACGCGGGTCTGGACTGCGATCCGGAGCTGCTGCCGGCCGAGGTGGTGCGCCACCGGGTGCGGCGCGGCAGCGGCCGGATCGACGTGGAGAACGCGCTGACGGTCGAGGAGACCGAGGCGGCGGTGCGGCTCGGTGTCGCGATCGCCGACGAGGAGGCGGACTCGGGCACCGATCTGGTGGTGCTCGGGGATCTGAGCGTGGGCGGGACGACGCCCGCGGCCACGCTGATCGCGGCCCTGTGCGGGACGGACGCGTCGGTGGTGACGGGCCGGGGCGGCGCCGGGATCGACGACCTGGCGTGGATGCGCAAGTGCGCGGCGATCCGGGACTCCCTGCGGCGGGCCCGGCCGGTGCTCGGCGATCAGCTGGAGCTGCTCGCGGCGGTCGGCGGGGCGGACCTGGCGGCGATGACGGGTTTCCTGCTGCAGGCCTCGGTGCGGCGGATGCCGGTGATCCTGGACGGTGTGGTGGGGGCGGCCTGCGCGCTGGTGGCGCAGCGGGCGGCGTTCCGGGCGCCGGACTGGTGGCTGGCGGGTCAGGTGAGCGGGGAGCCGGCGCAGGCGAAGGCGCTGGACCGGATGGCGCTCAACCCTCTGCTCGACCACGGCGTCCATGTGGGTGAGGGAACCGGGGCGTTGCTCGCGCTGCCCCTCGTCAGGGCCGCGGCGGCGTTCGCCGCGGAGCTGCCCGTACGTCCGGATCCGACCGCTCCGGACACCGGGGACGGCTCGGGAGCCTGACGGGCGGGACGCGGGACGGACTGAGCGGCTCCGGAGGCGGCCGTACGCGCGGCGCACGGCAGGTGCGCGACGCGCGCGCGGCCGCCTCCGGCGTCGCCGCACGACAAACGACGCCCCATATGATCGCTTTTCATGGGAGAGGTCCGTTTGTCCGCCGAAGCAGCGCCCCGGGGCACCACCGCCCGATCACGGCGCGGCGCCGCGTTCGCCGTCTGGTACCTGCGCGTCGTCACGTTCATCAATTTCCTGAGTGCCGTCTGGGTCTCCTTCGGGCAGGACCTGCGCCGGCACAACGAGGACGACTACTTCACTCCGTACATGCTCACGGCGGGCTTCGCCTCGGGGGTCTTCACCCTCTTCCTGGCGATCACCATGCGGCGCCGCAAGCGGGCCGCGTGGATCCTCAACCTGGTGCTCGGCGGACTGTTCCTGCTGCTCTTCGCGCTGGTGATGCTCTTCCCGGAGATCCGGGAGCACGCGCAGAACTGGATCTCGCTGGTCCTGACCGCCGCCTTCGTGCTCGCACTGCTGCTGGGACGCAAGGAGTTCTACGCGAAGGGCGACCGCTCCAACCCGTGGCTGGCGGCGGTCGTGGCGGTCGGCGGACTGCTCGTCACCTCGCTGCTCGCGGCCGTCCTGGTCACCGTCACCAACACCTCCACCGCGCACTCCACCTTCCTGGAGCGCTGGCGGTACGGCGTGATGCGGCTGATCACGCTGGCCTCCGACGACGCGCGGTTCGCCGGGATCACCACCCCCGGCTGGGTCGACGTCACCATCAACGTCCTGTCCACGCTGCTGCTCTTCGCGGTGCTCTTCGCCGCCTTCCGCTCCCGCCGGGCCACCGACCCGCTGACCGAGCGGGACGAGGAGCGGCTGCGGGCCCTCCTCGACAAGCAGGGGGACCGGGACTCGCTCGGCTACTTCGCGCTGCGCCGCGAGAAGAGCGTCGTGTGGTCGCCGAGCGAGAAGGCCGCCGTCACCTACCGGGTGGTCGGCGGGGTCTCGCTCGCTTCCGGCGACCCGATCGGCGACCCCGAGGCCTGGCCCGGCGCGATCGAGCCCTGGCTGGCCGAGGCGCGGGAGCACGGCTGGATCCCCGCGGTGATGGGGGCGAGCGAGGAGGCCGGCGTGATCTACGCGCGGCACGGACTGGACGCCCTGGAGCTGGGCGACGAGGCGATCGTGGAGACCGACGAGTTCACCCTCGACGGCCGGGCGATGCGGACGGTCCGGCAGGCCTTCAACCGGGTCAAGCGGGCCGGGTACGAGGTCCGGATCCGGCGCCACGAGGACATCCCGGCCGAGGAGATGGCCGAGCTGCTGCGCAAGGCCGACGACTGGCGGGACGGGGCCACGGAGCGGGGCTTCTCGATGGCGCTCGGGCGGCTCGGCGACCCGCGTGACGGCCGCTGCGTGATGCTGGAGTGCACCGACGGCGAGGGGGCCCTGCGGGCCGTGCTGTCCTTCGTCCCGTGGGGGCCGAAGGGTCTCTCGCTGGACCTGATGCGCCGTGACCGGGAGTCCGAGAACGGGCTGATGGAGTTCATGGTCATCGAACTCCTCCAGCGCGCCGAGGAGATCGGGATCACTCAGGTCTCCCTGAACTTCGCCATGTTCCGTTCCGTCTTCGAGCGTGGCTCGAAGCTCGGGGCGGGACCCGTGCTGCGCATGTGGCGTTCCCTGCTCAGCTTCTTCTCCCGCTGGTGGCAGATCGAGTCGCTGTACCGCGCCAACGCCAAGTACCGACCGATCTGGGAGCCCCGGTTCATGCTCTTCGAGAGGAGTGCGGACCTGCTGCGCATCGGCCTCGCCGCCGGTCGCGCCGAAGGGTTCCTGGAGGCCCCGGGGCTGCCGAAGTGGATGCACCGCAGACATCTGGAGAGCGGCCGTTGAGCGGCTCCGTCGCGGGTTTCGCGCGCCGCGAGTGGGGTCCGCTCCTCGGCACCGTGCGGGCGGCGCTCGTCACCCGGAGGTGGAAGGCGGTCCCGATGACGCTGGCCGCCGTCTGCCTCACCGCCCTCTTCCAGCTCGCGCAGAACCAGGACTGGGGCTATCAGCCGGTCCAGGACATCGGCTCCGTGCGCGCCGAGGACCCGCTCTGGCTCGCGCTGCTCCGCACCCCGCTCTCCCTCTTCGTGCCCGCGCTGGACCTGCCCGTCTGGGGCGCTCTCGCGCAGGTCCTGCTGGTGTTCGGGATCGCCGAGATCTGTCTCGGGCGGTGGCGGACGCTCGCCGTCGCCTATCTGGCCACGCTCTGCGGGACGCTGTACGCGCGGGTGGGCATCGCGCTCGGCCCGGACACCCCGTTCGGGCTGCCCGCCGCCGACGCGCGGGTCGTCGACACCGGGCCCTCGGCGGCCGTGGTCGGCCTCGCCGTCTACGTCTGCTGGCGTTACGGGGCCCGGTGGACGGGCGGGCTGGTGGTCGTGGCGATGGTGGTCGAGGTGATCGTCAAGCCGAACCTGGCGGGCAAGGAGCATCTGGCGGCGATCGCCGGCGTCCTCGTCCTGATCGGGGTGCGGGCCTGGCGCGAGCGCCGTCAGGAGGGGGTGGAGCCCCGCCCCGGGACCCGCTCCTGGAAGCCGCCGATCAAGTCCTGAGAACGGCGCCTGACCTTGACCCAGCGCTTGTCGTGGCGGTACGTCCGGATGCGGGAACGGGCCCGGGCCCGGTGGCGGCGCCCGTAGAACCTCCGCGCCCACCAGGAACCCGGGCGGGCCAGCCGTACGGCGCCGACGATCGCCACGAACGGGACGAGGGTCCCGAGGACGGCCATCCGGAACTTCCCCTTCACCAGGGTGATCAGGATGAAGAGGAAGTTCACCACCAGGGTCAGGACGAACGTGGCCCGGTCCTGGCGCTCGTCGGCGGTCACGTCGTCGACGCCGAGCGGCGAGAAGCCGCTCAGGGCCAGCAGGACCAGGGCGGCGGTGAGGACGACCACCTCGACGCTCTTGCGGCCCTGGTCGGTCCAGTACACGTCGTCCAGATGGAGGATCAGCGCGAACTCGTCGAGGACGAGCCCCGCTCCGATCCCGAAGACCACGGCGAAGACGGCCGCGCCGATCCCGTGCCGGCCGCTGCCCACCGCGCCGAAACCGCCGAGGACGGTGAGCACCACGCCGGGTACGACGTGATGGATGTGGAGCCCTCCGGAGGAGACGTTCCGGAAGGGCCCCTTCCCCGCCCTGATGAGCCGGGTGACCGTGCGGGTGACCAGGAATGTCACGACGAATGAGGTCAGAGCGAGAAGCGTCGGGAGCTTGCCCGGCTCGACGATGTTGCGGGCGAACCAGTGACCCATGCCACCCCCTTCCGATTTGGGCGGTATGCGCAATCTACCGTCCGGGAGCGACGATTACCCTGCCCGGATGGACGGCCTGCGTTTCGCCTTCGGCACCCTCACCGTGTTCCCCGCCCGCATCACCCGCTGGGACCGGGACGCGGCACGCGCCGGCATGCTCTGCGCACCCCTCGCCGGGCTGGCCGTCGGTCTCTGCTCCGCCGCGCTCGGCTCCGCGTTCCTGGCGCTCGGCTCCGGCCCGCTGCTCGCCGCCGTCGCCACCACCGCCGTCCCCGCCGCCCTCACCCGTGGCCTCCACCTCGACGGCCTCGCCGACACCGCCGACGGCCTCGGCAGCGCCAAGCCCGCCGAGGACGCGCTGCGCATCATGAAGCAGTCCGACGTCGGCCCGTTCGGCGTCATCGTGCTGCTCCTCGTCCTGTTCGCCCAGGTCGCCGCGGTCTCCGAGCTGTACGGGGAGAGCTGGGCGCACGGGGCGGTCGGCGCAGTCCTCGCCGCGACCGTCGCCCGTCTCGCCCTCACCCACGCCTCACGCCACGGCGTCCCCGCGGCCCGCCCCGAGGGCCTCGGGGCCATCGTCGCCGCGACGGTCCCGGTCCGGTCCTCGACCCTCACGACCGCCCTCGTCCTGGTCGGCTGCGCCGCCACGGGCCTGCTGCTCTCGCCGTCCGACGCGGTCCACAACGTCCTGGCGGCGGGTGCGGCGCTCGGCGCGGCCTCCCTGCTGCTCCGCCGGTGCGTACGGCGGTTCGGCGGGGTGACGGGGGACGTGTTCGGCGCGGTGGAGGAGACGGCGGCGACGGCCGCCCTGGTGGCGCTGGCCCTGGGGTGATCCCTCCACGCCCGGCGGCCGGGCGGGTCAGCAGGCCCGGCGCCAGACGCCCAGCTCGTACCGCTTCTGCAGGGAGCTGAAGCCCAGCTCGCGCACCTGGGGGCAGAACTCCTCGGCCTCCAGCTCGTACTCGACGTGGAAGACCGCCTTGCCCGCCGTCACGAACGGGACCAGCCGGCCGCACTCGTCGTACTCCGCGCACTGCTCGTTGACCGCGAAGTCGAAGTCGGGGAGCAGCTGCGGGATCTGGTCCAGGTCGTTCTTGAGTCCCACCGCGAGGCCCCGGTCGTGCGCCAGGCGGGCGATCAGCCGGTTGTAGCGGAGCTGGTCGGCGGCGGTCAGGGGGAAGCCGGTGCGATTCTTGTAGCCGTCCATGTTGTCGGGTTCGACGGCGTCGAAGCCCTTGTCCCGGCACATGTCGAGGCGCGCGGCCATCAGGGGTTCGAGGACGTCGGTGCGGCGGATGTCGAGCCAGCGTTCGCCCTCCCAGCCGTTGCCCTGGCCGAGCACGGACTTCGGGAACGCGGACGCGTCCGGCCGGAAGTCCTCCCAGGCACCGGTGGAGAGGTAGCAGATGACCTTGCGGCCCCGCCGGTGGAGGTCGGCGACCGTCGACGCCGGGTGGTCGAAGCCGTCGATGTCGTACACCGGGACGTCGACGGTCGGGTCGAGCCGGCCGCTGAGCTGCCACTGCCAGCCGGCCCCCGGCTTCGGCCGCCACCGCTCTTCCCGCGGCTTCGGGTCCGGGTCGGGGGCCGTCGTACAGGCGGTGGCGAGGAGCAGCAGCCCCGCGAGCAGGGGCAGCAGTCGTCTCATCGGGCTGGCTCGTCTCATCGGGCGGGCTCCAGGAGGTGCGGAAGGGTGCCCCAGGGGTGTGCGCCCGTGCCGGGGACGGCGCAGTGCACCCGGGTGACCGGGCGGACCCCGGGCGGGGCCCCGTAGACGAGGTGGCAGTACCGGTCGGCGACCGGCAGGTCGAGCGTCCGGTACGTGTCCCAGGGGCCCTCGAACGTGACGAGGAGGTCGGCGAACTCCTCGTAACCGGGGTCGGGGTGGGCACCGTGGTTGAGCACCAGGGTCACGGCCCCGGCGGACCGGGCCGCGACCGCGATCCGGCGGTAGTGGGCGAGGGCCGCCGGCGCGGTCGCGACCTGGTCGAGGAAGGCGCCGTCGGTGCCGTACCAGTCGCGGTGGCGGACGAGGTCGGTGACGACCTGGGCGTGCGGGCGGCGACCGTAGTCGGTGTCCACGTAGCCGAGGAGCCGCACTCCGGCCCGCCGCAGCCGCCCGGCCGCCTCCGCGAACGCGGGGTCGGGGGCCTCGCCCGCGCCGCTCGCCGGGTTGACGACGACGCCGTACAGGGACGGCGCCGCGGCGACCAGGGCGGACCAGGCGTCGGGGCGGTCGGCCGGGTGCTCGTAGAACGGCACCAGGAGGAGACGGTTCACGGGCCGGGTTCCCTAGACGCGGTGGGCGGTCGGTCGTACCAGCAGAACACAGGTGAGGACGGCCAGCACGGCCGCCGCTCCCCCGGCCACCAGCGGGCCCGCCGCCGGTTCCGCCGTCTGCGCCGCCGCCGCGAGCAGACAGACGGCGGCCGCGCCGCGCACCGCGCCGAAGGCCTGGAGCAGCAGCCCCAGCCAGAGCACCGTCCCGATCACGAGCAGGCCGACGAGCCGCGGCGGCGTGGGCCAGGGAGCCCCGGGCCAGGCGAGGGCCACGGTGAGGGTGAGCGCGACGAGGACGGTCAGGTAGCCGCCGAGGCAGAGCACGAGGGTGCCGGTGACGGCCCGGCGGAACTCGCGGGCCGTGGTGAGGGTCCGCAGCCGGGTCAGGCTCTCGCCGCGGAAGCGGTGCAGCAGCCACTCGGCCGGTCCCATCGAGAGCGTGAGCGCTATGACCGCCCCCGCCCCGCTCACCGGGGTGACGCCGACACCCGCCTGGAGGACGAGCAGACCGCTGCCGAGCCCGAACAGGCCGTACGGGAGGGAGGCGGCGCGCGGTGGGCCGCCGCGTCCCGCCGCGGCGCGCCGGGCACCCGGCCGCAGGGCGAGCCCCGCGAGGACGACGCTCGCGGTGAGCGCGGTGAGGAGCAACGTCGCGCGCAGCGGGTCGGGCAGGTCCCAGCGGAAGGCGGGGACGGCGCCGGCGAGCGGCAGCAGGGCGCGGAACAGGGCCCGTTCACGGCCGAGGACCAGGAGCACGGTCGCGGCGGCGAGGTAGACCGACTGCCCGGCGGCGAACAGGGCCGCCGGGGTCTCGCCGGGCGCGGCCGCCGCGAGGGCGACGGCCGTACCGGCGAGGGCGCCGGCCGGGGCGCCGACGAGCAGGGCGCGGGCGGCGGCGGGCCGGTCGCCGAGCCCGAGCCAGGTGTACGCGCGGTGGGAGAGGGCCTGGTTCCACACCCAGCCGGTGACGGCGCCCGCGAGCAGCGGAACCGTTCCGCCGGGAAGCCCGAACCGGCCCTGCTCCCCGGCGAGCAGGGGGGCGGCGAGGACGTAGGCGAGGCCGGGCAGCGCGAAGACGAGGCCGCGCAGGAGGCAGCCCGCGAGCCCGGTGTGCCAGGCGTCGGCGGGCGGTGCCTGGGGGGCGGGGTGGCGCCGCTCCACGCGTGCGTAGAGGTCCTCGGCGAGCGCGAAGGAGTCGGCGCGGCCGTAGGTGAGCCGGATGTGGTCGTCGGTCATGCCGTCGGACTCGAGGATCGCGGCGATCTCGTCGGGGTGCACGGCGACGGCGGCGAGCGCCCCGATCCGCTCGGCGAGCTCGTCGAGGGGGTCACCGGCGAGACCGTCAGCGGGACCGGGACCGGGACCGGGACCGGGGCCGGGGCGCGGGTCCGCGCCGGGGCGGGGATCGGGGCCGCCGTCGTGGCCGGGGCGGGGGCCGGGGCCGGGGCCGTCCGGGGTCGTCGGTGCCCCGGTCCCGGTCATGCCCTCCCGTCGCGGTCTCGGGATCGTCGGCAGCGGGGTGTCCGCGGTGGGGCGTTTCAGCCAGAGGGAGCCGCTCATGCCGGGGCGCCTCCCGCCACCAGGGTCGGCGTGAGGCGGCGCGGGGCGGGGAGGCGGACCGGCCAGGGCTTCGGGTGGACGACGGGCCGCACGGGCCGGGCCCGGTCGCCCGCCAGCTCGCGGTAGATCTGGCGGAAGCCGTCCACGGAGCGGTGCAGGGTGAAGCGGTCGATCACCCGCTGCCGGGCCAGCCGGCCGAGTTCGGCGCGGCGGGCCCCGTCACGGAGGAGCGCGGTGACGGCGGCGGCCATGACGGCCGGTTCGCGGGGCGGGACGACGATCCCGGTGTCACCGACGGCCTCCCGTACCCCGCCGACGTCGGTGGAGACGGTGGCGCGGCCGCAGGACATGGCCTCGATGAGGGAGAAGGGGAAGCCCTCGCTGATGGAGGAGAGCATCACCACGCTGCCGGCCGCGTAGGCGGAGGGCACGTCCGAGACGCGGCCCTCGAAGGTGATCCCGTCGGTGACGCCCAGCTCGGCGGCGAGCTTCTCCAGGCGGGTCAGGTAGTCCTCGTTCCCGGCGGGGACCGGGCCGAACAACCGCAGCCGCAGCGCGGGGAGTTCGGCGCGGCAGATCGCGTACGCCCTGATCAGGGTTTCGAGGTCCTTGATGGGGTCGACGCGTCCGCACCAGCTGAGGGTGGGGGTCCCGGGTTCCGGGCCGGCCTCGGGGAAGAGGGCCGGGTCGACGCCGTTGTAGACGGTGCGGATGCGGTCGGCGGGGGCGCCGCCGCGCTCCTCCCAGCGCCGGTTGTACTGGTTGCAGGGGGTGATGAGGTCGGCCTTGCGGTAGCCGAGGGTGTTGAGCTCGCGGTAGAAGCCGAGCATCAGGGCTTTCACCGGCCAGCGTTGCGCGTCGGTGCGGTAGCCGAGGTAGCGCTCGCGGAGGTAGATGCCGTGTTCGGTGAGCAGGAAGGGCACTCCTTCGACGTGCTGTGCGACGAGCGCCGGCAGGGTGGCGAGGCCGCTGGAGACGGCGTGGGCGACGCCGCCGCCGGATATCCGGGCGGCCAGCGGCCGCAGGGCGTGTTCGAGCAGGTCGGTGGCGGTGAGCGCGTCGTGGACGGTGGGCCGGGCCGCGAGCGTCGGCAGGTGCGGCATGGTCCAGATCCACATCAGGGAGCGCAGGGCGGCCTCGGAGCGCAGGGCGCCTGTCAGCCTTCCCTGCCGGGCGAGTTCGGCCAGCTCGAACAGGCTGGTGCCGAAGTCGTACCCCGCCTCCGGGTCGAGCAGGGCGAGCAGCAGGCGCTCGTAACTGTCGAGGAAGCGGCGGCGCTCGCGCCCCCGCGGGGGCCGGCTCGCGCGGAGCCGCGCGGCCGGTCCCCGCGGGAGTCCCCAGAGGGGGTACGCGGTGTGCCGGGTGACGTTGGACGGCAGCTCCCAGGTGACGGGTTCGCGACCACTGCCGGTGAGGGCGAGGATCTCGAAGTCGACCTCGGGCATGCCACGGACGAGCTGGTCGCACCAGGTGCTGACGCCTCCGTGGACATGCGGGTAGGTGCCTTCGGTGAGCATGGTGACGTGACGGCCACTGCTCGGCATGTGCGGTTCCCCCCAGAACGTGCTGGTCAGACGGTCGGGAGCGTGAGCGTGACGCTGCTCTGCAGAAGTTCGGGTGTGGTCCAGGCGGAGCGGGTCCCGGCGTAGGCGCCGCCGAAGGCGGTGGTGCCGAGGAGGAGGCGCTTGCGGGTGCCCTCGGGAGCGGTGACGGGCGCGGCGACGCCGGCGGGCGCCTTGACGGTGACCACGGTGCCGATGCGGTAGGCGGTGACCTTTCCGGCGGCGACGGCCTGGTCCCAGGCGGCGCGGCGGGTCAGCTCGGTGCCGACGTCGCGCTGGGCCGGGTTCACCAGGGGCGCGCTCGGCGCGAACAGGCCCCGGTAGTCGGCGAGGACCCGGTCGAGGACGGGGTAGAGGAGACGTTCCTCGGCGAGGTTGGACTGGTGCACGTAGTGCGGCCGCGGGTCGTTGCCGAGTACGTGGGAGAGGGCGGTGCGGGCTTCCTGCGGGACGATGTGGTCGGCGTACCCGGTGGTGGTGGGGAGCGGCTCGGCCAGGCAGGTGGAGAGCGGGTTGGACTCGCAGACGCCGCTGCCGCCGTCGGCGCGGGAGGTGTAGATCCAGTTGTACTCGTCGGTCATCTCGGCTGCGGTGCCGACGTTGTAGTAGACGTTCATGGGGTGCCGGGGCACGGTCTTCGCGGCGCCGGAGGAGGTCCCGACCGAACGCTGCTGCGGCTCGCGGGAGTTGTCGCTGCCGGTCCACTTGACGCCGTTGTCGGCGAGGGCGCCCGCGAGGTTCGGGTTGTCGACGGGCTGCTGCGGCAGGGTCCTCAGGCCGGAGTGCTCGCCGGTGACGAGTTCGGAGCGGTCGACGGAGATGCCCTTGCGGACGGCCCAGTTGTGGTTGTCGCGGATCTGGGCGGAGAGCTCGGCGCGGCTGACCCAGAGGGTGTTGCCCTGGGCGTCCTTGGCGCACTGCCAGGGGACGGCCGCGTTGTCCTGGACGCAGCCGAGGAAGGGGTGGGTGTAGGTGTGGTTGATCCACCGGTACTGGGCGCGGTCGGCGACGAGCCGGTCGGTGAGCGGGTCGGCGCCGCCGTGCTCGGTCTTCCACTGCTCGCCCTGGCCGCCGTTGTAGACCATGTCGAGGGTGAAGCCGGAGGACTTCTGCCAGGCGGCGGCGTACTGGGCGTCGGCGACCGACATCCGGATGGGGTTCGCCCCCTCCCCGTCGTCGCCGACACAGTCGAAGTCGCCGGGGGTGCAGTCGAGGGCGGGGTCCCAGCGGGCGTCGGGGGCGAAGACGTCGTCGACGTGGACCGAGAGGTAGTTGCGGCTCTGGCCGAGGTGGACGCCCTGGGTGAGCCATTCGACGATGCCACGGGCGAGGGCCCGGAACTGCCGCTGGTACTGGTTGTAGGCGAAGGTGACGACCAGCTCGCGGCGCCCGTCGGCGGTGTACTCGCCGACGAGGCTGGCCCGGCCGCCGCCGTCGACGGGGACGTCGAGGTAGCTGGTGTAGCCGGCGCGGGGACGGCCCGCGTAGCCGTAACTCTCCGCGATGGTCGGGTCGTTGTCCTCGAAGGTGAGCTCTCCGGCCAGGTACTGGAAGGGGCCGGTCCGCCCGGCGGCGGTGACGCCGGCCGTCGTCCCGTCGAGGACGCCGGACCGGCCTCCCTCGTTCGTGTAGTCCAGGCCGACCCCGGGGTGCGACCAGGTGTAGGCGTCGACCTGCGGGATCCCGAAGGTCCGTTCGTACGTCCGCAGCGCGGTGTCCTCGGCCGACCCGGGGGTGAGCGCGCTCTCGTGGGGCAGGACGACGCCCTGGTACTTGGCGCGCGGACGCCCGTCGAGCGTGTCGCTCAGGAAGGCCGTGTCCAGGACCGGCCGGTTCGGGTCGTTCAGGTCGATCCTGCGGTACCGGACGCCCGCGCCCTTCAGCTCGGCGGTGATCGCGCCGACCGCGCTGCCGCCGTCGTCGACGACGAGGACGGTGAGGTCGATCCGGGGCACGACGGCCGCGGGGGCCGCGACGGCCTGCGCGGACGGGACGACGGTGGCGAGCAGCGCGGCGGCGGCGAGGGCCGCGATCCGGGCGGTGCGGGGGGCGGTGCGGGCGGTGCGGGCGGCGCGGGGCGCGATCCGGGCGGTGCGGGGCGCGGTTCTGGGCATACGGATTCGGCCGGATTCCATCAGGTGGTGTCCCCCCTCGGCAGGCCCCTCCGCGTCCGGGCCGGAGCGGGGGATCTGTGGAGATGTTGCAGATGATGCGAAGACGAGAGCGTCGTCCTTGCGTGGCTGAGGCGAGTGTGAAGGAACGGTCCGAGCCTGAACGGTAAACATGAAAGAGACACCACGGATGAGTGAATCAACGCCGCCGTGAGCGAACCGGGTGAGCGAGCGTAGGCTCGTTCTCGGCGCTCTCCGGGCCGAAATACGATGCGGCGGGCACGGTCGGCCCATCCCTCGACCGCCACAGAACTCAATGGAAGCGAGATTTCACCACCGTGACTGCTCTCACTCTCAGCACTGCCGGCGCGGCGACGCTGCGCGCCGACGCCCTCGTCGTCGGCGTCGCGAAGTCAGGGAAGACGCTCGTCGTCGCCCCGGGCGCCGAGGCCGTCGACAAGGCCTTCGAAGGCCGGCTCGCCGCCGTCCTGGAGACCCTGGGCGCCTCGGGTGCCGAGGGTGAGGCGACCAAGCTGCCCGCCCCCGCCGGCCTCAAGGCCCCGCTCGTCCTGGCCGTGGGCCTGGGCTCCGCCCCCGAGGACGGCGAGTCCTACGGCACGGAGACCCTGCGCCGCGCCGCCGGCACCGCCGCCCGCACCCTGACGGGCGCGAAGAAGGCCGCGTTCGCGCTGCCGATCGCCGACACCGAGGACGCCGCCGCCATCGCGGAGGGCGCTCTGCTCGGCGCTTACGCCTACACCGCGTACCAGGAGACCGGCAAGGACGCGAAGAAGCCGCTCGGCGAGGTCGCCCTGCTCGGCGCCAAGCCGCGCGACAAGGCGTTCAAGGCCGCCGCCGAGCGCGCGCAGGCCGTCGCCGAGGAGATCAACCGCGCCCGCGACCTGATCAACATGCCGCCGAACGACCTGACCCCGGCCGCCTTCGCCGCCGCCGTCCAGGCCGCCGGCAAGGAGCACGGCCTCAAGGTCCAGGTCCTCGACGAGAAGGCGCTCGCCAAGGGCGGCTACGGCGGCATCCTGGGCGTCGGCAAGGGCTCGGAGAACCCGCCGCGCCTGGTCCGCGTCGCCTACACCCACTCGAAGGCGGAGAAGACCCTCGCCCTGGTCGGCAAGGGCATCACCTACGACTCGGGCGGCATCTCCCTGAAGCCGGCCGGCCACAACGAGACGATGAAGTGCGACATGAGCGGCGCCGCCGCCGTGTTCTCCGCCGTCGTCGCCGCGGCCCGCCTCGGCCTCGAGGTCAACGTCACCGGCTGGCTCGCCCTCGCCGAGAACATGCCGTCCGGCTCCGCCACCCGCCCGGGTGACGTGCTGCGCATGTACAGCGGCAAGACCGTCGAGGTCCTGAACACCGACGCCGAGGGCCGGCTCGTCCTCGCCGACGCGCTGACCAAGGCCTCCGAGGAGCACCCGGACGCGATCGTCGACGTGGCGACCCTGACCGGCGCCATGGTCCTGGCCCTGGGCAACCGCACCTTCGGCATCATGGCCAACGACGACGACTACCGCTCCACGATCCACGAGATCGCGGACGAGGTCGGCGAGGCGTCCTGGCCGATGCCGCTCCCCGCGGACCTGCGCAAGGGCATGGACTCCCCCACCGCCGACATCGCCAACATGGGAGAGCGGATGGGCGGCGGCCTGGTCGCCGGTCTCTTCCTCCAGGAGTTCGTGGGCGAGGGCATCACCTGGGCCCACCTGGACATCGCGGGCCCGGCCTTCCACGAGGGCGCCCCGTACGGCTACACCCCCAAGGGCGGCACCGGTTCCTCGGTCCGCACCCTGGTGAGGCTGGCGGAGCGCACGGCGGCCGGCGAGCTCTGATCGCCGTGTGACCCGTGTGCGACGGGGACGGCCCCGGGCTCCGTGCCCGGGGCCGTCCCCGTCGCCCGCGACGAAATCCGTAGGTTCGTACGCTCTGCCCGGCCCGCCGTACGGACGATCGGCCGTCTCAGAGCACGGCCCCGCGTCCCGCCATCCGTCAACAAGTGCGAAGATGGGTTCTCGGCAGGACAGGGCCCCCACCACAGGGCCGAAAATAAGCGGCCGAACACCAGCCGCCGCCCGGTCATCGAGGACCGGCGACGAGCGCACATGCATGGAGGACGTGACGTGGCGAACGACGCCAGCACCGTTTTCGACCTAGTGATCCTCGGCGGCGGTAGCGGCGGTTACGCCGCGGCCCTGCGCGGAGCGCAGCTGGGCCTGGACGTCGCACTGATCGAGAAGAACAAGCTCGGCGGCACCTGCCTGCACAACGGCTGCATCCCGACGAAGGCCCTGCTCCACGCCGGTGAGGTCGCCGACCAGACCCGCGAGGCGGAGCAGTTCGGTGTCAAGGCCTCCTTCGAGGGCATCGACATCAAGGCCGTGCACAAGTACAAGGACGACGTGATCTCGGGCCTGTACAAGGGTCTGCAGGGTCTCGTCGCCTCCCGCAAGGTGACGTACATCGAGGGCACCGGCCACCTGTCCTCCCCGACCTCCGTCGACGTCGACGGGCGTCGCGTCGAGGGCCGTCACGTCCTGCTGGCCACCGGCTCCGTGCCGAAGTCCCTGCCGGGCCTGGAGATCGACGGCAACCGGATCATCACCTCGGACCACGCGCTGACCCTCGACCGGGTCCCGGAGTCCGCGATCATCCTCGGCGGCGGTGTCATCGGCGTCGAGTTCGCCTCGGCGTGGAAGTCCTTCGGCACCGACGTCACGGTGAT
Organism: Streptomyces sp. Qhu_M48; assembly: GCF_051305195.1. Taxonomy (NCBI): domain Bacteria; kingdom Bacillati; phylum Actinomycetota; class Actinomycetes; order Kitasatosporales; family Streptomycetaceae; genus Streptomyces; species Streptomyces sp. Qhu_M48. The sequence continues at coordinate 1,682,004 of NZ_CP195432.1, read as the reverse complement.
CGAGGGCATGAAGCACCTCGTCCCCGTCGAGGACGAGAACAGCTCGAAGCTTCTTGAGCGCGCGTTCCGCAAGCGCGGCATCAAGTTCAACCTCGGCACCTTCTTCCAGTCCGCCGAGTACACCGACAACGGCGTCAAGGTCACCCTGGCCGACGGCAAGACCTTCGAGGCCGAGGTGCTGCTCGTCGCGATCGGCCGCGGCCCGGTCTCCGCCGGTCTCGGCTACGAGGAGCAGGGCGTCGCGATGGACCGCGGCTACGTCCTGGTCGACGAGTACATGCGCACCAACGTGCCGACGATCTCGGCCGTGGGCGACCTCGTCCCGACGCTCCAGCTCGCGCACGTCGGCTTCGCCGAGGGCATCCTCGTCGCGGAGCGGCTGGCCGGCCTCAAGGCCGTCCCGATCGACTACGACGGCGTGCCCCGGGTGACGTACTGCCACCCCGAGGTCGCCTCCGTCGGCATCACCGAGGCCAAGGCCAAGGAGATCTACGGCGCGGACAAGGTCGTCGCCCTCAAGTACAACCTCGCGGGCAACGGCAAGAGCAAGATCCTCAAGACCGCGGGCGAGATCAAGCTCGTCCAGGTCAAGGACGGTGCCGTGGTCGGCGTCCACATGGTCGGTGACCGCATGGGCGAGCAGGTCGGCGAAGCGCAGCTGATCTACAACTGGGAGGCGCTGCCGGCCGAGGTCGCGCAGCTCATCCACGCCCACCCGACGCAGAACGAGGCGCTCGGCGAGGCCCACCTGGCCCTGGCCGGCAAGCCTCTGCACTCCCACGACTGACGCTCATCGTCATCACAGGGCGCGACGACCACATTCCGCAATTCGTTAGGAGCACCTGAAACCATGTCGGTTTCCGTAACCCTGCCGGCGCTCGGCGAGAGCGTCACCGAGGGCACCGTCACCCGCTGGCTCAAGGCCGAGGGCGAGCGTGTCGAGGCCGACGAGCCGCTGCTCGAGGTCTCGACCGACAAGGTCGACACCGAGATCCCCGCCCCCGCCTCGGGCATCCTGGCCTCCATCAAGGTCGCCGAGGACGAGACGGTCGAGGTCGGCGCCGAGCTGGCCATCATCGACGACGGCACCGGCGCCCCGGCCGAGGCTCCGGCCGCCGAGGCGGCTCCGGCTGCCGAGGCCGCTCCGGCTCCGGCCGCCGAGGCCGCCCCGGCCCCCGCGGCCGAGGCCCCGGCCCCGCAGGCCGCCCCGTCCACCGAGGCGGAGGCACCGGCTCCGGCGCCGACGGCCGAGGCGGCCGCCGGTGGCGGTTCCGCCGAAGGCACCGACGTCGTGCTGCCGGCGCTCGGCGAGTCCGTCACCGAGGGCACCGTGACCCGCTGGCTGAAGTCGGTCGGCGAGACCGTCGAGGCCGACGAGCCGCTGCTCGAGGTCTCCACGGACAAGGTCGACACCGAGATCCCGGCACCGGCCTCCGGTGTCCTCCTGGAGATCGTCGTCGCCGAGGACGAGACCGCCGAGGTCGGCGCCAAGCTGGCCGTCATCGGTGCCGCGGGTGCCGCTCCGGCCGCCGCCCCGGCTCCGGCTCCGGCCGCCCCGGCCGCCGCCCCCTCCCCGGCTCCGGCCGCCCCGGCCGCTGCCCCGGCCCCGGCCGCCCCGGCTCCGGCCCCTGCAGCTCCGGCTGCCCCTGCCGCTCCGGCGCCGGCGGCTCCGGCCGCTCCGGCCGCCGCTCCGGCTCCGGCTCCGGCTCCGGCCGCGCAGACCCCGTCCCTCGCGCCCGCGCTCGTCACCCCGGCTCCGGCCGAGGACGGCGCGTACGTGACCCCGCTCGTCCGCAAGCTCGCCACCGAGAACGGTGTCGACCTCGCGGCCGTCAAGGGCTCGGGCGTCGGCGGCCGTATCCGCAAGCAGGACGTCCTCGCGGCCGCCGAGGCCAAGAAGGCCGCCCCGGCCCCCGCCGCCGCTCCGGCCGCCGCGAAGGCCCCGGCCCTGGAGGCCTCCCCGCTGCGCGGTCAGACCGTCAAGATGACCCGCATGCGCAAGGTCATCGGCGACAACATGATGAAGGCGCTGCACGGCCAGGCCCAGCTGACCTCGGTCGTCGAGGTCGACATCACCAAGCTGATGAGGCTGCGCGGCCGCGCGAAGGACGCCTTCGCCGCCCGTGAGGGCGTCAAGCTCTCCCCGATGCCGTTCTTCGTGAAGGCGGCGGCCCAGGCGCTGAAGGCCCACCCGGTCATCAACGCCCGGATCAACGAGGACGAGGGCACGATCACCTACTTCGACACCGAGAACATCGGTATCGCGGTGGACTCCGAGAAGGGTCTGATGACCCCGGTCATCAAGGGTGCGGGCGACCTCAACATCGCCGGCATCTCGAAGAAGACCGCGGAGCTGGCCGGCGCCGTGCGCGCCAGCAAGATCACCCCGGACGACCTGGCCGGCGCGACCTTCACCATCTCCAACACCGGTTCGCGCGGCGCGCTCTTCGACACGATCATCGTGCCCCCGAACCAGGTCGCCATCCTGGGCATCGGCGCCACCGTGCGCCGTCCGGTCGTCATCAACCACCCGGACCTGGGTGAGACGATCGCGATCCGCGACATGACCTACGTCGCTCTGTCCTACGACCACCGTCTGGTGGACGGCGCCGACGCCGCCCGCTACCTGACGTCGGTCAAGGCGATCCTGGAGGCCGGCGAGTTCGAGGTCGACCTCGGTCTGTAGGACGTACGCCGAAAGGCAACGTAACGAGCCTCACCTGCGGCGCCCCCGTCCGGAAGTGTTTCCGGACGGGGGCGCCGCCGTATTGTCTTCAGAGTCAACACTCCCCGAGGAGCCGCTTCATGACCGTCCCCGTCGTCCACTCGCTGCGCGAGCAGATCCGCGAGCACATCGTGGAGGGGATCGTCAGCGGCCGCTGGAAGCCGGGCGAGCGGATCGTGGAGCGCCGGATCGCGACCGAGCTGGAGGTCTCCCAGACCCCCGTCCGCGAGGCGCTGCGCGAGCTGGAGTCACTGCGGCTGATCGAGTCGGCGCCGAACAAGGGCGTCCGGGTCCGCAATCTGACCGCCGCCGACCTGGAGGAGAGCTACCCCGTCCGCGCCGGTCTGGAGCAGATCGCGGCCGAGCTCGCGGCCGGGCGGCTCGCCACGGACTGCTCGGCCCTGGAACCGCACGTGGCGGCGCTCTACGAGGCGGACGCGGCCTCGGACGGGACGGCGCAGGTGCGGCACACGGTGGCCTTCCACCGGGAGCTGGTGAAGGCCGCGGGGAACAAGGTGCTGCTGCACACCTGGGAGACCCTCGGCATCGAGGTCTTCACGGCCCTGTCGATCCGCTGGCTCGGCACGGTCCAGAAGTCGTACGCCGAGGAACACCAGGAGCTGGTGGAGGCCTTCCGGCGGGGCGACCCGAACATCGGGGCCCTGGTGAAGGCGCACGTACTGGGCTGCGCGCCGCGCGCTTGAGACCTCGCTTCCCCTTCCTCGCCGAGCGGTCGAAGCCTCGCTTCCCCTGCCCCGCCGCGCGCTTGAGGCCTCGTTTCCCCTTCCCCTCCACACGTCCGAAACCTCACATTTCCCTCTCCGTCGCGCGCCTGCGGCCTCACCTCTCCCTCCTCCTCCCTCACTCCCTCCTCACCCCTCCCCCATCACTCCGTAACGGAGCGTGGCGGAACGTAGCGGGTCCACCCTCCCGGGCGGGCCCGCTCATTCGTGCGGGCACCCCCTCAGAAAGCCGCTCCCACCTGCGAAAACAGGGCGGAAACAAGGCACCGGGTGCCCCGTTTCGCGGCACCCTGTGCCGACTTTCTCGATCTGAAGAGGTTTTCCCCTTCAACCCTTTGATCGATCATCGATCGCCGGTTTACAGTCTTCGGCGGGCCACACCCGGCCTTTCGCCCTGTCCTGCCAGACATGGCCACCATCTCCACCCCACCTGTCCGGAAGGCGGCGATCATGACCGATCCCGTAGGCAAGATTCCGAGCGAGCTCGACCAGCTCCCGGACCGTGACACCGAGGAGACCGCCGAGTGGGCGGCCTCCCTGGACGCCGTCACCAAGGCCGCCGGCCCCCACCGGGCCGCCTACCTGATGCGCCGCACGCTCCAGCACGCCGAAGGCGCGGGCCTGGCCCTGCCCAAGCTGCTGGAGACGGACTACGTCAACACCATCCCGACCTCCGCCGAGCCGACGGGCGCCGCGTTCGACGGCGACGAGGACATGGAGCGCCGGATCACCGCCTGGAACCGCTGGAACGCGGCCGCGATGGTCTCCCGCGGCTCGAAGTACGGCGTCGGCGGTCACATCGCCACGTTCGCGTCGGCCGCCTGGCTGTACGAGACCGGCTTCAACCACTTCTTCAAGGGCAAGGAAGCCGACGGTTCCGGCGACCAGCTCTACATCCAGGGTCACGCCGCCCCCGGCATCTACGCCCGCGCGTTCCTGGACGGCCGCCTCAACGAGGCGCACCTCGACAACTTCCGGCAGGAGTCCGGCGGCAACGGCCTGCCCTCCTACCCGCACCCCCGCCGCCTCCCCTGGCTGTGGGAGTTCCCCACCGTCTCCATGGGCCTCGGTCCGCTCTCCGCGATCTACCAGGCGCGCTTCAACCGCTACCTGACCAACCGCTCCATCAAGGACGTCTCCGCCTCCCACGTGTGGGCGTTCCTCGGTGACGGCGAGATGGACGAGCCCGAGTCGACCGCGGCCCTCGCCCTGGCCGCCCGCGAGGGTCTGGACAACCTGACCTTCGTCATCAACTGCAACCTGCAGCGCCTCGACGGCCCGGTCCGCGCGAACTTCAAGATCGTGCAGGAGCTGGAGGCGCAGTTCCGCGGCGCCGGCTGGAACGTCGTGAAGTCGCTGTGGGGCAACGCCTGGGACGAGCTGTTCGCGCTCGACACCACCGGCGCCCTCGTCCGCCGCCTCCGCGAGGTACCGGACGCTCAGGTCCAGACGTACCAGACCCGTGACGCCGCCTACATCCGCCAGGACTTCTTCGGCAAGGACCCGGCGCTCGTCGCGATGGCGCGGCTGCTGAGCGACGACAAGATCCTGGAGTGCTTCCACCTCTCGCGCGGTGGCCACGAGCCGCGCAAGGTGTACGCCGCGTACAAGGCCGCCGTCGAGTTCAAGGGCGCGCCGACGGTCATCCTCGCGCAGACGGTCAAGGGCTTCACCCTCGGTGAGGGCTTCGCGTCGAAGAACGCGAACCACCAGATGAAGAAGCTCTCCACGGACGAGTTCAAGAACATGCGGGACCTCCTCGGCCTGCCGATCTCGGACGCGCAGTTCGTCGACGGCCAGGTGCCCTACGGCCACCCCGGCGCCGACTCCCCCGAGGTCCGTTACCTCCAGGAGCGCCGTGCGGCCCTCGGCGGCCCGGCCCCGGCCCGCCGCACCCAGCCGCTGGCCCCGCTGCCGGCCCCGGCCGAGAAGGCCTTCACCGCCTTCGACAAGGGCTCCGGCGCGCAGTCGATGGCCACGACGATGGCCTTCGTCCGCCTGGTCAAGGACCTGATCCGCGACAAGGAGACCGGCAAGCGCTGGGTCCCCATCGTCCCGGACGAGGCCCGCACCTTCGGCATGGAGTCGCTGTTCCCGTCGCTCGGCATCTACTCGCCGAAGGGCCAGACGTACGAGCCGGTCGACCGCGACCAGCTGATGTACTACAAGGAGGCCGTCAACGGCCAGATCCTCAACGAGGGGATCACCGAGGCCGGTTCGATGGCCGACTTCATCGCCGCGTCCACCGCGTACTCCACGCACGGTGAGGCGATGATCCCGTTCTACATCTTCTACTCGATGTTCGGCTGGCAGCGGACCGCCGACCAGATGTGGCAGCTCGGCGACCAGCTCGGCCGCGGCTTCCTCGTCGGCGCCACCGCGGGCCGTACGACCCTGACCGGTGAGGGCCTCCAGCACGCCGACGGCCACTCGCCGGTGATCGCGGCGACGAACCCGGCGGCCCTGACGTACGACCCGGCGTTCGCCTACGAGGTCGCGGCCATCGTCAAGGAGGGTCTGCGCCGGATGTACGGCGAGGCCGCCGAGGGCGAGGACCAGAACGTCTTCTACTACCTCACCGTCTACAACGAGCCGATGCCGCAGCCGGCCAAGCCGGCCGGGATCGACGAGGGCATCGTCAAGGGCCTGTACCGGTTCAACACCGCCGAGTCGGCCGGTCTCGACCTGCCGGCGAACGCCTCGCGCATCCAGCTCCTCTCCTCCGGTACGGCCATCCACTGGGCCCTGGAGGCGCAGAAGCTGCTCGCCGCCGAGTGGGGCGTGGGCGCCGACGTGTGGTCGGCGACCTCCTGGACGGAGCTGCGGCGCGACGCCCTGGAGGCCGACGCGGCGCTGCTGCGCGGCGAGGAGCAGGTGCCGTACATCCGCGAGGCCCTGGAGGGCGTCGAGTCCCCGGTCCTCGCGGTCTCCGACTACATGCGCCAGGTCCCGGACCAGATCGCGCAGTGGGTCGAGCAGGACTGGTCCTCGCTCGGTGCGGACGGCTTCGGCCTGTCGGACACCCGTGACGCGGCCCGCCGCCACTTCGGCGTCGACGCCCAGTCGATCGTCGTCGCGGCCCTCGCCCAGCTCGCCCGCCGCGGCGAGGTCCCGGCCTCGGCCGTGAAGGAGGCGCGCGAGCGCTACGGCCTGTAGGTGCGGTGGGCCCGGGAGGCCTGCCTGTAGGTCCGGTGGGCCCGGGAGGCCCGCCTGTCGGTGCGGGCACGCATGATGGAGTCATGCGTGCCGCCCGGCTGATCAAGATGGTCCTGCTGCTCCAGTCCCGTCCGTCGATGACGGCGGCCGAACTGGCCACGGAGCTGGAGGTGTCCGAACGGACCATCACCCGTGATGCCCTCGCCCTCTCCGAGGCGGGGGTTCCGGTCTACGCGGACCGGGGCAGGAGCGGTGGGTACCGGCTCGTCGGCGGCTACCGCACCCGGCTGACGGGTCTGGCGCGCGGCGAGGCCGAGGCGCTGTTCCTCTCCGGACTGCCCGGCGCGCTGCGGGACATGGGTCTGGAGGACGCGGCCTCGGCGGCCCGGCTGAAGGTGTCCGCCGCGCTGCTTCCCTCGCTGCGCGACGCCCCCGACTCGGCGGCCCAGCGCTTCCACCTCGACGCGCCCGGGTGGTACCAGGAGCCGGAGACGCCGGAGTTGCTGCCGTCGATCGCGGAGGCGGTCTGGGACGACCGGATGCTCTCCGCCCGCTACCGGCGCGGCGACCGCGAGGTGGAGCGGGAACTCGCTCCGTACGGCCTCGTCCTGAAGGCGGGCGTCTGGTACCTGTGCGCGCGCTCCGGCACGGCGTTCCGTACGTACCGGGTGGACCGCTTCGCCGCCGTCGCCCTCGCCGGGGAACGGTTCGTCCGGGACGAGGCCTTCGACCTGCCCGCCTACTGGGCCGACCGCTCGGCGGAGTTCGCCCGGTCGATCCTGCGCGGTCGGATCGTCGTACGGCTCACGGAGGCGGGGGCGCGACGGCTGCCGTACGTGACGGACCGCGCGGCGGCCGAGGAGGCCCTGGCGGCGGGCGCGCGGGACGCGGAGGGCCGCGTGACGGCGACGCTCCCGGTGGAGAGCGAGGAGATCGCCTTCGCCCAGCTCCTCACCCTCGGCGCGGAGGCGGAGGTGCTGGCCCCGGACACGCTCCGCGCACGGTTCGCGGAGGCGGCCCGGGGCCTGGTGGAGCTGTACGGGTGAGGCGTCACGGGTGAGGCGTCGCGGGCGGGCGGTGGCGGGTGAGCGGTGGCGTGCGGTGGTCGTCCGCTCCTCGACGGCCGGGACCTACCGGTAGTCGTCCACGGACACGTCCTGGTCCGTCTCCTTCGCGATGATGAAGCCCCACGCGTCCGGCCGTGATCCGTCCGCGTCGGTGAAGCCGTACTCCTTCGCCAGCTGTCCGCTGGAGAGGGAGCCGCCGTTCCAGCGGGCCCGGTCGGGGTCGGCGGCGAGGGCGGCGACCGCACGGCCGACGTAGACCGGCGACTCGGCGACGGCGAAGTCGGGGAGCTTCTCGACTGCGTCGCGCCAGTTCTCCTCGGTCACGCCGAAGTGGTCCAGCATCTGCTCGGAGCGGAGCCAGCCGGGGGTGAGGGCGACCGCCGTGCCGCCGGACTCCGCCAGCTCCTTGCCGAGGCCGAACGCCATCCGGATCGGGGCGTTCTTGGCGAGGTCGTAGAAGACGTTCTCGCGGTAGCGGGTGCCGTTGTACTTCCGGGTGCCGTCGGTGACCTCGATCAGGAGACCGCCGGGGTTGCGGACGAGCAGCGGGACAGCCGCCGCGCTGGTGATCAGATGGCTCTTCACGCCCAGCTCCAGCATCCGCAGCCCGTCGGCGAGCTCGACCTCCCAGATCTTCTTGCCGAAGCCGGCGATGACCAGGTGCTCGCCGCCCCAGACGTCGTTGACGAGGACGTCGAGCCTCCCGCGCTCCCGGTCGATCCGGTCGACCAGGGCCCGCACCTGCTCGACCTCCAGGTGGTCGGTGGGGACGGCGATGCCCTCTCCGCCCGCGGCCGTCACCAGTTCGGCGGTCTCCTCGATGGTCTCGGTGGTCCGGCCGACCTCGCTGACCTTCTCGCGGGTGGTCCGCCCGGTGACGTACACCGTGGCTCCCGCCGCGCCGAGCTGGACGGCGATGGCCCGTCCGGCGCCCCGGGTGGCCCCGGCGACCAGGCAGATCCGTCCCCGCAGGCTGTTCGTGTCCGTCGTTTCCGTCGTCTCCGTCGTCATGAACACCAGACTGACAGGAAAGTAAGACATCCTCTGTCCGGATTCATTTCGGGCTTTCCGGGTGCGTCGCACCCCCCGAGCCAGGATGCTTGGTCCCGTGATGGACGAGACCGAGTTCTGGGAGATCATCGACGCCAGCCGAGAGGACGCCGAGGGCGACCCCGAGGAACAGGCCGATCTGCTCGTGGAACGGCTGACCCGGCTGGACCCCGACTCCGTGCTCGACTACGCGCGCCATTTCGAGGCCCGCTACAACCGCGCGTACCTCTGGGATCTGTGGGGCGCGGCGGCCGTGCTGTTCGACGGGGCGGGGGACGAGACCTTCGACTCGTTCCGCTGCTGGCTCATCGGCCAGGGCCGGGAGGTCTACGAGGGCGCTGTGCACGATCCGGACGCGCTGGCGGAGCTGCTCGACGACTTCGACGTGGAGATCGACGGGGACGGCGAGGAGATCGGTTTCGCGGCGGACGAGGCGTACGAGCGGCTGACCGGCGCCGAGACCCCGGACCTGGGCATCCCGATGCCGGGCGGGGAGCCGCTGGGCGCCCCCTTCGACCTGGAGGACGACTCCGTGCTCGCGGCCCGCTTCCCGCGCCTGTGGGAGCGTTTCGGGGCGGCGTGAGGGGCGGCGTGCGGGGCCGGGGGCGGGTGAGGGGCGGGGTTCGGCGCGGCGTGCGGAACGTGGTGAGGAACGGCCCCCGGGACGTCCCGGGGGCCTGACGCCCACAGCTGCGTCACACCGTCAGAAGTGCGTTCCGCCGTCGATGCGGACCTCGGTGCCGGTGATGAACCTGCCGTCCTCGCTCGCCAGCATCGCGACGACTCCGGCGACGGTCTCGGGGCCCGCGAAGCCCTGGCCGAGGGCGGGGGCCAGCTTGGCGAAGAGGGAGAAGTCGGCGTCCGCGGGGAGGCCGGGGCCGACGCTCTGACGGCTGGCGCCGGTGCCGTCGGTCATGCCGGAGGAGATGGAGCCGGGCTGGACGGCGGTGAAGCGGATGCCCCGCCCGGCGTACTCGGCGGCGAGGGCGTGGGTCATGGACTGGATGCCGCCCTTGCTGGCCGCGTAGGCCGCCATGTAGGGGTGCGCGAACATCGCGGAGGTGGAGGAGAAGTTCACGACGGCGGGGCCGTCGCCCTCCAGGAGCGCGGGTATCGCCTCGCGGATCACGAGGAACGTGCCGGTGAGGTTGATCCGTACGACCTGCTCGAACGCGGCGAGGCTCGTCTCGTGGGTGTGCGAGGAACGCAGGACGCCGGCCGCGTTGACCAGGACGTCCAGGCCGCCGAGCGCCTCGACGGCGGCGGCGACACCGGCGCGTACGGAGGCCTCGTCGGCGACGTCCAGGACGACGGCGGTGAGGCGGTCGGCGGCGTCGCCGGCCTTGGCGGCGGTGTCCTTGAGACCGTCCTCGCTGATGTCGGCGGCGACGACCCGGCCTCCCTCGGCGAGCACGCGCAGCACGGTGGCCTGGCCGATGCCGGAGCCACCCCCGGTGATGAGGGCGCGGCGTCCTTCGTAACGGGTCAGCTGGTTCATGGCGGCAACCTCTCGATGTCGAGTTTCCGAAGATCCGGGGAGCCGTTCGGGCGACTCTCCGGGGGAACGTCGCCACCGTACGCCCACATGGCACGTTTTGCCATGAGTGCACGTCGTGCAGGACAGACAGTCACGGGCGTACGCTTCGTCCGTGAGCACCAAGCCCGAGGGGGCCGCGCCCCCCACCCGGACGCTGACGGAGCGCCGCAAGGCCGCCACCCAGCTGGACATCGCGCGCGCCGCCGCCGAGCTCTTCACCGAGCACGGGCCCGACGGCACCACGGCCGAGGACATCGCCCTGCGGGCCGGGGTCGCGCTGCGCACCTTCTACCGGTACTTCCGCTCCAAGCAGGACGCCGTGGCCCCGCTCCTCGCGGGCGGCGCCGACCGCTGGCGCGAGCTCCTCTCCGCGACGGAACCCGGCGCGGGCGTGCCCGAGGCCCTGGAGCGGTCGATCGCCGCGTCGCTGACCCCCGGGGACGCGGCGGCGGAGGAGGGGCTGCGCTGGACGCGCGGACTGCTGCGCGCGGCGGCCGAGGACCCCGCGCTCCGCGCCGTCTGGTACCGGGTCAACCAGGAGTCCGAGGAGCGGCTGCGCGAGGTCGTCGCCGGGCTCGCGGGACCGCACGCCGACCCGCTGGAGGTACGGCTCGCGGCGGCCGCGGCCACGGACGCCATCCGGATCGCCCTGGAGAGCTGGGCGGAGACGGACGCCCCGGTCCGCGGCGAGGGCGCGCCGGCGGGGCTCGCGGTCCGGTGCCTGCGCGAGCTGATGGGCGGGATGAGGCTGCTGAACCCCGGGGCCTGAGGCCGGCGGGCGGCCGGCGGCGGGCGGCGGGCCGCCCGGTCGTCGTCAGCCCGGTGGTCAGGTGGTCGTCAGCCGGTGGTCAGCGACCGGCCCATGAGGATGTCGTCGACGTACGCCCCGGCCAGGAACATCTCCCCCGGCAGCACGCCCTCGACCGCGAACCCCTCGGAGGCGTAGAGCGCGCGGGCCGGGGCGTTGTGGCCCAGCACGCGGAGGGTCATCCGGACGGCGCCGTCCGCGCGCGCCTTCTCCATCGCGGCCCGCAGCAGCGCCCGCGCCACCCCGTACCCCCGGGCGGACTCGGCGACCACCAGGCCCTGGACCTGGCGGACGTGGGCGGTGGCGGCCAGCGTGGTCGGCGGCACGATCCGGATGTAGCCGACGACCACGCCCCCGCGCACCGCGACGAGGTAGTCCTCGGGCAGGTGGCGCTCGTCGAAGAAGGGTTCGTACGGCGGGGTCGGCGCGGGCAGCACCGCGTGCAGGGGCGACCAGGTGACCCGGTCGAGCTCGGCGAGGACGTCGTCGTCCTCCCGTTCGGCGGTACGTATCAGCGTCTCCGGCACGATCATGACCGCCACTGTGCCATGCGGCGGGCAGAGGAGGGCAGGATGGCCCCATGCAGCGTTCCGCCACCCGCAAACGTGTCGCCGTCACCGGCGCCTCCGGGCTCATCGGCTCCGCCCTCGTCCGCTCCCTGCGCGCCGACGGCCACGAAGTCCTCCGGCTCGTCCGCCGGCCCGCCCGGGCCGCCGACGAGGTCGAATGGGACCCGAAACGGCTGTACGTCGACGCCGCCGGGCTCGTCGGCGTCGACTCCGTCGTCCACCTGGCGGGCGCCGGCGTCGGCGAGCGCCGCTGGAACGAGGCGTACAAGCAGGAGATCCGGGACAGCCGGGTGCTCGGCACGACCGCGATCTCCCAGGCCCTCGCCTCGCTCGCGGAGCCGCCGGAGAGCCTCGTGTGCGGCACGGCGCTCGGCTGGTACGGGGACACCGGCAGCCGCGCGGTCGACGAGAGCGCCCCCGCGGGCACGGGCTTCCTGCCCTCGGTCTGCGTCGAGTGGGAGGCGGCGGCGGCCCCCGCCGAGGAGGCCGGCATCCGGGTCACGTACGCCCGCACCGGCCTGGTGGTGGCACGCGAGGGCGGGGCCTGGGGACGGCTCTTCCCGATCTTCCGGGCCGGGCTCGGCGGGCGGATGGGCGACGGCCGCCAGTACTGGTCGTTCATCGCGCTCCACGACGAGGTGGCCGCACTGCGCCATCTCGTCGACACCCCGGCGCTCTCGGGCCCGGTGAACCTGACCGCCCCCGAGCCGGTCACCAACCGCGAGGTGACGGCGGCGATGGGCCGGGTGCTGCGCCGCCCGACCCTCTTCCCGGTGCCCGCGTCCGCCCTGAGGGCGGTGCTCGGGGACTTCGCGCAGGACGTGCTGGGGAGTCAGCGGGTGCTGCCGGGGCGGCTGTTGGAGACCGGTTTCGACTTCGCGTTCCCGACGATCGACGACTCGATCCGCGCGGCGACGCGCTGAGGCCCGGGGCGGGCCACGCGTCGAAGCCCGGCGGTGACGTCCAGCCGGTCCCCGCTGCGGCTCCTCGAAGCCCGGCGGTGACGTCCGGCCGGTGCCCGGTGCGCCTCAGCTCCCCCCTGCTCCCCGCCCGCCCCACCCTCCCCGGTGTCCGCACCCCCTGCGCTCCCCCGTGCCGCACGCACCCCCGGTGCGCGCGGCTGGCACCCGTGAGGGCGCTGCCTAGGCTCGACACGAACGGCGAACTCGGGCATTCCGGAGGCCCGTTGGGGGCATAGGCCTCCCACCGGCCGCGCCGACCTGGGGAGGGGCACGTGCTCAACAGCGCAGACAGCGCAAGGAACGCACAGCGTACGGACGTCGTGGAGGCCGTCGACGTCGTCATCGTGGGAGCCGGGGTCGCGGGTCTCGCGGCCGCCCATCGACTGACCGGCGCCGGACTCTCCGTCGCCGTCCTGGAGGCGGAACCCCGCGTCGGGGGCCGGATGGCGACCGAGGCCGTCGACGGCTTCCTCCTCGACCGGGTCGGGCCGCTGCTCACCCTGTCGTACGAGGAACTGCGCGCCGCCCCGGGGCTCGACGGCCTCGTGCTGCGCCCCTTCACCCCCGGGGTGCTGGTGCACAGCGACGGCCGGTACGCGCGGTGGGGCGCCCCGCATCCGCGCCGGGCGCCCGGCGGGCCCCGGGGTACGGGCCACCGGAGCGTGGGGGGAGCGTTCAGCGTGGCGCGCGCCCTCGCGAGCGCCCCCCGGCATCCGGCCGCCTCCCTCGACCAGGCGCGGCTCGGGGCCTCGCTCGTCCGGCTCGCCGCGACCCCGACGCAACGGATCCTCGCCCGTCCCGAGCGGACCGCGCGCGAGGCGCTCACCGCCCGGCTGCCCGCCCGGACCGTGCAGGGGGTGCTGCGGCCGCTGCTCGCCGCGCTCCTCGGCGACCCGGACCTCGGCATGTCGAGCCGTCGCGCGGACCTCGCGCTGCGCGCCTTCGCCCGGGGCAGGCTGGCCGTCCCCGAGGGCGGTTCGACGGCGCTGCCCGAGCGGCTGGCCGCCGCGCTGCCGCCGGGCACGGTCCGTACCGGCGTACGGGTCACGGAGGCGTCCATCTCGCGGGTCACGACGGAGGCGCACGGGGTGCTCCGGTGCCGTTCGGTGGTGCTCGCGACGGGGGCGCGGACGGCGGCGGAGCTGCTGCCGGGACTGCGGACGCCGGCGTTCCACGCCGTCACGGTGCTCCATCACGCCGCGCCCTCGGCGCCCACCGGGGACCCGACGCTGCTCCTGGAGTCCGATCAGGGCGGGCCGGTGGCCCACACGGCGGTGATGAGCGCGGTCGACCCGGTCCGTGCGCCCGAGGGCCGGACGCTGATCACGTCGACGGTGCTCGGGACGCCGCCGGACGACACCGAGCGGCGGGTCCGCAAGCACCTGGCCACGCTGTACGGCACGTCGACCGACGAGTGGGAGCTGCTCGCCCTGCACCACACGCCGGACGCGGTGCCGGCGATGACGCCGCCGCACGACGCCGACCGCTCGGTGCGGCTGCTCTCGGGCCTCTACGTCTGCGGCGACCACCGGGCCGTGAGCACGCCCCAGGGCGCCCTCACGTCGGGCCACCGCGCGGCCGCCGCGCTCCTCGCGGACCTGGGCCTCCGCCTCCCGACCGAACCCTCGCCGGGGGAGGCGGCGGCCTAGCGGCCCGGCGGCCCTCCGGACGGAGGGTGGGCGCAACCCACTACGGGCCCGCACACGGGGTGCGGGCCCAGGGGCGAGGCCTGGGGTGGCAAGCCCGGACGGGACGCCGCCCCGCGGTCAGCCGATGGCGGCGACCCGGTCCCGGTAGGTGCGGGCCGCCGCCGCGTCGCGGTACGGCTCCAGGCGACGCTCGAAGTCGCGTACGTACTCCACCGCCCGCGCCGACCGCATCTCCGAAGCCTGCTGGGCCGCCTCGGCCCCCAGCGCGCACGCCTGGTCGAGTTCGCCCAGGGCGAGGCGGGAGGTGGCGAGCACGACCCGGCAGAAGAGGCGGCTGCGGGCGAAGCCGGGGGCGCGGAGCTGCAGGGCGCGTTCGGCGTACTGCGCGGCGAGCCGGTACTGCTGGAGGTCGCGGTGGCAGTGCCCGAGTTCGTCGGCGAGCTGGGCCTCGTCGAACATCCGGGCCCAGTACGGCACCTCGTCGCCCGGCCGGGCCGCTTCGAGTGCCCGCTCGGCGCGGACGACGGAGGCGCTGCACGCGCGCGTCTCGCCGAGGACCGCGTGCCCGCGCGCCTCGACCGCGTGCAGCATCGCCTGGACGACGGGCGGGGCGGCGGTCCCGACGCCCTGCTGGGCGACCCGGGCGAGCTGCACGGCCTCGCGCCCGTGGCCGAGGTAGACGGCCTGGCAGCTCATGGTGACGAGCACATAGGAGCCGTAGGCCCGGTCGCCGGCGGCCTGGGCGAGGCGCAGCGCCTGGACGAAGTAGCGCTGGGCGAGCCCGTGGGCGGCGATGTCGTACGACGTCCAGCCCGCGAGCCGGGTGAGGTCGGCGGCGGCGGCGAAGAGACGGCGGCCGGTGGACTCCCCGTACGTGCCGCGCAGCATCGGCTCGGCCTCGTGCTCCAGGTAGCGGACGAGGGCCTGGCGGGCGTGGCCGCCGCCGTAGGCGTGGTCGAGGGTGCGGAAGAGCTCGCCGACGGAGCGGAGCGCCGCGACGTCGCCGCTGGAGACCCGCTGCCCGGGCCCCCGGTCCGTGCCGCGCTGCCGGGGCACGGAGAAGCGGCCCTGCGGCGGGACCCGGGGGTCGTGCGGGACGCGCGTGTCGTGCGGGTGCCGGGCGGCCTCGGCGGCGGTGGGGGCCGTGGTGGAGACGCGCGGCCCGGACGGCTGGTCCCCCCGGGCCACCCGCTCGTCGGCGCGGCCGATCAGCCAGTCGCGGCTGGGGACGACCAGGCCCGCCGGGGTGAAGGCGATCTTGCGGAGTTCGGCGTGGCTGCCGGAGTCCTTGCGCCAGAGGCCGCTGACGATGTCGACCGCCTCCTCGGGGGTCGCGGCGAACTCCAGGCCCGCGTAGACGGGCGCGCAGGCGTCGAGGCCGAGGTCCTGGGCGGAGAGCCGGCGGCCGAGGCGACGGGTGAAGACCTCGGCGATGAGGGCCGGCGTGGTGCCGCGCGGCTGCTGGCCGCGGAGCCAGCGGGTCACCGAGGTCTTGTCGTACCGCAGGTCGAGACCGTGCTCCAGACCGAGCTGGTCCACTCGTCTCGCCAGGCCCGCATGGGAGAACCCGGCTTCGGCGATGAGTGAGGCGAGCTGGCGGTTCGGGATGCGCTGCGGTGGTCGTTCCGTCATCAGCTGTGCGGTCTCCTGCCTTCCGGGTCCGGGCGGCAGCCCCGTCGGACCCTCATGGAACGGCGTGAATTTAGCGGTCCTCACGGCCTGTACCGCCACCTTCGCCCCACATTCATCCGATCGTGTGAGGATTGACGGCATCGCTGACGTAGCGGCCCCGGCCACCCCCGTCCACCTGCCGGAGGGGTGTACCGGGCTCGGCCGTACAGTGGCATGGGCGCGAATGACGCATGGTGCCGCGCCGGCCCGGGCTGATCCCCGGTCGCCGGCCCGTGGCACCCAGGAGGAGGCATGGCCGTGAGTGAGCTGCGATTCGTCCGCCTTGGATTCGGCGCGGACGCCGTCGAGTACCGGGTGGCCTGGGACAAGCAGCGCGAGGTGCACGCCGCGCGGTTCGCCGACGAGATCGACGACACCTGTCTGCTGCTGGAGCACCCTCCGGTCTACACGGCCGGCCGGCGCACGGCGGAGAGCGAGCGACCCCTCGACGGGACGCCGGTGGTGGACGTGGACCGCGGCGGCAAGATCACCTGGCACGGTCCCGGCCAGCTGGTCGGCTACCCGATCATGAAGCTGCCCCGCCCGGTGGACGTCGTCGCGCACGTCCGCCGCCTGGAGGACGCGCTGATCCTCACCGCCGCCGAGTTCGGCGTGGAGACGAGCCGGGTGGAGGGCCGCAGCGGGGTGTGGGTGCTCGGTGATCCGGTGGAGCACCGGCCCGCGCTCGGCGGTCTGTCGCTCGACTTCGACCCGCGTCTGAACGACGAGGAGTTCGACCCGCGCCTGAACGGCCCCGAGTACGCCCCGTCCAACGCCGGCCAGCGCCGCGAGGACCGCAAGCTCGCCGCGATCGGCATCCGGGTCGCCAAGGGCGTCACCATGCACGGCTTCGCCCTGAACGTGAACCCGGACAACGCCTGGTTCGACCGGATCATCCCGTGCGGCATCCGCGACGCGGGCGTGACGTCCCTCGCCAACGAGCTGGGCCGGGACATCACGATCGAGGAGGTGCTCCCGGTGGCGGAGCGCCACCTGCGGTCCGTCCTGGAGGGCGCGGAGCTGAGGCCCCGCGAGATCGGGCGTCCGGTGGAGACGGCCTCGGCCTGAGAACGCGAGGACCGAGGAACCCGGGAAACTGGGAACCGGAGGAATGCGGGGCGCTGGCCAGAGGTTGGCCAGACGTAGTAAGGCATGGGAAGCAACGGCGTACCCTGGTGTGCGCCGAAGAATCGAAGCTACAGGAGCCGATGTGTCCGCAGTCGCACCCGACGGACGCAAGATGCTGCGCCTGGAGGTCCGGAACGCCCAGACCCCCATCGAGCGTAAGCCCGAGTGGATCAAGACGCGGGCGAAGATGGGGCCCGAGTACACGAAGATGCAGAGCCTCGTGAAGAGCGAGGGTCTGCACACGGTCTGCCAGGAGGCGGGCTGTCCCAACATCTTCGAGTGCTGGGAGGACCGCGAGGCGACCTTCCTCATCGGCGGTGACCAGTGCACCCGGCGCTGCGACTTCTGCCAGATCGACACGGGCAAGCCCGAGGCGCTGGACCGTGACGAGCCCCGCCGGGTCGGCGAGTCGGTCGTCACGATGGACCTGAACTACGCCACCATCACCGGCGTCGCGCGCGACGACCTGGAGGACGGCGGTGCCTGGCTGTACGCGGAGACCGTGCGCCAGATCCACGAGCAGACGGCGGACCGCGCCGACGGCCGCACGAAGGTCGAGCTGCTCGCTCCCGACTTCAACGCGGTGCCGGAGCTCCTGGCGGAGGTCTTCGCCTCCCGCCCCGAGGTCTTCGCGCACAACGTGGAGACGGTGCCGCGGATCTTCAAGCGCATCCGTCCGGGCTTCCGGTACGAGCGCTCCCTGGACGTCATCACGCGGGCGCGTGACTACGGTCTGGTCACGAAGTCGAACCTGATCCTCGGCATGGGCGAGACCCGCGAGGAGGTCAGCGAGGCGCTCCGGCAGCTGCACGACGCGGGTTGCGAACTGATCACGATCACGCAGTACCTGCGCCCCTCCGTCCGGCACCACCCGGTGGAGCGCTGGGTGAAGCCGCAGGAGTTCGTGGAGCTGAAGGAGGAGGCCGACGAGATCGGCTTCTCCGGTGTGATGTCGGGCCCGCTGGTCCGCTCCTCGTACCGCGCGGGACGTCTGTTCCAGCAGGCGATCGAGAAGCGCGGCGCGGTCGACAACGCCACCCACGCTGTGTGAATCCGAGCACAAGTGGTTACCGGCTGGTAATGGCCGGAACCGGCGCGGCCCGTACGCCCCCGCAGCTCAGCGGGGATGTACGGGCCGCGCCGGTGTTTCCGCACTGCTCCGCCTGGCCGCATCAACGTTTCACCAGTGTTTGACCACCGGGTCACGCCCTGGTAACACCAGTCTGTGAGCCTGGTTTCACTCACCGCCACCGCACGCTCACGCCCCCCGCCTCGTCTCACCCGCTATCGAGGGAGGACCCCGACATGCCGGCCGCATCGACGCACGTCCGCGTCACCGCGATCCCGTCCGTCACCGACGCCCTGAAGGCCGTGGAAGCCCTGCTCCTCGGCGCCGGGCAGCGCACCGCCCGGCGCAACGCCTGGAACTCCGTCCTGGAGGACCGCCGTCGCGCCAAGGACAGGGTCGAGGCCCAGCACGTGATGGAGGTCGCGTCGGGCCGGACTTCCCGGGCCACGTAAACTTCAGGACATGGCGAGGAAGGCAAACACGGGCAGCGCTGACGCTGCGAACCAGGGGCGGCTCAAGCAGATCGCCCTCACGTACAAGATGACCCGAAAGGCTGACCCGAAGGTCGGACTTGTCGTCGCAGGCGTGGGCATCGTCGTACTCGGTGTCCTCCTCGCGATCGGCTTCCTGATCGGTCACCCGGTCTACCTGGGCATCCTGGGCTTCGTCCTGGCGCTCCTGGCGGCGGCCATCGTGTTCGGGCGGCGCGCCGAGCGCGCGGCCTTCGGGCAGATGGAGGGCCAGCCCGGGGCGGCGGCGGCGGTGCTGCAGAACGTCGGGCGCGGCTGGACGACGACCCCCGCGGTCGCGATGAACCGCAGCCAGGACGTCGTGCACCGCGCGGTCGGCCGGGCCGGGATCGTGCTGGTGGCGGAGGGCAACCCGAACCGGGTGAAGCCTCTGCTCGCGGCCGAGAAGAAGCGGATGAACCGCGTCGTGGTGGACGTGCCGGTGACCGACATCATCGTCGGTGACGGCGAGGGCCAGGTGCCGCTCAAGAAGGTCCGCACGACCATGCTCAAGCTGCCTCGGGTGCTCACCGGCCCGCAGGTGACGGTGGCCAACGACCGGCTTCGGGCGATGGGCGACCTGATGAGCAACATGCCGCTGCCGAAGGGTCCGATGCCGAAGGGCATGCGGATGCCGCGGGGCGGAAAGACGCGCTGACGCGCCCGACCGAACACAGAAGAGGGGCTCCGGACCGCCAGGTCCGGAGCCCCTCTCTCATGCCCGGAAGGTCAGATGCGGACCTGGACGGCGCCCGAGAGGCGGTCGTGGAGGCCGCGGCCGTCGCGGTCCCAGATGAGGGCCGGGATCGCCAGGCAGACGAGCAGGGAGCGGAGCACCACCCGCGGCAGGCCGAGCCGGCCGCCGTTCACGGAGACGACCTGGAGGCCGAAGAGGCGCTTGCCGGGCGTCGAGCCGATGGTGCCGACCGTCAGCACGCTCACGACGAGGAGCAGGCCGAGGGCCCAGTTCCCCGTCGCCTGGTTGTAGCCGTCGGTGATCAGGCCGTATGCGATCAACGTGCAGAGGGCCCAGTCGACGGAGAGGGCGCCGAGGCGCCGCCCGGGGCGGGCGATCGAACCGGGGCCCTCCTCGGGCAGCCCGAGCTGCTGACCGCGGTAGCCGAAGTCGACGCCTGCGTCCTCGGCCGCCGCGCGGGGGCCGGAGAGCCAAGATCCGAGTGCTTGCCTGTTGTCCACCCGACCACGGTACTGCGCCCGTTTTTGATCACTTCGGCCCGGGTAGGCGAAGCCGGACCGACGCTCCGGCGCGGCGCGGCCCGGGCACGACCCACACCCAGGCCGGTTAACTTCGACGAAACAATTGGGTCATGCTTGAGAAATCCCGTCTGCCTATGGTCGGGTCCAGCGTGTGCCACCGCACTGGCCGCACGACCGAGCTGCAAACCCCGCCCCTCCCCGGGCCGGGAGTAGGAGGAGTTGGATGTCCGAGAAGCACGGGTTCCAGAACGCCGACGAGGTCCAGAAGTTCATCAAGGACAACGACGTCAAGATGGTCGACGTCCGCTTCTGCGACCTTCCGGGCGTGATGCAGCACTTCACGATCCCGGCGACGGCCTTCGACCCCTCGGAGGAGCTCGCCTTCGACGGCTCGTCGATCCGCGGCTTCCAGGCGATCCACGAGTCCGACATGGCGCTCCGCGCCGACCTGTCGACGGCCCGCGTGGACCCCTTCCGCCGCGACAAGACGCTGAACATCAACTTCTTCATCCACGACCCGATCACGGGCGAGCAGTACAGCCGTGACCCGCGCAACATCGCGAAGAAGGCCGAGGCGTACCTCGCCTCCACCGGCATCGCCGACACCGCCTACTTCGGCCCCGAGGCGGAGTTCTACGTCTTCGACTCGGTGCGCTTCGAGACCTCGGCGAACCAGGGCTTCTACCACATCGACTCCGAGGCCGGCGCCTGGAACACCGGTGCGGAGGAGAACAACCGCGGCTACAAGGTCCGCTACAAGGGCGGCTACTTCCCGGCCCCGCCGGTCGACCACTTCGCCGACCTGCGCTCGGAGATCTCCCTGGAGCTGGAGAACGTCGGCCTGCAGGTCGAGCGCCAGCACCACGAGGTCGGCACCGCCGGCCAGGCCGAGATCAACTACAAGTTCAACACGCTGCTCGCCGCGGCCGACGACCTGATGCTCTTCAAGTACATCGTGAAGAACGTCGCCTGGCGCAACGGCAAGACCGCGACCTTCATGCCGAAGCCGATCTTCGGCGACAACGGCTCGGGCATGCACGTCCACCAGTCGCTCTGGGCCAACGGCGACCCGCTGTTCTACGACGAGACGGGCTACGCGGGCCTCTCGGACACCGCCCGCTACTACATCGGCGGCATCCTCAAGCACGCCCCGTCGCTGCTCGCCTTCACCAACCCGACGGTGAACTCGTACCACCGCCTGGTCCCGGGCTTCGAGGCCCCGGTCAACATGGTGTACTCGCAGCGCAACCGCTCCGCCGCCATGCGCATCCCGATCACGGGCTCGAACCCGAAGGCCAAGCGCGTCGAGTTCCGCGCGCCGGACCCGTCCTCGAACCCGTACCTCGCCTTCTCGGCGCTGCTCCTCGCGGGCCTCGACGGCATCAAGAACAAGATCGAGCCCATGGAGCCGATCGACAAGGACCTGTACGAGCTGGCTCCCGAGGAGCACGCCAACGTCCCGCAGGTCCCGACCAACCTGGAGGCCGTCCTCTCCGCCCTGGAGAGCGACAACGAGTACCTCCAGGCCGGTGGTGTCTTCACCTCCGACCTGATCGAGACGTGGATCGACTACAAGCGCACGCACGAGATCGCCCCGATCCAGCTGCGCCCGCACCCGCACGAGTTCGAGCTCTACTTCGACCTCTAAGCCGGAGCCTCAGCAGTGAGGGCCGCCGCCCCCGGAAGTCCGGGGGCGGCGGCCCTCGCCGTTCCGTGGCCCCGGTCAGCGGCCGTGGCGGATGAAGGTGCGGACCATACGGCAGGTGGTGTCCGAGGGCGGGTGGATGCCGATGTGCTGGGCCGTGGCGCGTATGGACGCGTTCGTGGCCTTCGACGGGACGTAGACGCCCGCGTCGAGGAGGGCGATCGCGAGGCGCATGGCCTTCAGGCGCCGGTTGTGCGTCACGTACCACTCGCGGGGGCGGCCCGCGGGGAGCGCCTTCCTCTGGAGCGGCTTCCACGGTTCGAGGGACGGTGTCCGGATCACGGCGAGAGCCATGGGCTACCTCCTGGCGAACGACGGGGTGCGGGCCCTCCCCGGGACCCTCACCTTCACCCCTTATTTTAGTGGCCCCCACTGACAATCGCCCCTGGCCAGAAGGGGTTTGGGGGGTGGTGGAGAGAGGCCTGGGGGGTACCGTGGGGGCATGGAGATCTGGATCAATCCCGCCTGTTCCAAGTGCCGCAGCGCCCTCACCCTTCTCGACGCCGAGGGCGCCTCGTACACCGTGCGGCGCTACCTGGAGGACGTGCCGTCACCGGAGGAGATCCGGCAGGTGCTCGACCGGCTCGGGCTCGAACCGTGGGACATCACGCGGACGCGGGAGGCCGCCGCCAAGGAGCTCGGCGTGAGGGAGTGGCCCCGCGACGCCGAGAACCGCGACCGGTGGATCGACGCGCTCGCCACCCACCCCGAGCTCATCCAGCGGCCGATCATCACCGCCGAGGACGGCACGGCCGTCGTCGCCCGGTCCGACGAGGCCGTCCGGGACGCGCTGTCCCGCTGACGGGTGGACGGTACGGCGGGTGCGGCGGTACGGCGGGTGGGGCGGGTGCGGCGGACTGATGGGCGGCGGTGACGGGTGGTGACCCCTTCGGACGGCGACGGGCTCGGGGTCGATCTCCATCTGGAGGTCGGTGCCGGCGGCGGGCGGCGGGCCGCGCTCATCGCGGCGCTGCGCGAGGCCGTGCGCGGCGGGCGGCTGGCCCCCGGGACCCGGCTGCCGCCCTACCGCTCGCTCGCCGCCGACCTCGGGATCGCCCGGAACACCGTCGCCGACGCGTACGCCGAACTCGTCGCCGAAGGCTGGCTGACCTCCCGCCAGGGCTCCGGCACCCGCGTCGCCGAACGGGTCGCCGCGCCCGCCCCCGGGCCCGTACGGCCGACCGCGCCGCCCCCGCTCCCGTACGACCTCGTCCAGGGCAAGCCCGACCCCGGCGCCTTCCCCCGCGCGGCCTGGCTGGCCTCGGCGCGGCGGGCGCTGACCGACGCCCCGCACGAGGCCTTCGGGATCGGCGACCCGCACGGCCGGATCGAACTGCGCCGGGCCCTCGTCGAGTACCTCGCCCGGGTACGGGGCGTCCGCACCACCCCCGACCGGATTGTGATCTGCTCGGGCGCCGCGCACGCGCTGCGGCTGCTCGCGCGCGTGCCCGGCGCGGCGGGCCCCTGGGCGGTGGAGGCCTACGGGCTGCCCTTCCACCGGGGGCTGTTCGCCGAGGCCGGGGTCTCCACGCTGCCGGTGCCCGTCGACGAGAACGGGATACGGGTCGCGGAACTCCCCCGGCACGCGGGCGCCGTGCTCCTCACCCCCGCCCACCAGTTCCCCACCGGCGGACCGCTGCACCCCGAGCGCCGGGCCGGCGTCCTGGAGTGGGCGCGGGCCTCCGGCGCGCTCGTCGTGGAGGACGACTACGACGGGGAGTTCCGCTACGACCGGCGGCCCGTCGGCGCCGTCCAGGGCCTCGACCCCGAGCGGACCGTCCTCCTCGGCTCCGTCAGCAAGAGCCTCTCCCCCGCGCTGCGGATCGGCTGGATGTGCCTGCCGTCGGCCCTCGTGGACGGGGTGGTCGCGGCGAAGGGCCTGCGCGAGCCGTACGCCTCCGCGACCGAGCAGCTCACCCTCGCCGACTTCCTCGTCTCCGGCGCCTACGACCGGCACGTCCGGCGGATGCGCCAGCGGCACCGGGGGCGGCGCGACCGCCTGGTGACGGCGCTCGCGGAGCGGGTGCCGGAGGTGCGGGTCACGGGCATCGCCGCCGGGCTGCACGCCGTGGTCGAACTGCCGCCGGGCACCGAGCGGGCGGCGCTCGCGGCGGCGGCCCGGCACGGGGTCGCCGTGGAGGGCCTGGCCTCCTACCGCCACCCCGAGGCCCGGGGCCCCGCCCGCCCCGACGGCCTCGTCGTCGGCTACGCCACCCCGCCGGAACGGCTGTACGAGACCGCGATCCAGGCGCTGTGCGGCGCGCTGACCGCGTCCCTGCCGGCCTGACCGGTGGGTTCCGGGCGGTCGGGCCCGGTGGGCCCCGGCGGTCCGCCCGGGGCGGTCAGGCCCGGGCCGTCTCCGCCGCCGTCTCCGCCGCCGTCAGGATCTCGGTGAGGCGGAGGCCGAAGCGGGCGTCGCAGGCGTCGGGTTCGCCGGTGCGGGCCGCTCCGACGAGGGCGTCCACGGCCGCGCCGAACGCCCCCACCGCCCCGTCCCAGCGGGGCAGTTCGACCCTGCCCCCGGTGCCGTACAGGGTGAGGGCCGCCTCCGCCGCCTCGGGCGGGGCGCTGAGGGTGAGCGTGGCGGTGCTGCTCGCGCCCGACGCGTGGCGCAGCACCAGGTGGTGGGTGTCGGCCGGACCCCGCGCGGCGGTGATCGCGGTGACGTCGCCGAGGACCGGCAGGAAGACGGAGAGGACGTGCGGGCCGACGTCCCACAGGCCGCCCTTCTCCTCGCGCCAGGGGGAGGCCGCGTACTCGCTGCTCGAACCGCTTCCGTAGAGCGAGCCCAGCCAGTGCGCCTCGCCCAGGAACCAGCCGCCCGTCGCGACCTGTTCCTCTATCCAGCGGGCCGTCGGCTCCGCGAAGCGAAGGGTGCAGAAGACCACCGAGGCGACCCCGGCGGCCTCGACCGCCTCGGCCACCTCGCGCGCCCCCGCGACCGTCGTGGCGACCGGCTTGTCGAGGAGGACGTGGCAGCCGGCCCGCGCGGCCCGCACCGCCAGCGGGGCCTGGACGTCCGGCGGGAGCGCGAACGCGACGGCGTCGCTGGCCGCGAAGAGGGCGTCCACGTCGTCGTACGCGCGCGTGCCGGAGGCCGCGGCGAGCGTGGCCGCCGCCTCGGGGCGCCTGCCCCAGACCCCGCTGAACTCGATCCCGGGGTGCCCGGCGAGCGCGGGCGCGTGCGTGCGACCGGCCCAGGGGCCGGTGCCGAGGAGTCCGATACGGGGCGTGCCGCCCAGGTGCTTGGCCATGCCCCCAGTCTGCCGGGTGGCCCTGACATCCGTCCGACCCGGGCCCGGGCCCTTTTCGCTCCCGGGCGCGGACACCGGCGTCCGGAACCTGCGCTCTTCGCGATGATGTGGCTGACGTGGGCGGCGTGCCGCGCTTCCTTGCGGCTGCGCAGCTTGAGCCGGCGCTTGGCGGACTTGGTGCCGTTGCCCCGGAGCTTTCCGACAACGTGACCGGGGGCACCGGCAAGCGGCCCAGCACTGCGCGCACCCGCGTGCCGGGGCGACCGGCGCCTCGATTCCGCCCAGCCCCGCGGGTCCTGGGTTCCTCGGCGGTGACGCTGAACCCCGTATACGACGCGGGGCGCTTCGACGTACGCCGCACCCGGAGGACTACCGGATCCCGCATCCGGCGCTGGTGGAGGACGTGTACGGGGAGCTGGTCCAGCGGATGTACCGGGCGGGTCCGGGGCGCCGGGCTCGACGCGCTCCTCGACGCCCACGGGGTCGCACAGCGGCTGCGGGAAACACAGGAAGGCTGAGTAACACGGGGTTCACATTCGGGCAACCGACGGGAAATCCCGTGTTGCGAAGCTGCGACCGGACACAGAACACCGCAGCTTCTCGCAGCGCCGCGAGCCGCCGCGACCCCGCAGCAGCACGCCAAAGGATGAGGCCCGTGACCTTCAAGGCTGAGTACATCTGGATCGACGGCACCGAGCCGACCGCGAAGCTTCGCTCGAAGACGAAGATCATCGCGGGTGGGGCCCTCGCCCTGGAGGAGCTGCCGATCTGGGGCTTCGACGGTTCCAGCACGAACCAGGCGAAGGGCCACGCCTCGGACCGCGTCCTCAAGCCGGTCTTCGTCTGCCCCGACCCGATCCGCGGCGGCGACGACATCCTGGTGCTGTGCGAGGTCCTCAACACGGACATGACGCCGCACGAGTCCAACACGCGTGCCGCGCTGGCCGAGGTCTCCGCGAAGTACGCCGCTCAGGAGCCGATCTTCGGCATCGAGCAGGAGTACACCTTCTTCAAGGGCTCGCGCCCGCTCGGCTTCCCCGAGGCCGGCTTCCCTGCCGCGCAGGGCGGCTACTACTGCGGTGTCGGCGCGGACGAGATCTTCGGCCGTGACGTCGTCGAGGCGCACCTGGAGAACTGCCTGAAGGCCGGTCTCGGCATCTCCGGCATCAACGCCGAGGTCATGCCCGGCCAGTGGGAGTTCCAGGTCGGTCCGCTGGCCCCCCTGGAGGTCTCCGACCAGCTGTGGATCGCCCGCTGGCTGCTGTACCGCACGGCCGAGGACTTCGACATCTCGGCGACGCTGGACCCGAAGCCGGTGAAGGGCGACTGGAACGGCGCGGGCGCGCACACCAACTTCTCGACGAAGGCGATGCGCGAGGGCTACGACGCGATCATCACCGCCGCCGAGTCCCTCGGCGAGGGCTCGAAGCCGCTCGACCACGTCAAGAACTACGGCGCCGGCATCGACGACCGTCTGACGGGCCTGCACGAGACCGCCCCGTGGGACCAGTACTCCTACGGCGTCTCGGACCGCGGCGCCTCGGTCCGCATCCCGTGGCAGGTCGAGCAGGACCAGAAGGGCTACATCGAGGACCGTCGCCCGAACGCGAACGTGGACCCGTACGTGGTGACCCGCCTCCTGGTGGACACCTGCTGCGAGGCCCTTGAGAAGGTCGGCCAGGTCTGATCCGCGGAGATCCGCGCAGCTCCACCGAGCTCCACGACGAGAGGCGTCCACCGGCCACGGTGGGCGCCTCTTCGGTCGTCCGGCGGGGGCCGGTCTCCCGGCATGTGGGAAGGCCGACACGGGGTTTGGCCGGTGAAGGGGTCGTCGGGGGCATTCCCTTCTGGTTCAATAGGGATATGGCCTTCACACAGAACGACACCGCGACGGGTCGTCACGACCTCGAGCCGTTCTGGCCTTCCCGGCAGCATCACGACTTCGACCGGGTGTGTTGCCGCGCGAGGAACGCGTCGGCCCTCTAAAGCCCCGATCGGTACGGTCCGATCCACGGCCTTCGGCCGACGCGCACGACGTACGACTCCTGTCCGTTCGTTTCTCCGCGCGAAAGAGCTGACCTCTCATGGCCCACACCCAGAGTGCCTCCCTCACGGCCGTCCGTCCCGGCCGTCACCGACTGCGCGCCGTCGATCCCAACGAGGTCGTCGACTTCGCCCAGGTCGCTGACTTCCTGCCGCCCGGCGCCACCCTGCTGCCCGCTCCCCCGCACACGCTGCCGACCCTGCCGGGGCGGCCGCCGATGGTCGGGTACCTCGTCCTCGTGCCGGCCGACCAGCAGCCGCGCCTGCCCGTCGCCGCGCCCGCGCCCGTCGCCGCCGCGGTGGACGAGCAGGGGCCCGTGACCATCGACAACGTCCAGCGCGTGGCCGTCGTGGACGGGCAGGCGCTGGACCTCACCTACCTGGAGTTCGAGCTGCTCGCCCACCTGGTGGCGCACCCCCACCGGGTGCACACCCGCGACCAGTTGGTCACCACGGTGTGGGGGTACGGACACGTCGGCGACGGTCGCACGGTCGACGTCCACGTCGCCCGGCTGCGTCGCAAGCTGGGCGCCGAGCACCGCCACACGATCCAGACCGTGCGGCGGGTCGGCTACAAGTACACGCCCTGATCAGCTGGTCCGTGACCTCGCCCGCAGCCTGGACACCAGGGCCAGGGCGAGGTCCACGGCCAGGAACAGCAGCAGGCTCAGGCCGAGCAGCGGTACGAACCACCCCACCAGGGCCGTGACCGCGGCCAGCGGCAGCAGCATCGTCACCGGGATCCGCCGCCACGCCCCGCGGGCCGCCGGGCGGCCCGGGCGCCGCAGCCACCACATGCGGTAGCCCCAGACGATCAGCAGGATCAGCGCGAGGGCCAGGGCGGCGAGCAGCAGCTGGTTGAACAGCCCGAGGAAGACGCCCATGTGCGCGTCGATGCCTATCCGGGTGAGCTTCGCGAGCACCGGGTGGTCGGCGAAGGCGAGCCGGTCGAGGACCGCGCCGTCGGCCGGGTTCAGGGCGACCGAGTCCAGCTCCAGCGGGAACTGCGTGTCGGTCTCCTTGACCACGTACCCCTTGCCCTCGGCGGGCAGGACCACCGAGACGCTCGGGCTGTCGATGCCCGCCGCGCGGGCCGCGTCGAGCGCCTTGTCGAGGCCGATGTCCGGGCCCTGGGCGGTGGATCCGCCGGTGTGGGCGCCGCCGTGGCCCTCGTGCTCCGAGGAGCCGCCGGCCGCCGCGCCGCCGATGGTCGCGGTGAGGGTGGGGGTGGCGCCGCCGAGACCGTCCTGGACGACGCCGATGTTCTCGCCCGCGTACCGCGACCAGGTCAGGCCCGTCGCGGAGAGCAGCACGAGGCCGGCGACGGCCCACAGGCCGACGGTGCCGTGCCAGGAGAGGGTGCGGCGCCGGGAGGCGGGGCCGCCCTCCGGTACGAAGAGGGCGCGGCGGTTCCTCCGGCGCCGGCCGAGCCAGAGCGCGAGACCGCCGAGCGCGATGACCCACAGCCAGCTCGCGGCCAGCTCGCTGTAGTTGCGGCCGAACTCACCGAGGTGAAGGTCGCGGTGCAGGCCGTCGATCCAGGTGCGCAGCGGGAGGGCGCCCGAGCTGCCGTAGCTGGGCAGCTGTCCGCGTACGTCTCCGGTGTACGGGTCCACGAAGACGGCGAGCGAGGTGCCCTCGGGGACGTCCGGGTCGGCCATCAGGACCCGGGTGGTCGCGCCGGGCTCGGCGCCGGGCCAGACGGCGGTGACGGTGCCGTTCGGGTTGACCTCGCGGGCGACGCGCACCTGCTGGGAGAGCGGCAGGGCCGTCTCGCCGACGGGGGCCTCCAGCTCGTGCGCGTACACGATCTTCTCGGCCTGGTAGGAGAGCGCGTAGAGGAGGCCGCTCGCGGCGGCCACCAGGAGGAACGGGGCGACGAGGACGCCCGCGTAGAAGTGGAGGCGGAGGACGAGGGGGCGCAGGGCGCTCCATGTCGTGGGCCTGGCCGGGGCGGAACCGGCGGGCGTGGTGTCGGGGGCCTCGGTGGTTTCCGACGGTGGCGCCTCGGAGGTGTCCGGGCGTGCGGGATCGTCGATGGTCATGACTGTCCTAGGACTCGGTGCAGACAGGGGGAGGACCCCCGGGTCAGGCGTGTGCTCCGAGGGTCGTGGCGCGGGGTACGGACAGCCGGGGCGGCCCGCGCCGGGACAGGGTGTGCGCGAGGACGACGGTGTGCGGCCGGTGGGCGCCGCGGTGGGTCCGGCGGACCGGGCCGCGCGGGGCGTCGGGGACGTGGACGCGTGCGCACAGCAGGCGCAGGGGGGTGAAGGCGTACGCGAGGGCGGCTCGGGCGAGCGTGTAGAACGCGGCTTCGCCGTGGGCGAGCCAGAGGCCGCAGAGGAGCGCGGCGAGGAGGTGGGCGGCGAGCATGCCGGCGCCCAGGTCCATGACCAGGCCGGCGGCCGTGCCCGTCTCTTGGCCCGCGCTCATGTCCATGCCCGCGCCCGTGCTCATGGCGGGGTCGGCGGCCGGCGGGTCGGTGACGGCGGCCATGTGGTGGGCCGGGTGGATTCCGGTCGCACCGGTCATGCCGGTCGCGCCGTGCGGGGACGTCGCCGTGGGGTGGCCCGTGTCCCCGGCGTGGGCGCCGGCCATCGAGAAGATCAGGTGCAGCCCGCCCTGGAGGGCGAAGAGCGCGCCCGCGATCGTCGGCGCGCCCCGGCGCCGGCCGGCGGCGGCCCAGGCGGCGGCCGCGGTCACGACGAAGGCGCCGAGCAGTGCCGGCACCGGAAGCCGGTGCGCGGACATGGACGAATGCCCCACGGCGGCCAAGGTCACGCACACCACCGCGAACAGGGCGGCACGCAAGGCGCGCAGGGGCGACCGGGCATTCGTCATCGCCCGTCATCGTGCCATCCCGCTCCGCGGCGCACGAGGGCGCTCCCCGCTCCCGTGACGTCGCCGTCGCTCCGGTGACGTTCCTCCCGTGGCGGAATCCTCCCGGAGCGGAACGCCCTGGCTCGACGCCGTGCGGCCGGACAGGATCGGATCATGAGGCTACTGATGCTGGGTGGTACGGAGTTCGTGGGTCGCGCGGTCGTCGAGGCCGCGCTCGACAGGGGCTGGGAGGTGACCGTCTTCCACCGGGGCCGGCACGCCCCGCCGAAGGGAGTCACGTCGCTGCTCGGCGACCGCACCACCGGCCCCGAGGGCCTCGCCGCCCTCGCCACGGGTTCCTGGGACGCCGTCGTGGACACCTGGTCGGCCGCTCCCTCCGCGGTACGGGACGCGGCCCGGCTGCTCGCCGACCGGGTCGGGCGGTACGCGTACGTGTCGAGCCGGTCCGTGTACGCGTGGCCGCCGGCCGCCGGACTCGACGAGGACGGGCCGCTGGTGGAGGGGTCGCCGGACGACGGGGACGTGCCCTACGCGGAGGCCAAGCGGGGCGGTGAGCTCGCCGCCACGGCCGCCTTCGGCGCGGACCGGACGCTGCTCGTGCGCGCGGGCCTGATCATCGGCCCGTACGAGAACGTGGGCCGGCTCCCCTGGTGGCTCGGCCGGATCGCGCGCGGCGGCCCGGTCCTCGCCCCGGGGCCGCGCACGCTCCCCCTCCAGTACATCGACGCCCGCGACCTCGCCGAGTGGACGCTCGACGCGGTGGCCGCCGGGCTGTCGGGGCCGTACAACCTCGTCTCGCCGCCCGGGCACACGACGACGGAGGAGCTGCTCGACGCGTGTGTGCGGGTCACCGGCGCGGACGCCGAGCTCCGCTGGACGGAGCCGGAGGCGTTGCTCGCGGCCGGGGTGGAGCCCTGGTCGGAGCTGCCCGTGTGGCTGCCGCCGGGCGAGATGTACGACGCGATGCACACCGCCGACGTCTCCCGGGCGGTCGCGGCCGGGCTGCGCTGCCGGCCGGCGGAGGAGACGGTCGCCGACACCTGGTCATGGCTGGAGTCGCTCGGCGGGACCGCGCCGCAGCGGCCGGACCGGCCGGCGGTCGGCCTCGCGCCGGAGCGGGAGGCCGAGGTGTGGGCGACCCTCGCCGAGGGCGGGACGAAAGGCGTGAACCAGCCTGAATCCGTATAGGTATCTCGGAATGACGTGAAGGTGAGTGAAAGCATCTGAAGCTGCCTGGAAGCGGGTGATCCCTTACGGTCGGACACGAACGCGTACGAACCGGAGGAGCCGACGCCATGCCAGCCATCCCCGCCACCTCCGTCGCCAACCTCCGTGACCTCGGCGGCCTGCCGCTCGGTGCCGGGCGTTCCGTCCGGCCCGGCCTGGTCCTGCGCTCCGCGCGGCTCGACCGGCTCGACGCGGCCGAACCCGCCGTGGCCGGGCTCGGCATCCGTACGGTCGTCGACCTGAGGACGGAGGGCGAGCGGGGAGACCGGCCCGACCGGCTGCCCGAGGGCGCGCGGCTGCTCGTCGCGGACGTGCTCGCCGACCACCTGGCCATCAGCGGGCTGCCGCCCGCCGCCCGCCTCAAGGAGCTCCTGACCGACCCGGCGCTCGCCGAGGAACACCTGGGGGCGGGCCAGGCCCGGGCGGCCTTCGCCCGGACCTACCGCACCTTCGTCTCCGGCGACTCCGCCCGCGCCTCCTACGGCGCGCTCCTCACCGAGTTGGGCACTCCGGGTGCCGGGCCGCTGCTCTTCCACTGCACGGCGGGCAAGGACCGCACCGGGTGGGCGGCGACGGTCGTCCTGTCGCTGCTCGGCGCGGACAAGGAGACGGTGCGGGACGAGTACCTGTCCGTCAACACGGCGGTGCGGCAGGCGTTCGCGCCGATGATCGAGGGGTTCACTGCCCAGGGCGGCAACCCTGACCTGGCACTCGACCTGATCGGGGTCCTGCCGGAGTACCTGGAGGCGGGGCTCGACGAGGTGGCGGTCAAGCACGGTTCGATGGAGAAGTACGTACGGGAGGGGCTCGGCGTCCCGGACGAGGTCACGGCGACGATCCGGGAGCGGCTCACCCTCGGCGGGTGATCAGGGCACAGGCCTCGGTCGGCGGAGCCGCTCCGGCCGGGGTGACCATCGGAAGAATCGCTCGTTCTGCTGAACGTGAGCACCAAGGATCTCGTTCCCTCACCCGTGGGCCCGGTCGACGTCGAGCAGGCCGAGGCCGCGCTCGTCGAGCGCTATCCGCGTCTCGTCCGCATCGCCTACCTCGTGCTGCCGCCGTCGCTCGGCCGCAACCGCCGGGTGCTGACCGCGCACGCGCTCGTCCAGCGCTCGCTGCCGCGCCGCCGGGTCCCGGGCCCCGCCGTGCCGGAGCCCCGGCTCGCCGAGGACGCGGTCGACCCCGGGTACGCGTACGTCCGGGGCGAGGTGCTGCGGCAGGCCCTGATCGCCGGTCTGCCGCTGCGGCGGCTCGCGCTGCCGCGCCGGGCGCAGTTCCCGCCGCTGCTCCCGCACGTGTGGGGGCTGCGGCTGTTCCCCCGGGTGGGCGGCGCCGACGAACTCGCCCTGGACCAGCGGCTGTCCCGGCTCTCCGGCCCCGGTCGGGCGGCTTACGTGCTCCGCGGCCTGGAGCGCCAGGGCGACCCGGAGGTCCTGCGGGTGCTGGCGGCGGCGGGGGTGGCGGACCCGGCGTCGGCCCTCGCGGAGGCGGACGCGCTGGACACGGCGGAGGCCGCCTCGGCTGCCGGGTCCGGACATCCCGCCGCCCCTGCCGGATCCACCCCCGGCACGACGAGGGTCGGTGAACAGGGTGGCCCCTGGAGGACCGGGGGCGCCGCCCCCGAGAACGAAGACCGGGCCGAGCGGGTCGGCGAGCAGGGCGGCCCGGGCCGGGGCGGGGGCAGGTCCGGCGCCGGTGCCGGTGCCGTGGGCCGGGGCGAACAGGCGGACACCGGAGTCACCGACCGGGCCGACGGCCCCGGCGGCCGCACCGCGCCCCGGGGCCCGGCCCCCGCCGTCCGTCCCGGCCGCCTCGGCGGTGTCGCCCTGCTGGAGTCCGACGAGTTCGATCCCTGCGCGTTGCAGGCGCGGCCCACCGATCTGATGCGGCGGAGGCAGCACGTCCGGGCCGCGGTCGTCGCCGTGGCCGCCCTCCTCGTCTGCGGGGCGCTGCTCGGGCTGCCGGGGGACGGCTGGGGCAGAAACGGTGCCGCGGCGCCCTCGTACGCCCGTAACCCGGCCGCCGAGGCCGCCCTCGACCCCGGTGCCCTCAAGCGGGTCCCCGCGGCCGCCTGGCCCGGTTCGACGCGGCGGGACTTCTCCGTGTGGCCGACGCGGGGCGGTCTGAGCGGGGATCGCGCGCTGCTGCGCCGGGCGCTCGCCGTGTGGGCCAGGCCCGGTGCCGCCGTGCTCTCCTCCGCGACGCCCGGGACGCCGGCGGGGCCGCCGATGGGGCCGCCCCAGCTGCTCTTCGCGGGCGTGGTGGACGGGGCCCGGGTGGTGCTCCTGCACGACGGGCTGCGGGCCGTGCGGTACGCGGAGCCGCTGGAGGGCACGGCGGGCGCGGCACTCGACCTCGCGCGGACCGACGGGGCCGACCCGATCGGTTCGGCGGCGCTCGTGGTCTCCCGCGCGGCGGGCAACGTCCGTTATCTGACGGCCCCCTGGGTGGAGGTGACGGCGGTGCGGGACCTCCTCGCGCCCGCGAAGGACGCCCGGCCGCTGGTGCGGGACGCGGACGGGGTGACCGATCCGGTGCCGAGCCCCGCCCAGGCGAAGGGCTGCACACGCTGGAACACCCTTCAGGTGCGGGACGGTTCGGGGCTGCGGCTCCTCGCCGACCTGGGCGAGCTGGCCCCGGCCCGGCTCCTGTGGGGCCCGCCGGCGGCGCCGGCGGACGCGACGGGCCCGGAGGCGCGGGAGGCGTGGGCCAGGACGGCCTGCCAGCTGACGGCGGTGCGGGCGCACGGGGTGCGGTCGGTGAACGCCTGGCGTTTCGCCCGGCAGACGTTGCCGGAGGGCGCGGGACGGGGCACCTGGCTGTGTACGCGCGCGGAGACCTGGCGGGGCACGGGCAGCAGGGTCCTCGCCCAGTTCCTGGTCCCGTCACCCACCGTGCCGGCCGCGCTCGCGGCCCGCTCCGAGGGGTCGCCCGCGTGCGGCGTGCGGGACCCCAGGGTCCTGGCGGGCGTGCTGTGGCAGGGGCCGAGCGGTGGCTGGTACGTCCTGGCCGCGGGCAGTCCCGACTTCACCGCCCTGGAGACCTCGGGCGGGGTGAAGGGCCGGTCCGACGGTCCGGTCCTCGCGGTGAAGGCGGCGGCCGGGGCCCGCGCGGACCTGGACGGCACCCTGCGGGACGGGAGGCGCGTGAGCGCCCTGAGGTGATCGTCAAGACCCGGGCCCGGAGCGGGCCCCGGAGCGGACACGAGAACGGACCCGAGAACGGACCCGGGCCCGCTCGGGGGCCGGCCCGATGCCGGGCCACCCCCACGCCCGTTCCGAGCGGGTCGCGCTCCGACCGCCGGGCCGGCCCACGCCCACCTCACACCGGCCCCACTCCCACCCAACCCCCGGCTCACCCCCGTCCCGTCCGTGTCCCACTCCCGCCCCACGCCGGCCCCCGTACCCTGCCCTGAGCGGTCAGAAAGACCGTGCACAGATCTGTCGCCGTCGCCTACCCCTCAGTACATTGACGGCATGTCTAATACGCAGCCTGCACCGGTGGCGTCGGAGCACGTCGAACTCAAGGCCCGCAAGGTCTCCTTCGACTGGGAGGAGACCCCGCTCCACTGGGTGCCCGGCGATCCCTTCACCACGCACACCATCAACGTGCTGCACCTGCTGCTCCCGGCCGGCGAACGCTGGTTCGTGCACGTCTACAAGCAGGCGCTGCCGCTCATCACCGACGACCGGCTGCGCGCGGACGTCATCGGTTTCATCGGCCAGGAGGCCATCCACTCCCAGGCGCACGACGACGTGCTGCCCCACCTCCGGGAGCAGGGCCTCGACCCCACCCCGTACACCGCGCAGGTCGACTGGTTCTTCGAGAAGCTCCTCGGGGACCGGACCCTGCCGCCGGGCCGGCCGCGCCGCTGGTGGCTGATGGAGCGGGTCGCGATGATCGCCGCGATCGAGCACTACACCGCCTTCCTCGGCAACTGGGTGCTCAACGCCGAGGCGCTCGACCGGGTCGGCGCCGACCCGACGATGCTGGACCTGCTGCGCTGGCACGGCGCCGAGGAGGTCGAGCACCGCTCGGTCGCCTTCGAGCTCTTCATGCACCTCGACGGCGGCTACCGGCGCCGCGCCCGCACCTGGGCGCTCGCCTTCTCCACGCTCGTCTTCCTCTGGCAGCGGGGCGTGCGCTTCTTCATGGAGAACGACCCGAGCATCCTCGACGGCAAGGCCTCCCTCGGCCAGTTCGTCCGCAGGGGCCGGCAGGGCCTGCTGCCCTCCACCCCGGACATGCTGCGCTCCATACCCCGCTACCTCAGCCGCGCCTACCACCCCTCCCAGGAGGGGGACACCGCGCAGGCGATGGCCTACCTGGCCTCCTCCCCCGGCGCCAACGGAGGGCACTGATGCCCCGGTTCACCACCGTCGCCCTCGCCGCGGGGGCGGCGCTGCTCGTCCGCCGCGCCGTCCGCAGCCGCATGGCCACGGCCCCGCTGTGGCCGATGCCCGCCCTCGACGAGCCCGTCTCCGGCTACGGCCGGGGCAGCACCGTCCCCCGCAGGGTCCGCGTCACCGGGCGTGCCACGCCCGCCGAGGGCGTGGTCGAACTGCGCCTGGAGGGAAGCGGACTGCCCAGCTGGCAGCCGGGCGCCCATGTCGACCTCGTGCTGCCCTCCGGACTCGTCCGGCAGTACTCGCTCTGCGGTGATCCGGCCGACACCTCGGGGTACACGGTGGCGACCCGGCTCATCGAGCAGGAGCAGGGCGGCCGGGGCGGTTCACGCGAGGTCCACGATCGGCTCCAGGAGGGCGTGGAGATCGCGATCCGGGGCCCGCGCAACCGCTTCCCGCTGGTCGACTCCCCCGCGTACGTCTTCGTCGCCGGGGGCATCGGCATCACCCCGGTCCTGCCGATGCTGCGGGCCGCCGAGGCCGCCGGAGCGGAGTGGCGGCTCGTGTACTGCGGCCGGAGCCGGGCCACGATGCCCTACCTGGCGGAGATCGAGACGCTGGGCGGCGAGCGTACGACGGTCGTCGCCGAGGACGAGTCGGGCCGGCCCGACCTGGGCTTCCTCGCGCGGATCCCCGCCGAGACCCTGGTGTACTGCTGCGGTCCGGACGGGCTGATGGACGCGGTGGCCGCGGCGATGCCGGAGGGCCGGACCCCGCGTCTGGAACGCTTCTCGGCGGCGGCGACGACCGGCGGCACCGCCTTCGAGGTCGAACTGCGCCGTTCCGGTCGTACGGTGAGGGTGGCGGCCGACCAGTCGGTCCTGGCGGCGGTCGGCGAGGAGCTCCCGGGCCTCACGTACTCCTGTCGGCAGGGCTTCTGCGGAACCTGCCAACAGCGGGTCCTGGAGGGCGAGATCGACCACCGCGACGAGCTGCTCACCGACGCCGAGCGGGACGACTCGATGCTCATCTGCGTCTCGCGCTGCGCGGGAAAGCGGCTCGTCCTCGATCTCTGAGGGCAGGGGTCAGGGGTCAGGGGTCAGGGCAGGACCAGCCAGTCGAGGGCCAGCGCGGTGAGGAGGCCTCCCACCAGGAGCCAGGTGCCGAGCCGCGTACGGCCGTTGCGGGAGAGCTCGATCACGATCCCGCAGAGGATCATGGCGAGGCCGTACACGCCGACGACGAGGACGGACGTCCGGCTGGCGAGGCGGATCACCAGGACCACGGCCATCGCCACGAGGAGCACGGAGGCGGCGGCGACGCGCAGTCGGCGCGCCTGCTTGGGCGTGAGCCCGCCCGCGGCGCCGTCGTCGGCGTCGTCGTCCTCGGTGTCGTCCTCGGTGTCGTCCTCTTCGGCGCCGTCGCTCACGCCGTCGTCCCCGTCAGCCGCGTCGTCCTCGTCAGCCGTGTCCTCGTCCGCGTCGGGCACGCCCGGCCCGTCGAGTCCGTCGGGCCCGTGGTCTTCGCGTACCTCGTCGGTCTCGGGGGCCTCGGGGGCCTCCGGGGCCTTGGTGGCCGGGGTGTCCTGGTCGGAAGCGCTCATGGGGCAGGAGCGTAACGGACCCCGTTAGGCTGTTCGTATGACGACCGGGGTACGCCGCAGGATGGGCGTCGAGGAGCGCAAGCAGCAGCTGATCGGGGTGGCCCTCGAACTCTTCAGCCACCGCTCTCCCGACGAGGTCTCCATCGACGAGATCGCCGCGGCCGCGGGGATCTCGCGGCCGCTGGTCTACCACTACTTCCCCGGCAAGCAGAGCCTCTACGAGGCGGCGCTGCGGCGGGCGGCCGACGAGCTGGCCGCCAGGTTCGTGGAGCCGCCGCAGGGCCCCCTGGGGGCGCGGCTGATGCGGGTGATGGGCCGGTTCTTCGACTTCGTGGACGACCACGGGCCGGGGTTCGCGGCGCTGATGCGGGGCGGGCCCGCGGTGGGCTCCTCCACGACGAACGCGATGATCGACGAGGTGCGGCACGCCGCGTACGTGCAGATCCTCGCCCACCTGGGGGTCGAGAAGCCGTCCGCGCGGCTGGAGTTGGTCGTCCGTTCGTGGGTCTCGCTGGCCGAGTCGACGGCGCTGATCTGGCTGGACGGGCGCCGGGTGCCGCGTGCGGAGCTGGAGTTGCAGCTCGTGCACGACTTCGCCGCGCTCGCCGCGGTGAGCGCCGCCTACGATCCGGAGATGGCGGAGATCCTGGTGGGCATCCTCGCGGACGAGCCGGCCGACGGCCCCTTCGGGGACCTGGTGGCCCGGCTGGTCGTGCTGGTGCCCGCGGCCCCGCCGGAGGCGGCGGCGCCCGACGCGGCGGCGGCCTCCGTGCCCGATCAGCGCTTGCGGTAGGACGATTCGAGGTCGCGGACCTCGACCGAGAGGCGGACGGCCCCGGTCGCGTCGACGTAGGCGGGCAGCAGGTCGAGGACCGCCTCGGAGAGGCGTGCCTTGACCTCGTCCGTGCGGCCGGAGAGCAGGGCGATCTCGACGTGCACGACGACGTCCTCGGTGGCGCCGTCCCCGACGACCGCCTCGCCGACCTCACGGAAGCGGGTCTTGCAGGCGTCGAGCGTCGTGCCGACGCTCTCGACGACGAGGGGGTGCAGGGCGAGCGCGAAGCCCCGCCGGTCGAGGGGCGCGGAGTGGTCGACGGTGATCTGCGGCATGGGGCTCACTCCCGGTGGGACGGAATGTCTGGCCACACCTTTACGGTGATCGCCCTGACGGCACAAGTGACCTTCCGACGGGCGGACGACCGCGATCCGGACCTGTTGGCGGGAATGTACGACGGGGCCGCGGGGTACCGCGCCGTCGGCGAGGAGCCGGGAAGGCTCGCCGCCGACGGCACGCGCTACGGGGTCACGCTGATGGAACGGGTGCTCAAGGAGCGGCCGGTCATCCGGCCTTGAAGACCGCCACCGTCCGCGCCGGGACCGTGAAGGCGCCCGAACCGGCCTCGTAGGAGGCGGACTTCACGACGGTGTCGGCGCCGTTCGCCTGCACCGGGTGGAGGCGGTAGCCCTTCCCGGCCAGGTCGGCGACCTTCTGCGTGGTGCTGCCGGGGCTCGCGTTGAGGACGACGACCAGGTCGCCGAGGCGCATGGTGATCACGCCCGGGGTCTCCTCGCGGCCGGAGAGCGGGAAGGACAGGGCGTCCTGGACCTGCCCGGTGGTGGCCAGGGAGAACGCCGGCTCGGTGGTACGGATCGTCTGCAGGTCGCGGTAGGCGGCGGAGGCGCCGTCGATCTGCGCGCAGCCGACCGTCAGGGCCGGATTCACGAGCAGCGGCTTGCCGTAGGACCACTTGGCCTTGTTGTCGGCGGCCGGCGGGAGGCCGATGCCGAAGCCGTTGCCGTCGCGGCAGTCCCAGCGGATCGCGTTGAACCAGTCGCCGCTGTCGTACGAGTTGCGGTCGAGGGACTTGGACCGCAGCAGGTCCGAGCCCGCCTGGGAGAGCGCCGGGCCCTGCGAGAGGGTCGCGGTCGCCATGGCGAGGACCTGCGTGCGCGCGCGGTCGGCCGGGCCGGTGCCCGCCGGGAGTTTGAAGGCGAGCGCGTCGTACAGGGTCTCGTTGTCGTGGGCGTCGGCGTAGGCGAGGGCCTCGCCGGGGGCGGCGGCGTATCCGGCGGCGGCTCCGTTGTAGTCGACCTGGCTGCCCTTGACCGTACGGCCGGAGGTGTCGGTGAAGGTGTAGTCGGCGAGGTTGCCGGTCAGGCCGACCTTGATGAGGTCCTGGTAGTGGAGGAGCCGGGCCTTCTGCTGCTCGGGGGTGCCGTTGGCGGTGGAGGTGTTGGGGTCGGTGAAGAGTCCGGAGGCGAAGCCCTGGACGCCGGGGTCCTCGTCGAAGGGGCCGCCGCCGCGGACGGCGTCGCGGGCCCGGTCGGAGAAGGTGGCGATGCCGGTTCCGGCCATGTTCTTCTGGGTGGCCTGGACGAAGCGGGCGTCGTCGGCGATCTCGCCGAAGTTCCAGCCCTCGCCGTAGAGGATGATCGCCTTGCCGTCGACGCCGTCCTTGGCGACGGTCAGCTCGTCGAGGGCCTCGCGCACGGCCAGGATGTTGGCCTTGGGGTGGTGGCCCATGAGGTCGAAGCGGAAGCCGTCGACCTTGTACTCCCTGGCCCAGGTGACGATCGAGTCGACGACGAGCTTGCCCATCATCGCGTTCTCGGGCGCGGTGTTGGCGCAGCAGGTCGAGGTGGCGACGGTGCCGTCGGCCTGGAGGCGCTGGTAGTAGCCGGGGACGATCCGGTCGAGGACGGACTTGTCGGACTGTCCGGCGGCGACGGTGTGGTTGTAGACGACGTCCATGACGGTGCGCAGGCCGTCGCCGTTGAGGGCCTTGACCATCTGCCGGAACTCGACCGTGCGGCGGGTGCCTTCGGGGTCGGTGGCGTAGGAGCCCTCGGGGACGGTGTAGTGCAGGGGGTCGTAGCCCCAGTTGTAGGCGTCCTTGGCCGCGGCGGCGGCGACGCAGGCCTGCTGCTCCTCGGAGTCGGGGGCGTGGACCTTGAGGTCGCAGGCGGGGGCGGTCTGTCCGGACTTCTTCTCGGGGATGGTGCCGATGTCGAAGGCCGGGAGGAGGTGGACGTAGGAGGTGCCGGAGGCGGCGAGCGCCTTGAGGTGCTTGGAGCCCTTGCTGTCCCGGTCGGTGAAGGCGAGGTAGGTGCCCCGGTGGTCCTTCTTCGCCGTGGGGTCCGCGATCGAGAAGTCGCGGATGTGGAGTTCCTGGATCTGGGCGTCCCGCAGCGGTACGGCGGCGGGCTTCCTCAGGGACTTCCAGCCCTGGGGTGCGAGCCGGGGGTCGGTGAGGTCGACGGCGAGGCTACGGGTGGAGTCGGTGGTGAGGGCGGTGGAGTAGGGGTCGGTGACCTTGTTGGTGACGATCTTCTGGACGGTGGGGGCCCAGACCTTCACGGCGTACCGGTAGGGCTTGCCGGTCCAGGACTTCGGGCCGGTGACGGACCAGACACCGGAGCTGTCGTCGCGGCGCATGGGCACGGTCCGGCCGTCGAGTTCGAGGGCGACGGTCTGTGCGGTGGGGGCCCAGACGGAGAGGGTGGTGCGGCCGTTCCGGAAGACCGGGCCGAGGGCGGCGCCGGTGGCCTTCGTCGCGTACAGGTCGTCGAGGACCCCGGCGGTCTGGACACCGGTGGCGGCGAGCAGGGCGCCGTTGGCGGCGCGCTGGGTGGCGATGAGCTGGCCGCGCAGGGAGTCGCGGACGCGGTCGGTGTCGCGGGGGTCGACGGTGAAGGCCGGGTACTCCGTGAGGTGGGGGTACTTCGTCTTCTGCGCGTCGGTGAGGGCGGTCTGGTT
Source organism: Streptomyces sp. Qhu_M48 (assembly GCF_051305195.1). Lineage (NCBI taxonomy): Bacteria > Bacillati > Actinomycetota > Actinomycetes > Kitasatosporales > Streptomycetaceae > Streptomyces > Streptomyces sp. Qhu_M48. The sequence goes on along the minus strand of NZ_CP195432.1, from coordinate 1,641,367 downwards.
CAGCCGGAGCCACTGGCCCTCGGTGTTCAGGGCGCCGTCGGTGACGGTGATGCCGCCGTTCCCGGCGTAGACGAGCTGCTGGCTGGTGGCCTCGGTGGCCTTGACCTTCCAGACGACGGTGTTCCGGTCGATCCACTGGGCCTCGGCCTTGCCGAGGTCGAGGTTCGGCGCGCCGCCGACGGTGGGGAGCAGGTACTTCGGCTGACCGGAGAGCAGCCAGACCTCGTGGCCGTAGGTGGCGAGGTCGAGGGACTGGTCGGTGGGCAGGTCCTTCTCGTCGCCCTTGTGCAGGATGTAGGAGAGGGAGCTCGCTCCGTCGGTGAGCGGGACCTCGTAGACGGCGCCGTACGCGTCGGTCCTGACCGGCGTCAGCGGCTTGGACCAGTCGGTGGGCTGGGCGGCGCCGGTCCAGGTGTGGAGGCCCCAGCCGTCGTAGTTCCCGTCGGCGCGCTGGTAGTGGAGGACGGCCTTGGTCCGGTCCGGGGTGCCGGGGGCGGGGGCGGTCTCGGACTGGCCGTCCTGGCCCTGCGTGATCCAGACCTCGCCGGTGCGGCCGAGGGCGATGCCGCGCTGCGGGCCGTCGGCGGTGCCGTTCTTCTCGACGGTGTAGGTGACGGTGGACGCGCCTTCGGGGACCTTGACCCAGGCGAAGGCGCCGTGGGCGTCGCGGCCGGTGAACGCGGCTTCCTGGCCGGCGCCCTTGAGGGTCCAGCCGTCGTAGTTCCCGTCCTCGCGCCGGTAGTGGACGACGGCGTGGGTGCGCTCGACGGCGACGGGCTTCTCGGCCGCGGGGGCCTGGCCCGCGGTGGTGGCGGCGGTGGCGCTCGCGGTGCGGCCGGCGCTGTCGACGACGACGGCCTTGTAGCGCAGGGCGGTGCCGGCGGGGGCGGTGACGTGCTGGGTGACCTTGTAGGGGGCGTGGTCGGCGGTGCCGAGGGTCTGCCAGCGGCCGTTGCCGGTCTGGGCGGCGAAGACGACGCGGTTGAGTCCGTCGCCGCTCACGTCGGCGGTGAGTTCGACGGTGCCGGTGGCTCCGGCGGCCGGCGCCCTGAGGCTGACGGCGGGCTTGGCGGCGGGGGCCGGGAGGGCCTTGTCGGCCTTGAGGACCAGGGAGGAGAGGGCCGGGACGGTGACGGTGACCTTGCCGTGCGCGGCGGTGACGGCGCCCTGGCCGCCGTACAGGGTGCGGAAGTCCGTCGCGTCGACGGGGACGGCGACGGTCTTGGCGGTGGTGGCGCTGTTGGTGGCGACGAGGTACTCGGTCCGCGCCGTGCTGTCCGTACGGGAGAAGGCGTAGACGGAGCCCTCGGCGTACCGTTCCCGCTGGACGCCGTCGCGGAGGGCCGGGTGCTCGCGGGTCAGCTTCGACAGGGCGGCGACGGACCGGTACACCGGGTGCGTGGGGTCGTACGCGTCGGTGGCGTGGGTGCGGTCGGTGCCGAGCTGGTCGTCGTCGAGGTAGTCGGCGGTCTTCGAGGCGAAGAGGGTCTGGCGGGAGTCCTTGTCGCCGCCGGGGCCGGTGAAGCCCTGCTCGTCGCCGTAGTAGATCACCGGGTTGCCCCGGGAGAGGAACATCAGCTCGTTGGCGAGCGTGGCCCGGCGGACGAGTTCGGTGTCGGAGGCGTTCGGGTTGTCCTGCTTGAGGAAGGTCCCGACGCGGCCCATGTCGTGGTTGCCGAGGAAGGTCACCTGCTCGTAGGCGTTGGCCTTGTCGGTGGTGTACCGGTAGTCCTCGGCGAAGACCCTGGCGAGACGGTCGGCTCCGCCGCCCTGGGAGGCGAAGGCGCGGGCGGCGTCCTGGAAGGGGAAGTCGAGGGTGGCGTCGAGCCGGCCCCGGGTGACGTACGGGGAGGTGACGGTGGTGTCGGCGGAGTAGACCTCGCCGAACATGAAGAAGTCCTCGCGGCCCCGCTTCTTCGCGTAGGCGTCGAGTGCGGTGGCCCACTCGGTCCAGAAGTCGAGGTCGACGTGCTTGACCGTGTCGATGCGGAAGCCGTCGATCTCGAAGTCGCGGACCCACTTCTCGTAGATCTTCTTCATGCCCTCGACGACCTCGGGGCGCTCGGTCCACAGGTCGTCGAGGCCGACGAAGTCGCCGTACTCGGCGGACTCGCCGACCCAGGTGGAGTCGCCCCGGTTGTGGTACATCGTCGGGTCGTTGAGCCAGGCCGGGACCTTGGCGTCGGTCTTGTCCAGGCCGGCCTTCTCGACGGGGGTGTACGGGAAGGAGCCTGCGTCGACCTTGCCGATCCCGTTCCGGTCGTCGAAGGGCCGGCCGTCCTTGTCGAGGTACGGGTGGGAGCCCTTGGGGCGGTAGCCGTACTTCTGCTCGGCGTAGTCGACGGTGTCGGCGGTGTGGTTGGTGATGACGTCGAAGAAGACCTTCATGCCCTTGCGGTGGGCGGCGTCGATCAGCCGCTCCAGGTCCGCGTTGGTGCCGAAGTGCGGGTCGACCTGGGTGAAGTCGGTGATCCAGTAGCCGTGGTAGCCGGCGGAGGCGTCCTTGCCGGTGCCCTGGACGGGCCGGTTCTTGAAGATCGGCGCCATCCAGATGGCGGTGGTGCCGAGACCCTTGATGTAGTCGAGGCGCTGGGTCAGGCCCTTGAGGTCGCCGCCCTGGTAGAAGCCCTTGTCGGTGGGGTCGAAGCCGGTCTGGGTACGACTGCCGGTGAGACCGCCCCGGTCGTTGGAGGTGTCGCCGTTGGCGAACCGGTCGGGCAGGACGAAGTAGAACTGCTCGCGGGTGAGGTCCTGGCGGGCGGGCTCCGCGGCGAGCTGCCGGTCGGAGGGCGGGGCCGGGGGCCGGGGCGTGGCGGCCGCGGGGACGGCGGGCACGAGGGCGGCGCACAGGGCGGCGGCCAGTGCGACCGCCGTTCTCTTGCGTGTCACGGGGGTGCTCCCTGGAGGTACGGGAAGAGGGGGCCGCCCCGGTGGGGCGGCCCTGCGGAGAGGGGGAGGCTCAGTTGCGGAAGGTGTCGGTCAGGACGATCTGGCCCGAGGCGGGGATGGTCGCGGTGCGGTTGGCGCCGGACTCCCAGGTGACGTTTCCGGCGGCGTCCTTGCGGAGGTACTTGTACTCGAAGGCCGTTCCGGCGGGCAGGCCGACGGTCAGCTTCCAGACGGGGTACGCGGCCGGATCGAGCTTCAGGGCGGCGGCCGGGGACCAGTTGCCGAGCTCGGCGCGGTTGCCGGTGACGTAGATGTTCTGGCCGACCGCGGTGGTGGCGGTGGCGTGGAACGAGGCGCCCGAGGTGGCGGGCGGTGTGGTCGGAGTGGTGCCGCCGCCGCAGTTCGTGGCGTTCACGTGGAGGGCGAGCGCGGTGTTGGCGCCGAGGGTGGCCGTGAACTGGCCGGATCCGTTCACCGTCACGGGGGTGTTCGACTGGACGTCGCAGTAGGCGCCGGCCGGCAGGGAGGTCTGGAAGGTGCGGGTGAGCGCCGAGGACTCGTGGTTGATCGCCACGTACGCCTTGGAGCCGCGGCCGAACGCGATCGCGTTGTTGCCGTTGTCCCACCAGCCGGTGACGGCCTGCCCGCGCGCGGTGTTGCGGAAGGCGACCATGGAGGAGATCTCGCGCCAGGCGTGCTGGCACTTCCAGCCGTCGCTGTAGCAGGCGTTCACCTGGCCGCCGTTGGGCGGTCCGGCGTCCTTGTCGGTCCACTCGTAGCCGGAGTGGACGTCCGGGGAGCCGTAGGGCCAGGCGAGCGCGAAGACGGAGGCGAGGGTGTAGTTCGCGCCGTCCTTGTAGGAGAGGGTGTCGCCGCCGCGCTCGGTGTCGTGGTTGTCGACGAAGACGCCGGACTGCGCGGAGGGCATGTAGCCCCAGGCCTCGCCGAAGTTCTTGAGGTGGGCGAGCTTCTCGTTCTGGAGGACGCGCTTGAGGTCGCGGGCGTAGCGGAACTCCTGGACGTCTCCGCTGCCGAGGTACTCGCTCGGGGAGACGGCCTCGCCGGCGCCGTGGATGGCCTCCAGCTTCCAGTACACGCCGGGCTTGGTGAGCCGGGACTTGATGTTGGCGAGGTCGGCGGCCGGCATGTGCTTGGCGGCGTCGATGCGGAAGCCGTCGACGCCGAGGGAGAGCAGGTCGTTGAGGTAGCCGGCTATCTTCCCGCGGACGTGCTCCTCGCCGGTGTCGAGGTCGGGGAGCTTGACCAGTTCGCAGTTCTGGACGTTGCCCCGGTCCTGGTAGGTGGTGATCTCGGCGCGGCAGTCGTCCATGTCGGCGCCGGAGTAGAGGCCCGGGTAGTCGTACTTGGAGAACGGGGTCCCGCCCGTTCCCGTGCCCGAGCCGTTCGCCATGTGGTTGACGACGGAGTCGGCGACGACCTTGACGCCCGCCGCGTGGCAGGTGTCGATCATGTTCTTGAAGGCGGCGCGGTCACCGAGGCGTCCGGCGATCTTGTAGCTGACCGGCTGGTACGAGGTCCACCACTGGCCGCCCTGGAGGTGTTCCTGGGGCGGGGAGACCTGGACGTATCCGTACCCCGCGGGGCCGAGGCGGTCGGTGCACTCCCGGGCGACCGAGGCGAAGTTCCATTCGAACATCACGGCGGTGACGTCCTTCTCGCCGGGCGGGGCGGCCTGCGCCGGGGCGTTTCCCGTGACGGCCGCAGCGGCTCCCGCCACGAGGGCGAGTGCAGCTGCCACGGTCTTTCTGGCCATGTTTCCTCCTGCTGACTTCACTGTCGCAAGAAGTTGCCGAAAATGTCAGCAACTGTTTTCAGCCGTGACCGTACGAGCGCCCCGACGCCCGGTCAACCCTCCGGACACCCCAACGCAAGTTGTTACGAAAGGACTTGCGGCCCTTCGGGACGAAACGCCGCCGAAACCTGGGCGGGCGGCTGCGCCGTGGAGCCGCGCACCACCAGCTCCGGTTGGAAGACGAACTCCGTGCGCTGCACGGGGTTCCCCTCGATCTCCTCCAGGAGCGCGCCGACGGCCGCCGTCGCCATGGCCTGGACGGGCTGGCGCACGGTGGAGAGCGGCGGGCTGGTGAAGGCGATCAGCGGCGAGTCGTCGAAGCCGACGACCGAGACGTCGCCGGGCACGTCCAGGCCGCGGGCGCGGACCGCGCGGATCACGCCGAGCGCCATCAGGTCGGAGCCGCAGACGATGCCGGTGCAGCCCTCGCGGAGGAGGATGTCGGCGGCCGCGTGGCCGCCCTCGACGCCGAAGAGCGTGGGTCTGATGAAGCGTTCCGCGTCGGCGCGTTCGACGCCGAGGAGCTCGTACAGCTCGGCGGTGAAGCCCTCGGCCTTGCGGCGCGAGGGCACGTACCGGGTGGGGCCGATGGCGAGCCCGATGCGCTCGTGCCCCAGCTCGACCAGGTGCCGCACGGCCATGCGGGCCGCGGCCCGGTCGTCCGGGGAGACGAAGTTGGCGTCGATGTGCTCGTTGTAGCCGTTGATGAGGACGAACGGCACGCCCCGGTCGGTCAGCCGGGCGTAGCGGGCCGGGTCGGCGGAGGCGTCCGCGTGCAGGCCGGAGAGGAAGACGATGCCGGCCACCCCGCGCTCCACGAGCTGCTCGACCAGTTCGTCCTCGGTGGCGCCGCCGGGCATCTGGGTGCAGAGCACCGGGGTGTAGCCGTGCCCGGCGAGGACCTGCTCGACGACCTGCGCGAACGCCGGGAAGATCGGGTTGGTCAGCTCGGGCACGACGAGCCCGACGAGGCCCGCGCTGCGGCGTCTGAGCCGTACGGGCCGCTCGTAGCCGAGCACGTCGAGCGCGGCGAGCACCTTGTGCCGGGTCGCGCCGGCCACCCCCGCCTTGCCGTTGAGGACCCGGCTGACGGTCGCCTCGCTGACCCCGGACTGGGCCGCGATGTCCGCGAGCCGCGGGGCGCCGTTCCCGGCGCCCCGCGGCAGGGGGATCGTCACACCGCCCACCAGGCGGTGGTGTCGGCGGGCAGGACCGCGGTGTCCTCGCCGTCGGCGGCGACGATCGTGACCTCCTCGTTGGAGAGAAGGAACCGGCCGGGCAGCGGGACGGAGATGGCCCGGCCGGTGGTGTTGGCGACGCAGGCGAAGCCGTCGCGGCGGAAGGAGAGCACACCCTCGGGTGCCTCCAGCCACTCGACGGCCTCGCCCGCACCGAGTCCGGGCTGCGCCCGCCGCACGGCGAGCGCGCTGCGGTACAGCTCCAGGGTGGAGCCGGGGTCGCCGGTCTGCGCCTCGACGCTCAGGGCGCCCCAGGTGGTGGGCTGCGGCAGCCAGGAGCCGCCGTCGCCGAAGCCGTACGAGGAGCCCTCGGCGGTCCACGGGATCGGCACCCGGCAGCCGTCGCGGAAGCCGTCCTGGCCGGTGGCCCGCCAGAACGACGGGTCCTGGCGGACCTCGTCGGGCAGGTCGGTGACGTCCGGCAGGCCGAGTTCCTCGCCCTGGTAGACGTACGCCGAGCCGGGCAGGGCCAGCATCAGCAGGGTCGCGGCGCGGGCCCGGCGCAGGCCGAGTGCGCGGTCGCCGGGCTCGCGGAGCTGGGTGCCGAGGCCCGCCGGGTTGGCGAAGCGGGTGGCGTGCCGGGTGACGTCGTGGTTGGAGAGCACCCAGGTGGTGGGGGCACCGACCGGGCGCATCGCTTCGAGCGAGTCGTCGATGACGCGGCGCAGTTCGGCCGCGTCCCAGTGGGTGCCCAGGTACTGGAAGTTGAAGGCCTGGTGCATCTCGTCGGGGCGCACGTAGTTCGCGGTGCGCTCGACGGTCGGGGTCCAGGCCTCGGCGACGAGGACGCGCTCCCCGTCGTACTCGGAGAGGACCTGCCGCCAGGAGCGGTAGATCTCGTGGACGCCGTCCTGGTCGAAGAAGGGCATGACGTCGTTGCCGAGCAGCTTCAGCTGGTCGTGGGCGCCGAGGTCGGGCAGGCCCTCGGCCTTGACCAGGCCGTGGGCGACGTCGACGCGGAAGCCGTCGACGCCCATATCGAGCCAGAAGCGGAGGATGGAGCGGAACTCGTCGCGGACGGCCGGGTGTTCCCAGTTGAAGTCGGGCTGCTCCGGGGCGAAGAGGTGGAGGTACCAGTCGCCGGGGGTGCCGTCCGGGTTCTCGGTGCGGGTCCAGGCCGGGCCGCCGAAGATGGACTCCCAGTCGTTGGGAGGCAGTTCGCCGTTCTCGCCCTTGCCGGGGCGGAAGTGGTAGCGCTCGCGCAGGACGGACGCGGGTCCCTCGCGCAGGGCGCGCTGGAACCACTCGTGCTGGTCGGAGGAGTGGTTGGGGACCAGGTCGACGATGACGCGCAGGGCGAGGGCGTGGGCCTCGCGGATCAGGGCGTCGGCGTCGAGGAGCGAGCCGAACATGGGGTCGATGGCCCGGTAGTCGGCGACGTCGTAGCCTGCGTCGGCCTGCGGCGAGGCGTAGAAGGGGGAGAGCCAGACGGCGTCGACGCCGAGTTCCTTGAGGTACGGCAGCCGGCTGCGGATGCCCTCCAGGTCGCCCATGCCGTCACCGTTGCCGTCGGCGAAGCTGCGCGGGTAGACCTGGTAGATCACCGCGTCTCTCCACCAGCCCGTGTGCGTGCCGGTGGTCGGGGCGTCGGCCGGGGTGGCGAGATGCTGGGTCATGTCTTCCCTGAGAGGTAAGGAGGTGCGTACGGAGGTGCGTTCCGGAGGCGTGCGCGGTGCCGTCAGCCCTTGACGGCACCGGCGGACATGCCGGTGACCAGGTGCCGCTGGGCGAAGAGGAACACCAGGGCGGCGGGGATGGCGATGAGAACGGAGGCCGCGGCCATCGGGCCCCACTGGGCGCCGTACTGGTTGACGAACTTCTGCAGTCCGCCGGCCAGTGTGAGGTTCTCGTCGCCGACCATGAAGGCGGAGGCGTAGGCGACCTCGCCCCAGGCGGTGATGAAGGAGTAGAACGCGGTGACGGCGATGCCCGGCTTGGCGAGCGGCAGGATCAGCCGCCAGAACGTGCCGAACGGGGTGAGGCCGTCGACGTATCCGGACTCGTCGATCTCGCGCGGGATGGTGTCGAAGAAGCCCTTCATCATCCACGCGCAGAACGGGACGGCGATCGTCAGGTACGTGATGACCAGGCCGACCGGCTGGTTGAGCAGGCCCATCGACGCCATGATGTTGTAGATCGGCACGATGAGGACGGCGACCGGGAACATCTGGGTGATGAGCAGCGTCCACATCAGTCCGCGCTTGCCGGGGAAGCGGAAGCGGCTGACGGCGTAGCCCGTGGTGGCGGAGATGAAGACGCCGACGACGGTGGTGAGGCCGGCGACCAGCAGCGAGTTGCCGAACCAGGTGAGGAAGGGGGTGTCCCTCAGCAGGCCGGTGTAGTTCTCGAGCGTCGTCTCCTTGAAGAAGTCCGTGGTGATCGCGTACTTGGCCGGCTTGAGCGAGGTCAGCAGGACCCACAGCACGGGGAAGACGGCGATCACGGACGCGACGATCAGGGTGACGTGCAGCGCGACCGAGGCGAGCGGCGAACGCCGGCCCCGGATCGGGACGTTCGCGGTCTGGGGGGTGGGGGTCGTGGTGGTCACCAGACTTCTCCCTGCTTGCGGAGGACGCGCTGGTAGATCGCGGCGAAGATCATCAGGAGGACCAGGATGAGGACGCCCCACGTGGACGACTGGGCGAAGTCGCGCGGGCTGATCTCGAAGGAGAACTTGTACGCCTGGGTGACCAGGATCTGGGTGGCCTCGCCCGGTCCGCCCCGGGTGAGCAGGAAGATCACCGGGAACATGTTGAAGGTCCAGATGGTGCTCAGCAGGACGACGGTGGTGGAGACCGAGCGCAGACCGGGCATCGTGATGTGCCGGAAGCGCTGCCAGGCGTTCGCGCCGTCCATCTCGGCCGCTTCGTAGAGCTCGCCGGGGATGGACTGCAGTCCGCCGAGGAGGGCGACCATCATGAACGGGATGCCGAGCCAGACGTTCACGAGGATGACCGAGAACTTGGCCCAGGTGGGGTCGTTCAGCCACGGGACGGCGTCGATGCCGCCGCCCGCGAGGATCTTGTTGAGCAGACCGTTGTCCTGGTTGTAGAGGAAGCGCCAGGCGAAGACGGAGACGAAGCCGGGCACCGCCCAGGGCAGGATCAGCAGCATCCGGTACGCGGAGCGGCCGGCGATCCTGCGGTTGAGGACGTTGGCGAGGGTCAGGCCGAGGGCGAAGGTCAGGGCCACGCAGGACACGGTCCAGACGATCGTCCAGCCCAGGGTCCCGAGGAACTGGCTCCCGCTGATCGCGTCGGCGTAGTTGTCCAGGCCGACGAACTCGTAGGTGGCCGGGATCTCGTTGACGCCGATCGACCGGGCGACGTTCCGCTCGTTGGCGTCCGTCAGCGACAGGTAGATGCCACGGACCAGCGGGTAGCCGATGATCACGGCGATCACGAGGACCACCGGCACGACCATGATCCAGGCGTACCAGTGGGTGGAGAGGGAGCGCTTCCGCGTGCTCCGGCGCTTGCCAGTTCCGCGGCTCCGGCCGCGGGCGACGCTGTCGCCCGCGGCCTTCGCCACCGACTGGCTGGGAGTGTCCACAGCCATCAGTCGGTCAGCCTTCCTTCTACTTCCAGTCCTTCAGGAGCTTGCGGTAGGCGTCGCCGGACGCCTTGGCTCCCGCTTCCGGAGTGGTCTGGCCGGTGAGGACCTTGGTGTACTCGGTGACGAGCGGCGCGAAGAGGCTGCCGGTCTCCGGGATCCAGGGGCGCTCGACGGCCTTGTCGACGACCGGCTTGAAGAACGTGATCATCTCGTTGGTCGCGACGTCGGGCTTGATGTAGACCGACTCGCGGGTCGGGAGCAGGCTGAGCTCCTTCGCGACCGCCGTCTGCGTCTCGACCGAGGTCATGTACTCGGTGAAGGCGTACGAGGCGTCCAGGTTCTTGGAGCCCGCGTAGACCGCGAGGTTGTGACCGCCCTGCGGGGCGCCCTGACCGGCCGAGCCGGCCGGCACCGGGGCGATGCCCAGGTTCGCCTTGTCGGCGAACTCCTTGCCCGCGTAGGTGTCGGAGACGGCCCAGGGGCCGTTGATCATCATGGCGACCTTGCCGTCCTTGAAGGCGGTCTGCATGTTGTTCCAGCCGTCGGTGGCGTCGGTCTTGGCGGCACCGGAGTCCACCAGGTCCTTGACGACCTTGAAGCCCTTGACGCCGGCCGCGTTGTCGACGGTGATCGTCTTCTTCTCGGCGTCGACGAGGTCGCCGCCCTCGCCGTAGAGGAAGGAGAGGAACCAGTAGGCGTCGTCGCCGCGCAGGTACAGGCCGGGGTTGCCGGTCTTCTGCTTGATCTTGGCGGAGACGCTCTTCAGCTCGTCGATGGTCTTGGGGACCTGGACGCCGGCCTCCTTGAAGATCTTCTTGTTGTAGAAGATGCCCATGGAGTCGATGACCTGCGGGACGGCGTACGTCTTCCCCTTGTACTGGGTGGACGCGGCGGCCTGCTTCAGGAAGTCCTCGGACCCCTTCAGCGCGGGGGTCTTGTCCAGCGGGGCCAGGTAGCCGAGGTCCGCGAACTCGGGGGTCCAGGCGACCTCGGAGCGGATGACGTCGGGGGCGCCGGAGCCGGACTGCGCGGCGTTCTTGAACTTGTTCTGCGCCTCGCCGAACGGCACGTTCACGTACTTGACGGTGACCTTCGGGTGCTTCTTCGTGAAGCCCTCGGCGAGCTTCTTGAAGACCTTGTCCTCGGAGCCCACCGTCGAGGTGTCCCACCAGGTCACGGTGCCGGAGAGCTCGCCCGAGCTCTTCGGGGCGCCGTCCGAACCGCTGTCACTACCGCACGCCGCCAGGGTCACGCCCAGGGCCGCGACCAGCGCGGTGGCCGCTATGCCACGCCGCATGTGAACTCCTTCAACTGATCCCGGGGGGACGAGGGGCTGGAACCTTCCTCATGCGACCGCTCCCTCGCGGCGCTCCGGGTTGCCAGGAACGTAACAGGGATGAAAACGAGCCGAAAGAGCTTGCGGGAACTTTCTGCAAGGACCGGGGATCGTTACATCCACGTGTCCCTAAGGTTGCCGTTGAATCGCTTGACAGCAGCTGACACGCGCCCCTCGTGCGCCGCGCGGCCCCGCGTGCGCTCCCCGATCACGCCACTCACGCCCCGCAAAAGCTGCAAGACCTTGCGGAGTGGCTTGCATCACCCGGTCGGTGGGCAATACGCCCCGTGACCGGTACAGTCCACTCCCATGACCGCGCGGCTCTCCGACATCGCAGCCCAGGCGGGGGTCAGTGAGGCCACAGTCAGCCGCGTGCTCAACGGCAAGCCCGGTGTGGCCACGGCCACCCGCGAGTCCGTCCTTGCCGCGCTCGACGTGCTCGGCTACGAGCGGCCCGTACGACTGCGCCAGCGCAGCGCGGGGCTCGTCGGCCTCATCACCCCCGAACTGGACAACCCGATCTTCCCCGCGCTCGCGCAGGTCATCGGGCAGGCCCTGACCCGGCAGGGATACACGCCGGTCCTCGCCACCCAGACCCCCGGCGGCTCCACCGAGGACGAGCTCACCGACATGCTGGTGGAGCGGGGCGTCGCCGGCATCATCTTCGTCTCCGGACTGCACGCCGACACCACCGCCGACATGACGCGCTACGACCAGCTGCGCGGCAAGGGTGTCCCCTACGTCCTCCTCAACGGCTTCTCCCCCAAGGTCCAGGCGCCCTTCGTCTCCCCCGACGACCGGGCCGCGATGCGGCTCGCGGTGACGCACCTGGCCGCGCTCGGCCACACCCGGATCGGGCTCGCCGTCGGGCCGAAGCGGTTCGTGCCGGTGCTCCGCAAGATAGAGGGCTTCCAGAAGGGCATGGAGGAGCGGCTCGGCCTCGGCTTCGAGGAGTCCGAGGAGCTGATCCAGCACTCCCTCTACACCCTGGAGGGCGGCCAGGCCGCCGCCGGGGCGCTGATCTCCCGCGGCTGCACGGCGGTCGTGTGCGCGAGCGACATGATGGCGCTCGGCGCGATCAGGGCAGCCCGGCAGCAGGGGCTCGACGTGCCGAGGGACGTCTCCGTCGTCGGCTTCGACGACTCGCCCCTCATAGCGTTCACCGATCCGCCGCTGACCACCATCCGGCAACCCGTGCAGGCGATGGGGCAGGCCGCGGTCCGCGCGCTGCTCGAAGAGGTCGGGGGCACCCCCGCCCCGCACTCCGAGTTCGTCTTCATGCCCGAGCTGGTCGTCCGGGGGTCGACCGCCTCGGCGCCGTCGGCCGTACGTCCCACCGCCTGACCCTCTGCCCGACCCCTGCCGACCCCTTGCCGATCCCCCGTGCGACCTCCTTCTTGAGGTGGACCGGGTGCGCCGCGAACCCGTCCGAGGGATGATCGGTCGGGGGGACGGGATCTGGCAGACTCTCTCCCTATGGGTGAAACGACCGTGAAGAGTTTGGACAACCGGACGACCCCGTCGTCACCCATCGTGGCCGACGGCAGGTTCGCGCGCCTGCGCGCGCGCACGCCTCGGCGTCCCACTATCTGGTTCGAGATCCTGCTCATCGCCGTGAGCTACTGGACGTACTCGCTCATCCGCAACGCGGTGCCGGAGCAGAAGACCCAGGCGCTCCGGAACGCGGACTGGATCTGGCGGGCCGAGGAGTCCCTCGGTCTCGCCTTCGAGCACGCCGTCAACCACGCCGTGAACTCGGTGACCTGGCTGATCGTGTCGATGAACTACTACTACGCGACGCTGCACTTCGTCGTGACCATCGGTGTGCTCGTGTGGCTGTACCGCTGGCACCCGGGCCGTTACGCGGCGTTCCGTACCGTCCTGTTCGCCACCACCGGCGTGGCCCTGGTCGGTTACTACCTGTACCCGCTCGCGCCGCCCCGGCTCATGAACGGCCAGGACTTCATCGACACCGTGCTCGTCCACGAGACCTGGGGCTCGATGGCCTCGGGCAACCTCAAACACGTGTCGAACCAGTACGCGGCGATGCCGTCGATGCACATCGGCTGGTCGCTCTGGTGCGGGCTGACGATCTTCCTGCTCGCGAAGGCGCCCTGGGCGAAGATCCTGGGCCTGCTCTACCCGACGGCGACCCTGGTCGTGATCGTCGCCACCGCGAACCACTTCTGGCTGGACGCGGTCGGCGGCATGATCTGCCTCGCCTTCGGCTTCGCGGTCTCGTACTTCTGGTACGGCTCGCGCCCGCACCGCCTGCCCAAGCTGGTGGAGCCGGCGCCCGGCGTCGTGGCACGCGGCGGCCCGTCCCCGGCGAAGGGGACGGACCGCGAGGACGAGCAGGACCCGGCCGGCGACTCGGGGCAGTCGGTCGCTTCCCGCAGGTGATCCGGCCGGGCCGTCGGCTCCGGCGGGTCGCCTCCCGCAGGTGATCAGGCCGGGCCCGTCGGCTCCGGCGCGTCAGTTCCGGTAGGTGATCCGGCCGCCGGCGACGGCGAGCCGGACCGGGGCCTGTTCGGTCTCGTCCGCCGGGGCCTCCACCGGGTCCACGGCGAAGGCGGTGAGGTCGGCCCGGTACCCCGGGGCGACCCGGCCCGCAACCGTCTCCTCCCCCGCCGCGACCGCCGCGTGCGTGGTCATCCCCTCCAGGGCCATCAGGCCGGTGAGCCCGTGCCGGGCCGAGGCGGCGCCGCGCGGGGCGCGGGCGGTGGCGAGGACCTGCCGGGCGTCGTAGTGGGCGATGGGCCAGTCGGAGCCGAGCGCGAGGTGCGCCCCGGCGTCCCGCAGGTCACGGCAGCGCCAGGCGCGGGCGGCCCGCTCCTCGCCGAGCCGCCGGGACCACTCGTCGGTGTGGTCGGCGCGGGTGTACGCGGTGTGCGGGGGTTGCATCGAGGCGACGACCCCGAGTGCGGCGAACCGCCCGAGCTGGTCGTCGGGGACCGTCTCGATGTGCTCGATCCGGTGGCGGGTACCGCCCGGACCGAGGCCTTCGACGGTGTCGAGGACGTGCCGGACGGCGGCGTCGCCGATGGCGTGGGTGGCGGTGCCGACACCGGCGCGGTGGAGGTGGCGGACAGCGGCGGAGTACGCGGCCGGGTCGGGCCAGAAGGCGTCGGTGCCCCGGCCGTGGCAGTCGGCGTGCTCCAGCCAGGCCGTGCCGCCCTCGACGGTGCCGTCCATGAAGAACTTGACGCCGCCGATCGCCCAGAGGCGCCCGGCCCGCGCCTGGAGCCGTACGAAACCGTCCAGCTCCTCCTCGGTGGCGCCCGGCATGCACCAGGGGGCGAGGCGCAGGCGCAGCGGCAGCTCGCCGTCCTCCTCCAGGGAGGTCAGGAGGCCGGGTACGTCGTGTCCGCCGAGGTCCATGACGTGGGCGGCGGTGAGGCCGGTGGCGGCCATGCCGGTCAGCAGGTCGACGAGCCGGTCGCGGCGCTCGGCGTACGGCTGGGTGGGCAGGACCGGGGTCATCAGGTCCATGGCGGCGTGCTCGACCAGGTGCCCGGTGGGGCGGCCTCCGGCGTCGCAGACGATCTCGGAGTGCTGGGCGAAGGCGCGGGGCCCGTCGATGCCGGCGGCCCTGAGGGCGGTGGCGCTGGCGAGGACGGAGTGTCCGTCGTAGAGGCGCAGGTGGGCGGGGGCGCCGTCGAGGACGTCCTCGACGAGGTCGCGGTGGACCGGGCGGCCGTCGAAGACGTTGTGGTCGAGGCCGTGGCCGAGGATCCAGCCGTCGTGGCGCTCGGCGTTCCGGAGGGCGGTGCGCAGCCCGTCGAGGTCGGTGACGCCGGACAGGTCGGTGCCGTGGAACATCTCCAGGCCCCAGACGGGGTGGCTGTGCGCGTCGGTGAGGCCGGGGGTGAGGGTGGCGCCGCCGAGGTCGACCGTCTCGGTGCCGGGCCCGGTCCAGGTACGGGCCTCGGCGTCGGTGCCGAGGGCGGTGATCAGTCCGCCATGGACCGCGACGGCGGTGGCACCGGTGAGCCCGGGGTCGCGGACGCGGGCGTTGACGAGGACGAGGTCGGGTGCGGAGGACACGTGAGGGCTCCAGGGTCGGTCGTTTCGGTGGGTTCCGCGGCGAAGCGGGCGTAGGTCTCGGGGCGGGTGCGGCGCAGCCGGTACGCGAGGAGGAGTCCGAGGGCGAAGACGGCGGGGACGAGGGAGACGAGCACGGTGTTGACCGTGGTCGAGGCCCCGGTGAAGAGCTCGATGTTGAGGGTGACGAGGCCGATCGCCCCGGCGAGCAGCACGAACGCGACGACGGGCGCGACGACCGTGCGGAGCGGGCCCTCGCGGTGGTCGATCCGCCGGAAGAAGCAGGGCACGGCGAGCGCGGCGAGCAGCTGGAGGACCATGAGACCGATCATTCCCGGCGTGTTCACCCAGAGCAGGAGTTGCTGGTACGGGTCGGCTCCGGCGAGCGCGAAGGCGAGGACGACGACGGCGCCCAGCGCGGTCTGCGCGGCTCCGGCGATGTAGGGGGAGCGGTGGCGGGGATGGATGCGGCCGAGGGCCTTCGGCAGCACGCCCTCCTCGGAGAGGGAGAGGGTGTAGCGGTTGATGGCGTTGTGGAAGGCGAGGAGGGAGGCGAGGACGCTCGTGATGATGAGCAGGTGCATCAGGTCGGCGGCCCAGGCTCCGACGTAGGTGGTGATGGCGGCGAAGAAGAGGCCGCCGGGGTCGTCGGCGGCGGCCTGGACGACCTTGTCCTCGCCGAAGGCCTGGATGACGGTCCAGACGACGAAGGCGTAGAAGAGGCCGAGGAAGGCGACCGCGATGTAGGTGGCGCGCGGGATGGTGCGCTCGGGGTTCCTGGCCTCGCGCCGGTAGATCACGGTGGACTCGAAGCCGGTGAAGGCGGCGAAGGCGCAGGCCAGGACGGCCGCGGTGCCTCCGGTGAGGACGTGCGCGGGGGCGAGGCCGCCGAGCGAGAGTCCCTGGGCGCCGCCGTCGATCAGGACGCCGCCGGCGAGGAGGACGAGGATGCCGGTCTCGGCGACGAGGAGGACGCCGAGGAGTCTGGCGCCGAAGTCGATCGAGAGGTAGCCGCCGTACCAGACGAGCAGCAGGCCGGCGAGGGAGACGGGCAGCCAGGGGACGTCGTGGCCGAGGGAGGCGGCGGTGTCCGAGGTGGCGGAGCCGAGGAGTCCGTAGACGCCGATCTCCATGCCGTTGTAGCCGAGCAGGGCGACGAGTGCGGAGGCGATGCCGATGGGGGCGCCGAGGCCGCGGGTGATGTACGCGTAGAAGGCGCCGGCGCTGCGGACGTGGCGGCTCATGGTGGTGAAACCGACGGCGAAGACGGTGAGGGTGAGGCCGGCCAGGAGGTAGCCGACGGGTGCGCCGATGCCGCCGAGGGCGATGGCGACGGGTGCGACGCCCGCCATGACCGTGAGCGGGGCGGCGGCGGAGACGACGAAGAAGGAGATGTCGGCGGTGGTGAGGGTGCCGGTTCTCAGCCCTGGGGGCTCGTCGGGGGCGGTGGGTGCGGGCATGCGGCAGGAAGCCCTTCCGGTGGTGGACGTGTCGGGGCGGCGGTGTCCCGGGGAAGCAGAAACCTAAAGGCTTTCGGTTTGCGCAATGTAACCTCGCGTTCGACGATTCGGGAAGACCTGAACAGGGAGTGACACCTCATGGGCCGGCCGCGCAGACCGCTCCTCGACCGGGAACGCATCGCCACCACGGCGCTCGACATCGTCGACGAGCGGGGCGAGTTCAGCGTCCCGCAGATCGCCCGGCGCCTCGGGGTGCAGACCGCCTCCGTGTACCACCACGTCGACGGCCGCGACGGCATCGTCGAGCTGCTGCGCGAGCGCGTGGCCGCCGCCATCGAGACCGACACCCTCGACCGGGAACCCTGGGACGCGGCCCTCACCGCCTGGGCCCTCTCCTACCGGGCCGCCTTCGCCGCCCACCCGCGCGCCATCCCGCTCCTCACCACCTCGCCGGTCCGCGCCCCCAAGGTCCTCCTCCAGTACGAACGGGCCGTCGGCCGCCTGCTCGACGCGGGGTTCGCCCTCCCGGACGTCATGCCCGTGATCATCGCCCTGGAGAACCTCGTCCTCGGCTCCGCGCTCGACATGGCCGCCCCCGAGGCCATGTGGGAGCTGGCCGACGAGACGGCGACACCCCAACTGGCCCGCGCCCTGGGCGCGGTGCCCGAGGGCCGCGCCGACCACGCCTTCGAGCTGGCGCTCACGGGGTACCTGACCCATGTGAGGACGCTGCTCGACGCGCCCTGAACCGGGGGCCGGGCCTATCCTGATGAGGTACGGCCGAGAGGGGGCCCACCCCCCGTCGGCCGGTGGAATCGGGGCACTCTCCGGATCGGAGACGAGCATGCTGTTCCACCGGGCCTGGGCGGCCGCGGTCGTGGCCGCCGCCACCCTGCTGACCCTCGGAGCGTCGACCGCCACGGCCGCCGCCCCCGCCGTTTCCTCCGCACCCGCCGTACCCGGACCGGGACTTCTCGTCGTGGACTACCAGCCCGCCGAGACGGCCACCGACCAGGCGGAACAGGAGTTCCTCCAGGGGAACGAGGTCCTGGAGAGCGCGGCGGCCCACATCAACTCCCTGATCGGGCTGCCCCGTGACGTCCCCCTGACGGCCCTGAGCTGCGGCGGCGACGCCAACGCCTACTGGGACCCGGAATCCCAGGGCATCCTCTTCTGCTACGAGCTGGTCGGCGCGTACCGGGGCCTCTTCGAGAAGCTCAACACGACCGGCACCCAGGCCCAGCAGGACCGGGCCACCGAGGACGACCTCATCGGCGTCTCCAACAGCACGGTCTTCCACGAACTCGCACACGCCCTGATCGACCTCTACGAACTGCCGAGCACCGGCCGGGAGGAGGACGCGGCCGACCAGCTCGCCACGCTCCTGCTCGCGGGCGACCCGCTGCGCCAGCAGTACGCGGTGAGCGACATCGAGGCCTGGGGCGCCCTCGCCGTGGCCGCCGAGAACGGCGACATCACCGGACAACTCGCCGACGAGCACGCCCTCGACGCCCAGCGGTACTACAACGCCATCTGCTGGCTGTACGGCTCCGACCCCGCCGCCTACCAGGGCGTCGTCCAGACCGAGGCCAACCCCGACGGGGTCCTGCCCGAGGCCCGGGCCGTCCGGTGCCCCGGCGAGTACGAGAAGATCGACAAGGCGTGGGGCACCCTGCTCCAGCCCTACCTGAAGACCGGTCAGAGCTCTCAGAGCGCTCCGTAGAACAGCTCCTCCACCACCGCTCTCGCCCGGCGCGTCATCCGGCGGTAGTCGTCGACCATCTCGCCGACATGGCCGGACTCGTACCCCAGGTACCGTCCGACCGCGGCGAGTTCGCGCGGGTCCGAGGGGAAGGTGTCGCCGGGCCGGCCGCGGACCAGCATCACGGCGTTGCGGACGCGGGTGGCGAGGACCCACGCCTCGTCCAGGGTCTGCGCCTCCTCCGTCGGGATGAGGCCGGCCGCGTGCGCCGCCCCGAGCGCCTCCCGGGTCCGCGTGGTCCGCAGCCCCGGCTCGGCCCAGCCGTGCCGCATCTGGAGGAGCTGGACCGTCCACTCGACGTCGCTCAGGCCACCGCGGCCCAGCTTGGCGTGGAGGGTCGGGTCGGCGCCGCGGGGCAGCCGCTCGGACTCCATCCGGGCCTTGAGGCGGCGGATCTCCCGGACCGCGTCCTCGCCGAGGCCCTCGGCCGGGTAGCGCAGCGGGTCGACGAGTTCGATGAAGCGGTCCGCCAGTTCCCGGTCGCCCGCCATGGGTTCGGCCCGCAGCAGCGCCTGGCTCTCCCAGACCAGCGACCAGCGGTGGTAGTAGGCCGCGTACGACTTCAGGGTGCGGACCATGGGGCCGCTCTTGCCCTCCGGCCTGAGATCCGCGTCGATCAGCAACGGCGGGTCCGCGGTGGGGAGTTGGAGGAGCCGTCGCATCTCGGCGACCACCCGGTTCGCGGCGGTGGCCGCCTCCTGCTCGTCGACGCCCTCGCGCGGCTCGTGCACGAACAGGACGTCGGCGTCGGAGCCGTACCCCAGCTCGTGACCGCCGAAGCGGCCCATGCCGATGACCGCGAACCGGGTCGGCAGCTCGTCGCCCCACTCGGCGCGGACGGCGGCCCGCAGGGCGCCCGCGATCGTCACCGCGTTGAGATCGGTGACCGCCTCGCCCACCCGGTCGACCAGCGCGCCCGGATCGGGCTCGCGGGGGCTGTCCTCGGTGCCGTACGAGCGGATGAGGTCGGCCGCGGCGGTACGGAACAGCTCCCTGCGCCGTACCCCGCGGGCCGCCGCGACGGCCTGCTCGGCGTCGGCCGCGCGGCCCACCGCCGCCAGGACCTCCTGCTCCAGATGGTCCCGGCCACGCGGCTTCAGGCCCTCCGGGTCACCGAGGAGCGCGACCGCCTCCGGGGCGCGCAGCAGCAGGTCGGGGGCGAGGCGCCCGGCGGACAGCACCCGGGCGAGGTTCTCGGCGGCGGCGCCCTCGTCCCGGAGCAGCCGCAGGTACCAGGGGGTCTTGCCGAGGGCGTCGGAGACCTTGCGGAAGCCGAGCAGGCCCGCGTCCGGGTCGGCCGAGTCCGCGAACCAGCCGAGCAGCACCGGGAGCAGCGTCCGCTGGATCGCGGCCTTCCGGCTCACCCCGGAGGCCAGTGCCTCCAGATGGCGCAGGGCGGCGGCGGGGTCCGCGTACCCGAGCGCCTCCAGTCGCTGTCCGGCCGCCTTCGGGCTGAGCCGGATCTCGCCGGGGGCGAGCTGGGCGACCGCGTCGAGCAGCGGCCGGTAGAAGATCTTCTCGTGCAGCCGCCGGACGACGGCCGCGTGCCGCTTCCACTCCTTGTTGAGCTCGGCGACCGGGTCGGTGCGCAGGCCGAGCGAGCGGCCGAGGCGGCGCAGGTCGGCCTCGTCCTCCGGGACGAGGTGGGTGCGGCGCAGCCGGTACAGCTGGATGCGGTGCTCCATGGCCCGCAGGAAGCGGTACGCCTCGTCGAGCTGGGAGGCGTCGGCCCGGCCGACGTAGCCGCCGGCGGCGAGGGCGGCGAGCGCGTCGAGGGTGCTGCCGCTGTGCAGGGTGGCGTCGTTCCGGCCGTGCACCAGCTGGAGGAGCTGGACGGCGAACTCGACGTCCCGCAGACCGCCGGGGCCCAGCTTGAGTTCGCGGTCGACCTGGGCGGCGGGGATGTTGTCGACGACCCGGCGGCGCATCTTCTGCACGTCGGGGACGAAGTTCTCGCGCTCGGCGGCCTGCCAGACGAGGGGGGAGACGGCGGCGATGTACTGGGCGCCGAGCTCCGTGTCTCCGGCCACCGCGCGCGCCTTCAGCAGGGCCTGGAACTCCCAGGTCTTCGCCCAGCGCTGGTAGTAGGCGAGGTGGGAGGAGAGGGTACGGACGAGGGGGCCGTTGCGGCCCTCGGGGCGGAGGTTGGCGTCGACCGGCCAGATGGTGCCCTCGACGGTGGTCTCCGAGCAGAGCCGCATCAGGTGGGAGGCGAGCCGGGTCGCGGCCTGGACCGCCTTGCCCTCGTCGGCGCCCTCGGCCGGCTCCCCCACGAAGATCACGTCCACGTCGGAGACGTAGTTGAGCTCGTGGCCGCCGCACTTGCCCATGGCGATCACCGCGAGCCGGCACGCGGCGGCGTCGGCGGGCGCCGCGGTCCGGGCGATGTCGAGCGCCGCGCGCAGGGTGGCCGTCGCCAGGTCGGCCAGCTCGGCGGCCGCCTCGGCGACGTCGGTGGTGCCGCACACGTCACGGGCCGCTATGGCCAGCAGACAGCGGCGGTAGGCGATCCGCAGGGAGTCCGCGTCGACGGCCTCGGCGAGCCCCCGCTCGAACTCGGCCACCCCCGGGTGCAGGTCGGCCGCCTCGTACGTGACGAGCGACTCCCAGTCGCGGGGGTGCCGGGCCAGGTGGTCGGCGAGCGCCTCGGAGGCGCCGAGCACCCCGAGGAGGCGGTCCCGGAACGGCTTGGCGGAGAGCAGGGTGGCCGTGAAGGTCTGCCGCTCGGTCTCCGGCTGCGCCTCGACCAGGCGGACGAGACCGCGCAGGGCGAGATCGGGGTCGGCGGTGGCGCCGAGGGCGTCGAGCAGGACGGAGTCTCCGCGCAGGGCGGAGAGCTCGGGCACGTCGAGCAGCCGCTCGGCTGCGGAGGGGTCGGTGAACCCGTGCCGCAGCAGCCGTGAGAACGTACTGCTCCTGCGTCCCGGAACCGTCATTCCGCCGCTCCCTCGTCACAGGTCCGCCCCCGGGTGGGACCGGGGTGGATCGAGCCTATCCGGAGCGGGGGACGGGGGCGCCCAGGCCTTCGGTTCGCAGCGGGTCACACGTGATGTCCCGCACATTGATCGCTTTTCGAGGCCGATGAACCGTATTTCTTGAAAGTCCGTCTTGCTCGGGGCGGACACCTCCGCCTGCCCGAACCCGTCCGAAAGCGCGGGACCACCCGCCGGTCCGACCGCCGGTCCGACCGTCCTCCCGACCGTCCGACCGCTGTCCGGCCCCTGTCGAAAGCGCGCCACCGCACATGCCCGTCCGCCTCCGCCCCCGCCTCCGCCCGTCTCGCCGCAGGACCGTCTCCACGGCTGTGACGGCCGTCCTGGTGGGCGGCACCTTCGCCGGGCTCCTGTCCGTGACGGGGGCGCCGAGCCCGTCGGCGGCGCACGCGGCACCGGAGGCGAAGGTCTCCGGGGCGCGGGCGGACGGGAGGCGGGCGGACGAGGCGAGGGCTGCCAGGGAGAAGGCGGCCGAGGCTGAGGCGCCGGCGAAGCTGGTCCGGGCGCCGCGCTCCCCCGCCCCCGCCACGCCGAAGGGGAGGCCGAAGGCCCGCACCTCCGTCGTGCAGATCGTGGCGCACCCGGACGACGACCTGTACTTCATGAACCCGGACGTCTCCCAGTCCCTCCGCTCCGGCACCCCCCTGGCCTCCGTCTACCTCACCGCCGGCGAGTCGGACGGCGTCAACGCCCGCCCGCGCGACGCCGAGGACACCGAGGCCGACAAGGCGGGCTACGCCGAGGCCCGGCAGAACGGCATACGCGCCGCGTACGCCGAGATGGTGACCGGCAGCCGGACCAGCCCCTGGGACCGGACCGCGATACCCACCTCCGGCGGCGCGATGGCCGAACTGGACACGCTGCGCGCGAAGCCGCAGGTCAAACTGGTGTGGCTGCAGCTGCGCGAGGCCGGTTCGATCAGCGACGACCGCCCGCACAGCCTCAGCGGCCTGTGGCACGGCCGCATAGCCGCCCTGGAGTCGCAGCGCTCCTCCGGCACACCGGTCGGCGCCGACTTCGCGTACACGAAGGACCAGGTCGTGGCCACCGTCGCGGGGCTGCTCGACCGGTTCCGGCCGACCTTCGTGCGGATGCAGGACCCGAGCCCGGGCACGTACCCGCGGACCGGGAAGCTCCGGGACCACCAGGACCACCTGTACGGGGCGCGGTTCGCGCAGGCCGCGCTCGCCCGGTACGCGGAGCTTCCCGGGCACCCGCATGTCGGCGTCCAGAACTACCTCGGCTACCCCACAAGCCTCCTGCCGCACACGCTCGACCCCGAGACGGCGGGCGCCAAGCTGAAGACCCTGAAGACCTACGCCTGGCTGGACGGCGTCAACGACTGCGGGACCCTCGCGGGCTGCGGCGACCTGAAGGTGGCCGCGCGGCCGGCCGGCCGGGGCTGGAGCGACACCGTCCGGTACGCCCGGGGCACCTCCACCTCCTGGGTGCGGCAGGACCGGGACGGCGGCCTCCACGCCTTCTCCGTCCTCGACGGACACCTCGCGACCTGGCGGAAGCCGGCGGACGGCGGCGCGTGGCGCGGCCCGACGCTGCTGCCGGGCGGCGGCCTGGACAGCGGGGTCACCTCGGTGACGCTGCCCGACGGCCGCATCGCGGTCTTCGGGACCCGGACGGTGCTCGCCGACTACCACCGTGAGGTGGTGGCCACCGAGCAGACGGCCCCCGGCGGCGCCTTCGGCCCGTGGCGCTCGCTCGGCACGCCCGAGCGGGACGACGCGAGCGGCACCTCGGACATCAGCGCGCCCGCCGTGACCGTCGGCGGCGACGGCCGGGCGACGCTGCTTTTGCGCGACAGCCACCACCGTCTGACCGCCCGCGAGCAGGGCGCGGACGGCGGCTGGGGTCCGTGGCGGGTGCTCGGCGGCTCCGACGTGTACGGCGACCCGGTCGCGGCGACGGACGGGACGGGCCGGGAGTACGTCTTCGCGAGCACCCCGGACACCGTCCTCGTGTGGGCGCGCCGGTACTCCGGCGGGCCGCTCACGGGGCCGGTGCGGACCGGTCTTCCGCCGACGACGCTGGCGCTGAGCGCGAGCGCGGCGCCGGACGGCGACGGCGTACGGCTCTGGTTCCGCAAGCCGGCCTCCGGCGACCTGCGCAGCGCCGACTTCTCGGGCGTGGGCCCGGTCTCCCCGGTCACCGAGCTGCCGGGGTCCGGAGTCGCGGGCTTCGGCCCGGTGAGCGGCGGTGACGGGATGCTCGCGGTCCGGTCCCGTACCGGATTCCTGGCGACGGCGCCGCACGGCCGGACGGGGACGAGCCCGGTATGGACGCTGGAGCGGTTCCTCTTCGCGGGGGCGCCGGACGCGGGTCCGGACGGGGTGGCGGCGATGGGCCTGGACGGCAGACTGCACTGGACCCCGGCGGGACGCTGAAAGCCGGCCCGCCGTGCGGCCGCCGTGACGGGAACCCCCGGTCGCCGTGACCGGGGTGGGCGTACGGTCACGGCGGCCCGGGCTCAGGCGTCGAGGAGGACCGGGAACGCCTCCATGTCGTTCTGCGTCATCACCGGCAGCTTGCGGAGGTCGGTGTCCGGCACCGCGAGCCGCAGCCGGGGGAAGCGCGCGAAGAGGGCGGGCAGGGCGATCCCGGCCTCGACGCGGGAGAGCGCCGCGCCGGGGCAGATGTGCGGGCCGTGACCGAAGGTCATGTGCCGGACGGGGCCGGGGCGGGTGACGTCGAACGCGTCGGCGCCGGGCCCGTGCTGCTCGGGGTCGCGGCCGATCGCCCGGTAGGAGATGACCACGCCGTCGCCCTGGGCGATGACGCCGTCGCCCACCACGATGTCCTCGGTGGCGAACCGCATCAGCAGATGGGTGGTCGGGGTGTCCCAGCGCAGGGTCTCCTCGATCACGGTCTCCCAGGAGACCTCCCCGTCCAGGACCAGCCGCAGCTGGTCGGGGTGGGCGAGCAGCGCGCGCACGGCGTTGAGGATGAGCCCGATCGTGGTCTCGTGCCCGGCGGCGACCATCGCCTTGAGGTTGCCGACCACCTCCTCCTCGGTGAGCGGCTCGCCGCCCTCGTCGGCGAGGATGAGCGCGGAGGTCAGGTCGTCGGTGGGCCGCGCGGTCTTCTCGCGGACGAGACCGGCGTAGAAGACGTCCAGCTCGGCCAGGAGGGCGAGCCGCTCGTCCTGCGGGGTGAGCATCGAGAAGAACTTCTTGTACTGCCGGGTCAGCATGGTGTTCGAGGCGGGGTCGACACCCATCAGCATGCCGACCACCCGCATGGGCAGCGGCTGCGCGAACACGGCCTTGAGGTCGACGACGGCACCGCCCGCCCCGCCCTCGGCCAGCGCGTCGAGAAGTTCCGCGGTGAACTTCTCGATGTCGGGGCGTATCGCCTCCAGACGGCGCGGGGTGAGCGCCTGGGAGGTCTTGGTGCGCAGTCGGCGGTGCTCGGCGCCGTCGACGGTGAACATGGACCGGCCGGCGTCGATCATCCCGATGAGCGGCCACGCGTGCGTCACCGCGCCGCTCCGCCACAGGCTCCAGACGTCGAGGTCCTTCACGAGGCGGGGGTCGACCAGGAGCCGCCGGGCGTCGGCGTGCCGGGTGACGGCCCAGGCGGGCACGCCGAGGAGGTCGATCCGGGCCAGCGGGCCGGCGTCACGCAGCCGCGCCGTCTCGCCGTCCAGGTCCTGGACCATCGGGTCGATGACGACGGTCCCGCCGTCCTGGGCGGCGGCGTGAGGGCAGTTCACGAGGGGTCTCCTGTCGTGCGTACGGGGGTGAACCGGACGGGGAGCGAGGTGGTGCCGCGCAGGAAGGCGGAGGGCCGCCGGACGAGTTCGTCGGCGGGGACGGCGAGTTCGAGGTCGGGCAGCCGGTCGAGCATGACCTCGATGCCGGTACGGACGATGATCTCGGCGATCTCCTGCGCGGGGAACGGGCACCGGTACTCGCCGTGGCTGAACGCCAGGTGCGCGCCGCTGCCGCCGCGCGCGGCCGCGCCGCCGTCGGGGAGGCCCTGGCGGATCAGCGGGTCGGTGTTGGCGGCCCCGAGGCCGAGCAGCAGCATGTCGCCGGCCTTGACGGCCCGGCCGGCGAGCCGGGTGTCCCGCGCGGCCCAGCGTCCGGCCAGGATCTGGGTGGGCGCGTCCTCCCAGAGGACCTCGGTCGTGGCCTCGGAGACGCTGTGCCGGCCGCGGGCCATCGAGTCGGCGAACCCGGTCTCGGTGAGCATCAGCCGCAGGGAGTTGCCGAGCCAGTCGGCGGTGGTGAGGTGCCCGGCGGCCGTGACGGCCATCAGGTCGAGCATGTACTCCTCGTCGGTGAACGCCTCGGGGAAGGCGAGCATGCGGGAGGTGATGTCGTCGCCGGGCTCGGCCCGCTTCGCGGCGACCAGCCGCCCCATGTGCTCCGCGAACCGCAGGTGGGCGCTCTGTGCCTCCGGGCCGCCGTCGGCCAGGTCCTTCAGGACCCGGGATATGTCGGTGCCCTCGTCGTCGGGGAACCCGATGAGGCGGGCGAGGACGAGGACGGGGAGCGGTTCGCAGAAGTCGGCCACGAGGTCGGCCGTGCCCCGGCCGCACACCGCGTCGATCAGCCGGTCGGCCAGCTCCTCGCAGTGGCCGCGGATCTCGTACGGGTCGGCGCTTTCCAGGGCGGGCACCACCATCCGGACGTGCCGCCGGTGCTCCTCCCCCGCGGTGAAGTAGATGGACGGCATGGGCCGTCCGACCATGGGGAGCAGCGGCCAGTCGTCGGGGATGTGCGGCCACTGGTTCCACAGGCCGACGTCGCGGGGGAACAACTGCCCGTCGCTGGTGACCTGGTGGATCTCCCGGTAGCCGATGACCAGCCAGGCGGGGACCCCGCCGGGGAGCTCCACGGGGACGACGGGTCCGTGGTCGCGCCGCATGGCGCGGTAGACGGCCCGGGGGTCGGTCTGGAACCCGGGGCCGCTCAGCGGCACGGCCGCCGGGCCGGCGTGCGCCGGGCATCCGGGAGGCGGCGGGGTCGGAGTCGGATCGGGCGCGGGCTCTGCGGAGGAAGGGCGCGTCATGTGTCCTGGATCCTGTGGCGACAGTCGCACGCGTCGCGGTCATGTGATCAAAGCAGGCTCACTATAAGGAGGTTGGGAGACCCTGGAGCCGTCGACTGCGATCAATTTCGCACCGTGGACGGAACAGACGGAACATCAGGGGAACATTCCCGCCTCTGCGCCCCGCCCGGCGCCGCACCCGGGAGGATGCGACGACGATTTTCCGTCAGGTCCGGGGCCGGGCCGGGCCGAGGTGCGCGCCGCGCCCCGGTGCGCCACGGTGGCAGGGTCGGGCCCCGGGACGTCCGGGGAACCCGGGACCGGAAAGAGGAGAAGGAACCCATGAACTGGACACTGGAAGTCGTCCCGGTCCCCGTCACGGACCTGGACCGGTCGAAGGAGTTCTACGGCGAGAAGTGCGGCTTCACGATCGACCTGGACGACGAGGTGGCGCCGGGCGTGCGCGTCATCCAGGCCACCCCGCCGGGCTCGCGCTGCTCGATCGCCCTGCTGAGCGGCATGCCGCCGATGCCGGGCACGAAGGAGATGGCACCGGGGACGCTCCAGGGCCTCCAGCTCTGCGTCACGGACATCGAGGCCGGGCGGGCGGAGCTGCTCGCCCGGGGCGTCGACGTCTCCCCGGTCCGGCACGTGGGCGCGGCGGGCTGGGAGGAGGGCAAGGGCGGCACCTGGAACTCCTTCATGACCTTCGAGGACCCGGACGGAAACGGCTGGCTGGTCCAGGAGGCCCCGTCGGAGCTGTCGGAACGCTGAGGGCGGCCACGTCCTCCGGCGTCCAGTGCCCGGCCGCGCCCGGACGGGACGCCAGATAGGCGGCGACCTCGGCGGGCCGCCACGCCCCGGTCCCGCCGAGCCCGGCCGCCAGGTGCCGCAGATAGGCCGCGGAGGGCCGGCGGAGCGCGTCCGCCGGCGGCATCGGCCAGGACGCGGTGAAGGTGAGTACGGGCAGGCCGTCGAGGTCCCCCGGGCAGACGAGGGTCTCGTACCGTCCGGGACCGAGGACGCACCGGCCGGTGGCGAGGACCTCGGCCAGGTCGAGGTCGGCGCCGGGCGCGCGGTACATCTCCTGGGCGGCGATGTCGGAGAACTGCCCGACGGTCAGCAGATGGGCGACGCCCCACGCGCTGCCGTCCACCCCCGGGTCGTAGAACGCCCGGCCCCCGGTCCACACGGCCGACTCGGTCGCGAAGTACACCTGCCCGGCCAGCTCGACGGCGACGGAGCGCTCGGGCGCCCGCGGATCGCGGCAGCCGGGGAACTCCCGCGCGCCCCCGGGCGGACGGCCTCCGGCGAGGTAGCCACGGAGGCGCTCGGCATGCGTGTTGGAGCCGTAGGCGGCGTACCAGACGCGGGGACGGTGTTCCGGCATGAACCCGACGCTAGCGCCGACGGACCGTCCCGCCTGGAACCGGCCGAAGAACCGCCGGAGTTTCCCGCCCGCCTCAACGCACGACACACCGGCGGCCTCCCCTCCCCGGTGTTCCCGAGTCCGGCGCCCCCGGGCGACGGGACGACTCGGGGCCGACGGTTCACGGCCGTCGGCCCCGGGGGCAGGTGACGGGCTCCGCCCGCTCCTGGCCGCTGCCAGCTGCCAGCTGCTACAGCACCGGCAGGTTCTTCCGCAGCTCGAACGCGGTGACCTCGGAGCGGTATTCCTCCCACTCCTGCTTCTTGTTGCGGAGGAAGAAGTCGAAGACGTGCTCGCCGAGGGTCTCCGCGACCAGCTCGCTCTTCTCCATCAGGGCGATCGCCTCGCCCAGGTTCTGCGGGAGCGGTTCGATGCCCATCGCCCGGCGCTCCGAGTCGGAGAGGGCCCACACGTCGTCGTCGGCGCCGGCCGGGAGTTCGTAGCCCTCCTCGATGCCCTTGAGGCCGGCGGCGAGGAGGACCGCGTACGTCAGGTACGGGTTGGCGCCCGAGTCGATGGAGCGGACCTCGACGCGGGAGGAGCCCGTCTTGCCCGGCTTGTACATGGGGACGCGGATGAGGGCGGAGCGGTTGTTGTGGCCCCAGCAGATGTACGAGGGGGCCTCGCCGCCCGAGCCTGCCGTGCGGGACGAGCCGCCCCAGATGCGCTTGTACGAGTTGACCCACTGGTTGGTGACGGCCGAGATCTCGCCCGCGTGCTTCAGCAGGCCCGCGATGAAGGAGCGGCCGACCTTCGAGAGCTGGTACTCCGCGCCGGACTCGTAGAACGCGTTCCGGTCGCCCTCGAAGAGCGACAGGTGGGTGTGCATGCCCGAGCCCGGGTAGTCCGAGAACGGCTTCGGCATGAAGGTGGCCTGCACGCCCTGTTCGAGCGCGACCTGCTTCATGACCAGGCGGAAGGTCATGATGTTGTCGGCCGTGGAGAGCGCGTCGGCGTAGCGGAGGTCGATCTCCTGCTGGCCCGGCGCGCCCTCGTGGTGGCTGAACTCCACCGAGATGCCCATCGATTCGAGCATGGTGATCGCCTGGCGGCGGAAGTCCATGCCCACGTTCTGCGGGGTGTGGTCGAAGTAGCCCGAGTTGTCCGCCGGGGTCGGGCGGGTGCCGTCGAGCGGCTTGTCCTTCAGGAGGAAGAACTCGATCTCGGGGTGCGTGTAGAAGGTGAAGCCCAGGTCCGAGGTCTTGGCCAGCGCCCGCTTCAGGACGTAGCGCGGGTCAGCGAAGGACGGCGACCCGTCGGGCATCAGGATGTCGCAGAACATCCGCGCCGTGCCCGGGGCCTCGGCGCGCCACGGCAGGATCTGGAAGGTGCCCGGATCCGGCTTGGCGATCATGTCCGACTCGTATACACGGGCGAAGCCCTCGATCGCGGAGCCGTCGAACCCGATGCCCTCGTCGAAGGCCTGCTCAAGCTCGGCGGGCGCCACGGCCACCGACTTGAGGAAGCCGAGCACGTCGGTGAACCACAGACGTACGAAGCGGATGTCGCGCTCCTCGAGCGTCCGGAGCACGAATTCCTGCTGCTTGTCCATTTCCACACCCATCCTCGCTGGTCAGGCCGCCTGCTCCCACCGCCTCGGGCAACATCGGGGGGCACCTGAGCATCCCACCACATGGTTTCGCGCACGTTGCACACCCATACTGCCTGCTCGGGTGTGACGCAGGTAACGGGGGAGGGGTCGCGTCCGGGTTCCGGATCGCGCTCGTTCGCCCCCGCGACGCCCGCCTTTCGGTACCGAGTGGTACCCCGTTCGGCCCACAGGCGGCCCGCGCACACTACGATCTGCGCCCATGGGGGCCCCACGGCTCGTACGTCCGTCCCGGCACGCGCGTCCCATGGCACTGGTGAGTGCCGTGGCGACGCTCCTCGCCGCGCTCTTCTTCTGTCTGGGCGCCGGACCCGAAGGCCATCACGAGGAGGCCGCGCCGCGGCCGGACACCGGGACCGCCACCACCGCCCCGGACACCCGGGCGGCCACCACCGCCTCCCTCGCGACGACCGGATCCGCCGCCGTCGCAGCCGGGTCCCCCGCCGTCGAGTACGTCTGTCCGTACGACCGCGGCGGCTGTTCCCTCTTCCCCTCCCTCTCCCCCGCGGTGCTCAGCGCGCCCCCGCTCGACCCGCCGCTGCAGACGGCGGACGGCCTGCCGCGCCTCGACCCGCCGTCCGGTGACGGCCTGGTGCGCCGTCCCGGCGCCCGGCCGCGCGCGCCGGACCTGCACGTCCTTCAAGTTCTTCGGACATAGCGGCGGCGGGCGTCCCGCCCCCGCACGTCCCACCGCGAACTCCACCCCACCCCTGAAGAAGGACGACATCACCATGGCCGCCAACCGCTCCTCCAACGCCGACCGCCGCGCCCGAATAGAGGAGATGCGCCGCGCCGAGCAGGCCCGCGAGCGCCGCAACCGCCTCCTCACCATCGGTGTCTCCACCGTGGTCGTGCTGGGGCTCGTCGGCTTCGGCAGCTTCGTGCTGATGAAGAAGTCCGACGAGCAGGACAAGAAGGACGCCGCCGCGAAGGCCCCCATCACCGCCGAGAAGACCTGGGACGCCGAGAAGCTCGGCCGCAACCACGTCGAGACGGCCGTGAAGTACGAGATGAAGCCGCCGGTCGGCGGCGACCACCACCCGGTCTGGATGAACTGCGACGGCGTGGTCTACAAGAAGGCCGTCTCCGAGGTGAACGCCGTGCACTCCCTGGAGCACGGGGCCGTCTGGGTGACGTACAACAAGAAGGCCGCCGCCGACGACGTGAAGAAGCTGGAGGAGAAGGTCGGCAAGACGAAGTACACGCTGATGAGCCCGGTGGACGACCAGGCCGGCGCCCTCATGCTCTCCGCCTGGGGCAAGCAGGTCACCGTGGACAGCGCGAGCGACCCCCGGATCGACGCCTTCTTCACCAAGTACGTCCAGGGCCCGCAGACCCCCGAGCCCGGCGCCGCCTGCTCCGGCGGAATCGGCCAGTGAGCCGGGGCAGCGGCAGCCGGGGCGACGGGGACATCGGGGAGCACCACCCCGGGGACGACGTCCCGGCGGCCCCGCCCCGGCGGCCGAACCGGACGCAGTGGGCGGCGGTCACCGCCGTCGCGCTCGCCCTGCTCTTCGCCGGGGGCGCGGTGACCGTCGCCTCCGCCGAGCGCGAGGAGGCACCGCGTACGCCCGTCTCCCTCTCCGCGGACGCGGGTTTCGCCCGGGACATGTCCGTGCACCACCAGCAGGCCGTCGAGATGTCGTTCATCGTCCGGGACCGCACCCGGGACGAGGAGGTGCGCCGTCTCGCGTACGACATCGCCAACACCCAGGCCAACCAGCGGGGCATGATGCTCGGCTGGCTCGACCTGTGGGGACTGCCCAAGGTCGAGTCCGGCGTCGAGCCGATGACCTGGATGGGGATGGGCGGCTCCGGCGACACCGGCCCGCTCGACGGCGCCCTCATGCCCGGCATGGCGACCAACGCGCGGATGGACGAGTTGCGCGAGGCGAGCGGCCGCGAGGCCGAGATCCTGTACCTGAAGCTCATGACCGAGCACCACAGGGGCGGGGTCCACATGGCCGAGGGCTGTGTCCGGAGGTGCTCGGTGGACGTCGAGCGCGGTCTCGCGCAGGGCATGGTCGACGCGCAGAAGTCCGAGATGCTGCTGATGGCCGACATGCTGCGGAAGCGCGGCGTCACCGCCTGAGCGACCGGGGCGGGACCGGCTCGGCCCCCGTGACCCTCCGCGGTCACGGGGGCCCTGTCGTACGCCGACAAGTCGCGGTGCCCGGGTCGGACGCCGACAATGGATGGGGCTCGGGGACCCACGCGTGACCGCGTCCGACGAAAGGTACGCACCCCATGACCACGGCGAAGGACATCATGCACCCCGGGGCCCGGTGGATCCCGGCACACGAGACGCTCGACCGCGCCGCGCAGCTGATGCGCGACATGAACGTGGGCGCGCTGCCCATCGCCGACGAGAACGAACGGCTCTGCGGCATCCTCACCGACCGCGACATCGTGGTCGGCTGTGTGGCGATGGGCCACGACCCGGCCAGGATCACCTGTGGCGAGATGGCCAAGGGCACTCCGCGCTGGGTCGAGTCGGGCGCCGACGTCGGCGCCGTCCTTGAGGAGATGCAGAGTCACCAGATCCGGCGTCTCCCCGTCATCGAGGACAAGCGGCTCGTCGGCATGATCAGCGAGGCGGATCTGGCCCAGCACCTGTCGGACGAGCAGATGCAGGCGTTCTGCGCGAGCGTCTACGCCGCTTCCTGACCCGCGCGCAGCACCGCACGGGCCACCGCGTCCGGGCGGTCCAGCATGACCAGATGGCCCGACGGCACGGCCGCCTCGTAGGAGGCGCCGAGCCGCCGGGCCAGCGCGCGTTGGCGCCGCTCCCAGCGCGCGGAGCCGTCGGGGGCGGCGAGGACGGTGACCGGGAGGCCCGGCGGGAGCGGGTGCGCGGCGCGCAGGTCGAGGAGTTCGGCGGCGACGGCTCCGTAGCGGGCGTTCTCCAGGAGGGCGCCGCGCAGGACGCGTGAGGTCCGGTAGACGCGGCGGACGAGGGCGGCGGGGGCCGGGTCGTGGCGCACGGCCGCACGGCGGACCGCCGGTCCCAGGGCGGCCGGGACTCCGGCCGCGGAGAGGACGGCGGCGGCGACGCGCGCGGTCCCCGAGTACGTGCGCGCGAGGGTACGGGGGCGCTCCTCCACCGAGGAGTCGACGAGCACCAGGTGGGCGGTCCGGTCGGGGTGGAGCCGGGCGAAGGCCTCGGCGTGGAAGCCGGCGATCGAGTGCCCGACGACGGTGACGGGCCCGGGGGGCGTGGCGGGCCCGGGGAGCGCGTCGAGGAGGGCCGCGATCCGGTGGGCCTCGCCGGTGGCGGTGGTCGGCGCGGCGGCGGGTGCGGAGAGGCCGTGTCCCGGGCGGTCGAAGCGGACGACCGTGCGGTGCGGGGTGAGGAGCGGGACGACCCGTTCCCAGTCGAACCAGCTCAGGCCGAGGCCCGCGCTCAGGACGCAGACCGGGCCCGAGCCCTGGACGAGGACGTGGTGGGCCACGCCCCCGATCCGTACGAAGGTCATCGTTCCTCCTCCGCGGTGGCGAGGGAGTACGCGAGGACCGCGAGCCACACCGCCACCAGGAGCACCTGGAGCCGCTGGCCCGCGCCGAGCGCCCAGATGCCCTTCCCGGCCTCGAAGGCGGCGATGGCGGCGAGGGTCCAGACGGTGGCGGCGAGCTCCAGGGCGACGAGGGCGGGTCCGGTACGGGCGAGGGGGCGTGGGCGGCCGTAGCGGCGGGCGGCCACGGTGAGGGCGACCAGGGCGACGAGGGCGCCGGTCATGGCGAGACCGGAGCTGACGGCATGGGCCGTATGGGTGGCGGGCACGAGGCCTGCGGTCTCGCGCGCGGCGCACTCGGGGTCGGCGGTCGGGGCGCAGCTGAGCGGGAGGCGCGAGTCGACGGCGGTGGCGGCCCCGAAGGCGGCGAGCGCGATCCAGCCCCCGAACGCCCAGGGCTCGCGGGAGGGACGGGCGCCCGTCCCCACCAGCCCCGTGACCGCCCCCGCGAGGACCAGGACGCCCGCCAGCAGGTCCGTGGCGCGGAAGAGGCCGCCCAGCGGCTGGTCGGCCGCGGCGAGTTCGGAGACGTACGTCCGGACCGGGTCGAGCCCGGTCCGGACGAGGACTTCGAGGACCCACGCCGTGTACGCGAGCGCGCCGAGGGCCAGCAGGGCGGCGGAGGCGCGTGTCACGTTTCCCGGCATGGTGGGAGTGACGCTACGGCGTGCCGGAGGGTCACCGGTGGTCGGGGTGGATCCAGCCGGGTGTTGTCGGGCTTCCGCGGCGCGGGCGGCGGGCGGGGGTGCCGTCGGCCTGTCGGAGCAGGGAGACGGGCAGCTCGCCGGGGTCGACGGCCCTCCTCCCGGGAGAGCGGCAGCAGGCCCTCGGCGGGCCCGGCGAGCGAGGTGAGCGTGGAGCCGAGGGCGGCGGGGACCAGCATGACGCCGACGGCCCGGGTCATCCAGTCCGGCGGTCCGTTCCGACTCCGCCGGATCGTCCGTGGTCGTCATGGGGCCATGATCAGCGGGGCGGGACCGCCCCGCACGTCGGGCGGTGCCGGGTCGGCGGCCCCGGCGCCGGGCGCCCGGCCCGGCGCCGTACGACCTCCCCGACTCGACTCGGAGCCGAATCCGAGGACATAGCGTCGGTCTGACGATTACACTGGGCGGGTGCCTCAACTACGCCTCGCCCTGAATCAGATCGACTCGACCGTCGGAGACATCGCCGGGAACGCCGAGGCGATCGTGCACTGGACCCGGCACGCCGCCGGACAGGGCGCGCATCTCGTCGCGTTCCCCGAGATGGCGCTGACCGGATACCCCGTCGAGGACCTCGCCCTGCGTTCCTCCTTCGTCGAGGCGTCCCGGGACGCGCTGCGCGGTCTCGCCCGCCGGCTCGTGGACGAGGGCTGCGGGGAGGTGCCGGTCGTCGTCGGCTATCTGGACCGTTCCGAGCGGCCGGAGCCCGGGCTCGGCCGCCCCGCCGGTTCTCCCGAGAACGCCGCCGCCGTCCTGTACCGCGGCGAGGTGGTGCTGCGCTTCGCCAAGCACCACCTCCCCAACTACGGCGTCTTCGACGAGTACCGCTACTTCGTGCGGGGCGACACCCTGCCGGTCGTCCGGGTCCACGGGGTCGACGTGGCCCTGGCGATCTGCGAGGACCTGTGGCAGGAGGGCGGCCGGGTCCCGGCGGCGCGCAGCGCGCGGGCGGGGCTCCTCCTGTCGGTCAACGCCTCGCCCTACGAGCGGGACAAGGACGACACCCGGCTCGACCTGGTCCGCAAGCGGGCCCAGGAGGCGGGATGCGTCACCGCGTACCTGGCGATGACGGGCGGTCAGGACGAGCTGGTCTTCGACGGGGACTCGATCGTGGTGGACGCGGCCGGTGAGGTGATCGCCCGCGCCCCTCAGTTCGTCGAGGGCAGCGTGCTCCTCGACCTGGAGCTGCCGGCGGCCGAGGCCGACGCTCCCGAGGGCGTCGTCGACGACGGGCTGCGGATCGACCGCGTGGTGCTCTCGGCGGAGCCGCTGCCGCCGTACGAGCCGGAGCTGACGGGTGGGTACGCGCACCGGCTCGACGACGACGAGGAGGTGTACTCGGCGCTCGTCATCGGGGTCCGCGCGTATGTCGCGAAGAACGGTTTCCGCTCGGTGCTCGTCGGTCTCTCCGGCGGCATCGACTCGGCGCTCGTCGCCGCCATCGCCTGCGACGCGCTCGGCGCGGACCACGTCTACGGGGTGTCGATGCCCTCGAAGTACTCCTCCGACCACTCGCGCGGCGACGCGGCCGAGCTGGCCCGCCGCACCGGGCTGCACTACCGCACGGTGTCGATCGAGCCGATGTTCGACGCGTACATGGGCTCCCTGGGCCTCACCGGCCTCGCCGAGGAGAACCTCCAGTCGCGGCTGCGCGGCACCACGCTCATGGCGCTCTCCAACCAGGAGGGCCACCTCGTCCTCGCGCCGGGCAACAAGTCCGAGCTGGCGGTCGGGTACTCGACGCTGTACGGCGACTCCGTCGGCGCCTTCGGGCCCATCAAGGACGTGTACAAGTCGACCGTGTTCCGTCTCGCGCGCTGGCGGAACCGGGCGGCCGAGGAGCGGGGGCAGACCCCGCCGATCCCGGAGAGCTCGATCACCAAGCCGCCCAGCGCCGAGCTGCGCCCCGGCCAGGTCGACACCGACTCGCTGCCGGACTACGAGGTCCTCGACGCGGTCCTCGCCCTGTACGTGGACCAGGACCGGGGACGGGACGCGATCGTGGCCGCCGGGTTCGACGAGGAGCTGGTCACGCGGACGCTGCGGATGGTGGACGCCGCGGAGTACAAGCGGCGCCAGTACCCGCCGGGCACCAAGATCTCGGCGAAGGGCTTCGGCAAGGACCGGCGCCTGCCGATCACGAACCGCTGGCGGGAGTCCCCGGCCGGCTGACGGCCGGTCCGGCCGCCTCCGCCTTGAGGGGGCTTCCCGCGACCACGCGGGAGGCCCCCTCCCCCGTACCTCCGTCGCGGTCGAGCAGACCCGCCACGGCCGCGATCGCCAGACCGACCGCCGTGAGGCCGGCGCCGACGAGGGCCGGCGAGGTCCACCCCCAGCCGGCGGCGACCGCCGCGCCGCCCGCCCAGGCACCGCCCGCGTTGGCGAGGTTGAAGGCGGAGTGGTTGGAGGCGGAGGCGAGCGTGGGGGCGTCCTTGGCCTTCCTCATGACCAGCATCTGGAGCGGGGTGGTGGTCATGAAGCCGACCGCGCCGAGCACCACCACCGTGACCAGGGCGAGCCAGGGCACGTGGACGGTGAAGCGGAAGGCCACCAGGGCGAGGACGAGGGCGGCGAGCGATCCGTACAGGGTCGGCCGGAGCGCCCGGTCGGTCAGCGGGCCCGCGGCGAGCGCGCCGCCGGTCATCCCGAGGCCGAAGAGGGCGAGGACGATCGTGACGGTGGAGTCGCCGAAGCCCATCACCTCGGTCGTCATCGAGGCGAGGTAGGAGTAGACGGCGAAGACGCCGGCGAAGCCGAAGACCGCGGTGAGCAGGCCGAGGAGCACCTGCGGGCGGCGCAGCGCGCGCACCTCGTGGGCCATGCCCTGCCGCCCGCCCGCGGGGACCCGCGGGACGAGGCGGGCGAGCGCGGCCATGGCGACCAGGCCGATCACGGAGACGACGAGGAAGGTGGCCCGCCAGCCGAGGTGCTGGCCGAGCAGGGTCGCGGCCGGTACGCCGAGGATGTTGGCGACGGTGAGGCCGAGGAACATCGTGGCCACCGCCCGGGCCTGCCGGTCCTCGCGGACGAGGCGGGCGGCGACGACTGCGCCGAGGCCGAAGAAGGCGCCGTGCGGGAGCCCGGCGAGGACCCGGCCGGCGATCAGCCAGCCGAAGCCGGGGGCGAGCGCGGAGGCGAGGTTGCCGACGGTGAAGAGGGCCATGAGCAGAAGCAGCATCCGCTTGCGCGGGATGCGGGAGCCCAGGGCGGTGAGCAGCGGGGCGCCGACGACGACCCCGATCGCGTACGCCGAGACGAGGTACCCGGCGGTGGGGACGGAGGTGCCGAGGTCGTCGGCGACCTGCGGGAGCAGGCCCATCATCACGAATTCGGTGGTGCCGATGCCGAAGGCGGAGACGGCGAGCGCGAGCAGCGCCAGGGGCATGGGGAGGGCCTTTCCAGAAGATAGTTCTTCGACGGAACAAAGGCTCTCAGATGTTTTCTTCCCGACGGCTTCCGGGGGATGAAGGGGAGGTTTCACCGGCGCGCCGGTCCGGTCGGGCACCCCGGATCGGGCGCCGGACCGGTCCCGCCGTCAGAGCTGCACGCGGGCCGCGACCGGGAGGTGGTCGCTCCGCGTCTCCGGGAGCGCCCAGGACGACATGGGCTCGACGCCCTTGACCATGATCTGGTCGATCCGGGCCATCGGGAACGAGGCCGGCCAGCTGAAGCCGAAGCCGTCGCCGGCCGCGCCCTGGGTGGAGCGGAGCTGCGAGGTGACGGCGTTGAGCGCGCGGTCGTTCATGGTGCCGTTGAGGTCGCCGAGGAGGACGACCCGCTCGTGCCGGTCGGCGGAGATGGCCTCGCCGAGGGCGTTCGCGCTGATGTCGCGCTGGTTGGCGGTGAAGCCGGCGTTGAGCTTGACCCGGACGGACGGCAGGTGGGCGACGTACACGGCGACCTCGCCCTTCGGCGTGACGACGTTGGCCCGCATCGCGCGGGTCCAGCCCATCCGGATGTCGACGGGCTGCGCGGCGCGCAGGGGCAGCTTGCTCCACAGCCCGACCGTGCCCTGGACGGAGTGGTACGGGTACTTCTCCGCCAGGCCCTCCTCGTACGCCGGGACCACGTCGCCCTTCAGCTCCTCCAGGGCCAGGACGTCGGCGCCGGACGCGGCGAGCTGGCGGGCCGTGCCCGCGGGGTCCGGGTTGTCGGCGTTCACGTTGTGGGTGGCGATGGTCAGGTCGCCGCCCGCGGCCGACTTGTCGGCGATGAGCCCGCCGAAGACGTTCAGCCACACCACGGCCGGCACCAGCAGGGCGATCAGCGCGGTGGCGGAGCGCCGGACCAGGGCGAGGACGAGCAGGAGCGGCACGAAGAGGCCGAGCCAGGGCAGGAAGGTCTCGGTCAGGCTGCCCAGGTTGCCGATCCGGTTGGGGATGTCGGAGTGGAAGACCATCAGCAGGGTGAGGGCCACCGCGCACAGCGCGAGGATGATGCCCCGGCGCCAGATCCCGCGGTCGCCGCGGAGCCGGTCGAGGGCGGCCCCGAAACGGGATCCGGAACGGTCGTTCCCGGAGCGGTCGTCCTCCGGGCCGTCGTACTCGGTCTCCGTCATGTCCACCCGCGCCATCGCACTGTCCTCACTGCTGCCTTGCTGCCTTGCTCCGTGACCCGACGTCGACACTAGGCGATGAGGGGTCCGCCGTACTCCCCCAGGGACGACACGGCACACGTGGCGGGTTCCGGTGGGGGGACCCGCTGTGACAGAACGCGCACATTCGTACGGGTCGGCCCGGGTACGGGGCGGGCGTGCGGGCGGCTCCGGGGCGACGGCCGGGGTGCGGGCGGGCGGCGTACGGCTCCGGGGCGGCCGCCGGGGTGCGGGCCCGGTGCGGGCGGCGTGCGGTGCGGACGGCCGCCGGGCGCGGGTCAGGTGCGGGGGCGCAGGCCCTCCAGGACGGCGTCGACCACCCGCTCGGCGAGACCGGGCTCCAGGGTCGCGCCGGGGCGGATGACGGTGCGCAGCAGCAGGGGGCCGGTGAGGAGGTCGTTGACGAACTCGACGTCGAGGTCGTCGCGCAGCTCCCCCTGCTCCATCCCGCGCCGCACCGCGTCCAGGCCGAGGCGGCGGCGGGGCTCGATGACGGTGTGGTGGTAGGCGTCCCACAGCCTGGGATACGCCTGCATCTGCGCGAACACGTTGTGGAGCAGGGCGGAACTCCGCTTGGCGAGTCCACGTTGCCGCAGCGATTCCAGGAGCGCGACGAGGTCCGCCCGGGCCGAGGTGCCGGGCAGGACCGGGTCCGGCGGCTCCACCGAGCGCAGGAGGTCGACGAAGAGCTCCTCCTTGCCGGCCCAGCGGCGGTAGATGGTGGCCTTGCCGACCCCGGCGGTGCGGGCGATCCGCTCGATGGACAGCTCGGCCAGCGGAACGCCCTCGTCGAGGAGGCCGACGACCGCGTCGAAGACGGCCTGCTCGACCCCTTCGCTCCGCGGCCGCCCCCGCCGGGCCCCGGGCCGCGGCGGGTCGTCGTGGGGTTCCGGGGTTCCGCCGTCCTGCACCGACACGTGCGCTCCGCCTCTCGTCCGGGTACTAGCGTCGGGCCGATTCTCCCGCCTCCGCGCCGGAGGCGGGCGCCGAGGTCCGCGCGGCCTCGCCCTCCGGGCCGCCGCCGGGGGGTGTTGGGGCGGGGCCGGCCGGTGTCCGGCCGGGCAGGAAGGCGGCGACGACGGCCGCCCCGACCAGGGCGATGACCGCCGAGGCGACGGCCGTGAGGTGCATGGCGCTCAGGAAGGCGTCGTACGCGGGGGCCACCAGGTCCCGGCCCGCCGGGCCGAGCCTCTCCGCGACCGCGAGCGTGGCCTCGACGGACTCGCCCGCCGTGGCGCGCAGCGCGGCGGGCACCGCGCCGAGGTGTCCCTCGATCTCCCCGCGGTAGGCGGAGGAGAGCACCGAGCCGAGGACGGCCACGCCGAGCGCGCCGCCGACCTGCCTGAAGGTGTTGTTGACCGCCGAGCCGGAGCCCGCCTTCTCACGGGGCAGCGCCTGCATGATCGCGACCGTGACCGGCGGCATGATGTGCGCCATTCCGGCGCCCTGGAGGAAGAAGACGACCTCCATGACCCAGATCGGGGTGGAGGCGTCGAAGAAGGCGAAGGCGGCCAGGCCGAGGGCGACGAGGAGCATGCCGGCGGTGCAGACGGCCCTGGCGCCGAAGCGTTCGACGACGAGCCGCGCCCGGGGCGCGAACACCATCTGCGCGACGGCCAGCGGCAGGATGAGCAGCCCGGACTGCAGGGCGCTGTAGCCGCGGACGCTCTGCAGGTAGAAGGCGGAGAAGAAGGTCACGCCCATGAGCGCGAAGAAGACGAGGGCGATGGCGGCGACGGCCGCGGAGAACGCGGGCCGCTTGAAGTAGGTCATGTCGATCGCCGGGTGGTCGCTGCGCCGCTCGTGGAGGACGAAGAGGACGAGGACCGCGAGGCCGCCGAGGGCCGGGGCGAGGACGGTGGGGTCGGTGAAGTCGGCCAGCTCGCCGCCGCGGATGATCCCGTACACGAGGAGGACGAGGCCGACGACGGAGAGCAGGACGCCCGGGATGTCGACGCGGCCCGGATCGGGGTCCCGGGAGTCGGGAACGAGCCACATCATCAGGGCGAGGGCGAGGAGCACGACCGGCACGTTGACGAGGAAGATCGATCCCCACCAGAAGTGTTCGAGCAGGATGCCGCCGGTGATCGGGCCGATCGCGATGGCGAGGCCGACGCCGCCGGCCCAGATGCCGATGGCCTTGGGCTGCTCGTCGCGTTCGAAGACGTTCATGAGGACGGCGAGGGTCGCGGGCATGACGAAGGCCGCGCCGAGGCCCATGACGGCCCGGTGGGCGATGAGCTCGCCCGGGGAGCCGGAGAAGGCGGCGAGGGCGGAGCCGATGCCGAAGACGACGATGCCGGAGAGGAGCACCCTCTTGCGGCCGAGACGGTCGCCGAGGAGGCCGGAGGTGAAGAGGAGCCCGGCGAAGACCAGCGTGTAGGAGTTGATCGACCACTCCAGCTCGCTCTGGGTGGCGCCGATGCCGATGGGGGCGGGGGACGCGATCGTCTTGACGGCGACGTTGAGGATCGAGTTGTCGAGGACCACGATCAGCAGGCTGAGCATGAGGACGCCGAGCACGGCCCAGCGTCGCCGGTGGACGGCCTCGGGTATGCGGGGGCCGGGGGGTGCGGCGGGCGGGGAGGACGGCTGGGACATGCCCATCACTCTAAAGTAATTTCGATACGGGCCCGTCTCGTATCGAAAAAACCTGACCGATCCTTCACGTCGCGGGCGCGGGAACGCGCCAACCGCCGCGCCGGTGTGAACAGCGCCACTCCGGCCCACTTCCCCGCCCGCCCGGCGAGGTGCCACCATGGATGTGGTCCGGGGACGCCGTCAGGGCGCCTCGAGATGACACAAGGAGCCGTTGACCATGACGCTTCAGGCTGCCCGCAACCCGTCCGCCGACAGCAGCAAGGCGCTGTACGGCGGCAAGGGAACGCGCCGCATCACCGTCCACGACATCGCCGCCGCCAAGACCCGCGGCGAGAAGTGGCCCATGCTCACCGCCTACGACGCGATGACCGCCAACGTCTTCGACGAGGCCGGCATCCCGGTCATCCTCGTCGGCGACTCGATGGGCAACTGTCACCTCGGCTACGACACCACCGTGCCCGTCACGATGGACGAGATGACGCTGCTCTCCGCCGCCGTCGTCCGGGGCACGAAGCGCGCCCTCGTCGTCGGCGACCTCCCCTTCGGCTCGTACCAGGAGGGGCCCGTCCAGGCCCTGCGCAACGCCACCCGGCTGGTGAAGGACGCGGGCGTCGGGGCGATCAAGCTGGAGGGCGGCGAGCGCTCGCTGCCGCAGACCGAGCTGCTCGTCCAGGCGGGCATCCCCGTCATGTCCCACCTGGGCCTCACCCCGCAGTCCGTGAACACCATGGGCTACCGGGTGCAGGGCCGCTCCGACGAGGCCGCGCACAAGCTGCTCCGCGACGCCAAGGCGGCGCAGGACGCGGGCGCGTTCGCGGTCGTCCTGGAACTCGTACCGGCCGAACTGGCCGCCGAGGTGACCCGCTCGCTGCACATCCCGACCATCGGGATCGGCGCGGGCGCCGACACCGACGCCCAGGTCCTCGTCTGGACCGACATGGCCGGGCTGACCGGCGGCAAGGTCCCGCGCTTCACCAAGCAGTACGCCAACCTCCGCGAGACGCTCGGCGACGCCGCGCGCGCCTTCGCCGAGGACGTCGGCGGCGGGGCGTTCCCCGCCGAGGAGCACACCTTCCACTAGCCACAGCGGCGCCCGGAGCGCGTCTCCCACCAGCCACCGCGGCACCACCCGACAGCCCGCCGACATCCCCCATCGGCGGGCTGTCGGTCATCTGTCGGGGGATTGTCGGTGGTGCCTGGTCTAGTAGGGGCCATGACGCGATCACACACCAACGCCGTCGAGGTCCGGGGCCTCGTGAAGCACTTCGGCGACACCAAGGCCCTCGACGGGGTCGACCTGGACGTGCGGGAGGGCACCGTCCTCGGCGTGCTCGGCCCGAACGGCGCCGGGAAGACCACCCTCGTCCGCTGCCTCTCCACCCTCCTCGTCCCGGACGCCGGCACCGCCGTCGTCGCCGGGTACGACGTGGTGAGGCACCCCCGCCAGCTGCGCCGCACCATAGGGCTGACCGGGCAGTACGCCTCGGTCGACGAGAAGCTCTCCGGCTGGGAGAACCTCTACATGATCGGGCGGCTGCTCGACCTCTCCCGTGGCGACGCCCGCCGCCGCGCCGACGAGATGCTGGAGCGCTTCTCCCTCACCGAGGCCGCCAAGCGGCCCGCGATGAACTACTCCGGCGGCATGCGGCGCCGCCTCGACCTCGCCGCCTCGATGATCGGGCAGCCGGCCGTCCTCTACCTGGACGAGCCGACCACCGGTCTCGACCCGCGCACCCGCAACGAGGTGTGGGACGAGGTCCAGCGGATGGTCTCCGAGGGCGTCACCGTCCTCCTCACCACCCAGTACATGGAGGAGGCGGAGCAGCTCGCCAGCGAGCTGACCGTCATCGACCGGGGCAAGGTCATCGCCAAGGGCGGGGTCGACGAGCTCAAGGCCAAGGTCGGCGGCCGGACCCTCAAGGTCCGCCCGGTCGACCCGGACCAGCTGACGGCGATGGCCGCCGCGCTCCGCGAGACCGGCCTGGACGGCGTCGCCGGCTCGACCGTGGTGCCCGACGAGGGCGCGCTGTACGTGCCGATTCTCACCGACCAGCAGCTGACCGCCGTCGTGGCGCTGTTCGGCGCGCGCGGTTTCGGCATCGCCCACATCGGCACCCACCTG
Organism: Streptomyces sp. Qhu_M48; assembly: GCF_051305195.1. Lineage (NCBI taxonomy): Bacteria > Bacillati > Actinomycetota > Actinomycetes > Kitasatosporales > Streptomycetaceae > Streptomyces > Streptomyces sp. Qhu_M48. Next base: position 1,598,699 of record NZ_CP195432.1, on the reverse strand, counting down.
CCCAGCCTGGACGAGGTGTTCCTGGCGATCACCGGCGAGAAGACCGCCGATTCCGACGAGATCAACGAGGAGGTCGCCGCGTGAGCACGACCACGGTCACCAAGTCCCCCGTCGGAGCTCCGCGTACGGCTCCGGCGCGGCCGGCGCCCACCGCCGAGGGCCGGATCGGCCTGCGGGCCAACCTGCGCCACATCGGGGCCCTGGCCCGGCGCAACGCGCTGCAGATCAAGCAGGACCCGGAGTCGATGTTCGACGCCGTCCTGATGCCGATCATCTTCATCCTGCTCTTCGTGTACGTCTTCGGCGGCGCCATCGCCGGCAAGGGCAACAACGAGGTCTACGTCAACTACGTGACCCCGGGCCTGATGGCGATGATGGGCATGAACATCGCGATGGCCGTCGGTGTGGGCATCAACGACGACTTCAAGAAGGGGGTCATGGACCGGTTCCGGACGATGCCGATCGCCCGGTCCTCCGTCCTGATCGCGAAGATCGTCGTCGAGGTCGGCCGGATGCTGATCGCCACCTCGATCCTGCTCGGCATGGGCTTCCTGCTCGGCCTGGAGATCCACACCTCGTTCCTCCACCTGCTCGCCGCGATCGGCCTGTCGATGGTCTTCGGAGCGTCGCTGATGTGGATCTTCATCCTGCTCGGCCTCACACTGAAGACCGCCCAGGCCGTCCAGGGCATGGCGATGCTGGTCCTGATGCCGCTGCAGTTCGGCTCCTCGATCTTCGCGCCGCCGACCTCGATGCCCGGCTGGCTGAAGGCCTTCACCGACTACAACCCGCTGTCGAACCTCGCCGACGCCGCCCGGAACCTGATCAACGGCGGCCCGGTCGCCCACTCGGTCTGGATGACCCTCGGCTGGGCGCTCGCGATCACGGTGATCACGGCGCCGCTCGCGGTGACCAAGTTCCGCAAGAAGACCTGAGTCCGGTACGGGGGAACACGGGGGTTCAGGACTCGGCGCGCTCACTGATCGCGTCGGCGGCGCGACCGAGCAGGGCGGCGGCCTCTTCCAAGGAGAGGCCGTCGCCTTCCGCGTGTGCCGCCGCGAACGCCTCCCCGCCGAGCACGGACCGGGCCAGTTCCGTGGCCCGCTCCAGGTTCTCCCGCTCCATCGGCGGCGCGAGGTGGCCCGGCGGCACCAGACCGTCCCTGGCTCCGAGCAGCACCGCCCCGGTCCGCGCCTGCGGACCGCCGAGCCCGGCCAGCGCCCAGGCGGCGGTGACCAGATGGACCCCGGGCATCTGCGGGGCCACCATCATCGACAGCGACCCGAGGGAGCGCTCGTACGCCTCCGTGGCGAGGGCGAGCGCGGAGCCGTACCGCCCGTCGAGGTCGTCCAGCCAGCCCAGGCTGCCGAGCGTGAAGCCCTCGAAGAGGGAGAGGGTCTCGGAGCCGAACTCCCCCCGCAGCGCGTGCAGGTGCTCGCGCGCCTCGGCGGTGCGGCCGCTGCGGCCGAGCGCCAGGGCGAGGAAGATGCGGGCGCCGAGCAGGGGTTCGTGGCCCCAGCCGTGGCCGCCGGCCACGATCTCGCGCAGGATCGCCTCCCCCTCGTCGAGCCGCCCGGTCTCGACGAGCGTCCCGGCGTACCGGGCCCGCAACAGCGCCATCTGCGACTGGGCACCGATCCGTTCCGCGTAGCCGATGGCGGCGGCGAAGTCCTCGGCCGCGGCCTCGAACCCCAGCCGCCGCTCGTGGGCCTCCGCGCGGGAGGAGAGCGCCTCCGCGGCGCCCCAGGCGTCACCGAGCCGGACGAAGAGCTCCAGGCTCTCGTCGGCGTCGGCGATCGCCTCGACGGCCTGGTCCCCCCGGTTGGCGAACATGTTGGCCCGCATCTGGAGGCCGTTGGCGAGCTCCCAGTCGTAGCCGTAGCGGCGGCAGGCGTCGATGGTCGCGTCGAGCAGTTCGCGCAGCCGGCCGGCCTCGCCGATGAGGAGGACCGCGAAGACGGCGAGGGAGCCGGGCAGCCGGGCGGCCTGGGGCAGCCCCGGTTCGTAGACGGCGGTCATCTCGCGGAGCCGCTCCACGCCCTCGGGGCTGGTCCAGCGCCCGGTCTCGTGGTCCATGTTGATCAGCTCGACGAGCCGCACCCCGCGCCGGGCCTCCCAGCGCTGCTCCTCGGAGAGCGGCGGCGGCTCGGCCGTGCACGGCTCGTCCAGGGGTACGACGGGGGCGGCGGGCGGCGCGAACGGGTCGGGTCCGAGGGCGGCGGCGGCCCGGGCCCAGTGCAGCGCGTCGGAGCGCAGGTCACGCATCTGCCAGTACCAGAGCAGGGAGTGGACGAGGACGAGCGCCTCGTCCTCGTCGTGGCCGTCGACGGCCCGGCGCAGGGCGGTGCGGAGGTTGCCGTACTCGGCGCCGAAGCGGGCGATGGCGGCGACCTGACCGGCTCCGCGCAGCTCGGGATCGGTACGGCGGGCCAGCTCCCGGTAGTACGTGAGATGGCGGCGCTCGACCGCCGCCCGCTCCCCGGCCTCGTCGAGCCGCTCCCCCGCGTACTCCGCGACCGTCTCCAGAAGCCGGAACCGCATCCCCTCGCCGTCCCGGCCGGGACCGGCCACCACCAGCGACTTGTCGACAAGGGCGCCCAGCACGTCCAGGACGTCCACGACGCCACCGGCCGCACCGCCCCCGCACACCACCCCCGCCACCGCCGGATCGGCGCGCACCTCCCCCGCCGCCGGATCGGCGCGTCCATCCCCCGCCGCCGGATCGGCGCGTCCATCCCCCGCCGCCGGATCCGCGCAGACCGCCTCCGCCGCCGACAGATCGCAGCCGCCCGTGAAGACCGCGAGCCGCCGCAGCACCGCCCGCTCCGCCCCGTCGAGCAGGTCCCACGACCAGTCCACCACCGCCCGCAGCGTCTGCTGGCGCGGCAGCACCGTCCGCGCCCCCGACGTAAGCAGCCGGAACCGGTCGTCCAGACGGTCCGCGATCTGCCGCACCGACAGCAGCCGGAGCCGCGCCGCCGCCAGCTCGATCGCCAACGGCAACCCGTCGAGCCGCCGGCACACCTCCGCCGCCGCCTCCGGGTCCTCGTCCACCGCGAACCCCGGCCGCGCCGCCGCGCCCCGCTCCCCGAGCAGCCGCAGCGCCATGTCCGTCGGCAACGGGCCCAGCGGCCGCACCACCTCGCCCGGCACCCCCAGCGGCTCCCGGCTCGTCGCGAGGACCCGGAGTCCGGGGCAGCGGGCGAGCAGGGTCTCGGCCAGGTCGGCGGCGGCCGCCACGACGTGCTCGCAGTTGTCGAGGAGCAGCAGCATCCGGCGTCCGGCGCAGTGCTCGACGAGCCGGGCGAGCGGGTCGTTCCCGGCCCGCAGCTCCTCGGCTCCCGCGCCGCGCAGCACGGTCTCGCGGGCGCCGACGGCCGCGAGCACGGCCTCGGGGACGGCCTCCGGGTCGGTGACGGGGGCGAGCTCGGCGACCCAGACCCCGTCCGGCCAGGCCTTCTCCCCGTGCTCGGCGGCCTCCTGCGAGAGGCGGGTCTTCCCGGCGCCGCCGGGCCCGAGCAGGGTGACGAGCCGGGCGGCCCCCAGGTCCTCCTGGAGGGCGGCGATCTCCTCGTCGCGGCCGACGAAACTGGTGAGCCGCGCGCGCAGATTGCCGCGGGCGGCCGGCGCCCGGTGCGGCTCGGGCTCCGGCTTCCGCCGCCGTCCGGGCCTCGTTTCCCCGTCGCCCGTCCCCTGGGTCAGCAGCTCGGCGTGCAGGGCCCGCAGGGCCGGTGACGGGTCCGTGCCGAGCCGGTTGGCGAGGGCCCGGCGGACCGACTCGTAGACGGCGAGGGCCTCGGCCGCCCGGCCGGTGTCCCGCAGGGCCCGGATACGGAGGGCCTGGAGGGGTTCGTCCAGGGGGTGGGCGGCGCACAGCGCGGTCAGTTCGGGGAGGGCCTCGGGCGCGTCGCCGAGCCCGAGGGCCGCGCCGAGCCTGGCCCGGCGGGCGTCGAGACGGCGGGCCTCCCAGCGGGCGGCCTCCGCGTCCCGGTCGGGCAGGTCGGCGAGGGCGGGGCCGCGCCAGAGCCCGAGGGCGCGGTCGAGGAGGGCGGCGGCCTTGGCCGGGTCGCCGGCGCCGAGCGCGGCCACGCCCTCGAAGGCGAGGCGTTCGAAGCGGCGGGCGTCCACGTCCTCGGGCCGGGCGTCGAGCCGGTAGCCGCCCTCGGCGGAGATCACCCGGTCCCGGCCGAGGGCCTTGCGGAGGCGTCCGACGAGTGCCTGCAGCGCGGCGACCGCGTCGGCGGGCGGCTCGTCGCCGTGCCAGACCTCGTCGACGAGGTCCGGTACGGGCACGGTCCGGCCCGCCCGCAGGGCGAGGACGGTGAGCAGTGCGCGGACCCGGGGGCCGCCGACGGCCACGTCGGTGCCGTCGGGCGTGCGGGCGAGGGTCGGGCCGAGGACGGAGTAGAGCACGGGCCCATTCTCCGTGAGAGGGTCCCCGCCTCCGGAACTCGCCCCGTCTCCCGGTACGTTTCCCGCACGACAGGCCCGTTCTGCTCAGCCGTCCCCTGGGAGCTTCCGCGATGACCACGGCCACCACCCGGCGCCACGAACGGCGGATCAGCCCCGTCTTCCTGGCGATCCTCGCCGTCATGGCCGTCACCGGCTGGGCGGTGTGGACGGACTTCGCCTCCTCGCCCGGCCTCGCGGTCTTCCTCTTCGTGACCTCGGCGTGGGTGGTGTCGCTCTGTCTCCACGAGTACGCGCACGCCCGCACGGCCCTGCACGGCGGGGACATCACGGTGGGCGCGAAGGGCTATCTGACCCTGAACCCGCTCGCGTACACCCACGCCGTCCTCAGCATCGTGCTTCCGGTGCTGTTCGTGATCATGGGCGGGATCGGTCTGCCGGGCGGCGCGGTCTTCATCGAGCAGGGCCGGATCAAGGGCCGCTGGAAGCACAGCATGATCTCGGCGGCGGGCCCGCTGGCGAACGTCCTGTTCGCGCTGGTCTGCACGGCCCCGTTCTGGCTGGACGCGCTGGACGGCGTACCGCCCGCGTTCCAGTTCGCGCTGGCGTTCCTGGCGTTCCTCCAGGTGACGGCGGCGCTCCTGAACCTCCTCCCGGTGCCGGGGCTCGACGGGTACGGGGTCGTCGAACCCTGGCTTTCGTACAGGGTGAAGCGGCAGATCGAGCCGTACGCGCCGTACGGCTTCTTCGTCGTGATCGCGCTGCTGTTCGTGCCGGCGGTCAACGAGGCCTTCTTCGACGCGATCGACGCGCTGATGCGCTCGCTCGGGGTGCCGGAGCTCACCCGCTACTGCGGCTCGCAGCTCTTCCGCTTCTGGCAGGAGACGCCGGAGTTCTGCCAGGTCTAGGTCCTGGTCCGAAGGCGGGACCCGGGGCCTCAGCCCTCCGCGGCGGCCTTCTCGACCTTGGCGCGGCGGATGTAGTACCAGGCCATGTTGGAGGAGAGGCCGGCGAGCAGGACCCAGACGACGCCGAGGAAGCTGCCCTCGACGAAGGAGACGACGGCCGCGGTCACGGCCAGGGCGCAGACCACGAGGGCGTAGAGGGCGAGGCGGGGCATGGGGGTCGGCTCCTGTCCGGGTACGGCTGCTGTGCCCGTCCAGTGTCCCCCATGCCCGGAAGCGTCCGGTCTCCGGCTCGGGGGCCGGACTCAGATGTCGGTGACGCGCAGCCCGGCGTGGGCCTTGTAGCGGCGGTTGACCGAGATCAGGTTGGCGACGAGCGACTCGACCTGGTGGGCGTTGCGCAGCCGGCCGGCGAAGACGCCGCGCATGCCGGGGATGCGTCCGGCGAGGGCCTGGACGAGTTCGACGTCGGCGCGGTCCTCGCCGAGGACCATCACGTCCGTGTCGATCTCCTCCAGGGAGGTGTCCTGGAGGAGGACGGCGGAGAGGTGGTGGAAGGCGGCGGCGACACGCGAGTCCGGGAGGAGCGCGGCGGCCTGCTCGGCGGCGGAGCCCTCCTCGGGCTTGAGGGCGTAGGCGCCCTTCTTGTCGAAGCCGAGCGGGTTGACGCAGTCCACGACGAGCTTGCCCGCGAGTTCCTCGCGCAGCGACTCCAGGGTCTTGGCGTGGCCGTCCCACGGCACGGCGACGATCACGATGTCGCTGCGCCGGGCGCACTCGGCGTTGTCGGCGCCCTCGACGCCGTGGCCGATCTCCTCGGCGGCCTCCTGGGCGCGGTCGGCGGCGCGGGAGCCGAGGATCACCTTCTGGCCGGCCTTGGCGAGCCGGTAGGCGAGGCCGCGGCCCTGGTCGCCGGTGCCGCCGAGGACGCCGACGACGAGACCGGAGACGTCGGGGAGGTCCCAGGGGTCCTTGGGGGCCGCCTTGGGCGCGGAGGGAGCGGTGGAGTCGCTGGAGGAAGTCATGGACCCGACATTACCGACCGGTCGGGGTGCCGGAAGCGCTCCCGTACGGGTGGATCCTCGGCAACCGGCCGCGCGCGGGTCCGCTCTGGTGCAGGATGCGGGCCCATGGATGCCGTACGGGTCGCGCTGCTGCGGGAAGTGCTCGCCGGGACGGAGTGGCCGCGGGCGGCGCGCCGGTTCGCGGGCGCGCTCCGGTCCTCGGTCGTCCCGCACCGGGGCGGGCTGCTCCTGGTCGGCACGGAGGAGTACGAGCCCTGGCACCTGGCGGCGCACCTGGTCGACGAGTCGGCCTGGTCGGGGCTGCCGGAGCTGGCGCCGACGCTGGTGCGGCACCGGGTGCGGCCGGGGGATCCGGCGCACCTGGCGGTCGGTCTGGGGCGGCTGGCGGCGGCGGGGCGCGGGGCGACGCTGCTGATGGTGGCGCCGGAGCGGCCGGACGCGGGGCTGCTGCAGCGGGTGCACGACGCGCGGCGGGCGGGGGCGACGGTGCTCTCGCTCGACGGGGGCGACGAGGAGGTCCGGGGCCTCGCGCACGAGGCGCTCACGGTGGCGGAGGGGGCCGAGGTGGACCTGGACACGGTGCAGCATCTGGTGAGCGCGGCGGCGGGCGAGAACAGCCTGCCGTCGCCGCGCGGGAACCGGCGCTTCCGCGATCGGCTCCTGGGCCTCGCGGACCGGCTGACGGCCCCGCCGCCGGCCCGCTGGTAGGCGCTCCGGGGCCGGAGGCGCCCTCGGAGCCACGGGTGGCCGCCGGGGTCGCGGAGGATCGGCGTCGCTGACGGGTAATGAGGTTGCCTTCGGCACCCTTTGGCCGGAACATGACCCTTCGTGTCCTCCGCGCTCTCCAAGCTCTCCGCCCTGCTGCCCGATACCGCGCCCTGGCGCGAGTCCCGCGACTTCCGGCTCCTCTGGGTCCAGGGGCTCGTGACGTTCTTCAGCAGCGCCATGGCGATGATCGCCCTGCCGCTGCAGATCAAGGAGCTGACGGGTTCGCCGCTCGCGGTCGGCGCGATGGGCGCGGTCGAGCTGGTCCCGCTGATCGTGTTCGGCCTGTACGGCGGGGCGCTCGCCGACGCGGTCGACCGGCGGCGGGTGATCCTCTGGACCGAGGCGGGCCTCGGGCTGCTCGCGGGTCTCCTGCTGGTCAACGCGCTGCTGCCGGAGCCGATGCTCTGGCCGCTCTACGTGGTCGCGGCCGGGGTGTCGGCGCTCGCCGGCCTCCAGCGTCCCGCGCTCGACTCGCTGTTCGCCCGGATCGTGCCCCACGAGCACCAGACGGCGGCGGCCGCGCTGAACTCGCTGCGCTGGCAGATCGGCGCGATCGCGGGCCCGTCGATCGCCGGCCTGGTCGTCGCGTTCGCCGGTCACGCGCCCGCGTACGGCGTGACGATCGCCGGATTCGCGGCCTCGGTCCTGATGTGCCGCCGCCTCTCCCCCGCCCCGCCCGCCCACGACGCGGAGAAGCCCTCGCTGCGGGGCATCGCGGAGGGAGCCCGGTACGCCTGGTCGCGGCCGGTGCTGCTCGGCACGTACGCGATCGACCTCGCGGCGATGTTCTTCGCCTTCCCGAACACGATCTTCCCGTTCCTCGCGGACGAGCTGGACGCGGACTGGTCGCTCGGTCTGATGTACGCGGCGGGCTCGGTCGGCTCGCTGGTCCTCGGTCTGACCAGCGGCTGGACCGCGAAGGTGCGGCGCCACGGGCTGCTCGTGGCCGCGGGCGCCACCGGCTGGGGCCTGGCCATCGCGGCCGCCGGCTGGTTCGGGAACATCTGGCTCGTCCTGCTCTGCCTGGCCTTCGCCGGGGCCGGGGACATGCTGAGCGGGCTGGGCCGCTCGACCATCTGGAACCAGACGATCCCGGAGGAGCTGCGCGGCCGTCTCGCCGGCATCGAGGTGCTCTCCTACAGCGTCGGCCCGCAGCTCGGGCAGGTCAGGGCGGGCGCGATGGCGGGCTGGACCGGCACCCGGTCCGCGGTCTGGACGGGTGGCGTGGCCTGCGTCGCCTCGGTGGGGCTGCTCTGCCTCGCCCTGCCGAAGCTCCTGAGGTACGACTCCGAGACCGACGAGGACTCGCTCCGCCGCAAGGCCCAGCAGGAGGCGGCCCAGCGGGAGGCGGCGCGGCCGGAGGCGGCCGGGACCGTCTGAGCGGCCCCGGCGGCCCCCGCCGCGATGTCACGGGGTGCTACCCGGGCGTGCCGTCCTTCCCGGCGTCCGGCGTCCCGTCCTTCGCGCCGTCGTGCCAGCGCGGGTCGGTCTCCCACTCCAGGTTCCGCTCGCGGGCGGTCTCCATGGCGTGGGAGGCCTCCTCACGGGTGGCGTACGGGCCGAAGCGGTTCTTCGCCGGGCAATCGGGGCCCTCCTCGACCTTCTTGTGCTCCAGGCAGTAGTACCACTCGCCCGGTTTGCCCGCGGCGCGCTTCTTGAACAGGGCCATCGTCGTCGGCTCCTTCCCTTGGGACCATGCTGCCCCAAGACCCGGTCGTTAGACTCGCTGGCATGTCTGGCCAGTCGCTTCTCGTACCGGGGGAGCTCTCCCCCCATCGCTCCGTCCCGGGCTCCATCCGCCGCCCCGAGTACGTCGGGAAGCCCGCCCCGGCCCCGTACACCGGGCCCGAGGTGCAGGATTCCGACACCGTCGAACGGATGCGGATCGCCGGCCGCGTCGCCGCCCAGGCGATGGAGGAGGCCGCCAAGCACATCGCCCCGGGTGTCACCACCGACGAGCTCGACCGGGTCGCGCACGAGTTCATGTGCGACCACGGCGCCTACCCCTCGACCCTCGGCTACCGCGGGTTCCCGAAGTCGCTGTGCGCCTCGGTCAACGAGGTCATCTGTCACGGCATCCCGGACTCGACCGTCCTGCGGGACGGCGACATCGTGAACCTCGACGTGACGGCGTACATCAACGGCGTCCACGGCGACAACAACGCCACCTATCTCTGCGGTGACGTCGACGAGGAGTCGCGGCTGCTCGTGGAGCGGACCCGGGAGTCCCTGAACCGCGCGATCATGGCGGTGCGACCGGGCCGCCAGATCAACATCATCGGGCGGGTCATCGAGTCGTACGCCAAGCGCTTCGGCTACGGAGTCGTCCGCGACTTCACCGGGCACGGCATCAACTCGTCCTTCCACTCCGGGCTGATCGTCCCGCACTACGACTCGCCCCACCACACCACCGAGATCAAGACCGGCATGACCTTCACGATCGAGCCGATGCTGACCCTCGGCACCCACGACTACGACATGTGGGACGACGGCTGGACCGTGGTGACCAAGGACCGGAAGCGGACCGCGCAGTTCGAGCACACCCTCGTCGTGACCGAGACCGGGGCGGAGATCCTCACCCTGCCCTGACCCGGCGCACATCCCCATGAATCGGCGTGAATCCCGGTAAATTCACGCCGATTCGCATGTACTCCCCCTCCGTACGTTGCTCCGCGCTCGCGAAGGGGTAGCGTTTTACCGACAGGATGTCGGGAAGCAGTTGACTTAGGTAAGCCTAACTTGGCAGGATCGTCACTGGTTCCCGTCCCATCGGCCCGGAGGCACGCCTTGGACACGCCCTTCTCCACGCTCATCCGTACGGCTTCGCACGAGCAGCACACGGAAGCGGAGACGTCGTCCTTCATGGGCGACCTCCTGGGCGGGCGCCTGGGCGTCGACGCCTACGCGCGCTACACCGAGCAGCTCTGGTTCGTGTACCAGGCCCTGGAAGCGGGCGCGGAGACCCTGCGCGACGACCCGGTCGCCGGGCCGTTCATACAGACCGAGCTCTTCCGCACCGCCGCCCTGGAGCAGGACCTCGCCCACCTGCGGGGCCCCGACTGGCGCGCCGGGGTCTCCCCGCTGCCCGCCACCGTCGCCTACGCCGAACGGGTCGCCGAGTGCGCCCGTGACTGGCCCGCCGGGTACGTGGCCCACCACTACACCCGCTACCTGGGGGACCTGTCGGGCGGCCAGATCATCCGCGACAAGGCGGAGCGCACCTGGGGCTTCGCGCGCAAGGGCGACGGCGTCCGGTTCTACGTGTTCGACGAGATCACGAACCCGGCCGCGTTCAAGCGGGCCTACCGGGAGCTGCTCGACGGGGTGAACGCCGACGACCTGGAGAAGCAGCGGATCGTCGACGAGTGCAAGCGCGCGTTCGCCTTCAACAGCGCGGTCTTCCACCAGCTGGGCGGGGAGTTCTCCCTCAGCGCGTGAGCCCGCGAGGCCCTCGGGCCCCGCACGGGACCGCTCCCACGCTCAACGCGTGAGCGGCCCCTCCAGGCGGACCCGTCCGCCGAGTTCCACGATGCCGTCAGGGCCGGGGGCGGTCAGCAGCTGCGACCCCCGGCCCTGCGTGATGTTCAGGGCCCGTCCCAGCTCCGCCGTGAGCAGCAGCGCCGCCGCGCCGGTCGCCTCGTCCTCGTCGATGCCGTCACCACGCCCCGGGAAGGCCCGCGCCCTGATCCGGCCCGCGGCCTCCTCCTCCCAGGCCCAGGCGTACGTCCAGTCCCCCGGCGGGGGCACGTCGAGCGCCTCCACCTCGGCGGCGGAGGCGTACTGACGCAGGGTCCGGGGCGGCGCCCACTCCGCGCGCGCCTCGATCCAGGTGAACTCCCCGTCGCCGCGCACCCACACCTCGCCCGCGGGCGGCCGGACGACCTCCAGGTCGAGCAGCCAGGCGGCGCCGACCAGCGGGTGTCCGGCGAACGGCAGCCGCACGCCGGGGGTGTAGATGTCGACGATCCCGCGCTCCGGGTCGTCCACGAACACCGTCTCGCTGAAACCGAGCTCCTTGGCGAGCGCCTGCCGGGAGGCCTCGTCGGGGTGGGTACGGGTGTCCCGTACGACTCCGAGGGCGTTGCCGTACCTGCCGTCGCCCGCGCAGAAGACCCGGAGGACGTCGATGTCAGTGGCGGTCGTGTCCATGGCGGAGATTGAACCATCCATGGGAAGGCGGCAGGGCCGCACCCGAGGAACGGGTGCGGCCCTGCCCGGTGGGGGGTGGCGGCTCAGGAGCCCGTCGCGCGGCGGCGGACGGCGACGACGAGGCCCGCGCCGGCCGCCACGGTCAGGGCGGAGGTGGTGAGGAGAAGGGTGGTCGAGACCTCCGCGCCGGTGGCGGCGAGGGAGCCGCCGCCGGTGGTGGACGAGCCGCCGACGGTGCCGGAGCCACCGGCGGTGCCACCGCCGCCCACGGTTCCGCCGCCGCCCGTGGTGGACGGACCGGTGCCGCCGGACGTGCCCGAGCCGCCGGCGCCGGAGCCGCCGGAGTCACCTGTGCCGCCGGTGGTCGGGGGCAGCGTGGCGCCGTCGCCGTACGAGAGGCTCACGGTCAGCGCGTCGAGCTCGGTGCCGGCCGGGTATCCGCCCTGGCCTCCGGGTGCGGCGAACGTGGCCGCGCCGGCCTCCGTCAGGGTCGCCGGGCTGTTCGCGAGGGTGACGACCTCGTCCTTCACGGCCCAGTCGGACTTCGACAGGTCGAGGGAGGCGAGGGCCACGTCGTTCTGGGTGCCCTGGGCGCTGGTGACGTCGGCGGACAGCGTGCCGGTGGTGCCGGACGCCTTCACCTTCAGGTCACCGACGGTCCAGTCGATGCCGTGGGCGTTGCAGACGAAGGCGACCTTGCCGGAGAAGGCGGCCTCGACCTCGCGGGCGTCGGAGTCGAGTTCGGCCTTGACGAAGCCGAAGTCGTAGGCGGCGCCGTTCTTCCTCGCACCCTCGGACGCCGTCACCTCGCCGCCGCAGATCTGCCCGACGTACCGCTGCCAGCTCTCCTTCACCCCCCAGGTCAGCTTGCCGTTGACGACCACGGCCGGTGCGGTGGTGGGCGGCTGGCTGGTCGGCGGGACGGTGGGCGGCTGGCTGGTGGGCGGGGCGGTGGTCGGCGGGGCCGTGGTCGGGGGCTCAGTGGTCGGGGGCTCCGTCGTGGGCGGGGCCGTGGTGGGCGGCTCCGTCGTCGGTGGGGTCGTCGTCGGTGGGGTCGTCGGGCGGCCGCCCGCCTTCACCGTGAGCGTGGCCGCGTCGAGCGCGTCACCCTCCTTGTAGAAGCCCGCGAACGCCGCCGCGCCGTCCTTCGTCAGCTTCGCCGGTATATCCTTGAACACCATCGCGCCGCCCGCGCCCTGACCCGGTCGGACGCCCGTCATGTCGAGCGCGGCGAAGGCGATGTCCTCGCGGGTGCTGACGGAGCCGTCCTTCTCCTTGGTGACGACGTCGGCGGTGATCTCGCCGGTCGGCGCCGCCGAGCCCTTGGTCGACAGCTTGACGTCCGAGATCAGGATGTCGAGGGCGCCCTCGTGCGCCTCGAAGTGGACGCTCCCCTTGAAGCCGGTGGCGGTGCCGTGGGTGCCCATGTCGTACGTACCGGTGCCGTCGACGAAGGTGAACACGCCGTTGTTCGCGGCCTGGGTGGCGCCGCCCCCGACGGTGATCTTCCCGTGGGCGAAGGGCATGGCGAGGTACGAGCGGAAGGACTGCTTGATGCCCCAGTCCAGGGTGCCGTCGACCAGCGTCACCGGGGGCGCGCCCTCGGCCGCCGCGGGCAGGGCGAGGACGACGGCGCCCGCGCCCAGGGCGGCGGCCGTGGCGACGGCGGCGGCCAGGGTGACGGATCGGCGCAAGGGGATAGCCATGACGGGGTTCTCCTAGGTGGGACGCGGGGCGCAAGGGGGGTGCGCGGGAGGTGTGGCGTGGGGGGTCAGGCCGGGTCAGGCCGAGGGGGTGGGGCCGGTACGACGACGGCGTACGGCGGTGAAGACGGCGAGCGCGGCGACGAGCAGCACGCCCGCGCCGATCGCGAGGTACGTGCTCGTGGACGACGAGGAGGACTCGGCGGCGGATGCGGCGGGGGCCGCGGCGGCGGAGGCGGCGGGGGTGGCCGGTTTCGACGGGGTGGCGGACCGCGTGGCCCCGCTGCCGAGGTCCGGGAGCGCGGGCAGCCTCACCTTGGCGTCGACGGTGACGGCGAGGGAGACCGGGTCCATCGCCGTCCCGGCCCTGTACATCCCGCCGAAGGCCCGGGCGCCGCCCTCGGTGAGGGTGGCGGGGGCCTCGGTGACGGCGGCGAGGCCGTTCCTCGGGGTGAGGTCACGGGCGGCGAAGGTGACGAGGGGGACGGCCTTGTCGGTCCTCCCGGTGCTCGTGACGTCAGCGCTGAGGGTGCCGGTGCCGCCGGTGACCTTCACGGTGACCTTGCCGAGGGTGAGGTCGAGGTGGGCGCCGGTGAAGCGGACGCTGCCCGCGAAGGCGGCGTCGAGGGTGCCCTTCTCCGGGTCGTACGTGCCCTTGCCGCCGGAGAAGCGGAAGAGCGCGCCGCCGTCCTGGGCGCCGTCGGCGAGCGTCCACTCGCCCCGGGAGACGGCGCCGGTGACGTACTCGCGGAAGGTGCGGCGCACCCCCCAGTCGACCGCCGCGTCACGGAGGCTTCCGGCGGGGGCGCTCGTGGTGGCCGAGGGGGTCGCGGAGACGGTCGCCGAAGGCTGGGTGGCGGGCGGTGTGGTGGTGGGTGCCGTGGTCGGCGGCGCCTGCCGCGGCGCCTCGACGTCGACGGTCAGGCTGACGGGGTCGAGCGGGGTGCCGGCCGGGTAGTAGCCGGCGAAGGCGGCGGCGCCCCGCGAGGTCAGGGTGGCGGGCACGCCGGCGAGCGAGACGGGGCTGCCTCCGCCGCGCATGTCGATGCCGCCGAGGCCGAGGGTGGCGAGCGGCACCTGGGACGAGGTGGTGACGCGACCGCTGCCCTTGGCCTTGCTCGCCATGTCGGCGTACAGGGTGCCGTTTCCGCCCTGGATGCGGATCCGGGGGCGGCTGATGGTGAGGTCGAGCTCGTCGGTGCCGTCGGCCTTGCGGTGACCGGTGAAGCGGACGCCCCCGGAGAAGGCGGCTTCGAAGGCGCCGGTCGCCGGGTCGTACGAGCCCTGGGCGGAGTGGAAGCGGAACTGGCTGCCGCCGACCGTGGCGGCTCCGCCGGTGAGGCCCCAACCGCCCTGGGCGATGGGGCCGGTGACGTAGCTCTGGAAGGAGGACTTGATGCCCCAGTCGAGCCGTCCGCCCTGCACGGTACGGCTCTCCGCGTGGGCGGTGCCGGCGGGTACGAGGGCGGCGAGCAGCGCCGCGAACAGGGGCACGGCGAGCGCGCGGGCGGGTCTGGACAGCATCGTGGAACCCCTCCGAGGGCTGGCAAAGTGAGGTAAGGCTAACCTAAGCTACGTTGGACCTCGGAAGGTATCCCCACCCGGGCCGAACATCCACGAACCACCGCAGAACGCAGCAGAACGATCGACAGGACGGTGTCCGGTGCGCAGAACTCGCCTCGCGGGAGCGCTGACAGCAGTGCTCGCCCTCGCCCTCGCGGCGACCGGCTGCGGCGACGGAGGCGGAATCACGCCCGGCCCCGGAAGCAGCGCTTCCACCGGTCCTGTCGCCGCCCCCGACCGGGTCGAGCCGCTCGCCGCCCCGGCCGTGCCCCGACTGCCCGTCACCGTCGCCTCGGCCGACGGACGTCGGACCACCGTCACCTCCACCGAGCGGATCGTGCCGCTCAGCGGCTCCCTCAACGAGATCGTCTTCACCCTCGGCCTCGGCGGACGGGTCGTCGCCCGCGACATCACCGCCACCTTCGAACAGGCCGAGAAGCTCCCGGTGGTGACCCGCGCCCACGACGTCTCCGCCGAGAGCGTGCTCTCCCTCAAGCCCACCGTCGTCATCGCCGAGGGCGCCACGGGCCCGGCCGAGGCCATCGCCCAGATCCGGGACGCGGGCATCCCCCTCGTCGTCGTGAAGCCCGCCAAGTCGCTCGCCGACGTCGGCACCCGGATCGAAGCGGTCGCCGCCGCCCTCGGCGTACCGGACTCCGGCGCCGCGCTCCGTAAGCGCACCCAGGAACGGATCGACGCCGTACGACAGGGGATCCCGGCCCGCGAGGAGAAGCCGCGCGTGGCCTTCCTGTACGTCCGCGGCTCGGCCGCCGTCTACCTGCTCGGCGGGGCGGAGTCCGGCGCGAGCTCGCTCCTCGAAGCCGCCGGGGCCATCGACGCGGGCAAGGAGTCCGGACTGGCCAAGGACTTCACCCCGATCACCAGCGAGGCCCTGGCGCAGGCCGCGCCCGACGCGATCCTCGTCATGAGCAAGGGACTCGGCTCCGTCGGCGGGATCGACGGCCTGGTGAAGGTCCCGGGCGTCGCCCAGACCCCGGCCGGCGCCGACCGCCGGGTCGTCACCGTCGACGACGGCGTGCTCCTCAACTACGGCCCCCGCACCGACCAGGTGCTGAGTTCCCTGGTCGGCCAGTTGTACGGGGAGGGCGAGTGACGGCGCTCCAGAAGCCCCCGCGGGAAGGGGAGACGGCCGTCACGGCCCACGCGACCGCGACCGCGAGGACCGACGCGAGTACTGAGCCGACCACGACCGCGAGGACCGACGCGGGTACAGAGCCGAGCGCGACCGCGACGGCCGACCCCGAGACCGGGAAGCCCGGCACGGTGGTGAGGCCCGCCCCCCGCCGGCCCGCCGCCGCCCCCGTCCTCACCCTCTGCCTTCTCGGCGCCCTGCTCCTGCTTGCCCTGCTCTCCGCCGGCATCGGCGCGTACGAGATCCCGCTCGGCGACGTCCTCGCCTCCGTCCAGCACCGGATCGGCCTCGGCGGGCACGCCCTCGACCACACCGCCGAGAGCGTCCTGTGGAACATCCGGCTCCCCCGGGTCGTCCTCGCCGTCCTCGTCGGCGCCTCGCTCGGCTGCGCGGGCGCCCTGATGCAGGGCGTGTTCGGCAACCCGCTCGCCGAGCCGGGCGTCATCGGCATCTCGGCGGGCGCGGCCGTCGGCGCGGTCGGCGCGATCACGCTCGGCCTCACCTTCCTCGGCAACTGGACGATCACCGTCTGCGCCTTCGTCGCCGGGCTCGCGACCGTGTTCCTCGTGTACGCGATGTCCCGCTCCGGCGGCCGTACCGAGGTGGTGACGCTGATCCTCACGGGTATCGCGGTGAACGCCTTCGCGGGCGCCCTCATCGGTCTCTTCATCTTCTTCGCCGACAACGCGCAGGTCACCCAGATCACCTTCTGGCAGCTCGGGTCGCTCGCCCAGGCCACCTGGCCCAAGGTCCTCGCCGTCCTGCCGTGCGCGCTCCTCGGCCTGGTCGTCGCCCCCTTCCACGCCCGCCGGCTCGACCTCCTCGCGCTCGGCGAGCGGCCCGCCCGCCATCTGGGCGTGGACGTGGAGCGGCTGCGGGTCGCCCTGATCCTGTTGGTCGCGCTGCTCACGGCGGCCGCGGTGGCGGTGGCCGGCATCATCACCTTCGTCGGTCTGCTCGTCCCGCACCTGCTGCGGATGGTGAACGGCCCGGGCCACCGCTTCCTGGTGCCGGGCAGCGCGCTGGGCGGCGCGGTCGTCCTCACCGCCGGTGACCTCGCGGCCCGTACGGTCGCGGCCCCGGCCGAACTTCCCCTGGGCGTCCTCACCGCCCTCCTCGGCAGCCCGTTCTTCTTCTGGCTGCTGCGCAGGACCCGTCGTAGGCAAGGTGGTTGGGCATGACGTCCGTACGGCTTCGAGGACTGCTCCCGACGCTCCCGAACCGGCGCGCCCGCACGCCGCCCTCCCCCGCCGCGCCCGGCGAGGTGGTCGCGGAGGCGGTCGGGGTGCGGGTCGAGCGCGGCGGTCGGCCGGTCCTGGAAGGGGTCGGGATCGAGGTGCGGGCCGGGGAGGTGCTCGCCCTGGTCGGACCGAACGGGGCCGGGAAGTCCACGCTGCTCGCCGCGCTCGCCGCCGATCTCGCGCCGAGCACGGGAGAGGTACGGATCGGGGGCCGGCCGGCGACCGGGTGGACGCCCGGTGAACTCGCCCTGCGGCGGGCGGTGCTGCCGCAGGACGCGGCGCTCTCCTTCCCCTTCGCCGTCGCCGACGTGGTCCGGATGGGCCGGGCCCCCTGGGCGGGCACCGAGCGGGAGGACGAGGGCGAGGCGGCGGTCGCGGACGCGATGGCGGCCACCGAGGTCGAGGCCTTCGCCGAGCGACCGTTCTCCGCGCTGTCGGGCGGCGAGCGGGCCCGGGTCGCGCTGGCCAGGGTCCTGGCCCAGCGGACCGGTCTGCTGCTGCTCGACGAGCCGACGGCCGCCCTGGACCTGCGCCACCAGGAACTGGTGCTGCGGGTCTGCCGGGAGCGGGCCGCGGCCGGGGACGCCGTGGTGGTCGTCCTCCACGACCTCGGGCTCGCGGCCGCGCACGCGGACCGGGTCGGGGTGCTGCACGGCGGCCGGGTCGCGGTCGAGGGGCCGCCGTCGGAGGTCCTGGAGGAGGCGTTGCTGAGCCGGGTGTACCGGCAGCCGGTGGAGGTCTTCCCGCACCCTCGGACCGGTGCCCCCCTCGTCGTGCCGAAGCGGACCGACAGGGAGCGGGAGGCGGGGGAGTCCCCTCGCTTGACCAGCCCTTGACCGGCCCTTGGGGACTCCCTGGAACCCCTGTGATCCCGCCGTGTCCGGTCCGCCGCATCTGAGAGCCGAATCACTGGACGGGCGGGTATGGCTGAGGTAAGCCTCGGTTAAGTTAGGTCCGCCTCAGTCCCCGTACCCGTGTTCCTGGAGTCCTCATGCGAGCCGTTCGCCTCTCCGTCGTCACCGCCGCAGCGACCGCGGCGGCGCTGGCCGCCGTCACGGGCTGCACCGAGAAGAGCGACGCCAAGGGGGACGACGGCACGATCACCGTCGTCGCCAAGGACGACTCCTGCGAGGTCTCGAAGAAGGAGTTCCCGGCCGGTCACCTGAAGCTGGCCGTCGAGAACCGCGGCTCCAAGGTGACCGAGGTCTACGTCCTCTACCCGGACGACCGGATCGTCACCGAGCGCGAGAACATCGGCCCCGGCACCAGGGCCACGATCACCGCCGAGATCAAGGCCGGCGACTACGCGATCGCCTGCAAGCCCGGCATGGTCGGCGACGGCATCCGTCAGCAGGTGAAGGCCACCGGCGGAGCCGCGGGCACCAAGCGCTCCCCCGAGATGGACGCGGCCGTCGCCGCCTACCGCCAGTACGTCCAGGCGCAGGCCGACGCGACCCTGCCCAAGGTGAAGGTCTTCACGGACGCCGTCCGCGCCGGTGACGTCGAGGCCGCGAAGAAGGCGTACGCCGAGTCCCGCATCGGCTGGGAGCGCACCGAGCCGGTCGCCGAGTCCTTCGGCGACATCGACCCCAAGGTCGACGTCCGCGAGGACGGCCTGGAGGCCGGCCAGGACCCGGCGAAGGACTGGACCGGCTGGCACCGCCTGGAGAAGGCGCTCTGGCAGGACAAGAAGATCGGCGAGCGCGAGAAGGAGCTGGCCGGCATCCTCGACCGGGACCTCGCGGACTGGGTGAAGCGGGTCGGCAAGGCCGAGATCACCCCGACCTCGATGGCCAACGGCGCCAAGGAGCTCCTGGACGAGGTCGCCACCGGCAAGGTCACCGGCGAGGAGGAGCGCTACTCCCACACCGACCTCGTCGACTTCAAGGCGAACGTCGAGGGCGCTCAGAAGTCCTTCGACCTGCTCAAGCCGGTCGCGTCGAAGAACGATCCCGCGCTCGTCGCCGACCTGGAGAAGCGGTTCGCCGCGCTGAACACGCTGCTCGACAAGTACCGCGCGGACAAGACTGGCTACGTCTTCACCTCGTACGAGAAGGTCGGCAAGCCCGAGCGCAAGGAGCTCTCCGACAGCGTCAACGCGCTGGCCGAGCCGCTCTCCAAGCTCGCCGCCGCCGTCGTCAAGTAGCGGACGGGACACACGGACATGTCCGAGGAACAGGAACACCCCGCGCGGGGCGCCTCCCGTCGTACGGTCATCGCCTGGGGCGGTGCCGGGCTCGCGCTCGGCGCCGCCGCGGCCGGCGGCGCCGTCGCCCTGACCCGGGACGGGGACGCCTCCGTCCCCGTCTCCGACAGCGGCGCGGCCGTGCCGTTCCACGGCCCGCACCAGGCGGGCATCGCCACCGCCGTGCAGGACCGGCTGCACTTCGCCGCCTTCGACGTGACGACGACCGACCGCGCCGAGCTGGTGCAGCTCCTCAAGGACTGGACGCGGGCGGCCGAGCGCATGGCGGCCGGTGCCGAGGTCGGCGAGGGCGCGTACGGCGGTCTGCCGGAGGCCCCGCCGGACGACACCGGTGAGGCCCTCGGTCTCAAGCCCTCCCGCCTCACCCTCACCCTCGGCTTCGGCCCCTCGCTCTTCGACGGGCGGTTCGGGCTGAAGGACAGGCGGCCCGGAGCCCTGGTGGAGCTGCCCAGGTTCCCGGGCGACAACCTCGATCCGGCGCGCAGCGGCGGCGACCTGTGCGTGCAGGCGTGCGCGGACGACCCGCAGGTCGCCGTGCACGCCATCCGCAACCTGGCACGGATCGGTTTCGGCAAGGTCGCGGTGCGCTGGTCGCAGCTGGGCTTCGGCAAGACGTCCTCGACGACCCCGGACGCCCAGACCCCCCGTAACCTCTTCGGCTTCAAGGACGGCACCCGCAACATCGCGGGCACCGAGACCGAGCGGCTCGCGAAGCACGTCTGGGTCTCCGGGAAGGACGCCGAGGGACCGGCCGGCTGGATGGACGGCGGCTCGTACCTCGTCGCCCGCCGCATCCGGATGAACGTCGAGACCTGGGACCGCACCCCGCTCGCCGAGCAGGAGGACATCTTCGGCCGCGACAAGCGCGAGGGCGCGCCCGTCGGCAAGGCCAAGGAGCACGACGAGCCGTTCCTGAAGGCGATGAAGCCGGACTCCCACGTCCGGCTCGCCCACCCGGACACCAACGCCGGGGCGACGATCCTGCGGCGCGGCTACTCCTTCACCGACGGCACGGACGGACTCGGGCGCCTGGAGGCGGGCCTGTTCTTCCTGGCGTACCAGAGGGACGTCCGCACCGGCTTCATCCCGGTGCAGACCTCGCTCGCCCGCGCGGACGCCCTCAACGAGTACATCCAGCACGTGGGTTCGGCGCTGTTCGCCGTCCCGCCGGGCGTCCGCGACAAGGACGACTGGTGGGGCCGGGCGCTGTTCGCGTAGCTCTTCACGTATCCCAGGGAGGGAACCGGCGTGTTCGGCAACTATCTGATCGGCCTGCGCGAGGGCCTGGAGGCCAGTCTGGTCGTCTGCATCCTGATCGCGTACCTGGTGAAGACCGGGCGCCGGGACGCGCTCAGGCCGGTCTGGACCGGCATCGGCGTGGCCGTCGCCGTGTCCCTGGCCTTCGGCGCCGGGCTCGAGTTCGGCTCCCAGGAGCTGACCTTCGAGGCGCAGGAGCTGCTCGGCGGCTCCCTGTCGATCGTCGCGGTGGTCCTGGTGACCTGGATGGTCTTCTGGATGCGGCGCACGGCCCGGCACCTCAGGGCGGAGCTGCACGGCAGGCTGGACGCGGCCCTGCGGATGGGCACGGGCGCGCTGGTCGCCACCGCCTTCCTGGCGGTGGGCCGCGAGGGCCTGGAGACGGCGCTCTTCGTGTGGGCGTCGGTCCGCGCCTCGTCCGACGGCACGTTCGCGCCGCTGACCGGTGTCCTGCTCGGCCTGCTCACGGCGGTCCTGCTCGGCTGGCTCTTCTACCGGGGGGCGCTGCGGATCAACCTGGCGAAGTTCTTCACCTGGACCGGCGGGATGCTGGTCGTGGTGGCGGCGGGCGTCCTCGCGTACGGCGTGCACGACCTCCAGGAGGCCCGCTTCCTCGACGGCCTCGCGGACAAGGCCTTCGACATCTCGGCGACGATCCCGCCGGACAGCTGGTACGGCACGCTCCTCAAGGGCGTCTTCAACTTCCAGCCGAACCCGACGGACCTTCAGGTCACGGTGTGGGCGCTGTATCTGGTCCCGACGCTCGCGCTGTTCCTGGCCCCGATAGGGTCGGGTCCGTCCGTGCGGGTGAAGAAGCAGAAGGCGACCGATGAGAAGGCTGACGCTGAGGCGAGCTCCGGGACGACCGCTTGAGCGGCTGTCGGCACGACGGCCCGCGAGACTCCTCGCGGCGACGGCCGCGGCGACCGTCCTGACGCTGACGGCGAGCGGCTGTGTGACCGTGCACGGCGAACTCGCCCTGATGCCGCCGGCCACCGAGGCCGAGGCCGCGCGGGCCCTCGCCGACTTCACGGCCGCGTACAACAAGGCCGACAAGGCCTTCGACCCCGCCCTGGACGCGGGCCGGGTCACCGGTCCGCTCGGGGAGATCAACCAGGCCGGCCTGCGTGCCCGGGCGGTCACGAGCCCCGGCGGCAACAAGAACCACCGGCCCCTCGAACTGACGGACGCGCGGTTCGTCCTGCCCAGGAAGGCGGGCTGGCCGCGCTGGTTCCTCGCGGACACCGACTCCAACCGGGACACCGACCAGGGGGCCGGCGACAAGCGCTGGCTGCTGGTCTTCGTACGCAACGGGCCCCAGCAGCTGTGGGAGGTGGCCCACCTGGTGATCCTCGGTTCGTCGCAGGTGCCCGAGTTCGCCGAGGAGGGCGGGTACGCGGTGCCGGTCGCCGCGGGCACCGACGCGCTGGCGGTCGCGCCCGAGGACCTCGGCGCGCGGTACGTCGCGTATCTGAAGGACGGGGCGCCGGGGCCGTTCGCGCCGGGGGCGCACACGTCCCTGTGGCGGGAGCAGCGGCAGAAGGGCGCCAAACGGCCGGGGCTCGCCACCCAGTACCTCGACCGGGCGGCCGACCAGGGCGACTTCGCGCCGCTGGGGCTGCGGACGAAGGACGGCGGCGCGCTCGTCTTCTTCGCGACGCGGTCCTTCGAGCGGCAGACGGCGGCGCCGGGCTACCGGCCCAAGGTCGACCCCGCCGTCAAGGCCCTGCTGACCGGCGAGGTCAGGAGCACGGTCACCAAGGAGTGGGTGTCCAACCAGGTGGCTCTGGTGCGGCCGGCGGGCGCGGCCGGCGACGGGGTCACGATCAGCGGCCGGATCCAGGGCGTGGTGGGCGCACAGGGCTCGTGAGCCGGGCGGGCTCCTGACGCGTGCAGCCGGCCGGGCTCAGCGGGTCAGGGGCCAGGCGATCTCGTGGGCCGTGTGCTCGCCGTCGCTCTCCGCCTCGCGCGCCGCGACGTGGCGGGCGCAGGCGTCCTGGAGGGTCTCCAGGAGGTTCAGCGGGTCGGGCAGCGGGTGCTCGGGGCCGCGGAGCCAGGAGACGACCGGACGGTCGTCCTCGTCCCCGGGGAGCCGGGCGGGCGGTACGAGGACGTAGCTGCCCCGGCAGTGCCAGCGGAGCCCCGGGTGCTCGTCCATCGTCTCGGGGTGGCAGTCGAGCTCACACGGCCACCACTCGTCCTCGTCCTCGGGGGTGCCGCGGGTGGCGGTGAAGAAGAGCATCCGCCCGCCGACGGTGTCGACGTCCGCGGACTCGGCGACCGGCCCGACCTCGACGCCCTCGGCGAGGAGGCGCTCCAGGGCGGCGCGGCCGGCGGCCATCGGGACGTCGAGGACGTCGTGGACCATGCCGGTGGCGGTGATGAAGTTCGCCTCGGGCTCGTTGCGGGCCCAGCGCTCGATCTGGGCGCGGTCGGTGGTCGACTGCGTCTGCCAGGCGAAGGAGACGGGGTGCCGGGCGGGGGTGGGACAGCCGATCCGCTCACAGGAACAGCTGTAGCCGACGGGGTACGCGGCGGGGGCCAGGGGCAGCCCGGCGGCAGCGGCGGCGAGGAGCAGTCTCTCGCGGTCGTTCTCGTCGTCGGCCGCGGTGCGTTTCGGGCGCCTGCGCAGCCACTGTGCGAGTTTGCTCTCCGTGCCGCGGTAGCGGCCGATACCGTCGCCCATCTATCCCCTCACACCTCATGCTCGCCCGTTCGGCTCTGCCCATGGTCCCACCATCCTGCGCTTCGGGTGACCGGAGTGCGGAACCGGGGTGGGCGGAGACGTTTCAGCCTTTGCGCGCGAGGCCTCGTAGGGCCAGGTCGACGAGGGTGTCGGCGTAGGAGTGGGTCAGGGGCAGGGTGCGGTGGATCCACCGGTGGTGGAGGGGGCCGACCAGGAGTTCGAGGGCGATGCGCGGGTCGATGTCCGGGTCGACGTCGCCGGCCGCCTGGGCGGCCTCGACGCGGCGGACGTAGTACTGGAGCTGGGGTTCGAGCAGCGCGGCGGTGAAGCGGGCGCCGAGCTCGGGGTCGACGACGCCCTCGGCGGCGAGGGCGCGGGTGGGGCCGTCGACGGCCGGGTCGTTCAGCTCGTCCACGGTGGCGCGCAGGACCTGCTTCAGGTCGGCGGCGAGGTCGCCGGTGTCGGGGATCTCGCTGTCGGCGTCGCCGCCGAGCGTTTCGGCGGTCCGGGTCTGGAGGTCGAGGAAGGCGTCGAGGAGGACGGCCGCCTTGGAGGGCCACCAGCGGTAGATGGTCTGCTTGCCGACGCCGGCGCGGGCGGCGATGCCCTCGATGGTGGTCCTGGCGTAGCCGGTCTCGGTGACGAGGGCGAGGGCGGCGTCGAAGATGGCACGGCGGGAGCGTTCGCTGCGGCGGGAGGCGTCGGGGGCCTTGGTCTCGGACATGGCCCCAACCTAGCAGCGTACGAGACGCCGCGTCTCGCATGAGGGTGGCCGAAGCCGACGGACCCCCTGGCCGGTTCCGAACCACCCGAACGGTCCACTGCGCACCGGGCCCGGAAGGCGGACCATGGGGTCCATCCAGTCCCGCCCTTCCGTGAGGAGCCCTCATTGCGCACCACTCCGCGCACGTCCTCGCCCCGCCGTTACCTGATGTGCCCACCCACGCACTTCACGGTGACGTACTCCATCAACCCCTGGATGGACCCCACGAAACCGGTCGACCTGCCGTTGGCCCTCACCCAGTGGGAGGACCTGCGCGACCGCTACCGCGCGCTCGGCCACACCGTCGAGCTGCTCACCCCCGACCCGGCGCTGCCCGACATGGTCTTCGCGGCGAACGGCGCCACCGTCGTCGGGGGCCGGGTCCTCGGCGCGAGGTTCGCCCACCGGGAGCGCGCGGCCGAGGCCGAGGCGCACCTGGCCTGGTTCCGGCGGAACGGCTGGGCGGACGACGACGTACGGGTCCCGGAGCACGTCAACGAGGGCGAGGGCGACTTCGCCGTCACCGCCTCCTGGATCCTCGCCGGGCGCGGCTTCCGCTCCAGTCCGCTGTCCCACGACGAGGTGCGGGAGTTCTTCGGGCGCCCGGTGATCAGCCTGGAGCTGGTGGACCCGCGGTACTACCACCTGGACACGGCGCTGTCCGTCCTGGACGACGCCACCGACGAGGTCATGTACTTCCCGGACGCCTTCTCCCCCGGCAGCCGGGCGGTGCTCGCCCGGCTCTTCCCGGACGCCCTGATCGCGACGGCCGAGGACGCGGCGGCCCTCGGCCTGAACGCGGTCTCCGACGGCCGTAACGTCCTGCTCCCCCAGGCGGCGGTGGGTCTCTTCGATCCCCTCCGCGAGCGGGGCTTCGAGCCGATCGGCATGGACCTGGGCGAACTGCTCAAGGGCGGCGGCAGTGTGAAGTGCTGCACCCAGGAGCTGCGGCCCTAGCCGGGCGCCCTTCGGCCGACTGGCGGCAGGGTGCCGCGCGGACCGCTCAGTCCTCGTCCTCCGGCGGCCAGGGGTCGCCCCACGCGGCGTCACGGGCCTGCTTGTACAGGGGCCCGTGGCGCTTGGTGACCGTGTCACGGGTCAGGCCGTCGGGGCCGCACAGGTCGAGCAGGACCAGGCCCTTGCGGATCTGGGGCCTGCGGGTGATGCGGGAGACCGCTGGCGTCGGCGGGACCCGGGTCGCCGCCACGTAGCTGTACTTCTCGTCCTCGTACGGCAGCGAGCCGCCCTTGACCTGCCGGTGCAGCGAGGAGCGGCTCACCCGGGCCGAGAAGTGGCACCAGTCGGTGCCCGGCTCGATCGGGCAGGCGCCGCTGTGCGGGCAGGGCGCGGCGACGGTGAACCCGGCCTCGACGAGCAGCGTGCGGGCCGCGATGATCCGCTCGTAGCCGTCGGGGGTGCCGGGCTCGACGATCACGACGGTCCGCGCCACCCGCGCCGCCTCCGCCACGAGCGCCGCCCGGTCCGCCGGGGTCAGCTCCTTGAGCACGTACGAGACGGTGACGAGGTCGGTCTCCGCCAGCTTCAGCGCGCCGCCGATCCGGGCGGTGCGCCACTCGGCGTCCAGGGCGCCGGCCGCCAGCTCGCGGCCGAGCGTGAGGGCGGGCTCCGCCCAGTCGAGGACGGTGGAGCGGGGCGGCTCGTCCGCCCAGGCCTCGGCGACGGCCCAGCTCGCCGCGCCCGTACCGCCGCCGACGTCCGTGTGGGTACGCGGCTCCCAGTCGGGCGCCGCCTCCCGCAGCGCGTCGAGGGCGCCCCGTACCGCCTCGAAGGTCGCCGGCATCCGGTACGCGGCGTACGCGGCGACGTCGGAGCGGTCGCGCAGCACGGGGGCGTCCGTCGGGGTGGTGCCCCGGTAGTTGGCGATCAGCCGGTCGACGGCCTGGGCGGCCTGGCGGGGCGGCAGCCCGTCGAGGAGCCCGGCGAGGGCGGCGCGCAGGGAGTCGGCGGAGGGAGCGGAGGCGTTCACCGAGACAGTCTAGGCGGCCGGATCGGCAGCCCCGGCGGCTCGGTCCCGGCCGGCCCGGGGCCCCGGGGCCGGCTCGGTCCCGGCTCCGGACCGGGCGCTCGGACGGACTCGGTCCCGGCTCGGTCCCGACTCCGGCCGGCGGTCAGACGGTCTCGGACTGGCTCGGTCCCGGGTCCGGAGCCGGCTCCGGTCCGGGCGCTCAGACGGACTCGGTCCCGGCTCCGGGCCTTCCCGCGGCCGACTGCCACGGTCGGCAGAGGCCCAGGAAGCAGGCCAGGGCGAGGACGGCGCAGGTCAGCTGGACGACCGCCATGGGGACGGCGGTGTGCTCGCCCGCGATGCCGACGAGCGGGGAGGCGACAGCGCCGACGAGGAACGAGGTGGTGCCGAGGAGCGCGGACGCCGAACCGGCGGCGTGCGGGGTGCGCATCAGGGCCTGGGCGTTGGTGTTCGGCATGGCGAGGCCCATCGCCGACATGAGGACGAAGAGTCCGGCGGCGACCGGGACGAGCCCGACCTCCCCGAAGGCGCCGCTGGTCATGAGGAGCAGCGCGAGGGCGGAGACGAGGATGGTCCCGAGGCCCCAGCCGAGCGCCTTGTCGAGGCTGACGCGGCCGATGAGCAGCTTGCCGTTGATCTGGCCGACGGCGACGAGCCCGATCGAGTTGAGGCCGAAGAGCAGGCTGAAGGTCTGCGGCGAGGCCCCGTAGATCTCCTGGACCACGAAGGGCGAGGCCGAGATGTAGGCGAAGAGGGCCGCGAAGGCGAGTCCGCCGGTCAGCATGTACCCGGCGAAGACGCGGTCGGTGACCAGCCCCTTCATGGTGCGCAGGGCCTCGCCGACCCCGCCCTCGTGCCGTCGCTCGGCGGGGAGCGTCTCGTCGAGGAAGCGCCAGACGACGAGGGTGAGGAGGACGCCGATCACGGTGAGGACGTGGAAGACGCCCCGCCAGTCGGTGATCCGCAGGATCTGGCCGCCGATGACGGGCGCGATGATCGGGGCGACGCCGGAGATCAGCATCAGGGTGGAGAAGAACCGGGCCATCTCCACGCCGTCGTAC
Source organism: Streptomyces sp. Qhu_M48 (assembly GCF_051305195.1). Lineage (NCBI taxonomy): Bacteria > Bacillati > Actinomycetota > Actinomycetes > Kitasatosporales > Streptomycetaceae > Streptomyces > Streptomyces sp. Qhu_M48. The sequence continues at coordinate 1,571,822 of NZ_CP195432.1, read as the reverse complement.
AGGTCGCGGACGACGGCGCGGGCGATGACGATGCCGGCGGCGCCCGCGAGGCCCTGGAGCAGCCGGAAGCCGATGAGGAGTTCGGCGGTGGGCGCGAGGGCGCAGACGGCGGTGGCGAGGACGTACACGACCATGCCGACGAGCAGCGGGCGGCGGCGGCCCCACTTGTCGCTCATGGGGCCGACGACGAGCTGACCGAGGGCCATGCCGGCGAGGCAGGCCGTGAGGGTGAGCTGGACGGTGGCGGCGGGGGCGCTCAGCGCGCCGGTGACCTCCGGCAGCGCCGGCAGGTACATGTCCATGGAGAGCGGGGGCAGGGCGGTGAGGCCACCCAGGACGAGGGTGACGAGCAGCCCCGTACGGCGCGCGGCGGCGACGGCGGGGGTCGCGGCGGGTCCGGGGGCGGTCGCGGCGAGGCCGGAAGCGGTCGGGGCGGCACCGGGGGCGGTCGCGGTGTCGGCACCCGAGGCCGTTTCGGTTATGTGACCTTGTGTTGTTTTCTGGCCGCTCTCCGGCATCGACAGCTCCATTTCGTTGAATCCGCGCCTATGCTCTCAGCTCGATCGGCATGATCGAGACCTCTGTGGGACGGGTGGGGAACATGGGAGAGACGGTTCGCTGGGGAATCCTGGCGACGGGCGGCATAGCGGAGCGGTTCACGACGGACCTCCTGACGCTCGACGGCGCCGAGGTCGTCGCCGTCGCGTCCCGTACGGAGGCCTCCGCGAAGGCCTTCGCCGACCGGTTCGGGATCCCCCGGGCGTACGGGGGCTGGGACGGACTCTTCGCCGACGAGGACGTCGACGTCGTGTACGTGGCGACCCCGCACCACGCGCACCGGGAGGCGGCCGGCCGCGCCCTGGAGGCGGGCAGGGCGGTGCTCTGCGAGAAGGCCCTCACCCTCAACGCCCGGGAGGCGGAGGAACTCGTCGCCCTCGCCCGGGACCGCGGCCTCTTCCTCATGGAGGCCATGTGGATGTACTGCAACCCGCTGGTCCGGCGGCTCGCCGAGCTGGTCCGCGACGGGGCGATCGGCGAGGTCAGGACCGTCCAGGCGGACTTCGGGCTCGCGGGCCCGTTCGCGGCGGACCACCGGCTGCGGGACCCGGCGGTGGGCGGCGGGGCACTGCTCGACCTCGGTGTGTACCCGGTGTCGTTCGCGCAGCTGCTCCTGGGTGAGCCCGACACGGTCCACGCGCACGCGCTGATCTCGCCCGAGGGCGTCGACCTGAACACGGGCATGCTGCTCGGCTGGGACTCGGGAGCCTCGGCCCTGCTGTCCTGCTCGCTCGTCGCGGACACGCCCCTGACGGCGTCCGTGACGGGGACGCTCGGCCGCATCGACGTCCCGCGCGGCTTCTTCTTCCCCGAGCGGTTCACGCTGCACCGCGCCGGCCACGAGCCGGAGGAGTTCACGTCGGACGACGACCCGCACTCCTTCCGGCACGAGGCCGCCGAGGTCATGCGCGTCCTGCGGGCGGGCGGGACCGAGTCGCCGCTCGTCCCGCTCGACGGCTCGCTCGCGGTGATGCGGACGCTCGACGCGGTACGGGACCGCGTCGGCGTCCGCTATCCCGGCGAGGCGCCGGCCGCCCGGGCCTGATCGCACAGACCCGATCACACGGACCTGGTCGCACGGGCCCGCCCGCACCCGCCCGCACGGGCCCGATCACGCGGGCTTGAGGCCCGGATCGCCCGCCTCCGTCACGAAGGAGGCGGCCGTGGTGACGGGGGCGCCCGGAGTCGTCACGTACGGCACCGTACGGAAGTCGGCCCGGGCGCCGTCCTCGCCGAGGGCGACCTTCACGTAGCCGCGCCGCCCGTTGAAGAACTTCAGGTGCGGGTTGGCCTGGAAGAGCCGGTCGTAGTTGGACGGCCGGTCGGCACCGTTCCTGCCGCTGGTGATCGAGGTGGCGACGATCTCGGTGCCGACCGTCCGGGAGGCCGGGTCGCGGAAGTCGGCCTTGATGTCGAGGCCGTAGCCGACGTGGACGTCCCCGGTGAGCACCATCAGGTTCTCGACCCCGGCGGCCTCCGCCCCCGCGAGGATCCGCCGCCGGGAGGCCGGATAGCCGTCCCAGGAGTCCATGGAGAGGGTGAAGTCGGCGGTGGGCCGGTCGCGGCGCTCGGCGAAGACGACCTGCTGCGGCAGGACGTTCCAGCGGGCCCGGGAGTGGCGCCAGCCGTCGAGCAGCCACCGTTCCTGCGCGGCCCCGGTCATCGTCCGCGCCGGGTTCTCCGACTCCGGGCCCGGGACCCGCCAGCCGTCGCCGTACGCCTGGTCGGAGCGGTACTGCCGGGTGTCGAGGATGTCGAACTGGGCGAGGCGCCCGAAGCGCAGCCGCCGGTAGAGCCGCATGTCGGCGCCGTCGGGCCGCTGCGGCGCGCGCAGCGGCTGGTGCTCCCAGTAGGCGCGGTAGGCGGCGGCGCGGCGGAGCAGGAACTCCTCGGGCGGGACGCTGTTCTCGGGGGTGCCGCCCGCGTAGTTGTTCTCGGTCTCGTGGTCGTCCCAGGTGACGACGAAGGGGTGGGCGGCGTGCGCGGCCATCAGGTCGGGGTCCGACTTGTAGAGGCTGTAGCGGAGCCGGTAGTCGTCGAGGGTGAGCGTCTCCCGGTCGAAGACGGCCGGGAGGGTGCGGTCGGTGTAGGCGCGGGCGCCACCGGTGGCGTTGACGGCGTACTCGTACAGGTAGTCACCGAGGTGGAAGACGACGTCGACGTCCTCCTGGGCGAGGTGCCGGTAGGCCGTGAAGTACCCGTCGTGGTACGCCTGGCAGGAGACGGCGGCGAGCTTGAGGCCACTGGTGCGGGCCCAGGGGGCGGGCGCCGTACGGGTGCGGCCGACGGGACTGGTCCAGTCGCCGACCCGGAAGCGGTAGAAGAGCGGGCGGCCGGAGTCGAGGTGGTCGACCTCGACGTGCACGGTGTGCCGGAACTCCGGGTGCGCGGTGGCCCGGCCGCGCCGCACGATCCGGGTGAAGCGCTCGTCGCGGGCGAGCTCCCAGTGGACGGAGACGCGGTGGGCGGGCAGCCCGCCGTCGGGCTCGAAGGGGCGGGGCGCGAGACGCGTCCAGAGCAGGACCGAACCGGGCAGCGGGTCGCCCGACGCCACCCCCAGGGTGAACGGGTCCTCGGTGACGCGCCGCCCGTCGAGCTCGGCGGCGGCCGCCGCGCCGGCGGCGGGCAGCTGGGTGGCGAAGGCGAGCGCGGCGGCGGCCCCGGTGACCGTGAGGAACCTGCGACGGTCGAAGTGCCGTGCGGCGGCGCGGAGTTCCTCCGAGTGCTGGTGTACGTGGTCCATGTGCCCCTCCCCAGACGGATGCTGTCCGTCCGCCATTCGAGGGGGGTGGGGCGACCACACGTTGTCGGGTACAGAACATCCACGTGTCGGGACGATGAGTTCATGGGACACGCGTCTCGCGTACGCTGCGCGCCCATGAGCATCGCAGTGGTGACGGGAGCGGGATCGGGCATCGGCCGGAGCGTGGCCGTCGCCCTGGCGGCGGCCGGCTGGTCGGTGGTCCTGGCGGGGCGCCGGGCCGGCGCGCTGGAGGAGACGGCGGCGGCCCTGCCGGCCGGCGACTTCCTGGCCGTCCCGACGGACGTGACCTCGGCCGAGGAGGTCGCGGCCCTCTTCACGGCGGTACGGGACCACTACGGCCGCGTCGACCTGCTCTTCAACAACGCCGGTACGTTCGCGGGCGGCGGCGTCCCCGTCGAGGAGCTGGACCCGGACACCTGGCGCGCGGTCGTCGACGTCAACCTGACGGGCGCGTTCCTCTGCGCCCAGGCGGCCTTCCGCACGATGAAGGAGCAGGACCCGCGGGGCGGCCGGATCATCAACAACGGCTCGATCGCCGCCCACGTACCGCGCCCGCACTCGATCGCGTACACGGCGACGAAGCACGCGATGACGGGCCTGACGAAGTCCCTGTCGCTCGACGGACGCCCGTACCGGATCGCCTGCGGTCAGCTCGACATCGGCAACGCGGCGACGGAGATGACGGCCCGCATGCAGACCGGCATCCTCCAGGCCAACGGGGAACTGGCGGCGGAACCGGTGATGGACGCGGCGGACGTGGCGGCGACGGTGGTGCACATGGCGGCCCTGCCGCTGGAGGCGAACGTGCAGTTCGCGACGGTGATGGCCACGGCCATGCCGTACATCGGCCGAGGCTGACGGCCCGTCCCCGCCCACCCCGGCCCCCTTCGCGGGGCGGGCGGGGACGGGGCGGACAGGTGGGGCCGGGGCGGACAGGTGGGGCCGGGGCGGACAGGTGTGCGCCAGAGCCGTCAGGCTCGGGCCCGGACGAGTCAGGTTCGGGCCCGGGCGGTCAGGTTCGCGGCGGTCGGGTTCCGAGCGGTCGGGCCCGAGCGGGTCAGGCTCGGGCGCGGACGGGTCAGGTTCGGGCCCGGACGGTCAGGTTGGCGGCGGTCCGGTTCCGAGCGATCGGCCCGGGCGGGTCAGGCTCCGGCCCGGGCGGTCCTGCCCGCGCCGGGCCGTCGGGTCAGGCCTGGTCGGTCTCGAAGCGGGCGACCTTGCCGCCGTCGACGGTGAAGCGCCAGCGGGTGCGCATCTCGCCCCAGGTGTCGTTGCGGTAGCGGGCGACGAGGTCCCGCCCGCCTTCCTTCTCGGACTCGATCTCCATGTGTCCGCGCGAGGAGAAGACCTCCTTCTCCGTCCACTGCTCCAGGTCCCGGTCGGACCCGTCGTCGGACATGGTCGCGCCCGGAGTGAGGGCCGCCTGGAAGGCCGCCTGGTCGTTGGCGTTGAGGGCCGTGACGAACGCGCGCACGGCCGGATCGGTGAGCCGGTCCACGGGGATGGTCATGCCCTACCCGTACACCGCGCCGGCCCGCCGACGCGTGTCGCGCGCCGAAGGTACCCGGCGGGCTGCCCCGGATGACCGACACAGGAGGGGGTCGGAACCGGTCGCGGGCCTGGCCCCCGCCGCCACGACCGAGGCCCGACCCCGACCCCGGCCCCGGACCTGGCCTGACCCCGACCTAGCCCTAGCCCTAGCCCCGCCTCCGGCCCCGATCCCGATCCCTGCTCCACAGCGCGCGGAGCCTGCCCCTCCCTGACGACTTCTCAGCGCCACACAGCCTACGAGCCGCGTGTTCCCAGGTGCCCGGCGCAGGGCCGTCGGGCATGGTCCGGATGACTCCCGCACCCACCCCAGGAGGAGAGATGGCGCACGCCGGCAAGGTCGTCAAGCTGTACGCGAAGGGGGCCCCGGTCGGGGTCGAGGACGGAGCGCTGGTCGGCTTCCTCGCCGACCCGGAGCAGGCCGGGGAGTGGCTGGTCACCCGCGCGGACGACGGCTTCCGCCTCACCGCGAAGGGCACGGAGGAGACCATCGCCTCGGCGGGCACCGGGCGCGCCCCCGCGGTCGTGCGCCCCGACGACTCCCCCGCCTCCGTCTGGCGGCTCCAGCGCGTCGACGGCGAAGGCTCCACCACGGTCACCTCGCTCGCCGACCTCCGGGACGGCACCTACGTGATCGACCAGAACGGACTGGCCCTCGGCCGGGATCTGTTCGAGGACCGGTCCCTGCTCCCCAAGCGCGTCTTCGTCCGTACGGACGACCGGGACCCGCAGTGGACGATCGAGGTCCTGGCCTGACCCCGTAACCCCACCCCGTACACCCCACGCGTCTCAGCCGGTGAACCCCGGGACCACCAGACCGGACTCGTACGCGATGACCACCGCGTGGGTCCGGTTCTGCGCGCCGAGCTTGGTCAGGACGTTCCCGACGTGGGTCTTCACCGTCTCCAGGCTCACCGTGAGCGACTCGGCGATCTCCGGGTTGGACAGGCCGGTGGCCATCAGCCGCAGGACCTCCTCCTCCCGCCCCGTGAGCGCCGCCCTGGGCAGTGCCGCCGCCGAGTCCAGCGGACGGGCGGCGACCATGCGGCGCAGGGTGGTGGGGAAGAGGATCGCCTCCCCCGCCGCCACCACCCGTACCGCCTCCGCGATCTGCCGGACCGGGAGTCGTTTCAGTACGAAGCCGCTGGCCCCGGCGCTGAGCGCGGCGGTGACGTAGTCGTCGTTCTCGAAGGTGGTGATCACGACGACCTTCGGCGGCCCGCCCGCCCCCGGTGCGCCCGACGCGACCGAACCCGCTTCGGGCGGTCCGGCTTCGAGCGACCCGGCCTCGGGCGGTCCGGCCGACTCGGCGAGGAGGTGCCGGGTGGCCTCGATCCCGTTGCGGCGCGGCATGCGTACGTCCATGAGGACCACGTCGGGCCGCAGCCGCCGTGCCTGTTCGACCACCTCGACGCCGTCGGCGGCCTCACCGACCACCGCGATCCCCGGCTGCGCGGCGAGCAGGGTCCGCAGACCGCTGCGGGTCACCTCGTCGTCGTCCGCGATCAGGAGGGTGACGGGTGCGCCGCCGGGGCCGCTCATGCCGACCACCGTACGGGCAGCCTGACGGCCAGTCGCCAGCGCCGCGGCCCGTCCGGGCCGGCGTCGAACTCCCCGTGCAGCAGCCGTACGCGCTCGGCGAGGCCGGGCAGCCCGTGACCGGACGTGGGGAAGGCGCCCCGACGGCCCGAACCGGGGCCGGCAGCCGCCCCGGCCCCGGTCGCGGTCTCGTTGACCACACCGAGTTCCAGCGCGTCCGGCGTGGCCGCCACGCGGACCTCGACCGGGCCGCCCGACCCGTGCCGCATCGCGTTCGTCAGCCCCTCCTGGAGGATGCGGTACGCGGCCCGGGAGAGCGTCCCCTGCACCTGCGCCAGGTCCCCGGACAGCTCCGGCTCCACCACCGCGCCCGTGTGCCGCAGCCGGTCGAGCAGCTCGGGCAGATCGGCCAGGGTGCGGGCCGGTGCCGTCTCGGCGTCCCGTTCACGCAGGACGCCGAGTACGTAGTCCAGGTCCTCCAGGGCGGCCCGGGCCGACTCCTCGATGCTGCGCAGGGCGGCCCGCGCCGCGACCGGGTCGGCGGAGAGCACCTCGCCGGCCACCGCCGCCTGGATCGTGGTGGTGGTCAGCGTGTGGCCGATCGAGTCGTGCAACTCGTGCGCCAGCCGGTTGCGTTCGGCGAGCCTCAGCTCGCGTTCGGCCGCGAGCGCGAGCCGTTCGGCCGCGGACGGCCCGAGCAGCCGGGGTGCCGACCACCGCAGGGCCTTCGTCACCAGGGCGCACACGGCCGCCGCGAGGAGCAGGCAGCCGAGGGCGACCGCCCAGCTCTGCCAGCCGCCGTCCACCCGCACCGAACGTCCGAACAGGTTCAGTCCCAGCTCCGCTTCGAGCCATCCCCCGGGGAGGGTCAGGCCCGCGAAGAGCAGCACGCCGCTCGCCAGGGCGCCCGTCCATCCGAGCGTCACGTGGAGCAGCAGCCAGAGGGGAGTGCGCCAGCGGTCGGCGCGGGACGGCGGGGCGGGAGCCGTTCCGGCGCCGGTCGGACCCGCGGACGGGGCCCGTACGGCGACGGGCTCGGGCAACGACACCCTCAACAGTCGCCGGGCGGACACGACCAGCACCCGCCGCGTGGTGCGGGCGAGGCCGACCAGGCCGATCAGTACCGCCCAGATCAGCAGCGCCACGCCGATCTGCACGCCCTCGGAGGCGGACCGCCACGCCAGCGCGGGCAGCAGCGCGAAGGACAGCAGGGGCAGGCTCGCCAGAACGGCGCCGTAGGCGAACAGCGCACCCGTGTACGTGGAGCGGCGCAGCAGCGGCCGGAGTCCCTTGATCATGATCAACCAGTATGGACGGGCTGTTCGCGCGCGGCCTCCCCCGATCGGGGGAGGTATTTCTCCCGCCTTCCCGCGATGTGCGCGGGAGCCGCCGGAATCCATGCTCGTGTCCTGCCGGCCGATCCACCGGACCGGCAAGATCCCACGAATGCAATGGAGTTGACCCATGCGTGAGCAGACCTGGCACCAGCACGGTCCCCGTTCCTCCGAGCGGCGGCGCGGCGGGCGGCGCGGGGTGTGGGCGGCCGCGGCCGCCGCGGCCGTCGCCGTCGTGACCGCCGGCGTCCTGGCGCCGCCGACGGCGTCCGCCGGGGTCCGCCCGGACAGCGTGCAGCTGGGCCTGGACGGGCTGGTGCGCGACGGCCGGCCCGCCGCGCTGGCGTCCGTCAGGGGCGAGGACGGCCGCACCCGGACCTACACGGCGGGGGTCGGCGACCTGGCCACCGGCGCGAAGGTGCCCAGGGACGGTCAGATGCGGGCCGGCAGCAACACCAAGACGTTCGTCGCGGTGGTCGTGCTGCAGCTGGTCGCCGAGGGGAGGATCGGCCTCGACGCCGACATCGACACCTACCTCCCGGGGCTCGTACGCGGCGAGGGCATCGACGGACGGAACATCACCGTCCGTCAGCTCCTCCAGCACACGAGCGGACTTCCCGAGTACGGGGACCACATCAGCGACGACGTGCTCCCGCACCGGTACTTCGAGCCGCGCGACCTCGTCGACATCGCGCTCAAGGAGAAGGCCGTGTTCGAGCCCGGGAAGAGGTGGTCGTACAGCAACACGAACTACGTCCTGGCCGGCCTGATCGTCCAGAAGGTCACGGGCCGCCCCCTCGCCGAGGAGATCGACCGGCGCGTCGTCCAGCGCGTCGGGCTCCGCCACACCTACTTCCCCGCGCCCGGCGACAGGACCCTCCGGGAGCCCCACCCGAAGGGCTACCGCGAGATGACGGCGGAGGGGCCGCTGGTCGACTCCACGCGGATCGATCCGTCGGCGGGCTGGGCGGCGGGCCAGATGATCTCCACCGACTCCGACCTCAACCGCTTCTTCACCTCGCTCCTCCGCGGCGACCTCCTCGACAAGGCCCGGCTCGCCGAGATGCGCACCACCGTCCCGGTCGGCGACACCGGCGCCCACTACGGCCTGGGGCTCATGAGCAGGAAGCTGTCGTGCGGCGGCGTCTACTGGGGTCACGGCGGTGACATCCTGGGCTACGAGACCCGCGGCGGGGTGACCGCCGACGGCAGCCGCGCCGCGAACGTCACGGTGACGAGCATCCCGACCGACATCGCCGGTACGAGGCGCGTCGAGGCCGTCGTGGACACGGCGCTCTGTCACCGCGGCTGACGCGCTCGGCCGGGCGCCCGGCCCCGTCAGTCCAGGCAGAACTCGTTGCCCTCGGGGTCGGCCATCACGAGGAAGCCGGTGCTCATCGGAGGCTCGGGCTCGAAGCGGCGCAGCCGCTTCGCCCCGAGCGCGACGAGCCGCTCGCACTCGGCTTCGAGGGCGGCCATCCGCGCCTCTCCCTCCAGCCCGGGAGCCGCACGGACGTCGAGGTGCACCCGGTTCTTGGCGACCTTGCCCTCCGGCACCCGCTGGAAGAACACCCGCGGGCCCCGCCCGTCCGGGTCCTCGATGGCCGATCGGGTGTTGCGCTCCTCCTCCGGCACGCCGATCCGGGCGAGGAAGTCGTCCCAGGCGGCGAGCGGGTCGGCGCCCTCGGGGAGCTCGACCCCGGGCGGCCCGGGATGGACGTACCCGAGCGCGTCCCGCCAGAAGGACGACAGGGCCCGCGGGTCATGGGCGTCGAAGGTGACCTGGAATTGACGGCTCATCGTGCTGCTCCGTTCGTACGGGTCGCGTGGCGCGGACAGAGGACGGCGCCGCTCGGGCGGCCGCCGTCCGGCTCCAGTCGAGACCGTCCGCGTCCGTGAGTCCACCCTGACACCCCCGGCGGACGGAATCGGTCCGCCATCCCCGCCGGGCTGGACGACACGGGGCGCGGCGGGCGACGCCGGAACCCGGAGACCATGCTTCGGAGCCACCCACCGGTACGAGCTGACGCCTCCGCTCTCGCCTCGGCGTCCGAATACCGCCAGCGCCCCGGGGCCGCCCCGCGCGACCCTGACCGTATGAGCACCCACACCGCCACCACCTACGCCGCCCGCCCCATCCCGCCGTCCGCGCTCGCCGAGTTGCGGGTCGCGGACGACGCCGGGCGGGCCTGTGTGCCGTACGTCGTGCCCGCCGACGACGGGGGCGATCCGCTCCGTTGCTGCCTGCGGCCCTCCGCTCCCGGCGAGCGGATCGCGCTCGTCGCGTACGCGCCGCTGCGGCGCTGGGCCGCCGAGACCGGGGCGGAGCCGGGTGCGTACGACGAGCAGGGACCCGTCTTCGTCCACGCCGAGGAGTGCGGCGGCCCCGCGCCCTCGGAGGCGTACCCCTTCACCCGGCCCGGGGCGCTCCGGACCCTCCGCCGCTACGACGCGGCGGGCCGGATCGTCGGGGGGCGCCTCCTGGAGATCCCGGAGGCGGCCGAGGAGGGCTTCGACCAGGCGTTCGCGGAGGCCTTCGCCGACCCGGCCGTGGCCCTGGTGCACGTCAGGGCGGTGGAGTACGGCTGCTTCCACTTCGAGGTCAGGCGCCCCTGACGAGGCCGTAAACCCGTGGACAGCCCGTCGGCTTCGGGTGACCATCTCCGCGATGAACAACGAACCTCTCCCCACCCCCAGACGCGTCCGCTTCGTCGAGCTCAACGCCAAGGCCCTGCGGGCGCTCGCCGACGGTGACCTCGCGGCCGGCAGCGCCGAGGCCGGGGTCGCCCTCGACGAACACTTCGTGGGCGACCGGGCCCGCTGGATCTTCGGCCACCGCGCGGAGCAGCTCGCCGAGGACCCGTCCGCCGCACCCTGGATCGCGCGGGCCGCCGTGTCCGAGCCGGACGGGGTGGTCATCGGCGACGCCGGGTTCCACGGCCCGCCGGACGAAGCGGGAACGGTCGAGGTCGGCTTCACCGTCGTCCCCGGCCACCGCCGCCAGGGCTACGCCCGCGCGATGCTGAAGGCGCTCCTCACCAGGGCCGCCGCCGAACCGGGCGTCAGGACGGTGCGGGCCCGCGCCAGAGCCGACAACGAGGCCTCCCTCGCCACCATCGCGGGCTTCGGCTTCACGCGCGTCGGCGAGCAGGGCAACGAACAGGACGGACTCACCCTGGTCTTCGAACTCCCGGCGACCGCGATCCGACCCGACTGACGTCGAGGACACGCCCGTCCGAGCACCCGCCCACCCCGACCCGGCAGCCCGTCGAGAAGGGCCCCTGACCAGACAGAAACCTGGTCAGGGGCCCTTCCCCACGTGGGCCGACAGACGAGTCGGGCTGTACGCCGGGTTCTGTGCCCCGGGACCTCGCGGTCGTCGGGGCGACGGCCATCCATCTAGGACCGGCGTTGCCGCCGGCCTCCTGCGGTCTACCCGCGGACTCGGGCGAGCAGCCCTCGAACATCCGCGCAGGGACACCGAGGTGTCCCCTCTTGACCTTGCTCCGAGTGGGGTTTACCTAGCCGCCTGAGTCACCTCAGGCGCTGGTGGTCTCTTACACCACCGTTTCACCCTTACCCGGGACCGAAGTCCCCGGCGGTCTGTTTTCTGTGGCACTGTCCCGCGGGTCACCCCGGGTGGCCGTTAGCCACCACCCTGCTCTGTGGAGCCCGGACGTTCCTCGGGGAGATCCGAGGATCTCCACGCGGCCGTCCGCCCGGCTCGTCTGCCGTGCCGACCATGCTACCCGCCGCGCCGTCCGCGCTTGACCTTGCCGCAGCGTCAGGGTTTCTACTGGGCGCATGCGCATCGGCGAGATCGCCGCCCTGGTCGGGGTCACCCCCCGGGCCGTGCGGCACTACCACCAGTCGGGCCTGCTGCCCGAGCCCGCCCGGCGGGCCAACGGGTACCGGGAGTACGGCGTCCGGGACGCCGTCCTGCTCGCCCGGATCCGCCGGCTCACCGAACTGGGCCTCGGGCTCGACGAGGTACGGGACGTGCTCGCCGACGACGAGGGGAGGGGGCTCGTGGAGGTGCTGGAGGAGCTGGCGCGGGACCTGACGCGCCAGGAGGCCGTGATCCGCGAGCGCCGCGAACGCCTCGCCGCCCTCCTCGACGAGGCGCGGGCCGGGCGGCTGCCCGCCGACGGCCCCCTGTCGCCGGAGCTCGCCGCGCTGCTCTCGGGTCTGGGCGAACTGCCCGAGTCCCCGATGGCTGCGAAGGACCGGGAGATCCTGGCGCTGCTCGACGCCGTCCTGCCGGACGAGGAGCGGGCGCGGCTGATGGACCTGATGCGGGGAACGGCGGAGCACGCGCACGAGGTGTACCCGCTGCTCGACGCCCTCGCCGGCGTCGGTCCCGACGACCCGCGGGTCGCGGAGGCGGCCCGGGTGCTGGCCGCCTGTCTGCCGGACGAGCTGGGGGTGGAGATCCCGGCCGCGGTGTCGGGAGGGGCCGGTTCCTCCGACGCCTCCCTCGCCGACGCCCTCTTCGCGGACCTCGCCCCGGCGCAGTCAGCGGCCATCCACCTGGCGATGCGCCTGGTCCGGGAGCGACGGGAGCGGAGCCGGTGACGGATCTTCAGGACAGCGGCACCACGGGCGCGGGCGGGGTCCGTGCGGCTGTCGGCGGCGCTGCGGTCGCCGGGGAGGCGGCCGAGCCGACATCCTCGGCACCGGCCGCGCCCGCGGAGAGCGCCGGGCGCACCCGTCCCCGCTCCCTCCGTCTCCTCCGCCTCCTGGCCTACGCCGTCCTCCCGGCCGAGGTCGTCCTCGCAGTCCTCCTCCTCAGCGGAGTCCGGATGCCCGGCGCCGTGTGGGCCGTCGCCGAGCTACTCGTCGTCGTGCTCCTGCTCGCCGAAGGCCTCTCCTACCTGCGGCTGCGGCGGCGAGGGTTCTCCCGGCGGGAGGCCGTGGCCGAGTTGGTGCCCCTGCCCGCGCTCCGGATCATGGGGCACGAGCTGCGGATCATGACGAGCCTGGTGCGGTGGGTGGCGCGGCGGCCGCACGGGGTCGACGGCGCGGACGGCGTGTTCCCGCACGCGCGCGACCAGGCGGCGCTCATGTACGGCTTCACCTTCGTGTGCGTGGTCGAGTCCGTCGGCATGTCCTACCTGCTCGCCGACTGGCCGCTCGCCCACACGATCGTCCTCGTCCTGGACGTGTACACCGTCCTCTTCGTCCTCGGTCTGCACGCCGCCTCCGCGACCCGACCGCACACCCTCACCGGGGACGTCCTCCGGCTGCGGCAGGCCGCGCACGTCGACGTGCGGGTCCCGCTCGGCCGGATCGCGGCCGTCCGACACGAGCCGCTCTTCTCGCACGAGAAGGCGGAGGGCGAGCTGAACCTCGCCGTCGGCTCCCAGACCTCCGTCACGATCGAGCTGACCGAGCCGGTGGACGCGCCCCGGCTGCTCGGCGCGCCCCGGCCCGTACGCACCTTCCGCGTCCACGCCGACGATCCGCGCGCCCTGTACCGGGCCCTGACGCAGGCCCTCGGGCGGGCGGGCACGGGACCGCCGCGCCCGTAGTCGCTCACGCGGGCGCGAACCGCACCTTCGCCGTCCCCGGGTCCGCCTCCGCCAGTCTGACCCGCAGCCACTCCCCCAGCGGCAGTCGTGTGTCGCCGCCCGCGATCCGGGCGACGACAGCCGGATCGTCCAGGTGAACGGTGCCGACCGACGGCTCGCTTTCCTTCACGTCGATCACGTACGCGTCGAAGATCTCGCCGATCCGTTCGCGCAGCAGCGCCGCCTCGACGATGTCGACGCTCTCGCGCTCCACGGTGTTGGCGCGGCGGGCGCCCGCGGCCATCTCGTCGGGGAGGGCGGGCAGAGCGGCCCGTACCCACTCGGGCGGTTCGTCGCCCGCCACCGCCGCCACGCACAGCTCGCCCGCGTACCGGTCGACGAGCCGGCGCAGCGGCGCGGTGCAGTGGGTGTACTCGTCGGCGACGGCGGCGTGCATCGCGGGCGTGGGGACGAGGCCGTCGGTGAAGACGGTGTACCCGGCGCCGCGCAGCAGGGTGGTGCACTCCTGGAGGAAGGCGGCCTGGCGCGCGTCGGTGGGGTCGGCGGCGCGGACGACGTCGGCGTACGAGACGTGGTGCGGCCAGTCGACGCCGAGGGCCCGCGCGGAGCGGCGCAGACGGGCGACGGCGCCGTCGGGGGCGGTGGGGAGGGTGCGCAGGATGCCGGTGCCGGCGGCGGTCATGAGGTCGGCGGCGGCCATGCCGGTGAGGAGGGAGATCTGGGCGTTCCACCCGTCGGCGGGGAGCGGCGCCCGGTAGGCGAGGGAGTAGGTGTGGTCGTGCTCGACGATCTCCTGCTCGGGGACGTTGAGGGAGATCCCGCCGCGTTCGGCTTCGAGGGCCTCGCGGAGGCGGCCGATCTCACGGAGGAGGGCGAGCGGTTCCTCGGCCGTGCCCGTGTCGATCCGCCTCTGCACGCCCGCGTAGTCGAGTTTGGCGCGGCTGCGGACGAGGGCGCGGCGGACGTCGGTGGCGACGCGGCGCCCTTCGGCGTCGAGGTCGATCCGCCACAGGAGGGCGGGGCGGACCTCGCCGGGGAGGAGGCTGGCGGCGCCCTCGGAGAGGACGGTGGGGTGCAGGGGCACCCTGCCGTCGGGGAAGTAGAGCGTGAGGACGCGCCGGTGGGCCTCGGCGTCGAGGGCGGAGCCGGGGGCGACGAAGGCGGCGACGTCGGCGATGGCGTAGTGGACGCGGTACCCGCCGTCGGCCCGGCGGGCCAGGTGCATGGCCTGGTCGAGGTCGGTGGAGGTGGGCGGGTCGACGGTGAAGAAGGGCAGGTCGGTGGCGTCGTGCGCGGGGAGCCGGGGGGCCTTCGCGGCGGCCTCCGCCTCGGCGAGGACGGCGGGCGGGAAGTCCTCGGGCGACTCGGGGATCCCGAGCTCGGTCCGGAGTGCGCGCAGGGCGGCCCGCAGCGGAGCCTCGGCTGCGCCGGTCACGTGGATGTGGCGGCGGGGCATGGACCGAGCGTATGGGGAGGGGAGGGGGGCGGCACGTTGTGGCATCACGCGTCGCGGGGGCGGCACCCGTCCCCGGACGGCCTCACCCGTGCGGGCACGGTCGCCTCGCCCCGTACGGGCCACCGGGTCCCACCTCGTACGCTGGGCTCCTGGGGCCGCACCCCCATCCCCGTACGGACGAAGGAGAACCACCGTGCTCGTGCTGTTGCCGCCCTCCGAGGGCAAGGCCTCCTCGGGGCGCGGGGCGCCGCTCAAGCCGGAGTCGCTGTCCCTGCCGGGGCTCGCGGAGGCGCGGGCGGCCGTCCTGGACGAGCTGGTCGAGCTGTGCGCCGCCGACGAGGAGAAGGCGCGCGAGGTCCTCGGTCTGAGCGAGGGCCTGCGCGGCGAGATCGCGAAGAACGTGGAGCTGCGGACGGCGGGCGCGCGTCCGGCCGGGGAGATCTACACGGGCGTGCTGTACGACGCGCTCGGTCTGGCGACCCTGGACGCGGCGGCCAGAAGGCGGGCGGGGCGGTCCCTGCTCGTGTTCTCGGGACTGTGGGGCGCTGTGCGGGTGACCGACCGGATTCCGTCGTACCGCTGCTCGATGGGGGTCAAGTTGCCGGGGCTCGGCGCGCTGGGCGCGCACTGGCGGGGTGCGATGGCCTCCGTCCTTCCCGAGGCGGCCGAGGACGGTCTCGTCCTGGACCTGCGCTCGTCGGCGTACGCGTCGGCGTGGAAGCCGAAGGGGGAGGTGGCGGCGCGGACGGCGACGGTGCGGGTGCTGCACGCGCCGACCCGGAAGGTCGTCAGCCACTTCAACAAGGCGACGAAGGGCCGGATCGTCCGGAGCCTCCTGGAGGCGGGCGCGGCCCCGCGGTCGACGGCGGAGCTGGTGGAGGCGCTGCGGGATCTGCGGTACGTGGTGGAGGAGAGCGGGAAGCCGGGAGCGCTCGACGTTCTGGTGGACGAGATCCACTAGGGGTTCGTTGCATTGTCTGCAACGTTCGTTGCGGGTAGCGCTCGTGGTGGGCAGGATGAAGCCCATGACGAGCGTGTTCGACCTTGCCTCCGAAGCCTCCGGAGCCCCCGGGACCTCCCCCGGTCCCCCCGCCGTCCCCGTGGTGCCCGTGGTTCCCGTGGTGGTGATCGAGGACCTCGCCGACGCCGTCCCCCTGGCCCGCGCCCTGGTGGCCGGCGGGCTGCCCCTCGTCGAGGTGACCCTGCGGACCCCGGCGGCGCTCGACTCCGTCCGGGCGATCGCGGACGAGGTGCCGGGCGCGATCGTCGGCGCGGGCACGGTCGTCTCGGCGGCCGGGGTCGCGGACGCGGTACGCGCCGGGGCCCGGTTCCTCGTCAGCCCCGGGTGGACGGAGCGGCTGCTCGGCGCGATGCGCGACTCCGGGGTGCCGTTCCTGCCCGGGGTGTCGACGACCTCTGAGGTCGTGGCGCTGCTCGAACGGGGCGTGGACGCGATGAAGTTCTTCCCGGCCGAGGCGGCGGGCGGAGTCCCGTACCTGAAGTCCCTCGCGGGACCGCTCCCGCAGGCCCGGTTCTGCCCGACCGGCGGCGTCTCCCTCGCCTCCGCCCCCGCCTACCTCGCGCTGCCGAACGTCGGCTGCGTCGGCGGTACGTGGATGCTGCCGCCCGACGCCCTCGCGGCCCGCGACTGGGCGCGGGTGGAACGCCTGGCGCGCGAGGCGGCGGCGCTGGCGGACACCGGGGCCCGGCCGGTCGCGTAGACCCGGCCCGGCCGGCCTCGTGGGCGAGGGCCGGCCGCCCTCGGCTACCGCAGGTGGGAGGTGTCGTTGAGGAGGCGTACGGACGCGTTGCCGTCGGCGTAGTACGCCACGGCCGAGATCGACGCCGCCGACAGCTCCATCCGGAACAGCGACTCCGGCGGGGCGCCGAGCGCGAGCCTGACCAGGGTCTTGATCGGCGTGACGTGGGTGACGAGGAGGACGGTCCGGCCCGCGTAGGCGGCGGCCAGCCGGTCCCGGGTCGCGGCCACCCGACGCGCGACGGTCGCGAAGCTCTCGCCCCCGCCGGTCGGCGCGGCCTTCGGCGAGGTCAGCCAGGCGTCCAGGTCCTCGGGGTGGCGCTCCCGCACCTCGCCGAAGGTCAGCCCCTCCCAGGCGCCGAAGTCCGTCTCGCGCAGCCCCTGCTCGACGCGCACGTCGAGCCCGAGACGGGCGGCGACGGCGGCGGCGGTCTGGCGGCAGCGGGTGAGCGGCGAGCTGACGATCTCCTGGATCGTGCCGCGCGCGGCCAGCGCGACGGCGACGGCCTCGGCCTGCCGCAGTCCGGCCGCCGAGAGCTCGGGGTCGGTCCCCCCGCTCCCGGAGAACCGCTTCTCGGGGGTCAGCGCGGTCTCGCCGTGCCGCAGGAGTACGAAGGTGGCGGGCGCGCTCATGTCGGGCCCGCCGGACCAGCCCTGGCGTGGGGCGGTGGCCGGAGCGAAGGCGCGAGCGGCGCTGTCGGTGGCGGTTGCGGTGGCGGTGGCGGTCACCACGGGCGCGGTCCCGGAGGACGCCACGGATGCGGTCCCGGAGGGCGCCACGCGGACGGACCCGGCGGGCGCGTCGGTGGAACCTCCGGGGGCCCCGACGGACGGGGCAGACGCGTCGGTGGACCCGGGCAGGGCGGCGGCGGACTCCTCGGGCGGCGCACCGACGGAACCTCCGGGTACCCCGACGGACCCCGCGGGCGCCCCGGTGGACCCGGTCGGCGTCGCGGAGACCTCGGCCGGTCCGGCGAGGCCGCCCGGCTCCGGAGCCGGGACCCCGGCCGTAGCCGGCGTTCCCGTTCCGCCCGGCCGCGTCCCGAGCGCCGCGCGGGCTCGTGCCGCGCCCGCGGTCGCGTCGCCGGGCGGGCCCGACGGGGGCGGGGCGGCTGCGTTGCGGGCGGCGGCGGCGTCCAGGCCGGCCGTCGACGCGGACGGCTCCCACTGGCGGCCCCGCTTGCCCGCGTCCATCGCCTCGTTGGCGAGCCGGTCCGCGTGCTTGTTGCGCTCGCGAGGGATCCACTCGTAGCGGACCCGGCCCGCCGGGAACACCCGGCCCGCCTCGGCCGCCAGCGGCTTCATGTCCGGGTGCTTGATCTTCCAGCGGCCGGACATCTGCTCCACGACCAGCTTGGAGTCCATCCGGACGTGCACGGTGGCGTCGGGGAACAGCTCACGCGCCACCTTCAGGCCCGCGACCAGGCCCTTGTACTCGGCGACGTTGTTCGTCGCCACGCCGATGTACTCGGCCGCCTCCGCGAGCGTCTCGCCCGTGACCGGATCCAGGACGACCGCCCCGTAGCCGGCGGGCCCCGGGTTGCCCCGGGAACCCCCGTCGGCCTCGACGATCAGCTCACGCGGGGCCGCGGACGACACGGACGCGGACGACGGCATCGTCATTACAGGCCGGACTCCGACGTGCGGACCAGGATGCGGCGGCAGTTCTCGCAGCGCACGACCGTGTCACGGGCGGCGGCGCGGACGTCGTTCAGCTCGGTGATGTTGAGCTCGATGTGGCAGCCCTCGCACTTGCGCTGGTACAGCCGGGCCGCACCGACGCCGCCCTGCTGCTCGCGCAGCTTCTCGTACAGCTTCAGGAGGTCCGCCGGGACGGAGCCCGCGACGAGCTCGCGCTCCTTCGTCACGGAGGCGGCCTCGGCTTCGAGCTCGCCCTCGGCGGCGTCGCGCCGGGCGATCGCGTCGTCCGTCTTGGCCTGGACGGCCGTGACCCGCTCGGTCAGCTCGGCGAGGCGCTCCTGGACGGACTCACGGCGCTCCATGACCTCCAGGACGATCTCCTCCAGGTCACCCTGGCGCTTGGCGAGGGAGACGATCTCGCGCTGGAGGTTCTCCAGGTCCTTCGGGGAGGAGACGGCGCCGGAGTCGAGGCGCTGCTGGTCGCGCGCGGCCCGCTGGCGGACCTGGTCGACGTCCTGCTCGGCCTTGGTCTGCTCACGGCCGCAGTCGCTCTCCTCGGTCTGCGCGGCGACGAGCAGGTCGCGCAGCTGGGTGAGGTCCTTGGTCAGCGACTCGATCTCGGCGTGCTCGGGCAGCGACCGGAGCTTGTGGGCGAGCTGCTGGAGGCGGACGTCCAGCGACTGGACGTCGAGGAGGCGGATCTGGTCGGCGGGCGCGGCGTTCAGTTGGGGGCTCCAGGAGAGGTGTGGTGGGAGGACCAGGGGTCGGTGACCGTCTTCGAGACGTGGACGCGGAGGTCCCAGCCGTGACGGTCGGAGATCGCGTCGAGCTGGGCGGCGGCCTGCTCGCACCAGGGCCATTCGGTGGCCCAGTGGGCGGCGTCGACGAGGCCGAGCGGGCCCGCGGAGGTGTGCGCGGCCTGGGTGGCCTCGGAGACGGGGTGGTGGCGCAGGTCGGCGGTGAGGAACGCGTCCACGCCCGCGGCCCGTACGGCGTCGAAGAGGCTGTCGCCCGAGCCGCCGCTGACGGCGACGCGGCGGACGGTCATGGTGGGGTCGCCGGCGACCCGGATGCCCTGCGCGGTGGCGGGCAGCCGCTTCGCGGCGCGCGCGGCGAACTCGGCGAGGGTCTCGGGGTGGTCCAGCTCGCAGATCCGGCCGAGGTTGTTCTCGGGCACGAGCGGGCCGGTGACCCGGAGGTCGAGCGCGCCGGCGAGGGCGTCGGAGACGCCGGGGTCGGCGGTGTCGGCGTTGGTGTGCGCGACGTGGAGGGCGATGTCGTGCTTGATGAGGGTGTGCACGACGCGGCCCTTGAAGTGGCCGGCCGCGACCGTCGTCGTCCCGCGGAGGTAGAGCGGGTGGTGGGTGACGATCAGGTCGGCGCCGAGGGCGATCGCCTCGTCGGCGATCTCCCGGACGGGGTCGACGGCGAAGAGCACGCGGGTGACCTCGGCGTCGGGGTCACCGCAGACGGTGCCGACGGCGTCCCACGACTCGGCCCGCTCGGGTGGCCAGAGGGCGTCGAGCGCGGCGATGACTTCAGACAGGCGGGGCACGAGCAAAGGCTACCTGTCCCCGGTGCCCCACGGTCCGGCCCGGTGCCCGACCCGACGCGGGCCCGACCCGGGGCACCGGCGGCGGGGCGCCCGACCCGACGCGGGGGGCGGTGTCGGCGGCGGGTCGCCCTCGCTTCCCGCAGCCGGGGTTCGAACCGCCCCGACTCGTCCTCGCCTCGCTCGACGAGGGCTCCGCCAGGAGACCGCCGGGAGTCGGCCGGGGATCGGCCGAGGAACGGCTGGGAGACCGCCGGGGGCCGGCCGGGGGTCGACTGGCGGGTTGGCCGGGAGCCCGCCGGGGGTCGACTGGCGGGTTGGCCGAGAGTCCGCCGGGCGGAGTGTGGGGCTCCGTTTAGGTTCGGCTTGCCTAACTCGTCTTCGGAAACTCCAGCACAACCGTCCCCCGCCCCTCAGCCGAACCGCCGCAGGGCCACCCTTATGTGTGAAGTGACCCTGCTCGTGTTGTTCGGCTGGAAGTGCGAAAACTAGCTTCGTGGCCGGAGGTGACGAGTCGATGACAGCGTGTGCCATCGAGACCACGGCCGAGGACGACGACCGCGACGGGGAGTGCTCCGGCGGCGGCGCCTGGCCGACGGGGTTCACGATCACGGCGAACGGCGCGTACGCGGCCAGGCTCGCGGGCGCCGGGGACGCCCTGTACGTGGAGCGGTGGACCCTCGACGGGCCGGAGCCGTACGCCGTGCCGCTCCCCCTCGCCCAGCCGGAGGAGCCGGGCACCCAGGTGCTGCCGCTCGCCGACGGCCGGGTCCTGGTCGCCCGCCGCGTGGACGGGCGGCGGAACACGTTCTCGCTGCTCTACCCCACCGGCCCGGCGACCGGGGAGCTCCAGCTCGGCGCGGTGGAGGCGCCCGGCTCCGAGCGCCTGGTGCTGCTCCCGCCCTCGCCGGACGGCATCTGCGCGTACGCGATGTGCGTCGGCCCCGACACGACCACGCTGTGGCTGGTCGCGGGCGGCGCCTTCGGCCCGGAGCAGGTGGCCGAGGTCGAGGGCGGCTGTACGGGCGGGGTGTGGCTCGACCGTACGGGCCGGATGCTCGCGCTCGACCGCCGGCTCGGAGACGGGCCGGTGAAGGCGGTCGCCGTCGACCTGGAGCGGGGCGGGGAGGTGACGCCGCTGCTCCAGATCACCGAGGACAGCAACGACCGGCTGCTCCTCGCGGACCCGGACAGCGGTCTGCTCCTGATCCGTTCCGACGCGCCGGGGCACGACCGGCTCGGCTGGGGCGTGCTCGGGAGTCTGCTGCCGGTGCGGTTCCCGGAGTGCCTGCGGCTCGACGACGCGGCCGTGACGCCGTTCGCCGTGCAGCCGGGGCAGGTGCTGATGCCGGAGACCTGCGCGGTGGCGCTGCGGATCGACGCGGCGGGCGGCAGCTGGGTGGGGACCTGGCGGCCCTCGGCCCGCCGGTTGGGCCAACTGGCCGGTCCCGTGGGGTGGCTGCCCGGGGCGGGCCTGTGGACGGCCGGGGGCGTGCTCCGGCTGCCGTACGCGACGGCCGGGGCGCCGTGCGGGCTGGCGGACGTGGAGCCGCCGGAGCCCGGACCGGAGCCCGGGCCCGGGGTGACGGCGACGGCGACCGTGGCGGTCGTCGAAGAGCCCCGGGTGTGCCGTCCGGTGCCACTTCAGCAGGCACCCCTCACCGACGGGAAACCCGCTGGCTAGAATCTCGGGCTGCACAGCAGGACCGATGTCAACGGGGTGAGTGCGACCATGTCGGAGATCAGCACGGACGGGCAGGAGCCGAACGGCTCCGGCAAGCACCGCGGCGAGGCCTCGCCGACGGAGGACTCCGCGTCCTCCCCGCGCGGCCGTCACCGTCGCGAGCCCGCCGACGCGCACGCCCACTGAGGGCGAGGGGGGTACGCCCGTCGAGGGCGCTGAAGTACGCCCGCCGAGGGCGGTCGGGCCGGTCCGTGGGGTCGGCCCGGTGAGAGGTACGGCGAAGGGCCCCGGGGTGTTCCCGGGGCCCTTCGTCCGCCCCACCCGCCCCACCGGCGGAGCCGCCCCCGGCCGGGGGGCGCCGTCA
The DNA here is from genome assembly GCF_051305195.1 of Streptomyces sp. Qhu_M48. Classification (NCBI taxonomy): domain Bacteria; kingdom Bacillati; phylum Actinomycetota; class Actinomycetes; order Kitasatosporales; family Streptomycetaceae; genus Streptomyces; species Streptomyces sp. Qhu_M48. The sequence goes on along the minus strand of NZ_CP195432.1, from coordinate 1,550,092 downwards.
CGGCCCCGTCCGGGCCCGGCCTCACCCCTTCTTGAGGCCGAGCACCTCCGAGGCCGCGAAGGTCTCGCCCGCCGGGCGGGACGCGTAGTGCGGGGTCAGCAGGCCGTCCAGTTCCTCGTACGTGAACGCCTCCTTCGCCGTGTCGAACTTGGCCGACACCCGCGGCCGGTCCACGACCGCCACCATCCCGCCGTGCACGACGAGCAGTTGGCCGTTGACCCCGGCCGCCGCCGGGGAGGCGAGGTAGCCGACGAGGGGTGCCACGTGGTCGGGGGACAGCGGGTCGAGGCCCCCCTCCCCCGGCTCCGGGAAGCCGGCGAAGACGTCCTCGGTCATCCGGGTCCTGGCCCGGGGGCAGATGGCGTTGGCCGTCACCCCGTACCGGGCGAGCGCGAGCGCCGTCGAGGTGGTCAGGCCCACGATGCCGCCCTTGGCCGCCGCGTAGTTGGGCTGGCCGGCCGAACCGGCGAGGAAGGCCTCGGAGGAGGTGTTGACGATCCGGCCGTAGACACCGGTCTCCCCCGCCTTGGCGCGGCCCCGCCAGTGCACCGCGGCGAAGTGGGTGGTGTTGAAGTGGCCCTTGAGGTGGACCCGTACGACCGAGTCCCACTCGTCCTCGGTCATCGAGAACACCATCCGGTCGCGCAGGATGCCCGCGTTGTTGACCAGGATGTCCAGCCTGCCGAACTCGGCCGCCGCCAGGTCGATCAGGCCCCGTGCCGTCTCGAAGTCGGCGACGTCGCCGAGGTGCGCGACCGCCCGGCCGCCCGCCGCGCGGATCTCCGCCACGACCTCCTCGGCGGGCGCGGCGGAGGCCGTGCCCGAGCCGTCGCGGCCGGGCTGCCCGTAGTCGTTGACGACGACGGCGGCGCCGAGCCGGGCCAGTTCCAGGGCCTCGGCGCGGCCGAGCCCCCGCCCGGCTCCGGTGACGATCGCGCTCAGGCCCTCCAGCGGAAGGGCGCTCGTTCCCGGGGTGGTCGTTTCCGGGGTGGTCATGGCGGTCTCCCGTTCCTCTCGGGTCAGATCTCGACGCAGGTGCGGAGGGCGGCGCCGGTGCGCATCTGCTCCAGCGCCTCGTTGACGCCCGCGAGCGGTACGCGGTGGGTGATGAGCGACTCCAGGTCGATACGGCGCGCCCGCCAGAGCGCGATGGCCCTCTCGTACGAGCGGAGCACGTCCCCGCCGCCGTACATGGAGGGCAGGATCCGCTTCTCGTCGAAGAACAGCTCGAACATGCTGAGCTGGAGGTAGTCGTCGAGGGCGCCCGCGCCGACGACGCAGAGGGTGCCGCCGCGGCGGGTCGTCTCGTACGCGGTGCGGGCGGTGGCGGACCTGCCGACGACCTCGAAGACGTAGTCGAAGCCCTCTCCGGCGGTGATCCGCTGCTTGGCGTCGGCGAGCGCGTCGGGGGCGACGGCCTCCGTCGCGCCGAACCGCAGGGCCGCCTCGCGCCGCGACGCGACGGGGTCGACGGCGATGATCTGGGCGGCGCCCTGGAGCCTGGCACCCTGGATCGCGGAGATGCCGACGCCTCCGCAGCCGATGACGGCGACCGACGAACCGGCTTCCACCTTGGCCGTGTTGATGGCCGCGCCGAGGCCGGTGGTGACGCCGCAGCCGATGAGGGCGGCGATGTCGAAGGGCACGTCGTCGGGGATCGGGACGGCGCAGCCGGCGTCGACGACGACCTCCTCGGTGAAGGTGCCGGTGCCGGCGAAGCCGAACACGTCGCCGCCGGGGCGCCTGAAGTTGGGGGTGCCGGCGTTCATGAACCCGGCGAGGCAGAGCTGGGTCTGGCCGCGCCTGCAGGCGGGACAGCTGCCGCAGGCGGGCAGCCAGCAGAGCAGCACCCGCTGGCCCTGGTCGAGTCCGGTGACGCCGTCGCCGACGTCGAGGATCTCGCCCGCGCCCTCGTGGCCGGGGATGAAGGGGGCGGGCTGCGGGAGGACGCCGCTCATCGCGGAGACGTCCGAGTGGCAGAGGCCGGTGGCCCGGACCCGGATCCGCACCTTGCCGGGGCCGAAGCCCACCGCCTCGACGTCGTCGAGGACTTCCAGTTTGTCCTGGCCGATCTCGTGCAGTACGGCTGCGCGCATGGTGCGGCTCCCTCCGGTGCGGATCCGACGGATCCCGTGGGTCTACGAGTGTTCGACGACGGTGTCGGCGAGGACCGGGGCGTTCTCGCGCTCCACGGCCGTCACCGCCACCTGGACGCGGCCGTCCCCGGTCCACATCCGGATGCGCAGGGTCTCGCCCGGGTAGACGACCCCGGCGAAGCGGGTGCGGTACGCGCGGACGCGGGTGACGTCCCCGCCGAGGACCGTGTCCACCACCGCCTTGAGGGTCATCCCGTACGAGCAGAGCCCGTGGAGGATGGGCCGGTCGAATCCGGCGAGCGCGGCGAACTCGGGGTCGGCGTGGAGCGGGTTCCAGTCTCCGGAGAGCCGGTAGATCAGGGCCTGTTCCTCGCGGATCGGGCGTTCGGCGGTGGCGTCGGGTTCCCGGTCGGGGAGGGCGAGCCGCTCGGAGGGCCCCCGGTCGCCGCCCCAGCCGCCCTCCCCGCGGACGAAGATCTGGGCGTCGCTGGTCCAGAGCGGTCCTTCGGCGTCGGAGGCCTCGGAGCGCAGGACGAGGACGGCGGCCTTGCCCTTGTCGTAGACGGCGGCGACGCGGGAGGTGGAGATGGCGCGGCCGCCGGTGGGGACGGGGCGGTGGAGGGTGATCGACTGGCCGCCGTGCAGGACGGCGGTGAGGTCGATGTCGATGCCGGGGGCGGAGAGCCCGCCGACGACCCCCATGCCGGCGCCGGCGACGGTGGCGAAGCTGGGCAGGACGTGGAGCCGGGACTCCAGGGTGTAACGGAGCTCGTCGGAGTCGGTGGCCGGGTTGGGCCTGCCCTGGTACGAGCCGGCGCCGAGGCCGAGGTGGTAGAGCTGGACGTCCTTGTGGTCCCAGGAGATCTCGGCGCTGCGGGGTTCGGCGGCGACGGCCTTGACGGGGTCGATGGGCATCGGGCTGCTGCTCCTCGTGGCGGGGAAGACCTCGGCGCGGCCGTCCGCACCGTCGGCCGCACCGAGGCCGTGCGGGGACCGTCCCGTGACGCGGCCGTTCTAGAACGCGTTCTAGGTCGGTGATCCCCATGTATAGCCGAGGCGGCAGGAGTTGGGAAGCCTTCCGGCGGGCGTTATCTGACGCTGCGTCAGAAGTAATGCCCGGGGATCCGTCGCCGCCGGGTCCGTACGTCCGCGCGTCACGGTCCGGCCGTCGGCACTCCGGGGACCGGCCCCCGGGGCCTGGGCGAGCGGGTCGCGGCCGCAGGCGGCACTCTGGACTCGGGACCGGCTCCGCGGGGCGGGTCCCGGGTCACCGCGGAGCTCCCCGTGGAGGCCCCCGGCCCGCACGAGGGGGAGCCGACGGAATGATCAGACTGCTGCTGGCGGAGGACCAGGGCATGACGCGCGGGGCGCTGGCCCTGCTCCTCGGCATGGAGCACGACATGGAGGTCGTGGCGCGGGTGGGGCGGGGTGACGAGATCGTGGACGCGGCCCTGCTGTCCCGGCCCGACGTGGCGCTCCTCGACATCGAGCTGCCGGGGCGTTCGGGGCTCGACGCGGCGGCCGATCTGCGGACGGAGTCCCCGGAGTGCCGGGTGCTGATCCTCACGACCTTCGGCCGCCCGGGGTACCTCCGCCGAGCGATGGAGGCGGGCGCCGCCGGGTTCCTGGTGAAGGACGGGCCGGTGGAGGAGCTGGCGGAGGCGATCCGCCAGGTCCTCCGGGGCGAGACGGTCATCGATCCGGCGCTCGCGGCCGCCGCGCTCGGCGCGGGGCCGAACCCGCTGACGGCCCGTGAACGGGACGCGCTGGCGGCCGCGGTGGACGGGGCGGCGATCGCGGACATCGCGAAGGCCCTGCGCCTCTCGGAGTCGACGGTCCGCGACCACCTGTCGTCGGCGGTCGGCAAGACGGGCACCCGCGACCGCGTGGAGGCGGTCCGGGCGGCCCGTCGGCAGGGGTGGCTGTAGGAAGGCGGGCGCTACAGGCCCTCGGTCTGCGACGCCGTGCGCTGGGCCTCGAAGTTGCGGACGTACGCGTCGAAGACCGTCGGGTCCTGGTCGTCCTCGTACTTGAGGAGCGCCTCGTCGTTGTACCTGAGCGCGGTCAGCGTGTAGGTGTGGCTGCCGGTGAAGACGATCCGCTTGTCGACGCCGTTGAGGTACGTGCCCTCGATCAGCAGGTACTTGGTGTGGGAGTCGGTGCCGCCGCGGCCGTCGTTGTCGAGCTGGTGCAGGACGATGCGGCCCTTCCCGGTGGTGGGCCTGGTCAGCCAGTTGGCGACCTGTGAGGTGGGGACGCCGTCGGCCGGCCAGTTGTCGAGCGAGCGGTAGACGATCTCGACGTGGCAGCCCGCCTGGGCGAGTTCCCACAGCTGCCGGGCCACGTCGGTGCGGGTGATGTGGCCCTGGGCGATGCGGATCCTCGTACGGCCGTCGGAGGTGCCGAAGCCGGACCCGTTGCCCGCGCAGGGGTTGGTGGTGCCCGTCGGCGCCACCGTCCTGAGGATGTTGACGACCGTGTCGGAGGCCGAGCGGGGGAAGAAGTAGACCTTGGCCCTGCCGGCCTGGGTGTCGTGCGCGTAGTCGGCGACCTGCGGCGTCTGCCCGATGGCGGCGGCGGCCTGATCGGTGAAGTACGAGCCGTACGCGTCGAACAGTTCCTTGTTGTCGGCGACCGTCAGGGCGTCGTTCCACCAGGAGTTGAGGTCCTGGCCCGTGAGGTTGCCGGAGGACTGCACGACGACGTTGTCGACCGCGACGGTGCCCTTGCCCTTGGTGCGGGAGAACAGGAAGAACTTGTTGTGGTTGACGTTGTCGTACCAGCCGTCGGGGTCGGCCGCCGTGGTCCCAGGGTCGAGGGCGAGACAGGCCTCCATGTTCCTGCAGCTCCGCACCCAGGAGTCGGCGGCCCCGGCCGCCGCCAGCTGGGTCCGCAGGCTGTCGGCCCCCGTGGACCTGCTGTCGTGGTCGAGGACGACCTGCACGGTGACGCCCCTGCGGTGGGCGGCGCCCAGCTTGTCGGCGAGGTACTGCGACTGGAACAGGTAGAGCGAGATCCGGACGGATGAGCCCGGCTCGGCGCCGTCGACGAGACCCGCGAGGTGGGAGAGGATCCGGTTCCGGGCGGACGTGTCGGGGCTCGACGGCTCGTTGAAGACGGCGCCGGTGGTCACGGCCAGGACCGGCTCCGCGGAGGCCGAGGGCGCGACCAGCAGGGAGGCGCCGACGGCGAGCGCGGTGGCGGCCGTTCTGAACTTGTTCCTGATCGATATGTTCTTGATCGATTTCACCTGGGCATTGTCGCCTCCGGCGACCCGCGGCGGGCCGCCTTGGGGAGCCAGAGGAACATCAGCACCGCCGCCGCGACCAGGACCGCCGTCGAGACCCGGAAGGCCATGGCGTACCCGGGGACCAGGGAGGACGGGTCCGGGGCGCCGGAGGGGGCGGCCGTGGGGGTGGCCGCCGCGGCGACGGTGGAGAGGATCGCGAGGCCGAGGGCGCCGCCCATCGTCCGGGAGGTGTTGACCAGGCCCGAGACGAGTCCCGCGTCGCCCGGGGAGGCGCTGGAGGTGGCGAGGGCGGCGAGCGGGGTGGTCGCGAGGCCGATCCCGGCCATCATCAGGATGCCGGGGCCCAGGATCGTCCCCAGGAAGGTGCCGTCGGCCGTGAGTGCCGACTGCCAGGCGAAACCGGCGGCGGCGATGAGCGCGCCGAGGACGGCGAGGTTCCGGGCGCCGACCGCCGGCATCAGGTGCGGGGCCGCCTTGGAGCCCACGATGACGCTGAGGGAGCTGGGGACCAGGGCGAGACCCGCCTGGAGCGGGGTGTACGCGAGGACGCTCTGCGCGTAGTTCGTCATGAAGAACCACATGCCGAAGGAGGTCGAACCGCACAGCAGGATCGACACGTTGGCCGCCGTCACCGCCCGCGTCCGGAAGATCTTCAACGGCATCAGGGGCTCCGCCGTGCGCGCCTCCACCACCACGAAGAGCACCAGGAGGGCGAGGCCGCCGAGGAGCGTGAGCAGCGTCGCCGGGGCGGCCCAGCCCGCCTCCTCGGTCTGGACGATGCCGTACGCGAGGGTGGCGAGGCCCGCCGTGACGAGGACGGCGCCGGGCAGGTCGAGGCGGCGGCCCGCGTCGGCCCGGGACTCGCGGAGCCAGAGCAGCGCGCCCACGAGGACCAGGACGCCGACGGGGACGTTGATGAGGAGGACCCAGCGCCAGGACAGCAGGTCGACCAGGACGCCGCCGACGAAGCCGCCCGCCGCGCCGCCGGCCGCGCCGACCGCCGTCCAGGTGCCGATGGCCCTGGTGCGGGCGGCTCCGGCCGGGACGGCGCCGGTGACCAGGGTCAGGGTGGCGGGTGCCAGGACGGCGGCGCCGAGGCCCTGCACGGCGCGGGCCGCGACGAGCTGCCAGCCTTCCTGGGCGAGGCCGCCGGCGACGGAGGCGGCGGTGAAGAGCCCGAGGCCGAGCAGGAACATCGCCTTGCGCCCGTAGAGGTCGGAGGCCCGGCCGCCGAGCAGCATGAAGCCCGCGAAGGCGATCGCGTAGGCGTTGAGCACCCATTGCAGACCGAAGGCCGAGAGTCCGAGCTCGCTGCGCATCGACGGCAGCGCCACGTTCACGACGGAGACGTCGAGGACGACGAGGAACTGGCCGGCGCAGGCGATCAGGACGACCGCCCACGGACGTGCCCTGGGTATCGGCGGGGTGGAGGAGGTGCTCGTGGCGGAGTCGGTCTGCGGCATGGATGTCATGGTCGCAGACCGACTCCGCCCCGTACATGGACCTACGGCCCCAGGGGGTGTCCTGTCGATCACGCCGCGAGCCCGGCCTGATCGGCAAGGCACCTAGGACCTGCGCAGGAGTGTGACCACCGCCGCGCCGCCGAGCCCGATGTTGTGGGCGAGGCCGACCCGGGCCCCGGTCACCTGCCGCGCGCCCGCCTCGCCCCGGAGCTGCCAGACCAGTTCGGCGGCCTGGGCGAGGCCCGTCGCGCCCAGCGGGTGGCCCTTGGAGATCAGACCGCCGGAGGGGTTCACGACCCAGCGGCCGCCGTAGGTGGTGGCGCCGGACTCGACGAGTTCGCCGGAGGCGCCCTCCTCGCACATGCCGAGCGCCTCGTACGTGAGGAGTTCGTTGATCGAGAAGCAGTCGTGGAGTTCGATCACGTCGACGTCCTCGATGCCGAGCCCGGAGCGCTCGTACACCTGCCGGGCGGCGGCCCGGGACATCGGGCGGCCGACGGCGTCGACGCACGAGCCGGAGGCGAAGGACTCCCCGGTGTCGGTGGTCATCGCCTGCGCGGCGATCTCCACCGCACGGTCCCGCAGACCGTGCGCGTCGACGAAGCGCTCGGAGACCACGAGGGCGGCCGCCGCGCCGTCCGAGGTGGGCGAGCACTGGAGCCTGGTGAGCGGCCGGTGGACGGTCTTCGCGGCGAGGATCTCGTCGACCGTGTAGACGTCCTGGAACTGGGCGTTGGGGTTGTTCGCCGAGTGCTGGTGGTTCTTGGCGCCGACGGCAGCGAGCTGCACCTCGGTCGTGCCGTACCGCTCCATGTGTTCGCGGGCCGCGTTGCCGAAGATCTGGGCGGTGGGCGGGGACATCTCGAAGCCGTGGGCGGCGGCCATGATCCCGTAGTGCCGGGCGACGGGCGAGGTGGCGAAGTCGCCGGCGCCCGAGCCGCCGCCGAGGGCTCCCCTCGTCATCTTCTCGAAGCCGACGGCGAGGACGCAGTCGGCTATGCCGCCCTCGACGAACTGGCGGGCGGTCATGAGGGCGGTGGAGCCGGTCGCGCAGTTGTTGTTCAGGTTGTAGACGGGGATGCCGGTCAGCCCGAGTTCGTAGACGGCGCGCTGTCCCGCGGTGGAGGCCTGGAAGCAGTAGCCGACGGCGGCCTGCTCCACGCGCGCGTAGGGGACGCCCGCGTCGGCGAGGGCCGCCGTGCCGGCCTCTCGGACCATGTCCCAGTACTGCCAGTCCCGGGTCTCCGGCTTCTCGAACCTGGTCATCCCGACGCCGACGACGTAGGCCTTCATGACGTGTCCCTCTCAGTCCCTGGGAAGGCCGAGCAGCCGCTCGGCGACAACGTTGAGCTGTACCTGGGTGGTGCCGCCCGCGATGGTGAGGCAGCGGGACATGAGCAGTCCGTGGACGGCGCGTTCGCCGGGGCCCTCGCGGACGGCGCCCTCGGGGCCGAGGAGTTCGAGGGTGAGTTCGGCGAGCTTCTGCTGGTGGAGGGTCTGGACGAGCTTGCGGACGCTGGCGCCCGCGCCCGGTTCGAGGCCGGACACCTGGAGCAGGGTGGTGCGCAGACCGATGCACGCGAGCGCGTGCGCCTCGGCGAGGAGGGCGCCGATCCGGACGCGTACGGAGCTGTCGACCCGGTCCGCGTGGGCGATGACGGCTTCGAGGCCGGTGTCGAAGGCGACCTGGTCGGCCATGTGGACGCGTTCGTTGCCGAGGGTGTTGCGGGCGACCCGCCAGCCTTCGTTCACCTCGCCGACGACGGCGTCGGCCGGGAGGATCGCGCCGTCGAACCAGACCTCGTTGAAGAGGGAGTCCCCGGTGATCTCCTTGAGCGGACGGATGTCGATCCCGGGGGTGTTCCGCATGTCGACGAGGAAGTAGGTGAGCCCCTGGTGCTTGGGGGCGGCCGGGTCGGTGCGGGCGAGCAGGATGCCGTGGTGGGCCCACTGGGCGGCGCTCGTCCACACCTTCTGCCCGGTGATCCGCCAGCGCCCGTCCTCGGTCCGCTCGGCGCGGGTGCGGAGGGAGGCGAGGTCGGAGCCGGCACCGGGCTCGGAGAAGAGCTGGCACCAGAGGCGCTCGCCGCGCAGGGTCGGGCCGAGATGCTCGGCCTGCTGGGCCGGGGTGCCGTGGGCGAGCAGCGACGGCACGACCCAGGTGGCGATGGAGAGCCCGGAGACGGTGATCCCGGCCTCGTCCAGCTCGCGTTGGACGGCGAGCTGCTGGAGGGGGCCCGCGCCGAGTCCGTACGGCTCCGGGAGGTGCGGGGCCGCGTAGCCGGTGGGTGCGAGGGCGCGCCGGGCTGCGGCCGGGTCGAGTCCGGCGGCGGGGGCGACGGCCTCGCGGGCGGCGGCGCGGTACGGCTCGGCCTCGGGCGGCAGGTCGAGGCGGAGGGCGCGCCGGACCCCGGCGGCGGCGTGCCGGAGCGCGGCGAGCCGGTGGTGGTCGCCGGTGCCGAGGAGCTGGCGGGCCACGAGGGCGCGGCGCAGCAGGAGGTGGGCGTCGTGCTCCCAGGTGAAGCCGGTGCCGCCGAGGATCTGGATGCAGTCCTTGGCGCAGGTGTACGCGGTGTCGAGGGCGGTGGCGGCGGCGAGCGCGGCGGCGAGGGACCGGACGGCGTCCTCCTCGCCACGGCCCCCGGCTCCGGCGTCTTCCACGCCATGGCCCCTGGCCCCGGCGTCCTCCACGCCATGGCCCCCGGCTCCGGCGGTCTCGTCACGGCCTCCGGCCCCGGCGTCGGCGGCCGCGCGGGCGGCGTCCCAGGTGAGGGCGCGGGCCTGTTCGAGCCGGACGAGCATGTCGGCGCAGAGGTGTTTGACGCCCTGGAACTGTCCGATGGGCCGGCCGAACTGTTCCCGGGTCCGGGCGTGTTCGGCGGCGGTCTCGACGGCGCGGGCGGCGGTGCCGCAGGCGTCGGCGGCGAGGAGGACGGCGGCGAGGTCGTGGACGAGCGCGGTGTCGAGGGCGAGTTCGCGCGCTGCGGGGACGTGGAGGGCGCGGGCGGTGATCTCGGCGGTGGGCCGGGTGGGGTCGGCGCTCTCGTGGGGCCGGACGGCGAGCCCGTCGGTGTCGACGGCGAGCCAGACGGAGCCGTCGGCGGTGGCGGCCCGCAGGAGTACGAGGTCGGCCTGGGCGCCGCAGAGGACGGGGGGCGCGGCGCCGTCGAGGAGGTATCCGCTCGCGGTTCGGACGGCGGTGAGGGTGCCGGTGCCGCTTCCGGCGCCGCTGTCGATGCCCGGACCGCCCGACGCGCCCGGCCCGGCGGCCCCGCCCGCCCCGCCCGGCCCACCCGGACCGCCGAGAGCGACGGCCCCGATCCGCTCCCCGCGCGCGAGGGCTCCGGCCAACTCCGGTCGCCCGGCCCGGTGGAGGAGTTCGGCGGCGAGCACGGAGGGCAGATGGGCCCCCGGCAGCAGGGCCCGCGCGGCCTCCTCCACGACGACGACGAGGTCCCCGAGGTCGCCGCCCCCTCCCCCGTACTCCTCGGGCAGGTGCGGTCCGAGGAGCCCCTGCTCGGCGGCGGCGTCCCAGTACGAGGGCCGCCCGGTGGCCGTGTCGGGGACGTCCAGGTGCTTGCGGACCTCCTCGGGAGGTACGGCGCGGGCGAGCCAGCCCCGGACGGATCGTGCGAGCTCCCGCTGTTCGTGCGTGATGGCGATGCCCATGCGCGGCAGACTAGAACACGTTCCATTCTGACGGAAGGTCGGATACGGGACGGGAATCCCGCCGCGTCACGGATCGAACGCCGCCCGCCCCGGACCTCCGCCCCGGACCTCCGGGAGCGCGCCCTGTGGCAGCATCGTCGGAAGACGGAGCCGTACGCAGGGGGGAACATGGGCGCGAGTTGGACGGCGTTGCTGATAGCCGTGGTCGGCGTGGCGGGGACCCTGGGGGCCGCGCTCCTGACACAGAGCCGCGCGGACCGCACCAAGCGCATGGAGCTCCAGGCCGCCGCCGAACAGCGGCGCGAGGAACGCGGTCACGCGCAGGAGCTGCTCCTGGCGGAACAGGCCCGGCAGGGGCGGCACGAGAGCCTGGAACGCCGGCGTGCCTGCTACATCACGCTGAACACCGCCGCGCGCCAGTACCTGACGGAGATGACCAACCATCTCCACGCGCTGGGGCGGAACGAGGGCGTCGCCTCGTCCCTGGAGAACCTGGAGGCGGCCAGGCTGGCCTACCGGGACAGCTACGCGGAGGCCCAGATGATCGTCCCGAAGGTGGTGTCGCGTCCCGCCGGCGCGGCCAAGGAGCGCTTGAACGAGGCCTACGGGAAGCTCCGGAAGTACGCGGGGGACCCCACGACGTACGCGGAGGAACTGTCGACCATGGAGGCGGAACTCCACCAGGAGGTCTGGCCCTACGTCGGCGCGATGAAGAAGGCCATGCGCGCCGACCTGGGCGTCGAGGACTGAGCGGTCCGGGCGTTGTCAGTGGCGGGTGCCACGCTGGGGGGACAGTTGGACGACGCGAGAGAGCGAGCACGCCATGGGCACCTGGGACATCGGCCCCTTCGACAGCGACACCGCCGCCGACTTCTCCTACCGGGTGGACGAGGCACCGGCGGAGAAGAAGGCCGAGGTGCTGCGCGCGACCTTCCGCGACGTGATCGAGACCGGCGAGGAGTACCTGGACGCCGACGTGGCCGTGGAGGCGATCGCCTCGGCGGCCCTGCTGGCGGCCCAGTGCCCCGGCGGCGACCCGGTGACGACCTCGTACGCCCCGAAGGACCCGCTGCCGTCCCTCCCCGCCGCACTGCGCCCGGAGGCCGTCGCGGCCCTGGACCGCGTCCTCGTGGAGCCGTCCGAACTCCTGGAGCTCTGGGAGGAGTCGGACGGCGAGGCGTGGAAGGCGGGGGTGCGGAAGCTGCGCGCGGTCCTGGCGGGAGCCTGACCCGTCAGTTCCCGGGACCCGGCAGGTGGTCCTCGACGTGCTCCGGGCCGTAGCCGAGCCGTTCGGCCAGTTCCAGGTAGCGCGCCCGCCGGGTGCCGGTGACGGGGACCGCGTACGCCGAGAGGAGCTGGAGGAGGAGACGGAAGCCCAGGTCCGGGTCGACGGCCGTGACGACGTCCTCAAGGACGGGCGCCACGGCCCGCACCTCGGCCACGTCGGCGCGCGCGGCCTCGCGGACCTCCCGCAGCACGGGTTCCGCGAGCTCCGTCCGGGCGGACGAGACGTACGGCGAGTAGCAGGGATCGATCCGGGCCAGGTGCTCCCGGCACTCCCCGGCGACCCGCTCCAGCCAGGCCCGTACGTCCGCGTCGAACTCGTCCGCTCCGGTGACGCGCACGCGCCGGGACACGGCGCGCCACAGCGCGTCGAGGGCCGGGTCGGACAGAGCGGAGTCGAGGAGACGGCGCGCGTCCTCCAGGAGCACGGCCGCGTACGACCCCGGGACGTCCCCGTGGTCGGCGTCGATCACGCGCAGGATGTTCTCCCGCACGGTCCCTTCGTGGTGCCAGTCCGTGCCCCGGAAGACGGCCGCCAGCATCTGCGCGCCGAACCGGCCGACACCGAGGTCCCGCCGCCCGGGATCGACGGGCGGCCAGTGGACCTCCAGCCCCTCGTGGACGGCGTCCGACGGGTAGGCCAGGCGCTGTCCCAGCGCCGTCAGCCGGTCGTACGACTCCTTGCCGAGCGGCACGGAATAGGACTTCGCCACGCGCAGGAACAGCCGGAGACCCAGGTCCGCGTCCACCTCTCGCACCACGCGCAGCAACGCCGGCACGGCGTTCGGCACCGCGACGGCGCGGGCGAGCCCGGCACGGTTCGAGGCGATCTCGGCCGCCACCGCCTCCCGCAGCTCGTCCTCCGCCACCGTCGGCCGCACCTCGTCGAGGCTCCTCTCCTCGTACGGGTCCCGCTCCAGGACACGGGGCGGGCACGCCTCGGAGACCCGGCGCAGCCACGCGCGGACGTCCGTGCCCTCATCCGCCGGGTCGAAGCGGCGGCGCGCGGCGGCCAGCCACACCTCGCGCAGCGCCTCGTCCGGAAGCCCGGAGTCCAGGAGGAGCCGCACGTCCCGGCCCAGTTGGACGTCCTCGTCCTCCGCCCGCCTCGCGGCGAGCGCCAGCGTCACGCGTTCGTCGAGACGCAGCCCCGTTCGGGCGGCCAACGCTCCGGCGAACCCGCTGAGTCCGAAGTCCGTCCCATGGTCGTAGTAGTAGACCTCGCGCGCGCGTGCCATCGCCCTCTTCCTCCGTGTCCCTGTCCGTTCACGTGCGAACGGGCACCCTTCGGCAGGAAGGGTGCCCGTTCCTTGTCACTCGATCAGCCTGCCGGACGGGTGTCCGGCCACCGCGCTACTTCTTCGGCAGCGGGTACGACGTGAACACGACGTACTTGCTCGGGTTGTGCGGCCGGGGCTGGGCGGACTTCGGAACGTACCGGAGGACCACCCGGACGCTGTTGCTCGCCGCCTCTCCGGCCCGCTCGCCGCCGGCGCGCCACACGGTGCCGAGCGAGCCCTTGTCCTTCAGCGTCCAGTCGAAGCGGAGGCAGTCCCGTTCCGCGACGAACCCGTTCTTGTTCTGCGACTGCTTCCGCTGCCAGTTCTGGAACGTCGTGGCGTTGTCCCCGTGCTTGATCCACTCCTCGATCGCCTGCTTGACGGCCTCGGCCGCCGTCGCCTCGTCGGTCCACTTGCCCGCGATGCCGTCGACCTCGGCCTTGGCCCGCATCAGGTCGTCGGACTGGCGGACGTGGGTCCCGAGGGTGTGCGCGCCGAACAGCCCCTCGTCGGCGACGATGTTGGTGCAGTTGTGGACGAGGACGTCCTGGGGCCGCTCGCCCTGCGGACGCACGTAGAACGTGTGCGGCCCGTCGACCGTCAGGTCGAAGACCGTGCGCGGCGCCAGACCCGACCGGTCGCTCAGCGCGGTGACGGTCTGCTCCGTGCCCTGCGGGGTACGCAGCCGGTCGCCCACGCGCAGTTCGGCCACCGTCGTCCAGCCACGGCCGAGGACGAGGAACCGGTGCCCGATCGTGCTGGTGAGCAGACCGCTGTCGACGGAGATGTCCACCAGGCGCTCGGTGTCGTGGCGGAAGGTGTCCGTCACGCCCTGGGGCCGCAGGCCGCCTGTCCGGGGGTCGGTGGTGAGCACCCGGTCGCCGATCCGCACGTCGCGGATCGCACGGTGGGAGCCGTCGGCCATGAGGACTCCGGTACCGCCGGGGAAGCTGTTCCGCCGGCAGGCGACGAACACGTCCTCGTAGACGTTGACGGTGTCCTCGAGCCGGGCGATCGTCGCCGGGTCGAGGTCGAGGGCCCGCAGCGCGGCGAACGCCTCGCGGACGCCGACACCGGTGTGCAGGGAGGCGTTGAACGCGTGGAGCGCGTCGCCGATCGCCTTGTACGCCTTGCCGGGGATGAACCAGGTGGCGGCCCAGGCGCATCCGGCCCAGCTGCCCGACTCGCCCCCGGGTGCGATCTTCTGGGCGCACTCGATGAAGTCGCCGAGGAGGATCTTCACCGGGTCGATGCCGGAGTTGAACTCGACCATCGACAGGGTGTGCGTGACCTCGGTCTTCTGGTTCTTCAGGACGTCGGAGCCGAGGAAGACGACCGCCTCCGCCGGGCAGCCGGCCTCGGTCGCGGGCATGTCCTCGGCGGTGCACAGGTACAGGTCGATGTAGGCGTCGAAGTGGATGACGGCGGTGATCACGCAGTCGCCCACGTGGATGATGACGTTGCAGTTCTCCTTCTTCTTGATCTCCGGTTCCCCGACCGGGACCAGCTTGTCGACGACGTAGAAGACCCCGCCGACCCCGGTGGTGCCGCCGTCGGCGATGGAGTTGTTCTTCTGGGCGGCCTCCGCCCGGTCGGCTGCCGCCTGCGCCTCCTCGGCGTACTTCAGGGCGTCCTTGGCCGCCTCCTCCGCCTCGGTGGCGGCGGTGTCGGCCCGGTCGGCGGCCGCCCGCGCGTCCTTGGCGGACTGCTCGGCACGGGACGCGGCCTCGCGGGCGGCCTGGGCGTCGAGCGCCGCCTGGTCGGCGGAGTCACGGGCCTGTGCCGCGTAGCCCTCGGCGCGGCCGGCGGCCTGGTCGGCGGCGGCGGCGTCCTCGGCGGCCTTGCGGTCGTACTCGGCGGTGCGGGCCAGCGACTGCGTGGCCTTCGCGGCAGCGGCGGCGGCGTCGGCCGCGTAGCCGAGGGCCTCCTTCGCGTACCCCCGCGCGGTCGCCGCGTGCCCGGCGGCGTTGGCCGCGTACTGGTGGGCGATCTTCGCGTCGCCGACGGCCTGGTCGGCGATGCTCTTGGCCGCCACCGCCTCCGCCTGCGCGTTCTTGGCGTGGGCGTCGGCGACGGCCTTCTGCTGGTCGGCGATCGTCTTGGAACCCTGGCCGGTCAGGACGACGAGGCCGGCGGCCGAGTCGGTGGCGGCGTAGGGCGAGCCGAGCTGGATCGCGTCGTTGGCGGGCTTGGCGACCTGTACGGCGGCGTTGCCCGCGTCCACGGCGGCCTGCGCGGTGACGTGGGCGAAGCCCGCGGCCTTCGCGGCTGCGGCGAGGGCCTTCGCGGCCTCCTTGCTCGCCGCGTCCGCTTCGGCCTTGGCGGTCCTGGCGAGCTTCTGTGCCTCGTCCGCGAGCCGGACGGCGGTCTTGGCCTCGGCGGCGGCGTGCTCGGAGGCGTCGATGGCGTCGGCGGCGGCGCTGGTCGCCGTCCGCAGGGCGGCGTCGGCCTTCAGCCTGGCGGCCTGGGCCGCGTCCGCGTGTGCGCGGGACCGCTTGGCGGCGGCCTCGGCGCGGGTGGCGGCGGCGTCGGCCTCGGATGCCGCGCGCGTGGCCGCGTCGGCCTCACCGCGCGCCCGGCCGGCGGCGGCCTCCGCGCTGTCGGCGTGCGCCGAAGCCGCGTCGGCCGCGTCGCGGGACTCCTTGGCGTACTCGTCGGACTCGTGGGCCTGGGCGTACGCCTCCTTCGCGTCGGCCTTGGCGCGAGCGGCGTCGGCCCGCTGCTCGGCCTCCCAGGCGTCGTCCCGCTTGGCCTTGGCGTTGTCCCGGGCCTTGACCGCGGAGTCCTTCTTCGCGACCGCCGTGCTCTCGGAGGCCTCGGCCGCCTTCCGGGCGTCCTCGGCCTTCACGGCCTCCGCGTCGGCGTTCCTCCTGTGCTGGGCCGCCTCGTTCTGCTTCACGGCGGCCGTGTCCTTCTCCGCCTTCGCCGTGGCCTCCTCGGCCTCGGCCGCGAGACGCTTGGCGTGGGCGTCGGCGGCGGCCGCCTTGGCGTCGCCCTCGGCCTTCAGCGCGACGGCGAGCTTGGCCTCCGCCGTCTCCTTGTCCTTCTTCGCGTTGTCGCGGTGCAGCTTGGCCCCGTCGGCCGCCGCCTTCGCCTGCGACTCGGCGGTGCGGGCGGCCTCCTTGCGGAACTCGGCGTTGACCTGGGCGGTCTGCGCGAGGGCGCGCTGCGTGATGGTCGCGCTGTCGGCGGCGGCGGCCCGGGTGGCCGCCTCGGCGGTCTCACCGGCCTTCACCATCGCGGTCAGCGCCGCCACGGCCCCCTTGGTGACCTGGGCCTTCTGCTGGCCGACCAGGAGACCGCGGCCGCGCGGGGCGCCGGCGGCGTCCGCGATGCCGTACGCGGCCTGCACGGCCGTGTCGGAGGCGGTGGCCGAGGTCCTGGCCTTCTCCAGCTGGGCCTTCACCGTGGCCAGGTGCGTCTTCGCCGCCGCCCGGGCGTCGGCGAGGCCCTTCGTCGCCGCGTCGAACTGCGCCTTGACCGGGTACGGGGTGCTGCCGGCGCCCTTCTTCCCGTTCGGCTTGATCAGGTACTTCTGCGCGCTGGTGTCCTTGCAGTCGAACAGCCGCGCGTCCGTGCCCACCGTGAAGGCGCTCAGGTCCAGGCATTTGCCCGTGGTCACGCTCCGCAGGGTCGAGGGAGCGCGGACGTCGGCCTTCCACGACTGGCCCTTGGTGCTGTAGCAGTCCGTGATCTGGATCTTCGTCCCGTTGGCGGAGGCGTTCCCCGCCACGTCCAGGCACTTGAACGAGCCGGTGTTGCGGAGGTGGAGGTCCTCCTCGCCGCCTTCGAGGGACCACTCCTGCGAGGCACTGCCGTTGCAGGTGTGGATCTGGACGGGCGTGCCGTTGGTCTTGCCGCCGCCCTGGACGTCCAGGCACGTGCCGTTCGCGCCGGGCACCTCGATCACCGTGTACCCGTTGCCGATCCAGCCGACGCCGCCGGGGGTCCAGTGGTCCTGCCAGCGGGTGTAGTAGTCGGCAAGCCACGACTGGCCGACGAGCATGCTGAGGGCGTACGCGCCGTCCTGCAGCGCCTTCGTGGCGTCCTTGCCGGCGGTCAGGATCTGCTGCCGCTGCGCGGTCTGACCGGCTATCTCCTGCTGCCACTCGGACGCGGCGCGCGCCACCTGCTTGCCGAGGACCCTGTTGGGGTCGATCGGGTCGTGCCAGCCGCAGGCCCCGAAGCGGGCCTTGAGGTCCTCGACCGCGATCCGGAACTCCGGGCTGTCCGGCTCCGCGGCGGTCCGGGGGAAACCGCCGGCGCCGAGGAAGATCCGGGCGTCATCGGCGAACACCCGGGGCACGAAGTACTGGTTGGGCTCGACCTTCCCCGAGTTCTTCTTCCACAGCGCCCACGCCTCCTGCTCCTTCGGCGTTCCGCCGCTGGTGTAGAGGGGGTCGCCGATCGCGAGCGCCGCGGCCTTCGTCCTGTCGTCGGCGGTGGGCGAGGACTCGTAGAAGGGGTTGAACAGGTTGAGCGGGTCCGAGTAGCCCTGGTACAGCCACGGGAGCAGCCCGGTCTGTTCGAAGATCTTGCCCGCGTCCTTGGGGGCGTTGGGGTACGAGTCCAGGTTCGCGGCGCTGTTCCACGCGTTGCCCTGCTTCTGGACCTTGTCGAGCCACTGGTCCGTGAGGGTGCGGTCCAGGTTCCAGGCCGCGTGCAGCGGGGTCTTGTCGTCGAACATGTCCCGCTTCAGCTTCTCGTGGAGCTGGTCGGGCGGCAGGACGAGGGCGCTCTGCGCGAGGGCGTACAGGTTGGGCCCGCCCATGCGCAGGGCCTCGGTGCCCATGCACTGGTCCTCGCGCAGCCGCTCGGCCGCCTTGACGTCGTAGCCGTCGTACGAGTCGGCGGTGGCGGCGACGGGCTGGGCGTCCCGCACGGACAGGTCGGGACGGACGCCCAGACCACCGAGGACGGCGAGCGCCGTGACGGACGTGAGGGCGGTGGTGAGAGTCGTGGACGAACGTGATCGAGGGTTGAACAACCCCGGTTTGAACCGCAAGGAAGGCTTCCTTCACAGCAGCGAACGAGGGCGGGCAGAGGTGACCCGGGCGATGTGCACAGCGAGCGGGCATCGCGACACGGCGACGCCGATCCTCCCCGTGGCGGCGCCGTTCCCCCGACCGCCGATGACGTGCGCGCACCCCGAGGGACTGGTCAGGTCCCGATGCGCGGCGCTACTTAACCGCGAGTAACAAGCGCTCGGCAAGAGCCGCGCGCCGCTTTCGAGCGGGGAACGAAAACCCGTTTGCCGGAGTTCTCCGAGGTGTGCCGTGTGCAATCGCCAAGCTCACGAGCAGTGCGGCCTGTGTGAAGTCTGTGAAGAGACCGTAGAGTTGAGGGTCGTGATCCAGCCATATATTGGCCGGAAGACGGGGTCCTCACAGCTGTCGGGTTCGACCGCCGGGAGGTTTCGCTGCGAGGACCACGCTGGTGACGGTCGCGCCGACGGCGGTGACCGCGGGTGTGGTTCGCGTGCGACGCGTAGGGCACGATGGGCGCCCGTACCCGCGTACCCGCCAGTAGGAGGACCCGCCCATGGCCGCCGAGCCCACTCCCGAGATCCTTGCCGCCTTCGAGGGCGCGAAGGGCTTCATGCCCGTCGAGGAGGGGCTCGCCCTGTACGGGGCGGCCACGGAGGCGGCGAAGCTCGGGCTGCCGCTCCTGGAGGTCGGCACGTACTGCGGGCGGTCCACGATCCTGCTGGCCGACGTGGCGCGGCGGGCGGGGACGGTCGCGGTGACCGTGGACCACCACCGGGGCAGCGAGGAGCAGCAGCCGGGCTGGGAGTACCACGACGAGACCGTGGTGGACCCCGAGGTGGGGCTCATGGACACCCTGCCGACCTTCCGCCGCACGCTCCGCAAGGCCGGCCTCGAAGAGCACGTGATCGCCGTGGTCGGCCGCTCGCCGCAGGTCGCGAAGGTGTGGGGCGGGCAGCTCGGGTTCGTGTTCGTCGACGGCGGGCACACCGACGAGCACGCCACGAACGACTACGAGGGCTGGGCCCCCAAGGTCGCCCCCGGGGGTCTGCTCGTCATCCACGACGTCTTCCCGGACCCGGCGGACGGTGGCCAGGCCCCGTACCGGATCTACCTGCGCGCGCTGGAGTCGGGTGACTTCGAGGAGGTCTCGGTGACCGACTCGATGCGGGTCCTGCGCCGCCGCTGACCCCCGCACCGCACGCCGGCCGCCGCCGCTGACCCCCGCACCACGACGACGCCGCTGCCGCCGCCGAGCACCGCACCGCACGCGGCCGCCGGGCCCGGTGCCGTACGGAACGCGTCGACGGCCGCCCCCCGGTGGAGGGGACGGCCGTCGGGACGGACGGGCACCCGGATCAGAAGCCCGAGGTCACGTACAGGCAGTTGGTGTAGCTGTAGCCGGGTTCGATCTTGGCCTTGCTGGTCTTGGTGTCCCCGGCCGTGGACGTGCCGGTGGAGACGCGCTTCTGGAGGAAGTGGTAGTCGCCGGCGGGCAGCAGGAGGGTCGCCTTCGGGTACTTCGAGGACGGCCCCGTGCAGGCCTTGATCTTCTTGGAGCCCGCGAAGATCGGGCTCGGGTACTTCGTGCAGGTCCCGCAGGACTTGAGGGTGACCTTGCCGGTCATCGGACCGGTGTAGAGCAGCTCGACCTCGCCCGGGCCGTCGTTGCTGACCACCATCACCATCCGGGAGCCGCCGGGCACGTCGGCCGAGGGCAGCTTCCTGCCCGCCGCGGGCTCCTCCTCGGCGATCTCGGCGGCGATGGCGATGGAGCGGGCGTGCGCCGCGTCCGGGCTGCTCGGGTAGTCCTTGGCGTACTGGGTCATGGTCTTGACCGCGTCGTCGTACTCCTTGCCGTTGAACTGCGAGGTCCCGCAGGCGAAGTCGCCCCGCTGGACCCCGCTCGCGGCCTCCTTCGCCGCCTCTTCGAGGGCGGGGTCGGTCATGTTGTCGACGGCGGAGTCGAGCGCGCGCAGCTCTTCGGTGGTCTCGCAGGGGGTGGTGCCCGAGGTGAGCGCCGTCGTCCGGGTCTTGATCGCCGCCCGGACGGCCGGCTCGACCTGGGTCGCCTGGCGCGACTTCGGGAAGGTGTCGTACAGCGCGTTGAGGCTCTCGCTGGCGGGCGGGTCGGCGGCCTCGACACCGAGCGCGTCCGTCCCGCACTCGAAGAGGGACTCGGCCAGCGGTTCGTCGGTCTTGGCGGGCCGGACGCCGAGCAGCTCCTTGTCGAAGGTGGCGGCGAGCCCGCGCAGGTGCTTGAGCGGCGCGACGGCCTCGCAGTACGCCTTCTTCGCGTACGGGCGGGAGACCGTCTCGTAGTAGGTGTCGAGGCGCGCGGGGACCAGCTTCCCGGCCCGCGAACCCGCGTGCTTCGTGCCGAGGTCCTGGTAGGTGGCGAGCGCCTTGCGGTAGATCGGCTCGGCCTTGTCGAAGGTCAGGCCGTCGTCGGCGGTCTCGACCTGCGCGTCCGCCTCCGCGAGGCGGGCGAGGAGTGCCTCCTCCTTCGCCTCGTCGCGGGCCGCCCCGTACGCGAGCGAGCCGCCCGCGGGCACGGCGAGCAGGACGAGGGCGAGCGGCAGGGCGAGGCGGCGGAAGGAGGCGCCGATGGTGAGGGTGGCGCGCAGTCCGCGTCTCGCCCCGTCGGCGGCGACGGCGAGGAGGAAGACGCCGTAGCCGGCGAGGACCCCCAGGGGCACGCCGTCGACGTCGGCGGGGAGCGCGAGCACGAGCAGGGCGACGGTGGCGATCCAGCAGAGCGCGGCGCCGATCCAGTTGCGCAGGAGGACGTAACCGAGGCCCAGGCAGGAGAGGTTGAGCAGGCCGATCATGGCGGCCTGCGCCCCGTTCGCCTCGCCGCGCGGCTGCGCGGGCGGCTCGGCCGCGTACGGGGGCGGGCCGTATCCGGGCGGGCCGTACCCCGGCGGCGGTCCGTAGCCGGGCGGGGCGCCCGGCGGCGGAGGCGTACCGGCACCGGCCCAGCCGGGCGCGGTGGCGGGGCCCGTGGCGGGCGCGGGGCCGGGCTGCCCGGCTCCCGGCGGCGGCCCGGACGCGGCGGCTCCGGGCGGTGTGCTTCCACCGGGCGCCTGGCCCGGCGGCGGGCCTCCGGCGGGCGCGGCTCCGGGCGGCGGGCCGAAGCCCTGCGCGGGCGGCGTGGCGGCGGGCCCGGGCGGCGCCTGCCACGGCGCCGCAGGAGTCCGCGGGTCCGGCCCGCCGTCACCGACTGGTCGGTCGGACGGTTCGGGACGTGCGTCGTTCGGTTCTTCCCCCACCACGGTTCCCCCTCGTGGGTCCATGCGCGGTGACACCCCACCGTCGCCTCTGGAGACCTACCCTTCACGGTCCGCGCACACGCGTCCACCGTTCTTCGAAGCCGGTGACCAACCTGCGACCTACCCGCTACGGGATTTCGCCCCATACAGGGCCTAGAGTCGCCGGGTGCCGTACGACCACCGTGAGATCACCCGCCGCCCCCTCGCCCTCGTCCTCGCCGCCGCGGGCTGCTGCGCCGCGCTCGCCGGCTGCGGGGCCTCGCAGGCCTCGCCGCCGAGCGGGAAGTCCGCGCAGGGCCCGGAGGCCCCGCGGGAGAGCGGGGCGACGCCTCCCCCCGCCGCCACCGGCCGGCCGTCCGCCTCCCCCCTTCCCGCCTCGCCGACCGGCCGGTCGCTCGCCGGGCGGACCGTCGTCATCGACCCCGGTCACAACGCCGGCAACTTCCGGCACTCCGCGGAGATCAACAGGAAGGTGGACATCGGCACCACCCGCAAGGAGTGCGACACCACCGGCACCGCCACGAACGCCGGATACACCGAGGCCTCGTTCACCCTCGACGTCTCCCACCGGCTGCGCGACCTCCTCGTCGCCCGGGGGGCCGAGGTGGTCCTCACCCATGACGCCGACCGCCCCTGGGGCCCGTGCATCGACGAGCGCGCGAGGATCGGCAACGCGGCCCGCGCCGACGCCGTCGTCTCCGTCCACGCGGACGGCTCCGCCGTCGGCGACCGGGGATTCCATGTGATCCTTCCCGCACGCGTGAGCGGAGGTTCCGCCGACACCGCGAGGATCGTCGGCCCCTCCCGTGAGCTGGGCGAGCGGATCGCCGACGGGTTCGCCCGCGCGACCGCGACGGCTCCGGCCAACTACCTCGGTGCCGGTACGGGGTTGGACGTCCGCGACGATCTCGGGGGACTCAATCTCTCAACCGTCCCCAAGGTCTTCGTCGAATGCGGCAATATGCGTGATCCGAAGGACGCGGAGCTGCTCACGTCGGCGACGTGGCGGCAGAAGGCGGCCCAGGGGATGGCGGACGGCATCGCGACCTACCTCAAGGGGTAGAAGCGGCGGGCGATAGATTCGCTCCGTACGATGGGCCCGCCCCGTGCCATGAAGCCCCGAGTGCCACCCCCACGCGACGACCGACGACCGACGAAGGACTCTTACGTGAATATCCGCTCCCTCACCCGAGGCGATGGCGTGCTGATCGGTGCAGCGGTGGTGCTGTTCATCGCCTCGTTCCTCTCCTACGCCGGCTGTGACGGCCCGGACGAGATCTGCAAGCAGGTCGACCTGCCGAACTCGTGGGAGGCGTCGCCGCTCGGCTGGGGCTCCTTCTTCCTCGGCATCGCCGGTGTCGCCCTGGTGGTCCTCTCCCGCGGCCTGCCGCAGCAGCGCAAGGTGGCCGGCCTGGAGCTCGGTCAGGTCGGCACCGCGTTCACCATCGCCTCGGCGTGGACCCTGCTGATGTGGGTCTTCGAGTCGACGAGCGCCGGCGCGGGCCTGATCCTCGGCCTCATCGCCGCCCTGATCGCGGCCGGTGCCGCCGTGGCCGGCCCGCTGGTCCCGGCCCTCAAGGCCCCGCTCGTGGGCGCGCCGCGCCCGCAGACCCCGCAGCCGTACGGCATGCAGCCGGGTCAGCCCGGCCCGCAGGGCGTCCCCGGTGGCTACGGCTACCCGGGCGCGCAGCACCCGCAGTACGGCGGGCCGCAGGACTCCTCGCAGGGTGCGGGCCAGCCGTTCGGCGCGCAGGCCCCGGCTCCGCAGCCGCACGCCCCGCAGCAGCCCGAGCCGCAGGCGCAGGCCCCGCAGGCGCAGCCGTCCTCGGACTTCGCGCCGTTCTGGTTCGCCGTACCGATCGCCCGTCCGCTGTACGGGGAGGACGGCTCCCAGGCGCCGATCGCCGAGCTGGCCCCGGGTACCTGGTACCTGGCGGTCGAGCAGCGCGGTGCCGCCCTGGTGGCGCAGACGCAGGACGGGCGTCGTGGCGTCCTCCAGGACACCACGGGCATCCAGCGCGGCTGACGCCCGGCAAGTACCTCGACGGCCCCTCGTCCGGAATCCCTTCCGGGCGGGGGGCCGTTGGCGTACAGTCCCCGCACGCACTGTTCCTGACGGAGCGTCAGAAAGGATGCGGGCATGCGCCTCGGACTCGCCCTCGGCTACTGGGGCCGCGGCCCCTCCCCCGCCCACCTCGACCTCGCCCGCGAGGCCGAGCGGCTCGGCTACGACTCCGTCTGGACGGCCGAGGCCTGGGGCTCCGACGCCTTCACCGCCCTGACCTGGATCGCCGCCCACACCAGCCGTGTCAAGCTGGGCACCGCCGTCGCGCAGATGGCCGCCCGCGCCCCCACCACCACCGCGATGCACGCGCTCACCCTCGACCACCTCTCCGGCGGACGCGTCCTGCTCGGGCTCGGCCTGTCCGGGCCGCAGGTCGTCGAGGGCTGGTACGGGCGCCCCTTCCCCCGCTCCCCGCTGACCGCGACCCGCGAGTACGTGGACGTGGTCCGCCAGGTGCTGCGCCGCGAGGCCCCGGTCCGGCTCGACGGACGCCACCACTCCCACCCGTACACCGGGGCGGACGGCACCGGCCTCGGCAGGGCGCTCAAGCCGATCACCCACCCGCTACGGGCCGGGCTCCCGGTCCTGCTCGGCGCCGAGGGGCCGAGGAACATCGCGCAGACCCTCACGATCGCCGACGGCTGGCTGCCGCTGTACTGGACCCCCGACCGCTGGGCCGAGGTGTACGCGCTGCCCGAGCGCCTCCCCGAGGGCTTCCTCGTCGCCCCCATGGTCCGGGCCCGGCTCTGCGACGACGTGGCGGCCGGGCTGCTGCCGGTCAAGGCGATGCTCGGCTTCTACATCGGGGGGATGGGGCACGCGGCCCGCAACTTCCACGCCGACCTGATGGGGCGCATGGGGTACGAGAAGGAGGCCCGGCGCGTCCAGGAGCTGTTCGCCGCCGGGCGGCGCGACGAGGCCGTCCTCGCCGTGCCGGACGCCTTCGCGGACGAGATCTCGCTGGTCGGCCCCCGGAACCGGATCGCCGAACGGCTCGACGCGTGGCGGCGGGGCCCGGTGACGGACCTCCTGGTCACCTCACCGGACCCCGCGACCCTCCGCCTCCTGGCGGAGCTGAACGCCTGACCGGGCGGGTCACCCGCCGCTGAGCTGGGAGGCGCTGGGGACCTGGTCGACGACCTCGGCACCGGCGCTCCTGCCCGCGTCCTTGACGCTGTTGATGACGCTCTCGAAGGCGCCGACGTCCGCGTCGCCCACCTCGCCCTTGCGCAGCTTCGTCCCGAGCTCCTTGAGCGACTCGATGCCGGCCGTCAGCGGCGCGACCGCCTTCGAGAGCAGCGGGTCGCCCTTGGCGTTGTTCGTCGCCGCCTTGAGCCGGTTGTACGTGAACGCGCCCGCGAGGCCCGCCTTGACCAGCGCGAAGGTCCGGCCGTCCGCGCCCTTCTTGAACTTGCCCGCCCGGTAGGGCTTCACGATCCACTGGTACGTGGCACCCGCCGCGAGTCCGGCGTTGGCGACGAACCGCGTCTTGGCGAGCTTCTGCTGCTCGAAGGTGGCCGAACTCGTCGGGGTCGCGGCAGCGCTCACGCTCTGCGTGTCGTCACCGCCGCACCCGGCGGTGGTCAGCAGCAGGGCGCAGGACAGCAGCAGTGCCACGACTCCGCGCGACAGACGTCTGGGCACGACGGGACCTCCGTGGGGCTCGGGACTGTGGCGTCAGCCTCACCCCGGCCCCACGGACCCGCCACCCGGGCGACTCCGTCCGGGTGCGGGGGCCCGGCCCCCGGCCCGTACGCTCCTCAGGTCCCGCAGCAGTCCGGTTCGAGGCCGGTGGGGAGGCGTTCGCCGCCGAAGACGGCCACGGTCGCCTCCTCGCCGCCGAGGGCCGCCACCGCGAGCAGCAGGGAGCCGGCCGTCCAGCTGGTCTGCTCCTCCGGCCACATGGCCTTGTCGCTCTCGTTCTCGCCCTCGAAGACGTACCCCGTCCAGTACATGCCGTTGTCGGCCCGCAGGTGCTGGATGTCCTGGAGGATCGTGAGGGCCCGGTCCGACTCCCCCACCGCCCAGAGCGCGAGGGCGAGTTCGCAACTCTCGCCGCCCGTGACCCAGGGGTTGGGGACCACGCAGCGCACGCCGAGGCCGGGCACGACGAACGTGTCCCAGTCCGCCTCGATGCGGACCTTCGCCTCGTTCCCGGTGACCGCGCCGCCGAGGACCGGGTAGTACCAGTCCATCGAGTAGCGGGACTTGTCGAGGAAACGCTCGGGGTGCCGGCGTATCGCGTGCCCGAGGGCGCCGGCCGCCAGCTCCCAGTCGGGCTGCGGCTCCTCGCGCTCCTCGGCGATCGCGAGGGCGCAGCGGAGCGCCTGGTGGATCGAGGAGCTGCCGGTGAGCAGGGCGTCAATCACCGGCGCGCCGTCGGCCTCGCGCTTCCAGCCGATCTGGCCGCCGGGCTGCTGGAGCCCGAGGACGAACTCGACGGCCGCGTAGACGACGGGCCACATCCGGTCGAGGAAGGCGTCGTCGCCGGTCGACAGGTAGTGGTGCCAGACGCCGACCGCGATGTACGCGACGAAGTTGGACTCACGGCTCCGGTCCGTGACCCGGTCGGGCTCGCCGTCGTGGTAGGCGGCGAACCAGGAGCCGTCGGCGTTCTGGTGCCGGGCGAGCCACTCGTAGGCCCGGGCGGCGGCGGCGTGCTCGCCGGCCGCGTCCAGGGCCATGGCGGCCTCGGTGTGGTCCCACGGGTCGAGGTGGTGGCCCCGGAACCACGGGAGGGCGCCGTCCTCGCGCTGTACGGCGAGTATCCCGGTGACGGTCTCGGCGGCCTGCTCGGCGGTGAGCACCCCGGGCAGGACGAGGTGTTCGGCGATCCGCTCGGGAGAGGTCACTTGGTGTCGGCCTTCGGGAGGTGCGGCTTGGTCGCGTACGCCACGAAGCTCTTGCCGACGACCGGGTTGAGCAGCTGCTCGGCGACCCGGGTCAGGGCGGGCTTCTTCATGATGTCCCAGACCAGGAGCTTGTGGTAGGCGCGGACCGGCAGCGCCTTGTCGTTGTCGACGCCGAAGGCGCACTTCAGCCACCAGTACGGCGAGTGCAGCGCGTGCGCGTGGTGGGTGCCGTACGGCTTGAGTCCGGCCTGCCGGATCCTGCCGAGGAGCTCGTCGGCCTTGTAGATGCGGATGTGGCCGCCCTCGACCTCGTGGTACGCGTCGGAGAGCGTCCAGCAGATCTTCTCGGGGCCGTACCGGGGCACGGTGATCGCGATGCGGCCGCCGGGCTTGAGGACGCGGACCATCTCGGCGAGGACGCCCTTGTCGTCCGGGATGTGCTCCATGACCTCGGAGATGATCACGACGTCGAAGGACTCGTCGGGGAAGGGCAGGTTGAGGGCGTCGCCCTCCATCGCGGTGGCGGTCGCCCCCGCGGGGGCCTCCCCGGCCTCCTTCATGGCGGCGAACCACTTGGCGACCTCGCGGATCTCCTCGCCGTTCCGGTCGAGGGCCACGACCTGGGCGCCGCGCCGGTAGCACTCGAAGGCGTGCCGCCCCGCACCACAGCCCAGATCGAGCACACGGTCGCCGGGGGCGAGCGGGAAACGGGTGAAGTCGACGGTCAGCACGAGGCCCTGCTTTCGCGGTGGGGAACTGGTTGGGGGCGGACGTTCCGCGGGATGGGACCGCCGGGGGAACCGCCGGCGGGCACCACCCGGCCGCCGGGCCGCACCCGGCGACGAGGGCGAGGCGTCACCGGCGGGCTCCGGCGCCCTGCCGGGCCACCGCCTCGCGGTACAGCTCGGCCGTGCCCTGGGCGGCACGGGCCCAGGTGAACCGCTCCAGGACCCTGGCCCGCCCGGCCGCACCGAGCCGGGCCCGGAGACCGGAGTCACCGAGCACCCGCCCCAGGGCGACGGCCAGCGCTCCCGCGTCGCCCGGCGGCACCGCGAGACAGGTCTCGCCGTCGGCCCCCGCGACCTCGGGGATCGCCCCGCCCGTCGTGGCGACGAGCGCCGTCCCGGTGGCCATGGCCTCGGCGGCGGGGAGCGAGAACCCCTCGTACAGCGAGGGCACGCAGGAGACCTGGGCGGAGCGCACGAGGTCGACGAGCTCGGCGTCACTGATGCCCTTGACGAACTCGACGGCGCCGCCGAGCCCGTACCGCTCGATGGCGGCGGCGACGGGCCCGTCCTCGGCCCGCTTGCCGACGACGACGAGGTGCGCGTCGGGGTTCTCGGTGCGGAGCTTGGCGAGCGCCTCGATCAGGTGGATGAGGCCCTTGAGGGGGACGTCGGCGCTGGAGGTGGTGACGATCCGGCCGGGGACCTCGGCGACGGACGGGTCGGGCGACCACACGTCGGTGTCGGCGCCGATGTGGACGACCCGGATGCGGTCCTCGCGTACGCCGAGGTGGTCGACGATCTCCCGCCGGGAGGTGCCGGAGACGGTGAGCACGGACGGCAGCCGGCGGGCGACGCGCTTCTGCATGCCGGTGAAGGCGTACCAGCGGCGGACGGAGGCACGGCGCTTCCAGTCGGCGGCGGCGTCGAGTTCGAGCTGCCGGTCGACGGTGATGGGGTGGTGGATCGTGGTGACCAGCGGGGCGCCGATCGCGCGCGGGCCGCCGAGGAGTCCGTATCCGAGGGTCTGGTTGTCGTGGACGACGTCGAAGTCGCCGCGGCGGGCGGCGAGCATCCGCCGGGCCCGCAGGGAGAAGGTGAGCGGCTCGGGGAAGCCGCCGGTCCACATGGTGGCGACCTCGACGGCGTCGATCCAGTCCCGGTACTCGTCGCGCTTCGGGGTGCGGAAGGGGTCCGGCGAGCGGTAGAGGTCGAGGCTGGCGAGCTCGGTGAGGGTGAGCCCGGCCAGGGCCTCGCCGTCGACGACCTCGTCGAGGACGGGATACGGCTGAGAACCGATGACCTCGACGGTGTGGCCGAGGCGGGCGAGCTCGCGGGAGAGGTGCCGGACGTAGACGCCCTGACCGCCGCAGAAGGGGTTCCCCTTGTACGTGAGGAGAGCGATCCGCAACGGGTCGTCACCGGCTGCGGTGACGCCCTGTCGGGGGCTTGCCTCTATGGCCTCAGCGGTCATGCGCGACCCCCTTCGAGCGTGCGTTTCGCCGGAGCGTAACCGCTCGCGCTAATCTAGAACAAGTTACAGACTTGATCGTTCTTGATCTTCTGGCCTGATCTCCTTGATCCTTCAAGGAGGAAAGAATCTACCGGCAGGTAGCTCCATGGTGAGAGCCGGAACAGGTGATTCGCGCCACGGCGCCCGCACCGCCATACTGTCGCTCCCCACCGCACGGAACGGGACCTCATGACCGCAGACAACAGAGCGGACCACAGACCCGCGTCGCCGCCCCTCACGGAGCGCCAGGAGGCGCGCCGCCGCCGCATCCTGAACGCCAGTGCGCAGCTCGCGGCGCGGGGCGGCTTCGACGCCGTGCAGATGCGGGAGGTCGCGGAGGCGGCCGGAGTGGCCCTGGGAACGCTGTACCGCTACTTCCCCTCCAAGATCCACCTGCTGGTCGCGACGATGCAGGACCAGCTCCAGCACATGCACACCACCCTGCGGAAGCGGCCACCCGCCGGCGCGGACCCGGCGGAGCGGGTCGCGGAGACCCTGATGCGGGCCTTCCGCGCCCTCCAGCGCGAGCCGCAGCTCGCCGACGCCATGGTGCGGGCCCTGACCTTCGCGGACCGCGGGGTGAGCCCCGAGGTGGACACGGTCTCGCGGCTGACCACGGCGATCATCCTGGACGCGATGGGGACGGAGCACCCCACCCCGCAGCAGCTCTCGGCGGTCCGGGTGATCGAGCACACCTGGCACTCGGCGCTGATCACCTGGCTCTCCGGGCGCGCCTCGATCGCACAGGTGAAGATCGACATCGAGACGGTCTGCCGTCTGATCGACCTGACGGCGCCGGAGGCGGCGACGCGCTGACGTCCCCGGCCCGCGCCCCCGGCGGGACGCGGGCCCGGGGCGCGCGCGGTCCGGGAGGGTCAGGACCCCGTCTGGGCCTTCGCGTTCTCCTTCGCGATGGCGGCCGCGCACTCCGGGCCGCCGTCGACGGCCACGAACATGACCAGCTTCAGCGGGCCCGCCGAGTGGTTGCTGGCCTGGAGCTGCCAGCTGCTCTTCTTCAGGGACTTGATCACCGAGCCGCCCGTCCCCGAGCTGCGCGCCTCCGTCCAGCCGCCCTTGACCAGGGTCGCGACCGTGTCCGTGTAGGACTTCGCCGGGTCCGCGGCCTTCTCGCCGTCGGCCGTCCAGCTGACCATGCAGTCCTTGACCTCGGCCGGGACCTGCTCGCCCGAGGCGTCCTGCGTGAAGCCGGCCCCCGTCGCCGCGTCGGTGAGCTCCTTGGTGACCGCGGCCCCGTCGAGCCGGTCGTCACCCGACCCGCCGGATCCGCCCGTCGCCGCCGAACCGGCCGAGGCCGAACCGCCGGACCCGGAACCGCCCTTGTCCGAGCCACCGCCACTGCCGCAGCCCGCCACCAGCAGCACCACACCGGCGGCCGCGGCCACCCACTTCGCCTTGCGCACAGCACTCCCGAATACGCACACACGAAGGCCTCTTGCCCCCGTTGCCAAGCGCACAGTTTTGCACGCGGGAACGACAGGGGGGCGCAAAGAGCGGGCGGATCAGGGCTGTTCGCCGCCATTCGGCCACACGTCACGGAAGAGGCACACCCCCGGCACGTCCCCTCCTCACTCCTCCGGCGGGAACACCGGCTCCCCGCCGTCCGCGAGGGTGATCAGGATGGCCTCCACGGGGCAGCCCTCGGCCGCCGCGAGCAGGGCCTCGCCCGCGTCGGCCTCCGGCTCGCGCGGATGGGACTGGCGGGCCGTGTCGAGCCGGAACCCGTCCGGGGCGTGGTTGACGCACATGCCGGAGCCGATGCAGACGCTCCGGTCGACCTCGACGTGCCAGCGGTCCCCCATCAGACCCCGCTCCCGGGAGCCTCGTACCCGCCGGGCAGGTGGATCATCTTGTGCTCCAGGTACTCGCCGAAGCCCTCGGGGCCGAACTCCCGCCCCAGTCCGGAGTTCTTGTAGCCGCCGAAGGGGCCGAGCATGTCGAGGCTGAAGGTGTTGACGTTGAAGGTGCCCGTGCGCACGCCCCGGGCGAAGTCGATGCCGTGCTCGACGTCCCCGGTCCAGACGCTGCCGCTGAGCCCGAAGTCGGAGTCGTTCGCGATACGGAGGGCCTCGGCCTCCTCCCCGTACGGCAGGAGACAGATGACCGGGCCGAAGATCTCCTCACGGGCGATCCGCATGGAGTTGTCGACCTCTCCGAAGAGGGTCGGCTCGACGTACCAGCCCCGGTCGAGCCCGGCCGGACGTCCTCCGCCGGACAGGACCTTGGCGCCCTCCTCCTGGCCGATCCGGATGTAGTCCAGCGAACGCCGCTGCTGGCGGCGGGCGACGAGCGGCCCGACCTGGGTGGCCGGGTCGAGCGGATCGCCGACGACGAGCGCGCCGGCCGCCGCCGCGAAGGCCTCGGCGATCTCCTCGTACCGCGAACGCGGCGCGAGGATGCGGGTCTGGGCCACGCACGCCTGGCCGTTGTTCATCCATGCGGCCGGGACGATCCCGGCGACGGCGGTCGCGAGATCGGCGTCGGGCAGGATCACGGCGGCCGACTTCCCACCCAGCTCCAGGGTGACGCGGGTCAGGTTGCGGGAGGCGACCTCCATGACCCGCTTGCCGGCGGCGACCGATCCGGTGAAGGAGACCTTGTCGACGCCGGGGTGGCCGACGAGGTACTCGCTGACCTCTCGGTCGGCGGGCAGGATGCTGAGCACGCCCTCGGGCAGCCCGGCCTCGGCGGCGATGTCGGCGAGGATGTACGAGTCGAGGGGCGACTCCGGCGACGGTTTGAGCACCACGGTGCAGCCGGCGAGCAGCGCGGGCCCCAGCTTGGCGGCGGCGGTGAACTGCGGCACGTTCCACGGGACGATCGCCGCGACGACCCCCACGGGCTCGCGCCGCACGAGCAGCGGCCCGAGGACGCCACCGCGCCGCTCCTCGTACCCGAAGTCGCGGGCGACGGTGATCGCCGCGTCCCAGACCATCATGGCGCCGAGCGCCTGGGCGAGGACGGACCAGGAGTACGGGGAGCCGTTCTGCGCGCTGATGGACCGGGCGATCTCCTCGTGCCGGACGGCGATCGCGTCCTTGATGCGGCTGACGACGGCGATCCGCTCCGCCACGGACATCCGGGGCCAGGGCCCCTCGTCGAACGCCCGCCGGGCGGCGGCGACGGCCCGGTCGACATCGGCCGCGGAGGCGTGCGGGACGCGCCCGATGACCTCCTCGGTGTGCGGGGAGACGACCTCGATGACGTCCGGGCCGAGCGGGTCGGTCAACTCCCCGCCGATGAACAGCTTTCCGTGCTCCACAAGCTCGGTCATGACCGCCGCCTCCACGAGGAGAAGATTTCCTGACGCTGCCTCAGAACTGATACCAGTTCTAGTTATAGGGAGCAATGCCCCGGACAGAATGGGCCCCCACCAGCCGTTTTGCGACTGGTGGGGGCCCCTGTCATGCGGCCTGGGCCGTCTCTGGGCCGTCAGCCGCTCCGACGGCCCGCCGATACATGTCGTCGACGGCCTTCCGGGTGCGGCTCTCACTGCTCGGCATGAGGTGCGTGTAGACCCGCAACGTGAACCCGGGGTCGGCGTGCCCGAGGTACCCACTCAGGGCCTTGATGTTCTCCCCCGCGTCGAGCAGGACGGAGGCGTAGAAGTGCCGGAGCGCGTGCATGCCGTCCTCGCGCGACTCCTGGGGCCGCTCCCCCGGCTTGGGCTCCGGAAGGACGCCGGCCGCCACCAGGGCGGGCTTCCAGGACGCGGTGTTGAAGTAGTGCCGCCCCACCGCCTTGCCCTCCTCCGTGGTGAAGAGCAGCCGCTTGGTCACGGGCGGCCCGTCCGGCGTCTCCCACGGCAGCGTGACGTCCTCGGGCGGGAAGCGCTCCATGTGCGCCGCGAGCGCACGGCCCACGTGCTCGGGCAGCGGCACGTCGCGCACCTTGCCCCTCTTCGGCGGCGCGAAGACGGCCCGGCCGCCGATCATCTTCACCTGCCAGCCGACGTGCAGCCACCCGGTGAGGAACCCGACCTCGTCCACAGGAAGTCCGAAGATCTCGCCCTGCCTCAGCCCGCAACCGCCACCGACGTCGGTCATGGCGCGGTAGTGGGCCGGGAGCGCGGAGCGGACGGCGAACACGCGCTCAGCGGTCCATGGCCGGACGCGGCCCGGGACCGCCGCCGGCGCCTTGACGGAGGCCGCGCGGCAGGGGTTCCGGGAGATCAACCGGTCGTCGAGCGCGGCGGTGAAAACGGCCGAGACATTGGCGAAGATGACACGTCGGTAGGACGCGGCCAGACCGGCGTCTTCGAGTTTCCGCGACCACTCCCGGATGTGCTCGGCCTGGAAGGACCCGAGCGGTCGGGCCCCGAGGTGCGGGTAGGCATGCAGCCGGAGTCGGGACTCGGTACCCGTACGCGTGGCGATGTCGGTCGTCTGCGCGGCGACCCACCGTTCCGCGTACTGCTGGAAGGTGGTGCGACCCGCCTTCGGGTCGATGAACTCGCCCCGAGCCATGTCCGCCTCAATACTGGTCAGCCACTGTTCGGCCAAGCGCTTCTGCCGGTCCGGGAAGCTCTTCGACTTCTCGGTGCCGTCGGGGCCGATGTACCGGGCCCGGTAGCGGAGGCCGGTGCCGTGACGATCGGTCTTGACCCGCCGCGTCTTGCCGTCCTCCCCCTTCTCGTCCTTGAACCAGCGGTCCTGGATGTGGCCTGCCATGCGATGGTGCCTTCCCGAGAATGCCCGTGGGGGCGGGGCGTCCGGGCCCCGCCCCCACGGAACGGATGGATCAACTGTCGGACTCAGGCGGCGAGGTCGGCCACCATGCGCTCACGCGTCCACTGCTGGACGGCGGCGGGGTCGTAGCGGACGTGCTTGCCGACGCGGAAACCGGGCGGCCCGGTGCGCTTCCTGCGCCACTGGTAGACGGTCTCCAGGGGCACTTCGAAGAGTTCGGCGATGTCCACGGGGGTGAGGTAGCGGTCCGGGAGTCCGGCCCGCAGGGTGGTCACGGCGGATGCCATGGCGGCTCTCCTCTGTCGACGGAAGGGCGGGATGCCGGTGTCGTGGGTGTCTCGGAGCGGGCGCGTGTGTCCGAGGTCAGGATTTCTGCGTCACCGCGTCATCCGCGTCACCAATGCCACTTGACCTGCGATTTTTGGGTGACGCAGAGGCCGTCGGCCTGTGTCACCAGTGACGCAGGCGTCTGTCACCGGTGACGCGGGTGACGCGGGGTGACGCAGGATTCTGGGCTCTGCGTCACCCCTGTCGTCCCAGCTCAGGGGCGGTTTCGGGGCCGCTGGTGACGCAGGTGACGCAGCGTTTTCCACTTAGGAAAAAGAGAAGGGGGTGTCCGTGTTGTGGTGCGCCTTCGAGCGTGAAGAAGGAGCCGCATTCGCGGCCCGTCCATCGGGCGGCGGCGGCGCCGCCGAACAAGCAAGAGGAGCACCCGGCGCCGGGGCGAGGCGTGCTCCTCTTGCTTGTGCGCGAGCGGTCGCGGTGGCGCGGGCTCAGAACATCGGGGACTGCTCGTCGGCCGGGGACGCGGGTCGGGTCAGCTCGATGTAACGGGCGGTCTTGCTACGGCCCCAGTCGACGACGACGCCCCGTGCGGCGAGGACGGGCTGAAGCCGCTTGAGGCGGTCGGACAGGACCTTGCCGGTGGTGGGCCACCCCTTGGGCAGGGGGCGGAAGTCCTCGCCGCTGTAGAGCTGCGTGAGGCCGTGCAGCCACTCGGCGGACGTCATACGGACGGCGGTGCCGGGGTCGATGCCGTCGGCGTGCTTGAGGACGGTCTGCGCGAGCAGGTCGCCCTCGATGACGTCGTCGTTCAGGTCGTCCAGACTCGCCCGGTAGGCGTCCAGCGCGCCCAGGCTGGTGGCGGCGTCGAGCTGCGCGCACAGGTGGGCGAAGTCGGCCATCCGCAGGTCGGTCGGGATATCCGCGTCCGTGGCGCGGACCTTGACCGCGAGGTCGAGCAGGGACCCGAGAATCACGGGCAGGACCTCCTCGAACTCCGCCCACAACTCCGCTTCCGTCCGCCTCACCCGGGGACGCTCCAGACGCAGCGGGAGGAGGCGTTCGGCGAGGTCGGGGCGGATGACGCCGACGTCGATCCCGGTCAGCAGCAACGGCCGGCGGTAGCGGCTGCGGACGACGTCGCCGTCGGTGAACAGGGCCCGCTTGATGGTCTCGGCGCCGGTGACGATGCAGCACATCAGGTCGGACAGATCCGGGCCGAGGTGGGAGAGGTTGTCCAGCGCGGTGACCCATCCGGCGGCGACGGCCGTGATCAGGTTCTCCTCGTCCTTCGGGGCCCGCCGGAGGTCGCCGCTCATGCCCTCGATGATCCGCACCAGCATCCGGCCGGCGGTCGACTTCCCCGCGCCCTGCGGGCCGGTGAGGAACGGGGCCGGGACCGGTGCGGACGGCCCCAGGCAGCCGACCAGCCACGCCAGGGCCAGACTCTCGCCCTGCACGCTGGCGAAGTTGCACAGCCGCATCAGCAGGTCGATGCCCTTGCCGTCGGTGTCCTTGACCGGCAGCGGCATCTCCCCGGTGAGCTGGGTGCGCCGCCAGCACACCTCACGCGGGTCGGGGACGGTGATGTCCCACCCGTTGGGGTGGATGCGGACGGACTTCCCGTCGTCCCGCCCCAGGTCCAGCCAGGTCGCGCCGTCGAAGCCGGGGGCGACGCGGATGTGGGTGGGCTGTACGTCCTCGGTGAGCGCGAGCGCTTCGATCAAGTCCAACGCCTCCTTGAGCGCGGTGCCGTTGAATACGCCGAACCCGTCGCGGAACAGGCCGACCATGAGTTCCTGCCGGTGGCTGCCCGTCGTCCCCTGCGACCGGATCGGCCGGGCCACGGGGTGGCCGTTCTTCTGCGCGTACACGGTGCCGTCCACGGTCCGGAAGTACCGGAAGTGCTCCTGCGCGTAGTCGGTGATGACCTGGCGTGCCGGGTTCTTCTCGTCCTCGGACATGTCACATCCCCAGAGCCGTGCGGGCGTTGGACCACGCGTCCGCGCAGTGCCGGGAGGACTCCCCCTTGGCCTGCGCCACGGTGAACAACCGGCCGACGTGCCTCTCGGTGAGGCAGCCACACCGACCGTGCGCGGACAGCACCGCGAGGAACGTCCGGTACACCGTGGCGTGGACCGCGCTGCTCGCGTTGGTGATGCGGTCCTCTGCCATGGCGATGCCCCGCTCCAGATAGGCGGGCGAGCGATGCGGGCACTGCCCACCACCGGCGGGCGCGGCCAGGGTGACTGCGCGCGCCGCCGGACGGGCCACTGCGGGTTTCGTCATGGCCAGCGCGCGCACGACGTCCGGGAGGGTGGTCATGTTGCCGGTGCCGGGGCCGCGCCAGCGTACGTAGGACTGGGTGGACTTCAGGTCGACTCCGTCGCGGATGTGGTTCACGGATCGCGTGGTGCCGCTGTAGATCCAGTGCTCGCCGCGCGTGGTGGCGACGGTGCGGGTCGGGGGGAGGGTGGTGCGGGCCCAGTCGACGGCGGCGACGTGGTCGAGGTCGACCACGGTCACTCCGGCGCCCCCGGGGTGGTAGGCGACGGCCCCGGCACGGCGCCACGCGGCCTCCCAGAGGGCCGAGGAGAGGATGGCGGGGTCGGTGGTGGCGGCGGCCCAGCCGTGGCAGGGACGCGGGCACTGGCAGGGGCCGGGGGTCTTCATGTTCGGCCGTCCGCCACACGCGTTCCCGGTGCAGTCCGGGCAGTTGCCGAACGGCCCCTTGTCGGCCCGCAGCGGCATCACCGGCAGACCGCCGGCCGCCAGCGACAGAGCCACGTTGAGGGGGTGACCGGTCCGGACGTCTCGCCGGATCGGGAGGGTATGAGTCATGCTGGATGTCTCCAGTTCTCTAGCGGTACTGGTTGCGAGGGCGGCCCCGGCTTTGGCGAGACGGGGGCCGCCCTTCGTGCTGTCGAGGGTCAGAGGTTGGAAGCGGCGTCGATGAGGCTTTCGGCGAGGCGGTTGATGGGTCCGGCGGCGCCGGTGGAGGCGAGGAAGAACCCGAACATGACGGCGGTGAAGGCGGCGCCGGGGCCCAGTTCCTTGGAGCGGAGGAGGAAGAAGAGGGCGAGTCCGAAGAGGAGGACGAGCGAGACGGTGATGACCACGGGTCAGTGACTCCCTGGGTGTGGGCAGGCCTCTTTAGGGGCCTGTGAGGGCCCGGCAGGGGGGCGGCCACGGCCCCCTTTACCGGCATTACCTTGCAGGTCAGGGGCCCTTACCACCCCCTTGACCGGGGTAAAGGGCCCCCGCTACTTCCGGGCCCCTCCGGGATGTGCGGGAGGGGCCGGTTCCGGGGTGGTGATCGAGGGGTGGGGTAGAGGGGGACCCCTCTACCGTCCGGCCGACAGGAGGATCTCGGCGGGCACGGCGGCTTCGATGTCGCGGCGCTGGTAGCCCGCGCCGTTGGAGCCGCTGATCTTGACCTGCTTGCTGGTGCGCTTCACCCCGGCGGCTTCGAGTGCGGCGGCGAGGGCTTCGGCGTTGTAGTCGCCGTAGGTGTCCTCGTCGATGTTGACGAGTCCGGCGAGCAGGTCGGTGGTGAACATGCGCGGGGAGTGCCGCATGACTTCCAGGACGTCGGAGACGATCGGCGGAACGGTGACGCCAGCCGCGTCGGCGGCGGCGGTGACGTCCCCGGCGGCGTCGCCGGTGAGCTGCCCGGCGGCCTCCCGCAGGGCGCGCCCCTTGCGGCACAGGGCGGCGAAGCTCGTGCCGTCGAGGTAGTCGGCCCGGACCGTCACGTACGACGCCGGGCCGGTCACCAGGACGCCCACTCCCTTGTGCTCCTCGGAGAGGACCGACGCGTCGGCTCCCTGCGCGGCTTTGCCCTTGCCGAGGACCATGTCGCTGGACGCGCGGTCGACGACCTGGGTGGAGTAGCGGATGGTGATGATCTCCCGCAGCTTGGTCGGCACGGAGTCGGCGTCGGGTCGCTGGGAGGCGAAGTTGGAGATGAACCCGGCGGCAGGACCGCGTCGGGCGATGCGGCACAGGTCGTTGATGACCTGCTCGCGGTCCTCGCGCTCCATGGCGGTGAAGTACTCCTGGAGTTCGTCGATGGTGACGAAGATGACCGGGAGGTTGTAGCGGGCGACGATCTCCGGGGTGAGCTTGCCTTCCGGGCACACCGATGTCGGCAGGTCCCGGAGCAAGGCGAAGCGGCGTTCCATCTCCGCGAGCAGCTCCGCCAGCATCGCCTTGAGCGCGTCGATGGCGTCGTCCTCGGCGCCCATGACGAGCCGGTGGGCGACGGCCTTCATCGGCATCCAGTCCGCGCCGCCCTTGCCGTCGGCGACGTAGTGCCTGACGTAGGCGTCGAGAAGTCCGGCGGCGGTGAGGAGCCGCTGGGTGAAGGTCTTGCCCCGGCGGGGCAGGCCGCCGAAGAACATCGACTGCCACATGACCGGGACGCTGATCCGGGTGCCCCGGGCGTCCTGACCGAAGGGGACCGGCTCCCAGATGGAGAACGTCTCGGCCTTCTCCAGCGGCGAGGGGTTCGGGGTGCCGAGGTAGGGGTCGTCGTCGGACACCCACATGGAGACCCGTCCGGCGTTGCCGCCGTTGACGGCGCGGACGCGGGACATGATGACCTGGATCTCGTCCACGCCGAGTTCCTGCGCGATGACCTCGCGCTTCGCGAGGACGTCGGAGGCGGTCTTGCCGCCGCCCCGGGGCATGTCGAAGATCACCGACCAGCCACGGCCGTCGCGGACGGGGCCCATCGTGCACGAGACGCGCGGAAGGTCCTTCTCGTCTTTGCCGCCACCGCTTTTCAGGAGGCCGGCGGCCCGCAGCGCGTCGTTGAGCTGCTGCGCGGACATGTCCACCCGGATCGGCGGCGCCGCCTGATCCAGGAGGCGCGTCTCTTCCCCGCGTCCGAGGTGGGCGAGGGGGATGGTGACGGCCCCGGCGATCGCGGCCTGCAAGAGCGGGTCGGCGAGCATGATGCCGGTCGCGGCAGCGGCGACGCCGACGGCGGCGATACCGAACCGCCACTTGCGGGTGCGGGTGCGCTCCGCGTACGCGGCCTGGTGGCGGGCCGCGAGGTCGATGTCCTCCGGCCGCAGCTTCGACTGCGCCCGCAGCGCCTTCACCGTCGCGGACTGCTCCTGCGCGGACAGCGTCGGCCACAGTCCGACCGCCGCCCGGTAGAAGCCGCGGGCCGCCAGGAGCACGGTCTTGAACAGGTACTTCGGGGTGCGGACGGAGTGGTAACGGGTGCGCCACCAGGCGAGCCGTCCGAGAGCGGCGACGTTCTCGCGGATGGACTTCGGCGAGCGGGCCCACACCGGCAGTACCGGGGTGTCGGGCACGGTCAGCCAGTCGGCGAGCGGGTTGCCGGGCAGGTCGACGACGTCGACCCCCGCGCTCCCCTCGCTGCTGTCCTCGGCGGGGGTGGGGGGCTTGTCGAGGACTATCGTCGGCGTCTCGGTACGGGCGGCGCGGTGTTCGTCGAGGCGGACCACGGTCGCCTCGCTCGCGGGCTCGGTCATGATGGGTGTCTCCCACTGCTCGAAAGGGCGGTGAAGGGGCCCGGGGACGGCGCGGATTCCTTGGCCGGGACGGCCGTCCCCGGGGCACAGCTACATGCGCTTGGGCTTGAGGGTCACCGAGGTGCAGGGCCGGTAGCCAGCGGCCTCAACCGCCTCAATGACGGCCTCCCGGGCGATGTCCTCGCTGTGGGAGACGACACGGCCGCGATGCGTACCCAGACGCCCCTTGCTGTCGGTCGCCTGAACCTTGAACTTCCAGATCACTCGGGGGGTGCTCATTCCGGCTCCCTTCGGCTACTTCTTGGTGGCGTTCTTCTCGGCGCGCTCGCGGGCACCGTCCAAGAGGCGGTCGACCTTCTTCTCCAGGTCGCCCTGGTAGACGGTCTCTCCGGCCAGTCCCCGCTTGGCCATGCGGCCGACGTACCAGGCGAACTTCGCCTTCTCGCCGGTGGTGAGCGGGGGGTGCTTCGGGTCGTACTCGGTGTTCTTGCTGGTCATGACGTGGTCCCTCTCCGGGGCCGGGGCTGTCCCGGCTCCCCTCACCGCCCGTACGTGTCGGGCGGATCGGGCAGCCGTCAGCGACGGCGCTTGCGCGTCTTGGCCAGGGTCTTGGCGGCGGCCTTGCCGTCCGGGCCGCCGACCGACTTCACGACCGTGACAACGCCCCACGCCATGACGGCGGCGAGGAACGCGAGCAGGGCCAGGTTCGCGGCGATCGCGGTGAGCGCGCCGACCAGGAGGGGGCCGAAGTAGACCCCGGCGGCGACCGTGCCGGCGCCGATGCCGGAGCCGAGCGCGATCCGCTGAACGGTGCGGTCCGGCGGCGCCTGGTGGATGTGCTGATGGACTACCTGCGGGCCGCTGAACGGGGCCTGCGGGGCGGGGAGGTGGTCGGCGTAGGTAAAGGTGCCGTCGGGGAGCCGGATCACGGGGGCGGGCTCGGGAAGGTTCGACATGGGTTCTCCCAGGTCAGTCATGGCCCGCTACAGTCACGGGCCATGGGGGCTCAGCAGAGGCGTACGAAGCCGTGCAAGTGGTGCGGGCGGCAGCTCGTGTACCGGTCGTGGTGGCGTTCACGCCGGTACTGCAACCGGTGGCATCAGGTGCGGAAGTGGATTGCGCGGATCGTCGAAACGGTCGGCGAAGCAGCCGGGGCCTGACGGCACGGCTCACGCGGCCGCAGCGTCGGGGTAGGCACAGGGGGTGCACATGCCGAGCGAGGGCGGGATCCGGTATCCGGCGTCCCGACCGCACTCGGGGCAGATCCGGCGAGCGGCGTTCGCCTGTTCCAGTGCCGCCCACCTCGCGGGGGTCATGGGCCGGACCGGGGCGGCGCGGTCGATCCGGTAGAGGTAGGCGACCAGCGGTGCGCGTCGGCGGCGGGGGCGTTCAAGCTGGGCCACGACCGGCTGACCGGCCGGTCGCAGACCCAGTTCCCGGAGCTGCCGGAACGTCGCCAGTCCCTCCGGGGCCAGTCGCCACCGGTACACCGGGACGGGGCCGCTCACGCGGCTTCACCGCGCTCGCCCTTGAGGGTGTCGCGCAGCCAGCGACCCTTCTCCGGCGAGGTCCGCAGCGCCTTACGGATCCCGTCGGCGGTCAACTGATCCACCGGCCACGACTCAGTCAACTGACGTGCTTCGGAGAGCAGTTCATCCTTCGTGCGGCGCGGCTGGACCGATCGGGCGACCTGCGGAACACGACCGGTCGCCCGGCGACGCGGCGACTGGTCGGCGGCGACCGGCCGGACCACCGCCCGACCGGTCGACTCCCCCGGCGTGGGCTCAGGGACGGCGGTGGTGGGCTCTTCCTGCCCGATCGGGTCGGGGTCGACCGGAACGGGCTCGAGGGCCGGTACGGGCAGGTCAGAGGTAGACCGTTCCATCCTGCTCTGTTCCGATTCCTCCGCATTCGCGGGGTAGATCGGTCGGGTGGGCCGGTCTACCTCCAGTTCGACCGTGATGTCATCGACCGGTCCGGCGGTCAGGGAGGGTGTGGCTGGGACGCCGAACATGTCGGCGAGTGCCGCGTCGGCTCCGGCGGTGACTCGCTGCCGCTGGACGTCGAGCAGCCGATCGCCCAGCACGATGTCACCGGCGCCGACCTTCCGCGCGAGCTTCCACGACGTGCGTTCCGACTTCTGCCGGATCTTCTCGTCGGGGTGGTTGGCGGCGCGGGCCCGGTGGTAGGCGAGGGCCTGCACGATCGCTGCCGCGTGCGCTTCGGCTT
This sequence comes from Streptomyces sp. Qhu_M48, assembly GCF_051305195.1. Taxonomy (NCBI): domain Bacteria; kingdom Bacillati; phylum Actinomycetota; class Actinomycetes; order Kitasatosporales; family Streptomycetaceae; genus Streptomyces; species Streptomyces sp. Qhu_M48. The sequence goes on along the minus strand of NZ_CP195432.1, from coordinate 1,508,914 downwards.
CGGCGTCGCGGCCGTCGCGGTAGACCACGATCCGGCGGGCGAGGAACGCGGCGCCCTCGGCGGAGGCGGTCATACCCATGGGGGTGATGGCGTAGATGACGATCTCGCCGGGGGTCTTGGCGGCGGTGACGGACATGGCGGACGCGGCGGCGGGCAGAGCCCACAGCCCCGCCCGGATCGCCCGGGGCGAGGACTGCCCCAGGAGCGTCAGGCCGAGCAGCACGATCGCGAGAACGGCGGTCGCGCCCTCACCGGCCGCGACCGCGCCGACCGCCGTGCCGGAGCCGAACGCGGCCTTGATGTTGGTGTAGGTGCCGTACCCGCCGGCGCCTCCCGTGGCGAGCATCGGGACGAACGCGCCACCCAGCACGACCTTCTGGAGCCTGCTCAGGGGTTTGCCGGTGGCGTTCATGCGGTCCCCCCGGGCAGCGGCGGGTTGGTCAGGCCGGTCATCGCGGCGATCTCGTCGCCGGTGAGCTGGGTGTGATCGTTCATGGCGCGGGCGACGGTGCGGATCTCGCGCCACAGGTGGCCGATGCGGCGGCGGGCCATGCCCCGGACCATGCCCCAGGACTTGCCGCCGGCCGGAACGTGGTCGCGGCCGATCCGGTGGCCGAGGTCGGCGAGGACGTCGATGGCCTGCTCGCGGTCGTGGTCAGCGGCGCAGGTGACGGCCCGTTCCGGCGTCCACAGCCCGTAGGCCATGAGGTACTGCACGTTCGTGATCTCACCGGCGGCACACGTCGCCGCGAAATGCCACGGGGAGGCGTGGCGGAGTTCGTAGGCGGTGTACCCGGTGACGGAGTACCGGTCGGGCTCGGGGAACCAGGCGATGACCTCGCTGGACACCACGTGGGAGCCGTAGGCCATGGCGACGACGGCGTGACCGGCCTCGTGGAAGGCCGACCCGAGCCGGGCTTCCTCGTAGCCGAACGGCACCTCGCGGGTGGGGCGGGGGTTGCCGCGGTGGTCGAGCAGCAGTTCCGGAGCGGGCGCCGTCGTCATCACGCGGCACCGCCCGACAGCGTCAGGCCGGCGCGGTTGGTCAGGTCCCGGCGCGCCGCCATGACCCGGTTGCGGGCCCGGCGGATGCGCTGGGTGTCCAGCTCCGTGGCCGGGCGGTCGATGGTCATGATCTGCGCGTCGAGGAGGTCGACCTCCGCCAGGATCAGCGGAATCTCCCTCTCGATCGCGTCCAGCTCCGCGTCCGACGGCTCACCGTCGAACGGGGTGGCCGTAACAACGGCCTGAAGTGCAGCGATGGACAGCATTGGGTGTGTTCCTCTCAGACAGGAACGGCCCGAAACGACCCCCCGGTGCGCTAACACCGGGGGGTCTCGCCGTTAGAACCAGAAACTCCGGCTCCCCTCAGCCCCGCCCGTACGGCACCCCGCGAACGGGGCCCGGACCGGCAGGGGAGGCAACCGGCCGCAGCATCCGCTGCGACTGAGTGCGGTACTTCAGGTGGTGCAGGTGTCTCGCCTTCGGGAACACGAGCTCCCGGCTTAGGCATGCGAGACGGTGACCTTTCGGTCTCGCCCTCCGGTTGACCAGGGATCCGGGGCCCTCAGCCCCGTCTCTCAGGGGCTCCTTGTCGCGCGAGTGCGCCCCTGACCTGCGTCTTGACGACACAGCACTACCGTTCAGCCTGACTCACTTGGCTAGCCCGGTGGACACAGGAAGAACATAGCCAGCATGGCTAGTCACGTCAATAGATGGCTAGCCATGCTGCCCAAATAGTCAGGTTCGCCGTACCATCGAGGGCATGACCTTTGAGCTTGAGCCGCTGGACCCGGACGACGACCGACCGCCGTACGAGCAGGTGGCCCGCAGCTTGGGCGCGGCCATCCGCACCAGGAAGCTGGGCCCCGGGGAGAAGCTGCCGTCCCACGCGAAGCTGACCGAGCACTACGGGTTTGCCCGCGCCACGATTCAGCGCGCGCTGCGAGACCTGGAGGACGAGGGACTCGTCGTCTCCCGCAAGGGCAGCGGCGTGTTCGTCCGACACCGCACCGAGCGGCCGGCGGGCCTTCGGCCGTACGTCGAGCAGGCATTCGCCAGCCGGAACGTGACGATCGACTTCGCTGGGTTCTCCAGCGAAACGCTCCACGGCGCCCTACAGGAGCCGCTCGACAAGATCCGTACCGGACGACTGACGCCATCTAGCATTCGGATTCGGATCCTCGTCCCGGACATGTCTGTCCCCCAGGCAGCACCCGTGCGCCGTGAGGACTGCGGCGACGATCCCCGGCTACGGGCACGCATGCACGACATCATGGTCGGCTACACCCGGAGCATCACGGACTCGATCAGCGAGCTAGAGCACCTGGGCCTCGTCCAGGAGGGCAACGTGGGCGTGCGTGTTCACAGCGGCACGCAGTTCTTCAAGCTCTACGTCGTCAACAAGGTTGACGCGTTCTTCGGCTACTACCCGATCCGACCCAACAAGGTGGTCGCACAGGGGGAAGCCATCGAGATCTACGACCTGGTGGGCAAGGACACCATCCTGTTCCACCACTCCCTCAACGACGGCGACTCGTCCAGCGGCGCCCAGCAGGTGGAGCAGGCACAGATGTGGTTCGACAGCGTGTGGGAGACGATCGGACGGGAGACCACCACAGATGCACTCTGACGCACTGACCAACACGCTCGCCGACTATGACGCGATCCTCTTCGACTTCGACGGCCCGATCTGCCACGTCTTCCAGGGGCTGCCCGCCCCGGGGGTCGCCAAGGACCTATCGGCAGTGCTCGCCACGCTCGCCCCGCATCTCGCCGACGCGGCCCACTCTACGGACGATCCGATGGTCGTTCACCAGCTCGCACGCGAGGGCGGGCGGGATGTCCTAGCTGCCGTCGAGGCGGCGCTCACGGACGCGGAGGTTCGGGCTGTCGGTGTCGCTGGTGCCCCGACGGGCGGGGCTGTTGAGGCCATGGCGGCGGCACGCTCTTCGGGGCGACGCGTAGCCATCGTCAGCAACAACTCCGCCGACTGCGTGCACGCCTACCTTTCAGCGCAGGGACTCTCTGGAGCCGTCGAGGCTGTGGTCGGTCGACCGATCCTGCGCCCGGACCTCATGAAGCCGTCGCCGCATCCTCTGCTCGAAGCTGCGGCGACCCTCGGTGTATCCCCGCAGCGTTCGGCGCTGGTGGGCGACTCCGTCACCGACATCGAGGCGGCACGAGCGGCGGGCACGGGCAGTATTGGCTTCGCCAATAGGCCCGGCAAGGAAGAGGCTCTCGCTTCCGCCGGCGCGGGTGCAGTGGTCACCGCCATGCAGTGCATCGCACGCGCCTTCACGGCACGCTAGCTGGCTGGCTGGCTGGCTGGCAGCGAGTCAGCCCGGTAAAGACCTCAGCTACCTCATCAAGGCACGAGCTGTGCACGGCGCGTGCGGCCCCACGCCCAAGCTCTGCGTTCCCCCTACTGAAAACCGGGTAGGCGGCCGCCTACCAAAGCCGTTCCGCCGCCCCGTGCCGCACTTGCACACCAGCAGCCTTCGCCCACCCCTTGACCTGCTTGCCCACTAGCTCGACGGTCCCTGGAGCCCATTGCACGTCGTACGCCCTGGCAATAACCGAACCCAGGACTTCATGCTTGGCACCTGGATCAGATCTCAGAATAGAGATGGCTTCCTCCATACCTGGCCTCTGAACCAGACTTTCCAACAACTTTCCCGGAATCAGATCACCTGATGCAGTCAGAGGGGTCATTTCATTCAGAGTCACCCGGCCAACATAATCAACATCAACGACACGTAGGACCACAAGCTCCTGAACTGCCCGCGCCCGCGAATCGCGGCCACCAGTCAACACCTCCACACCCGAATGAATATCCTTTAGCACCGTGATCGCAGGCCCAGGAGTCTTCTTAGGGAACACCCCTCTACCTGCAGATCTGTACGGAAGGCCTTCAGCGAGAAGAACAACCGTTGAGGGTTCATTCTCATCCATCAACGTCAGCGATTGCGATTCTAGGCGTGCAATACCAGCATATTCGAACCATTGCGCAAATGATTTGGCGTAGAGCCCCCACGTCTTTTCGCTAGCTGCGACCGCTGGGAATGCGCGAGGCAAGGCTCGGGCGAAGGAAGCAAGTTGCACATCATTCCCGTGTTGATCCACGAGCCTGGACAGGGTTGAATGAGCCCTGTGACGCCTCAACGCCTTTGCCACACGTCTCCGTAGGTGCTCCTCACGATCGACTGCTGCAAAGAATTCATCCACCAAACGGATGCGTGTAGGCTCGTAAGCAATTACACCGAACATTCGTAGATCGCGACTGAGATTATAGACGACGGTCTCAGAGGTGCTGAGGTTAGTTGCCAAGTCCGAAACTGCAGCATTTCCACCGAGGCCGATAACCTCCCTCACCAGCCGACCTACGGAAGCCGGAGAGACGCGAAGGATGAAGGATTCCTCAATAGGAATAGTCCCGTGAACTAGAAAGTCGCGGAAAATATCCCAATAGGTGTCAAGCTTTTCTCCAACTTGCACAATAAGGCGCCTATTGAGAAGGGTCTGAACTACCTCGGTTGGAACGATTTCCATCGCTTCCGACACGGGCATGGGCGCGTATCGAGCAATCTGATAGATTCCTTCACGCTCATTCGGGCCAAGCTCAGAGAGGTCCTTCTCGAAGAGGCTCTGGACGTTGAGAGCCTCACTGACGAGCTGCGACTGCGTCGCTCCACTCGAAACTTCTCGAAGAACGTGACCAGCCAGCTTCTTAAAGAGCCAGGGGAGCCCCTGTGAATACTCGCGGAGGCGTTCCTTCAAATCTCTCACAAGTTTGGCGCCCAGCTGCTGCTCCAGCTTCCTGAGCAACGTATCCACTTCGCTAGGGCCAAGAGGGGAGAGCTGAATCACTCTAGCATTCGAGCGAATTTCATCCCTCAGTCGGTACGGATGCGCTTCAGTCCACCCAACCAGATCGGTTTTCCAAGCGAAACCAATACTCAGAGGGCCATTTAGTTCGTGAACCCCTAGCGCGAGATTGCGAAATTCACGGGTTAGCAACTCATCGTTAAAGATATTCTCGAACTGATCGAAAAAGACGACGACAGGCCCACAGTTCGCCTGCCAATCAGCCGACTTAAGCGTTTCAAGAGCGCTCCCCAGGCTAGCCCAAGAAGCCCCTTCCTGAATCTTTAGGAGACCACTCCTTTCTGCCTGCTTCGCCGCCTTCCGCAAGGCTCTTGCTACATATTCCCGACTTGCCGCCGTACGGGTATCGAATACCACGCAAATTCCGCCAAGCTTTCGTGCGGACTCTTTCACGCGCAAGGCGAGCGAACTCTTCCCCCAGCCCGACTGGGCATTTACGACGACCACCGATGAGCCACGCAAGAGGATTTCTTCAATCTCAGAAACCACCTTTCTCCGGCCGACGAAGTACTGAGGTGACGCTGGCAGTTGGTACTCGAAGTCTGATTCGCTCCCCCGAACTTCAACGATGACAGACTCTTCTTGCTGCGGTACGGCCTGAACTGCGGGATGTGGATCGCGGGACCGGGCATCTCTTACATTCGCCCCACCGGCGAAATCCGAATGCCTAATGAGGTCAATTGCGATGGCCGGAACTAGCCCCGCATGAGCCCATACGATGACCTCTACAGCAGTCCTAGTGTCCGGATCCAAGGACTTTAGGCAGGAATAAACACCATGCTCGGTAACGACGATCGCTGGATCGGAGACGATCAAAGATCGAAGCCGCTCTGGAGGCGGCGCAGTCAGTCCCGCCTCTCGGGCGACCTGCGCCGTAGCATCGGCATTTAGGTAGCGGAAATGCGGATCGCGAGACTCAATTGTACGGGCCTTTTCTGCTCCCGGCTGAGTTGTTCGCGGGAGCGCGAAAAAGAACCCATCGAGCCCACTGTCATCCTGCACAAGACGCTCGGTATTCAACTTTCCATAGAATGCGACGAGTTCTTTGGCTGAAACCGGAGACGAATACGCCTTACACTCCACAATCGCTCTACGGCGTGTCAGGCGGTGCGTGGCAGTGACGTCAATTTCAATTCCGTCTGACGTTACATTCATGTTTTCCGAACGCGGCTCTTCATATCCCAGGCGCTCGAGAATCTTTGCGATAAATTTCTCAAACAAATGCCCTCTGGCATTAGCTACCGCTGATGGCGTCTCCCCTTCCGCGAGGATGACCATCTGCGTTTCCTGGACCACCACGCTGGATGCCTGCATCTCAAGATGCTAACGAGGCGGGGTCCGTCCTGGGACTGGTTTCACAAGATCGACTCGGCGAGAGAGACCGCAGCCGCCGAAGGGCAGTTCCGCACAGTTGTTCAGCTTCGCGCCCCGACCTTGCCGGCGATGCGGGCTGCCCCGCCCGGAAGCCTCCCGCAGCGAGCAGGGGGGCGCATCATCGCAAGCACATCCGTCACTGGCCGCCGGAGGGCATCCCAAGACGATGCCTCGACAGTCCGTCACGCTTAGAGCCTGCCACGGAGCCCCTGTGGCTCTGAGGGGCAGGCTCGATGTCTTCGGTCGCCTGACCAACTGGCTCTCTTCGATCCGACCGGCCAGTTGGAACAGGTAGCTGTCGCTGCATGTCGAAGACCGCAACGGGCTGGAGTCCGTCGGCTTGATCCTGGAGCGCAGCGAAAGAGAGTGGGGGCCTTCCTGAGGGCGCAGCCCCGGGCCGCGCCGGGGCCGTCCCTGGGCCGTGCAAGGGAACCCAGGGATAGCCGACAACGACCGGCAACACCAGCCCGATCGGAGGTCAGCAGCACGCCGAAGGCGGCACGGCACTAGCCACCCTGACGCATCGTCAGTTCTAGTTATAGTGGGCAATGGTCAGCACGCCCCCGCACCGCCGCGGCGAGAATCCGCACCGCCGGAGAACGTCCGCACCACCGGAGAGCTACCGCACCGCCGTGGAGAGATGAGGATCCATGCGAGGACCCGAGCAAGGACCCCTGCCCCAGGTGACCGAGCACGGCGGAGGGGTCTGGTCGCTCCGGGTGCCGATTCCCGACAATCCGCTGGGCCATACGCTCGTCCACGTCCTCGACACCGACCGCGGTCCCGTCCTCGTCGACACCGGATGGGACGACCCAGCCTCCTGGGCCGAGCTCACCGGCGGGCTCGGCGCGCTCGGGCTCTCCGTGCGCGAGGTGCACGGCGTCGTCATCACCCATCACCACCCCGACCACCACGGGCTCTCCGGCCGGGTCCGCGAGGAGTCCGGGGCCTGGATCGCCATGCACGCCGCCGACACCGCCGTCGTCCGCCGCACCCGCGAGGCCGAGCCCGGTACCTGGCTCGACTACCTCGCCCGCAAGCTCGCCACCGTCGGCGCCCCCGAGGAGCACCTCGCCCCGCTGCGGGCCGCGCGCACCTCCGGCAGGATCACCACGCTGCCGGGGCTGCGCTCCGCCCTCCCCGACCGTGAGATCGTCCCCGGCGAGCTCCTCGACCTCGCCGGGCGGCGGCTGCGCGCGATCTGGACGCCCGGCCACACCCCCGGCCACGTCTGCCTCCACCTGGAGGAGGAGCACCCCTCCAGGCTCCCCGGACACGGCCGGCTCTTCTCCGGCGACCACCTGCTGCCCGGGATCTCACCGCACATCGGGCTGTACGAGGACCCCGACGACGCCACGGAGACCGACCCCCTCGGCGACTACCTCGACTCCCTCGAACGCATCGGCCGCCTCGGCGTCGCCGAGGTCCTCCCCGCCCACCAGCACGCCTTCGCCGACGCCGCCGGCCGTGTCCGGGAACTCCTCGACCACCACGAGGAGCGCCTCACCGGGCTCCTCGGCCTGCTCGCCACCCCGCTCACCCCCTGGCAGCTCGCCGAGCGGATGGAGTGGAACCGGCCCTGGGAGCAGATCCCCTACGGCTCCAGGAACATCGCCGTCAGCGAGGCCGAGGCCCACGTCCGCCGCCTGGTGAAACTCGGCCGGGCGGAGGCGGTGCCGGGTTCGGACCCGGTCGCCTACATCACGGTGTGAGGCGGCTCCCGGCTCCCGGTCTCGAACGTACGGGCCGGTAGAGTGGGCCCGTCGTCATCATGCCCGTACGGGGGGAAGCCGGTGCGAATCCGGCACTGACCCGCAGTCGTGAGCCGCTCCCGTGGAGCGGCGAGTCGAAATGCCCCGGACGGGACGTGACCGCCGGCACCGTCGAGGAATACGGAGCCGAGCCTGGTGCCCTGAGGCGTGCCGGTGCCCGGCCGCAGGAGAGGGCCCCATGAACACCGTCCGCCGCGGCGCCGCCGCGCTCGCCGCCGCCGCCGTCGTACTCGGCAGCGGAGCAGCCGGAGCGGCCTCCGCCGCCTCGTCCGCCCCCTCCCCCTCCGCCGCGTCGGTCCCGCCCGGTCTCTACGGGACGAAGGATCCGCAGTACGACGGTGTCTGGCGCCAGTCGCTCTCCTTCCTCGCCCAGCGCGCCACCGGCTACCAGCCCGCCGACCAGGCCGTGGACTGGCTCCTCGGCCAGCAGTGCGAGGACGGATCGTTCGGCTCGTACCGCGCGGACGCCACGAAGCCCTGCGACGCGAAGACGATGCGGGACACCAACGCCACCGCCCTCGCCGTGCAGGCGCTCGGCGCCGTCCGCCGTCAGGCCGCCGAGCCGGAGAAGGTCGACCGGGCCGTCAAGGCGGGCACGGGCTGGCTGCGGACCGTGCAGAACAAGGACGGCGGCTGGGGCTACGGCGTCGGCGGCCCCAGCGACGCCAACTCCACCTCCGTCGTCATCGGCGCGCTCGCCGCGACGAGCGTGAAGCCGGGCTCGTACACCTCCGCCGAGGGCCGCACCCCGTACGACGCGCTCCTCACCTTCGCGCTGCCCTGCACGGACAAGGAGGGCCCCGGCGCCTTCGCGTACCAGCCGGACAAGGCCGGCAAGCTCCTCGCGAACGCCGACGCCACCGCCGCCGCCACCCTCGCCGGGCTCGGCAAGAGCGTCGTCGCCACCAAGGCCTCCCCCGAGCAGCCGCCGGTCTGCACCGACCTGGCGAAGCCGACGGTCGAGCGGGCCGCGCTCAACGGCTCCTCCTACCTGGCCAAGACCCTCGCGAAGACCGGCCACCTGACCCTGCCGCCGATGCCGGGCGCCACCGACACCGCCGAGAAGCCCGATGTCGGCAACACCGCCGACGCCGTCGTCGCGCTCGCCGCGTCGGGCGCCGCGAAGGAGGCGAAGCCGGCCGTGGAGTGGCTGGAGAAGAACTCCGCCGCCTGGGCGAAGGAGGGCGGACCGGCCGCGTACGCGCAGCTGATCCTGGCCGCCCGCGCGACCGACACCGACCCGCGCGAGTTCGGCTCGGCCGACCTGGTCGAGCAGCTCAACGCGACCGGCCCCGCGCCCAAGACCCCCGACACCTCGGCCTCCTCCACGAGCGACGACGAGGGCTCGGGCTTCGACGTCTGGTGGATCATCGGCATCGGCACGGTCGTCGGCGTCGGCATCGGCTTCCTCGTGAGCGGCCGCAAGAAGTGACCACGGCAGTCGCGGGGCGAGGCAGCCGCCTCACCGGCGCCCGCTTCACCGGTACCCGCTTCACCCGCCTCACCGGCACTCGCCTCACCGGCGTCCGCGTCGCGGGCGCCGCCGCCGGGGCTCTGCTCACCCTGACCGCGGTCGCGGCCGCCCCGGCGCAGGCCGCCGGCTACCGCTACTGGTCGTACTGGGAGAGCGACGGCGGGAAGTCCTGGGCGTACGCCACCCAGGGGCCGGCGACCGCCCGCCCCGCCGACGGCGACGCCATCGGCTTCCGCTTCGCGATCAGCAGCGGTACGGACGACACCTCCCGCCCCTCCCCCGCGCCCGACTTCTCGGTGGTCTGCGGGGACGTGGCGAGGAAGGACGGCACCAAGCGGGTCGCGGTCGTCGTCGACTTCGGCGGCCCGGCGGACGCGCCGCCCGGCGAGACCCCGCCGAAGCCGCCGGTCGAGGTCGGTTGCGCGCAGGTCCGCGAGGACGCGACGAGCGCGGAGGCGCTCGCCACCGTGGTCAAGCCGCTGCGGTACGACGGGGCGGCGATGCTGTGCGGGATCGCCGGGTACCCGGCGCGGGGCTGCGGCGAGCCGGTCGACACGAGCGGGAAGACCCCGGCGTCGGCCGCGCCCACCGCTTCGGCCCCCTCGGGTGACGGGGAGAGGAGCGGGGGCGGTCCGTCCCTCGGCGTGCTCGTCGGCGGGGCCGCCGTCCTGGCCCTGGGCGGGGCCGCGGTCTGGAAGGCCCGCCACCGCGGATGAGCCCGGCACGACCCGAAGGCCCGCCGTCGCGGACCAGCCCCGCACGAGCCGAAGGCCCGCCGTCGCGGACGAGCCCCGCACGACCCGGAGGCCGGCCGTCGCGGATGAGCCCCGCACGCCCCGGAGGCCGGCCGTCGCGGATGAGCCCCGCACGCCCCGGAGCCCCGGCGCCGCGTATGGGCCCCGCACGCCCCGGAGGCCGGTCGTCGCGGACCAGCCCCGCTCGACCCGATGGCTCGCCGTCGGCGATGCGGCCCGTCCGCACCGCACGCGCCGAGGGCCCGCGGCCGGTGGGCCCGGCGTGACCCGGCCGATCCGCGCCGTCCTCTCCTCCCTCCGGGCCCCCGAGGCGAGCCGGGCGAACGCCCTGCATGCCGGAGCCTGGTGGCTGTGGGCGCTCGGCCTGGCCGTCGCCGCCTCCCGCACCACCAACCCGCTCCTGCTCGGGCTGCTCGTCGGGGTCGCCGGTTACGTCGTGGCGGCCCGCCGTACGGACGCGCCCTGGGCCCGCTCGTACGGCGCGTTCGTGAAGCTCGGCCTGTTCGTGGTCTTCCTGCGGGTCGTCTTCTCCCTGCTGCTCGGCTCCCCCATCCCGGGGACGCGCCTGCTGTTCACGCTGCCGGAGGTGCCGATGCCCGACTGGGCGCAGGGGGTACGGATCGGGGGGCGGGTGACGGCCGAGCAGCTGGTCTTCGCGGTGTACGACGGCCTCAAGCTGGCGACCCTGCTGATCTGCGTCGGCGCGGCGAACGCGCTGGCCAACCCGGCGCGGCTGCTCAAATCGCTGCCCGGGGCGCTGTACGAGGCCGGGGTCGCCGTCGTCGTGGCCATGACCTTCGCGCCGAACATGGTCGCGGACGTGGTCCGGCTGCGGACCGCCCGGCGGCTCCGCGGCCGCCCCACCGGCGGGGTCCGCGCGGTGCTCCAGATCGGCCTGCCGGTCCTCGAAGGGGCCCTGGAACGGTCGATCGCGGTCGCGGCCTCGATGGACGCGCGCGGGTACGGCCGGACGGCGCGGGTCCCCGCCTCCGTACGGCGCACCACGAACCTGCTGACCCTGGGCGGACTGCTCGGGATCTGCGCCGGTTCGTACGGGCTGCTCGCGGCGGAGGGCGCGGGGTACGGTCTGCCGCTGCTCGGCGCCGGGCTCCTCGCGGCCATGGCCGGGCTGCGGCTGGGCGGGCGCCGGACGGTACGGACCCGGTACCGGCCCGACCACTGGGGGGTGCGGGCCTGGCTGGTGGCGGGCTCGGGGGTCGCGGTCGCGGCCCTGATGATCTGGGCGAACGCGTACGCGCCCGAGGCGCTGCACCCCGGGGTCGTCCCCCTGGAGGCCCCGGAGCTGCCGCTCTGGCCGGCCCTGTCGATCCTGGTGGGCCTCGTGCCCGCGTTCGTGGCCCCCGTTCCCAAGGAGAACGCGTGATCCGCTTCGAGAACGTCTCCGTGCGGTACGAGGGGGCCGACGAGCACGAGCCCACCCTGAAGGGCCTGGACCTCACCGTCCCCGAGGGCGAGCTCGTGCTGCTCGTCGGCCCCTCGGGAGTCGGCAAGTCGACCCTCCTGGGCGCGGTCTCCGGACTCGTACCCCACTTCACCGGCGGCACCCTGACGGGCCGCGTCACGGTCGACGGCCGCGACACCCGTACGCATCCGCCGCGCGAGCTCGCCGACCTGGTGGGCACGGTCGGGCAGGACCCGTCCGCCCACTTCGTCACGGACACGGTCGAGGACGAGCTGGCCTACGGCATGGAATCCCTCGGCCTCGCGCCGGGGGTCATGCGGCGCCGCGTCGAGGAGACCCTCGACCTGCTGGGCCTCGCCGAACTCCGCGACCGCCCGATCGCCACGCTCTCCGGTGGCCAGCGCCAGCGCGTCGCGATCGGCTCGGTCCTGACCCCGCACCCGAAGGTCCTGGTCCTGGACGAGCCGACCTCGGCGCTCGACCCGTCGGCGGCCGAGGACGTCCTGGCGGTCCTCCAGCGGCTGGTCCACGACCTCGGCACGACGGTGCTGCTCGCGGAGCACCGCCTCGAACGGGTGGTGCAGTACGCGGACCGGGTCCTGCTGCTGCCGGAGGGGGTCATGGGCTCCCCCGCCGAGATCATGGCCGTCTCGCCGGTCCACCCGCCGGTGGTGGCCCTCGGCCGCCTCGCGGGGTGGGATCCGCTGCCCCTGACGGTGCGGGACGCGCGACGGCGGGCGGGTGGGCTGAAGAGCCGCCTGGAGGGACTGGACCCCGCGGAGCTCCTTCCCCGCCCCGCCCCTTCCCGGACCCCGGCCCCCGGTCCTCGGACACCGGACGGGCCGGGAACGCCGGACGGGCCGCGTCCGCCGGCCGCGGGCTTCACCCCCTTCAAGCGCCGCCGCACCACGGCACCGGTCTCCGCCGGTCCCCGCGCCGGGGCCCCCCTCGTCCTCGCCGAGGGCCTCGGCGTCCGCCGCGGCCGGGTCGAAGCCCTCCGCCGTATCGACCTCCAGGTCCGCTCCGGCGAGACCATCGCCCTCATGGGCCGCAACGGCGCCGGCAAGTCCACCCTCCTCTCCACCCTGGTCGGCATGATCGCCCCGACCTCCGGCACCGTCCGCGTCGCCGACCGGACCCCGCACACCACGGATCCCCGGGAGCTGATCCGCCAGGTCGGCCTGGTCCCGCAGGAGCCGCGCGACCTGCTGTACGCGGACACCGTCGCCGCCGAGTGCGCGGCGGCCGACGCCGACGCGGGCGCGGAGCCCGGGACCTGCCGGGCGCTGGTGTCCGAGCTGCTGCCGGGGGTCGCCGACGACATCCACCCCCGGGACCTGTCCGAGGGGCAGCGGCTGGCGCTCGCGCTGGCCCTCGTCCTGACCGGCCGCCCGCCGCTCCTGCTGCTCGACGAGCCGACCCGCGGCCTGGACTACGCGGCCAAGGCCCGTCTCGTCGCCCGTCTCCGTGCCCTCGCCGCCGAGGGCCACTCGATCGTGCTCGCGACGCACGACGTGGAGCTGGTGGCCGAGCTGGCGCACCGGGTGGTGATCATCGCGGACGGCGAGGTGGTGGCGGACGGGCCGACGGCCGACGTGGTCGTCTCCTCCCCCGCGTTCTCGCCGCAGGTGGCGAAGATCCTCGCCCCGCGGCCCTGGCTCACGGTCGAGCAGGTGGAGGCGGCCCTGGAGGAGGCCCGGTGAGCGCCCGCCCGATCCGGCTCGGTCCGCGTTCCGTCGCCGCCCTTGTCCTCGTCTCCCTCATCGGTCTCGTCGCCTTCTGCTGGCCCCTCTTCGCGGACGCGGACTCCGCCGTCACCTCGCACGCCGGGGACGCGCCCTGGCTGTTCGCCGCGCTGCTGCCGCTGCTCGTCGCGGTGGTCGTGGCGACGATCGCCGACGGCGGGACGGACGCGAAGGCCATCGCGATGCTGGGGGTGCTCGCCGCGGTCGGGGCGGCCCTGCGGCCGCTGGGGGCGGGCACGGCGGGTCTGGAGCCGATGTTCTTCCTGATGGTGCTGAGCGGCCGGGTCCTCGGGCCGGGGTTCGGTTTCGTCCTCGGCTCGGTGACGATGTTCGCGTCGGCCCTGCTCACGGGCGGTGTGGGGCCGTGGATGCCGTTCCAGATGCTCTCGATGGGCTGGTTCACCATGGGCGCCGGGCTGCTGCCGGGCGCGAGCCGGATCCGGGGCCGGGGTGAGCTGCTGATGCTCTCGGCGTACGGGTGCGTGGCGGCGTTCGCGTACGGAACGATCATGAACCTGCAGGGCTGGGTGCTGCTGCAGGGCCTGAGCAGCGGGATCTCGTTCCAGCCGGGGGCCCCGCTGAACGAGAACCTGGTCCGTTTCCTCGCATACGTCACGGCCACCTCCCTCGGCTGGGACCTGGGCCGGGCCGTCCTCACCGTCGTCCTCACCCTGACCATCGGCGGCACCCTCCTGAGGGCGCTGCGACGGGCCACGCGACGGGCGAACTTCGAGGCCCAGGTCACATTCGAGGCCCCCGGGAAGCCCTCGGCGGGTGAGCCGCCCCACAGGACCTACGTCACGTACGAGGCGGAATAGTAGCCGGGCGGTACCCACCCAAACCACCCACAGTCGGTCATGACCTGCGGAAACACCACGGACCCACCCCCCGGGACGTTCGCCCCGGGTCCGAACCTTCCTCGTACAAGGGGTCGTTGCGTCGGCGTTCCGGCCCTGGTTGTCTGGTGGACGTCGCCAGGCAGCCGGTGCTCACCGCAGCGCCTCGGACGGCCGGTTCCCCCCAGTTCCCGGGTTCCCCGGGCTCTGGTTCCGGCTTGCCGAAACCGCCTGGCGCGGCCTTTGCCCCCGACGTTAGGTAATGACCTTGATCCGCTCGCTCACCACTCGTGTCTCCGCCCGCAAGAAGACCTTCGCCGCCTCCGCGGCCGTGCTGCTCGGCGCGTCGGGTGCGGTCCTCGGCACGACGAGCACGGCCTCGGCCGCCAGCCCCCAGGACATCGCCCGCCAGATCGTCCCGGCCTCGCAGTACGCCTCCTTCAGCAAGATCGTGTCCCACGAGTCCGGCTGGAACCACAAGGCCACCAACTCCTCCAGCGGCGCCTACGGCCTGGTCCAGGCCCTGCCGGCCACGAAGATGTCCTCGGCCGGTTCCGACTGGAAGACGAACCCCGCCACCCAGATCAAGTGGGGTCTCAACTACATGAACGAGCGCTACGGCTCCCCGAACGCCGCTTGGGCGTTCTGGCAGGCCAACGGCTGGTACTAAGAGTCACCGCCGCACCCTGCGCACCCGCAAGGCCCCGCCTCCCTTCCAGGGAGGGCGGGGCCTGCGGCGTTTCCAAGGGCCGCGGCGTTTCCGGGGCCGCACCTGTCCCGCGGTCCCGGACCCGTACCCGTCTCGCGGTCCCGGAGCCGCACCCGTCCCGCGGTCCCGAGCCCGCCGGCCCTACAGCCGCTGGATGATCGTCCCGGTCGCCACCGCCCCGCCCGCGCACATCGTGATCAGGGCGAACTCCCTGTCCGAGCGTTCCAGCTCGTGCAGGGCCGTGGCGATCAGCCGCGCCCCCGTCGCCCCCACCGGGTGGCCGAGGGCGATGGCGCCGCCGTTGACGTTGACCTTCTCCAGATCCTGGTCGAAGACCTGCGCCCAGCTGAGCACCACCGAGGCGAAGGCCTCGTTGATCTCGACGAGGTCGATGTCCCCGAGCGACATTCCGGCCTTGCCGAGGACGGCCCGCGTGGCGTCGATCGGCCCGTCGAGGTGGAAGTGCGGGTCGGCGCCGACCAGGGCCTGGGCGACGATCCGGGCGCGGGGGCGGAGCTTGAGGGCGCGGGCCATGCGCTTGGAGGCCCACATGAGCGCGGCGGCGCCGTCGGAGATCTGGGAGGAGTTCCCTGCGGTGTGGACGGCGGTCGGCATGACGGGCTTGAGCCGGGCGAGACCCTCCATGGTGGTGTCGCGCAGGCCCTCGTCCCGGTCGACGAGCCGCCACATGCCCTGTCCGGCGGCCTGCTCCTCCTCGGTGGTGGGGACCTGGACGGCGAAGGTCTCGCGCTTGAAGCGCTCCTCGGCCCAGGCGTTCGCCGCCCGTTCCTGGGAGAGCAGGCCCAGGGAGTCGACGCGCTCGCGGGTGAGGCCGCGGTGGCGGGCGATGCGCTCGGCGGCCTCGAACTGGTTGGGGAGGTCGACGTTCCACTCGTCGGGGAAGGGCTTTCCGGGGCCGTGCTTGGATCCGGAGCCGAGCGGGACGCGCGACATGGCCTCGACGCCGCAGCTGATCCCGATGTCGATGACCCCGGCGGCGACCATGTTGGCGACCATGTGGCTCGCCTGCTGCGAGGAGCCGCACTGACAGTCGACGGTGGTGGCGGCCGTCTCGTAGGGGAGCCCCATGGTGAGCCAGGCGGTGCGCGCCGGGTTCATGGACTGTTCGCCGGCGTGGGTGACCGTACCGCCGACGATCTGTTCGACGCAGTCGGCGTGGATGCCGGTGCGGCCGAGGAGTTCTCGGTAGGTCTCGCCCAGGAGGTAGGCGGGGTGGAGGTTGGCGAGCGCGCCTCCGCGCTTGCCGATGGGGGTGCGAACGGCTTCGACGATGACGGGTTCCGCGGCCATGAGCTCGTCCTCTCCTCGACGGACGGGGTGTCCCGGCACCCCGGTCGGTCGGCGTCACGGGGGAACTAGTACGCGTTCTAGTTCTGAGTGCAGTCTTATGACTGCTACCGCGGGTACGCAAGGGTCCGGGAGGCAACACTTCCCGTTCCGCCCCTTGCTACTTGTAGAACTCGTTACTAACTTTCCCGGCAACTCCTGACGACCCATCAGATGTGGAGTGTGTTGCCGATGCCCTGCCCCCATCTTCCCGAAGGGTTCGACGCCACCGACCCCGATCTGCTCCGCGACCGCGTCCCCTTCCCGGAGTTCGCCCGGCTGCGGCAGACCGCACCCGTCTGGTGGTGCCCCCAGCCGCCCGGCATCACCGGCTTCGCGGACGGCGGGTACTGGGCCGTCACGCGCCACGCGGACGTCAAGTACGTCTCCACACACCCGGAGTTGTTCTCCTCGAACGAGAACACGGCCGTCATCCGCTTCAACGAGCACATCACCCGGGACCAGATCGAGGTTCAGAAGCTGATCATGCTCAACATGGACCCGCCCGAGCACACCCGGGTCCGCCAGATCGTCCAGCGCGGCTTCACCCCCCGCGCCATCCGCGACCTGGAGACCGCCCTGCGCGACCGCGCCCAGGCCATCGTCGACGAGGCGAAGCGCGGCGCGGACGCCGACGGCACCTTCGACTTCGTCACCCGGGTCGCCGTCGAACTGCCCCTCCAGGCCATCGCCGAACTCATCGGCGTCCCCCAGGAGGACCGCTCCCGGATCTTCGACTGGTCGAACAAGATGGTCGCGTACGACGATCCCGAGTACGCCATCACCGAGGAGATCGGCGCCGAGGCCGCCATGGAGCTCATCGGGTACTCGATGAACATGGCCGCCGCCCGCAAGGAGTGTCCGGCCGCCGACATCGTCAGCCAACTCGTCGCCGCCGAGGGCCAGGGCAACCTCTCCTCCGACGAGTTCGGCTTCTTCGTGCTGCTGCTCGCCGTCGCGGGCAACGAGACCACCCGCAACGCCATCAGCCACGGCATGCACGCCTTCCTCACCCACCCCGACGAGTGGGAACTCTTCAAGCGGGAACGGCCCGCGACCACCGCCGAGGAGATCGTCCGCTGGGCGACCCCCGTCGTCTCCTTCCAGCGGACCGCGACCCAGGACACCGAACTCGGCGGGCAGAAGATCGCCAAGGGGGACCGCGTCGGCCTCTTCTACTCCTCCGCCAACAACGACCCCGAGGTCTTCACCGACCCCGAACGCTTCGACATCACCCGCGACCCCAACCCGCACCTCGGCTTCGGCGGCGGAGGACCCCACTTCTGCCTGGGCAAGTCCCTCGCGATCAAGGAGATCGAGCTGATCTTCAACGCCCTCGCGGACACCCTTCCCGACCTCACCCTCGCCGGCGAACCGCGCCGGCTGCGCGCCGCCTGGCTCAACGGCGTGAAGGAACTCCGGGTCCGGGCGGGGGCGTAGGGGCGGGACTCCGGCGTCGCGGGGCGGGGGCGTAGGGGCGGGGCGGGAGGCTCGGCGCCGCCGGACGGGACCTCGGCGTGGGCGGGGCGGGACTCCGGCGTGCGCGGGGCGGGACTCCGGCGTCGCGGAGCGGCGTCTACAGGTCGGGGGCCTCGGCGTCGCCGGACGGGGCGGAACCGGGCTCCCGCCCCGCACGTCCCACCCCGCATGCGGGGGACACACAGAATCCTGACCACCATCGTCGCGCTGCTCGCGCTCCAGCTCGGCTCGCTCGTCGCACCGGCGTACGCCTGCGGCTGCGGCGCCATGATCCCGTCCCGGTCCGAACGGATCGGCGTCGACCGGGAGGAGTCGGCCGTCCGCTGGGACGGCCGCTCCGAGACCGTCGTCATGCGCTTCCGGGTGCACGGCGACGCCCGGCGCGCCGCCTGGATCATGCCGGTGCCGAGCCGCGCCGACGTCACCCTCGGCGACCCGGAGCTCTTCGACGCCCTCGACCGGCTCGCCGGGCCCGAGCAGCGTGACCGCTTCCACTTCTGGCCGCGCGAGGGCGACTGGCCGTTCGACACCGACCACGGCGACGGGGCCGGAGCCCCCGCGCCCGGCGCGGGCGGGGTCGGGATCGTCGGCCGCGAGCGGCTCGGCCCCTTCGACGTCGCCCGGCTGACCGCCACCGACCCCGAGGCCCTCGGCGACTGGCTGCGCGCCAACGGCTTCGAGCTGCCCGAACGGCTGACCGGCGCGCTCCAGCCGTACGTGGAACGGAGGTGGGAGTACGTCGCGGTCCGCCTCGTCCCCCAGGAGAAGGACGCCGTCCTCCAGGGCGAGCTGACCCCGCTCCGGATCACCTTCGACTCCCCCGAACTCGTCTACCCCATGCGACTCTCCCGCCTCGCGGAGACCGCCCAGACCCTCGGGCTCTACGTCCTCGCCGACCACCGGATGGAGCCCCGCTCCCCCATCGGCGGCGACGTCCCCGAGGTCACCTTCGCCGGCCGGATCGAGCGGCCCGAGGGCGCCGTCGCCGGGCTCGCCGACGAGCGGCCGGTCCATCTGACGGTCCTGGAGCAGGAGTTCCCGCACCCGGAGCGGATCGACGACGACCACCGCCTGCGGGTCGTCGCCGACACCCCGTACCGCCGGGTCGAGTACACCGACCGGCTGCTCACCGTCGGCGGCGGCGTCCCCGTATGGCTGCTCACGGTCGTCGGCGGCCCACTGCTCGCAGGCGTCGCGGCGCTCCTGACCATCCGGGCCGTACGGGCGGCACGGCGCCGCCCGGATACCGGCGCCGGTGTACGTTCGGCCGCATGACGAACCCTCAGTGGACCGAAGTCGACCAGTACTTCGCCGAGACGATCGCCCCGGCCGACGAAGCGCTCACCGCCGCGCTCGCCGACTCCACGGCGGCCGGCCTGCCGGAGATCGCCGTCGCCCCCAACCAGGGCAAGCTGCTCCACCTGCTCGCCCGGATGCAGGGCGCGCACAGCATCCTGGAGATCGGCACCCTCGGCGGCTACAGCACGATCTGGCTGGCGCGCGCGCTGCCCACCGACGGCCGGCTGATCACCCTGGAGTACAGCCCGGAACACGCGGACGTGGCCCGCGCCAACATCTCCCGCGCCGGCCTCGACAGGAACGTCGAGGTCCGCACGGGCGCGGCCCTGGACAGCCTGCCGCAGCTGGAGGCGGAGAACGCGGGCCCCTTCGACCTGGTGTTCATCGACGCCGACAAGGTCAACAACCCGCGCTACGTGGAGTGGGCCCTCAGGCTCTCCCGCCCCGGCACGGTGATCATCGTCGACAACGTGGTGCGCGGCGGGAGGATCACCACGCCGCACCCGGACGACCCGGCGATCACCGGCACCCGCGAACTGTTCGACCTCGTCGCCGCCGAACCCCGCCTGGACGCGACGGCGCTCCAGACGGTCGGCACGAAGGGGTACGACGGACTGCTGCTGGCCCGCGTCGTCGGCTGAGGCGGTCAGCTCGTCGTCATCCCCACCACGGCAGCCGCCGAGGTCGACCGCTTCCCGCCGTACGCTCGGTACGCCGTGCCCCGCACGGTGGCGGCGATCCGGTTCACCACCCCCGACGCGATCTGCCGCACGCTCGACCGCCGGCCCGGGGACGTGCCGCGCTGGGTGCCTGAGGACGGGGACACCCTCTAGGGGGTGGGCGCGCTCCGCCGCCAACCCGTGAAGAGCGGCACGTCGCCCGAGGCGTCGAGGACGACCACGCCGAAGGGACGGTCGAAGGCGACCCGCTCCACCACCGCGTGGCGGGGCGGGGCCGCGCCTCGGGTCATCGTCACCGCGGTGACGGCGGCCGCCTCGACCCCCTCCTCCGCCACCTCGACCAGCGTCTCCTGCACCACCTGGGCGACCCGCAGGGCGGCGGCGGAGAGCCCCGCGAAGTCGGCGTCGTCGCTCAGCGCCCGGCGGACGCCGAGCGCCGGCAGGTGCTCGTGGACCTCGGTCCTCGCGCGGAGGGTGAAACGCGGCAGGAGAAGGTCGGCCGAGTCCGCCACCAGCCCCACGCGCGCGCCGGGCCCCGCCCAGGCGGCGGGCAGCACCTCCGCGGGCCCGGCGCCCTCGGGGCCGAGCACGAACCGCACCCGGGCGGCTCCCTCCCCCTGGCAGGGCAGCTCGACGACGGTGACCCCGTCCGCGTACCAGACCCAGGCCGCCGGTATCCGCCGCCGCATGGTCGGTACGGGCCGGGTGTCGCCGTACCCGTCGGTGAACGGCTCGTCGCGGGTGAGATGCCCGGGGAAGGCCGTCAGCCAGGAGGCCTTCAGGGCGAGCGCGTTGAGCAGGACCAGCTTCTCGGAGCCGTCGAGCCGGAGCGGCAGCCCGGCGATCCGCCCGCCGGTCGTCTCCCGCACCCAGGCGTCGAGTTCGGCCTGCGCGTCGGAGAGCCCACCCGGCTCCATGGCGTCCGTCGCACCGAAGACCGCGTCGGGCAGCGCGAACAGGGCGGCGCCCGGCAGCACCCCGAACCGCACGTCGGGCAGCCCGCGCCGGAACGGGCCGAGGACCGGCACCCCGCTCCAGACCCCGGTCGCCACCGCGAGCCCGCCCGTGGCGGCGAGCCGCCGCCCGACCCCGGTCACCGCCTCGGCGGCCGCCTCCCCCTCGACCCCGAGCAGCGCCCCCAGCTCCGCACCGGTCCGCCCCCGCGCCCCGGAGGCGACGGCACCGAGCGCCAGCCACAGCCCGACGGGCGAGCACACGAAGTCGTCGTCCCCCAGACAGGGCAACCAGCGCACCGCGAGGGCCTGTACCGCGTCCGCCTCGAAGACGGTGGGACCGGGGGTCATATCCTGCCCTCCATGAGCATTGTGAAGATCAACGAATGAGTCAATAGACTCACATGAAGTCGGCCCGCCGCCAGGCATCTGAGGCAACGGGCCGATACAAGATCTACCGAGCGGTCAGCCCCCTACCGCGTCTGGCGACTCAGCCCACCGGACGATCACACGGTGCCGCGTGTTCGCGTTGCGGCCCCTACCGACGGACTTGGTGATCCTCACGGAGTCGATGAAGAGCGCCAGGAACTCCCGCTTCTTCTCCAGGTCCCACGCCGCCCATGTCGACCCCTCCCCGATGGGATCTCCGTCCACGCTCGTCCACTCGTCGGGGATCTGGATGGTTCGGCTTCCGGTCGTCTCCAGTTCCGCCAGCCGTACGGCCGTCCGCTCCTCATGCGCAGCCAACCGTGCCATGGACTCTCTGAACATCTGCGCACCGGTCTCGTCGGCGTAGACGCCGGCCAGCCGGTCCACGTGGAGGATGCGGCGGGACTCCCGTACGTGCTCCAACTCGGCCCGTACCGCCGCGCGTTCTGCGTCTCGCTGAGACGTGTCCTGTTGGCGGGCGAAGCGACGTGACGCCTCGGCCAGCCACTCAAGGTCTTCCGGGTCCTCAGGGTCCATGGCCATGAGGCGGGCCCACACCCGCCCCGCCGTCTCGCTGTCCGCCGCGTCCTGGCCGATGACGAGACCACCGTGGCCCGCGACGACTCCCCCGGCCCGGTTGCACTTGTAGTAGAGCTTCCCGGCCCGTCGGTCGGTCACCATCACGGATCCACAGACGTCGCAGAACAGCAGTCCGTGTCCGGCCAGCAGGGCCGGGACGCGTCGGCCCGCTCGTACGACCACCTGCGTCCGGCCGTCCAGCACGTCCTGGAGCCTCCACCACTCCTCGGTGGGGATCAGCGCTTCGTGCGACTGGACGGGCTGCCCTTCGTCGTCACGCAGGATGACGCGCTTCCCCGTCTTGCCCGGGATGGGATTGCCGTCGGCGTCCTTGGTCGCCTGTACCCGTCCTTGCCACTCGATCGCGTACCCCGCAAGGCGCGGGTCCCGAAGGATGCGGAGGACGGTGGACGACACCCACGCAGGGCGCTCCACGGCTTCCGAGACTCCACGCGCACGGCGCGAGGCGAGGCGCTTGGCCCCCGACTCCCCCAGGGACACCGCCTTCGTGGGAACGCCGTCCTCATTGAGTCGCTTGGCGATCCGCGAGGCGGACACGCCCTCCGCCGCCCACTTGGCCATGTCCCGGACGTGTGGGGCTTCCACCGGGTCCGGAACGAGTCGGACGACGGACAGCTTGCCGCTGGTCGCCCTCTCCGACGTGAAGCCGTACGGGGCGACGCCGGAAACGTGGCTACCAGCCCGCCGCAACGTGTCCTTGGTGGCAGAGACGTAGACCGACTTCATGTCGGACTCCTGCTGCGCCAGTCCCGCGATGATCGCGAGGATTCCGACACCGACCGGGGTGGACGTGTCGAGGTACGGCTCCTCGACGCTCACCAGCCGGACGCCGTACGTCTCCAACTCCTCGATGATGCGCATGGCTTCCAGCGCGCCCCGACGCGTCAGGCGGGACAGCGAGAAGACGACCACCGCATCCACGTGCCCGCCGCGCACGGCCGTCATCATCTCTTCGAACCCGGGACGGTGGATGCTCGGGTCCCACCCCGACTTGCCCACGTCCTCGAAGTGGCCCGCGTCGCTCCACCCCTTCGACGCGATCAGCGCGGCGCACCGTTCGCGCTGCGCCACGGGCGATGCCTGCGAGTCGTCCTCACGCCGCTTTGACTGGCGGATGTACGAGACTGCACGTACGTGATCAAGGCTCGGCGCAGCGCCCTGCCTGTGCTTCCTGAGAGGTGTCATGTGCCTAGTGTGGTAAAGATCAACGTCCTGACCGTGCCGGCCGAGCAGCGGGAGGTGCTGGAGCAGCGCTTCGCCTCCCGGGCCGGGGCCGTCGAGGGGTCCGACGGCTTCGAGTGGTTCGAGCTGCTGCGCCCCGTCGAGGGCACCGACCAGTACCTGGTGTACACCCGCTGGCGCAGCGAGGAGGACTTCCAGGCGTGGATGAACGGTTCCATGAAGGCCGCGCACCAGGGCGGAGGCGAGGGCGGCCAGGGCGGCGAGCGGCCGAAGCCCGCCGCCTCCGGTTCGGCCCTGTGGTCCTTCGAGGTCGTCCAGCAGGCGTCCCCGAAGAGCTGAGCCGGCCGGGGGAGGCGGTGGAGGCCTGGCGTCCCGCCTGAGCCGGTCCCCGGCGGGACCGAGCGGGGCTGGAGCCCGGGCGGCTCCTCGGATGCCGGGAGGGCTCGGCGGCCGGGCGCTCCTCGGGGGCCGGGGCCAGCCTCTCGGTGGCCGGCTGCCTCTCGGCGGCCGGGCGGCTCCTCAGGTGCCGGGCGGCCTCTCGGTGGCCGGGCGCCTCTCGGCGGCCGGGCGCCCGGAAACCCGGCTGCGTCCCAGGTCGTGCGCGGCGCACAATGGCGCGCATGACCTGGACCTTCTCCCCCGAGCGTGTCGACACCCCGGACGCCTCCGCCCTGCGCCGCGACTACTACGACGACGTCGCGAGCCGGTACTGGAAGCGGCCCGCGACCTCGGCGGAGATCGACCACGGCCTGACCAACGACGGGGTCGAGCTGCTGACGCCGCCGACCGGACAGTTCCTGGTCGCGCGCCACGAGGGCAAGGCGGCCGGCTGCGGCGGAGTGCTCCTCCTCGACGAGGAGCGCGCCGAGCTGACCCGTGTCTTCCTGCGCCACGCCTTCCGTGGCCTGGGCGGCGCCGGGGCCCTGCTCGGCGAGCTGGAGGACGCGGCGCGGGGTCTCGGGGCGCGCGAGATGGTCCTCAACACGCGCCTGGACCTGGTCGAGGCGCGGGCCCTGTACACGCGGCACGGGTACGCGGAGATCCCGGCCTACTGCACGGGGCCGTACATGGACGTCTGGTACGGCAAGCGGCTCTGACCCGCCCCCGTGACCCGCGACCCGCCGTCAGCCGCTCCACACGACGATGTCGAAGACGCCTCGCGTGTCGGAGCCCTGCCCGGCCGCCTCCTTGACGGTCAGCCGGGCGAGCCGGCCGTCGTTCGTGCGGGCGCAGACGACGAGACCGGTCTTCATCTTCATGTCCGCCGTGGTGCCCAGGGTGTCCACGGCGCCCGCGCAGTCCTCGTACGAGGGTGCCGTGGCGTCCTTCCACACCAGTGCCTTGGTGCCGCTCTCGGGGCGCAGCATGCGGCTGGTGCCGAAGGGGTAGACGGAGAAGTCGTTCTCCTCGTTGATCTCGGACTCGGCGGGCGGCGCGGAGTCCAGATCCTTGTCCTCCGCGTACGCGATCGCCAGGGCGCCCTGCCATTCGACCGTGTCGGCCGGCTTCGCCGGGGGAACCTGGGCGGCCGGTGCCTGCGAGGAGGGCTTCGCGGAGGCCGCGGTCTCCGGGCTCCGCGAGGAGTCCGGGGAGGCGTCGTCGCCGCCCTTCGCCTCCTCGCCGGGCGGGGTGGTCGAGGCCGTCGGGCCCTGTGCGGCGGGCGGTGTGGGGGCCGGGTTGTTGTTGCCGCTCACCATGTACGTACCGACGACGCCGATCACCGCCGCGACCAGGGTGGCGCCGGCGCCTATCCAGGCGCCGCGGTGCGAGTTCTGGCGTGCCGGGGCGGGCGGCACGGGGGTGCCGTAGCCGCCGTAGCCGTCGTACCCGCCGTTCGGCGCGTGTCCCGGAGGAGCCGGCCAGCCCTGACGTGGCTCTTCGTTGTTCATCCTGCCCATCCCCCTGTGATGCGATCTTGGAGGGGACAGCGTACTGAGGGCTCCTGAGCGACTGTCATACCGGTCGTACGGCAACCGGGTTGGGCCCGCCTCCCCCGTCAGGCGTGGTGGTCGCGCGGCGGCTCCGGGTCCTGTGGCCGCTCCCCGTCCGAGCCGCTCAGCTCGGCCGTCAGCTCCTCGACCAGCTGCACCAGGTCGGTGGGCCGGTCGGGTCCCCACCAGTCTCCGAGGAGCTCGGCGAGCGACTCCTCGCGGGCCGCCGCCAGCCGCGTCGCCACCCGAACCCCCTCCTCGGTCAGGATCAGCTGCACGCCCTCCCGGGAGGCCAGCCGCCGCTCCTCCACCTGCCGGGAGGCCTCCGTGATCACCCGCAGCGGTACGGGCACGGTCTCGGCGAGCCGGGCGGGTTCGACGATCCCGTGGCGGCGGATGCGCAGCAGCAGCCAGCTGGCGGCGGGCAGCAGGTCGAGCCCGGCGCGGGCGGTGATCTTCTCGTAGATCTCCTTGCGTCCCGCGCGGGAGCCGAGGACGGACAGGGCGCGGGCGCACTCGTCGTACGAGGACCGTTCGACCGGGTTGGAGGCGAGCGTCTGGCTGGTGTCGGGCGCGGTGACCGAGGCCCGCAGCTTGTCCTCCTTGAGGAACCAGGCGACGACGAAGGCGACGAGGACGACGGGGGCCGCGTACAGGAAGACGTCGGTGATCGAGGTGGCGTAGGCGTGGAGGACCGAGGGGCGCAGGTCGGCCGGGAGTTCGGCGACGGTGCGCGGGTCGGCGGCGACCTGCTCGGGTCCGACGCCGGGCGGGACCGCCAGCCCGGAGGCGGTGGCCGAGGCGAACACGTCGTCGAGCTTGTGGGTGAGCCGGGTGGTGAAGATGGTGCCGAAGACGGCGACGCCGAAGGAGGCTCCGATGGAGCGGAAGAAGGTGGCTCCGGAGGTGGCGACGCCGAGGTCCTCGTACGAGACGGCGTTCTGCACGACGAGGACGAGGACCTGCATGACGAGGCCGAGGCCGGCGCCGAAGACGAAGAAGTAGAAGCTCATCTCCCAGGTGGTGCTGGTCTCCGTCAGCTCGTTGAGGAGGAGCAGCCCGAGGGCGGTGAGGGCGGTGCCGAGGATCGGGAAGACCTTCCAGCGGCCGGTGCGGGAGACGATCTGGCCGGAGACCGTCGAGGTGATCAGGAGGCCGAGGACCATGGGCAGCATGTGGACGCCGGACATGGTCGGCGTGACGCCCTGCACGACCTGGAGGAAGGTCGGCAGGTAGGTCATCGCGCCGAACATCGCGAAGCCGACGACGAAGCTGATGACCGAGACCAGGGTGAAGGTCCGGATCCTGAACAGCTTGAGCGGCAGCACGGGCTCGACCGCCCGCCGCTCGACCTGGACGAACCAGACGAGGAGTACGGCTCCGAGGACGGCGAGGCCGATGATCTGCGCCGATCCCCACGCCCAGGTGGTGCCGCCGAGGGAGGCCACGAGGACCAGACAGGTGGCGACGGAGGCGATGAGGAAGGTGCCGAGGTAGTCGATGGTGTGCCGGGTGGAGCGCACCGGGATGTGGAGGACGGCGGCGATCACGAAGAGGGCGACGATGCCGATCGGCAGGTTGATGTAGAAGACCCAGCGCCAGGAGAGGTGCTCGGTGAAGAGGCCGCCGAGCAGCGGGCCGAGGACGCTGGTGGCGCCGAACACGGCACCGAAGAGGCCCTGGTACTTGCCGCGTTCCCGGGGTGACACCAGGTCGCCGACGATCGCCATCGACAGGACCATGAGGCCGCCGCCGCCGAGGCCCTGGACCGCCCGGAAGGCGATGAGCTGCGGCATGTTCTGGGCGATGCCGCAGAGGGCGGAGCCGACGAGGAAGATGACGATGGCCGCCTGGAAGAGCTTCTTGCGGCCGTACTGGTCGCCGAGCTTGCCCCACAGCGGGGTGGCCGCCGTGGACGCCAGCATGTAGGCGGTCACCACCCAGGACAGGTGCTCCATGCCGCCGAGCTCGCTGACGATCGTCGGCAGGGCGGTGGAGACGATGGTCTGGTCGAGGGCGGCGAGCAGCATGCCGAGCAGCAGCGCGCCGATCGCGACGAGGACGGTGCGGTGGCTCTGCCCCTCCCCGGGCGCGGGCGCGCCGCCGAGCTGGGAGGGGCTTGTTTCCTGGGCCATGGGCGTCTCCTCGGGGCGTCTCGTCGGGCGTCCCGCCGGACGGCCCATGGGACGGCGTCTCCATCCTGGTCCGAATGTCCGGTTATGGCCTGCGGAAGGGCACGGCTGTTCGCCCACCGGGAGGGGGTGGGCTGCATAATCGCCAGCAGTCGTCTCGGGGAGGGGACCCATCATGACCGGACACGTCTGTCCTGAATGCGATGTACAAAGACCTGGCTGCGCCTGCGCCCGGGCGGAGATGGCGGCGGCCGAGGACTTCGATCCGCTCCGGATCAGGCCGTACGTGACGCTGGACTCGCCGGAGGGCCCGGGGGAGGCCGCCGGGGAGGGCCCGACGGGCCACTCGGGGGAGAGTTCGGAGGAACTCTCGACGGGCCGCCCGGGGGAGCCCTCCGCAGAGGCCTCCGCGGAGGGCTCCACACAGGGCTTTACGCGGCACCCGAACGGGCACGGGGCGGGAGCCGCCGGTGGCGCGGGGGGCGCCGCCGGGGGCGTACCCGATCCGTACGGGGTGGCCGGGGTGGCCGGGGTGGCCGGGAGCCCTGCGGAATACGGGGCGGCCGGGAGCCCCGCGAGGTCGTACGGCACGACCCGGGGCGCCGCGGGGTCGTACGACGCGACCCGAGGTGCCGCGGGGTCGTACGACGCGACCCGAGGTGCCGCGGGGTCGTACGACGCGGGTGACCCCTCCGAGACCATGCCGCTGCTGCTGCGCGGCATCGGCGACGTACCGCCGCCCGGATACGAGCGGGACCGGCCGCGAGGGCGGGGGCGCGGGCGCGGGCGCGGCGCCATGGTCGCGGCGGTGGCCGCCGTCGCCGTGGCGGGCACCGCCGCCTTCGCGGCGACCGTGCTCGGCGGCGGGGACGGGGGCGACGACCGGGCCGCAGTACCCGAGGTGACCACCAGCGCGTCCCTGAACCTCGGCGTCTCGGAGGCCCCGTCCCCCTCCTCAGGGAGCCCGGAGCCGACCTCCTCCTCGCCCACCCCGCGCCGGACGTCCGAGTCGCCGACGCCCACCCCCTCCGCGAGCGGCACGACCGCCTCGCCGAGCGCCTCGGCGAGCACGAGCGGCGCGGCGGCGCCCCCGGCCTCCGCCTCGCCTTCGTCCTCCGCCTCCTCGTCGGCGCCGGTCACCGCGCCGTCGGCGTCGGAACCGACCACCCCGGCCCCGACGGAGGCGCCCGAGGAGGGCGCGGAGGGGGCGACGCTGACCCTCGGCTCCACCGGGCATGAGGTCCGGGAACTCCAGCGGCGGCTGACCGCCGTATGGGTCTACGACGGCCGGATCGACGGCAGGTACGACGAGGAGGTCCGGGAGGCGGTGGCCCGCTACCAGTCGTGGCGGTACATCCCGGGCGACCCGGAGGGCGTGTACGGCCCCGAGACGCGCCGGATCCTGGAGCAGAGCACCCCGGACATCTGAGCGGTGGGGCCCGTGGCACGGCCCTCCGCCTCTCCCTCCCTCCGGGTGTCCGTCCGGGGTTCGTCTCCGCGTGCCCGCCCGGTCCGGGGTCTGGCCTCCGGCCTCCAGGGTTCGGGTCCCGGCCTCCCGGGTCCCACCATGCGGACCGGACGGCGGACCGGTTGGCCAAGACCACCCTCGGTTTTGTATCGTGAAAAAACAAAGTGGCCCCGCCCGCAATCCCTGACCGGTGGGCGGGACCGCTTCGTTCTCCGCGCCACCCCTTCTGGAGACCCGATGGCTGCCACCACCCCGGCAACGCTCACCGCCCGCGCCCTCCTGCTCGACATGGACGGCACCCTCGTCAACTCGGACGCCGTCGTCGAGCGCTGCTGGCGACGCTGGGCGGAGCGGCAGGGCCTCGACGGGGACGCCGTCCTCAAGGTGGTCCACGGCCGCCAGGGGTACGCGACGATGGCCGTCCTCCTCCCGGAGCGCCCGATGGAGGAGAACCACGCCGACAACCGGGTCATGCTCGCCGAGGAGACCGCCGACCTCGACGGCGTCGTGCCCGTCCCCGGCGCCCCCGCCTTCATGGCGGCGATCGCGGAGCTGCCGCACGCCCTGGTGACCTCGGCGGACGAGGCGCTCGCGCAGGCGCGGATGGGCGCGGCGGCGCTGCGCATGCCGGAGGACCGGGTCACCGCCGAGCGCGTGGGGGCCAGCAAGCCGGACCCCGAGGGCTTCCTCAAGGGCGCGGCCGAGTTGGGCTTCGACCCCGCCGACTGCGTCGTCTTCGAGGACTCCGAGGCCGGCATCCATGCCGGCCGCGCGGCCGGCATGCGGGTCGTGGGCGTGGGCCCGCGCGCGGCCGCCTTCGCGCCGGACGTGCACATCGCCGACCTCACCCGGCTGCGGGTCGAGTCGGCGGCCGACGGTTCGATCGTCCTGACCGTCCTCCCGTAGCCTCTCCTCACCCCCCTCCCTCCCCCGGCCGGGGCCGGGCGATCCTGCCCCGGGCCACCAGTTCCAGGGTGGCCGCCGCGGCCACCGCCTGGACCGCGAGCAGGGCGATGAGCACGAAGAGCTGGACGGCGCCCGCGTGCAGCGGTGACGCGCCGCCGAGCAGCATGCCCACGAACGCCCCCGGCAGCGTGACGAGCCCCACCGTGCGGGTCTGGTCCATGCCGGGGAGCAGCGCGTCCGACGCCGCCGGCCTCGCCACTTCGAGCCGGGCGTCCCGCTCGACGAGCCCGATCGCGAGCCCGGCCTCCACCTCGCCCCGCCGCGTCTCCAGTTCGTCGAGCGCGCGCCGCCCCGCGAGGACGGTGGCCGTCAGCGCGCCGCCGACGAGGATGCCCGCCACGGGTACGAGCGTGATGCCCCTGACCGGCACGAGGCCGGTGGCGACGAGCGCGAGGACCACCGGGGCGACAGCGGCGGCGATCGGCACACCCGCCCACCACCAGCCGCGTCCCGGCGCCGGGACGACCCGGCGCCCCGCCGTCCGTACCGCCACGGCGTACATCAGGAGCAGGAAGCAGAGCAGCAGCGGTACGGAGCGCACCACCCACGCGATCACGAGCGAGACGGCGACCAGTTGGACGGCGGCGCGCGCACCGGCGAGCAGGGTGTCGCGGGCCCGGCCGAGGTGGGCGACGGCGACGACGCCCGCGGCGAGGACGAGCAGAACGGCGAGGACCGCCCCGAAGGTGACGTTCACTTCGAGAAGCACCCGGTAACCCTAGGGTCGCGGCGGGCGGTCGCGGCCCCGTCGGAACGTTTCGCGTACTTCTCGAGCGCCGGGCGGAAGCTGGCACTCCGTCAGGACACGTCACACCTCTTGATGTGACGTGTCCATGTCGCCACTCTGTTACCTGGCGCACCCCCCACCGAAACCTGGCGCCGCCACGATGACCGGGCCGCCGCCCGGCACCCCACGGGGACGGCACCCAGCCACGGTCCCCCCGCATCAGAGGAGTTCACATGCCCGCCTCCAAAGTCTACGCGCGTCGACTCGCCGTTCTCGCCACCTCCGCCGCCCTCACCGTCACCGGCTTCCTCGCCACGGCCCCGGCCGCGCAGGCCGCCATGCCCACCCCGGTCAGCGCCGCGACCGCCCGCACCTACCTCGCCTCCCTCACCGTGAAGGCGGAAGGTTCCTCCTCGGGCTACAGCCGGGACCTCTTCCCGCACTGGATCACCCAGTCCGGCGCCTGCAACACCCGCGAGACCGTCCTCAAGCGCGACGGCGTGAACGTCGTCACCGACTCCAGCTGTGCGTCGGTCAGCGGCAGTTGGTACTCGACCTACGACGGCGCCACCTGGACCGCCGCCTCCGACCTCGACATCGACCACATGGTCCCGCTCGCCGAGGCCTGGCGCTCGGGCGCCAACGCCTGGACCACCGCGCAGCGCCAGTCCTTCGCGAACGACCTGACCCGGCCGCAGCTCATCGCCGTGACGGACAACGTCAACCAGTCGAAGGGCGACCAGGACCCCGGGGAGTGGCTGCCCTCGCAGACCGGCTACCGCTGCACGTACGCCCGCGCGTGGGTGCACGTGAAGTACCACTGGAACCTGAGCCTCGACTCCGCCGAGAAGAGCGCCCTCCAGTCCATCCTCAACGGCTGCTGACCACCGCCCCCAACGACCCTCGACCGCACCACCTCTGACCGCACATCAACAAAGACCACCGGGAAGTGAACCCGACCACACACTTCCCGGTGGCCAGATGTTGAACTTGCAAGTACCAGTGAGGGGAACCTAACCTTACGGCCCGATCGGTTTCCGTCCCCACGCCCCGTCCACCCCGCGGACGGGGTCAGGCCGAAGGAGTCCCCCCATGAAGAACCAGAGCGCCCCGAGCGCCCCGACCGCGCCCACCGGACCGGGCGGCGCGAACGCCCCCGGCGGCGCGGGCGCCCTCGCCGACCGCCTCCACCAGGCCCAGCCGTACGCGCTCGGCCTCTTCCGCATCGTCGTCGGGCTGCTCTTCGCCTGCCACGGCGCCGCCACGCTCTTCGGCGTCCTCAGCGACTCCTCGGGCGGCACGGCCCCGGTCGGCACCTGGCCGAGCTGGTACGCGGCCGTGATCCAGCTCGGCGCCGGCGGCCTGGTCCTGCTCGGCCTGGGCACCCGCAGCGCGGCGTTCCTCGCCTCGGGCTCGATGGCGTACGCGTACTTCAAGGTCCACCAGCCGGACGCCCTCTTCCCGCTGCAGAACGGCGGCGAGAGCTCCGCCATGTTCTGCTGGGCCTTCGCCCTGCTCGTCTTCACCGGCCCGGGCGCGCTGGCCCTCGACCGGCTCTTCGGCAGCAGGGTCGACGCGGGCCCGACGACACGCGGGAGCAGCCGGGAGCGCCAGGAGCAGGGCGCGCCGACCGCGGCCTGAGCCCTGACCCCCAGGGCCTGAGCAAGCCCTGCGGGAAGGGGTCGAGCACGTCGCCGAGCACGTCGCTCGCCGAGCGCCTCTCGTCGAGCACGCCTCTCGCCGAGCCCCCTCGTCGAACACGCCTCTCGTCGAGCACCGCTACAGGAAAGGGCCGGAGTCCGCAGCACGTCTTCCGGCCCTTTCCCGGTCCCCCACAACCCGGAACCGGCCCCTCGCCCCGGGCACGTTCCCGCAAAGTCGCACAGGTTCGCACGGACCCGTCGATCCCCCTCCCACCGCCGGCGGACCCCGGTGGGTGCCCGGGCACCCACCCGGCGGGCGGGCCCCCGCCCCCGCGTAGGCTCTGGCCCTGTGAATCTGCTCGACAGCCTGGGCTCGCTGCGGTCGCTCACCGCCGGCCCATGGATCTATCCGGTGGTGGCGACGTCGATCCTGCTCGACGTCTTCCTGCCCGTGCTGCCGAGCGGCTTCCTGGTGATCACCGCCGCCACGGCGGCGGCGTCGGCCACCGCGGCCACCCCCGACGTACCGTCGCTCCTCCCGCTGCTCCTCTGCGCGGCCACGGCCTCGGTGCTCGGCGACTTCCTCGCGTACCGTCTCGCGCTGCGGGGTGGCGCCAGGCTGGACCGGGCGATCTCCCGCTCCAAGCGCCTGTCGGTGGCGCAGGAACGTCTCGGCACCGCCCTGGCCCGGGGCGGCGGGCTGCTCGTCGTCCTCGCGCGCTTCGCCCCGGCGGGCCGCTCGGTGGTCTCCCTGGGCGCGGGCGCGGCGAAGCGGCGCGCCGAGGAGTTCCTGCCGTGGTCGGCCCTCGCGGGCATCACCTGGGCCTCGTACAGCGTGGGGCTCGGCTGGCTCGGCGGTCAGTGGCTGGGCGCGACCTGGTTCAGCGCGGGGATGTCGACCCTCGCGCTCTTCCTGGCCGGCGGCCTCGCCGCCTACCTCATACGGCGTCCGGCCGCGGCTCCCGCGCCGGCGTCCTGACGGCGGGGTGCGCGCCGCGCACCTCAAGGCCGTCGAGGAGTCTCGCGGTGGCGTCGGCGATCTCGTCCACGGCCCGCTCGAAGACCTCGCGGTTGTGGGCGGCGGGGGCGCGGAAGCCGGAGACCTTGCGGACGTACTGCAGGGCGGCGGCCCGGATGTCGTCCTCGGTCGCCTCCTCGGGCAGCACGGGCGGTCGGAGCGTCTTGATACTGCGGCACATGCCTCCAGTGTGGCGCGCGCCACTGACAACCGCCCGGATCCACCTCGCCGCTCCCCGGCGAGCGAGGCCCGCCCCCGGCGAGCGAGGCCCGGCTCCTGGCGACCGAGGCCCGGCTCCCGGCGAGCGAGGCCCGCGGGAGGCGGCACGGGAGCCGCGGAGCTGCGGGAGGCGGCACGGGAGCCGCGGGCGGCGACACGAGGGCCGTCAGGACAGACCGCGCCGACTCCGCGCGTTGATCTCGGCGGCGCGGGCGCGCAGCTCGCGCAGGGGCGTCGCCGGCAGGACGTCGGTGGGCTCGGCCTCCCACTCGGCGCCCCCGTGGACGGGCCGGATCAGATAGCGCCCGGAGACGCTCTCCACGTAGAAACCGACCCGCCCCGTGGCGGTGTCGCGGACGAGGTCACCGACCTCGGGCAGCGGCTGCACGTATCCCCTCCGTCCCGATTCCTGAAGCGTTCGCGGAGTACTCCTGAAGCCTGGGGAGAACCAGAGAAGCCCTCCGCCCCCTCCCTGTCAACGTATCTCTAGAGATGCCCCCCGATGGATGGATCGACCGGGCGGGACGGCGTACACGTGTGCACCCGGGCCGCGGGGTGCGCCGTAGGGTGTCCGGCAGATGAAGGGAGTGGTCCACCCGTGACTGACCAGGACAGCGCTCGTCGGCCCAAGTACCAGCGCATCGCCGACGAGTTGAGAACCGCGATCCAGTCAGGCGACTTCGCGCCGGGCGACCGGCTCCCCGGCGAGAACGACCTCATGGCGACGTACGCCGTGGCCCGGATGACCGCCCGCCAGGCCCTCTCCGTGCTGCGCAACGAAGGTCTCGCCGAGGCCCGCAAGGGCGCCGGGGTCTTCGTCCGCACCTTCCGCCCGCTGCGCCGCCGGGGCATCCCGCGCCTGTCGGGCGAGCAGTGGGGCAACGGGCGCTCGGTCTGGTCGGCGGACGTGGTGGACCGGGACCTGGTGGTCGACCGGATCGAGGTGGGCGAGACCGAGGCCGGGACGCGGGTCGCGGGGGCACTGAACCTGGCGCCGGGCGCGCCCGTCTGCGTCCGCAGCCGCCGCTTCGTCCTGGACGCGAGACCGGTGCTGCTCTCCGTCTCGTACCTCTCGGCGGAGCTGGTGCGCGGCACGCAGATCACGGAGCCGGACACGGGGCCGGGCGGGACCTACGCCCGGCTCGCCGAGCTGGGCCACCGGCCGGTGCGGTTCCGCGAGGAGATCCGCTGCCGGATGCCGACGGCGGACGAGTCGGACCGGCTCGCGCTGGAGCTCGGGACGCCGGTGGTGCTCATCGGGCGTACGGCGTTCACCGGGCCGGGAGTGGCGGTGGAGCTCAACGAGATGACGCTGGACTCGTCGTCGTACGTGCTGGAGTACGACTTCGACGCGTGACCTCGAAGCGCGTCCCGGGGTCGGCGTGGACGATCTCGCCGGGGTACGCGGCGGCGGCCCGGGCGACGGCCTCCTCGGGCCGTGTCCCCGGGCCCACATGGGTCAGGACGAGCCGGCGGGCCCCGGCGCGGGCGGCGCTGTGCCCGGCCTGCTCGGCGGAGTGGTGCCCGGGCCCCTCTCCGTCGGCCTCGCACAGGAACAGGTCGCAGTCGCGGGCGAGTTCGACGAGGGAGAGGCAGGGCTCGCAGTCCCCGGAGTAGACGAGCGAGCGGCCGCCCTCGTCCTCGACGCGCAGGGCGAAGGCGGGGAGTCCGTGCTCGACGGCCCGGGACCGCAGCGTCAGGCCGCCGATCCGGACGACGTGCCCGTCGTACAGCTCCTCGACGGCGAAGGCCTTCTCTACGGGGCTGCGCCCGGGTCCGTTGGTGAGGAAGGCGGCGAGCCGGTCGGCGATGCCGGCGGGCCCGAACAGGGGCACGGGGGGCCGGGGAGCGAGCCCGGCGTAGAGGAGGCCGTAGGTGGCGGTGAGCAGGTCTGCGGAGTGATCGGCGTGCAGATGGGAGATCCACACGGCGTCGATGTCGCCGAGGCCGGCGTACCGCTGGAGTTCGGCGAGGGTGCCGCTGCCGGCGTCGACCCAGATCCGTACGCCGCCGCCCTCGACGAGATATCCGGAGCAGGCGTTGCCGGGCCGGCCGAAGGGGGTGGCGGACCCGAGGACGCTGATCCGCAGGGAGTCGTCGGACATGAGACAAGATTAAATTACATCCACGCCAGTCCGCCGGAAGTTGTGCGGACGAGGTGAAGAGCGTGCGTATTCTGTGTGCTCGCCGGGCCCCATCGGACGGGTGCACGGCAGAAACTGAGGGACATTCATGCTTCGCGCACGCACGTTCGCGGCCGTGACCGCGGCCGCCGCCTCCGGCATCCTGCTCCTGCCCACGCAGGCACAGGCCGCCGGCTCGGTCCACCTGTACAAGATCCACTACGACAGCCCCGGCACGGACCGCCGCTCGAACGCGAGCCTCAACGGCGAGTACGTGCAGATACGCAACACGACCGGCGCGGCGGTCAACCTGCGGGGCTGGACGGTCACGGACGCGGCGAACCACAAGTACACGTTCGGCAACTACGTCCTCGGCAAGGGCAAGACCGTGACGGTCCGCACGGGCCGCGGCACGAACACCACCGCGAACGTCTACCAGAACCGTGGCGCGTACGTCTGGAACAACGACCGCGACACCGCGACGCTGAAGAAGTCGAACGGCACGCGGGTCGACACGTGCTCGTACAACTCGACCCGGGTCGACTACAAGTGGTGCTGAACTCGCACGACGCCTGACGCCCTACGGCCAGGGCCCCCCGGGGATCGGCGAATTCGAGGGGGCCCTGCCTACTTCTCCTCGACCTCCGGGGCGCGGGCGGCCGGGACGCCGTGCCGCTGCACGTCCGCGCTGACCTGCCCACCGAGGGTCATCACGTTCAGGGTGGCGGAGTTCTCGCTGGCGATGGCCTTCTCGACGCGGGCGACCAGCGTCGAGAACGCCTCCCGCCTGGGCAGGTTGTGGTACGGCCCGACCCTGGCCTCGAAGTAGACGCGCTCGTGCCCGAGCAGCTGCTCGGTCGACCGGTAGTTCTTCCACTGCTCGCGATAGCGGTAGACGCTCTCCAGCGACACGGCGGCGACGACGACCACGCTCAGCACCGTGGCGGTGACCCGCGCGAAGGCCAGATCCAGATTCACGAACACGGGCACGAGCGCCGCACCGACGACGGACACGGTCCGCATCCGCAGATGCATCGCCTTCATCCGGGTCGCCTTGACGTCGTACCACTCCTGGTACTGCGAGAGCCTCGTCTCGATGTACCGCTGCGGCGTCATCTCGCCACCCTGCGCCCCGGGTCCCGGCGCGTCCCCCACCTCAGCCATGCGGGGAGTACACCCGCCGCACGGAGCCCCCGTCAACTCTTCGCCCCTCCCCCACAGCCCGCCACGAGGTACGTCCAACCCACCGTCAACCACAGGAACTTCAGGGAGCCCCGCGGCGCTCATCCACCTGCCCCCCCACCACCAAGGCCGACCTCGCCCTGGGCACCCCGGCCGCCACCCTCACAGCCCTGCCGGGCCACACCACCACCGCCCCGACGACGGCGAGCGACCGCGAGCCGGGCACCGTGAAGTCGGTCACGGAAGCGAAGAGCGCGGGCGAGAAGAGGGCCGAAGTCATCAGGTGACGACCCGGGCCCCGCCTCGCGCGCGGCCGCGCGCGCACCGCCGCCTCGATCCCGCGAGAACGACGCGCCGGAGGCATGGCGCCCCCGGACCCGGAAGACCGAAGGCCCCGGACCGTGAT
The DNA here is from genome assembly GCF_051305195.1 of Streptomyces sp. Qhu_M48. Classification (NCBI taxonomy): domain Bacteria; kingdom Bacillati; phylum Actinomycetota; class Actinomycetes; order Kitasatosporales; family Streptomycetaceae; genus Streptomyces; species Streptomyces sp. Qhu_M48. The sequence continues at coordinate 1,472,155 of NZ_CP195432.1, read as the reverse complement.
CGGTCCGGGGCCTTCGTGGTGGTGGGCGCGGACGGTTTCGAACCGCCGACATCTGCTTTGTAAGCCTGGCACCCGCAACTGATCCGTCATGGCAGCTCAGCCCCTCGGTGCGCTGCGATGGCTGCCACAAGCTGTGGACGCCGTGACAATCCTCCAGGGACCGTGGTTGACCGTTCGATCTGGCACGTATCTGGCACGCGTCCGCCGGCTCCCTCATCGACCGCGAGCAGCCGCACCTTCCGGCAGGTGGGTGACGCGTCGGGCGGTCACCAGGTAGCCCGCGAAGCTCACGTCCGGCCTGGCCTTCGCCCACCCGTCCGCCTCCTCGACCGGAACCATTACGGTCGTTCCCGGAACGGGGTAGTTCACCTTGTCCGTGGCGCCCGGGGGTATCCCGTAACGGCAGTGCACCTCGACGATCGACACCACCTCCACTGAGGTCGGTGCGTGCCCCTCCCCCAGGCCGTGGTGCTCCTCGCGGAAGTCGATCTCATCCGCACGTTCGCCACCAACAATGTCGGCGTGGTCCTCCGGATCGACCTCCAGCAGCGTCCACAAGACGACGTCCCCTGGCGCGAAGCTCTCTCCGCAGCACTGCATCTGCCAGTCATCGACCCAAATCGTCAACGTCATGCCGCTATTGTCCGCCGCCCGAGGGTGCTGCTACTGCAGCCTCCTACGAAAGCCACCGTGTACAGCCGGTGGTGCCAGAGGCCTCGGCGGCCTCCCGAGCGGTCACTAATCTGTTCGCATGACCCCGAACGAAGACCGCCAGTTTCCCGCTGCACTCGCCGCTGCCATGGCAGTCCGGCTCGACTGCATAGGCGAGGACGGCGTCGACTTCGAACCCTACGAATCCTTCCTGACTGCCGACGAGACCACGGATTGGCTCCGTGCATGGACGGGCAACAGCGACCTGACCGGCGATGACTTCCGCGTCTTCGGCCAGGACGGCACCGGCGGGAACGCAGCCTTCTGGCTCATCCGTCCAGGCCTGGACCTGGCAGAGCAGCCCGTTGTCTTCATGGGCTCCGAAGGAGAGACCGAAGTCGTCGCCCGCGACCTGGGCGCCTTCCTATGGCTGCTGGCTGACGGCTTCGGCCCGTGGGAAGCGGCCGCCTTCTACGAACCCGAGCCCGAGTGGGCTCCGCGGATCAACGAGGACCTAGCAGCCATCGCGGAACAGCACGCTCCCGGCCTGCGTGCATCGGCACCGGCGATCATCGCGGAGGCCACACAGGAGTTCCCCGACTTCGACGACATCATCATGAGGCTGTGCCGCTGAACCTCGTGGGAGATGTCAGTGCTCAAGGTCGTTCCGGCACCGCTCATGCCGGCAGCCGTCGTTTCGCTGGTGCAGCCGCCGAAGGTCCTGCAGAGCGGCGACGGGGAACGGGTGCCGCATCCACTGCTCCAGGTACCCGTCCTCACCGTGATCCCGCAGTACGGTCTCGGCCGCTTCCATCACCATGTGGCCCAGCACGCTACGGGGCTGGGTTGAGCTCCAGGAAAGAGTGCCGCCCGTCTCGTCAGGCGAGCCCCAGCTCGTCGCCCCGTCCGGGAACTCGAAGACGGTGATGGCCACATTCGCGCCCTGGCGCCGGAGCAGCCACCTCATCTCCATGGGTTCGAGGTCGAACGAGACGCGTTCGCCAGACGAGTTTCCGTAGAGCCCCGTCATGGCATACAGCAGGTCGGCGAGGGCGTCCGTGCAGTAGCCGACGTGGGCCTGATGCTCCGAAGCTCCATCGGCGATTCGGTACGTGGCGCCCCCTACGCCACTCAGTTCCCAGCTGAACTGGAGATCATCCGCCACTCTCCCCCTCCCGAGTTGATCGCAGCTCCCGTCATCAGCTGATGGGAATTTCGTAGACGATCTCGCACAGGGCGGCGGGGACGACGATGTCGGCGGTCTCGACGGGCCGCCCCTGTTCGCTGTAGTACGTCCGCCGGATGTGCGTGACGAGCGCGGCCTTCTGGATCCCAAGAAGCGACGCTTCCTCAGCGGTCGCCTGCCGCGGCTCGGGCTGCTCCACGGCGTGGCTGATGGTGACGCCGATCTGAGCCATCCGGTTCACGACGCCGGCCCCGGCGTGAGGCCCGCCCTCGGGAAGGACGATGAGCGTCCCGCCGGTGAGGTCGTACGGCTCCCAGCTCGTCGACAGCTGCACGGGCCGCCCGTCGGCGAGGAACTCGTACACGGTCCGGACGCACAACTCGCCCTCACCGATCCCGAGCCGCGCAGCGATCTCCGCTGGCACGGGTACCCTTGCATCGGTCCGGCTCTCCCAGCCGCCATTCCGTCCCACGGCCTTCATGTCCGCCCGGAACGGCGACCCGTCGGGCTGCTCGCGCGCCGCGGACCGCACCATCCGCACCCGCTGCCGGGGCGCGGCAACGTAGGTCCCGGACCCGGCCCGCCCCTCCAGCACGCCCTGGGAGATCAACAGCTCCTGGGCCCGGCGAACGACGTTCTCGCCGACCCCGTACTCCTGGCCGATCTGGGCCCGAGAGGGCAGCCGGTCTCCAGGGGTCCACTCGTGCTCCGCGATCCGCTGCCGCAGTTCGTCGGCGATGCGCAGGTAAGGCGGCTGCTCAGACATATGAATAATCTAGTCTAGCTCCAATCTAGTTAACTTGCTTTACCTAAAGTGATCGCCTGTGACGGAGGCTGCCCTGTGCCTGCTCCAGAGGTAAGCGCGGAGGCCTTGGCTGCCCGGTTGTCAGCCATCGGATTCACCACGCGGGTGGAAGAGCACCCCCCAGCACACGTCGATCGAAGCGGAGGTACCGGAGTCCCTCCCCGCGGAGACATGGCAGGAGGTTCTGGAAGTCGTGGCTGCGGCGGACCGATTCGGTCTCCTGGCCACCAGCCTGGGCGGCCGCACTCTATGGGCCGCCGTGAACAAAGCGGCCCCCGCGACGGGCGTTGTCCGGGGACCTGGCCATCAGCGTTAGGAGCTGACCAGCATGTTCAACCGTATCCGCCGCGCCATCGCGCGCACCAGGGAGCGGTACGCCCCAAGGGCCCGGCGCCGCGATGCCTTAACGCCATCGCGCCAGATGCTCATCCACCTCAACCCGTCCGACGAACTGACGCTGTTCCTCAGGCAGCTCGGAGACCGCACCAACTTCCTCCCGGGCGAAGAGACGGCCCTCGTCCGCCCGTACGTCCTGGCTGGCGAGCAGCGCACCCGCCACAGCTCGAAGCCGGTCCCGCCGGACCTCCTCGCCCACTCCTGCTTCGCGCCGGCGGAGGCACACGGATGACCCGCATCCCCCCGTCGGCAACCACGCCCTGCCGGTCCAGCGCCTGCCGGATTGGCACCCACCACGAGTGCGCGCGCTCCTCCCCGACGACGGCGCCGATCGGCATCCCGGTCGTCTACGAGGCGTGCGCCTGCTCCTGCCACTCCGCGACAACGTCACCGGAGGCGACCTCGTGAACGGCTTGCCCTCTGGCGGCGCGCTCGCCTCCCCGGTCGAGATCACCACGACCACCGTGCAGCGCGGCGACGTCGTCCAGATCGGCGGCCAACCGTGCCGAGTGGCTGACCTCCGCCAACTCCCCGGCGGCGCCAAGCGCCTCCTCTTCGAGTCGGGCGAACTCCTGACCATGCACACCCGTACACGCCTGATCGCCGTACGAGTGCTCAGAAGGTGATGACCGACCCCGTGCAATCCCTTCGCCACACCATCGCCGACGACCTCCGAACCCAGATCGCCACCGGTCACCTCAAGGCCGGCGAACGCCTTCCCTCGGAGCCCCGACTCGCCGCGGATTACAAGGTCAGCACCCCAACCCTGCGTAACGCCCTGACGCTCCTTCAGGCCGAGGGCCTGATCGAGAAGATCCACGGCAAGGGCAACTTCGTCCGTCGCTCTCTCCACAGACTCACGTACGCCGAAGGTCGCCTCACCCCGGACGCAGACCTCCATGTCATGATCCGCACCACCAACCTCCGAGCACGCGGCGACCTGATCCCCCTACTCAAGGTCCCCTCGCGCACCCCGCTGACGGAGTTCCTCTGCCTCACCCATCAGGGAGAGAGGCCTCATAGCCTGGCCCGCATCTACGTCCCACGCGACCTGGAGCCGACCGAACTGCCGTGGCCTCGCCCCGGACGGGCAGAGACCCAACAAGTGGTCACCGCGCGACTTCCCACCCCGGAAGAGGCCTCCACGCTCCGGCTCAGCCCGACGTTGGCCGTACTCGCAATCACGTGAGTGTCTTCCGACATGACGGGCCGCGTGATCGAGGTGGCTCGCCTGGTCCTCCCCGGTGATTGCACCGAAGCGCTCTTCACCACTCACTACACGATCGAAGAGAGGAAAACGGAAGGATGAAAGCCCACAGCGAACTCCGCCTCCTCCCTTGGTCGGGCCCGGATGGAAAGCCCTGCTACCTGAGCACTGACGACGACAGCAGCCGTATGTCCCGCCTGGCCGACACCACTGAAGCAATCCAACTCGGCTTAGCCGAAGAGCTCATGACACACGCGCTGATAGTGCTCAATGACGAGAAGACGGATGCGAAGGGCCTCCGAGACCTGTCTGCGGACCTGGTGGGAGCCCTGCGGGACGTCCTCCGCGTAGCGACAAGCCGCGGCCAACGCCTGTCAGCCTCGCCCCCCCTCTGCTCAGGACGACAACCCTTGGCCGCCGGCAGCAGCCTTCGGGTAACGGCACTACCCCAACCTGGAAGGAATGGCCCCGGGACTATCCCGGGGCCCACTTGCGTCGGTGAACCTCACTCAGGCAGTGGCCGTGCGCATCTCCGCTGCTCGCTAACCTTCTGTACGGAGGAACGGCCGTGTCCGTCCACCGGTGGGCCGAGCCCAATGACGGCGGAGAACGGTTCGGGCGAGTCACTGGCACCAGCACGCCAGCAGTTACTACGCGCTGGTGCTCCCCCCGCGCCACGCCCCCGCCCCACTCCGACACTTGGCGCGGCGTCGCCGCGGTTCCCTCGCCCGCATCACTTGCGACCCTCACACTTCACCAGGCCACTGCAGATACCTCTACAGTAAGGCCCCCAAACGACGCTGGACGGCTATCCTGGGCGGATCAGCACGCCGGTGAGGAGACACATGCGTTCCGGACTTGAAACCCAACCGAGCGCGACCACTTTCGACCTTGAGGAATTGGTCGAGAGGGCTTGGAGCGGTCACGTGAGAGTTCCTCATTTCCAGCGTGACTTTCGGTGGACCCGAGCCGACGTAGCGCGCCTATTCGACAGTATCGTTAAGGGGTACCCCGTCGGAAGCTTGCTTCTCTGGGTACGCCCAGCTCCCAGCGGTACCGTCCGTCTAGGCCAACTTGAGATCGATGCACCTCAATCGGATAACGCTCTTTGGGTCGTCGATGGGCAGCAACGCGTAACAAGCCTAGCAAACGCGCTTCACCCTGAGAGCGAACGCGACTCTCGTTTTTCCTTGGCCTACGATCTGCGAATTTCCCAGTTCACCCCTCAGCCTACACAAATTGATCCGTGGGTCGTCCCCTTGCCGGTTATTTTTGACCTGCAAGGTGTTCTTACGTGGTTCTCTAAGTATCCGGAGATTTCCAGCCACCTCCAGGAAGCCACGTCAGTAACGAAAAAGCTTCGGCAATTCAATATTCCTGCCTACCTCGTCAGGCAAGATGACGAGGCTGTTCTGCGAGACATCTTCGACCGTATGAATAACTACGGCAAGCGGCTGAGTCGAGCTGAGATCTTTTCGGCTCTCTTTGCCGGCCCGGAAGAGGGTGCCGATGAACGCCTAGACATTAGCCTAATTGCAGAACACATTAATGACTCCTTCGGATTCGGTGTCATCGATGATGATACTGTTTTGCGAGCCATTCTCGCTCGTCGCGGACCAGACCCGGCGCGTGAGATCCGAAGTGAATTTTCCGACGAGATTCGTCGCGGGCTAGTTGAATTTCCAGGGGAAGACAGAGACGCCGCATATCAGGCTGGCGAAGAGGCACTGCGGCGAGCGGTGAATTTTCTTCAGGGCATCGCCGGCGTCCCCCACTTTACTTTTCTCACCTACCGGTATCTTCTTGTTGTACTGTGCAGGTTTTTTGCTCATTTCCCTGAGCCGGATGATCGAAGCCTCCAGCTTCTACGACGGTGGTATTGGCGTACCACTCTGGCTGGGCCCGAGATCTTTAAGGGAAGCTTTACGAACGCTATGCGCGTACTCTGCTCACGCATCCGGAAGGGTGACTTGACAGGGTCTGTACAGCGCCTCCTTGAGCCCGTTGATCGGCTTGACCAGCCGATGCCAGATCTTAGGCGTTTCCGAACAAACGAGGCTGTTGGGAAAATGGCGCTCTGCGCGCTTTGGAGTCTCCAGCCTCGATCTCCGCGTTCGGGCCAGCCATATGAAAGGGCGCAGCTCACAGAAGTCCTTACAGACCGCCCGACGGCAGCGGATGCAGTTCGACACGTCGTTAGTCAGCGAGTCACCCCTCCGGAATATCGCCTCTGGGCCGCCAATCGAATCATTGTCCCTAATGATTTCGAATCTGTGGATGAGATTCTGGGCCGCCTTGCTCAGTATCCGCTCGACATGGAGGAGGGTAGGTGGCATGACGTTCTTGCTTCTCATGCCATAACCCCTGAAATGGCGCACTGGCTTGCTGCGGGTGAGGTTGTCCGATTCCTTCGCGGACGCCAGGAATCTCTTACCATTCTCTTCCGGGACTACTTGCAGGCGATGGCTGAATGGGGATTCGAGAATACGCCTCCCCTTAATGATCTGGTAATTCCCGACGATGAAGAGGAAGATGCTGATGAGCCTTCCTGAGTCTGCCTACGGGGTATGGCTGCACGGCAGAAGGGTGGGGACACTTCACCAGCGCGGAGATCATACTCGATTCCTTCTTGACAGTGCATACGTATCCGACGGCAGGAGGCCAGTATTGGGCCTTCGCTTCGAACAGAATCTTGAAGGGCGTTACGCGGCGGCTCTTCGACTCCCGCCATGGTTTTCAAATCTCTTGCCCGAGGGCCCACTGCGTGAATGGATCGCGGAAGACAAGGGTGTTTCGCTGGATCGCGAGATGGAATTGCTTTCACGGGTCGGGCACGATCTTCCTGGAGCAGTCGAGATCATCGCAGACGACGGAACGAATGATTATCCCGAATGGGGGCCAAGCGAATTTTCCGAAGAAGTCCCAGCAGGGATCCTTTTTTCTGACCCATCAAGTCGATGGAGATTCTCGCTAGCCGGAGTAGCCCTCAAGTTCTCCATGCTTGCTAGAGGGGATCGTCTCAGTCTCCCTGCATTCGGGGTGGGTGGTGACTGGATCGTAAAGTTGCCCGATCATCGCTACCCTAACGTTCCACACAATGAATACGTCATGATGGCCTTCGCCCACGCTCTCGGTTTGGACGTCCCCGAGGTTCGGATCGTCCATCGAGATGACCTCGGTGATATTCCGTCAAACATGTGGCCAAATGACGAAGAGTGGGCATACGCGGTTCGCAGGTTCGACCGGGATAAAGATAGACGGAAGATCCACATAGAAGACCTGGCACAAGTACGCGACTTTTACCCTGTAGCGAAGTATCAGGGTAACTACGAAACAATCGCCTCTTTGGTTTACCGAAGAAGGGATCTTGACTCCTTGCGTGAGTTCGCCAGGAGACTCGCCTTTTCGGTGATCATTTCGAATGGTGATGCACATTTGAAAAATTGGTCACTGATCTACAGGGACGGTCGAATCCCTACCTTGTCGCCTGCTTATGACCTGGTCGCGACATCGCCGTACAGGACCGACATGGATGGCCCGGAAGATTTGGGCCTAAAATTCTTCGGATCCAAGCGCTTTGAAACTGTTTCGCTCGCTACTTTCCAGAGGCTGGAAAGACGGCTGGATGCCGCTGGCGCAGACCTTGTAGAAGTAGTTTCCCAAGTCGGGGAGAAGGCTACTCTCCTTTGGCCTGACTTTGAGCATTTGCTTGACGTAAACCCTAAGCTTCGCGACCTAATCGGCGCAGGTGTTAGGAAAAATTCTGCGACGCTCCTTCGGCCAATCCAGCGCTGAACGACCCAGACAGGCCGGTGGAGCGGCTTTGGGCTGGAGCTGCTTTGGGGCGAGTGATCATGGCCCCGTAAGCTTTCGGCGCGTCGGGCAGGTTGTGGACCTGCCCGATAAAGCACGACGTTGGGGCCATGATCCTAGAGGCTCGCCCCAAATTGGCTGCCTAAAGCCGTGGAGCCGACCGCCCAGCCACAGAAAGGTTGACCACTCATCAACCCGAGCTGTCAGGCGTGCGGCCGGCGGTCGGGCTGGAGCGGGGCGGAGACAGGAGCGCAGGCCCGGGCGACGGACCGGCGAACGAGCCCTGGTGTTCGAAGTCCGTCATGGCCTCTGGGCCGTGGATCGGATGCGACTCGGTAGCCGTACAGCATTTCCTGGAGCTCCAGGAGTGAACCGCCGCGTACGAACATCCCGGGTCGCAAGCGGATCTGGTCCAGGAAGTCATAGACGTCGCGCCACTCGCTGACAGGCTTCAGGGTGGCCATCCGGACGTCCCCACGTCCAGGAGGCGGATCGCGTAGACCTCCGCCATGCGCTCCTCGACCTCCGCCGGCGTCAGCCAGTCGACCGCGGTGGACTCGTCTGAGGTTCGCTCGGCGCCGCCCGATGGCTTGCAGCGGAAGACCAGGGCGACGATGCCGCGGGTGGTGTTCTTGTAGACGCCCGTCAGCTCGTCCACCTCGACGTGGATGCCCGTCTCCTCCAGGACCTCGCGGGCGACGCCGGCTTCCGGGGCCGGCCTCGGTGAGTTCGAGGACTCCACCCGGGAACACCCTCGCCGCGACCGGCGGCGCCACGACGCGTGAGCTGATGCAGCGGATGGGACATTCATCGGTGCGGGCCGCGCTGATCTATCAGCACCTGGTGAACGGTCGTGACCACGCCATCGCCGCCCACGTCGACGAGCAGATCAGGAAGGTCCGGCCGGCCGAGCCCGGCGACGCATCTGGCACGTAACTGGCACGAAAGCTCTCCCCCGCCTTCCCGGCCGGGGAACGAATAAGGCCCAGGTTCCCGGTTCAGTACCGGTGACCTGGGCCTTTGTCGTGCTACCTGCTGGTGGGCGCGGACGGTTTCGAACCGCCGACATCTGCTTTGTAAGAGCAGCGCTCTACCCCTGAGCTACGCACCCGTGGAAGAGGCATCAGCCTACATGGCGCACGGGTGGGTGCCGCAAACGGATACCCCGGGTGGGGGGGTATCCCCACCCTCGGGACGGTGGGTCGCCGGATCGTGACGCCGGGTGGTGGGGTCGTACCGTCGGGGCACTGTCCGCGTTTCAGGTGGGGGTTCGAGGTCCATGGGTGCCGTACGTCGTCCGATTTCGGTGTTGCTCGCCTCCGGTGTCGCTGTGCTCGCCCTCTCCGGGTGCGGCAGCACCGATGTCGAGGGGGCGCCGGTGGAGCGGAAGGCGTTCGCCTTCGGCGGGGGCGCGCTCACCGTCGACTCGGACGACTCCGCGCTGGTGATCACCCCCGCCGACATCGACGAGGTACGCGTCGAGCGTCAGGTCGACGGGTGGGTGTTCATGGGGTCCGGTCCCGACCCCAGCTGGAAGCTGGTCGACGGGCGGCTCACCCTGCGGGTGGACTGCGGCGGCGTCGCGTCCGACTGCGACGCCGTCCACCGCATCCAGGTGCCCCGCGGTGTCGCCGTCTCCGTCGAGGACGACAACGGGGGCGTGACGGCCACGGGCTTCGACACGCCCCTCAAGGTGCGCTCCGACAACGGGGACGTGCGGGTGCGCGAGGCCCGTGGGCCGCTCGACCTCGGCAGTGACAACGGCGACCTCGTCGTCGAGGCCGGTGCCACCGCGCCCGAGGTGGTCGCCCGGGCCGACAACGGCGACGTGCGGATCGCCCTCGGCGCCGTACCCCGCCGCGTCGACGTCTTCACCGACAACGGCGACGTCACCGTCTCCCTCCCCACCGCCGAGTACGCGGTGACCGGGGCCAGCGAGAACGGCGACGTCCGGATCGACGTCCCCCTCCGCGACGGGAGCGGGCACACCGTGAGCGCCCGCAGCGACAACGGCGACGTCTCCGTTCTCACGTCGGGCAAGCTCCCGGCGAACTGACCGGGCCGTGTGTTCGTCCCTACCGGGTGGGAGAATGAACCGGACCGGGCACGGCGGACACAGCACGGGAGAGGTACGTGGCGGCGAGCGACGCGAGGGGGGCGAGCGACGTCCGGCGTCGTGACGCGCCGAACCGGGACACGAACCGATCCGGCGGAGCGTCGCGCCGGGCGCCGTCCGGCCTGCGGCTCGCCCTCGCCCTGCCCCTGCTCGTCGGGGTGCTGCTGCCGCACTCCTTCGCCGGCGGCGGCACCCGCCGCTGGTTCGGCGGGCGCGGCGAGAGCCAGCGGGCCGAGGCCCAGGCCGCCAAGGACGCCGCCGCGGCGGCCTTCTACGAACTCGACACCGCCCAGCGCGGACTGCGCATCTCCATCGAGACGATCACCGCCGTCGACAGCTCCCCCGAGACGCGCCGCGCCGTCGAGGGCTTCGAGGCCCTCGGGCGCCGGATCGACGAGGTCAGCCACGGCTACATCGCCGCCGTCGACGCCCACGACCTCGACCGTGACGAGCTCGACGCGGCGACCGCGAGCCGCGCCCGCGCCGAACTGACCCGCGCCAAGGACGAGCTGGACCGGGTGAAGGGCGAGCTCGACCGGTTCGAGGAGGGGCTCGGACCGCTGCTCGACCGCGCCGAGACCCAGCTCGCCCGCCTCGCCCCCGCCGTCGAGCGCGCCCGGCAGGCCCTGCGTGGCGCGAGCGGCGCCCTCGACGCCGTACGGGAGAGCGGGCTGCGCGCCGACGACCTCGCCGCGCGGCTCGCCGCTCTCGGGCCCGACCTCACCCGTCTCAACGAGGGCGCCGGCCGCCACGGCGTCCCCGAGACCCTCCAGCGCGCTGACCGGGTGCTGCGCGATGCCGAGGCCGTACGGGCCGAGGCCGAGCGGCTGCCCGAGCGGGCCGCCGAGATCGACCGGCGCCTGGTCTCCCTCCGTACCCGCACCGAGGCGCTCACCACCCGCGCCGGAGGCGTCGAACCGGTCCTCTCGGAGCTGCGCCGTCGCTTCACCGCGCCCTGCTGGCAGGACCTCCAGCACGTGCCGGAGCAGGCCGCCGAGACGCTCCGCCAGGCCGAGGACCGGCTCGCCGAGGCCGGGAGGGCGCGGGCCGAGCAGCGCTGGCCCGACGCGACGTCGATGCTCTCCACGGTCCGCGCGCTGCTCGACTCCACCGACGAGGCCGTCTCGGCCGCCGGGGACCGGCTGCACCGGCTGGACGCCGTCGCCAAGGACCCGAGGGCGGAGATCGACCGCACCCGGTTCGCCGTACGGGACGCCCAGCGGCTCGCGATGGACGGGCGGAACACCCCCGACCCGCGCCACGCCCGGCCCCTGGACGAGGCCGTCGCCCGGCTCGACCGCGCGGTCGCCGGCCTGGAGGGCCGCCACCCGGACTACTGGCACTTCCTGACCGAGCTGGAGGGCGTACGGGGCTCCGCCGCGCACGTCGTGGGGCAGATCCGGGAGGAGCGGGGAGGCGGCAGCGGGCACTGAGGCCGGCCCGGACGTCGACGGCCCGCGCGTCTCCGGACCGTCCGACTCGGGCCACGCGGCCCCGGGACCCTGCCCGTGGGTCCGCGCAGGCTCTAGCCTGTCCCCATGCCTCGTTACGAATTCCGCTGCCGTACCTGCGGCGACACCTTCGAGCTCAGCCGTCCCATGGCCGAGTCCTCCGATCCGGCCTCCTGCCCCGCCGGGCACGACGACACCGTGAAGCTGCTCTCGGCCGTGGCCGTCGGCGGCTCGTCCGCCTCCGCGCCCGCCCCCGCGCCGGGCGGCGGGGGCGGTGGCTGCTGCGGTGGGGGCGGCTGCGGCTAGCCCCCAGGGGGTCAGACGACGGCGGCCGCCGCGCGGAAGCGGCGCAGGATCTCCTCCCCCGCCGCGACCCCTCGCTCCGCGAGGACGTCGAGGTGGGGGGCGGTCCAGTCGCTCTCGGCCAGCTCGCCGTGGCCGGGGCGCCAGGCCTTGTCCGCGGCGAGCAGCAGGTCGGCGTCGAGCAGGGAGTCGCCGGCGGCCAGGGTGAGCGAGGCGCCGGTGCGGCGGGCGACCTCGCGGACGGCCGCGCTCTTGGTGAGCGGCTTCGGTACGGCGTACACCTTGCGGCCCTGGAGCGAGACCGTCCAGCCGCGCTCCCCCGCCCAGGCGCCGAACCGCGCCAGCCACTCCTCGGGGAGCCGTTCCCGCTCGACGACGAGGTAGGCGAACAGGTCCTCGGCGACGCGGTGCTTGCGCACCCAGGAGAGGTCCGTGGTGGCGGTGAGGAAGGCGCGGACCTCGGAGAGCGGCGCGCACTCGTCGGCGAGCCGGCGGACCACGGAGGCGTGCCAGTCGGGGTCGGACACGCCGTCGACGAGGATGTGTCCGCCGTTGGCGCAGATCGCGTACTCCGGTGCGGTGCCGGGGAGTTGGATGCGCTGGTACTGCTTGCGCGTCCGGGTCGTGGTGGGGACGAAGACGGTCTCGTCGGCCAGCCGCGCGAGGAGTCCGGCCGCGTCCTCGGTCATGTAGGAGAGCGGTCTGGACTCGTGGACCTCGACGCAGAGCAGCCGGGGCGCCTCGGCGTCGGGCATGCCGAGGGCGAGGGCGGCGGACGAGTAGATGAGGGTGCGGTCGAGGTCGCTCGCGACCAGCGTCGTGCCGGGAGTCGTACTCACTGGGACGCCACCGTCCTGCCGTCGGCGCCTGTCGCACCTCTCGTGTACTGAGGGTGGATCAGTCCCACGCAGCTGTACGGGAGTTCGTCGACCACCTCGACCGGGACACCGCGCTGTTCGGCGAGCAGCCGGACGTGGGCGAGGTCGGCGTCGGCGCCCCGCTTGGCGAGGATCTTCCAGGGGACGCGGCGGAGCAGGACACGGGTGGTCTCACCGACGCCCGGCTTGACCAGGTTGACGTCGTGGATGCCGTACTCCTCGCTGATCCGCTCCACGGCGGCCCAGCCCTCCCAGGTGGGGGTGCGGTCGGCGGCCAGGAGTTCCTTGACGTCGGTGTCGACGTCCTCGCCCACCTCGTCGAAGCGGGCGGCGACGGCGTCGAGGAAGTCGTTGGACACGTCGGCCCCGGCCAGTTCGCGGTAGAACTTGCCGCCGTGGAAGTCGTCCGGACCGACGAGGTCGGCGCGCAGGACCGTGCGGGATATCAGGCCGGAGACCGTCGAGTTGAGGCAGGCGGAGGGGATGAGGAAGTCCTCGCGGGTGCCGTAGGTGCGGACGCAGGAACCGGGGTCGGCGAGGACCGCGATCTCCGGGTCGAAGCCCGTGATGCCCTCGGTCGCCTCGAACTCCTTGACCGCTTCGGCGAGTTCGCGGGTGATGGCGCCCTTGCCGGTCCATCCGTCGACGAACACGACGTCGGCCGGGTCGTGGTGGGCGGCGAGCCAGCGCAGCGCGTTGGCGTCGATGCCCCGGCCGCGCACGATGGAGACGGCGTAGTGCGGCAGGTCGAGGCCGTGGCGGGCCTGCGCCCAGCGGCGCATGAGCACGCCGACGGGGGTGCCGGCCCGGGCGAGCGAGACGAGCACGGGGCGACGGCCGGGGCGCTCGGCGAGGACGGTCTCGGTGACCGTGCCGACCGCGCGGGCGATCCGGGCGGCGGAGGCCTCCAGGGCGGTGCGGAAGAGCTCCTGGTAGCGGTCGCTGGGCTGGTACTCGACGGGGAGCGACTCGGCGTAGTGCGCGCCGCCGCTCTGGATGGCTTCCTCGCGTTCCTCGGTGGGCGCCTCGAGCTCGACGTCCGAGAGGTCCTGGAGCAGCCAGCCGACCTCTTCGGGTGCGTACGAGGAGAAGGCGGGGCCGCGGAGGGGCTCGGGCAGCATGGAGCTCCTTTCGGGAGCTTCGGTGACCTGGGGCGGGTACGGGGAGGCCGTGGGCGGCGCGTACGAGGGGACGACGGCGAGCACGACGCGCGGGATGTGCGCGGCGAGCTGGGCGAGCAGGCCGTCCGGGGCGTGCAGGGCCGGGGTGTCGGCGGTGGAGTCGACGACGAGGACGACGGCGTCGAAGCCGGCGCCGGCCACGTTGTAGGCGTAGCGCTCGCCGGGGCCGTCGGCGGGGTCGTCGTGGGCGGGGAAGACGAGCCGGGTGCGTATCGCGTAGCCCGGGTCGTCGACGGCGAGGACGGGCGAACGGGTGGTGGTGGAGTACCGGATCTCGTGTCCGGCGTCCTCCAGGGCGGTGCCGAGACGCAGCGGCGCGTACATCAGCTCCTCGAAGCCGAGGACGAGGGGGCGCCGGGCGCCGTCGAGCGCCTGCCCGACGCGGTCGGCCAGGGCGGGCAGGGCCGCCTCAAGGCGTTCCCGGTGTTCGGGGGTGAAGCCGTGGCGCCCGCCGTCGGGCACCCCGTCCGGCCAGTCGAGCGCGACCCGTACGGGGGTGGCGCCGGGCGCGGGGGCGGGCTGGTACGCCGCCTCGTGCGCCGCCACCAGCGCCTGGCCCTTCTCCAGGACCCCCTCCGGGAGGCGTACGGTGCCGGCGGCGCCGGATATCAGGTCGACGCGGGCGCCTATCTCCGCCGCGAAGGCGTCCAGGCGGCCGAGGTCGGCGGGCGAGCGCATGTCGACGAGGGCGACGACGACGTACCGGTCGCGCGGGTAGCGCTCGTGGAGGGCCCGCACCGTGTTGAGGACGGTGTTGCCGGTGGAGAACTCGTCGTCGACGAGGACCAGCGGTCCGTCGCCCGCGAGCAGCTTCGGGTCCTCGGGCAGCAGCAGGTGCGAGGTGGCGTGCGAGTGCGACTCCTCGAAGCCGCCCGCGCCGGCGATTCCGTCCACCGGTCGCCGGGTGGAGTGGAGGTAGGGGGCGAGGCCGAGGCCGTCGGCGACGGCGTGGCCCAGGGCGGTGGCGGTCTCGGCGTATCCGAGGACGACGGAGCGCGAGGCCTCCTCGTCACCGAGGAGGGCGCGGACGCGCCGGCCGAGGTCGAGGCCGGAGCCGTAGACCACGGAGGGCCGCTGCGGCACGTGCTTGCCGAGCACGCTGGAGACCAGCAGGTGCGCGCGTTTGGGGTTGCGACGCAGTGCGAGGCCCAACAGGGCCGGTAGCGACTCGTCGCCGATCAGTTCGACGCCCAGTCGCTCCGCGACCCACGTTCCGGTCCACACCACGTCGTCGACGTCCTTTCGTCAGCCGGCCAGTCCGGCGGTGAGCAGATCCACGAAGCCGACGTCCGCCTTGGCGACGCCGAAGACCTCGGCGCGCTGGAGGGTTCGCTCGGCCCACGCGCGATGCGGCTTCACTTCGTTCATTTTGTTCGTATACGCGGAGCGGAGCACCCCGCCGCCGTCCTGTTCGGGCCGCAGGATGTCCTGGGCGTCGCTCCACTCCTCGTGGCTGACCACGGAGAGTGCGTGCACCGGCACCACATGGGTGGGGTGGATGCAGGTCTTGCCGAGCAGTCCGTTGGCCCGGTCGAGTTCGATCTCGCGCAGGAGGCCGTCGAGGTCGTGCTCGATGAGGGCCGTGCGCAGGTCCTCGGCGCTGCCTTCGAGGAAGGGGCTGCGGCGCAGCTGCGGCTTGAACATGCGCTCGCCGGGTCGGAAGTACTCCCAGACGGGGCCGGTGACGGTGAAGCCGGTGCCGTCGGAGCGGCCGAGGACGTTGACGACGTCGGCGATGACGTTGGCGACGATCTTGACGTCGTACGCGGTCATGTCGGGCGAGCGGCGCAGGCCGTAGGCGGAGCAGAAGTCGGTGACGCCGAGGCGCAGGGCGAGCACGCGGTCGCGGTGCTTGTCGGTGATCGCGGCGATCCCGGCGAGGGTCTCGGCCCGGGTCTCCAGATGGAGGAGTTCGGGGGATTCCAGGACGGGCATGGCGAAGAGTCGCCGGCCGCTGGTCCGCTCGGCCTGGGCGAGCGCTTCGAGGAAGGCGTGGCCGCGGCTCTCGGTGAATTTGGGGAGTACGAATCCGGACAGCAGGCGGACGGTCTCTCCGAGCCGGTCGACCAGCTCGGTGATCTGGCGCGGTTCGCGGACCCGGATGAAGAGCAGGGGTACGTCCGTGGCGGTGTCGGCGTCCGTCACGGTCCCGGCGGCGAGGTCGGCGAACTGGCGCACGAGATTGTTCTCGCCCGCCGCGACGTCGGCGTCGTTGATGGAGTCCTCCAGGCAGAGCACCATGGAGACCACTCCACGGGCGGCCTGCTTGCGCACGTCGTCGGCGAGCCGCGGCCGGGTGGCCGGACTGTAGAGCGTGGCACCCAGGGCCACGGCGAGCGTGCGGGCGGGCGAGTCCGCCGTGAACACGGCCGGTTCCCGGTGGAAGAGACCGGCCCGTGCCGTGGACGGGATGTGCCCGAAATGACGCATATAAGTCCCCTGTCTACCTCTCTGACCTCTGACGACATGTGGCCGGTAATAGTACGTAGGTGCGGGTGTCCACAGTTCCCTACACGCGTGAAATCCAGGTAACTCGTCGGCATCCGTCGTCTCGGCCCGGTATCGGTGGTGCCCCCGCGTTGTCCGCGGGTCCACCGGGAGGGCAGGATTGCGGTCATGACGCACGCGATGCTGAAGGGCTCCAACGTCCCTCTCGACACCGCGGCCGTACGGGCCGTGCTCCGCTGGACCCCGGGCCCCGGGGTCCCCGACGTGGATGCCTCGGCCCTGCTGCTCGGGGTCTCCGGCCGCGTGCGGTCCGACGAGGACTTCGTCTTCTACAACCAGCCGCGCCACCCCTCGGGCCTGGTGCGGCGGCTGCCGAAGAAGCGGGACTCCGGGGGACTCACGGACACCGTGGAGGCCGACCTCGGCGGTCTTGACGTCTCCGTCGACCGCGTGGTGATCGCGGCCTCCTCCGACGGCGGCACCTTCCGGTCCGTCTCCGACCTGCGGATCCTGGTCTACGACGCCACGGGCGGGGCCGACCGCGAGCCGCTGGCCCTGTTCTCCGTCACGGCGGAGACGGGCGAGGAGACGGCGGTGATCTGCGGCGAGCTGTACCGGCGCGGGGACACCTGGAAGTTCCGCGCCGTGGGCCAGGGCTACCTGACCGGTCTGATCGGCCTCGCCACCGATTTCGGCATCTCCGTCGACGAGGACGCGCAGGACATCCAGGACGCGGCGGCCGCGCAGGACCCGCAGGGGGGCCAGGAGGGCTTCCGGGAGGCCCCGGGCTCCCAGGGCGCCCCGGACTCCCCCGGCGCGGCCCAGGACGGCACGGGGGCCGCCTCCGGCTCCCCGGACCCCGACCTGACGGTCGCCCACGCGCCCGTACCCCCGCAGCCGACGATGCCGCCGCCCATGCCCGACCGGGCGCCCGCGTACGGCTACCCGCAGCCGCAGCAGCCGGTGAACGCCCCGGCTCCCGCGTACGGCTACCCGCAGCCGATGACGGGCCCCGAGCAGAACCCGGCGCCGGACTTCCGGATGCCCCCCATGGGCCCCCAGTTCGTCAGGTCCTGAGTCCGGTCCGGGGTCCGGTCCGGGGCTCGGTCCGGGGTCCGGTTCGGGATCCGGTTCGGGATCCGGTTCGGGATCCGGTTCGGGATCCGGTTCGGGATCCGGTCCGGGATCCGGTCCGGGATCCGGTCCGGGATCCGGTCCGGGATCCGGTTCGGGATCCGGTTCGGGATTCGGATTGGGATCCGACGCCGAGTGCGGCCCGGGGTTCGGCGCCGAGGCCGGTTCCGGGCTCGGCTCGGAGGCCGGACCTGAGTCCGGCTCCGGGCAGGCGGGCAACGGCTACGCCTTGGTCTTGTAGCCGCGCCCCCACTGCAGGCCCCAGCCGTACAGCCGGTCCAGTTCGGCCTGGAAGCCGTAGACGAAGCGCACCTCGCGGCGGACCGTGAGGTCGCCCTTCACGTTCTCCACGGAGAAGACCGCGCACGAGCGGGCCTGCGGGGCGCGCTCGTCGAGATCGATCTCGATCCGCGGGCCGTTGCTCGGGTAGAGCGTGATCTTCGCGTGCGTACGGTCGAAGGCCGGCGTCTGGTCGTAGATGTACACGAAGAACAGCAGGCGCTTGATCTCGTCCTTGTGGTCCAGATTGACGAAGATCGTCTCCCCGGAGGAGCCGCCGAAGCGGTCGTCGCCGCTGAGCTTCACGTACGGGGCGTCGTTCAGGTCGCCGAGGAAGCCGCCGAGGGGCTGCACCACGCCCTTGCTGCCGTCGGCCAGCTCGTACAGGCAGCCCAGGTCCAGGTCGACGTTGACCATGCCCTGGGTGTGCGCCTGGACCACCTCCGGCTTGAAGAGCTGGGAGGGGTTGCGGAGCAGCCGCCCGCTCTGGCGCGAACGCCCTTCGAGGTCGGAGGTCCGCATGCGCCAGGAGAGGTTCACCCGGAGGTTGCCGGTGGCCGCTCCCTGCTTGGTGAGCGAGACGGTCGGGCGCCGTTTCGTCAGATCGATCGTGTTCGACGCGGCGCTGCCCGAGTCGAACTCCGCCGCCCTCCCCGGAAACAGGTTGTCCCAGAAGGCCATGGCGCCTTCACCCCCCACTGATCGCCAACCGCTGATCGCCGACACCGCACATGCCCGCGGGGCGGCCGGGTGCACCGGCCGCCCCGCAGTGAAGCGTTCCTCGTTACCGGGGGTGTCACACCCCGGAGGACACCTCGGTCTTGTCCCCCGCGGAACCCGAGCCGCCCTCGGCCTCCGCGAGCCGCTTGTTGCGGCGGACGGAGGACCAGAAGGACCAGCCGATCAGGGCCACACCGATGGAACCGGTGATGATCTCGGGGATCTCGTACTGGATGCTGACCATGAGGATCAGGGACAGCGCGCCGATCGCGTAGTGCGCGCCGTGCTCCAGGTAGACGTAGTCGTCGAGGGTGCCCTCACGGACCAGGTAGACCGTCAGCGAACGGACGTACATGGCGCCGACGCCGAGGCCGAGCGCCATCAGGACGATGTCGTTGGTGATGGCGAAGGCGCCGATGACACCGTCGAAGGAGAAGGAGGCGTCGAGGACCTCCAGGTAGAGGAACATGAAGAAGGCGGCCTTGCCGGCCAGCTGGACGGCGGAGACCTTCTTGCCGCTGCGCCGAGCGGCTTCCTCGGCCTCGTGCTCGCGCTCCTCCTCCTCTTCCAGCTTGTTCTCGAAGTAGCCGGAGAGACCGCCGACGATGAGGTACGTGATGAGGCCGGCGATACCGGAGATGAGGACGGTCTGCGCCTTGTCGACGTGCGTTCCGCCGTGCTGGTGGGCGTGGGTCGCGAAGGTCATGGCGCTGATCATCAGGACGATCAGGGCGATGCAGACCGACAGCATGTCGACCTTGCCGAGCTTGGCGAGCGGGCGCTCCAGCCAGCCGAGCCACTTGATGTCACGGTCCTCGAAAATGAAGTCGAGGAAGATCATCAGAAGGAACATTCCGCCGAACGCGGCGATCGACGGGTGCGCGTCCGTCACCAGCTCCTGGTAGCGGTCGGCGTCGTTGAGCGCGAGATCGACCGCCTCGATCGGGCCGATCTTGGCACTGACGGCCACGATCACGACAGGGAAGACCAGCCGCATTCCGAAGACCGCGATCAGGATGCCGATGGTGAGGAAGATCTTCTGCCAGAAGGCATTCATCTTCTTCAGGATCCCGGCGTTGACCACCGCGTTGTCGAAGGAGAGCGAGATCTCGAGGACGCAGAGGATGGCGACGATCCCGAACGCCTCCCACCCCCCGTAGAGGACGGCTGCGACCAGACCGAGCGCAGTGATCGCGAACGACCAGCCGAAGGTTTTCAGAACCACTGTCTACCCCATCGTGAAATTACATGGCTTTACGAAACGTTGACCCCGAAGTCTAGAGCGATGCCCCGCAGCCCCGACGCGTACCCCTGACCGACCGCACGGAACTTCCATTCGCCGTTGTAGCGGTAGAGCTCGCCGAAGATCATCGCGGTCTCCGTGGAGGCGTCCTCGGAGAGGTCGTAGCGGGCGAGTTCCTGACCGTCCGTCTGGTTCACGACGCGGATGAAGGCGTTGCTGACCTGACCGAAGCTCTGCCCGCGGTTGTCGGCGTCGTGGATCGACACCGGGAAGACGATCTTGTCGCAGTGGGCCGGCACCTTGGAGAGGTCCACGATGAGGGACTCGTCGTCCCCGTCACCCTCACCGGTGAGGTTGTCACCGGTGTGCTCGACGGAGCCCTCGGGACTGCGCAGCTGGTTGTAGAAGACGAAGTACTCGTCCCCCAGGACCCGTCCGGCCTGGCACAGCAGCGCGCTGGCGTCGAGGTCGAAGGGGGCCCCGGTGGTGGAGCGCGCGTCCCAGCCGAGCCCGACGAGGACCTTGGTGAGGTTGGGTGCGGCCTTGGAGAGGGAGACATTGCCTCCCTTGGCGAGCGTGACGCCCATGATTCGGTTCCTCCCCGGTGGCGATGAGGCACGTCCGGCGCCGCACGGGTGTGCGGCGCCGGACGGTTCGAACGGTTCGGCTCAGACGTTGACGCCGAAGTCCTGCGCGATGCCGCGCAGGCCCGAGGCGTAGCCCTGGCCGACGGCGCGGAACTTCCACTCGGCGCCGTTGCGGTACAGCTCGCCGAAGACCATGGCGGTCTCGGTCGAGGCGTCCTCGGACAGGTCGTAGCGGGCGATCTCGGCGCCGCCGGTCTGGTTCACGACGCGGATGAACGCGTTGCGCACCTGGCCGAAGGACTGCTGGCGGTTCTCGGCGTCGTAGATCGAGACAGGGAAGACGATCTTGGCCACGTCGGCCGGCACGGTGGCCAGGCTGACCTTGACCTGCTCGTCGTCGCCCTCGCCCTCGCCGGTGGTGTTGTCACCGGTGTGCTCGACGGAGCCGTCGCCGCTCTTCAGGTTGTTGAAGAAGACGAAGTCGCTCTCGTTACGGACCTTGCCCTCCTCGGTCACCAGGATGGCGCTGGCGTCGAGGTCGAAGTCCGTACCGGTGGTGGTCCGGACGTCCCAGCCCAGACCGACGGTCACGGCGGTGAGGCCAGGGGCCTCCTTGGTCAGCGAGACGTTGCCGCCCTTGCTGAGGCTGACTCCCACGAGTCCCTCCATAGGTTTTCAGGGGCAGCGCCCCCGGTCGTGCGTTGGCATCGGATCAACGACTGGATCCTAGTGACGGGTTCCCGGTCGAAACAGTCGATTCGCCCGATGAATCCGAGGGTGTCGACTCCCGGGAGGGTCCGGGGCGGCTCCCGGAGCGTCCCCGGCGGGGCTCAGAGGGCGTCCAGGGCCTTGACGTACTCGCCCAGGTCACGGGCGTCCGGCAGGGCGTTGACGACGGTCCAGCGGACGACACCGTGCTTGTCGACGATGAAGGTGCCGCGCACGGCGCAGCCCTTCTCCTCGTCGAAGACCCCGTACGCGCGGGAGGCCTCGCCGTGCTTCCAGAAGTCGGAGAGCAGCGGGAACTCCAGGGACTCCTGCTCGGCGAAGACGCGCAGGGTGTGGATGGAGTCGTTGGAGACGGCGAGGAGCTGGGTGTCGTCGTTGACGAAGGCCGGGAGGTTGTCGCGCAGCTCGCCGAGCTCGCCGGCGCAGACGCCGGTGAAGGCGAAGGGGTAGAAGAGCAGCACCACGTTCTTCTCGCCGCGGAAGTCGGAGAGCCGTACGGTGCGCCCGTGGTTGTCCTTGAGCTCGAAATCCGGGGCCTTGGTGCCGACCTCGATCGCCATCGCGTACGCATCCCTTTCGCGGGGCCCTGACCTTGGGCCGAAACGGTGACCCCACCCTACGGCCTGCGCCGAGAAGCCCCCGCCGGCGAACCGGCGGGGGCTTCTCGCAGCGTGGTGATCAGCGCTTGGGGGCGGTCAGGCGGGTGCCCGTCCAGTCCTTGGCGACGCTGATGCTCTTGGTCTGGGAGAGACCAGCTGTCTGCGCGGCATCGTTGATGTCGGACGGCTCGATGTAACCGTCGCGGCCGGTCTTCGGCGTCAGCAGCCAGATGGTGCCGCCGTCCTCCAGAAGACCGATGGCGTCCACCAGGGCGTCGGTGAGATCGCCGTCCTCGTCGCGGAACCAGAGGACCACGGCGTCTGCGACGTCGTCGTACTCCTCGTCCACGAGCTCGGCCCCGATGATGGACTCGATGCCTTCACGGAGATCCTGGTCGACGTCGTCGTCGTAGCCGATCTCCTGGACCACCTGTCCGGGCTCGAACCCCAGCCTTCCGGCCGGGTTGGTCCGCTCCTCCGCGTGGTCCGCGGTCGCGCTCACGGCTTGCCTCCTGCTCATTCGGTAAATGCTTTGGGCCGCGCGTATGCGCGCGGCGCTGGCCGTAGTCCACACGTGCCGGGGTGGATCGCGCAAGTGCCCGGCCGTGGAGACCGCCGAAACGGTGACGTTTGGGGCCGTCTCGCCGCAACTTTCGGCACCGTAGGCTCCCTCTCCGTGATCAGGCGCACATGATTCGTCCCGGTTTACGAACTTCTGAGGTTTCAGTCTGCCGAACGTCCGGACGAAACGCATGCGCGGGTTGAGCGTAAGGTTGCGATTTGACCCACCCAGACATGTGGAGGACACCGCTGGGGGTTACCCCTCGGTAAAAGTGACGTCTGGCGCAGGCGGGGTACACGATGGACATCCCGACCACTTCGTGGCCCCGTGGGCACCACCGAACAGCGAAGGAAGAGCGTGGCTCCCGGATCCGATCGCAACCCGATCATCATTGGCGGCCTTCCCAGCCAGGTCCCGGATTTCGACCCGGAAGAGACCCAGGAATGGCTCGACTCCCTCGACGCGGCCGTCGACGAGCGGGGCCGTGAGCGGGCCCGCTACCTCATGCTCCGGCTCATCGAGCGGGCCCGTGAGAAGCGCGTGGCCGTGCCCGAGATGCGCAGCACGGACTACGTCAACACGATCGCCACCAAGGACGAGCCCTTCTTCCCCGGCAACGAGGAGATCGAGCGCAAGGTCCTCAACGCCACCCGGTGGAACGCGGCCGTCATGGTCTCGCGCGCCCAGCGTCCGGGCATCGGCGTCGGCGGTCACATCGCGACCTTCGCCTCCTCGGCCTCGCTGTACGACGTCGGCTTCAACCACTTCTTCCGCGGCAAGGACGAGGGCGACGGCGGCGACCAGATCTTCTTCCAGGGGCACGCCTCTCCCGGCATCTACGCCCGCGCGTACCTCCTCGACCGGCTGAACGACGCCCAGCTCGACGGATTCCGACAGGAGAAGTCGAAGTTCCCGAACGGGCTCTCGTCGTACCCGCACCCCCGGCTGATGCCGGACTTCTGGGAGTTCCCGACCGTCTCGATGGGCCTCGGTCCGCTCGGCGCGATCTACCAGGCCCGGATGAACCGGTACATGGAGGCGCGCGGCATCGCCGACACCTCCAGGTCGCACGTGTGGGCGTTCCTCGGCGACGGCGAGATGGACGAGGTCGAGTCGGTCGGCCAGCTCTCCATCGCCGCCCGCGAGGGCCTGGACAACCTGACCTTCGTGGTCAACTGCAACCTCCAGCGGCTCGACGGCCCGGTGCGCGGCAACGGCAAGATCATCCAGGAGCTGGAGTCGATCTTCCGGGGCAACGGCTGGAACGTCATCAAGCTGATCTGGGACCGCTCCTGGGACCCGCTGCTCGCGCAGGACCGGGACGGCATCCTGGTCAACAAGTTCAACACCACCCCGGACGGCCAGTTCCAGACGTACGCCACGGAGACCGGCGGCTACATCCGCGACCACTTCTTCGGCGACGACCACCGGCTGCGGGCGATGGTCGAGGGCATGTCGGACCAGCAGGTCCTGCACCTGGGCCGCGGCGGCCACGACCACAAGAAGATCTACGCGGCCTACGCGGCGGCGAAGGCCCACACGGGCCAGCCGACCGTGATCCTCGCGCAGACCGTCAAGGGCTGGACGCTCGGCCCGAACTTCGAGGGCCGCAACGCGACCCACCAGATGAAGAAGCTGACGGTCGACGACCTCAAGCGCTTCCGCGACCGGCTGCACATCCCGGTGACCGACCGGCAGTTGGAGGACGGCCTGCCGCCGTACTACCACCCGGGCCGGAACTCCGAGGAGATCCAGTACATGCACGACCGCCGCAACGCGCTGGGCGGGTACGTCCCGACCCGCGTCGTGCGGGCGAAACCGCTGGCCCTCCCCGACGACAAGACCTACGCGGCCGCCAAGAAGGGTTCCGGGCAGCAGTCGATCGCCACCACGATGGCCTTCGTCCGCATCCTGAAGGACCTCATGCGGGACAAGGAGATCGGCAAGCGCTTCGTGCTGATCGCCCCCGACGAGTACCGCACCTTCGGCATGGACGCGTTCTTCCCGAGCGCCAAGATCTACAACCCGCTGGGCCAGCAGTACGAGGCGGTGGACCGCGAACTCCTCCTCGCCTACAAGGAGTCGCCGACCGGTCAGATGCTGCACGACGGGATCTCCGAGGCCGGCTGCACGGCCTCGCTGATCGCCGCGGGCTCGGCCTACGCCACGCACGGCGAGCCGCTGATCCCGGTGTACGTCTTCTACTCGATGTTCGGTTTCCAGCGGACCGGCGACCAGTTCTGGCAGATGGCCGACCAGCTGGCGCGCGGCTTCGTGCTCGGCGCCACCGCCGGCCGCACCACGCTGACCGGCGAGGGCCTCCAGCACGCGGACGGCCACTCGCACCTGCTCGCCTCGACCAACCCGGCCTGCGTCGCCTACGACCCGGCGTTCGGCTACGAGATCGCGCACATCGTCAAGGACGGTCTGCGCCGCATGTACGGCTCCGAGGCCGAGGACGTCTTCTACTACCTGACCGTCTACAACGAGCCGATCCAGCACCCGGCCGAGCCCGAGGACGTGGACGTGGAGGGCATCCTCCAGGGCATCCACCGCTTCAAGGCGGCCGAGGCCGGCACCATCCCGGCCCAGATCATGGCCTCGGGTGTCGCCGTGCCGTGGGCGGTCGAGGCGCAGCGGATCCTCGCCGAGGAGTGGAACGTCCGGGCCGACGTCTGGTCCGCGACCTCCTGGACCGAGCTGCGCCGCGAGGCCGTGGCCGTCGAGGAGCACAACCTGCTCCACCCGGACGAGGAGCAGCGCGTCCCGTACGTCACGCGCAAGCTCCAGGGCTCCGAGGGCCCGTTCGTGGCGGTCTCGGACTGGATGCGCGCGGTGCCGGACCAGATCTCCCGCTGGGTGCCGGGCACCTACGGCTCGCTCGGCGCGGACGGCTTCGGCTTCGCGGACACGCGGGGCGCGGCCCGGCGCTACTTCCACATCGACGCCCCGTCGATCGTGCTCGCGGTGCTGACCGAACTCGCCCGCGAGGGCAAGGTCGAGCGGTCGGTCCTGAAGCAGGCCGTGGACCGCTACCAGCTGCTCGACGTGTCGGCCGCCGACCCGGGCGCCGCGGGCGGCGACGCCTGATCCGGTAGCGCTCGGGCGAGCTCCGTCGGCACGGAGCGCCTGGTGAGGGCGGTGGGACCGTGGTCTCGCCGCCCTTCCGCGTTCTCTACGATTCCCGGCATGAGGGATCGCTGGGAAGAACGCACGCGGGTACCGCTGCTCGGGCTGGCCGTGGCGTTCGGCGTCGCGTACGCCGTGCCGATCGTGGCTCCCGGCGCCGCGCCGTGGGTGCACCGGCTGTGCACCCAGGTCGAGTGGGTGGTCTGGGCGGCCTTCGCCCTGGACTACCTGGTCCGGCTCGTGATCGCCCCGGCCCGCTGGGCCTTCGTCCGCTCCCACCCCCTCGATCTGCTCGCGGTCCTGCTGCCGATGGTGCAGCCGCTGCGGCTGCTGCGGGTCGTCTCCACGCTCCTCCTGGTGGGCCGGCGGGCCCGGATGGCCCCGCAGATCACGCTCACCACGTATGTGGCGGGCGCGGTCGTCGGGTTGATGATGTTCGGCTCGCTGGCGGTGCTGCACGTCGAGCGGGACGCGCCGGACGGCAACATCAGGACGCTCGGGGACGCGGTCTGGTGGTCCTTCACCACGATGACCACGGTCGGCTACGGCGACCACGCCCCGACCACCGGCCTCGGCCGGGTCCTCGCGGTGGGCCTGATGCTCTCGGGCATCGCGCTGCTCGGTGTCGTCACCGCGAACATCGCGGCCTGGTTCATCTCCCGTTTCGACCGGGACGACGCGGTGGAGCGCCGGCAGACGGAGCTCCTGGAGGCGCTGACCCGGGAGGTCCGCGACCTGCGCGCGGAGGTCGCCCGCCTCTCGGACCCGTCCCCGACCCTCACCTCGGCCCCGGACCCGGCACCGGCACCGGCGCGGGCGCCGGCCACGATCCCGGTGCCGGTGCCCGCGCCGCCCCCGGAGGGAGCGGCGGGCTCCCCCGCCCCTATCGCTCCCAGAGCTTGAACGCTCTGACCTCGTAGGGCGTCCGCGGCACCCACGTCCCCTTGCCCGGGTAGGTCTCGAACTCGCCCGTCTCCGCGCACTCCGCCGACTGGTACGTGGTCACCGGCCGTCCCGTGCGGTTGGCGAGGGACTGCGCCGAGGTGCCGGCCGGCAGGGCGACACAGCTGTCGATGTCGGTCGTGGCCAGTTCGTGGCTCTGCGCCCTGCCCTTGAAGTCGGGCTTGGACCAGAGGCAGAGCCGTCCGGGTCCGCAGGCCCCGAGAGCGGTCCCGGGCGGCGCGGCGGCCGCCGGGGCCACCGGGGCCGCCAGGAGCGCCGTCAGGACGGCCGCGACGGCGAGCACCGCCTTCACGTACGCCCCCTTGGCGCGCACACCCCTCGCGCGCACACCCCTCGCGTCCGCGCCCTTCACGTCCGTGCCCTTCGCGCACGCACCCTTCGCGCACGCACCCTTCGCGTGCACGCCCTTCGTATACAGATCCTTCGTATACATACTGATGAGCCCCCGTTTCGTCACTCTCCGTAACCACGAGCATGGCGGAGGTCGGCGGGCAACGGAAGAGGGGCCGCCCCCGTTCACGCGATCGGGTGACGGCCCCCTACGGGAACCCTGACGGAGGTCAGATGTGGCCGCCGCCCATGCCCGCCTCCGCGTTCTCTCCGCGCTTGGTGAGGGTGGCGACGAGGGCCGCGACGACGGCGACCACACCGGCGACCGTGAAGGCCAGGCCCATGCCGTCGAGGAACGTGTCGTGGATGACTCCGGTGATCTGCTGGAGGAGGTCGGGGGTCATCCCCGGCGCCTGGGCCAGCTCAGTCGGGGCCATGCCGAACTCGGCGGCCTGCTCCAGCTGCGGGTTGACCGGGGCCTGGATGCCGGCGTCCTGCCAGTTGCCCGCGAAGGAGTCGGCGACCTTGGAGGACATGACGGCGCCGAGCACCGCCGTGCCGAGGGCGCCGCCGACCTGCATCGCGGCCTGCTGCAGACCGCCGGCCACGCCGGAGAGCTCCAGCGGCGCGTTGCCGACGATGACCTCGGTGGCGCCGACCATGACCGGGGCGAGACCCAGGCCGAGCAGCGCGAACCAGAGCGACATCACGAAGGTGCCGGTACCGGCGGAGAGCGTGATCATGCCGAACATCGCGACGGCCGTGCAGACCATGCCGCCGACGAGCGGCACGCGCGGCCCGAACCTGGTGATCAGCGCGCCGGCCAGCGGCGAGGAGACGATCATCATCGCGGTCAGCGGCAGCAGGTGCAGACCGCTGTCGACCGGGCTGAGCCCCTTCACGCCCTGGAGGTAGAAGGTCACGAAGAACAGGCCGCCCATGAAGGCGAAGGCCATCAGGACCATGAGCACGACACCGGCCGAGAGCGGCACCGAGCGGAACATGGCGAGCGGGATGAGCGGCTCCTTGACCTTGGTCTCCCAGAAGGCGAAGACCGCGAAGAGCAGCACCGCGCCGAGCAGGCCGCCCCAGGTCTTGCCGCTGGACCAGCCCCAGGACTCGCCCGCCTTGATGAGGCTCCAGACGAGGGAGGCCATGGCGCCGGAGAGCAGCAGGATGCCGAGGACGTCGAAGGAGCGCGGCGCGTTCTCGGCGCGGTGGTCCTTGAGGATGACCAGGCCGAGGACGAGGGCGACGACGCCGACGGGCACGTTGATGAAGAAGACGGACTGCCAGCTGACGTGCTCGACGAGCAGGCCGCCGACGATCGGGCCGCCCGCCGTGGAGGCGCCGATGACCATGCCCCAGATGCCGATGGCCATGTTCAGCTTCTCGGCGGGGAAGGTGGCGCGCAGCAGGCCGAGGGCGGCCGGCATCAGCAGGGCGCCGAAGAGGCCCTGGAGGACGCGGAAGCCGATCACGGCCCCGATGGAGTCGGAGAGGCCGATCGCGCCGGAGGCCACGGCGAAGCCGGCGATGCCGATGAGGAAGGTCTGCCGGTGACCGAAGCGGTCACCGAGCTTGCCCGCGGTGACCAGGGCGACGGCGAGCGCGAGCAGGTAGCCGTTGGTGATCCACTGGACCTGGGCGAGGGAGGCGCCGAGGTCGTTCTTGATGGCGGGGTTGGCGATGGCGACGATGGTGCCGTCGAGGGCGACCATCATCACGCCCACGGCCACGCCGAAGAGGGTCAGCCACGGGTGGCCGCGCAGTCCCTTCGCCGGGCCCGGTACGGGTTCCCGGACGCCCCCCTCGCCCTGCGGGGCCTTTTCCACGGTGGTCTGACTAGTCATTCGAGCGAGGCTAGTGACAGTCACTGACAATTGACAAAGCGATTCACGCGTCGGTAACTGTCACGTAGCTCACAGGTACGCTGAGCTGGACGAAATGCCTGGAAAGAGGACGTAGACGTGACCGTGCCCGGCCTGCGCGAGCGGAAGAAGCAACGCACGCGCGACGAGCTGACCCGGGTGGCCCTGGAGCTCTTCACCACCCAGGGGTACGAGCGGACCACCGTCGACGAGATCGTCGACGCCGTGGAGGTCTCCCAGCGCACCTTCTTCCGTTACTTCTCCTCCAAGGAGGAGGTGGCCTTCGCCGTCCAGCAGATGGTGGAGGAGCGTTTCGTCGAGGCCCTCGGGCAGCGGCCGCCGGGCGAGGGCCCCTTCGACGCGATGCGCAACGCCGTGCTCAGCGGCTGGGACACCATCGGCGACGCCATCGTCGAGGTCGTGCCGGTCGAGCTGTACCTGCGCACCTTCCAGATGATCGAGTCGACGCCCGCGCTGCTCGCCGTCCATCTGCGCCGCTCCACCGAGATGGAGGAGACCATCGCGCGGATCATCGCCGACCGCGAGGGACTCGACGTGGACGGCGACCCGCGCCCCCGGATCGCGGTGGCGGCGTTCAGTGGCGTGATGCGGGTCACGGGCCAGCTGTGGGGCCGGGGTACGGACCAGAGCCTGGAGGCCATCCGCGCCCTCACCGAGGAGTACCTCGACCACCTCGGCCCGGCCCTCGCCCCGCACTGGCGGGGCGAGGGCCGAGAGGACGGGCGGGAGCCCGGGTCTCCCTAGGCCCGGTGGCACGAGGTCCGGGCACCGCCGCCGAAAGCGGGTCCGCGGCCGTTCACCCTCGCCCCGTAGGGTGGCCGCCCTATGACCTCAGCCGAAGCCGCCTCCCCCACCCTGCTCGTCGTGCGTACCCTGCTCGCGCTCGCCGTCGTGTTCGTGCTCCTGACGACCACCGGGTGGACCACGATCCGGCACCTCCCCTCGCCCGGCCCGTCCCGCGAGGCCGCGCTCGCCGCCTGGGCCCGCGACCGGATCGACCACCGCCCGCTGCCGGGTCCCCGCTCCCCCGCCCGTACCGTGGCCGCGTTCTTCGCCGGACTCGGCCAGGCACGCGCGGCCCGGCTCGCCGAGCGGCACCCGCTCGTCGTCGGCAATCTCGACGGCGCCCCGGTCTCCCTGCGCTACCGCGCCAACCGGATCGCCCTCGGCCGGGTGCTCACCGCCGAACGGGGCAGCGTCGACGACAGCAGGCTCTCCGCCGAGGGACGGCACGAGGCGCGGCGCCGGGTCGACCGCCTCACCTCGCTGATGCGGCCCGGCCGGCAGATCCTCGCGTTCGACCCGGGCGGTACGGGACGGACCGCCGAGGTCCTCGGGGACCTGGACCGGGCCCGGCGCGTCTCGGTGATCGTCCCGGGCGTGGACACCAACCTCCTCACCTTCCAGAAGACCCACGGCCGGTACAGGGCTCCCGTCGGTATGGCGGAGGCGCTCTACGCCGCCGAACGCCGGACCTCGCCCGGCACCGAGGTCGCGGTGATCGCCTGGGCCGACTACACCGCGCCCGTCGGGGTCGGGATCGACGCGATGACCGGCCGGCTCGCCGAGCAGGGCGCCGAACGGCTCGTGGAGCTGACCGAGGCGCTGCCGGGCCACGCGCGCGTGGCGCTGTTCTGCCACAGCTACGGCTCCGTGCTGTGCGGGGTCGCCGCTCCTCGGCTGCCCGCCCGGGTGACCGACCTCGCCGTGGCCGGAAGCCCCGGGATGCGGGTCGAGCGGGCGGCCGAACTCGGCGGTCACGCGCGCGTGTGGGCGATGCGGGACGCCGACGACTGGATCGCGGACGTGCCGCACCTGGAGGTGGCGGGCGTCGGGCACGGCGCGGACCCGGTGACCCCGGAGTTCGGCGCGCGGCTGCTCTCGGCGCGGGGGGCGATCGGTCACAGCGGCTATTTCGAGCCGGGGACCGAGAGTCTCGGCAACTTCGCCGCGATAGGCGTCGGCGCCTACGGGAGCCTCGTCTGCGCTCGTGCCGACAGCGCCTGCCACGACGGAATATCCGGCGCGGAAGGGCGCCGACGCGCGTAGATCACGTCATTTCGGGACCTGTCACGGGGGCGACGCACGGACACGCGCCATTTACGATGAGGCGTATGGGTGATGAGCTGGCCGGAAATCATGCCACCTGGGAGTTCGAGAGCGACGCCCTCCTCATCCGCTTCGATCGGGGGAACCGCACGCCGAAGCTCCTCAGTGCGCTGCGCGAACGACGGGTACCGCACGAGGCGTTGGCGTCCGTGACGCTCACGCCCGGCAAGCGGGGCACCGTCGTTCTGCACGCCGTGCCGAGGCCCGGCGCCGACCCCCTGATGGAAGCGGCGGCGGGACAGCTCCCGGAGAACAGCGATCCGTACCGCCTGGTGCTCCCGGCGGAGAAGGAGACGCTCGCCGAGTACTACCGGGACGAGCTGCGGACGCTTCTCGCGGACGCGGGCAGAGCCGACGGAGCCGACGGCACAGGTGGAGCGGGGGGAGTGCCGGGGACGGGCGGGACGACCGGGGCCGCGGGGACGCTGTACACCGAGGACGCCTCGGGTGCCCCGGGTCCGTCGAGCGTCCTGGACGTGCCGCCCGCCGACCGTTTCCTGGTCGCGCCGCCGTCGGGTCCGCAGTCCTTCAAGGCGTACGACGGGAAGGCGAGCTTCGACGGGCAGTCGGAGGTCACGTTCCGCTGGTCCTGGACGGGGGCGTCCTCCGAGAAGTGGAAGGCGGGTGACCAGTTCTTCCATGTACGGGACCTCTGCGGGGTCGAGTGGCGCTCGCCGGACGTGCTCGACGGGCACCTGCGCCTGGTGCCCCGGGGTGGCGAGCCCCGGGCGTCCCAGCCCGACCGGGACCCCGCCTCCGTCGTCTTCGGTCTGGGGTACGGGCCGGTGCACCTGTCCCTCCCCTTCGCGGCGGCGGTCCTGGCGGCGATCAGGAGCGCGGACCGCGTGCCCGTCCGCGTCGCGGCGCCGGGGGCGGTGGCCGAAAGGATTCGGCACCTGGGTGAACTGCACCGGGCGGGACTGGTGACGGACGAGGAGTTCTCGGCGAAGAAGGCGGAGCTCCTGGCCGAGCTGTAGCGGGTGTCCCGCCGCGCGCCCGGCCCCATCGGCGAGAGACCTTCCGGAGGGGTGTCATACCCCGGTATCAGGCCGGAGCCCGGTCCCCGGTATGACGTCCGGGGGCCGGGCGGCTGCCTACCCTGAGCGGGTCATGGCTACCGAACCGCGGCACGAGCCGCCACCCCACCGACAGTCGAGCCCGCCCGGTCGGCCGAGTCGGCTCCAGCAGCTCGGCGGGCCCGGTCGGCTCAGCACCCGGACGCGCGAGATGTTCCAGGGGCTCGGCACCGCGCTCACCACCCCCACCACCCACGGGGCGCCGCTCTTCGCCGAGGCCTCCTCGCGGTGGGTACGGCTGCTGCCGTACGCCGTCGCCGTCGCCTTCGTCGCCTCGCTGCTCCCCACCACCGTCCACCTCCTCTCCGGGGACTACGGCGTCAACGGGGCCCTCGCCGGGGCCATCGGCACCGCGCAGACGGCGCCGCTGCTGCTCGCCGTCAGCCGCCCACTCCAGGCGTGGTGGATCATCTTCGCCGCCGACGTGCTCGGCGCGCTCGTCCTGCTCGCCTCGGACGGCCCGCGCGCGCAGCTGTGGCCCTGGACCCCGCCGATCGTCGTCGGCTACTGCGCGCTGATGATCGCGCTCGGCCTGCGCGAGTCCCGCCGGGCCCTGTTCGGCGTCTGGCTGGCGACGGGCGTGGCCGGGTACGTCCTGGAGGCGTTCCGGCCGGCCGGGTACACCAGCGTCCACACCCTGCTGCTCGTCCTGAGCGGGGTGCTGCTGCTCCTCACCTCGGCGGTACGCGCGCGTGGGGACGCCCAGCGCAGGCTCGTGGAGCAGGAGACCATCAGCGAGGCCGAGCGGGCCCGCCGCACGCTCCTGGAGGAGCGGGCGAGGATCGCGCGCGAGCTGCACGATGTGGTGGCCCACCACATGTCCGTGATCACCGTGCAGGCCGACTCGGCCCCGTACCGCATCCCGGACCTCCCGGACGCGGCCCGCGAGGAGTTCACCTCGATCGCGTCGAGCGCGCGCGAGTCGCTGGCCGAGATGCGCCGGCTGCTGTCCGTGCTGCGCAGCGACGGCGGCGAGGGCGAGCGGGCCCCGCAGCCGGGCCTGGACCGGGTCCAGCAGCTGGTCGAGGCGACGGTACGGGCCGGGGTGCCGGCCGAGTTGCGGCTCGCCGCCGACCTCGGGGACGTACCGCAGGCGGTGGACCTCTCCGCGTACCGGATCGTGCAGGAGGCCCTCGCGAACGTCGTGCGGCACGCGCCGGGGGCGTCGACCCGGGTGTCGGTCCGGGCGGACGACGGCTGGCTGACGGTGCTCGTGGTCAACGGGCCGTCGCTGGAGGGGCGTTCCGCGGTGGAGCGGGGCGCGTCCGGTACCGGGCACGGGCTCGTCGGCATGCGGGAGCGCGTACGGTTGACGGGCGGCTCCCTCGACACCGGGCCGCTGCCGGACGGCGGCTTCCGGGTCGCGGCCAGGCTTCCCCTGCGTACGAAGGACCCCGAGTGACCATCCGCGTGATCATCGTCGACGACCAGGCCATGGTGCGGGCGGGTTTCGCCGCGCTGCTCGCCGCGCAGCCCGACATCGACGTCGTGGGCGAGGCGCCGGACGGCCGGCGGGGCGTCGAGGTGGCGCGCTCGACGCACCCGGACGTGGTGCTGATGGACGTGCGGATGCCGGAGCTGGACGGGCTCGCCGCCGCCCGGGAGATCCTCCACCCGCCGGTCGGGGTCACGCACCGGCCGAAGGTGCTGATGCTGACCACCTTCGACGTGGACGACTACGTGTACGAGGCGCTGCGCGCGGGTGCCTCCGGCTTCCTCCTGAAGGACGCGCCGCCCGCCGATCTGATCGGTGCGGTACGGGTGGTGGCGGCGGGCGAGGCGCTGCTCGCACCGTCCGTGACCCGCCGTCTCATCGCCGACTTCGCCGCCTCCCGGCCCGCGCCGCGCCGGGACACCACGGCGCTCCGGCTGAACGGCCTGACCCCACGCGAGACCGAGGTCCTCGAACTGATCGCCCGGGGCCTGTCGAACCAGGAGATCGCCGACCATCTGGTCCTCGCCGAGCAGACGGTGAAGACCCACATCGGCCGGGTCCTCGCCAAGCTGGACCTGCGCGACCGGGCGCAGGCGGTGGTCTTCGCGTACGAGTCGGGGCTGGTGACCCCGGGTACGACCTGACGGGTCGGCCACGCCCCCGGGGCCTCCGCGCACCCCGAGGGCCACCTCGGCGCCGGTCCCGCCCCTCACCCGCCTCACCTGCGGGAATCATCCGTACTCCCGCCTGCCCCCGGGGGACACCCCCACCCCTCCGCTGGTGTTGACCGCTCGTCCACCCCCTACCCGGGTACCGGTCGGGAGTTGGCCCCCCGGTGTGACGTGCCGTCACCCGTCCTCTTCCTACCTTCCTCTCGCCAGCGAACGAGCGAGTACCGGAGAGGGAGGGCGACCCCATGCGCCGCATTTCGAGGACCCTGATCACCGCGGCCCTGGTGACCGCCGTGGTCGGCGGGACGGCCGGGTGGGCGTCCGGGAACAGCCAGGAGGCCGTGACCGGCGCGCCGGCGGGGACGGCCGCGTGGCGGGCGGCGGGGCTGCCTGACCCGGAGCGGATTGACCCGGCCGGGGTGGCGCGGTTCTTCGCCGGGCTGAGCCCCGTACGGCAGCGGGAGCTGGCCCGGACGCACCCGACGGTGGTCGGGAACCTCGACGGGGCGCCCCTGGAGCTGCGGTACGAGGCCAACGCCCGCTCCACGCGGGGGGAGTTCGGCGGGGCGCGGGTCCTCGCCCACGACGCCCGCGGCCGGGGGCAGGTGGCCCTGGTGTTCGGGGACCTGGCGCGGGCCGGGCACGTGGCGGTGATCGTGCCCGGCTCCGACGTGGACGCGGACCACGTTCGGCCGCTGGCGGACATGGCGACCGAGCTGCGCCGGGCGACCGGGGGGCGTACGGCGGTCGTCGCCTGGGCCGGGTACACCACCCCCGTCGGCGTCGGCCTCGACGCGGCCACCGGCCGTCTCGCCGAGGCCGGAGCCGACCGGCTCACCCGGTTCACGGACGGTCTCGCGGCGGTCGGCGCGGCCGAGCCGTCCGTGTTCTGCCACAGCTACGGCTCCGTGGTCTGCGGCCTCGCCGCCCACGGTCTGAAGGCCAAGGACCTGGTCGTCCTCGGCTCCCCCGGGATGCGCGCCGAGCACGTCGGCGAGCTCGGCACCTCCGCCCGCGTCTGGGCGGCGAAGGATCCCACCGACTGGATCGACCGGATCCCCCACGTCGAGTTCGCGGGCCTCGGGCACGGCGCCGACCCCACCGACCCGGCCTTCGGGGCCCGTCGGGTCCCGGCCGAGGACGCCGCCGGCCACGGCGGCTACTTCGCGCCCGGCACCGCCTCCCTCCGCACGTTCGCCGCGATCGCCGCGGGGGACGTCCGATGAGCACGCTGACGACGATGGTCCGGAGGATCGAGTCCGGCACCCCGGCCCACCGCGACCGGGCGGTCGACGGGCTGCGCGCCCTGGCCCTGCTCGCCGTGCCGACCGGGCACTGGCTGCTCGGCGGGTTCACGCTCTCCTCCGACGGGGCGATCCACAACGCGAGCCCGCTGGGCACGTTCGCGGGCCTCGCCCCGGTCAGCTGGGTCCTCCAGATGCTGGGGATCTTCTTCCTGGTCGGCGGCTACGCCTCGGTCCTGTCGTACCGGGGCCGCAAGGGCTCCGCGGGCGAGTGGCTCAAGAGCCGCCTCGCCCGGCTCGGCCGCCCGGTCCTCGGGGTCACCGCCGTGTGGGCGGCGGTGCTGCCGGTACTGCACTTCGGGGTCGGGGTGCCGGTGGACACCCTGCGGACGGCGTCCACGCTGGTGATCCAGCCGCTCTGGTTCGTCGGGGTGTACACGGTGGTCACGGCCCTCACCCCGCTGTGCGTGCGGGCGGCCCGCCGCCTCGGGGTCTGGGCGGCGGCTCCGCTGCTCGGCTCGGTCGCCGTCGTCGACCTCCTGCGGTACGGGCCGTACGCCGACGCCGTGCCGTCCTGGCTGAGCCTGCTGAACATCCTGCCCGGCTGGCTGTTCGCGTACCAGCTCGGTGTCTCCTGGGGCGAGGGCCGGGTCACCCGGAGGCACGCCTGGGCGCTGCTGCTGGGCGGGGCCGCGCTCTTCGCCGCCCTGCTGCTGGCCTTCGGCTACCCGGCGTCGATGGTCGGCGTCCCCGGCGAGGCCCGCACCAACTCCCACCCGCCGTCGCTGCTCGTCCTCGCCCTCGCCGCCGCGCAGGGCGGAGCGGCGATCCTGCTGCGGGACCGGCTCGGGAGGCTCCTGAGGCGGCCCGCGGTCTGGGCGCCGGTCGTGGTCGTGAACCTGTCGGCGATGACGATCCTGTGCTGGCACCAGACGGCGATGCTCACGGCCGCGATCCCCGCCTCGTACCTCGGGGAGGTCCCGGGCCTCGTCGGGGCGCCGGACTCGGCCGGCTGGATCCTGGCCCGGCTCGCCTGGATGCCGGTCTTCGCCGGACTGCTCGTCCTGATCGGCCGGTACGCCCGGGGCTTCGAGTCGCCGTGGACGAGGAGCGGCCCGGCCCGCCGCACCCTGGCGGGGGTGCTCGCGGCGGGGTTCGCGGTCTTCGCCCTGGGGCTGGCGTGACGGCCCGGGGGCGAACGGGGGCCGGCGTGACGCCCCGGGGGCGACCGGTCCCCCGGGGCCCGGGGTGCGGCGTACGGCGTCCCGCCTCAGGCCTCCCGCGCCGCGGACGTGGAGCTCATGTCCGGGTAGCGGTCGCCCGCCACCCGGTCGGCGATCGGCTCCAGTGCGGCGAGTTCGTCCGCGGTGAGGACGATGCGGGTGGCGGCCGCGTTCTCCTGGAGGCGGGCGCGCTTGCGGGTGCCGGGGATCGGGACGACCGTCAGGCCGTGGACGGAGGCCCGCTGCTGGACCCAGGCGAGGGCGATCTGCGCCGGGGTCGCCCCGTGGGCGGCGGCGATCTTCCGGACCGGGTCGAGGAGGGCCGCGTTGCGTTCGGCGTTCTCGCCGGTGAAGCGGGGCTGGTGGCGGCGGAAGTCGCCGCCGGACAGGTCCTTGGTGGCGTCCGCGAACGACCCGGTCAGGAAGCCCCGGCCGAGCGGCGAGTACGGCACGAAGGTGACGCCGAGCTCGGCGGCGGCGCCGACGGCGCTGC
Source organism: Streptomyces sp. Qhu_M48 (assembly GCF_051305195.1). NCBI lineage: Bacteria > Bacillati > Actinomycetota > Actinomycetes > Kitasatosporales > Streptomycetaceae > Streptomyces > Streptomyces sp. Qhu_M48. Next base: position 1,435,302 of record NZ_CP195432.1, on the reverse strand, counting down.
GCTCGACGTCCCGGGAGAAGAGCGACCACTCCGACTGGAGGGCGGCGATCGGGTGGACGGCGTGGGCCTCGCGGAGTTCGGGCCCGGTGACCTCGCTGAGGCCCAGGTGGCGGACCTTGCCCTCCCGGACGAGCTCGGCCATCGCGCCGACGGACTCGGCGAACGGGACCGCCGGGTCGCGCCGGTGCATGTAGTAGAGGTCGATGGTCTCGATGCCGAGGCGGCGCAGGCTGTTCTCGACCGCGCGCCTGACGTACGCGGGGTCGTTGCGGACGGCCCGGTAGGCGGGGTCGTCGGCGCGCCGCTCGATGGCGAACTTGGTGGCGAGGGTGACCTCGTCGCGGTGGGCGGCGAGGAAGGGGGCGAGGAACTCCTCGTTGGCGCCGCTGCCGTAGATGTCGGCGGTGTCGACGAGGGTGACGCCGGCCTCCAGGGCCGCTTCGAGGGTGTCGCGGGCGGCGGCCTCGTTGGTGTCCCCGTAGAACTCGCTGATGCCCATGGAGCCGAAGCCCTGGACGCCGATCTCCGGTCCGTCCTGGCCGCCGAGACGTACGGTGTCGATCCTGGTCACGCTGGTCATGAAGGTGTTCCTCCGCATGCGGTCCCGTAGTGGCTGATCTTGATGTCGAGCACGGCGAGCGTGTCCTGGAGTTCGGTGATCCGGGAGAGGACGTCCCGCCGGGTCGCTTCCAGGAGCTCGCGCCGTTGGTCGCGGGTGTGATCGCCCTCGCGCACCAGCTCGGCGTACCGGACCATGTCGGCGACCGGCATGCCGGTGAGCCGCAGCTTGCCGACGAAGGCCAGCCAGTTCAGGTCCCGGTCGGTGAAGCGCCGCTGGCCGGTGTGGGAGCGGTCGACGTGCGGCATGAGGCCGATCCGTTCGTACCAGCGCAGGGTGTGCGCCGAAAGGCCGGTCAGGGCGGCCACCTCGCTGATGGTGTGGTGCGCCCGGGTACCGCTCGTGCTCGCGATCACGCTCATGCCCCCACGCTAAAACGTTGGAGTGCACTCGAAGCAAGTAGGGCAAGTAGGCTCGGCCCCATGGAGAGCAGCGTGCCGAGCCTGGCGTCGATCGAGAACTGGCCCGTCCCCACCGCGGCCGCCGCCGTGGTCCGCGCGGACGGCACCCTGGCCGGGGTCCACGGCCCCACCGGGCGGCGTTTCCCGCTCGCCTCGGTGACCAAGCCGCTCGCGGCGTACGCCGTCCTCGTCGCGTACGAGGAGGGGGCCATCGAGCTCGACGAGCCGGCCGGGCCCGAGGGGGCGACCGTGCGCCACCTCCTCGCCCACACCTCGGGGCTCGCCTTCGACGAGAACCGGGTCATGGCCGCGCCCGGCACCCGCCGGATCTACTCCAACACCGGTTTCGAGGCGCTCGGCGACCATGTCGCCAAGGCGACCGACATCCCCTTCGCCGACTACCTCCACCAGGCGGTCCTGGAGCCGCTCGGCATGACGTCGACGACGCTGGAGGGCTCGCCCGCCAAGGACGGTGTGTCGAGCGTGGACGACCTGGTGCGCTTCGCCGCCGAGGTGCAGGCGCCCCGGCTGCTCGACCCGCGGACCGTCCTGGACGCGATGACCGTGGCGTACCCCGGCCTGACCGGCATCCTGCCCGGATACGGGCACCAGCGGCCGAACGACTGGGGCCTCGGCTTCGAGATCCGTGACGGCAAGTCCCCGCACTGGACGGGCGCGACCTCCTCGCCGCGTACCTTCGGCCACTTCGGGCAGTCCGGCACGTTCCTGTGGATCGACCCGGACGCGCGGGCCGCGTGCGTGGCGCTCACCGACCGGCCCTTCGGGGCGTGGGCGGTCGAGGCCTGGCCGCCCTTCACGGACGCGGTCCTCGCGGACCTGCGGGCGCGCTGAGGCCCATCGGGGGAGCCCGGTCAGTCGTCGCAGCGGGCGGTGGGCAGCATCCCGTCGGGGCCGCTGACGGAGACGTCGACCAGGCCGGCCGGGTCGGAGGAGTAGGCGGTCGTGCACACCAGCTGGCGGACGGCCGCCTCCGAAAGGCTCGTGACGGGGAACGGGGCCCGGAGCCGGAGCAGCCGGCGGGCCACCGGGGTGGTCCCGTCGGCCGGCACGACGTGCGGCGCCCCGGCCCCGGGTCCCGGCAGGGCGGTGGTGATGCCGAAGGCCGCCTCGTCGGCCCGGGGTCCGGCCAGGAGCATGGCGAGGACCTTGTCGGTACCGGTCCCCGAACGGCGCAGGTCGTCGGCGGACATCTCGTAGTCCGGACCGAAGCCGTCGAAGGGGGACCGGCCGTCCTCCGAGCCGTCCGACGAGGTGGGCACCCCCACGGGGCTCTGGGGGTCGCGGGCCACCGGCATCGACCGGCCGTCGGGGCCGAGGAAGTAGAGGACGATCCGGTCCTCCGGGATCGGCTGGACGATGACGGTCGCCGCCCCGCCCGCCTCGACGACGTCGGTCTCCTGGATGCCGCAGCCCGCCAGCGCCGGCAGGGCGAGCAGCGCCGCGACGGCCGCGCGGCGGTTCACAGCGGCGTCCGTACGGTGAAGACGGCCCCGCCCTCGGGGTGGTTGGCGGCGGTGACGGTGCCGCCGTGGAGCCGTACGTTCTCCAGGGTGATGGCGAGGCCGAGGCCGCTGCCCGCCGAGCGGGTACGGGCCCGGTCCGCCTTGTAGAAGCGGTCGAAGACGTGCGGCAGGACGTCCGGGTGGATGCCGGGCCCCCGGTCGGCGACCTCCGTCACCAGCTGGTCCCCCTCGGCGTACAGCCGGACCGTCACCGGCGCCCCGCCGTGCCGCAGGGCGTTGCCGACGAGGTTGGCGACGACGACGTCGAAGCGGCGCGGGTCGAGGCGGGCCCTGATCCCCTCGGCGAGGTGCGGGACGACCTGCGCCGGGTCGGTCCAGTGCCGGTGCTGGAGGGTCTTGCGGACGCAGTCGGCGGCGTCGACCTCGTCGGTGTGGAGTTCGGCGGCGCGCGCGTCGAAGCGGGAGATCTCCATCAGGTCCTCGACGAGCACGGCGAGCTTCCCGGTCTCGGAGCTGACCAGCCGGACGGCGCGGGCCGTGTCGCTGTCCAGGCTCCCGGCGTCCTCGTCGAGGACCTCGGTGACCGCGAGCATCCCGGCGAGCGGGGTGCGGAGTTCGTGCGAGACGTCGGAGGCGAAGCGGCGGGCGCGGGCCTCGGCGTTGCGGAGCTCCGTGACGGAACGTTCCAGCTCGGCGGCGGACTCGTTGAACGTCCGGGCGAGATCGGCGAGTTCATCGCTGCCCTTGGCGTGGATACGGGTGTCGAGCCGGCCGCGCCCCATGCTGTGGGCCGCGCGGCGCAGCTCCCGCACGGGCCGGAGCACGCCCCGCGCGGCGATCAGCGCGGGGATCAGGGCGATGGCCAGGGCGGGGAGTGCGCCGTCGCGGGCTGCCGCGACCATGGCCTCCACGTTCGCCTCCTCCGCGCCGAGGTCCATCACCGCGTAGAGCACGAGACCGGTGTGCTGGGGCGGCCCCTGGGCGGAGTGGGTCAGGAAGACGGCGGGGACGGCGATCGTGAGGTACGGGGTGCCGCCCTTGACGACCCGCTGGAAGCTGCCGTGCGGCACCGTCTGGGCGGCGGCGCGGGCGCGCAGCTCCGGGGTGATGACGGAGGAGGTGGGCCGGTCGGTGGAGGAGACGCGGAGGGAGCCGTACTCGGCGTAGACGCGCCAGGGGCGCGGCTTGCCCTGGCGGGCGATCATCAGGAGCGAGGACCGCAGGGTGTCGGCGTCGACGGGCAGCGGGGTGTTGAGCGCCTCGACCTGCTCGCGGAACGCGGAGACGGCGGTGTCCTGGGTCTGCTCCAGGATCGCGCTGCGGGCGGCCCGGTAGGTGAGGGCGGCGGTGGTGCCGCAGCCGACGGCGGCGACGAGCAGGAACGCGAGGACGAGCCGGGTGCGCAGGCCGAAGGGGTGCGGGCGCAGCCGGGGGCCGCGGGCCTCGCGGCGCCGCGCGCGGCCGGACGCGCCCCGGTGGCCGGTGTCCCTGGCCCCTCTCCTGTCCCCGGTGTCCGGCTCCGGGCTGACGCGGGCCTTCACAGCGGTCCGAAGCGGTAGCCGAAGCCCCGCAGCGTCTGGATGTAGCGCGGCTCGCCGGTGTCCTCGATCTTCGTCCGCAGCCGCCGGACACAGGCGTCGACCAGCCGGGCGTCCCCGTGGTAGCTGTGCTCCCAGACGTGTTCGAGGAGCTGCTGCCGGCTGAAGACCTGCTCGGGCGCGGCCGAGAGATGGAGCAGCAGCTTCAGCTCGGAGGGGGCGAGGGCGATGCGCTCCCCCGCTTTGGCGACGGTGAGACCGGCCCGGTCGATCGCCAGCTCCCCGTGGAACTCGACGGCGCTCCGGCCGCCGCTCCCGGGCTCCTCGATACGGCGGAGCACGGCCCGGATCCTGGCCTCGATGACCTCGGTTCGGGCGGGCTTGACGATGTAGTCGTCGGCGCCGGCCTCCAGGCCGATGACGACGTCGAAGTCGTCGCCGCGGGCGGTCAGCATGATGATCGGCAGCTGGCTGCTCTCGCGGACCCGGCGGCAGACCTGGACGCCGTTCATGCCGGGCAGCATCAGGTCGAGCAGCAGCAGGTCGGGCCGGAACTCCCCGAGCGCGTCGAGCCCCGCCTCGCCGGTGGGCGCGGTGCGCACCTCGTGACCGCGGCGCCGCAGCCCGAGCTCGACGCCCTCGCGGACGGAGGGGTCGTCTTCTATCAGGAGCACGCGGGGCATCTGTGGAGTATCCCAAGGGGGAGAGAGTGGAACCGGACCGGGGCGGGGGTGGGCGACGCACGGCGGAACACGGGCCCGGCGTCGGTCACCTCCGGCGGGTGAGGCGGCCCGAGGCGGAGGCGAGGAGGGCCTGGAGTTCGGTGAGCCCAAGGGGACGGGACAGGACCGCGAAGACCGCGAGGATCGTCAGCGCGCCGGCCAGCCCCGCCGGTACCGCCCCGGCCGGGCCCGTGAGGTCGGTGACGAGGAGCGCGTACCCGGTGGCGGGCACGGCGGCGACGAGCAGCCGCAGGAGGGCGGGGACGGAACCGCCGCCCGGGCCCCGGCCCAGCCGTCGCCGCAGGGCGAACGCCGTCAGCGCCCAGCCCACCCACAGCGCGAGCGAGTACCCGGCCGCCATGCCGGCGACGGCCCAGCGGGTCGGCAGGGAGTGGTACGCGGCGAAGGAGAGCGCCGCGTTGAGGCCCGCCGTCACCAGGTTGAGCAGGAATGGGGTGCGGGTGTCCCGCAGGGCGTAGAAGGCGCGGCCGCACACGTACTGCCCGGAGAGGGCGACGAGACCGGGCGCGAAGGCGACGAGGATCCAGGACATCGTGCGGATGTCGTCGTCGCTGGTCGCCCCGTACCGGAAGACGACCGTCATCAGCGGTACGGCGAGCGCGAGGAGCGCGCAGGCCGCCGGGACGACCGCCGCCGAACTGGTCCGCAGGGCGTACGAGACGTCCCGCCGGACCGCCGTGAGGTCGCCGTCGGCGGCGGCGCCGCTCATCCGGGGCAGCAGCGCGGTGACGAGGGAGACGGTGATGATGCCGTGCGGGACGGACCAGAGCAGATAGGCGTTGTTGTACGCGGCGAGGCCGCCGCCGCTCACCGTGTCGCCGGCCGAGGTGGCGAGCAGGGTGGTCACCCAGTACGCGCCCTGGTTGGTGAGGACGAGCAGCACCAGCCAGCCGGCCGAGCGCAGCGGCTCGGCGAGGCCGCTGCCGCGCCAGTCGAGACGGGGCCGCCAGCGGAAGCGGGCGGCGCGCAGCGAGGGCACGAGGGCGAGGGCCTGGAGGGCGATGCCGGCGGTGGTGCCCCAGCCGAGGAGCGAGGTCTCGCCGGGGGTGAGCGTACCGCCGTCGCTGACGACGAGGAAGAGGGCGAAGACGGAGACGACGACCACGTTGTTGAGGACGGGGGTCCACATCATGGCGCCGAAGCGGCCCCGGGCGTTGAGGACCTGCCCGAGGAGGGTGAAGAGTCCGAGGAAGAGGATCTGCGGCAGGCACGCGCGCGCGAAGGCGAGGGTCATCTCGCGCCGTTCGCCCGTGTAGTCGGTGTACGTGTCGACGAGCAGGGGCGCGGCGAGGACGGCGCCGGCGGTGAGGGCGGTGAGGGCGAGCGCGCAGAGGGTGAGGAGCCGGTCGGTGTAGGCGACGCCGCCGTCGGCGTGTTCCTTGGCGGCCTTGACGAGTTCGGGGACGAAGACGGCGTTGAGGGCGCCGCCGAGGAGCAGCGTGTAGATGATGGTGGGGACGGTGTTGCCGACCGCGTAGCCGTCGGCGACGTAGCCCGCGCCGAGCGCGGCGGCGACGACGGAGGCGCGGACGAAGCCGGTGGCGCGGGAGACGAGCGACCCGGCGGCCATGAGCGCGCCGCTGCGCAGCGCGGACGGCGCCTTCGCCCGGCGTCCGCCGGGGCGTTCGGCGGTGTCGGTGGTGCCGGTGGTGTCGGTGGTGCCGGTGCCGGCGGCGACCGTGGCCGTCACCGGCGCGCCAGGTACGCCTGGAACGCGCGGTACAGCGCGTGGTTGGTCGTCCCCTGCATCGGTGTCTCCCACTCCCCCAGCGTCTCGACGACCTGTCCGCCCGTGCCGAGCTTCCAACGCAGCAGCCCGTGGGCGCGGTCGCCCGGATCGAGGGTGGAGGGTACCCCGCGCAGGTCGTAGACGGCGGCGCCGAGGGCGTGGGCGTCGAGCATCATCCGCCACTGGAGGGCGTTGGAGGGGCGGACCTCGCGGCGGTGGTCGGCGGAGGCGCCGGTCTGGTACCAGACGCGTCCGCCCACGGTGACCATGGTGTGCGCGGCGAGGGTCTCGCCCTCGTGGCGGGCGAGGTAGAGCTTCATGCGGCCGGGGTGCTCGGCGTTGAGGACGGCGTACTGGCGCTCGTAGTACGCGAGGGAGCGGCCGAGCCGGAACCCGTCGCGTTCCTCGGTGACGCGGAGGAGGCGGTAGAACTCGGGCAGGTCGGCGGCGGATCCGACGGTGATCTCGACACCGGACTTGCGGGCCTTGCGGACGTTGCGCCGCCATTCCTGGTTGAGGCCGGTCCACAGGTCGTCGGGGGTACGGCCGGTGAGCGGCACCTGGAAGACGTGCCGGGGCTGCGCGTCGGCCCCGTCCTCGGACGCGCCGCCGCAGCGCCGCCAGCCGCGCGCCCGGAGCCGTTCCGCGACGGCGGTCCCGAGCGGGTCGACCTCGTCGGCGAGGACGTCGGAGAGGCGGCGGCCCGGTCCCGAACCGGCCTTGACGGTGGCGGCGTTCCACCGCCGGTAGGCGGGGCCGGGACCTATCCGGACGGCGAAGGCGCCGGAGGCGCGCAGATGTCCGAGGAGGGGGGCGAGCCAGCCGTCGAGGTCGGGGTCGGCCCAGTCGGCGACGGGCCCCTCGGGGAGGTAGGCGAAGTACTTCCGGGTGCCGGGGAAGGGCCGGAGCAGTACGAGGGCGACACCGGTCAGGCCGCCGGACTCCGGCCCCCAGCCGACCAGTTGGTGGCACCAGCCGTTCTTGACCTGTGCCCAGGCGGGGACTTGGAGGAAGCTGGGCCCGTCCGCGCCGGTGCGGGAGGCGAGGAAGGCGCGGTAGACCTCCGGGGACACGGGGCCGAGCCGCAGGGTGCGGCGCTCGGCGGGTGCTGCCGTCACGAGCAGGGCTGACACAACGAGAGCCTCCTTGTTCCGCCCCTCGGTGGTGGGGCGCACAGCAGGCTCACAGCCGAATTCGACGGCGCCGCGCGGCGAATGTGACCGGACGATGACCGTTCCGCCGCAGCCCCCGTCACATGGCCCTCACCGGGCCGTCGGGCACCGGCGCCGTCCTAGAGTCCGGAACATCCCACCCACTCCTCACACCTGCGGAGGTCTTCCGTGCTGCGCATACGCACCCCTCGTCCCGTTCTCGCGGCGGTGGCGCTGAGCGTCTCCCTCACCGCCTGTTCGGCGCAGGCGGCGAGCGGCCCCGCGAAGGACGCGGCGCCGGCGTCGAAGGCTCCGCCGGCGAAGGTCACGGTCGTGGACCCGGCGGCCGGCCGGCCCGTGACGGTGACCGCGTCCGGCGGGACGATATCCGCGGTGAAGGTCGTGGACGCGGACGGCGGTTCGCTCACCGGCCGTACGGGCGCGGGCGGCGCGCGCTGGGTCTCGGACCGCAAGGCGGCGCCCGGCTCGTCGTACACGGTGGAGGTGACGTCCCGTACCGCCGACGGCAGGGAGACGACGACCGAGTCCGCCTTCACCACCCCCGAGGCCGACAAGGTCAACAAGGTCACCCTGGCCCCCGGCAAGAACACCACGGTCGGCATCGCCCACCCCCTCTCGATCGTCTTCGACCTCCCGGTGACGCGGAAGGCGGACGTGGAGAGGCAGCTCAGGGTCACCACGTCGAACGCGACCGAGGGTTCCTGGGGCTGGGTCAGGGACCACTCGGGCCGGGACCGGGCGGACTGGCGTCCCAAGGAGTACTGGAAGCCCGGCACCAAGGTCACCCTGGAGGCCGACCTCGACGGCACGGACTCGGGCGGCGGCTGGTTCGTACGGGACTACCGCACCGGCTTCACCATCGGCGCCGCGCAGATCGTCAAGGTCGACCTGGACGCCCACCGGCTGACGGTGGACCGGGACGGCCGCACGGTCCGCACGATCCCGGTCTCCGGCGGCACCCCGGGCGGCGACAAGCGGTCCTGGCGGGGCACCGCCGTGCTGATGGCGAAGGAGGGCACCATCAACATGAACTCGGAGACGGTCGGGCTCGGGGACGCGTACGACAAGGACGTGGACTACTCGATGCGGCTGACCTGGTCGGGGATGTACGCGCACGCCGCCCCGTGGAACGCCAGGTACTTCGGCAACGCCAACATGAGCTCCGGCTGCATCGGCATGAGCGACGAGAACGCCGCCTCCTTCTACGCCTCCGTGAACGTCGGCGACCCCTTCGAGATCACCGGCAGGGACACCAAGGGCACGGTCGCCGAGGGCAACGGCTACGGGGCGTGGAACCTGAGCTGGGAGCGGTGGAAGGCGAAGAGCGCCCTCGCCTGAAGGGCCGCACCTCCTCCGCCCCGGTCCCTCAGCCCGCGCCCGGCGCCCTGCGCCGGTCCCGCATCTCCCAGATCAGGACCTCCGCGTCGGCCGTGGCCACCGCAGCGGGGCCCCCGCCGCTGCCGGTGAACCGGGCCGCGTCGCCGGGGCCCAGCTCCTCGGCCCCGCTCCCGTCCCCGAAGCGGACCGTGCCGCGTACGACATGGACGTACGCGAAGTCGGCGGCCGGCACGGGGACGCGCCCGCCCGCCGCCGGACGGTGGACCCACAGCCGCGCGTACGCCGCCGGGAGGTCGTACGGGACACCGTCCCCGATCCCGCGCACCACCTCGTACGAGGGCTCCCCGCCCGGCGACAGCGGCGCCAGCCACATCTGCACGAAGGTCAGGGGCCCGGCGGCGTCGTTGCGCTCGACGTGGCGGACGCCCCCGGCCGAGCTCAGCCGCTGGACGTCGCCGGGCCGGACGACGGTGGTGTGACCGGCCGTGTCGTGGTGGGTGAGTTCGCCCTCGACGACCCAGGTCACGATCTCGGTGTGGCTGTGCGGATGCTCCTCGAAGCCCGCGCCGGGCGCCAGCCGCTCCTCGTTGCAGGCGAGCAGGGCGCCGAAGCGGAGGTTGTCGGGGTCGTAGTGCGCCCCGAAGGACAGGGCGTGCCGGGTCTCGATCCCGGCCGTCGGGTCACCCCCGGGGTACCGCTCCCCCGCGCGCTGAATGCGTATCACCCGCCCTACGGTAGTGCGGCCTCCCGGGCCGGACCGGCGACCCCGCCGCCCGGCGTCCCGGCTCCGCCCCGCGCCCCCGCCCTTCCCCGGTCCGCACCGTGCCCCGCGCCCGCGCCGGAGGCGAACCCGCCCCGGCCCCGCACGCCGCCGTCCGGATAAGGCAGTCTTGTCCACGTGCCAGAACCCACGAACGCCCCTCACCCGCACACCGCGACCCTGAAGCGCCTCGAACAGTCCTCCGGGCGGCTCGCCGCCAACGCCATTGCCCGCATGGACGAGACGCTGCCGTGGTACCGGGCGATGCCGCCCGAGAACCGGTCGTGGATCGGTCTGGTCGCCCAGGCCGGGATCGCCGCGTTCACCGAGTGGTTCCGGCACCCGGAGACCCCGCAGGCCATCTCCACCGACGTCTTCGGCACGGCGCCGCGCGAGCTGACCCGCGCCATCACCCTGCGCCAGACCGTCGAGATGGTGCGCACCACCATCGAGGTCATGGAGACGGCGATCGAGGAGGTCGCCGCCCCCGGCGACGAGTCGATCCTCCGCGAGGCGCTCCTCGTCTACGCCCGGGAGATCGCCTTCGCGACCGCCCAGGTGTACGCGCAGGCCGCCGAGGCCCGGGGCGCCTGGGACGCCCGCCTGGAGTCACTCGTGGTGAACGCGGTGCTCTCCGGCGAGGCCGACGAGGGCGCCGTCTCGCGCGCCGCCGCCCTCGGCTGGAACTCCCCGGACCACGTGTGCGTGATCCTCGGTACGGCCCCCGACGGCGACAGCGAGCTGACGGTGGAGGCGATCCGCCGGGCGGCGCGCCACGCCAAGCTCCAGGTCCTCACCGGCGTCCTCGGCGACCGCCTGGTGGTGATCGCCGGCGGCAACGACAACCCGCTGGCCGTGGCGAAGGCCCTGATCGGCCCGTACGCCGCCGGCCCCGTCGTCGCGGGCCCCGTCGTCCCCGACCTGCTCGCCGCGACCCGCTCCGCGCAGGCGGCGGCAGCGGGCCTGAAGGCGTGCTCGGCCTGGCAGGACGCGCCCCGCCCCGTCCTCGCGGACGATCTCCTGCCGGAGCGCGCCATCGCCTCCGACCCCTCGGCGCGCGAGCAGCTGGTGGAGGAGATCTACAGACCGCTGGAAGAAGCGGGCTCGGCGCTGCTGGAAACTCTCAGTGTCTATCTGGAGCAGGCCAGCAGCCTGGAAGGCGCGGCCCGGATGCTCTTTGTCCACCCGAACACCGTGCGCTACCGGCTTCGACGTGTGACCGACGTCACCGGCTGGTCACCCTCCGATGTCCGCTCCGCGTTCACGCTGCGGATCGCACTCATCCTGGGACGCTTGGCCGACGGAGATCAGCAGTCCTAGACTTTTGTCGAACACCAACAATTCCCCCGACGGTTCTTCGTCCCTGTCCCCACGGGCGCTCGAAGCCGTCCGCAAGAGAGAGTGTGAGGGTGCTCGTACTCGTCGCTCCCGGCCAAGGCGCCCAGACGCCCGGCTTCCTGACCCCCTGGCTCGAACTCCCCGGCGCCGCCGACCGCATCGCGGCCTGGTCCGACGCCATCGGGCTCGACCTCGCCCACTACGGCACGAAGGCCGACGCGGACGAGATCCGTGACACCGCCGTGGCGCAGCCGCTGCTCGTCGCCGCCGGACTGCTCTCCGCCGCCGCGCTCGGTACGGAGACGTCCGCCGCCGCGGGTGCCGCCGGCGTCGTCGCCGGTCACAGCGTCGGCGAGTTCACCGCCGCCGCGCTCGCGGGCGTGCTCGACGACACCGCCGCGCTCCGTCTCGTACGGAGCCGTGGGCTCGCGATGGCCGAGGCCGCCGCGATCACCCCGACCGGTATGTCGGCGCTGCTCGGCGGCGACCCCGAGACGACCGTCGCGCACCTGGAGAAGCTCGGCCTGACCCCGGCCAACGTGAACGGCGCCGGTCAGATCGTGGCCGCCGGCACCCTGGAGCAGCTGGCCGCCCTGGAGGCGGACAAGCCCGAGGGCGTCCGCCGGGTCGTCGCGCTCAAGGTCGCCGGCGCCTTCCACACGCACCACATGGCCCCGGCCGTGGCGACGCTGGAGCAGGCGGCGAAGGAACTGTCCGCGGCCGCCCCGACCACCCGCTACGTCTCCAACAAGGACGGGCAGGTCGTCACCGACGGCGCCGAGGTCGTGGCCCGTCTCGTCGGCCAGGTCGCGAACCCGGTCCGCTGGGACCTGTGCATGGAGACCTTCCAGGCGCTCGGCGCGACCGCGCTGATCGAGGTGTGCCCCGGCGGCACCCTGACCGGCCTCGCCAAGCGCGCCCTGCCGGGCGTGGCCACGGTCGCCCTGAAGACTCCCGACGACCTGGACGCGGCCCGTACGCTCATCGCTGAGCACGCGGCCGTCTGACAAGGAGTGTCGAGAAGCATGTCGAAGATCAAGCCCAGCAAGGGCGCCCCGTACGCACGGATCCTCGGTGTCGGCGGTTACCGCCCCACCCGGGTCGTGCCGAACGAGGTGATCCTCGAGACGATCGACTCGTCCGACGAGTGGATCCGCTCGCGCTCCGGTATCGCGACGCGGCACTGGGCCTCGCCTGAGGAGACCGTCGCCGCCATGTCGGTGGAGGCCTCGGGCAAGGCCATCGCCGACGCCGGGATCAACCCCGAGCAGATCGGTGCCGTGATCGTCTCCACGGTCTCGCACTTCAAGCAGACCCCGGCCGTCGCCACCGAGATCGCCGACAGGATCGGCGCCGGGAAGCCGGCCGCGTTCGACATCTCCGCCGGCTGCGCGGGCTTCGGCTACGGCCTGACCCTCGCCAAGGGCATGATCGTCGAGGGGTCCGCGGAGTACGTCCTCGTCATCGGTGTCGAGCGGCTCAGCGACCTGACGGATCTGGAGGACCGCGCGACGGCCTTCCTGTTCGGCGACGGCGCCGGGGCCGTGGTCGTCGGCCCCTCGGACGAGCCGCACATCGGTCCCACCGTCTGGGGTTCCGAGGGCGACAAGTCCGAGACCATCAAGCAGACCGTGCCGTGGAACGAGTTCCAGGTCGGCGACGTCTCGAAGCTGCCGCTCGACAGGAACGGCGAGATCAAGTTCCCCGCCATCACGCAGGAGGGCCAGGCGGTCTTCCGCTGGGCCGTCTTCGAGATGGCGAAGGTCGCGCAGCAGGCCCTGGACGCCGCCGGCATCTCGGCGGACGACCTGGACGTCTTCATCCCGCACCAGGCCAACATGCGGATCATCGACTCGATGGTGAAGACGCTCAAGCTGCCGGAGCACGTCACGGTCGCCCGGGACGTCGAGACCACCGGCAACACGTCGGCGGCCTCGATTCCGCTCGCCATGGAGCGACTCCTGGCGACCGGCAAGGCGAAGAGCGGCGACACGGCGCTCATCATCGGCTTCGGGGCGGGTCTCGTCTTCGCCGCGACGGTCGTTACCCTCCCCTAGGCACTCCGGTTCTGCCGGAAGCCCTCACTCAAGCAATCACAAGAAGGAGCGCCACCATGGCCGCCACCCAGGACCAGATCGTCGAAGGCCTCGCCGAGATCGTCAACGAGATCGCCGGCATCCCGGTCGAGGACGTCGAGCTGGGCAAGTCGTTCACGGACGACCTGGACGTCGACTCGCTCTCCATGGTCGAGGTCGTCGTCGCCGCCGAAGAGCGCTTCGACGTCAAGATCCCGGACGAGGACGTCAAGAACCTCAAGACGGTCGGCGACGCTGCCGACTACATCCTGAAGCACCAGGCCTGATTCGGCCCTCGCTGAACCGGTCCGCCACCCGGCGGTGGCGCCGTATTCCGACCATCACACACATGGAGAACGAATTCCTGTGAGCTCGACCAATCGCACCGTGGTCGTCACCGGTATCGGCGCAACCACACCGCTGGGTGGCGACTCCGCGTCGACCTGGGAAGGTCTTCTCGCGGGGCGCTCCGGCGTCAAGCCCCTGGAGGGCGAGCGCTTCGCCGAACTGCCCGTCCAGATCGCCGCGACGGCCGCCGTCGACCCCGGCGACGTCCTGCCCCGTCCGCTCGCCCGCAAGCTGGACCGCTCGGCGCAGTTCGCGCTGATCGCGGCCCGTGAGGCGTGGGCCGACGCGGGGTACACCGCCCCGGCGGGCGAGGACGCGTCCATCGCGCCCGAGCGGCTCGGGTCGGTCATCGCCTCCGGCATCGGTGGCGTAACGACTCTGCTCGACCAGTACGACGTGCTGAAGGAGAAGGGCGTCCGCCGCGTCTCCCCGCACACCGTGCCCATGCTCATGCCGAACAGCCCCTCCGCCAACGTGGGTCTGGAGGTGAACGCCCGGGCGGGCGTCCACACCCCCGTCTCCGCGTGCGCGTCGGGCGCCGAGGCGATCGGCTACGCCGTGGAGATGATCCGTACCGGCCGTGCCGACGTGGTCGTCGCCGGAGGTACCGAGGCCGCGATCCACCCGCTGCCGATCGCCGCCTTCGCCAACATGATGGCGATGTCCAAGAGCAACGACGAGCCGACGAAGGCCTCGCGTCCCTACGACACCGGCCGCGACGGCTTCGTGCTCGGCGAGGGCGCGGGCGTCGTGATCCTGGAGTCCGAGGAGCACGCGAAGGCGCGCGGCGCGCGCGTCTACTGCGAGGTCCTCGGCCAGGGCCTGTCGGCCGACAGCCACCACATCGCGCAGCCCGAGCCGACCGGCCGGGGCATCGCCGCCGCGATGCGGAACCTGCTGGACTCGACGGACCTCAAGCCGTCCGAGGTCGTCCACCTCAACGCGCACGCCACGTCGACGCCGCAGGGCGACGTCGCCGAGATCAAGGCGCTCCGCAAGGTCCTGGGCGACGACCTGGACCACGTCGCGATCTCCGCGACGAAGTCGATGACCGGCCACCTCCTCGGCGGCGCGGGCGGCATCGAGACCGTCGCGACGGTCCTGGCGCTCCACCACCGCCTGGCCCCGCCGACGATCAACATCGACGAGCTGGACCCGGACGTCGACGCGGACATCGTCCGCGACGAGCCCCGCGAACTCCCGCAGGGCACGATCGCCGCGATCAACAACAGCTTCGGCTTCGGCGGCCACAACGTGGTGCTGGCGTTCCGCACGGTGTGACGCCACGCGTGACATGACGGAGGCCCACCCCCGCTCGGGGGTGGGCCTCCGTCATGTCCGGCCGGACGGGGCGGGGCGCGCTCCCGCGCCCTCCGGCCGTCCACGACGGAGCGCGCGGCGGCCCGGTCGCCTCGGTGTACCCGGGCGGCGTCCGCGGCGGCCGGTGAGGGGCCGTCAGACGACCTGGTGCAGCCAGCGGACGGGGGCGCCCTCGCCCGCGTACCGGAAGGGCTCCAGTTCGTCGTCCCAGGGCTTGCCGAGGAGTCTGGCGATCTCGGCCTCCAGCTGGGTCTCGCCCTGCGCGGAGCGCGCGAGGGCGGCCCTCAGCCGGTCCTCGGGGACGAGGATGTCGCCGTGCATGCCGGTGACGGCGTGGAAGATGCCCAGGTCGGGGGTGGCGCTGTAGCGCTCGCCCTCGGCGGTGGGGCAGGGCTCCGCGGTCACCTCGAAGCGGAGCATCTGCCAACCGCGCAGGGCGGAGGCGAGTTCGGAGGCGGTGCCGGTACGGCCCTGCCAGGAGAACTCGGCTCTCCAGGTGCCGGGGGACGCCGGCTGGCGGATCCAGTCGAGCTGGACCCTCGCACCGAGGACGCCCGCCACCGCCCATTCGACGTGCGGGCACAGCGCGCGCGGTGCGGAGTGTACGTACAGGACTCCACGTGTCGTCACCGGGACCTCCAGTGTGGGACGAGGTTCGCCTTTCCCAGTGGCTCAGTAAACAGCATCAGGAACAGAACATGGCAAACCCTCAAAAAAGGGACAGCATGTGACGTGATGTAATTTACCGGAGCCGGTCGGCAAAGGTGCCTCTGGTTCGACGGGGGAAAAGCTACCGTGCCGCACCGTCATCGGTGTGACGTACGGTCGGTCCGGGGACGGGTGAACACGAAGCTTTCACCCGCCAGGACGCCGAAGGAGGGGCCGGGGATGCGCGGTCGACGCCGATTCCGTACCGCTGTCGCCGCCGCGACGGCGGCTCTGCTGTGCGCCGGGGCACTGTCCGGCTGCACGGCCGGGGAGCCGGCGGCGAAGGCCTCCCCGACGGGACCGACCCCGGGGCCGGCCGCGAAGCCGACCCCGGAGGCGACGCCTTCGCCGGACTCCCTGTGGGACGTCTCGCCCTCCTCCGTCGCCGCCGTCGGCGACTCCGTCACCCGTGCCTTCGACGCCTGCGCCGTCCTGGCGGACTGCCCCGAGGTGTCCTGGGCGACCGGCACCGACACCGCCGTGAACAGCCTGGCGCTGCGGCTCCTCGGCCCGGAGAAGGTCGCCACCCGCAGCTGGAACCTGGCCCGTACGGGGGCGCGGATGGTGGAGCTTCCGGAGCAGATGGCCGGGGCGGCGGCCGAGCGGCCCGAGCTGGTGACGGTGATGATGGGCGCGAACGACGCCTGCCGGCCCACCCCGGCGCTGATGACGCCGGTGGAGGACTTCCGCACGTCCTTCGAGACGGCGCTCGCCCGGCTGCGGAAGGGCGCACCGGAGGCGCAGGTGTACGTGGCGAGCGTGCCGGACCTGATGCGCCTGTGGTCGACCGGGCGGGTCAGCCCGGCGGGTTTGCGGGCGTGGCGGCTGGGGATCTGCGGCGCGATGCTGGCGGACGCCGAGGACCTGAGCGCGGCGGCCGAGCGGCGGCGCGCCGAGGTGCGGGGCCGGGTGGTGGCGTACAACCGGGTGCTCTCGGAGGTGTGCGCGAAGGACGAGCGCTGCCGGTACGACGACGGGGCGGTCTTCGGTTTCCGCTTCGACGGCGGGCAGTTGAGCCCCTGGGACTGGTTCCATCCGAGCCGGGACGGGCAGGCGCGGCTCGCGGAGCTGGCGTACCGGCGGATCACGAAGGAGTGAATGGACCCCGGGGCGGTTGTCAGGTGCCGCCCCGGGGCCGGTCATGAGGGTCCCCGCACTCAGATGTCGAGGGTGGCCGTCAGCCGGGCGTCCGCGAGGGAGTGGGCGGCCAGGACCTCGTAGCCGCCCGGGACGAGGGTCCAGTCGTCCTTCTCCTCGTCCCAGATCTCGAAGGCGCGGCGGGGCAGCGGGATCACGGCCTGGACGGTCTCGCCGGGGGCCGCCTCGACGCTCGCGAAGCCGGCCAGCCAGCGGGCCGGCCGCTCCCCGTCGGCGGACGCCGGGGCCAGGTAGATCTGTACGACCTCGCGGCCCGGCCGGTCGCCGGTGTTGGTGAGCCGGACGACGGCGGTGTCGGGGTCCGCCGTCAGGGACTCGTACGCCCAGGTCGTGTAGCCGAGTCCGTGGCCGAAGGCGTACGCGGGGACGGCGCCGGCCCGGTCCCAGGCGCGGTAGCCGACGAAGACGCCCTCGGCGTAGTCGAGTACGCCGCCGGTGGGCGTGACCTCGGTGACGGGAACGTCGGCGAGGGTGACGGGCCAGGTGGTGGGGAGGCGCCCGCCGGGCTCCTCGGCGCCGGTGAGGACGTCGGCGAGGGCGGCGCCGCCCTCCTGGCCGGGAAACCAGCCGAGCAGGATCGCGGCCACCTCCTCGCGCCAGGGCAGTTCGACCGGGGAGCCGGCGTTGACGACGACGACGGTGTTCGGGTTGGCGGCGGCCACGGCCCGGACGAGGTCGTCCTGGCGGCCCGGGAGGGCGAGGTCCTTGCGGTCGAAGCCCTCGGACTCGACGCGTTCGGTGGTGGCGACGACCACGACGGCGGTGTCGGCGGCGCGGGCGGCCTCGACGGCTTCGGCGATCAGTTCGTCGGGGTCACGGCGGGGACCGAGGTGGACGAAGGAGAACATGACGGCCGGCAGCGGGGCCGCGAACTCCTTGTCCAGGGTGTGGAGCAGGGACACCTCGACGGTCTCGCCGGCGGTGAGCGCGACCTTGGCGCGCTCGACCGGGGAGCCGAAGAAGGCCTCGAAGGGGTCGGTCTCGGGGCCCATCGTCTGGACGCCGTCGAAGACGGTCTCGCCGCCGACGGTGAGGGTGTAGGCGCCGAGGCCGCGGGTGCCGAAGGCGTGTTCGCCGGACTCGCGGGGGGTGAAGGTGCCGACGACCTCGACGGAGGCGAGGGCCTCGTGGGTGACGCCGTCCGGGAGGTCGTCGCCGATCCACTGGACCTGCCCGTTGGGCAGGGAGCCTTCGCCGAGGAGCCGTCCCCCGGCGTCGCGGCAGCGGGCGCGGAGGGTGAA
Organism: Streptomyces sp. Qhu_M48; assembly: GCF_051305195.1. Classification (NCBI taxonomy): domain Bacteria; kingdom Bacillati; phylum Actinomycetota; class Actinomycetes; order Kitasatosporales; family Streptomycetaceae; genus Streptomyces; species Streptomyces sp. Qhu_M48. The sequence continues at coordinate 1,417,330 of NZ_CP195432.1, read as the reverse complement.
TCCCTGGTCCGCGGGGGCGAGTTCCTCGCTGGGGTCGGCGCCGACGCGGAAGGTGAGTGCGCCTCCTCCCGGAGCGGCGGCGAGGGCGGCGGCGAGTCCGTCGAGCGGGGAGACGACATGCTCGGGGAAGACCTGGGCGGAGCCGCCGCCGAGGACGCGGGCGTCGCGGGCGGCGGCGCCGGAGAGCGCGACGGTGCCGTGCGCGGCCAGCGGCAGCGCGCCGTTCTCGTTCCGGACGAGGACGAAGCCGCGGTGGGCGATCTCGCGGGCGAGGGCGTCGCCGTCGATCGTGGCCGGGGGCTCGGTGACGACGGGCGGGGCGCCTTCGAGGGCGCCGACGCGGGCGGCGAGCCGCAGGACGTTGCGGACGGCGGCGTCGACGGCGGACTCCTCGACCTCGCCGGCGCGGACGGAGGCGGCGAGCGCCGCGCCGTAGACGGTCACCGGACCGGGCATGGCGATGTCCATGCCGCCCTCGATGTCGCCGGTGGTGGAGCGGGCGGCCATCCAGTCCGAGACGTTGACGCCGTCGAAGCCCCACTCGCCGCGCAGGACCTCGTTGACGAGGTGGTGGTGCTCGGTCATGGTCACGCCGTTGACCTGGTTGTAGGCGGTCATGATGCCCCAGGGGCGGGCGTTCTTGACGATGGCCTCGAAGGGGGCGAGGTAGAGCTCGCGGAGCGGGCGCGGGGCGATCGCGTTGTCGACGGTGAAGCGGTCGGTCTCGGCGTCGTTGGCGACGAAGTGCTTGACGGTGGTGCCGACGCCGCCGTCCTGGACGCCCTGGACGTAGCCGGTCGCGACGGCGCCGGTGAGGAGGGGGTCCTCGCTGTAGGCCTCGAAGTGGCGTCCGCCGAGCGGGGTGCGGTGCAGGTTGACGGTGGGCGCGAGCAGGACGTGGACGCCCTTGCGGCGGGCCTCCTGGGCGAGGAGACGGCCGGCGCGGCGAGCGAGGGCGGGGTCCCAGGCGGCGGCGAGCGCGGTCGGGGACGGCAGGGCGACGGACGGGTCGTCGGCGGTCCAGCGGACACCGCGGACGCCGACGGGGCCGTCGGACATGACCAGGGACTTCAGACCGATCTCCGGCAGGGCGGGCAGGGACCACATGTCCTGGCCGGCGAGCAGCCGGGCCTTGGCGTCCAGGCCGAGCTTGCCGATGGCCGCCTCGACGACCGCCTCCCGTGCCGTGTCCGCACTGGTCTCCGTCATGGCCGTACCTCCTCGTTGACGTACTGATGACCCCGATGGGGCCATCGTGCCCCTGGTTGCCTGTAGATCGGTAGGTGACGTTATCTTCTTGTTATTTTACGAAAGGGGTACGGTCCTGTCGGAAGCGACGACCGGGAGGGGGCCACGGCGATGGTGCGGGCCAGAAGCGAGGAGCGGCGGGCGGACATCCTCCGCGCCACGCTCGAAGTGATCGCCGAGCGCGGCTACCGGGGCGCCACCCTCGGCTCCGTCGCCGAGCGGGTCGGCCTCACCCAGCAGGGCCTTCTCCACTACTTCCCGACGAAGGAGGCGCTGCTCGTCGCCGTCCTGGAGGAGCGCGACCGCTGGGACACCAGCGGCGGCCGGGACCGCGAGGGCTGGCGGCTCGACCTGCTCGACTCCCTCGTCGAGTACAACGCGATGCGGCCCGGCATCGTGCAGACCTTCTCCGCGCTGCTCGGCGAGAGCGTGACGGACGAGCATCCGGCGCGCGCCTTCTTCACCGAGCGGTACGCGCAGGTGAGAGCGAGCATGGCGCAGGTCCTGCGCCTGGAGTTCGGTGACCGGCTGCCGGGCGGGCTCACCCCCGAGCGGGCGGCGCCCCTCCTGACGGCGGTGATGGACGGCCTCCAGTACCAGTGGCTCCTGGACCCGTCGGCGGTGGACATGCCGGCCGCCTTCCGGGACTTCCTGAGCCTGCTGGCCGGGCGGGACTCTCCGGACCCGACCTGACCCGGCCGGGGCGGGGACCCGGCCGACGGCGCCCGCGAGCCGGGGGCCGAGGCCAGGCCGACTGCGCCCGCGAGCCGCCCCTCGGCGAGAGCCCGCGGCGCCGTCTGCCGGGACAGGCCGGGCGAGCGCGCGGGCCGCGCCGGTCAGGGCGGGGCCGCCGCGGGAGACGGCGGAGACGACGCGTCGGCACCGGGGGTCGCCCGGCGGCGGGCGGGCGGGATGATGGGGGCCATGATCGTCGCAGCCACCCAGTTCGCCCCGGTCGCCGGGGACATCGCCGCGAACGTGCGGACCGTCGCCTCCCTGATCCGGGCCGCCGGGGCCGAGGGCGCCCGTGTGGTCGTCTTCGCGGAGCTCTGTCTCAGCGGGTACGAGCCGACCCTGATCCGGGACACCCCCGGGCTCGTCCTCACCGAGGACGACCCCCGGCTCGATCCCGTACGGGAGGCCTGCCGCGCGGTGTCGGCGGCCGCCGTCGTCAACGGGCCGGTGCGGACGGCGGACGGCCGGCCCGCGATCACCTCGCTGGTCGTCGGCCCGGACGGCGGACTCCTCGCCCGCTACGACAAGCAGCACCTGTACGGGATCGAGCGGGAGGTCTTCGCGCCGGGCACCGCCGACGGGCGGTTCGAGCTCGACGGGGTCCGGTTCGCGACGGCCACCTGCTACGACAACCGTTTCCCCGAACTGGCGGAGCGCGCGGCCGCCGACAACTGCACGGTGTATCTCGCGAGTTCGGTGCTCGCGGCCGACAACGACTCGTTCGAGAAGGTGTATCCGGCGCGGGCCGCGGACTTCGGTCTGCATGTGGTGCTCGGCAACGTCCTGGGGGCGAACGAGGACGGCGTGGGCGCGGGCCTGGCCGGGGCCTGGGGCCCGGACGGCGAGCGGATCGCGGACGCGGGCGGCACGGAGCCGGGGTTCGTGCTCGCCGAGGTCGGCTGAGCGCGGACGCGGAAGGGCCGGGCGGCCGTGGGACAACGGCCGCCCGGCCGCGGGGCGCCGTCACGGAACCCCCGGCCCGCGACGGCGCCCCGCCCCCCGTGACGGGGCGCTCAGGCGCCTGAGGCGCGCGGACCGGAGCCGCCCGCCCACCCGCCCGCCTGCCCGCCGAGGAGGCCGGACCCTCTAGAGCCGGTACGCCTGTCCGTAGACCCGCCACCTCAAGGGGGTGTCGAGGTCCAGGTTGCCGTCCTCCAGGAACGTCCGCAGGGCCGAGTCGACCCGGCTGGTGTCGCCGTCCCTGCCCTTCGCCTCGATGGCCGCGCGGTGCACGTCGAGGAAGATGTCGAGGTACCGCTCCTCGGTGCCGCCCTCGGCCGGGGTGTCCGCCTCCGCCAGGGCGCGTTCCCTCAGTCCGTAGAAGCCGTTCGCGGTGGTGTCGGGTCCGTGGTACACCATCGCGTCGTAGTACACGAACTGCCCCAGGGTGCCGAGGCCGTCGAGCTTGGCCAGCCGCACCGCGGGGTCGAAGTAGACCCGGTCGCGCTCCGCCTCCTGGGCCTCGCGGAACGCCTCGCCCCTCGCCTCCGCCCGCCAGGCCGCGGCGAAGCCGGGGTCCAGGCCCTCGTGCGAGTCCGTGCCGTCCACCGCGCGCAGGGCGGGGAGATACCGGGCCAGCCCGTTGCCGGGATGCTCCTCGGTGTAGCGCTCGACGAGGGTGAGCAGATCGTGGGTTCCCGTACAGAATCCGACGATTCCCGCCGTATAACCCTGCCCGTCCCCGATGTCCTTGACGGAACCGTACGTGGCACGCCAGTCGAGAGTGGAGTGGACGGCGCTCGCCACGATCCTGCCCGCGAGCTCCTTCTTCGCCGGCTCGGCCAGACCGGGGGGCATGGCGTCGTCCTCCGCGCCGCCCCCCGCGCCCTCCGCCACCGCCTTCACCTCCTGGCGCGACTGCGAGGACGACGCCCCGATCGGTGCGTCACCGTCCGGATGGCCGGACACGAAGAGGTAGGCGACCGCCGTCGTGACGACGGGGAGGGTCACGAAGAGCAGGAGTCCGACGCGTTTCATGGCGGACAGAGTAATCGGGTCCTGAGTTGGGCCAGTTTCAGACAGATCTGAAGCTTCACAGAAAATCCAGAACCGGCGGGAACGACTTCGCTTCAGCCACATGCGCTACCCTCATGCCCCCCGGGCACAGTGGGACAGAGGGGGCGTTCGAACCGGTGCGGGTTCGATCCTGTGCACAGGTACGTCGATCCGGGAGCCGTCAGCGCCCCCGAAACATGCCCTTGGGGAAGTGCTACGCAGTGGAAAACTGGCTCAATAACGACCAACCTGGTGGACGGAACGCAGGTCACGCACGGCCGCTGCCCGTGCCTTCCGCCCCGGACGCCGAGTGGCCCGGCCACGCGTACGACCCCGGCGAGGTCACGGTCCAGCTCGACGCCGTCCGCATAGGCGGCGGCGCCTACCCGTCGCTCCGGCCGGCCGTCACGGTCCCCGAGCCCCGCCGGGCACCCAACGGCCCCGTCTTCGTCGACGAGTCCGGTCGTCGCGGCCGCCGCTTCCGCCACCTCGGCACCTTCGTCGGCGTCGCCTGCGCGGCCTACGCCGGCGTCATCGTGGCCACCCTGCTCACGGGCAACTCCGCCGCCCCCTGGGTGCCGCTTCCCGAACAGGGACAGGCCGTACCGGCCGAGCGGGGCGAGGCCTCCCCGTCGCCGGCCTCGCCGGCGACCCTCTCCCCCACCGCGAGCACCCCCTCCGCGCCGACCACGACCGACGGGGGCGGACGCTCCTCGACGCCTGTCCGAACGGCCGACTCCTCGGCGAACACCCCCACGCGGACCACGCCCACCCCCACGGCGAGCACCGCGACGCCCACGCCGCGGACGACCACCGAGAGCCCCGGGCCCGGCTCCTCCGGCACGCCCACCAGCACGCCGACCACGCCCGCCCCCACGGGCACGCCCACCACCGCGCCGGCCACCACCGCTCCCACCGGCACCACCGCGCCCGAGACGACCGCGCCGCCCGTCGCGTCCGGTTCCGTCGCGCTCGGCCACAGCCGTCCGGCGTCCGCCGGACAGGACCACGTCCCCCCTTCCCCAGAGATCATCCTGTGACCCCACCCCGCAGCCACCGGCGCCGCCGCGCTCCCCGCGGCGCCCCGAGCGGCCTTCGCCGCTCACTGCCCCTCCGCTTCGTCCTGCCCTCGCTGCTTCTCGTCGCCGTGATCACGATGCTGATGCTGCGCGGCTACGTGCACAGCGAGATCCTCGCCGACCACCGTGTCCGCGGCGGGGTCGCGACCGGACAGGTGCCGGCGGAGGTCCTGGAGGGCGGACCGGTCCTCGACACCCGGGGCGAGCGGGCGACCAGCCTCGGCGTGCCCGACCACAGCCTCGTCCTCACCTTCGACGACGGTCCGGACCCCACCTGGACCCCGAAGGTGCTCGACGTGCTGAAGAAGCACCGCGCGCACGCGGTCTTCTTCGTCACCGGCACCATGACCTCGCGCCACCCCGAGCTCGTCCGCCGCATGGTGGCCGAAGGACACGAGATAGGCCTGCACACCTTCAACCACCCCGACCTCTCCTTCCAGTCCCAGCGCCGCATCGACTGGGAGCTGTCCCAGAACCAGCTGGCGATCGCCGGCGCGGCCGGGATCCGCTCGTCCCTGTTCCGCCCCCCGTACTCCTCCTTCGCCGATGCCATGGACGACGCGTCCTGGCCGGTGACCGAGTACGTCGGCACCCTCGGCTACCTCACCGTCGTCAACGACACCGACAGCGAGGACTGGCGCCGGCCGGGCGTCGACCGGATCATCCGCAACGCCACCCCCGAGGACGGCGAGGGCGCCATCGTCCTCATGCACGACTCCGGCGGCGACCGCAGCCAGACCGTCCGCGCGCTGGACACCTTCCTGCCCCGGATGCAGGAGGAGGGCTACCGCTTCCAGACCCTCACCCAGGCGCTCGACGCGCCCAGCGCGAACACCCCCGTCACCGGTCCGGATCTCTGGAAGGGCAAGGCGTGGGTCTTCATGGTCCAGGCCTCGGACAGGCTCACCGACGGGCTGGTCGTCGTACTGGCGGTCATCGGGGTCCTGGTCCTCAGCCGCTTCGGCCTGATGCTGGTGCTGTCCGGCGCCCACGCGCATCGGGTGCGGCGCGAGGGCTTCCGCTGGGGTCCCGTACCGGTCACCGAACCCGTGTCGGTGCTGGTGCCGGCGTACAACGAGGCCACGTGCATCGAGAACACCGTGCGCTCCCTCAGGGACAGCGAACACCCCATCGAGATCATCGTCATCGACGACGGCTCCAGCGACGGAACCGCCCGCATCGTCGAGGACATGGGGCTGCCGAACGTACGCGTGGTGCGCCAGCTCAACGCGGGCAAGCCGGCCGCGCTCAACCGGGGCGTCGCGAACGCCCGGCACGACCTGATCGTGATGATGGACGGTGACACCGTCTTCGAACCGGCCACCGTGGGCGAGCTCGTGCAGCCCTTCGCGGACCCCCGGGTCGGCGCGGTCGCCGGCAACGCCAAGGTCGGCAACAGGGACTCGATGATCGGGGCCTGGCAGCACATCGAGTACGTGATGGGCTTCAACCTGGACCGCCGGATGTACGACATGCTGCGCTGCATGCCGACGATCCCGGGCGCGGTCGGAGCCTTCCGGCGCTCCGCGCTGGAGCGGGTCGGCGGCATGAGCGACGACACGCTCGCCGAGGACACCGACATCACGATGGCCCTGCACCGGGACGGCTGGCGGGTGGTGTACGCGGAGAACGCGCGCGCCTGGACCGAGGCCCCGGAGAGCGTCCAACAGCTGTGGTCGCAGCGCTACCGCTGGTCCTACGGCACGATGCAGGCGATCTGGAAGCACCGCCGCGCCCTGGTGGAACGGGGGCCCTCGGGCCGGTTCGGCCGGGTGGGGCTGCCGCTGGTCTCCCTGTTCATGGTGGTGGCCCCGCTGCTGGCCCCGCTGATCGACGTGTTCCTGCTGTACGGCCTCGTCTTCGGCCCCACCGAGAAGACCGTCGCCGCCTGGCTGGGCGTCCTGGCGGTCCAGGCGGTCTGCGCCGCCTACGCGTTCCGGCTGGACCGGGAGCGGATGACGCACCTCATCTCGCTGCCCCTCCAGCAGATCCTCTACCGGCAGTTGATGTACGTGGTCCTGCTCCAGTCCTGGATCACCGCGCTCACCGGCGGCCGGCTGCGCTGGCAGAAGCTACGGCGTACCGGAGTGGTCGAGGCGGCGCCGGGTGCGGTGCCGCAGCGGCAGGGCACGGGAACGACGGCACGCGAGCGGGGGCACGTCGTATGACGACGCACGAACGGACACCGGAGGGACTGACGTCACCGGGCTCGGGGGCGTACCTCCTGGCGGGAGACGGCGCCGCCGCGGAGCCCTCCGCCGCTCCGGTCGCCCCGAAGCCGGGCCGTGACCGCTATCTGGACCTGCTGCGTTCGGTGGCCCTGGTCCGCGTGGTGGCGTACCACCTCTTCGGCTGGGGCTGGCTGTCGCTCGTCTTCCCCTCCATGGGTGTGATGTTCGCGCTGGCGGGCCTGTTGACGGCGCGCTCGCTCGAACGCCCGGCACGCCAGGTGATCATGAGCCGGGTACGCCGTCTGCTGCCCCCGCTGTGGGCGTTCGGCGCGGTGGCACTGACGCTGATCCTCATGAACGGCTGGAATCCGGTGAAGGACCCGGACGAAGGCGGCACGTGGGGCCTGGTCCGGCTGATCACGTACGTGGTGCCCGTCGGCGCTCCGCCGTACCCGGCCGCCGACGACTGGGCGACGCAGGCGGCGGGGCCGCTCTGGTACCTGCGCACCTACCTGTGGTTCGTGGTGGCCTCGCCGCTGCTGCTGTGGGCCTTCCGCCGCGCCCCGTGGGCGACGCTGACGGCCCCGCTCGCGCTGACGGCGGTCCTGACGACCGGCCTGGTCGAGATTCCCGGCGAGGCCGGCGAGGGAGTCACCGACTTCGTCGACTACGCCTCCTGCTGGATCCTCGGCTTCGCCCACCACGACGGGCTGCTGAAGCGGATCCCCCGGTACGCCGCGGTGTCCTGGGCCTTCCTGTCGATGGCGTTCGGCCTCTGGTGGGCGTCGGGCCATCTGGGGTCCGAGGGCTGGGACCTCAACGAGATCCCGCTGGCGCAGGCCACGTGGTCGTTCGGGTTCGTGGTGATCCTGCTCCAGTACGCCCCGTCCTGGCAGCGGCTGCCCGGACGGCTGGCCAGGTGGGACGCGTTCGTCACCCTGTCCAACAACCGCGCGGTCACGATCTACCTGTGGCACAACCTCCTGATCGGCGTCGCGGAGGTGATCGTCGACCAGGGGTACGAGCTGCCGTTCCTGGACAGCGACCGGGGCAACGCGGCGCTCGACGCGACGTACCTGATGTGGAGCTTCGTGGTGGTCTGGCCGCTGATCGCCCTGGCTGTCCTCGCGTTCGGCTGGATCGAGGACCTCGCCGCGCGGCGGCCGCCCCGGCTGTGGCCTGACGGGACCCCGAACCGGGCCGCCCGGCGGGCGCGCCGGGCGTAGTCCGGTCGGCCGGGCAGGCACCCGTCTCCTCAGCGGGTCGGGTCGTGCGCCTCGCGGCCGCCGTCGGAGGAGAGCAGTCGGGCGCCGTCCCGGGAGCCGACTTCCCGGTCGTCGCCGTCCCGGTCGTCGCCGGACGTCTCGCCCCGCAGGTCACGCGCCATCAGGGTGGCGCCCGCGACGGCTCCCGGCATCAGGAGGACGGCGACGAAGGGCACCAGGAAGGCGAGGGTCAGCGGAACGCCGAAGCCGAGGACGGCGAGGCGGCGCCCGCGCAGCAGCCGCAGCCGCTCCTTCAGCTCGACGCCCCGGCGCTGGAGCGCGACGGCCGCCAGCTCCTCGGTGAGGAAGAAGCCGGAGACGCAGAAGCCGACGACGGGGACGACCGTCTGGCCGACGACCGGGATGAAGCCGCAGGCGAAGAGCAGGATGCCGTAGAACGCGACCCGCAGCAGGACCCGCAGGCTGTCACGGGCCGAGATCCACAGCTCGCGCCAGAGCGGGAGCCCGGACTCGGGCACCTCGCCGCCCTCGCTGCGGTCGACCTCCTCGGAGAGCGACTCGTAGAAGGGCTGGCCGACGAGCAGGGTCACGGCGGTGAAGGTGATGACGGCGAGGAAGAGCCCGAGGGCGACGACCAGGGCGGTCAGGGTGCCGCGGAGGATGTCGATCCAGGGCGAGGTCCAGTCGTCGGCGAACGGGGTCGCCCAGGCGGCCAGGTCGTCGGCGCCGTAGCCGAGACCGACGAGCGCGCCCGCGTAGAGCACGAGGGTCACCAGCCCCGGCAGCAGCCCGAACCCGAACCACCGTCCGTGCCGGCCGACCCACTTCTGGCCCTGAACCAGGTACTTGAAACCCACCCCGAGATCGCGCATGGGGTCACTGTAACGGTGTCGTGCAGGTCAGCCGTCCGACGTCCGGCCGGGCGTGCGAGGGGCCGGCCGGTACGCGAAGAGGACCGCACCCCCGGGCGGGGATGCGGTCCTCGTTCGGTGCCGCGGGCCGTGCGGGCCGGGATCAGACGGCGAGCTCGACCGTGATGTTGCCGCGGGTCGCCTTGGAGTACGGGCAGACCTGGTGGGCCTTCTCGATCAGGCTCCTGGCGGTCTCGGCGTCCACGTTCGGGATGGTCGCCGAGATCTTCACGATGATGCCGAAGCCGTCGTCGTTCTTGCCGATGCCGACCTCGGCGGTGACCGTCGAGCCGGAGATGTCGGCGTTCTCGTTGCGGGCGACGACGCCGAGCGCGCCCTGGAAGCAGGCGCTGTAGCCCGCCGCGAAGAGCTGCTCGGGGTTGGTGCCCCGGCCGGAGCCGCCCATGGCCTTGGGCGGGTTGACGACGACGTCGAGCTGACCGTCGTCGGTGGCGACACGGCCGTCACGCCCGTTCTCGGCGGTGGCGACGGCGGTGTAGAGAACGTCGGAGTGCTGGATCGACATGCGAGGTACTTCCTTCATGGTTCGCCGCGACTCGCGCCCACGATCGCGACGGCTGAGGGAAGACTAACGGGTCACCGAGACGATCATCTTTCCGGTGTTGTCGCCGCGGAGCAGTCCGAGGAAGGCGTCGACTCCGTTCTCGATGCCGTCGACGAAGGTCTCGCGGTGCTTCAGCTCGCCGGAGGCGAGCCAGCCGCCGACCTCCTGGACGAACTGCTGCTGCAGCCCGTAGTGGTCGCCGACGAGGACGCCCTGGAGGCGCAGCCGCTTGCCGATGATCATCGCCATGTTGCGCGGACCGGGGACCGGCTCGGTGTCGTTGTACTGGGCGATCATGCCGCAGATGGTGGCGCGGCCGTGCACGTTGAGCGAGGAGATCGCGGCTTCGAGGTGCTCGCCGCCGACGTTGTCGAAGTAGACGTCGATGCCGTCCGGGGCGGCCTCGCGGAGCTGGTCCTTGACCGGGCCGTTCTTGTAGTTGAAGGCGGCGTCGAAGCCGAGCTCCTCGACGAGGAACTTCACCTTCTCGTCGGAGCCCGCCGAGCCGATGACGCGCGAGGCGCCCTTGAGGCGCGCCATCTGGCCGACCTGGCTGCCGACGGCCCCGGCGGCGCCGGAGACGAAGACCGCGTCGCCCTCCTTGAAGGAGGCGACGTCGAAGAGGCCGGCGTAGGCCGTGAGGCCGGTCATGCCGAGCACGCCGAGGTAGGCGGAGAGGGGGGCGAGCGCCGGGTCGACCTTGGTGGCGTGCTGGGCCGGGACGTCGGCGTACTCGCGCCAGCCGAGGCCGTGCAGGACGTGGTCGCCGACGGCGAAGCCCTCGGCGCCGGAGGCGATGACCTCGCCGACGGCGCCGCCGTCCATGGGGTGGTCGAGCTTGAACGGGGGGATGTAGGACTTCACGTCGTTCATGCGGCCGCGCATGTACGGGTCGACGGAGAAGTGCAGGTTGCGCACGAGGACGCGGCCCTCGGCCGGCTCGGTGACCGGGGTCTCGCGCAGGGCGAAGTCGGCAGGGGTCGGCCAGCCGTGCGGACGGGCGACGAGGTGCCACTCACGGCTGGACGCGGGAAGAACGGACATGAGCACGGCCTCCAGGGAAAGCTTGAGAAAGCGAAAGGTTCACTGACTCAAACAACCATGCGCATCGATATTTCATGTTGTCAAGTATTTGGGTAGGATGAACCCCATGGCCACCTCACGCACGGACCCCCTGACCCTCGAAGTCGTCGAGCTGATCGGCACGGTCGTCGCGCGCTACTACGAGGAGTACGAGCAGGCGGCCGCGCAGCACGCGCTGACCGGCGCCCAGGCCAGGGTCCTCGGCCTGCTCTCGCTCGACCCGCTGCCGATGCGCCGCATCGCCCAGAAGCTGAAGTGCGAGCCGTCCAACATCACGGGGATAGTCGACCGGCTGGAGGCCCGCGGCCTGGTCGAGCGCCGCCCCGACCCGGCCGACCGCCGCGTCAAGCTGGCCGTCCCCACGGACGAGGGCCGCGCCACGGCCCGCCGCCTCCGCGAGTCCCTGGACTTCGCCCGCGAGCCCCTCGGCGAACTGTCCGAGACGGAGCGCACCCTCCTGCGTGACCTCCTCAAGCGCATGCTCGGCGAGGACGTGACCGGCGGGCGCGTCTAGCCCCCCGGCGGCACGATCCTGAGGACGGACAGGCCCTGCTAGACGCACCACCAGAGGAAGCGGGTGCAGGTCGGGCTGGGCGTCGGGACGGGGGTCGCGCTCGGCGTGGGGCCCGTGGTCGACGGCGCGGGGCCGGTGGGCGTCGCCGTGGGGGTCTCGGTCGCCCCGCCGTCCGTGGCGGACGGGCTCGCGGTGGGTTCCGGGGGCCGCGTCTCCGGGTCGGTGGGCGCCGGCGGGTCCTGAGGGGCGTCCCCGCCGCCTTCGCCCGCGCCGGCGCCCGTGCCCTGCCCCGTATCGGATCCGGAGCCCGTTCCGGCGCCCGTACCCGAGCCCGTTCCGGGACCCGGGCCGCCGGCCTTGCCCGCGCCCGCCCCCCCTGCCCGCCTCCGCGCTCACCTGGCGGGACCGGGGCGGTGCCGACGCGACCGGGGACGGGTCCGTGCCGTCCGGTGCGGCCTCGGTCGTCTCCACCGGGTCGGGGTCGGGGTCGGCGTCCAGCGGGGCCGCGGTGACCTGCTGCTCCTCCACGACCGAGGCGGCGCCCAGCTTCTCCGGGTTCTCCAGGGCCAGGCGCGCCAGGCTCAGCATCCCGGCGGCGAGCACCAGGCCGAGGGTGCCCACCAGGACCGTACGGCCCCGGCGGCTCCGCGCCCGCCTGCCCTTGCGCGCGGCGGATCGGCCGCGGGCGGCGCGGCGCCCGCCGGCGGCCGGGCGTGGCCGCTCGACGACGTCGAGTTCGTAGACGTGCTCGGGCGCTTCGGGTGCGCGCTCGGGCCCGCGGGGGTCCTCGCTTCCGGCAGGCAGGACCGGCTCGTGAGCCTGGACCGGCTCGTAGGCCTGGACGGGCCGGGCGGGTATGTGGGGGGTCTCGTACCGCAGTTCCTCCACGGGAGTCCCGCACCCGGCACAGGCGAGGGCCCCGTTGAGATGCCGCCGGCACGCGTGGCAGTAGTCCATGGGGCCCGCAGGCTATGCGGCCGGGTACGGCCACAGGTAGGCGCGGAAGTGAGGATCCTGTGAGGAAACCGCAGGTCGGCGGCGGTGCGTCGCGATTCGCCCGCTTCGGGGTGTCCTGGCCGGCCCCCCGGACCGGGCCCCGGGCGGCTCAGCCCAACGCGCGCCGCGCCCCGGACGGCCGGACGATGCCAACAGGACCGCGAAACACCTCGCCCGTGCCAGCACCGCACTCCGGAGGATCCGCCATGACCGTCAGCCTTGAGCAGCTGCGTCGTTGCCATGTCGCCGTCGACCTGGGTGCCGCCCGCACCCGGGTCTTCGTCAAGGGCGCCGGACTCGTCGTCGACGAGCCGAGCGTCGCCGCCGTCAACACCCGCACCGGAGCGCTGATCGCCGTCGGCGCGCTGGCCGAGAAGATGACCGGCCGCACCCCCGACTACATCCGGGTCGTCCGCCCGGTCTCGGGTGGCACGGTCGTCGACATCGAGATGGCGCAGCGGATGCTCCGTCACCTCCTCGGCGAGAAGCTGCGCCGTCAGCTGCGCCGCAAGCCCCGGCTGCGCGCCGCCGCCTGCACCCCGCACGACAGCGACCCGCTCGCCCAGCGCGCCGCCGTGGAGACCCTCGTCGGTCTCGGGGCCCGCCGGGTCGAGCTGGTGGACACGCTGATCGCGGCGGCCGTGGGCTGCGGACTGCCGGTCGAGCAGCCGACCGCGACCATGATCCTGGTGTGCGGGGCGGCGACGACGCAGGTCGCGGTCCTGTCGCTCGGTTCGATCGTCACGGCGGAGCGGATGCCGGTCGGCGGGAACGCCATCGACCACGCCGTCATCCAGCACCTGCGCCACCACCACGAGCTGATGCTGCCGAGCCAGTCGGTGCGCCCGCTGCAACTGGCCCTCAGCGGGAACGGCCTGACGCCCCACGGACCGGCGTGGACCGAGATCCACGGCCGTGACGTCGCGACGGGGCTGGCCCGTTCGGTGACAGTCGACACCGCCGCCGTGCGGGAGGCGATCCACACCCCGCTGACGGCGGTCCTCGACGGCATCGGGAAGGTGCTGCGGGACTGCCCGCCGGATCTGGTGGCCGACCTCGCGGACCGCGGGATCATGATGGTGGGCGGCAGCGCCCTGCTGCCGGGGCTCGACCAGATGCTGCGCGAGGCGACCGGCATGCCGGTGCACATCGCCGAACGGCCCGACGTGTGCGCGGTCCTGGGCCTCGGCGCGATGCTGGAGGGCAAGGTCCAGCCGATGGTCCTCGACCCGCTGTCGGAGCGGAACCCGCTCGACGACGAGGACTGAGGCGCGGTGGGGCTGCGACCGGTCCCGGCCGACGCCCGACCCGACCCCCGACCGACTCCCGGCCACCCCCCGACCGACTCCCGGCCACCCCCCGGCCACCCCAAGCCGGCCCCCGGCCGACCCCCGGCCGGGAGCAAAAAGACGAAACAGCCTGATTCGTACGACAATGAGACCATGACGATCATGGACGAGGACGCTCCCCGCCTGCCCGCGCTGCTCGAAGCGGTCCTCGGCGTCGGCACGGACCTCGAACTCCGCACCACCCTCCAGCACCTGGTGGAGTCCGCCACCGCGCTGACCGGGGCCCGCTACGGCGCGCTCGGGGTCGTCGACCCCGAGCGCCACCGCGTCACCGAGTTCTTCACCTCGGGCATGACGGACGAGCAGCGGCGGCGGGCCGGCCGTCTCGCCGACGGCCGCGGCGGGCTGCCCGGCGTCCCGGCCGAGGACCCGCGCCCGCTGCCGCCCGACGCCCCGCCGGCCGGCCCCCGCTCCTCCGGCGTGCCCGAGGGGCTCCCGGGGACGCGCACGTACCTGGGCGTCCCGATCCGGGTCCACACCGAGGTCTTCGGCCATCTGCACCTCACCGAGAAGCGCGCGGGCGGCTTCACCGAGGAGGACCTCTCCCTGCTGCGGGTCCTCGCCTCGCAGGCCGGGATCGCCATCGGCAACGCCCGCCTGTACGAGACGGCCCGGCAACGGGAGCGCTGGATCGAGGGCGCGGCCGCGGTGACCACGGCCCTGCTGACCGGCGCGTCCGCCGAGAACGCGCTGATGACCGTCGCCGAGCAGGCCCGCATCCTCTCCGGTGCCTCGGCCGGGGTGGTGCTCCAGCCCACCGCGGAGGGCGGCATGGAGATCGTCGCCGCCTCGACCACGGACGACCCGGGCGATCTGGTCGGCACGACGATCGCGCCCGGCTCCCCCGTCCTCGTCCAGCTCCTCGGCGGGGAGCCGGTGTTCGTGGAGGACTCGGCGACCGATCCCCGGATGACCACCCATGTCCGGTCCCGTTTCGGCCCGTCGATGATGCTGCCGCTGCAGAGCGGCGGGAAGCTCATCGGCACCCTCGCCCTCCCCCGGCGGCGCGGCGACGAGCCGTACTCGGCGGTCGACCGGCTCCTCGCCTCGCAGTTCGCCTCGCAGGCGGCGCTCGCGCTGGTCCTCGCGGACGCACGGCACGACAGGGAGCGGCTCGCGGTGTACGAGGACCGGGACCGGATCGCGCGGGACCTGCACGACCTGGTCGTCCAGCGGCTCTTCGCCACCGAGATGATGCTGGAGTCCACCCGGCGGCGGGCGGCCGGCTCCTGCGCCGAGGACGCGTTGCTCGGGCGGGCGGTGGACGAGCTGGACTCGACGATCCAGGAGGTCCGTACGACCATCTTCGCGCTCCAGCAGCCGCCCGCGGACGCGCCGACCTCCTTCCGGGGGAAGGTGCTGCGGGAGACCGGCGGGGCGGCGGTCCTGCTCGGCTTCCAGCCGTCCGTGCACTTCGCCGGCGCCGTCGACACCCTCGTCGAGGAGGAGACGGCCGACAGGCTCCTCGCCACCCTGCGCGGGGCGCTCGCGGCGGCGCACCGGCGGTCCGGGATCGGCGCGATCACGGTCGAGGTGTCGGCGGGGGACGGGGGCGTCCGGCTGCGGGTCACGGACGACGGGACCCCGCCGACGACGGTGACCTGGCCGTAGGGGGCGGGGGCACGGACGGCGCCCCTCCCCGTACGGAGCAGCCCGGCGCGCCGCGTACCGCTCCCCGATCTTGACTGGAGGCGTGGACACCGAGACCAAGCCCCCGACAGCGGCGGCCTACCGCAATCTGGTGATGGCCACCATCGGCTTCACGCTCACCTTCTGGGCGTGGGACCTGATCGCGCCGATCGCGAGCTGGTACGGCGACCGGCTCGGGCTCAGCTCCTTCGAACAGTCCCTGCTGGTGGCGGTGCCCGTGCTGGTCGGCTCGCTGGGCCGCATCCCGGCCGGCGCGCTGACCGACCGGTACGGAGCGAAGCTGATGTTCCCGCTCGTCTCGGCGCTGACGATCATCCCCGTGCTGCTGCTCATCGTGGTCAAGGACAGTTACGGCCTGATGCTGGTCGTCGCCTTCTTCCTCGGTCTCGGCGGCACGACGTTCGCCATCGGCGTCCCGCTGGTCAACTCCTGGTTCCCGCCCGCCAAGCGCGGTCTGGCGCTCGGGGTGTTCGGCATGGGCATGGGCGGCGTCGCGCTCTCCGGCTACTTCACGCCCCGGATCGCGGAGCACGGCGAGAACCTGCCGTTCATCGTGGTGGCGGTCGCGCTGGCCGCGTACGCGGTGCTCGCCACGTTCCTCATCACGGACCGCCCCGACCGGCCCGTGCCGACCGAGTCCCTGGCGACGCGGCTCGGTGCGGCGGGCCGGCTGCGGGTGACCTGGGAGCTGTCGGCGCTGTACGCGATCGGCTTCGGCGGCATCGTCGCGTTCGGTGTCTACCTGCCGACGTACCTGAAGACCTGGTACGAGCTCGACCCGACGGACGCGGGCACCAAGGCGGCCGGGTTCGCGCTGGTCACCGTGGTCTTCCGGCCGATCGGCGGCTGGCTCTCGGACCGGGTCCACCCGGCGCTCGTGACGGCCGTCGCGCTCGGCGTGGTCGCCCTCCTGGCGATCGTGCAGGCCTTCGACCCGCCCCTGTACCCGGGCGGCACGACCGCGCTGCTCATCATGGCGGCCGGGCTCGGCACAGCGAGCGGTTCCGTCTTCGCCCTGGTCTCCCAGGTCACCCCGCAGGCGAAGGTCGGCAGCGTGACCGGCATCGTCGGCGCGATGGGCGGGCTCGGCGGCTTCCTCCCGCCGCTGGTGATGGGCGCGATCTACAGCGCCAAGGGCTCGTACTCGATCGGCTTCATGCTCCTCTCCGACCTGGCGCTCGCGGGCTGTGTGTACGCGTACGGGCGGATGCGCGGGATCCGCCCGGACGGCGAGGAGCCGGCGCCGGAGGCGACGAAGGTCACGGCGGGCCGTCCCTGACGGACCGGCAGAATGCCTCCCGGCGACCCTCGCCCTCGACGACCCGAGGAGTACGACCGGTGAGTGCCTTCTTCCCGGCCCTGGCGGCCGGATCCGATGCGGGGCGGCCCGCGCTGCGCTGCGGCGCGGACACCCTGACGTACGGCGCGCTGGCCCGGGCCGCCGGGGCCGTGGCGGCCCGGATCGGCGGCGCGCGGCGGGTCGCCGTCTGGGCCACGCCGAGCGCGCACACGGCCGTCGCGGTGGTGGGGGCCCTGCTCGCGGGCGTGCCCGTGGTACCGGTCAATCCGCGGACGGGCGAGCGGGAGCTGGCGCACATCCTGGGTGACAGCGGGCCCGACGCGGTGCTCGCCGGGCCCGGGGACGCGCTGCCCGCCGGGCCGGCCGGGCTCCCCCGGATCGACGTCGACCTCGCGGCGAGCGGCCCGGCGGTCGTGGAGCCGGGACCGGAGGCCGCGGAGTCCCCCGCCCTGATCGTCTACACCTCCGGCACCACCGGGCCCCCGAAGGGCGTCGTGCTCTCCCGCCGGGCGGTCGCCGCCTCGCTGGACGCGCTGGCCGGGGCCTGGTCCTGGACGGCGGACGACGTCCTCGTGCACGCGCTGCCGCTGTTCCACGTCCACGGGCTGGTCCTGGGGATCCTGGGCCCGCTGCGGCGGGGCGGCGAGGTCCGGCACCTGGGCACGTTCTCGGTGGAGGGCGTGGCGCGGGAGCTAGGTGCCGGGGGCGGCACGATGCTGTTCGGCGTACCGACGATGTACCACCGGCTCGCGGACGCGCTCGGCCGGGACACGGCCCTGGTCCGGGCGATGGCCGGGGCACGGCTCCTGGTGTCCGGTTCGGCGGCGCTGCCGGTCCACGACCACGAGCGGATCGCGGCGGCGACGGGCCGGACGGTCGTCGAGCGGTACGGGATGACGGAGACGCTGATGAACACGAGCGTCCTGCCGGGTGCGGGGCCGCGCCCGGGGACGGTCGGGCTGCCGCTGCCGGGGGTGGGGCTGCGCCTGGTCGAGGAGGACGGCTCGGTGCTCGGGGCGTACGACGGGGAGACGGTCGGCGAGGTGCAGGTGCGCGGCCCGAACCTGTTCTCCGGCTATCTGGGCCGGCCGGAGGCGACTGCGGCGGCCTTCGACGGCGACTGGTTCCGCACCGGCGACATGGCGGTGCGGGAGGCGGACGGCGCGGTGCGTCTGGTGGGCCGCAGGGCGACCGACCTGATCAAGAGCGGTGGCTACAAGATCGGGGCGGGCGAGATCGAGAACGCGCTCCTCGACCACCCCGGGGTGCGGGAGGCGGCCGTCACCGGCGAGCCGGACCCGGATCTGGGCGAGCGGATCGTGGCCTGGGTGGTGCCGGTGGACGCCGCGAAGCCCCCGACGGAGGCGGAGCTCGGCGATCACGTGGCGGGGCTGCTGGCGCCGCACAAGCGGCCCCGTGTGGTGCGCCATCTCGACGCGCTCCCCCGCAACGACATGGGGAAGGTCCTGAAGAAGGCGCTGCCCGGGGCGGGGTGAGCCGTACGGAGCCGGGCCCCCTCCGATCCGACGGAGGGGGCCCGGTCCCGTGCGGTGCCGGCCGCTACCTCACACCCACCGCGCGGATCAGTTCCTGGGTGACCGAGCCGCCCCGGTCGTCGCTCGCCCCGGCCCGCAGCGAGACGGAGGCCGCGCCGCGCGGGACGCGCAGTTCGCCGTTCCAGGCGGCGCCGTGCCGGTCCTTCCTGAGAGTGACCTTGCTCCAGGTCCTGCCCTCGTCGTAGGAGACCTCCAGGGTGCCGCCGGTGATGGTGCCGGTGCCGGTCGCGCCCTTCACGTACTCGGCGAAGATCCCGACGGGCAGCTTGTGTCCGGCGCGGACGTCACCGTCGAGGTCGGTGTCCAGGTCGAAGCCGAGGTTGAGCATCGGCAGGTAGGTGGTCCGGTCGGACGGGGTCTCGGCGGAGCGGAAGGTCCACTCGCTGTGGCCCCGGCCGGCCAGCCGCCAGCGCGCCGGGTCGAGCGCGGTGTCGGTGACGACCTTGTAGGTGGCCTCCTCGGCCGGGGCGTCCCAGGCGTAGGCGCCGGAGCTCATCTTGCGGTCGACGCGGGTCCCGTTGACGTACACCTCGGTGTACTGGGTCATCGTGTCGTCGCTCCACACGTTGCCGAAGCCGGTGTGGTCGGTGCCGGAGTCGCCCCAGCCGGGGGTGTTGAAGCGCAGGTCGTTGCCGCTGCGCTCCTGGCCCCAGCCGAGGCCGGTGCCCAGCCACGGGTGCCAGACGGGGCCGAACCAGTCGAGGTCGACGCGGCTGCCGCCCCGGTAGACGGACTGGCCGCCGCGCTCCTCCAGGGATTCGCCGAGGTCGACGGACTCGTGCCAGCGCTGGCCGGTGCCGGTGGAGACGTACTCGGTGCGCTCGGTCGGGAAGGCGATCCACTCCTTGAAGCCGAAGCCGATCCGGAAGGTGTCGGTGATCGAGAAGCGGAACTCGCCGCCCAGTTCCGGGCGCTTGGTGGGCGCGTGGAAGGTGGACGAGACGGTGGCCAGTTCGTCCCGGGCGGGGCGGAAGACCAGGTCCTTGCCGATGGCGCCGGGGTGCCCCTCGGAGAGGTCGTAGGTGAACGGGGTGAAGCGGGTGCCGGTCAGCTCCACGCGCTTGCCGCGGGCCGCGCCGGCGGCGAGCCGCCGGGCGTCGGCGGTGTTGACGGTGGCGACGGCGAGCGGCCGGTCCTCGTAGTCGGCGGTGCCGAACCACTTCATCAGCCGGCCGGGCCGGTCGTCGGTGACGAACAGGGCCTTGGCGCCCGCGTCCTGGGCGGTCTGGGCGAGCAGCGCCGGGTCGGCGCCCTCGGTCAGCCGGACCAGGACGGCCTTGCCCTTGGCGTCGCGGCCCGTGTACTCGGCGGGGGTTCCGGTGCCCGCGTCGAGGAGGCCGAGCCGGTGGTCGCCCTCCAGGAGGGTGCCGCCGGCCTGCGGGGTGGCGTCGGTGAGACGGGTGCCGTCGACGCCCGCTTCGAGCATCGGCTTGCCGAGGCGCCAGACGGTCCGGTACTCGAAGGTGCCGGTGGCGGGCTCGCGGGTGGGCGCCGCGAAGATCGAGTCGTACAGGGGCGGGACCTGGACGGCCCCGCCGTAGGAGGCGCCGTTCGCCTTGCGGTCGAACTCCATCAGGAGCTGGCGGGTCTCGGTCCGCTTCTCGACCTCGGCGCGGATCTCACGCAGCCGCCGCCCGTCGAGGGTGATCTCACGGTCGCGGTCGAGGGTGATCTCCGGCTCGGTGAGGAAGCCGAGGCCGAGGGAGTCCCCGCCCTTGGAGCCGCGCACGTCGAGGAAGCTGTCGACGGTGTACGTGCCGGGCTTGAGGCGCAGTTCGAGGGTGCCGGACTCGCCGACCGTGGCCGGGAAGGGGTCCGCTCCCCGGGTGAGCTGCTGGACGCCCAGGTAGGCGGGGGCGGGGGCGCCGTCGCGGTCCTTGACGTGGACGGTGAGGGTGTAGCGCTCCTCCTCCTTCACCAGGCCGAGCGCGGTGTGCGCGACGGGCGCGCCGCCGGCGGTGGCGGTGATCCGGCCGGAGGACTGGCCGACGGGGGCCTTGGTGCCGTCGCCGGTCACCGTGGTGCTCGCGGAGCCGTGGGCGGGGACGGTGAGGGCGGTGTCGGCGAGGGCGGCGACCCCGGCCGGCATGCCCTCGACGGCGAGGTCCAACGCGACCGGCGCGTCGGAGGAGTTGGTGTAGGTGACGGTCCTGGTGACCGGCCTGCCCGTCTCGTACGGCCAGGCGACGTAGCCGAGGTCGGCGGAGCCGGTCGCGGTGATGTTCGCGGCGATCGCGGCGGCGACGTCGACCCGTCCGGAGCCGAGCGCGTACGACGAGGCGTCGAGCGTCCTGGACGAGGACATCAGCGCGTCCTTGAGCCGCGCGCCGGTCCAGTCGGGGTGCTTCTCGGCGAGCAGGGCGGCGACACCGGCGATGTGCGGGGTCGCCATCGACGTACCGCTCATGGAGGTGTAGAGGCCGCTGCCGGGGGCGAGCTGGGAGCGGGCGGCGAGGATGTCCACGCCGGGCGCCGACAGGTCGGGCTTGAGGGCCTGGTCGCCGTGGCGGGGGCCCTGGCTGGTGAAGTACGCGGCGCGGTCGTCGGAGTCGACGGCGCCGACGGTGAGCGCGGAGTCGGCGGCGCCGGGCGAGCCGATGGAGCCGGGGGCGCCGGCGTTGCCGGCGGCGATGACGAAGAGGGCGCCGGTCTCGGCGGTGAGGGCGTTGACGGCCTGGGCCATCGGGTCGGTGCCGTCGCCGGGTTCGCCGGAGCCGAGGCTCATCGAGACGATCTTCGCGTCGATGTCCTTGGCGGCCCACTCCATGCCCGCGATGATCTCCGACTCCGAACCGGAGCCCGCGTCGCTGAGGACCTTGCCGACGGCGAGGGTGGCGCCGGGGGCGACACCCTTCTCCCTGCCCTCGGAGCCTGCGCCGCTGCCGCCGACGGTGGAGGCGACGTGGGTGCCGTGGCCGTTGCGGTCGGCGACCTCCTCGCCCGCGATGAAGGACCTGGACTCGGTGACGCGGCCCGCGAGGTCGGGGTGGGCGAGGTCGGCGCCGGTGTCGAGGACGGCGACCTTCACGCCCTTGCCGGTGAGCCCGGCCTCCCAGGCCTTCGGGGTGCCGATCTGGGCGTTGGAGTCGGCCATGCCGGCCTTGACGCGGCCGTCGAGCCAGACCTTGGCGGGGGCGGCCGCGCGGGAGTTCGGGGCGGTGCGCGCGGTGAAGTCCCGCCAGAAGGCGGCCGGGTCGGTGGCCGTGACGGCCGCGCCGCCGATGCTGGGCAGCGGGCGGACGGTCTCGGCGCCGCGCGGGGTCGCCGCCGCGGCGGCCCGCGCGCCCTTGCCGCCGTACGTGACGATCAGCGGCAGCTCGCCGGTGACGCCCTGCTCCACGAGGCCCGTGACGTCGAAGAGGCGCGGGTCGAGCGCGCCGGAGGCCAGGTGGGGGCGGGCCTCGTCGGGGATCACGGTGACCCGGCCGTCGGCGATCCGGCTCCGTATCGCGCCGGTGGCGCCCTCGGCCCGGTCGACGGTGACGGTCCGCTGTCCGCCCCCGAGGTCGGTGAGGGTGACGCGGTCGCCGGTGACGAGGGTGACGGTGCTGCTCGCCGCCGCGCCCTTGAAGGTGTCGGGTACGGCGGGGGCGGTGGTCCCGGCGGCGGCGGTCTGCCCGGCCGAGAGCATCACGAGGGAGACGCCCGCGGCGAGCAGCGCGATCCTCCCTCTGCCGAAGGGTGTGGTCCTCGACGTCATCGTTCGGACTCCTCGCGGACCCGGGGTCGGGGGGTGTTTCCGGGTGCCGCGAGGAGTCTTGGCCCTGGGGACGGTCGTTGACTCCCGTTGCTCCTGGCGGTTATGCGCCGTGGCGGTCAACCGCCAGAACAGGACGTGCCGTTCGGGGAGAATTGCTCACGGAGTCGGGTCGAGCGCGTCGTACCGGCGGAAACCGCGCCCGTACACGGCGAGGGCGCCGACCGCGAGGACGCAGGCGATTCCGCCGCCCGTGACGGCGACGGCGGGCGTGGTCAGGTCGGCCACCGATCCGGCGAGGAAGTCCCCGAGCCGGGGGCCGCCCGCGACCACCACGATGAAGACCCCCTGGAGCCGGCCGCGCATCTCGTCCGGGGCCGCGACCTGCATCATCGTGTTACGGAAGATCATCGAGACGGTGTCGGAGTACCCGGCGAGGGCGAGCAGGAGCAGCCCGAGCCAGAGGTTCCGGGTGAGCCCGAAGACGGCGATGGCGGTGCCCCAGCAGGCGACGGCGATCAGGATCGCCTGCCCGTGGTGGCGGATACGGCCCTGCCAGCCGGAGAGCACGCCCCCGAGCAGCGCCCCGAACGCGGGGGCGGCGACGAGGAGTCCGGTGGTCTTGGCGTCCCCTCCGTACCAGAGGACGGCGACGGCGGGGAACAGGGCACGGGGGTGGGCGAGGATCATCGCGCAGAAGTCCGAGAGGAACGTCATGCGCAGGTTGGGACGGGTGGTGAGGAAACGCAGCCCGTCGAGGACCGAGGCGCGTTTCCTCCCGGTCCGTTCCGGGAGCATGGACGGCAGCCGCCACATCGCGTAGAGGCTCGCGGAGAAGGCGACGGCGTCGACGAGGTACGCGGTCTGGTAGCCGGCGAGTCCGACGATCAGGCCGCCGAGGCTGGGCCCGACGAGGGTGCCGAAGGTCATGACCATCGAGTTCAGCGCGTTGGCGGCGCGCAGCTGCTCGGGCTGCAGGAGCCGGGGGATCATCGCGGTGCGGGCGGGCGAGTTGAGCGCGGTGCACGCCGACTGCAGGGCGACGATCCCGTACAGGAACCAGACCCGGTGGAAGCCGGCGAACGCGGCGGCGGCGAGCGCGATCGACAGGACGGCGGAGCCGCAGGCGCTGTAGAGCCCGAGCTTGCGGCGGTCGACGGTGTCGGCGATCGCGCCGCCGTACAGCCCGAAGACGACGAGCGGAACGAGGGAGAACAGGCCGACGAGCCCGACGGAGAAGGGCGATCCGGTGATGTCGTACACCTGGAGGGAGATCGCCAGGGCCGTCATGCCCTGCCCGACCCAGGAGACGGTGCCGCCGAACCAGAGGCGGCGGTAGTGCGCGGAGGTCCGCAGCGGGGTGAGGTCGGCGAAGAGCCTGCGGCGTTCGGGGGCCGGGGGTGCGGTCTCCGGCCGGGACGCGGGCTGGGGCTGGGGCTGGGGCTGGGGCTGGGGCTGGGGCTCGGTGGCGGTCACGCGATGTCGTACCGGAGCTCGGGGCGGGCCCAGTGGATGTGCCCGGTGGGCGGCACGGTCCCGGTGCGGACGGCGCCGGTCCGCAGGTAGAACTCCTCGGCGGGCGGATGCGCGACGACCCGCACGGCCTTGAGCCCGGCGGCCCGGGCCTGCCCGGTCATGTGCTCCATGAGCAGCCGTCCGACGCCCTGCCCCTGCGCGCTGTCGGCGACGAACGCGAGGTCGAGTTCGGCGTCGTCGACGAGGAGCGCGTAGAAGCCGAGCACGCGGTCGCTCGCGTCGACGGCGACGAAGACGGGATGGTGCTCGATGTACGCTCCACCGACCTGGTACCCCTCGACCATGGCGGCGTAGTCCCCCCGGTAGGCACGGGAGGTCCGGACGAGCCGGGTGAGCCGCTTGGCATCCTCGGCGGTGGCACGCCGGACGGTGAACTCGGACATGGGGCGAGTATAGGGGCGATCGGGGATATCGATCCTTACGTTTTCGTGAACGGGTGCGGGAGCGGGAGCGGCCCCGGCCCCGGCTGCGGCTGCGGCTGCGGCTGTGACTGCGGCTGCGGCTGCGGCTGTCGTTCCCGCGCCCGCACCGGCCCACCCCGCCCGTTCGGCCTCCGCCACCGCCGCCTCGCGGGTCGGCGAGGTGCCGTGGGGATGGGCCGCCGCGGAGGAGGGGCGCCCACCGCCGCCCCGGACGCCCTCCCCTTCAGCCGTCCGCCCCGCCCACCGCGAGGCGGGCGGGGCGCGTCGGGAGGTCGGCGACCCGGCGCGCGTGTCCGCCCTCCCCGGCCCGTCGTTCGGCCTCCGTCAGGGCCGTGAGCCACGCCTCCGCCAGTCGTTCGGCACCGGCGAGGGCGCTGTCGGTGAGGAAGGTGACGTGGAGGCGGCGGCGCTCACCGTGCTGTCGATCGAGGGGGAGGACCGAGAGGGAGGGAGGGCGGGTCGCGTCAGCGGCAGACGTCCAGGTCGTCCGGGTCGACGGCGTCGAGCCGGACGGCCAGGGCGTCGAGCCGTTCGCGCAGGTCACGGATGTCTTCGAGGGCGAGCCCGGTCGCGGCCGCGATCCGTCGCGGCACCGCGCGGGCCCGCTCCTTCAGCGCGGCCCCGTCGGCGGTGGGCCGCACGGTGACGGACCGCTCGTCCTCGGGGCTGCGGCGCCGCTCGACGTGTCCGGCCGCTTCCAGCCGCTTGAGCAGCGGGGAGAGGGTGCCGGAGTCGAGCCGCAGCCGCTCCCCGATCCCCTTCACGGGCAGTTCGCCGTGTTCCCAGAGGACGAGCATCACGAGGTACTGGGGATAGGTAAGCCCGAGCTCCTTGAGGGCCTCGCGGTAGACGCCGTTGAAGGCGCGGGTCGCCGCGTGCAGCGAGAAGCAGATCTGGTGGTCGAGCCGGAGGAAGTCCTCGTCCGGAACCGTGTCGAGCGTCTCCATGGCTCCAGGATACGCGAGGGCTCCTCACGCACGATTAAGTTGTGCACAACTGAATAGTGCGCTATTAATTGGAGGCGCCACCGCACCAAGGCCCAGAGCCCACAGCCCAAGCCCCACCGCGGCGCCCCCGCCCCTCCCGAGGACAGGAACGGAAACCATGGACGCGATCTACACCGCCGTCGCCACCGCCAACGGCCGCGAGGGCCGCGCCGTCAGCTCCGACGGCCACATCGACCTCCCCCTCGCCCACCCCCAGGCCCTCGGCGGCAACGGTCAGGGCACCAACCCCGAGCAGCTCTTCGCCGCCGGGTACGCGGCCTGCTTCGCCAGCGCCATGAACCTGGTCGCCCGCCAGGAGAAGATCGACATCTCCGACGCCTCGATCACCGCCGAGGTCTCCATCGGCAAGGACCCCGCGGACGGCGGCTTCGGCCTCGCGGTGATCATGCGCGCCGAGTTCCCGGACCACCTCCAGGGCGAGGCCGGCCGGACCCTCCTGGAGAAGACCCACGCCTTCTGCCCGTACTCCAAGGCGACCCGCGGCAACATCAAGGTCGACCTCGTCGTCGAGTAGTCACGGGACTCCTCCTGTGGGAAAGCCCCGGTGCGCCCGTGCGCACCGGGGCTTTCCCACAGCGGCACGAGGGGTTCGTCCGCCGTACGGCGGGCAGCCATGGGACGGCTGCCGGGCGGTGACCCGCGGGCGCTGTCCTTGGGGCGCTCGCCGGAAGGCCCGGCCGCTGCACGCGCACCCCCACCGTGCCCGTACCCACCCGGAGGAGAACTCCCCCCATGGTCGACATCGATCGCCGCCGGTTCCTTCAACTGACCGGCGGCGCCGCCGCGTTCACGCTGCTCTCGGAGAGCATCGCGCGCGCCGCCGCCATCCCGGCGCAAGGCGCCACCGGCACCATCCAGGACATCGAGCACATCGTCGTCCTGATGCAGGAGAATCGTTCGTTCGATCACTACTTCGGATCGTTGAAGGGCGTACGGGGCTTCGGCGACCCGCGCCCGGTGACCCTGCCCAGCGGGAAGCCGGTCTGGAACCAGTCGGACGGCTCCAAGGAGACCCTGCCCTTCCGGCCGACCAGCGCCAAGCTGGGCATGGAGTTCCTCCAGGGCCTCAACCACGACTGGGCGGGCGGCCAGAAGGCCTTCAACAAGGGCAGGTACGACCAGTGGGTGCCGGCCAAGACCAAGGCCACGATGGCGTACCTCACCCGTGAGGACATCCCGTTCCACTACGCGCTCGCCGACGCCTTCACGATCTGCGACGCGTACCACTGCTCGTTCATCGGCTCGACCGACCCGAACCGCTACTACCTGTGGAGCGGTCACACCGGCAACGACGGCACCGGCGGCGGACCGGTCCTCAACAACGCCGAGGCGGGGTACGGCTGGAAGACCTACCCCGAGCGTCTGGAGGCGGCCGGGGTCTCCTGGAAGGTCTACCAGGACATCGGCGACGGACTGAACGCGGCCGGTTCCTGGGGCTGGATCAACGACGCCTACCGCGGCAACTACGGCGACAACTCCCTGCTGTACTTCAACACCTACCGCAACGCCCAGCCGGGCAACCCGTTGTACGACAAGGCCCGCACGGGGACGAACGCCAAGGCGGGCGACGCCTACCTCGCCGACCTGCGCGCCGACGTCCAGGCCGGTCGGCTGCCCGCGATCTCCTGGATAGCCGCCCCCGAGGCCTTCACCGAGCACTCCAACTGGCCCTCCAACTACGGCGCCTGGTACATCGCGCAGGTCCTCGACGCGCTGACCGCGAACCCGGACGTGTGGGCCCGTACCGCCCTGTTCATCACGTACGACGAGAACGACGGCTTCTTCGACCACGTCGTCCCGCCGTACGTCCCCGCGTCCGCCGCGCAGGGCCTGTCCACCGTCGCGACCGCGCTCGACCACTTCCCGGGGAAGACCGGATACGTCGCAGGCCCCTACGGCCTCGGCCCCCGCGTCCCGATGCTCGTCGTCTCGCCCTGGTCCAAGGGCGGCTACACCTGCTCCGAGACCTTCGACCACACCTCGGTCATCCGCTTCATGGAGCAGCGCTTCGGGGTGACCGAGCCCCAGATCTCGCCCTGGCGGCGGGCCGTCTGCGGCGACCTGACCTCGGCCTTCGACTTCACGCGTACGGACACCTCGGCGGCGACGCTGCCGCCGACCGCCGGCTACTACCCGCCGGACCGCAACCGTCACCCCGACTTCCTCGCCACCGCCCCGGCGGCCGGCACGATGCCCCGCCAGGAGCCGGGCGGCAAGCGCACCCGCCCGCTGAAGTACGCGCCCCACGTGGACGGCGCCGCCGACACCGCGGCGGGCACGTTCCGCCTCACCTTCGCCGGCGGCCCCTCGGCGGGCGCCCAGTTCTACGTGACCTCGGCGAACCGCACCGACGCCCCGTGGACGTACACGACGGGCGCCGGCGCCTCGGTCTCCGACACCTGGAACACGACGTACTCGAAGGGCCTCACCGACCTCACGGTGCACGGCCCCAACGGCTTCGTCCGCCGCTTCCGCTCCCCCGGCAAGACGGCGACGCCCGAGGTCAGGGCCCGCCACAACGGCACCACGGGCAACCTGGACCTGACCTTCACCAACGCCACCGCGGCGGCCGTCACCCTGACGGTCACCAACGCCTACGCGGGCACCCCGCAGTCGGTGCAGGTCCCGAAGGGGGGAACGGTCACCCACACCGTCGCCCTGACGTCCTCGGCCCGCTGGTACGACGTGACGGTCACGACCCCGTCCGCCCCGGACTTCCTGCGCCGCCTCGCCGGCCACGTGGAGACGGGCGCCCCGGG
Source organism: Streptomyces sp. Qhu_M48 (assembly GCF_051305195.1). Taxonomy (NCBI): domain Bacteria; kingdom Bacillati; phylum Actinomycetota; class Actinomycetes; order Kitasatosporales; family Streptomycetaceae; genus Streptomyces; species Streptomyces sp. Qhu_M48. The sequence goes on along the minus strand of NZ_CP195432.1, from coordinate 1,389,531 downwards.
CGTCTCGGACCCGGCGATCCTGACGTACTGAGGGCCGGGGACCGTCGTCAGGGGCGGGAGGGCGTCGACCCCGGGCCGGCGGCCCGGGGTCGAGGGACCTCGGTGCCGCCGGGAGGACGGGCCACCGGGCAAGCGGAGCGACGGTCAGGAACGGGCCTCGGCCGGGTGCTCGGCCGGGCGGTTCTCCACGGCGGGCGTGTCCCGCTTGCCGCCGGTGAGGCCGGCGGCCCGGGCGACGCCCGCCAGGAGCAGGGCGAGGGCGACGAGCGCGGCGCTCACCAGCAACGGCGAGCGGTAGCCGAACCGGGCGCTCAGGGCGAGGCCGCCCAGAGCGGGCCCGACCGCGGCGCCGACGTTCAGCGCGGCGGTGGCGAAGCCGCCGCCCAGGGTGGGGGCGTCGGACGCGGTGTACAGGGCCTGTGCGATCAGGGTGGAGCCCACGCAGAAGGAGAGCGCGCCCTGGAGGAAGACGAGGACCAGCGCCACGACCGGGTTCGCGGCGGTGAGGGCGAAGAGCAGCCAGCCCGCCAGCAGCGCCGCACCGCCGAACGCCAGCACCTGACCGGGCCGCGTGTCCGCCAGCCGGCCGCCGATGTTGACGCCGACGAAGGACCCGATGCCGACCAGCGCGAGCGCGGCGGGCACCCAGCCGGAACCGAGGTCCGTCACGTTGGTGATGACGGGAGTGAGGTACGTGAACGAGCAGAACGTCGCTCCGTTGACCAGCGCCCCGAGCATCAGGGTCACGATCAGCCGGGGGGTGCGCAGCGCGCCCAGTTCGTGGCGGACGCTGGGGGCAGCGGGGTCGACCGGCGCCGACGGCACGGACATCAGTACCGCGAAGACCGCGGGGGCGGAGATGATCGCGACGCCCCAGAAGGCGGAGCGCCAGCCCCAGGCCTCGCTCAGCACGGCGCCGAGGGGGACGCCCGCGATGCACGCGAGGGTGACTCCGCTCAGGAGCACCGAGGTCGCCCGGCCCTTGGCCTGGGGCCCGGCCATGCTCGCGGCGGTCGCGAGGCCGACGGCGAGGAAGCCGGCGTTGGCCAGGGCGGCGATCACCCGGGTCACGAAGAGGACTTCGAAGCTGTGGGTGAGCGCGCCCACGACGTGCGCGAGGAGGAAGGTGATCAGGAAGGCGAGCAGGGCGCGCCGACGGGGCCACCGGAGGCTCAGCATCGCGACCAGCGGTGCGCCGACGACCATGCCGACGGCGAAGGCCGAGGTGAGCGAGCCGACGGCCTGGAGGGAGACGCCGAAGTCGGCGGCCATGTCCTCCACGAGCCCGGAGAGCATGAATTCCGACGTTCCCTGGGCGAAGACGGCCAGCCCGAGAACGTAGATGGCGAATGGCATGAGGAAGCTCCAACTACATCGCAGAAAGGGGAGACGCGACGCATGGACGGCAGAGGTCATGCGGTCGCGTGGGAGCCGTCCCGGAGATGACCGGGGACGTGTTCCCGCGACGCGGTTGATCCGTGGCGGACGCGCGACACACCGCTCGGCCCGGGGGCCGTGGAGGAGCGGGGTCGCCGGAGGGCTACGCGATCAGCCACCGGATCACCGGTGGCTCGCCTCTCTCCGCCTCGGGGCTCGACATGCCTGCCACCATAGCAACGCCCGGATCGCCGTGTCTCACGCCTGGTACGGCCCCGGCGCCCCGGCTTCGAGCCGTCCCCGAACGGGACGGCACGGCCGCCGCGGATCCGACGATCCGCAGGACAAGGAGCGTTCATGACCACCCATCAGACAGGCATGATCATGGTCGGTCTGGCATCGATCCTCGCGCTCGCGCACGTGCTCGGGCGCCTCGCGCGACGGTGCGGCCAGCCGGCCGTCGTGGGCGAGATCCTCGCCGGCGTCCTGCTCGGTCCGACACTGTTCCACGGCGCCCTCTCGGACACGGTCTTCCCCGCGGACGTCCGGCCGATGCTCAGCGCCCTCGGCAACCTCGGCGTCGCGCTCTTCATGTTCCTCGTCGGGCTGGAACTCGACCGGCGGCTGCTGCGCGGGACCGGGCGCGCCGCGGCGGGGGTGTCCCTGGGGTCGGTCCTCTGCTCGTTCGGGCTCGGCGCGCTGTTGGCGCTGTGGCTGTGGAACGACCACGCGAGCGGCGACCGGCTCGCCTTCGTGCTCTTCATCGGCGCGGCCATGTCGATCACCGCCTTCCCGGTGCTGGCCCGCATCCTCACCGACCAGGGGATCCAGCGGACCAGGGTCGGGGCGCTGGCGATGGCGAGCGCGGCCGTCGGTGACGTGATCGCCTGGCTGCTGCTCGCGGCCGTCCTGACGTTCACCGGCAGCCGGAGTTCCTGGCAGGTGCTGCTGGTCGTGCCGTACGCCGTGGTCATGATCATGGTGGTGCGCCCGCTGCTCGGCCGGTTCCTGGCGGCTCGCGAGCCCCGGGGGGGGCGGACGGCGGCGAGCGGCACTCCGCGCCCCTGGGCGTGCTGGCGGTGCTGCTGCTCGTCTCGGGTGCGCTGAGCGAGTGGTTCGGACTGCACTTCGTCTTCGGCGCGTTCCTCGCCGGGGCGATCGTCCCGCGCCAGGGCACGGAGCGGCTGCGCGCGGCGGTCGTCGCCCGCTTCGAGTCGATCACCTGGATGCTGCTGCCCGCGTACTTCACGGTGGCCGGGCTGAAGGTGGACCTGAGCACCGTGGACGGGGACGCGTTCGGCCGGCTGGGCCTGATCCTGCTGGTGGCGGTCGCCGGGAAGTTCGGGGGCGCCTACCTCGGGGCGCGGGCCGCCGGTCAGTCCGGGCGGTCGGCGACGACGCTGGGCGTCCTGATGAACACCCGCGGCCTCACCGAACTCATCATCCTGGGCGTGGGACTGCAGGCGGGGCTGCTCGACGCCGACCTGTACTCGCTCATGGTGGTCATGGCCCTCGTCACCACCGCGATGACCGCGCCCCTGCTGCGCTGGGCGTACCCACGCCGGAGGGTCGACGCGGACCTGCGGGACCTGGCCGCGGAGTGGGAGGCGGCGGTCCGGCACACCGAGCCCGCCCGGCGCGGGGAGCGGAAGCCGTCGGAGGCGAAGCGCTGATGACCACGCTGCTGAGCGGTCCGATGCCTGTAGCGGAACATCGCGGGCTGTGGCCGGCCGTGCCACGGCGGGTCCGGCGATGACGCTCGCCCTTCCCGCCGTCACTGGTACGCCACCCTTCTCCTCGGCACCCGTCACACCGTCGGCATGAGGGTCCTCGGCCTCTCCGCACCGGCGCACACCGGCCATTCGGTGATCGCCGCCGGGGGCCGTCGCCGTCCTCCGCGTACGGGCTGACGCTCAGCTCCGTCGCCCCTCGCCCGGTCCGCCCGAAGGCGACCGGTTCGCCCCGCCGCCGTCATCCCCGGCGGCTCGGTCGTACAACTTTTCGACCTCCTCATGGGTCTGGCGGGTGTGACGGAACATCCGTCACACCGGCATCTTCTTTCACCGGACCCGTCCACGAGGACCACGCCATGACTCTCCCCCTCCGTCCGACCCGTCGCGCGCTCGCCGTCGCGGCCGGAACGGTGCTCGCCGTCACCGCCGGCATCGCCCTGACGCCACCGGCCGTCGCCGCCCCGACCGCCGCCTCCGCCCCGACCGCCACCGAGGCGACCGGGCAGTTCCTGCCGCTGCCGGGCATCCTCGCGGGGACGGGGACGAGCGGGTACCTGACCCGCGAGGACCTGGGACCCGAGGGCGTCCACTTCCGCTGGGTCCGCTACTCCGACGGCGCGGCGACCCTGATCCCCCACGACAACACCGTTTGGCACGTCAACGGCTCGGACAGCGTCGTCTCCGAGGACCGCGCGACCACGACGATCCGGGACATGACGACGGGCACGGTCCTCCGAACCTTCCCCCGCACCGCGCTGTACCAGGAGAACGTCCTGGGAGCCGTCGGCTCCACCCTCCTGTCCGTCTCCACGGACGGAACGACGGGCTTCCAGAAACTGCACGTGTACCGGCCCGACGCGACCACCCTCGCGATCGGCCTGCCCTCCGACGCGAAGAGGGTCGCGGTCGGGACAGCCCAGGGCGGCACCATCGCCGTCGGCTACGAGGTCGACCGCGTGCGGTACAAGGCCGTACTCGACCTCGCGACGAGCACGCTCAGCGGCGCCGAGCCCTCCCCGCTCCAGCTCGACGCCTGGGCCGGTGACCAGTCGGAGACCACCCGCGCCTGGCAGGCGGGCAACGACACGCCTCTCGTCATCCAGGACCTGAAGAGCGGCGCCCGGTCCTCCGTCGACCTCGGGACCACCTACCGCCCTGTGATCCGCGTCCTGAGTGACTGGGTGCTCTTCGCCGACGCGCGGAACTTCCACGAGCCGTCCCCGGTCCAGGCGCTCCGCGCGCGGACCGTGTCCGGCGAGGAGGTCCGCCTCCTCGACACCGTCACGAAGGCCGTCGACGAGCCCGACGGCTCGCTCCTCGTCCAGGGCGGCACCCTGGCCGACGGCCAGGGCCTCTACCGGATCCGCGTCGGCGCCGACGGCAGGCCCGCGGCGACCAGGATCGCCTCCAACGACAAGCCGGTGAAGCTCACCGTCGGACCGTCGAAGATCCCGGCGGTGCTCGACCTCGACAAGAACCGCACCGGGGTGAACCTCGACTGGCCGCTGTCCCGGCTCAACGCCGAGGTCACCGTCACCCTCCGCCACCAGCGCACCGGCAAGACGCGCACCACGGTCCTCCAGCCGTCGAGCAACGACTACGCCGCCGAGAACCTGCTCCGCTTCGCCTGGGACGGCACCCTCGACAGCGGCGAGCGCGCGTTCAACGGGGCCTACGACTGGACGCTGACCGCCACCCCGCAGGACGGGCTCGGTCCGGCGGCCACCGCCTCCGGCTCGTTCACCGTCGCCCGCAAGGCGAACGCGAGCGACCTGACGGACAACGGGTCCCCCGACCTGATCGTCCGGAACAACGGCAACCTCGACCGCCTGGACCTCACCCACTCCTCGGCGCTGCCGGGCTTCGGTGCCGTCCGCACCGAGATCGGCTACGGCTGGGACATCTACGACCGCGTCGAGACCACCCGGAACATCGCCGGCTCGGCGCTGCCCGACCTCGTCGCCCGCGACAAGAAGGGCGGCCTCTGGCTCTACCAGGGCAACAGCGCGGGCGGGTACGACGGCCGCGGCTGGATCGGCGGCGGCTGGCAGGTCTACGACCAGATCGCGGCCGGCTCCGACCTGAACCGCGACGGGCGCCCCGACCTCGTCGCCACCGACAGGACCGGCGCCCTCTGGCTCTACAAGGGCACCGGCGTCACCAAGGCCCCCTTCGCTCCCCGCACGAGGATCGGACACGGCTGGAACACCTATGACCGGATCGCCGCGACCGGGAACATCGGCGGCGACCCGTCCGGCGACCTCGTCGCCCGCGACCGGTCCGGCGTCCTCTGGCTGTACCTGGGCAGGGGAGACGGCACCTTCGCGGCTCGGACCAAGATCGGCGGCGGCTGGAACGCCTACGCCGACCTCACCTCGGTGGCGGACGCGAACGGCAACGGCGTCGACGACCTCGTCGGCATCAACAGCCTCGGCGACGCCAAGCTCTACCTCGGCACGGGCTACTGGACCGGGCCGTACACCCGTCCGCAGGAGCTCCGCGGCGGGGACTACGACGACTCACTGCTGGGCTGACCGTCCCGGCGCCGGCGCGGCCCCCGGGCCGCCCCGGCGCCGGCTCCTCCACCCGGACCCGGATGCCCCGGCCGTACGACTCGACGAGCCGGAGACGGATGCTCAGGGTTGACGCTCTACCTGGTCGGGTGGCGGCGTGGCTGCCGAGCACTTCCAGGACGTCCTGGTCGCCATCGCGCCCATGAGGGGCACCGCCGTCACCGATGCCGAGTTCCAGATCGAGGCGCAGGGCTGAGAACGGACGCCCACCCGGCATCGCTCGGCAAAGAGGCCCGGCGCAGCATGCTGCGATCATGACATCTGACCTGGCCGGCACCTCGCGCTCAGGACTCGATGCCCCACTGTGCTGAAACGCGCACATGTTGGACTTCCGTCTCCTCGCCTCATCGGAGAGACAGTTGATGTTCGACATCAACGACTTCGACGAAACCCTTCCGGGTCCCTGGGAGTGGGACGTGAAACGACTTTCGGCGAGTTTCGTGATCGCCGCCCGGGCGAATGGCTTCGACGACAAGGAGCGCGCCCGGATCGTCAGCTCGACAGTCCGTTCGTACCGCGAGGCGGTGATCCGCTTCGCGGGTATGCGCACCATCGACGTCTGGTACGCGAAGATCGGCGCGGGCCTCCTCGAGTCCCTGGCGCAGGCCGGCTCCACGCGACGAAGCACGGTCGGAGGAACCTGGCCCGCGCGATGGCGAAGGCCCGTACCCGCGACAGCCTGCGGGCTTTCGACAGGCTCACCGAGACGGTCGACCGAGCTGGTCTGCCGCCGTGCGGTGGCCGCCGTGCGGTGGCCGCCGTGGACGGCGGGCAGGTGGTTCCCCACCCCCGCGGGCCGCTGAACGGGGTGAGCCCACAGAAGGAGTGCGCCGAAGCCCTGAGCCGGTTGCCGGTGGGTGCTGCGCAGGAGTGGCGACAGGAGCGCGCCTGGTTCGACATCCGGCTGGGCCTGCTGTTGGACGGCATCGGTAGACCACCAGCAGGCCCGGTCCGCGGGCCTCTACTGGCGGGCCATGTGCATGCGCATCTCGCTTGGGGCGTCGAGGATCAGGTCGCCGGACATGTCGACCGTGACGCTGTGCAGGGTGCCGGTGAACCGGAACGGCGCCCGGTAGTCGGCGGTGATGGCCGATCCCGGGTTCGCGCCGCAGGTCATGCCGCCCGGGTTGAACGCGACCGGGGTGGTGAACGGCATCTCGACGTCGCCGACCAGGCGGTCGTCCACGTAGAGCTGGGCGCGGCCGGGGGAGCCCTTGCCGTGGGCGATGTCCGGTTCCCCGGTGGGTTCGAACTCGAAGCGCAGCGTGTGTCGGCCTTCGGGGACGGTTTCGTCCGAGGCGACGTGGTGCAGGGTGCGCTGGACGTAGTTGTGGGCGTAGTGCAGGTGGTTGTCCTTGACGTAGAAGGACCAGCCTCCGGCGTTGGTGCCCTGGCAGAGGAGCACGCCTTCGGCGCCGCCGGACGGAATCTCCACGTCGGCGGTGATGCTGTGCGGGCGGTTGAGGACCCGGGGAGCGACGGCGGCCGGCATCATCTGGGTGCCTGGACGGAAGGTGTGGCTGGTCCGGTCCTGGGTGATCTGGGGTCGCTCCGTCATCATCCGCTCGAGAACGCTGCTGTCGATCGGCAGGACGTTGTACTTGCCGGCCTCGACGTACCACAGGGCGATCATCTCGATCAGTTTGCTGCGGTGCTGCTCGGCGACGTTTCGGGTCTCGGCGACGTCCTCCTCGACGTGGTAGAGCTCCCAGTGGTGGGCGTCCAGGTCGTCCAGATCCGTCATCTTGATCGGGGCGCCGAAGGGCCGCCCGGCCTCGGCGAACGAAGGGCCGGGCCAAGGGCAGACCGCGCGCCAGCCGTCGTGGTCGATCGCGCGATGGCCGAACATCTCGTAGTACTGGGTGCGGTGGCGCGTCGGTGCCTCGGCATCGTCGAAGGTGTGCGCGAAGCTGACGCCGTGCAGAGGTGACTGTGTGACGCCCCGGATGTTCGCGGGCGGTTCGATCCCCACCACGTCGAGCACGGTGGGCACCATGTCGATGATGTGCGCGAACTGGCTCCGGACCTCGCCTCGGGCCTTGAAGCCCTGGGGCCAGTGGACCAGGAACGGGTCGCTGACCCCGCCCCTGTACGTCTCCCGCTTCCACCGCCGGAAGGGGGTGTTGCCCGCCCAGGTCCAGCCCCACGGGTAGTGGTTGAACGTCTCCGGGCCGCCGATCTCGTCGATCCGCGCCAGGCTCTCGTCCAGTGGCTCGGGCGCGTTGTTGAAGAACTGCAGCTCGTTGGTGGTGCCGGAGACCCCGCCCTCGGCACTTGCCCCGTTGTCGGAGACCACCATGATCAGCGTGTTGTCGAATTCGCCGATCTCCTTGAGGAAGTCGATCAGCCGTCCGATGTGGTGGTCGGTGTGGGAGAGGAACCCGGCGAACACCTCCATCATCCGGGCTGACAGGCGGCGCGCGTCCGGCGACAGGGACTCCCATGCGGGCACGTCCGGGTCGCGCGGGGACAGCCGGGCGTCCGGCGGCACGATGCCGAGCTGCTTCTGCCGGTCGAAGGCAACCGTGCGGTAGGCGTCCCAGCCGTCGTCGAACTCGCCCTGGTAGCGGTCCGCCCACTCCTTGGGCACATGGTGCGGGGCGTGCGTCGCGCCGGGGCAGAAGTGCAGGTGGAACGGCTTGTCCGGGGCGACCTGCTTGGCATCCGCGATGAACGACATCGCCCGGTCGGCCAGGTCCTCGGTGAGCTCGGTGATCGACGCCATGCCGTTCGCGTGGTGGTTACGGCCGGTCACGACGCACGAGCGGGACGGCGAGCACAACGCGGTGGTATGCATGTTGCTGTACAGAAGACCGCCCGAAGCCAGAGCGTCCAGGTTCGGCGTGGCGATCGGACTGCCGTAGCACCCGAGCTGGCCGTACCCGGTGTCGTCCAGCACGATGATCACCACGTTCGGCGAACCCGGCACCGCCCGTACCGGTCGCGGCCACGCCGGCGTCGACTCATCGGTCGTACGGCCGATCACCCCGGGGAACGACCGGCCCGGCCTGTATTCGTTCCAGGAAGTCTGCGACATACCCGGCCTCCGTTCCACCGGCGGGGGCGGTTCCCTCCGGCCGGCACTCGTTGTCTCTGAGGAATGAGGCAGACGGCGACACCGCGACCCGCTTGCGGGGCCGTCGGCGCCGCATGGTTCCTTTACGAAGTGCGTACGACCCGCGTCACCGCAGGCGCTGCCTTGCTGAACCGACGGGACCCGCTTCACGCTAGATCTCGGTCATGGGGGACGCCATTCGGACAGGCCATCCGGGCACAGCGCCCCTGAGTGGGGCCGGCGAGGTGCCTGCCGTGCAGGAGCCCCGGCCCATTCGGGGCCCGACCCTTCACACACCCTCCCCGGGCGGCGACGATGCGGCCCTCTTCGCAGCGGTGGTGACACGACCCGTCGAGTGGTTCCAGGGCACGAAGACCAGGGCCACGATCAGCAGCGTGGCCAGGGTGATCCACTTGCGGTGGGCCTGGGCGCGATGACCACGCACAGCACGATCGTCGTGCGAAGGCTGACGCGCAGGAAGTGCAGCAGGGTGTCGAAGATGGCTGCCGCGGCGGCCTCCCGGCCCGTTGCGCAACGGCTGCCAGTGCAGAGGTGACCTTGCCGTCGGATGTCGTGCGGTGGCTCACAGAGGGGCCTGGCGGGGGCGCCCCCGCGGCATCCGGGTGACTTGGGCGTGTCGGACCACTCGCGTCCGAACACTCTGTCCAAACAATGGGGAGACGCGAGGGCGAAGGCCGCGCGCGATCACGGTGAGAGTCGTCCGACCAGGAAGGTGCCTGGTCAGATCGATTCTGCTGCGTCACGCTGTGGTGGGGCGGGTGGGACTCGAACCCACGGCCGACGGATTATGAGTCCTTTGGGGATCTTGACGGCCCTTGCCTTTTGATGATCAGGATTGACGTTTTACCTGGTCAGTCGGGGTGACGTGGGTTCCTTCCCCTCAACCCTTGCCAGTCCTTTCCTGTCCTTGTGTCCATTCTCTGTCCAATCCCTGTCCCATCCGTGGCCATTCATCGGGCCGCCCGAGCGTCGCGCCAGCTCACCAGGCCACGGCGAACTCCCGCGCGGCGGATTCCCTTTCCAACGCGCAGAGGCTCCGCCCCTGTACTGGGGGCGGAGCCTCATGGGCCGTTTCGTCGACCCAACGTCTGTCTTCAGGGTATCGGCCCGCGGCCAGTCACCAAAGGGCTCCACACGGCATCTTGCTGACCGAAGACGACCACCTGCTACGCCGCCGGTGACTCATTCGCCTTGTTTGGCCATCTCAACGAGTGCGACGTGCAGTTTGTCCGCTGCCTCTATGTCCATGCCGGCCTCCTCCATGATCACCCTGCTGATGGCGGTCACCTCATCGCCGAGGTCAAGGAACGTTGCCGCATCGGAAGCCAGCTCCTTGATTAGCCTGCCCGTGGGCCGAGCAGCAAAGAGGTCCGACGCCCTGTGAAAGCAGAAGTCGTGCGCCAGATGATTCCGCCGGTGCTTCGCTTCAACCAGCCTGTCCTCAAGACCGGGATGCTGCTCCAAGCGAACCTTAATCTTCTTGATGTTCTCGTCAATCCCCGCCTTGGCCGCCTTCGCGAAGGGGTCACTGGTCAGCTCGCGGCCTTCCTTCTCGGCCACAGCAAGGCGATGAATGGCCGTCGCGTTCACCAAGGAGCGTTCCAACGTCGCCGCCGCGAACATGGCGTTCCCGAACCAGAGATAGGCCTCACGTATCAGGCCGGGGTCAACCTGCTCTGTTTCCATGCCTCAGTATGCGGCCCGTCCCGCTGGGCGCTGAAGCAGAGTTGCCACTCGCCAACTCCCTGCGGGGCGCGGCACGGGCTGTGGCCGCGCCCCTTGGTCGAGTTCTGGTCAGGGGGTGGTCGTCGGTCGGGGCTTCTTGGCGGAGGCGCGGTTGCGCGGGCGACGCTTCGCGGCCGGGAGTGGGGCGTCTCCGGCGGCGGCGCTGTCGGTAGTGGTCTCTTCCGCCCGGGGCTCCCGGGGCTCGGGGGTCGGGGCCCTGTCGGTGGGCTGCTGCGGGTCGGACGCCGTGGGGGTGGGGGTGGGGTCGTCTTCGCCCGGTGCCGTCGGGGTTTCGGAGGTGTCGGCCACGTCGACGTCGACCTCTGGGGCGGATTCGGGCGTCGGCTCGTCGTCGGGTTCGGCGGGCGGCTGGGTGTGGGCCTCGGGGCCGCAGTCGCGGAGGGACGTGCCGATCGGGGCGGCGGCCTCGTCGTTGTTCTCGGCCAGGACCTCGTCGAAGAGGTCGTCCCAAGGGCGGTGGCCGACGTAGAGGGGCTTGAGGGTGAAGGCGGGGAGGAGGTCGATCTCGACGGTGGACAGGATGAGGTCGGCGGGGTCTTCGTCGTCTTCGGTGAGGAGGGTGACGGCTCGGTTGTAGCGATGACCGGCGGAGAGACGGAGGGCGAGCTGTGCTTCGTGGGCGTCCTTTTCGGCCGGGGTGGCGTCGGCCGGGAGGGAGGGGGCGGGGGCGCCGGTGATCCAGATCTGCGCGATGGCGCCGCCGAAGACGGGGCGGAAGCTGACGCCGCGGCCGTCGTCGTGGATGAGGTGTGCGGCGCCGTCGGCGGGAGCCTGGGGGTCGATCGCCCAGGTGCCGGGGGCGGCGAGGGTGAGGCGTTGGGCAACAGTGAGGGCCGCTTCTTGGACTGCGGCGTCCGTGATGAGCATGGGGGTCTCCAAGAGGTCTGGTGGTACGGCCGCGGCCCCGCCCTTGAAGGGCGGGGCCGGCGGAGCAGGGGTCAGGCGGGGCGCACTTCGTCGCCGTCGTCGAGGAGCATCGAGAGTCTGGAGCCGTTGTCCCAGGCGATGTTGAGCTGGGCGAGGGTGGCGTCGTATCGGGTGACGGTGCCCTCGTCGTCGGGCTTGAGGTCGGTGTACTGGTCGGTGGTGGAGACGAGGGCGATGCGGTCGCCCTTCTTGTAGGTCACGTGGATTCCTGCCGTGTTCTGTGTCGAGGGAGTGATGACAAGTCGCTCACCGGCCCCGCGTAGTACGGGGCCAGGCCACGGTTGGAGTGGGTCACGCGGCGGGGGCCGTGGTGGGCGTGTGGACGGTGTGGGCGCAGACCACGCAGTAGGTGACGCTGAGCCAGGGCGGCTTGTTGGGTACTTGGGGTGCGGCAGGGGTGTTGTAGCTGTTCGGGGTCATGTGTCGGATGTAGGTCCGGTGGTTCCGGGCCTTGCTGCAGTTGGGGCAGTGCTTGGCGCTCATGGCGCTCCTCTCAGCTCGTGGGGGCTCACCCCTCCATTGCTATTATTCTATATGCATTCAGGGGAGGGTCAAGAATTTACCGCGAGATTTCCGCAGGTCAGGCGACCTTTCCGTCGAGGAGCGCCTCGACCTTTCGTATCGCCGCGAGCATGACCGCCTGGGAGTGCAGGCGGTCGCGGCGGTCGATCGACTCGCGGGCCTCCTGCGCGGCCTTGGCCGGCAGGTTGCCGTCGTGGAGGGTGTCGCCGCAAGCGATCAGGACGTGCGGGCCCAGGTCCCAAAGGATGGCGTTGACGGCGGCTCCAGCGGCGGCAAGCGGGTCGATGTCCGTGAGCGACCAGCCGAAGTCGTGGGGGTTGATGCCCCTTTCGCGCATGACCTGGACGGCGGGCCGATAGAGCCCGCCGGTTCCACTGGCCGGGTCGTCGAACTTCATGCCAGGCTCCAGTGGCCCGTCGAAGAGCATGCGGGCCATCAGTTCGGCAATGCCCGGCGGCGTGTGGATTTCCGCGAGCGCGTCGTGACTGCCCTTGGTCCGAAGGATCGCCAGGAGCGCACCCACGATGTCCGCCTCCGAGCGGACGTAGGCGTCGGCGCTGCTGGTGCGGTGGAGAAGCCCGCGGGTGAGCGCGGCCTCGACGACTGCGCGCACTGCGGGCGCCCGCCTGGCGGGGGGCTCCTCGTCGTCGAGCCACTTGTGCAGCGGAGCGGCGCGGTCGATGAGGTCGGGGCGGACGATCCACCAGCGGGCCCAGCACTCACGGAAGGCGGTCATCAGGTCCGTGTCGCTGAGGCTGAGCCACCAGTCGGCACCAAGGTAGGCGTCGGGGCCGCGGAGCGGCCACAGGGCGAGGGTGGCGACGGTTCCGATCGGCACGGCGATGCCCTCGCCGCCCTGGGCGTGGTGCCAGGCGTAGCTGACGTCCTCCGCGATCACGAAGGCGTGCTCGTGGGGGTCGCGCGTCGAGGGGCGGTAGCGGTTCAACGTGCGCTTGGCGGGAGGCGCGGGCACGGCGACGCCGCGCAGGGCGCGGGCCGCCGGCACGGGGGTGGGCGCGGGCGGGAGGTCGGTGAGGTATCGGCGGGCAGGGGCGGCCGCGGGGGCGGGCGGAGTGGGTGGCTCCTCCGGCTCGGTGGCGAAGAGGTCGAGCTGGCTCATATCGTTCTCCGGGATCAGAAGGTGCGCGGGCGGGTCTCGCCGCGCCCGCCCCGGGGGCGGGGTGGGTGCGGCAAGACGGGTTCAGCGGGCGTGCTTGAGTACGGCTCGCTGGAGTGCGTCGGCCTCGGCCCTGTGTCCGTTCTCGATGAGGACGGCGTGGAGCAGGTAGGTGTGCAACTCCTCGGCGTCGACCTGGGCGAGGCAGTCCGTGAGGCTGAGGTGGTCCATGTCGCGGGGGCGGTGCGCGTATCCGGCGGCGATCGTCAGGACGATGCCGGCAACCAGGCGCTCGGTCCGCTGGGGGCTGAGGTTGAGCGTTTCCCCACGTTGTGGATGGCCTCAAGGTTGCCGAGCAGGGCGGTGGGCGGGACGTCGAGGTGGGCCCGCTGCACGGCTTCGCGTTCCGCCTTGACATGCGCGTCCCACAACAGCTCGGCGTCGGCCTCGCGTCCGGCCAAGGCGAGCGCGGTGGAGTGAACGGCGGCCGTGAAACGGGGGCCGGGGAGGGCGGCGGCGAGGTACTCGGCCGGCGTGCGCCCCGCGCGGGCGATGGCCGGGTTCCGGGCTTCGGCCTGGAACTGCCACAGGACGCGTCGGACGGCGCTTTCGGCGACGCTCGGGGGGAGGCCGAAGCGCGTGATCGACGGTTGGGCGAGGAGGCGTATCGAGGTTGCGTGCATGGGGTGCTCCGGTTCTATTCGGCGGGCTGCTTGGGGGCGGGGTAGTGGGACAGGGCGTCGTCGAGCTGGGCGGCGATGTGGTCCATGAGGGTGCGGATCTGCGTGCGGTCGCCGCCCAGCTAGAGGGCGAGGTCGAAGACGTGGGGGGCGGCGACGTAGTCGAGGAGCTGGCGGTACTGCTCCTGAGTCAGGGGGACGAGGGCGTCGGGGCGCAGGGCCCAGGCGGCAATGGCGGCGTTGTCGATGAGGTTGGCGGCCGCGCGAAGTGCGGCGTCACCGGGCGCGCGGGTGAGCAGGATCAGGGCCATCTCCCCGAGGTGGTGCTCGGGGGTGTTGAAGGCGGGGGTTCTCGAGGGCTTGGGCACGTGGGTCTCCTGGTGGAGGGGAACGCCGACGTGATGCTGTCTTTCTATGTGCATATAGGGCATGGGTCGGCGTACACGAATGAATGGGAGGGGGTCAGTGATGAAGGTCGACGACGAGGGCGGTCCCGTTGCCGGGGTCGGGCCCGGTGGCCGCAACCGCCTCGCGCACGCACTGGGCGGCGGCGCCCTTCGCGTCTTCCGCACCGTCGAGGATCGGGCCCAGCCGGTCCCACCGCTGCAGCGGCGCGTAGACACCGTCGGTGCACAGGAGAAGTCGGGACATGTGGCGGTGCTCGACGAACCGCTGGGCGATCGGCCCGGCGGCGACGCTGGAGGCGGGCAGACCCCGCAGGGCGCGCCCACCGGCGGGCAAGCCATGGCGGTGTAGCTGAGCGGCCCTCACGTGGTCTGTGGTCAGGGGGATGGCGGCACCGAAGCGCGATACCCGGTAGGCGCGGGCGTCACCGCACCAGGCGATGTGGACGCAGGAGTGCCGCGGGTCCAGGACTGCGACGACGGCGGTTGCGGTCGCCGCTCGCGTCTGGGGATCGGCGTTGGCGGCGATCCGCGCAGCGACGAGTGCCTGATAGGGGTTGCCGGTCTCGGCGGCCCCCTGGGCAATGCGCGGGGCGTGCCGCCAGACGAAGTGGTGGACATCCGGCGTGGCGTCGATGCCGTCCAGGACGACGAAGGCCGATCTGCCGGTCCCCTTGTTGTGCCGGATCGCGTGGGCGTCGCACTGATAGGTCCGCTCGCCGATCGCCTGGGCCGCGCTGGCGGTGAACGGCGCCGTGTAGATGAGTCCGTTCATCAGTTCGGCGACGCGTTGGACGACGCTTGCGCTCTCGGCGGGAAGTGGGGCGAGGTTGCCGTCGCGGTCGGCGGGCCCGGTGAAGGCGACCGGGCCGCGCAGGACGGGGGGATGGCTTCCGCCGGTGAGGCTCATCCAGATCTGGCGGGCGGGGTTGTTGACGGGTCCCACGGCCAGGCCAGCGTGGACGGTCGCCTGTCGGCCGAGGGGGTAGGGTCGGGCGCCCTCGACGTAGAGGTCGACGTCCCAGCGTTGGGAGTCTCGGCGCAGGTGGGGGTGGAGCGGCTGGGTTCGGCCGCCGGGCCACAGGACTATGGCGGAGGTGGTCATGCCGGGGATCCGATCCGTCGGGGGGCGGGCCCGTGAGGGTGGGCGGGCAGGATGATGGTGAAGTCGCGGGGGTCTTCGAGCGGGAAGACGAAGTAGTAGCCGTGCGGGTGGGTGCGCAGGTCGGCGAGCCGGATGAGCTGCGTCATGTCGGCGGCGACCTTGCTCCAGGCGGGGTCCGGCCGCCCGAGGTCGAACCGCTTGATCTCCTTGCCGGCGGTGTCGCGGAGCTTCCACAGGTCGTACAGCCACGGTCCGCCGCCCATGGTGGCCACGATGCCCCTGGTGCGGGGCTCGATCGCGGTCGCGTTGACCGCGAGGCGGCGCAGAATGGCGCGGGCGAGATGGCGCGTGGCGGCGCAGACCTGCCGGTCCTCGTCGCCGCATGGGTCGTTCACGGGCACGTACACGGTCGTCCTCCTGAGCGTGAGTCCGCCCGGCGGCCGGGTGTGGATTCACCGGCCGCCGGGCGGGGTTCGGGTGGGGTTTCCCCCTCTTTCTGCTTCTATTCTATATGCATTAGGGGGGTTGGCAACATTTTCGGCGGATTTTCTCTGCTGGCCTGCGGCTAATTTCCCTGCTCAGAGGGCAGGTGGGGCGGTTCCACGGCACGGATGTGCAGGACGAGCCTCGCCCCCGCTACGACGTGGCCGAGCCTCATGTCCGGCCCGATGACTCGCGTGTGGTCGTCGTCGTCCAGCACTCCCTGGTCGACGAGCCCGTCCGTCGCCGCCTTGAAGCTCGGGTACCAGTTGGCCGGGTCCCGGCGCCCGCGGGTGGGAGGGTGCAGGACACCGACGATGTGCGCCCGGTCCAAGTGCGGAACGTGACGCGAGGCGAAGGCCGCAGCCCGCCTCAGGACCCGGGTGATCTCGGCCCGCTGGTGGTGGTGGGGCCGCTGGTTGGAGTTGAGCAGGATCAGCCGGGGCGGCAGCGCGACCCTGAACCTGCGCCCGGGTAGGCCATGGAACCAGTCCACCTCGCCGGCGGCCGCCTGCGGAGTCGCGTCCACGGCCGCGATGGTGTCCTCCTGCTGCACGGCGATGTGGTCGGTGCTCACGCTCGGCTCCCGTAGTCCGGCCGAATGCGAACGATCCTGAGCACCCCGGCCCGTGCCAGGCGCAAGGCGAGGGAGGTCAGGCGACCCACCGGGTGGAATTCGAAGCCCGCACAGATCGCCGGCGTGTCGCTGCCAAGCGTGGCGTGGCAGACGATGTGCCCTCCGTCGGCTACGGCCTGGTCGACCATGTCCTTCACGCGGCCCTCGGTCAGGTTCATGGGGTTGCCCGGCCGGAAGATGCAGGTCGTGCACCGCTCCAGGCAGATCCGCACGCTCCACGTCGCCGGGTCGGCGACGTCGTGGCGGAGGCCGTCCTCGGTGTAGGCGGCCCCCCTCATGCCTGCCCCGCCCTCTGTTGACTCTCGTGCTGGTGCACTTCGCGTCCCTTCCCTTCGTCCTTTGGTCTCGTGTCGGTGCCGCCCCGGGGTTTCCCCGGGGCGGCGATGTGGGCTGATCAGGCGGCGGACCCGCCCAACGCCAGCGCCAGGTGGCTGACGACGGGTTGCGCCGGCGGGACGTAGGCGATGACCTCGATGGGGATGTCCGCGTACGCGCCGAAGGTGCGGCGAATGACGTTGCCCCGGGTCGTGGGTGTGAAGTCGGTGTGGGAGTCGGGGTTGTCGCTTCCGATCAGGTGGGCCCACCGCTCGTAGGCGCCGTGATCGGGGTGGTGGAGGTGAAGGCGTACGCCCATGCCGAGCTCGCGGCCACCGTCAAAGATGGCCTCGAACGAGATGCTGGGCACGGGCAGGTCGCCGTTGAGTTCGGCGATGAGCGCGACGGCGGCCACGGGGCCGAGGAGGTCGCGCATCTGGCGGTCACGAAGCATGGGCTCTTCTCTCAGTCCGAGGTGGGAAGTTCGAGCTGTTCGGCGTCCGGTTCGGACGCCTGGCAGCGCGGGCACTGCTGCTCGACGGCTCGCCGGTGGGCACGCACTCCGGCCGCCGTGCCACACGCCTTGCGATGGACGGGCGCGGGCAGTTCGGTGGGGTCGGCGTCGGGAGGGCTGTAGATGATCTCCCCGTTGCTCCAGATCCGCCCGCCGCAGATGCCGGAGAACTCGGTCTTGGCGGGTCGGACCTGCCGGATGCATGCGGCACGGAAGGGGCAACCGCCGCAGACGTAGAGCACGGGTGTGCACAGCTTGATGAGGTCGCTGGAGGTCTTGAAGCGGTCGTCGGCCACGGCGAAGTCCTCGTCGCCCCAGCAGGGCGCGTGCTCGGTGACGTGGATGTCGGGCAGCGTGCGGGTTCCGGTCACAGCACAGCCTCCAGCTGGCGCCCGATCCACGCGGCCACGTTGACGGAGACCGCGTTTCCGGCCTGCATGGTCCTTTCGGCCTGGGTGCCGTAGACGATGTAGTCGGCGGGGAAACGCTGCCCTTCGAGCTGCTCGCGGGGCTTGAGCATCCGGAAGTAGCAGTCCTCGACGGCAGGGGCGCTGCGCACGAGGGCGGCCGAGTCGCGGGTGGACAGGGTGTGGACCGGCTCGGCGGCCGTCTTCACCGCGCTCTTCCGGTAGGGGATGACGAGGGTGTTCCGGGCCTGCTCGGGCACCCGGCCGGCGTGGGTGACCAGGCCGTGGTGGTTGCCCTGAGCGGTGACGCTGGCGAGCGGGTCGCGTGCGGCGCTGGCGGTGGAGTTCCTGCGGAACTCGACGATGAACGGGTCGACGACGAGGGCTTCGCTCTCGCGGGTGGTGCGGGTGCGAAGCGGCGCGTCGAGCGGCACGGCGTCGGTGTTCCACGAGCCGCCGGTGGGGACGAGGAGGGCGTCTCCCTGTTTGGCCGTACGGGTGGGGAGAGGGCGCTCGTCTACCGCGTACGCCCGGTCGCCTCCGTCCTTGCCGTGCGTGAGGGTGATGGAGCTGGGGCGGTGGGGGAACTTGAGGAGTCCCGCCGTGATCCGATCCATGGTGGTGGCGGCGAGAGGCCGCTTGCGGTCGCCGATCCGGGTGCCGAGGTCGCCCCAGTTGATGATGTCGCTGGCCGGGCGCACATACGGTTCGACCACGGCGTGGCGGCAGCGGGTGTTCGGGCACCGGTAGATGTAGTCCCGCCGGAACTTGCCGATCTGGGTGCCCTCGACGTGCCAGGCCTGCACTGCGGCCACGTCCTCGCCGCACTCAAGGCAGAACGCGAGCGGACGAGGCGCAAGGTCCGGCTTCCGCATCGTCTTGAGGGTGAAGGTGACGTACATGCGGTCGCGCCACTGCGGGGCCCGGAGGTTGGTCTCGTCGCCGACGTGGGCGCTGCTGACGCACGTGATCTGGTAGTCGTAGCCGAGCGTCACCATGGCCTGGATCCACGTGGGGAAGAGAACCCAGTCGAGGCCGAACTCGACCACGTTCTCCACGACGACGACCTTGAACTTCTTCGCCTCGGCGGCGCGCACGACGCACCAGCCGGTGACCCGGGTCCGCTCGAAGGCGTCCTTCGTCAGCGGCTCCCAGTCGTCCTTGTCCTCGACCATGGTGAGGAGGTCCATCTGGGCGGTCTGTCGCGGGCGCCCGCCCGCGGGGCTTATCTCGGTGCAGATGACTGAGGCCCACAGGATGTCGGCGGTGGGCAGGTGGCGCATGGGGAAGCCGCTGATGTCCATGCACGCGTGGTCGGCCTTGACGTGGTTGGCGGCGTGGGTCTCGATCGCGAGGGACCAGTGGTTGATGCCGAGGAGGAGTTCGTGTCCGGCTTCGACGAGGCCGGTACTGCTGCCGCCGGCGCCGCACAGCAGGTCAATGACGGTTGCCATGGTGGGTGTTCTCCAAGAGGTGGTGCCAGCACCCGGCCCCGCTGATGGCGGGGCCGGGTAGGGCGAGGTCAGTGGGTGCGCAGGCCGCCGTAGGTCTTGGCGCGGCGTAGGAAGGCGGTCCAGGTCCGCCACGTCGGATCGCCCAAGGGCATCTCCGCGATGTCCACGCTCGGGTGGGCCTCGTAGCTGCGCAGGGCGGCGGCGAGCTCGGGGACCGTCACGAGGAAGCCCGCGTTGAACGCGAGCTTGTACCTGGGGATGGCGGTCGGCTCCTCGTCGGCGGCGTCCTTGACGGCCTGGTACGCGTCCCTGAACGCGTCGATGCGCTCCTTCACCTCGGGGTGGCTCTCGCGCTCGATCCCGAAGTCCTCACGCGAGAGTTGGAAGTCCGCCAGCTTCGGGTAGGTGGGCTCGGCGACCTCGACGGTCATCCCGAAGTTGTCCATCGCGTCCAGGACGCCTGGCATCTGGAAGTAGGTGAATCGGATGTAGTTCTCCGGACCCAAGAGGCTCTTGCCGTCACGGCCCTGGATGTAGATGTCGTAACCCATGTGTCTGTCTCCAGGAGGGGGTGCTGTCCGGCCCGACAGGCCGGACAGCGGGGTCATCAGCGGTGGGCGGCGTGGCGGTGGTGGAGCCCGCCGCAGGTCATGCAGCGCGGGATGCGGCTGCGGGCGTCGCGGCGGAACTCGTCGAAGACGAGCGCGGCCAGACCGACGGCGAGCGCGGCGCCGAGCACGAGCAGCCCGTAGAGGACGGCGTCATCCATCAGGCCAGCGCCTGCCCCTCGTCCGCGACGAAGACGGTGATCACTTCACCGTTGGCGTCCCAGACGGACACGGGCCAGGTGGTGTCGTTCGACGTGTAGACGAGGCGCCAGCCCCCCTCGTGCTCGGCGCCGTGGGTGATGCGGCCGTACTCCTTGACGGCCTCTTCTCGGCTGGAGTGGTGGCGGGTCTGCATGGAGAGTGCGCGGTGCTTGCTTTTCACGCCCAAGGTCTGGACGGAGAACAGGTCGATGACGGGCAGCGCGAGGTGGTGCTCGGTGACGAACGCCGAGATCGCGGCGAGCAGGGGCACGACATTGTTGCCGTGCTCGGCCTGAGCACCGTCAGGGGTCGAGTTGTAGATCAGCTCGTCGACCGTGGGGGTGGCCGCGTGAGCCCGGCGGGCGTGGAAGCCCTTGAGCTCGGCCGGGTCCAGGGGAAGGTCTCCGACGGAAGCGATCCACAGGTGGGACTCGTCGGTGAGCTCGGCAGTGATTCCGAACTCTCCCCCGGTGATCTCGACGTCGGTGGGCAGCGGGAGGCGCCGCAGGCCGGTGATCAACGGCTCGTAGGCGTCCCACAGCCGCCGCCACAGCTGGTCCGTGATGTTGCGGTGCCGGGGCGGGGGAGCGATCAAGGGGTACTCGTTCACGTCTCTCCAAGAGGTCGTGGGCCAACAGTACAGAGTTGGGATCTATTTCGAAATGGATTGATGCCGGGGGGTTACGACGAGGGGGACTGCCCGGCCTCCTCGCGCACCTGGCGCTCCACGGCGGTGAGCGTGGCGAGTTCGTCGGCGCGGGCGCGCGCGACGTCCGCGATCGCCTGAGCCGCACCGGCGAGCCGGCGGGCCTGCATCAGCGCGTGGCGGTTGACGCGCGGGTCGAGGGGGGTTCGCGCTCCCCCCGTGTCGGCCATGAGGTCGTCGACGAGGACATCGCGGGCGCGTGCCGTGCAGTTGCAGCCACCGGAGCACTGGACCTCCTCCGCCGCGTCACCGAGGTCGGCGATGAGGATGAGGGTGTCGCCGACGGACTCGGGGTCCTCTCGATAGAAGTCCGCCAGGGTGCGCAGGTGGGCGCGGACAGAGGCGCTGTCATCGAGGACCAGGATCCCGTGGGCCTCCGGGAGGAGCGTGGGCAGCTTGAACATGTCGTCCTTTCGGTCTCGGAGGGGCACACCCCCTCCTTCTGCTTCTATTCTATATGCAATTGGCGGGATGTCCATATTTCGCGTGGAATTTTCCCAGCTACCTTCGCTGGCGCTTGAGGTCCTTGAAGTTGCGTACGGCAGCACGTGCCTCCTCGCGAGCCCTCTCCGCCTTCTCGGCCTGCTCGTCGGCCTGTTCGCGTCGACTGGCGGCCCCTTCCTTCCAGTCATCCCAGAACTGGCCAGCCGCGCGGCGCTCTTCCTCCTTGGCCCTCTCGTGCTCCCGAGCACGCCCTGCACGCGGGTTGGTGCCGCAGCCGCGACAGGAGGCAGCGGGGCGCCCCCTGTGCCTCTCGCAGCCCTCTTGGGGTGCTCCGCGCTCCTGCGCAGGGCTTTCAGCAGCAGGCGAAGCAGGCTCCCCTACGGCGTCAGCCGTGGGGGTAGGGGGGAAAGGAAGGACAGAGGAAGAACCAGGAAAGGAAGGGGTTCCCTCCGTGGAACCCACTGGGTTTCCCCCGGGGAACTCATCGGGTTCCGCCGGGGGAACCCTGCCCTCTTGGGCATCTGGGTTCCCCTCGTGGAACCCTGCATCGTCACCAGGGTTCCCCTCGTGGAACCCTGTCTCCACCTGGGCAGATTCGCCTCCCTGACGGCGCGCGGCCTCTCTCTTCTCCACGTCTTGGTAGGTCATGGCCGGCTTGTCGGGCGCCGGGCGCGACACCCCGGGGCGCGCCAAACGTGGATTCTTCGGCGCTGCCTTCCGCGCGGCAGCAGCCGCCTTGAGTTCTGGCGTGGTCGGCGTCGGCGGCACGCCGAGAGGGAAAACCCGGTAGACGGCGGCACGGCCCACCTTCCCGGTCTCCACGCGCTCGACGAGCCCCTTGGCGATCAGCTCGGTCACGATGGTGATGGCGCGCTTATCGGTCACGCCGACCCACGCAGCCAGTCGCGTCAGCCCCGGGCGCGACAGGCGCGTCTCGTCGTCGGCGGAGTCGGCGATCTTCATGAGGGCGAGCTTCTGCCCTTGGGTGACCACCTCGGGTGGCAGGTAGGACGCAGCGATCATCAGCTGGATGGACACGGCACGGCTTTCCTCGGACGGTGCAGGCAGGACGGGGTGCCCCGCCCGGTCGGTGCCGGGCGGGGCTCAAGTGGCTGTGCTCGTACGTCAGGCGGGTCCGACGTTGATGACCCGGGACGTCTTCCGTCCCGTCTTCCTGCGGGGCACAGGCAGTCCGGCCGCGGTGAGGTTCTTGATCATGCCGTTGGGGTCCGGAACCATCGGCACTGGCAGGCCCGCGATCTCGTGCAGGTCGACCATGGCCTCCAGGTCGTCTTCCTCGGCATCGTTGCCGCCGCGCCAGGACAGTCGGTTGGGCCCGTAGATCCCCTCCGGGGAGCGGTCGAGCTTCTTGCGGGCGAGCTTCTTGATTCGGTCGCCCTCTGTGGTGAGTTCGTGGCCCTTCACGTAGTCGATCAGGGCCTGTTCGCGGTCGGCGTCGTTGTGGATAAGCGCCGTCTGAACAGGGGCACCTGGCTCGACATCGGGCCAGCACAGGGACCGGAAGGGGCAGTAGTCGCAGATGGCGTCCAGCCCCGGCCCGTTGAAGTCTCTCGGCATCTGCTGCGGGTCGGACGTCTCGCGCACCCGTTCCACCCACCATCCGGCCTCAGCCGCGCGCTGGGGGTCGAAGTCGACCTCCTGGACGTGCTCGGCGCCGTTGTCCCGGTTGATGAAGCGGAAGCGGATTCGACCGATGTCCAGGGGGCCCAGGCGGGCGAGGTACCGCTGCCCTGGAACGTCCTCGAAGCCCACGCCGGCGAGCGCACCGGCGTACAGGAACACCTGCCGCAGTTCAGCGGCCGTGGCGCCGTAGCGGCGGACGTGGTCCCACAGATAGGTCGACTTGGTCTTGACGTCCTCCACGGTGAGCACGTCGGCTGCGACCGCGGGCCGATGGCGGGAGGGCAGCTGCGCAGCCGTCGCCGCGTCGAGCTGGACGACGTCGATGTGCCCCCGAATGCGGCTGTCCTGGATGCTGCGCTCGACGAGCCACCCGTACTCGGTTCGGGCCGACTCCAGGAGGCCCTGGTGGATGTAGGTACCGAGGATCGCGGCCCGCTTGTCGGACTCGTCGGTCGGGGCTATGCCGTGAAGGATGTACGCGGCTCGACGGCCACATACGGTGTCGGACGCTCCGAGCTGCGTCTGAAGGGAGCGGGGCCGGCGAGCGTCGACATCGTGCGCCGCGTCCCACAGGGAGGGCGCGGCCGTACCGGGGAGGGTTGCAACGGACATGAAGGTGTCTCCAGGGGACAGGTAGAGGCGTGTCACTGCTCGGCGTCCGCGTCCTGCTCGGCCGCCTTGCGGCGGGCGGCGGCTCGGAGCTTGTCGGCGTCGGACAGGGGGCCCGCCCCGATGTCCGCACGCGGGTTGTCCAGCTCGGCCGCCCGACGCTCGGCGGCGGCACGGATGGTGAGGATCTCCTCGCGGCCGAGACGGTTCGCCGGGTCCGGGACCGACCGCCACAGGGCCTGGAGAGCATCCTTGTCCTCCAGTTCCTCGATACGGCTCAGCCAGGGCTGCACGAGATCGCCGGCGAGGGCGGGCATGACTCGAGGCTGAGACTCGATGGAACAGCCGAGCTTGTTGAAGACCAGGTCCTCGATACTGAACTTCTGGAGGGTGATGGGCTTTCCGCGCTGCACCTGCACCCGGAGGGAGCGGACCTTGATGATCTGCGGGTCTACATCGCGCTTCATACGTATCCAGCAGGTGGCGTCGAAACCGAGGTCCTTCTGCGCGGCGACCTTCCATTCGGTCTTGTTCCGGATCGGCTGCCCGTTGTCGTCCGTCGCGCTCACTTCCTTGCCGCGCGCGAGAACGATGGCGATGCCGGGCAGGGTGCGCAGCAGGTAGATAACCCGGTTCCAACGTTCCAGGGCGTCGTTCCAGAGGTTGCGTCCGATGTCGTACGCGGCGTCCGGGTCCTCCTGGAGCAGTGCACGGTTCTTCGTGGTCCGACGGCCGCGCTCGTACGTCCAGTTCGTCAGCATCCGCCACAGGGCGGAGCCCGAGTCGATGACGAGGACGACCGGGGGTTCTCCGGCAGCCGCCGCGCGGCGGGCCTCGGCGTGGACGGCCTCGACCTGTTCGAGGATGTCGCGGTAGGTCCCGTCGTGCTCGATGATCAGGTAGTCCGCGCCCTCGATGGCCGCGTACTCGTCCGCGCTTCCTTCGTCGAGGTCGATCCAGTACATCTGACCGATTCGCTCACTGCCGGAGAACTGGGCGGCTGAGTAGGTCTTGCCGGCGCCCTCCTCTCCCTCGATGAGGAGAAGCGGCCACGGGACGATCCCGGTCGGCTTACGGGTCTTGATCTTGATGCCGGGCGCGTTGGGGGCGCCCGTTGGTGCGGTCACGATCTGGCTCCAAGAGGTCGTGTGGGTCAGTCCGCGCGCAGGGTGCGGACCTCGAAAAGCGGTGACCACTCCGGGTGGTCGTCCAGGAGAAGCCGGACGTACCGGGAGCGGTAGCTGTTGTTCAGCGCGAACTCGTCGCCGTGGGTGGCCGCGCCGTACTGGTAGCGCAGGAGCTCGAAGAGCATCCCGATGCCGATACGGCTGAACCCCTTGGCCACACAGTCGGCGGTGAGCCGTTCCAGCGCCCGGGCCACCCAGGGATTGAAGGCATGGAACGCCTCGAACCGCTCCTGAATCGTCTGGCCGGAGGTACCGGAGGGACGGCGAACGGGCTGGATGCCGAACAACGGCGGCTGCTCGATCGGCAAGACTCCCCCTCAGAGATAGACCAACGACTCTGGAGTGTTGGAATCTATCTTTGGAGGAGCGAATTGTCGATCACCAGCCACGTCGGCCACCCAGTGGCGGTCCCCTGATTCCGTACACGACCCTCCCTCGACACACAGAAGCGCACCCCTATGGATGCGCTTCCATTCTATATGCGATTGAGGGTGAATTCAAATCAAATAGCCTCCGATGGGCCCTAGTTGCCGGGCTTCGCCGCCGCCCTGCCTCGCGGAACAATCATGGATCCCGGCCCGTCGTACGACCCCGCGCGCAGGGCCGCCAGAACGCCCTCGTCCATCGACCAATCCGCCGTACGGGCGCCGGCCTTGAGCGTGGGCGCCTCGGCCACCACAGGTTCCAGGAGCCAGATCGGAGAGCCCGAGAGGGCGTAGTCGGCGGGACGGAGCCGGCCTGAGTCCAGGGCGTCACGCAGGAGCGGACGCGACACGCCGAACAGCGCGCTCAGCTCCGCCTGACCCACGAGCGGGGGAAGGTCACCCACCTCACTCACCCAGCGGCCAGGGTCCTGCTGCGCAACCAGCCGCGTGAGTACCGCCTCGTTCAGACGTCGCGGGCGCGGCGTCGTCTCACCGAATCCCCTGGCGAACTGCAGCAGCCAGTACGGGGAGCCGCTGATGATCTTGGCGTACCGATAGTCAAGCGTATGGTCCCGGCTGATCCACTGGCTGACCTGGAGCCGCTTCACGTCGTACAGCTCGGCGAACTCCGCCCCGCCGACCAGGTACGGCTTCCTCGCCGCCAGCCCCTGTCCCTCTACCACTTCGCCGCCTCCCGCTCCACAAAAGTATGCACATAGATTGTAACCAGTGAGCGCGGAGACTCGGCGCTGCCCAGAACGGCGATAGAGTGGGCGTCTCCAAGAGGTCGAAGGCCCCCGTCGCATGACGGGGGCCTTCTTCCCTTGCCTTCTACGCTTCCGCCGACCTGGCGAAGTGCTGACGCACTGCATGCTCCAGCTCCGCGCGGCTCGACTTCGCCGCCGCTTGGCGTTGAGCGTAGGGCCGCCCCGGATGCAGCTCATCCCACAGAGTTCGCGGGGACGAGTTCCTACTGAGACCTTGGAGATGGGTCCCGAAGCCATGGACTACGACGTTCCACACCGGACGGTGATCGCCGATCATGAGCCGCTCAGGGCCATCCATCCAGATCTCCTCCACTGGCAGGTAGCGCACCTGAAAGTCCTGAACCTCAAGGTCGTCCACAAACTCGATCGACCGCTCGAATACACGCATTCGCCGATTCATGACACCTGGCCGGCCGGTCTGTGAGCGGGAACTCCATCCCGGCCTGGCCATGCCGACGTACACAGGGACGTCACAGGCCGACGACGCCACCGGACGGTAGAGCGGATACGGTCCCGTGTAATACAGCGCGTATAGGCCGTCGACCGGCGCCTCGGGAAACGAGGCGAGAGAGACCGGTGGCGCACTCTCAAGCGCCCACTGGACCGCTCGCTCCAGATTCTCACGCCGAAGCGGGTTGAAGAGGCCAGTGATGCCAACGGGCCCCTCTGCCGCCTCGTCAGGCTCTCGAGTGAACTGCCTACTGCGATCCTCCGCTCGCGGTCCCGGAAGAGGGGTCCGATGATCCTCCTTGGCCTGCCTCAGCAGTTCAAGGAGAGGCGCCGAGTCAGCCCCGAGAGCTCGACAGATCCTGACGACCGTGCCCGCCGATGGAACCTTCCGCCCCTTACGGGCATTGAGGGCGTTGCTGATCACCGTGCGCCCCAGGGGGGTGCACCTGACGACAAGCTCGTTGACGTTCCAACCGCTCCTCAACCTCAACTCCGTGAGCAGAATGCCTAGTTGATTCAGTGGATCGTCGGCCGTCATGCGTCTCCCTGCACCCTTCCCTTGTTCACCTCTGTGCAGCATTGCACACGGTGCACAAACACTCTCGATCTTGGGGCGAAGGTAGGTCCGGACAACGACGAAGGAGGTTGTGGTGCCGTACGAGCACGTCGCCATCTGGGTGTTGGGCGCGGTAGTGGCCTTGGAGACAGCCGTGATCTGCGGAGGGATCACGGGCTTCCTGCATCACCTCGGCGGTAACCCTCTGCCTGCTGTTCTCATCAAAGCCGGTACCGCCTTCGGGGCCTGCCTGATGTTGAGCGCAGCGGTGGGTGCCCTCTTGATCGGCAAGTCGTGACGGCCGGAGCGGGAGGCAACCAGAGGGAGGGCCTGTCCAGGTCTCACTGGACAGGCCCTCATCTCACTGCAGGGAGCGTTGCCGGTCACCTCACCGGGTCGCGGGGAGCTCCTTCTTCGGAGGGCGGGCGTACCCCAGCAGCCATCCGAAGCGGGGAGACAGGTGGACCTCCGCGAGGCGGAACACCGTGTAGTAGAGGAAGATCGCCACCGGCGTGAGGACGCTGGTGACCGCGGCCTCGTCCAGGTGAAGTCCGTATCGCAGGGCCACGGCAACGAGCCAGCCAGCCACGGCCGGGACACCAGTGCGAATGAGAGATGCGTACAGGTTCACAGGAAGCTGCTCCTTGGTCGAATCGGTGGGGTCAGGCGAAGAGCCGATGCCAGGTCTCGGGGCCGGGCAGCCCGTCGGCGTCCGCGCCACTCCAGCCCTGGGCCTGCTGGAAGGTCGCGACGTTCAGGCGGTCCGCCTCGCCCCAGTCGCGGCTAGGGCCGACCCGGTAGTGCTTGCCGTAGCCCCGGCGGACGAGCTGCTGACCGAGCAGGAGGATCGAGCCGTTCGACTTGCCGGGGCCGAAGGCTGTCCGCCCAGGAAAGCGGGGTGGGCCCGGCTTGGGAGTCTCCGTGCCGGCCGCGGGCCACTTCGGCATCGGGCCAGGGTCCGTGTGCGTGTTCTCCGGCGTCTGGCTGTGCCCGTAGTGTCCACCGCGGGTCTCCCAGACGTCCTCGTTGCGGTTCGCGGACCACGAGGGGGAATCCATCGGCCACCCGTCGGGAACACCCCAGCTCCGGGCCCAGGACAGGATCTTGGCCAGCCCCTTCGCCGGGGTATCCCGGACGGTCGCATACGACTTCCCGTTGACGCGGCAGTGCGGGAAGAAGAGCGTCTCGATCTGGAGGCACACCTTCCCAGTGCGGTTCGTCCGCGTGCCGCCGGCGAGGTCCACGACCGACTTCGACCGGCTGTTGGCCGGGTAAAACTGGGCGATCCGGCCCGTGAAGGGGTCCCAGAGCAGGTGGGGGGCCGAGCTTCGTCCGGCGCCGGTGAAGTACGCAACGAGCCGGTCGAAGGGAACGATGTCGGCTGGCTTGGTGGCGCTGGCGTTCTTGTCCCAGGTGATGTGCCAGATCACGCGGGGGGCGTACTGGGTGTCGGTCGGTGCCGTGTCGCCGAGCGGGTGCCGCTCGGCACCGGGCAGCCAGAGGTCAGGCATGTGGCGCGTCCTGCTTCTCCCCCGCGCCAGAATGAGTTGTAGGTGGTGGCGTTGGTCCTACGGGCTACCGCGGGCGGCAAGTACCAGCTGCAGCACGGTCAGCAGCACCGGGGCGACGAACGCCGAGACGACGAGACGGCGGTTCGTGGTCGCCTGCTCCCGGTCCTGGCTACGCTCCCTCTTCATTTCCTCAAGCTCTCGTTCGAGGGAGTCGATCCGCTGAACGAGGTTGCGTTGGTCAGCTCGGTAGACGTCCACGGTGACCACCTCGTTGAGCCGATTCGCCAGCGCGGCGATATCGCCGCGCAGATCGTCGCGGAGCTGTGCGAGGTCGTCGCGCTGGTCCTCCCGCAGCTGGACAACGGCGCGGTGCAGCTCCCACAGCGTGGGCTCCGCACCAGGCGGGATGCTCACCACGAACTCCTTGCGATCGGTGGCCCCGCGCCACCTCCCGATCATAAAGGGGAACCCGAGAAACTCCGGCTCGCTCCGGCCGGCGTCAGTCCAGCGGAAAGCGAATGCTGCTCAGATTCACGTGGGCCGTCCCGGTCACCAGCGCCGTGGCCGCAGCAGCGGTGACATTGGTCAGGGTGACGATCCCTGTGGACGGGGCAAGGTTCAGGAACACCGAAGCCCCGGTCGAGACGAGGACCTGGAACTGCTGCGTGTAACTGACCTTAGGCCGCGCTGCGGCAGGAAGGACCATCACGATCTCACCCGCTCCGACAGCGTCCTTGGACGTTCGCTTGAGTACTCCGCGCAGCCCTACCGTCCTGTCAGGGAAGACCTTCCAGGCCACGCGATCCCAGCTCCCTCCGTACTGGGCCCACCCAGATCCGAGCGTCGGCTCTCTCCAGACCTCGTTGTACCGGCTGATCCATCCGTCGGGGTCGACCGCGAGCATGCCACCGATGAAGACCGGAGCGGCACCGCCCAGGTTCTCCGCCTTGATCTCGTTCCCCGCGATGACGAGGTGGGATCGGACTGCGTCACCGATGGCGACGGACTTCGCTTCGATGATCGCCTTGGTGGCCACCAACTCGAGATAGGAGGTGTCAGGCTCCGACCACATGGTGATCGCTGAACTCGGCCAAGTCGGCTCAGATGCCATGGCCTTCATGGCGCTGCCCGTCGTACTCGTCGCGCGCAGCACCGCCGACTGCAGCCTCAGGGTGGACCTGTTGCTGTCGGCGTCGTACAAGGAGTACACGGCCGCCGGTTCAACCTCGGCCGCCGAGCCCGACGGCAGCTGGACCCGACCGGACGCCGGCGTGGTGTCGGTGGCCGGCACGGACGTGATCTCCACACGGCTCCCTGAGTCGGCGGTGCGCAGAGTGACGCCGTTGATCTCCGCGCCGACGACCTTGATCCCCGTGATCGTCTTGCCGTTGAGCGCATCGGCCTTGATCATGTTGGCCGTGATGACGCCCGCCGTGAGGAGCGCGACCCGGACGCTGTTGACATCCATCTGGTCGGCGGTAAGAGATCGGAGCTTCACCTCCCGCGCCGTGATGCTCTGTGCCACAACCTTTTCAGCGGTGACGGAGTCTGCGGCCAGCTCGGGGGTTCCGATCGAGCCCGCCAGGACCATACCGGCCGTAACAACCGTGCGGACTTCGCCGTTGTCGAACGACAGGCGACCCTGGCTGGCCTGGACGGCTTCGGCCCACACCTCGGCACGCACCGTGTTGGCCGGTGCCTGGGCCTGGCCGCCCATCCGTGTCCAGGTGGTGCCGGGTGCAGCAGTCCGCTCAACGGCATCGAAACCGAGCGTGGCGCCGCTCGCATCACACCATCGCAAGGAGAGCCGGGCACCGACGCCGGACCAGTCCGTGCTGGTCTGGTAGTCCACCGCGAGGAAGAACCTGTCACCCGGCGAGGCAGGCAGAACCGTGAGTCGCTGACTACGGGATGTCGGCGACTCGGCAGTCACGGTCGCTGTCAGGCATCGGGCCGAGTTGTTTCCGGGTCCCGTCAGATGCCAGTCCGGGCTGTCGGCGATCAGCTTCTCGGAGTACACACCCTCGAATCCGCCGTCCGGCAGGAGATTGCCGGTTCCGATGGCAAGGCGGTCAGCGTCGACGGCGCCGACTGCGATCTTGGCGCGGCTGACTGCAGCGTCCGCGAGCGCCAGCTCACCCACGATGCCGTCGAGCACAGCTTCAGCGACGACCGGCAAGCGCCCCAGCGGCCCTACCATCGGGGAGGGCAGCGACGCGGTGCCGGAGGTGTTGCGCGCCACGAGACAAACGTACTGGGGTGTCTCGGCCTGGACGGTGAATGTGCCGCCCTGCGGGGACTCGATGGTCGCGCGCAGAGTCGAGGCGTCCGGCGTGAACTGCACTTCAGCGGAGTGGATCTCCAGCCGGGCCCAGTCCAGGGGCGTGGCACTTCCGTCGAGGAACCGGCCGTCCCAGCCCACGGTGACGCCCCCGATCGAGGGCGCCAGCGCGGGCGTGACCGGCTGCGGGGGCGGCGGTCCGTTGGTGACGGTCAGGCCGGTCGTACCGTCCGGCTGCTGGCCGATGATCGCGCGCAGAGAGCCGTCTCCGTCATAGACGCTGATCGCGCCGTCCTCGATGGAGGAGTAGGCGAGCTGGGCGGTCCGGCTCGTGCTGTCGAGCCGCCGCTCGACGCCAGCGAGGCGAGCGGCGAGAGCGGCTATGGGGTTGGCCATGTTCACGCTCCGTAGGTGAATCTGTCGGCCCGCGCCAGCTGGACTGTGATCTGCTCCGGCCCGGCGTCGGACGGCGGCTTGAGGAGCCAGCCGGTGATCCGAGCCCAGCCGTCGTACTGCGTCCACTCGTCGTTCAGTCGAACCCGGACGTCGTCGCCGATCTGGAAGGAGCCGATGCGCGCCGCAGGGTGGTCCCGGAGCACAACCTCGGTGACCTCGCCGATGACCGACCGGTTCACGCGCTCGGTGCGGGCACGCGCGGCCAGGCGGTCGGTCGCCTTCTCGTCCGGGAGCTCAAGCACGTGCTCCAAGCGCAGCCGCCCGTTCCGGGCCGCGTCCACGGCGCGACGCCGGGAACGTCCCTCGCCCGCACCGAGGCCGATGATCACCTGGGCATAGCTGTCGGCGTCGTACTGCACCGGCACGGAGGAGGCGATGTTGATGCCTGACGTGAAGCTGATGTCCTGCCGCCTGGTGCCCAGGCGCGGCCAGCCGATGCGGATGCGCTGGGTCGGAGAGTTGCCCGACCAGGCGACCGCCTCGGTCCACTCTGGGCCGCCGGCGACGGCGACCATGTCGTCGACGACCTTCGCTAGGGGTGGCGCCTCCCACCACGGGGTGGAGTACGGGTCGGCGGGAGTCCCGACCGTAGCCCGGGACGTCGTCCCATCCACTGCGACGCGGACGTTCCCGTCGGGCTGGGCCTGGCAGTACGCCCACGTGTCCCGGATTACGCGGCAGGGGTCAGCGTGCACCCACGGGCCACGGCCTCCCAAGTTGCCGTGCGTGTCAGTCCGCTTGGTGAGGTACGAACCGAAGCCGCTGGCCTCCAGACGGAGCTTCTGGCCTTCGGGTTCCGCTCTCCAGATCAGGCCGCCCCACAGCAGCGTACGGTCACGCTCCACGTAGATCGCTGTCGTCCCAGGGTCCACCTGGGAAGGCATGAGGCCGGCCAGCTTGGGTGCGAGGACGCCGGTGAAGGAGCCCGGCCCGCACAGCTCGGGGCCGAACTCCACCTCCGAAAGAGGTAGATCTACGCTCAGGGTCTGACCGGTGAGAGCGTGCGTGGTGAGGAAGCGGTACGCCATCAGATGACGCCCTCGTTGAACTCGACGTCGCAGATGAGCGATGTGGCACCGTCGACGGTCAGGTTGCCGGTCTCCGCCTTCGACATATAGGTCTGCACATACAGGACCTGGTTCGTGCCGCGCATGGCGGCCGAGACTCCCAGGCTGTCCGCGAGGATGACCGTTGTCCGCCGGACGTTCTTGCCCTGGTCGTCGTCGATGACCGTGTCCTGGCCCTTGATGGGTCCGATGACCTGCTGCATCGACGCGTAGACGTCGGCGCTGTCCATGCGGAGACCGGCGAATGTCGTGATGGCCTTGAGGGTCACGGCCCAGTCAGGAACCGGGATGGTCCACCGAGCCGCCGGCGGCCACGTGTGGTAGCGGTTGTCCGAGTAGGTCAGCTTCTGCGGGCTGCCCGGGAAGGCGGTGTAGAGGCGCCGCTCGCGCCGGGGGTTGGCGATGCGCCGCAGGTCCTTGATCATGGCGTCCGTGATGGTCGCCGTGTTCGAAGGGATGTCGATTCGGGCCAGGGGTATCGCGGTCATCCCGGCCGGAACTGCGGTCGCCGTCGATCCCACGTTGGGAACGACGTGGAAGTATCCGATGTCCTGTTCGGCCGGGTCGCGGTTGCCCTCGTACTCCGGGTCCTCCACACGGTGCACCAACAGGTCCGAGCGCGGCGACGCGCCCGTCGCCGCGATGGGGACGATGGTGTCGCCCACGTTGTACTGGGTGTAGGCGCCCTGGCCCCAGGAAGCGCCCCGGATGATGGACGAGCCGTCCCCGACGCGAACAGCGGAGCCCGGCGTCGACAACTGCCTGGTCTTGAGGTCGTTGGCCTCGGTGACGCCCTGGGAACCCCGGGCGAGGTCCCTGATCATCATCCGCATCGCGCGGGCAGGGTGCGTTCCGCCGTGGGTGAGCATGGGCGGCTGAATGAGTGGCACAGGAGGTTCTCCTTAAAGGGCCGTCCAGGCCGACCGCCACGAGACGGCCAGCCGGGTGGAGTTGGTGTAGTCGGTCGCCGTCCAGCGGATCTCGCTGCGGCCGGGAGGGATCTGGAAGAGGTCCAGGCGAGAGGCGTTGGAGAGTGCCGACGCGGCGTTGCCCGTCCCGTTCCGCAGAACCCAGCGGGTTCCAGGGCGGGTCTCGATGTCGATGCGCTCGCCGGCGCCGAGGGTGAGGCCGAGCTCGAGAACGCGGCCGCTCTCCACGTGCACGAGTCGGGGATTGGCGACGGGGCCGGTGATCCTGATGGACGGCCACGCGCCCACGTTGCCCTCGTTGATGACCCACCCGGGCCTGGTCTCAGGGGTGGCGATGCCGGTCGTGATGGGTGCCACGAGAGGTGCCTTGAAGCCCCCA
Source organism: Streptomyces sp. Qhu_M48 (assembly GCF_051305195.1). Lineage (NCBI taxonomy): Bacteria > Bacillati > Actinomycetota > Actinomycetes > Kitasatosporales > Streptomycetaceae > Streptomyces > Streptomyces sp. Qhu_M48. Next base: position 1,356,244 of record NZ_CP195432.1, on the reverse strand, counting down.
CTGCTGTGGCTGATGTCCAAGGAGAGGGCGATGCTGGATATGGAGTCGCCGTGCAGCCGCGGGTCGAGCGCCGTGAATTCCAAGTCCAGCGGGATCCACCCGTGGATGGCCTGCCCTGTGGAGACGGCTTCCGCCCGCCTGATGCGGCCGAAGAGGACCTTGGTGTCGCGCCCGGGCCAGCGCAGGCGCAGCTGCGCGAGGGCACCGGCCGTACGCCGGACCTTCGCGTTGGCGGCGACGGCTTCGATCTCCGCCAGCTTGTCCAAGGCGGCGGCCGGATCGCCCGGGGTCCGGATGCCGGCCTCGATCCGGACTGTGCGTGGCGCGTACAGGTCTACCCCGGGGAAGGCCCCGTCGTCGGCGGGGTTCAGCACATCCTGGGTGCGGAGCTCGGCGGCTCCGAGACCTTCCACGTTCGACACGGCTACAGGAGTGCCGTGCCCGATGACGACGCCAGCGAAGTCGATCTGCCAGTTGGCGAGGAGCGTCATCAGATCCGCCCTCCGCGCTGCGCGTTCCGTAGCCTCCGCATGATCTCCCCAGACAGTTCCTGCGGGGACGTATCCCGTCCGTGGACTGTGATGGGCATGGACTCCACCAGGGCCTTCGGCTGTTGCTGCACGACAGTGACCTTGATGGCGGCCGACGGCCGGGCGTCGACGAGCTTCGTCGCGGCCGGCACAGCGTCGGCGCTAGACAGGCGCATCCCGAACCGGTGGGCGACGTCCTGGAGCACAGCGAGCGCGCTGCTGCGCTTCGCCGCTCCGAGCGGGATGAACGCCTCGCCCTGCGTCGAGGGCTCGGCGAACCTCACCAACCCGTTGGAGGTGGCGTACAGCCCGGGCGTGAGGATGCCGCCGTCGGCGTACGAAAGTCCGCGGTTGGCCCGGTGCAGGTCGGAGAAGAACTTGTTGCCCTTCGTCCCCAGGGCCTTCTTCATGCGGTCGAGGGCGCGGTTGGCGATCTCAATAATCCGGTCTTCACCAAGGCCCGTGGTGTCGGCCACGGTGTGCAGGCCTGTCTTCTTGCTCTTCACCGCGCTGATGATCGCGATCAGGTCGGGGAGATCGTCCTCGGGCAGGGTCCGGTTGGCGCTTCGGGCGGTGTCGTTCGCCGCCTTCGCCTTCTTCGGGTTCTTGACCGCTTCGGCTGCCAGGTCGGCCGCGTCCTGGTCTCCCTGGCGGGCCAGGCGGGTGGCGAGGTCACCGAAGCCGTTCGCCGCGAGTTTCGCGAGATTCTGCTCGAACTGGCCCTGGTCCTTGACGGCCTGCCGCAGCTGTCCGGTGAACTCCCCCAGGCTCACCTTCGAGGCAGCCTCCAGCTCCCGGATGTTCTTTGCCATCGTCTTGAGGTAGCCGGAGCTTCCGGTGGCCATCTTTCTGGTGAGAGCGATCCCCTCTTCGCCCATCTCTGCCAGCGCGTCGGCTACGTCTCGGCCTGCGCGGCGGGCGATGGTGTCGAGGTCCTTGCGCCATTGCTTGGCGGTGGCGACGGAGGCGTTCAGCTTCTTGGCGAAGGTCTTGAGGCTGAAGTTGCCCTTCTTGTCGCGTGAGTCGCTGGCGATCCCCGACAGCGAGTACAGCGTCGCGGGGGTGGCGGGCTGATAGCTGAACCCGCTCAGCCCGCCGTCGGCGTAGTAGTTGACCTGGCCACCGAAGCGACGGGCGACCTCCTCCAGAACGCGCTTGGATCGCTCCCTCTTCGCCCCGGCCAGCGGGATGTACGCCTCGCCCTGCGTCTCCGGCTCCGCCCACACGCGCCAGGCGCCCGCCGGCGCGATCTGCGCAGTATGGTCCTCGCGCGGAGTACGCACGCCGCCGTCCGCGTAGAAGTCGAGCAGCCCACCATTGGCCTGCTTCACTGGGGCCTGGATGTCGTCAGGGACGCCGTTACCGTCCTTGTCCCACGCGCTGGCCTGGATCTTGGCAAAGAACGGGATCGTCACGCTCGCCGGCTTGTTCACGCTGACGGTGATTGTCTTCTGGCCTGGGATCCGGCCGACCGACGCCCCGATCTCGTCGAGCTGCGCCTGTACGGCTGCCATGTCGCCTGAGAGCAGGGCCGAGGTGAGGGCGCTCGCCGCCTCCGATCCCTTCGTCTGCGAGACGGACACGATCAGGCTGAGCATGCCGAGCCACTCGGAGTTCGACTGGCCTCCGGCCGTGCGGAAGGCCGCCACGACGGCCGAGAGGTCCGGTGCGTCGATAGGCATGTCCGCGCCGTACAGGAAGCCCAGCTGGGAGCGGATGTTCTCGATGTCGCCCGTAAGGAAGGACTGCGCGAGCGAGGTGGACGCTTCCTTGCCAAACTTCTCGGAGACGTCCGCCAGGACGGCCATGCCCTGTTCCATCTGTGCGGCAGCGGCCTTGGGGAGCTTCTTGGCGGCTTTCCCCATGTCGGCGACGGCCATGTCCTGCATGACCTTCGCGAACCTGCCCGGGTCGTTGGTGGCCGACGCGTCGGCCCACGCTTCGGCGACCTCCCTGCCGTACTTAGCGGAGATCGCGGGCAGCTGCTCCAGACCGGCACGGAACGCCGGCGTCGCCCGTGCGGACGACTCCTGGATGATCTTCTCCAGCTCGTCGGCGACCTCGCCCTTGCCCTTCTTGAGTTGCCCGACGAGCTCCCCAAGGAGGGGCGCCGAGTCGGGGCCGAGGGCGGCGAAGTGGTCAGCCAGGTCGAGGCGGCCGTTCGCGGCCAGCTCGCCCAGGTTCTTCTGGAACTCTCTCTGCGCCTTGAGCTGCTTGTTCAGCTCCTCCACGTAGTCCGATAGGGAGGCCTTGGACGCGTCGGCAGACAGGCCCGCCTTCTTGTTCGCCTCGGCGACCTTGTCCTGCGCGGCCTTCCACGCCTTGGCCGGGTCCACGATCGAGCCGAGGGCCTTGCCCATCGCCTCCATCTGCTCGGTGAACTTCGGGGAGCCGTTCTTGTCGGTCGGAAGCGACTGGGTGAGCTCCCAGGCACCAAGCATCTGCTGCCGGTTGGCCTTGATCTTGTTGTTCACGATCGCCATGGAGGCGGCGAGCTCGTTCTCCTTCTTGACGGCGTTCGACCAGACCTCGTGCTGCTGTTCCAGGACCTTCTTGGCCCGGTCGAAGCGGACGTCGTACACCCACCCGCTGCTCGTCCTCTCCCACGACATCGTCTTGCCGAAGTCGAGCTCTTCCTTGAGGCTTTGGAGCTTCGCCCCTCCGGAGGTCAGGGCATCAATGGCTTCCTCGACGCTCAGACCGGCGTCCTTAAGCTTGTCCAGGTCGCCGCTGTTGGTGAGCTGTTCGGTGAGGGCGCGGAGGCCCGCTCCCTGCTCGCCTTCCTCGCGCTCACGCCGCAGCGCGTCGACCAGTTCCTCGGTCGCGGCCTTGGCCTTCTGCTTGCTGGCGGAGTAGGCGGCGTACACGCCGACACCGATGGCCATCAGTGTTGTCAGCCCGGCCACAGCCATGCCGGCGCCGGTGAGTACCGCGGGCAGGGCCGAACCTCCGGCCCGCGCGGCGGCCAGCTGCGTCCGGAAGACGGTGAGCTGGGTCCCGAAGCGGAGGAAGGCCGCTTTCGCCAGGAGCACCGCTGCCGAGAGGGCGAGGATCCCGCCCAGGAGGGACTTCACCGGTCCGGGAAGGTCGTTGATGGCCCCGGCCACGATGTTCAGGACCTCGCCGACGCTCTCCAGGGCAGGCAGCAGGGCCCTTGCCATGGAGATGCCCAGGGCTTGGGCCTGGTTCTGGAACTGCGCCCATTGCCCAGCGGTGGTGTCGAGCTGGATCGCGTACGCCTTCTGGGTGGCTCCGGCCCGCTCGACCTCGATACTGATGCCCGCGTAGGTGTCCTGGTAGTTCCGGCCTTCGGCCGCCGACAGGGCGAGGGCAGCACGGACGGCGCGAATGTCCTTCAGCAGCGGAACAAGCTGGTCGGCGGAGCCGCCGGTGGCGATGCGGACCTTCTCCATGACGACGTACAGGCCATCCTGCTCCAGGGCAGCTGCGGCCGACTCGTACCCGAACCCCTTGATCATGTCGACAAGTTCGCGTCCAGGCTTCATCATGCGCGTCATCAGCATGTTGAGCGCGGTGACCGCTTCGGCCGCGGGGATGCCCGAGAGGGTGACGGCGGCGAGCGCCGAGCTGATGTCGTCGAACTCGACGCCGGCGGCCGCCGCCATCGGCACGACGTCACCGAGTTGCTGCGCCAGCTCGTCGAAGGAGACGACGCCGTAGTTCACGGTCTGGAACATGACGTCCATGACGTCGGCGGCTTGCGACGCGTCCATCCCATACGCCTTCAGGACGCCGAGCAGGGCGCGTGCGGAGGTCTCCGTCGTCGTCAGGCCGGCGGCCGCGCCTCGGGCCGAGACCCGCAGGATCGTCATCGCGTCCGCACCGTCGAAGCCCGTGGAGACGACCTGATACAGGCCCTCGGCGAGCTGGGAGGCCGACTGCGGGAGCTGCGTGCTCAGCTCCACGATCTGGTCCGTGAAGTTGCTGATGTTGGTGTTGCTGATCTCCTTGGAGATCGTCATCACGTTCGCCATCTGCTTTTCCAGCTCGATGGCGCCCCGAACCCCCATGACGAAGGCGCCGCCGAGCGCGACGCCCATCACGGCGAAGCCCGCGGCCATGGTCCGACGGGTCTGCTCAGACCTGCCAGCGAGCTGGTTCAGGTCGCTGTCGAGGCGGCGCACCTGGGTGCCGAATGCGGTCACCTGGCCTGCCGCCGTGCGCAGGCCGCCGACCAGGCCGGTGACGCCGGCCTGGACGTGGACGTAGAGGGTGTAGGCCCCGGCCACTGGCTACTTCTTCCTGGGCCGAAGCCCGACCTTCACCCCACGCCCCTCCGGACCCTCCGGGACCTGTTCCTGCTCCATGGCGATCAGCTCGCAGCCGATGCACCGGTGTGTGTCGGTGACGTACGCGAAGCGGTCGCCACCTGCGTTCTCGTCCCACTCATCCGGCCTGGTCCCGCACGAGTCACACACCGTCCGCGAGTAGGCGAGGTAGGCGATGGCCTTCGCGCGGTCGAGCGCCGACCACCGCCCGTCGCCTGCGCCGGTGAACTGGCTGTGCGGGATGCCGTACGAGGCACAGACCTCCATCTCCGCTCGGAACGCAGAGTCGGAGATCAGCCTTTTCCCAGGTCGGCCCTGAGCGTCTGGTTGACCAGAAGGGCCGTGGTGAAGAGCGCCTTCGCCTCCGAGTCCGGCCACACGTCGAGGAGGTCCTGAGCGTCCTGCTCGCTCATCCCCGGTACCTCGGCGCCCGTGTCGTCGCGCTCGATGTGGCACGCGGCGACGAGCGCGGCAGGATAGGTCTCGACGTTGTACTCCATGCCCTGATCGGCCTGGGTCTCGGTCGGCGGGTGGTCGCGGAGTAGCTGCTCCCAAGCGGGCCTCGGGAGGGCCCGGAACGTCAGGACGTCCGTCGCCTCCCGCAGAACCCGCTCAGCGTCGTCGAGCTGGAGCTGTGCAGCGACCACCGCCGGGTAAGCCGCCACCCACTCCTCGCGGGCCGCCTCGCTGACGCCCTGCTCGATGGACTCAGTACGAGCGGCAGTACGCGCCTTCGCCAGGCCGAGGGCGGCGTCGGTGGCGCTCTGCTTAGCCCTGTCGTCATCGCAGAGGCGCAGGCTTCGCTCCGGTAGCTTCCGGGACTTGAGCCGGGCCATCTTGGCGGACCAGTGCGGGTCCCGGGCGACTGCGTCCGCCGGCGGTACGGGATGCGTCGTGGTGGACATGCGGCGCCCCCTCTCAGACGGTCTTCGCCGGGACCGCGGCGTCGAGCGTCGGCTCCTCGGTGATGCCGAACGTCACCTTGAACTTGGCGGGCTCGGACGCGGTGGAGTACGACGGGCTTCGGCTGCCGACGCGGATAGGGAAGACGTCCAGCGACTTCGACGCGGGCACGTCGCCCTTCCGCAGGATCGCGATGTACCCCGTGACGCCCTTGGAGAGCAGCGTCTCGATCGTGTCGCTGACCTTGTCCTCGTAGAAGGTGATCGAGGAGTTGTCGGCCTTGTCCTCGCCGGGAATCGTGGTGGCGAAGGTGCTGCCCATGTCCGGGGTATCGATGGGCGTGTTCTCCAGCGACCAGCCCTCGACGTCGGAGATGGTGTCCGACAGGTTGGTGGCGTTGGTCGGGCCGAGCTCGACACGGCTGGGGACGTTGTCGCCGGAGGCGATCTCCTTCAGGTAGAAGAAGAGGGTGGTGCCTCGGCGCATGAAACGCTGCTGCGTGGTGGCCACGCGACTCTCACTCTCCGGGGACGATGGCCCCGGGAATGCGGCAGGCCCGTCCCCAACAGTTCAAGCTGGGAGTCGGCCCGTACCGGTGGTCGGGCGTCCGCGATGGGCCTCCGCGGTGAGGTGTGGCGGTCAGGCGAGGGTGGTGACCTCAAGCGCGAACCGCTGGATGTAACTGTATACGCCGCTCACGACGGTGACGCCTTCCTCCTTGTCCACCTCGCGGGACATGACCACGTACCCGGCTGCGGCTACGGGGTAGGTGGGGCCCTTTTCTGTTCGGGCCATAAAGGCCGCGCGAACCTTGTCGGCCATCCACTCTGCTTGCTCAGCCGTCGCCGCCACGGACGTGACCTGGTAGAGGATCCGGGCGTCCGCGCTCGTGTCCCCGAAAGGAGGACCGTCGCTGGTGGAGCCGATCGGGTAGAGCACGCTGTACGGAGTGGTGGTGCCGGTGGGGAGACTGCTTGCTGTGGGCGCAGCTCCGTACCCGCAGGACCGGCCAGTTGCACCGGCCAGCATGCTCTGGACAGCGAGGCTGAGGATGCGTCCGGATACGGGCATCAGTCCCCCACCGCCGCTCCCACTGCGGCAAGGAAGCTGGGTCGGATCTCTTCGACGGCCGGACCCATGTGAGGGTACGGGGGCTGCTGGAAGATGCGTCCGAGGCTGTCCGGGCCGACGTATCCGTACTCAAGTCGGCGGGCTTGGGGCTTGTTGGTACCGACGACGGCCTCGGCCGTGAGTCCGGTTGCGGTGAACTCGTGCGTCCAGGAGCGCCGGTAGTCGCCGGTCGGCGCGTTCGGGCCGGGTCGGCCGCTGGCGTGTGCCTTGATCCTGGTCTCCAGCAGCATCGCGTAGTGCTGGACGACGGCGCTCACCGCGGGGAGGGCGGCTGCCGCGCGGCCGTTCAGCTGGGCTGCGATCTGCGTGGCGTTCGAGTCTGCTCGGGCGCCTCGATTACGAGAGAAGGCCATCGGTCTCCTTCGCCTGGTCGAAGTCACCGTTCGCCCACTGCTGCAGCTGCGCAAGGACGGCGGTGGTGAAGCTGTGAGGGCCGCCGAGGTCGGGGCGAGCGAGCGCCGCCTTCTCTAGCAGTCCGGCGTCGATGGCCGACAGGAAGTGGGCGGCGGCAGGCCCCGGCTCGTACGGGACGCCGACGAAAACCCGGGCGTCGCCGTCAAAGGTCGGGGCGGTCTTCCCTGGTGCGATCTGGACGACCAACTCGGCCGGTTCTCCGGCGCGGTGGTGGATCGTGTAGCCGGAGACGAGGTTCGAGCAGTCAGCTCCGTCTACCTGGAGCGATGCTCGGCCGCCGGCTGCCGTGATCTTGACCTGCCGTATGTCTGCGGGTGGGGTGTCCGTGATCTCCATGCATCGAGCGTAGGACGGTTCGCGGACACCCCGAATCGCTCAGGACGGTGGCGTGATCTCGTCGAGCCGGGTGACCCGTACGAGTTCCACAGTGGACGCCTCCGACGGGTCGAGAACTTGCCACACTCGGCCGCCAGTTGCCGCGTCGCCGGAGTTCGCGAGAACAACCTCGACACGGTCGTATCGAGCTGGGACGGGTGCGCTGAGGGGCGTCAGCAGGCGGTACCAGGACACCGTGTCGTCGAGCCACTGCCGACCGACGATGCCCTCTGCAGTCACTTGCCCGTGGCCGGAGAGCAGCGCGCCGGGCCCGTCGTAGACGACGTCAGCTGGCAGCTCGCCAAGGAGCCCCGTCTCGGGGTCGAGGACGGGGGTGCCTGTGGGACGGACCACTCGCACCTGGTCGAGGAGGAGCTTCGCCTCCAGCTCCCTTCGGACCTCCGCTGGATCGATCTCGGTAGTCATGTCACACTCCCGCCACCTGGGTGATCTGGTCCACCCACGTAGTGCGGACGACGCTCAGGGTGGATGTGTCCCCCAGGTCGAGGACCCGCCATATGCGACCGATCGCAGCCACGTCGGCGGCCTCGACCACGGTCACGGTGTCCTCGCGCGAAGCCACCGGCGCCGACAGGGGGGTCAGCAGTCGATACCTGGAGGGAGTGTCGTCCACGTACGCCTGGCCGGCCAGGTGCAGGACGACGGACGGTCCGCCTGCGGGAAAGACCGCTCCAGGCCCCTCATAGACGGTGAAGGGCGGCCCCGGCTCGTACTGGCCAGTGTCCGGGTTGAAGACCGGTTCGCCAGGCCGGTAGATCCTGATCTTGCTGGTGAGAATCTTCTTCTCGACGATCTCGCTGACGGCCCCCAGAGTCAGCCCCACATTAGAGTCGCTCATGCGTTCGAGCGTAGCCGCATGGCCGAACCCTCCAAGCGCGGCCACTTTCCATCCGCCGCCAGGTCGCCCCGCCGACTAGAATCGGCCACATGTTCGATATCTTGCCGCCCGACATCGAGCCACTTCAGGTGATCATGGCCCACCTTCGGCGGCAGCAATCCGAGGCCGAGACGATCAAGACCTACCTTGACGTCCAGATTGACCTGGTCGAGCGGCGTATGGCAGCCGCCGTCCAGGAGGCAGGTCCACGCTCGTCGCCTGCCGCCCCCAGCAGCCCTCCCGAGGATCCGGCGGCCCCGCCTCTCGAAGGTTGGGCCGTCGAATGGCGGCGTACCCCCGAGGGCGGCGTCCCCTACCGCGTTCATGCTGCTGCCTGCATCTTCGCCCCGAAGCCCGGGCCAAAGCGGGCGAAGCTGATCGACGACCAGAACGCCCGAGAACTCCTCGTCAACGGGGTCGAGCCATGCAACCAGTGCAGCCCGGATGTCAGCCTCGGCATCGACCTGTAGCGGAGGCCTCCCAGGAGTGCCGCCCTGGTCATGCACCTTCCTGTAGCTGAAGCATCTCGCAGAACGTGGACCCGGCACCGCGCTGGAGCAGCTCCTCGTAGGTGCCAGTCTCGATCACGCGTCCGCCCTCGAGAACGATGATGCGATCGGCGAGGCGGGCGTTGGCGAGACGGTGGGTGATGAAGAGGGTGGCGCGGCCTGCGGCGAGGTTCTTGAGGCGGGTGAAGATCCGGTGCTCGGCGCGGGCATCGAGGGCGGCGGTGGGTTCGTCCATGACGAGGACGGGGGCGTCGCGGTGGAAAGCGCGAGCGATGGCGAGGCGCTGCCACTGCCCGCCGGAGAGGTCGTGTCCGCCCCACCAGGAGCGGGCGAGGGAGGTATCGAGGCCCTTGGGGAGCTGGGCGATGACGGCGTCGGCGCCGGATGACTCGGCCGCGGCGTGGATGGCGGGGTCGCCCTCTGGCCGGGGCTGACCAAGGTGAACATTGGCGCGGGCGTCGAGAGGCCAGCGGGTGTAGTCCTGCGGGACCAGACCGAGGTGCCGATACACGGTCGCAGGGTCAGCTTGGGCGAGGTCGATGCCGTCCCAGTGGACGCTTCCGCTGGTAGGGAGGTACAGACCGGTCAGGAGTTTGGCCAGGGTGGACTTCCCGGAGCCGTTCTCGCCGACGAGGGCGACGACCTCACCACGCTTGAGGTCGAGGTTGATGCCGGAGAGCGCGGGCCGGTCGGTTCCGGGGTAGGTAAAGGCGGCGTCGTTGACGCTGATCACCTCAGGTCCGGTCTCCGGGATGCGGGCCGTACCGCGGCGGGCAGTCCAGGGCCCGGCGACGGCAAGGAATCGGTGCCAGTCGCCAACGGCGAGCGAGGTACGGAAGAGCCCGGCGCCTGCCCGGACGGTGGTGCTGAGCGCGGCGGAGGCGGTACGCAGGGCGAGGGCGGCGGCGCCGGCGGCGGCGAGTTCGATGCGGCCGGTGGAGACGAGCAGGACGAGCGCGGCCCATGCGGCGGCGGTTGCGAGGGCAGTGAGGGCGTCGCCGATGCCACGGACCGTGAGGGCCTTGCGTGTGGCGGCCAGCTGCTCGTCTTCGAGACGGCCGGAAATGATCCGGTACTGGCTGGTGAGGAAGTCGGCCATGGTGCCGGCACGGACCTCGTCGGCGGTGGCCTGCTCGGTGGTGTAGGAGCGGAAGACATTGCGCAGGCGGGAGTCGCCGAGGTTGCGGTGGTGCGCGTCGTGCTCGATCCGAGCCGCCCGAACGGCACCCCAGGCGCACGGGGCAGCGGCAAGCAGGAGCAGGCCCAGGACGGCTGGGTGCAGGACTGCGACGACAGCGGCGGCGGCGACAATCTGGGCGGCTGCGGAGGTGAGGAGCTGGGTGTCGAGGATGAGGTCGCGGGTCTTGTCGGCACCATCGGCGGCGGCCTGGCGGGCGTTCTCGAAGTCGGGGTCCTCGTACGCTGCGAGTTCGGCTGCCGTGGAGGCCGCGATGACGCGGAGGTCTGCTTCCCGTACGACCTTCGGGGCCAGGCGGGCGGCGGCGGCACGAGCGGCGACGTCGAAGATGTAGCGCCCGCTGAGGGCGATGCACAGAACGGCCAAGGCTCCGGCTCGCCCCTGAAGCCCGGCCAGAACGTTGCCGGTGAAGAGGCCGGCGAGCACTCGCGTGGTGGCGGCGAGCGCGGCAGCGGTGAGCAGAGCGGCAACACCTTGGTAGGCGGCCAAGGACAGGACGGCTCGGTGGTCGGTAGCCCAGCCAAGGCGGACGGCTTCCCCGAGAGTCCTCGGCAGGCGGCGGGCGATGGTCCAGGTCGACATGGTCGCGTTGGCGTCCTGGTACCGGTCGGAGGCCAGGCGCATGACGGGAGGCTGGCCGACGCCGGTGGCTGTCGGCGTGATGGTGGCGGTAGAACTCACGGGCCTAGGAACGCGCGTCGTGGCGCCTGGGGGCAACGGGATTGTCGGCGGCATGTGCACATCGGGGCCGGTCAGACAATCAGGCCGTCAACTTTGCGTTACTGGATTCACTCGATCGAGGAGCCGTGGCGCGGGGAGACGGAGGCAGGTCTCCACGGGCCACGGCCGTTTGGGCACGTCCTAGGGGATGGAGAGGACGCTGGTGTATGGCCGGTCCGCGCCGTCGCCGACGTCGTGGCCGACAGGCCCCTCTACGGTGTCGACCCATGCGTGCGCCGCGTCGGGCAGCCGGCGCGCGCCGAGGGCCCATGAGGCGCGGCGGCCGGTGAGGGCGGTCGCGAAGACGGTGGCGAGACTGATCTCCATGCACGCGATCCGGCCCGGCCACCACGTCGGGGATATGTGGCGTACTGCCGTATCCAGGCAGAGAACCCGCCTGCGGCTGGCGGCCGGAAGGCAGCGCAGCGCCCGGACTACGGCGCTGCGGTATCGCAGCGGCAGGCAGGTGACCGTGAGTGAGAGAGCGAGTCCCGCGGCGGCGATGATCCGCTCGGGCACGGTGGGGGCGTCCACGGGGGAAGGCACCATCTGCGTCATCGCTTCCTCCACCTTCGGCGCGGGGTACGGGTGGGGTCGATGATGACCCCGTCCCGCTGCCACTGGTTCACGAGGTTGTCGATGCCCTGCCTCACGGCGTGAGGGTCGCGGCCGGTGGGGATCGCGAGTTCGTCAGCGAGGCATGCGGTGGTGCCGTTGGTGACGAGGGCCTGCCAGATTCGTGAGACGTCCGGGCTGAGCATCAGCCACGTCGCACTGCGGACATCGAGGACAACGGTCCCGTGCTCGTCAGTGGCGTAGTGGATGTGTGCGGCCGGGGTCAGCATGGCGCCCCCACGGAGAAGCACGTGCCGGTGAGCCACCAGGAGACCGTCAGCATCTGGTGCATGTCGGCAGAGCCGATCGGGGTGCGGCCCTGACCGAGCTCGGCGAGGGATTCGAGCACGGCGCCACGGTCGAAGAGGCCGGACGTGGTGAGGGGGCTCACGGTAACCAGGTCGCCCAGCTGGGTGCGGTGCTGCCGGAAGGCCATGACCCTCTGAGGGGTGAAGGAGCCCTTGGAGCGGCGTCCGAGCAGCCAGGCAGGCAGGTCAGGCAGGGCTGCCGACAGCAGGGGCTTGAAGGTGTAGAGACCACGACGGGCCGCCGGCGATACGGCGAACGCGGCGCGGACCACAGTGTTGTCGAGATAGGGGTAGACGGGATCGATGTTGAGGGCGTCGGCGTACGGGGCCCATCCGCGAGCTGCGGCGCCGGTGAACCGTAGCGCGGCCCACTGGTCGAATTCGTCGGCCCCCTGAGGCGGAGCCGTGTCGGCGGCGGCCTGCCTGAGCAGCGCGGCCACCTGGGCGCGGCCGTCAGGGGTCAGCCAGGACGCGGCGGCTCCAAGGCGGCACCAGGACCACCCGCCCATGCCGGGCGCCGGCTGCTGCCGGTTCTTCTCCAGCTGTTCCACGGCCTTCCCAAGTACGCCGGTCCGGCCGAGCGCCGCAGTGTCGCGTAGGCCGTTCCAGAAGGGGCCCGGCGCTATGTTCCGCATCCGGGCGTAGGCAACGACCTGGCGGTGCGCGGCGCGGCGCTTACCGTCCTGAAGGAGCCGGACCCAGACCGAAGAGGTCGCGTCGAGGACGACGTCGCCGCCGTGCCCGGTCAGGTGGAGCGGCAGCCCGGCCACGGGCCCGAGGTACGTACGGTCCATCTCGAACAGGGCGGCGCCCATCGCCGGCTCCAAGCCGGTCGGCTGGCCGGTGGGGAAGGAGAAGGGCAGGTCTTCGTCGGCACCGTGAGCGATGGTGTGCTCGATGCCGGTGTGCTCGGCGATCCTGGCAGCAAAGGACGCGTCCTCGGCACTGGTGTAGGCGTCGGTGTAGGTGACTGCGTGCACCTGGCCGACCTGGGAGCCGAGAACAACGGCTGCGGAGGAGTCGAGCCCTCCGGAGAGGTCCGCGCCCACCGGTGCTCCAGCGGCGCGCACCCGGTACTGAACGGCCTGGGTCAGAACGGATCCGAATTGAGCGGCGCCGGATTGCAGGTCCTCGACGGGCTGGATCGCGGTGACGTCGACGAGCTGGGGCGCCTGGCCGGCACGGAGCAGCAGGCCGTGGCCGCCCGGCACAAGACTGATCCCCTCGTATGGGCTGCGGCCGGGCCAGTGGTCGCTGCCTGCGACGATTCGCGCGGACGCCAGTACCAGGTCGGGGACGAGCCGCTTCTTGAGGAGGCGAAGGTGGGTCGCCCACGTGCCGTCGGCGGTGTAGTAGATCGGCCGGAGCCCGGCCAAGTCCCCGCAGACGAACCTCTCGCGCTCGTTCTTGGCGATCACCCAGTAAGAACCCGGCCAGCTCGTCAGGTCCTCCCACCGACCTGCCCGTACAGCGACAAGCGCGCGGTGCAACTCCGCCTCCTCCACCGGGCAGTCCCCGACGACCGTGACGGTGGCGCTGCCCTCGGTCGCGCTGCGCGCGCAGCTACCGGGGCGCGTGCGGACGCCACCGAGATCGGCGACGCTGAAGCCGCTACCGTCGGCCGCCGGTCCACCGGCGAGCCACTGTTCTCCCATGCCTCTCTGCCTCCTGCTCGATTCCGGAAACGGGCCCGGGGGCCGCCGCAGTGCGGCGACCCCCGGGTTCGCGTGACGCGGGGCGGTCAGCCCTCGAAGTAGTTGTCCTTGTCGGAGTCGTTGAAGGTCTGGCGCCCGAGGGTGAGCTCGTCGACGGGGTGGACGTTGACCTCGGCCGTGAAGTCGACGGCGGGGACCGCGGGGACGGTGGTCTCGATCTGCTCCGGCATGGCCGGCCTCCTTGATGTCGGTGGTGCCTTCTTGGGTGGTGCACGTCTATGACACTGCAATCGAACTCCCTTTCTTAGAGCGGAACTTGGTGACTTCTTAGGTGAAAACTAGGCGGGCAGAGCAGCAACAGCGAGCGCACATGAATCCGGGGGCCACCGCAGTGCGGCAGCCCCCGGATGGGCATGACATCGGGCCGGTCAGCCCTCGAAGAAGTCCTCCTTGTCGTCGGAGCGGCCCGTGTAGGTGCCGAGGGTGAGCTCGTCGACGGAGTGGATGTTGACTTCGGCGGAGAAGTCGACGACGAGAGTGGTGGGCTGCTCGGCCATGGCCGGCATCCTTGGTCTCAGGGAGTGTCCTGTGAACGGTGCACGTCTAGGAGACCGCCTTCGAACTGACTTCTTTAGAGCATGAGTTGGAGAGTTTCTAGGGGAAGGGTGGGGGATCAGCTCTGGCTGAGCAGATCTGCCACGGCCTTCTGGTGGATCGCGTAGACGTCCGGGAGTTCCGCCAGGGACGCGCGCTCGTCGATGCCGTGCAGGCCTTCGTAGGGGACGCCGAACCCCGCCGTGGCGGGGATACCGTGACCGGCGAGGAGGTTGCCGATGTTCGACGGGCCTGCGGTCTTCGCCCGGACATCGAGCCCGGCGGCCCGAGCCGTGGACAGCAGGGCGGCGGCTGGTTGCTCGTCCTCCTCCAGCCGGAAGGCGGGCCATGCAGCGACCTCGGCGACCTGGGTCGGTACGGGTGCGGGTAGTGCAGCGTCCAGCTCAGCGACAGCTGTGCGGACCAGAGTCTCGGCGTCGTATGTGTCGAAGGTGGGCGTGGTGCGGACGTCCACGTTGATGTCGACGCGGTCGGGGGTTACGGAGAAGCCTTCGCCGCCGTGGAAGGCGGTGACGGTGAGCTTCGGCCCGAGCGGGAACCCGGAGGTGCTGTCGGGGCCCGGCAGCTTGGCGGCGTTGAGCAGGCCCACCAGGTGGGTGGCCCGGGTGATGGCGCTGGTGACGGTGCGGCTGGAACCGGAGTGCCCGGACTGGGCGTGTACGCCGATCGTGGCGCGCCAGAGGCCGCGGCCGCCAACGACGACCTCGTCCATGCCCGGGTATCCGATGATCACGCCGGCCGGGCGAACGGCTTGGGGGTCGGCAAGGTAGGCGCGGGCGCCGCCGAAGTTACCGGTGTGCTCGTCGACGTCCAGGAGCACGGCGAGCCCACCCCCGAAGTCGTGAGGGCGGGCGGCGAGGTCGGCAGCGATATGGCAGTACATCGCCGCGGCGAGCTTGGAGTCGGCCGCTCCCCGGCCCAGAAGCCAGCCATCCCGGACCTGCGCGGACGTGGGATGGAAAGACCAACGGGTGGTGTCCCCGTACGGGGCGGTGTCGACGCACGCGTCGAGCGTCCACCACAGGCCGGGCCGGTCACCCGCGACCTCGACCAGGAGCCCGACCAACGCGCCCACGTTGTCGTGGAGGCGCCGGTGCGGCACCTTTCGGGCAGTCAACCAATCCTCCAGGACGCCTAGGACGGGACCGTAGTCGTCAGCCCCACCACGGCTCGGCTGGCGGACCAGCTCTTGCGCGAGCTCCACCACCGACCGCATCGTCTCGTCCCGCCCGGTCTCCTGAGGGCCATTGGTCATGCCCATCCTCCCCGACTTCCCTATCTGCAACGCACGGGCAGGTCCCGCACGTCTCGTATCGTGCCCAGCAGCCGCGAGGCCGCGCACGCCTCTCGCCCGTGATGGACGAGGCCGGCTGCGGCTTCGCCGTTGAGGACGATGCCGCAGTCGAAGCCGTCCGCGCTGTGCAGAGACGGCAGTGGCACCACGGCCTGTTTCTCCGACGCCACGAAGAACCGCTCCAGCGTCTCCCCGCGGTCGACGATCCCGATGCTCAGCGTTCGGACCCCGTTGCGACGCTCGGCCGGGTCCCTCAGCTCCATGAGCCGCGTCAGGTGCTCGGCCAGCTCCCGGTGGCGGGGCGGACCGTAGAGCACGCGAGTGTGCACCAGCTCCGGGTTCTGTGCGACAGCCGTCTCGATCGCGTCCAGGTATCCCTTCTCGCGGCTCCGGCTCCCCGTCACGACCAGGTGCTCGCGCGCGCCGGTCACCACCGAGGTCATCGCCTCGACCAGGTCGGCCCATCGCGTCACGAGGGTGCCCTGCGCCTGGTGCAGCGCACGCGCGACGCCCTGGTGTGCGTCCTGATGGGCGAACAGCAGCTCACCGGGCTTGTCGTACAGGTCGCAGAGGCCACGTCGGTTGCGTAGTCCTGTACGCCGTCGTCCTGACTCCCAGGCGCTGAGCTGACTGGTGTCGCTCGTCCCGCCCGTGATCGAGTTCAAGAGTGCGACGGCCTCCTCCAAGGTGAGGTTCTTCTCCAGCCGCGCCCTCTTGAGCGCCGATTCTGCCGGCGTGCCCATCGAGACCCCCTCCTCATGACTCCGCCGTGCTTCCAGATGGTCCTGATCGCCGTGCTGGTCGTGCAGGGAAGGGGAGCCCACGCTGTCCAGGCTTCGCAGGAGCCCTTGGACGAGCCGGGCCACGTTCTTGGCCCGCTGGATGGCTGCCTCGGCCGTGACCACGAACGGCGGCACGGGGCTGGCCAGAGGATGTCCTAGGCGTGCGGTCGCCTCGCTGAGGAGGTAGTGCACGCAGTTGGACGACGGCAACGTGCAGGCTGCATCCTGCACGTCGTTGCGCAGCGCCTCGCCGTACCGGTTGAGCTGCGCCACGACGGCGACGGCCTCAGCCACGGTTGGCAGGGTCTCGCCCGTACCCCAGGTGAGCGCCTTGGCCGCGAGCGCGGCCGCGTCTTCATGAAGGGCCCGTGTGCCCCTGGTCATGTCACACCGACGAACTTGAGCGTGGGTGCGTCGGCCGCCGCCTCGGGGCGGTAGTCAGGCTCAGACGAGAGTCGGCGCCTCAGCCTCTCCAACGACTCCTCGGCTGGTGGGAGTCCGGCCTCACGTCGGCGCAGGTCGAGGTTGGCGGCGTCGTTGACCGGCTCCCGCTCCAAGCCCTTGGGGCCGTTGCGGTATTGGGTTCCGAACTCCTGGGCAGCGCCGTACTGGAGGCGGATGCGGTCGTAGAGGTGGGCCCACTGACGGACCGACGCCTCACCGAGCTGCACAGCCCGGTACATGAGCCGCTCGGCGTGCCTCTGGAAGGGGGGCTGATTGTCGGCGCGCAGTGCGATCCGCCAAGCGGCGCTCGCCCCCTCGTCCCCGACCAGTCCTCGGCCCGGCCAGCCGTGAGTATCGGTGATTCGCCGCAGGTAGTCCCCGTTGGTGTAGTCGGTCAGGCGGCCTCGCCCGACCTCCCCGTCCGTGAGCTGCCCGCGCACCAGGCGCGTCCAGTACGCGTCGGCGTTGGCCGCTCGGGCGATCAGCTCCCGGGCGAGGTCCAGACGGAGTCCTCGCGGCGGCGTGGCGGAAGCGTTCTCGGTCACTTCGTTCCTCCAGCTTCCCGCTCCGCCAGGAGCTCAGCGGCCACGGCCGCGAGGCAGGCGGTCAGCCAGAGTCGGTCGGCAGGGGTGTCGGACGAGTCGAACACGAGCGTGGCAACGCGACGCAGGCTGCTCGCTGCCTCTGCACTCTCGGAGGCCTGCGGAAGCAGATGGAGAACTGCTGTGATCAGGTAGCCGCGTGTGTGCTCCATGACCGAGGCGGGAGGCGAGATGCGCTTCTTCCACCATGCCTGGGCCTGCCCGCACCTCCCCCTGATGCCGAGGTGGCTGAGGTCAGCAGAGGAGACCGTCAACGTCTTCAGACGATCCACCAGCGCGTCGAGGGCGAGGGAGTGGGGGACGGGGAACGGCTGGGTGGCGCACACCCTCGTCCCGAACCCGGGGCTGCTGGCCACGCTTCCCTCGTCCCGCAGTTTGCGCACCGCCTCGCTGACATCGCTCGTCGAGGAGACCAGGCTGCGGGCGAGGAGGATGGCCGGAGGGAGCGAGCCGCCCGGCGGGTAGACGCCGGCCTGGATGAGCCGGCGGAGCAGGGCGGCGATCTGTTCGGGCCGGTCAACCGGAGCGTCGACCCACCACGACCTCGTCGCCGATCGGGCGATCAGTCCTTCGGTCTGAAGGTCCTGGAATGCAAGCTCGACCCGGCTGGTGAGAGTGCGGGCACTGCCCATCTCCGCCGCGATTCGACCCGCCGCCAGCCGTGTCCCGGGAAGGTACGCGCCGTTCTTGATCGAAGCACGCACGTGGTCTGCGATCTCCCGAACGCCGGGCCCAGGCGTCTCCGCCTCCATCAGGCCGCGCAGCAGGGAGGCTGCCGCATAGGTGAGGGACTCCAGCGATGGGATCGGTCCGGGCGTGCGGTCCGGTCTCCGAACGGCGGCGAGGAGCCCCTCCCACCGGGCGCGGTCCGCCGGCGACGTGTCCGCCTGGTCCCGGCATGCCTCGGCCCGCGCGATCCACGGCTCCACGAGGGCCCAGACCTTCTCGCGGTCTCGCTCAGCCTCGTTGGGCGTGCGGTGGGGACGGCTCTTCGCTGCGCCGTGCACGCGGGCCAAGGCTGAACGGAGATGTGCGTACCCCGACGGTCTCTTCGAGTCAGAGACAGTCCCAGCAGGGTTCGAGGTGTCCGGCTTGCCGTGTCTCTCATGCATGAGCGGAAGCGTCATCGCTCACCCTCCTCGTTGATCACGACCAGCGATCCCAGGAGATCGGCGGCCGCCATCGCCAGGTGCCGCAGGTGGGCACGATCAGTGATGTAGTCCCCGACAGGGGTTCGGTGCTGCTTCCGCGCCGCTTCGGCGCGAGCGACGGCTCCGGCAACGTCCGGGTACGGCGGCATCCACTCGCGCTTCTTGGCGATCGAGATCAGCCGGTCGAGCATCCGGTCCAGCCGAGTGACGGCGCGACCCATCTCGGCCACGTCGTCAACAGACGGTTTCGGAGAGCGGCGGCGCCAGAGCCGAAGCAGCCCCCGGCCCCACCGCGCAGCGGGCATGTTCATCGGTCCAGACGGAGCCCCCAGGACCTCGTCCAGATCGTTCGCCAAGTCCTCGTCGTTCAGGAACCGCGTCTCCAGCGCGTGGATGACCTCTCGGGCCCCCGAAGCGAACGCGCTCGGTGTGAGCAGAGGACTCACGCCGCCACCGGCCCGGCTTCCCCTTGAGCGTTGGTCTTGGGACGGAGCAAGGTGATGGAGATGTCCTTTCCTCCTGGCACCGTGGACACCGATACCTCGTCGGCGAAGGCGTTGATCAGCGCCCATCCGCGGCCGCTCTCGTCCAGAGGGCCCGGGCTGCCGGGCACGGGCTGCCGTTCGAGGTTGTCGCTCACCACCAGCGTCAGCCCGCCCACTTCCGTCTGCATCAGGAGTTTGGCGCTGGCGCACTGCGTGGAATCCAACCTCGCGTGCAGCAGCACGTTGGTGAGCAGTTCGGTGACGACGAGCACGGCGCGGTCCTCGAAGTAGGACAGGCCCCACATCTGCAGATGAGCCCGAAGCGTCTCCCGGACCGGACGCAGGGAAACGGTCCGCAGGTCGCTCAGATCCATGACGAGTCGCCCAGGCGCGCTCGCCGTCGTCGCCCGCCTGATCCCTCTCTCGCCAACGGTGTTGGTGACGTGCATCCAGTCTTCCGTTCGTCGGCGGAACCCCTGCAAGGAGCTCCGGTTGCGGTGTGTACTGGTGTCGTTTCGATCGGCCACCATTGAGCCAGCGGTGATGCCGAAACGTGCAGGTCCTGATGCCGACAGCCGAGAAGTCGGCATCGCGAGATCCAGGGGGCGGGATGCCACAGCCAGAGAAGCCGCGTACGCCGGGAACTACGCCCGCTGAGTTCTTCGGCTACACCTTGTGGAAGCAGCGCAAGAAGGCGGGCCTCTCAGGAAAGGCTCTCGGCGCGAAGGTGCAGGTCACTGACGACGTCATCTACCGCATCGAGCAGGGTCGGTATCCCAGCTGCCAGTACGACTTGGCTGTCCGTCTCGATCGGTTCTTCGAGACCGACGTCTTAACGGACGCCTGGCCCATGGCCTTCGGGTCTCAGGAAGCCGACAGTGCAGGCTCCGATGCCGACAGGACGCCGGACAGCGTGGAGTTGAACCCAGTACAGGCTGCTGCAGGCAGCATGCTGAACTCCGTTGGATCCGTACGTACAGGAAGCCCTGATCCCATGGACCGCCGCGAGTTCCTTCACGTCGCCGCCCTTGCTCCTCTCGACGTCACCCACCTCCTCGATCCCTCACGGGCCGAACTGCCCACCTCCGTGAGCGTGCTCGACATCCACCAAGTGACCGACCTGGCTACCTACATCAGCCGGATGGATAACGTCTACGGCGGCGGCGGGCTCGTTCGTGACCTGTCTGGACAGTCGATGCGCTGGGCGATCAGCCTGCTGAAGGTCGACTGCCACCCCGCCCTACGAGCGCGGTTGTTCGCTGCTGTCTCACGGCTCGGGATAACGGTTGGCGCGTCTGCCTTCGACGCCTACGCGCACGATGAGGCCACGAAGACGTTCACCTTCGCCGCCCTCTGCGCCGAAGAGGCCCGGGACTGGCACCTACGCGCGAAGGCGTACTCCTTCCTCGCCAGGCAGGCCATCTGGATCGGAGAGCCGGACGACGGCCTGACTCACGCCCAGAAGGGCCTGGTCCGCTCGGACCGACTCACGGCGACGGAACGGGCGATGCTGCACACGGCGACGGCTCGCGCCTGGGGCAAGATGGGGATGGTCCGCGAAACGATGCAGGCAGTGGGGCTCGCGGACGAGGCCTTCGAGGACGCGCGTCCGGAGGAGGATCCGCCTTGGATGGCGTACTACGACGAAGCCCAGCACGCCGGCGACACCGCACACGCCCTCTACGATCTCGTCCTCCTGGCAAATCAGGACCCGGGCCCGGCGGCTCGCCGCTTCGAGCAGGCCGTCCAGGGGCACGGCGAGCAGTTCAAGCGTTCCCGAGCGATCTCACGAACCAAGCTCGCATCCCTGACCATGGCGAAGGCAGACCCCCGAGAGGCTGCCGCCATCGGTCACACGGCGCTCAACGAGGCGGGGCACCTTACGTCTCAGCGAGCGATCGATGATCTACGCGAACTGGCCAGGTACGCGCACCACCACGAAGCCGTCTCCGAGGCCGCTGCCTTGCACGAACGCATCCGAGCTACGGTGCGTTCATGACACCTCCCAACTCCGGCACAGCCCGTGTTCCGCTGGACGACGCGTGCTGCGCCGTCGGGTTGGACAGTGCGGACGCCGTACCGGTGCGTATGGCTGAGAACGAGGTCTGGCGCCTCCCCGGCCGAGGCGTCATCGTCCGCATAGGGCAGGCAGGGCAGGAAGCAGCCGCAAGGCGCGAGGTCGCAGTGGCCAAGTGGCTGCATGGGGGTGGACTGCCTGCGGTGCGCCCCCTGCCTGTGGAGCAACCCCACGTTGTGGGGGATCGTCCTGTCACGTTCTGGCACGAGGTTCGCTCCATCGAGCAAGGTTCCATCGACGACGTCGCCCTGCTGCTGCGCCAGCTTCATGCCCTCACACCGCCGAGTTTCGAACTCGGGCGTCTGGACCCCTTCGTGCGCGTCCCGGAGCGGCTGGATGCAGCGTGGACTCTCTCTCTGGACGACCGACGATGGCTCGCTTCATTGTGCGAGAGCCTGTCCACGGAATGGCAGAGCATCGCGCCACGAGTCGAGACCGCCGTGATCCACGGTGACGCGTGGCCTGGCAACCTCGTCAGGACGCCTGATGGCCCCCTCCTCATGGACCTGGAGCGATTCTCCTTGGGTCCAACAGACTGGGACCTTGTTTCGACGGCAGTCCGATGGCAAACGACAGGTGCTGTCACCACAGGCGAGTACCAGCACTTCTGCAAGGTCTACGGCCGGGACGTGACTACCGCAGGTCACTACCGTCTGCTCGCCGGAGCCAGAGAGCTGCGGATGGTCTCCTACGCAGCTCAGCACGCGACCAGCCACCCCGAGTGGGCCTCACAGGCTCAGCATCGCGTGGACTGCCTGCGCGGCCGAAAGGGCAGTCGGCCTTGGAACTGGAAGGGCATCCTCTAGGCCCGGCCGTCGGGGATCGCGTCCGGACGAGGCCCGAAGCTCCGACGGCAGCGCGGATGGCTGATGGGCCACTCGGCGGCTTCTTCCACGGTGCGCAGCGTGCGGGTGGCCTTGTCAGGGTCCTGGTGGGACGTCCAGCCGCAGTCCAGGCCGTCGAAGACCTCGACCATCGTGACTCCGGCCTCGCGGGACCGGTTGAGGGTGCCGGCGTTGTACGCGACGGAGCTCTTCGTGAGGGTGGCAGCCTCCGCCCACGCGCGGACCGGCACTCGGGCACCGTTCCGGTAGACGACGTGGGTAAGACGGTGATCGGCGGCCAGCCGACGGGCCAGGTTCGTGGCGGCCTGCCTCCCGGTCATGTTCCCCGCCGCCAGGAGCGGCACCTCGCGGCGGGCGGCCGCGCGCGCGGCGCGGTAGAAGCGGTTGGCCATCCGCTCGGCTTCCTGGGAGCGGTGCAAGAAGTCGGCGTAGGAGTCGGAGGCGAGAGCTTGGAGGGCGTCGCGGTGGAACAGGGTCCAGGTAAAGGTGGTCCCCAGGGCTTCGGCGGCGGCCCGCGCGCCTTCCTCGTAGAGATGGGGAAGCTGCCGACGGACGAACAGCTCGGCCTCGTCGTCAACGCGTCGGCGGAAGTCCGCGATGGCCTGCTTGAACTCCTCCAGCGTGGCCGCGGTTGCTTGGGCACGCGGCTTGTCGGCAAGCTGGGTGAGGACGGCGTGCTGCTTGTTGGCGAGCCGCTGCCAGGCGTCGTCCAGGACTGCGGCGACCCGCCGTGCGATCTCGCCCGGATCTCCCGGTGTCAGCGGAGGCCATGTGTACGGCACTCTCCTACCTACCTCGGCGGTGATGCGTCAGGGGCGCGGTGACGAGGTCGACGCTCGCTTCTCCAGGGGCGGGGTCGTCGGGGGCGAGGAGGTCGGCCAGGCCGGCGAGCTGCCTTTCGAGGCCTGCGAGGTTCTGGCTCTGGTCGATGGTGATGACGCCGTCCACGGTCATGCGCAGCGGTTCGGCCAGCAGCGCGGCGCGGCGTTCGGCGAGAACTTCGGCGGCGACGGAGCGGGCTCTGCCGAGCCGCGCGTACCGGGCGGCGAGGTCCTGCTCGTCGGTGGTCGTGCCGAGCTGCGCGCGCAGCCAGGCCAGGATGGTCGGGTCCATGGGCACTCCCCTGGGTACGGGTGTCCGCCCGCGCTCGGAAGCGGCGCGGGCGGACGGTGAGAGGTGGTCGCAGATGTGCTCAGGCGCCGGGCAGCTCGGAGGCCTTGCGGCGCCGAGCGGGCGCCGGGCGCTTGGGCTCCGGCTCCGGCTCCGGCTCCGGCTCCGGCTCCGGCTCCGGCTCCGGCGTAGGGTCCCCGCCAGCCGGCGCGTCCTCACCTCCCGGCTCTGTGGCCGATTCCTCGGTCTCCGACTGGGGGCCGTCCTCCCAGGCGTCGGGGTGGGTGATCAGCTCGGCGACCACCTCCTCGGGTTCGTCGCCCGGGAGGAGGACCACCGGTTCGTGGGTCTCCGGGTGCGTCAGGTGCACGGCGGCGTGCAGGCGGCGCCCCATCACAGCACCTTCGCCACGAGGTGGGCCCGCGGGTCGTGCATGACGGGCATGGCGCTCGCGTTGACCTTGGTCCAGATGCGGATCGGGTCCGAGTCCACGTCCCGGGTGATGACGATGCCGGGCGCTTCCTCCTTCTCGATCTCAGGGTTCTTCCCGGAGGACAGGACGATGGAGTCTGCGTTCAGGCCCCACTGCACGTTGGCCCACTTCTGCCGCTGAGGCGGGACGTAGATGTACCTGTCGTCGGGGATCGGCTTGATCCAGGCGCCGTCGACGCGGACCTGCCCCTTGTAGATGCGGACGGGCGGCAGGCCGTACTCGACGCGCACGCTGTTGACCTGGCTCGGGGTCAGCGAGCTGGTCGGCGTGTTCGAGGGGTTCACCGAGTTGTAGTACGCGGCACGGTACGCCGCGTTGCTCGCCCAGGTGTTGATCACCCGACGCGAGGTGAGAGCGAACTCGGGCTCTGGCGAGCCGATGTCCTCGAGGTACTGGAGCCAGGCGAGCTCGTCGCGGATGGGGTCCGACGTCGGGTCCGACCACACCTTCGGGGCGGTGGGGGTGTTCTCGGCCGGGACGCCGAAGTCGACCTCGGTGATGTAGTTGTTCTCGTTGACCGTCAGCTTGCCGTCGAGGAGGACGTCGGCGGCCGCAAGCTCGATACGGCCCTTGGTCGCCTCGGCGTGCCGCTCGGTGTCCGAGTAGAGGTTGTTCACCAGCCGTTCGGCGTCCGCCCCGCGCTGCATCTCGTCGAGGATGATCTCCTGCTCGCTGACGGTGAGCTTCTGCGAGATGACCGGCAGGCCGCCCTTGCGGGTGGTCTCCCACGCCTCGCGGGTCGCGAGCGGCGCGCTGGCGTCGTACGCCCGGAACTTGGCCGCGTTCACGTAGCGGCCGGAGTCCTTGATCTCCCACATGGTGCTCTGGAGCTTGAGGGCGGGGAAGACAGGGCTGTCGCCCGTGGTGAGCGTCCACTCGTCCGGCGTCGGCACGGCTCGGGCGAAGACGGTCAGGTCGCGGGTGGTGACGTCCTTGATCAGGTCCTGAAGGGTCATGGTTCAGCGGCTCCTTACACGTACCGGATCAGGGCGTTGGTCGAGGTGACGTCGGCGGGGGTGAAGCCGCCGGGGACCTTCGCGGCACGAACGGTGCCGTGCCAGAGCAGCGCGACGGGCACCTTGGTGGCGGTGGGCGCGAAGAGGGTTTCGGCGAGGACGAATCCGGCGAGGATCTGCCGGCCGTCAGCGGCGGCCTTGTCGAAGGGGCCGTAGAGGCCGGAGGCGGTGATCTTGCCGACCGGCACGCCGGACTTGAAGACGCTGTACGGCTGGCTGGTGTCGGTCGACGGCACGTAGTGCGTGCCGGACGTGAATCGGGTGATGTCGAGCGTGACCGTATCGGCGTCATCGGTGCCGTGTCGGCCGCCGAGCCACTCGGTGTTCGCCGTGACGCTGCGCTGCGTCGTGATCGGCTGAAGCATGAAGGTGCCCCTCCCAGGGACGCGATGGCGGAGTCCGCGCGCTCACCTCCTGGTGGCGCCGTCCACGAAGCGGGAGGGGCGTGGTCCCCTGGTCCGGCCTTATCCCGCCGGTGGGAGAGGGTTTGGTCAGCTGATGTAGCCGCGTCGGCGGGCCATGTCGAGTCCTGCCGAGCCGGGCTTCGGCGGGGTCACGCCGCGCGGGGGCGGGCCGCCGGCGGGCGAGCCACCCGGCGCGGGCGGAACGGTCACCCGCCCCGTACCGAACAGCTCCGGACGCCGCTCCGCAAGCTGCTCGACCGCCGCGGCGACCGTCTCCTCGTCGGCGTCATCCTGGCCGTCCAGAGCGCGGTCGATCAGCAGGACGGCGTCGTCCAGATCCTCACCGGCGGCTCCAAGGCCCGCGAGGGCGGCGCGGCGAATCGCGGCGCGCTCCCTTGCGACGGCCTGGGCCTCGCGGGCTTCGGCCCTGCGCAGCTTGTCCTGCGCGGCCTGCTCGCGCCGCTCAACCTCGGACAGCGCGGCCCGCTCGGCGTCGCGCGTCGCGGTGACGAACTCCGTCAGCTTCTCGGTGTCGGCGAACCCGAGGCCGTCGAGGAGCTTCTTCACGGCAGCGCGGCCACCCTGGGTCTTCTCGCGGGCCAACAGCCGAGACAGGTCGTCCTGCGTGACGCCACCGGTTCCCGGGTCGTCGTCGGGCTTGTTCGGGTCGTGCTCGGGCGAGGCACCCAGGATCGGGTAGATGGGCCGCCCGTCACGGCGGTACCCGACCGGGCAGAGCGGGTTGGGGAGCGAAGGGCGCGTCATGCGTGAACCGTCCACAGGTCTCCAGCGCCCCCACGCCGATGATCAGTCTAGCCGCGCGGCGCGACACTCAGCCTCGACCAATACCTGCAAAGCCCTAGCACCCTTAACTTTCCTCGTGATATTTTCACGGCCGTGATTAAGGTTGAGATCGAGCGCATCCGCGACGCGACCGCACAACTCTGCGAGCCCCTTCACGACGCCTTCGCGTGGGCGGTCCAGCGACAGCGAAGCCAGGTCCCCGAGATGGACGGGCACTCCTACGGGTGGTTCCGCACGCATATGACCAGGGCTCTGGTCCACCACCGGCTCGGCGGCGCGGCCCCCGCCCTCGCCGACTGGAAGCTCAGCGGAAACCACCGCCGCAACGGCGAGCTGTGGCTGACGAACAACGAGTACCGGACTCGCCTGCTGCACGGGTTCCGGGACGATCACGTGCCGGCACCGGGCCCTAACCGGCAGCGCCGGGCCTACTACCAAAACCGCCCCCTGACGGAGTTCGGTCAGCCGACCCTGCTGGGCCCCGAGGACAACGACCTGCTTATCCTCTGGCGTATCGACGCCAAGGGAGCACCACTTTTCAGGGTGGTGCGGACCATCGGCGCGTGGCGCTTCGGCAAGGAGCAACTGGTCGACCTGGACTTTCCGCTGCTTGCCAGCGCGTCCGACCTGCGAAACCTTCGCTTCGAGCCGCAAGATGAAGGTCTGGAACTAGAGCTTCCGAACGAGGAGATGAACGATGCAGACGGCACTGGAGGCTTCTCCTGGTGAGCGGCTGCGCACCCTACGTGACCTCCTCGGGCTTACGGGTACGGCCCTCGCAGGCATTGCTGGAGTGAGCCCTAGTTGGATCTCACAGGTGGAGACAGGGGCAAGAGAGCCCTCCGATGATGGATTGCGGAAGATCGCCGGGGCCACCGATACACCCATGGGCTTCTTCTACGTACAGCCATCAACTGTTCCTCTGGACTCACTTCGCTTCCGGAAGATGGCTTCGGCCAGCCGTACCGTCACCCGTCGAGTGAGCGCGTTCTACCAGGAGGGATTTCGCGTAACTGAACATGTCACTAGGCAAGTCGGATACCCAACGCCACCCCTTCCGTATGCCATCGAAGAGCATCTCAGCGACGTCGACATCGAGAATTTCGCTGCACAGACACGTGAAGCATTGCGTCTCGCCGCCGATAAGCCGATCCCGCACCTCACCCGTGCACTTGAGCGCAGCGGCGTCGCTGTCGCACCGATTGTGCTCCCGGACCCGTCAGGCGACACCAGCAGTCCCACTAACAAGCACTTCGGAGTTTCCTATTGGGCTGGGATCTCCGAAACGGCCCTCATCGCATATTTTCCGGGAAACGCAGGTGACAGGGACCGATTCACGCTGGCGCACGAGCTGGGGCACCTTGTGTTGCATACCTTCCGACCCCGCGCAGCGGACCCCGAAGGTGAAGCGAACCGTTTCGCCGCTGCCCTGTTGGTCCCTCTGGAACGAGCCAAGGAAGAACTGACTGATCGCCTCACGCTTGAGGGCTTCGCGCGCCGGAAGGCTACGTGGGGTGTATCGATCCAGGCTCTGATTCTTCGAGGCGCCGCAGTCGGAAACATCAACGATGCCCGAAAGCGATCGTTGTATGTCCAGCTCTCACAGCGAGGCTGGCGAAAGGATGAGCCTGTCGAGGTAGGCCAGGAACACCCACTGCTGCTGTGGTCTCTCCTGAAGAAGCAATACGGCGAACGTCCCTACGTCCCTGCATCTGAAGACCTCGCTATTCAGCCTGCGGTCCTTCGATCACTGGCACCCCAGCCTTCAAGCCCGTCCAGCGCCAGATCCAGCGAGACAGCTGAAGGAACTGTCGTTAGTCTCAGTGACCGACCCGCCCGTCGGCAGCGACGGGCACTCTAGCCGCACATCTCGATACTCCCGCGATCCTTACCAAACAGGACCCCAGGTCCCGCTGGGTCATTTTGGCTGCGAGTTGATATCCAATTCCCTCCGCAGAGCAGCCATAAGGGCATCGCGCTCCTTTTTCCCGGTCTCCATCGAATCCCATTCTGCATTGTACGCGTTGACCATCAAGCGGCGAAGGGTACCTATGTAATCGTCTACAACACTTTTCACGAGATCCCCCGACACGGCTTCCAGATGCAATTGGGCCTGGGTGACCCGCTTGGTCACAGACCCCGTTCGCTGTCGGTACGACGGGGCGCGCTGCACTCCTGGTATCCAACGGCGACGCTTCCATGACCGCCGTTCATCGAATAGGTCGTTGGCGAGCTGCCAGTACTCATCCACTGCGGCCAAGAACTCTTTCACCACGCCGATCTTCATCTTGGTGACTTCTGTCTTAGCCTGAGTCAGCGCGTTGACCTGCGCAACGGTATGGCTCGCCTTCCCAGCGATTATGGCTGCTGAGATCGTCGCTACAGCACCCACGGCAAGTGCCACAATGGCGACTGCGGTATTACCTCCTGTTTGCCCCGAGGTTGGAGCAGGTGAGGGCCCCGATGCAACAGCGAGCGGAAGCTCGAGATGTAGCATTCTCGGCACCTCCCGGGGTCTCCATGCCCAGTTTCTAGTACCGCTCGGCCACATCCCTTTCGCAACTGGATGAGCCCCGGGGCAGACCGGGAACTCACTTCAGCAGTTCGAGGTCACAACCGGGGCGCGGTCCCCTTCTCGTCGAGCCCGCCCTCATGCGCGATGCGCTGGAGTTCGTCGGTCCACGGCTCGCCTTTCAGCAGACGGTTGAAGCCGTCCATCGCAGACCAGAGAAGGGCGAAGGCGATGAACGGCGACCGCTCGGCCAGGTCCTCCGTGTCGGCGGGACGCGTCGGGGTGTCGTAGAGGGTCGTGGTGCTGTCGTCGGAGTCGTCGAAGAAGAACCGGGCGCCCGTCAAGGTCGGGTGAGCCAGCTGCGTCTCTCCCCTCCAGTAGGCGAGGAGCGCCGGAGCGAGACTGGCGATCAGCGGGCCGAGGTTGTTGTACCGGTTGTCCTTGTGGGTGGGGGTGACCGTCGCCTGCACCAAGTCGGCGATCGTCGGGTCGTACTCCATGCCGGCCTCATCCGCCGCCTCGCGCAGCCTCTGCTGCGAGTACTGGAGGGCGCGGTTCATGGAGTCGACGGCGACCGTTCCGTCTGCCGAGAGCCAGCGAATCTGCGCCATGTGCTCGATCAGCGCCCGACGGTTCGCCGCGGCCTCGTGCCCGAACCCCTTCCGGTGCAGAAGGATCACCGCGTGGGTCTGCCGGTGCATGGCGGCCAGCAGGCCCCACGCAACGATGTAGGGCCGCGTGTCGCCCTCGGTCGGGGCGTGGCGAGACACGCCTTCTGTGAGCGCGGCCAGCTGCTCTATGCCCCGGTACGCCCGCTGAGTGTCGGTGGTGACGTCTTGTGCCATGGACCATATGGTGCAGGGTCCCTCCGACGTCGAGGGCGTCTTTTCACGTCACGGCTACTCGGGCGCAATCAGAGGGGCGGCCGGTATCTCGGGTCCCGCCTTCGGGAGACCGAGGTACGCACGGACGGCGCCGTTGTCTCCGGTGGCATCGGCGAGGCGGAGGGCGGCTTCGAAGGCGCGGGACTGGATCCGCACGATCTCGTCCTGTGCGTTGTCGATGGGGTATCCGGCGTCAATGAGCATCTTGACGCCGGTCTCCACCGAGAGGACTCCGGCGCCGACTCCCTTGACCACCTCGTCCAGGACGGCGGCCCGGTCGGTGGGAGTGTGCGGCCCCCACATCAGGCGGGCAGGCACGGACTCCCCCGCGGGCCATCCCTCAGCGTGCCCAGCCTGGTGGAGCCGTTGGACCATGCGCAGCAGGACCGCGTACTTGTGGTTGCGGGCCAGGCGCATGGAGGCGACCAGCGAATCCAGCGGGCCGAGGGCGAGCTGGAGGGCGTAGCCGGAGGGCAGGGCGGTCGGGTCGAGGGTGCCGAGGCCGGCGGCGGTGAGGCGGGAGTTTGCGGCAACGCGGTCGATGAGGTGGTCGACTCGGGCCCGGAGTTCGGCGAGCTGGGCGGAGGTGTCGAGGACGTCCATGCTGCCGTTGTCGTTGAGCTGCCAGACGGTCCCGGCCCGGACCTTCACCGGCAGGGGCTGTCCGGTGGCTCGGTCGATGGGGAGGCGCGCGCCGGACAGGCCGACGATCGGGGAGCCGGTCGTCGCGGAGGCGCCGGAGCTGTCGGTGTCGGTGGCCGACAGCTCGTCGAGGCCTTGGAGGACGGTGGCGATGGTCGGCTTGCCCCAGTGCTCGCCGCTGTTGGGGATGGAGTTGGTGATGTGGATCAGCGGGATGAAGTCGCATCGCAGGTCGAGCCGGTCGAGGACTTCGCCGTCGGCGCGGACGCGGAAGGTGGCCTTGTGCAGCGGCAGGTCGTACAGCAGGTCGGCGTGCGTGAGGTCGTCCAGCTCCCATTCGGCATCCGTGAGGTAGCAGGTCCACGGGCTGGGCCGGTCCGGTGCCCACGGGTAGGGGCGGGTGATGGTGCTGCTGTCCGGGTCGAGCTGGTCGCCGGTAACGAGGACCGGCGTCCCGTCCTCGTCGTACAGGAACTCGCGGACCGCTCCCCCGCCCTTGGCCGTGCCCCGGCGGCTGGCCGGGCCGATGGGGGCGAGCTCGTAGGTGATGCGCCGGACCCTGGTTTTCAGACCGCGCCGCTTGTCCTCGGGCAGCTCCCACGCCAGGTGGACCCGCATCGGGAAGTCTGCGCCGTCCTCACCGTCCTCCGGCCACTCCGGGAAGTACAGGCCCGGGTCCCAAGTACGCAGCAGGACGCGTCCCTTCCCCGGGTCCCATGCCAGGGTGTAGACGCCGTCCCCCAGCAGGATCGCATTCCGCTCGGCCTGCTGGACCCGGAGAGGCAGCAGCTCCTTCTCCGCCCACGCCCGCAGCCGCTCCTGCACGATGCGCGCGGCGTCGGCCTCCGGAGACGGCTCGTCGCCGGCGTGCTCGGCCCCGGCCACGCTGATGGTCTGCTCGGATCCGAGGAGGTAGCCGAGCGCGGTGTCCACGATCTTCGACGGATCGCCCAACTCCCGACGCTCGGCCCCGCTGTCGTCGTCTCCGCTCAGCTCAGCGAGCTGCCCGGCCTGGTTGGAGTCGTAGGCGGCCAGCAGCCGGTAGGCGGCCAGGCGGCGCAGGTCCTCGTCGGGTATCCACGACGACGTCAGGTCCGCCCAGGCGTTCCGCCCCGGGCGGCGCGGGTCGGCCATGGCCGGCTTGTAGTCCAGCCAGCTCCAGGCGTCGGTGATCAGCTCGCGCAGGCCCACAGTGCCCCTCCAGGCAGTCGGCCCCGCGCCAATGATCAGGTTACGGCGTCGCCTCAGCACCGCGCGCTTCGGCCACGGCCTTGCCGTACCCAGGAAGCCCCGGCTGCGGGGAGGAGGAGCAGCCAGCAAGGAACCCTGCTCTGTCGCCCGGGGTCTGCTCCCGTACACCGAGCCACCGAGCACATGCCCGGCTCCGCTTCCCCGTCGAGCGGTCCTCGCCCCGCCTCAAGGCCTGGCGGATCTTCCGCAAAGCACGGGTCAGCCCCAACCGGCTCACGTCAATCACCAAGGCCGTCCTCGCCCTCGAGAGACGACGCTGAAGATCCTTACTGAACACACCCGGGCTGCAAGGCGCTACAGATCCTTCCGTACTCTGAACTCTGCCTTCCCAGCACATTGCGGACCGACGTCCCGTACCATGGCGAAGCGACCTCAGTGGTGTGGTCTGGGATTTCGCGTTCCCCCTGTGCAGGCGAGGTGCCATCAGGAAAACTGCGCTTCAGGCCGGTCGAGCACACCGTTCGCAGGGGCGTTGGAGGGGGAATCGTGGCAAAAGTGACGCTGTCCGAGGCGCTGGCAGAACTCCGCGAAGAGCTGTACAAAGCCGCTGATACCGGTGGCAACGAGCAGTTCAGGTTCGAGGTCGAGCAGGCCGAACTCTGTCTTGAGGTCGAGTTCCGCAAGGACGGCAACGGCAAGGTCAACGTCGAAGTCGGCGCCTTCGGCACCAAGGGTGCAGTGGAGGCCGGAGGTGGGGGTGGGGGCACGCAGCGGCAGACGCTGACGTTGACGCTGAACGTCCGCGACGAGGCCCTGGGTGGACAGCCCGCCCGCATCCGCCGGCACGAGACGCCCGGCGGGGAGCCGAGGGCTGATGTCCCGCCTGGCGGCGACGCCTGAGCAGTTACAAACGTGGAGGCGCGGGCGTAACGGGAGAACGACAGTGGACGCGCAGAGAACGGCGTACATCAAGCCCGACCAGCCGGTGGGCGGGTCGGGTTCGGGGTATCTCATCGGGCCCCGGCTGGTGCTGACCGCGCTCCACGTCGTCCACGACGACGGTGTCCGCGCGTCTGGTGCGACCGTCTGGGTCGGGCATCCTCGCGCGGACTCCGGGCTTCGCGAACGCACCGCGACGGTCATCTGGCCAGCCCCGGATCTCGGCCCGGACAGTGCCGGGGTGCCGGACGTCGCACTGCTGCTTCTGGACCAGGACGCCGATGAAGGCCACACGACGGCCGTGCCTTGGGGCCGGCCCCAGGGCGATGCTCCGCTGGCCTACGCCGGGATCGGGATTCCGGCGTTCCCCACCCTCTCGGGCGGCGGCGTCCAGTACGAGAGCCTCCGCGGCGAACTCGCCCCCCTGACCACCGCCGGCAGACGCTGGGTCCTCGATTGCCGCGTCTGGCCCGCCGCCACACAGCAGAAGGAACGCCCCTGGGCCGGCGCCTCCGGCACGGCCATCTTCACTCACGGACACCTCGTCGGCGTCGCCGTCGAATACGGCACCGGCATGGGCGAACGACGCCTCACCGCCGAACCCGTCCACCTGCTCCTCACCGACCCAGGATTCACCACCCTGCTGACCGAGCACGGTTTCCCCAGCACCCGGAACACAGCCGACGACATCACCGCCGGCGACACCACCATCCAGGCCGAGGCAACCAGCACGGGCACCGTGGTAGACCTCAAGACACTTCGCCCTGACATTCACCTGGTCCTGGACTCGCCCGCGACACGAAGCCGACACGCGTGGTTGGTGCTCGCTGAACAACGCAAGCTCGCTATGGCCGGCGTTCGGACCACTATCGGTGATGAGTCATCCGGTGGACCGGTCGAGATCTCGTTCGCCGACCGCCGCGAGCAACTCACTGAGGCCCTGCGCGAGGCCGGTACTCGTGCTTCGGCTGTGTTGGTATCCGGCGAGTCGGGCATCGGCAAGAGTGCGCTGACGCTGTCGGCCGTCGCCGAGCTGGAAGCCGTAGACCCTGCCGGGTTCCAAGGAGTGGTGGTGAACTTCCGGAGTCTGCCGCAGTCCAGCTTGGAGCTGCGAGCTGCCCTTGGGATGTCGCTGGAGGACGTGCTCGCAGAGACATCGGCACCGTCTCGGGTCTTGGTCATCGACGCGGCTGATGCTGCTCTGGAGCGGTCCGCTGGCCTCTTGGGCGATCTGGTGCTGGCAGCGGCTGCGGCGGGTGTTGGGCTCGTCGCGGTCACATCTGACGTGGCACTGAGTTACGTACGGGAGCAGGTGGAGCTGGGATTCGCGAAGTCCGTTTCATCTTTCGCGATGCGGCCGTTGGGCGATGAGGACATCTCGGTCGTCTCAGGCCGCTTTCCACTCTTGCGCACGGTTTTGAGAGACCTACCCGTGAACTCGCTGCTGCGCAGGCCCGTCGTGTTGGACCTTCTGGTCCGAACCGGGGCGGAGCCAGATAGCTCACTGGGTGAGTGGGAGTGCCTTGATCTGGTGTGGAGCAGGATCGTACGAGGCGATGGGCGACCAGGCGTCGGCTCGGCGGAGGCACGCGAACAGACCTTGCTCGCGGTAGCCGCAGAGACCATACGGCTGCCCGAGGCCCGTGGACCTGGCGCAGGCATCGACGCCGCAGCGGTCGATGCGCTGCGTCGGGATCATCTGCTCGCGCCACCGAGCCGGTATCGGAATAGGCCGGACTTTGCACATGACGAAATCCGACGGTATGCGACCGCCATCCTTCTCGTCCGTGGTCAAAGTCCCACCGAGTTGCTGCAGGCAGCGGGAGCGCCGCGGTGGGCGTTGTCGGCCGCCACTCTTGCATGCGAGGGGCTGCTGAAAGCACCGGACGCTCGACCCGTCCGGAAGTTTATCGAACTGCGCTCGCAATTCGAGGTTTTCGCAGCAGCACGCGGACCCAGGTGGACTGACGTTCCGGTGGAGGCAGTTTTTGGAACGCCATTCGCGTACGAATGTCTGAAATCCGCGTGTGCGAATCAATCTGTCGGTCTGGCACTCGACGACGTGATTCGAGTCGTTCAGCAGAGACATAAGGTCAACGGGCTTATAGACCATCTCATCACGAATCCTGTTGTGCAGATTCTTCTCGATGAGAAAAACCCCTGGGACGTGTCGAAAGATTCGTTCGAATTGCTCTCGGACTGGCTACAAGCCCTGTCCCTAGCAGACGCCCCGGTCGGCAACGAACTGCGAATCCGCCTACGGGACCGCCTCCTTTCCCATTGGAACTCATTTCCTCGACGCGAAATCGAAGCGGACGTACCGTCCGGGGGAATTTTGCAACGCCGTCGACGCCGACGTGAGCTGGACCGCCACCTGACAAGGGAGAATTTCGTCGAAACGTTGGCGCTGCTCGGCCCGGACATTGATGATGCCGTCGAAGCGTGCCTTCGAGCTATTGCGGACGATGCGCCGGCGTTCCTGGCTCCGGCTGCGGACTCGCTATGGAGCGCCCGGGCCCTGGCGCAGAAGGATCCAGAGCTATTGGCGACGTTGATGGTGGCCTACTACATCGACGACGAGCCAAGCTGGCACAGAGCTGAGGGGGTCCGAGGGCATCAGGGGCGGTGGAGGGGTTTCGGAGCACCTCTTTTCCAGTACTACTTTGGTGGGTTCTGGCAGCTGTTCCAGACGGCACCGCTGTCGACCTCTGTGCGGGTGTTGAACAGTATCCTCAATAGCGGCGCGCAGGCACGCGTGGCAACGCTGTCGCGACCTAGTCCGCCTCACGCGTTGCATGATCCTTCCGATGAAGAGGATGAGGGTTCTGATGGTGAGACGGAGAAGAGGGAAGGAGAAGACCGCGGTGCGATTCTGAGCATTGACGGAACTACCCGCCTGTACGTGGGCGACAGTCATGTATGGAGCTGGTACCGGGGCACGTCGGTCGGGCCGCACTCGGCGATGAGCGCACTCCAGGCAATGGAACGACTTATCGACACGTTGTTGAGTCGGGGTGCGTCACCAAGAAGGATCGTCGCGATACTCCTAAACGGCTGCGAAAACCTGGCTGTTCCGGGGATGCTGTTCGGTCTGCTCGTGCGTCACATGGAGAACGTTAGCACCGAACTTGATCTTTTCCTCGCCGAACCAATCGTATGGGATTTGGAGTTCAGTCGCGCAACGAATGAGTATTCAGGCTTGCGCGCGAAAACTGAAGGGCTCGCGAACCTCGAACGTCGTCAATGGACACCGCGTGAGGTAGCTATGCGACTGATGCTGCAAGGCGGGCAGGAGCGTGCCCAGGCTTTGAAGAAGGTCGCCGATAGCCTTGTCGAAAATGGCGACCGTCTCGGTGTCAGCCAGGAGCTCACGAAGAATTGGGCCGCCAGTCTGGATGTGGACCGGTATCGAATTCAGCAGCATGGCAATGAGATGCACATCGAGGTCGAGCCCCCGCCAGAGCTGCGTGCCGCACTGGAGAAGCACGCGGTTTCCCAGGAGGCCATACAGACCAGCCTGCGACTGCAGAATCGGTATTGGGGCTCGGTCAAGCATGACGTCGAGCACGTGCCGCTCCCGTCGGAGCAGATCGCCGCGGACCTGGCGGCAGGCCGTGCCCTGCTGGAGGCTGATGGAGATACGAGCGCGACTCG
Source organism: Streptomyces sp. Qhu_M48 (assembly GCF_051305195.1). Lineage (NCBI taxonomy): Bacteria > Bacillati > Actinomycetota > Actinomycetes > Kitasatosporales > Streptomycetaceae > Streptomyces > Streptomyces sp. Qhu_M48. The sequence continues at coordinate 1,320,755 of NZ_CP195432.1, read as the reverse complement.
GCATGTGGATGCCGTTGCCCATGTTGTCCGAGCGGCGGTCGAACGAGCCGCCTCTGGTGATATGGAAGCGCTGGGCAACGAAGCGCAGTTCGCAACCGAGCTCGTCCTCGGCATCGCATTGTCGTTCAAGGAGGCCGAGGACCAACGCCACGAGGACCAGTACTTCGACCTAGGTGCCGACCGAGCCGCGGCTCAAGCCGTGCCAGCGTTCCTCACGCCCGCCCTAGCAGCGCCGCTGGAGACGATCGACGGCTCGACCGAAGATGTTGCCGAGGCTGGTCTCGCTATGGCAGGCAAGGCGTCCTTGGAGACTCGGCTATACCTGGCCCGTGGGTGCGATGTCGTCTGGAGGTCCCCATGCCGCTTCGACCCTTGCATCCACCAGACCGTATTGAACTGGTTGCTTGAAACCGCCCGTGGCGCAGAAATCGGCCCGTGGGACCAGAACGGCCAGCGGCGGCCGAATGTTCAGATTGCCGGTGACGTTGCCGAACGCCTCCAGGAACTACGGAGTGACTCCGTAGACATCGCGGTTCTGGACGCAGCCATTCGCGGACTTGGAGTAGCAGCGTCGACAGACCACTGTTGCACCGACGCCGCAGCCACGCTGTTCGCCGCGTTTCTCGACGTCGAACGACGCGCCATGGTCACGCAGGAGAGTAAGGGCTGGTCTGCGGACGACCGGGGGGCGCACGCCCTCGTCGCCGCACGCGCTCTGCTCGAAGGCTTCGCAAAGAACGGCGATGCCGGACCGTTGCTCGAACACCTCGATGTCCTTCGCGCCAGTGCACAGCTGATGTCGAATTTTCTCCACGGCCTTGCCGCAGCAGGTGCAGAGAACGAACGCTTGGCCGAAGCTGCCCGAGATGTCTGGCCGTCGTTGCTGCGCCGTGCCCTGGGGTACCTGAGCGACGACTCGAGCCCTTACAGCGACCCCCACTGGGGGGACTGGGCTGCCGCTGCCCTGCTGCCGGACCCTCTTGCGTGGGCGCAGGGCCTGTACAACGAGGTCGTCGGTGAACCCATCGACTGGATCCGCGCTAAAGACCTCGTTGAGGTGATTGACGATTGGCTGCCGGCCGCTCGAGGTGAGGTCAAATCCGTCGACGCGCTCATCCGCATCCTGCGAAAACTCCCGGAGGAAGTGCAAGTCGCCCGCGGCGTCTCCTGGGTCTCCGACCTGTGCATTCAAGATGGGCGTGTCACGGTCAAGCAGTCGTGGCTTTCGAACAGCTGGCTCAAGGAAATTCGTGGAATGGCCGATGAACTCGACGAGTTGGACGAGTGGCAGATTCTCGTCGACTCCCTGGTCGTCGCCGGCAACGAGGGGCTGGCGCCGTACAGCAGGTGATGCCTCAGATTCCCTGCCGTCCTCTCTTGACTCTTCCGGATCTACAGCTAGTTCCGGCAGTGGATCTTGATCAATGGCTTCTTCAAGTGGACACCGATCGGGTGACGGCCTGACCCGTGAAGGCGAGCACCACTGCAGGACAAAGGCCGGTCAGCCCCACAGGGTCGTTCACTCTACGGGGCGGCCGCTGAAGAAGCTCAGTAATGCAGGTGACGGCCAGCACGATTCCGTAGGCCGTGATGGTCCAACTCCCCCGGATTGTCATGATCGCGAGGCTACCGGAGCGGTCGCGCAGGCAAAGCAGAAGTCCACCGGCCGGTCCGGGGCGGCTGCCGTGGCGGCTCCCTGGATGAGCAGAGCGTGCTGGCACTGCGGGCACGTGTGGACCTCGGGCGTAAGGTCAAACGCCTCCTCGTTTCCGAAGTGGCCGAGGATCACGCCGGCGTACTCGTGGGCCGCCTCCCGGGGAGTGAGCCGCTCGGTGCAGAACAGGCACTCGACGTTGAACATGTCGTCGATGTCGAGGTCGTCGACGTCCTGGGCGTCTTCATACCCGCGTGCAACCAGTGCCCACTGCCTGCACAGCGGGCATTGGACGGTCGAGCGCCGGACCGGCCCGAGTCGGGGCGCCAGATCCTTCATGCGCTCGCGGACATACTCCTCGATGAACGCGAGCCCGTCACGGACGTGCCTCATCTCCTCCCGAGCTTCGCTGAGCTCGGGCGCCTGCAGCCACGGGAGAAGGTGATCCTCCACGAACGCGACGAGGAAGTTCAGGACCCGGGCGGTGGTCGAGGCCACCACGCTCGCGCGAGCCTGCTCTCCGGTCAGCCCCCAGTGCTGCAGCGCGTTGCGGCTGCGGGCGAGGTCCTTGAGCGCCTGCTCCTCCCGGCCGGTGAAGGTGATCCCCACGATGTTCTTCAGTCGCTGCCGGGTCTCGTCGGGGCTGCAACTGGAGAGTGAGCCATCCTCCAGGGCCTCGCGGGTGGCCTGGCCAGGGTGGGTGAAGACCAGGCTCCAGTGCTCGATGAGCAGCCGGGCCTTGAGGAGGACCTCAGCCCCGGCGGCCAGGTGCAGCACCGCGTACTTCAACTCCCGGGCGGGGGAGCCGCCGGAGTCGCGCTCCAGCAGGTCGACGACGCTGACGAGGTAGTCGAGACCGTTGGCGACGGGCGGGAAGTGCGGATCGCCAACGAACTCGGCCTTGCGGATCCGGTGGGCGGACGGCCAGCGTGCCACCTGCGGCACGATGTTGGCTGGCCGCTCGGTGTCGTCCCCGACGATGCCCGTGGGTAGGTTCGTCACGACGGGCCTCTCCCCTCTCGTTGGCTCCTGGAGAACCAGGCTCGTATAGGGGAATTTAGACGAGCAAGCACCTCAGCATGGCTTGGTGTGCGACGTGATGAATGCAGCTTCGGGAACCGCTCACACCGGAAGACGGCGGTCTGCCGCAGTGAGCGCGTCAGCCCCACATGCCGAGGGCGGCCTCTTCGAAGAACCTGCTCCAATCGCCGTCCTCGCTGGCAAACGGTGTCTCGTCGACCCGGGTGATGCTCTCGCGGAGAGTCTCTACGGCTTCCGCGCGTCCCTGGTCGTCGTCACGGGGGAGCCTCTTGAGCTCGGCGAGACCAGCCTCGACCACAGAGAGGGTATGGACGAGCGAGGAGACATCCTGGTGCATGGGGACGTAGAACTCCTCGCCTTCGGCGAACGAGTAGATCTGCCCGGTCTGGGGATCGAGAGCGACGGTGGCGTACTGGAACTCCCCGAGGACCTCCCACTCCTCGGTCCCCTCGGGGAGGACGGCGCCTTCGGCGTCGAAGGTGGCCTGTAGGGAGGGTCGGCACTCGAGCTGGTCGGGGGAGCCGAGGTCGAGTTTGGTGGAGAACAGCTTGCTCGACGGCAGACCCACGGTGGCCAGGAACCTGGCTGTGCCTGGGTGCATGCGGCTGGTGGAGCGGGGGAAATAGGTGACGCCGGTGAGCCCGAACGCGCTCAGAACCTGGTCGGCCCGGATGTCGATCAGCACGGTTCAGCCTTTCTTATGGGTGGCCTTGGGCTTTGTGGCGTTTCTCCAATTCTGCCATGTAGTCGCGATGCTCCTTGTCGCGCTTGTAGAGGTTCTTCTCCGACTGGTCATAGGTGTTGGTGTGGCTAACTTCCAGGTCAGGGTTCTTCGATTTGAAGTGGAGGTCTAGCCATTGATCGCACTTGGGGGAGAGCTGGCATGGCTCGCGTTCGGTGTAGACGGCGGCGAGGTTGGCCTCTTTGCCGTGCCTGAGCAGTGGATAGCCGAGGGTGCGTTCGGAGTGGGGGCCTTCGCTGTCACCGACGAGGATCATCTCTTTGCCGGTCTCGGGGTCGATGTACCGACCGGCGGCGAAGTTGGAGCCGGTGTAGTCCTGCTTGGCGTAGCGTGCGATCTCTGTGGCGCGGGACAAGTCCGTGCTTCCCGGGTCGATCTTCGTCGAGGTGACCTTGGGGCCCTTACGGCCAGCGGGCAGGTTGAAATCGTGCTTCTCACGGGGGGCGGGCCGCCAGACGGTGCCGTCCTTCTCCATGATGTCCCAGATCCCGGAGCTGTCGGTCTTGGAGACGCTGCTGGTGGTGCCGTCGTAGTGCAGGACCTTCACTGACCCGTCGGCGTTCAGCAGGTACATCGGGACGTCGTCGTCATCGCCGTCGCACTTCTTGAACTTTTCCTTGACGTCGTCGTCGTGGTCCTTGTGGCTGCCCTTGCTCTTGTCGATCTTGCCGCCGTGGTCCTCGAGAGTCTTGACCATCTCGTCGGCCTTCTTGTCGACCGCGTCCTCGGCCTTGTCCATGACGGTGGCGAGCTTGTGGAACCTGCTGTCCTTCTTCACGGACGACTTGCGGCTTGCGCCGCCTTCCTTGAACTCGCCCTTCTTCTTGTCGAAGTTGTTGGCGGTCTTCTGGTAGTCGCCCGCTGCGCTCTCGAACTCGACGAACTCGATGACGAGGTCCTGGGCCATGTCCGCGCTGCCCGATGCCATCACGTCGTAGGTGCCGCCGCCACCGAGCTGATCGGAGAACAGCTTCTCGATCTCGGCGAGGATCTTGCCTTCGATCTTGTCAGTGACGATCGACGTGATCTGCTCGATGGCGTAGTCGATGGCTTCCTGGATGATCAGCCGGGCGGCGGCGATGGCCGCGGCAGACAACAGGCCGCTGAGTCCGACAGTGAAGAACATGCCGACGACACCCGCCGTGGCGGCCGCCGCTGTAGCGGACAGTTTGGTGATGATGGCGATCTTGCAGGCGACGATGAGACCGGCACACTCATCGAGCGCGCCGCCTAGATCGTCGCAGCCCTTCGCGAAGGTCGACAGGTCTCTCGTCGTGAGCTTGCCCCAGCGGCGGTCGATGGCCTTGACCGTGTCGCCCTTGCTCTTGCCGGCGACGATGTGGGAGCAGGCGTCGTTGCCTTCCTTGACCGCGTCGCGGATACCCTCGGCCAGTTTGCGAAAGTCTTTGGCCGAGGCTTTGACTTCATCCTCGTCGATCTGCGGCCAGTCGACGCCCACCAGGTCGAGAACTTCGACCAAGTCGTCGGGCAGTGTCATCCCCATTGGTTACCCCCGTCCCCGTGCCAACCTCCCCACCCTCCACGCCGACTGAACTGCCGTCAACTTTGCTGACGTGAGGACGTTGCGAAACCGGTCAGCTGCCCCGTCACCGTGGCGAGGAGTGTCCGCGCCTACACCTGTCGTCTCAGGACAAGGCAGGTCAACGCCTCATCCATGCCGACGAAGACCCTGCCTCGCGTGTCCATGGCTAGCGCGCGAACGGGCGGACCCAGCCTCAAGGTTTGCTGAGCACCGGTCTCGCAGTTGATCCACTCCACCAGTCCGTCAGCCCAGGCCACCACCGCCGTGGGGCCGCTCGCAGTCCAGGCGGCATCCATGGCGACGACCGGGCAGGACCGCTGCATGAGCGTTCCGGCCATGGGTTCATGACCAGGAGACCAAGCTCGCACCGTGCCGTCCTGCCCGCCGCTGTAGACGAGCGGCACAGTCGTCGCTCCGTCTTCGCTAGTATGGGTGAGGGCACCCAGAGCCGTCACCATCCCCTCGTGCAACGACACCGAATCGGTGATGTCGCCGAAGGACCGGACCGCACCGGTTCGATCCCCCAGGACCACCGTCCCCAAGTCGTCGCCCTCGGCGTAGGCAATGCTGGTGCCCTTCTGGCCCCGTAGTACGTCTGCCAGGCGCTGGGCAGGGGTGGGGCCGTCGTCGAGTAGCCCCGCAATTCCGGAACCTTCTGAACTCGCTGCCCAGGCAGATTCCACATCAAGGTGACCGTGCTCATCCAGGTACAGCACTGTCCCGTCTGACGAAGCCGTCAGCGACGCAGCCCTATCCGACGGCAGGGACACGCGACCTCGTGCCGAAGCGTCTGCGCTCTGCACGGTCCGCACCGCGCTGCCGGCCCCGGCCACCAGGAGGCTGTCTTCCAGCGGTCCTCTACCCGTCGCCAGGGCGGAAACAGGTCCTGGCCAGGGCGGTGTCATGTCTCCTCGCACACGGCTCCACTCCACACCCCAATCAGTGCCAGTGGCTAGCTTCTTCAACGCGGGCGAGCAGCGTGGATCTGCGCTGTCACCCAGAACACTGAGCAGGATCAAAGCCCGGGATGCCGGTGACTGTTGTCTGCACAAGGCTTGCCCTGCCTTGAGCCACGCCGTACGCAGACCCCCGTATTCACCATCTGTGCCTTTCTCGTAGGCAGCCGTGACTTGCCAGGGATCCGCCCGGCAGATCGCTCCCGGATCGGCCAACTCGACATCTGTCGCTGGCTCCGACGACGCGTTGACCGCTATCTCCTCGGCCCAAGACGCCCGCCACTGCTCGAAACGGTCCTGGTCTCGCCACTGCTCCAGGTCCAGATCCAGCTCCGCACAGCCACTCCCTGCCAGCCGCTGATGCGCGCCGCTCCCCGTCCGGGACTCCACGATCAAGCGGGCATGCCCCACGCGGGCCAAGTCCAGGACCAGCTCGGCCACCTCCGCCTCGTGAAGATCAGGCAGCACGATCACCGTGCGCCGCGGGTCACGGGCCAGGGCCTCCACCAGCTCAGCCGGCGACCGGGCCACCACGCCGAGCTGGTCGGCAAGCGACCACACGGTGCCCCACAAGCTCCTTCCCGCCGAGGGAACGACAGCATGTACGGCGCGCTCCGGCGCCGTCCCGCTCTGCGTGCCGTGACGCACAAGCCAGGCCAGCAGCCCCGACTTCCCACACCCTTGTGATCCGGACACCAGACACAGACGAGGCGCATGCGGGTCGGCCAGCCAGCCCAACAGCGCCGCTGCCGCTGGCTCCCTCCCCGCAGCAGGCCGATCCCAGCGCATCAACCGCGCCCCGCCTGCCCGGCAGCGTGGACGATCAGCTCCTTGATGCCCTCCTCGCGGGACTCAGCGGAACTTCCGTAGTCGAAGCTGTGAGTGAACTGCGCCCGAGGAAACGTCTCCTGCATCCACACGGCACAGTAGTGACCGGGCATGACACACGGCTCCAGCTCACAATGAATGCGAACCACCTGCTCCGGCTTCACACCCTGAGCAGACAAGTCACGCCAGATGATCTCCTCCGGGTGCGCCCGGCCGGGCCCGGTGACATCCGTAACAACTTGCTTCGAACCTGCCGCATCGACGTACTCGAATGCGGCGGAGAAGGGGAAGTTCAACGTGTGCCGCAGATCGTCCAAAACGCGCGGCCACCACGACTCCCGCTCCTCGAACGCGACAGGGTCGATCCGGCGCAACTCCGCATTCAGGTCGCGCAGGACCCCCGCAGCCTCTGCCAGCCCTGAGGCCACGGCCATCAGCGGCAGCGCACGATCCAACGCCAGCAGAGCCGCACTCAGCTTCGCCACATCCGTGTTGACGAACATGTCCTCCGCGACGTCCTGCAAGAGCACCGCCTGAACAGCACCGTCAGGACGCACGCACAAGTGCGCCAGGCCGTCACCGCCGATACGCGGCCAGTCCTCCATCGCCTCGTGGGGCCTCGGCAACGAGGAACGCACAGCAACAACTCCAAGGGCCACCGGATCCCGGTCGCCCGGAGACCTGAAAAAGGAGGCCACACCCCGAGGCACGCCGGTTTCCTCCAGAAAGGCCTGGGCCGTGTCGGGCAGTCTCGCTCCAAGCAAGCTCGCCCGCTCGAAACGACGAAGACCCTCACGGCCGAAGTGCTGAACCAACTCGTCGTGGCGCTCCGGAACGGAAGGCGGCATGGGAACCTCGCAGTACAGACAGGCAACCGATAGTCACACACGACCATAGCTCCGGCCGACGGACCACTCGCAGCCCTTGCCGAGCTCCACGTTGGTCCGATTGCTCATCGGGCCGTTTCCACGTGCGGGCCGGTTCCGGTCACCGGCACTCCAAGACAGCAGCTCGTTGCCTAGGCGGCCGGCCGTTGGTAAGCCGCCAGGCGCCGCAGGTCCTCGTCGGGAATCCATGACGACGTCAGGTCCGCCCAAGCGTTCCGCCCCGGTCGACGCGGGTCGGCCATGACCGGCTTGTGGGCGGCGCGCTTCTCGTCAGCGGTCGGCTGTCCCCCGTGCAGCCGGAGAGGCAGGTGATGGCCAGCAGAAGGCCGCTCGCCGGGACAGTCCAACTCCCCCGGGTTGCCGTGATCGCGAGGCCGAGCCAGCGTTGCCTTCCTGTTTTGGACAGGCCGCAGCTCATGGGAGCGGAGCGTTTCTGCAGTGAATTGGGTACCCCAGACGGCTGACGTCGCACCAGCTCACGTGGAGCGCACGCGGTCAGAACGGTATCCCTACGTTTGTGATCAAGAACATGCTGCGCAACACCGGCGCGCTCGCCCTCATCCTGACTCCTCTTGCCCTCCCTTCGACGGCCACTGCTGCGCCAACGGCTGCGGAGGTGTTGAACCTCGTCGATGCCGTTGAGCAGCTCCCCCTCGCAGACGAGGCGCGGGCCGGCTACAGCCGGGACAGCTTCAAGCACTGGAACGCCGGCCTCGACCTGTCTGACGGCTGCAATACGCGCGCCGAGGTCCTCCTTTCCGAGGCGATCGAAGCGCCGACCGTGGCGGCCGGCTGCAAGCTCGCGGGCGGAAAGTGGCTGTCGTACTACGACGGCCAGGAGGTCAATGACCCCGCCAAGTTGGACATCGACCACATGGTCCCGCTCGCCGAGGCCTGGGACTCTGGGGCCTCGAACTGGGGGGCGAAGCGCCGGGAGGCGTACGCCAACGACCAGGACGCCGCCACCTCGCTCGTCGCCGTCACCGCCCGAACCAACCGGAGCAAGAGCGACCAGGACCCGCGGGAGTGGATGCCCCCGCTGCCGGACTCACACTGCCGGTACACCTCGGAGTGGGTCGCCACCAAGCTCCGCTGGGGACTGGCTGTAGACCAGGCTGAGGCCGACGCTCTGGCCGTGTACGCGGAGGCCTGCGAGACCACCGTCGTCCACTACACCCCCGCACCCTAATCGGCCCGGGAACGTGCTGTGCCCCGCACCAGGGTGCGGGGCACAAGGAAGTGCACACCAGCTTGACCAGTCGGTTCGACCTCCCACTCTCACCGTAGGGCACCGCCCCCTGCCAAAACGCAGCAGTTCACTCCCACGGGCACGATCCACCTGCTCGCACCACACGGACGAGCTACCGGGTCACCGGTGACGACGACAGGCTTGTTGACAGGGGTGATCCGAAGGTGCCCGACCCCAAGGTGTCAACGGACCGTTCCCATTTGGGGCTGTTCCGACGACAGGACCAATGAGCAGCCGCTCGGAAAGCCAACGGGACCCGCGGGACAAGCCCTGTCCCGGACAGTCAACGGTGTGCCCCAGAGCGGCTTTTACCGCCCTGGAGATGTGCGAGTCAGAAGATGCGGTTGTATGCGTTCCAGCCGCCGCCGATCTTGACGCGGGTGGCGAACGGGGCCGTGGTCTTGCTGGTGCCCTTGTAAAGCCACAGGACTCCGGCGGTGTCGCGGGCGACGGCGTCGGTCTTGCCATCGTCGGTGAGGTCCCCGGTGATGGTGAGCTGGTTGTAGGTGTTCCAGCCCGCGCCGACCTTGGTGCGGGTGTTGTACGGCACCGAACCGCTGCCCGTGCCCTTGTACAGCCACAAGATTCCGGCCTTGTCCCGGGCCAGAAGATCGGCCCGGCTGTCACCGGTGATGTCGCCGGCGGCGGCGAGCTGGTTGTACACGCCCCATCCGCCGCCGACCTTCACCCGGGTCTTGAACCGTGCCGTGGTGAAGCTGCCGGTGCCCTTGTACAGCCACAGGACGCCGGCCTTGTCCCGGGCCAGGAGGTCTGTGTATCCGTCCCGGTCGAGGTCTCCGGCGCCGGTGATCTGGTCGTAGATGTTCCAGCCGCCGCCGACCTTGACGCGGGGAGCGTTGGGCCTGTCGCGAACGTCCTGACGGTCGTAGTACCACAGGGTGCCGGCCGCGTCACGGGCGACGAGGTCGCCGTGTCCCCGGGTGGCAGCGGACGGCTTGACATCACCGAAGGAGAAGGGGAGCTCCTTGAGCGGGGAGAGTGCGGTGAGTATGTCGTACGTCTGCCAGCCGGTGCCGATCTGATCCCTGATGGAGAAGGGGGCGGTCGCCTGGCCGGTGCCGGAGTACTGGAACAGCGCACCGGTGACATCGCGGGCCAGAAGGCCATGGCGGGGAAGGACGGGCTTGCCCAGTGCGGTGAACGGGGCGCTTGCCTGGCGGACGTCGCTGTCTCGGGTACCGAAGTCGTAGATGTTGTAGGTGGTGAGCGCCTGAAGACGGGCGGTGTACTGGTCTGCGGACGTGGTCAGGTCGTAGCCGATGGTGTGGTCACCCGCCTCGAGGCGGCACTGCAGGTTCGCCACTGTGGACAGCAGTGCGGTCGAGGTCAGGGTGCAGCTCGCGCCGGGACCGGTGGTGACCCCGCCGATGCGGATGGGCTCCGATGCGCGCCAGAAATAACCATCGGCCTGCCGGAACCGCAGGGTCAGATCCCCTGCCTCGTTGGCGTGGAACCGCAGCTGCTGGCGTACCGTTCCGCCGGAGGGAATGTCGGGCACATCGAAGTCAGCGGTGTTCAGAGCGGCGTGCGCTGCGGTCTTGACGACTACCTGGGCGTGGCCGTGGGTGGCATCGGCAGGAGTGGCCCCGGCGGTGCGGGCGGTCTCGATGCCAGCGGCCAGGTCGCCGCCCCTGGGGACATAGGCGAAGCCCCAGTGGACCGTGGTCATGTCCGCCGCGTCCCTGGGCACGCTGAAACCGGGCCGCAAGCCGGACGGACCGCACACGTAGACGGCGGGGAGACCGGTGACTTCCTCACAGCCGTTGGCCTGCGCGACGAATCCTTCAGGCACTCCGGCTCCGTCGCCGGCCGGCCCGTTCAGCGGCTTGGTCGAGAACGCGATCACGGTCTTGCCGTCGGGGGTACCGGACACCGTCTTGGGCTCGAGCCGCGGCGCGGTATCGGGTGCTGCGGTCTGGTCGTATGCAGACAGTTTCACGACGTTGTCCTCGGCGCCCGCGGGGCCGCAGGTGGCGAGCGTCGCGACGGTGAGGAGACCAGTGGCGGCGGTGAGAGTTGCAATACGGCGTGCTGCTTGATTCATGGTTCTTCCCGTACGAGGTGAGCTTCAACGACTGAGGACGCTGTCACGGCCTCGTCGGATGGGGCGAAACAGGCCGGGCAACAGGGCGGGCCGCACTCCTTTCGAAGGGCGGCCCGCCCTGGCGGAGCGTCGGCTGCTGGACGAGGGGGTTAGTGGATGCTGGTGATAGAGGTGGCCCAGCCGCTGGTGCCGGCGAGGCGGGGGACTCCGTGTTGTGTAAGGCCGCCGGGGTAGGTGAGGAGACACCCACTGGGGCAGAGCCTGCTGGTCCAGTTGCCTGTTTCGTCCACGTACTGGACGGGCGTGTCAGGGTCAGCCGGGGTGGTGGCCCAGAAGTCGCCGTAACGTTCTCCGGCCGCAGTCTCGAACTGCTTGAACGGGAACATCTGGCCCTCGTCCTCGACCGAGAGGGACTTCACGGTTCCCTGGATGTTGCCGGGCGAGGTGAGGTAGGGGCGCTGGCTCCAGCCGCCCGTTCCGTACTCCGTCCTGTCCGCGAAGGGGAAGGAGAGGCTGCAGGCATCGGGGCAGGTTCCGGTGAGCTTGCCGCGGTAGAGGTAGAGCTTGCCATCGGCGGGATCGCGGCCGACGAGGTCGCCGACGCCGTCGCCGTTGACGTCGTCCACGGCGAGGTTGGTGAAGTCTCTCCAGCCGCCCGTGCCCAGTACGGTCGGGCTGGCGCTGAACGGTTCGGACTGATTCTGTCCTGCGCCGATGGCGTTGCCACTGTAGAGCAGGAGCTCGGCGTTGACGCACTTTGCCGGCGTGGACGTGTCCCAGATGCATTCGACGGTGATGAGGTCGTTGCCGGGCTTGCCATCGATGTTGCCGGGCATCACGATCTGACGCAGGCCGAGCCAGTCGTCCTGAGCGGGGTGGGCAATCTCCTGGCGGGTGTACGGCCAGGGGGAGCCGAGTCCGTTACCCGGGTAGACAAAGAGCTTGTACTTGTAGGCGCTGTTTTCGTCTTTGACCTGCAGGCGGACGACGAAGTCCTCATAGCCGTCTGGCGCCTTGGTGGGGCTGATGAAGTCTTGGAGGTCACCTCCGTGTGCGAGGAGTGCTCCACTCCAGCCCCCGGTGCCGACGTTTCGGGCCGCTGCGGGGCTTCCGAGGGTTCCATCACCGGCGTAGAGGGCCAGTTTGCCATTGGTGTCAGTGGCGACGAAGTCGGCGTATCCGTCTCCGTTGAGGTCCCCCCGCCGGTCATGGGGGTAGGTGCCCGGTGTGAAGGGAGTGACGCCCGGTTCATAGACGAAATCCGACTTGGTGACGGCGAGCTGCACGGCCTCTGCAGTCTCGTCGACGGGAGAGTGGTTGTCGGCGGCATCGTAGGCCACGACGTACAGGGTGCTGTACGGGTACCCCGACGGGGTGACGGTGACGGTGGCGGTGTTATTCGCGTCCGTACCGGCATTCACCCACGTTCCGTTGGAGCAGCGGGTGTTGCTGACCGACACGAAGTGATCCATGGCCCAGCAGTAGCCAACGACATCGGCTGTGGGGTGGGTGAGGCGGATGGTGACCTGCTTGCGGGCCGGGTACATGTCCTTGGGCCGGGCGGTGCCATCGGGGTTTTTCGTAGTGCCGTCTTCATCGACGCGGCTACCGTCGGTGTTGAGGACGGTCACGGGGATCTTGGGGAAGTAGCTGTCGACAGTGAAGGAACAAGAAGCGGTGGGGGCGCTGTTGGGTCCTTCGTAGTCGGCGGCGTAGACGCTCCAGGTGTAGGTGCCGTTAGGAAGATTCTTGCTGGGCATAGTCGCAGATGCCCATTGGCCGCTGGTGACCCTCTTCCAGTTCGCGTTTGGCGCGAAGGAGATCGCCGTGCCACTGGAGTTCTTGACGGAGAACACTGCGTCCACGTTGCCGCGGTCGGGATCGGTGACTTTGGCAGTGAGGGCGATGCCGCTGTTGCCGATGACCGTGCCGCAGGGGACTGGCTTATTGCCGTCGCCCGAAGGGACCCAGGAGCCCTCGTACGCGGCTGAACTGTCCACACGGGGCTTGAAGTTGAAGTTGACCTCAAGGACCGGGCTGTTACGGAAACGCTTGAAGCTGTTCTGATCGCCGAGGTAACTGTCGGGGACGCGCAGTCCGAAGACGAGGGGATCCCACCCGCTGTTGGCCGCCTGCTGGACGTAGTTCGTGAGCGCGGTGCTGGTGAAGTCGTGGCCGAGGTCGCCGGGGCAGTAGGTGTCGTTGCCCCCGGCGAAGGAGCCGGAGTCGAGCTTGCTGCCCCAGTAGCTTCCCTGGCTGCTCCACGTCGGGGTGGTGGAGATGTCGTCCGCGGACCACAACTCCGTCGGCCCTGCGACACTCGCAGTACATGACCAGGTGTGGGTCTGGACCACGGCGAACGTGGCACTGTTGATGGTGGCGCCTTGCAGCCCGTTGGTGTTCATGGCGAAGAACGAGCGTGTGTTGCCATCACCGTTGAACCCCACCCGCGGCTCGTCCGCAGGGGTGGAGGAGTTCCAGCCCGTCCCGTTGGGGTAGGCGGCGCTCGGCGTCGCCGAATACACCACCGCCCACTTCTCGCGATATCCACCGTCGAAGACCGGGTCGATGACCAGCGGGAACTGGTCCGCCGTGGCGAGGAGACCGGCGTCCGGGGTCAGAGTAAGGGTGTCACCACTGACGCCCACAGCGACGGGAGCACTGGCGGGCGCCTCGGACTCCGAAGCCTCAGCGGCAGTCATCACCGCTGACCTAGCGGCCGCGGTAGTCAGCTGCTCCTCAGATGCAGCCGCCGGCTGCTCCCACATCTTGGGTGCGGGCGCACTGAAAACGGTGTCCCCGGCCCCGTCCTTGGCCAGAAGCTGGTGATCGACGGTCTCGGTGAGGGTGACCCCGTCCGTCTGCACGCCGAGTTCGATGCTGCGCAGGGCAGGGTTGGCCGCTGCAGCATGGGTGTTGACGACCAAGTGCTGGGCGAAGCCGTCGACTTCAGCTATGAGCTTCAGGTCCACTCCAGGAAGCACGGAGTGGTAGGTCGCGGTGTCACCGTTGATAGCGGGTTCGGGCAGGGAGGTTGGCCAGGACAGAGCTAGCTTCTTGCCCTTCTTGACCATCGTGGCCAGCGGCTGGTCGCCGCCACCCGAGAAGGCGATGGAGAAGGCCGGGGCAGCCGGGGCGATCGACCCGTCGGCCTTCTTGATGAGCATGGGGTCGGCCTGACGCCATCGGCCCTCAAACCGGGTCCACTTCGGAGTCGAGTACGAACGGCGGGTGGTGGTGCCGTCGGGGTTGGCGAAGAACTCGGCCGTCTCCTCGCGACGGTCGATGATCTCCACACGCTGACCCGTTCGGGCGGCCGTCTCGAAAGCCGTCTTCTCGAATTGGGCTGCCGGTGCCTCGGTCTCGCCCACAGTGCTGACGGTCGCGGAGGTCTCGGACAAGGCCAGAGCCGCCGAGACGGGCAACGCCAGCGAGGCGGCTATCGCCAGAGCGATCGACCTGCGGCCGCGTCTGGATGTGGTAGTTCTCATGTTCTGTGATGCCTTTCCGGAGGGCACGGCTCTCTTTACAGGCAAGAAAGCGGATCCTGTCTCTCCTGGCGGCGGACTCTATCCCGACGACGGACGCAGCGATCCGGCGGGCATCTATTTCCGTTACGCAGAGAAGAGACTCCGACAAGGAGAGCCACATCCGCAATCGGAGGAACCCCGTCCAGTTAGAGGCGTGTGGCTTTTGCCCCTCAATGACGCACAAAGCGCCTGGTTGAACTGTTGGTCGTGCTTGCAGGAGGCCGTCGTGGAATGGTGGGCGACGTCCACACATCCGGAATACTCCTTCACACTTACGCTTGCCAGGTGCGCATGTGACGGTGTTGGATGCGGTGATCATCAGACTTTCATACGCTTTATGGGGTGGGGATTTTAAATGCTGTTCCGCCATGGCTTTGCCATGCCCTTTTTTAGACGCCCGGAAGGGGGAGCGGCAAACCAGGTACGTACTGGGATTGCTGGCGTTCTTTCCGCAGCCCTGAGTGTTTCGCTGCTTTCCGCACCCGCGTGGGCTGATCAAGCCGAAGTCCCGGGGCGTCCGCCTGCGCCGAAAACCGAGTCCGTCAACGGCACCGATTACTTCCCCACGGGCCTGAAGAGAAGACCTAAAGCGGACCCACCCTGGCAAGCACCATCGGTCACCTGGCCCACCCCCGGCACGCAACAACTCACCGTTGGCAGCGAAGCGCAGAACCGTACAACGGTCGGCGGACTGCCCGTCCGACTCGGTCACGCCGCCTCGCGCGCGAACAAGACCACCGTCGGCTCCGACCGGATGGAGGTCGCGGTCAAGGACCGTGGCACTGCCCAGAAGGCTGGAGTCGAAGGCCTGCTGATGTCGCTGCGCGACGCCGATGCAGCATCCGCCTCCCCCGGCCGACTCGACGTTGAGATCGATTACACGACCATCCGCGGTGCATACGCAGCAGGATGGTCCTCTCGTTTGCGTCTCGTAACGCTTCCGGCATGTGCGCTGACGACTCCCGAGAAGCCTGAGTGCCGCAAGCAGACACCGCTGGCAACTCAGAACGACACCAAGAACCACACCCTGAGCGCCACGCTCACGACGCCGGGTTCCACCACCCCGCAGGTCCCGGTAACCGGCGCAGCAACCAAGACGTCCTCGACTCTGCCCTCGCTTGCGATGAACACCGCAGGCGTCACACTCCTGGCTGCGACGGCCGGAGCCAGCGGTAGCGAGGGCTCCTTCAAGGCGACCTCACTCGCCGCCTCCGGCTCCTGGTCGGCCGGTGGGAACTCGGGCGGCTTCGGCTGGAGCGTGCCGATCGACGTACCCACCGCACCGGGTGGCCTCATCCCGAAGGTCGCTCTGTCCTACAACTCCAGTGCCATCGACGGGCGTACGGCTTCGACGAACAATCAGCCGTCCTGGATCGGAGAGGGTTGGGAGTACTCACCCGGCTTCGTCGAGCGCCGCTACGCCTCCTGCGAGAACGACAAGCAGGACGGCAACAACACCACCAAGACCGGCGATCAGTGCTGGAAGTCGGAGAACGCCACCCTCTCCCTCAACGGCTCCTCCAACGAGCTCGTCTGGGATGCCACGAAGAAGACGTGGAAGCTTGAAGGAGATGACGGCTCCCGTATCGAGCGGATCTACGACAGCGAGCCGAACAACTCGGGTGACGAAGACTCCGAGTACTGGAAGGTGACCACCCTCGACGGCACCCAGTACTGGTTCGGCAAGAACCGCCTCCCGGGCTACACCAGCGGCAAGACCGAGACGAACTCCGTCTTTTCCATCCCGGTTTACGGCAACCACGCTGGCGAGCAGGGCAACGCCGCCGACTACGCCTCCTCCGCCGAGCAGCAGGGCTGGCGCTGGAACCTCGACTACGTCGTCGACCCCCACGGCAACGCCATGGCCCTCTACTACACCAAGGAGCAGGGCTACTACGCACAGAACAGCAAGATTAACGACCCCAAGCCCTACACCCGCGGCGGCTACCTGAACCGCATCGACTACGGTCTGCGAGCCGGCGGCGTTTACAGCACGACCAACCCGGCCGGCCGCGTCACCTTCGGCACCGCCTCCCGTTGCACGGCTGCGGACTGTGCGTTCACCGAGGCCAACGCCACCAATTGGCCGGATACCCCTGTCGATCTGAACTGCACTTCCGGCACCGAGTGTCTGCAGGCTGCCCCGTCCTTTTGGTCGAAGCAGCGACTGACCAGCATCAACACCTTCTCTCTCGTCGGCACCACCCTGCAGCCGGTTGACACCTGGGCTCTGGCCCAGTCCTTCCCCTCGACGGGCGACACCTCCACCCCGTCACTGTGGCTGGACTCCGTACAGCGCACCGGCAAGGCCGGCCCCCTCACCGACATCACCTTGAACAAGACGGTCTTCGGTGGTGAGCTGATGCCGAACCGGGTCGACGCCGCTGAAGGCCGCCCGGCGCTGAACCGCAAGCGCATCACCAGCGTCACCAACGAAACCGGCGGCCAGACCCTGGTCGCCTACCACCCCACAGACTGCACCCCGACGAGCCTTCCCTCCGAGGACACCAACTCCAGGCGGTGTTACCCGTCCTGGTGGACCCCCGATGGCTACGTCGACCCGACCAAGGACTGGTTCCACAAGTACCTCGTCTGGACGGTTACCGAAAGCGACACCACCGGCGGCAGCGGGTCAGAGGCGAAGACCACCAGCTACGACTATGCCAACGGCCCGCACTGGCGCCGCGACACCAGTGAGTTCACCCTCGACAAGCACCGGTCCTGGAACGTCTTCCGCGGCTATGGCACCGTCCGCACGTACACCGGCACCACGAACCGGGTGAAGACCGAGAAGACCTACTACCTCGGCATGGCGGGCGACACCCTCGCCGACGGCACCGCCCGCACCGTCGCGACCATCAACGGCGTCACCGACCGCGAGGACTTCGCCGGCTCCACCGCCTCCAGTGCCACCTACGACAAGAACGGCACTGACGGCAAGATCGTCGCCAAGACCACCTACACCCCCTGGGAATCGGCCGCCACCGCCACCCAGTCGGTGGCGGGCATCACCGACCCCGACAAGCCAGAGACTCCCGCGCCGACGCTCCCGGCCAAGAACGCGTACCTGTCAGGGACGGAGACTGAAAAGGCCAGCACCCTCCTCGACAACGGCACCTGGCGTACCCTCACCACCACCCGCAGCTACGACCCCACCTACGGCCTCCTTCTCAAGGAGACCGATGACGGTGCAGGAACCGTCGAGTCCCGCTGTACCTCGACCACCTACGTCACCCCGGACACGACGAACTGGCTCATCGCGTACCCGAGTGACGTTGTCACCACTGACAACATCGGCTGCGTCGGACGGCCTACCGAGATCACCAGCCGAGCACGCACCTACTACGACAACCAGGCCCTCGGGGCAGCACCGGAGCCAGGTAAAGCCAACCCCACCAAGATAGAGCAGCTCGCCGAGTACACGAGCGACCTGACTCCCGTCTGGGACACCGTCTCGCAGGCCACCTACGACCAGTACGGACGCGTCCTGATCGCCAAGGGACAAGACGGACAGCCGGTCACCACGGCCTACACCCCGGATGCCGGTGCACAGCCCACGACCGTCACCGCCACCAATGTCAAGAGCCACACCGCCACCACCACCTTCGACGGCATGCGCGGCCTTACGCTGACCTCGACGGACGCCAACAACCGCACATCCACGAGCGAGTACGACGCGCTCGGCCGCCTCACCAAGGGCTGGAGCACGGGCCGCACCACCACTGAACAGCCCAACGCCACCTTCACCTACAACCTCTCCAACAGCCTTCCCTCTACAGTCACCACGAAGTCGCTGTACGAGAACGGCACCTGGGGTACCAGCACCACCTTCTACGACTCGCTCCTGCGCGCCCGCCAGACCCAGGCCGATGCCATCGGCACCACGGGCCGAGTCGTCAGTGACACCTTCTACGACAACCACGGCCGCGCCCATCTCACCAACGCACCCTTCTACAACAGCTCCGCGGTCTCGAACACGATGCTGGTGGTCACGCCCAACCAGATCCCGCAGGCCATGCGAAGCGAGTACGACGGCCGTGGCCGCGTCATCGAAAGCATTCAGCTGTCCCTGAACGTGGAGAAGTGGCGCACCAGCACCACCTACGGCGACTACTGGACGGCCATCGTCCCGCCGGCCGGCGGGACCGCCGCTCTCACCCTCACCGATGTGCGCGGCCGGACAATCGAGGAGCGGCAGTACAAGGACCGCACCCCGCTCATCAACGCCGCGGCGACCCAGTACGAGAAGATCAATCGCACCTACACGAGTGCCGGGCTGCTCGCCACCATTTCGGATACGTCCAAGCGCAACGCCTGGACCTACTCCTACGACCTGCGCGGTCGTCAGGTCTCCACGACCGATCCGGACAAGGGTGCCAGCGAGACCCACTACAACGCCGACGGCCGCATAGAAACGGTGAGTGACGCCCGCTTCACCCTCGCCACCACCTACGACGAACTCGGCCGCAAGACCAGCCTGCGCACCGGCTCAGTCACCGGCACCAAGCTCGCCGAGTGGACCTACGACATGACCGGCGGCCTGGGACTGCCCGCCACGTCAACCCGCTACGACTCCTCCATCACCGCCAACGCCGCGTACAAGACCGCGGTCAGGGGCTACGACGCCGCCGGCCAGCCGACGGGCACCACAGTGACCGTCCCGTCCGTGACCGGCGAGGAGCTGCTCGCCGGGACCTACTCGATCGCCACCACGGCCACCCCGGTCAGCCGTCTGCCGAAAACTGCCGTCTACAGCACTACCAACACCAACGCCACCACGCACCTGCCTGCCGAGACGGTCACCAGCCACTACGGCGCGCAGGACATGCTCGGCATCGTCGACGGCACCCTCAGTCAGTCCTACCTCCGCGGCGCCAGCTACACCCCCTTTGGGGAACTAGCCCAGGCCCAGCTCGGCAACCTTGGCAAGATCGTCACCCAGACGAACGCCTACGAGGCGTCCACTCGGCGTCTGATCACGTCCAAGACCGACCGCGAGGCCACCGGCCCGGCCACCCCGTCCAGCATCACCTACGGCTACGACCCCGCCGGCAACATCACCACCATCCGCGATGCCCAGGACGACGGAGCCTCTCTCGACCAGCAGTGCTTCGCCTACGACTGGGCCCGCCGCCTCGCCGAGGCGTGGACCTCGGGCGATGCCTGCACCACCAGGCCCGTCAACGGCACCGGCACCCCGAACCTGGGCACCGTCGACCCCTACTGGACCAGCTGGACGTTCACCGATACCGGCCAGCGCGCCACGGAGACCCTCCACAAGGCCGGCGTCATCACAGCCGACACCACCCGCACCTACACCTACCCGACTTCCGCCGGCGCCGACCAGGCACACGGCGTGCGCAGCGTCACCGCCACCGGCGGCGCCACCGGAACTGACACCTACACCTACGACAGCACCGGCAACCTCACCAAGAAGGCCCCCGCCAACGCCGGACCGGTCCAGGACCTGACCTGGAACGAACAAGGCAAGCTCGCCACCTCCACGACCTCAGGCAAAACCACGTCATTCCTCTACGACGCCGAAGGCACCCGGATCGTCAAGCGCGACCCGACCACCACCACGCTCTACCTCCCCGGCGGCCAGGAACTCGCACTGACCCGCAAGGTCGGCACCACCGCAGCCGTTATCGCCGGCGGCACCCGCTACTACACCGTGCCCGGCGGCTCCGCCATCCGCACCAGCAACGACGGCAAGGTCCGACTTCTCGTCGCCGACCACCACAACACCAACACCCTCTCCTTCAGCGCCACCACCCTCACCTTCAACCGCCGCAAATCCCTCCCATACGGCGGCCAACGAGGAGCAACACCCGCCTTCTGGCCCGGCCACAAGGGCTTCGTCGGCGGCGACATCGATCCCACCACAGGGTTCACCCACATCGGCGCCCGCGAATACGACCCCACCCTCGGACAGTTCATCAGCGTCGACCCCGTCCTCTCGCTTGACCAGCACCAGTCACTCAACGGCTACAACTACGCCAACAACACCCCCATCACCCAGTCCGACCCCACCGGCCTTCGAGTCGACGAAGGAAACGGGAACCACGAATACGAGGACATCCACACTGTAGATCCAGGAACCGGACGGCCATCGCAGGGAACCACGGGTGGAAGTGCAACCACCAACGGAAGCAACGGGGAAGGCAGCTCCGGAACTACGAGCGCCGGAAGCAGTAATGGCTACGACGTAGTTCTGGCCGAAGAAGTTCCTCCCCAGAAATATCAGTACGAATACAACGGCGTATGCATTTTCGCCATGGCCAGTAGTTGTTCGGCACCTCAGACAGCTGCACCGACGGAAATTCCTGACCTCCCTTGCGCTAGCGGAGAATCCGCATGGGTTTGCGGCGCCAGGAATGACCTGTACAAGTTTGCGATCCTGTCTGGAATGCAGGGTGGATCCATCGGGCTCTTCGGGCTCAGGCCTGGTTCTCGCATGATCCGGGCCACGGGAACCCCTGAAGGGGTATCCAACGCCCAATTTTCGAAGATCGCCGGAATTTTTCGAAAGGAATTGGAGATCGAGGCGAACGTTGTGGTTCAGGGAAGCAGAGCCAGCGGAAATGCCAGCGGACGGTCCGATCTCGACATAGCGGTACGCGTCACTCCGGAAACGTTCAATTCGATGGTCCACGCACGCTGGGGGAATGTGAACCCCGGAAGCTCGCGGGCGAATACGCGAGACTGGGCCATCAAGACCGGTAAAATTACAGCCGGCGACGTGAAGCCTAAGAAGCTAAGCGGTATTCGGGATGCCGTTTTCGCTATAGTGGGTGACGAAATCGTCAAGGTTGACGTTTCGGTAATTAGGATGGGAGGCCCCTTCGATGAGGGACCATTCGTTGACATCAACTGAGCTGTCGGGGCGTGACATGGATTGCAATATCTATGTCGACTCGAACTCGCCGGAGTTCATCATGACGCTGATCGCTCGCTCTCTTGATCTGGCGCCACTGCCGACAGGTGCGAGGTACGGATCGATGGAGGTCACTTCCGCCTACAATGACTACCAAACAGAGGGAGGTGATCCATCCAGCTTTCTCCAGTGGGCGACAGTACTCGAATGTGACCCAGCTCCGGGGACTTTGATGAGGCAGGCCGTCGAGGATATCGGCGCTATCATGGCGGTCCTCCGAGAAGCGGGATATCGAGCTGTGGCAGACTGTGACTACGAGGATCAGCTCCCAGCAGTCGAATGAACTCGAGTGCACGCTGCCCGGACGTCGCTTGCGTGTACGGGATATGTGATCGGCTGATACAGCGGTAGTACCGCGAACGGTCTGATAGTCGGCCACAGCTGAAGGGTCCGTCGATTGGCTGGCGGACCCTTCAGGGCATTGCTCCTTGCGGCCTGATCATTTTGCAAAGTACATTTTCGCCTGCACGGTGATGGCAGTAGATCGGCCCGTCGACTGAAGTGGTTTTCAACAATAGGAATCGGGAACTTGCCCCGGCCGAGAGGTACGGCTCCTCATGAGCTCGTGACACAATCTTATGGCGTCAGGCGAGGCATCGCTGACACGCAGCCGCTGCCTCACCTCACCCCTGCCGAGACAGACACTGCAAAGCCGACCGGAACC
The DNA here is from genome assembly GCF_051305195.1 of Streptomyces sp. Qhu_M48. Lineage (NCBI taxonomy): Bacteria > Bacillati > Actinomycetota > Actinomycetes > Kitasatosporales > Streptomycetaceae > Streptomyces > Streptomyces sp. Qhu_M48. The sequence continues at coordinate 1,298,659 of NZ_CP195432.1, read as the reverse complement.
AGGCGCGTGCCGCAGCTCGCGACCCCTTGGAATGCAAGAAGGGAGTGTGCATTCTTACCGGCGCCCGTCGAAGCGATCGTCTTTGCTGCTCGGGGGAAGCGTCTCGAGCTGGTCGGGATCGGCAAGCTCGGTGAGTCCGTGCACAGCGGCGTCCATACGGTCCGGACTCTCCATGCCTTCGACCCAGGTGATCATCTGATCCTCTAGCGCGGTGTACTCGCCGACGTGGTGGACGAGCTGCTGCTCGTATAGCTGTGCGACCGGTGCGGCGCGGAGGCGTTTGCCGACCTTGGCCGTGACCTCCAGGATCATCGGCATGAGTAGGCCCTTGGTGACACCGTCGCGGCGTAGCTGCTCCCATGCCTGGGTGACCACTTGTTTGGCCATGTCGCCGCCGTAGTTCTTCTCCACCACGATGGCGTCGGCCTTGAGCTCCAAGGCCAGGCGGCATGCGGCCAGGCCCCAGTCGTTGGCGCCCATCGAGCCGGACCTGTCGGCGAGGACGTACAGCTGTCGGTCGAAGTCGCGGGCGACGCCGACGATGCCGGTCTCGTCTCCGACGGTGCTCTCGCCACCGGCAGGGTCAACGGCGACGATGATGCGCGCCATGTCGAGACCGGAGAACTGGACGGCGTTGATGCGGGCGTTGTCGATCCACTCGCGCTGCCACACGCCTCCCGCGGGTGGGCGGGGCTTCTGCATGTAGAGGGCGCCCCAGACGCGTTCGCCGACGCGCTTGCGGGTCTTGGCATGGTGGGCGGCGCTGAACCGCTCGGGCCACAGTGCTTCTCCTGGTGCGCGGCCAAGGGGATCGTCTGGGCTGTCGGCGAGTGCGGGGAGGTCGATGACGCGCCAGGCGTCGCGCTCGGTGGCGAGGATGCGCCCGGCGAGGTCGTCTTCGTGCCAGCGGGTCTGGATCAGGCATATGGCGCCGGTCGGTTCGAGTCGGGTCTGGATGACGGAGGTCCACCAGTCCCAGGCGCGCCTTCGCATGGTCGGGGAGTCGGCGTCCGCCATGTCCTTGACCGGGTCGTCCACGATGGCGATGTGTGCGCCGCGTCCGGTCAGACCGCCGACGAGGCCGGCCGCGAGGAGTCCGCCTTCGCCGCCGACGATGTCGAAGCGGTTGGCGGCCTGGCTGCCGGGCTTGAGCTGGAGGCCGAGGTCGTCGCCCCAGGTGAGGATGGCGTCTCGGATCCACCGGCCGTGGTCGTCGGCGAGGTCGGCGGAGTAGCTGGCGATCATCAGGCGGTGGCCGGGGTTGCGGCGCAGGTACCACAGCGGGGCCCAGCGCGAGGCGCGCCGGCTCTTGCCGTGCCGGGGGGGCATGGTGAGCATGACGCGGTCGCACCGGCCTTCGGCCATGTCGATGAACGCCTGGTCGATCAGGTCGAGATGAGGGGCCTGCATCTCGCGGTCGCCGGTGAGCACGGCGGCGAGCGCCCCTGGGGAGCGGTCCATCGCGAGTTGCCGTTCGGCGCGTACGAGCTCGGCCCGCAGCTCCGGGGAGGCGGAGCGGGCTATGGAGCGGCGCTGCGCCGACGGCAGCGTCCTGTAGCGGGCTACGACACTCGCGGTGTCCCGGGCCCTCATTCGGTGTCCGGGTCGGTGAGCGCGATCAGCTTCTCCAGCTCGTCCACGGTGGTGTTCTCGACCTGAACCGGTCCGCCGTCGGGGCCGGACAGTTCGGTGCGGGCGGGCATGTCGAGGCCGAGGAGCCGGGCGCGGCGTTCCATGATCCGCAACGTGCGGTCGACGGCGGCGAGGTCCTGGTCGCGGACAGCCTTCTTGTAGGCGACGAAGAACAGCCGGTCGAGACGGTCGGCCTCCAGGGCGCGGAGCTCGTCAACGTCGTCTTTCAGCTCGGCGCGCCGGTCGGCGAGGGCCTGTCGGACGTCGCGGCAGGCGGCGTGGATCAGGGCTTCGTCGCTGGGCGGGTCCTGCTTCTTCCGGTACCGGTCGATGCCGTACCCCTGCGGGTAGGCGATGCCGTCGCTGTTGACGGCGGGGTCGGCGGCGAGCTTGCGGGCGATCGTCAGCCAGTCCACGCCGGCGAGGCGTAGGTCGATGGCGTCCGAGCGGCGGCGCGCGATGGCCGCACGCGCAGCCTTGTCGGGGCGTCCCACGTTGGGGTTCCTTCACAGCTCGGGTGCACCCCGCGCCCTACAGACATGATCCCACCTCGCTGCAGGTCAGCCACCTTCCGTCGATCAGGCCCCCCGGCACGCTGCCGGCCGCGCTTCATCTCCGCGTTGAGCAAGTGAAGTTGATAGACTGGCTACGTGAGTGGATGGTCGCGCGAGCCGTGACGTCCAGCCGCAGCAGTGCCCAGAACCGAGTTGGCCGACGCTTACTCGCGAGTTCTGGTCCCAGCGGTCTCCGGTCAGAGCAAGCCGAAGCCACGTACCACGAGACAGGCTTACCTAGTTTCTGGGTTTCAACGTCGGATGAAACTCAGTTCGATCACGCATGTGGTCGAACTGAGTGCGTTCGCGTGCGAAGTTCGGCCCCTGAACAGAAGGACCGAACCGATGGACTCTGCCATCATCTGGATTCTCGCTTGGTCGGGTGTGGTCTCGATCGCGATCTACGCGTTGACTGGATTGCCGGGACAGCTAATTCCCTTGATCGACGCATGGCGCAGCCTGTTCAACGCCTTTCGCGACGACGACGCGCAGAACGCTCCGCACGACAGCGAGTCATTCACACTGGAGACCGCCGTAAGGTCGGCCGCCGACCCGGCGCAGCTTGGAGCTGCCGGGTCGGCGGCTGATGGAGAGCGGCGCGACGAGTTGGGCTCCGCCACGCCAGCACCGCCTTCACATCAGTGACATCTGCTCGCCGTCGCCGGGCTTCTTCGGCGGGACGAACTCTGGCGGGGCATCGGTCGCGTTGCGGTGAGTACGCAGCCACCAGGCGAACTGATAGTTGCGGCAGGTCCGGAATCTCTGAGAGTTCCGGCGAGGCTCGGTAGCGGGGATGTCGTGCTCGCCCCATCCTGTGATGGGGCGAGCGTTCTCCAGATGGACGCGGAGGCCTGGCACGAGGGCGGGTCCTTCCCAGGACTGCCCCGGGGCCGCCTCGAAGGCGAGGTGGGCGTTGTCGCTCCATCGCCAGGGGTTGGGCAGGGCGCACAGGTACCAGGCGAGCGGCTGATTGCGCGCAGGCAGCTCGATGAGCTGATGCCGGCGCTTGGGGTCCACGCGCGGGCGGTCCGGCTGCCCGAAGGCCCTCAGGCAGTGCTGATCGAGGGCGACATGGCGTACGCCCGCGAGCCACATGATGTGGTACCGAGAACGCGACTCGATCCCCACCATTATTCGGTCTGACATGAATTCCCCACCGGTTTCTCAATTCCCGAGAGAATCATTCCTCTCTATAACCAATTTTATCAAATTCCCCACCAATTCCAGGTGCCTGTCATGCCGGAACCCATTCGGGTAAGGCATGTTGAATTCCTCCTCGAAGGCCCTTTCGTACTCCTCCCTCGGGAGGGGTACGGGGCGTCGGCATGTGGCCTTGATGTTGGAGCCGCTGAGGTCGGTGACCTTCACGTCCTCGAAGTAACGCCGGAGGAGGGGTTCGAGGGTTTCGGGGGTGTGGAAGCGGAGCTTCTGCCACTTGCCCTTGACGAAGTTCATCTCGACGTTGTCCTCGTCGAGGAAGCTCATCTTCGTGGTGGCGGTCTGCGAGGTGACGCGCTTGGCCTGCTCGTCGCGGAGTTCGCGGGCGAGGTTGCGGGTGCCGAGGCACACGACACCGTCGGCCGCGCACAGGGCGTTGACGGTGGTCAGTACCCAGTGCTGGTAGTCGAGGCTGGTGGTGGCGTTGATGACGGAGTCGAGGACGACGACGTCGTAGAGGCCGTTGGCCTGGATGTCGCCGTCGATGTCGCGGATCATGCCGACGACGGCCCGGATGTCGACGGCGTACGAGCCGTCCCGGCAACGGTAGGGCTCGTAGTCGTGGATGTTGAAGCCCTTGGCGCGCAGGTGCTTGGCGTAGTCGCCGTACCCGGCGCCGAAGTCCACGACCCGGTGGCTGGGCTTGAGCCAGGGGGTGACGAGCTGATCCCAGGTCTCCGAGCCGTAGGCGAGTTTGCCTGCCTTGGCCTTGGAGGAGAACTGCCGGAGCCGCTTGGGCTGGACGATGTGCTGGTTCCAGACGGGCGCCTTGCCCTCGATGGCGGTCCAGTCGTAGACGCCGTACTCGCCCGTGAGGTCGGCGTGCAGCTGGGCGGCCTCGGAGGAGGGGACGGTCCAGGCGAGCAGGTCGAAGTGGTTGATGCTAGCCACGACGGCGTACTCGGCGTTGAGGACGATGCGGCCCTGGTCGTCGATGACGACGCTGCCCCACGGGCCGTGGCCGGCGGCCATGTGCCCGATCGCGTTGACGAAGGAGAGGTTCTTGCGTTCGGCGACGCGGATGGACTGCCACGGGATCCAGGACCAGGCGCCGAGTTCACCGGGGTCGGCGTAGACGACGCTGGCTTCGGTCTCGACGCGGTTGTGGAGCAGGTTGAACTGGATCTCGTCCTGCAACCTGACCTTGCTGCCGAGCATGACCGCGGGTGTGTGGGTCAGGCCGATCGCCTTGAGCCCCTTCGTTCTCTGGTGACCGGCGACCAGGGTCCCGTCCGCGTTGAGGATGACGGGCTTGACGACGCCGTGCCGGCGCAAGGACGCCTGGAGCCGAACGAACGCGGTCTCGCTCAGGCGCCGCGGGTTGTAGTCGGCGGGGCGGAGCTGGTCGAGCGGGTACGACTCGTGGAACGTCGTGGTGGGCACCTTGCTCATGCGGACTCGCCCTCCTGGTGGGCCTGCGCCAGGACGTGCCAGCCGAAGCCCATGTCGCTGTTCGTGTCGTCGACGAACCGCGTGTAAATGGCGTCCAGGGCCTCGACCTCCTCGGCGGTAATGCGGACCCGCTTGGACTGCCACTGGAGGTAGCCCCACTGGAGGTAGTCGACGGTGGCGGCCGCGCCGGTGCCCGCTCCATCGGAGGTGAGCTCCAGGGTCTCGGGCAGGGAGGTGTCGTCGAGGAGCCGGTCGACGCTCTCGCGGTCGTAGCCGGTGCCGCCGAGGTCGGGGATCTCGGAGAGGACTTCGGCGAGAAGTGCGGTGTCGTAGCCGGCGAGGTCGTTGGTGCGGTTGTCGACGATGACGATGCGGGCGGCGGCCTCGTCGTCGACATCCACCCAGGTGGCGGCGATCTGTTCCCAGCCGAGCTGCTGGGCGGCGGCGACGGTGTGGTTGCCGGCCAGAATCTCGTTGGGGCGGCCGGTGTGCGTGCCCTTGTTAACCACGACGGCGCGGTACTGGCCGTTGACGGTCAGGGATTCGGCGATGGCCGGGAGATCACCGGTGCGCGGGTTGCGGTAGTAGGGGGTCAGCTCCGCGATGGGCACAGCGAGCGGGAGGAGCTGGTCGGGGATGTTGGCGAGCGCGGTCACGAGGCGTCCCTTGGTAGGCCGTTCCCCGCGCCCTACAGGAAACCCACCCTAGACGGTCGGCGGCGCTGTGCCAGCCGCGCACGTCCTATCGGCTCAGGCTGGGGGCGACTCTAGCGATCCCCACTCCGACTCGCATCACCCTCGCGCGCAAGATCGGTGTAGCGGATGCCACCACCGCACGGGTGCCTGCCCCGATCGCAGCCGTCGGGCTGGCATCGTGCCGCGGGTCCCGGCAGGCCACACGAAGGACCGTTTCCCCGGTGCACCTCGCCCCCCACAGGGGCCACCAGTGTTCACCTTCTTCGATAAGGCCGTCAGAGGGGCGTCTGAGGGGACGAGCAGCTGAATCGGCTGTGGGCGCAGTTGCGAGGCGAGCCGGTATCAGGGGCGTTCGGCGGGGCGGGTGCCGTCCTCGCGTGGGGCTCGGATGTTGTCTGGCGCGATGCTGCGTGGGCGCCTCCCGGCTGGACGCGGGGCTGTGCCCCGTTGGAACGGGGTGAAGGCGATGGCGCGAAATGCCGAGGATTTCCAACATGAATTCACCCTTGAGAGTGACAATGCGACGGGGTGGCGCGGCCAGGCTTTCACCGTGGCATGCAGACTTTCGACGCGAGTTCGCCTCAGAGATAGTTTCTGCCCCGCCCCTTTCGCCCCTCCTTGCGCAGGGTATGCCGACCTTAATCCCAAGCCTCTACCGGCGAGATCGGGAGTTCCCTGCTCCGTTTTCACGGCTGTTGGCGATTCCTGCTGGTCAGCCCTTCGGCTAGTGTCCCGGCAGGAACGGAAAAAGGGGCTCCGAGATCGATTGGCGTCTGCCTCGAAGCCCCTCTGTCCGTGCCGGACCAGCTCACGACCTAAGGAGAAGTCGATGATCCAGCACGTCCGCCGAAAGCTCGCTAGCGCCCTTCCGGCGGTGCCAGAGGTTAACATTCCGATCTCCAGCCTCCTGCAAACGGCCGTGGAGAGTGTTCTTCAGATCCGTCTCCGCTTCGGCACCGTCCTCATGGCCGGTCTGATCGTCACGGCTCTGGTGAGGCCGGAGGCGATTCCGCCACACGCGCTGTTCACCTTCTCCCTGGCCCTCTGCGCCGACCGCAGCGGCCTGGTCTATCTCAAGATCCGTCGACTTCGCTGAGACTGACCCCATGGCCGGCCGCTCGGTTCTCGGGCGGCTGGTCCCCCGCGTTCCCCCTCCCCGGCCCCGCAAGCTCGCTACGCCCTGCCGCCACGCAGCGGGCTACGACGCGAAGGAGGTGATCCGTCTGCAGCCACGGCCCAACCCGCAAGGGCTCAAACCCCTCGGCGCATCGCACGGCCGGTGCCGTCGCTCTGGCGCCGACGGAGCGAATTGGTCCGGCGCCAGCGCCGCCTACGTCATTTTCTGCCGGGAACACCGTTCCGTGTACGCGCAGTTCGCCGCAGCCGTCACGGGGAACCCCTCCGTAGGCCGAGACCTTGCGCAGACCGCCTTGGAGGAGCTGGGCGATAGGTGGCTGACCGCGCTGCGGAGTCCCTGCCCGGCCGGGTACGCCTGGGCTGTGCTCGCGGAAGTGCTCACATGCCATCGAACAGCGGCCGTTCGAGCACTGTACGAGGATCTGCGTACGGCGGAAGCCGATGCCTTGGTCCTGCGGCACCGTCTGGGCTATTCGGTTTCCGACGCCAGCCGCGTCATGGGGCTCTCACCCGACGCCTTCGAGCTGCTGCGACGTAACGCACTGACCAATGCCGCTCGCCCCGGAGCTGGCCGGCATATGCCCCCGTCGGATGCGCGCTGACCTGCGATAGTCGTGCGCCGGAGCATTCCACGCCAGACCTACGGCTGGTTCGCTCCGAACGCGTTTCGCTCGATGGTGGCTTCGGGTAGCCCTGGAGCGGACTGCCCTCCTAGCATGTGATCTCTACCTTCGGAGGGCCGGCGTACCCATGCGGGGGACGCGAGGCCGGGAGCGTGGGGAGCCTCTCATTCTTGATTTCAGTAAACCCAGCGTCGCGAGAATGTATGACCATCTTCTCGGCGGAACCGACAACTACCAGGTAGACCGAGATGCCTGTAAAGAACTCCTGAGACTCGCACCGAGTACGCAGGAACTCGCCCGTGTCAACAGAGCATTCCTCGTAAGGGCAGTTCGCTACCTCGCCCAGGAGCGAGGGGTACGCAGGTTCCTCGACCACGGCTCCGGCTTGCCGACCAGCCCGAACGTCCACGAGGTCGCCCAGGCCATCGACCCATCCTGCGAAGTCGTCTACATCGACAACGACCCCGCCGTGTCGGCCCACGGCCGGATGAGCCTCGCCGAGGACCCCATGACCACCGCGGTCCTGGAGATGGACATGCGGCACACCGACCAGATCTTCGAGTCACCCCGGGTGCAGAAGCTCCTGCGGGGAGGCCAGCCAGTCGCGGCCCTCTTCGTCTCTGTGCTGCACTGCATCAAAGACACCTCCGACCCCTGGGCCCTGGTCCGCCGGGTCGCCGAGCGTCTGCCCGCAGGCAGCTACATGGTGATCTCCCAGCTCGCCAGCGATGACCCCGAACTACGGGAGAGCATCACCGACTTCATGGACGAAGTGACGGGCGGCACCTGGGGGGAAGTCCGGGCCCTGAGCGAGGTGAAGAGGTTCTTCGAGGGCCTCGAACTGCTTGAGGTGAGCGAGCAGGAGCCCGTGGAGGTCTCTCTCTGGAACCCTGACAGCGACCTCGCCCCGCGCCAACGCAGCACCGAATGGATCGAGTACGGAGGAGTGGCGCTCATCAAGTAGCGGGGGGCTCAGTCAGCGAGCTGATCGATGTACCGCTGGAGCAGCGCCATGGAGTGCTCCTTCTCACCGCACGCGTGCCACAACTCCTCCAAGGACTGCTGATAGGGCTCGACCTCGGCCAGGTCAGTGATCAGTTCGCCGCCCCGGTTCCTGTTCTCCAGGTAGACCGCCTTGCCCAGCTCGTCATCGTGCGGCTTGAGCAAGGCCATGGCGTTGTGCAGGGCAGAGCCGGCAGCGACTACAGGCAGGATCCGCAGCCGGACACGAGGCTTGTTCTCGGCCACGTTGTACAGGTGGCGGAGCTGCTCGCGGTGGACGACGGGGCCGCCCTGCTGGATCAGCAGGGCGGCTTCGCCGATCATGGCCTCATAGATGGGTGCGCTGTCTCCGTCGAGCAGGACCTGGCGCCGCATACGGAACTCCAGGCGCTCGCTCATGTCCTGTTGCTGCCTCGCCTGGATGGCGGAATCAGGACGGGTCCGGGTGAACTCCCGCATCAACGCCTTGGCGTAGGCACGGGTCTGCAGCATCCCGGGGATACTGGACTCCTGGTAGACCCTGATGGCCTTGGCACGCGACTCCATCGCGAACAGCGCCCGGAACGCCTCAGAGCTGCCGTGAGGCGGGGCCCAGTCGGGCGTCTGCTTCGCCCGCGTCAGCAGGTCCAGAGCTTCGTCGATGTCCTGCAGCGGCGCCTCGTAGTACCGCAGCAGAGCCCGCACGCGATCGGGCGTCATCGGGGTTCGGGCGTTCTCATACCGACTCAGCATCGAGGCCGAAGTAATCTCCGGGACGGCTGCCAGGACGTCGGACTGGAGCCGGCTGCCGCGGTGGTACCGCAGCATGTCGGCGACGGCCCGCTCAAGAGGATGAGCGGACCGCCGCGGATTCGAATCCTCCGGGCCCGGCAACGAGGCAAGATGGCGGGGCAATTGAACTCCCTGTACGCGGGCAGCACTGCGCCGCCCATGTAATCAGAGAATGTCGATCACCACGCAGTTCTCGCAACCTATGGCCGGGGCTTTTCAGACAGTCATGGCTGCGAACTCTCCGTTGGAAGCACCATCCACGAACGCCGCCAGCTCGGATCGCGTGAAGATGAGTGCCGGGCCGTCAGGGTAGCGCGAGTTGCGCATGGCCACGTTTTCGCCGACCTCGGCAACCTCGACGCAGTCGTTGAGTGCGTCGCTCGCCTTCGCCTTGATCCACTGGGCGTCCGTCAGGGTGCTGGCGCCTACTCCGTTGTGAACTTCTCCCACTTTCACTACCTCTCATTCGGTGTCTGGCCAGCAGGGACAGCCTGGATCTTCCCACCGCCAGCTCATGCGCACGTCTGCCTTTCACGCAGCCGTGAAAATTTCACGTGCTGGTGAGAGTGGACGAAATGCTAGACCTTCGGGACGGGAACCGCCGTCCCTCGAAAGAGCGTTCTCGGCAGCATTGAAAGCCGATATAGGATGATCACATTTACGGGTGTGAAGCTGGTTGGAGAATGGCCGGAGTTTTTCGCTCTTCCCGACGGTATTGATGATCTGGCAATGATGCCTGCGCGGTCGGGCTAGACTCTTTCGATTTTCTGGCGCTGTAGCCTCCTGGCGGCTGCTGGCGACCTTCGGTCGAGCCTGAGTCAGCACCGCCGTACGGGACGGGTAGTGGCCTGGCGGCTCTGCGGAGCAGGCGCCGGTCCGGCTGGCATCCCTGCTGGTTGTTCGACCGGCGGTCATTCGGCGTCGCACGAGGCTTCGTGCGGGCGCCGCACCCCTGGCGGAGGTGGAGGCGTCAAGGTGCTCCAGCAGGGACGCGTGAGAGGGACCGGCGGCGGTGAGGGCTGGAAGCCAACGTTCCGTTGACCCCCAGGCCAGTTGCCGAAAGCAGCCGAGCGGGGGACGAAGAGGCTCGCTTCGGTGCGAGTGGAGGTCAGCGGTTGTTGCAGCGGCAGATCCCGGGGGGCAGGCACCAGGAGTCGCACGACTTGCACCACACGGCGCCCGGCACGGGCGGGGTGGGCTCGTTCTTCTCGGTCGTCTGCTGCTCGTTCATGCTGGTCTGCTTCCTGTGCGCGTGTAGAGGGCTGCTTCGAGTTCCGTTCGATGCCGGGCGGCGTCCGGGTCGGGCTCACGGCTCCAGCAGGCGTGGGGTTCGCGGTCACAGACGGGCGTGGCCGACTTGCCATCCCGTTCGGCGACGAGGCGGCGGTACAGGTCGTACTCGTCGGCGTGGCCGTAAAAGTCCTGCGAGGTCATGGCACTCCCGGGTACACGTGGACCCGCCGTCGGCCTGGGCCGGGGCGGGTCCGCTCGCGTGCGTGGATGTGGCGCGGCAGGTGGCTTCGCTTCGGTGCGGAGCCGGTGCCTGACGGGTAGGGCGCGGGGGATTGGCCACCCGTCAGGCACCGAGGGGATGCCGCATGCCACGGCAGTCGGTGGGCCGGTTCCTCGGCTGTGGCCGTTCCCTCCAACGAGATAGACCGTAGCACTGTTCAGTGTTGGGATCTATATCGAGCCTTGATCTTGATGCCCTTGGGCCGACTCGCCGTGCCTGTAGCCGCCCAGGGGTGCCGCCGTGGGAGGTCTCTTCGCCGGTGAAGAGCAGGGCCTGCTGGGCGGTGCGGGGCCGCGCGTTGAAGTCCTCGGACCTTGGGGCATTCCGTTGAAGCGGGGCGCAGCCGGGGCTTCGCGCACGGGGATGACGGTGACGACCGTCTGGATCCGGAGGGTCGGGAAGGCATCGCCCGGCAGCTCGGTGACGGTGCCGCGCGCCTCCCGGACGCGGGCGACGTCGAGCACGTCGGGATCTATCTGCACGGCGATGCCCTCTCAGGCGTATTCGGTGCAGTCGGCGGCGAGCGGGTGGCTCTTGTGGTCGTCGCAGACGGCGTCGCCGGTGGCAGGGTCCGTGCCGCCGTCGCACAGCTCGCAGACCCAGTAGCCGCAGACGACGCAGATCGCGGAGGCGAGCTGCTCGGCGTCGTTGTCCAGGTCGGTCCGGCACGCGCGGCAGATGCGCGGCGGCAGCGTTCCGTCGTCGGGCCAGGTCTTGAGGCCGTTGATGCGAGCGGGCCGCTTCACGTCTCGTGCGCCTGCCGGTCGTCTTCCTCCTGGGCGGCGAGGGCGGCCGCTTCGAGCTCGACCAGGCGCGCCGCGATCACGATGAAGCACCGGACGGAGACGTGGCCTTCCGCTCTTCCGCGCAGGACCGAGGCAGCGAGTGGGGTGAGCCTGTCAGCGTGTTCGAAGGTGGCGTTAGCGCCGGTGCGGCGCGCCGTGTGGAGCATAATGGCGGCTTCACGGACAAATTTGGTCACGTCCGGGTGGTATTCCTGGAGGATGTCGACCGTCACCGGCAGGCCCTCGAACAGGTTGTGGTTGACGCTGCGCGCGGTATGGGTGGGGTTCATCGTGGGCTCTCCGTAGTAGAGGGGGCGGCCCGCCGGCGGGCCGCCCCTCGGCGGGTCGGTCAGGCGGCGAGGTCGACCGTCTCGCCCTCGACGCCGGCGGCCTCCTGCTCCACCTCGGTGGCGGCCTCCTGCTGCGGGGCGTCACCCTCAGGGCTCGCGGTCTCCTCGGCGGCGGGCTCGACCGCCTCCGAGGCGATGGGCTCACCCTGCGCGTCGCCCCCCTCCTGCTCCGGCGTGTCGTCGGCCGCGGGCTCCAGCCGGGCGAGCGCGGCCGCCGCTTCGCCGACGAGGTCGGGGGCGGCCGCCTTGGGGCTGATCAACAGCTCGCTGGCGTCGGCGTGGGCCTTGGCCTGCTTGAGCTGCCAGCGGGCCTTCTGCACGGATGCGGCAACCCGGTCGATCTGCTCCAGCCGCTTGCCGACCTGCCCCTCCAGCATCCGGGCCAGCTCCATCGGGTCGATCTTCGCGATGCCGTCCAGCAGCTCGCACACGCGCTCGATGGTGTCGAGGTCGCTCTTGGTCTTGGTCTGGGCGCGGCCGACCTCGGCCTTCTTCTCGGGCGTCAACTCCTCGACCTCGACCATCGAATCCTGCTGCGCCGCCTTCTCCTGCTTGCGCATGGCGTAGGCGATGTGGACGAGCTGATTCTCGCTCTTGTCGCCCTTCTTCCAGTCGTCGAAGACGGCCTTCTGATTGGCGGGCGAGAGCGCGGCGATCTGGACGGCGGCTTGGGTGCCGATGTGCTTGGCATCCACGGCGGACTGGATCTCGGGGCGCAGGTTGAGCAGGGTGAGCCGCTGGTTGACGAAGGGGACCGACTTGGAGAAGGTCTCGGCGACGGCGGGCACCTTGTCGGGGTCGCCGTCGTGTTCGTGGTCCAGGACGCGCTTGAAGCCGCGGGCCTCCTCCATGGGGAGCATGTCCTCGCGGTTGAGGTTCTCGGCCATGGCCTTCTTGAAGCTGTCGAGGTCGCTGATCTCGGCGTCGCCGTCGGCGAGGAGGATCTTGGCCTCAATGGTGATGTTGCCCGCGATCGCGTTTGCACGGAAGCGGCGCTCGCCGGCGACGAGCTCGTAGCCCTGCTCGGCCTTGCGGACCACGATCGGCTGGAGCAGGCCGTGCTGCTTGATCGAGGCGGCCAGCTCGTTCAGCGCCTCTTCGTTGAAGGTCTCGCGCGGCTGGCCCTCGTTGCGGGTGATCTGGCGCATCTTCAGGGTCTGGTACTTGTGCGGCATGTCGCCTCCAAGAGGTCAGCGGGTGGGGTCTTTCCCCTCCCCCTTGCATGCTTTTATTCTATATGCATTTAGGGTGGGAGTCCACAAATTTCTGAAGTTTTTGCAGGTCAGAGACGTGGGGCGCGAACCTTGAGGGCCCCCGCCCCACGTCTCACTCGCCGCAGCCTTCCATCCCGCCCGAGCCCGCCTGCCGGTCGAACCTCTCGACGTTCACGATCGCCAGCGCACCCAGCACCTCCTGCGCCAGCCCCTCATCCAGGGCGACATTCTCCTCACCCTCGGACTCCGCCAGCCGAGCAAACACTCGCCCCACTTCGATCCCCACCCGTACCTCTTTGCGTCGTGACGCCATACCGCCCGAGCGTGCCTCAGCTTAGATCCCCACACGACAGAGATGGCGGCACACATCAAGGCCCGAAGAAAGGCATCACCCCGGCCTCCTCCCCAGAGGCAGAGGGTGACACCCACACGCTAGGTAAGCGTTCGTGTTTTAACCGTTATAGATCTTGCTTCGGACCACCCGGTATTGTCAACAAACGAAGACAATGAACGCCTCCACCCGCCACCACTCTGGCCGGAGTTGACAGACTTAAGAGGAGTTACGACCAGATGCCGTCGCTCGGCCCGCAGGTACCTCTCGCCAGCAAGCTGGCTTTGCTGCTCGGCAAGAAGCGCGACAAGGTCGGGAAGACACCGAGCACGCGCGCCATCGCCACAGCGACGGCCCAGGAGGCTGGCGGGAAACCGGCCATGACCCACCAGGTCGTCAACGAGCTGCTGACCGGGGAGAAGACGGACCCCAAACTGTCCCAGCTCCTCGGACTCGCACGGGCTTTCGAGACTCCGGTAAGTTTCCTGCTCCCCGGATACAACGGCTTGACCTCGCTGACGGTCTATGAGGAATACCCCGAGGCACGCGAAGCCCTACGCCTGATTCACGACCTGGGGCCGGGAGGGGCCCATGAGCTACTGGAAGCCGCGCGTGAGATCCGCTCACGGCACGGCCGCAGCAACCTCACAGTCCCTGAAATCCCTGAACCCCTGCCCGCTGTACCCGAGGCCCCGCGGCCTGGCAGACGGCGCAGGCTCAGTTTCGACGAAGCAGCCCAACGGGCTGCCTCCGACCTGGAAGGACCCTAGAACAACATGGACGGCATAGTCTTCGGCCTGTGCACCCTCTTCGGCTTGACGGGGACCGTGCTCTCTGCCCGTGAAGCCTGGCGCCAGCGGGACCGAGTCGACTACCGCATCGCACGGGCCGCACGAACAATCGCGTTCGGCGTGTGCACCCTCGGGGTTCTCCTCGCCGTTCCTGCGGTCGAAACCGCAGTCGAGTCCGCGACCGGCATGAACAACGCGGCCAAGATCGGCGCCCACGTCTGCGCGGTCCTATGGTGCGGAAGTCTCCAGCTCATGCTGGTGGACTGGTCGTACACCCGGGAAGTCCTCAAGGCCAGCCTCTACGCGCGGATCGCCTTCGCGGTCGTCGTGCTCGCCGCCATGCTCCCGCTGTTCGTCGCAACCACGGACGAGACCATCGAGTTCACCACAGCACACGCTGCCGCGCCCGGCGTCACCGTGTACCTCATGGTCTACCTGTCTTATGTGGCGGTGACCTGTGGAGAGATCGTCTTCTTGTGCTCAGGGATGGCCTTGTCCATGCGTCGAGGCGGGCACTTCTGGACCGCACGAGGGCTCGCGGTGTCTGCGATCGCAGCCATGCTGGGCGTCGCGTACGCCCTGAGTAAGGGCTCTTACCTGGTCACACGCTACCTCGGGCACCCGTGGCCGCTGGAGACCGAGGAGATCGTCTCCCCGGTCCTGGCCGGCCTGGCAGTGGTCGCCCTGATCACCGGCCTGACGATGTCGATGGTCGGACGGCGGATCGCTGCCCGGAAGGTTCCCGTCTCAGCCACCTGACGCACTGTCCGTCTTGCGCCAGTGCAGGACGACACGCCCAGGCTCGATCGTTCGGACACCCCGCGCGCGTGCCGGGTACACGACGACGGCCTCCAAGAGGAGCAGGGTGATCGCCCTCTTGGAGGCCGTCGGCGCAGTGTTCCACCAGCGCACCAGATCGGTGGCGCTGCCCAGCTTGAAGTTCGCCATCTGCTCCGCGTAGCGGAGCCGCTTTCGTGTCTCCTTGAGGGTCTTCGTCAGCTCGCAGTCGGCGATGACCAAGGCCTCACTGCTGATCTGCCGCTGCCCGTAGAGCGTGGCGGCTTCCTTCCGCCGCCCCTCAAGGTCGGCGAGGTCCGCCGTCAGCTCCTTGACCTGCTCCTTGACGGCCTCCTGCGCCCGGAGAAGCTGCGCGCGAATGCCGGGCTTGAGGAGTTCTGCCACCACGTACTCGCCGACGTAGTTCTCCAGCAGCTCGGCGTCGATCCGGACCTCTCCGCACCCACCGCGCCCGTTCTTGTCCTTCGGGCGGCAGCGGTACCCCGGGGTGCCCGAGTTCGTACGCGCACCTTGGAGAGCCTTCGTGCAGTTGCCGCACGTGCTCGCCTCATCGTTGAGGAGGTAGTCATGTGTGTCGTCCGGCGCGGCCGTCTTCCGGGCCTTCTCGCGCTCCTCCAAGGCGTGGAACTCCTCGGCGGTGATCGGGCCGCAGTGGCCGGCATCCACCAGCTCGCCGTTCGCCTCACGGCGGAGACCAGCGATGGCCGGGTTGCGGAAGAGGCGGCCGACGGAGGCGTCCTTCCACTCCCCTCCGAGCGTCCCGCGGTAGCCCTCACCGTTGGCCCAGGCGGCGACGTCGCCATTCGAAGCGCCAGCCAGGGCCCGGCTAACCATCTGGCGGGTCGGCTCCACCTCGTCGTCGCGAAGCCGTTGACGCGACTGGTCGTCAAAACCGTACAGCCGAGGCATTCGATGGTCGTCCGTTCTTCTCGTACGCGTATAGCCGCCCGATCCTAGGCCACAGCCCCGTACAGGGGCTGCGGCCTAGGAGAGTCGTTCGGGTCCGCGCGATCATCAGCGCGTCGGCGGCGTCACCTCCAACACGCTCCACAACGCAGCGGTCGGAACCTTCACCGTGCTCCCCAGCGGAAGCGTTCGTACGGGGAAGGCCCCTTCCTTGATCAGGGCATATGCCTTGTGGACTCCGATCCCGAGCGCCCGTGCAGCCGTGGTGACGTTCACCGTGGGCGGCAGCGCGAGCAGTTCGTCCAGGGTCATCTGGCTGGCCCTAGCGCCTGCACCTACAGCGTTTTCCGTTGTCATCCCGTTGTCGCGATCTCCCCCACGCCAACGTGACTTAAGGATACGCCAACACTGGAGTGTTGGGGCAAGATGTGTACACGGTTCAACGCGAACCGTCATAGAGGGACAAGGAGCGAGGACCCCAGAGTGACGGAGAAGTTCAACCCCTCCTACACGCGCTACTGCGTCTGCCAGGAGCCAGTGATCGGCGAGGATGGCGCCCCGGTCCTGGACGACGCGGGCAAGCCGAAGCAGCGAAACATCGGCGCTACCTGCCCCAAACTCAAGGAGAAGAAGCACGGGAAGTGGAGTCTGTACTTCGAGCTGGAGGCCGGCGAAAACGGTGACCGGCGCCGTGTCCGCCGGCACGGGTTCGTCACCAAGGACGCGGCAATGAAGAAGGCGGCCGAGCTCTACCGGGAGGCCGTCAAGGGCACCGACATCCTCAGCGACGCTACCGTGGCCGAGGACCTGGACGCGTGGATCGCTCGCAAGAAGCGGCTCGCCCGTACGACGACGCACGGGTACGAGGATCACATCCGGCTGTACCTCAGGCCTCACCTCGGGCACATCAAGCGGCGCGACCTCAAGCTCCGGCACATCGAGGCGATGTTCACGGCGATCGAGCGGGAGAATGCCGAGCGGCTTCTGCACCACGCGCGCATAGTCGAGCTGACGGAGGCGCGCGACGCGGCACACACGGCGTGGGTCAGAGCCTCCGGGAAGACGGAGGAGCGTCGCGTCAGGCGCAGCGCGTATCTGGATGCGAACGCGGCGCTCCGCGAGGGCAGCAAGGGGCGGCGGAAGATCACCTCGGTCAACACGATGCACCGCATCCTCGCGACCTTGAAGTCCTTCATGTCGGACGTCATCAAGCGCGGCGACTACACCACCAACTGGGCCAAGATGGTGGAGCTTCCGCCGGTGAAGAAGCCCACGGCGCTGGTCTGGACGCCAGAACGCGTCGCCGAGTGGAAGCGGACGGGCCAGAAACCGTCCCCGGTGATGGTCTGGACTCCGGAACAGACGGCCGACTTCCTCGCCTTCATCGCGTCCGACCGGTTCGTTGGGCTGTGGAACGGGCTCATCTTCAGGGGACCGCGTCGCGGGGAGATGTGCGCGCTGCCCCCGTCGGAGGTCAGCCTGTACTCACCGGTGCAGTACTTTCGGATCTCGGCACAGGTCGTCGAGATCGCCTACCGGGTGTACGACGAAGCGCCGAAGCAGGACAGCGTCCGCACCGTCACCCTCGACGCCGGCACCGCCGAGCTCTGGGTGGAGTTCGACACGACGCGCGCGAAGGAGCGCGAGGCATGGAGCGAGGCCCACGCCTACGTCGAGAGCGACCGCTTCTGGGTACACGAGGACGGCAAGCCCCTCCACCCGGACTGGATGAGCCGGAGGTTCAACCGTCTCGTTGAGCTGTCCGGGCTGCCCCCGATCCGACTGCACGACACCCGGCACCTGTCAGCGGCACTGGCCCTGCTCGGCGGGGCAAAGATGAAGGTCGTCCAAGCGCGACTGGGCCACAAGTCGTTCCAGATCACGTCCGACACCTACACGACGGTCCTCCCACAGCTCCTGGACAACGAGGCCGAAACCACCAGCTCAGTCGTCCCCCGCCCGCAGCCCGGCTCGACGACAGCCTCCGCGAACGGCAGCTCACGCAATCCGGGGACGTGTGCCGCTGATCACGCCGCTCGGGACCCTGCCGAGGGGCCGCAGGTGACGCCGGACGAGGCCACCGATGCGCCAAACGAGGGATTCGGGCGCGTCGCGTGACCTGCGTCCAACCACTGTCCAATCAGGTGTGATTTCCTGCCTAGGACGGGCCGCCAAGACCCTTCGCGCTCTCGCCTGACCGACAAAGTGCCTGGTCAGAACGATTTTTCCTGGTGGGGCGGGTGGGACTCGAACCCACGGCCGACGGATTATGAGTCCGCTGCTCTAACCGGCTGAGCTACCGCCCCGTACGGTGAGGCGCGTACAGGTGTGCGCGCCGTCTGCCGCAGCATAGCCGCTCATACGATCTCCTGCTCCGGATGATCGGCTCCGCTCGACCATGAAGACCGCGCCGCGCCGCGCATGGTTCCCCGAGACGCGAAAAAGGACCCCGAAGGGTCCTCTTCCGTTCGCTCCCCCGGCTGGACTCGAACCAGCAACCCTCCGGTTAACAGCCGAATGCTCTGCCAATTGAGCTACAGGGGATCGCGCTCCCCCGACTGGACTCGAACCAGTAACCTGCCGGTTAACAGCCGGCTGCTCTGCCAATTGAGCTACAGGGGATTGCTGCGTTGCACCGAACGTACCCACTCCGGATGCTCCGGGCGGGCGGTTGCTCGCTGCGACACATACATTAGCGCAAGCAGGGGGGTGCTCCGCCAATCGGTATCGCCGTGGGCACCAGCGATGCATCAGTGAAGCTCTCCAGGGAAGGTGGTGGCCATGCGATACAAGATGACGTTCGTCGTGGGACTCGCCCTCGGTTACGTGATCGGCACGCGTGCCGGACGCGAGCGCTACGAACAGTTGAAGAAGTCCGCGAAGGACATCAGCCAGAACCCGGCCGTGCGCAACGCGGCCGAGTCCGCCGCCCAGACCGGACGCCAGGTCGCGGGCAAGGCCGCGCACGTCGTGGGCGACAAGGTGGGCGACAGGCTGCCGTCCTCGGTGACCGACCGGCTCCAGACCCTGCGCGGGAACGGGCGGTCCAACGGGAAGGTCGCGGAGGACGACTGGGGCACCAGCAACACCTGAACCGCCCCACGTGCGGCAGAATCATGTGTCATGGGGATAGTCGCCGGACTCGACAGCTCAGCGGAGTTCACACGCATCGTCGTCTGTGACACGGACACGGGTGCCGTACTGCGGCAGGGATACGCCCCTCACCCGGGCGAACCCAAGGCCGTCGACGTCGACCCGCAGACCTGGCTGCTCTCGCTCGGGGAGGCCGCCACCGGCGGCATCCTGGAGGGCGTGCAGGCCATCGGCGTGTCCGCGCAGCAGCACGGACTCGTACCGCTCGACGCGCAGGGCGGTCTGGTGCGGCCCGCGCTCGTCCGCAACGACAAGCGGGCCCAGGTCGCGGCCGCCGAACTCGTGGAGTCGCTCGGCGGCCGCGAGGCCTGGGCCGAGGCCGTCGGCTCCGTGCCCGGCGCCGGGCAGCCGGTCGCCAAGCTGCGCTGGCTGGCCCGCACCGAACCCGAGCACGCCCGGCGGATCGCGCTGCTCCTCCAGCCGCACGACTGGCTGGTCTGGCAGCTCCTCGGCCGGCCCGCCCGGCGCACCACCGACCGCGGCGCCGCCTCCGGCACCGGCTACTGGTCGGCCCGCACCGGCGCCTACCGCCCCGACCTGGTGGAGCTGGCCCTGGGCCACCAGGCCGTGCTGCCCGAGGTCCTCGGCCCGGCCGAGGCGGCCGGCACCACGCCCGAGGGGCTCCTGATCTCCGCCGGCACCGGCGAGACGATGGCCGCCGCGCTCGGCCTCGGTCTCGGCCCCGGCGACGCGGTGGTCTCGCTCGGCGCCTCCGGCTCCGTGATGGCCGTCCACCACGAGGCCCTCTCCGACCCCCGGGGCATGATCACCTCGTTCGCCGACGCCACCGGCATGCACCTGCCCGTCGTCCACACCACCAACGCGGTGCGGGCGCTGCGCGGCACCGCCGAGATGCTGGGCCTCGAATCGCTCGACGAGCTGTCCGCGCTCGCCCTGAAGTCGACGCCGGGCGCCTCCGGGCTCGTCCTGCTCCCGTACCTGGAGGGCGAGCGGACCCCGAGCCTGCCGCACAGCGCGGGCACGCTCAGCGGGCTGCGGCGCGAGTCGATGAAGCCCGAGCACCTGGCGCGGGCCGCGTTCGAGGGGATGCTCTGCGCGCTCACCGACGCCATGGACGTCCTGCGCGGGCGGGGCGTCGAGGTGCGGCGGGTCTTCCTGCTCGGCGCGGCGGCCGCGCTGCCGGCCGTGCAGGCGCTGGCGCCCGCGCTGTTCGGCGCGCAGGTCGTCGTCCCCCAGCCGGCCGACTACGCGGCGCTCGGCGCCGCACGGCAGGCCGCCTGGGCGCTCGGGGTGGCGCGGGGCACGCTCTCGCCGTCCGCTCCCCCGGCCTGGCAGGGCGCCGCCGCGCAGATCCTGGAGCCGGGCGACGAGCTGGCCGCGGGCCAGGCCGTACGGCAGCAGTACGGGGCGACGCGGGACCAGATCCACCCGGGTGCGTTCGGCTCACAGGCCGGTTCGCACGCCGGTTCGTAAAGTCTTCACCAGGGCTCGGCCCGCACCCCGAAACGGAGTCGTAACGCCTCGGGGGTGCGGGCGATAGTAGGAGCCGTGCTCATAAGACTTCTCCGAACCCACCTCGGCCCCTATCGAAAACCCATCACCCTGCTCGTCCTGCTCCAGTTCCTGCAGACCTGCGCGAGCCTCTACCTGCCGACCCTGAACGCGGACATCATCGACAACGGTGTCGTCGCCGGGGACACCGGATACATCCTGCGCTTCGGCGCCCTCATGGTCGGCGTCTCCGTCGTCCAGGTCGTCTGCAACATCGGGGCCGTGTTCTACGGCGCCCGGACCGCCTCCGCGCTCGGCCGGGACGTGCGCGGCGCGGTCTTCGACCGGGTGCAGTCGTTCTCCGCGCGGGAGCTGGGGCACTTCGGCGCGCCCTCGCTGATCACCCGTACGACCAATGACGTGCAGCAGATCCAGATGCTGGTCCTGATGGCGTTCACCCTGATGGTCTCGGCGCCCATCATGTGTGTCGGCGGCATCGTGATGGCCCTCGGCCAGGACGTGCCCCTCTCGGGCGTGCTGCTCGCGGTCGTGCCGATCCTCGGGGTCTCCGTCTCGCTGATCGTGCGCAGGATGCGGCCGCTCTTCCGGACCATGCAGGAGCGGCTCGACACGGTGAACCGGGTGCTGCGCGAGCAGATCACCGGCAACCGGGTGATCCGGGCGTTCGTGAAGGACGGGTACGAGGAGGAGCGGTTCCGCGGCGCCAACGCGGAGCTGACCGACGTGTCGATGGCGACCGGCCGGCTGATGGCGCTGATGTTCCCGACGGTGATGACCGTCGTGAACATCTCCAGCGTGGCCGTCGTCTGGTTCGGCGCGCACCGCATCGACAGCGGCGGGATGCAGATCGGCGCGCTGACCGCGTTCCTCGCGTATCTGATGCAGATCGTGATGGCGGTCATGATGGCCACCTTCATGTTCATGATGGTGCCGCGGGCCGAGGTCTGCGCGGAGCGTGTCGAGGAGGTCCTCTCGACCGAGTCCAGCGTGGTGCCGCCGGCGGACCCGGTGCGGACCCTCGACCGGCGGGGGCATCTGGAGGTCCGGGGTGCGGACTTCCGGTACCCGGGTGCGGAGGAGTCGGTCCTCAAGGAGGTCGGGCTCGTCGCCCGGCCCGGTGAGACCACCGCGATCATCGGCTCGACCGGCAGCGGCAAGTCGACCCTCCTCGGACTGGTCCCCCGGCTCTTCGACGCCACCGGCGGCGAGGTCCTCGTCGACGGCGTCGACGTCCGCGACCTCGACCCCGAACTCATGGCCAGGACCGTCGGACTCGTCCCCCAGAAGCCCTACCTCTTCTCCGGAACCGTCGCCACCAACCTCCGCTACGGCAGACCCGACGCCACCGACGACGACCTCTGGCACGCCCTCGAAGTCGCCCAGGCCGCCGACTTCGTACGGAAACTGGAGAACGGGCTGAACGCCCCCGTCGCACAGGGCGGCACCAACTTCTCCGGCGGCCAGCGGCAACGGCTCGCCATCGCGCGGACCCTCGTGCAGCGGCCGGAGATCTACCTCTTCGACGACTCCTTCTCCGCGCTCGACTACGAGACGGACGCCCTGCTCCGGGCCGCGCTCGCCCGGGAGACGGCCGACTCCACCGTCGTGATCGTCGCCCAGCGGGTCTCGACCATCCGGGACGCCGACCGGATCGTCGTCCTCGACGAGGGCCGGGTGGTCGGCACCGGACGGCACCGGGAGCTGATGGCGGACAACGAGACCTACCGGGAGATCGTGCTCTCCCAGCTCACCGAGGCGGAGGCAGCCTGATGGCCGGTCCTGGCGGACGCATGATGGCCGGTGGCGGCCCCGACCAGCGGTCGATGGACTTCAAGGGTTCGGGCAAGCGGCTGATGAGGCAGCTGGCGCCCGAGCGCGGCGCGCTCTGGGCGATGCTGATCGCCTGTGTGCTGTCGGTGGCGGCCTCCGTGGTCGGCCCGAAGATCCTCGGCAAGGCGACCGACCTCGTCTTCGCGGGCGTCGTCGGGCGCCAGATCGAGGGCGGCACGAAGGCGGAGGCGATCGAGAACCTGCGTGCGGCGGGCGACTCCGGCATGGCGGACATGCTGTCCGGGGTCGACTTCACGCCGGGGCGGGGGATCGACTTCTCCGCCGTCGGCGACGTGCTGCTCGTGGTCCTCGCCGTGTACGTGGCGGCGGGCCTGCTCATGCTGGTCGCCACCCGCCTGTCGATCACGGTGATCAACCGGACGGTCTACCGGATGCGGGAGGACGTCCAGACGAAGCTGGCGCGGCTCCCCCTGTCGTACTTCGACAAGGCGAAGCGCGGTGAGGTGCTGTCGCGGGCGACCAACGACATCGACAACATCTCGCAGACCCTCCAGCAGTCGATGGGCCAGCTGATCAACTCGCTGCTCACCATCGTCGGCGTCCTGGCGATGATGTTCTGGATCTCACCGCTGCTCGCGCTCGTCGCCCTGGTGACGGTGCCGGTCTCGGTCCTCGTCGCGGCGAGGATCGGCAAGCGCTCGCAGCCGCACTTCGTCCAGCAGTGGAAGTCCACGGGCACGCTCAACGCGCACGTGGAGGAGATGTACAGCGGGCACACGCTGGTGAAGGTCTTCGGCCGGCAGGCGGAGTCCGCGCGGGACTTCCGCGAGCAGAACGAGGCCCTGTACGAGGCCGGGTTCAAGGCGCAGTTCAACTCCGGCGTCATGCAGCCGGTGATGTTCTTCATCTCGAACATCAACTACGTCCTGGTGGCCGTCGTCGGCGGTCTGCGGGTGGCGAGCGGCACGCTCTCCATCGGTGACGTGCAGGCCTTCATCCAGTACTCGCGCCAGTTCTCGATGCCGCTGACGCAGGTCGCGTCGATGGCGAACCTGGTGCAGTCGGGCGTCGCCTCGGCCGAGCGGATCTTCGAGCTGCTCGACGCCGAGGAGCAGGAGCCGGACGCCCCCACGAGCGTGACGGGGGCGCCGTCGGCCGGCGGCCGCGGCACGAGCGGCCTCAAGGGCAGGGTCGCCCTGGAGGACGTCTCCTTCCGCTACGAGGCCGACAAGCCCCTCATCGAGGACCTGTCGCTCTCGGTGGAGCCGGGGCAGACGGTCGCGATCGTCGGCCCGACGGGGGCGGGCAAGACGACCCTGGTGAACCTCCTCATGCGGTTCTACGAGGTGACGGGCGGCCGGATCACCCTGGACGGGGTGGACATCGCGAAGATGCCACGGGAGGAACTGCGGACCGACATCGGCATGGTCCTCCAGGACACCTGGCTCTTCGGCGGCACCATCGCGGACAACATCGCGTACGGCGCGACCCGCGAGGTGACCCGGGCGGAGATCGAGGAGGCGGCGCGGGCCGCGCACGCCGACCGGTTCGTCCGCACCCTGCCCGACGGGTACGACACCGTCCTCGACGACGACGGGGCGGGGGTCAGCGCGGGCGAGAAGCAACTGATCACCATCGCGCGGGCGTTCCTCTCCGACCCGGTGATCCTCGTCCTCGACGAGGCCACCAGCTCGGTCGACACCCGTACCGAGGTCCTGATCCAGAAGGCGATGGCGCGCCTGGCCCACGGGCGCACCTCGTTCGTGATCGCGCACCGGCTCTCCACGATCCGGGACGCGGACGTGATCCTGGTGATGGAGAACGGCTCGATCGTCGAACAGGGCACGCACGAGGAGCTGTTGTCGTCCGGCGGGGCGTACGCCCGGCTGTACGCGGCGCAGTTCGCGCAGGCGGTCGCGGAGGTCGACTGACCTGCGGGCCCGCCCGTTCCGCGAAGTGATCGACTCACCGGTGACCCGTGTCGCATGATGTGCGGCATGGGTCACATAGCCAAGAATTCCTGGGTGCCGTCGGTCACCCTCCGCGTGGGAGCCGAGGGCGTGGACGTGGCGGCGCTGCTGCTCGGCGCGGACAGCCGGGTCCGGGGGGACGCGGACATGGTCTTCGACGGGCAGCCCGCCCATCCTTCCGGCGCGGTACGGCACGAACCGGGTTCACTGGTCCTGGCGTTGCACGAGGTGGAGGCGGACGTCGAGCGGATCGTGATCGCCGGTGCGGCGGACGGCGGCGCCCTGACGGCGGTCGCCCCGGACGGGGCGGCCGTCGCCTCGTACACGGTGCCGGGCACACCGGACGCGACCGCCGTCGCCTTCGCGGAGTTCTTCCGGGAGTCGGGCGGCTGGAAGTTCGGCGGGATCGGGCAGGGGTACGGCTCCGGGCTCGCCGGGCTCGTCACCGCGTACGGGGTGGAGGTGGCGGAGGAGGAGCCGGCACCGGCCGCCTCCGGACCGGTCCCGCTGACCGGGGTGGTGAAGGTGCCGGGGCGGACGCCGTCCACGGGCGGCTCGCCCGCCGCCGAGGAACCGGCCGGGACGCCGACGCCCGTCACGGCGGGGCCGTTCCCGCCCGCCGACCGGCCGTACGAGCTGGTCGAGGGCTGGGATTTCGGGCCTGTCTTCGAACCGGTCGTCTTCGAGGGCGTCGGCGACGACGTGATCACCCTCGACAGCCGTGTCCAGCCCGGCCCCGTCCTCGTGGAGCTCGCGCACGAGGACGGCGGATACGTCGGTCTCTTCCCGCTCGACAGGCGGAACAAGGAGGGGGAGTACGTGTTCAACACCACCCTGCCCGACTTCCGGGCCAGTTCGGTCGTCGCCACCCCCAAGGACCGGTCGCTGCGGTTGAAGCTCGCCGGGGAGAACCGCTGGGTGCTGCGGGTGAAGCCCGTCGCCGCGGCCCGCCGTCTCGAGGGCATGCTGAGCGGCTACGGCCCTGAGGCGTTCCTCTACCTCGGCGGCGGCGCCGACCTCCGCGTGGACTTCAAGGGCGAGCCCGACGGCGGCGGCGGCTACGTCGGCATCCAGAGCTACGGGGTCCGGGGGCGCTCCGGGGGCGGGCTGCCCGACTCGGATCTGCTCCTGAACACGACCGGGGCGCTGCGGCGGACGGTCCCGGTCCCGCAGGGGCCACAGCTGCTGCTGTTCAGCGCGGACGGCCCGTGGACCCTCACCGCCACCGAGGTGAACCCCTAGTCCAGATAGCCGCGCAGCTGGTCCGCGTAGGCGTGGTCCCGCAGCTTGTTGAGGGTCTTGGACTCGATCTGGCGGATGCGTTCGCGCGTCACGCCGAAGAGGCGTCCTATCTCCTCCAGGGTGCGGGGCCTGCCGTCGTCGAGGCCGTAGCGGAGCTGGACCACCTTGCGTTCGCGCTCGCCGAGGGTGGAGAGCACGTCCTCCAGGTGGCGGCGGAGCAGCAGGAACGCGGCGGACTCGACCGGTGAGGCGGCGTCGCCGTCCTCGATGAGGTCGCCGAGGGCCACGTCGTCCTCCTCGCCCACGGGGGCGTGCAGGGAGACGGGTTCCTGGGCGAGGCGGAGCACCTCGCCGACCCGCTCGGGGGCCACGTCCAGCTGGGCGGCGACCTCCTCGGCGGTGGGTTCGTAGCCGCGTTCCTGGAGCATGCGGCGCTGGACGCGGATGACCCGGTTGATCAGTTCGACGACGTGCACGGGGACGCGGATGGTCCGGGCCTGGTCGGCGAGGGCCCGGGACATCGCCTGGCGGATCCACCAGGTGGCGTACGTGGAGAACTTGTAGCCGCGCGCGTAGTCGAACTTCTCGACGGCCCTGATGAGGCCGAGGTTGCCCTCCTGGACGAGGTCCAGCATGGTCAGGCCGCGGCCCACGTACCGCTTGGCGACGGAGACGACGAGGCGGAGGTTGGCCTCGATGAGCTTGCGTTTGGCGATCCGGCCGAGGACGACGAGCCGGTCGAGGTCGCCGGCCAGCCGGGAGTCCAGGTCGGGGGTGTTGGCGAGTTTCTCCTCCGCGAACAGCCCGGCCTCGACCCGGCGCGCGAGGTCGACCTCCTCCTCGGCGGTGAGCAGCGGGATGCGGCCGATCTCGCGGAGGTACTGGCGGAAGAGGTCGGTGGAGGGCCCGTTGCCGCCGGGGTCCGGGCGGCGGCGCTGGGGCGGGACGGCGGGCTCCTCCACGTCCTGGCCGGGTTCTGCCTGGTTCTGCGTCACGGTCCGGGTCTGCACGGCGGGCGACCTCCAGAAGGGGCGGAACGGCACCGTCATCCAGTGTGGGGTACGACACATCGCCGCCACGAGGGGCGTGCGGTGACTTTTTGAGACCGGGGGGTGACGGAACGTGCGTCAGAGGGCGGCGGCGCCGTTGTTCCTCAGGGACTGCCCGTACTGGGTGAGGACCCAGAGTTCGTTCTGGACGGCCGCGAGCCGCTCCGGGTCGCCCTGGGCGCCGAGCCGGGCCAGGGTGCCCTGGACCTCGCGGATGCGCCGGTCGACGGCGCGGAGCCGGACGGTGACGAGCTGGTCGCCGGCGTAGGCCTCGTCGACGGTCTTGGCGAAGATCGCCTCGACGGCGAGTTCGGTGACGAGGGCGCGCACGGTGTCGTTGGGCGCGGCCTCGCGGACGGTGGCGAGGTAGTCGGCGGGGGCTCCGGTGGCGCCGCCGGCGTCCTGGACGCACTGGCGGACGGCCGCGTAGGGCGGGGCGGTGAACTCGTCGGCCCCGTAGGCGTCGAAGGCCGGGGAGACCAGTTCGGGCCGCTGGAGGGCGAGCTTGAGGAGTTCGCGCTCGGTGCGGTGGGCGGGGCTGCGCAGGTTGAGCGCGGGCCCGGTCTGGCCGCCGGCGGGTGTGCCGGCCGTCGCCTGGGTCTCGTAGCCGCGCCGGGGGGCCTGCTGCTGGGCGGGGCCCTTGCCGCCGCGGTCGCGGGCCCAGCGGGCGAGCTGGGCGACCCGCTTGACGACGAACTGGGTGTCGAGGATGCCGAGCATGCCGGCCAGCTGGACGGCGACCTCGTGCTGCGCGCCGATGTTCTTGATGCGGGCGACGACGGGCGCGGCCTCGTCGAGGGCGGCGGCGCGGCCGGCCGGGGTCTCCAGGTCGTACCGCTTGACGATCTGGCGGAGGGCGAACTCGAAGAGCGGGGTGCGGGGCTGGACGAGCTCGGCGACGGCCTGGTCGCCCTTGGCGAGCCGCAGGTCGCAGGGGTCCATGCCGTCGGGGGCGATGGCGATGTACGTCTCGGCGGCGAACTTCTGGTCGTCCTCGAAGGCGCGCAGGGCGGCCTTCTGGCCGGCGGCGTCGCCGTCGAAGGTGAAGATGACCCGGGCGGAGCCGTTGTCCATGAGGAGACGGCGGAGGATCTTGATGTGGTCGCCGCCGAAGGCGGTGCCGCAGGTGGCGATGGCGGTGGTGACCCCGGCGAGGTGGCAGGCCATGACGTCGGTGTAGCCCTCGACGACGACGGCCCGGCTGACCTTGGCGATGTCCTTCTTGGCCAGGTCGATGCCGTAGAGGACCTGGGACTTCTTGTAGATCGGGGTCTCGGGGGTGTTGAGGTACTTGGGGCCGTTGTCGTCGTCGCGGAGCTTGCGCGCGCCGAAGCCGACGATCTCGCCTCCGACATCCTTGATCGGCCACATGAGGCGGCCTCGGAAGCGGTCGATGGGGCCCCGGCGGCCGTCCTGGGAGAGTCCGGAGAGGATCAGTTCCTTGTCGGAGAAGCCCTTGCCGCGCAGGTAGCGGGTGAGGTGGTCCCAGCCGGCCGGGGAGTAGCCGACGCCGAAGTGGGCGGCGGCGGCCTGGTCGAAGCCGCGCTCGGCGAGGAACTTGCGGCCGATCTCGGCCTCGGGCGAGTCGAGTTGGCCGATGTAGAACTCGGCGGCGACCTTGTGGGCCTCGACCAGGCGGATGCGCTCCCCGCGCTGGTGGCCGGGGTTGTAGCCGCCCTCCTCGTACCTGAGGGTGATGCCCGCCTTGGCGGCGAGGCGCTCGACCGTCTCCGAGAAGGAGAGGTGGTCGATCTTCATCACGAAGGCGATGGTGTCGCCGCCCTCCTGGCAGCCGAAGCAGTGGAAGAGCCCCTTGCTGGGGCTGACCTGGAAGGAGGGCGACTTCTCGTCGTGGAAGGGGCAGAGGCCTTTGAGGTTTCCGCCGCCCGCGTTGCGGAGCTGGAGGTACTCGGACACGACGGCGTCGATCGGGACCGCGTCCCGGACCGCCTTCACGTCGTCATCGTTGATCCTGCCTGCCACGCATGAAGTCTACGTGCGGGCGGAGGTGATCAGATCAGGCTCTCCAGGGGGACGGAGGGGTCGGCGAGGGCGTCGGTGTCCACGGCCGTACGGGAGCGGATGAGCTGCTGGACGGTCTCTGTGACGTCCCACACGTTCACGTTCATGCCGGCGAGGACCCGGCCCTCCTTGAGCCAGAAGGCGATGAACTCGCGCTTGCCGGTGTCGCCGCGGACCACGACCTGGTCGTACGAGCCGGGGGGCGCCCAGCCGGAGTACTCCATGCCCAGGTCGTACTGGTCGGTGAAGAAGTAGGGCACACGGTCGTAGGAGACGTGCCGGCCCAGCATGGCGCGGGCGGCGGCGGGGCCGCCGTTGAGGGCGTTGGCCCAGTGCTCGACGCGGAGCCGGGTGTGCAGCAGCGGGTGGTGGGCGGCGGCCACGTCTCCGGCGGCGAAGACGTCGGGGTCGGAGGTGCGCAGCGACTCGTCGACGGCGATGCCGCCGCCGTCGGCGCGGTCGACGAGGGCGAGCCCGGAGTTCTCCGCGAGGGCGGTGCGGGGGGCGGCGCCGATCGCGGCGAGCACGGCGTGGGCCGGGTGCTCCTCGCCGTCGTCGGTGCGGACGGCGAGGACCATGCCGTCCTGGCCGACGATCTCGGTGAGCCGGGCCCCGAAGTGGAAGCGGACGCCGTGGTCGCTGTGGAGGTCGGCGAAGAGCTGGCCGAGTTCGGGGCCGAGGACCCGGTACAGGGGGGTGGGGTCGGATTCGACGACGGTGACCTCGGCGCCGTAGCCGCGGGCGGCGGCGGCCGCCTCCAGGCCGATCCAGCCGGCGCCGGCGATCACCAGGTGGCCGTTGTCCCGGCCGAGGGTGGCGAGGACCTGGCGGAGCCTGTCGGCGTGGGCGAGCCGGCGCAGGTGGTGGACGCCGGCGAGTTCGGTGCCGGGGACGTCGAGGCGGCGGGGCTCGGAGCCGGTGGCGAGGAGCAGCTTGTCGTAGCGGATGACGGTGCCGTCGCCGAGGCGCACGGTGCGGGCCTCACGGTCGACGGCGGTGACGGACTGCCCGAGGTGCAGTTCGATGTCGTGGCCCGCGTACCAGGCGGCCTCGTGGACGAAGACGCCGTCGCGTTCCTTGGCGCCCGTCAGGTACCCCTTGGAGAGGGGTGGGCGCTCGTAGGGGTGGTCGCGTTCGTCGCCGATGAGGATCACCCGGCCGTTGAACCCTTCGGCGCGCAGGGTCTCCGCCGCCTTGGCCCCTGCCAGGCCCCCGCCGACGATGACAAAGGTCTGATCTGCGTCGACCACGTCGTTTCCTCCTCTTTGCGACCGCTTCCAACCTACGCCCCCGGGCGTTCGTCGGGCCGTACCGCCTCGGGGCGTGCATGCGAGCGTCCCGCACGCGGGGTGGCGGCGGAAGAGGGCCGACTCAGCCGTGGTGCGGCCGGAGGTGGGTGTGGAGGGCGCGGGCGGAGGCGTCGGTGAGGGAGGCGATCTGGTCGACGATGACGCGCTTGCGGGCCCGGTCGTCGCGCGCCGCGTCGAAGAGGGACCGGAACTGCGGTTCGAGTCCGTCGGGGGCGCGGGCGACGAGGGCCTCGGCGAGTTCGGCGACGACGACGCGCTGGTCGGCGCGGAGGGCCTCCTGTTCGGCGCGCTGCATCACGTACCGGTCGGCGACGGCCTTGAGGACCGCGCACTCGTTGCGGGTCTCGCGGGGGACGACGAGTTCGGCGCCGTAGCGGGTGAGCCGGCCGGAGCCGTAGGCGTGCCGGGTGGCGCCCTCGGCGGAGAGGGCGAACCGGCCGATGAGCTGGCTGGTGGCGTCCTTGAGGCGGGACTGGGCGACGGCCGAGCCGTCGTAGCCGTGCGGCCACCACTCCTGGTCGAGGAGCCGGTCGAGGGCCTCGGCGAGCTCCTGCGGGTCGGTGTCCTCGGGGACGTAGCGGCCGATGGCGACGGCCGCGATGTCGGCGCGCTCGGGTTCGGCGAGGAGGAGGTTGGGGTCGATGTGCCCGGCGTGCAGGCCGTCCTCGAAGTCGTGGACCGAGTAGGCCACGTCGTCGGCCCAGTCCATGACCTGGGCCTCGAAGCACTTGCGGTGGCCGGGGGCGCCCTGCCGGATCCACGCGAAGACGGGCAGGTCGTCCTCGTACACGCCGAACTTGGGCGAGCCGGGGTCCTGGGGGTGTCCGCCGCGCGCCCACGGGTACTTGGTGGCGGCGTCGAGGGTGGCCCGGGTGAGGTTGAGCCCGACGCTGACCAGCTCCCCGTCGGCGTCCTTCACGAAGCGCTTGGGTTCGATGCGGGTGAGGAGGCGGAGCGACTGGGCGTTCCCCTCGAAGCCGCCGCAGTCCTTGGCGACGTCGTTGAGCGCCTGCTCGCCGTTGTGCCCGAAGGGCGGGTGGCCCATGTCGTGGGAGAGGCAGGCGGCCTCGACGAGGTCGGGGTCGCAGCCGAGGGCGGCGCCGAGCTCCCGGCCGACCTGGGCGCACTCCAGGGAGTGGGTGAGCCGGGTGCGGGGGCTGGCGTCCCAGGCGTGTCCCCGGGTGCCGGGGGTGACGACCTGGGTCTTGCCGGCGAGCCTGCGGAGGGCGGCGGAGTGCAGGACGCGGGCGCGGTCGCGCTGGAAGGCGGTGCGTCCGGGGCGTTTGTCCGGCTCGGCGGCCCAGCGGTCGGTCGCGGCGGAGTCGTAGCCGGGGGTGTCGGTGACGCCGGTGCCGTCAGTGCCGTAGGTGCTCTCTGCGATGCCTTCCATGCGTCGACGGTAACCGGAGGGGCCGACAGAAGCGCTCAGACGGCGACGAGTTCCCGCCTGGGGGTGGTGGTGCGGCCGGCCAGGGCCCGGTCGTAGCGGTGGAGGACGAGGCGGGCGAGGGCCGGGTGGGCGCCGAGCGGGGCGGAGGCGATCCAGGGGGCGTGGTCGGCGGCGCGGGTGGCGAAGAGTCCGGGGGCGGTGAAGCAGGAGGCGACGGCGACCCGGTGGCGGCCCCGGGCGGCGAGCGCGCGGACGGCCTCGGGGACGGTGGGCGCGGCGGCGGAGGCGTACGCGGGGACGACGGGGACCCCCCCGAGCCGCTCGCCGAGGAGGGCCGCGATCCGGCGGAGTTCGGCGCCGGAGCGGGGGTCGCGGGAGCCGGCGGAGGCGAGGACGACCCCGGCGGTGGGGGAGGTGCCGGCCGCCGCGTCCCAGCCGGCCCGCGCGAGCCGGTCGGCGAGGGCCTCGACGAGGAGGGGGTGGGCGCCGAGGGGGTCGGCGACGCGGGCCCGGAGGGCGGGCTCGGCGGCGAGGGCGGCGGGCAGGTCGTGGGTGACGTGGTGTCCGGGGGCGAGGAGCAGGGGGACGAGGACGGCGCCGCGGCCCTCGGCGGCCAGCTCCGCGAGGGTGGTGTCGAGGAGCGGGGTGTTCAGTTCGATGTGCGCGAGCCGTACGTCGAGTCCGGGCCGGAGCTCACGGACCCGGTCGAGGAGCCGTCCGAGGGTGGCGCGGGCACGGGGGTCCCGGCTGCCGTGGCCGACGGCGACGAGGGTGGGGCGGGCCGGGGCGGAGAGGGCCGGGGGCTTCTCCGCGAGGGCGGGGACGGGCGCGGCGGAGAGAGCCGGCGCCGGGAGGGCCGGGGGCTTCTCCGCGAGGGCGGGGACGGGCGCGGTGGGACCGGGTGTGTTCATGGGCGGCGGAACCTCCTGCTCGTGCTTCCGTGGCCGGTGGCCGTACGGACGCACGTGGCCGAGCTGGGACCCGAGCTGCTCGGTGATTCTGCCGAGCAGCTCGGCGGCGTGGGCGAAGGTGCTGTCCGGCTCCGTCATGAACCGATCCTGCGGCCCCCAGGTTGCCTGCCCGTTGCACGGGGGTCACGGCTGTTTTCCGTGACCTCACGGGCCTCCGCCGCGCGGTGTCAGGCGTCCAGCCAGACCCGGAGCGGGCCGGTCTCCCGGAAGCCGGCGGCGAGGGCGGGGGCGAGGTCGTCGCCGGACTCGTAGCCGACGACGGTGCGGTCGTCCGCCACCAGGCACAGGCAGCCGTCCCAGACCCGGGCCGGGTCCGTGTCCCCCGTGGCGAAGAGGTTGGAGACGCCGGTGACGCTGCCGCTCGCGCTGAGGACGGCTCCGCCGAGGATCCGGCCGTCGGCCGCGTACCCGGCGGCGACGGTGGTGGAGGGGTCGGCGAGGAGTCCGGGGCGGAAGAGCGCCGCCTCGTCGGCGTCGCCGTCGCTCCAGGCGAGGGCCCAGGCGGCGAGTTCGTCCGGGGTGCGGACGGCCCGCCAGTCGCCGGTGGCCGGGGGGACCGGAAGACCCGCCGGGCGGTGGATCCAGGTGGCCTCGAAGAGGAGGCGGAAGCCCTCGGCCGTCAGGTCGAGGCGGGCGAAGCTGTCCTTCACCGAGGCGCCGGGGGTGCCGCGGTCGATGCCGGGGAGGACGTCCTTCACGTCCGCGTCCCCGGTCAGCGTCACCGCGTCGGGGTAGTAGAGCGGGGTGCGGCGGTCGTTGGTCCAGGCGCGGGGGCCGAAGGCGCCGGGCCGGCCGTGGGCGGCGCACATGGCCCGGCACCATTCGGCGTTGTTGCGGACGGCCTCCGCGAGGACGGCATCGATGATCACGCGCGGATCGTACGGCCCGGACGCTCCTCACCTCCCCTCTTTTCTCCTTCCGAATCACGGAATATCTTTTCCACTATGAGAATGTCCCCCGCGTCGCTCCCCCGACGCGTCGCCGCCGAGTTCATCGGCACCTCCGCCCTCGTCGCCGTCGTCGTCGGCTCCGGCATCCGCGCCGACTCCCTCAGCCAGGACATCGGCGTCCGGCTGCTCGCCAACGCCGCCGCCTCTGCCCTCGGCCTCGGCCTGCTCATCGCCCTCATCGGGCCGCTCTCCGGCGCCCACTTCAACCCCGTCGTGACCCTCTCGGAGTGGTGGTCCCGGCGCTCCGGGCGCGCGGGAGGGCGCGAGGTCCTCGCCTACATCGCCGCCCAGCTCGCCGGAGCCGTCACGGGGGCCCTGCTCGCCGAGGCGATGTTCGGGCGGACGCCCGGCGCCTGGGCCACCGAGCCGCGCGCCGCGCTCCACCTGCTGCTCGGCGAGGCCGTCGCCACCGCCGGGCTCGTCCTCGTCGTCCAGGGCCTGCGCCACATCGGCCGCCCGGCCCTCGCGCCGGTCGCGGTCGCCGGCTACATCGGCGCGGCGATCTGGTTCACCTCCTCCGGCTCCTTCGCCAACCCGGCCGCCACCGTCGGTCGCGCCTTCTCCGACTCCTTCACCGGGATCGCCCCCGCCTCGGTGCCCGCCTTCGCCGCCGCCCAGCTACTCGGGATGCTCCTCGGGATGGTCCTGGCCGGTGTGTTGTACGGAACACGCGGGGCCTCCGGCGAACCGAACGCCGCCGACGCGCGTCGGACGGGGTGACGGACCGGCACCGGTCCGCGACCGCGATCCTCGGAGGTTCCCGCATGCGGGCACGGCTCACCCGGTTCCCACCCCGCTCCACCCGGGCCCGCCGCCGTACCGTCCAGGCCGTGATGGTGGGCGCCGTCCTCGCGCTCACCCCCGTCACCTGGATGCACACCGCCGCCGCCGGGAAGCTCCGCACCACCGCCGACGTGCCCGCCCGGGACGTCGGCGTCGTCTTCGGCGCCGGTCTGTGGAACGGGCGCCCCACCCCGTACCTCGCGCACCGGCTCGACACGGCCGCCGAGCTGTACCGGACGGGCAAGGTGCGGGTCCTCCTCGTCACCGGCGACAACAGCCGGACCGCGTACGACGAGCCCAGCGCCATGCGCGCCTACCTCACCGAGCGCGGGGTGCCCGACGGCCGGATCGTCAGCGACTACGCGGGCTTCGACACCTGGGACTCCTGCGTCCGGGCCCGGAAGGTCTTCGGTGTCGACCGGGCCGTCCTCGTCACCCAGGACTTCCACATCAAACGGGCCGTCGCGCTCTGCGGGCGGGCGGGCGTCGACGCGTACGGGGTCGGCGTCCCCGAACCCCACGACCGCACCTGGTACTACGGCACCACCCGGGAGCTGTTCGCGGCGGGCAAGGCCGCCCTCGACGCCGGACTGCGCCCCGACCCGCACTTCCTCGGGCCGCGGGAGAGGGGCGTCACCGAGGCACTGGCCGCACCCCACGGGACGCCGTAGCCCCGGCCCCCTCGGCGCCGGCCTCACCCCACGGCCCCCCGGGGGCTGAGCGGAGGGCAGCGCGCCCGTAATCAGCCGCGTCGCCCCGCGTAACACGGCTGACCCACGCTGGCGCCATGTCCGAGTCCACCGCCGTTCCCACCCACTGCCCCTACTGCTCCCTGCAGTGCGGCATGTCGCTCCGCCCCACCGGCGTCCCGGAGCTGCCCGCCGAGGTGGTCGACCGGACCGACTTCCCCGTCAACCGGGGCGCGCTGTGCGGCAAGGGCCGCACCGCCCCCGCCGTGCTCTCCTCCCGGGTCCGGCTCACCGAGCCCCTGGTCCGATGCCCTGACACGGGGGCGCTGGCGCCCGCGTCCTGGGAGGAGGCGCTCGCCGCCGTCGCCGACGGGCTGCGCCGGACCCGCGCCGACCACGGTCCCGATGCCGTGGGGGTCTTCGGCGGCGGCGGCCTCACCAACGAGAAGGCGTACACGCTCGGGAAGTTCGCCCGGCTCGTCCTCGGCACCTCGCAGATCGACTACAACGGACGCTTCTGCATGTCGTCGGCGGCGGCCGCGCACGGCAGGGCCTTCGGGCTCGACCGGGGACTCCCCTTCCCGCTGGAGGACATCCCGAGGACCGGGTGCGTCGTCCTCGTCGGCTCCAACCTGGCCGAGACCATGCCGCCCGCCCTGCGCTACCTCACCGAGCTGAAGGAGAACGGCGGCAGGCTGATCGTCGTCGACCCGCGCCGCACCCGCACCGCCGAGCAGGCCGATCTCCACCTCGCGCCCCGCCCCGGCACCGACCTGGCGCTCGCCCTCGGCATGCTGCACCTGGTCGTCGCCGAGGGGCGGGTGGACGAGGAGTTCGTCCGGGAGCGGACCGCCGGCTGGGAGGAGGCGCGGGCCGGGGCCATGTCCCACTGGCCCGAGCAGGTCGAGCGGATCACCGGGGTGTCCGTGCCGAAGCTGCGCGAGGCGGTCGCGATGTTCGCCGACGCCGACAACGCCATGGTGCTGACCGCCCGCGGCCCCGAGCAGCAGTCCAAGGGCACCGACACCGTCGGCGCCTGGATCAACCTCTGCCTCGCCACCGGGAACGCGGGCCGGCCGCTCAGCGGCTACGGCTGCCTCACCGGCCAGGGCAACGGCCAGGGCGGCCGCGAGCACGGCCAGAAGGCCGACCAGCTGCCCGGCTACCGCAAGCTCGACGACCCCGCCGCCCGCGCGCACGTGGCCGGGGTGTGGGGCGTGGAGCCGGAGTCCCTGCCGGGGCCCGGGCGGAGCGCGTACGAGCTCCTCGACGCCCTCGGCGGAGACGTGCGGGCGCTGCTCCTCATGGGCTCCAACCCGGTGGTCTCCGCGCCGCACGCCGCCCACGTCGAGGGGCGGCTGCGCTCGCTCGACTTCCTCGCCGTCGCGGACGTCGTGCTCTCCGAGACCGCCGCACTCGCCGACGTCGTCCTGCCCGTCACCCAGTGGGCGGAGGAGACCGGCACCATGACCAACCTGGAAGGGCGGGTGCTGCTGCGCCGCCGCGCCCTCACCCCGCCCGCCGGGATCCGCACCGACCTGGAGGTCCTGCACGCCCTCGCCGCACTCCTCGGCTGGGAGAAGGGCTTCCCGACCGACCCGGAGGAGGTCTTCGACGAGCTGCGCCGGGCCTCCGCGGGCGGCCCCGCCGACTACGCGGGCATCAGCTACCGCCGGATCGAGGAGGAGCAGGGCGTCTTCTGGCCCTGCCCCGAACCGGAGCACGCGGGGACGCCCCGGCTGTTCCTGGACCGGTTCGCGACGCCCGACGGGCGGGCCCGGTTCGTGCCGGTGGTGCACCGGCCCGCGG
This sequence comes from Streptomyces sp. Qhu_M48, assembly GCF_051305195.1. Taxonomy (NCBI): domain Bacteria; kingdom Bacillati; phylum Actinomycetota; class Actinomycetes; order Kitasatosporales; family Streptomycetaceae; genus Streptomyces; species Streptomyces sp. Qhu_M48. The sequence goes on along the minus strand of NZ_CP195432.1, from coordinate 1,262,345 downwards.
CCGAGGAGACGGACGCCGACTACCCGGTCCTGCTCACCACGGGCCGCGTCGTGTCCCAGTACCAGTCGGGCGCGCAGACCCGGCGGGTCGCCGAACTGAACGCGGCGGCGCCCGGCCCCTTCGTGGAGCTCCACCCCCGGGCGGCCGAGCGGCTCGGCGTGACCGAGGGCGAGCGGATCGCGGTGGTCTCGCGGCGCGGCCGGGCCGTCGCACCGGCCCGGATCACCACCGCGATCCGGCCGGACACCGTCTTCATGCCGTTCCACTGGGCGGGCGAGGGCCGGGCCAACACCCTGGTGAACCCGGCGCTCGACCCGGTCTCCCGGATGCCCGAGTTCAAGGTGTGCGCGGTCCGTCTGGAGCGGCTCTGACGCCCGCCGGCTACGGCCGGTCGAACCAGTCGCCGCTCTCGATGACCGGGCCGAGGGGTGCGTCCGGCGCCGCCAGGAACACCCAGGCGGACACCCGCGCCCCGTCCCGTACCCGTACGACGTCCATCGCCACCCGCTCGTAGCCGACGGGCAGCTCCAGGCGGTCCAGCAGGCCGAACAGTTCGCCGTAGGTGCCGGGTGCGGGCGTGAGCAGGGTTCCGGCCACCCGGCCCGCCTCCGCCGGGACGACGTACGGATAGCCGGGTCCGTCGTACAGGACCGCCCCGTGCAGCACGGCGTCCGCCTCGGCGCCGATCCGGCCGGCGAGGAACCGGTCGTGGTTGTACGCGCCCGGGCGCAGCGTCCCGTACACGAAGAACGGCCGCTCGTCGTCGGCCGGGCCCTCGGTCTCCAGGGCCGCCGCGGTCTCCCGCTCGACCCAGCGGGCGTACTCCTCGCCGGCCCGGGTCACCCGGGTGGCGAGGATCTCGGGCGTCTCGTAGTCGTGGGCGGCGAGGAGGTGCGCCTCCAGGGCCGGGTAGCGGGCCTCGGTGGTCTTGAACACCACCTCCCACTCCTGGCTGGTCTCGATCGCGCCCTGCCAGTGGTACACGGAGGTGACGGGCCCCGAGATCCGGGCGCAGGCGGCGAGCCGCGCCTCGACGGCGCCGCGCGCCAGGGCGTCGGCCTTGGCGCGCGCGTCGGTGGTGGTGCGGACGGTGACGATCACGTCTCCACCGTACGGGCGAACTGGGCCGCGTGCAGCCGGGCGTACGCGCCCCCGGCGGCGAGGAGTTCGTCGTGGCCGCCCTGCTCGGCGATCGAGCCGCTCTCCATCACCAGGATGGTGTCGGCGTCCCGGATCGTGGAGAGCCGGTGGGCGACGACGAAGCAGGTGCGGCCCGCGCGGAGCGAGGACATCGCCTGCTGGACGAGGAGTTCGGTGCGGGTGTCGACGGAGCTGGTGGCCTCGTCGAGGACGAGGATCACCGGGTCGGCGAGGAAGGCGCGGGCGAGGGTGACCAGCTGCTTCTCCCCCGCGCTGAGGCCGCCCCCGTCCTCGTCGAGGACGGTGTCGTACCCGTCGGGCAGGGTGCGGACGAACCGGTCGGCGTGCGCGGCCCGCGCCGCCGCGACGATCCGCTCCCGCGAGACCTCCCCGGGCGCCCCGTAGGCGATGTTGTCGGCGATGGTGCCGCCGAAGAGCCAGGTGTCCTGGAGGACCATGCCGGTGCCGGAGCGCAGCTCCTCCCGGGTCATCGCCGCCGTGTCGACGCCGTCGAGGATGATCCGGCCGCCGGTCACGTCATGGAAGCGCAGCAGCAGGTTGACCAGGGTCGTCTTGCCGGCCCCGGTGGGGCCGACGATCGCGACCGTGCTGCCGGGCTCGACGGTGAGCGACAGGTCCTCGATGAGCGGCTCGCCGTCCTCGTAGCGGAAGGCGACCTTCTCGAAGGAGACCCTGCCGCGGAGTTCGGCGGGCCTGATCGGCTCCGCCGGGTCCGGGGACTCCTCGTCGGCGTCGAGGAACTCGAAGACCCGCTCGGCGGAGGCCACTCCGGACTGGAGGAGGTTGGCCATCGCGGCGACCTGGGTGATCGGGCCGTTGAACTCGTACGAGTACTGGATGAAGGCCTGCACGTCACCGACGGACAGCGTGCCGCTCGCCACCCGCAGTCCGCCGACGACGGCGATGGCGACGTAGTTGAGGTTGCCGACGAAGGTCAGCGCGGGCTGGATGAACCCGGACACGAACTGGGCGCGGAAGCTCGACCGGTACAGCTCCTCGCCCAGTTCGTCGAAGCGGCGCACGGCCTCGTCGCGGCGGCCGAAGGCGACGACCTCGGTGTGGCCGGTGATCATCTCCTCGACATGGCTGCCGAGCTTGCCGGTGACCGCCCACTGCTTCACGAACTGCGGCTGGGCGCGCTTCCCGACGAAGGTGGCGACGGCCACCGAGACGGGCACGGTGGCGAGGGCCACGAGGGCGAGCAGCGGCGAGATCCAGAACATCATCGCGAGGACGCCGAACAGGGTCAGTACGGCCCTGATCATCTGGCTGAAGGCCTGCTGGAGGGTCTGGGTGATGTTGTCGATGTCGTTGGTGGTGCGGGAGAGGACCTCGCCGCGCGACTGCCGGTCGAGGTAGGTGAGCGGCAGCTTGGCCAGCTTGTGCTGGGCGCGCTCGCGGAGCCGGTGTCCGGCCCGCTGGACGGCGGTGGTGACGATCCTGAGCTGGATCCAGGTGAAGAGGGCGGAGCCGGCGACGACCAGGACGGAGAGGGCGAGGACCCGGCCGACGGCCGTGAAGTCGACCCCGGCGGGGCCGGTGGCGCCGGTGACGACGAGGTCGGTGGCGCGGCCGAGGAGGAGCGGGCCGAGGACGGAGAGGAGGACGGCGGTGGCACCGGCGGCGAGGGCGGTGAGGAGGAGGGCTCGGTCGGGGGCGAGGGTGCGCAGGAGGCGGAGGCCGGAGGAGCGGAAGGAGAGGGAGCGTTCGAGGGCGGCGGCGGGGAGGCCGGGCCCTCGCTGCTGGGGCGGGGGGCCGGTGCGGGCGGGGGCGGCTTCGGGGGTGGTGGCGGGTTCGGGGGCGGCGGCGGTGGTGGCGGCTTCGGAGGTGGCGGCGCCGGGATCTGTGGTGGCGCCGCTTCCCCGGACGGCGGGCCCCTCGGCGGGGCCGCCGGGCCCGCCGGGGGGATCGTCCGTCGCCCGGCCCTCCGCGGTGGTCGTGTTCATGCCGCTTCCTCCTCGGTGAGCTGGGAGAGGACGATCTCCCGGTAGGTGGCGTTGTCCCGCATCAGGGAGGTGTGGGTGCCGGTGCCGACGTTCCGGCCCCGGTCGAGGACGACGATCCGGTCGGCCTGCCGGATGGTGGAGACGCGCTGGGCGACGATCACGACGGTCGCGTCCGCCGTCTCGTCCCGGAGGGCTTCGCGCAGCAGGGCGTCCGTGCGGGGGTCGAGCGCGGAGAACGAGTCGTCGAAGAGGTAGAGCCGGGGACGGGCGACGAGGACCCGGGCGATGGCGAGCCGTTGCCGCTGGCCGCCGGAGAAGTTGGTGCCGCCCTGTGCGACGGGGGCGTTCAGCCCGTTCTCCAGTTTCCGTACGAAGTCGGCGGCCTGGGCGACTTCGAGGGCGTGCCAGAGGTCGTCGTCGGTGGCGTCGGGTCTGCCGTAGCGGAGGTTGGTGGCGACGGTTCCGGAGAAGAGGTAGGGCTTCTGGGGGACGAGTCCGACGGTCCTGGCCATGAGTTCGGGGTCGAGGTCGCGGACGTCGACGCCGTCGACGAGGACCTCGCCGCCGGTGGCGTCGAAGAGCCGGGGGACCAGTCCGAGGAGGGTCGACTTGCCGCTGCCGGTCGAGCCGATGATCGCGGTGGTCTCACCGGGCCGGGCGACGAGCCCGACCTCCTTGAGGACCGACTCCTCCGCACCCGGGTACCGGAAGTCCGCACCCCGGACCTCCAGATGCCCCCGCCGGTCGAGGGTCCGCACCGGGTCCGCCGGCGGGACGACCGAGGAGCGGGTGTCGAGCACCTCGCGGACCCGCTCGGCGCCCACCTCGGCCCGGGGCATGTTCATGAGGAGGAAGAGGACCATCATCACGGACATCGCGGTCTGGAGCAGATAGCCGAGGAAGGCGACGAGCCCGCCCGGCTGGAGGGCGCCGGACTCGATCCGGTGGGCGCCGACGTACACCAGGGCGACGGTCGTGAGCTCCCAGACGATGAGCACCGTCGGGTACATCAGGGCCTGGAGCCGGCCGGCCCGGAGGCCGACGGAGAGCAGCTCGTCGTTGGCGGCGCCGAACCGTTCCCGCTCGTGTCGGTCGCGGACGAAGGCACGGACCACCCGGACGCCGGTGATCTGCTCGCGCAGCACCCGGTTGGCGCCGTCGACGCGCTCCTGCATGCCCCGGAACAGCGGTCGCATCCGCAGCACGATCGCCCCGACGGCCCCGGCCATCACGGGCACGAAGAGGAGCAGGACCAGGGCGAGCGGCACGTCCTGGCGCAGGGCCATGGCGATCCCGCCGACGCAGAGGAGCGGCGCGGCGACCAGCATGGTCAGGACGAGGACGGTGAACGTCTGGATCTGCTGGATGTCGTTGGTCGCCCGGGTGATGAGGGAGGCGGCGCCGAACCGGCCCCGCTCCCGGGCGGAGAAGTCCTGGATGTGCCGGAAGACCTCGGAGCGCAGGTCGCGGGCGACGCCCATGGCGATCCTGGCGCCGAGGTACGTGGCGGCGGCCGCGACCACGGCCTGGAGGAGGGTGACGGCGATCATCACGGCGCCGCCGCTGAGGACGCGGCCGGTGTCGCCGCGCAGGACGCCCTCGTCGATGACACCGGCGTTGAGGGTGGGCAGGGCGAGGGAGGCCAGGGACTGGACGAGCTGGAGGGCGACCAGGAGCACGAGGAGGGGGCGGTACGGCCTCAGGCGGGGGACGAGGAGTCGCAGCAGCACGGTGACGTGTCCTCACGCGCCGTAGGGGCGGCTGGACTTGGCGTCCCTGAGGGCGTTTCCCCACCAGACGAGCTGGTCGAGGAGGGCCTTGGCCGCGATCTCGGCGCCGGCGGGGTCCTTGTGGCGCCCGGTCTCGTCGAACAGACCGTGGGCGTTGTGGAAGGAGACGGTGTCGCGGAGGGTGACGGCGTGCATCTCGGCGTAGACCTGGCGGAGTTGTTCGACGGCGCGCAGTCCGCCGGAGATGCCGCCGTAGGAGACGAAGCCGACGGGCTTGGCCTGCCATTCGGTGTAGTGCCGGTCGATCAGGTTCTTGAGGGAGGCGGGGAAGGAGTGGTTGTACTCGGGGGTGATGACGACGAAGGCGTCGGCGGCCTCCAGCACCGGTGTCACCTTGGCGAGTTCGGCGGTGACGGCCGGGTTCGGGTGGTACGAGAGCGAGGTGGGGAGGTCGACCTCGGCGAGGTCGACGACGGTGACGGTGAAGTCCTCGCGCCCGGCGAGGCGGGAGCGGAACCAGTCGGCGATGACGGGGGCGAAGCGGCCGTCGCGGTCGCTGGCGACGACGAGGGCGAGTTCGAGGGGGGCGGGAGCGGTGGTGAGGGGGGAGACGGTGGCCGTTGCGGGCTTCGTGATGTCCATGTCGCTGATCGTGGTACCTCAAGTTTAGTTGAGGTCAAGCGCCGTTCCGGGGAGCTTCTCCATGACCTCCCCGCCGCCCCTCTCCCCCGGCGCCCTGGAGACCGCCCGGGGATCACGATGGCCCTCCTGGAGTCCCGGCCGGGGCGGGTCCGGCGCCCGGTCACCCTGGCCGGCCTGTCGGGCTACCGGGCCGCCCTGGCGGCCAACTCCCTCTCCGTCGCGCCCGTGACGGCGATCGACGAGATCACGTTCACGGTGGACGAGGAGCTGATGGAGGGGGTGTACTCGGCGTACGACTCGGTGGAGTGGGACGAGCTGTAGAGCGGAGCGGGGGCATCGGCATGGTCGCGAGGTACCTCGTGTCGCCGCACGGCGGGCGCCGCGCCCACCCGGACATCGCCTCGGCGCTCCGGGCGGCGGCCGCACGCCGCCGGCCCACGCGGATCGAGATCGCGCCCGGGCGGTACGAGGAGACGCTCACCGTCCGGGGCGAGGTGGAGCTGACGGCCGCCGAGGGCCCCGGCTCCGTCGTGATCGGCCGGCCACGGGGCACCGTCCTGGACTCCTTCGGGTCGGTCCGCGTCCACGGCCTCACGCTGGTCGGCCGCGAGGCGGACGTCGTCGGCTGCCACACGGGGACGCTCACCCTCGACCACTCCGAGATCTGGGCGCACAGCGGCGTCGCCCTGCACGCCCGGCCGCACACCTCCGTGACGCTGCGGGACAGCGTGGTCGCGCACGGCCGGGCGCTGTTCACCGGCGGCACGGGGCTCGTGGAGCGGTGCCGGTTCACCGACGCCGCCGACAACGCCGTCGCCGTGCTCGAAGGGGCCCGCGTCTCGGTCCGGAACAGCCGGATCGAGGACAGCCGCATCCACGGGCTGCGCGTCAGCGACGCGCACGCCGAGGTGATCGGCTGCGAGCTGACCGGCACCGGGAAGGCGGCTCTCACGGCGGACGCCCGGGCGCGGCTCACCGTGGCGGACTGCGTGATCACCGCCGTCCACGCGGAGGGGATCATGTTCACCGAGCAGTCCCGGGGCTCCGTCGACAACACGCGCGTCACCGGGGCACGGCACGGCATCGGGGCGGCGAGCGGCGCGGACCCGGTGGTGCGCGGCTGCGTCCTCACCGACTGCCGGGACACCGGGATCAACGTCCAGACCGAGGCCCGGGGCCGGTTCGAGGACTGCCAGGTCGTGAACTCGGGGAACATCGCGGTGTTCTCGACCGACGGCGGCGCGCCCGAGGTGCACGGCTGCCGTGTCGTGGGCGGGAACGTCGGCGTCGCCGTCATCGAGGGCGCCCGGGGCCGCTTCACCCACCTCGCGGTCGAGGACCTGACCAACACCGCGCTCCGCGTCTTCGACGAGGCCGGGGCCGCCTTCGCCCACGTCCGGGTGGAGCGCTGCTCGTCCGGCCTGGAGGTCCGGGGCAACGGAGGCACCACCGCCGAGGTCGCCGACGCGGTGTTCCGCGACGTCGAGATGGCCGCGGTGGCGGTCGGCGGCCAGTCCCGCGTCACGCTCAAGGACGTGACGGCGGACGGCGGCATCCTCGGATTCGGCGTCGCCGACGAGGCCCAGCTGCGGGTGACCGACAGCACCGTCACGGCGGTGAGCGGCGCCGGGGCCGGCGCGCTGGGCAGCGGACGGCTCATCGCCCGGAACCTCACCGTGACCGGCTCGGGGTCGCTCGGCGTCTACGGGACGGGATCGGCCTACGTGGACATCGCGCGGAGCGAGTTCACCGACTGCGCGACCGCCGGGGCGAGCTTCGACGAGGAGGCCGGCGGGCAGGTGGTGGACTGTGCGGTGAACGGCACCCGCGGGGTGGCCGTCGCCGGAAACGGCCGGGTCGACACGGTCCGGCTGCGGACCTCGCTGAAGGTCGTCCGGCACGCGGAGAAGCCGGCCGGGCCGCCGCCGCAGATCATCAACATCTTCAACGGACCGGTCTTCAACGGGCCGGTCCGGGACATCCAGGTGGCCTGGGGCAACGAGAACGTCGTCCAGAACCGGGACGAGAACGCCCGGGACCAGAACGAGAACGACACCGAGAACGACACCGACACCGACGCAGACACCGAAGGGGACGGTTCCGGCTCATGAACGACCCGCAGAACCCCGACCGCTCGCAGAACGCCGACTCCGCTCCGGAGGTGCGCCGTTACGACGGGCCGGTCTTCAACCACTCCGTCTCGCACGCCCAGTTCGCCTGGAACAACGAGACCGTCACCCAGAACCAGCAGACCAACACCACCGTCGCGCCGGGGTACGAGGAACTCGCCGCGCGGGTGAACGAGCTCATCCGCCAGCTCCCCGGGTCCGGCCTCGCCGAGCAGGACCGGCAGGACACCCAGGACGCGGCCGAGGAGGTTCTGGCGGAGATCACCCGGCCGGAGCCCGTCGAGGAGGGCCGGGTGCGCCGGGCGCTCACCACCCTCCGGGGCGCCCTCGCACCCGTCGCCACGGGTGTCGTGGCGGGGACGACCGTGGGCGCGCAGGAGTGGGCCCTGGCGGCGATCGGGAGCCTGACCGGGGTGGTGTGAGCGGGTGGTCCGAGGGCGTGGGGCGACCGGGTGCCCGACCCGGTCGTGCGCGAGCGGTGCCGCCGGGGCCCGAGCGGGCCGGTCCGGGCGCGAGCGGTGCCGCCGGGGCCCGAGCGGGCCGGTCCGGGCGCGAGCGGTGCCGCCGGGGCCCGAGCGGGCGGCTCCACCCGTGGGGCGGCCCGGCCGGGCGGCTCCCCCGTGGGGCGGCCCGGCCGGGCGGCTCCCCCGTGGGGCGGCCCGGCCGGGCGGCTCCCCCGTGGGGCGGCGGTGTCACCCGTTCGGCGCGGAACATCCGCTGACACGAAGAAACCCGCTCTGACCTGCGTACATGGGGGAAATCCAGGCGACACACCGTATCGGACGGCCCAATCCTGATGCCTCATCAGGAGGCGCCGGGCGCGCGGCGGCTCTTATCTCGGTCACAGAAGGCCGTTCCGGGAAGTCCCTCCCGGGAGGACCGCCCCGCTCGACCGCAAGCGCGCCCCGGAGGCCCCCATGCGCACCACTGTCCGCCTGTTCACCGGTACCGCGCTGACGGTCGCCGCGCTCGGAGCCCTGGCCGCCCCCGCGGCGTTCGCCGGGAACTACGAGTCGCTCGAGGTCTACCCCTCCGATGCCTCCCCCGGCACCACCGTCACCGTCAACACGCTCGCCTGCGGCAAGCACGGTCACGGCGTCGGGGACGCGAACTCGCTCGGCGCGGGTGAGTTCCAGCTGAGTCCGAGCACGCACAAGGAGGTCGTGGTCGGACAGTTCCGCGTACCGGAGCACGCCAAGGCCGGTACGTACGGCATCAGCGTGGCCTGCGACAACGGCAAGACGGCCCGGGGCGACCTGACCGTCACGCACCGGCGTCCCAGCGGCCACGTCCAGACCGGTGTCGGGGGCAGCGTCGGCCCCGACACCGCCCAGGTCACGGCAGGTGCGGCGGTGCTGGCCGCGGCTGCCGTGGGCGGGGTCCTGCTCCTGCGCCGCCGGGCGAGCGGCGCGCGGGGGCACTGAGGCCACCGCCTGTCCTGCCCCCGCCGCGAGCCCGCATACGGCCCGGCGGGGGCAGGGCCACATCCACGGCCCGCCCGTGGGCCGGTACGGCGGCCCGCCTCGTGGGCCGGGCCACGAACCGACCGAGGGAATCCAGGTGAGCAACAGGACCAAGGGCTGGGGCATAGCCGTGGCCGCCTGCGTCGGGCTCTGGCTCGTCCAGAACGGATCGGAGCAGGTCACCCCGCCCGTACCGTCGGCCGCGCAGGCCTTCGCCGCCGGGCCCAGCGTGCACACCGACGCCGCCGCCGACCCGCTGCCGCCCTCGGCGCCGGTCCGGCTGCGGATCCCCGAGACCGATGTCGACACGCCGATGATGCGGCTGGGGCTCGCCTCGAACGGTTCGCTCGACGTACCGCCGGCCGGGAACCGGAACATGGCCGGCTGGTACGAGGACGGCACCCCGCCCGGCGCCAAGGGCACGGCGATCGTCGCCGGCCACGTCGACAACGCCGAGGGCCCGGCCGTCTTCTACACGCTCGGCGCCCTGAAGAAGGGCCACCGGATCGAGGTGGACCGGCAGGACGGGCGGACGGCCGTCTTCACGGTCGACGCGGTCGAGGTGTACGAGAACGAGGACTTCCCGGACCGCAAGGTGTACGACGAGGCCGACCGGGCCGAGATCCGGGTGATCACCTGCGGCGGCGGCTTCTCGAAGAAGAACGGCTACCAGGGCAACGTGGTCGCCTACGGCCACCTCATCGGGGTCAGATAGACGGCGGGGTCGCACCCGCCGGCCGACGGATGGCCGCGAGGTCGAACCCACCGGCCACCGGCGGACCGCGAGGTCACGCCCACTGGTCGAAGGCCAGCTTCGCGACCAGCGAGAGCACCACGAAGAGCAGCACCCCGCGCACGAACTCGGCGCCCTTGCTCAGCGCCATCCGCGCCCCGACCATGCCGCCGGCCAGGTTGAAGACCGCCATGACGGCCGCCAGCTGCCAGTACACGCTGCCCTGGTGGGCGAACATCGCGAGCGCGCCCGCGTTGGTGCAGACGTTGACGATCTTGGCGGTGGCGGAGGCGGTCACCAGGTCGAGGTGGAGCACGGCGGTCAGCGCGAGGACCAGGAAGGTGCCGGTGCCCGGCCCGAACAGGCCGTCGTAGAAGCCGATCCCGCCGCCGACCACGACGATCGCGGTCACGATCCGGGCCCGGGTCAGCGGCGCCCGGTCCTCCCCCTCGGCCTTCGCGCCGAACGAGGGCCGCAGCATCACGAAGGCCGCCACGGCGAGCAGTACCACCATGATGACCGGGCGCAGGACGTCGCTGCTGATCCCCGCCGCGAAGAAGGCGCCGCCCATGGAGCCCGCGAGGGCGGCGAGCCCGATGCGTACCGCCGTCCGGACCTGGACGGGCGCCTTGCGGACGTAGGTGACGGCGGCGCCCGTGGTGCCCACGATCGCGACGGCCTTGTTGGTGCCGAGGATGTGCGCGGCCTGGACGTTCGGCAGGCCGAGCAGCAGGGCGGGCAGCAGGAGCAGCCCGCCCCCGCCGACCACGGCGTCGATCCAGCCCGCCACGAGCGCGGCGAGGCAGAGCAGGACGAGGGTGGTCAGCGATATCTCGGGCATGCCCGAGAGCCTAGGGAGACGATCGTTGCCCCGTCCATCAATCTCTGGAGAGTTGAGCTACGTCTGAGCTCGCGGCGCCCGGCTCCCGGTCGGGGGCGGGCGGTGCGGCCGGGGTGACGGAGACCGTGAGGAGGGTCGCGGCGAGCGCCCCGGTGCCGAGGAGCGCGGCGGCGAGCCGCCGTCTGGCCCGCTCGACGACCGGGACGCGCGGGGCACCGTGTCTAGACATGGTCGAAGTCCTCGCTGTGGATGCGGGAGGCCGGCACTCCGGCCCGGATCAGGTTGGCGGTGGCGGCCCTCGCCATCGCGGGCGGGCCGCACAGGTACACGTCGTGGGCGGCGAGGTCCGGCACCAGGTGGCGCAGGGCGCGCGGGGCGAGCGAAGCGGGATGGGGGCACCCCCGGCCGCAGGCTGGGGGAGGGCCGAAGGAGTCGTCCGGGCGGCCGACGAGGAAGTGGAGGGCCGCCTGGCGTTCGCGGGCGATGGACTCCAGCTCCTCCCGCAGGACGAGGGAGGCCGTGTCGGAGGCCCGGTAGAGCAGGGTCACGTCGCCGGGTCCGCCGGGCAGCGTCTCGAAGAGGGCGCGCAGCGGGGTGATGCCGACGCCTCCGGCGAGCAGCAGGACCTTGCGGCGGGTGCGGCGGTGGGCGGTGAGCGCGCCGAACGGGCCCGAGGCCAGGACGCGGGTGCCGGGGCGGAGCCGCCGGATGCGGCGGGTGTGGTCGCCGAGCGCCTTGACGGTGATCCGCAGGGTGTCGTCTCGAACGGGTGCGGAGAGGGAGAAGGGCAGGGCGGTCGCCCACAGTCCGCGCCGCAGGAAGCGCCAGCGGAAGAACTGGCCGGGTTCGGCACCCAGCCGGGCCACTCCCCTGCCCCGGACGAGGACGGAGACGACGCCGGGGCCCTCGTCGCGGACCTCGACGACCCGCAGCTCGTGGCGGAGGGCGGCGCGGACGGGGACGACGAGCCGGTACCAGAGGAGGAGGACGGCGACGGTGCCGTGCGCCATCGACCAGAGCCAGCGGGTGAGGAGGCTGCCGGCGATGTCGGGTCCGGCGAGCTGGTGGACGAAGCCGAGGGCGGCGGCGAGGAGTCCGCCGAGGTGGATCGCGCGCCAGGTCTCGTGCCGGACCCGGCGGCGTACGGCCCGGGCGGAGGTGACGCCGACGGCGACGAACAGGGCGGTGCCGGCGGTGGCGGCGGCGATCGCCCCGTACGCGAGGAGGTCCCCGGTGGCGGTGACGAGGTCGGTACGGGTGTGGACGGCGTAGCCGCAGAGCGCGAGGACCGCGTGGGCGGCGATCAGGCCGAGGACGTACCGGCCGCCGAGGGCGTGCGCGCGGGCGAGGCGGTCGGCGCCGACGCCGTGCTCGACGGCCGGGACGCGGGCCATGAGCAGCAGCAGGACGAGGACGCCGTACCCGGCGAGGAGTCCGCTGAGGTGGGCGCCGGTCGCGAAGAGGACGTCGAGACGGGCGGACGGCCGGGCCTGGACGCCCCAGAGGAGGGTGACGGCCCCTGCACCGGCGAGGATCGCGCTCCGCAGCCGCTCGGGGGCGAGCCGCAGGGCGGGGACGGGCCCCGGGCCGGCCGGAGCGGACCGGTCGGGCCGGCCGGGCATCGGGACCGGGGCGGGCGTCGGGACCGGGCCGGGCGTCGGCCGGACCGGGGCGGGGCGGGGCGCCGTGCCCTGCCGGGGCGGTATCGGCGGGGCCTGGGCCGGCCGGGGTGGTATCGGCGGCGCGGGCGCGGGAACCGGGGCGGCGGACCGCTCGGTGTCGAGGGGTACGTAGAGAGGGTGGTGGCGGGCCTCGGTGGTCACATCCGGCACCCTAGGTCCGCCCGTATACGGGAATCCGCAGCTCAGCTCCGTCCCCCCGATCCTTAAGCCTGGCTTGAGCCGAGCCTGATCACGGGTTAACCCTGACGGCCGCCCCGCCCGGCCTCACAGCGGGCGCGGCCGGGGGCGGAGATCAGCGTTCCGTACGGGAAACAGCCGGGATGCCGTCGGGTAACACCGGCCGCGCACGCTTCCCGGTATGAGTACACGGATCGTGGTGGTCGGGGGCGGAACGGCGGGCGCCCGGCTCGCCCAGCGCCTGCCCGTCACCCTCCTCGGCGAGGAGCCGCACGCCCCGTACAACAGGGTGCTGCTCGCCGACGTCCTCGCCGGACGGTACGCCCCGGAGGTGATCGCCCTGCCCGGGACCCGGGAGCCGGTACGGCTCGGGGTGCGGGCGGTGCGGATCGACCGGGAGGCGCGGACGGTGGAGTGCGCGGACGGCTCGCTCGTCGGTTACGACCGGCTGGTCCTCGCCACCGGTTCCAACCCGGTGCTGCCGCCGCTGCGCGGCCTGCGCGGGCCGGAACTACCCGAAGGCGTCCACGCCTTCCGCACGCTCGACGACTGCCTGGAGCTGCGCGGCCGGGTACGGCCCGGGACGCGGGCGGTGGTCATCGGCGGCGGGCTCCTCGGGGTCTCGGCGGCGCGGGCCCTCGCGGCACGCGGCGCGGAGGTGGTGCTCACCCAGCAGGGCGAGCGCCTGATGGAGCGCCAACTCGACGACCATGCGTCGGCCTTGCTGCGCGAACACGTCGAGTCCCTCGGGGTCGAGGTGCACACCGAGTGCCGGGTGAGCGGGCTGCGGCAGCGGGGCGGGGCGGTCACGGCGGTCGAACTGGCCGACGGCTTCGTGCTCGACGCCCAGGTCGTGGTCCTGGCCTGCGGGGTCCGCCCGAGGGTGGCCCTGGCCCGGGAGGCGGGGCTCGACGTCGCCCGGGGGATCGTGGTCGACGACGAACTGCGCACCTCGGACCCGTACATCCACGCGGTCGGCGACTGCGCGGAGCACGCGGGCCGCGTCTACGGCCTGGCGGGCCCGGCCCTGGAACAGGCGGACGCCCTGGCGGAGGTCCTGGCTCCCGTGGTGGGCACGGACCTCGCCCCCTACACCGGCACCCGCGCCCTCACCCGCCTCACCCTCACCGGCGCCCACCCCCTCGACCTCGCCGCCTTCGGCGAGGTCACCCCGCGGCCCGGTGACGACATCGTCCAGCTCACCGACGCCACCCGCAGCGCCTACCGCAAGGTCGTCGTCCGCGGGGACCGGCTCGTCGGGGGCGTCCTCCTCGGCGACCTGGCCGCGGTCGGCGCGCTCGCACGGGCCTGGGAGGGCGACGAGGCCCTCCCGCAGGCCCCCTTGCTCCACCTGCTCACCGACGACGGAGGCTCCTGACATGAGCGCTGACACGACCGCCGACGCGGCCGCCGGCACGACCACCGACCCGACCGCGCACACCCCGACGATCGTCCTGGTCGGCCACGGAATGGTCGGCCAGCGGTTCCTGGAGTCGCTCGCCGAGCGCGGGGTCACCGAGCGGGCCAGGGTCGTGGTCCTCTGCGAGGAGCCGCGCCCCGCCTACGACCGGGTACAGCTGACCTCGTACTTCTCCGGCAGGACGCCCGAGGACCTGTCGATGGTCGAGGCGGGCTTCATGGAGAAGTACGGCATCGAGCTGTACGTCGGCGATCCGGCGGAGTCGGTGGACCGGGAGGCCCGTACGGTCACGGCCCGTTCCGGCCGGGTCTTCGCGTACGACTCGCTCGTCCTGGCCACCGGCTCGTACCCCTTCGTCCCGCCGGTGCCCGGCAAGGACGCCCGGGGCTGTTTCGTGTACCGCACGATCGAGGACCTGCTCGCGATCGAGGAGTACGCGAAGACGGCGACGAGCGGCGCGGTCGTCGGCGGCGGTCTGCTCGGTCTGGAGGCGGCGGGCGCGCTCAAGGGCCTCGGGCTCGACACCCACGTCGTGGAGTTCGCGCCGCGCCTGATGCCGGTGCAGGTCGACGAGGGCGGCGGCGCCGCGCTGCTGCGCACGATCGAGCGGATGGGTCTGACCGTCCACACGGGGACGGGCACGCAGGAGGTCGTGACGTCGGACGGCGCCGTGACGGGCATGAGGCTGTCGGACGGTTCCGAACTGGCCACGGACATGGTCGTGTTCTCGGCGGGGGTACGGCCCCGGGACCAGCTGGCCCGCGACTGCGGTCTCGCCGTCGGGGAGCGCGGCGGCATCGCGGTCGACGAGCGGTGCCGTACCTCCGACCCGTCGGTCTTCGCGATCGGCGAGTGCGCGCTCGCCGCCGACGGGCGGGTGTACGGCCTGGTGGCGCCGGGCTACGAGATGGCCCTGACGGTGGCCGCGACCCTGGCGGACGAGACCGGCGAGGGCGAGGGGTTCACCGGCGCCGACCTGTCGACGAAGCTGAAGCTGCTCGGCGTGGACGTGGCCTCCTTCGGCGACGCGCACGGCACGGCCGAGGGGTGTCTCGACGTCGTGTACTCCGACTCCCGCTCGGGTGTCTACAAGAAGCTGGTCGTGAGCGGCGACGGCGTCCTCCTCGGCGGTGTCCTGGTGGGCGACGCCGAGCAGTACGGACTGCTCCGGCCGCTCACCGGCACCGTGCCGCCGGTCTCCCCCGAGCAGCTGGTGCTTCCGGCGGGCGCGGGCGCCCCGGTGGCTCTCGGCCCCTCGGCGCTGCCGGACGACGCGGTGATCTGCTCCTGCCACAACGTCACGAAGCACGCCATCGGCGAGTGCGCCACGCTCGCCGAGGTGAAGAAGTGCACCAAGGCCGGTACGGGTTGCGGCAGTTGCGTGAAGACCATCGAGAAGCTGCTGCCGGCCGCCACCGACAAGGGGCTCTGCCGCTGCTTCCCGTACAGCAGGAGCGAGCTGTACGAGATCGCCCGCACCCTGCGGGTGGCCTCCTTCACCGCGCTGCTCGACTCGCACGGGCGGCCGGAGGCGCGGGGCGGCGAGGGCTGTGAGGTCTGCAAGCCGACCGTGGGCTCGATCCTGGCCAGCCTCGCCCCGACGCTCGGCATCGGCGGCTACATCCTGGACGGCGAGCAGGCCTCCCTCCAGGACACCAACGACCACTTCCTCGCCAACATGCAGCGCAACGGCTCGTACTCGGTCGTGCCGCGCATCCCCGGCGGCGAGATCACCCCGGACAAGCTGATCGTGATCGGCGAGGTGGCCCGCGACTTCGGCCTGTACACGAAGATCACGGGCGGTCAGCGGATCGACCTCTTCGGCGCCCGGGTGGACCAGCTCCCGGCGATCTGGACGCGGCTCGTCGACGCGGGCTTCGAGTCGGGGCACGCGTACGGCAAGTCGCTGCGCACGGTGAAGTCCTGCGTCGGGCAGACCTGGTGCCGGTACGGCGTCCAGGACTCGGTGAGAATGGCGATCCAGCTGGAGCTGCGCTACCGGGGCCTGCGCGCCCCGCACAAGCTCAAGTCGGCGGTCTCGGGGTGCGCCCGCGAGTGCGCGGAGGCGCAGTCGAAGGACTTCGGGATCATCGCGACGGCCAACGGCTGGAACCTCTACGTCGGCGGGAACGGCGGCGCGACCCCGCGCCACGCGGATCTGCTCGCCCAGGACCTGTCGGACGCCGAACTGGTGCGGTTGATCGACCGGTTCCTGATGTTCTACATCCGGACGGCGGACCGCCTGGAGCGGACGTCGACCTGGCTGGAGCGCCTGGAGGGCGGGCTCGACCATCTCAAGGACGTGGTGGTGCACGACTCGCTGGGGCTCTGCGACGAGCTGGAGGCGCTGATGGCGGCGCACGTCGCCGGCTACCAGGACGAGTGGGCGCAGACCCTGGACGACCCGGAACGCCTGCGGCGCTTCGTCTCCTTCGTGAACGCGCCGGAGGCGCCGGACCCCTCGGTCCGGTTCGTGCCGGAGCGCGACCAGATCAAGCCGGATCTCACGTTCCTCACCCTGGAAGGGGTCACCTCCCGATGACGACGCTCGAACTGTCCCCGTCTCCCGATTCCTGGATGGCGGTCTGCGAGGTGGCCCGGCTGACCCCGGGCCGGGGTGTGGCGGCGCTGCTGCCGGACGGCCGTCAGGCCGCGGTCTTCCGGGACCGGTCGGGTCGCACGTACGCGATCGACAACCGCGACCCGTTCACGGGGGCCCAGGTGCTCTCCCGGGGGCTTCTCGGTTCGGCGGACGGGCGTTCGTTCGTGGCCTCGCCGCTCCTGAAGCAGCGCTTCGACCTGGAGACGGGCCGGTGCCTGGACGACGAGGAGGTCGCGGTGGCGGTGTATCCGGTGCGCTCCCTCTGAGCCTGCCCCCACATCTTGACTGATCGTTCCAGAACGACGTACGGTCAGGGGGTGGCCAGGACCAAGGAATTCGATCCCGACGCCGCACTCCAGGCCGCCCTTGAGCTGTTCTGGGCGCGCGGCTACGAGGCGACGACGATGTCGGACCTCGTGGAGCGCCTCGGCGTCGGCCGGGCCAGCATCTACGCGACCTTCGGCAACAAGCACGACCTGTACCTGAAGGCGATGGACCGCTACCTGGAGACCAGCGACCCGCGGATCGTCGAGGAGCTGTCCTCGCCGGGCCCGGCGCTGTCGGCCGTCCGCGCGTTCGTCCGCCGCTTCGCCGCCGAGGCGTCGACGGACGGGAAGCGGCTGACCGGCTGTTTCGTCACCAACTCGGCGGCGGAACTGGGGCCGCACGACACGGCGGTCGCCCGCCGGGTGGAGCTCAGCTGGGAGCTGGTCGAGACGCTCCTGTACGGGGCGCTCACCCGGGCCCGCGCCGGGGGCGAACTCCCGGCCGGCCGGGACCCGCGGGCGCTCGCCCGGATGCTGCTCGTCCTGCTCCAGGGCATCCGCGTGGTCGGCAAGGCGTCGAGCGACCCGGCCAGGGTCCGGGACGCGGCGGAACAGGCCCTGAGCCTGCTGGACTGAGGGACACGGGTCGAAAGGGCGCCCACGGGGGGCGCCCTTTCTTCGGCCCTCATTATGGAACGTACGGTCAAATATGGGGGGCGGATCATGCACACACAGGACGCGGCGGAGGCGATCGCCGGGCCACCGGCGAGGGGCGCCCGGGAACGACCGGCCCTCGCCGGGCCACCGGCGGGGGCCGGTCGGGAACGACCGGCCCGGCACGGCTTCCTCCTGCTCGGCGCCGTGCAGATGACGCTCATCTTCACGCTCGCCTCCCTCGCCGTGCCCCTCCCCCGCATCGCCGCCGAGTTCCGGCTCGACCGCGCCCAGTTGATCCTGCTGAGCGCCGCCTACGGACTGACCTTCGCCGGGCTGCTCCTGCTCGGCGGGCGGCTCGCCGACCGCTTCGGCGGGCGCCGGACCCTCACCGCGGGCCTGCTCGTCTTCGGTGCCGCCTCGGCCCTCGCCCCGCTCACCCCCGGGTACGAGACGCTGCTCGCCGCCCGGTTCGGGCAGGGGGTGGGCGCGGCGCTCGTCGCCCCGGCGGCGATGGCCGTACTGCGGTCCCTCTTCCCCGAACCGGCCGCGTACGGCAGGGCGATGGCCACCTGGGGCGGCCTCTCCGTGCTCGGCGCGACGGCGGGGAACCTGCTCTCCGGAGTGATCGCGGCCGCCACCTCCTGGCGCGGCACCTTCGCGGTCCCGGTCGCGGTCACCCTCGCGACCCTGTTCCTCGCGCCACGGCTGCTGCCCGCGACACCACCGGGGCGGGGCCGCGCCCTGGACCTCCCCGGCGCCCTGCTCGCCACCGCGGGCATCACGCTCGCCAGCTACGGGCTCGTCCTCACCGACGCCCACCCCTGGGGCTCCGCCCCGGTCCTCGTCCCCCTGGTCGCCGGACTCGTCCTGCTCGCCGCCTTCGGGGCCGTGGAGCGCCGCACCGCCGACCCGCTCCTGCCCCCGGGCTTCCTGCGCGACGGCCGCCGCGCCCTCGGCCTGGCGGCGATCGGGCTCACGGCGGCCGGCACGGCCACGGTCTTCGTGCTGCTCTCCCTCGCGTTCCAGCGGGAGCGCGGCTGGAACGAACTGCTCACCTCCGCCGCCTTCGTGCCCTTCGCGGCCGCCCTGCTCGGCGCGGGACGGCTCGCGGGTCCGCTGATCGGGCGGTACGGCCCCGGGCGCGTCACCGCGACCGGGCTCGGGACGGCGTCGGTGGGGCTCGGGCTGCTCGCCACCACCGGCTTCGACAGCTCCGTGCCGTACGCGTACGGGCTGCTCCCCGGCCTGCTCCTGCTGCCGGCCGGCGGCGCCCTGTCCTTCGCGGCAGCCGCCGTGCTGGCCACCGAGGGCGTCCCGGCGCACCGGGCGGGTCTCGCGGGCGGTGTCCTGAACACGGCGATGGAGCTGGGGCCGACCGTGCTCTTCGCCGCGCTGCTCACGCTCGGCGGCGACACGGTGTCGCTGGCGGCGGCGGCCGCCCTCTTCGCCGCCCTCGCGGTGGCCGCAGCCCTCGCCGCCGCCTCCACGATCCGCACCGGGTGACGCGCATCCGCGTCACCTCTCGCACGCACCTCGCCTACCGCCATCCACCAGGGAGTCGATCCACCATGTCCGCACGCTTCACCGACCGCGTCGTCCTCGTCACCGGTGCCGGTTCCGGTCTCGGCCGGTCCATCGCGCTCGCCTTCGCCGCCGAGGGCGCGAAGGTCGTCGTCGCCGGCCGTACCGCCGAGCCCCTCGCGGGCACGGTCGGCCTGATCGAGGCCGCCGGGGGCACCGCGGCGGCCGTCACCGCCGACGTGGCCGACGCCGGGTCCACCCGGGAACTGGTCCGGCGTACGGTCGAGGTCTTCGGCGGTCTCGACGTGGCCGTCAACAACGCCGGGGTCTTCCGGGGCGGCGGCCACAGCGCCGCCGACTTCCCCCTGGACGACTGGCGGACGCTGCTCGACATCAACGTGACGGGGGTGCTGCACGCCCTCCAGGCCGAGGTGGCGCACATGCGGGCGCACGGGGGCGGGGCGATCGTGAACATCTCGTCGAACCTGGGCCCGCACGTCCGGATCCCCGGCGTCTTCGGCTACCAGGTCTCGAAGGCGGCGGTCTCGGCACTGACCAGGGCCGCGGCCCTGGACCACATCGCCGACGGGGTCCGTATCAACGCGGTCAGCCCCGGCGCCGCGGAGTCCACGATGTCGCTGCGGCCCGGCGAGACGGAGGCCGAGCGGGAGGTCCGGATGAAGGCGGAGTCCCCGCTGGGCCGGATCTCCTCCGCCGCCGAGGTGGCGGCGGCCGTGCTGTACCTCGCGTCGGACGCGGCGGGCTCCGCCGTCGGCACGGACCTGGTGATCGACGGCGGCGTCTCCGCCTGACGCGTACGGCGGGCGCGTGCGGCGCCGCACGCGCCCGCCGGGCTCAGCCCTGGGCGGCCGCCGGGTCCATCCAGAACAGCTCCCAGTGGTGGCCGTCCAGGTCCGTGAAGGAGCGGCCGTACATGAAGCCGAGGTCCATCGGCTCCTTCGCGGGGGTGCCGCCGGCGGCGAGGGCGGCGTCCGCCAGCTCGTCGCACTTCTCGCGGCTCTCCGCGCTCAGGGTGACCAGGACCTCGGTGGCCTTGGTGGCGTCGGAGAGCTCCTTGCCGGGGGCCATGAAGGACCGGAACTTGGGCTCTTCGAGCAGCATCGCGAAGATCGTGTCGCTGAAGACCACACAGGCGGTGGTCTCGTCGCTGAACTGCGGGTTGGAGGAGAACCCGAGCTTCTCGAAGAAGGCCTTGCTGGCGTCGACGTTCTTGACGGGCAGGTTCACGAAGATCATCTGCGGGGCCATGACGGGCTCTCTCTTCCTTCGGTCGGCCGGGCCGCTCGGTGCGTTCCGGCGCTTTCACGAGGTAGGACGGGCGCCTCGCCCGTAACTCATCGCTCTCCCGAGGATTCTTTTCCGCTCAGCCCACGGTGCGCAGCTCCAGCGCCGCCAACGGTACGAATCCACCGCCGGTGCCCTCGGTGCGCGCCCCGGGCCCGGCGAGCCGCCGCAGCAGGGCGAGGGCGATCCGCTCGCCCTGTGCCTTGGCCCGCTCGGCCCGGGGCCCGGCGTGGAGGCCGTCGACGGTGGCGCGCCAGAGCTGTGTCCAGCGGCCGAAGTGGGCGGCGGTGAGGGGCCGCGCGGAGTGGAGGGCGGCGTGCGGGGCGTAGGCGTCGCGCCCGTAGTCGGCGGTACGGAAGAGGGCCCGCTCCCAGAAGTCGGCGATGCGCGGCAGGTGGACCTCCAGGTCGATCCCGGCGATCTCGGTGAAGAACGGCCCGATGAGCGGGTCGTCGAAGGCCGCGCCGTAGAACCGGCGCAGCAGCACGTCGAGGTCGCCGCGATCGCTGATGTCCCGGGTGGCACGCATGCCCCCAGTCTCCCGCCCCGCCGCCCGCTCCCCAAGTGCCGAAGGTCCTCCGGAGCCGGAGGGAGACATGACGGGACGCACCCGCTCCCGCGCCCGCCCCGCGCCCGCCGCTTCCCCTTCACCGATTGTTGATGCACAGTCAATTCCGTACTCCTAGGTTCCGGAAGCGCGCGACCCCGTCGCCCGACCGGCGTGACGGGGCGGTTCACCACCCTTCTCAGGAGTGAGACGTGGAGCGACGCAGTTTCCTGCGTGGAGCGGTCATCGGCACGTCGGCCGCCGCCTTCGGCGGCAGTCTCTGGCACGGCGCGGCCTTCGCCGCCCCCGCCCAGCCGGGCACGGGCCCCTACGGGGCGCTCGGCTCGGCGGACGCGAACGGCATCCTGCTGCCCGCCGGGTTCACCAGCCGGGTCATCGCCCGGTCCGGCCAGTCGGTCCCCGGCACCTCGTACACCTGGCACAGCGCCCCCGACGGCGGCGCCTGCTTCGTCGACGGCACGGGCTGGATCTACGTCTCGAACTCGGAGATCAACCCGAGCGGCGGCGCGAGCGCGGTGAGGTTCAACTCCGCGGGCGCGATCACCGGGGCGTACCGCATCCTCTCCGGCACCCGGCAGAACTGCGCTGGCGGCGCCACCCCGTGGAACACCTGGCTCTCCTGCGAGGAGGTGTCCCTCGGCTACGTCTACGAGGCCAACCCCTGGGGCGGCACCAGCTACCGCCGCGACGCGATGGGCCGGTTCAAGCACGAGGCCGCCGCCGCCGACCCGGTCCGCAAGGTCATCTACCTGACCGAGGACGAGACGGACGGCTGCTTCTACCGGTTCATCCCGACCACCTGGGGCAACCTCACCTCCGGCACCCTCCAGGTCCTCAAGGCCTCGACCGCCACCTCCGGCTCCTTCACCTGGCAGAACGTGCCGGACCCGGACGGCTCCCCCACCGCGACCCGCAGTCAGGTCTCCGGGGCGAAGAAGTTCAGCGGCGGCGAGGGCTGCTACTACGCGAACGACACCGTCTGGTTCACCACCAAGGGCGACAACCGGGTCTGGCAGGTCAACCTCGCCGCCGGGACGTACGAGCTGGCCTACGACGACTCGCTGGTCTCCGGCGGCGGCGCACCGCTCACCGGCGTCGACAACGTCACCGGCACCTCCTCCGGCGACCTGTTCGTCGCCGAGGACGGCGGCACCATGGAGATCTGCGTCATCACCCCGGACGACGTCGTCGCCCCGTTCCTGCGGATCAGCGGCCAGTCCTCCTCGGAGATCACCGGCCCCGCCTTCTCCCCCGACGGCAAGCGCCTGTACTTCTCCAGCCAGCGGGGCACGAGCGGCAGCTCCTCCGGCGGCATCACCTACGAGGTGACGGGCCCGTTCCGCGCGTAACACCCACGGGGCGGGCCGGCCGCTTCCCGCGTACGCCTACGACGTGACCGGCCCGTTCCGCGCGTAGCACCGCAGGTCACCCGTCCGCTGACCGGCGGACGACAGTTCCACCGGCCGTTGGGCGCCGCCGAGCAGGGCGGCGCCCAGCGGCGTCAGTGTGTGCAGGACCGCGTTGCCGTGGCGCAGGGTCGCGATGAGCCCGGCCTCGCGTAGGACGCCCGCGTGCTGGCTCGCCGAGGCGAGCGAGACCCCGGCCCGGCGGGCGAGTTCGCTCGTCGTGCCCCCGTCGCCGATGGCGTGCAGGACGGTCGAGCGGGTCTGGCCGACCAGTTTGGCGAGCGAGGAGCCGCCCGGCGCCCGGACGGTCGGCGCCTCGCCGTGGGTCACGGGGTAGACGAGGACCGGCGGCAGCTCGGGATCGCGCAGCACGACGGGGGTCCCCCGGCAGAAGTACGAGGGCTGGAGCAGCAGCCCCCGCCCGTCGAGGTGGACCTCCCGCTCGACCGGGTAGTCGGCCTCCAGGACGGGCGCGCGCCAGCGCAGCATCGGCGGCAGCGAGGCGAGGAGTTCGTCGGCGCCGCCGTCCAGGAGCGCGCGGCCCCGGCGGGCGCGGTCGGCCTCGACGCGGGCCCGGATGTGCGGCCAGTACGGCTCGACGGCCGCCCGGTGGTAGCTCCGCAGGGCCCCCACGAGCCGGTCGAAGGGCTCCGCGCCGCCGTCGGCGAGGGCGCGCAGCGAATGGGGCACGGTCCGCCCGCCGGAGCGGTCCGCGGCGAGCAGGGAGAGCTCCCCGCGCAGCCGGCCGGAGTCGGTCGAGCGGATCGCCTGGAGGCCTTCGTCGAGCCCGTGGACGCCCTCGGCGGGCGTCAGGAAGTCGGGGAAATAGCCGCGGCTGGGAACGAGCGCGGCGAGGAGCCGGGTCTCACCGCCGAGCCGCATCCGGGTTTCGGAGCGCCATTCTCCGTAGACGACGGGGCCACGCCGGTCCCTTAACCGGTGAAAGCTCAGAATCGTTTCCCACAGAACATCGGGCCGGGCGGCCGTCCGCACCCCCGCCAAGTCGTTTCCGGTGAAATGAATCCGCAGCATGACGTCCCCACCTGTGCACTCGCAACCACCCCCGACGACGAGTATGCACACCATCACTGCACGTTACCAGGGTGTTTCAGCCACAGTTGAAAAGCATCGCGGCAATCGGGCCGGAACCGAAAAGCTGTACGGGTCGGGCAGGAAACCTTCAGGACCGAGGTGACGTGGTGAAGACCGTGGGGGGCTTTGCCCGTCCGGCGGCGGTCGGCGAGGGTTGCGGCTCACCTGCCCGGCATCGGTAAAGGGCGCGGCCTCCGGGTGGGGATCCGGGGGTCGCGCCCGCTCCGTTCTCGGGTCGAGGACTTTGCGGCACGGACTTTGCGGCGAGGAAACAGGAAAGTTCAACGGCCAATATTTGAATCGGCCGTAATTGAACACGAACTCACATCCGGTCGACGATCACGCGAAATGAGCGCGCCGAAAGGCCCGGCGAGGCACGGGACGAAGACGACGGGGCGGACACCTCCGCACAAAGGTGTCCGCCCCGCTCTCTTTGGCGCCCGGAGCCGCCGCCCGTCGGTGAGGGTGAAAGTGACCGACGGCGGCCCCGGTGGTACCGGGGTGGTTCCGTGTTTCCGCTGCTGAACCGGCGTTCAGGAGGGCCCGACCGCCGCTCCTGAACCCCGGTTCAGCAGGACCGGGGGCCGTTCCTGAACCCCGGTTCAGGAGGACCGGGGGGCCGCTCCCGAACCCCGGTTCAGGAGGACCCGCGGCCGCTCCCGAACCCCGGTTCAGGAGGACCCGCGGCCGCTCCCGAACCGGCGTCCGGCACGGTTCAGCGGCTGTCGCTGCCCTTCGACTCGGCCGCCGCGCGGCCGGCCTCCAGACGCGCCACCGGGATCCGGAAGGGCGAGCAGGAGACGTAGTCGAGGCCGACCTCGTGGAAGAAGTGCACCGACTCCGGGTCGCCGCCGTGCTCGCCGCAGACACCGAGCTTGATGTCGGGGCGGGTGGCCCGGCCGGCCTCCACGGCGCTGCGCACGAGCGCGCCGACGCCGTCCTTGTCGATGGTCTCGAAGGGGCTGACGCCGAAGATGCCCTTCTCCAGGTACGCGGTGAAGAACGAGGCCTCCACGTCGTCGCGGGAGAAGCCCCAGACCGTCTGCGTCAGGTCGTTGGTGCCGAAGGAGAAGAACTCCGCGGCCTCGGCGATCTGACCGGCGGTCACGGCGGCGCGCGGCAGCTCGATCATGGTGCCCAGCGCGAGCTTGAGCTCGACGCCGGTGCGGGCCTGGACCTCGGCGATGACCTGCTCGGCCTCCTCGCGGACGATCTCCAGCTCCTGGACGGTGCCGACGAGCGGGATCATGATCTCGACGCGCGGGTCGCCCTTGGCGTCGACGCGCTGGGCCGCGGCCTCGGCGATCGCCCGGACCTGCATGGTGAACAGGCCGGGGATGACCAGGCCGAGACGGACACCGCGCAGACCCAGCATCGGGTTCTGCTCGTGCAGCCGGTGCACGGCCTGGAGCAGACGCAGGTCGTTCTCGTGCGGCTCCTTGCGGGACTCGGCGAGGGCGACGCGGACCGAAAGCTCGGTGATGTCGGGCAGGAACTCGTGCAGCGGCGGGTCGAGCAGCCGGACCGTGACGGGCAGGCCGTCCATGGCCTCGAAGAGCTCGACGAAGTCCGTCTTCTGCAGCGGGAGGAGGGCTTCGAGGGCCTGGTCGCGCTCGGCGTCCGTGTCGGCGAGGATCAGCCGCTCGACGTACTGGCGGCGCTCGCCGAGGAACATGTGCTCGGTGCGGCAGAGGCCGATCCCCTGGGCCCCGAAGCGGCGGGCGCGGTTGGCGTCCTCGGCGTTGTCGGCGTTGGCGCGGACGCGCAGCCGGCGGACGCGGTCGGCGTAGGCCATGATCCGGTGGACGGCCTGGACCAGCTCGTCGGCGTCGTCGGCGCCGGCGTGCATGCGGCCCTCGAAGTACTCGACGACCGGGGACGGTACGACGGGTACCTCACCGAGGTAGACCTTGCCGGTGGAGCCGTCGATGGAGACGACGTCGCCCTCCTCGACGACCTGGCCGTCGGCGGTGGTCATCCGGCGGCGCTTGGTGTCGACCTCCAGCTCCTCGGCGCCGCAGACACAGGTCTTGCCCATGCCGCGGGCGACGACGGCCGCGTGCGAGGTCTTGCCGCCGCGGGAGGTGAGGATGCCCTCGGCGGCGATCATGCCGTCCAGGTCGTCCGGGTTGGTCTCACGGCGGATCAGGATGACCTTCTCGCCGGAGCGGGACCACTTGACCGCGGTGTACGAGTCGAAGACGGCCTTGCCGACCGCGGCGCCCGGGGAGGCGGCGATGCCGCGCCCGATCTGGTCGACCTTCGCGTCCTCGTCGAACTTGGGGAACATCAGCTGGGCGAGCTGCGCGCCGGTGACGCGCTGGAGCGCCTCGGCCTCGTCGATCAGCCCCTGGTCCACGAGCTGCGTGGCGATGCGGAAGGCGGCACCGGCGGTGCGCTTGCCGACGCGGGTCTGGAGCATCCAGAGCTGGCCGCGCTCGATGGTGAACTCGATGTCGCAGAGATCCTTGTAGTGGGTCTCCAGCGTGTTCATGATGTGCATGAGCTGGTCGTACGACGTCTTGTCGATCGACTCGAGGTCGGCCAGCGGCACGGTGTTGCGGATTCCGGCGACGACGTCCTCGCCCTGCGCGTTCTGCAGGTAGTCGCCGTAGACGCCGGCGTGGCCGGAGGCGGGGTCGCGGGTGAAGGCGACGCCGGTGCCGGAGTCCGGGCCGAGGTTGCCGAAGACCATCGAGCAGACGTTGACGGCGGTGCCGAGGTCGCCCGGGATGCGCTCCTGGCGGCGGTACAGCTTCGCGCGGTCGGTGTTCCAGGAGTTGAAGACGGCCTCGATGGCGAGGTCCATCTGCTCACGCGGGTCCTGGGGGAAGTCGCGGCCGGTCTCGGCCTTCACGATCGCCTTGAAGTGCTCGACGACCTGCTTCAGGTCGGCGGCGTCGAGGTCGGTGTCGCTGGCGACCTTCTTCGCGGTCTTCGCCTCGTCCAGCGCGTCCTCGAAGAGCTCGCCCTCGACGCCGAGGACGGTCTTGCCGAACATCTGGATGAGACGGCGGTACGAGTCCCAGGCGAAGCGCTCGTTGTCGGCCTGGCGGGCGAGGCCGGCGACGGACTCGTCGGAGAGGCCGATGTTGAGGACGGTGTCCATCATGCCCGGCATGGAGAACTTGGCCCCGGAGCGGACGGAGACGAGCAGCGGGTCGTCCGCCTGCCCGAGCTTCTTGCCCATCTGCTGCTCGAGGGCGTCGAGGTGCGCGCTGACCTCGTCGCGGAGCTCGACCGGCTCCGAACCGCTCTCGAGGTAGACCTTGCACGCCTCGGTGGTGATCGTGAAGCCCGGGGGGACCGGCAGACCGAGGTTGGTCATCTCGGCCAGGTTCGCGCCCTTGCCACCGAGCAGGTCCTTCAGGTCCCTGTTGCCCTCGGTGAAGTCGTACACGAACTTCTGATCATTGTTTTCCGACACGGGTCCCGACTCCTCGATGACTCGGTTGGCTGCCCTGACGGCGAGGAACATACCCAGATCGAAGGCTTCTGGGGAGGTACGCCTAGCGGTCACGTGGCCTTAACCACCCGTCCGCCAGCACTTCGAAAGTAACCGACAGGTAGCTTCCGCTTTCAGGCCCCGAAGTCGCCATGACCGAAAGAAGACCGAAGGCGCTCACATGAGCGCGCATCCGAGCACTTGCGTTCAACTCTTGAACGCAAAAAGGGTGGCACCCCGTGCCACCCTTCAGGCGGTGCAGCCGTTCGTAACCTGCTCATCTGAGCACCACACCCCTCAAGGGTGGCGAGGATCACTCCTTCGGAAAGGCCGGATCTCAGCCGCCGGACGTGTCCAGCTCGGCTTCCTCGCTCACTCCGGAGCAGTCGTAGGGGTCCTTCAACCAGCCGTCCGGCAGGACGACTCGGTTGTTTCCGGACGTACGACCCCGAGGGCCGTCCGCACCCACCGGCCACGACTGGTCCAGGTCCAGCTCGCTCAACTGAGCGCTCAGCTCGTCCAGGGAGGAGGTGACCGCCAGCTTCTTGCGCATCTCGGAGCCCACCGAGAAGCCCTTCAGGTACCAGGCCACATGCTTGCGGAAGTCGATGACACCGCGTGCCTCGTCGCCGAGCCACTCGCCGAGCAGCCGCGCGTGCCGCACCATCGCGTCCGCGACCTCCTTGAGACCGGGCTGGGCGTACGCCGCCGTCCCCTCGAAGCCCGCCACCAGGTCCGCGAAGAGCCAGGGCCGCCCGAGGCAGCCGCGCCCGACGACCACGCCGTCGCAGCCCGTCTCCCGCATCATCCGCAGGGCGTCGTCGGCCGACCAGATGTCGCCGTTGCCGAGGACCGGGATCTCGGGCACGTGCTCCTTGAGACGCGCGATCGCGTCCCAGTCCGCCGTGCCGCCGTAGTGCTGCGCCGCCGTCCGCCCGTGCAGGGCGATCGCCGTCACGCCCTCCTCCACCGCGATCCGGCCCGCGTCGAGGAAGGTGATGTGGTCGTCGTCGATGCCCTTGCGCATCTTCATCGTGACCGGCAGGTCACCCGCGTTGGTCACGGCCTCGTGCAGGATCGCGCGCAGCAGCGGCCGCTTGTAGGGCAGGGCCGAGCCGCCGCCCTTCCGCGTGACCTTGGGGACGGGGCAGCCGAAGTTCAGGTCGATGTGGTCGGCGAGGTCCTCGTCGACGATCATCCGTACGGCCTTGCCGACCGTCACCGGATCCACCCCGTACAGCTGGATCGAGCGCGGCCGCTCGGTCGCGTCGAAGCGGATGAGCTGCATCGTCTTCTCGTTGCGCTCGACCAGGGCGCGCGTCGTGATCATCTCGCTCACGAACAGCCCCTTGCCGCCGCTGTACTCGCGGCAGAGGGTACGGAAGGGGGCGTTGGTGATGCCGGCCATGGGGGCGAGCACCACCGGCGGCTGCACGATGTGCGGCCCGATGGCGAGGGGGGAGAACGCGGTCATGGGGCCATTGTCGCGCACTGCGCCGGTCGTGAGGCAGCCGTACGATCCGAGCATGCCCGAGCTCACACGCTCCTCGCGGCTCCCCCGGGACCGGAAGCTCGTCGTCCTGGCGATCTGCTGCATGAGCCTGTTGATCGTCAGCCTGGACAACACCGCGCTCAACGTCGCCCTGCCCTCCCTCCGGCGCGACCTGGACGCCTCCGTCTCCGGCCTGCAGTGGACCCTCGACGCCTACACCCTCGTCCTGGCCTCGCTGCTGATGCTCGCGGGCTCCACCGCCGACCGCGTCGGGCGCCGCAAGGTCTTCGTGACCGGCCTGATCGTCTTCGCGCTCGGCTCGCTGCTCTGCTCCCTCGCCCCGAACCTGGAGGCGCTGATCGCCTTCCGGGCGGTGCAGGCCGTGGGCGGCTCGATGCTCAACCCGGTCGCCATGTCGATCATCGCCAACACCTTCACCGAACCCGCCGCACGCGCGCGTGCCATCGGGGTCTGGGGCGGGGTCGTCGGCGTCTCCATGGCCGCGGGGCCCCTGGTGGGCGGGGTGCTCGTGGAGTCGGTCGGCTGGCGGGCGATCTTCTGGGTCAACCTGCCGGTCGCCCTCGTCGCCCTCCTCCTCACCCTGCGGTACGTCCCCGAGTCCCGCGCCCCCCGGCCCCGCCGCCCCGACCCCGTCGGACAGCTCCTGGTGGCGGCGCTCCTCGGCTGTCTCACGTACGCGATCATCGAGACCGACCCGCTCTTCTTCGGGATCGCGGCCGTGGCGCTCGTCGGGCTGCTCCTGTACGAGCCGAGGCGCCGCGAGCCCCTCATCGACCTGAGGTTCTTCCGCAGCGCGCCGTTCAGCGGGGCGACCGTCGTCGCGGTCTGCGCCTTCGCGGGGTTCGGCGGCTTCCTCTTCCTGAACACCCTGTACCTCCAGGACGTGCGCGGCCTCTCCCCGCTGCGCGCCGGGCTCTTCATGCTGCCGATGGCGGGCATGACCCTCGTCTTCGCCCCGCTGTCGGGACGGCTCACCGGCGCGCGCGGGCCACGGATCCCGCTGCTGCTCGCGGGCACGGCGATGGCGTCGGGGGCGCTGCTCTTCGCGGCCTTCGGGGCGGAGACGAGCGATCCGCTGCTCTTCACCGGGTACGTGGTCTTCGGCATCGGCTTCGGCCTGGTGAACGCCCCCATCACCAACACGGCGGTGTCGGGCATGCCCCGCGCGCAGGCGGGGGTGGCGGCGGCGGTCGCCTCCACGAGCCGCCAGGTCGGGCAGACCCTCGGGGTGGCGGTCCTCGGCGCGGTGCTCGCGGCCGGGGCGGGCGCGGGGATGCCCCCGGACGCCTACGCGGCGGCGGCCCGGCCGGGCTACTGGGTCGTGACGGCCTGCGGCCTCGCCGTCCTCGTGGTCGGGGCGCTGACCAGCGGGAAGTGGGCCCGGGGGACGGCGGAACGGACGGCCCGGTGCCTGGCGGAGGAGGACGAGGACCCGCGGCCCGCGGTACGGGCGGACGCCGGACACCGGTGAGGCCCCGGGCGCTCCGCGCGGGCCTCGGACGACGGTGAGGGCGGCGTCGTCGCGGGCCGCCCGGCGGGCGGTGAGGGCAGGGCGTGGGGAGCGGCGTCATGGTGACCACCCAGCAGTCGGCGCTCGGCCTGGGCGTCGCCATCCTCGGCTCCCTCTGCCCGAGCCTGCGGCCGACGCTCCGGCGGACTCGGGCACGGCCCTGACGACGACGCTCCTGGTCGCGGTTACGGTGAGCCTGTCCGTGCGGCTGCCAAGGT
This sequence comes from Streptomyces sp. Qhu_M48, assembly GCF_051305195.1. Taxonomy (NCBI): domain Bacteria; kingdom Bacillati; phylum Actinomycetota; class Actinomycetes; order Kitasatosporales; family Streptomycetaceae; genus Streptomyces; species Streptomyces sp. Qhu_M48. The sequence continues at coordinate 1,232,318 of NZ_CP195432.1, read as the reverse complement.
CGGTGGGGCAGAGCGCGCGAGGGGCCCGAGGCGGCGGACGCCTCGGGCCTTCGTCGTGCGGTGGTGGCGACTACTCCTGGCCGGTGGCGGTCCCGTTGGGGTCGGCCGTCGTGTCGGCGCTGTCGGCGCCCGGGGCGCTGTCGGCCGTCCCGGTGCCGTCGGCGCTCTCGGCTCCCCGCGCGCGCTCGCGCATCTTCTTCAGGAGGGCCTGCTTGCGGTCGTCGTCGGCGCGCTGGGCCGCCGTGCGGCCGTGGCCGGCGCCGTGCTGGTCGGCGCGGGACAGCTTCTTGCGCTGTCCTCCGACGCCGAGGAGGTTGTTGCGGCTCTTGGCCATGGTGTTCTCCCGTCGGTGAGGTGGGCGGTGGTCGAGCTCGGTCTGCCGGCGACGGCGCTCACTCGTAGATCTGGAAGAACGAGGACATGCCGGTGACGCTACCCGGGCCTCCTGACGGGAGCACCCGATTTTCCCCGCACCCTCACGGGAATGACAGATATTGAAATCTGTCATCGGTCATGTCATGGTTGTTCTGTCACACCGTCCGTCCCCCTTCCGAGGAGACAGCCATGAGCACCACCAGGCCCCCCGTCCCCACCCGTCCGCTCGGCGCCACCGGCCCGCGGGTCTCCGCCCTCGGCCTGGGCTGCATGGGGATGTCCGCGCTGTACGGCGAGAGCGACCGCGCCGAATCGATCGCGACCATCCACGCCGCCCTGGACGCCGGGGTGACCCTGCTCGACACCGGCGACTTCTACGGAATGGGACACAACGAACTGCTGATCGCCGAGGCGCTGCGGAGCGCGCCCGCCACCGCCCGCGAGCAGGCCCTGACCAGCGTGAAGTTCGGCGCGCTGCGCACCGTCGAGGGCGGTTTCACGGGGTACGACGGGCGGCCGGCCGCCGTGAGGAACTTCGCGGCCTACTCGCTCCAGCGGCTGGGCACCGACCACATCGACATCTACCGGATCGCCCGCGTCGACCCGGACGTGCCGATCGAGGAGACCGTCGGCGCCATCGCCGAGCTGGTCGAGGCGGGTCACGTGCGGCACATCGGACTCTCCGAGGTCGGCGCGGACACCCTGCGCCGGGCGGCGGCCGTGGCCCCGATCGCGGACCTCCAGATCGAGTACTCGCTGATCTCCCGCTCCATCGAGGAGAAGATCCTCCCCACCGCCCGCGAGCTGGGCGTGGGCGTCACGGCGTACGGGGTGCTGTCGCGCGGGCTGATCAGCGGCCACTTCACCCGGGACCGGGAGCTGGCGGCGAACGACTTCCGGGGCATGAGCCCGCGTTTCCAGGGCGAGAACCTCCACCGGAACCTGGACCTGGTGGAGCGGCTGCGGGTGCTGGCCGGGGCCAAGGGCGTGACGGTCGCGCAGATCGCCGTCGCCTGGGTCCTGGCGCAGGCCGAGCGGCAGGGCGCGGACATCGTCCCGCTGGTCGGCGCCCGGCGCCGGGACCGGCTCGCGGAGGCGCTCGGCGCCCTGGACGTCACGCTCGACGCCGCCGACCTGGCCGCGATCGAGGAGGCCGTCCCGGCGGGCGCCGCGGCCGGCGAGCGCTACCCGGCGGCGCAGATGGCGCACCTGGACAGCGAGCACTGACCGGCCCCGCCGGACAGCGGTGACTGACAGGTACTGTCATTCCATGGCCGCCACCGAGACCCTGACCGCCGAGCGCATCCTCGAAGCCACGGAGGAGGTGCTCCGGCGCTACGGGCCGGCGAAGGCGACCGTCGTGGACGTGGCCCGGGTCCTCGGCGTCAGTCACGGCAGCGTCTACCGCCACTTCCGCACCAAGGCGGCCCTGCGCGAGGCGGTGACCGAGCGGTGGCTGGAGCGGACGATCGTCGAGCTGCGGCCGTACGTCGAGGGCGAGGAGCCCGCGGACGAGCGGCTGACCGGCTGGCTCGCGGCCCTCTTCACCCTCAAGCGCCGCAAGGCCGGGGGCGATCCGGAGCTGATGGCCACGTTCCAGGTCCTGATCGGCGAGAACAGCGCGGTGGTCGACCGGCACGAGGACCACCTCGTGGAGCAGATCGCCCGCATCCTGGAGGACGGTCACGGCGAGGGGCTGTTCGCGGCCCCGGAGCGGGACTTCGGGACGACGGCCCGCGCGGTCTTCGACGCCACGGACCGCTTCCACAACCCGGCGCACGCCGCCGACTGGTCCGCGCCGGGCGCCGAGGGCGCGTTCACGGCGGTCGTCTCCCTGGTGCGGCGGGCTCTGCGGGCCTGAGAACCACGACCCTCTTGAAGATCGCTCGGCCCGGAGTCTCCCCCTCCCTGTCCGGCGCGTGACCGGTTCCCTGTCCGGCGTTCCCCCGCACCGCGACCGCACGCGCTCCCAGGGGAACCATGTCCGCACCCGCCGAGCCACCGGCCCGCCCGGGCGCCGCCTCAGCGATCGGCTGGGCCGACCGCCTGCCGCTCGTGGCCCGACGGCAGGGGAAAGCCCCCGGTTCCGAGGACGGAACCGGGGGCTTTCCCGTCAGGCCTTCCGGACAGAGTCAGCAGCCGAGCAGGCGGCTGCCCAGGTAGCCCTGGATCTGGTCGAGGGAGACGCGCTCCTGCTTCATGGTGTCGCGCTCGCGCACGGTCACCGCGTTGTCGTCGAGGGTGTCGAAGTCGACGGTCACGCAGAACGGGGTGCCGATCTCGTCCTGACGACGGTAGCGGCGGCCGATGGCGCCGGCGTCGTCGAACTCGATGTTCCAGTTCTGGCGCAGGTCCGCCGCCAGACCCTTGGCCTTCGGGGAGAGCTGCGGGTTGCGGGACAGCGGCAGGACGGCGACCTTGACCGGCGCCAGGCGCGGGTCGAGGCGCAGCACCGCGCGCTTCTCCATGACGCCCTTGGCGTTGGGGGCCTCGTCCTCGCTGTACGCGTCGAGCAGGAAGGCCAGCATCGCGCGGCCGACACCGGCGGCGGGCTCGATGACGTACGGCGTGTAGCGCTCGCCGGACTCCTGGTCCAGGAAGGTGAGGTTGGCGCCGGAGGCCTTGGAGTGCGCGTTCAGGTCGTAGTCGGTGCGGTTGGCGACACCTTCCAGCTCGCCCCACTCGCTGCCGCCGAACGAGAAGCGGTACTCGATGTCGGCGGTGCGCTTCGAGTAGTGGGAGAGCTTCTCCTTCGGGTGCTCGAACCAGCGCATGTTCTCCTCACGGAGACCCAGGCCGGTGTACCAGTTCCAGCGCTGCTCCATCCAGTACTCCTGCCACTGCTCGTCCTCGCCCGGCTTGACGAAGAACTCCATCTCCATCTGCTCGAACTCGCGGGTGCGGAAGATGAAGTTGCCCGGAGTGATCTCGTTCCGGAAGGACTTGCCCATCTGCCCGATGCCGAACGGGGGCTTCTTCCGCGAGGTCTGCAGGACCTGGCCGAAGTTGGTGAAGATGCCCTGGGCGGTCTCGGGGCGCAGGTAGGCGACGGAGCCGGTGTCCTGGGTCGGGCCGAGGTGCGTGGAGAGCAGACCCGAGAACTGCTTGGGCTCGGTGAAGGTGCCCTTGTTGCCACAGTTGGGGCAGTTGAGGTCGGCGAAGCCGTTCTGGGGGAGACGGCCGTGCTTCTCCTCGTACGCCTCCTCCAGGTGGTCCGCGCGGAAGCGCTTGTGGCAGGAGGTGCACTCGGTCAGCGGGTCGGTGAAGGTGGCGACGTGACCGGAGGCCTCCCAGACCTCGGTGGCCAGGATGACCGACGAGTCGATACCGACGACGTCCTCGCGCGCGGTGACCATGTAACGCCACCACTGGCGCTTGATGTTCTCCTTGAGTTCGACACCCAGCGGTCCGTAGTCCCAGGCGGCCTTCTGGCCGCCGTAGATCTCACTGCACGGGTAGACGAAGCCACGGCGCTTGCTCAGGCTGACGATGGTGTCGATCTTGTCGGCGGCCACGGTGCTCTCTTCATTACGACGACGAAGTGCGAATGCCTCAGGTTACCGGCGCCCGCACCCCCTGTATCAAATCGGTTCGGTGCGGGGCCCGCCCGAGAGGTCGGGTGGGCGGGGCCACACGTACGACAATTGACAATCGTTTCCAGTTTTGTTGAAAATGAGTGTCATGAACGTACGCCGCCTGATACCCACCACCGCCGTCGCCGGAGCCGTCGCGCTCGGCCTCGTGACCCTCTCCGCCTGCGGCGGGACCTCCGACGCGGCCGGCAAGGGGAGTGACGGCAAGCTGGACGTCGTGGCGTCGTTCTACCCCATGCAGTACCTGGCCGAGCAGATAGGCGGCGGCCACGTCGCCGTCAACACGCTCACCAAGCCCGGCGTCGAACCCCACGACCTGGAGCTCAAACCGAAGCAGATCGGCGAGCTCGGCGAGGCCGACGTCGTCCTCTACCTCAAGGGCATCCAGCCCGCCGTCGACGACGCGATCGCCCAGGCCGGCGTGGAGAACACCGTCGACGCCGCCACCCTCACCACGCTGGAGAAGCACGGCACCGAGGTCGGCCACGAGGGCCACGACCACGGCACCGAGGAGCACGCGGCGGAAGAGGCGGGCCACGACCACGGCTCCGAGGCCGGCGCCGACCCGCACATCTGGCTCGACCCCGTGAAGTACGCCGAGGTCGCCAAGGGCGTCGGCACCGCCCTGGAGAAGGCCGACCCGGCCCACGCCGCCGACTACGAGAAGAACACGGCCGCCCTCGTCAAGAAGCTCGGCGACCTGGACACCGCCTTCGAGACCGGCCTGAGGAACACCGCGACGAAGACCTTCATCACCACGCACTCCGCCTTCGGCTACCTCGCCGAGCGCTACGGCCTGGACCAGGAGGGCATCTCCGGCATCGACCCCGAGTCCGAGCCGAGCCCCGCCCGGATCAAGGAACTCCAGGACGTCGCGGAGCACGACAAGGTCACCACGGTCTTCTTCGAGACCCTCGCGAGCGACAGGACCGCGAAGACCCTCGCGAGCGACACCGGTCTGAGGACCGACGTGCTCGACCCGCTGGAGGGAATCACGGAGACCTCCAAGGGCGATGACTACATCGAGGTCATGCGGTCGAACCTCACCGCGCTGCAGAAGGCCCTCGGCGCCAAGTGACCACAGCACAGCAGGAGGTACGAGCCATGGCATCCCTCGAAGCGGAACCCGTCATCTCCGTCCGCGGGGCCACGGCGGCACTCGGCGCCCGGCCCGTCCTCCGCGGTGTCGACCTCACCGTCCGCCGCGGTGAGGTCGTCGCCCTGCTCGGCGCCAACGGCTCCGGCAAGTCCACCGCGGTCCGCGCCGTCATCGGCCAGGTGCCGCTGACCGGCGGCACGATCGAACTGTTCGGCACGGAGCGGAGGCGGTTCCGCGACTGGGCCCGGGTCGGCTACGTACCGCAGCGCACGACCGCCGCGAGCGGCGTCCCCGCCACCATCCGCGAGGTCGTCTCCTCCGGCCGGCTCTCCCGCCGCCGGTTCGGCTGGCTGACCAGGGACGACAAGGCCGCCGTCGAGCGGGCCATCGACCTCGTCGGTCTCGCCGACCGCGCCAAGGACTCCGTCTCCGCGCTCTCCGGCGGCCAGCACCAGCGGGTCCTGATCGCCCGCGCGCTCGCCTCCGAACCCGAACTCCTGATCATGGACGAGCCGATGGCCGGGGTCGACCTGGCCAGCCAGGAGATCCTGGCCTCGACCCTGCGCGAGCAGGTCGCGGGCGGCACGTCGGTCCTCCTCGTCCTGCACGAGCTGGGCCCCCTGGAGCCGCTGATCGACCGCGCGGTCGTGCTCCGCGACGGCTGTGTCGTCCACGACGGCCCGCCGCCCGAGGCCCTCGGCCAGCACGCCCTGCCCGGCCACGACCACGTCCATCCGCACGCGGCCGGTGAGCCGCTCCGCACGGGTCTGCTGACCTGAGGAAGCTGACCTGATCATGGAAATGCTCGATCTCGCCTTCATGCGGCGCGCGCTCCTCGCGGCCGTGCTCGTCGGCATCACCGCGCCCGCCGTCGGCATCTACCTGGTCCAGCGGCGTCAGGCGCTGATGGGCGACGGCATCGGCCACGTCGCCATGACCGGCGTCGGCCTCGGCTTCCTGCTGAACTCCAGCCCGGTCTGGATGGCGACCCTGGTCGCCGTCGTCGGCTCGGTCGCGATGGAGCTGATCCGGGCGTACGGGAAGACCCGCGGCGACCTCGCGCTCGCGCTGCTCTTCTACGGCGGCATGGCGGGCGGCGTCCTGCTGATCAACCTCTCGCCGACCGGCTCCAACGCCAACCTCAGCTCGTACCTCTTCGGCTCGCTCTCCACGGTCTCCACCGAGGACATCACGGCGATCGGCATCCTGGCCGCCTTCGTCGTCCTGGTCACGGTCGGACTGCGCCGGCAGCTCTTCGCGGTCAGCCAGGACGAGGAGTTCGCCCGGGTCACCGGCCTCCCGGTGCGCGCCCTGAACCTGCTGATCGCGGTCACGGCCGCGGTGACCGTCACGGTCGCCATGCGGGTCGTCGGCCTGCTCCTCGTCAGCGCGCTCATGGTGGTGCCGGTGGCGGCGGCCCAGCAGCTGTCGAAGTCCTTCCGCACGACGTTCGTCCTCGCGGTGGTGACGGGCATCACGGTCACGCTGGCGGGCACGGTCACCTCGTACTACCAGGACGTACCGCCCGGCGCGACGATCGTGCTGTACGCGATCGGGGTCTTCGTCCTGCTGACCCTGCTCGCCGCACCGCTCGCCAAACGGCGTGCGCGGGCGGCCGAGACGGGTGCGGAGACCTGCGACGCGCCGGTTCCGGCGACCCGGCGGCCGACGGACGACGTGAAGGTCTGATCCGGTCCGGCCGTGGGGGCGCGGGGGGCTGGCAGAATGGCGGGGGCAGACAAGCATTCAAGGAGGCCCCCGTGGTGACGGCAGGACCCCCCGTACGAGGCCGCTCGACCAAGCAGCGGGCCGCCGTGTCGGCGGCGCTGAACGAGGTGGACGAGTTCCGCAGCGCCCAGGAGCTGCACGACATGCTCAAGCACCGCGGCGACTCCGTCGGCCTCACCACCGTCTACCGCACGCTCCAGTCCCTGGCGGACGCGGGCGAGGTCGACGCGCTGCGCACGAGCGAGGGCGAGACGGTGTACCGGCGCTGCTCGACCGGCGACCACCACCACCATCTGGTCTGCCGTCTCTGCGGCAAGGCCGTGGAGGTGGAGGGCCCGATGGTGGAGCAGTGGGCCGAGACGATCGCCTCGGAGCACGGCTTCGTGAACGTGGCGCACACGGTGGAGATCTTCGGCACCTGCGCGGAGTGCGCCGGGAAGTGACCTGACATACGAAGGGCCCGCACCCCGTGGGGTGCGGGCCCTGTCCGTATCCGCTCAGCCCTTGTCGAGGACGGCCATGTCGGCCGGGTCGACGCCGCCGAAGCGCCGGTCGCGCTGGGCGTACTCGACGCAGGCCCGCCACAGGTCGCGGCGGTCGAAGTCGGGCCACAGCACGTCCTGGAAGACCATCTCGGCGTACGCGCTCTGCCAGATCAGGTAGTTGGAGGTGCGCTGCTCGCCGCTGGGCCGCAGGAAGAGGTCCACGTCCGGCATGTCCGGGTAGTAGAGGTACTTCTGGATGGTCTTCTCGGTGATCTTCGCCGGGTCGAGCCGGCCGGCCTTCACGTCCTCGGCCAGCGCCTGCGCCGCGTCCGTGAGCTCCGCGCGACCGCCGTAGTTCATGCAGAAGTACAGGGTGAGCCTGGTGTTGTCCTTGGTCTGCTCCTGCGCGATCTCGAGCTCCTTGGCCACCGACTTCCACAGCTTCGGCATCCGGCCGACCCAGCGCACCCGGATGCCGAGCGCGTCGAGCTGGTCGCGGGACTTGCGGATGAAGTCGCGGTTGAAGTTCATGAGGAAGCGCACCTCCTCGGGCGAGCGCTTCCAGTTCTCGGTGGAGAAGGCGTACAGCGAGATCGATCCCACGCCCATCTCGATCGCGCCCTGGAGCACGTCGAGCACCTGCTCGGCGCCGACCTTGTGACCCTCGGTGCGGGGCAGACCTCGCTCCTTGGCCCAGCGGCCGTTGCCGTCCATGACGATCGCGACGTGCTCCGGGACGAGCTCGGACTGGAGCTTCGGCGGGTGGGCACCGGACGGGTGCGGCTCGGGAGTGCTGTACTCCCGGCGCTGGCGACCGAGGAGTCGTGCGATGGCCATGACGTGGTCTCTCCTAGCTTTTCTCTACGTACCGCAGGGAGCGCAGGCCGCGCTCCAGGTGCCAGTGCAGATAGGCGGACACGAGCCCGCTGCCCTCCCTGACGTGACGCGGCTCGCACGCGTCCGCCGTCGCCCAGTCGCCGGTGAGCAGCGCGCTGAGCAGGCCGATGGCCTCCGCTGAGGGTACGACGCTTCCGGGTACCCGGCAGTCGCCGCATATGACACCGCCCGCCCCGACCGAGAAGAACCGGTTGGGACCGTGGATCCCGCATCGGGCACAGTCCTCGAAGCTGGGCGCGTAGCCGTTCACGGCGAGGGAGCGGAGGAGGAAGGCGTCCAGGATCAGGTGGGGGGCGTGTTCGCCCCGGGCGAGGGTCCGCAGGCCGCCCACGAGCAGCAGGTACTGCTGCACGGCGGGCTCGCCCTCGTGGTCGGTGAACCGCTCCGCCGTCTCCAGCATGGCGGTGCCGGCGGTGTAGCGGGCGTAGTCGGTGACGATCCCGCTGCCGTACGCGGCGATGGTCTCGCTCTGGGTGCAGAGCGGCAGGCCGCGTCCGACCAGCTCACTCCCCCGGGCGAAGAACTGCACGTCCACGTGCGAGAACGGTTCGAGCCGCGCGCCGAACTTCGACTTGGTCCGCCGGACCCCGCGCGCCACGGCGCGTACGCGCCCGTGACCGCGCGTGAGGAGGGTGATGATGCGGTCCGCTTCACCCAGCTTCTGGGTGCGCAGCACGATGCCGTCGTCGCGGAACAGACTCATGCGCCCATTCTCGCGTACGGCGGAGGCGCCCCGGGCCGGAGCGGGGGAAGGCGCCGGGGCGGTGGAGGGGTCGCCCCGGGCCGGAGCCGTGCGGGGTCAGGGGACGAGCCCCCGCAGCCGGTACGTGTCCCCGTACCGGACCACGCCCCGCAGCGTCTCCACCGGGTCCAGGGGCCGGGCCATGCGCCGGTGGGGCCGATGGAGGAAGGGCAGCCCCGACCAGGGGTTGTCGGGGTGGTGGTGGCTGCCGCGCTCGGCGCCGGGGTCCTCGGCCCAGTAGAGCCAGACGCTGTCGCCGTGCCGCCGGACGACCTCGCCGAGGTACCAGACCGCCCCGGTGAGGAAGGCCCCGCCCAGGTCGGCGTCGAACGCCCCGGTGGTCGCGTACCGGCCGCGTACGAGGTCTTCGAGCCGGTCGAGGCTGTCGAGGGAGAAGTCCCAGGGGCCCGCGGCGGGGGCGGCCGCCGCCCAGGCGGGGAAGGCCTCCTCCCGCTCGCGGAGCCGGCCGGTCAGCCACGGGTCCTCCGGCTGCGGGCCGAGCGGGTCCAGCGGCGAGCGCTCCTTGACGGGTTCCCAGCCGGGGACGGCGGCCCGGCGGGCCTCCACGGCGGCGAGGAGCCGCTCCCGTTCCCCGGTGAGCTCGTGCCCGCTGCCCACGGCGACGGCGACGGCGATCAGGCCCGGCAGGGAGACGGGCGGCAGGCCGAGGGCCGGGTCCGGTTCGACGACCGGTTCCCCCTCCACGGGGTCGGCGTCCGTGTCGAGCCCCCACCGCCCGCCGCAGACGTCCATCAGGATCTCGCCGACGTAGACGCAGGCGGCCCGCTCGAACTCCTCGTCGGGCCCCTCCTCGTCGGCGAGCAGGGCCGCTTCGAGGTCGGTGAGCGAGGCCGGTGTCCAGTCGAAGGGGAACCCCTCGGGCAGGTGGACCTGTTCGAGCCGGTGGGCGAGGACGTGCGCGTCGTCGAGCCACCGCTCGACGAGGAGCTCCCGCGCGGCGGCGGAGTGGTCGTTGCTCATGCCCCAGAGCCTAGGCGGGCCCGTCCCCCGCATCCGCGGGCCCTTCGCAAAGTCCGCACACTGTAAGGGAGTTGACACAGACGACACGCACGGAACGTCTTGCGGCGACCACTGCGTCGGTGGCTATGGTGCTGGGCGGGGCAGCTGCCGCTACGGGGGCCACGCAGCGTCCCCTCCCGCACCGTCGCCGCGCGCGCCGGTGCTCACGCTTCCCTGCCCCCACGAGGGAATTCACATCGTGCACTCATCGATACGCGCCCGCGGTCGGCTGACCGCACGGGCGGCCGCCGTCGTGCTCGGCACGACCGTCCTCCTCGCCGGAGGCCTGCCCGGTCTCCAGGGCGAGGCTGAGGCGGCGCCCCAGCGCTGCATGGACAGGTACGGCACCACTCCGACACCACCGCCCCGCGCGTCGCTGCCGGGCTGGAAGCCCGCGGGACCCGGCCAGTGGTCGACTCCGAACGCCGAGCGGATCCTCTACCCGTACGAGCACCTCTCCAAGGGCTTCGACGGTCTGGCGGACCCCTCGGTGGTCGGCCTCCCCCAGGGGAACGACCCGAAGAAGTACCCGTGGGGCAGCATCGAGAACGCCGCCGCCACCTGGAAGGAGAAGCAGGCCGGGCCCAAGCCGTACGCCGGAGGCTTCAACGAGTGGCTGAACAACGTCTACATCCGCAACGAGGGCAACAACAAGCGCGGCGAGGGCTTCGAGCGCCAGGTCGTCCGCCACTTCAACCTCGGCGGGGTCGACTGGATCTGCCAGGGCAGCCTCAAGGAGCTGGACCCGCGGCTGTACCGGGAGCTGAAGGCCGAGCTCGGCAACAACTTCCCGCGCAGCACCCGGAACTTCGACGCGATCAACATGCGGACGAAGACGATCTACGAGATCAAGTCCGGGATCGGTTTCGACGCCAAGCAGCTCCCGGTCGACAAGGCGCTCGTCCAGCGCGGCTGGCGCGTGGTCTACATCAACGGCCAGGAACCCGACGCGAACACGATCAGGAAGTACAACGACGCGGGCATCAAGTACTACCGGCACTCCGCCACGCCCGACCCGCAGTTCAAGCAGACCACGTACATGCGCAAGGTCGCCGACGGCATGAACCCGGACCCCCGCAGGCCGGCCGTCGGCTCGGGCGTGGACATGACGCAGCGCTCGGCGCCCAACCCCGAGACCCATCGCCGGCAGGTGGAGCGGGCCCGCGGCCTCGTCCAGAACCCGGCGCAGAACATCCGCGGCCCCGGCGGCGTCGACTTCTCCACCCTCGACCTGTCGTACATCGGGCAGACGAAGAGCGGGAACCTCCACTACGCGTACAGCGCGAGGAACACCGACGAGGAGGAGAACCCGGGATACGGCGGCAAGGCGAAGGCCCGGCTCATCTCCGACGCCTTCTACACCTGGCTCGCCCTGACCCCGGACCACTTCTGGGTCAACCTCAACCCGGACGACCCGGGCACGATCATGAAGGCGCCGTTCGACAGGACCGACGCCGGGCGGATCCTCCTCGAGGCCGACATGGAGATGAAGCGCGAGTTCGGCCGCGCGCAGGATCCCGGGACCGAGGCGGGCAGGACGTTCTGGTACGGCATCTCCCGCGTCGACGGGGCGCCGTGCATGAACTCCACCCGGAACTGGATCGTGCCGAAGCAGGCCCAGGTGCGGCTCCAGGACGACGGCGTCTACATCCTCGACAGCCCTCTTGAGGTCAAGACGGTCGCCCAGGACTACGGCACCCCCGGTGGCGGTGGCGCGAAGTGCGATCTGACCAAGGAGCAGATCGCCCACAACATGCGTGTCTACCAGGACACGATCGTGCCGGTGGTCGAGAAGAAGATCAACGAGGACGCGAGGTACGCCGACCTGCGCCGCGTCTACAAGGCCCGCATCGGAGCCGAGTACGTCCGCCAGACGGTCACGAAGGACCCGACGGCGTTCGGCGGCTCCTTCAACCGGATCATCGACAGCGACGACGTCCGGCGCTGGCCCCTGCGCGGCGAGAACGCCTCGTGGGACAAGATGACCGTGTGGCGCGAGATGCGCCGCTCCTTCACCGAGGGCGACTACGAGTACGAACTCCCCCTCGGCGACAAGGTGTACATCTACACCACAGGTGGCGTGGACTTCTCGAAGCAGCCGCAGCGCAACATTCCCCGGACGACGTTCACCGCGCGGAAGCCCAACCTGGACGACGTCACCCGCCATGTGAAGAGCGAGGCCCTCTCCTACAAGGAGAACGGCCTCACGTTCCTCGGCGGTGACACCAGCGGCAAGGCGGGCGCCACGAACCCCACGCCGACCCCGACCCCGACCGCCCCGACCCCGTCGCCGACGAAGTCGGACCCGCCGAAGCCCACGGACACCCCGTCCACCCCGGCACCGTCGACCACACCCCCCGGCCCGGCCCCGACCCGGGACCCGCAGGACCCCGACGGAGACCTCGCCGACACCGGGTCGAGCGCCCCCGTCGGCCTGATCACCGGAATCGCCGCGGCCCTGGCGGCGGCGGGAGCGGCCCTGGTGTGGTGGAAGAGGCGACGCCCGAGCGGCGGCTAGGGGCGGGGACGGGAGTTGGACCGCACTTCACCTCCCGTCCGTTCGGGGCGACGAGCCGATCCGTACAGTTCGGGGCGTGGACATACCTGTCGCGTTCCGCTGGGCGATCGTGGCCCTGGCCGTTCTCCAGCTCACCGCCCTCGTCCCCGTCGTACGCCGGATGCGCCGCCCCGACCCCGCGGTCCGGACCGACGCACGCCTGGACCTCTTCGACGTGATCGCCTCCCTGACGCTGCTGGCCGGCGTCGGCCTGGAGAACGCCCCGCTGCTGCTCGTCGGCTTCGCCCTCCTGGGCGCGGTCATCACGGTGAAGGGGTTCCGGGCGCTCCGAAGGCACCAGCGGACCTGACCTCAGCACGACGGACGCCCGGCCGGGGACCCTCCCCGGCCGGGCGTTCCGCGTCCGTCGCGCGCCGTCAGGGCACCTCGCCCCGGCTTCGCGCGTTCACGTGCGCCGTGGCCGCGCTCAGCCGCTCGGCCGACGTCGCCTCCCGCACCCCCTCGGGCTCCACGTCCCACTCGCGTCCGCCGCCCAGCGGCCGGACCTGGACATAGGGCCCCTCGTGCCCCATGACCGTCCCGACCCGCCCGGTGCGGATCTCCACGACGTACGACCCGATGGGCAGTGTCATGACCGGTTCTCCTCCCCCGGCAGGACGGCGGCGGCGAGGAGCCGTGCCGTTTCCACCGAGCAGCATCCCAATTCGACGAGCGGCCTCGGAGGATCGGCGGCGAGGGTGACGACGTCGAGCCCGAGCGAGGGAAGCCTGATTCCCGCGCTCGCGAGTGCCTCGCGCAATTCCGTCACTGCCTCTTGTGCGGCTTCGATGGCCCCCGTGGTCGTCTTCATGATGTCTTCCTTCACCAACGTATGCCTTTCTGAATCCATTTCCTGCTTCGCCTCACCAGGGTGGGGCCGGATCCGTAGAATCGGCAGACGCGCGGGCCGTACAACTGTGGCGTCGGATAGGGGAGTTAATCCATGGCCAGAGGCAAGCGGCAGGACGTGTGGGTGTTCTTCGGCGAGCTGCTGAAGGAGCGCCGGGAGGCTGCGGGTCTTACCCAGGAGGAACTGGGCAGACGCGTGTTCGTCTCGGGTGCGTACATCGGCCTGTTCGAGCAGGGAATTCGAAAGCCGCAGCTGGACGTGGCGACGCGAATCGACGAGGTACTACAAACCGGCGGTATTTTCGAACGGACGTGTAGGGAACTCATCGAGAAGTCGCCGTACGCGTCCTATTTCCACGCGGTCGCGGAGCTGGAGGCGGTGGCGACGAAGATCTGCGAGTTCGCGCCGACGGTGATCCCCGGGCTGCTCCAGACGAAGGAGTACGCCCGGGTGGTGACGCTGGCCGCGAACCCCTTCGTCACGGAGGAGTACGTCGGGGAGAAGGTCACCTCGCGGATCGAACGGGCGCGGGTCCTCTCGGACGCTACAAGGCCCGAGTATTGGGTCACCCTGCACGAGAACGCCATGCTCACCCCGGTCGGCGGACCCGCCGTCATGGCCGAGCAGCTCGACCACATCGCGACCCTGATCCGGAAGCGGTGGGTGCTGGTGACCGTAGTGCCCCGCGCGGCGGGCGCGCACGCCTCCATGAACGGCATGCTCCAGCTCATGGAGTTTGGTGACCAGCCGCCAACGGCCTATACGGAGACGTCGTTTTCGGGGACGCTCCTCGATGATCCGGCGGTGGTGAAGCGCGCACAGCGCGCCTACGATCTGCTCAGGGTCGCCGCCTTGTCGCCGGAGGCGTCCCTGGCCCTGATCGAGTCGGCGGCGGAGGACTTCAGACGATGCGCGCGTACGACCTGACCAACGCCCACTGGTTCAAGAGCTCCCACAGCAACGGGGAGGGCGGCAGCTGCGTCGAGGTCTCCTACGACTTCACGGACACCGTCTGGCGCAAGAGCAGCTACAGCAACGGCGAGGGCGGCGACTGCCTCGAAGTCCTGGACGGCGTCGACGGCGTCGTTCCCGTCCGCGACAGCAAGCAGACCGAAGGCCCCGTCCTGGTCGTGGCAGCCGTCGCCTGGGCCGCGTTCGTCACGGCGCTCAAGGGCTGACGCGGACAGCCGTTCGCCCTAGGCTCGCGGCCATGTCGATCATCGCGTCCATACCCGTCCTCAAGGGACACGGCGGCATCACCCTGAGCGCCGCCCCCGAGGGGCTGTTCCTGGAGCGGCCCCGCGAGGAGCTCACGATCCCCGGCGAGGCCGTCGGGCGGGTGCGGGCCGAAGGAGGGGCCGTCGCCGTCGAGCTGCGGGCTCGCGCCGGGACCACGCCCGTGGTCCACCGGGTGGAGGGCGTGAGCGAGGCCGCCGCCACCGCCTTCGCCGACGGCGTGAACTCGCTGCTGCTGGAGCCGGACGAGGAGGTAGACGGCGCCGCGCTCGTCGTCCTGAGGACCTTCAGGACGCACTGGCAGCGAAGGCACCTGCGCCGGTTCATGTGGTTCGTGCTCGTGCTCCTCGGGGCGGTCGTCGCCCTGTCCGTCATCGCCGGGGTCACCGGAGGCGCCGGCTATGCCGTCGGCATCGCCGTGATCGGGCTGGTCACGGCCGTGACGCTCGGGGCCGGCGTCTACGAGTTCGGGCAGTGGGCCCACACGCGGCGGGTGCGCGAGCACGGCGTCAGGGAGTTCGCCCGGCCGGCCAACGTGCCGGGGACCTACCTCTACGTCGACACCACCGGGACGACCCGCACCGTGTCCCACCTCAGCCACGGTCCGTACCTGGAGGTCGCCTACGATCCGAAGGACCCGGCGGACGTCTACACGCTGAAGCCGGGGTTCATGCAGCGCCTGAGCATCTCGGCGGGGACGTTCCTCCTCCTCTGCGGGCTCGGGGGCCTGGCGGCCCTGGCCCTCGTGACGGTCGAGGCCCTCGCCGAGGGCGGGGCCTAGCCCGACTTTGGGAAGTCATAAGTTCGCCTTATGGGCTCATAGACCGGGGTCGGGTACCACTGTGCGCGGGATGTTAATTAGGGTGACCTAAGTGTCGGCGGCTTCGCCGCCATGTCGCTTGCGAAGGGAACCCAGTCATGCCCCGCCCCCTCCGGGTCGCGATCGTCGGCGCCGGCCCCGCCGGAATCTACGCCGCCGATGCGCTGCTGAAGTCCGAGGCCGCCGCCGAGCCGGGCGTGTCCATCGATCTCTTCGAGCGGATGCCGGCGCCCTTCGGCCTCATCCGCTACGGCGTCGCCCCCGACCACCCCCGGATCAAGGGCATCGTCAAGGCCCTCCACCAGGTCCTCGACAAGCCGCAGGTCCGCCTCTTCGGCAACGTCGACTACGGCACCGACGTCCACCTCGACGACCTGCGCGCCTTCTACGACGCCGTGGTCTTCTCGACCGGCGCCATGGCCGACCGCGAGCTGAAGATCCCCGGTGTCGAGCTGGACGGCTCGTACGGCGCGGCCGACTTCGCCTCCTGGTACGACGGCCACCCGGACGTCCCGCGCACCTGGCCGCTCGAAGCGGAGAAGGTCGCCGTCCTCGGCGTCGGCAACGTGGCCCTCGACATCGCCCGCATCCTCGCCAAGACCGGCGACGAGCTGCTGCCGACCGAGATCCCGCCGAACGTCTACGACGGTCTCAAGGTCAACAAGGCCGTCGAGATCCACGTCTTCGGGCGCCGCGGCCCGGCCCAGGCCAAGTTCAGCCCCATGGAGCTGCGCGAGCTGGACCACTCCCCCACCATCGAGGTCATCGTCAACCCCGAGGACATCGACTACGACGAGGGCTCGATCGCCGAGCGGCGCAAGAACAAGCAGACCGACATGGTCGCCAAGACGCTGGAGAACTGGGCGATCCGCGACGTCGGCGACCGCCCGCACAAGCTGTTCCTGCACTTCTTCGAGTCGCCGGTCGAGATCCTCGGCGAGGACGGCAAGGTCGTCGGCCTCCGCACCGAGCGCACCGAGCTGGACGGCACCGGGAACGTGAAGGGCACCGGCGCCATGACCGACTGGGACGTGTCGGCGGTCTACCGCGCGGTCGGCTACCTCTCCGACGAGCTGCCCAAGCTCCCCTGGGACACCACGACCGGCACCGTGCCGGACGAGGGCGGCCGGGTCATCGAGGAGACCGGCGAGCACATGGCCTCCACGTACTGCACCGGCTGGATCCGGCGCGGCCCCGTCGGCCTCATCGGCCACACCAAGGGCGACGCCAACGAGACCGTGGCGAACCTCCTGGACGACTTCGCGAACGGGCGCCTGCTGACCCCCGCCACCCCGGAGCCGGAGGCGGTCGTCTCCTTCCTGGAGGGCAAGGGCCTCACGTACACGACGTGGGAGGGCTGGTACGCCCTGGACGCCGCCGAGCAGGCGCTCGGCGAGCCGCAGGGCCGCGAGCGCGTGAAGATCGTCGAGCGCGAGGACATGCTCCGCGCGAGCGGCGCGATCGAGTAGCACCCCCGTACGGGCGGCCCTCGCCTCTTCCCGGTCCTACCCTGAAAGGACCGGGAAGAGGCGAGAGCCATGTCCGCACCCACGCTCTACACCCGACACACCCGCCACACCGCCGAGGCGGCCGACGCGGTCGAGCGCGCCAGGGAGGCCGCCGCCCGTGAGTCCTGGGCCGAGGCGTACGAGCTGCTCCACGCCCACGACCTGCACCCCTCCCGCGGGCTGACCGCCGACGACCTCTCCGTCCTCGCCGACGCCGCCTGGTGGTCCGGGCACGTCGACGAGTCCGTCACCGCCCGGCTCCGCGCGCACGCCGCCTACCTCGCGGCCCACGACCACCGGGGCGCCGGACTCGCCTCCTGGTGGCTCTCCTACGAGTACGCGGGGCTCGGACGGCCCGCCGCCGCGGCCGGCTGGCTGCACCGGGCCCGGCACCACCTGGAGGACCTGCCGGACTGCCCGGAGCAGTGCTTCCTCGCCTGGTCGGCGGCCGAGGAGGCCGTGGCGCACGGCGACCACGAGGCCGCCCTCGCCGCGACCCGCCGCATGACGGAGCTCGCGCTCGCCTCCGGCAGCCCCGACCTCCTCGCCCTCAGCCGCCAGGCCGGGTCCCGCGTCCTGTTCGCGGCCGGCCGCAGGACCGAGGCCCTCGCGCTCCTCGACGACGCGATGTGCGCGGTGGTGGCGGGCGAACTGAGCGGCATGTTCACGGGCTGGCTGTACTGCCTGGCCCTCACCCAGTGCATGGAGGCCGCCGACTTCGCGCGGGCGGTGGAATGGACGAACGCGGCGATGGAGTGGTGCGCCCCGCCGTGGCCGGGCCACCCGGCGAACGCGACGGCGGGGACCGGGGCGGCGGAGACCACGCCGGACGCGACGGCGGGGACCGGGGCGGCCGGGGCTGCGGGGACCGGGGCGGGCGCCGGGACCCCCGCTCCCCTCCCCATGACCGTGCCCGCCGACGAGAACCCGTTCCGGGGCGTCTGCCGGGCCCACCGCGTCGAGGTCCTCGACCTCCTCGGCATCTGGGCGCTCGCCGAGGCGGAGGCCCGGCAGGCCTGCCGTGAGGTGCCGGTGGACTGCCTGGAGTCGGCCGCCGCCGCGTACTACGCCGCCGGGGACGTCCAGCGCCGCCAGGGCCGCCTCGAAGCGGCCGCCGTCTCGTACGGGCACGCCCACGAACTGGGCCGGATCCCCCAGCCGGGCCTCGCGCTGCTGCGCCTCGCGCAGGGCCGGGCCGACGCGGCGGTGGCGGGCGTCGACCTGGCCCTGGCCTGCCGGGGCGAGGCCCACCACGACGTCCTGGGCCGGGCCCGCCTCCTCGCCGCCCGCACCGAGGTGGCCCTCGCCGTCCGTGACGTACCCGGAGCGGCGCGGGCGGCGGCGGAGCTGGACGCGCTCGCCGGGGACGTACCGCTGCTGCGGGCCCTGGCCGACACGGCCCTCGGCTCGGTGGCGCTGGCCCGCAGGGCCCCCGACGCGCTCCGGCTGCTGCGGCGGGCGCTCGCCGGGTGGCTGGAGCTCCGGGTGCCGTACGAGGCCGCGCAGGTGCGGATGGTGCTCGCGGCGGCCGACCGGGCGGCGGGCGACGAGGAGGCGGCCCGCCTGGAGCTGGGCACCGCGCGGGCGGTCTTCGAGCGGCTCGGGGCCGTACCGGACGCCCGGCGCGCGGCGGCGCTGCTCTCCGGCGGGTCACGGCGGCGGCTGCCGGGCGGGCTCACCGCGCGGGAGGCGGAGGTGCTGCGGCTGGTCGCCTCGGGCGGGACGAACAAGGACATCGCCCGGACTCTGGTGATCAGCGAGCACACGGTGGCCCGCCATCTGAACAACATCTTCGCCAAGCTGGGCGTCGGCTCCCGCGCCTCCGCCACGGCCTACGCGTACGCGCACGGCCTGGTCTGAACGGCCCACGCGGGGGCGTCGTCGACGCGTGGGCGGTTCGGGCGATGCGGGCGCCCGTCCCGCCGGGCTACACCGGACACATGACCACCACGACCGAACCCCTGGACACGCTTCGCGGTGCCGTGCGCGGCACCGTCGTGACCCGTGGCGACCCGTCGTACGACGTGTCCCGCCGGGTCTACAACGCCCTGCACGACCGCCGGCCCGCCGTCGTCGTCCACGCCGTGGACGCCGCCGACGTGAGCGCGGCCGTGCGGTACGCCCGGGAGCACGCCCTCCCGCTGGCCGTGCGCGGCGGCTCCCACTCCGTCGCCGGGTTCGGCACCGTCGACGACGGACTCGTCGTCGACCTGTCCCGGATGCGAGGCGTCCGGGTCGACCCGGAGGCCCGTACGGCACGGGCCGCGGGCGGTGCCACCTGGGGCGACTTCAACCACGCCACCCACGCCTTCGGGCTCGCCACCACCGGCGGGGTCGTCTCCACGACCGGCGTCGGCGGCCTCACGCTCGGCGGCGGCATGGGCCATCTCGCCCGCCGCTCCGGGCTGAGCTGCGACAACCTGGTCGCGGCGGACGTGGTGACCGCCGAGGGCACGCTCGTCGCCTGCGACGCCGAGCGGCACCCGGACCTGTTCTGGGCGCTGCGGGGCGGCGGCGGCAACTTCGGCGTCGCCGTCTCGCTCGCCTACCGGCTGCAGCCGGTCTCGGACGTCTTCGGCGGGCTGAGCTGCTATCCGCTGGACGGGGACGTGGCCCGGGCATGGGCGCGGCTCATCGCGGACTCCCCGGAGGAGCTGAACTCGATCCTCGTGATCGCCCTCGGACCCGAGGAACCGTTCCTGCCGGAGCGCTGGCACGGGCGGCCGATCTGCGCCGCGTTCACCTGCTTCAGCGGCCCGGAGACGGAGGACGGAAAGGTCCTCGCCCGCCTCGACGGGCTGGGCCCGGTCGTCGGCCGGTTCATGGAGCGCATGCCGTACCCGGTGATCAACACCCTCTTCGACGAGCAGCTGCCACCCGGCCTCCGCCACTACTGGAAGGGCCGTTTCAGCCGCGAGCTCTCGGACGGCGCGATCGACGTCCACATGGAGTTCGGCGGGACCATGCCGTCCATGGAGTCGGACACGGCGATCTTCCCGATCGACGGCGCCTGCCACCGGGTGGGCCCGGAGGAGACCGCGTTCGCCTACCGCGACGCCGTCTTCTCGCACTCCATCGGCGCCACCTGGACCGACCCGGCGGACTCGGAGCACGACATCGCCTGGACCCGCGCCTATGACGAGGCGCTGCGCCCGCACACCCAGGAGGGCGGCTACGTGAACTTCATGGACGCCGACGACCAGGACCGGACGCGGGGCAACTACCGGCAGAACTGGGACCGGCTGCGGACGGTGAAGCGCCGGTACGACCCGGACAACGTGTTCCGCCTCAACCAGAACATCGTGCCGTAGGAGAGCGCCCCGCCGGGCATCGCCCGGTGGCGGTTCCGGCCAGGTCGCGTCCGGGCGTCGCGGGCCGGGCGGGACCTTCCGGACACGATCTAGGAGACGGTCCTCGCCGAGGCGAGCAGCCGCACGGTGTCGTCGGGGGCGAGCGCGAGCGCGTTCCCGACGGTTCCGAGGACCTCCCGCTCGGCCGGGCTGTACATCCCGTCGGCGAGGGCGATCCGGGCGGCCTGGAGCAGGATCGACTCCCGCCCGGAGGGCGACAGGTGCGGGGTGAGCGGCTCCAGGGCCTCGTGCAGCTCGATCGCGAGGAGGGCCCCCTCGGGGTTCACCGCGGGCATGAAGCGCCCGGTGTCGGCCTCCAGGGCCTCGACCAGGTCGACGAGCTGGACGGCCGTGCACTCGGCGAAGCCGGCGGAGCGGACCGCGCTCACGGCCCGGTCCAGGGCCTCGCGGGAATCGGTGCCGCCGGCCGCGAGGACGGCCAGGGCGACGGTGTGCACGGCGTCCCGCAGCATCGCGGAGAACCGGCTCGTCGTGGGGTGGTCCAGCACCTCCGTGCCGAAGTGCGTGTGGCAGGCCGCGCACTCGACGACGGGGCCCGTACAGCCCCGGGGCAGGACCGGGACGCCCAGGACGGCGAACCTGCGGCGGCCGGTGCGCCGCCGGTAGTTCCGGTCGCCCCCGCACTCCTCGCAGAAGAACTCGCCGTCACCGACCGTGTTCCAGGAGGTGCGGATTCCGCAGACGCCCACTTTCCCACCACGTGAATTCCGGGCAGATCGCACACGCACCTCCTCAACGGCCCGGCTGCACTGCCGGCGTTGGCGTGATGTTAGCCACATCCTTGATGCGGCGTCAGCACCCCGTCAGGACTTCACCGCGGAGTTGGCCGAGACACGTCACTCTTCCGCCGGCGTCAGGAGGCGCGACGGCGCCGCTTTGCGAAGGCCAGGAAGCCTCCGCCGACGAGGACGGCGGCCACCGCGGCCGCGATCACACCGGGGCCGATGGCCGAACCGGTCGTCGCGAGATCACCCTCCGGGGTGGCGGACGGCGCCGGGGTCGGGGTGGTGCCCGGGGTGGTGGTGGCCTCGCCCGGGGCGGCGGGCGTGGACGGGGAGGCGAGAAAACGAAACCGTGACGCGGCTCACACGCGAGACCGCCCCGCCGCCTCGGAAAGCTCGGAGAGGGGCGGGGCGGTCCGGTGGGAGAGCGGGTCAGCGGGCGGAGCGGTTGACCGCCGAGACGACCGCCTTCAGGGAGGCGCGGGTCGTGTTGGCGTCGATCCCGATGCCCCACAGGACCTGACCGTCGATGGCGCACTCGATGTACGAGGCGGCCTGCGCGGAGGCGCCCTCGCTCATCGTGTGCTCCTGGTAGTCCAGCAGGCGGGCGTCCACGCCGATCGACTGCAGGGCGGCGAAGAAGGCGGAGATCGGGCCGTTGCCGGAGCCGGACAGCACGGTCTCGGCGCCGTCCACGACCGCCTCGACGGTCAGGGTGTCCGTGCCGTCCGTGTCGGAGGTGGTCTGACCGGAGCGCAGCTGGATGCGCCCCCAGGCGTTCCGCGGGTTGGGCAGGTACTCGTCCTGGAAGACGGCCCAGATCGCGGCCGGCGTGACCTCGCCGCCCTCGGAGTCCGTCTTCTGCTGGATGATCTTCGAGAACTCGATCTGCATCCGGCGGGGCAGGTCCAGCTTGTGGTCGTTCTTCAGGACGTACGCGATACCGCCCTTGCCGGACTGCGAGTTGACCCGGATGACGGCCTCGTAGGAGCGGCCGACGTCCTTCGGGTCGATGGGCAGGTACGGCACCGCCCACTCGATGTCGTCCACGGTCACGCCGGCGGCGGCCGCGTCGGCCTCCATGGCGTCGAAGCCCTTCTTGATGGCGTCCTGGTGGGAGCCGGAGAAGGCGGTGTAGACCAGGTCGCCCGCGTAGGGGTGGCGCGGGTGGACCTCCATCTGGTTGCAGTACTCGCTGGTGCGGCGGATCTCGTCGATCTGCGAGAAGTCGATCTGCGGGTCGACGCCCTGGCTGAACAGGTTCATGCCCAGCGTCACCAGGTCGACGTTGCCGGTGCGCTCGCCCTGCCCGAACAGGCAGCCCTCGATGCGGTCGGCGCCGGCCATGATCGCCAGCTCGGCCGCCGCCACGGCCGTTCCGCGGTCGTTGTGCGGGTGGACCGACAGGCACACGTGCTCGCGGCGGGTCAGGTTCCGGGACATCCACTCGAACCGGTCCGCGTGCGTGGACGGCGTCGAACGCTCCACGGTGGCGGGCAGGTTGAGGATGATCTCGCGGCCCGGACCCGGCTGCCAGACGTCACAGACCGCCTCGCAGACCTCCAGGGCGAAGTCCAGCTCGGTGTCGGTGAAGATCTCGGGGCTGTACTGGTAGCCGAAGACCGTGCGCTCGTCGAGCAGCTTCTCCGCGTACTCCATGACCAGCCGGGTGCCGTCCACGGCGATCTGCTTGATCTGCTCCTTCGAGCCGCGGAAGACGACCCGGCGGAAGGTGGGCGCGGTCGCGTTGTACAGGTGGACGGTGGCGCGCCTGGCGCCGACCAGGGACTCCACGGTCCGCTCGATCAGGTCCTCGCGGGCCTGCGTCAGGACGGAGATGGTGACGTCGTCCGGGATCGCGCCCTCTTCGATGATGGAGCGCACGAACGCGAAGTCGGTGTCACCGGAGGACGGGAAGCCGACCTCGATCTCCTTGTAGCCCATGCGTACGAGCAGGTCGAACATCTCGCGCTTGCGGGCCGGGGACATCGGGTCGATCAGCGCCTGGTTGCCGTCGCGCAGGTCGGTGGACAGCCAGCGGGGCGCCTTGGTGATCCGCTGCTCGGGCCAGGTGCGGTCGGGGATGACCACGGCCTCGTAGCGGCCGTACTTGTGGATCGGCATCCCGGACGGCTTCTGCAGCTGCGTCGCGTTGGTGACGGGGGTGGGACGGCCGATGAACGGGGACTGCGACATGCGTAGGGCTCCTCGGGTCCAGCTGGGGACGGCCGACTGTCGAACGCAACACCAGGTCCCGCGGGGAGGGGGTCGGCCTACGACTACAGGCCCTCGCCGCGGCAGCTAAGGAGAAGCAGCCCGAAACGCATGATGTGCCGCAGCTTAGCCCAGGGGGACGGAGGCGGACGTCCCGTTTCAGTATGCGGGACGGCGCCCGCGTCAAGAGCGAACGGTGACGCATCACTCCATTTCGCCAATCCTCGTCGCATCTCGTGACACCGCCCTCACGCAGTGCCACATTGCGAGCATGACTCCCCACCCGGCTCGTCACACGCCCGTCTTCTGCACGATCGTCCCCCCGCACCTCCTGGAGCACCTGGCCCACTCCCCGAACCCGGCCGTCGCCGCCGCCGCCCGCCGCACCCTCGTGGCGGACGCCTCGGCCCGTACGTTCCGGGTCCTGCCGCTGCCCGGCAGCGCGCCCACCCTCTCCCCCGCCGAGGCCGGCCGGCCGCACCGCACGATCCACGACTGCGAGCACCGCACCGACCTGCCGGGCGTCAAGGTCCGGGGCGAGGGCGACGAGGCGACCGGGGACGCCACCGTCAACCGGGCCTACGCGGGCCTCGGCGCCACCTTCGACCTCTTCCTCAACGCCTACGGCCACGACTCGATCGACGGCTCCGGGCTGCCGCTCCTCGCCTCGGTCCACTACGACGAGAACTACGGCAACGCCTTCTGGAACGGCGAGCAGATGGTGTTCGGCGACGGCGACGACGAGATCTTCCTCGACTTCACGCTGCCCGTGGACGTCATCGGCCACGAGCTGGCCCACGGCTTCACCCAGTACTCGGCGAACCTGGAGTACTTCAGCCAGTCCGGCGCGCTCAACGAGTCCGTCTCGGACGTCTTCGGCTCCCTCGTGAAGCAGTACGCCCTCGGCCAGAGCGCCGGGGAGGCCGACTGGCTCATCGGCGAGGGCCTCTTCCACCCGAACGTGGAGGGGACGGCGCTGCGCTCCATGAAGGCCCCGGGCACGGCGTACGACGACGACGTCCTCGGCAAGGACCCGCAGCCCGGCCACATGGACGACTACGTCCGCACCGGCCGCGACAACGGCGGCGTCCACATCAACTCCGGCATCCCCAACCACGCCTTCTACCTGGCCGCGACCGAACTCGGCGGGAACGCCTGGGAGCGGGCCGGGCAGATCTGGTACGACGTGATGACCGGCGGGACCCTCACCCCCGAGGCCCGCTTCTCCGAGTTCGCGGCGGCCACGGTGGCGGCGGCGCGGGCGCGGTACGGCGACGGGGAGGAGATCCAGGCCGTCCTGAAGGCCTGGTCGGCGGTGGGCGTACCGACCGACTGATCCGGCTGGTACACAGGTCCCATGCGGATTCGAGTGCGGCGCACGGGCGGTTTCGCGGGCATCGAACGGTCGGCGGAGGTGGACACCTCCGGCCGGCCGGACGCCGGCGAGTGGCACACCCTGGCGGTGACGGTCCTCGCCGACGCCGCCGCCGACGGCGAGGAGGCGGCCGGGGACGTGCCGGACGGCTTCCGGTACGAGATCACCCTCGACGACCGTACGGTCCGCTGCGGCGACCCCCGCCTCACGGACGCGCAGAGGACCCTCGTCACGAGGGTCCTCAAGGAAGGCGCGTAGAGCGGAGGCGGGTGCTAGAACCCCAGCTTCCGCAGCTGCTTCGGGTCGCGCTGCCAGTCCTTCGCGACCTTCACGTGCAGGTCGAGGAAGACCGGGGTGCCGAGCAGCGCCTCGATGTGCTTGCGGGACTTCATGCCGACCTCCTTGAGGCGGCTGCCCTTCGGGCCGATGATGATGCCCTTCTGGCTGGGGCGCTCGATGTACACGTTGGCGTGGATGTCGAGCAGCGGCCGGTCCGCCGGACGGTTCTCCCGCGGGATCATCTCCTCGACGACCACCGCGATCGAGTGCGGCAGCTCGTCGCGAACGCCTTCGAGCGCGGCCTCGCGGATCAGCTCCGCGACCATGACCTGCTCCGGCTCGTCCGTCAGGTCGCCCTCCGGGTAGAGCGGCGGGGACTCCGGGAGCAGCGGGATCAGCAGGTCGGCGACGAGCTGGACCTGCTTGTCGCCGACGGCCGAGACCGGGACGATCTGCGCCCACTCGAAGCCCAGCTCCTTGCCGAGCAGGTCAATCGCGATGAGCTGCTCGGCGAGGGTCTTGGAGTCGACCAGGTCGGTCTTGGTGATGATCGCGACCTTCGGGGTCTTCTTGATCGCGGCGAGTTCCTTGACGATGAACTTGTCGCCGGGGCCGAGCTTCTGGTCGGCGGGCAGGCAGAAGCCGATCACGTCGACCTCGGCCCAGGTGGTGCGCACGACGTCGTTGAGCCGCTCTCCCAGGAGGGTGCGCGGCTTGTGGAGGCCGGGGGTGTCCACCAGGATCAGCTGCGCCTCCGGGCGGTGCACGATGCCGCGGACGGTGTGCCGGGTGGTCTGCGGCCGGTTCGAGGTGATGGCCACCTTCTGACCGACCAGAGCGTTCGTGAGGGTGGACTTGCCCGCGTTGGGGCGGCCGACGAAGCAGGCGAAGCCGGCCCGGTGGACGGCTTCGGTTTCTTGGTTGCGAGCGCTCATGGGGGCCATTGTCCCCGATGAGCACCCCCCTCACGTACTCACGTGCGCGTCCGGTCCCGTACGGGCCGTCCTGTACCGCCGTATCCGCAGGCCGAAGAGGCCCGCGGCACCCCCCACGAGCAGGGTCGCGGCGGCGAGCCAGGGCAGTGCGAGGAAGGAGACGGTGCCGGTCTCCCTCACGTCCTTGGCGGTGGCGGTGAGGGTGATGTCGCCCCAGTCGAGCTGCGGGGAGCCGGTCCACCGCTCGGTGAGGCGGATCTTCTGCCGGGGCAGCAGCTCGGCCGGCACCTTCGCCAGGTCGCGGTCGAGGAGGGTGCGTCCGAAGAGTCCCTCGGCCCGGAGGGCGACCCTGGGGTTGAGGGTGACGTTTCCCCGGTTGTACAGGGTGTACGACACGACGGCGTTGCTCGTCCGGGTGCCGGGGACCAGCGGCCGGTCCTGGTCGAGGCTGACGTCCTCGACGGCGAGGGCGGGGACGGTCGGCCCGTTCACCCGGAGGTAGAGGCGGGCGGCGACCGCGCGCTGGACGCCGACGGCGACGGAGCCCTTCCCGCCGGGCCTGATCCGCTCGTCGAGGGCGACGAGGGCCCCCGGGTGGTCGCCGGGGTCGGCGTCGGCGGGGACGGTCAGCGTGTAGGGCACGGTGACGGCGGAGCCGGGCGGGACGGTGATCCTGGTCCGCTCGGGCTTGATCCAGGCACCGGCGCCGGTCTGCCTCTCCTGCCGGGTGCGGACGGCGAAGCCGCCGTCCCGGTCGGTGTTGTAGGCGTCGGCGCCGTAGAGCCGGAAGGTCAGTGGGGCGGTCGTCTTGTTGGCGACGGTGACCCGGTCGGTGACGGTGGAGCCGGGGTCGGCGGAGAGGAAGAAGTAGGGACGGCTGCCCAGCCGGGCGGCGGCCGGATAGACGGCCCACTCGCCGTTCTCGGCGGCCGAGGCGCTCGGCGCGGCCCCCAGGACGGCGAGGAGGAGGCTGCTCAGGAGGAGGACGTACGACTTGAGGCGCACGGGTGCGAACCCCCGGGGTGCGGATCGGAGCGGGCCGACCGGGTGCGCGCCCGGCCCGCCGCGCGGTCAGGACAGGGTCAGCGTCAGGACGCCCGCGTACGAGCCCGGCGCCGTGAAGGCCGGGACGTCGAGGGAGAGCCCGGCGTCGACGGTGAACTCGCCGCCCGTGACGGCGCCGTTCGGCGTGGAGGCGAGGGTCGCGCCGCCGCTGCCGACCGGGCCGGCCGAACCGGCCGCGCAGGTGCTGGGGCTGCCGGCCTTGGCGGTGCAGGCCGGGGTCCAGCTGAGGCTGCCGGCGCCGATGGAGCCGCCGGGACCGGTGAAGTCGGTGACCTTGCCGGTGAGGGACCAGCCCGCGGGGCCGCCGCGGAAGTCCTTGACCGTCACCGTCTTCAGGTCGCCGGTGGCGGCGCCGCCCTGGCCGAAGTCGACCGAGGACAGCTGGACGGCGTCCCCGGCCTGGGTCATGGACAGTTCGCCCGCCGTGACGGCCGCGGTGATCTTCTGGCTGTCCGGGGGCTGCGGCGTGTCGTCGACGACGGTGTACGCGGCGGGCCCGGCGCCCTTGTCGGCGTTCCAGGCGGCGCCCTCGTACGCCACGACCCCGGTGGTCGCCTTGTCGTTGACCTTGAGGCGCGCCGCGAAGGAGCCGTCGCTGTCGGTGGTGACGGTCATCCTGTCGGCGGTCTCCGCCGCTCCGGCGCGGCCGACGACGGTGACCTCGGTGAGCGGGGTGAACCTCGAGCCGTTGACGGTGACCCGGACGCCGGGGGCGCCGGATGCCGTGTCGAGCTGGAGCGCGCGGGTGTTGGGGCTGGTGACGGGGCTCGCGACGACCGTCTCGGAGACCGGGGCGGGCGGGTTGAGCACCGTACAGGGGGTGTCCAGCTCCATGATGTAGCTGGTGTGGATGTTGTAGTCGCCGGGCGAGAGCGTGATCGATCCGGCCTGGGTGACCGTGAAGGTGCCGGTCATGGAGAAGGCCGGGAAGGTGCCCTTGCCGGGGACCGGCGGGTTCTTCTTGGGGCCGGTGACAGTCACCGCCCCGGTCTGGGCGCCGCCGAGGGTGACCTTGCCGCTGGGCGTCATGATGTCGGCCGGGAGCGCGAGGTCGACGGGGTTGGACGCGGCGGGCCTGGTGATCGTGTAGGTCACGGTCACGGTGTCGCCGACCTTGGGGCTGGCCCTGTCGACGGTGATCTCGGCGGTGGTGGTGCCCGTGATGGGCGGGATGCCGGCGATCGGCGGCGGGACGCAGCGGGTCTGGAACTCCACCGGCTGCGAGGTGGTGGTCGCGCCGGCCGGGGCGGCGAGCGCGCCGCCCGTGACGGCGAGGGCGGTGGCGCCGAGGACGGCGGTCCAGCGCCGTCTTCGGGCCGCCGCCCGGGATCGGGTGAGTGCCATGGGTGTGCCCCCTCCTAGGGATGAGTGGGCGCCATTGACGGCTGCGGGCGGAGAGAAGTCAATGCAAGCGAGAGACATCGACTGATGACCCATCAGATACTGTCAAGATCGCGGCTCCGCGGACGTTTCCGCAGGTCACGGCAGTGACCGGTGCCGCCTACGGCGACACCGGTCCGGGACGGTACGAGGCTCGGCCGCAGCCGCCCCGCGCGGGGCTCAGCTGAAGACGAACGGGCCGGGCGACTGCGAGGTCAGGGCGTCACAGTTCACCGGGACCCCGAAGATCACCATCTTGAGGGCGACACCCGCGAAGTACGAGTTGAGGCTGTCACCCGATGCCACCGTCCCGCTCAGCGGACCGATGACCACGGAGCCCCCGGCGGGGAGCGCGGGGTTCTTCTTCCCGGTGAAGACCCGCGTGCCACCGCCGGCCTTCGCCATCGTGAGCGTGGCGTTGATCTGGTTGGCGCCGACCGCGATCGGCGTCGTGACGGCCGAGGTGACGGTGATGGTCGCGGCCGTGCCGCTCTGCGTCGCGACGAGGGTGGCGCTGCCGCCGCCCCACGATCCGCAGTCGTACGTCGCCGTCGCCGACCCCGGCGAGACGGCGGCGGCCGTCGGCGCGAAGGCGAGCGAGGCGGCGGCGAGTCCTCCGGCGAGGACCGCGACGGTTCCTAAGGTGCTTCTGCTTCTCATGGTGGGTTCGAACCCCTTCCGATGACGAACGCAGGGGTGCGGACACTGCGTGAGGGACGAGAGATCTGACGGTCCGTCGGGCGAACCGCTGTTCATTGAGACGCAGACGACCGGGGAAGGCAAGAGAAGATGCGGTGATCCTTCACAAGGACACAAAGGCGCGGGGTCCGGCGCGCGCGCCGGACCCCGCTGTCCTGTTCCCACCGCCCCGCCGGGAGCGGCCGGGCTCTCCGTCTCAGCCCGCCGTGACCGCCGCGCGGAGCTGCCCGTCGGGGCCCGCGAGCAGCACCGGGGTCTGCGGGCCGCCGAGGTCGCGCACCGCCGCGCGGTCCTCGTCCGAGGCCGCCTCGGCGTTCGACACGACGGCCGCCGCCTCCAGGGACTCGGCGCCGCTCGCCACCGCCATGGCGACGGCGGTCCGCAGCGCGCTCAGCTTGAGCGACTCCAGCTCCACGGTCCCCGCCACATAGGTACGGCCGGTCTCGTCCCGCACCGCGGCCCCTTCGGACACGCCGTTGCGCGCGCGGGCACTCCGCGCCAGAGTGATGATCTTGAGGTCCTCGGCGCCGAGGTCGCCGTGCTCGCTGCTGAGTGTCATGCCCTGAGCATAGGTCCGGCCCGGAGATCGGCCCGCGACCGGCCTGGCGACCACCGCCCCCCACGGGCCGGCCCCTCCACCGATCAGCCCGCGACCGGGTACATCGCCCCCCGGCGCCCCTCCGGCGACGCCAGCCACTCCAGCTTCGCCGCCGTGTCCGCCTCCGGCAGCGGCGTGTGCATCACGATCACCAGGTCCGGACGGGCCGGGACCCGCAGCTGCGTCGCCTCCACGACGAGCGTGCCGACCAGCGGATGCTCCATCTCCTTGCGGTTCTGGCCGCCCGGCAGGATGTCCCGCCGCCCCCACAGCTCCGCGAACTCCGGGCTCAGCTCCTTGGCCTCCTCGACCACCGCCCGGAAGCCCTCGTCGTCCGGGCACTCCGAGCACGCCGAGCGGAACTGCGCGACGACCTTCGGCGCGAGCTCCTCCCAGTGGCCCATCCGCGAGCGGTACAGCGGGTCGGTGAAGAAGTTCACCAGGCAGTTCTGCGAGATCTCCGGCCGCATCCCGAGCACGATCGCCGCCGCGTCGTTGTACAGGACCGTGTTCCAGTACACGTCCATGATGTGCGCCGGGAACGGCATCCACGCGTCGATGAGCCTCCGCAGCCCCTCGCACATGTCCCGGTCCTCCGGAGCCGTCTCCGGGGCCGGCGGGTTCAGCGCCGCCAGGACGTACAGATGACGCCGCTCCGCCGGGCTCAGCCGCAGCACCCGCGCCACCGAGTCGAGCACCTGCGGCGAGACCGTGATGTCCCGCCCCTGCTCCAGCCACTGGTACCAGGAGACCCCGACCCCCGCGAGGACCGCGACCTCCTCCCGGCGCAGCCCCGGCGTGCGGCGCCGCGCACCACCGTCCGGCAGCCCCGCCTCCGCCGGGCTCACCCGGGCCCGACGGCTCATCAGGAACTCGCGCAGTTCGCCCAGTCGGTGCTGCTTCATCGTGGTGCTCTCGAGAGCGGTGGCCACGTGTGCTTCCTCCCCCTGGATGCCTGGTGGTGCGACCAACAGGATAAGTTCCCGCTCCCCAGCGATGTTCCCGGACGCCGAGGGTGAGGTCATGACCACGCTGACCACTCCCCCCGCCGACCCCACGGCCCCCGCCGCTCCCCCGGCCCTCACCGGCCGCACGAGACTCATCCTCTTCGTCCTGTGCGCCGCCCAGTTCATGGTCGCGCTCGACTTCTCCGTACTGAACGTGGCCCTGCCCGTCCTCGGCGCCGACCTCGGCCTCGGGCAGTCCGCCCTCCAGTGGGCCGTCACCGCCTTCGCCCTGCCCTCCGGCGGCTTCCTGCTCCTCTTCGGCCGCGTCGGCGACCTCTACGGACGCAAGAAGCTCTTCCTCGCCGGGCTCGCCCTCTTCGGCGCCGCCTCGCTGCTCGCCACCTTCGCCTGGAACCCGGCCGCCTTCCTCACCGGACGCGCCCTCCAGGGCATCGGCGCCGCCGCGATCGTCCCCACCGGCATGTCCCTGCTGACCACCACCTTCCCCGAGGGCCCGCTGCGCGACCGGGCGCTCGGCATCTCCGGCACACTGCTCTCGCTCGGCTTCACCGTCGGCATGGTCCTCGGCGGCGTCATGACCGACGCACTCGGCTGGCGCTCCACGATGGGCCTGCTCGCCCTCTTCAGCGTCATCGTGCTGCCGCTGGCCCCCGGTCTGCTCCCCGAGTCCCGCACCCCCGAGCGGCCCCGGCTCGACGTGCCCGGCGCGGTCACCGTCACCGGTGGTCTGCTCGCACTGATCTACTCCCTGTCGACGGCCGCCGAGCACGGCTTCGGCGGCACGAACGTGCAGGTCACCCTGGTGGTAGGCGTCCTGCTGCTCGCGGTCTTCGTCCGGGTGGAGTCCCGGCACGCGGCCCCGCTGGTCTCGCTGCCGATGCTGCGGCGCGGCACCATCGCCTTCGGCAACCTGGGCGGTCTGGTCACCTTCTCGATGATGTCGACGGTCGTCTTCGTGCTCACCCTGTACCTCCAGGAGACGCTCGGCCTGTCGGCGTTCGCGACCGGCCTGGTCTTCGGCGTGCAGGGCGTGGTGTCGGTCGTGGCCGGCCTGCTCGCGCCGAAGGTGATCGGCCGGATCGGCGCCCGCCGCACCCTGGTCGGCTCC
This sequence comes from Streptomyces sp. Qhu_M48, assembly GCF_051305195.1. Classification (NCBI taxonomy): domain Bacteria; kingdom Bacillati; phylum Actinomycetota; class Actinomycetes; order Kitasatosporales; family Streptomycetaceae; genus Streptomyces; species Streptomyces sp. Qhu_M48. The sequence goes on along the minus strand of NZ_CP195432.1, from coordinate 1,200,694 downwards.
CTCGCCGGACAGGCCCTGCTCACGGCCGCGCTGCTCGGCGTCACCGAGCACGCGGGCGCGGTCCTGGCGACGGTCGCGGTCTCACTGGCGTCCATGTGCCACCTGGGCGCGATCATCTCGTACGGACTGACCGTCACCTCCGGTGTCCCGGACGAGGAGCAGGGCCTGGCGACCGGCCTGGTGACCACCACCCAGCAGGTCGGCCTCACCGTCGGCATCCCGCTGCTCGGCGTGCTCGCCACGACCGGCGGCGACCTGTACGGGGGTGTCCGCACGGTCCTCGCCCTGGACGCGGCGATCGTGCTCGCGACGGCGCTCCTCGTCGGCGTCGGCCTGCGCCGCCGGTCCTGAACGACGACCGGCGGCGGAGTGGGTGCCACGGAGCCCGTACGCGAGGACCACGGCCGGCCGGGGCGGAGCCCGTGACGGGAAGGTGGGTCAACGGCCGGTCGGGGCGGAGCCGTACCGGTAGGGCTACGGCCGGTCGAAACGGAGCCGTACGGCCTTCGGCAGGCCCGCGACCACCAGGTCGTACGAGTCCTCGACCAGCTCCCGGACCATCCGGTCCGGGAGCTCTCCGACGGTCACCGTGTTCCAGTGCCGCTTGCTCATGTGATAGCCGGGCACGATCGCGGGATGCTCCTCGCGGAGCCGTACCGCCTCGTCCGGATCGCACTTGAGGTTGACCCTCAGCGGCTCGGAGTCCAGCGCCGCCAGCGCGAACAGCTTCCCCGCGACCTTGAAGACGGAGGTCTCCGGGCCGAACGGGAACTCCTCCGACGCGTCGTTGAAGTCGAGACAGAAGGCTCGCAGCTCCTCGGGGGTCATGCCGGATTCTCCCCCCGTTCCAGCGATTCCGTCGGCTCCACGAGAACGGTGACGATCTTGTTCCGCCGGCCGGCCGGCGCCTCGGCCGTCAGCCGCAGCGCACGCCCGTCCGGCAGCTCCACGACCGCCTTCGCGCCGGCGATCGGAACCCTGCCGAGCGCCTTGGCGAGCAGACCGCCGACGGTCTCCACGTCCTCGTCGTCGTACTCGTCGGGTCCGTAGCCGTACAGCTCCCCGAGGTCCCCGATGTCGAGCCGGGCGGTCACCCGGTGGCGGCCGTCGCCGAGCTCCTGGACCGGCGGCAGCTCCCGGTCGTACTCGTCGGTGATCTCGCCGACGATCTCCTCCAGGATGTCCTCGATGGTGACGATCCCCGCCGTGCCGCCGTACTCGTCGACGACGACGGCGACGTGGTTGCGCTCCTGCTGCATCTCGCGCAGCAGGTCACCGGCGTTCTTGGTGTCCGGCACGAAGGCCGCGGCCCGCATCGCCGTCGACACCAGGTCCGCCTCGGACTCCCGGTTGATGTGCGTCTTGCGGACCAGGTCCTTCAGGTACACGATGCCGACGATGTCGTCCTCGTTCTCCCCGGTCACCGGGATGCGCGAGAAACCGGAGCGCAGCGCGAGCGTGAGGGCCTGACGGATCGTCTTGTACCGCTCGATGCAGACGAGGTCGGTCCGCGGCACCATCACCTCCCGCACGAGCGTGTCGCCCAGCTCGAAGACGGAGTGCACCATCCGGCGCTCCTCGTCCTCGATCAGCGACTCCTGCTCGGCGAGGTCCACCATCGCCCGCAGCTCCGCCTCGGAGGCGAACGGGCCCTTGCGGAACCCCTTGCCCGGCGTCAGCGCGTTGCCGATGAGGATGAGCAGCTGCGGGATCGGCCCCATGATCCGGGCCAGCGGCAGCAGGACGTAGGCGGCGGCCGTCGCCGTGTTCAGCGGGTGCTGCCGGCCGATCGTGCGCGGCGAGACGCCGACGGCCACGTACGAGACGAGGACCATGACGGCGATGGCGACGAGCAGCGCCTCCCAGGTCTCCGGGAAGGCCTCCAGGCAGGCGTACGTGACGAGGACACCGGCCGCCATCTCGCAGGCGACCCGGACGAGCAGCGCCACGTTGAGATAGCGGGTCGGGTCGGAGGTCACCTGGGCGAGCTTCTCGGCCCCGCGCCGGCCGGACCGTACGGCCTCGGCGGCGCGGAAGCTGGAGACGCGCGCGAGTCCGGCCTCGGCGCAGGCGGCGAGCCAGGCCACGACGACCAGGGCCACCGCCCCGAGGATCAGCGAAACGTCCATCGGGGTCAGGAGACGGTCGGCGCCGGGGAGGGGCCGGTCAGGCCCTTCTCCGCGCGCCAGCCGTCGACGATCGCCGCCTGGAGACCGAACATCTCGGCCTTCTCCTCGGGCTCCTCGTGGTCGTACCCGAGGAGGTGGAGCACCCCGTGGACGGTGAGGAGCTGCAGCTCCTCGTCCATGGAGTGCTCCGTCGGCGCGTCCTTGCCCTGCTGGGTGGCGACCTCGGGGCAGAGCACGATGTCGCCGAGGAGCCCCTGCGGGGGCTCCGCGTCGTCCTTCGTCGGCGGACGCAGCTCGTCCATCGGGAACGACATGACGTCCGTCGGTCCCGGCAGGTCCATCCACTGGATGTGGAGCTGCTCCATCGCCTCCGTGTCCACGACGATCACCGAGAGCTCGGAGAGCGGGTGGATGCGCATGCGCGCGAGCGCGTAGCGGGCGATGTCGAGGATCGCCTGCTCGTCGACCTCGGTGCCGGACTCGTTGTTGACGTCGATCGACATGTGTTCTGCGTTCTACTTCCCGTTGCGGCCGCGCCGGTGCTCACCGCGACTGTCGTCGCGGCCCTCGGTGCGGAGGTCGTACTGCTCGTACGCGTCGACGATACGGCCGACGAGCTTGTGCCGGACGACATCCTGCGACGTGAGCGTCGAGAAGTGGACGTCCTGGACGCCTTCCAGGATGTCCCGGACCTGACGCAGACCACTCTTCGTCCCGTTCGGCAGGTCGACCTGGGTGACGTCACCGGTGATGACGATCTTCGAGTCGAAGCCGAGGCGGGTGAGAAACATCTTCATCTGCTCGGGGTTCGTGTTCTGCGCCTCGTCGAGGATGATGAAGGCGTCATTCAGGGTACGACCCCTCATATATGCCAGCGGCGCGACCTCGATCGTGCCGCTCGCCATGAGCTTGGGGATCGAGTCGGGGTCGAGCATGTCGTGCAGGGCGTCGTAGAGCGGGCGCAGGTAGGGGTCGATCTTCTCGTAGAGCGTGCCGGGCAGGAAGCCGAGGCGCTCGCCGGCCTCGACGGCCGGGCGGGTCAGGATGATCCGGGTGACCTGCTTGGACTGCAGGGCCTGGACCGCCTTCGCCATGGCGAGATAGGTCTTTCCGGTGCCGGCGGGGCCGATGCCGAAGACGATCGTGTGCTTGTCGATCGCGTCGACGTACCGCTTCTGGTTGAGCGTCTTGGGGCGGATCGTGCGTCCCCGGTTGGAGAGGATGTTCTGCGTGAGCACCTCGGCGGGAGTCTCCTCGCCGCCCTCCGATCCGTTCTCGCTCGCCCTGAGCATGGCGATCGAGCGTTCCACTGCGTCCTCCGTCATCGGCTGACCGGTGCGGAGCACCAGCATCATCTCGTCGAACAGGCGCTGGATCAGCGCGACTTCCGCCGCGTCGCCGACCGCGCTGACCTGGTTGCCCCGGACGTGGATGTCGGCCTGCGGGAACGACCGCTCGATCACGCGGAGCAGCGCGTCACCGGAGCCGAGCAGGCTCACCATCGGATGCTTGGCGGGGACGGTGAACTGGGCGCGGGCCTGTCCGGGCGCCCCGTCGCGGGGCGAGTCCTGGGATGTGGGTGTCTGAGTCATGGGCCGGCACTGTGGCCTGCGCATACCTCCTGTTGCAGGGTTCTCGCCGCTCGACAACCTCTGGCTCCCCAGCCTACGACCTGGCGGTGACAGGCCGAAGGGATTTACGGGGCGGCGGCGCGGAAGCCGATCGTGGGCACCGCGCGGCGCAGCGGCCAGGGGCGCGCGGGGGCCGGGAGGAGCCGCTCCAGGAAGGCGTAGCGGCCGCGCAGGGTCTCGGGGTCCTGCTGGGCGTGGCCCTGGACGTGCTGCCACCAGGCGGCGATCTCGCCCCAGGTGGGGGCGGACAGGGAGCCGCCGAACTCCTGGACGGAGAGGGCGGCGGTGAGGCCGGCGAAGGCGAGCCGGTCGGCGAGCGGCCAGTCGGCGAGGGTGCCGGTGACGAATCCGGCGACGAAGACGTCTCCGGCGCCGGTCGGGTCGAGGGCGGAGACCTGGATGGCGGGGACCTCGGCGGTCTCGCCGGTGGCGCCGTCGACGGCGTAGGCGCCCTCGGAGCCGAGGGTGACGACGGCGTAGCGGACCTTGTCGGCGAGGGCGCGCGCGGCGGCCCGGGGGCAGTCGGTGCGGGTGTAGCGCATCGCCTCGGCGGCGTTGGGCAGGAAGGCCTCGCAGTGGGCGAGGTCGGGGAGGCCGGCCAGGTCCCAGCGGCCGGTGTCGTCCCAGCCGACGTCGGCGAAGACCTTGGCGCCGCCGCGGGCGGCCCGGGCGACCCATTCCTCGCCGCGTCCGGGGACGAGGGAGGCGACGGCCGCGCGGGCGTGCGGCGGGTAGGCGGGCAGGGCGCCTTCCAGGGGCGGGGCCTCGTGGCCGTGGGAGACCATCGTGCGCTCGCCCTCGTAGGCCATGGAGACCGTGACCGGGGAGTGCCAGCCGGGGACGGTGCGGGAGAGGGAGAGGTCGATGCCCTCGCCCTGTTCGAGCGCGTCCCAGCAGTACTCGCCGTAGTGGTCGTCGCCGAAGGCGGCGGCGAGGGAGGTGCGCAGACCGAGGCGGGCGAGGGCGGTGGCCATGTTGGCGACGCCGCCGGGGCTCGATCCCATGCCCCGGGCCCAGGATTCGGTGCCCCGGACGGGGGCGCTGTCGAGGCCGGTGAAGATGATGTCGAGGAAGACGGTTCCGGTCAGGAAGACGTCGCACGCGGGGTCGGTGGGTTCGCGCAGACACACCAGGGGGTCGACTCCGGCGTCCTGGTGCGGCTGGTCTCCCCTTGCTGTGGTCACGGCGGACTCCCCGGTCGTGGTGCGCTGGATCGGCACCGTGGTGCTGATCTGGACAGTGTGCCCGATGGGGGTGGAGGGACGGGGGTGCCGCAACGCGGCGGTCACGTGTTCCCTCACCTCCATCAACCCAAACCAATAGTGACCCACATCACAGCCTGAATCGGGGGATACCACCTTCTCCGCTCACTCGGATGCTTGATACACATGGTGCCGCGACCCCGTGCGACCACCGGGCGCCGTCTCCTTTCCCTGTTCAGTTCCTGGAACGCCCATGTCGTCGCGCCCGCGCGTCCCGGGGGCTCTCGTCGCCCTCGTCTCCCTCTTCACGGCCGGATACCTCGCCCCGTACCTGCTGCCGACCGTCGTCGGCCGGCTCTCCGCCGGGCTCGGCCTCACCCCCGCGCAGGCGGGCCTCGTCGGCTCCGTCCTGCTGCTCGGCTCCTCCTCCGCGGGCTTCACGCTCGCCGCGCGCGGAGAACGCGTCGGCCCCCGCCGGGCGGCCCGCGCGGGCCTTCTCGCGATGGCCGTCGGATACGGCTCCGCCGCCGCCACCGGCATCGTGCCCCTGGTCGTCGCGGGCGCGGTCCTCGGCGGCCTCGGCTCGGGTACGGCGACGGCGGTGGCCGCCGCCGGGATCGCCGGCCAGAAGGACCCGCACCGGGCCTCGATCCTCGGCCTGCTCTCCGTGTCGGCCGCGGCGGGCGCCCTCTACCTCACCCTCCCGCACCTGGCCGGCGGCCACGCCCCGCCGCTGCTCGCCATCGCCTGCGCGGCGGCCCTCGTGTGGCCGCTGACGGGCCGCCTGCCGGACGCCACGCGCGCCGTACGGGAGGCCACGGCGGCCACGGGCCCGCTCCCCCACCGCCGAGCCGGAGCCGTGCTCGCGGGTGGCATCCTCTGCTGGTCCCTCGCGCAGAACGCGCTGTGGGGCGTCAGCGGCCGCATCGGACTCACCCAGGCCGGTCTCTCCGAGGTCACCGTTGGCGCGGTCTTCGCGGCGGCGCTCGGCGCCGGGCTCGTCGGGGTCACGGCGGCGGGGGCGCTCGGCTCGCGCCTCGGCCGGGCCGTCCCGATCGGGGTGGGCACCGTCCTCATCGCCGGCTGCGTCCTGCTCAGCTCGGCCGCCGGGGACCTGCTCTCCTTCGCCACCGGCGAGATCCTGTGGAACGCCGTCTACCCGGTGGTCCTCTCCTACCTCCTGGGCCTGGCCGCCTCCCTCGACCCGCGTGGCCGCTGGGCCGTCCTCGTCGGCTCGGCGTCCTCCCTGGGCGTGGCCTGCGGCCCGCTGGCCGGCAGCCTCCTGTCGGAGAGCGCCGGATACACGGGCATGGGCCTGACCCTGTGCACCCTGCTGCTCCTGGTCGCCGCCCCGATGACCGCGGTGGCCCGCCACGCCTCGGGCCGTCCCCTGGTCCCCGGCTCGGTACGCCGGAGGGGCGGGGCGCCGGCGGCGATCCTGGGCGGCACGGCGGCGGCGACACCGCCCACGGTCCCCCAGATGGGCGCGCCGGAACAGGAGGTCGCACCCGTTCCGGTCACGGCGGGCCGTCGCCGCCCGGCGAAGTCGTCGTACGGGCTGGCGCGGCCGAGCGACCGGGGGTGAGGGGGGCCTGCCGCTCAGTCCCTCGCCCGCGGCGCGCGCCCCGTCCGCGCCCCCGCCGACCGCCTACGCCACGTCGAACTCGTACGCCTCCACCTCGGCGAGATACCGCGCCCGCCGAGGCTCGTCGTCCTCCAGGAACGACGCCTGGAACGAGTTCCGCGCCAGCTCCCGAAGCTGCTCGGGCGAGAGCCCCAGCGCGTCCCGCACCCCCTCGAAGTTCTCGCCCACGTACCCCCCGAAGTAGGCCGGGTCGTCCGAGTTCACGGTGACGAGCAGTCCCTCCGCCATCATCGCCCGCAGCGGATGGTCGGCGAGGGTGTCGATCACGCGGAGGCGGACGTTCGACAGCGGACAGAGGGTGAGGGGGATCCGTTCGCGGGCGAGGCGGGCGACCAGGTCGGGGTCCTCCATGCAGCGCAGGCCGTGGTCGATCCGCTCCACTCCGAGGACGTCGAGCGCCTCGCGGACGTAGGCGGCCGGGCCCTCCTCGCCCGCGTGGGCGACGCGGCGCAGGCCGAGCGCCCGGGCCGCCTCGTACACCTCGCGGAACTTGGCCGGCGGGTGGCCGACCTCGGCCGAGTCGAGGCCGACGCCGGTGATCCGGTCGAGGTGGGGCTTCGCGGCGTCGAGGGTGGCGAGCGCCGATTCGGCCGACTCGTCGCGCAGGAAGCACATGATGAGCCGGGTGGAGATCCCGTACCGCTCCTCGGAGCGTTCGAGGGAGGCGCTCAGGCCCTCGACCACGGTGCCGAAGGGGACGCCGCGCGCGGTGTGCGCCTGCGGGTCGAAGAAGATCTCGGCGTGCCGGACGCCCTGCGCGGCGGCCCGCTCCAGGTAGGCGTCGGTGAGTTCCGTGAAGTCCTCGGCGGTGCGCAGGACCGCCATCAGGCCGTAGTAGAGGTCCAGGAAGGACTGGAGGTCGCTGAAGCGGTACGCCTCGCGCAGGGCGGCGGTGTCCTCGTACGGCAGGGTGACGCCGTTGCGGGCGGCGAGCGCGAAGGCCAGCTCGGGTTCGAGGGTGCCTTCGATGTGGAGGTGCAGCTCGGCCTTGGGAAGGCCGACGGGAAGGCCGGTGGGGAGGTGCATGGGGGGTGTCTATCTCTTCGGTACGGGGACCCTCATGAGGTCCTGGGCAATGCTCAGTTCGCCGTCGAACCCGGCCGCCCGCGCCTGCCGCTCGAACTCCGACGGGTCGGAGTAGCGCTGCGAGAAGTGGGTGAGGACGAGGTGGCGTACGCCCGCGTCCCGGGCGACGGCGGCGGCCTGTCCGGCGGTCAGATGGCCGTGGTCGGTGGCGAGGCGGACGTCCTCGTCGAGGAAGGTCGACTCGATGACGAGCATGTCGGCGCCCTCCGCGAGGGCGTGCACGCCCTCGCAGAGCCGGGTGTCCATGACGAAGGCGAAGCGCTGCCCGCGCCGGACCTCGCTGACGTCGTCGAGGGTGACGCCGTCGAGGACGCCCTCGCGCTGGATGCGGCCCACGTCGGGGCCCTTGATGCCGTGCGCGGCGAGCCGCTCGGGCAGGATGCGGCGCCCGTCGGGCTCGGTGAGCCGGTAGCCGAACGACTCGACGGGGTGCGAGAGCCTGCGCGCGTCGAGGGTGTACGTGTCGGTGACGGCGAGCGGCCCGTCGCCGGCCACCGGGGCCTCGGTCAGCTTCACGGTCTCGCGGTAGGCGGTGGCGTACCGCAGCCGCTCGAAGAAGTGCTGCCCGCTCGCCGGGTAGTGCGCGGTGACGGGGTGCGGGACCTGGTCGAGGTTGATCCGCTGGATCACCCCGGCCAGGCCGAGCGAGTGGTCGCCGTGGAAGTGCGTGACGCAGATCCGGTCGAGGTCGTGCGCGGCGACGCCGGCCCGCAGCATCTGGCGCTGGGTGCCCTCGCCGGGATCGAACAGGATGCCCTGTCCGTCCCAGCGCAGCAGGTAGCCGTTGTGGTTGCGGTGTCGGGTCGGGACCTGGCTGGCGGTGCCGAGGACGACCAGTTCGCGTACGGACACGGGCTATCCGGGGGGCCAGTTGAGGCCGCGCCCGCCGAGCACGTGCGCGTGGGCGTGGAAGACGGTCTGGCCCGCGCCGGCGCCGGTGTTGAGGACGATCCGGTAGCCGTGGCCGTCGGTCTTCTCCTGGGCGGCGACCTCACCGGCCTCGCGCAGCACGTCGGCCGCGACCTCCGGCGCTCCGGCGGCCAGCGAGGCGGCGTCCGGGTAGTGGAGGCGCGGGATCACCAGGACGTGGCTGGGCGCCTGCGGGTTGATGTCGCGGAAGGCGACCGTCGTCGCCGTCTCGCGCACGATCGTCGCCGGTACCTCCCCCGCCACGATCTTGCAGAACAGGCAGTCGCTCTGCGGCTCTCCGGCCATGGCCCGGGCCTCCTCGCCTCGTCGGTCGGTACACGGGCATGCTATCCGCCGCCCCCGCCGTCACCCGTCCGGGCTCAGTCCTTGGGCGCGCGCCGGTTCAGGGCCGAGCGGCTCACCCAGTACGTGATGATCACGGCCCAGAACAGGGGTGTCCCGAGTCCGCCGACCACGCCCGCGTCGAAGGACCACAGGGCCATCGTCACCACCGAGTACAGGCCGAGCAGCCCCACGACGGTGGCCATCGCGATCACCGGCCCGCAGGAGCGCGCCACGAGGAACATCGGGCGGCGCAGCCGGGGCGGCACCCGGCGGCCCATCCACAGGACCCAGCCGCCCCAGGCGCCGACGAGCACGGCCGCGCCGATCGCGAAGGGGACGAAGGCCTCGGCGCCGGTGGCCCCGCCGCGTACCGAGGCGGCGCCGAACGTCGAGGCGATGAAGCCGAGCAGGGCCACCCAGCGGGCCCCGGCCACGGTGTTCCAGGCCATGGCCTCCAGGTTGTAGCGGGCCTTGCGGTCCTCGATGTCGAGGGCGGCGGAGGCGACGAAGCCCTCGGCGGCCTGGGTCCAGGCCCCGCGCCGGAACCAGCGGCGCCGCAGCCTCAGCAGGGAGAGGTTGTTGTGGGCCTCGCTGCTCTGCGGGTTGAGCCGCAGCGTCGCCTCGTAGGCCCGCTGCGCGGTGGCGTGGTCGCCCCGTCGCTGGGCGGTGAGCCCGACCAGGAAGTGAGCCGCGTCCTCCTCGGGGGCGAGGCTGACGGCGGCGCGGGCGGCCTCGTACGCCTCGACGGTACGCGCGGGCGTGCGCGCGTGCTCTCCGAACTGGGCGAGGGCGGTGCCCAGGGCGTAGTGGGTGCCCCAGTACTGCGGGGCGAGCTGGACGGCGTAGCGGGCGGAGGTCTCTGCGTCCTGGAACCGCCGCAGGCCCAGCAGGATCTGGACGCGCATCAGCCAGGCCATGAGCAGCTCGGGTTCGGCGCTCAGCGCGCGGTCCACGGCGTCCAGGGCGGCCGGGTGGTCCTCGGCGCGGTGGTGGCAGCGGGCGAGCAGGACGAGTGCCTCGGCGTCCTCCGGTTCGGTCGCCAGGTGCTGGGCGACGAGCTCGCCGGCCTGTGCGTACCGCCCGGTGTCGTAGAGCGCCTCGGCGCGCAGGAGCGTCGTCGGGGTGGTCACAGCTTGCGCTTCCGCTTGAGGTGGGCGAGGAGGTCGTCGTACAGGCCGCCCTCGTTGGCGAACATGGCCACGTTCCGGGCGGCCGCGAACCACGGCTCGGTGGACGGCTTGATCTGCTTGGCCGCGCCGAGCAGGTCCTTGGTGCTGATGAGCCGTACGGAGCCGCTGCGGGCGGAGTCGAGGAGCGCGGTCTCGGCGGCCGTCTCGCAGACGTGGGCGAGGTCGGCGCCGGAGAAGTCCTCGGTGGCCTTGACGAGCTTGCCGAGGTCGACGGCCTCGATGGGGCGCTCGCGCAGGTGGTAGCGGAGGATCGCCTCGCGGGCGGTGGCGTCCGGCGGGAGCACGAGCAGGGTGCGGTCGAGGCGGCCGGGGCGGCGGAGCGCGATGTCCACGTCCCAGGGCACGTTGGTGGCGGCGAGCACGAAGACGCCCTCGTTGCCCGCTCCGCTCGCGATGCCGTCGAGCTCGGTGAGGAGCTGGTTGACGACGTTGCGCAGGCCGCTGGAGTGCGTACGGGAGCGCTTGGCGCCGAGGGCGTCCAGCTCGTCGAGGAAGACCACGCAGGGGGCCTGGCGGCGGGCGGTCTCGAAGATGTCGTGGATGTTCTTCTCGGAGGCCCCGATCCACATGTCGAGGACGTCGGAGAGCGAGACGGTGAGGAAGTTCGCGCCGAGCTCGCCCGCGACGGCCCGGGCGATGAACGTCTTGCCGCAGCCGGGCGGGCCGTAGAGGAGCAGGCCGCCCCTGAGCGACTTGCCGTAGAGCCTGCGCAGTTCGGGGTTGCGCATGGGGGCGAGGAAGGCGGCCTCCAGGCGGTCCTTGACCTCGTCCATGCCGCCGACGTCGGCGAGGCGTACGGAGCCGGGGGCGTCGACGTCCCAGGCGGCGGCGTCCCCGGCGGTGCCCTCGCCGTCGGCCGCCTGCGGGCCCTCCAGGAAACGGGGTCCGACGACGTCCTGGACCTGCTGCTCGGCTGCGGCCCAGTCGAAGGCGGGTCCGTCGCCCGCGGCGGCCGGGGGCGAGGACGGGGGCTGGTCGGGGGCGCTCTCCGCCGGGGCGGGGGCGCTCTCCCCAGGAGTGGGGGCGGGGGCCTGAGCGGGGCTCGACGTCGCGGCCGGAGCCGCGGGCGGAGTGGGCGGAGTCGCGGGCGGAGTGGGCGGCAGCCCCATCGCCCGCATCATCAGCGCACGCGCGTCCGCGTCCCCCGGCGCGTGCTGGAGGGCGACGGCCGCCTCGGCGACGGCCTCGTCGTTCCGTCCCTCGGAGAGGAGGAGTTCGGCGAAGTGGAGACGCAGGGGTACGTCGCCGGGGGCGGCGGCCACGGCGGCGCGCAGACTGCGGATCAGAGGGGACTCGTCGGCCATGCCGCCACCCTATGGATGCGCCGGGGGCCGCTGTCCACCGGGTTCGGTACGCGGCCGGGCGTAGGGTGCGCCGCATGAGACGGACACGCGCGCCGCGCAGACTGACGGTGGACGACGCGGTGTGGCTGTGGAACGTCGGCCACACCCACCCGGAGTGCCGGACGTACCTCACCCTGCGCCCGGCCGGGACCCGCCACACCGGTCTCCGGCTCGTCTTCCGGAGCGGCCCGGGCCGCATCACGGGCGGGTACACGATGGGCACCGGCGAGGTGGCCGCCACGGGCGGCGGCCGGCTCAACCTGAACGAGCCCGGCGTGGTCCGCCGCTTCCTCGACGAGGCCTCGGCCCGCGGCCTCTTCCCGACCGCGCACGGCATACGCGAGACGGACGGCTGGCCGCTCTTCGACGTCCTGACGGGGGCGGAGGGGGCGGAGGACCAGGGAGGGCCGGAGAAGCGGAAGGGGTAGGACGGCGCCTAGCTCCAGCGCCCCGTACGCCCCAGGACCAGCGCCGTCGCCGCCGTGCCCGCCGTGGACGTGCGCAGCACGCTGCGGCCGAGCCGGTACGGCTTCGCCCCGGCCGCCTCGAACGCGGCGAGCTCCTCCGGGGAGACCCCGCCCTCGGGGCCGACGACCAGCACGACCGAGCCCTTCTCGGGGAGTCCGGCGGTGGCCAGCGCCCCGCTCGGGTGGTCACGGTCCTCGTGCAGGACGGCCGCGAAATCGGCCCCCGCGAGAAGGGCCGCGACCTGCTTGGTCGTCATCGGGTCCGCGACCTCGGGGAACCGGGAGCGGCGCGACTGCTTGCCGGCCTCGCGCGCGGTGGAGCGCCACTTGGCGAGCGCCTTGAGGCCCCGGTCGCCCTTCCACTGCGTGATGCAGCGGGAGGCGGCCCACGGCACGATCCCGTCGACGCCGGTCTCCGTCATCGTCTCGACGGCGAGTTCGCCCCGGTCGCCCTTGGGCAGCGCCTGGACGACGGTGATCCGGGGCTCCTCCTCGGGATCCTCGTGGACCGCGTCGACCCGCACGGTCAGCTGGTCCTTGCCCTCGGCGGCGAGCACCACGCACGCGGCCCAGCGGCCCCGGCCGTCGGCGAGGACGAGCTCCTCGCCCTCACGCAGCCGCTTCACGGAGACGGCGTGCCGGCCCTCGGAGCCGTCCAGGAGGAAGCTTCCGGCGCCGGGGACGGCGTCGACGACGAAGACGGGTGCGGTCATGAGGCGCTCCTGGGGGCCAGCTCGGAGAGGGCGGTGTCGAGTTCGGTGGCCAGCACCTCGACCAGCTGCCCGGCGGGGAGCTCACGGGCGAGCCGGTGGCCCTGCCCGGCCCACAGGGCCATGCCCTGGGCGTCGTTCGCGGTGGCGGCGGCCTTGCGGAGCGGGGCGGTGAGGTGGTGGATCTCGGGGTACGCGGCGGGGGCGTACGGCCCGTGCTCACGCATGAAGCGGTTGACGAGACCGCGCGCCGGACGTCCGGAGAAGGCCCGGGTGAAGGCGGTCCGGGTGAACAGCGGGTCCGTCAGGGCCCGCTTGTGCAGCGGGTGGGCGCCCGACTCGGGGCAGCGGAGGAAGGCGGTGCCCAGCTGGGCGGCATCGGCCCCGGCGGCGAGGACGGCGGCGATCTGGGCGCCGCGCATGATCCCGCCGGTGGCGACGATCGGCAGGGCGACGCTCTCGCGGACCTGGGTGAGGAGGGCGAGCAGCCCGGTGCCGGGGGCGCCGTCGTCGGCCGGGTCGTCGCGGTGGGTGCCCTGGTGTCCACCGGCCTCGACGCCCTGGACGCAGACGGCGTCGGCGCCGGCCTGCTGGGCGGCGAGGGCCTCTTCGGCGGAGGTGACGGTCACGATCGTGAACGTACCGACGCGGGCGAAGGAGGCGAGGGCCTCCGGCGTGGGGCAGCCGAAGGTGAAGGAGACGACGCGGACCGGGTCCTCCAGGAGGAGGGCCAGCTTGGCGTCGTAGGCGTCGTCGCGACTGTCGTCGGCCTCGCCGAGCGGCACGTCGTACCAGGTGGCCTCGCCGGCCAGCTGGTGGCGGTAGACCTCGACGGCGGCGGGGTCGGCGGGGCGTCCGGTCTGCGGCATGAAGAGGTTGACACCGAAGGGGCGGGAGGTGAGCCCGCGCACCTGCTTGATCTCCTGGTAGAGGCCTCCGGCCGTCTTGTACCCGCCGGCCAGGAAGCCGAGCGCCCCGGCCTCGCAGACGGCTCCGACCAGCTCGGGGCAGGAGGCGCCACCCGCCATGGGGGCCTGCACGATCGGAAACCGAGAGAGATCGTTCAGCGCGGTGGTGGACATATGGGCATCGTGTCATGCCCCTGCTTCGGGGCCGAATCCGTACGTCAGGTCACGAGCCCACACGGAAGGGGCGGCACCCGCCTGCGCGAGTGCCGCCCCTCTCCGAACCGTTCTAACCGGGCCTACCGCCCGTTGAACGCGTCCTTCAACCGCGAGAACAACCCCTGCTGCCCCGGCTGACCGTGTCCACCCGGGGGACGACCCCCGGACCCCCAGCAGGGCGCCTACCGCCCGTTGAACGCGTCCTTCAACCGCGAGAACAACCCCTGCTGCCCCGGCTGGAACTGGCCGGTGGGCCGCTCCTCGCCGCGCAGCTTGGCCAGTTCGCGCAGCAGTCGTTCCTGCTCGGCGTCGAGCTTGCCCGGGGTCTGCACCTCGACGTGCACGATCAGGTCGCCCCGGCCGTTGCCCCGCAGGTGGGTGATGCCACGGCCGTGCAGCGGGATCGACTGGCCGGACTGGGTGCCCGGACGGACGTCGATCTCCTCCAGGCCGTCGAGGGTCTGCAGCTGCACCTTGGTGCCGAGCGCGGCCGCCGTCATCGGGAGGGTGACCGTGCAGTGCAGGTCGTCGCCGCGCCGCTGGAAGGTGTCGTGCGGCGTCTCGTGGATCTCGACGTACAGGTCGCCGGCGGGGCCGCCGCCGGGGCCGACCTCGCCCTCGCCCGCGAGCTGGATCCGGGTGCCGTTGTCGACACCGGCCGGGATCTTGACGGTGAGGGTGCGGCGGGACCGGACCCGGCCGTCGCCCGCGCACTCGGGGCACGGGGTCGGGACGACGGTGCCGAAGCCCTGGCACTGCGGGCAGGGCCGCGAGGTCATGACCTGGCCGAGGAAGGACCGGGTGACCTGCGAGACCTCGCCACGGCCACGGCACATGTCACAGGTCTGCGCGGAGGTGCCGGGTGCGGCGCCCTCGCCCGAGCAGGTCGTACAGACGACCGCCGTGTCGACCTGGATGTCCTTGGTGGTGCCGAAGGCGGCCTCGTTGAGGTCGATCTCCAGACGGATCATGGCGTCCTGGCCGCGGCGGGTCCGCGAGCGCGGTCCGCGCTGCGAGGCCGTGCCGAAGAAGGCGTCCATGATGTCGGAGAAGTTGCCGAAACCACCGGCCCCGAACCCGCCCGCGCCGCCTCCGCCGGAGGCCGAGAGGGGGTCGCCGCCCAGGTCGTAGACCTGCTTCTTCTGCGGGTCCGAGAGGACCTCGTAGGCGGCGTTGATCTCCTTGAAGCGCTCCTGCGTCTTCGGATCGGGATTGACGTCCGGGTGCAGCTCGCGCGCGAGCCTCCGGAACGCCTTCTTGATCTCGTCCTGGGACGCGTCGCGGCGCACGCCGAGTACGGCGTAGTAGTCCGTGGCCACTTACGACTCCGCCAGGATCTGTCCGACGTAACGTGCCACTGCGCGTACCGCTCCCATCGTTCCGGGGTAGTCCATGCGGGTCGGTCCGACCACGCCGAGTTTGGCGACTGCCTCGCCGCCCGAACCGTAGCCGACCGAGACGACGGACGTGGAGCTCAGCCCCTCGTGGGCGTTCTCGTGCCCGATGCGTACGGTCATGCCCGATTCCTTGGCCTCGCCCAGCAGCTTGAGGAGCACGACCTGCTCCTCGAGAGCCTCCAGGACGGGCCTGATCATCAGGGGAAAGTCGGGGCCGAAGCGGGTGAGATTGGAGGTGCCGCCGATCATCAGCCGCTCCTCGTGCTCCTCGACCAGGGTTTCGAGGAGGGTCGCGAGCACGGTCGAGACCGTGGCGCGGTCCTCGACCTCCTCGAAGGACTCGGGGAGGTCCTGCACCAGCTGCGGCACGTCGGCGAACCGGCGGCCGACGACCCGGCTGTTGAGCCGGGCCCGCAGATCGGCGAGCGAGGTCTCGCCGAAGGGCACGGGGCAGTCGATGACACGCTGCTCGACCCGACCGGTGTCCGTGATGAGGACGAGCATCAGGCGGGCGGGCGCCAGCGAGAGCAGTTCCACGTGCCGGACGGTCGAGCGGGTCAGCGAGGGGTACTGGACGACGGCGACCTGGCGGGTCAGCTGGGCGAGCAGGCGGACCGTGCGGCCGACGACGTCGTCCAGGTCCACCGCGCCGTCGAGGAAGTTGTGGATGGCCCGGCGCTCGGGCGTCGACAGCGGCTTGACGCCGGCGAGCCGGTCGACGAAGAGCCGGTAGCCCTTGTCGGTCGGGATGCGGCCGGCGCTGGTGTGGGGCTGGGCGATGAAGCCCTCCTCCTCCAGCACGGCCATGTCGTTGCGCACGGTGGCGGGCGAGACGCCGAGCTTGTGGCGCTCGGTGAGCGCCTTGGAGCCGACGGGCTCCTCCGTCCCGACGTAGTCCTGGACGATGGCGCGCAGGACCTCGAGTCTGCGTTCGCTGAGCATCGTGCGCACCTCCAGCTGTCGTCGTCGTTCCGGTTGCTCCGCTTTTGGCACTCACCCTCTTCGAGTGCCAGCGCCCCTCGGCCAGTGTACGGCGGCGGGCGTCGCTCCTGGCAAGGCGGCGGTGCCCCCATCGGTTAGCGTCGCGGCATGGACGTGGATTGGGAAGCGTACGGGTGGGAGCGGCTCGCGGACGGGGTGGGCCGGCGGCGGCTGCCGGGATGGGACGCCACGGTGGGACTGGTACTGGGGGAACGGGGCGTGCTGCTGTACGACACGGGCTCCTCGCTCGCGGAGGGCGCCGAGCTGCGGACCCGGATCGCGGGACTCACGGGCGGCCGGAGAGTGACGCACATCGCACTGAGCCATCCGCATTTCGACCATGTGCTCGGCACGGCGGCGTTCGCGGGCGCGGAGGTCTTCGGCGCGGTGGGATCGGACGAGCTGCTCGGCCGGGAGCGGGAACGGGAGGCGCTGCGCGGGGACGCCGTGCGGCACGGTCTGGACGCGACGGCGGCGGCGGAGGCGGTGGACGTCCTGGTGTCCCCGCGCCACGTGGTCTCCGGCGAGTGGACGCTCGACCTGGGCGACCGGCAGGTCCTCCTGGCGAACGTCGGACCCGCCCACACGGGTCACGATCTGGTGGTCCTCGTCCCCGGTTCGCGCGAGGTCGTCTTCTGCGGCGACCTGGTCGAGGAGTCGGGCGAGCCGCAGGCGGGCCCGGACGCGATCCCCGCCCGCTGGCCGGACGCGCTGGACCGGCTGCTGCGGCTCGGCGGCGAGGACGCGGTGTACGTACCGGGGCACGGGGCGGTGGTGGACGCCGCTTTCGTACGACTCCAGCGGGAGGAACTGGCACGCCGCTTCCAGGTGGCCTAACGTCACCGGGATGCGCAGCTACAACCCGGATCTGACACCCCCTTGGAAGAAGTCGGCGCCCGTTCCCGAGGTGCCGGCCGACCGTGACCTCGTCGTCGAGGAGGTCACGACGGGCTTCTGCGGGGCGGTGATCCGCTGCGAGGCGGGCATGGTGACCCTGGAGGACCGCTTCGGCAAGCACCGGGTGTTCCCGCTGGACCCGCGCGGCTTCCTCCTGGAGGGCCGCGTGGTGACCCTGGTCCGCCCGTCCGCCGCTCCCGCCGCCCCGACCCGCACGGCCTCGGGCTCGGTCGCGGTGCCGGGGGCACGCGCGCGCGTGGCGCGGGCGGGCCGGATCTACGTCGAGGGCCGTCACGACGCGGAGCTCGTGGAGCGGGTCTGGGGCGACGACCTGCGCATCGAGGGCGTGGTCGTGGAGTACCTGGAGGGTGTGGACGACCTGCCGGCGATCGTCGCGGAGTTCGCCCCGGCGCCGGACGCCCGCCTCGGCGTCCTGGTGGACCACCTGGTCCCGGGCTCGAAGGAGTCGAAAATCGCGGCCCGGGTGACCTCCCCGGACGTCCTGGTCGTGGGCCACCCGTACATCGACGTCTGGGAGGCGGTGAAGCCGTCCTCGCTCGGCATCCCGGCCTGGCCGACGGTCCCGCGCGGCCAGGACTGGAAGACGGGCGTGTGCCGGGCCCTGGGCTGGCCGGAGAACACGGGCGCGGCCTGGCAGCACATCCTGTCGAGGGTGACGAGCTACCGGGATTTGGAACCGGAGCTGCTGGGCCGGGTGGAAGAGCTGATCGACTTCGTCACAGCCCCGTAGCCCCCGCCCCGGCGGGCTTTCGACCGCTTTGTGGCCCCACGCACCCCGTTGTGGGCAATCGTTCCGCTGGGGCGGAACGGGTGGGCTCAACGGACGGCGCCCTGGGTGGCGCCTCGCCCGCTGTTACCCAACCACCGGCGCGGCGCACTACAAGGGCCCCGCACCACCAGCGGCCGTCCTAGTCCACCAGATCCCGCACCACCGCATCGGCGAGCAGCCGCCCCCGCAGCGTCAGCACGGCCCGCCCGGCCGCGTAGGGCTCGGCGTCGAGCAGCCCGTCGGCGAGCGCCTTGCGGGAGGCCGCGAGCCCCGCCGGCTTGAGCAGCGACAGCTCCACGCCCTCCAGAAGCCGCAGTTCGAGGAGGATCCGCTCGACCCGCCGGTCCTCCTCGGAGAGCAGCTCACGGCCGGCCCCGGGCGACTTCCCTCCGGCGAGGGCGGCCGCGTACGTCCCGGGGTGCTTCACGTTCCACCAGCGCACGCCGCCGACGTGGCTGTGGGCTCCGGGGCCCGCGCCCCACCAGTCCGCGCCCCGCCAGTACAGCTCGTTGTGGAGGCAGCGGCCGGCCTCCGAGGTGGCCCAGTTGGACACCTCGTACCACTCGAACCCGGCCCCGGAGAGGACGTCCTCGGCGATCAGGTAGCGGTCGGCGTGCACGTCGTCGTCGGTCATCGGGACCTCGCCGCGCCGGATGCGGCGGGCCAGCTGCGTCCCCTCCTCGACGATCAGCGCGTAGGCGCTGACGTGGTCGGGTCCGGCGCCGATGGCCGCGTCGAGCGAGGCCCGCCAGTCGTCGTCGGTCTCGCCCGGCGTGCCGTAGATGAGGTCGAGGTTGACGTGGTCGAAACCGGCCGCCCGCGCCTCCGCGACGCAGGCCTCGGGCCGGCCGGGCGTGTGCGTCCGGTCGAGGATCTTCAGGACGTGCTGCTTGGCGCTCTGCATGCCGAAGGAGATCCGGTTGAAGCCGCCCTCCCGCAGCTCGGCGAGGTACGCGGGGTTCACGGACTCCGGGTTCGCCTCGGTCGTCACCTCGGCGTCGTCCGCGAGCCCGAACTCGTCGCGTACGGCCCCCAGCATCCGTACGAGGTCCCCGGCGGCGAGCAGCGTCGGCGTGCCCCCGCCGACGAACACGGTCCGCACCGGTCGGGGGTCGTCGCCGAGGACCTTCCGGGCGAGCCGGATCTCCTCGGCGACCTGCTCGGCGTAGTTGTCCCGGGAGGCGAGCACGCCGCCGGTGCCGCGCAGCTCGCTCGCGGTGTAGGTGTTGAAGTCGCAGTAGCCGCAGCGGGTCGCGCAGTACGGCACGTGCAGGTAGAACCCGAGGGGCCGCTCCCCCGCCCCTTCCAGGGCGTGCGGGGGCAGCGCCCCGTCGTCGGGAACGGTCTCACCATCGGGCAGTACGGAAGGCATGAGCCCCATTGTCCCGTACTGCCCGAGGTGGATGCCCTCCCTGTGGACAACCGGCCGGCCGGTTGTCCACAGGCCGTGCGCCGGGGGTCAGGACTCCCTGGATCCGGCGTACATCTCGTCGATGAGGCCCTTGTACTCGCGCTCCACGACCGGCCGCTTCAGCTTCAGCGACGGGGTCAGCTCGCCGTGCTCGATGTCGAGGTCGCGCGGGAGCAGGCGGAACTTCTTGATCGTCTGCCAGCGCTGGAGGCCCTCGTTGAGGCGGTCGACGTAGCCCTGGACCATCTTCACGGTCTGCGGGGCGGCGACGACCTCGGCGTACGGCTTGCCCGCGAGGTCGTGGTCGGCGGCCCAGCCGAGGAGGGAGGGCTCGTCGAGGGCGATCAGCGCGGTGCAGAAGTTCCGGTCGGCGCCGTGGACGAGGATGTTCGAGACGAACGGGCAGACGGCCTTGAACTGGCCCTCGACCTCGGCCGGCGCGATGTACTTGCCGCCGGACGTCTTGATCAGGTCCTTCTTCCGGTCGGTGATCCGGAGGTAGCCGTCGGCGGACAGCTCGCCGATGTCACCCGTGTGGAACCAGCCGTCGGACTCCAGGACCTCGGCCGTCTTCTCCGGCAGGCCGTGGTAGCCCTCCATGATGCCGGGGCCGCGCAGCAGGATCTCGCCGTCGTCGGCGATCCGGACCTCGGTGCCGGGGAGCGGCTTGCCGACGGTGCCGGTGCGGTAGGCCTCGCCCGGGTTGACGAAGGAGGCGGCGGAGGACTCCGTGAGGCCGTAGCCCTCCAGGATGTGGATGCCCGCGCCGGAGAAGAAGTAGCCGATGTCAGGGGCGAGCGCGGCGGAGCCGGAGATGCAGGCGCGCAGGTTGCCGCCGAAGGCGTCCCGGATCTTGGCGTAGACGAGGGCGTCGGCGACCTTGTGCTTGGCCGTGAGGCCGAAGGGCGCGGAGGCGGTCCCGGTGCGGCGGAAGTTGTCCTGGCTGGCCTTGGCGTAGTCGCGGGAGACGCCGGCCGCCCACTGGAAGATCTTGTACTTGGCTCCGCCGGCGGCCCGGGCCTTGGCGGCGACGCCGTTGTAGACCTTCTCGAAGATGCGGGGAACCGCCGCCATGTAGGTCGGCTGGACCACCGGAAGGTTCTCGATGATCTTGTCGACGCGGCCGTCGACGGCGGTGACGTGGCCGACCTCGATCTGGCCGGAGGTGAGGACCTTGCCGAAGACGTGCGCGAGCGGCAGCCACAGGTACTGGACGTCGTCCTGGGTGACGAGGCCGGTGGCGGCGATGGCCTTGGCCATGTAGGACCAGTTGTCGTGCGGGAGGCGGACGCCCTTGGGGCGGCCGGTGGTGCCCGAGGTGTAGATGATCGTGGCGAGCTGCGTGGAGGTGATCGCCGCGACCCGCTCCTTGACGGCCTCGGGGTGCTTCTCCAGGTAGGCCTTGCCGCGCGCCTCCAGGTCGGCGAGGGAGAGGACCCACTCGCCGTCGCTCTCCACCCCGGTGGCGTCGATGACGATCACATGGTGGAGGTTCGGCAGGTCGGCGCGGCGCTCGACGGCCTTGGCGAGCTGGGCGGCGTCCTCGGCGATGAGGACCCGGGACTCGGAGTCGGAGAGGATGAACGCCGACTCCTCGGCGTTCGTCTGCGGGTAGACCGTGGTGGTCGCGGCGGCCGCGCACATCACGCCGAGGTCGGCGAGGATCCACTCCACCCGGGTGGAGGAGGCGAGGGCGACCCGCTGCTCGGGCCGCACCCCCAGGTCGACGAGGCCCGCGGCGATCGCGAAGACCCGCTCGGCGGCCTGGCCCCAGCTGAGCGACTTCCAGTCGTCCGGGCCGGTACCGGAGGCGGCGGGCACCGGGTAGCGGTAGGCCTCCGCGTCCGGGGTCCGCTCGACGCGCTCAAGGAAGAGGGTCGCCACGGAGGGCGGCCGGTTCTCGATCTGGGTCTGTGTGTCGCTCACGACGTCCTCCGGGCGGCGGCGGTGCCTTCTGGTGGTTCGTAACTAACTGGCGAGTAACCTTCGAGTTCGGGATCAGAGTAAAGGCCCGACGACCGGCGCGTAAGAGTCTGCAGGCCGCCGCTTCATAACGAACGGGCCCACGCGCACCCTGCACGTGGACCCGTTCATCGACCGTCTCTTCCGGCTACTTCTTCTTGCCGGAGGACTCGTCGCTCGACAGCACGGCGATGAAGGCCTCCTGGGGCACCTCCACCGAGCCGACCATCTTCATGCGCTTCTTGCCCTCCTTCTGCTTCTCCAGCAGCTTCCGCTTACGGGAGATGTCACCGCCGTAGCACTTGGCGAGGACGTCCTTGCGGATGGCGCGGATGGTCTCGCGGGCGATGACCCGGGAGCCGATCGCGGCCTGGATCGGCACCTCGAAGGCCTGCCGCGGGATGAGCTCGCGCAGCTTGGCGACGAGCCGCACACCGTAGGCGTACGCGGCGTCCTTGTGGGTGACGGCGGAGAACGCGTCGACCTTGTCGCCGTGCAGCAGGATGTCGACCTTGACCAGGCTGGAGGCCTGCTCGCCGGTGGGCTCGTAGTCGAGGGAGGCGTAACCGCGCGTCTTGGACTTCAGCTGGTCGAAGAAGTCGAAGACGATCTCGGCGAGGGGCAGGGTGTAGCGGATCTCGACCCGGTCCTCGGAGAGGTAGTCCATGCCGATCAGCGTGCCCCGACGGGTCTGGCACAGCTCCATGATCGCGCCGATGAACTCACTGGGGGCGAGGATCGTGGCGCGTACGACGGGCTCGTACACGTCGTTGATCTTGCCCTCGGGGAACTCGCTCGGGTTGGTGACCGTGTGCTCGCTGCCGTCCTCCATGACCACGCGGTAGACCACGTTGGGGGCGGTGGCGATCAGGTCGAGCCCGAACTCGCGCTCCAGGCGCTCACGGATGACGTCGAGGTGGAGCAGCCCCAGGAAGCCGACGCGGAAGCCGAAGCCGAGCGCCGCGGAGGTCTCCGGCTCGTAGACGAGCGCGGCGTCGTTGAGCTGGAGCTTGTCGAGGGCCTCGCGGAGGTCCGGGTACTCCGAGCCGTCCAGCGGGTAGAGACCCGAGAACACCATCGGCTTCGGGTCCTTGTAACCGCCGAGGGCCTCGGTGGCGCCCTTGTTCAGGGAGGTGATCGTGTCACCGACCTTGGACTGACGGACGTCCTTCACACCGGTGATGAGGTAGCCGACCTCGCCGACGCCGAGACCGTCGGACGGCGTCATCTCGGGCGAGGAGACGCCGATCTCCAGGAGCTCGTGGGTGGCGCCGGTCGACATCATCCTGATGCGCTCGCGCTTGTTGAGCTGCCCGTCGATCACTCGCACGTACGTGACCACACCCCGGTACGAGTCGTACACGGAGTCGAAGATCATCGCGCGGGCGGGGGCGTCGGCGACACCGACCGGGGCGGGAACGTCCCGGACGACCCGGTCGAGCAGCGCACCGACACCGACACCGGTCTTCGCGGAGACCTTGAGGACGTCCTCCGGCTGGCAGCCGATGAGGTTGGCCAGCTCCTCGGAGAACTTCTCCGGCTGGGCGGCCGGCAGGTCGATCTTGTTCAGCACCGGGACGATGGTGAGGTCGTTCTCCATCGCCAGGTACAGGTTGGCCAGGGTCTGCGCCTCGATGCCCTGGGCCGCGTCGACCAGCAGGACCGTGCCCTCACAGGCCGCGAGCGAACGCGAGACCTCGTACGTGAAGTCGACGTGCCCAGGGGTGTCGATCATGTTCAGGATGTGCGTGTCGCCCTGGGCCGGCCCCTCGGTCGGCGCCCAGGGCAGCCGGACCGCCTGAGACTTGATCGTGATGCCGCGCTCCCGCTCGATGTCCATGCGGTCGAGATACTGGGCACGCATCTGCCGCTGGTCGACCACACCGGTCAGCTGGAGCATCCGGTCGGCGAGCGTGGACTTGCCGTGGTCGATGTGCGCGATGATGCAGAAGTTGCGGATCAGAGCCGGGTCGGTACGGCTCGGCTCGGGCACGTTGGTAGGAGTCGCGGGCACGCAGGGTCTCGTCTCGGGGCGATGTCGGATCGATACGTAGGCTCCATGGTCCCATGCCCGTCGCCCGGCGCCCGGTTTGGGCGGGCCCGAGGGCGGCTGATACTGTGGACAGCTGTGTCTCGTATGCCCTCTCAGCTGCGAGACGCATCCAGAAGGAACATCGAACCTGTAAAGGCTCTTTCGTGGCGAACATCAAGTCCCAGATCAAGCGGAACAAGACGAACGAGAAGGCGCGCCTGCGCAACAAGGCCGTCAAGTCCTCGCTCAAGACCGCGATCCGCAAGGCCCGTGAGGCCGTCGCCGCCGGCGACGTCGAGAAGGCCACTGTTGCCACTCGTGCCGCCTCGCGTCAGCTCGACAAGGCTGTCTCGAAGGGTGTCATCCACAAGAACGCCGCCGCCAACAAGAAGTCGGCGCTGGCGATCAAGGCTGCCTCCCTCCAGGGCTGAGCTCTGATGTAACAGGCCGCACGGGACCCAGCGGGCCCTCTCTCCCGCTCCCGCCCGGCCACCCAGGACTCGCACGCGGACGCGTTCGCCACGCGGGTGCGAGCCCACCCAGATCACGCCGAAGGCCCCGCCCCCTCCTTCCCCAGGAGCGGCCGGGGCCTTCGGCGTGTCCGGAGCTGGACGGGGCTGGACGGGGCTGGACAGGGCTGCCCGCCGAAGGGGATGTGCCGGGGGGATGAGGGCTCCGGAGGGCCGGGGGAATGAGGGCTCCGGGGGCCGGGGGATGGGATCCCGGGGGTCTGGGGGCGGAGCTCCCAGGGGGGCCGGGGGGCACAGCCCCCAAGGGGGCCGGGGGGGCGCAGCCCCCAAGGGGGCCGGGGGGGCGCAGCCCCCAAGGGGCCGCCCTTAACCCCGACCCCCACCAGCCCCCGGCAGGGTTTCGGGAAGGGGCGGGGTGGGGGAATGTCCGCACCAGCCACCACCCACCCCGCACGGACCGTCCACTCCGGCGGCCCGGCAGGTCAGCGGGCAGGGGCAGCAAGCCAAACCGTCGGGCCAGCCCCACGGGGCAGCAAGCCAATACCGTCGGCCCCACAGGGCGGACGGCGCAGGCCGGCCCCCTACCCCCGTCGCATCCTCGCCGCCCGCGCCACCGCGACCACTGCCTTCTCCAGGGCGTACTCCGGGTCGTCCCCGCCGCCCTTCACCCCCGCGTCCGCCTCCGCGATCGCCCGCAGCGCCACCGACACCCCGTCCGGGGTCCAGCCCCGCATCTGCTGCCGTACGCGGTCGATCTTCCAGGGCGGCATGCCCAGCTCCCGCGCCAGGTCGGCGGGTCGCCCGCCGCGCGCCGACGACAGCTTGCCGATCGCCCGTACGCCCTGCGCGAGCGCACTGGTGACGAGCACCGGCGCGACCCCGGTCGAGAGGGACCAGCGGAGCGCCTCCAGGGCCTCCGCCGCCCGCCCCTCGACCGCGCGGTCCGCGATGTTGAAGGAGGAGGCCTCGGCGCGGCCGGTGTAGTACCGCCCGACGACGGCCTCGTCGATCGTCCCGTCGACGTCGGACGTGAGCTGCGCGACCGCGGAGGCGAGCTCCCGCAGGTCGCTGCCGATCGAGTCCACGAGCGCCTGGCAGGCCTCGGGCGTGGCCGCCCGCCCCAGCGTCCGGAACTCCTGCCGGACGAACGTCAGCCGTTCCGCCGGCTTCGTCGTCTTCGGACAGGCCACCTCCCGCGCCCCCGCCTTGCGCGCGGCGTCGAGCAGGCCCTTGCCCTTGGCGCCGCCCGCGTGGAGCAGGACGAGCGAGATGTCCTCGATGGGGTCGTCGAGGTAGGCCTTGACGTCCTTGACCGTGTCGGCGGACAGGTCATGGGCGTTCCGCACGACCAGCACCTTGCGCTCGGCGAAGAGCGAGGGGCTGGTGAGCTCCGCCAGCGAGCCGGGCTGGAGCTGGTCGGACATGAGATCGCGCACGTCCGTGTCGGCGTCGGCGGCCCGGGCGGCCGCCACCACCTCCTGGACGACGCGGTCGAGGAGCAGGTCCTCCTGCCCCACGGCGAGCGTCACGGGGCCGAGGAGGTCGTCGGGGGAAGTCTTTCTGGTGGCCATCGCGATCCAGCATCCCACGGGCCACCGACAGTCGGGCCACCGACGGCGATGCCCGAGAATGGCGGGGTGAGTGAACGACACGTACTGGTACTCCCCGACCGCGACGCCGCCGAGGAGGTCGCCGGGGAGCTTCCCGACCGTTTCGGCGTCGCCGAGGAACCGCAGCTCGTCCGGGACTCCCTGGCCGGTGAGGACGACGCCGAGGACGCGCAGTGGCTGGTGGTCGTCGAGGACCCGGACGGCAGGCTCGACCCGGCGGCGCTGGACGACCTGGCCGCCGAGTACGAGGGCTGGCTGGAGGCCCCTTAGCGCTCCCCGGCGCGGTGCCTCAGCCCCGCGCCGCCGCGTGGGGAGACCCGGCCGCTTCGCGCCGCTCCGCCGAAGACAGGCCTCGACCTCGGACGTCGAAGCGGCGCCCACGGGGGCGGCTTCTGCCGCCAGGTCAACACCGCGTTCGCCGTACTGCTCCGGGGCTCGGATACAGGCCCCTATCCGACGGGCGTCGACTCCCCTTCGCTGGTGGGCAGCTCCCTCATCCGCGGCAGCGGCGACGGCAGCACCCACAGCACCGCGAGGACGGCTCCGACGGTGGCGATCCACAGCGTCGGACGCAACCCGATCGCGGTGCCGAGCAGGCCTCCGACGAGCGCGCCGATGGGGCGGAACCCGTGGTTGAGGGTCCGGAAGGCCCCCATGACCCGGGCCCGTACGGCGTCGGGGATCAGCGCCATCTGGAATGACCCCGCCGCGATGTCCACGATCATCACGCCGACGCAGGAGAGGAACTCCGCCACGAACAGCACGGCCACCACCAGCGGCAGCGGACCTTCGGCCAGGGGTATGAGGACCAGGGGCAGCGTGAACCCGAGGAACCCGGCGACGAGCGAGCCTCCGATGCCGATCCGCCGGACGACCGCCCCGCCGCACACCGCTCCGAGGAGGCCGCCCACGGCTCCCGCTCCGAGAATCAGGCCGAGCAGGCCCGCGCCGATGCCCAGTTCGGTGGTCACGTACAGCACGAAGAGGGTGTGGAACATGTAGTTGAAGAACTGCACGGTTCCGGAGGCGGCGAAGAGCGCGCGCATCGAACGCTCCCGGACCAGCCAGCGCAGCCCCTCCGTGAAGTGGCCCTTGGCGACGGGGGCCGGCGGAGGTTCGACCGGCTTGATCCGGGCCAGGTAGCCGGCCGACACCAGATAGGTGAGGGCGTCCGCGAGCAGGGCGAAGGGAGCGGTGAGGAACTGCACGAGAAGTCCGCCGACCCCGGGCCCCGCCAGCCAGGCCGTCGAACGGCTGCCGTTGACCAGCGCGTTCGCCTGCACATAGCGCTCGGTGGGGACGAGCGCCACGAGCAGCGTGGTGTTGCAGACCTCGAAGAGCACGGTGAGCGCGCCGATCCCGAAGGCCACCACGTAGAGCTGGGTGAGCGTCAGCGCGTCCAACGCGTATGCCACGGGGAGCGTCAGCACCAGTGCCGCCCGCCCGAGGTCGGCCGCGATCATGGTGCGTCTACGGCTGGCCTGCCGGTCGGCCCAGGCGCCGAACGGCAGGTTGAGCAGGAGCGCGGGCAGGAGTTCGGCGGCCTTGAGCCACCCCATCGCCGTGGCATCGGCGCCGAGCACCAGGACGGCGGCGAGCGGGATCGCCATGAGCGATATCTGGTCTCCCGCGAGGGAGATGGTCTGCCCGGTCCAGTAGCGGCGGAAGGTCCGCTCGCGCAGCAGCTCCGGTATGCGTTCCGCGAGGGTCATCCCGCTCACTCCTTCTCGTTCTCGGGGGTTTCCTGGTCCAGGTAGGCGATCCGCAGGACGATGACGGGCCGGGCGCCCTCCGGCCGGAGGGACGGGTCGGACGCGCGCCCCTCGTAGGGCGCGAGCAGGGCGTCGATCCGCTCGCCGAGACCGGTCAGCTCCTCGGGGGTGAGGTGGAGCAGGGAGTCGCCGAACTGCTCGGCCTCCCGCCACTCCTTCGGCAACCGGTGACGGTTCTCCATGGCGTGGGTGACCCGCTCGAAGTACCGCTCGGCGATCGCCGCGCTCAGCGCGTCGGCGGCCTGCGAGACCGCCGCGTCCTCGCTGTACTCCGGCCACTCGGTGTAGCGGGCCGTGGCCCGCCAGGGCTTCTCCCGCCCCCGGCCGCCCGGCGCCTCCTCCACCAGCCCGTACTTGGCGAGTATCCGCAGGTGGTAGGAGCAACTGGCGACGGACTCCCCGGTCAGCGCGGCGGCCCGGGTGGCGGTGAAGGGTCCGCTGCTGCGCAGGAGTCCCACGAGGGTCATCCGCAGGGGGTGGGCGTAGGCCCGCAGGGCGCGGGGGTCGGTGAGTCGAATACTGCGGGGCTGCTCGCCCTCGGGCCTCGGGTCACTGGTCTCCGACATGATGAAAGGTAGCTTTAGAAAGACTTCTTTACAAGCATTTCTTTACACCGCGGATCACCTCCCCGGCCCACCCCTCGTCACCACAGCCACCAGCCCCGTCACCCCCGTCACCCTCCCCTCGGCACCGCCACAAGTCCGGACCCCGCCCCCACCACCGCGATCGCCCCGTCCCGATCGGTCCGCAGCACCCTCGCCCCACCGCCCCGCAATGTCTCCACCGTCCGGGGCGAGGGATGCCCGTACGGGTTGTCCCGCCCGGTCGACACCAGCGCGAGCCTCGGCCGTACGACCCGTATCAGCCCCGGGTCCTGGTGGGCGGAGCCATGGTGGGCCACCTTGAGCACGTCCACCGGCGCGAGAGCGGGATGGGCCCGCAGCAACGCCCGTTGCGCCGGCGGTTCCAGATCACCGAGCAGCAGCAGGGTCAGCCCTCCGGCGGCCCGGACGAGGAGCGTGACACTGGCGTCGTTCGGTCCGGCGGAGGACTCCCCGGCCCCCGCCGTCGGCCAGAGCACCCGCCAGTCCAGCTCCCCGATCCTCCGCCGTTCCCCGGGCCAGGCACGGATCAGCGGCACCCGCGCGGCCGCCGCCGTCCGCCGCACGAACGCGGCCTGTGCGGGCGGCTCTTCGAGCCCCGTCGTCTGGATCGCCCCCACCGAGCGTCCCCGCAGCACCCCCGGCAACCCGGCCACATGGTCCGCGTGGAAGTGCGTCAACACCAGCAACGGCACCCGCCGCACCCCGAGTTCACGCAGACAGCGATCCACCGGCACGGGGTCGGGCCCGGCGTCCACCACGACGGCCGCGTCCCCGCCCGCCGCGAGGACCGTCGCGTCCCCCTGCCCCACCTCGCACATCGCGAACACCCAGCCCGGCGGCGGCCATCCGGTGACCCACCGGGCCAGCGGCGCCGGCCGCACCACCACCAGGAGCAGCAGGGCGGCGACGAGCACACCGACCGTCCCCCGGTACGGCAGCCGGCGCACCCCGAGCACCACGGCGGCCGTGAGCAGCGCGAGGGCGAGACCGCCCCACCATCCGCCGGGCCAGGACAGTTCCGCCCCCGGCAGCGCGGCGCCCGTGCGGGCCACCCGCGCGATCCACCCGGCGGGCCACCCGGCCACCCACGCCAGGCCCTCCGCGCCCGTGCTCCACACCGGCGCCAGGACGAGCGTGGCGAAGCCGAACACCGTGGCGGGCGCCACCGCGAGCTCGGCGAACAGGTTCGCCGGGATCGCGACCAGACTCACCCGGGCGGCGAAGACCACCACGACGGGAGCGCACACCGCCTGCGCCGCGAGCGACGCGGCCAGCGCCTCCGCGAGCCGGTCGGGCACACCGCGCCGCCGCAGGGCCTCGCTCCACCGCGGAGCGATCGTCAGGAGCGCTCCGGTGGCCAGGACCGAGAGCAGGAACCCGTAACCGCGCGCCAGCCAGGGATCGTAGAGCACCAGCAGGAGGACGGCGGCGGCCAGCGCGGGGATCAGCGATCTCCGGCGTCCGGTGCCGATCGCGATCAGCACGACGAGACCGCAGGCCGCGGCGCGCAGCACGCTCGGATCAGGTCGGCAGACCACCACGAAGGCGAGCGTCAGCGCTCCCCCGGCCAGCGCGGTGACCCGCAGGGACAGGCCGAGCCGGGGTGCGAGCCCGCCCCGCTCCACCTGGTGCGCCCGCCCCGGACGCCCGACGAGCAGCAACAGGACGATCGACAGGTTGCTTCCGCTGACGGCGAGCAAATGGGTGAGATCGGTGGCCTCGAAGGCGGCCCGCAGCTCGGGCCCGATCCGGGAGGTGTCCCCGACGACCAGGCCGGGCAGCAGGGCCCGCGCGTCCGGGTCGAGCCCCTCGGTCGCCCGTCGCAGTCCGGCGCGCAGCTCCCCGGCCGCCCGTTGCGGCGTGCTCGGTGCGCCGATCACACGGGGCGGTCCGGCCCCGTCGACCTTGAGCACCGCCGCGAAGGGGTCTCCGGAACGCGAGGGCGGCGCGAGGCGGGCGCCGACCCGCAGCCGGGTGGAGGGCAGGAGCCGCAGCCATTC
Organism: Streptomyces sp. Qhu_M48; assembly: GCF_051305195.1. Classification (NCBI taxonomy): domain Bacteria; kingdom Bacillati; phylum Actinomycetota; class Actinomycetes; order Kitasatosporales; family Streptomycetaceae; genus Streptomyces; species Streptomyces sp. Qhu_M48. Next base: position 1,170,986 of record NZ_CP195432.1, on the reverse strand, counting down.
CTTCCTCCCCTCGCCCGGCGGCACGATCAGCAGCACCGGCGCCCTGGTCCGGTGAACCGTGCCGTCCGACCGCTCGGCCCGGGTCACCTCGCCGTCCAGGACGACGGAGACCGGCGCCGTCGCGCTCCCCCGCACCCGGGGCCGGGTGAGTTCCGGATCGGAGGTCACCGTCACCTCCAGCTGCGCCCGCGCGTACTCCCGCGCCAGAGCCGGTACGGGTCCGCGCCGCAGGTCCGCCGCGTGCAGCCCCGCCGAGGTGGCCCCGGCCGCGGCACACAGCAGGACCCCGGCCCACGCGGTCGCCCGCAACCGCCACCCGGGCGTGGCCCCCCGCTCCCCGCCGCCAGTGCCGCCAGTGCCGCCGAACCACCGGCGCGGGAGCGGGGTCATCAGGACGCAGGCTCCCGCCAGACAGACCGTGACACCCGCCACCGTCCACCACCCGGCGACGCCCACCGCGCAGGCCGCCGCAGCCCAGGCCGCCACCGCGAGCGGCACGAGCCGGAGATCGGCGGGCGCCTCCTTCCAGGAGGACTCGCCCGAGAGTTCACCCGAGGGCGCGGGCGAGGACTCACAGAGCTCGCGCTCCCCCGCCGTCGCCTCGACGCGGCTCACGGCCGGACCAGGGGTTCGAGGTCGGCGAACCGCCGCTCACCGATGCCGTTGACCTCCCGCAGCTCCCCGACCGACCGGAAGCCGCCGTGCTCCGCACGGTGGTCGACGATGTGCCGGGCAAGGACCGGGCCGACGCCCGGGAGGGTGTCGAGCTGCTCCACCGTGGCCGTGTTGAGGCTCAACGGCACCGCCGGCCCACCACCACCCGCCCCGCTTCCTGGAGCGGGCCCGGAGCCGGTGCCGCCGAGGGCGCCGCCGACGGGCGTCCCCGGCAGGCCGACGAGAACCTGCTCGCCGTCGAACAGCACGCGTGCCCGGTTGAGTCCGGTGAGGTCGGCGTCGGGTTTCGCCCCGCCCGCGGCTCGCAGGGCGTCCGCCACCCGTGAGCCCGCGGGCAGGGTCAGCACCCCGGGCCTGCGCACCTTGCCGCCGACGTCGACGATCACCCGCGCCCCGACGGCCGCCGGCGCCGGCTCGGAACCCGGCCGCGCCCCCGGCCCCGGCCCGGCGCGTGGGGCGGGTGCCGCCGCGGCGGGGGCGGCGCGGACGAGCTCGGGAGCACGCACCGGCTCCGGCCGCCCCGTCCAGAAGTACCCGCCCGCGAGACCCGCCGCCACGATCAGGACCACCGTCAGCGCGGCCAGCGCCCTCGGTTCGAGCCCGCACCGCGTCTGCACCCACACCGGGGTCCGCTCCCGCAGCGCCTCCCTCAGCCGCTCCCACGAACCGGGCGGTGACCCACGCTCCAGCGCCTCGGGCGCACTCACCACCCCCGGGGGCTCGACCTCGCCGACCGCCTCCACCGGCGACGCCGCCGCCGGGAACAGCGCGTCCCCCCGCCGCCGTACGACGGCCTCGGGAACGGTGGCGGGCCGCCTGACCCGGGTCCGCCTCCCGGCGCGCCCCGGAGGCGTGCCATGCCCTCCGGAGCGGCTGCGCCCGTCGGACCCGGGCGCCCTGCCGGGACCGCTGGTGGGAGAACCCGCCGAGCCGAGGACGCCGGGGGTGGTCGATGCCATGCGTGTACGAGGAGTCATGCACGTGACGGTAGGAACCACCACCGCCCCGTGCTGGGCTCACCCGCGTTCCGTGGATGGAGCCCCCTCTGTGGACAACTCCGTCACCCTCCCGAGGGACAAGGCTCGGGGCAGGTCAGCGCGGCGAGACGACGACCGCGAGCAGCCCGGGGCCCGTGTGGGCGCCGATGACCGCCCCCACCTCGCTGACGTGGAGTTCTCCCATGCCCGGTACCCGCTCCCCGAGCCGGTCCGCGAGGGCGGCCGCGCGCTCGGGCGCGGAGAGGTGGTGGACGGCGATGTCGACGGGGCCGGCGCCGGCGCGTTCCACGGCGATCTCCTCAAGGCGTGCGATGGCCTTGGAGGCCGTCCGCACCTTCTCCCGCAGCTCGATCCGCCCGCCGTCGAGTTCGAGGAGCGGCTTCACCGCGAGGGCGGAGCCGAGCAGCGCCTGCGCCGCCCCGATGCGCCCGCCGCGACGCAGGTGGTCCAGGGTGTCGACGTAGAAGTAGGCGGAGGTCCCCTCGGCGCGCTTCTCGGCCGCCGCGACCGCCTCGTCGAGCGAGCCGCCCGCCTCCGCGACCTGCGCGGACGCCAGGACGCAGAAGCCCAGCGCCATGCCCATCATGCGGGTGTCCACCACCCGTACGGGCACGGGGGCTTCCTTCGCGGCGAGCACGGCCGCGTCGTAGGTTCCGGAGACCTCGGCGGAGAGGTGGAGCGAGACGATGCCGTTCGCACCCGCCTCGGCGGCCTCGCGGTAGGCCTCGGCGAAGATCTCGGGGCTCGGCCGCGAAGTGGTGACGGGCCGCTTCTTCTGCAGGGCCTCGACGAGGGCCTTGGCCGATACCTCGGTGCCCTCCTCAAGGGCGCGGTCGCCGATGACCACGGTCAGCGGGACCGTGGTGATGGCGTGCCGCTCCCTCGTCTGGCGTGGCAGGTAGGCCGTGGAATCGGTGACGATCGCGACATGCCGGGACATGAGCGGGAGGTTACCCCTCGGGGCCGCCGCGCGGCAGTCCGGCCCCCACCCCGGACACGACCGAGCGCCCGCTCCGTCAGGTGGTGGTCTCCGGCCGGGCCGACTTCTCCCAGGGGTAGGCGGTCAGTCGGGGATCGGGCGCCGTGATCGCGGACTGCTCGCCACCGGCCTGCGGACCGGCGTGCCCGGAGGCAGCGCCCGGGCTCTCGTACCCCGATGCGGCCCTCGGCACCGTGTTCCCGGAGGTCGCTCCCGGTGCCGTGCCCTGCGTGGTCTCGGGACCCGTGGTCCAGTGCCGCAGCGCACCCGCCTCGACGTCGATCTGCTCGCTGAGCGTCGACAGGTCGTCCTCGGCGAACTTCAGGGCACGGTCCCGCGCGGCGCGGCGCAGCGCGTCGGCCGAGCTCGTGATCCGCTCGGTCCGCGCGGCGAGTTCGGGAAGCTGCCCGGACACCCACGCCCGGTCGGGCTCCCGCTCAAGGCGCTTGAGGTCCCCGTCCAGTTCGATCCCGTGCGCGCTGAGCCGGTGGAACAGGTCGAGCGACTCCTTCAGGGAGGCGTCCTCTCCCACTCCGGCCTGCAGCGCCTCCTGCGTGGCGCGCATGGAGGTGCGCAGCGACAGCCGGAGCCGGGCGAGCTCGCCCGCGACTCCGGTCTGGCCGAAGCTCTTGGCGCGCAGCGTGGTGTCCTCGACCGTGCGCCGGGCCTGGTCCAGCGTGCGATCGACTCCGCGCTTGGTGGCCTTGACCGCCTTCACGGTGACGAAGACGCCCAACGCCACGAACGACAAGAAGAGCAGCGCCATGATCGTGATGATGGCTTCTTCCATGTGCGCCCCTCCGGCGTCTGTGGGTCACCACGGGTGTGGTCCCTCCACCGTAAACGGAACGGGCAGGCCGCGGGTTCCATCGGAACCCCCAACCTGCCCGTAGGGGAAACCCCTATGCCGTCGGACGACCGTTCTCGGCCGACCACCCTCAGGCGGTCGCACTCGGCCGGTCGCCGTCGGACCGTCCTCGTCAGCCCGCGACGATGTTGACCAGCTTCGGCGCCCGCACGATCACCTTGCGGATCTCCGCGCCGCCCAGCGCCGCGACCACGTGCGCGTCGGCCAGCGCCAGCGTCTCCAGCTCCGCGTCCGTGATCGACGGCGGGACCTCCAGGCGGGCCTTGACCTTGCCCTTGATCTGCACGACGCAGGTCACGGTCTCGTCGACCACGTACGCCGGGTCGGCGACCGGGAAGCCCTGGTGGACGACCGATTCGGTGTGGCCCAGCTTGCGCCACAGCTCCTCGGCGATGTGCGGGGCCAGCGGGGCTGCCAGCAGGACCAGTTGCTCGGCGACCGGCCGGGAGAGCGCGCCGCCGGACTTGGTCAGGTGGTTGTTCAGCTCGGTGATCTTGGCGATGGCGGTGTTGAAGCGCATCGCGACCATGTCCTGGCCGACACCGTCGATCGCCTTGTGCAGGGCGCGCAGCGAGTCCTCGTCGGGCGCGGTGTCGACGACGGTGACCTCACCGGTCGACTCGTCGACGATGTTGCGCCACAGCCGCTGCAGCAGCCGGTACTGGCCGACCACCGCGCGCGTGTCCCAGGGGCGCGACACGTCCAGCGGGCCCATGGCCATCTCGTACAGGCGCAGGGTGTCCGCGCCGTACTCGGAGCAGATCTCGTCGGGCGTCACGGCGTTCTTCAGGGACTTGCCCATCTTGCCCAGGACGCGGCTGACCTTCTCGCCCTGGTACCAGAAGCCGCCGTCCCGCTCCTCGACCTCGGCCGCCGGCACGGCGATCCCGCGCGCGTCCCGGTAGACGAAGGCCTGGATCATGCCCTGGTTGTACAGCTTGTGGAACGGCTCGGCCGAGGAGATGTGGCCCAGGTCGAACAGCACCTTGGACCAGAACCGCGCGTACAGCAGGTGCAGCACGGCGTGCTCGGCGCCGCCGACGTACAGGTCGACGCCGCCGGTCGGCATGCCCTCGCGGGGGCCCATCCAGTACTGCTCGACGGCCGGGTCGACCAGCTTCTCGGAGTTGTGCGGGTCCAGGTAGCGCAGCTCGTACCAGCAGGAACCGGCCCAGTTGGGCATGGTGTTGGTCTCACGGCGGTAGCGGCGCGGACCGGCGCCGTCGCCCAGGTCCAGGGTGACGTGGACCCAGTCCTCGTTGCGGGACAGCGGGGTCTCGGGCTGGGTGTCGGCGTCGTCCGGGTCGAAGGTGCGCGGCGAGTAGTCCTCGACCTCCGGCAGCTCCAGCGGCAGCATCGACTCGGGCAGCGGGTGGGCGACGCCGTCCTCGTCGTAGACGATCGGGAAGGGCTCGCCCCAGTACCGCTGGCGGCTGAACAGCCAGTCACGCAGCCGGAAGTTGACGGTGCCCTCGCCGATGCCGCGGTCGGCCAGCCAGGCGGTGATCCGCTCCTTGGCGTCGGCGACACCCAGGCCGTCGAGCGTCACGTCCTCGTTGGAGGAGTTGACCAGCTCGGCCTCGTACGAGGAGAAGGCCTCGTCCCAGGTCGACGGGTCGGTGCCGCGGTCGTCGCTCGGCTGCACGACGCAGCGCATCGGCAGCTCGAAGGCGCGCGCGAAGGCGAAGTCACGGCTGTCGTGCGCGGGGACGGCCATGATGGCGCCGGTGCCGTAGCCCATCAGGACGTAGTCGGCGATGAAGACCGGGACCTGCTCGCCGCTGACCGGGTTGGTCGCGTACGCGCCGGTGAAGACGCCGGTCTTCTCCTTGGCGTCGGCCTGCCGCTCGACGTCGGACTTGGAGGCGGCCTGCTTGCGGTAGGCGTCGACGGCCTCGGACGGGGTGGCGTGTCCGCCGGTCCACACGGAGTGGGTGCCCTCGGGCCAGGCGGCCGGGACGATCTTCTCGACCAGGTCGTGCTCGGGCGCCAGCACCATGTAGGTGGCGCCGAACAGGGTGTCCTGGCGGGTGGTGAAGACGGTGATCGCACCGGTGTCGCCGACCTGGAAGTCGACGCGGGCGCCCTCGGAGCGACCGATCCAGTTCCGCTGCTGCAGCTTGATGGCCTCGGGCCAGTCCAGCGCGTCCAGGTCGTCGAGCAGGCGGTCCGCGTAGGCGGTGATCCGCATGTTCCACTGGCGCAGCTTGGACTTGAAGACGGGGAAGTTGCCGCGCTCGGAACGGCCGTCGGCGGTGACCTCCTCGTTGGCCAGGACCGTGCCCAGGCCGGGGCACCAGTTGACGGGCGCGTCGGAGGCGTACGCCAGGCGGTACCCGCCCAGGACGTCGGAGCGCTCGGCGGCCGTCAGCTCGCTCCACGCGCGCGCGTGGCCCGGGATCTCACGCGTGCCGTTCTCGAACTGCTCGATCAGCTCGGCGATCGGACGGGCCTTGGCGGCCTCGCCGTCGTACCAGGAGTTGAAGATCTGCAGGAAGATCCACTGGGTCCACTTGTAGTACTCCGGGTCGATCGTGGCGAACGACCGGCGCTTGTCGTGGCCCAGGCCCAGCCGACGCAGCTGGACCTTCATGTTCTCCATGTTGGCCTCGGTGGACACCCGCGGGTGGGTGCCCGTCTGCACGGCGTACTGCTCGGCCGGCAGGCCGAAGGCGTCGAAGCCCAGGGTGTGCAGCACGTTGTGGCCGGTCATGCGCGCGTGGCGGGCGAAGACGTCCGTGGCGATGTAGCCCAGCGGGTGGCCGACGTGCAGGCCCGCACCCGAGGGGTACGGGAACATGTCCATGATGAACTTCTTGGGCCGGGCGGCGACCGCGGGGTCGCCCGCCAGGTCACCGGTGGGGTTCGGAGCCTCGTACGTGCCCTCGGCGTCCCAGAAGTCCTGCCAGCGTGCCTCGATGTCGGCGGCCATGGCCGCCGTGTAGCGATGCGGGGCCGCCGTCTCGGCGGCCGTATTGATCTCGGTCATGGTCCTTGAAGCTCCATCGATCGTCTCTGCCCACTGCCACGGACTGCCGTGAAATGAAAAATCCCCTCGCACAGGAGGGGACGCCGCGCCGACTCCGACAGATGTCTGTCATCCGTCGGGACTGATCAGCGCGGCTCGGTAAGCAGAAGGCGTACGGCACGCATGGCGCCAGGGTACCGCAGGGCCCGAGCGGGCCGCACCGGCGTTCCACGGTGCGGCACACGGCGGGACCGGCCCGAAGGCGCCGTGGGGCCGACCCGGGACGCGGTGGCGCCGGACACGAAGAAGCGGGCCACCCGATCCGGGTGACCCGCTTCTTTTCTGTGGAGCTAAGGAGAATTGAACTCCTGACCTCCTGCATGCCATGCAGGCGCTCTACCAACTGAGCTATAGCCCCTTGCTTGTTTCCGTCTCCGTTTTGGTTTCCCTCGCGGCGACAGACAGAACATTAACCGGCTCCCCGGCAGATCTCCAAATCGATTCTCCTGGCCCCTCTGACCTGCCGGGTAGGGTCGCCGACTGTGTCCGTCTCCGTGCTCTCCAAAACCCGCGCCCGGCCGTGGCCCCTGGCCACCGCCGCGGCGGTCTGTCTGCTCTCGTTCGCGGCCTTCTGGGTGGCGCAACGCCTCGCCCACGTGAACATGCTCGACGTGATGGTCTACCGGGCCGAGGGCGAGACGGTACGGGCGGGCGGTGACCTTTACGCGATGCGCGCCACCTCGGCGAACCTCGGCATGACCTACCCGCCCTTCGCGGCCCTGCTGTTCGTCCCCCTGACTCTCGTCGGCGTGCCGCTGATGCGGACGCTCACGACCGCCGGGAACCTGCTCCTGGTGGTCGCCCTGGTCCAGCTGTCGCTCCAGCTGGTGCGCCCGACACTGTCCCGTAACGACCTGTGGCGCACGACGCTGTGGGTCGCCGCGATCGTGGTCTGGTGCGAGCCGGTGTGGACGACCCTGCGGTACGGCCAGATCAACCTGCTCATAGCGGTGGCGGTCCTCTGGGACCTCACCCGACGCCGGGGCAGCCGCTGGGCCGGCCTGGGGATCGGCCTCGCGACCGCGGTGAAACTCACACCGGGGCTCTTCGTGGTCCTGCTGCTCGTCGCGGGCGTGCTGCTGTGGCGCCGGGACCGCACGTGGAACACCTGGCTGCGCACCGCGACCACGGCGACCGGGGTGTTCCTGGGGACGACGCTGGCCGTGGCGCTCGCGCTGCCGGCGGACTCGAGGAAGTTCTGGACGGAGACGCTGTTCGAGACCGGTCGGGTCGGCTTCGCCGAGGAGACCGCCAACCAGTCGATCCGCGGGGTCCTGGCCCGGCTGATGCACACCGACGACCCGGGCATGTGGTGGGCGGTGACCGCGGCCGTCCTGGGCGGCGCGGCGATGGTGCTGGCGGTCCGGGCCGCGCTGCGCGACGACAGGGCGGTGGCGGTGATCGTCTGCGCGTTCACGGCACTGATGATCAGCCCGATCTCCTGGTCCCACCACTGGGTCTGGTGCGTGCCGCTGCTGATCCTGCTCGCGGACCGCGCCACGCGCCCGTGGCCGGTGACGGCGGCGGTGGCGCTGGCCTTCGCCTCGTTCGCGCTGTGGTGGGTTCCGCACGACCCGGGCCGGCCCGAACTGGACCAGAACGCCGGTCAGATGATGCTGTCCGCGATCTATCCGCTGACGACGACGGCGCTGCTCGTGGGGTACGCGCTGACGCTGCGGCGTCAGGCCGTGGCGAAGGAGTAGAACCGTTTGAGGGTGCAGTGCTCGTCGAGGAGCCGGCCGTAGATCGGCTCCCCCTCGAGTTCGCGGTACGTCTCGATGGGGTCGCCTTTTATGATCAGCGCCCGCGCGCACTCCTCGCACCAGTACTGGAACCCCGGATTGACGGGTTCCATGTCGCGCACGATGGGCGTGCCGCTGCCGCACCAGTCGCACTTCCGCCTGTGTGCACCCATCAGTCAGCTCCAGCTGTGGCCGCAGGCCGTGCACCCATAGGACACCCCGCCGTTGTCGCCGAGCACTTGGGCCACCCTCCCGTCCGGATCCTCGTCCCCCTCCGGCCGTCCGATTCTGCCATGGCCTCGCAAGAGGGTCAGCGTGCTCGGCGCGGCGGCCCGACGGCGGCGCCGACGACCGCGGTGACGGCCAGGGCCAGGGTGGTCGCCCACAGCGCGTCGGCGGAGTCCCGCGCTCCGGGTCCGGCCGCCGCGCCGAGGAAGACGGTGCCGAAGGCGGCGACCCCGATCAGCTGACCGAGCTGGGTGACGGTCGCCAGCAGCCCGCTCGCGTCGGCCGCGTCCTCGGGGCGTACGGAGGCCAGCGCGCCCGTCAGGGCCGGGCTGAAGGCCAGTGAGATGCCCGCCCCGAGCGCGCCCAGCGCCGGGAAGAGGCCCCAGCCGCCCGTGCCGCCGTCCGCGAGCAGTCCGCCGACGGAGAGGGCACCCGCGGCGGCGAGCAGGAACCCGCCCGGGATCAGCGTCCGGCGCAGCCGGGCGGGCCACCGCCGCCAGGTCAGTCCGACGGCGCCGAAGACGACGGCGGCGGGTCCGAAGGTGAGTCCGGCGCGCAGCGCGCTCTGTCCGAGCCCGCCCTGCAGGTGCAGGGTGAGGGTGAACAGGAAGCCGGCGTTGACGCCCATCGCCACGGCGATCCACAGGACGGCCCGTCCCATGCCGGGGAGGCGCAGGACGCGCGGGGCGATGAGCGGTGCGCCGCCGCGCCGGGCGAGCCCCGACTCGTACGTGCCGAAGAGGGCGAGCAGCACCAGGGAGCCGCCGAGCGAGAGCCAGGACCACAGCGGCCAGTCCTGCTCCTGGCCGAGGACCAGCGGGACGGTCAGCAGGGACACCGCGGCCGCGAGGAGGACGAGGCCCGGCAGGTCGAGGGCACGCGCCCGCGTGGGTCCGGCCGGGGTGTCGCGGGGCAGCAACCGGGCGCCGAGCACCAGCAGCGCGACGCCGATCGGGACGTTGACGAGGAAGACGGGCCGCCAGCCGGTACCGAAGAGGTCGGCGCTGACCAGGACGCCGCCGACGACCTGTCCCGCGGCGGCGCCGGTGGCCAGGACGGCGGAGTAGGCGCTGAGGGCCCGGACCCGGTGATCGCCGGTGAAGTTGCGCTGGATGAGGCTGAGCACCTGGGGGATCATCAGGGCGGCGCCCGCGCCCTGGACGAGCCGGAAGGCGATCAACTGGCCTGTGCCGGCCGCGAGTCCGCAGGCCAGTGAGGCGGCGGTGAAGAGGGCGAGGCCGCCGAGGTACATCCGGCGGTGTCCGAACAGGTCGCCGAGACGGGCGCCGGTGATCAGCAACACCGCGTAGGCGATGGTGTATCCGGCGACGACGAGCTGGAGCGCGGCCCCGGACGCGGAGAGTTCGGCCCGGATGGTGGGGGCGGCGACGTTGACGATGAAGACGTCGAGGAGCGCCATGAACTGGGCGGCGAGGACCACGCCGAGCAGGGGTCCGGGGCGATTGTCGGTGCCACCGTCTTTACTGAGTACGGGACGTGTTGTGGTCGAGGTCATGCGTCGAGCGTGACCTCGACCGGATACGGGTAACGAGAGCCCGCTGATACGGGTACTGACACCACCTGGCAGCAGCGGCACGGGGACTCGACCATGGGGGTGTGACGATCGTGGCAGCAATTCCGACACAGCGACGCCGACGGCCGGAACTGGCCGCGTTCCTGCGCAGCCGCCGGGCCAGGGTGACCCCGGAGGACGTGGGGATGCCACCCGGACTCCGCCGCCGTACGCCCGGGCTGCGCCGCGAGGAGGTCGCCCAGCTCTCCGGCGTCGGCGTCACCTGGTACACCTGGCTGGAACAGGGACGTCCGATCAACGCGTCGGCGCAGGTGCTCGACGCGGTCGCCCGCACGCTCCGGCTCGACCGGCCCGAGCGCGAGCACCTGTACCACCTGGCCGAGGTGCCGTACGCGCCGGAGAGGTCGCCCTCGGACGTCGAGGTGGTCAGCCCGGAGATCCAGGGCATCCTCGACGCCCTCGACCCGCACCCGGCGGTGCTCTACAACGCGCGGTACGACGTGCTCGCGACGAACGCCATGTACGAGCGGCTCTTCTTCCAGGACGGACAGGGCCTGGACACCGGCCCGTTCGGCATACGCAACGTGCTGTGGGCGCTCTTCAGCGTGCCCGGACCCACGTGCCCGGTGGTCGACCGGAAGCGGGAGCTGCCGCTGATGGTGGCCCAGCTGAGGGGCGCGTACGGACGCCATGTGGGCGAGCCCGCGTGGGAGGAGTACGTCCGGCTCCTCGCGGAGGCCAGTCCGGAGTTCGCCCGGCTGTGGCGCAGCGGCGATGTCGTCCCTCCGGGGACGCGGGTGAAGGTCTTCCGCCACGAGCTGGTGGGCGAGGTCCGGTTGACCTCGGTCTCGCTCTCCGTGAACGGGATGCCGGAGTGCCGGATCGTGACGTACACGCCGAACGACGAGGAGAGCCGCCGCGGGCTCGCGTCCCTGCGCGAGGTGACGGAACGACGAATCCCGCCCCCTGCTGGGGACGGGATCCGGTGATTGTGGAGCTAAGGAGAATTGAACTCCTGACCTCCTGCATGCCATGCAGGCGCTCTACCAACTGAGCTATAGCCCCTCGTGTTCTTCGCGCTCCGCGCTGCGAACAAGAAGAACTTTAGCCTGTGACCTGCCGGAAAGTGAAATCCGGTGACGGCAGGCAGGTCGGGGGCTCAGTCGTCGTCGCCGAGGACCGGCTCGGGCAGCGTGCCCGCGTTGTGCTCCATCAGACGCCAGCCGCGGGCACCCTCGCCGAGGACCGACCAGCAGCAGTTCGTGAGGCCGCCCAGGCTCTCCCAGTGCTGGGATTCCAGGCCCAGGAGCCGGCCGATGGTGGTGCGGATCGTGCCGCCGTGGCTCACCACGACGAGCGTGCCGTTCTCGGGGAGCTTGTCGGCGTGCTCCAGGACCACCGGGGCGGCCCGGTCGGCCACCTCGGTCTCCAGCTCGCCGCCGCCCCGGCGCACGGGTTCGCCGCGCTTCCACGCGGCGTACTGCTCGCCGTACCGCGCCACGATCTCGTCGTGGGTCAGCCCCTGCCACTCCCCCGCGTACGTCTCGCGCAGCGCGGAGTCGTGGGCGACGGTGTGGCCGGTGAGCACGGCCAGCTCGGCCGCGGTGGCCGCCGCCCGCTTCAGGTCGGAGGCGACGATGGCGTCCGGCTTCAGCGCGGCGAGCAGCCGGGCGGCCCGGCGCGCCTGGGCGACACCGGCCTCCGTCAGCTCGATGTCGGTCGAACCCTGGAAGCGGCGCTCCAGGTTCCAGGAGGTCTGGCCGTGGCGCCAGAGGACGATACGGCGGCCAGTGCCGCCCTTGGTGGTGCTCAGCTCAGCTCACCGTCCACCTCGTCCGGCAGCCCGGCGGCGTGCTCGGAGAGGTCGACACCGGTCAGGGCGGCGTGCTCGGCGCCCTTGCCGCGGGTCTTCGTCGCGTCCTCGGGCAGCGGCAGCTCGGGGCAGTCCTTCCACAGCCGCTCCAGGGCGTAGAAGACCCGCTCCTCGCTGTGCTGGACGTGGACGACGATGTCGACGTAGTCCAGGAGGATCCAGCGGGCGTCGCGGTCGCCCTCGCGGCGGACCGGCTTGGCGCCGAGGTCCTTGTTCAGGCGCTCCTCGATCTCGTCGACGATCGACTTGACCTGACGGTCGTTGGGCGCGGAGGCGAGCAGGAAGGCGTCGGTGATCGACAGCACATCACTGACGTCGTACGCGATGATGTCGTGCGCGAGCCGGTCTGCGGCCGCCTGAGCGGCGGCGTTGACGAGTTCGATGGAGCGATCCGTGGCGGTCACATGCAGGCTTTCGTCGGCGGTCCAGTACCCCTCCAGGGTCTCACGGACCGCCGACGGCCCCGCCAACGTTTTCCGGAGCGCCGTTACCGGCCCCCCGGAACCTTGTAGTCCTGGCCCAGGACCACGGTGACCGCGGTCGTTCCGGAGGGCTTGCCCTTGGTGACCGAGCCGGCCGGCAGACCCAGCGTCTCGGCGACCTCGGCGGCCGTCGCCTTCTGGGCGTCGTCACCGTAGAGGACCTGCGACTTCTCCTGGGTGTCCGCCTTGGTTCCGCCCACGAAGGAGTAGCCGCCGTTGACCAGGACGATCCGGGCGGCCTCGGTCGCGTCCTTGCCGGAGGCGTCCCGCAACGAGACACGGGTCACATCGCCCGCCTGGGGGGCGGTGACCTTGCCGCCCAGGATGTCCTTCACCACACTGTCGCTCGCGCCGTCGGCCAGCGTGCCGTCCTGTGCGACCGGCAGGAGGGCCGTCTTGTGGTCGCCGATCTTGGCGTGCTCGGCGAGTTTGGCCAGGGAGGCCGCGAGGTCCTTCTCGGAGAGCGACGGGTCGAAGATCTGGGAGAGGCTCTCGATGGTCACCGTGGCGGACTCGGGATTGTCCGAGATCTTGCGCAGCACCCCGTGGACGACCTGGCCGAAACGCTGGAGCTGCTTGGTGTCGGCCTCGCCGGGCGCGCGGTAGGTCGCGTAGGCGACGGCGGCCCGGCCGTTCAGACTCTGCTTCTCGCCCTTGCGTACGAGCGGCTCGGCGCCCTTCTTCAGGGCGGGTACGTCCGTGTCGGTGTCCGTCTCGATGCCGCTGACGAGCTCGACGAGGTTCTCCAGGTAGGGCGTGTCCAGGCGCCAGGTGCCGGTGATCGGGGCGCCGAGGAGGTTGCCGATCGCCTCTCGGGTCCCGCTGGAGCCGTCGTCCTCGACCGACTTGCCGAGGGTGGTCGGGGCGCCCTCGGAGTCGGCGACGACGAGGGAGTTGGGGAGCAGGATCGTGGTGCCCTGGTTGGTGGTGGCGTTGTTCACGAGCAGCGCGGTGGAGGTGCCGCCGCCCGTGGTGTCGTGAAGGTGGAGGACGATCGTGTCGCGCTTCTGCGGACCGGTCGCGGTGTTCTGCTTCTTCTCCCCCTCGGACGAACCGGGGAGCATGCCCGCCGTCCAGAGGTAGCCGACGCCGCCGGCGACCGCGAGGACCAGCACGACGACGATCGCGATGACCCGGTTCTTCCCCCGGCGCCTGGCCTCCTCGCGCCGCTCCGAGCGGCTCTCGGTGAACTTCAGCCAGTCGATGACGTCCTCGGAGTCCTCGTCGGGCTCCTCGATGAACGAGAACTGCTCGGTGCGGTACTCGCGGTCGTCGTCGGCGGCGGCCGGGCGGGCGGGGGCGGGCCGCTCGGAGGCCGGGCGCTGCCCGGGGACACCGGCCGGGGCCGCGACGGGCGCGGCCGGCGGGGCCTGTACGGGGGCCTGTGCGGGGGCGGGGGCGGGCTCGGCCTGGGTGGCCCACTGCTGTCCCGTGTCGTAGGACGGGTAGGCGTAGCCCTGCTGTCCGTACGGGTCGTACTGCTGTCCCTGGTGCTGCTGCGGCTGTTGGGGCTGCTGCGGCTGGTGCTGTGGTTCCTGGTACTGCTGCTGGGCGTAGGGGTCGTAGCCGTACGCCTGTTGCGGCTGCTGGGCCTGCTCCTGGCCGCCGTACGGGTCGTAGTGCTGCCCGGTGGCACCCTGGGGCGCCTGTGGCTGCTGGTACACCGGCTGCCCGTACTCGTCGTAGCCGATGATCTGCGGCTGCGGATAGTACGGGTCGTACGGATGCTGCTGGTCGTTCACCGGTGCCCCTCCCCGAAGCTCACTCGCCGCGGTACAACTGGCGCTTGTCGATGTAGCGCACCACGCCGTCCGGGACCAGGTACCAGACGGGATCGCCCTGCGCGACCCTCGCCCGGCAGTCGGTGGAGGAGATGGCGAGCGCGGGCACCTCCACCAGTGAGACGCCGCCCTTGGGCAGTCCGTCGTCGGTGAGGTCGTGGCCCGGCCGGGTGACGCCGATGAAGTGCGCGAGCGAGAACAGCTCCTCGGCGTCGCGCCAGGTGAGGATCTGCGACAGCGCGTCGGCCCCGGTGATGAAGAAGAGGTCCGCGTCGCTGTGGAGAGAGCGCAGGTCCCGCAGGGTGTCGATGGTGTAGGTCGCGCCGCCGCGGTCGATGTCGATCCGGCTGACCGAGAACTGCGGGTTGGACGCCGTCGCGATGACCGTCATCAGGTAGCGGTCCTCGGCGGCCGAGACGGCCTTGTGGCTCTTCTGCCACGGCTGCCCGGTCGGCACGAACACCACCTCGTCCAGGTGGAACAGGGCGGCCACCTCGCTCGCCGCCACCAGGTGTCCGTGGTGGATCGGGTCGAAGGTTCCGCCCATCACGCCGACTCGGCGCTTCCCGCGCCCGCCAGTAGGCACTTCCTGCTCTCCCATGCGTGCAGAGCCTACTGGCACGGCAGCGGACGCCTGATCAGGGTCGCCGGTTCAGCGGTCGCGGTTGAAGCGGGTGGTGATCCACAGCAGGAGCATCAGGGCACCGAAGGCGCCCAAACCGGTGAGGTAGGGGCTGAGGCTTTCGTGGTTGCCGCCGTGCTCGGCGCCCTCGGCGAGAGAGACCAGGTTGGCGGCGGTGCTGTGGAGGCTCATCTTCGACAGACCTATCGATCGGGGATGGGAGCGGAGACTTCGCGCACATCGTATGCGGGCGGTCCGGACGGGCTCACGCCGACTCAGGCGTTGGCGTCACGGTCCTTGGCCACGTCCGGGGCTCCGCCGGCCACGTCCGGGGCGTCGGAGTCCCCGCTGTCGTCGCTGCGGTAGCCCCGCAGCAGGAACCAGGCCAGCAGGGCGCCGCCCACCATGGAGGCGAGCAGCACGATGCGCAGCGTGTCCCCCGGCCCCTCCTGTGCGGCGGCCGCGAGCAGGGTGGCAGCGGTGTCGACGGTGTCCGGCATGTCGGTCGTGCTCCTCCGTGGTCCTTGGTGCCCGAGTTATCCACAGGCCCCGGCACACGGTAGCTCCACCGCCTAGGCTGGGTCCCGTCAGGGGGACGAGCACCGACTCGTACGAACAGGGGGCATCCATGACCGAGAACGACCAGGGGAACGTGCCGAGCAGGCAGCGGAAGCGGTTCCCCGGCATCTCCTCGCGGGCCTATGAGCATCCGGCCGACCGCTCGGCGCTGGTGGCGCTGCGCAAGCTCAGCGGCTTCGACACGGTCTTCAAGGCGCTCAGCGGGCTGCTGCCCGAGCGCAGCCTGCGACTCCTCTTCCTCTCGGACTCCGTCCGGGTGAGCGACGCGCAGTTCAGCCATCTCAACGACATGCTGCGGGACGCCTGTTACATCCTGGACCTGGAGAAGGTCCCGCCGATGTACGTGACGCAGGACCCGAAGCCCAACGCGATGTGCATCGGCCTGGACGAGCCGATCATCGTCGTCACCACCGGCCTGGTGGAACTCCTCGACGAGGAGGAGATGCGGGCGGTCGTCGGCCACGAGGTCGGCCACGCCCTCTCCGGGCACTCCGTGTACCGCACGGTGCTGCTCTTCCTGACGAGCCTGGCGCTCAAGATCGCCTGGATCCCGCTGGGCAACGTCGCGATCATGGCCATCGTGACGGCGCTGCGCGAGTGGTTCCGCAAGTCGGAGCTCTCGGCCGACCGGGCCGGGCTGCTCGTGGGCCAGGACGTGCGGGCCTCGATGCGCGGTCTGATGAAGATCGCAGGCGGCAACCACCTCCACGAGATGAACGTGGACGCGTTCCTCGCCCAGGCCGACGAGTACGAGAAGGCCGGGGACCTGCGGGACTCGGTCCTCAAGATCCTCAACGTGCTGCCGCGCACGCACCCCTTCACCGCCGTGCGGGCGGCGGAGCTGAAGAAGTGGTCGGAGACCCGCGACTTCCAGCGGATCATGGACGGTCACTACCCGAAGCGCTCGGAGGACAAGGACACCTCGGTCACGGACTCCTTCCGCGAGTCGGCCGGGCATTACGCCGACACGGTGCGTACCAGCAGGGATCCGCTGATGAAGCTGGTCGGCGACATAGCCGGGGGAGCCGGCGACCTGGCGGGCGACCTGGGCGGGCGGCTGCGCAGCCGGTTCGCCGGCGGCCCGGGCAAGCCGGACGGTGGCGGCACCGCCGAGGACGACAAGGGCGCCGGGGACAGCGGCTCCGAAGACGGTCCGGGCAAGGCCTGAGCGTCAGGAGAGCCCGGGCAGGGCCTGAGCGTCAGGAGAGCCCGGGTAGGGCCTGAGCGTCAGGACGGGAGCGAGGGCTGGGCGCCTGGCGCGAGCGCTCCGCACAGCGAGGGGGCGGCGGGCCGGCCCGTGGCGTACGGGTCGGTGACCACCGGTCCGCCGGCCTCGGGGGCCCGCCCTCCCGCCAGGAGCGGTGTCAGGGAGCCGGTGGTGTTCGCGCCGCACGCCTGCGGGCCCGCCTCGACGGTGCTGGTGACCAGCTCGGCCCGGTGCATGCGCAGGTCCTCGCGGTCGAAGCGGAAGTGCACCTCGCGGTGGACGGTGAAGAGGGACGCCGCCGCGACCGGCCCGCCGCCCTGACCGGCCGGGCGGAGCGCGTAGGTGTACGTGTGGTCCGCGGTGACGTCCAGGGTGTCGGGGCTGGTCTCTTCGAAGCGGAGGGTGCCCTGCACGCGGACGGCGGGGTCCGCGAGGGCGACCTGCCGGGGGTCGAAGCGGACGAGCCAGGCGGCGAGGGCGTGCCGGCCGTCGTCGGCGGGTGCCTCGACGCTCCGGTCGAACTGTTCCAGCTGGTCGGGGTCGAGCAGCAGGCGCGGGGGACGCACGGTCGCCCCGGCCACCACGCCGGGCTCCAGGGAGGAGGCCACCAGGTACTCCTTGGCGATGCTGAGGGCGGTGACGACCTGGCTCTCGGCGAAGTGGGTGGTGCGTCCGGTGACGGGGAGGTTGATGCCGGCGGCGCCGGTGCGGTACTCGGCGACGGGGCTGTGGTCGAAGAGCCGGTCGGGCACTCCGCCCGGCACGGTGCCCTGCGGGGCGAGGGGGACCACGGTGGTCCGCAGCGGCTCGGCCCGCTGGTCGGCGGGCGGCTGGTACGGATTGCGCACACCCAGGTAGATGGCGGTGCCGAAGGCCAGGAGGATCAGCAGGACCAGCAGGACGGCCTGGCGGGAACCGCTCCGGCCCTCCCGGGGAGAACCGAGACTGCGGACGGCCTGGGCGTGCTCGCCCATCCGTTCCCGGGCCGAGAACTCCTGGAGGTGGGCAGCGCGGACGAACGCCTCGTCGAAGACGACGGATCGGTACTCGTCCTCACCACCGCCGGGGAACCCCTCGGGCGTCCCCTCAGGCGGGTCGCCACGGCCTGCCATACCTTCAGGGTAGGTCCGCCGGGGCTTCGGTAAACGCCGAGCCGTCCGACAGTTCGGAGAATTGCGCCGTCAGGGTGTGCGGGGGCCTCGGAGGAGCCGGACGGCTCGGCTGCCCGGGGGACGCCGACCGTTACTTCGGGGACGCGGAGCGTGCCGCGGGGGCGTGGGCGGCGGGCGGTCCCGGGTTCGGGTTGGGCGTGTCGACACCGGTCGTGGCCGGCGGCGGCATCTGGTCCTGGCGGTTGGCCGCCGCGCCCCGGTAGACGGCGCTGAACGCCAGGGCGACCATGCCGACCCCCATGACGAGGGCGAGGAGCCAGGCGGTCGGGCGGTGCCAGCGCGCGCTGCCGCGGTAGGGGCGCAGGGCTCCGCCGTGACGGCCGTAGGGACTGGCGTCGTCGCCGATGTCGTCCGGCTCGTAGGTGAGGGCGGAGGAGTCGTGGCACTCCTCGTAGAAGTCGTCATCGCCCGGTCCCCCACCCGCGCGGGCCCGGGCGGACTCGGCCTCGGCGCGGGCCTGGGCGGCGGCGAGGAGTCGCTCGACCGCGGTCGGTTCGTGGACCGTCGCGGCCCGCACGAAGTCCTCGTCGAACACCACGTCGGCGTAGACCTCGTCGGCGCCTCCGCGGTCGACAGAGTCCTCAGGGTCCCCGCCGTCCTGGAACGGCGTGCCCCCCACGTCGTCCGGCACGGATTCAGAGTAGCCCCGGAAGGTGGTTTTGGGCAGGGAGAGTGCGAACCCTCCCGGCCCGTACCGAAAGGAGGGATTACCGCACGTGGCCGTCGCCGGTGACGATGTACTTGGTCGACGTCAGCTCGGGAAGGCCCATGGGGCCCCTGGCGTGCAGCTTCTGGGTGGAGATGCCGATCTCCGCGCCGAAGCCGAACTGTCCGCCGTCCGTGAACCGGGTGGAGGCGTTCACGGCGACCGTGGTGGAGTCGACCAGCTGGGTGAAGCGGCGCGCCGCGGCCTGCGAGGTGGTGACGATGGCCTCGGTGTGACCGGAGGACCACGTGCGGATGTGCTCGACGGCCTTGTCGAGGGAGTCGACGACGGCGGCGGCGATGTCGTACGAGAGGTACTCGGTCTCCCAGTCCTCCGGCGTGGCGGGGACGACGGTGGCCTTGGAGCCCTCGGCGAGGGCGAGGACCCGCTCGTCGGCGTGGACGGTGACCCCGGCCTCCGCGAGGGCGTCGAGGGCCCTGGGCAGGAAGGCCTGGGCGACGTCCTGGTGGACGAGGAGGGTCTCGGCCGCGTTGCAGACGCTGACCCGGTGGGCCTTGGAGTTGATCAGGATGTCGACGGCCATGTCGAGATCGGTGTGGGCGTCGACGTAGACGTGGCAGTTGCCGGTGCCGGTCTCGATGACCGGGACGGTGGACTCCTCGACGACCGTCCGGATCAGGGAGGCGCCGCCGCGCGGGATGAGGACGTCGACGAGACCGCGGGCCCGCATCAGCTCGCGGACCGACTCGCGGGACTCGCCGGGGACGAGCTGGATGGCGTCGGCGGGCAGCCCCGCGCCGCCGACGGCGTCGCGCAGGACGGTCACCAGGGCGGTGTTGGAGGCGTACGCGGAGGAGGAGCCGCGGAGCAGGACGGCGTTGCCGGACTTGAGGCAGAGGGCGGCGGCGTCGACGGTGACGTTGGGGCGGGCCTCGTAGATGATGCCGACGACGCCGAGCGGCACGCGGACCTGGCGCAGGTCGATGCCGTTGGGGAGGGTGGAGCCGCGGACGACCTCGCCGACGGGGTCGGGCAGCGCGACGACGTCACGGACGTCGGCGGCGATGGCCCGGACGCGCTCGGGGGTGAGGGTGAGCCGGTCGATGATCGCCTCGCTGGTCCCGGCGGCGCGGGCCTTGGCGATGTCCTCGGCGTTGGCCTCGACGATCTCGGCGGTACGGACTTCGAGTGCGTCCGCGATCGCCAGCAGGGCGTCGTCCTTGGCCGCACGCGGGAGTGGCGCGATTTCGGCGGCGGCGCCACGGGCCCGGTAGGCGGCCCGGGTGACCGGGGACAGGTTGTCGAGGGGCGTGAGCGAGGTCATGCCCGCAGGGTACTGGCACCCCTGCGGACATCCCTCACGTATCCCGCACTCCGAGACGTACCCAGTCGCTCGCGAGACCCGCCCCCGCCGCCGGAACACGGCCGACGGTCGCGGGACCCGGCCCCGCCGCTGCGAGGATCCCCAGCCGCCGCAGGGCCCGGAGACGGCCCCTCCCTCGCGGGACGCGGCCCGCCCCTCTGGGGGCGCGCCGCCCGTCCGTCAGTACGGGTGGACGCCGACCGGGGCGGCCGGTGGCGGGCCGTAGCCCTCCGCGATCCGCTGGTGGTAGGTCTCGCGGTCGATGACCTCGAGGCCGACGATCTCCCAGGGCGGCAGCTTGGCGGTCTGCCGGTGCTCGCCCCACAGGCGCAGGGCGACGGCCGCGGCGTCGTGCAGGTCGCGGGCCTCCTCCCAGTACCGGATCTCGGCGTGGTCGTTGGCGTACCGGCTGGTCAGCAGGAAGGGGTGGTCGTGGGCCAGCTGTTCCAGCCCGCGTCGCACCTCGTTCAGCGGCGACTCCACACCCGACACGCTGAGGGTGATGTGCCAGAGCTTGGACACGGGCTGTTCCTTGGCGCGTGCCTCGCGTGTCTCGCGAGCTTCCCCTGCCTCGCGAACCTCATGTGTCTCGGTGCTGGTCTCGGTCTTCCTGTCCGTGGACCTGTCCCGTGCCTCGTCGAAGTCGGCTCCGGCCTCGACACTGGTCAGGGCGCGTTCGGCAGTCCCTCGGGGCGTGGCCCCTGGGCGCGCTCGTCTCACCGGCGGCCTCCTGTGTGATGCGTGTGGTGCTGTACCCCGCCCCTGCTCTCTTACCCCCGAGACAAAGTTGACCAGCCCGAGGGCGTACATGGGGCGGTTTTGGTAAACGTCCCTTCCGGATGGCCGCACTTTCAGCCGTTTCGGGAGGGGCGCGAGGGTCAGCCGATGACGACCAGGCCGTCGCGGTGGACGACTTCGCGCTCGTACTCGGGGCCGAGCGCCTTGGCGAGCTCGTGGGTGGAGCGCCCGAGCATCCGGGGCAGCTCCTTGGCGTCGAAGTTGACGAGGCCGCGGGCGACGGCCCGGCCCGCGGTGTCGCGCAGTTCGACGGGGTCGCCGGCCACGAAGTCGCCCTCGACTCCCGCGACACCGGCCGCGAGCAGGGACTTCTTACCCTCGACGACAGCGCGTACGGCTCCGTCGTCCAGGGTCAGGGAGCCCTGCGGGGTGGAGGCGTGGGCGAGCCAGAGGAGGCGGTCGGCTGAGCGACGGCCGGTGCGGTGGAAGTAGGTGCCGGTGTCCCGGCCGGCGAGGGCGTCGGCGGCGCGGCTCGCGGAGGTGAGGACCACGGGGGTGCCGGCGGCGGCGGCGATCCGGGCGGCCTCGACCTTGGTGACCATGCCGCCGGTGCCGACGCCCGCCTTTCCGGCCGAGCCGATCTCCACATGGGCGATGTCGGCGGGGCCGCTGACCTGCGCGATCCTCGACGTGCCGGGCTTGGACGGGTCGCCGTCGTAGAGGCCGTCGACGTCGGAGAGCAGGACGAGCAGGTCGGCGCGGACGAGATGGGCGACGAGGGCGGCGAGCCGGTCGTTGTCGCCGAAGCGGATCTCGTCCGTGGCGACGGTGTCGTTCTCGTTGACGACCGGCAGCGCGCCCATGGCGAGCAGCTGGTCGAGGGTCCGGTAGGCGTTGCGGTAGTGGGCGCGCCTGCTGGTGTCGTCGGTGGTGAGCAGGACCTGGCCGACGCGGACGCCGTAGCGGGCGAAGGAGGCGGTGTAGCGGGCGACGAGGAGCCCCTGGCCGACGCTGGCGGCGGCCTGCTGGCGGGCGAGGTCCTTGGGCCGGCGGGTGAGGCCGAGCGGTGCGAGACCGGCGGCGATGGCGCCGGAGGAGACGAGGACGATCTCCTTCTCGCCTCCGCTGCGGACCTTGGCGAGCACGTCGACGAGGGCGTCGACGCGGTCGGCGTCGAGCCCTCCGGAGGCGGTGGTGAGCGAGGAGGAGCCGACCTTGACGACGATCCTGCGGGCCTCCGTCACGTACTGCCTCGTCGCGTCCGTCTGTCCCGTCACCTGCGTCGTCACTTCTGCCGCCACCTGCGTCGTCCTCACTCGGCTGTCCTTCGCGCCGCGTGCTCCCGCTGCGGCCGCCAGGGCAATCTACGCGAGCCGGGAGGGCTGCCGCTCGTCCGTTTCGGTCCCTGGACCGGAGTCCTTGGGGTCCTGTCCGGCACGCCGGGGCACCAGGATCCGCTGCGAGATCAGGTAGGTGAACGGGATGGCGACGACGGCGGCGGCGAGTGGCGCGATTCTGTCGTCCATTCCGGCCCAGGTGACGAGCGCGTACAGGCCGACGCTCTGCACCAGGTAGTTGGTGACGTTGGTGAGGGGGAAGAGGGCGAACTTCTTCCAAGTCGGCCGGGTGCGGTAGGTGAAGTAGGTGTTGAGGAAGAAGGAGCCGATCATGCTGAGGAGGAAGGCGAGGGAGTACGCGGCGAAGTACGGCATCCACGGGTGGAGCAGCAGGTAACACCCGAAGAAGGTGCCGGTGTTGACCCCGCCGACGAGCGCGAAGCGGAATATCTCGGCGAGGCGTCCGCGCCCCGCGCGGGCCGGCTTGCCCGGGTCGGTGCCCATCAGCGCTCCCCCTCGGTGGCCACGACCTCGGTGGCGACGGCCTCGGTGGCCACGACGCGGATCCGTTCGGCGGCGGCGCGTTCGGCGGCCCCCCGGCCGAAGGAGCGGTGGGTCTCCTTCACGAGGAAGTGCGGCCGGCGCTTGGTCTCGTAGTAGATGCGGCCGATGTACTCGCCGATCAGCCCCAGCATCACCATCTGCACGCCGCCGAGGCCCACGATGATCGCGACCAGGGTGACGTATCCGGGGGCCGTGACGCCCTGGGAGAGGGCGGCGACGGTCACCCACACCGCGTAGAGGGCGGCGAGGCCGCTCAGCATCATCCCGAGCCAGAGCGCGATGCGCAGCGGACGGTTGTTGAAGGAGATCAGCCCGTCCATGCCGTAGTTGACCAGGGAGCTGAACCGCCACTTCGTCTCACCGCCCTCGCGTGCGGCGTTCTGGTAGTCGAAGGTGACGGTGTCGAAGCCGATCCAGGAGAAGAGCCCCTTGGAGAAGCGGTTGTACTCGGGCAGCGAGAGCAGGGCGTCGACGGCCGGGCGGGAGAGCAGACGGAAGTCGCCGACGCCGTCGGTGAGTTCCACGTCGACCCAGCGGTTGACGGCCCGGTAGTACATTCGGCTGAGCGCGGAGCGGAGCTTCTTGTCCCCTTCGCGGGTCCGCCGCGCCATCACCTGGTCGTGGCCCTGGTGGTGCAGGTCCAGCATGCGCGCGAGGAGTTCGGGCGGGTGCTGGAGGTCGGCGTCCATGATGACCACGGCGTCGCCGGTGGACTTGCGGAGCCCGGCCAGCATGGCGGCCTCCTTGCCGAAGTTGCGGCTGAAGGAGGCGTACTGGGTCCGGTGCGGGTGCCGGGCGGCGATCTGGCGGAGCTTGTCCAGCGTTCCGTCGGAGCTGCCGTCGTCGACGTAACAGATCTCGTAACCGACGGGGAGCGTGTCGAGCACCTGGCGCATCCGCGCGTCGAAGCGTTCGACGACGTCCTCCTCGTTGAAGCAGGGGACGACGACGGAAAGCCTGGTCATTGAACGGTCACTCCAGAGGGATGGGCGAGAGTACGTCCTGAGGGACCGCCGCCGGACTCTCCTTCGAGCAGCGCGGCCAGGGTACGGAGCGGCGGTGACCGTCCGGCGTCGCCCGAGTGGCCTCCCTCGGTCGGCATGTCGTCCATGCAGCAAAGCATGCGGGGCGGATATTGATATACGTGGCATTTTTACTCTTTTGTCACCCGTAGAGACCCGTACGGACGACACCGTGGCGGCCCGCTGCCCCGGCTGTGCCGTGCCACGGGTCCAGGCGTGCGGACCTCGGCCACCTGGAGCGAAGACCGGTGAGTAGGACGACCCTCTCGGAACGTGGTGAGGCACGGATGCCGGACGGCGGCGGAGAGGACTCCGCGTCCTCGGGAGGTCTCGGGCGGGCACTCCCCCGGGTCGCGCTCGCCGTCGCCGCTGGGGCGGGGGCGCTGCTCGCGGTCGGCGCCTTCCTCGGGCTGTACGTACGCCCCACGTCGGACGACTGGTGCGCGCTCTGGAAGGCCCGGGACATGGGCGTCCTCGGCATCACGGCGGACTTCTACGACACCCAGAACGGACGCGTCACCAACGCCTTCCTGACCGGGCTGCTCTACTCCGACGGCATGCGGGGGCCGAAGCTGCTGCCCGCCTTCCTCGTGGTGGCGCTCGCCACCGGCCTGTTCCTGCTCGCCCGCGCCGCCCTGCGCTCCCTGCACCGCGCCACGGCCGTGCGAACCGGGCCCGCCGAGCCCACGCGGCGACCCACCGTCCCGCTCGTGGCCGCGGCGGCGCTCCTCCCCGCGCTGCTGTTCTTCGCCGGCACCCGCTCGTACCAGGTGCTGCTCTGGGCACCCGCCACCATCTCGCACACCCTGCCGAGCGTGATCGGCCTCTGGACCGTGCTCGGCGCCGTCCGAGCCGCCCGCTGCGGCCTGCGGTGGGCCAGGACCGCCGCGGTGGGGTCGGCGCTCCTGGTCGGGGCGGCGCTCGGCATGCTGAGCGAACCGTTCACCCTGGTGGCCGGCCTGTTCGCGGCCACCGTCGGCATCCTCTGTCTGCCCCGGTTCGGCTGGGTGAAGGACCGGTACGTCTCCACCTGGTGCGCGGGGGCATGCTTGGGGCTCCTCGTCGGGCTCGTCCTGCTCTACACCTCACCCGGCGCACGCTGGCGGCGCGCCCAGCACCCGCCCGAGCCGCTGTCGGCGGCCGAGCTCGGAGCGACGTTCCACGACTGGTGGCGCCTGTGGCAGACGGTCGGCGGCCAGTGGGCGTACCTGGGGGCCGTCGCCGTCGGCGCGCTCCTCGGCCTGACGCTGGCCGCCGCCGGGCCCCGGCGGGACGGCGGGGCCTCCCACGGGAGCGCCTCGGGACTCCCGCCCCGCGGGCTGTTCCTGGTCGCGGTGCTGCTGCCGCTCCCGCTGATCGCCCTCGCCTCGCTGGCCGTGGTCTTCGGACTGCGCAGCGGATACGGCGCCGTCGGCTGGACGTACGGCCGCACCTGGACGAGCTTCCTCCTGCCGCTGCTGCTCGTCCTCTGCGCGTACGGGGCGTGGGGCGGCCGCCTGCTGGGGCGGCGTCTGCTGGAGTCCCCGCGCCCCGCGGGACGGGCCGCCGCGCTCGTGGCGATCGGCGCGGTCGCCGTCGGCAGCGCGGCCGCCCTGGTGCAGCCGGTGTACGCGCTGACCACGGAGACGGTCGTACGCGCTGCCGCCTGGGACCGTCAGAACGCCCGCATCCGGGCGGAGGCGGCGGCGGGCGCCCGCGACGTCGTGTACGAGCCGCTCCTCATCGGCGGCCTCACCGAGCCCCTCTTCGCCTCCTCGTACGCGCGGGACTGGGCGGCGCAGTGCACGGCCACGTACTACGGGGTGGACCGCATCCACCGTCCTTGAGACGCGCCCGGACACAGACGCGCACGCGGGCACTGGCGCCGGCACCGGGACCGGGACCGGGACCGGCACTGGCACTGGCACTGGCACTGGCACTGGCACGCGAAAACGGGGTGCCCCGGTCAGGGACACCCCGCCTCCGCGTGTTGCTCGCGTCAGACCGCCGCGCGGACCGCGCGGTTCGCGCCCCAGCCCTCCCAGGCGGAGCTGATCATGGAGCGGACGTCGTGCTGCGCCTTCCAGCCCAGCTCCGACTCGATGCGCTCCGCCGAGGCGACCACACGGGCCGGGTCGCCCGGACGGCGCGGGGTGACCAGGGGCTCGACGCTGTGACCGGTGATCTCGTTGATCAGGTTCACCATCTCGCGCACCGACACGCCCTCGCCGCGCCCGATGTTCAGGGTCAGCGTGGCCGTCTCGCCGGCCTCGGCCGCCGCGACGAGCGCGCGGGCCGCGGCCAGGTGCGCGTCCGCGATGTCGGCGACGTGGATGTAGTCGCGGATGCAGGTGCCGTCCGGCGTCGGGTAGTCGTCACCGAAGATGCGCGGCGACTCACCGGCGTCGAGGCGCTCGAAGACCATCGGCACCAGGTTGAAGACACCGGTGTCGGCGAGCTCCGGGGCGGCCGCGCCCGCCACGTTGAAGTACCGCAGGCAGGCCGTGGAGAGGCCGTGCGCCTGGCCGACGGCGCGCGCCATCCACTCGCCGACGAGCTTGGTCTCGCCGTACGGGCTGAGGGGCAGGCACTCGGTGTCCTCGGTGACCAGGTCCACGTCGGGCATGCCGTAGACGGAGGCGGAGGAGGAGAAGAGGAAGCTCTTGACGCCCGCGGAGGCGGCCGCGTCGAGGATGGTCTGCAGACCCGTCACGTTCTCGTGGTAGTAGAACAGCGGCTTCTCGACGGACTCGCCGACCTGCTTCTTGCCGGCCAGGTGGACGATGCCCGTGATCCGGTGCTCGCGCAGCACCCGGTCCAGGAACGCGCGGTCGAGGACCGTGCCCTGCTCCAGGACGATGCCCTCGGGGACGCGCGCGGGGTTGCCGGTGCTGAGGTCGTCGACCACGACGACGCTCTCGCCGCCCTCGGTCATTGCTTTGACGACGTGGGAACCGATGTAACCGGCGCCGCCGGTGATGAGCCAGGTCATTCCGACAGTGTAGTCACAGCCTCCGGGCCCTCCGGCGGCCGCGGAAGTGGCCCCGGACACGCGACCTGCGAAGACGTCCCGACACGCGGAGGCCTCACCCGGACAGCCGGTCGCGACACGCGGAAGCCCCGCTCCGACACGGGTCGGGGCGGGGCTTCCGTGACCGTTCGAGGCCGGGTCGGCCTAGCGCTCGATCTCCTCGAACGCCGCCTCCCACTGGTCGAGGACGTGCGGCAGCGCCAGGTGGGCGACGTGCTCGCGACCCGCCCTGCCGTACCGCAGGCGCATCGCGGAGTCGTCCATCAGCTCGCCGAGCGCGGCGGCGAGGCCCGGCACGTCGGCCGGCGGCACCAGAGTGCCGGAGACGCCGTCCGCGACGAGCTCCCGGACACCGCCGGAGACGTCGAAGCTCACGCACGGCACGCCGCAGGCGGCGGCCTCGGCCAGCGCCATCGGGCGGCCCTCGCGCTCACTGCTGATCGCGACGACGGACAGCTCGCGGTAGGCGGCGGCCATGTCCTGCGCCGTGCCCCGGAACACGACCTGGTCTGCGACGCCGAGGTCCTCGGCGCGCATCCGGAGCTCGCCCTCCAGGGGGCCCTCGCCGAAGAGGTGCAGCTCCCAGCCGTCGCGGCCCTGGTGGGCCAGCGCGAAGGCCTCGATCATCCGGTCGTACCGCTTGATCGGGTCGAGGCGGCCGACCGCGCCGATCCTGCGGGTGTCGAGCGGGGCCAGCTCGTCCGGGAAGAACGGCAGCGGGTTCGGCATGACCCGCACGTTCGGGACGCGCTGGTTGACGAACTCGACCCCGTCGCCCTCGGAGAGCACCAGGGTCTGCTCCAGCGCCGGGTAGTGGCGCCGGATCAGGCCCAGGTTGGCACTCCGCTTCGCCTGCGCGAAGGACTCGTGGTACTGCCCGATGCCCTTGAGGTGACGCCACTTCAGCGGCATGACCCAGTCCACCGCCCACGGCGAGCCGAAGACGATGTAGCCGTCCTCGACCTCGGCGAGCTTGCGCTCGAACTCCGCCCGCGCGTTGTCGCGGTCGGAGCGGGCCCGGCGGGCGTCGGCGCGCCGCGCCAGGCTGATCCGGTCGCCGACCGTGCGCACGGGCGGCTTGGGCTCGGAGGGGGCCGGGTAGAGCGTCGAGTGCCGGTACGCGCGCGTGGCGTTGTACGGGAACGGCTCCGGGCTCGGCCGGATGCCGATCAGCTCGACGCGGTGGCCGCGCTCCCCCATGCCCTGGGCGAGGGTGTGGAGCACCCGCTGGGATCCGCCCATCGAGTCGACGTCGATGCCGACGAAGAACACGTTGCGGACAGGGGAGGCCTCAGTCATGGGTGCCGCCTTCGAAAAAAGCATCGACCACCATCTTGCTGGCGTGGCCGGTCTCGTACGAGCAGAACATTTCCTGGAAGCGCGCGTACCGCTGGGCGTGGCGCTCCTGGGTGCCCTCCAGGTCCCGCACGGCGGCGGCGAGGTCCTCGGTGGTCGTCACCATCGGGCCGGGAGCGATCTCCTCGAGGTCGTAGTACGTGCCACGGTCGCCGCCCTTGTACGCCTCGTAGTCGTCCGTGTAGAGGATGATCGGACGGCCGGTGTTGGCGTAGTCGAACATCAGCGACGAGTAGTCCGTGAGGACCGCGTCCGAGGCCAGCATCACGTCGTTGATGTCGGCGTAGGAGGAGCCGTCGCGCAGGAAGTGCCCCAGCTCCGGAGCGATCTTGAACCGGTCGTACGGGTGGGTCCGGACGACGATGATCCACTCGTCGGACAGGTGCGGGGCGAGCGCCTCGAAGTCCACCCGCACCGACTGACCGGTGCGGCGGGCCGCGTCACGGAAGGTCGGGGCGTAGAGCAGGACCTTCTTGTCGGCCGGGATGTTCAGGGCCTCGCGGACGGTGGCGGCCCTGGCCTGCTGCTCCGGCTCGGCCCAGCGCACCAGCACGTCGTTGCGCGGGTAGCCGGAGCGGATCAGGTCGGCCGACACCTCGAAGGCCGGCACGAAGGTCCGCTCGAACTCGGCGGACGGGCAGACGAGCGCGTCCCAGCGGCCCACGGCCGCGCGGAAGCGCCCCTTCTCGATCTCCGACGCGCCCCGCAGCGAGGGCACGTCGAAGCCCATCGCCTTGAAGGTCTGACCGTGCCAGGTCTGCAGGTACCGGGTGCCCTTGGGCTTCGGGTACAGGTACGGCAGGTTGTGCGAGTCGACCCAGTAGGTGGCGCGGGCCAGGGCGCGCCCGTACGCGAAGCTGCCGCGGCGGACGAGGGTCACGTCCTTCGGGAAGGACGAACGGTCGCCGGAGTACGCCCAGACCACGTCGATCGGGAGGTTGCGGCGCTTGAGCTCCTCGTAGATGTAGCGCGGGCTGTCCGCGTAGCCGCGGCCCTCCATCGCCTCGAACACGGCGAGGCTGCGCTTGCGCGGGAGCTTGGACACGGCGTCGTACGCGGTGGCCTTGCCCTCGTTGCCGACGAGGATCTTCCTGACCTTGCCGACCTTGCCCTTGGCCTTGCGGGCCATGGGGCCGAGCGGTTCGAGGGACTTCAGGACGCCGGAGCGCTGCCAGGTCACCTCAAGGCGTCCGGCACCCTTCTGCTCCGCCCTGATGCGGAGGTGGTGGATGCCGAACGTGTGGTAGGTGACGGTGGCCCGGAAGTCCGGCTGGTCGTGCTCGGCCAGCAGGATGTCCGTGCGGCGCGCGCCGTCCCGCTCCAGGGCGATCACCGGGTGGCGTCGCGTCGCCACGCCGACCTTGCCGACGGGCACCTTGCGGAAGTCGAGCGCGGCCTTGGAGACGTACTGCCCCTCGCCCTCCGGGTGGAGGGTCAGCGGCACCGAGAGCGGCGTCTTGTGCGCGGCCAGCTTCACGGAGGCCTGGGTGCCCTCGGTGATCAGACCGGCGGGGTCGAACGTGCGGATCTCCAGGTGCAGGACCGGGCCCCGCATCGTCACGGAGGTCAACTCGTGCCGGATGCGGCCGGTGGCGAGCACCTGCTCGCGCAGGTACCACTCGCTGATGTCCAGCGCGGCGCGGGCGGCGTCGTCGGCCGGGGCGACGGCGCCCCAGTACGTGGCCTCGCCCTCGTCCGTCACGAAGCGCGGGGCGAGCTGCGGACGGCCCAGCTGGCGGGCCGCGACCTGGAGGTCGTCGAGGCGGCCGGTGCGCAGCAGGTGGATGCAGATGCGCTCCTCGCGGGAGAGCCGGGCGTAGGTCTCGTCGGAGATCTCGTCCAGGTAGGGGTTGACCACGTCCGCGAACTCGGCGACCCAGGCGGTGTCGCGGAACGGCAGGTCGCCCAGGTACAGACGGAAGTCGTGGCGGAGGAACTTGTAGTCCTTCTCCGCGCGCAGCTCCGCGCGGCCGTTCTCCTCGAACCAGGTGTCGATGAGCCGGGCCACGCCGATGCGGTCCGCGACGTTCTGGATCTTGTGACGGCTGGAGGAGATGGAGACGCTCTCCGGGGCGAGGCGCCAGGTGTAGACCGACCACGGGACGACGGCGAAGGACTCCGCGAGCGAGAACGCCTGCGCGGAGAACAGCTGGTCCTCGTAGTGGATGCCCTCGGGGAAGGTCAGCGCGTTGTCCCGGATGAAGGCGGTCCGGTAGAGCTTGTTCGTCGACAGGTGGTCGAAGAAGTACTCGGGGCGCTCGGCGATGCCGTTCACGACCCGCTTCTCGGTGAAGAGGTGCGGGTACCAGAGGCCGGTGGTGTTCGACTCCTCGAAGAGGCGGGTCACCTCACCGGTGACGAAGTCTACGCCGGTCTCCTCGGCGACGAGCAGCAGGCTCTTGCAGGCGTGACGCGGCAGCTCGTCGTCGCTGTCGAGGAACATGACGTACGGGGCGCGCGCGACGGCGATGCCCCGGTTGCGGGGCGCGCTGCAGCCGCCGCTGTTCTGCTCCAGGCGCACGTAGCGCACGCGCGGGTCGGATGCCTCCAGGGCGCGCGCGACGCGCTCGGTGCCATCGGTCGAACAGTCGTCGGCGATGATCACTTCGAGGTTGTTCAGGGTCTGGTCGAGCAGTGACCGAACCGCTCGCGGGAGCCGTTCCTCATCGTTGTAGACGATGACGACGACGCTCACATCAGGGACGTCGCTAGTCGGCATCCAAGTCCTCTCAAAGTGCGTGCGGCAACGTCTGGCACGCGTTCCGGCCAGGCGCGGCGCTGCCTGCGCCATGGTCAATGGCGCACTACTGCCTTCAGTGGTGAAGGGTGCCGCTCCGCGATGTTCGACGAGCGCCACCCGGCGACCGGAAAGATTACCCGGCAGGAGGAATTGTTCCATACCTGCTCTCCCGGGCCTTCGGTGATGTTCACCGCATCGCAAACAGCCTCTTGAACCGGCCCGACATCACCTGACGTGCGCCGACCGCGCCGCCGGCGAACCGGAGGACGAGGCCGCGGCGCGCCGAGGCGACCACCTGGACAAGCAGGACCCGGCCCAGTCGGCCGAGGACCATGCCGCGCCGCCCCGCGAACCCCTGCGGGGCCCTGACCTCGGCGTTTCCGGTCGATCCGTCCGCGTAACGGAGCTCGGCACGCAGCGACCAGGCGGCGAGCCGGCCCGGCCGGAGCAGCTTCGCCGTGGGGAGTGTCACCGTCGCCGTCCAGCCGTCCGCCGCGGAAACCAGCGGCGCGTCGGCCGAGAGTTCGGCCGCCGAGACCCGCTCGGTGAACGCGACACGCACCGCGACGGGGCCGAGCGAGGCGACACGCCCGTACAGATCGTGGACGGTCAGGGTCAGCCGGGTCGACGCGCCGACGGTCACCGAACCGTCCACGGCCACCGGCAGCTCGGCGGGCGCGAGCTCCGCGAGACCCTCCAGGGGTACGTCGGCGGGGGCGGCGGCCAGGACCGGCGCGCCGTCCTCGGCGCGCGGGTACGGCGGGACGAGCCGGGGCCGGGGCGCGGCCAGCTCGACGAAGCGGGTGAGCTCCGGCCCCCCGGGGACGGCGGCGAGCGCCGTGAGCGCGGCGTGCAGCCAGCGGGACGGCGCCTCGGCGTCGGCGACCGCGGCGGCCTCGAACCCGGCCAGATGGGCGCGGGTGACCGTCCACCAGTCGGCCCGGTAGGCGGCGGTGCGCTGCGGCAGCTCGCGCAGGTACATGGGGAGGTCGTAGTCGAGGAACTTCGTCTGCGCGGCCCGGGCGAGCGCGGGCCGCCCCGCCGCGCGGAAGACGTCGACGACGGCGGCGTGCGCGGCGATCCGGTGCTCCCAGTTGGCCAGGGAGGCGCGGCGCAGGGAGATGGACAGGGTCGCGGCCTGCCGGCGGACGTGCCAGACGTACACGGGGACGTCGGTGACGGCGAGCCGGGGCGTGGCCGCCTGGACGCGGGCGCTGAAGACGAAGTCCTCGTAGTGGAAGGCGCCGTCGGGGAAGCGGACGGCGTGCCGGTCGAGGAAGTCGCGGCGGTAGAGCTTGTTCACGGAGAGGGTGTCGAGGACGAACTCGGGGTGCTTCCCGATCCCGTCGAGGACGGTGCCGGGGAGCGTGGCGCCCTGCTCCACGTCGTACAGGGAGGGGGCCCAGACGGTCTCCCGGCCCTCGGGGAGCTCGCGCCGCACGCAGATCCCGGCGACGACGTCCGCGCGCTGCTCGGTCGCGACGGCGAGCAGCCCGTCGACGGCGCCGGGCAGCAGCAGGTCGTCGCTGTCGAGGAAGAGGACGTACGGGTGGACGGCGGCGCCGATCCCGTCGTTGCGGGGGGTGCCGCAGCCGCCGCTGTTCTCGGTCCGGATCAGCGGCCGCACCCGCGGCTCGTCGGCGAA
Organism: Streptomyces sp. Qhu_M48; assembly: GCF_051305195.1. Classification (NCBI taxonomy): domain Bacteria; kingdom Bacillati; phylum Actinomycetota; class Actinomycetes; order Kitasatosporales; family Streptomycetaceae; genus Streptomyces; species Streptomyces sp. Qhu_M48. The sequence goes on along the minus strand of NZ_CP195432.1, from coordinate 1,138,776 downwards.
CCCGGCGAGCACCTCGGGTGTCGTGTCCCCGGAGGCGTCGTCGACGACGACGACCTCGCCGACCGCCTCGCCCTGGGCGAGGGCGGAGCGGATGGCGTCGCCGACGTGCTCCGCGTCGTTGTACGCGATGACGACGACACTGACACGCGCGGGGGCCTGCGGCTGGGGGGTCTCACTCACCCGTGAATCCTACGTGTCCCCCGTACGGCCCATGGATGCCGGAGAGACCACGAAACCGGCCGGACACCCAGGGGTGCCCGGCCGGTGAACGCTTCGAGCGGCGGCCGGCTCGGCCTCGGGGAGGCCTCGCCGGCATCGGACGACCGCGCCGGACCCCGTCCGCCGGGCCGGCGCGCCGCCCCCGTCCGCTAGAACGGGTCGAACTCGTCGAACTCGCGCTGGGCGTCGTCCCGCTCCGCGTCGCGGTCCCGGCGGCGCTGGGCCGCGGGGCGCGGGGCTTCGAGGCGGTGGTCCTCGCCTCGGCGGCCGAGCATCTCGGCGCCGGCCATCATCGAGGGCTCCCAGTCGAAGACGACCGCGTTCTCCTCGGAGCCGATCGCGACGCCGTCGCCCGCGCGGGCCCCGGCCTTCATCAGCCGGTCCTCGACGCCGAGGCGGTTGAGGCGGTCGGCCAGGTAGCCCACGGCCTCGTCGTTGCTGAAGTCGGTCTGGCGGACCCAGCGCTCCGGCTTCTCACCGCGCACCCGGTACACGTCCTCCGCCTCGTCGTACGTGACGGTGAAGCCCGCGTCGTCGACGGCCTTCGGGCGGATGACGATACGGGTCGCCTCCTCCGCCGGCTTGGCCGCGCGCGCCTCGGCGATGACCCCGGCGAGGGCGAAGGAGAGCTCCTTGAGGCCCAGGCGGGCCACGGCGGAGACCTCGAACACCTGGTAGCCGCGCTCCTCCAGGTCCGGGCGGATCATGTCCGCCAGGTCCTGGCCGTCCGGGATGTCGACCTTGTTGAGGACGACGATGCGCGGACGGTCCTCGAGGCCGCCGTACTGCCGCAGCTCCTCCTCGATGGTGTCGAGGTCGGAGACCGGGTCACGGTCGGACTCCAGCGTCGCCGTGTCCAGGACGTGCACGAGGACCGAGCAGCGCTCGACGTGGCGCAGGAACTCCAGGCCCAGGCCGCGGCCCTGGCTGGCGCCCGGGATGAGCCCCGGCACGTCGGCGATCGTGTAGACGGTCGAACCGGCCGTGACGACGCCCAGGTTCGGCACCAGGGTGGTGAAGGGGTAGTCCGCGATCTTCGGCTTGGCGGCCGACAGGACGGAGATGAGCGAGGACTTGCCGGCGCTCGGGTAGCCGACCAGCGCCACGTCGGCGACGGTCTTCAGCTCCAGGACGATGTCCCGCGCCTCACCGGGCTCGCCGAGGAGCGCGAAGCCGGGGGCCTTGCGGCGCGCGGAGGAGAGCGCCGCGTTGCCGAGCCCGCCGCGGCCGCCCTGGCCCGCGATGAAGGTGGTGCCCTGGCCGACCAGGTCGGCGAGCACGTTGCCCTGCTTGTCGAGGATGACGGTGCCGTCGGGCACGGTCAGGACCAGGTCCTGGCCGTCCTTGCCGGAGCGGTTGTCGCCTGCGCCGGGCTGACCGTTGGTCGCCTTGCGGTGCGGGGAGTGGTGGTAGTCGAGGAGCGTGGTGATCGCCTGGTCGACGACCAGGATCACGTCGCCGCCACGGCCGCCGTTGCCTCCGTCGGGTCCGCCGAGGGGTTTGAACTTCTCCCGGTGAACGGAGGCGCAGCCGTGGCCTCCGTTACCCGCGGCGACATGCAGCTCGACGCGGTCCACGAAGGTGGTCATGGGTGTGCCTCCATTTATTACGTACGGAATGTCTATCTAGTAACACGCGAAAGGCGGACCCGCTTCCCGATACGGGAAGTGAGGTCCGCCTCCGCAAAAGAACCGATCAGGCGACCGGAACGATGTTCACGACCTTGCGGCCACGGTGGGTGCCGAACTGCACCGAACCGGCCTGCAGGGCGAACAGCGTGTCGTCGCCGCCACGGCCGACGCCGGAGCCCGGGTGGAAGTGCGTGCCACGCTGGCGGATCAGGATCTCACCGGCGTTGACGAGCTGACCGCCGAAGCGCTTCACGCCGAGCCGCTGGGCATTGGAGTCACGCCCGTTACGGGTGGACGATGCGCCCTTCTTGTGTGCCATGTCTCAGTCCCTCTTACTTCGCAGCCGCGGGGATACCGGTGACCTTGATCGCCGTGTACTGCTGGCGGTGACCCTGGCGACGGCGGTAGCCGGTCTTGTTCTTGTAGCGCAGGATGTCGATCTTGGCGCCCTTGTGGTGGTCCACGATCTCGGCCTGGACCTTGATCCCGGCCAGGACCCACGGGTCGCTGGTCACGGCGTCGCCGTCGACAACGAGCAGGGTCGAGAGCTCGACCGTGTCGCCAACCTTGGCAGTGGGAATCTTGTCAACCTCAACGATGTCGCCGACAGCAACCTTGTGCTGGCGACCACCGCTGCGCACGATGGCGTACACGCGGATCTCTCTCTCACTCGGAATCGAAACCCCTGAGGCCAGCCGCTCACACGGACCCGAGGGCCCGCGGCGTTCCGGAATCGGACGAGCGGCCTCTCCCGACGAGCGGGAGGGAAGTGCTCAGAGGTGCGACGCGTCGATAGACACGCCGACGGTCTAGGTTACGGGCGGCTACCTCGGAGGGTCAAATTCGCCCGTTCGATACGGGCCGCCCCGGGGAGGGGCGGCCCGTACCCGCCGGTCAGTCCTGGGCCGGGGCGGCGGTCTTCTCCGCCGCCTTCTTGGCCGGGGCCTTCTTGGCGGTGGTCTTCTTCGCCGCGGTCTTCTTGGTCGCCGCCGTCTTCTTGGTGGCGGCCTTCTTGGCCGTGGTCTTCTTCGCCGCGGTCTTGCGCGCCGCCGTCTTCTTGGCGGGGGCGGGCTCGGCCTCGGCGGGCGTCTCGGCGGCGTCGGCCGCGGGAGCGGCCTCGGTGCCCTCGGCCGGGGCCGTGGTCACCACGACGACGGCCGCGTCCTCGGCGCCCGAGGGCGAACCGGCGGGGGCGGTGGCCTTGCGGACCACCCGGCGACGGGCACGCGGCGGGGCGGCCACGGGGGCCTCCTCGACGGCGGGCTCGGCGACGGCCTCGACGAGCGGCGCCACGACGGGCTCCGGCTCCGGGGCGGTCTCGACGACCGGCTCGACGACGACCGGCTCGGCGGCCGGCTCCGCGGTCGAGACGACCGGGGAGGTCGCCCGGCGGGTGGCCCGGCGACGGCCGCGCGGGGCCGGGGCTGCGGTCTCCTCGACCACCGGCTCGGCGACCGGCTCGACGACGGGCTCGACGACGGCCTCGACCACCGGCTCCGGCGCCACGACGGGCTCCGGCTCGAACACGACGGACTCGGTCTCCACCACTGGCCGCGCGGCGACCGGCGGCGCGGACACCCTGCGGGACGCACGACGGCGGCCCCGACCGCGCGTGGCGGCGGCCTCCGCCTCGGCGACGGAGCCGTACAGCTCCTCGTCCGCGGCGATCGGCTCGGGCAGCGCCACCGGGGCGGCCAGCTCGGCGGCGACCTCGGCCTCGGTCTCGGTCTCGGCGGGCTCCGTGGCCTCGGCGTGCTCGTGCTCGTGCTCGTGGTCGTGCTCGGCGCCGCCGCGGCCGCGCTTCTTCGAGCGCTTGCCGCCGCCACCGCCACCGGCGGTGGTCGGCTGCTCCATGTGGACGATGACACCGCGGCCGTTGCAGTGGACGCAGGTCTCGGAGAAGGACTCCAGGAGGCCCTGGCCGACCCGCTTGCGGGTCATCTGGACCAGGCCGAGCGAGGTCACCTCGGCCACCTGGTGCTTGGTCCGGTCACGGCCCAGGCACTCCAGGAGGCGGCGCAGCACCAGGTCGCGGTTGGACTCCAGGACCATGTCGATGAAGTCGATGACGACGATGCCGCCGAGGTCGCGCAGGCGCAGCTGGCGCACGATCTCCTCGGCCGCCTCGAGGTTGTTCCTCGTCACGGTCTCTTCGAGGTTGCCGCCCTGGCCGGTGAACTTGCCGGTGTTGACGTCGACGACGATCATCGCCTCGGTCTTGTCGATCACCAGCGAGCCGCCGCTCGGCAGCCAGACCTTGCGGTCGAGCGCCTTCATGAGCTGCTCGTCGATCCGGTACGTCGCGAAGACGTCGACCTCGCTCGTCCACCTGGAGAGGCGGTCGGTCAGGTCCGGGGCGACGTGGTGCACGTACCCGTGGATGGTCTCCCACGCCTCGTCACCGCTGACGATGACCTTGGAGAAGTCCTCGTTGAAGATGTCGCGGACGACGCGGACGGTCATGTCCGGCTCGCCGTAGAGCAGCGTCGGGGCGTTGCCGCTCTTCGCCTTCTTCTGGATGTCCTCCCACTGGGCCTGCAGACGCTCGACGTCGCGGCGCAGCTCGTCCTCGCTCGCGCCCTCGGCGGCGGTGCGCACGATGACGCCCGCGTCCTCGGGGACGATCTTCTTGAGGATGGTCTTGAGACGGGCGCGCTCGGTGTCCGGGAGCTTGCGGCTGATGCCGGTCATCGAGCCCTCGGGCACGTACACGAGGTAGCGGCCCGGCAGCGAGACCTGGCTGGTCAGGCGGGCGCCCTTGTGGCCGATCGGGTCCTTCGTCACCTGGACGAGGACCGACTGGCCGGACTTGAGGGCGGACTCGATGCGGCGCGGGCCGTGGCCCATGCCGAGCGCCTCGAAGTTGACCTCACCGGCGTACAGGACGGCGTTGCGGCCCTTGCCGATGTCGACGAACGCGGCCTCCATGGACGGCAGGACGTTCTGGACCTTGCCCAGGTAGACGTTGCCGACGTACGAGGTGGCCTGCTCCTTGTTGACGTAGTGCTCGACGAGCACGTTGTCTTCCAGGACGCCGATCTGGGTGCGCTCGCCGCTCTGGCGGACGACCATGACGCGCTCGACGGCCTCGCGGCGGGCCAGGAACTCGGCCTCGGTGATGATCGGGACGCGGCGGCGGCCCTGCTCGCGGCCTTCGCGGCGGCGCTGCTTCTTGGCCTCCAGGCGGGTCGAGCCCTTGATGGACTGGACCTCGTCGGCGCCGGTGCCGGGCTCGGCCTTCTCGCGGGCCGGACGGGGCTCGCGGACCTTGACGACCGTGCGGACGCCCTCCTCGTCGGCGCCCTCGGCGTCGCCGGAGGCGTCACCGCTGCGACGGCGGCGGCGACGGCGACGGCGGGAGCTGCTGGAGCCGCCCGCGAAGCCCTCGGCCTCGTCGTGCTCGTCCTCGCCGTCCTCGGACTCCTCGGACTCGTCGGAGCGCGGCTCCTCGCCCTCCTCGGCGTCCTCGGCCTCGGTGAGCTCACCGCGACGGCGGCGACGGCCGCCCCGACGGCGACGGCGGGAGGGGCGGTCCTCGTACTCGTCCGTCTCCTCGGCCTCGTCGGCCTCGTCGATCTCGTCGGCCACGGCCTCGACCTCGGGCTCGTCGGCGACGGTGGCGGGGACGGGCTCGACGGCGACGGGCTCGCCACGGCGGCGGCGACGACGACGGGAGCCGGTCTCGCGCTCGGCGGGCTCGGGGGCCTCGACGACCTCGGCCTCGGCCTCGGCGGGCTCGACGGCCTCGATCTCCTCGACCGTCTCCTCGTCCTCCGGCTCCACCACGCCGGCGGCGGCCGCGGCGGCGGCGGTCTCCGGGGTCTGGAACATCGGCTCGGTGAAGACCGGGGCCTGGAATACGGCGACGGAGGGGCGCGCGGCACGGCGCGACTCGCGGACCGGGGCCGGCTCGGAGGTGAACTGCGGGGAGGTCGCGCGGCGGCGGCCGCGGCCACGGGTGGCGGCGGTCTCGGCGGCGGTGACCTCGGCCTCGTCGGCGGCGATCTGCGCGACGGCGGCCGTGGGGAGCGCCTCGCCGGTGGCGACGGGCTCGGCCACGGGCTCGGCCACGGGCTCGGGCGAGGTGACCTTGCGGGTGGCACGGCGGCGGGTACGCGGGGCGGGCGCGGCGGCCTCCTCCGCGACCTCGGCGGCCGGGGCGGCAGCGGCGGCCGGAGCGGTGGCGACCACCGGTTCGGCGGCCGGAGCCTCGGCGGCCGCGGTCTCCGCGGTCTCGGAGGCGGCGGCCACCGCGCCGGCCGGGGCGGTGGCCTTACGGGTGGCGCGGCGGCGGGCGCGGGCCGGCGGGGCGGCCTCGGGGGCCTCCTCCACGACTGCCTCGGCGACCGGCTCCGCGACGGGCGCGGTCTCGGTCCCGGCGGGCTCCTCGGCGACGACCGGGGAGGTCACCGGCGAGGTGGCCTTGCGGGTGGCACGGCGGCGCGGGCGGGCGGGGGCGGCCTCGGAGGCCTCCTCGACGGCCTCGGGCGCGGCGGTCTCCGCGACCGGCTCCGGGCTCTCCGCCACGGGGGCGGCCTCCGCCGCCGGCGCGGTGGCCTTGCGGGTGGCCCGGCGGCGGGTGCGCGGCGCGGGGGCGGCCTCGGCCTCGGCCGGGGCGGCCTCCACGGCCGGCGTGTCGACGGCCGGGGCCTCCGCGGTCGCGGTGGCCTCGGCGGCCGTGCCCGTCACCGGCGGACCGGCGGGGCGGGAAGCGGCGCGGCGCCTGCGGCGCGGCGGCAGCTTGTCACCGGGGGCGTTGGTGTCTTCGTTGGACTCGAGCATGCGGGGTTCTCCCGTCACGCTCCCGGGCGCCGCGTCTGGTTCCGGTCCGGCGGCACGGTCGCGCCTGGGACGCGGTGCCGCCGTCCGGGGCGCGGGCGCCGCACGGGAGCTCTATGTCTGGCTCGCCGGTTCCGTACGCCCTTGTGCGGACGGCCTGGCGAAAGTCTCCTGGTCAGTGCGCTGCCCGACCCAGGTGGCTCCCGAGTACGAGGGCTGCGCTACAACGACCGCTCCTTACGCGGTGCCGTCACTCGGCGCCGTCGCTGAGGCGGTCGCGGCGGCCGTGGTAGATGCGGCCGTGACTGCCTCGCGGTCGGGCGCGAGCGGGTCGGTCACCGTGCCGGACTCCTCGTCGAAGAGCCCCTGCGCCAGCCGGGTCACCGCTGCGGGGACCGGCGGCGCCAGGTCGGCCACAGCTCGGAGACCGGACAGGACGTCGTCGGGTCGCACGGCAGGTGTCACGTGCCGAACAACCAGCCGCAGTATCGCACAGGCGCTGTCCAGCGGCCTATCACCCTGGGGATCACCCTGGGGAGGGGTCGCCGTCAGCTCGGTGACCGCGGAGCGGGCGTCGAAGGTGCGGACGCCGTTCTTGGTCTTGCGCTGTACTTCCACGGTCTCGGCCGCGAGAAACGTCTCGGTGGCCTTCGCGGCCTCCTCGACGGTGACGCCTTCGAGGCGCAGCTCCCACACGGATGCGGTGAGCCGGTCGGCGAGACCCGAGGTGCGGGCCTCGACGGCGTCGGTGATGTCGAGGCCTGCCGGGAGGGACTCGTCGAGCAGGGCTCGCAGGGTCTCCGGGTCGCGCGTCGCGGTGAGGGCGATCTCCAGGTACTCGGCCTCGGAGCCCGTACCCGTCGGGGCGGCGTTGGCGTACGACACCTTGGGGTGCGGGGTGAAGCCGGCCGAGTACGCCATGGGCACCTCGGCACGGCGCAGAGCACGCTCGAAGGCGCGCTGGAAGTCACGGTGGCTGGTGAACCGGAGGCGGCCGCGCTTGGTGTAGCGCAGTCGGATGCGCTGCACCGCCGGTGCGGGCGGCGGGCCTTCGGGCTGTCGCTTGCCCAGTGGTTCTTCTCCTCGGTGCGGGGCGGCGCGGGTGGCGCCGTCCACGGGATGTACGGGTCGCCCTGGGGGTCCCGCCCGGTTCACCCCCGCTTTCGCAGGGAGATCTCGGGGGCGGGCGCCGCGCCGGGGACGTTCGTTGTACTACCCAGAGTACGCGCCCGGGCCACGTCCGGTTCCCCGGGCCGGTCCGTCCGGGCTCCGCCGACCAGGGCACGCCAGGTGTCCCGGCGGGCCTGCCGCACGGCGGCGCGGGCCGAGGCGAGCGCTTCGCGGGCCGCCCGGCCCGCTCCGGCGAGCGTCTCCCTCGCCACGCGGCCCGCCGTGACGGCGGCGCGGCGGGCCGGGGCCCAGACGGCATCGCGGATCCAGTGGCCGACGGGTGTGCAGACGCTCCGCCAGAACCAGGACAGAGGCCGCCCCACCAGGGTCCACGCCGCCCACCGCACCGCGCGTCCGACGGCCCGCGACACGAATCCGGCGACGCGCCAGCAGACGGCGAGCGCGTCCCGGATCTCGCGCGCGACCGGCACGAGGACCCGGTTCCAGAGCCATCCGAGGGGGACGGCGATCCCGTACCGGACGAGCGGTACGAGCCCATACCGCCAGAGGCCCACCCACGGCCACACGAACACGGCCCTGGCCAGCCATCCCGCGCCGACGGCGAGGCCGCGCCCGAGCCGGGGCAGCAACCAGCCGAGGCCCTGGCCGACCGGGTTCAGCACGTACCGGTCGAACCAGAGGACCGGAACGACGACGCCGTACCGGAGCAGCGGCACCAGGACGTACCGGAGGAGCGCGGCGACCGGTACGAACACGCCCTTCTCCAGGAGGAAGAGGAGCCCGGTGCCGAGCGGGGCGAGAACCCGGCGGTACAGCCAGACGGTGGGCGCGGCGACGCCGTACCGGCAGACCGGCACGACCACGTACCGCCAGAGGCCTGCCCACGGCCACACGAACACGGCCCTGGCCAGCCATCCGGTCCCGGTCGCCAGGCCTCGTCCCAGCCGGGGCAGGAGCCACCCGAGTCCCGTCCCCAGCGCGGCGAGGGCCCGGACCAGGCCTCGGCCGGTCGGGCGCAGCACCGTGCGGTGGAGCCAGCCGGCCGGCACGGCGATCCCGTACCGGGCGACGGGCACGAGCAGGTACCGCCAGAGCCCCACCCAGGGCCATACGAAGAGGGCGTTCCAGAGGAAGCGGCCGACGACCGCGAGCCCCCGGCCCGCCGGGGCGAGCACGGACCGGTACAGCCATCGCGCGGGACGGGCCACCAGGTGGTGGAAGAGCTGTCCGAGGCCCCTCCCCACCGCGACGAGCAACCAGGTGAGGCCGCGGCCCGCCGGGCGGAGGACCGTGCGGTCGAGGAGGTGGGCCGTGGCCGTGAGGACATCCCAGACCATGCGGATCGGGAGGACCACGACCAGCACGACGATCCGGATCGGGACGCGGATCAGCGCGGGCGGCGGCGGATTCTCCATGCTCATGCCGGAAATGACGCGACGGCCCGGCGGAGGGTTTCCCCTCACGCCGGGCCGTCGCCGGAGTGTTACCCGATCGGGCCTACTTCACGACCGACAGCGGCAGCAGCTTCTTGCCGGTGGGGCCGATCTGGATCTGGGTGTCCATCTGCGGGCAGACGCCGCAGTCGAAGCACGGGGTCCAGCGGCAGTCCTCGACCTCGGTCTCGTCGAGGGAGTCCTGCCAGTCCTCCCAGAGCCAGTCCTTGTCGAGACCGGAGTCCAGGTGGTCCCAGGGCAGGACCTCCTCGTAGGTGCGCTCGCGGGTCGTGTACCAGGCGACGTCCACGCCGAACCCGGGGAGCGTCTTCTCCGCGCACGCCATCCAGCGGTCGTACGAGAAGTGCTCACGCCAGCCGTCGAAGCGGCCGCCGTCCTCGTACACCGCGCGGATGACCGCGCCGATGCGGCGGTCGCCGCGCGAGAGGAGGCCCTCGACGATGCCGGGCTTGCCGTCGTGGTAGCGGAAGCCGATCGAGCGGCCGTACTTCTTGTCGCCGCGGATCTTGTCGCGGAGCTTGCGCAGCCGCTCGTCCGTCTCCTCGGCCGACAGCTGCGGGGCCCACTGGAAGGGGGTGTGCGGCTTGGGGACGAAGCCACCGATGGAGACGGTGCAGCGGATGTCGTTCTGGCCGGAGACCTTGCGGCCCTCGGCGATCACGTTCATCGCCATGTCGGCGATCTGGAGGACGTCGTCGTCGGTCTCCGTCGGCAGGCCGCACATGAAGTAAAGCTTCACCTGGCGCCAGCCGTTGCCGTACGCGGTGGAGACGGTCCGGATGAGGTCCTCCTCCGAGACCATCTTGTTGATGACCTTGCGCATGCGCTCCGAGCCGCCCTCGGGGGCGAAGGTGAGGCCGGAGCGACGACCGTTCCTGGTCAGCTCGTTGGCCAGGTCCACGTTGAACGCGTCGACGCGGGTGGAGGGGAGGGACAGACCGACCTTGTCCTCCGTGTACCGGTCGGCGAGGCCCTTGGCGATGTCACCGATCTCGGTGTGGTCCGCCGAGGAGAGGGAGAGGAGGCCGACCTCCTCGAAGCCCGTCGCCTTGAGACCCTTCTCGACCATCTCGCCGATGCCGGTGATGCTTCGCTCCCGCACGGGGCGCGTGATCATGCCGGCCTGGCAGAAACGGCAGCCGCGGGTGCAGCCGCGGAAGATCTCGACGGACATGCGCTCGTGGACGGTCTCCGCGAGCGGCACGAGGGGCTGCTTGGGGTACGGCCACTCGTCGAGGTCCATGACGGTGTGCTTGGAGACGCGCCACGGCACACCGGACCTGTTGGGCACGACACGGCCGATGCGGCCGTCCGGCAGGTACTCGACGTCGTAGAAGCGCGGGACGTACACCGAGCCCGTCTTCGCGAGGCGGAAGAGGACCTCCTCGCGGCCGCCCGGCCGGCCCTCGGCCTTCCAGGCCCGGATGATCTCGGTCATGTCGAGGACGGCCTGCTCGCCGTCGCCGATGATCGCCGCGTCGATGAACTCCGCGATCGGCTCGGGGTTGAAGGCCGCGTGGCCGCCCGCGAGCACGATCGGGTGGTCGACGGTCCGGTCCTTCGCCTCCAGCGGGATGCCGGCCAGGTCGAGGGCGGTGAGCATGTTCGTGTAGCCGAGCTCCGTGGAGAAGCTCAGGCCGAAGACGTCGAAGGCGCCGACGGGCCGGTGGCTGTCGACGGTGAACTGCGGGACCTTGTGCTCCCGCATCAGCTCCTCGAGGTCCGGCCAGACGCTGTAGGTGCGCTCGGCGAGGACGCCCTCACGCTCGTTCAGCACCTCGTAGAGGATCATGACGCCCTGGTTGGGCAGACCGACCTCGTACGCGTCCGGGTACATCAGCGCCCAGCGGACATCGGCGGACTCCCACGGCTTCACCGTGGAGTTCAGCTCTCCACCGACGTACTGAATCGGCTTCTGCACGTGCGGGAGCAGAGCTTCGAGCTGCGGGAAGACAGACTCGGCAGCAGACATCTCGAACCTTCGTGAGCTGGCAGGGGGCGACTCTCAAGCGTACCCCGGTGCTCAGCGCGTCAGAGCCGCCCTGAGTTCCGGGGCCGAGGCCTTCGCCCAGACCCCGGGCAGCGCGCGTTCGGCGGCAGCGGCCGCGGCCTCCTCGTGTCCGTACAGAAGTCCCCAGGTGAAGGCCGATTCGCCGACCCCGTGGGCCTGGATCCCGAGCTCGCGGACGGCCTCGCGGGCGACCACCGTGTCCTGGTGCTCGCCGAGCAGGGACTGGACGGCCTTCACCCTCTTCCCGAGGCGTTTGGCGGGCTTTCCGAGAGTGGGGCGGGCGGCCTCGGCCGCGTAGCGGGCGCGTTTGGCGGCCTTGCGGGCGTCGTGGAGGGCGAGGTCGCGCTCGTGGCCGGGGTCGAGGGAGTGGGCGTGCTCGACGCGGGCGGCGAGCCGGTCGTGGTCCTTGCGGACGGCGTGGGCGAGGACCTCGGGGGCCTCGCGGCCGGCGTCCTCGCGGAAGGGCGGGTCCGTGAGGAGCGCGTCGAGGCCGCCGAGGAGGGCGAGGTGGCGGTCGGAGTCGAGGGCGGCGAGGGCCTGGCGGCGGGCGCGCCGGCCGAGGGCGGCGTCCCGGCGGCGCAGTCGGCCCTTGACCGGGCCGAGGACGAGGGCGGCGGGCAGGTCCCTGACGCGGGCCCGCAGCCGTTCGTCGAGGACCTCCTCGTCGCGGGCGACGCCGAGCTCCCCGGCGAGCCACTTCAGCTCCTCGCCGAGGGGGTCGGTGACCTCCCGGTCGAGGACGCGCCGGTAGGTCTTGAAGGCGCTGCGCAGCCGGCGGCAGGCGACCCGGAGCTGGTGCACGGAGTCGGGCAGGTCGCGCCGTACGGCGGGGTCGTACGCGACGATCGCCTCGACCTGTTCGCGGACGTAGGCGAGGACGGCCGCTCCGGCGGTGCCGGGCTTCCCCGGGGCGGGCGGGGCCTCGGGGCCGCTGCCCGTCTCGGCGAGGGCCCTGGCCAGTTTGGAGGCGGACGCGGAGGGCCGGATGCCGGCCTTCCTGAGCCGCTTCTCGACGGCGTCGAGGATCGCCGGGTCGGCGTCGTCGGCGAGCTCGACCTCGATCTCGGTCCAGCCGGTCTCCCCCGGGGCAGTGCCGGACCCAAAGTCGCCGCCGGTCAGGCGTTCGGCGTGCACCGTGTCCACGGAGAGTTCGGCCAGGAGGGTGCCGTCGTCGTCGCGGAGGTGGCGGACGTCCCGCTCCGAGCGGAGGCGGACGACGGGGACGACCTCGCCGTCCCGGACGCGGGAACGCAGGAGCCCCGCCAGGGAACGCGGGAGCGTGTCCGAGAGCGGGGCCCTGATCTCGTCGCGGATGCCGGAGGCGACGGGGAACTTCAGGTGCCAGCCGGCGTCATGGCCGCCGGTGCGGCGCCGCAGGGTGAGCGCGTCGGCGGCGAGCCGCAGGTCGGGCGTGTCGTAGTAGACGGCGTCGAGTTCGGTGACGCCCTCGTCGGTGACCGAGGCCACCCCCGGCGCCCGGGTCAGATCCGGGAGGCCGGTGTCGGTGGTGGCCTCGTACTTCCGCTCGATCTCTCGCTTCGTGTCCGCCATGAATCGAATCTAGACGGGAAGTGAACGCGGCGGGAGGGGGTCTCAGGCCGTCATCGGCCGCTGCACCCTGATCGACTGGAGCAGTCCGATCGCCACCCACACCGCGAACATCGACGAACCGCCGTACGAGACGAACGGCAGCGGCAGGCCCGCGACCGGCATGATGCCGAGCGTCATGCCGATGTTCTCGAATGACTGGAAGGCGAACCAGGCGATGATCCCGGCCGCGACGACCGTGCCGTAGAGCTCGGTGGTCTCGCGGGCGATCCGGCAGGCGCGCCAGAGGATGACGCCGAGGAGGACGAGGATCAGGCCGGCGCCGATGAAGCCCAGCTCCTCCCCCGCGACGGTGAAGACGAAGTCGGTCTGCTGCTCGGGCACGAACTGGCCGCTGGTCTGGTGTCCCTCGAAGAGGCCCGCGCCGTACAGGCCGCCGGAGCCGATCGCGATCCGTGCCTGGTTGGTGTTGTAGCCGACGCCCGCCGGGTCGAGCTCGGGGTTGGCGAAGGCGGCGAAGCGGTTGATCTGGTATTCGTCGAGCATGCCGAGCGCGGTGACGAGGACGGCGCCGCCGATGCCGGCGCCGATCAGGCCGAGGACCCAGCGGTTGGACGCTCCGGAGGCGAGCAGTACCCCGAGCACGATGACGGCCATGACCATGACGGAGCCGAGGTCGGGCATCAGCATCACGATGCCCATCGGCAGGGCGGCGAGCACCAGGGCCTTGGCGACGGTCCGGTGGTCGGGGTGGAGCTGGTCTCCGGCGTCGACCTTGGCCGCCAGCAGCACGGCCATGACCAGGATGATCGTGATCTTCACGAACTCACTGGGCTGGAGGGAGAAGCCGCCGCCGACGACGATCCAGGCGTGGGCGCCGTTGATGGTGGCGCCGAGCGGGGTGAGGACCGCGAGGATCAGCACGATGGAGACGGTGTAGAGGACGGGCACGGCACCGCGCAGGGTGCGGTGGCCGAGGCAGATCGTGCCGATCATCAGGGCGACGCCGATGCCGGTGTTCAACAGGTGCCGGAAGAGGAAGTAGTACGGGTCGCCGTTGTTGAGCTCGGTGCGCCCGCGGGTGGCGGACCAGACGAGCAGCGCGCCCAGCAGGGAGAGCGTGAGGGCCGAGAGGAGGATCGGCCAGTCGAGCCGGCGCAGCACCGAGTCACGGGCGGTGAGGCGTGCGACCGGCCCGCGATCGGGGGCGTAACGGGACACGGAGAAGCTCGTGCGGGTCGTCATCGTGTCAGTCCCTCAGGTGGGGAGGCGGGCCCGCGAGCGCCGGTACTCCGCCGCCGTTCTCGGCGGGGTCGACCAGCTGCGACTTGGGGTCGTACGGCCTGATGTCGGGGGCGTCGATGGTTCCGTCGGCGTTGATCTTCGGCAGGGCCTTCTGCGGCTTGGGCAGCAGGGCGCGCTTGAGGTCCTGGTTGCCCGCGTCGTCGAGCCCGTAGAGGGCGTCGTAGATGTTGCGCACGGCGGGGCCGGAGGCGCCCGAGCCGGTACCGCCCTGGGAGATCGTCATGACGATGGTGAAGTCGTCGGTGTAGGTCGCCAGCCAGGAGGTGGTCTGCTTGCCGTACACCTGGGCCGTTCCGGTCTTGGCCCGCATCGGGATCTTGTCCTGGGGCCAGCCGCCGAACCGCCAGGCGGCGGTGCCGCCGGGCTCGACGACGGAGCGCAGGCCCTTGTCGAGGTCGCGGACGGTCCGGGCGTCGACCGGCAGCTTGCCGTGAGCCTTGGGCTTGATCTCCCGGATCGTCTTCCCGTCGGGGCTGATCACGGCCTTGCCCACGGTGGGGTCGTAGAGGGTGCCGCCGTTGGAGATGGCGGCGTAGGCGGTGGCCATCTGGATGGGGGTGACGAGGACGTCTCCCTGGCCGATGGCGAAGTTGATGCTGTCGTAGGCCTTCAGCTGGTTGCCTTCGAGGCAGCTCTCGTAGGCGATCTGCTGGACGTAGGTGCCGCCCTTCTTGCCCTGCTTGCACCAGGCGTCCTTGTTCGCCTCCCAGAAGTTCTGCTTCCACCTGCGGTCGGGGATGCGGCCGGTGACCTCGTTGGGCAGGTCGATGCCGGTCTCGGAACCGAGTCCGAAGTCGCGGGCGGTCGTGTAGAACCAGTCGTGGGCGCCCTTCTTGGGCGTGATCCCGCCGTCGCGCTGCCACTCCTTGTGGCCGAGGGCGTAGAAGACGGTGTTGCAGGAGAACTTGAGGGCGTCCCCGAGGGTGATGGGGCCGTGGCCCTGGGACTCGAAGTTGGCGAAGCTGCGGCTGCCGAGGCTGTAGGAGCTGCTGCAGTTGTACTTGTCGTTGAAGTCGTAGCCGGCTCGTACGGCGGCGCTCGCCGAGACGACCTTGAAGATGGAGCCGGCGGGGGCCTGCCCCTGGATGGCCCGGTTCAGCAGCGGGTAGTTGGAGCCCTTGCTGGTGAGTGCGGTGTAGTCCTTGGCCGAGATGCCGCCGACCCAGGCGTTGGGGTCGTAGTCGGGCTGGGAGGCCATCGCGACGACGCGGCCGGTCTTGGTCTCCATGACGACGACGGCGCCCGAGTCGGCTTCGTACTTGCGGCCGGTGATCTTGTCGGTCTCGCCCCGGACGAGCTTCATCGCCGCGTTGAGCTCGTACTCGGCGACGGCCTGGACCCGGGCGTCGATGCTGGTGACGAGGGTGGAGCCGGCCACCCCGGGGTCGGACTTCGTCTGGCCCATGACGCGGCCGAGGTTGTCCACCTCGTAGCGGGTCACGCCGGCCTTGCCCCGCAGTTCCTTGTCGTAGGTGCGCTCGATCCCGGAGCGGCCCACCTGGTCGGAGCGGAGGAACGGCGAGTCGGTGTCCTTGGCCTTCTCGATCTCCGCGTCGGTGACGGGCGAGAGGTAGCCGAGCACCTGGGCGGTACGGGCCTTGCCGGGCGCGGCGTACCGTCGGACGGCGGTGGGTTCGGCGGTGATGCCGGGGAAGTCCTCGGAGCTCTCACGGATCGTCAGCGCCTGCTGGGTGGTGGCCTCGTCGGTGACCGGGATCGGCTGGTAGGGCGAACCGTTCCAGCAGGGCTTGGGCGTCTTGGAGTCGCAGAGCCGGATCTTGTTGATGACCTCGTCGGGCTTCATGTCGAGGACGCCGGCGAGCCGGGTCAGGACGGTCTTGCCCCGGTCCTTCATCTTCATCAGCTCGGTGCGGGACGCGGAGACCACGAGCCGGGTCTCGTTGTCGGCGAGCGGGACGCCGCGGGCGTCGAGGACGGAGCCGCGCACGGCGGGCTGTACGACCTGCTGGACGTGGTTGTTCTTCGCCTCGTCCGTGTACTCCTTGCCGTTGCGGATCTGGAGGTACCAGAGCCGGCCCCCCAGGGTCAGCAGCAGCGAGAAGACGAGGATCTGGATGACGACGAGCCGGATCTGGACCCGTGGGGTCCGTCCTGTCTCGGGGATGTTGCTCATACCGCCGGTGCCCTCTCGGTCACAGTCGCTTGACTCCCTTGATGCGTCCGGCCCGTGAGGCGCGGCTCCGGGCGGCCTTCACCCGCAGGCCGCCGCGCTGGGTCCCGATCCTCAGGCCGGTGCCGGAGGAGAGCCAGCCGGAGGCGACGTCGGCGCCGTTGCCCCCGCCGGCGTCGGCGAGCGGATCGTTCTCCGCGCGTCTGGCCAGGGCCATGATGAGCGGCACCGTGAACGGGGCGAGGAGCAGGTCGTACACGGCCGCCGTGAAGAGCAGGAATCCGAGGCCGACATGGCGGGCCGCGGTGTCGCCGACGAGGGCGCCCACCCCGGCGTACAGCAGGGTGGAGCCGACGGCGGCCGCGACGACGACGGCCATGGGGCCGGTCGCGGAGGTGAGCCGGCCGTTCTCCGGGCGGGCCAGGCCGACGAGGTAGCCGATGACGCAGAGCACGAGGGCGTAGCGGCCGGCGGCGTGGTCGGCGGGCGGCGCCAGGTCGGCGAGGAGCCCGGCGGTGAAGCCGATGAGGGAACCGCTGACGGGTCCGTGGACGAGGGCGAGGCCGACGACGGTGAGGAGGACCAGGTCGGGGACGGCGCCGGGGAGCTGGAGGCGCGCGAGCACGGAGACCTGGACGACCAGGGCCACCACGATCAGGGTGGCGGAGAGGAGGATGCGGTTGAACTTCACGGTGTCGCGTCCCCCTGGTCCTGGTTCTGGCCCTGCCGGTCGGTGGTGTCGCCGTTCTGCCGCTGTCCGTCCGGTGGCGGCGGCGTGGCCGTGACCGTGACGGTCGGCGCGGGCTTGGGCTTCTGCGGAAGCACCATGTCGCGCGGGTCGGAGCCGGGGGCCTGGACGACGACGCCCACGATGTCGAGCTTGGTGAAGCCGACGTACGGGCGGACGTACATGTTGCGGGTCAGACCGCCGCCCGCCGGGTCGACGCGGACGACCTCGCCGACCGGGACACCGGGCACGAAGGGCTTGTCGCCGCTCGACCCGAAGGTGACGAGCCGGTCGCCGGGCTTCACCTTGGCCTTGCCGTTGAGGAGCTGCACGAGCAGCGGCCCGTCGCCCTGGCCGGTGGCGAAGCCCAGCTCGTCGGACTTCTCCATGCGCGTACCGACGGTGAAGTCGGGGTCGTTGGCGAGGAGCACCGTGGAGGTGGACGGGCCGACGGTGGTGACGCGGCCGACGAGTCCGGAGCCGTTGAGGACGGTCATGTCCCGCTTGACGCCGTCGCGGGCGCCCACGTCGACGGTGACGGTCCAGGAGAAGCCCTGGGCCGCTCCGATGGCGATGACCTGCGCGCCCTTGATGCCGTACTGCCCGGCACCGGCGGTCTTCAGCATGGCGTCGAGTTCGCGCACCCGGTTGCGGTTGCGGTCGTCGCTGCCGAGCTCGGCCTTGAGTTCGGCGTTCTCCTTCTCCAGGGCGGCGATCCGGGTGTGCCGCTCGCCGGAGTCCCGGACCGCGCCTATGGCGTTGCCGATGGGATCGACGGCGGCCGCCACACCGTTCTCGACGGGCCCGAAGACCGCGGCGGCGGCCTGTCGGGCGCCGTCGACGGGTGACTCCTGACCGCCGCGGATGTCCACCGTGATCAGTGCGAACGCGATGGCGATCAGCAGCACCAGGAGCAGCCGGCTCTCTCGTGTGTCCCTCACGTGCGGCGGCCGTGCCTTTCCTCGTGGTTCGGTTGTTCGGCTGGGCGGTTGTTCTCTCGTGGGGCCGTACGGGTGGTGCTGGCGGCCGTGGGGCCGAACGGGTGGTGACCTAGCGGCGCGGCTGGGCGTCCAGGACCTGCTGGAGGGCCTCGAACTCCTCGACGCACTTGCCGGCGCCGAGCGCCACCGAGTCCAGCGGGTCCTCGGCGATGTGGATCGGCATGCCGGTCTCGCGGCGGAGGCGCTCGTCCAGGCCGCGGAGCAGGGCGCCGCCACCCGTGAGAACGATGCCACGGTCCATGACGTCACCGGAGAGTTCCGGCGGGCACTTGTCGAGGGTGGTCTTCACGGCGTCGACGATCGCGTTGACCGGCTCCTCGATGGCCTTGCGGACCTCGGCGGCGGAGATGACCACGGTCTTGGGGAGACCGGAGACGAGGTCACGGCCGCGGATCTCGGTGTGCTCGTCCTTGTCGAGGTCGTACGCCGAGCCGATGGTGATCTTGATCTGTTCGGCGGTGCGCTCACCGAGGAGGAGCGAGTACTCCTTCTTGATGTGCTGGATGATCGCGTTGTCCAGCTCGTCGCCGGCGACCCGGATCGACTGTGCCGTGACGATTCCGCCGAGGGAGATGACGGCGACCTCGGTGGTGCCGCCGCCGATGTCCACGACCATGTTGCCGGTGGCCTCGTGGACGGGGAGGCCCGAGCCGATGGCCGCCGCCATGGGCTCCTCGATGATGTGCACCTGGCGGGCGCCGGCCTGGGTCGAGGCCTCGATGACGGCGCGGCGCTCCACACCGGTGATGCCGGAGGGCACGCAGACGACGACCCGGGGGCGGGCCAGGTAGCGGCGCTTGTGGATCTTGAGGATGAAGTAGCGGAGCATCCGCTCCGTGATCTCGAAGTCGGCGATCACGCCGTCCTTCAGGGGCCGGACGGCGACGATGTTGCCGGGGGTCCGGCCGATCATCTTCTTCGCCTCGGCGCCGACCGCGAGGATGCCGCCGGTGTTGGTGTTGATGGCGACGACGGACGGCTCGTTCAGAACGATGCCTCGACCCCTGACGTACACCAGCGTGTTGGCGGTCCCGAGGTCGACAGCCATGTCACGGCCGATGAACGACATTGAGTTCCCCTTGTTTCCCATGAGGATGCTTCGGGCCTTCCCCAGCGAGCGTTGACGGCTTCTCAGGTAGGCGAAACGGTGGCTGAAGTTGGGTGGCTGAAGGTGGTGCGGCGTGGATTTTTCCATCGTAGTGCCGCCCGCCCGGATACCGCGCGGTGGTCCACCTCTGTACAGGTGACGGTAGGACGCGGCGATCCGTTCCCGGCTTTTGCGTTCATATGCCTGGGGGCGACCGAATTCCTTCGGTCGCCCCACAGGGTGCTGCGTTCGGCTGACGCGCGGTCAGCGTGGATCAGACGAGACCCGGGAAGAAGATCTTCAGCTCGCGGAGGGCGGACTCCTCCGAGTCGGAGGCGTGGATCAGGTTCTCCCGGACGATGGTGCCGAAGTCACCGCGGATCGATCCCGGGGCGGCGGCGATCGGGTCGGTCGGACCGGCCAGCTGGCGAACGCCCTCGATGACCCGCTCGCCCTCGACGACGAGCGCGACGACGGGACCGGAGGACATGAAGCCCATCAGCGGCTCGTAGAAGGGCTTGCCCTTGTGCTCGCCGTAGTGCTGCTCCAGGGTCTCCTGGTCCAGCTCGCGCAGTTCCAGGGCCGCCAGGGTCCAGCCGGCCTTGCGCTCGATACGGCCGATGATCTCGCCGACCAGGCCACGGCGGACGGCGTCGGGCTTGAGCAGGACGAGCGTGCGCTGGCTCACGGGGTGACTCCTTCGGAAAAGCGGTGTGCGGGACCTCCGAGGCTACAGGTCCCGCACGTGCCTCGATTACGCAGCGTCAGGCCCTGCCGAAGCCCCCGCGGGGTGCTCCTCGGCCCAGCGCGCCTTGATGTCGTCGATCCGTCGCCCGTAGTGCACGGAGGCCCACCACAGGCCGGCGAAGACCGCGCCGAGGAAGAACATCGTCGGCACGACGAAGCCGCTCAGGACGAGGCCGATCTGGAGGGCCCAGCCGAGCTGCACCCCGCCGGGACGGGTGACCATCCCGCAGAGCAGCACCGAGAGGACCATGGCGACGCCGCAGACCCACCACACGGTGGACATGGCGAGGCTGTCGTCCTTCATGGCGACGAGCCCGGCGAAGCCGATCACGAAGAACTCGCCGATCAGCGTCGAGGAACAGAGGGTACGCATCGGGTTCAGCCCCTTCGCAGCAGCAGCCGGGCATCGCCGACCGTGAAGATCGAACCGGTCACCAGGACACCCGCGCCGCCGTACTCGGCCTCTTCCTCCGCGAGGGTGATGGCCGCCTCGATGGCGTCGTCGAGCCTCGGCTCGACGACGACCCGGTCCTCGCCGAAGACCTCGACCGCGACGGCGGCGAGCGTGTCCACGTCGGTGGCACGGGGGTTGGAGTTCGCCGTGACGACGACCTCCGCGAAGATCGGCTCGAAGGCCTCCAGAAGTCCCCTGGCATCCTTGTCGCCGCTGGTCGAGACCACGCCGATGAGCCTCGAGAAGCCGAAGGCCTCGCTGACGCCCTCCGCCGTCGCCCGCGCGCCGTGCGGGTTGTGCGCGGCGTCCAGGATCACCGTCGGGGAGGAGCGGACGATCTCCAGGCGGCCGGGCGAGGCCACCTGGGCGAAGGCCCGGCGGACCGTGTCCACGTCCAGGGTCCTGGCGTGCTCGGCGCCGATCCCGAAGAAGGCCTCGACCGCCGCGAGCGCCACGGCGGCGTTGTGCGCCTGGTACGCGCCGTGCAGCGGCAGGAAGACGGTGTCGTACTCGCCGCCCAGGCCGCGCAGGGTGAGGAGCTGGCCGCCGACCGCGACCTCGCGGGAGACGATGCCGAACTCCATGCCCTCGCGGGCCACGGTGGCGTCCTCCCCCACGGCCTTCTTGAGCAGGACCTGCGCCGCGTCCACCGGCTGCTGGGCCAGGACCACGGTCGCGCCCCGCTTGATGATCCCGGACTTCTCGCCGGCGATCTCGGCGGTCGTCCCGCCGAGCCGGTCGGTGTGGTCCAGGTCGATCGGGGTGACGACGGCGACGGAGCCGTCGATGACGTTCGTCGCGTCCCAGGTGCCGCCCATGCCGACCTCGACGACGGCCACGTCGACCGGGGCGTCGGCGAAGGCCGCGTACGCCATTCCGGTGAGGACCTCGAAGAAGGAGAGCCGGTACTCCTCGCGGGCGTCGACCAGCTCCACGTACGGCTTGATGTCCTCGTACGTCTCGACGAACCGCTCGGCGGAGATCGGGGCGCCGTCGAGGCTGATCCGCTCGGTGATGGTCTGCACGTGCGGCGAGGTGTACCGCCCGGTGCGCAGCTCGAAGGCGCCGAGCAGGGCCTCGATCATGCGGGCCGTCGACGTCTTGCCGTTGGTGCCGGTGATGTGGATCGAGGGGTACGCGCGCTGCGGCTCGCCGAGCACGTCCATCAGGGCCGCGATTCGGGTGACCGAGGGCTCCAGCTTGGTCTCGCCCCAGCGGGTGGACAGCTCGGTCTCGACCTCCCGCAGCGCCTTGTCCAGCTCGGGGTCCTCCGGGCGGCCGGGCACGGGGTCGCCCTGGGGCGGACCGGCCTGCGTGCGCAGGGTGCGGCTGCCGGCCTCGATCACCGCCAGGTCGGGGTCTCGGTGGGTTTCGTTGTCGACGATGTCGTCGAACGCGTCGGAGGGGTCGGGCGTGTCGGACGGGTCGCGGGGCTCACTCACGGGGCCAGTCTACGGACGGGTACCGACGCGACGACCGCAGGACCATGGACCCGCCCCATTCGGGACTTTCGGTCCGCCGTCCGCCGGACCGGCCCGGCAAACTTGGCGATCATGGACATAGGGATCGACCTCGGCACGGCCAACACGCTCCTCTACGCACGCGGGCGCGGCATCGTGCTCAACGAGCCCTCCGTGGTGGCGGTGCAGGAGGGCTCGCGGCAGGCGCTCGCGGTCGGCACGGAGGCGAAGGAGACCATCGGGCGCACGCCGGGTTCGATCACCGCGATCCGGCCGCTGCGGGACGGCGTGATCAGCGACTACGAGGCGGCCGAGGAGATGATCCGGCACTTCGTGCGCAAGGCCGTCCCGGGCCGCCGGCGGCCCCGTACCCGGATGGTGGTCTGCGTGCCGAGCGGGGTCACCCAGGTCGAACGGCGGGCGATCGTGCACGCCTCGCTCTCGGCGGGCGCGCGGGCGGTCCACCTGATCGAGGAGCCGATGGCGGCGGCGATCGGGGCCGGGCTGCCGGTCTCCGACCCGCGCGGCTCGATGGTCGTCGACATCGGCGGCGGCACGACCGAGGTGGCCGTGATCTCGCTGGGCGGGATCGTCACCGCGCAGTCGCTGCGGGTGGGCGGCGACCGCATGGACGCGGCCCTCACCGACTTCGTCCGCAAGGAGCACGGGCTTCTCATCGGCGAGCGGACCGCCGAGGACGTCAAGGTCGCGATCGGCACGGCCTGGCCGGTGCCGGGCGAGGAGGAGCGGGAGCGGCTGACCTTCACCGTGCGGGGCCGGCAGAAGGTCAGCGGGCTGCCCCGGACGGTGGAGCTGACGGTGCCGGAGGTGCGGGCGGCGCTCGACGAGCCCGTGGAGGCGATCATCGCGGCGGTGCGGGTCACCCTGGAGGAGTGCCCGCCGGAGCTGGCCGGGGACGTGATGGAACACGGCATCGTGCTCACCGGCGGCGGGGCGCTGCTGCCCGGCCTCGATCTGCGGATGGCCTCGGCGACGGGCATCCCGGTCTTCGTCGCGGACGACCCGCTGGACTGCGTGGCGATCGGCTCGGGGCGGTGCGTGGAGGACTTCGACGGGCTGCAGCGGGTGATGGGGAAGGCGGAGACGGTGCGCTGAACGCTTGGCGGCCCGGCCGCCGCCGGCACCCGCCGGTACGGCCCGGCCGCCGACCGCGCCCGCCGTCGGACGGGCACGAGGTCCGCCGGACGACTGGTTGCACGGCTAGCGGTCCAGCCCCGTCGGCAGCAGCGCTGTCACCAGATAGTCGTCGCCCTCCCGGCGGGCCTTCAGCGTGCCGCCCATGCTGGTGACCCGCTCCTCCATCGAGAACAGGCCGGTGCCGGTCGAGACGGGGGCCGGGTCCGGCGGGGTCTTCGGCAGCGGG
This sequence comes from Streptomyces sp. Qhu_M48, assembly GCF_051305195.1. Taxonomy (NCBI): domain Bacteria; kingdom Bacillati; phylum Actinomycetota; class Actinomycetes; order Kitasatosporales; family Streptomycetaceae; genus Streptomyces; species Streptomyces sp. Qhu_M48. Next base: position 1,115,707 of record NZ_CP195432.1, on the reverse strand, counting down.
TTGCGCACCTCGATCCGCAGATCGGGTCCCTCGACCGTGATCGCGACCGTCACCGGCAGGCCGGGCGCGTGCTTGGCCGCGTTCGTCAGGCACTCCCGGACGACGCGGTGGACGGCGGCCTGCCGCAGCGGCGACAGCGCCTTCGCCTCCTCGGCGACCGTCAGCTCCACGGGGCTGCCCATCCGCTCGCTCTCCCCGGCGAGTTCGGGGAGCCCTTCGAGGCCGGGGGTGGCCGCCTCCCGGTCGGCGCGGCGCACGATCGTCTCGTTGAGCATGAGGTGGGCCCGCCGGGCGGTGTCCGCGAGCTCCTCGAAGTCCTTCCGGTGGGCCTCTCCCCTGGCCCGTACGGCGAGGACCTCGGCCCGTACCGCGAGGACGGTCAGCTCACGGCCGACCAGGTCGTGGACGTCCCGGCCGACGGAGATCCGCTCCTCCTGGACGGCCTGCCGGGCGGCGGCCTCGCGCCGCTGGACCTCCAGGGCGCGGACGAGGTCCTGCCGGTACGCGGCGACGCCGACGCCCGCCGCGAGGACGCCGATCGGGACGACCAGGCTCAGGAACTCGCTCAGGGTGTCGCCGTGCCGGGCGGGCCAGCCGGGCGTGTGGAAGAGGGCGTAGGCCACGCCGATGTACAGCAGGGTCGCGACGACGACGGCCCGCCGCCCCCGGTACCGGCCGATCGAGTACAGCGCGAACTGAATCATCGTCAGCTCGTGCAGCCAGCCCATCAGGGCGAGCGCCACGACGTACGGGACCCACGGCAGCCGGCGCCGGAGCACCAGGGTGGCGGCTCCGGCCGCCAGGACCAGGGTCGCGGTGAACCCGCTGAGGGAGTTGTCGGCGCGGGCCAGCCCCGGCACGTCCAGGAGCATCAGGCCGAAGGCGCTGAGCGCGGCGACGACGTCGAGGGCGCGGGGCGAGACCGCCCACCGGTCCACGCGACGGCGCAGCGCGGGGACGGCGGGGAGGCGGAGCATGCCTTCCATCATCCAAGGTCTTTCGTCCCGACGACGTGGACCTGAAGTCCCGTCTGATGTGACATCGGGCACTTCGTCCGTATTCCTGTTTGACTCGGAACCGTGCACGACGGCGCCCAGGAGCAGTTGCCCCTCGCCTCGGGCGGAACGCCGCGACGGCGAGGGTCGGCCCGGTCGCCACGGAGCCCTGAGGGGTACGCGAAGGGCCCGGAACCGCCGTGGCGGTTCCGGGCCCTTCGACTTTCCGATTCCTAGGCCTGCGGCAGGGTCGCCAGCTGGGTCCGGATGCGGGCGATGTCCTCGTCCGCCTTGGCGAGGCGGGTGCGGATCTTGTCGACCACGTTGTCCGGGGCCTTCGCCAGGAAGGCCTCGTTGCCGAGCTTGCCGTTCGCCTGGGCCTTCTCCTTCTCGGCCGCCGCGAGGTCCTTCGTGAGGCGCTTGCGCTCCGCCTCCACGTCGATCGTCCCCGACAGGTCGAGGGCGACGGTGGCGCCGGCGACCGGCAGGGAGGCGGTGGCGGAGAAGCCCTCGCCCTCCGGCTGGAGGCGCAGCAGCTGACGGATGGCGGCCTCGTGCGGGGCGAGCGCCGTGCCGGTCAGGTCGAAGCGGGCGGGCACCTTCTGGCCGGGCTGGAGGCCCTGGTCCGAGCGGAACCGGCGGACCTCGGTGACGACCCGCTGGACCAGCTCGATCTCCTTCTCGGCGGCCTCGTCGCGGAAGCCCGAGTCGGTGGGCCACTCCGCGATGACCACGGACTCCTTGCCGGTGAGCGTGGTCCAGAGCGTCTCGGTGACGAACGGGACGATCGGGTGGAGCAGCCGCAGCATCACGTCCAGGACCTCGCCGAGGACCCGGCCGGAGACCTTGGCCTGGTCGCCGCCCGCGAAGAACGTGGTCTTCGACAGCTCGACGTACCAGTCGAAGACCTCGTCCCACGCGAAGTGGTAGAGGGCGTCGGCGAGCTTCGCGAACTGGTAGTCGTCGTAGAACGCGTCGACCTCGGCGACCGTCTTGTTGAGCCGCGAGAGGATCCAGCGGTCCGTCGCGGACATCTCGGCGGCGTCCGGCAGCGGGCCCTCGACCGTCGCGCCGTTCATCAGCGCGAAGCGGGTGGCGTTCCAGATCTTGTTGGCGAAGTTCCGGGAGGCCTTGACCCAGTCCTCGCCGATCGGGACGTCGACGCCCGGGTTGGCGCCGTTGGCGAGGGTGAAGCGGACGGCGTCGGAGCCGTACTCGTCCATCCAGTCCAGCGGGTTGACCACGTTGCCGAAGGACTTCGACATCTTCTTGCCGTTCTGGTCACGGACCATGCCGTGCAGGGCGATGGTGTGGAACGGCGGGGTGCCGTCCATCGCGTACAGACCGAACATCATCATCCGGGCGACCCAGAAGAAGAGGATGTCGTAGCCGGTGACCAGGACGGAGTTCGGGTAGAACTTCTCGAGGCTCTCGGTCCGCTCGGGCCAGCCGAGCGTGGAGAACGGCCACAGGCCGGAGGAGAACCAGGTGTCCAGGACGTCGGTGTCCTGGTGCCAGCCCTCACCGGTCGGCGGCTGCTCGTCCGGGCCGACGCAGACGATCTCGCCGTTCGGGCCGTACCAGACGGGGATGCGGTGGCCCCACCACAGCTGGCGCGAGATGCACCAGTCGTGCAGGTTGTCGACCCAGTCGAAGTACCGCTTCTCCATCTCCTGCGGGTGGATCTTGACCTTGCCGTCGCGGACGGCGTCACCGGCGGCCTGCGCGAGCGGGCCGACCTTGACCCACCACTGCAGCGACAGGCGCGGCTCGATGGTGGTCTTGCAGCGCGAGCAGTGGCCGACGGAGTGGGTGTACGGACGCTTCTCGGCGACGATCCGGCCCTCGGCGCGCAGCGCGGCGACGATGGCGGAGCGGGCCTCCAGGCGGTCCAGTCCCTGGAAGGGGCCGTGGACGGTGATGACCGCGCGCTCGTCCATGACGGCGAGGTTCGGCAGGTTGTGGCGCTGGCCGATCTCGAAGTCGTTGGGGTCGTGCGCCGGGGTCACCTTGACGGCGCCGGTGCCGAACTCGGGGTCGACGTGAGTGTCGGCGACGACCGGGATCGTACGGTCGGTCAGCGGCAGCTTGATCTGCGTGCCGACCAGGTGCTTGTACCGCTCGTCGTCGGGGTGGACGGCGACGGCCGTGTCTCCGAGCATCGTCTCGGCGCGGGTGGTGGCGACGACCAGGGAGTCGTCCCCCTCGCCGTACCGGATGGAGACGAGCTCGCCGTCGTCGTCCTGGTACTCGACCTCGATGTCCGAGATGGCCGTGAGGCAGCGCGGACACCAGTTGATGATGCGCTCGGCGCGGTAGATCAGTTCGTCTTCGTAGAGCTTCTTGAAGATGGTCTGGACGGCCTGGGAGAGGCCCTCGTCCATGGTGAAGCGCTCACGGGACCAGGCGACGCCGTCGCCCAGACGCTTCATCTGGCCGGAGATCTGGCCACCGGACTCGGCCTTCCACTGCCAGACACGCTCGACGAACGCCTCACGGCCCAGGTCGTGGCGGGACTTGCCCTCCTTGGCGAGCTCACGCTCGACGACGTTCTGGGTGGCGATGCCGGCGTGGTCCATGCCGGGCTGCCACAGCGTCTCGTAACCCTGCATGCGCTTGCGGCGGGTGAGGGCGTCGATCAGCGTGTGCTCGAAGGCGTGGCCCAGGTGGAGCGAACCGGTGACGTTCGGCGGCGGGATGACGATCGTGTACGGCGGCTTCTCGCTCTTCTCGTCCGCCTCGAAGTACCCGCGCTCTACCCAGCGCTCGTACAGCGGCCCCTCTACCTCGGCCGGCGCGTACTGGGTCGGCAGTTCGGTGATGGGCGCTGTCTGCTGCTGAGTGTTCTCGGTCACGGGCCCAGTTTAGGGGTGTTGCGGGCCTGTCCCGAAACGCTTTGGTTCGGTAACGGTGTGGCCCCCGCCGCACCGGGTGTCCGACGGTTCCGCCAGGATGTTCGGTAGGCATAAACATCCTGTGAGGGGAACCTGTCGATGAGCTACAACCAGCCGGGCCCGTACGGCGGCCAGCCGCCCCAGCAGCCCGGGCCGTACGGCCAGCCGGGCCCCTACGGCCAGCAGCCGCAGCAGCCGGGCCCGTACGGCCAGCCGCAGGCGCCCCAGCCTGGTTACGGGTACCCCCAGCAGGCCCCGCAGGGCGTCCCGCCGCAGCAGCCGCCGTACGGCTACCCGCAGGGCCAGCAGCCGGGCCCCTACGGCCAGCAGCCGCAGTACGGCGCCCCCCAGGGCCCCGGCGGCTACGTCCCGCACCCGCCGGCCCCGAAGAAGTCCAAGGCCGGCTGGATCATCGGCGCGGTCGCGGTCGTCGCGGCGCTGGGCGTGGGCGCGTACTTCGTGTTCGGGGGCGGCGGCGGTGCCTCGGTCGCGGACGACGGCCCGCACAAGCTGATCACCCCGGAGACGGTGCTCACCGAGTACAAGAAGATGCCCGACAAGGGCGGTACGTCCGGCGACGACTCCCTGGCGGAGGCCGAGAAGAACGGCGTCAAGAACGCCAAGAAGGTCAGCGCCTCCTACCAGGTGGAGAACAAGGCCAATCCGCTGGCGAGCAAGCTGATCTCCTTCAGCGGTCTCTACGGCGAGATCGAGGACCCCGAGAAGGTCGTCGACCTCATCTTCGCCAGCGCCAAGACCAAGGCGGAGAAGGACGCGGGCAAGCCCGACGCGCCTCAGCTGCAGGGCAGCCCGCAGGAGTACAAGCCCGCGGAGCTCGACGGCGCGGTCCTGAAGTGCCAGCAGGCCAAGGGGAAGGCCGACAGCACCTCGGGCACCCCCGCCTTCAGCGTCACGATGTGCGTCTGGGCCGATCACAGCACCGTGGGCTTCGTGGTGCCCATCGACATGGCGTCCGCGCTCACGGGGACGGCCGGCTCCGCCGAGGACGCCGCCGCGATCACCGCCAAGCTCCGCAAGGAGGTTCGCGTCAAGCTCTGAGCGCCTGACCGGACATGAGTGAGGGGGTCCCACCTTCGGGTGGGACCCCCTCACTTCGTCGTGCTCGTGGCGTCAGGCCGACTTCTCGTGCCTGCCGTCGTTCTTCACGATCCGCGGGACCAGCGTCGGGTTGACGTTGTTGCGGACGACGTCCGCCGTGATGACGACCCGGGCCACGTCCTTGCGGGACGGGACCTCGTACATCACCGACTGGAGGACCTCCTCCATGATGGCCCGCAGGCCACGCGCGCCGGTGCCGCGCAGGATCGCCTGGTCGGCGATGGCCTCCAGCGCCGGGCGGTCGAAGTCCAGCTCCACACCGTCGAGTTCGAAGAGGCGCTGGTACTGCTTCACCAGCGCGTTGCGCGGCTCGACCAGGATCTGGAGGAGCGCCTCGCGGTCCAGGTTGTGGACGGAGGTGAGGACGGGGAGACGGCCGATGAACTCGGGGATCATCCCGAACTTCACCAGGTCCTCCGGCATGACCTCCTGGAACTGGTCGCTCGCCTCGATCTCGCGCTTGGAGCGGATGGTCGCCCCGAAGCCGATGCCCTTGGCGCCCGCCCGCGACTCGATGATCTTCTCCAGGCCGGCGAAGGCGCCGCCCACGATGAAGAGCACGTTCGTCGTGTCGATCTGGATGAACTCCTGGTGCGGATGCTTCCGTCCGCCCTGCGGCGGTACGGAGGCGGTGGTGCCCTCCAGGATCTTCAGCAGGGCCTGCTGCACGCCCTCGCCGGAGACGTCGCGCGTGATCGACGGGTTCTCGCTCTTACGGGCGACCTTGTCGATCTCGTCGATGTAGATGATCCCGGTCTCGGCCTTCTTGACGTCGTAGTCCGCCGCCTGGATCAGCTTGAGCAGGATGTTCTCGACGTCCTCGCCGACATAGCCGGCCTCCGTCAGCGCCGTCGCGTCGGCGATGGCGAACGGGACGTTCAGCATGCGCGCGAGCGTCTGCGCGAGGAGCGTCTTGCCGGATCCCGTGGGGCCGAGGAGCAGGATGTTGGACTTCGCGAGTTCGATCGCGTCGTCCCTGCCCTGCGCGCCGCCGTTCTCACCGGCCTGGACGCGCTTGTAGTGGTTGTAGACCGCGACCGAGAGGGCCTTCTTCGCGGGCTCCTGCCCGACGACGTACCCCTCGAGGAACTCGTAGATCTCGCGGGGCTTGGGGAGTTCCTCCCAGCGCACCTCGCTCGTCTCCGCGAGTTCTTCCTCGATGATCTCGTTGCAGAGGTCGATGCACTCGTCGCAGATGTACACACCGGGTCCCGCGATGAGCTTCTTCACCTGCTTCTGGCTCTTTCCGCAGAACGAGCACTTGAGCAGGTCGCCGCCATCACCGATGCGTGCCACGAGGTGCTTCCCCTTCGCCTGGGAGTGCTTGGTTCAGCGACTCCTGGTGCCTCATATTCGACGGTACCTTGCCGGGCCCCCCGTTCGGGCCCCCCTTGGCACGGTTCACATGGTCGCGATTCGGCCACGCGCCCCGCGCCGAGGGAAGGTCGGGCGTCAGCGCTCCGAGGAGGCCGTGCTCTTACGGGTCGAGACGATCTGGTCGACGAGCCCGTACGCGAGGGCGTCCTCGGCCGTCAGGATCTTGTCGCGCTCGATGTCGTCGCGGATCTTCTCGATCGGGGTCGAGGAGTGCTTGGCCAGCATCTCCTCCAGCTGGCTGCGCATGCGCAGGATCTCGCGCGCCGCGATCTCCAGGTCGGAGAGCTGCTCACGGCCGGTGCCGCCGGACGGCTGGTGGATCAGCACGCGGGCGTTCGGCAGGGCCATCCGCTTGCCGGGGGTGCCGGCGGCGAGCAGCACGGCCGCGGCGGAGGCCGCCTGGCCCATGCAGACCGTCTGGATGTCCGGCTTCACGAACTGCATGGTGTCGTAGATCGCCGTCAGCGCGGTGAAGGAGCCACCGGGGCTGTTGATGTAGATCGAGATGTCGCGGTCCGGGTCCATCGACTCCAGGCACAGCAGCTGCGCCATGACGTCGTTGGCGGAGGCGTCGTCGATCTGCACGCCGAGGAAGATCACGCGCTCCTCGAAGAGCTTCGCGTACGGGTCGTACTCGCGCACGCCCTGCGAGGTGCGCTCGATGAAGCGCGGCACGACGTAGCGGTTGTCCATCGGCGCGCCGGTGTAGAGGCCGCTCGGGGAGAGGTTGTTCTGCATCTGGGTGTTCACCGTCCTGGTGGCGTTCGGCGGGGGGCTGGGGCTCTTCGGCGGGCTGCCGGCGCTCAGGCGCCCGTACCGCCGCCGCCCGGAACACCCGCGGCGTGCGTGATGATGTCGTCGATCAGGCCGTACCCCTTGGCCTCGTCCGCGGTGAACCAGCGGTCGCGGTCACCGTCGCGGATGATCGCCTCGACGGTCTGGCCGGAGTGGTGCGCGGTGATCTCGGCCATGCGCTGCTTCGTACGGAGGAGGTACTCGGCCTGGATCTTGATGTCGGAGGCCGTGCCGCCGATACCGGCGGAGCCCTGGTGCATCAGGATGTCGGTGTTCGGCAGCGCGAAGCGCTTGCCGGGGGTGCCACCGGTGAGCAGGAACTGGCCCATGGAGGCCGCCATGCCCATACCGATGGTGACGACGTCGTTCGGGATGTACTGCATGGTGTCGTAGACGGCCATGCCGGCGGTCACCGAGCCACCGGGGCTGTTGATGTAGAGGAAGATGTCCTTGTCCGGGTCGGCGGCCAGGAGGAGCATCTGAGCGGTGATCTTGTTGGCGATGTCGTCGTCGACCTGCTGGCCGAGGAAGATGATGCGCTCGCCGAGCAGCCGGTTGTAGACATGGTCGCCGAGGCCGCCACCGATGGACGGCTCACCCGCGGCGTAAGGCTTCAGATTCGTCACGTATCCACCTGCTCGTCTCCGACGGCCAGAGCCGTCTCAGCGTCTCGTTCGGAGGGCACTGCCCTCGTATTCATGGACCCTAACGCGCAGGTAGGACAACGCCATCCCGGTTCCCGAACTGTTCGCTGGGAGCGCAAGGTAGTTGGGGCGCGTAACGGGGTCCGCGTACCGCCACGGGCCCGTACGCACAGGAGTGCGTACGGGCCCGTGACACGGGGTCCGCGCGGGGCGGGAGGCCCCTTACTTGTCCTCGGAGACCTCGGCCTCGCCGGTGACGGCCTCGACGGCCTCGGCGGCGGTCTCGGTCTCGTCCTCGTCGTCCGAGAGGTCGACGACCTCACCGTTGGTGTCGACGACCTTGGCGGCCTCGACGACGACCGCGAGGGCCTTGCCGCGGGCGACCTCGCCGACGAGCATCGGCACCTGGCCGCCCTCGGCCACGGCCTGGGCGAACTGGTCGGGGCTCATGCCGGAGGAGGCGGCACGGCGGAACAGGTGCTCGGTGAGCTCCTCGCGGGAGACGTCGAGCTTCTCCTTGTTGACGAGCTCGTCGAGGATGAACTGCGTCTTGATGCCCTTCTCGGCCTGCTCATGGGTCTCGGCCAGGAACTCCTCCTCGGTCTTGCCCTGGATCTCCAGGTACTTCGCGAGGTCGATGCCCATCTGGCCGAGCTGGTGGTGCTCCAGGTTGTGCTTGCGGGTGTTGATCTCGTCCTCGAGAAGCTTCTCGGGCATCGGGACCTCGACCAGCTTGAGGAGCTCGTCGAGGACGCGCTCCTGGGCCTGGGTGGCCTGGTCGAACTGCTTCATGTTCTCAAGGCGCTTGCGGCTGTCGGCCTTGAGCTCGTCGAGGGTGTCGAACTCCGAGGCGAGCTGGGCGAACTCGTCGTCCAGCTCGGGGAGCTCACGGGCGGCGACGGTGGTGACCTTGACGGTGACCTCCGCGTCCTTGCCCTCGGCGGAGCCGCCCTTCAGCTGCGAGGTGAAGGTGGCCTCGCCACCGGCCTCCAGGCCCTTGACGGCCTCGTCGATGCCGTCGAGCAGCTCGCCCGAACCGATGGTGTACGAGACACCGTCGGCGACACCGTCGGGGAGGACCTCGCCGTCGACCTTGGCCTCGAGGTCGATGGTGACGACGTCGCCGTCCTGGGCGGCACGCTCGACCGGGGAGGTCGAGGCGAAGCGCTCGCGGAGCTGCTCCACGGACTTCTCGACGTCCTCGTCGGTGACCTCGACCGCGTCGACGGTGACCTCGATGCCGGAGTAGTCCGGGATCTCGATCGTCGGGCGGATGTCCACCTCGGCGGTGAAGGCCAGCAGCTCGCCGTCCTTCAGCTCGGTGATGTCGACCTCGGGCTGGCCGAGCGGGTTGACCTCGGCCTCGTTGACGGCCTCGGTGTAGAACTTCGGGAGCGCGTCGTTGACGGCCTCTTCCAGCACGGCGCCGCGGCCGAACCGCTGGTCGATCACGCGAGCAGGGATCTTGCCCTTACGGAAGCCCTTGACCGTGACCTGCTGGTTGATCTTCTTGTACGCCGCGTCGAGGCTGTCCTTGAGCTCCTCGAAGGGCACCTCGACAGTGAGCCGAACCCGAGTCGGGTTCAGGGTCTCCACGGCGCTCTTCACGGTTCGGTCTCCTTGTGGCTGATTCCTGGAATCCACCGGTTCCGCGTGTGGCGGTCCCGGCGGGTCGGCCCGGTCAGAAAGACACACGGGCACGCAGCTTGCATAGTAACCGCAAGCGGGATGACGCCCACAACGTGATCAAGTGCGCGCACGCCGGGCGCGTGATCGTCATGGTCGGGGTGGCGGGATTTGAACCCACGGCCTTCCGCTCCCAAAGCGGACGCGCTACCAAGCTGCGCCACACCCCGTCGGTGCGACACGTAGGGTACATGGACGGGGACTGTGCGGCGCCCTCTGTTTCACGGGTGTGCGCGAACCGCCCCGGAACCGCTACCATGCTCTTCGTGCCGCGGTCCTCGTGACCTGCGGCGCGACGCTGTGCGGGTGTAGCTCAATGGTAGAGCACTAGTCTTCCAAACTAGCTACGCGGGTTCGATTCCCGTCACCCGCTCCACCGCTTCGGGGCCGGTCAGGAGAAGTCTTCTCCTGACCGGCCCCGAGGTCGTTCAACGGGCACGAGATGCCGGGTCCGGCGGGCGCGCGCAGACTGGGCTCATGACGGACCTGAAGTTCGAGCAGAAGCGCTCCCTGTCCCGCGCCGAGGCGGCGGACCAGCTCACGGCGCTCGCCGCCGCCCTGCGTCAGGGCGGGGAGGCCGAGCTGGAGCTGGGATCGGGGACCTTGAGCCTGCGGATCCCCGACGAGCTCCGCTGCGAGGTGGAGTTCGAGGTGGACCACGGCGAGATCGAGCTGGAGATCGAGCTCAAGTGGCCGACGCGCCGGCCCAGGAAGAGCGCGCCCGCCGCGTCGGCGAAGCCGGCGGACGCCGAGTCCGCGCCGGCCACGAAGTCCGCGCGGTCCGGATCCACGCCCGCCAAGTCGGCGAAGGCCTCCGCCGGTGGCGGGAGGACGAAGCGGGCGGCGGCGAAGTCCTCCTGAGGCGCGCCCGTGGGACGGTGGGCTCAGAACTTGATGGCGGCGACCGTCTGCGTTATCGAGTCCAGGAAGCGCTGGATGTCGTCCGCCATGCCGGTCGAGGCGAGGAAGAAGCCGAAGAGGACCGCGACCACGGCCGGGCCGCCCTTGAGGTTCCCCCCTCGGATCAGCACTACCAGGATGATTGCCAACAGCAACACCACAGACAGTGAAATGGCCACAACTGATCACACCCTCGGTCGGTCCCGCCTTGCCCGCCGGGAAGCGCACGCCTGACACCCCCCGGCTCCATGGTGCCACCAACCCCCCTGCCCCCGCTGCGTGGTGACGAATCGTCGTGAAGAGGATCACGTCACACGGCGGGCGGGCCGGTCAGACCGGGCGGGAGATCAGGAGCAGGGCCCGGTCGTCGTTGACGTCCTTGGCGACGGCCTCGATCAGGTGCCAGGCCACGCCGTCGAAGCCCTCGGCGACGCAGCGGTCGGCCTCGCCGGTGAGGCGGTCGATGCCCTCGGCGATGTCCCGGTCGGCGGCCTCGACCAGGCCGTCGGTGAAGAGCATGAGGGCGTCGCCGGGGCGCAGTGAGCCCTTGACCGGGTGGAACTCGGCGCCGTCGTAGACGCCGAGGAGGGGACCTTCGGCGGCCATCTCCTCCCAGCGGCCGCTGCCCGCGTGGAGCTGGAGGGCGGGGAGGTGGCCGGCGGAGAAGAGTTCGTAGTCCCCGGACTCCAGGTCGAGGACGAGGTGGATGGAGGTGGCGAAGCCCTCGTCCCAGTTCTGCCGGAGCAGGTAGCCGTTGGCGGCGGGCAGGAAGCCGTCCGGCGGGAGTGAGCCGAGGAGTCCGCCGAAGGCGCCGGAGAGCAGCAGGGAGCGGGAGGCCGCGTCCATGCCCTTGCCGGAGACGTCGGTGAGGACGACCTCCAGGGTGCGTCCGCCGTGGGTGCGGGCGGCGACGACGAAGTCTCCGGAGAAGGACTGGCCGCCGGCCGGGCGCAGCGCCATCTCGCGGTGCCAGCCCTGCGGGAGCCGGGGCAGGGCGCTCTGGACGCGGATGCGTTCGCGCAGGTCGAAGAGCATGGTGCCGCCGCGCCGCCAGGGGACGCCGACGCGGGCCCGGAACTGGGCGATGAGCAGGCCGAAGAGGCCGCAGGCGGCGACGACCAGGACGGTGCCGGGGGTGACCCGGGCGGGGCCCTGGGTGTAGGGGCCGAGGACGACGGACTCGACGATGAGGGCGCCCGCCGCGGCCGCGTACAGGCCGAGGAGGCTGGCGGGGCGCAGCAGCAGTCCGCCGGCGACGATGGGCAGGACGAGTGCGGCGGGCGCGCACCAGACGGGGTTGAGGACGGTTCCGCAGGCGATGGCCGGAATCATCAGGAGGAGTGCGGCGAAGGCGAGCCAGTCGGAGCCGTCCCCGCGGAAGTAGTCGACGCCGGACTTGCGCAGCGCGATGCGGGCCCGGCGGGCGCGTCTGCGCGTCCGGGCCGCGTACGTGTTCACTCCGGCGCGGGGTCCCATTGGCCTGGACCCTATCCATCCCGTCCGGCATCGCGCAGGGGTACCCCGGTGACAATGTGCGTGAAATCGGGTCGCCCCGGGCGGGCGCCGCTGATATCGATGGCATATGACGACTGAACTGCGGGTTCTCGACCCGAGCGAATGGGATCGCTGGTACGGAGTCCTCGAACTCGCCTTCGGGGGTGTGCCCGAGGCGCCGGAGGAGCGACAGCTGTGGCGCGACCTGACCGAGTTCGACCGTTTCCTGGGGGTCTGGGACGGTGACCTGTGTGTGGGGACGTCGGGGGCGTTCACGTTCCGGCTGACGGTGCCGGGCGGGGCCTCGGTCCCGGCGGGCGGCGTGACGATGGTGAGCGTGGCCGGCACGCACCGGCGGCGCGGGATCCTGACGTCGATGATGCGGCGGCAGCTGGACGACCTGCGGGCCGCGGGTGAGTCGCTCGCGGTGCTCACGGCCTCGGAGCCGGAGATCTACGGGCGGTTCGGGTACGGGGTCGCGGCGTACACGGCGCGGGCGACGATCGACACGACGCGGGTGCGGCTCTCGGTGCCGGAGGGTACGGACGGGGTGGTGCTGCGGCAGGCCGATCTCGTGGAGTCCTCGGCGGCGTGCGAGGCGGTGTACGCGCGTCTCGTGCCGACGCGGCCGGGGCTGCTCGCCCCGATGCCCGGCTGGGAGCGGGTGGCGCTGCTCGATCCGCCGGACCAGCGGGAGGGCGCGTCGCCGCGCCTGTGCGTGCTGGCCGAGCGGGACGGTGAGGTCGTGGGGTTCACCCACTACTCGATCAAGCCGGACTGGACGTTCGCGGGGGCGACGGGGGCGGTGAACGTGCACCGGCTGTTCGGACTCGACCCGGTGGCGGAGGCGGCGCTGTGGCGGTTCCTCTGCTCGGTGGACCTGACCTCGGAGGTGCGGATCCAGAGCCGGCCGGTGGACGACGGCTGGCAGCATCTGGTGAGCGACGTCCGGCGCTGTTCGCCGACGCTGCGGGACTCGCTGCACGTGCGGCTCGTGGAGGTGGGCGCGGCCCTTGAGGCGCGGACCTATCAGGCGCCGGTGGACGTGGTGTTCGAGGTGGAGGACGCGTTCTGCCCGTGGAACGAGGGGCGTTGGCGGCTGGTCGGGGACGCGAAGGGCGCGAGCTGTGTGCGGACCTCGGATCCGGCGGATCTCACGCTGTCGGTACGGGAGTTGGGCTCGGCCTACCTGGGCGGGACCTCGCTGGTGTCGCTGGCCGCGGCCGGTCGGGTGCGGGAGTCGCGCGAGGGGGCGCTGGTGGAGGCGTCGGTGGCGTTCGGCTCGCCGGTCGCGCCGTGGCTGCCGCACGGGTTCTAGCGCGCCCGGGGTGCGCTCGGTCCTGGCGGCCCGCCGCCGCCAGGACCGCTAGGACCGCTGGCAGCCCGGGCACCAGAAGAGGTTGCGGGCCGCCAGCTCCGCCGTGCGGATCTCCGTCCCGCAGAGGTGGCAGGGCAGGTGGGCGCGGCGGTAGACGTAGACCTCGCCGCCGTGGTCGTCCACGCGCGGCGGGCGGCCCATCGCCTCGGGGGTGTGCTCGGGGCGGACCGTGTCGATGCGGTTGAGGCGGACGCCCTCGCGCATCAGTCCCACGAGGTCGGTCCAGATCGCGTCCCAGGCGCGGCGGGTCAGGTCCCTGCCCGCGCGGTACGGGTCGATGCCGTGCCGGAAGAGGACCTCGGCGCGGTAGACGTTGCCGACGCCCGCGATGACCTTCTGGTCCATGAGCAGGGCGGCGAGGGTCGTGCGGGACTTCGAGATCCGGGCCCAGGCCTTGGCGGGGTCGTCGCCGGCGCGGAGCGGGTCCGGGCCCAGGCGGTCGTGTATCGCCCGCTTCTCGGCGTCCGTGATCAGGGCGCAGGCGGTGGGGCCGCGCAGGTCGACGTACGCGTCGGCGTCGGCGATCCGCAGCCGGACGGTGTCGGTGGGCGGTGGGGCGGGCGTGGCGCCGAAGTTCACCTTGCCGAAGAGGCCCAGGTGGATGTGGACCCAGCCCATGCCGGCGAAGCCGAGGAAGAGGTGCTTGCCGTGGGCCTCGGTGGTCTCCAGGACGGTGCCGTCGAGCAGCGCCGCCGAGTCCGCGAACTTGCCCTGCGGGCTGGTCACCCGCACGGACCGGCCGCCGAACCGTTCCCGGTGGTCGGCGGCCAGTCGGTGGATCGTGTGCCCCTCGGGCATCAGGCGGTCGGCTCCTGCGGGTGGTGGGCCGGGATCGGGGGGAGCTCGCCGGTGTTCTCGTACGCGGTGAGCATGTCGATCCGGCGGGTGTGACGCTCGTCACCGGAGTACGGGGTGTTGAGGAAGATCTCGACGAACTTCGTCGCCTCTTCCCGGGTGTGCATCCGGCCGCCGACGGAGATCACGTTGGCGTTGTTGTGCTCGCGGCCGAGGGCGGCGGTCTGCTCGCTCCAGGCGAGGGCGGCGCGCACCCCCTTCACCTTGTTCGCGGCGATCTGCTCCCCGTTGCCGGAGCCGCCGATGACGATGCCCAGGCCGTCCGGGTCCGCGGCCGTCTTCTCGGCGGCGCGCAGGCAGAACGGCGGGTAGTCGTCGAGGGCGTCGTAGATGTGGGGACCGCAGTCGACGGGCTCGTGGCCGTGTGCCGTGAGCCACTCGACGAGGTGGTTCTTGAGTTCGTATCCGGCGTGGTCGGAACCGATGTAGACGCGCATGGTGCCGAGTGTGGCATGTCAGGGGCCGGGTAGCAGGCATCGGGGTCGGGACCCTCATCCGGTCTGGTACGGACCTTCGGCTCTCGCGAGGCCGTCCGCACAACGATCCGGAATGAGGTCTTCCGATCACCCCCGTCCGCAGTGTTCAATGCTCGGGCTCGTGACCCGAGTGCCCCCCACACACAAGGAAGCGTTCATGAACACGCAACCGACCCTGACGAAGGACGGCGAGGAGACCGGCACCACCGGTACGTCGCCCTCCTCCGACGGTCTCAAGGCCGGACTCAAGAACCGCCACCTGTCGATGATCGCCATCGGTGGCGTCATCGGCGCCGGCCTCTTCGTCGGCTCCGGCTCCGGCATCGCCGCCGCGGGCCCCGCGATCCTGCTGTCCTACGCGCTCGTCGGCACCATGGTCGTCTTCGTGATGCGCATGCTCGGCGAGATGGCCGCCGCCCGGCCGTCCTCCGGCTCCTTCTCCGCCTACGCCGACCAGGCGCTCGGCCGCTGGGCCGGATTCAGCATCGGCTGGCTGTACTGGTTCTTCTGGGTCGTCGTCCTCGCCGTCGAGGCGACCGCCGGCGCGGTGATCCTGGAGAGCTGGATCCCGGCCGTCCCGCAGTGGGCCTGGGCGCTCATCGTGATGGTGGTGCTCACCGCCACCAACCTCGGCTCGGTCGCCTCCTACGGCGAGTTCGAGTTCTGGTTCGCCGGGATCAAGGTCGTCGCCATCGGCGCCTTCGTCGTCATCGGCCTGCTCGCGGTCTTCGGGGTGCTCCCCGGCTCGGACAACCCGGGCGCCGGATTCGCGCACCTCACCGACGCCGGGGGCTTCTTCCCGATGGGCGCGGGAGCGATCCTCACCGGTGTCCTGATGGTCGTGTTCTCCTTCATGGGCAGCGAGATCGTCACCCTCGCCGCCGGCGAGTCCGAGGACCCGCAGAAGGCCGTCACCAAGGCGACCAACAGCGTGATCTGGCGGATCGGCGTCTTCTACCTGGGCTCGATCTTCGTCGTCCTGACCCTGCTTCCGTGGGACGACAAGTCGATCGTCGAGAAGGGCTCGTACGTCGCCGCCCTCGACTCCATCGGCATCCCGCACGCCGGCCAGGTCATGAACGTGATCGTCCTCACGGCCGTGCTCTCCTGCCTGAACTCCGGTCTCTACACGGCCTCCCGCATGGCCTTCTCGCTCGGCCGCCGCGGTGACGCCCCCAAGGCCTTCGCCAAGGTCAACAAGCGGGGTGTGCCGGTGCCCGCGATCCTCGGCTCGGTCGTCTTCGGCTTCGTAGCCGTCTTCTTCAACTACAAGTGGCCGGACACCGTCTTCGCGTTCCTGCTGAACTCCTCCGGCGCGGTGGCCCTCTTCGTCTGGCTGGTCATCTGCGTGACCCAGCTGCGGATGCGCGGCATCATCCTGCGCGAGTCGCCGGAGAAGCTCGTCGTGCGGATGTGGCTCTTCCCGTACCTGACGTGGGCGACGATCGCCATGATCGTGTTCGTCCTCGGCTACATGCTCTACGACGGCGGCAGCGCCCGTGAGCAGGTCGTGCTCTCACTCCTGGTGGCCGCGCTGGTCATCGCGATCGCCCTGGTCAAGGAGCGGCTCACGAAGCCCTCCGAACCCTCGGAGCTCTCCGAGCGCGGGTAGCGCCGAAGGCACCCGTACGCGAGAGGGCCCGCCGTTCCCCGGGGAACGGCGGGCCCTCTCGCGTACGCGCGGACGGGCGGGGCTCAGCCCTCGCGGCCGAGGAGCTTCCAGGCCGTCGGCAGGACGCCCATGGCGAGGGCCGCCTTGAGGGCGTCGCCGATGAGGAACGGGGTGAGGCCGGCCGCGACGGCCTGGCCGAGGCTCATGCCGGTGGCGAGGGCCAGGTAGGGGACGCCGACCGCGTAGATGATCGCCGAGCCGAGCACCATCGCGCCGGCGGTGCGCGGGACCGAGCGGTCGGCGCCGCGGCGGGCGAGGGCGCCGACGACCGTGGAGGCGAGGATCATGCCGAGGATGTAGCCGAAGGACGGCATGCCGTAGCCGGAGGTGGCCTGCGCGAACCACGGCACGCCCGCCATGCCCACGACCGCGTACAGGGCCAGGGCGAGGAAGCCGCGCCGGGCGCCGAGCGCGGTGCCGACGAGCAGGGCGGCGAAGGTCTGACCCGAGACCGGGACCGGGGAGCCGGGGACCGGGACCGAGAGCTGCGCGGCGAGGCCGGTGAGGGCGGCGCCGCCGACGACAAGGGCGATGTCGCGGGTGCGGCTCGCGGGGAGCAGGTCGGCGAGGACGGTGCCCGCACGGAGGGAACGGACGGGGGCGGCGGCGGTGCTCATCGGTACTCCGCGAGGGTGAGGGTGGGTGGGACAGGTTGACGGTATGCCAGGAGTGAACGCTCGATCACCGTCAGCCGCCGACAAAGCACAAGCCAGCCGCTTCATCAGGTTCTGACAAAGGGTGGTTTTCATGCCTGGCGCTACGTGACCCTCGTCACTGGCGACTCGACGCGAGACGCCCCTTTTGCGTCAAGGGGAGGTCAACAGAGAGACTGTGGAGTCTCCATAAAGTGTCAACTCCCCGAGAGCGCGAGTCCCCCACCATGCGCGACGCCCCGCCGTCCCCTCTGACCACCGAACCGGAGCCCCTCTCCCACGGTCTGAAGCAGCGTCACCTGACGATGCTGGGGCTCGGCGGTGTGATCGGCGCCGGGCTCTTCGTCGGTTCGGGCGCGGGCATCGCCGTCGCCGGACCCGGCATCGTGGTCTCGTATCTGATCGCCGGCGCCCTCGCGATGCTGGTGATGCGGATGCTGGGCGAGATGGCGGCGGCGATGCCCGCGTCGGGAGCCTTCTCGGTGCACGCGGAACGGGCGCTCGGCCGCTGGGCCGGCTTCTCGGTGGGCTGGCTGTACTGGTTCCTGCTCGTCGTCGTCCTCGCCGTGGAGGCCACGGGCGCGGCGCGGATCGCGAACGGCTGGGTGCCGGGGGTCCCGCAGTGGGGATGGGTGCTGGTCTTCATGGTCGTGTTCACCCTCGCCAACCTCGCGGCGGTGAAGAACTTCGGCGAGTTCGAGTTCTGGTTCGCCGCCCTCAAGGTCGGCGCGATCGTCCTCTTCCTGGTGCTCGGCACGCTCGCGATCGTGGGCTGGCTGCCCGACACGGACCCGGTGGGGCTCGCGAACCTGACCGGGCAGGGCGGATTCCTGCCGAACGGCTGGGCGGGCGTGGTCTCCGGGGTCCTCGCGGTCGTCTTCGCCTTCGGCGGCCTGGAGGTCGTGACGATCGCGGCGGCCGAATCGGACGACCCGGCCAGGAACGTGGCGCGGGCGGTGCGCAGCGCGGTGTGGCGGATCCTCCTCTTCTACGTGGGCTCGATGCTGGTCATCGTGACGCTGCTGCCGTGGACGTCGATGGAGCCGGGCGAGTCGCCGTACGTGGCGGTCCTGGACTCGATCGGGGTGCCGGCGGCGGGCCAGATCATGAACGTGGTGGTGTTCGTGGCGCTGCTCTCGGCGCTCAACGCCAACCTGTACGGCTCCTCGCGGATGGTGTTCTCGCTCGCGGAGCGCGGGGAGGCGCCGAAGGGGCTGCTGCGGGTCTCGGGCGGAGGGGTGCCGCGCCGGGCGGTGCTCGCCTCGGTGGCCTTCGGGTTCGTCTCCGTCCTCCTCAATCTGAAGTGGCCGGATTCCGTCTTCCTCTACATGCTCAACGCGGTCGGCGCGGTGCTCCTCTTCGTCTGGGCGCTGATCGCGGTCTCGCAGCTGCGGCTGCGGCGCAGGATCGAGCGGGAGGCGCCGGAGACACTGACGCTGAGGATGTGGGGCTTCCCCTGGCTGACCTGGGTGGCGCTCGCCGCGATGGGCGCGGTGCTCGTCCTGATGCTGACGGACGACGCGGCCAGGCCGCAGGTGCTGTGGTCGGGGGCGGCGACCGGTGCGGTGCTCCTGGTGGCCTGGGTGCGGGAACTGCGTACGAACCGGAGCTGATTCTTCACCTTGTGTGAAGGTCGTGCCCGTATAGCGGACATGCGTTCCCTGTGAGCGGTGACGCCCCACAGACTGTGGGCTCCCTCCCCGTCTCAGCTAGTGAACAGGGCTCGCCCATGTCTCGGACCACCGCGCCCGCGTCGGCCGACCGCAAGGACGGCGCGACCGCATCTGCCGAGGGCCTCTCGCACGGCCTCAAGCAGCGCCATCTCTCGATGATCGCCCTCGGCGGCGTCATCGGGGCCGGACTCTTCGTCGGCTCCGGCGCCGGCATCGCCGCCGCCGGGCCCTCGATCGTCATCGCCTACGCGATCTCGGGCGTGCTCGTCATGCTCGTGATGCGGATGCTCGGCGAGATGTCCGCGGCGAACCCGGCCTCCGGCTCCTTCTCCGTCCACGCCGAGCGGGCGCTGGGCCCCTGGGCGGGCTTCACCGCGGGCTGGGCCTTCTGGTTCCTGCTCTGCGTCGCCGTCGGCCTCGAGGGCATCGGCGCCGCGAAGATCATGACCGGCTGGTTCCCCGGCAGCCCCGAGTGGGCCTGGGTCGCGCTCTTCATGGTGGTCTTCTGCGCCACCAACCTGGCGGCGGTGAAGAACTTCGGCGAGTTCGAGTTCTGGTTCGCCGCCCTCAAGGTCGGCGCGATCGTCCTCTTCCTCGGCATCGGCGTGCTCGCCATCGTCGGCGTGCTGCCCGGCACGGACGCTCCCGGCACCGCGAACCTCAGCGGTGACGGAGGCTTCTTCCCGCACGGCTCCGAGGGCCTGATCGTCGGTCTGCTCGCCTCCGTCTTCGCGTACGGCGGTCTGGAGACGGTCACCATCGCGGCGGCCGAGTCGGAGCACCCGGTGCAGGGTGTCGCCAAGGCCGTGCGCACGGCGATGTGGCGGATCGCGCTCTTCTACATCGGCTCGATGGCGGTCATCGTCACCCTCGTCCCGTGGGGCGACAAGGCGGTCGTCGAGAAGGGCCCGTACGTCGCGACCCTCGACCACCTGGGCATCCCGGCGGCCGGCCAGATCATGAACGTGGTCGTGCTCGTGGCCCTGCTGTCGGCGATGAACGCCAACATCTACGGCGCCTCCCGCATGGCCGGTTCGCTCGTCTCGCGCGGCCAGGGCCCGAAGGCGCTCGGCCGCACCTTCGGCGGGGTCCCCCGTCCGGCGGTGCTCGTCTCCTCCGTCTTCGGCTTCACCTGTGTGCTGCTGAGCTACTGGCGCCCGGAGGACATCTTCGTCTGGCTGCTCAACACGATCGGCGCGATCATCCTGGTCGTCTGGTTCTTCATCGCCGCCTCCCAGCTGGTGCTGCGCCGCCGCACCGAGCGCGAGGCGCCGGAGAAGCTGGTCGTGCGGATGTGGGCCTTCCCGGTCCTCACCTGGGTGGCGCTCGCCGGCATGGCGGCGATCTTCGTCCTGATGGCCCGTGAGGAGGGCACCCGGGTGCAGCTGTACTGGACGGGCGGCCTGACGCTGCTGCTCGCCGCCGTCGGCTTCGCTCGGCAGAGGCTGCGCGGACCGGTGGCCGAGGAGGCCTGACCCGTACCCCCTGGTCCGGCGCCGCGCCCCGTCGAGCTCACGCTCGGCGGGGCGCGGCGCCGTCTCCGGCCGGTACGCCGGACGGCGGCGGTGGTCCCGTCGGACCTGAGGCGGTTGGACGATGCCGCGGGCGGCGAGGGGCTCGCCGGGGACCGCCTCGATCGCCTCCAGTCCGAGGGTTGGCCCGTTCGGCGGAGCGCTCGGAAGCAGTACGAACGAACCAGGGGACCAGGACCGGCCTAGGACCAAGGACTGATCAACACCTTGCGCACCTACTGTTAGCCTGCACTTGCATATAGGTTGCAATAAGAGGTCAGTCGAAGGGCTCGGTCATGGCGATCTACACACTTCCGGAGCTGCCGTACGACTACGCGGCGCTGGAGCCGGTGATCAATCCGCAGATCATCGAGCTTCACCACGACAAGCACCACGCCGCGTACGTCAAGGGAGCGAACGACACCCTGGAGCAGCTGGAGGAGGCGCGCGACAAGGACCAGTGGGGCGCGATCAACGGCCTGGAGAAGAACCTGGCCTTCCACCTCTCGGGCCACATCCTCCACTCCATCTACTGGAACAACATGAACAGCCCGAAGGAGGGCGGCGGCGGCGAGCCGCTGGCCGCCGACGGCGTCGGTGACCTCGCGGACGCGATCACCGAGTCCTTCGGTTCCTTCGCCAAGTTCAAGGCCCAGCTCACCAAGGCCTCCGCGACCACCCAGGGCTCCGGCTGGGGTGTTCTCGCCTACGAGCCGATCAGCGGCCGCCTCATCGTCGAGCAGGTCTACGACCACCAGGGCAACGTCGGCCAGGGCTCCGTCCCGATCCTGGTCTTCGACGCCTGGGAGCACGCCTTCTACCTGCAGTACAAGAACCAGAAGGTCGACTTCATCGAGGCCATGTGGCAGGTCGTCAACTGGCAGGACGTGAGCAAGCGCTACCACTCCGCCAAGGCCTCGGTCCCCCTGATCTCCTTCTGAGGACCGGAGCCCGCGCAGGGCTCCCCCCGTCGTCCCACTCGTGATCGTCTTCTCAACCTTCACGTGCGGACGGAATGACGAGGAACCCCCGTGATGACATGGATCACGGGGGTTCCTCCATGCCGCCGGGCACGACCCGGCCGAGGCGGACTAGTGGAAGCTGGGCGCCTCGGTCCGGGTGCGCTTGATCTCGTAGAAGCCCGGCGTCGACGCCACGAGCAGCGTGCCGTCCCACAGCCGGGCCGCCGCGTCGCCGCGCGGGGTCGGGGTGACGACGGGGCCGAAGAAGGCCACCTCGTCGCCGTCCGGGCCCGGCACCGCGATGACCGGGGTGCCGACGTCCTGGCCGACCTTGTCGATGCCCTCCGTGTGGGAGGCGCGCAGCTCGGTGTCGTACGTGTCCTTGTCGGCGTACTCGACCAGGTCCTCCGGCAGACCGGCGTCCCGCAGGGCGCCGACGATCGCCTCGCGGGTCGGGCCCTCGCCGTTGTTGTGGAAACGGGTGCCGAGCGCCGTGTAGAGCTTGCCGACGGCCTCGTCGCCGTGCAGCTGCTGGGCGGCGACGACCACCCGGACCGGGCCCCAGGCCTTGGTCTCGATCAGCTCCCGGTACTCGGCCGGGACCTCGTCGAGCCGGTTCTCGTTGAGCACGGCCAGGCTCATGACCTTCCAGCGCACGTCGACCGGGCGGACCCGCTCCACCTCCAGCATCCAGCGGGAGGTCATCCAGGCCCAGGGGCAGAGCGGGTCGAAGTAGAATTCGGCGGTGGTCCTGCTCTCGGACATGTCACTCCTCGGTACGGCCGTGATGAAGGCGGTGTGCCGAAGGAGCGAACGCCGAAGGCGCGTGACGGCATTCCCGTGTGCCGGGTGACAGCCGCACATGGGAGGATCGGTGCTGTTTCGAACGCGCCACGAAGGAGTGACCGTGCCCGGTGAGAATCTGTCCCGCGACGAGGCCGACGAGCGGGCAGCGCTGCTGTCCGTCGACGGGTACGAGGTCGTCCTCGACCTGCGCTCGGCGGTCGGCGACTCCGACGAGGCGGTGCGCACCTTCCGCTCGGAGACGACGATCCGATTCCGCCGCACCGGCGAGGGCACGAGCACGTTCGTCGACCTGATCGCCCCGGCCGTGGACGCGGTGACCCTCAACGGGCGCTCCCTGGACCCGGCCGTCGTCTTCGACGGCGCGCGGATCGCGCTCGACGGCCTCGCCGACGAGAACACGCTCGTGGTCGACGCGCGGTGCGCCTACAGCCGGACCGGCGAGGGCATGCACCGCTTCGTCGACCCGGAGGACGGCGAGGTCTACCTCTACACGCAGTACGAGCCGGCCGACGCCCGCCGTGTGTACGCCACCTTCGAGCAGCCCGACCTGAAGGCCCCCCACCTCTTCTCCGTGACCGCGCCCGAGGGCTGGACGGTCTGGTCGAACGGCGCCGGGGAGCAGGACGCCGAGGGCGTGTGGCGGTTCGCGGAGACGGCGCCGATCTCCACGTACATCACCTGTGTCGTGGCCGGCCCGTACCACTACGTCACGGACACGTACACGCGCGCGCTGCCCGACGGGACCGAGCTGGAGATCCCGCTCGGCGCGATGTGCCGCAAGGGACTCGCCAAGCACTTCGACGCGGACGACGTCTTCCTGATCACCCGGCAGGGCCTCGACTTCTTCCACGACAACTTCGACTACCCGTACCCCTTCGGGAAGTACGACCAGGCCTTCGTCCCCGAGTACAACCTCGGCGCGATGGAGAACCCGGGCCTGGTGACCTTCCGCGAGGAGTACATCTACCGGGGCAAGGTCACCCAGGCCGCGTACGAGAGCCGGGCCAACGTCATCCTGCACGAGATGGCGCACATGTGGTTCGGCGACCTCGTCACCATGGTGTGGTGGGACGACCTCTGGCTGAAGGAGTCCTTCGCGGACTTCATGGGCTCGTTCGCGAACGCCGAGGCCACCCGCTTCACCAACAGCTGGGTGACCTTCGCCAACAACCGCAAGGCCTGGGCGTACCGCGCCGACCAGCTGCCGTCCACCCACCCGATCACGGCCGACATCCGTGACCTGGAGGACGCCAAGCTCAACTTCGACGGCATCACCTACGCCAAGGGCGCGTCGGTCCTCAAGCAGCTCGTCGCGTACGCGGGCCGGGACGCGTTCCTGGAGGGCGCGCGCCGCTACTTCAAGCGCCACGCCTACGGGAACACCCGGCTCGCCGACCTCCTCACCATCCTGGAGGAGACCTCGGGCCGCGACATGAGGTCCTGGGCGAAGTCCTGGCTCCAGACCTCCGGCGTGAACACCCTGACGCCGGCCGTCACCTACGACGCGGAGGGCCGGATCACCGAGCTCGCCGTCGTCCAGGAGGGCGGCGAACTCCGCCCGCACCGGGCCGCCGTGGGCCTCTACCGGCGCACGCCGGACGGTGCGCTCACCCGGTACGCGCGGGCCGAGACCGACCTCACCGGAGCCCGGACCGTCGTCGCCGACCTGGCGGGCGAGGAGAGGCCCGACCTGGTCCTCGTCAACGACGACGACCTCACCTACTGCAAGATCCGCTTCGACGAGGGCTCGCTCGCCACGCTCCGCGCGCACCTCGGCGACATCACCGATCCCCTCGCCCGCGCCCTGTGCTGGTCCGCGCTGTGGAACCTGACCCGTGACGGGCTGATGCCCGCCCGGGACTTCGTCTCCGTGGCGCTCGCCTTCGCGGGCCGCGAGACCGACATCGGCGTCCTCCAGATGGTGCACGCCTGGACGAAGTCGGCCGTCACCCTCTACGCGACCCCCGAGTGGCGCGAGGAGGGCGGGCGACTCCTCGCCGAAGCCGGCCTGCGCGAGCTGCGGGTGGCCGAGCCGGGCAGCGAGCACCAGCTGACCTGGGCGCGGTTCCTCGCCGCGACATCCTCCACCGAGGCCGACCTCCAGCTCCTGGAGGGGCTGCTCGACGGTGCGGCGAAGATCGACGGCCTCGACGTCGACCAGGAGCTGCGCTGGGCGCTGCTCTCCCCGCTGGCCGTGCACGGCCGCGCGGACGAGGCCCGGATCGGCGAGGAGCTGTCCCGGGACGACACGGCGACGGGCAAGCGCCACCAGGTCCGCCTGCTCGCCTCGCGCCCCTCGGCCGCGGTCAAGGCGCAGGCCTGGGCGCAGGTCGTCGAGGCGGACACCCTGTCGAACGCGCTGGTCGAGGCGACCATCGCGGGCTTCGTCCAGCCCTCGCAGCGCGCACTGATCGCCCCGTACGCGGAGAAGTACTTCGCGGCGATCGAGCGGCTGTGGGACGAGCGGTCGATCCAGATCGGCATCGACGTGGTCAAGGGCCTCTTCCCGGGGCTCCAGGACGACGAGGCGACGCTGACCGCGACGGACGCCTGGCTCTCGGCGCACGAGTCGGCCGCGCCGGCGCTGCGCCGTCTGGTCCTGGAGGCACGGGACGACCTGGCGCGGGCCCTGCGCGCGCAGGCGTGCGACCGCCTGGCGGCGTGACGCCGCAACCGCCGGGGTAGGGGGTCGCGGGCTTCGGCCCGCGGCCCCCTTCGGGCGTTCCGGCCCCGGTGGACGCGCCCCTCATCGGCAGTCGAACGCGCGTACTTTAGGGCGAGCTTGTCCCCAATTGTCGACGAGCGTGTAACAGGGGTTAGGGGAGCCTTCGGAAGCGGAAGACCCCCGGCATGAACCACAACGCCCCCATCACCCCCCGCCCCCTCCCCCTCGCCTCCCGCACCGGTCGTACGGAACGCCTGGCGTCCGCCGACCAGTTGAGGGCCCGGGGCGTCCCCGCCGGCGAGGTCGCGGCGCGCTGCCGGCCCGGCGGCTGGCAGCAGCTGCTGCCCGGCGTCTTCCTGCTCCAGCCGGGGCCGCCCACCAGCGAGGACCGGCTGCACGCGGCACTGCTCTACGCCCGCAGGACCGCGACCGTGCCCACGCAGGGACCCGACGCGATGATCACCGGGCTCGCCGCGCTGAACCTGCACCGCCTCCCCTCCGCTCCCCCGCTCACCTCCCTGGAGCGGATCGACGTCCTGGTCCCGCGCACCCGGCGGCTGCGCTCGACCGGCTGGGTGCGGGTGGTGCGCGCCCCCGAGGCCCCCGAGCCGGTCGAGCTGACGGGTGTGCCGGTCGCCCCGGTCGCCCGCGCCGTCGCCGACGCGGTGTCCGGGCTCTCGGACGCGGAGACCGTACGCCGCCTGCTCACCGAGGCGGTGCGCGGCGGGCACTGCGAACCGGGTGCGGTGGTACGGGAGTTGAGTCGCGCACGGCTGCTCACCCGGCCGCACGTGGTGGACGCGGTGGACGCGCTGCTCGCCGAGGGGCGGTCGCTCTCCGAGGAGCGGCTGTACGAGATGGTGCGGGAGTTCGGCCTGCCGGACCCGCTGTGGAACGTGGACCTGCGGCTGCCGGGCGGCCCGCACCTGGGCGGGGTGGACGCCTACTGGCCGGACCAGGCGGTCGCCGTCGAGCTGGACACCCGGGCGCCCCGGCAGGAGGACGACGCGCTGTGGTCGGAGTGCACCCGCAAGCGGGAGCACCTGGAGCGGCTCGGCATCACGGTCGTCCACCTGACCCCGCGCAAGCTGCGCGAGGCGATGGACCAGCAGGCCACGGTGGTGCGTACGGCCCTGATGGCCGCGCCCGACCGGCAGCCCGCCGCGTACGTCGTCGTCCTGCCCCGGTGACCCGCCGGGGGGCGCCGCCGCCTCCGGCTTTGAGCGGTTTCAGCCGTTCGACGGATCGGCGAGCCGGGAGCGGCCGGCCGGGGGCCGTTCGCGCCAGAGGTCGAGGCCGATGTCGACGAGTTCGACGCGGGCCAGATCGGGGACGGCGTCGAGCGGTTGCCAGGCGGCGAGGTCCGTGGAGCCACCGGTCTCGTTGCGGAGCGCACCGCCGGTGACCTGGACCTCGTAGATGATCCGCAGCCCCTGGAAGTCTCCGGGACCCGCGAGGCGGCGCAGCCAGGCGCGGCGGATGGAGTCGATTCCGAGGAGGGCGGTGGGTTCGGCGAGGTAGCCCGTCTCCTCCTCCACCTCGCGGACCACGGTCTGTACGGGTTCCTCCCCGTGGTCCATGCCGCCGCCCGGCAGGGTCCACCGTTTGGTGCCGTCGCCCGCCACCCAGCGGGCGAGGAGCACCTCCCCGTCCCGTACGCACACGGCGTAGGCCGCCACCCTCAACTCCTGCTTCATGAGCCGAGGTTAGAGCCAGTACGTGGGGTATGTCCGGCCCGTGGCCCGGGCGGAGCCGAGACCGGCCGCGACCAGGAGGAGGGAGGCGAGGGCGAGAAGGCCGAGAAACGACCAGAACGGCGGGGACTGGAGGGCGACGATCACGGCGGTGGCCGCGGCGGGCGAGTGCGGGGTACGGGCCAGCGTCATGACGCCCAGGGCGAGGCCTCCCGCGACGGCGGCGCCCCAGGGGCCGGGGCCGGCCACGGCCAGGACGGCGAATCCGGTGAGGGCGGAGAGCAGCTGGCCGCCGACGACCGAACGCGGCTGGGACAGCGGCAGATCGGGGGCGCCCGCCACCAGGGCCATGCTCGCGGCGAGCGGCGGGACGAGCAGGGGCCGGTCGAGCACGGTCCCGACGGCTACCAGGACCAGGAGCGCGGCGACACCGACGGCGGTGGAGCCGAGCAGGACCCGGGGGCGGGGGCGCGGGGGCGGGCCGGGGCGGGTGGTCCCGGCGGGGTTCGGGGCGGCCGCGGTCGTGGGCGGGAAGCTGCCGGGGGCCGGGGTCGTGGTCACGGGTCCTCGGGGGTGTCGGCGGGCGGGGTGGCGGTCACGGGTCCTCGGGGGTGTCGGCGGGCGGGGTGGCGGTCACGGGTCCTCAGGCGATGTCGGCGGGCGGGTTGGACGGGGAGTACTCCGGGGCCGACCAGCGCAGGGGGCTCCCCGCCGGGTTCTCGACGACGCGCGCGACACGGAAGCGGGTGACGCGCCCCTCGGGGCCGTACTCGGTGTGCGCGAGGCCGCTCAGCTGGAGCGTCGTCCCGGTCTCCCAGTCCAGGAAGAGCAGGCCCGCGCGGCCGTCCGCCTCCAGGTTCCCCAGGGTCAGGAACATGGCGTTGCCGGGGTAGTCGCGCCAGCTGAGCTCCCGGGACGTGTCGACCCGGACGAAACCGGGGTTGCCGCCGCGATGGCTGGTGTCGACACCGTCCGGGGCGGCGGTGGCCACGAAGAAGGTGTCGGCGGCACGGACGCGGCGCACCTGGTCGGGGGCGAGCGCCTCGCCGTGCCGCACGGCACCGGTCTCGGGGCGGGCGGCGTCGGAGCCGTACCACTCCCGCTTCTGGAGGTACTTCGGGCAGTTCGAGAAGACCTGTTCGGCCTCGATCGTGAACCCGCGCGCGCTGGGCCGGGCGATGCCGTTGAGGCGCATGCGGCGGCGGGTGCGGGGGTCGAGGGCGAGGGTGCCGACGGGCGTGCCGGCGGAGGTGATCGCGTCGGCGAGCGGGTCGTGGGCCGGGACGCCGCCGGCGACGGAGACGGTGTGCGGGCCGGTGGCGCGGGTGAAGCCGGGCGGGCCCGTGAGGAGGCCGGCCCAGACGCCGCCGGCGGGGTCCGCCGCGCCGATCATCAGCATCGGCTGGGCCTCCAGGAAGGCGGCGGCGACGGGCCGGATGCCGGGGGTGATGGAGCGGCCGACGTGCGCGGCGAGCTCCTGGACGCCGAGGTGCGCCTGCACGGCGAGGGAGCCGTCGTGGTAGGCGGGGACGCTGGTCATCGGGTCCTCCTAGAAGAAACCGCAGGTCGGAGCGGATTCCGAGGGGGCTTCCGCGCCCTCCGCGCCCTTCGGGACCGAGATCTCCAGGCGGGTGCCGTCCGGGTCGTGGAAGAAGATGCCGCCGGAGGCCGCGCCCTCGCGGTGGGCCACCACGCCCTCGTACGCGAAGGTGGCGCCGCGCGCGGTGAGCGCGGCCTCGGCGGCGCGGACGTGGTCGAGGGACTCCGCCTCGAAGGCGAGGTGGTGGAGGCCGGCGCTGCCGGAGGCGTAAGCGGTGTCGGCCTGCTGCCAGAGGGTGAGGACCAGGCGGCCGCCCTGGCCCAGGAAGGCGAAGTGGCTGTCCCCCTCGGCGCCCCGGCCGAGGGTCTCGAAGCCGAGGACGTCCCCGTAGAAGGCGAGCGAGCGGTCGAGGTCGGTGACGTTGAGGCCGACGTGGTGGGTGGTGAGCGTGCCGATCGCGGTCATGGTGGTCCTCCTGGTGTGGCCGGCCCCCCTCGGGCTAACCTCTTACCTCGACTTTAGAGGTTAGAAACGAGAGCGTCAACCGCTCACGTACTCTTGAGGGGTTAGTTCATCGAGGAGGGCTCCCGCCATGACCGCCATCGACCCACGGCCGCTCACCGGCGAGCCCGTCTCCCTGGACCTCCTCAACACCCGCTGGAACGAGGAGGGCGTCCGCCGGGACCTGCTCGCCGGGGTCGAGGGCCTCGCGGTCTGGCTCGCCGCCAACGGCTTGGACGGGCGGTTCGCCGCCGACGCCGCCACCCTGCGCCACACCCTCACCGCCCGGGACGCGCTGGCCGCGCTCGTCGACCACCCCGGCGACCCCGCCGCCACCGCACGGGTCGACGCCGTCCTCGACCACGGCCGCATCCGGGCCACGCTCACCGCCGAAGGCCCCGGCGAACGCCCCGAGTTCGACGACCCCGCCCGGGGCCCGGGCTGGACCGCCGCCCGCGACTACCTCGACCTGCTGCGCGGCGCCCCCGACCGCATCCGGGCCTGCGCCCACGAGGCGTGCATCCTGCACTTCTTCGACACCTCACGGAACGGCACCCGCCGCTGGTGCTCGATGGCGGTCTGCGGCAACCGCGCCAAGGCCTCGCGCCACTACGCCCGCACGAAGGAGAGCTGAGGCGGCGACCCGAGGGGCGGAGCCGGCGGGGAGAGCCCCGACCCGTCCCGACCCTTGGACAATGGATTGGACAAGGCGACCCGGGACATACGCATCATGGACCGGCAGCAACCTGCACATACGTACGGAGGAGTCCCCCGTGAAGGTCGGAATCGTCGGAGCCACCGGTCAGGTCGGCACAGTCATGCGGAAGATCCTGGCCGAGCGGAACTTCCCGGTCGACGAGCTGCGGCTCTTCGCCTCCGCCCGCTCCGCCGGAACCGTCGTGGACGGTGTCACGGTCGAGGACGCCTCCACCGCCGACTACACCGGCCTGGACATCGTGCTCTTCTCCGCCGGTGGCGCCACCTCCAAGGCCCTCGCCGAGAAGGTCGCCTCCCAGGGCGCCGTCGTGATCGACAACTCCTCCGCCTGGCGCCGCGACCCCGAGGTCCCGCTGGTCGTCTCCGAGGTCAACGCGCACGCGATCAAGGACCGCCCCAAGGGCATCATCGCCAACCCGAACTGCACCACGATGGCCGCGATGCCGGTCCTCAAGCCGCTCCACCAGGAGGCCGGCCTCACCGCGCTGATCGCCACCACCTACCAGGCCGTCTCCGGCTCGGGCGTGGCCGGCGTCGCCGAGCTGCGCACCCAGGCGTGCGCCGTGGCCGAGACCGCCGACCAGCTGGCGTTCGACGGCGACGCCGTCGAGTTCCCCGAGCCCACCGTCTACCAGCGCCCGATCGCGTTCAACGTGGTCCCGCTGGCCGGCTCGATCGTCGACGACGGCTCCTTCGAGACCGACGAGGAGCAGAAGCTCCGCAACGAGTCCCGCAAGATCCTGGAGATCCCGGAGCTCAAGGTCTCCGGCACCTGCGTGCGCGTCCCGGTCTTCTCCGGCCACTCCCTCCAGGTCAACGTCCGCTTCGAGCGTCCGATCAGCGTCGAGCGCGCCTACGAGCTCCTCAAGGACGCCGAGGGCGTCGTGCTCTCCGAGATCCCAACCCCGCTCCAGGCGGCCGGCAAGGACGCCTCGTACGTCGGTCGCATCCGCGTGGACGAGACGGTCGACAACGGTCTGGCGCTCTTCCTCTCCAACGACAACCTGCGCAAGGGCGCGGCGCTCAACGCCGTGCAGATCGCGGAGCTGGTCGCGGCCGAGCTCAAGGGCTGATCCGCACCGTACGCGCGAGGGGCGGCCACCCACCGGGGTGGCCGCCCCTCGCGCGTGCCGTGGCCGGTCCGCCGCCGTGGAAATGTTCGGTGCGCCGCCGGTGCGCCCCGTGGAAGGATGGGCCAAACGTCACGAAACCGAGGAGTTGACCGGGTGCCTGGCACGAACCTGACCCGTGAAGAGGCCCAGCAGCGGGCGGCGCTGCTGACCGTGGACGCGTACGAGGTCGAACTCGACCTCTCCGGTGCGCAGGAGGGCGGCACCTACCGGTCCGTCACCACCGTCCGCTTCGATTCCGCCGAGGAGGGTGCCTCGACCTTCATCGACCTCGTCGCGCCCGCCGTCCACGAGGTCGTCCTCAACGGCCACGCCCTGGAGATCGGCGCCGTCTTCCGGGACTCCCGGATCGCCCTGCGCCATCTGCGGGAGGGCCGCAACGAGCTCAAGGTCGTCGCCGACTGCGCGTACACCAACACCGGTGAGGGTCTGCACCGCTTCGTCGACCCGGTCGACGACCAGGCCTATCTGTACACCCAGTTCGAGGTGCCGGACGCGCGACGGGTCTTCGCCTCGTTCGAGCAGCCCGACCTGAAGGCGACCTTCCAGTTCACCGTGAAGGCCCCGGCCGGCTGGAAGGTCATCTCGAACTCGCCGACCCCGGAGCCCAAGGACGACCTCTGGGTCTTCGAGCCGACCCCGCGCATCTCCACGTACATCACCGCGCTGATCGTCGGCCCGTACCACGCGGTGCACTCGACGTACGAGAAGGACGGGCAGACGGTGCCGCTGGGCATCTACTGCCGTCCGTCGCTCGCCGAGTTCCTCGACGCGGACCACATCTTCGACGTGACCCGCCAGGGCTTCGAGTGGTTCCAGGAGAAGTTCGCGTACGACTACCCGTTCGCGAAGTACGACCAGCTCTTCGTGCCCGAGTTCAACGCGGGCGCGATGGAGAACGCGGGCGCGGTCACCATCCGCGACCAGTACGTCTTCCGCTCGAAGGTGACGGACGCGGCGTACGAGCGGCGCGCCGAGACGATCCTGCACGAGCTCGCCCACATGTGGTTCGGCGACCTCGTGACCATGGAGTGGTGGAACGACCTGTGGCTGAACGAGTCGTTCGCCACCTACACCTCCGTCGCCTGCCAGGCCTCGGTGGCGGGCACCCGCTGGCCCAACGCCTGGACGACCTTCGCCAACGCGGAGAAGACCTGGGCCTACCGCCAGGACCAGCTGCCGTCCACGCACCCGATCATGGCCGAGATCAACGACCTGGAGGACGTGCTCGTCAACTTCGACGGGATCACGTACGCCAAGGGCGCGAGCGTCCTCAAGCAGCTCGTCGCCTACGTCGGCCAGGACGAGTTCTTCAAGGGGGTCCAGGCCTACTTCCAGGCGCACGCCTTCGGCAACACCCGCCTCTCCGACCTCCTCGGTGCCCTGGAGGAGACCTCCGGGCGTGACCTCAAGACCTGGTCGAAGGCGTGGCTGGAGACGGCCGGCATCAACATCCTCCGCCCGGAGATCGAGACCGACGCGAACGGCGCCATCACCGCCTTCGCGGTCAGGCAGGAGGCCCCGGCGCTGCCCGCCGGCGCCAAGGGCGAGGCCGTCCTGCGCCCGCACCGGATCGCCATCGGCTTCTACGACCTCGACGAGGCCGGCAAGCTGGTCCGCACCGAGCGCCTCGAACTCGACATCGCCGCCGAGGGGCTGACCGCCGTACCGCAGCTCGTCGGCAAGGCCCGCCCGGCCGTCGTCCTCCTCAACGACGACGACCTGTCGTACGCCAAGGTCCGCCTCGACGAGGTGTCCCTGAGGAACGTCACCGCGCACCTCGGCGACTTCGCCGAGTCGCTGCCGCGCGCCCTGAGCTGGGCCTCGGCCTGGGACATGACCCGCGACGGCGAGCTGGCCACCCGTGACTACCTGGAGCTCGTGCTCTCCGGCGTCGGCAAGGAGACCGACATCGGCGTCGTCCAGTCGCTCCAGGGCCAGGTCAAGGCGGCCCTCGACCTGTACGCGGCGCCCGAGTGGCGCGAGGCCGGCCTGACCCGCTGGACCGAGGCGACGCTGGCGCACCTGCGGGCGGCCGAGCCGGCCAGCGACCACCAGCTGGCGTGGGCCCGCGCCTTCGCGGCGACCGCCCGCACCCCGCAGCAGCTGGACCTGCTCGCCGCCCTCCTGGAGGGCCGCGAGACCGTCGAGGGCCTGGCGGTCGACACCGAGCTGCGCTGGGCGTTCGTGCAGCGGCTCGCGGCGGCCGGCGTCTACGACGAGACGGAGATCGCCGGCGAGCTGGAGCGCGACCGCACGGCGGCGGGCGAGCGCCACGCGGCGACCGCCCGCGCGGCCCGCCCGTCGGAGACGGCGAAGGCGGAGGCCTGGGCCTCCGTCGTCGAGGACGACAAACTGGCGAACGCGGTGCAGGAGGCCGTCATCGGCGGCTTCGTCCAGTCCGACCAGCGCGAGCTGCTCGCCCCGTACACGGCGAAGTACTTCGCCGCGATCAAGGGCGTCTCGGAGACCCGCAGCCACGAGATGATCCAGCAGATCGTGGTCGGCCTCTACCCGACGCTCCAGGTCTCGCAGGCGACCCTGGACGCGACGGAGGCGTGGATCGCCGAGCACGACCCGGCGCCGGCGCTGCGGCGTCTGGTGACGGAGTGCCGCGCGGGCGTGGAGCGCGCGCTGCGGGCCCAGGCGGCGGACGCGGCCGCAGCGAAGTAGTCCGGCGGCAGGCCGGTACACGAGAAGGGGCGCCCTCCCCCGTGGGGGCGCCCCTTCTCGTGTGCGAGGTCCGCCCGGCGGGCGGGCGTCGGCGCGCTGCCGCTCCGCCGGGCGGAAGCGTGTCAGCCGCCGAGCGCCGTGAACCGGGCGCGCAGGTCGGCCGCGCCCTGCTCCGTCAGCGCCCCGTGCAGCCGCATCCGGGCGACGCCGCCGTCGGGGAAGGC
The DNA here is from genome assembly GCF_051305195.1 of Streptomyces sp. Qhu_M48. Taxonomy (NCBI): domain Bacteria; kingdom Bacillati; phylum Actinomycetota; class Actinomycetes; order Kitasatosporales; family Streptomycetaceae; genus Streptomyces; species Streptomyces sp. Qhu_M48. Next base: position 1,082,672 of record NZ_CP195432.1, on the reverse strand, counting down.
GTCGAGGCGGACATGGGTGACGACGGCCCGGGCGGGCAGCTTGAAGCGGTGGAGGGTGTCGGGCTGGAGCCTGGTCCGGGGGATGATCTCGAACCATTCCCCCGTCTCTCCGTTCCGGCCCTGGAGGGCGATCCAGCCGGCCGAGTTGCCCTTGAGGTAGGCGGTGTCGATCTCGACGGCGCGGACGGCGCCCTGCGCGGCGAGCCGGAAACGCACCCAGTCGTTGGTGCCGCGCACCCGGCGGCGGCGGTTCTCCCAGCCGTCGTCCATCTTGCGGGAGGTGCCGGGCAGGATGATCTGGGTCGGCGAGGAGTAGAAGCGGTCCGAGGCGTCCTCGTACGAACCGCCGTTGAGTACGGAGATCAGGTCGAGGGTGCCCAGCAGTTCCAGCCACTCGGGGTCGGGGACGACCTCGCCGTGGACGCGCAGGCGGGCGATGCCGCCGTCGGGGTGCTGGCAGACCCGGACGTGGGTCCAGCGGCGCTCGGCGGTGATCGTGAAGCCGTTGGCGGCGTGGCCCCGGACGGGGGTCGGCGGGACGAGCTCCTCCCACTTCGCGTCGAGCAGCTCCGCGGGGCCGGGGGCTCCCTCCACGGAGGTGGCCTGGACGCTCACCCGCTGCGGGTAGTTGCCGCGGAAGTGGGCGGTGTCGACGACGATCCCGCGGATCACCCCGGGGGCGCCGAGCCGGACGATCGCCCAGTCGTGGTCCTCGGGCGCGGGGAAGACGTTCTCGGCGTCGACGCCACGACGGCGGCGGGTCTCCCAGCCGTCCATGATCTTGCCCTTGTGGCCGAAGTGCTCCGGGTCGAAGACGGCGCGCTCGCGGACGAGGAGGTTCTCCCGCTCGGCGAAGAACTCGTCGTTGGCGGCGACGACCCCCGCGCCGAGGCGGCGGTCGGCGAGGTCGACGAGCTCGGTGAAGGGGAAGTCGCCGGTGCGGTAGTCGGCGTACGGGTCACCGCCGGAGTAGGGGGCGGCGTCGTTGGCGTGCGGGTCCTGGGGCGCGTCGATGCTGCTCATGGGACGAGCCTCCCTCCGCCGGAGGCCCGGGTCCATCGAATGTTTTCGACGGGTACGTTCAGCCCTGCTGAAAGGTCGGGGGGGCGGACTCGCTGAAGGTCCGGGGTCAGGCCCGCTGACAGGTCGGGGGGCAGGCCCACTGACAGGTCGGGGGGCAGGCTCGCTGAGAGGTCGGGGTCAGGCGCTGACAGGTCGGGGGTCAGGCCCGCTGGGAGTCGGGGGTTCAGGCCTGCTGAAGGGTCTCGCGGGCCGCCGCCGCCTGGCGCAGGGCCGCGAGCACCCGGGCCACCGCCGGGCCCTCCTCCGCACCCCGCCGTACCGCCGCGACGACATGGCGGCGCGGCTGGTCGGCGGCGAGGACGCGCATGACGACCCCGGCGCCGCCCCGGCGTTCGGCGGAGGCCATCCGGGGCACGAGCGCGATCCCCATCCCGGCCTCGACCATGGCGAGGATCGCGGTCCAGCCGGAGGCGCTGTGGGCCTGTTCGGGCACGAACCCCGCGGCCTCGCAGGCGGCGGTGGTGATCTCGGACCAGGGCCCGGAGCCGCCGAAGATCCAGGGCTCGGCCGCGAGGTCGGCGAGCCGCAGACCGGGCGCGTCGGCGCGCGGGTGCCCGGTGGGCAGGGCGACGTCGAGCGGGTCGGCGAGCAGCGGCACCCGGCTGAACTTGGGGTCGCGCGCGGAGGGGGCGTGGGCGGCGAGCGAGAGCGCCAGATCGACCTCGCCGGCGGTGAGCAGCTCGTACGCCTCCGCCGCCTCGGCCTCCCGCACGCGGAGGTCGAGCCCGGGGTGCGCGCTCCGCAACTGCCGTACGGCGGGCACGACGAGGGCGGGCACGGCCGTCGAGAACGCGGCCACCCGGACCTGCCCCGCCTCGCCCCGCAGGTACCCGTCGAGTTCGGCGTCGGCCCGCTCCAGCTGGGCGAAGACGACCTCCGCGTGGCGCAGCACCAGATGGGCGGCGTCGGTGAGCCGGACGCGGCGGCCCTGGGCCTCCAGGAGCCGCACGCCGAGCTGCTTGGCGAGGTTGGTGAGCTGCTGCGACACGGCCGAGGGGGTCATGAGCAGGGCCTCCGCGGTCGCGGTGACGGTGCCGCGGTCACGGAGGGTGCGGAGGATCTGGAGCTTCCTGATGTCCCACTCGGTCATGGGGCGCAACCTACCGGGCCGAACCCAGCGCCACTCCGCCGAGGACGAGCGCCATGCAGGCGGCCCCGAGGACGCCGAGCCGTTCGCCGAGGAGCGCGTACGACAGGAGGGCGACGCAGACGGGCTGGAGGTAGTAGACGACGCCCGCGCGTGCCGCGCCGATGAGGGCGATCGCCCTGTTCCAGGCGAAGAAGGCGACGGCGGAGGAGAGGACGCCGACGTAGAGCAGCGGGCCGGCGGTCGCGGCGCCGGCGGTGAACCCGCCCTGGACGGCGAGGGAGACGGCGTAGGCGGGGGCGAGCATCAGGGCGCCGAACAGGAAGGTGGTGAAGAGGAAGGCGAGTCCGTCGATCTCGGCGGGCTTCCGCTTGAGCAGGGCGCTGTACGAGGCGAAGGAGAGGGCCGCGGCGAACATCCACAGGTCGCCGGCGGAGAGGTCGAGGGCGAGCGAGCCCTTTCCGACGAGCAGCAGCACGCCGAGTGCGGCGATCAGCATCCCGAGGACGCGCCGGATGCCGAGGCGCTCGCCGCCGAGCCGGGTGTGGACCGCCATCAGCACCGGGGAGGCGGCCATGATCATCCCCATGTCGGAGGCGGAGGTGGTCAGTCCGGCCTGGTGCACGAGGGTGTTGTAGAGAGCGACGCCGAACAGCGAGGCGAGGGCGACGAAGCCGAGATGACGGCGGATCGTCGTCCACTGCCGCAGGAACGGCCGGACGGCGAACGGGGCGACGGCGGCGAGGGCGATGATCCAGCGCCAGAAGACGGCCTGGACCGGGGGGACCGTGTCGGCCATGCCCCGGGTGGCGACGAAGCTGCCGGACCAGACGACGGTCGCGAGGAGGGCGAGGAGAACGCCGAGGCCGGCGCCTCGCGCGAGCTTCCTCGCGGGCGCCGGCCTCTCGGTGGCTTCGGTGATGACGGTGACGTCGGTGGGAGCTTCGGCGGGGGCGGCCTCGGGGGCGGTGGGGGCTTCGGCGGGGGCGGCCTCGGGGGCAGTGGGGGCTTGGGCGGGGGTCGGGAGGCGGGCGGTGGTCGGGCTCATGCCGGCTACCGTCGCACCCCCGAAACCTCCAGGTCCATCGAAACTTCCTGACTGTTCTTTTCAGTGGAAGTGAATGGTTCGACGGTCTCCGGGGCGGTGGTGGAGGCCTTCGGGGTACGGGGCCCCAGTTGGCCCGCCAGGGTGGCGGCGAAGGCGATCGCCATGCCGAGCACCTGCACCGGGCCGAGCGCCTGACCGAGCGCCCCCCAGCCGATGATCGCGGCGGTGAGCGGTGAGAGCGGGCCGAGGAGGGTGGCCGAGGAGGCGCTGAGCCGCTCGATGCCGCGGAACCAGAGGAAGTAGGAGATCGCGGTGTTGCCGAGGGCGAGGTAGGCGTAGCCGGCCAGATGGGTGCCGGTCAGGACGGGCGGCGCACCCTCGATGAGGAAGGCGAGCGGCAGGATGACCAGGCCGCCCGCGGTGAGCTGCCAACCGGTGAGCGCCAGGGCGCCGACGCCCTCGGGGCGGCCCCAGCGCTTGGTGAGGACGACGCCCGCCGACATGGAGAGGGCGGAGAGCAGCCCGGCCGTCACCCCGACGAGGTCGAGCGCGGCCCCCGCCTTGAGGACCACGAGGCTGACACCGAAGGCGGCGGCGACGGCGGTGACCAGGGACCTCACCGTGGGCTTGTCGCCCAGGAAGAGGGCGGCGAGTCCGACGACGAAGAGCGGGCCGACGGAGCCGACGACGGCGGCGACTCCGCCGGGGAGCCGGTAGGCGGCGAGGAAGAGCAGCGGGAAGAAGGCGCCGATGTTGAGGGCCCCGAGGACGGCGGACTTCCACCACCAGGCGCCCTGGGGAAGCTTGCGGGTGAGCGCCAGGAGCAGGAGTCCGGCGGGCAGGGCGCGCATGAGGCCGGTGAAGAGCGGCCGGTCGGGCGGCAGGAACTCCGTGGTGACGAAGTAGGTGGAGCCCCAGGAGATCGGGGCGAGGGCGGTCAGTGCGACGACGGCTGCCTTGCTGGACATGACGGTGGACATGACGGTCTCCCCCTCGTGCGGATGCCGGCCGGCTGCGACCCGGACTGGCTTGGCGGTAATTAACTTACCACTAAGCTACTTACTTGCAAGTGGCTTGCTCGCCAGTGGCTTGGTTGCCATCGAGGAAGAGAGAAGGGAAGACTGGAACCATGGACACGCACTCCCCCACCCACGACGCCGTCGACGCCATCGCCGACCAGTGGGCGGCCGTCCGCCCGGACCTGGACACCGTCCCCATGGCGGTCTTCGGGCGGATCTACCGGCTCTCGAACGCCATGCGGGCCAAGGTGGACAAGGCGTACGCGCCCTACGGCATGGCCCTCGGGGAGTTCGACGTGCTCGCCACCCTGCGTCGCTCCGGGGAGCCGTACACGCTCTCACCGCGGGAGCTGACCGCCACGCTGATGATCACCACCGGCGGGATGACCGGACGGCTGGACAAGCTGGAGAAGGCCGGGCTGCTCACCCGCAGCCCCGACCCGAACGACCGGCGCGGGCTGCGGGTCACCCTCAGCGAGCGCGGCAAGGAGCTGGTGGACCAGGCGGTCGGGGCCGGCCTCGCGGAGCAGCGGGCCGCCCTGCGGGCCGCGCTCAGCGAGGAGGAGGCGGCGCAGCTGACCGGCCTGCTGCGCAGGCTGCTCGCCACCACCGCGTGAGACCCGTGGCGCGGCCCCGGAAGGGGCCGGACGCACGCGAGGGCGCCGCACGGTACGTCGTACCGTGCGGCGCCCTCGGCGGAGCGGAAGAGGAGGCGGTCAGGCCTTCTTGGACTTGTCGAGCACCATCACCAGACCGGCGATGACGAGGAACAGCACCAGCGGTGCGACCACGAACAGGCCGAGGGTCTCGATGACCTCCAGCTTGGGAGCCGGGTCGTCGCCGTCGTCGCGGGTGAGCGCGAGCGCGGGGGACGACATGAGCAGCATCATCAGCGTCGTACCGGCCGCGAGCGAGCCGGCGCGCAGTGCGTTCTTCTTGTCCACGGTGCAAACGTAGCGAACACCTAAACGCGCCGCGCGCCCGGGGGTGCCGTACGGGGATCGGGGGCCGTCGTACGGGCGTGGAGTTCGCGCAGCAGGGCGTGCGCCCGGGGCGAGGCGGCGAGCCGCTCCAGGGTGAGCGGCTGGCCGTCCGGACCCGCGAGCGGCAGCCGCCAGTTGGGGTACTCGTCCCAGGTGCCCGGCAGGTTCTGCGGTCTGCGGTCCCCCACCGTGTCCGGCAGCCACACCCCGACCATGCGGGCCGGGGTGCCGAGCAGGAACCGGTGGACGGCCCGGATCTCGGCCTCGTCGCCCCCCGGCCCCTCCGGGAGCAGCCCCAGCCGCTGGAAGAGCCCCAGCCACTCGGCGGTCTCGGCCGCGTCCGCCGCCCGCTCGCGCTCCAGGTCGCCGGTGAGCAGGCCGAGGCGGTGCCGCAGGGTGACGTGGTCCCCGGCGAGGCGGGCGGCGGTCGGCGGGAGGTCGTGGGTGGTGGCGGTGGCCACGCAGTCGGCGCGCCAGCCGTCCTGCGGCAGCGGGCGGCCGGTGCCGTCCCAGTCCCGCTCGAACCAGAGCACGGAGGTGCCGAACACCCCGCGCGCGGCCAGCCGCTCCCGTACGCCCGGCTCGACCGTGCCGAGGTCCTCGCCGATGACGAGGGCGCCCGCCCGGTGCGCCTCCAGGACGAGGACGGCGAGCATCGCCTCGGCGTCGTACCGGACGTAGGTGCCCTCGGTGGGCTCGCGGCCCTCCGGCACCCACCAGAGTCGGAAGAGGCCCATCACGTGGTCGATGCGGAGCGCGCCCGCGTGGCGCAGGAGTTCGCGCAGGAGGCCGCGGTACGGGGCGTACCCCGAGGCGGCGAGCGCGTCGGGGCGCCAGGGCGGCAGCCCCCAGTCCTGCCCCCGGGAGTTGAAGGCGTCGGGCGGGGCTCCGACCGACATGCCGACGGCGAAGGCCTCCTGCTGGGCCCAGGCGTCCGAGCCCTCGGGATGCACGCCGACCGCCAGGTCGTGGACGATCCCGACCTCCATCCCGGCCTCCCGGGCGGCCTCGGCGGCCTCGCCCAGCTGCCGGTCCGTCAGCCAGGCGAGCCGGCAGTGGAAGTCGACCCGGGCGGCGAGGGCGGGGTCGTCGCGCACGACGCCCTCCGCCGCGCGCGGGGTGCGCAGCTCCTCGGGCCAGGTCCGCCAGTGGGGTCCGTACCGCTCGGCGAGGGCCTGGTAGGTGGCGTGGTCCTCCAGGGCGCGGCCCCGCGCGGCGAGGAAGTCGTGGAAGTCGGCGCACCGGCCCGGGCCGGTCTCCACGCTCCCGACGACGAGTTCGAGGGCGCGCCGCTTGACCTCCCACACGGCGTCCCGGTCGATCGCCGCGCCCTTGCCGAGGACCCGCTCGCGCAGTTCGGCGGCCTCCCCGAGGACGCGGTCGAGCTCCTCGCGGCGCTCGGGGCCGATCAGGGCGTACTCGGGGACGGCCTCGATCCGCAGGTGGACGGGGTCGGGGAAGCGGCGCGAGGAGGGGCGGTACGGGGAGGGGTCGCTCGGCGCCCCGGGCACGCCCGCGTGGAGCGGGTTGACCTGGACGAACCCGGCGCCGTGCGTGCGGCCCGCCCAGGTGACGAGTTCGCGCAGGTCGCCGAGGTCGCCCATGCCCCAGGAGCGGCTGGAGAGCAGCGAGTAGAGCTGGACGAGGAGTCCGTACGAGCGCCGCCCGGGGCCGGGCAGGCGCGGGGGGCTCACGATCAGGGTGGCCGTGGCGACGCGCCCGTCGGGGGCCTGCGCCTCGACGATGTGGACGCCGAGGGGCAGCGGCGCCCACTCCTCGCCGGTGTGGACGCCGCCGTCCTCGGTGGTGACCCGGAGCCGGGTGCCGGGCGGCAGTCCGGGCGGGGGCCCGGCGGGCTCCTCGCCGCGCCACCGGACCAGGGTCGGGGGCAGCAGGCGCTCGCGGTCGGCCCGTTCGGCCGCTTCGAGGGCGGCCGTGACCGCCTCCGGCGTGGTCGCGTCGACGCCCAGTGCGCCGAGGACGGCCACCACGGTCGTGTCCGGCACGGGCACGGTGACGCCTTCGGAGGGGCGGTGGTCGGTGGCGACGCCGTGACGGGCGGCGAGACGGGCCAGGGTCACTTCACACTCCGGGGGACTCCGTGCCGCCCGCGCTGCCGGGGGCGTTGGGTTCGCTGGTGAGGGGGGTCGCCACCGCCAGGGGCGGCTCGCTGGTGAGGGGGGCCGCGTCGGGGAGCGGCGGTTCGCTGGTCAGCGGTTCGCCGGCGGGGGCCGGCTGCTGCGGAATCCGTATCCGTCCGAGGTGGCGGGCGGTCGTGGTCACGGGGGTCTCCCGGTTCGTCTCGACTGGTGGGACCTGGGTCACGACTGAGCCCTACCCATCGCACCTCGTTTTACCGGCGGATCACGACGAAGTGACGTCACCTCGCCGACGGCACGCCGGGCAAAGGCGACACAACGGCCACCTGCATTGACACCCCGTGCGACGGGTGGTGGGCTCGTGACCCACTCGTTACCAACCGGCGGAGCGGCCGGCCCGGCCGAAGGGAGACGCCCGTGCACCTCGGGCGCAGGAAGCGCACCGCGACGGCCGTCGCCGCCGCCGTCATCGGCGGCCTCCTCGGCGGATCGGTGCCGGGCGCGGCGCAGGCGGTCCCGGCGGCCCCCGAGGCCCGGCGCTCGCCGCTCGCCCCGACGGGGCCGTTCGCGCCGGCGGCGCCGGCGGATCCGGGCGCGCCCGGCTCCACCGACCCGCGGGCCACCGCGCGCGTGCCCTCCGTCTGGCCCCGGCCGCAGTCCCTGACCGGCGCCGGGCCCTCCGTACCCCTCGGGGACGAGGTGACGCTGGTCGCCGACGACGACGCCGATCCGTACGCCCTCGCCGCCCTGCGCGAGCTGCTGCGGACCGTCGGGGTACGGACCGTCCACACCGGACTCCCGGGCCAGGGAACGGTCCTGCGGGTCGCCGGGCCCTCCGGCGAGGCCGCGGAGAAGGCGCTGACCGCCCTGCGCGTGCCCGACCGGATCGATCTGCCGCGCGGCGGCTACCGGCTCGCGACGGGCCGCTTCCAGGGCCGGGACACGGTCGTCCTGGACGGGGTGGGCGAGGACGGCCTGTTCCACGCCGTGCAGACGCTGCGTCAGCTCGTCGGCACCGGCCGGGAGGTCCCCGGGGTCGTCGTGCGCGACTGGCCCGGCACGGTCGAACGGGGCATCACCGAGGGCTTCTACGGCCGCCCCTGGACCGCCGCACAGCGGCTCGCCCAGATCGACTTCCTCGGCCGGACCAAGCAGAACCGCTATCTGTACGCGCCCGGCGACGACCCGTACCGGGGGGCGCAGTGGCGCGAGCCCTACCCGGCGGAGCGGCAGGCGGAGTTCCGGGCGCTCGCGGAGCGGGCCCGCGCCCAGCACGTGACGCTCGGCTGGGCCGTCGCGCCCGCCCAGTCCATGTGCCTGTCCAAGGCCGGTGACATGGCGGCGCTGACACGGAAGATCGACGCGATGTGGGAGCTCGGGGTGCGCTTCTTCCAGCTCCAGTTCCAGGACGCCTCGTACGACGAGTGGCACTGCGACCGGGACGCCGACGCCTTCGGGCGGGGGCCCGAGGCCGCGGCCGGGGCCCACGCGCGCGTGGCGAACACCGTCGCCCGCCATCTCGCCGAACGGCACCCGGGCGCCGAGCCGCTGACGGTGATGCCGACGGAGTACTACCAGGACGGCGCGACGGCGTACCGCGTGAAGCTCGCCGAGACGCTCGACACGGACGTGCGGGTGGCGTGGACCGGGGTCGGCGTCGTGCCGCGCACGATCACCGGCGGCGAGCTGGCCGAGGCGCGGAGCGCGCTGCGCCACCCGCTGGTCACCATGGACAACTACCCGGTCAACGACTACGCGCAGGACCGGCTGTTCCTGGGCCCTTCCACGGGCCGGGAGCCGGCGGTGGCCGCCGGTTCCGCCGCCTTCCTCGCGCTCGCCATGGAGCAGCCCGCCGCCTCCCGCGTCCCGCTCTTCACCGCCGCCGACTACGCCTGGAACCCGCGCGGCTACCGGCCGCGGGAGTCCTGGCGGGCGGCCGTCGACGACCTCGCGGGCCCCGAGCCGGCCGCCCGCGAGGCGCTCCGCGCCCTCGCCGGGAACGGCGCCTCCTCGGTCCTCGACCCGGCGGGCGAATCGGCCTACCTGAAGCCGCTCCTGACGGCCTTCTGGGCCTCCCGCACGGCCATGGGCCCGGCGGCGGCCGGAGCGCGGGCGAAGGCGGCCCGCGAGCTGCGGGCCGCGTTCACGGTGATGCGCGGGGCCCCCGGGCGGCTCGCGGCCACCGCCGACGGCGCCTTCGACGACGAGACCGGTCCCTGGCTGGAGCGGCTCTCCCGGTACGGCGAGGCGGGCGAGGCGGCGGTCGACATGCTGCTCGCCCAGACGGCCGGTGACGGCGCGGCGGCCTGGCGTGCGCAGCTGCGCCTCGAAGCGCTGCGGAAGGAGCTGAGGGCGGGCCGGGTGACGGTCGGCGCGGGGGTGCTCGACCCGTTCCTCACGCGCGCGGTGGAGCTGGCGGCGGCCTGGACCGGCGCCGACCGGGCCCCGGTGGCCGCCGACCGCGCCACCGGCTCGTACACCGTGCGGCTCGACCGGCCGCGGCCCGTGGAGGCCCTGACGGTGATGGCGGAGCCGGGCGCGGCGGGTACGGGCGGGGACGCGCGCGTGGAGGCGTACGTCCAGGGCGGGGGGTGGCGGCCGGTCGGCCCGCTGTCGGCCTCGGGCTGGACGCAGGCCGACCTCAAGGGGGTACGGGCCGAGGCGCTGCGGGTGGTGTGGAGCGGTGGGGGGCCGGCTCCCGAGGTGCGTGCGCTGGTGCCGTGGTTCGCGGACGGGCCGCGCGCGGGGCTCGGCCTGGCCCGTTCGGAGACGGACGCGGAGATCGGCGGCCCGGCAGAGCGGGTGGACGTCGAGCTGTCGGGGCGGCGCGCGGGCGAGGTGCGCGGGCCGCTGACGGCGAAGGCGCCGAAGGGGATCACGGTCACGCTGCCGGAGAGGGCGGTGGTGGAGCGCGGCGCGCGGACGACCGTGCCCCTGCGGGTGTCGGTGGCTCCGGACGTGCCGTCGGGCGCGTACCGGGTGCCGGTCTCCTTCGCGGGCGAGGAGCGGGTGCTGACCGTGCGGGCCTTCCCCCGGACTGCGGGCCCGGACCTGGCGCGGGCGGCGACGGCCTCCTCGTCCGGCGACGAGACGCCGGACTTCCCGGCCTCCCTCGCGGTGGACGGCGATCCGGCCACCCGCTGGTCCTCCCCGGCGGAGGACGGCGCCTGGTGGCAGCTGGAGCTGCCCGCGCCGGCCCGGATAGGGCGGGTGGTGCTGCACTGGCAGGACGCGTACGCCTCCCGCTACCGGGTGCAGGTCTCGGCCGACGGGCGGGTCTGGCGGACGGCGGCGACGGTCGCGGACGGCAGGGGCGGCCGGGAGTCGGTCCGGATGGACGCGGCGGACACCCGGTTCCTGCGGGTGCAGGGGGAGACGCGGGCGACCCGGTACGGCTACTCGCTCTGGTCGGTGGAGACGTACGCGGTGGCCCCGCCGAAGGAGCCGGCCGGCCCCGACGGGAAGCCGCCCGCCGGCGCGTCCCCGTCCGCGCCGGCCACGGACGCGCCTGCCACCGGCACCCCGGCCGAGGGCACGGCGTCCCCGGCGGCGCCCGCGGGCACGCCGTCCCCGGGCACGACGGAGGAGCGGCCCGCCCCCTGATGGGGTGCCGCTCCCGTGCCTCACCCGCCCCGCGCGCCCGTGCCCGGACACGCGAAAGGCCCGGCTCAACCCGTCGTCAGCGCCCTCACGGGGGCGTCGGCGACGGAGTCGATCCGGGCCATCACGTCCTCGGCTCCGTACGGCTGGAGGTACGGCAGCCAGCGGGGGTCCCGGTGTCCGGTCCCGATGATCCGCCAGGCCAGGCCGGTCGGCGGGGCCGGTTGGTGGCGCAGCCTCCAACCGATCTCGCGCAGGTGCCGGTCGGCCTTGACGTGGTTGCAGCGGCGGCAGGCCGCCACCACGTTCTCCCAGGCGTGCGTGCCCCCGCGGCTGCGCGGGATGACGTGGTCGACGCTGGTCGCGACACCCCCGCAGTACATGCAGCGCCCGCCGTCGCGGGCGAAGAGGGCTCTGCGGGTCAAGGGAACGGGCCCCCGGTAGGGGACCCGCACGAAGCGCTTCAGCCGCACCACGCTGGGCGCGGGGACGACTTGGGTCTCGCTGTGCAGGAAGGCGCCGGATTCCTCGAGGCAGAGAGCCTTGTTCTCCAGGACGAGGACGAGTGCGCGGCGGAGCGGTACGACGCCGAGCGGCTCGTACGACGCGTTGAGGACCAGGACATGCGGCACGGATGCCTCCTATGACGCCGGCGGCGCGTGGCTCGCGCCGGGACGAACTGCTCTCAGTCTCTCCTCATGCCTGGTCGGAACGCCACCACGTACCGGGATCGGGGTGAACGGCCCGGCGTGTTCTCGACCACATCGGCATGTCTTCCTTCTGTCTGCCCGGGTGAGGTCCGTCTCTCCCTCGAACAGGACGACGAGACCACGCCCCAGGCCCCGTTACTGTGGATGGCCTGCGTACGCGAAGCCTGGAGGTTGTCCCTTGTCCTGGTCCGCTCTTGCGGCTGCCACCGAACCCGAGCCCCTTCCGGCGACCCTGGACGAGGCCGCGGACAAGGCGACGAGCGCGGCGAGCTGGGTGGAGGAGAACTGGTCCACCTGGCTGAACACGGGACTGCGCATCCTGCTGATCCTGGTCGTCGCGCTGCTCCTCCGGATGGCCGTCCGCCGCGCCCTGACGAAGCTGATCGAGCGGATGAACCGTTCGGCGCAGGCGGTGGAGGGGACGGCCCTCGGCGGTCTCCTCGTCAACACCGAGCGTCGGCGGCAGCGCTCGGAGGCGATCGGCTCCGTGCTGCGGTCTGTCGCGTCCTTCCTGATCCTGGGCACGGCCGGACTGATGGTCCTGGGCGCCTTCAAGATCGACCTGGCACCGCTGCTCGCCTCGGCCGGTGTGGCCGGTGTGGCGATCGGTTTCGGTGCCCGGAACCTGGTGACGGACTTCCTGTCCGGCGTCTTCATGATCATGGAGGACCAGTACGGCGTGGGTGACTCGGTCGACGCGGGCGTGGCCTCCGGCGAGGTCGTGGAGGTCGGCCTGCGGGTGACCAAGCTGCGGGGCGAGGACGGCGAGATCTGGTACGTGCGCAACGGCGAGATCAAGCGGATCGGAAACCTCAGCCAGGGCTGGGCGACGGCCGCCGTGGACGTGACGGTCCGGCCCACGGAGGACCTGGAGCGGGTGCGGTCGGTGATCACCGAGGCCGCCGAGTCCATGGCGAAGGACGAGCCGTGGAACGAGCGCCTGTGGGGCCCGGTGGAGGTCCTCGGCCTGGTCGAGGTGCTGATGGACTCGATGACCGTCCGGGTCTCGGCGAAGACGATGCCGGGGAAGGCGCTGGGCGTGGAGCGCGAGCTGCGCTGGCGGATCAAGCGGGGCCTGGACGAGGCCGGTATCCGGATCGTGGGCGGGGTCCCGGCGCCGGCCGAGGAGGCTGCCGCCGACCCGACGGCGGGCATGGCGGCCCCGTCGGCCTTCTCCTCGGCGACCTCGCCGCAGTCGGCGGCGGCGACCCCGCTGCCGAGGCCGGACCTCTCGAAGTAGCCCTCTCCCCCGTTCGGCCCGACGCCCCCGCAGGTAACGCTTTGGTTGCCTTCGGGGGCGTCTCGCGTGCCCGGGTATTGACGCCCCCGTGACGGTCGCCTTATTTTCCTCCCACCGAATAGGAAACTTTCCTAACAGTGAAGTTGGGGAGACGGGCCGCCGGAAGGCAGCAGAATGGCCCGATCAGAAGCCGAAGGGCAGGTGCGACCTCATGGCCGGTACGACCCCGGTAACACCCGGCACGCCGCGCGTCCTGCGCGCCATGAACGACCGCGCCGCCCTGGACCTGCTCCTGGAACACGGCCCCCTCTCGCGGACCCGGATCGGCAAGCTCACCGGCCTGTCCAAGCCGACCGCCTCCCAGCTGCTCGCCCGCCTCGAAGCGGCCGGTCTCGTCGTCGCCACCGGTACCACCGAAGGCCGGCCCGGGCCGAACGCCCAGCTCTACGCGGTGAACGCGCGGGCCGCGTACGCCGCCGGGCTCGACGTCACCCCGGTCCGCATCCGCGCCGCCGTCGCCGACATCACGGGCGAGATCGTCGGCGAGTACGAGCTCCGCACCCCCGGCCGCGCCGCGTCCGGCGTCGTCCGCCAGGTCACCGACGCCCTCGACGGGGCCGTCAAGGCCGCCGGGATCACCCGCGAGGACGTCCGGCGCCTGGTCATCGGCACCCCCGGCGCCTTCGACCCGGCCACCGGGCGCCTGCGGTACGCCTCCCACCTGCCCGGCTGGCACTCCCCCACCCTCCTGGAGGAGCTGGCCGCCGTCCTGCCCCCGTTCGAGTACGAGAACGACGTCAACCTCGTCGCCGTCGCCGAGCAGCGCGTCGGCGCCGCCCGCGGCCACACGGACTTCGCCCTCCTGTGGAACGAGGCGGGCCTGGGTGCCGCCCTCGTCCTCGGCGGGCGGCTGCACCGCGGCTTCACCGGCGGCGCCGGTGAGGTCGGCTTCCTGCCCGTGCCCGGCACCCCGCTCGTACGGCAGGTCGCCAAGGCCAACTCCGGCGGCTTCCAGGAGCTCGCGGGCGTCCAGTCCCTCCCCCGGATCGCCCGCGCCGCCGGGATCGACACCCCCGACCAGCCCTACGTGGAGGTCGCCGCCCGGCTGCTCGCCCACGCCGTCGAGGCACACACCGAGGACCCCCGGTACGCGGAGCTGCTCGACCGGTACGCCGAGCGCCTCGCCACCGGACTCGCCTCGATCGTCGCGGTCCTCGACCCCGAACTGGTCGTGCTCTCGGGCCCCGCCCTGCTCGCGGGCGGCGAACCCCTCCGCGCCCGCGTCCAGTCCGAACTCGCCGACCTCGCCGCCTCCCGGCCACGGCTCGTCCTCGCCGCGGTGTCCCGGCACCCCGTGCTGCGCGGCGCACTCGAGAGCGCCCTCGCCACCACGCGCGACGAGGTCTTCGACACCTCGCGCTGACCCACCGACCGACTCACCGCCCCATCGCTCCAACCCTTTCCCCCGTAAGCCCTCCGCCACAGGGAGACACCGTCATGCCCGTACGTCCGCGCAGAGCGGCCGCCGCACTGGCCGCCACCGCCTCGATCGCCCTCTTCGCCTCCGCCTGTACGGGCTCCGCGGACAACGCGGCCTCCGACGACCCCAAGGCACGGACGACCATCACCTTCTGGCACGGCTGGGTGGCCCCCGCCGAGGTCAAGGCCATCGAGGCCGGCGTCGCCCGCTTCGAGAAGGCCCACCCGAACATCAAGGTGAAGGTCGTCGGCAACATCAACGACGACAAGCTGGGCCAGGCGCTGCGCGCGGGCGGGTCGAACGGCCCGGACGTCGTCTCCTCCTTCACGACGGCCAACGTCGGCAAGTTCTGCGCCTCGGGCTCGCTCGCCGACCTCAAGCCCTTCATCGAGAAGGACAAGCTGGACCTGGACAAGATCTTCCCGAAGGTCCTCCAGTCGTACACGCAGTTCGAGGGCAAGCGCTGCTCCCTCCCGCTGCTCTCCGACGCGTACGGCCTCTACTACAACAAGGACGCGTTCAAGGCGGCCGGCCTCGACCCCGAGGCCCCGCCGAAGACCTGGTCCCAGTTCACCGAGGTCGCCAAGGCGCTCACCAAGGCCAAGGGCGACTCCTACGAGCGGGTCGGCTTCATGCCGAACTACCTCGGCTACGAGACCGTCGTCTCGCACTACATGTCGCAGTGGAAGCACGACGGGTACTTCGGCGCGGACGGCACGTCGGCCGTCGCGAAGGACCCGGCGTTCGCCGAGATGATGACGTACCAGAAGTCCCTGGTGGACGCCCTGGGCGGCTTCCAGAAGCTCGACAAGTACCGCAGCACCTTCGGTGACGAGTGGGGCGCCAAGCACCCCTTCCACACCGGCCAGGTCGCCATGCAGCTGGACGGCGAGTGGCGGCTGAACTTCGTCAAGAACGCCGGGGTGACGTTCGACGTCGGCGTCGCGCCGCTGCCGGTCGCCGACGACGAGATCGCCGAGTACGGCAAGGGCTACCTCTCCGGCACGATCATGGGCATCGCCCCGCAGAGCAAGAAGCAGAACGCCGCCTGGGAGCTGGTCAAGTACATGACCACGGACACCGAGGCCGTGGTGGGCTTCGCCAACGACATCGGCAACGTTCCCTCCACCCTGGAGGCGCTGAAGTCCCCGAACCTGAAGTTCGACGCGCGCTTCAAGACCTTCCTGGACATCGCCCGGCACCCCGCCTCCACCACCTCGGACGGCGCGGTCAACGGCTCGGCCTACCAGGACACCCTCCAGAAGTTCGCCCAGCGGTACGAGAAGGGCCAGGTCACCGACCTGAAGAAGGGCCTCGCGGACACCGCGGCCCAGATCGACCGCGACATCGCCGCGGCGAAGTGACGGCCGGGACCCACCCATGAGCACGGACACCCTGCCCGCGAAGGAGGCGGCCGCCCCGGCCGCCCCCTCCCCCGGAGGACGCAACACGCTGCGGCACAAACGCCGGCGCAACGCGCTCCGCACCCTGGCGTTCATGTCGCCCTGGCTGATCGGATTCGGCGTCTTCTTCGCCTATCCGCTCGTCTCCACGCTGTACTTCTCGTTCATGCGGTACGACGGCCTCAACCCGCCGACCTGGCGGGGCATGGACAACTGGTCGTACGTCTTCTCCGACCTGCCCCAGTTCTGGCCCGCCCTGCGGAACACCCTCTGGCTGGCCGTCGTGATGGTCTCCTGCCGGGTCGTCTTCGGCCTCGGCGTCGGGATGCTGATCACCAAGATCAAGACGGGCGCCGGAGTCTTCCGCACCCTCTTCTACCTGCCGTACCTGGCCCCGCCGGTGGCGGCCACGCTCGCCTTCGTCTTCCTGCTCAACCCCGGCACCGGACCGGTCAACTCGCTCCTGGAGGCGGTCGGCATCCCCGCCCCCTCCTGGTTCAACGACGCGGACTGGGCCAAGCCGGCCCTGACGGTCCTCGCCGTGTGGGGCGTCGGCGACCTCATGGTCATCTTCATGGCCGCCCTGCTCGACGTACCGAAGGAGCAGTACGAGGCCGCCGAGCTGGACGGCGCGTCCCCCTGGCAGCGGTTCCGCTACATCACGCTGCCGAACATCTCGCCGATCGTGCTCTTCGCGGTCGTCACCGGGATCATCGGCGCGATGCAGTACTACACGCAGCCGATCGTGGCCTCCAAGCTCGCCTCGGGCGTGATGGGCGGCTCCGGCGTCACCTTCGTCCCCGGCCATCCGGACGACTCCACGCTGACCCTGCCGCAGCTCGTCTACAGCCTCGGCTTCAGCCAGTTCAACTACGGCGCGGCCTGTGTGGTGGCGCTGGTGCTCTTCGCCTTCTCCATGGCCTTCACCGCGCTCCTGATGCGGCGGCGCGGCGGCCTGATCGGCTCGGGTGACTGAACCATGACGACCGCAACGCTCCCCGACCGCGCCGGGACGGCGAGCCCCGCCCTGAAGCAGGCCCGCCGCAAGGCGCTGCTCCACTGGATCGCCGTGCACTCGCTCGGCGTCGCCGCCGCCCTGTTCTTCGTCCTCCCGTTCGTCTTCGTCCTCCTCACCTCCCTGATGAGCGACGACCAGGCGCTCACCCGGGACCTGACGCCGAACTCCTGGCACTGGGACAACTACGTCAAGGTCTTCCAGGCCGAGGGCTTCCTCACCTGGTGGCGGAACTCCCTGCTGTACGCGGGCCTCGGCACCGTCCTCGTCGTGGTGTCCTCGATACCCGTGGCGTACGCGCTCGCCAAGTTCCGCTTCCGCGGCCGGCACCTGTCGCTGCTGCTCGTCATCTCGATGATGATGCTGCCGCCGCAGGTCGTCATCATCCCGATGTACCTGTTCTGGGCCAAGCAGATGGACCTCTCCGGCACCCTGTGGCCGCTGATCATCCCGATGGTCTTCGGTGACGCGTTCGCCATCTTCCTGCTGCGCCAGTTCCTGCTGACCATCCCGAACGAGTACGTCGAGGCCGCCCGGATCGACGGGTGCGGCGAGTTCCGCACCCTGATCCGGATCGTGCTCCCGATGGCGAGGCCCGGCATCGCCGCCGTCGCCCTGTTCCAGTTCTTCTACTGCTGGAACGACTACTTCGGGCCGCAGATCTACGCCTCCGAGAACCCGGGCGCCTGGACGCTCAGTTACGGCCTGGAGTCCTTCAAGGGCGCGCACCACACCGACTGGAACCTGACCATGGCCGCGACCGTCCTGGTCATGGCCCCTGTGATCCTCGTCTTCTTCTTCGCCCAGAAGGCGTTCGTCGAGGGAGTCACACTGACCGGAGTGAAGGGCTGACTCACACCATGAAGCTCACTGTCGTGGGGGGCGGTTCCACCTACACCCCCGAACTGATCGACGGCTTCGCGCGCCTGCGCGACACCCTGCCCATCACCGAACTCGTCCTCGTCGACCCGGCCGCCGACCGGCTCGAACTGGTCGGCGGGCTCGCCCGGCGCATCTTCGCCAAGCAGGACCACGCGGGGAGGATCGCCACCACCACCGACCTCGACGCCGGGGTCGAGGGCGCCGACGCCGTCCTGCTGCAGCTGCGGGTCGGCGGGCAGGCCGCCCGGCAGCAGGACGAGACCTGGCCGCTGGAGTGCGGCTGCGTCGGCCAGGAGACCACCGGCGCCGGCGGTCTCGCCAAGGCGCTCCGCACGGTCCCGGTGGTCCTGGACATCGCCGAGCGGGTCCGGCGCACCAACCCGGACGCCTGGATCATCGACTTCACCAACCCCGTCGGCATCGTCACGCGCGCACTGCTCCAGGCCGGGCACAAGGCCGTCGGACTGTGCAACGTGGCCATCGGCTTCCAGCGGAAGTTCGCGGCGCTCCTCGGCGTCGCCCCGTCCGAGGTCCACCTGGACCACGTCGGGCTCAACCACCTGACCTGGGAGCGGGCGGTACGCCTCGGGGGCCCCGAGGGCGAGAACGTGCTGCCCCGGCTGCTCGCCGAGCACGGCGACGCGGTCGCCGACGACCTGCGGCTGCCGCGCCCGGTCCTGGACCGGCTCGGTGTCGTCCCCTCGTACTACCTGCGGTACTTCTACGCACACGACGAGGTGGTGCGGGAGCTCGGCACGAAGCCCTCGCGGGCCGCCGAGGTCGCCGCGATGGAGAAGGAACTCCTCGACCTGTACGGGGACCCGGCGCTCGACGAGAAGCCGGCCCTGCTCGCCAAGCGCGGCGGCGCCTTCTACTCGGAGGCGGCCGTGGACCTGGCCGCGTCCCTGCTGGGCGGAGGCGGTTCGCCGTACCAGGTGGTGAACACCTACAACAACGGCACGCTGCCGTTCCTGCCGGACGACGCCGTCATCGAGACGCAGGCCGCGGTCGGCGCCCACGGTGCCGCGCCGCTGCCGGTCGCCCCGGTGGACCCGCTGTACGCCGGTCTCATCGCGAACGTCACGGCCTACGAGGACCTGGCCCTCGAAGCGGCGCTGCGCGGCGGCCGGGACCGGGTGTTCAAGGCCCTGCTCGCGCACCCGCTGGTGGGGCAGTACGCGTACGCCGACGGGCTCACCGACCGGCTGATCGCGCACAACCGGGAGCACCTGGCGTGGGCGTGAACCTGAACGGCGCCCTCCTCGCGGTCGACGCGGGGAACAGCAAGACCGACGTCGCGGTCCTCTCCCGGGACGGCGCCGTCCTGGGGGCGGCGCGCGGCGGCGGGTTCCAGCCGCCGGTGGTGGGCGTGTCGACGGCCGTCGACACGCTGGCGCAGATCGTCGGGCGGGCGTGGGCGGAGGCCGGCGGCGCCGGTCTCTCCCCCGCGTTCGCCCATGTCGCGGCCTGTCTCGCCAACGCCGACCTGCCCGTCGAGGAGACCGCGCTCCAGGCCGAGATCCTCGACAGGGGCTGGAGCCGGTCGGTGCGGGTGCACAACGACACCTTCGCGATCCTGCGGGCCGGGCTCGACGAGCCGCGCGGTGTCGCGGTGGTGTGCGGGGCGGGGATCAACTGCGTCGGCATGACCCCGGACGGGCGGACCGCCCGGTTCCCCGCGATCGGGAAGCTCTCCGGCGACTGGGGCGGCGGCAGCGGCATGGCCGAGGAGGCGCTCTGGTTCGCGGCGCGCGCCGAGGACGGGCGCGGCGAGCCGTCCGAGCTGGCGCGCGCGCTGCCCGCGCACTTCGGTCTGGAGTCGATGTACGCGCTGATCGAGGCGCTGCACCTGGGTCGGGTGCCCGTCGAGCGCCGGCACGAGCTGACGCCCGTGCTCTTCCGGGTGAGCGCGGAGGGCGACCCGGTGGCGCTCTCGCTGGTGCGCCGGCTCGCCGAGGAGGTCGTCGCCCTGTCGGCGGTCGCCCTGGGGCGGCTCGGCCTCCTGGAGGAGGAGGCTCCGGTGATGCTGGGCGGCAGCGTGCTCGCCGCGCGCCACCCGCAGTTGGAGGAGCGGATCCGTGAACTCCTCGCCGAGCGGGCGCCGAAGGCCGTCATCGGCTTCGTGACGGCACCGCCCGTGCTCGGGGCGGGGCTGCTCGCCCTGGACGAGGTGGCGGCGGGACCGGAGGCGGCGGCCCGGCTGCGGGAGCGCTACGGGGCCTGAGGTGCGGGGTGATTGGCGGGGCGTCTCTTCGGCGGGAAGAGGCGCCCCGCGACCATGTTCACCTGTTCGAGCGATGTCCGGGACGGAACCGATCACGGCCCGGCGACGTATTCAGAGTGAGGGGATTCGCCTGCGGATGTGCCGGGGGCATACGGCACGATAGGAACAAGATCCAGTCAATCCCGGTGTGCGGACGGCCCCCTGCGGCCATACTGCAGGCCGGACCGGCCGAAGTCGGCGACCGAGGGGGAGGTCACGTGACACACCCGCCGAACGCACCTGCCGCCCCGGCGGCGCGGAGCACGGCGCACGCGCCGGCGCGCCCGGCCGGCGTGCCCGCGCAGCCGTCGCCCGCGCCCGGCGCCGCCCCGCCCGCGGGACGGGGCGCCTGGGCCGTGGGGCGGGAGCGGCTGCGGGTCGCCACGACGACCGAGCCCGGCCGGCTCCAGATCCTCGGGGCCGTCCTCGCGCTGCTCGTCGTCGCGTTCGGCGCCGTCACCGCCCTCCAGGTCGACGACCGGGCCGGCGCCGCCGACGACGTCGTCAGCCGCAGCCAGCCGCTCTCCGCCGACGCCGCCGCGATCTACCGCTCCCTGGCCGACGCGGACACCACCGCCGCCAGCGGCTTCCTCGCGGGCACGCTGGAGCCCGCGGAGTCCCGCGCGCGGTACGACCGGGACATCGCCACCGCCGCCCGGCTCCTCGTCAAGGCCGCCGCCGGCACCGACGGTTCGGGCGAGTCGGCCCGCGAGATCGCCACCCTGAACGAACAGCTCCCCCGCTACACGGGCCTGGTCGAGCGCGCCCGGGCCGCCAACCGGCAGGGCCTGCCGCTGGGCGGGGCCTATCTGCGGTACGCCAACCAGCAGATGACCAGCACCCTGCTCCCCGCGGCCGAGCGGCTCTACGCGGCGGAGACGGTCCGGCTCCGGGAGGACGACGAGTCGGCCCGCACCTGGCCCTTCCTCTCCCTCGGTCTGGGCCTGCTCGCCCTCGCCGCCCTCGTCTGGGCCCAGCGCCGCAACTACGCGAGGACGCACCGGGTCTTCAACCACGGGCTGCTCGCCGCCACCGCCGCCACCGTCGTCGTCGTGCTCTGGCTCCTCGCCGCGCACACCGTCGCGCGCACCGGCCTGGAGAGCGCGCGGGTGGACGGACAGGAGTCCCTCCAGGTCCTCAACGTCGCCCGGATCAGCTCGCTCACGGCCCGCGCCAACGAGAACCTGACCCTGGTCGCCCGGGGCGCCGTCCTCACCGAGGACGGGAAGAACGACAGGTACGAGGCGGAGTACGCGGCGAGCATGGGCGCCCTGACGGACGCGCTGGCCACGGCCCGGGAACGGTCCGACGACGACGCGGGCCGCACCCCGGTCGACGAGGCCGCCTCCCGTACGGGCGAGTGGCAGAAGCGCCACAAGGACGCTCGCGCGAAGGACGACGCCGGCGACTTCGAGGGCGCCCTCGGCCGGATCGTCGGCCCCGAGGAGACGACGGGGCAGTCCTTCGACCAGGTCGACGCGGCCCTGGAGCGGGCCCTCGCCCATGAGCAGGCCGAGTTCACCCGTGCCGCCGGGGACGCCAGGGACGCGCTGACGGCGCTGCCCCTGGGCGCCGCCGCCCTCGCGGTCCTGGGCGCGGCGGGCGCCGTGCTCGGCATCAACCGCAGACTGTCGGAGTACCGGTGAGAGGGGGCGGGATGCCGAGCGGCACGTACCCGCTGGTGCGGCGGACGGCGCGGCGGTTCCGGGGCTGGGGCGGGGTGGCCGCCATGGCGGTGGCCTGCGGGCTCACCGCCTCGCTCACGCTGCTTCCGCTGGCGCACGACGGCGGAGCCGTGGCGGCCTCGCCCGGGACGCACGGTCCCGGACCCGGCGTCGGCACCGGGGTCCAGATCAAGGCGGACACCTGTGAGCGGCCGGAGGCCTCCCTCACCCCCTCTTCGGCGGACGGCCCGTCGATCCGGGCCGTCAAGGACCGCGGGAAGCTGGTCGTCGGCGTCGACCAGTCCAGCTACCGCTGGGGCTACCGGAACCCGGAGACACGCGCCCTGGAGGGCTTCGACATCGATCTGGCGCGGGCGATAGCCAAGTCGATCCTGGGCAGCGAGGACGCCGTCATCTTCCGGGCGATCCCCACCAACCAGCGGATCGCCGCCCTCGACAGCGGCAAGGTCGACCTCGTCGTGCGCACGATGACGATCAACTGCAAGCGGATCCAGCAGGTCGCCTTCTCCACCGCCTACTTCCAGGCCGGCCAGCAGGTCCTGGCACCCAAGCTCGCCCAGGACATCACCGGCTACGACTCCTCGCTGCGCGGCAAGCGGGTCTGCACCGCCGAGGGCTCCACGGCCTACGAGGCCCTGGAGGAGAACTCCTTCGGCGCGCTGTTCAAGGACGAGCGCGACGGCACCAAGGACGACAAGGACCTGCTGACCGTCCCCAACCAGCTGGACTGCCTGGCCAGGCTCCAGATGGGCGAGGTCGACGCGGTCGTCACCGACAACGCCCTGGCGGCCGGCCAGGCCGCCCAGGACCCGGCGGTCGAGCTCAAGGGACGTCCGTTCACCACCGAGTTCTACGGAGTGGCCGCCAAGCTCGGCAACGACGACCTGATCCGCCGGGTCAACCAGGTCCTCGTGGCGTACCGGAACGGGCCCTGGCAGGCCGCGTACAGACACTGGCTCCAGGCGGACCTGCCCGGGATATCCGGGCCGCCCGCCCCCCTGTACAAGTGACCCGGCCGGGGACCCCGGCACGCAACCCCTGTACGCGCGGTGGAAGAGGTGATCGATGGGCGTCACGGGACCTCCTGGGCCGGTGATGGACCGGGACGAGGTGGACCGTGCGCTGGCGCGGCTCGGCGCGGAGCACAAGGCGGTCGAGGACTCGCTCCTCGCGCTCCAGGACCACGCGGGACGCAGACTGCTCGAAGGGGCCGAGCTGACCGGCACGACCCGGGACCGCTGGGTGGCGACCGAGCGGACCATCACCCTGCTCTGGACCTGCTTCGACGTGTACACCGGCGCCCTGCGGGACGCCCGTGAGGTGCGCGCCCGGCGGCGCTGGCCCGGCCGTGACGAGCTCCTGGAGCTGACCGACCGGCTGCGCGGCGAGAGCGTGCTCGTCGCGGGCGGCGCGGGCGAACAGGGGCTGCTCTCGGAGCGGTTCACCCTGGAGGGCCTCGTCCGCCGGATGAACGAGCTGTACGCGGCCTCCCTCGACGTGGTGGTCACCGCCGACGCCGTCTGGTCGGCGCTGCCCGCCCGGATAGACCTGCTCGCCGCCGAACTGGGCCGGACGCGCTCGCTCGCGCACTCGGTCGGGGTACGGCCCGGGGAGCACCCGGCCGGGGACGACCTGGAGGACATCACCGCCGAGCTGACCGCGCTGCGCTCCCAGGTGGTGACCGATCCGCTGGCGTTCTGGCGTCCGGCCGCGGGGAGTTCGGCGCCCGGCGGGGGCCGCCCCGACACCGGGCGGTACGACCGGGCGGCGCTCGCCCTGGAGGACGTACGGCGCGAGATCGAGGCGGTGCTCGCGGTCCGGCAGGACTCCGAGGACCGGCTGCTGCGGCTGCGGGACGTGCTCTCGCGGGCGGACCGTACGCTCGCGGAGGCGCGGTCCGCACGCGGGGAGGTCCTCGCGAAGATCGCCGCCTCCGAGGTGCCGGCCGTCAGCGGGCCGCCGATCGTGCTCCAGGAGCGGCTCGCGGCCGCCGCCGAGTACCGCAGGCACGCCCAGTGGCACCGTCTCTCCCCGCTCCTGGAGTCCCTGGAGCGGGAGGCGGAGGACGAGCTGACGCGGGCCCGGGAGTCGCTGACCGCGGTCACGGCACCGCTCGCGGTCCGGGCCGAGCTGCGGGGCCGGCTCGACGCGTACAAGGCGAAGGTGGCCCGGCTGGGCGCGGCGGAGGACCCGCTGCTCGTGGAGCGGTACGACGCGGCCCGCCGGATGCTGTGGAGCGCGCCCTGCGATCTGCGGGTCGCGGAACAGGCCGTACTGCGCTACCAGCAGGCGGCGGCGGACGTACTGTCCGGCCCGAGGGACGCGGGAGGACGACAGTGGTGAGCGGGGAACAGTGGTGAGCGGGGAGACGGGCGTGGGGAGCTGTCAGCGTCCTTCGTGCGAGGGGTCGTACGAGGACATGGGAGGCGGCGAGCTGTACTGCGACACCTGCGGGCTCGCCCCGGTGGTCGCGCCCGGCGGACTCATCGGCTCGACGCCGACCGGGATGGCCGTGCCCGGCCGGGGCACCGGCACGGGCGGGGTCGGGGGGACCGACTCGACGTCCTCGCGGAGCAGTTCGCGGGCGTCCTCGCGGGCCTCGTCGCGCTCCTCGACCTCCCGGCGTTCGGTCTCCGGGCGCCTCTCGCGTTCGCTCTCCGGGGCCGGCTCCTCCCGCTCGGTGTCGGTGCGCAGTTCGGGCACGTCGACCGGGCAGTCCGCCCGGAACCGGCTGGGCGCGGGCCTCGTGTCGATCCCGGAGGTGCCGCGCCCCGACCCTCGGGGCGCGGTGATGGCGAACCCCGAGGTTCCCGAGCGGAAGCGATTCTGCTCCCGCTCCGACTGCGGGGCGCCGGTGGGCCGTTCGCGCGGTGACCGGCCGGGCCGTACGGAGGGCTTCTGCACCACGTGCGGCCACCCGTACTCCTTCGTCCCGAAGCTGCGCGGCGGGGACATCGTCCACGGCCAGTACGAGGTGGCGGGCTGTCTCGCGCACGGCGGCCTCGGCTGGGTCTACCTCGCCGTCGACCGGGCCGTCTCCGACCGGTGGGTCGTCCTCAAGGGCCTGCTCGACACCGGCGACCAGGACGCCATGGCCGCCGCGATCTCCGAGCGCCGCTTCCTCGCCGAGATCGAGCACTCCAACATCGTCCGCATCTACAACTTCGTCGAGCACCTCGACCAGCGCACCGGCTCCCTGGACGGCTACATCGTCATGGAGTACGTCGGCGGCAAGTCGCTCAAGGAGATCGCCAACGACCGGCGCACCCCGGACGGCCGGCGCGATCCGCTGCCGGTCGAGCAGGCCTGCGCGTACGGGATCGAGGCCCTGGAGGCACTCGGGCACCTGCACAGCCGGAACCTGCTGTACTGCGACTTCAAGGTCGACAACGCCATCCAGTCCGAGGACCAGCTCAAGCTCATCGACATGGGCGCGGTCCGGCGGATGGACGACGACGAGTCCGCGATCTACGGCACGGTCGGCTACCAGGCGCCGGAGGTGGCCGAGGTCGGCCCCTCGGTGGCGAGCGACCTGTACACGGTGGCGCGCACGCTCGCCGTGATGACCTTCGACTTCCAGGGCTACACGAACGTCTTCGTGGACTCGCTGCCCGACCCGGACCACATCGCGGTCTTCCGGACCTACGAGTCGTACTACCGCTTCCTGGTCCGCGCCACCGACCCGGACCCGGCCCGCCGGTTCTCCTCCGCGCAGGAGATGGCGGAGCAGCTGACGGGTGTGCTGCGGGAGGTGGTGGCGCTCCAGTCGGGGCGTCCGCGCCCGGCGCTGTCGACCCTGTTCGGCACGGAGGTGCGGGTCACGGACACGACCCTGTTCGCCGAGCTGACGGAGGACGTGTCGCTGCTCGGGGCGCGGCGGGGCCGCAAGCAGCGGGCGCTGCCCGCTGCCGCCCCGGGCGGCGCTCCGGGCGTGGCGCTGCCCAGTGGTGCTCCCGGCGGTGCTCCCGGTGCCGTCGCCGGGACCGGGGTGCCCGCAGGGGCCCGGGGGCCGGGGCTCGGGGAGCTGCTCGCGCCGCTCGACCCGCCCGCCACCGCGCTCGCGCTGCCCGTGCCGCGCGTCGACGCGGGCGACCCCAACGCCGGTTTCCTCGCCGGTCTGGCCGCCGCCGCCCCCGGCGAACTGCTCGGCGCGCTCCAGGGCGCGCCCGCGCCCTCCGCCGAGCTGCGGCTGCGCACCCTGCGGGCCCAGCTGGAGCTGGGCGACCTGCCCTCCGCCGTACAGACCCTGGCCGGCCTGGAGGAGCGGGACCCGGACGACTGGCGGGTCGTCTGGTACCGGGGTCTCACCTCCCTGGTGACCGGCGACCACGAGCACGCGGCGCTCGCCTTCGACGCGGTGTACGACGCCTTTCCCGGCGAGCCGTCGCCGAAGCTGGCCCTCGGGATCTGTGCCGAGGTGCTCGGCCAGCTCGACAACGCCGCCGAGTACTACCGCCTGGTGTGGGCCACCGACCCCAGTTTCGTCAGCGCCGCCTTCGGGCTCGCCCGGGTGCGGCTCGCGGCGGGCGACCGCACCGGAGCCGTACAGGCCCTGGAGTCGGTACCGGAGGCCTCGATCCACTACACGGCGGCCCGGGTCGCGACCGTGCGGGCGCGGCTGCGGCGGCGCCCGGCGTGGGAGCCGCTCGGCGCCGACCTGACGGCGGCCGCCGCGCAGGTCTCCGCGCTCCAGGGCTTCGGTCTGGACGCGGTGCGCCGGGAGCAGTTGTCGACGGAGGTCCTCGGAGCGGCCCTCGACTGGGTACTCTCCGGGAGTCCCGGTGCGGAACCGGGCGGCGGCACGCTGCTGCTCGGAAGTGAACTGGACGAGCGCGGACTGCGCTTCGGCCTCGAACGCTCGTACCGGGTGCTGGCCCGGCTCGCCCAGCGGGGCGAGGAGAGGATCGAACTGGTGGAGCGGGCCAACCGCTTCCGCCCCCGGACGTGGGTGTGAGGATGTCCCAGAAGCCGAAGCCGTCACACGGCCTCATCGCCTGCCCGGACTGCGCGGAGCCCCTGGAGTCGGGTGACCGGTTCTGCGGGGCGTGCGGCCACGACCTGACGGCCGTGCCGGTCGCCGGGATCGAGCCGGACCGCCCGACCGTGGCCATCGGCTCGCCGGTGGCCTGGCCGGACGCCCCGCCCCGGGACCCCGGTTCGCTGTCGACCGCGACCCAGCACCCGGGCGACCTCCCGGGCACCGACTCCGGTGGCCGGGACCTGCCGACGATGCCGGTCCGCACGGACGGCCCGGTGCCGCCCGCCTCCGCCGGGGAGACCACGGCGGGCAGCGGGGACTTCGAACTGGCCGCGCCCGATCCGCGTACGGCGGTGCGGGCGAACCCGGCACCGCCGTTGCCGACCGCGCCGCCCGTACCGGCTGCCCCTCCCGTTCCGGTGGTCCCGCCCGCCCAGGCGAGCGCGGCGCCGGTCATCGCTCCGGCTCCGGCCCACGCCGCCCCGGCTCCGGCCGCCCCGGCCCACGCCGCTCCGACTCCGGCCGCCCCGGTCCACGCGACCGGCGCCGCCTCCGGCCTCTGTGTCGCCTGCCGGGCCGGGCGCGTGGACACCGACGGCTACTGCGAGAACTGCGGGCACGCGCAGCCCCGCGAGCGCGACCACATGGAGCGGGAGCTCGCCGGCGTGGCCGCCGTCAGCGACCGGGGACTGCGCCACCACCGCAACGAGGACGCCTTCGCGGTCTCCGCGACCACGCTCCCCGACGGCTCGGCCGCCACCGTCGCGATCGTCTGCGACGGCGTGTCCTCGGCGACCCGGCCCGACGAGGCCTCCGCCGCCGCCGCACAGGCGGCCGGCGCCTCCCTGCTCGCCGCGCTGCCCCGGGGCACCCACCCGCAGCAGGCGATGCACGAGGCGATCGTGGCCGCCGCCGAAGCCGTCAACTCCCTCGCGGAGGAACCCGCCGAGGAGGGGACGGAGCACGACCCGCACCGCCACCGCAACGCCCCGGCCTGCACCATCGTGGGTTCCGTCGTCACCGACGGACTGCTCGTGGTGGGCTGGATCGGCGACAGCCGCGTCTACTGGGTGCCGGACGACCGGGCCACCCCGGCCGCCCGCCTCACCGAGGACGACTCGTGGGCCGCACAGATGGTCGCGGCGGGCCTGATGAACGAGGCCGAGGCGTACGCGGACGAGCGGGCCCACGCGATCACCGGCTGGCTGGGCGCCGACGCCTACGAGCTGGAGCCGCACACGGCCGCGTTCAAGCCGGACCGTTCCGGCGTGGTGGTGGTCTGCACCGACGGCCTCTGGAACTACGCGGAGGGCGCCGACGACATGGCCAGGGTCGTCCCGGCCGACGCGGCCGACCGCCCGCTGCACAGCGCCCAGGTCCTCGTGGGCCACGCCCTGGACGGCGGAGGCCACGACAACATCACGGTCGCGCTCGTGCCGTTCGCCGTCACTCCCCCAGGGGCAGGATCCGCCTGAGCGGTCGCCGATCCCCTGTCCCCACACCGTTGTTGCCCGAGGAGCCCTGACAGATGGCGAAGTTCTCCAAGTCGACCGTGCCGCAGTTCTCGGTGGACGTCTACCAGAACGAGTTCCTGCCCGAGGGCGGCCGGGACGTCAGCGCGATCGTCACGGTCACCTCGACCGGGGGCGGCACCAGCGGGCAGCGGCTGTCCGCCCCGGCGGACGCCGGGGCGGCCGGTGTCGTGATCATGGTCGACTGCTCGGGCTCGATGGACTACCCCGCCACCAAGATGCGCGGTGCGCGGGAGGCGACCGCCGCCGCCGTCGACACCCTGCGCGACGGCACGGCCTTCGCCGTCGTCGCCGGTACGCACGTGGCGAAGGAGGTCTATCCGGGGAACGGCCGGCTCGCCGTCGCCGACGCCAGGACCCGGGCCGAGGCCAAGGAGTCGCTGCGCCGGCTGAGCGCGGGCGGCGGCACGGCGATCGGCACCTGGCTGCGCCTCGCGGACCGGCTGCTCTCCTCCGCCGACCTCACCATCCGGCACGGCATCCTGCTCACCGACGGCCGCAACGAGCACGAGTCGCCGGAGGAGCTGCGGGCCGCGCTCGACGCCTGCGCCGGCCGTTTCACCTGTGACGCGCGCGGGGTGGGCACCGACTGGGAGGTCAAGGAGGTCACCGGGATCGCCTCGGCGCTCCTCGGCACCGCCGACATCGTCGCCGACCCGGCCGCCCTCGCCGCCGACTTCACGACGATGATGGAGGAGGCGATGGGCAAGGGCGTGGCGGACGTCGTGCTGCGCCTGTGGACCCCGGTCGGGGTGGAGATCGCCTACGTGAAGCAGGTGGCGCCGACGGTCGAGGACCTGACCGGGCGCCGTACGGAGGCCGGGCCGCGCGCCGGGGACTACCCGACGGGCTCGTGGGGCGACGAGTCCCGCGACTACCACGTGAGCGTGCGAGTGCCGCGGGCCGCGGTCGGCCAGGAGATGCTCGCCGCCCGGGTCTCCCTGATCGCCCCGGACCCGGTGGACGGCACCCCGCGTCCGCTGTCCCAGGGACTGGTACGGGCGGTGTGGACGGACGACGTGGCGATGTCGACGTCGATCAACCCGCAGGTGGCGCACTACACGGGCCAGGCCGAGCTGGCGGACGTCATCCAGCAGGGTCTCGATGCCCGCAAATCGGGCGATCGTGACGGCGCGACGGCCAAACTGGGCCGTGCGGTGCAGCTCGCGGCGGCCTCCGGCAACGCGGATACGGCGAAACTGCTTTCGAAGGTGGTCGACGTTGTCGATGCGGCGACCGGTACTGTGCGTTTGAAGGCGAAGGTCGCGGAAGCGGACGAGATGACACTCGAGACCCGCTCCACCAAGACCGTTCGCGTCAAGAGGTAGCCCGGCCACCGGGCCGGACGACGAGAGGGGGAAGCACCGACATGCCGACCTGCCCGAACGGACACCAGTCGGTCTCCGACGACTGGTGCGAGGTCTGCGGCCATCGCATGGCCGGGGCGGGTGCGCCGACGGGTGCCGTACCGCCGCCTCCCCCGCCGCCGCCCGCCTACGGATACCCCGGCCCCGACAGCCCGGGTGGTTACGGCGGCCCCGAAGGCCCCGGTGGCTACAACAGCCCCAGTGGTCACGGTGCTCCGCCCGCTTCCGGTGGCTTCGGCCCCGGTGGCGACCCGAACGCGACGGCCCAGGCGGAGCTCTGCCCGCAGTGCCGTACGCCGCGTGAGCCCATGGCGCCGTTCTGCGAGGAGTGCCGCTGGAACTTCCTCACGAACACGGCGACCTCGTACACGCCGCTCGCCCCGCAGAACGTGCCGTCCCCGCAGCGGCAGCCCGGACCGCCGCCCGGCCTGAACCTGCCGCCCGGCTTCCAGTCCCCGTCGCAGCCGCCGCAGGGCCAGCAGCCCTCGCAGGGACAGCAGGCTCCCCAGGGACCGCCGCCGCAGGACCCGTTCGGCTACCAGGGATCACGGCCCTCGCAGGTGAACCGTCCCGCCGAGCCGCTGGGCAGCGACCCCACGCACCAACAGGCCCCGCCGCAGCGCCCGCCGGTGCAGCAGCCTCCCGCGCAGCAGCCGCAGCAGCCGCAGCAGCAGCCGGCGCCTCCGGCCTACTTCCAGGCCCCGTCCGCCCAGGCCCAGGCCCCGGCGCCGCCCGCGCCGCCACGGCCGCGCGCGGACGACGACTGGGTGCTCTCGCCGCCGTCGCAGCACCAGCCTCCGCAGCCCCCGCCGCACCAGGCGCCCCCTCAGCACCAGGCGCCTCCGCAGCCCCCGCAGCACCAGGCTCCCGGCCAGCACCAGGCGCCTCCGCAGCAGCACGCGCCGCAGCCGCCTCCGCCACCGTACGAGCAGCAGGGGCAGCACGGACAGCAGGGTCACCAGGGGCAGCACCAGGCCCCGCCGCCCCCGCAGCAGCACCAGGCGCCCCCGCAGCAGCAATTCCAGCCGCCTCGGCAGCAGCTGTCCTGGACCGCGGTGATCGGTCCGGACCGCGAGTACTTCATGGCGATGATGCAGCGCAGCGGCCCGGAGGCCACCGGCCTGAACCTGCCCGCGTACTCCCCGGACAAGCACCTGCCGCTCCAGGGCAACCAGATCTCCATCGGGCGCCGCCGGCACTCCACCGGCGAGTCCCCCGACGTCGACCTCTCGGTGCCGCCGGAGGACCCGGGCGTCTCGCACCAGCACGCCGTGCTCGTGCAGCAGCCGGACGGCTCGTGGGCGGTGGTGGACCAGAACTCCACCAACGGCACCACGGTCAACGGCGGCGAGGAGCCGATCCAGCCCTACGTCCCCGTCCAGCTCCAGGACGGCGACCGGGTGCACGTCGGCGCCTGGACGACGATCACGATCCGGCTCGGCTGACCCGCGTCCTCACGCCTCGGGCAGGGGCCAGGCGTACGGCCCTGCGGGGTCGTCCAGCCAGGCCCACTGCCGGTCGCCGCTGACCGTCACCCCGAAGCGCTCCCGCTCCGGCCGCCCCTCGCGCAGCCAGAGCGAGAGCGCTTCGCGTCTGTCCAGGACCTGGTCGGCCAGGCCCCACAGGAAGCGGAAGTGCTCGTCCCCGGCGGGTCCGTGGCGCGGGTCGCGGGCGGCGACGCCCCTCAGTGCCACGAAGTACGCCGAGGTGGCCAGGAACCGTCCCTCGGCGTGGGTGCGGTCGCGCACCCGCAGCAGGATCAGCCCGGTGGAGAGCGGGGCGAGCACCAGGGCGCCGGGCCCGCACTGGGCGAGCCAGGGGTACGGGACCGAGGGCACCGCGCACGTCGCCACGATCCGGTCGTAGGGCGCGCGCTCGGGGCAGCCGCGGGCCCCGTCCGCGGCGACCACCGCCGGCCGGTACCCGACCGCCGCGAGATGGGTCCGGGCTGACTCGGCGATCTCCTCGTCCAGGTCGACGGTGGTGACGTGCTCCGCGCCGAGCCGGTGGCAGAGCAGGGCCGCGTGGTAGCCGGTCCCGGCCCCGATCTCCAGGACGTCGTCCCCGTCGCGTACGTCCAGGGCGTGGAGCATCAGCGCCATCAGGGAGGGCTGGCTGGCGGAGGAGACCAGTTCCCCGTCCCGTACCCGGGTGGCGATCGCGGTGTCCGCGTACGCCCCGCGCAGCCAGCGGTCCCGCCGCCCGGGGTCGGGGTCGCCGGACCAGAGCCGCTCGTACCCGCCGGTCCCGGGGACGTAGTAGTAGGGGACGAAGCGGTGCCGGGGGACCTCGGCGAAGGCGGCCCGCCAGGCGGGATCGGTCAGCACACCCGCCGCCTCGACCTCCCGTACGAGCGCCCGTCGCGCCCGTGCGCCGGCCTCGGCGAACTCGTCCCGCCCGTCACCCATGTCTCCACTCTGCCGCCGCCCGGGGGCCCCGGCGAGCGGTCCTGGACCTCAAGTCCTAGGACGGGTCATCTGAGACGATGGAACGGTGAACGAGATTCCCGGGGAAACACCACAGGAGCAGACCTTCTACGAGCAGGTCGGCGGCGAGGAGACCTTCCGTCGCCTGGTCCGCCGCTTCTACGAGGGCGTCGCGGAGGACCCGCTGCTGCGCCCGATGTACCCCGAGGAGGACCTGGGCCCCGCCGAGGAGCGCTTCACGCTCTTCCTCATGCAGTACTGGGGAGGCCCCCGCACCTACAGCGACCACCGCGGTCACCCCCGGCTCCGGATGCGCCACGCCCCGTTCGCCGTGGACCGCGCCGCCCACGACGCCTGGCTCCGCCACATGCGGGTCGCCCTGGACGAGCTGGACCTGGCGCCCGAGCACGAGCACGAGCTGTGGCGCTACCTGACCTACGCGGCGGCCTCGATGGTGAACACGGCCGGCTGACCGCCGTCCGCTCCCCGTCCGTGCTCCCCCCGGCGCGGACGGGCACATTCCGGAGCCGGAACCCCGGATAACGGTCACGATCACGTCAAGGCGGGCCCGCAAGCGGTTTCCAACGGCACATGCACTCTGACAGCATCCGAGAGAAGTCTCGGGAGCGTTGGACACGTGTTCGATGTGCGCACCGTGATCAGGGTGGCCAGGGGGATGGGTGACGGGGTTCGTATTCCTGCGCGTCGGGGCGCACCGGCCGCTGCTGGCCGCGGCGCTGCTCGCCGTGCTCCTGACCACCTCGGCGCTCGCCACCCTCGCCTCCTTCTCCGGGGCGATCGGGGACGCCGCGCTCCAGGCCGGACTGCGCGGGCGCTCCGCGCCCGCCGCCGCGCTCCTGGTGAGCGGGCAGGTGCCCGCCGCCCGGCGGGCGACTGCCGAGGAGGCCGTCCGGAAC
Organism: Streptomyces sp. Qhu_M48; assembly: GCF_051305195.1. NCBI lineage: Bacteria > Bacillati > Actinomycetota > Actinomycetes > Kitasatosporales > Streptomycetaceae > Streptomyces > Streptomyces sp. Qhu_M48. The sequence goes on along the minus strand of NZ_CP195432.1, from coordinate 1,049,855 downwards.
GGGGCGCGGAAGACCTTCGACGGACTGCCGGTGACCGTACGGCGCCTCGAACGCTCGGGGCCGTACGCGCTGCCCCGGAGCCTCCAGGCACCCGCCGCGCGGGGCGGCGACCCCGATCTGACCCACTTCGCCGCGCTCGACCGCTCGCGGCTCTCCCTCGTCCGGGGCTCCTGGCCCTCGGCCGCCCGGGCAGCCGGCGTGGTCGAGACGGCGCTGCCGGAGGAGGCGGCACGACGGCTGCGCGTCGGCCCCGGGACCGTGGTCGAGCTGCGCGACCGGATCGACGACCGACCGCTGAAGGTCCGGATCACCGGCGTCTACAAGCCCGTCGACACCACCGACCTGTACTGGCGGCTCGACCCGGCGGGCGGGCGCGGGGTGCGGACGGCCACGTTCACGACGTACGGCCCGCTGCTCGTCGATCCGGCCGCCCTGGTCTCCGGGGCGCTGAGCCCCGGTGAGACGTCCTGGCTCGGCTCCGCCGACTTCTCCGGCCTCACCACCGACCGCATCGACGCCCTGCGCGCCGCCGCGACCGAGGGCCCGAGGACGATGTCCGCCGACACCTCCCGCTTCGGTACGACGATCTCGGTGTCCACCGCGCTTCCGACCGTCCTGGAGCAGAGCCGGCGGGCGCTGCTCGTCTCCCGTTCCACCCTCCTGATCGTCGCCGTGCAGCTGGTGCTCCTCGCCGCGTACACCCTGCTGCTCGTCGCCCGGCTGCTCAGCACCGAGCGTTCCGGGGAGACCTCGCTGCTGCGGGCCCGGGGCGGTTCGCGGCGCCGGATCGCCGGCCTCGCCGCCGTCGAGGCCCTGCTCCTCGCCCTTCCGGCTGCGGTCGCCGCCCCGCTCCTCTCGGGACCGCTGACCCGGCTCTTCGCCGAGGAGAGCGCCCTCGCCTCCCTCGGCGTACGGCTCGACACGACCCCCTCGCTCCAGGTGTGGCTGGTCGCCGCCGCCGTGGCCCTGTGCTGCGCCGCCGCCGTCGTCGCGCCCGCGCTCGCCACCGGGGACGGCTCCGGCGTCTCGCTGCGCGCGGCGCGCTCGGCCGCCCTGCCCGGTCCCGTGCGGGCCGGCGCGGACCTCGGCCTGCTGGTCGTCGCGGCCGTCGCCTACTGGCAGTTGCGGCGACCCGCCGCGGCCGGCGGCACCGCCGACGCGGGCGGGTCCGGCGGCTCCGTGGACCCGGTGCTCGTCGCCGCGCCCGCCCTCGCCCTGCTGGCCGGCACCGTCCTGACGCTGCGTCTGCTGCCGCCCGCCGCCAAGCTGGCCGAGCGGCGCGCGGCGGGCGGGCGGGGGCTCTCCGCCGCGCTCGCGGGCTGGCAGCTCAGCCGCCGGCCGCTGCGCGGCGCGGGCCCCGTCCTCCTCCTCGTCCTCTCCGTGGCGATGGGCATGCTGGCCATCGGGCAGAGCGGCTCGTGGGAGCGTTCGCAGCGCGACCAGGCCGACTTCCGGGTCGGCTCGGACGTCCGTGTCCTCGGCAGCGGCCCCGGCGAGCCCACCCGGACCGAGCAGTTGGGCACCGTGCCCGGTGTCCGCGCGGTCGCCCCGGTGCACCGCGTCACCATGGACGTCGCCGGGAAGAGCGCGACCGTCCTCGCCGTCGACAGCCGCAGCCTCACCGGCGGTCTGCTGCTCCGGCCCGACCTCGCCGACGTCCCCGTCCGTTCCCTCCTCGCCCCGCTCGCCCCCGAGGACGCGAGCCGCCCCGGTCTCCCGCTGCCCGCCGGCACCCGGTCGCTCACCGCCGACCTGCGGTTCACCGAGGCCACCGGCGACGGCGTCCAGGTCGTCGCCGTCCTGGAGGACCCGGACGGCATCCCGTACCGGCACACCATGGGGTCGCTGGACGCCGACGGCCGGACGCACCGGATGACCCTCGACCTCGGCGCCCTGACCGCCGCTCCCGGCGCCGAGGGGAACCGCGGCTCCGCCGGCCGGCTCACCCTCGTCGGCCTGGATCTCTCCGGCCACGTCGACCCCGACGTGAACGTCAGGCAGAGCCTCCGCGCCGAGCGCTTCGGCGTCGTCCCGGCGGAGGGACCCGAGCGGGTCCACTCCCCCGCGCGGGTCCTCGCCCCCTGGACGCACGCCTTCGAGCAGACCGAGGAGAACGTCCCCCAGGGCTCGCGGCCCACGACGGCCGTCCCCGGCACCGCGGGACCCGGCGGCCGCCCCGCCCCGTTCTCCGTCTCGTTCGCCCTCGTCGGCGCTCCCCCGGAGACCCTCTGGGGGCAGGGCACGGACTTCGCCCTGCGGATGCGGGCACCCGCGCCGAACGCACCCGCCCGGGTGTCCGCCGTCGCCACCCGGAGCTTCATGGCCGCCACCGGCGCCAAGCCCGGCGAGCTCATCGAGGTCACCGTCGGCGGCCGCGTCAAGGTCGTCGTCGACCGTGTCGTCGACGAGCTGCCCACCACCGGCCCGGGCGCCCCGGCGGCCTCCGCGAACGGTTCGGGCGCCGCCCCCGACACCGGCGGCGCGATCCTCCTGGACCTGACCTCGGTCAACCGCTACCTGTCCACCGGTGCGGCCTCGTCCGTGGCGCCCACCGAATGGTGGCTGTCCGTCGACCCCGGCCGGGCGGACGAGGTCGCCACCGCCCTGCGCGCCCGTCCCCACGCGGACCCGGCCCAGGTCCTCGTACGCGACGAGCTCGCCGCCGAGCTGCTCGGCGACCCGCTCGGCGCGGGCCCCAACGCCGCCCTGATGGCGGTCGCCGCCGCCGGCGCCGCGCTCGCCGCCGTCGGCTTCGCGGTGGGCTCGGCCGGAGCGCTGCGGGAACGGGCCGCCGAGTTCGGGGTGTTGCGGGCGCTCGGCACGCCACGCCGCCGCCTCGCCCGGCTGATCGCCGCGGAACAGGGACTGCTCATCGGCATCGGCCTGCTCATCGGTGTCGGACTCGGCACCGTCCTCGCGCGGGCCGTCGTCCCGCTCGTCGTCCTCACCGGCCGGGCCACCCGGCCCGTCCCCCCGGTCCTCGTCGCACTGCCCCTCGGCCAGGTCGCGCTGCTGCTCGCCGGCGTCGCCGCCCTGCCCCTCGCCATGGTCGCCGCGATCGCCCTGCGCCGCGCCGACCCGGCCGTCACGCTGCGCCACCGGGGGGACCACTGATGTCCGCGACCGCCGGGGAGAACCCGGCCGACCGGGACGGTGCGGAGGCGACCCCCGGTCCGCCCGGCCGGAGCGGCGCCGAGACACCCCCCGGCCCCGAGGGCCGTGGCCGCGCCGAAGCGTCCGGGGGCGGTCACGAGGCGACCCCCGAGACACCCTCCGTCCGCAGGAAGGCCCCCGACATGCCCCGGTCCCGGTCCGACGAACCCGCCCGCGCCGTGGCGCCCTGGGTGCGGACCCGGCTGCGGACCGCGCCCTGGGCGGCGACCTCCCTCGCCCTGCTCGTCCTGGTCACCGCCTACCTCGCGGCCGCGCTGCCGCGCGCCGTGGCCGCGTACGAGGGCGAGGGGCTCCGGCACGACATCCGGACCGCCGCGCCCCGCACCACCGCGCTCCAGGTGACCGCGGGGACGCCGGGCCTCCAGCACCCCCCGGCCGTACGCGAGGCGGCGCTCGCCCCCGCCCTCCTCCAGGAGCGGTACGACAAGGTCCGCGCGCTGCTGCCGCGGCCGCTGCGGACCGACCCCCGGCAGTCCGTGCACGGAGTCCGCACGGTGGAGTGGGTCGGGGGGACCGACCCGTGGCTGCCCCGGCCGGACGGGATCGCCCCCGTGTTCGTGCTCTCCTCCCTGTCCGGCCTGGACTCCCACGCCACCCTCCGCGCGGGCCGGGCCGCCGCCGGCACCGCCGCCCGGCCGGAGGCGGTGGTCAGCGCGAAGACCGCCGAGACGCTGCGGATCAAAGCAGGCTCCGTCGTGCACGTGCCCAGCCGGACCGGCACGGAGCCGGTCGCCGTCACGGTCACCGGGATCGTGGAGCCGCGCGAACCCGAGCGGTCGTACTGGGCCGTGGAGACGCAGCTCCACACCCCGACCCTCGCCGCGACCGACGGCCCGGAGGTCAAGTACTACTGGCAGGCGGCGCTGCTGCTCGCCCCCGCCTCGGCGCCCGCGCTGCTCTCCACCGGCGGCGAACCCGAGGTCTTCTTCCGGTTCGCCCCCACGTCCGGGCACCTCACCGGCGACGACGCGGACCGGCTCGGCGCCGCGCTCTCCTCGGCGACCGCCGGCCCCGACCTGGTCAAGCTGCGCCAGGTCGTCGGCCCCACCGGCACCTTCACCACCGACCTCGGCATGGTCGTCGACTCGTACCTCTCCATGCGGGCGGCGATCGACCCGGTCGTGGCCGTCGCCGTCTTCGGCATCACCACCGTCGCCGTGGTCGTCCTCGCCATGACCGGCAGCCTCTTCGTCACCCGCCGGGACGGCGAACTCGCCCTGATCCGCTCCCGCGGCGCCTCGCTCACCGGCATCGGCCTGCGCCTGCTCGGCGAGACCTCGGCCGTCGTCGTACCCGCCGCGGCGCTCGGCCTCGCCCTGGCGGTGGCGACCGTACGGGGAGCGGCCGACGCACCGGCGTCCGCCGACGGCGTCCCGCTGCTCCCCTCCCTGCTCGCCGCCTCCGCCGTCGCCCTGCTCGCGATGCTCGTCCTGCCCGTGCGGGCCGTCGTCCTGCACCGCCGCCCGCGCCTGCACGGCGGACGCGACGACCTGCTCACCGCGCGCCCCTCCCGGCGCCGCACGGTCGTCGAACTCACCCTGCTCGTCCTCGCCGTGGGCGCCGTCGTCGCGCTGCGCCTGCGGGGCACCGGCGACGCCGGGGACCATCTGGTGAGCGCCGCCCCGGTACTCGTCGGCCTGATCGCCGCCATGCTCCTCGTACGGATCTATCCGCTGCCGCTGCGCCTGCTGGGCCGCCCGGCCCGTCGGCTGCGCGGCGCGGTCGGACCGCTCGCCCTGGCCCGCGCCGGACGCGTCTCCTCGACGGGCGCGCTCCTCGCCCTCGTCCTCGCCCTGTCCACGGCCGCCTTCGGCGGCTCCGTCGTCTCCGGCATCGCCGACGCCCGTGAACGGGCCTCGCTCCTGAAGACCGGCGCGGACGCCCGCATCGACGGCGCGCTCGGCGGGGCACCCCTGCCGTCCGGCCTCGCCGAGGCGGTCCGCGGTACGGCGGGGGTACGGGACCTGACCCCGCTGCAGATCGACTACGCCGTGGCGCTGCCGTCCCACGAGGGCACCTCCGCGCCGCCGATGACCTCGTCGCTCATCGGCGTCGAACCCGACTCGTACACCCGGCTCGCCCGGCGGACCGGTTTCGGGCCGTTCCCGGCGGAGCTGCTCGCCCCGACGGGGAGGGTCGGCACCCCGGCCACCGGCCCGGAACGGGTGCTGCCCGCCGTCGCCTCACCGGCGGTCGCCGAGCGGCTCGGCCGCGAACCGCGGGAGATCGTGTCGTCGGCCGGGATCTTCCGGGTGAAGGTCGTCGCCGTCCGTCCGGTCACCCCGGCCCTGCCGGACGCCAACTTCCTCCTCGTCAACAGCGCCGACCTGACCCACCGGGTGGCCACCGTCCTGCTCGTCACCGGACCACGGGACGGCGCCGCGCTGCGGGCCGCCGCGCGGGCCGAGTCCCCCGCCCTCCAGGTGTCGACGCGGACCGAGGAACGGGCCGGCTACGCGGACTCGCCGCTCCAGGCGGGCGCCGGACGGATCTACCTGTCCGCGATCAGTGCGGGCGCCGGATACGCCGTGGTGGCCCTGCTGCTCTCCCTCCTGCAGAGCGCGCCGGAGCGCACGACGCTCCTCGCCCGACTGCGGACGATGGGACTGACCCGCGCGCAGGGACGACGGCTGCTCGGGCTCGAAGCGCTCCCACAGGCCTTCCTCGCCGCGCTCGGCGGCACCCTGGCCGGCTGGGCGACGGTGCCGCTGGTCGCCCCGGGCATCGACCTCGTCCGCCTCGCGCTGGCCGTGGCACCCGCCTACGCCCCACTGGACAGCGCGCCCCTGCGGCTCGACCCGTGGTCGCTCGTGGTGCCCGCCGTCACGGTCGTCCTGATCACGGCGGCGGCGGCGGCCGGACAGGCCTGGTGGGCGGGGCGCAAGGGCTCGATCAAGGAACTCAGGGCAGGAGACGCACGATGACGCGGACCGAAACGTCGAGCCGGACCGACGGGGCGGGATCCGCCTCCGACCCCACCACCCTGGAGGAGCTGGAGCGGCGGGTGACGGCGCACCGCGACCGGCCCTCGTACGGTCACGACGCCCTCATCGCCTGCGACCGGCTCGTCCGGATCTTCACCACGGACGGGGTGGAGGTGCAGGCCCTCCAGGGCCTCGACCTCCTGGTGCGCGAGGGCGAGCTGATGGCCCTCGTCGGCGCCTCCGGCTCCGGCAAGTCGACCCTCATGAACATCCTCGCGGGCCTGGACGTGCCGACCGCCGGCGCCGCCCGGGTCGGCGGGTGCGACCTCCTCGCGATGGACGGCAGGGCCCGGCTGCGCTACCGCCGCGAGGTCGTCGGCTTCGTCTGGCAGCAGACTTCCCGCAACCTCCTGCCCTATCTGACGGCCGCCCAGAACGTGGCGCTCCCCATGCAGTTGCGCGGCCGGTCGAAGCGGAAGGCCGAGCGGGCCGAGGAGCTCCTGTCGATGCTGGGCATCGCGGAGGCCCGTGACCGGCGCCCGCACCAGCTCTCCGGCGGTCAGCAGCAGCGGGTGGCCATCGCGGTCGCCCTGGCCAACAACCCGTCCGTGCTCCTCGCCGACGAGCCGACCGGCGAGCTGGACTCGGCCACCGGCGAGCAGGTCTTCGCGGCCTTCCGCCGCGCCAACGAGGAACTGGGCACGACGATCGTGATCGTCACCCACGACCAGGCGGTCGCCTCCGAGGTCCGCCGCACGGTCGCCATCCGCGACGGCCGCACCTCCTCGGAGGTCCTGCGCCGCACGGAGGTCGACGAGCAGGGCAAGGAGTCGCTGGTGGCACGGGAGTACGCGATGCTCGACCGCGCGGGCCGGCTCCAGCTCCCGGCGGAGTACACGCGGGCCCTCGGCATGGAACACCGCGTGGCCCTCGAACTCGAACAGGACCACATCGGGGTGTGGCCGGACGACGCGGAGCGCTGAGCGGGGCGGACCGTGCGGGGCGGTGGGCGGCGCGTCGGTCCGGTGGGGGTGCTGGTCAGTGCGGGGTGACGCTCAGGGCCACGGGGGCGGTACGGAGGGCGATCGAGCCGTACGGGGTACGCAGCCGCAGCCACGGGCCGGAGGCGAAGAGCGCCACGGGGACGTCCGCGCCGACCGGCGCCTCCGCGGCCGGCGTCCCCGCGGGCGGCAGGAAGCCCAGTGACTGCGCGGCGTGCACGGCCCGCAGCGGAAGGCCGGTGGGGCCGAGGGTCCGGGACCAGATCTCGCGGCCGATCCGGTCGCGCTCGGCCCTGGTCCGCCGCTCCTCGGGCAGCTCCTCGTCCCGCGCCCGGAACTCGGCGACGGCCGCGGCGACCGCGCCCCGCATCTCGGCGGCGCGCGGCAGCCCGCCGACCGGCTGCCAGCCGGCCCGGGGCGGGAGGACACCCGCCCAGGGCGGCCCGGTGACCGAGTCCGGGACGACCGCCTTGCCCGCCGACTCCTCGATGCCGTCGAGGAGCGCACCGGCGGAGACGGTGACGTCGAGGTCCACCGCGTCGACGAGTCGCGCCGTACGGATCGCGAGCACCTCGAACGACGGCGGCCGTCCGAAGACGGCCAGCGCCCCGCCGCCCGCCTGGAGGCGGACGGCGGCGGCCCGGTCGTAGTGGACGAGCCGGGTCAGGAAGGCGGCGAGGGCCGCCGCCTCCCTGGCGTCGTCGAAGTGCAGCGGCGCGAGCACGGTCATGCGGCGGACGTCATCCCGTCGTCGACGTACTCCTGGAGGAACGCGCGCTCCTCGGAGGAGATCCGGCGCGGTCGCTGCGCCTCCAGGTCGAAGGGCACGACGACCGTGGACGCCCGGACGTACACGACGTCCGCGTCCTTGACCTCGTACGCGATCGTCAGCGACGCCGCGCCTATCTTCGTGACCCACGACTCGATGGTCACCGGCTCGTGCCGGTGGACCAGCGGCCGCTTGTAGTCGATCTCGTGCCGGGCCACGACGGACCCGCCCGAGAACGAGGGGGAACCGTCCCCCGGCGCCAGCCGGAACATGAAGTCGATCCGCGCCTCTTCCAGGTACCGCAGGAAGACGACGTTGTTGACGTGCCCGAAGGCGTCCATGTCCGACCAGCGCAGGGGACAGCTGTAGATGTGCCTGGCCACTGACCTCAGCCTCGGGTCAGCTTCTTGTACGTGGCGCGGTGCGGACGGGTGGCGTCCGCGCCGAGGCGCTCGACCTTGTTCTTCTCGTACGACTCGAAGTTGCCCTCGAACCAGTACCACTTGGACTCGCCCTCGTAGGCGAGGATGTGGGTGGCGACCCGGTCCAGGAACCACCGGTCGTGGGAGATCACGACCGCGGCGCCGGGGAACTCCAGGAGGGCGTTCTCCAGCGACGACAGGGTCTCGACGTCGAGGTCGTTGGTGGGCTCGTCGAGGAGCAGCAGGTTGCCGCCCTCCTTGAGCGTGAGCGCCAGGTTGAGGCGGTTGCGCTCACCGCCGGACAGCACGCCCGCGGGCTTCTGCTGGTCCGGGCCCTTGAAGCCGAAGGCGCTGACGTACGCGCGGGACGGCACCTCGACCTGGCCGACGTTGATGTAGTCCAGCTCGTCGGAGACGACGGCCCACAGCGTCTTCTTGGGGTCGATGTTGGCGCGGCTCTGGTCGACGTACGAGATCTTGACGGTCTCGCCGACCTTGATGGAGCCGGAGTCCGGGGTCTCCAGACCCTGGATCATCTTGAAGAGCGTGGTCTTGCCGGCGCCGTTCGGGCCGATCACGCCGACGATGCCGTTACGGGGCAGGGTGAAGCTCAGGTCGTCGATGAGGACCTTGTCGCCGAAGGCCTTGGAGAGGTTCTCGACCTCGACGACGATGGAGCCCAGGCGCGGGCCCGGCGGGATCTGGATCTCCTCGAAGTCCAGCTTCCGCATCTTGTCGGCCTCGGCCGCCATCTCCTCGTAGCGGGCGAGACGGGCCTTGGACTTGGTCTGACGCCCCTTGGCGTTGGACCGCACCCACTCCAGCTCCTCCTTGAGGCGCTTGGCGCGCTTCTCGTCCTTCTTGCCCTCGACCTTGAGGCGGGTGGCCTTCTTGTCGAGGTAGGTGGAGTAGTTGCCCTCGTAGGGGATCGCGCGACCGCGGTCGAGCTCCAGGATCCACTCGGCGACGTTGTTCAGGAAGTAGCGGTCGTGGGTGACGGCCACCACGGCGCCCGCGTACTTCGAGAGGTGCTGCTCCAGCCAGTTCACCGACTCGGCGTCGAGGTGGTTGGTGGGCTCGTCGAGGAGGAGCAGGTCCGGGGCCTCGATGAGCAGCTTGCAGAGCGCGACACGGCGCTTCTCGCCACCGGAGAGGTTGGTGACGGGCCAGTCGCCGGGCGGGCAGCCCAGGGCGTCCATGGCCTGCTCCAGCTGGGCGTCGAGGTCCCAGGCGTTGGAGTGGTCCAGGTCCTCCTGGAGCTTGCCCATCTCGTTCATCAGCTCGTCGCTGTAGTCGGTGGCCATGAGCTCGGCCACCTCGTTGAAGCGCTTGAGCTTGCCCATCTGCTCGGCGGCGCCGTCCTGCACGTTCTCCAGGACGGTCTTCGACTCGTCGAGCTTCGGCTCCTGCATGAGGATGCCGACGCTGTAGCCGGGCGAGAGGAACGCGTCACCGTTGGACGGCTGCTCGATCCCCGCCATGATCTTCAGAACGGTGGACTTACCGGCACCGTTCGGGCCCACCACGCCGATCTTGGCGCCGGGCAGGAAGTTCAGGAAGACGTCGTCGAGAATCACCTTGTCGCCGTGCGCTTTACGCGCCTTGCGCATGGTGTAGATGAACTCAGCCAAGAGAAACCGTCCGGCGAGGAGTGAGTGGGCAGATACACCCCATCTTGCCTGACCGCCACCCCCGGGAGGAAACCGGTAAGCCGGGAGACGGGCGGAAGCGGGCGACCGGAGGGGGTCGCGCCGCCGCCGCGGCGGGGCCTTACCGGGCGGTAGGGGGCGGAAACGGGGCCCGGACGTGCGACGACCCCGGGCGCGGAGGCGGTCCGGGGTCGTGCGGGGATCACGGGGTGGTTCCGGTGTGACGCGGATCACCCTGTGGAGTCAGGGCTTCCCGGTGCCGGCGGGGCCGGCACCGGGGCCTGGGCTCAGTGTCCGGCGGTCTTCTTCTTGCGGAGGAAGAACACCGCGCCGCCACCGACCACGACGAGCGCGGCGGCGATGCCGGCGATCATCGGGGTGGCGTTGGAGCTGCCGGTCTCGGCGAGGTCGCCGCCACCGGTGGTGCCGGTCGTACCGGTGGTTCCACCGGTGGTGTCACCGCCGGTCGTGCCCTCCGAGGCGGACGGGGACGGCGAGGCCGGGGTCGAGGGCTCCGTGGTGGGGGTCTCGGAAGGCTTCGGGCCGGGAGGGGCCGTCTCGCAGTCCAGGACGCCCTCGAAGGTCTCCTCGAAGCCGTTCGGGCCGGTGATGGTGAACTTGTACGCCTCGTCCTCGGCGATCGGGACCAGGATGGTCTTCTTCTCACCCGGGGCGACGGTGTGCGACGTGCCCTTCAGGTCGAAGGTCCACGGCTCGTCGCCCTCGTTGGAGGCGACGACCTCGAGGCCGCCCTTGGCGCACTCCTTGGCGACGGTGACGGCCGGGACCGCACCCTTCTTCGCCCACGTGGCCGAGGCCTTGGCGGTGACGGTGGAGTCGCTGGAACCGGCCAGGATCAGGGTCTGCGACGGGCCGTCGATGGAGACGAAGGCGCGGCCGAGCTGAACCTTGGTGGTCGCCTCGGCAGCCACCTCGGCGGTGCCGTCGGCGGTGCCGGCGGGAACGTCGAGGAAGAGCTCGGCGCCGTTGGCGGCGGTGGTGACGGCGTTACCGGCCTTGTCGACGACCTTGACGCCCTCGGGGGCGCCCGGGACGACGGAGACCTTGACGTCCTTGGCGTTGGTGTTGACCGTGATCGGGCCGAGCTTGTCGCCGGCCTTGCCCGCGACGGAGGACGGGGAGAGGCTCAGGGAGGCCTTGGGCTCCTCGAGCTTCGTCGCCTTCTCCAGCAGGTAGTCGGTCAGCTTCTGCGCGTCCGCGTCCTTCGGCTTCGCCGTGACGTTGTCGGAGAGGGTCCAGATCGCGGCCTGGGTGCCCGCGGCGGCCTCGCTCTTGGACAGGTCGACGCCGACGTTCCCGCCGAGGACCTCGGTGGAGAGCTTCGGGTAGCCGTTCTCAAGGATCCAGAGGATCTTGCCCGCGTCGTCGTTGTCGTGGAGGGACGACTGGTCCCAGCCGACCTCCTTGTAGTCGAAGTCGTGCTTCGCCGGGGTACGAAGGTCGATGCAGTACGTCGAGAGGGAACCGCCACCCTCGACCTGCATGGTGAAGAGACCGCCCCGGACGGACCACTTGGAGCCGTCCTTCTCGGAGATCTCGACGCTGCCGGACTCCTCCTCGGACAGGTTGCCCAGCTTGGCCTTGACGCCACCGGCACCCGGGGCGTCATCGGCCAGCGCCGGACCGGCCGTCGCGAGGGCACCGGCGGCGACGAGCCCCGAGATCAGGGTGGCGGCGGCGAGGCGACGCACAGCGCCTCGCCCACGAACAGAAAGCATTGGATTCCCCTCCGGGCGAGCCACTCCGCGCGAACAGCGTTGTTCCGCGTGGGGGGAGAGCACGCCGACAGAACTCACAGACTCGATGGGCTCAAGTGCCACATGAGTACCCGGCGATCCTAGGGATGCGGAACCCCTCGGTGCCCGACCATACGGTCAGATAACCATTCCGAATCGGAATCGTTATCAGGCAAGGCGAGTTGGTCGACAAATCGCCACGACACAAGGTCAGGACACGGTCACCAAGCGAGTTGCGGCCTCGGCCACGGCGTCCGCCGCCGCCCCCGCCCACGGGTCCCGATCCGGCGCGGGGCCGAGCACCGCCATCCCCTCCCCCGTGGGATCGCGCTCCTGGTCAGGCCCGGGCGCCGACCGCGCAGCACGCCGGAACGCCGCCGTTCCCCGGCTCAGATCGTGCCCCACGGCCAGGGCCGCCACGTCCACGAAGGTCTTGCGCTGCCCGTCCCGCTCGTCCTCACGCACCCTCAAGCGCCCGTGCACCAGGAGCGGTTCCCCCACGGACACCGAGGCCGCCAGATTGGCCCCGAGCGAGCGCCAGGCCGACACCGTGTAGAAGCTGGTCGGACCGTCGGACCAGAGCGCCTTCTCCCGGTCCCAGCGGCGCGAGGTCACCGCGAAGCGGAACCTGGCCACCCCTCCTGTCGCCGTGTCCCGGTACTCCACCGCCGTCGCCACGTTGCCGACGAGCGTCACGGTCGTGTCGTTCATTGTCCCGTCCCCCACCCTGCGTTCACTCTGCGGTCTTCTGCCCGGTACGCATCCGGTACGCATCCGGTACGCACCAGAGTGGGGCCACGGGGAAGAGCCCGCAGCGGGCTGTGGACAGACCCGGAGAAGTGGACAACTCCCTCACTCGGGAGGGTGAACCGGCGGGGGTGGGCAGGAGCGGGGAGCCACCCCGGGGAAACGGGCCCGGGGACGGCGGCAGGGCCGCTACCTCCCCCGTACCCCCGTCCGCGTCGCACCCAGCCGGCCGGCGCCGGCGCGGCTCCCGCCGACGATCCGCGTCGACGGCCGCGTACCCACCACCGTCGCGTACTGCTCGCGCACCTCCCGGTAGCGCATCAGCTCCGCCGCCACCGGGTCGAGCACCCGGGCCCGGCCGCAGGCGGCGGTCGCCTCCCGGAGCCGTCGCTCGGCCTCCTGCCCGTACCGCTTGGCGGGACCCTTCACCGCGCCCTCGCAGGCCCATTCGACGAGCGGCCCGCCGACGATGCCGCCGAGCATCACGAGGACCGGCGGGAGGAGCCCCGGCTCCACGACGCCGACGATCTGCCCGACGAGCCACAGCGCGCCGAAGACCTGCAGGAGCGTCATCACCACCTGGGCGAGGACGGCGGCGGGCCACCAGGCGGGCCGGGGCGGCCGGGCCGCCGGGTCGCCGAGGGTGACCGTCAGCTCGTCCAGGGCCTCGGGGAGTCCCTCCGCGCCGCGTGCCGCCGCCTCGCGCACGGCCTGTGCCCAGGGCGTCGGAAGCCCGCGCGAGGCCTCGTCGGCGAGGATCCTGACCGCCTGCTCGACCCGTTGGCGAGCCGTCAGTTCCTCCTCGACCGGGGAGGAGAGGTGCGGGTCCGTGGAGCCGTGGGCGCGGATCCGCTCGTACCAGCGGTAGAGGCGCAGCCAGGGGGTGCCGCAGGCGCGGATGGCGCCCCGGCGCCAGACCCGTTCGGCGGCCTCGCCCGCGGCCTGGGCGCCGACGGCGGCCGCGAGCCGGTCCGTGAAGGCCTCGCGGGCGCGCTCGTCGAGGCCGGGCCGTCCGTCGGCGAGGTAGGCCGGGCGCAGCCGGGCGGCGGCGGCGTCGACGTCGGCGGCGAGCCGGCGTTCGAGGGCGGTGCGTTCCTGGACGAAAGCGGCGATCATGTCGCGCAGTTCGGGTACGCCGTCGCCGGTCAGCGCGGAGACGGCGAGGACACCGGCGCCGGGTTCGCCGTGCTCGCCGAGCGCGACGCCGTCCTCGTCGAGGAGGCGGCGCAGGTCGTCGAGGACGAGGTCGGCGGCCTCCGTGCCGAGCCGGTCGATCTGGTTGAGGACGACGAAGGTCACCTCGGCGTGTCCGGCGAGCGGCCGGAGGTAGCGCTCGTGGAGGGCGGCGTCCGCGTACTTCTCGGGGTCGACCACCCAGATGACGCCGTCGACGAGTCCGAGGACCCGGTCGACCTGGTCGCGGTGGGCGGTGACGGCCGAGTCGTGGTCGGGCAGGTCGATGAGGACGAGCCCCTGGAGGCCGGTGTCGGCGGCGCCGCCCGCGAGGGGGCGGCGGCGCAGCCGGCCGGGGACGGCGAGCCGGTCGAGGAGCCCGGCGGCTCCTTCGGACCAGCTGAGCGCGATGGGCGCGGAGGTGGTGGGACGGCGCAGTCCGGTCTCGGAGACGGGAACGCCGGCGAGGGCGTTGAAGAGCGTGGACTTGCCGCTGCCGGTGGCGCCGGCGATGGCGATGACGGTGTGCCGGGAGGAGAGCCGCTGCCGGGCGGCGGCCTCGTCGAGCACCCGTCCGGCCTCGGCGAGGGCCTCGCTCTCGACCCGCGTACGGGAGAGTCCGACGAGTTCGTGGAGGGCGTCGAGGCGGGCACGGAGGGGGCCGCCGTAGTTCCCTCCGAGGGGCGGCAGCGTGTCCTCCTCGTCCGGTGGGCCGTCCTCCCCGGGCAGCGTGCCGACGGCGGCGGCGCGCTCGCTCGCGCGCCGGGCGATCAGCCCGTCGTCCCAGCTGCCGCGACCGCCTTCCCGGTCCGGCCCGCGGTCCCCCGGCTCGCCCTTCCCACCCCGCTCGCCTCTCCCGTCCCTCTCGCCGTCGTTCGGTCGGCGCTCGTCGTCCGCGTCCACCACGTCACTTCTCCTTCTGCAGTACGGAGAGCGCGGCGATCAGCTCCGCCTGCGGCTCGGGGGTCACGTCGAGTGCTTCGAGGGGCGCGAGGCGCCGGTCGCGTTCGGCGTGCAGGACACGGTCGACGTACGAGAGGACCAGGTCGCCGCCCTTGTCGCGCAGGCGCAGGGCGGCCTGGGCGCCGAGGAGTTCGGCGAGGCGTTCGCCCGCGGCCCGGGTGCGCCGGCCGCCGAGGAGGGAGGCGGCGAGGAGGGCGGCGACGGTGTCGGCCTCGGGGGCGGCCGTACGGGAGGTGGAGGGGCGCTCCTCGCTCCGCACCTCCTCCTCGGCCAGTTCTTCGAGGACACGGCGCCAGCGCCGCACCTCCACGCCGATCCGCTCCGCCGTGTCGCGGTCGCCGCCGGTCCGCAGGGGGCCGAGGGCGTCGGAGGCGGGTTCGCGGCGCCACGTGTCCCGGACCTGCTCCTCGGCGGCGGAGACGGCGCAGTGGAGGAGGGCGGCGAGGGACTCGGCGAGGGCGTCGAGGAGCTCGTCGGCGGTGCTGTCGCGGGGGTAGGAGCGCCAGCGGGTGCGGGCGTCACCGGCGAGGACGGCGCCGCGGCCGAGCTCCTTGCGCACCCGCTTGCCCTGTCCGCCGTACGCGGCCTCGACGGCCCCGCCGAGCCGGACGGCTGCGGCGTACTGCGCGGCGACCGCGGCGGCCAGCTCGGGGAGCCGGGCGTCGAGGGAGTCGATGACGCCGGAGGCGGTCCGGTCGGCGGCCTGCTGGCGGGCGGCCGGGTCCTCGGCCCGGTGGGCGAGCCAGCCGCGCAGGGCGGCGACGGCGGAGTCGGGGAGCAGCCCGCTGCCGCCGTCGGCGGATTCGGGCAGCTCGGGGATGGTGAAGCGGGGCACGTCGCCGAGGCCGGCCTTGTCGAGCAGGGCCTCGTACTGCCGGGATACCTCGCCGATGACCTGGTGGGGGACGCGGTCGAGGACGGTGACGAGGGTGGCGTCGTACTCCTTGGCGGTACGGAGGAGATGCCAGGGCACGGCGTCGGCGTACCGCGAGGCGGTGGTGACCATCACCCAGATGTCGGCGGCGCAGATCAACTCGGCGGCGAGGAGCCGGTTCTCGACGACGAGGGAGTCGATGTCGGGCGCGTCGAGGAGGGCGAGGCCCCGGGGCATGGAGGACGCGGTCTCGACGCGCAGGGCGTTCTCCTCGGGGGGTGCGTCGTCGGCGGGGTGGTCCTCGTCGGCCTGGGGCAGCCAGACGCGGGTGAGCTGCGGGAGGACCCGCATCCCGGCGAACCAGTGGTGGTCCTCGGGGTGGCACACGAGCACGGGGGTGCGGGTTGTGGGTCTGAGGACACCGGACTCGCTGACCCGGCGCCCGACGAGGGAGTTGACGAGCGTGGACTTGCCGGCCCCGGTGGACCCGCCGACGACGGCGAGGAGCGGGGCGTCGGGATCTTTGAGCCGGGGCACCAGATAGTCGTCGAGCTGGGCGAGCAGCTCGGCCCGGGTCTGCCGGGCGCGTGGTGTGTCGGGGAGGGGGAGGGGGAGACGCACGGCGGCGACACGGTCGCGCAGGGCGGAGAGTGCGTCGATCAGCTGAGGCCGTTCGTCCAAGGTCACCACATGCGAAGAATGCCCAATTTATGAGTGTTTTTGAAGCCTATTGCGGCCCTGCGCGCCGAAGAGAGGGCCGGTGACCGGAAGCTCAGGCATAACGAGTGCACAACACCCGCCCCGAGCGATGCGAAAAGCGCTGCGCGAATCGCACCTGCCTGCGATTATCGTTCCGCTTCACCGAACCTCCACATCGTGCCACGCAGGTGAAGCAACCGGGCCAAGGCGATCGGAGCCCTATCCTTGTCCCGGCAGGCCACACCCCACCCACAAGGGGCTCCTGACCACACGATCACCACCCGGCCCCCGTAGCTCAGTGGATAGAGCAGGTGCCTTCTAAGCACTTGGCCGCAGGTTCGAGTCCTGCCGGGGGCGCACCGCGATCGACCCTCCTTCGGGAGGGTCTTTTTGCTGGCGGGGGGTGGCGGGAGCCGGTCCGGATTCCGCTGCCGGAGGTGGGGGCGGTCGGGTGAGGACCGCTCTTGACCTCAAGTTAGCTTGATATTTCAAACTCCTGCTCAGGGGGCGACGCCCGTCCCCGCGGACAACTCGCGGCAGGAGAGCCGACATGAGCACCGACGTCAGCACCGATCACGGCTTCTACTCGATCATCGACTACACCGTGGACGGTCCCGCGACCCAGGACGAGGTCGTGCGTGCCTTCGCCGACATCCAGGAGCGGTGGGTCAGCTTCTACCCCGGCTACCGTTCGGCCCGGTTCCACGTGAGCACGGACGGCACCCGGGTCTACAACATCGTGGCCTGGGCGAGCGAGGCCGACTACCGCAACTTCGTCGAGACCTCCGACACCGAGGGCCGGATGGCCGCCATCGGCGCGGCCCTGGAAGGGCTCACCGGCAAGGCCGAGGCCCGTATGAGCGGAGTCCCCACCTACACGGTCGTGCGGGAGATCGGTCCACGGACGCGGTAGTCCGCCCGACCCGTCGCCGTACCGCTCCACGGTCGGCACGGCACCCCGGGAGGGAGCCGGAAGGAAGCCGGAAGGAAGAAGGCAGTTGGTGAAGGTCGAGATGTACGGGGATGTGCTCTGCCCCTGGTGCTACATCGGGAAGCGGCGCGTCGAGGCCGCCGTGCGGCAGCTGGCCGACAGCGGCCGGGTGGAGGTGGTCTGGCGGAGTTACGAGCTCGCCCCGGACGAGGGGCGAACGCCCGGTCCGACGGCCGCCGAGGCGATGACGGCGTGGTGGGGCGACCGGGCGCCCGAGCGGGTCTCCCGGATCCAGGCGGAAGGCCGGCGGGAGGGGCTGGAGCTCAATCTCCACCTCGCCCGGCCGGTCAGCACGTTCGACGCGCACCGCCTGCTCCACCTCGCGGCCGAGCGCGGTCCGTCCGAGGCGGTACTGGAGGGTCTGCTGCGGGCGTACCACACCGAGGGTCGCAACATCGCCGACCCTCAGGTCCTGGAGCGGCTGGGCGTGGCAGCCGGGCTGCCCGCGGACGAGGTCCGTGCGGCTTTGGACGGTGACGCCTTCGCCGAGGACGTTCGGGCGGACGAGCGCCGCGCCGCCGCGCTGGGCATCGACAGCGTCCCTTCCCTCGTCGTCGACGGCGGTCCCCCGACCTCGGGAATCCAGTCGTCGGCCCGGCTCCGGGCCCTGCTGGAGGACGCCCTGGCCGCGTCGCACGACCCTGACCGGCGGGACACGCGCGACCGGCTCCCGCGGGGTTCGTCTCCGCGCCGCTGATCCTTCCGGAGGTGCGGGCCGCCTCCGAGGCGCACCCGCGTACACCCGGCCGGCGGCTACTCGGGCGCGGCGGCGAGTTCCGCGTTCGCCCTCGCGGTGACGTGGGCGAGGGCGCGGGCGGCGATCTCCCGGTCGGTCGCCGGGAGGTCGCCGTAGAGCCGCTCGGCCAGTTCCGCCACCGCGTCCGTGAAGCCCTGCCGGATCTCGTCGCCCTTCTCCGTGACGGAGGCTCCTGCGGCGTCGAGCAGCCCGGCGGCGACGAGTTCGTCGAGCAGCGTGTGCACCTCCGACGGGCCGATCTTGAGCCTCGCCGTCACCTGCTCGACGGCGCCGGCGCGGTCGAGTCCGTCGGCGACGGCGTTGAGCGCCACCGACTGGTGGAAGGTCAGGCCCGAGTCCACGAGCAGTCGGTCCCTTACGGCGGAGATCGCGTGGTACGCGATGCCGATCACACGGCCGTTCAGGACGGGGGCGGAGGGGGAGGTGACGGTGGTCATGGCGGGCGTCTCCTTCGTCGGCGTGCGGGGTGCGCTGGGTGCGCCGACCCCGAGCCAGAACCGGAGAGCTCTCCGGTTGGTGTGACGCGAGCTTAAGCGGAGAGCCCTCCGGTTCTCAAGAGATAACCGGAGACCTATCCGCTACGACCGTTACGCTGCTCCGCATGACCGCCCCCACCGAACGCGCCGACGCCGCCCGCAACCGCCTCCGCATCCTCGACGCCGCCCGGCGCCGACTCGCGGCGGACGGCTTCGCCGAGCTGTCCCTGGACGCGGTGGCCAAGGACGCCGGGGTCGGGGTCGGCACCGTCTACCGCCGCTTCCACAACCGGGCGGGGCTCGTGTACGCCCTGATCGAGGACAACGAGACCCGCTTCCAGGAGACCTTCGCCCGCCACTGCCAGGACGGGGCTCCGTCGGCCCACGACCGTCTGCGCGCCTTCCTGCACGGCATGGCCGACCTCGTCGACGACAACCGGGAGTTGCTGCTCCTGGCCGAGGCGAGCGCACCGGCGGGGCGCTACCGCAGCGCCCCCTTCCGCCGACACCACGAGCAGATCGTCGGCATGGTCACGGAGCTCGCCCCCGGCGTGGACGCCGCCTACGTGGCGGACCTGCTCCTCATGGCGTACACACCGGGCCTCTTCGACTTCCAGCGCACCGAACGCGGCTGGGGCGTCGACCGCGTCAAGCGTGGTCTCGACGCGGTGATCGCCGGTATCGCGGCTGTGGGAGAGGGCGGTATCGCGGCCACGGGTGAGGCCGGTCCGACGTCGGCGTGACCGGGGGCGGGCTGGTTCGACGTCGGCGTGACCGCGCCCGGGCCCCGCCCCACCCCTCCCCGCCCCACCCCTCCGTCCCATCGCGTCAGCGCAGCGCGCGGGGCAGCTTCACCCGGACCAGGGTGGTCTCCACGTCGCTGTCGACCAGGCGGCCGTTCGCGTCGAAGGCCGCGGGGCCGTCCGTCATGCCGAAGTCGTTGTCGTTGAGCAGGACCAGGGTCGAGGAGCCCTCCAGGGCGATGCCCTCGATCTTCCCCGGGACACCCTCGACCGTGTTGAAGTCGACCACCAGGCGCTTGGCGAGGACCGGTACGTCCGCGGCCGCCCCGTCGTCGAGCTGTTCGAGGCTCGGGGTGACCGGGGTGTCCCAGCGGGAGCCGAGGATGTCGGAGCCGCGGCGGAGGCGTACCTCGTGCACGCGGGAGGACTTGTCGGTGCGCTCCTGGACGAGGAGGCGGTCGTCGCCGAGCGCGACGACGGAGGAGATCTTCAGCTCGGCCGTCTTCGTCTGGCCGGGCTCGACGACGCCGACCGGGTCGAAGCGGTACGCGTACTCGGCGGTGACGCGGTTCTTGCGGGTCGAGAAGCGCAGCAGCCGCGTCGTGCGGGAGTCCTCGCCCGCGACCTTGTCGGGGTTGAGCAGCGGGCTCTGCAGGGCCAGGACCAGGTCGCCGCCGGGGAGCAGCGCGAGGCCCTCGAAGCCGCGGTTGGTCTTGCGCTTGAGGTAGATCGACGGGAGGGACTCGATGACCGGGTAGTCCGCGCCGGTCAGGGCGAGTCCCTCGGGGACGTGGCGGGCGAGGACCCGGCCCTTCGGGGAGACGTGCACGAGGGAGGGGCCGTACTCGTCGACCAGCCAGAAGCTGCCGTCCCGGTCCCGTACGAGACCCTCGGTGTCGAGGCCGTTCGGGTTGTACGGGAGCGGGGTCGAGGCGTCGTACGTGTACGGGGCCTCGTCGCGGCCCGGCTGGTTGGGCAGGCCGGTGACGGGGGCGCCGGAGGCCGTGGTGAGCGGGATGGACTTCAGGACCTGGACGCGGCCGCCGACGGCGCGGACCTTCACGATGGCCGGATCGAAGCCGGGCACGGGGAAGGTGCGCCGCTTGTCCTTGCCGACCGAGATCTGGCCGTTGGGGCCCCGGTCGGTGACCGTCCAGTACTCCCCGCGCCGCTCGGCCGGGTAGAGGTCGCTGCCGATGCCGCCGAGGTCGACGTCCCGGTCGTCGTCGACGCTGCCGGGCAGCAGGCGGTTGCTGAACGGGGCGAGCGGGATGTCCGGCAGCGTCGAGGTGGAGACGACGCGGGCGGCGGAGCCGTGCCGCGCCGGCTCGGCCTCGGCCGTCCCCATGACCACCGTGCACGCGAGTGCCACGGACAGCGGCAGGACCACGGCGGCGGGCCGGCGCAGGAGGCGCGGATTCATCTGAACTCCCTTTGGGGGCCTGGGAAGGCACGGAGGCATGAGGCGTATGGAGGTATGGGGCGTATGGAGGCACGGACGTCTGGACGTCTGGGCGTCTGGGGTGTGGACGCGTGGAGGCGTCGAGCACGGGGGTGTCGCCCCATGGCGGCGACCTCATGGTCCATTTCCGGCCACAACGCCGGGCATCGCGCGCACGACGGCCGGGCGAGTCCTGGGTGAACGCGCGGCGTCGGGCGGGACCCGCCCCCTCCTCCTCCGCCGCCCGGAGGAGAATCACGCCATGACGACGACCCCCCGCGCCCTCAACCGCTCCACCCTCGCACGGCAGTTGCTGCTCGACCGGGCACCGATCGGCGTCGGGGACGCCGTGCGGCGGGTGGTGGCGCTTCAGGCGCAGCAACCGGGTTCGCCCTATGTGGCGTTGTGGAACCGCGTCACGGACTTCGATCCGGAGCGGCTCGACGAGGCCCTGGCCGGATTCGAGTTGGTCAGATCGACCCTGATGCGGCTCACGCTGCACGTGGTGCACGCGGAGGACTACCGGGCCTTCCGTGAGGGCATGGAGCCGACGCTGCGCGGCTCACGGCTCCACGACCCCCGGTACAAGGCGGCGGGGTTCACCGCCGCGGACGCCGACGCGCTGCTGCCACGCCTGCTGGAGTACGCCGGGGAGGCGCGGACCGGGGCCCTGATGCGGGAGTGCCTGGAGGAGGCGCGGGGCGGGCCGGTGGAGGCCGTGGTCTGGCGGATGATCCGGCAGTACGCGCCGCTGTGGCACGCGCCTTCGGGGCCGCCGTGGTCGTTCGGGACGGCGCAGTCGTTCGTGACGGCGAGCACGCTGCCGGTCCTCGCCGATCCGGACGCGGCGGCCGCGGGGCTCGCCGTCCTGCTCCGGCGCTACCTGGAGGGGTTCGGGCCGGCGTCCGTCCCCGACATGGCCCAGTTCACGACGGCGCCGCGGGGCAGGGTGCGCGAGGCGGTACGGCTCCTCGAAGGCGATCTCGTCCAGCTGGAGGGGCCCGGAGGGACGGTGCTGTACGACGTGCCCGGGGCGCCGCTGCCCGACGGGGAGACCCCGGCGCCTCCCCGGCTGATGGCGATGTGGGACAGCGTCCTGCTCGCCTACGCGGACCGGGGGCGGATGATCCCGCCCGGGTACCGCAAGCACGTGATCCGGGTGAACGGTGACACGTTGCCGACGCTGCTCGTCGACGGGTACGTCGCCGGGGTCTGGCGGCCGGTCGAGGGAGGCATCGAGGCCTCGGCCTTCCACCCGTTGTCCGCCCGGGTCTGGGAGGAGATCGCGGGTGAGGCCGAGGCGCTCGACGCCTTCCTGGCCGCCCGGGACCCCCGGGTCTACGGCCGCTACGACCACTGGTGGGTCAAGGGCCTCCCGACGGTCGAGACCCGGCTGTTCGCGAGCCGCTGACCTCGCTCGGCGGCCCTCAGCCCGCCGTCCTCCCCCGGTGGCCGTCGGCTCACGGCGGTGGACCGCGCCCGGGTGCTCACCACCCGCTGTCCTCCCCCGGTGCCCCTCAGCCCGCCGTCCTCGTCAGGTCCTTCAGCGCGGTGTTGAGCTGGAGGACGTTGACGCGGGGTTCGCCGATGAAGCCGAGGATGCGGTCGTCGGTGTGGTCGGCGACGAGTCGGTCGACCTGGGCGACGGTGAGCCCGTTCCTCTCGGCGACCCGGTGGGCCTGGAGCTTGGCGTACTCCGGCGAGATGTGCGGGTCGAGGCCCGAGCCGGAGGAGGTGACCGCGTCGGCGGGGACGTCCGACGGCTTCACCGTGTAGCCGTTCACCGAGTTGTCCTTGATGACGGCGGCCTTGGCGTCCTTGACCCAGGTGATCAGGTCCTCGTTGTCGCCGGAGCGGTTGGTGGCGCCGGAGAGGATGATCGAGTACTGGGTGTTGACGCTGTTGGAGCCCAGGCCGTTGGACGGGCGCGGCTGGAACCAGCGCAGGTCCGGGGCGGCGGTCTCCTCGCCGTCCTTCAGGGGCAGGTCGTAGGTCTGGCCGATGAGTGCGGAGCCGACGACCTTTCCGCCGCTGTCCTTGACCTCGGAGCCGTTGGCCTGTCCGGGGAAGGCGACTTGGGCGATGCCGGTGACGGCGAGCGGGTAGAGGACGCCGGTGATCACGGTCAGGACGAGGAGGGCGCGCAGGCCGGCCCAGAGGACCCGGCCGGTGTTCGCTGCTGAGTTGTTCATCGTGGTCAGCCGATTCCGGGGATGAGGGAGAGGAGCAGGTCGATGATCTTGATGCCGATGAACGGGGCGATCAGGCCGCCCAGGCCGTAGATCCCGAGGTTGCGGCGGAGCATCGAGTCGGCGCTGGACGGCCGGTAGCGGACGCCTTTGAGGGCGAGGGGCACGAGGGCGACGATGATCAGGGCGTTGAAGATGACGGCCGAGAGGATCGCGGACTCGGGCGAGGCCAGGCCCATGATGTTGAGTTCGTCCAGGCTCGGGTAGGCGACCGCGAACATCGCCGGGATGATCGCGAAGTACTTCGCCACGTCGTTGGCGATCGAGAAGGTCGTCAACGCGCCCCGGGTGATGAGGAGTTGCTTGCCGATCTCGACGATCTCGATGAGCTTGGTCGGGTTGGAGTCGAGGTCGACCATGTTGCCGGCCTCCTTCGCGGCCGACGTTCCCGTGTTCATCGCCACGCCGACGTCCGCCTGGGCGAGCGCGGGGGCGTCGTTCGTCCCGTCACCGGTCATCGCGACGAGCTTGCCGCCGGCCTGCTCGCGCTTGATGAGGGCCATCTTGTCCTCGGGGGTGGCCTCGGCGAGGAAGTCGTCGACACCCGCCTCCTCGGCGATGGCCTTCGCGGTCAGCGGGTTGTCGCCCGTGATCATGACCGTACGGATGCCCATGCGGCGCAGTTCGTCGAACCGCTCCCGCATGCCCTCCTTCACGACGTCCTTCAGGTGGACGACACCGAGGACGCGCGCGCCCTTGTCGTCCTCCAGAGCCACCAGCAGCGGCGTGCCACCAGCCTGGGAAATCCGGTCCGTGAGCGCCTGCGCGTCCTCGGAGACACTGCCGCCCCGCTCCTTCACCCACGCCACGACCGAACCGGTCGCTCCCTTGCGCACCTTGCGGGCGGCCCCGTGCTCGACGAGGTCGACGCCCGACATCCGGGTCTGGGCGGTGAACCCGATCCACTCGGCACCCGTCAGTTCGCCCTGGTGGCGTTCGCGCAGCCCGTACCTCTCCTTCGCGAGGACCACGATCGAGCGACCCTCGGGCGTCTCGTCGGCGAGGGACGACAGCTGGGCCGCGTCGGCGAGTTCGGCCTCGGTGACCCCGGCGACCGGCGCGAACTCCGCCGCCTGGCGGTTGCCGAGGGTGATCGTGCCCGTCTTGTCGAGCAGCAGGGTGGAGACGTCGCCGGCGGCCTCGACCGCACGGCCCGACATCGCGAGGACGTTGCGCTGGACGAGCCGGTCCATGCCGGCGATGCCGATCGCGGAGAGCAGCGCGCCGATCGTCGTCGGGATCAGGCAGACGAGGAGCGCGGTCAGGACGATCAAGGAGGTCTGCTCGTCGGCGCCGGCGTAGATCGCGAACGGCTTGAGGGTGACGACGGCGAGCAGGAAGACCACGGTCAGCGAGGCGAGGAGGATGTTGAGCGCGATCTCGTTGGGGGTCTTCTGCCGCGCCGCGCCCTCGACCAGGTTGATCATCCGGTCGATGAACGTCTCGCCCGGCTTCGTCGTGATCTTGATGACGATCCGGTCCGACAGCACCTTCGTCCCCCCGGTCACCGCGCACCGGTCGCCGCCGGACTCGCGGATGACAGGGGCCGACTCACCCGTGATCGCGGATTCGTCCACCGAGGCGACGCCCTCGACGACGTCACCGTCGCCGGGGATGATGTCGCCGGCCTCGCAGACCACCAGGTCACCGATGCGCAGCTCGGTGCCGGGCACCCGCTCCTCGTTCGTGCCGATGATCCGGCGGGCGACCGTGTCGGTCTTGGCCTTGCGCAGGGTGTCGGCCTGCGCCTTGCCCCGGCCCTCCGCCACCGCCTCCGCCAGGTTGGCGAAGATCGTGGTGAGCCACAGCCAGGCGGTGATCGCCCAGCCGAACCAGTCCCCCGCGTTCATGACCGCGAGCACCGTGGTCACGACCGAGCCGACCAGCACCACGAACATCACGGGCGACTTGACCATCACCCGCGGGTCGAGCTTCCTGACCGCGTCCGGGAAGGACTTGACCAGCTGCTGGGGGTCGAACAGTCCGCCGCCGACGCGTCCGGCCTCGGCCGGGCGGCCGCTGGGTGTCCCGGGCCGCGGGGGCCGGGTGGGAGTGATGGTGCTCATGCTGCGAGCCCTTCGGCGAGCGGTCCCAGCGCGAGGGCCGGGAAGTAGGTGAGACCGGTGATGATGAGGATCGTGCCGACGAGGAGACCGGTGAACAGCGGCTTCTCGGTGCGCAGGGTGCCCGCCGTCTCCGGCACGGGCGTCTGCTCGGCCAGCGAGCCGGCCAGCGCGAGGACGAACACCATCGGCAGGAAGCGGCCCAGCAGCATCGCGATGCCGATGGTCGAGTTGAACCACTGGGTGTCGGCGTTGAGCCCGGCGAAGGCGGAGCCGTTGTTGTTGGCGCCCGAGGTGTAGGCGTAGAGGATCTCGGAGAAGCCGTGCGCGCCGGAGTTCGTCATCGAGTTCGACGGGGTGTCCAGGGCCATCGCCACGGCCGTGAAGCCGAGGACGAGCGCCGGGGTGACCAGGATGTAGCAGGCGGCGAACTTGATCTGGCGGGTGCCGATCTTCTTGCCCAGGTACTCCGGGGTGCGGCCGACCATCAGTCCGGCGATGAACACGGCGATGATCGCCATGACCAGCATGCCGTAGAGGCCGGATCCGACCCCGCCGGGCGCGATCTCGCCCAGCTGCATCCCCAGCATCGTGATACCGCCGCCGAAACCGGTGTACGAGGAGTGGAAGGAGTTCACCGCGCCGGTCGAGGTCAGCGTGGTCGCCACCGCGAAGAGCGACGAGCCGCCGATCCCGAAACGGGTCTCCTTGCCCTCCATCGCCCCGCCGGCCAGGTCGAACGCCGGGCCGTGGTGCGCGAACTCGGTCCACATCATCAGCGCGGTGAAGCCGACCCAGATCGCCGCCATCGTCCCCAGGATCGCGTACCCCTGCCTCAGCGAGCCGACCATCCGGCCGAAGGTCCGCGTCAGCGCGAAGGGGATGACGAGGATCAGGTAGATCTCGAAGAGGTTGGACAGACCGTTGGGATTCTCGAAAGGGTGGGCCGAGTTGGCGTTGAAGTAGCCGCCGCCGTTGGTGCCCAGCTCCTTGATGACCTCCTGCGAGGCGACCGCCCCGCCGTTCCACTGCTGGGTTCCGCCCGCGAACTGGCCGACCTCGTGGATGCCGGAGAAGTTCTGGATCGCACCGCAGGCCACCAGCACCAGAGCGCCCACCACCGAGACCGGCAGCAGGATCCGGACCGTACCCCGCACCAGATCGGACCAGAAGTTGCCCAGCTCACCCGTACGGGACCGGGCGAAGCCCCGGACCAGGGCGACCGCGACCGCGATGCCCACCGCCGCCGACACGAAGTTCTGCACCGCCAGACCACCGGTCTGCACGACGTGACCCATGGCCTGCTCGCCGTAGTACGACTGCCAGTTCGTGTTCGCCACGAACGACGCGGCCGTGTTGAACGCCTGGTCCGGATCGATCGACACGAAACCGAGCGAGCCGGGCAGCGACCCCTGCACCCGCTGGAGCAGATAGAGGAAGAGCACACTCACGGCGGAGAAGGCCAGGACGCCCCGCAGGTACGCGGGCCAGCGCATCTGCGTATCCGGGTCGGCACCGATGCCCTTGTAGATCCACTTCTCCACCCGCAGGTGCTTGTCGGAGGAGTAGACGCGGGCCATGTGGTCGCCGAGCGGGCGGTACGAGAGACCGAGCGCGACGATCAGGGCGAGGAGCTGGAGGACTCCAGCGAGGACGGGACTCATGGTCGTACCTCAGAACCTCTCGGGCTTGACGAGGGCGAGGACGAGATAGCCAAGCAGAGCGGCCGCGACGAGCAGACCGACGATGTTCTCGGCACTCACAGCTTGGCCACCCCCTTGGCGATGAAGGCCACCAGCGCGAAGACCGCGACCGTGGTGACGACGAAGGCCACGTCGGCCATCGTGAGCTCCCGGATGCAGGAAGAAGGAAGAACGGATTCTCGGACGAGATGAGGAAACCTCTCCTCGGAGCGCTCACCGCCTCCGTTGACGTGCCCCTAACGCCACGAATGCCCGTCTTGACGCTTCCCCTACGCGAACCCCTCCCCAAGGCTTCGCGGTGGCCTCCCCCGCGCCTGTCCCGAGGACCTTCCCGGGGCCCGCCTGACGCTGCGGCTCAGAGCAGCCCGGCCGTCCGGACTCCCAGCCATACGGCTCCGAGTCCGGCGGCCAGGCTCCCGGCGACGTTGAGCGCCGCGTACCCCTTCGCCCCGTCCTCGTACAGCTTCAGCGTCTCGTACGAGAAGGTCGAGTACGTCGTCAGCGCCCCGCACAGGCCCGTGCCGAGCAGCAGGTGCACCTGGGTGGAGGCGACCCCGGTGAGCAGGCCGAGCAGGAACGAGCCGGCGACGTTCACCGCGAACGTGCCCCAGGGGAAGCCGGGGCCGAACCGGGCCTTCGTGGCGCGGTCCGTGAGGTGGCGCAGGGGCGCGCCGACGGCGGCTCCGGCGACGACGAGCAGCCAGTTCACGCGCGCGCCGCCCCCGTCCGTACGGCCCTGGTGACGGTGACCCCGGCCAGGACGGCGGCGAGCGCGGTGACCACCGTCGCGCCCAGGTAGAGCAGTCCGCGGACCGGTTCGCCCGCGCTCAGCAGCCGCTCCGATTCGAGGCTGTACGTCGAGAAGGTGGTGAACCCGCCGCAGAGTCCGGTCCCGAGGAAGGGCCGGAGAAGCGGGTGCGGGGCCGCCGCGCGTTCCGTCAGGAGCACCATCAGGACGCCGAGCAGCGCGCAGCCGCTCGCGTTCACCGCGAACGTCGTCCAGGGGAAGGCGCCTTCGGGCGTCGGCCACAGGAGCGCCGCGCCGTAGCGGGCGGATGCGCCGAGCGCGCCGCCGACGGCCACCACCGTGACGACCGGCAGCTCGGCGCGCAGTCCCATGCGTCCCAGGGTACGAGGACGGACGCGCGGGACGGTTCAAGGCGAGGCGCACGGGCACGGCCCCCGGCCTGGGGCATTAACCGGGGTCCGGCCCGTGCAGCCTCGCTCTGCGATGGTCCGGCCACGCCCTGCGACGGGTCAAAGCCGGGCCGGCGAGTGTGTCAGATCCCCCCGCGGGGTATTCCGGAAGCCTCCGGTGAGGGTCCCGACGGGGGCCGTGGACACCCCCGTGACCTGCGACGACACGACGACAGGTGGTCCGGCCACCATCCGGCGGCCGATTCGGGTGCCGGGTACACCTCGTCCCCGGGGGCGGGTTCGGGCGACGGTGGTGGAGCAGCGGGAGGGAGCTGCGCAACCTTCGGGCAGGAGTGTCGTGAGTACATCCGTCGCAACCAAGCGCAGGGCCACCGCCGGGGCTGTTCCCCCGGCCGGTCCCCTGGGCGTCGTCAGGTCCGTCGGCGCGGCCGGCTCGCGCGAGGACGTCTACGCCGAGCTGTGTGCCGCGCTGTTCTCCGGCTTTCCGCGCCGTGACCAGCGTCTGAAGGCCGAGCAGTACCTGCACGGCCTGCTGACCGCGCAGGGCCGCAAGTCGATCCGTAACATCGCCGCCCAGATCGGCGGCCCCGCCGCCGAGCAGAGCCTGCACCACTTCGTCTCCAGCTCCACCTGGGACTGGCAGCCGATGCGGGCGGAGCTCGCCCGGTACCTGGAGCGGAACAGCTGCCCGCAGGCCTGGGTGGTGCGGCCCATGCCGATCCCGAAGGCCGGGGAGCACTCGGTGGGCGTGGACCGGCGCTTCGACCCGGAGCGCGGTCAGGTCTTCCACGGCCAGCAGGCGTTCGGCGTGTGGTTCGCGAGCGACGAGCTGAGCGTCCCCGTCAACTGGCGTCTGTTCCTGCCCGATCCCTGGGTGAACGACCGCACGCGGCGCGATCGTGCGGAGGTTCCCCAGGAGGCCGGCGAGGAGACGCTGGAGGAGTGCGCGGTCGCCGCGGCGCTCGACACCGCCCGCTGGCCCGACGTCACCCGCAAGCCGGTGCTGCTCGACATCCGGGGCGGTGCGGGGCGGGCGGCCCTCACCCGGCTCGCCGGGGCCGGGGTGCCGGTCGTGGCGCGGATCGGTCCGGGCTCCCGGCTCGCGATCGCCGACCGTTCGCTGCCCGGTTTCGGGGCGGGCCCGCTGTCCGCCGTCCAGATCCTGGAGTCGCTCAAGGGCCTGCGCAGGCCGGTCAGCTGGGTGGACACGGTGGCCGGCGCGCGGACCTCGCGGACCTCGCTCGCCACGGCCGTCCGGGTGGCACTGCCCACCCCGGGCGGGGAGCGGATGCGACCGCTGGTGCTGCTCGGCGAGTGGGACGATCCCCGGCGCGCCCCGGCGCGGGTGTGGATCAGCGATCTGACCGGTTCGCCGGTCGGCTCCCTGCTGCGGCTGACGAAGCTGGCCCGCCGGGTGGAGCGGGACTTCGTCGAGGTCGGCGAGGGGGCGGGGCTGCGGGACTTCGTGGGCCGCTCGTTCCGCGGCTGGCACCGGCACATCACGCTGGCCTCCGCCGCCCACGCGGCGACGGTCATGGCAGCCACCGACTGGGAGTCGTCCTACGGCCCCACCTACGGTTCGGGACGCACGGCGAGCTGACCGCGGGCCGGACGTACGGCGGGCCGGACGGGTGGGTCACGCGGAACGGCGGGACCCACCCGTCCGGGCACCGCGCCCCGGTTTCAGGCACCGCGCCCCGGCCTCACGTGCTGCGCTCCGGCGGGCCCGGCGGCTGGCGGGTCGGGTCCGTCGCGGCGCGGCCGCGGGCCAGGACCTCCCGGGTGCGCTGGAGGCGCAGGGCGAGCTGGACCTCCAGGACCTGGCCCGGCTTCTGCCACTCGGGGCCGAGGAGTTCACCGATCCGCTCCAGGCGGCGGGAGACCGTGTTGGGGTGGACGTGGAGCGCCTCGGCCGCGTTCGTCGGGCTGCCGCCGGAGGCGAAGTACGCCTCCAGGGTGTGGGTGAGGTCGGTGAACCGCTCGGCGTCGTAGTCGAGTACGGGCCCGATCGCCGCCTCGACGAAGCCGTCGACGTCGTTGTCGTCGGAGAGCAGCAGCCCCAGGAAGCCCAGGTCCTGCACGGACGCGGCCGAGCCGCTGCCGCCGAGCGCGCTCATCGCGTCGAGGCAGCGTCCGGCCTCCTGGTGCATCCGTGCGACGCCGTCCGGGCTCTGGCCGGGTCCGGCGGCGGCGACCGAGACGGGGTGGCCGAGCAACGGGGACAGTTCGGCGGCGACGGCCTTGGCGGCGGCGGACGCGTCGATCCCCGGGAGCAGCAGCACGATGCAGCCGCCCTGCACGGTCTTGAGGCCGGAGAGGCGGTACGCGTACGAGGAGGCCCACACCACGGCCCGGCCCTGTTCGCCGCCCTCGGGGCGCGCGACCACGAGGACGTGCGGTTTGCGCAGGTCGACGCCGAGCCGGCGGGCCCGCTGGGCGATCTGCTGCGGGGCGTGCGGCGGGTCGGCGATGAGGTCGTCGAGGAGTTCGTCGCGGACGGGGCCCTCGGCGACGGCCGTGGAGCGGCGCATGAGGAGGAGGAAGGCGACGGACTGGGCGGCGAGTTCGAGGAGCCGTTCGTCCTCGCCGGTGAGGCCGCCGGCGGCGCGGACGACGAGGCCGCCGAGGTCCTCGGAGCCGGCGATGACGGGGGCCACCCAGGTGTCGTCGGCGGCGGGGACCGGGCGGCGGCGGGCGTGCGCGTCGAGCGAGGCCTTCGCGACGGCCTCCTCGTCGAGGCCGGGGAAGTCGCCGGCGATGGCGAGGCAGCGGCCGCCCTGGTCGCGGATCATCACGGTGGCGTCGAGGGCGTCGGCGGCGGCCTTGGCCACGTTGCACAGGTCGCCGCCCGCGAGGACGAGGTTCATGATCCGGCCGTGGGCCTCGCTGACGTGCCGCATCCGGGTGAGGCTGGTGCGGGCCCGGGAGCTGTCGCGTTCCAGCTCGGAGACCTCCGCCCGGGTGCGGTCGAGGAGGCCGGCCTTCTCGACGGCGAGGGCGGCGAGGTCGGCGAGGGCGGCGAGGAGCCCGATCTCCTCGGAGGTGTGGTCGCGGACGCGCCGGTCGGCGCCGTGGAGGGCGCCGATCACGGTGTCGCCGCTGCGCAGCGGCGCGGCCATGATCGCGTGGAGGTCCTCGGCGCGCAGGGCCGCTTCGGCGGCCTCGTCGAAGTCGGGGGCGTGGACACCGGCGTCGAGGGAGCCCGAGGGGGCGAAGCGCTCGTCGGCGAGGTAGTCGGCCGTCCAGACGGGCTCGCCGTGGAGCTGGACGGCGCCGCCGAGACCGTACCCGTCGGCGATCCTGAGCCCGGGGGCGAGCCGGGGCCCCTCGGTGCCGCCGGTGCGGGAGCCCTCCGTCGTGAGGACGTGGCAGGCTCCGTCCGGGCCGCGGAGGGTCACGTACGCGAGGTCGAGGCCGAGGAGCCGGCGGGCCCGGCGGGTGATGACGCGCAGCAGGCTGTCGAGGTCGTACGAGAAGGTCAGGTCCCGGGCGGTGTCGGTGAGGGTGGCGAGTCCGGCCTCGCGGCGCGCCTCGTGCTCGCGCCCGGTGTGGACCTCGCCCGCGAGCGCGACGGCCCGTTCGAGGCGGGCCAGTTCCCCGTCGGCCAGTCCGGAGCGGCGGGCGTCGTCGAGGAGGGCGTCGAAGCGGGCGGGCGGGGCCTGCCGGGCGAGTAGTTCGAGGACCGTGAGCAGCGCGTCGGCACCACCGGCTCCGTCCGCGCCGTGCAACGTCATGGCCCCGTACCCCCGTGGTCGAGCGAAATCGGGCACCTGGGAGGAAACCCGTACTGCTCGCCGAAACTAATTCGGCTTCGGGAGTCGGTCAACGGTGAGTTGCGGCACTTCATTCCCGGTCGCGGTCCCGTCGTGACGTCACCGTTCCCCTCGCGGTCCGCATGGCGGTCCCGGTTTTCCGTCAGGTGGTCAGCCGACGGAGCCGGCCGGGACGAGCCCGGCCCGGGCGGGGCTGTACTGGGCGGGGATCCGGGGAGCGTACACGGGGCGGATCGCGGTGTTCCGTACGGCGAGGACGGAGCGCTGGAGGCGGCGGAGGCGCGCCGACGGCTCCATGCCGCTCTCCCCCTTCAGCGCCAGGCGCAGCCGCTCGTACACGGTGAGGGCCTCGTCGGGCTGGCCGCAGCGGAGCAGGGCCACCATGTAGTGGGCGTGGAGCGGCTCGTTGGTGCGGTAGCGGGCGACGAGTCCGGAGAGTTCGGAGAGGAGTTCGGCGTGCCGGCCGAGGCCGAGCTGTGCTTCGACCCACTGGTCGAGGACGCTCAGCCGGGAGGTTTCGAGGCGCTCGATCTCTCTTCGGAGGCGGGGGCCCGCCGCGACGCCCGCGTAGGGTTCGCCGCGCCACAGGGCGAGTGCCTCGCCGAGGCGGAGTGCGGCGCGGGAGAGGTCGCCGGCCTCCATGGCCCGGTAGCCGGCGCCCGCCGCGCGTTCGAACTGCCAGACGTCGTGGGCGCCGCCACCGGTGTCGAGCCGGTAGCCGCCGGGCTGGGAGACGAGGATCGCGTCGGCGGTGCGCCGGTCGGACCAGCCGGGGCGGGGTTCCGTCGGATCCGCGCCGCGCAGCGCGCCGGCGATGAGGGCGCGCAACTCGGCTATGTGACCCTGCAGTTCGGCGCGGCCGCCGCGAGGGGCACCGGACGGCCACAGCTCCTCGGTGAGGACCGTCACGGGGACGACCTGGTCGGCGCTGGCCGTGAGCAGGGCGAGGAGCTGCCGGGGAGCGGCCGCGGTCGGGGTGATCGACACCCCGTGCTCGCGTACCGACAGTCCCCCCAGAATCCGGACGTCCACCTTGCCCCCTCAGTGCCTGTGCGGTGTCAGCGTGCGGGATGACTTCGATGATTAGAAAAGACCCCCGTAGGCATGTCAATAAGAAACCGGAGGGTACGGAATCCCAACCCCGGATATCGGGGTGATTCACCCCGTTTGCGGTGATATAAGAGCGTAAGATTTTCGTCACTGGCGCAGACCAGCACACGCCGGAAGACTGTTTCCGGACTCGTAGGTACGCTTTCGTGGAGTCCTCGTGGATGCCCGAGGGGTCGACACGCACGAGTTCACGCCAGAAACAGCCCGCGGGGTACGGTTCCGCGGGCTGTCAGGGTCGGTCGGGGATGTCCTCAGAGCACGGCGGCGGCGGTCAGCAGGCCGAACGCGGCGACGATCAGGGCCGTACGGACGCGGTGGAAACCGTTCCAGCGGTTCTCGAAGGCGGCGCGGACGGCGGCCGGCTCGTCGCCCGTGGCCTCCGAGGCGGCCAGTGCGTTGTTGAGCGGGATGTTGCCGCCGAGGGTGACCGCGTGGTTGAGGGCCGCGCACACGAGCCCCGCGAGGACCAGCCACTTCTGGGTGTCCGTACGGCCGTCGCCGGGGACGAAGAACGCGGCGGCGGGCAGGGCGACCACACCGAGGAAGACGATCAGGAACACGCCCCTCGGCACGGCCTCGTTGATCCGGCGCATCGCCGTGACGAACTCGGCGTCCGTCAGACGGGCGAGCGCGGGCATGATTCCGGTCTGGAAGATCAGCATGAAACCGGCGTACAGCCCGGTGCATCCGACGGCGAGGGCGAGCAGCAGGGAAGCCATGCGGCCATTGTCACCCGCCACCCGCCCCACGCGTCAGCTGTACGGATCACCCGACCTCAACTCGCCCTCACGGGTGGCCCCTTCGCCTGGCACCCGCTCCGGCCCCTCGGCCCGTCCGAACAGACCGTCCGCCTGCCGCACGGCGTCGGCCAGCTCCCGGACCACGGCCGAACCCGAGCGCCCGGCGATCGCCTCGGCACGCTCCGCGAGCGCGGGGAGCCCCGGCGTGCCAGGCAGCGTGCCGCCGCGCAGGGCGTCCGCGAAGTAGGCGGTGATCGCCGTCAGTTGCAGGCTGTCGTGGCCGCCGCCCCAGATGTCGGTGGCGAGCCCGGACGTGCCGACCGCGCCGGACCGCTCGCGCGGTGCCCGGGTCTTCGGGTCGAGCCAGCGGACGGTGGCGGTGGCGACCCGACCGGTCGCCCCGGGCCGGGTCCTCACCGCGTACAGGGCGGTGACGGTGTGACCGGCGCCGATCTCGCCGCCGTCGACCCGGTCGTTCCGGAAGTCCTCGTCGGCGACCTCCCGGTTCTCGTAGCCGATCAGCCGGAACCTCTCGACGGTCCGCCGGTCGAAGGCGACCTGCGCCTTGGCGTCACGGGCGCGCAGCTCGACATGGGCGGGCAGCTGGTCGACGAAGACCCTGCGGGCCTGCGCCGAGTCGGAGACGTACGTGGTCTGACCGTCGCCGCGGTCGGCCAGCCGCTCCATGAACGCGTCGCCGAACTCGCTGCCCACCCCGACGCCGAAGAGGGTGATCCCGTACTTCCCGCGCTCCTCGTCGATGCGTTCGAGGATCGTCCCGGCCTCGGTGGCGCCGGTGTTGGCCAGCGCGTCGGAGAGCAGCACGACCCGGTTGGTGGCGCCCTCGCGGTGCCCCTCGACGGCCACGTCGTAGCCGGTGCGGACGCCCGCCTCGACATTGGTGGAGGCGCTGGTCGCGAGGGAGTCCACGACCTCGCGGATCCGGCCGCGCGCCTCCCCCACCCGGGTCATCGGCAGCCGGGTCTCGGCCTCGTCGCTGAAGGTGACGAGCGCGATCGAGTCGTCGTCGCGGAGCTGGTCCGCGAGGAGCCCGAGGGACTCCTTGACCAGGTCGAGCCGGCCCGGCTCGGCCATGGAGCCGGAGACGTCGACGACGAAGGTGAGGGCGGCGGGCGGCCGTTCGCCCGACCGGTCGGCCCCGCGGGTGGCGAGCCCGACCCGGACCAGGGACCAGCCGTCGCTCCCGGCGCGGGCCCCGTCGAGGGTCACGCTGAAACCGTTGTCCGCCGGGCGCGGATAGTCGGGACGGAAGCTGTTGACGAACTCCTCGGGGCGCACGGTCGCCGGATCGGGCAGCCGCCCCTCGGCGAGGGTCCGGCGGGCGTAGCCGTACGAGGCGGTGTCCACGTCCAGGGCGAAGGTGGACAGGTAGTCGGGGGCGGGCACCGGGGAGCGCTCCTCACCCTCCCCGCTTCCCTCCCTCCCCTCCTCGTACGCGGTGCCGGGGCGCGCGCTCCCGCCGCCGTCGGGGGCCGCCGGGGCGGTCCGGCCGGTCTCGCGGCCCGAGTGGTCGGCGGCGTTTCCGTCACCGCCCGCGGAGCAGCCGCCGACGGCGAGTCCGGCCGCGAGCAGCCCCGCGACCGTGGCCGGGAATCGGGCCCCGCGGCGTCCGGCCGCCGCCCTGTCCTGTCGTTCCATCTCATCTCCCCCTCTTGGTAAGGCACTTGTGAATGTGACGAACGAGAGGCCCACTGGGAGCAGTCGAAGGAGTTGCGGATGCGTCTCGATGCGGCAACGGCGACCGGGGTGACCGCGGGTGGCATGGATTCGCCATCCTCCTCAACAGGGGTTGTCACCGTGTGCAGTCGCATGCGTACATGGAGTAGACATCGATCGGGCGGGGGTGGTCAGCGGTGGCAGAGAGCGCGGGCTCCGTGATGCTCGCCCGTTCGGCGATGAACCGGGCCGCGACCGAGGGACAGCGGCCCGCGGGGCGCCCGGTCCGGGGCGCGCGGCGTATCAGCGCGGCGCTCGCCGGGCTGGCCGCTTCCACCCGGTACGAACTCCTGACCTTCGACGACCCGGTCGCCTCCGCGGCCCGCGCCATCCCCGAGCCGTTCCTGGAGTTGGCGGGAGCGTGCATGCGGGCCGCGGCGGAGCGGGCCGAGGAGGTCAGACGGATCGTGCCCCGGCACGCCCTGCCCCGGCTCGAAGGGGCACTCGGGCGTCCCGGCCGGGCCCGTGTCACGGAGGCGATCCCGTTCAAGATGATCGTGGTCGACCGGACGGTGGCGGCGATCCCGCTCGACCTGGAGCTGCTCTACAACGGGCTGTTGCTGATCCGGGACCCGGTGGTGGTGCAGGCGCTCGCCCGGGCGCACCACGCCTGCTGGGTGACGGCCGAGGACCCGGCGTACGCGCCGCCGCCCCCGCCGCCGCCCGGTGATCTTCCGCCCCAGCTGCGTCCGGTGCTCGACGCCCTTGTGTCGGGGCTCACGGACGAGACGGCGGCGGCCCGGCTCGGGATGTCCGCACGGACGTACAGCCGGCGGGTCGGCGAGCTGATGACGGCCCTCGGCACGACGAGCCGCTTCCGCGCGGGCGCGGAAGCGGCTCGAAGGGGGTGGCTGTGAGAGGAGCGGTGGCTGTGAGAGGAGCCGTGGCGGTGAGAGGAGCGGTGGCGGTGAGAAGACCCTGAGGCTCGCTCAGGGTTCCTCGGCCGGGGTCTCCTCCCTCGGGACCTACGACACGATGTCCTTCCGGGCGAAGCCGCGGAAGGCGAGCGCGAAGAGGATGAGGGCGTACGTCAGCGAGATCGCCGTGCCCTTCACCATGCCGCCCCACTCCAGCTGCGGCTGGAGCGCGTCGATCCAGGCGAACTGCCAGTGCGCGGGCAGGTACTCGCGCCAGTCGCCGAGGGCGGTGACCGCGTCCAGGACGTTGCCGACGATGGTCAGGCCGACGGCGCCGCCCACCGCGCCGAGCGGGGCGTCGGTGCGGGTGGACAGCCAGAAGGCGAGGCCCGCGGTGACCAGTTGGGAGGCGAAGACGAAGGCGACGGCGACGCCGATCCGCAGCAGCGCGTCCCCGGCGGGCACCGAACCGCCGGTCGGCAGCTGGAGCGGCCCCCAGCCGTAGGCGACCGTGCCCGCGGCCAGGGCCACGAGCGGCAGGAGGACCATGGCGGCCGCGCTGTAGGCGAGGGCGACCGTCAGCTTGGAGGCGAGGAGCCGGGACCGGGGTACGGGCGCGGCCAGGAGGTAGCGCAGCGAGGACCAGCTCGCCTCGGAGGCGACGGTGTCCCCGCAGAACAGCGCCACCGGGATGACGAGGAGGAAACCGGCCGAGACGAACAGGCAGGTCGCCGCGAAGTTGGCGCCGGAGGCGGTCGCCGTGTCCATCAGGGTGATCCGGCTGCCGCGGTCACCGTCCTCGCCGCCGATCGCGAAGGCGATGATCAGGACGAACGGCAGGGCGACCAGGATGCCGCCCATGATCAGGGTGCGGCGGCGCTTCCACTGCCGGAGCGCCTCGACCCGCAGGGGCAGGGTGCGCCCGGGGCGGTAGCCGGGGGCGGATTCGGCGGAGGCCGTCTCCGGGACCGGACGGCTGGTGGTGGGGGTGCTCATGCGGCTCCGCCTCCGATCAGGGTCAGGAACGCGTCTTCGAGGCGCCGGTGCGGTCCGACCCCGGTGAGCGGTACGTCCAGGCGGACGAGTTCGCCGATGAGGGCGGTCGCGTCGGCGCCGTCGAGACGGACCAGGAGCCCGCCGTCGGCGCGGGTGGCCGCGCCGACGCCGGGCAGGGCGGCGATCTTCTCGACGAGCGCGTCGGAGAGGACGGGGACGGTGGACACGCCGGCGCCCTCGGCCCGGTGCTCCGCCACCGTCACGAGGAGGGTGTCGCCGGAGCCGGTGATCTCGGCGACGGGGCCCGCCTGCACGAGCTGTCCGCGGTCCATGACGACGAGGTGGGTGCAGGACTGCTCGACCTCCGCGAGGAGGTGGCTGGAGACGATGACGGTCCGCCCGTCGGCCGCGTAGCGGATCATCACCTCGCGCATCTCGCGGATCTGCGGCGGGTCGAGTCCGTTGGTGGGCTCGTCCAGGATCAGCAGGTCCGGCAGACCGAGCATGGCCTGGGCGAGGGCGAGGCGCTGCCGCATGCCCTGCGAGTAGGTGCGGACGGCGCGGTCGAGGGCGCCGCCCAGGTTCGCGATCCGCAGCGCCTCCTCGACGTGGGCGTCCTCGGCGGGGCGGCCGGTGGCCTTCCAGTACAGGTCGAGGTTCTCCCGGCCGTTGAGGTGCGGCAGGAAGCCGGCGCCCTCGACGAAGGAGCCGACCCGGGAGAGGACCGGGGCGCCGGGCCGGATGGCCTGGCCGAAGACCCGGATCTCGCCCTCGTCGGGGGTGATCAGGCCCATCAGCATGCGCAGGGTGGTGGTCTTGCCCGCGCCGTTGGGTCCGAGGAGGCCGAGGACCTGGCCCTGCTCGACGC
The DNA here is from genome assembly GCF_051305195.1 of Streptomyces sp. Qhu_M48. Taxonomy (NCBI): domain Bacteria; kingdom Bacillati; phylum Actinomycetota; class Actinomycetes; order Kitasatosporales; family Streptomycetaceae; genus Streptomyces; species Streptomyces sp. Qhu_M48. The sequence goes on along the minus strand of NZ_CP195432.1, from coordinate 1,012,041 downwards.
GGAAGGAGACGTCCCGGACGCTGTACCGGTCGCCGCCCTTGTACTTCTTGGAGAGCCCGGTGATCTGGAGCGGTACGGCGGCGAGCGCGGGGTCGGGCGCGGGGGCCGCGACCCTGCGGCGGGCCGTGAGCAGCAGCACGGCGGCGACGGCGAGGCCGATCAGCGGCAGGCCCCAGACCCACCAGGGCAGCACGGCGGCCTGGGTGTCGAGGCCGGGCGCGGTCGGGACGGTGAGCGGGCTCTCGACGGCGACGGTGTAGCCGGCGGGGACGACCGGGGAGGCGTAGCCGAGGTCGGTGGCCGCGACGACGAGCCGGAGCCGGTGCCCGGCCTCCACCTCGTGGTCGATGGCGGGCAGGGTGAGGGTGACGCTCTTGCCCGCCTTGGCGCCGTCGACGCGGACGGGGGTGACGAGCTGGGCGGGCAGCACCTGCTGCCGGCCGTCGGGCCCCACGTCGTACACCTTGGCGAAGAGGACGGCGGAGCCGTCGGCGGCGGTGGAGGTGACCTTGACGCGGACGGTCGGAGTGCCGGTGACGCGGAGCGGCTCGGTCTGCGGCTTCGCGTCGAACCGGGCGTGCTGACCGGGGAAGTCGAGGGAGAGGCCGACGCCGAGGGAGGAGAGTCCGGCGACTCCGCCGCCGAGGCCGGGGACGGCGGAGACGGCGGGCGGGGCGGCTCCGGCGGGGTTGGCGAAGGACTGCGGGCGCCCGGCGAGGGGGACGGCCGTGGTGCCGGAGGTGAGCCCCGGGTAGCGGTCGGCGGTCGCGGCGCGCAGGGTGGCCTGTCCGTCGGTGGAGTCGACGCCGCCGGTGCGGCTGACGCGGAAGGCGGGGCCGGTGTCGACGGAGGTGTCGCGCTTGAGCCAGCGGTCGAACCAGGTGCTGACGCGGCGCTCGACCCGCTCGGTCTCGCGGTCGCCGCCGTCGTGGCCGCCGGAGATCCAGTCGACGGCGACGGGGGCGCCGTTGGCGGTGAGGGTCCGGGCCATGGCGTCGGACTGGGCCAGGGTGAACAGGGAGTCGGACTGGCCCTGGACGAGGAGGGCGGGCACCTTGACGCGGGCGCCGACGGCGGAGGGGCTGCGGGCCTCCAGGAGGGCGCGAGCGGCGGCGTCGGGCTTCCCGGAGACGGCGACGCGCTGGTAGAGCTCGCAGAGTTCGGCGGTGAACCGGCCGCAGGCGGCGGGCTTGCCGGGGGCGGTGGGCTTCCCCGCGCTCCTGCCGGATCCGGTGCCCGGGGCTGTCCCGGGGTCCGTCCCGGCTCCCGTGTCCGGGCCCGCCACAGCGTCCGGCCGGTCCCCGGTGGAGAAGAAGATCCCGGCCCAGAGCTTCTTGAAGACGCCGTCGGGGAAGAGGGCGTCGGCGAGGTTCCAGTAGGTGATCTGGGGGGCGATGGCGTCGACGCGCGGGTCGTGTCCGGCGGCGAGCAGGGAGATCGCGCCGCCGTAGGAGGCGCCGGTGACGCCGACGCGCGGGTCGCCGGGCTTGTCGAGGAGGACCTCGGGCCGGGCGGCGAGCCAGTCGATCAGCTTCCGCGCGTCCTTGACCTCGTGGTCGGGGTCGTTGAGGCCGATCTCGCCGCCGGAGGCGCCGAAGCCGCGGGCGGACCAGGTGAGAACGGCGTAGCCGTCGCGGGCGAGCTGCTCGGCCTGGGCGCGGACGTCGTCCTTGGAGCCGCCGAAGCCGTGGCCGAGGAGGACCGCGGGCCGGCGCCCGTCACCGTCGCCGGTGAAGTACGAGGTGTCGAGCCGGGTGCCGTCGAGGTCGAGCATCCGGTCCGCGCGGTGCACGGGCGGCGGATCGTCCGAGGCGACGGCGGTCCAGGTGCCGGCACCCGCGAGGACGGCGAGGACGGCGGTGACCGCGGCCCACCGGGGAGTTCGGAGTCGCATGCTTCGAGCCTAAGCGGGCGACCTGTGCGGCACCGCTGTCCCGGGGCGGAGCCGCCCGCCCTCCTGGAGTCGTACGGTGCCGGCGCCGCGTACCACGGGTGCGGTATCCGCGGCGGCCCCGGACACCCGGAAGGCCCCGGGTCGCGGTGGTCCGCACCCCCGGGGCCCCGCTCACGCCGGTGGCGTCAGTGGTTGCGCGGGAAGCCCAGGTCGACGCCGGTCGGGCCCTCGGACGGGTCCGGCCAGCGGGTGGTGACGACCTTGCCGCGGGTGTAGAAGTGCACGCCGTCGTTGCCGTAGATGTGGTGGTCGCCGAAGAGCGAGTCCTTCCAGCCACCGAAGGAGTGGTAGCCCACCGGCACCGGGATCGGCACGTTCACGCCGACCATGCCGGCCTCGACCTCCAGCTGGAAGCGGCGGGCCGCGCCGCCGTCGCGGGTGAAGATCGCGGTGCCGTTGCCGAACGGCGAGGCGTTGATGAGGGCGAGGCCCTCCTCGTAGGTGTCGGCGCGCAGCACGCAGAGCACCGGGCCGAAGATCTCGTCCTGGTACGCCTTGGCCGTCGTCGGCACGTGGTCCAGGAGGGAGAGGCCGATCCAGTGGCCGTTCTCGTGGCCCTCGACCGTGTATCCGGTGCCGTCGAGGACGACCTCGCAGCCCTCGTCCGCCGCGCCGTGGACGTAGGAGGCGACCTTGTCGCGGTGGACGGCCGTGATGAGCGGGCCCATCTCGGAGGTGGGGTCGACGCCGGGGCCGATCTTGATCTTCTCGGCGCGCTCGCGGATCTTCTGCACCAGCTCGTCGCCGATGGCGCCGACGGCCACGACCGCCGAGATGGCCATGCAGCGCTCGCCGGCGGAGCCGTACGCCGCCGAGACGGCCGCGTCGGCGGCCGCGTCGAGGTCGGCGTCGGGGAGGACGAGCATGTGGTTCTTCGCGCCGCCGAGCGCCTGGACGCGCTTGCCCTTGGCGGAGGCGGTGGTGTGGATGTAGCGGGCGATCGGGGTCGAGCCGACGAAGGAGATCGCGGAGACGTCCGGGTGCTCCAGGAGCCGGTCCACGGCCACCTTGTCGCCGTGCAGCACGTTGAAGACGCCGTCCGGGAGGCCCGCCTCGGCGAGCAGCTCGGCGATCTTCAGGGAGGGCGAGGGGTCCTTCTCGCTCGGCTTGAGGATGAAGGTGTTGCCGGTCGCGATGGCGATCGGGAACATCCACATCGGCACCATGGCCGGGAAGTTGAAGGGCGTGATGCCCGCGACGACGCCCACCGGCTGGCGGATCGACGCCACGTCCACCCGGTTCGACACCTGGGTGGAGAGCTCGCCCTTGAGCTGGGTGGTGATGCCGCAGGCCAGGTCGACGATCTCCAGGCCGCGGGCGACCTCGCCGAGAGCGTCGGAGTGGACCTTGCCGTGCTCGGCGACGATCAGCTCGGCGATGGCGTCGCGGTTGGCGTCGAGCAGCGCGCGGAACTTGAAGAGGATGGTGGTGCGCTGGGCGAGCGAGGAGGTGCCCCAGGTGCGGTAGGCGTCCTTGGCGGCGGCGACGGCGGCGTCCACCTCCTCGACGGAGGCGAGCGCGACCCGCGTGGTCACGGCGCCGGTGGCCGGGTCGGTGACCGGGCCCCAGTTGCCCGACGTGCCCTCGACGGTCTTGCCACCGATCCAGTGGTCGACGGTCTTGACGGTGTTCGTCATGACGAAATGCTCCTTCAGAGATGGCGGCGTCGGGCGGTGACGTGCCGGTCGTACTCCTCCCGGGCCTTGACCGCCGACGGGCGGGTCGAGGTCTCGGCCACGGGCACATCCCACCACGCCTGGGCCGGGGGCGGGCCCGACACAGTGTCTGCCGTTTCGGTCTCGACGTAGACACATGTGGGAACCGTCGCCTCCCGCGCGTCCGCGAGGGCTTCCCGCAGGTCACGCACGGTGTGGGGGCGCAGCACCCGCATGCCGAGGGAGGCGGCGTTGGCGCCGAGGTCGACGGGGAGCGGGGGGCCGGTGAAACCGCCGTCCGCGTCCCGGTGACGGTAGTCGGTGCCGTACCGCTCGGCGCCGACGGCCTCCGAGAGGCCGCCGATGGAGGCGTAGCCGTGGTTCTGGAGGACGATCAGCCGCAGAGGGAGGCGCTCCTGCACGGCGGTGACGATCTCGGTGGGGTTCATCAGATACGTACCGTCGCCGACGAGCGCCCAGACGGGCCGTCCGGGGGTGGCGAGCAGGACGCCGAGGGCGGCGGGGATCTCGTATCCCATGCAGGAGTAGCCGTACTCGACGTGGTACTGGTCGGGCGAACGGGTCCGCCACAGCTTGTGGAGGTCGCCGGGGAGCGAGCCGGCGGCGTTGATCAGGATGTCGCTGCCGTCGACCAGAGTGTCGAGTACGCCGAGGACCTGGGCCTGGGTGGGGCGGGCGTCCTCGTCGGGGACGGCGTAGGCCGCGTCGATCCGCTCCTGCCACTCCCGCTTGGACCGGGCCCATCCGGCCGTCTCCCGCCGGTGGTCTCCCAGCGCCCCGGCCAGCGCGGTGAGGCCCTCGCGGGCGTCGGCGACGAGCGGCAGTGCCGCCAGCTTGTGGGCGTCGAAGCCGGCGATGTTGAGGTTGACGAAGCGGGTGGCCCCGGCGAACAGGGTGCCGGAGGCGGTGGTGAAGTCGGTGTAGCGGGTGCCGACTCCGATGACGAGGTCGCTGCTCGCGGCCAGGGCATTGGCGGTGGCGCTGCCGGTGTGGCCGATGCCGCCGGTCTCGCACGGGTGGTCGTACGGCAGAACGCCCTTGCCGGCCTGGGTGGTGGCGACGGGGATTCCGGTCCGCTCGGCGAACATGCGGAGGGCGTCCTCGGCGCCGCTGTACCGCACGCCGCCGCCCGCGACGATCAGCGGGCGCTCCGCGTTCCCGATCGCCTCCACGGCGGCGTCGAGTTCGGCCGTGTCCGGGCGGGGGCGGCGGACCCGCCAGACCCGCTCCGCGAAGAACTCCTCCGGCCAGTCGTACGCCTCCGCCTGCACGTCCTGCGGCAGCGCGAGGGTCACCGCGCCGGTCTGCACGGGGTCGGCGAGGACCCGCATCGCGGCGAGCGCGGCCGGGACCAGGGCCTCGGGGCGTCCGACCCGGTCGAAGTACGTCGAGACGGGGCGCAGACAGTCGTTGACCGACACGTCGCCCGCGTAGGGGACTTCGAGCTGCTGGAGCACGGGGTCGGCGGGGCGGCCGGCGAAGGTGTCGCCGGGGAGGAGCAGGACCGGGAGGCGGTTGACCGTGGCGAGGGCGGCGCCGGTGACGAGGTTGGTGGCGCCGGGGCCGATGGAGGTGGTGACGGCGTGCGCGGAGAGCCGCCGGGACTGGCGGGCGTAGCCGACGGCGGCGTGGACCATGGCCTGTTCGTTGCGGCCCTGGTGGAAGGGCATGCCCCCGGAGCCGATGGCGGCCCTCGTGTCCCCCGCGCCCCCGGCGTGCTCGACTCCCCCGAGGCTTTCCACGAGGGCCTGGCCGATCCCGGCGACGTTCCCATGGCCGAAGATGCCCCAGGTGGCGGCGATCAGCCGCCGCCGCTCCCCGTCGCGCTCGGTGTACTGGGCGGCGAGGAAGCGCACGAGCGCCTGGGCGACGGTCAGCCGGATGCTCATGCGTACCCCTCCGTGTGGTCCGGATGGAAGCAGATCTTCCACTCCCGCTCGGGTCCGGGGCCCGCCATGACGTTGAGGTAGTGCAGAGCGTGACCCGGCTGGGCGATCGACGGGCCGTGCCAGCCGTCGGGCACGAGGACGGCGTCGCCGTCCCGGACCTCGGCGAGGAGTTCGGCGCCGCCGGGGCGGGAGGGCGAGATCCGCTGGTAGGCGACGCCGTGCGGGCCCTCGATCTCGTAGTAGTAGATCTCCTCCAGGACGGACTCGGTCCCGGGGCGGTGCTCGTCGTGCTTGTGCGGCGGGTAGGAGGACCAGTTGCCGCCGGGTGTGACGACCTCGACGGCGATGAGCCGGTCGCAGTCGAAGGCGTCGGCCGAGGCGAAGTTCCGCACCTCGCGGGCGCGGTTGCCGCTGCCCCGGGTCTCGACGGGAACCTCCGGCGCGGGGCCGTAGCGGGCGGGGAGTCGTCGCTCGCACTTCGCTCCTGCCAAAGCGAAGCGGCCTCCCGCACCGGAGGCGATCTGGGCGTGGGCGTCGCGCGGTACATAGGCGAAGTCGGTCACTCCGTCGAACACGCTCGCGCGGCCCAGGAGTTCGATGATCTCGCCGTCGACGCGCACGCTACAGGCACCGGAGAGGGGAAGCACGACCCATTCGGAATCCCCGCTCCCGAAAGAGTGGATCTCCCCCGGTCCGAGGGTGAGGACGCGCAGGGCGGAGTACGTCCATCCGGCCCGCGCGGGGTCGATGTCGACGGCGTACGGGCCGCGGGCGGCGGTTCCGGCGGGCAGGTGGAGGGAGGCGGGCCGGTCAGGGAGGTCCTGGGAGGCCGGCCGGTCAGGGAGGTCCTTGGAGGCGGGCCGGTCGGGGTGGTGGGGGGAGTCGGATCGGGCGGGGCTCGGGCTCATGGCGGGATCCCTACCCCTTCTCCGGGAGGGTGCCGCTTCCGGTCGCGAGTGCCTGGGTGATCTGCGTCAGGTCGGGCATGGCGGAGGAGCAGGCGAGACGGCCCGCGACGATCGCGCCGGCGGCGTTGGCGTGGCGCAGGGTCGTGTCGAGGTCCCAGTCGGCGAGCAGTCCGTGGACGAGCGCCCCGCCGAACGCGTCGCCCGCGCCGAGGCCGTTGACGACCTCCACCGGCAGCGGCGGCACCTGGGCGCTCGTCCCGTCGGCGGCGAGCGCGAGGACGCCCTCGGGTCCCTGTTTGACGACGGCGAGACGGAGGCCGCGTCCGCTGTCGGAGGCGAGCAGGGCGCGGGCCGCCGCGTACGGATCGCGCTCCCCCGTGGCCACCTCGCACTCGTCGAGGTTCCCGACGGCGACGGTCGCGTGCCGCAGCGCCTCGGCGTAGAAGGGGCGGGCCGCGGCCGGGTCGGCCCAGAACATCGGCCGCCAGTCCAGATCGAGGACCGTCACCTCCCGGCCGGCCCTGGCCCGCAGCGCCTCCAGGGTCGCGATCCGGCTCGGCTCGGCGCACAGGCCGGTGCCGGTCGCCCAGAAGACCCGGGCGGCGCGGATCGCGTCGAGGTCCAGCTCGTGCGGGTGGATCTCCAGGTCGGGGGCCTTGGGGCGGCGGTAGAAGTACAGCGGGAAGTCGTCGGGCGGGAAGAGCTCGCAGAAGGTGACGGGGGTGGGGTGGTCCTCGACCTCGGTCACCCAGCGGTCGTCCACGTCGAAGTCCTTGAGCTCCCGGCGCAGGAAGGTGCCGAAGGGGTCGGCGCCGGTGCGGGAGACGAGGGCGGTGCGGCGGCCGAGGCGGGCGGCGGCGACGGCCACGTTCGCCGGGGAGCCGCCGAGGAACTTGCCGAAGGTCTCGACCCGGTCGAGCCCGACGCCGGACTGGAGCGGGTACAGGTCCACGCCGAGGCGGCCCATGGTGATCAGGTCGTACGGCTCCGACTCCACCCGCGCCACCTCTCGCGTCCGGCCTCTCGCGCCACGGCTTCCCGCACCCAGGTCTAGCCGTCCGCCCGGAGGCCTGTCAACGATATGTCCGGACATTCGGACGACGGGACGGGGCCGGTCGGGCCGGAGCGGCGTGCTTGACGCTGCTCTCGGGACCCGTCCAAGGTGACAGGCATGACGAAGCCGTCACCGCAGCCCGCGCCCGCGTCCCGTATTCGGATCGGCTCCGCCCCGGACTCCTGGGGCGTGTGGTTCCCCGACGATCCCCGGCAGGTGCCCTGGCAGCGCTTCCTCGACGAGGTGTCGGGCGCGGGCTACACGTGGATCGAGCTCGGCCCGTACGGCTATCTGCCCACCGATCCGGCCGTCCTGACGGAGGAGACCGCGCGACGCGGCCTCCGGGTCTCGGCGGGCACGGTCTTCACCGGGCTCCACCACGGCACCGGCGTCTGGGACCGGACCTGGGCGCACGTCGCCGAGAACGCGGCCCTCGCGCAGGCCGTGGGGGCCGGCCATCTCGTCGTCATCCCGTCCTTCTGGCGGGACGACCGCACGGGCGAGGTCCTGGAGGACCGGACGCTCACCGCCGGGCAGTGGAAGGACCTGACACGGCTCACCGAGCGTCTGGGCCGGGAGGTGCGCGAGCGGTACGGGCTGCGGATCGTCGTCCATCCGCACGCCGACACCCACCTGGACGGCGAGGAGAGCGTGACGCGCTTCCTCGACGCCACCGACCCCGAGGCGGTCTCGCTCTGCCTGGACACCGGGCACTACGCGTACGCCGGCGGGGACAGCGTCAGGCTGATCGAGACGTACGGCGAGCGGATCGGCTACCTCCACCTCAAGCAGGTGGACCCGGAGGTCCTGGCCGGGGTGGTGGCCGAGGGGGTGCCGTTCGGCCCCGCGGTGGCGCGGGGCGTGATGTGCGAGCCGCCGTCGGGGGTGCCCGCCCTGGAGCCGGTGCTCGCCGCCGCGTCCGCCCTGGACGTGGACCTCTTCGCCATCGTCGAGCAGGACATGTACCCGTGCGAGCCGGACGTCCCGTATCCGATCGCGCTGCGCACCCGGCGCTTCCTCCGCTCCTGCGGCGTGTGACCGACGCGTACCTCTCTGACCAGAGGTGACGCACGGGGACACGCCGATCTCCCGATGCTCCGTTTCCGTCACACACGTCCCTTCGGCGTCACGCGTGTCTCCGTTACGCGGGTGTTCGGTCACAGGCGCTCGACAGGCGCTCTCCTCCTGTCTGAGGGGGTCGTTGCAGGGGGCAATGGCTCAGTGATCGCCAACGCCCGCCCGCAGCGCCCCCGAACGGCACCCCCGCCGCCGCTGCGCGGTGCGCAGGGAGGTACCAGGCATGACGGACAGAAGGCTCTGGTCGTACAAGGACATCGCCGCACACATCCGGGTGCAGCCCGACACGGTCCGCTCCTACCGGAAGCACGGACTGCTGCCGAACCCCGACCACGTGGAGTCGGGCAAGCCCTACTGGTACGCGGACACGATCCGCGCCTGGGTCGCCAGCCGCCCCGGCAACCGGGGCCGCCGCGACTGACCCGTCCGGCCCGCGCGCGCCGCCGGGCCCGGAACGTTCCGGGCCCGGCGCCGTGCCGTGCGGTGCCCGGGAGGGGGCGCGGCGAGGGCCTGCGCCCCCTCCGGCCGCCGGGGGACGAGCGTGGCGAGCAGAAGACCCGCCACGACCGGAGACGTACCGGTGTGTCTCATGGATCCCCCGGCAGAGGGGTCAGATCACCGCGTTGTAGATGTCCCAGCCCCAGCCGATGTTCGTGCGGGTGGAGCCGGGCGCGTAGCCGAAGCCGGAGGGCTTGGCGTCGTAGGCCCAGAGGTTGCCGTCGATGCCCTGGGCTATCAGCTCGGTGTGGCTCCAGCGGCCGAGCTCCTCCGTCCCCACGATGTCGTTGTAGTCGTTCCAGCCGCCGCCGACCTTCCAGCGGGCGGCGTACGGCGTGCTCGCCGACCCGGAGGAGGACGCGTTGTACTTCCAGAGAACCCCGGCCGCGTCGCGGGCGACGAGGCCGTCACCGAAGGCGGCGATCTCCGTGTAGATGTTCCAGCCGCCGCCGACGCGCACACGCGGCTTGAAGCGGGGGTACGCCTCGTCGTTCTGCTCGAAGTTCCAGAGGACGCCGGCCTTGTCCCGGGCGACGAGACCGCCCTCGCCGTTGGAGGCGATGGTCGTGTAGTCCGCCCCCTCGGGAATGCCGCCGCCGCCCGTGGCGCGGACACGCGACGCGAACGGGGCCGCCGGGTCGCCGGTGCCCTGGTAGAACCAGAGGACACCGCCCATGTCCAGGGCGACCAGGTCACCCGTGCCGGCCGCCGTCGTGGGCGTCAGCTGGACGATCTCCGAGTAGATGTTCCAGCCGCCGCCGATCCGCTTGCGGGGCGTCAGGGACCTGTCCGCCTTGCCCGTGGCCTCGTAGCGCCAGAGGACACCGTCGTTGTCGCGGGCGTGGACGGCGCCGCGGGCGTCGGCCGCCGGGACGGACTCGACGACGTCGAGTCCGACCGCGCCCCGGGCGACGACGGTCCCGCTCGCGTCCTTCAGCTCGACGGGCGCGTCGAGGGAGCCGATCCAGCCGAGGTCGTCCGACAGGTCGAGGGTGACCGCGAAGTCGAGGGTCCCCGAGGCCTCCACGACGGGCAGGTCGATCAGAACCCGGGCCGGGCCGGTGTCGTCGGTGAGGCTCGTACCCCGCCAGGCGCAGGCCTCGAAGGCCCCGCCACCGACGGAGCAGGTGGAGTCGATCCGCTCAGCCGTGCGGTGGTCGGTCCAACCACCGGCCGGCCAGTTGGTGAGGGGGAGGGTGACGCGGGTCTCCACCGGGCCGGTGACCCCGGCCGGCAGCGTCGCCCTGAAGCGGAGCGTCACCGGTCCCTCGGGGCCGGCCGGCACGGTCAGCCGACCACCCTCCTGCACGATCGCGCCGGTCTCGGCGGCCGTCTCCCCCTGAGCCGACACCGGTGCGGCCACGGCCGCCGCTCCCCCGAGCGCCACCGGTGCGATTGCGACGACAAGGGCAGTCGCCAGGACCAGGCTCGTACGCATACGTAACACGAATTCCCCCATGGAATCAGTTCATTGACGAGAGGAAGCGGGCTCCCGCAACTCCTCGGACACCTCTATGACACCCGGAGTAGGCGAAGGGTTGTACGAGTCGTTCTCACTGATTCCGAAGCGGTCGTGGAAGCGGCGCAGCGGGCCCGGGGCCCACCAGGTGAGGCGGCCGGTCAGCTTCATCACGGAGGGGACGAGGAGGCTGCGGACCACCATGGCGTCCATGAGGACGGCGAGGGCGACGCCGAGGCCGAGCATCTTGGTGTTGGTGACGCGGGAGGTGCCGATGGCGACCATGACGACGGCGAGGATCACCGCGGCGGCGGTGATGAGGCCGCCGGTGTGGCGCAGGCCGAAGCGGACGGAATGCTCGTGGTCGCCGGTGACGTCGTACTCCTCCTTGATGCGGGAGAGCAGGAACACCCCGTAGTCCATGGAGAGTCCGAAGGCCACACAGAACATGAGCACCGGCAGGGTGGTCTCTATGTCGCCGGTGGGGGTGAAGCCGAGGAGTCCGGCGAGGTGTCCGTCCTGGAAGACCCAGACGACGGCCCCGAACATCGCCGTGAGGCTGAGGGCGTTGAGGACGACGGCCTGGACGGGGATGAGGACGCTTCCGGTGAGCAGGAAGACGAGGAGCAGCGTGACGAGGACGATGACGGCCGCCGCCCAGGGCAGCCGTTCGCCGAGGGCGTCCTTGGAGTCGACGAGGACGGCGGCCTGTCCGGTGACGGAGGTGTCGAACGGAGCCGGTACGGACCGCAGTTCGGCCACGGTCCGCTGGGCCTCCGCGCCCACGGCCTCCCCCTCGGACACGACGGTGAAGTAGGCGTGGCCACCGCCGGCGGTCACGGGTCCGTCGGCCCGGGCGACGCCGTCGAGGGCGCCGATCCGCTCACGGTAGGCCGCGTACTGCGCGGGGGTGGCCTCCCCCTCGGCGAGGACGGTGAGGCCGCCGCCGGGGTTGCCGGGGAAGCCGTCCCGCAGCTGGTCCTGGACGACCCGGGAGGAGGCGGTGACGGGGAGCTGACGGTCGTCGGCGGTACCGAACTTCACGCCCAGGAAGGGCAGTCCGAGGAGGACGAGCCCTGCGGTGGTGAGGACGGCGAAGACCGGCGCCCTGCGCATCACGAGCGCGGCGACCTGGCCCCAGCCCGCGCCGTCGCCGTCGCCGTCACCTCCGGCGGCGGAGCCGGGGGCTTCGGCGGCGGAGCCGGGGGCCTCGGAGGCGGGGGCGGCCTTCCCGGCGGCCCGGCCCCGCCGGAGGAGGCGCCGCAGGTCGAGCGCGTCGACCCGGTCGCCGAGCAGCACCAGGGCCGCCGGGAGCAGGGTGAGCGCGGCGGTGGCGGCGAGGAGGACGACGGCGATCCCCGCGTACGCGAAGGAGCGCAGGAAGTACTGCGGGAAGACCAGCATCGCGGCGAGCGAGACGGCGACGGTCAGGGCGGAGAAGAGCACGGTCCGGCCGGCGGTGCGCAGGGTGGTGCGGACGGCGGTGCGGGCGTCGGCGCCGGTGGCGAGCTCCTCGCGGTAGCGGCGGACGACGAACAGGGCGTAGTCGATGGCGAGTCCGAGCCCGAGGGCGGTCGTCAGGTTCTGCGCGAAGACGGAGACGTCCGTGAACTCGGTGATGCCGCGCAGGACCGCGTTGGTCCCGAGGATGGCGACTATGCCGACGCCGAGCGGGAGCAGGGCCGCGACGGCGCTGCCGAAGACCATGACGAGCAGGACGAGGGTGAGGGGCAGGGCGATGAGCTCGGCCCTCAGCAGGTCCTCCTGGATGACCGTCTGCATCTCGTGGCGCACGGCGAGGTCGCCGCCGAGGGACACCTCGACGGGTCCGTGCGTGCCCCGGAACGCGGGGGCGATCCGGTCGAGGACGGCGGCGGCGTCCTTCTCCTCGCCCGCGATCCGGGCGGCGATCACGGCCTTCCGGCCGTCCTCGGAGCGGAGGGCGGGCGAGCCGGTGGACCAGTAGGAGCCGACGCCGTCGACGCCCGGCTCGGCGTCGAGCCGCTCGGCGAGCCGCCCGGCCTCGGCGGCGACCGCCGGGGCGTCGGCCCCGGCCGCTCCGGCGTCGACGAGCAGGAGCAGATTGGGCCGGGAGCCGGGGAACCCGCGCTCCAGCGCCTCGGCCGCGTAGGTCGATTCGGCGGCCGGGTCCTCCCAGCCGCCGCTGCCCATCCGGTCGGCGACCCCGCCGCCGGCGAGGACCGCGAGGGCGGTGAGGACGAGGGCGACGAGGAGGGTGAGCCTCGGCCGGGCGGTCACGAACCGCGTCCATCCGCCACCCCGGCCCCCGGTCCCACCTGGGGCTTCTCCCGGGCCGGTCCCTCCGGGCGCTGTCTTCTTGACTTCGGCCATGACGCGGTGTCCCCTTCACCTGACCCGTGCGCACACGCTTCCCGGCAGGTCGCATGGGTCGCCCATTGCCATAGACTGGCAAACACGAGTGATCGCTCGCGTTTCTCAAGAATGCGAGCGACCTCTCGTGTTTGTCAAACGTGTTGAGGAGAGCTGGGGACAGCCATGTCCGAAGAACCGAAGCCGCGCCGCCGCCAGGCGCGGGGCGAGCGCCGCATCGCGGAGCTGCTCCAGGCCGCCGCGAACGTCTTCTGCGCCAACGGCTACACGGCGTCCAGCACCAACGCGATCGCCCGCGAGGCCCATGTCTCGCCCGGCACGCTCTACCAGTACTTCCCGAACAAGGAAGCCATCGCGATCGAGCTCGGCGGACGCCTGCTGCACGAGATGCGCGAGGCCCACGGCCAGGCGTTCACCCCGGAGAACCTCGCCCTGCCGCTGCCCGAGCTCCTGGACGCGGTCGTCGACCCGCTGATCGAGTTCAACTGCGCCAACCCGGCGTTCCTCGCCCTGATGCACGGCTCCGAGGTCCCCGGGCGGATCGCGGAGGAGCACGACGAGCTGCACGCGACCCTGCTCACCCGCGTGGAGGAGGTGATCGCCCACTACGCGCCCGCGCTGTCCGTCGCGGACCGCCTGCGGACCGCGGGCATGACCTTCGCCGCCTTCAAGGGGGGCCTGGACCTCGTCCTCGCCGCACCCGAGGGCGCCGAGCGGGACGCCACGGTCGCCGAGCTGAAGACGCTCCTCCTGCGCTACCTCTCCCCCCTCGTCGACGGCCCCCCGGCGGGCGACCCCCTGACCGACGACTCCCTCGTCGGCGGCTCCCCCGTCGGCGGCCCCCCGGCGGCCGGGTCCCCGGTCGGCGCGCCCCAGACCTAGAGGCCCGCCGGATCCGCCGAGGCCGCCGGATCCGCCCGGGCCGCCGGGGCCGTCACCACGACTCCGAGCCGCCGACCCGCTCGGCGGGCGGCTTCTTCGCGCCCGCCCGCGACTTCAGCGCGACCAGCGGGAAGACGAGGACGGAGAGCATGCCGGCCCCGACGAGGGCCGCCGCCTCGCCCGCCGTCATCGCCTTGTCGTCCACGCCGATGGTCGTGATGGCGACGACGAGCGGCAGCGCCGTGGAGCCGTAGAGGACGAGCCCGCCCCGCTCCCTGCGGTCGAGGTCGCGCGGGGCGAGGAACCAGATCGGGCCGCCGCGCACCACCAGGAAGAGCAGCAGGAAGATCGGGAGCAGGAGCAGGGTCCGGCCGCCTTCGAGGAGCGAGGCCAGGTCGAACTCGATCCCGGTGACGACGAAGAAGACCGGGACGAGGAAGCCGAAACCGACCCCCTCGACCTTCTCCAGGATCTGCGGTCCGGACTCGGGCGCGGCCCCGGCCAGGAGGAGCCGGGTGACGAGTCCGGCGGCGAAGGCGCCGAGCAGGACGTCGAGTCCGAGGGCCTGCGAGGCACCCAGCATCAGGGCGAGCAGCAGGAAGACGAAGCGGACCGCGAACTGGCCGCTGCTGTGCAGGGTCTTGGCGATGATCCGGGAGAACCACGGCGGGCGCGGCCTCAGTGCCCAGTAGACGGCCCCGGCGGTGAGCGCCGCGAAGACGGCGAGGAGCACCGTCGACTCGCCCGCGCCGCGCCCGCTGAGCAGCAGCGCCATCGCGATGATCGGGCCGAACTCGCCGACGGCGCCGAAGGCCATGACGACCGTGCCGAACCTCCCGTGGAGGTCTCCCGCGTCCCGGAGGACGGGCAGGACGGTGCCGAGGGCGGTGCTGGTGAGCGCCACTCCGATGAAGACGCCCTTGGTGTAGCCGCCGCCGAGCAGGATGCCGGCGGTGAGGCCGAGGACGAGGGCGATCAGCCAGGCCCGGACGGAGCGCTTGAGGGTGTCGCCGCGGACCTTGCCGAACTCGATCTCGTACCCCGCGAGGAAGATCAGCATGATGAGGCCGAGTTGCGAGAGTCCGTCGATCAGCGCGTCGGGGTGGGCCCAGTCCAGGACGTCGGGGCCGATGACGATGCCGAGCAGGATCTCGAAGATGACGAGGGGGACGGGGAGCCGACGCCCGACCGCGTAGGCGAGCAGTGGCGCCAGGACGGCGATCGTCATGATCAGGATGAGCGTGGTCCCCGAATGCGACATATCGGGTGTTTACCATAGGCTCCGGTCGGGCGCCGCCGCATCCCGTCAGCCGTGTCCGGCCGGTCGCGCCCCGCCGGACGCCCCGTCGACGGAGGGACGTGGAGGGGTTCGCGTGCGCGGGCATCCGCCCTCCGCGCAGTCGATCCGTCCCCTCCCATCCCCGCGACCCCACCGGCCCCACGGCCCCGCCGCGGCCCCCGGACACGCCGGAACTGGAATTTATACCCCCTAGGGGTATAAACTGATGGCGTACGGTCCTGAACCCACGAGGAGAACGCCATGACCGCAGAGACGCGGACCGAGCTCACCACCGTCTACCAGGTCAAGGGCATGACCTGCGGCCACTGCGAGGGCGCGGTCTCCGGCGAGATCTCCGAACTGCCCGGCGTCTCCTCGGTCACCGCCGTCGCCTCCACCGGCCGGGTCACCGTCGTCTCCGCCGCCCCGCTCGACGAGGCGGCCGTGCGCGCCGCCGTCGACGAGGCCGGCTACGAGCTGGTCTGACCCGCACCCACGAGCGACACCGCGCAGGGCCGTACCGTTACCGGGTACGGCCCTGCTCCCCTTTGGAACCGCACATGACCTCCAGCGTCACGGACACCACCGGCACCGCTCCCGCGACCGTCACCGAGCTGACGATCGGCGGGATGACCTGCGCCTCCTGCGCGGCCCGCGTCGAGAAGAAGCTCAACCGCATGGACGGGGTGACCGCGACCGTCAACTACGCCACGGAGAAGGCGCGGATCGAGCATCCGCCCGAAATCGGGGTCGACGCGCTGATCGCCACCGTCGTCAGGACCGGCTACACCGCCGAGGAACCCCCGCCACCGGAACCGGAACCCGTGGACCCGGACGAGCACGCGACCCCGGACCCCGAGCTCACCCCCCTCCGGCAGCGGCTCACCGTCTCCGCCCTCCTCGCCGCGCCCGTCGTCCTGCTCGCCATGGTCCCGGCGCTCCAGTTCGACAACTGGCAGTGGCTCTCGCTCACCCTCGCCGCCCCCGTCGTCGTCTGGGGCGGGCTGCCCTTCCACCGGGCCGCCTGGACCAACCTCCGGCACGGCGCCGCCACCATGGACACCCTCGTCTCCGTCGGCACCCTCGCCGCCTTCGGCTGGTCGCTCTGGGCCCTCTTCCTCGGCGACGCGGGCATGCCCGGCATGCGCCACGGCTTCGACCTGACCGTGGACCGCTCCGACGGCGCCTCGACCATCTACCTCGAAGTCGCGGCCGGCGTCGTCACCTTCATCCTGCTCGGCCGCTACCTGGAGGCCCGCGCCAAGCGGAAGGCGGGCGCGGCGCTCCGGGCCCTGATGGAGCTGGGCGCCAAGGACGTGGCCGTCCTGCGCCGGGGCACCGAGGTACGGATCCCGGTCGCCGCGCTGCGGACCGGCGACCTCTTCGTCGTACGCCCCGGGGAGAAGATCGCCACCGACGGCACCGTCACCGAGGGCGCCTCCGCGGTCGACGCCTCCCTGCTCACCGGCGAATCGCTCCCCCTCGACGTCACCGAGGGCGGCACGGTCACCGGCGGCTGCGTCAACGTCTCCGGACGGCTCGTCGTCCGGGCCACCCGCGTCGGCGCCGACACCCGGCTCGCCCGGATGGCGAAGCTCGTCGAGGACGCCCAGAACGGCAAGGCCGAGGTGCAGCGGCTCGCCGACCGGATCTCCGCCGTCTTCGTCCCCGTGGTGCTGCTCCTCGCGCTCGGCACCCTCGTCACCTGGCTCCTCGTGACCGACGACCCGACCGCCTCCTTCACCGCCGCCGTCGCCGTCCTGATCATCGCCTGCCCCTGCGCCCTCGGCCTTGCCACCCCGACCGCCCTCATGGTCGGCACCGGCCGCGGCGCCCAGCTCGGCATCCTCATCAAGGGCCCCGAGGTCCTGGAATCCACCCGCGAGGTCGACACGATCGTCCTCGACAAGACCGGCACCGTCACCACCGGCCGGATGACCCTGCGCGCGGTGTACGCGTACGAGGGCGCGGGCGTCGACGAGAACACTCTGCTGCGACTGGCGGGCGCGCTGGAGCACTCCTCCGAACATCCGGTGGCCCGCGCGATCGCGGCCGGCGCCGCCGAGCGGTGCGGGGAGCTGCCCGTACCGAAGAGCTTCGAGAACGTCCCCGGGCTCGGCGTGCGCGGCTCCGTCGACGGCCACCAGGTCCTCGTCGGACGCGCCGCCCTGCTCACGGCCGAGGGCGTCGACGTGCCCGCCGGGACGGAACCCGGCGCCGTCCACGTCGCCTGGGACGGGGTCGCCCGCGGCACCCTGACCGTCGCGGACACCGTCAAGGACACCAGCGCCGAGGCGGTCGCCCGGCTGCGCGGCCTGGGGCTGCGGCCCGTCCTGCTCACCGGCGACCACCGGGCCGAGGCGGAGGCCGTCGCGGCCCGGGTCGGCATCGACGAGGTGATCGCGGAGGTGCTGCCCGAGGAGAAGGCCGAGGTGGTCCGGCGGCTGAAGGCGGAGGGCCGGACGGTCGCGATGGTGGGCGACGGGGTGAACGACGCCGCCGCGCTCGCCACGGCCGACCTCGGTCTCGCCATGGGGACGGGCACGGACGCGGCGATCGAGGCGAGCGACCTGACCCTGGTCCGGGGCGACCTGCGGGTCGCCGCGGACGCGATCCGGCTCTCCCGGCGGACCCTCGCGACGATCAAGGGCAACCTGTTCTGGGCCTTCGGCTACAACGTCGCCGCACTGCCGCTCGCGGCGGCCGGACTGCTCAACCCGATGATCGCGGGCCTCGCGATGGCCTTTTCGTCCGTCTTCGTCGTATCCAACAGCCTGCGGCTGCGGCGCTTCGCGTGAATTCACCTACACGTGACGCACAGGACCTTCACAAGGAGATCTAGATCACAGATATTGTGGGGTAACCATCTGGGCTGTTCGCGAGTCTAAGTGGGCGATGCCGAGAACGTCTTGGGGGACGTTCATGGAATGTCTTGGGGGATGTTCCAGGCAAGCGTTGGGCCGGGGCACGTGCACCGGGGAGCTTTGAGCGGCCCTCCCGTACGTACCCCGGCAGACCGCGTAGCGCCTGACCCGCGTAGCTTCTGCTGACGCCCGGCAGACGCCCGGCCCGGATCCCGTGGGGGGAATCCGCTCCGGGATATGGGAAGCGCCCCGACTACCGACCCGTGGGGGGATCGGTAGCGGGGCGCTTCTCGCCTCTTTTTTCAGGGCTCGGTTCGCCTGCACCCGCGCACCGCCCCGACACCGGCGCGCCCCTCCCGCCTCACTCGCCGCCGCAGGTGCGGCCCTCGGCTCGCCGCCACAAAAAGGGGCACCCCCGGTCGTGGTGTGACCGACCGGGGGTGCCCTGCGTCATCGTGGTCGGGGCTAGCGGGCCTCGACCGGGACGAAGTCGCGGAGGACCTCGCCCGTGTAGATCTGGCGCGGGCGGCCGATGCGGGAACCCGGCTCCTTGATCATCTCGTGCCACTGGGCGATCCAGCCGGGAAGGCGGCCGAGCGCGAACAGCACGGTGAACATCTCGGTCGGGAAGCCCATGGCGCGGTAGATCAGGCCCGTGTAGAAGTCCACGTTCGGGTAGAGGTTGCGCGAGACGAAGTACTCGTCGGAGAGCGCGTGCTCCTCCAGCTTGAGCGCGATGTCGAGCAGCTCGTCGGACTTGCCGAGGGCCGAGAGGACATCGTGCGCCGCCGCCTTGATGATCTTGGCGCGCGGGTCGAAGGACTTGTACACCCGGTGGCCGAAGCCCATCAGGCGGACGCCGTCCTCCTTGTTCTTCACCTTGCGGATGAAGGAGTCGACATCGCCGCCGTTGGCCTTGATGCCTTCGAGCATCTCCAGGACCGACTGGTTGGCGCCACCGTGCAGGGGGCCCCACAGGGCCGAGATGCCGGCGGAGATCGAGGCGAACATGTTCGCCTGCGAGGAGCCGACCAGACGCACGGTGGAGGTCGAGCAGTTCTGCTCGTGGTCCGCGTGCAGGATCAGCAGCTTGTCGAGCGCGTTGACGACGACCGGGTCCAGGTCGTACTCCTGCGCCGGGACCGAGAAGGTCATGCGCAGGAAGTTCTCGACGTACCCGAGGTCGTTGCGCGGGTAGACGAAGGGGTGGCCGATCGACTTCTTGTACGCGTACGCCGCGATCGTCGGCAGCTTGGCGAGCAGCCGGATCGTGGAGAGGTGGCGCTGCTCCTCGTCGAACGGGTTGTGGCTGTCCTGGTAGAAGGTGGACAGCGCGGAGACCACCGAGGACAGCATCGCCATCGGGTGGGCGTCCCGCGGGAAACCGCGG
The DNA here is from genome assembly GCF_051305195.1 of Streptomyces sp. Qhu_M48. NCBI lineage: Bacteria > Bacillati > Actinomycetota > Actinomycetes > Kitasatosporales > Streptomycetaceae > Streptomyces > Streptomyces sp. Qhu_M48. Next base: position 992,759 of record NZ_CP195432.1, on the reverse strand, counting down.
AAGAAGTTCTTGACGTCCTCGTGGACCAGCGTGTGCTGCGTGATCTCGTTCTTGAAGGTCGCCAGCTCGTCGACCTTGGGCAGCTCACCGTTGATCAGCAGGTACGCCACCTCAAGGAAGGTGGAGCGCTCCGCCAGCTGCTCGATGGGGTAGCCGCGGTACCGCAGGATCCCCTGCTCACCATCGAGGTAGGTGATCGCGGATTTATAGGCGGCGGTGTTGCCGTATCCGCTGTCCAGGGTGACCAGACCGGTCTGGGCTCGGAGTTTCCCGATGTCGAAGCCCTTGTCGCCGACGGTGCTCTCGACCACCGGGTAGGTGTATTCACCGTCCGCGTACCGCAGTACTACAGAGTTGTCGCTCACGTCATCCCTCACCGACGTAGTGCCTCTTCTTCGAGGTGCCCTGACTGTCTCTACCATCCCCCATTTGGCTCAGGAGAGTGCACTCGGGGTCGACCATTGGGCCAATCGGCGGCACTCAGTGCCGCCAACCTTCATATCCTGCCCCCTTCGCCCCGGTTCCGGTAGTCCTCCGTGATCTTTCACACGAGGGGTCCGCCTGTGAGCCGAAACGCGAGTGCGGTAAAGCGCCTGCCTGCCGAGACCGTACGGACCGCCTGGGCGATCGCCCGCCGGGAGCCGACCAGGACGACCAGTTTCCGCGCCCGGGTCACGGCCGTGTAGAGCAGGTTCCGCTGCAGCATCATCCAGGCGCTCATGGTGACCGGGATCACCACGGCCGGGTACTCGCTGCCCTGGGAGCGGTGGATGGTGACCGCGTAGGCGTGGGCGAGTTCGTCCAGCTCGTCGAAGTCGTACGGCACCTCCTCGTCCTCGTCCGTGACCACGGTCAGCCGCTGTTCGACGACGTCGAGGGCGGTGACGACGCCGACCGTGCCGTTGAAGACCCCGTTGGCGCCCTTGTCGTAGTTGTTGCGGATCTGGGTGACCTTGTCGCCGACGCGGAAGACCCGGCCGCCGAACCGCTTCTCCGGCAGGTCCGGGCGGGCCGGGGTGATGGCCTGCTGGAGCAGCCCGTTGAGCGAACCGGCGCCGGCGGGCCCCCGGTGCATGGGGGCGAGGACCTGGACGTCCCGGCGCGGGTCGAGTCCGAACTTGGCCGGAATCCGGCGTGCCGCCACCTCCACGGCGACCCGGGCGGCGTCCTCCGTCTCCTCCTCGACGAAGAGGAAGAAGTCCGGCAGCCCCTCGGTCCTGGGCGGCGTGCCCGCGTTGATCCGGTGCGCGTTGGTGACGACGCCTGACTCCTGGGCCTGCCGGAAGATCCGGGTCAGCCGGACCGCCGGTACGGGGCTGCCCGGGGCGAGCAGGTCGCCGAGGACCTCGCCCGCGCCGACCGACGGAAGCTGGTCCACGTCGCCCACGAGCAGCAGATGGGCGCCCGGCGCGACCGCCTTCACCAGCTTGTTCGCCAGGAGCAGGTCGAGCATGGAGGCCTCGTCGACCACGACCAGATCGGCGTCGAGCGGCCGGTCCCGGTCGTAGGCCGCGTCACCGCCGGGCTTGAGCTCCAGGAGCCGGTGGACGGTGGAGGCCTCGGCGCCGGTCAGCTCGGCCAGCCGCTTGGCGGCCCGGCCGGTGGGGGCGGCGAGGACGACCTTGGCCTTCTTGGCGCGGGCCAGCTCCACGATGGAGCGGACCGTGAACGACTTGCCGCAGCCGGGACCGCCGGTGAGCACGGCGACCTTACGGGTGAGGGCGAGCCGCACGGCCTCCTCCTGCTCGGGCGCGAGGGAGGTCCCGGTCCGGTCCGCGAGCCAGGCGAGCGCCTTGTCCCAGGCCACGTCGCGGAAGGCGGGCATCCGGTCCTCCTCGGCCCGCAGCAGCCGGCGGAGCTGCCCCGCGAGCGAGAGCTCGGCCCGGTGGAAGGGGATCAGGTACACGGCGGTGACGGGCGTCCCCTCCGGCCCGGGCACGGTCTCCCGCACCACCCCCTCGGGGTCCTCGGCCAGCTCGGCGAGGCACTCGATGACCAGTCCGGTGTCGACCTGGAGGAGCTTCACCGAGTCCGCGATCAGCCGCTCCTCGGGCAGGAAGCAGTGCCCCTGGTCGCTGGACTGCGACAGGGCGTACTGGAGACCGGCCTTCACCCGGTCCGGGCTGTCGTGCGGGATGCCCACGGCCTGGGCGATCCGGTCGGCGGTGAGGAAGCCGATGCCCCAGACGTCGGCGGCCAGCCGGTAGGGCTGGTTCCGGACGACGGAGATCGAGGCGTCCCCGTACTTCTTGTAGATCCGGACCGCGATGGAGGTGGAGACGCCGACCTCCTGGAGGAAGACCATCACCTCCTTGATCGCCTTCTGCTCCTCCCAGGCCGCCATGATGTTCTTGACGCGCTTGGGGCCGAGGCCGGGCACCTCGATCAGACGCGCGGGGGACTCGTCGAGGACGTCCAGGGTGTCGAGACCGAAGTGCGTGGTGATGCGGTCGGCGAAGACGGGGCCGATGCCCTTGACGAGCCCGGAGCCGAGATAGCGCCGGATGCCCTGGATGGTGGCGGGCAGCACGGTCGTGTAGTTGTCGACGGTGAACTGCTTGCCGTACTGCGGGTGGGAGCCCCAACGGCCCTCCATCCGCAGCGACTCCCCCGGCTGCGCGCCGAGCAGCGAACCGACCACCGTGAGCAGGTCCCCGGCCCCGCGCCCGGTGTCGACCCGGGCGACCGTGTACCCGCTCTCCTCGTTGGCGTAGGTGATCCGCTCCAGGACCCCTTCGAGTACTGCCGGACCGCGACCCTCGTTGGACATGCACCGACCGTAGCGAAGGGCTCGGACAGTGCGGGCCCCACCTGTGGAAGACGGTCAGTCCCCCTGCCTTGCGAGCAGCCCTCCCCGGCTGTCCGCGACCCGCTTCACGTCCCGCAGAGACCCGGCCAGGCACCGCGCGAGGTAGCGCAGTTCACCGCTGGACGCCCGGCGGTCCGCGAGGAGTTCGGCGGCGTGGGCGAGGAGGTCGCCCGCCATCCCGAGCTGAAGGACCTCGATGTCGTCGGCCAGCCGGGCCACCCGGCCCGATCCGTCCGACAGCAGGTAGCAGGGCCGCCCGTCCTCCCCCGTCCAGGGCAGCAGCCTTCCGGGGTTCATCGCGTCACCTCGGCGGGGAGCGTCGGCAGCGTCCAGATGCCCGCCCCCGGCCCGACGATCCGCAGAGCGCGCCGGGCGACCGCCCGCCGCTCGTGGGCGAGCAGGTACGGACGCACCAGCGGGCTGTCCTCGCCGCGCGGGGGAAGGCTGCCGGTGCTGTGCCCGGTCGGCCCGTGGACGTACACGCAGGAGTACGGATACGCGGAGGGGGACGGGACCGGCCGGGAGCGCTCGTCCCGCCGTCGCCGGAAGGGACGGAGACACCGGAGGAAGGCGTCTCTCAGGAGTACGAGGCGAGAGGACACGGGAACTCACTTTCGTCGCTTTACGTGGTGAATTCCTCACAGAGTGGGGTCGTTGGTGGCTACGCTGCCAGGGGTGGGGCCTTGACAGCGCATCGGTCAGGTTGGGGAGTTGAGCGCATGGATCAGCACCGTAAGCCGCGTACGCCACGCGAGAAGTACGGGGAGGAACTCAGACTCCGACGCGTCGCCGCCGGGTTCACGCAGGAGGCGCTGGGTGACGCGGTCGTGTGCTCGCCCACGCTGATCAGCCACTTCGAGGCAGGGAGACGGCTGCCGAAACCCGATGACGCGCGGCGGGTCGACCGGGCGCTGGGCGCGGACGGCTTCTTCGAACGGTGGCTGGAGGACCTGGAGTCCAAGTACGCCGACCACTTCGCGGCGGCCGCCGAACTGGAACTACAGGCCACGACGATCGAACAGTTCGCCCTCTCGCTGGTTCCCGGCGTGCTCCAGACCCCTGAGTACGCGCGCGCTCTGTTCCGGGCGTACCGGCCGAACCACACGGCGGAGGAACTTGACGAGGCCGTTGTCATCCGAACGAAGCGTGCCCGCCTTCTCGACGGTCCGGTGAACCCTGTCGTCTGGACACTGCTCGACGAAGCCGTGCTTCGGCGCGAGGTCGGGGGGCGGGAGGTGATGGCGGAGCAGCTACGCAGAATCACGGACTTGGCTGAGGCGGGACGGATCCGGCTGCACGTGCTGCCGAACAGCGCCGGTGCTCACGCGCTCATGGAAAGTCTGCTGACCCTCATGAGCTTCGAGGACTCTGCCCCCGTGGCGTACGTGGAAGGTTTCCTCACGGGCAACCTGATGGATGATCCGTCCCTGGTGAACACCAGTCGCACGGCCTACGCTCTGGCTCTGAGCGACGCACTGTCGCGACAGGAGTCACTGGCCCTCCTGAGGGCAGCAGCAGAGGATTACGCACATGGTCCACAGTGAGCACACCGTCTCCGACTCGTCCGTCCTCACGGGGTGGTTCAAGTCCAGCTACAGCGGCGGGGGGCAGGGCGAGTGCCTTGAGGCCGCCCGTGGCCACGTCGGCGTACCCGTCCGCGACAGCAAGGCCGTGACCGGGCCCGCCGTCGTCTTCTCGGCCCACGGCTGGTCCGCCTTCGTCACCGCCGTCAAGGACGGCCGCTTCACCATCTGACCTTCCGGGGCCCCACGCCCGGAGCGCAGCGGCGAGGGGGTCACGCCCGATTCAGGAAGCCCTGCCGAAGCGGGCAGGAGGACCTGCCGACCCGGGCGGCCGATTCTACGGAAGGTGGCACGGACTACAGGTGACTCGCACGTCGGCGTCGGACCCCCGTGACGCAGTGCCGGGCCCGAGGCGGGTGGGGCCGCACAACCCCACCCCTCCTCGGCCCCGGCGGGCGAAGGGCCGCACCCCTTCGGGCTCGTGGGCGCCGCCGGGCGCACGGGCTCGGGCGGCGTTCCCGGGGGCGCCGCCCCGCGGGCTCAGACGGCCAGGAAGCGCTCCAGCGTCTCCTCCAGGAGCTCGACGCCGTCCCTGGCCCACAGGTCGTCGTTGAAGAGCTCCACCTCGACCGGGCCCGCGTACCCCGCCTTCTCGACGAGGTCGGCCCAGGCGCGGAGGTCGATCGCGCCGTCGCCCAGCTGGCCCCGGCCGTTCAGGACGCCGGCGGGGAGCGGGGTGGTCCAGTCGGCGAGCTGGAAGGAGTGGACGCGGCCCGTCGCGCCCGCGCGTTCCACCGCCGCCGGGGCCCGGTCGTCCCACCACAGGTGGTACGTGTCGACCACCACGCCCACCTGCTCGGGTGGGAACTGCTCGGCGATGGCCAGCGCCTGGTCCAGGGTCGAGACCGCGCACCGGTCGGAGGCGTACATCGGGTGCAGGGGTTCGACCGCGAGGCGGATGCCGCGCTCGCCCGCGTACGGGGCGAGTTCGCCGATCGCCTCGGTGATGCGGGCGCGGGCCGAGGCCAGGTCGGGGAAGGCGGGGGTGAGGCCGCCGGAGACCAGGACGACGGTGTCGGTGCCGAGCGTCACCGCCTCGTCGACGGCCGCGCGGTTCTCCGCGAGCCAGCCGTCCGTCGTGAAGAAGCCGCCCCTGCAGAGAGTGGTCACGGTGAGGCCCGCGTCCCGCACGAGCGCGGCCGCCGCCTCCACCCCGTACTCCCGGACGGGGTCGCGCCACAGGCCCACGCCCGGGATGCCGAGCCGGACGCAGTGGGCGACCAGCTCCGGCAGGCTGAGCTGCTTGACCGTCATCTGGTTGACGCTGAGGCGGTCCAGGTTCATCGGAGGCCTCCGTGGACCGCCAGGAGGGAGCGCATGCGCTCCTCCGCGAGCGAGGGGTCGGGGAACAGGCCCAGGCCGTCGGCGAGTTCGTAGGCGCGGGCGAGGTGCGGGAGGGAGCGGGCCGACTGCAGTCCGCCGACCATCGTGAAGTGGTCCTGGTGCCCGGCCAGCCAGGCGAGGAGGACCACGCCCGTCTTGTAGAAGCGGGTCGGGGCCTGGAAGAGGTGGCGCGAGAGGGCGACCGTCGGGTCGAGGATCGCGCGGAATCCGTCCGCGTCACCCGTGTCCAGGGTCCGTACCGCCTCGGCGGCCAGCGGCGCCAGCGGGTCGAAGATGCCCAGCAGGGCGTGGCTGAAGCCCTGTTCGTCGCCCGCGATCAGCTCCGGGTAGTGGAAGTCGTCGCCCGTGTAGCAGCGGACGCCCTCGGGGAGGCGGCGGCGCAGCTCGACCTCGCGCCGGGCGTCGAGGAGGGAGACCTTGATGCCGTCGACCTTGTCGGGGTGGGCGGCGATGACCTCCAGGAAGGTCTCGGTCGCGGTGTCGAGGTCCGCCGAGCCCCAGTAGCCGTCGAGCGCCGGGTCGAACATCGGGCCCAGCCAGTGCAGGATCACCGGCTCGCCCGCCTGCCGGAGGAGGTGGCCGTACAGGTCGAGGTAGTCGTCCGGGCCCTGCGCGGCGGCGGCGAGCGCGCGGGAGGCCATCAGGATCGCCTGCGAGCCGGTCTCCTCGACGAGCGCGAGCTGCTCCTCGTACGCCTTGCGTACGGCCGGCAGGTCGGCGGGGCCGGTGAGCTGGTCGGTGCCGACGCCGCAGGCGATGGTGCCGCCCACACTGCGGGCCTCGGCGGCCGAGCGGCGGATCAGTTCGGCCGCCCCGGCCCAGTCGAGGCCCATCCCGCGCTGGGCGGTGTCCATGGCCTCGGCGACCCCGAGGCCGTGGGACCAGAGGTGGCGGCGGAAGGCGAGGGTGGCGTCCCAGTCGACGGCGGCGGGCGAGTCGGGGCTCGTGTCGGCGTACGGGTCGGCGACGACGTGGGCGGCGGAGAAGACCGTACGGGAGGCCAGGGGGCCGCCCCCGCCCAGGAGCAGGGGCTCGGTGCGGGGCGCGTACTCCCGTACGCCACCGCCGGCGTCGGGGAGGCGGATCACAGGCCGACCTCCGGGACGTCGAGGCGGCGGCCCTCGGCGGCGGACCGCAGGCCGAGCTCGGCGAGCTGGACGCCCCGGGCGCCGGCGAGCAGGTCCCACTGGTACGGCTCGCCGAGGGTGACGTGCCGCAGGAACAGCTCCCACTGGGCCTTGAAGCCGTTGTCGAACTCGGCGTTGTCGGGGATCTCCTGCCACTGCTCGCGGAAGGGCTCGGTCGCCGGGATGTCCGGGTTCCAGACCGGCTTGGGGGTGGCCGAGCGGTGCTGGACCCGGCAGTTGCGCAGGCCCGCGACGGCGGAGCCGTGGGTGCCGTCGACCTGGAACTCGACGAGCTCGTCGCGGTTGACGCGGACGGTCCAGGAGGAGTTGATCTGGGCGATGGCGCCGCCCTCGAGCTGGAAGATGCCGTAGGCGGCGTCGTCGGCGGTGGCCTCGTACGGCTTGCCCTGCTCGTCCCAGCGGCGCGGGATGTGCGTGGCAACGTGCGCGCTGACGCTGGTGACCCGGCCGAAGAGCTCGTGGAGCACGTACTCCCAGTGCGGGAACATGTCGACGACGATGCCGCCGCCGTCCTCCGAGCGGTAGTTCCAGCTGGGGCGCTGGGCGTCCTGCCAGTCGCCCTCGAAGACCCAGTAGCCGAACTCGCCGCGCACGGACAGGATCTCGCCGAAGAAGCCGCCGTCGATGAGGCGCTTGAGCTTGAGCAGGCCCGGCAGGAACAGCTTGTCCTGGACGACGCCGTGCTTGACGCCCTTCTCGGTGGCGAGCCGGGCGAGCGCGAGGGCGCCGGCGAGGTCGGCGGCGGTCGGCTTCTCGGTGTAGACGTGCTTCCCGGCCCCGATGGCCTTGGTGAGCGCGTCGACGCGGGCGGAGGTGACCTGGGCGTCGAAGTAGATGTCGACGCTGTCGTCGGCGAGGACGGCGTCGAGGTCGGTGGACCACTCGGTGAGGCCGTGGCGCTCGGCGAGCGCGCGCAGGGCGGGCTCGCGGCGGCCGACGAGGACCGGCTCGGGCCAGAGGGTCTCGCCGTTGCCGAGGTCGAGGCCGCCCTGTTCGCGCAGGGCGAGGATCGAACGGACGAGGTGCTGGCGGTATCCCATGCGTCCGGTGACGCCGTTCATGGCGATGCGGACTGTCCTGCGTGTCACGAAGTGTTCCTCTCCCCGGTGTTCCGCGTTCCTGATGGAAAGTGCCTTCCCTCTGCGATAGAAAGCGCTTTCCATGAGGGATGACGCTAGCCTGCCGACATCGCCGTCGACAAGGGCCCTGGAGGTACGCACACGATGACCGTCACCCTGGCGGACGTGGCCGCCCGCGCACGGGTCTCCCCCGCCACCGTCTCCCGCGTCCTCAACGGCAACTACCCGGTCGCCGCGTCGACCCGCGAGCGGGTCCTGCGGGCGGTCGACGAGCTGGACTACGTCCTTAACGGCCCCGCCAGCTCGCTCGCCGCCGCCACCTCCGACCTGGTCGGCGTCCTCGTCAACGACATCGCCGACCCCTTCTTCGGGATCATGGCGAGCGCGGCGCAGAGCGCCATCGGGGAAGGCGCGTCGGGGCGCGGCGGCGGCGAGAAGCTCGCCGTCGTCTGCAACACGGGCGGCTCCCCCGAGCGCGAACTGACGTATCTGACCCTGCTCCAGCGGCAGCGGGCCGCGGCCGTGATCCTCATGGGCGGCTCCCTCGAAGACCCCGGACACCTCGCGGCGACGGCGGGCAAGCTCGCCAAGCTGGCGGAGGCGGGAACCCGGGTCGTGCTGTGCGGGCGCCCGCCGGTCGCCGGCGACGCGAACGCGGCGGCGCTCGTCTTCGACAACGCCACCGGCGCGCGCCGGCTCACCGAGCACCTGCTCGACCTCGGCCACCGGCGCATCGGCTACGCGGCGGGCCCCGCCGACCGGACGACCACCCGGCACCGGCTCGAAGGCCACCGGGCGGCGCTCGCGGCGGCCGGGGTGGCGGAGGGGCCGACGGTCCACGGCGCGTACGACCGGCGGGCCGGATACGAGGCCACGGCCGAACTCCTCGTCCGCGACCCGGACCTCACGGCGGTCGTCGCCGCCAACGACACGGTGGCCCTCGGCGTCTGCGCGGCCCTGCGGGAACGGGGCCTGGACATCCCGGGCGACGTGTCCGTGGCGGGCTTCGACGACCTGCCGTTCTCGGTGGACGCGGTCCCGTCCCTCACGACGGTGCGCCTCCCCCTCCACGAGTCGGGGGTACGGGCGGGCCGCCTGGCGATGGGCACGGAGGAGCCCCCGGCGGGCGGCCTGGAGAAGGTCCCGGCGGAGCTGGTGGTGCGGGGGTCGACAGGGCGGCCGCGGGGCCGCTCCGCGGGCACGGGGGGCTGACGGGGCCGGCCCCGGGGAGCGGGGCGCGGGGGCCCTCGGGAAGGGTGGGGCTCCGGCGCCGCCTGTGCGCGGCTCCGCCCCCTCGCTACCCCTCCGCCGTCAGTCCCGTCGCCCTCAGGACCGCCTCCACCGTCTCCTCCACCGTCTGGTGCGCGTTGTCGATCCAGACGCCCTGGTCCGGGAGTTCCGCGCGCATCGCCTCGTCCAGGAACGCCCAGTTCGTCGTCAGTCGCTTGTCCCGGGCGTTGTTGCGTTCCCAGGCCTTGTCCGGACCGGGGGCGAGGATCACCACGCGCAGCGGGGTCGCCTTCGTGTGGGCGCGGTAGAAGTCCAGGTGGGAGCGGCGTACGACCACGTCGTCGAGGACCGGCAGGAAGCCCGCCGCGGCGAGACTGCCCGCGAGGAGGCAGGCGTTGCGGGCGCGCAGCAGGATCTGCCGGTCTGCCTCCGGGTCGCCGTCCGGGGTGGGCCGGCGGCCGCCGCTCCTGATGAGGGACTGGAGGTCGTCGACCTCGATGTGCGCCGACCGGGCGAAGCGGGCCGTGAGGGCCGCCGCGACCGTGGACTTGCCGCTGCCGGGGATACCGGCGAGCAGGACGGCGCCGGGGGCGGGCTCGGGGGCGTCGACGGTGAGGTGCGCGAAGGTCATGCGGGCCTTTCCTCGCTGATGCGGCCGGCCGACGATACGGCTTCGGGGTCTCCGGCCACCAGGGGGTTTCCGACCGCCACCGGCCCCTCGCCCGCCGCTGAGATCCCCACCGCCTCCTCCGTCGCCACCGAGGCCCCGGCACGTCGGCGGCCCGGTGCCAGTGACGTCAGCGCCACTCCGCCGACCAGGAGCGCCGCCGCGCACCAGCGGAGCGTGCTCACGCCCTCCCCGAGGAAGAGGGCCGCCGAGGACATCCCGAAGACGGGGACGAGCAGGGAGAAGGGGGCGACGGAGGAGGCCGGGTAGCGGCGGAGGAGCCAGCCCCAGGCGCCGAAGCCGAAGACGGTGGTGATCCAGGCGACGTAGACGACGACGCCGACACCGGTCCAGTCGAGGCCGCGCAGGGCGGCGAGGTCGCGTTCCGGGCCCTCCAGGAGGAGGGAGAGGGCCAGCAGCGGCAGGACGGGCACGGTGCTGACCCAGACCATGAAGTTGAGGGCGTCGGGCGGGGAGGCCTTGCGGGTGAGGACGTTGGAGACGCCCCAGCAGGCCGCCGCCGCGATCACCAGGGCGAAGCCCAGGAGCGCCCCGGAGCCCGCGCCGCCGCCCTCGTCGGCGGCGGCCACGCCGATGCCCACCAGGGCGACCCCCATCCCCGCGATCTTGAGGCGGCCGGGGCGTTCGCCGAGGGCGGCGAAGGCGAAGAGGGCGGTGAAGACGGCCTGGACCTGGAGGACGAGGGAGGAGAGTCCGGCGGGGGCGCCGAGGTCCATGCCGGTGAAGAGCAGCCCGAACTTGGCGACGCCGAGGACGACTCCGACCGCCAGGATCCACTTCCAGGCCACGGTCGGGCGGCCCACCAGGAACACGGCGGGCAGAGCGGCGGCGAGGAAGCGGAGCGCGGAGAAGAGCAGCGGCGGGAAGTGGTCGAGGCCGATCTCGATGACGACGAAGTTGACCCCCCAGACGGCGGCGACCAGGGCGGCGAGGGCGAGGTGGGCGGGGCGCATGGATCGAGCATCGCCGCCACGATCGTGTAGCACCAGCACGGGTTCCTTCATGGTGGGATGTAGCAACACTTCATCCCCGTCGGGTCGAGCCCCCTGGAGGAACCGTGCTGGATCTCGGCCGCCTGCGCGCCCTGCACGCCGTCGCCGTCCACGGCAGTGTCGGCGCCGCCGCCACCGCCCTCGGCTACACGCCGTCCGCGGTCTCCCAGCAGATCCAGAAGCTGGAGCGGGAGACCCGTACGACCCTCCTGGAACGGAGCGGCCGGGGCGTCCGGCTCACCGACGAGGCCCGTCAACTGGCTTCCACCGCGCAGCAGTTGCTGGCTCTCGTGGAGGAGGCGGAGGTGCGTCTCGAAGAGCGGCGGGGCCTGCCGTCGGGCCGGCTCGCGATCGGCTGCTTCGCCAGTGCGGCGCGCGGTCTGATGCCCCGGGCGCTCGCGGAGCTGGCCCGGGTCCATCCGGAGCTCGACGCGCGGCTCTCGGAGGTGGACCCGCACGTGTCGATCGACCTGGTGGCGCGGGGGGTGATCGATCTGGCGGTGGCGCACGACTGGGACATCGCGCCGCTGCCGGTGCCGCCGGGGGTGGAGCAGGCCGTGATCGGTGACGACCTGTGCGACATCCTCGTCCACCGGGACCATCCGCTCGCGGCGCGGGAGTCGGTGCGGCGGGAGGAGCTGGCGGCGGAGCGGTGGATCTCGCAGCCGCCGGGGACGGTCTGCCACGACTGGCTGACGCGGACTCTGCGGGAGACGGGTTTCGAGCCCCTGATCGTGCATCAGGCGGAGGAGAACCACACGCAGGTGGCGCTGGTGGCGGCCGGTCTGGGGATCGCGCTCGTGCCGCGCCTGGGCCGCGGGGCGCTGCCGCCGGAGGTGATGCCGGTGCGGCTCGACCCGGTGCCGACGCGCCGCCTGCACGCCATGTGGCGGACCGGGGCGGCGCGGCGCCCGGCGATCCGGGAGACGGTCCGTACGCTCCAGGATCTCTGGCCCGGGATCGCCGCCGTGGGTGATTCGTGCGCGGGTCCTTGACCTGGCAGTTACTTTCGGGCTATCCGTGACTCCTTGGAAGTTTCCTTCACCGCTTCAGAGGGCCGCTTCCGGACGATTCCTTCAACCTCGCACGGCCGGAAGGAGCATCAGTGCACCACCGCGCCCCCGCCCCCTCCCGACGCACCCTCCTCACGGTGACCGCCGCCGCGGCAGCGGCAGCCGTCACCGGGGTCACCACCCCCGCCCACGCCGAGAAGGACCGGCACGACGACCGGAAGCTCCGGCGGATCATCGACCGCATGTCCCTCGAAGAGAAGGTCGGCCAGCTCTTCGTGATGCGGGTGTACGGACACTCCGCGACCGACCCCGACCAGGCCGACATCGACGCGAACCTCCAGGAGATCGGGGTCCGTACGGCCGCCGAACTGGTCGGGCGCTACCACGTCGGCGGGGTCATCTACTTCTCGTGGGCCCACAACACCCGGGACCCGCAGCAGATCGCCGGACTGTCCAACGGCATCCAGCAGGCGGCGCTCGCGCGGCCCACCCCGGTCCCGGTGCTGATCTCCACCGACCAGGAGCACGGCATCGTCTGCCGGGTCGGCGAGCCGGCCACCCTGCTGCCCGGGGCGATGGCCCTCGGTGCCGGGGGCTCGCACGCGGACGCGCGCAGGGCGGCCCAGATCGCGGGCGCGGAGCTCGCGGCCGTCGGCATCCGGCAGAACTACGCCCCGGTGGCGGACGTCAACGTCAACCCGGCGAACCCGGTGATCGGCGTCCGTTCCTTCGGTGCCGACCCGGCGGCGGTCGCCGGTCTGGTCGCCGCTCAGGTCAAGGGGTACCAGCGGGCCGGGGTCGCGGCCACCGCCAAGCACTTCCCGGGGCACGGCGACACCGCCGTGGACAGTCACCACGGGCTGCCGACGATCACCCACACCCGGGCGGAGTGGTCGGCGCTGGACGCCCCGCCGTTCCGGTCGGCGATCGCCGCCGGGATCGACTCGGTCATGACCGCGCACATCGTGGTCCCGGCGCTCGACCCCACCGAGGACCCAGCGACCCTGTCGCGGCCCATCCTCACCGGCATCCTGCGCGAGGAGCTGGGCTACGACGGCGTGGTGGTCACCGACGCGCTCGGCATGGAGGGGGTGCGCACCAAGTACGGGGACGAGCGGGTCCCGGTCCTCGCCCTGAAGGCGGGCGTGGACCAGCTGCTCAACCCGCCGAAGCTGGACGTGGCCTGGAACGCGGTCCTGACGGCGGTCAGGACCGGCGAGCTGACGGAGGACCGGCTCGACGAATCGATCCTGCGGATCCTGCGGCTCAAGGCGAAGCTCGGCCTGTTCCGGAACCCGTACGTGACCCGGGCCGGTGTCGACCGGGTGGTCGGCTCCTCCTCGCACCTGGCCCAGGCCGACCGGATCGCCGAGGCCACCACGACCCTGCTGCTCAACGAGGGCGGCTTCCTGCCGCTGGGACCGGCGCGCCACCGCTCGGTCCTCGTCGTCGGCGCCGATCCGGCCTCGCCGTCGGGGACGACGGGTCCGCCCACCACCACCCTGGCGGCGGCGCTCGGGGAGCTGGGGTTCACCGCGACCGCGCTCTCCACCGGGATCACCCCGACGGCGGCGAGGATCGAGGAGGCGGTGGCGGCGGCCTCGGGCAGGGACGTGGTGGTCGTCGGCACGTACAACGTCACCGCGACCAGTACCCAGCGCACCCTCGTGGCGCGGCTCGTGGCGACCGGGGTGCCCGTCGTGACGATCGCGATCCGCAACCCGTACGACATCGCGCGGATCAGCGGGCAGCGCGCGACGCTCGCGACGTATTCCTGGACCGATGTCGAACTCCGCGCCGTCGTACGGGTGCTGGCGGGCCGGGCCCGGCCGCGGGGCCGCCTCCCGGTCCCGGTGCAGAGCGCGGACGACCCGGCGGAGGTGCTCTACCCGGTCGGCCACGGACTGTCGTACCGCTGAGGGTCGGAGGCTTCGGTACCGCTGAGGTCGGAAGCCTTCGTACCGCCGAGGCAGGAAGGGGGTGCGCCCGGTCGGGCGCACCCCCTCACCGTGTCTCCGCGGACGGCTTACGGCCGCAGGCCGTGCTCCCGCGTCGCGTCCTCGTCGACCGGCCTGTCGAGGCGCGCGTCGAAGCGGGCGAGCGGCTGTGCCGCCTGGACGGCCGGGGCGGGGACGTCGGCCCAGGCGAGGATGCGGGCGGTGGCCTTGTTCCGCTCGGCCTCGACGAGCGCGGCGACGTTGGCCCCGTGGTTGGCGCCCGGCGCCGTGTACACGTAGCTGTCGCGCGCGCCCCTGCCGAGGTGGAACTTCTCGGAGCCCCACGGGTCGTTGCCGCCGTAGACGAACAGCATCCGGTTCGCGTTCTTGCGGACCCAGTCGTCGACGTCCCGCATGGCGTGCCGCTTGAACGTCATCGGGATCTCGCGCGGCACGAAGTTGCGGGCCGGCTGGTAGCCGTAGCGGCTCAGGCCCTTCAGGTGCGGCTGCTTGATGGTGGGCGAGCCGAGTTCGGTCGCCGCCTGGTAGTAGTACGGCGTGTACGGCTCCAGGCCCTGGTCGGTGTAGGCGGACCAGCCGGAGTAGGCGTCGATCGTGTCGTAGACCTCGTCGTCGCTCGCGGTCTTCGCGACCGGGATCTGGTCGCAGACGTCCTCGCCGTAGTACTGCCAGAAGCCCCACACGAAGTCGAGGACGACGGCCTCGAAGGCCTTGTCGAGCGTGCCGACCGTGTTGAAGGTGGCGCCCTCCGCCTCGGCCCAGGCCTTGTACTTGGCCTCCAGGGGGGCGCGGCGGACGAGGGCCTCGCGCTGGAGGTCGTTCAGGCGGTCGCGGCACTCCTGGGTGCCGACGGTCGCGAAGAAGCGGTCGTAGGCGGAGTCCTCGTTGTCGACCACGTCGTTCGGGGCGACGTAGGCGACGACGCCGTCCATGTCACGCGGGTAGAAGCGCTCGTAGTACGTGGCGGTCATGCCGCCCTTGGAGGCGCCGGTGGAGAGCCACTTCTGGCCGTAGATCCTCTTCAGGGCCGTGAAGATCCGGTGCTGGTCGCTGGCCGCCTGCCAGATGTCGAGCTTCGACCAGTCGGCGGGCTGCGGGCGGGACGGCGTGAAGAAGCGGTACTCCATGGAGACCTGGTTGCCGTCGATGATCCGCGTCGGTTCGGCGCGGCTCGGGGTGGTGCTCAGCGAGTAGCCGCTGGTGCGGAAGACGGTCGGACGGGCCGTGTCCTTGTGGAGGACGGAGATCCGCTGGTCGAACGTGCCCGCCCACGGTCGCCGGTGGTCGATCGGCTGCTTGTAGTTCAGGACGAGGTAGCGGTAGCCGGCGTACGGCTTCTCCTCGATCAGGCTCATCCCGGGGATCGCCAGGATGCGGTCCTTGATGTCCGTGCTCTGCGAGTCGACGACGGCCGTGCTGCCCGTGTCCGTGTCCGCGGCGGTAGCCACGCCGGTCGGTGCCACGGTGCCTATGAGCACCGAAAGCGACAGCGCCCATCTCAGCGACTTGCGCATTCACCCTCCCCTTGGTTCACAACGGTGTCGCGAACCTAGCGGGGGCGACGTGTGGACCGCCAGACCCAGTTGGTCCTTACCCTTGGACTTATCCGCCCATCAGCACAGGATCCAGCCGGTGGAGGTCCCCCGGCCGGCCACCGAACCGGACGCCCGGACGCAGCGGTTGAGGGCGTGGACGGTGACGGGCCCGGCCTGCCGGTCGAAGCGCCCGGACCGGACGGCGGGCCGGCCGCCCCTCGGCTGGAGGGAGACGGCCATCGCGCGGCGGGGGCCGGGCCGCTTGGCGACGGTGACGGCGCAGGCGTAGTCGCGGGTCTTGTAGAGGCGCAGCTCGCCGGTGGCGAAGGCGATGGTCCGGGTGGGACGGCCGGCGCAGACGGAGGCGGCCTCGGCGGTGGCGGCGCCGGGTCCGACACCGCTCCCGGTGCCGGGGACCAGGAGCAGGACGGCGGCGGCGAGGAGCGGCGCGAGGACACGGGCGAGCAGCCTCCGGCCGCCTCGTGTGTCGTCGGTGTTCCTGCGCATGCGTTCCCCTCCCGAGTGGCGCGGCGTACGGACGTACGACGCGGCCGCCTCCGGAATGGTTGCCTCCGGCATTCCGGCCCGGCCGGACCCGCCGAACCCGGACAGACCCGTCGGACCCCGCCGCGCCCGGCCGCACGGGCCGAGACCGCCTCACACCCGCTCGGGCTGCGGCTCCCCGATGAAGGTGCTCCACAGGGCCGCGTACCGGCCGCCGAGGGCGAGGAGCTCCTCGTGGGTGCCGTCCTCCGCGACCCGCCCGTGGTCCATGACGACGACCCGGTCGGCGCGGGCCGCCGTGGTCAGCCGGTGGGCGACGACCAGGGTGGTGCGGCGGCCGGCGAGGCGGTCGGTGGCCTGGTTGACCTGGGCCTCGGTGGCCAGGTCGAGGGCGGCCGTGGCCTCGTCGAGGAGCAGGATGTCGGGGTCGACGAGTTCGGCGCGGGCCAGGGCGATGAGCTGGCGCTGGCCGGCGGAGAGGTTGCGGCCCCGCTCGGCGACCTCGTGGAGGTAGCCGCCGTCGAGCGTGGCGATCATGTCGTGCGCGCCGACCGCGCGGGCCGCCGCCTCCACCTCGGCGTCGGTCGCGTCGGGGCGGCCGTACGCGACGGCGTCGCGGACCGTCCCGGCGAAGAGGTACGCCTCCTGCGGGACGACGCCGAGGCGGTGCCGGTAGGCGGTGAGGTCGAGGTCCCGCAGGTCGGTGCCGTCGGCGGTGACCCGCCCGGCCGTCGGGTCGTAGAACCGGGCGACCATCTTGACCAGGGTCGACTTGCCCGCGCCGGTCTCGCCGACGAAGGCGACGGTCTGGCCGGCCGGGATGCGCAGGTCGATGCCGGTGAGGGCGGTCTCGCCCTTCGCGGTCCCGTCCTCTCCCCCGTACGCGAAGGAGACGTCCTCGAAGGCGATCTCACCGCGCAGCGACAGCACGTCCAGCGGGGCGTCGGCGGCGGCCGTCGACGTCGGCTCCTGGAGGAGTTCCTGCATCCGCTTCAGCGAGACGGCGGCCTGCTGGTAGCCGTCGAAGACCTGCGAGAGCTGCTGCACGGGGGCGAAGAACAGGTCGATGTAGAGGAGGTAGGCGACGAGCGCGCCGGTGGTGAGGGTGCCCGCCTCGATCCGGTTCGCGCCGACGATCATGACGGCCGCGGCGGCCACCGAGGACAGCAGGGTCACGAAGGGGAAGTAGATCGAGATCAGCCACTGGCCGCGGACGCGGGCCTCGCGGTAGTCGTCGCTGCGGGCGGCGAACCGGGCCGCGCCCGACCGCTCGCGGCGGAAGGCCTGCACGATCCGGAGGCCGGAGACCGACTCCTGGAGGTCGCCGTTGACGACGCTGATCCGCTCGCGCGCCAGCTCGTACGCCTTCACGCTGGAGCGGCGGAAGAAGAAGGTGGCGACGGCGAGGACCGGCAGGGTCGCGAAGACGACCAGGGCCAGCTGGAGGTCGAGGAAGAGCAGCGCGACCATGATGCCGAAGAACGTCACGACCGAGACGAAGGCGGTGACCAGGCCCGTCTGCAGGAAGGTGGACAGGGCGTCCACGTCCGTGGTCATCCGGGTCATGATCCGGCCGGTCAGCTCGCGCTCGTAGTAGTCGAGGCCGAGCCGCTGGAGCTGGGCGAAGATCTTCAGGCGCAGCGCGTAGAGGACCCGCTCGCCGGTACGGCCGGTCATCCGGATCTCGGCGGTCTGCGCGACCCACTGCACGAGGACGGTGACGAGGGCGAGCGCGGAGGCCGCCCAGACGGCCCCGAGCGCGAGCCGGTTCACGCCCTCGTCGATGCCGTGCCGGATCAGGACGGGGAGCAGGAGCCCGGCGCCCGCGTCGAGGGCGACCAGGCCGAGGCTGATGAGCAGGGGGGCGCCGAAGCCGCGCAGCAGCCGGCGCAGACCGTAGGCGTCCTCGGCCGACACGGCCCGTGCCTCGTCGATGCCGGGGGTGTCGGTGGCGGGGGGCAGGGCCTCGACGGCGGCGAGCAGCTCGGGGGTGGCTCCGGGCGGGTCGCTCTCCCGGCCCGCGGCCTCGTCGCGTACCCACAGGGTCGGGGTGATGCCGCGCTCGGCGTCGAACTCGGCGTCCAGTTCGGCCCGCAGGGTGCTGTCCTCGGCAGGCGCCGGCGGGGTGGTGTGGCCGGGCGAGACGGCGCCCAGCTCCTCGGGGTCGGTGAGGAGGCGCCGGAAGAGCGGGGAGCGTTCCTCCAGCTCGGCGTGGGTGCCGATGTCGGCGAGCCGGCCGTCCTCCAGGACGGCGATGCGGTCGGCGAGGCCGAGGGTGGAGCGGCGGTGGGCGATGAGCAGGGTCGTACGGCCCGCCATCACCGACCTGAGGGCCTCGTGGATCTCGTGCTCGACCCGGGCGTCGACGGCGGACGTGGCGTCGTCGAGGAGGAGGAGCCGGGGGTCGGTGAGGATCGCGCGGGCGAGGGCGACGCGCTGGCGCTGGCCGCCGGAGAGGGTGAGGCCGTGCTCGCCGACCTTGGTGTCGTACCCCTCGGGCAGCTCGGCGATGAACCGGTCGGCCTGGGCGGCGCGGGCGGCCGTCTCGATCTGCTCCTGGGTGGCCTCCGGGAGGCCGTACGCGATGTTGGCGCGGATGGTGTCGGAGAAGAGGAAGGAGTCCTCGGGGACGAGTCCGACGGCGGCGCGCAGCGAGTCCAGGGTGAGTTCGCGGACGTCGTGGCCGCCGACGAGGACGGCGCCGCGGGAGACGTCGTAGAAGCGGGGCAGCAGGAGCGAGACGGTGGACTTGCCGGAGCCGGAGGCGCCGACGACGGCGACGGTCTCGCCGGGCCTGATCTCCAGCGAGAAGCCGTCGAGGACCGGCCTGCCCTCGTCGTACGCGAAGGAGACGTCGTCGAACTCGACGGTGGCGGGCGCGTCCGCCGGAAGCTCCTTGGTGCCGTCCTGGACGACGGGCTCGGTGTCGACGAGTTCGAGGACCCGGTCGACGCCGGCGCGGGCCTGCTGGCCGACGGTGAGGACCATGGCGAGCATGCGGACCGGTCCGACGAGCGAGGCCAGGTACGCGGAGAAGGCGACGAAGGTGCCGAGGGTGATCTGGCCGCGGTAGGCGAGCCAGCCGCCGAGCGCGAGGACGGCGACCTGGCCGAGGGCGGGGACGGCCTGGAGGGCCGGGGTGTACTTCGAGTTCAGCCGGATCGTCCGCAGCCGTCCGGCGAACAGCTTCCGCCCGGCCTCGCGGATCTTGCCGGTCTCCTGGTCCTCCTGGCCGAAGCCCTTGACGACCCGGACGCCGGTCACGGCACCGTCGACGACTCCGGCGACGACCGCGGCCTGCTGCTGCGCGTGCCAGGTGGCCGGGTGCAGGCGGGTGCGGCTCCGCTTGGCGATGAACCAGAGCGCGGGGGCGACGGCGAGGGCGACGAGGGTGAGCGGCAGCGACAGCCAGGCCATCACGGCGAGCGAGATGACGAAGAGCAGGACGTTCCCGACGGTCATCGGGAGCATGAACAGCAGGCCCTGGATCAGCTGGAGGTCGCTGGTCGCCCGTCCGACGACCTGCCCGGTGGACAGCTCGTCCTGCCGTCGCCCGTCGAGCCGGGTGATGGTGGCGAACATGTCGGTGCGCAGGTCGTGCTGGACGTCGAGGGCGAGCCGGCCGCCGTAGTAGCGGCGGACGTAGGTGAGGAGGTAGACGACGACGGCGGCGCCGATGAGGAGACCGGTCCAGACGCCGAGGTCCTTGGTCTTCGTGCCGATGACGTCGTCGATGATCACCTTGGTGACCAGCGGCACGAGGGCGAGCACGGCCATGCCGACGAGCGAGGACCCGAGCGCGAGCAGCGTGTTCGTCCTGTACCGCCACGCGTACCCGGCCAGCCTGCGCGCCCAGCCCTGCTGTTTCTCCCCGACCGCCACGAGTGGCCTCCCGTTCGTCCTGCTCTACCGGAAGGCCCAACACGGCTGGGCTGCGATTTCATCCCGCCGCAACAAATACCGGGCTTTGGTCCTAGGCCCCCACCACGACGCGGCCCCGCGCGGGGACCCTCGGGAGAGGACCCGTGCGGGGCGGTGGCCCGTGGCTCAGAGGTGCGTCGGCCCGTGGCTCGGATGTGCGTCGTTCGTGGCTCAGAGGTGCGTCGGTTCGAACATCCTCAGGAGGGCCGGGAGGACGACCACCGACGGGCCCGGGGTCGCGAGGGCCTTCGCGAGGTCCGCCGTCAGGGTCTCCGGGGTGGTCGGCGTGGCCGGGACGCCGAAGGACTCCGCCAGGGCCACGAAGTCCGGGCGGGCGAGTTCGGTGCCCGTGGCCTCGCCGAAGGCGCCCGTCATGTACTCGCGCAGGATGCCGTAGCCGCCGTCGTCGACGATCAGCCAGGTGACGTCGAGGCCGTACTGCTTCGCCGTCGCCAGCTCCGCGATCGAGTACATCGCGCCGCCGTCGCCGGAGACCGCGAGCACCGGGTGGCTCGGGTCGGCGACGGCCGCGCCGAGGGCGGCCGGGAAGCCGTAGCCGAGGCCGCCGGCGCCCTGCGCGGAGTGCATCGTGTTCGGGTGCCGGGCGTCGAAGGCCGACCACGCCCAGTACGCGAGGATCGTCATGTCCCAGAAGCTCGGGGACCGGTCCGGCAGCGCCTCCCGCACCGCCGCGACGATCCGCTGCTCCAGGCCCAGGTCCTGGGCGGCGATCCGCTCCCGGACCTTGCCGAGGACGGCCGAGACCCGCTCGGGGGCCGTCGGGTCCCGGCGCTCCGGGACGGTCTCCAGGAGGGCCTGGAGGGCGAGGCGGGCGTCGGCGTGGATGCCGAGCGCCGGGTGGTTGGACTCCAGTTTCCCGGGGTCGGCCTCGATCTGGATCACCCGGCCGCGCGGGGCGAAGGTGTGGTAGTTCGAGGACAGCTCGCCGAGGCCCGAGCCGACGACGAGGAGGACGTCGGCGTCCTCCAGGAAGTCGGTGGTGTGCCGGTCCTCCAGCCAGGACTGCAGCGACAGCGGGTGCTCCCAGGGGAAGGCGCCCTTGCCGCCGAAGGTGGTGACGACGGGGGCGTCGAGGCGCTCCGCGAGCGCGAGGAGCTTCCCGGAGGCGTCGGAGCGGACGACGCCGCCGCCCGCGATGACCGCGGGGCGCTCGGCGTGCGCCAGGAGGTGGGCCGCGACCGCCGTCAGCTCGGGGCGCGGGACGACCTCCTCGGGCGTCGCGTCCATGGCGGTCACGACGGGCAGCGTGGTCTCAGCGAGGAGCACGTCCTGCGGGATCTCCACCCAGACGGGGCCGTGCGGGGCGGTGAGCGCCGACTCCCAGGCCGCGGCGATCGCGGACGGGATCTGGGACTGCGTACGGACCGTGTGGACGGACTTCACGACGTCCCGGAACGAGGCCTGCTGGTCGCGCAGCTCGTGCAGGTATCCGTGCCGTCCGCCGCCGAGGCCGGCCACCGGGATCTGGCTGCCGATCGCGAGGACGGGGGCGGAGGCGGCGGCGGCCTCCTGGAGCGCGGCGAGCGACATGAGGGCGCCGGGACCGGTGGAGAGCAGCAGCGGGGCGGCCTCGCCGGTGATCCGGCCGTACGCGTCGGCGGCGAAGCCCGCGTTGTTCTCGACGCGGAGGCCGACGTACCGGAGGGAGGAGCGGCGCAGCGCGTCGAACATGCCGAGGGCGTGCTGGCCGGGGAGGCCGAAGACGGTGGTGGCGCCGAGGCCGGTGAGGGTCTCGACGACGAGGTCGCCGCCGTTGCGTCCGGCGGGCGGGTGGAGCGCGGCCTCGGTCTGCGCGGCGGTGGGGCGCAGGACGACGTCGTGGTCGTGGGTCATGAACGGTCCCCTCGGGACGTGGCGTGGTCGGTGCGGTGCGGCCCGGTGGCCGGGTCGTGCCCACCCTCCCCCGGAGCCGCCTCCGGGGGTGCCCCGGCCCCGGAGCTGCCTCCGGGGGACTTCCGCCCCGGAGCCGTCTCCGGGGGATGCCCCGGCCCCGGGGGAGGGTGGGCGCACGACCCGACCGGGTCCTACTTCGCCTCGCGGCTCGCGGCGATCTGGCGGGACATGATCGTCGTCAGTTCGTACGCGGTGTGGGAGGCGGCGACCGCGGTGATCTCGGCGTGGTCGTAGGCCGGGGCGACCTCGACGACGTCCGCCGACACCAGGTTGCAGGAGGAGAGGCCGCGGAGGATCTCCAGGAGCTCGCGGGAGGTCATGCCGCCGGCCTCGGGGGTGCCGGTGCCGGGCGCGTGGGCCGGGTCGAGGCAGTCGATGTCGATGGAGATGTACAGCGGGCGGTCGCCGATGCGCTGGCGCAGCTGGTCGGCGACCTCGTCGGCGCCGCGGCGGTAGATGTCGGCCGAGGTGACGATGCCGAAGCCCATCTTCTCGTCGTCGGTGAGGTCCTGCTTGCCGTACAGCGGGCCGCGGGTGCCGACGTGGGAGAGCGCCTCGGTGTCGAGGATGCCCTCCTCGACGGCGCGGCGGAACGGGGTGCCGTGGGTGTACTCGGCGCCGAAGTAGGTGTCCCAGGTGTCGAGGTGCGCGTCGAAGTGGAGCAGGGCGACGGGGCCGTGCTTCTTGGCGACGGAGCGCAGCAGCGGCAGCGCGATGGTGTGGTCGCCGCCGAGGGTCATCATGCGGGCGCCCGAGTTCAGGAGGTCGTCCGCCGCGGCCTCGATGGTCTCGACGGCCTCGTTGATGTTGAACGGGTTGGCGGCGATGTCACCGGCGTCCGCGACCTGGGCGAGGGCGAAGGGGGAGGCGTCCTGCGCCGGGTTGTAGGGCCGGAGCAGGCGGGAGGCCTCGCGGATGGCGTTGCCGCCGAAGCGGGCGCCGGGGCGGTAGGAGACGCCGCTGTCGAAGGGGACGCCGACCACGGCGATGTCGGTGGTGCCGACCTCGTCGAGTCGCGGCAGCCGGGCGAACGTCGCGGGACCGGCGTACCGCGGGACGCGGGACGAGTCGATCGGGCCGCGCGGGGTGTTCTGGTCGCTGCTGCTCATGGTCGGTGTCCTCCTGGGTGTTCGGTCGGGGTGTCCGGACGGGTCTCGTCCGGTGCGGCGGGTCGCGGTCCCCGGTCGGGGGCCGTGACCCGTCGCCGCTGGTGGCTCAGCCGGTGGCTGCCACCGGCACGGCGTCGCCCTCGGGCTCGGAGCCCTCGGACGGGGAGTCCTGGGGCGCCTCCTGGCCCGCGAGGCGGGCGCGCCAGTGCGCGAGCACGGCGGCGTCCGTCGGACGGGTCAGCAGGGAAACGATCACATATGCGCCGAGCGAGGCCAACAAACCATAGTAAACAGGCTCATTTGCCAGGATTCCGTAAGTCCACATCAGGCCAATGACGGCCAGACCGCCGACGGTGACCGCGGCGAGCGCGCCCTGGACGGTGCCCCGGCGCCAGAGGAGGCCGCCGAGGATCGGCACGAGGAGGCCGCCGACCAGCAGGTTGTAGGCGACCGTCAGGGCCTGGACGACGTCGTTGAGGGCGATCGCGATGGCGATGACGGCGACGCCCATGATCAGGATGAAGAGACGGTTGCCCTTCACCTCGTCGTGGTCGTCGCCGTTCCCCGCGGTCAGCCCGCGCAGCTTCGACCAGATGTCGTTGTTGGCGACGGTGGCGCAGGCGATGAGGGCGCCCGAGGAGGTGGACATGACGGCGGCGAGGGCGGCGGCGAGGACCAGGCCCCGGACGCCCATCGGCAGCTCGTCCTTGACGATGGTGGCGAAGGCGTCGTCGGCGCTGGGCAGGTTCGGGTACATCACCTTGGCGGCCGTGCCGATGACGGCTCCGGCGAGGGCGTACGCGAGACAGTAGGTGCCGGCGACGGTGCCGCCCCACCGCGCGACCTTGTCGGTGCGGGCGGTGAAGACCCGCTGCCAGATGTCCTGGCCGATGAGCATGCCGAAGGTGTAGATCAGCACGTACGTGAAGATCGTCTCGCCGCCGATGCCGAGGGGCTCGAAGTACGAGGTGGGCAGCGCGGCCTTCATCCCGGCGAAGCCGCCGGCCTTGACGACGGCGATCGGCAGCAGCAGGAGCAGCACGCCGACGGTCTTCACCACGAACTGCACCATGTCGGTGAGGGTGATGGACCACATGCCGCCGAGCGTCGAGTAGGCGACGACGATGGTGCCGCCGAGGACGATCGCGACGGTCCGGGGCAGGTCGAGGAGGACGTCGAAGATCGTGGCGTACGCGATGGTCGAGGTGACCGCGAGCATCAGCGTGTACGCCCACATGACGACGCCCGAGATGACGCCGGCCCGGCCGCCGTAGCGGAGGTCGAGCATGTCGGAGACGGTGTAGACCTTGAGCCGGGCGATCCGCGCGGAGAAGAAGACGCTCAGCGCGAGCAGTCCGAGGCCGATGGCGAAGACCATCCAGGCGCCGGAGAGGCCGTACTTGTAACCGAGGCCGACGCCGCCGATGGTGGACGCGCCGCCGAGGACGATGGCGGCCATGGTCCCGGAGTACATCCAGGGCCCGAGGCGGCGTCCGGCGACCAGGAACTCGCTCTTGGACCTGGCGCGGCGCATGCCCCACCAGCCCATCGCGAGCATGCCGGCCAGATACAGGACGATCACTGTGTAATCGACGGCCATGGGGCCCTCCTTCGCGCACCTCGGTGGCGTGTCGTGCGGGGGAATCCCCCTGGAGGGCCGTGCGGCCTGGTGGCCCGAGGCCTCCGGAGAGGGATCCGGAGGCGGATCGCGGGGACATCCGCCCGTACCCGCGGCCTCTGGATGCCATGACAGTAGGTGGCCGGAAAGCGACGCAGAAGTGTACGTTTCCTCCACTGTCCGGCCGGGAGATGTACGAAGGGCACATGACCATGACCTCCGCCGAGCTCGCCGCCACTCCCCCCGCCCCGCCCGTCTCCCTCACCGCGCTGCTCGCCCGCCGGGACCTCGGACTCCGGCTGCTCGCCGGGCCGGAGGACGCCTCGATCCACTGGGTGCACACCTCGGAGATGGCCGACCCCTACCCGTACCTGCTCGGCGGCGAGCTGCTGATGACCGCGGGCGTGCAGCTCACCGACCCGGCGCGCTACGTCGAGCGGGTCGTGGCGGCGGGCGCGGCGGCGCTCGGCTTCGGGGTGGCGCCGGTGTACGACACGGTCCCGGAGGAGCTGGTCGAGGCCTGCGCCCGCCAGGGTCTGCCGCTGGTCGAGGTGCCGCCGAAGACCCCGTTCACCGCGGTGGCGCGGGCGCTGTGGCGGCTGATGGCGGAGGCCCGGCTGCACGAACTGCGCCGGGTGACGGAGGCCCAGCAGTCCCTGGCGGCGGCCGCCGCCCGGCCGGCCCCGGTCCCGGCGGTGCTCGGCGCGCTCGCCTCACGGCTCGGCGGCCGGGCGGTGCTCTTCGGGCCGGACGGCACGGAGTCGGTGGCGGCCGGCCGGGAGGTCCCGGCGGACGCGGCGCGGGCGCTGCGCGAGCTGGCGGGGGTGCTCGGGCCGCGCCCCGGCGGTCCCGCCTCGGCGAGCGGGGACGGCGGCGGACTCCGGCTCGCCGCGTACGCGCTCGGCGGCGGCGACGGGCTGACGCTCGGGGTGGCGACGGAGCGGCGCGGCCCCGGGGACCACACGGTCGCGGGGGTCGCGGTCGTCCTGCTGTCACTGCTCACGGCACCGCACCGGGGCGCGGACGCGACGGTACGGGACGGGGCCCTGGTCCGGCTGCTGCTCGGCGCGGCCCCGGCGCAGGTCGTGGGCGGCCTGGGCGCGGGACCGTGGACGGTGGTCCACGCGCGGGGCGGCGACGGCACCCCGTTCGCGGCGGCCTCGCTCGCGGCGGCGCTGGGGACGCCGCTGGTGGAGGCCGCCGCGTCGGAGGAGGAGGCGGGCGGCAGCCGACAAGACGACACCCCCGTGACCGTCCGCCTGCTGCTGCCCGCCTCCACCCCCGTCACCGAGCAGCCCGGCTGGGCCCTCGGGGTCGGCGCGCCCGCCGGGGCGGAGGAGCTCGCCGCCGCCGACGCGCAGGCGGCGCGGGCCCTGCGCCGGGCGGAGGCCACCCGGACGCCCCTGGTCCGGCACCGCCCGGGAGGCATCGCCGCCCTGGTGGACCCGGCCGAGGCCGCCGCCCACGCCCGCTCCCTCCTCGCCCCCTTGGCGGAGCCGCTCCGGGAGACGCTGCGCACCTGGCTGTCCCTGCACGGCAGCTGGGACCGGACGGCGACCGCGATGGACATCCACCGCAACACCGTCCGGCAGCGGATCACCCGCTGCGCCGCGCTCCTGGACCGGGACCTGGACGACCCGGACGTACGGATGGAGCTGTGGTTCGCGCTCGCCTCCGCGTCCGGGTGATCCCGGGTCCGCGGGTCAGTAGAGCTTGTTGACGGCGGTCTTCGTCGTGGTGCGGAAGGCGGTCAGCGGGGCGTCCTTGAAGTCGCCCATCTGCCCCCACCGGACGAAGGTGACGGTCTTGCCGTCACGGCCCACCGAGAAGAGGTGGATGTCGGTGCTGCCGATCTGCGGGTCGGCGGTGTCCAGGCTGTAGACCCAGGCGCCCTCCTCGACGGCGAGCTTGCCGTGGGAGGCGCTGACGGCGCGCAGGCCCGGGTTCTGCCGCTCAAGGAGGGGCCCGCAGCCGGCGAGGGACTTGCGGAGGGTGTCGACCAGCTTCACGGCGTCGGCCTCGGTGCGGGCGACGGTGGTGATCTGGACGCCGTTGGTGTCGAGCTCGGTGCTGAACTCGCGGTAGCGGGTGTTCTGCGCCGGGATCTTGTACGGGGCGCAGAGGGCGCCGCCGTTCTCCGGGACGCCGGTGAAGACCTGGGTGGCGGTCCACGGCGTCGACGACGCCGGCATCTGGGAGGCGGCGAGGAAGGCCGGCTGGGCGGCGGCCTGCGCCGGGGCCGTGGCGAGGGCCGCGAGGCCCAGGACGGCGGCGGAGACGGTGAGTGCGGAACGGAACGTGGTCATGTCTGGTGATCCCCCTGTGGTTCGGTCGGTGCTCCACCAGAGTCCACTCCGGCACCCGGCCCCCGCAACGCTGCCGCGCCCCTTCTCGTCCCGGAACCATTCCACCCCCGTTGACGTGGGAGAACGTGAGTGGTGCGGGATGACGTGGGACGGGATGGGGTCGGCCGGATGGGGAAGTCGAAGGACGCGGCTGTCGAGGAGTTCTCGGCGCGGCTGCGCGCGGTCAAGGCACGCGGCGGCCGCAGCTACGAATCGCTGGGCCGCCGGCTCAACGTGAGCGCGTCCACGCTGCACCGGTACTGCTCCGGCGAGACGGTGCCGGAACGGTTCACCGTGATCGACCGGATGGCCCGCCTCTGCGGCGCCGACGAGCACGAGCGACGGACCCTGGAAGAGCTGTGGACCCGCGCGGACCGCTCCCGCCGCCCGATCCCACCGGAGCCGGGGTCGGGGTCGAAGCCGAATCCCGAGCCGGAACGGGAACGGGAACGGGAGCCTGAGCGGGAGCCGGTACCGGAGCCCGCACCCGACCCGGAGCGCGCACCCCAACCCGTACCTGAGCCGGAGCACGCACCCGAGCCGAAGTCCGCGCCGGAGCCCGCCCCCGGCGCGCCCGTCTCCCCCGCCCTCGGCACCGTCACCGCCGTCGTACCCGTCGTCGCGTCGCGCGCCGCCCGGCCGCGGTCCCGGCGGGTCGCGCTCGTCGCCGGGGCCGGGGCCGCCGTGATCGCTCTCGCGCTCGTCCTGGTCCTCGTACGGCCCGGGTTCCCCGGCGGTCCGGAGGCCGCGGCCCCACCGAGGTCCACGGCTCCACCGGCCCCGGCCACGGCGGGGACCGGGCCGACCCCCGCGCCGGCCCCCGCGCCCTTCACCTGGACCGCCGACTCCCAGGTCTGGCAGGACGGCTGCGGGCACGTCTACCTCGTCGACCGCGGCGCGCGCGGCTTCGCGCCGCCTCCGCCGCCGGGCGACGCCGCCGCGTGGGCGGGCGCGCACCGGGCCGTGCACGGCGGGGAGACGCTCGTGCGGATCTCGCTCCAGGGCAGGTCGCCCTCGTCCGCCGTCGTCCTCCAGGCCCTCCACGTCCGCGTCGTCGGCCGTGCCGATCCCCTCCCCTGGACCGCCTACCGGATGGGCAACGGCTGCGGCGGCGCCCTCACCCCCCGCCACTTCGCCGTCGACCTCGACGCCTCGCGTCCGCGCGCCCGGCCGGTCGACGGCTACGACGCGTCCGGCGCCGAGGGCCGGACGATCCCCGCCGTCTCCTTCCCGTACACGGTCACCTCCACCGACCCGGAGGAGCTGCTCGTCACCGCCCGCACCGCGGGCTGCGACTGCCGCTGGTACCTGGAGCTGGTGTGGAGCTCCGAGGGCCGTTCGGGCACGGTCCGGATCGGGGGCAAGGAGGGGGAGCCGTTTCGAACCAGTGGGATCGAGGGAAGGCCGGTCCAGGAGTACGACGACGTCGGTAGGCGCTGGATCACAGGCGAGAGCTCTGGACAGAGCGGGTGACCGCTGGGTAACTTCGGAGGACGAGGCTGAGCAAGCGCTTAGACAAGCGCCAGGCCGGACCAGGACAGGACCCGAAGGAGGCGGCTCGTGCGCCGTACCGTATTCAACGAGGACCACGAGGCGTTCCGGGAGACCATCCGGGCCTTCATCGAGGCCGAGGTCGTTCCCGTCTACGACGAGTGGTTCGCGGCCGGCCAGGCGCCGCGCGAGTTCTACGACAAGCTCGGCGAGCTGGGCGTCTTCGGCATCAACGTGCCCGAGGAGTTCGGCGGCGCGGGCCTGGACACCCACAAGTTCGAGGCCGTCCTGTACGAGGAGACCTCGCGCGCGGGCGTCCAGTTCGGCGGCTCCGGCGTCCACGTGCTGCTCGCCCTGCCGTACATCAAGATGCTCGCCACCGGCGACCAGAAGAAGCGCTACCTGCCGAAGTTCGTCACCGGCGAGGAGATGTGGGCCCTCGCGATGACCGAGCCGGGCACCGGCTCCGACGTCGCGGGCATGAAGACCACCGCCAAGCTCTCCGAGGACGGCACGCACTACGTCCTCAACGGCTCGAAGACCTTCATCACCGGTGGCGTCCACGCCGACCGCGTGATCGTCTGCGCCCGTACGTCCGCCCCGACGGCCGAGGACCGCCGCCACGGCATCTCCCTCTTCGCCGTGGACACCAAGTCCGAGGGCTACTCCATCGGCCGCAAGCTGGACAAGCTCGGCCTGCGCACCTCCGACACCGCCGAGCTGGCGTTCGTCGACGTGAAGGTGCCGGTCGAGGACCTGCTCGGCGAGGAGAACAAGGGCTTCTACTACCTCGGCCACAACCTGGCGTCCGAGCGCTGGGGCATCGCCTTCGGCGCGTACGCCCAGGCCAAGGCCGCCGTCCGCTTCGCCCAGCAGTACGTGACCGACCGCACGGTCTTCGGCAAGCCGGTCGCGCACTTCCAGAACACCAAGTTCGAGCTGGCCGCCTGCCAGGCCGAGGTGGACGCGGCCGAGGCCGTCGCCGACCGCGCCCTGGAGGCCCTGGACGCCGGCGAGCTGACCCCGGCCGAGGCCGCGAGCGCCAAGCTCTTCTGCACCGAGGTCGCGCACCGCGTCATCGACCGCTGCCTCCAGCTGCACGGCGGCTACGGCTACATGAACGAGTACCCGATCGCGCGCCTGTACGCGGACAACCGCGTCAACCGCATCTACGGCGGCACCAGCGAGATCATGAAGTCGATCATCGCCAAGTCGATGGGTCTGTAAGTCCCCGTGCCCGATCCGCACAGCGCCCTGGACGCCCTGCTCGATCTGCTCGACCTGGAGCGGATCGAGCGGGACATCTTCCGGGGCGAGTCCCGCTCCGCGCTCGTCCCCCGCGTCTTCGGCGGCCAGGTGGCCGCCCAGGCGCTGGTGGCGGCGGGGCGGACCGTGCCGGAGGACCGTCTGGCGCACTCGCTCCACGCGTACTTCCTGCGCCCCGGGGACCCGGGCGCGCCGATCGTGTACACGGTCGACCGCATCCGCGACGGCCGGTCCTTCACCACCCGCCGGGTCGTCGCGGTCCAGCACGGGCAGCCGATCTTCCACCTCTCCGCCTCCTTCCAGGTGTACGAGGAGGGGCTCGACCACCAGGCGGACATGCCGGCCGCGCCGGACCCGGAGTCGCTGCCGACGGCCGCCGAGACGCTCCCCCGGCACCTGCCGGAGGAGGTCGCGTCCCGGCTCGTCGAGGCGCGCGCCGCGGTGGACCTGCGGTACGCCGACACCCCGCCGTGGGGCTCGGTCGGCGAGCCGCGCGAACCGCGCTCCCAGGTGTGGTTCCGCACCAACGGCAAGCTGGCCGACGACCCCCTGCTGCACGTCTGCCTGGCGACGTACGTCTCCGACATGACGCTGCTCGACTCCGTCCTGCTCGCGCACGGGCGGGGCGGCTGGGCCGTCGGGGACGTGGTCGGGGCCTCCCTCGACCACGCGATGTGGTTCCACCGGCCGTTCCGGGCCGACGAATGGCTCCTGTACGACCAGGAGTCGCCGTCCGCCGCCGGCGGGCGCGGTCTCGGTCAGGCCAGGATCTGGACGCGGGACGGGAAGCTCGCGATCTCCGTCATCCAGGAGGGTGTCGTTCGCGTCCCGCGCTGATCACCGGACATACCGTCCGATCATGGCGGAGAACGGTGAGAGCACCTTCACAGTGATCGTGGCGGCGGTGGCGAACCTGGGGATCGCCGCCGCCAAGGCCGTCGCCGGTGTCATCAGCGGATCCAGCGCGATGCTGTCGGAGGCCGCACACTCGGTCGCCGACACCGTCACCGAGGTCATGCTGCTGACCGCGCTCAAGCGGAGCGAGAAGCCGGCCGACGAGGACCACCCCGTGGGGTACGCGGGCGAGCGGTACGTGTGGGCGATGCTCGCCGCCGTCGCCACCTTCGTGGGCGGCGCGGTCTTCTCGGTCTACGACGGCGTCCACACCCTCACCCACGGCGAGGAACTCGGCGACCCGCTCGTCTCGTACATCGTCCTCGGCATCGCCTTCCTCCTGGAGGGGTTCTCCCTGCGGACCGGCGTCCGGCAGGTCCAGGCCGAGGCGGAACGGGCGCGGACCCCGTTCGCCCGCTACATGCGGCTCACCCCCGACACCACGGTCAAGGCGGTGGTCATGGAGGACTCGGCCGCCCTCGCCGGACTGATGCTGGCGGCCGGCGGCCTCCTCGGCGGCCAGCTCACCGGCTCCGGCGTCTGGGACGGCGTCGCCTCGATCCTCATCGGCGTCCTGCTCGTCTACGTGGCCTGGGTGCTCGGCCGCTCCAACGCCGAACTCCTCATCGGGCGGCCGCTGCCGAAGCACGTGCGGGCCGAGGTCCGCGAGGAGCTGCTCTCCGTGCCGCACATCGTGGACGTCCTCGACCTGACGACGCTCATCCAGGGACCGGGCGAGGTGCTGATCGCGGCGAAGATCGACTTCCGGGACGTGGCGTCGGCGGAGCAGGTGGAGTGGGCGTGCGAGGACGCGGAGTCCCAGCTGCGCGAGCGCTTCCCGTCGATCCGCCGCGTCTACCTGGACCCGACGCCGGGGGTGGGGCAGCGGCGGAACGGGCCGGCCGGGCCGTCGGAGTAGACCGGCCGTCAGGACAGGCCGGCCGCCGCCAGCGTGTACTCCGTCATCGGCTCGTAGAAGCGCGGGTCGAGGACGTGGTCGTCCAGCGGGATGGTGACCTGCATCGTGCCCTCCGCCTCGCCGATGAAGAGCGCGGGGTCGTTGCAGTCCGCGTAGCCGACGGAGTCGATCCCGCGCTGGGCCGCCCGCCCGGCCCAGCCGTGGTCGGCGACGACCAGGTCGGGGCGGCCGGCCTCGCCCAGCGCGTCGAGGATGGCGTTCATCGGCTCCGGGGAGTGGGTGTGCCAGAGGCTGGCGCCGCGCTCGAAGACGGCGACGTCGGCGAACTGCACGACGTACCCCTCGTCGGCGACGAGCCCGCCGGGGATCTTGACGATGTCGCAGCCCTGGGCGCGGAGCCCGGCGGCGACCCGGCTGTGGACGTCGATGAGGGCGCCGGGGTGGCCGGTGGCGAAGAGGACCCGCTCCTTGCCGGCGGCGGCCTTGCGCAGCCGGGCGGCCATGCGGTCGAGGCCGTCGACGGTCAGCTCGGGGTCGATGGTGTCCTGTCCGGCGCGGTGGGCCGGGTCGTCGACGACACCGCAGCGCTCGGCCATCACGGCGAGCACGTCCTGCTCGTCGGCCCAGCGGTCTCCGAGCTCCAGGCCGAGCCAGTAGTGGCGGTCGCCGTTGGCGAGCTTGCGGTAGTGGGAGAGGTTGTTGTCGCGCGGCGTTGCGACGTCTCCCGCGATCCGGGTGCGGACGAGGTGCTCGACAAGGGCGGGGCGGCTGAGTATCGGCATGGGGCTCATTCTGGAGGACGCCGCCCCGTTGTGGGCAATCATTCCGGCCCGTGGACCCGCCGGGGAGCCGCCGGGGGATCGGCCGGGGACCCGCCGGGGGATCAGCCGTGGACCCGCCGGGGACCCGCCGAGGGGGGTCAGCCTTCCAGCGCCCCGAAGGCCCCGTGGGCCAGGCGCTTGAGGAGGGCTTCCATCGGCCCGCGGCCGAGGGCGGCGAGGTGCGGGGTGGAGTTGAGGAGGCCGAAGACGGCGTGGACGGCGGTCCGCGACTCGGACTCCCCCGCGTCGGGGTACAGCTCCCGCACCACCGTGACCCACAGCTCCACGTACTGCCGCTGGAGCTGTCGTACGCGCTTGCGGTCCTCGTCCTTGAGCCGGTCCAGCTCGCGGTCGTGGAGGGTGATCAGGGGCCGGTCGTCGAGGGCGAAGTCGATGTGCCCGTCGATGAGGGCGCCGAGCAGGGCCTCGGGGCCGCCGGCGCTCTCGCCGACGCGCAGCCGGCCTCCGTCGAGGAGCCGCTCGCTGATGCCGACGAGGAGTTCGGCGAGCATCGCGTCCTTGCCCGGGAAGTGGCGGTAGAGGCCTGGGCCGCTGATGCCGACGGCGGCTCCTATCTCGTCCACGCCCACGCCGTGGAAGCCGCGCTCGGCGAAGAGGCGGGCGGCCTCCTTGAGGATCTGCTCGCGCCGCGTGGGCGCGTCGGTCCGGCCGGTGGCGGTTCTACCGGTGACGGTCGGGGTCGTGGTCATGGATTCGATTCTAGACAACCCCGTTAGCGGTCGTTAACCTGAGCGACATACGTTAACGCTCATTAACCGAGCAAGGGAGCTCGAGGGATGCAGCAGGCACCTGTGCTGTCGAGTGCGGCGGATCCCGCCTCGCCGGCCTGGCAGGCGAACGAGGCGGCGCACCACGAGCTGGCGGCCGCCCTGCGCGCCAAGCTCGCGGCGGCGGCGCTGGGCGGCGGTGAGAAGTCCCGGGCCCGGCACACCGCGCGCGGCAAGCTGCTGCCGCGGGACCGGGTGGACGCCCTGCTCGACCCGGGCTCACCCTTCCTGGAGCTGGCCCCGCTCGCGGCGAACGGCATGTACGGCGACCAGGCACCGGCGGCCGGTGTCATCGCGGGCATCGGTCGGGTCTCGGGCCGCGAGTGCGTGATCGTCGCGAACGACGCGACCGTCAAGGGCGGCACGTACTACCCGATGACGGTGAAGAAGCACCTCCGCGCCCAGGAGGTGGCGCTGGAGAACCGTCTCCCCTGCCTCTACCTGGTCGACTCGGGCGGCGCGTTCCTGCCGATGCAGGACGAGGTCTTCCCCGACCGGGACCACTTCGGCCGGATCTTCTACAACCAGGCCCGGATGTCCGGCGCGGGCATCCCGCAGATCGCGGCGGTCCTCGGCTCGTGCACGGCCGGTGGCGCGTACGTCCCGGCGATGAGCGACGAGGCCGTGATCGTACGGAACCAGGGCACGATCTTCCTCGGCGGTCCGCCGCTCGTGAAGGCGGCGACCGGTGAGGTCGTCACGGCGGAGGAGCTGGGCGGCGGCGAGGTCCACTCCCGGATCTCCGGCGTCACCGACCACCTCGCGGAGGACGACGCGCACGCGCTGCGCATCGTCCGGAACATCGTCGCCACGCTCCCCGAGCGCGGCCCGCTGCCCTGGTCGGTGGAGCCGGTCGAGGAGCCGAAGGTCGACCCGTACGGGCTGTACGGCGCGGTGCCGGTGGACTCCCGTACCCCCTACGACGTGCGCGAGGTCATCGCCCGGGTCGTGGACGGCTCCCGCTTCCAGGAGTTCAAGTCCGAGTACGGGCAGACGCTGATCACCGGCTTCGCCCGGATCCACGGGCACCCGGTCGGGATCGTCGCCAACAACGGCATCCTGTTCGCCGAGTCGGCCCAGAAGGGCGCGCACTTCATCGAACTGTGCGACCAGCGCGGCATCCCGCTGGTGTTCCTGCAGAACATCACCGGCTTCATGGTCGGCAAGGCGTACGAGCACGGCGGCATCGCCAAGCACGGCGCCAAGATGGTGACGGCCGTGGCGACCACCCGCGTCCCGAAGCTGACCGTGGTCGTCGGCGGTTCGTACGGCGCGGGCAACTACTCGATGTGCGGTCGGGCGTACTCGCCCCGCTTCCTGTGGATGTGGCCCAACGCCAAGATCTCGGTCATGGGCGGCGAGCAGGCCGCGTCCGTCCTCGCGACGGTCAAGCGCGACCAGCTCGGCGACGGGTGGAGCGCGGAGGAGGAAGAGGCCTTCAAGGCCCCGATCCGCGAGCAGTACGAGAGCCAGGGCAGCGCCTACTACGCGACCGCCCGGCTCTGGGACGACGGGGTCATCGACCCGTTGGAGACCCGTCAGGTCCTCGGGCTCGCCCTGACCGCCTGTGCCAACGCGCCCCTGGGAGACCCCCAGTTCGGCGTCTTCCGGATGTGAGGGGACCCACGGAGATGCAGTCCATGTTCGACACCGTCCTCGTCGCCAACCGGGGCGAGATCGCCGTCCGGGTCATCCGCACGCTGCGGGAGATGGGCGTGCGCTCGGTGGCCGTGTACAGCGACGCGGACGCCGACGCCCGGCACGTGCGCGAGGCGGACACGGCGGTACGGATCGGCCCGCCGCCGGCCGCCGAGTCGTACCTGTCCGTCCCGGCGCTCCTCGACGCCGCCGCCCGCACCGGCGCGCAGGCCGTCCACCCCGGCTACGGGTTCCTCGCGGAGAACGCGGGGTTCGCGCGGGCCTGCGCGGACGCCGGCCTCGTCTTCATCGGGCCGCCCGCCTCCGCGATCTCCCTCATGGGCGACAAGATCACGGCGAAGGAGACCGTCAAGGCGGCGGGCGTGCCGGTCGTCCCCGGCGCGGCCGACCCGGAACTGGAGGCGGCGGCCCGCGAGCTGGGCGCCCCCGTCCTCCTCAAGCCCTCGGCGGGCGGCGGCGGCAAGGGCATGCGCCTCGTGCGCGACCTGTCGACGCTCACCGACGAGATCGCGGCGGCCCGCCGCGAGGCCCGCTCCTCCTTCGGCGACGACACGCTGCTCGTGGAGCGGTGGATCGACCGGCCCCGGCACATCGAGATCCAGGTCCTGGCGGACGCGCACGGCAACGTCGTGCACCTCGGGGAGCGCGAGTGCTCGCTCCAGCGCCGCCACCAGAAGATCATCGAGGAGGCGCCGAGCGTCCTGCTGACCCCGGAGATCCGCGCGGCGATGGGCGCGGCGGCGGTCGAGGCGGCGCGCTCCTGCGGCTATGTGGGCGCGGGGACGGTCGAGTTCATCGTCCCGGGCGTCGACCCGTCCTCGTACTACTTCATGGAGATGAACACCCGTCTCCAGGTCGAGCACCCGGTGACCGAGCTGATCACCGGCATCGACCTGGTGGAGTGGCAGCTGAGGGTGGCGGCGGGCGAGAAGCTGGCCTTCGCGCAGGACGACATCCGCCTCACCGGCTGGGCGATCGAGGCCCGGATCTGCGCGGAGGACCCCTCCCGGGGCTTCCTCCCCTCGGGCGGCACGGTCCTCTCGCTGCGCGAGCCGCAGGGGTGGGGGTCCCCCCTGCACGGAGTGCTTGGGGGAGGCGTCCGCACGGACTCGGGTCTGAGCGAGGGCACGGAGGTCGGCAGCCTGTACGACCCGATGCTGTCGAAGGTCATCGTCCACGCCCCGGACCGCCCGACGGCCCTGCGCCGCCTCCGCGCGGCCCTGGCGGACACGGTCACCCTGGGCGTCCCGACGAACGCGGGCTTCCTGCGGAACCTGCTGGCCCACCCGGACGTCGTCTCCGGCGCCCTGGACACGGGCCTGGTGGAGCGGGACGCCGAGAGCCTGGTCCGGCAGGGCGTACCGGCGGAGGTGTACGCGGCGGCGGCGGCCGTCCGGCGGGCGGAGCTGGCCCCGGCGCCCCGGGACGGCTGGACGGACCCGTTCTCGGTGCCGAGCGGCTGGCGCCTGGGCGGCCGGCCGGCCCCGCTCACCTTCCCGGTACGGGTGCCGGGAAGCGAACCGGTGACGGTCGGGGCGCCGGACCGCACCCGGGTCACGGACACCTCGGTGACGGTGACCCTGGACGGTGTCACCCACACCTTCCACCGCGCGGGCCACTGGCTCGGCCGCGACGGCGACTCCTGGCACGTGCTGGACCACGACCCGGTCGAGGCCGCGCTCAGCGGGGCGAGGCACGGCGGGGCCGACACGCTCGCCGCGCCCATGCCCGGCACGGTGACCGTCGTCAAGGTGGCGGTCGGGGACGAGGTCGAGGCCGGGCAGAGCCTGCTGGTCGTCGAGGCGATGAAGATGGAGCACGTCATCTCCGCCCCGCACGCCGGCACCGTGACCGAACTCGACGTCATCCCCGGCTCCACCGTGGCCATGGACCAGGTCCTGGCCGTGGTGGCGCCCCACGAGACCGCCGGGGAGGACGCGTGACCACGGGTCTGCCCATGACGGTGCGGGATCCGGCGCTGCCCGCCCGGGTCCGGATCCACGAGGTCGGCGCCCGGGACGGGCTGCAGAACGAGAAGGGCGCCGTCCCGACGGGGGTGAAGGCGGAGTTCGTCCGGCGGCTCGCCGCCGCCGGGCTCTCCACCGTCGAGGCCACCAGTTTCGTGCACCCCAAGTGGGTGCCCCAACTGGCGGACGCGGAGGAGCTGTTCCCGCTCGTCCGCGATCTGCCGGTCCGGCTCCCGGTGCTCGTGCCCAACGAGCGCGGCCTGGACCGGGCTCTCGCCCTCGGCGCCCGTGACATCGCCGTCTTCGCCTCCGCCACGGAGTCCTTCGCGAAGGCCAACCTCAACCGGACCGTCGACGAGGCCCTCGCGCTCTTCGCCCCGACGGTCACCCGCGCCATAGAGGCGGGCCTGAACGTCCGCGGCTATCTCTCGATGTGCTTCGGCGACCCCTGGGAGGGCGCCGTCCCGATCGAGCAGGTCGTCCGGGTCACCAAGGCGCTGGCCGAGATGGGCTGCGACGAGCTGAGCCTCGGGGACACGATCGGGGTGGCCACCCCGGGCCATGTCGAGGCGCTCCTCACCGCCCTGAACGAGGCCGGCGTCCCCACCTCCCGTATCGCCGTGCACTTCCACGACACCTACGGCCAGGCCCTCTCCAACACCCTCGCCGCGCTCCGCCACGGAGTGACCACCGTCGACGCCTCCGCCGGCGGACTCGGCGGCTGCCCGTACGCGAAGAGCGCGACGGGCAACCTCGCCACCGAGGACCTCGTGTGGATGCTCGACGGCCTCGGCATCGAGACCGGGGTCGATCTGACCGCCCTCACCGCCACAAGCGTGTGGATGGCCGAACAACTGGGCCGACCCAGCCCTTCCCGCACCGTCCGCGCCCTCTCCCACAAGGAGTGACGAACACCATGTCCCTCGACCACCGGCTCTCCGCAGAGCACGAGGAACTCCGCCGTACCGTCGAGGCGTTCGCCCACGATGTCGTGGCGCCGAAGATCGGCGACTACTACGAGCGGCACGAGTTCCCCTACGAGATCGTCCGCGAGATGGGCCGCATGGGCCTGTTCGGGCTGCCGTTCCCCGAGGAGTACGGCGGCATGGGCGGCGACTACCTGGCCCTCGGCATCGCCCTGGAGGAGCTGGCCCGGGTCGACTCCTCGGTCGCCATCACCCTGGAGGCGGGCGTCTCGCTGGGCGCGATGCCGCTGCACCTGTTCGGCACCGAGGAGCAGAAGCGGGAGTGGCTCCCCCGGATGTGCTCGGGCGAGATCCTGGGCGCCTTCGGGCTGACCGAGCCCGGCGCGGGCAGCGACGCCGGCGGGACCCGCACCACGGCCGTCCGTGACGGCGACGACTGGGTCATCAACGGCTCCAAGTGCTTCATCACCAACTCCGGTACGGACATCACGGGTCTGGTGACGGTCACGGCGGTCACCGGCCGCAAGCCCGACGGGCGCCCGCTGATCTCCTCGATCATCGTCCCCTCCGGCACCCCCGGTTTCACCGTCGCGGCCCCCTACTCGAAGGTCGGCTGGAACGCCTCGGACACCCGCGAGCTGTCCTTCGCGGACGTCCGGGTGCCCGCCGCGAACCTGCTCGGCGAGGAGGGTCGCGGGTACGCGCAGTTCCTGCGGATCCTCGACGAGGGCCGGGTCGCGATCTCGGCGCTCGCGACCGGGCTCGCCCAGGGCTGTGTCGACGAGTCGGTGAAGTACGCGAAGGAGCGGCACGCCTTCGGCCGGCCGATCGGTGACAACCAGGCGATCCAGTTCAAGATCGCCGACATGGAGACGAAGGCCCACATGGCCCGGATCGGCTGGCGGGACGCGGCCTCGCGGCTCGTCCTCGGCGAGCCGTTCAAGAAGGAGGCGGCGATCGCGAAGCTGTACTCCTCCACGGTGGCCGTGGACAACGCCCGTGAGGCGACGCAGATCCACGGCGGATACGGCTTCATGAACGAGTACCCGGTGGCCCGGATGTGGCGCGACTCGAAGATCCTGGAGATCGGCGAGGGCACGAGCGAGGTCCAGCGGATGCTGATCGCGCGGGAGTTGGGCCTGAAGGCCTGAGGCCGGGCCGGACGCGCACGGAAGCCCGTCGCCCCCTCGGGGCGGCGGGCTCCGTCGTGCCGCCCCCACCCCGACCGGAATTGTGAGGTTAGGCTAACCTATCCTGACTCCCCCTCGGGGCGACAGGCCTCGGGGCCGGCCTCAGGACCGGCCTCGCGGCCACCTCTCGACCACCCCTCGACCAGCCCCCTCGACGACCCTCGCGCTCACCCTCGCCCGTACCGCAAAGGTGTCCTGCCCCATGACGCACGCCGAGACCGCCCCCTTCCAGTTCTTCCGCCTCCAGGTGGACCGGACCCGGCGGCTCGGCCCGTCGCTGGTCCGGATCACCTTCACCGGCGACGACCTGCGGAGGTTCGCCGCCGGCGGCCGCGACCAGTCCCTCTCCCTCTTCCTGCCGCACCCCGGCCAGGAGGAGCCCGTCCTGCCGCCGCTGGAGGGGCAGGACATGTACGCGATCCTCGGCGCCTGGCGCGCGATGCCCGCCGACGTCCGGGCCGTGATGCGCTCGTACACCGTCCGCGAGCAGCGCACCGCGCCGGTGGACGAGGTCGACATCGACTTCGCGCTCCACGAGGACGGCGGCCCCGCCTGCCGCTGGGCCGGGCGGGCCGCGCCCGGTGACCGCGTGGTCGTCCTCGGCCCGGCGGTCGCCGAGAACACCGCCGTCCGCTTCCAGCCGCCGGGGGACGCCGACTCCGTCCTGATCTGGGCGGACGAGACGGCCCTCCCCGCCGCGTCGGCCGTCCTGGAGTGGCTGCCGGCCGGGACCCGCGCCCAGGTGTTCCTGGAAGTGCCGTACTCCGGCGACCGCGCGGAGCTGTCGACGCGCGCGGACGCGAGCGTCACCTGGCTCGTACGGGAGGAGGGGGCGCCGTCCGCCGTGGACGCGGTGCGCGGTGTCGAACTGCCCGGCGAGGCCCCGTACGTCTGGATCGCGGGCGAGTCCGGCGCGGTGAAGGCGCTGCGGAGGTACTTCGTGCGGGAGCGCGAACTCGACCGCCGCCGGGTGACGTTCGTCGGCTACTGGCGCAAGGGGCTGTCCGAGGACGCGCTGCGCGAGGTCCCGGACGAGACGCGGGAAGACGCCCTCGCCGAGGAGTAACGGAGGCCACACTCCACCGTTTCGGACACTCCGGGCGATACGGCGCCAACGGTCGTGATCCCCACGGGGCGAGGGGTCGACCGACGGAAAGTTAGGTTAGGCTAACCTAGCTTTCACCGTGTCGCCCCTCGCCCCCCTTTTTCCTGTCCGGAGGGCGCGACCGAGCCCCGCACCAGGAGGCCCCCCACATGCGCTCGCACCTGCTCAACGACGCCACGGCGGAGAGCTACCGGCGCGCCGTCACCGAAGGAGTCGCGCGCGTGGCGGACCGACTCGCCGCGACGCGAGCCCCGTTCACCGGGGTGACCCCCGCCGAGCTGGCGCCCGTCATCGACGCCGTCGACCTCGACCGGCCGCTCGGTGACTCCTCCGCCGCCCTCGACGAGCTGGAGAGCGTCTACCTCCGCGACGCCGTCTACTTCCACCACCCCCGCTACCTGGGCCACCTCAACTGCCCGGTGGTCATCCCCGCCGTCCTCGGCGAGGCCGTCCTCTCGGCGGTCAACTCGTCGCTCGACACCTGGGACCAGAGCGCGGGCGGCACCCTCATCGAGCGCAAGCTCGTCGACTGGACGAACGGCCGCATCGGCTTCGGCCCGGCCGCCGACGGCGTGTTCACCAGCGGCGGTTCGCAGTCCAACCTGCAGTCCCTCCTCCTCGCCCGCGAGGAGGCGAAGACGGACGACCTGTCGAAGCTCCGGATCTTCTCCTCCGAGTGCAGCCACTTCAGCGTCCAGAAGTCGGCGGCCCTCCTCGGCCTCGGCCAGGACGCCGTCGTCTCCGTCCCGGTCGACCGGGACAAGCGGATGCGGTCCGTCGTCCTCGCCGCCGAGCTGGAGGCCTGCCGCGCCGAGGGCCGCGTCCCGATGGCGATCGTCGCCACCGCCGGCACCACCGACTTCGGCTCCATCGACCCGCTGCCCGAGATCGCCGCCCTGGCCGACGAGTACGGCGCCTGGATGCACGTGGACGCCGCCTACGGCTGCGGACTGCTCGCCTCGCCGACCCGCCGCCACCTCCTGGCCGGCATCGAGCGGGCCGACTCGGTCACCGTCGACTTTCACAAGTCCTTCTTCCAGCCGGTGAGTTCCTCGGCGGTCCTGGTCCGCGACGGGGCGACCCTGCGCCACGCGACCTACCACGCCGACTACCTCAACCCGGCCCGGACGGTCGTGGAGCGGATCCCCAACCAGGTGGACAAGTCACTCCAGACCACCCGCCGCTTCGACGCGCTCAAGCTCTGGATGACCCTGCGCGTGATGGGCGCCGACGGTGTCGGGCAGCTCTTCGACGAGGTCTGCGACCTGGCCGCCGAGGGCTTCGCGCTGCTCGCCGCCGACCCGCGCTACGACGTCGTGGTCGCGCCGCGGCTCTCCACCCTCGTCTACCGCTACGTCCCGGCCGGCGCCGCCTCGCCCGAGGAGATCGACCGGGCCAACATGCACGCCCGCAAGGCCCTGTTCGCCTCGGGCGAGGCGGTCGTCGCCGGCACCAAGGTCGACGGCCGCCAGTACCTCAAGTTCACCCTGCTCAACCCCGAGACCACCGCGGCCGACATCGCCGCCGTCCTCGATCTGATCGCCGGCCACGCCGAGCAGTACCTGGGAGAGACCCTTGTCCACGCCTGAGACGACCGAGATCCACGACTTCATCGGCATCGGGCTCGGTCCGTTCAACCTCGGACTCGCCTGCCTGACCGAGCCGATCGACGAGCTGAACGGCGTCTTCCTGGAGTCGAAGCCCGACTTCGAGTGGCACTCGGGGATGTTCCTCGACGGCGCCCACCTCCAGACCCCGTTCATGTCGGACCTGGTCACGATGGCCGACCCGACCTCGCCGTACTCCTTCCTCAGCTACCTGAAGGACAAGGGCCGGCTGTACTCGTTCTACATCCGGGAGAACTTCTACCCGCTGCGCACCGAGTACAACGACTACTGCCGCTGGGCCGCCGCGCGGCTCTCCTCGATCCGCTTCTCGACGACCGTCACCGCCGTGACCTTCGACGAGGCCACCGAGGTGTACGCGGTGACCACCGAGGCCGGAGAGACGTTCCGCTCGCGCCGGATCGTCCTCGGCACCGGAACCCCGGCGTACGTCCCCGAGACCTGCCGGGACCTCGGCGGCGACCTGATCCACAACTCGCGCTACCTGCCGAACAAGGCGGAGCTCCAGAAGAAGCGGTCGATCACCCTGGTCGGCAGCGGCCAGAGCGCCGCCGAGATCTACTACGACCTCCTGAGCGAGATCGACGTCCACGGCTACCGGCTGAACTGGGTGACCCGCTCCCCGCGCTTCTTCCCGCTGGAGTACACCAAGCTGACCCTGGAGATGACCTCCCCGGAGTACGTGGACTACTTCCACGCGCTGCCCGAGCGGACCCGCTACCGCCTGGAGACCGAGCAGAAGGGCCTCTTCAAGGGCATCGACGGCGAGCTGATCGACGCCATCTTCGACCTGCTCTACCAGAAGAACCTCGACGGCCCCGTGCCCACCCGGCTCCTCACCAACTCCGCGCTGCACACCGCCGCGTACGAGGAGACGACCGGCACGTACACCCTCG
This sequence comes from Streptomyces sp. Qhu_M48, assembly GCF_051305195.1. Classification (NCBI taxonomy): domain Bacteria; kingdom Bacillati; phylum Actinomycetota; class Actinomycetes; order Kitasatosporales; family Streptomycetaceae; genus Streptomyces; species Streptomyces sp. Qhu_M48. The sequence continues at coordinate 950,422 of NZ_CP195432.1, read as the reverse complement.
GCTTCCGCCAGGAGGAGCAGGAGAAGGACTTCACCCTGGACACCGAGGGCCTCATCCTCGCCACCGGGTACAAGTACACCGTCCCCGCCTTCCTGGAGCCGGTCCGCGACCGGCTGCGCTGGGACGGCAGGGGCCGCTTCGACGTGGCCCGCAACTACGCGATCGACACGACGGGCCGCGGGATCTTCCTGCAGAACTCCGCCGTGCACACGCACTCCATCACCTCGCCCGACCTCGGCATGGGGGCGTACCGCAACGCGTACATCATCGGGGCGATGCTGGGCTACGACCACTACCCCGTCGAGAAGAACATCGCCTTCCAGGAGTTCGCCGCATGACCGTCCGCTTCCGCCCGCTCGATCCCGTCCAGGACGCGGAGCTGCTCCACGCCTGGGTCACCCACCCCAAGGCCGCCTTCTGGATGATGCAGGACGCGAGCCTGGACGACGTCGTGCGCGAGTACACGGCCTTCGCCGCCCACCCGCACCACGAGGCGTTCATCGGCCTGGTCGACGGGGTCCCCGCGGTCCTCATGGAGCGCTACGACCCGGCCCACCTGGAGCTGGTCGGGCTCTACGACCCGCTCCCCGGTGACGTCGGCATGCACTTCCTCGTCGCCCCGACCGACACCCCGGTGCACGGCTTCACCCGCAGGGTGATCACCGCCGTGATGGCCGAGCTGTTCGCCGACCCGGCGACCGCCCGCGTGGTCGTCGAGCCCGACGTGTCCAACAAGGCCGTCCACGCGCTCAACGAGGCCGTCGGCTTCGTGCCCGAGCGCGAGATCCAGAAGCCGGAGAAGAAGGCCCTGCTGAGCTTCTGCACCCGCGCCCGGTTCGAGGCCGCCGTGGGAGCCGCCGCGTGAGCACCCCCCGTTCCACCGAGAACCCCGTCGCCCACCTCACCCCCGAGCTGTGGGCCGACGCCAACCGGGCCCTGATCCGCAAGGGCCTCGCCGAGTTCGCCCACGAGCGGCTCCTCGACCCGCGCGAGCTGGGCGACAGCCGCTACGCGGTCCGCTCCGACGACGGCGCGACCGAGTACCGCTTCACCGCCGACCGGTACGCCCTGGACCACTGGCAGGTCTACCCCGAGTCGATCAGCCGCCACCGCGGCGACGAGCGGCTGCCGCTCGACGCGCTCGGGTTCGTCACCGAGCTGCGCGGGGCCCTCGGCCTGAGCGACGAGGTACTGCCGGTCTACCTGGAGGAGATCTCCTCCACCCTCGCCGGTACGGCCTACAAGGCGACCAAGCCGCCCGTCACCTCCGCCGAGCTGGCCCGGTCCGGCTTCCAGGCGATCGAGACCGGGATGACCGAGGGCCACCCCTGCTTCGTCGCCAACAACGGCCGGCTCGGCTTCGGTGTCGACGAGTTCCGCGCGTACGCCCCCGAGGCCGCGAACGGCATCCACCTGATCTGGCTGGCGGCCCGGCGCGACCGCACCACGTTCACCGCCGGCGAGGGCATCGACTACGAGACCTTCGTCCGCGCGGAGCTGGGCGACGCGACGGTGGACGGCTTCGCCGCGACCCTCGCCGCCCGCGGCCTGGACCTGGCCGACTACCTCCTGATGCCGGTCCACCCCTGGCAGTGGTGGAACAAGCTCTCGGTCACCTTCGCGGCCGAGATCGCGTGGCAGCGTCTGGTGTACCTGGGCGAGGGCGACGACACCTACCTCGCCCAGCAGTCCATCCGTACCTTCTTCAACACCTCGGACCCGGCCAAGCACTACGTCAAGACGGCGCTCTCCGTCCTCAACATGGGCTTCATGCGGGGCCTTTCGGCCGCGTACATGGAGGCCACCCCGGCCATCAACGACTGGCTGCACACCCTGATCGAGTCGGACTCCGTCTTCGCCGCGGCGCGCTTCTCGATCATCCGCGAGCGGGCGGCCGTCGGCTACCGGCACCTGGAGTACGAGGCCGCGACGGACCGGTACTCGCCGTACCGCAAGATGCTGGCCGCGCTCTGGCGCGAGTCGCCGGTACCGACCCTCGCCGAGGGCGAGCGCCTGGCGACGATGGCCTCCCTCGTCCACGTGGACCACAAGGGGGCGTCCTTCGCGGGCGCGCTGATCGAGGAGTCGGGCCTGGAGCCGGCCGTCTGGCTCCGCCGGTACCTGGACGCCTACCTCCTGCCGGTGCTGCACAGCTTCTACGCGTACGACCTGGCGTTCATGCCGCACGGCGAGAACGTGATCCTGGTCCTCGACGAGCGCGGCGCGGTCGCGCGGGCGATCTTCAAGGACATCGCCGAGGAGATCGTCGTCATGGACCCGGCGGCGGTCCTGCCGCCCGCGGTGGAGCGGGTCCGCGCGGAGGTCCCCGAGGACATGAAGCTCCTGTCGGTCTTCACGGACGTCTTCGACTGCTTCTTCCGCTTCCTGGCGGCGACGCTGGCGACGGAGGGCGTCCTCGACGAGGACGGCTTCTGGCGGACGGTCGCGGAGTGCGTACGGGCCTACGAGCGGTCGAAGCCGGAACTGGCGGACAAGTTCGCCCGGTACGACATGTTCGCGGAGACCTTCGCCCTGTCGGCCCTCAACCGCCTCCAGCTCCGCGACAACAGGCAGATGGTCGACCTGTCGGACCCGTCGGCGGCCCTCCAGCTCGTCGGCGACCTGGTGAACCCGATCGCCCGCTTCGCCTGACCCCTCCCCAGCCCATGCCGACGGCCTACCATCAGCTCCCCGTCCGGGACTCCAAGCGACCCACGGGCCCCGTCCTCACCCTTCCCGCCACCGCGTTCGCCGCCTTCGTCGCCGGCGTCAAGGACGGCGGGCTCGGCGTCCGCTGACCGTCGCGCCGATACGAAACGCCCGGCCAGGGCTTCCCCGGCCGGGCGTTCCTACGCGGCGGTGGCTACGGCGCCGGCCACGGCACCTGCGGCGACCTGTAGTAGTCGATGCCCAGCGCGTCGAAGCGGGGGGCCTGTTCGGCGAGGCGGACCTTGTACGTGTTCCAGTCGTGGCTCGACGCCGGCGACCAGCCCAGTTCGGCCACGCCGGGGAGGCGCGGGAAGGCCATGACGTCGAGGTCGTCCGTGGTGGCGAGGGTCTCGGTCCACAGCGGCGCCTCGACGCCCCGGACGGCGCTCTCCGGAGCGCCGGGGAGATAGGTGGCCGGGTTCCAGTCGTACGACCGCTGGACCTCGACGTACCCGGCCCAGGCGAGGCCGAGCGGGGTGTCCTTGGTGTACTTCATGTCGAGGTACGTCCGGTCGGCGGGCGAGAGGATCAGCCCGGCGCCGTTCCGCGCGGCCGCCGCGACCCGCTCCTTCTCGGCGGCGGGGGTGCGGTCGAGGCCCCAGTACTGGACGAGGGCGCCCTCGGCGGGGGTGGTGCCGGTCAGCTGGTGCCAGCCGACGACCTTCTTGCCGTACTTCGCGACGACCGGCTGCACCTTGTTCATGAAGGCCACGTAGTCGGCGTGGCTGGTGGAGTGCGCCTCGTCGCCGCCGATGTGGAGGTAGCGGCCGGGGGTGAGGGCGGCGATCTCGCGGATCACGTCGTCGACGAAGTCGTACGTGACGGGCTTCGGCACGCAGAGCGAGCTGAAGCCGACCTTGATGCCGGTGTAGAGGGGAGGAGCGACGCCGTCGCAGTTGAGTTCGGCGTATGAGGCGAGGGCCGCGTTGGTGTGGCCCGGCATGTCGATCTCGGGGATCACCTCCTGGTAGCGGGAGGCGGCGTACCGGACGATCTCCTGGTACTGCTCCTTGGTGTAGAAGCCGCCGGGGCCGCCGCCGACCTCGGTGGAGCCGCCGTAGGTGGTGAGCCGGGGCCAGGAGTCGACGGCGACGCGCCAGCCCTGGTCGTCGGAGAGGTGCAGGTGGAGCGTGTTGACCTTGTAGAGGGCGAGCTGGTCGATGTACCGCTTCACCTCGTCGACGGTGAAGAAGTGGCGGGCGACGTCGAGCATGGCGCCCCGGTAGCCGTACCGCGGGGTGTCGGTGATCGTGCCGCCCGCGATCTTCCAGGGGCCGTTCTGGACGCTCTTCCGCTCGACGGCGGAGGGCAGCTGCTGACGCAGGGTCTGGACGCCGCGGAAGAGGCCGGCGGGTGCGCGGGCGGTGAGGGTGAGGCCGCCGGGCGCAGAGCTGATCCGGTAGCCCTCGGCGCCGAGGGCGGTGTCGCCGGGGCTGAGCCGGAGCCGGATGCCGCCGCGGGCGGCGGCGTCGTCGACGACGGGCAGCGGGAAGCCGGTGGCGGGGCGGAGGAGTCCGGCGAGGTAGCGGCCGATCTCCCGGGTCTCCCGGTTGACCGTGTCCACGCCGATGCGGGTGGCGTGGGTGAGGGTGTAGGGCTCGCCGCCGGGGGTGACGGAGGCGGGCAGGGGCACGATGCGGCCGAGCGGGCGGATCTCGGGTTCGGCCGCGGCCGCCCGGCCGTCGCCGCTCTTGCCGTCCCCCCGGGTGTCGGCCGCGGCCTCGCCGCAGCCGACACCGGCGGCGGCGACCAGGAGCAGGGATCCGATCAGGCGCGGAATCGTTCGGCGCTGTCTCACAGGCTTTGGTCCCCTTCGAGCGTTGGACGCGTCTGTCGAGTTGTATATCCGAACCGTCACCATGCGTACCGCCGAGACTCCGTTCGGTCAAGGTCTGGACCAAGCCTCTCTTCGGGGGGGCTCATCGCAACACCCCTGCCCGATATCGGGCAGGATTCTTGCGAAAGTCGATGAGAACCCCTCAGTATTCACGGGTGCTCGAACGCCGCCCGTCGCACGACGACCTCATCGACCATCTGGTCCGCAGCACCGCGCTCCAGCGCGGTGAGGCCGCCCGGGTGATCCTCGACGTGCTGGCGTACTTCGACGAGACGACCGAGGAGTTCGTCCGGCGCCGCCACCGCGAACTGCAGTCCGGCGGGGCCGTGAACGCCGAGATCTTCGAACGGATCGCGGCGGAACTGCCGCACCGGGCCGTGGCGCCACCGGAACTGTCGCTCCGGCAGCTGCGCCGCATCGTCTACGGCTGACGGCGGACCGGACCGCCCGGACGGCCGAGTACATCCACTGACCTGGAGGGGTTTCACCTTTATGTGCGGAATTGTCGGTTACATCGGAAAGCGCGACGTCGCCCCCCTGCTCCTTGAGGGCCTGGCGCGACTCGAGTACCGGGGATACGACTCGGCCGGCATGGTCGTCACCAGCCCGAAGGCCTCCGGCCTGAAGATGGTGAAGGCCAAGGGTCGCGTCCGTGACCTGGAAGCCCGTGTACCCAAGCGCTTCACCGGCACCACCGGCATCGCCCACACCCGCTGGGCCACCCACGGCGCGCCGAGCGACGTCAACTCGCACCCGCACCTGGACCCCGAGAACAAGGTCGCCGTCGTCCACAACGGCATCGTCGACAACGCCCAGGAGCTCCGCGCCAAGCTGGAGGCCGACGGCGTCGTCTTCGCCTCCGAGACCGACACCGAGGTCATCACCCACCTGATCGCCCGCTCGCAGGCCTCCACCCTGGAGGAGAAGGTCCGCGAGGCGCTCAAGGTCATCGAGGGCACCTACGGCATCGCCGTCATGCACGCGGACTTCAACGACCGCATCGTCGTGGCCCGCAACGGCTCGCCGGTCATCCTCGGCATCGGCGAGAAGGAGATGCTCGTCGCCTCCGACGTCGCCGCCCTGATCGCCCACACCCGCCAGGTCGTCACCCTGAACGACGGCGAGATGGCCACCCTCAAGGCCGACGACTTCCGTACGTACACGACCTCGGGCACCACCACCACGGCCACCCCCGAGACCGTCGAGTGGGAGGCCGCCTCCTACGACATGGGCGGCCACGACACGTACATGCACAAGGAGATCTCCGAGCAGCCCGACGCGGTCGACCGCGTGCTGCGCGGCCGGATCGACGACCGCTTCTCCACCGTGCACCTCGGCGGCCTGAACCTGGACGCCCGCGAGGCCCGCACCATCCGCCGGATCAAGATCCTCGGCTGCGGCACCTCGTACCACGCCGGCCTCATCGGGGCCGGGCTCATCGAGTCCATGGCCCGCATCCCCGCCGACGCCGAGCCGGCCTCGGAGTTCCGCTACCGCAACCCGGTCGTGGACCCCGACACCCTCTACATCGCCGTCTCCCAGTCCGGCGAGACCTACGACGTGCTCGCCGCCGTCCAGGAGCTCAAGCGCAAGGGCGCCCGCGTCCTCGGCGTGGTCAACGTGGTCGGCTCCGCCATCGCCCGCGAGGCCGACGGCGGCGTGTACGTGCACGCCGGCCCCGAGGTCTGCGTCGTCTCCACCAAGTGCTTCACCAACACGGTCACCGCCTTCGCGCTGCTCGCCCTGCACCTGGGCCGCATCCGCGACCTGTCCGTCACCGACGGCAAGCGGATCATCGAGGGCCTGCGCAAGCTGCCCGCGCAGATCAGCGAGATCCTGGAGACCGAGGACGAGATCAAGAAGATCGCCGCGGAGTACGCGGGCGCGCAGTCGATGATGTTCATCGGCCGCGTCCGGGGCTACCCCGTCGCCCTGGAGGCCTCCCTCAAGCTGAAGGAGATCTCCTACATCCACGCCGAGGCGTACCCGGCCTCCGAGCTGAAGCACGGCCCGCTCGCCCTCATCGAGCCGGCCCTGCCGACGGTCGCGATCGTCCCCGACGACGACCTGCTGGAGAAGAACCGCGCCGCCCTGGAGGAGATCAAGGCCCGCAGCGGCCGCATCCTCGCGGTCGCGCACCAGCCGCAGGCGAAGGCCGACCACACCATCATCGTGCCGAAGAACGAGGACGAGCTGGACCCGATCCTGATGGGCATCCCGCTCCAGCTCCTCGCCTACCACACGGCGCTCGCCATGGGCCGCGACATCGACAAGCCGCGCAACCTGGCCAAGTCCGTCACGGTCGAGTAGCGGCGGCCTCGGGGCCTGTCCCCCCGAGCCGCACGTCGGGCCTGTCCCCCGACCCGCACCCCCGGGCCTGTCCCCCGGCGGTTCGACCGGACACGGAGCGGTCCCCCTCGCACACCCAGGTGCGAGGGGGACCGCTTCTCCCTTTCCACGGGCTCGTTCGCCTCCGGCAGGGCGCCGCTCTCCTTCGGTCAGCTCGCCGCCGCCGCCGCACCGCGGTTCGCCCTGCCCAGGGCCGTCGGCCAGCCCGCGACGGCCGCCGTGGCGCCGTACCAGGCGACGAGGCCGGCGACCGCGGCCACCCAGCCGCCCGCCTTCCCGAGGCCCCCGTTGTCGGCGAGCGCCCCTATGCCGAGCAGCAGGAGCGCGACGAACAGCAGCCCGTACACGCCCTGTCCGAACAGTCCGCTGCCCGAGGCGGCCAGCGTCAGCGTGAGCGCGAGGAGCGCCCACAGGAGCAGGAAGACGCCCACGGCGTCGGCCGTGGCGCCGCCGCCGACCGCGGTCCCCCAGGTGAACCAGAAGGCGCCGAGCGCCGTGAACGCCGTGCCGTCCCCCTTGTCGCCCGCGCGGAGGGCGAGCAGGCCGACGAGGAAGAGCGTGACCCCGCCGACCCAGGTGGCGAGGCCCGCGGCATCCGCTGCCGCGACGTTGTCGATGACACCCGTACCGCCCAGGCCGAAGGCCAGCAGGGTCAGTCCGAGTGCGAGGTGGCCGAGAGTGGAAGTGGTGTTTCCCGCGGCGACGTCTTTGTCCACGGCGGGCTCCCTTCAGATGCGCAGGTGTCCTGCGTGAGCTGCTGTGATCCGGTGACCTTTATGTACCCTTCACAAGCACACAATTCACCTGTCGAAGGCTGAATTTATGGCCGGATGACGGCAGTTGGGAAAGAGAGCCACCGGGGCGCGCGGGACGGACGCGGTGCGCGCGCTCCGGGATGGCGTTCACGGGCCGGTGGGCGCGCGCTACGGGATGACGATCACGGGCCGCTGGGCGCGGCGCGCGAGGCGGCCGGCCACCGAGCCGAAGATCCGCCCGACGATGCCGTGCGTCGAGCCGACCACGATCGCGTCGGCCGAGTACTCCCGGCCGACCTCCTCCAGCTCGTGGCAGATGTCCCCACCGCGCTCGACGAGGATCCACGGCACCTCGGAGAGGTGCTCGGCGCAGGCCAGCTCCAGACCGAGGACCTCGGTCCGGTGGTCGGGCACGTCGACGAAGACGGGGGGCTCGCAGCCGGCCCACACCGTGGTGGGCAGCCGGTTGGCCACGTGCACGATGATCAGGCCCGAGCCGGAGCGCCTGGCCATCCCGATGGCGTACGCGAGGGCTCGCTCACTGGACATGGAGCCGTCGAAGCCGACGACGACCCCGTGCCGGAAGGCCGGGTCGCAGGCGTGACGTGGCTGTTCTACCGCCAGGGGGTCGACCGTGGAGTCGGCGACGCGCTTGCGGTCCGCGGGTTCGGGGATTTCGTGACCGGCCATCGGTGTCTCGGCGAAGGGAGTCCTCGTGCGAAGGGACGGGGAAAGGAGGGGGACGGAACAACGGGCGGCGAAGCGGTGTCGTGTCCGGGAATCATCTTCCCAAGCCCATACCCCCAAGGGTACGGCGACACTCCTCTCCTGCCCAGAGCCCGCCGGGCCACTCCTGGCGTGCCCGCCGCTCGCGCGCGGCGTTCCAGGGAGCATGCACGAGCGGCTCGGGATCTGGCAATGCCGGTTGTGTCCTACAGGCGTCCGTACGGGGGCCAAACGGACGTCGCCCAGAGTGACCGGAACGTTCCACTCCTCGTTGCCACAGGTCCAGCCCACCGTCGCAGGGAGACCGCACGTGCCCGCACCATCGACCGCAGCCGGCCAGACCCCCACCGCCCCCGCCGTCCCGCTCGCCGGGCCCCGCGGCCGCCGCCGGGCGCCCGTCCTCTCCTCCCCCGCCCCCGCGGCCCCCGAGCCCGGCACCGGGCCGGGAGCGGCGAGGCCGGCCCCGGGATCGGCACCGGGGGCGGGTACGGCGGACCAGGCCGACGACGTCGTCCGCTGGGCGGTCTTCTGCTGCGCGCTGGTCCCGGTGGTCCTCGTCGTCTACGGCACCTCGCTCGGCGGGGCGGCCGGGACCGCGCTCGGGCTCGTCTCGGTGACGGCGGCCTGCCGGGTGCTGCTGCGCCGCTCGGAACGCGGCCTGCGCGGCGAGAGTCTCCGCGGGAGGCGGTAGCGCCGGGACGAAACCGGGCCGAAACGGTGCCCCGGCGAGGCCCGCCCCCCTTGGAGTTGACAGGTTCGTACACCCGAACCCATATGTTTTCGGCCAACTTCCATCCGTCGGCGAGTCCTTGGCGGAACGGTTGGCCAACCCTGGCGCCGACACCCGAATATGCCCCGCCCCAAGGGCTCACACCCCCCGCGTACGGGGGCGTTCGTCGCGGCACCCCTTCCCCCGGCGGCCACCGGACGGAAGACTTCCCGATCGATCGCTTCGCGCCAAGTGGCCTTGTCGACAATCCACCGGACGGAGAACTTGTCACGCCGGCGGCACAGGACGCAGTAGATTCGATCATGGGTACCGAAGACTGGGGTCTCGTGCAAAACCGAGGGGAAACGTGCAGGAGCGACACGACCAGGGAGACGCGAACACCGAGGGGGGCTTAGCGTCATGAGCCAGGACTCCGCCGCACCGGAGGCCGCACGGAAACTGACCGGGCGCCGCCGTCGCGAAGTCGTCGCGGTGCTGCTGTTCAGTGGCGGCCCCATCTTCGAGAGCTCCATCCCGCTCTCCGTTTTCGGCATCGACCGGCAGGACGCCGGGGTGCCCCGCTACCGCCTTCTCGTCTGCGCCGGCGAGGACGGCCCGCTGCGGACCACCGGCGGGCTCGAACTGACCGCGCCCTACGGCCTGGAGGCCATCAGCCGCGCGGGCACCGTCGTCGTCCCGGCCTGGCGGTCGATCACCTCGCCGCCACCGCCGGAGGCGCTCGAAGCGCTGCGCCGCGCCCACGAGGAGGGCGCGAGGATCGTCGGTCTGTGCACCGGTGCCTTCGTCCTCGCCGCGGCCGGCCTGCTCGACGGCCGGCCGGCGACCACGCACTGGATGTACGCGCCGACGCTCGCCAAGCGCTACCCGTCGGTCCATGTGGACCCGCGGGAGCTCTTCGTCGACGACGGGGACGTGCTGACCTCCGCGGGCACCGCGGCCGGAATCGATCTGTGCCTGCACATCGTGCGGACCGACCACGGCACGGAGGCCGCGGGCGCCCTGGCGCGCCGGCTGGTCGTACCGCCGCGGCGCAGTGGCGGTCAGGAGCGCTACCTCGACAGGTCTTTACCCGAGGAGATCGGCGCCGACCCGCTGGCCGAGGTCGTCGCCTGGGCGCTGGAGCACCTCCACGAGCAGTTCGACGTGGAGACCCTGGCCGCTCGCGCGTACATGTCACGGCGGACCTTCGACCGCCGGTTCCGCTCGCTGACCGGTTCGGCACCGCTGCAGTGGCTGATCACCCAGCGGGTGCTCCAGGCACAGCGGCTGCTGGAGACCTCCGACTACTCGGTCGACGAGGTCGCGGGCCGGTGCGGCTTCCGCTCGCCGGTGGCGCTGCGCGGCCACTTCCGGCGCCAGCTCGGCTCCTCGCCGGCCGCCTACCGGGCGGCGTACCGCGCGCGGCGGCCGCAGGGTGAGACCGGCACGGCGGTGCTCGACGCGGTCGTGCCCGCCCAGGTCTCGGCCGGCATCCGGCGCCCGGCGTCCCCGCTGGACCCGGGGAGGCCGCAGTCCGACGCCTACGCTCCGGGGCGCGCCTCGCTCCCGGGCCAGCGCAGCGCGCCGTAGCACCGACCCGCGCGGCCACGAGCGGCGCACGCGGGACCGAAGGGCGCCCGGGGAGACCTCCCCCGGGCGCCCTTCGACGTCCGCCGGACCGCTCGCCCGCGGTGCCGGGCGCCGCGGCCCGCCGGATCGGCACGACACCCCCTGGGTGAAGAGCCCCTAAGGTAGGACGCATGAACGATCGCATGGTGTGGATCGACTGCGAGATGACCGGGCTCTCGCTGACGGACGACGCACTCATCGAGGTGGCCGCACTGGTCACCGACTCGGAACTGAACGTGCTCGGCGACGGGGTGGACATCGTGATCCGCCCGCCGGACTCGTCCCTGGAGACCATGCCGGAGATCGTGCGCCAGATGCACACGTCCTCGGGACTCCTGGACGCGCTCGCCGACGGCACCACGCTCGCCGACGCGGAGGCCCAGGTCCTCGCGTACATCCGCGAGCACGTCAAGGAGCCCGGCAAGGCGCCCCTGTGCGGGAACTCGGTCTCCACGGACCGCGGCTTCCTCGCCCGGGACATGCCCGCCCTGGAGGGCCACCTGCACTACCGGATCGTCGATGTCTCCTCGGTCAAGGAGCTGGCCCGCCGCTGGTACCCGAGGGCGTACTTCAACAGTCCGGAGAAGAACGGCAACCACCGGGCGCTCGCCGACATCCGCGAGTCCATCGCCGAGCTGCGCTACTACCGTGAGGCGATCTTCGTCCCGCGGCCCGGTCCGGACTCGGAGACCGCGAAGCAGATCGCGGCCCGCCACGTCGTCCCGGCCGAATGACCCCCGTCGGGTAGGTCCCGCTCGCGCCCCGGATCAATGCGGGCGCGAGCACCCTCCCGGACCCTGTAGACTTCTTCTCGGCCGGTCAGGGAAACCTTCGGGGAAACCGCCGGGCATGGTGGGTATAGCTCAGCTGGCAGAGCACCTGGTTGTGGTCCAGGATGTCGCGGGTTCAAGTCCCGTTACTCACCCTGATGATCGAGGCCCCGGTTCGAAAGAACCGGGGCCTCGGTCGTTCTCGCGTTCCCGCTCGCGCCTCCGGCCGCCGGCCGGGTACTTCATCGAGCTGGACCTGATCGCGGAGGCCGAGCGGGTGCACGGGCAGGACTTCGCGGACTTCCTGGAGAAGAACCACGAGCCCGTCGACCCGCTGTTCCGGCTGGCCGAGCAGACCAGCGTCGTCCTCCTCAACGGCGGGGGCTTCGACGGGCGGAAGGCCTCGCGGGGCTGACCGGTACGGGTCGTCGCGGGGAAAGGGGGCGCGCCCCGGCCGAGGGGGGGTGGGGTGTCGTCGGCCGGGGCGCGCGTGTGGGGGGCGCGATGGCTTGCGGGGGCTACGGGGAGGGCGGGCCTACTTGTAGGCGGCGAAGGCCTTCGTGAAGGCCAGCGGCTGCTGGAGGATCGAGGAGCAGGTGGCGTCGGCGCGGTTCACGGCGCCGTCCGGGCACTGCTTGTCACGGGTCGAGGACCACATCGAGAGCCAGCCGATCCCCTTCGACCGCGCGAAGTCGACGAGCTGGGTCGCGTCGTCGACCTTGAAGATCTCGGTGGTGACGTCGTTGACGCCGATCATCGGTGTGACGGCGACGGCCTTCCAGGCCGCCGCGTCGGAGAGTCCGAGGACGCCCTTGATCTGCGCCTGGGTCGCGGTCGCCGCCTGGATCGCGTACGTCCCCATGTCGGAGCTGTACGCCGGCCCGTAGTCCATCGCCATGATGTTGACGGCGTCGACGCGGACCCCGTTCCTCTTGGCGTCGGCGAGCAGGTCCACGCCGGGCTGGGTCAGGCCCTCGGGCATGACGGGCAGAGTGAAGGAGACGTTCAGGCCGGGGTGGGACTTCTGGAGCTGGGCGATCGCCTGCGAGCGGCGGGTGTTGGCGGCGGTGTCCGGGAGGGCCGCGCCCTCGACGTCGAAGTCGACCTTGGTGAGCTTGTACTGGTCGACGACCTTGCCGTACGCGGCGGCGAGCGCCGAGGAGGACGAGCAGTTCAGGGCCAGCTCGTGGCCGGCGGCGCCGCCGAAGGAGACCCGGACGTCACCGCCCTTGGCGCGCAGGGCGCCGATCTGGGCGGCGACCTTGTCGTTGGCGAGGTCGGTGACGCCGCCCCACAGCGGGGCGCACGCGCCGCCGGAGGTGATGAAGGCGAGGTTGAACTCCTTCACGCCGGTGGCGTCGGCGGTGGCCAGCAGGTCGTACGCCGGGTAGAGCGAGGTGTCCACGTACGGCGCGTACCGGGCGGCCGTGACCGGGCCGCCGGTCGCGGTCGCGGTGGGTGTCGGTGTGGGGGTGGGCGGCGCCGTGGTCGCGGTGGCGGTCGGCCTGGGGCTCGTAGTGGCCGTGGCGGTCGGCTTCGGGGTCGCGGTGGCCGAGGGGGAGGCGGTGGCGGTGGGCGGGTCGGTGGGACGGCCGCTGGGGGTGGGGGCGGTGCCTCCGGCGGAGCAGGCCGCCTTGTTGATCAGGCAGCCGGACGGGTCGCCGGCCTCTCCCGCCGCCGAGGTGACGAAGCCGACGGTGACCGAGCCGCCGGGCGCCAGCTGCCTGTTCCAGCTCGCGGGCTTCACGGTGACGTGGCGCCCCGAGACGGTGTGCTCGCCGTTCCAGAGGGAGCCGATGGTCGTCCCGGCCGGGAGGTCGAACTCCAGGGTCCAGTCGGACTGGGCCGCGGAGGTCTCGTTGGTGACGACGTACTGGCCGGTGTAGCCACCGGTCCAGGAGCTGGTCCTGGTGTACGCGGCGCCGACCGCGGCGGCCTGGGCCGTACCGGTGAGGGCGAACGCGGCGCCGCCGACGACGGCGGCGGCGACGACCGCCCCGACGACCTTGGTCCTGGTGCTCGCTCTGCGCCGGTGCGAACTGGTGCCCATGGCGTGCCTGCCTCTACGTGCCGGAAGTGGGGGTGCGGCAGCACGCTAGCGACCGGGGAACGGACATAACGGCGTCCGTGGACACGGGCGGGGATCCTTAGGCTCCACTTAAGGAAGACATCGGAACCACGAAAGGTTGGGGGCCGGTCGCGCCGGTCGGGCGCGGGGCGGGCGCCGGTCGGGTGGCGGTTGGTGCGGGGCGGGCGCCGGTCGGTGCGGGGCACCCCATCGGCGTACCCCGCCGACGCGCCTGCCCGGCGTGCCCGCCGGGCGGCGCGGCGTCAGCCGTCGGTGGCCCGGCGGGTGCCCGTGCCCCCGCGCCGGCGGCGGGTCGGGCGGTGGCCCCGGCGGCCGGCCGTACTCCCGGTGCGGCGCCCGTCGAGCCCGATCCAGATCCGGACCTCGGTGCCGCCGAGCACCGAGTGCCCGATGCGGACGTCGCCGCCGGTGACCTCCGCCATCCGCCGCACGATGTCCAGGCCGAGGCCGGTGGAGCCGTCCCTGGCACCGCTGTTGCCCCTGGCGAGGGCGGCGGCGGGATCGGCGATGCCGGGGCCCGCGTCGGAGACCAGGACGATCACGGCGTCGTCGCCGTTGTGGACGTCGATCGAGAAGGCCGTGCCCTCGGGGGTGTGCCGGAAGACGTTGCCGAGCAACGCGTCCAGGGCGGCGACGAGTTCGGGCCGGGCGACGGGGATCCGGACCGGGCGCTCGACGCCCGCGACGCGGACCCGGCGGCCCTCGTCCTCGGCGAGCGCCGACCAGAACTCCATCCGCTCGCGCACCACTTCGGCGGCGTCGCAGCCCGCGCCGGGTCCGGTCGCCTGCGTCTGCGGCTTCGCGTCGCGGGCCGTGCGGATGATGATGTCGACCTCGCGCTCCAGCTGCTCGACGGCCGCCCGGGTCTGCTCGGCGACCGGACCGGAACCGAGTGAGGCCGCGTTGAGCCGGAGCACGGTGAGCGGGGTGCGCAGCCGGTGGGAGAGGTCGGCGGCCAGTTCGCGTTCGTTGGCGAGGAGTTGGACGACCTGGTCGGCCATCGAGTTGAACGCCACGGCGGCCGACTTGAGTTCGGGCGGCCCCTCCTCTGGGACCCGAGCGCCGAGCCGGCCCTCGCCGAGGTCGTGGGCGGCGCCCGCGAGCCGCTGGGCGGGCTGGACCATCCGGACGCCGAGCCGGTCGGCGACGGCGACGGAGCCGACGATCAGGGCGAATCCGACCCCGGCGAGGACCAGCCAGGCCGTGGCGACGCCGTTGGACACCTCGCCCTCGGGGACGAAGAGTTCGACGACGGCGACCTCGCCGCTGCTGAGGGCGGTGGGCTGGAGCAGCGCGAAGCCGCCCGGCACTTCGGCGATGGAGGCCCGGCCGAGCCTGCGGGTGGCCGCGAGCCCCTCCTCGCCGGCCCGCCGGGTGCCGATCTCCAGGGGCGCGGAGCCGGGTTCCTCGGCGGGCACGTGGACGGCGAGCCGCCCGGCGGCCCCGTCCTCCGTGGTGGCGACGGCCTTGTCCAGCTCGTCGCGGTCGGTGGTGATGGCGAGGACGGGGGCGAGGCCGGCGGCCCGCCGTTCGGCGTTGGAGAACGCCCGGTCGCGGGCCATCTCCTTGACGACGAGTCCGAGGGGTACGGCGAAGGCGACGACGACCATGACGGTGACGGCGAGCGCCACCTTGACGAGCGCCCATCTCACGGCTGCGGCTCCCGGGGCGGTTCCAGCTTCACGCCGACCCCGCGCAGGGTGTGCAGATAGCGGGGCCTGGCGGCCGTTTCACCCAATTTACGTCGCAGCCATGACAGATGTACGTCGATGGTCTGGTCGTCCCCGTACGACTGCTGCCACACCTCGGCGAGCAGCTCCTTGCGGGGGACGACGACACCGGGCCGGCCGGCGAGGAAGGCGAGCAGGTCGAACTCGCGCCGGGTCAGGTCCAGCGGGGCGCCGTCCAGCTCCGCCTGACGGCGCAGCGGGTCGACGGTCAGCCCGCCGACCCGGATCACCCGGGACGGCGGCACCTCGCCCGCCGAGCTCCGCGCCCGGCGCAGGACGGCCGCCATCCGGGCCGAGAGGTGGTCGACCGAGAACGGCTTCACGAGGTAGTCGTCGGCTCCGGCGTGGAGGAGCCGTACGATCTCCGCCTCGTCGTCCCGGGCCGTCGCGATGATCACCGGTACGTCGGTGATGCCGCGCAGCATCTTGAGCGCCTCTGACCCGTCCAGGTCGGGCAGTCCGAGGTCCAGGATGACCACGTCGAAACGGAAATGGGCGACCTCGCGCAACGCCTCCAGAGCCGTGCCGACACTCCGTACGGTGTGGGATTCCGTAGTGAGTTCGGTCAGATGGCGGATGAGGGCGGAGCGCACGAACTGGTCGTCCTCGACCACGAGCACACTTGCCATGGGCCGCACCGTACGCCATTCGGGGGAATGCGAAGGATCGACCACCCTCCGGCGGGGGTCCACTCGGGGTGGTGCAGTATGGCCCGGATGCGAAGAGGACTCGTTCACGCCCTGGCCTGGTCGCTCGCCACCGGCGCGGCGGTCACCCTGTCCTGGTGGGGAGTGCACACGGTGCTGTCCGGAACCGTGTACGACCCTCCGCGCGCGCTGCCCCTGCCCGTCGGCAGCGCCGGCGAACCGGTCGCGGCCGGCAGCGATCCGCTGACCTCCTCGACCCGGAGTCCCGGGACCACCGCGCCCTCCGCGACCCCCACCACGAAGCCCACGCCGAGCGGCGGCCGTTCGGCCCCGGCCACCCCCTCGGCGCCGCCGTCACGGTCGGCGAAGCCCCCGACCGAGGCTCCGCCGGCCACCGCCCCTGCCGACTCCGGCTCGAACGTGAAGACCTGGACGGTGGACGGCGGCCGCGTCACCTTCGACCTCGGCGAGACCTCGGCCGAACTGGTCTCGGCCACCCCGGCCTCCGGCTGGCAGATGCAGGTGTGGAAGCAGCCGACGTGGATCCGGGTCACGTTCACGGCGGACGGCCGCGAGCTGTCCGTCTTCTGCGTCTGGCACGACACCGCGCCCCGGGTGGAGATCGAGGACCGCGCCGTCTGAGGGGCCGCGCCGTCTGAGGGGCCGCGCCGGCCGAGAGGACCGCGCCGTCCGGAAGGGCCGCGCCGCGCCCCGCTCAGCGGAAGGCGGAGGCGGGCGGTACGGGTGAGGGCTTGGCGCTCGCGTCGGTGACCGGCGCCGCTCCCCCGGCGAAGTCGGCGAGCGCACGGCCGTGTTCGACCCGGCCCGGGTGCGGATCGGTGGCGACCCGGCGGGTCAGCTCGGCCACCGGCAGCTCGCGGTCCGAGGCGAGCAGGACCGCGTTGCCGAAGCGGCGCCCGCGCAGCACCGTCGGGTCGGCGGTCAGCGCCAGCTCGGGGAAGACGGTGGCGGCCGTGGCGATCTGGCCGCGCAGATGGGTCAGGGGCGGACCGTCGGCGAGGTTGGCCGCGTAGAGGCCGCCGGGCCGCAGCGCCCGCCGCACCTCGGCGAGGAACTCGGTGCTGGTCAGATGGGCCGGGGTGCGGGCGCCGCTGAACACGTCGGCGATGACGAGGTCGGCCCAGCCGTCCTGGACCTTGGCGAGCCCGGCGCGGGCGTCGGTGGAGCGGACCCGGATCCGGGCGCCGGGGTCGAGCGGCAGCTCCCGGCGGACGAGCTGGACGAGGAGTCCGTCGAGTTCGACGATCTGCTGGGTGGAGCGGGGCCGGGTCGCGGCGACGTACCGGGCGAGGGTGAAGGCGCCGCCGCCGAGGTGGACGACCTGGAGGGGGCGGTTCGGCGGGGCGGTGAGGTCGGCGATGTGGCCGAGGCGCCGCTGGTACTCGAAGGAGAGGTGGGCCGGGTCGTCGAGGTCCACGTGGGACTGCGGGGCTCCGTCGATGAGGAGCGTCCAGGCGCGCGGGCGCTCCCGGTCGGGTATGAGTTCGGCGAGCCCGCCGTCGACGGTCTCGACGACGGAGACGGCCGCCGCCGCCCGGTCACGCTGCTTGTTCCTGGCCACGGACCCATTATCGGCGCAGCCGGGAGGGGCCCGCCCGGCGGCCGGGGCAGGGCCGGACCGGCGGCCGGGGCAGGGCCGGACCGGAGGGCGCGACGGCGGCCGGAACGGTGCCTCAGTGGCAGCCGTCGGCCGCCTCGATGAGGCGGGCGGCCTCGCCGAGCGCCTCGCGCAGGACAACGGGGTCGGTGACCGGGTCGGTGTCCCCCGGGGGCAGCAGCCAGCCGGCGGGGCGGGGCGCGTCCCCGGCGGGCTCGGGCAGCTCCGGCAGCTCGGGGAGGCGCAGGCCACGTCCCGAGGTCCGCGTACACGCGCTGCCGGGCAAGTCCCAGGCGGCGGCCGTGCCCGGCGGGACGAGGAAGCCCAGGGTGTCGCAGGTGCCGTCGTGGACGACGGGGCCGACGGCGGGGACGGCACCGCGCCGCAGGATGTCCACGGCCTCCAGGCCCTGCCGGACCGGCACGGTCACCAGGTCCCAGGGCTCGGCGGCGGGCTGGGGCCCGTCGGCCTCCGGGGCGGACGCGTGCCACGTGGCCGACTGCGAACCGATCTCCGACATGGGGACCCCTCCTCGCTCCTGAGGAGACACGTTCCGTCTCTCCCTTACGGTTCAACGCCCGGACGCGTCAACGGCTACGGCGGTTTCCCGCCGCAAAGGATGGCAGTTCATGGCAGATCCCAGGCGAGATATCCGATTTGTAGCAAAACTCTGCGTAGGCATCCGGTCACAGCAGGTACGTTCCTGTGCTGCCGGACCACCACCGGCAGCACAGGAGAGGGCTCGGCCATGGCGATGTCACGGGCAGTTCCCAATCTCGCCTTCCGCCGGCTCCGCGGACAGCACTCGCCGGCGGAGTTCGCCGCGGCGGTCCGCCGGGCGGCGCGGGAGATCGGCGAACAGGTCGCGTGCGACGCCCGCTACATCGGGCGCGTGGAAGCGGGTGAGATCCGCTGCCCCAACTACGCGTACGAGCGGGTCTTCCTCCATATGTTCCCCGGTCTGGGCCTCTCCGACCTGGGCTTCTCCGCGCGGGAGTCGGTGCGCGGCCGGCGGCGGGCCGTCCCGGCCGGGACTCCTTCCCCCGCCGCCACCACGACCCGGAACGATGAGGAGAGCGACGTGCTGCGTCGCGCATTCATGACGAGCGGCTCCGCCACCCTGGCGGCCGCCTCGCTGGGACTCGGCGGCACCGCCGTCGCGATCCCGGCCCCCCGCGGCACCCACCGGATCGGCGAGGCCGAGGTCCGGGCCGTCGAGGACGCCGTACGGCAGATCCGTCTGCTCGACGACCGGCACGGCGCCGACGGGCTCTACAGGGTCGCCGCCCAGCCGCTGCGGGCCGCGTACGCGCTGCTCGACACGGGGACCATGACCCGCCGCTCCACCGAGGACCGGCTGCACGCGGGCGCGGGCGAGCTCTCCCTCTCCGTCGGCTGGCTGGCCCACGACTCGGGCCGGCACGAGGACGCGCGCTCGCACTACGCGGAGGCCCTGGCCACCGCGCGCGTGTCCGGGAACGCGGCCCTGGAGGCGCACGCCTTCTGCAACACGTCCTTCCTGGCCCGGGACACCGGCCGGTACCGCGAGGCGGTGCGGGCGGCGCAGGCGGGCCTGCGGGCCGCGCAGCCGCTGGACTCGGCCCGGCTGCTCTCCCTGCTGGCCCTGCGGGAGGCCGGGGCGTGGGCGGGGCTCGGCGACCGTTCGGCCTGCGAGCAGGCGCTCGGCCGCGCCCACGGCTTCTTCGACCGGGGTCCGTCCGACGGCGACCCCGAGTGGATGTCGTTCTTCGGTGAGCCGGAGCGGGAGGCCCTGGAGGCCCAGTGCTGGTCGGCCCTGGGCGACTGGGGCCGGGCCGCCCGGCACGCCCACCGGGCCACGGTCCTGCAGAACCCCCACTTCGCCCGGAACCTGGCGCTCTACCGCGCCCATCTCGCGAAGGACCTCGCGCACGCCGGGCGGCCGGACGAGGCGGCGGCGGAGGCGAGGCGGGTGGTGGACTCCCTGGAGGGCATCGCCTCGGCGCGCGTCCGCGAGATGCTGGCGGAGACCCGCCGGATGCTGGCCGCGTACTGACCGCACGCCCCGCGCCCGGTACTGCTCCAGGTGTCCGGTTACTGCTCCAGGTGCCCGGTGTCGTTCCAGCGCTCGACCGCCGGGGCGCCGTACGCCCAGCCGAGGACCGACAGGCTCGTCGGGTCGAGGCGGACGCGGGAGGCGAAGGAGACGTCCTCGCCGAGCCAGCGTGCGCCGATCGACCGCAGGATGTGGCCGTGCGCGAAGACCAGCACGTCACGGTCGCCCGAGCGGACCCGGTTCACGACCTCGTCGGCACGGGCCGACAGCTCGGCGAGGGACTCGCCCTCCGGGACCGCGTCACGCCAGATGAGCCAGCCCGGGCGGATGTCCTGGATCTGGGCCGGGGTCAGCCCCTCGTACGCCCCGTAGTCCCACTCCATCAACGCGTCCCACGGCTCGGCCCGGTCGCCGAAGCCGGCGAGCTCGCACGTCTCGCTCGCGCGGACCAGCGGGCTGGTGCGCACCTCCACCCCGGGCAGGCCCTGCCAGGGGCCGCGACGCAGGCGCTCGCCGAGCAGCTTCGCGCCGCGCCGCCCCTCGTCGAGCAGGGGTATGTCGGTCCTGCCGGTGTGCCGGCCGAGAAGTGACCACTCGGTCTGGCCGTGCCGGGCGAGCAGGATGCGCGGTGCCATGGGAAGGATCTCCAGGGGTTCACGGTGCGGACGTGCCTCTCCCATCATCGCCCACGTGGATTCGGGGTGACGTCAGGGCAACCTGGCGGCGGCGCCCCGCGTCACCTCCCCGGGGGCACGACCGTCTGGGGGGACTTTTCCGCATGAGCAAGCCGCGTTGGTGGGCCGAGCTGTCGCTGATCGCGGTCGTGTACGCGGCCTACTCGGGCGGACGGCTGCTCGTGCGGGGCGACGAGGCCTCGGCCGTCGCCCACGGGCTCGGGATCCTGCGCGTCGAGCGGGCGCTGGGGATCGACGCCGAGAGCCCGCTGAACCGGCTCTTCACGGACGTGCCCGCCCTGGGCGTCCCGGCGGACTTCGCGTACGCCTCGCTGCACTACCTCGTCACGCCGGCCCTCCTGATCTGGCTCTTCCGCCGCCGCCCGGCGGAGTACCGGGCCGCCCGCACCTGGCTGACGGTCTCCACGCTGCTCGGTCTCGTCGGCTTCACCCTGCTGCCCACCTGCCCGCCCCGGCTGCTCGACCCGGCGTACGGGTTCACCGACACGATGGCCCACTTCAGCGCGTACGGCTGGTGGGGCGGCGAGGCCAGCGCGCCGCGCGGGCTCGGCGGCATGACCAACCAGTACGCGGCGATGCCCAGCCTGCACGTCGGCTGGGCGCTGTGGTGCGGGGTGATGCTGTGGCGGTACGGGCGGACGCCGGCGGCGAAGGCCCTCGGGGTGGCGTATCCGCTGCTCACCACGGTCGTCGTGATGGGGACCGCCAACCACTATCTGCTCGACGCGGTCGCCGGCGCGGCCGTGATGGGGGCCGGTCTGCTGCTGACCCCGCACGCCCTGCGGTTCGTCGGCCGGCTGCGCGGGAGGGCGGAAGCGCCCCCGGTTGTCAGTGGCGGATGCGAGACTTCCACGGGTGAGCGCATCCCTGGACAGCGGTCTGTCACGACCTCCGCAGACGACACGTCGACTTGGGGTCTCCCCTGCCCGAGCGGAGCCGAGGACTCGGGGAAAGCTCGCTGAGCTCCGCGGACCGGGCACTCCACCGCGTCCGCTGGACGCGCGGGCGCTGGCGGCGCTGGCCGCCAACCCCGGCTGCAGTCGGCGGGCCCTGCTCGACGGCGCCGGTGTCGACAAGTCCGCCCTCGCCGCGAAGCTCGGCTCGCCGGCCCCCTTCGGGCAGTCGCAGTTCGCGATCGTGCGGGGCAACTCCTTCGAGGCGAAGGTCAAGGCGGACGGCGGCCGGGAGCTGCTGCGTCTGATCGGCGTCGAGGAGCCGGGCACGGTGTCCGTGCCGGATCTGGCGGCGGCCGGACCCGAGGGGCGGGTGGCGCGCACGGCGCTCGCGCTGCGGGAGGCGACCGGCGCCGGCGGCTGGGCGCTGCTCGACCATCCGCTGCTCGCCCTGGAGGTGGCGGGCTCGCCCGTGTATCTGGAGCCGGACGCGGTGGTCGTCCGTCCCGACGGCGGGTGGACGGTCGTGGAGATCAAGTCCTTCCCGATGGTCGACGGCGCGGCCGACGCGTCGAAGGTGGGCGCGGCGGCCCGCCAGGCCGCCGTGTACGTGCTGGCCCTGGAGCGGGTGGCCGCCCGCACGGAGGGCGCGCGGGTCGCCCGGTCGGTGCTCCTCGTCTGCCCGAAGGACTTCTCGAACGTGCCGACGGCCTCGGTCGTGGACGTGCGCAAGCAGCTTTCGGTCACCCGCCGCCAGCTCGACCGGCTGACCCGCATCGACGAGATCGCGGACGCCCTGCCGGAGGGCACGAGCTTCGACGTGGAGCGGTCGGCGCAGGAGCTGACGGCGGCCGTCGAATCGGTGCCCCACCAGTACGCGCCGGAGTGCCTCGCCGCCTGCGAGCTGGCCTTCCACTGCCGGTCGCGGGCGCGGGAGGCGGGCGCGGTGGAGACCCTGGGCCGTTCCGTACGGGGTGAGCTGGGCGGCCTGACGACCGTCGGCGCGGTGCTCGCGGCCTCGCGCGGCGAGGAGGGCGACCCGGCGGACCCGGCGGTGGCCGCGCTGCGCCGGGCGCGGGCGCTGCGCGAGGAGGCGCTGGAGTCGGCGGCCGCCCGCACCCCCCGGGAGCACGTCGAATGCCCCTGCTGACCCCCCTTGCCCGCGCCGTGCCCCGGGAGGCCCCCGCATGTCGCTGATCTCCACCCTCGCCCGGCTGGAGGCCGTCGAGTCGGGCCGGGCGCAGCCGCTCGCCACCGTCCGGCACCGGCGGCTCTCCGCGCGGCCCCTCGTCCTCGTCCCGCTGACGACGGCCGGTGAGGCGGGGGCGCCGCTGGGCGCCCTGGTCGGCACCGACCCGGAGGAGCCCCGGCTCCTGGTGGTGGCCCAGCCCCGGGACCGGGACCTGCGGTTCGCGTTCCTCGCCGACCTGGCCGAGGAGGTCCTGCCGTACGTCGACTCCTTCACGGACGTCGTCGAGGCGGTGGAGAGGAGCGAGACCGACCCCGAGACCGGCAAGAAGGTGAGGGTCGAGGTCGAGCTGTGCGCGGACGCGCCGCAGCTGATCGTGCCGAGCCGGGCGGGCGTCGAGTACGTACGGCTGCTCGGGCGGTCCACCCGGTTCCGGCGGACGGCCGAGCAGGATCCGGAGACGCCGTTCCCCGCGCCGCCGCGCGTGCCGCTGCTCGGGCGCTGGCTGACCCACTTCGGCGACCGGGCGCGGGTGCCCGGCTCCTCGCTGCTGCTCTCCGCGACCGATCTCCTCAACCGGCACTGGGCGACCGGGCAGTCCTCCCTGGAGGACCAGCACCTGGGCGCGCTGCTCGCCTGGATCGACCCGTCCGACGGGGAGACCGGCGCCGAGGCGGCGCTGCGGGCGGAGACGGGCCGGGACTCCCAGGGGCAGCTGCTGTGCCCGCCCGCCGGGCCCGCCACCGACCCCGCCTTCGACAACCGGCTCCTCGCCCCCGCGATCGAGCGGTACGACCGGGCCCGGCAGGCGCTCGGCGCGGCCGAGGACGGCGAGGCCGCCGACACGGGTCTCGGCGAACTGCACCGGGCCGAGCGGGAGCTGCGCCGGCTGGTGGTCTCCCAGCTGAGGCCGACCTGGGACGCGGTCTGGCGCTCGATCGGCCTGCTGCGGGAGCTGCCGGAGGGGGCCAGGGTCGAGGACCGCTGGACCCGCGACCGCTGGTCGTTCACCGCCCACCGGGACCGGGTCGCGGCCGGTGAGCCGCCGCAGCCGCGCCGGGACGACGCGGTGACGGCGGCCCGGAAGCTCGCGGCCCGTGAGCAGGCGCAGGGCCAGCTGGAGGCGCAGGAGGCCCTGGACGATCCGCTGGTGCTCGCCGGCCGGCGGCTGGCGGGCGAGGCGTTCGCGGCCGAGGTGGTCGAGGTGACGATGGCGTGGACGGAGTCGAAGCGGCCCTCGCCGCGTCCGCTCCTGACGGTCCGCACGGAGGACCGGCCGCATCTGGGCGAGCGGGTGAAGGTGTTCCGCTCGCTCGACGGGAAGCCGCAGTCGGCGGAGTTCGTGCGGTACGAGGAGGACGGGGCGCTGCTGCTGCGGCTCCTCGACCGGATGGGCCGTTCGAAGGAGCCCGCGGAGGGTTCGGTGCCGGAGAAGGGCGAGCGGATCTCCTGGACGCTGTTCGAGCACGACCAGCGGGTCGGGCCGCAGCTGCCGGATCCGGAGGAGACGCCCTGGACGCACGGCGGCCCCCCGCGTACGGACGCGGTGGAGCTGCCCGACGCCGTGACCTCGGAGGACGTGCTGTGAGCCGGTCGATGTCCGATACCGCGACGGAGGTCTTCGACCCGTCGGCGGAGGCCGGCCGGGCGACGGCCGCCATCCTCGCGGACACCCTGCACGGCACCTCCCGGGGTGTCGTCGTGGACTCCCCGCCGGGCGCCGGGAAGTCGACGCTCGTGGTGCGGGCCGCGCTCGAACTGGCCGCCGCCGGACGCCCCCTGATGGTGGTGGCCCAGACGAACGCGCAGGTGGACGACCTGGTGCTGCGGCTCGCCGAGAAGGAGCCGGAGCTGGAGGTGGGCCGGCTGCACTCGAACGACTCCGATCCGTACGACAAGGCGCTCGACGACCTGGAGAACGTACGGAAGTCGGCGAAGGCGGGTGAGCTGGCCGGGCTGCCCGTGGTCATCTCCACGGCCGCCAAGTGGGGTCACGTGAAGAACGTCGAGCCGTGGGCGCACGCGATCGTCGACGAGGCGTACCAGATGCGTTCGGACGCGCTGCTCGCCGTGGCGGGCCTCTTCGAGCGGGCGCTGTTCGTGGGCGACCCCGGGCAGCTGGACCCGTTCTCGGTGGTGGGGGCGGAGCAGTGGGCGGGGCTCTCGTACGACCCGTCGGCGAGCGCGGTCTCCACCCTGCTCGCGCACAACCCGGAGCTGCCGCAGCACCGGCTGCCGGTGTCCTGGCGGCTGCCCGCCTCGGCGGCGCCGCTGGTCTCGGACGCCTTCTATCCGTTCACGCCGTTCCGCAGCGGCACCGGGCACGGGGACCGGAAGCTCTCCTTCGCGGTGGCGTCGGACGGGTCGGGTCCCGACCGGGTCCTCGACGAGGCGGCGGAGTCGGGGTGGGGCCTGCTCGAACTGCCGGCCCGGCACACCCCGCGGACCGACCCCGAGGCGGTCGGCGCGGTCGCGCTGGTGGTGCGCAGGCTCCTCGACCGGGGCGGCGCTGCGGTCTCGGAGCGGGCGGAGACCCCCGTACCGCTGACGCCCGACCGGGTGGCGGTCGGCACCGCCCACCGCGACCAGGCGGCGGCGGTCAGGGCGGCGCTCGCGGAGCTCGGCGTGACGGGGGTGACGGTGGACACCGCGAACCGGCTGCAGGGCCGCGAGTACGACGTGACGGTCGTCCTCCACCCCCTGTCCGGGCGCCCGGACGCGACGGCCTTCCATCTGGAGACGGGCCGGCTGTGCGTGCTCGCCTCCCGGCACCGGCACGCGTGCGTGGTGGTCTGCCGCGCGGGGGTGGCGGAGCTGCTCGACGCCCATCCGTCGACGGAGCCGGTCCAGCTGGGGGCCGCGGTGTCGTTCCCGGACGGCTGGGAGGCGAACCACGCGGTCCTCTCGCATCTGGCGGAGCACCGGGTGGCCTGGACGCCCTGAGCCGCCCTCCCGGCGCCGAAACCGGGGCTCGGGGGCGGACCGGGGGCGTACGGGGGGAGGTACGCGCTCTTGCGGGGCGCGGGACAATGGAAGCCGGCCCGGGATTCCGGGCCGTGCCTGTGCGAGGAGGAGACGGACGATGGCGGAATCCGCGGAACGGGGCGGACAGCGGCGGCTCAGGCCGGCTCCGCTGATCTTCGAGCCTGCCGAGGCGACCGCCGATCCGGAGCACTTCTTCGACCTGGAGTCGCTGGAGGATCCGCGGGAGCTGCTGTCCCGGGCGACCGAGCTGACGCTGGCGTTCCGCGCGGCGACGGACCGGGCGACCGAGTTCCAGGCGATCGCGGCGGCGCAGCTGGCGGACCCGCGCCGGTTCGACCGGCTGACGGCGGCGGACGTCGCCGAGCGGGCGCAGTGGACCGAGGACTACGCCCGGAAGATGATCGAGTTCGGCCGCGACCTGATCCGTTCGAACGGGCGGCCCGGGGAGGAGTGAGCGGGGCTGGTGGGGGCGGTTTCGGGCGGCCCCACGTCCTGGCTCAAAAAGCACCCCTGGCATATGCCGGGGTGCACGATACTCCTCGCCCTCCCCTCCTGTCCGGGATTCCGTGAACACTCGGCGACCGGCCGGTGACGCCCGGTAGACCTGGAGCCATGACGACGTGGCTGCGCGACGAGACCCCGCACGACATCTTCCGGTTCCTCCGGGAGGGCGACGTGGGCCGGCACCAGACCGCCCGGGTGACCGCCGACGGGGCCGCCTGGCTCGCCTCGGCCGCCGGTGGCCGCGGGGCCGCGCTCACCCGCTGGGAGGCCCGGCCGGCCTCCCCGGCGACGCTGCCCTGCGGGACGGTCTTCGACGTCGTCAACGTGGACCCGGTCTTCGGGCGCCGCATGCTGGACCGGCTGTGGCTGGAGGGCCCGGGGTCGGGGCCCGTCGCCGTGCACCGGGGCCGGATGATGCTGTTCGCCGCGCCGGGGACGGCCCAGCGGCTGCCTGCGCTGCTCGACTGGGAGGAGTGGGGCGAGGCGGTCCCCCGGCCGCTCTGTCACGGGGTCGGGGACGCGGTGACCGTGCCCCCGCTCGTGCCGTCCGGCGACACCGGGCCCCGCTGGCTGGTGGCGCCCGACACCCGGAATCCCTGGCTTCCCGGCCCCGAGGTCGTGCTCTGGGCCTGCGTGCGGGCCGTCCGGGCGTTCTCCGCCGCCGACGTGCGGGTATCGATTTTTCCTCCCGCCGATCCGGGTGCTAATGTCTACGACGTCAGCAGGCGCCGCTAGCTCAGTTGGTTAGAGCAGCTGACTCTTAATCAGCGGGTCCGGGGTTCGAGTCCCTGGCGGCGCACAGACAGAGGAAGCCCCTCGCGGAAGCGAGGGGCTTCTTCGTGTTCCGGGCCGGCTCCGGGAGGGGCCGGGTGCCGGTTCCCGTCAGTCGACGGCGGGCGGGGTGATCCTGACCGTCCAGCCGCCCGTCCCGGTGCGGTCGGTGACCTCGACCCGGACCCCGGTGCCGGGCACCGTGAGGGTCTCGCCCTCCTCCAGGGGGGCGTCCGCGAGCGGCGGGTAGACCGAGCGGTCCCAGCAGGCCTCGGTGTGCGGATGGGCGTCGACGACCTCGACGGGGCCGTCGCCGGAGGCCGCCTCGCCCCGGACCCGGTAGACGAGTACGCCTTCGGTGCAGGTGTCGGCGTTGTTCCCGGCGTCGGTCCTGGCCTCGACGGCGAGGGCGCTGTCGGGGCCGGTGCGGACCACGGCGAGCCGGGTGCCGAGGGTGCCGCCGGGCGTGGGCGGGGCGTCGGTCGGCTCCAGGCTGACCAGCCGGGGCTCCGCGCCCTGGACGCAGGTCACCTGGGTGCCGGAGAGCCAGCCGAGTTTCCACTTGTGCCAGCCGAACAGATCCGGGGAGAGCCCGAACTGGCTGCCCATGACGTCCCAGTCACCCACATGGGTGTCCCAGTCGCCCTTGCCGTCCTCCGGGCGGTGGTAGAGGTCGGGCAGGTCGAAGACGTGCCCGGTCTCGTGGGCGAGGACGTTGCGGTCGGGCGGGTGCCGCTCGAAGACGGTGACGACGCGCCTGATCTCGGTGCCGTCGACCTCCAGCGGGCGATCGAGGTTGACGACCTTGGTCGCGTCGGAGTCCACGCCGGGCGCGTCGGGGTCGGCGACCAGGTAGACGATGTCGTACCGGGAGAAGTCGACGTCCGCGTCGGCGGCGGCGATCGCGTCACGGAGGTAGGCGGCGCGCTGGCCGGCGTCCCAGTCCCGCCGTATGTCGTACGCGGCGGACTCCTTGGGCATCGGGGTCCAGGCGCGCTGGGGGTGCGGGCGCAGGGTGAAGCGCCCGTAGGAGGCACGGGTGAAGAACTCGCCGGTGGCGGGGAAGTGGTCGGCGGCGAGTTCGGCCGGTGTGGTGAGCGGCTCGGCGTCCGGGAAGGACAGGAAGACCATCACCGCGTCGAGGGTGCGGTCGGGGCGTGGGTACGACCTGTTCCAGGTGTCGAGGCCGAGCGAGTGGTGGGCCGCGGTACGCGGCAGGGCGCAGGGCCCGGCCGTCGGCGCGCCGACGGCGGGGCCGGCGACGAGCCCGGTGGCGGCCAGGGCGGCGAGCGACGTGAAGGCCGCCGCACCGGCACGCAGCCGTGAGCGTTCCACTCCCCCGGGTGGCTGCTGAGCCCTCACGTGGACCTCCGGATCGGGAATGCGGGATACCCCACCCACCTTGTGACGGTTTGCGGCGTTTCGCATGTTTCCGCTGCCCCGGTCGGGTGAGGGCGCGCCACGGGGTCGACGCGACCCGAGCGCGGTTCAGCTCACGGAAAGTCACATTCGGTCATGTCGTCGCAGACCCTTGTCAGACCCGCGCAGAAACGATCGGCCGGGGTGCGCCGGCGGGCGGTCCCGCAGCCGCGGACGCTCCCCCGAGGCCGCTCGGAGCTGGAACGCCCGCCCACACGGGCTCTATGATCGGCTCACTCTTCCTTGGCCGACCGTCCCGACCACATGTGACCGGCCCGACTGCACTACGGGAGCGAGCGGTGAGCGGAACCCCCGAAGGACCGGTGCACCCAGAGCCGCCGGAGACGTACGCGACGGAGCCCGTGCTCACGGAGCGTCACCAAGCCGAACTCCGTGACTACCACGCCGCCTTCCGGGTCTCCCAGCTCGCCATGGCCGTCGTCGACCAGGACGGCGTCGTGGTCACGGCCAACGACTCCTTCGGCGCCCTCCTCGGCACCGAGGCCGGGGCGCTCCGGGACCAGGCCGCCGCCGATCTGGTCGACCTCGCGTCCGACGGGCGGACCTGGCACGCGTACCGCGAGGTGCTGCGCGGCCGCCACGCCCGCTTCCGCTGCACGCGCCGCCTCAAGCACCCCGACGGGCGCTCGCTGTGGGCCGAGGTCACCGTCGCGCCCGTCCCCGACAGCCGGCGCGTCCTGCTGTCGATCGCGGACATCAGCGACCGGCGCGAGCTCCAGGCACGGCTGCGCCACCTCCAGATGCACGACCCGGTGACCCGGCTGCCCAACCGCGCACTCTTCTTCGAACGCCTCTCGGCGGCCCTGGAGAGCTCCGCCCAGGACGCCGGGTGCGGGGACGACGCCGACGCGACGGAGGCGGTCAGCTCTTCGTACGAGTCGTACGGGTATGGCAGAACAGGGCGGATCGGTCTCTGCTACCTCGATCTCGACGGCTTCAAGGCCGTCAACGACACCCTCGGCCACCGGGTCGGCGACCGGCTGCTCGCCGCCGTCGCCGCGCGGCTCACGGAGTGCGCGGACAGCGACGGCTACACCCGGAGCGGCGGACACCTCGTGGCGCGGCTCGGCGGGGACGAGTTCGCGATCCTGGTCGAGGACTCCACCGGCACCGAGCAACTCGCCGACCTGGCCCGCTCGGTGCTGTGCGCGCTCCAGCTCCCCTTCGACCTGGCCGGTCAGCGGCTGGCGGTCTCCGCCTCGATCGGCGTGGTCGAACGCTCCGGGCACGGGACGACGGCGACCGCCCTGATGCAGGCCGCGGACACCACGCTGTACTGGGCGAAGGCCGACGGCAAGGCCCGCTGGACGCTCTTCGACCCGGAGCGCAACGCGCACCGGATGACCCGTCAGGCGCTCTCCTCCACCCTGCGGCCGGCCGTGGAGCGCGGGGAGTTCGCCCTGGAGTACCAGCCCCTCGTGGATCTGACGGACGGGGCGGTGCGCGGGGTGGAGGCGCTGGTGCGCTGGAACCACCCGCAGTTCGGCTCCCTCCCGCCGAATCGGTTCATCGGGATCGCCGAGGAGGACGGCTCCATCGTGGAGCTGGGCCGGTGGGTGCTGCGCACGGCCTGCCGTCAGGCCCGGCAGTGGCAGAAGGACCATCCGCGCGAACGCCCGATCTTCGTGAGCGTCAACGTGGCGGTCCGCCAGGTCTGGGACTCCGACCTGGTCGCGGACGTGGCCGGCATCCTCGCCGAGACGGGTCTCGCCCCGCACCTGCTCCAGTTGGAGCTGACCGAGTCCGCCGTGATGGGCTCGGCCGGACGGCCGCTCCAGGCGCTCCAGGCGCTGAGCGACATGGGCGTGCGGATCGCGATCGACGACTTCGGCACCGGTTACTCGAACCTGGCCTATCTGAGCCGGCTGCCGGTCTCGGTGCTCAAGCTCGACGGCTCCTTCGTCCGCGGCTTCCAGGACGAGGAGCACGCCAACCCGGCGGACGAGCTGATCGTCGAGGCCCTGGTGCAACTCGCGCACCGGCTGGGGCTCACGGTCACCGCCGAGTGCGTCGAGACCTCGGGACAGGCGAGCCGGCTGCGCCGGATCGGCTGTGACACGGGACAGGGCTGGCTGTACTCGCGGGCGGTGGCACCGGACCGGATCGCCGAGCTGATCGGGACGGCGCCGCTGCCGGTCTGAGGCGCCAGCTGACCCTGTCCCGCCCCGTCGGGGCCAGGGGCCGGCATGGTCCGGCGGACATGGAACTGCCCCCGGCCGGAGGGACATTCCGGGCGGGGGCAGCGGTTCATGAGGGGTTCAGCGGGTCAGCGGGTCGGGCACTCAGCAGGCGCCGAGGTCCTTCCAGACGCCCCACTCGCCGGTCGTGCCCGGCGTCTCGTTCTGGGTCCACCACTGGGCCTTGTACTTGCGGCCGTTGTGGGAGACCTCGTTGCCCGCGTTGTAGACCGTGCCGGCCGCGTACGCCGGGAGCGAGCCGCAGCCCGTGGGCGGGGTCGTCGGAGGCGTGGTGGGCGGGGTGGTCGGGGGCGTCGTCGGCGGCGTGGTGGGCGGGGTGGTGGGCGGGGTGGTGGTGCCGCCGAGCGCGGTGTTGATCTGGGTCAGCAGGGTGGCGTTGTTGTCCAGGCCGAGGAGCGAGTACATCATCGCGCCGGCCAGGCCGCGCTGCTTGCCGTAGTCCACCCGGGCCTGGATGGACTTCTGGTTGAGGCCGGTGAAGAACTCGCCGTCCTTGTAGAAGTACGAGGACTTCGACTGGTCGTCCCAGAAGGTCGTCGACGCGTTGTCGACGATGCCGCCGAGCTCCTTGTAGTGCGCGATGCCGGCCTGCTGGCTGAGCGGGCGGGCGCCTGAGCCGCCGGTGGCGGTCTGCGCGAGGCCGTTGGTGGTCCCGGCCGGGACGCCCTTCCAGCCGCGGTAGTAGAACTCGTAGCCCAGGGTCAGCTTGTTGGCGGGGAAGCCGCCGGCGATGCCGTAGGCCGGGTTGCCGTCGATCCAGGAGTCGATGGCGGAGTCGATGCTGTACTTCTCGGTGCCCGGCGCGATCACGTCGGTCGGGTCGTTCGGCGAGGGGTACAGCGGGGACTGGTGGTACGTCGGCCCGTCGCCGTCCCAGGCGCCGTGCATGTCGTACGTCATGATGTTGGCGTAGTCCAAGTACTGGCCGATCTTGTCGGTCTCGATGTACTTGATCTTGTCCTGGCCGGCCGGGAGGGCCGAGGTCAGCAGGTACTTCTTGCCGCCGTTGGCCGCGCCGTACGCGTCGAGCTGCTTGCGGAACTCGGCGAGGAGGAGGGTGAAGTTCTGCTTGTCCTCGGGGCCGTAGTGGTTGCCCAGGTGACCGCCGGAGGAGCCGGGGTACTCCCAGTCGACGTCGATGCCGTCGAAGATGCCGGCCGCCGTGCCGGCGCCGCCGTAGCCGCCCTCGACGGGCAGGTTGCCCTTGATGTACTGGTCGATGCAGGACGAGACGAGCTTCTTGCGGCTCGCGTCCGTCTTCGCCGCGTCGTGGAAGTACTTGGAGTAGGTCCAGCCGCCCAGGGAGATGTTGATCTTCAGCTGGGGGTACTTCGCCTTCAGCTCCTTGAACTGGTTGAAGACGCCCACGATCGGCTGGTCCCACTTGTCGGCGACGCCGTCGACGCTGTCCGCCGCGCTGAAGGACTTCTGGTAGTCGGCGTACGAGTCGCCCGCACCGTCACCCGCGTTGGGGTTGTTGTCGTCGCCCGCGGCCTTGTTGGCCATGAAACAGGTGAGGTTGGTGGGGTGGATGTTGCCGAACGAGTAGTTGATGACGTCCAGCTGGCCCGCGATGCCCCGGGTGTCGAGGTGCTTGGGGTAGAACGCGTTGCCGTAGACGCTCCACTGGTCGTAGTACGCGATGCGCACGTTGCCCGCGGAGGCAGTGGTCGTCGTGTCGGCCGCCTGGGCGGAGCCGAGGCCTACGGTCGCCGCGAGGGCGCCGGCGGCGAGGGCCGAGCTGAGGAGCGCGGCGATCAATGGCTTACGGGGGTGCACGTGCGGCCTCCATCGGGGGGAGTGCGGGGGTGGTGCCGTACAGGAGCTGGAGCAGTGATAACCGGCGGGTGAACAGCGCGTCAATGGTCTGAACCAGATTGAGGACTAGACCAATTCGAGGAAGAAAGGCCTTGTCAGGGAGGTGCAGCACAAAGCGGAACCGCCCGCCACCATCGGTGACGAGCGGTTTAAGGTTCACTTAGGGGAGGCGCGGGGGTGGTTCGGCGATGAACCAACCGCCGCCGAGAACCAGGGTTTTTACCCGGCCGTCGCCGGTGCGGAACGCGTCCCCCCGGTTCGCCGGCACGCTCCGGACCCTCGCTCGGGCCCGTCTTCGGATCGGGCCCCGCGAGCCCCGCCTGATCCGAGAGCGGGCCCTGCCTGATCCGAGAGCAAGCCCTAGGCCTCAGGCAGCTCCGGGAGTTCGTACGCGTCCGCGATGAGCTCGTAGCTCCGCAGCCGGGCCTCCCCGCCGTGCGCGTTCGCCGTGATCATCAGCTCGTCCGCGCCCGTCCGCTTCCGCAGGTCGTCCAGGCCCGTACGGACCTCGTCCGGGGTGCCGTACACGATGTTCGCGAGCCAGCCGTCGACGAACTCCCGCTCGGCGGAGCTGAATCCGTACGCCTCCGCCTCCTCCGGCGTCGGCACGAGACCCGGCCGGCCCGTGCGCAGCCGCAGCATCGCGAGGGCGCCGGCGAGGACCTGGCGACGGGCCTGCTCCGCCTCGTCGGCGGCGAACGCAGAGACGCCGATCATCGCGTAGGGGGCGTCGAGGTGCTCCGAGGGCCGGAAGGAGTCCCGGTAGAGATCGAGCGCCGGGATGGTGTTCCTGGCCGAGAAGTGGTGGGCGAAGGCGAAGGGCAGCCCGAGCAGACCGGCGAGGCGGGCACTGAAGCCGGAGGAGCCGAGCAGCCAGACCGGCGGGCGGCCCTTCGGGCCCTGCACCGGACCGGGCACGGCGTGGATCCGGGCGTACGGATGGCCGTCCGGGAAGTCGTCGTCCAGGAACCGGGTCAGCTCGGCGAGCTGCTCCGGGAAGTCGTCCGCGCCCTCGTTGAGCCGGTCGGTGCGGCGCAGGGCGGCGGCCGTGGCCCCGTCGGTGCCGGGCGCGCGCCCGAGACCGAGGTCGATCCGGCCCGGGGCGAAGGCCTCCAGGGTGCCGAACTGCTCGGCGATGACGAGCGGGGCGTGGTTGGGCAGCATGACGCCGCCCGAGCCGAGGCGGATGCGCTTGGTGTGGGCGGCGAGGTGGGCGAGGATCACCGCCGGCGACGAGGAGGCGACGCCGGGCATCGAGTGGTGTTCGGCCACCCAGTGCCGGTGGAAGCCACGCCGCTCGGCGAGCCTGCTCAGCTCCACGCTGGTGGCGAGCGCCCGGGTCGCGGTGCTGCCGCCGCCGACGGTCACCAGGTCCAGCACGGACAGCGGCACGGGCGCGGAACCCCGCGCCTCTCCTCGAATAGCGTCGCTCACCTTCGGGACCCTCCTCGGCACACGTACGAACTCACGACTCGGCTACGTCAGAGCAACAACAGGAGGGGGGCTCCGTTTATTCCGGCGGTTCTCGGCCACCGGTCGGGCCGTCACCGCGTCCGCTTCGCCGTAGAAAATCTTCGGACCTCCACCGGACGGACGGGTGCGTGCGAGCCCCCGCGCACGGCCCTGACCTGAGGCTCCGCACACCACTCATGACCTTGGCATATGCCAGAGTGGCGCGCCCCAGCGTACGGCCCGGACACTCCACATCATTCTCGCCAACAGCCGCCCCACAAAAGGTGCTTGGCGGCTATCGTGGTACGAAAGCTTGCGGTCACAACCTGGTAGGGGGAAACCGTGGCGCTGAAGCCCGAGCCCACCGCGCCGTTCCACTCGGTGCAATACGCCTTGCGCGTCCTCGAGACGGTCTCGCGGCACGGTGGCGGCGTGACGGACGTCCAGATCGCCCGCGAAGCCGGCCTCCCCGTCGCCCACCTCTCGTCCCTGCTCCTCATGCTCCGCCGCGAGGGGTACGTCGAGCAGGTCGCCGACGGCGCGTACGTGATCGGCGACTCCCTCGTCCTCCTCGGTTCCGGCATGACCCGCCGCGAGGCCCTGGAGGCGAAGCTCCAGGAGACCCTCACCGAGCTGCGCGACTCCGTCGGCGCGGCGGTCTACATCAGCCGGTACATCGACGGCGAGGTGAAGATCACCCAGTTCGCCGACGGTCCGCGCACGCCCAAGGTGAACGAGTGGGTGGACTTCCGCTCGGCCGCGCACGCCAGCGCGGTGGGCAAGTGCCTGCTCACCCAGCTCGACCAGAACGGGCGGCGGGACCACCTCTCCCGGCACAAGATCGCCCGGCTGACCTCGCGGACCATCACCAACGAGCGGATCCTCTTCTCCAAGCTGGACAGCCAGCCCGCCACCGTGCCCGTGCTCGACCTCCAGGAGTACGCGGTGGGCACGGTCTGCGCCGCCGTCCCGCTGACGGCGGGCTCCGCCGTGGGCTGCCTGGCGCTCTCCCTGCCGATCGAGCACGCCCACCGGCTGCGCGCGGCGGCCGACACGCTCAACCGCAGAGCCGCCCCCGTGGTGCTCTCGCTGGCGATCTGAGGACCCGGCCGCCGGGTGGTCGGGAGCACCCCGCGGGACCGGGTAGTATTTTCTCTGTCAGCAGGCGCCGCTAGCTCAGTTGGTTAGAGCAGCTGACTCTTAATCAGCGGGTCCGGGGTTCGAGTCCCTGGCGGCGCACAGACGGGAAGAGCCCCTCGCGGAAGCGGGGGGCTTTTTCGTGCCCGCAGCCCGCTCCGGTCGCCGCCCGCGCCCGCCCAGCTCCGCTCCGCGCGCCGCGCCCTGCCCGCCGCCCCGCCCCCTCCGCCCTCAGGGCCTCAGGCCTCAGGCCCTGAGGTACGTGAGGACGGCGAGGACCCGGCGGTGGGTGTCATCGGCCGGCGGCAGGTGCAGCTTCGCCAGGATGTTGCCGATGTGCTTGCCGACGGCCGCCT
The DNA here is from genome assembly GCF_051305195.1 of Streptomyces sp. Qhu_M48. Lineage (NCBI taxonomy): Bacteria > Bacillati > Actinomycetota > Actinomycetes > Kitasatosporales > Streptomycetaceae > Streptomyces > Streptomyces sp. Qhu_M48. The sequence goes on along the minus strand of NZ_CP195432.1, from coordinate 915,381 downwards.
CCGTCACGACCAGACGACGGGCGATCGCCCCGTTGGAATGCCCCTCCGCGACCAGCCCGAGGACCTCGCGCTCGCGCGGGGTCAGCGCCTCCAGCGGATCGCGGTGCCGCCGCAGCAGCTGGCGGACGACCTCGGGGTCGACGACCGTCCCGCCGTCCGCGACCCGGGCCAGCGCGTCCAGGAACTCCTCCACCTGACCGACCCGGTCCTTCAGCAGATAGCCGACGCCCGTGCCGTCCCCCGCGTCGAGGAGATCGGCGGCGTAGCTGCGCTGCACGTACTGGCTGAGCACCAGGACCGGCAGGGCCGGCCGTTCGGCGCGGAGCGCGACCGCGGCGCGCAGCCCCTCGTCCTGGAAACCGGGCGGCATCCGGACGTCGGTCACGACGATGTCCGGGGCATGGGCGGCGACCGCCTCGCGCAGGGCGTCGGCGTCGCCGACGGCGGCGACGACCTCGTGGCCGAACCGGGCCAGGAGCCCGATCAGCCCCTCCCGGAGGAGGACGCTGTCCTCGGCGAGGACGACGCGGAGCTTTCGGTCGGTGCGGGACACGGGATCTCCACTCGCAGGAGGGTCGGCCCGCCCTTCGGGCTCATGATCGTCAGTCTGCCATCGAGGACGGCGATCCGGTCGGCGAGTCCGGTGAGACCGGTGCCCCCGGCCGGGTCCGCGGCGCCCCGCCCGTCGTCCTCGACGTCGATCCGCAGCGTGCCCCGGGTGTGCCGGGCGGTGATCCGCGCCCGGGTCGCGCCGCTGTGCTTGCCGATGTTGGCGAGGGCCTCGCAGCCGGCGAAGTAGCCCGCGCTCTCGACGGACTCCGGCAGCCGGGGCAGCTCGACGTCGACGTCGACGGGCACGGCGGACCGGTCCGCGGCGTCGGAGAGCGCCGGACCCAGGCCGTAGTCGGCGAGGACCTGGGGGTGGATGCCGTGGATGAGCTCCCGCAGCTCGGTGAGGACCTGCCCGGCCTCCGTGTGCGCCTTCGCCAGCTGGTCGGCGAGCGGGCCCGGCGGGGCGTCGAGCCGGGCCAGACCGAGGGTCATGGTGAGGGCGACGAGGCGCTGCTGGGCGCCGTCGTGCAGATCGCGTTCGATGCGGCGCCGCTCGGCCTCGAAGGCGTCCACGAGCCGGGCCCGGGAGGCGATGACCTCGCCGATCCTGCCGCCCCGCGCGTCGGCCTCGCGCGGGGCGAGCAGGGCGCGGGCGAGCGCCGCGCGGGCGCCGGCGAAGGCGGCGAGCGGGTAGGCGAGGGCGACGAGGAGCAGGGCGCCGAGGAGGGCGGCGGCGAAGGCCTCCGGATAGGAGGTCACCAGGTACGCCTTCACGACCTTGGTCTCGTCGCCGTCGAACGCCAGTTGGACGGGGGCGCTGAGAAGGGTGACCGGAAGGCCGATCGCGACGGCGACCGCGAGGAGGTCGAGCGGCCACAGGACCGTGGCGAGGAGCAGGGCGTACGCCAGTTCCCGCCAGGTCGCCTGCTCCCCCGCCCGCAGCCGGAGCCAGGCGGCCGGGCCGGGGGCGGTGGGGACGCGGTGCGGGTCGGGGGCCGGATCCAGGTCGACGAGCCGGAGGCGCCTGCGCTCGACGCCGCCGAGGAGGAGCCCGGAGAGCAGGAGCGGCGGCAGCCCGACGAGGAACAGCGAGAACACCCCGAGCACCAGGAACACGGCGCAGACGGCGGCCCCGAGCAGCCCGCCGGTGAGCAGATACCCGACGGCCCGCCAAGGCCAGGAGCCGCGCGGGAAACGGGGCCGGGTGAGGGCTTGCCAAGGGGTACGGGGGTCCATGAGCGACCACGCTAGGCGGAGGGACGGCGCCGGGGCCATGGGGTGAGGGGGTGCGGCGGGGGTGGGGCTGGGCCTACCCCCGGGCCTCGGTGGTGGCGTGCGGGTCGGGCTTCGGTCCCGGCGCGCGCGGGGCCACGTCCGACCCGGCGTTGTCGGGCCGCGGTCCCGGCGCGCGGGTCGGGCCTCGGAGGTGGCGCGCGGGGCTACGCCGGACCCGGCGGTGTCGGGCTTCGGTCGTGACGCGTGTACTCCGCGCGGAGGGTGGCCGTCGCCGTGGGGGTCAGGGGTTCGTACGGGGCGGTCGGGGTGGGGCGCCACCAGACGGGGTCGGGGCAGAGGAAGGCCGCACGGCGGAGGGCCACGCGGTGGATCTTGTTCGTCGCCGTGAGGGGGAGTTCGGGCAGTACGCGGACGAAGCGCGGCGGCATCTTCGTGCCCAGGTCCGGCTGCGCGGCGAGGAAGGCCGCGAACTCCGCCGGGTCGAAGGCCGCGCCCTCCCGCAGGGCGAACGCCGCCATGACCTGGTCCCCCGCCACCGGGTCCGGTATCGCGTAGACCGCGACCCCCGCGGCCCGCTCCCAGCGGGCGAGGATGTTCTCGATCGTCGCCGCCGCCAGGTTCTCGCTGTCGACCCGCAGCCGGTCGTCCGTGCGGCCCGCGAAGTAGAGGTTGCCGTCCGCGTCCCGGTAGAAGAGGTCGCCCGTCCAGTACCAGCCGTCGCGCAGCCGGGCGGCCTCCGCCTCGGGGTTGCGCCAGTAGCCCTCGAAGGGCGAGCGGCCGCGGTTGACGAGTTCGCCGACGGCCTCGGCCGCGTTGAGGAGCCGGCCGGTGGGCGAGAAGCGGGCCGGGGCGCACTCCCGGCCGGTCTCGGGGTCGAGGACCGCCAGGTCGTCGCCGGGCGCGGCCCGTCCGATCGCCCCCGTCGGGGTGTCGGGGGTCCGCTGGATCGCCGCGCCGCCCTCGGAGGAGCCGTACCCCTCCACGAGCGGGACGCCGAAGCGTTCCCGGAAGCGGGCCGCGTCCACCGCCCCCGCCTCGGTGCCGAAGCCGAGCCGCAGCGGGTGCGCGCGGTCGTCGGGGCCGGGCGGGGTGGCGAGCAGGTACTGGACGGCCCGGCCCACGTAGGTGAAGTAGGTGGCGCCGAAGCGGCGGACGTCGGGGAGGAAGCGGGAGGCGGAGAAGCGGGCCCGGAGCGCCACCCCGGCGCCGGCGGTGAGCGCGGGCGCCCAGTCGGCGATCACCGCGTTGCCGTGGAACATCGGCATGCAGATGTAGTGGACGTCGTCCGGGCCGACCCCGAAGTGCCGGACGAGGGAGGCGCCGGCCGCCGCGAGCCGTCCCTGGCTGCAGAGCGCGGCCTTGGGCGCGCCGGTGGAGCCGGAGGTGAAGGAGAGCAGGAAGAGGCTGTCGGGGCGTACGGGGCCGAGGCGTGCGTCGCCGGGCCGGGCGTCCCCGTAGGGGGCGAGGAGCTCCCGGTAGGCGTCGGTGTCCGTGACCAGGACGCGGACGCCGGGCAGCGGGAGGCCGTCGAGGAGGGGCAGGTGGGCGCGTTGGGTGACCAGGACCCGGCAGGCGGTGTGCCGGATGTCCCGGGCGAGTTCGGCGCCGCGCCGGGTGGGGTTGATCCCGGCGACGGCGGCCCCCGTGAGGGCCGCCGCGCTGAGCCAGAGCGGGTACTCCGGTGTGTTGTCGAGCAGGACGCCGAGGTGCGGCTCGCTCCCCGGCAGGGGTGGCATCAGGTCCACGAGCAGTGCGGCCCGCGCGGCGGCGCCCGCGGCGACCTGGTGGTGGGTGAGGGTGTGGTGCTCGTCCCTCAGCCCGATCCGGTGGTCGCCCCATTGGCGCCGTACGAGTTCCGCGACGGTGTCCGCACCCCTCATGGGCCGGACTGTAACTGACGGTTCATCAGAAATGAACCGTCAGGAACGGCCACCGAACCGCGCGCCCGTCAGAACTTGACGTCCGAGCAGGCGTAGAAGGCGTTCGCGGTGTCCGCGACCGTCCACACCGCCAGGATCAGGTGGCGGCCCGACTTGCCCGCCGGGATCGTCCCGGAGTGCGAGAGGGTCGCCGGCGGCTGCTGGCTGTTGTAGGGGACGGTGAGGAACGGCTGGGGGTCGAGCGAGGCCCGGGTCAGCTTCTGACTCGGGTCCCAGCCGTTCTTGGTGATGTAGTACTTGAAGTCGGTGGTGCGGTGCCGGGCCGTGAACTGCCAGCGGAAGCTGTAGCTCTGGCCCGCCGTGAGCTGGGTGGCGGGCCACGCGCCGCCCCGGGGGTCGTCGAGCTGGGCGAACTGCGAGAGCCCGGCGGAACAGATCTTTCCGTCGGCGGGACCGGCGGAGGGGAAGCCCTTGAGGCCCTCGACCGACTGCGGCTCCCACTGGATGTTGCCGCAGTTGGTCACGGTGCCGTTGGCGCAGAGCTTCTGACGGCTGATCGGCGAGTCGGTGTAGCCGTGGCTTCCGGCGCTACCGGTGGCGAAGAGGGTGGCGCCGGCGACGCCGAGCGCCACCACCGCCGCCCCGACTGACTTATTGCGCATGCTGTCGCTCCAGGAGAACGTGGGGGAGTTCTTGGGCCGTGCTGCACGCGTGCGGGCACTGCATTTTTGGTCTGGACCAAGTACCAAGGTATGGACGGAAGTTGAACCTGTCCATCCCCTCACGCACCCTCCACAGGACCCGTCCTTCCCGTGTAGAACGCCACCGTCAGGTCCTTGACCAGCGTCTTGCGCTCGTAGTCGTCGAGCTCCACCAGACCACGACTGGTCAGCCGGTGGACCACGTCGTCCACCGCGTCCACGACGGAGGTCAGCACGCTGTCCCGGTGCTTCGCGTCGATCGCCGCGATCCGGCGCCGCCGCATCGCCGCCGCCACCTCCGGCGCGTACTCGATCCGGGTCGGCTGCGCCGAGAACACGTCCACTCCGACCGGGGCGCACTCCGCCGACAGCATCCGCGTGAGCGCCTCGCCGACCGCCTCCGCGTCCCGGAGCGTCGGAGCGTCCTCGTGGAACGCGTCCGCCGGAAGCTGCGAGAGCACCCGGGCCATCGCCGCCTCCACCTGCTCCCGCAGATAGTCCTCGTGCCCGTCGACGCCGAGCGCCGCCCGGACGGTGTCCCGCACCCGCCACACGACGAGGACGGTGACGTCGAGCGCGGTGCCCTTGGCGTCCACGGCCGACAGCGGCTCGCTGCGCCAGTGCCGGAGCCGTACGTCGACCCGGCGGCGCAGCAGGAGCGGGCTGGCCCAGAGCAGACCGGTCCGGCGGACCGTGCCGCGGTAGTCGCCGAACAGGGTCAGCACATAGGCGTAGCCGACCCGGCCCCGGCCGAGCCCGCCGAGCGCGAACAGGGTGAGCACGACACCGAGCGCGAGCAGCGCCCACTGGCCGAGATGGATGCCGTTGTACGGGCGTTCCGGCAGCCGCAGCATCCGTGTCGCCTCCGCCGGTACGGCCCCGGTCCACCAGACGACGGCCGCGCACCCGGCCAGCGCGAGGGCGCCGCCGGCCACCCCGACCCAGCCGGGCAGCACCGGCCCCGGCCGCTCGACCAGCGTGGGGTCGGCGGTGGGGACGGGGCGCGCGGCGGACGCGACCCGGCCCGTGGACGCGAGTGCGGGCGCGGGCCCGGTCCCGTCCTTGGGCCTCGGCTTCGGCTTCGCTTTCGACTTCGCCCCGCTCGCGGGGGCGGCGACCGGGGCCGACCGGACCTGGACCTTCGACGGGCCCGGGATGGCGGGCCCGTGGCCCGTCCCCGACGGAGTGGCCGCGGCCATGGCGACGGTGTCGGGGCCCCCGTCGTCGTCGCGCGGCATACGGGGCACGGCGCCCTCCGGCTCGTCCCGGAAGAGCAGGTGTACCGGGATGGAGCCGGTGGTCTCCGAGCCGATCACGTTCCTCCGCCGCGCCACCCGCACCACGGCGGCCACGGGCACGGCGACGGCGCCGACCGCGGCGCCGGTGATCCGCCCGAAGTCGGGCACGGCGTCGCCGCGCCCGGCGAGGCGGGGGGAGGCGTCGCCGCGCCCGGCGGGAGGGCCGGCCTTCGGGTCCGCGCCGGGCGGGGCGGTCACGGCGGAGGCGGGGCGGGCCGGCGGGGCGGTGACCGCGACGGGGAGGGGCGCCTCTCCCCCGGACCGCACGGTGACGGCGGAGGCCTTCGGTGAGGCCGCCCCGGCGGGCACGGGCCCGGGCCCGCCGCCCGCCGTCGCACCGGAGAGACCCGCGGACAGGACCGACCGCGTACCGGCGAGGCCGGAACCGGTGACCGGCCCGGAGGCGGGTCGGGAGCCCGACGTGACGGAGGCGGGCGGGCCCCCCGTCGCGGAGGAGGCGGCCACGGCCGACGGCGCGGCGCCGGCCAGGTGGCCCGGGGGCGCGCCGGCGGTGGGGCCGGTGGCCGGGCGGGGCCGGGCGGCCGAGGGCGCGCGGTCGGCCGTCTCCGGTCCGGCGGTCGTGGCCGAGCCGGTCGGGCGGGAGTCGGACCCGCCCGGCGCCACGCCGGAGGGCCCGGCCGGACGCACGGACGACACGCCGGAGGGGCCGATGGGCTGCCCCGGCTGCCCCGGAGACGTACCGGAGGGTCCGGCAGGGTGTCCGGGCTGCTGCCCGGCGGGCCGATCGGGTAGGGCTGCCGACACATCGGCGGAGGCGGGGGCGGTGGCGGTGGCGGTGGCTTCACTCCCGCCCGTGCCCGAGGCGGGTGATGCCGGGGCCCCGTCGCGCGACGGCCCGGCCTCCCCGACCCCCGGGGCGGGCGCCGACACCGCGGCCGACCCTGCCGCACCATCCGACGTCGCCACCGGGGTGCCGCGCCCGGCCGGGGCCGGCGACCCGCCCCACACGGGCGCGGACGCCACGCCCGAGGCCGGGGTCACGTTCGACGTGCCACCCCCGACCGGGGCCACCGCGCCCCCGGCGAGTACCGGCGCCTCGCTCGACACGGACACCCCGCCCGGGACCGACGCGCCGTCCGACGCAGAGGCCGGGGTCGAGACCGAGGTCGGCGCGCCACCGCCGACGGGGACCGACGCCCCTCCCACGGCCGCTGCTGACGCTCCGTCCGTAGCCGGGACACCGCTCGGCGCGCCGCCCTGGACGGGGGCGGATGCCCCGCTCGGAGCGAGCCCCCACGCTCCGTCCGAAGGGGGCGCCTGGCTTGGCGTCCCACCCGCGACCGGGGCCGGCGCACCGCCCTCCGTCGGCGTCCGCTCGGGGGCGCCCGGTGGCGTCGTGGCGGCGCCGGCGTCCGCCGTCGTGTCCCGGCGGGTCGGCGGGGCTCCCTGGGGAGGTGACGTGCGCGGGAGCGTGCCGTCCGTCAGGCGTCTCGCCGTGCGGGCCGCGTCACGTGAGGCCGCCGCGCCGGAGTCCGCGGGGTTCGGGGTCGATGCCGTCATTCGGGTCCACCTCATGCTCTCGGGGTCATCGGAACAAGCGCCGCCAGGTCTCCGGGCCCGGGTAGCCGTCGGCCGCTGCGCCGCGCCAGCCCTGTGCCCGCTGGAACGCCTCGACGTTGCGGCGGTCCGCCTCCGTCCAGCGCGGACCGGGTCCCGACAGGTAGTGCTTGCCGAAGCCCCGCTTCACCAGTTGTTTGCCCAGCTTCTCCACATATGCGTTGGATTGGCCCGGACGGAAGACGCCACGCCCGGGGAACCCCGACGCATTCGCGCTCGACCCGCTCGAACCACTCGAACCGCCGATGTCCTTGCCCGTGCCGGTGACGAGGAGCTTCCACGTCTGCGCGCCGGGCAGGCCGTCCGCCTCCTTGCCCTTCCAGCCCTGCGCGAGCTGGAACGCCCGGGTCGCGCGGCGGTCCGCCTCGCCCCACGTCGGACCGGGGCCCCGGCTGTAGTACTTCTTGCCGCCGCGGTCGACGAGGAGCCTGCCGAGCTGGGTGACGTACGCGTTGTTCGCGCCGGTCCCGAACATCGCCACGCCCGGGTACGGGGTCGCCGTGGGCGTCGCCCCGGCGCCGGTCCCTCCGGTGCCGCTCACCACGGCCTTGTAGCGGTAGGCCACGTACCGGTCGGAGTTCTCCCAGTACGCCAGGGGTGTCGACTGCTTGCGCGTGCGCGGCTTGGTCTGCTCGTAGGCGACATAGGAGGTGTGGGTGTAGTCGGTCCAGCCACCGAAGATCGTGACGTGCGAGCCGCGCGTCGGGTCGGCCGGGTTGTGGAAGAGCAGGATGTCGCCGGGCTGGAGCTGGGTGCGGTCGACGCGGTCGGCGAAGCGGTCGAGGCTGCCGGTCCACTCGTTGCTGCGCAGGTTCCAGGCCATCGAGATGAAGCCGGAGCAGTCCTGGCGGTAGCCGTCCGACCAGTACTTCTCCATGGAGTACGGGACCCGCGCGGTCACCCACAGCTTGGCGCGGTTGATGATCTCGGCCCGGGTCGTCCTCCGCAGGGCGCCGATCGAGATCTGACTGGTCGTCGGAGTCGCGGCCGGGGAGGGGTCCGCGCCGGGTCCCGGCGCGCCGTGCAGCGGCTCCCGTCCGCCCTGCGGGGTGTCGGCCCCCGTCCCGGTGTCCCGCGGCGGCCCTTCCGTCAGGTCCGCCGGGGTGAGCGGTCCCGGCGGCGGGGGGAAGGCCGTCGCCACCGCTCCCCCGCCCCCGCCCAGGACCACACCCGCCGCCGTCACCAGGACCAGGGCACGGCGGGCGCCGTGCGCGGCGGGGTGGCCGCCGGCCCGGACGGGCACGCCAAGCGCGAGGTCACGCCGCTGCCGGGCGCACCCCGGGCAGCCGCAGTCGGCCGCGGGCTCGAACTCCTCGAAGACCGGCACGCTCATGCGATTCCCCTCCACACTCGTCAAGATCTTTTGACCCTTGGTTTTGGGCGTCAGTGTCTCAACTGTCTGGACAAATCGCATTTTGACGGATCGACGGCCTGATACGACCATCCGACAGGCCGGTGGTGACCGGTATTGGTCGGGAGCACACCCGCACGTCAGGTAGAGTTCTCTCTGTCAGCAGGCGCCGCTAGCTCAGTTGGTTAGAGCAGCTGACTCTTAATCAGCGGGTCCGGGGTTCGAGTCCCTGGCGGCGCACGCAGAGTCAAGACCCCCTCACCGATGGTGAGGGGGTCTTGGTCGTCTTCCGGCCGTTTTCGCGTGAACCACCTTGTGTCGTGGGCGAGTTCCTCTGCGTAACGCGTCGAACCACTCCCCCGCCCCGGACGGGGCCTCTACAGTGTCGGGAACCCCGACCTCCCGCGGCGGCACCGGGCTCCTCCCGCGCCCGCGAGCCCCGCGGTCGAGGACCGGCCCGGTCGGCGGCGGCCCGGGACACCCCCCGCCCCGCCGACCGAGGACCGGTCCGACGCGGCCCGACGCGCCGACCCGACGCGGTTCGGCTCGGCTCGGTTCGGCTCGGCTCGGTTCGGCGCGGCTCGGCTCGGTTCTGTGCGGTTCGGTTCGGCTCGGTTCTGTGCGGTCAGGGCCGGAGCCGGGGTGCGGACACTGCCGCCGCCGTGCCGGTGCCGGTGCCGGGGCTCGCGTCCGCGTCCGTCAGGTACGCCGAGACGACCACGTTCGCCGTGTACGTACCGGCCGCGCGGTCGAAGGTGCCGCCGCAGGTGATCAGGCGGAGCTCGGCGCGGCGGGGTTCGCGGGCGCCGTAGACCCGGCGGGCGTCGAAGTGTTCCCGGGGGTAGACCTGGACGTCGTCGACCGTGAACTCGGCGACCGATCCGTCCGTTCGGGTGACGCGGACCTTGGCGCCGGGGCGGGCGGCGCTGAGGCCGTAGAAGACCGCCGGCCGGGTGTCGGTGTCGACGTGGCCGACGAGGAGGGCCGGGCCCGCCGCGCCCGGTTCGGTGCCGGCCCCGAACCAGCCGACCGTGTGCGGCATCTCGTAGGGCGGCGGGTCGATCGCGCCCGTGGCGTCCAGGCCGCGCGCCACGACGGGCGCGGTGATGCCGAGGGAGGGGATCTCCACCCGCCGGGGTTCGACGGGTGCGAGCGGCTCCCGGGCGGGGGGCAGCGCCACGCCGGGCGGGCGGCCGACCGCGGCGATGTCGCCGATGGTCGGCGCGGAGCTGCCCTCGGGGCCCTCGGCGACCTCGCGGCCCCAGAGCCAGAGCCCGGAGAGCAGCAGCGCCCAGGCCACGCCGGTGACGAGTCGCCCGTTGCCCGCGGGGCGGGATCCGGACGACACCGTCACTCCGAGCCCGAGCCCGAGCCCGTACCCGAGCCCGTGCCCGTACCGGAGTCGGCGGGGCGGCGGCGGGAGCTGCGGAAGGCGACGGCCACGGCGGCGATGGCGGCCATGCCGAGGCCGAGCAGGGTGTACGGGGTGCCGAGGCCGGTCTCGCTGGTCGTCTGGGCGACGCCGGGGGCGGCCGGGGCGGCGAAGGCGGCGGCGCCGCCCCCACCGGCGCGGACCGGGGCGACCGGGCTGGCGTGGTGGGTGGGCCGGTGGGTCGGCTCGTAGGTGGGCCGGTGGGTCGGCTCGTGGGTCGGCCGGTGGGTGGGCCGGTGGGTCGGCTCGTGGGTGGGCCGGTGGGTCGGCTTCTCGCGCTGGACGCGCACGGTGCCGACATCCCGGTGGTCGTGGCCGTCGCAGGTCACGCTGACCTTGTACGTGCCGGTCTCGAGTCCCGATCTGATGGTGGTGTCGCCGTACAGCGGGGCGTGCCCGCCGTCCCGGCCGGTGAGCTCCGCGTCGGCGACGAACGCCCGGGACTTGGCGGCACCGGTGGTGCCCTTGCAGCCCTGCACGCGGACGTCGATGTCGGCGCCGGGCGAGGCGGTGGACGGGGTGACGGTGACCTTCACCCCGTCGTGGGCGTACGCGCCGCCGGCCGCGGGTGCCAGTACCAGCACCAGGGCCGCCCCTGCGGCACGGAGAGCAATGGAACCTGAACGCATCGTGACCTCCTGATACTGGCAGGGTCACCCGGATCGGGGCTTCTCGCATCCGCAGGGATCGGAGCGGGGTGCCGCTACACGCGGTCGACGATGTCCGCGATCGACTGGACGATCTTGGAGGGGCGGAACGGGAAGCGGTCGATCTCCGCCTGCGACGTCAGCCCGGTCAGCACCAGGAAGGTCTGCATGCCCGCCTCCAGACCGGCCAGGATGTCGGTGTCCATCCGGTCGCCGATCATGGCGCTCGACTCGGAGTGGGCACCGATCGCGTTGAGGCCGGTGCGCATCATGAGCGGGTTCGGCTTGCCCGCGAAGTACGGCTCCTTGCCGGTGGCCTTCGTGATGAGCGCGGCGACCGAACCGGTGGCCGGGAGCGGGCCCTCCAGGGAGGGGCCGGTCTCGTCGGGGTTGGTGCAGATGAAGCGGGCGCCGGCGTTGATGAGGCGTACGGCCTTGGTCATCGCCTCGAAGGAGTACGTACGGGTCTCGCCGAGCACCACGTAGTCCGGGGCGTGGTCGGTGAGGACGTAGCCGATGTCGTGCAGCGCGGTGGTGAGACCGGCCTCGCCGATGACGTACGCGGTGCCGCCGGGGCGCTGGTCGTCGAGGAACTTGGCGGTGGCGAGGGCCGAGGTCCAGATGTTCTCGACGGGGACCTCGAGGCCCATCCGGAAGAGGCGGGCGTGCAGGTCGCGGGCCGTGTACATCGAGTTGTTGGTGAGGACCAGGAAGGGCTTCCCGGTCTCCCGCAGCTTCTTGATGAACGCGTCGGCGCCGGGGATCGGCACGCCCTCGTGGATGAGGACGCCGTCCATGTCGGTCAGCCAGGATTCGATCGGCTTGCGCTCTGCCATGGGTGCGGGACTCCTGCCGTACAAACGTGCGGTGTGCTGGGGGCGCCGCGACAGCACTGTGGCGACGCCCCCAGCCTAATCAGGAAGCCGTGACCTTGACCCCGTCGATGGTCCAGTACCAGTTGTTGGAGCCGGTGTAGCGGAAGCGGAAGCTCACGCTGGAGGCACCGGCGGGGACGTTCACGGTGAGCGACTGGGGCTGCGAGACGACGTCGGAGGTGTAGTTCTTCACGACGGTCGGGGTGCCGCCGTTGAAGACGGCCTGGACCTGGGCGGTCTGGCTGCCCTCCTGGCGGTAGAAGGTGGTGAAGTCCAGGGTGACCCGGCTCTTCCCGGAGACGCCGTACGCGGGGGTGACCAGAGTCGAGTCGTACGTGCCCGAGAAGGCCTTGTCGGCCCACTCGTCGGAGTCGGCGACGGCGAAGACGCCCCGGGCGCGCACGTTGAGCTCACGGGACTGGTCGCGCTGGGAGCGGGACCAGAACTCGTCGGTGGCGAAGGACCAGCCGCGCCACTCGGTCATGCCGCCGGTACCCATGGCGTTGTTGATGACGGACCAGCCGCTGGGCGCGGTGTGGGTGAAGCCGAGGACCCCGGCGGGGATGCCGGTCTCGTCGACGCGGCCGGTCAGCGACCCGTACAGGCTGTCGAAGGGGTCGGTGGAGCGCTCCTGGATCGGCTTGCCGTCGAGGCCCCAGGAGGCGGCGGGGACGATGCCGAGCTGGTGGAAGACCGTGGCGGCGACGTCGACGAGCCGGGTGTCGATGGGGCGGGCGCCGGCGGCGATGCCGGGGCCCTGGGCGAGGACGAAGGTGCGCCGCTCCTCGATGGCGGAGCCGCCGTGGCCGCCGCCGTCGGTGTGGCCGTGGTCGGTGGTGACGATGACCGTCCAGCGCTCGGTGGCGTAGGCGGGGCGGGCCTTGATCGCGGTGAGCAGGCGGCCGAGGTAGCCGTCCTGGACGTCGATGGCGTCGAGGTACCTGCTGTGGGCTGCGCCGTGGTTGTGGCCGATCTCGTCGGTCTCGCCGAAGTAGACGAAGAGGACGTCGGGGTTCTGGTTGCGCAGGATGTCCTCGGTGATGTCCGTGATCACGAGGTCGTTGACGACGTAGTTGTTGTTGTAGACGAGCTTGGCGTCGGCGCCGGGGGTGACGGTGCCGTGGGTGTCGAGCTCGGGCCAGTCGACGGCGGCGAAGAGCGAGAGTTCGGGGCGGACCTGGTGCAGTCGGGCGAGGAAGCCGGGGTACTGGCCGTAGTTCTTGCCGGTGAAGGTGTTGTCCCTGACGCCGTGCTTGTCGGGCCAGACGCCGGTGGAGATCGTGGACCAGCCGGGGCCGGAGGAGGTCGCGGCCATCGGGTTGGCGTAGAGCAGGGAGCGGCCGAAGGTGCCGCCGGCCATCAGGGACTTGAGGGTCGGGGCCTTGGCGGCGTCGATCCGGTCGTACCGCAGGCCGTCCATGCCGACGACGAGCACCTTGTCCTTGCTGGTGCCGTTCGGGAGCGTGGGCGAGGCCGCGAGGGCGGCGGGGGCGGTGGCGATTCCGGTGGCGGCGACGGCCGCGGTGGCACCGGCGGCGGCGAGCACGGTGCGGCGGGAGATGCCGTTGATCGGCATGTCGGAGTCCTCCGTCAGAGGGGATGGGGTGGGGACGCACGCCAACGCCCCTGATTCCTCAGGGGCGTTGGTCCGTACCCGTTATCCTTCCGCGATGTGCGGAGGGCTTCCAGGGTCGTACGGTGAACTCTTGGTGCCGATCGTCCGGGCGACCTCCGATCGACCTCCGGTCGGCGGCAGGTCGGCGGCCGGTCGGCCGGAGGTCAGCTGCCGGTGGCGGACTTCCAGGCGTCCACGTACGTCTTGAGGTTCTTGTCGATGTCGGCCCAGTCCGGCTCGAAGATCTCGACGCCTTCGAGGAGCTTGGCGAGTTCGATGGCGTTGGCGTCGGTGGCCTTGACGTCCTTGCGGGCCGGGAAGCCGCCGCCGATCGCGCTGACCTCGCGCTGCGCGCCCTCGCTCAGCATGAAGTCGAGGAGCTTCTTGCCGTTCTCGGTGTGCGGGGCCTTGTCCACCAGGCCGGCCGCGTACGGCAGGGCGAAGGTGGTCGGCTTCCCCGATCCCCTGGCCGGGAACCAGATGCCGAGGTTCGGCATGGACTTGGACTGGGCGAAGTTCATCTGCACGTCGCCGTTGGCGACGAGGAGTTCGCCCTTGTCCACCTTGGGGGCGAGCTTGGAGGTGGAGGAGGACGGGCCGACGTTGTTGGCCTGCAGCTTCCTCAGGTACTCCAGGGCCGGCTCCTGGCCGCCGAAGTCGTGCACGGCCTTGATGAGGACGGCGGTGCCGTCGCCCGCGACGCCCGGGGTGGAGTACTGGAGCCGGTCCTTGTACTTCGCGTCGAGCAGCTCCTCCCAGCTCTTCGGGGCCCGGGGAAGCTCCTTCTTGTTGTGGATGAAGCCGAAGTAGTTGTTGACGACGGAGGTCCAGGTGCCGTCGCTCGCCTTGTCGCCGCCGCCGACCTGGTCGGCGCCCCGCGGCGCGTACTTCTGGAGCAGCCCCTTGGAGCCGGCCTGCTGGATGAAGGGCGGCAGGGTCACGATGACGTCGGCCTGGGTGTTGCTCTTCTCGCGGAGGGCGCGCTGCACCATCTCCCCGGAGCCGCCCTCGACGTACTTGACCTTGATGCCGGTCTTCTTCTCGAAGTCGGCGAAGACCTTGTCGTACCAGCCGTCGCCCGCCTCGCCCTTGAGGCCGTCGGCGCTGTAGACGGTGACGATCTTCTCGTCGGAGGCGGCGGAGGAGCCGCCGCAGGCGGTGAGGGTGGAGGCGAGGGCGAGGGCGCCGGTGACGGCGGCGATCGGCTTGGCGTACGTGCGCATAACGTCGTTCTCTCCTGACATCGGGCGGGACTAGCGGAACGAGGCCTTGGTGCGGATACGGGACACGGCGAGGAGGGCCAGCAGGGTCGCGGCCATGAGGACCACGGCGAGCGCCGAGCCGGTGAAGAGGGAGCCGCGGTCGGTGGCGGTGAAGATGAGCACCGGAAGGGGCATCCAGTCCGGCGGGTAGAGCATCATCGTGGCGCTCAGCTCGCCCATGGACAGGGCGAAGCAGAGCCCCGCGGCGGCGTTCAGGGACGGCAGCAGGAGCGGGAGCCGCACCCGGAGCAGGACGTACGAGGGGCGGGCGCCGAGGCTGGCCGCCGCCTGCTCGTACATCGGGTCGAGCCGCCGGATCGCGGCCGAGACCGACTGGTGGGCGAAGGCCGTGACGAGGACGGTGTGCGCCAGGATCACGATCCAGCGGGTGCCGTTGAGGAGGACCGGCGGCTGCGAGAAGGCGACGAGGACGGCCAGGCCGACGACCACGGACGGCACGGCGACCGGCAGCATGAACAGGGCGTCGAGGATCCTGCGGCCCCGCTTGCCCATCGCCGCCGAGGCGAGCGCCGCCCAGGTGCCGACGGTCAGGGCGATCAGGCTCGCGGTGACGGCGGTGACCAGGCTGGTGGTGAGGGCCTGGAGGGACTCGCCGCGCACGGCCGCCGCGTAGTGCGCGGTGGTCGGCCCGGAGGGGAAGGCGCCGGACCAGTGCGTGGAGAACGAGGCGGCGACGATGACGAGGAGGGGCAGGGCGAAGAGCGGGACGAAGAGGACGGCGAACCCGGCCCACGCCGCCCACCTGCCCGTACGGCTATGCACCAGCACGGCGGCTCACCCCCCGGTAGAGGACGTAGAGGCCCACGGAGAGCGCGACGTTGACGACGGCGACGACACAGGCGGCGGCGTAGTCGGATTCGAGGATCGCCTTGCCGTAGACGAGCATCGGGAGGGTCGTGACGCCCTTGGCGCCGGTGAAGAGGACGATCCCGAACTCGTTGAGGCACATGACGAGGACGAGGCTGCCGCCGGCGGCGAGCGCGGGCAGCGCCTCGGGCAGGATCACCTGCCGGACGATCCGCAGCGGCCGGGCGCCGAGCGAGGAGGCCACCTCCAGCTGGGCCGTCTCCATCTGCGAGAAGGCGGCGAGCAGGGGGCGCATCACGAACGGGGTGAAGTACGTGATCTCGGCGAGGAGCACGCCCCACGGGGTGGTGAGGAACCGGAAGGGGCCCGAGGGGTCCCCGGTGACGTCGGTCCAGACGCCGTTGGCCATGCCGACCGTGCCGTAGAGGAAGAGCAGGGCGAGGGTGATGAGGAAGGACGGGAAGGAGAGGAAGACGTCGATGAACTTCGCCACCGCCTTCCCGCCGGGGAAGGGCACGAACGCGATGACGACCGCGAGGACGAAGCCGAGGACGAGACAGCCCGCGGTGGAGGCGAGGGCCAGCCACACGGTGGTGACGAGGGCCTCGCGGAAGGACGCGGAGGCGAAGACGCCGGCGTACGCGCCGGGGGCCAGGGACTCCTGGACGACGAGCGCGAGCGGGTAGAGGAAGACGACGGCGAGCACGGCGACCGGCGGCAGGGCCCAGACCCAGACGGGGACCGTACGAGGCGCGGCGGGCGGACGCCCCGCGGGGGCGGGCACGGCCTCCGCCAGCGGCGCCCGTTCCCCGAGCGCGCCCGTGCGGCTAGCCATCCGACACCCCCGCCCCGAGCAGCACGGCGTCCTCGGGGGCGAAGTGGAGCGTGACCTCGGCCCCGAGCGGCGGCGTCTCCCGCAGCTCCCGGACGTCCGCCTTCACCCGGTGCCCGCCCACCTCCACGTACAGCCGGTGGGTGGAGCCCCGCCACTGGACCTCGGTAATGCGGCCCCGCAGCGCGTTCGGCCCGTCGCCGAGTCCGACCAGGTGCGGCCGGACGCAGAGGGTGGCGCCCGCGCCGGGGGCCGCGCCGTCGGTGGCGACCGCCAGCGCGGTCCCCTCGAAGGCGACGCCGTCCGTGCCCACCGTCACCGGCAGCAGGTTGGCGTTGCCGACGAACGAGGCCGTGAACTCCGTGCGCGGCCTGCGGTACAGGTCCTGCGGGGTGCCGCAGTCCTGGAGCCGGGCCTGGTCCATGACGGCGATCCGGTCCGCGAGGGTGAGCGCCTCGACCTGGTCGTGGGTGACGTACAGGATCGACACGTCCGGCAGCTCGCGGTGGAGCCTGGCCAGTTCGGCGAGCATCCCGGAGCGCAGCTGGGCGTCGAGCGCGGAGAGCGGCTCGTCGAGCAGGAGCACCTGGGGCCGGATGGCGAGCGCGCGGGCGATGGCGACGCGCTGCTGCTGTCCGCCGGAGAGCTCCCGGGGGTACCGGTGGGCGTAGGCCGCCATGCCGGTCATCTCCAGGGCCTCGGCGACCCGGCCGGGGATCTCGGCCTTCGGCACCTTGCGGGCCTTCAGGCCGAAGGCGACGTTGGCCTCGACCCGCAGGTGCGGGAAGAGGGCGTACTGCTGGACGACCATCCCGATCCCCCGCTTGTACGGCGGGAGGCCGGTGACGTCGCGGTCGCCGATGAGCACCCGCCCGGAGGCCGGCCGTACGAATCCGGCGACGGCCCTCAGCGCGGTGGTCTTGCCGGAGCCGGAGGGCCCGAGGAGGGCCATGACCTCGCCGGGCTCGACGGTCAGGTCGAGCCGGTCGAGGACGGTGGTGCCGCCGTACGCGACGGACACGGCGTCGAAGCGGATGCCGCTGGTCATGCCTCGCACTCCCGGAGCAGCGCGGGGAGTCCGGCGACGGAGGCGAGGACGCGGTCGGCGCCGTGCTCCGAGAGCGCGGCCTCGCCGTGGGCGCCGGTGAGGACGCCCGCCACGATCCCGGCGCCGGAGCGGACGCCGCTGAGCATGTCGTACGAGGTGTCGCCCGCGACGGCGATCCGGCGGACGTCGTCGACGGCTCCGGTACGCAGGAGGGCCGCGAGGACCATGTCGGGGTACGGGCGGCCCCGGCCGCCGGCGTCGGCCGGGCAGAGGGTGAGGGCGACGAGGTCGCGCCAGCCGAGGGCGTCGAGGATGGCGTCCTGGGTGACCCGGGCGAAGCCGGTGGTGAGGACGACGGTCCTGCCGTCCTCCTTCAGCTCGGCGATCGCCTCGGCCGCGCCGGGGATCGGTGCGATCAGGCCGGCGGCGACGAGCTCTCCGTACGCCTCCTCGAAGGCGGCGTTGGCCTGCCGGGCGCGGGTCTCGTCGCCGCCGAGGAGGTGGCGGAAGACGGAGATCTTGGACTCGCCCATGGTGGCGCGGACGTAGTCGATCATCGTGGCGGGGTCTTCGCCGAGACGCTCGGCGGCGGCGGAGAACGCCTGCTCGACGAGGCCGCCGTCGGCGACGGTGGTGCCGGCCATGTCCAGGACGACGAGGTCGTGTGTGAGGTGTGCGGTCACGGTGTTCACCAGCCCAGTTCGTTCGCGGTCGTCTCGGCGATGGCGGGCGAGCAGGTCATGCCCCGGCCGCCGGGTCCGGTCACCAGCCACACGCCGTCGCGGACCCGCTGGCGGTGCACGACCCGGCTGGTGTCGACGCACTGCGCGTACACCCCGGCCCAGCGGCGCCTGATCTTCGGCAGCGGGCGCCCGAGGAAGGACTCGACGACGCGGGTGAGGTGTTCGTAGGGGTCTTCGAGGGTGTCGAAGGCGAAGGGGTGCTCGTACTCGTGGGTGTCGCCGATGGTCAGTCCGCCGTCGAGGCGCTGCACCATGAGGAGCTGCATCCGGTGGGCGGCGGCGGTCGGGTCCTGCGGCCGCGCGGCCTGGAGGGAGTCCAGCGCCTCGGAGGCGTAGGCCGGGTAGTAGCGGAAGGAGTCGGCGTCGGCGACGGAGGTGGTGAGCGCCTCGCCGAGGGGTTCGGTCTGCATCATCTGGAGCCGGACGCGGCGGACGGGTATCTCGCCGGCGATCTCGCGGACGAGGCCGGAGAGCCAGGCGCCGGTGCACAGGACGACGGCGTCGCCGGTGTGGACCTCGCCGCGGTCGTCGCGGACCGCGTTCTCCCCGACGACGTCCCGGACCTCGCGGTGCGGCAGGAAGGTGTACTTCCCGGTGGCCAGGAGGGCCTCGCGGAGGGCGAGCTGGGCGAGGCGCGGTTCGACGGCCGCGTCCCGCTCGCACCAGAGCGCCGCCTCGAACGCGCCGCGCAGGGCCGGGTTGACCGCGCGGGCCTCGGTGGCGGTGAGCAGTCTGTAGCCGCGGGCGGCGGCGTCGGGGCGGGCCACGGCGGCCTCGGCGACGGCGAGTTCCAGCTCGTCGCGTACGGGGGTGAGGGAGCCGATGGCCCGGAAGCCGACTCCGGGGACGCGGGCCCCGACGCCCTCCCAGAGTTCGCGGGCGCGCAGGGCGGTGTCCAGCTCCTCTCCGCCCGCCCGTCCGCTCACCCAGATCTGGCCGAAGTTCCGGAGGGACGCTCCGCGCGCCTCGGCCTCGCGCTCGATGTGTACGACCACGTGGCCGCGTTCCACTGCGTGCCAGGCGTGCATGGTTCCCACCACGCCGGCTCCTACGACGATCACCTTCATGCCGTCGACGGTCGTGGGGGCGGGTGACCCGGGCGGGGCCGGTGGGCGACGGGACGGTGAACGGCCCGACAAGCTTGGACCAGACCCGTTACCTTTCTGTGACCATACGAGGGTGGGCCGTGGCGGTACGGGGGGATCAGCCCCGCTGCCCCAGGTGGGCCGTGAAGCTGAAGCGGTCACCCCGGTAGAGGGTGCGGACCCGCTCCAGGGGCCGTCCCGAGGTGTCCCGGGAGACACGGTGGAGCAGCAGCATCGGGAGTGCCGGAGGGGTGCCGACGAGGAGGGCCTCGCGGGGGGTCGCGAGCACCGTCTCGATGCGCTCGTCGGCGTCGCCGAACGAGATGCCGAGGTGGTCGTGGAGGTAGGCGTAGAAGGAGGAGTCCGGGTCGAACTCGGTGTCCAGGTGCGGGGCGCGGGCCTCGGAGACGTACGTGCTCTCCAGGCCGACCCGTTCGTCGTCGGCGAGGAGCACCCGCTCCATGTGCCAGACGGTCTCGCCGCGTTCGGCCCCGACCTCGGGGGCGAGCGACTCCGGGCAGGGGAACCGGTCGAGGGAGATCAGGCTGCGGCCGGGGCGGCGGCCCTGACGGCGCACGCCCTCCGTGTAGCTGGCGAGCGAGAGGGGCTGTTCGAGCTTGGGTCCCGCGACGACCGTGCCCCGGCCCTGGCGGCGCAGCCGCCCCTCCAGGAGGAGTTCGCGCAGCGCCTGCCGCACGGTCTCGCGGGACACCTCGTACCGCACGGCGAGGTCCCGCTCGGTGGGCAGCAGCCCACCCTCCCCCAACTCGTCGACCATCACGGCGAGTTTCGCCTTGACGGCGTAGTACTTGGGCACGCGGCCGTGCTCCGGGATGCCGGAGCGGACGGGGGCACCGGGGGTGTTCTGGTAGTTCACCGGGGGATGGTCGCAGACGGGGATGAACGGGAAGGTGTACGCGACGTGGCTCAGCGGTGCCGGCGTCGGCGGCCGACCTGGACGAGGACGGCGCCGAGGACCAGGAGCGCGGCGACGAGCGGGGCGAGACGCTCGGCGCGGGACGCGGACTCCGGTCCGGTACTGGCGAGTTCGGGGCTCTGCGGGTCGGCGGTGGGATCCCCCGCCTCGGCCGGCGGGCGGGAGGCGGTCCCGGGGGGACGGGAGGGGGCGGCCGTGCCGGATGTGTCAGGTGCGCGGGACACGGCGGGGCCGGGGGGCTCCTCGGTGGCGGTGGAGGGGGAGGGGGAGGTGGGGGCGGCGGTGTCGGCGGGGCCGACGGTCAGGCGGTACTCGCCGGACTCCCCGACCCAGTCGCCGTCGGCGCCCCGCCGTTGTACGACGGCGGCGTTCACGACGACCTCGTCGGGGGCGGTCCCCGCGCGGAAGGCCAGCCGGACGGGGACGGTGAGGGTCCGGCCGGCGGGCACGGCGAAGCCGCCGAACCCGGTGAACGCACCGACGTTCTCGGCCTCTTCGGTCGCCTCGAAGGTCACCGGCAGCCAGCGCGCGGCCCCGTCGTCGTAGAACTCGAACCGGATCTGCTCGGGCCGCAGCACCCGCTCGCGGTCGGTGAGGACGAGCACGGGGTGGATACCGGAGCAGGGGGCGTCGGTGGTGTTGGTGAGGTCGAGCTTCCACTCCTGGGGAGACCCGCCGGCCGGGTAGTCGGCGGGGCCGCCGTGGATCCGGGTGTCGAGCGGAAACCCGGCGGTGGAGGGGGTGCCGCAGGTGGGGTTGGGGGGATCGGGCGCGGGGGCACGGGGGGCGAGCACCGCCTGGGCGGGTGCGGCCGGGGTGGCGGCAGGCGCCGCCGGGGCGCTCAGGGGCGTGGGCGGGGACGCGTGGACCTGGGGCGCGGCGGCCAGGTGGGCGGTCGCGGTGGCGGCAAGCGCGGCCGCCGTCGTCAGGGCACGGGTGCTGCGCGGGCGCAGAGGGGCGGATGCCATGGAGGGCCTTCGCTGTTCGCGGGCGTACGGGTCGGCCGCGACGCTGCCATCCCGGAACGGACGCGCCGGGCAGCGACACCGCCATCGCCCCCGGACGGCCCGGATGATCCGCCCGATCAGCCTATTGTCCGAAGATCGGAGCGAGGATGAGCCGGGCGGCCCCCTCCGCCACCACCTCCGGCTCCGCCACCACACCCACCGGGGCCGCGAGCCCCAGACCCGCCAGAACCTCCCGCACCCCCTCCGCGAACACCTCCGGCGCCCCGAGCACCACCCGCCCGCCGAGCAGCACCTCGTCGATGTCGAGGAGCCGCACGAGATTGGCCGCGCCCGCGCCGAGGACCCGCGCCGCGCCCCCCACATCGCCGCGCGCGACCGCCGCCAGACACAGCACCTCCAGACAGCCGCGCCCGCCGCAGTCGCACGGGGGCCCGTCGAGCTGCACGGTCTGGTGGCCGAGTTCGCCCGCGCCCGTCCTGTCCCCGCGCAGCGGCGCCCCGCCCAGGACGAGGCCCGCGCCCAGACCCGTACCGAGGTGGACGTAGGCGAAGGAGCCGGGGGCGGCGGGCCGGAGGGCGAGGCCGAGGGCGGCGGCGTTGGTGTCCTTGTCGAGGACGACGGGCAGCCCGAGGCGCGCCGCCAGCTCCTCCCGGACGGGGTGGCCCGCCCACTCCGGGAAGCCGGTCACCCGCCCCGGCACCCCCGCGCGGTGGTCCAGCGGGCCGGGCATGGCGACGCCGACGCCCAGCACGGAGGCGGTTCCCGCTCCTGGTGCGGCAGCCCCTCCGGCCGGGAGAACCGCTCCGGGTGACGGAACGCCGGTCGCCGCCTCCCGCACCTCCTCCACCACCGCGTCGAGGACCGGCCCCGCACCCGCGCCCAGGTCCAGGGCGCGCCGGCGCAGGGCGACGACCGTGCCCGCGAGGTCGGTGAGGAGCGTGGTCAGCTCGTCGCGGTCGAGGTGGACGCCGACGGCGTACCCGGCGGACGGGACCAGGCGCAGGACCGTACGCGGCTTGCCGCCGGTCGAGGCGCGGTGGCCGGCCTCGATGGCGAGGCCCTCGGCGCGGAGCCGTCCGGTGATCTTGCTGACGGCCTGCGGGGTGAGCCCGGTCCGCTCCGCCAGCTCCAGACGGCTGATGCCCGCCTCCCCCGCCGTACGCAGCAGGTCGAGCACGAGCGCCGCGTTGTGGCTGCGCAGTGCCGGCACGTTCACTCCACCCAGGTCCGTCTTCACCCGCCCATTGTCGCTGTCGCTTGCACTTTGGCAACACCGTTGCTTAAGTGGGTTCCATGACTGGCACGGACACGACCGGTACCTCCCCCCGCACTCCCCTGCGCGTCGGACTCGTCGGCTACGGCCTCGCGGGCTCCGTCTTCCACGCCCCGCTGATCGCCGCCTCCGAGGACCTCGTCCTCGCCGCCGTCACCACCGGCAACCCCGAGCGGGCCGCCGAGGCCCGCGCCGCCCACCCCGGCGTCCGGGTCGTCGCCACCCCCGAGGAGCTGTGGGAGGAAGGCGCCGACCCGCTCGACCTGATCGTCGTCGCCTCCCCCAACAAGACCCACGTCGCCCTCGCCACCGCCGCCCTGGAGGCCGGCCTCCCCGTCGTCGTCGACAAGCCGCTCGCCGGGACCGCCGCCGAGGCCCGCACCCTCGCCGCCCTCGCCGAGGAGCGGGGCCTCCTCCTCTCCGTCTTCCAGAACCGCCGCTGGGACAACGACTTCCGCACCCTGCGCCACCTCCTCGACGAGGACGCGCTCGGCGAGGTCCAGCGCTTCGAGTCCCGCTTCGAGCGCTGGCGCCCGCTCCCCAAGGGCGGCTGGCGCGAGTCCGGCGCGCCCTCGGAGATCGGCGGTCTCCTCTACGACCTGGGCAGCCACGTCGTCGACCAGGCCCTCGTCCTGTTCGGGCCGGTCGTCTCGGTGTACGCCGAGTCGGACGTGCGCCGGCCGGGCGCCGAGGCCGACGACGACACCTTCCTCGCCCTCACCCACGCGAACGGCGTCCGCTCCCACCTGTACGTGAGCGCCACCACCGCCCAGCTCGGCCCCCGCTTCCGGGTCCTCGGGCAGCGCGCGGGGTACGTGAAGTACGGGCTGGACCCGCAGGAGGCCGACCTGCGCGAGGGGCTGCGGCCCGTGCCGGGCGCGGCGTGGGGCGTGGAGCCGAGCGAGCTGTGGGGCCGGCTCGGCGCCGACGAGTCGCCGCTGACCGGCGGCGGCGCCCCGGTCGAGTCGCTGCCGGGCGACTACCCGGCGTTCTACGCGGCCGTCGCCGCCGCCCTGCGCGGCACCGGCGAGAACCCGGTCACGGCGTACGAGGCCGCGGCCGCCCTCGACGTCCTGGAGGCGGCCAGGCGGTCCGCCCGCGAGGGAATCACGGTGGCGCTGTGAGCGACCACGAGGTCCGCGACCTGGAGGCCCAGGAAGCCCGGCTGGTCCTCCCCCGGTTCACGTACGAGGACGCCTGGACGCTCGGCACCCTCCTCGTCGGGCTGGCGCGCGAGCGGGAGGCGCCGGTCGCGATCGACATCCGGCGCGGGCCGCAGCAGCTCTTCCACTGCGCGCTGCCCGGTTCCAGCGCCGACAACGACGCCTGGATCGACCGCAAGCGGCGGGTGGTCGAGCGGTACGGCGTGAGCTCGTTCCTGGTCGGAGCCCGGTTCCGGGCCAAGGGGACGACGTTCGAGGCCTCCTCGCGCCTCGACCCCGACCGGTACGCCGCCCACGGGGGCGCGTTCCCGATCGGGGTCGAGGGGGTGGGAGTGATCGGCTCGGTCACGGTCTCGGGGCTGCCGCAGGCCGAGGATCACGCCCTGGTGGTGGAGGCGTTGGAGCGACTGCTCAGCTCATACGCCGCCGGCGCCGGCTGACGATCACGAGCGCGCCGCCGCCGAGGGCGAGACCCACCGCGGTGGCGCCCATGACGATCTTTCCGGTGCCCGCGCCGGTCTCGGAGAGCTGGCCCTGGGGACCGTGGTTCCCGCCGGGGCCTCCGTAACCGCCGTCGTCGCCGTACCCGCCGTCGTCCCCGTAGCCGCCGTCGTCGCCGTACCCGCCGTCACTGCCACCGTTCGACGAGCCGCCGTTCGTGTGGCCGGAGTGCGTGGGTGTGGGGGTCGGACGGGTCGGCGTCGGGGTCGGGTCGGTCGGGGTGGGGGTCGGGTCCGTCGGGGTCGGCGTGGGATCCGTCGGGGTCGGCGTCGGGTCCGTGGGCGTCGGGGTCGGGTCCGTCGGAGTCGGAGTCGGGTCCGTCGGAGTCGGGGTCGGGTCCGTCGGGGTCGGCGTGGGATCCGTCGGGGTCGGCGTCGGGTCCGTGGGCGTCGGGGTCGGGTCCGTCGGCGTGGGGGTGGGCTCCGTGCAGGACGGGAGGTCGCCGTTGAACGGGTAGGCGTGGATCTCCTGGCCGCCGCCGCTCGCCTCGGAGGCGTGCGTCAGGTTTCCGGTGGTGAAGAAGCGGCCGTTCATGCCCGGCATCGTGATCGTCGTCGTGCTGGCCTGGTTGCCGATCAGCACGCTGCCGGCGAACTGGGCGCCGCCCTCGAACTTCACCGTCGTGGCGTCGGGGAAGTTCCACAGGACCCGCTCGCGCAGGCCGTTCGGCAGCTGGTTGATGTACGAGTCGACCGTGCGGTCGGCGCCGAGGACGTTGACCAGGACGGTGGCGTCGTCGGGGATGTTCGCGAAGGTGATGCCCTGCTGGCCCTCGTTCGCGGACTCCAGGTCGAAGTCGACGTTGAAGACCTGGAGCGCCGAGGTGCCGTCACCCGTGAACAGCGTCTCGAAGTTGTTGTTGACGGCGGTGCCGGTGGCGGTGCGGGAGGCGCCGTTCACGTACGCGTAGCACTGGCTCGCGTCGGTGAGCTGGCCGCGGAGCGCGGTGTACGGGGCGGCCGCCTCGTCGTCCTGCACCGGGGTGGGTTCGACCGTGCCGGAGAGCGCGCCCCCGTACCGTACGACTCCGCTGATCGTGCCCTCCTCGGCGAGCAGGCGCTGGCCGGTGGCGACCGTCAGGTCCTGGCCGACGGTGAGGAAGTCGGTGCCGTTCTCCGGGGGGACGCGGGAGCCGACGCCCGCGACGCCGACGTTGTAGACGCTGGAGGCGCCGGCGCGCTTGTTCATGTCGAAGCCGCCCAGGACGACGACCTTGCCCTCGGCCTCGGCTGCGGCCTCACGGACGAGGAAGTTCCCGCCGACGTAGACGTTGATGTTGTTGTCCCGGAACTCGACGGGACCGCTGCCGAGGTCGGGGTACGTGCCGGTCGGGCAGGTGCCCGGCAGGCAGGGGCCGAGGCCGCCGGGGAGCGGGTCGGCCCAGCCGTTGACGGCCAGCGCGCCGACCAGAGCGGTGGCGGAGACCGTGGAGGCGGCGATGACGGCGAGACGGCGCCGGTCGCGTCGCCGTTCGTGTGTGTTTCTTTCCATATCCGGCAATATGCAAAAAATGGTATGAAAATGGCGACGCCCCACGCGGGACGCCGCCGATTTCACGCCGGAAGGGCCGTAACAGGAGTAATGCCTGTCACGACTCCCTGCCTGTCACGCCCCCGCTCCGGGCGGATCAGGCGCTCTTGAGCTCCTGGCGCTGCCGGCCGAGTCCGTCGACCTCCAGCTCGACGACGTCGCCGGGGCGCAGGTACGGCTTGGGCTCCGGCTGCCCCATGGCGACGCCCGCCGGGGTGCCGGTGTTGATGATGTCGCCCGGGTAGAGGGTCATGAACCGGCTGACGTACCGGACGACCTCGGCGACCGGGAAGATCTGGTCCGAGGTGTGGCCGTCCTGCCTGAGCTCGCCGTTGACCCAGAGCCGCAGGCCGAGCGCCTGCGGGTCCGGCACCTCGTCGGCGGTGACCAGCCAGGGGCCGAGCGGGTTGAAGGTCTCGCAGTTCTTGCCCTTGTCCCAGGTGCCGCCGCGCTCGATCTGGAACTCGCGCTCGGAGACGTCGTGGGCGACGGCGTACCCGGCGACGTGCGCGAGGGCCTCCTCGTCGGTCTCCAGGTAGCGGGCGGTGCGGCCGATGACGATGGCGAGCTCCACCTCCCAGTCGGTCTTCACCGAGTCGCGCGGGACGAGCACGGTGTCGTCCGGGCCGACGACGGTGTCGGCGGCCTTGAGGAAGACGACGGGCTCGGTGGGGGTGGCCTGACCGGTCTCGGCGGCGTGCCCGTGGTAGTTCAGCCCGATGCACACGACCTTGCCGATCCGGCCGACGGGCGGGCCGACGCGCAGCCCGGTGGCGTCGAGCGCGGGCAGCACACCGGCGCCCCCGGCGGCCCGGACCCGGTCCAGGGCGGAGGCGTCGGCGAGCAGACTGCCGTCGATGTCGTCGACCAGCGCGGACAGGTCGCGGAGCGTTCCGTCCTGGTCGAGCAGGGCGGGACGCTCGGCTCCGGGCGGGCCGACACGCAGCAGCTTCATGGACTTCTCCCTGTGGTCGAGGCGGGCCCGGGAAAGGGCCCTGAGGTACCCCGGCCGATGGAGTGCGGCCATCGGAGGATTGGCCGATCCTCCAAGACAAAGGGTCACTCTGCAAGACCCCGTTCAGCCACTGGACCCTTACGCGCGAGTAGCAACGGGCGCGGGACCCTCCTTCGCGCCCGGCGCGCGGAAGAGCAGGGCCCGCTCGACGGCGGTCCACGTGGTGCTCGTCACGACGTAGAGGGCGGCGGCGAGGGGGACGACCGCGACCGTGATCAGGGTGGCGAAGGAGAGCAGGGGCATCACCTGGGCGATGGCACCCGCACCCGGTGTGGGCTGCCCCAGGTCGAGGGGCTGGGCGGCGAGCTGCGCCCGGGTCCGCCGGTACGTGAAGGTGGCCACGGCGGCGACGAGCGCGAAGAGGACGAGGTAGACCCGGCCCTCCGGACCGAGGACGCCACCGCGGGAGAGGGCGTCGCCCCAGTGGTCGCCGAGCGGGGCGGCGAGGAGGGTGTGCCCGGTCATCCGGTCGCCGGAGAAGAGGTGGTACATGAGCAGGAACGCGGGCGCCTGGAGGAGGCTGGGCAGGATGCCGGCGAAGGGCGAGACCTTCTCCCGCGCGTGCAGCTCCGTGATCGCCTTCCTGAGCCGCTCGGGGTTCTTGGCGTGCTTCTTCCGGAGGGCGGCCAGTTCGGGCGCGATCCGGGTGCGGGCCTTCTGTCCGCGGGCGGAGGCGCGGGACAGCGGGTGGACCGCGAGCCGTACGAGCATCGTGAAGAGGACGATCGCGGCGGCCGTGGCGGTGGTGGCGAAGAGCGGCTGGAGCAGGTCGGCGAGCCGCTCGACCAGGGAAGCGAAGACGGACAAGGGGAGCCCTCCGTGGGGTCTCGTCGTGCCGGGGAGATGTCGGTTCTCGGCATGACGGATCCGCGTGAGGAGCCTGGGGGGTGCGAGGGGCGCCCGGGACGGTGCTCGGTGTCCGGGGTGGTGTGCTGCGGGTGCTCCCTACGCGGCCGTCGGGAGGGGACGGCCGGGAGCGCGGGGTCTGCGGCGCCCCGCGGCGTCGGGGTCGCGCTGGGGCAGGAAGGCGGTACGCCGCTCGCGGTCGCGGATGGCGGTGCGGACAACGGTGGGCGGCACGGCCGGGGCCGTCCGGGCTCCGAACAGGGAGCAGACGACCGTGGTCGCGGCGAGGGCGACGGCGGCGGGGACGCCCGCTCCGTCGGAGAGGAGGAGGTCGGCGAGGGCGAGGAGGAAGAAGAGCGGTGCGACGATGCGCAGGAGCAGGTTCCTGGTCGTCATTCCGCCTCCTCTCGCAGATGCCGGACGCCGCCGCACGGCGTCTCACGGTGAGGACGCGCGAGGGCCCTCGGGAGTTCCCGTACGCCGGTGGATTCGCCGTACGTGGGTGACGTGCCCGCGCGTCGGTGGTTCCCGTACCCCTCAGAGCTTCGCATGCTCCACGGCGGCCAGGAGGCGGCGGGGACCGAGGAGGGCGCGGCTGACGGGATCGGCGGGGTCCCGGTCGAGTCCGGCGCCGGGCCGCATCTCGACGTCGGCGGGCGGTACGGGGACGTGGCAGGCCGGGCATTCGCCGCACGGGCCGAGTTCGGTGCCGCAGTCGGCGTGGTGGAAGTGGCGCGCGGGTACGGCTCCGGGGACCTCGGCCACGCCCCAGGCGCCGAGCGAGCGCAGGACGGGCCAGAGGGCGAGCCCGCGGCCGGTGAGCACGTACTCGTCGCGCGGGGGCGACTCCTGGTAGCGGCGCCGGTCGAGGACCCCGGCCTCGACGAGGGCCTGGAGGCGGGCGGCGAGGACGGCGCGGGGGGCGCCGAGGTGGACGAGGAAGTCGTTGTAGCGGCGGACGCCGTAGAAGGCGTCGCGGACGACGAGGAGGGTCCAGCGCTCGCCGACGACTTCGAGGGCGCGGGCGATGGAGCACTGCTGGTGGGCGTAGTCCTTGCCGAGAGCCATGGGATCCATCGTACCAATCAAGGTTCACTGAACGAACCTTGATGCTACCGTGGACCCGCCGGGTGAGTTCATTCACCGAACCTACGAGTGAGGTCCCTGCCATGCCCCAGCTCGTGTCCACCGCGCGGCCCTCCGCGCCGCCCCACGGCTCCCGCCCCCGGACCGCCCTCGCCGTCACCGCCGCGGCCACCGCCGTCGCGCTGATGAACTACACCGCCCCGATGCTCACCCTCCCCGACATGGCCGCCGCCTTCGCGACCCCGGTCTCCGCCCGGGCCTGGCTGCTCAACGGCACCCCGCTCGGCCTCGCCGTCCTCCTCCTGGCGGCCGGCGGCCTCGCCGACGCGCACGGGCGCCGCCGGGTCTTCCTCCTCGGCACCCTCGCCCTCGGCCTCACCACCGCCCTCGGCGGCTTCGCGGGCTCGACCCTCACCTTCACCGCGGCCCGGATCGCCCAGGGGGCGGCGAGCGCGGCGGTCATCGCGGGCAGCCTGGGTCTGCTCGCGACCGCGTACCCGGCGGGCCGGGACCGGATCAGGGCGACCGGGATCTGGGGCGCGTCGGTGAGCGGCGGCATCGCGCTCGGCCCCCTGCTCGCGGGCGCGCTGAGCCTGGTGGACTGGCGGCTCGCGTACGAGGTCCTGGGCGCGGCGGCCCTGGTGATCGCGGCGGTGGGGGCCCGGACGCTGGGACCCGAGGGTCCGGTACGGGAGGGGACGGTGGGCCCCGGGGCGGCGGTGAGCCCCGGGGTGGCGGCGGGCCCCGGGGTGGCGGCGGGCCCCGGGGCGGCGGCGGGCCCCGGGGCGGCGGCGGGCCCCGGGGCGGCGGCGGGCCCCGGGGCGGAGCCACCGGCGCGGCCCCGCCCCGACATCGCGGGGGCGACGGCGCTCGGCCTGGCCCTGGCGGCGCTGCTCACCGCGCTCACGCTCGGCCGGGACGGCTGGCTGCGGCCCCAGGTGGGCGGCCTGATGGCGGCCTCGGTGGCCCTGACGGCGGTGTTCGTGGCGATCGAGCACCGGAGCCGTACGCCCATGGTGGACCTGGCGCTGCTGCGGCGGCCGGCGTTCCTGGCGTCGACGCTGGGGGCGCTGTTCACGGGCATGGCGGTGATCGGCCTGTTCAGCGTGGTGCCCGCGCTGCTCCAGGGCGCGGCGGGGATGTCGCCGCTGGGGGCGGCGTGGCTGTTCGTGCTCTGGTCGGGGACGGCGTTCGTGGTGGCCCTCCAGACGCGCCGGCTCGCGGGCCGGCTCTCCGCCCCGTACCAACTGGCGGGGGGATTCGCCCTGTCGGCAGGAGGCGTCCTGGCCCTCCTCGGCGGCCTGGAGGGCCCGTCCGGCTCCTGGCCGCGCCTGCTCCCCGGCCTCGTGGTGGCCGGCGCGGGCAGCGGCCTGCTGAACGCGGCGCTGCCCCGGCTCGCGGTCGACTCCGTACCCCCGGAGCGGGCGGCGATGGGCTCGGGCGCGAACAACACCGCCCGTTACATCGGTTCCTCGGCGGGCGTCGCCCTGATGCTGGCGCTGGCGACGGCGGGGGCGGACGCGGCGGTCCTGGCGTCGGCGGCGCTGGCCCTGACCGGCGCGGGGGTCACCCTCGCCCTGGGGCGGCGCCGGCCTTCCCCGGCGCCGGGGTGACGGCGGCGCCGGGGTGAGGGCGGCGCCGGTGTGAGGGCGGCGTCGGTGTACTCCTCCAGCGCGAGGACGTCCGCGTCGTCCCGTTCGTCGCGATCGCCCCCGGGAGGCGCGTACCGACTCGCGACACGCTCACGGCGGGTTGGCGAGGTTGGCGACGAGGGCGAGGAGCCCGGCGTCGACGCCCCGGAGGGGGTCGTTCCCGGAGAAGACGAGCGCGCGGACGAGCACGACGGCCCAGGCGGGCGGCGAGTCCGTCACCAGCTTGAACAGGGCGAGGTTCGACTCGGCGCCGACGGGCCCGGGGACGACGAAGAGGGCGGCGGTGCCGAGGAGCACGGGGACGAGGAGAAGGACGTTGGCGCCGAGACGGCTGAAGCTCGTGTACCCCTCCCCCGCCATCAGCACCCGACAGGAGGTACGGAGCGAGGAGCCGCAACAGATGGGGCCTGCGCCTGATCACCCGGTCGATACCAACTTCGCCCAGACGACGAGCCGGTAGGCGCTGCTGAACTCGGGGGTGCAGGTGGTGAGGGTGAGATAGGCGCCGGGGTCGTCGTAGCCGTACGAGGGCTTGACGATCGACCGGGGCACGGGCCGGATGACCCCGACGTCACGGGGAGCGGTCTGCCGCAGCACCTGGTCGACGCGGTAGGTGAAGGTGGCGCCCCGGGTGCGCACGGAGATCTCGTCCCCGGGCGCGAGGCGGTTGATGTACCGGAAGGGCTCGCCGTGGGTGTTGCGGTGCCCGGCGAGCGCGAAGTTCCCGGTGCGGCCGGGGCCGGCGGTGCCGGGGTAGTGCCCGGCGTACCCCTTGTCGAGGACGGACCGCTTGGAGACGCCGTGGGCGACGGGGACGGTGAGCCCGATCCGGGGAACACGGAGGACCGCGAAGGCGAAGGAAGGCGAGCCCCGGGAGGTGTCGCGGGGAACGGCCCCGGACCCGGTCGGGGCCGGGGCCGGGGCCGAGGAGGAGCCCTGGTCACCGCCCGACGGCCCGAGGTCCACCGGCTCTCCGCCGGGAGGGGCGTCATCGGCCGGAACGGAGGGAGAGATCGCCCACTCCCGCTCCAGGACACGCACCCGCTCGCGGGCGTCGGCACGGGCGAGGTGATTGGTCCACCACAGCTGGTGCACGACGAGGAGCAGCACGACGACACCACAGGTGACGACGGTCTCGGCAGCCACCCACAGCACGCGGGCACCCGTACGGCGCCGTCCCCGCGACTGGACGACGACCGGCACCCGCTGCCCCACCCTGGCCCGCACGCGGGGCACGATATGCGCTGGGGTGCCAACTCTCCAGGCCCGTACAGCAGTACGGTGGACGGCATGCGCCCCGACACGCCTGCCGCCCACACCACCGAAGCCGAGCGCCTGCTGCGCACCGCCGCGCAGTACCCCGGGGACAGGGAGCCGCTGTTCCTCCAGGCCGCCGCACACCTGGAACTGGCGGGCGACCGCCCGGCCGCGACGGACCTCTACGACACGCTGCTGTCCGGCGAGCCGGCGAACCCGCTCCTGATCAGGGCGCTGAAGGCGGCGAACCTGTGGGAGTACGGCCATGAGGCCGAGGCCCGCGCGATCATCGCCGGCGTCCGCGACGCCCGGCCGTCGGACGCGGCCCCGTGGGAGATCACGGCGGAGACGCTGGAGGCCCACGACGAGCTGGAGGCGGCGGAGTCGACGCTGACGGAGGCGGCGCGGCTCCTGGTCACGTCCCCGGATCTCCCGCACAGCACGGAGTCCCTCCTGATCACCCGGCACCGGATCCGCAGGATGCTGGCGCTGCCGCACGACGACTGGGACGACCTGGCGGACCGGCTGCACACGGCGGCGGTCCCCCTGGACGAACTGCACGACCCGAAGCGCCTGTGGTCGCTCGGCTCGGAGGACCCGGCGGAACTCCAGGCGGAGATCGCCCGCCTCCGCTCGGAACTGGGCACCTACCGCACGGCCCTCTCCCGCCCGTTCCCGGTCGCGGTCCTCCACTGGCCGGAAGCGGAACTGGACGAGCTGCTGACGGCGTACCCGGAACTGGAGGCGGAGTACCCCACGTACACGGCCCACCTCACGGACATCGAGGCCTCCCTCCGCGAACTCGCCCAGGCGGGCACCCCGAACCTGGGCATCGTCAGAGCCACGGTCCCCTCCTACGAAGCCTTCGCCGCCTCGGAATCCACCCACCCGTCGAACGCGGACCTCCTCCCGCAGTACGCGACGACCCTGGCGGCCCGCGGCCGGGCTACGGGGTGGCCACCGGCTTGGGGGGAGGGGTGCTGGTGCGGGCGGGAGGCTACGTACGGGGAGTGCCACGGGGGCGCTACCGCTTGATCCAAGGCTAGGCCGATGTCATCCCCCAGTCCCGCGCCATGGGGGATCCGTCCCATCCATCATCGGCCCGCCAGATCGAAGCTATTCCCTGTTCTTCCAAGTACGGGGCATAGATGCCGATCTCCTCTGAGAAGAGGCCCACAAGGAAAGGTTCCGGCCGCTGCTGGTAGAGAAAGTGGCGGTACTCGTAGAGCTGCCCGAGCGCCTCGCGCACGGCCACCGTGGCGTTTCCGTTGCGAACGATCTTCGCTTCGACCAGCCACTCCGGATCCTGCCCCCCAGAATCCCGCGATTGCCTCAGAACCAGATCTTTGGGGTGCTGTCGCAGCGTGCTGGGAACGTACCCACGGTCCACGACGTGATGACCGAAGTCCTTGATCAAGTCCTCATGAAGTCGCTGCTTGATCTGCTGTCGAGCAGTGATCTGCACCTTGTACTCACTGCCGTCCTTGGGGTGGAAGTCAGCCAGCGGATCGAAGTCCGCCGGTGCCACGGCGAATCGTGGAGCATGGCTACCGAGGTCGTAGGCCAGCTGGACCGCGTCCGTGTCGCCGCTCATCCACCAGACTCGATCGAATTCCTCCGCCCGTCGCAGGGCCTCCACACCCAGCAGAAGATCTTCCGTCAGCGCGATGTCGCTGGGCAGCGCGGCTGTTTCGTACACCTTGGCGATCACACTCGCCGCCTCGTACGCCCTGGGTCGCGCCGCGTCATCCCTGAGTTCCGGCTCGTCCACCCAATCCAGGCACTCTTTTCGCCTCACGGCGCGGCGAAGTCGCGCCGCGTGATGACGGAGGTGGTCCTGCCGAGCGATACCTTTCCCCAAATGAGCTTCCAGCCAGGTGATCCCCTGCTGCAAGGTCAACGTCACATTCTTCAGATCCGCGCTGAAGATATACGCGAGATAAAGGCCCTTCTTGGGATCCCGCATTCCCCGCTCATCGAAAACACCGATCCACGGGGTCGCCGCCGGGGTGGTCTGTCCCCCATGTCCCTCAGCCTTGAACCCCGGCGGAAGGACGAGGTCAGTTCGACCCGCGACTCCCCGCAGTATCTGCTGACCCTTTACCTCACGCTTCGAACCCGCCGTGCGGTCGTATGTGCTCGCGACCTCGCCGAGCAAATCTCGCATCCCCATGCGAGGAATCTAGATCACGGCCTCCCCTCGGAGGTATGGGTCCGCGCTACCTCGTCACCTTGCCCGGACCTCACGGCCCCGCCTCAAAGCGCGTCTGAGCCGCGTCCAGCACGTCGTCCACGTCATATCCGTGAGCATCCACCCAGTGCAAGAGGTCTGCGACCGCCTCGATCACCGCGACCTGGGCCGAAGCGGCGGTAAGTCGGCTCGCGTTCACCGCCCTAGGAGACGTGATGGCGTCGTAGAGGGAGATCATCGATTCCGCTCTCGTGACACGCGTGCCACCACTATGCCCATGAGGGGTCACGAGGTCGGTCGCGATCTCGCACCACGTGACCTGGCACTCCGCCCCCGCCAGCACACCCCAGCGATCCGCGATCCCGCCAACCAGCGTCAGGCCCATGTCCGCGTCGATGTCAGACACGGAATCGGGGGGCGCCAAGACGCCTTGACACCCCGGACCTCTCATCTCGATCCGCAGGTACGTACCGCTCATGGATAGGCGTAGCGACGCGGAAGCTCCCGCTCCTCCCTGACGAATCACTTGAGAGGCCAGTTCACTGACGCAGAGCTGAGCCGCTTCGCTCTGACGCGACAACCCCCACAGCTTCAAGTGGAGCCGCACCACACGCCGAAGCCCGGCCACCTCCCGAGGTTCCGCCGAAAACGACAGTTCCCACGGCTCACGCACCATGCAGCCATCCTCGTTCACAGCGCATTCTCCAGCCTCAACTCGGCCCAGACTTGCTTGCCCCACCGGTACAGCTCGGTTTCCCATCGATCCGCGAGAGCGTCGACAAGGAGCAGCCCCCGCCCCCGGGTTTCGCCGTCGCCGACGTCGATCAGCAGAGTCGGGACGGTCGTGGAGCGGTCGACCACACCCACGCGGACCCCGTTCGTGGAGGGTCTGGCGACGATCACGCGGATCGATGCCAGTCGACTGTGGTCGACCGCGTTGGAGACCAGTTCGGTGACCACGAGGGCGGCGTCCTCAATGAGCGCTTCCAGGCCCCAGAGCGTCAGCGCCGTACGAACCAGCCTGCGAGCGACTCCCGCACTCCGGGCGTCACGCGGCAGCGTCTGGGAGTACGAGGGGTGCCCTGTGGGGCAAGACGTGGCCGTGTCAACGGTCAGGACCTCGACGGGAGGCGTGGGTCTCTCCAGCGCGCGCACGCCTTCGTCGAAGCGGCGTCCTACGGCGGCCGCCTCGGAGACCGGAGGGCGCCACGCGCGGAGCGCTGCTCGCGGATCCGGTGTAAGGGGTGGCGTGGCTGCGGACGCCCGGCTATCGCCCTCACCCACGTGGCTGAAAGTCACCATTCACCCTTCCGTCGTTGTCGGTTGGTGGTTTCGTGTCCTCTCAGCGAACCGTGATTCGCGATAGGCGGGTATCCCCCTTCGGACCCCGACGCCGTCAAACCCGTCAAAGATTGTTCTCTTGTGAACAGGGGCGCAGCGTGGCGCGCAGGAACGATGAACTGGCTGCGGTGATCGCAGAGACAGGCTGGTCGCAGCCCGTTGTGGCGGCCGCGGTGGTACGTGTCGCGGCAGAGGCCGGCGTGGACGAACTCCTCACCGTCAAGCGCTCGCACATCGCCATGTGGGTAGCTGGAACCCGACCCCGAGGGCGAGCGGCCGACATTCTGCGTGAAACTCTGTCGCGACGGTTGGGACGTCCGCTCGCACTCGCGGAGATCGGTCTCGCGGGGAACACCCCGGATACGGTCACCGGGTCCGAGTGGGACACCGACACGCTGAAGACTCTGGTCGACCTGGGGAGAAACAGCATGGACCGCGAACGCCGCCGACTCCTCACCGGCGCCGCCGTCTTTTCCGTCGGCGGATTGACCCTGCCCAGGGAACCGTGGTGGGACGAGGCTCCACGACGGGCGCGCTCCCGCGCGGTCGACCCGAATCGGAGAGTCGGCGAGATCGAAGTGCGGGCCGTTCGCGAGATGACCGAGTTCTTCGCCCGACGCGACCAACGACACGGTGGCGTCGACGGCCGAACCGCCCTTCACCAGTACATCGTCGACGACATCGCCCGGTACGTGAGCGGGGTCTTCAGGGGCGAGGACTCGCGACAGTCTCTGTACTCAGCGGCGGCCGAGGCCGTGTACGTGGCGGGCTGGATGAGCTTCGACGCCTCCCAACACGAGTCCGCACGACGCTATTTCACCCTCGCGCTCAAGCTCGCCGCCGAAGCCGACGACGCACCCCTCGCCGGACACATCCTGCGGGCGATGGCTCATCAGGCCATAGACCTGGGGCACTCCCGGGCGGCCTTGAACCTCGCCACCGCCTCCATCGAGCGCAACCGGTACGCCCACGCCTCCCCTCGCGAACGCGCCCTGATCGGCGTCGTACGTGCGCGAGCACTGGCAGTGGACGGCCAGCGAGGCAACGCCATCACCGCGATCAAGCAAGCTGAGACCGACCTCGCCAGGGCAGCGCCGGGCGACGACGAGCCGCACCGGGTGTGGTTCTTCCAGGAAGCGTCCCTCGCCCATGAAACAGCCCGCACCCTCTGGGCCCTGGGCGACCTTGACGGCGCCCTCCGCCACTTTCACGCCAGCGTGCGGCACCGTAGAACCGACTCCTTCAACCGGACGCACGCCGTCACACTCGGCTACATGGGTTCGGTCCAGGCCGGACAAGGCAACATCGACGCGGCCTGTCGGACCTGGTCCCAGGCCCTCGACGCCATGGACGGTGTCCAGTCCGGCAGGACGCGGGAAGCGGCCCTCACCATGCGCACGGTCCTGTCCCCGTTCCGCAACCGCGGAATCCCCTCCGTCTCCGAAGTGGACGAACGCGCCCGGTCCGTACTACGACGAGTAACCTGACGGCCCTGAACCGCCCCACCCCACAAGTGGCGCCGCAGAGAAGGAAGAAGGGCAACCCGTGACTGCGCAGTTCATCCAGGTGCCGGTCATCGCCGACGTAGTCGGCGGCCATACCGGACGACTCGACGACTTCAAGGGCGGCGTCGAGTCGATCATCCGCCTGCGGCCGGAGTTCCCCGTGGAAA
Organism: Streptomyces sp. Qhu_M48; assembly: GCF_051305195.1. NCBI lineage: Bacteria > Bacillati > Actinomycetota > Actinomycetes > Kitasatosporales > Streptomycetaceae > Streptomyces > Streptomyces sp. Qhu_M48. Next base: position 878,986 of record NZ_CP195432.1, on the reverse strand, counting down.
CCCTCCAGGGCATCGAGCAGTTCTCCCACCTCCAAGTCACGTGGTTCTTCAACCTCGGCTCCCCGGACGATGTCGCACTTCACGCACGCAGCCCCCGCGACAACCCCGCATGGCCTGCGACCGGCACCTTCGTTCACCACAACCATCGGCGTCCCGCCCGGCTGGCCACGTCCTTTCCGAGACTGCTCAAGGTCGACGGGCACGACCTGCACGTCGCGGACCTCGACGCCGACGACGGCACTCAGGTCGTCGATCTCGTGGCGGTCTTCGAAGAAATGCTCCCCCGTGGACCCATAACTCAGCCGACGTGGCCCGGCGAAATGCTCGCGGACTACTGGCGAGACGCCGCCGAACGCTGAGGCCGCCACGACATGCGGGTGCCGGTGACCCGGCCGCTGGTCAGCCGGTGACCCCATCCACCGGCCGTCATCCAGAGAAGAGCCTGAGGGAGCGCGAATGCTCCGGCGGCCACATCCAACCCATGCTGTTCCGGCCCCTCGCCGACGAGACACTGTGCGCCGAATGCGCCACGCAGCCCCCGAACCAGCCGAATACGGTGCCCGGTAGGGGCCATGCGCGCACCCCCTCGTAGGCTCGAAGGACAACCCATCCGACCGAAAGGCCCCGCCATGCCCCGCATCCCCTCCCCCGCCATAGCCGCCGCCGGACTCGTGGGCGGTTACGCCGTGGCGCGGTGGACCAAGAAGCGGCCGCTCGGTGGGGTCGTGCTCGCCGGGGCCGGGGCTCTGGCCGCTCGGGAGTGGCAGCAGGTCGGTGGGGCCAAGGTGGCCGCCGGGCTCGGTACCGCCTACGTCGCCGCCTTCGCCGGGTCCCATCCCCTCGCCAAGAAGATCGGCGCCTGGCCCGCCGTCTTCTCCGTCGCCGGCGTCGTCGCCGCCACCTCCTGGGCCGTCACCCGCGACAAGGCCTGAGCCAGGGAACGACCGGACCATCACCCGCGACAAGCCCCGAGCCAGGGGAACGGCCGGGCCGTCGCCCGCGGCCCCGGGCCTGGACCCCGAGCCGAGGGAAGGCCTCCGGCAGTCACCCGCGCCCGGGGCTGAGCCGCGCACCACGCCGCGGCCAGGGCGCGAGGACCGGGCTGCGAGCGTCCTCAGCCCCCCACCCCATGGCTCACCGTGTAGATCAGCAGGCCGGCCAGCGCGCCCACCACCGTGCCGTTGATGCGGATGAACTGGAGGTCGCGGCCGATGTTCGCCTCGATCTTCTTCGAGGTCTGGGTGGCGTCCCAGCCCGCGACCGTGTCCGTGATCAGGGACGTGATCTCGCCCCGGTACGTCGTCACCACGTACGCCGCCGCATCCTCCGCCCAGCCCTCGACCTTCGACTGGAGACGGGGGTCCGTCGCCAGGCGGTTGCCCAGGGAGATCAGGGACGCGCGGGCGCGGAGGCGGAGTTGGCTGCGGTCGTCCTCGGCCGCCGCGATGATCAGATTGCGGACCGAGGACCAGGCCGAGGCGATGATGTCCTGGACCTCGGGGCGGGCCAGGAGGTCCGACTTGAGACGTTCGATGCGGGCGCGGGTGTCCGTGTCGGCCTGCAGGTCGGCCGCGAAGTCGGTGAGGAAGCGGTCGATCGCCCCGCGCGCCGGGTGCGCCGGCATGTCCCGCATCTCCGTCACGAAGCGGAGGAGTTCCTTGTAGACGCGTTCGCCGACGCGCTTGTCGACGAAGCGCGGCGTCCAGCCGGGCGCCCCGCCCTGCACCGCGTCCATCACCGAGGCCCCGTGCGTCACCAGCCAGTCGTGGGCGCGGGTGCAGATCAGGTCGACGGCCCGGTGGTGGGCCCCGTCGGCGACGATCCGCTCCAGGGTCTTCCCGAGGCCGGGCGCGATCTCCGCCGACTCCGCCCGCCGGGTGATCGCCTCCCCGACGACCGCCTGGACGTCCGCGTCGCGCAGGACGGTCAGGGCGCCCCGCAGCGCCGTGGAGGCCTCCGCCGTGACGCGGTCCGCGTGCGCCGGGTCCGCCAGCCAGGTGCCGAGGCGGCTGCCGATGCCGAGGGCAGCCAGTCGGCCCCGTACGACGTCGGCGGAGAGGAAGTTCTCGCCGACGAACTGGCCCAGCGACGCCCCCAGCTGGTCCTTCTTCGTCGGGATGATCGCCGTGTGCGGGATCGGCAGGCCGAGCGGGTGGCGGAACAGGGCCGTCACCGCGAACCAGTCCGCGAGCGCGCCGACCATGCCCGCCTCCGCCGCCGCCGCGACATAGCCCGCCCAGGAGCCCCATCCCGCGTTCTCCGCCCAGGTGGCCAGGGCGTAGATCACGGCCACCACCGCGAGCAGCGCCGTCGCCAGGGCCTTCATGCGGCGGACGCCTCTGCTCTTCTCCTCGTCCGCCGCCGTGTACGAAAAACTCACCATGAGCCGACCTCCTACATCAGGGACTCCCGGCGCTCGTCCCGAGTTCCCCCGTACATCTTCGCGATCACCGTCTCGATGTCCGGCTCCCGCACCGAGAGGTCGAGGAGGGGATAGCTCGCCGCCACCGCCGACACCAGCGGGGCCGCCGAGGCCGTGGCCGGGAAGGCGAGCCACTGGCGAGGGCCCTCCGACCGTACGAAGCGGGCGCCGGGGACGTCGATCGGGGGCAGCTCGCGTTCCAGGTCGACCATCAGGAGCCGTTCGCTCTCGCCCACGGCGTGCAGGCCCGCCAGCTCCCCGTCGTACATCAGCCGCCCGTGGTCGATCACCATCACCCGCGAGCAGAGCTGTTCGATGTCCGTGAGGTCGTGGGTGGTGAGGAGGACCGTGGTGCCCCGGGTGCTGTTCAGGTCGCTGAGGAACTCCCGCACCCGCGCCTTCGAGACGACGTCCAGGCCGATCGTCGGCTCGTCCAGGTACAGCACCTCCGGGTCGTGGAGGAGCGCGGCCGCGATGTCGCCGCGCATCCGCTGGCCCAGGGAGAGCTGGCGTACGGGCACGTCGAGCAGCTCCCCGAGTTCCAGGAGTTCCACGCAGCGGTCGAGGTTCTCCCGGTAGCGGGCGTCGGGGATGCGGTACATCCGGTGCATCAGCCGGTACGAGTCCTTCAGCGGCAGGTCCCACCAGAGCGTCGTCCGCTGCCCGAACACCACCCCTATCCGCTGCGCCAGCCTGGTCCGCTCGCGCGACGGGTCGATGCCGGCGACCCGCAGCCGGCCGCCGGTGGGGGTGAGGATGCCGGTCAGCATCTTGATCGTGGTCGACTTCCCGGCGCCGTTGGGGCCGATGTAGCCGACCATCTCGCCGCGCTCGACGCCGAAGCTGATGCCGTCGACCGCCCTGACCTCGCGCTTCTCGCGACGGAACAGGCCCGCCTTACGACGGACCGTGAAGACCTTCTCCAGTGAATCCAGCTCGATGAACGGCACGCCCCTCAGCTTCCTGTCGATCGGTACGAACGGATCCCGGCCCGCCACGCGAGCCCAGCGACCGCGCAGCAGACGGCCGCCACCAGCGGCGAGGCGAACGCCGCCCACTCCGGCACCCCCGCCGGGGCCGGCCGGTCGAGCACGTACAGCGCGGGCAGCCAGTTCACGAACGCCAGCGGCACGACGTACACGACACCCCGCACCAGGTCCTGCGCGAAGATCGTCGGCGGGTATCCGAGGAGGGTGTTCCCGCCGTACGTGAAGGCGTTCGTCACCTCCGTCGCGTCCTGCATCCAGAAGAGCGTCGCCGCGCCGATCGTCATCAGCGCCGCGAAGATCACCGCGCCGGAGACCAGCGCCACCGGCAGCAGCACCACCTTCAGCGGCGTCCACGCCACGTCGAGCAGGATCAGGCCCCAGACCAGGACGAAGACTCCCTGGAGCACGCGGCCGAAGCGCCGCAGCGCGAACTTGTCCGCCGCGACCTGTGCGAGGAGCGGCGCCGGGCGCATCAGGAAGGTGTCGAGCGAGCCGTCCCTGACCCGCTTCCCCATCCGCTGCAGCGACCCCATCGTCAGGTCGGCGATCCCGAACGACGTACCCGCCGTCCCGTACAGGAGGGCGACCTCCGCGAAGGTGAAGCCGCCGAGCCCCTCCACCTGACCGAACATCAGCAGGATGACGACGAAGTCGAAGAAGGTGACGCAGAAGCTCGTCACGAGCGTGAGGACGAAGGACGAGCGATACGCCATGGTGGAGCGGATCCACATGCCCGCCACCATGCGGTACGTGGCCCAGGAGCCGACCGGAGAACCGAAGACCCGGGATCCGGAACCGGGGCCGGGGCCGGAGCCAGAGCCGGGGCCAGAGCCAGAGCCGGGGCCAGAGCCAGAGCCGGGGCCGGAGCCAGAGCCAGCGCCAGAGCCAGCGCCAGGGCCAGGGCCAGGGCCGACCATGGAACCGGAGACACGGGAGCCGGATCCTGAGGACACGTGCACGGACCCCGCAGCCACGCCCTCGGAGCCGGACCCGGACCCTGAGCCCGAGGCCCCGGACCCTGAGCCCGAGGACCCGGACCCCGGCCCGGCACCCGCACCCCCGTCCCCCTCCCCGTACAGGACCTCAGCCACCCTGCACCACCACCTTCCGCGTCGCCGCGCTCTGCGCCGCCCGCCCCGCGCCGAACAGGACCAGCGCCCAGCACCCCTGGAAGGCGTACGCCCCCGCCAGCCCCCAGCCCTCGTACTTCCCCAGGTACACATCGGCCGGCACCTGGAGCAGCGACGCCCACGGCAGGACCCGGGCGACCTCGCCCAGCGTGCCCGGGAAGACGTTCAGCGGGAGGAGCATGCCCGAGAAGAACAGGCCGCTCAGCCAGGCCACCTGCGTCACGCCCTGGCCGTCGAGCAGCCAGAACGCGCTCATCGCCACCAGGTACCAGATCGCGAAGCCGACCACGGAGCCCAGCGCCACGGCGAGCAGGAAGGCGAGCCAGGAGCCGGGCCCGGCCGGCAGGGTGAAGCGGAAGGCGAGCCAGCCGACGAGCATCGGGACGACCCCGCGGCCGAGCAGCTGGTAGCCCGAACGGCCCAGGTTGGCCGAGAACCACCAGGCCTGGAGGTCGGCCGGGCGGTAGAGGTCGACCGCGATGTCCCCGGTCCTGACGCGCTCGATCAGCTCCTCCTCGAAGCCGCCGCCCATCAGCCCGCAGACCGTGATCAGAGCCTGTCCGATCCACACGTACGCGAGGGCGTCGTCCATCGAGTAGCCGCCGAGCTGCGGGCGTTCGTCCCAGAGGGCGATGTAGGTGTACGACAGGACGAAGCCGAAGACGGTGTTGGTGAAGACCCCCGCCGCCGTCGCCACCCGGTACGTGGCATGGCGCCGGAAGCCGCCCGCGGCCACCGTCGCGTACAGCCGCAGCATGCCGTTCCTCCTTCCGGGACCGGGACACCCCGTCCCCTATGCAGGGAAAAACGCCGAAGCGCACGACCCTAGCGAGGTCCGTCCGAGTGCCGCGACCGGATTTTCCGTCACCTTCGGGTCGCATACAGGACTTTCGTCATATTGCGGGCAATATGAGATGCCATGCCCCCTTCCTCCGGTACGAGCGGTACGAACGGGACCAGCGGCGCCGACGGCCCCCGGCCGGTCCGCGCGAGCTGGGAACCGAGGGACCCCACCCTCCCCGGCCCGAAGCCGCCCCCCGCACCGAAGCGCCGTGTCCGGCGCGTCCTGCGCACCCTCTTCGGACTCCTCCTGCTCGGCACCCTGCTCCTCGCCGGCGCCTTCGCCGCCGGCTATCTCCTGGTGGAGATCCCGCCCGCCAACGCCGCCGCCGTCGCCCAGTCCAACGTGTACCTGTACCGGGACGGCACCCCCCTCGCCCGCGACGGCGAGGTCAACCGCGAGAACGTCCGGCTCGACCGCGTCCCGCTCACCGTCCGGCGGGCCGTCCTCGCCGCCGAGGACCGCGACTTCCACACCTCACGCGCCGTCGACCCCAAGGCGATGGTCCGCGCCGCCTGGAACACCGTCACAGGCAAGGGCCGCCAGTCCGGCTCCACCATCACCCAGCAGTACGTCAAGAACTACTACCTGGGCCAGGAGCAGACCCTCACCCGCAAGGCCAAGGAGTTCTTCATCGCGATCAAGCTCGGCCGCGAGAAGAGCAAGGAGGACATCCTCCAGGGCTACCTGAACACCAGCTACTTCGGACGGAACGCGTACGGCGTCCAGGCCGCCGCCCGCGCCTACTACGGCAAGGACGTCGAGGACCTCGACACCGCCGAGGGCGCGTACCTCGCCTCCCTCCTCAAGGCCCCCAGCGCCTACGACGTCACCACCCACCCCGAGAACCGCGCCAAGGCCGTCGCCCGCTGGAACTACGTCCTCGACGGCATGGTCACCAAGGGCTGGCTCGCACCCGCCGACCGCGTCGGCGTGCGCTTCCCCCTCCCCCAGACCGCCCGCCCCGCGAACGGCCTCTCCGGACAGCGCGGCTACCTCGTCCAGGCCGTCGAGGAGTACCTCACCGACCACGGCATCGTCGACGAGAAGACCCTCGCCGGCGGCGGATTCCGCATCACCACCACCCTGGAACCCGCCAAACAGGAGGCGCTCGTCCAGGCCGTCGAGGACCGGGTCGTCAGCAAGCTCGACCCGGCGCGGGTCCCCGCCGACCGGTACCTGCGGGTCGGCGCTGCGGCCCTCGACCCGGCGACCGGCGAGGTCCTCGCGATGTACGGCGGCGTCGACTACACCCGCCAGTACGTCAACAACGCCACCCGCCGCGACTACCAGGTCGGCTCCACCTTCAAGCCCTTCGTCTTCACCGCGGCCGTACAGAGCGGGGCGCAGACCCAGTACGGCGAGCCCATCACCCCGCACACCCTGTACGACGGGGACAACCGGCGCCCGGTGCAGGGCTGGAACGGCAGCCCGTACGACCCCGCCAACGAGGACGACGAGAGCTACGGCGAGATCGCCGTGGGCGCGGCCACCAACCTGTCGGTGAACGCCGTGTACGCCCAGATGGCCGTCGACGTCGGCCCCGGGCACGTCCGGCGCACCGCGATCGCCCTCGGCCTGCCCGGGACCACGCCCGACCTCACCGCCTCCCCCTCCATCGCGCTCGGCCCGGCCACCGCCAGCGTCCTCGACATGGCGACGGCGTACGCGACCCTCGCGGCGCACGGCCGGCACGGCACGTACTCGCTGGTCGAGCGGATCAGCAGGGACGGCCAGGAGATCGCGGCGCCGGCCCCCGTCGCCCGGCAGGCGGTGAGCCGCGAGGCCGCCGACACGACCACGTCCATCCTGCGGAGCGTCGTCGAGGTGGGCAGCGGAACGGCCGCGCAGGCCGCCGGGCGCCCGGCGGCCGGCAAGACGGGCACGGCGGAGGACGACAAGGCCGCCTGGTTCGCGGGGTACACCCCGGAGCTCGCGACGGTGGTCGCGCTGATGGGCCAGGACCCGGAGACGGGACGGCAGGAGTCGCTGTACGGGGCCCTGGGTCAGGACCGCGTCAACGGGGGCGGGGCGCCCACCGAGATCTGGGGCCAGTTCACCCGGGACGCGCTGGCCGGGACGGCACCACGGGACTTCGACCTCCGGCTGATGCCGGGGGCGGAGGACATGCCGGAGGTCCCGCCGGCACCGGACGGCCCGGACGGGGCCACGTCCGCGGAGGGATCCCTGGAAGCGGCCCCCGAGGGGCCGCCGGACAGGCCGGACAGGCCGGACAGGACCGACAAGCTCGATCGGCCCGACGGAACCGGCGGGCGGCCGGACGGAACCGGCGGGCGGCCCGACGGAACCGAGGAGTCGTACGAAACAGGTGAGGCGGGGCCGGGAGCGGCGCCGGGAACAGGCCCGGGGCAGGGAACAGGGCCAGGAGCAGGCCCGCGCGGACCGGCCGCGCCGGGCCCCGCTCCCCGGCCCGCCACCGACGCGAAGCCCCGTACGAACGCGACGCCCCGTGCGAGCGCCAGGCCTCGTGCGCACGCTGAGCCCCGCGCGAACACCGAGCCTCACGCGAGCGGGAGGCCGCCCGCGAGCGCGAACACCCCCGCGAGCACCGGCGCGAACACCGGCGCGGGCCGCCCGCGTCAGTGACCCGAGGTCGCCTTGAGTCCCACCACGGCGACCAGCAGCAGACAGACGAAGAAGATCCGGGCGGCGGTCGTCGGCTCCCCGAGCACCACCATGCCGAACACCGCCGCACCGGCCGCGCCGATCCCGACCCACACGCCGTACGCCGTACCGATCGGCAGCGTCTTGGCGGCCTGCGACAGCAGCACCATGGAGGCGACGATCCCGACACCGGTGAACACGCTGGGCCAGAGCCGCGTGAAACCGTCGGTGTACTTCATGCCGATCGACCAGCCGACCTCGAGCAGACCCGCGACGAGAAGAAGAACCCAGGCCATGACGACAACACCTCCGCGAGACGGAACAACAGGCTGCGTCGTCTTGTCGAAAGCCCGGTACGGCGCGTCTCGTCGGGATGTCTCCAGGCTAGCAAAGAAAGGCCGAAGGCCCTGGTGACCATGGTCACCAGGGCCTTCACCGGCCAGAAGGCTCAGAGCCGAAAGAATTCACCGAAGGAATTCAGAGATAGAGCCCGGTCGAGTCCGTGGCCCCCTGGAACCGGTCCGCGGCCACCGCGTGCAGGTCGCGCTCCCGCATCAGGACGTACGCGACACCCCGCACCTCCACCTCGGCACGGTCCTCCGGGTCGTAGAGCACCCGGTCGCCGATCTCGACGGTGCGGACGTTCTGACCGACCGCGACCACCTCGGCCCAGGCGAGGCGACGGCCGACGGCGGCCGTCGCCGGAATCAGGATGCCGCCGCCGGAACGCCGCTCCCCCTCCGGGGAGTCGGTGCGGACCAGGACCCGGTCGTGGAGCATCCGGATGGGCAACTTGTCGTGCGTGTTCTCGCTCACGGGGTGAACCTACCCGCCCGGGCGTGGCGCCCGCGGCGGGGAGGGGTCATCCCTTCCCCTTGCGGGAGGACGCGGCGAGCAGTCCGATGACCGCCACGGCGACGAGGGCCGCCGGAACCACGCGCTCCAGGCGCGGGGCGCCGTCCTCATGGGTGAAACGTGCCTTCACGTCCGAGACGACGCGGTTGACGGCGTCGAAGGCGCGCCCGGCGGTCTGGTCGACCGTCGAGGCGACCTTGGCCTTGGCGTCCCCGACGATCGTCTTCGGGTGCACCCGAATGCCGATCTCGTCGAGAGTGACGGCGAGCTGCTCGCGCCGGCGGACGATGTCCGCCTCGATCTGCGCAGGGGTCCTGGCCTCTGACACCGCGCTGCCTCCGTAGTCGTGATCCGGTCGATGATCGGTCCTTGAGGGCCAGTCTGTCAGTTCTGCCGCCTCAGGGTCGTCCCAGACCCCCATTAGGCTCTGAACGCGTACGCGAACCATCCCGAGGAGAGCCATGAGCGAGCGACTGCAGCCCGGCGACACCGCCCCCGCCTTCACCCTGCCCGACGCGGACGGCAACGACGTCTCCCTCGCGGACCACAAGGGCCGCAAGGTCATCGTCTACTTCTACCCGGCCGCCCTCACCCCCGGCTGCACGAAGCAGGCCTGCGACTTCACGGACAACCTGGACGTGCTCGCGGCGGCGGGCTACGACGTCATCGGCGTGTCCCCGGACAAGCCGGAGAAGCTGGCGAAGTTCCGCGAGAAGGAGAACCTGAAGGTCACGCTGGTCGGCGACCCGGAGAAGGAGACGCTGACGGCGTACGGCGCCTTCGGCGAGAAGAAGCTGTACGGCAAGACGGTGACGGGCGTGATCCGCTCGACGGTCGTCGTCGACGAGGACGGCAAGGTGGAGCACGCCTTCTACAACGTGAAGGCCACCGGCCATGTCGCCAAGATCATCAGGGACCTGGCCGTCGAGGGCTGAGCCGGGCCGAACCGGGCCGGCGGCCGGGCCGAACCGGGCCGGCGGCCGGGCCAAAGCGACGTAAAGGCCCGGAACCACGCAAGGCCGCCCGGGGGGACGTGACGCACGTCCCATTCCCGGGCGGTTTTCGTTTGCGAACGGCATGACCGCGCAGGAGTGCCTCCTGGAGTTGTTGCCCCCAGAGAGGACGTACGGCCATGCCGGCCACAGACCGCGACCCCGCCGCCGATCCCGATGCCCTGAGACGCCATCCCCTCCTGTTCAGGGCCATCACCCGGCGTCGGCAGCCCCGGCTGCGGCGGACCGACATCACGGTCACCGACGAGGCGGCGGTCAAGCGGGCCGTGAAGGCGGCCTCGCTGGGCAACGCCATGGAGTGGTTCGACTTCGGCATCTACGCCTACCTCGCCGTCACCCTCGGCCATGTCTTCTTCCCGTCCGGCAACGACACCGTCCAGCTGCTGTCGTCGTTCGCGACGTTCGCGGTCGCCTTCCTGGTCCGCCCGCTCGGCGGCATGGTGTTCGGCCCGATGGGTGACCGGCTGGGCCGCAAGAAGGTCCTCGCGCTGACCATGATCCTCATGGCGGTCGGCACCTTCGCGATCGGCCTGATCCCGTCGTACGCCTCGATCGGCTTCTGGGCGCCCGTCCTCCTGATCCTCTTCCGGATGCTCCAGGGCTTCTCGACGGGTGGCGAGTACGGCGGCGCCTCGACCTTCATCGCCGAGTACGCGCCCGACCGCCGCCGGGGCTACTTCGGCAGCTTCCTGGAGTTCGGCACCCTGGCGGGGTACGTGGCCGCGGCGGGCCTGGTGACGGTGCTCAGCACCTGGCTCGGCTCCGACACGATGGAGGCGTGGGGCTGGCGCGTGCCGTTCCTGGTGGCGGGTCCGCTGGGCCTGGTCGGCCTCTACCTGCGGCTGCGGCTCGACGAGACGCCCGCGTTCCAGAAGCTGGAGAGCGAGTCGGCGCGCGCCTCCGAGGCGGCGGACGCGGTGGAGACCTCGACCAAGGGCGACCTGGCGAAGATCTTCCGGCAGCAGTGGCCGACGCTGATCCTGTGCATCGCTCTGGTGGGCGCGTACAACATCACCGACTACATGCTGCTGTCGTACATGCCGACGTACCTCTCCGACGAGCTCGGCTACAGCGAGACGCACGGGCTGCTGATCCTGCTCGTCGTGATGGTCCTGCTGATGCTGGTCATCACCCAGGTCGGCCGTCTGAGCGACCACTTCGGGCGGAAGCCGGTGCTGATGGCGGGCATGCTGGGCTTCCTCTTCCTGTCGCTGCCGTCGTTCCTGCTGATCGGGCGGGGCGGGATCCCGGCGATCACGGCGGGCATGCTGATGCTCGGCCTGTCGCTGGTCTGCATGCTCGGCACGATGTCGGCGGCGCTGCCCGCGCTCTTCCCGACGGAGGTCCGGTACGGCTCCCTGTCGGTGGGCTACAACCTGTCGGCGTCGCTGTTCGGCGGTACGACCCCGCTGGTGATCACTGCCCTGATCGGGGCGACCGGCAGCAACCTGATGCCGGCGTACTACGCGATGGGCGCGGCGCTCGTCGGCGTGGTCGCGGTGGCGTGCATGAAGGAGACGGCCAGGCAGCCCCTGGAGGGCTCCCCGCCGTCGGTGGAGACCCCGGAGGAAGCGGCGGAACTGGTCATGTCCCAGGCCCCGGAACCGAGGTTCTGACCCTCCGCCTCCCTTCACCTCCCGAACGGCCCGCACCGGTCACCACCGGCGCGGGCCGTTCCCTGTTCCAGCCGTACGCGATATTCGTACGCGACATGACGTGACCGTCCGATATTCGGTTCGTTACTCCGTACGGGGCCACGAACGGGTGGCCGGATCGGAGGGGGTGCGATGGGGACCAGCACGTACACGAGGGAACGTCTGGAAGCGGCCGCGCGAGGGGCACGGACGCTGACGGAGGCGCTGGAGCGGCTGGGGGTGGACCCGAGGAGCGGGACGCGACGATATCTGCTCGCCCGCATGCGCGGGCTGGGTGTGGACACGTCGCACTTCGAGCGGGAGGGGACGCGGTGGACCCGAGAGGTCCTGGAGGGGGCTGTGGCGGCGTCCACGAACATGTACGAGGTACTGCGGCGACTGGGAGTGGAGGTCGTGGGTGGACAGCACACGCACATCAGTCGCCGCGTCAAGGCCTACGGGATCGACACCTCGCACTTCACCGCGCCCGCCCGAACGGAACGGATGAGGTACGACCAACGCCGCCGAACAGCCGCCGAAGTGCTGGTTGAGGAGGAATCACCGCACGCCAGCCGCGCCCGGAGCAAGCGCCTCAAAGAAGCGATGCTGGAGTTCGATGTCGCGAACCAATGTGCGCTGTGCGGCAACGAAGCGGTGTGGCGGGGCAAACCCCTCCCACTAGAGGTGGACCACATCGACAGCAACTGGCGGAACAACCGGATCGAGAACCTGCGGCTACTCTGCCCCAACTGTCATTCGACGACGGACAGCTACCGAGGCCGAGGCAAGGGGCGGACCCGGTGACGAGCGGTGCGCGGTATACGCGCGAACGGCTGACCGAGGCGGCGGCGCGATGCTCCAGCATCGAGGAAGCCATCGCATTCCTTGGTAGCGAGCCATACCCCCATCTTCCGCGCTATCTGATGGGGCGCTTCCTGCACTTCGGCATCGACGTGGCGCACTTCCCACCCCGCGGCCGGCCGCCTCGGCCCAGCGTCGACGAACTGGAATGCGCCGTCAGCACTTCGTTCTCCCTCAGAGAAGTGCTGCGCCGGCTCGGGCGGGCCGACAACAGCGCCCAGCGAGCGAATCTGCGCACATGGATCGCCGACAATCAGCTCTCGACCACACATTTCCTGGGGCAGGCTCATCAGCGAGGCAAACCGAGCCCGACGGCCCTGCCTCCCGAGGATGTCCTGGTGAAGAGCGACAAGCGGTATCGAATGACAGCAACAAGACTGCGCCGCGCGTTGACCTCGGTCGGAGTGCCCGAGCAGTGTGCTCAATGCGGCATCGGGTCCCAGTGGCTCGGTCGGCCCATGACGCTGGAGGTCGACCACATCAACGGGGACTGGCTCGACAATCGCCAGGAGAACCTGCGGCTGCTGTGCCCCAACTGCCATGCCGTCACCAGCACGTGGTGCAGGGGAGGGCGAGCAGTCCGGCGAGCCCCGGTACCATGGCATGCGGCGAGCGGTGGTGGCGCAATGGCGACGCAGCAGACTTAGGATCTGTGGCCCTTGATCGGGCTTGAGGGTTCGAATCCCTTCCGCCGCACCCAAACGGCCTGCACATCGAAGGATCGATGTGCAGGCCGTTCGCATGTGGGCCCTCAGCCCAGCAGCTCCCTCACCACCGGTACCAGCGCCCTGAACGCCTTCCCCCGGTGGCTGATCGCGTTCTTCTGCGCCGGGGTCAGTTCCGCGCAGGTGATGTCGTGGCCCTCCGGCTGGAGGATCGGGTCGTAGCCGAAGCCGTTCGTGCCCACCGGGGTGTGGCGGAGCACGCCTGACATCCGGCCCTCGACCACGCGTTCCGTGCCGTCGGGGAGGGCGAGCGCCGCCGCGCACGCGAAGTGGGCGGCCCGGTGTTCGTCGGCGATGTCGGAGAGCTGGGCGAGGAGCAGGTTCAGGTTGGCGCGGTCGTCGCCGTGGGTGCCGGACCAGCGGGCGGAGAAGATGCCGGGGGCGCCGTTCAGGACGTCGACGCAGAGGCCGGAGTCGTCGGCGACGGCCGGCAGGCCGGTGGCCTGGGCCAGGGCGTGGGCTTTGAGGAGGGCGTTCTCGGCGAAGGTGACGCCGGTTTCCTTGACGTCGGGGATCTCCGGGTACGCGTCCGCGCCGACGAGTTCCAGGTCGAGACCTGCGTCGGCGAGGATCGCGTGGAGTTCGGTGATCTTGCCCGCGTTGCGGGTGGCGAGGATCAGACGGGTCATGCCACCGATTATCCCGGGGTGCAGACCTTGCCGATCTCGGCGGCCGCGTCGGTGACGGGCTGGATGTCCGGGGTCGCGTCGCCGTTCTTCACGGACGTGCGGACGGTCTCGACGCCCTTGGTGAGGTCGTCGACGGCCTTGGCGAGGTCGGCGTTGTCGGTGGTGTCCTTGAGGTTGCCGAGCTCGGTGGAGATCGAGTTGAGGGACTCCTCGATCTGCGTGACGTCGTTGGACGCGTTGGAGACGGCGTCCTGGAGCTTGGTGACCGAGGTGGCTATCGCGTCGGCGGTCTTGACGCAGTCCATTGCTTTGTCGAGGGCTCCGCAGCCGCTCAGGACGGTGGTGAGTGCGGCGGCCGTGGCCACGGCGAGTGCGAGACGGCGCTTCAAGGCGGGTCCTCCCCCAGGTGCGTGCAGACGTACGGGCGCACGGATCGTATCCGTGCACCCGATGTCCGTCAGGACGCCGTACGCACTCCGGGGGTTGCGACCCGGCCGGTCTCAGGCGGTGAGGGTGCCTTCGAGGGCCTTGCGCTGGATCTCGGCGAGTTCGGCGCAGCCGCCGGACGCGAGGTCGAGGAGGGCGTTGAGCTCCTTGCGGTCGAAGGGCTCGGCCTCGGCGGTGCCCTGGACCTCGACGAAGCGGCCGTCGCCGGTGCAGACGACGTTCATGTCGGTGTCGGCGCGGACGTCCTCCTCGTAGCGGAGGTCGAGGAGGGGGACGCCGTCGACGATGCCGACGGAGACGGCGGCGACGGTGCCGGTGAGGGGCTTGCGGCCGGCCTTGACGAGCTTCTTGCCCTGGGCCCAGGCGACGGCGTCGGCGAGGGCGACGTACGCGCCGGTGATGGCGGCGGTGCGGGTGCCGCCGTCGGCCTGGAGGACGTCGCAGTCGAGGACGATCGTGTTCTCGCCGAGGGCCTTGTAGTCGATGACGGCGCGCAGGGAGCGGCCGATGAGGCGGGAGATCTCGTGGGTGCGGCCGCCGATCTTGCCTCGGACGGATTCGCGGTCGCCGCGGGTGTTGGTGGCGCGCGGGAGCATCGAGTACTCGCCGGTGACCCAGCCTTCGCCGCTGCCCTTGCGCCAGCGCGGGACGCCTTCGGTGACGGAGGCGGTGCAGAAGACCTTGGTGTCGCCGAAGGAGATGAGGACGGAGCCCTCGGCGTGCTTGCTCCATCCGCGTTCGATGGTGACGGGGCGGAGCTGTTCGGGGGTACGGCCGTCGATACGAGACATGGGACGAGCCTAGCGGGACATGACGAGGGGTCCGTTCCTCCGTGGCCGTCCATGACGAGGGGTCCGGTTCATCCGTGGCCGCCCGTGACGAAGGGCCCGTTCCCCTGCCGGAACGGGCCCTTGTCGATGTGAGGGTGCGGACGGGGTCGGCTGCTCACATCGTGTCTGCGGGTCAGTTGCTCACATCATGTCTTCGATGTCGGCGGCGATCGGGTCGGCGTCGGTGCCGATGACGACCTGGATCGCGGTGCCCATCTTGACGACGCCGTGGGCGCCGGCGGCCTTGAGCGCGGCTTCGTCGACCAGGCTGGGGTCCACGACCTCGGTGCGCAGGCGGGTGATGCAGCCCTCGACCTCTTCGATGTTGTCGATGCCGCCGAGCCCGGCGACGATCTTCTCAGCCTTGCTGGCCATGTGTCTCTCCCTGTCCGTTCCGTTCGCGAGGACGCGAATCTCGGCGCACCTGCGGTCCGCTTTGTCACGGTAACCCACGGTTGGCCCAACTTCGCGAGCGAGTGCCGCCGTTCTGCCGAATGATGACGATCACCGGCGGCCTGTCCTCAGCGGGCTCCCGGAGCCTATCGCAACTGGTCTACACCAGTGTGCAACGAGACGCGGACCCGGCTTGTTCCGGGCAGGGAGGTCGCCGATGAGTACGGACAGCGCCGCGGCGCGGCCGCAGAAGTCCCTGTGGGGCGGTCTCTTCCAGGGGCTGCAGAAGATGGGGCGGAGCCTCCAGCTCCCCATCGCCGTGCTGCCGGCCGCGGGCATCATCAACCGGCTCGGCCAGCCGGACGTCTTCGGCGCGGACGGTCTCGGCTGGGACAACGTCGCCAAGGTGATGGCGGGCGCGGGCGGCGCCCTCCTCGACGGCAACCTCGGCCTGCCGCTGCTGTTCTGCATCGGTGTCGCGATCGGCATGGCGAAGAAGTCGGACGGCTCGACCGCGCTGGCGGCGGTCGTCGGCTTCCTCGTCTACTACACGGTGCTGCGCCAGTTCCCGAAGGACTGCCCCGACGGCGCGAAGGACATCGGCGGCGGCTGCCTCGCCATCGACGAGTCGTTCGCCGGCTACACGTACCAGAACCCTGGTGTCTTCGGCGGCATCGTCATGGGTCTGCTCACGGCGTACCTGTGGCAGCGGTACCACCGGACGAAGCTGGTCGACTGGCTGGGCTTCTTCAACGGCCGCCGTCTCGTCCCGATCATCATGACGTTCGTGGCGATCGCGTTCGCCGCTCTCTGCCTGTGGATCTGGCCGCCGATCGGTGACGCCCTGGAGAGCTTCAGCGACTGGCTGGTCGGGCTCGGCTCCTGGGGTTCGGGCATCTTCGGCCTGGCGAACCGGGCGCTGCTGGTCATCGGCCTGCACCAGTTCCTGAACGTGCCCATCTGGTTCCAGTTCGGCACGTACGAGAAGCCGGACGGTACGACGGTCCACGGCGACATCCCGATGTTCCTGGCGGGCGACCCCAACGCCGGCCAGTTCCTGACGGGCTTCTTCCCGATCATGATGTTCGCGCTGCCGGCGGCGGCGCTCGCGATCACCCACTGCGCGAAGCCGCACCGCCGCAAGGAGGTCGGCGGTCTAATGCTCTCGGTAGCGCTGACCTCGTTCGTCACCGGCATCACGGAGCCCCTTGAGTACTCGTTCCTCTTCATCGCTCCGGTGCTGTTCGCGATCCACGCGGTGCTGACGGGTGTGTCGATGGCGGTGACGTGGGCGTTCGGCGTGAAGGACGGCTTCAGCTTCTCGGCCGGCCTGATCGACTACGTGATCAACTGGAACCTCGCGACGAAGCCGTGGCTGATCATTCCGATCGGCCTCGCCTTCGCGGTCGTGTACTACGCGATCTTCCGGTTCGCGATCACCAAGTTCGACCTCCAGACACCCGGCCGAGAGCCGGACGAGGTGGGGGACGAGATGGAGCGCGAGAACGTCAAGTGAGACGGCGTGACAACGTCAGGTAGCGCCTCGATCACCTTGCGAAAGCCCTGACCGTTTCGGGGCTTTCGCCCACCTTGTAAGGCCCGCCGAAGGCCCCTGGACCTCACCGTCCAGGGGCCTTATGTCGTGCATTTCCAGCTATGGCCGAGCGCACAGAATTCGCAGGTTCCTTATCTAAGTCTCACGTGCTAAAACTGGTCTACACCACTCATTGGTGTAGACCACGCGGTCCAGACCACCGCGTTCCACGAGACGTCGCCGTCCCCCCTTTCCATCCTCTGGCGGCGCCTTGCCTTACTGGAGGAAGTTGATGAGTACGGCCACCGCCCAGGCCGCCGCTCCCGCGAAGAAGCGCGGATCCGGCCTGTTCCAGGGCCTGCAGAAGGTCGGTCGCAGCCTGCAGCTGCCGATCGCCGTACTGCCGGCCGCGGGTATCTTGCTCCGTCTCGGCCAGCCCGACGTCTTCGGTGCCGACGGCCTCGGCTGGGGCAAGGTCGCCACGGTCTTCGCCTCCGCCGGAGACGCGGTCTTCGCCAACATGCCGCTGCTGTTCTGCGTCGGCATCGCGATCGGCTTCGCCAAGAAGGCCGACGGCTCCACCGCCCTCGCCGCCCTCGTCGGCTTCCTCGTCTACTCGAGCGTCCTGAAGGCGTTCCCGGTCACCGACGCCGTCGTCAACACGACCGCCAACAAGGGTGTCGACGTCGCCGCGACGTACAACGACCCCAAGGTCTTCGGCGGCATCATCATGGGTCTGCTCGGCGCCATCGTCTGGCAGCGGTTCCACCGCACCAAGCTGGTGGACTGGCTCGGCTTCTTCAACGGCCGCCGCCTCGTCCCGATCCTCATGGCCTTCGTCGGCACCGTGATGGGTGTTCTCTTCGGTCTCCTCTGGGAGCCCGTCGGCAACGTGATCACCGACTTCGGCAACTGGATGACCAGCCTCGGCGCCATCGGCTCCGGCATCTTCGGCGCCATCAACCGTGGCCTGCTCCCGGTCGGCATGCACCAGTTCGTGAACACCGTCGCCTGGCAGGAGATCGGGACCTTCACCGACTCCACCGGCGCCGTCTGGCACGGCGACCTGCCGCGCTTCTTCCACGGTGACCCGACCGCCGGTCAGTTCATGTCGGGCTTCTTCCCGATCATGATGTTCGCCCTGCCGGCCGTCGCCCTGGCGATCACCCACACCGCTCGCCCCGAGCGGCGCAAGGTCGTCGGCGGCATGATGTTCTCGCTCGCCCTGACCTCGTTCGTCACGGGTATCACCGAGCCCATCGAGTTCGCCTTCATGTTCCTGGCGCCGCTGCTGTACGTGATCCACGCGGTGCTCACCGCCGCCTCGATGGTCATCACCTCGGCCCTCGGCGTGCACCACGGCTTCACCTTCTCCGCCGGCGCGCTGGACTACTTCCTGAACTGGACGTACGCCTCCAAGCCGTGGCTGATCATCCCGATCGGTCTGGTCTTCGCGGCGATCTACTACGTGGTCTTCCGCTTCGCGATCACCAAGTTCAACATCATGACCCCGGGCCGCGAGCCCGAGGAGGAGGTCGAGGACCTCACCAAGGCGTGAGCCTCGCCCCGAAGCACGGGGAAGGCCCCGGAACCGTCCAGGTTCCGGGGCCTTCCCCTTTGTCCGCACGAGGCGCGGACCGACCGCGCGACCGCGCGAGGCTCAGACCTCGTAGACCGCGCCCGGTCTCGCCAGTTCCGACGGGCCCGAGTAGACCGCGCGCGCGTCCGCCAGGTTCAGTTCGCCGTCGGTCCACGGCGGGATGTGGGTGAGGACGAGCCGGCCCACCGAGGAGCGGGCGGCCTCCGCCCCGGCCTCCCGGCCGTTGAGGTGGAGGGCCGGGATGTCCTCCTTGCCGTGGGTGAAGGAGGCCTCGCAGAGGAAGAGGTCGGTGCCCTCGGCGAGCTTGTGCAGCGACTCGCAGACCCCGGTGTCCCCGGAGTACGTGAGCGAACGGCCGCCGTGCTCGATCCGGATGCCGTACGCCTCGACCGGATGGCACACCTTCTCCGTACGGACGGAGAAGGGGCCGATCTCGAAGGACTCCGACTTCAGCGTGCGGAAGTCGAAGACCTCGCCCATCGAGGTGGGGGACGGGGTGTCCGCGTACGCCGTGGTCAGCCGCTGCTCGGCACCCTCCGGCGCGTAGACGGGGATCGCGTCGCAGCGCCCGCCCTCGTGCCGGTAGTAGCGGGCGACGAAGTACCCGCACATGTCGATGCAGTGGTCCGCGTGCAGGTGGCTGAGGAAGATCGCGTCGAGGTCGTACAGACCGATGTGTCGCTGCAGCTCGCCCAGGGCGCCGTTGCCCATGTCGAGGAGCAGCCGGAAGCCGTCGGCCTCGACGAGGTAGCTCGAACAGGCCGAATCCGCGGACGGGAACGACCCGGAGCAGCCGACGACGGTGAGCTTCATGGAGCGTGAACCTCCGTGGACGGATACGGAAAGCGCGCTGAGGAAGGGGGGAGGCTGTGCGGTCTGTCGAGCGTAAGGCGCACCCGGGCCTGTCGCTCCTTCGTGGTGGCCCGTTGTGGGCGAACTCACGGGCTCTGTCACCGGTTCGGATGGATGGCGGGCCGCCTCGGCGGAGTGAGCGGCGCGCCGGTACCGTCTTGAGGTATGGACACGTCGTGGTGGCCCGCGCTGGTCGCGGTCGTGGTGATCGCGCTGGTGGTGGCGCTCGCCGGCGGACGGAGGCGCTCCGCGCGCCGCCCGTCGGGGCGGACCCGGCCGCCGGGGCGGCCGCCGCGTGGGACCGCCGGGCCGCGGAAGGCTGCCGCGCGGCCGGGTCGGGGGCCGCGGGCGGCGGAGATCTGGTGGGCGGACGTGCCCTTCGAGGACGGGCCCGGTTCGAAGGACCGGCCCTGTCTCGTGCTGTCGGTACGGCGGGGCAGCGTGCTCGTCGCCAAGATCACCAGCAGGTATCACGACGAGCGGCCGGGGGTGATCGCGCTGCCGCCGGGGGCGGTGGGCGACGCGCAGGGCCGGCCGAGCTTCCTGGAGACGGACGAGCTGCGCGAGGTGCCGGTGGCCGACTTCCGGCGCAGAGTGGGAGAGGCGGACCCGGTCGTGTGGGACCAGGTCCGCCACTTGGCGCGCTAGCTGGGGGTGTCTCGTCGGTCAGGCCGCGAGCCCGGCCTGACCGACGGGACACGACTTGGCGGGTCGGGCTCGCGGGCGCCGCGGCGGGGCTACGCCCAGAGCTGGCTCGGGGCTACGCCCAGAGCTGGCCCTGGACCGAAGCGATCGCCTCTTCGGTGGTCGCGGCCGTGTAGAGGCCCGTCGACAGGTACTTCCAGCCGCCGTCGGCCACGACGAAGGCGATGTCCGCGCTCTCGCCCGCCTTCAGTGCCTTGTTGCCGACGCCGATGGCCGCGTGCAGCGCCGCGCCCGTCGAGACGCCCGCGAAGATGCCCTCCTGCTGGAGCAGTTCGCGGGTGCGGGTGACCGCGTCGGCGGAGCCGACGGAGAAGCGGGTGGTGAGGACGGAGGCGTCGTACAGCTCCGGTACGAAGCCCTCGTCGAGGTTCCGCAGCCCGTAGACGAGGTCGTCGTAGCGCGGCTCGGCGGCGACGATCTTGACGTCGGGCTTCTGTTCGCGCAGGTAGCGGCCGACGCCCATCAGCGTGCCCGTGGTGCCGAGGCCCGCCACGAAGTGGGTGATGGAGGGCAGGTCGGCGAGGATCTCGGGGCCCGTGGTGGCGTAGTGGGCGCCCGCGTTGTGCGGGTTGCCGTACTGGTAGAGCATCACCCAGGACGGGTTCTCCGCCGCGAGTTCCTTGGCGACGCGTACCGCCGTGTTCGACCCGCCGGCCGCGGGGGACGGGACGATCTCCGCGCCCCACATGGCCAGCAGCTGGCGGCGCTCCTCGCTGGTGTTCTCGGGCATGACGCAGACGATGCGGTAGCCCTTGAGCTTGGCGGCCATGGCGAGGGAGATGCCGGTGTTGCCGCTGGTCGGCTCCAGGATGGTGCAGCCGGGGGTGAGACGGCCGTCCTTCTCCGCCTGCTCGATCATGTGGAGCGCGGGGCGGTCCTTGACCGAGCCGGTCGGGTTGCGGTCCTCCAGCTTCGCCCAGATGCGGACGTCGTCCGAGGGCGAGAGCCGGGGGAGGCGGACGAGCGGCGTGTTGCCGACCGCCGCCAGCGAGGAGTCGTAGCGCATGTGGATCAGACCATGCCACCGGCGACGGCCGGCAGGATCGTGACGCTGTCGCCGTCGGTGAGCTTGGTGTCGATGCCGTCGAGGAAGCGGACGTCCTCGTCGTTCAGGTAGACGTTGACGAAGCGGCGGAGCTTGCCGCCGTCGACGATCCGGGCCTCGATCCCGTTGTGGCGGGACTCCAGGTCGGCGAAGAGCTCGGCGAGGGTGCCGCCGCTGCCCTCGACGGCCTTCTCGCCGTCGGTGTAGGTGCGGAGGATGGTCGGGATGCGGACCTCGATGGCCATGGCGTGGGCTCCTGTCGGAAGTGGCGTGGTGGGCGCGCTGCTGGGGCCCCCGCGCGGAGGGGGGTCGTACGAGGGTGCGCTCGGCCGGTCGCTCAGAGCGCGGCGCGGGTCGTACAGATCGCGCTGGCGAGGCGGCACAGGTCGACGTGCAGGCGCGCCACGAGCAGCACGCCGCTCGGGCTCTCTTCGCTCACGTCGTGGGAAACCATGGGCTCATCGTATCGATTCCCGGTCCGGGTTCCGGAATGTGATCTCACATGGTGGATCGTTCCTGACCGCCTGCCGGACGGTGCTGGTAGAGGACGGTCGGGCTGCCGGTCCTCGGATGCGGGATGACCTCGGTCTCCACACCGTAGACGGCTTCCAGGAGGGCGGGGGTGAGGACCTCGGCGGGGGTGCCGCCGGTGACGAGCCGGCCCCGCTCCAGGACGTAGATCCGGTCGCAGTACGCCCCCGCCAGGTTGAGGTCGTGGAGGGCGAGCAGGTTGGTGGTGCCCAGGGTACGGACGAGGGCGAGGACGTCGAGCTGGTGGCGGATGTCCAGGTGGTTGGTGGGTTCGTCGAGGACGAGGAGGGCCGATTCCTGGACGAGGGCGCGGGCGACGAGGGCGCGTTGGCGTTCGCCGCCGGAGAGGGTGGGGTAGGCGCGGTCGGCGAGTTCGGCGAGGCCGACGCGGGCGAGGGCGCTCTCGGTCCGTTCCCGGTCGGCGCCCGTGTCGCCCTCCCAGAACCGCTTGTGCGGGGAGCGGCCGAGGGTGACCAGTTCGCGGACGGTCAGCTCGAACTCGGTGGCGCTGTCCTGGGGGACGGTGGCGACGCGGCGGGCGCGGGCCTTCGGTCCGATGGCGTGGAGGTCGTCGCCGTCGAGGAGGGCGCGGCCGGCGGTGGGGGCGAGGGTGCCGTAGACGCAGCGCAGGAGGGTGGTCTTGCCGCTGCCGTTGGGGCCGATGAGGCCGACGGTCTCGCCGGGGCGGACGGTGAGGTCGACGGCGCGGAGCCGTTCCTCGTACGAGAGGCCCTCCAGGCGCAGTTCGGTCACAGGGACGCCCCTTCCGGGCGGCGGCGCATCAGCCAGAGGAAGAAGGGGCCGCCGGTGAGGGCGGTGAGGACGCCGACGGGGATGTCCTGGGGCGCGGCGACGGTGCGGGCGGCGAGGTCGGCGAGGACCAGGGCGAGGGCTCCGCCGAGCGCGGCGACGGGGAGGAGCCGGCGGTGCGGGGCGCCGACGGCGAGGCGGGCGGCGTGCGGGGCCATCAGGCCGACGAAGCCGACGGCTCCGCTGGCGGCGACCATGACGGCGGTGACGAGGGAGGCGAGGACGAAGACGGCGGCGCGGAAGCGGGGGGTGTCCAGGCCGAGGACGGTGGCGCTCTCCTCGCCGACGAGGAGGAGGTCGAGGGGGCGGGCGAGGGTGAGGAGGACGCCGACGCCGAGCGCGAGGACCGCGGCGGGCAGGACGAGGGTGTCCCAGCGGGCGCTGCCGAGGCCGCCGAGGGTCCAGTACAGCGCTTCCTGGAAGTGTTCGGGCCGTCCGGCGACGACCAGGAGGAGGGTGGCGAGGGCGGAGAGGATGTACGAGACGGCGACTCCGGCGAGGACGAGCCGGGTGCCCGTCATGGTGCCGCCGCGCCGCGCGAGCCCGTAGACGAGGACGAGGGAGACGAGGGCTCCGGCGAAGGCTCCGGCGGGCAGGGCGAGGGTGGTGGTGATCCCTCCGCCGATGCCGATGACGAGCACGAGGACGGCTCCGGCGGAGGCGCCGGAGGAGACCCCGAGGAGGAAGGGGTCGGCGAGCCGGTTGCGGACGAGGGCCTGGAGGACGGCGCCGACGACGGCGAGTCCGGCGCCGACGACCGCGCCGAGCAGGACCCGGGGCAGCCGGACGTCGAGGACGATCGTGCGGTACGGGGAGGGCCCGGCCCGCCCGGTGAGCGCGTCGAGGACCTGGCCGGGCGGGATGCGGACGGAGCCGAGGGCGAGGGAGACGAGCGAGGTGAGGGCGAGGGCGACGAGCAGCCCGATGACGACGACCGGGTACGGCAGCCGCCCGACGGCCGTCCGCCGGGCCTCGGCGGCGGGCCGGCCGGCGGGCCCCGGGTCCTTGCCCGCCCCGGGGTGGGGCTTCGCGCCCGTCGGGGCGGGGGGTGTGGCCGGGGTGTCCCGCCCGTCGGTCTCGCGCGTCCCCGTGGTCATCGGGTGGTGGGGTGGAGCTGGGCCGCCAGCTTGTCGAGGGCGGCGGGGACGCGGACGCCGAGGACCGTGTCGGAGAGCGGCATGACCGCGAACCGGCGGTTCCTGATCGCGGGGACGTCCTTGAGGGCGGGGTCGTCGAGGAGCCGCTTCTTCTTCTGCTCGACGGTGGTGGAGCCGTAGTCGTAGATGACGACGACCTCGGGCTTGCGGGCGACGACCTGTTCCCAGGTCGCGTCGCCGAAGGCCTTGCCGAGGTCGGCGAAGACGTTGCGGCCGCCGGCGCGGGTGATGAGGTCGTTGCCGATGCCCTTGCCGCCGGCGGTGAACGCGGTCTTGTCGCCGCTGTCGTACACGAAGACGGAGACGGGCTGCACGCCCTTGAGGCGCTTCTCCTGGGCGGCGACGGTGGCGCGGGCCTCGCGGATCCAGGTCTCGGCCCGGTCGGGGACGCCGAAGGTCCGGCCGATCTCGCGGACCTCGCGGTAGAGGTCGTCGACGGAGGGGGAACCGGAGGGGCAGTACTCGGTGTTGAGGCGGGTGGCCATGCCGGCGCGCTTCAGGTCGTCGCGGCTCCGCCCGTCCTTGGCGTCGAAGGCGGAGCCGTAACCGCCGTACACGAAGTCGGGGTTCGCGGCGAGGAGGGCCTCCTTGGAGGGGTACTCCTCGGCGAGGACGGGGACCGTGTCGTACGCCTTCTTGTACGCGGGGAGGATCGCGTCGTCCAGGTAGGCCGTGCCGACGAGCGACTTCTCCAGGCCGAGGGCGAGCATGATCTCGGTGACGTGCTGGTTCATGGTGACCGCGCGCTTCGGCGGGGCCTGGTAGGTCGTCTTCGCACCGCAGTTGGTGACGGTGTACGGGAATCCGGGCGGGGCCTTCGCCGCGGGCGTCTGCTCCGCGGGGGCCGAGC
This sequence comes from Streptomyces sp. Qhu_M48, assembly GCF_051305195.1. Lineage (NCBI taxonomy): Bacteria > Bacillati > Actinomycetota > Actinomycetes > Kitasatosporales > Streptomycetaceae > Streptomyces > Streptomyces sp. Qhu_M48. The sequence continues at coordinate 854,508 of NZ_CP195432.1, read as the reverse complement.
AGCCGGCGAGCAGGGGGACGAGGGCGGCGGCGGGCAGCAGGATACGGCGGTGCCAGGTCATGGCGGAGTGCCTCCTCCGGGGATTTCCACGTCCCCAGTCGGTGGTGGGAGGCGGCAGGCCAGTTCCTGGCTCCCGGCGCCCGGAGGCGCCGGTCACAGTGGCGGGACCGTGCCGGATTCTCACCGGCTTCCTGGGTCCTGCCGCCCGGGTTCCGGGTCAGTCTCTCAGGCGTCGTACGCCTCGACGACCTTGACCTCCTCCTCGGTGACGACGCCGTCGACGATCGAGTAGGAGCGGAACTGGAAGGGTCCCGCGGCGTCGCTGTCGGCGGTGGAGACGAGGACGTAGTGGGCGTGGGGCTCGTTGGCGTACGTGATGTCCGTGCGGGACGGGTAGGCCTCGGTCGCGGTGTGCGAGTGGTAGACGATGACGGGCTCCTCGTCCCGGTCGTCCATGTCGCGGTAGAGCTTGAGCAGGTCCGCGGAGTCGAACTCGTAGAACGTGGGCGAGCGGGCCGCGTTGAGCATCGGGATGAAGCGCTCGGGGCGCCCGGTGCCGGCCGGGCCCGCGACCACGCCGCAGGCCTCGTCGGGGTGGTCCGCGCGGGCGTGGTCCACGATCTGGTCGTACAGGGCCCGGGTGATGGTCAGCATGGCGACAGGATAAGCGTGCGGGCCGTTCCGTACCGAGGAGTGGTACGGAACGGCCCGCATGCCGAGACGGTCGAGGTGGCGGCCTCTTGGGGAAGGCCTGTTACGACCGCTTGGCGAAGGCCGCACCCTCGGGGTTGCGGGCCTTGAGGACCAGGTAGGAGACGCCCAGGATCAGGCCCCAGACCGGGGCGCAGTACAGGGAGACCCGGGCGCCCTCGTCGATGCCCATCATCACGATGACCATGCCGATGAAGAGGAGCGCGAACCAGCTGGTGTACGGGGCTCCCGGGGCCTTGAAGGTGGACTCGGGGAGCTCGCCGCGGTTCGCCTTGGCGCGGTAGCGGATCTGGCAGACCAGGATCATGATCCAGGCCCACATGCCGGAGATGGTGGCGAAGGAGACGACGTACTCGAAGGCCTTGCCGGGGGCGACGTAGTTGATCCAGACGCCGACGAGCATCAGCGAGGCCGAGAAGGTCAGGCCGAGCAGCGGGGTGCCGTTCCTGGTGAGCTTCGTGAAGACCTTCGGGCCCTGGCCGTTGATCGCGAGGTCGCGCAGCATGCGGCCGGTGGAGTACATGCCCGAGTTGCAGGAGGAGAGGGCCGCGGTCAGCACGACGAAGTTGACGATGGCGGCTCCGACGCCGAGGCCCATCTTCTCGAAGGCGGCGACGAACGGGGAGACGCCCGGCTGGAACTCGGTCCACGGGACGACCGACAGGATCATGATCAGCGCGCCGACGTAGAAGACGGCGATGCGCCACGGCACGGTGTTGATGGCCTTGGGCAGGACGGTCTTCGGGTCCTTGGACTCGCCCGCGGTGACGCCGACGAGCTCGACGGCGAGGAAGGCGAACATGACGATCTGCAGGGTCATCAGCGTGTTGCCGATGCCGGTGGGGAAGAAGCCGCCCTGGTCCCACAGGTGGGTCACGGAGGCGGTGTCGCCGGCGTCGGAGAAGCCGATGGTGAGGATGCCGGCGCAGATGAGGATCATGCCGATGATCGCGGTGACCTTGACCATGGAGAACCAGAACTCCAGCTCACCGAAGAGCTTCACGGAGATCAGGTTGGCGCCGTAGAGGATGACCGTGAAGACCAGTGCGGAGATCCACTGCGGGATGTCCCACCAGTAGGTCATGTACGTGGCCGCGGCGGTGACCTCGGTGATGCCGGTAACGACCCAGAAGAGCCAGTACGTCCAGCCGGTCACGAAGCCCCAGAACGGGCCGACGAACTCGCGTGCGTACTCCGCGAAGGAGCCGGACACGGGGCGGTACATGAGCAGCTCGCCCAGGGCCCGCATGATGAAGAAGATGACCAGGCCCGCGATGGCGTACGCGAGGATCAGGCTGGGTCCCGCCTTGGCGATGGCCTTGCCGGCGCCGAGGAAGAGGCCGGTGCCGATGGCACCGCCGATCGCGATCATCTGGATCTGCCGGGCGCCGAGGCCACGCTGGTAGCCCTCGCCGCCGTCCACGGCCCCGTCGGTGCCGTCGTGCTGCTTGTCGACCTGCACAGAGGTCATGGTGGTGCGCCTTTCTCCATGCTGGTCCGCGCGACCGCGAGTGCGTCTGCCGCGGATCAGATCCTGATCCCCCCGGATGTGGATGGAGTGCCACCGGCGGTCAGCCGGCCGAAGCGCCCTCGGGAACAGGGGTGGCGTCCCCGAGCGGTCGTGAAGATTTATCACGCGGTGGGACGCGATCGAGGGAGTCGGCTGTGGCGCACGCCACACGAAACGCCAGGCGAAAAGGATTCAACACGGCAAAGCGGACGCTCCGATAACGCATTCGTTATCCGGATTTGAGCGTCCGCTGAGCGAACACCTCGCCACGGAGGGGTGGCGCGGGCCGCTACGACATCAGGGTCTCGACGAGGGACTCCTGGAGCGCCCCCAGCCAGAGGTACGCCATGACCATCGGCTTGCGCGGGTCGGAGTCCGGCAGCCGGTACAGCTGCTCGCTCTCCTCGTCGGTGACCTCAAGGCGGGTCCCGATGGTCAGCCGGAGGTCGTTGAGCGCGCCGAGCCAGGCGCGGGACTCGTCCGGGGTCAGCTTCAGGACGGCGCCGCCCTCGTCCGTCGCGTCGGCGGAGAGTCCGTCCAGGACGCGGATGACGACGAGGGCGTCCTCCCGCTTGCGGGTCCGGAGGTCGTTCTCGGTGTAGCGGCGGAAGTCGGAGGCGGCCGCCCGCAGCTCCTCGCTGTCGTCCCCGTACGCGTCGGGGAAGAGGCGCTTGAGCGCGGGGTCCGACGGCGGCTTGCTCGGGCCCTCGGCGAAGAGCGCGGCCAGCGGGTCCGCGTCCGCGGCGGGCTCGTCGCCCGGTCCGATCAGCTCCATGAGCTGGACGGCGAGGGAGCGGAGGATGGAGATCTCGACGTCGTCGAGGGAGACGGCCGCGCCGCCGCCGGGCAGGGTCTCGAAGCGGCCGGCCATCAGCCGCGGTCCTGGGTGAGGGTCGCCCACAGGCCGTAGCCGTGCATGGCCTGCACGTCGCGTTCCATCTCCTCGCGGGTGCCGCTGGAGACGACCGCGCGGCCCTTGTGGTGCACGTCGAGCATCAGCTTGTGCGCCTTGTCCTTGGAATAGCCGAAGTACGCCTGGAAGACGTAGGTCACGTAGCTCATCAGGTTGACCGGATCGTTGTGCACGAGGGTCACCCACGGCACGTCCGGTTCGACGGCGGCCGATACCTTCTCGGCCGATTCCGTACGTTCGATCTCAATAGGCGCGACGCTCACTCACCCCATGCTGCCACCCCGAGGGGTCCGTCGCACAAACGGGTCACCTGTGCGCGGGCGGGCGGGCCACCCGCTCAGCCCACGATCCGTCACCCGCCCGGCCCCCTATTCGTCACTCTGACGATTTCTGCGCTAGCATCGCTGACATGAACGCTGCGGACCTTGGGCTGCCGGTGGACGTGCCGTCGACCGCGCTCTTCACCGACCAGTACGAGCTGACCATGCTCCAGGCGGCCCTCCGGGCCGGCACCGCCGACCGGCGCTCCGTCTTCGAGGTCTTCACCCGGCGGCTGCCCGAGGGCAGGCGCTACGGCGTCCTCGCCGGAGTCGGCCGGGTCCTGGACGCCGTCGAGAACTTCCGCTTCGACCCGGCCGTCCTGGCCTTCCTGCGCGAACGCGGCATCGTCGACGAGCCGACCCTGGAATGGCTGGCCCGCTACCGCTTCTCCGGCGACATCTGGGGCTACCCCGAGGGCGAGGTGTACTTCCCCGGCTCGCCCGTCCTGCGTGTCGAGGGCTCCTTCGCCGAGTGCGTGCTCCTGGAGACGGTGATCCTCTCCATCCTCAACCACGACTCGGCGATCGCCGCCGCCGCCTCCCGCATGTCGGCCGTGGCCGGCGGGCGCCGACTGATCGAGATGGGCGCCCGGCGCACCCACGAGCTGGCGGCCGTCGCCGCCTCCCGCGCCGCCTACGTCGGCGGCTTCGACTCCACCTCCGACCTGGCGGCCGGCTTCCGCTACGGCATCCCGACCGTCGGCACCTCCGCCCACGCCTTCACCCTCCTCCACGACAGCGAGCGGGACGCCTTCCGGGCCCAGGTCGAGACCCTCGGGCGGGGAACGACCCTGCTGGTCGACACCTATGACGTGGCCGAGGCCGTCCGTACGGCCGTGGAGATCGCGGGACCCGAGCTCGGAGCGGTCCGGATCGACTCCGGCGACCTGCTGCTCGTCGCGCACCGGGTGCGGGCACAGCTCGACGAGCTGGGCGCGCGGGACACCAGGATCGTCGTCACCTCCGACCTCGACGAGTACGCCATCGCCTCCCTGGCGGCGGCCCCGGTCGACGCCTACGGGGTGGGCACCCAGCTGGTCACCGGCAGCGGGCACCCGACCTGCTCCATGGTCTACAAGCTGGTGGCGCGGGCGGCCTCGGCCGACCTCAGGGCGCCGCTGGTGCCGGTCGCCAAGAAGTCCCTCGGCGGCAAGGCCTCGGTCGGTGGCCGCAAGTGGGCGGCGCGCAGGCCCGACGCGGACGGGGTGGCCGAGGCGGAGGTCGTGGGCACCGGCCCGGTGCCGCCGGAGCTCGCCGACCACCAGCTCCTGGTCGAGCTGGTCAAGGGCGGTGACGTGGTGGCCAGGGAGCCGCTGGAGGCCGCCAGGTCCCGGCACATCGCGGCCCGCTCCGGACTGCCGATGTCGGCGATCCAGCTCTCCCGGGGCGAGCCGGTGCTGCCGACGGAGTACCTGTAGGTCCTCCGGCCCCCTCCCACCGGGAGAGGGAAGTCTCTAGGCTCGAACCCGCCCCTCCCCGACGCGCTAAGGACACCCGCCATGCACCGCGCATTGATCGTTGTGGACGTTCAGAACGACTTCTGCGAGGGCGGCAGCCTCGCGGTGACCGGCGGCGCGGACGTCGCCGCCGCCATCACCGACCTGGTCGGCCAGACGGCGGGCACCTCCTACCGGCACGTGGTCGCCACCCGCGACCACCACGTCGACCCGGGCGCGCACTTCGCCCCGGAGGGCGAGGAGCCGGACTACCTCACCTCGTGGCCGGTGCACTGCGTGGCGGGTACCGAGGGGGTCGGCTTCCACCCGAACTTCGCGCCGGCCGTCGCCAGCGGGGCGATCGACGCCGTCTTCGACAAGGGCGCGTACTCGGCGGCGTACAGCGGGTTCGAGGGGCACGACGAGAACGGGCGGACGCTCGCGGAGTGGCTGCGCGAGCGGGATGTCACCGAGGTCGACGTGGTGGGCATCGCCACCGACCACTGTGTCCGGGCGACGGCCCTGGACTCGGCCCGCGAGGGTTTCCGGACCCATGTGCTGCTCGATCTGACGGCCGGCGTCGCGAGGGCGTCGACGGACCGGGCCCTGGAGGAGCTGCGGGCGGCGGGCGTGGAGCTGACCGGCAGGCCGGTCGTGGCCTGAGCGGTCCCGTGGCCCTGGCCGGTCCCGTACGGAGGTACGGATCAGGCGGCGGGTTCCCTGGGGAGGGACCGTACGGGGTGCCAGAGCTCCTGCGCGGCGCCCGGGGTGGATCTCCACAGCAGGCCGTCCGGGTGGTGCAGGACGGCGGTGATCTCGTCCGGGGTGGGCGGCTCGCTGTTGCCTCGGAGGTAGACCGCCCGGAGACCGAGGTTCCGCAGCCTGGTCAGGGCGCGGGCACGGTTGGCGGCGTGGACCAGGAAGCGGACGGTGGCGCCGTCGCGGGCCGGGCTCGGCAGCCCTATCGCGACGACCACACTGCCTCCCGGCAACTTGCAGAACCCTCCGTTGGGCATGCGGAACCACTCCCCCGTGGATCGAATGTCAATAGGAAAAGCGTCAGACGCACCTAAACACGATCGGCCGTCGCCCGCTAGAGGGCGACGGCCGATCATGCTTTGACCTGCGGTTTTACTGATTACTTCTGGGACGGACCCACGCGGACCGTGATCGTCTCGCCGCTCTTCGGCTCCTTGACGACCTCGATCTTGGTGTTGGTGTCAGTTACCTGGACACCGGCGCGAGCGGTCTCCTGGAACCAGTAGGTGCCCTTGCGGTCGTCGAAGACCGGGTTGCCCTTCTGGGAGTTCACCCACGTCGCGACGTCCGCCTTGTGGAGCTGGAGGGCGTCGGTGCGGTAGGTGCCGAAGGTGGAGTCGTACGCCTGGACGCGGTTGCGCATCAGGGTGCCGTCCTTCCACTTCAGCGGGGTCGGGTGGGCGTCGACCGGAAGGATCAGACCCTGGCCCGGGTGGACCGCGGTGTTGTTGTCCTTCTGGGAGAGGTCCCACTTCCAGATGAGCAGGCCGTTCTGGTACGGGTAGTGCTCGACCCAGCTCGACTTGTCACCGGTGAACCCGAAGTTGTACGGGCCGACCTTGAGGGTGGCGTCGTACGAGACGTACTGGCGGTTCTCCGCGATGTAGTACTGCTCGTACTCCTTCGTGAAGCCCTTGCCGACCCGCGAGAAGCCCTTGGCGACCCAGCCGTTGTCACCGTTCTCGGCGCCGTCGGAGAAGACGGGGGCGCCGTCGGCGGTCACGGTGATGGCGTCGGCGGTGAAGCCCTTGCCGCCCGCGCCGCCGTCCGTCTGGTAGCGGAAGCGGAGGTCGAACTTCTTGCCCGCGTAGGCGTCGAGGCCGTAGACGAGCTTCTTGTGCGTGCCGGAGACGTCGGTCAGCGCCGGGGCGCCGCTCGCGTCGCGCGGGATGGCCTTGCCGTCGGCGGTGCCGTCGAGGGCCGTCCAGTTGGCGCCGCCGTCGGTCGAGACCTCGGCGTACAGGTAGTCGTAGTCGAGCTCGATGTCGTACCAGCCCTGGAGCTCCAGGGAGGCGGACGTCCTGCCCGTCAGGTCGACGGAGCGGGTCAGGGTGTTCTTGAGGTCGTCACCCATGTTGCTCCACCACTGCGTGGCACCCTCGGCGGGGGCGACGACATCGGTGGTGACCGGCTTCTTCGGCAGCTCGACGATCAGCGCCTGCGGGTTCTTGGTGTTGTACTCCGCCACGCCCAGCTTGTGGGTGGAGTTCCACTTGCGGCCCTCGTCGGCGACCTTGGTGTAGTTCAGCCAGCCGAGCTGCAGCTTGTCCCAGGCGTTCATGTCGCCGGGCAGGTCGCCGATGGCGTCCTTGCCGCGGCCGAGCCAGGAACCGGAGGACATGAGCGACCAGAAGCCGGTCGAGTTCTCGGCGCCCGGGCGACCGGAGGTGTCGTACAGGTCCGGCAGACCGAGGTCGTGGCCGTACTCGTGCGCGAAGACGCCGAGGCCGCCGTTCTCCGGCTGCATCGTGTAGTCGCCGACCCAGATGCCCGAGTCACCGATCTGCGTACCGCCGGCCTTGTTGTTCGCCGGGCCGGTCTTGCCCGCGTTGGTGCCGTACGCGTACCAGCGGTGGGCCCACAGGGCGTCGCCGCCCTGGGCGCCGCCGCCCGCCGACTCGTCCTCGCCCGCGTGGACGATCTGGAAGTGGTCGATGTAGCCGTCGGCCTCGTTGAAGTTGCCGTCGCCGTCGAAGTCGTAACGGTCCCAGAGGTCGTACTGGGCCATGTCGGCCTTGATCTGGGCGTCGGTGCGACCCTTGGCCTTCTGGTCGGCCACGAAGGCGGTGACGCCGTCGCGGACCGCGTCCCAGACGTTGGAGCAGTTGCTGTTGCCGCAGTAGTTCGAGCCGTAACGGGCCTCGTTGTACTCGACCTTGACCCAGTCGGAGACGTTGCCGTCGACCGAGTAACGGCCGGACGAGGTCTTCTCGTAGTAGGTCTTCAGCGACTGCTTGGCCTGCCCCTTGGCGTCCTTGCCGGTGCCGAAGTACAGGTCCTGGAAGTGCTGCCGGTTGTAGTCGGCCTTCCAGTCCGTGGAGTTGTCGTTCTTGCGGTCCGGCTTGGCTATCTGGTTGTGCAGCGGACCGGGCGTGCCGCCGAACTTCGGCTTCGGCTCGGTCGTGTCGTCGTCGGCGCGGTCGACCAGGGTGGTGTTGTCCACCTTGTCGCCGAACTCGACGAGGATCGTGAAGATCTTGTCGGTCTTCTCGCGGCCCAGCTCGACGTACTTCTTGCTGTCGAGCTTGACGACCTGCGAGCCGCCACGGCGCTCGACCTTCGACTCGCCGCTCAGGACCTGCTCCAGGGCAGCCTTGCGCTGCTGCTCCTGCTGCCGGCTGAAGGGGCCTTCGAGATCGTGGTCGACCGCCGCCTTGTCGACGCCGGCGCCGGGCGCCGGGTCGTGACGAACGTCGGCCGGCGTCACGCTGCCGTGATTGTCGGCCCAAGCGGTGGTGAAGGTCGAGGCGGTGGCGGCGGTAGCCGCGAGCGCCACGACGACTGCGGACGTTCTGATCGCCCGTCGTCTGTTGGTCACTTGAAATGTCCTCCCCGGCGCCCGCGCTCTTCGGACCGAAGGTGGGGTGTCCGTCCGGCGGGGTCGCGCGTCACAAGTGACGACATTCGACCGGAGGGAGACAAGAAAAGACAGATCTTGACTTGCACAGACCAACTGCACTATGTGGGAGCCGGATTTCGATATCCGGACACTCTTCCCTCCCTCCCCGGCCGCCCCGGAGACCCCAACAGGCGCATGGACGGGCGCACTTGCCCGTCCGGGTGACTCCGTGCGCCCCCTGTGCACCCGGCACCGTGGGTTACGTCACGCTTACACGCGATCCGCTCGGGCATCCACTGTCATAGAGTCGAACCGTTGTCCTGAGAGGGCGGTACCTGTCATGCAGCGTCCGAACGCCGCACAGCTCGCCTACGGTTCGGCCACCGTCGTCCTCGCGACCGTCGCCCTGCTGCTGCTCTCGCGCACCACGACGACGCTGGGCATCACGGTGATCAGCCTCGTGGGCCTGCTGCTCGGACTGCTCGTGGCGGTGACGATGCCGGTGCGGACGGCCGCCGTCAAGACTCCGGAGCCCACCCCGCCCCCTTCCGGGAACGAAGAGATCCGGGTAGCGACCTCGCGCGTGGGCGCGGGGGCCGATACCCGGACCGGTTCGTGACGCTTCGTCCGCTCTGGGGCGGATGCGGTCACCGCGGGACGGAGACCACGACCGTCTTCGCCGCCTTGTCGTGCAGACCCTGCTTGTAGGGCTTGTCGACCAGGATCAGGATCAGCAGGAGCAGCGGCCACAGGCAGGCGCAGCAGATCAGCGCGGGCAGCCACAGGACGATCGCGCGCAGCAGTGACTGGCTCATCGGAGGCGTCGAGCCGTCGTTGAGCATCGCGACCCGCAGCTTCATCCACTTCTTGCCGAGGGTCTGGCCGTTCTTGGCCACCATCACCGTGTCGTAGGCGACGTACGCGACGATCGTGATCAGCTGGAAGATCAGCTGGCTGCCGCCGTTGAGGCTGTTGACCGTGTCGCCGAAGTCGCTGCCGTCCTCGGTCGCCCGCGAGTAGATGTCGAACGGGATGCCGATGATCGCCAGCGGGATCGCGACGATCAGCCAGTCGATGATCCGGGCGATGATCCGCTTGCCGGACTCGGCGAGCGGCGGCATCCCGGAGAGCGGATCGGTCCCGCCGTACCCGCTGCCGTAGCCGCTCCCGTACGGAGGAGGGGGCGGCGGCGGCATGCCGCCGTCGCCGTACGGGGAGCCGCCCGAGGGGCCGTACGGGCTGCCGGGCGGCGGCCCTCCCGGCGGCTGACCTCCCGGCGGCGGCCCGGGCGGCGGCGGGTCGGACGGCGGCGGCTGTCCGCCGGAGGGCGGCGGGGGCTCCTGGGGCCTCTTGAGGAACGGGTCCTCCTCGGGCGGCTGGCCGGACGGCGGCTGATCGGTGCTCATGGGGGCAGTGCATCCCGGGCCCGGCGCCCGCGCAAGGAATCACCGCCCGTTCGGGGGACCCTCCGCCATCAGGGGCCCGGCAGCCCCCCGCGCCAGGTCAGCGCGCCACGAACGTACGGGCGGCCTTGTCGTGCCAGCACTGCCGCCAGGGACGGTCGAAGAGGCACCACAGGACGTTGAGGACGCCGACGGCCAGCAGACCCAGAACGCTGTAGACGAGCCAGCGGCGCAGGGACGCCCCGAACCTCGGCGGCTGGTGCGCCTCGATGTCCCGCACCTCGATCCCGCACAGCTTCTTGCCGAGCGTGCGGCCCCACTTGGCCGTGGGCAGCGCCTCGTACAGGACGCCGATGACGAACAGCGCGGCCAGCGCGATGCCGAACTGGACGGACGTGGTCCCGTCCAGCAGCCAGACCTGGACGGTGACGCCGGACTGCTTGGCCGCCTCGATCTTGCCGTCGATGTGAGCGAGGGCGGCGGTCACGAACGGGAAGGAGGCGGCGCCGACGAGCGCCCCCAGGACGACGGTGTCGATCAGCCGGGCGAGCAGACGCCTGCCGAGTCCGGCGGGGCGCGCGGAGGCCTGTGCGCGGGCCGCCTGGACGAACAGGTCGTCGACGGGCGGCTTCCAGGGGACGACGGGCTGCTGCCCCTGGGACTGCTGCTGCCCTTGGGGCTGCTGCGCCTGGGGCTGGGACTGCTGCGCCCAGGAGGGCGTGGCGGGCGCGGGGGCCGGTGCGGGCGCCTGGTGTACGGGGGCGGGCGCGGCCTGGTGTACGGGGGCGGGCGTGGGCGCGGGGGCCGGTGCGGGCGCTGCGGGCTCGGGAGCCGGCCGGGGGGCGGGCCGGGACTGCTGGGGCGCCGGCTGGGGCTGCTGGGGCGCCGGGGCGGGCGTGGGGATCGGCGTGACCGGCATCCCGCCGAGTCGCGCTGCTCCCCCGGTGGCCCGGGGGTCCGCCGCCCGTTCGGACGCGGGGGCCTGTGCCTCGGCGGGTTCGCCCCCACCGGCGACCGGCCACTCCGCCGGGGTGCGCGGGTCCGGGGTCCGGGGCGCGCCCCAGGAGACCCGCTGGTCGCGGTCGCCGCCGAAGCCGGTCTGCCGGGAGGTGTCCGCCTGCCAGGCGGAGGCGGGCTCCGGGGCGACCGGATCCTCGTCGAAGAAGACGGGCCCGGTCTCCTCCACGGCCGGAACGGGAGCCGCTGCGACGGCCCGGGGCTGGAACGGGGCCTGGGGCAGGGCCTGGGCGGGCACGTGCGCGGGCGCCTGCGCCTGGGCCGGTACGGAGGCGGCAGGACCGACGGGTTCCGGGGCGGGCCGGGGCTGGGACTGGGGCTGGGGCTGGGGCTCCGGCTGGTGGCTCTGCTGCTGCTCGTGGTTCTGCTGGTGGCTCTGCTGCTGCTCGTGGTTCTGCTGCTGGTGGTGGTTCTGCTGCTGCTGGTGCCGCACGGGCTGGGCCTGCTCGGCGGACCCCACGGGCCCGGCGGATCGCACCGGCTCGGCGGACCCCACCGGCTCGGCGGATCGCACCGGCTCGGCGGTCCGCACGGAGACCGGTGCCGGGGCGGGGCCGGAGGCCAGGATCGGGCCCGCCGGAATCGCCGAGGCGGGCGGGCCGGGCGGAACCTCGCCGTCCCGGGGGGCGGGCCGGCTCGTACCGGGAACCCAGGCGCCCCCGTTCCAGTACCGGATGTACCCGGGAATGGACGGGTCCGGGTAGTACCCCGCCTGCGGTACCTCTTCGCCGCCTCCAGGAGGAGTAGCCACTGCCCCGACTCCGTTCAGTCACAACGCCCTTGAACCGCGCGGCCGCGTGCCGGGCATGCCGCGCCCAAGGAGGACAGTAACGAAGAACGTCCCCGAGGGAACAAAGAGCCCGTGAGAAAGGCCGCCTTCGGGGGGACACGTACCGGAATCGATCACTCCCGGTGATGTTCGGGCCGATACATATCCCTGCCCCGGAGGGGCCCGGAAAAACTTCCCGAAAAAACTTCCCGAAGTCGCGTCATGAACCGTGGGGACCCCGCTCTCTCCCAGTGAAGGCCCACCAGGGGCCGGTCCGCGAGAGGGAGTACGACCATGCAGAACACCGACAACACCACCGTCGAGCGCGAGCTGGAGCTGAAGCTGGTGCTCTCCCCCGAGCGCGCCGTCCCCGTCCCCGCCCGGCTCGCCTACCGCACCGACGACCCGTACGCCGTCCACATCACCTTCCACATCGGCACGGACCACCCGGTCAACTGGACGTTCGCGCGCGAACTGCTGGTCGAGGGCGTGTTCCGGGCGGGCGGGCACGGCGACGTGCGGATCTGGCCCACCAAGGTCGACGGGCGCGGCGTCATCCTGATGGCGCTCTCCTCCCCCGACGGCGACGCCCTGCTCGAAGCCCCGTCCGCGCAGGTGTCCGCCTGGCTGGAGCGGACCCTGCGCGCGGTGCCGCCGGGCACCGAGTCCGAGCGGCTCGGCATCGACGACGGCCTCGCCGAACTCCTGGCGACCACCGTGGCCACCGACGAGCTGTGGCTGCGCGACCCGTGGCCGTCGGACGAGTCTCAGGACGGCGAGCTGTGATCCCCGTACCGGAGGGCTCCGTGCGACGTCAGAAGAGCTTTCCGGGGTTGAGGAGGCCCAGCGGGTCGAACGTCGCCTTGATCCCGCGCTGGAGTTCCAGGCCGACCGGCCCCAGCTCCCGCGCCAGCCACTCCTTCTTGAGGACGCCCACGCCGTGTTCGCCGGTGATCGTGCCGCCGAGCGCGAGCCCGAGCGCCATGATCTCGTCGAAGGACTCCCGCGCGCGCCGCGACTCGTCCTCGTCGGTGTGGTCGAAGCAGACGACGGGATGGGTGTTGCCGTCCCCGGCGTGCGCGCAGACGCCGATGGTCAGGCCGTACTTCTCCGCGACGGCCGCCGTGCCGTCGAGCATCTCCGCGAGCCGCGTCCGCGGCACGCACACGTCGTCGATCATCGTCGCGGACTTGATCGTCTCCAGGGCCGTGAGGGAGAGCCGGCGTGCCTGGAGGAGGAGTTCGGACTCGGCGGCGTCCACGGCCGGGACGACCTCGGTGGCCCCCGCCGCCCCGCACAGCTCGCCGACGGCGGCCAGGTCGGCGGCCGGGTCCGGGGTGTCGAAGGCGCACAGGAGCAGCGCCTCGGTGGTGTCGGGCAGCCCCATGCGCGCCAGCCTGTTGACCGCCTGGACCGTGGTGCGGTCCATGAGTTCGAGGAGCGACGGGGTGTGACCGCGCTCCATGATCGTGCAGACGGCCGCGCAGGCGGCGGCCGCGGAGGGGAACTCGGCGACGAGCGCGAGCTGCGCCGGGGGCTGCGGCCTGAGGGCGAGCACGGCCCCGACGACGATGCCGAGACTGCCCTCCGAACCGACGAAGAGCCTGGTCAGGTCATAGCCGGCGACGCCCTTGGCGGTGCGGCGGCCGGTGGTCAGGAGGCGGCCGTCGGCGAGGACGACGTCGAGGCCGAGGACGTACTCGGCGGTCACCCCGTACTTCACACAGCACAGGCCGCCGGAGGCCGTGCCGATGTTCCCGCCGATGGTGCACGTCTCCCAGCTGGACGGGTCCGGCGGGTAGTACAGGCCGTGTTCGGCGACAGCGCGTGACAGCACGGCGTTGATCACGCCCGGTTCGACGACGGCGATCCGGTCGACCGGGTTGATCTCCAGGATCCGGTCCATCTTGACCAGGGAGAGCACGATGCAGCCCTCGGAGGCGTTGGCGCCGCCGGAGAGGCCGGTACGGGCCCCCTGGGGGACGACCGGGACGCGGAGCTCGGTGGCGGTGCGCATGACGTGCTGGACCTGCTCCACGGAGCGCGGGAGCACCACGACCGCGGGGCTGCCGGCCTCGCAGAAGCTCGCCATGTCGTTCGCGTAGGAGGCGGTCACGTCCGGGTCGGTGAGCAGTGCCTCGGCGGGCAGCCCGGCGCGCAGCCGCGTCAGAAGATCGTCCATACGTCCAGCGTGGCACCCGGGGCCATCGGTGTGAACCCGCCGGGGCGGGCGCTTCGTGTGCTCTTCGTACAGGTGCGGGCGGGCGCACAGTGAGCGCCATGAAGACGCAGAACGTGTCGAGGACGGTCCTCGCGGCCGGAGTGGGCGCGGTGCTCGCGGCCACGGCGCTGGTGTACCTCCCCGAGCTGGTCGGCCAGGGGCCGCCGCGCCCGCCCGGCCCCGCGGAGCGGGCGACGATCGCGGCCCACGCGGGCGCGCAGGCCGCGCTGCCCGACCTGGCCGCCCTGATCACCGACCGGGAGAAGTGGCTGCGGGCCCACCCGGACGACGAGGCGTCCTGGGCGGAGTTGGGCGCGGCGTACACGGAGCGCGGGACCCGCCTCGGTGACGTACGGGACTATCCGCGGGCCGAGCGGGCGCTGCGGCGCTCCCTCGCGGAGAAGCCCGCCGCGCGCGGCAACCTGGACGCGCAGCTGGGGCTGGGGGCGCTCGCGGGCGCGCGCGGCGACTGGAAGACGGCCAGGGAGTGGGGCGAGCGGGTGCGGAAGGCCGACCCGCGCCGCTGGTCCGCGTACCCGGTCCTGATGGACGCGTACAACGGTCTCGGCGACTACAAGGCGGCCCAGAAGGCGATGGAGGGCCTGGAGGGGCTCCACGCGGGCGCGGTGGTGCGGACCAGGGCGGCGCAGACCTACCGGGACCGGGGCTGGCGTGAGGACGCCGACGCGGCGGCCCTGGCGGCGGCGGCGCTCGCGGAGACGGGCGCGGAGAAGGCGGCGGCGCTCGCCCGGCTCGGGGACCTGGCGTGGGAGCGGGGCGAGCCGGAGGAGGCGCTGACGCGGTACGGGACGGCGCTGCGGCTCGTACGGGACCACGGGCCCTCGCTCGCGGGCCGGGCGCGGGCGCTCACGGCGCTCGGCCGCACCGACGAGGCGTTGCGGGAGTGGCGGGCGGCCCTGGGCCGGCTGCCGCTGCCGGAGTACGTCCTGGAGGCGGGCGAGCTGTACGAGTCGCTCGGCCGGGACGGGGAGGCGCGGGCCCAGTACGCGCGCCTGCGGACGGGCACGTGGGTCCGGGGTGAGGTGACCCTGGCGCTGCTCGACGCGGACCACGGCGATCCGGCGGCCGCGGTCACCCGGATGCGGGCGGAGTGGGCGCGGGGGCACCGGTCGGTGCGGGTCGCGGACGCGCTGGGGTGGGCGCTGTTCCGGACGGGCCGGCCGCAGGAGGCGCTGGAGTTCGCGAAGCGGGCCACGGAGGAGGGGCTGCGGAGCGCGCTGTTCGCGTACCACCGGGGCGAGATCGAGCGGGCCCTCGAACAGTCCGGTCCGGCCCGCCGTCATCTGGCGGAGGCGCTGCGGATCAACCCCGAGTTCTCGCCGCTGCTCGCGCCGAAGGCGGTGAAGGCGCTGGCGGCGGTGGGCGAGCCTCCGGACGAGCTTCCGAAGGAACTGCGCCGGGAGCCCGAGGAGCGGTCGACCGCGGCGGCGGGCTCGCCCGGGCGGCAGCGGAAGGCCGCGGGGGCGTCCGGGGCCGCGGAGTCCTCGAAGCCGTCTGAGTCGCCGGGGCAGGCGGAGCAGGCGGACTCCTCGAAGTCGTAGCGCGGGCGCCCGGCGGGTCTCGCGGCTCCCCGCCCGGCCGGACGTGTGCGGCGTCCCGGGCGAGCCCCGTGTCCCGCCGGGACGCCGAGGGCCGGTCCGGGCCCGGCGGCTGCCGGGCGCCCGGGCCGACCCGGTAGGTGGCGCACGGTGAGGGGCCCGGAGCATGGCCCCGGGCCCCTCACCGTACGGACGCGTGCTAGAGGTTGCCGCGCTTCTCCTGCTCGCGCTCGATGGCCTCGAACAGCGCCTTGAAGTTGCCCTTGCCGAAGCCCATGGAGCCGTGGCGCTCGATCATCTCGAAGAAGACGGTCGGACGGTCCTGGACCGGCTTGGTGAAGATCTGCAGCAGGTAGCCGTCCTCGTCGCGGTCGACGAGGATCTTCAGCTCGCGCAGGGTCTCGACGGGCACGCGGGTCTCGCCGGCCCACTCGCCGAGGGTGTCGTAGTACGAGTCGGGGGTGTCGAGGAAGGAGACACCCGCGGCCCGCATCGCGCGCACGGTGGCGACGATGTCGTTGGTGGCGAGGGCGATGTGCTGGACGCCGGCGCCGCCGTAGAACTCCAGGTACTCGTCGATCTGCGACTTCTTCTTCGCGATCGCCGGCTCGTTGATCGGGAACTTCACCTTGAGGGTGCCGTCCGCGACGACCTTCGACATCAGCGCCGAGTACTCGGTCGCGATGTCGTCGCCCACGAACTCCTTCATGTTCGTGAAGCCCATGACCTTGTTGTAGAAGCCGACCCAGTCGTTCATCCTGCCGAGTTCGACGTTGCCGACGCAGTGGTCGATGGCCTGGAAGGTGCGCTTGGCCGGGGGCTCGACGATGGGGTTCGCGGCGACGAAGCCCGGGAGGTACGGGCCGTCGTAGCCGGAGCGCTCGACGAGGGTGTGGCGGGTCTTGCCGTACGTGGCGATGGCGGCGAGGACGACGGTGCCGTTCTCGTCCTTCACCTCGTGCGGCTCGGTGAGGCCGGTGGCGCCGTGCTCGACGGCGTAGGCGTACGCGGCGCGCGCGTCCGGCACCTCGATGGCCAGGTCGACGACGCCGTCGCCGTGCTCGGCGACGTGGTCGGCGAGGAAGCGGCCCCGGTCGGTGGAGACCTTGATGACGGAGGTGAACACGAAGCGGGCGGCGCCGTTGGTGAGGACGTAGCTGGCGGTCTCGCGGCTGCCGTTCTCCGGTCCGGAGTAGGCGACGAGCTTCATGCCGAAGGCCGTGGAGTAGTAGTGCGCGGCCTGCTTGGCGTTGCCGACGGCGAAGACGACCGCGTCCATTCCCTTCACGGGGAAGGGATCGGCCTGCCGCGCCGTGGAGGGGGTGTGATCGATGGTCTCAGTCATGGCAGCAATGTCCCTCCGTTCCGCAAGGTGCGCAAGAGTTCGCTGTTCCCCTGGTCATGTTGCGCAGCTATCCGCGAGGATGACCGGGCGACTTGTACATCCTGACCATGGGGAGGCCGCCGTGGCGATCGATCATTTGGACGGGCGGCTGATCGCGCTCCTCGCGCGCGAGCCGCGCATCGGCGTCCTGGAGGCCTCCCGGCGGCTCGGGGTGGCCCGGGGCACGGTGCAGGCACGGCTCGACCGGCTCCAGGCGAGCGGGGTGATCCGCGGCTTCGGGCCGCAGGTGGACCCGGCGGCGCTGGGCTACCCGGTGACGGCCTTCGCGACGCTGGAGATCAAGCAGGGCCAGGGGGCGGACGTACGGGGCCATCTGGCGACGGTGCCGGAGGTCCTCGAACTGCACACGACGACGGGCCACGGCGACATGCTCTGCCGCCTGGTCGCCCGCTCGAACGCGGACCTCCAGCGGGTGATCGACCGGGTGGTCGGCTTCGAGGGCATCGTCCGGGCGTCCACGGCGATCGTGATGGAGAACCCGGTACCCCTGCGGATCATCCCGCTGGTGGAGCAGGCGGCGCGGGAGTAGACGGGCGGAACGGACGGCGGACGGCGGACGGCGAACCACGGACGAAGGGGCGGAGGGCGGAGGGGCGGAGACCCCGCCGCCGGAGTTGCAAAGGAGCTGTTGCAAAGAACCCCTTGCAGCCCTTCCTTTGCAACTCTACGGTCGAGCCATGCCCGAGCCCGAGGAACTCCCCCACCGCACCCTGGACCCGCGCTCCCTGCGCGGGCTCGCCCACCCGCTCCGTATCCAGCTGCTGCGCTCCCTGCGCCACCACGGACCCGCCACCGCCTCCCAACTGGCGGCACAGCTCGGCGAGTCCAGCGGAGCGACCAGCTACCACCTGCGTCAGCTCGCGGTCCACGGCTTCGTCCAGGACGATCCGACACGCGGCAAGGGGCGGGAGCGGTGGTGGAAGGCCGGCCCGCAGAGCACGAGCGTCGACGAATCGCTCTACCGGAACCCGGACCCGGAGATCCGGGGCGCCCTCGACGTCTACGTCCACGAGGTCGCGACCATCCACACGCAGGAGCTGAGTACCTACCTCGGCACCCGGCACGACTGGGACCCGCGCTGGCTCGGCGCCTCCGACATGAGCGACTTCACGCTGCGCCTGCCGCCCGAGAAGCTCCGCGAGCTCGACGGGAGGCTGCACGCCCTCATCGAGGAGTACCGGGACGTCGAGGAGGCGGACTCGCCGGACGCCGAGCGCGTACGGATCCATCTGCACGCGTTCCCGCAGCACGGGAACTGACCGAAGGGACCTGGGAGTCATGCACGCCGACCTTCACCTCCGCCTCCACCGGCTGCGCGCCGAGGAGCTCCACCGGGCCGCCGCCGAGGCCGCCCGGTCGCGCACCGCACCGCACCGGCCCGCCCCCGCCCTCGCCCTCCGCGTCCAGCTCGGCTGGAAGCTGGTCGAATGGGGCCTGCGCATCGCCACGCCCACCGGCCGCCCGGCCCCCCTGACCGCATGACCGCTCCGGGGGGACACACCGCACCCACCGCGCCGGGGGGCCACGGCACGGACCCGACGAAGAACGACCGCACCCCGCTGGCCACCGTCCTGACCGCCAACGCCGTCTCCATCACCGGCAATTCGCTCACGCTCATCGGCGTTCCGTGGTTCGCGCTCGACACCACGGGAAGCCCCGGCAAGGCCGGTCTGGTCGCCTTCTGCGCCGCCCTGCCCGTACTCGTCTCCGCGATCGCCGGCGGCCCGGTCATCGACCGGCTGGGGCGGCGCCGCGTCAGCATCGCCTCCGACCTGGTCTGCGGGCTCGCGCTCGCCGCGATCCCGCTGCTGCACCACACCGGCGTCCTGGAGTTCTGGATGCTGTGCGCGCTGATGGCGGTCAACGGGCTGTGCCACGCGCCCGGCGAGATGGCCCGGCACGTCCTCGTACCCGACCTCGCCCGGCGCGCCGGGACCTCGCTCCCCCGGGCGGCCAGCCTGTACGACGCCGTGTCGCGCGGGGCCCGGATGGCGGGCGCGGCGGTCGCCGGCCTCCTGATCGCCTTCATGGGCGCCGACACGGTCCTCGTCCTCGACGCGGCCACCTTCGCCCTCTCCGCGCTGCTCGTCGCCGCGGGCCTGCGCGGGGTGCCCTCGGCGGAGCCCGTACGGGACGGCCCCCGCCTCTCCCCCGCCCGCTACCGGGCGGACCTGCGCCAGGGGTACGCCTTCCTGTTCCGCGCCCGGCTGCTGCTCGGCATCACCGTCATGGTGATGGTGACCAACGGCCTCGGCCAGAGCTGGAGTGCGGTGCTGCTCCCCGTCCACGCCAGGGAGGAGCTGGGCGGCCCGGCCGCACAGGGCCTGCTCGTCTCGGTCTTCGGCGGCTGCGCCCTGGCCGGGGCCCTGCTCTACGGGGCGGTCGGGGACCGCTTCCCGCGCCGGGCGGTCTTCACGGCCGGCTTCCTGCTCGGCGGCGCCCCGCCGTTCGTGGTGGCCGCGTTCACCGACACCACCGCGCCGCTGCTCGTGACGATGGCGGCGGCCGGGTTCGGCGTCGGGGTCCTCAACCCGATCCTGACCACGGTCCTGTACGAACAGGTCCCCGACGCCCTGCGCAGCCGGGTCATGGGCGCCAGTACGGCGGGGGTGCTGCTCACGACCCCGCTGGGCGGACTGGCGGCGGGCCTCCTCGTCGAGCGCGTCGGCCTGACGGCGACACTGCTCGGCGTCGGGGGGCTCTACTTCCTGACCACCCTCGCCCCGCTGGTCTTCCCGTCCTGGCGGACCATGGACGCCACGGCGCCGGAGGAGGTCAGCAGGCCGGAACCTTCGCGTCCTGCCCCTGCTCCAGAGCCCGGAGGGACGCCACGGCGTCGCTGAGCGCGGTCACGGGGACGAGCCGCATCCCCTTGGGCAGCTCGGCCTCGGCGTCCGAGCACTCCGCCTTCGGTACGAGGAAGACGGTGGCCCCGTCCCGCGCGGCGGCCTGGGTCTTGAGGGAGACGCCACCGACGGCGCCGACCTTGCCGTCGGCGGTGATGGTGCCGGTGCCGGCGACGGTCCGGCCGCCGGTGAGGTCCCCGCCGTCACCGTCGCCGTCGAGCTTGTCGACGATGCCGAGGGAGAAGAGCAGCCCGGCGCTGGGCCCGCCGATGTCGGCGAGGTTCAGCTCCACCTTCACCCGCTCGGGGTCCTCGTCCAGGAAGCCGAGGGCGGCGAGGGCGGCCGCGTCCTGCGACTCCTTCATCTGACCGAGGTTGTACTTCTCGACCTCCGCGTCGGACTTCCCCGGCGGGTAGACGGAGTCGTGCGGCAGGACGGCCCGGTCGGTACGGAACCAGGCGTCGGCCACGTCCGCGAGGTCCACGTCCGCGGACGGTCCGGTCGCCACGATCGTCGTCATCCGCAGCTGCCCCTGGGTCACGCGGACCGGGGCGCCGGTGATCGAGATGACCTCCGTCCCGTCGTCCTCACCGAGCACGTCGACGGTCGTACCGGGCTGCGCGATCGCGTACGGCAGCGGCGCGAGCCCGACGACGGCGAAGAGCGCGGCGACGGGGAGGGCGCAGAGCGCGAGCGCGCGGGGACGAGAGAGACGGGAGAGCACACCCCCAATCTACTGGGCCCCACCCCACCCCTGAGCCGGGGGCGCTCCCGCCCGCGGCGGGGCGGGGCGCGGCCGGGCGGGGCCGTGTCCCCGGTGCCGCGTGCGCTAGCGCAGCGCGTCCGCGACCTCTCGGGCCGCGTCCACCACCCGCGGCCCGACCCGTTCCGGCACCGCGTCCGCGAGCATGACGACGCCGACGCTGCCCTCGACTCCGGTCACGCCGACGAGCGGCGCCGCGGCGCCGCTCGCGCCGGCCTCCAGTTCGCCGTGGGTGAGGGTGAAGCCGGGTTCGGTCAGTCCGCCCTGCCGGGCGGCGAGGATGGCGCGGCCGGCCGCGCCCCGGTCGAGCGGGTGGCGGAAGCCGGCCCGGTAGGCGACGTGGTAGTCGGTCCAGGTCGGTTCGACGACCGCGACGGCCAGCGCCTCCGCCCCGTCGACGAGGGTGAGGTGCGCGGTCGCGCCTATGTCCTCGGCGAGCGAGCGCAGCGCGGGCAGCGCGGCCTCCCGCACGAGGGGGTGGACCTGGCGGCCGAGCCGCAGCACCCCGAGGCCGACGCGGGCGCGCCCGCCGAGGTCGCGGCGGACGAGGGCGTGCTGTTCGAGGGTGGCGAGCAGCCGGTAGACCACGGTCCGGTTGACACCGAGTTTGTTGGACAACTCGGTGACCGTCAGGCCGTGGTCGGTGTCGGCGAGCAGTTTGAGGACTCTGAGTCCCCGGTCGAGCGTCTGGGAGGTCTCCGCGGTCACGACGCCCTCTCCTTCGGAGTGAGTGGCGGCGGGACTCTCACGGGGTTGCGTCGCCGGTCCCGTCGGCGACGCACGTCAGAGGCCGCCGGCAGGAAGGGGTACACCGGCTGCGCTCCGCGGCGGCGCTGCCACGGGGCGTTTGCTTTTGAGCCGGGACAGTAGCGACCCGCTCCGCTCAGCGGAAGACCTCGTCCAGAATCCGGGCGCCGGCGACCGTATCGAGACGGTTCGGGACCTTCGTCGGTCGCTCGCGGGACTTTGGCGGACAAGATCGGCTTTGTCGTGCCCGTAGCGTGGAAGCCGCCGGAGGCCGACCGTGGGGGCCGGTCTCCGTTGCCGGTCACGCCGGTGGTTCCGGCGATGGTTCCGCCGTCGCGGCACGAGTGAGGCCCGTACGAACGCCGTCGTACGGGCCTCAGCGGCGTCGGGGAGCGGGCGGCGGGACCGTGAGGTCACCGACCGCGGACCGGGGTCACCGCGTCCGGGCGGCCGCCGACCGGAGGGTCACCGCATCCGGGTGGCCCACTCCTGCACCTTCTTGATCCGTTCCCGGATCTGGCCGGCGGTGGCCTCCGCGCTCGGCGGTCCGCCGCAGACCCGGCGCAGCTCCGTGTGGATCACACCGTGGGGCTTGCCGGTCTGGTGGACGTACGCGCCGACCATCGTGTTGAGCTGCTTGCGCAGTTCGAGCAGCTCCTTGTGGGAAACGACAGGCCGCCGCTCGGCCGGAAGCTCCAGGAGGTCCGCCTCGTCGTCCGGCTTCTTGCGGCTGTGCGCGATCTGCCGGGCCTGGCGCTTCTGCAGCAGCAGCTGGACCTGGTCGGGTTCGAGGAGGCCCGGGATGCCGAGGTAGTCCTGCTCCTCCGCACTGCCGGGGTGGGCCTGCATGCCGAACTCGGCGCTGTTGTAGAGGACGCGGTCGAAGACGGCGTCGGACTCCAGCGCCTCGAAGGGCAGCATGTCCTGCTCGCCGGTGTCCTCGTCCTGCTCCCGCTCCGCCTCCGCCATCTCCTTCTCGGACTCGGCGTACGGGTCCTCCTCACCCGCCTTCTTGGGCTTGTCGAGGACGTGGTCGCGCTCGACCTCCATCTCGTTGGCGAAGCCGAGGAGGCTGGGGATCGTGGGAAGGAACACGGAGGCGGTCTCGCCGCGCCTGCGGGAACGCACGAAGCGGCCGACGGCCTGCGCGAAGAAGAGCGGCGTCGAGATCGTCGTCGCGTACACGCCGACGGAGAGGCGGGGTACGTCGACGCCCTCGGACACCATGCGGACGGCGACCATCCAGCGGTCGTTGTTCTCGCTGAACTCGTCGATGCGGTTCGAGGCGCCGGTGTCGTCGGAGAGGACGACGGTGGCCTTGGTGCCGGTGATCTCGCGGATCAGTTTGGCGTAGGAGCGGGCCGAGTCCTGGTCGGAGGCGATGACCAGGCCGCCCGCGTCGGGGATGGACTTGCGGACCTCGGTGAGCCGCTGGTCGGCGGCGCGCAGCACGTTCGGCATCCAGTCGCCCTTCGCGTCCAGCGCGGTGCGCCAGGCCTGCGAGACGGCGTCCTTGGTCATCGGCTCGCCGAGGCGGGCGGCGATCTCGTCGCCGGCCTTGGTGCGCCAGCGCATGTTGCCGCTGTAGGAGAGGAAGATGACGGGCCGGACGACGCCGTCGCCGAGGGCGTTGCCGTAGCCGTACGTGTAGTCGGCCGAGGAGCGCCGGATGCCGTCGTTCCCCTCCTCGTACGTGACGAAGGGGATGGGGTTGGTGTCGGACCGGAAGGGCGTACCGGTCAGCGCGAGGCGCCGCGTGGCGGGCTCGAACGCCTCCAGGCAGGCCTCGCCCCAGGACTTGGAGTCTCCGGCGTGGTGGATCTCGTCGAGGATGACGAGGGTCTTGCGCTGCTCGCAGCGGTTGCGGTGGAGCATGGGCCGTACGCCGACGCCGGCGTAGGTGATGGCGACCCCGTCGTACTCCTTGCTGAGCGGCCCGGCGCTGTAGTCCGGGTCGAGCTTGATGCCTATCCGCGCGGCGGCGGCGGCCCACTGCTTCTTCAGGTGCTCGGTGGGCGCGACGACGGTGACCTGCTGCACGACGTGGTGGTGCAGCAGCCAGGACGCGAGGGTCAGGGCGAAGGTGGTCTTGCCGGCGCCGGGGGTGGCGACGGCGAGGAAGTCACGGGGCTGCTCCTGGAGGTACCTCTCCATGGCGCCCTGCTGCCAGGCGCGCAGCTTGCCCGCGGTACCCCAAGGGGCCCGTCCGGGGAAGGCGGGAGAAAGGTGATGGGAGGAGGTGGTGGTAGTAGTCACGATCTCCGGGTTCGACGCTCGTCCAGATATGACAACCGGGCCACCTTACCGGCGGCCCGGCCGGAACGTCGTACGAAACGGGCCGGGTGGGACCCGGTTGCGATTCAGCTCACGTCGCGGGGGAACTCACCCCGCGTCGGGGGCGATCAGCTCGCGCAGCCCTGCCGCGATCGCCCCGACCTCGTCGGTCTCACCGGTCGCCACGGCGATGACCAGGCGTTCCGCCGTGTCGATGTCCGGCCGCGGCTGGACTCCGTTCATGGCGAGGAAGGTGACGCAGGACAGCCAGGCCGTGCGCTTGTTGCCGTCGACGAAGGGACGGTTGACCGCCAGGGACTGCAGGAGCGCGGCAGCCTTCCCCACGAGGTCGGGATACGCCTCCTGGCCGAACATCGCGGCCGAGGGGCGGTGCACCGCCGAGTCGAGGAGTCCGGCGTCCCGGACTCAGCCCCGCACCCCGCCGCCCGCAGCCGCGTCGCGGGGAGCTCAACCCCGGACCGGCGCCGCGTGCAGCCGCGTCGCCACCCACGCGCCCACCGCCGCCACGCCCGCCATCGGCAGGAAGACCGCGGCGAAGGCCGCCGGGTGGGAGCCGGTGGAGGCGTGGGAGGTGACCGCGTGGCCGACCGCGCCGCCGCCCAGGGCAGCGAAGGCGGCGCCGCCGGCGGCGAGGAGCAGGACGTTGGAGAGGCCGTCCGAGATCTGCAGGGCGGCCGAGTTCGCGCCGACCTCCTCGGGCGCGGAGAGCTTCATGAGCAGCACGCTCGTCGAGGCGATCACCGCGCCCATGCCGAGGCAGCCGAGGCCCCAGGCGGCCGCGATCACCCAGACCGGCACCGCCGTGATCAGGACGCTCGGAGCGGCCGCGATGGCGACCGCGACCAGCACCATGCCGAGGACCACGAGCCGCTCCCGGTACGGCTCCGTCCACGGCCGGGCCTGGATCCAGGAGCCGAGGGCCCAGGTGAGGCCGCCCAGGGCGAGGGAGAGCCCGGCCAGGGTGGGGCTCAGGCCCCGCTGGGTGACCAGCATCAGCGGCACGAACGACTCGGCCGCGATGAAGGCGCCGGCGGCGATGCCGCGCAGCAGGACGACGGACGGCAGGCCGCGGGCGGCCCGGTGGGTGCCGTGCGGCAGGAGGCCGCGGACGGCGGGCACGATGAGGGCGACGCCGACGGCGGCCGGGAGCAGGGAGAGCCAGCGCAGCTCCTGGCCCGCGTACTGCAGGAGCGCCGCGCCCGCGGAGATCGCGAGCGCCAGGCGGATCCGGCGGCGGTCCCAGGGGGAGACGGGCGCGGCCGGGTCGGCGGGTCCGGAGGCGGTGCGGCGGATCGCGGGGAGGGCGAGGGCCAGCGGGAAGACGACGAGGACGGGGATGCCGACGAAGACCCAGCGCCAGCCGAGGTGCTCGGTGACGGTTCCGGCGGCGAGGGGGCCGACGACGGAGGGGATGACCCAGCTCGCGGCGAACGCGGCCATGATCGCGGGCCTGAGGTGCTCCGCGTAGGCCCGGCCGACGATCACGTACAGGGCGACGATGACGAGCCCGCCGCCGAGACCCTGGACGGCCCGGCCGAGGATGAACATCCACATGGCGCCGGCGGTCCCGGAGAGCAGCAGTCCGGCGGCGAAGGCGCTGATCCCGGCGGTGAGGGGCGCGAGCGGGCCGCGCCGGTCGGACCACTGCCCGGCCAGGACCATGGCGAAGAGGCTGGTGGTGAAGTACGCGGAGAAGGCGAAGGCGTAGAGGGACACGCCGTTCAGCTCGCGGGCGGCGACGGGCATGGCGGTGCCGACGGCGGTCGCCTCGAAGGCGATGAGCAGGACGACCGAGACGATGCCGATGCTGAGCGCCCGGTGGGCCGGGTCGAGGAGGGACCCCTCGGCGTCGTCGTAGGCGGCGGGGGGCCCGGGTCTACCCACGACGTCGGTGGGTGTGTCCGGGTCCGTGGCCGCGTCGGCGTCGCGGGGTTCGAGGGCGCTCATCCCCCCAGAGTAAGAGGTGAACTCATGAATGACCCCTGTCAGGAGTCCCGATCCGGCTCAGCCCTTGGACGTACGACTGTGAACGGGGTGTGGCAGCGGCATGGCAGTCGCATGGCACGGCCCCCGAAACCCTTGAGCCCCTCCCGCCCCCGCCCTACGGTCGTCATCAAGCACCACATGACCGTGTGCCCGAGTGGTTGAGGGGCTCGCCTGCAAAGCGAGTTACGTCGGTTCGATTCCGATCACGGTCTCCACGGGATCCGTCTCCACTGGATCTTCACAACCCGCGCCGGGCTGTGCCAGAGTCCGCCCATGAGCGATCAAGGCAGACGCAAGCCGGCCGTCCTCGTCGGCGTGGCCCTCGCCGGGGTACTGCTGCCCGGCATCACCCTGGGCGCGGAGACGGTCGACGCCGTCCTCTCCGTCCTCGTCGCCACGCTGGTCCTGGTGGTCCTCACCCAGCTGATCCACATCGGCCCCTCGGGCCGCGTCCCCCTCCCCGCCCTGGCCGCCCTCGGCCTGGCGGGCTTCGCCCAGGACGCCCTCATCTGGTGGCTGCTGTCCTGGCTGGGCCCGAAGGTCTCGGAACTGCGGGTCGAGGGCATCGGAACGATCCTCCTGGCGGCCCTGATCACCCGCGCGACGGTCCTGCTGGCGTCCCAGCTGGCACCGTCGGCGGGGAAGGTACCGGCGGAGGACTGACGGAACCCGGCGGAGGGCCGACGGACGGAACCCGGCGAAGCCCGACGGAACCCGGCGGAGGGCCGACGGAACCCGCCAACCGCCCCGTACGCCTCCGCCTCACGAGGTCAGGTCGTCGGGAACGGTCAGCTCCTCCCGGCACCCGAGCGACGCGCGCGTGCTCCGGGCGAGGGCCGCGAGCAGTCGGTCCCTGAGCCCCGGGCTCGTCCGGTCCGCCCGCACCGAGACCTCCAGCGGCAGCCACCGCCCCTGCTCGGGGGCGGTACCGGGAACGGTGCACCGCATGAGGAGCGACCGGTCGCGGGACGCGGGCGACCCGACGTACACGTCCTCGGAGACCGCGCGCCAGCGGGGCAGACCGCCGGGCGAGGTGTTCACGTCCATGGTCGAGGTCGACCATCCGACGGAGCCGGAGACCTCCTGCGGCCCGTCGTCCCAGGCGCCCGCCAGGGTGCACGGCTCGTAGAAGGCGCGCCGCAGGTCGTCGCCCGCGCGGTCCCACTCCCGCGCCTCGGCGAGCGCCTTGGTCCTGATCCGGTCGGCCGGCGGACCGGACGCCCGGAACTTCCCTCCCGACTCCCCCGCCTCCCCGAACTCCGCCCGCACCGCGTCGACGTTCGCGGCCCCGAAGGCCGCCCGGCACGGGGCGAGACCGGCCTCGGTCCCGGCGTCGGCGCGCGACTCCCCGCCCCCGGGCAGGCCGAGGCGGCCAGGGCGAGGAGTGCGACGGCCGCCGTGGCCCCTACCGCTCGCCTCGCCACTTCTTCACCTCGAAGACGGGCTTCTCGGTGAGTCCCGCGTTGTTCTCGCAGCCCAGTTCCTTCACGACCGCGAGCGTGACGGAGTGGAGGACGGTGAGGTACGCCTCGCGGGTGGCGGGGGTGTTGGCGGGGTAGGCCCCCTTCACCGGCTTGTCGAACCTGAGCACGCCCTCGATGGGGGCGGGCTGCCCGTCCGCGCCCTTCAGGCGGGGGCTGGCGCAGCCCAGGAAGAGGCGCGCGGTCTTGTTGTCCGCGCTCGTCTCCCGGCCCATCGCGTAGAGGTACCGGCCGGACTTCGTCCACTCGGTGCCGTCGTCGTACAGGTCGGCGTCCTCGTAGAGCCTGAGGTCGATCTTGACCCCGGCCCTGGGGGCGGCGTCCGTGCCGACCTCGCACATCGCGGGGTGGCCCGGCGGCCTGCCCGTGCTCGCCCGGTCCTCGGTCAGTACCTTCGCGGTCCGGTCGAGTCCGGCACCGGTCGAGTGGAACTCCTTCGTGCCGAGGACCGACTCGAGCGCCCCGACGGCCGCGGGCGACAGAGTCCCGTCGCACTTCTGGGCGGCCTGCGGCGGCTCCTCCTCGCCGCCCCCGCAGGCGGTGAGGAGCAGGCCGAGGGCCAATACCGTCGACACGGACGCGGATGCTCTTCTCATCGGGATTCCTCGTGGAGTCGTCGGCCGGTGCTCAGCCGGTCTCGGGGGCGTTGCCGGTCTGCTTCGCGTGATCGTTGCCCATGCCGTAGCCGTTGCCCACGGACTCGATCATGTCCTGGCGGAACTCGCTGCTGACCTGGCCGCGGTGCTCGTACAGGAACCGCTCCATCGGGGACTCGGCGCTGTACCGACCGGCCGTGTACATGGCCGCGTTGTCCTCGTGGATCTTGTCCTCGGTCTTGTCCTTGCTCTCCTCGATCGACTTGTCGGACCAGTCGCCGATGACCTGTCCGGCGAGCTGCTCCATGACACCCGAACCGGTGTCGACGGCGAGCGGTACGAGGATGGCGGCCGCGCCGACCGCGGCGGTGGCCGGCAGGAAGGCGACACCGGCCGCGATGCCCACCGTGGCGCCGAGCTCCACCCAGCCGGCCTTGGCGGCCTGGGCCTTCTCGTACTCCTCGTGCTTCTTCATGCCCTCGGCCTCGACCTGCGCGCCCCGGGACTCGTCGAGCAGGCCCTGGAGGGTGGCGCCCGTGAACACCGCGCCCCGCGCACGGCCCTCGTCGATCTTTCCGTCCGGGCCGACCTGCGCTTCGAGGACACTGGTGGTGTAGAGGCGCTCGGCCGTCGAGATCGTCGCGTACGCGTCCGGGTGCTGACCGAGGGTGCTGAGGAACTTGACCGTCGCCTCGCGACCGAACTCGGGGTGGGCCGACGGGTCCTTCGTGGGGTTGAAGACGCTGTCCGGGTTGTTCTTGTCCAGACCCCAGTTGAGGTCGTCGATGTAGCCGGCGCCCATGTTGCCGAGGCTGTCCGCCAGCGGGGACTGCCACTTCTTGAGCAGTTCGGGGTCGTCGCCGTACTTCGTCATGACGTCCGTCATGATCTCGGCCGTGGTCTCGTCCCGCTTCAGCTGCGGTGTCGGGTCGTCCCAGGCGTGGCCGAGCGTCGCCGCCTCCAGCGCGTGGCCGAGGGCGTCGGGCATGTAGTCGGCCGACTTCTTGGCGGCGTCCGGGTCGTGCCCGTCGATGTCGGGGAAGAAGGTGTAGTCCTTGTTGGCGAAGTAGTCGAGGTAGTCGGCCTGCTTGCCGTCCTTCTTCCCGTTGAGGTCCACCGTCCCGCCGAGGCTGCCGTCCTTGTTGTAGGACGTCGGGTCCTTCGAGAAGAACTCCTTCGACGCCTCGGGGCTGTGTCCCAGCGCCTCCAGCATCGAGACCATCGGGTCGAAGCCGGCGCCGTTGACGCCGGAGGGGTTGTACTGGTTCTGCAGCCCGCCGTTGATCATCGGCTTGCTGTTCGCGAACAGGTACGGGTCCTTCGCGTGGAGCTGGGTGACGTGTTCGGCGATCGGGACCAGGAACTTCTTGTCGTAGTCGCCGTAGCGCATGATGCCGCCGAGCAACTGGTAGCCGAAGGCCGGGTTGTTGTCGTACTTGACCAGCGGGATGCGCTCCGTGCCGAGCTTGCGCATCTCCGTGGACCACTTGTCGGTCCACGCGTCGCCGCCCTGTGTCGCCGTCGCCAGGTTCATGCCCAGGTTCTTCTGGAGTTCCTGGACGTCGGCGAGGCGCTGCTTGTCGACCTTCGTGTAGTCGTAGGTGTCCGTGGAGAGCTGGCCGAAGAACTCGAGCGCGCCCTTCGGACCCATGCCGTCGTAGAAGGTCCGGGAGAACTCCTTCGAGCCGCTGTTGTCCTTGAGCAGCTCGTTGAGGCGCATCAGCTCCTCGTGCGAGATGTCCCGGCCCTTCTTCGCCAGGTCGACGGCGCGCTGCGCCTCCTCGGCGTCGAGGCTGGTGTACTTGGGCCCGCTGAAGTTGTGCTTGTCGCCGGTGATGTTGGCCTTGAGCGCGTTGGAGCAGGACACGTCCGCGTCGTCGCAGGTCTCGACGATCGCGTCGATACGCCGCTGCATCTCGGCGATGTCGGCGCTCTCCTTGCGGACCATGTCCTGGAAGTCGGGGTCGTGCCGCATCCCCTGGTCCTTGGTCTGCGACAGCGGTTCGACGGCCTCGACCTTGCCGGCGGAGCTCACCCGGAAGCGCTTGGCCGGCGCATCCGTCTCCACGATCTTCTTGAGGTCGTCCTTCGCCTTCTTGAAGGCGTTGTAGCCGTCCTCGAGGACCTTGTGGATACCGTCGGCGGCCTTGGCCGCGTCGTCGAACTCCTTCGCGGTCTTGTCCACGAAGGGCTTCGTGACCTCGGCGTTCACCCCGCGCCAGTACTCGTCCTTGGCCTTCGCCGCCATCGTCGTACGGGCGTCCTCGGCGAGCTTGTCCAGCTTGCCCTTCATCGCGGACCAGTCGTCGGCCGCGGACTTCATCTTGTCGAGCGGTGCCTGGTACACGTTGTCAAAGGTCAGCACAGCAGGTCCCCCGCCTACTTGAAGTACTCGTTGATCTTGGAGGCCGCGAGGGCCGCCTGGATGTCCGCCTCTTCCTTGGCGTGCGAGGACGCGCTGTAGTCGAGGTGGTTGGAGATGTTGGCGCAGGCGTCGAGCAGCGTGTTCAGCTGCGAGCCCCACGTCTCCTGCACGGTCGACATCGCGGACCCGGTGAGGAAGCCGTGGCTGGACATGCCCGTCGCCGCCTCCGTCGTGTTCGTACGCGCGTGGTTCCCGTCCTTGACCAGTCGCCCGTGCAGCGCGTAGGCGGCGCCGCCGATGGCGCCGAGCTTGTCCTGGTCGACGTTGAGGTCGGCGTTTCCGCCGCCCCCGCCCCCGGGTTCCGGAGCGACCTGGTTCAGCCTCATGTCCACGCTGGCGGTGGACGTGGTCCGTACCGACGCCCACTCCTGATCGAACGACATGCTCTCCCCCGTGACGGTGATCGTTCCGGCTTCGCCTCAGCAAGTTCCGTGCCCACGGAAACACGGCGATCGTAGTCCCATGGGCACCTGTTCGAGCACTCCCCACAGGGAATCGGCGCCGCTCCCGGGATCTTCACGGCCTCCGCGCGCCCACTTCACCTTCGCGAACCCGGACAGCCCGGACTTCCCGGACCACTTCACGGCCGCCCCGGGCACCACCCCGACGGCCACCCCGAGGACCGACGCGGGGCCGGCCCCGTCCCGGCGCCCCTCCCGGGCACGGCCCCGCGACCCCGCCTCGGTAGGCTCGACCCGCCCCCGTCACCACGGGGCGCACGGACGACGGGGGGCAGGACCGGTGGAACAGTCGCGCACAGAAAGGGAATCCGCGCGGCGGATCGGACCCTTCCGGCTGATCACCCGCCTCGACCCGCCCCACGCCACCCTCCCCTGCCGCCGCTTCGTGGCCCGCACCGAGGACGGCGCGCACACCGTGCTGCTCAGCACCCCGCTGCCCGGCACCGATCCCGCCCGGTTCGCGGTCGAGGCCGACGCCGCCCGCTTCCTCCTCGGCCCCTGGATCGCCCCGGTGACCGGCGTGGCGGGCCCCGGCGAAGCCCCCTGGTACGCCAGCCCGTACCTTCCCGCGCTCCCGCTGCCGGTGGCCCTCTCCGTGCACGGCGGCCCGCTGCCCGAGACCACCGTCCGGGCCGTCGGCGCCGCCCTCGCCGAGGCGCTGGCCGCCGCGCACGGCCAGGGCCTCACGCATGCCGGGGTCTCCCCCGCCGCCGTCCTGCTCACCGCCGACGGCCCCCGGCTGACCTGCTACGGCGCGGTACGGGCCGCCTCGGCCGACGGCGAACCGCGCACCGGCCTGCCCGGCCTCGACCCCGGGGCGCTCGCCCCCGAGCAGGCCTCGGGCGGCCGTCCGCGCCCGCCGGGCGACGTCTTCGCGCTCGGCGCGGTCCTCGCGTACGCCGCCACCGGTCACACCGTTCCCGAGCGGGACGAACTCCCGCCCGCCCTGCGCCCGGTGATCTCGTCCTGTCTGGCCCGCGACCCCGCCGACCGGCCCACGGCGGCCGCCCTGACGGCCGCGCTCGCGCCGCCCACCACGCACGAGACGGTGCTGAACTCGGCCGGCTCGCTGCTCGCCCCCGGCTGGCTGCCGGGTCGGGTGGTCGCCGCGCTGGCCCGGCAGTCATCCGAACTCCTCGCCGCCGAGCTGCCCGCGCCGGCCCGGGTCTGACCACCCCGGAAGACCCCCGGCCCTCGCCTCTCCCCCTCCCTCCCCCGGACTGACGGACCCCACATCCCATGCTGTCGCCCCTGACCCACGACGACCCGGCCGCCGTCGCCTCGTACCGTCTCCTCGCCCGCCTCGGCTCCGGCGGCATGGGCACGGTCTACCTGGCGCGCACCCCCGGCGGCCGTACCGTCGCCCTGAAGACCGTGCACGCCCGCCTCGCCACCGACCCCGCCTTCCGGGCCCGCTTCCGTCTGGAGGCGGACGCGGCGCGGATCATCGGCGCGCGCCACGGAGCGGCCGTCGTCGACGCCGACCCGCTGGCCGAGACGCCGTGGCTGGCCACCGAGTACGTCCTCGGACCGCCGCTCGACGACGCCGTAGCGCTCGGCGGTCCGCTCCCCGAGCCGACCGTCCGCGCCCTCGGCGCCGCGCTCGCCGGTGCCCTCGCCCAGCTGCACTCCTCGGACGTGGTCCACCGCGACCTCAAGCCGTCGAACGTCCTCGTCACCGCGTACGGCCCGAAGATCATCGACTTCGGCATCGCCCGCGCGGCCGGCGACGAGCACCTCACCCGTACGGGCGCGGCGGCCGGCACGCCCGCCTTCATGTCGCCGGAGCAGGCGAGCGGCCAGGAACACCCGCCCGCGGGCGACGTGTTCGCCCTCGCCGGCGTACTCGTCTTCGCCGCCACCGGCCACGGACCCTTCGGTACGGGCTCCGCCGCCGACCTCCTCTACCGGGTCCGTTACGCCGATCCCGACCTCACCGGTGTTCCTGAGGCGCTGCTGCCGCTCCTGACGGCCTGCCTCTCCAAGGAGCCGGCCGCCCGCCCCACGACCGGCACCCTGATCGACCGACTCCACGACGGCCACGGCGAGTTCGCCGACCACCTGCCGCCGCTGGTCCTCGCCGACATCGCCCGCCGCGCGACCGACGTCTGGCTGCACGCGCCGCACCGGCTGCCCGCCCCGGCGGGCGCGGCCGTGGCGGAGACCGTCCCCAGCACCCCGCTCTCCCGCCGCCGCGCCCTGACCCTCGGCGGCGGCTCCCTCCTCGGCCTCGCGGCAGCGGGCGCCGGAGGGTGGGCGTGGCTGAACTCCCGGGGCACCCCCCGGTCCACCGGCGGCTCCCAGGCCTCGGACGGCCCCACCGCCCTCCCCGCCCCGACCGCCGCCGACGGCTCGCCCAAGCCGCTGTGGCAGGGCACCGTCCTCGACCGCGAGCAGCGGACCACCCCACTGCTCGCCGGCGAGGACGTCGTGGGCTTCGCCGAGACCGTCTCCTTCCGCGCCGTCGACACGAAGAGCGGCGAGGAGCTCTGGGAGGAGTCGGCGGTCATGGAGCCCCACCAGGTCACCACCGACGGCACGAGCTACTACCTGTCCGACGGCAACTACGCGGGCCCGGGCCTCCTGAAGATCCGTACCCTCGCGCCGCGCACGGGCAAGGAGACGGCGCGGACCATCGAGCTGAAGGGCATCGACGGAACGACCACGCAGCTCCTGACGGCGTCCGGAGGAACCCTCTTCACCGCCTCACGCCTCGGCAAGCGGGAGATCGACCCGGACGCGGACAACGTCGGCTGGCACCTGCTCGCCGTCGACCTGCGGACGGGCAAGGAGGCGTGGCGGCAGCCGTACGAATGGGACGGCGTCCGGCCCTGGCTCGCCCAGGTCGTCGGAGACCGGCTGATCCTCGGCAAGAACAGCGGCGACCTCGACAGCTTCCTGGTCCAGTCGCGGGACGTGCGCACCGGCCGGCAGCTGTGGAAGCGACGGCTCCCGCTGACGGAGTCCGCCTCGCTCAAACCCGGCCACCTCACGATCGACGACCGGCACGTCTACCTGGGCGGCGACCGCCTGCGGGCGATCCGCCTGTCGGACGGGGCGATCGCGTGGGAGTACGGCACCGGCACCGATCCGCTGGGCTACGGCGTCCCCGCCGTCGCGGGCAACCTCGTCTACGCGAACGTGGCCGGCAAGGGGCTGGTGTCCGTCGGCGCGACCAACGGCCTCACGCGCTGGACGGAGGAGCCCGGCACCCGCCCGCTGACCCCCCTCTCCCTGACCAAGCCGGTGATCGGCACCAAGTACGCCTACGCCCCCGTACGGGGCGGCCTGAGCGCGGTCGACCTGTCGACCCGCACCTCGGCCTGGGTCTTCCCGACGGACGCCACGCGGTACGTCGTCGACCAGGAGCGGAGCCGCGTCATCGGGGCCGGGGAGACGTCCGTCATGGCCATCCCGTTCGAGTGACCCCCGGCCCCGCTCACCCCCTCCGACTCACCACCAACGAACCGGAAAGCATCCCTCGTGACCACGCAGCCCCTCGCCGTCGGCGATCCGCTCCGGCTCGGCCCGTACCGCCTGCTCGGCATCCTCGGCGAGGGCGGCATGGGCAAGGTGTACGTCGGCCGTGACGGCTCAGGCGCCCCCGCGGCCGTCAAGGTCCTGCGTCCCGAACTCGCCCACGACCAGCACCTCGCCCAGCGCTTCGTCCGCGAGGCCGACATGGCGCGGGCCGTCACCAGCCCCGGCGTGGCGCGGGTCCTCGACGCGCAGACGGAGGGCGGACGGCCGTGGATCGCCGCCGAGTTCCTCGCGGGACCGACGCTGGACGTCGCCGTCCAGGACCACGGGCCGATGGACGTACCGACGGTCCGCGCCCTCGCCGCGCAGCTCGCCCGGACGCTGCGGGACATCCACGCCGCCGGGCTCGTCCACCGTGACCTGAAGCCCGCGAACATCGTGCTCACCTCGACCGGCCCCCGGATCATCGACTTCGGCATCGCCCGCCCCGAGCACGGACTCACCCTCACGACGACCGGGCAGATCCCGGTCACCCCGGGGTACGGCGCGCCGGAACAGGTCCTCGGGCAGCGCGTCGGCCCGGCGTCGGACGTGTTCTCGCTCGGCGCGGTCCTCGCCTTCGCGGCGAGCGGCCGGCGCGCCTTCGTCGCGGCGCACGTGGCGGCCGTGCAGTACGAGGTCGTCCACGGCGCCCCCGACCTCGACCAGGTGCCGCCGGAGCTCCAGGACCTGATCGGCCCCTGTCTGGCGAAGGACCCGGCGTTCCGGCCGTCCCCGCCGCAGGTGGTCCAGGCCTTCGCCCCGCCGAAGGGCGCCGACCGCGTCTGGCGCAAGGGTCCGCTCGCCGAGGACATCAGGCGGCGCGAGACCGCGACGAAGCGCCTGGCGGCCCCCGAGGAGACGGCCGTGCCCGGCGCCGGGCCGTCCCGGCGCCGCTTCCTCACCGGCGCGGCCGTGGGCGTGGCGGTCCTGGGCGCGGGCGGCGGGGCCGGAGCGTGGTGGCTCGACCGGGGCGGGAAGAAGTCACCGACCGCCGATGTGCCGCCCGCCGTGCCGACCCCCGAGGCGGCCTTCGTCTCGATCATCGACACCCCGTACGGCGAGCGCCCCGAGCCCCTGTGGGGGCCCCGTCAGGTCGCGGCCCCGAACGGCCCGCTCCCGCTTCCCGTACGGGACGTGGTGATCATGCAGGCGGCGGAGGGCGGGCTGCTCGCGCTCTCCGTGACGGACGGCAGGGAACGGTGGCGGGCCAAGGAGATCGAGGGCGCCCCGGGTTTCGTCTCCGTCGCCGACCGGCTCGTCGTGGGCGTGGACAAGAACGGCGTCGCACACGCCTTCGTCGCCTCCACCGGGAAACCCGTCTGGCAGAGCCAGAACGACATCGACCACATCCTGGCGGCCGACGACACCCACGTCTACCTGGTGACGCAGAAGAACGAACTCCGCGCGGTCGACGCCTGGACCCTCGCCACCACATGGACGCGCCCGATGCCGTCCCCCCGCTTCCCGACCGGCCCCGCGAAGGCCGCGGTGGGCAGGAAGCGGCTCGTCATCCACGGCAGGGACGGCCATGTCACCGCCCTCTTCACGGAGACGGGCGAGACGGACTGGGACGTCAGGAACCAGGGCACCGAGGGCGAGAGCCCCGTCCTCGGTGACAACACCGCCTACCTGGGCGGGCCTGTGCTCATGGCCCGCCGACTCGAACGCGGCGACTACCTGTGGGACGAGGAGGCGAGCGGCGACGACACCTGGGAGACGCTGGCCGCGGACGGCGACTACGTCATCGCGGTCAAGGGTTACCAGGTCTACCGCTACGGCACGATGCTGGACCTCGACTTCCCGCTCTCCGACTGGTCCGCGGTCCTGGACGGCCTGGGCCCCAACTCCGGTCCCCGCAACCCCCCTGTCGTGGCGGGCGCGACGATCTGGGTCAGCTCACCCGACAACAGCCAGATCGAGGTCCTCCACAGGACGAGCCACGACAGTCTCTTCACCGCGACGGTCCCGCGCGAGGGCGCCTACCAGCTGGCGAGCGACGGCAACCGCGTCTTCGTCGCCCGTGGCGGGCGGGTCTACGCCATGCCGGTCTACGGCAGCTGAGACCGGACCGGTCCGGGCCCCGACGGGGCCCGGACGACCGTTCCTCAGCCCCGCCGGGACCGGAGTACGGGTACGGCGACGGCGGCGGCGATCAACACGGCCGCGCCGATGCCGAGCCCGATCCAGAGGCCGGTGTCGCCGCCCTCGTCCTCGCTCGCGACGGGTCCGGGCGCCGGGGCGGCGGAGGAGTCCGCCGGAGCCGGGCCGGCCGAGGGCAGTTCGCCCGTCGTCGGGGTCGGGGTGGCGGTCGGGGCCTCGGTGAGGTCGTCGATGGGCCGGACGTCGGCCGGACCGGGGTCGCCGGGCGTCTTCAGCGTACGCAGGGGCCGCAGGGCGCCGTACCCGACGTGGTTGCTGCGCTTCTCGCCCCCACTGGGCCCGGCGACGGAGTCGAGCATGACCTTCAGGACCTGGTTGTTGGTCCAGTCGGGGTGCTTCGACCAGAGGAGCGCGGCGGCGGCCGAGGCTAGGGCGGTGGCGTCACTGGTACCGGTGGACTTGCAGAGCCCGGTGCCGCCGCTGCAGGCATGCACCATGTCCTTGCCCGGGGCTACGACGTCGACCTGGGGGCCGTACTGGGAGTTCGCGACGCGCTTCCCCTGGTTGTCGACGGCGCCGACTCCGACCACGCCGGGGGTCGCCCCCGGGTACTCGACCGCGTTGTCCTTGTCGCCACTGTTCCCGACGGCGGCGAAGACCAAGGACCCCTTGTCCAGCGCGTACTTCACCGATTCGGTGAGGGCCTTCGAGCCCGCGGTGGCACCCAGGGAGACGTTGATGACCTGGGCGCCGGAGTCGGCAGCCGACTTGATCGCCTGTGGGACGACGCGGTTGAACCACTCGTCGCTGTCGGCCATGCTGCCGTCGCCCTTTTCGATACCGGGGACGCGGATCGGCAGGATCTTGGCGTCCGGCGCGAGGCCAAAGGACCCGTTCCCACCGTCCTTCGCCCCGGTACCGGCGATCAGAGCGGCCATACCCGTGCCGTGATTGACGTAGTCGGTGGTCTCGTCGCCCGACTCCTCCGGTGCGAGGTCCTTGCCCGGGAGCACCCGGCCGCGAAGGTCCGGGACGCTCGTGTCGACCCCGGAGTCGATCACCGCGACGGTGATGCCCTCACCCGTGCTGAGCTGCCAGATCTTCTCGGCGCCCATGGCGTCCAGGTGCCACTGCTGGGACCTGATGCCCTCCGCGTGGGCGGGGACGGATGCGATGCCCACCAGCAGCATCCCCAAGGCGGCCGAAGCGGTGGCTCGGGCACGACTCCGTCGAATACTGCTGGTACGCATCTGCTGCTTCCTCGCGCTGAGTCAGTCGATGACGGGCGGGGCCGCGCGGCGGCTGCCCTGCTGCCAGGTCTCCTCGTCCTCGACCAGGTAGTCGGGACGCTCTCCGTTCCGCTCCTCGCGCTCCTCGCCGGCCTGCGTGGAGCCTCCGCGCACGAGGCCGGAGCCGCCGGGCGTGAAGGGACGCGCGCCGCCCGCGGCCGCGCCCGCGGCGCCGGAGCGCTGCGCCTTGCCGCCGACGACTCCGCCGGTCTCACCGGCGAGGCGGCGTCCGCCGCTGATGCCGTTCTGTCCGGCGCCCATGCCGCCGCCCATACCGGCACCCATGCCGCCGCCCATGGGGCCGCGTCCCATTCCGGCGCCGCCGCGCCCGCCCTGCTCCGTGCCGATGACGGTGCTGCGCGGGATGCCGGTCGCGGGCCGGCCCGTGGTCTGGGGAACCGCGCGGCCGCCGCTGATGCCCTCGCGGGCGCCGCCGAGCGGACCGGTGACGCCCGGCAGGCCGCGCGGGCCGCCGGTCGTCGGGTTGCGCGTGCCGCCGGTGACGGGGCCGGTGGGCGCCAGCGGTCCGGGGCCGCCCTTCGACGTGATCGGCGGCATGCCGGTGGTGGTGATGAACGGAGGCATGCCTCCGTCCGGCTTGGTGAGCGGCGGCGGACCGCCGGGGTTCGGCGTCTGCGGTCCGGTCGTGGTCGTCGGCGGCAGGGTGTTCACGCTGTCGATGCCGAGGTCCACCGGCACCTCGGGCCGCAGCTCCGGCGGGACGACGTGCGTCGGCCTGGTGGTGTCCCCGGTCGGCGGGACGACGTTGGTGTCGGGCGCGTGCGGCAGGTCCGGCTGCGTCGGCGCGGGCCGCCTCGGCCCCGAGTCCGTACCGGATTCCGTACCCGTGGAGCGAACGTACTGCTGAGAAGAGGAGCCGATGTACTCGCCGCTGTCCCTGTTGGTCTGGCTTTCGGGCACGAACGCCCCCGGCGGCGGCGGGAACGTAGGTGCCTGCAGGCTCGCCATCCGGTCGCTGGACCAGTCGTACGTGCCCGAGAGCCGCTCCATCTGCTCGGCCGCCGCCAGCCGGTTCGCCTCTTCCTTGGCCTTGATGGCCGAGAGCTCCTCGGACGCGGGCATCGCGTTCTTCGCGTTGCGCGCGACGGTCTGCGCGTCCGGGTCGTTGCGGTACTTCTGCGCGGCGGCCAGGTTCTCCTTGGCGCTCTCGTACGACACGTACCGGGGGATGGCGCTGGCGGCCGCGGCGATGGCCGTGGCGTTGCCCTCCATCCAGTACGCGGCGTCGTCGCTGTACGCGCCGAGCGAGTCGGTCGACGAGGCGACCGAGAGGGCCCACTCGGAGAACGCCTTCTCCGCCTCGCCCTCCCAGTCCATCTCCTTCATGCGCTTGACGAGCCGGTCGGCGATGCTCTTCAGCTGCTCACCGGTCGAGCGCAGCACGTTCGCCGCGTCGCCGACGTAGAACGTGCTGGCCTCGTCCAGCCACGCCAGCATCTGCTGGTGGCTCATACCGCGGAAGTTGGTTCCGCTGTAGCCCCCGCCTCCGTCTGCCGGAATCATCTCTCGCCTCTTCCCCGTGTCCCCGAATGGTCGTCCGCGCCGCGCCTACTGGAAGGATCCGCCGCCCGTGGTGCCGTCGCTGCCGTTGGCCGTCGGGTCGCTCTGGTTCTTCTGCTGCTCGTGCTGGTCGTGCGCGACCTTCGTGCGCTCGTAGATGCCGCGCATCTTCAGTTTGATGTCCTCGTCCATGGCCTCGATGCCTCCCTGGGAGGCGACGGCGGCGATGCCGAGGCCCTCCAGGCAGTCCTTGAGGAGCTTGGACAGGTCCACCAGGCTCTGCCGGACCTTGGCGTACGAGGTGTACGCGCTCTGCGCCTCGGCCCAGGCGGCGCCGCCGCCGCCGAACTTCGCCCGGTCGACCTCGGACACACTGCCGTTCGGATCGGCCGTGGTCTTCATCGTCTTGTCGAGCGAGACGATGAGCTTGTCGACGTCGGTCTTCAGCTCAGCCATGGAGTCGGCGCTGTACTTGACCGCCTGCGTCCGCATCCCGGACGTCAGACCACCCATCTCAGGTAGCACGCTCGCGCTCCTCCCCCGTGAACAACCATGCCGTGTACCGCACAAGTCTAGAAGTTCACTGTAGTCAGGAACGACGACAGTGCGCACCTCCGGGTTGCACAAGCAACGGACATCACATGGTTACGAATTGGGCACGGCGACGGCCGCCTGCGGGCGGATCGGGAGGCGGTTGACGGGCCGTCCGGTCGCCGCGCGCACCGCTGAGGCCACTGCGGCGGGTGAGGTGACGACCGGGATCGCGCTCGCGGCCTTGGCGCCGAAGGGGGCGACGACGTCGCGTTCCTCGACCAGTTTCACGATGCGAATGTCCGGGGCATCCAGGGATGTCGGGAGTGCGTACCCCGTGAAGTCGGGGTGCCTGACCAGGCCGCGGGCGGTGCGGAGGTTCTCGGTGAGGGCCGCGCCGACGCCCTGGGTGACGCCCGCCTCGATGCGGGTGGCGAGCTGGGCCGGGTTGAGGACGCGGCCGACGTCCTGGGCGACGGCCATCTCCACGACGCGTACGGCGCCGAGTTCGATGTCCACGTCGACCACGGCGCGGATCGCGCAGAAGGCGAGGCCGACGAAGGCGTCGCCCTGGCCGGCCTCGTCGAGCGGCTCGGTGGGGTGGGGCCGGCACTGGGCGGTGGCCCAGAGTTCCTTGCCGTCCATCGCCTCGGTGACCGTCGTCGAGAGGACC
Source organism: Streptomyces sp. Qhu_M48 (assembly GCF_051305195.1). Classification (NCBI taxonomy): domain Bacteria; kingdom Bacillati; phylum Actinomycetota; class Actinomycetes; order Kitasatosporales; family Streptomycetaceae; genus Streptomyces; species Streptomyces sp. Qhu_M48. The sequence goes on along the minus strand of NZ_CP195432.1, from coordinate 814,410 downwards.
CCGTCGTACGAGGTGATCTTGCCGTCGGTGATCTGGAGCAGCTCCGTCGACATGCCGAACTGGTGGGCCAGCGGCTGGAGGAGCTGGGTGCGGACCATCTTCGCGGCCCGTTCCACGGCTCCGCCCGAGACCCAGGTGTGGCGGCCGTGGGCGGCCGGTCCCGCGGGCGGCTGGTCGGTGTCGACGGGGGCGACGTGCACCTCGTCGATGCCGAGGGTGTCCTGGACGATCTGGCGGGCGAGGGTCGAGAAGCCCGAGCCGGTGTCCACGGCCGAGCAGATGACCGTGGCGACCCCGTCCTGGACCCGGACGGTCGCCGTGGAGACCTCGTCGGCGCCCTCCGCGCCCAGCATGTGCACCATGCCGAGCGCGTAGCCCACGCCCCGGCGCACCGCGCCGGGTTCGCCCGCGCCCTCGGGGCCGCCGGGCAGCAGCCACTCGCCCTCGGGGGTGTCCTTGGGGAGCGGGGGCAGCGGGAAGTCCCGTACGGCGGAGAGGAGTTCGCCGACCGGGGCCGGGCAGGTCACCGTCTGGCCGGTGGGCAGGATGTCGCCGGTGGCCAGGACGTTCCGCATGCGCAACTCGGCCGGGTCCACGCCCAGTCTCGCCGCGATCTTGTCCATCTGCGCCTCGTAGGCGGCGCAGACCTGCATGGCGCCCTCGCCCCGCACGTGGCCGGACGGCGGGTTGTTGGTGCGGACCGCCCAGCCTTCGACGAAGGCGTGCGGGACGACGTACGGGCCGCAGGCGAAGGCCACGGCCGCCGCGAGGGACTCGGACGAGGAGTCGGCGTACGCGCCCGCGTCGAGCAGGATCTGCGCCTCCACCTTCACCAGGCGTCCTTCCGCGTCCGCGTGGTGCCGGTAGCGCAGCAGCGTGGGGTGGCGGTGGGCGTGGCCGAGGAAGGACTCCTCGCGGGTGGCGGTGAGTTTGACCGGGCAGCCGGTGCGGAGCGCGAGGAGGCCCAGGGGGATCTGGAAGCCGGGGTCCTCGCGGTCTCCGGTGGCGCCGGGGACGCCGGTGACGACGAGCTTGACCTGCTCGGGCGGGAGCCCGAAGCAGGCGGCGGCCAGGTCCCGGTCGGTGTGCGGGTCGGTCGAGGCGGTGTAGAGCTCCACCCCGCCGTCGGGGCGCGGTACGGCGAGGCCCGCCTCGGCGCCGATCGGAGCCGGGTCCTGGCGTCCGATCCGGTAGAGGCCCTCGACGACGATCTCGCCCGTCGCGTCCGGGTCGCCGAAGCGCAGCGGAATGTGGCGGATCAGGTTGCCGTCGGGGTGCAGGGCCTCGGCGGCGAAGGCCTTCTCCGGGTCGGTGACCGGGTCGAGGAGCTCGTACTCGACGCTGATCGCGGCGGCGGCGAGCCGGGCGGTGTCGGGGTGGTCGGCGGCGACGGCGGCGATGGCCTCGCCGTGGTGCCGGACCAGGTCGGCGGCGAAGACCGGCCGGTCGGCGACGCGGCGGCCGTAGGTCGAGGCGCCCGGTACGTCGGCGGCCGTCACCACGGCGCGTACCCCCGGCATGGCGGTCGCGGCGGCGGTGTCGACGGAGACGATGCGGGCGTGCGGGTGCGGGGAACGCAGTATCGCGGCCCAGAGCAGCCCCTCGGCCCACAGGTCGGAGGCGTACGGGAAGGTGCCCTCGGTCTTGGCCCGGGCCTCGGCCTGCGGCAGCGAGGTGCCGAGGCCGTGGGCGGCCTGCTCCTGCCCGAGGGGCCCGGGGGTGTCCAGGACCGGGGCCGTGGGAACGGCGGTGGTCGCGTCGGTGCTCACGCCATGCCTCCGTCGTGCGGGTGGGGAATCTGGTGCGGGACACGGAGCTCGTCGGCGGCATCGGACGCGGTGGCAGCCGCGCTCGCCTCGCGCTCGGTGACGACGTCCCGTACGGCTTCGAGGACGCCCCGGTAGCCGGAGCAGCGGCACAGGTTGCCGGCGAGCGCCTGGCGGGCCTCCAGCTCGGTGGGGGCGTGGTTGCCCTCCAGGAGGTCGTGCACGGTCATGCACATGCCGGGGATGCAGAAGCCGCACTGGACGGTGCCGCACTTGGCCATGGCCCGCTGCACGTCGGAGGGCTCCCCGTCGACCGCGAGGCCCTCGACCGTCCGCACCTCGCTCCCGGCGGCGGTCGCCGCGGGGACGAGGCAGGAGGCGACGAGCCGGCCGTCGACCTGCACGTTGCACGCGCCGCACTCGCCCTGCGAGCAGCCGTCCTTGGCCCCGGCGAGGCCGAGGCGCTCGCGCAGGACGTAGAGCAGGGACTCGCCGATCCAGGCCCCGGTGACGGGCCGGTCGGCGCCGTTGACCCGCAGGGTGTACGAGGCGTGGGGGTGCTCGTCGCTGTCGGTGGAGGCGTAGACGGCGGGCGCGGGCTCGGGTTCGGCCGCGGGCTCCGGTTCGGGAGCGGTGGCGACCGCGTCGGGCGCGTCCGTCCCCGCCTCGGCCTCCGTGGCCGCCTCGGCTTCTCCGTCGCCGTCCGCAGCGGTCGTCAGAGGGGCGGCCGTCCCGTCCGGTTCCGCGTCGCCGTCGGGCCCGGCTTCCGGTCCGGTCTCCGGGCGCGGGTCCCGGCCGTCGCCCGGCTCGCCGGTGGCCTCCGCGGACTCCGTCACCGGCTCCGCCGGAAGCGCCCACGGCGCGGGCGCGCCGCCGGGCAGGGTCGACGGGGCCTCGGCGTACGGCGGGGCGGGCGGGGTGGGCCGGTCGTGCCGGGTCGCCCGGGGATCGAAGCCTCCCGGCTCCTCCGCCGCCTCGCCGGCCCCGTACGTCCCGGCCGCCGCGGCGCTCTCGACCGTGTCCGTTTCCACCGGAATCGCCCACTGGCCCGTGGCGCCGGAGTCGGCGGCGGGCGCCGGAGCGCCGGTGAAGCGCCACTCGGCCGTCGCGTGCGGGTCCCGCTCGGCGTACTCGACCTGCCCGGCCCGGTCGTCGTGGCCGGTCCGACCGTCATGTCCGGTCCGACCGAAGTATTCGTTCCGCCCGAAGTGTTCGGGCTGCTCGGTGTACTCCACCTGCCCGGGCCGCTCGATGTACGGGGGCGTCCGGAACTGCTCGGCGCCCTGGAACGACGGGTCCCGCTCGGCGTACTCGGCGCCGTCGAAGTACCGCGGCTGCTCCGCCCGCGTGGGCGGGTGCACCGACCACTGGCCGGTCGCCGCCGGGTCGGTCTCCGCCGTCGGGGTGAGCGGCTGGAGCGGCGTGATCATCGGCGGTACGTAGCCGTGGCCGGGGGCCTCCAGGGGGACGCCGTCCAGCATGAAGTCGGGGGGCAGCTGGACGAACGCGGTGGCGTCGCCGTCGTACCCCTCGCTCTGCGGGATCGGCTCCCAGCCGCCGGAGTTCTGCTGCTGATCGTCGCTGCTCACGCGAGTGCCCTCCCCAGTGCCCGTCGGGCGAGTGCGGCGACCGTGCGCCGCAGGTGCTGTACGGCCGGGGGCAACACCTCGTCGCCCGGCGGATCCGGGATGCAGGCGGCGGCGACGTACTCGCCGAAGGCCGCGAGCGCCTCGGGGGCGAGGCCCCGGTCGTTGTCCCAGTCCACCAGCGAGGCGATCCAGCGCTCCGCCTCCAGCGGGCGCAGCGGCATCGGCGCGACGGCGCCGACCGCGCAGCGCACCCCGCGCCGGGCCGGGTCGAGGACTACGGCGACGGAGGCGGTGGCACGGGCGGGACCGGTGCGGCCGGTGGCCTTGACGAAGACCTGGGGGGCGTGGAGCAGCGGGACGCGGACGAAGGCGACGAGCTCGCCGGGGGCGAGGAGGTCGCGGCCCGCGAGCAGGTGGGAGACGGGGATCTCGCGGGTGCCGAGCGGCCCGAGGACGACGAGGTCGGCCTCCAGGGCGGCGAGGACGGGCAGCGAGTCGCCGGTGGGCGCGGCGGTGACGACGTTGCCGCCGAGGGTGCCCGCGTTGCGGATCTGGGGCGGTCCGGCGGCGCGGGAGGCGGCGGCGAGCGCCGGGATGAGGGCGGCGAAGTCGGGGCGGCCCATCCGGGCGTGGGTGAGGCCCGCGCCGAGGAGGGCGTGTCCGTCCTGGTACTGCCAGCCGCGGATCTCGTTGATGCGGCTCAGGCCGACGACTCCGGCGGGGCGGAGCTGACCTTTGTTGACGGCCGCCATGAGGTCCGTGCCACCGGCGACGGGCACGGCGGCCGGCATGGCCGTGAGCGCCGCCACGGCCTCGTCGAGCGAGGCGGGCAGCGTCACGGACTGCGCCGTCTGTGGTGCGTGCGTGGTCAACCCGCTGCCCCTTCCCGGTGTCCCGGTGGTCCCCGACTGTGCCCGGCGGTCGCGCCTGCGTGTGGGCGTACCGTACGTGCTCACAGGCCGGACGTGGCAACTCTGGCACATCTTCCGAGCGGTCCGGCGCGAGGGTCCGCGAAGGACTGATCCGTCCCGGACGCCCCGAGGAGCGACGGTAACTTCCGTTTCGCCGCACTTGGGTGACGGGCGCGGGACGGGGGACGGGGCCGGGGGGCGGCGGTGCCGTCACGGGGGACACCGGGTGGGCCTCGCGTCTCTCACACGATCGGGGGCGTGCCCTCCAGAGGGCGGCCGAGGACTCCGGGGCGCCGCTGCCGGGGGTGGGGTCCGGCGGGCGGCCGGTAGTCGACGCCGAGGGCGTCGAGGCGCCGGTAGTGGGTGCGCATACGGCGCTCGAAGCCCGGGTAGTCGCGGGCCTCGGGAGCGGGCAGCGCGGACCAGGCGACCTCGGCGAAGGCGGCGAGGCGGGGGAAGACCTGGTAGTCGACGCGGGCCCGGTTCTGCATGACCTCGGTCCAGACGTTGGCCTGGGTTCCCAGGATGTGGGCGGCGGCCTCCGGGGAGAGGCCCGGGGGGACGGGCTCGAAGCGGTAGACGTCCTCCAGGGTGCGGACGTACCCGATGGGCATCGGCTCGTCCTCGCCCGGCGCCTGACGGTGGTCCAGGTACACGTGCTGTTCGGGGCACATGACGACGTCGTGGCCGGCCTCGGCGGCGGCGATCCCGCCGCCGTACCCCCGCCAGGACGAGACGGCCGCCCCGTCGGCGAGGCCGCCCTCCAGGATCTCGTCCCAGCCGATGAGCCGTCGTCCGCGGGCGGTGAGCCAGCGGTCGAAGTGCCGGATGAACCAGGACTGGAGCTCGTCCTCGTCGGCGAGCCCGAGTTCCCTGATACGGGCCTGGGCGGCCGGGGAGGCCTTCCACTGGTCCTTGGGGCACTCGTCGCCGCCGACGTGGACGAAGGGCGACGTGGCCGCCGGGAAGAGGTCGAGGACCTCCTCGAAGACGCCCTCGTAGAAGCGCAGGACGGCTTCGGTGGGGGCCAGGACGTTGGGGTTGACGCCCCAGGTGTCCCAGACGGTGAGGGCGGCGGTGTCGACGACGTCGGTGTTGCCGAGTTCGGGGTACGCGGAGATGGCGGCCTGCGAGTGGCCGGGGAGGTCGATCTCGGGGACGACGGTGATGTGCCGCTCGGCGGCGTACGCGACGATCTCGCGGATGTCGTCCTGGGTGTAGAACCCGCCGTGCGGGGTCTCGTCCCAGAGCGGCGACGCCCGGTGGCCCCACCGGCTGCGGGCCCGCCAGGAGCCGACCTCGGTGAGCCGGGGGTGGCGCTTGATCTCGATGCGCCAGCCCTGGTCGTCGGTGAGGTGGAAGTGGAAGACGTTCAGCTTGTGGGCGGCGAGGAGGTCGAGGTACCGCAGGACGTCCTCCTTGGGCGTGAAGTGCCGGGAGACGTCGAGCATGAGGCCGCGCCAGCCGAAGCGGGGGGCGTCCTCGACCGTCACGTACGGGAGGTCCCGGGGCCCCTCCCCGACGGCCGCCGCGCGGTACGCCTCCGGGCCGAGCAGCTGACGGAGGGTCTGGGCGCCCCAGAACACCCCGGCGGGGCCGCCGCCCTCGATCACGACCGCGGCGTCCGGGCTCTCGGTGGTCAGCCGGTACGCCTCCGGGCCGTGCTCCCGTGCCACCTCCTCGCTGATCCGCAGGCGTACGGCGCGGCTGCCCGTCCCGTCGGCGAACGGGAGGCCGGTGGCGGCGCCCAGCGCGGTGCGCAGCCAGCGGGCGGTGGACTCGGTGCCGGGCCCCGCGTCGAGCGTGGTCCGCTCGTCGAGCGGGAAGGACCCGGGGGCGCTCCCCGGGTACTCGGCCGACAGCGGGGCGGGAATCAGGTCCGTGGGGTGGGTCATCGCGTCAGTCCTTCACCGCCCCGCCCAGTCCGGAGACCAGACGGCGCTGTACGAGTACGAAGAAGACGAGCACCGGGACGGTCATCACGGTCGAGCCGGCCATGATGCCTCCCCAGTCGTTCTCGTCGGGCTTGAAGAAGACCAGCAGGGCCATGGGGAGGGTCGACTGCGAGGTGTCGCTGATGATGAACGACTTCGCGAAGAGGAAGTCGTTCCAGGTGGAGATGAACGAGAAGACGCTCGTCGCGACGAGGCCGGGGAAGACCAGCGGGAAGAGGATCTGCCACAGGAACCGGGTGCGGCTCGCCCCGTCGATCTGGGCCTGCTCCTCCAGGGCCTCCGGGACAGCCTTGACGAAGCCGCGCAGCATCCAGATCGCGAAGGGCAGCGAGAAGGCGATGTGCGGCAGGATCAGCGAGCCGAGGGTGTTGAGCTGGCCGGCGTCCCGCATCAGGAAGAACAGCGGGATGGTCAGGGCCTCGACCGGCACCATCTGGGCGACGAGGAACATGACGAGCAGCGTCGTCCGGAACCTGAAGCGGAACCGGGTGACGGCCGTCGCGGCGAGGAACGCGATCAGCGCGGAGGCGAGGACGACGGTGCAGGCCACGAGCAGCGAGTTGAGGAAGTAGCGGCCGAAATCCTGCTGTTCGAAGACGCGCCGGAACGAGTCGAGGGACGGCGAGAGCGTCCACGGCCGGGGGTCGGTGGACTGGATCTCGCCGGCCGGCTTGAAGGCCGAGAGGACCATCCAGTACAGCGGGAAGGCGACGGCGGCCGCGACGAGCAGGGTGACGGCCTCGGCGGCGAGCCGTCCGGGGCGGCGGATGCGGAAGGAGGTCGGGGCGCTCAAAGTTCTTCTCCCTGGCGTCGCAGCAGGCGCAGGTAGACGAGCGTCACGGCCAGCAGGATGAGGAGCATGACGACGCCGATCGCCGAGCCCAGGCTGTACTGGGACGAGGCGAAGGCCTTCTGGTAGGCGTACACGTTGAGGACGAGGTTCTGGCCGGCGATGCCGCCGCCGTTCGTCATCACGTAGATCTGGGTGAAGAGCTTGAAGTCCCAGATGATCGACTGGATCGTGACGACGACCAGGATCGGCCGGAGCATCGGCGCCGTCACCGAGCGCCAGATCCGCCACTGCGAGGCGCCGTCGAGGGCGGCGGCCTCCAGGACCTCGGACGGGATGGCCTTGATGCCCGCGTAGACGGTGACCATCACGAACGGGAAGGAACACCAGACGACTTCGAGGAGGACGAGGGCGAAGGCGCTGTACCGCCCGTAAGTCCAGGAGAAGTCGCCGAGCCCGAGCAGTCGGTTGACGGGGCCGAAGTCGGGGTCGAAGAGGAAGACCCAGACGGTGGAGCCGGTGACCGCCGGGGTGGCCCAGGCGCCGAGCGCGGCCACCATCAGGACGAACCGGGGCAGCGCCCGGACCCGGGTGAGGAGTACGGCGAGGGCGCAGCCGACGGCCAGCGTGGTGACGACGCAGGCGGCGGCGAAGAGGACGGTGGCGAGGAGGACCTGCCGGAACCGGGTGTCCGCGAAGAGGGCCGTGTAGTTGCCGAACCCCTTGAAGGTGGTGGGTTCGCCGCCGCTGACCTGGGCCTGGGTGTACTCCAGGAAGGAGATCAGGCCCAGTTGGTAGACGGGGTAGACGAGGAGTCCGCCGAGGACGACGAGGGCGGGCAGGAGGTACAGCCAGGGAGTCCACGGGCGGTGGCCCCGGGGGCCGCCGCGGCGCGCGGGCCGGGGGGCCGGGGGCGGGGTCGCCCCCGGCCGCCTCGAAGGGGCGGTGAGCTGGGTCGTCATGCGTCTCAGCCCGCCGGCGCGAAGGCCGCGTCCATCTTCTTCGCGGCGTCGTCGGCCGCCGCCTTGACGTCCTTACGGCCGCTGACGACCTCCTGGAACATCGTGGGCAGGACGAGGGAGGCGTCGATCTGGCCCCAGCCGGGGGACGCCGGGACGAACCTGGTGCCCGCGCCGAGGGTGTCGATGAAGGGCTTCACGAAGGGCTGGCGCCGCGCGGCGGTGGCCCGGACGTCGGTGTAGGTGGGCAGGAAGCCCATCGCGTCGAAGAGCCGGCCCTGGGTCTCCTTGCCGGTCAGGGACTTGAGGAGGTCGACGGCGAGGGTGCGGTGCGAGGTGCTCTTGAGGACGCCGATGTTGTTGCCGCCGGCGAAGGCCGGGGCGATGGAGCCGGGGGTGGTGCCGGGCAGCGGGACGACGGCGTACTTGCCCTTGACGGTGCCGGCCTCGACGGCGGCGTGGCTGAAGTCGCCGCCGATGGCCATGGCGGCCTTGCCGGAGGCGAAGGCGGTGACGGTGGCGTTGCCGCCCATCTGGGCGCACTTGGCGGCGGGGCAGTTGTCGTCGCCGAAGAGCGAGGTGTAGGTGGCGATGCCCTTGACTGCGGCCTCGCTGTTCACGGCGGCCTTGTACGTGCCGCCGTTCGCGGTGGCGAGTTCGCCGCCCGCCGCCCACACGAAGGGCATGGCGCCGTAGGTGTACGCGCCGCCGACGGCGATGCCGTAGAGCTCGGGCCTGGCCTTGCGGATCTTCTTCGCGGTGGCGACGAGTTCGGCCTGGCTCTTGGGGGCGGCGAGGCCGAGTTCGCGGAAGACGTCGGTGCGGTAGTAGAGGGCGCGGACGCCGACGAAGAGCGGGGAGCCGTAGACCTTCCCGTCGACGGTGACGGACTGCTTGGCGGTGGGGTCGGTGTCCTTGGCCTCGTCCCAGGCCGCGAACTCGGCGCTGATGTCGGCGAGTCCGCCGTCCTTGACGTATCCGGCGGTGTCGGTGTTGCCGTACTCGATGAGGTCGGGCGCCGACTCGGGGTCGTTGAAGGCCGCCTTGACGCGCTGGGCGCGGGTCTCGACGGGGATGTACTCGACCTCGACCTTCGCGCCCTGGTTCTTCTTCTCGAAGGCGGCGACGGCCTGCTGGACGACCTGCTCCTTGGGCTTGTTGCTCACCTCCTGGAAGAGCCAGACGCGCAGGGTGCCGGTCTTCTCGTCCGTCGTGGCCTTGCCGTCCGAGGTCTGGGGCGCGCAGGCGGTGGCGGTCAGGCCGGCCAGCAGCAGTGCGGCCGCCGTGGCGGCGATGGGGGTCCCCCCTGCTCGAACGAAGCCGAGAGCTTGGGGGAGGGCAGGAAGCTTCATGACGGGTCCCCTCCGAATGCGGTGCGTTGCAACATGCGCAATGAGCGTTTCGTTCTGCACAACACGCGTGAGGTTAGGCGCGCCCCGGGCGGCCCGACAAGAGGTCTCGACCACCTCAACCACTCCGTGACCGGCGAAAGCACCCTGCGCAACGCCGCGACGAGGACCCGGCGACCCCGAAGAGGACCGGAGCGCCCATAGCGCCCGAAGAGCACGGAAAACCGCCCGGAACGCGAAACGGCCCCCGGTGCCCGTACCGAAGTACGCGCACCGGGGGCCGCCCCGACTTCAGGACCCGAAGGCCGGAAACCCGACTACTTGTCCTTGCCGCCCTTGTCCTTGTCGCCGCCGCCGGCGCCCATGGATTCGTAGATCTCCTTGCACATCGGACAGACCGGGTACTTCTTGGGGTCGCGCCCCGGCACCCAGACCTTTCCGCACAGCGCCACGACGGGCGTACCGTCGAGAGCGCTCGCCATGATCTTGTCCTTCTGGACGTAATGGGCGTAGCGCTCGTGGTCGCCGTCACCGTGGGACACCTGCGGCGTCGGCTCGACGAGGGTTCCCGTACCTGCCCCGCGCTCGGGCTCGAGAGTGCTCATAACCGCCAAGGGTACTGAAAGCCGGGGCCCTCGGTTCAGGGCCCTCGCCCGACGGCCCCCGGCCGGGCGAGGACTCAGTTGAGCGACGGGTCGTCGGGGTAGGTCGCGATCATCGCCAGTTCGCCGCGCTGCCGCCGGAGCACCTGCCGCCAGAGCGACTCGGGCCGCGGCGAGGAGACGTCGCCCGGCTCGGACTCGACCACGTACCAGGCGCCGTCGCCGAGCTCGGTCTCCAGCTGGCCGGGGCCCCATCCCGCGTACCCGGCGAAGATCCGCAGCGAGCCGAGGGCCGGTCCGAGCAGTTCGGGCGGGGTCTCCAGGTCGACCAGACCGATCGCCCCGTACACCCGCCGCCAGCCGAGCGGTCCCTCGTCGCCGGGGATCACGGCGACGCCGAGGGCCGCGTCGAGCGAGACCGGGCCGCCCTGGAAGACGACGCCGGGCTCACCGGCGAGTTGGGCCCAGGGGGCGAGGATGTCGCCGACGGTCACCGGGGTCGGCCGGTTGAGGACCACGCCGAGGGAACCCTCGTCGTCGTGGTCGAGGAGGAGCACCACCGCCCGGTCGAAATTCGGGTCCGCGAGGGCGGGGGTGGCGACGAGCAGCCGTCCTGTGAGCGAGGACACCTCGGTCATGCGACACATGATCCCGCATCTTCGGCGTTCGCGGGTGCCGTCGGGGGCGACGGGCGGACGGGACGGCGGGAAGTCGCCGACCACCGCAGATCAGGTCGGTGACCGCCGGGACGGAGAGGGGGCCGAGGGCCGCCCCGGCGGGGAAACCGGACGGTGACGCTCCGCAAGATCACGAGAACAGAGGGTGTTGTGCCGAATTCATTACATCTGACAGGCCCCCCGGGGCACCCGATGGAGGTCTCATGGCCCCTTACCCTTTTCACTGGCCACCCGACCGACCCCACTCCGGAACGCGAGATTCATGACCGGCACAGACAGCCATGATGTACTGCTCGTCCATGGCGGAACCCCGCTGGAGGGCGAGATCCGCGTCCGCGGCGCGAAGAACCTCGTGCCCAAGGCGATGGTCGCCGCCCTGCTCGGCAGCGGCCCGAGCCGCCTGCGCAATGTGCCCGACATCCGTGACGTCCGCGTGGTCCGCGGACTGCTCCAGCTGCACGGAGTGACGGTCCGCCCGGGCGAGGAGCCCGGCGAGCTCGTCCTCGACCCGACGCACGTCGAGTCGGCGAACGTCGCCGACATCGATGCCCACGCCGGCTCGTCCCGTATCCCGATCCTCTTCTGCGGCCCGCTGCTGCACCGCCTCGGCCACGCCTTCATCCCGGGCCTGGGCGGCTGCGACATCGGCGGCCGGCCCATCGACTTCCACTTCGACGTGCTGCGCCAGTTCGGCGCCACCATCGAGAAGCGGGCGGACGGGCAGTACCTGGAGGCCCCGCAGCGCCTTCGCGGTTGCAAGATCCGGCTGCCGTACCCCTCGGTCGGCTCGACCGAGCAGGTGCTGCTGACGGCGGTGCTCGCCGAGGGCGTCACCGAGCTGTCGAACGCCGCCGTGGAGCCCGAGATCGAGGACCTGATCTGCGTCCTGCAGAAAATGGGCGCGATCATCTCCATGGACACCGACCGGACCATCCGGATCACCGGTGTCGACCGCCTCGACGGCTACACCCACCGGGCGCTCCCGGACCGCCTGGAGGCGGCCTCCTGGGCGTCGGCGGCGCTCGCGACCGAGGGCAACATCTACGTGCGCGGCGCCCAGCAGCGCTCGATGATGACCTTCCTCAACACGTACCGGAAGGTCGGCGGCGCCTTCGAGATCGACGACGAGGGCATCCGCTTCTGGCACCCGGGCGGCTCGCTCAACGCGATCCACCTGGAGACGGACGTGCACCCCGGCTTCCAGACGGACTGGCAGCAGCCGCTGGTCGTGGCCCTGACGCAGGCCTCCGGCCTCTCCATCATCCACGAGACGGTGTACGAGTCCCGGCTCGGCTTCACCTCCGCGCTCAACCAGATGGGCGCTCACATCCAGCTGTACCGCGAGTGCCTCGGCGGCTCCGACTGCCGCTTCGGCCAGCGGAACTTCCTGCACTCGGCGGTCGTGTCCGGCCCGACGAAGCTCCAGGGCGCCGACCTGGTCATCCCCGACCTGCGCGGCGGCTTCTCGTACCTGATCGCGGCGCTCGCGGCCCAGGGCACCTCCCGGGTGCACGGCATCGAGCTGATCAACCGCGGCTACGAGAACTTCATGGAGAAGCTCGTCGAGCTCGGCGCCAAGGTCGAGCTGCCGGGCAGCGCGCTGGTGTAGGGCGCCGTGCGGGCCCCTCGGGGGCCCGCACGGGCTCACAGGGCCCGCACACGGTCCTGGCTCCCAGGGCCCGCACACGGCCCGTACGGCCCTCACAGGCCATGCGAAAGGGCGGCCACCCCCTGACAGGGTGGCCGCCCTTTCTGCGCCTCTGGACTGTCTTACTCGCCCTTGGCCTTACTTGCCCTTGGCGGCTTCCTTGAGCTTCGAGCCCGCGGAGACCTTCACGCTGTAGCCGGCCGGGATGTCGATCGGGTCGCCGGTCTGCGGGTTACGAGCGGTGCGAGCGGCACGGTGGGTGCGCTCGAAGGTCAGGAAGCCGGGGATGGTGACCTTCTCGTCGCCCTTGGCGACGACCTCACCGACGGTCTCGGCGAGAGCGGCCAGCACGGCGTCGGCGTCCTTGCGGGTCACCTCGGCGCGGTCGGCCAGGGCGGCCACCAGCTCACTGCGGTTCATGTTGTTACTCCCGTGTTCTTCTTGCCTGTGAGGCGTGCCACGCGGCGGAAGCCGCGTGATTGGGTACAGCGAAGCCGATGCTGCCAGGGCCTTCGGACAGTCCCCGGACCCGGGTCTAATGACAGACCCTCGCGCCCAAACACGCATCCTGCCCCCACCAGCGGCGGGAACGCCAATCCGGCACCCCCTGGGGTCACACGAAAAACGCCAGAGCCCCGTGGTGGTGACGTTCTGTCGACTCCGCGAAAACAAAGCGGAGCCGAAAAGCCACCCTAAAGGCGGGTTTACGGCTCCGCGAATCGCGACGCGCCGTCAGCGCCGGGTCAGCGGCCGGTCGTCGCCGAGCCGGAGCCCGCGGCCTTCGCCGCGTTGCGGACCGCTCCCGCGACCGCGCCCGCGACCTTGTCGTTGAAGACCGAGGGGATGATGTAGTTCGGGTTCAGTTCGTCCTCGGAGACGACGTCGGCGAGGGCCGTGGCGGCCGCCAGCATCATCTCCGTGTTGACCGTACGGGAATGGGCGTCCAGCAGGCCGCGGAAGACACCCGGGAAGACCAGCACGTTGTTGATCTGGTTCGGGAAGTCGGAGCGTCCGGTGGCGACGACGGCGGCCGTCTGGCGGGCGGCGGCCGGGTCGACCTCGGGGTCGGGGTTCGCGAGCGCGAACACGATCGCGTTCTCCGCCATGGCGGCGACGTCCTCCGCGCCCAGCAGGTTCGGGGCCGAGACACCGATGAAGACGTCCGCGCCGACGACGGCCTCCTTGAGGGTGCCGGTGACGCCCTCGGGGTTGGTGTTGTCGGCGATCCAGCGCAGCGGCGAGTCGGCCGGGGCGGCCACCAGGTCCTCGCGGCCCGCGTGCACGACCCCGTGGATGTCGGCGACGACGGCGTGCTTCACACCCGCCGCGAGCAGCAGCTTCAGGATGGCCGTACCGGCGGCGCCCGCACCGGACATGACGACCCGTACGTCGCCGACGCCCTTGTTGACCACGCGCAGCGCGTTGGTGAGCGCGGCGAGGACGACGATGGCGGTGCCGTGCTGGTCGTCGTGGAAGACGGGGATGTCGAGGGCCTCGCGCAGCCGGGCCTCGATCTCGAAGCAGCGGGGTGCGGAGATGTCCTCCAGGTTGATGCCCGCGAAGCCGGGGGCGATGGCCTTGACGATCGCGACGATCTCGTCGGTGTCCTGCGTGTCGAGGCAGATCGGCCAGGCGTCGATGCCGGCGAAGCGCTTGAAGAGGGCGGCCTTGCCCTCCATCACGGGCAGGGCCGCCATCGGGCCGATGTTGCCGAGGCCGAGGACGGCGGAGCCGTCGGTGACGACCGCGACGGAGTTGCGCTTGATGGTGAGGCGGCGGGCGTCCTCGGGGTTCTCGGCGATCGCCATGCACACGCGGGCGACACCCGGCGTGTAGATCATGGAGAGGTCGTCACGGTTGCGGATGGGGTGCTTCGACGCCATCTCGATCTTGCCGCCGAGGTGCATCAGGAACGTACGGTCGGAGACCTTGCCGAGGACGACCCCCTCGATGGTCCGCAGCTGCGCGACGATCAGATCGGCGTGGGCCGTGGAGGTGGCGGCGATGGTGACGTCGATCCGGAGCTTCTCGTGGCCGGAGGCGGTCACGTCGAGGCCGGTGACGGATCCGCCGGACGACTCCACCGCCGTGGTGAGCTGGGAGACCGCGGTTCCGCTCGCGGGAACCTCCAGCCGGACCGTCATCGAATACGAGACGCTGGGCGCCGTTGCCATGGCCGAGTTCCTCTGCTTTCCCTGAGCTTCGTTGCTACGCCGCCTGGCTGGTTGCCCGGCGGCGCCCTCCGATGGTCGCACCTACCTGCCGGTAGCAGGTAATGCGGTCATTTTGTTTTCGGAAAGTAGTTTCCACCATACGAGAAGTCTCCAGGAAACAGAAGAGGCCCCTGTCACCTGGGGTGACAGGGGCCTCGACTTCGTAGCTCTGCACTAAGTGGCACCGACCCGCCATGCTCGCCTCGCGGCAAGTGGTCCCTCTGGGGGACGAAGGTTGGGCCCGGGGGCTTGGATCGAGCCGGTGCCACGACAAGGCTAACAAACCACCCTGCCCGGTGATTCCAGCGCCACAGGTTGACCGGAAATCGGCCCCCGTACGGCCTCCGGACCGGGCTCCGGCGGCGGCCCCGGGTCAGTCCCGGAGCAGGTCCGGCACCCCCGCCCCGTCCGGCATGTCCGCCGCCGCCGCGACCACCGTCAGCTGCTGCGTCGCCCGGGTCAGGGCCACGTAGAGCACCCGCAGGCCGGCCGGGGACTCGTCCGCGATCTCCGCGGGCGACACGACCACCGTGGCGTCGTACTCCAGGCCCTTCGCCTCCAGGGAGCCCAGCGCCACCACCCGGTCGCCCAGCTCGGCGAGCCAGCGGGCCGCCTCGGCGCGCCGGTTCATGGCCACGACGACACCGACCGTGCCCTCGACCCGCTCCAGGAGCAGCCGCGCCTCGGACCGAACAGTTTCGGCCAGATCGGGCTTCCCCGCCGTCTCCCGTACGGCCACGAAACGGGGCTCGACACCCGTCGAGCGCACCGCGCGCGGCGACTCCTTGCCCGGCATGGCGAGGGCGAGCACCTTGGCGGCCAGCTCGGCGATCTCGGCCGGGTTCCGGTAGTTCACCGTCAGCTCGAAGCGGCGCCGGGGCCGGGAGCCGAGCGCCTCGTCCCGCGCAGCGGCGGCCTCGTCCGGGTCCGACCAGGAGGACTGCGCCGGGTCGCCGACGACCGTCCAGGTGGCGTGCCGACCGCGCCGCCCGACCATCCGCCACTGCATGGGCGTGAGGTCCTGCGCCTCGTCGACGATCACGTGCGCGTACTCGGTGCGCTCCGCGGCGAGCCGCTCGGCCCGCTCGCGCTGGGTCTCCTCCCGTACGGGCATGAGCTCCTCCAGACCCGTGAGCTGGTCCAGCGGGTCGTACTCCCGGCGCTTCCTCGGCCGGGCCGGGGCGCCCACCAGGGTGCTCAGCTCGTCCAGCAGGGCCACGTCGTGGACGGACAGCTCCCGGCGGCGCAGCGAACGGGCGAGCCGCCGCACCTCGCCCGGGTTCAGGATGCGCCGGGCCCAGCGGCCGAGCCGCCGCTCGTCGGCCATCGCGTCGAGGACCCGGCGCGGGGTGAGCTCGGGCCACCAGGCGTCGAGGAACCCGAGGAACGAGTCCTCCGTCGAGACGTCCTCGTCGAAGGAGGAACGCAGCTCGGCGGCGAGCTCGGGGTCGCTGTGGCGGCCGACGGCGCCGGACTTGGCGTACAGCGCGTCGAGGAGCAGTCGGCGGGCGCGGGGGCGGAGCAGGTTGACGGGGGCGGTGCCGCCGAGGACGTTGTTGCGGATGCGCCGCAGCTCGTCGGCCTCCAGCTCCAGGCGGCGGCCGAACGCGACGACGCGGAGCCGTGTCGGAGTACCGGCGGGGGCGGGGGTCTCGTCCTCCCCCAGCTCCGGCTGGGTCCTGGGCGCCGGGGTCTCCAGTGCGCCACGCGCGGCCTTGCGGAGCACGTGGAGCATGCGGGAGGAGCCCTTGATCCGGGCGACGGCCGGATCGTCGTAGGCGGTGGCCTCGACGCCGTCGACGAGGCTGCCGACGGCACGGATGGCGACCTGGCCCTCCTCGCCGAGGGAGGGCAGGACGCCCTCGGTGTACGAGACGAGGAGCGGGGTGGGCGAGACGATCAGGATGCCGCCCGCGTACCGTCGCCGGTCCTGGTAGAGCAGGTACGCGGCGCGGTGCAGGGCGACGGCGGTCTTGCCGGTGCCGGGGCCCCCCTCCACGTACGTCACGGAGGCGGCGGGCGCCCGGATGACGAGGTCCTGCTCCGCCTGGATGGAGGAGACGATGTCCCGCATGGTGTGGCTGCGGGCCTGGCCGAGGGCGGCCATCAGGGCGCCGTCGCCGATGACGGGCAGCTCGCGCCCGTCGAGGGTGGCCCGCAGCTCCGGGCGCATCAGGTCGTCCTCGACGCCGAGGACCTGGCGGCCCTTGGAGCGGATGACGCGGCGGCGCACGACGCGGCCCGGGTCGACCGGGGTCGACCGGTAGAAGGGCGCGGCGGCGGGCGCGCGCCAGTCGATGACCAGCGGCGCGTAGTCGGAGTCGAGGACGCCGATCCGGCCGATGTGGAGGGTCTCGCCGATGTCTGCGGTGCTGTCGGCGCGTACGGCGTCCTCGGCGGGCTCGATCGAGGTGTAGGCGCCGTCCGGGCCCTTCTTGCCGTCCTTTCCGTACAACAGGTCGATCCGGCCGAAGAGGAAGTCCTCGAACTCGTTGTTGAGCCGGTTGAGGTGGATGCCGGCCCGGAAGACCTGGGCGTCGCGCTCGGCGAGGGCGCCGGGCGTGCCGACCTGGCCCCGCTGGGCGGCGTCGTTCATCAGGAACTCCGCCTCGTGGATCTTCTCCTCCAGTCGGCGGTAGACGTGATCCAGATGTTCCTGCTCGACACCGATCTCACGGTCTCTGACCGTGTCCACGGCTTCCTGCGCGGCCACCTAAGGCCCCCTTCTGACGTGCACTGGGCAGCCGTCGAGCGTACGCCACCGGAAGGCACCGTGTCAGGCGAGATCACCGTACGGGGGTTCGGCGTCCCGAACAGCGGTCGACGAGCGCCCGCGCCGACGCCCTGGCGCGCCCTCCCCGGCCGCCCCTTCCGTGGGGCCGTCGTCCGTGGGGGCGGCCGGATCTACCCGTCGTACTTGTCGTCCGCCGAGGGGTCCAGCGCCAGCCGGTACCCCCGCTTGACCACCGTCTGGATCAGCTTCGGCGTGCCGAGCGAGGTCCGGAGGCGGGCCATCGCCGTCTCGACCGCGTGCTCGTCGCGCCCGGCGCCGGGCAGCGCGCGCAGCAGGTCGGCCCGGGAGACGACCCAGCCGGGACGGCGGGCGAGCAGGCCGAGGAGGGCCATTCCGGCGGGCGGGACGGGCCGCAGGGCGCCGTCGACGAGGACGGCGTGGCCGCGGACCTCCACGCGGTGGCCGGCCACCGGCAGGACCCGTGAGCGGGCGGGCAGCTCCTTGCCGAGGAGCTGGACGAGCGGCCCGAGCCGGAACCGCTCCGGCTGGTACGTGTCGATGCCCTCGGCCTGGAGCGGCAGCGCCGTCACGGGCCCGACGCAGACCGCGAGGACGTCGTGCCGCAGCACGGCGACCAGGCGTTCCCGTACGCCCTTCTCCGCGGCCCGCGAGAGCAGGGACGCGGCGGCCGGGGCGCTGGTGAAGGTGACGGCGTCCAGGCCGCCGGCGAGGGCCGCGTCGAGGAGCCGGTCGAGCGGCCCGATGTCCTCGGGCGGCATCCAGCGGTAGACGGGGACGACGACGACCTCGGCGCCGCCCGCCGTCAGCGCCTCCACGAAGCCGGGCAGCGGCTCCCCGTGCAGCTGGAGCGCGACCCGGCGGTCCTCCACGCCCTCGGCGAGGAGCCGGTCGAGGACCTCGGCCATGGACTCGGAGGTGGGTGACCAGGACTCGGTGAGTCCGGCGGCCCGTACGGCTCCCTTGACCTTGGGGCCCCGGGCGAGGAGTTCGACGTCCCGCAGGACGGCGAGGAGTTCCTCCCCGTACCCCCAGCCGTCGGCCGCCTCGACCCAGCCCCGGAAGCCGATCGCCGTGGTGGCGACGACGACGTCGGGGGCGTGGGCGATGAGTTCCTTGGTGGCGGCGAGGAGTTCGGTGTCGTCGGCGAGGGGCACGATCCGCAGGGCGGGGCCGTGGACGACGGCCGCGCCGCGCCGGCGCAGCAGCGCGATGAGTTCGTCCGCGCGCCGCGCCGCGGTGACGCCGACGGTGAAGCCGGCGAGGGGCCCGTGTTCTTGCTCGTCCATGGGGCCAGAGCCTGACGGGGACGCGTGACGGATTCGGTTCGCCCGTATTTCCTGGTCGTTACGGTCCGCGCCGGGCACCGGGGGTCACACCTTCGCGTAACCGGGCCGGGCCTGCGGCTCGGTGACGGTCGCGTCGGTCACGGGGACGTCGAGGGGGGCGGCGGCGGGGACGGTGAGGGGCCGTCGAAGGTATACCGCCCACGTGACGGCCATGCAGGCCGCGTAGAAGGCGAGGAAGGCGACGAAGGCCCCGGTGCCGGCGCCGGTGGTCTGGAAGGACTGGCGGAAGGCCAGGTTGATGCCGAGTCCGCCGAGCGCGCCGACCGCTCCGATGAGGCCCATGGCGGCGCCGGAGAGACGGCGTCCGTAGGCTTCCGCGGCGTCGCCCACGAGCCCCTCGCGGTGCCCCTGGGCGAGGAAGATCGCCGGGATCATCTTGAACGTGGAGCCGTTGCCGAGGCCGCTGAGCGCGAAGAGGGCGATGAAGCCCACGAGGAAGACGGCGAGGGACTCGATCACGGAGGCGTAGATCACGACGCCGGTCGCGGCGGCCATCCCGGCGAAGGTCCCCAGGGTGATGCGGGCGCCACCGTGCCGGTCGGCGAGGGAGCCGCCGACGGGCCGGATCAGCGAGCCGAGCAGCGGGCCGATGAAGGTGAGCGAGGCGGCCTGGAGCGGGGTGCGGCCGAACTGGGTCTGGAGCACCAGGCCGAAGGCGAAGCTGTAGCCGATGAAGGAGCCGAAGCAGCCGATGTACAGGAAGGCCATGATCCAGGTGTGGCGGGCCCGGACGGCCTCCTTCGCGGCGCCGGTGTCGTTCTTGACGGGGACGAGGTTGTCCATGAAGAGCGCGGAGCAGACGGCGGCGACCACGATCAGGGGCAGGTAGACGCCGAGCACGATCCTCGGGTGCGTCGCCCCGGCGGTGCCGATGACGAGGAGGCCGACGAGCTGGACGACGGGGACGCCGATGTTGCCGCCGCCGGCGTTGAGTCCGAGCGCCCAGCCCTTCTTCCGGAGCGGGAAGAAGGCGTTGATGTTGGTCATGGAGGAGGCGAAGTTGCCGCCGCCGACGCCGGTGAGCGCGGCCACCAGGACGAGGGTGGTGTAGGAGGTCCCGGGCTCCATGACGGCGAAGGCGAGGCCGGTGGGCAGCAGCAGCAACAGGGCGCTGAAGATGGTCCAGTTACGGCCGCCGAAGCGGGCGACGGCGAAGGTGTACGGGATGCGGATGAGCGCGCCGACGAAGGTGGCGGTGGCGATCAGGAAGAACTTGCCCGCCGGGTCGACGCCGTACTGCGGCCCCATGAAGAGCACCATGACCGACCACAGGCTCCAGATCGAGAAGCCGATGTGCTCGGAGAACACGGAGAAGAGCAGGTTCCGCCTGGCGATCCGCTCCCCCTTGTCGCGCCAGAAGGCCTCGTTCTCCGGCTCCCACTGTTCGATCCACCGGCCGCCCATGTCGTACCTCCGCGGGTGTCGGGTCCTGGGGCGTCCACAGCCCCAGATCCACCTGCACCGACGCTAGGGAGGTCGCGTTTCGGCCCGGTGCCGCGAGGTGACGGGAACGGAACCTTGCTCTCACCCGGAGCACGCACGCCCTGTGAGCGCCGGGTGCCGGAGCCGGGGGAACAGGGCCGGGGGAACAGGACCGGCCGTACTCGCTCGCCAGGCGCCGCGGCGGTTCCTCAGCCGTCCGCCTCGCCAGGCGCCGCGGCGGCTCCTCAGCCGTCCGGCAGCCCCGGCTCCCCCTCCGGCAGCCAGGAGCCGGCCGGGCGGGTGTGCCAGCCCTCGCGGGCGCCGATCTCGGCGGCGGCGGTCCGCAGCGCGTCGAGGCCGGGATGACGCAGCCCCTTGCGCCACACCAGGCTCACGGGTGACAGGGGTACGGGGTCGACGAGCGGCCTCAGCACGCACTCCGGCATGGGCGGGAAGTCCACGACGGCGAGCACCGGGTTGCGGTGCTTGGCCATGATGCGGCGGAACTCCTCCTTGCCGACCGCGAGCGGCGCGGGCGGGGCGACCTCGATGCCGCGCCCGGCGAAGAGGCGGACGGCGAGGTCGGTCCACTCGGGCGTGCGGTCGTTGCCCGCGCCCGCGTAGACCCGTTCCCCGGCGAGACCGGACAGCGGCACCTCGGGAAGGCCGGCGAGCGGGTGGTCCTCGGGGAGGATCACGGCCATCCGCTCGTACCGCACGAACTGGACGTCGAGCCGCGCCCGGAGTGCCGGGTCGAGCCCCCCGTACCGGCCGAAGGAGGCGTCGATCCGACCGGCGAGGATCTCGTGCGCGGCGCCGGTGAGTCCGCTCTCGTAGCGGGCCATCAGCTCCTGTTCGGGGGCGAGTTCACGGGCCCGGTGCAGGACGTCCTCCGGTGCGAGGCCGGGGCTGTTGAGGTCGACGAGGAGAGGCCGTGGCGCGCCGCGGAAGGCCTCGCTCAGCTCGTCGTGGGCGGCCAACACCCGCCGCGCGTACGGGAGGAGACGCTCGCCGTCCGACGTGAGGGTGACCTGGCGGGTGGTCCGTACGAAGAGCTCGGCGCCCAACTCGCGCTCCAGGCGCCGGATGTCGCGGCTGAGGGCCTGCTGGGCGAGGTATAGCCGGGCGGCGGCACGGGTGAAGTGCAGCTCCTCGGCGACGGCGACGAAGGCGCGCAGGAGCCGGGGGTCGGCGTCGCGCGAGGAGGAGCCGGACACGGACGCGGGAACCGGCGGAGCGGAGGAGGAGACCGAAGAGACCACGCCGCATTCAACAACACAGCCGCGTGAATCCGCATCGAACAGGTGTTGGACCCCTCCGCCCCTCCCCCGCGACCCTTGATCCATGCCGCAACCGGACCTCGTCCCGACCCCGGCGGGCCCGGCGCTCGCCCCCCGCTACCGCGAACGACCGATCGTCGTCCCCCGCAACCCGTACCTCCGCCTCTTCGCCGCCCCCGGCACCCGCGCCTTCACCGCGGGCAACCTGATCGCCCGGCTGCCGATGGGCATGTTCGGCGTCAGCGCCGTGATCATGATCGCGTCGGCGTACGGCTCCTACGCGCTCGCCGGAGCCGTGACCGCCACCGGCATGGCCGCCGGGGCCGTCACCGCCCCCTGGATCGCCCGGCTCGTCGACCGCTACGGCCAGGCGCGGATCGCCGTCCCCGCCACCGCCTACGCGGTCCTCGGCCACCTGGTCCTGCTGCTCTGCGTCCACGGGAAGGCGCCCGTCTGGGCCCTCTTCGCCACGACCGCGCTCACCGCGACCGCCCCCAACACCGGCGGCATGTCCCGGGCCCGCTGGGCCCACCTCCTCAAGGGCGACCGGGACGCCCTGCACACCGCCAACGCCTTCGAGCAGGCCGTCGACGAGCTCTGCTTCATGCTCGGCCCGGTCGTCGCCGCGCTGCTCTGCTCGACCCTCTTCCCCGAGGCGGGCACCCTCGTCGGCGCCACGCTCTTCCTCTCCGGGGTCCTGGTCTTCGCGGCCCAGCGCTCCACCGAGCCGCCGGTCGAGCCCCGTACGGCCGCGGGCTCCCCGCTGCGGATGCCCGGGATGCCGCCGTTGCTCGCCGTCTTCCTGGCCACGGGAGCGGTCTTCGGCTCCATGGAGGTGGTGACCCTGGCGTTCGTGGACGGACCCGTCGCCGGCCCGGTCCTCGCCCTCCAGGCCGCCGGCTCCTGCGCGGCGGGCCTCCTCTACGGCCGCGCCCACCGCACCGCCCGGCTCCGCACCTGCCTGGCCGCGATGTCCCTCCTGATGGCGATGCCGCTGCTCGCCGCGTCGACCGGCTCACTGCTCGCCCTGGCCGCCGGGCTCCTGGTGGCGGGCATGGCGACCGCCCCGACGATGGTGACGGGCATGGGCCTGGTCCAGCGCCTGACCCCGGCGTCCCAGCTCAACGAGGGCATGACACTGGCCGTGACCGCGCTCCTCGGCGGTATCGCGATCGGCTCCGCCACGGGCGGCTGGGCGGCCGACCACGCGCCGTTCGCCGCCTTCGGCTTCCTGATCCCGGCCGCCGCGGCGACCCTGGCCCTGACCCTGTCCGCCACGACCGGGGTGGGCCGGGCCCCGCGCGGCGACCGGCGACCCCCCATTCCATAGACTCGTACAAGTTTCTGGTACCGTACTCGTACCAGAAATTCGTACGTACAGAGGGGTGGACGTCATGTCCATAAGCGCCAGCGAAGCCAGGGCGACCCTGTTCCCCCTGATCGAACGCGTCAACACCGACCACGACCCCGTACGCATCACCTCCAAGAACGGCGACGCCGTCCTCATGTCGGCCGACGACTACGACTCCTGGCAGGAGACCGTCTACCTGCTCCGCTCCCCCGCCAACGCCCAGCGCCTGATGGAGGCCGTGGCACGCGACCGCGAGAGCGCGCCGGCGATCGCCAAGTCCATGGACGAGCTGAGGGACTTGGCCGGGGGCGAGGAGTGAGGAGCATCCACTTCGACCCCGCCGCCTGGGAGGACTTCCTGTTCCGGCTCTCCTCGGACCGGAGGACGACCCGAAGGATCACCCGCCTGATCGGCGAGATCCAGCGGGACCCTTTCAGCGGGATCGGCAAGCCCGAGCCGCTGAAGGGTGACCTGTCCGGCTACTGGTCGCGGCGGATCGACGACGAGCACCGACTCGTCTACCGGGCCGACGACAAGGAAGTGAAGATCCTCAAGGCCCGCTACCACTACTGACGCACGACAGAGGCCCGGTAGTCGTCATGACGACTACCGGGCCTCTGCCCACATGGGATGAGGTGTCCGGGCGGGACATGCCCTTCGGACGCTCGGTGGAGATGGCGGGAATCGAACCCGCGTCCAACGGTACGGAAACAGAGCTTCTCCGTGTGCAGTCCGCTACGAGTTTCTCAGCCCCGGAGATCACGCGGACAAGTCTCCGACGGGCTCAGTCACTGTTTGGTTTCCCTCCAGCCCCCGTGACCGGGGCTAGAGGTTTAGATCCCTAAATGACGCCAGGATCCGGGTCGGGACCACCCCCGGGCTGACGCTCCTCACAGAGGCTTCTTGTCGTTACCTAAAATTAGGCAGCGAGGGCGAAGCGGGAGTTATCGCTCTTGGAGTTGGCGATTATTGGTTGCGACATATGGTTTACGAGATCATTGCCGCTTCCTCGACACGCTTCCTCTGCATCGGTATCCGCTGTCGAAACCGATCATCCCCATGTTTCTGTATTTAATTAACAACACAGTTCAAGGCGCGCACCCCTTGCGAGGTGTGCACGGCCCATCGTACGTGACCGACGGGCGCTGTCGCCAGCGCATTACCCGCGGCCGCGCCGCTAGGCGATCTTGGCCGCCCTCTGCCTGCGCTTGGCCGCCGCGATGGCCCGGTTGGTCTCGCGGGTGTCCTGCTGCTCCCGCAGGGTCTGGCGCTTGTCGAACTCCTTCTTGCCCTTGGCGAGCGCGATCTCGACCTTGACCCGGCCGTTGAGGAAGTACAGCGCGAGGGGCACGATCGTGTGACCCGTCTCCTGCGACTTCGACTCCAGCTTGTCGATCTCCTCGCGGTGCAGCAGGAGCTTGCGCTTCCGCTTCGCCGAGTGGTTGGTCCAGCTGCCCTGCATGTACTCGGGCACATGGATGTTGTGCAGCCACGCCTCGTGCTTGTCGATCTGTACGAAGCCGTCGACCAGCGAGGCACGGCCCATCCGCAGCGACTTCACCTCGGTGCCCATGAGCACCAGACCGCACTCGTAGGTGTCGACGATGTGGTAGTCGTGGCGCGCCTTCTTGTTCTGAGCGATGATCTTGCGCTCGGGCGCCTTGTCCTGGTTCTTCTTCGCAGGCTTGCCCTGCACGTTCACGAGTCCCTTTGCCATAGTGCGGTCATTTTCGCACTACGAGCCCCCTCCGAGGCCACTCAATACCGTCCTCGCCTGTTCCTCGGCCCGTTCCCCCGCCTTCAGGTCGGGGGTGATGCCCCGGCCGTCCACCGCGTGACCGGCCGGCGTGCGGTAGTGGCCGACGGTCAGCTCGGCGACGGAACCGTCCGGCAGGGCACTCGGCATCTGGACCGAACCCTTGCCGAAGGTGCGCGAGCCGACCGTGACGGCCCTGCCCCGGTCCTGGAGGGCGCCGGTGAGCAGCTCGGCCGCGCTCATCGTGCCCCCGTCGATCAGCGCCACCAGGGGGCGGCCCGTGTCGCCGCCGCCCTCCGCGTACACGGCCCGCTGCTCGCCCTTCACGTCGTACGTGGCGACCAGGCCGCCGTCGAGGAAGGCGGAGGCGGCCACGGCGGCCTCCGCGACGAGTCCGCCCGCGTTGCCCCGCAGGTCCAGGAGGACCCCGGCGCCGGCCGGGGCGGTCCGTACGGCGTCCCGCACGCGCGCTCCGGCGCCCTTGGTGAAGGCGGCGACCCGGATGAGCAGCGTCCCGTCGTCGAGGCGGCGGACGGTGACCGGGTCGGTCGCGAGCCGGGCCCGGCGCAGGGTCTTCGTCCAGGCGGCTCGGCCGCGCTCGACCGTGAGGGCGACGGCCGAGCCGGGGACGCCGTCGCCGCGCAGCAGGGCGACGGCCTCGGAGACCGAGAGCGCGTCGACCGGGCGCCCGTCGACGGAGACGAGCCGGTCGCCGGTCCGGATCCCGGCCCGTTCGGCGGGGCCGCCCCGCTGGACCCGGGTGACCCGGACCCGGCCTTCGGCGGCCCGCCCGGCGGAGAGCCCCACCCCGGTGTAGGCGCCGTCGAGGGCCTGCTCGAACTCGGCGTACTCCTTCTTGTCGTACACCGCGCCCCAGCGGTCCCCGCTGCGGCTGACGAACTCCTCGGCGGCCTTCTTGCCCGACTTGCCGTCGGCCATCGCGGCTGCGGCGGCCCGGCTCAGGGCGGCGCTGTCGACGGGCGCGCGGTCCGTACGGCCGGGACGGAGTCCCCCGGCCGGCGTGGCGGCCCCCGCGCGCTCGCCCGCGGGCTCCTGCCGGGGCAGGGAGCCGGTGGCGGCGGCGGTGGCGAGGACTCCGGTGAAGACCAACGTCAGAACGGCCCCACGGAGCACTCCGCGGGGCCGGATACAGGAGCGTTCGGTGCCGGCCGGCATGGCGCCCACTCTAGGACAAGGCGATGGCGCCGCACGGGCTTTGGCCGTACGACGCCATCCACTGTCAGGGGTGTCTTCTCACACCTTCAGGTACTTGCGCAGCGCGATGAAGGCGGCCACTGCGGGCATCAGCAGCCCGATGGCGATCACGAGCGGCAGCTTGGCGAAGACCGCGTCCCAGCCGATGAAGTTGACCAGCTGCATCTTCTCGGCGAGCGCGATGCCGTGGTCGATCAGGAAGTACCGGCCGACGAGCAACAGCACACAGGCGACCGCGCCGCCCAGCAGCCCGGCGAAGGCGGCCTCCATGATGAACGGCATCTGGATGTAGAAGCTGGACGCGCCCACGAGCCGCATGATGCCGGTCTCACGCCGTCGGCTGAACGCCGATACGCGCACGGTGTTGACGATCAGCATCAGCGCGATGACCAGCATCAGCCCCATGACGCCGAGGGCGGCGATGTTCATGCCGTTCATCAGGTCGAAGAGGTTCTGCAGGATGTCCCGCTGGTCCTGGACCGACTCGACGCCGTCCCGCCCGGCGAAGGCGGTGGCGACCACCTTGTACTTCTCCGGGTCCTTCAGCTTGACCCGGAACGACTCCGGCATCTGGTCCGGCGTGATGACGGAGGCGATGGCGGTGTCGCCGTACTCCTCCTTGTACCGCTTGAACGCCTCGTCGGCCGACTCGTAGTAGACGGTCTCGACGATGTCCATCTTCCGCAGATCGGCCTTGATCTGATCCTTCTGCTGGGCCGTGACCGCGCCCTTGGGGCACTTGACCCCGTCCGCGGCGTCGGCCTTGTTGCAGAGGAAGATGGAGACGTTGACCTTGTCGTACCAGTAGTCCTTCATCGTGCTGACCTGCTCGCGCATGAGCAGGGCACCGCCGAAGAGGGCGAGCGAGAGGGCCACGGAGATGATGACGGCGAAGGTCATCGTGAGATTGCGCCGGAGACCGACGCCGATCTCGGAGAGCACGAACTGAGCGCGCATGGTGTGTTCTGTCCCCTACCTGCTCAGTGCTGGTATCCGTAGACGCCGCGCGCCTGGTCACGGACGAGGCGGCCCTTCTCGAGCTCTATGACGCGCTTGCGCATCTGGTCGACGATGTTCTGGTCGTGGGTCGCCATGACGACGGTGGTCCCTGTCCTGTTGATGCGGTCGAGCAGCTTCATGATGCCGACCGAGGTCTGCGGGTCGAGGTTGCCGGTGGGCTCGTCGGCGATCAGCAGCATCGGGCGGTTGACGAAGGCGCGGGCGATGGCGACGCGCTGCTGCTCACCACCGGAGAGCTCGCCCGGCCTCCGGTCCTCCTTGCCGCCGAGCCCGACCAGGTCGAGCACCTGCGGCACGGCCTTGCGGATCTCGCCGCGCGGCTTGCCGATGACCTCCTGGGCGAAGGCCACGTTCTCGGCGACGGTCTTGTTGGGCAGCAGGCGGAAGTCCTGGAAGACGGTGCCGAGCTGGCGCCGCATGTGCGGCACCTTCCAGTTGGAGAGCTTGGCCAGGTCCTTGCCGAGGACGTGCACCTGGCCTTGGCTGGCGCGCTCCTCACGGAGGAGCAGCCGCAGGAAAGTCGACTTTCCGGAGCCGGAGGAACCGACGAGGAAGACGAACTCCCCCTTCTCGATCTCCAGGGATACATCCCGGAGCGCGGGGCGGTTCTGCTTCGGATAGGACTTGGAGACGTTGTCGAATCGGATCACGAATGCACCACGGTCGGCCGGGAGTAGGTGTGCGTGACCTTACGCGAACGGGGTAGGCCCGCGCAGTCGCGGTCCTGGCTTGCGACGTTTATCCTTTTCGCCCTCCGGGACAGAACGGGGGCGATCCGGTGGGGCGCGCCGAAACGCCGCCGAGCTGGCACAGTGGTAGGGGGAACGTCCGGACCTCACCGGACGTTGTTCCTGTGTAGCCCAGTGCGGGAGGAGGAGAGCGTATGACCTACGACCGACTGGTGTGCGCCAACTGCGCGGCCCCGGTCGCCGAGGGCCGCTGCCCCGTCTGCCGCGCGAACCGGGAGCGTCTGACCCCGCAGGGTCTTTCCCCCGCGATGCTGTTGACGCTGGCGATCGCCCTGTTGGCCGCGATCGCGCTGCTCGCGGCGGTCCGTACGGTCTAGCGGGACCGCGCGACGCCCACACGAGCCGGAACCATGACGAAGGGCCGGGGAGCTTCTCCCCGGCCCTTCGTCATGCGCTGGTGCCTCAGACGGCGGTACGGCCGCCGGCGACGAGACGCGGCAGCATACGGAAGCCGATGCCACCGGCGATCATGGTCGCGGCCCCGATGATCAGGAACGAGGTCTCGGCGGCGCCGGTCTCGGCGAGCTCCTCCTTGGCCTGACCCTGCTGCACGGGCTGCGAACCGGCGTTGTTGGTGTCGGTGTTGTTGTTGCCGGTGTCGACGCACTCGGCGCCGTCGAGGTCGACGGTGCAGGTGCCGGCGCCACCGTCGGTGGAGGACCCACCGTCGGTGGAGGAGCCGCCGTCGGAACCGGACGTACCCGAGGTGCCGTTGCCACCGGTGGTCTCGTTGCCGCCGGTGGTCTCGTTGCCACCCGTGGTCTCGTTACCGCCGGTGGTCTCGTTGCCGCCGGTGGTCTCGTTGCCGCCGGTGGTCTCGTTGCCACCCGTGGTCTCGTTGCCGCCGGTGGTCTCGTTGCCGCCGGTGGTCTCGTTGCCACCCGTGGTCTCGTTGCCACCGGTCGTCTCGTTACCGCCGGTGGTCTCGTTGCCACCCGTGGTCTCGTTGCCACCGGTCGTCTCGTTACCGCCGGTGGTCTCGTTGCCACCCGTGGTCTCGTTGCCACCGGTCGTCTCGTTGCCACCCGTGGTCTCGTTGCCACCCGTGGTCTCGTTACCACCCGTGGTCTCGTTACCACCCGTGGTCTCGTTACCACCGGTCGTCTCGTTGCCACCCGTGGTCTCGTTGCCACCCGTGGTCTCGTTGCCACCCGTGGTCTCGTTGCCACCCGTGGTCTCGTTACCACCGGTCGTCTCGTTACCGCCGGTCTCGTTACCGCCGGTCTCGCAGACGCCGCCCACTTCTTCGCACGGGTCTTCACTCAGGGTGCCCGCGCTCAGGGTGGACACGTTGCTCTCGGTCCCGCCGACGGCCGTCGCTGCACCGGCCGCCGTCAGGGACGCACCGGCGATGATCACGGCACTGGCCGCGACACGCACCAAACGGACTCGCGTCTTGTTGGTCATCTGGCTGCTACCCCCAGTAGCTCATCTCGTCATGGGGCAGCGCTCGGGGCACGCGACAGAGGCGGCTCACTACTGGGCCGGCCCCCGTTCGCACGCGCCCCAGAAATGCGCATGCCAGTAGGCCACCCTTCCGAGTTTCCGATGAAGCGTCAAGGTCGTTGCGCGTGCGATGCCCGAAAGATCACGAGGCGCCCGACATACGCTGATGCAACTGTGACGTAAACCCTGAACTCCGGGCTCGGCAGGAGCGGTTACCTTGTCGACAAAGCGCCCCGACGACCCGTCATCCGCTTGCGTCAGCGAATCCGTACGCCCCCGCCGGGGCGCCCGCCGCCGGAGACGCCGACGGCGCCGGGCCCTCCGAAGAGGGGCCGGCGCCGAAGGCTCCGTCCTACTTGTCCTGCTGCTTGCGCCAGCGGATGCCGGCCTCCAGGAAGCCGTCGATCTCGCCGTCCAGGACGGCCTGCGGGTTGCCGACCTCGAACTCCGTGCGGAGGTCCTTGACCATCTGGTACGGGTGCAGGACGTACGAGCGCATCTGGTTGCCCCAGGAGCTGCCGCTGTCCTTCAGGGCGTCCATCCTGGCCCGCTCCTCCTGGCGCTGACGCTCCAGGAGCTTGGCCTGGAGGACGTTCATGGCGCTCGCCTTGTTCTGGATCTGGGAGCGCTCGTTCTGGCAGGAGACGACGATGCCGGTAGGCAGGTGCGTGATGCGCACGGCCGAGTCGGTCGTGTTGACGCCCTGACCACCCGGGCCGGAGGCGCGGTAGACGTCGACGCGCAGCTCGGACTCGTCGATCTCGACGTGGTCGGAGGACTCGACGACCGGCAGGATCTCGACGCCGGCGAAGGAGGTCTGACGGCGCCCCTGGTTGTCGAAGGGCGAGATGCGGACCAGGCGGTGGGTGCCCTGCTCGACGGAGAGCGTGCCGTAGGCGTACGGGGCCTTCACGACGAAGGTGGTCGACTTGATGCCGGCCTCCTCCGCGTACGAGGTCTCGTAGATCTCGGTCGAGTAGCCGTGGCGCTCCGCCCAGCGCAGGTACATGCGCTGGAGCCGCTCGGCGAAGTCGGAGGCGTCGACGCCACCGGCCTCGGCGCGGATGTTGACCAGGGCCTCGCGCTCGTCGTACTCGCCGGAGAGGAGGGTGCGGACCTCCATCTCGGCGAGGGCCTTGCGGACGGAGACGAGCTCCGTCTCGGCCTCGGTGAGGGTGTCCTGGTCGTCCATCTCCTCGGCGAGCTCGAAGAGCACCGCGAGGTCGTCGATGCGCCCGCGCAGGGTCTCGGCCTTGCGGACCTCGGCCTGGAGGTGCGAAAGCTTGCTCGTGATCTTCTGCGCCGCCTCCGGGTCGTCCCACAGGGACGGGGCCGCGGCCTGCTCTTCGAGCACGGCGATGTCCGCCCTCAGCTTCTCGAGGTCCAGGACGGCCTCGATCGACCCCATGGTCGAGGAGAGGGACTTCAGCTCTTCTGATACATCGACGACTGCCACGCGTCCAGCGTAACGGCTCCGGGCCAGGAGCCGAACCTTTGGCGGTCACGGCCCGGAGGGGCCCTGCCCCGCGGGCGGGAACGCCCGCCTACGGCTGGGAGGACTGCTTGGAGTCCTGTGGCGGGGTGTCCGTGTCCCCGGACGCCGCGAGGTAGCCTCCGGCGCCGAGCGCCCCCGCGACGACGACCGCCGCGATGGTGAGGGTGATCCGGCGCTTGCGGACCGCGCCCGCCTTGTGGCGGGCCGAGCCGGGGCGGCGGGCGCCCGCGGGTCTGGGGGCGCGGGCGGTGCCCAGGGGTCCGCCGGAGAGCTCGTCGGGGGCCGGGACCCGCATGGAGGTGTGGGTGTCGCGGTTGGAGTCGGCCGAGGAGCCGGGAACGAGCGGGACGGCGGCCCGGCGGGGGGCGGGCTCACCGGCGCCCGTGCCGGTGGGGTACGTCTCCGGCTCGGGCTCCGCCGTCGGCTCCGCGTCCGGCTCGTCCACGTCGAGCGGGGGGATGCCCTTGAGCAGCGGGAGGATGTCCTTGAGGCGGGCGGCGAGCTCGGAGGCGCGGAGCCGTGAGGCCGGGGCCTTCGCGAGGCACTGGACGATCAGCTGCCACAGCTCCTCGGGGATGCCGGGCAGCGGGACGACGGTCTCGGTGACGTGGCGGCGCAGGACGGCGCCGGGGTGGCCGCCGCCGAAGGGCGTGAAGCCGGCGAGCAGTTCGTACAGGACGGTGGCGAGCGCGTAGATGTCGACGGCGGCGCGGGGCGGGAGGCCCTCGACGATCTCGGGGGCGAGGTAGTCGGGGGTGCCGATGATCCGGGTGGCCTTGGTGCGGCCGGGGGTGTCGATCAGCTTGGCGACGCCGAAGTCGGTGAGGAGGGCGGGGTGGGCGCCGCCGGGCCCGAGCGGGCCCTCCATGTCGAGGAGGATGTTCTCCGGCTTGACGTCGCGGTGGACGACGCCGGCGGAGTGCGCGGCGGCGAGGGCGTCGGCGACGTCGGCGATGATCGCGACGGCGGCCTCGGGGGCGAGCCGCCGCTCCCGGTCGAGGCGGGTGCGCAGGTCGGTGCCGCGCACGAGGTCCATGACGAGGGCCAGGTCGTTGCCGTCGACGACGAGGTCGCGGACCTTGACCACCCGGGGGTGGTCGAGGCCGAGCAGCGCGGTCCGCTCCTGGACGAAGCGGCCGACGAGCTCCTGGTCGGAGGCGAGGTCCTCGCGCAGCAGTTTGACGGCGACGGGACCCTCGGGCCCCTCGCCGAGCCACACCGTTCCTGCACTGCCCCGCCCGAGGATCTGGTGGGTGGTGTAGCGGCTGCCGATGTTCCGTGCCAAGACTGCTCCCTCAGCGGCTGCGGTTCGCGTGCAAAGTTACGCGTCCACAGCCGCCGGTCGTCACTTCCGAGGGGAAATCACCCCTCGGAAGTCGATAAATCGGCAGTATTACTGTCCCGTACCGCCGGTAGTACCCCCTGAGGGGGTGCTTTCGCCGATCGAGGAGACCCAGTCGGTGACCGACGAGATGCCGTCGCCGATGGCCTGCCAGTAGCTCTTGCCCTCCGCGATCCAGTCCTGCAGCGGGGTCAGCTCCCAGACGAGCCAGCCGGCGACCACGAACAGCACGATCATGACCAGGCAGCCCTTGAGGCAGCCGAGGCCGGGGATCCGCACCGGGTTGGCGCTGCGCTGACGCGGCGGACGCGGCTCGCGCGGCGGACGCGGAGCCGGGGCCTGGGGCGGCGGCTGCGGCGGGGTGTACTGCTGCTGGGGCGGCGCGTACTGCTGCGGAGCGGGCGGCGGGGCGTACTGCTGCGGCTGGTGCTGCTGGTGCTGCGGCTGCTGGTACGGCTGCGGCGGCCGCTGCTGGCCCTGGCGCTGTTGCTGGTACGGCTGCGGCGGCTGCTGCCCGTACTGGCCGGGCTGCTGCCGGTCCCGCGGGGGCTGCTGCGGCTGCCGCTGCGGGCGCCGGCGCAGCGGGTCCTGGCTGGGGTCCAGGTACTGCACCTGCGTCTGCTCGTTGCGGTCGCGGGCCGCGCGGAGCTGGTTCTGCCAGGGGTGCGGATCCTCCGACTGCGCGCCCTGCGGCGGACCCGGCGGTACGGGGGGCATGACGGCGGTCGGGTCGGCGCCCGCCGGGCCGCTGGTCGGCATCACGCTGGTCGCGCCGGCGGGGTCGTACATCGGCGGTGCCCCGGCGCCGCTGGGCAGCACCTGGGTGGGGTCCGCGGCCCCGGGGGTCTCCGGGACGGGCGCGGGCGCAGGGTCGGGGGCGAGGAGCGCCGCTACGCCGTCCGCCGCCTCGATCTGGGCGGGCGTGGAGTGCACGCCGATGCCGGCGGCGACCGCGCGCAGACCGCGGGCGAGGTTCACCGCGCTCGGCCGCCGGTCGGGGTCCTTGCTGAGGCAGCGCTCTATGACCGTCCACAGCGGTCCGGGCACGGTCGAGGGACGGCGCGGCTCCTCGCTGAGGTGCCGGTGGAGGACCTCCAGGGCGGTGCCGCCCGCGAACGGGGGCCGTCCGGTGACCAGCTCGTAGAGCAGGATTCCGGCGCCGTAGATGTCGACGGCGGAGGTCTGGGGGCGTCCTTCGGCGGACTCGGGCGCCACGTACGCGGGCGTGCCGACGAACTCGTGGGTGCGGGTCAGGCCCGGGGAGTCCGCGAGGCGCGCGATGCCGAAGTCGGTGAGCATCGGGTGCATCTGGCCGCCCTGCTCGGCGAGCAGCACGTTGGCCGGCTTCAGGTCGCGGTGGACGACGCCGTCGGCGTGGCTGGCGGCGAGGGCGTCGGCGATCTGGGCGGTCAGGAGGGAGGCGGCGACCGGGGTGAGCGGGCCGCTCTCCCGGATGTACCGGTGCAGGTCGGGGCCCTCGACGAGGTCCATGACGAGCGCGAGGACATCGCCCTCGACGACCAGGTCGCGGGTCCGCACGATGTTCGGATGGGTGAGCCGGAGAAGGACGGACCGCTCGCGCAGGAAGCGCATCACGATGTCCGCGTCGTTGGCCAGCTCCTCCTTGAGGACCTTGATCGCCACGGTCTCGCCGGGCTGGCCGGGCACGGCCGCCTCGGCGCCCGCCGTCTCCCGCTGGCGGGCTCGCCAGACGGTGCCCGTGGCGCCGCGGCCGAGCGGCTCCTCGAGCAGGTACTTGCTGCCGA
Organism: Streptomyces sp. Qhu_M48; assembly: GCF_051305195.1. Lineage (NCBI taxonomy): Bacteria > Bacillati > Actinomycetota > Actinomycetes > Kitasatosporales > Streptomycetaceae > Streptomyces > Streptomyces sp. Qhu_M48. Next base: position 781,008 of record NZ_CP195432.1, on the reverse strand, counting down.
TAGGCCGCACGTCACGCGCTCCCTGCTGATCGTGGTCCTGGGGTGGTCCGGTGGTTCCCGGGGTCCCTGTCCTCTGTTGTGACCCGTCCGGGTGTCCGACCCACTTTAGTGCCGCCGAACGAGGTACCGGCCGGTCGTCCACAGGCGGATTCCGGTGTCGGCGGACGGGGCCGGTGGGGTTCCGGTGGGGTTCGGCTCGCGTCCGGCGGGGGCGGGCCCCGTCTCCGCCGCGGACCGGGGACGTCCGGACCGGAGTCGGGTTCTGTCCGGAGGAAGACGCTTCCGGCGGCGTGACGGTTGCCGGGCATGTTCCGAAGGCATGCTCAACCAGGCACTTTTACGTTCACAGCCGACCATTCAAGATCACTTCCGGCCGACCCGGGGGCGGGTTGTCCGTGGCAGGTGCGAGGATGCCTCCAGCACGTCGCATCGGAGGGGTCGGGAGCCCCCGCGCCGTGCCGACCTGTACCGGGCGACGCGTCCGTGCCGGGTGGGGGGAGTCACAGGGCGGTTCCCCTGCCGGCATCGCGCGCAGAAGGGACCGCTGACGGCGATGCAGATCCGGCTGACCGTCCTCGCGCCGTACGCCGGCCACGGCACCGGGCGCGCCTGCGACGTGCTCGTCACGGCCCCCGCCGGGACGGCCCTCGCCGCCGTGGCCTCGAATCTCGCCGCCGCCGTCACCGGCCCCGACACCTCCGCCTCGGGCACCACCGTGCTCTACGCGGGCGCGGAGCGGCTCGACACCCGCCGCTGCGTGCTCGGCGAACCCCCGCTCGTCGACGGCGCGGTCCTCTCCCTCCAGGTCCCCGGCCCGGACGACCGCGTCGACGAGACGGCCACCGCACGGCTCCACGTGGTGGCGGGTCCGGACGCCGGCGGAGTGCACCTGCTGCACGGCGGACCGATCAGAATCGGCCGTTCCGTCGACGCCGACGTGCCGCTCGACGACCCGGACGTCTCCCGCGCGCACTGCACGGTGACCGTCGGCGAGGACGGCCGGGTCACGGTCGCCGACCGCGGCTCCACGAACGGCACGACCCTCGACGGCGTGCCCGTCGGGGACCGCCCGGTCCGCTTCCGCCCGGGCGCGCTGCTGCGCCTCGGCGAGTCCGCCCTCCGGCTGACCGGCCCCGGCGACGACCTCGGGGGCACGGACACGAGGGCGACGGCCCCGGACGGCGAGGGCCACCTGCGCATCGCCCCCGGGGGCGACCCGGACCGTGCGGAGCGTTCCGCACCGGCGGGCGTGCCCCGCACGCCTCCCGGCGGCCAGACGGACGACACGACCCACGGCGGCGCGGGCGGGGTCCTCTTCGGCGGCGGGGCGTTCGGTGCCGCGGCCGAGGACCCGTACGACGAGCGGTACGGCACCGGCTCCCCCGGCCACGCGCGCACGGAGGACCACCGCGACGGACGCCCCGGACCGGACGGACACGGCGGACCCGACCGGTCCGAGGACGGCACGGCCCACGACAGGACCCTCCCGTCGCGGGAGGACACCGGACCGGCCCCGGCCGGCGGAGCCCGTACGGGATCCAAGCGCGGCCTCGGCGCCTGGGCCCGGCGGCTGACCGGCGGCCGCGAGGAGCTACCGGCACCCGCCGCGGACCCCCCGGCCACCGCCCCGGACACCCACGCCGGAACCCGGCCCGGCCTCACCGCGCGGGACGGCGCCCCCGCCCCCGTGCCGATGGCCGACACCTGGCCCGACCCGGCCACCGTCCTGCTCACCGCCCTCGGCCCCGGGCTCCGGCTCTGGGAGCGCGGTCCGGAGCACTCCGAGGCCCTGGTGGTCCGGCTCGGCACCACGGACCGGGCCGAGCTGTCGGGCGTCCCGGTCACCGTGGGACTCCGGGAGGCCGGTTCGCTGGGCCTCGCGGGCCCCGCCGACCGCCTCGCCGGGCTCGCCCGGTCGGTGATCGCCCAGCTCGCCGCCCTGCACTCCCCCGCCGACCTCGAGATCGTGCTGATCAGCGCCGACCGGAACCGTTCCCTCGACGAGCGGCGCCGTGCCTGGGGCTGGCTCGGCTGGCTCCCGCACGTCCGGCCCGCCCACGGCCAGGACTGCCGGCTGCTCCTGGCGTACGACCGCGAGCAGGCCCAGGCCCGTACGGCGGAGCTGACCCGACGGCTCGACGACGGCCCGCTCGGACCCGGCTGGCCCAGCGCCGACCGTGCCTCCGTCGCCGAGGTCGCGGCCCGGCACGAGGGGCCGACGACGGTCGTGATCGTCGACGGCGACCCCGGTTCGGCGGCGCTGCGCGAGACGGTGGCGCGGCTGGCCGGAGCCGGAGCGGCGGCCGGCATCCACCTCCTCTGCCTCGCCGAGGCGCCCTCGGCGTCCCCGGTCTCCCCGGTGGCCGCCACGTACGAGACGGCCTGCGCCACGTCCCTCGCGTTCCGCGAGTGCGGGGCCGCCGTGCTCCTCAGCGGCGACGTGGCCACGGCCCTGCGGCTGCTCCGCACCGCGGGCGGCCGGGTCGCGGGCCACGGCACGGTCGGTGTGGTCGACGCGGTCTCCGTCGCCTGGGCCGAGCGGTTCGGCCGCGCGCTGGCCCCGCTGCGCACGGACGCGGCGGCCGCGCCGGGCGCCAGGGCCGCCGCGCTGCCCCCGTCGTCGCGCCTCCTCGACGAGCTCGGGCTCGCCCGTGCCACCCCCGCCTCCCTGATGGCCCGCTGGGCCTCCGCCGGTGACGGCACGGCCGTCCTGGGCGCGGGGCCGCGCGGCCCGCTGGCCGTGGACCTCACCAAGGAGGGCCCCCACCTGCTGATCGAGGGGCCCGCGGGCAGCGGACGCACGGAGCTGCTCCGGTCGATCGCCGCCTCGCTCGCGGCCGGCGGTCGCCCCGACCGGCTCGGCCTGCTCCTGGTGGACGGGGCGGGTGGCGAGCGCGGCGAAGGACTCGCGGCCTGTACGGAGCTGCCGCACGTCACCGAGCACCTGGTGGCCTCGGACCCGGTGCGGATGCGGGAGTTCGCCCAGGCGCTCGGCGCGGAGCTGAAGCGCCGGGCGGAGCTGATCGGTGACGGCCACTTCGCCGACCGCAGGGGCACGCGCGCGGGGCCCGCCGCCGACCGGCTGATCGGCCAGCGCGCCCCGAGCGCGGCGGAGTCCGTGCCCCAGGGTGCCCGCGCGACGGTGCGCGTCCAGGACCAGGGCGACCTGGACGGCCGGACCAGCGGCCGGACCCTGCGCACGGGCGACGGCACGATCGGCGCCCTCCCGAGCACCAGGAGCGGCCGCACGGGCGGCCCGTACCCCGCGGCGGACGACCTCGGCGGCCGGCCCAGCGGCCGGATCACGTACTCCAGCGATGTCGACAGCAGGGCGAGCGGCCGCACCCCGTACCCCGGCGACCTCGACACCCGGACCAGCAGCCGCACCCCTTACCCCGGCGACCTCGACGCCCGGACCAGCAGCCGCACCCCGTACCCCGGCGCCGACGGCCTCGGTGGCCGGGCGGGCGGGCGGGGCTCGTACTCCGGTTCCGAGGAGCCGGGCGGGCGCCCCAGCAGCCGCACGCTCCGCACCGGCGACGACGACCTCACGGACCGGCCGAGCGGACGCGTACCCCGCACGGGAGCGGAGGACCTCGGCGGCCACGGCAGCGGCCGTGTCTCCCGTACCGGGGCCGACGACCTGGGCGGACGCGCGAGCGGACGCCTCTCCCGCGCCGGTGCCGACGGCCTCGGCGGACGCGGCCCCCGCACCGGGGACGGTCCGGTCGACGAGCGGTCGGGCACCCGGCCGGGCGCCGACGCCTTCCTCGCGGACACGCCCAGCGGGCGCCTGCCGCGACGGGACGGCAGCCCCCTCGACGACCGCCCGAGCAGCCGCACCCTCCGCACCGGCGACGGCGACCTCACGGACCGCCCGAGCGGGCGCGTCCCGCGCCCCGCGGACGGCGACCTCGCCTCCGGGCGCGTCCCGCACCCGTCGACCGAGCAGCCCGGCGGCCGGATCCCGCGCCCCTCCACCGGGGAGCACTCCCCCGCACGGGGCGCGGGCGGCCCCGCGTACCTCCCCCGGCTCATCGTTCTCGTGGACGACTTCGACGCCCTCGTCGCCCCCGCGCTCGGCGCCTCGGGACGGCCCGCCGCCGGGTCCGTCGTACGGGCCCTGGAGGCCGTCGCGCGCAACGGCGAGCGGCTCGGGGTGCACCTCGTCGCGACCTCCGCGCGCCCGGACCGCACGGCCGACACGGAGCTGGCCCACGGCGCCCGGCTGCGGATCGTGCTCGACGCGCCGCCGGTGACCCCCGGGCCGGACGTACCGGCGGCCGGACGCGGGCGGCTCGGGCATCCGGACGGCCGGGTGACCCCCTTCCAGACGGGCCGCGTCACCGGCCGGATCCCCCGGACGGCGACGCTCCGCCCGACGGTCGTGCCGCTGGAGTGGGAGCGGATGGGCGATCCGCCCACCCGTCGCCCCGTCCGTGAACTGGGCAACGGACCCACCGACCTGGCCCTCCTGGCGAGCGCACTCGACCGTGCGGCCCGCTCCGTCGAGGCGAGCCCCGTACCTCCGCTGAGCCCCGCCGCGCACGGCTGACACTACGTCACGAGAGAGTCACGATAAGCCTCTTGGGGCAGGAGGCGGTATTGCGGGCCCCGGCCGCCCCGGCGTAGACCTGTCGACACGGGACAGCGAAGCGCACGGGAGAGACGGGGCAGCGATGCGTACAACTCTTCGTCCACGCAAGGCCGCAGTGACCATGACGGCGTTCACGGCTCTCGCCGCGCTCGCCCTCGCGGCGTGCGGCGGCGGAGGCGCCGAGAAGGAGCCGGGGGAAGCCGGCCCCAGCGGCGGCGCCCTCCCCCTCAAGGGCGAGAAGATCGAGGTCGCCGCGGTCTGGACGGGACCCGAACAGGAGAACTTCACCAAGGTCCTGAAGGAGTTCGAGAAGCGCACCGGCGCGACCGTCACCTTCGTGCCCGCCCAGGACCCGATCGTGAACTTCCTCGGTACGAAGATCGCGGGCGGTTCACCGCCCGACGTGGCGATGCTGCCGCAGGTGGGCGCCATCCAGCAGGCCGCCGCGCAGAAGTGGCTGAAGCCGGTCGGCCCGGAGGCCGAGGCCCAGCTGGCCGCGAACTACTCGCGCGGCTGGCAGGATCTCGGCGCGGTCGACGGCACCCAGTACGGGGTCTACTTCAAGGCCGCCAACAAGTCCCTGGTCTGGTACAACACCGCCGTCTTCGAGAACGCGGGCGCCACCGAGCCGAAGACCTGGAAGGAGTTCCTCGCCACCGCCGAGACGATCTCGGCGTCGGGCGTCACCCCGGTCTCGGTGGGCGGCGCGGACGGCTGGACCCTCACCGACTGGTTCGAGAACGTCTACCTCTCCCAGGCCGGCCCCGCCAAGTACGACCAGCTCGCGAAGCACACGATCAAGTGGACCGACCCGTCCGTCACCGCGGCCCTCACCACGCTCGCCGAACTCTTCGGCAAGCCGTCCCTCATCGCGGGCGGCACCAGCGGCGCGCTGCAGACGGAGTACCCGGCCTCGGTCACCCAGACCTTCACGGGCGGCGACCAGCCCAAGGGCGCGATGGTCTTCGAGGGCGACTTCGCCGCCGTCAACATCGCCCAGACGGAGGCGAAGATCGGCACGGACGCCAAGGTCTTCCCGTTCCCGAAGGTCGGCGCGGCCGGCACCACCCCCGTGGTGACCGCCGGCGACGCGGCGGTGGCCCTCAAGGACACCAAGGGCGCCAAGGCGCTGCTCGCCTTCCTCGCCTCCCCGGACGCGGCGAGGATCTGGGCGGCCGAGGGCGGCTTCCTCTCCCCCAACAAGAACCTGGACCCGTCGGCGTACCCCAACGACGTCCAGCGCGAGATCGCCAAGGCGCTCATCGGCGCCGGTGACGACTTCCGCTTCGACATGTCGGACCAGATGCCGCAGTCGTTCGGCGGGACACCGGGCAAGGGCGAGTGGAAGGCGCTCCAGGACTTCCTGAAGAACCCGAAGGACATCGCGGGGACGCAGGCGCGTCTCGAAGCGGACGCGGAGAAGGCGTACCGGGCCGCGGCGAAGGGCTGAGGCCGGCATGGCCACCGTCACCCGCACCCCCGGAAGCGGCAGGAACCGGAGCAGACGCGACGGCAGGAGCCGGGCCGTCGCGGCCGGGTTCCTGCTCCCGGCCCTGATCCTGCTCGGCGCGCTGGTCGTCTACCCCATCGGGTACTCCGTCCAGCGCTCGCTCTTCGACCGCTCCGGCGCCACCTTCGTCGGTCTCGACAACTACCTCGCCCTCCTCGACGACGACTCGCTCCGCACCGCCCTGCGCAACAACGTGATCTGGCTGGTCGTCGCCCCGGTGGTCGCGACCGCCCTCGGCCTGGTCTTCGCCGTGCTCACCGAACGGGTGCGCTGGGGCACCGCGTTCAAGCTGGTCGTCTTCATGCCGATGGCGATCTCGATGCTCGCGGCCGGGATCATCTTCCGGCTGGTCTACGAGCAGGACCCGGACCGCGGGGTCGCCAACGCCGTCTGGGTCGGCGTCCACGACACCTTCGCCGAGTCCTCCGGCTTCCCACGGGCCCGGCCGCTGCCCGCGCATCCGCTGAAGGCGGCGGGCGACGGCGCGTTCGTCACGAAGGAGCCGGTACGCGCCGGGGAGCCCGTACGGCTTCCGCTGATCGGGGTGGCGCCGGGGCAGATGCCGAAGGAGGCCCGCCCGGCCCGCGAGCCCACCGGCGCCGACCCGGGCACGATCACCGGCACGGCCTGGCTGGACTTCACCCGGGGCGGCGGCGGACGGCCGAACGCCGTCGACCCGGCCGAGCAGGGCCTCGCGGGGCTGCGGATCGAGGCCGTACGGGACGGCGAGGTCGTCGCCCGGGCCACGGCCGCCGCCGACGGCACCTTCACCCTGCCGGCCGACCGCGCGGACGGGGCCGTACTCCGGCTGCCTGCGAGCAACTTCCGGGAACAGTACAACGGCGTGGAGTGGCTGGGCCCCTCGCTCGTCACCCCGGCCGTCATCGGGGCGTACGTGTGGATGTGGGCCGGGTTCGCGATGGTGCTGATCGGTGCCGGGCTCGCCGCCGTCCCGCGCGAACTGCTCGAAGCGGCGCGGGTGGACGGGGCGAACGAGTGGCAGGTGTTCCGCCGGATCACCGTGCCCCTGCTCGCCCCGGTCCTCGCGGTCGTCCTCGTCACCCTGATGATCAACGTGCTCAAGGTCTTCGACCTGGTCTTCGTCATCGCGCCGGGCTCCGCCCAGGACGACGCGAACGTGCTCGCGCTCCAGCTGTACCGCTCGTCCTTCGGAACGGACGCCGATCTCGGGATCGGCTCGGCCATCGCCGTCGTCCTGCTCCTCTTCGTCCTGCCGGTCATGGCGGTCAACATCCGCCGCACCCGAAGGGAGACCCGCCGGTGACGTCCACCGATTCCCGGCCCCGCGCGGCGCGCGCCCCCTCCCCGGCCGCTCCCGCGCCGACCCCGTCCCTGGCCGCGCGAGCGGCCGCCCGGGCGGCCGGCGGCGCGGTCCGCGTGTTCCTCGTCCTGGCCGGTCTGTTCTGGCTGCTGCCGACGGTGGGGCTGCTGCTCTCCTCGCTCCGCTCGCCCTCCGACATCGCGGCGAGCGGCTGGTGGCAGGTGTTCACGGCCCCGGCCAGGCTGACCACGGAGAACTACACCCATCTCCTCGCCGACGAGACGATCACCGGCTCCCTCCTCTCCACCGTCCTGATCACCGTCCCGGCCACCCTGCTCGTCCTCGTCATCGGCTCCTTCGCCGGGTACGCGTTCGCATGGCTGGAGTTCCCGGGCCGGGACTGGTGGTTCCTGCTCGTGGTCGCCCTGCTCGTGGTCCCGGTGCAGGTCGCCCTGGTCCCGGTGTCGAAGCTGTTCGGCGCGGTGGGACTCTTCGAGACGACCCTCGGCGTGGTCCTCTTCCACACGGCCTTCGGGCTGCCGTTCGCGATCTTCCTGCTGCGGAACTTCTTCGCGGAGATCCCGCGCGAACTCCTGGAGGCGGCACGGCTCGACGGGGCGGGCGAGCTGAGGCTGTTCGCCCGGGTGGTGCTGCCGCTCGGCGGCCCCGCGATCGCCTCGCTGGGGATCTTCCAGTTCCTCTGGGTCTGGAACGACATGCTGATCGCGCTGATCTTCGCGGACTCGCAGTCGCCGCCGATCACGGTGGCCCTCCAGCAGCAGGTACGGCAGTTCGGCAACAACGTGGACGTGCTGGCGCCGGGGGCGTTCGTGTCGATGGTGGTGCCGCTGGTGGTGTTCTTCGCGTTCCAGCGCCAGTTCGCGTCCGGGGTGATGGCGGGCGCGGTGAAGTAGGGCCCGGTGGGTGGGGCGGAGTGAAGGAGCGCGGTGGGCCGGGGCTCGGCGACGGCCGCGCTCGGCCGGATCCTGCGGCGCCGGAGAACGGCACCCGCCGGCCGCCGGGTCCACGCCGTGAAGGGGGTCAGCGTCGTCGCGCACCGGGGCGAGGCAATTGGCTTGATCGGTTCGAACGGATGTGGGAAATCGACCCTCCTGAAGGCCGTCGCGGGCCTCCAGCCCGTCGAGCGGGGCTCGATCCACACCCACGGACAGCCCTCGCTCCTCGGCGTGAACGCGGCCCTGATGAACGACCCTCACCGGCGAGTGGAACGTGATCCTGGACGGCCTCGCGATGGGCATGAGCCGTGCGGAGGTCCGGAAGCGCTACGAGGAGATCGTGGACTTCTCCGGCATCGACGAGAAGGACGACGCGATCTCCCGGCCGACGCTGCGGATGGACGGCCCGGCGGAGGAGGTGGTGGCGGCGTACGAGGAGTTCACCGCGACAAACCGCCAGTAAAGACAAGACGCCAATAAAGGGGCAATCAGGGCATTGCGGGCTACAGTGCGGAAGGATGACGAACGATCACCCGCAGCCACAGCCGCAGTCGCCGCGCCGGACCGGGACCGAGCCCCCCTCCCTCACCAAGTCCCCCTTCGACTCGGACACCTTCACCTCCGCCACCTTCGTCACGGTCGGGCACGGCCCCTACCTCGCCGTCGCCTCCGTCTGGCTCCTCACCCGCTTCGGCATGGTCCTGCTGCTGCTCCGCGACAACCTCGGCATCGGCGGGGTCGCCCGCGAGGTGGCCCTCTACGAGCACTGGTACGGGAAGTTCGTCCAGGGCACCTTCCCGCCCGGCGACGCCACCTGGCAGTACCCGCCCGGCGCGGGCCTCGTGATCATGTCGCCGGGCGTCCTCCCCTGGCTCACCTACTTCCAGGCGTTCGTCGCCCTCACCCTCCTCGCCGACGCGGTCGTCACCGTCGCCCTCGCCCGCGCCGACAGTGCCCGGCTCACCCACGGCGCCTGGGTCTGGGTCTGCGGCCTGCCGCTCCTCCTGCACCTGCCGCTCGCCCGGTACGACGTCCAGACCACCGCCCTCGCCGTGCTCGCGCTGCTCGCCGTCACCGCCCGCTCCACCGCCGCCCACCAGTTCGGCGGGGCGCTCGCGGGCATCGGGGCGATGGTGAAGGTCTGGCCGGTCCTCACCCTGATCGGCACCCCCCGGGGCCGTACCAGCCGCGAGGCCTGGACCGCCGCCGCCGTCACCGCCCTCGCCCTCCTCGCCACCCTCGCGCTGTTCTTCTCCGAGTCCCTGGGCTTCCTGCGCCAGCAGGGCAGCCGGGGCATCCAGATCGAGTCCCTGGGCGGCACCGCCCTCGCGCTCGCCAAGGCCACCGGCGCCTGGCCGGGCAAGGTCGAGTTCCGGTACGGGGCACTGGAGTATGTCGGCCCGTACGTCTCCAGCCTCGGCCACCTCGCCCTGTTGTTCACCGTCCTCGCCCTCGGCTGGCTGCTCCTGTGGCGCCTCCGGGCCCACCGCTGGTCCGCCGCCACCCCGCTCGACGCGGCCTTCACCGCCGTCCTGCTGTTCACCGTCACGAGCCGGGTGATCAGCCCCCAGTACATGATCTGGCTGATCGGCCTCGCCGCCGTCTGCCTGACCTCCCGAAGCACCGTCATGCGCCCGGTGGCGCTGCTGCTGCTCCCGGCGGCCGCGCTGAGCTCGCTCGCGTACCCCGTCCTGTACTACGAGGTCATCGGCGGCACCGCCCAGGGGCTGACCGTCATGGTGCTCCGCAACGGCCTGCTGCTCGCGGCGGCCCTGCTCGCCGCCCACCGTCTGTGGACGTCGACGGTCGCCGGACCGCCGGAGGAAGCCGCCTAGCGGACAGACGAGAGGGAGGGCCCCGCCGGACGTCCGGCGGGGCCCTCCCTCATCACGTCCCTAGCTGTGCGTACGGAGCAGCGTGCGCATCGTCCGCATCGCGACCGACAGGTTCGCCAGGTCGAAGGTGTCGGAGCCCTGGATCTCCTCCAGGGTGGTCCGGGCACGGCCCAGGATCGCCGCGTTCCGCTCCTCCCAGCCCTTGAACCGCTCCTCCGGGCTCGTCGCGTCGTCCCCGGCCGCCAGGACGTCCGCCGTCAGCGCCGCGTGCGCCGCGAACAGGTCCTCGCGGATCGAGGCGCGGGCCATCGACTGCCAGCGGTCGTCGCGCGGCAGCTCGATGATCCGGTCCATCAGGTCGGTGATCCGCAGCCGGTCGGCCAGGTCGTAGTAGACCTCGGCCACCGCGAGCGGCTCCTTGTCCGTCCGGTCCGCGATCGCGACGATGTCGAGGATCGGGAAGGCGGAGGAGAAGCCGGCGACCCGCAGGGCCACCTCCTCCGGCACCCCGAACCCGGTCAGCTCCTCCAGGATCGACTGGTACCACTCCAGGTCCGCGCCGCGCAGCAGGTTCGGCAGCTGGTTCCAGACCTCCTCGACGCGGTCGGCGAAGAACTCGATGGTCTCGGTGAGCTGGAGCGGCTGCGGCCGGTTGTTGAGCAGCCAGCGCGTGCCGCGCTCGACGAGCCGGCGGGAGTGCAGCCGCATCCGGGTCTGGATCTCGGCCGGCACCACGTTGTCGAGTGCCTCGACGGCGTCCCAGACCTGGCCGAGGCGGAAGACGACACGGGCGGCGGTCTGCGCCCGGACGATCTCCTCGATCGACGCGCCGGTCTCCTCGCGGAGGCGGTGCAGGAAGGTCGAGCCACCGGCGTTGACGGTGTCGTTGACCAGGACGGTCGTGATGATCTCGCGGCGCAGGGCGTGGTTGTCGACGGCCTCGGTGAACTTCTCGCGCAGCAGCGTCGGGAAGTACGCGTGGAGGAGCCCGCGCAGGTACGGGTCGTCCGGCAGCTCCGTACCGATCAGCTCGTCGGCCACCGTGATCTTGGTGTACGCGAGGAGGACGGCGAGCTCCGGCTGGCTCAGGCCCCGGCCGTTGTTGAGCAGCTCACGGATCTGCCGGTCGTTGGGCAGGAACTCCAGGGAGCGGTCGAGTGCCCCGTCGCGGCCCAGGCGGCGCATGAACCGCTGGTGGGCGTGGAGGAGGGACGGCGACTGGGCGACGGCGTTGGCCAGGGCCGTGTTCTGCGCGTAGTTGTTGCGCAGCACGAGCGTGCCGACCTCGTCGGTCATCTCCGCGAGGATCTTGTTGCGCTGCTTGACGGTCATGTCGCCCTCGGTGACGAGCCCGTTGAGCAGGATCTTGATGTTGACCTCGTGGTCGGAGGTGTCGACGCCGGCGCTGTTGTCGATGGCGTCGGTGTTGACCTTGCCGCCCTCGCCCACGGGGCCGCCGGTGCGGGCGAACTCGATGCGGCCCAGCTGGGTCGCGCCGAGGTTGCCGCCCTCGCCGATGACCTTGGCGCGCACGTCCTGGCCGTCGACGCGGATGGCGTCGTTGGCCTTGTCGCCGACATCGGCGTTCGACTCGGCCGCGGACTTGACGTACGTGCCGATGCCGCCGTTCCACAGCAGGTCGACGGGGGCGTGGAGCACGGCCTTCATCAGTTCGGCCGGGGTCATCTTGGTGACGCCGTCCTCGATCCCGAGGGCGGCCCTGACCTGCGCGTTGACCGGGATCGACTTGGCGCTGCGGGGGTGGATGCCACCGCCCGCGGAGAGCAGCGCCGGGTCGTAGTCGGCCCAGGACGAGCGGGGCAGCTCGAAGAGGCGGCGGCGCTCGGCGTACGAGACGGCCGCGTCCGGGTTGGGGTCGATGAAGATGTGCCGGTGGTCGAAGGCGGCGACCAGGCGGATGTGCTCGGAGAGCAGCATGCCGTTGCCGAAGACGTCGCCGGACATGTCGCCGACACCGACGACCGTGAAGTCCTCGGTCTGGGTGTCGTGGCCCAGCTCGCGGAAGTGGCGCTTGACGGACTCCCAGGCGCCGCGGGCGGTGATGCCCATGCCCTTGTGGTCGTAGCCGGCGGAGCCGCCGGAGGCGAAGGCGTCGCCGAGCCAGAAGCCGTAGGCCTCGGCGACCCCGTTGGCGATGTCGGAGAAGGTCGCGGTGCCCTTGTCGGCGGCGACCACGAGGTACGTGTCGTCCTCGTCGTGGCGGACGACGTCGGCCGGCGGCACGACCTCGCCCGCGACGAGGTTGTCGGTGATGTCGAGCAGCGCCGAGATGAACGTCTTGTAGCTCTCGATGCCCTCCGCGAGCCAGGCGTCGCGGTCCACGGAGGGGTCCGGGAGCTGCTTGGCGACGAAGCCGCCCTTGGCGCCGACCGGCACGATGACGGTGTTCTTCACCATCTGCGCCTTGACCAGGCCGAGGATCTCCGTACGGAAGTCCTCGCGGCGGTCGGACCAGCGCAGACCGCCTCGGGCGACCTTGCCGAAGCGCAGGTGGACGCCCTCGACGCGGGGGGAGTACACCCAGATCTCGAAGGCCGGGCGGGGCGCGGGGAGGTCGGGGATGGCCTGCGGGTCGAACTTCATCGACACGTAGGCGTGCGGCTTCCCGTCCTCCGTCGTCTGGAAGAAGTTGGTCCGCAGGGTGGCCTTGATGACGGTGAGGAAGGAGCGCAGGATGCGGTCCTCGTCCAGGCTCGCGACCTGGTCGAGGGCGGCGTCGAGCTCTTCGAGGAGCGCGTCGATCAGCTCGGTGCCGGCGCGCTGGCGCTCCGGGGCCATCCGGGCCTCGAAGAGGTTGACGAGCAGCCGGGTGGTGTGGACGTTGTTGCGGAGGGTGTCCTCCATGTAGTCCTGGCTGAAGGTCGCGCCGGCCTGGCGCAGGTACTTGGCGTAGGCGCGCAGCACCATCGCCTCGCGCCAGGTGAGCCCGGCGGAGAGGACGAGCGAGTTGAAGTTGTCGTTCTCGGCCTCGCCGGTCCAGGTGGCGGCGAAGGCCTCCTGGAAGCGCTCGCGGGCGTCGTCGCCGAGGTAGTCGCCGCCGTTGCCGGTCGGGAGCGGCATCCGCAGACCGAAGTCGTAGACCCAGGCGCGGGCGCGGTCGGCGCAGCGCAGCTCGTACGGCCGCTCGTCGGTGACCTCGACGCCGAGCCGGTTGAGCACCGGGAGCACGGCGGAGAGGGAGATCGGGTCGCCCGTCTTGTAGATCTTGAAGCGGCGCTCGCCGGGGCCCGCGACGACCGGCTCGTACAGCGAGAGGGCGAAGTCCTTGCCGCTGGTGCGGGCGAGGGCCTCCAGGTGGACCAGGTCGGCGACGGCCGCGCGCGGCGAGTGGTCGGCCTTGTAGCCCTCGGGGAAGGCGTTGCCGTAGCGGCGGAGCAGCTCGGCGGCACGCTCCTCGCCGCACTCGGCGTTCAGCGCCTCGCCGAAGCCGTCGGACCAGGAGCGGGCGGCCTCGACCAGCCGGGCCTCGATGCGGTCGACGTCGGCGTCGGTGAGCTTCGCCAGCTCGGTGCCGGGCTGGACGCGGACGACGAAGTGCAGCCGGGACAGGATCGACTCGGTGTTCCAGGCGGTGAAGTCGACGCTGGTGCCGTCGAGCTCCTCCTTCAGGATGTCGATGATCCGCAGTCGGACGCGGGTCGTGTAGCGGTCGCGCGGCAGGTAGACGAGGGCCGAGTAGTAGCGGCCGTACTCGTCCTGACGCAGGTAGAGCCGCAGCCGGCGCCGCTCCTGGAGGTACAGGACGCTGGTGACGACGGACTGCAGCTGGTCGGCCGGCGTCTGGAACAGCTCGTCGCGCGGGTACGTCTCCAGGATCTGGAGCAGGTCGCGGCCGTCGTGGCTGTTGGGCGAGAAGCCCGCGCCCGCCAGGACCTCCTGGACCTTGCGCTTGACGACCGGGACCCGGCGGACGGACTCGGTGTAGGCGGCCGAGGAGAACAGTCCGAGGAAGCGGCGCTCGCCGATGACGTTGCCGGCGGCGTCGAACTTCTTCACGCCGATGTAGTCGAGGTACGAGGGGCGGTGCACGGTCGAGCGGCTGTTGGCCTTCGTCAGGATCAGCAGCTTGTGCTCACGCGCCTTGGCGCGGACGTCCTCGGGCAGACGGCTGAACGAGGGCGAGACGGGGTGGGCGTGGTGGCCCTCGTCGTCGCCCGAGTGCTGCGGGTCGGAGCGCAGGATGCCGAGGCCGGTGCCGGGGACGGCGGACAGGGCGTCACCGTTGAGCAGCTGGTACTCGCGGTAGCCGAGGAAGGTGAAGTGGTCGTCGGCGAGCCAGCGCAGCAGCTCGCGGGCCTCCTCCACCTCGGTCGGACGCAGGTCGGAGGCGGTGGGCTCGTCCGGGAGGCCCTCGGCGATCCGCAGGGCGGCGTCGCGCATCTTCTCCCAGTCCTCGACCGTCTCGCGGACGTCGGACAGGACGCGCAGCAGGTCGGCGGTGATCTGCTTGAGGTCGGCGCGGTCGGTCTCGCGGTCGATCTCGACGTGGATCCAGGACTCGGTGAGCGCGTCGTGCGGCAGCTCCCCCAGGATCTGCGCCGACAGGACCTCGATGAGCCTGCCGGTGACATCGCGGCGGACGAGGACCTGCGGGTGGATCACGACGTGGATGCCGCGGCCCTGGCGTGACAGCTCGTTGGTGACCGAGTCCACCAGGAACGGCATGTCGTCGGTGACGACCTCGACGACGGAGTGGCTGCTTGTCCAGCCGTTCTCCTCGACCGTCGGAGTGTGGACACGTACGTTCGCGGTGCCCTGCGGGCGGTTCTCCGCGAGCCGGTAGTGAGAGAGCGCGGCGCCGAACACGTCGACCGGGTCGCGGTCGCCGAGGTCCTCCGGCGCGGTGTGCAGGTAGTAGCGCTGGAGGTACTCGAGCACCGTGTCCCGGTCCGGGTGCTCCCCGGCACCCTCCGGGCCCGTCGGAAGTCGCCCCCCGACCGGGCTGTGCTCAGCTACCCGAGCGGCCCTTTCGAGCAGCTCGGCCTTGGCTTCGTCCAGCTTGGTCTGCATGTCCTCTGACTCCTGTCGCGCGCCGTTGCGTGACGTCGGTGGAAGAAAGGACACAACGCCTCGACGCGGTGATTCCGGTCGAAGTCGACGTTATGCCCGGATGAGAGATGCCCGGGTCGTTATCGGCCACAGAGAGCGGCGCGCCCGGACGGAGGGGATCGGCGAACGCACGGTCGGCCCGGCCGCCGTGGCGGGTCGGGCGGCAGCCGGGGGCTTCACTGCCCCCTCGGCGTATCGCGCTGATCACGGCAAAAGCCTATCGCCCTCGCCCCCCGAACCGTCATGGTCCGTATGTGTACAAAAGAGGGGGTGGAAGTTTGACGTTATGGACAGCGACACATGTCCTCTTGGCAAAACACCGCGCCGACGGCAGCACGTAGGCAAGCATGGGCGCAGCACGGCAGACCGACCATCTGTGATCTGGGAGAGCCATGGCGAAGATCCTGATCGTGACCGGGGACGCGGCGGAATCGCTGGAGGTGATGTACCCCTACCAGCGGCTGCTCGAAGAGGGCTACGAGGTCGACATCGCGGCCCCGGCCCGCAAGCAGCTCCGGTTCGTCGTCCACGACTTCGAGCCGGGCTTCGACACGTACACGGAGAAGCCGGGCTACACCTGGCCCGCCGACCTGGCCTTCTCGGAGGTCGACCCCGGCGCGTACGTGGCGGTGGTGATCCCGGGCGGCCGGGCGCCGGAGTACCTGCGCAACGACCCGGAGCTCCGCAAGATCCTCAAGTCCTTCTTCGACGCCGACAAGCCGGTGGCCCAGATCTGCCACGGCCCGCTCCTGACGGCGGCGGTCGGCGGCCTGGAGGGCCGCCGGGTCACGGCGTACCCCGCGCTCGAACTCGACATGCAGGCGGCCGGCGCGACCTTCCAGGACAGCGCGGCGGTGGTGGACGGCCTCCTGGTCTCCTCGCGGGCCTGGCCGGACCACCCCACCTGGATGCGCGAGTTCCTCAAGGTCCTCCGCGCCAAGGCCTGACCGCCCACCCACGAACCCGCCCCGGGCGGGCCTGCCGGACCGGCTTCTCCACCCCGGGCGGGGGCGTCGGACCGGCTCCACCCGGTCGAACCCCCGGCTGGCCCGTCGGACCGGCCTCTCTACCTCCGGCTGGCCCGTCGGACCGGCCTCTCCACCCGGGCGGACCCGTCGGACCGGCCCCACCCGGGGGCAGGGCCCGTCAGACCAGCTCCTCCGCCACGGCCACGGCCTCCGCGAGCGAGTCCACCACCGGCACGCCCACCCGCTCCAACGACGCCCGACTGTGCGACCCGCCGGTGAACAGCACCGCCTTCGCGCCCACGTGCATCGCCGCCACCGCGTCGTCCGCCGCGTCGCCGATCACGACGACCCGCTCCGCCGGCACGTCTCCGAGCGCGATCAGGTGCCGCACCATGTGGCCCGACTTCCCGTCCGTCGACGCGTCGACCCGCCCGTCCATGCGTACGAACCGCTCGGCGATCCCGTGCCGCCGCACCAGCGGTATCAGCTCCGCGTGCGGCGCGAGCGAGAGCAGGGACTGGGTGAACCCGGACGCCTGCCGCGCCGCGAGCAGCTCGGCGGCGCCGAGGGTCAGCAGGCAGTCCTCGGCCCGCGCCCAGTAGTGCCGGTGGAAGGCCCCGTCCATGACGGTCCACTCCGCGTCGGTGGGCAACCGCCCCATGAGCCGCTCGTAGAACCTGGGCACCGGCACCGTGTACAGCTCGCGGTACCGCTCCAGAGTGATCTCCTCGAGCCCGAGCTCGGCGAAGGCGGCGTTCGTCGCCCCGATGATCGCGCCGATGTCGTCGAGCAGCGTGCCGTTCCAGTCCCAGACCAGGTGCTTTCCGTGCTTCCCCATGGAAAGACGGTACCCGCCGCCTACGCCGTCGAAGAGCCCCGAGGGCCCTCCGAGCGGGGACGGGGCGGGGGCGGTCGTCAGCCCAGCAGCCCCGGAATCTCCTGCACCCCGAACCACAGCAGTTCATGGTCCTCGGCCCCGTCCACGACGAACTGCGCGTCGTCGTCGCCCTGGTCCGCCGCCCCCAGCGCGGCGGCGGCCGCCGTCACGTCCGCCGTCGCGTCGTCCGCGTCGGCGTGCACGGCCGCGGCCTTGGCGAGCGGGACGGGCCCGGTGATCCGGACCTCTCCGACGGACCCTGCGTCGAGCCCCCGGTCGGGGTCCGAGGCCGCGTCCTTGTCGGCCACGTCGACGGCGACGACGATCCGGCGCCGGGGCGCCTCGGGGTCGCCGGCCAGGAGGCGCAGGGAGGCGGACGCGGCCCGGTTGAGCGCCGCGTACTCCAGCTCCTCGATGTCGTCGGAGACGTACCACTCGCGCAGGGCGGGGGTGACGGCGTAGGCGGTCAGCGGACCGGTGCCCAGCTCGCCCGCCTTGTGCGCCTGTGCGAGACCGGGGAGGGTCGTGGGGACGTACACGCGCATGGCTGGCCGCTTTCGTAGACGGAGAGGCCCTCAGGATACGTGCGGAGTCCCCCTTCGGAGTGGCCGGCCGACGTCGGCGCCCGTCCACCGCGGGATGCCCCGCCCGGGGCCCCGGAGAGCCGATTTTCCCCCGCGTCACCCGGATAGGTGATTCCGATGTCGACCCACCCCGGCGTGACGGACTCCTTGCGGCGCCTCCGAGCCCACCCGTACAAGATCCCCAACGGAAAGTTACCGACCGGTACCACTCGGTTACGCGACGACAGGGGCCCGCCATGACCACCACCCTCACGACCGCCGCCCAGGCACCGCAGACGCCGCGGCCGCACCCCTCGACAGCGACCACCCGCCCGAGCACCCCGCGCACCCCCCGCCCCCGCACCGCCCCCGGCGGCCCGGCGGGCACCCGCCCACGCGGCCCCGCCGGCGCCCGCCCCCGTGGCGTCACGCCGCCCCGCGCCCTCCCCCCGCACACCGTCTTCGCCGAGCGTCTGCTCGCCGTGCTGAGCGGGGAGCGGCCGGTCCACTGGATGCTCGGGCACACGGTCGGCGAGGCGTACGAGCAGCTCGTCCGGATCGCCCCGGAGACGCCTCTGCGGTCGCACGGCCCCCGCCCGGTCCTGCGCCGCTGCTCGGTCCAGGTGGACGACGGCCGAGCGGCCGTGGAGGCCTTCGCGACGATCGCCACCGGCCCCCGCGTCCGGGCGATGGCGTTCCGCCTGGAGCGCGGCGCCGACCACCGCTGGCGCTGCGCGGCCGTGGAACTCGACGGCCTCGGCACGACGCCCCACCACGCCTGACGCGCGCGGGCCCCGCCACACAGAGGCACGGCGGCACGGGCGCTGGCCAGTCACAGGCGCAGGCGCGGACACCGGCACAGACACGACGAAGGGGCCGGCCACCCACCGGGCGACCGACCCCTCACATCGAACCCACCGCGTCAGGCACCCCGCGTCAGGGCCTTCGACGGCGGCGCCTCACTTCTTGCGGCGACGCCCGCCACCCGCGTTCTTCTGCGCCTTGCGACGCTCCGCCCGGGTCATCCCGTCGCCGGAGTCCGCGTCGTCGGAGGCGAAGTCGCCCTCGACGACACCGCCGTCGCCGTCCACGGTCGGGGCGGAGAAGTGCAGCCGGTCCGGCCGCTGCGGGGCGTCGAGCCCCTTGGCGCGGATCTCCGGGCGCCCGGCGGGAACGGCGTCCTGCTTGTCCAGCGAGGGGGCGCTGGCCTGCACCGGGACCTCCTCGACCTGCTGCTCGACCTGGACCTCCAGGTTGAACAGGTAGCCGACGGACTCCTCCTTGATGCCCTCCATCATGGCGGTGAACATGTCGAAGCCCTCGCGCTGGTACTCGACCAGCGGGTCCTTCTGCGCCATGGCGCGGAGGCCGATGCCCTCCTGGAGGTAGTCCATCTCGTAGAGGTGCTCACGCCACTTGCGGTCCAGGACGGAGAGGACCACGCGCCGCTCCAGCTCGCGCATGATCTCCGAGCCGAGCTGCTTCTCCCGCGCGTCGTACTGCTCGTGGATGTCGCCCTTGATGGACTCGGCGATGAACTCGGCGGTGATGCCCGCCCGGTCCCCGGCCGCGTCCTCCAGCTCCTCCACGGTGACCTTCACCGGGTAGAGCTGCTTGAAGGCGTTCCACAGACGGTCGAGGTCCCACTCCTCCGCGAAGCCCTCGGCGGTCTCCTGGCGGATGTAGTCGTCGATCGTGTCGTCCATGAAGTGCTGGATCTGCTCGTGCAGGTCCTCGCCCTCCAGGACGCGGCGGCGCTCGCCGTAGATGACCTGGCGCTGCCGGTTGAGGACGTCGTCGTACTTCAGGACGTTCTTGCGCGTCTCGAAGTTCTGCGTCTCGACCTGCGACTGGGCGGAGGCGATGGCACGGGTGACCATCTTGTTCTCGATCGGCACGTCGTCCGGCACGTTGGCCATGGCCATCACGCGCTCGACCATCTGCGCCTTGAACAGGCGCATCAGGTCGTCGCCGAGCGAGAGGTAGAAACGGGACTCGCCGGGGTCGCCCTGGCGGCCGGAACGACCGCGCAGCTGGTTGTCGATACGGCGGGACTCGTGGCGCTCGGTGCCGAGCACGTACAGCCCACCGAGCTCCTTGACCTCCTCGAACTCCGCCTTCACGGCCTTCGCGGCGCGCTCCAGGGCGGCGGGGAGGGCCGCGGCCCACTCCTCGACGTGGTCGACCGGGTCCAGACCCGCCTGGCGCAGCTCGGCCTCGGCGAGGTCGTCCGGGTTGCCGCCGAGCTTGATGTCCGTACCGCGACCGGCCATGTTGGTGGCGACGGTGACGGCGCCGCGGCGGCCGGCCTGGGCGACGATGCTGGCCTCGCGGTCGTGGTGCTTCGCGTTGAGGACCTCGTGCTGCACGCCCCGCTTGGAGAGCTGCTGCGAGAGGTACTCGGACTTCTCGACGGAGGTCGTGCCGACCAGGATCGGCTGACCCTTCTCGTGCTTCTCCGCGATGTCGTCGACGACGGCGGCGAACTTGGCCACCTCGGTCCGGTAGATCAGGTCGGACTGGTCCTTGCGGATCATCGGCCTGTTCGTGGGGATCGGGACGACGCCCAGCTTGTAGATCTGGTGGAACTCGGCGGCCTCGGTCATGGCCGTACCGGTCATGCCGGAGAGCTTGTCGTACAGGAGGAAGAAGTTCTGCAGGGTGATCGTGGCGAGGGTCTGGTTCTCGTCCTTGATCGCCACCCCTTCCTTCGCCTCGATCGCCTGGTGCATGCCCTCGTTGTAACGGCGGCCGGCGAGGATACGGCCGGTGTGCTCGTCGACGATCATGACTTCGCCGTCCATGACGACGTAGTCCTTGTCCTTCTTGAACAGCTCCTTCGCCTTGATGGCGTTGTTCAGGTAGCCGACGAGCGGGGTGTTCACCGACTCGTAGAGGTTGTCGATGCCGAGCCAGTCCTCGACCTTGGCGACACCGGCCTCGTGGATGGCGACGGTGCGCTTCTTCTCGTCGACCTCGTAGTCGCCGGTCTCCTCGATGCCCTTGAGCTGGTTGCCGGGCTCACCCTTGGAAAGTCGGGTGACGAGCTTGGCGAAGTCGCCGTACCACTTCGTCGCCTGGTCGGCCGGGCCGGAGATGATCAGCGGCGTACGGGCCTCGTCGACGAGGATGGAGTCGACCTCGTCGACACAGGCGAAGTTGTGGCCGCGCTGGACGAGCTCGTCCTTGGACCACGCCATGTTGTCGCGCAGGTAGTCGAAGCCGAACTCGTTGTTCGTGCCGTAGGTGATGTCGCAGCGGTACTGCTCACGGCGCTGGGCCGGGGTCATGTTGGCGAGGATGCAGCCGATGGTCAGACCCAGGAAGCGGTGGACCCGGCCCATGAGCTCGGAGTCGCGCTCGGCCAGGTAGTCGTTGACCGTGATCAGGTGCACGCCCTTGCCGGAGAGCGCGTTGAGGTACGCCGGGAGGGTACCGACGAGGGTCTTGCCCTCACCGGTCTTCATCTCGGCGACGTAGCCGAGGTGGAGCGCGGCGCCACCCATCAGCTGGACGTCGTAGTGGCGCTGACCGAGAACACGCTTGGCGGCCTCGCGCACCGTAGCGAAGGCCTCGGGCATCAGGTCGTCGAGGCTCTCGCCGTCGGCGAACCGCTGCTTGTACTCATCGGTGAGCGCCCGCAACTCGGCGTCGGAGAGGTTGACGAAGTCCTCTTCGATGGAGTTGACCTGGTCCGCGATGCGGTGCAGTTTGCGCAGGATCTTTCCTTCGCCTGCACGCATGAGCTTGTTGAAGACGGACACTGAGGCTGGTCTCCTTGCCGGTCGGGCCTGGCACTGGGTCTTGTCACGGACGCGAGCGCGGGCACGGCAGGTGGTCCCCACCGCAACGGCCATCGTAAGCGAGACCGCCCGCGCGACGGGAGGCCCACAGTGCCGCAGCCGTACGTCCGCCCGGAAAGAGAACGCACGAGGTGGGCGGAAGGTGCCGCACCACCCGAAAAGTGTTCGCTTCCGCTCCGGCAGGTCTCCACAATCCACGCATGGATCCGATCACCCTCACCACCGACCGCCTGCGGCTGCGGAGCTTCGTCCCCGAAGACGCCGACGCCGTGCACGCCATCTGCCAGGACCCCGACATCCGGCGCTGGACCACCGTCCCCGACCCCTACACCCCCCAGGACGCCGACTTCTTCCTGAACCGGCTGGTGGTCGACGGCTGGCGCGAGGACACCGAGTACATCTTCGCCGTCGAGCCGCTGGCCGGCGGCCCGTTGCTGGCCTCGGCCTCGATCAGCAGCCGTGGCGACGGCGCCTGGGAGGTCGGCTACTGGCTGGCCGGGGAGCACCGCGGCCACGGCTACATGACGGAGGCCGTCCGGGCCCTCGCCCACTGGGCCTTCACCGGGCTCGGCTGCGTCCGCCTGGTGTGGCGCGCCGAGGTCGGCAACACCGGTTCGCGCGCGGTGGCCGAGCGGGTCGGCTTCGTCATGGAGGGCCTCCAGCGCGCCGCCCTGCCCAACAAGGGCACGCTCCGCGACACCTGGGTCGCCGGCCTGCTCCCCTCCGACTTCGGCCTCCCGAGCGCGCTGCCGTACCTCCCGGCCCGCGACCTGCCCGCCCGGCCCTGAACGACCGGCCCCCGGCACCCGCCCCCGGTGCCGGATCCCGCCCGGGCCCCGGCTGTCAGTGCCGGGGCCTAGGGTGCGGTCCATGACGACTGTGCCGCGCCCCGCCGCCGAACTGTCCGCCGACGAAGCCCGCAGGATCGCGCTGCGCGCCCAGGGCTTCCTGGGCGCGCCCGACCGGCGCGCCGGAGTGCGCGGAGTGCTGCGCGGACTCGGGCAGGTCCAGCTCGACACGATCTCCGTCCTCGCCCGCTCCCACGAGCTCATTCCGTACGCGCGCCTGGGCGCCGTCGGCCGTACGACGGTCGAGGAGGCCTACTGGACCGGCTCCCACGCCTTCGAGTACTGGTCCCACGCGGCCTGCGTGCTGCCCGTCGAGGAGTGGCCGCACTTCGCCTTCCGTCGGCGCGCCTACCGCGGCCGCCCGCACTGGGGCCACGAGCTGTCGGCGGGGGCGTACGACAAGGTGATCGACCAGTTGCGTGCTGAGGGCCCGAGGACGGCGACCGAGCTGGGCGGCGCGAAGAACAAGGGCGAGTGGTGGGACTGGTCCGACGCCAAGATCGCCGTCGAACGGGCTCTGATGTACGGCGAGGTGGTCGTGGTCGAGCGGCGCGGCTGGAAGCGGGTGTACGACCTGGCCGAGCGGGCGATCCCGCAGACCCTGCTCCATGACGACCTGGACGACACGGAGTGCGTGCGGCGGCTCGTCCGGCAGGCGGGCGAGGCGCTGGGCGTGGGCACGCGCGCGGACATCGCCGACTACCACCGGCTCAAGGGCGAGCAGTTCGACGCGGTGGTCGAGGCGGCCGGCCTCGTGCCGGTCACGGTGGCGGGCTGGGGGAAGCCCGCCTGGGCGGACCCGGCGGCGCTGGCCTCGGAGCCGCGCGGCCGGCACCGTACGACGCTGCTGTCGCCGTTCGACTCGCTGGTCTGGGAACGGGCCCGCACGGAGCGGATCTTCGGCTTCACGCACCGCCTGGAGGCGTACGTGCCGAAGCAGAAGCGGGTGCACGGCTACTTCGCGATGCCGGTCCTCGCCGGTGGCCGTCTGGTCGGCCGGGTGGACCCGGCGCGGGAGGGCGGGACGCTCGTCGCCCGTCAGGTCACGCTCGACGGCCCGAAGGCCGTGCCCGCGGTGGCACGGGCGCTGCGCGAGGCCGCCGAGTGGGTGGGCTGCGACGCGGTGTCGGTGGTCCCGGACCGCGTAAACCACCCGGAACTCGCCCCGGAACTGGCACGCGCCCTGAGCTGAACCGACCGGAGCCCCGGGCCGGCCCAGGGGCCCGGGCGCCCGCCCGATCGGCCCCCCGGCTCCACCAGCCAAGGGCTCCAGGCCCAACGATTCCCGGCTCCCGGCTCTAGCGGATCTCGAGGATCTTCTCCCGCATCGCGTAGACCACGGCCTCCATCCGGGAGTGGAGCTGAAGCTTCTCCAGGATGTTCCGGACGTGGTTCTTCACGGTGTTCTCGGAGATGAAGAGTTCCTTCGCGATGTCCCGGTTGTTCATCCCGGTCGCGACGAGCTTGAGGACCTCCAGCTCGCGGTCGGTCAGCCGGGGCGCGGGCACGAGCCGGCGCTCGTCGGTGCGCTGAATCATCGACTTGAACTCGGTGAGGAGTTTCGACGCCATCGAGGGGCTGATCTGCGACTGCCCGTCCGCGACCGCGCGGATGGCCGTGGCGACCTCGTCGGTGGAGATCTCCTTGAGCAGGTAGCCGGTGGCCCCCGCCTTGATGGCCTCGTAGAGGTCGGCCTCCTCGTCGCTGATCGTCAGCATGATGATCTTCGCGCTGGGGGCCACCTCCTTGATGGAGGTGCAGGCCTCGATGCCACCGCGCCGGGGCATCCGTACGTCCATCAGGACGATGTCGGGCAGCAGATCGGCCGCCTTGTCGACGGCCTCGGCCCCGTCACCGGCCTCCCCGACGACCTGGATGTCCTCCTCCTGCGCGAGGACGATCTCGAGTCCGCGGCGGAAGAGCGCGTGGTCGTCCACGACCAGGACTCGGATCGGCTCCTTGCGGAATGCACCGCTGTCCGAATCAGGTCCTTCCGAGATCGCCCCACCGTGCTCACGCCCGCTGAGCACCGGCCCGAAGCTGTCCGCCATCGTTCCTCCCCCTGAAGGCCGTGGCCTGAATTCGTTTCCGGTCCCCCAACCCGTACTCAGGGAGCACCGGTTGGCGTGCACGCCATGATTTCATGCCCCGGCGGCGATGGCGTGTTCCCGTGGGCGCACGGGGGTGCCCCTGGGAGCGCGAAGGGCGCTCCAGGGGCACCGCGAAAGGGTGATCGAGGGTGGACGATGGGGGCGGGGCGGCCGTCAGCCGCCGAGTGCACCGCCGGCACCGCCGCCCTCGGCAAGCGGGTCGCTCTCCAGGTGGATGACGCCGTAGTCGTAGGCGTGTCGGCGGTAGACGACGCTCGGCTGCTTCGTGTCGGAGTCGACGAAGAGGTAGAAGTCGTGCCCGACCAGCTCCATCTCGTAGAGCGCCTGGTCGAGCGTCATCGGTGCGGCCCCGTGGGTCTTCTCGCGGACCACCAGCGGGCCTTCGCCCTGGACTTCGATCGGGCCCATCATCGTGGTGGGCACCTTGTCGGTCTCGTCGGTGACGAGCTGGCCGTCCCCGTTGAGCTGGGCGGCGCCGGGCACCACGTCCCCGACCTCCGCCGCCGAAAGCCTGCCGTTTCCACGGCGGGTGTACCGCTTGTCGTGCTGCTTGCGCAGGCGCGCCTCCAGCTTGTCGCTGGCGAGGTCGAGCGCTGCGTACGGGTCGGCCGCGGCGGCTTCCGCCCGGATCACCGGGCCTCGGGAGTGGAGGGTGATCTCCACACGGTCGGACCTGTCAGCCTGCCGCGGGTTGTGTTCCTTGGACACCTCGACGTCGAGGCTGATCACCTTGCCGTCGAGCTTCTGGATCTTCTCCAGCTTCAGCTTCTCGGCCACGTGCTTGCGGAACCGCTCGGGCACCTCGGTCTTGCGGCCCTTGACGACGATGTCCACGCAGAACTCCGTTCCCGGATCGCCCGGATCGGCTCCCTGGCCGCCGGGCATCTCCCTTTGCACCACACTCCGGTGGATTACCGGAGCTCGGACTTGGCGACTTCACCTCCTCCTCCCCAGTCGACAAGATCCCCACCCCATCGACAAGAGGTTGATTCGCCCTGAACTCCTGTCCCTGGGCGCAACCATGTATTCGTCGAGGCGATGGCTTTCACCATTCCTCACAACCGAACATAGCCCCTTCGGACGGGTGTCGGCACCCGCTACCGCGACATACCTCCGGACGGGCGCTTTCACCTCTCACCACCTGCAACGATCCAAGTTCCTGACGAGTTCCGGTTTATTTCGAACGAAGCGGGAGAGGATGCGACCACAGCCGCCACACGCTGTTCGAATTCGCGCTGCGCCGAACCGTCCGGTAAGCCGTGCGGTATTCCAGGAATGAACGAACGGTGTACGGCTCCGAGGGCGCGCGCCGCCTCCGCCAGCGAGGCGCCGGTGGTCATCAGGTCGTCCACGAGGACCACCCGTCCCGCCCCGAGCAGCCGTTCGCCGCCGGGCACCACCTCCAGCGCGCCGGCGAGATTCGCGAGCCTCCCGCGCGCCGAGAGACCCGCCTGGTCCGCCACGTACCTCCGCTGCCGCAGCACGGGCACGACCCGCGCGGGTCGCCCCGCGCGCCGGAGCCGGGCCGCGGCGGCCAGCGCGATCCGCCGCGTCGGATCGTGGCCACGCGCCCGCACGGAGCGCCGGGAGGACGGCACCGGCACAAGGAGCAGCGGGGGCGCCGCGGGGCCCTCCACGCCCCCGGCGGCGGCCTCCACGGCGACGGCCAGGGCTCCGCCCAGGGGCCGGGCGAGCGTGAGCGCGCCGCGTTCCTTGTGGGCGAGGAGCAGCTCCCGCACGGCGTCGGCGTACGGCGCGACGGCATGGACCACGGGCAGGCCGGCCGGCTCGGGCGAAGGCCGCACCCTGCGCGGCCCCTCACCGGCCCCGGTCAGCGCGACCCGGCACGAAGGGCACACCTCGGTGCGCGGCCTGCCGCAGCCTCCGCAGGCGACCGGCAGCACCAGCCCGGCGATCTCGCGCCACCACCCCCGCATGGCTCCACTGTGGGCCTTCCCGGACCCACCGGCCACCCCTGTGGAAAACCACCTTCAGGACGCACCTCAGTACGTCAGGTCCGCGCTTCCCACCCCCGTGGCCGACCGGTCCGTCCCGCGTGGCCGACGGAAGCACCACGGGTGACGGGGTGCGTCCCCAGGGTGCATCACGGGTTGACGGGGTTGCATCACGGGTTGACGGGGTTGCATCACGGGTTGACGGGCTGCGTCCCGGCTGGACGGGCCTATCCCGGGTAGACGGGCGAGGTGCCCGTCTTGACCACCGGCTGCCAGTTCGCGCCCGGCGCCAACCGGACGATGCCGTCGTTGCCGGAGTCCGCGACCACCGGCGCCGTGTCCTCGTGCGGCGCGGCCACCGAGGTCACCCCGTTCAGACCGGGGAGCACCGCGGTCGCCGAGGTGGAGCCGTCCGTCTGGAGGTAGCGGATCTGCTGCACGCCGCCCGCCTCCCTGCCGACCACCACGAGCCGGCTCGGCCCCGCCCAGGAGACGGCCGTGACCGACTCCATCCGGGGCGCGGCGGGCTGGAGGTCGAGCACGGAGACGACCGGTTCCTCACCCGAGGTCTGCCGCTGGACGCGGCCGATCTGCAGGGTCGTGTCCCCGTCGCGGGTGACCACCAGGGCGATCCGGACCCCGTCGGCGGAGACCCGCAGCGATTCGATGCGCGCGTCGTCCTCCAGCCACGGCGTCCTCACCTTGACGGGGGTCCCGATGCCGTCGGGCACCATCCACAGCTGGGGCGCGGCGGGATCGCGGTCGGCCACCCACAGGTCGCCGCGGCCGTCCCAGCTGGGCGCGGACAGCCGGTCGGTGGGCTTGGCGGCCTTGCTGCCCAGGATCGCCGGCGGCAGTTCCTGTTCCGTGGTGATGGAGGAGACGAACAGGTCTCGGCCGTTCTCCCCCACCCCGGCGGCGCGGGTCTCGCCCCGGTCCACGGCGACCGACCTGAGCCGTGTCGGGCCCTTGCCGAGCGGGCCGGGCACCTCGGTGGGCGCGTTCGCCCCCTTGTCCCCGACGTCCAGCGTCATCAGCTTGTGCTGCTCGTCGACGAAGTACGGGCTCTCGTCCCCGTCCGTGTTCCGCACCGCGGCGAACTCCGCCGCCTGCCCCTTGCCCAGCCTGCACAGCGGCTGCCCGCTCGCCTTCTGGAGCTCCACCTGCTCGACGCGGACGGACGTCAGGTCGCCCAGCGTGAACAGCAGCTGCGCCGCCATCCGCCGGCACGGCTGGCCGCCCACCTGGTCCGCCTTGGCGTTGAGCGGCACCTTGAGGGTGGACTGGTCGTCGGTGGTGAGGGTGGTGACGCCCTTCTTCAGCTCCGTACCGGAGGGGAAGCTGGAGTCGACGGCGGGCTTCAGCCAGTTCGTCGGGCCTTCGAGGAGCGCCTTGACCGTCTGCGTCACCGGGTCCATCCGGGTGACCGGGTCCTGGCGCTGCCGGATGTAGACCGGGTCGGCGACGACCCAGTCCTCCCCGGAGGCGAAGTAGTACTTGTTGACCGATCGGTAGTTGCGCAGGAAGTCGGCCTCGCCGAGCACCAGCCCGGGCGGGAGGCTGTCGATGCGCCACTCCTTGCCGCCCTTGCCGTTGCCGCTGGGCTGCTGCACGACGTGGATCGTCTGCAGGTAGTTGGCGGGGCTGATCGGCTGGTACGCGTGGCGGGCGTCGACGGTCGCGATCTTGCGGCCCGAGAGCGGATAGGCGCGGCCCTGGTTCTCGGGGTCGGCGTTGCGGTCGGCCTGGTCGCGGTTGGGCGCCGTGGTGAGCACGGTGATGCTCTGCTCCGGCTTCCAGGTCTGCGCGGCCTTCTTCGTGAGGTACTTGCGGGCCGTGGCGAAGCCGGGGTCGTCACTGGTCATGGCTTCGAGGAAGCCGTCGACGATCTCGTCCGGGTCGGCGCTCTCCCGGGGCGCGACGGCGTAGACCCGCACCTGCGAGTCGCCCTGGTTGGACCCCCTGACCGCCTGGACTTCCCCGCTGTCGGGCATGGTCGCGCACCCGGTCACCAGGAGCCCGCCGCACGCGGCTAGCACCACCGCGCGCCTCCCCCGTCCCCGCTCCACGAGCCCCTCTCGGGAATCAGCGCCCACGTGTCCCGTCCTCCCGCTCCGCGTTCCCGCTTCCTCCGGCCGTCACCGGCCCCGGCCCACCGCCGTCGCCGTCCGGCACTCCTCGCCCCACGACCCGTGCTCCGCTGCCGGGCAGCGCCGTCGGGTCGACGGTCGCGTGCGACGGCGCGGGCAGCCTCGGCGGCACGGGCAGCTGCGGCCGGTCGCCGGCCGACTGCGCGGGCACCGCCGTCAGGCGGGCACTCTCCTGGGCGCGCCCCGCGGCCGCCTGCTCCCGGTTGCGCCGCGAGTCCTCGGGCTCCAGGGGTATCGGAGAGCCACGCAGCGGCTCGTCCGCGGTACGCGGCAGGGTGAGCCGGAACTGCGAACCGCCACCGGGCTCGCCCCAGGCCTGGAGCCAGCCGCCGTGCAGCCGGGCGTCCTCGACCGCGATCGACAGGCCGAGGCCGGTGCCGCCGGTGGTGCGCGCGCGGGCGGGGTCGGCGCGCC
Organism: Streptomyces sp. Qhu_M48; assembly: GCF_051305195.1. Taxonomy (NCBI): domain Bacteria; kingdom Bacillati; phylum Actinomycetota; class Actinomycetes; order Kitasatosporales; family Streptomycetaceae; genus Streptomyces; species Streptomyces sp. Qhu_M48. Next base: position 752,069 of record NZ_CP195432.1, on the reverse strand, counting down.
AGAACCGGTTGAAGACCCGGGTCGCCTCGCCCGGCTTGAGGCCGACGCCGTAGTCGCGGACGGCGACGGCGACGGCGCCACCGGCGGCTGCCAGCTTCACCACCACGTCCCGGCCCTCACCGTGCTCGACGGCGTTGACGACGAGGTTGCGCAGCACCCGCTCGACCCGGCGGGCGTCCGCCTCGGCCACCACGGGCTGCCTGTCGCCCACGACCACGATCCGGGTGCCCTTGCGCTCGGCGAGGGGTTCGGCGCCGCCGATGACCCGGCGCACGACCTGGCGCAGGTCTATCGGCTCCGCTTCGAGGGCGGCCGCGCCCGCGTCGAAGCGGCTGATCTCCAGGAGGTCGGAGAGCAGCGACTCGAAACGGTCGAGCTGATCGCCGAGGAGTTCGGCGGAACGGGCGGTGATCGGGTCGAAGTCGACACGGGCCTCGTGGATGACGTCGGCGGCCATCCGGACCGTGGTCAGCGGCGTACGCAGCTCGTGCGAGACGTCCGAGACGAACCGCCGCTGCATCCGCGACAACTCCTCCAGCTGCTGGATCTTGAGCTGGAGGTTCTGCGCCATCTTGTTGAAGGCCTCGCCGAGCCGGGCGATGTCGTCCTCGCCGGTGACCTTCATACGTTCCTGGAGCCGCCCGGCGGAGAGCCGCTCGGCGATCCCGGCGGCCATCCGTACCGGCGTGACCACCTGGCGCACCATGAGCCAGGCGATGGCGCCGAGCAGCACCATGACGAAGAGCCCGGCGGTCGCCAGAGTCCCCTTGACCAGGGTGAGGGAGTCCTCCTCCTGGGTCAGCGGGAAGAGGTAGTACAGCTCGTACTGGGTGCCCTCGGCGTCGTTCAGCCGCTTGCCGATCACCAGGCCGGCCTCGGACGGCTTGCCGCTCGTGTAGTGGATGCTGGTGAACTTCTGGAAGGTGTCCGTGCCCTGGGCCACGGACTGCCGCAGCTCGGCCGGGATGCTCGTGATCGGGTCGACCTCGCCGGAGGCGCGTACGCCCCGGCTCGCGGTGTCACCGGTGTCGAGCGAGAGCGCGACCACGTTGAACGCGCTCTGGCCGCCACTGGCGAGCTGCTCGACGAGCGAGGAGCGCCAGTTCACGGAGGAACCGGCCCGCGCGCCGTCCTGCTGACCAGGCGCGGAGGCGGTGGCCGCCGCCCGGTCCTGGGCGGCGGAGAACCCTCCGGCGGCCTGGCTCTGGGCGGCCCTCTCCTTCGCGTCGAGCAGACCGTTGCGGACCTGGCCGATGACGACCAGGCCGAGCAGAAGGACGACTCCGAGGGACATCAGCAGGGTGCCTGCGACGATCCGCAGCTGGATGTTCCGCCGCCACAGCCGCACGGCGGGCAGCAACGGCCTGCGCACCCAGCGCGCGAAGAGCCGGAGGACCGGTCCTCCGCGCGCCCTGTCCCGGAACAGCCGTCCGCCCCGTGGCAGGCGGCCGGAACGCGAGCCCCCCCGCCCCGGTCCGGCAGCCCGCCCCGTACGGACTCCCGGGTCCCCGGGCTTCGGAGCAGTACTGCCTTCACTCATGTCAGCTCGGTCCCGCCTTGTAACCGACGCCACGGACGGTCACCACGATCTCCGGGCGCTCGGGGTCCTTCTCGACCTTCGAGCGCAACCGCTGGACGTGCACGTTCACCAGCCGTGTGTCGGCCGCGTGCCGGTAGCCCCACACCTGCTCGAGCAGGACCTCACGGGTGAAGACCTGCCACGGCTTGCGCGCAAGCGCGACGAGCAGGTCGAACTCCAGCGGGGTCAGGGCGATGGACTGCCCCTCCCGCTTCACGGAGTGCCCCGCAACGTCGATGACCAGGTCACCGATGGTGAGCTGCTCGGGCGCCGGCTCCTCGGACCGCCGCAGCCGCGCCCGGATACGGGCGACAAGCTCCTTCGGCTTGAACGGCTTGACGATGTAGTCGTCAGCCCCTGACTCCAGACCCACGACCACGTCGACCGTGTCGCTCTTCGCGGTCAGCATGACGATCGGCACACCCGACTCGGCCCTGATCAGGCGGCACACCTCGATGCCGTCCCTCCCGGGCAGCATCAGGTCGAGCAGCACCAGGTCAGGCTTGGCCTCCCGGAATGCGGCAAGCGCCTTGTCACCGTCCGCGACGAACGACGGCTCGAACCCTTCACCCCGCAGCACGATGCCGAGCATCTCGGCCAGTGCGGTGTCGTCGTCGACGACAAGAACGCGTCCCTTCATATCGACATCATCCCATTAGCCAATCGTTACCTGGCGTGACCTGCCCCACAGCGTCTCCCTCAGCCCGGACCGCGATCTCGTGGACGGCGGCCCGCTCGGCCCGCCACCGCACGGTTCGCGCGGGATGATCGGGTGTCCGCACAGTGTGCCGCCTGCCGCCCACACAATGAAGGTCCGGACGAAGCTACGAAGGAGAAGGCCGCTCCGGCCCACAGGCGGGCACCGCGTGGCACGATGGCACCCGGCCCGCCGCCGTGTCAGGTGTCGGCCGCCGTGACCGAGCCGGTTCGCCGATCCGGCACCGCGACCATTCCTCCGAGGTGGACGACCGTGAACGACACTCCGGGCTGGACCTCGCCCGGATCCGCCCCCTCCGACGACCAGAACGGCTCCGGGATCCCCCGGCCCACCGCTCCGTCCGACGCGAACGGCTCCGCCCCCCAGTGGTCCAAGGACCAGCCGCCCGCCGGCCAGTGGTCCCCGCCGAGCGGCCAGAACCCGCCTCCGGCACCCGACCAGGGCCAGGGCCGGGGGTGGGGCGCACCGCCCCCGAACCCCCAGTGGGGCAGGCCGCCGGCCGCGAAGCCCGGTGTCATCCCACTGCGCCCGCTGGGCATGGGCGAGATCCTCGACGGCGCGGTGAAGACCCTCCGCGCCTACTGGCGCACGGTCCTCGCGATCACGGTCACGGTCGCGGTGATCTCCCAGATCGCCGACATACTGGCCCAGCGGTATCTCGTGCCCGAGGCCCCCGCGCCGAGCCCGGACGCCACCCCCGCCGAGGCGCTGGAGCAGTCCCTCGAAGCCGCCCAGTCGTCCCTCATCGGCCTGGGCCCGGCCCTGCTCGTGACGCTCATGGCGTCGCTGTTCAGCGCCGCCCTGCTGACCGTCGTCATCAGCCGCGCCGTCCTCGGCCGCCCGGTCTCGCTGGGTTCCGCCTGGCAGGAGGCCCGGCCGCGCCTGCTCCAGCTCGTCGGCCTGACTCTGCTGCTCGCCGCTCTGAGCGCCGGCGTCGTCCTCGTCGGTCTGCTGCCCGGCCTCCTGATCGGCGGCTCCGCGGGCGTGGCCCTGACCCTCCTCGGCGGTCTCGGCTCCCTGGTGGCTGCCGTCTGGCTGATGATCCGCTTCAGCCTCGCCTCCCCCGCCCTGATGCTGGAGCGCCGGGGCGTGATCCAGTCCCTGAAGCGCTCGGCCAAGCTGGTGCAGGGCGCGTGGTGGCGGATCTTCGGTATCACCCTCCTCACCCAGCTGCTGATCTTCGTCTTCGCGATGATCATCGCGATCCCGTTCACGATCCTCGGCATCGCGGTCGACGGCGACGGCTTCTCCGGCCTGCTCGAAGGCTCCTCCACCACCTTCGGCTGGTCGTTCCTGATCATCACGGGCATCGGCGGCGTCATCACCAGCGCGATCACCTACCCGATCTCCGCCGGCGTGACGGTCCTGCTCTACGTGGACCAGCGCATCCGCCGCGAAGCCCTGGACCTCGAACTGGCACGGGCCGCGGGACTCCCCGGCTACGGCCCCGCACCGGGCGACCAGACCGTCGGAGGCTGATGCCGTGACGGTCACGGGGGGAATGGCCACGGCACCGGCGCGCCTCCGCGCCGACGGCGACGTACCGGTGGACATCTCCCGTGTCCCCGCCCGCGAGGCGGCGGAACGGGAGCTGTCCGATCCGAAGTACCACGAGAACGACCCGAACCTCCTCCAGCGCGGCCTCGACCGCTTCTGGGAGTGGGTCGGCGACCTCTTCGACGCCGCGTCCGGGGCCACCCCGGGCGGGGTCCTCGGCATCGTCGTGGTGATCCTCCTCGTGGCCGCCGCGGTCGCCGCCCTCTGGTGGCGCCTCGGCACCCCGCGAAGAGCACCCGGCTCCACCGCTGACTCCCTCTTCGCGGACGGCCCCCGCACCGCCCGGGACCACCGGGCCGCCGCCGCCCGCCACGCCTCCGCCGGCCGCTGGAACCAGGCGGTCCAGGAACGGACCCGGGCCATCGTCCGCTCCCTCGAAGAGCGCACCCTCCTCGACCCCCGCCCCGGCCGCACCGCCGACGAGGCCGCCGCCGAGGCGAGCCGCTCGCTGCCCTCCCACGCGGACGAACTGCGCCTCGCGGTCCGCACCTTCGACGACGTCACATACGGCGGCCGCACCGCCGACGAAGCCGCGTACCGCCGCGTCGAGAAGCTGGACACCGTCCTGGAGCGGACCCGCCCCACCCTCCACTCCGCCTCCACGGGAACCCCCGCATGAGCCGCCGGGCCACCACGTCGACCGCCCCCTCCGCCCGCCAGGTCTGGGCCCGGTCCCGCGGAGCGGCCCTCGTCGTCGCCCTGGTCCTCATCGGCGGCGTCGTCCTCGCGACCGTCCGCTCCGCCGACTCCCACGGAGCCCTCGACCCCCGCTCCGCCGACCCCCACGGCAGCCGGGCCGTCGCCGAACTCCTCAAGGCCCGCGGCGTGACCCTCACCCTCGCCACCACCCTCGACGAGGCCACGACCGCGACCGACGCCGGTTCGACCCTTCTGGTCACCACACCCGACCTCCTGACCGAGGCCCAGCAGTCCAGACTGCGGGGGGTCGTCGCCGGCTCCGCCGGCCGCACCGTCCTCATCGGCGCCGGAGAACCCTCCCTCACGACCCTCGCCCCGGACGTCACCACCGCGTCCAGCACCTCCGTGGAGAACCGCGCCCCCTCCTGCGCACTGGCCGCCGCCACACGCGCAGGCAGCGTCGACCTCGGCGGCGAGCGCTACCGCACCGCCCCCGGCACCCGCGCCGAAGGCTGCTACCCCTCCGACGGACTGCCGACCCTGGTCCGCCTCCCTGGCCCCGACACCACCGACACCGTCCTCCTCGGCTCGCCGGACATCCTCTACAACAACCGTCTCGACCAGCAGGGCAACGCCTCCCTCGCCCTGCAACTCCTCGGCTCCCGGCCCCATCTCGTCTGGTACCTCCCCTCCCTGACCGACGACTCCGCCACCGCCGACACCCCCGACGGCTCCGACGACTCCACGACGGGCGACTTCCTCGCCCTCATCCCCTCCGGCTGGCTGTGGGGCACGCTCCAGCTCGCGATCGCGGCCCTGCTCGCCGCGCTGTGGCGCGCCCGCCGCCTCGGCCCCCTCGTGACAGAGCGTCTCCCCGTCGCCCTCCGCGCCTCCGAGGCCACCGAGGGCCGCGCCCGCCTCTACCGCAAGGCGAACGCCCGCGACCGCGCCGCTTCCGTCCTGCGCACCGCGACCCGCACCCGGATCGCCCCACTGCTCGGCGTCCCCCTCCAGGACGCCCACGCCTCCGAGCGCCTCCTCCCCGCACTCTCCGCCCGTCTCCCCGACACCCCCGCGGACCCCGGGACCCTCCTCTTCGGCCCCACCCCCGCCGACGACGCCACCCTCATCCGCCTGGCGGACCAACTCGACGCCCTCGAAAGAGAGGTACGCACCTCATGAGCGCCCCGACCCCCGAGACCGCTACGACCTCGGACAGCGCCCGCGCCTCCCTGGAGGCCCTGCGCAGCGAGATCGCGAAGGCCGTGGTCGGCCAGGACCCCGCCGTCACCGGTCTCGTCGTGGCCCTGCTCTGCCGGGGACACGTCCTCCTCGAAGGTGTACCGGGCGTCGCGAAGACCCTGCTGGTCCGCTCACTCGCCGCGACCCTCGAACTCGACACCAAGCGCGTCCAGTTCACCCCCGACCTGATGCCGAGTGATGTCACCGGCTCACTGGTCTACGACAACCGGACCTCCGAGTTCTCCTTCCAGCCCGGCCCGGTCTTCACCAACCTCCTCCTCGCCGACGAGATCAACCGCACACCCCCGAAGACCCAGTCCTCCCTCCTGGAGGCTATGGAGGAACGCCAGGTCACAGTCGACGGCACCCCGCGCCCCCTACCCGAACCCTTCCTGGTCGCCGCCACCCAGAACCCCGTCGAGTACGAGGGCACCTACCCGCTCCCCGAGGCCCAACTGGACCGCTTCCTGCTGAAACTGACGGTCCCTCTGCCCTCCCGCGCGGACGAGATCCAGGTCCTCACCCGTCACGCAGAGGGCTTCGACCCCCGCGACCTCAAGGCCGCCGGCATCCGCCCCGTCGCGGGCCCCGCCGAGCTCGAAGCCGCCCGGACCGCCGTCTCCAAGGTCTCGGTCTCCCCCGAGATCGCCGGCTACGTCGTCGATATCTGTCGTGCCACGCGTGAATCCCCCTCACTCACGCTCGGGGTCTCTCCCCGAGGCGCCACCGCCCTGCTCTCCACCGCCCGCGCCTGGGCCTGGCTCACCGGCCGGGACTACGTCACCCCGGACGATGTGAAGGCCCTCGCTCTCCCCACCCTGCGTCATCGCATCCACCTGCGGCCCGAGGCCGAGATGGAGGGAGTCACCCCCGACTCCGTCATCAACTCGATCCTCGCCCACGTCCCCGTACCCCGCTGAGAACGGCGCCCCATGGCCCTCACCGGACGAACCGCGCTGCTCGCCGCCCTCGGATCGCTCCCCGTCGGCATCCTCGCCCCCAGCTGGGCGGGGATGCTCGCGGTGAACGCGCCCCTCTCCCTCGCAATTCTGTGCGACTACGCCCTGGCCGCGCCAGTACGAACGCTCCAATTCACCCGAAGTGGTGATACATCCGTTCGACTCGGTGACGCGGCGGACATCCACCTCACCGTCACCAACGTCTCCCGCCGCCGCCTCCGCGCCCGGCTCCGCGACGCGTGGCCGCCCAGCAGCTGGCTCCCGGGCACCGAACAGGGCGCCTCACGCCACCGCCTGACGGTTCCGGCCGGCGAGCGTCGCCGCCTCACCACGAGGCTCCGCCCGACCCGTCGCGGCGACCGCCACGCCGAGCGAATCACGGTCCGCTCCTACGGTCCTCTCGGCCTCGCCGCCCGCCAGGGCAACCACGAGGTCCCCTGGACCGTACGCGTCCTCCCGCCCTTCACCAGCCGCAAGCACCTGCCGTCCCGTCTGGCCCGGCTCCGCGAACTCGACGGCCGCACCAGCGTCCTGACGCGCGGTGAGGGCACGGAGTTCGACAGCCTCCGCGAGTACGTCCCCGGCGACGACACCCGCTCGATCGACTGGCGTGCCACCGCCCGCCAGACGACGGTCGCCGTCCGCACCTGGCGCCCGGAACGCGACCGCCACATCCTCGTCGTCCTCGACACCGGCCGCACGTCGGCCGGCCGCGTCGGTGACGTCCCCCGCCTGGACGCCTCCATGGACGCGGCTCTCCTGCTCACCGCGCTCGCCTCCCGCGCGGGTGACCGCGTGGACCTCCTGGCCTACGACCGCCGTCTCTGCGCCCAGGTCCAGGGCCGCTCCGCCGGCGACGTCCTCCCCGCCGTGGTCAACGCCCTCGCCCCGCTCGAACCAGAGCTCGTGGAGACCGACGCCCGCGGCCTGGCCGCGACGGCTCTCGCCCGCGCGCCGCGTCGCTCCCTGATCGTCCTCCTGACCAGCCTGGACGCGGCCCCGATCGAAGAGGGCCTTCTCCCGGTCCTGCCCCAGCTCGCCCAGCGCCACACGGTCCTGCTGGCCTCCGTCTCCGACCCCCACATCGCCCGTATGGCAGAGACCCGCGGCACGATCGAGGGCGTCTACGAGGCAGCGGCGGCCGCTCAGACCCGATCCCAACGCTCCCGCACCGTGGAACAGCTCAAGCGCCACGGCGTCACCGTCGTCGACGCGGCCCCCGACACCCTGGCCCCCGCCCTCGCCGACGCCTACCTCGCCCTGAAAGCAGCCGGCCGCCTCTGACCATGAGCAACGAAACGGCCCCTCTCCGGGAGGGCTTCCGGCCCGTAAACGCAGAAAAGCCCCGCACCATAAGGTGCGGGGCTTTCCCACAATGATTGTTCGGCGGCGTCCTACTCTCCCACAGGGTCCCCCCTGCAGTACCATCGGCGCTGAAAGGCTTAGCTTCCGGGTTCGGAATGTAACCGGGCGTTTCCCTAACGCTATGACCACCGAAACTCTATGAAGTTAACCAACCGGAAATCGGCACAGTTCGTTACTTCAGAACTAACACAGTGGACGCGAGCAACTGAGGACAAGCCCTCGGCCTATTAGTACCGGTCAGCTCCACCCATTACTGGGCTTCCACATCCGGCCTATCAACCCAGTCGTCTACTGGGAGCCTTACCCTCTCAAGGAGGTGGGAATACTCATCTCGAAGCAGGCTTCCCGCTTAGATGCTTTCAGCGGTTATCCCTCCCGAACGTAGCCAACCAGCCATGCCCTTGGCAGGACAACTGGCACACCAGAGGTTCGTCCGTCCCGGTCCTCTCGTACTAGGGACAGCCCTTCTCAATATTCCTACGCGCGCAGCGGATAGGGACCGAACTGTCTCACGACGTTCTAAACCCAGCTCGCGTACCGCTTTAATGGGCGAACAGCCCAACCCTTGGGACCGACTCCAGCCCCAGGATGCGACGAGCCGACATCGAGGTGCCAAACCATCCCGTCGATATGGACTCTTGGGGAAGATCAGCCTGTTATCCCCGGGGTACCTTTTATCCGTTGAGCGACGGCGCTTCCACAAGCCACCGCCGGATCACTAGTCCCGACTTTCGTCCCTGCTCGACCCGTCGGTCTCACAGTCAAGCTCCCTTGTGCACTTACACTCAACACCTGATTGCCAACCAGGCTGAGGGAACCTTTGGGCGCCTCCGTTACCCTTTGGGAGGCAACCGCCCCAGTTAAACTACCCATCAGACACTGTCCCTGATCCGGATCACGGACCGAGGTTAGACATCCAGCACGACCAGAGTGGTATTTCAACGGCGACTCCACCATGACTGGCGTCACGGCTTCAAAGTCTCCCACCTATCCTACACAAGCCGAACCGAACACCAATATCAAACTGTAGTAAAGGTCCCGGGGTCTTTCCGTCCTGCTGCGCGAAACGAGCATCTTTACTCGTAGTGCAATTTCACCGGGCCTATGGTTGAGACAGTCGAGAAGTCGTTACGCCATTCGTGCAGGTCGGAACTTACCCGACAAGGAATTTCGCTACCTTAGGATGGTTATAGTTACCACCGCCGTTTACTGGCGCTTAAGTTCTCAGCTTCGCAACCCCGAAAGGTCACTAACCGGTCCCCTTAACGTTCCAGCACCGGGCAGGCGTCAGTCCGTATACATCGCCTTACGGCTTCGCACGGACCTGTGTTTTTAGTAAACAGTCGCTTCTCGCTGGTCTCTGCGGCCACCCCCAGCTCAGAGTGCAAGACTCATCACCAGACGTGGCCCCCCTTCTCCCGAAGTTACGGGGGCATTTTGCCGAGTTCCTTAACCATAGTTCACCCGAACGCCTCGGTATTCTCTACCTGACCACCTGAGTCGGTTTAGGGTACGGGCCGCCATGAAACTCGCTAGAGGCTTTTCTCGACAGCATAGGATCATCCACTTCACCACAATCGGCTCGGCATCAGGTCTCAGGCTATGTGCTGTCCGGATTTACCTGGACAACGCCCTACACCCTTACCCCGGGACTACCACCGCCCGGGCTGGACTACCTTCCTGCGTCACCCCATCGCTTACCTACTACCACCTTGGGTCAGCGGCTCCACCACTTTCCTTTCCCCGAAGGGTCCGGAACGGCTTCACGGCCTTAGCATTAATGGGCTCGATACTGGGCGTTTCAAAGCGGGTACCGGAATATCAACCGGTTGTCCATCGACTACGCCTGTCGGCCTCGCCTTAGGTCCCGACTTACCCTGGGCAGATCAGCTTGACCCAGGAACCCTTAGTCAATCGGCGCACACGTTTCTCACGTGTGTATCGCTACTCATGCCTGCATTCTCACTCGTGAACCGTCCACAACTCGCTTCCGCGGCTGCTTCACCCGGCACACGACGCTCCCCTACCCATCACAGCGGGCGTTGGCCCTCATGCTGCAATGACACGACTTCGGCGGTACGCTTGAGCCCCGCTACATTGTCGGCGCGGAATCACTTGACCAGTGAGCTATTACGCACTCTTTCAAGGGTGGCTGCTTCTAAGCCAACCTCCTGGTTGTCTCTGCGACTCCACATCCTTTCCCACTTAGCGTACGCTTAGGGGCCTTAGTCGATGCTCTGGGCTGTTTCCCTCTCGACCATGGAGCTTATCCCCCACAGTCTCACTGCCGTGCTCTCACTTACCGGCATTCGGAGTTTGGCTAAGGTCAGTAACCCGGTAGGGCCCATCGCCTATCCAGTGCTCTACCTCCGGCAAGAAACACACGACGCTGCACCTAAATGCATTTCGGGGAGAACCAGCTATCACGGAGTTTGATTGGCCTTTCACCCCTAACCACAGGTCATCCCCCAGGTTTTCAACCCTGGTGGGTTCGGTCCTCCACGAAGTCTTACCTCCGCTTCAACCTGCCCATGGCTAGATCACTCCGCTTCGGGTCTTGAGCGCGCTACTGAATCGCCCTATTCGGACTCGCTTTCGCTACGGCTTCCCCACACGGGTTAACCTCGCAACGCACCGCAAACTCGCAGGCTCATTCTTCAAAAGGCACGCAGTCACGACCCACTGAGTAAACTCAATGAGCGACGCTCCCACGGCTTGTAGGCACACGGTTTCAGGTACTATTTCACTCCGCTCCCGCGGTACTTTTCACCATTCCCTCACGGTACTATCCGCTATCGGTCACCAGGGAATATTTAGGCTTAGCGGGTGGTCCCGCCAGATTCACACGGGATTTCTCGGGCCCCGTGCTACTTGGGTGTCTCTCAAACGAGCCGTTAATGTTTCAGCTACGGGGGTCTTACCCTCTACGCCGGACCTTTCGCATGTCCTTCGCCTACATCAACGGTTTCTGACTCGTCTCACAGCCGGCAGACTGTGAAAGAGAGATCCCACAACCCCGCATGCGCAACCCCTGCCGGGTATCACACGCATACGGTTTGGCCTCATCCGGTTTCGCTCGCCACTACTCCCGGAATCACGGTTGTTTTCTCTTCCTGAGGGTACTGAGATGTTTCACTTCCCCTCGTTCCCTCCACATGCCCTATGTGTTCAGGCATGGGTGACAGCCCATGACGACTGCCGGGTTTCCCCATTCGGAAACCCCCGGATCAAAGCCTGGTTGACGGCTCCCCGGGGACTATCGTGGCCTCCCACGTCCTTCATCGGTTCCTGGTGCCAAGGCATCCACCGTGCGCCCTTAAAAACTTGGCCACAGATGCTCGCGTCCACTGTGTAGTTCTCAAGCAACGACCAGCCACCCATCACCCCACCCGCATAACAGGTGAGTTCACTGGGGCCGGCATCGCGAAGATACAAACCTTACGGCCGTACCCTCAGACACCCAACAACGTGCCAAGCACAGCCCGTATCCTCGAAACCGTTTTCCACGCCGAAGCAGTACTCACGGCCTCCGAAGAGACTGACTGTGCCAACTAATCAACGTTCCACCCATGAGCTGACCGTGCAGAACATTTGCCTGCAATCGGTACTGTGCTCCTTAGAAAGGAGGTGATCCAGCCGCACCTTCCGGTACGGCTACCTTGTTACGACTTCGTCCCAATCGCCAGTCCCACCTTCGACAGCTCCCTCCCACAAGGGGTTGGGCCACCGGCTTCGGGTGTTACCGACTTTCGTGACGTGACGGGCGGTGTGTACAAGGCCCGGGAACGTATTCACCGCAGCAATGCTGATCTGCGATTACTAGCAACTCCGACTTCATGGGGTCGAGTTGCAGACCCCAATCCGAACTGAGACCGGCTTTTTGAGATTCGCTCCGCCTCACGGCATCGCAGCTCTTTGTACCGGCCATTGTAGCACGTGTGCAGCCCAAGACATAAGGGGCATGATGACTTGACGTCGTCCCCACCTTCCTCCGAGTTGACCCCGGCGGTCTCCTGTGAGTCCCCATCACCCCGAAGGGCATGCTGGCAACACAGGACAAGGGTTGCGCTCGTTGCGGGACTTAACCCAACATCTCACGACACGAGCTGACGACAGCCATGCACCACCTGTATACCGACCACAAGGGGGGCACTATCTCTAATGCTTTCCGGTATATGTCAAGCCTTGGTAAGGTTCTTCGCGTTGCGTCGAATTAAGCCACATGCTCCGCTGCTTGTGCGGGCCCCCGTCAATTCCTTTGAGTTTTAGCCTTGCGGCCGTACTCCCCAGGCGGGGAACTTAATGCGTTAGCTGCGGCACCGACGACGTGGAATGTCGCCAACACCTAGTTCCCAACGTTTACGGCGTGGACTACCAGGGTATCTAATCCTGTTCGCTCCCCACGCTTTCGCTCCTCAGCGTCAGTAATGGCCCAGAGATCCGCCTTCGCCACCGGTGTTCCTCCTGATATCTGCGCATTTCACCGCTACACCAGGAATTCCGATCTCCCCTACCACACTCTAGCCTGCCCGTATCGGATGCAGACCCGGGGTTAAGCCCCGGGCTTTCACACCCGACGTGACAAGCCGCCTACGAGCTCTTTACGCCCAATAATTCCGGACAACGCTTGCGCCCTACGTATTACCGCGGCTGCTGGCACGTAGTTAGCCGGCGCTTCTTCTGCAGGTACCGTCACTTTCGCTTCTTCCCTGCTGAAAGAGGTTTACAACCCGAAGGCCGTCATCCCTCACGCGGCGTCGCTGCATCAGGCTTTCGCCCATTGTGCAATATTCCCCACTGCTGCCTCCCGTAGGAGTCTGGGCCGTGTCTCAGTCCCAGTGTGGCCGGTCGCCCTCTCAGGCCGGCTACCCGTCGTCGCCTTGGTAGGCCATTACCCCACCAACAAGCTGATAGGCCGCGGGCTCATCCTTCACCGCCGGAGCTTTTAACCAGCTCCCATGCGGAAGCCGGTGTTATCCGGTATTAGACCCCGTTTCCAGGGCTTGTCCCAGAGTGAAGGGCAGATTGCCCACGTGTTACTCACCCGTTCGCCACTAATCCACCCCGAAGGGCTTCATCGTTCGACTTGCATGTGTTAAGCACGCCGCCAGCGTTCGTCCTGAGCCAGGATCAAACTCTCCGTGAATGTTTACCCGTAATCGGGTGACACTCGCGTTGAGCGGGACAGTCAGACCGGAATAAGGCCGACTGTCCACAGCGTCCTCGCTGTGTATGTTGCCTACTGACCACAAGGGCCGGCAGGACTTTCAAAGGAACCTCGCCATCCGAAGATGGACGGGGTATCAACTAATCTGGCGTTGATTTTTGGCACGCTGTTGAGTTCTCAAGGAACGGACGCTTCCTTTGTACTCACCCTCTCGGGCTTTCCTCCGGGCTTCCCTTCGGTCTTGCGTTTCCGACTCTATCAGATCTTTCAGATCCGATTTCCTCGGTGCTTTCCGGTCCCTTTTGTTTTCACTCCGGGGGCCTTTCGGCGGTTCCGACTTTATCAGAATCATTTCGGCCGACCTAATCGGTGGCTTTCGTGATTCGAATAAGAATCGGGGTGACTCCGTGGAATCGAATTCCCGACCGGAGTGAAAGAGACTCTAGTGGATCGCTGCCGAACTGTCCAGTTCTAGGCAACCGTTTGAATCTACCTCCCCACAGCCGCCATGTCAATGGCTTTTGTGGGCACCGGAGGACAGTAGCAGGTCAGCGGGGTCGTACGCACATCAGGCGGCGGTGGGGAGGGCGGCACTGCGGTCGGGTTCGTCGAGGTCGCCCGCCTCGCCCGTCCCGTCGGCCCGGGAGGCGCGGCCTCCCAGCACGTAGACGTAGGCGAGGAAGGCCAGCTCAGCGGCGATGCCGATGGTGATGCGGGTCCATGTGGGCAGGCCGGACGGGGTGACGAACCCTTCGATCAGGCCCGAGACGAAGAGGACGAGGGCCAGGCCGATCGCTATGCCGACGGCGGCCCGGCCACGTTCCGCCAGGGCGGCACGGCGGGTGGTGGGGCCGGGGTCGATGACGGTCCAGCCCAGGCGGAGACCCGTACCGGCGGCGACGAAGACGGCGGTCAGTTCGAGCAGGCCGTGAGGAAGGATCAGGCCCAGGAAGACGTCGAGGCGGCCCGCGGCGGACATCAGACCGATGGCGACGCCGACGTTCAGCATGTTCAGGAAGAGGATCCAGAGCACCGGGATGCCCAGGAACACGCCCAGGACCAGGCACATGGCGGCGGCCTGGGCGTTGTTCGTCCAGACCTGAGCGGCGAAGGAGGCCGCCGGGTGGCTGGAGTAGTACCTCTCGTACTGGCCGCCGGGACGGGTCATCTCGCGGAGGTCGGCCGGGGCGCCGATCGCGGCCTGGACCTCAGGGTGCGTACCGATCCACCAGCCGATGAGCACCGCGAGCAGGGTGGAGAGCACGGCGGTGGGGATCCACCACCGGCGGGAGCGGTAGACGGCCGCGGGGAAGCCAGCGGTGAGGAAGCGGGCGGCGTCGCGCCAGGTGGAGCGTCGGGTGCCGGTCACGGTGGCGCGGGCGCGGGCCACGAGCTGGGTGAGGCGGGCCGTGAGCATCGGGTCCGGGGCGCTGGACTGGACGATCGAGAGATGGGTGGCGGTCCGCTGGTACAGCGCGACGAGTTCGTCGGCCTCGGCGCCCGTGAGCTTGCCGCCCCGGCGCAGGAGCTGGTCGAGGCGTTCCCACTCGGCGCGGTGGGCGGTGACGTAGACGTCGAGGTCCATGATCGGCTGCTGCTCCAGGCATCGGCTGCGGACGGGTCCGTACTACTGCGGCGCGCTGCGGGTCAGCTTGGCAGACTGGCGTTCGGAGGGGTCGCGAAGGTCGGAGAAGGGTGGGTGCCGTGAGTGGGCTGGTGACGGGGGATGCCGTCGTTCTGGGGTTGCAGCCCGCGCGGCTGCCGAGCCGGGCGCTGGCGGTGCTCATCGACCTGGTGGTGGTCTGGGCCGCGTACCTGCTGGTCACCCTCGGGCTCGCGGTCGCCACCGCGTCGCTCGACGAGGCGGCGGTGACGGCGGTGTCCATCGCCTCCTTCCTGTTGATCCTGGTGGGGGCGCCGATCGCGGTGGAGACGCTGTCGCACGGGCGGTCGCTCGGGAAGATGGCCTGTGGGCTGCGCGTGGTGCGGGACGACGGCGGGCCGATCCGGTTCCGGCACGCGCTGGTGCGCGGGGCGATGGGGGTCGTGGAGATCCTGATGACCTTCGGGGTCGTCGCCTGTATCGCCTCGCTGGTGTCGGAGCGGGGGCGGCGGCTCGGGGACGTCTTCGCGGGGACGCTGGTGGTGCGGGAGCGGATACCCGCGGCGCGGGCACTCGTCGTGCCTCCGCCGCCGCCGTGGCTGGTGGGGAGGTTCACCGGGCTCGATCTCTCGGCGGTTCCCGAGTCCCTGTGGCTGGAGATACGGCAGTACCTCACCCGGGCGCGTGAGCTGGATCCTGCCGTGGGGCGGCGGCTCGCGGAGCGGCTGGCCGACGAGCTGGTGGCGCGGACCGGGACGCCTCCGCCGCCGGGGGTGCCGGCCGACGCGTATCTGGCGGGGGTGGTGGCCGAGCGGCGGGCACGGGAGGCGCGGCGGGCGTTCGTCACCTCGCCGGTGGCGGGGGGAACGGTGGCGGGGAGGACTGTGGCGGGAGCGGCCGGTCCCTCGGTCGCGGCACCGGTTCCTCCCTCGGCGGTCCCGTCCTCCGCGGGGGATCCGCTCGTTGCCGGTCCGCCCTCCGGGGGTGAAGGGTCCGGAGCTCCCGCTACCGGGTTCGCTCCGCCCGCCTGAGCGTCAGGGGAAGACCGACGGCGGGGTCTCCAGGGCTTCGAGTTCGATGCCGGGGGCCGCGAGGACCACGTCGCCGGCGATGTGGACGGTGTGCCTCTCGCCCGTGTCCAGGGCGCTGACCTGGTACTCGTCCACCATCAGGGGGCCGTTGTCAGTGGCGTGCGCTTCACTCTTCATCAGGGCCCAGGACTGGTCGACCGTGAGGGGGGCGAGCACCGGGTCCGTGAGGGCGACGAGCCTGACACGGGTCTCGGGGGAAGCGGGGGTGAGACGCAGGAGTCGCGTGAGCGCGACGAGGAACGCCGGGGACGTGCCGGTGAAGGCGTGGGCGCGCACATTGCCTTCGGTGGCGTGGGTTCCGGTGGGGTCCGTGCGGACCCAGGTGACGCCGTCGAGGGCCGCGCCGCGGACCTGCCAGCCGGCGGCGTGGAGTTCGAGACGGATGGGGCGGCCGAGTTCGTCGACGGCCAGGTCGACGGAGCCCTTGTGGTCGCCGGAGGGGGTGGTGATCTGCGAGACGTAGCGCCAGCCGGAGGGGCCGGGTGCGCAGTGGAAGTGTTCTTCACCGAGGGGGGTGTGGTCGTGCGGGTCATGGAGCGAATATCGGCCGCGGGGCATGGGTCGGTCCTCGGGAGGGGGCGCTTCCGGAAGCGGTAGCGGGGGCGGGACGGGGCAGGCCCCCCGGCACGGGGGTGCGGGGGGCCTGCCTGAATCCTCTACGGGTGGCCGGGACGGCGTCGCGTCAGCGCGCGGCCGCCGCCGGTCCGGGCATCAGTAGCGGTAGTGGTCCGGCTTGAACGGGCCTTCGACCTCGACGCCGATGTAGGCGGCCTGCTCCGGGCGGAGGGTCGTCAGCTTGACGCCCAGGGCGGCCAGGTGGAGGCGGGCGACCTTCTCGTCCAGGTGCTTGGGCAGGACGTAGACGTCGGTCGGGTACTCCTCCGGCTTCGTGAAGAGCTCGATCTGGGCCAGGGTCTGGTCCGCGAAGGAGTTCGACATGACGAAGGAGGGGTGGCCGGTGGCGTTGCCCAGGTTGAGGAGGCGGCCCTCCGACAGGACGATGAGGACCTTGCCGTCGGGGTAGGTCCAGGTGTGGACCTGCGGCTTGACCTCGTCCTTGACGATGCCCGCGGTCTTGGCGAGGCCGGCCATGTCGATCTCGTTGTCGAAGTGGCCGATGTTGCCGACGATGGCCTGGTGCTTCATCTTGGCCATGTCCCCGGCCATGATGATGTCCTTGTTGCCGGTCGTGGTGATGAAGATGTCGGCGGTCTCGACGACCTCGTCGAGGGTCGTGACCTGGTAGCCGTCCATCGCCGCCTGGAGGGCGCAGATGGGGTCGATCTCGGTGACGATGACGCGGGCGCCCTGGCCGCGGAGGGACTCGGCGCAGCCCTTGCCGACGTCGCCGTAGCCGCAGACGACGACGGTCTTGCCGCCGATGAGGACGTCGGTGGCGCGGTTGATGCCGTCGATGAGGGAGTGGCGGCAGCCGTACTTGTTGTCGAACTTCGACTTCGTCACGGCGTCGTTCACGTTGATCGCCGGGAAGAGGAGGGAGCCGGCCTGGTGCATCTCGTACAGGCGGTGGACGCCGGTGGTGGTCTCCTCGGTCACGCCGCGGATCTCGGACGCGAGCTGGGTCCACTTCTGCGGGTTCTCGCCGAGGGTGCGGTTGAGGAGACGGAGGATGTAGCCGTACTCCTCGCTGTCCGCGGTGGCCGGGTCCGGGGCGGAGCCCGCCTTCTCGAACTCGACGCCCTTGTGGACGAGGAGGGTGGCGTCACCGCCGTCGTCGAGGATCATGTTCGGGCCGCCGGTGGGCGTGTTCGGCCAGGTGAGGGCCTGCTCGGTGCACCACCAGTACTCCTCCAGGGTCTCGCCCTTCCAGGCGAAGACCGGCACGCCCTGCGGGTTCTCCGGGGTGCCGTTCGGGCCGACGGCGATGGCCGCGGCGGCGTGGTCCTGGGTGGAGAAGATGTTGCAGGAGGCCCAGCGGACCTCGGCGCCGAGGGCGACCAGGGTCTCGATGAGGACGGCGGTCTGCACGGTCATGTGCAGGGAGCCGGTGACACGGGCGCCGGCGAGCGGCTGCTGCTCGGCGTACTCGCGGCGGATCGACATGAGGCCGGGCATCTCGTGCTCGGCGAGGGTGATCTCCTTGCGGCCGAAGGCGGCGAGGGAGAGGTCGGCGACCTTGAAGTCCTGGGTGGCGGCAGTCGTCATGACTGGGCTGCTCCTCGTGTGTTCGAGTGCGAGGGTCGGTTGGGGCGCCGGGCGCCACGGAGGCTCCCTGGGCACAGGAATGCCCGGGGTTCTCCACGGTGCCGTCGTCGGAGGCCCTCTCTCCCTCGGCCGGTCCGTGAGGACCGCCCGACCGCCATCAGCAGCGACGTCTGGCTGGTCACGAATCTACACCGGACGGCCCGGCGGGCCACAGTCCGCATCGGGCGGCGGGGCGTCCCCGGAGGCGGGGGCGGACGCACGGGGCCCCGGGACCGTGGGGTCCCGGGGGCTCCGTGGGGGCGTGGTCAGTGGTCGGTGCCGCCCGGGCTCTTGGCCGGGTTCACGCCGGCCGAGGCGGCCTTCTCGTCGTAGACGTCGGGTTCCAGGTAGATGACCCGGGCGATCGGGACGGCGGCGCGGATGCGTGCCTCGGCGGCGTTGATGGCGTTGGCGACCTCGGCGGCCGAGTCGTCGTGCCGGACGGCGATCTTGGCGGCGACGAGGAGTTCCTCCGGGCCGAGGTGGAGCGTGCGCATGTGGATGAGGCGGGTGACGCTGTCGCCGTCGACGACCGCGTCCTCGATCTTCTTGACGTCCTCGATGCCGGCGGACTCGCCGAGGAGCAGCGACTTGGTCTCGGCAGCCAGCACGATCGCGATGACGATGAGCAGGATGCCGATGCAGAGGGTGCCGATGCCGTCCCAGACGCCGTCGCCGGTCACCAGGGCCAGGCCGACGCCGGCGAGGGCGAGGATCAGGCCGATGAGGGCGCCGAGGTCCTCCAGGAGGACGACGGGCAGCTCGGGGGCCTTGGCCCGGCGGACGAACTCCTTCCAGGAGAGGGCGCCGCGGACGAGGTTCGACTCCTTGATGGCGGTACGGAAGGAGAAGGACTCGGCGATGATCGCGAAGACGAGGACGCCGACGGGCCAGTACCAGGCCTCGATCGGGTGCGGGTGCTTGATCTTCTCGTAGCCCTCGTAGATGGCGAACATGCCACCGACGGAGAAGAGGACGATGGAGACGAGGAAGGCGTAGATGTACCGCTCGCGGCCGTAGCCGAAGGGGTGTTGCGGGGTCGCCTCGCGCTTGGCCTTCTTGCCGCCGAGGAGCAGCAGGCCCTGGTTGCCGGAGTCGGCGAGGGAGTGGACGCTCTCCGCGAGCATCGAGGACGAACCACTGAAGAGGAACGCCACGAACTTGGCTACGGCGATCGCGAGGTTGGCGGCGAGTGCCGCCACGATCGCCTTGGTTCCGCCTGACGCGCTCATGGGTGTACGTGGTCCCTTCGTCGATGCACCGGCTCTGTCGCCGCGGTTCGGCCGGTCATTGTTGCATCAGGCGACGACGGTGGCGCGGAAGACCGTCCCCGTACCGCTGAGTTCGGCCCGCTCCCCCGCCGGTACGAAGACGGACTCGCCGGCGGCGAGGGTGGCCTCGCCGGCCTTCGGGCGGCCGGCGACGGCGAGCAGGATCTGCGGGACGGGGCTGGTCAGGTCGGTGGGGGCGGCGCCCTCGGGCCGTACGAAGCGGGAGAGGCGGAACTCGTCGATCGGGGTGTCGTAGACCTCTTCCCCGGTCGGGGAGGCCTCGGGGCGCAGGACGGCCGGGTCGGTCGGCTCGAAGCGGACCACGCGCAGGAGTTCGGGGACGTCGATGTGCTTGGGGGTGAGTCCGCAGCGCAGGACGTTGTCGGAGTTGGCCATGATCTCGACGCCGAGGCCGTCGAGGTAGGCGTGCGGGACGCCGGCGCCGAGGTAGAGGGCCTCGCCGGGCTGGAGCCGGACCCGGTTGAGGAGCATGGCGGCGATGACGCCGGGGTCGCTCGGGTAGTGGTGGGCGAGGCTCGCGTACGGGGCGTGGTCGCCGCCGAGGCGGTCGGCGGCGGCGGCCGCCTCCGTGACGGTGTGCGCCATCTCCTCCGGGTCGGCGGTGAGGAGGGCGGTCAGGACCTCGCGGAGCGCGGCCTCTTCGGGGTGGGCGTGGAGGAGGTCGACGTACGGCTTGAGGGTGTCGACGCCGAGCGCGGCGATGAGGTCGGCGGCCTCGGCGGGGGCGCGGAAGCCGCACAGTCCGTCGAAGGGGGTGAGGGCGCAGATCAGCTCGGGCTTGTGGTTGGCGTCCTTGTACGTGCGGTGCGGGGCGTCGACCGGGATGCCGGCGGCCTCCTCGGCGGCGTGTCCCGCCCGTGCCTGGTCCAGGTCGGGGTGGACCTGGAGGGAGAGCGGGGCGCCGGCGGCGAGCACCTTCAGCAGGAACGGCAGGCGTGGTCCGAACTTCTCGACGGAACGCTCGCCCAGCTCGCGTACGGGATCGGCGTCGATCAGCGCGTTCAGCGAGCCGCGCTCGGTGCGGGAGGGGGCGCCGGGGTGGGCGCCCATCCACATCTCGGCCTGGGGCTCGCCGGTCGGGGCGATGCCGAGCAGTTCCGGGATGGCCGTCGTGGATCCCCAGGCGTAGGGGCGGACGGTGGTGACGAGGCGGTCCATGGTGCCTGCCAGCTCCTCGGGGCGGTGACGGATGGTGAGGGGTGTCGGGAGACAGGTGACAGGGGGCGGGTGACGGGTGGGTGACGGGCCGGTGGACGGCGCGTCGGCCGGGGCGGTACGGATGCCGCCGCGGCCGTGGGCGGTGAGCGGGGGGGGCGTCGGCCGGTGGCGGGTGGGCCGGGCGGTGGCCCTCCGTCAGCCCGTGACCGTACGTGCCGGGGTGGCCAGGGAGAGGTAGACGGCGGCGAAGTCGGTCACCGCGAGCAGTTCGGCCAGGGTCTCCAGGTCGCCGCCCTCCTCCGGTTCCAGCTCGCTGACGGCCGTCTCGTGGCCGAGGGCGAGTTCGCGGGCGGCGTGGGCGGCCGTGAGGCCGTCGGCCGGGCGGTCCCGCAGCAGGACGACCCTGGCGCGCAGGGCCTGCGGCTCGTCGACCCGGTCCCGGAAGAAGTCCTCCGGGTCGGCGCCCGCCGCGTAGTCGCCGGCGAGCAGGACACCGTGGGCGGGCAGCGCCTCGGGGAGTTCGGCGGCCAGGGCCGGCAGTCCGGCGAGTTCGGCGAGGACCGCGGCGAAACGGCGGCCGGCCGGGCCCGCGGCGGCGCCCTCGGTCCAGATCAGCGGAAGCGTGTCGGCGAGTTCGGCGGCGAGCGTCTTGGCCGGGTTGCTGTACGTGGCGATGGCCGGGCCGCAGCGCTCGGCCGTGCGGTCCAGCCGGTCGGCGACCTTCTCCAGGGTCTCCGGCGGCGCCTCCAGGAGCCCGACCCGGTCGAGGAGCGCGAGCAGCGGGGTGAGGAGGGCCCAGAGGGCGCCGGGGCCGGCCGCGATGGACTCGGCGTACTCGTCGGGGTTCTCGTTCGGCGCCATGGCCATCGGGACGAACAGGCCGTGGGAGCCGCTGACGGCCTCGGCGAGCGGCGAGGACTTCGGGGCGACGGCGACGACCGTGATGCCGCGGCGGTAGGCCTGCTCGGCGAGGAGAGCGAGGCCCGGTTCCGAGCCGTCCGTCGTCGGCAGGAGGAGCAGGTCCACGGAGCCGGACCAGCCGGGGAGGGCCCAGCGCAGCGCGCCCGCGGCGGGGGCGACGCCGGTGGGCCGGAGGCGTACGACGGGGGCGGAGGCCCCTGCCAGGGCGCCGATCAGGTCGGCGACGCCGACGGCCGCGGTGCCGGGGCCCGCGACGAGGACGGCGCGGGGGCGGCCCTCGGGGCGGAGGTCCGCGATACCGGCCTCGGTGGCGTGCCGGGCCGCCGTCCGCACCCGTGCGCCCGCTTCGGCGGCGCCGCGCAGGAGGCCGCGGCGGTCGGCCAGGGCGAGGTCGTCCGGGGCGTCGAGGAGGGTCTCGTCGAGCATGGGGGCGGTGCCTCCGGTCGCTTCGTCGGAGCGGGGTCCCCGAGGGGCGCGCTGGTGCGGGTTACGGGCGGCGGGCCTCGTCGGTCAGGAGGACCGGGATGCCGTCGCGGACGGGGTACGCGAGGCCGCAGTCGGTGCCCGTGCAGAGGAGTTCGGGGATCTCGTCCGAGGTGCGGTCGTTGAGCGGAGCGTGGCACGCGGGGCAGGCCAGGATCTCCAGGAGGCCGGCTTCGAGCGGCATGGGGTGTCCCTTCGAACTAACGATGGTGGTGCTGCCCTTCGGGCCAGGTCAGCCTACCGCCGGGGAACGGGGGGTGCCCCGTGCCCCGGCGGTGGGTGGCGTCAGCTCGTCGCCCGGACCAGGGCCAGGACCTCGTCGCGGATCCTGGCCATGGTGGCCTCGTCGCGGGCCTCGACGTTGAGGCGGAGCAGCGGCTCGGTGTTGGAGGCGCGGAGGTTGAACCACCAGTCCCGCGCCGTCACGGTGAGGCCGTCGAGCTCGTCGAGGGTCACGCCCTCGACCTCGTAGGCCGCCCGGACCTTGGCCGCGCTGGCCGCCTGGTCGGCGACCGTGGAGTTGATCTCGCCCGAGGAGGCGTAGCGGTCGTAGGCCGAGACCAGGGCGGACAGGGTGCCGTCCTGGCCGCCGAGGGCCGCCAGGACGTGGAGCGCGGCCAGCATGCCGGTGTCCGCGTTCCAGAAGTCCTTGAAGTAGTAGTGCGCCGAGTGCTCGCCGCCGAAGATCGCCCCGGTCTTCGCCATCTCCTCCTTGATGAAGGAGTGGCCGACGCGGGTGCGGACCGGCTCGCCGCCGTTCTCACGGACGACCTCGGGCACCGACCAGGAGGTGATCAGGTTGTGGATGATCGTCCCGCCGGGGTGCTTCGCGAGTTCGCGGGCGGCGACGAGCGCCGTGATCGCGGACGGCGGGACGGGCTCGCCGCGCTCGTCGACGACGAAGCAGCGGTCGGCGTCACCGTCGAAGGCCAGCCCCAGGTCGGCGTCCTCGGCCAGCACGCGGGCCTGGAGGTCCACGATGTTCGCCGGGTCGAGCGGGTTGGCCTCGTGGTTCGGGAAGGTGCCGTCCAGCTCGAAGTACATCGGGACGACGTCCAGCGGCAGGCCCTCGAAGACAGTGGGGACGGTGTGGCCGCCCATGCCGTTGCCCGCGTCGACGACCACCTTGAGGGGGCGGATCGTCGTGAGGTCGACCAGGGACTTCAGGTACGCGGCGTAGTCCGCCAGGGTGTCCCGTTCGGTGATAGTGCCCGGCGTGGCCGCGGCCTCGGGGGCGCCCGTCTCCGACCAGCGCTCGGCCAGCTCGCGGATCTCGGCGAGGCCGGTGTCCTGGCCGACGGGGGCCGCGCCGGCGCGGCACATCTTGATGCCGTTGTACTGGGCCGGGTTGTGCGAGGCGGTGAACATCGCGCCGGGCAGGCCGAAGCTGCCGGACGCGAAGTACAGCTGGTCGGTGGAGCAGAGCCCGATCAGGGTGACGTCGGCACCGAGACGGGCCGCGCCGCGCGCGAAGGCGGCCGACAGGCCGGGCGACGAGGGGCGCATGTCGTGGCCGACGACGATCGCGTCCGCGTCCGTCACCCGTACGAACGCGGCGCCGAAGAGCTCGGCGAGCGCCTCGTCCCACTGGTCGGGAACGACTCCGCGGACGTCGTACGCCTTCACGATCTGCGACAGATCGACAGTCACGGATCCA
Source organism: Streptomyces sp. Qhu_M48 (assembly GCF_051305195.1). Classification (NCBI taxonomy): domain Bacteria; kingdom Bacillati; phylum Actinomycetota; class Actinomycetes; order Kitasatosporales; family Streptomycetaceae; genus Streptomyces; species Streptomyces sp. Qhu_M48. The sequence goes on along the minus strand of NZ_CP195432.1, from coordinate 728,433 downwards.
CCCTCCTGAGTTCTCGGCACGCGGTGCGGCGCGTGTACGGAACGCCAAAACTACCCGGAGTGGGGAGGGGGAACGCGGACGGTGGCCGGTTGCGCTCAGTTGTCGGGGGAACGGAGCACCCTGAGGTGCCCGCGGCGCCCGACCTCCATGGGGTCGCCGCCGCGGCCTCCGGGGCCCTTGCCGCCGGATCCGGCGGCGCGTTCCTGGGGGCGGGCCGCCTCCCGGACCGCGTTGGCCAGGGCTTCTAGGTCGTCGCCGCTGGGGCGGGGCGGGGCCGACCCGTCGGTGAGCCGCACGACCTCCCACCCGCGGGGGGCGGTGAGGCGCTCGCTGTGCTCGGCGCACAGGTCGTAGCAGTGGGGCTCGGCGTAGGTGGCGAGCGGGCCGAGGACCGCAGTCGAGTCGGCATAGACGTACGTCAGTGTCGCGACGGCAGGGCGGCCGCACGCGGTGCGCGAACAGCGACGTACAGGGCTCACGACGTTGGACGGTACCGCACTCTTGAGCGGGCCGCGACGACTCTCCCTCGGGTCACTCCACCGTGTCGCGCTGTGATCTCCGCCACCCGCCCCCGGAGAGCGGTCTCCCTGACCTGCGGGAGAGAGGGCGCAAGGGGGTGCGACCGGGAGTCGATCCGGACAGTCGAGGGTACGGATCCGGTCAACCACGGCCAGATGGCCGATCGTGCGGGGCTGTCGAATCGAGCGGGTGATTGGCCGGAATGTTCAGGTTTCGACGTGGGGTGGGCTGGTGGGGCGGGGGTGCCGGGGAAGGTGGCGAAGATGCGCCACGGTGCGGAGAGACCGATGAGGGTTACGCTGCGTCAGTGATGGACAGTCCTGTGCCGCCCAGCCCCCCGCACCGCTCCACGGAGCCCCCGGCGGAGCCCCGGGTGCGCCGCCGCGACCGGCACGGCCGCGGTATGCGGGGACCGGTCGCCCCGCCGCAGGTGCCGCTCTCCGCGAGCCGGGCCGACACCTTCCGCGATCTCGTCCTCGACTCGGTGGAGCGCCTCGAACGGCGCTGGCCCCAGCTCGCGGACATCGAGTTCATGGTGATGGAGGTGCCGCCGCCGGTGACGGGCGAGACGGTGCCGTTGGGCGGCTCGGCGCCCGCCGAGAAGAACGAGCCGGCCCGGGTGGTCGTCTACCGGCGGCCGGTCGAGATCCGGTCGAAGAGCCGGGACGAGCGGGCGCTCATCGTCCACGAGGTGGTCGTGGAGCAGGTCGCGGAGCTCCTCGGGCTCTCCCCCGAGTCGGTCGATCCTCGGTACGGGCAGGACTGAGCCCGGTAGCGGGCCGGGCCCGGGCCTCGGCGGCGGCGCCGGTCCGGGTAGGGCTGCGCCCGACAGCGGCCTCGTACGGTCAGGAACGGGCCCCGGCAGGGGCTGCCCGGAACGGGCCGGTGCCGGGGCTCTCGCCCGTGTCCGTTCGTGTGGAGGCCGTCAGTCCAGGACCCCGAGGTCCTGGTGGGCCGACGGGACCTCGACCGTGCCCCGGTCGTCGACGAAGGTCTGGACGGTGAACATCGGCGTGCCGTCCTGCGGCAGCGTCAGCGTGCGCGCCGCGTACACCTTGCCGCCGGAGACCGGCTCGACGGTCAGCGCGTAGGAACCCCTGAGCCCCTGGGGGACGAGGTCGGTGAGGGCCGCCGTCGTGCCCGCCTTGACCGTGACCGTCCTCGACACCGGCGTCCCCCCGCCGGAACCGGCCGAGGCCGTGATCTTCACCTGGGCGGCGGCGCCGGGGGCGGTCAGCGAGAGCGTGGTGGCCTTGGCCCGGTTGTCGGCGACGGTCGCGCGGGCGGAGATCGCCGGAGTCGCCGGCACGAAGGCCACCTCGGTCTTCTCCCCCGTGCCGCGGACCACCCGGAGGGCGGCCACGACGGGGGCGGGCTTCTTCGGGTCGCTCGGGGTGAGCACCAGGGAGCCCGCCTCGCCTCGGGTGAGGTCCTTCAGGTCGAGGGAGGCCGTCATGCCGGACTTCACGTGCAGGGAACCGGCACCGGCGGGGACGATCGTGCCGGTCGCGGTGGCCAGCTGGATCTTGAGGTCGGCGTCGTCGTCGCCGGGGACGAAGGCCACCAGGCGTACGGAGGTGGCGTCGGCCGGGACGCCGGGGAGGACGGCACTGCTCGCCGGGTCGGCGGCGGGGGCGATCCAGTCGGTGCCGAGCTTCTCGTCGGCGGAGCCGATGGCGGCGCCGATCCGTCCGCTGCGGGTGGTGACGTGGACGGTGACGGACTCCTGCGCGGCCTCGCCCGTGAGGGTGGAGAGCAGGACGGGGACGGTGGAGCGGGCGGGGATCGGGATGCCCTCGGTGAACTGGGACTTGAGGGCGCCCTCGGGGCCGTACAGCTCGATGTCGGCGACGGCGGTCGTGTCGTCCGGGTTGGTGAGGTGGACGTAGTCCTGGCGTTCCTTGGCGGTGGAGGCCGCCGGGAACCAGAAGTCGGTGTCGGGGGCGCCGCAGCCGAGGCCGAGCAGACCGCGGGCGCCGCCCGCCGGGACGACGGTGGTCTGCTGGACGGTCCAGCCGGGGGCGAGGGTGCCGGTCGCGGTGCCGGTGAGGGCGGGCGCGGCGGGGCCGTTCGCCTCGGCGGTGACGGGCTTGCCGGGGGCGGTGACGGTGGCCGGGACCTTGGGGGCCTTGGGCGTCTTGCCGCCCTTGGGGGCGCCGCCGGAGGTCGTCGTGTTCGCGGCGGCGCGGAGCTCGGCGGTGGGCCGGTCGGCCCGGCCGGGAGCGCCGGTCGCCGTGCCCGTGCCCGTCGGGGTGTACGAGGTGTAGAGGGTTTCGGCCACCTCGGAGGTGCTCGGTACCGGGCAGGCCAGGCCCGCCCGCTCGATCGGCAGGCGGGTGGGTGCCTTGGCGGCGGGGGCGGCGGGGCCGTCCGTGGTGGTGAGGGACGCGAAGCCGGTGACGGCGGCGAGCGCCGTCGCGACCGCGATCAGGGAGAGGGTCGTGCGCTTCACTGGTTGCTGCTCCCGTCGGGACGCTGCTCGGTCTCGTGACCCTGGGGGTGGGGGGAGCCGTAGCCGTACGGGTCGTACTGCTGCTGCTCGTACTGCTGCTGCGGGTCGTACTGCTGCTGGTCGTACTGCGGCTGCTGGTACTGCTGCGGGTCGTACTGCCGCTGCGACGGGTCGTACTGCTGCGGCTGCTGCTCGTAGCCCTGTTCGGTGTAGGGCTGCTGCTGGTCGTAGCCCTGCTGGGGGTACGCGTACGGCTGCTGCTGGTACGGGTCGGCCGCGTACTCCTGGTAGTAGCCCTGCTCGGCGTACGCCTGGGTCTGGGGCTGCTCCTGGGGCTGCTCCCGCGCCTCGGCGTACGCCGGGTCGTGGCCGCCGTCCCAGTCCTGGGGCTCGTACTGCTGCTGCGCCGGGACGGCGACGGGCTCCGGTCCGGTCCCGGCGGCCTCCGCGGCCTCGGACTCCGCCTCGGCGGCGGCGCGCAGACGGCGGGCCCGCCGGCCGTCGCCCTCGGTCGCCTGGGCGGGGATCGCGAGCTCCTCCTCGGGCAGGTCGTCGTCGATCTCGCGGCGCCTCCCGGGCAGGGCGAGGACGAGCAGGACGACGGCCATGCCGACCTGGGCCCAGATCCACACGGTGTGGGTGAACGGCTGGTCGTACGTGACGTCGAGGCGGCCGCCCTGGGCGGGGAGTTCGAAGCCCTGGGCCCAGCCGTCGACGGTGGTGCGGGTCAGGTCCTTGCCGTCGAGGGTGGCGGTCCAGCCCTCGTCGGCGCGGTCGGCGAGGCGCAGGACGCGGCCCGCGGGGCCGGCCGGGATGTCGGTGTGGGCCTCGACGGGGCCGGCGGCGACGGCGACCGGGGCCGGCCCCTCCGCGGCGTCCGCCGGCTTCTGCGCCGACCCGTCCGTCGTCCCGTCCGTCGTCCCCTCCGCCGTCTTCGCGGCCGGCGGGACGATCATGACGCGGGCGATCTCGCGGTCCACGCGCCAGAGCGCGCTGCCGTCGAGCTGGCTGAGGCGGCTGAGGCCGGGGGTGGAGTCGAGGACGCGGTGCATCTGGCGCGGGGCCCCGTCCCGTACCAGGACGTAGCGGATCGCGTAGCCGCTGAGCTCCTGGGTCTGGTCGGCGCCGGAGCCCGCGACCAGGTGGGCGACGACGTCGTCGAGACGCGGGTCGTCCTCGGCGCCTGCGGTCAGTTCGGCGTCGCCGAGGCGGGCGCCGGAGCCGCGGACCAGGGTGTAGGCGACGTCGCCGGGCGAGCTGCCGCCGAGGACGAGGGTGCGGGGCTGGTCGCGGGTGCCGCTCTCCTCGGCGACGAAGGCCGGGACCTGGACCGGGTCGCGCCGGGTCAGCGGGCCGTCGGCGCCGCCGATCATCCAGCCGACGGCGGCGACGGCGGGGCCGAGGGCGCAGGCGAGGGCGATGAGGGCGGCGACGGGCTGGCGCCAGCCGAAGCCGTGGGCGGCGACGCGGGTGCGGCCGCCCTCCGCGCCGATCATTCCGGCGGCGATGAGGGCGGCGCCGTAGACGAGGGTGGCGGGTCCGGCCCAGCCGGTGCCGCCCGCGCCGTTGGAGAGGACCGCGAGGAGGAGGCCGGCGAGGGCCGCGGCCCAGGCGGCGCCGACGGCGAGCTGCCGCTCCTCGCGCAGCAGTCCGGCCAGGGCGGCGAGGACGAGACCGGCCAGGAGGAGGCCGCCGGCGGTGCCGGGGCCGCCCGGGCTGGTGCCGAGCAGGTCGAGGGCGGTGGCCGTGCCCGTCCGGATGTCGAGGCCGGCCTCGCGCAGGAACGCGCCGGGGTCGGTGAGCAGCGTCAGCGACCAGGGGGCGAGGACGAGCAGCGGGGTGCCGACGACGGCGACGAAGCGCAGTCCGTACGCCGTGATGTCGGAGCGGCGGACGACGAGCACACCGAGTCCGAGGAGGACGGCGAGCGGCCAGACGACCGGGGTGAACGCGGTCGTGAAGGTGAGCAGGAAGGTGTACGCCCAGGTGGCGCGCCAGCTGCCCCGGTCGGGCCGGTTGAAGCCGTGCGCGGCGACGGCGGCGCGGGCCGCCAGCGGGAGCAGGATCGCGAGGACGGCGGTGCCGAGCCGGCCGGTGGCGAGCGCCCCGGTGACGGCGGGCAGGAAGGCGTACGCGATGGCGCCCCAGGCGCGCAGGAGGCGGGACTCGACGATGCCGCGGGCGGCGAAGTAGGCGGTGAAGCCGGCGAGCGGGACCGAGCAGACGAGCAGCACGGTCAGCGCGGTGGAGGTGGAGCCGAGGAAGAGCGCGGAGAGCGCGGCCAGGACGGCCAGGTAGGGCGGGGCGGTCTGGGTGCCGCCGGTGCCGAGGGCGTGCCAGGAGTCGGCGTACCGCGACCAGAGTTCGGAGACGGTGTCGGGCGCGGGCAGCAGGGCGCCGCCGGCGAGGGAGCCGCCGGCGAAGAGGTTGCGGCAGGCGACCAGGGAGATGAGGAGCAGGAGGCCGAAGAGGACCGGGCCGGGCTTGCGGGCGATCTTCTTGAGCCGGGCGAACTGCTCGATCTCCAGGTAGTCGGCGTCGTCGCCGCCGGGCCCGGATTCGACGACGCCGTGGCGGGAGCCGCCGGAGTCGGCCTCGTTGCCGCCGAAGTTGGCGGTGAACTGCTCGGCGGCGGCGCGGACGGTGGCGCCGGGCGGCGGGAACAGCGGGCGGAGTTCGCTCGCGGGGACGGCGGGGTTCTTGCGCCGCTTGCGGGCGGCGAGGATCTTCTCGGGGCGCAGCAGGGTGGCGAGGAGGCCCATGACCTCGTCGACGGCCTGGCCGGGGACCTTGCCGACGAGGTAGGCGAGGGTGCGGAGCAGGGTGCTGACCACCAGCCGTACGAGGACGTACGGGAGGGCGGCGCCGCGGGTGTTGGCCAGGAGGGTGTAGACGGCGCCGGCCTTGTCGACGCGATGCGGGTTGGCGGCGGTGCGGCCCGCGCAGTCGACGGTGCGGCGCTCGCGGGCGGAGGCCTCGGCGTGCCGCAGGACGGCGTCGGGGGCGATGAGGACGCGGTGGCCGGCGGAGTGGGCGCGCCAGCACAGGTCGACGTCGTCGCGCATCAGCGGCAGGCGCCGGTCGAAGCCGCCGAGCTCCTCGAAGACGTCGCGCCGGACGAGCATGCCGGCGGTGGAGACGGAGAGGACGGAGCGGACCTGGTCGTGCTGTCCCTGGTCCTGCTCGCGGCGGTCGAGTCCGGTCCAGCGGCGGCCGCTGCGGGCGATGGAGACGCCGGTCTCCAGGAGCTGCTTCCTGTCGTACCAGCCGCGCAGCTTGGGGCCGATGACGGCGGCGTCCGCGTCGGAGTCGGCGACGCGCAGGAGTTCGGCGAGGGCGCCGGGCTCGGGGGCGCAGTCGTCGTGGAGGAGCCAGAGCCACTGGACCGGTTCGCCGTGCGGCAGTTCGGGCAGGTCGTAGGCGTCGTCGTCCCAGGTCCGGCTGACGGGGTCCCAGCCGCTGGGGCGCTTCAGGTAGGGCAGGTCCTCGGGTCCGAGCTCGGGCGCGGTGCGGGACGCCTCCTCGACGGCGGCGCCGAAGCCGGTGCGGCGCGCGAGGTGCAGGACGCGGTCGGCGCCGATGGCGTCGGCGAGGAGCTGCGCCGAGTCGTCGGCGCTGCCGGTGTCGGCCGCGACCACGTTCTGCACGGGGCGTTCCTGGGCGAGCAGCCCGGCGAGGGCGTCCGGCAGCCAGCGGGCGCCGTCGTGGGTGACGAGCACGGCGGTGACGACGTGTCGCGGAAACTCAGGAGTTGAGGACATCGAGCTACGGGCCCTCCGGCCGGGGTCGCCCGCGGGGGGGCGTGGGGAGCGTCTCGGACGGAGGCCCACACTAACGGCTGCACGCGGAGCGGTCCGCCGCCCTGTGGACAGAGCGGGAGGAAGGGTTTCCGTACAAAGCAAGCAGAACGGTCCGCCGCCTGTGGCTGGAGCACAGGTGGCGGACCGTCCGCTGGTACCGGCTGTGGTGCTGCCTGTCTTGCCGCGTGTTCCGGTGGGCGCGCCCGCGGTGGGCGGGGCCCGGCAGGCCTCGCGCGGTTCAGACGGCGGCCTTCTTCAGGCGACGTCGCTCGCGCTCGGAGAGACCGCCCCAGATGCCGAACCGCTCGTCGTTCTGCAGCGCGTATTCGAGGCATTCGGAGCGGACCTCGCAGGCGAGGCAGACCTTCTTGGCCTCGCGGGTCGAGCCGCCCTTCTCGGGAAAGAAGGACTCGGGATCGGTCTGGGCGCACAGCGCGCGCTCCTGCCAGCCGAGTTCTTCGTCCGCGTCCTCGACCAGCAGTTCCTGGAACAACTCGGTCATGTGCGCCCCTCGTCTGTTCTGTGCGTCCCCGTGGTGTTGCCGTTGCGAACCCGGCCTGACGACACGAGTGAAATTACAAGTTTGTGCTCTGCGCGAGTCAAGCCGAGATCTGCTATTGGGCCTCGTATTCACTCTGCGGAACCAAGCGTATGCGGAAAGTGTTCAAATCACCAAAAACCGAGACACATGCCACCGGCCTGGGTGCACCGTGCGCCCCTCACAGGAAGGACGTCCGAGACTTGGATCTTGTTGCGATCCAGCCATGGAAGCGATCCGGATCACAGTCCGATCACGGACCGGCCGGAGCCAGGCAGTGACAGAGCGTGGTCGATCTCGCGGGCGCCGCCATGTTTACGGGCACGACTGAAGCGCCATCTGTCCTGGTCCGCGCCTGAGCAAACCTTTCTCCGCGCACGGTAACCGGATGAGGTGAAACATTACCCCCAAATCGGGCATTGAGTTGACAGTCGGGTGCCCTTCCGGCCACCTTTGGTGGCATGCCAGCGACCGCAGCGCTCTCCGCGACCCACAGCCGTGGGTTCCGCAGCGCTGTCCAGGCGCGCTGTTGCTGTTGCTGTCCCAGCTGTTGATGCCGTAGAGCTCCAGCTTTCTCCCAGCGTCACCCTGCGTCACTTGTGTCACCTCTTCTCCGTGACCCCCCACCGCTTCTGTTTCTGCTGAGGAACCTCCCCACCCATGAACATGGACAGCGACCTTCAGATCGCCGGCGACATCCTCGAGGTCCCGCACCTCCTTCAGCCCGAGCGCGCCCACCCCGTCACCGTGGCCGAGTTCGCCGGCCTCGCGCGCGCGATCGCCGACGACCGCTCCCAGTGGGCCCCGTACGTCGAGTACGACGCCACCACCCGCTGGTACCACCGGCTCCGCACCGGCCCCGGCTACGAGGTGTGGCTGCTCTCCTGGGTGCCCGGCCAGGGCAGCGGGCTCCACGACCACGGGGTCTCCTCCGGCGTACTGACCGTCCTGGAGGGCGAACTGACGGAGCGTACGGACCGGGGCGCGCGGACGCTCGCGCCGGGCGCGGAGCGGGTCTTCGCGCCGGGGTACGTCCACGAGGTCGCCAACGACTCCCTCGAACCGGCCGTCAGCCTGCACGTCTACTTCCCCGGCCTCACCGAGATGCCGATGCACGAGTCGCTCCAGGCGCAGTGCGCCCCACTCGCCCCGGGTGTCGCAGTGGCCTGAGAGACTGATGTGCATGCGCATTGTGGTTCTGGCCGGCGGCATCGGTGGTGCCCGTTTCCTTCGCGGCCTCAAGCAGGCCGCGCCTGACGCGGAGATCACGGTCATCGGCAACACCGGTGACGACATCCATCTCTTCGGGCTGAAGGTCTGTCCCGACCTGGACACGGTGATGTACACCCTCGGCGGTGGCATCAACGAGGAGCAGGGCTGGGGCCGCCGCGACGAGTCCTTCACCGTCAAGGAGGAGCTCGCGGCGTACGGCGTGGGGCCCGAGTGGTTCGGCCTCGGCGACCGGGACTTCGCGACCCACATCGTCCGGACCCAGATGCTCGGCGTGGGCTACCCGCTGAGCGCCGTCACCGAGGCGCTCTGCGACCGCTGGCAGCCGGGCGTGCGGCTCCTCCCCATGTCCGACGACCGCGTCGAGACGCATGTGGCGATCGAGGTCGACGGCGAGCGGCGCGCGGTCCACTTCCAGGAGTACTGGGTGAAGCTGCGCGCCTCCGTGGACGCGAAGGCGATCGTGCCGGTCGGGGCGGAGGCCGCGAAGCCCGCGCCCGGCGTCCTGGAGGCCATCGCCGGGGCGGACGTCATCCTCTTCCCGCCGTCCAACCCCGTCGTGAGCGTCGGGACGATCCTGGCCGTGCCCGGCATCCGGGACGCGATCGTCGCGGCCGAGGTGCCCGTCGTCGGCCTCTCCCCCATCGTCGGGGACGCGCCCGTGCGCGGCATGGCCGACAAGGTGCTCGCGGCCGTGGGCGTGGAATCCACGGCGGCGGCGGTCGCCCGGAACTACGGCTCCGAACTCGTCGACGGCTGGCTCGTCGACACCGTCGACGCGGGCGCGGTCGCGGACGTCGAGGCGGCGGGCATCCGCTGCCGGGCGGTCCCGCTGATGATGACCGACGTCGAGGCGACGGCCGCGATGGCACGGGAGGCCCTGGCGCTCGCGGAGGAGCTGCGGTGAGCGTGGCGTCCGTGGGGCCGGGGGCGCCGGAGGATGCCGGGAGTCCCTCGTACCGGGTCTGGGCGCTGCCCGGGCTTCCCGAGGTGACCGCCGGGGACGACCTGGCGAAGCTCATCGCCTCCGTCTCACCCGATCTCGTCGACGGGGACGTCCTCCTCGTCACCTCCAAGATCGTGAGCAAGGCCGAGGGGCGGGTGATCGCCGCCGACGACCGCGAGGAGGCCATCGACGCCGAGACGGTACGGGTGGTGGCGCGGCGCGGCGCCCTGCGGATCGTCGAGAACCGGCAGGGGCTCGTGATGGCCGCCGCCGGGGTCGACGCGTCCAACACCCCCGCCGGGACGGTGCTGCTGCTGCCCGAGGACCCCGACGCCTCGGCCCGGCGGATCCGTACGGGGCTGCGCGAGGCGCTCGGCGTCGACGTGGGCGTCGTCGTCACGGACACCTTCGGCCGGCCCTGGCGCAGCGGGCTCACCGACGTGGCGATCGGGGCGGCGGGGGTGCGGGTCCTGGACGACCTGCGCGGCGGGACCGACGCGTTCGGCAATCCGCTGAGCGCGACCGTGGTCGCCACCGCCGACGAACTCGCCGCCGCGGGCGACCTGGTCAAGGGCAAGGCGGCGGGTCTCCCCGTCGCCGTCGTCCGGGGCCTGCCGCACGTGGTGGCCGGGGACGAGGAGCCGGGGGCGCGGGCGCTGGTGCGCGGCGCCGCCGACGACATGTTCCGGCTCGGCACGTCGGAGGCCGTGCGGGAGGCGGTGACGCTGCGGCGGACCGTACGGGAGTTCGCCTCCGACCCGGTCGACCCGGGGGCGGTACGGCGGGCGGTCGCCGCGGCCGTGACGGCGCCGGCCCCGCACCACACCACGCCGTGGCGGTTCGTGCTCCTGGAGTCGGCCCGGTCGCGGGTGCGGCTGCTCGACGCGATGCGGGACGCCTGGATCGCGGACCTGCGGCGGGACGGCAAGTCCGAGGAGTCCATCGCCAAGCGGGTCCGGCGCGGGGACGTCCTGCGTCACGCGCCCTACCTCGCGGTGCCCTGCCTCGTCATGGACGGCGCCCACCACTACGGCGACCCGCGCCGGGACGCGGCGGAGCGCGAGATGTTCGTGGTGGCGGCGGGCGCGGGCGTCCAGAACTTCCTGGTGGCCCTCGCCGGTGAGCGGCTGGGCTCGGCATGGGTGTCCTCGACGATGTTCTGCCGGGACGTCGTACGGGAGGTCCTCGACCTGCCGGCCGGGTGGGACCCGCTGGGCGCGGTCGCGATCGGACATCCGGCGGGGGCGCCGAAGGAGCGGGCGGCGCGGTTGGCCTCGGAGTTCGTCGAGGTGCGCTGAGGGGGCGGGGCGGGTGTCTGGTGCTCGCCTTTCGTGCTCGCCTTTCGTGCTCGCCTTTCGTGCGGGCCGGCGGGGGGCTGTGGTGCGGGCCGGACGGCGGGCCTCGGGCCGTGGGCCCGGGCGCGGTGGGTCCCGCTAGAGCGCCGTGATGTCGCCCGGGGTCATCCGGGGCGCCCGGCGCGGGGGTACGCGGCCACTGAGGAGGATCAGGCGGGCCGCGCGGTGGCGTTGGCCCGCGTAGGGGGCCAGGAGCTCCAGCATCGCCTCGTCGTCGGTCGTGCGGTCCCCCGCCAGGGCCCAGCCGACGATGCCGGGCAGATGGAGGTCGCCGGTCGTGACCTCGTCGGGGGCGCCGTTGCTGCGCTGGACCGTCTCGGCGCTCGTCCACGGGCCGATGCCCGGGACCAGCTCCAGCCTCCGTCGGGCCGCCGCGGGATCCATGAGCGCGGCCTCCTCCAGGCGGGCCGCGACCCCGGCCGCGCGGACGATCGTGGCCGAGCGCTTGCCGTCGACGTTCGCGAGGTGCCACTCCCAGGACGGGATCCGCGTCCACGTCCGCGCCTCCGGCATCACGTGCATGCCCTCGGGGGCCGGGCCCGGCGCGGGCTCGCCGTACTTCCGTACGAGCAGCCGCCAGGACCGGTAGGCCTCGACCGCCGTCACCTTCTGCTCCAGGACCGACGGGATCAGCGACTCCAGGACCAGGCCCGTACGGGTCAGACGCAGGCCCACGCGGCGGCGGTGGGTCGCGAGGACCAGTTTGTGGCGGGGTACGAAGGCGGCCGGGTCGTCCTCGGCGCCGAGCAGCGCCGGGAGGCGGTCCAGGAGCCAGGTCGCGCCCGCGCCCCAGGCGTCGGCCGCGACCCGGCCGTCGCGGACGGCGACGCGGAGGGTGCCGGGGCCGTCGGGGGTACGGCTGGCCCGCCAGAAGGAGCCGTCCGGGGTGACGCGGAAGGTGGGGTCGGCGGGGCCGCGGCGGAGGGGGCCGAGGGTGAGGCCGAGGTCGACGGTGGGGTCCAGGCCTACGGCCGGGCCGGCAGCTGGGTCCAGGCCTGGTGCCTGGTCCGCTGCGTGGTCCGCTGCCGGGTGCGTCGCCGGGTGCGTGGACAGGTCCGCTGCCGGGTCCAGGGGGCTCTCCCGCCGGGGGACAGGGGTGTGGCCGCCGCGGACTGTGGTGCGGGTGGGGTTCGTGGGGGGTGTGAAGCGGCCGGCCATGGCTACGAGCGTAGCCGGGGCGCGGTGGGGGGTGCGGGCCGGTTACGAGCGTAGCCGGGGCTCGGCCGGGGGTGCGGGCCGCCGAGAGTGCGGGGCCTCGGGGTGGGCGTTTCGGGGAGCGGGCGGCGCCCTAAGGGGGTTGTGCCCACCCGTTCCGCCCTTGGCGGACGTATGCCCACAACCGGGGGGACCGCGTCGGCGGGCGTATGCCCGCGACCGGGGGGACGGGGTCGGCGGGCGGAGGCCACGGCCTGGGCGGCGGAGCCGCTGGTGGAGGCCCGGCGGGCGTATGCCCGCGACCGGGGGGACGGGGTCGGCGGGCGGAGGCCACGGTCCGGGGCGGCTGAGCGCTGGTGGAGGCCCGGCGGGCTTATGCCCGCGACTGGGGGACGGACGGAGGCGGCGGGCGGGTCCCAGGGGGCCGCCCGCCGGTGGGGTTACTGGTCCGAGGAGAAGCGGACCGTGCCTGCGGGGAGGGTCGCCTCGCACCAGATTCTGATGCCGTCCCGCAGTTCGTTGTCCGCGCCCACCTGCGCGCCGTCGCCGATGACCGCGCCGCTGAGGACCGTACGAGCGCCGATGCGGGCGCCCGCGCCGATCAGGGAGTCGGTGATCACCGCGCCCGGTTCGACGACCGCGCCCGCCAGGAGCGCGGAGCCCGAGATGCGGGCGCCCTCGCCGACCACCGCGTCCGCGCCGACGACCGTGCCGCCGGTCAGCTTGGCGTCCGGGGCGACGCGCGCCGACGGCAGCACCAGGCGGTCGCCGCAGCGGCCCGGTACGGCCGGGGACGGCGCGCGGCCGAGGACCAGGTCGGCGGAGCCGCGGACGAAGGCCTGCGGGGTGCCGAGATCCAGCCAGTAGGTGGAGTCGACCATGCCCTGGAGGTGGGCGCCGGACGCGAGGAGCTCCGGGAACGTCTCCCGCTCGACCGAGACCGGGCGGCCGGCCGGGATCGTGTCGATGACCGAGCGCCGGAACACGTACGCGCCGGCGTTGATCTGGTCGGTGACGATCTCCTCGGGTGTCTGCGGCTTCTCCAGGAAGGCCGTGACGCGGCCGGTGGCGTCCGTGGGGACCAGGCCGAAGGCGCGCGGGTCCTCGACCCGGGTGAGGTGGAGCGAGACGTCCGCGCCGGAGGAGGAGTGGGTGGCGACGAGGGCCTGGATGTCGAGGCCCGTGAGTATGTCCCCGTTGAAGATGAGGACCGGGTCGTCGGGCCCCGAGTGCAGCCGCGAGGCGACGTTGCGTATCGCGCCGCCGGTGCCCAGCGGCTCCTCCTCGGTCACGTACTCCAGGCTCAGGCCGAGCGCCGAGCCGTCACCGAAGTGCGGCTCGAAGACCTCGGCGAGATAGGAGGTGGCGAGCACGATGTGCTCGACGCCGGCGGCGCGGGCGCGGGCCAGCTGATGCGTCAGGAAGGGGACGCCCGCCGCCGGGACCATGGGCTTGGGCGTGTTGACCGTGAGGGGTCGCAGCCTCGTTCCCTTGCCACCGACCAGGAGGATCGCTTCTGTCACCTTGTCGTCTCTGCTTCCTGTTCGGGGCCCGTCAGCACGCCCGTCTCGGCCGTCCGTGCGATATGACCGGTCAGTTTAGGCCGATGGTTGCCCCGATGACCCCATCAGCTCCTTCCCTGGTACTTCGCCGAGCTCGTACGGGCCGTTCCGAGCTTCCCGTACAGCCGTGCTCCGGGGCACTCCGTCGCGAATCCGTCCCGGTGTCCGGCGATGGCGTTGAACTTGACGTTCTTGCCCTTCGCGTACAGGTTTCCGCCACCGGAGACCAGGGTCGCCGTTCCCTTCGGGTTCACCCCGTGCAGCCCGAGTTTCCAGGCCGTCAGCTTGGCGACGGCGGTCACCGCGGCGGCCGGCGGGTCGCTCTTGGTGAACGTACCGAGGACGGCGATGCCCATGCTGTTGGTGTTGAACCCGAGAGTGTGCGCGCCGAGGACGGGCTTGGCCACGCCCCCCGCACGGCCTTCGTAGATGTTTCCGCACTTGTCGACGGCGAAGTTGTAGCCGAAGTCCCGCCATCCACTGCTCTTGACGTGGTAGCGGTAGATACCGCGGAGGACGGACGGGGCCTGGGCGCAGGTGTAGTTGTTTCCGGTCACGCTGTGGTGCACGAAGGCGGCCTTGATGCTCTTGGTGTAGACGAAGCCCTTCTCGCGGATCGACTCGTCCGCGCCCCAGCCCTTACGGGTGATGATCTTCGGCTGGGGGCCGATGTACGGCTTCGCGGCCGCGGGTGCGGCGGGTGCCGCCGGGGCGGGGGCCAGGGCGGCCGGGGCGGCTTGGGCCGCCACCGGGGGCCGCACCTCCTCCGGCCTCGGCAGGTACGGGAGCGTGAGCTCCGTCGCAGCCTTCGACAGCGCCGGGATCCAGGCCGCTCCGAACGGGGCGAGCTGGGCGTTGACCCCGCTGGCCGCCGCCTCCGCCGCGCTCAGGCCGAGGAGGCCGAGGGCCCCGAACGCGCCGAGCGCTCCGAACGAGCCGGTGGGGACGAGTGAGGCGCCCGGGGCGGGCGGGGACGCTGCCGTGCGCGTCAGGGCGGCGGGTGCCGCACCCGGGCTCTCGGGCCGGGTCGCCCCTTCCAGGGGCGTACGCCGGGACACCGGCTCCAGAGCGGCGTCGGGGTCCGTTCCCGGGGCCTCGTCGGGGATCGTCTCGGCAGACCCGTCAGGGGCGGATTCCGGGGCCGTCTCGGGGGCCGTGTCCGGAACATCCGGAACGGCCTCGGGGGACGTCTCCGGGGTTGTCTCGGCGGACCCGTCCGGGGCCGATTCCGGCCTCTCCTCCGGTGTCTCCCCCGGAGTCGTCTCCGGCGTCGTCTCCGGAGTCGTCTCCAGCGCCCCGTCCGGGGTCGGCGGCGCCTCGCCCGGGTCGACGAGTTCCAGGCGCAGGCCTTCGGGGAGCGTCTCCTCCCCTCGTACCCGGATCTCCACGCCGTCCGAGTCACCCACCCACAGCGGGGCGGTGGAGCCCTTGAGCGCCCGTCCCGAGCCCTCCGCGGTGTCCGGGTCGGCGCCGTGTTCCTCGTTGTGGGTCTCGATGTCCTGCCACTCCGACCAGGCACCGCCGTCGGTGGCCCGGGTGCGGACCTGCACGGTGCCGTGGAGGACGGCCGTCGGGTCGTCCCACACGACGCCGACGAGCGAGAAGGGCCTGACGTCGCGACGGGCGAGGCCCTGCGCGGCGGAGTCGTCCGTCCCGCCGCCCCACGAGCGGTCGGCGCCGCTCAGTGGCTCCAGTGGCAGGGACTGGGTGGCGCCCGGCAGTTCGGGCGAGGGTGGCTGTGCGGTGGCCGCCGGTGGCAGTCCGAGCGCCGAGGGCACGTCCGCCGCCGCGGGTGCGGCGAGGGAGACCGGCAGGGCGAGGACCGCCGCACAGGTAACGGCGATCGAGGAGGCGAGTGAGGCACGCATAGGCCGATCGTGCGTAGCCCATGGCCGCTCCGCGCGTCGGGAACCGGCCCGGAAACTGACGTCGTGTCGGTCCGACCGGTGGACGGCGTCACCGGTACGGCGGACCCCGGGCGGGCGCCCGCGTACGCTGTCCGGCGTGAACGCCAGCGACCGCACCCCCGCCGACCTGCTGCGATCCGCGCTCGCCGCGGACCCCGCCCGCCCCTTGGTCACCTTCTACGACGACGCCACCGGTGAGCGGGTGGAATTGTCCGTCGCCACCTTCGCCAATTGGGTGGCCAAGACGGCGAACCTGCTCCAGGGCGAGTTGTCCGCCGCGCCCGGTGACCGGCTCGCGCTGCTGCTGCCCGCGCACTGGCAGACGGCGGTCTGGCTGCTCGCCTGTTCTTCCGTCGGGGTGACCGCGGAGGTCGGTGGCGACCCCGCGGACGCGGACCTCGTGGTCGCGGGGCCGGACACGTTGGAGGCGGGGCTCGCCTGTTCCGGGGAGCGGATCGCGCTCTCCCTCGCCCCGTTGGGCCGCCGGTTCGCGGCGGTGCCCGCCGGATACGCGGACTACGCGGTCGAGGTGCCGAGCCAGGGCGACCGGTTCGCCCCGTTCGTGCCGGTCGACCCGGAGGCGCCGGCGCTCGCCGTCGGCGGTACGGAGCGCAGCGGCGCGCGGCTCGTGGCGGAGGCCCGCGCCGACGCGGCCGCCCTCGGCCTCGCGCCCGGCGCCCGGCTGCTCTCCGGGCTCGGTTACGAGGGGTGGCAGGGGCTCTCCGCGGGTCTGTACGCGCCCCTGGCGGCCGGCGGCTCCGTGGTGCTCTGCCGGAACCTGGACCAGTTGTCCCCCGAGTCCCTCGCGAAGCGGGTGGAGAGCGAGCGGGTGACCGTCACCGCCGCCGTCTGAACCGCTCGGGAACCCGTTCGGCCCAGCACCGCGCCGAGTCCCCGGGCCCGCACGCCCCCGTCGGTACATGATCGGCCGGGGGGAGTCGACTCCTTCCGCACAACCATGCGTCGGGTTCGGCCGTCTCCTTCTACGACCGGCGGCCGCCCGGCGTGCCGCCGACGCCATGAAGGACGGACTCAGACGTGACGGACCGTGCGGGCACGCCCGCCGAACCGGATCCCCCGGCAACGGAGGGCGCGGCTCCCGGGGCTCCGGAGGGGCCGCGCCGACGCCACTGGCTGCGGTGGACGGCGCTCGGCGTCTCGATCGTGGTGCTGGTCGCGGCCGGGGTCGGCTGGTGGTTCTACCGCAAGCTGGACGGCAACATCACGACGGACACCACCGCCGCCGCCGAGCTCCAGGAGTACGAGAAGGAGCGTCCGGCGGCGGTCGTCTCGGCCGCCCGGAACATCCTGCTCATCGGCTCCGACACCCGGGCCGGCGCGGGGAACCGCGAGTACGGCAAGGACAAGGGCACCCAGCGCTCCGACACGACGATCCTGCTGCACCTGTCGGCGGGGAAGCGGAGCGCGATCGCCGTCTCCGTGCCCCGCGACCTGGTGGTGACGATCCCGAGCTGCCGCAAGCCGGACGGGACCCGCACCCGTGAGCAGTTCGCGCAGTTCAACTGGGCCTTCGAGTTCGGCGGCACGGCGTGCACGATCCGTACCGTCGAGAAGCTGACCGGGATCCGGGTGGACCACCACATGGTGATCGACTTCCGGGGCTTCAAGAAGATGGTGGACGCGGTCGACGGCGTGGAGGTCTGCCTCAAGGAGCCGGTGAACGACCCCGACGCGAAGCTGAAGCTGCCCGCGGGGCGCCAGACGCTCCACGGGGAGCAGGCCCTCGGTTTCGTACGCGCCCGGAAGTCGATCGGCAACGGCAGCGACACGGACCGCATCGACCGCCAGCAGCAGTTCCTCGGTGCCCTCGTCAACAAGGTCCAGAGCGACGGGGTGTTGCTGAACCCGACGAAGCTCTATCCGGTCCTGGACGCGGCCACCAAGGCGATCACGACGGACCCGGGGCTCGACTCGCTGCGGGACCTGTACGACCTGGCGCGCTCGCTGCGGGCCGTCCCGACGGAGAAGGTGCAGTTCCTCACGGTGCCGCGCCGCTCGTACCGATACGACGCGAACCGGGACGAACTGGTACAGCCGGCGGCGAGTCAACTCTTCAAGCAGCTACGGGAGGACCGGCCCGTCGTGGTCGCGCCGGACGAGGAGAAGGAGTCGGGGGCGGACGGGAAGCCCGACGACGCGGACACCCCGGCCCCCTCCGCGACCCCCACCTTCACGGGGCGGAACGCCGCGGAAGGGATGTGCTCCTGAAAGGGCCGTGGGGACGGTGAGTAAAGGGCACACCAAGGGGAGGGCGGAGAGCGATGAGGTTTGAGCAAATTGCCCGGTTGTAAGGGGCGTGGAATTTGTCACGCACGTCGCCCCACGCTGAACTGGGCGGATACTGTGACGCGATCCGGTGCACCCCGACCGCGTGGTCGCACTCACCAAGGATCGAACGACCGAGAGAGCGGCGCCCTGTGGGGGAGGCGCCTCGCGTGGCACCGACGGAGGACTCGAGTAACCGTGGACGCGCACAGCCGTGGACGGGCGGACGAGATCGACCCCGCCGACCAGTGGGTGCTCAACCCGCAGACGGGCAACTACGAACTGCGACTGGACCACTCCGCTGGGCAGTCACCGCAGAGGACGTCCGCGCCCCGTAGAGCCACCGTTCCCGCGCCCGCGCCCGCCGACACCCCCGTCGAGGCACCCGTCCCCGGCCAGCGCCGCAGGCGGGTCACCGAGGCGGGGGGCGACAAGCAGCAGCCGCCCGCGAGCCGCCGCAAGCGCAAGCAGGGCGCGTCGCGCAAGAAGAAGGTCCTGCTGTGGACCGGCGGCACGATGGCGTTCGTCCTCGTCGGGGGGGTGACCGGCGCGTACATGCTCTACAAGGAGCTCGACGGCAACATCGACGTCGTCGACGTCGCCGGCGCCGAGAGCAAGGGCTTCCGCAAGGGCGAGGCCTTCAACATCCTGATCATCGGCACCGACAAGCGGACCGGTGAGGGCAACAGCGGCTACGGCGACAAGAACAGCCCCGGCCACGCGGACACCACGATCCTCTTCCACGTCTCCGCGGACCGGACGAACGCCACGGCGGTCTCCATCCCGCGCGACCTGGTGACGACGATCCCCGAGTGCCAGACGAAGCAGCCCGGCGGCTCGCTCCTGACCATCCCCGGGCAGCAGAAGGCCCGCTTCAACGTGAGCCTCGGCCAGGACGGCCGCGACGCCGGCTGCACCATGCGCACGGTCAAGGAGCTGACCGGCCTGACCGTCGACCACTTCATGATGGTCGACTTCAACGCCGTCAAGGAGCTGACCACGGCCGTCGGCGGCGTGAAGGTCTGCGTCGAGAAGCCGGTGAACGACCGCAAGTCGCACCTGAAGCTGCCCGCCGGCGAGTCGGTCATCGCGGGGGAGCAGGCGCTCGCCTTCGTCCGTACCCGATCCAGCTTCGGCAACAAGAGCGACCTCGACCGGATCAAGATCCAGCAGCAGTTCCTGGGTTCCATGATCCGGGAGATGAAGTCGGACGAGACGCTCACCAGCCCGACGAAGCTGCTCGACCTCGCGAAGGCGGCGACGAACGCGCTCACCGTCGACAAGGGCATAGGGTCCCTCTCCAAGCTCCAGGACCTGGCCAAGGAGCTGTCCGGGATCGACACGAAGAACATCTCGTTCGCGACCCTCCCGGTCATCGACAACCCGGACGAGCCGAAGCCGATCACCGTGGTGCCGCACCCGACGCAGGCACCGCAGCTCTTCGCCGCGCTGCAGGCCGACACCTCGCTCACCGCGGTGAAGAAGAAGACGCAGGACGCCAAGAACGCCCAGGCGCAGGCCCAGGCCAAGCTTCTCCAGGGCGCCCGGGCCGAGGCCGCCGACGTGCGCGTCGACGTGTTCAACGGCAGCGGCATCACGGGCGCGGCCCAGTCGACCATCGTCTGGCTGCAGAACGACCAGGGCGTGAGCCGCTCCACCAACAAGAGCAACGCCCCCGAGAAGGCGGCGAAGACGACGCTCACCTACGCACCGAACCAGGCCGATCAGGCCCGCACGCTCGCGGACATGATGGGTCTGGCCGCCACGGCTCTCAAGCCGGGCACGCAGGACGCCGGGGAACGCGAGCCCATGACGCTCGTCCTCGGTGCCGACTTCAAGGGCGCGGGGGTGCCCATCAACGGTCCGACGAAGGCGCCGGACGTCGAGAAGGTAGAAGCTGACAAGCAGGTGTGCGCCAAGTAACCCCGGAAAAACGGGACTTGGCGCGCTCCTGACTGACGAGGGGACCTGGGGTGGGACAGAACAGCGTGCGTGGGGAGGGAACGCGGGGAAGCGTTCCGCGCGCCCGTCAACTGGGCTGGGACGACGACCTGTACGACGCCGGTGAGGCGACCGGCGCCGGGGCGGACGACGCTCCCGAGGGGACGGGGGCCGCCGAGGCCACGACCCGCGCCGAGCGCCGGCGCGGCGCCGGGAACAGCGGGGGCGGCGGCGGTGACGGCGCCTCCGACGGGCCGTCCGGCAGCCGCCGGGGCGGCTCGCGCCGCCGCGCCAAGAAGGCGGGCAAGCGCAAGGTGCTCCGCTGGGTCGCGATCACGATGTCGGTCCTGATACTCGGCACGGCCGGCGCCGGATACCTGTACTACGAGCACCTCAACGGCAACATCCGCAGCGGCGGGCGCGCGGGCGGCGAGAGCGGCGTGAAGAAGGCCCCGCCGAACGCGCTGGGCGACACCCCGCTGAACATCCTGCTGATCGGCTCCGACAGCCGGGAGGACGAGAAGAACATCGCCCTGGGCGGCGGCCGGAACGACAAGGACCGCAAGCCGCTCGCCGACGTGCAGATGCTGCTGCACGTCTCGGCGGACCGCGAGAACGCCTCGATCATCTCCATCCCGCGCGACACGGTCGTCCCCATCCCCGCGTGCAAGGACAAGGACGGCACGTCGTACGCGGCCACGGCCAACCGGCCGATCAACGAGAGCCTCCAGCGCGGCGGCCCCGGCTGCACCCTCACCACCTGGGAGAGCCTCACCGGCGTCTACATCGACCATTGGCTGATGGTCGACTTCGCCGGTGTCGTGTCGATGGCCGACGAGGTCGGCGGCGTCCCCGTCTGCGTCAAGACCGGTGTGTGGGACAGGTCGAACGGCATCGTCAAGGGCGGCTCCGGCCTGAAGCTGAAGGCCGGCACCACCGAGATCCAGGGCGAGCAGGCCCTCCAGTGGCTGCGCACCCGGCACGCGTTCGGCAGCGACCAGAACCGCGCCAAGGCCCAGCACATGTACATGAACGGGATGATGGAGAAGCTCCAGAGCCAGAACGCCTGGACCGACACCGGACGGCTCACGGGTCTGGCCGAGACGGCCACGAAGGCCCTCCAGGTCTCGGACGAGCTGAAGACGGTGGCGAAGCTCTTCGACCTGTCGATGCAGCTGAAGAACGTCAAGCTGGACCGCCTCACGACGGCCACGGTCCCGACCAGCCCGTACGCGCCGAACCCCAAGGCCTGGCTCCAGCTGGTCCCGTCCGCCGCCGACAAGATGTGGTCGATGCTCCGGGACGACGTCGCCTTCGACAAGAACGGCGACAAGGCCGGCACCAAGCCGAAGCCCTCCGCGAAGCCGAAGACGCCCGCCGAGGCACCCGGTTCCTTCGCCGTGACGGTCGTCAACGGCACCGACGGCGGCGGCGAGCCGCCCGTCGAGGGCCGTGCCGGCACGGTGGTCGAGACACTCAAGGGCAAGGGCTTCACCCAGGCCGGTTCCTCCAAGGAGGGCGGCGGCCGCAAGGACACCATCGTGGCCTACCCCAAGGCGGACGGCGACCAGGGCAAGGCGAACGCCCAGTCCGTGGCGAAGTCGCTCGGTCTGCCCGACTCGGCCGTCCGGGCCGATGCCAAGGCGGAGAACATCACCCTCGTCGTCGGCGCGGACTGGCGCGAGGGCACCGTCTACAAGAGGCCGACGGCGATCGCGGGCGATCTGCCCGAGGGCGCCGACGACAAGGCGACCTGCATGGACGTCTACTCCGTCTACAAGTGGGACGGGAAGAGCTGACCCCCTCCCCCGCCTACGAGAACGGCGGCCGGGCCCCGAAAGGGGCCCGGCCGCCGTTCTCGTAGGGGACGTGTCAGACCGTCTCGGACTCGCCCGCCCGCACGGCCGGGCGGCGGCTCGCGATGACCTTCTTCGCCAGGGAGCGGGGGCTGGTGAGGAAGCCGTACCCCCACGACATGTGCATCGTCGCCAGGGCCACCGGGATCTGGAGGCGGGCCTTGAGCGGCAGGCCCTTGCCCGCCGGGACCGAGCCGGCCGCGATCGCGGCGAGGTAGCCGGCCGGGATCACGAAGCCGAGGGGGGTGAGGACCGCGCCCACGACCACACCGGCGGCGATGGCGCAGACGGCGGTCGGCGGGGCCAGGTAGCGGAGGTTGATGGAGCCGGGGTGGTAGCGGGCCACCACGTGGCGCCAACGGCCGTAGTCCTTGTACTGCTTGGCGAGCGCCCGGACGCTGGGCCGCGGGCGGTACTGGACGCGCAGCTCCGGCGAGAACCAGATCTGGCCGCCGGCCTCGCGGATGCGGAAGTTCAGCTCCCAGTCCTGGGCGCGGATGAACTCCACGTTGTAGCCGTCCTGCTGCTCCAGCGCCTCGCGGCGGAAGACACCCAGGTACACGGTCTCGGCCGGGCCCGCCTCGCCGCCCGTGTGGAAGGCCGCGTTGCCGACGCCGATCTTCGAGGTCATCGCGGCGGCGACCGCGTCCTCCCAGGCGTTCTCGCCCTCGGCGTGCATGACACCGCCGACGTTCTGCGCGCCGGTCTCCTCAAGGAGCCGAACGGCGGTGGCGATGTAGTTCGGGGAGAGCATGCCGTGGCCGTCGACGCGCACCACGATCGGGTGGCGTGAGGCCTTGATCGCCGCGTTGAGGGCGGCGGGCGTGCGGCCCGTGGGGTTCGGCACGGTCTTGACGCGAGCACGAGGAGAGGAAGCGGTCTCACGGACGAGCTCGGCGGCGATCTCGTCGGTGCGGTCCGTGGACGGGCCGAGCGCGATCACCACCTCCATCTCGCCGTCGTACTCCTGCTCCAGGATGTGACGAACCGAGGTGCGCAGATACCGCTCCTCGTTGAGGACCGGCATGATCACGGAGACGGGGGGCGTGGCGTTCATTGCCCGCCACGTTACCGCGAATGGGGGACAGCGGTGCGCGCCGCACGGGTGGTGCACCCTTGCGCTGATCGTATGGGCCTACCGTGCTCACGGTTCCCTTTGTCACACCCGCGGAGGTGTCCGTCCGTGCCCACACCGCCCCGCACGCCCCGTCCCCGGCCCGTCGCCCGAGCCGCGCCGGTCCGCCGGCGGCGCAGGCGCCCCCGGTGGGGGATGCGGATGGCGACGGCGCTCTCCGTGACCGTCCTGGCGGCGGGCGGGATCGGGCACGCCGTGGTGACCGGCCTCGACACCGGCATCACCCGCGTCGACCCCTTCAAGGACATGAAGAACCGGCCGCAGGCCGGCAACGGCATGAACGTCCTCGTCGTCGGCACCGACGGCCGGGACCGGATCACCCCCGAGGAGAAGGCCAAATACCGGCTGGGCGGCGCGCCCTGCCGCTGCACCGACACGGTGATGCTCGTCCACATCTCGGAGGACCGGGAGCGGGCGAGCGTGGTGAGCCTGCCCCGGGACTCGTACGCCGAGATGCCCGAGCACACCGACCTCGTCAGCGGCAAGAGGCACCAGGCGCACCCGGTGAAGCTGAACGCGGCGTACGCCGAGGGCGGGCCCTCGCTGACCGTACGCACCGTCGAGTCGATGACCGGCGTCAAGATCGACCACTACCTGGAGGTCGACTTCACCAGCTTCATGCGGACCGTCGACGCGGTCGGCGGGGTGCAGATCTGTACGACCCGGCCCGTGAAGGACACGTACACCGGGCTCGACCTGCCGGCCGGCACCCATGAGCTCGACGGTGGCCAGGCCCTCCAGTACGTCCGTTCCCGGCACATCGACGGGGCCGCCGACCTCGGGCGGATGCAGCGGCAGCAGCGGTTCCTCGCGGCGCTGATCGAGCGGATGACGAGCGGCGGGGTGCTGTTCAACCCGGTGCGGTTCCGTGAGGTCGCGACGACGATGCTGAGCTCCGTCCGGGCCGACGAGGACTTCGGTACGGATCAGCTGCTCGCCCTCTCGAAGGCGATGCGGGGCTTCACGCCGGCGTCGTCGGAGTTCGTGTCCGTGCCCATCGGGGACATGAGCTTCCCCGTGAAGGGGATCGGGTCGACGGTGAAGTGGGACGCGGCGAAGGCGCAGAAGCTGTTCAAGGCGCTGCGGGAGGACCGGCCGCTGGCACCGCCGCGGGCCGCCGCCTCGTCGGCGAAGGCCCCGAAGGCCGTGGTCGTGGACGTGCCGCCGCGCACGGTGCGGGTGCAGGTCTACAACGGGACCCGGACCGACGGGCTGGGCCGGAGGGTCGACGACGCGCTGCGCGGGACCGGCTTCGACACCACCCGGGCGCCGAAGACCGGGACCGGGAAGGAGCAGGCGCGGACGGTCGTGGAGTACGACCCGCGCTGGGACCGCTCGGCCAGGACCCTCGCGGCGGCGCTGCCGGGGGCGGAGCTGCGGGCGGTCGCGAAGCGGGGCGGGGTGATGCGGGTGATCGCGGGGGCGGACTACAAGGGCGTCACGGCGGTCCGGGGCGAGGACGCGGGACGGGCGGGGCCGTTCGTGGCGGTGACCGGGGACCGGGTGGTGTGCCCTTAGGCCGTGTCCGGGCGTCGCGGGCCCCGGGCCCCTCGGTGGGGGCCCGGGTCGGTCAGTCCTGGTAGCCCTCCGCCACCCGGCGTTCGCGGAGTTCCTTGATGGCCTGGCGGCGGGCCAGGCGGTGGGTGCGGCGGATCTGGGCCTCCTGGTGGCGGCGCTTGTCCTTCTCCGTCTCCGGGACGACCTGCGGGACCGGGCGCGGCTTGCCGTCCGCGTCGACGGCCGCGAAGACCAGGTACGCGGAGCCGACCTGTGTCGCGGGCGTGGACTCGTTCCAGCGCTCCGCCATGACCCGTACGCCGACCTCCATGGAGGACCGGCCGGTCCAGTTGACCTGGGCCTTCACGTGCAGCAGGTCCCCGACCCTGACCGGCTCCAGGAAGACCATCTCGTCCATCGAGGCGGTGACCGCCGGGCCGCCCGAGTGCCGGCCCGCGACGGCGCCGGCCGCGTCGTCGACCAGCTTCATGATCACGCCGCCGTGCACCGTACCCAGGAGGTTGGTGTCGTGGCTGGTCATGATGTGGCTGAGGGTGGTGCGGGAGGCGGAGGTGGGCTTTCCCGGGATATCGCCCTGATCTGTCATGCCCTCCACCATATGCCGGGTCCTGTCGCCGTCGCCGTTCGGTCCGCTTTGCATCAGCTTGGCAACAGCACCGGTCCGATGTTCCACCCGGACTGTCGCCCGTAAAGCCCTGCCCGGCACACTGGTCCGCATGAATGACTGGCCCGAAGACGGCGGCTACGGCCGTGGCAACGCGAACCCCCGGCCCGAGGGTCCTCGCCGGATGAGCCATGTGCAGCGCCCGCAGGTTCCGCAGCAGCCGCCCCGCCAGGCGCAGGGCCAGGGCTACAACCCGGACTTCACGCAGGCACAGGGGTCGGGTTACGACTCCGGTTACAGCTCGGGCCAGGTCTACGGCGGCCCTCAGGGCGGCGGGAACGGCACCGTGCCGCCGCAGTACTCCCCGGGCCCCGGCTCCGGCGGCCCCGGCCGTCCCGCCCCGGACTGGCGCAAGCGGATCAAGGTCGGCTCGATCGTCCTCGTCGTCGGCGTCCTCGCCTGGGGCATCGGCACCTACGCCTGGGCGAGCTCCCAGATGCGCAACGAGGTCGACCTCTCCAAGGTCATCGAGCGGCCGGCCGAGGGCGACTGCACGACGTACCTGATCGTCGGCTCGGACAGCCGTGAGGGCATGTCCGCCGAGGAGAAGAAGAAGCTGCACACGGGCTCCGCCGAGGGCAAGCGGACCGACTCGATGATGATCCTCGCGGCCTGCTCCAGCGGGAACACGATGGTCTCGCTCCCCCGTGACTCCTGGGTGACGATCCCGAGCTTCGTCGGCTCCGAGTCGGGCAAGTCGTACCCGGCCCGTGGCGGCTCCAAGCTGAACGCGGCGTACGCGATGGACGGTCCCGAGCTGCTCGTGCGGACCGTGGAGTTCAACACCGGGCTGCGCATCGACCACTACGCGGAGATCGGCTTCGCCGGCTTCGCGAACATCGTGGACGCGCTCGGCGGCGTCGAGCTGAAGATCGACAAGGGCTTCAAGGACAAGAAGTCCGGCGCCGACTTCCAGGCCGGCACGCAGACCCTCGACGGCGAGCAGGCCCTGGCCTTCGTCCGGACCCGGTACGCCTTCGCCGAGTCGGACCTGGCGCGGACGAAGAACCAGCAGAAGTTCCTCTCCGCCCTGGCCAACCAGGCGGCGACGCCGGGCACGATCCTCAACCCGTTCGCGCTGTACCCGACGCTGGGCGCCGGTCTGGACACGCTGGTCGTGGACAAGGACATGTCGCTGTACGACCTCGGGAAGATGTTCTTCGCCATGAAGGGCATCAGCGGCGGCGACGGCAAGTCCATGAACATCCCGATCGCGGGCAAGGCGCCGCAGAACTCGCTGAAGTGGGACATGCCGAAGGTGAAGCAGCTGGTCGAGCAGATCAAGAACGACGAGAAGGTCACCGTCGAGTCGCGCTGACCGCCGGACGTACGGACGAGAGGGCGCCTTCCCGGTGGGGAGGGCGCCCTCTCTCCTGTACGAGGAAGGGGGCGCGGGCCCTGTGTCCTACGGGAGGTTGCGGGCCATGACGATGCGCTGGACCTGGTTGGTGCCTTCGTAGATCTGGGTGATCTTGGCGTCGCGCATCATGCGCTCGACGGGGTAGTCGCGGGTGTAGCCGTAGCCGCCGAGGAGCTGGACGGCGTCGACGGTGACCTCCATGGCGATGTCGGAGGCGAAGCACTTGGCGGCGGCGCCGAAGAAGGTGAGGTCCTGCTTGTCGGCTCCGGCGGAGACGCGTTCGGAGCGGGCGGCGGCGGCGTAGGTGAGCTGGCGGGCGGCTTCGAGCTTCATGGCCATGTCGGCGAGCATGAACTGGACGCCCTGGAAGTCGGCGATGGGCTTGCCGAACTGCTTGCGTTCCTGGACGTAGCCCTTGGCGTAGTCGAGGGCGCCCTGGGCGATGCCGACGGCCTGGGCGGCGATGGTGACGCGGGTGTGGTCGAGGGTCTTCATGGCGGTGGCGAAGCCGGTGCCCTCGGCGCCGATCATGCGGCTCGCGGGGATGCGGACGTTGTCGAGGTAGACCTCGCGGGTGGGGGAGCCCTTGATGCCGAGCTTCTTCTCCGGGGCGCCGAAGGAGACGCCTTCGTCGGACTTCTCCACGACGAAGGCGGAGATGCCCCGGGAGCGCTTGTCGGGGTCGGTGACGGCCATCACGGTGTAGTACTCCGAGACGCCGGCGTTGGTGATCCAGCGCTTGACGCCGTTGAGGACCCAGAAGTCGCCGTCGCGCACCGCGCGGGTCTTCATGCCGGCGGCGTCGGAGCCGGCGTCGGGCTCGGACAGGGCGTAGGAGAACATCGCGTCGCCCTTGGCGAGCGGGCCGAGGTAGCGGTGCTTGAGCTCCTCGGAGCCGGACAGGATCACCGGGAGCGAGCCCAGCTTGTTGACGGCGGGGATCAGCGAGGAGGAGCCGCACGCGCGGGCGACCTCCTCGATCACGATCACCGTCGCGAGGGCGTCCGCGCCCGCGCCGCCGTAGGCCTCGGGGACGTGCACGGCGTGCAGGTCGTTGGCGACCAGCGCGTCCAGGGCCTCCTGCGGGAAACGGCCCTCCTCGTCCACCGCCGCGGCGAACGGCGCGATCTTCGCCTCCGCGAGAGCACGGACCGACTCCCGGAGCATGTCGTGCTCCTCGGAGGGCCGGTACAGGTCGAAATCAGCAGATGTCTCGTTCTTCGTCGACGCCACCGTCAGTCACTCCCACGCTTGCTAACTACCGTTAAGTAACCCAAAGGGTAGGGCGTGCCCCAGCCTCCGACCAGTGCACGACTATGCTCGGGCGGGCATTCCGCCCGACGTTCACTGGAGACCCGCATGGCCCTGAAGATCACCGTGATCGGTACCGGCTACCTCGGCGCCACCCACGCCGCGGCCATGGCGGAACTCGGCTTCGAGGTCCTGGGGCTCGACGTCGTCCCCGAGAAGATCGAGTTGCTGTCCTCCGGCCGGGTCCCGATGTACGAACCGGGCCTGGAGGAACTCCTCGCGAAGCACGTCGCCGGCATCGAGGGATCGAGCGGGCGGCTGCGCTTCACGACCTCCTGGGAGGAGGTCGGCGCCTTCGGCGACGTCCACTTCGTCTGCGTGAACACCCCGCAGAAGCACGGCGAGTACGCCTGTGACATGAGCTACGTGGACGCCGCCTTCACCTCCCTCGCCGGGGTCGTACGCGAAGGGGCCCTGGTCGTCGGCAAGTCGACCGTGCCCGTCGGTTCGGCCGAGCGGCTCGCTGGCGTGCTGCCGGAGGGCGTCGAGCTCGCCTGGAACCCCGAGTTCCTGCGGGAGGGCTTCGCCGTGCGGGACACCCTGAGCCCGGACCGGATCGTCGTCGGCGTCCGGGGCGAGCGGGCCGAGAAGATGCTGCGCGAGGTGTACGCCGTCCCGGTCGGCGCGGGCTCGCCGTTCGTGGTGACCGACTTCCCGACGGCCGAGCTGGTCAAGACGGCCGCGAACTCCTTCCTCGCCACGAAGATCTCCTTCATCAACGCGATGGCCGAGGTCTGCGAGGCCGCCGGCGGCGACGTCGCCAAGCTGGCCGAGGCCATCGGCCACGACGACCGGATCGGCGCCAAGTTCCTGCGGGCCGGCATCGGCTTCGGCGGCGGCTGCCTGCCCAAGGACATCCGCGCCTTCATGGCCCGCGCCGGTGAGCTGGGCGCCGACCAGGCTCTGACCTTCCTGCGCGAGATCGACTCGATCAACATGCGGCGGCGCGGCCAGATGGTGGAGATGACACGGGAGGTCCTCGGCGGGAACTCCTTCCTCGGCCGCCGGGTCGCCGTCCTCGGCGCCACCTTCAAGCCCGACTCGGACGACGTCCGCGACTCCCCCGCCCTGAACGTGGCCGGCCAGATACACCTCCAGGGCGGCCAGGTGACCGTCTACGACCCGAAGGGCATGGACAACGCCCGGCGCGTCTTCCCGACCCTGGGATACGCGGACTCGGCGCGCGAGGCGCTGCGCGGCGCGGACGTGGTGCTGCACCTGACCGAGTGGCGCGAGTTCCGTGAGCTCGACCCGGCGGAGCTCGCCGAGGTGGTCTCCTCGCCGGTGATCCTCGACGGCCGCAACGCGCTGGACGCGGAGCGCTGGCGGGCGGCCGGCTGGACGTACCGGGCGATGGGAAGGCCGCGTGCCTGAGCCGCGGGCGTAGGGGGCAGGGGGCGCCTTCCGGCGCCCCCTGGTGGTCAGGCCGCCGCCGGCCTGATGCGGTTCGTCCGCGCCAGGAACTCCGTCTCCCGCAGCGCCCGCGTCAGGTTGCCGTGCGCGAGGCCGACCAGCTCCTGGGCCGGCCAGTCCCGGCGGAGCAGCTCCGCGAAGAGCGGGACGTGGCCGAGGGCCGGGGCGGTGGTGTGGGAGACGCCGACACAGTGCGGGCCGGCCTCCGCCCGCACCCGGTCGAGGACGTCGGCGACGGCGGCCGGGTCGTCGGTCACCGTGACCATGAGGACGGCGCCGTTCTCCCCGAGGAGGCCGAGGACGTCGTCGGGGAGGCCCTCCGGGGCCGCCCGGGTCAGCAGGGCGGGGGCGCGGGTGACCGCGAGGGTGCGGCGGACCGTGTCCTGGTCGGCGCCGGAGAGGTCCACGGCCAGGCCGATGCGGTTCATCTCCCGTACCGCCTCGCGGGCGAAGCGGTCGAAGCGGGTGAGGTTCACGGCCCGTACGCCCAGGGCGTGGTAGGCCCGCAGGGTGGCGGCGCTGCCGCCGAGCGCGGTCCAGCTGACCGGGCCGAGCAGAGCGGCGACGCGGCCGCAGTTGCGGGCGTGGGCCATCTCGGAGGTGGTGTGCGCGAGGCGCAGGTCCTCCGGGCAGGCGGCGACGAGCGCGCGGACGGCGTCGATGCGCCGCAGGGTCCCGACGACCCCCTCGTCGGTGTCGACGTGGAGCGACCAGAACTGGGCTCCGGCCTCCGCAGCCCGGACGGGCGGGAGGTCCTCGGGGTCGAGGGACCGGGGCAGTTCGGTGTGTCCCTCGGTGACGGGCTGGGCGGCCAGGATGGCGCGGGCGCGGGAGGTCTCGTCGAGCGGCGGGGGCGGCTCGGGAGGGACTGGCTCGCCGGTGGCGGCAGCGGGGACGGTGGAGAGGTGGGGATGGTCGTCTAGCAGGTCCGCCATGGTCTTACTCCAACTCGGTGATGCAGTACCGCCCCGCGAATGCGGCGGGGCAGTACCGTCCACCGTGCCACCGGCCCCGTGCGGGGGCGCGGCGGGCTACGCCGTCCGGGTGAGGCGCGCGGCCCCGTGCGGGGCGCGGCGGAGTACGCCGTCCGGTGCGGCGCGCGCGGGCCCGTACGGGTCTTCAGGCCCCCGGGGAGACCGGGGAGTCCAGCGTCTCGATCGTCGCGTTCGACGGCGCCGTACGGCCCGTCAGATCGCGCGAGACCGCCTCCGCGTCGCGGAGCGCGCGGACCGCGTTGGACCAGGTCAGCTTGGCGAGGTCCGGGTGCGACCAGCCGCGGTGCAGGAGCTCCGCGATCAGGTTGGGGTAGCCGGCGACGTCGTCGAGCCCGGCCGGGGTGAAGGCCGTGCCGTCGTAGTCCCCGCCGATGCCGATGTGGTCGATGCCGGCGGCCTCGCGCATGTGGTCGAGGTGGTCGGCGACCGTGGCCGCGGTGGCGATCGGGCGCGGGTTCTCCGCCTCGAAGGCCCGGTGCAGCTTCATCGCCTCGGCGGTGGTGTCGAGGTGGTGGAAGCCGTGCGCCCGCAGGTTCTCGTCGGCCCGCGCGGTCCAGTCGACGGCGGCGGGGAGGATGAACTTGGGCACGAAGGTGGCCATGGCGACGCCGCCGTTGGCGGGGAGCCGCTCCAGGACGTCGTCCGGCACGTTCCTCGGGTGGTCGCAGACCGCCAGGGCCGAGGAGTGCGAGAAGATCACCGGCGCCGCGGAGGCGTCGAGCGCGTCCCGCATGGTGGTGGCGGCGACGTGCGAGAGGTCCACCAGCATGCCGCAGCGGTTCATCTCGCGGACGACCTGCCGGCCGAAGGCGGAGAGCCCGCCGACGCCGGGCGCGTCGGTCGCCGAGTCCGCCCAGTCGTTGTTGTCGTTGTGGGTGAGCGTCATGTAGCGCACGCCGAGGGTGTGCAGGGCGCGCAGGGTGGCGAGGGAGTTGTTGATCGAGTGGCCGCCCTCTGCGCCCTTGAGGGAGGCGATGCGGCCCTCCGCGCGGGCCGCCTCCATGGCGTCCGCCGTCAGGGCGGGGGCGAGGTCGCCCGCGTACCGCGCCAGGAGCTGGTCGACGATGTCGATCTGCTCCAGGGTGGCGCTGACCGCGTTGTCGCCGGTCAGCTCGCAGGGCACGTACACCGACCAGAACTGGGCGCCGACGCCGCCCGCCCGCAGCCGGGCGAGGTCGGTGTGGAGCGCGCCGGTCTGGTCCGCGCCGATGTCCATGCGGTCCAGGTCGTAGCGGACGTGCTCGCGCAGCGCCCACGGCAGGTCGTTGTGACCGTCCACGACGGGGTGGGCGGCGAGCAGGTCGCGTGCCTCGGCGAGACGCTCGGCGGCGCTCACCTGGCGAAGCCGAAGGACTCGGCGCCCTCGACCTTGGCCCGCAGCCGCTGGCCCTTCTCGGTCGCCTGGTCGTTCAGCTCCTGCTGGAACCCACGCATCCGGCCGAGCAGCTCGGGGTCGTGCGCGGCGAGGATCCGGGCCGCGAGGAGGCCCGCGTTGCGGGCGCCGCCGACGGAGACCGTGGCGACGGGCACACCGGCGGGCATCTGCACGATGGAGAGCAGCGAGTCCATGCCGTCGAGGTACTTCAGCGGCACCGGCACGCCGATGACGGGGAGCGGCGTGACGGAGGCGAGCATGCCGGGCAGGTGGGCGGCGCCGCCCGCGCCCGCGATGATCGTCCTGAGGCCGCGGCCCGCGGCCTCCTCGCCGTACGCGATCATCTCGCGGGGCATCCGGTGGGCGGAGACGACGTCGACCTCGTACGGGATCCCGAACTCGTCCAGGGCCTGCGCGGCGGCCTCCATGACGGGCCAGTCGGAGTCGGATCCCATGACGATGCCGACGACGGGGGCGGTGGCGGTGGCGGGGCTCGTGCTGCTCACTCGGTGATCGTTCCTCGCAGGTAGCCGGCGGCGTGACGGGCGCGCTCCAGCACGTCGTCCAGGTCGTCGCCGTAGGTGTTGACGTGTCCCACCTTGCGGCCGGGCTTCACGTCCTTGCCGTACATGTGGATCTTGAGCTGGGGGTCCCTGGCCATGCAGTGCAGGTACGCGGAGTACATGTCCGGGTAGTCGCCGCCCAGGACGTTGCACATCACGGTCCACGGCGCGCGCGGGCGCGGGTCGCCGAGGGGCAGGTCGAGGACCGCGCGGACGTGGTTGGCGAACTGCGAGGTGATCGCGCCGTCCTGGGTCCAGTGGCCGGAGTTGTGCGGGCGCATCGCCAGTTCGTTGACGAGGATGCGGCCGTCCGTGGTCTGGAAGAGCTCGACGGCGAGGTGGCCGACGACCCCCAGCTCCTTGGCGATCCGCAGCGCCAGCTCCTGCGCCTGGCCGGCGAGCTCGTCGTCGAGGTCCGGCGCGGGCGCGATCACCGTGTCGCAGACCCCGTCGACCTGACGGGACTCGACCACCGGGTAGGCGACGGCCTGGCCGTGCGGGGAGCGGACGATGTTCGCGGCGAGCTCGCGCGCGAAGTCGACCTTCTCCTCGGCGAGGACCGGGACGCCGGCGCGGAAGGGGTCGCGGGCGTCCTCGGGCGTACGGACGAACCAGACGCCCTTGCCGTCGTAGCCGCCGCGCACGGTCTTGAGGATGATCGGGTAGCCCCCGACCTCGGCGGCGAAGGCCGCCGCGTCCTCGGGGTCCGCCACGATGCGGTGCCGGGGGCTCGGCACGCCGATCTCGTCGAGCTTCGCGCGCATCACCCCCTTGTCCTGGGCGTGCACCAGCGCGTCGGGCCCCGGGCGGACGGGGATGCCGTCCGCTTCCAGGGCCCGCAGATGCTCGGTGGGGACGTGCTCGTGATCGAAGGTGATCACGTCACATCCGCGCGCGAAGTCACGCAGCGTAGCCAGGTCGCGATAGTCGCCGATGACGACCTCGCTCACCACCTGGGCCGCCGAGTCCTGCGGGGTGTCACTGAGGAGCTTGAACCTGATGCCGAGGGGGATGCCCGCCTCGTGGGTCATACGGGCGAGCTGACCGCCACCGACCATGCCGACTACCGGAAACGTCACCCTCTTAGGGTATCCGCACCATCCGGGAACACTCGTCCGGCTGTCGTTTGCCACAAGGACACCGCAGGTGGGGGCCGGGTTCTCGGATGGTTTACGTGCTACCCGGGCGGGTGACAGGTCGCCTGGTTAGCATGGTTGGGTTGACGTCGCCCGGACGTCATCCGGACGGACGGGACAGAGCCATCACCATGAGTGAACCCGGCGCGCTGCGCACGCGACTCGACCGGCTCGTCCGGGAGGTCGCCAAGTTCGGGGTAGTGGGCGGTCTGGGCGTCCTGGTCAACCTCGGCGTCTTCAACCTGGTCCGCGGCACCACGGACATCCCGATGGTCCGGGCCAGCCTGATCGCCACGGTGGTCGCGATCGCCTTCAACTACGTGGGGTTCCGTTACTTCACGTACAGCGACCGGGACAAGTCCGGCCGCACGAAGGAGATGTCGCTCTTCCTGCTGTTCAGCATCGTCGGCATGATCATCGAGAACGGCATCCTCTACGCGGCGACGTACGGCTTCGGCTGGGACGGCCCGCTGGCCAGCAACGTCTTCAAGTTCTTCGGGATCGGGGTCGGGACGCTGTTCCGCTTCTGGTCCTACCGCAGCTGGGTCTTCCGCACGCTCCCCGCGAAGGAGGCGGTGCAGACCGCCGAATCGTTCCTGGAGCAGGCCCCGCGGCAGGCGACCCGCCGCCAGCCCGACCGCGTCTGAGTTCGGGGCCGCTTCCGGCCCCCGTCCGTGCCAGAGCCCCCGGCCCCGCCGGGGGCTCTGGCACGTCCCGGGGCTCTGGCACGTCCTGGGGCTCTGGCACGTCCTGGGGCTCTGGCACGTCCTGGGGCCGTAGTGCGTCACCGTACGGGGCGCTCCGACCGGGGCGGGCGCGTCACCGTACGGGGCGCTCCGACGGCTCGTCCGAGAGGCTCCTGACCTCGCGGCTCAGGAAGAGCGCGAAGACCGGCGGCTGCTGCTGGAGCAGCTCCAGGCGGCCGCCGTCCGCCTCCGCGAGGTCGCGGGCGACCGCGAGGCCGATGCCCGTGGAGCTGCGGCCGCTGACCGCCCGCTCGAAGATCCGCGCGCCGAGGTCGGCCGGGACGCCCGGGCCCTCGTCGGTGACCTCGATCACCGACTGGTTGCCGGTGACCCGGGTCCGCAGGGCGACCGTGCCGCCGCCGTGCATGAGCGAGTTCTCGATCAGGGCCGCGAGGACCTGGGCGACCGCGCCCGGGGTGCCGACGGCCCGCATCCCCTGCTTGCCCGAGTGGACGATGGCCCGCCCCGCGCTGCGGTAGGCCGGCCGCCACTCCTCGATCTGCTGCTTGACGACCTCGTCGAGGTCGAAGGCGACGGCGGAGCCGGTCCGGGGGTCGCGGGAGTTCGTCAGCAGCCGCTCGACGACGTCGGTGAGCCGCTCGACCTGGGTGAGCGCGATCGTCGCCTCCTCCCTGACCGAGTCCAGGTCGTCGGCGAGGGCGACCTCCTCCAGCCGCATGGAGAGGGCCGTGAGGGGCGTACGGAGCTGGTGCGAGGCGTCGGCCGCGAGCCGGCGCTCGGCGGTGAGCATCCGGGCGATCCGCTCGGCGGAGGCGTCCAGGACGTCGGCGACCCGGTCCAGCTCGGGGACCCCGTACCGCTTGTGCCGGGGGCGCGGGTCGCCGGAGCCGAGGCGCTCGGCGGTCTCGGCGAGGTCGGTGAGCGGGGACGTGAGCTTGTTGGCCTGCCGTACGGCGAGGAGGACGGCGGCGATGACGGCGAGCAGCGCCACCGCGCCGATGATCATCAGGGTGCGGCCGACCTCGGCGGTGACGGCCGAGCGGGACTCCTCCACGACGACGGTCTCGCCGCGCTCGCCCTCGGCGACGCCGCGGGTGACGTTCCCCTCGGGGCGGGTGCCGATCTCGATCGTGTCGCGGCCGGGGATGTGGATCTGCGCGTACCGCTTGGCGCCGCTCTGCTGGGAGAGGATGTCCGGGTTGACCGGTTCACCGCCGATGAGACGGCTGTCGACGATGGAGACGATCCGCAGCGCCTCCAGGTCCACGCTCTCCTGGGCGCTGCTGGAGATCGTGCGGGTCTCGACGATGACGAGGGAGACGCCGAAGACGGCGATGACGACGAGCACCACGGCGAGCGTGGAGTTGATGAGACGGCGGCGCACGGTGACTCTCGTTCTCTCCTGGGGCCGGCTCTGCCCGAAGCGGCCGCGTGGGCTCTGCCCGGGGGACCCGCGTCGGCTCTGCCCGAAGCGGCCGCGTCAGCTCTTCTCGAAGCGGAAGCCGACGCCTCGGACGGTGGCGATGTAGCGCGGGTTCGCCGCGTCGTCACCGAGCTTCTTGCGCAGCCAGGAGATGTGCATGTCGAGGGTCTTGGTGGAGGACCACCAGGTGGTGTCCCAGACCTCGCGCATCAGCTGGTCGCGGGTGACGACCCGGCCGGCGTCCCGGACCAGGACGCGGAGGAGGTCGAACTCCTTCGCCGTGAGCTGGAGCTCCTCGTCGCCCATCCAGGCGCGGTGCGACTCGACGTCGATCCGCACGCCGTGGGTCGAGGGGGCGACGGCGGGCTCGGTGGAGCCGCGCCGGAGCAGGGCCCGGACCCGGGCGAGGAGTTCGGCGAGCCGGAAGGGCTTGGTGACGTAGTCGTCGGCGCCCGCGTCGAGTCCGACGACGGTGTCGACCTCGTCGGCCCGCGCGGTGAGCACCAGGATCGGGACCGCGTGGCCCTCGGCGCGCAGCCGCCGGGCGACCTCGAGGCCGTCCATGCCGGGCAGGCCCAGGTCGAGCACGACCAGGTCCACTCCGCCCTGGAGTCCGGCGTCGAGGGCGGTGGGGCCGTCCTCGCGGACCTCGACCTCGTACCCCTCTCTCCGCAGGGCGCGGGCCAGCGGTTCCGAGATGGAGGCGTCGTCCTCGGCGAGCAGTACACGGGTCATGGGGTGATGGTAGTCCGCACGGGTGGGCGACCGGGGCATGATCCGAGTGCATGGAGTGACCCCTGGGGATCTTGCGGGTATCGCGCGCATGACCTTCGAATACGCTTCCGTGGTTGCAATTTCACCTGTGATCCATCTCTCAAGTCCTTCCATATCCGCCACTGTCGTGTCGTATGGTGGCGAGACGTCTGACGCGGTAATCGGGGACCTTTGGCCAGCTTCGCGGGCCAAGGTCCTCTTTCTGCGTGAGGTCGGCCCAGCCGACCCTTGAGGACAGTGAATGACCTGTGGGCCGGGTTCCGGGACGCGAAGACGCGTATCCCGGGGCGTGGATCCCGGCGGGCTCCGACCAAGGATCCGCCGGTGCCGGCCTCCCCCACCGGGCGCTCCACGCTCACAAGGCGCGCGTCCCGACAGAGCAAGGATCGACATGGCGTCCAGCCTGACGACGGCTTCCGCCGGAACCCCCGGTTCCGAGAAGACGTTCTTCGGCCACCCCCGCGGCCTGGCCACCCTCTTCATGACCGAGATGTGGGAGCGCTTCTCCTACTACGGCATGCGGGCACTTCTCGTTCTGTACCTGGTCTCCGGCGGCGCGGACGCCGCGACCGGCAGCCAGGGTGGCGGCCTCGCCATGACCGCGGCGACGGCGACGGCGATCTACTCCGTCTACGTGTCGATGGTCTACCTGATGGCCATGCCGGGCGGCTGGTTCGGCGACCGCGTCTGGGGCGCCCGCAAGACCGTCACCATCGCCGCCTTCGTGATCATGGCGGGCCACGCCTCGCTCGCGCTCCCCGGCCAGGCGATGTTCTTCGTCGGCCTGGCGCTGGTCGCCGCCGGCTCGGGTCTCCTCAAGGCCAACATCTCCACGATGGTCGGCCACCTCTACGACGGCCCGGACGACCCGCGCCGTGACGGTGGCTTCACCCTCTTCTACGTCGGCATCAACCTCGGTGCCTTCGTGGCGCCGTTCGTGGTCGGCACCGTCGGCGAGAAGGTCAACTGGCACCTCGGCTTCGCGCTCGCCGCGCTGGGCATGGGTCTGGGCCTGGTCCAGTTCCTCATGGGCACCAAGAGCCTCAGCCCGAAGAGCAACATCGTCCCGAACCCGCTCTCCCCCGAGGAGCGCAAGGGCATCCTGGTCAAGGCCACCCTGGTCACCGTCCTCGTCGCCGCCTTCTACGGCGTCGTGGTGGCCCTGGGCATGTACACCCTGAACTGGGCGCTGGTCCCGATCACCCTCGCGGGTCTGATCATCCCGGTCGCCGTCCTGGTCCGCATCAAGCGCGACAAGGACCTCGACAAGACCGAGCAGTCGAAGATGACCGGCTACATCTGGTTCTTCGTCGCCGCCGCCGTCTTCTGGATGATCTACGACCAGGGTGGCTCGACGCTGTCGCTCTTCGCGGACGACAAGACCGCGGACACCGTCTTCGGCTTCGGCTTCCCGGCCACCTGGTACCAGTCGCTGAACCCGCTCTTCGTGATGGCGCTCGCCCCGGTCTTCGCGTGGCTGTGGCTGTGGCTGGCCCGCAAGAACCAGGAGCCGAACACCATCGTGAAGTTCGCGATGGGTCTGGTCCTCGTCGGCGCGTCCTTCTTCGTCTTCATCGTCCCGATGAACATGGCGGGCGGCGGCGACAAGGTCTCCCCGATGTGGCTGGTCTCGATCTACATGATCCAGACCATCGGTGAGCTCTGCCTCTCCCCGGTCGGCCTCTCCGTCACGACGAAGATGGCGCCGCAGAAGTACGCGTCCCAGATGATGGGTGTCTGGTTCCTCGCCGTCACCGCGGGCGACTGCACCACGGGTCTGCTCTCGCTGGCCGGTGTCGACCTCAACGGCACGGGGATCATCGCCATGGAGGCCTCGTTGGCCGTCCTGGCCGGCTTCGCGATCTACATGTACCGCAAGAAGGTCCAGGGGCTCATGGGCGGCGTCCACTGACCCCTGCACCACGGGCCTGCCTCACGGGCCTGGCGTACGCACGGAGGGCCGCCGCACCGCATCGGTGCGGCGGCCCTCCGCCGTCTCCCGGAGCGTCAGCGCCTCAGCCGCGCCCACGGGGTGAAGGTGAACACAGCGCCGCCGAGGAGGATCACCGTTCCCGCGACGAGGGCGAGGGCGCGCAGGGCGCCGTCGGCCTCGGCGCCGGTCTCGGCGAGGTTCCCGCCGTCGGAGCCGCCGGAACCGCTCGCGCCGCCGGAGCCCGTCGTGCCCGTGCCGCCGTCGGAGCCGCCCGACGCGCCCCCGGCCTGCTTGCTCGTGTCCAGTTC
Organism: Streptomyces sp. Qhu_M48; assembly: GCF_051305195.1. Classification (NCBI taxonomy): domain Bacteria; kingdom Bacillati; phylum Actinomycetota; class Actinomycetes; order Kitasatosporales; family Streptomycetaceae; genus Streptomyces; species Streptomyces sp. Qhu_M48. The sequence goes on along the minus strand of NZ_CP195432.1, from coordinate 690,271 downwards.
GAGGGAGACGTCGGCAGCGCCCTTGACCTGGCACGGGATCTGCATCTCGGAGCTGCCGAGCGTCACCGTGATGGTGAGCGTCCCGGGGCTGAGGGTCGACTTGCCGGTCGCGCCGGGCTTGTACGTGCCCTTCATGTCCGGCAGGTTCACCGGGTCGCCCAGCTTCAGGTCGGTGGGGTTCGGAGGGCCGGTGACCTTCACCGTGCCGCTGTCGGCTCCGCCGATCCTCACGGCCATGGAGCCCTTGAGCGCCCCCTTGGGAAGGGCCGCGGGGCTGTTCATGACGCCCTTGGCGGTCTTCACGGTGAGCTCGTAGGAGGCGCCGTTCTTCTTGGCGTCGATGGTCACCTTGCCGTTGATGGCGTCGGGGCCGGGGGCCTGGCAGCCGAAGGCGACCGCCACCTCCTTGCCCGGGAAGTCGGTCCGGCCGCCCGAGCCGCCGCCGGAGCCGGAGGATCCGCCCGAGGCGGAGCCGGAGCCCGAACCGGAGGATCCTCCGGTGCCGCCGGAGGAGGAGGTCGCGGAGCCGCCGGTGTTGTTCGAGCCTCCGCCGGTGGCGCCCCCGGTGGCCGTGGAACCGCCGGACGACGCCGTACCGCCGGAGGTCGTGGTCGTACCGCCCGACGTCGTGGTCGTACCACCGGACGTCGTCGTACCGCCGGAGGTCGTGGTCGTACCGCCGGAGCTCGTGCCTCCCTCCGCCGTCACCTTGATCGTCGCGGCGACCGGCACCGTCTCCTTGGGCGCGCACTTCGTGTCCGTCGACAGCGGCTTGGACACGTTGATCGTGTACTTGTCGGGCGTGAGGGTGATCTCGCCCGCCTTGTCCAGCTTCAGCTTCCCCTTCATCTCGGGCAGCGGCATCGGACTGTTCTTGGGGACCGGCGGGTTCTGCCGCGGTCCCTCCATCGCGACGGTGCCGGTCGCCGCGCCGCCCAGGGTGAGGACGCCGGTCGGCTTGACCGTGTTCGCTCCGAGGTCGAGCACGTCGGGGTTCTTCGACGCGGCCTGGACCGTCTTCCACACGATCTCGACCTCGTCGCCGACCGTGGCCTCCGCCGGTGCGGTGATCAGCACCTTCGTCGTGCCCTGCACGGGCGGAAGTCCGGAGATGGACGGCGGGATGCACTCCGTCCTGTACGAGACCTCGGCGGCCTGGGCGGGGCCGGCGGAAATCAGGATCCCCGCGCCGCCGAGCATCAGCGCGACTCCGGCCGCGCTCATCCTCCGTTGCGTACTCACGCATGTCCCTTCGTCGTCGGGCTGCTCTCTGGGGCTGACGGTGCGGAGTCAGGACTGAACCACGGCAGGACCGCGGTCGGTTCGTCGTCCCCCGGGTCCCGCCGGGCGGGCTCGGGGGCACGGGTGCGCAGACGGGCCAGGGGGCGGGGCCGCGGCCCCGGTGCCGGTCCCCGTCGGGGTCCTCGTCCGGCGGGGCCCGTCGCCGGGCGGGTGCGGTCCACCACGGCCATGCCGATCCGGAAGAGCGCCGCCGGCACGACGATCGCTAGCAGCAGCCAGAAGAGCGTCACGCCCCACGGCCGGCCGACCCCCCACGGCTGCTCGACCAGGACCTTGCCCGCGTACCGCACGGAGACCTGGTAGTCGCCGTGCGCGCCCGCGCTGAGTTCGACGGGAAGCCGGACGAGGGCCTTCCCGCCGGGTTGGACGGTGCCGCGCCACCGGCGCTCCTCGTACCGCGGCGCGAAGACGCCGTGGCTGGTGCCGACCTGGAAGACGGGGTCCTTGACGGGGCCCGAGCCGAGGTTGCCGACGGTGAAGACGATCTCCCGGGAGGGCGGTGCCCCGAACCAGGTCAGCAGCGAGCCGGAGCCGTCGAGGCGTACGGCGGCGAGGACGGCGAGCCGTCCGTCGCCGGAGGCCTCGGGGAGCGGGGCGGTGGGGTGGCCGGCGACGGTGAACTCCCGGTCCACGGCGTCCTGCTGACCGGTGACCCCGGCCACGTGCACGACGCAGGGGCAGGGCTTGGGCGGCTCGGCGACCGGGAGCTTCGCGCTGAACCCGCCCCTGGCGTCGACGGTGGCGGCCCTGCCCTCGGTGTTGGCGCAGGAGTTGGTGCCGCCGATGACGCCCTTGCCGGGGGCGGCCTGGCCGCAGATCAGGAGCATGAGCAGCGCGCCCGGTTTCCAGCCACTGCCGCTGACGGTGATCTCGCCGCCCTTGCCGCCCTCCGCCCGCGAGAGTTCGACGGCGGGGCCGGGGGCCGCCGCCGTGGGGGCGGCGGGCAGCAGGCCGAGGGCGAGCGCGCAGAGCAGGGCCGCGGCCGCGCGCGCCCACCTCGTCGTCCCGTGTCGTGTCATGGTGTCGCTCCCCCCGGGGCTCGCTGCGTACGGGACCTCGCGCGCCACCGCAGCGCGTGTCCGCAGCCGGCCGCCGCCGCCAGGAGCAGGCCGGCCGCCGCGGTGAGCGCCGGGCCGGAGGCGAAGGAGGCCTCGGCCCGGCCGGTGGCGGGTGCGGCGCCCGGAGCGGTGGCGGTGAGCCGGACGGTGACGGAGTCGAGGGCGGGCGGGTCGGGCCAGGGTTCGGTCCGGGTGGCCCGCTCGCCGGGCCCGAGGGTGAGCGGCAGGGGGCGGCCCGGCCGGTCGAGGAGGGTGCCGAGGACCCCCTCGGCGTGGACCGCGAGGTGCGGGGCGAGGACCGTGGTGCCCCGGTTGACCAGGGTGTACCTGAGGGCGCCGGTCGCGGTGTCGAGGTGGACGTCCTCGACGGTGAGGGCGGCGAGCCTCGGGCCGCTGACCCTGAGTCGCAGGTCGACGCGGACCTCGCGGCCGGCCGCCGTGGCCCGTACCGCTCCCCGGTGTTCGCCGGGCGGGGTGTCGGCGGTGAGGGTCACGGCGAAGGGCACGTCCGCCCGGGTCCTGGCGGGCACGGTCACGGTTGGCGCGGCGAAGGAGACGGGCGCGCCCTGTCCGCTGAGCCGCACGGTGAGCGGCTTCGTTCCCGGGTTGGTGACCGACAGGGTGTCCTGGAGGACGCTGCCCGCGGGGCCCTCCAGATAGGCGTACGGCCGTCCGGCGGCGGGCGCCGCCGTCCAGCCCTGGGCGCCGGGGGGCGCCGCCGCGACCGCGCCGAGGAGGGCGGTCGCGGCGGCCAGGAGCCCGGTGCGCGCCGCCGCCCGCATCAGCGTGCCGTGCGCCGCGTGAGCCAGAGGACTCCGGCGGCGCCGGTCAGCAGGACGGTGCCGCCGAGGGTGCCGAGGGCGACGGCGGAGTCGAGCGGGCCGGTCCTGGGCAGTTCGGCGGGCGGGGTCTCCTCGCCGCCGGAGGACGGCGGCGGGGTGTCGGAGCCGCCGGAGACGCCGGTCACCTCCAGCGCGAGGGCGGGCCCGGGGTTGTTCTTCGGGGTGCAGACGGCCGCGTCCATGCCGAGGGCGTGGACGGTGAGCGTTCCCGCCGTGAAGGTGACCTTGCCGTTCTTCTTCGGGGTGTACGTGCCGGTGAGGGTGCCGATCTTGATGGGGGTGTCGGGCGGGATGGCGGCCGTGTTCGGGGTCCCCTTGACCTTGACGGTGCCCGAGTCGGCGCCGCCGAGGACGAGTTCGGCGCGCGGGGTCATGACGCCCTTGGGGAGTTCGACGGGGCTGTCGGAGACCCCCTTCTCGAACGACATGGTGATCGTGTACGCGCTGCCGTCCCTGACGGCCTTGATGTCGACGGGCGAGACGGCGCCCTTGGGGCCGATCTTCGTCTCGCAGGCGTAGTTCACGTCGACGACGGCCGCCTGGGCGGCCGGGGCGGCGGCCAGGACGACCGCGCCCGTCACCGCGGCCGCGAGCGCGGCGGCCGTTCTCCTCCGGTCGGTCACCTTGGACACCCCGAACACCCCTCACCGCGACATAACTGACGGTCTTTCAGATTGGGCGTCAAGGTACGCCTGAGCCCTTGCGGAGGGAAGAAGAGGGACGGTGAAAGTCCTGGGACGACTCCGGCACCGCCCCGCGCGGGCGCGGCGAGCGGGGCGCGAGGGCGCGGAGAAGCGGCGGCGAGGGCGCGGCGAGCGGGCCTCGAAGGTGAGGGTCAGCGGGCCGCGAGGGCGCGGCGAGCGGGCCGCGAACGTGCGGCGAGCGCTTCTACGCGTGCGCGTGCGCGGTGACGCGGGTTACGAAGGTGCGGCAAGCGGCCCTCCGCGTGCGCGGCCTACGCGTGCGCGGCCTACACGTACACGGCGAGCGGCCTACGCGTGCGCGGCGAGCGCTCTACGCGGGTGAGGCGAGTTCGGCCCAGACCGTCTTGCCCGGGGCGCCGGGGGTGCGCTCGATGCCCCAGTCGAGGCAGAGCCGCTGGACGATGAACATGCCGTGGCCGCCGGGGCGGCCGGAGCGGTGCGGGGTGCGGGGCGCGGGGGCGCCGGCGCCCCGGTCGGTGACTTCGAGGCGCAGGACCTTGGGCAGGCGCAGGACGCGGAGGCGCTCGGCGCCCTCGGCGTGCAGACAGGCGTTGGTGACGAGTTCGGAGACGACGAGCAGGACGTCCTCCGCGGCGGCCCTGCGGTCGGCGGTGGCGGCCGGCAGCCAGCCCCAGTCGTGGAGCGCGGAGCGCGTGAAGTCGCGGGCGAGCGGCACCGTACCGCTGCTCTCGCCGAGGGCGAGCATACGGACGTCGGAAGCTTGGTCCATCAGCGCTTCACCTCACCGATCGACGGGACAGGGGCAGGACGTGCGGGCGGTGCGGTGGCCCCGGGCCGGGAGCCGGGGCCGGGCGGGGCTCAGCCGGGAAGGGCTGTGGCGAGTGTCTCGTGCACGGTGAAGACGGCCTCCGCGCCCGTGATGTGGAACACCCGGGCCACGGCGGGCCGCATCGCCACCAGATGGACCCCGCCGCCGACGGCGTCCGCCCGCAGCCGGGCACCGAGGAGCACGTTGAGTCCGGTCGAGTCGCAGAACTCCAGGCCGGAGCAGTCGACGACCAGCCGTGACCGGCCCGCGTCGAGCGCGTCGTCCAGGGGGGTGCGGAGCAGTTCGGCGGTGTGGTGATCGAGCTCACCCACCGGCGCGAGGAGTTCACTCTCCTCCACGGTCCGCACCTCGACCCGCAGCCGCGCGGGCGGCGCGCTGCCGATGTTCTCGCGGTCCATGGCCGTGCCTCTTTCGCTCTCGCGTGCCGACTGACGTGCCTGGAACCCTACAAGCGAGGGGGCCTCCCGCGCACATATGGCTTACCCCGTAACGGGACAAAACGGATTGTCGATACTTGCGAGCCCCGGTGCCGACCAGGTAGGGCTAGGAGGGAACACCCGATACGACCGGCTTCGGAGGCGCCGCAAACCGCAGCGGAAGCACCACGAAGGAGACCCATGTCACCCCGGCTCGACGCCCCGCGTACCCCCGACGCGCCGTCGGCAGCAGTCCCCCTCGACCATCTGCCCACCCAACCCGCCGGCCATGCCACCCGACTTCCGGGCGAGCTCGCCGACCAGCTCACCGGCCGGCCCCTCGACCGCATCGGACCGGTCGACGCACGGGCCCTGTCGAAGCAGCTCTTCGCCCGCCTCGCGGAGCTCGAAGAGGGCACCCACGACCACGCGTACGTCCGTAACACCCTCGTCGAGCTCAACCTGGCCCTCGTCAGGTTCGCCGCCGCCCGCTTCGGCACGCGCAGCGAACCGATGGAGGACATCGTCCAGGTCGGCACCATCGGCCTCATCAAGGCCATCGACCGCTTCGAGCTCGCCCGCGGCGTCGAGTTCCCCACGTTCGCGATGCCCACGATCATCGGCGAGATCAAGCGGTTCTTCCGCGACACCTCGTGGTCGGTACACGTGCCCCGCCGGCTCCAGGAGCTGCGGCTCGACCTGGCCAGGGCCGGTGACGCGCTCGCCCAGCGCCTCGACCGCGCCCCGACCGTCGCCGAGCTCGCCGAGGAGCTCGGCATCGCCCCGGAGGAGGTCGTCGAGGGCATGGCGGCGAGCAACGCGTACACCGCGAGCTCGCTCGACGCGCAGCCCGACGAGGAGGAGGGCGGCGAGACCGCGCTCGCCGACCGGCTGGGCTACGAGGACCACGGCCTGACCGGCATCGAGTACATCGCCTCCCTGAAGCCGATGATCGCCTCGCTGCCCTCCCGCGAGCGGCACATCCTCTCCCTCCGCTTCGTCTCCGGCATGACCCAGTCGGAGATCGGCACGGAGCTCGGCATCTCGCAGATGCACGTGTCCCGGCTGCTCGGCCGGACGCTCGCCAGGCTGCGCCGGGGCCTGACTCTGGAGGAATGACCTCCACCACCTCCCCCGAGCCGACAAAATGGCTGCGGAAAGGGCCCGTTCACGGTCTTCGGACCCGGGACGGGCCCTTCCGCACGACCGGAGGGCCTTGTTGACGCGCCGTCCGGATTGGGCCACATTGGCCCGGGGGTTCAGGGGGGAATTTCACATGGTCTCTGCGTACGCGGAACTGGAAGAGCGCATGCGCGGCAGGCTCGGGGGCAGGGAGTGCCTCTACGTGCCGTCGTGCCGCTTCGGTCTCTATCTCGCGCTGCGCCACTGGTGCGTACCCGGCGGCCGGGTGCTGATGTCCCCGGTCAACGACGACGTCATCTTCTTCGTCGTCCTCGCCGCCGGGCTCCGCCCCGTGCAGGCACCGCTCGACCCCCGCGACGGGTCGATCGACACGGCCGCCGTGCCCGAGTCCGTCTGGCAGGGGCTCTCCGCCGTCCTCACGACCAATCTGTACGGCAACCCCGACCCGGCACCGGAGCTCCGGGCCCACTGCGACCGGCTCGGCATCCCGCTGATCGAGGACGCGGCCCACGCGATCGGCTCCACCGTCGACGGACGCCCGGTCGGCACGTACGGCGAGGCGTCCGTCTTCAGCCTCTCGAAGCACACCGCCGCCAAGACGGGCGGCTTCCTCGCCCTCGCCGATCCGGCGCTGCGCGACGAACTCGCCGCCGCCCGGGACGCGCTGCTGCACCCGACCCGCGCCACCGCCGAACTCGCCTACCTGGTCAGGCCGTACGCCGAGGCCACCGCCCGCCGGCTGCGCCTGGTCGGGGCCGCGCGCGCCGCCGTACGGCTGCTCGGCCTGGAGGAACGGGAGGAGATACGGATGCCGCTCCGCGCCGACGCGCTGGAGCGGGCCCTCCCGGCGGCGCCCGCGCTCGAACCCTTCCACTCCTGGGTCCGCGTCGACATGCACGACTACCGGCTGCGGCCCGGCACCGGCAGGCTCCGCCGCACCACCCGCAGATTCGCCCGGCTCGACGGCGTCCTCGACGCCCACCGGGCCGGCACCGCCCGGCTGTCGGCGGCGGAGTACGGCACGCCGAAGGTCACGGCGACCTCCCCCGAGCCGGTCCAGCCGCTCTTCCGGGTGCCGCTGCTCGTCACGGACCGGGACGCGGCCGCCGCCGCCCTCGCCCGGCGCGGAATCACCACCGGCTACCTCTACGACCCGCCGCTCGACAGCTACGCGGGCGGGGTCTTCACCGACCTCTCCCCCGCGCCGGAGCCGGCCGCCTGGTTCGCCCGGCACGCCCTGCCCGTGGACCCGCGCCGCGCGGACGAGGTCCTCGCCGTCCTGCGCGGCGCCGGCATCCGCCCGGCGCAGCCCTCGGAGGCCCTCGGTGGCGCCCGGTGACCGACACCGTACGGCTGCGCGGGCAGGAGCGGGGTCCGGAGGCGGACCCCGCGGCAGGCGGGACGCCCGCGCCCACGGAGGCGAGGAACGGCGGCGGGGACGACGGCGAGGGCTCCGGCGCGAAGGACCGTGACAGCGGCGGCTCCGGCGACGGCCACGGTTCCGGACCCGCCTCCGGCCACGCCGCCGACTCCGGGTCCGACCCGGGGTCAGACTCTGGGCCAGACTCCGGGTCCGACCCCGGCGAGAACTCCATGTTCCGCAACGCCTACGCCCTGATGCTCTCCACCGGCGTCTCCGCCGCCCTCGGCCTCGGCTTCTGGCTGATCGCCGCCCGCTACTACTCGGAGGAGGCCGTCGGCCAGGGCTCCGCCGCCATCGCCGCCCAGCGCCTGCTCGCCTCCCTCACCGCCACCACCATGATCGGCGCGGTCGTCCGGTACGTACCCCGGGCAGGCCGCGCCACCGGGCCGCTCGTCCTGCGCATGTACCTGGTCAGCACCGTGGTGGTCGCCGTCGCCTGCGGCGTCTTCCTGCTCACCATCGACTGGTGGGGGCCCTCGTACGCCCCGCTCGGCACCCTGTCCGCCGGGATCTTCTTCACCGCCTCCTGCGTCGGCTGGGCGCTGCTCACCCTCCAGGACGGCGTCCTCACCGGACTGAGACGGGCCATCTGGGTCCCCGTCGGCAACGCGGTCTTCTCGCTCGGCAAGCTCGTCCTGCTCGTGCTGCTCGCCGCCGCCCTGCCGGTGCTCGGCGTCTTCGTCTCCTGGTCGGCGGCGATCGCCCTCTCCGTGATCCCGCTCGCCTGGCTCGTCTTCCGGCGGCTCATCCCCCGCCAGGCCCGCGCCGACCGGGACCGCGAACCGCCCAGCCTGCGCGAGATCGGCCGGTTCATGGCCGGCGACTCCGTCGGCGCGCTCTTCAGCCTCGCCATGATCAACCTGCTGCCGGTGATGGTCGCCGTCCGCTTCGACGCCGCCCACAACGCCTTCTTCTACACGGCCTACACCGTCGGCGGCACGATGGAGTTCATGGCCATCAACATGGCCTCCTCGCTCACCGCCCACGCCTCCCACAGCCCCGAGTCCCTCGCCGAGGGGGTCAGGGGCGCGCTGCGCCGCATGGCGCTGCTGCTCGTCCCGGTCGTCCTCGTCCTCGTCGTGCTCGCACCGGTGATCCTGGCGCCGTTCGGCCCGGAGTACGCCGAGCACGGCACGACCGTACTCCGGCTGCTCGCCGCCGCCGCGCTCCCCCGGGTCGCGGTGGAGCTGTACATCGGCGTGCTGCGCGTCCAGGGGCGTACGGGCGTGCTCGCCGTCCTCCAGGGCGCGATGTGCGTCCTGGTCCTGGGCAGCGCGGCCCTGCTCCTCGGGCCCGTGGGGATCTCGGGCGCCGGATTCGCCGTCCTCGCCTCGATGACGCTGATGGCGGCGGTGTCGGCGCCGGGTCTGCGGGCCGCGCTCAAGGGGCGCGCACCGGTGGAGCGGCCCCGGGCGGCCGAGCGGGCGAAGCCGCGCGCGGAGGACGGGTACGGCACCAACTGGGCGCGGGAGAGCGCCTATCTGCGCGGGGCGCACGAATCGATGACGCCGGCCTTCGGCATCCCCGTCTTCGTACCCAGGGAACCGGGTGACGGCCCCGCGGGCCGGCCGGCGCCCCCGCCCGCCACGGCCGCGGCGGCGTCGGCCGCACGGCCGGGGGCGACGGACGGCGCGGACGGCTCGGACCGGTGGACGACCTGGCTGTGGCTGCTGCTCGGCCTGGCGGCCGGGCTCTTCTGGTTCCCGCTCGCCCACTCCGGCGAGCTGGACGTGGCCCGGCTCTCCGGGACCGGTCTGCTCGCCGCCCTGCCGCCGGTCACGCTCCTCGCCGGGCTGCTGCTCGTCGCCCTCCAGGGCGCCGCCGTCGGGCTCCGCGTCTTCCGGCCCGCGTTCGCCGGGACGGTGGTGCTGGCCACCTTCCTCGCGCTGCACACGGCGCCGCCGCTGCTCGGCCTGCGGCCGGCCGAGGCGGCCGGTCCCGGCGCCGCGCTCCTGGGCGAAGGGGTGGAGCGGGCCGTGGCGCCCGTCGCGCTCCAGGCGCTGTGTCTGCTGCTCGCGGCCGTGCTGCTGCGGGTGGTCGGGGTGGGCGCGCGGGTCACGGCCGGTGTGGTGTGGGTGCTGGTCTGGGCGGGATGGGCGGGGCAGCAGGCCTTCGCCACCGCCCCGCTGCCGCTCTTCCTGGGCCTGGCCGGGGGGACGATGGCGGTGTGCGCCTTCCGCGGCCTGACGTCGGGCCGCGGAAGGCCCTGAGCCGCGCCGGACGGGTCAGCGGTTCGGTACGTCCTGCCGGAAGTACGGGTCCTGGCCCGCGGTGCGGTAGCCCTCCAGACCGGGACCGGAGTCGATGGTCAGGTCGCAGCCGGGGCCGGGGACCGCGCGGTTCCAGTGCACGTACGCCTTCGCCTTCGGCAGGGTCGGTGCCACCTTCGGGATCGCGGTGTACCAGTCGCGCTGCCGTTCCGGCTTCTTCGGGTCGGGTGCGGTGGAGAACTCGGAGAGCATGATCGGCTTGTCGGCGGAGATGTTCTTCCGCATCCAGTCGTAGCTGGGGCGCTGGCTCTTGTCGAAGTCGAGCCAGTTCGGCGACTTGTGGCAGAGGTAGTAGTTGTACTGGTCCATGCCGATCCAGTCGACGTACGAGTCGCCGGGGTAGAGCCGCTTCATCAGGTCGGCGTTGCCGAGGTAGCCGGAGACCGTCCACACCCACACCACGTTGGTGACGCCCAGTTTCTCGAACCGCTCGCGGACGTGGCGGTAGGCGGCGACGTACTCCTCCGGGGTCCCGGCGCCCTCCGGGATGCGGAAGTCGGCCTCCTGGTCGAAGGAGAAGAAGACCCGCTTGCCGTACTCCTTGACGCGCAGGGCCTGCGGGTCGATGACGGAGGCGTCGTACCTCCCGGCGGCGATGTTCTTCCAGCCGAGCTGCTTCTCGGTCCAGTCGGCGTGGTGCTTCTCCGTCCACACCGTCGACTCCCAGGCCAGCATGAGCAGCCGCTCGCGGCCGAGTTCGCGTTCGTCGGGGGTGAGCAGTTCGCCGTCGGCCTTGCTCCCGGACATGTCGTGGTACGTGTAGACGAGGTCGAGCTTGCGGCCGATCTTCTTCTCGAAGGCGTACACGGGCCGGGTGAGCGAGCTGTCCTCGTCGTACGGGATGTACGCGCCCCACCAGGCCCCGCACGGGGCGACGAGGGTGGCGTCGGGGGTGCAGCGGTCGTCGTCGCCCTCGGCGAGGGTCGACCAGACCCCTATCCCGGCGGTCAGCGCCCCGACGGCGGCGAGGGCGACCGCGAGACGGGTCCAGGGACCGCCCCTGGAGTGGCGGCCGGTCATCCGCCCCCACCGGTCCTTCGTTTGCGCAGCAGGGAGGGCCGGGTGCCCTCGCGCTCGACGGCGCCGCGCGTGGCGGCCGGCAGCGGCACCCCGGGCAGGAGGGCGGCGCCGCTCACGAAGACGGCGAGGACGACCAGGAAGACGGTGAGCGAGAACGCCTTCGTCAGGAACAGGGTGGTCGCGACGAGGGTGGCCACGGAGAGGCTGACGGGCGCGGCGAGCGCCAGGGCCTCCAGGCGGGCGCCGGGGCGCAGGCCCATCGGCTGCGGGAGGAGCAGGGCGAGGCCGGGCGCGAGGACGACGAAGGCGAGGACGGGGATCCAGCGCAGCGGGGAGCCGCCGGGGAACGCGGTCGCGGCGAGGGCGACCCATCCGGAGGCCGCGAGGGCGGCTCTGCGCTGGACTCGCGGGGTCAGGCGTGGGTGGGCCATGGCGTACCTACTCCTCGGGCGTGTGGTCTGCGGCGGGTGGGCTGCGGCGTGCGGTGGCGACAGGGGCGCTCGGCGGGTGTCCGCCCGTCGGCGGCGGGATCGGCGGCGGTGCGGCCACCGGTGGTGGGCCGGTCAGCCGCCGGTGGTGGGCCGGTAGCGGAGGACGACGCCGTACGTGTTCTCCTCGACGACCTGGAAGAGGGGGGACTTCTCGAGCGCGCTCCTGAGGGTGTCGAAGCCGCCCTCAGGGAGGTAGCCCTCGCCGATGACGGCCTCGCCCTGGGTGCGGGTGAGGATCACGTACGCGGGGCGGTCCGCCGGGATGCCGCCGGCGAGGTACCCGGCCGGGTCCTTCAGCATGCGGAGGTTCTCGTCGACCTCCTGCTCGGTGAAGAACCAGCGCTCGTACCGGTCGTAGCGGTAGTACGCGTCGGGGAAGGCGCCGGTCGCGGCGAGGATCAGGGACCCCTCGGGCGCCTGGTCGAAGGCGCGGCGGGTGAGCGCGGTCTCGCCGGGCGGCGCGTAGTGCATGCCCTCCTTGCCGTAGTACGAGGGCAGGAAGCCCGCGAGCATGGCGACGAGGGTGACGGGCAGGGCGACGGCGGTCGCGCGGCGGGCGATCACGGCGGCGCGGCTGGTGGCCCCGGCGGCGGGGACGAGCGCGGCGGCGGCGAAGAAGGCGGAGCCGGGCAGTCCGAAGAGGTAGACCCGGAAGATCATCTCGCCGCCGTAGTCGTTGACGGCGAACATCGGCAGCGGGGCGGCGGCGGCGAGCACCAGCGGCAGGGCGCTGCGGACGAGCTTGCGGCGCAGGATCACGGCGGCGCAGGCGAGGCCGCCGAGGGCGAGGACCATCAGGATGTTGGCGCTGCCGACGAGCTCGGGGCCGGGGCCGGTGGGGTCGCCCGCGAAGCCGGGGCGGGAGTTGCCGAGCAGGTCGCCGGCCTTCTCCTTCAGGGTGCCGAGGGTCTCCAGGAAGAGCTCCCGGCCCATGGTGAGGTTCCAGACGAGGGCGACGAGGCCGGCGGTGACGAGGAGCCCGATGTTGCGGTAGCGGCGGGTGAGGCAGAGGGCGAAGAGCGTCGCGCACAGCATGATCGGGGTCAGCTGGTGGCTGGCGTTGATGGTCGCGATGACCGGCAGCAGGATCAGGACGGCGATCGCCCGCTGGCGGGTGGTGGTGGGCGGCGGCACGGCCGGGGCCGCCGGATCGAGCATGCTCCGGTCGCGCAGTGTGCCGGCGGAGCCGGGGAGCACGAAGTGCCGGACGACGACGGCGAAGACGGTGAGGTAGAGCAGGTACGAGAAGCCCTGCGGCGAGAGGTAGTCCTGGCCCACCCAGTTCGCCAGCTGGAAGATCCACACGCCGGTCCACACGAGCCGCCAGTCGTCGCTGAACGTGCGGTAGACGAGTATCAGGACGGGAACGGTGAGCAGACCGAGCGCGACCGGGGCCCAGTTGATGAAGGAGGCGGCGGCGTCGACGCCGAAGGCGCGGACGAGGGCCGCGTCGAGGGAGAAGAAGCCGGGCCACTGGTCGTAGGCGGACATCCCGCCGGAGAGTTCGGTCCCGGGGCGGACGGTGCCCTGGTCGAGCAGCCTGCTGATGATCGCGTCGTGCTTGGACGCCCAGGCGTAGCGCACGTTGTCGTAGAGGATCGCGGGCGGCGCCTTGAGGGCGAACAGCATGGCCGCGCAGTAGGTGGCGGGCCAGAGCGGCGCGGTGCCGGCCCGGCGCAGGGTGAGGACGAAGCCGCAGGTCAGGATGGTGAGAGCGGCGTAGAAGGTGAGGGGGAAGCGGTCGAGGAGGCCGAACTCCGCGATGTTCCGGAAGTCGATCCGGGGCAGGGCCCAGAACCAGAGCGCGGCCGCGACGAGCAGCGGTGCCAGGTTGAGCGCGTCCGGGGAGCGGAGCGCGGAGGTGAGACGGGCCGCGCTCGGGGCGCGCGCGGGCGCGGGCTCCTTGACCTCCCGCCCCGACCCGACCCCACGGTCGGCCACCGGTGCGGGCACCTCATGCTGCACGGCCTCTCCCCCCACGAACTGCCCCTTTCGGCGAAGTACAGGAAGGTACTCCGGTTTTGTTCACACATTCAACACCCGGATCGGTCGCCGGAGTTGTCCATCATCGCGGGGGTTCTCAGCCGGCGAACCCGGGCCCCTTGAGCAGGGTGCGGGTCCTGCGGTACATCCGCCAGCCGATGGTGGGCAGCGAGTCCGGGTAGGGCGCGGCCTTCGCCCCGTGCCCCTCCATCCACCGCTCGACGTCGGCGACGGTGTGGCTCCGGCGCAGGATGAGACGCGCGATGCGGAAGACCTCGTCCTTCTCGGAGCTGAGCGCGTGCCGGACGGCGACCGCCGAGGTGTACCCGGCGGCAGCGGCGGCCCGCCGGACGGCCGGGCTGTTGTAGCCGTGCGGGTATGCGAGGTGCCGCACCCCGTGCCCGAGGACGTCCTCAAGGGCCACCTTCGAATCGCGCAGTTCGCGCCGCAGGGCGTTCGGCGCGAGGGTGTCGAGCTGCGGGTGGGTGACGGTGTGGCCGCCGACCTCCATGCCGTACTGCTCCAGGCGCGGCGCCTGCGCGAGGGTCATCATCGGCGCGGGCGGCAGCAGACAGGGCCGGCCGGGGGTGATCGCGCCCGTGGTGAGGTACGCGGTGGACGGCAGGCCGCGGGAGGCGAGCGCCTCGGCGGTCGGCCCGACGAGGTCGGCGAAGCCGTCGTCGAAGGTGAGGACGACGGGCCGGGGCGGCAGCGGGGTACCGGCCGCGAGGTGCCCGACGAGGGTGCCCACCGTCATCGCGGTACGGCCGCTGGCGACGATCGCGTCGAGCTGGGAGGCGAACTCCCGCGGCGAGACGGTGAATTCGGCGATCCAGGCCGGCGGGTCCTCCATCACGGCGTGGTAGAGGAGCACGGGTATCCGGGTGCCGACGGGTACGCGGGAACGGCCGGGCGTCCGCGAGCGGAGGGACGTCCGGGAGGGGCCGGGGGTCCGGGAGGGGCCGGGCGGGTTCGTCATCGGGCCGCCCTCCCCCGCCGGGACCGCGCGCGGGCCTTCGCGTATCCGATCGGGCCGTAGAGCATGCCGCGTCGCTCCAGTCGGGAGAGGCTGCGAGGCCAGGGATGGTGGTGGGTGCCGTGCTCGCCGGGGACGGCGCCGCCCTCGGGGGACTCGCCGCGCTGGGCGGTCATGGTCCGGGCGTGGGCGAGGCCGCGCGGAAGCCGGGCGAGGAGCGCGGGCAGCAGACGGGGGCGGCGGACCAGGGTCGCGGTGAGGTACGCGGTGAGGCCGGCGCCGTAGCCGTACGCCTGGTTCCGCAGGTCCTGCCAGGTGTCGCGGTGGTGGTGCCAGACGAGGGCCTCGGCGGTGTAGCGGAGACGGAAGCCGGCGGAGAGGACGGCGACGAAGGCGTACAGGTCGTCGCCGCCCCTCGCCGCGGTCCCGGTGCCGGTCGCCGGGTCGAAGCCGCCGGCCGTGCGGAGCGCCTCGGTCCGGAAGGCCATGTTGGCGCCGGAGCCGAAGCTGCCCGCGGTGAACGGGAAGAGCGGCTCGTCGGCGGGCGGCAGCGCCGGGTCGTACACCCGGGGCGCGAAGCCCTTGGCGAAACCGCCGTGCGACTCCAGGAGGATCTGGGCGGGGGTGCGCAGCCGGGCGGGCAGGATCAGTCCGGTGACGCAGCCGAGGCCGGGGTCGGCGGCGAAGGGCTCGGTGAGCGCGGTCAGCCAGTGCGGGTCGGCGATCACGTCGTCGTCGGTGAAGGCGACGACGGCTCCCCCGGCGGCGGCGAGGCCGGTGTTGTGGGCGGTGGCGAGACCGGGGGTGTCCTCCCGGACGTACCGGACGCGGTCGGTGTACTTCCGGGTGACGAGCGCGTGGGTGTCGGTGGTGAGCGGCGCGTTGTCGACGACGACGAGCTCGAAGTCCGGGTGGTCCTGGGCGAGGAGCGAGTCGAGGGCCCGGGCGAGCTGCTCGGGCCGCTCACGGGTCGCGACGACGACGGAGGTGCGGGGCGGGGCGGGGCGGGTCTCCGCGCGGCCCTCCGGCCTTTCGGCGGCGAGGCGTTCGGCGTCGGCGCGCTCGGCGGCGGGACGCTCGGCTCCGGCGCTTTCGGCGACGGCGCGCTCGGCGGCGAGGTGTTCGGCGGCGGTGCGGGGTGTCCCGGCCGCCGCGAGCCGCGGCCGGGCGAGGGCGGCGAGCACCTCGGCGGGGTCCTCGCCCTCGGCGTAGGCGCCCACGACGGTGGCGGCGGGCCGGCCCCGGAGCCGTACGAGCGCGTAGACGTCACCGGGCACGACGGGCGGCCCGCCGGGCGCGGGCCGGAAGCCGAGGACGGGCCCGTCGGGCGCGTCGAGATCGAGCTCGGCGACCGAGATGGGCCGGGGGACGGGGAGGCTCATCGAGGGGTGCTCCACGGAGGGACGGGGGCGGAGGGGACGGAAGAGGCGGACGTGACCGCCCGGGGGCGGGCGGTGGACGCCGTCGGCGTCTGCGGCCGGTTGGCGGCCGGGGCGGCCGCCCCCGTCCGGGGACGGGCGGGAGGCTCCACGGGCGCCTGTGGCCGGTTGAGGGTCGCGACGGCGACCGTCCGGGGACGGGCGGCGGGCTCCACGGGTACCCGCGGCCGGTTGACGGACGTGACCGCCGCCGCGCGGGCCCGGGCGGCGGGCGACGTGGTCGCCCACCCGCTGACGAGGGCGGCCAGGGCGGCGAAGGGGGCCCGCACCGGCTCCCCGGCGCGGCTAACGGGAGCCCCGCAGGGCCGCGACGCGGTTGAGGACGGTACGGCCCCGGGCAGCGAGCTCCGGACGGCCGCGCACGAAACGGTGGAAGCGACGCGAGGGCTCACGGCCCAGCCAGTGCAGCGCGGCCCGGACACCCGGGCGGACGACGGCCCCCTCGTACACCGTCAGCTCCCCGGTCTTCAGGGCGTCCTTGTACTCGGCGTCCCCGCGCCCCAGGTCGAGCATCCCGATCCCGGCGGCGGCCGCCGCCTCGGCCATCCGGAGATGGAGGACGAGCCCGGGCGAGAACTTGGCGAACTCGGGGTCGTACGCGGGGAACCAGCAGGACAGCACGGTCGCCGACCGCAGCCCGAAGTGCGCGGCGACGGGCCGCTCGCCCACGTAGAGCACGGAGAGGACACCGGAGCAGCCGGGCGTGCGGAGCTCGTGGAGGCGGCGGACCAGGGTGGTGATCCAGTCCTTCGAGAAACGGTCCCGGCGGCCGGTCCTGCGGTACTGGGCGGACTTCCACTCCATGAGCGTGCGCAGGGCCGCCGGGTCGCGCTCGTCGAAGACGAAACGCACCTCTCCGCCGGCCTGCCGGCCGAGCCGGCGCTCCTTGGCGAGGGTGGTCCTCAGGAACTTGGGCGACTGGACGCGCAGCAGGGCCTCGTAGGCCGGGTACCCCTCGCCGACGTCGATCACGGGCGAGGCGAAGGACTCGACGGCAGCGCCCTCGAAGACGGGCTGCCCGTCCTCCAGGTTGTCGAACTCCCAGCCGGCGAGCCCGCAGTGGCGCAGCAGGGCGCGCGCGCTCGGCCGCAGTCCGGACCGCAGGACGGCGCCCTGGCTGTCGGATACACCGAAGCCGATGGCCCGTCCCTGGCCCAGCGGGCCCTTCTCGTACGGGAAGAAGCCGACCGGCTCCTCCCCCTCCCACCACACCGCGACGCGCGAACGGGGCCGCACGGCGGCGACGGCCCGGGCGAACTCGGGCTCCATGAACGGGTTCGCGGGCGCGCCGGTCCTGGCCCGCAGCTCACGCCACGCCTCGACCTCCCGCGCGGTCAGCTCCCCCGGCCTCACGACCCGCATGCGGACAGCGCTCACCTTGCCGACCCCCCGGTCTTCCCCCCTGAGTCCTGCCAGGACAGGACGGTACCCGTCCGGAACCCGCAGAGACAGGGATACTCGGTCTTTCCGTGACCAACCCGTGAAGGAGTGGACACGGTGGGAGAGTACTGGTGATCAAGGGGGCCGTGGGGTGGACGAGTGGGAGATCGTCGGGCGGGGCAGGACGGCGGACGTGTACGCGCTGCCCGGCGACGGGGCACGGGTCCTGCGCCGGTACCGGGACGGCGACGACGCGACCCGCGAGGCGGAGCTCATGACGCGGCTCGCGCACCAGGGCTATCCGGTCCCGGCGGTCCTGCGCGCGGAGGGTCCCGACCTGGTGATGGAGCGCCTCGCGGGCCCGTCGCTCCTGGACGCGCTGCTCACCGGCGCGGTGGAGCCGGAGCCGGCGGGCGCGCTGCTCGCGGAGCTCCTGGCGAGGCTGCACGCACTGCCGGGAACGCCGCCGGCCCACCTGGACCTGCACCCCGGCAATGTGCTCCTGACGGACCGTGGCCCCGTCGTCATCGACTGGCAGACGGCGGAGGAGGGCCACCCGGCGGGCCTGGACCACGCGATGTCGGCCCTGATGCTCGCGGAGGTCGCGGTCTCCCCGGCCCCGTACGCCCCGGGCGCCCGCGCGGGCCTGACCGCGCTCCTCGCGGCCACGACCACCCCGGTCCTCCCCCACCTGGGGCCGGCGCGGACCCGCCGCGCGGCGAACCCGTGCGTGACGGCGGAGGAGCGGGCGGCGCTGGGCGCGGCGGAAGCGCTGGTGAGGGAGCTGGCGCCGGTGGCGGACGCGGACGGGGCCCCCGCGGCCCGCTGAAACCGGTGGCCACGGCCACCGGCCCGTCGGTACGGTCGGGCTCCCGGCGGACCGCACCCGCGATCGCCATCACCTGGAGAGCGAGCGAACCGCGATGACCGGCCGACGACCGACGACGACCCTGTGGCGCCCCACCGGCCCGGTCGAGCTGGAGCTCGTACGGAAGCTCGGCCACCGCGCCTGGCCGCCCCGCCTGCCGGAGCAGCCGATCTTCTACCCGGTCCTCGACGAGGAGTACGCGATCAGGATCGCCCGGGACTGGAACGTCAAGCACGACGGCGCCGGCTTCGTCACCCGCTTCGAGGTCGACACGGAGTTCCTCCGCAGGTACCCGGTCCAGCAGGCCGGCGGGCGGACGATCCTCGAACTGTGGGTGCCAGCCGAGGAGCTGGACGAGTTCAACGCGCACATCGTCGGCGAGATCCGGGTCGTCCACGAGTTCCGCTGACGCGTCGCTCTAGGGTGCGGGGCATGACCGTGCGCCGCGCCGTGCCCAACCTCCGTACCGACTCCCCGGAGGAGAACCGCGCCTTCTACGGGCTGCTCGGGTTCGAGGTGGTCATGGACCACGGCTGGATCGCGACGCTCGCTCCGCCCGCCGCGCCGACCGCCCAGGTCAGCCTCATGACCCACGACCTGACCGCCCCGGTCACGCCCGACCTCAGCGTGGAGGTCGACGACGTGGACGCCGCCTACGAGACGGTCCGTGCCTCCGGGGCGGAGATCGTCCACCCCCTGACCGACGAGCCCTGGGGCGTCCGCCGCTTCTTCGTCCGCGACCCGGACGGCCGGGTGGTCAACGTGCTGAGCCACCGCTCCTAGACCCTGGTCGACCAGGCACCCCCTGGGCGCGGCGCTTCCCATCCGCGCGGTAGACGCCCGGATGGGCTCCCTACCCCTCGCAGGTCGTGCGGGTCCCGTCGTCGGGCCCCCTCCGTGCTCAGACCACGCGCACGCCCGCCCGCCACACCCGCGACACCAGCGGGACGCCCGGGCGGTACGCCAGGTGGACGTGGGACGGGGCGTCCAGCACGGCGAGGTCGGCGCGGGCGCCTACCGTCAGGCGGCCCACGTCCGTGCGGCGCAGGGCCGCCGCGCCGCCGGCGGTGGCCGACCAGACCGCCTCGTCCGGGGTCATCCCCATGTCCCGTACCGCGAGCGCGACGCAGAACGGGACCGAGGAGGTGAAGGAGGAGCCCGGGTTGCAGTCCGTCGACAGGGCCACCGTGACGCCCGCGTCCAGGAGCCGGCGCGCGTCCGGCCACCGCGCCCGGGTGGAGAACTCCGCGCCCGGGAGGAGCGTGGCGACCGTCGAGCCGCTCGCGAGCGCGTCGACGTCCGCGTCGGTCAGGTGGGTGCAGTGGTCCGCGCTCGCCGCGTCCAGCTCCACCGCGAGCTGGACGCCGGGGCCGTACGTGAGCTGGTTGGCGTGCACCCGGGGGTGGAGGCCCTTCGCCCTGCCCGCGGTGAGGATCGCGCGGGCCTGGTCGCCGTCGAAGGCGCCCTGCTCGCAGAAGACGTCGATCCAGCGGGCGTACGGGGCGCAGGCGTCGAGCATCTCGCCGGTGACGAGTTCCACGTACGCGGCCGGGTCGTCGGCGTACTCCGGGGGGACGATGTGCGCGCCGAGGTAGGTGACCTCGTCGGTGTGCTCGGCGGCGATGCGCAGGGCGCGGGCCTCGTCCTCGACGGTGAGGCCGTAGCCGGACTTGGTCTCGAAGGTGGTGGTGCCCTGGGTGAGGGCCTCGCGCAGGTAGCGGGCCACGTTCGCCGACAGCTCCGCGTCGGTCGCCGCGCGCGTCGCCGCGACCGTGGTGCGGATGCCGGCCGCCTGGTACGGCCGGCCGGACATGCGGGCGTTGAACTCGGCCGTGCGGTCGCCCGCGAAGACGAGGTGCGAGTGGGAGTCGACGAAGCCGGGGATCACGGCCCGGCCGCCGGCGTCGACCCGGTTGTCAGTGGCCGGTGCTTTGCTGGATTCACCGACCCAGACGACGCGGTCGCCGTCGATGACGACGGCCGCGTCCTGGATCAGGCCGAGAGGGGTTCCATCACCGAGGGAGGGGTCGTTGGTGACGAGACTGGCGATGTTGACGATGGCGGTGGCGGCCGTCGCCACGGCGCTGTTCGCGCTCGTGGGTGCGGAGGTCGCCGCCGGGTTGTTCATCGCCTCGGGGCCGGTGTTCATGGTGGGAGGTGTCTCCTTCAGCCGCGCAGGGCGGCGATCGAGTCCGCGAGGGCCTGGGCGGCGTCCGGCACGGAGGAGTGGGTCCCGTCCCGTACGACATGGCGTCCGCCCACGACCGTGTGCCGGACGTCCGCGGCCGACGCCGCGAATACCGCGGTCTCGGCTGCCAGACGCGGTACCGGTCCCGCTGTCCTGACCGAGTCGAGCGCGATCGTCGTGAGGTCGGCGGGGGCGCCGGTCTCCAGGACGCCCGCGTCGGGGCGGCCGAGGGCGGCGTGGCCGTCGGCCGTGGCCGCGCGGAGCAGCGCCGCCGCCGTCCAGTGGCCGCGGGTGCGGGTGCGCAGGCGCTCGTCGAGCTCCATGGCCCGGGCCTCTTCGAAGAGGTCGATGACGGCGTGGCTGTCACTGCCGAGGGAGAGCGGGGAGCCGGCGCGCTGGAGGGCGACCGCCGGGCCGATGCCGTCGGCGAGGTCCCGTTCGGTCGTCGGGCACATGCAGGTGCCGGTGGACGTCGAGCCGATGAGCGCGATGTCCGTGTCCGTCAGGTGGGTGTTGTGGACGCCGGTCGTCCGGGCGCCGAGGACGCCGTGGTCGGCGAGGAGCTGGGTCGGGGTGCGGCCGTGGGCGGCGAGGCAGGCGTCGTTCTCGGCGGTCTGCTCCGAGAGGTGGACGTGGAGGGGGGCGTCCCTGTCCCGCGCCCAGCCGGCCACCGTGGCGAGCTGGTCGGCGGGGACGGCCCGTACGGAGTGGATCGCCGCCCCGACGCGTACGCCGTCGCGTTCCCTGAGGGCCGACACCCGCTCGGCCCACCGGTCTGCGGTGCCGTCGGTGAAGCGGAGCTGGTGGTGGTCGGGGGCGGCGCCGAAGCCGGAGGAGAGGTACGCGGTGTCGAGGAGGGTGATGCGGATGCCGGCCTCGCCCGCGGCCGCGATCAGGGCCTCGCCCATGGCGTTGGGGTCGTCGTAGGGGGTGCCGCCGGGCGCGTGGTGGAGGTAGTGGAACTCACCGACGGAGGTGATGCCCGCGAGCGCCATCTCCGCGTACACGGCGCGGGCCAGGGCGAAGTAGCTGTCGGGGGTGAGGCGCTGGGCGACGTCGTACATGACCTCGCGCCAGGTCCAGAAGGTGCCGGAGCCGACCTGGACGGTGCCGCGCAGGGCGCGGTGGAAGGCGTGCGAGTGGGTGTTCGCGAGGCCGGGGAGCGTGAGGCCGCGGAGGACGACGGCGCCCCGCGGGGGCGCCTCGACCCCCGTGCGTACGGCCGAGATCCGGCCGTCGGAGTCCACGTCCAGGGCCACGCCCGGCTCGACATGGGTGTCGAGCCAGGCGTGTTCCAGCCAGTACGTCGTCAGCGGCACGCCAGCTCCTCCAGTACGTCGGCGAGTGCGAGGACCCCGGCGACGCAGTCGTCCTCGGCCGCGAACTCGGCCGGGGAGTGCGAGACGCCGGTGGGGTTCCGTACGAACAGCATGGCGGTCGGGATCGATTCGGACAGGATGCCCGCGTCGTGTCCCGCGCCGGTGCCGAGGACCGGCACCTTCCCCGAGGTGCCCAGGATCCGGGAGAGCTCGTCGCGCAGGGCGTGCGAGAAGTCCACGACCGGGGTGAAGGACTCCTGGACGACCGTGAGGTCGACGCCGTGGCGGTCGGCGTAGCCGCGGGCCTCCGCCTCGATGCCGGTGACGACCTGGTCCAGGGCGCCCTGGTCGGCGGCGCGCGCGTCGAGCCAGCCGCGGACGAGGGACGGGATGGCGTTGACGCCGTTCGGTTCGACGGCGATCTTGCCGAAGGTGGCGACGGCGCCCGCGAGCTCGGCCTCACGGCGGGCGGCGAGGACCGTCTCCGCGTAGGTGAGCATCGGGTCGCGGCGGTCGACGAGCCGGGTGGTGCCGGCGTGGTTGGCCTCGCCGGCGAAGTCGTACCGCCAGCGGCCGTGCGGCCAGATGGCGGAGGCGATGCCGACGGGGTCGCCGGACAGGTCGAGGGCGCGGCCCTGCTCGACGTGGAGTTCGACGAAGGCGCCGACGCGGGCGAGCCGTTCGGGGTCGGGCCCGATCCCCGAAGGGTCGTACCCGGCGGCCTCCATGGCCTGCGGCAGGCTGATGCCGTTCGCGTCGCGGAGCTCGTACGCCCGCTCCTTCGTCAGCCGGCCCCCGGCTAGGCGGGAGCCGACGCAGGCGAGGCCGAAGCGGGCACCTTCCTCGTCGCCGAAGTTGACGATGGCGAGGGGACGCTTGAACGAGACGCCGCGGGAGCGGAGTTCGTCGAGCGCGGCGAAGGAGGAGACGACGCCGAGGGGGCCGTCGAAGGCTCCGCCGTCGGGGACGGAGTCCAGGTGGGAGCCGGTGACGACGGCGTCGCCGGCCGTCGGGTCGCCGAGCCAGGCCCACTGGTTGCCGTTGCGGTCGGTCTCGACGTCCAGGCGGCGGGCCTCGGCCTGCATCCGGAACCAGAGGCGGCAGTCGGCGTCGGCCTCGGTCCAGGCGTAGCGCCGGTAGCCGCCGGAGGCGGCACTGCGGCCGAGGGGCCGCAGCGACCGCCACATGGCGTGGAAGCTGTCGCTCACGCGGACGCCTCGTCCTGGGAGCCCTCGCGCATCGGGACGCGGACGCCCTTCTCGTCGGCGACGCGCTCGGCGATGTCGTAGCCCGCGTCGACGTGGCGGATGACGCCCATGCCGGGGTCGTTGGTGAGCACGCGGCGGATCTTCTCGCCCGCGAGGGCGGTGCCGTCCGCCACCGAGACCTGGCCGGCGTGGATGGAGCGGCCCATGCCGACGCCGCCGCCGTGGTGGATGGAGACCCAGGAGGCGCCGGAGGCGACGTTCACCATGGCGTTGAGGAGGGGCCAGTCGGCGATGGCGTCGGAGCCGTCGAGCATGGCCTCGGTCTCGCGGTACGGGGAGGCGACCGAGCCGCAGTCGAGGTGGTCGCGGCCGATGGCGAGGGGCGCGGCGAGGGTGCCGTCGCCGACCATGTCGTTGAACATGTCGCCGGCCTTGTCGCGCTCGCCCTGGCCGAGCCAGCAGATGCGGGCGGGCAGGCCCTGGAAGTGGACGCGCTCGCCGGCCATCTTGATCCAGCGGTGGAGGGACTCGTTCTCCGGGAAGAGCTCCAGGAGCGCCTTGTCCGTCTTGTGGATGTCGGAGGCCTCGCCGGAGAGGGCGGCCCAGCGGAACGGGCCCTTGCCCTCGCAGAACAGGGGGCGGATGTACGCCGGGACGAAGCCGGGGAAGGCGAACGCGCGGTCGTAGCCGGCGAGCTGGGCCTCGCCGCGGATCGAGTTGCCGTAGTCGAAGACCTCGGCGCCCGCGTCCATGAAGCCGACCATGGCCTCGACGTGCTTGGCCATCGACTCGCGGGCGCGGGTCGTGAACCCGGCCGGGTCCTTCGCCGCCGCGTCGGCCATGTCGTCGAAGGCGACGCCGATCGGGAGGTAGGCGAGCGGGTCGTGGGCGGAGGTCTGGTCCGTCACGATGTCGATCGGGGCACCCTCGGCGAGCATCCGCGGGAGCAGTTCGGCGGCGTTGCCGAGGAGGCCGATGGAGAGCGGGCGGCGGGCGTCGCGGGCCTCGGTGGCGAGCCGGAGGGCGTGGGCGAGGTCGTCGGCCCGCACGTCCAGGTAGCGGTGCTCGATGCGGCGCTCGATGGCGCGCGGGTCGACGTCGACACAGATGGCGACGCCGTCGTTCATCGTCACGGCGAGGGGCTGGGCACCGCCCATGCCGCCGAGGCCGGCGGTGAGGGTGATCGTGCCGGCGAGGGTGCCGCCGAACCTCTTGGCGGCGACGGCGGCGAAGGTCTCGTAGGTGCCCTGGAGGATGCCCTGGGTGCCGATGTAGATCCAGGACCCGGCGGTCATCTGGCCGTACATGGTGAGACCGAGGTGCTCCAGGCGCCGGAACTCCTCCCAGTTGGCCCAGTCGCCGACCAGGTTGGAGTTGGCGAGGAGGACGCGCGGGGCCCACTCGTGGGTCTGCATGACGCCGACGGGGCGGCCCGACTGGACGAGCATCGTCTCGTCCTGCTTGAGGGTGCGCAGGGTGCGGACCATGGCGTCGAAGGAGCGCCAGTCGCGGGCGGCCTTGCCGGTGCCGCCGTAGACGACGAGCTTGTCGGGGTGCTCGGCGACCTCGGGGTCGAGGTTGTTCTGGAGCATCCGGAGGGCGGCCTCCTGCTGCCATCCCAGGGCGCTCAGTTCCGTACCGCGGGCCGCACGTACGGGGCGGGGTCCTGACATGGGGGTGCCTCCTCGAATGTCGTTCGGATATTCACATCCTGGCGGCATGAATAGTTGTAGTCAACCGCTGCGGCACCACCCGTCCCGGTGATGGGATGGACCGCATGGCCTCCTCCCGTCGCGATCTCGCCGTCCGAGCCTCCGTCGATCAGGGGCTCCTCTCCCCCGCCGAACCCGTCGTCGCCCTCCTCGACACCGCCGGCATCCGCGCCTCCGCCGCCGCCCTGACCAGCGCGTTCGCCGCCGTCACCGACGCCCCCGTGCTCCACGCCTTCGCCGTCAAGGCCACCCCGCTCGTCCCCGTCCTGCGGCTGCTCCACGAGGCCGGACTCGGCGTCGAGGTCGCCAGCCCCGGCGAGCTGGCCCTCGCCCGCGCCGCCGGGATCCCACCCGCCCGGACCGTGCTCGACTCCCCCGCCAAGACCCCGGCCGAGCTGCGCCAGGCCCTCGCGCTCGGCGTCGCCGTCAACGCCGACAACCTCCAGGAGCTGGCCAGGCTCGACGCGCTCGTCGCCTCCGCGCCCACCGCCTCACCTCTCGGACTCCGGGTGAACCCGCAGGTCGGAGCGGGTTCCATCGGCGCCCTCTCGACCGCGACCGCCACCTCCAAGTTCGGCGTGGCGCTGCGCGACGAGGGCGCCCGCAAGGCCGTCGTCCAGGCCTTCCTGGAGCGCCCCTGGCTGACCCGGCTGCACACCCACACCGGCTCCCAGGGCGTACCGCTCGCCCTGATGGCCGAAGGCGTCGGGGAGGCGTACGCGCTCGCCGAGGAGATCAACAGAACGGCCGGGCGGCAGCAGGTCGACACCCTCGACATCGGCGGCGGGCTCCCGGTGAACTTCGCCTCCGACGAGGAGACGCCGACGTACGCCGAGTACGCCCGGCTGCTCGCCGACACCGTCCCCGGCCTCTTCGACGGCCGCTACGGCCTGGTGACCGAGTTCGGCCGTTCGCTCCTCGCCAAGCACGGCACGGTCCTCGCCCGGGTGGAGTACACGAAGACCTCCGGGGGCCGCCCGATCGCCGTCACCCACGCGGGCGTGCAGCTGGCCACCCGTACGGTCTACGCCCCCGAGTCCTGGCCGCTGCGGATCCTCGCGTACGACTCCGCGGGCCGCCCCCGCACCGGGGAGACCACCGTCCAGGACGTGGCGGGGCCCGCCTGCTTCGCCGGGGACCTGCTCGCCACGGGCCGCGCGCTGCCGCCGCTGCGCCAGGGCGACGTGGTGGCCGTGCCGGACACCGGCGCGTACTACTTCGCCCACCACTACGCGTACAACAGCCTGCCCCGGCCGGGCGTCCACGGCTTCACGGTGTCCGAGGACGGGGCGGTGGCCTTCACGACCGTACGGAAGCCCCAGACGGTCGCGGAGATCGTGGCGGAGTCGGGCGGGGCGCAGGCGGACGCGCTCGTCCGGCGGGGATGAGGCGGAGTGGCCATGGAGCCCCCGCGGCACGGGGCGGGACGGAGGCGTCCGGGTGGTCCGTCCGGTCGCGCGGGTCCCGGCGTCCCGCTTCGATGAAGCCATGACTGGAACCGGTACGGACACCACATCCGTCGTCGTCGAGCGCCGGGTCGACGCCTCCCCCGGGCGGGTCTGGGAGTCGATCACCGACCTGCGGGACATGCCCCGCGTCCTCTCGGGCGTCGAGAAGGTCGAGGTGCTCACCGAGGGCGGCTTCGGCGTCGGCACCCGCTGGCGCGAGACCCGGCGGATGCTCGGCAAGGAGGCCACCGAGGAGATGACGGTGACGGAGTGCGAGCCGCCCGACCGGTACGTCACGGTCGCCGACTCGCACGGCATGCACTACGTCTCCGAGCTCACCCTGGTGCCCGACGGAACGGGGGCGACCACCCTGCGGATGACGTTCTCCGCGCGGCCCGCCCACGGCCGGAAGCCGGGACTCCTCGGCCGGCTGATGACCCGCTTCGGCGCGAAGGCCGTCGCCAAGGCCCTCACGAAGGACCTGAACGACATCGCGAAGGCCGTGGAGTCCAGGGCCTGAGGCCCGGCCGCACGGACGGACCGACGGGCGGCAGCACGGACGGGCCCACGGACCGTCTCCCGCACGGGCCGGCGGGCGGCAGCACGGACGGGCCGCCGAGCGGCCTCGCGCACGGGCCCGCGGACGGCCTCGCGCACGGCGTCACGGACGGCCCGGTGGCCGACCTGACAGAGGACCACGGCGTCCGACAGGCCAAATCCCGTCAGACGCTGGCATGTTCCGATGGAAAATGCCAGAACGGCTCCCGAGGAGCGCTGCGTTCAGTAACGTCGCCGTCACTGCCGCACGTTCGCACGCCGCATCGGGAGGGGAATCCACGTGCCCGGAATCGACGAGTGCCTTCTGGAGGCCATGGCCCTGCCGGGCGCTCGCGGGGCCTCCCTGGTCGACTGGACCAGCGGGCTCGCCCTCGGGACGGCGGGTGACTCACCGGTCGGCGACCACGAGACGACGGCCGCCGAGACCGCCGAACTCGCCCGCTCGGCAGCCGAGTTCGACACCTTCGTCGCGGCCGGCGACACCCCAGGGGAGCCCGGGGCCCCACCCGTCGAGGACCTCATCGTCACCACCCGTGCCGGCTACCACGTCATCCGCTTCGTCGAGACCTCCTTCGACAGCAGCGTCTTCCTCCATCTCTGGCTCGACCGCGCTACCGGCAACCTCGCCCTGGCCCGCATACGGCTCCGCGACCTCGCCGAGAGGCTGGTCCTCGGATGAGCGCCGTCGCCGCCCCCGTCTCCCCCATGCTGGTCCGGCTCGCCGCCGAGAAGGCCACCGGAGCCCTGCTGCGCGACCACGGCACCCTCTACCTCGTCGACGGCCGGGTCGTGCACGCCGAGAGCCCCGCCTCCCCCGGCGTCGACGTCCTCCTGACCACCGGCGGACGCCTCCCCCGCGAGGGCTGGGACGAGGCCGTCGACCGGGCCGGGGCCCACCGCGCCGTCGGCCGCTTCCTCGTCGACAGCGGCCGGCTCCACGACGGCGAACTGGAGATCTGCCACCTCGGCGCCGTCTTCGACGCGGCCTTCTTCGCCCTCTCCCCCACCAGCGGACCGACCCGCTTCCGGTACGGGGTGGGGCACTGGTTCGGGACGGTGCGGCCGGTCTCCGCCGAGGCCGTCGAGCGCGAGACGGTACGCCGCCGCGAACTCCTCGACGCCGTCTGGCCGTACGCCTCCGTGGACACCGCCCCGGTCGTGCCGCGCCCCGCCGCCCCCGGTCAGACCGTGGGAGTGCGCCAGCGCGCGTTGCTCGCCGCCGCGGACGGCGAGCGGACCCCGGCGGAGCTGGCCCGGCTGCTCGGCAGGCCCGCCTTCCACACCCTCCTCGACGTCCGGCGGCTCGCCGCCGCCGGACTCGTCGAGACGCCGCTCGATCCCGCCCCCACGCCACCGCCACCCCCCTTACCGGCCCTGCCGGTGGCCGATCCCGACATCGCCCTGCTGCGCCGGCTCCGTGACGCCCTGGAGGCACACCTGTGATGAGGCGTGCCCTGCGCCTGCGCGCCGAAAGGAAACAGCTCATGACGGCAGAAGCCGAGGTCCTCGGCGAGCTCAGACGGCTACGGGCCCGGCTCCCCCAGCTCACCGGAGCCCTGGCGGCCAGCGCCGACGGGCTCGTCCTCGCCCACGACACCGTGGACGGCGAGGCGGAGAGCGTGGCCGCGCTGACGGCGGCGGCGCTCGGCGTCGGCCAGCGGCTGACGGAGTCCACCGGCCAGGGGCGCTTCCGCGAACTGCTGGTGCGGGGCGAGAGCGGCTACGTGGCGACGTACGCGGCGGGCGGCTCGGCCGTCCTCACGCTGCTCGCGGAACCCCGGATCAACGTCGGGCGACTCCACCTGGAGGCCCGCAGGTCCAGCGTCCGGATAGGCGAACTCGTCGACGGAGCGCTGGAACGCAGAGACCTGAACTGAACCCGTCCGAACAGCTCACCCGAAAAGGAAGTACGACACCATGGCGAACACCGAGACCGCCCTCAAGGAAGCCACCACGATCGACGGCGCCATCGGCGCGGCCCTCGTCGACTACACCAGCGGCATGGCGCTCGGCACGATCGGCGGCGGCAAGGAGCTCGACCTCAACGTGGCCGCGGCCGGCAACACCGACGTCGTCCGGGCCAAGGTCCGGGCGATGGAGATGCTGGGGCTCGACGACGAGATCGAGGACATCCTGATCACCCTCGGCAAGCACTACCACCTGATCCGGCTGCTCAAGGGACGCGGCACCAACGGCCTCTTCCTCTACCTGGCCCTGGACAAGAGCCGGGCGAACCTGGCGATGGCCCGCCACCAGCTGAAGAAGATCGAGACCGAGCTGGACGTCTGACCTCCCGCTCCCCCGCGCGTCGGAGGGGCCGCCGGAGCCCCGCTCGACGGGCGGGCTCCGCGCCTACTCGACGAAGAGGCCCCGCTACTCGACGAAGAGGCCCCGCGCCGCCGCCTTCGCGTCGAACTCCTCCAGCCGCGCCTGCGCGTCCGGGAGTTCGTCCGCCATGGCCTCCAGGAGGACCCGGCCGAGCATCATCGGCGCGCAGGCGGTGTCGAAAGCGAGCCCGGTGCCGACGGCGGCCGGGATGAGCAGGTCGCTGTGGGCGGCGACGGGCGCGAACGCCGACTCGGCGACGGTCACGACCGTGAGCCCGGCCGCCCGCGCGTACTCCAGGGCCTCGACGACCTCCCGCGGGTGCCGGGGCAGCGCGAAGCACAGCAGGGCCGAGGCCCCGGCCCGCACGACCGCGTCGACGCGGTCCGTGAGCATCGAGCCGGCCTCGTCGAGGAGCCGGACGTCGGGGTGCACCTTGGCGGCGAAGTAGGCGAAGCCGCGCGCCTGTGACGAGGCGGCCCGCAGTCCCAGCACGGGCAGCGGGCGGGAGCGGGCGAGCAGCCGGCCGGCCCGCTCGACGGGCGCGGGGTCGGCGAGCACTCCGGCGAGGTGCCGGAGGTTCTCGATCTCGGCGAGCACGGCCTGCTGGTACTCGTTGAGCGCCTCGCCCCCGCCCCCGCCCGCGTCGGGCTCGGAGGGCGTGACCTCGCGCAGGTGGCGGCGGAGCGCCGGGTAGCCGTCGAAACCGAGGGCGACGGCGAAGCGGGTGACGGAGGGCTGACTGACCCCGGCGAGGTCGGCGAGTTCGACGCTGGACAGGAACGGCACGTCCGCGGCGCGCCGCACCATGGAGTGCGCGATGCGCCGCTGGGTCGGGGTCAGCCGGTGCCCCTCGAAGAGCGCCTGCAGCCGGCCGGCCGCGCTGTCGCTCATGCCGCCCGCCCCCTCTCGCCTATTCATCCACACACGGGTGTGCATAAGGATATGCAGGCGGGGGCGGGGAGGACCAGTCCCGGACACGGCTCCACGACGACATCGGGCCCCCCGCCGAAGCGGGGGGCCCGATGTCGTCGTGGCGTGTGACACGCCACGAGGTGGTCTGCGCGGGGACCGCCGCACCCCCGTTTCACCGGGGGGCGGGACGACGGCGGTCCCCGCGAGGACACGGGCCCGGGTCAGGGCCGGTCGCCGCGTCCGTGGCGTCGTCAGGAGGTCCGGGAGCCGCTCCGGAGGTCCGTGACGCCGACAACCACCAATGTGCCGGACGTGTGTTAAGCCGGTGCTGCGCGAACGTGTCGCGCTCGTACCGATTGCGCGAACGCGCCCGCGCGACCCGGCCCGCCGCCGCCCGCGCGGGCGGGTGCGCGGGCTGGTGCCCGGTGCTACCTCGTGCCGCCGTTGGCCAGGAAGGCCAGCAGGTCCTGGCGGCTCACGACACCGGTCGGCTTGCCCTCGACCAGGACGATCGCCGCGTCGGCGGACTCGCCGAGGACGGACATCAGGTCGGCGACCGGCTCGCCGGAGCCGACCTGCGGCAGCGGCGCGCTCATGTGGCGCTCCAGCGGGTCCTCCAGGGAGGCCCGCTGGGTGAAGAGCGCGTCGAGGAGCTCGCGCTCGACGACCGAGCCGACGACCTCGGCGGCCATCACGTCGGGGTGGCCGGCGCCGGGCTTCACGATGGGCATCTGGGAGACGCCGTACTCGCGGAGCACCTCGATCGCCTGGCCGACGGTCTCGTCCGGGTGCATGTGGACGAGGGAGGGCATGACGCCCTCCTTGTGGCGCAGGACGTCCGCGACGGTGGCGGTGGAGGTGTCCTCCAGGAAGCCGTAGTCGGCCATCCACTCGTCGTTGAAGATCTTGGACATGTAGCCGCGGCCGGAGTCCGGCAGCAGGACGACGACGACGTCGTCGGGACCGAGCTCCTTGGCGACCTCCAGGGCCGCGACGACGGCCATGCCGCAGGAGCCGCCGACGAGGAGGCCCTCCTCCTTGGCGAGGCGGCGGGTCATCTGGAACGAGTCCTTGTCGGACACGGCGACGATCCGGTCCGTGACGTTCCGGTCGTAGGCGGTCGGCCAGAAGTCCTCACCGACGCCCTCGACGAGGTACGGGCGCCCGGAGCCGCCGGAGTAGACCGAGCCCTCCGGGTCGGCGCCGACGACCTTCACGGAGCCGTCGCTGACCTCCTTGAGGTAGTTGCCCGTGCCGGAGATGGTGCCGCCGGTGCCGACGCCCGCCACGAAGTGGGTGATCCTCCCCTCCGTCTGCTCCCAGAGCTCGGGACCGGTGGTCTCGTAGTGGGAGCGCGGGTTGTTCGGGTTGGAGTACTGGTCGGGCTTCCAGGCACCGGGCGTCTCACGGACGAGGCGGTCCGAGACGTTGTAGTACGAGTCCGGGTGCTCCGGGTCGACCGCGGTGGGGCAGACGACGACCTCGGCGCCGTACGCCCGCAGTACGTTGATCTTGTCGAGGGACACCTTGTCGGGGCAGACGAAGATGCACTTGTAGCCCTTCCGCTGGGCCACGATCGCCAGGCCGACGCCGGTGTTGCCGGACGTGGGCTCGACGATGGTGCCACCGGGCTTGAGCTCACCGCTCTGCTCGGCCGCCTCGATCATCCGCAGGGCGATCCGGTCCTTGACCGAGCCTCCGGGGTTGAAGTACTCGACCTTGGCCAGGACGGTCGCCTGAATACCCGCTGTGACGTTGTTGAGCTTCACCAGCGGGGTGTTGCCGACGAGGCTGATCATCGAGTCGTGGAATTGCACCGTAATCTCCGGGGTCTCCGTAATGGTGTGGCCAGCGTATGCGTAGTCGGAGCGGGTTACGGGGCAGTTAGACCCTGAACGGCTTGAAGGAGGTGACGGCCCCCATGTCGAGGGCGAGGGTGGCACGGCGGATCGCCGCGGGTGCGGCGTACGGCGGCGGGAGCATCGGACTGCTCGGAGTGGCGGCGGTGGGTGTCCTGCTGGCCGAGATGCAGATCGCGAAGCGGACGGTGGGCGGCGGGGCGGCTCCGCTGCCGCCGGGGGCGGACGGTCTGTACGGCCGCGCGTTCGGCGCGGACGACCCGCTGCGGCTGGCCCTTCTGGGTGATTCCACGGCGGCGGGTCAGGGGGTGCGCCGCTCCGGCCAGACTCCGGGCGCGCTGCTCGCCTCCGGGCTCGCGGCGGTGGCGGAGCGGCCGGTGGTCCTGCGGAACGTGGCCCTGTCGGGGGCGCGCTCGGACGACCTGGAGCGCCAGGTGTCGCTGCTGCTCGCCCAGCCCCTGGGGCCGCCGGACGTCTGCGTGATCATGATCGGCGCGAACGACGTGACGCACCGCCTGCCGCCCACGGAGTCGGTACGGCTCCTGGCGTCGGCGGTGCGGCGGCTGCGGACGGCCGGGGCGGAGGTGGTGGTCGGGACCTGCCCGGACCTGGGGACCATCGAGCCGGTCTACCAGCCGCTGCGCTGGCTGGCCCGGCGGGCCTCCCGGCAGCTCGCGGCGGCGCAGACGATCGTGGTGGTGGAGCAGGGCGGCCGGACGGTGTCGGTCGGCGACCTCCTCGGCCCCGAGTTCGCTGAGAACCCGCGCGAGATGTTCGGGGTGGACAACTTCCACCCGTCGGCGGAGGGGTACGCGACGGCGGCGATGGCCATGCTCCCGACGCTGTGCGCGGCGCTCGGCGTGTGGCCGGAGACCGACCGCCTGGAGCCGACGCGGCGGGAGAACATGCTGCCGGTGGCCCAGGCGGCGGCGGAGGCGGTGAAGGAGGCGGGCACCGAGGTGACGGGCGCACGGGCGCCCTGGGCCCTGCTCAAGCACCGTCGCAGGCGGCGCCTGCCGGTGCCCGCGGAAGTCGGCTCGGAGGGGGTGACCGAGGGGCCGGCGGCGTCCACGGCCCCGGCCGACCCCGCCACCAACTGAGCGTCCGCTTAGAAAAGAGGCCACCGTCACACCGTCAGGGCGGTGACCCCTGCGGTACGTACGGGTAACTTCCCTTTCAGTCCGCCCACTCCGCACCCTCATGGAGCCGTGATGCCCGAAGCCGTGATCGTCTCGACCGCCCGCTCGCCCATCGGCCGGGCCTTCAAGGGCTCCCTCAAGGACCTGCGGCCGGACGACCTCACCGCCACCATCGTCCAGGCCGCCCTGGCCAAGGTGCCGGAGCTCGACCCGCGCGACATCGACGACCTGATGCTGGGCTGCGGCCTGCCGGGCGGCGAGCAGGGCAACAACCTGGGCCGCATCGTCGCCGTGCAGATGGGCATGGACCACCTGCCGGGCTGCACGGTCACCCGCTACTGCTCCTCCTCGCTGCAGACCTCCCGCATGGCGCTGCACGCGATCAAGGCGGGCGAGGGCGACGTCTTCGTCTCGGCCGGTGTCGAGATGGTGTCCCGCTTCGTGAAGGGCAACTCGGACTCGCTGCCCGACACGCACAACCCGTTCTTCGCCGAGGCCGAGGCCCGCACCGCCGAGGTCGCCGCCTCCGAGGGCTCCACCTGGCACGACCCGCGCGAGGACGGCGTCGTCCCGGACGCGTACATCGCCATGGGCCAGACCGCCGAGAACCTGGCCCGCCTCAAGGGCATCAGCCGTCAGGAGATGGACGAGTTCGGCGTACGGTCGCAGAACCTCGCCGAGCAGGCCATCAAGAACGGCTTCTGGGAGCGCGAGATCACCCCGGTGACGCTGCCGGACGGCACCGTCGTCTCCGCGGACGACGGCCCGCGCGCCGGCGTCACCCTGGAGGGCGTGCAGGGCCTCAAGCCGGTCTTCCGCCCCGACGGCCTGGTCACGGCCGCCAACTGCTGCCCGCTCAACGACGGCGCCGCCGCGCTCGTGATCATGTCGGACACGAAGGCCCGCGAGCTCGGCCTGACCCCGCTCGCCCGCATCGTCTCCACCGGCGTCTCCGGCCTCTCCCCCGAGATCATGGGCCTCGGCCCGGTCGAGGCGTCGAAGCAGGCCCTCAAGCGCGCCGGCCTCACCATCGGCGACATCGACCTGGCCGAGATCAACGAGGCCTTCGCCGCCCAGGTCATCCCGTCCTACCAGGACCTGGGCCTGGACCTGGACAAGGTGAACGTCAACGGTGGCGCCATCGCCGTCGGCCACCCCTTCGGCATGACCGGCGCCCGGATCACCGGCACGCTGATCAACAGCCTGCAGTTCCACGACAAGCAGTTCGGCCTGGAGACGATGTGCGTCGGCGGCGGCCAGGGCATGGCCATGGTCGTCGAGCGGCTGAGCTGAGCCGCAGCGGAGGGTAGGGGTCGCCCGAGGGACGAGGGCGGCACCTGCCCGCAGCGGAGGCGAAGCGAAGCGTGAGCGAGAAGGCGAGCGCCTGAGCTGACGTAGCGGAGGGTGTCCGCGTGAACACCCGTTCTCCCCACGACCCGGGCGTCAACCGCCCCGCGTCCGAGCCGTGACCGAATCTCCCCCAGGATGTGACCTTTATCCCGGGGGAGTTCGTTTTCCCAGGTCAGAGCCGTTTCGGGACTAAACACCTGGCAGAAATACCTGTCCAATTCGTGACGTAATGCACTGACAGCGGGCCCCGGCCCAGGACAAGCTGATGTAGGAAGTCGGGGGATCGACTCGGAATCGGGAGTACGTCAGTGAGCGCCATGCCTCTTGCCCTGCTGCTGACCACGGCCGCTGCCACGGCCGTGGGCGCTGCCGCCCTGCACGCCGTCCACGGTCTCCGCAAGCAGGTCACCGCCCTGCGGAGCGAACTGGCGGCCGGGCACGGCGTCACGGTCCCCGCGGCCCGCACCGCCACGCCCGCCGCCGAGATACGGGCCGCGGTCACGGAGGCGCTGGCCGAGGAGCGCGAGCGCGAGCTCGCCGAGGCGCGGGCCTTCTGGGCCGCGCAGGAGGCCCGGGACGCGGCCGACGCCCCGTCCCTGCTCGGCGGTCTCGGCGGCCCGGCCGACGACGGCTCCTTCTTCGTCCCGCGCCAGGCCGACTTCGTGGGCCTTGAGGCGATGGCCCTGGAGGCCATGGAGGCGGAGGCGGCCGCGCTCGACGGTGCCGACGCGTTCGACGCGCTCGACCCGGTCGACGCCTTCGACGAGTACCCCGAGTACCCCGAGGACTCCGTGGAGCTGGCCGCGGCCCGCCGCCGCCACCCCTCGCACCCGGACTTCGTGCCGGTGCAGACGCCCGTCGTCACCGACCACGAGCGGACGGTGGCCCGCCTGGAGGAGCTGGCGGACACCCGCACGGCGCTGACCGACGTGCGCCCGGGCCCGCTCGGCACGCTCGACGTGTACGTCTTCGCGGACGGCACGACGCTCTGTATGACCCCGGGGCACCGCGAGACCGCGGAACGCCTCGCGGAGGCCCTGCGCGGCGGCCGCACGCCGGTACTGCTCGGCGGCTCGGGCGTCTCGGGAGCCTTCGCCCTGACCTTCTCGTACGGCGAGTCCGACGAGGAGAACGTCTACATCCTGGCGGACCGCGTCATCGCGTCCCTCTGAGCCCTTCCCGCACGGGCTAGAGACCCGAGCGCGCCGCCGCGTCACGTACCAGCCTCACGGCCTCTGCCAGTTCCCCCTCGCGGGAGTCGGCCGGGGCCGTTCGAAGGATTTCGGCCAAATCCGTGCCGGCGACGAGCAGCTGATCGGCCACGGTGAAGACGCCCGCGTCCGGCATCGTCCTCGGCTCCCGTTCCGGGTCCTCGGCGCGCTGGGCGCGCAGGGCGAGCTCGCGGGCGAGGGCGAGCCCCTCGGCCGCCGCACCGCGCTGGAGACGGCTCTGCGGGGCGGCCCGCAGCCGGTCGGCGAGGCGTTCGACGGCGGCGGTCAGTTCACTCGTATCGCGCACCCGGTGACCCTATGCGCCGCCCCGGCCCCCTGGCCAACGGGCACCGCCCCCGGCACGGCGGGCACACGGAAGGGCCCGCCCGGCGCGGAGCCGGACGGGCCCTTCCCCCGAGTCACTCGGTACGTCAGTCGTCGCCCTGCAGGATCGACAGCAGACGCAGCATCTCCAGGTAGATCCACACCAGGGTCATGGTGAGACCGAAGGCGGCCAGCCAGGCCTCCTCGCGCGGCGCGCCGTAGTTCACGCCGTCCTCGACCTGCTTGAAGTCGAGGGCGAGGAAGCAGGCGCCCAGGATGACGCCGATGACACCGAAGAGGATGCCGAGGCCGCCGCTGCGGAAGCCGAGGCCGTCACCGCCGGCGAAGACGGCGAAGAGCAGGTTCACCACCATGAGCAGCATGAAGCCCATGGCGGCGGCCATCACGAAGCCGTAGAAACGGCGGTTGACGCGGATCCAGCCCATCTTGTAGGCGATCAGGACACCGGCGAAGACCGCCATGGTGCCCAGGACCGCCTGCATGACCACGCCGTCGGCGATGTACGTCGAGACGGCGGCCGAGATCACGCCGAGGAAGACGCCCTCGAAGGCCGCGTAGCTCAGGATCAGCGCGGGGGACGGCTTGCGCTTGAAGGACTGCACCATCGCCAGGACGAAGGCGACCAGGGCGGCGCCGATGGCGATGCCGTAGGACTTGCCCAGGTTGGCCGAGTCGACCGGCAGCAGGAACCAGGACAGGACGGCGGTGAGGACGACCGTGCCGAGCGTCATGGCCGTACGGCTCACGACGTCGTCGATGGTCATCACATTGCCGCGGGCCTGCTGCGGGGCGCCGAGCTGCGTGTCCTGCGGGGCGTACGGGTTCGTCGCGTACGGGTTCGTCGTGCCCTCGGCGTACGGGGTGCCGGTGGCGTACGGGTTCGCTCCGACGGCGGGGCCCCCGGCCTGCGACTGCTGGCCGTTGAAGCCCGCGGTGCCGTTGTCGCGGCTGAACCCCCGACGCGAGAAGACCGGGTTGCTGCTCCTCATCTCACTCCTCCATGGCGTGCCGCACGTGCGCGGCCTCGCGTCAAGAGTAATGCGTAGGCAAAAGAAACTCTCTAGTGCTCGGGGAGGATCTTTTCCCGCGACTTCTCGATCGTCTTCGCCCGTCGGCGGGGGTCACCCGAGGAGTGCGGCCCGTGGCCGCGGAAGCGGCTGCCGCACCGGCGAAACCGTGGTGCCCGGAACCGGACTCGAACCGGTACGGCCCGAAGGCCAGCGAGGTTTAAGCTCGCCGTGTCTGCATTCCACCATCCGGGCGTCGCGAAGCTCCGCGTTGGCACATGAGCCTATCGGGACGCTTCCCCCGTTCAGCGGAACATCGGCCAGATGTTGTCTTATTTTATTGACGTCTGAGGGTGCGTCAGTGCAGGTGGGGGCCTTTTCGCCGAACTGTGACAGGGGTCGCAGGCGCAAAGCCGTACCCCCTGGAATGACGAAAAGTCGTCGCACGTCTGTCACGTCGGCGCGAAGCCGTCCCTCAGGGACGCCGTCATACCAAAGGAGGAGAGTCCGGGCCCCCGGTCCGACTCGAGACTGCCCCGGGAACGGGCACGTGGGCGGACGTCCCGGGCGAGAACGCTCGACACGATGGAGGGGTTCCCGCAGAAGCCCCGCAGTGACAGGAGTCCCTCGTGACCACCACCCCCACCGTGTCCCGCGCCACCGCGGTGGCCGCCCGCGCCTCGGACCTCTCGAAGGTCTACGGCCACGGCGAGACCCAGGTGGTCGCGCTCGACCACGTCACCGTGGACTTCCGCCAGGGCGAGTTCACCGCGATCATGGGCCCCTCCGGCTCCGGCAAGTCGACGCTCATGCACTGCGTCGCCGGCCTGGACTCCTTCTCCTCCGGCTCGGTCCGGATCGGCGAGACGGAGCTCTCCACCCTGAAGGACAAGCAGCTCACCCAGCTCCGCCGGGACAAGATCGGCTTCATCTTCCAGGCCTTCAACCTGCTGCCGACCCTGACGGCCCTGGAGAACATCACGCTGCCGATGGACATCGCCGGCCGCAAGCCCGACAAGCAGTGGGTCCAGCAGGTCATCGACATGCTCGGCCTCTCCGCCCGGCTCAGCCACCGTCCCACCGAGCTCTCCGGCGGCCAGCAGCAGCGCGTGGCCGTGGCCCGCGCCCTCGCCTCCCGCCCCGAGATCATCTTCGGTGACGAGCCGACCGGAAACCTGGACTCCCGCTCCGGCGCCGAGGTCCTCGGCTTCCTCCGCAACTCGGTCCGCGAGCTGGGCCAGACCGTCGTCATGGTCACCCACGACCCGGTGGCCGCCTCCTACGCGGACCGCGTGATCTTCCTCGCCGACGGCCGGATCGTCGACGAGATGCCGCACCCGACGGCGGACGGCGTGCTCGACCGCATGAAGGCCTTCGACGCCAAGGGCCGTACGAGCTGACGCGACGGCGCCGGAACCGGACCCGAACCGGTACGGCCCGCCCCGCCTGCCCCGACCTCCGTCCGCCCCCCCTTTCCTCAGGACACACCCATGCTCCGTACCGCCCTGCGCAACGTCCTCGCGCACAAGGCGAGACTGCTGATGACCGTCCTCGCCGTGATGCTCGGCGTGGCCTTCGTCTCCGGCACCCTCGTCTTCACCGACACCCTCGGCCAGGCCTTCCGCAACCAGTCGGCCAAGAGCTACGACGACGTCGCCGTCGCCGTCGAGATGTACCCGAACCCCGAGGAGGCCCGGAAGACCCCCGGCCTCTCCCAGAAGGACGTCGACACGGTCGCGAAGCTCGACGGGGTCGCCTCCGTCACCCCGCGCGTCGAGGGCTTCGCGGGCGTGCCCGACAGGAACGGCAAGCTGATCGGCGTCGGCTGGTCCAACAAGGGCACCAACTTCGCCCCCGGCGAGAACGGCAAGGACCGCGCGTACACCTTCGCCACGGGTACGGGACCGGTCGAGGACCGGCAGGTCGCACTCGACAAGGACACCGCGGACAAGGGCGGCTACAAGGTCGGCGACACCGTCCGCGTCGCGACCACGGGGCCGGTGAAGGAGTACGAGCTCTCCGGCGTCTTCACCACCGAGGACGGCGCCGTCAACGCCGGCGGCAGCCTCGTCGTCTTCGACTCCTCCGTCGCGCAGAAGCTCTACCTGAAGCCCGGCTACTTCCAGAGCCTGACGGTGGGCGCCGCCCCCGGCGCCACCGACGAGAAGCTCCTCGACGAGGTCCTGAAGGTCGTCCCGAAGGCGGCCACCGCGCAGACCGGCGAGGCCCTCGCCGAGCAGCAGGCCAAGGACATCGAGGCCGGTCTCGGCGCCCTCAACCAGGTGCTCCTCGGCTTCGCGGGCATCGCGCTCTTCGTCGGGATCTTCCTGATCTCCAACACCTTCACCATGCTGGTCGCGCAGCGCACCAAGGAACTCGCCCTGATGCGCGCCGTCGGCGCCTCGCGCAAGCAGATCACCCGCTCCGTCCTCGCCGAGGCCGGTCTGGTCGGCCTGGTCGCCTCCGCCGTGGGCTACCTGCTCGGCATCGGCCTGGCCGTCGGACTCCGCTCGGCCATGAGCGCCTTCGAGATGAAGGTCCCGGGCGGCGACCTGGTCCTCACCGCCACCCCGGCCGTCAGCGCGTTCGCCGTCGGCGTCCTCATCACGATGCTCGCCGCCTGGTTGCCCGGCCGCCGCGCCGCGAAGATCCCGCCGGTCGCCGCCATGAGCAGCGTCCACGCCACCGCGAGCACCAAGTCGCTCGTCGTCCGGAACTCCATCGGCGCGGCGCTCACCGCGCTCGGCGCGGTCCTGATCGTGCTCGGCGCGGGCCAGGGCGGCGACGAGGGCCGCATGCTCATCGCGGGCGGCGCGTTCCTCACCCTCATGGGTGTGATCGTGCTGATCCCGTTCCTGTCCCGGCCCGTGATCGCCGTGATCCGTCCGCTGTTCGTGGGCCTCTTCGGGGTCTCCGGCAAGCTCGCCGGCCTCAACGCGGTCCGCAACCCGCGCCGCACCGGCGCCACCGCCTCCGCACTCGCCATCGGCCTGACCCTCGTGACCGGTCTCTCGGTGCTCGGCGCCACGGTCGGCACGGCCCTCGACAAGGCGACGACCGACCAGATCAAGGCCGACTACATGGTCTCGATGGCCAGCGGCAACAGCCTGAGCGAGGAGGCGCTGACCGCCCTGGAGAAGGCTCCGGGCGTCACCGCGATCTCCCCGCAGCAGGCGGGCGCCCTGGAGATCAAGGGCTCGTACGTCTCGGCCTCCGGTGTCACCCCCGGTGACGTCGAGAAGGTCCTCAAGCTCACCGTCGTGGACGGCTCGCTGTCCTCGCTCGGCAAGGGCGCGATCGCCGTCGACGAGAAGACCGCCACGAAGCGCGGTCTGAAGGTCGGCGACACCGTCCCGGTCGAGTTCCTCGACAAGCGGAAGGACGAGCTGACCGTCGGCGCGGTCTTCGAGCCCAGCGAGTTCGTCTCGCCGGTCCTGATCGACCACAAGCTGGTCACCGCGCACGAGGAGCGGGCGGAGATCCGTCAGATCTTCGTCTCGACCGAGGGCGGCGCGAGCGCGGCCAACGAGCGGGCCCTGGCGAAGGCCATGGGCGACAACCCCGACATCACGGTGATGGACCACAAGGGCATCCGCGACTCCTTCGGCGGCCCGATCAACCTGATGCTGAACATCATGTACGGCCTGCTCGGCATGGCCCTGATCATCGCGGTCCTCGGCGTCGTCAACACCCTCGCGATGTCCGTCTTCGAGCGCCAGCAGGAGATCGGCATGCTGCGGGCGATCGGCCTCGACCGGCGCCGGGTGAAGCGGATGGTCCGTCTGGAGGCCGTGGTCATCTCGGTGTTCGGCGCGGTCGTCGGCATCGGCCTCGGCTCGTTCCTCGGCTGGGCGATCGGCGAGACCATCAAGGACCAGATCCCGGGCTACGCCCTGGTCCTGCCCTGGGACCGGATCGGGATCTTCCTGGTCCTGGCCGCCCTGGTCGGCGTCCTCGCCTCCCTGTGGCCGGCCCGGAGCGCGGCGAAGCTGAACATGCTCTCCGCCATCAAGGCCGCGTAGTCCCCCGACGCCACGAGGGCCGGCCTCCCACCCGGGAGGCCGGCCCTTCGGCGTACCGTCAGCCGGTCCTCTCGTTCCACACGCGCGGTCGCAGCGCCGTCCCGCTCTTCCCCGAGACCGGGGTCTTCACGGCGAGGAACTGGTTCACGCCGATCCGGTTGCGCTCGAAGGAGACGGCGGAGGCCGCCATGTAGAGCCGCCAGATCCGGGCCCGGCCCGGTGAGGTGAGCCGGACCGCCCGGTCCCACTCCCGCTCCAGGTTCGCCACCCAGCGGCGCAGGGTGAGCGCGTAGTGCTCGCGGATCGCCTCGACGTCCCTCACCTCGAAGCCGGCGTCCTCCAGGGTGCTCAGCGTGCGGCCCATGGGGGCGAGTTCGCCGTCGGGGAAGACGTACGCGTCGATGAAGGCGTCGACCTCGTACGCCTCCTCGTCGGGCTCGGGGCGCCGGGAGATCTGGTGGTTGAGCAGCCGTCCGCCGGGCTTGAGGAGCCCGTACAGGGTGTCGGCGTACTCCCGGTACCGGACGGCGCCCACGTGCTCGGCCATGCCGATCGAGGAGATCGCGTCGTACGGGCCGTCCGTGACGTCCCGGTAGTCCTGGACGCGGATCTCGATCCGGTCGGTCAGGCCCTCCTCGGCGATCCGCTTGCGGGCGTACGCGGCCTGCTCGCGGGAGAGGGTGATGCCGACGACCCTGGCCCCGTACTCGCGGGCGGCGTGGAGGGCCATGGAGCCCCAGCCGCAGCCCACGTCGAGGAGCCGGTCGCCCTCCTTGAGGTTCAGCTTGCGGGCGATGAGGTCCAGCTTGTCGCGCTGGGCGTCCTCCAGGGTGCTGTCGGGGCCGTCGGAGGCCCAGTACGCGCACGAGTAGACCATCGACGGGCCGAGGACCAGCTCGTAGAAGTCGTTGCCCACGTCGTAGTGGTGGCTGATCGCCTGCTTGTCGCGGCGGCGGGTGTGCCGGCCGCCGCTGCGGCCGCGCATCTCCTCGGCCGGGGGCTGCGGCGGCGGCAGCGGCCCGGCGAGCCGCAGCAGGGCGCCGGCGGCGGCGCGCAGTCTGGGGTCGCGCGCGGAGGCGAGCAGCCCCCTGGTGTCC
Source organism: Streptomyces sp. Qhu_M48 (assembly GCF_051305195.1). NCBI lineage: Bacteria > Bacillati > Actinomycetota > Actinomycetes > Kitasatosporales > Streptomycetaceae > Streptomyces > Streptomyces sp. Qhu_M48. Next base: position 648,463 of record NZ_CP195432.1, on the reverse strand, counting down.
TCGACACGGTCCCAGAGCAGGCCCGAAAGCCCGTCCAGGAGTTCGTACAGGTCTCCCTCGACGTCGAGTTCTCCGGCCACCCAGGCGCGGGCCATGCCCAGTTCACCGGGCTTCCAGATCATCCTCCGCAGGGCGCGGCGGTCGCGGACGACCAGGACGGGGCCTCCGGTGGGACCGGCCTCGCTGCCGTCCCAGGCCCGCAGGCGGACCGGGAGCGGTCCTCCGAGGAGTTCCTCGGCGAGGGTCGTCAGCCGCGACGCGGCGTCGGCCATGGTGCACACCTCCGTGATCTCGTGCCCCAGAAATGCTCGTCACCAAGGGAACACCGTCCGTAGGCGTTTACAGTCCCGCCGCAGCGCAATCAGTCGGCAAAACACGCGAAGGGCCGTCCGCACCACGGATGGCGGACGGCCCTTTTACGGCCTTGCGTGTACTGCGGGTGCGCTAGGAGGCCTTGGCCTTCTCCTGCGCCGGGGCGGCCGGTGCGGCCGCCGCGGGGGCGGGCTTGGCCGCCTCGTAGAACTCCTCGCGCGGCGTCTCCATGGCACCCAGGGAGACGACCTCACGCTTGAGGAACATCGCAAGGGTCCAGTCGGCGAAGACGCGGATCTTGCGGTTCCAGGTCGGCATCGCCATGCCGTGGTAGCCACGGTGCATGTACCAGGCGAGACGGCCCTTGAGCTTGATCTTCACCTTGCCCATGACGATCATCGCGACGCCCTTGTGCAGACCGAGTCCGGCCACGGCGCCCTTGTTGGCGTGGCTGTACTCCTTCTGCGGGAAGCCGCGCATGCCGGCCACCACGTTGTCGCCGAGGACCTTGGCCTGGCGCAGGGCGTGCTGGGCGTTCGGCGGGCACCAGGCGTTCGGGTTGCCCGCCTTGCGGCCGACCAGGTCCGGGACCTGGGCGTTGTCGCCCGCGGCCCAGGCGTAGTCGAGGCCGTTGATCTGGAGCTTCTCGTTGCAGTCCACGTGGCCGCGGGGGCCGAGCGGCAGACCGAAGCGGGAGAGCGCCGGGTTCGGCTTCACGCCGGCGGTCCACACGATCGTGTTGGAGTCGACCTCGAGGCCGTTCTTCAGCACGACGTGGCCGTCGACGCAGGAGTCCATGGAGGTCTCGAGGTAGATCTCGATCCCGCGGCTCTCCAGGTGCTCCTTGCCGTACTGGCCGAGCTTGGGGCCGACCTCGGGGAGGATCTTGTCCGCCGCGTCGACGAGGACGAAGCGCATGTCCTCGCGCGACACGTTCTGGTAGTACTTCGAGGCGTCGCGGGCCAGGTCCTCGACCTCACCGATGGTCTCCGCGCCGGCGAAGCCGCCGCCCACGAAGACGAAGGTCAGCGCCTTGCGGCGGACCTCCTCGTCGGTGGTCGAGTCGGCCTTGTCGAGCTGCTCGAGGACGTGGTTGCGCAGGCCGATGGCCTCCTCGATGCCCTTCATGCCGATGCCCTGCTCGGCGAGGCCGGGGATCGGGAAGGTACGGGAGACGGCGCCCATCGCGATGACGAGGTAGTCGAAAGGCAGCTCGTACGCCTCGCCGACGAGCGGCGCGATCGTGGCGACCTTGCGGTCCTGGTCGATGGTGGTGACCCGGCCGGTGAGCACCTCGGCTCCGCGGACGACGCGTCGCAGCGGGACGACGACGTGGCGCGGCGAGATGCTGCCGGCGGCGGCTTCGGGGAGGAAGGGCTGGTAGGTCATGTACGACCGCGGGTCGACGACCGTGACGGTCGCCTCCGCGTAGCGCATCTTCTTGAGGATGCGCCGAGCTGCGTACAGGCCTACGTACCCGCCGCCTACTACGAGGATCCTGGGACGCTCCGTGGTGCTCATGCCATCGAGTATCCACCCCGTCCGAGGGGGGTGCTCGTGCGCCCCTTCACAAGGTCTCCGGGTACCTCTGCTACACTCCGCCGCCCACGTGATCCATGTCATGGTGCTGCAAAGGAACCGGGGTGCGGGGGCGAACGTTGTTCACCCCTTGTGAACTGGCCCGGAGAGCCCCCGTTAACGCTGAACCACGGGGGGCGTTCACGCGAAGGAAACATCGAGCGAATCAGCCCCCGCGCCTGCGAAAGGGCCCCGGGACGCCCCTCGAAGGGCCCAAAGGCCCCCCTCGGGCGCCATCGGGGCCCTTTTCCTTGTGAAGAACTTCACGAACTTTCCCGACGGCACGTCGCCGGAGGGCTCGATAGGTGCCCGCTATGCCACGGATAGGGCGATCCCATCGAGGATGTCGTGCTCGCTGACGACGACCTCGTGGGCTCCGACCCGCTCGACGATCTCCCTCAGGACGATCGCTCCGGCGATGATCACGTCGACCCGGCCGGGGTGGATGACCGGGATCGCGGCCCGCTCCGCGTGGGTGGAGGCGAGCAGCCGGTCGGTGACCTCGGCGATCCGCGCGGCGGAGATCCGGGCGTGGTGGATCTTCTCGGAGTCGTACTCCGGGAGTCCGAGGGCGATCGCGGCGACCGTGGTGACCGAGCCGGCGAGCCCGACGAGGGTCCCGGCGGTGTCGATCGGCACGGTCTCGGCGGCCAGGTCGAGCGCGGCCCGGACGTCGGCGCGGATCGCGTCGGCCTCCTCGGCGGTCGGCGGGTCGTTCCTGACGTGCCGCTCGGTGAGCCGGACGCAGCCGATGTCGACGGACCGGGCGGCCTCGACGTGCCTGTTGCCGGTGACGAACTCGGTGGAGCCGCCGCCGATGTCCACGACGAGGTAGGTCTCCGGGCCGTGCAGTTCGCCGGTGGCGCCGGTGAAGGAGAACGCGGCCTCCTGGTCGCCGGTGATCACCTCGGGTTCGACACCGAGGATCTCCACGACCCCGTTCACGAAGTCGTCGCGGTTCTCGGCGTCGCGGGAGGCGGAGGTGGCGACGAAGCGGAGCCTCTCGGCGCCCAGCTCCTTGATGACCCCGGCGTACTCGCGGCAGGCGGCGAAGGTCCGCTCCAGTGCCTCGGGGGCGAGCCGGCCCGTCCGGTCGACGCCCTGCCCGAGCCGGACGATCGTCATCCGCCGGTCCAGCTCGACCAGCTCGCCCGTCTCCGGGTGGACGTCGGCGACGAGGAGGCGGATGGAGTTCGTACCGCAGTCGATTCCGGCGACCCGGGTCACTTCGTCTCCTCGTCCTTGTCCGCGCACGGCGTCACGCAGGCGCCCTTGGCCCACCACTCGGGCAGCATCGCGAGGGCCTCGTCGCCGAACGGGTTCACGCCCGGACCGGCGACCAGCGAGTGACCGACCAGGACGTGCAGGCACTTGACCCGGTCCGGCATGCCGCCGGCGCTCGGGAAGCCCTCCAGGACCTCGATGGCGTCACGGCGCGCGAGGTAGTCCTCGTGCGCGGCCCGGTAGGCGGCGGCGAGCTCCGGGTCGGTGGCGAGCCGGGCCTGCATCTCCTTCATGACCCCGTTGGCCTCCAGGGTCCCGATGGCCGAGGCCGCCCGGGGGCAGGTCAGGTAGTACGTGGTCGGGAACGGGGTGCCGTCGGGGAGCCGGGGCGCGGTCTCGACGACGTCCGGGTTGCCGCACGGGCAGCGGTGCGCGATGGCGCGCAGGCCGCGGGGCGGCCGGCCGAGCTGGAGCTCGAAGGCGGCGATGTCCGTCCCGGTCGGCTCGGTGCGTTCGGTCTGCGGAGGAGGCGTGTGCATGTCTGCCTTGATCGTGTGTCGTGTCGCGTACGAGGGTCAGGGGCGGTCGGCGTGGTCGACGCCGTCCCAGAGGTTGTCGTACCAGGGGCGGTCCGCCGCGCCCTGGTCGGCGCGGGGCCTTTGCTCCGCGTCGGGGTCGTTCACCGTGAACCCGGTCTCGCCGGGGAGCAGGTAGTGCAGGTGCTCGCGGGCGAGGCGGCGGACGTAGGCCGGGTCCTGGAGGCGGGCCTTCTCGTCCTTGAGCTCCTCGACCCGCCGGGCGGCGTCGGCGGCCTTGCGCTCCTGCTCGGCGATCTCGCCCTGCTGGGAGACGTAGCTGCGCATGGGATAGGCCAGCGCCACGACGAGGGAGCAGACGACCAGGGCGAGGAAGGCCGCGCGGCCGGTGAGCCGGGAGCGGCGGGCCTGGCGGCGGGTCTGGGAGCGGTAGACACGGGCGGCGGTCTGCTCTCCGAGCAGCCTGATCCGGGTCGCGGTCGAGAACCGGTCCCGGTCCTTCGCGGCCATGTCGTGTCGCCTCCCCTGTTCACGCGGACGTCCCCGCACACGGTACGGGACCGAGTGCGGGGACGGACGGAACTGCCGGGTGCGACGCTGTCAGCCCTTGAAGCGCGGGAAGGCGCTGCGGCCGGCGTAGACCGCGGCGTCGTCGAGGATCTCCTCGATGCGCAGCAGCTGGTTGTACTTGGCGACGCGGTCCGAGCGGGCCGGGGCGCCGGTCTTGATCTGACCGCAGTTCACCGCGACCGCGAGGTCGGCGATGGTGACGTCCTCGGTCTCGCCGGAGCGGTGGGACATCATGCACTTGAAGCCGTTGCGCTGGGCCAGCTCGACGGCGTCGAGGGTCTCGGTCAGCGAGCCGATCTGGTTGACCTTGACCAGGAGGGCGTTGGCCGCGCCCTCCTCGATGCCGCGGGCGAGGCGCTCCGGGTTGGTGACGAAGAGGTCGTCGCCGACGATCTGGACCTTGGCGCCCAGCTTGTCGGTGAGGACCTTCCAGCCGGCCCAGTCGTCCTCGTACAGCGGGTCCTCGATGGAGACCATCGGGTACGCGGAGACGAGCTCCTCGTAGTACTCGGTCATCTCGGCGGCCGAGCGGGACTTGCCCTCGAACTCGTACACGCCGTCCTTGTAGAACTCGGACGCCGCCACGTCGAGCGCGAGCGCGACGTCGGTGCCCGGCGTGTAGCCGGCCTCCTTGATGGCCTCGAGGATGAGGTCGAGGGCGGCGCGGTTCGACTCCAGGTTCGGGGCGAAGCCGCCCTCGTCGCCGAGGCCGGTGGAGAGGCCCTTGCGCTTCAGCACGCCCTTGAGCGTGTGGTAGATCTCGGCACCCCAGCGAAGGGCCTCGGAGAAGGACTCCGCGCCGATCGGGGCGATCATGAACTCCTGGATGTCCACGTTGGAGTCGGCGTGCGACCCACCGTTGAGGATGTTCATCATCGGAACGGGCAGCAGGTGCGCGTTCGGGCCGCCGAGGTAGCGGAAGAGGGGGAGGTCCGAGGCCTCGGAGGCGGCGTGCGCGACGGCGAGCGAGACGCCGAGGATGGCGTTGGCGCCGAGCGAGCCCTTGTTCTCGGTGGCGTCCAGGTCGAACATGGCCTGGTCGATCAGGCGCTGCTCGGTGGCGTCGTAGCCGACGAGCTCCGGGCCGATCTGCTCGATGACGGCGAGGACGGCCTTCTCGACACCCTTGCCCAGGTAGCGGTTCGGGTCACCGTCGCGAAGCTCGATGGCCTCGAACGCACCGGTGGAGGCGCCGGACGGAACAGCAGCACGGCCGGTGCTGCCGTCGTCGAGGCCGACCTCGACCTCGACCGTGGGGTTGCCTCGGGAGTCCAGGATTTCCCGGGCTACGACGACGTCGATGGACGGCACGAGCATCTCCTTTTTGGGATGTGACGCTGGATGTGACGCAGGACCGGTGCAGGGTCGCTCGGCCTTGCGACAAGAGCCTAACCGGCTCGGGGGCTCCGGCCAGCCGGGCGCCCGCCCCCTGGGACGAAAAAGGACCCAAGGGCATGCATCTGGGGACGAAGGACCCCGAATCTACTGGGCGGTAACCGTCAGGTCCTCCCGAAACGGGGGAACCCCGGCCCGGCGCGCACGGGGAAGGGCGCGCCGGGTCGGGGTGGTCACCGCGGGAGGGTCGTGGGGTCCTCGTGAGCCGCCGGACTCACGCGGACCGCCGGGCTCACTTCAGGTGGAGCTGCTGGCCCGGGTAGATGAGGTCGGCGTTCTCGACGACGTCCTTGTTCAGCTCGAAGAGCTTGGCCCAGCCGCCCTTCACGCCCTGCGTCTGAGCGATCTTGCTGAGGGTGTCGCCGGTGGTGACCTTGTACTCGCCGTCACCCTTCTTGACCGTCTTGCCGGTCGGCGTGGTGACGGTCTTCTTGGCGGCGGCCTTCGGCGCGGCCTGCTGCTGCGTCGCCTTCTTCGGGGCCTGGCGCTGCTCGCTGCGGGTGGTCGGCTGCTCGGCCTTCCGCTCCTGCTGCGGCTGCTGGGTGTTCTGCTGCGGCGCGCTCTCGGCGGCGCCGCCGTCGTACGAGGCGCCGGAGAGGCCCACGCCGCAGCTCGGCCACGCGCCCTTGCCCTGGCCCGCGAGGACCTTCTCGGCGATGGCGATCTGCTGGGACTTCGACGCCTGGTTGGCGGTCGAGGCGTAGGCGGTGCCGCCGTACGCGGCCCAGGTGGAGGCCGAGAACTGCAGGCCGCCGTAGTAGCCGTTGCCCGTGTTGATGGACCAGTTGCCGCCGGACTCGCACTGGGCGACGCGGTCCCACTCGGAGGCCGTGGCGGCCGAGGCGGTGCCCGCGGTCATCAGCGGGGCGGCGACGGCGACACCGGTGACGCCGACGAGCGTGACGACCTGGGTGGCCTTGGAGGGACGGCGGTGTTTGCCCTTACCGGAAAACAGCATGGAGATTCTCCTCACCGACGCCTGTGAGGTGAGCTGTCGGGTTCGGGCCGGAAGAGTTGCCCGGCCGCGTGTCCTAGCACGCGGCTTCACCCCAAGCCGATCGTCGGCCGTCTGTCTCAACGGCCGGGACCGGCACTTACCTTGGGTCCCCCACTCCTGCCTTCGGCGCTTACGCGACGACTGTTCCCATCGGCCGACGGCAGGATTCGGCGTTTCGGTCGACGGGGCCCGCGGTGGCGAGCGGTGATGACCGTAGACACAGACCCACCGGAAGTTCAAAGAGGCGCATTGCGGAAATATCGCCCCTCCTTGCCTTCCGGTGGGGAGTGTTTGCGCAGGTGAGAGGTGACGGGAGCAAACTTCGCGGACGCGACACGCCAGTTGGGGCGAAGAGACCCATGTCTCACTTACCCAGAACCGGACATTTGACCCCTAATCATACCGCCGGCGCGGGCGAACCGTTCGTCAGATCGAGGCTCTGACCAGGCAGGATGAGGTCCGGATCGATGCCCACGGTCCGCCGGTTGGCGTCATAGAGGGCGGTCCAGCCTCCGGGGAGTTCGTTCTCCTGTGCAATGTCGGACAGGCTGTCGCCCGGCCGCACGGTGTACGCGTCCGAAGTGCCCTGACTGTCCGTTGCGTCCCTGTTGGTCGCTTCGTCGGTCACGGGGGCCACCTCGGACTCTTCGGCCGGCTTGTCCTTGCTCGAGGCATGTCTACCGGATTCGGCGGCACTGCCCTTCTTGTCGGTTTCATCCGGAGCCGCGTCGCCCCGGTGCTTGCCGGTGCCGGGCGAGGCCGACGTCTCGTCACCTTCCGGCGTACCGGGCGTAACGGACGTATCGGGCGTGCTCGGGGTGGTCGGCGCGGAGGGGCCTGCCGAGTCCGCCGGAGCGGTGGGGCTCACCGGCGCGGTCGGCGTGACGGGCACGGTCGGCGGGACGGACGTGGCGGGCGCCGTGGGCGACACGGGCGCGGTCGGCGAGACCGGCCCGGTGGCCTTCCGCGGGGACTCGGCGGCCTTGCCGGCCCCCGTGGAGCCCTTGGTGGCCGTGGAGGCCTCGGGGAGTCCCGTGTTCCAGCTCGACTCCGGGACGGCGGCCGGGGTCGTCGGGACGGACGTGGGTCCAGGGTTCACCCCGGTGGCCTTTCCGTCGTTCGTCAGGCCGGCGATCGGCGCGCAGGTGGCCCACTCGGTGCTGCCCTTGGCGAGGGCCTTCTCGGCCACGGCGATCTGCTGGCCGCGGCTGGCCAGGTCGGGGCTGGGCGCGTAGGCGAGGCCGCCGTTGCGCTCCCAGCTGTCCTGGGTGAACTGGAGGCCGCCGTACATGCCGTTGCCGAAGTTGGCACTCCACTGACCGCCGGACTCGCACTCGGCGACCCGGTCCCAGGTGGCCGCGTCCGCGGCGGACGCGGATCCGGTGGCGAGCAGAGGCAGCGCCATGGCGGATCCGGTCACGCCCGCGGCGACGACGATGGCGGGGGCCTGACGGGGGCGACGGTGTCGTCCGTTCCCGGAACGCATAGATGCGCCTTTCGCGTGACGGATGTGACTCGTGACGGCTGAGACTGCGGCGAAACGTAGCCGCATTCGAACACTCATCACAAGTCGATGGACCCGCGATCACGCGAAGATCACAGTTCTGACGCCACGTCAGTTCAGTGGACCCGTACGGAAGGGGAGAACTCCACCGGAAGCGTGCGCAATCCCCGCATGATGAGCCCGCCACGCCAGCGCAGTTCGGCCGGATCGGCGGCAAGTCGCAGGTCCGGCAGGCGAGTCAGCAGGGTGGCGAGCGCGGTCTGCCCCTCCAGGCGGGCGAGCGGTGCGCCCAGGCAGTAGTGGATGCCGTGCCCGTACCCGAGGTGCTGGTTGTCGCGCCGCGCGAGCTCGAGGGTGTCCGGCCCGTCGAACCGCTCCGGGTCCCGGTCGGCGGCGGCGAGCACCACGAGCACCGGGTCCCCCGCCGGGATCTCCTGCCCGCCGATGGTCAACGGCTGCGTGGCGTACCGCCAGGTGGCCATCTCCACGGGCCCGTCGTACCGCAGCAGCTCCTCGATCCCGGTCTCCAGGAGCCCGGTCTCCCCCGCCGCGATCGAGCCCTGCAGCAGCTCGCGCTGTCCGGGGTGGCGCAGCAGCTGGTACATGCCGTTGCCGATGAGGTTGACGGTCGTCTCGAAGCCCGCGAAGAGCAGGATGAAGGCCATGGCGGCGGCCTCGTTCTCGGTGAGGTGCTCGCCGTGGTCGGAGGCCTTGATGAGCCCCGAGATGAGGTCGTCCCCGGGTTCCTCGCGCTTGCGGTGGATCAGCTCGGCGAGGTAGCCGCGCATCTTCTTGACCGACCGGGCGACCCCGCCGCGCGGCCCCCCGCCGTGCCGGATCATCATCCCGGCCCAGTCGCGGAAGTCGTCCTGGTCCTCCTCGGGGACGCCGAGCAGGTCGCAGATGGCGTAGATGGGCAGCGGGAAGGCGAACTCGTGGATGAGGTCGGCGCTCCCCTTCTCCACGAACGCGTCGATGAGCCGGTCGGTCAGCTCCTGCACGCGCGGGGTGAACTCGGCGACCCGGCGCGGGGTGAAGGCCTTCGACACGAGCCGCCGCAGCCGGGTGTGGTCGGGCGGGTCGATGTTGAGCAGATGCGTCATCAGCTCGGCCTTGCGCTCGCCCGGGATGCCCGTCTTGCCCCTGGCGTGCGGGGACTCGTCGTGGTGCGCCGGGTTCTTGGAGAGCCGTTGGTCGGCGAGGGCCTGCCGGGCGTCCGCGTACCGCGTCACGAGCCAGGCCTCGACCCCGCTCGGCAGCGTCGTCCGGTGCACCGGCGCGTGCTCCCGCAGCCACGCGTACGCGGGGTACGGATCAGTGGCGAACTCCCAGGTGAAGAGCGGAGGAGCGGGCGAAGGGGCGGCGTCCGGGACGGAGGAGGGACCGGCGTCCGGGACGGGGTCGGGAAGGGGGTCCGGGGCGGGGCCGGTGCCGGGGGCTGTGCTCACCCCCCGACCGTACAGGGCGGTCCGGAGGCCACTTCGAAGGTGAGGTGTGTGGAGATCCTGTGATCACGGAGCGGGGTGGTGCCCTAGATTCTTGCCGGTGGATCCTCAGATGCTCAGAAGCACGTTCGCGGTCGTCGAGAGGCGGGCCGAACACGCCGTCACCTTCTTCTACTCGCATCTCTTCTGGAACAACCCGGCCGTGCGCGAGCTGTTCCCCGAGGACCTGCGGCCCCAGCGGGACCGGCTCTTCGCCGCGCTCACGCACGTGGTGACCCATCTGGAGGATCCGGGGCTCGCCGTCTACCTGGGGCAGCTGGGCCGCGACCACCGCAAGTTCCTCGCCTCCCCCGCGCTGTACGCGGCCGTGGGGGCGAGCCTGCTCGCCGCCTTCGCGCACGCCTCCGGCTCCGCCTGGAACCTGGAGGCGGAGAAGGCCTGGACCAAGGCGTACGGGCACGTCGCCGATCTGATGCTGGCGGGCGCCGAGGAGGCCTCCGGGGCCGGGGAGCCGGCCTGGTGGGACGCGGACGTCGTCCGCCACGAGAGGTTCGGCGGGGACCTGGCCGTCCTCACCCTGCGGCCCCGGCAGCCCTTCCATTTCCTCCCTGGCCAGTACGTCAGCGTCAGCTCGCTGCGCGTCCCCCGCGTCTGGCGCACCTACTCCCTCGCCGACGCGCCCCGCCCGGACGGCACGGTCGAGCTGCACGTGAGCCGGATCCCGGGCGGGGCGATGAGCACGGCGCTCGTCGAGGAGACGGGACCGGGCGAGACCCTGCGGCTCAGCGCCCCCGGCGGCGCCCTCACCGCGCGCACGGAGCCGGGCGGACTCCGTACCTATGTCTGCGCGGGCACGGGATGGGCCCCGGTGCGGGCCCTCCTCACGGAGGCGGCGGAGGCCGAGCCGGAGCTGACGGGCCGGCTGTTCGTCGTGGCGCGCGCGAAGGAGTACCTGTACGGGCGGCGGGACGCCGAGGCGCTGAGGGAACGGATCCCGGGCCTGAGCGTCACCTACATCACGTCCGCGCCCGGGCATCGCAGGGACCAGGCGACCGAGCGGCTCCTGCAGGCGCTGCGGGCCTGCGTCCACTGGGCCTCGCACGACGTGTACCTCGCCGGCCCGCCCGGCTTCCTGACGGAGGTCACCGAGGCGCTGGTGGAGCTCGGCACCGATCCGGACCGGATCCTCCACGACACCCTGCAGCCCGTGGGCCGCTTCACCGTCCGCCCGAACACCGCGGCCGAACGCCTCCTGGGCCCGCCCGCCCCGCTCTGGCACAACCCGGGGGCCCGCGCGCCGCGCGAGCGGTGACCGCGCGTCCCCGCCCGCGCGCCGCCCGAGCGGTGAGAACGCGCCCCCGTCAGACCGTCACGCCCTCCGCCGAGCGGATCGCGTCCCGGTACGTCCGGGCCGCCGCGCGCAGCGCCGCCTCCGGGTCCACGCCCTCCGCCTCCGCCCGTACGGCGAGGCCGAGCAGCTCGTACCCGATGCCCTCACCGGCCGGCAGGGGCACGGCGAGCCCCTCCGCCCGGACCCGGCCGCCCAGCTTCGCGGCGAGCGCGAGACCCGGCTGGCCGAGCGGCACGCCGTCGGTGACGGACTCCCGCCGCTTCTCGATCGCCTTGGTCCGCGACCAGTGCGCCCTGACCTCTTCGGGCGTCTCGGCGGTCGCGTCCCCGAAGACGTGCGGGTGGCGGTGGATCAGCTTCTCGACGAGGGTCCCCGCGACGTCGTCCACGGAGAACGGGTCCTCCGGGTCCTCCTCGGCGATCCGGGCGTGGAAGACGACCTGCAGAAGGACGTCCCCGAGCTCCTCGCGCAGCGCGTCCCGGTCACCGTCCTCGATCGCCTCGACGAGTTCGTACGCCTCCTCGACGCCGTACTTCACGAGCGCCTCGTGGGTCTGCCGCGAGGACCACGGGCACTCGCGCCGGATGCGGTCCATGATCTGCACGAGGTCGAGGAGCCGGGCGCCGGGCAGGTCGTACGAGCCGGGCAGCAGCTCCAGGTCGGGCATGGTGAGGCGGCCGGAGCCGGCGAGCCGGGCGAGGCCGTCGGTCAGCGCGCGGTCGCCCTCGCCGGAGGGGAGCAGCAGCACGGTCCGGCCCCCGGCGCAGGCCTCGACGAGCTCCTCTGCGGTGGGCCGGAGGTGCTCGACGGCGACCCCGGCCTCGGCCAGGTAGGGCAGTTGGGGGTGGTGCTCGTCGGGGCAGAGCACCCGGTCCGCGCCGTGCAGCGCCTGCCAGGCGGGCCAGGACAGCAGTCCGGGCGCCACGCGGTGGCTGGCGGTGAGCAGGACGATGCGGCCGGGGCTCTCAGATGTCACCCCTCGAACCTACCTCGCGTCAGGCACCGGCCGGGACGGCGGCGGGGTCCCGTGTGACCTGCCGCAGCCAGGGCGCGGTGGTGTCGCCGAGCCGGACCTGGGCGTCGTCCCAGGAGCCGTAGCGGGGGTTCACGTCGATGGCGAGGTCCTTGGAGGCGGCGGAGAAGACCTCGGTCAGCTTCTTCTGGCCCTCGGGGGTGTCCGTGACGCCCAGCTTCTCGGCGATCTTGTTCATGAGGACGTTGCGGCGGACGACGTCGTCGATCTGGCCCGGGGCCACGCCCTGCTCCTGGAGGAGGGCGGTGGCGAGCCGGTCCTCGCCGCCGCTCTCGCGGACGAAGGCGGTCCTCGTCTGCTGGAGCTCGGCGCGGGAGACGGTGACGCCGTTGTCCGCGGCGACCTTGTCGACGACCCGGTCGAAGATCATGACGTTGAGCTTGCGACGGGGGAGGTCGCCGGTGGCCTGGACGAGCTGGGCGGCCTGCGGGGAGCGCTCCTGTGCGGCGCGGACGTCCTCGACCTGTGCCTGCAGGCTGGAGACGTCGATCCGCTCGCCGCCGACGACGGCCGCCGCTCCTGGGTGGGCGTCACTGCCGCAGGCGGTGAGCAACGGGGCCGCGGCGAGGAGTGCGGCGGAGACGGTGAGCGCAGTGCGGCGGTGCAAAGGAGCCTCCCGGGCTGGTCGTGCGTCAGTTGAACGACCTTGCGGTGATCGATGGTAGGGAGTCGCCGGGGCCGGAGCCACTACTTCGGTGCGACTGTTTCCCACAACGACTCACCCGCACGCCGGGTGTCGGCCCGCAGCACGCCTGTCTCGGGCCTCTCCGGCCCCTCGCGCATCTCCGCGTACGTTCCTCCGCGTGTCCCCTCGTACGTCCCCTCGTGGGTCTCCTTCACCAGGTAGTGGGGGCGCCGCTTGACCTCGTAGTAGATGCGCCCGACGTACTCGCCGATCAGTCCGACCATCACCATCTGCACGCCGGCGAGGGCGGTGACGGCGACGAGGAGGGTGACGTATCCGGGGGTGTCGACGCCGTTGACCAGGGCGTCGACGACGATCCAGGCCGCGTAGCCGAGGGCGACGAGGACGAGGAGGAAGCCGAGGTGGACGGCGGCCCGCAGCGGCTTGTTGTTGAAGGAGAGGAGTCCGTCGAGGCCGTAGTTGAGGAGCTTGCCGAAGGTCCACTTGGAGCGGCCCTGCTCGCGGACGGCGTTCTCGTAGGAGAACGTCGTGGTGCGGAAACCGACCCAGGAGAAGAGGCCCTTGGAGAAACGGTTGTACTCGCCGAGGCCGAGGACCGCGTCGACGGTACGACGGGACAGGAGGCGGAAGTCCCCGACGCCGTCGACGAGCTCGACGTCCACGAACCGGTTGATCGCCCGGTAGTAGAGGCGGGCGGTGAGGGTCCGGGTGACGCGGTCGCCCTCGCGGGTCCGGCGGGCGACGACCTGGTCGTACCCCTCGGCGTGCAGCGCGACCATGCGGTGCACCAGCTCGGGCGGATGCTGGAGGTCGGCGTCCATGATCACGACGGCGTCGCCGGCGGCGTTGCGGAGACCGGCCAGCATCGCCGCCTCCTTGCCGAAGTTGCGGCTGAAGGAGACGTAACGGACGTGGCGGGAGTCGCGCGCGGCGAGCTCCTGGAGGAGCGGGAGCGTCCCGTCCCGGCTTCCGTCGTCCACGTAGACGATCTCGAACTCGCCGTCCAGCTTGGCCAGTTCTTCGGTCACGTGGTCGTGGAAACGGGCGAGGACGTCCTCCTCGTTGAAGCACGGGACGACGATCGAGAGCAGCACGCCGTCCACGACAACGGAGCGCGGTGACCCGGCCGGTCCGCGCGGATGGCCTTGAGACGACCATTGTGTGAACGGGGCCGCCGGGCCCGGATTTCCCCTCCCCGGCGAGGCATATTCGACCCGTCATGCAGAACGCACACCGCTCCCCCCTCCTCGCCGCGCTGCTCACCGCGGTCGCCGTCTGCGGCGGGGACGCCGTCGCCCGGGTCTTCCCCTTCGGGCCGCGCCACCGGGCCGTCAACGACCTCGCGAACCAGTTCGTGCCGTTCCACGCGCACCTGTGGGACCTGCTGCGCGGCCGGGCGGACGGCGGTCTCCTCCTCGACTGGCGGGCCGGCTGGGGCACCGGCTTCCTCCCCGACTACGGCACCTACCTGTCGAGCCCCTTCGCCCCGCTGGTCGCCCTCTTCCCGCGCGGGGACATCGAGTACGCCGTGTACGCGATCACCGTCCTGAAGACGGCGGTCGCCGCGGCGGCCATGACCTTCCTGCTGCGCCGCCTCGGTCCCGGCGCCTGGTGGTGGGCGTCGGTCCTGGGCGCCTCGTACGCGCTCTGCGGCTGGTCGCTCGCGGAGGGCACGTACAACCCGATGTGGCTGGACGGCCTGATCGCCTTCCCGCTGCTCTGCCTGGTGGGCGAGTGGGTACGGGAGGGCCGGCGGCCGCTCCTCGGCCCGCTGGTGGTGGCGGTCTGCTGGGTCGCCAACTTCTACACGGCGTACATGGCGACCCTGGGCGCGGCCCTCGTCCTCCTCGTACGGCTGGCGGTGACCGACTCCCCGCGCCCGCGCGCGGTGCTGCGGGCGGCGGTGACCACCGGCACCGGGATCGCCCTCGCCGCCCCGGTCCTCGTCCCCGTCTACCTCGGCTCGCGCCACGCCCACCCGGGCCTGGTCAGGGAGTTCGACCCGGCGCCCGCCACGGACGTCCTGGCCCGGCTGCTCCCGGTGACGTACAGCTTCGCGACCCCGGCGGCCTTCGTCTGCACGGCGGTGCCGCTGCTCGTGGGCGCGCTGCTGTTCCGCCGGGATGTCCCCGGACGGGAGCGGTGGCTGTGGGCGGGCCTGTGCGTGGCGGTCGCGGCCTCGATGCAGTGGGGGCCGACGCACCTGCTGTGGCACGCGTTCGCGACGCCGAACGGCAGCCCGTACCGGCAGACCTTCGTCCTCTCCGGCGTCCTCGTCCTGGCCGCCTGGACGGGCTTCGCCCACGGCCTCCCGGACCGCCGGGCGCTGCTCGGCGGTACGGCGGTCGTCCTGGCCCTGACGGCCGGGGCCCTCGCGAGCCCCTTCCTCACCCCCTGGGCGCTGCTCCTCACGGGCGCGGGCCTCGTGGCGGTGACGGGCGCGCTGCTCCTGCCCCGGCGGGGTCGGTACGGGGTGCTCGCCGCGCTCCTGGCCGGCGGCACCCTCCTCGGCCAGGCGGCGGCGACGACGGCGTACGCGGACCGGGAGCGGCTCGTCCGGCTCGACGACTACCCGCCGTGGGGCGCGGAGCAGGAGCGGCGGGCGGCGGCGCTCGCGGCGGCCGACGGCTGGCCGGAGTACCGCACGGACCCCGGGCTGCCCCGGGTCGCGGGCAACGATCCGCTGCTCCTCGGCGGCCAGGGCGCCGCCTACTACAGCAGCCACACCCCGGCGGTCCTGACGGAGACGCTGACCGCGCTCGGCGGCGGCTGGACCTCGCGGGGCCGGAACCTGCTGAGCCTGGACAACCCGGTGACGGACGCGGTGTTCGGGGTGGGGGCGCGGTGGCGGGACGGCCGGGTGGTCCGCGCGGAGTCGCTGCCGCTCGTGACGGTACGTCCGCCGGGCACGGCCCCGGTGTACGGCCCGTCCCCCTTCCGCAACCAGGAACTCCTCCTCGGCGCGCGGGTGTACGAGGCTCCCGGGGCGGACGGGGCGTGCCGCGTCGGTACGGAGGTCTTCCTCTGGGCCCCGGACGCGACGGGCACGGCCCGTCTGGGCCCGCGCGAGACCCACCTCCTGGGCGGACAGCCGAAGCGGCGGGCGGCGATGGTGTCGCTGGGCGTCCAGTCGGAGCCGGGGGCGAGGGTCCGGCTGCCGGAGGGCACGCCGGGGTCCGGGTCCGGGCCCGGGCCGGCCGCTGGGCCGGGCCCTGGCTCCGGCCCTGGCCCTGGCTCCCGCTCCGGCTCCGGCTCCGGCTCCGGCTCCGGCGAGGTGGCCTGCCTGGACCGGGAGCGCCTCCGGTCGGCGGTGACGGCCCTCCGCGCCCGCGCGGCCACGTCGATCGAGGTCACCTCCACGGGCCTGACGGCCACGCTGCCGCCCGGCACGCGGGGCACGGCGGTCGTGGCGGCCCCGGGGATCGAGGGCTGGCGGTGCGCGAACACGGCGGATCCGGGGGCGGATCCGGACCCGGAGTCGTACGGCGGCCTGCTCGCGGTCCCGGTCGAGGACGGCCGGAACGAGATCTCCTGCGCCTTCACCCCACCGGGCCTCCGGGCGGGACTCGCGGCCGGGGCGGCGGGGGCACTGGCCCTGATCCTGCGCGCAGGGCTCGGCGCCCGGAGCCGCCGGGACCGGTCCGGTCCCGTCTCACCGGCCGGGGAGCGTCCTCTCCCAGCGGATCTCGCCGTCCCGCACCCGGTCCGTGGGGGTGAGCCCGGCCGCGCGGGCCACCGACTGTGAGGCCGGGTGGGCCGGGTGGACGTGGGCCACGACCGTCCGTACGCCTCGCTCGGCCAGCAGGGCGACCAAGGCCCCGGCCGCCTCACCCGCGAGCCCGCGCCCCTGCCACTCCACGCCGATCACCCAGGCGACCTCCGCGACCCGGCCGCCCTCCGTGACCGTCGCCTGGACGGTGCCGGCGAGCCGGTCCTCGGCCCGGAGCCGTACCACCCAGTTGCACCAGACCGTCGCGGGGTCCGGCGAGCCGGCGGTCAACCGTTCGTAACGGGCCCGGAGTTCGGGCGGGGTGAGCGGGGCGCCGCCGATGAAGGCGTGCAGGGCCGGGTCGGCGAGGACCCCGGCCATCTCGTCGGCGTGCGCGACGGCGAGCGGCACGAGGTCGAGGCGGGGGGTCCGTACGGCATCCGGTTCACACACGGGGGCATGCTCGCACGCCCCGCCGTCTCCCCCTCAGGCCCCCGCGCCCCCTCAGGTCCCCCGCCCCAGCAGGTCCCCGCGCGCCCTCAGGTCCCCGCGCGCCTGATCCCCGCCAGCAGCCCGTCCAGCGCGTCCACCGTCAGCTCCAGGGCCTCCGGCGTACCGCTCCTCGCCAGCCACAGCGCGGCCTCGTTCATCGCGCCCGACAGCAGGCGCGTCAGCGGTTCGACCGGCCGGGGGGCGATGGTCCCCGTCTCCATCAGGCCTTCCAGGGCCTCCGTCAGGTGCCGGGCCGAGGACTCCTCGTCCAGGGCCCGCCACTCCTCCCACCCCAGCACCGTCGGCGCGTCGACCAGCACGATCCGCCGTACGGCCGGGTCGGCGCCGGCCGCCAGGAAGGCCCGGCATCCGGCGCGCAGCTGCTCCCAGGGATCGGTCTCCCGTTCCGCCGCCGCCGCGACCCGCTCGCCCAACTCCCCCTGGACCTCGGTGACGACGGCCCGGAAGAGCCCCGCCTTGCTGTCGAAGTGGTGGTAGGCCGCGCCCTTGGTGACTCCCACGGCCCGGGCCACCTCCGCGAGGACCACCCCGTGGTAGCCGTCCTCGGCGAAGCGTCGCCGTCCCTCCGCGAGGAGCGCCCGCCGGGTCGCGGCCCGCTGCTCCGCCCGACCGCCCGTCGCCCGTTCGTCCGTCACCGCCGCGCACCACCCTTCCTGTTTCACATACCCGAGGTATGCTAGCCGCCCAACCCACATACCCTCGGTATGTGAAATCGGGCGGAGGCGACCCCGTACCGTCACGGAACCGCGCCGCCGACGACGAGGAGTCATGCCATGACCAGCGAACTCACCGGCTTCTACCCGGTGATCTGCACCCGCGACATCGCCTCCGCACGGGACTTCTACACCCGCCACCTCGGCTTCGCCACGACCTTCGAGTCCGACTGGTACGTGAGCCTGCACCGCCCCGACGCGCCGCAGTACGAGCTCGCGCTGCTCGACCCCACCCACCCGACCCTCCCCGAGGGCCACCGCGCCCCCGCCCAGGGCGGCCTGCTGCTCAACTTCGAGGTCGCCGACGTCGACGCGGAGCACCGCCGCCTGATCGACGAGGCCGGCCTCACCGAGCTCCTCCCGCTCCGCACGGAGGACTTCGGCCAGCGGCACTTCATCCTCGCCGCGCCCGACGGCGTGCTCGTCGACGTCATCACCACGACCCCGCCCACGGAGGAGTACGCGGCCCAGTACACGGCGACGGCCTCGCTCTAGCCCGGAACGCACCCGGCCCCTCCCGTGGACCGGCCTCCCCGTCCCGGCTTCCCGCCGCCGCCCCCGTACCCGCGCGCGGGTCAGCGCAGCGCGCCCACCGCGTACACCGCGCCGAGCCCGGCCGCCAGGGTGCCGAGGAGGAGACGGAGGAGGGTCTCCGGCAGGTGCCGCTGGAGGCGGGCGCCGAGATAGCCGCCGATGAGGCCGCCCAGACCGCAGGACAGGCCCAGGAACCAGTCGGGCGCGATGCTGCCGGTCTCCGCCAGGGACAACAGGGCGTAGGTGGAGGCGCCGACCAGGGAGGTCGCGAAGGTGGAGGCGAGCGCGGCCGGGGCGACCCGGGCGACGGGGAGCCCGCGGCCGACGAGGACGGGGCCGAGGATCGAGCCGCCGCCGATGCCGTAGACCCCGCCCACGACTCCCACGGCCAGGGCGAGCCCGGCGATCGTCCGGGGCCGGGGCGCGGGGCGGGCGGCGCTCTTCGGGGTGGGGCGCAGCGTGCGGGCGACCAGCCAGACGCCCAGGGGCAGCATCAGGGCGGCGACCAGCAGCCGGAAGACGTACGGGCCGGGAAGGGCGAAGACCCGGACCACCGCGCCGACGACGACACCCGGCAGGGTGCCGAGCACCATCAGGCGGACGAGGGGGCCGCGCAGCGCTCCGGAGCGCCGGTGGCGCAGGAGGGCTCCGGGTCCGGCCACCACGTTGTAGAGCAGGTTGGTGGGGGTGACCGCCGGGTTGGGCACCGCGAACACACTGAGCTGCACCGGCAGCAGGAACACCGCCCCGGACACCCCGACGGGGGTGGTCACCACAGCGATCAGCAGCCCGACCGCGAGGCCGGCCAGCCCCAGTTCCCACTCCACCCGGTCCCCCGCACGCGGCGCCACCCGGCCGGACCCCCCGACCTCCCCGGAGCCTAGGCGGTGTCCACGACCGGTCCGCCGGGCGGGTCCTGCGCGACGTCCACGACCGGTCCGCCCGGGCGCCGGTCTCCGGCACCGCCCAGGACCTGCTGCTCCTCGCGTACGGGCGGAGGCGTCCGGCCGGACGACTGCGGGGCGGGCCCGCCGGCCGGTTCGAGGCGACCCCGTCCCCCACGCGCCGAGGACCCGGTGGAAAGTTTCCCGGCCGCGGTCGCAACCCCGGGGGGTGACGCACGTCTGGTGGGGTGAAGGCGCCCTTCAGACCGTGTCCGTCCTTTTCACTTCCTCGGGAGAGCCCATGTCCAGTCACCTCAAGCGGAAGCTCCGCGCCCGTCCCCGGGTCCTGGGTGTCGTCCTGACCGGTGCCGCGCTGCTCCTCGGCGGCGGTTTCGCCGCGCAGGCCATCGCCGACTCCGGTCCGAAGCCCGCCCCGGCCGCGCCGAAGGTCGCGGCCCCGGACGCGGCCCCGGCGGACGCCCCGGCCCCGGCCCCGGCCGTCGTCACCCCGAAGGCGCCGGCGCCCAAGCCCGTGACCGAGCCCGTCGCCGCCCCGGCCTCGGCCGTCCCCACCCCCGCCCCGGCCCCCGCCGTCGCCACCCCGAAGACGCCGGCGCCCAAGCCCGCGCCGGCCGTCACGCCCGCCCCGGCTCCCGCCCCGGCCGAGGACGCGCCCCGGGTGGTCTCGCCCGGCACCGGTGTCGGGAAGTAACCACCGGCGGTAGCGCCACGGAGCGGGTGGCCGGGCCGGGCCCGCGCGGGCCCGGCCCGGCCACCCCTTCCCTCCCGCAACGGATCGAGGACCGTGCAGTGTCGTACGCCATACCCGCCACCGTGCCGTCGTGGTGGTCCGTTCAAGCGGCCCGCCTGCTCGCCCGTGTGTCCAGGACCGGGCACGCGCCGGTACGGGGGAGACATCCGCGCGCGCTCGACACCCCGTACGACCGAGGGCGGATCCAGGCCCGGGACCACGTCCCCGAGCCGCCGCCCACGCTCACCGAGCTGTACCGGGCCCGGCGGCTCGACATGGTGCGGCTCGCGCTCTTCCTCGTGGACGACCTGCACACCGCCGAGGACGTGGTCCAGGACGCGTTCGCCGCCGTCTGCCGGACGTACGGCACCTCCCTCCACGGGCTCCAGGACCCGGGCGCGTACCTGCACACCGCCGTGCTCAACGCGGCGCGCTCCGTGCTGCGCAGGCGCCGCACCGCGCGCGCCTACACGCCGCCGCACCCGGGAGCGGAAGCGCCCGTCGACGAGGGGCTGCTCCTCGCCGAGGAACACCGGCACGTGCTCGACGCGCTCGCGCTGCTGACCCGGCGCCAGCGCGAGGTCCTCGTCCTCCGCTACTGGTCGGAGCTGACCGAGGCGCAGATCGCGCAGACACTCGGGCTCTCGCGCGGCACCGTGAAGTCCACCGCGAGCCGCGCGCTCGACGCCCTGGAGAAGAAGCTGGAGGCGGGCCGATGAGACCGCGTACCGAAACGCCCCACACCCCCACGGAGGAGCGGTTGCGCGCCGCGTTCGCCGCCCGCGCCGCCCTCGTGACCCACCGGGACCTGCGGCGCGACGCTCCGCCGCGGGGGCGGAGCTGGGGGACGCGCCGGGTCCGCGGGGCCGCCTTCGCCGCGCTCGGCGCGGCCGCCGCCGTGGCCGCCGCGTACCTGCTCGTCCTGGCGTCCGTCGGGCCGGTGGCCCCGGCTCCGGCGCCGCCCGCCCGCCCGCCGGGCTCCAGCGAGCCCCCGGTCCGGCCCACCCCGTCCCCGCCCCCGGCCCCGGCCACGCCCTCGCCCTCCGTGGCTGGCCCGGGCCAGGGGCAGCCGAAGCCCGTCGGGGAGCCGTAGCGCCGGGCCCGTCAGGCACGCGAGCCGACTCCGTCAGGGACGCGGGCCGAGCTGGCGCTGGTGGGTGAGCACGCGCCGCAGCTCCACCGGGAGCGGGTGGTACGGGCCGTACGCCCGCTCCGCGTCGAACAGCAGCCGCTGGAGCTGGTCCTGACCGGCCAGGTGCTCGCCCGTCGCCACGAGGAGCAGCCCGATCCGCTGCCGGATGTCGAAGGCGCGGGCCGGATCCCGCTCGTAGTACGGCAGCACCGCGCGGAACTCCGTGAGCGCCGCCGCCGTCTCCCCCAGCTGCTCCAGGCACAGCGCCATGTCGTGACGGAACTGCAGGGCCTGCGGATCCGCCGGTCCCGCCTCCGCGTCGCGGTCCGCCGCGAGGCGGCGCAGCTCCGGCAGCGCGCGCCGGTACTGGCCGTCGTCCATCAGCGTCGACGCGTACTGCTTGCGCAGGATCCGGACGACGGGCGACCGTTCGCCGTGCTCGGCCGCGGCGGCGGGCAGGATGCCGCCGAGGATGTCCACGGCCTGGGTGAGCGAGCCCTCCGCGAGCAGCCGCTTGACCTCGTCGACGGCGGCGGCGATGTCGGGACGGGCCGGGGGCGAGGACGGGGCCGGCAACGGGACCGGCGGGTACGACCCCCTCGGGTCGGTCCGGGGCGCGGTGGGCGGCATGGGCGGAACCTGCGCCGGAACGGCCGGAGCGACCGGACCCGCGGGAGCCGCGGGCCAGGACGGCGCGACGGCCGGTACGGCAGCCGCCGGGCGGTCGGGCCAGGGCGCGTGCGGGCGGAGGAACGGCCGCGTCGGGTCCATCGGTCCCGACGGGGCGCCGCGCGCGGGGAGCAGCGGCAGCAGGTGCTCGTACACCTCGTGCGCGTCCGAGGGCCGCTCGCGCGGGTCCTTGGCGAGCAGCCGGAGGACGAGTGCTTCGAGGACCTCGGGCACCTCGGGCCGCTGCCGGCGGAGCGGTACGGGGGGCTCGTACAGGTGCCGGTGGAGGACGCCGAGCGCCGTGGACCCGGAGAACGGCACGTCGCCGCTGAGGAGTTCGTGGAGCACCACGCCGAGCGCGTACAGGTCGGTGGACGGGCCGACGGCACCGCCCATGGCCTGCTCGGGCGCCATGTAGGCCGGGCTGCCGATGGGCGAACCGGTCTGGGTGAGGCGGGTGGTGTCGGTGTCGAGGACGGAGGCGACGCCGAGGTCGAGGACGACCATCGAGCCGTCGGGGCGGACCATCACGTTGCGCGGCTTGAGGTCGCGGTGCACGATCGGCACCGCGTGGACGGCGGCGAGCACCGCGCACAGTTGCGCGGCCACACAGACCGCCCACTCCCACGGGTACGGCTCGTGCTCGGCGAGGTGGTCGGCGAGGTCCGCGCCCTCCACGTGCTGCATGACGAGATACAGGTCGTCGCCGTCGCTGCCCGCGTCGTGGACGGTGACGAGACCGGGGTGGTCGACGTGCGCGGTCACCCGGCACTCCCGGACGAAGCGGCGGCGCAGCTCCTCGGCGGCGGTGGCCGGACCGGTCATGGTCGCGGGACGCAGCAGTTTCACCGCGACCCGGCGGTCGAGCCGTCCGTCGTACGCCGTCCACACCTGGCCCATGCCGCCCTGGCCGATGACGGTGGCGAGCTCGTAACGCCCGCCGATGACACGCCCGTTCACCGGCCGCCTTCACCTTCCCGGGGCTCCTTGCGCAGCAGGTCGCTCAGCTCGTCCAGCTCGGCGCGGACCTGGTCGAGCCGGGGAGCGCCGGGGCCCGGGACCACCGGGGGCTCGGTGGCGTACGGATTCCGGGGCGGGAGCCCGCTGGGCGTCGTGACGGCGGTGGCGTACCCGTACCCGAGGGGCTGCTGCGGCGGCAGCGTGCGCAGCCGCTCGAAGTGACGGATCTCCGCGACCAGGTAGTACGTGATCGGGCCCGCCACCAGGAGCAGGATCAGGCCGACCCCGATGAAGGACTCCGCGGTCCCGGTCTCCTCGTCGCCGGTGGCCGCCGCGTACGCGAAGAGCCCCGCGGAGGCGAGGAAGACCAGGCCGAACAGCACCCAGTCCCGCGTCCGCCGGGTGACGACCGCGAGCCGAAGCAGCGGCGCCCAGCCGAGGAAACCGCAGCTGAGCAGGGCGAGGGCGGACAGGAGCACCCGCAGCGCGATCAGCCCGCCGGAGGCGGGGCTCTTCGGCGGCTGCGGAACCTGCGGGGCCTGCGGAGGGCCGTACATCCTGCTGCTCCTGCGTCGGACGGAACGGGTCGGAGCACGAGCGTATACACGGATTCGGACAACGGTTCCGGGATACCCGGAACCGTTGTCCAACGGAGCGGTGGAAGGGGCGAGGGCAGGAGGGGCGGAGGGGGGCGGACGGGGCGGACCCGGGGGCGCGGCCGACGGTGACCCCGAGGGATCGACCGGTTGGGGTCAGGGCGCCACCGTGCCGTCCGCGAGGCCGTCGTAGAGACCCTGGACCAGCTGGTCGCCCAGGCGGGAGGTCTGGCGCAAGGACTCCTCGAAGGCGGCCAGGGCGCGGAACCGCTCGCCGAAGCGGCGCTGCTCGGCCAGCGGGAGGCGCGGGATCTGGAGACGGCGGACGTCCAGCCGGGTCGCCGTGGAGGCGTAGCTGCTGGCCCGGCGGTTGTTGGCGGTGGCCCGGAGGAAACCCGCGAGGAACCAGGGGTCGAGGGCCGCCGGATCGGGCCGGAGGAGCTGGAGGTTACGGCCGAGCGCGGCACCCTGGGCCGACGCGTCGACGACCCGGACCGCCGCACCGCCGCCCAGGACCGGGACGACCACGTCACCGGCGGCCAGGAGCACCGGCTCCTCGGGCGGACCGTCGGGCAGCGAGCCCGACGGCGGCTGCGCGGCGAGCACGTCGTGGTCGGTGAGGACGGCGAGCGGGGCGTCGGCCGGGGTGGTGCCCGCGCCGCCCGCGCGCAGCGACAGGGCCCCGGCGCGAGCCAGTTCGCCGACGGTCGTGGTGGGCCGGCCGGCGCCGACGCCGCCCTCCGGGTCGGTCACCGGCGGCGGGGTCAGCTCCCGCGTACGGCGCAGGGTCTCCGTCAGGCGCTCCCTCACCCCCGCCAACTGGGCCGCGCCCTCGGCGGCGGCGGGCGGCGGCAGGTGCCGGGCCGGGGCCAGGTCGACATCGTCGTCCAGCAGCTCGATGACGGGAACGGAGCGGCTCGCGCCCTGCGTCCCGGCCGCGGCCCCGTCCCGGTCGAACGGCGTCCAGGCCTCCAGTACGGCGGCGCGGACGGCCGACCAGTCGAGCCGGTCACGGCCCTGGCCGTCCCTGCCCTGCCCGTCCCTGCCCTGCCCTTCCCTGCCCTGGCCGGTGCGCTCGGACGCGGTGTCGACGAGGAGGAGTTCGCCGGCGGGGCGCTCGCCCTGGACCGGCCTGCGCAGCACCCACAGGTGCAGCGGGACGCCGTACGGGGGCGCGGCACCGGCCGGCAGGGCGACGACCGCCCGCAGGGCGCCCCTGCGGAGCAGATCGGCCCGGATCCGGCGGCCCGAACGGCGGGACGCGGCGGCCGGCGGCATCAGGAGGACGGCGGTCCCGCCGGGGCGGAGCCGTGCCAGGGCGTGCTGGACCCAGGCGAGTTCGGACTCGGTGCGCGCCGGGAAGCCGTACTCCCAGCGCGGGTCGTAGGCCAGTTCGTCGTGGCCCCAGTTGCGCTCGTTGAACGGCGGGTGGCAGAGGACCACGTCGGCGGCGAGCGCCGGGAAGGCGTCGGCGCGCAGGCTGTCCCCGGACCGGACCCGGATGTCGGAGTCGGTGGAGAGCGCCAGGCGCAGGGCGGTCAGGGCGGCGAGGTCGGGGTCGGCGTCCTGTCCGCAGACGGCGCCGGGCCGCCCGACCGCGCTCAGCAGGCCACCGGTGCCGGAGGCGGGGTCGAGGACCGTGAGGGGAGCGGGGGGGTCGACGGGACCGGGCGCGCTCGCGGCTCCGTCGCCGCCCGCGCCGACGGCCTCGCCGGCGGCGGTTCCTTCGGCTCCGGTGGGGGCTCCGGCTCCGGCCAGTGCCGCCATGAGGGCCGCCGGGCCGGGCGGAGTCAGCGTGTACTGGCGCGGGTTGGCGTCGAGGTGCCGGCCGAGGAGGAACTCGAAGGTCTCGCGGACACCCGTCTCCGCCGCGAGGTCGGCGGTTCCCCGCAGCAGCGGCAGGGAGGGCGTCAGGGCGGCCGCGGTGGGGGTGAGGACGGCCCGCTCCGGGCCGAGGCGCTCGGTGAGCGTCTCCTCCAGGGCGACCGGCAGGACCTCCACGAACCGCGCGTCCGGAAGCTCGGCCAGGGACGGCCAGGCCGCCGTCCGGTCCCTGACGAGGAGGAGCGCGCACCCCGCGTGCACGAGGGCGGTGACCGCGCCGGCCGGATGGCCCGCGATCTGCTGCCAGACGCGCTCGCGGAGCGGGACCTCGGCCAGCTTGCCCTGGTCGCGGAGCCACCGCTCGACCTCGGCGAGGGCGAAGGACGGACTGGTCTCCGTACCGCCCACGGGCTTGGGGAAGTCGGGATGGCGGCGGCGCCAGTTGCTGACGGCGGCCCGGCCGACCCCGGCCAGCCGGGCGATCCCGGCGGCGGTCACCTCCGCCGCGCCCGGCTCCGCACCGCCCGGCTCCGCACCGCCCGGCCCGGCCCCGGTGGAACCACCTGCGGCACTCTGCCCTGCTGCGCTCTCCGGCACCTGACCCAACTCCCCTGGCTCACCCGCTGACGCGTCCTCGTGTGACTCCGATCTTACTGACGAACACACACGGCACCACTTCACAGCGTGAGTCGATCTGTTTTTCATGCACCGTGTTGACTCGGTTCACAGCCTCTGCTGTGATTGACCCATCGCGCCAGACATCGTCTCTGTCCGGGAGGACACACCCATGTCGTACGACACCCAGGTCCCGCCCACCGCGGCCCCGCTCACCCCGATGCGCAACGGGCTCGGCACGGCGGCCCTGATCCTCGGCATCATCGGCACGCTCTCCGGCCTGATCCCGCTCCTCTTCTGGCTGGCCGGCATCCTCGGTCTGATCGCCCTGATCCTGGGCCTGGTCGGCAAGGGCCGTGTGAAGCGGGGCGAGGCGAACAACAAGGGAGTGACGCTCACCGGCGCGATCCTGGGCCTCGCGGCCCTGGTCCTCTCGGTCGTCGGCATGGTCATCACGTTCACGGCCGTCAGCGACGCGGTCGACGAGATCGACAAGGCCATCAAGGACTCGGCCCCGAAGGACCCGTCGGCCAAGGCCCCCGCGGACTCCTCCAAGGCCCCGGCCGCGGAGAAGGGCACGTCACTGGCGGACGGCGACACCTCGGTCTACGACGACGACCTCCAGGTCACGGTCTCGGACCCGAAGCCGTACACCCCCGGTGAGTACGCGGTCGGCCACACCAAGGGCAACAAGGCCTACCAGGTGACCGTCGTGATCGAGAACGCCGGCAAGGAGAAGTTCGACACCGCTCTCGCCAACGTGAGCGCGCGGGCCGGGAAGAACAGCGTCACGGCCGAGCAGGTCTTCGACGGCAAGACCGGCGCCGGCTTCGAGGGAACCGTCCTGCCCGGCAAGAAGGCCACGGCGATCTTCGTCTTCGACGCCCCGAAGGACGCCGGGAACCTGACCGTCGAGGTCAACCCGGGCTGGGACTACAACGCCTCGCAGTGGGAGCTGAAGATCGGCTGACCGGGCACACCCGCCCACCCCGCACCACTCACCCCACCCGCATCCCCCGCACTCCCCCGCACCTGATTCCCGGATCCCTCGGAGACACCACCACCATGCGCGCCCACACCCTCCCCCTGACCCCCCGGACCCTCCGCACCGCCGCCGCCGCGCTGCTGGGCGCCGCCGTGGCCGTCGGCGCCGCCGCCTGCGGACCGTCCGGCGGCGAGGACACGAAGCCGAAGGCCGAGGCGAAGGCGAAGGGCCCCTTCGGGGAGCTGACCGGCCCGCAGATCCTCGACAAGGCGATCGGGGCGACGAAGTCGGCGAAGTCCCTGACCGTGGACGTGGACGTGACGTCCGAGGGCGAGCCGCTGAAGGCCTACCTCTCGCTCGACACGCGGGGGAACTGCGTCGGCACGCTGACCGTCGGCGCGACGGGAACGGCCGAACTGATCAAGGCCGACGACAAGAACGCCTACCTCCGGCTCGACGAGGCTCTCCTGCGCGAGGAGCTCAAGGGTGAGACGCCGGAGACGCAGAAGGCGGTGCTGAAGCAGCTCAAGGGCCGCTGGACGAAGTCGCCCCTGTCCGACCCCGACACCAAGGACATGGTGGCGCTCTGTGACCTGAAGGCGATGCTCGCCGACTTCGAGCAGGGCGCGGCCGGCACCGTGAAGGGCGAGGAGACCACCGTCGGCAAGCAGAAGGCGCTGAAGCTGACGGAGTCGGGCGGTGGCGAGACGAACACCGCCTACGTGGCCACGGAGGGGACCCCGTACCTCCTGAAGATCGTCACGACCGGCGGCGACGAGCCGGGGACGGTCACCTTCTCCCGGTACGACAAGCCGGTCGACGCGAAGATCCCGGCGAAGAAGGACATCGTGGACCTGGGCTGATCACCCGGGGGGCACGGCAGAGGGCGGGGCCGCCACGGGGGAGCGGCCCCGCCCTCCCGCGCGTGCTCCCGGCGCGGGTCAGACGCGGTGACGGACCCACACATTGGGCTCGACGTAGACCGCGTAGCCGCGTGTGGCCTCGCAGTGGACGGGGACGAGCGCGCCCTCGACCTCGACCGGGCCGTCGGTGTCGAAGGGGAGGCCGGTCCACTTCCGCCACTGCTCGACGGAGCCGGACACGGTCATCGAGGCCGGGGCCACCGCCTCGATGACGCCGCCCGCGCGGACGTGGACGCGGAGCCACGCGTCGTGCGGCAGCCCGTCGGCCTCGCGGGTACGGAAGGCGTACTCGTGGATGGAGGCCCCGGCCTCCAGGTGCTTGCCGTTGGGGCGGACCGGGGCGACGAGTTCGGAGAACCCGCGCCGGGCGGCGTTGTCCCGCATGGCGGCCAGCATGCGGTGCGAGAGGCCCTGCCCCAGGGCGCTCGTGTCGACGGTGATCTCGATGGCGCTGACGGTGTCGGCCTCCCGGCCGTGCTTCAGGTCGGAGAACGCCCAGAGCAGCACCTCGTCCCAGCCCCGGGCGGGCAGTTCGCGGCGGCCGTCCACGTCCAGGCGGAAGGGGACGCTGAAGCCACGGGCGACGACCTTGCCTCCGGCGTCGGTGGCGACCAGGACGTACTCCGGGAGCTCGCGCACGATCCGGCCGATGTTCGCCCAGCCCACCGGGTCGTACATCATGAACTCGGGCCAGAGGTCCCGCATGCCCCACATCGGCCCTTCCAGTTCGGGGCGTTCGGCAAGGGTCGATATGTTCAGTTCCATGCGGGCAGGATAAAGATCGTTTTCCGTTCGGCCCACCGGTTTTCCACCGGCCCCGGCCCTCCGCTACGGAAGTCTCTGCTGCGGGCAGCTGGCGAGGACCCGCTTCATCGCGTCCCGCTCCCCGGCCGTCACCCACACCGCGTACTTCTTCTTCACCGCGATCTGCCGGGCCACGTACGTGCAGCGGTACGCCTTGTTCGGCGGCAGCCAGGTCGCCGCGTCGCCGTCGGACTTGCGGCGGTTGGTGGACGAGTCGACGGCGAGCAGGTTGAGCGGGTCGTTGGCGAAACGGCGCCGGGTCCCCGCGTCCCACTTCTGCGCGCCCTTCTGCCAGGCGTCGGAGAGCGCGACGACGTGGTCGATGTCGACCTTGCTGCGGCCCCGGACGTAACCGACGGTGGTACCGGTGTACGGGTCGTCGGTGAGGGTGCCGGAGGCGACCTTGCAGTGGCCGTCGGTGAACCGGACGCCGGTCAGGTCGCGCTTGAGGATGTCGTCACGGGTGCCGCAGCCGTTGCCGTCGACGTCCACCCAGGCGCGGCCGAACTTCTCCCGCTCGTAACCGGTCTTCGGGGCGCGGCCCTTGACCGTGAGCGTGTCCACGGCGGCGAGGGCGGTCCCGCGCGCGGCGGCCTTCCCGGCGCCGCCGCCGCCGGAGCCCGGGGCGTCGGATCCGGGCGAGCAGGCGGTGGTTATGAGTGCGGCGACGGCGAGCGCCGAGGCGGTCAGGGTCCTTCGATGCGTCAACACCCTGAAATCCTAGGCCCGACGGCGGCGGGACTTTTGTCCTCTTGGTTCCGAATCAGGTGGTTCGTAGGCCCCGCACCTCTTCGTCGCGTCAGACCCTGCCGATGCCGAGGGTGTCCTCGGAGGGCAGCAGGCCGGAGCCGAGGGCGGCGAGCCGGGGCGGCGGGAATAGCCCGTGTCAGTCGGCAATTGACGGACGACATGAGATCTTCGAACACCGCGCGTCGCACCACCGTCGCCCTGCTCACCACGGCCGCCCTGGCCTTAGGACCGTCCGCCCTCGCCACCGCCGGCCACACCGGGCCGGTGTCCTCGGCCGCGTCCGCCTGGCGCGGCGCCTGGGCCGCGTCGCCGCAGGCGGCGACCGCTCCCTTCACCCCCAACTGGTCGCCGGCGGGCTTCGACAACCACACCGTGCGGCAGTCCGTCCGCGTCACGGCCTCCGGCTCCCGGGCCCGGATCGAGCTGAGCAACCGTTACGGCACCTCGCCCCTGCGCATCACCGGCGCGACCGTCGCCCGCACGGCCGAGGGCGGCGCGGTGCGGCCCGGCTCGGTCCGCACCCTGCGCTTCGACGGCCGCCCGTCCACGACGATCCCGGTCGGCGGCACCCTCCTCAGCGACGGCGCCGCGTTCCCGGTCAAGGCCTTCGAGTCGCTGACCGTCACCCTCTACCTGGCGGGCGGGACCGGCCCCGCCACCTTCCACCACGTCGCCTCGGCGACCAGCTACCGGGCCGACGGCGACCACCGGGCCGACGTGTCCGGCGCGGCCTTCGACGAGACCAGCACCTCCTGGTACTTCCTCTCCGGCGTCGAGGTCACCGGCGGCCGCGAGACGGCCCGCCGCGACGGCGTCGTCACCTTCGGCGACTCGATCACCGACGGCACGGGCGCCACGACGGACGCGGACAACCGCTACCCGGACGAACTCGCCGAGCGCCTGGCCGCGGCCGGCCGTCCGCGCGCGGTCCTCAACCACGGGATCGCCGGCAACCAGGTCGTCAACGACACCACGTGGGCGGGCGAGAAGGCCTTGACCCGCTTCCGCGAGGACGTCCTGAACGAGCCCGGTGTCCGTACGGTGATCATCCTCGAAGGCATCAACGACATCGGCGGCAGCACGGTGACGTTCCCCGCCGCCCCCACCCCCGAGGTCTCGGCGGCCGAACTGATCAAGGGCCACCGCACCCTCATCCGCCAGGCCCACGCGAAGGGCCTGAAAGTCATCGGCGCGACCCTCACCCCGGTGAAGGGCTCCTTCTACGCGTCCCCGGCCAACGAGGCCAAGCGGGACGCCGTCAACCACTGGATCCGCACCTCGGGCGCGTACGACGCGGTAGTCGACCTCGACCGCGCGGTCGCCGACCCGGCGGACCCGGACCGCATCCTCCCCGCGTACGACTCGGGCGACGGCCTCCACCCGAACGACGCGGGCTACCGCGCGATGGCGGAGGCGCTGGACCTGGACCAGCTCTGATCTGAGCCGGCTCCGACCGGCCCGGAGAACCGACGCCGGGACGCGAACGGTCCGAGAACCGGCCCCGGGTCGCGAACGGTCCGAGAACCGGTCGCGACCCGGCGACCTCACGACCCGGCGACCTCGCGACCCGGCGGCTACCGACCCGGCGGCCTCACGACCCCAGGATCGTCGTCAGGAACTCCCCGGTCCACGCGAGCAGTTCGCGGCCGACCACGGGCTTGCCGCCGATCTTGCCGCTCGTCGGGCGCGGCACCAGGATCTGGTGCACCGTCGGCTTGATGACCGTGCGCGGGTAGAGCCGCTTCAGGCGCAGCTCCTGCGACTCGCGCAACTCCACCGGGGCGAAGCGGATGTTGGGGCCCTGGAGGACGATCTCGCCGACCCCGCACGCGCGGGCCAGCATCCGCAGACCCGCCACGAGGAGGAGGTTCTCGACCGGCTCCGGCAGCTTGCCGTACCGGTCGGTGAGCTCTTCCCGTACGGCCCTGATGTCCTCCTCCGAGTTCGCCGAGGCGATCGAGCGGTAGGCCTGGAGGCGGAGCCGCTCGCCGGGCGCGTAGTCGTGCGGCATGTGGGCGTCGACCGGCAGCTCGATCTTGACCTCCAGGGGCGCCTCCTCCTCGGCGCCGCCCTCCATCTGCGCCCGGTAGTCCGCGACCGCCTCGCCGACCATCCGGACGTACAGGTCGAAGCCGACGCCCGCGATGTGCCCGGACTGCTCGCCGCCGAGCAGGTTGCCCGCGCCGCGGATCTCCAGGTCCTTCATCGCCACGTACATGCCGGCGCCCATCTCGGTGTGCTGGGCGATCGTGGCGAGCCGCTCGTGCGCGGTCTCCGTCAGCGGCTTCTCCGGCGGGTACAGGAAGTACGCGTATCCCCGCTCGCGGCCACGGCCGACCCGGCCGCGCAGCTGGTGGAGCTGCGAGAGACCGAAGTTGTCGCCGCGCTCGACGATGAGGGTGTTGGCGTTGGAGATGTCGATGCCGGACTCGACGATGGTCGTGGAGACGAGGACGTCGAACCTCTTCTCCCAGAAGTCGACGACGACCTGCTCCAGGGCGCTCTCGCCCATCTGGCCGTGGGCCGTCGCGATCCGCGCCTCCGGCACGATCTCCCGCAGCCTGGCCGCCGCCCGGTCGATCGAGTCGACCCGGTTGTGGATGTAGAAGACCTGTCCCTCGCGCAGGAGTTCACGCCGGATCGCGGCGCCGATCTGCTTCTCCTCGTACGGTCCGACGAAGGTGAGGACCGGGTGGCGCTCCTCCGGCGGGGTGGTGATCGTCGACATCTCGCGGATGCCGGTGACCGCCATCTCGAGCGTACGGGGGATGGGGGTGGCCGACATGGTGAGGACGTCGACGTTGGCACGGAGCTTCTTCAGCTGCTCCTTGTGCTCGACGCCGAACCGCTGCTCCTCGTCGACGATGACCAGGCCCAGGTCCTTGAACCTGGTCTCGGAGGAGAAGAGGCGGTGGGTGCCGATGACGATGTCGACGGAGCCGTCGCGCAGCCCCTCCAGGGTCGCCTTGGACTCGGTGTCGGTCTGGAAGCGGGACAGCGCCCGCACCTTCACGGGGAACTGCGAATAGCGCTCGCTGAACGTCCCGAAGTGCTGCTGCACGAGGAGTGTCGTCGGGACGAGGACCGCGACCTGCTTGCCGTCCTGGACCGCCTTGAAGGCCGCCCGCACCGCGATCTCCGTCTTGCCGTACCCGACGTCGCCGCAGATCAGACGGTCCATGGGAACCGTCTTCTCCATGTCCTCCTTCACCTCGGCGATCGTGGAGAGCTGGTCGGGCGTCTCCACGTACGGGAAGGCGTCCTCCAGCTCCCGCTGCCACGGGGTGTCCGGGCCGAAGGCGTGGCCGGGGGCCGCCATCCGCGCCGAGTACAGCTTGATCAGGTCGGCCGCGATCTCCTTGACGGCCTTCTTCGCGCGCGCCTTCGTCTTCGTCCAGTCCGCGCCGCCGAGCCGGTGCAGGGTCGGCGCCTCGCCGCCCACGTACTTGGTGACCTGCTCCAGCTGGTCGGTCGGGATGTACAGCCGGTCGCCGGGCTGGCCGCGCTTGGCGGGGGCGTACTCGACGAGGAGGTACTCGCGGGTGGCGCCCTGCACGGTCCGCTGGACCATCTCCACGTACCGGCCGACACCGTGCTGCTCGTGCACGATGTAGTCGCCGACCTCCAGGGTCAGCGGGTCGATCGTCTTCCGGCGCTTGGCCGGCATCCGCTGGCCGTCCTTGCCGGCCGCCTTCTGGCCGGACAGGTCGGTCTCGGTCAGCACGGCGAGCTTCAGCGCCGCGTCGACGAAGCCGTAGTCGATGGAGCCGCAGGCGACGTGCACGACCGACGGGGTGATCTCGGCGAGGTCCGCGTCGAGCCGGGCGGCGATGCCCTCGCCGCCGAGCACCTCGACCGTACGGGAGGCGGGGCCGTGGGCCTCCGTCACGTAGACCGTGCGCCAGCCCTCGGCCAGCCACCCCTTGGTGTCGGCGAGCGCGCGGGCCGTGTCGCCCCGGTACGACTCGGGGGCGCGCATCCCGAGGGTGAGGGTGTCCGCGCCGGAGTCGTCGGCGGTGGCGTCCGCCGCGAACGGCGACACCGACCACCAGGCCATGCCCAGCTCACGCGCCCGGTCCCGGACGTCCGCGATCCCCCACAGGGAGGCCGCGCCCACGTCGATCGGGGCCTCGCCGCCACCGGCCGTGGCCGCCCACGAGGCCTGGAGGAACTCCTGGCTCGTGGCGACGAGGTCCGAGGCCCGGGTCCGCACCCGCTCCGGGTCGCAGACCACCGCCATCGCGCCCTTCGGCAGCACGTCGAGCAGCAGCTCCATGTCGTCGACGAGGACCGGCGCGAGGGACTCCATGCCCTCGACGGCGATGCCCTCCGCGATCTTCCCGAGCAGCTCGCCGAGCTCCGGGTGCTCCTCGGCGAGGGCCGCCGCCCGCTCCCGTACGGAGTCGGTGAGCAGCAGCTCGCGGCAGGGCGGCGCCCACAGTCCGTGCTCCGCGACCTCGAGGGACCGCTGGTCGGCGACCTTGAAGTAGCGGATCTCCTCGACGTCGTCGCCCCAGAACTCGATGCGGAGCGGGTGCTCCTCGGTCGGCGGGAAGACGTCGAGGATGCCGCCGCGGACGGCGAACTCGCCGCGCTTCTCGACCAGCTCCACGCGTGCGTACGCGGCGGCCGCCAGGCCCTCCACGATCTCGTTCAGGTCGGCCGTCTGGCCGGAGCGCAGCGCCACGGGCTCCAGGTCGCCGAGGCCCTTGACCTGCGGCTGGAGCACGGAGCGCACGGGTGCGACGACCACGCTGACCGGTCCGGCCGCCGGGTCGTCGTCCCTCGGGTGCGCGAGGCGGCGCAGTACGGCGAGACGGCGGCCGACGGTGTCGGAGCGGGGGGAGAGCCGCTCGTGCGGCAGCGTCTCCCAGGAGGGGTACTCGACGACCCGGTCCGGGTCGAGCAGGGACCGCAGCGCGGCGGCGAGGTCCTCGGCCTCCCGCCCGGTCGCGGTCACCGCGAGCACCGGCCGCCCCGAGTCGCGGGCGAGCGCGGCGACGGCGAAGGGCCGGGCGGCGGCGGGGCCGACCAGGTCCACGTGCGGGCGGTTCCCGTCGGAGGCGGCCTTCACCGCCTCGGCGAGGGTCGCGTCCTTCACGACGACATCGAGCAGACCGTGCAGGCTCATGGAGCTTTCCATCCCGGTGGGTGGCGGGGGCGGGGGCGGGCAACGCGAACAGCCCGACACGTGACACGGGCCGGGTGGTCCCGGGCGCGTACGGCCGCCCGGTGCGCCCCCAGCCTACGACGTGCCGCTGTCACTCGCCCGAAGGAAGGGGGCCACTCGGGAGGGTGACGGAGCTGGCTGCCGGGCCGCTTGTACGACTACGCTTAGTCCTGCACTTAGTCCACCTTGCTCCACCTAGCTGTGAGAGGCCGCGATGGAAGCAGCCCGGCAGTACAACGTCCACGAGGCGAAGACCCACTTCTCCAAGATCCTGGAGGCGGTCGCGACGGGCGAGGAGGTGATCATCAGCAAGTCCGGCGAACCGGTCGCAAAGGTGATCCCCCTGCGGGGGAAGGTCCGACGCACGGCCCGGGGGTCCCTCACCGCGCCTGTCGTCTTCCACGACGACTTCGACGACCTCTCCGACGACCCCGGCTTCGCCGAGGCCTTCGGGCTCGGCGAGGAAGGCCCCGGGGAGTGAAACTCCTCATCGACACACACGTCGTCATCTGGTGGCTGCTCGACTCCCCGCAGCTCTCCGGCGACGTCAAGGATCTGCTCGACACGGAAGAGCACGCGTACGTCAGCGCCGTCACGCCATGGGAACTCTCCGTCAAGCAAGCCCTCGGCAAGCTCGACGGACCGGCCGACCTGCCCGAGCTGGCACGCGACTGCCAGCTCAAACCCCTGCCGATCGTCGCGGAGCACGGCATCCGCGCCGGACGGCTCCCGCCCCACCACCGCGACCCCTTCGACCGGATACTGATCGCCCAGGCGCAGACCGAGGGGCTCACGCTCGTGACCCGGGACAAGCACATCCCCCGCTACGACGTGCCCGTGCTGACCGTCTGAGCGGCCGTGCGGGCGCCGGGTGGCCGTGCGGCGGCGGCGGGCAGCCGTGCGGCCCCGGCGGACCTGTGTGGTCCGCCGGGGCCGCACTCCCCCGTCGCTCCCCCGTTCCCCCGTTCCCTCACGCGACCGCTAGGCGATCACTCGCTCGCGATCGCGTTCAGGACGTTAATGCGGCCCGCCCGGAACGCCGGGACCAGGGCGGCGAAGAGGCCCACGAAGGCCGAGCCGACGAAGACCGTCAGGATCGTCGGCCAGGGGATCTCCAGGACGCCGAGACCTTCCAGGGCGAGCAGTTTCTGCGCGGCGGTGCCCCAGCCCATGCCCAGGCCGAGGCCGAGCAGGGCGCCGAAGAGGGCGATGACCACCGACTCCAGGCGGATCATGCGGCGCAGCTGGCGGCGGGAGAGACCGATGGCGCGCATGAGGCCGATCTCCCGGGTCCGCTCGACCACCGACAGGGCCAGGGTGTTCACGACGCCCAGGATGGCGACGACGATCGCCAGGGCGAGGAGCCCGTACACGATGTTGAGCAGCTGGCCGACCTGGTCCTTGAGCTGTTCCTTGTAGTCGGCCTGGTTGCTCACCTTGTACTGCGGGTACGGCGCGAGCGCCTCCTTGAGGGCCTCGTAGACCTGGGTCTCCTGGCCGTCCTTGGCGGAGGCGAGGAGGAGCAGGCTCTGCGGCATCCGCTCGGCGGGGACGTGCTCGGCGACGGTGGTGACGTGGGTGTACATCGCGCCGTTGTCGACCTGCCCGGTGTCCGCGGTGATCGCCGCGACCTTCAGCTTCGCCGTCTCGCCGCCCTTGAAGGCGACGGTGAGGACGTCGCCGACCTTCACGCCGTGCTCGGTGGCGTAGTCGCTGCCGACCGACATCGCGCCCTTGCCGTAGGCGTCGGCGAGGGTGCCGGCGGTGACCTCGCGGCGCAGGTCCTCGATGTACGTCGGTTCGGTGGCGGCCAGGTCGGCCGTCGTGGTCTTCCCGCTCGGGTCGGTGACGGTGGCGTCGACCCACCGGTACTCGGTGACGTGGTCCAGGCCCGGGGTCTTCTCCAGGGCGGCCTGGGCCTGCGGCACGATCGGCTGCCCGGTGCCGGACTGCACGATGTAGTCGGCGCCGACGGACCGGTCGAGCTCGTCGGTGGCCGAGGCGACCATCGAGGAGCCGACCACCGAGAGGCAGGCGACGAGCGCGAGGCCGATCATCAGGGCGGCGGCGGTGGCGCCGGTGCGGCGCGGGTTGCGCAGCGCGTTCCGCTCGGCCATCCGCCCGACCGGGCCGAAGATCCGCAGGACGACGACGCCCAGGGCGCGGACGACTCCGCCCGCGAGGAGCGGGCCGACGACGACGAAGCCGAGCAGGGTGAGGACGACGCCGAGACCGAGCCACAGGGAGCCGGGTGCGGCCTCCTCGGCGCGGGAGGCCGCCACGAGGGCGCCCGCTCCGGCGGCGGTGAGGACGAGGCCGATCACACCGCGCACCCGGCCGGCCCTGCCGTCGGCGGGGGTGCCCGCGTCGCGGAGGGCGGCCATCGGGGAGACCTTCCCGGCGCGGCGGGCCGGGATGTAGGCGGCGAGGACGGTGACGACGATGCCGAGGGCGAGGCCGACGGCCGGGGTCGTCCACTTGACGGTGAGGTCGCGGGTGGAGAGTTCCATGCCCACGGCGGACATGAGCTTCATGAGGCCGACGGCGAGGCCGACGCCCGCGGCGACACCGGCGATGGAGCCGAAGAGGCCCAGGAGCAGCGCCTCGACGAGGACGGAGCGGTTGACCTGCTTGCGGCTGGAGCCGATGGCCCGCAGGAGACCGATCTCGCGGGTGCGCTGGGCGACCAGCATCGAGAAGGTGTTGACGATGAGG
This sequence comes from Streptomyces sp. Qhu_M48, assembly GCF_051305195.1. Lineage (NCBI taxonomy): Bacteria > Bacillati > Actinomycetota > Actinomycetes > Kitasatosporales > Streptomycetaceae > Streptomyces > Streptomyces sp. Qhu_M48. The sequence continues at coordinate 611,625 of NZ_CP195432.1, read as the reverse complement.
AAGATGCCGACGAGGAAGGCGATGAAGGCGAAGCCGAGCATCGCGTACTTCATGACGTCGAGGAAGCCCGCGACGTCCTCGCGGCCGGCGTCGGCGGCCTCGGCGGCGGTCTGGAGCTTGTAGTCGGCGCCGATCGAGGCGGCGATGTTCCCCTTCAGGGCGTCGTCGCTGACCCCGTCCTCGGCGTCGACCATGATCTGACTGAACAGGGCTTCCTTGCCGAGGAGTTCGCGCTGGGCGGTCGCGGTGTCGAAGTAGACGATGGTGGCGCCCGGGTTGGTGACCTTGAACTCGACCGTGCCGGAGATCTTCGCGGTGAAGTCGCCGGTGACGGAGATCGTGCGGAGTTCGTCGCCGATCTTCAGGCCGTGCTTCTCGGCGGTGTCGCCGTCGACGACGACCTCGGTGGGGCCGCGCGGCTCGTGGCCGGAGGCGATGTCCACCGAACGCAGCTCGTTGGGGCTCCAGTTGACGGCGATCGTCGGGGCGCCGCTGGTGGGTCCGACGTTCTTGTTCCTCGCGTCGACGACGGTGACGCCGGTGGAGACGACCGCGCCCTGCGCGGCCTGGACGCCCTCGGTCTTCCGGACCCGGTCGACCAGCGAGGCGGGGAAGGCCTCGGGGCGGCCGGTCTGGGGCGCGTCGCCGGGGTCGGTGTCCTTCGGGCTGACGGTGACGTCGGAGGCGGTCGACGCGAAGAGCTTGTCGAACGTCGTGTTCATGGTGTCGGTGAAGACGAGCGTCCCACTGACGAAGGCGACGGAGAGGAGGACGGCGACGGCGGAGAGCGCCATCCGGCCCTTGTGCGCGAAGAAGTTGCGCAGCGAGGTCTTCAGGACGCTCATGACGTCCGCCCGCGCGCGTCGAAGTCCTTCATGCGGTCGAGGACGGCGTCGGCGGTGGGCCGGAGCATCTCGTCCACGATCCGCCCGTCGGCGAGGTAGAGGACCCGGTCCGCGTAGGAGGCGGCGACCGGGTCGTGGGTGACCATGACGATCGTCTGGCCCAGCTCGTCGACCGAGGTGCGGAGGAAGCCGAGGACCTCGGCGCCCGCGCGGGAGTCCAGGTTTCCGGTCGGCTCGTCACCGAAGATGATCTCGGGCCGGGCGGCGAGCGCGCGGGCCACGGCCACACGCTGCTGCTGGCCGCCGGAGAGCTCGTTCGGCCGGTGCTTGAGGCGCTCGGAGAGGCCGACGGTGTCGACGACCCGGCGCAGCCACTCGGCGTCCGGCTTGCGGCCCGCGATGTCCATGGGGAGCGTGATGTTCTCGATCGCGCTCAGGGTGGGCAGCAGGTTGAACGCCTGGAAGATGAAGCCGATCCGGTCCCGGCGCAGCTGGGTGAGCTTCTTGTCCTTGAGGCGGGTGATCTCCGTCTCGTCGAGGAAGATCTCCCCGCTGGTGACGGTGTCGAGCCCGGCGAGGCAGTGCATCAGGGTCGACTTGCCGGAACCCGAGGGTCCCATGATCGCGGTGAACTGACCGCGGGCGATGTCGACGTCGACGGAGTCCAGCGCGACGACCCGGGTCTCCCCGGAGCCGTACGCCTTGACGACCTGACGCGCCCGCGCCACCACGGCCGTACGCCCTCCAGTACCCCCGTGCCTGGGGATGGTCACAGCCGTGGTCACGGTTTTCTCCTCGGAGCAGTGGGTGGGTTTGTAAGTTCAAGTTAAGGACCGGGCGCGGCCGTTCTCCTCCTCCGCCGGGACGAACAACCCCTGGCCCCTATGGGGGAGGCGCCCCTAGGGGTTCCTCCACCCCTGGTCGGGGTGGGACCCTGACCCCGCACATTTAGGTGTACGAAGAAAGGAATGACGGGGTGACCGAGCCGCACGTGAAGGGGGTCGCGAAGCCGGGCCGGAGCACCGGGCCCGACCGCCGCCGCCCCGTGGTCCTCGCGCTCATGCTCGGCATGGGACTCGCCGCCGTCGACGGCACCATCGTGTCCACCGCCGTCCCCCAGATCGTCGGCGACCTCGGCGGACTCGCCGTCTTCTCCTGGCTGTTCAGCGGCTACCTGCTCGCCGTCACCGTCACCCTGCCCGTGTACGGCAAACTCAGCGACACCTTCGGCCGGAGACCCGTCCTCATCGCCGGCGTCGTCCTCTTTCTCATCGGCTCCCTGCTCTGCGCGGCCGCCTGGAACATGGCCAGCCTCATCGCCTTCCGCGTCGTCCAGGGCCTCGGCGGCGGCGCCCTCCAGGGCACCATCCAGACCATCGCCGCCGACCTGTACCCCCTGAAGGAACGCCCCAGGATCCAGGCGAGGCTCTCCTCCGTCTGGGCCGCCTCCTCCGTCGCGGGCCCGGCGGCCGGTGGCCTCCTCGCGGGGTACGCCGACTGGCGCTGGATCTTCCTCATCAACCTGCCGATCGGCCTCGTCGCCCTCTGGCTGATCTGGCGCCACCTGGTCGAACCGGCCCGCACCACGCCCCGCCCGCCCGTGCGCATCGACTGGGCGGGAGCCCTCGCGATCTTCACGACGGGCGCGCTGCTCCTCACCGCGCTCGTCCAGGGCGGCGTCGCCTGGCCCTGGCTCTCGGCCCCGTCCCTGGGCCTCCTCGCCGGAGCGGCCGTCCTCGGCGCGACGACGGTCGCCATCGAACGGCGCGCGGCGGAACCGATCATCCCCGGCTGGGTCTGGCGCCGCCGCACCATCTCCGCCGTCAACCTCGCCCTCGGCGCGCTCGGCCTGCTCATGATCGCGCCGACCGTCTTCCTGCCGACGTACGCCCAGTCCGTCCTGGGCCTCGGACCGATCGCCGCCGGGTTCGTGCTCTCGGTGATGACCCTGAGCTGGCCGATCAGCGCGGCGCTCTCGAACCGGGTGTACGCGAGGATCGGCTTCCGCCTCACCGCCGTCATCGGCATCTCGCTCGCCCTACTCCTGCTGCTCGCCTTCCCGTTCCTGCCGTTCCCCGGCGAACCCTGGCAACCCGCGCTCCTGATGCTCCTCCTGGGCGCGGCCCTCGGCCTCTTCCAACTGCCGCTGATCGTCGGCGTCCAGTCGACCGTCCCGTACGAGGAGAGGGGCACGACCACCGCGTCCGTACTGTTCTGCCGCCAGGTCGGCCAGAGCGTGGGCGCGGCGGTCTTCGGCGCCGTGGCCAACGGCGTCCTCGCCGCCCGCCTCGGCGGCAGCGGCGACCTGGACGCCCTGGCCCGCTCCCTGGACTCCCCCGGCTCCCTCACGGCGGAGGCCACGGACCACCTGCGGCGGGCGGTCGACACGGCGGTCGACTACGTCTTCATGGGCGCGGCGGGAGCGGCGGCGCTGGCCCTCCTGGTCCTGCTCACCCTCGCGCCCCGCCGCTTCCCGGTCCTGGAGGAGGGGGAACGGCGGGGCGCGGAGGGCTGACCGCGTACAAGCGACGGCTGTACTACTCCGCCGACGCGAGCCCGACGAACCCGGCCCACGCGTCGCGCGAGACCCGGAGGGCCGGCCGGGCCACGTCCTTGGAGTCCCGGACGTGCACGACTCCCGCGGCGGCGGCGACCTCGACGCAGTCGCCGCCTTCGGTGCCGCTGTAGCTGCTCTTGAACCAGGCGAACGCGACCTCGACGCAGTCGCCGCCGTCGCCGCCGCTGTAACTACTCTTGAACCAGGCGAGGGGCTCGGCGATGTTCATAGCTCTCCCAACAGTTTCTCGATCAACTCCAGTGACTCTCGCGGGCTGAGAGCCTGCGACCGGATGATCCCATAGCGGGCCGCAGCGAGAACGGTCTGTTCCGGGTCGGTCGCCAGTGAGCTGGTGTTCTGAGCTTCGACGTAGAGAAACTTCTTCCCGTCCTTGCGGGTCACGACCGTGAACGGGCCGTTCACGCCCGCGTTGTCCTCGCAGTCGGTCGGCATGACCTGCAGCTCAACGTTCCGCCGTTGGCCGATCAGGAGCAGGTGTTCCAACTGCCCCCGAAGGACGCCCTTCCCTCCGTACCGGTGCCGCAGTACGGACTCGTCCATGACGAAGCTCAGCAGAGGTGCGGGGCGCCGGTCGAAGATGTCCTGCCGCGCCAATCGGGCCGTCACTCGCTGCTCGATCGTCTCGTCGTCCAGCGGCGGCCGCCTCATGGCCAGGAGTGCCCTCATGTACTCCTCGGTCTGGAGCAACCCCTTAATCACCATCGTGTCGTACGCCAGCAGCTCTATCGCCTGCTTCTCCAGCTGCGCCATCCCCTGGAAGAACGCCGGGTACTGCGCCCGCTCCAGCTGGTCCTTCCAGACCTTCAGCAGTCCGCCCGCGTCCAGCACCTCGTCCGACCGGTCGATCGCGCGCGGGGGCGGGATCCTCCGGCCCTGTTCGAACGAGGCGATGGTCGACGCCGAGTAGCCCAGCCGCTTGCCGAACTCATCCCGTTCCATCCCCGCCCGCGTCCGCAGCGTCTTGAGGCTCTGCCCGAAGGCCGCCACGACGCCCTGTCCGGACTTGTCCGCCGTCTGGCCCGCGTCCACCTCGGGTCCCGACTCCGGCGCCTCGACCGGCTGCTCCTCCGCCATCGCACCCCACCTCTCGTACCTGCGCCGACGCACCACGTACAAGGCCACCGCGTCAGCGCGTCACCACTGGTCACGCTACGCCACCAAGAGGAGCTTGGAGGGCATGACGAGTGACAACCTCAGCCCCACGGACACCACCCAACTCAGGTGTGTCTCGCCTTACTTGGACCGGCGGGTCTTCACCCTCCGCTTCACCTCGACCGCCCGGGGTGCCCGGCTCGCGCGGCGGCTCGTCGCCGTCCGGCTGGACGAGTGGGGCGTCCCGTACGGGAGTGCGGCGCACGAGACCGTCGTCCTGGTCGCGGCCGAGCTGGCGACGAACGCGGTGCGGCACGGGCACGTGCCGGGTCGGGACTTCCGGCTGCTCCTGCGGGTCACGGACGCGCCCCGGCGCCTCACGCGGATCGAGGTTAGCGACAGCCGGGCCGAGCGCGTACCTCCCCGGCCCGGCCGGCTCACCGGGCCCGGGCGGGAACCGGCGGACGGAGGACGGGGGTTGCTGCTCGTCGAGTCGCTCGCCGACCGCTGGGGATGGTGCCCGAGGCCGGGGGCACCAGGCAAGACGGTGTGGGCGGAGTGGGACCCTTTCCCGAATGCCGAGTTCGCCCCTTGACCACGGCCCCGAACCTAGGACACCGAGACCGATGAGAACCACACCCCTGCTGTACGCGAGCGCCGCCTTACCCCTGTTGGCCGCATCCCTGGCGCTGCCGGCCTCCACCGCCCAGGCGGCGCCCGAGGCGCCCGCCCCGCTGCTGTACGGCGAACTCGCCCCGGAGGGTGCCTTCGCCACCGCGCCACCGGCCGGCGTCTGGTGGTCCTCCACGGGAAGCGCTCCCGACTACACGGGCGGCACCCTCAAGGCCTCCGTCAAGGCCGGAACGGTCAACCGGTGGGACGCGCAGGTGGGGCGCAACGGCGTCGCGTTGCGCGCGGGGGCGCTCTACACGCTCTCCTTCGACGCCCGTTCCTCGGTCGCGGCCTCCGTCCGGGCGACCGTGCAGCAGTCCGGCGGCGCGTACGAGGCGCCCCTCGCGCGGGACGTCACCCTGGACCCCGTGAGCAAGCGGTACCAGTGGACCTTCCGTTCCACGATCGACACGGTGGCCGGTGCGAGCGCCCAGATCACCTTCCAGCTCGGCGGGCAGAAGGCCGCCACGGACTTCACCTTCGACGACGTCTCGCTGACGACGTCGACGGCGCGCGAGGGCTTTTTCGTCGACCCCGGCTCCAACGCGCGCCAGTGGGCGGACGCCCACCCCGGCGACGGCCGCACCGGGAAGATCCGGGACCAGATCGCCGACCGGACCACGGTCAAGTGGTTCGGCGGCTGGAACACCGACGTGCAGAAGGACGTCGACAGCTACATCGACAAGGCCACGGCGGCGGGCCAGCTGCCGACGCTCGTCGCCTACAACATCCCCGGCCGTGACTGCGGCGGCGCCTCCGGTGGCGGCGCGGCCGACGCCGAGGCGTACAAGAAGTGGATGGACGGCTTCGTCGCGGGCATCGCCGGGCGGCCGGCGCTCGTCGTCCTGGAGCCGGACGCGGTGGCCCAGGCCGACGTGGAGGGCAACTGCCTGACGCCGGAGAAGCGGGAGGCCCGCTTCGACATGCTCTGGTACGCCAACCAGCACCTCGACGCGCAGGGCCCGTACGTGAAGACGTACATCGACGCGGGCAACGCGACCTGGACGCTCGGCGCGCGCCGTGAGGACGACCCGGCGGACAAGGGGATCGGTCTGAGCGACATGGCCGACATGCTGGGCCGCTCCGGGATCCACCTCGCCGACGGCGTCGCGGTGAACGTGGCCAACTACCACTCCACCGACATCTCCGACGACTACGGCCGCCGGCTGGCCGCACGGGTCGAGGAGCGGCTGGGCGTCGACACGACCTGGGTCGTGGACACCTCCCGCAACGGCAACGGCGCCTACAAGATCCCCGGCGACGCCGACAGCGGGCAGGTCGGCTTCTGCAACCCGCCGCAGCGCAAGCTGGGTTCGGCGTCCCAGGTCGGCGAGAACGGTGCCGCGTACTACCTGTGGATCAAGAACCCCGGCGACTCGGACGGCCGGCACGCGGACGACGCGCGCTGCCCGGCGGAGGGCCCGCAGTACAAGGCCGGTGACTTCTCGCCGGAATTCGCGGTACGGCTCGTCGACGGCGCCTGAGACCGACGCCGGTCCTCGTCCGGGGCGGCGCCGGGTCCCGGCACCGCCCCCTCCGGGCTCCGGCTCCCGTCAGGAGCCGGGGTCCTGGTCCCTCTCCGGGGCCTCGTCCGGCTGCGGGCCCGGACCCCGCCCCGTCAGCGCCGCCAGGGCGTCGCGGATGTGGTCCACGTGCGCGTGGATCTCCTCCCGCGCCTCCTCGTGCTCCCGCAGGACGCGCTCCGTCTCACGTTCGACCCGCTCCGCCTTCATCCGGGCCTCCGCGAGAAGGGCGGACGCGCGTGCCTCCGCGTCCTCCTGGCCGTGGCGGGCCTCCTCCTCCGTCCTGGCCAGGGCGCGCCGGGCGTCCGCGAGCCGCGCGTCGGCGGCGGACGTCAGTTCCTCGTGGCGGGCGTCCAGCTCCGCCGCCTCACCCGCGGCCAGGCGCTCCGCCTCGTCCCGTACCGCCGCCTGCTCGGCGCGCTGCCCCGCCAGGAGCTCCGCCGCGCGCCGCTCGGTCTCCTCGAAGACCTCCCGCGCCGCGGAGAGCCGTTCCCCGGCCTCGCGGCCGGCCTCCGTCGTCAGCTCCTCGGCCCGCCCGCGCGCCGCCTCCAGGGTCGCCCGGGCCGCCGCCTCCGCCGCCGTCCGCACCCCCTCCGCGTACGCCCGCGCCGCCTCGGCGGCCTCCCGGCCCGCCGACTCGGCCGCCTCCGCGAGGGACTGCGCCTCGGCCTCGGCGGCCCGGACGAGCGCCTCGTCCTCCTCCTCGGCCAGCTCCAGGATCTTCCGCGCCCGGTCGCCGAGGGACTCGTACCGCTGCGGGGCGAGCGCCTCGACGGCCGCCCGCAGCCGGACCGCCTCGGCCTCCATCTCCTTCACCAGGACGGTGAGCCGCGCGGCCCGCTCCCAGGCACCGTCGCGGTCCCCGGAGAGTGCGGCCAGGTGGCGGTCGACCTGCTCGGGCCGGTACCCGCGCCCCCGTCCGACAGCGAAACTCATCTCTGGCGCCCCTTCCCTCTGACCCGAACGTCCAGGATGCTCCATCAGAACGGACAAAAGGCGCCCAACGTGCATACACGTCGAGCGCCCTTCATCACATTCCGTTCAACGCATTCTGTCCACCGGCGTCGACGGGAAACCCGGCCCCTACAGCAGGCCGTCCCACATCTGCTCCAGGAGCACCGACCACCAGTTCTCCGGCGACGCAAGCGCCGCCGGGTCCAGCATCGCCAGCTGCGCCTGGAAATCGACCGTCCAGCGACCCGCCTGCTCCGGGTTGAGCCCGAACCGCAGCCGCCACATCCGGCCCAGCAGCGCCATCGAGCGCGTGAACTCCGGCAGCCCGGTGTTCACGAACTGCGGCGGCACCGACTGCCCGCCGGGACCGGCCTCCACCGGCACCGCCACGATGTGCGCGGTCCCGTACTGGACACAGATCGCCCGGCCGAAGTCCGAACCGAGCACCAGGTACGAACTCGCGTCCGGCGCCCCCGCGACCTGCCGCTGCGCCGCCAGCTCCGCCAGCGTCGGCACCACGGGCACCGCGGGCTGCGCCCAGAAGAACGGCCCGAAGTCCGCCGGAAGACCCGCCCACACCAGCGTGCGCGCCACCAGCTCGGGCACACCCTGCCGCGACACCGCGCGCTGGTCGAAACGGAGCACGCCCGGACCGAACGCCCCGGCCAGCTCCTGCGCGATCGCCTCCGGCGGGACCGGCGGCGCGGGCTGCACCTGCGGCAGCGGAGCCCGTACCGGCGCGGGCCGCGCGGGACCGTCCGCGACCTGGTGCAACTCACCCTGATGCGTCAGGAGCTGCCGCATGCCCTGCTGCCGGCCCATGTGATCGCGGCCGTACGGGGCGATGCTCGTGATCCGCGCCTGCGGCCAGGTCTCCCGGATCATCCGCGCGCAGTACCCGCCCGGCAGCTCGCAGGACTCCAGCTCCGTGTGCAGTTCGAGGACCTGCTGCGGCGGCACGTTCATCGCCCGCAGCTCGTGCAGGATCTGCCACTCCGGATGCGGGGTGCCCGGCGCCGAACGCCGGATGATCTGCGCCTCGGAACCGTCGGGCGCCCGATAGCGCAGCACCGCCTGGTAGCCGGGACCGACCGTCGGCTGACCCGTCGGCTGCTGCGGATAGCCGTACGCCGGAGGTACGGGCGCGGGCGGCGGCGTGTGCCCCCCGCGCAGCGGCGGCGGCGGCCCCGGAGGCTGCGGCGCCGTCGGACCGGACGGACCCGGGTGCGCCAGCATCGTCGCGGCGTGCTCGACACCGCCCCCGGGCCCACGGGGCACACCCGGCGGCGGCGGGGGCGGCGGAGGCACGCCCGGACCGCTCGGGCCCGGCTGCGCCAGCATCGTCGCGGCGTGGTGCACGGGCTGCGGCGGCGTCGGCGGACCGGGCGGGGCCGGAGCGGGCGGCGGACCGGGCGGCCGGGGCCCCTCGGGCCCGAGCTGCGACACCAGCTGCGTGGGCAGGTAGCCGGCGGCACCGCCGCTCGACCCACCGGGGACCCCTGGGGCGCCCGGCGGCGGAGGCGGCGTCGCGGGACCTCGCCCGCTCTTCGGCGGCACCGCGGCCTTGCTGGTCGCGGCGTCCGCGAGGTCACCGGCACCCGGCGCCATGGGCGCGGGCGACGGGGGCGGCGGCACACCCGGACCGGACGGCCCGGACGGACCGGCCTGCGCAGGCACCGGAGCGGAGGGAGCGGACGGGGCCGCCGGGCCACCGCCCGGGGCCGGCGCGGCCGGGTCGAGCCGGGGCGCGATCGCCGTCGACGGCAGCGCGCTGCCGCCCTGCATCAAAGCGGTCGGCGCGTCGGCACCCACCAGCGGCGGCGGGGCGTCCTCGTCGTCCGTCCCCGACAGCGGCGGCGCGAAGACCGTCGCCGGCAGCGGCACGGCCCCGTCGGCACCACCGGAACTCGCGTTGGCGTCCGCCCACGGACTGGGCGCGGGCGGCGGCGTCGGCGCGGCCGGAGCGACGGGCGGGGCGACGGGCGGGGCGACGGGCGGCGTCACCGCCGGCGGAGCCGGAGGCACGACCGGGGCCGAAGCCTCCGGAGCGGCCGGAGCCGCCGGAGCCACCGGGGCCACCGGGACCGCCGGGACCGCCGGGACCGCCGGGACCGAAGCCGCCGGCGTCTCCGCCGGTACGCCGTCCATCGCCGTCGGCTCGTACGCCACGGAACCCGCCACACCCACCGAGGCGCCCGCCTCCGACGAGGCCGAGGAAGCGACCGACGCCGACGAGGCCACCGACGCCGAGGACCCCGCCGCCACCGGCTCCGACACGTCGTCCACCGACGCCGACGAACTCACGCTCTCCTGCGACACGTTCGGCTGCTTCGGCAGCCCGATCCTGTCCGCCGCCTCCTGCAACCACTCCGGCGGACTCAACAGGAACGACGTCTGGTTCAGATCGATCCGGGCCGCCGGAACGGCCGCCTGCGCCGGAACGTCCTCCGCGGCCCCGTACTCCTCCTCGTACCGGCGGATCACCTCACCCACCGGCAGCCCCGGCCACAGCGTCGCCTCACCGCTGTCCCGCGCGATCACCAGACGCTGGCGCCCGCCGTCCGAGGTCGGACCACCCTCGCGGTCCTCCGCCCACACCACGAACCCCAGCTCGAACTCCCGCACCCGCACCTCACGGTGCTGATACGACGGCAGGTCGCCGTTGATCCATTCCTCGGCGCGCTCCTGCGCCTGCGCGAACGTCACCACAGCCCACTCACTCCCCCACCGGGACCACGGGCACCGCACGCGCGAAGCCGCCGTCCACCATCAGGTTCGCCACCGTCTCCAGCTCCGGGGGATTGCCCGCGAGACGCTGGAGGAACGCGTCGAAATCCGCACCACAGGGCAGCAGCAGGCGCTCCACCCGCTCACCCACCGTCCACCCGGCCGCCACCTCGCCGGAGTCCCGCGCGTCGTCGTACGCGCAGAACCACACCGAACCGACCGCCTCACCCCGCACCTTCAGCGCGACCAGACCACCCTGGACGAACGCGACACCCAGATAATCCTTGGTCAGATGGTCACGAAGACACTTGTTCACATAGACGAGGTCGTTGACCCCCGCCTCCTCCCGCACCGTGAAGAACGGCTGGTCCACCAGAAGCCCCAGCTCCGCGTCGAGCGCCGCACCCACCGGAGCACACCCACCCGCCGCCCTCAGGAACGAGCGATACGCCCCCGGCAGCCGGTAGCCGAGGTCCTCCTCCACACCCTGAAGCTGCTGCTCCGACACCGACACCAGCCCCTTCGGCAGCCCGAAGTGCGCCGGCCGGGTCTCCTGCAAGGGGCGCGTACCCCGCTTCGCATGGTCCACGGCAGCCGTCGCCACCCCGCCGTGATGCCGCAGCAGAGCCTTCACCTCGACCGGGACCAGCTCCATCCGACGACTGCGCGCCACGTGGTGCCAGGTCCAGCCATGCGGCGTCGCCACCGCCGGAATCGTGTCCCACAGCTCATGGCCCGTCGCCGCCATCGCCGCGTTCGCCGACACGTAGTCCGTGAGCCGCAGCTCATCGACGCCGAAACCCTCCGGCGGGTCGGCGATCTCCGCCGCCGCACGCGCGTACGGCGAGAAGTCCGGATGCCCGAACTCGTCCACCCGCACCCCCCTCGGGTGACGGGAAGCCCGGACCGGATCCGGGAAGTGCACGACCTGCCCGGCGTAGGCCGCGTTCGGTGGCGCGGTGTCCTGCCCGAGCCGACCTGTCGTCATTGCGGTTGCCCCCTGCACTGGCGTCGCTGACTGCTACTACCCGCAGCCACTGGCTGCTCCTGACTGATGCCGCACAGCCTATGCGCTGCCACAAGAGGCCGAACCGGCCCGATCCGACGGTGACCAACTGTCACGACGCCATGACAGGTACACCATGATTCCGACACACCGAAGCCGCGTTTCGGCGCCCCAGCTTCCCCATATGGCTCCCTATTTGGCAGGCTGTCCACGCAACTCGGGGGATTGCAGGAGGGGAAGACCAGCACCATGCACGCAGCACCCACACCCACACAGGGTGACCCACGCCTCAACTGGAGCAGCAGCGCCGACACCACACGCGCGCCCTTACTGCTACAGCGCCGCGACGGAATCCTCCCCACCGTCGGGGCCGCCCTCTCCGTGCGCGGCGAGACCCTCACGTGCACCGCGGGCCGCGGCGACCGGCCGCCCACCCTGCACGCCCTCGTCCAGGACTTCCTGGACACCCTCACCAGCGGGCAGCGAGAACGCTTCACCGGACGATGTCCCGAAGCGATCCTCCTCTCCCGGCACCTGACCGCCACCGAGAACGGACGCTCCAAACGCGCCCAGCGCAAACCACTCACCCACGGCGAGGCCCGCCGCTCCCTCAAGCACGCCAAACTCACCGCCCGGCGCATCCGCGAGGACGGCGACCCGCTGCACGGCAGCTACGCCGCACCCTGCCGCTCCTGCACCGCGATGCTCGCCCACTTCGGAGTACGCGCGGTCGACCCCACCACGCCTGTCGAGAACGGCTGACCGCACCCCCATGCCCGACCACCTCAGCACCACCCGCTTCCCGGTCAACGTCGACGCCGCCCTCCGCGAGGCCGGCTGGCAGCCCGGCCGCTGGGACATCAAGCTCGCCGAAGAATGGGCCGACACCCTGCGCGCCCACCTCTCCCCCGCCGGCCACCGGCACAGCGTGTTCCCCGCCGCCGTCGAGGCCTGGGCCGAATTCGGCGGTCTGCGGATCACCGCACCCGGCCACGGGCGACAGATAGCGCCCGCGGCCGTACGCTTCGACCCGCTCGCCGGCCTCCACCTCTCCCGCAGCCTCGCCGACCTCGGACGAGCCCTGGAGACGGAACTCGCCCCGCTCGGCGAAGAGGGCGACCACCAGGCGATCCTCGCCATGGACATCGAAGGACGGGTCTACAGCCTCGACCACGCGGGCGACTGGTACCTCGGCAAGGACATCGACACGGCCCTCTCGACCCTGATCACGGGCGCCCAGCCGCCCCGCCTCACAGCGGGGTAGCGCCACCCGCCGGGCCGCGCGGCCGGCACCACCCCGGAGGTCAGCCGGCCGCCCTCGCCACCACCACGGGCCCCACCGGACAGGTCAGCCGACCGCCACCGTCGGCAGCACCGCCGACACCTTGAACCCGCCCGCCTCGGTCGCCCCCGACACGAACACGCCCCCGAGCCGCAGCACCCGCTCCCGCATCCCCACCAGCCCGTTCCCGCCACTCGGCAGGCACACGGCGACCGCACCGGAATCCGACGGACACGGGCCGTTCTCCACCTGCATCGCGACCTCGGCCTCCCGGTGCGCCAGCCGCACCACGACCGCGGCACCCGCCGCGTGCTTGTGGACGTTGGTCAACGCCTCCTGCACCACCCGGTACGCCGTCCGCTCCACCTCCGGCGGATACGCGCGCGCCTCCCCCACCACCACGAACTCCACGACCGTCCCCGCCAGCCGCGACTGCTCGCACAGAGCCTCCAGGGCGTCCAGACAGGGCCCGTCCTCCGCGGCGGCCTCCGCCGCGGCGGCCGCGGCCCGCCCCACGGCGGCCAACGGAACCGGCGCCGGAGCCACCGGAGCCGCCCCCTCCCGGAGCACGCCCAGCATCTCCCGCAGCTCGGTCAGCGCCTGCCGGCCCATGTCACCGACGAGCGCCGCGTTCCGCACGGCCTTCTGCGGATCCTTCAACGCCACCGCCTGCAACGCCGCCGCGTGCACCACCATCAACGACACCCGGTGCGCCACCACGTCGTGCATCTCCCGCGCGATCCGCGTGCGCTCCTCCTGCCGCGCCCACTGCGCCCCCTGCTCCGCCCGGTCGGCGAGCAGCGACAGCTCCTGCTCCAGGCTGTCGGCCCGTTCCCGCAGGCTCTCCATGAGCCGGCGCCTGGCCCCTATGTAGAGGCCGAAGAGAAGGGGAGGCGCGTTGAGCCCGAGCGTCATGAAGAGCGCCACGACCGTCACGTACCAGCCGCCGGGGTCGATGTCCTGCGAGCCGTCGTCGACCTGGGCGACGTCCTGCCGCATCCGCACCACGGTGACGACGAAGACGGCGACGGTCGACATCCCGGCGAGCACGGCGGTGATCCGCCGGGGCACCTCGGAGGCGGCGAGCGAGTAGAGCCCGACGATCCCCATGAGGAAGCCCATCTCGGCGGGCGTGACGGCGATCGACACGAGCACGACCGCGATGGGCCACCGCCGCCGTACGAGCAGCACGGACCCGACGACGAGCCCGAACAGCACCCCGACGGGCACGGGAAGCGAGGCCTGGTCGGCGAACGCGATCCCTTCGAGCCCGCACTCCAGCGCGGACACCAGGGCGAGCCCCACGTCGAGGACGACACTCCGCCGTCTCCCCCACCACCACCAGCTCTCCGCGTGGACGCCCCCGGCGTCCCGATCCGCCCCCGTTGTGGTCATACCCACCACCCTACGGGCGAGCCCCGGCGAGGGGCGCCCGCCGTCAACACTCCGGACACCAGTCCCTCGAACTGTTGAATCGCCAGAGTTTTCGACCCGGATGTCCGCATTCCGGACGATGGTGTTCGTATGACATCCGAGGTGAGCCGGTACGCCGACTTCGAGGCCCTCCAGAAACAGGCCGTCGCCCTCCGCCGCGAGGGCCTCAGCCTCCGCCAGATCCGCGACCGCCTGCAGGTCTACAACAACGACCTCCTCCACCGCCTGGTGAAGGGCGAGCCACCACCTTCCTGGACGAAGCGCCCGAACGCCAGGGACGACCTCCGCGACCGAGCCCGCGAGCTGCGCCTCCAGGGCATGACCTACGACCAGATCCAGGTGGAACTGGGCTGCTCGAAGAGCTCGATCTCGCTGTGGGCGAGGGATCTGCCGAAACCGGAGCGACGCGATCCCGCCGAGCAGGCGAAACTCGCGGCACGGAAGAGGTGGGACCACGAGCTCAGCATGCGGGACGCCACGCGTCGGCGGACCAAGGACGAGGCGGCCCTTGAGGTCGGAACGCTGTCCGACCGGGAGCTGTTCCTCCTGGGAGTCGGCCTGTACTGGGCTGAAGGCGCCAAGGACAAGCCGTACTCCCGCCGAGAGAAAGTGATCTTCGTGAACAGCGACACAGACGTGATCCGCACGTACCTGGCCTGGCTCGATCTGCTGGGGGTCACGCGCGAGCGTCTGCGATTCCGCGTCATGATCCACGAGTCGGCGGACGTGACCGCCGCGGAGCGGTACTGGGCGGACGTCGCAGGCATCGATACGACGCTGCTCAGCAAGACGACGCTCAAGAAACACAACCCCAAGACCGTCCGCAAGAACGTCGGCGAGACCTACCGAGGCTGCCTGGTCATCTCCGTCCTGCAATGCGCCGAGCTGTACCGGCGGATCGAAGGATGGTGGCGGGGAATCGCGTCCGACGCGCTGGTCCGGCTCAGGTAAGGTCTCGCGTAGATCCGCCGTGGGGTAGCGGCATCCCGCAGGCCTTTGGAGCCTTGAGACGCTGGTTCGAATCCAGCCGGCGGAGCACATCCGGGTCCTGACCGTGACGGTCAGGACCCGCGCTCATGTCCGCCGCCCGGCCCCCCGGTATCCTTCGTGCGTCCACCACCCAAAGCCGAAGGGCATTCCCGTGAGCGCCAACCGCCCGGCAGCCGTCGTCGTCCTCGCAGCGGGTGAGGGCACCCGCATGAAGTCGAAGACCCCCAAGGTCCTCCACGAGATCGCCGGGCGCTCGCTCGTCGGGCATGTCGTGTCCGCCGCCCGGGAGTTGGAGCCCGAGCACCTCGTCGTGGTCGTCGGGCACGCCCGGGAGCAGGTGCGGGGGCACCTGGAGGAGCACTACGCCGGGACCCGTACCGCCGTCCAGGAGGAGCAGAACGGCACCGGGCACGCGGTGCGGATGGCCCTGGAGGAGCTCGGGCGGGCGCCCGAGGGGACCGTGGTCGTCGTCTGCGGCGACACCCCGCTGCTCTCCGGCGAGACCCTGCGGGCGCTGTCCGCCGCGCACGCCGCCGATGGCAACGCGGTCACCGTGCTGAGCGCCGAGGTGCCGGACTCCACCGGTTACGGGCGGATCGTGCGGGACCCGGCGACGGGCGCGGTGACGGAGATCGTCGAGCACAAGGACGCCTCCGACGAGCAGCGCGCGATCAAGGAGATCAACTCCGGTGTGTTCGCGTTCGACGGGCAGCTGCTCGCGGACGCGCTCGGCAAGGTCCGGACGGACAACAGTCAGGGCGAGGAGTACCTCACCGACGTGCTGTCGATCCTGCGTGAGGCCGGTCACCGGGTCGGCGCCTCGGTGGCGGCCGACCACCGCGAGATCCTCGGCATCAACAACCGCGTGCAGCTCGCCGAGGCCCGTGGCCTGCTGAACGGGCGGCTGATCGAGCGGGCGATGCTCGCGGGCGTGACGGTCGTCGACCCGGCGAGTGTGTTCGTGGACGTCTCCGTGACCTTCGAGCCGGACGCGGTGATCCTGCCGGGTACGCAGTTGCTCGGCGGGACGCACATCGGCGAGGACGCCGTGGTCGGTCCGAACACGCGCCTGAAGGACACCCGCGTGGGCAGGGGTGCCCGGGTGGACAACACGGTCGCGGACTCCGCCGTGATCGGTGACAGCGCCTCCGTGGGTCCGTTCGCGTACCTCCGGCCCGGGACCGACCTGGGCAGGAAGGCCAAGGCCGGCTCGTACGTCGAGATGAAGAACGCGAAGATCGGTGAGGGCACCAAGGTCCCCCATCTGTCGTACGTGGGCGACGCCACGATCGGCGAGTACACGAACATCGGCGCCGCGAGCGTCTTCGTGAACTACGACGGCGAGACCAAGCACCACACCACGATCGGTTCCCACTGCCGGACCGGGTCGGACAACATGTTTGTGGCTCCCATCACGATCGGGGACGGCGCCTACACCGCCGCCGGGTCCGTGATCACGAAGGACGTGCCGGCCGGCTCGCTCGCCGTGGCGCGCGGTCAGCAGCGGAATATCGAGGGTTGGGTGGCTCGGAAGCGGCCCGGCAGCGCTGCCGCGCAGGCCGCTCAGGCCACATCGGAGGGATCCGCCGGCGAAAGCTGACCGGAAACAGGTGCGTCGAACTCGGCGTACCGTGATACGTGCACACAAATTCGGCTGGCTCGCACACGCGCACGACAGCTCGTGGATCGCGACCAGACAACACGTCTGAGGAGACAGTGCTGTGACCGGGATCAAGACGACCGGCGAGAAGAAGCTGATGCTCTTCTCCGGCCGCGCCCACCCCGAGCTGGCCGAGGAGGTCGCGCACCAGCTGGGTGTCGGCCTCGTTCCGACCAAGGCGTTCGACTTCGCCAACGGCGAGATCTACGTCCGCTTCCAGGAGTCGGCCCGTGGCGCGGACTGCTTCCTGATCCAGAGCCACACGGCTCCGATCAACAAGTGGATCATGGAGCAGCTGATCATGATCGATGCTCTGAAGCGGGCCTCGGCCCGGAGCATCACCGTGATCATCCCGTCGTACGGCTACGCCCGTCAGGACAAGAAGCACCGCGGCCGTGAGCCGATCTCGGCGCGTCTGGTGGCGGACCTGCTGAAGACGGCGGGCGCGCACCGCATCCTGACGGTGGACCTCCACACGGACCAGATCCAGGGCTTCTTCGACGGTCCGGTGGATCATCTGTCGGCGCTGCCGGTGCTGGCGGACTACGTGGGTGCGAAGGTCGACCGTTCGAAGCTGACGATCGTGTCCCCGGACGCGGGCCGCGTGCGGGTGGCCGACCGCTGGTGCGACCGTCTGGACGCTCCGCTGGCGATCGTGCACAAGCGTCGTGACAAGGACGTCGCGAACCAGGTCACCGTGCACGAGGTCGTGGGTGACGTGAAGGGCCGCGTCTGTGTCCTGGTGGACGACATGGTCGACACCGGTGGCACGATCTGCGCCGCCGCGGACGCGTTGTTCGCGCACGGTGCGGAGGACGTCATCGTGACGGCGACGCACGGCATCCTGTCGGGTCCGGCCGCGGACCGGTTGAAGAACTCCAAGGTGAGCGAGTTCGTGTTCACGGACACGCTGCCGGTGCCGGGTGCGCTGGAGCTGGACAAGATCACCGTGCTGTCGATCGCGCCGACCATCGCGCGCGCGGTGCGCGAGGTGTTCGAGGACGGTTCGGTGACGAGCCTCTTCGAGGAGCACTGAGTCCTGGCGGCACCTTAGGTGTGAGGGCCGTTCCCCGTTCGGGGGAGCGGCCCTTCGTCGTGTTCGGGGGGTTTCGGTGATCGGATTGGGTGGTATGGCGGTGGGCCGGTAGACTGCCGTAGTTGCTCGGCGAGGGAGGCCGTGCCCGTACGGATGTACAGGGTGCCGGCGGTCCGTTATCGACGCGCTCTTCGTAGCAGGCCATCGCCAGTCGTGGCCGGGTGACCACTTTTTTCGTCACCTTTCCACGAGGAGCGCACCATGTCCGAGATCAAGATCGCCGCTACCGTCCGTTCCGAGTTCGGCAAGGGCGCCGCGCGTGCGATCCGTCGTGACGGCCAGGTTCCCGCCGTCGTCTACGGCCACGGCTCGGAGTCGGCGCACGTGACGCTCCCGGCCCACGACCTGGCTCTCGCCCTGCGTACGCCGAACGTCCTGCTCGCCCTGGACGTGGACGGCAAGTCCCAGCTGGCGATCCCGAAGGCCGTCCAGCGCGACGCCATCAAGGGCTTCCTGATCCACGTCGACCTCATCCTCGTCCGGCAGGGCGAGAAGGTCACGGTGGAGATCCCGGTGCAGGCCGAGGGTGAGCTCGCCGCCGGTGGCAACCTGCTGGAGCACGTGCTCGGCACCCTCTCCATCGAGGCCGAGGCCACCCACCTGCCCGAGTCCGTCACGGTCTCCGTGGAGGGCCTGGAGGCCGGTGCCTCCATCCTCGCGAAGGACATCGTCCTCCCGAAGGGCTCCACGCTGGTGACCGACGCCGACGCCGTGGTCCTCCAGGTCCTCTCGGCGCAGGCCGAGGAGCCCTCCGCCGAGGCCGAGGCCACCGAGGGTGACGCGGCCTGAGCCGTAGGCTCTGTCTGACGTGACGGGGTGACGGGCCACGCGGCCTGTCACCCCGTTCTCTGTTCTCCGCTGTTCTCTTTCCCGGTTCCGGTACGTATACGAGGAGACCTGACGCACATGACGGACGACGCGAACGCCCCCTGGCTGATCGTCGGCCTCGGCAATCCGGGGCCGGAGTACGCGGCCAACCGCCACAATGTGGGCTTCATGGTCGTGGATCTGCTCGCGGACCGGATGCGCGGCTCCTTCAAGCGGGCGCAGAAGGCGCAGGCGCAGGTCGTCGAGGGCCGGTTGGGTCCGCCGGGGCCGGGGAGCCGCCGGGTGGTGCTCGCGAAGCCGATGTCGTACATGAACCTGTCGGGTGGCCCGGTGACGGCGCTGCGTGACTTCTACAAGGTGCCGACGGCGAACATCGTGGCGGTCCACGACGAGCTGGACATCGACTACGGCGTGCTGCGGTTGAAGATCGGCGGCGGTGACAACGGGCACAACGGTCTGAAGTCGATGACGAAGGCGATGGGCGCGGAGTACCACCGGGTGCGGTGCGGGATCGGGCGTCCGCCGGGCCGGATGCAGGTGGCGGACTTCGTCCTGAAGGACTTCTCCTCGGCGGAGCGCAAGGATCTGGACTGGTTCGTGGACCGGGCGGCGGACTCGGTGGAGTGTCTGGTGGCGGAGGGGCTGGAGCGGGCCCAGTCGGCGTACAACACGTAGTCCTCTGGCGGTCGGAGCGTACGACTGTACGATCGCGGGTCATGACGCACGTCCGTAACGCCGCCATGGCCCTGGTCGCCCTCCTTCTCGTCGTCGCGGGCGCCTGGGCGTCCTGGAACTCGGCCCAGCACGTCCTGCTCGCCAAGGGGCGGGAGCACGGCACGTTGTCGGTGACCGGCTGTACGGAGGAGACCTGCACCGGCCGCTTCGCCCCGGAGGACCCTTCTTCGACGCGCCGCACGTTGACGGTGGCGCGGTCGGTCGCGGCGGAGCCGGGGGCGACGATACCGGTGGTGGTGAAGCCGGGTACGGACGAGGGTGTGCGCACGGGTTGGGGCGGTGGTCTGCACGCCTGGCTGCCGCTGGGCGGTGCGCTGCTGCTCGCGGCGCCGCTGATCGGCGGTGGTCTGCGGCTGCCGAGGACGGCCTGGTCGGCGGCGGGTGCGGGCGGTGCGCTGCTGGTGGCGGCGTTCTTCGCGCTCTGACCGGCGCCCACCCAGGCTTGGCCGCTTTTCACCTTTCGCCGGCTCAATCGTTATGAGACATCGCGTTAAAGGTCACATAAAGCTACGGATAGGCTGCCTGCCTGCCACCCCCCACGGCATCCCTCATTTCGTAGATGGACGACTGCACATGCGACGTTCCCTCCTTCCCGCCGCGCTCGTCGCGGCGATGGCAGGCTCCCTTGTCCTGGCCCCGGTGGCCTCCGCGGCGGACGGCCCCAAGCCGCTTCCCCTGCACCAGATCAAGGACCTTCCGCTGACCGCGGAGGAGTTCGGCGGCGACGGCGACTGCCCGCCCGTGCCGAACGACAAGGACGGCTGGCACTTCGTGCTGCCGGGCAGCGGTAAGGGTGAGTCCGCCGTCTTCACCAAGCTGACGGTCGAGTTCCAGCCGGGTGGTCTCCAGACCATCACGACCTTCGGACCCCCGAGCGACAAGCACGCCTACGCGACGTCCGAGCCGGGGGCGAAGCTGATCTCCGCGACGGCCGAGGTCGACGGGGTCGTCAAGCAGGGCTGGTTCAACCTGTCCCACACGTGCGCTGCCACCGAGACCGGCGGCAGCACGGGCGAGACCACCACGGGCGGCTCCACCACCGGCGAGACCACCACGGGCGGCTCCACCACCGGCGAGACCACCACGGGCGGCTCCACCACCGGCGAGACCACCACGGGCGGCTCCACCACCGGCGAGACCACCACCGGTGAGACCACCACGGGCGAGACCACCACCGGCGGCACCACCACCGGTGAGACCACCACCGGCGGCACCACCACCGGTGAGACCACCACCGGCGGCACCACCACCGGCGAGACCACCACCGGCGGCACCACCGCGGGCAGCACCAGCACCGGTGAGACCACCACGGGTGAGACCACCACCGGCGGCTCCACCACCGGTGGGGCCGGTGGCGACCTGGCCGAGACCGGTTCCGGCGCGCCCGTCGGCGTCCTCGCCGCCGTCGCCGTGGCCCTCGCGGGTGCCGGCGCCTTTCTGGTGACCCGTCGTCGCACGGTCGGCCGACAGGGCTGACGCACCCCCTCACGACGGTGCCCCCGAGGAGAATCTCCACGGGGGCACCTGCGTATCCGGCGGGCTGCGCCAGCCGGGTGGGTGTCAGCCGGTGTTGCGGAGGCCCGCCGCCACGCCGTTGACGGTGAGGAGGAGGGCCCGTGCGAGCAGGGGGTCCGGGTCCTCGCCGCGTTCGGCGGCGCCGCGCTGGCGGGCGAGGAGGGCGACCTGGAGGTAGGAGATCGGGTCCAGGTAGGCGTCGCGGATGGCGAAGGTCTGCTGGAGGACGGGGTTGGAGTCCAGGAGCTTCTCGCCGCCGGTGATCTTGAGGACTTCGGCGACGGTCAGTGCGTGCTCGGTCTCGATGGTGTCGAAGACGTGCTTGAGGTCGTCGGGGACCAGGGTGTCGACGTAGTGGCGGGCGATGCGCAGGTCGGTCTTGGCGAGCGTCATCTCGACGTTGGAGAGGAAGTTGCGGAAGAAGTGCCAGTGCTCGTACATCTCGCCGAGGACCGGGTCGAGGCCCGCTTCGCGCAGCGCCTTGAGGCCGGAGCCGACGCCGAACCAGCCGGGCACGATCTGGCGGGACTGGGTCCAGCCGAACACCCAGGGGATGGCGCGGAGTCCGTCGAGGGAGACGCCTGAGCCGGGGCGGCGGGAGGGGCGTGAGCCCAGGTGCAGGTCGGCGAGCTGGTCGACGGGGGTGGAGGCGAGGAAGTACGCCGGCAGGCCGGGGTCCTCGACGAGCCGGCGGTACGCGGTGTGGGCGGCGTCCGAGACGGTGTCCATGGCCGCGTCCCAGCGGGCGAGGGCGTCGTCGGACTGGCGGGGCGCGGTGTGCAGGGCGGAGGCCTGGAGCGTGGCGGCGACCGTCAGCTCCAGGTTCTCCCGTGCGAGCGACGGGATGAGGTACTTGTCGGAGATGACCTCGCCCTGCTCGGTCACCTTGATCTCGCCTTCCAGGGTGCCCCAGGGCTGGGCGAGGATCGCGTCGTGGGAGGGGCCGCCGCCGCGGCCGACGGTGCCGCCGCGGCCGTGGAACAGGCGGAGCCGGACCCCGTAGCGGTGGGCGACGTCCCTGAGTCTCCGCTGGGCGCGGTGGATCTCCCACTGGGAGGTGGTGATGCCGCCGAACTTGGAGGAGTCCGAGTAGCCGAGCATGACCTCCTGGACGTCGCCGCGGAGCGAGACGAGGCGGCGGTAGGAGGGGTCGGCGAGCATCCCGTCGAGGATGACGTCGGCGGCCTTGAGTTCGTCGGTGGTCTCCAGGAGCGGCACGATGCCGATCTTGGCCCAGCCGCCGTGGAGGTCGATCAGTCCGGCTTCGCGGGCGAGGACGGCGGCGGCGAAGACGTCGTCGGCGCCCTGGCACATCGAGATGATGTAGGACTCGATGACCTCGGGGCCGAAGCGCTCGAAGGCTTCCTTGATGGTGTGGAAGACGCCGAGGGTCTTCTCGCCGGCGGCGTCGAGCGGGGCCGGGGTCGGGGCGAGCGGGCGGCGCGAGCGGAGCTCCTTGGCGAGGAGCTTCTGCCGGTAGTCGCGCGGCATGTCGGCGTACCGCCAGGACTCCTCGCCGAGGCGGTCGAAGAGCTGCCCGAGGGCGTGGTGGTGGGCGTCGGCGTGTTCGCGGACGTCCATGGTGGCGAGCTGGAGGCCGAAGGCGGAGAGGGTGCGGATGGTGCGGTCCATCCGGCCGTCGGCGAAGAGGGCGCCGCGGTGTTCGCGGAGCGAGGTCTGGATGAGGGTGAGGTCGTGGACGAGCTCGGCGGTGCCGAGGTAGTCGCGACCGTCCTGGTGGGGGGTGCCGGAGGCGAGGCGCTCGCGGGTGTTGACGAGCTTCTGCCGGATGCAGGTGGCCTTGAGCCGGTAGGGCTCCTCGGCGTTGAGGCGCTTGTAGCGGGGGCTGATCTCCGGGAGGAGTTCCAGGTCGCGCTGGAGGGAGTCCAGGAGTTCCTGGGTGGCTCCGGTGTAGCGGATGGAGTTGGAGAGGAGTCCGCGCAGGAAGTCGACGAGTTCGAGGGCGTCGGTGATGCCGTGCTCGTGCTGGAGGATGAGGACGTCCCAGGTCACCTGGGGGGTGACGTTGGGGTTGCCGTCGCGGTCGCCGCCGATCCAGGTGCCGAAGGTGAGGGGGCGGGTGCCGGAGGGCAGTTCGACGCCGACGCGCTCCAGTTCGGCGGCGAGGTCCTCCAGGACGTCGCCGACGGCGCCCGCGTGCAGCTCGTCGAGGTAGTAGATCGCGTTGCGGGCCTCGTCGGCGGGCTCGGGGCGGACGACCCGGAGTTCGTCGGTCTGCCAGATGAGGTCGATGTTCTCGGCGAGGCGGAGGTCGTGGCGGCGCCGGTCGGCCTCGATGACCGGGGTCTCCAGGAGGGCGGCGATCCGGCGCAGCTTGTTGAGGACGGAGCGGCGGGCGGCTTCGGTGGGGTGCGCGGTGAAGACGGGCCGTACGTTGAGGTTCTTGACCGTCTCGCGGACGTGCTCGGGGTCGCCGTCCTTGAGCATGTCGGCGGTGCGGGCGAGGAGGCTGCCCTCGGCGGCGCGCTTCTCGCGCAGTTCGCGGCCTCGGTGAACCTGCTCGGTGACATTCGCGAGGTGGAAGTAGGTGGAGAAGGCGCGCACCAGCTTGGCGGCCGTCTCCAGCTCGACGCCTCGGAGCAGCTCGGCGGCTGCCTCGCCGTCCTCGCGGGTGAGGCTGCGGACGCGCTCGACGAGGTCGAGGAGGTCGTGGCCCTCCTGGCGGACGAGGGTCTCGCCGAGGAGATCGCCCAGTCGGCGGATGTCGGCGCGCAGCTCGGTGCTGGCGGTGGGGGTCTGGTCGGCACTGCTCACAGGTGCGGCTCCTTGCAGTGTTTGGGCACGTCTGGAGAGGTTCTGGAGGCTTGCGGACCGCGCTGTCCGACGCGTCCAGGATATGTGTCCATCCCTCGGACAGCGGCCAGGGTCCTCTCGTGCCCTCTTGCCGCGTGCCACGTCGCTGCCATACTTACGACGCCGTAGGTTACGGAGGCGTAGCCACGGCCGCGTTTTCTCGCACTTTCCCTCACCCTCACCCTCCAGGGGACTCCTATGACCACCAGCCCCGAGGTGACCTCGGCGCCCGAGGCGTCGTCCGGTGCCACGGCTCTGCCCCCCGCCACGCTGGGCGGGGACAGCAAGGGTTCGATCGAGCAGGTCGCGTTGCTGTTCTTCATCGTGGTGCCGTTCGTGGCGCTGCTCGCGGCGGTGCCGCTGTCCTGGGGCTGGGGGGTGAGCTGGCTGGATCTGGGGCTGATGGTCGCGATGTACTTCATCGGCTGTCACGGGATCACGATCGGTTTCCACCGGTATTTCACGCACGGTTCCTTCAAGGCGAAGCGGCCGTTGCGGATCGCTCTCGCGGTCATGGGGTCGCTGGCCGTCGAGGGTCCGCTGGTGCGCTGGGTGGCGGATCACCGCAAGCACCACAGGTTCTCGGACGCGGAGGGTGACCCGCACTCGCCGTGGCGGTTCGGCGAGACGCTTCCGGCGCTGATGAAGGGCCTGTGGTGGGCGCACATCGGCTGGATGTTCGACGAGGAGCGGACCCCTCAGCACAAGTACGCGCCCGATCTGATCAGGGACCCGGCGATCCGGGCGATCTCGCGCCAGTTCCTGTGGTGGACGATCCTGTCGCTGGCGATCCCGCCGCTGGTGGGTGGTCTGGTGACGATGTCGTGGTGGGGCGCGTTCACGGCGTTCTTCTGGGGTTCGCTGGTGCGCGTGGCGCTGCTGCACCATGTCACGTGGTCGATCAACTCCATCTGCCACGCGGTGGGCAAGCGTCCGTTCAAGTCGCGGGACCGTTCGGGCAACGTGTGGTGGCTGGCGGTGCTGTCGTGCGGCGAGTCCTGGCACAACCTGCACCACGCGGAGCCGACGTCGGCCCGGCACGGGGTGCTGCGCGGCCAGGTCGACTCCAGTGCGCGGCTGATCCGCTGGTTCGAGCGGGCGGGCTGGGCGTACGACGTGCGTTGGCCGGCGAAGGAGCGCATCGAAGCCCGCCGCCAGAGCGCGTCCGCAGAAGCGGCATGATGGAGGACGTGGCGATCGACGGCGGGACCGGCAGCACCGGCAGTGGCGAGCAGAAGCCCCGGCGGGGGCGCCGGGTGCGGATGACGGGCGCGGAGCGGCGGGAGCAGCTGCTCGACATCGGCCGCACGCTCTTCGCGGAGAAGGGTTTCGAGGGCACGTCGGTGGAGGAGATCGCGGCGAAGGCCGGGGTCTCCAAGCCGGTGGTGTACGAGCACTTCGGCGGCAAGGAGGGGCTGTACGCGGTCGTGGTCGACCGGGAGATGCGTCAGCTTCTGGACGGGGTGACGGGCGCGCTGACGGCCGGGCATCCGCGGGAGCTTCTGGAGCAGGCGGCGTTCGCGCTGTTGGACTACATCGAGAACTACACGGACGGTTTCCGGATTCTCGTACGGGACTCCCCGGTGGCGCAGTCGACGGGGACGTTCGCGTCGTTGATCAGCGACATCGCCACGCAGGTGGAGGACATCCTGGGTCTGGAGTTCAAGGCCCGTGGTTTCGATCCGAAGCTGGCGCCGCTGTACGCGCAGGCCCTGGTGGGCAGTGTGGCGCTGACGGGGCAGTGGTGGCTGGACGTCCGGAAGCCGAAGAAGGCGGAGGTCGCGGCGCATCTGGTGAACCTGGCGTGGCACGGTCTGGACGGTCTGGAGCCGAAGCCGCGGTTGATAGGGCATCGGAAGAGCTGACCGGAGGGTCGGATTCCCGGTAAAGCTCTGGAGTATGGTGCGGGCGCGAGTAGACTCGCGTTCAACATCCGGGGGGGTGTTCCGGCCGTTTCGAGGTCGTCTCCGCGTGCCTTCTGTCGTGCGCTGACGCCGTTCTGCCCTGTGCGACCCTCCCTGGCTGGTTCTGTCGAACCTCTGATTCCCTGGGGGGGATCTTCTTGTTCTTCCCGCATTCCAAGCGTGCGCGCCGGGTCGCCGGCTGCACCGCTCTCGCCCTCTCCGCGGGCATGCTCCTGGCGGGCCCCGCGTCCGCCGACTCGCCGGCGCCGCGCCCGTCCGTGGAGAAGCCCGCCGCGGTCTCCACCGTTCCGTCGGGGCGGTTCCTGCCGCAGGACGGTGCCCGGTCCGCCGGGGCCGCGGGCGCCACGGCGACCCTGCCGTCGCGTGCGGACTTCGACGGCGACGGCCGTACCGACCTCGTCTTCCGTACGGGCGACGGCAAGGTCTGGACGTCGACGACCACGGGCAACGGCTCGGAGTTCGTCTCGACCGACGAGTTCGTCAAGGACATCGTGCCGATCGGCGACCAGGACGCGAACGGCGGCCGTCCCGAGGTCCTGACGCTGACCAAGTTCGGTCGTCTGTCGGTCTACGGGGACGCGTCCCCGTCCTACGCCGGTCTCCGCTGGTCCGGGGCCGGCTGGGAGATCTACAACAAGATCTTCTCGCCCGGTGACCTCAGCGGTGACGGCCGTGCGGACGTGCTGGCCCGTACGCCCGCCGGCGAGCTGTACGTGTACGTCTCGACGGGCGTGTACAACGCCCCGTTCCACGCCCGCAAGCTGGTCGGCAAGGGCTGGACGGCCTACGACCAGCTGGTCGGTCTCGGCGACAGCGACGGTGACGGCCGGGGTGACTTCCTCGCCCGTACGCCCTCCGGCGCCCTGTACTACTACGGCAGCACCGGCAACCCGCAGACGGTGAAGGGGCGCAAGCAGGTCGGCCACGGCTGGCAGGAGTACAACCAGATCGTCGGCATCGACGACGACAACGGCAACGGTGTCGCCGACCTCGTCGCGCGCGGCTCGGACGGCACGCTGTGGATCTACTACGGCACGGGCGGGGGCAACTTCACGGCCCGCAAGCAGGCCAGCGACGGCGGGGGCTGGGCGGGCGCGGCCCAGCTGGGCGGCGCGGGCAACGTGCCGACGCACGGCAAGGAGGGTCTGCTGGCCCGCGACAAGGCCGGCACGCTCTTCTGGTACAGCCCGACGGGCACGGGCAAGCTGACCCCCCGCCAGCAGGTCAGCAGCGACGGCGGCTGGGCCGGGGCGAACATCTTCGAGGTCAACTCGCTGGGCCGCGACAACGTCTCCGACACCCTGGAGATCTACGACGGTCGTCTCCACGGCGGCGACACGGACTTCGGCGGCGGCTGGGGTGCCGTCAACCTCATCGCGGGTCCGGGCGACCTGAACGGTGACGGCACCGGTGACTTCGTCGCCCGGGACCGTTCCGGCGTCCTGTGGCTGTACCGGAGCAACTACGACGGCACGGCGCTGCACGCGCGCGTCAAGGTCGGCTCCGGCTGGGGCGCGTACGACCGGATCGTCGGTTCGGGCGACCTGAGCGGCGACGGTCTGAACGACCTGGTGGCCCGTGCCAAGGACGGCACGCTCTACCTGTACCAGGGCACCGGCCAGGCCGGTTCCGCGTTCAAGCCCCGCGTCCGGATCGGCGGCGGCTGGAACGCGTACCCGAAGCTGGTGGCGCCCGGTGACATCACGGGTGACGGCAAGGCCGACCTGCTCGCGGTGAACGCGGGCGGCGAGCTGTTCCGCTACTCGGGCCAGGGTGAGGCGGGCCAGGTCTTCAAGCCGCGCGTCTCGATCGGCCGTGGCTACCAGATCTACAACGGTCTGTACTAGTCGTTCCGAGCACCACGGCATCACGGCATCACGGGGAACGCCCCGCACCGGAACTCCGGTGCGGGGCGTTCCGCGTCGGTCAGAAGCTCTTGCGGGCGACGGCGAAGACGCGGCGGAAGGGGAAGACCGTGCCGTGCGGGCCCGGCGGGTAGGCCTCGCGGAGCAGGGCGCGGTACTGGCCGAGGAAGGCGTCGACCGCCTCCCGGTCGTCGCCCAGGGTGGTGAGGACGGGCCGCAGGGCCGTGCCCTTGACCCAGTCGAGTACGGGGTCCTCGCCCTGGAGCAGCTGGCAGTACGTGGTCTCCCAGACATCCGTCTCGCAGCCGAGGTCGGTGAGGCGGGTGAGGTAGTCGGCGGTGTCGAGGATGTGGACGAAGCGCCGGCCCTGTTCGCCGAGGCGCTCGCGCCACTCGGGGGTGTCGCAGAGTTCGCCGAGCAGGGCGTGGCTGGGCGAGGTGAAGTTTCCGGGGACCTGGAAGGCGAGGGTGCCGCCGGGGTGGAGTCCGTCGATCCAGGCGGCGAAGGACTCGGGGTGGTTGGGCACCCACTGGAGGGCGGCGTTGGAGACGATCAGGTCGTAGGGCTCCTCGGGGGTCCAGTGCGCGGCGTCGGCGGTCCTGAAGTCGATCCAGCCGCCGCCCCGGGTGGTCCCCGACCACTCCTTCTCGGCGGTCTCCAGCATGGCGGGCGAGAGGTCGAACCCGGTGATGTGCGCGTCGGCCCACCGGTCGGCGAGGAGGGCCGTCACGTTGCCGGGTCCGCAGCCGAGGTCGGCGATGCGGGCGGGGCGGTCCTGGGCGGGGAGGTGGGGTATTCGGGCGAGGAGGTCGAGGAAGGGCCGGGTGCGGTGGCCGGAGTGTCGGAGGTACTGCTGCGGATCCCACGTGGGTGCGGATTCCACGGAATGCATGTGCGAAGCCCCCTTGCTGGCACGAGTTGCCGAAGCGGAACGGCGTTCCGGCCGGGTCCCTTCCCCATAGTCCAGAGAAATATTTCTTGATATCAAGATACTCTACATCGAGAGACTCGACATCAAGAGACTTTATGTCAACAGACCCTTTACACTGATCGTCATGGAGGACGAGGTCGACCGACTGGTCGCAGCATGGCGCCGCGAGCGCCCCGACCTCGACGTGGAACCGCTCGAGGTGCTCAGCCGCGTCTCGCGGCTCGCCCGGCACCTCGACCGCGCCCGTCGGCTCGCCTTCTCCGAGCACCAGCTGGAGCCCTGGGAGTTCGACGTCCTCACCTCCCTGCGCCGGGCCGGAGCGCCCTACCAGCTCTCCCCCGGCCAGCTCCTGACCCAGACCCTGGTCACCTCCGGCACCATGACCAACCGCATCGACCGGCTCACCAAGAAGGGCCTCGTCGAGCGGCTCCCCGACCCCAGCGACCGCCGCGGGGTCCTGGTCCGGCTCACGCCGGAGGGACGCGACCGCGCCGACGAGGCGCTCGCCGGCCTCCTCGCCCAGGAGCGCGCCATCCTGGCGCAGCTCTCCCGCGCCCAGCGCGGCGAACTGGCCGCGCTGCTACGCCAGCTGACCGCCCCGTTCGACAACGTCCCCGGCTAGCCGCGCCAGCGGCACCTCGCCCAGCTGGGCCGGTCCCACGCCCGCCCGGCGCGCCAGGGCCACCGCGGCCAGCGTCGAGTGCACGCCCAGCTTCCCCAGCACGTTCTGCATGTGGGTGCGGACGGTGTGCGGGGAGAGGAAGAGGCGCTCGGCGACCGCCTTGCGGCCCAGGCCCGCGACCATGCAGCGCAGCACCTCCCGCTCGCGCGGGGTCAGCGACTCCACGAGCCGCTCGCTGTCCGTCCGGTGCTTGCGGGCCGCCGTCAACTCCCGCAGCACGCCGGTGAGCAGCGCGGGCGGCAGATGCGTCTCGTCCCGCAGCACCCCCCGGACCACGGCGAGCAGCCGCTGGAGGGAGCAGTCCTTCGCCACCCAGCCGCAGGCCCCGGCCTGGAGGGCGAGCGCCGCCCGGTGCGGATCGTCCCTCTCGGCGAGGACCACCGTGCGGACCGCGGGCTGGACCCTGCGCACCCCCGCCACCAGGGAGATCCCGTCGACGGCGCCCTCGGCGTCGTCCGGCACGGCGCGGGCCACGGCCGTCCCCGGGAGGGCCACGCCGAGGTCGGCGTCGACGAGCAGCACGTCGAACCTGCGTCCCTCGGCCGCGGCGCGGTCCAGGCAGCGCAGGGCGGCCGGGCCGCTGCCGGCGGCGGCGACGTCGACATCGGGCTCGGCCGCGAGTGCGGCGGCCAGCGATTCGGCGAAGACGCGGTGGTCGTCCACCACGAGGACACGGATACGTGCCACGGACACTCCCAAGTGTCGAGGAACGGACCCGACGCGGGTACGGCGCCGGGGGCGGGTCCGTCGTTCGCGCGGCCGCCGCCGTGCGTTGACTGTTACCCCGCTTCCGGCGCCGTACCCGAGCGGGTCTCGACCCCTGAACAGCACCGGCCCCCACCGGCGCTGCCCCTCAGAGTAGGGGCGGGGCGTCGCGGTGGGGGCCGATTCGCGGAACTGTCCGAAGTCGTACCGGCGTACGCGGGATCTCGGGGGCGTGGCGCGGAGGTGCCGGGGCGCGGGGGCGGGAGGCTCAGAGGCGGCGCGCGCCCGCCGAGGGGACGGCCGGGAAGATCCCGGGAGTGGCGTATCCGGCCTCGGCGAACGCCTTCCCGACGGCGGCGGCGACCGTGTCCGCCCGGTCGGTGTCGACGAGGACGAGGGCCGAGCCGCCGAAGCCGCCGCCGGTCATCCGGGCGCCGAGCGCCCCGGCGGCGTTCGCCGCCTCGACGACGAGGTCCAGTTCGGGGCAGGAGACGCGCAGGTCGTCCCGGAGGGAGGCGTGGCCCTCGGTGAGGACGGGGCCGACGGCCCGGGTGTCCCCGGCGTCGAGGAGTGCGAGCGTCCGTTCCACGCGCGCGTTGTCGGTGACGACGTGCCGTACGTAGCTCCGCACCCTCGCGTCGTCCAGGAGTGCGAGGGATGTGGGGAGAAGCACGGCGCTGACGTCGCGCAGGGTCTCGACTCCGAGCGCCCGCGCACCGGCTTCACACCCGGCGCGCCTTTCCGCGTACGCGCCGTCCCCGAGCGCGTGCTTCACGCGGGTGTCGACGACGAGCAGCCGCAGCCCCTCGCGGGCGAGGTCGAAGGGGACCTGACGGTAGGAGAGGTCCCGGGTGTCCAGATGGAGGGCGTGGCCCTCCTCGGCGCAGGCGGAGGCCATCTGGTCCATGACCCCGCACGGCACGCCGACGAAGGCGTTCTCGGCGCGCTGCGCGAGCTGGGCGAGCTCGGGCCGGGAGAGCCCGAGCGCGAACAGGTCGTTCAGGGCGAGCGCCGTGACGACCTCCAGGGCCGCCGAGGAGGAGAGCCCGGCGCCGGTCGGCACGGTCGAGGTGAGGTGGACGTCCGCGCCCGTCACCGGGTGTCCGGCCTCCCGCAGCGCCCAGACGACCCCGGCGGGGTAGGCCGCCCAGCCGCCGCCGGAGAGCGGTTCGAGGGCGTCCGCCTCCAGCTGGACGATCCCGCCGTCGATGTCGGCGGAGTGCAGGCGCAGGACTCCGTCGTCACGGCGGGAGACGGCGGCGACGGTGGTGTGCGGCAGCGCGAGCGGCAGTACGAAGCCGTCGTTGAAGTCGGTGTACTCGCCGATGAGGTTGACCCGCCCGGGGGCGGCCCAGACCCCGTCGGGGGCGGCGCCGTACAGCGCCTCGAAAGCGGCCACGACGCTCATCCGCGTCCTTCCGTGTCCTGTCGGCGGGCGAAGGCCCAGGCGTCGGCGACGACATCGGCCAGGTCCGGGCGGGACGGCGTCCAGCCGAGCCGCTCGCGGGCGGCGTCGGCGGAGGCGACGAGGACCGCCGGGTCTCCGGCGCGGCGCGGGGCGGTGATCTCCGGGACCGGGTGCCCGGTGACCCGCCGTACGGTCTCGACGACCTCGCGGACGGAGAAGCCGTTGCCGTTGCCCAGGTTGCAGATCAGGTGCTCGCCCGGGGTCATGGCGTCGAGCGCCAGGAGGTGGGCCTCGGCGAGGTCGGCGACGTGGATGTAGTCGCGGACGCAGGTGCCGTCCGGGGTCGGGTAGTCCTCGCCGTACACGGAGATCGCGTCGCGCCGGCCGAGGGCGACCTGGAGGACGAGCGGGATCAGGTGCGACTCGGGCGCGTGCCGCTCGCCGAGCGAGCCGTACGCCCCGGCGACGTTGAAGTAGCGCAGGGAGACGGCGGCCAGGCCGTGGGCGGTGCACTCCCCGCCGATCATGTGGTCGACGGCGAGCTTGCTCGCCCCGTAGGGGCTGGTGGGGGCGGTCGGCGCGGTCTCGGTGACCGGCACGGTGGCCGGCTCGCCGTAGGTGGCGGCGGTGGAGGAGAAGACCAGCCTGCGGACCCCGGCGGAGCGCATGGCGGCGAGCAGCGCGACGGTGCCGCCGACGTTGTTCTCCCAGTACTTCTCGGGGTGGACGACGGACTCGCCGACCTGGGAGAAGGCGGCGAAGTGCAGGACGCCGTCGTAGGTGCCGTCGAGCCACTTCCCGGCGTCCTGGATCCGTCCCTCGACGAACTCGGCCCCCTCGGGGACGGCTTCGGCGAAGCCGGTGGAGAGGTCGTCGAGGACGGTGACCCGGTGGCCCCGCTCCAGGAGGTGGGCGGCGACCACGCTGCCCACGTATCCCGCCCCGCCCGTCACCAGATACCGCCGCGTCATGCGCCTGCCACCTCTCGGAGTCGTCGGGCCGCGTCTTCCGGCCTCACGTCGTTCATGAACGCCCCCATGCCGGACTCGGTGCCCGCGAGGAACTTCAGTCTGCCGGGGGCCCGCCGGACGGTGAAGAGCTCCAGGTGCAGGCCGAAGTCCTCGCGCCGCGGGTCCGTGAACGGCGCCTGGTGCCAGGCGGCGATGTAGGGCGTCGGCGGTTCGTCCGGACCGAAGATCCGGTCGAACCGCCCCAAGAGTTCCAGGTAGACCTGTGCGCACTCTGTGCGGGCGGCCCCGGCGAGGGCGAGGAGGTCGGGCACCCGCCGCTTGGGGTGGAGGTGCACCTCGTACGGCCAGTGGGCGGCGTACGGCACGAAGGCGATCCAGTGCTCGGTCTCCAGGACCACCCGCTCCGCGTCGGCGCGCTCCCGTTCGACGACGTCGTCGAAGAGGTTCCGGCCGGTCTCGGCGCGGTGCTCGTCGATCCGGCGGCGCATGGCGGCCGTCCGGGGGGCGACGTAGGGGAAGGCGTAGATCTGGCCGTGCGCGTGGGGCAGGGTGACGCCGATCTCCGCGCCGCGGTTCTCGAAGCAGTAGACCTGCTCGATGCCGGGGAGCGCGGAGAGCGTCGCGGTGCGGTCGGTCCAGGCGTCGAGGACGAGGGAGACCCGTTCCTCGGTGAGGTCGGCGAAGGAGAGCGTGTGGTCGTCGGTGAAGCAGACGACCTCGCAGCGGCCGACGCCGCCGGAGAGGGAGGGGAAGCGGTTCTCGAAGACCGCCACCTCGTAGCTCTCCTCGGGGATCTCGCTCTCGCGTCCGCCCCGGGCGGGGCAGAGCGGGCAGGCGTCGGCCGGCGGGTGGTAGGTGCGGGCCTGCCGGTGCGAGGCGACGGCGACGGGGTCGCCCGTGAGCGCGTCGTACCGGATCTCGGAGCGGGAGACGACGGGGGTGAGGGGGCGCGGGTCCACGGCACCGCGGACGGTGTCGTCACGCGTGTCGTAGTAGATGAGCTCGCGTCCGTCGGCGAGCGTGGTGGCGGTCTTCTTCACGGGGGTGCCCTTCGGCAAATCCAACACAACCACGCACAAGAAACCATATTCCAACACGCCCGTCAATGACGAGGCCCGGCCCCGCACCGAACGGGACCGGGCTTCGGCACACCTCGGTCAGAGGGACCCGCGCGGCGCCGGCAGCGCGCGGTCGAGCAGCCCCGTACGGGCCGCGAGGGCCGCCGCCTCCAGGCGCGACCCCACCCCCAGCTTCATCAGGACCCGCTGCACATGCGTCCGCGCGGTGCTCGGCGCGATCCCCATCCCGGCCGCGATCAGCCGGGTGTCCTCCCCCTCCGCGACCCGGACGAGGACCTCCACCTCGCGCTGCGTCAGGAGCCGCAGCAGCCGCTGCCCCTCGTCGTCGGGCTGCGCCGAGGGGTGCAGCAGCTCCGCGAAGGCCGACTGGAGCAGCTGCGGCGCCACCGCCGACTCCCCCGCCCTGGCCTTCACCAGGGCCCGCTCGACGCCCTCGATGCGCTCGTCGTGCCGGACGTACCCCGAGGCCCCGGCCGCGAACGCCGCCGCGATCCCGCGCGGCGACGGCACCGGACCCAGCACCACCACCGCCACCTGCGGCCGCTCCCGCTTGATCCGTACGACCACGTCGAAGGCGCCCGGCTCGGCCGGAGCGGCCGTGCCCAGGAGACAGACCTCCGGCGCCCGGCTCACCACGAGCTCCGCGGCCCCCGCCACCGGCGCCGCCGCCGCGAGCACCCGGTGCCCGCGCAGCTTCAGCGCCGAGGCGAGCGCCTCCGCGAGCAGGCGGTGGTCGTCCACCACCACGAGCCGTACGCCCATCCCGGTCATCCCCCATCCTCCGCACCGCCGGAGGCCCCGGCACGCCTGACCCGGCAAACTACACGCTCCCCCGCCCCGCACCGCCCCAACCGCGGAAAGCGCGCGGGCCCCTCCGGAGAACCGGAGGGGCCCGCGCACGGGGTGGTGGCCGTCAGCCCGTGGTGCTGAAGGAGACGACCAGGTACTCCTTGTCGTACGTGGACGTGGACTCGCGCGTCTTGCTCACGAGCGTCTCCGCGATGAAGAACCGTCCCGCCTCGAAACGGAATTCGGCCCCGTTCAGGCTGAAGCTCGTCTCGGCGCTCCGGATCGACTTGTCCCCCGGGTTCTCCAGGAGCAGCGTCTCCTTCATCGTGCCGCCGTCCAGCGACACGATCTGGCCGCCCTTGTCGTACGGCGGGACCTTGTACGCGATGAGGTTGCCGCCGTCCATGCGGAGCGGGACCAGGGTGTACTTGTCACCCGCGTCGGCCTTCTCCGGCACCATCCGCCCGTTGGCCAGTTCGAAGGCGATGACCTCGTTGGTCTCGTCGCCGTACTCGCCGGTGCTGCCCTCGTGCTCCTCGGTGGGCACGTAGAGGCGTCCGTTGCCGACGACCGCCTGGGAGCAGGACTCGACCTTCGTCGAACGGCAGCGGGCCGCGTACTGGTCGGCGTCCGCCGTGATCTTCGCCTTCAGCTTCCCGGTCTTCTCGTCGATCGAGAAGAAGTCCGAGATGCCGCTGCCGTCGCCGGCGGTCTCGCCGACGTCGGCCGCGACGACCAGCGGCTTGGTGGAGACCACCGACGCGTACTTCACACCGGCCGGCATCTTGTACTGCGAGAGGGGGGCGCCCGTCATCGGGTCCAGGTTCTGGACCATCACGTACTGGGCGTCGTACGAACCGCACTTGCGGACCGCGACGAGCCCCTCGCCGCCGCCGTACCCCAGGTCGTAGCAGTTCTCGTCGTTGGCCTGCGGCTTCCAGCGCGCGTTGCCGTTGGCGGCGTCGAAGGCCGCGCCGCCGTCGGTGCCGCCGGCCGCGACGGTCTTCCCGCTGAGCGTGATCTCGCCGAAGCGGGCCTTCTCGTCGCCGGCGGTGCCGCCCGTGACCGAGGTCGACCACAGCAGCTTGCCGGTGTTCAGGTCGACCATGCCGACCTCGGTGCACTGCTGGTAGTAGCGGGGCGCGACCCGCTTCTTGGCCTCGAAGAGGATCGGCACCTTGTTGTCGGCGGACTTGTGGCGCGAGGCGCCGCAGACCTGGCCGGTCAGCGGCAGGGTCCACAGGGGCGTGCCCTTGTCCAGGTCGTAGGCGACGACCGAGTTGACGCCGGGCTTCACGAACGCCTTGTCGGTGACCCAGGAGCCGGAGACGTCGGTGACGTCCGGGACCTTCGGCTGGGGCAGCTGGAACGCCACCTTCGCCTTGGTGTTCGCGGGCGCCTTCTCCTTGCCGCCACCGCCGAGGCCCTTGGTGTCACCGGACCCGCCGGTACCGTTCGCGCCCTGCGAGGTGCCGGCCGTTCCCTTGGCCTCGTCGCCCTTGCCCTCGCCGCCGCCGGAGTTGGCGTACCAGACGCCCGCGCCGACGATCAGGACGACCGCGACGACCGCCGCGATGACGATCTGCGTCTGGGCCGACAGCTTCCTGCCGCCGGGCGCGGGGGCCGGGGCGGGCTGCTGGTAGCCGCCGTAGGTCTGCTGCGGCTGCGCCGGGTAGCCGTACGGGGGCTGCGCCGGCTGCTGGTGGCCGCCCCCGTAGGGCTGCTGCGGCTGGGTGGGCGGCTGGCCCGGGTAGCCGTACGGCTGCTGCGGAGGCGCCGCGGGCGGCTGCTGCTGCTGCGGATACCCGTAGCCGGGGTCAGGCTGCTGCTGCGGGTAGCCGTAGCCCTGATCGGGCTGCTGCGGGTATCCGTACCCCTGGTCCGGCTGCTGCTGCTGCTGCTGCTGCTGCGGATAGCCGTAGCCCGGGTCCGGCTGCTGCGGCGGGGGCGTCGGCGCGCCGAAGCCACCCTGCGGGTCCGGGGGCTGGTTCGGTGGGGGTGGCTGGGTCATCGGTCCGTGCACCTCACTTGCTGAACGCCATCATCGTCTTGACCTGCTTCTCTTCCTTGTCGTTCGACGCGGAGACGCGACCGCTCGCCACGACGAAGGTGCCGGCGCCGTAGGCGTAGCCCGCGCTGTAGAAGCTGTTCTCGATCTGGGCCGTCGACACCGGGTGCTGGAGCAGGATCTTCGGCGCACCGCCGGCCGGGGCGAGGGTGGCGACCGCGCCGCCCTTGTCGTACGCCGGGTCCACGTACAGCAGGACCTCGGAACCCTCCATGCCCAGCGGCATCATGGACTGCTCACCGGGCGCCTTGGAGCGCCACTTGGCCTTGCCGTTCCTCAGGTCGAAGGCGACGACCTCGTTGGGGGTGCCGTACGAGGTCTCGGTGGCCATGTAGAAGGTGTTCGCGTCGGCGGCGACACCCGTGCAGCCCTGGAGGTTCTTGCCGAAGATGACGAAGCCGCCGCCGCACGACGGGGCGAACTTGTCCTTGCCGCCCTGGATCTGCGAGCGGAGCGAACCGTTCGCGTTGAGCGCGAAGACGGTCCACTTCTTCTGCTCGCGCTGGGTGGCGGAGACGACCAGCGGGTCGATCGAGTAGACCCGGTCCACCTCCCAGTTGGCCTCCAGCTTGAAGGTCCACTTGGCCTTGCCCGTGTTCGGGTCGACCTGGCTGACGCCCTGGATCTTCTTGGTGGTGCTGCCCGACGGGCAGTCCACGGCGGCGATCAGCTTGGTGCCGCCCGCGTACGCGAAGGGCTTGCAGCCGGTGGTGGCGCCGGTGAACAGCTGCCTGCCGTCGGTGAGGGAGAAGCCGTACGAGCTGCTCGTGCCGGCGACGGTGACCGTGTTGCCGCTGATGGACAGGGTGTTGTCCGAGAAGGCGAAGAGGCCCTTGGGCTTGGGCACGGCCTTCTTCCAGCCCGTCTTGCCCGTCTTCAGGTCGACCTGGAGCAGCGAGGTGCACTTGGCGCCGTCCTTGGCGCTCTCGGCGTAGGCGAAGACCATGAGCCCGCTCGGCGAGGGCGCGGACGGCGCCGCGCACAGCTCGAACGGCACGTCGACGTGCCACTTCGTGGCGCCGTCGGCCAGGCCGTAGCCGTCGATGCTCTTGTACATGGCCTTGACGGCGGTGTCGCCGACGATCCACGGGCCGAGGACGTCGGCGCCGTTGCGCGGCAGGTCGACGTTGTTCTTGAGCAGCCAGTTCACCTTGGCCTCGCCGTCCTTGCGGCCGGCGTTGAGGTTGTCCTCGCCCTTGTCGCCGTCACCCGTGCCGTCGCCCTTGTCCACCGACTCGGTGGGCTTGGGGAGGCCCGAGGAGGGCGTGGCGGAGGTGGTCGGCCCGGCGATCGGCTTGTCGTCGTCGCCACCGCCGACGAAGGCCCAGGTGGTGACGGCGGCCACCAGGACGGCCGCGACGGCCACGCCCGCGACGACTCCGGTGCGGCCCTTGAAGGGACCGCCGCCGGACGGCGGCGGGGTGGGGGCGCCGGGGTACATCGGCTGGGTCGGGTAGCCGCCGTAGGGGTTCTGCTGCTGCTGGCCGTACGGGCCCGGCTGCTGCTGGCCGTAACCCGGCTGCGGCTGCTGCTGCTGCGGGTAGCCGTACGGGGGCTGCTGGCCGTACGGTCCCGGCTGGCCCTGCTGCGGGTAGCCGTAACCGGGCTGCGGCTGCTGACCGTACGGTCCGGGCGCGGTCGGCGGAGCGGTGGGCGGTCCGGCCGGCGGCGGGGTCTGAGGCGCCTGCGGCGGGACGGGCGGCACCGGCGGGACCTGGTTCGGGTCCTGGGGAGCTCCGAAGCCCCCCGGCGGCTGGTTGCTGGGCGGCTGGGTCATCAGCGGTTCCCCCTTGACGTGAGCGGGTTTTCTTTCTACCACTCACGCCCTGGCGCAAAAGCGACCGGTCCGCCCCTTGTACCCAAGGGAGGACCGGCCTGTGATGCCCTCGTTATGCGTCCTCGGCCAGTTCGAGCCAGCGCATCTCCAATTCCTCGCGCTCACCGACGAGTTCCCGGAGCTCGGCGTCGAGCTTCGCGACCTTCTCGAAATCGGTGGCGTTGTCGGCGATCTGCGTGTGCAGCTTCGCCTCCTTCTGGGAGACCTTGTCGAGCTGCCGCTCGACCTTCTGCAGCTCCTTCTTGGCGGCGCGGGCGTCCGCGGCCGAGACGCCCGGCTTCGTCTGCGCGGGCGCGGCGGCGGGCGTCGGGACGGCCGCGTCGATCATCTTCCGGCGCCGCTCCAGGTACTCGTCGATGCCGCGCGGCAGCATCCGCAGGGCCCGGTCGCCGAGGAGCGCGAGCGTCTTGTCCGTGGTGCGCTCGATGAAGAACCGGTCGTGGGAGATGACGACCATGGAGCCCGGCCAGCCGTCGAGGAGGTCCTCCAGCTGGGTCAGCGTCTCGATGTCGAGGTCGTTGGTGGGCTCGTCGAGGAAGAGGACGTTCGGTTCGTCCATCAGCAGCCGGAGCAGCTGGAGGCGGCGGCGCTCACCGCCGGAGAGGTCGCCGACGGGCGTCCACTGCTTCTCCTTGGTGAAGCCGAACTGCTCGCAGAGCTGTCCGGCCGTCATCTCGCGGCCCTTGCCGAGGTCGACGCGGTCGCGGATCTGCTGGACGGCCTCCAGGACCCGCAGGGAGCCGGGGAGCTCGGTGACGTCCTGGGAGAGGTAGGCGAGCCGGACGGTCTTGCCGACGGTGACGCTGCCGGCCGCGGGCTGGATCTCGCCCTGGCTGACGGCGGCGTCGGCGAGGGCGCGCAGGAGTGAGGTCTTGCCCGCGCCGTTGACGCCGACGAGACCGATGCGGTCGCCGGGGCCGAGCTGCCAGGTGAGGTGCTCCAGGAGGGTCTTGGGACCGGCGGTGACGGTCACGTCCTCCAGGTCGAAGACCGTCTTGCCGAGCCGGGCGTTGGCGAACTTCATCAGCTCGGAGGTGTCGCGCGGCGGCGGCACGTCGGCGATCAGCTCGTTGGCGGCCTCGATGCGGTAGCGCGGCTTGGAGGTACGGGCGGGGGCGCCGCGCCGCAGCCAGGCCAGCTCCTTGCGCATCAGGTTCTGCCGCTTGGTCTCCTCGGTGGCGGCGATGCGCTCGCGCTCGGCGCGGGCGAAGACGTAGTCGGAGTAGCCGCCCTCGTACTCGTGCACGTCACCGCGCTGCACGTCCCACATGCGGGTGCAGACCTGGTCGAGGAACCAGCGGTCGTGGGTGACGCAGACGAGCGCGGAGCGGCGTTCCTGGAGGTGCTTGGCGAGCCAGGAGATGCCCTCGACGTCGAGGTGGTTGGTGGGCTCGTCGAGGACGATCAGGTCCTGGTCGTCGATGAGGAGCTTGGCCAGCGCGATCCGGCGGCGCTCGCCACCGGAGAGCGGGCCGATGACGGTGTCGAGGCCGTTCTCGAAGCCGGGCAGGT
This sequence comes from Streptomyces sp. Qhu_M48, assembly GCF_051305195.1. NCBI lineage: Bacteria > Bacillati > Actinomycetota > Actinomycetes > Kitasatosporales > Streptomycetaceae > Streptomyces > Streptomyces sp. Qhu_M48. The sequence continues at coordinate 572,102 of NZ_CP195432.1, read as the reverse complement.
CCAGGCCGCCGAAGAGCCCGGTGAGGACGTCGCGGATCTTGGCGCTGCCGGCCCACTCGTGGTCGGCCATCACGCCGATGACCTCGTGCCGGACGGTGGCCTTCGGGTCGAGGGAGTCGTGCTGGGTGAGCACGCCGAGGCGCAGCCCGCCGCTGTGCGTGACCCGGCCGGTGTCGGCCTCCTCCAGCTTGGCGAGCATGCGGATGAGGGTGGTCTTGCCGTCGCCGTTGCGGCCCACGACCCCGATCCGGTCCCCCTCGGAGACACCGAGCGAGACCCCGTCGAGGAGGGCACGGGTGCCGTAGACCTTGCTGACGGTCTCGACATTGACCAGGTTGACGGCCACGTTGACTCCTGTACGGGGTGATCGATCGACGTCCCAGGGTACGTCGCCGCGCGGACGGACCCGGGCGCCCGCTCTCGGGCCCCGGGCCGCCGGGGGTCAGGGCCGGGGGCGCCGGGCGGGCGGCGGCCCGGCGTGCCTTCCCGCCCGCTCCACCAGGAGCCAGCCCGCCAGGGCCAGGGCCACCGCCGCCGGGGCGGTGACCGGGACGGCGATCAGGGTGGCCGCGTGGCCGGTCAGGAGGCCGCCGAAGCCCGTCAGGGAGAGGCCCAGGACCCCGAACAGGGCGAGGGTGATGCCGAGGGCGGCGACCGGGCCGCCGGAGTCGGTGGCCGGGGCGGCCGGGACCGGGGCCTCGAAGCGGCGGAAGACCGCGACGAGCAGAGCGGTGAGCACGCCCGCCGCCGCGAACCGGAGCGGGACCTGGGCCCACCAGGCGCCGGTGGCGGGGGCGGGCAGGCCGGGGCCGAGACCGAGCATCGCGCCGTACACGCCGAGCATGGCCGTCAGGTGCCAGAGGAAGGCCGTCATCGCGATCCCGTTGGCGGCGACCACCGCGCGCCACACCCCGGCGCGGGCGACGAGCCGGGCCCCGGGGCCCCGGAGCAGCTCGACCGCGCCGACCAGCCACAGCCCGTGGCAGAGCAGGGCGAGGGTCGGCGGAGCCATGTTGGAGACCGCCTCACCGGGCATTCCCACCATGGACAGCGGGTACGGGCCGAGGGCGACCAGCGCGGTCGCGCCGAGGAGCCCCGCGCCGGCGAGCGCGGCGGGGCGGCGGATCATGCCGTCGGCGCGCAGGAAGCCGAGCTGGTGGACGGCGAGCCAGACGAACGCGAAGTTGAGGAACCCGACGAACGGGACGTCCGCCGCGAACCGCAGGACGTCGACGGCGACCGCGCCGCCCGCGAGCGCGCCGAACGCGCCCCACCCCCACCGCTCGTGGAGCCGCAGCAGCGGCGGGGTGAACGCGACCATCGCCAGATAGATCCCGATGAACCAGAGCGGCTGGGTGACGAGCCGCAGCGCGACCCCGGTGAGGCCGCCGTCCGCCCCTGACAGCTGGAGCGCGAGCGCGGCGGCGCCCCACACCCCGACGAAGACCATCGTCGGCCGCAGCAGCCGCTGGAGCCGGGCCCGCAGGAAGGCCGCGTACCGCGGCCGCGAGCGGTGGGCGAGGGCGTGCGAGAAGCCGCCGACGAAGAAGAACACCGGCATCACCTGGAACACCCAGGTGGCCACCTGGAGCTCCGGCACGACGGCGAGCAGGTTCCCGACCTGCCCGTCGGCGGTGACGGCGGCCATCAGCCAGTGGCCGAGGACGACGACCGCGAGCGAGGCGACCCTGAGGAGGTCGACGTACCGGTCCCGGCCCGCCGGGGTGGCGGCGGCGAGGTCACGCGCGCTGAGGCGGCTGTTGCTTCCCATGCGGGTACGGTCCCGCGACCGGCCGGGGCCCGACAGGGCGCGGATACTCAGTCCCGTACCCGAGTACCTACCGAAGGCGGGCGCCCGGCGCGGGGGATGTGGCCACGCGGGCCGTGCGGCAGGTGCCGGAGGCGGCCAGGGCGGCGGCGACCGTCTCCGCGGCCTCCACGTCCTTCACCAGGAACGCCGTCGTCGGGCCCGAGCCGGAAACCAGCGCGGCCAGCGCGCCCGCGTCCGTGCCCGTCGTCAGGGTCGCGGCGAGCGAGGGGCGCAGGGAGAGCGCCGCCGCCTGGAGGTCGTTGGCGAGGGTGCCCGCGAGCGCGGTCGTGTCACCGGCGCGCAGGGCGTCGAGCAGCGCCGGGGAGGCGGTCGGCGCGGGGACGTCGACGCCCTCGGTGAGCCGGTCGAACTCGCCGAAGACCACCGGGGTGGAGAGCCCGCCGTCGGCGACGGCGAACACCCAGTGGAAGTCCCCGCCCACCGGGAGCTCCGTCAGCTTCTCACCCCGCCCGGTGCCGAGCGCCGCCCCGCCGACGAGGCTGAACGGCACGTCGCTGCCGAGCTCGGCGCAGATCTCCAGGAGTTCCTCGCGGGAGGAGTCCAGGCCCCACAGCGCGTCGCAGGCGAGCAGGGCGCCCGCGCCGTCCGCGCTGCCGCCCGCCATGCCGCCGGCGACGGGGATGTCCTTGGCGATGTGCAGGTGGACGTCCGGGGAGATGCCGTGCCGGGCGGCGAGCAGCTCGGCGGCCCGGGCGGCCAGGTTCGTGCGGTCGAGCGGCACCTTGTCGGCGTCGGGGCCCTCGCAGGTGACCGTCAGCTCGGCGGCGGGCGTCGCGGTGACCTCGTCGAAGAGGGAGACGGCGAGGAAGACGTTGGCCAGGTCGTGGAAACCGTCGGGGCGGGCGGCGCCGACCGCGAGCTGGACGTTGACCTTGGCGGGGACGCGGACGGTGACGGAGGCCCGGGGGGTCCGCGTACCCGCGCTCACGCCTTCGCCTCCGCGATCCGGGCGAACTCCTCCACCGTCAGCGCCTCGCCGCGCGCCTGCGGCGAGATGCCCGCCTTCACCAGGGCCTCCTCGGCCGCGGCGGGGGAGCCCGCCCAGGTCGCGAGGGCCGCGCGCAGCGTCTTGCGGCGCTGGGCGAAGGCCGCGTCGACGACGGCGAAGACCTCCTGGCGGGTGGCGGTGGTCGCGAGCGGCTCGGTGCGGCGGACCAGGGCGACGAGGCCGGAGTCGACGTTCGGCGCGGGCCAGAAGACGTTGCGGCCGATGGACCCGGCCCGCTTGACCTCCGCGTACCAGTTGGCCTTCACCGACGGCACGCCGTAGACCTTGTTGCCGGGCTTGGCGGCGAGCCGGTCGGCGACCTCCGCCTGGACCATGACGAGGGTCCGCTCGATGCTGGGGAAGCGCTCCAGCATGTGCAGCAGGACCGGCACAGCGACGTTGTACGGCAGGTTGGCGACGAGCGCGGTCGGCGCCGGGCCCGGGAGCTCCCGTACCTGCATCGCGTCGGAGTGCACGAGCGCGAAGCGGTCGGCGCGCGCGGGCATGCGGGCGGTGATCGTCGCGGGCAGCGCGGCGGCGAGCACGTCGTCGATCTCGACGGCCGTCACCCGGTCCGCGGCCTCCAGGAGGGCCAGGGTGAGGGAGCCGAGGCCGGGCCCCACCTCCACGACCACGTCGTCGGGCCGTACCCCGGCCGTGCGGACGATCCGCCGGACGGTGTTGGCGTCGATGACGAAGTTCTGGCCCTTCTGCTTCGTGGGGCGCACGCCGAGGACGGCGGCCAGCTCACGGATGTCGGCGGGGCCGAGGAGGGCGTCGGGGCTTTCGGGGCCGGTGGTGGTGCTCACCGGTACAGCCTACGGCTCACGGGCACCGCCCACGGCGCGCGGGCACGGCCCGCGCACCGCTCACCCGTGCAGTCGGCGGCCGCAGTGGGGCCACGGGCTCGCCCCCCGCTGCACGTAGAGCTTCTTCGCCCGGAACGTCTGCTCGGCGGCGGGGGCGTTCTGGGCGGTGCCGCTGCCGCCGAGGGAGCGCCACGTGCCGGGGTCGAACTGGTAGAGCCCGCCGTACGTCCCCGAGGGGTCGACGGCGTTCGGGCGTCCGCCGGACTCGCAGGCGGCGAGCGCGCCCCAGTCGAGGCCGTCGGCTCCGGCGACGGAGGCGGGCGGCCGCCGGGTGCCGACCCGCACGACGCGGGTGACGGGTTCGCGGACGATCTCCTCACCGGTCCTGCGGGGCCGCTGCCTGACGCCGTTGACCGTGCGCAGGCTGTACGTGACGCGGCGGACGCCGGTGACGCCCTGCCGTTCGACGACCTCGGTGCCCGCGAAGAGCTCCGGGTCCCGGACCCTCTCGACCGCGTACGGGATCGCCTCCTCCCGCACCTGCCGGGAGCCGGTGATCCGCAGCACGTTCACCGTCTGGCCGTCGCGGGGGAAGGAGTCGGCGGCGACGGAGGTGGTGTCCTGACCGGAGAGCGTGATCCCGGCCTCGGCGAGCGCCTCGCGGACGCTGGCGGCGTTCGTGCGGACGGTCCGCTCGCGCCCGTCCGCGAGGAAGGTGATCGTCCGCTCGGTCCGTACGTCGAGGGCGAGGCCCTGCCGGGAGATGGGGGCGCCCCGCGAGACCGAGAGGTGGGCGCCCTCCGCGCGGACCCCGAGCTGGCGCAGCGCCCCCTCGACGGTCCGGGCGGTCGTCCAGACCTGGCGGCGCTGCCCGTCGAGCGTGAGGGCGACCGGCCGGCCGTACCGGACGACGATCTCGTCGCCGCTGCTCAACGCCTCGGCGGGGGCGGGCGCGACGATGTCGTGCGCGCCGACCGTGACGCCCTCGTCGGCGAGGAGTTCCTCGACGTCGTCGGCGAAGGTGTGGAAGGTGCGCGGGACGCCGTCGACGGAGAGCCGGACGGCCTTGTCGTCGGCGACGAAGGCGCTGGTGCCGCCTGCCAGGAAGGCGACGACGAGGGCTTGCGGGACGAGTCTGCGCAGGCCCTCCCCGGCGGGTCCGGAGGCCTTGCGGCGGCGGGCGGACCGCCGGGCGCCGGTGCGGGAGCCCTGGCCGGGGACGGTTCCGGCGGCGGGTCCCGTGGCAGGGGGCACGAGGGGTGCCGTCTGCGTCGGCTGCTCGTGCACGGGCAGGGTCGCGCTCGCGCCCCGCCGTCCCGCTCGGTGACTGCCCTGGGAAGTGCTCACGAGGCCGGGACCCTAGCGCCGACTCCGGTCACGACCCGCGACGACCCGACCACGAAACGTAATCGTTATGGATCGATTCCGCCGTACCCCGGTCGTGGCCTCAGTAGTCGAAGGCGCGGGCGGTGTTCACGGCGATCGCCTCCGCCATCGTCTCCTCCCCGATCCCCCGCACCTCCGCCATCGCCCGGAGGGTGACGGGGATCAGGTAGGGGGCGTTCGGGCGGCCCCGGTAGGGCGCCGGGGTGAGGAAGGGGGCGTCGGTCTCGACGAGGACGAGTTCGAGCGGGGCGACGGCGAGCGCGTCCCGCAGGTGCTGGGCATTCTTGAAGGTGACGTTGCCGGCGAAGGACATGTAGTAGCCCTTGGCGGCGCAGATCTCGGCCATGGCGGCGTCGCCGGAGTAGCAGTGGAAGACGGTCCGCTCGGGGGCGCCCTCCTCGTCGAGGACGCGGAGCACGTCGGCGTGGGCCTCGCGGTCGTGGATGACGAGGGCCTTGCCGTGCCGCTTGGCGATCTCGATGTGGGCGCGGAAGGAACGCTCCTGCGCGGCGATGCCCTCGGGGCCCGTACGGAAGAAGTCGAGGCCGGTCTCGCCCACGCCGCGGACGTACGGCAGGGCGGCGAGCCGGTCGATCTCGGTGAGCGCGTCGTCGAGTGCCGCGTCGCCGCCGCCCTCACGCGCCCCCTGCCGGGACCCGCCTCCCCCAGGGTCGCCGAGGACGATCCGGGGTGCTTCGTTGGGGTGCAGGGCGACGGCCGCGTGGACGTGCTCGTGGGCGGCGGCGGTCTCCGCGGCCCACTGGGAGCCCTTCACGTCGCAGCCGACCTGCACGACCGTGGTCACCCCGACGGCGGCGGCCTTGACGAGGGCCTCCTCGACGGTCCCGGACTGCAGGTCCAGGTGGGTGTGCGAGTCCGCGACCTCCACGAGGAGGGGTTCGGGCAGCGGCGGAGGGGCGTCCTTGGCACTCATGGCCCCGATCGTACGAGGCTCATGAGTGCCGGCGCACGGGGTGTCCCGGGCGCTCGACCGGGCCCGGGGGTGCTGTCAGTGGTTGCGGCGGAAGGGGTGCAGAAGGTCCGACAGGTGCCAGTGGTGCGGTACCGGCGGCTCGTCGGGGCCCTCGGTCAGTTCCTGCCCGATGGGGCCGGCCGGCCCGATCGGCTTGGTCTCCTTGGATCCGCGCCGGTGCTGCTCCGTCGCGGCGATCAGGTCGAGCACGGACGACACCTGCCCCGCGCGCATGATCCTGACGACGTGACCGCCGCAGTTCATGCAGGTGGGCTTGGACAGCGGGGACGGGACCCGCTCCCCGTCGGCCTTGTAGACGACGTACGCGTGGCCGGCGGCGTCGACGTGGTGCTCGATGTCGTACGCCTGCTCCCAGCCGTATCCACAGCGCATGCAGGCGAAGGCGTACGCCTCATGGGCGACGGATATGCCGGTGCCGGTGATCTCGCTCATGCCAGCTCCTCTCCACTGATCAGTGGACGCCTTTTCGGGCCGGAGCGCATCAGCGCGGGGCGAACCATGGAAGGCTTTTGGCTCTTCCCTTGCCTGGGGCCCTGGGAAATGTCCCGGCGCCGGGTTCGGCTTTACCTTTCAGAGTAATTCAGCGGGGGAATCCACGGCGGCGAAGCCCGACGGCCCCCGCCCGGTACGGGGCGGGGGCCCTCGGGCCAGGTCTGCGGGTCGGGTTAGGCGATGGTGTTGAACGCCGTGCCCTCGCCCGCGTACAGCGACGTCGTCCGACGGGTGAAGGGGGCCGTGGCGGAGCCCGTCGAGGTGTAGACGTACGTGCCGCCCGCCCCGTACGCGATCAGGTCCGGCCGGCCGTCGCTGTCGACGTCACCGGCGCCGGCGAGCTGGGTGAAGGCGTTCCAGCCGCCGCCGATCCGCACGCGGGGGGCGACTCCGCCGGTGCCGTCGCCCTGGTACAGCCAGAGGACACCGGAGGTGTCGCGGGCGACGAGGTCCCCGGCGGCGGTGCCGGTGATGTTCCCGACGGAGGTGACCTGGTTGTAGATGCCCCAGCCGCCGCCGACGCGCGCGCGGGCGGCGAAGGGGGCGGTCGCGGAGCCCGTGCCCTTGTAGAGCCACAGGACGCCGGATGTGTCCGTGGCGAGGAGGTCGGCGCGGCCGTCGCCGTTGAGGTCCGAGCCGCCGGTGAGCTTGTCGTAGACGCCCCAGCCGCCGCCGATCCGGACCCGCGGGGCGAACGTGCCGTCGCCCTTGCCGAGGTAGTGCCAGAGCACGCCGGAGGCGTCGGCGGCGACCACGTCGCCGACCGCGTCGCCCGCGATGTCGCCGACGGCCTCGACCTGCTTGTAGATCTGCCAGCCCCAGCCGGCCTGGGTGCGCCGGGCGGAGGTGATCGTGCCGTCCACGGGCCGGTCCCGCAGGTCGTCGCGCCACAGCCCGCCCGCGGCGTCCCGGGCGAGGACGTCGGTGGAGCCGTTGTCGGTGAAGTCGTGCGGGTTGGCCGCGCGGACCACCTTCATGAGCCAGCCCTGGTAGACCGGCTCGCCGGTGCCGTCGAGCGGCGTCGCCTCGGCCTCCACCCCGTACGAGCCGTTCGGCGCGTCCACGCCGTCGATGGTCCCGTCCCAGGTGAAGGAGAAGCGGGTGCCCTCGGCGGGGGCGTTCACGCGCGTGCGGAACTCCTTGCCCGTGGCGGTGTGCGTGAGCGTGACGTCCAGGGAGGCGTCACGCTGCGAGAGCGTCCAGCCCAGCGTCGCCGTGCCGCCGGTCCGGTCGAGGTCGACCGTGTCGGGGACGTGGACCTCCTCGATCTTCAGCTCGGGCAGCGGGCCGTCGACGGCGACCTGGGTGACGCTCGGCGTGCCGTCCTGCGCGGTCCCGATCCGGAACAGGCCCTTGCCGTCGGAGGCCCGCGCACCCCGTACCACCGCGGTGCCGTCGCTCGCGGACGCCGCGGCGGAGCCGGAGTCCAGGAGGTCGCGGATCTCGCCGGTGGTCAGGGAGACGGCCCGGACCCGGGTGGTGGGGTTGCCGTAGATCAGCCAGTCGCCCATGAGGGCGGTGTACCACTCGGCGGTGTGGGCGCCCAGGACGGTCCGCTTCACCTCGCGCGTCCTGCGGTCGACGGAGCGGATGATCCCGCCGGTGCCGGCCTCGTACTCGTACCAGGTGACGTGGGAGGCGGAGAACTCCAGGGTCCGGTAGTCGTACCAGGACTCGGTGGCGGAGTACGTCTCGGTCACCGTCCCGGCCGCGAGGTCGATCACGGCCCGGCCGCCGGTCCGCCGGTCCTCCGGCCCCGTGGCGTAGCCGACGACGGCGAAGCCGTCGCGGGCCGTGGGGCCGAAGTAGTCCTTGGCGTCGGCGGGCAGGCCCTCGATCCTGCGGGTGGTCGTCGTGGAGCCGTTCTTGGTCACGACGTGCAGTTCGGACGTGCCGTCGTCCTTGTTGAGCTGAGCGAGCACGCTCGTCGGGCCCAGCACGGTCACGTGGTCGGCGTTCAGCGCGCCGAGGTCGATCTCGACGACCGGGGCGGCCGGGGCGGCCATGTTCCGCAGCCCGATCCGGCGCGTCTCGCCGGAGTGGCGGACGGCGATGTCGCTGCCCTGCGCGTACCAGTCGCCCTCGTCGGACTCCTGGAGCGGGATCGGGGCACCGCCGTCGTACGGCGTCCAGAGCAGCCGCTTGGTGGTGTCGTGGCCGAAGTAGTAGGTCAGGAAACCGGAGGTGCCCACGCCCGCGAGGTCGGTGCCCTCCGGGTAGACGGGCAGGCCGTCGGCCTGCTGGGCCGGGGTCGCGGCCGCGGCCGGGGCGGGGCCGGCGGCGAGGGCGGCCGGGGCGGTGGCCAGCGTGCCGGCGCCGAGGGCCGTGGCGGCGAGGACGGCGGTGACGGCCAGGGCGAGCCGGGTGGAGCGGAACTGCAAGGTGAACCCCCACGAGAAGGACGGACACGGGGAGTGCCGTATCCATCCGGACTCATGATCGGGTCGAGTGGTTGTACGGAAGTTACGGGAGTTTCGACGAACCGTTCGACGGGGTTCGGTTCGTCACCGTACGTCCGGTCCGGCCGCGTTCTTCGCCGCCACGACCGCGTCGAACACCTCTCGCTTGGGAAGTCCCGCGTCGGCCGCGACGGCGGCGATCGCCTCCTTGCGCCGCTCCCCCGCCTCCTCGCGCACCCGCACCCTGCGGACCAGCTCCTCGGCGTCGAGTTCGGCCGGCCCGGTCTCCGGGGCGCCCTCGACGACGACGGTGATCTCGCCGCGTACGCCCTCGGCCGCCCAGGTGGCGAGCTCGGCCAGCGGGCCGCGCTTGACCTCCTCGTACGTCTTGGTCAGCTCGCGGCAGACGGCGGCCCGGCGGTCGGCGCCGAAGACCTCGGCCATCGCCGCGAGCGTGTCGTCGAGCCGGTGCGGGGCCTCGAAGTAGACGAGGGTGCGCCGCTCGCCGGCGACCTCGCGCAGCCGGCCGAGCCGCTCACCGGCCTTCCTCGGCAGGAAACCCTCGAAGCAGAAGCGGTCCACGGGCAGCCCGGAGAGGGCGAGCGCGGTGAGCACGGCGGACGGGCCGGGCACGGCCGTCACCTTGATGTCCTGCTCGACGGCGGCGGCGACGAGCCGGTAGCCGGGGTCCGAGACGGACGGCATGCCCGCGTCGGTCACCAGCAGCACCCGGGCGCCGCCGACCAGGGCCTCCACCAGCTCCGGCGTACGGGCGGACTCGTTGCCCTCGAAGTACGAGACGACCCGGCCCGAGGTGTGGATTCCGAGCGCACGGGTGAGTCCCCGCAGCCTCCGGGTGTCCTCGGCGGCCACGATGTCCGCGTTCTGCAGCTCGGTGGCGAGCCGGGGCGGAGCGTCCGCGATGTCACCGATGGGGGTCCCTGCGAGTACCAGCGTTCCTGTCACACGGACCATCCTCCCAGCCCGGACGGACGACGCGCACAGGCGCGTTCCCTACGATGGCGCGGTGACCAGTACCGCACCCGAGACCCTGGAGGGCCGGCACGCCGTGGCAGAGCCCTCTTCGTGGCAGCAGCGGCTCCGACGGTTCGGCTACGCGCCGCCCGCCGGAAGCGCCGCACCCATCGGGCTGCGGGAGCGGCTCGTCCCCCCGTACACCCGGCCCTCCGAGCGCGTCATGTCGCTCCTCGGCCTCGGCCCCGACCGGGCCGAACGGCTGTGGCGGCTGATGGCCTGGGGCGGTCCGCTCCTGGTCACGGCGGTCGCGGGGCTGCTCAGGTTCTGGAACCTGGGCAAGCCGCGCGCGGTGATATTCGACGAGACGTACTACGCCAAGGACTCCTGGGCCCTGATCAACCAGGGGTACGAGGGGGCGTGGCCGAAGGACATCGACAAGACGATCCTGAGCGACCCGGGCTCGGTGCTGATCCCCACCGACCCCGGCTATGTCGTCCACCCGCCGATGGGCAAGTGGATGATCGGCGTCGGCGAGAAGCTGTTCGGCTTCGAGCCGTTCGGCTGGCGCTTCATGGTGGCGCTGCTCGGCACGCTGTCGGTCCTGATGCTGTGCCGGATCGGCCGGCGCCTCTTCCGGTCGACGTTCCTGGGCTGTCTGGCGGGTCTGCTGCTCGCCGTCGACGGACTGCATTTCGTGATGAGCCGTACCGCGCTCCTCGACCAGGTGCTGATGTTCTTCGTCCTGGCCTCCTTCGGCTGCCTCGTCCTCGACCGCGACCGGACCAGGAAGCGGCTCGCGGACGCGCTGCCCGAGGACGAGGAAGGGGTGCTGCGGCCCGACGCGGAGATCGCGGAGACCGTACGCCTGGGGTGGCGGCCGTGGCGGATCGCGGCCGGCGTGGCGCTGGGCCTGGCGGCGGCGACCAAGTGGAACGGCCTGTACGTGATGGTGGGCTTCGGCCTGATGACGGTCCTGTGGGACGTGGCCGGCCGCCGCACGGCCGGCGCGGTCCGCCCGCACCTCGCGGTGATCAGGAAGGACCTGGTGCCGGCGTTCGTGTCGGTGGTGCCGGTGGCCGTCGGCACGTACCTGGTGACCTGGACCGGCTGGATCGTCAGCGACAAGGGCTACTTCCGCGACTGGGCCGCCAAGCAGGACAAGACGTACGGCGAGGGCACCTGGAGCTGGCTGCCGGAGTGGCTGCGCAGCCTCTGGCACTACGAGTCCGAGGTCTACTCCTTCCACGTGGGCCTGACCTCACCGCACACGTACGAGTCGAACCCCTGGTCCTGGATCGTCCTCGGCCGCCCGGTCTCCTACTTCTACGAGTCCCCCGCCCCCGGCACCGCCGGCTGCCCGGCGACCGCGAAGGAGAAGTGCGCCCAGGAGGTCCTGGCCCTCGGCACCCCGCTCCTGTGGTGGGCCGCCTGCTTCGCGATCCTGTACGTGCTGTGGCGCTGGGCCTTCCGCCGCGACTGGCGCGCGGGCGCGATCGCCTGCGGCATCGCGGCCGGCTGGGTCCCCTGGTTCCTCTACCAGGAACGCACCATCTTCCTTTTCTACGCGGTCGTCTTCGTTCCGTTCCTGTGCCTGGCGGTGGCGATGATGCTGGGGGCGATCGTCGGCCCCGCGGGTTCGTCGGAAAGACGCCGCACCTTCGGCGCGGTGGCGGCGGGCTGTGTCGTCCTGCTCATCGTCTGGAATTTCATCTATTTCTGGCCCATCTACACCGGGACCCCCATTCCGCTCGACCAATGGCGGAACCGGATGTGGCTCGACACCTGGGTGTAGCGGGGGAGTTCCGAACGGGAGGGCGCGGCCGGCGACGGCCGCGCCCTCCCGTGGTGAAGGTCTGACGTATGTGACGGAAGTTGCTCGACACACCTACTCCGTGGCTGCTTCACTCGTGGGTCCACCTGGGGAGGGGAACCGCAGTCATGCGCAGTGGAGCCAAGGTCGCGATCGTCGGGGGCGTGTTCGCCGTAGTGGCGGGAGGCGTCGGATACGGGGGCTACAACCTCTGGAACGGCGTCACCGGCGGCGAGAAGACCGTGAACTCCCGGTCCGAGGACGCGCCCCGGTCGGGCCCCGTCACGGCCGAGGAGATCACCGCCACCTCACGCGACTTCCTGGCGGCCTGGGCGGCCGGGGAGTCGGACCGCGCGGCGCAGCTGACGAACGACCCGGTCACGGCGGGGCCCGCCGTCCTCTCGTTCAAGGAGGGCGCGAAGGTCACCAGGGCGGTCATCACGCCGGGGGCGGCGGTCGGACCGAAGGTGCCGTTCACCGTCCGGGCGACGATCTCGTACGAGGGCGTGAGCAAGGATCTCTCGTACGCCTCCGAACTGACCGTGGTGCGCGGCCTGACCACCGGCCGCGCGCTCGTGCAGTGGAAGCCGACCGTGCTCCACCCCAAGCTCACGGCGGACGGCACGCTGCGCACGGGCGAGGCGACGTCCGCGTCCGTGAAGGCGGTCGACCGCGACGGCGACGAGCTGTCGGCGGAGAAGTACCCCTCGCTCGGTCCGGTCATCGCCGAACTGCGCACGCGGTACGGAGCGAAGGTGGGCGGCTCGGCCGGCGTCGAGACCTGGATCGACTCGGGCAGCGAGACCGCCCCCGACACCCCGCTCCTGGTCCTGTCCAAGGGCAAGGAGGCCGTCCTGAGGACCACCATCGACGCGGACGTCCAGGCGGCGGCGGAGAAGGCGGTCAAGGGGTACGAGAAGGCCGCGGTGGCCGCGATAGAACCGTCCACGGGCGCGATACGGGCGGTCGCCAACAGCCCGGCCGACGGCTTCAACACGGCGTTCAACGGGAAGCAGGCCCCCGGCTCGACGATGAAGATCGTCACGGCGGCGATGATGATGCAGCAGGGCGTGGCCACGCCCGGCGGCCGCGTCGAGTGTCCGCCCACCGTGCAGTGGGACGGCTACACCTTCCACAACCTGGACGACTTCAAGATCGACAACGGCACCCTCACCGATTCCTTCCGCCGCTCGTGCAACACCGCCTTCATCAAGGCGATCACTCCGCTCAAGGCGAAGGGCATCCACAACACCGCCCTCGGTGACACCGCTCGCCGCTCCTTCGGCATCGGCCTCAACTGGCAGGTCGGCGTCCCGGCGGCGGACGGCAGCGTCCCCGCGTCGGAGTCGGTGGAGACGGCCGCCTCCTACATCGGCCAGGGCAAGATCACGATGAGCGCCCTGAACGTCGCCTCGCTCTCCGCGACCGTGAAGAACGGCGGTTTCCTCCAGCCGTACCTGGTGGCGCGGGAGCTCGACGACCGGGAGTTCGCCAAGGCCGAACCGCTCTCCCCCGAGGTCGCCTCGGGGCTGCTCCGCATGATGAACGCGGCGACGCGTCCGAACGGCACCGCGGCGAAGGCCATGGCCGGGGTCCCCTCCCCCAAGGGCGCGAAGACCGGCTCGGCCGAGGTCGGCGACCAGGCCACCTCCAACAGCTGGTTCACCGGCTACTCGGGCAACCTCGCGGCGGCGTCCGTCGTGCAGTCGGGCGGCCACGGCGGCGACGCGGCGGGCCCGGTGGTGGCGCAGGTCCTCAAGGCCGGCTGAGGCTTCGGGGGACGGCCGCCCAAGGGGCGGAAGCGGGTCGCGTGCGCCGTACACGGACCGTTAGCGTGCGCCCCATGACGACTGAGCACACGGAGACCCCCGAGAACACCGGCCAGGCCGCCCCCTCCCCCGCCCACCCCCAGTTCGCCGCGGCTCTCGCCGAGTTGGGTCTCGACGTCGAGGTCCGCCGCTTTCCGGACGAGACGCGGACCGCGCAACAGGCCGCCGAGGCGATCGGCTGCGAGGTCTCGGAGATCGTGAAGTCGCTGATCTTCGCGGCCGACGGGGTGCCGGTGCTCGTCCTGATGGACGGGGCGTCGCGGGTGGACGTCGAGCGGGTGCGGGAGGAGCTGGGCGCGGCGAAGGTGACCCGGGCGGACGCGAAGGTGGTCCGGGAGACGACGGGGTACGCGATCGGGGGCGTCCCGCCGTTCGGCCACCGCACCCGGACCCGCGTCCTCGCCGACCGGGGGCTGCTCGACCACGCGCTGGTGTGGGCGGCGGCGGGCACCCCGCACACGGTCTTCGCCCTCGACCCGACGTCACTGGTGGCACACGCGGGCGCGACCCTGGCGGACGTCCGCGAGCCCTCGGCGTGACCCCGCTGGTCACCGTCGCCGTCCTGATCGCCGCCGTCACGCACGCGAGCTGGAACGCGATCGCGCACGCCATCAAGGACCAGCTGCTCTCGTTCACCCTGATCTCGGGCGGCGGGGCTCTGATCGGCCTGGTGACGGCGGTGTTCGTGCCGCTTCCGGCAGCGGGGGCCTGGCCGTACCTGGTGGTGTCGGCGCTGCTGCACGTGGGCTACATGGCGCTGCTCATGCGCTCGTTCACGCTCGGCGACTTCGGCCAGATGTACCCGATCGCACGCGGTACGGCCCCGCTGATCGTGACCGCCCTCGCGGCCGTCCTCGTCGACGAGGTGCCGGACGGGTGGCAGTTGCTGGGGGTCGCGGTGGCGTGCGCGGGCCTGACGGGCCTGGCGATCTGGGGCATCCGGGGCAAGGGCGCGCGACCGCACTGGCCGGCGCTGCTCGCGGCGGGCGCGACGGGCCTGTCGATCGCGCTGTACACGGTGGTGGACGGCGTGGGCGTCCGCGCCTCGGGCACCGCGCTCGGCTACGTCGCGTGGCTGATGGTCCTGGAGGGCCTGGCGATCCCGGCGTACGCCCTCTGGACCCGCCGCGCGGCCCTCCTCCCCCAGCTCCGCCCGTACGCGGCCCGGGGCCTCCTGGGCGCGGCCCTCTCGGTCAGCGCGTACGCCCTGGTCCTCTGGGCCCAGACGAAGGCGCCACTGGCCCCGATCGCGGCCCTCCGCGAGTCCTCGATCATCGTGGGCGCGGCCATAGGAGCCCTCTTCTTCAAGGAACGCTTCGGCACCCCGAGAATCGCGGCGGCGGGCCTGATGGCGGCGGGCATCGGCCTGATGCTGCACGCGGGGTGAGCGGGGCAGGCCAGCCCGGCGGTGCGTGGCCGCCGGGCCCGCGGCTCAGTCCAGCGACGCCGGCGCGGCCGCGACGAGAGCACGTGCCGCGGCGCCTCGTGCGGCGCGGGAGGACTGTGGACGGTCGAAGGCCCAGTGCCGTCCCCCGTCGCGTGCTGCTCAGGCCGGCACTCTTCCGGGTGACGGACGTACAGATCCGCTGAGGGCTGGTCAGTCGCGGCGGTACACCAGGTGGCACGAGAGACCATCACGTCGATCCGGAGGTCCACGTGCACTTTCAGCGATTCGCTGTACGGCGAACCATCGCCGCGGTCATCGCGTCGGGGCTGGCGCTCCTGGCACCCGCGCCTGTCACGGCCGCCCCGCCTCCGCCGAAGCCGCAGCCGCAGCCGCAGGTCTACGCCTACGTCACCAGCCTGGACGGCCACGTGTACGTGATCGACACGAGGACCAACAAGGTCCTGGCGCTCGGGACCACCGCGGTCGGCGGTGGTCCCGAGCGGGTGGCGGTCACCCCTGACGGCGCCAGGCTCTATGTGACCAACGCCTTCAAGTACGTGTCGGCGGTCAACATCGCCAAGAAGAGCGTCACGAACATCCCCTACGACAAGAGCGAACTCTCTCCCGACCTCCTCTACGGGGAAGCGATCGCCCCCGACGGCAAGCACGCTTACGTGGCCGTCCAGAACCCCTTCCACGGGGACAAGGTGTCGGTGATCGACACCGCGACCAACCAGGTCTCCGCCAGCATCGATGTCGACAGGCCCGACGAGGTGGTGATCAATCCCGGCGGCAAGCGCCTCTACGTGTCCGACAGCAAAGGCAGCCTGTCCGTGATCAATACCACCGACAACCAGGTCATCACCACCATCCGTCTCAACGAACCGGCCAACGGCATGGCGGTCACCCCCAACGGCAAGCGCCTCTACATCACCGGGAACAGCGGCACGGTCTCGGTCGTCAATCTCGCGAAGCGGAAAATCGTCCGCACCATCCCCGGCGTCGGCACGGGCGGGCTGACGATCAGCCCCAACGGCAACCGGGCCTACGTGGTCGGAGTCGACAACAAGAAGAGGCAGGGGAAGGTGTCCGTGGTGAACCTGAAGACGGACACGGTCACCAAGACCATCCCCATCGGCGACACTCCGCCGGACACCGGGTCAGGCAGGTACTTCCTCCCCTCTGAGGTGGCCCTCACCCCCAACGGAGAGAGCGCCTATGTGGTCGGCTCCTACGGTCACGCCACACCCCAGGGCACGGTGTTCGCGATCAACACCGCGACCGACGCGGTAACCCCCATCACCGTCGGCGCCGGCGACACCATGGGGGTGGCCGTCGGCCGACTGTGACGGCGACACGGGGGTTCACCAGCAGGGCCGTCGGACCCTGGGCCGACGGCGGCCGCTCACTCCGCCTCCCCCAGCACCTCCCCGAAGTGGGTGTTCACCGCCAGCAGGCCTCCGTCCACGCGGAGGACCGTGCCGGTGATCCAGGAGGCGTCCGGTGAGGCCAGGAAGGCGACCGCCGCCGCCACGTCCTCCGGGGTGCCCACGCGGGCCAGGGGGTAGACGCGGTCCGCCAGGGCGGTCAGTTGGGGGCGGCGGTCCTGCCAGGACGTCGTCGCGATCGTGCCCGGGTTGATCTGGTTCACGCGGACCCCGCGCGGCGCCGCGTCGCCCGCCAGTGTGCGGGTGAGGGACGCGAGGCCCGCCTTCGCCGCGCTGTAGGCGTGGCCGCCGAAGTCCGCCTCCGCGTTGACCGATCCGATGGTGACGATCGCCCCGCGTCCGCCGGCCGCCGCCAGGTGCGGCAGGGCCGCGCGGGAGCAGCGGACGGCCCCCATGAACGTGATGTCGTGCTGGGTGGTCCAGATCCCGTCCGGCTCGTCCTCGAAGCGGTCCCGGTCGGGGACGACGGGGCCGTAGGCGTTGTTGACGAGGACGTCCAGGCCGCCGAAGGTCCGTACGGCGTGGGCGACCGCCGCGTCCACCGAGGGCTGGGAGGCCACGTCGCAGGGGTGGGCCTCCGCCCCGGGGATGTCCGCCGCCGTCCTCCGCGCCTCGTCCTCGTCGATGTCCGTGACGAGGACCCTCGCTCCCTCCGCCGCGAGCCGTCGCGCGGTGGCCGCGCCGATCCCGCGTGCCGCGCCCGTGATCAGTACCGCGTACCCGCCGAAGCGTTCCCTGAGGTCCATGGGGTTCATGGGTCGATCTCAGCATCCGGCTCCGCTCCCGCGCCAGCCGCCCGCAACACTCCGTTCACGAATTTCCCGGGAGAAAGGCGAAGAGAAAGCCTGCACACGGCGATTCGGCCAGGGCCGAAAGGCTTTGACACACCCCTGGCGCTAATACCACGATTACTGCGCCGTCGAACACTTGGACCACAGGGGGAAATCATGTCTTCGTCGTCTTCGCTGACCTTGTCGAATCCGGCGTACCAGGCCGGTGTCGAGGAAATTGCCGAGTCCCTTTCCTCCCGGAGCTACGACCTGATCTCCGGCGAGAAGGTGAAGCAGCTCCTCCTCCACCGGTCCGAGTCCGCGCTGGACGACCTGGAGTCCTTCCGCGAGAGCTGGGCCCGGATGCCGCTCGACAGCTACATGGCGGACGGCGGCCGTTACCGCCGTCGTCGGCACGCCACGCTGAGCGCGCCCCGGTCGAGCGTCGACTACCGCGTGGAGGAGCACCAGCCGCACTACCAGGGGCTCGACTACAACACCCTCAACGGTGGCGTGGCCCGTCACTACGAGCCGTTCGAGGAGCAGAGCCTGCGCGGCCGCACGATGGACGGCCTGCTCACGCTCGGCCTCGACGTCTTCGGCCGGCTCGCCCCGTACTCGGGCTGGCACATCGAGGCGCACCAGTTCCGCATCGAGGTCGACGGCGAGGAGGTCGGCCTGCCGACGCCGGAGGGTGTCCACCGCGACGGTGTCACCTTCGTCCTGATGGCGATGATCGGCCGTTCGAACGCCACCGGCGGCGAGAGCACCGTGTTCAACCTGGACAAGCAGCCGGTCGAGAAGTTCGAGCTGACGGACCCGCTCGACGTGGCCCTCGTCAACGACGAGCGGGTCTACCACGGCGTCACGCCCATCGAGCAGATCGACTCCGGCGCCCCGGCCTCGCGCGACGTGCTGGTCATCACCTACCGTCACAAGCCCTGATGTCAGGCGCGGGTGCGGGGGCCGGCGTCCGCGAAGGCGCCGCCCCCCGCCCGCGTACCCCTTGAGTGAGAAGACGGGAAGACGGGTACATGGGTCAGCTCATCGCCGTGGCGGTCATCACCATTCTGGCTGTCATCAGCCCCGGCGCGGATTTCGCGATGACCGTCCGCAACAGTTATCTGTACGGACGGACCGCGGGCGTTCTCGCCGCCGTCGGAATTGCGCTGGGCGTTCTCGTCCACGTCACCTACACGATGCTGGGCGTGGGTCTTCTGGTTTCCAGGAGTCCGATGCTTTTCATGGCGATGAAACTGATCGGCGCCGCATATCTCATCTACATCGGGTACAGGACGTTCGTCACCAAGACCGAGGTGGACATCGACCTGTCGAGCGACGGCGGTCTGTCGAAGGCGGGCGCGCTGCGCACCGGTTTCCTGACGAACGCGCTCAACCCGAAGACGATGCTGTTCGTGCTGAGCACGTACACCCAGGTCGTCAGCGCCGACACCCCCGTCTTCCAGCAGGTCGGCTACGGCCTGTTCATGTCGTTCGCCCACCTGGTGTGGTTCGCGCTGGCCGCGCTCCTCTTCTCCCAGCAGAGCCTGCGCTCCCGGCTGTTGAAGCGGCAGACGGTGCTCAACAAGATCATCGGCACCGTGCTCGTCGGTCTGGGGATGGTGCTGGCGCTGACGCCCGCCATGGCGTGATGTCAGGTCCCGGGGCGTGATCCCGGGACCCGGGAGGGTCAGTCGGTCGAGACCCGCTCCACGCGCGGCTCGGCGATCGACCGGTAGTCCTCCACCGACAGGGCGATCGAACGGTCGAGCCGCGCCGCGTTGAAGTAGAACTCCGGGTGGACCAGCAGGTCCGGGTCGACGAGGAGTTCGAGGCGCTCGTCGAAGGAGAACGGCAGGATCGTGCCGCTCGGCGATCCTGCCAGGTCCTCGGCGATCTCCGGGGAGGCGAAGGAGACGTAGGTGCCGCCGTACAGCGCCTTCACGGCGCCCAGGTCGATCCGGCGGTCGCCGGGGACGACGACCAGCGCGAAGCGCTTCTCCTTCTTGCCGATCTTCACCATCGCGATGATGCACTTGGCCGCCTCGGCGAGCGTGTGACCCCGCAGCGCGCTGACCGCCTCGGTGCCGCCCTCGGGGGCGTGCTCGATCAGCCGGTACGCCGCCCCGCGCTCGTCGAGCAGGGCGATCAGCTTCTCGTACGTGGCGTTCGTCCCGTCCGTGGCACTCGTCGCGTCCGCGGCGTTCTCGTCGGTCATGTGGTTCCTCCTCGTTACTGCGTGTATCAACTGGTTTCGCACGACGGCGCGTTGACCCTACGCCAGTTGTCGAGGTGCCTGAGCAGCACGACACCCGAGCCGTCCAGCTCGTACAGCACCCGCACGCCCGCCCGGCGACGCCGCACGACTCCCGCGGCCACCAGCGAGGTGAGATGTTCGGAGACGGTGCTGGGGGCGAGTCCGAGCGCCGTCGCCAGGTCCGAGGTGGTGGTCGGCGCGACGAGCGCGCGGACGACGGCGGCCCGGCTGCGGCCGAGCAGGATCTCCAGGCGGTCGCCGCGCGCGGGTTCGTCGGCCCGCCGGCCCGGCTGTATCTCACCGGCGAGTACGGCGGCCCCCTCGGCCTGGTACGACACGGCCGTCACACCGTTCGGGGCGGAGCCGACGAGGGACGCCCCCCGGCCGAACACCAGGGGGACGAGGACGACACGGGAGCCGTGCGGCGACCCCGCGCCAACGCCGGTACCACCGCCGGGGCCACCGCCGCCGGGCACGGTCCCGCCCGGCCCGTACCCGCCCGGCGTCCTGACGTTCAGCCTCAGGACCTCGCCGTGCCGCGAGAGCCGCCCGCGCAGGCCGCCGAGGAGTTTCTCCGGGCCCTCGGTGGCGAGGACGCGGGCGCGGAGCAGGATGTCGTCCTCCGTGACGGCCCGCAGGGGTCCCCCGAACGGGGCAAGGGCGGCCCGCCAGTAGCGCGGGAGGAAGGCGCACAGCTCGGCGATCCGCGCCTCCGGGTCCGCGTGCAGCGGGCGCACCTCGACGGGGACGCCCTGTGGGAACCACCGCTCCAGCTCCTCGCGCACCCGGGCCGGGGACACGGAACGGAGGGTCGCGATCTCCTCCGCCAGGCCGGCCTGCGGGGCGGAGGACGGGACGGGCAGGAGGAAGGAGGGCAGGGTTCCGCCGCTGACCCGGTAGAGGTGGACGAGCCACCCCGGGATGGTCACGTCGGCGCGCATCAGCGAACGGCGGCTCGCCCTGCCCCAGTTGGTGTACGGCCAGGGGGCGAGCCCCCGGTGTGCGGACAGCAGCCCGATGCTGCCGAAGGTCTCCCAGAGCCGGCTTTCGGCGATCCGAATCGTCCCGCGTTCGGAAGTCGTCAACGGAATCTCGATCACATGCGCCCCCGTGCGCCTGGTCCACCGGACGGTGGAGCGGGCACACGGTACCGGCGGCTCGATCGCCTCTCCGCGCGACTTACGCTCAGAATGTCAGGTCGGGTCGGCCCTATGTCAGGTCCGGGAGGGCGCAGGCCTTCAAGGGCGGCCGTCCGTCACCGACTTGACCGCTCTCACCAGCGACTGAGCCCTCGGGTCGGCCGTCACCGTCCTCCGCATGCCGTTCGTCACGTACCCCAGGGCGACGCCCGCGTCGGGGTCGGCGAAGCCCAGCGAGCCGCCGCGTCCGGGGTGGCCGAAAGACGACGGTCCGAGCAGCGGGGAGGCCGGGCCGTGCAGCATGTGGCCGAGGCCGAAGCGGGTGCCGACCAGCAGCACCCTGTCCGGGCCCGCGGACTCCTCGGTCCGTGCGAGCGCGAGGGTGTCCGGGGTGAAGAGGCGCGCGGCGCCGTCCACGGGGCCGAGGGTGGCCGCGTAGAAGCCGGCGAGGGCGCGGGCGGTCGCCACCCCGGCCGAGCCGGGCAGCTCGGCGGCGCGGTAGACCGGGTCGTTCTCGTCGGGCTTGGGGTCGATGACCCCGAAGGCGCGGCGGGTGAGGGAGGCCGGGTCCTTGTACGCCTCGGAGACGGAGCGCTTGGGGCGGAGCCTGAGGGCGCCGCCGCCCGCCGGTTCGATCTCCTCGACGGGGCCGATCCTGCCGACCCGGTGGGTCTCGGCGGCCGGGAGCCCGATCCACAGGTCGAGGCCGAGGGGGCCGGTGATCTCCTCGGCGACCCAGTGGCCGATGGTGCGGCCGGTGACCCGGTGGACGAGGCCGGAGAGCAGCCAGCTGAAGGTGTGGGCGTGGTAGCCGTGGGCGGTGCCGGGCTCCCAGACGGGGGCCTGGGCGGCTATCGCGCCGGTCGCGGTCGGCAGGTCGACGGCCTCGGCGAGGGTGAGCGGCCGGTCCAGGACGGGGACCCCGGCCCGGTGCGCGAGCAGCTGTCGTACGGTCACGCGGTCCTTGCCGGCCGCCTTGAACTCGGGCCAGTACGCGGCGACGGGGGCGTCCAGGTCGAGCAGGCCGCGCTGGTGCAGCAGCAGGGGTACGGCGGCGGCGACGCCCTTGGTGGCCGAGCGGACGACCTGGGCGGTGTCGGCGGTCCAGGGGGCCGCGTCGGCACCGGGGCCGACGTCGCGGGTGCCCGCCCACAGGTCCACGACCCGCACCCCGTCGTGGTGGACGGCGACCGCGGCCCCGCGCTCGCCGCGCTGCTCGAAGTTGCGCAGGAACGCGTCCCTGACCGGCTCCCAGCCCGCCGCCACCGTGCCCTGGACGTCCACCCGACCCACTCTCCCTTTTGTACGACCGGCTCGTACGACCGGCTCGTGCGACCGGCTCGTACGACCGGCTCGTACGACCGGCTCCCATGGTGCAACGCGGGTCGGGAGGGACGGATTCCGGGGGTCAGGCCACGGAGCGCGGCACGAAGCCGAACGGCAGCTCCAGGCGGTGCCGGGCCATCAGCTCCTCGTCGGCGAGGATCTCGCCGGTGCGTCCGTCGGCGGCGATGACGCCCTCGCTGAGGATCACCGCGCGCGGGCAGAGCTCCAGGGCGTACGGCAGGTCGTGGGTGACCATGAGGACGGTGACGTCGAGCGTTCGGAGGATGTCGGCGAGCTCGCGGCGCGAGGCCGGGTCCAGGTTGGAGGAGGGCTCGTCGAGGACGAGGATCTCCGGCTCCATGGCGAGGACGGTGGCGACGGCGACCCGGCGGCGCTGACCGAAGGACAGGTGGTGCGGCGGCCGGTCCGCGTACTCCGCCATCCCGACCCGCTCCAGCGCGCGGGTCACGACGGCCTCCAGCTCGGCGCCCCGCAGGCCCGCGGCGGCCGGCCCGAAGGCCACGTCCTCGCGGACGGTCGGCATGAAGAGCTGGTCGTCGGGGTCCTGGAAGACGATGCCGACCTTGCGCCGGATCGCGGCGAGGTGCTTCCTGCCGACGGGGAGCCCGGCGACGGTGACGCCGCCCGCGCCGCCGGTGAGGATGCCGTTGAGGTGGAGGACGAGGGTGGTCTTGCCGGCGCCGTTGGGACCGAGGAGGGCGACCCGTTCGCCGCGCCCGACGGTCAGGTCCACGCCGAACAGGGCCTGGTGGCCGTCGGGGTACGCGTACGCGAGGCCGGTCACTTCGAGCGAGGGGGCGGTCATAGGGTCCATCCCAGGAGGCAGATCAGAAGTGCGGTGAGCGGGAGCGCGGCCGCGTACGCCCACTGGGCGCGGGTCGCCGTCACCTCGTCGATGACGGGCATGGTGCCCGTGTACCCCCGGCTGACCATGGCGAGGTGGACCCGCTCCCCGCGCTCGTACGAGCGGATGAAGAGCGCGCCCGCCGACTTGGCGAGGACGCCCCAGTGGCGGACGCCCCGTGCCTCGAAGCCGCGCGAGCGGCGGGCGACGGACATCCGGCGCATCTCGTCGGTGATGACGTCGCCGTACCGGATCATGAACGAGGCGATCTGGACGAGCAGCGGCGGCAGTCTCAGCCGCTGGAGGCCGAGGAGCAGGGCGCGCAGTTCGGTGGTGGAGGCGAGGAGCACGGAGGCGGCGACGCCGAGGGTGCCCTTGGCGAGGACGTTCCAGGCGCCCCACAGTCCGGGGACGCTCAGCGACACCCCGAGGACGGTCGTCCGCTCGCCGGGGACGACGAAGGGCATGAGCAGCGCGAACGCGACGAACGGCACCTCGATGAGGAGCCGCTTCAGCAGGAAGCCGGCCGGGATGCGGGCCTTCGCCGCGACGGCCGCGAGGAGCACGGCGTAGAGGGCGAAGGCCCAGACGGCCTCGCGGGGCGTCGAGACGACGACCACGACGAAGCCGAGGACCGCGGCGAGCTTGGTGTGCGGGGGCAGCTCGTGGACCGGCGAGTGCGCGTGCCGGTAGAGCTTGTGGGCGTGGCCCGCTCCCATCTCAGTGTGCTCCCATGTCGGTGCCCCGGGCCCGGGTCAGACCCGCGCCCCGGTCTCGTTCCTGCGGCGGCGTACGGCCACGAAGGCGCCGGTGCCGACGGCGAGGGTCGCGCCGACGCCGATCACGCCGGCGAGTCCGCCGGAGAGCCGGGCGGTCTCGATGCCCTTGACGCCGTAGTCGGCGAGCGGGGAGTCCGCGGTGGCGTGCTCGTACTCCTCGGCCTTGGCGTCGATGCCCTTGTCGGCGGCGACCTTCTCCAGGCCGTCGGGGCTGGCGGAGGCGTAGAAGGAGACGAAGCCGGCGAGGACGAGGGCGGTGACGACACCGCCGATCCACAGCTTCCTCGGGGACCGGGCGGGCGCGGGTGCGGCGGCGGGCGTCGCGTCGACCAGCTCGCCGTCGACGCGGAGCTTGAGCGGGGCGGTCAGGCCCCGGGCGCCGTAGACCAGGTCGGGGCGGACGGCGATGACCGCGCCGACGGTCAGCATGGTGATGACGGCCTCGCCGATGCCGATGAGGACGTGGACGCCGACCATGGCCGTGAGGACCTTGGGGAGCGGTACGTCGGTGGTGCCGCCGATCGCGTAGACGAGGGTGAAGGCGGCGGCCGCGGCCGGTACGGAGACGAGGGCGGCGACGAAGGAGGCCGCGGTGACCGAGGCGCGGGTGCGGGGCAGCACCAGGACGAGGCCGCGGAAGAGCGCGTAGGCGACGACGACCGTGACGACGCCCATGACGGTGATGTTCACGCCGAGGGCGGTGAGGCCGCCGTCGGCGAAGAGGATGCCCTGCATCAGCAGGACGACGGCGATGCACAGGACGCCGGTCCAGGGACCGACGAGTATCGCCGCGAGCGCGCCGCCGAGGAGGTGTCCGCTGGTCCCGGCGGCGACCGGGAAGTTCAGCATCTGCACGGCGAAGACGAAGGCGGCGACGAGCCCGGCGAGCGGGGCCGTCCGGTCGTCCAGCTCGCGGCGGGCTCCGCGCAGGCTGACGGCGACGGCGCCGGCGGCGACGACTCCGGCGACGACCGATACGGGGGCGTTGATGAATCCGTCAGGTACATGCACGTCCCGAATGATGAGCGTTCCTGCAAAGCACTTGCAAGAGCGCACAGGTCACAGAACGGCGGCGCACGGTCGCGCGTGACCCCGACCACACCTGCGCTCATCCGTGCATGGCTCGCGCTCACCCGGGGAAGAAGTGGGACATTGAGTACAGCGAGGTACAAAAGAGACGGCTGTGAGGAGCACTTCCATGCGCGCCCCGGAAGACCGTGAAGACGCCCGCGACACCGACGCCCATGGAATCGAGGACCACGCCAAGGGACGGATCATCAGCGACGCCCCGCTCTCGCGCCCCGTTCCCGTGGCCCTCCGCTACGACCCCGGCTTCTCCCCCGCCACCGTGCGCTTCGCCTTCCCCGGCGAGGAGTGGTCGTTCCCCCGCGTCCTCCTGGAGACCGGGCTGCGCGCCCCGACCCGCCGCGGCGACATAGGCGTCTGGCCCTGCGGCCGGGTCCAGACGGTCGTCGAGCTCCACACGGACGACGGGGTCACGGTCGTCCAGTTCGACACGACGGCCCTGCTCCGCTTCCTGAAGCACACGTACGCCGCCGGTGCGTCGATGACGACACACTGACGGCGTACGCGAGCTGTTCCGGCGCGGGTCAGACCTTCACGAGGTCCGGCTTCGCGCCGGAGGACCCGTCGGCGGGCGTCCCCGCGGCGAGGGCCTCGCCCTCCACGTCCACGTTCGGAAGGATCCGGTCCAGCCACTTCGGCAGCCACCAGGCCTTGTGGCCGAGGAGCGCGAGCACGGCCGGGACGATCGCCATCCGGACCACGAAGGCGTCGAAGAGGACCGCGACGGCCAGGCCGAAGCCGATCATCTTGATCATCTGGTCCGTCATGCCGATGAAGCCGGCGAAGACCGCGATCATGATCACCGCGGCGGCGGTGACCACCCGGGCGCTGTGCCGGAAGCCGGTCACGATCGCCTCGCCGGGCCGCTCCCCGTGGACGTACGCCTCCCGCATGCGGGTGACGAGGAAGACCTCGTAGTCCATCGCGAGACCGAAGACGACACCCACCATGAAGATCGGCATCATCGACATGATCGGGCCGGTCTGCTCGACCCCGAAGAGGCTGCCGAGCCAGCCCCACTGGAAGACCGCGACGACCGCGCCGAGGGCCGCGACCACCGAGAGCAGGAAGCCGAGGGCCGCCTTCAGGGGGACGAGGACCGAGCGGAAGACCAGGGTCAGGAGCAGGAAGGCCAGGCCGACGACGAGGGCCAGGTACGGCACCAGGGCGTCGTTCATCTTCTGCGAGAAGTCGATGTTCATCGCGGTGGCGCCGGTGACGAGCACGTCGTCGCCGGTGGCGTCCCGGATGTCGTGGACGAGGCTCTCGGTGGCGACCGAGGACGGGCGGTCCTTCGGGACCACCGTGATCATCGCGGCGTCGCCGGCCTTGTTCGGGGTCGCCGGGGTGACCGCCGCCCAGCCTTCGAGGCCCTTGATCGTGGAGACCGTCCGGTCGGCGGTCGCCTTGTCGCCGTCCACGACGACGAGCAGCGGGCCGTTGAAGCCGGGGCCGAAGCCGTCGGACAGGGTGTCGTAGGCCCGGCGCTCGGTGGTGGAGGTCGGCTTGGCGCCGTCGTCCGGGAGGCCCATCTCCAGGGAGGCGGCGGGCAGCGCGATCGCGCCGAGGCCGAGGACTCCGACGAGCAGCACCATCACGGGGCGGCGGATGACGAAGCGGGCCCAGCGGGTGCCGCCGTTCGGCTTGTCGGCCTCGGCCTGGTCGCCGGTGGAGGCGGCGACGTCACCCGCGGCACCGGCCTTCGCGGCCTTGCGCTGCTTGCGGCCGACGACCCTGTCGCCGGCGAAGCCCAGCAGGGCCGGGATCAGGGTGAGCGCGATCAGGACGGCGATCACGACCGTACCGGCGGCGGCGAAGCCCATCTTCGTCAGCATCGGGATGTTGACGACGGCCAGGCCGACCAGGGCGATGACGACGGTGAGTCCGGCGAAGACGACGGCGGAGCCCGCCGTGCCGACCGCGCGGCCCGCCGCGTCCTCCTTCTCGCGCCCGTCGGCGAGCTCCGCGCGGTAGCGGGAGACGATGAAGAGGGCGTAGTCGATGCCGACCGCGAGGCCGATCATCATCGCGAGGGTGGAGGTGGTGGAGCCCAGGTCGAGGACGTTCGCGAGCGCGGTGATCGAGGAGACGCCGATGCCGACGCCGATGATCGCCGTGAGCAGCGGGAGTCCGGCGGCGACGAGCGAGCCGAAGGTCATGACCAGGACGATGCCGGCGATGACGACGCCGATGATCTCGCTGGAGCCGGTCGCCGGCATGGTCTGGAGGGCGTCACCGCCGACCTCGACGGTCAGCCCCTTGCCCTGCGCGTTCTCGCCGGCCTGGGTCAGCGCCTCGCGCGTCCCGTCGGTGAGCTCCATCGCGTTGACCTTGTAGGCGACGGAGACGTAGGCGGTGGAGCCGTTCTGGGAGACGGCCTGCGCGGTGTACGGGTCGGTGACCGAGACGATCTGGTCCGACCCCTTCTTCAGCGCGGAGACGGTCTCCTCGACGACGGCCTTGTGCGCCGGGTCGGTCATCTTCTGGCCTTCGGGGGCCTTGAAGACGACCCGGGCGGTGGCTCCGTCGGCGCCGGCGCCCGGGAAGCGCTCTTCGAGCAGGTCGAAGGCGCGCTGGGCCTCGGTGCCGGGGATGGAGAAGGAGCCGGAGGTCGCGGCGGGTGCGGTGGCGGCGCCGATCCCGGCGACCGCCAGGAGGGCCACCCAGAGGAGGGCGACGAGCCGTCGGCGCCGGAAGGCGGAACGGCCCAACTTGTACAGGAACGTGGCCACGGGGGCGTACTCCCAGGGTGGGGTGGGACAGGGCATGGGGAGCCGGCCCGACGGCGAGAGCGGAGCGCGTCAGGGGGGTACTGCTGCTGTCGGGAGGGGTGCTCCGGCCGGGGACGCCGGTGCGGGTTACAGGTGGCTCTGGACGCCGAGCGAGGGGAGCACGACGGCGTCGACATAGGCGCTGAGGAACGCGTGGTCGACCGGCTGATCCTCGATCAGCGGGCGGGCGACGAACGCGCCGATCAGCATGTGCGGGACGAGCTTCAGCGCCGGGTTCCCGGCGTCGACCTCGCCCCGGCGGACCGCTCGGCGCAGTACTTCGTCGAGGCCGTTCATCTCGGGTTCGATGAGCAGCTCGCGCAGCGCCCGGTGCAGTTCGGGGTTGGTGTGGACGGCATGGGCCAGACCCCGCATCAGCGCGGAGTCCTTCTCCATCTGGCAGTCGTCGGTCCGGTCGAGGAGCTCGTGGAAGTCGCCGCGCAGCGTGCCGGTGTCGATCTGCGAGAGATCGGCCGGCTTGTTGTCGCGCAGCGCCCTGGCGACCAGCTCGGGCTTGCTCCCCCACTGGCGGTAGAGGGTGGCCTTGCTGGAGTGGGTGCGGGCGGCGACGGCGTCCATGGTGAGGGCGTCGTAGCCGACCTCGCGAAGGAGGTCGAGCACGGCCGCGTACAGCTCGGACTCCCGCTCGGGAGTGAGTCTGCTGCGTGCCATGGCCGTGTCTCCGTCCAGGGTCCCGGTGTAACGAGCGAAACGACTTCGTACAGTACGAAGATACCCCCGCCCTCAGCGAAACGAAACCGTTTCGTACGTGTCCTGGACCACATCGGGCGCCCCCTTCGGAGACGCCCGCATACACGTACGAGTTGCCTCACCCCCTCCGCGCGGAAAGCATGAACGGGTGAGTGACGACGTCGCGTATCTCCGTTTCCCGCACCTCCACGACGACCTGCTGTGCTTCGCCGCCGAGGACGACCTGTGGATCGCCCCGCTCGCCGCCGAGGGCCACCGCCCCGGCCGGGCCTGGCGGCTCACCGTCGACCGCACGCGGGTCGGCCACCCGCGCTTCTCGCCGGACGGGCGCCTGATCGCGTACACGAACTGGCGCAGCCTCGATCCGGAGATCCATCTGGTGCCCATCGAGGGCGGGGCCGCCCGGCGCCTCACCTACTGGGGCTCCACCGACACCCGGGTCTGCGGCTGGACACCCCCCGACAAGGACGGCCGCTCCGACATCCTCGCCGTCTCCTCGCACGGGCAGCCCTTCTCGTACTTCTCCTGGGCCTACACCGTCCCCACCGACGGGACCCCCGGCAGCAAGCTGCCCTGGGGCCCGGTCTCCGACATCGCGGTCACCGACGACACCGCCATCACCGGCGGCGCCACCGGCCCCGACCACGAGGGCGAGCGCCGCTCCCTCCTCCTCACCGGAAAGCCGCCCCACGAGCCGGCCGCCTGGAAGCGCTACCTCGGCGGCGCCACCGGCCGCCTCTGGCTGCACGGCGAACGGCTGCTGCCCGACATCGGCGGCCACCTCGACAGCCCCATGGCCGTCGGAGGCCGCGTCGCCTTCCTCTCCGACCACGAGGGCGTCGGCAACCTCTACTCCTGCCGGCCCGACGGCACCGACCTGCGCCGCCACACCGACCACGACGAGTTCTACGCCCGGCACGCCTCCACCGACGGACAGCGGGTCGTCTACCAGTGCGCCGGCGACCTGTGGATCGTCGACGCCCTCACACCCGACTCCCGCCCCCGGAGACTGGAGGTGCGGCTCGGCGGCCAGCGCGTCGGCCGGCGCCCGTACCAGGTGCCCGCCGCCCACCACGTCGACGCGGTCACCGTCGACGAGACCGGCCGGGCCAGCGCCGTCTCCGTACGGGGCAGCCTGTACTGGCTGACGCACCGCGACGGCCCGGCCCGCACGATCATCGACACCCCGGGCGTCCGGGTCAGGCTCCCCGAGATGCTGGGCAGCGGCGGCCAGGTCGCGTACGTCACCGACGCCGAGGGAGAGGACGCCGTCGAGGTCGCCTATCTGCCGCGCGCCAGCGGCGACCGTCCCCCGCGCCGCCTCGCCTCCGGCGACCTCGGCCGTGTCGAGGAGCTCGTCGCCGACCCCGACGGCGAGCGGCTCGCGATCGCCTCCCACGACGGACGGCTCCTCCTCCTGGACACCACGGAGGAGTCCGGACAGGACGCGGACACCTCCCCGGCCGAGGGCTCCGGGGGAGTCACCGAGCTGATCAGGTCCGTCAACGGGCCCGTCCGCGACCTCGCCTTCTCCCCCGACGGCGCCTGGCTCACCTGGTCCCACCCCGGCATCGGCCGCTCCCTGCGCTCCATCAAGATGGCCCGGATCTCCGGCCCCGGCGCCCGGACCGTCATCGACGTCACCAACGGCCGCTTCGAGGACGAGAACCCCGTCTTCACCCGGGACGGCCGCTACCTCGCCTTCCTCTCCTGGCGGGGCTTCGACCCGGTGTACGACGTGCACACCGGCGACCTGTCGTTCCCGCTCGGCTGCCGCCCCTACCTCGTCCCGCTCTCCTCCGCCACGCCCTCCCCCTTCGCGCTGCTCCCCGACGGGCGCCCGGCGGCCGGCGGCCTCGACCCCGCCGACGACGACACGGAGACGGCCGACGGCACGGTCACCGTCGAGATCGAGGGGCTCCCCGACCGGGTCACACCCTTCCCGGTCACCGCCTCCAAGTACTCCGCCCTGCACCCGGTCAGCGGCGGCGGCCTGGTCTGGCTGCGCTGGCCCATCTCGGGCGCGCTCGGCGAGACGTTCGCCAACCCCGCCGACACCTCCGGCCGCCCCACCCTGGAGTACTTCTCCATCACCAAGGCCCGCAAGAGCGAACTCGCCAAGGACCTCGACTGGTTCGCGGTCAGCGGCGACGGCACCCGGCTCGTCGTCGCCGACGAGGGCGAGCTGCGGGCCGTCCCCGCCACCGAGTCCGGGGACGGCGACTCCACCGTCTACCTGGACCTGCGGCGCATCCTCCACGAGGTCGACCCGGGCGCCGAGTGGCGGCAGGCCTTCGACGAGGCCGGCCGGATCGTCCGCGCCTACTTCTGGGAGCCCGGCATGGGCGGGGTCGACTGGACGGCCGTCCTCGACCAGTACCGGCCCCTCGTCGAACGGATCGCCTCCCCCGACGAGTTCGCCGACCTGCTCCGGGAGGTCGTCGGCGAACTGGGCACCTCCCACGCGTACGTCACCCCCGCCCGCCGCAACGAGGGACCACCGCACTACCAGCGGCCCATGGGCCTCCTCGGGTCCAACCTCGTCCTCCGCGAGAACGGCTGGACGGTGAAGCGGATCCTGCCCGGCGAGTCCTCCGACTCCAAGGCCCGCTCCCCGCTCGCCGGTACGGGCATCCGCGAGGGCGCCGTCCTCACCCACGTCGACGGCCGGCCCGTGGACCCGGTCACCGGCCCGTACCCGCTGCTCTCCGGCACCGGCGGCACCACCGTCGAACTCACCTTCACCCCCGCCGAGGGCGAGGGCAGGGCCCGCCGCGTCGCCGTCGTCCCGCTCGTCGACGAGCGCCCGCTGCGCTACCAGGACTGGGTCGCCAAACGCCGTGCGGTGGTACGGGAGATCAGCGGCGGCCGCTGCGGCTACCTCCACATCCCCGACATGGGCGGCTCGGGCTGGGCCCAGTTCAACCGCGACCTGCGCATGGAGGTCTCCCGGCCGGCCCTCATCGTCGACGTGCGCGGCAACGCGGGCGGCAACATCAGCGAACTCGTCATCGAGAAGCTCACCCGCAAGATCCTCGGGTGGGACCTCACCCGCAACGCCCAGCCCGTCGCGTACGCCTCCAACGCCCCGCGCGGCCCCATCGTCGCCCTCGCCGACGAGGCCACCTCCTCCGACGGCGACATGATCACCGCCGCGTTCAAGCTCCTCGGCCTCGGCCCGGTCGTCGGCCAGCGCACCTGGGGCGGGGTGGTGGGCATGACCGGCCGCCACCGGCTCGGCGACGGCACCCAGATCACGGTCCCGATGAACGCGGCCTGGTTCCCCGAGTACGGCTGGTCCCTGGAGAACCACGGCGTCGAACCCGACCTCGCGGTCCTGCGCACCCCCCTCGACTGGGCCGAGGGCCGCCACGCCCAGCTCGACGACGCGGTCCACGTCGCCCTCGCGCTCCTCACCGAGACCCCGGCGGCGAGCCCGCCGGGGTACGAGGACCTCCCGGACCGCTCCCGCCCGAAACTGCCCCCGAGGCGGGACGTCCCCTAGGGGTGTCCGGAAGGTCCCGCCCGGCCCGGCGGGCGGACGGCACTACTTTCCGGACAGGACCTGGACGCCGACGAGGCCGGGGGCGTGGCTCAGGTCCAGCTCGTACGAGGTGCCCGGCCGCCCGTCGAGCGTCACGCTCCCCACCGCGCCGAATCCGACCCGCCCCAGCACGACCCTCGACCCGTCGTTGTCGAGGGTCGTGACGGCGGTGAGCCGGCTCAGCCCGTACTCCTCGCGCGCCAGCCGGCACACCGCGCGGACGCCGGCGGTCGCCACCCCGCGCCCGGCCGCCCTCTCGGCCACCCGGTACCCCAGCTCGGCGGCCCCGTCGGCGACGCCGACGAGGTTGAACCGCCCGAGGATCCCGCCGCCCTCCCCCACGAGCACGTGGAAGTGGATCGCCCCGGTCCCCTGTTCGTCGAGCAGCGCCCGGTGCCGCTGCTCGAAGTCGGTGAAGTAGGCGTCCCCCCGGTCGGGGACGGACGCGGCGAAGTACCCCCGGTTCTCCCGCTCGAAGGCGAGCAGGGCGGGCGCGTGGTCGGATCGCAGTCGCTCAAGTACGGCCATGGGCGCCACGGTACGAAGATCCGCCCCCCGGCGCGTACGACTTTTCGGCCCATGACGCGAGGAGGCGCACCCGGTCTCCCGGGTGCGCCTCCTTCAAGGATTCCGCGAGGCTCCGCGGGAAGCGGTCCGCCGTCAGGCCTCGTAGTCCTGGTCCACGCGGTCCTGGGCCTCCTGCTGGGCCCTGCGGGTCTCGTCGCCGGAGCGGTCGCGGCCCCGGGAGGCACGCTCGGACGCCTCGTCCTTCGCCTTGCCCGCGGCCTGCCTGGCCTGCTCCTTGAGCTGCTCCGCCTTGTCCTTGAACTGGTCTGCCATGCCCATGAAGGTTCACTCCTAGAAGGGTGTGAGGGGGCCGGGGCGGTGCGCCCCTTGGGCCTCGACCAGCCTCGCACGAGCGAACATTCCACGCATTTCGATCAGTTACGTTCCGTACGCGGGGGCGCTGCGGTGCGGCCCCCGCGTACGGCCGCCGGTCGGGCGCCGGTCAGAGGCGGCCCTTACGCGCCTGCTCGTCGGCCGCGCCGCCCGCGCCCACCAGCCCCTTGGAGACCGAGGCAAGACGCGGCTCGAAGCGCTCCATCTCGCGCCGGCCGACCGTCGCGATCATGCCGGGCAGGTAGCCGCGGACCGACTGCATCCCCCGCAGCCACCACTGCGCGTACACATGGGCCGAGCGCCGCTCGATGCCCGCCACGATCCGGTCGACGGCCGGGCCGAGCGGGTACGTGCGGTTCGAGGGCCACGGCAGCCGCTGCCGCAGCTCCTTCATCACGTCGTCCTGGTCCGCGCCCCGCACCATGTCCGTGTCGGTCCAGGACAGATAGCCGACCCCGACCTTCACGCCCTTGTAGGCGACCTCGGCGCGCAGGCTGTGCGCGAAGGCCTCGACGCCCGACTTGGAGGCGCAGTACGCCGTCATCATCGGCGCCGGGGTGAGCGCGGCGAGCGAGGCGATCTGGAGGAAGTACCCCCGGGACTCCATGAGGACGGGCAGGAACGCCCGGCCCGTCACCGCGCCGCCGATCAGGTTGACCTCGATGACCCGTCGCCAGGCCGCCGGGTCGGAGTCGACGAACGGACCGCCCGCCGCGACACCGGCGTTGGCGACGACGATGTCGACCTTCCCGAACCGCTCCTTCACCTCGGCCGCGACCCGGGCCATCGCCTCGTGGTCGGTGACGTCGGCGTGCCACCAGTCGGCCTCCGTGTGGAGCCGGCCCGCGACCTCCTTGAGCTGCTCCGGCTCCAGGCCGACGAGCGCGATCCTCGCGCCGCGCGCGGAGAGCTTGCGGGCGAGGAGCTCCCCGACGCCGCGGGCTCCTCCGGTGACGACCGCGACCTGTCCTTCCAGGCTCACCCTGCTCATGCCTGCTCCTTCTCCTTCTCGTCGGACTTCGCGCCCAGGTACGTGAGGGTCAGTTCGCGGATCTGCGCGGTGACGGCCTCGGGGGCCTCCAGCGGCGTCATGTGGCCCATGCCGGCCAGCTGGACGAGGCCCGTGCAGTGCGGCAGCGCGTCCGCCATCGCACGGGAGTGGGCGGCCGGGGTGAGCCGGTCGGCGGTGCCGACGAGCACGGCCACCGGCAGCCTCAGCGCCCGCAGTGCGGGTTCGAGGTCGAGCCCGGCCAGGACCTGTGACCAGCCGTACCGGGCGCCGCGCGGGCAGGCGTGCACGATCCGGGCGCAGGCCTCGACCCGGTCCGGCGCCGAACCCGGTCCCATCGTCGCGTACTTGAGGACCTTCTTCGAGACGGCGTTGACCGGGCCGAGCGGCGCCTTCGCGCCGAGAACGGCCTTGGTCAGCCGGCTGCGCAGACCGCCGGGCCGCAGCGGTACGACGGTGGCCTCGGCCGTCAGCCGCGAGGGCCCGGTGGAGCAGAGCAGGACGGCGGCGGCGTGCTGCCGGAAGCGGGGGCGCTCGGCGGCGGCCATGATCGTCATGCCGCCCATGGAGTGGCCGGCCAGGACGGCCCGCTCGCCGGGGGCGAGGGTGGCCGCGAGCACCGCCTCCAGGTCGTCGGCGAGCGCCGTGGTCGAGTAGCCCGCGCCGCCGGTCCCGGCGGGGGCCGGGGTCCGGCCGTGGCCGCGCTGGTCGTAGGCGATGACCCGGTGGTCGGCGGCGAGGGCCTGGATCTGCTCGGCCCAGAAGGTGATCGAGCAGGTCCAGCCGTGGGCGAGGACGACGGCGGGCGCGCCCTCGGGGCCGTACACCTCGACGTGGATCGGGGCGCCGTCGGCGGAGAGGGCGGTGAGTTCGCGGGGCGTGGGCAGCGAGGTCAGGTGCCGGTTCACTGGGCGGCCTCCTTCTTGCGGGTGGTGCGCGTCTTCGTCGCGGGGGCCGGCCCGGTCGCGCGGATCACCTCGTACTCGGAGAGGTCGACCTGCCGGGTCTCGCGCCGGAACTCGCCGGTCGTGCCCGGCCACAGCGTGGTGTTGCGGCCGTTGGCGTCGAGGTACCAGCTCTCGCAGCCGCCCGCCTTCCAGACGGTCCGCTCCATCCGGGCCTGCACCTTGCGGTTCCAGGCGCCGACGGCGGAGGGCCGGACGGCGAGGGCGGCGCGGCCGCCGAGCACGTCGAGCTGGCGCAGGTAGTCGGCCATGTAGTTCAGCTGGGACTCGATCATGAGGATCATGGAGGAGTTGCCGAGGCCCGTGTTGGGGCCGATGACCGTCATGAAGTTGGGGAAGCCGGCGGCGGTGGCGCCGCGCAGCGCCTCCATGCCGCCCTTCCAGGTCTCGGCGAGGGTCCTCCCCTCGGCGCCGACGACCCGTTCGGCGATCGGCATGTCGGTGACGTGGAAGCCGGTGCCGAAGACGATCGCGTCGACCTCGGTCTCGGTGCCGTCGGCGGCGACCAGGGTCGAGCCGCGGACCTCGCGGAGTCCGGAGGCGACCACGTCGACGTTGGGCCGCGCGACGGCCGGGTAGTACGTGCTGGAGAGCAGGATGCGCTTGCAGCCGATGCGGTACGAGGGCGTCAGCTTGGCGCGGAGCACCGGGTCCTTGATGGACTTGGAGATGTTGGCCTTGGCCAGCTTCTCGACGAGCCCGAGTTCGTTCGGGTGCTTGGTGAAGGCGCCGACCTGGAGTTCGCGGATGCCCCAGAGCAGACCGCGGCGCAGGGTGCCGGTGGCGGGCACGGCGCGGTGGAGCCAGCGCTCGGGGCCGGTGATGGCCCGGTCCATGCGGCGCATGACCCACGGGGGCGTGCGCTGGAAGAGCGTCAGCCGCCCGACCTGGGGCTGGATCGCGGGCACGATCTGGATGGCGGAGGCGCCGGTGCCGATCATGGCGACGCGCTTGCCGGTGAGGTCGTAGTCGTGGTCCCAGCGGGCCGAGTGGAAGACCTTGCCGGGGAAGTCGGCGAGCCCCGGGATGTCCGGGATCTTGGGGTCGGAGAGCGGCCCGGTCGCGGAGACGACGACCTCGGCGCTGAAGCTGCCCCGGCTGGTCTCGATCTCCCAGCGGAGCGTCTCGGTGTCCCATTCCATCCGCCGCACCTCGTGGCCGAGGCGCAGGTGGGGGCGGATCCCGAAGGTGTCCGTGACGTGCTCCAGATACGCGCGGATGTGGCGCTGTCCGGAGAAGGTCCGCGGCCAGTCGGGGTTGGGCGCGAAGGAGAAGGAGTAGAGGTGGGAGGGGACGTCGCAGGCACAGCCGGGGTAGCTGTTGTCCCGCCATGTTCCGCCCACGGAGTCGGCCCGCTCCAGGACCACGAAGTCGGTGATCCCCTCGCGGCGCAGCCGGACGGCTGCACCGAGGCCACCGAATCCCGATCCGATCACCGCCACCCGTACGTGCTCGTGCTTCGCCATGCCGCCTCCCGTGCGCCCGGCCAATCACGCCAGCAATCACTGGCACAGTCGGGACTGTAGAGCAGCTCCATACCGAGCGGTAGGGGTACGACGAGGGAAAGTTACCGGCGGTACAACATAGGCTGGCGGGCGTGGCAGAAGGATCAGGCGCAGCATCGGAACCCACCGCGGGCGCACGCGACGACGCACAGGCGGGCCTACGCGCGGGCGCGCGCGAGGCCGGGCGGGCGGGCGCGCCCGAGGCCGCGCGGACCGGCCCGAACGAGACCGCCCCGCACCCAGGCGTACGCGAGTACCGCATGGAGGAGCTGGCGTCCGCCGCCGGCGTCACCGTGCGCACCCTGCGCTTCTACCGCGAACGCGGCCTGATCCCCCCGCCCCGCCGCGAGGGCCGGATCGCCTGGTACGACGAGCAGCACCTGGCCCGGCTGCGCACCATCGCCGCCCTCCTGGAGCGCGGCCACACCCTCAACGGCATCGCCGACCTCACCACCGCCTTCGAGAGCGGCCGCAACGTCCGCGAGGTCCTCGCCATCGACGTCCCCAGCGAGGAGGAACCGGTCCGGCTGACCCCCGGGGAGCTGGCCGACCACTTCGCCGGCGAGGTCACGCCCGAGAACCTCGCCGCCGCCCTCGACCTGGGCTACCTCGCCACCGACGGCGAGGAGATCGTCCACATCAGCCGCCGCCTGCTCGACGTCTCCGCCGCCCTCGTCCGCGAGGGCGTCCCGCTCGCCGAGGTGCTCAAGGCGGGCGCCCGCGTCCGTGAACACGCCGACGCCCTCGCGGAGCTCTTCACCGACCTGCTGCGCACCCACGCCGCCGAGGACGACCTGTGGCGGCTGCGCCCGCTCGCGAAGAGCGTGGTGGAGGCGGAGCTGTCGATGGCGCTGGACCGGCGCCTGCGCACCGCGGGCCCGCCGGAGGGCGACGGACCGGCCTCATGACCGCCTGACAGGTCCTCCCACGGCAGACCGCCGCCCGCGGTCGGCACGGTACCGCGCGGGAATGGCCTACATCGCGTAGACGGCGGTCACGGGAGCGTGGTCGCTCCACCGCTCGGCGTGGGTCGCGGCCCGCTCGACGTAGGCCTTCACGGCCTTGGCGGCGAGACCGGGGGTGGAGAGCTGGTAGTCGATGCGCCAGCCGCTGTCGTTGTCGAAGGCGCGACCCCGGTAGGACCACCAGGAGTAGGGCCCCTCCTGCTCGGGGTGGAGCGCCCGCACGACGTCGACGTATCCCCCGTCGGCCTCGTCGAGGACGCGTCCGAACCACTCCCGCTCCTCGGGCAGGAAGCCGGCGTTCTTCCTGTTGGCCTTCCAGTTCTTGAGGTCGGCCTCGCGGTGGGCGATGTTCCAGTCGCCGCAGACGACGACCTCGCGCCCGTCGGCGGCGGCCCGGGTCCTGAGCTCCTTCAGGTACGGCAGGAACTCGCCCATGAACCGGTACTTCTCGTCCTGGCGCTCGGTGCCGACCTCGCCGGAGGGCAGGTAGAGGCTGGTGACGGTGACGCCGGGCAGGTCGGCCTCGACGTACCGGCCGCTGCCGTCGAACTCGCTCGACCCGAAGCCGACGCGCACCTGGTCGGGCTCGCGGCGCGTGTAGAGGGAGACCCCGGCGCGGCCCTTGGCGGCGGCGGGCGCGTGGACGGTGAACCAGCCCTCGGGCGCCCGCACCTCCTCGGGCAGCTGCGCCTCCTCGGCGCGCACCTCCTGGAGGCAGACGGCATCGGCGGAGGTCCCGGCCAGCCACTCGACGAAGCCCTTCTTGGCGGCGGCGCGGAGACCATTGACATTCACGGACGTCACAGTGAGCATCCCGGGAGAATACCGACACGGGGGCCCGCGCCGGATAGTCGCATAGATGTACGATGCTCCGCATGAACATCCAGCCCACCCCCTATGACCACCCCGACGCCGTGAAACTCAACGACGCCGTGCAGGCGGAGTACGCCGTCCGTTACGACGACGAGGGCGATGTCACACCGCTGGACGCCGGGATGTTCGTCCCTCCCCACGGCCTCTACCTCCTCGCGTACGACCCCGAGGGCAACCCGCTGGCCACCGGCGGCTGGCGCACCCAGGACGAGAACGAGCAGGGCTACGCGGACGGCGACGCCGAGCTCAAGCGCATGTACGTGATCCCCGAGGCCCGCGGCCTGGGCCTGGCCCGCCGCATCCTGAGCGCCCTGGAATCCGACGCCCGCTCGGCCGGCCGCACCCGCATGGTCCTGGAGACGGGCACCGCCCAGCCGGAGGCGATAGCCCTCTACACCTCCAGCGGCTACGCGCCCTGCGCCAAGTTCGGCCACTACCGCGACCACCCGGCCAGCCGCTGCTTCGCGAAGCCGCTGACCTGACACCCCGCGGGAGACGACGGACGGAGAGAGGGGCGCCGAGAGGGGCGCCCCTCTCTCCGTCCGGCCCCCGTCCGGTCTCCGTCCGGAAAAGCAGGAATCCCGCCCGATCTTTCGATCGGACGGGATTCCCGTTGTCTGTGGACCTGTGGGGATTTGAACCCCAGACCCCCTCGATGCGAACGAGGTGCGCTACCAGACTGCGCCACAGGCCCTTGCGACGTGTGAAACATTAGCATCCCGACGGGCCCAGACAAAAATCCGTTCCCTCGCAGGTCAGCCGGGGGCCGTCACGGGCTCCCGGCCGGGGTCATTCGTTGGCCGCCCGGGGGCGGTCGTCGTCCGCGTACTGGTCGAAGAGCGGGGTGCGGCCGTGGTCGCGGTCGCGGTTCCGGTGGGGCGGGTTGGCGCGCTGACGGGGGGCCGGGGACGGGGCGGGGGCCGGGTCGGCCGCCGTGGAGGAGCGGGCGGCGCTCCAGGTCTCCGGGTCCGTGATGTCGATGCCGCTCGTGGCGCGCGGGGCGACCGGCGCGGTGACGTACGTGGGCAGCGGCACCGGCACCGGGTCCCAGCTGTCGCCGCGGGCCGGGCCGCGCTCGCGCTGCTGGTCGACCCACTCCGCGTGGTCGGTCTGCTCGACCAGGGCGCGCCGGTCCGCCTCCTGCGGGGAGGGGGCCGAAGAGGCCTCGGGCGACAGCTCGGGCGTGGGGGCGGGCCGTCGGCTCTCGCGGAGCCGGGCCGCCGCCGCCTCGGCGCGCCGCCGGTCCATCACGTACACGAAGCGGCGCCGTTCCTGCGTCCGCAGGTGCACGATGTACGCGCTGAGGAGCAGGGCGGGGACGGCGGGCACCCAGAGGAAGGCGATGCCGCCGACGGCCGCGACGACCGCGCCGAGGGTGAAGCCCGCGAAGAGGAGCGTCGTGGTGCGCCGGCGCCGGGCGAGGACCTTGCCGCGGCGGGCGCGCTCGGCGGCGGCGCCGGTGGCGGGGCGGGCCGGGGAGGGCGCGGGATCCGGTTCGCGATCCGGGAGTTCCAGGCGCGCCTCGGTCCTGGCCGCGGGCGCGGAGAAGGCCCGGACGTCGACCGAGCTGACGTGCTCGGTTTCCGCGTCCGGGTCCACGTCGGGGGTCGGGCCCTCCACCGTACGGTCCCGCTGCTTGAGCTCCTTGGCGTACCGGCGCTCCATGCCCGCCCGTCCGGAAAGCAGCCGGATGGCGGTGCTGAAGCGTTCCGTCGGACGGGCTTCGTTCAGCTCGTCCTGCCTGCGGAGCCACATCGGCACCAAGTAGGCGGCCCAGGCCCCGACGATGACTGCGTAGATGAGGCCGCTGCTGCTCACGCCTCACACGGTAGAGGGGTTACGTAACGGGCATCGGCCAATTGGCCCGGTGTGTCGCACGATCTGGCTGATATCACTGAACTTTTTTGTGATTGTTCAGATCGATTGGCTGACAACTACCGATTAAATTCGAACACTTATTTTATTCTCGCCTGACGCCAACGACGCAGAAGCCCTTCCGGGACCTCCTCGACGGTCAGCGCGAAGACCAGATGGTCCCGCCACGCGCCGTCGATGTGGAGGTAGCGGGGCCGCAACCCCTCCTCGCGGAAGCCCAGTTTCTCCACGACCCGGCGCGAAGGCCCGTTCTCCGGGCGGATGCAGACCTCCATGCGGTGCAGCCCGACCGCGCGGAAGCAGTGGTCGACGGCGAGCGCGACGGCCGTCGGCATCACCCCGCGCCCGGCCACCTCGCTGTCCACCCAGTAGCCCACGTGCCCCGAGCACATCGAACCCCAGGTGATGCCGGCCACCGTCAACTGGCCGACGAGCCGCCCCCGGTACTCGATGACGAAGGGCAGCATCCGGCCCGCGTTCGCCTCCGCGCGCAGATGGCGGACCATCTGGCGGTACGTCGGCCGCTGGGCCACCGGCCCGCCCGGGGGCGGCGGCGGAACCGTCGCCTCCCACGGCCGCAGCCACTCGCGGTTGCGCCGGTTCACCTCGCGCCAGGCCGCGTGGTCACGCATCCTTATCGGGCGCAGCACCACGTCGCCGTCGACGAGGACCACCGGCCAGGACGGGATCACGACGGTCTCGGGTGGTCGCCGCCGCGGATCTGGTCGACGGCGTGCCGCAGGATCGGCTCCAGGACGGCCAGCCCGTCCCGCACCCCGCCGGGGGATCCCGGCAGGTTCACGATCAGCGTGCCGCCCGCGACGCCCGCGAGGCCCCGCGAGAGCGCCGCCGTCGGCACCTTCTCCCGGCCGTACGCCCGGATCGCCTCCGGGATGCCCGGGATCTCCCGCTCCAGGACCCGGCGGGTCACCTCGGGCGTCTCGTCGGTGGGCGAGATGCCCGTGCCTCCGGTGGTCACGACGGCGTCGTACCCGGCGGCGACCGCCGCCCGCAGCGCCGCCTCGACCGGCGCACCGTCCGGCACGACCTGCGGGCCGTCCACGGCGAAGCCCGCCCGGGTCAGGCCCTCGACGATCAGCGGACCGCCCTTGTCCTCGTAGACCCCGGCGGCCGCCCGGTTGGAGGCGGTGACGACGAGCGCGGCGTAGGGGGCGAGGAGCGCGCCGCCCACGCCCGCGCCGAGCGCCGCCGGAGGGTGCTCCTCCCGCGCGGGGCCCTCGTGGTCGGGTGCCTCGTGGTCGTGCGCTCCGGACACCCGGCCGCCGCGGCTCACGACCCGCTCCGCGTCCAGTGGCCCGACTTTCCGCCCGTCTTCTCCTCCACCCGTACGTCGGAGATGACCGCGCCCTTGTCGACCGCCTTCACCATGTCGACCACCGTGAGGGCCGCCACCGAGACCGCCGTCAGGGCCTCCATCTCGACGCCCGTGCGGTCCGTGGTCTTCACCGTCGCCAGGATCTCGACCGCCTCGTCCGTGACCGCCAGGTCCAGCGTCACGCCGGACACCGCGAGCGGATGACAGAGCGGGATGAGCTCCGGGGTCTTCTTGGCGCCCATGATCCCCGCGATCCGGGCGGTGGCGAGCGCGTCGCCCTTCGGGACGCCCTCGCCGCGCAGCAGCTCGATCACGCGCGGCGAGACGAGGACCCGCCCGCTGGCGCGCGCCGTACGGGACGTGACGTCCTTCGCCGATACGTCGACCATGCGGGCCGCGCCCGCCTCGTCGATGTGGGTGAGACCTTGCTGCGTGCTCATCGCCGTGACACTCCCGGTCGCTGTGTGGGACGACACCGTACCCCCACCCTCGCCCCCTCAGCCGAGGAGGACCACTTCCAGCTCGGCGCCCGGCTCCACGCTCTCCGTCTCCTCGGCCACCACCAGCAGGCAGTCCGCGTGCGCGAGGGCCGCGATCAGGTGGGAACCCGCACCGCCCACCGGGGTGACGGTGCCCGCCTCCGGGTCGTACGTCCCCCGGAGGAACTGCCTCCGCCCGGCGGGTGAGGACAGCGCCTCGCCGGCGACCAGCTCCGCCCGCACCCGGGGCCGGTGCAGCTCCTCGACGCCCATGAGGGCCCGGATCGCGGGCCGGACGAACAGCTCGAAGGAGACGTACGAGGAGACCGGGTTGCCCGGCAGCGCGAGCAGCGGGATCTGCTCGGCGCCGATCGCGCCGAAGCCCTGCGGCTTGCCCGGCTGCATGGCCAGCTTGCGGAAGTCGACCTGCCCGTCGGCGCTCAGCGCCTCCTTGACGACGTCGTACGCGCCGACGCTCACCCCGCCGGTGGTCACGATCAGATCGGCCCGGATGAGCTGGTCCTCGATGGTGGCGCGCAGCGACTCCGCGTCGTCGGCGACCGCGCCCACCCGGTAGGCGAGCGCGCCCGCGTCCCGCGCGGCCGCGGCGAGCGCGAAGCTGTTGGAGTCGTGGATCTGGCCCTCGCCGAGCGGCTCACCGGGCTGGACCAGCTCGCTGCCGGTGGACATCACGACCACCCGGGGGCGCGGCCGCACCCGGACGGTGCCGCGCCCGATCGCGGCGAGGAGCCCGATCTGCGGCGGACCGAGGACCGTGCCGGCCGCGAGGGCCAGCTCCCCGGCCCGTACGTCGCTGCCCCGCGTGCGGACATGGGCGCCGGCCTCGGCGGAGCGGTGCACCCGGACCTCGCCGGCCGCGCCCTCGGGGGCGGCGCTCGCGGCGGTCATGCCGGTGGCCGTGCCCCCGCCCGTACCGCCGTCGGTCCATTCGACGGGGACGACGGCCTCGGCGCCGGGCGGCAGAGGGGCGCCGGTCATGATCCGGGCGGCCTGGCCGGGGCCGACCTCGGGCAGGCCGCCGGCGCCCGCCGCGACGTCGCCGACGACGGTGAGGACGGCCGGGAACTCCTCGGTGGCTCCGGCGACATCGGCGACCCGGACCGCGTACCCGTCCATGGAGCTGTTGTCGAAGGGGGGCAGCGCGACCGGCACCGTCACGTCCTCGACGAGGACGCAGCCCTGCGCGTCGAGGAGTTGCAGCTCGATGGGTTCGAGCGGGCCGACCGTCGCGAGGATGTCGGCGAGGTGCTCGTCCACCGACCACAGGCCGCGCGCGGGCCCCGCGCAGGGGTCGGCCGCGCCCGGGGCGTCGCTCCGCTCGCCGCCGTGGACGTCGTGGTCGTGGCCGTGGTCGTCGGGGGACGGCGACGGTGCCGGGCTGCTGCTCAAGGTGCTACATCTCCTCGCTGACGTATCTCCGGAGCCAGGCCCGGAAGTCCGGTCCCAGATCTTCACGTTCGCACGCGAGTCTGACAATGGCACGCAGATAGTCCCCGCGGTCACCGGTGTCATAGCGGCGCCCCTTGAACACGACACCGTGCACCGGGCCGCCGATCTTCTCGTCCGAGGCGAGCTTCTGCAGGGCGTCGGTCAGCTGGATCTCCCCGCCGCGGCCCGGCTCGGTCTCCCGCAGCATCCCGAAGACGGCCGGATCCAGCACGTAACGGCCGATGATCGCGTAGTTGCTGGGCGCCTCGCCCACGTCCGGCTTCTCGACCAGGTCCGTCACCTTCACGACGTCCGCGTCGACGGTCGCCTCGACCGCCGCGCAGCCGTACTGGTGGATCTGCGAGGGCTCGACCTCCATGAGGGCGATCACGCTGCCGCCCTCCCGCTCCTGGACCTCCACCATCCGCG
This sequence comes from Streptomyces sp. Qhu_M48, assembly GCF_051305195.1. Lineage (NCBI taxonomy): Bacteria > Bacillati > Actinomycetota > Actinomycetes > Kitasatosporales > Streptomycetaceae > Streptomyces > Streptomyces sp. Qhu_M48. The sequence continues at coordinate 528,718 of NZ_CP195432.1, read as the reverse complement.
AGAGCAGCGGGTCGCGCGGGTCGATCAGGTCGTCGCCGAGGAGCACCGCGAAGGGCTGGTCGCCGACGTGCGGGGCGGCGCAGAGCACGGCGTGGCCGAGGCCGCGCGGGGCGCCCTGGCGCACGTAGTGCATGGTGGCGAGGTCGTTGGACTCCTGGACCTTGGAGAGACGTTCGCCGTCGCCCTTCCGGCTCAGGGCCTCCTCCAGCTCGTAGTTCCGGTCGAAGTGGTCCTCCAGGGGACGCTTGTTCCGGCCGGTGATCATCAGGACGTCGGAGAGACCGGCCGCGACGGCCTCCTCGACGACGTACTGGATGGCCGGCTTGTCGACGACCGGCAGCATCTCCTTCGGCGTCGCCTTGGTCGCCGGGAGGAAGCGGGTGCCGAGGCCGGCGGCCGGGATGACAGCCTTGCTGATCCGGCCGAGCCTGGGGAGCGACTGATTCATGCGGTGCACCTTAGCCGTTCGGAATGAGAGGAAGATGTGGCTTCGGTTAACTTCCTTCACATAAAGACAGTTACGTGAGTTTCGTGGATGGACAGGGGCCCGTCATGACACCGGAGATGTCCGAAAAGGCCGTGCTGCGCAGTCGACTTCTCGCCGACCGCGCCGCGTTGAGCGCCGAATCGCTGACGCTCACCGCCGATTCCCTCGCCCGCCGAGGACTGGAACTGGCCGAACTCGCCGGGGCGTCCACCGTCGCCGCCTACGTGTCCGTGGGGCGCGAGCCGGGCACGCGCGCGTTGCTCGACGCGCTCCACGCGCGCGGGGTGCGGGTCCTGCTCCCCGTCCTGCTCCCCGACAACGACCTGGACTGGGCCGCGTACGAGGGGCGGGAGGCGCTGGCGAAGGCCGGCCGCGGGCTGCTGGAGCCCACCGGGCCCCGGCTCGGCCCCGACGCCGTCTGCACCGCCGACACCGTCCTGCTCCCGGGCCTCGCCGTCGACGGGCGCGGGATGCGGCTCGGGCGGGGCGGCGGCTCGTACGACCGGGTGCTCGCCCGGCTCACGCGCGCGGGCGCCGATCCGGCCCTGGTGGTGCTCCTGTACGCGGACGAGGTGGTCGCCCGGGTCCCGGAGGAACCGCACGACCACCCCGTGCACGCGGTGGTGACCCCGGAGGGAGTCACCCGCTTCCGGCCCTGAGCCCGGCCCGGCCCCTGGTCAGGGCCTGAGCTTCAGCGTGTCCTTCGTCGCCGCGTCGACCGCCGCCTTGCCGTACGCCCAGTCGAAGAGCTCGCCCTTCGCCCACGCGTCCGTCTGGTCGGTGTAGTGGGAGTTGAAGGCGTGCCCGGAGGCGCCGGTCAGGTTGATCCAGCGGGACTTGTCCCAGTCGCCGACGTTGACGACCATCCGCATCGACGGCACCCAGATGACCTCGTAGCCGCCGGCCGCGTTCCAGCCGGTGGCGTCGACGGCCGCCTCGCCGCCGCCCAGGTTCCACGGGCCGCGGTTGAGGAGCTGCTGCACGACGCCGGGGCCGGCGGTGCCGAGGGTCTGGTTCTTGAGGGTCAGCTGGTGCAGCCGGCCCCAGCTCCAGGTCGAGACGTCCTTGCCGAGCTTGGCGGTCAGCTCCCAGCGCGCGTCCTTCATGGCGCGGGCGAGCAGCTGGTCACGGGTCTCGGTGGCCTGGTCGGTGCGGTTGCCCGGGGTGACCCACCACTCGCTCTTCTCCTGCTTGAGGAGCGGGCGGACCACCTCGTACCAGCGGTCGCCGCCGTCCGGCTGCGCCGAGTCGGCGTCGCGCTGGCCGCATTCGCGCACGAGCTTGTTCTGCTCGTCGACCGGGCCGGTGGCGTCGGCCGGGCGGACGTTGATGCAGTCGCCCTCGGCGCGCAGCTCCTTGGGGAGCTTGTTGCCGAAGGAGAGCTTGAGGACGTTGCGCCAGACCGCGTTGAAGTAGGCGGCTGCGGCCGAGTCGGGCTCCTGGGTGTAGTCCCAGCCCTCGAGCAGCTTCTGCGCCTCGCGGACGGACGGGTCCGAGATGTCGATCTTCAGCAGGAGCGGGTTCAGCAGGGTCGCGATCTCGCTGCGGTTGTCCGTCTGCATGGTCCGCATGTCGTCCGACGAGATCTTTCCGCCGTCCTTGGTCTTCGACTCGATCAGGTCGTTGATCCGCTGGCTGCGCGAGCCGTAGCCCCAGTCCTTGGTGAGCAGGTCGGGGTACGTCCTGGAGTCGATCACGGCCTGGTTGGCGGTGACGATGTAGCCGCGCTTCGGGTCGTACTCGTACGGCAGCTGCTCGAAGGGGATGTAGCCCTTCCACCGGTACGTGGAGTCCCAGCCGGGCGCGGGCAGGGTGCCGTCGCCCTTGCTGCGCTGCGGGATCTTGCCCGGGGACTGGTAGCCGATGTGGCCCTCGGTGTCGGCGTAGATCAGGTTCTGCGAGGGGACCTCGAAGTTCTTGGCGGCGGCCCGGAACTCCTCGAAGTCCTGGGCGCGGTCGAGGGCGAAGATCGCGTCCATCGACCTGCCGGGCTGGAGCGCGGTCCACTGGAGGGAGACGCCGTAGCCGGTGCCGCGGTCGGGGGCGGCGTTGCCGACGGGGGCCTTCTGGCCGACCTTCTCCAGTTCGGAGGAGCGGTCGGAGACGAGCGGGCCGTGGCCGGTGGAGCGGACGGTGATCTTCCGGTCGCTGCCGCCGGCGACCTTGATGGTCTCCTCGCGGGTGATGAAGGGCTCGACCTTGCCGTCGACGAGGTAGCCGTCCGGGCCGATGCGCTCCAGGTAGAGGTCGGTCACGTCGGCGCCGAGGTTGGTGAGGCCCCAGGCGACCTTGTCGTTGTGTCCGATGATCACACCGGGCATGCCGGAGAAGGTGTAGCCCGACACGTCGTAACGGCAGGTCGCCGAGACCGAGCGGCAGTGCAGGCCCATCTGGTACCAGAGGGACGGCAGCTGGGGCGCGAGGTGCGGGTCGTTGGCGAGCAGCGGCTTGCCGGAGGTCGTGTACTGCCCGGAGACGACCCAGGAGTTCGAGCCGATGCCGTTGCCGTTGGGGCCGAGGAGGGCGGGGATGCCGTCCAGGACCTCGGAGAGCGCGCCGAGCTGGGACTGCGTACCGAGGTCGTCGGAGGAACCGGAGCCGGGGACGCCGCCCTCGGTCTCACCGGTGGTCAGGTCGTCGTCCTCGCCGGCCCTGGCCTTCGGGTCGAACTTCCCGGTGGACTCGTCGACCGCGCCCTGACCGACGATCGGCTGGTGGAGCGCGTACGGGTACTCCGGGTACAGCTGCTTGATCTGGCTCGCGCTCATCCGGCTCGTCATCAGCGAGCGGTCGATCTCGTCCTGCATGTTGCCGCGCAGGTCCCAGGCCATCGCCTTGAGCCAGGCCACCGAGTCGACCGGCGTCCACGGCTCGATCGCGTAGTCGTTGGTGAAGCCCAGGGCCGCGTACTCGACGGAGATGTCGGCGGGGTCCCGGTCCTTCAGATAGGCGTTGACGCCCTCCGCGTACGCCTGGAGGTACTTCTTCGTCTCCGCCGAGAGGACCTTGTCGTACTCCTCCTGCGCGACCCGGCGCCAGCCGAGCGTGCGCAGGAACGAGTCGGTCTCGACCTGGCCCTCGCCGAACATCTCGGAGAGCCGGCCCGCGGTCACGTGCCGCCGGACGTCCATCTCGTAGAAGCGGTCCTGCGCCTGGACGTAGCCCTGGGCGCGGAAGAGGTCCGACTCGTTGTCCGCGTAGATCTGCGGGACGCCGTTCGCGTCGCGCTTCACCTCGACCTCACCGGACAGCTTGTCGAGCCGGATCTCGCCCGTGGTCTGCGGGAACGAGGCCCGGACGGTGCTCACACCCCAGTACCCGCCGTATCCGACGCCCGCGACCAGGGCGAGGACCAGGACGAGGAGGATCAGGCGGGCGCGCCGCCCTTTCTTCTTGGCGGGAGGCGCGGTCGTGTTGGAGGGCATCGCTGTCCTTCGAGGGGCAGGGTGGTCCTGGAGTACGGGAGCAACCTTAGGCGCAGCGTCCGGACGGCCCGGACGCGGTGTCAGGAAGAGAACCGTACTGGTGAGCGGGAGGACGAGAGGAAGGCCGTCAAGAAAACGTTAAAGATTAGGTAAGGTAACGAAGTGTCGGCCGCTGGAGGAACGATCCAGCTGCATGTGAGGGGAAGGAACGGCCACTGACTGTCCACGAGCTCAACGAACTCCTGCTCATCAGCTCCCTCGTGCTGCTGATCGCGGTCGCGGCCGTACGGATCTCGTCGCGGAGCGGGCTCCCCAGCCTGCTGCTCTACCTCGGCATCGGCATCGCCATCGGCCAGGACGGCATCGGCAACGTCGCCTTCGACAACGCCGAACTCACGCAGGTCATCGGCTATGCCGCCCTCGTCGTGATCCTCGCCGAGGGCGGCCTCGGCACGAAGTGGAAGGAGATCAAGCCGGCGCTGCCCGCCGCGGTCGTCCTCTCCACCGTCGGCGTCGCGGTGAGCGTGGGCATCACGGCCGCCGCCGCGCACTACCTCGTCGGTCTCGACTGGCGACAGGCCCTGATCATCGGCGCCGTCGTCTCCTCCACCGACGCCGCCGCGGTCTTCTCCGTCCTGCGCAAGGTGCCCCTGCCCTCACGGGTCACCGGTGTCCTGGAGGCCGAGTCCGGCTTCAACGACGCCCCCGTCGTGATCCTCGTCGTCGCCTTCTCCACCGCCGGACCGGTCGACCACTGGTACGTCCTCGTCGGGGAGATCGCCCTCGAACTCGCCATCGGCGCGGCCATCGGCCTCGCGGTCGGCTTCCTCGGCGCCTACGGGCTCCGCCACGTCGCCCTGCCCGCCTCCGGCCTCTACCCGATCGCCGTCATGGCCATCGCCGTCGTCGCGTACGCCGCCGGCGCCATGGCCCACGGCTCCGGCTTCCTCGCCGTCTACCTCACCTCGATGGTCCTCGGCAACGCCAAACTGCCCCACGCGCCCGCGAACCGCGGCTTCGCCGAGGGGCTCGGCTGGATCGCCCAGATCGGCATGTTCGTCCTGCTCGGCCTGCTCGTCACCCCGCACGAGCTCGTCCACGACTTCTGGCCCGCCGTCGTCATCGGACTGGTCCTGACGGTGGTCGCACGGCCCATGGAGATCCTGGTCAGCCTGGCCCCGTTCCGCATCCCCTGGCAGGAGCAGGCCCTCATGTCCTGGGCCGGCCTGCGCGGAGCCGTCCCCATCATCCTCGCCACGATCCCGATGGTGGCGAAGATCGAGGGCAGCGAACGGATCTTCAACATCGTCTTCGTCCTCGTCGTCGTCTACACCCTCATCCAGGGCCCGACCCTGCCCTGGCTGGCGAAGGCCCTGAAGCTCGGCGACTCCGGGGAGGCCGCCGACCTCGGCGTCGAGTCCGCTCCCCTGGAGCGGCTGCGCGGACACCTGCTCTCCGTCGCCATCCCCGAGCACTCCCGGATGCACGGCGTCGAGGTGGCCGAACTGCGCCTCCCGGCCGGAGCGGCGGTCACCCTCGTCGTACGGGAGGAGCGGAGCTTCGTACCGGGGCCGGCGACGGTCCTGCGGCGCGGCGACGAACTCCTCGTGGTCGCCACCGACCCGGTACGGGACGCCACCGAACGGCGCCTGCGCGCGGTCGGCCAGGGCGGCAAGCTCGCCGGCTGGCTGGGCACGGGAGGCGCGACCGCGGCCTCCACCCCCACGGACACGGCCCTGCGCTTCCACCGCCCTGGTGAGCGGCACAAATGATCATCCGATCGATCTGAGGCCTTCGTCACAGGGAGAAGCCTTTTCCCAGGCGGGAAGAGGCTTCTCCCTGTACCATGAAGGCACACCTGATCGAACCAACTCTGCCTGACGCAGAGCTGGCGCGACCGTATGGCGGCCGTGGCGCCCCTCCGCAGTGGGGCCGGCCCGGTATCTACCGCAGTAACGCGCATGAGGACAGCTCTCGGCGACACCCGCACCACAGTGCCGGGGCGCGCTACCAGGCGGCAGAAAGGCCAGGACCGTGGCGTCCACGGTCATCTCGGACAAGCGGCCCGGCTACGGCCGGCTGCTGCGCACACCCGGTGCGCTGTCCTTCCTTCTCCCCGGCTTCGCCGCCCGGCAGCCCTTCGCGATGCTGACCATCGGCATCGTCCTGCTCGTCCAGCACACCACCGGCTCCTTCGGCAGCGCCGGCGCGGTCGCCGCCGTCACCGGCGTCTCGATGGCGCTGTTCGCGCCGCAGAGCGGCAAGCTCGCCGACCGCTTCGGCCAGCGGGCCGTCCTGATCCCCGGCGTCCTCGTCCACACCGCGTCCGTCTCCCTGCTCGTGGTGCTCGCCCTGAGCGACGCCCCGCTCTGGGCCCTGTTCCTGGCCGCCGTGCCCGCCGGCGCCTCCGTGCCCCAGGTCGGACCGATGGTCCGGGCCCGCTGGGCCGCCAAGCTGGACGGCACCCCGCTGATGCCGACGGCCGCGGCCTTCGAGTCCGTGACGGACGAGTTCACCTTCGTCGTCGGACCCGTCCTCGCCACCGCCCTGTGCACCGGCGTCCACCCGGCCGCCGGCCTGATCGCCGAGGCCGCCCTCACCCTCTTCGGCGGACTCTTCTTCGCCGCCCAGCGCGCCACCCAGCCCGCCTTCGGCGCCTCCTCGGCCACCGCCGGCGAGCCCCGCCGTTCGGCGCTCTCCATCCCCGGCGTCCGTGTTCTCGTCGTCGCCTTCCTCGGCATCGGCTCCGTCTTCGGCGGCATGCAGGTCTCCCTCACCGCGTTCACCGAGGAGATCGGCAACCCCGGCGCCAACGGTCTGCTGTACGGCGTCTTCGCCGCCGGCAACATGCTCGCGGGCATCGCCATGGGCGCCGTCGCCTGGAAGACCGGCCCCCGCCGCCGCCTGATCCTCGGCTACGCCGGCCTCACCGTCGCCGCGTCCCTGCTGTGGACCACGCACTCGGTGCTGCTCCTCGGTGCCCTGGGCCTGGTCGTGGGCCTCTGCATCGCCCCCGCCCTGATCACCGGCTACACCATCGTCGAGACCCTGATCCCGGCGTCCGCCCGTACCGAGGCCTTCACCTGGCTCACCGGCGCCGTCGCGCTCGGCCAGGCCGCGGCCGTCACGGTCGCCGGCCGTCTCGCCGACGCGCACGGCGCGAGCACCGGATTCCTGGTGCCGATGGTGGGCACGGCGCTCGCCCTCGTCACGCTCCTCGCCCTGCGCTCGCGCCTCAAGCCGCGCGAGACGAGCCGGGTCGCGGCGCGTGGTATCGGTCACCGCGTACCGGTGGCGGTGGACTGATCCCGCGGAATACGTCAGTATGGATCGTCGTTAGCACTCGATGAGTGTGAGTGCCAGGAGGAAGACAAGTGCCGACCTACCAGTACCAGTGCACCGAGTGCGGCGAAGGCCTCGAGGCGGTGCAGAAGTTCACCGATGACGCGCTGACCGAGTGCCCCCAGTGCAAGGGCCGCCTGAAGAAGGTGTTCTCGGCCGTCGGCATCGTCTTCAAGGGATCCGGCTTCTACCGGAACGACAGTCGCGGCTCGTCGTCCAGCAGCTCGCCGGCCGCGTCGAAGTCCGCGACCGCGTCGACTCCGTCCACGTCGTCCTCGACGTCGGACGCGAAGCCGGCCGCGTCGACCTCTTCGTCGTCCGCCTCCGCCTCCTCGACGTCCTCGTCGAGCACCGGAAGCTCGGCCGCCTGAGACCTGCCGCCTGATCCCGGACGACGTCCTCACGTCCGTTCCGCATGTTCCTCACCGAGGGGCCTCGTCGCGCGCGACGAGGCCCCTCGGCGTTTCCCGGGGGCGCCTGCCAGTTTCCGGGGGTGGCTCGGGGTTACGGGAGTGGCTCGGGGTTACGGGGGCGGCTCGGGGTTACGGGGGCGGCCGTGCCCCGGGTCGTCCACGCGACCTTCGCCGACCCGTATCGCCCCGACGGGTGGCGGGTCGCGGTCAAGGCCGCCCGGGGACGGGGCTGGGACCCGGTGGACGGCGGCACGATGGTCGTGATGCAGGGGCCGCGCTTCTCGACCCGGGCCGAGTCCCGGTGGCACGCGGCCGCCGACTGGTCGGTCGTCGGCATGACCGGGCACCCCGAGGCCGTCCTCGCCCGCGAGCTGGGGATCGAGCTGCCGTAGCCGGGGCAAACCGCCCTGAGGGGTGAGGGAGTTGTCCACAGACGGGAGGCGATCCCCAGGCCGGAGCGGGGAGATGGGGCGGCCGGGAAAGTGGGAGCGGGTCCGGAGCGGACCTTCTTCCCGACTCGACCAGGACGGCGGCACCCCGATGACCCCACTCTCCTCTCCTCCTCCCACGCCTTCCCTTTCCCCCTCCCCCTCCCCCTCCCCCTCCCTCTCCCTCTCTCCGTCTTCGTCCTTCGCCCGGTCGTCCGTTCCGGCGACGTGCGTGGTGCCGGACTTCGAGCCGCTGCGGGTACGGGGGACGCGGCACCGGCTGCGCAGGGCGCTGCGGCGGGGGCGGTGGGCGCCGGCGGTGTTCCTGGCCCTGGTGGCGGCAGCACTCGCCGTCGCCAGCGGTGGGCCGGGGCCGCAGGCTCCGCCGTCGGCGGCGGGGGCGGGGGCGGCGGGGGCTCCGATCTCCACCGTCGCCGCTCGCGCGCGGCCGCCCGTCGCGGTCCGTCTGGTGTCCGCTCCGGTACGGATCGCCGACGCCGCGACCGTACGGCTGCTGCGCCCTGGCGACCGGGTCGACGTCATCGCCGCGCCCAACTCGCCGCTCGGTGGGGAGGGTGAGGCCCGTGTGGTAGCGACGGGCGCCCGAGTGGCCGAAGTTCCGCACCCGGGCGAGACTCGTTCGGACGGAGGGGCGCTCGTCGTCCTCTCTGTGCCGCGTCCGACGGCGACGGCCCTCGCGGGTGCGGGTGTCACGTCCCAACTGGCGGTGACGATGTGCTGATTCGCACGGAGTCCCTGTCAAGTCACCGTTCCGTGTGTACGGATTGGACGCCTCTGCGCCGCTCGCGGCCTAATGGCACGGCACACAGCAGCACAAGCGACGAAAGGCACCTTGGTGGCCGAGAAGAAGGAAAGTCTGCTGGGAGGCTTCAAAGCCTTCCTGATGCGTGGCAACGTGATCGATCTGGCTGTGGCCGTCGTCATCGGTGCCGCGTTCACCAACATCGTGAACGCGGTGGTCAAGGGCATCATCAACCCGCTCGTGGGCGCCTTCGGCACGAAGAACCTGGAGAGCTACGCGTCCTGCCTGAAGGACCCCTGCAAGGTGGTCAACGGGGAGATGCAGGGCATCCAGATCCAGTGGGGCCTGGTCCTCAGCGCGATCCTGAGCTTCCTGATCACCGCGGCCGTCGTGTACTTCCTGATGGTCCTGCCGATGGCGAAGATCCTCGCGAAGCGCGCCGCGCACGACAGGGCGAAGGAAGGCGCCGCGGAGACCATGGAGATCAGCGAGCTGGAGGTGCTCAAGGAGATCCGCGACCACCTCGTCGCCCAGCGCGGCCCCGTCACGGGCACGGGTACGGGCACGGCCGGCGGTTCGGGCTCGGTGGGTGGTTCGGGGACGCACCCCACCTCCTGACCGGCGGCCCTGGCCGGATTCAGAGGTGGTGCGGCGGCTTCTCGTCGAGGAAGCGCGCGAGGTCGGCAGCGCTGTCGCCGCCGGTCGGAGGCCGCTCGCCCCATCCACGGTCCGTGTCGTCCGAGGACTGCTGGTCCAGCGGATCGTCGAAGACGAGTGCCGGCTTCGGACTGTTCTCAGGGCCGGTGCTTACGCCGGTCTGCTTCGCGTCTCGCGGTCCGTGGGCGGGGGCGGTGCTCATACCTTCAGGGTACGCCCGCTCCCCCGCCCCGTACCCCTCTGATCAGCGCCCTCCTGATCAGCGCTCCTCTGGTCAGCGGTCTGCTGGCCGGTGGTCTTCTGGTCAGCGGTCCTTCGGGTCGATCAGCCAGAGGCCGAGCACCACGAGGAACGACAGGACGAGGAAGCCCGCGCCCCACCACGCGGTGCCGGTGTTCCCCGCCATCCACTCGTCCACCAGGATCGTCAGGCCCCAGAGCTGGCCGATGACGACCGTGAGCGCCAGCGTCAGACGCGCCGACAGCTTCGAGGAGCGCTCCGGCTCCTGTTCCGTACCGGCTCCCGGTCCCGGCCCGGTGTGCCGGATCCGGGCGTCGCCGTACCCGCTGGTGGGCCGGATCTGCGGATACCGCTCACGCACGGGCCGGTTCAGGCGAGGCTGCGCACTGCCCGGGGTGTACGCCGGGGGCCGGGGCGGCTCGGAGGGCAAGGCCTGTTCCGGCGTCCTGGACGGCTCCCGCGCCTTGTCCGACTCCCGTGTCCTGGCGGGCTCCGGTGCTTCCGGGTCTCGGGGGAACGGGCTCTCGTGGGGGAACGGGTTCTCGCTCACGTCCGCTCACTCCTCTCCGTTGTGTCGGCCCGCGCGGAGGCGCCGGGGCAGCCCAGGCGGTCGGCCAGTTCGGGCCGGTCGTCGCCGAGCCGGCGGCAGATGCCTTCGCGGGCGTTCTCGCCCGAGCGGGCGGTGCCGATCGCCCACACGCTGCCGTCGGCCTCCTCCACCAGCACCACCTTCGGCAGCCCACGCGGCGGCGGGCCCGCCGTGACCTCTCCCGTGCGGGCGTCGAAGATGCCCTCGTGGCAGGGGCAGTACAGCTCGCCCTCGCTGCCCCGCTCCTTGCGCCAGAGCACCGCGCAGGCGAGGTGGGTGCAGACGGCGGAGTAGCCGGCGAGGGTGCCGTCCTCCAGGCGGACGGCGACCGCGCGGTCCTCGGCGCCGGGGTAGCGGAAGGCGAGGGACTCGCCGGGCAGGATCCCGTCGGCGATCCTCTTCGCCTCGGGCGGCCCCTCGGCGTCCCCGTGCCGGTGCAGGATGCCGGAGGCGACGCCGATGCCGCCGACGGCGAGGCCGCCGGAGACGGTGGCGACGATCCGCAGGTAGTCGCGGCGGGTGGTGAGCGAGTCGGCGGCGATCCGGTCGTGGAGCGCTTCCTGGGCCGCGTCTGAGTGGGGACCCGACGTGGGCGGCTGGGGGTCGGTGACGCTCAACGGACGTCCCTTCCGTTGATCTCGACGACGGGGAGCCCGCCGGGCACCGGCCACTGCACCTTGTCGGCGGGGACGACCATCGCGACGCCGGTGGAAACGGTCGTGGTGCCGAAGGTGAAGGAGTCGGCGACCTGGACGCCGGGGCGTTCGGTCTGGAGCTCTTCGAGGGTTCCGTAGAAGAGGGCGCCGGTGGGGCAGACGGTGGCGCACATCGGGGCCAGGCCGTAGGCGGTGCGGTCGTAGCAGAGGTTGCACTTCATCTGGAGCTTCGCCTGGAGGTCGATCTTGGGAACGCCGAAGGGACAGGCGTTGACGCAGTTGGCGCAGCCGATGCAGCGGGTGGCGTCGGCCTGCTGCACGACACCGTCGGCGGTGACGAGGATCGCGTCCGCGGGGCAGACCTCGGCGCAGGGGGCGACGGGGTCCTCGCAGTGCATGCAGACGGTGGGGAGGGAGGCGACGGAGTGGCCCTCGTCGGGGTAGTCGAGGTGGATCATCGACTTGCCGCGGTGGGAGTCGCATTCGCGGCAGGCGGAGACGCAGGCCTGGCAGCCGATGCAGCGGCCCGGGTCGATGAAGATCGTGCGGCCCATCATGTGCGGGTCAGCTCCTCTCCGCGGTGCCGCGGCCCTGGGGGGAGGTGGGGGGCAGCGGGTCGGTGCGGGAGACCTGGGTCTCCGGGTAGGCCTGGTGGCCGGGGGCGGTGGGTGGGGCGGGGACCTCGTCGATCCGTTCGGCGGCCTCGACGCGGGCGGCGCAGACCTTGTACTCCGGGATCTTGGAGCGCGGGTCGAGGGCGTCGATGGTGAGGGCGTTGGCGGCGGTGGGGACCGGCCAGTGGTACGGGACGAAGACGGTGTCCGGCCGGATGGCCTCGGTGACGAGGGCCGGGAAGACCTCGCTGCCGCGGCGGGTGACGACACGGACGGGTTCGCCGTTGCGGAAGCCGTGGGAGGGGTGGACCTCGACCCAGGGGCGCGGTGTCTGTTCGACGAGGGCGCCGAGGCGGCGGGTCTGGTTGCCGGAGAGGAAGTGGGCGACGGTGCGGCCGGTGGTCAGCGAGAGGGGGTACTCCTCGCTGTACGGGTCCATGGGCAGGTGCCATTCGACGACCTGCAGGTGGATCTTGCCGTCGGGGTGGTAGGTGCGGCCGTCCTCGAAGAGGCGGGGGGTGCCGGGGTGCTCGGTGGTGGGGCACGGCCAGGCGATGCCGCCGGTCTCCTCCAGGCGTTCGTAGGTGATGCCGTAGTAGTCGTTGACGGTTCCGGCGGAGGCGATCCGGAGCTCCTCGAAGACGGAACGGGAGTCGGGGAAATCGAACTTGTCGCCCGCGCCGAGCCGGCGGGCGAGTTCGCACATGACCCAGGTGTCGGTGCGGACGCCGGCCGGGGGTTCCTGGGCCTTGTTGTGCTTGACGACCCGGGCCTCGGCGTTGGCCATGACGCCCTCGTCCTCGGCCCACACGGTGACGGGGAAGACCACGTGCGCGTTGGCGGCGGTCTCGGAGAGGAAGAAGTCGAACTGGGCGTGGAACTCGAGGGTGTCGTAGCCGTCCTTGACGGTGGCGTAGTTCGGCAGGGAGACGAAGGGGTTGTTGCAGATGCCGACGAGGCCGCGGATCTCCTTGCGCTGCATCTGCCAGACCATCTCCATCATGGAGGTGCCGGCGAGCGGGAGTTCCGCCTCGTCGATGCCCCAGATCTCGCAGATCTGGCGGCGGTGCTCCGGGTTGGTGATGGAGCGGCCGCCGGGCAGGAGGTCGGACTTCTGGCCGTGCTCGCGGCCGCCCTGGCCGTTGCCCTGGCCGGTGATGGTGCCGTAGCCGGCGCCGGGCTTGCCGATGTTCCCGGTGGCGGCGCACAGGTTGATGATGCTGAGGCAGTTCTCGACGCCCTGGGAGTGGTGCTCGACGCCGCGGGCGTGCCAGGCCATGGAACGCCCGGCGCCCGCGAACATGCGGGCGACCTGGACGATCTGCGCCTCGGGGACCCCGCAGATCTCGGCCGACCGGGCGGGCGGGTAGGCGGCGACGGTCGCCTTCACCTCCTCCCAGCCGGTGGTGTGGGCGGCGAGGTGGGTCTCGTCGGTGAGGCCCTCGGCGACGACGACGTGGAGGACGGCGTTGAAGAAGGCGGAGTCGGTGCCGGGCTTGAGGGCGACGTGGACGTCGGCGGTGCGGGCGATCGCCGTCTCGCGGGGGTCGACGACGATGAGACTGGCGCCCCGGTCGCGGGCGCCCCACAGGTACTGGGTCATGACGGGGAAGCACTCGCCGACGTTGGAGCCCGCGATGAGCAGGCAGTCGGTGAGGAGGATGTCGGAGAAGGGGTTGCCGGCGCGGTCGATGCCGAAGGCGAGCTTGTTGGCGCCGGCGGCGGAGACCATGCAGAGGCGTCCGTTGTAGTCGACGTGCCGGGACTTGAGGGCGACCCGGGCGAACTTGCCGACGAGGTAGGTCTTCTCGGAGTAGAGGCTGGCGCCGCCGAGGAGGCCGAAGGCGTCGTTGCCGTACTCGCCCTGGATGCGGCGGATCTCGGCGACGGTGCGGTCGAGCGCCTCGTCCCAGCTGACCTCGCGGAACGGCTCGTCGCGGTTGTCGCGCATGAGGGGCGAGGTGAGCCGGTCGGGATGGTTGACCTGCTGGTAGGCGTTGATGCCCTTGGGGCAGAGCCGCATCCGGTTGATGTCGTGGTTGCGGGGTTCGACGCCGAAGACCTTGCCGTGCCGGTCGACGCGCAGGTACATGCCGCACTGGACGCCGCAGAAGCAGCAGTGGGTGGGGACGAGGGTCTCGCCGTTCTGGTCGGCGTGCCACCGGTCGGCGGGGATGCCGCCGGCGTCGCGGAAGTTGCGGGTGCCGGGCGGGGCGAGGGAGGGGTCGAGCGGCAGCGCCCGGCTGGGGTCGGTCGCGGTCACTTGAAGCCCTTCTTCACGTGGTCGAGGTAGGCGCTGCCGCGCAGGACGCGCTTGCAGCGGGGGCAGTACTCGGCCCATTCCTCGAAGCCGAGGTCGAGGTCGCGCATGGTGCCCTGGAGGTTCTCCACGTACGGGGCGGTGTCGATGGGCTCCTGGCAGCGGCGGCAGGTGAGCACCTCCTCGTCCTTGCGGCGGGAGGTGTACTTGAAGAGCTGCATGCCGACGGCGGCGGGCCGCTGGACGATGTGGAAGAACTTCCCGAACGGGATGTAGATGAGGGTGAAGACGACGGACACCATGTGGAGGATCGCGAGGAACTCGTAGCCTCCGCCGTGCAGGAAGATCGACGAGAAGGTGAGCAGGAGCCCGGTCACGGAGATGACGATGAGGGCGATCAGCGGCACCAGGTCGTAGGCGAAGCGCTGGCCGGTGATGGCGCCGCGGTCCTTCATGCGGCGCCGGAGGAAGTAGGCGGCGCCGGAGATGACGAGCACGGCGGCGATGTCGAGGCCGTGGAACATGAGCCAGCCGAAGACGCTGAGGGCGTCGAAGCCGAGGACCTTGAGCCCCCAGATCCGCATCTCGTAGCCGGGGCCCGAGCCGGTGGACGAGGTGAAGGTGAACCAGCCCCAGGTGAGGGGGAAGGTGATCGCCGCGGCCAGCAGGCAGCCCCAGAAGATGAGCTGGTGGGCGGCCCAGCGGGCGTGGGAGCGGGCGCCGAGGAACTTCTGGAGGCCGAGGTAGGTGGCGATCATCCTCGGCAGCGCGGTGGGCGCCTTGCGGAAGTTCTCGACGGAGAAGAACGAGCCCCAGCCCTTGCGGAAGAGGCGGCGGGCGCCGGGGGCGGAGATCCAGACGGTGTAGCGGTAGGCGACGCCGAAGGCGAGGAAGACGGTGGCGACGGCGTACGGGAGGAGCGCCGAGTCGAAGTCGCGGAGCAGACGGCTGCCGAAGACGATCGCGAGGATCAGCAGCACGGAGACGCCGGTGCCCGCGAGGGTCGCGCGGCGGCGCACCGCGGCGGGGGTCTGTGGTGGGGGCCCGGCGGCTGCGGGGTCCCCGGCCACGGGGCCGGCGGGGGCAGGGCTCGGCTCGGCTGTCTGCGGTGGCTCGGTCACGCGGCCACGGTAAAGGCGTACGCCCGGTTTAGTCCTGTTTTGCGAGGTTCCGGGGTGAGCGCGTCGCTCAGACGGCGTTCAGGCCGTGGGCGCGGAAGACCTCGCGGACCTCGGCGACCCGCTCGGGCGTCGGGGACGGCGTGTCGTGCAGGGTGAACGGCATGGCGAGTGCCTGCCACTTCGCTTCGCCGAGCTTGTGGAAGGGCAGGATGTCCACGCGGGAGACGTTGCCGAGACCCCCGGCGAAGGCGGCGACCCCCTCGATGTCGGCGGGCTCGTCGGTGAGCCCCGGGACGAGGACGAAGCGGACGTGGACCTCCTGGCCGAGGTCGGCGAGCCGCCTGGCGAAGTCGAGGGTCGGCGCGAGCGGCCGGCCCGTGACCTTCTTGTACGTGGCGGGATCCCAGGACTTGATGTCGAGAAGGACCAGGTCGGTGTCGCGCAGCAGGGCGTCGGTGGCGCGGTCGCCCAGGAAGCCCGAGGTGTCGAGGGCCGTGTGCAGGCCGAGCTCGTGCTTCATCCGGTGCAGGAGCTCGCCGGTGAAGACGGGCTGGAGCAGGGGTTCGCCGCCGGAGACGGTGGCGCCTCCCCCGGAGGCCGAGATGAAGCGGACGTACTTGGCCGCCTCGGCGATGACGTCGTCGGCGGAGGTCCGCTTGCCATTGCGCATCCTCCAGGTGTCGGGGTTGTGGCAGTAGAGACAGGTGAGGGGGCAGCCGGAGAGGAAGGTGACGAAGCGGGTACCGGGGCCGTCGACGCCGGTGGACAGGTCCCAGGAGTGGAGCGAGCCCTCGGAGGGCCGTTGGGTGGCGGCGGCGGCCGGGGTGGCGGGGCACGCCCCGGCGCCCGGAGCGGCGGCGGTCGTGGCGGCCGGGGTGAGGGGCCCGGGGGTGAGGGGCCCGGGGGTGAGGGGCCCGGGGGCGAGGCTGGGCATGGCAGGGCCTCTTTCGATCGTGTCGGGCGCGCCCCGGGGCCGGGGTGAGGGCCGCCGGCCCCGGGGCGCGGGCGGGGGGGGGCTACAGCGAGCCGTGGAAGGTGCGGTTCAGGACGTCCAGCTGCTGCTCGCGGGTGAGCCGGACGAAGTTGACCGCGTATCCGGAGACCCGGATGGTCAGCTGCGGGTGGTTCTCCGGGTGCTCCATGGCGTCCATGAGGACGTCGCGGTTGAGGACGTTGACGTTCATGTGGAAGCCGTCGCTGGCCATGTAGCCGTCGAGGACACCCGCGAGGTTCCTGATCCGCTCCTCGGGGGTGCGGCCCAGGCCGTCGGGGGTGACGGTGTTGGTCAGCGAGATGCCGTCCTCGGCGTCCTCGTACGGGAGTTTGGCGACCGAGAGGGCCGAGGCCACGTAGCCGTGGGTGTCGCGGCCGTTCATCGGGTTGGCGCCCGGAGAGAACGGTTCGCCGGCGCGGCGCCCGTCGGGGGTGTTGCCGGTCTTCTTGCCGTAGACGACGTTGGAGGTGATGGTCAGGACGGACTGGGTGTGCTCGGCGTCGCGGTAGGTCGGGTGCCTGCGGACCTTCCGCATGAACTCCTCGACGAGCCGGACCGCGATCTCGTCGACGCGCGCGTCGTTGTTGCCGTACGCCGGGTAGTCGCCCTCGATGACGTAGTCGGTGACGAGGCCGGTCTCGTCCCGGACCGGGGTGACCCTGGCGTACTTCACGGCGGCGAGGGAGTCGGCGGCGACCGAGAGGCCGGCGATGCCGCAGGCCATGGTGCGGCGCACGTCGCGGTCGTGGAGGGCCATCTCGACGCGCTCGTAGGCGTACCGGTCGTGCATGTAGTGGATGACGTTCAGGGCGTGGACGTAGACGTCGGCGAGCCACTCCATCTGCTCGTCGAACCTGGCCATGACCTCGTCGTAGTCGAGGACGTCGGAGGTGACGGCTCCGGTGGCGGGGCCGACCTGGGCGCCGGACTTCTCGTCCCGGCCGCCGTTGATCGCGTAGAGGAGGGTCTTGGCGAGGTTCACGCGGGCGCCGAAGAACTGCATCTGCTTGCCGACGGGCATCGCGGAGACGCAGCAGGCGATGGCGGTGTCGTCGCCGAAGCGGGGGCGCATCAGCTCGTCCGACTCGTACTGGACGGAGGAGGTGTCGATGGAGACCTTCGCGCAGAACTCCTTGAAGCCCTGCGGGAGCCGCGGTGACCAGAAGACGGTCATGTTCGGCTCGGGGGCCGGGCCGAGGTTGTAGAGGGTCTGGAGGTAGCGGAAGGAGGTCCGGGTGACCAGGGGGCGGCCGTCCTCGCCCATGCCGGCGATGGACTCGGTGACCCAGGTGGGGTCGCCGGAGAACAGCTCGTCGTACTCGGGGGTGCGCAGGAAGCGGACGATGCGGAGTTTGATGATGAAGTCGTCGACGAGTTCCTGGGCCCGCTCCTCGGTGAGGAGACCGGCCTCGATGTCGCGCTGGAGGTAGACGTCGAGGAAGGTGGAGGTCCGGCCGAGGGACATCGCGGCGCCGTTCTGCTCCTTCACGGCGGCGAGGTAGGCGAAGTAGAGCCACTGGACGGCCTCGCGGCCGGTGGTGGCGGGACCGGAGATGTCGTGACCGTAGGAGGCGGCCATCGCCTTCAGCTCGCCGAGGGCCCGGATCTGCTCGGAGAGTTCCTCGCGGAGCCGGATCGTCTCCTCCAGCGAACGGTTTCCGGCGGGGAGGGAGTTGAGCTCCTCCTTCTCCTCCTTCTTCACCTCGACGAGGCGGTCGACGCCGTAGAGGGCGACCCGGCGGTAGTCGCCGATGATGCGGCCGCGGCCGTAGGCGTCGGGGAGTCCGGTGACGATGCCGGCCTTGCGGGCGGCGCGGATCTCGGGGGTGTACGCGTCGAAGACACCGGCGTTGTGGGTCTTGCGGTACTCGGTGAAGACCTTCTCCAGCTCCGAGGAGACCGGGTAGCCGTAGGTCTCCAGTGCGCCGGCGACCATGCGCCAGCCGCCGTACGGCATGATCGCGCGCTTGAGCGGGGCGTCGGTCTGGAGGCCGACGATCAGGTCCTTGTCGCGGTCGATCCAGCCGGGGGCGTGGGCGGTGATGGTGGAGGGGATGTCGTACGAGACGTCGTGGACGCCCTTGGCGCGCTCCTCGGGGAACCTGTCCGTGATCGCCTTCCACACGGCGGTGGTGCGCTCGGTGGGCCCGGCGAGGAAGGAGTCGTCACCTTCGTACGGCGTGTAGTTCTGCTGGATGAAGTCGCGGACGTCGATGGCGTCGCGCCAGAGTCCGCCCTTGAAGCCCTTCCAGGCCCGCTCGTTCACCGTTGCCTCAGCAGGGGTCGCAGTCACTGCCCGCACCGCCTTCTTCGATTCATTCGATCGCGTCGTTGCCTACCTCCATTGCACTCCTTTTGATCGATCATCTCGGTCGGCAATGGTCACCTTCCGGCGGCCTTAGGTCCCTTTCCGGGGATGCGGAAAGGCCCCGCCGCTGCGGGGCCTTCTGCGCCGGGGCTTTCTGCGCCGGGGCTTTCTGCGCCGGGCCTTTCGCACCGGGCTGGAGGACGGGGCTCGGCTGGGCGATGGGGCTCAGCTGGGTGCTTCGGCGTTCCTGCGGGCGTAGAACCACCAGGTCACGACCATGCAGCTGAGGTAGAAGGCGACGAAGCCCCACATCGCACTGGTCACGGCCACCGAGCCGAAGAGGGCCGGGATGAAGAAGAAGCCGTAGGCCGCGATAGCCGAGGTGAAACCGGTGACCGCGCCGGACTCCATTTCCGCCTGCTTCAGGGCCTTCGTGTACTCCGGGGTGTCCTCCGTGAGGCCCTTGAGGTGGGTGCCCCGGAAGATGACCGGGATCTGGCGGAACGTGGAGCCGTTGCCGATGCCGGAGAAGAAGAACGCGGCGAGGAAGCAGAGGAAGAAGCCGTGGAACGAGCCGCCGTCACCGCCCGAGGGCAGGAAGTTGATCACGCCGATGATCGATACGGCCATGCCCACGAAGGACAGGATGGTGACCCGGGCGCCGCCCCACTTGTCGGCGATCCAGCCGCCGCCCCAGCGGGCGAGGGCGCCCACGGCGGGGCCCATCCAGGCGTAGGCGGCGATCGAGTAGTCCGGGAACGTCGTCTTGATCAGCATCGGCAGGGCGGCGGCGAAGCCGATGAAGGAGCCGAAGGTGCCGACGTACAGCCAGGTCATCAGCCAGTTGTGCTTGCGCTTGAAGATGATCTTCTGCCGGCGGAAGGGGGTCGCGGCCACCTTGAGGTCGTTCTGCCCGAACCAGGCGACGGCCGCGAGGATCAGCAGGATCGGCACCCAGAGGAACGCGGCGTTCTGCAGGTAGACGGGGGTGCCGTCGGCCTTGTGCTGGGCCGAGCCGATCGCGAGGGTCGACCAGGTGATGACGATCGGGGTGAGCAGCTGGACGACGGAGACGCCGAGGTTGCCGAGACCGCCGTTGATGCCGGTCGCGCTGCCCTTTCTCGCCTTGGGGAAGAAGAAGCCGATGTTGGCGAGGGAGGAGGCGAAGTTCGCGCCGCCGATGCCGCAGAGGGCGGCGATCGCGACCATCACCCCGTACGGGGTCGTCGGGTCCTGGATGGCGATGCCGAGCCAGATCAGCGGCACGATCAGGACGACCGTCGACAGGGCGGTGAAGCGGCGCTGGCCGACCATCGGGCCCAGGAAGGTGTAGAGGATCCGGGCCGTGCCGCCGGTCAGACCGGGGATGGCCGTCAGCCAGAACAGCTGGGAGGTCGAGAAGCCGAAGCCGACGTCCTTCAGGTTGGTCGCGGTGACCGACCACACCTGCCAGACGACGAAGGCCACGAGCAGCGCCGGCACCGCGATCCACAGGTTGCGGGTGGCGACCTTCTTGCCGATGGCCTTCCAGAAGAGCTCGTTCTCCGGCTCCCAGTCGGTGATCGGCTTGCCGGGGCGGTACTGCTCCGTGTCGAACGAGGCGGCGGGCCCGCCCGTCCTTCTGCTGTCCTGGACTACGGAACTCATGGCGCTTCCCTGACTTCGCTGACGTTCGAGGCTTTCCTTGCCCTTCCAGGCTCCGCCGCGACACGGGGGGTTCGTGAGTGCCGATGGTCGCCGGCCGGGCGGGCCTAGGTCGGCCCGGCCGGCGGGCCTAGGTCCCTCCGGATGAGGTCGTAGGCACCGGAGGCGCAGAAGCCACCGGCAGGACGGCGGACACGGGCAGGGCAGGAGGCACGGGCAGGGCAGGAGGCGCCAGGGACTCAGGAGCCACGGGCGCCACGGGCGGGACGGGCGCCACAGGCAGGACCGGAGGCACGGGCGGGACCGGAGGCACCGGCAGGACCGGGAGGGTCACGGCCGGGTCGTCGAGGCACGCGCCGGTCCGCAGGTCGAACTCCTGCTTGCGCATCGGGGACGCCACCACCGGCACCCCGTCCCGGCTGCCCATGATCCCGTTCGCGATGACGTCGGCGCCCGAGAACGGATCCCGGTCGCGCACCGCGTACACCTCGCCGTCCCCGTCCCGGAACAGCGCCGCCTCGGTACCGTCCGCGAGGACCACCGCACCGTCGACATCCCGGCCGTCGCCCGCCACTTCGACAGTGCGGTGACGCGCGGGCTGAGCGGCGAGCACGGGGTGGCGCTCGCGCTGTACGACCGGCTGCGGGCCGCCGAGCGGGCGGCGGGCGGCCTCTCGGACGCGGTCGTCGTCGCCGGGGCGGGCTCCTCCCGGCCGGGCGGCGACGACGGCACGCTCGCGGCGGTCCGGCAGCTGGGCTCGCTCCTGCCGGTCCCGGTGACCGCCGCCTACTGCTCGGCGACCGGTCCGCCCCCGGCCGACGCCGTGGCGCGGCTGCGCGCCCACGGCTTCCGCCGGGTCGCGGCGGCCACCCACCTCCTCGCCCCGGGCCGCTTCACGCGCGCGCTCGCCACGGTCCCGGACGCCTGGGCGGTCGCGGAACCGATCGCCGACCACGCGCGCGTGGCGGGCCTGGTGGCGGCGAGGTACGCGGAGGCGGCGCCGGGCGGAGAGCCGCACCGGGCCCCTTCCGGAACCCGGTCCCGCCCCCGGTCCCTGCCCGGATCCCCGTACCCCGTGGCGTGGCATGCGGGCCGGAGCACCACGCCCTCTGCTGTGCTGGGTCCATGACGCAACCGTTCCTCCCCCTCACCGCGCGCTCCCGCGCGGAGTCGCACCGGGCCGCCACGCCTCTGGAGCTCTTCTTCGACCTGTGTTTCGTCGTCGCCGTCGCCCAGGCGGGCGCGGAGCTCGTGCACGCGGTCGCCGAGGGCCACGCGGGCGAGGGGATCATCAACTACGCGATGATCTTCTTTGCGATCTGGTGGGCGTGGATGAACTTCACCTGGTTCGCCTCGGCCTACGACAACGACGACGTCCTGTACCGCGTCGTCACCCTCGTCCAGATCGCCGGCGTGCTCATCCTCGCGGCCGGGGTGTCCAGGGCCTTCGAGGAGCACGACTTCCTCGTCCTCTACCTCGGCTACCTCGTCATGCGGCTCGCGCTCGCCTCGCAGTGGCTGCGCGCCGCCCACCACGCCACCGACCCCGCCGAGCGGACGATGTGCCGGCGGTACGCGGGCGGGGTCCTCGCCTGTCAGATCGGCTGGCTCGCACTGGTCCTCGTGCCGGAGCCGGCCCGCCCGTGGATCTTCCTCGCCATGGTGGTGGCCGAGCTGGCCGTGCCCGTGTACGCGGAGAAGGACGCGGCCAGCACCTGGCACCCGCACCACATCGCCGAGCGGTACGGCCTGTTCACCATCATCGTGCTCGGTGAGACCGTCGCCGCCGCGACCGTCGCCGTGAAGACCGGCATCGCCGAGAACGACGCCCTCGGCGAGGTGCTGCCGATCGCCGCCGGCGGTCTGCTGATCGTCTTCGCCGCCTGGTGGATCTACTTCGTCGTCCCCGCCCACGACCGGCTGGCCTCCAACCGCCAGGGCTTCCTGTGGGGCTACGGCCACTACGTGATCTTCGCGTCCGCCGCCGCCGTCGGCGCGGGCCTGGAGATCGCCGTGGAGCAGGCCGTCGGCAAGGCGCACATCTCCACGCTCGCCGCCTCCGCGTCGGTGACGATCCCGTCGGCCGTGTTCCTGTTGTCCGTGTGGCTCCTGCACGCCCGCTACTTCAAGGTGGGCATCGCCCAGCAGCTCGTCCTGCCCGTCTCGGCGCTCGCGATCCTGATGTCCTCCTTCGCCGGCCACTGGGCGGTCCTGGTCGCCGGTCTGGTCGCGGCGGCCACGGTGGTCGTCGGGGTGACCCTGGCGGCGAGGAACCCGGCCACCAGGGGCGGGCCGGGCACGGCCGCCACGGGCGCCTGACACCCCGGCCCCGGCCCCGGGCGCCGCGCCGACGCGCGTGGTAGGCAAGGGACATGACAGAGCCCGAGCAGACGCGTGGACACGACGGGGACCGGGGCGGGGACGGAGGGCGGCCCCGGGACGGGATCACCGATGTGAGCGGTCTGCGCGTGGGGCACGCGCGCGTGGGCGGGGCCGGGGCACTGAGCGGCACCACGGTGGTGATGGCCCCGCAGGGCGGGATGGTCGCCGCCGTGGACGTGCGGGGCGGGGGGCCCGGCACACGGGAGACGGACGCCCTGGACCCGAGGAACGTCGTCCAGCGGATCGACGCGGTCGTCCTGACCGGGGGCAGCGCCTACGGCCTGGAGTCCGCCGCCGGGGTGATGGCCTGGCTGGAGGAGCGGCACCGGGGCGTGCGCGTGGGCCCCGATCCGTCCCACGTGGTGCCGGTGGTGCCCGCCGCGTGCGTCTTCGACCTGGGCAGGGGCGGCGACTTCGGGGCCCGGCCGGACGCGTCGACGGGGCGGGCGGCGGCGGAGGCCGCCGACGCGAGCGGCGACCACGCGCGCGTGGAGACGGGCGCCGTCGGCGCGGGCACCGGCGCCGTGGTCGGCGGCCTCCGGGGCGGGGTCGGCACGGCGAGCACGGTCCTGGAGTCGGGGATCACGGTCGGCGCCCTGGTCGTGGTGAACGCGGTGGGCTCCGCCGTGGACCCGGCGACGGGCGCGCTGTACGGGAGTTACTACGACGGAGGCCGGCCCTCCTTCCCCGACGCGGCGGTGCACGACGCGGCGGTGCGGCGCCTCGCGGAGGCCCGGGCGGCGGCCGCCCCTCCCCCGCTGAACACCACGTTGGCCGTCGTCGCCACGGACGCGGTGCTGACCCGCGCGCAGGCGCGGAAGGTCGCGGGGACGGCGCACGACGGCATCGCGCGCGCCCTGCGCCCGGTGCACCTGATGAACGACGGGGACACCGTCTTCGCGCTCGCCACCGGGGCGCGGGAGCTGCCGGAGGCGCCCGGCCCGCTCGCCCTGAACGAGATCCTGGCGGCCGGCGCCGACCTGGTGACCCGGGCGATCGTCCGGGCGGTGCTCGCCGCCCCCGGCGGCCGGCGTGGACCGGGCGGGGACTTCCCCTCGTACGGCGAGCTCTACGGAGAGCCCCTGAGCCCGTACTCCCGGTAAGGTCAAGGGAGTTGGGTACGGGTGGTGCAATCAGGGCGGGGACTTCCCCCGTACGCCCTTCGTTTTCCGGAACGCCGGACACGATGTCAGACCCAGGGACTACGTTAAGCAAGCACCAAGTGACATGCGGCGACGGCCTGGAGACCCTCTTGAACGATCCGCAGGATCCTCACGATCCGTACGAGACGACCGAGACGCACCTTGAGCGGCTTCTCGGCCGGGCGCTCAACTCCTTCGATCTGCCCGACTCGACCGTCGAGCGCCTCGGCACGGCGCTCGCGCACTCCAGCGCGCTGCACTCCTCGCACCACAGCGCGTCGCTCCACCGCAGCACCTACCGCCACACGTACCTGCTGAGCGACGGCTCCGCGCTCAGTCTCTGGGAACTCACGCACAACGCGGGCCGGGACGGCACCGAGCAGCACGAGCTGTACGCGGAGGAGGCGGAGGCCCGGCTCGCCGCCTCCCGTCTCCCGACCGGCACGCTGCCGGGGTGGACCGCCGAGCGGTCCGACGGCCGCGCCCTCGACGAGGACGACGACCTGGAGCTGCTGAGCGCCCTGCTCGCCCGCCCGATACCCGCCCAGCCCCGGATGTACGTGCCGGACAACTCCGCCGACCACGCGCGCCGCGTCCTGCGGCGCGCGGAGAACGCGGACCGGCCGGGCGAGCGGACGGCCCGCCGGCTCCGGCTGGCCTTCGCGCACCACATCACCCAGGCCTTCGGGCGCCACTGCCCGCCGGAGGGCGGCCGGGACGCAGGCTTCACCCTCTACGAGCACCAGTTCCTGCTGCTGGACGGCAGCGAGGTCAGCCTCTGGGAGGTCGAACACACGGCGACGCCGGACGGTCGCCACATGTGCGAGGTGTACGAGGACGAGCGCGCGGCCCGCGAGGCGATGGAGTCCCGCCCCCGGGTGCGCTGAATCCCGCCGGACCCGGCCGAGGGGCGGCGGGCTCCACGAGCCCGCCGCCCCCGGTCCGTTCCGTGCGGGTCAGGCCGCGACGGCCACCCCGTTCCCGGCCTGGGCCGCCTCCTCGTCCGGCTCCGCCGCGGGGGCGGTCCGCCGGGCGCCCTTGAGGAGGATGACGAGTCCGGCGCTGACGACCGTGCCCGCGACGATCGCGAGCAGGTACAGCAGCGGGTTGCCGATCAGCGGGAGGACGAAGAGCCCGCCGTGCGGGGCCCGCAGGGTGCATTCGAAGGCCATCGACAGGGCGCCCGTGACCGCGCCGCCCGCCATCGTCGCGGGGATGACCCGCAGCGGGTCGGCGGCGGCGAACGGGATCGCGCCCTCGGAGATGAACGAGGCCCCGAGGACCCAGGCCGCCTTGCCGTTCTCGCGCTCGGTCCGGGTGAAGAGCCTGCCCCGGACGGTCGTGGCGAGGGCCATCGCGAGCGGCGGCACCATGCCCGCCGCCATCACGGCGGCCATGACCTTGAGGGAGCCCTCGTTCGGGTTGGCGAGGCCGCCGACGGCGAAGGCGTAGGCGACTTTGTTGACCGGACCGCCGAGGTCGAAGCACATCATCAGGCCGAGGATGACGCCGAGGATGACCGCGTTGGCGCCGGAGAGCCCGGACAGCCATTCGGTGAGCGCCTTCTGGAGCGAGGCGATGGGCTTGCCGACGACGAGGAACATCAGGAAGCCGACGACGATCGAGGAGACCAGCGGGATCACGACCACCGGCATGATGCCCCTGAGGACCGGTGGGATCCTCACCCTCTGGATGGCGAGGACGGTGCCGCCCGCGAGCAGACCGGCGACGAGTCCGCCGAGGAAGCCCGCGTCGACGGTGAGCGCGATCGCGCCGCCGACGAACCCGGGGACGAGACCGGGACGGTCGGCCATCCCGTACGAGATGTATCCGGCGAGGACCGGTACGAGGAAGCTGAACGCGAGCCCGCCGATCTGGAACATCAGGGCGGCCCAGCTGTCGACCTGACCCCAGGCGAAGTGCTCGGTGACGGACGGGGCCTTGTCGATGTCCCAGCCGCCGAGAGCGAAGCCGAGGGCGATGAGGAGGCCTCCGGCGGCGACGAACGGGACCATGTAACTCACACCGGACATGAGCCACTTGCGGAGTCTGGTGCCGTACCCCTCGCCGGGTTCGCCCGCCCGGTCGACGGGCGTGGCGGCGGTGGCGGGTGCGGAGACCTCGCCGCGCGCGGCCTTCTCGCGGACCTCGGCGATCAGTTCGGCGGGACGGTTGATGCCGGCCTTGACGCCGACATCGACGGTCGACTTCCCGGCGAACCGTTCCTTCTCCCGTACGGGCACGTCGTGGGCGAAGATCACGCCGTCCGCGGCGGCGACGACGGCCGGATCGAGCCGGGTGAACCCGGCGGACCCCTGCGTCTCGACCACGAGCTCCACTCCGGCCGTACGGCCGGCCTTCTCCAGGGATTCGGCGGCCATGTAGGTGTGGGCGATGCCGGTGGGGCAGGAGGTGACGGCGACGATCCGGAAGGGCACGCCGTCCTCAGGGCCCTGTGCGGAACCCGACGCCCGCTCCGGCTGCGGCTGCTGCTGCGGCTCCGGCTCCTGGTCCCGCTCCGGCTTCGGCTGCGGTTCCTGTGCCCGCTCCGGCTCCGGCTTCGGCGGCTCCTCCCCCGCGATCAGCGCCGCCGCCTCCGCCGGGGAGGTCGCGGCGCGCAGGGCACGCGTGAACTCCTCGTCCATCAGGTGGCGGGCGAGCGAGGAGAGGATCGTCAGGTGGGCGTCGTCCGCGCCCGCCGGGGCGGCGATCAGGAAGATCAGGTCCGCCGGACCGTCCGGGGCGCCGAAGTCGACACCGGCGGCCGAGCGGCCGAAGGCGAGGGTCGGCTCGGTGACATGGGCGCTGCGGCAGTGCGGGATGCCGATGCCGCCGTCCAGGCCGGTCGGCATCTGGGCCTCGCGGGCGGCGACGTCCGCGAGGAAGCCGTCCAGGTCGGTCACCCGGCCGCGGGCGACCATGCGCTCCGCGAGCGAACGGGCCGCCGCTTCCCTGGTGTCGGCGGACAGGTCGAGATCGACCAGATCCGCGGCGATCATCCTGCTCATCGCGGGCTCCCTTGCTCGCTGAGTACTCGGTCGAGGGGTACGTCGGCGGTCACCGTGACCGCCGCCGGGTCCAGGTCACCCGGGGTGGGCATCTCGCTGCCGGGCAGCTGGACGGCGGCCGCGCCGTGGGCGACGGCGGCCGCGAGGGCGCCGGGCCCTTCGCCGCCGGCCGCGAGGAAGCCCGCGAGGGAGGCGTCACCGGCCCCCACGTTGGAACGGACGGCGTCCACCGGGGCCGCGCCGAACCAGACGCCGGCCGCCGAGACGAGGAGTTGTCCGTCGGCGCCGAGGCTGGCGAGGACGGCGCCCGCGCCCAGCCCCCGGAGCTCCTCCGCCGCCTTGACCGCGTCGCCGACGGTGAGGAGGGGACGGCCGACGGCCTCGGCCAGCTCGTCGGCGTTGGGCTTGACGACGTCCGGGCGGGCGGTGAGGGCCGCGAGCAGGGAGGGACCGGAGGTGTCGAGGGCGATCCGGGCCCCGGCGCCGTGGGCGCGGGTGACGAGCCGGGCGTACCACTCGGGCGCGAGGCCGCGCGGGAGGCTGCCGCAGCAGGCGATCCAGTCGGCGGTGGGCGAGTGGGCGCCGACGGTCGCGAGGAGGGTCTCCGACTCCTCCTCCGTCAGCTCCGGGCCGGGTGCGTTGACCTTGGTGAGGGTCCCGTCCGGCTCGGCGAGCGCGATGTTGGAGCGGGTGTGTCCGGCGACCGGGACCGGGGCGACCTCGATGCCCTGTCCGGCGAGGAGCCGGGCGACGAGCGCGCCGGGGGCCCCGCCGAGCGGGACGACGGCGACGGTGCGGTGTCCGGCGGCGGCGACGGCCCGGGAGACGTTGACGCCCTTGCCGCCGGGGTCGACGCGCTCGGCGGCGGCGCGCAGCACCGCGCCGCGCTCCAGGGCGGGGACCTCGTACGTCCGGTCCAGGGAGGGGTTGGGGGTGACGGTGAGGATCATGCGCGGACGACTTCCGTTCCGGCCGCCTCGATGGCGGCGGCGTCCTCGGGGCTGAGGCCGCTGTCGGTGACGATCAGGTCGACGTCGGTCAGGTCGCCGAAGCGGGCGAAGTGCTCCTGGCCGTGCTTGGCGGAGTCGGCGAGGAGGACGACCCGGCGGGCGGCGGCGACGACGGCCCGCTTGACGGCGGCCTCGGCGAGGTCGGGGGTGGTGAGTCCGTGCGCGGGCGAGAAGCCGTTGGCGCCGAGGAAGGCGACGTCGGCGCGGATCTCCCCGTACGCCCGGAGCGCCCAGGCGTCGACGGCGGCGCGGGTACGGTGCCGTACCCGCCCGCCGACGAGGTGGAGGTCGATGCCGGGGTGGTCGGCGAGCCGGGCGGCCACGGGCAGGGCGTGGGTGACGACGGTCAGCGCGCGGTCGAGCGGGAACTCGGCGGCGAGCCGGGCGACGGTCGAGCCGGCGTCGAGGACGACGCTGCCCTCCTCGGGCAGTTCGGCGAGGGCCGCCCGGACGATCCGGTCCTTCTCGTCGGCGGCGATGGACTCCCGCTCGGCGAGGTCCGGCTCGAAGTCGAGCCGCCCGGCGGGGATGGCGCCGCCGTGCACCCGGCGGACGAGCCCCGCCCGGTCGAGGGCCTTGAGATCACGCCGTACGGTCTCGGCGGTGACCTGGAACTCCTCGGCGAGGGAGAGGACGTCGACGCGTCCGCTCTCGCGGGCGAGCCGCAGGATCTGTTGCTGACGCTCCGGTGCGTACATGAGGTTTTACGTCCGTTCGATGCCCGAACCTGTGGTTTCAGGGTCAGGCTACGCCCGGGTTTCCGCAAAGTAAACGGATTCGGGCGCGATGCAGGCACAAACGGGCATGACAGGTCATCCAACCCCGCCCGAGCAGGACGAAGGGCCCCGCCCCGGGACGTATCCCGGGGCGGGGCCCTGCCTGGCGCAGGCCTGTCGCAGGCCTGTCGCAGGCCTGGCGCGAGCCTCTCGCAGCCGCGCGGGCGGCTCAGTGCGCGAGCGCCGGCTCCTTCTCGATCACGACGCCGTCGTCGTCACCGCCACCCCCCAGGTGCTGCTTCGGCTTCGTCGGAAGCGCGAACATCACCAGGAAGATCACGGCGAGCACGCCGGCGACCCAGCCCATCGCGTTCTGGAAGGCGTCCGTGAACGCCGCCCCCGCCTCGGCCGGGGACTTCGGGGCGGGCTTGCCGTCGATCACGCCGAAGAAGACCACCGACACCAGCCCGAGCCCGAGCGCGTTGCCCATCTGCCCGGTCGTGTTGATCAGGCCGGAGGCCGACCCCGCGTGCTCCTTCGGCACGTCCGAGAGGACCGCGTCCGTCAGCGGCGCCACGATCAGACCCATGCCGAGACCCATGACCACCAGCGGCGGGATCATCTGCCAGGACTCGATCCCGGACCCGTACCGCCCGGCCTCGAAGAGGTAGAGCAGCACGCCCGCGATCATCGTCAGCGCGCCCGCCTGGAGCACCTTCCGGCCGAAGCGCGGCACCAGCTTCTGCACCGAGAGACCGGCGGCCATCGAGACCGCGATGGAGAACGGCACCCCGGTCAGGCCCGCCCGCAGCGGGCTCCAGCCGAGCCCGATCTGCATGTACAGCGTCCAGACCAGGAAGAAGATGCCCATCACGACACCGAAGGTCAGCTGCACCGCGATGCCCGCCGCGAAGCTCTTCACCTTGAACAGCGACAGTTCGACGAGCGGCGAACCGTCCTTCGCCGTCTTGTACTTCTCGTACGCGATGAGCGCGGCGAACACGAGCACGCTGCCGGCCATCATCAGGTGGCCCCACAGCGGCCAGTCCAGCTCGCGGCCGCGCGTCAGCGGGTAGATCAGCATCAGCAGCGCGGCCGTCACCAGGAGCATGCCCACGATGTCGAGGCGGAGCGCCTTCGGCGCCTTCGACTCGGTGATGAACTTACGGCCCAGCAGCAGGCCCGCGATGCCGACCGGCAGGTTGATCAGGAAGATCGGCCGCCACTCCAGGCCCGCGATGTTCCACTGCGTGAGCAGCGCGCCGAGCAGCGGGCCGGAGACCGCGCCGAGACCGATGATCGCGCCGAAGAGGCCGAAGACCTTTCCGCGCTCGTGCGCCGGGAAGGTGACGTGGATGATCGAGAGGACCTGCGGCACCATCATCGCGGCCGCCGCGCCCTGGAGGAGGCGGGAGGCGACCAGCATCTCCTGGTTGGCCGCGAAGCCGCAGAGCGCGGAGGCGACCGTGAAGCCCGCCGTGCCGAGGAGGAAGAGCCGCTTGCGGCCGTAGATGTCACCGAGGCGTCCGCCGGTGATCAGTCCGGCGGCGAACGCGAGCGCGTACCCGGCGGTGATCCACTGGATGGCCCCGAAGGAGGCGCCGAGGTCCCGCTCGATGCTGGGAATCGCGATGTTGACGATCGTCGCGTCGACCAGGTCCATGAAGGCGGCCGTCATGACGATGGCCAGGGCTATCCAGCGTCGCTTGTCGCTCGTGTCGGTGGGGGCCGCGTCCGTGGTGACGCCGGCGTCGTGTGCACTCATACGGAGAAGATAAAGGCCATCTAGGTCAGAAGATGGCCTAGATGGCCCTCATTCTGAAACGTATGACGGACACCCCGGTACGACTCCTGAATCTGCTCTCGCTCCTTCAGACCCCGCGCGAGTGGCCCGGAAGCGAACTCGCCGAACGGCTCTCGGTCTCCCCGCGCACCATCCGACGGGACATCGACCGGCTCCGTGACCTCGGCTACCCCGTCGAAGCGACCCTCGGCGCGGTCGGCGGCTACCGCCTCGTCGCCGGCACGGCCATGCCGCCGCTCCTCCTCGACGACGAGGAGGCCGTCGCCATCGCCGTCGGCCTGCGCGCCGGGGCCGGGCACGCCATCGAGGGCGTGGAGGAGGCGTCCGTACGGGCCCTGGCCAAGCTGGAACAGGTTCTCCCGGCCCGGCTCCGGCACCGGGTCTCCACCCTCCAGAACGCGACGCTCCCCCTGACGCGGGGCGATGGCGCCACGGTCGCCCCCGCGACCCTGACCACCCTGGCGGGCACGGTGACGGGCCGGGAGAAGCTGCGCTTCGGCTACCGGGCGGGCGACGGGGCCGAGACGAACCGCCTGGTCGAGCCCTACCGGCTGGTCTCCACCGGCCACCGCTGGTACCTCGTGGCGTACGACCTGGAGCGCGACGACTGGCGCACCTTCCGGGTGGACCGGGTCAGCGACCCGCTCGCCACGGGAGCCCGCTTCACCCCGCGCGAGCTGCCGGCCGGCGACGCCGCCCAGCTCCTCGCCCGCTCCATGTCCCGGACCCAGCCCGAACTCGACCTGGACGTCACCTTCGAGGCCCCCGCCGACTTCGTCACGGCCCGCCTCCCCTCCCACCTGGTCCCCACCCCGACGGGCCCGACCAGCTGCCGTCTCCGCACCCGCTCGGCGGACTCCGTCGAATGGCTGGCCCTCCGGCTGGCCCTGGTGGACGCCCCGTTCACGATCCACGGCCCCGGCTCCCTCCACCAGTACGTGGAGGACCTGGCGGGCCGCCTGGCCGCGTCGACGCGGGGGTGAACGCGGAGAGGGACCCGGGGACGGAACGTCCCGGGTCCCTCTCTCCAGCCGCACTAGGCCACCGCGTCGAAGCCCGTGTCGTGGGCCATCTTCTTCAGCTCCAGAAGCGCGTGCTTCTCGATCTGGCGGATCCGCTCACGCGTGAGGCCGTGCTGCTTGCCGACCTCCGTCAGCGTCCGCTCGCGCCCGTCCTCGATCCCGTACCGCATCCGGATGATGGACGCCGTCCGGTGGTCGAGCTTGTCGATGAGGTCGTCGAGCTCCTCGCTGCGCAGCAGCGTGAGCACCGACTGCTCCGGCGAGACCGCCGACGTGTCCTCCAGGAGGTCGCCGAACTGCGTCTCGCCCTGGTCGTCCACCGGCATGTTCAGCGAGACCGGGTCGCGCGCCCAGTCCAGCACGTCGACGACCCGCTCCGGCGTCGAGCCGAGCTCCGTGGCGACCTCCGCGGGCTCGGGCTCCCGCCCGTTCTCCCTGTTGAACTCGCGCTGCACCCGCCTGATCCGGCCCAGCTCCTCCACGAGGTGGACGGGGAGCCGGATCGTGCGGGACTGGTCGGCGATGGACCGGGTGATGGCCTGGCGGATCCACCACGTCGCGTACGTGGAGAACTTGAAGCCCTTCGCGTAGTCGAACTTCTCGACCGCGCGCACCAGGCCCGCGTTCCCTTCCTGGATCAGGTCGAGCAGCGGCAGTCCGCTGCGCGGGTAGCGCCGGGCGACGGCCACGACGAGCCGCAGGTTGGACTTGATGAAGAGCTCTTTGGCCCGCTCGCCCGCGGCGACCAGCGCTTCGAGCTCCTCACGGGCGGCTCCGCCCGCCTCGCTCTCGATCTCTCCCTCGAGGATCTGGCGGGCGTAGACACCCGCCTCGATCGTCTGGGAGAGCTCGACCTCCTTGGCGGCGTCGAGCAGGGGTGTGCGCGCGATCTCGTCGAGGTACATGCCGACCAGGTCGCGGTCGGCGATCTCCCCGCCCACGGCGCGAACGCTGCTTGCCCGGCCGGCCCCGCTCTTGGCGGAGGTCTGACGACGGGCGACGGCACGGGTTGCCATGCGAGCTCCCTTGCTGAGTAGGTCGCGACACCCATTCGGGTGCCCTGCATCCGACGGAAACAACGACTGGAATCAGGACAGAATTCCCACCCGGCACATGGATTTTCGCGATCATGCAGTATGCTGCGCGGCCGCCGCCCCCGCGGGCATGCCTTCGATATCCACGGAGGTGCAGGTCAGACTGGGCCCGGAGGGTTTCCCGGCGCCGCTCGCGGGGTCCCCGACCACACTGTCGGTGAGACCGCGATCACACGCGCCGCCGTCTGTTCAGACGCCGGGACGGGCCGATGGGTTGCCCGCCCCGCCCGGGATGCCGAAGGAGGGGACGCCCGGCCCGGGAGGGCCCGGCCAACCGGCCCCGGGAGGGCAGCCCTCGCGGCCTCGGGCGGGAGGCCTAGGTCCCCAGCCCGTTACGCCCCCACCCCTCCCCGCCCTAGCGTCGCCCCATGAGCGACGCACCCGGCACCGCCCCTTCCAGCACCGACGCACCCGGCGCCGCCCCGTCCGGCACCGCCCCGCACCGCGCCGACGACGCCCCGCACCGCACACCCGCACCCGGTGCCGACGCGTCCGGCACCCTCGACGAAGCCCTCGAACGCCTCCACACCACCGGCCCCGAACGCGACGGCTGGCTCAGCAACCACGCCCCCATGGCCGTCGAGGCCCTGGTCCGCCACGGCCGGGCCCCGGCCGTGCACCGCTGGCTGGATCACTACGCCCACAAGCTGGAGGAACTGCCGCCCCCGTCCCGCCCGGTCACCACCGGCGACTGGCGCGAGGCGCTCGGCGACCCGACCCGGATCACCGACTGGACCCGTTTCTTCGCGCGGGAACTCGACGGCGCCGAGGCGCGCCCCTGGCGGGAGATCCTCGCCGAGTGGTGGCCCCGGCTGCTCCCGGGCATCGCGGGTGGTGCGACGCATCCCGTGATCCGCACCGGTCACGCCGTACGGACCCTCCTGACGTCCGGGGAGGCCGGGACGGCACCGCGCCGGGCCGAGCTGGCGCACGCCCTCGGCTACTGGGCCGCCCGCCACCAGCCCCTCCCGTCATTGACCCCGCTGGCCGTGGCGCCGGACGCGGCCGCCGCCCTCGGCGCCGTACCGCCGGTCCCGGAGCAGGACGGCGGGATCCGGGCCCGGCTCGCGCAGCTGACGGCCTTCCCCGACTGGGGCACGGCACCGGACCCGGACACGGCGCGGGCACTGCTCACCGACCTGGTGACGGCGGCGACGCACCGGTACGCGACCCACGGCCACGGCGAGCCGATCATGCTGGTGCACGCCGCGACCGCGCCGAACGCCGTGCTGCGCGCCCTGCCCGCGCTCCCCCGCGAGCTGTGGGCGCCGAGCCTGGCGGCGGCGTGGGCGGCGGCGGCCGCGGTGACCGCCGCGTACACACCGCCGGAGGCAGGCCCGTACGCGCCGACCTCCCTCACCGCCGAGGAGGTCTTCGAACGGGCGGCGGCGCACGGGGACGACCACACGATCAAGTTCACGGACACGGCGCTCGACGTGGGCGACCCGCTCGCGCTGGCCGCCGCCGTCCGCTCCATGGAGCTGAACACCCCGGCGTACTGATGCCCGCCCGGGCCACCGGGCCGCGGGGCCGCGGGGCTCAGCCGAACTGGACCGACCGCTTGGCGAGACCCAGCCAGAACCCCTCGATCACCGACCGCTCCGCGTCGAGGTCCCCGGCCGCCTCCGCCGCGCCCAGGGTGACGAAGAGCGGGGCGAAGTGCTCCGTACGCGGGTGGGCGAGGCGTCCGGCCGGCGACTTGTGCTCGAAGTCGAGGAGCGCGTCGACGTCGTGGGCGGCGAGGGCCTCGTACCCCCAGGCGTCGAACTCGGCGGACCAGCCCGGCACCCCGCCGCCGGTGTGGCGGAGGGCGGCGAGGTTGTGGGTGAAGAAGCCGCTGCCCACGATCAGGACGCCCTCGTCGCGGAGCGGCGCGAGCTTGCGCCCGATGTCCATGAGGCGGCGCGGGTCGAGGGTGGGCATGGAGATCTGGAGCACGGGGATGTCGGCGCCGGGGAACATCTCGACGAGCGGCACGTACGCGCCGTGGTCGAGGCCCCGGTCGGGGATGTCCTGCACGGGCGTGCCGGGCGCGCGGAGCAGCTTGCGGACGGCCTCGGCCAGTCGGGGCGCGCCGGGGGCCGCGTACCGGACGCGGTAGTAGTGCTCGGGGAAGCCCCAGAAGTCGTGGACGAGCGGGATCGTCTCGGTGGCGCCGAGGGCGAGCGGGGCCTCCTCCCAGTGGGCGGAGATCATGAGGATCGCCGCGGGGCGCGGGAGGCCGGCGGACCAGGCGGCGAGCTCGCCGGGCCAGACGGGGTCGTCGGCGAGCGGCGGAGCGCCGTGGGACAGGTAGAGGGCGGGCATCCGTTCGAGCGTGGTGTCCATGGCGACGGCCTCCGGCTTCCGGCGTTGGCGAGGGCGTGATGCTTGAAACTTCAAGTTCACTCCTGCGCAGGATAAGCCGACATAGTTCAACTTTCAAGAACGAGTCGTACGATGGGAACCATGGGAGACATGACCGAACCACGCTGGCTCAGCGACGAGGAGCAGCACGTCTGGCGCTCGTACCTGCACGCCACCACGCTCCTAGAGGATCACCTCGACCGCCAGTTGCAGCGCGACGCCGGGATGCCGCACATCTACTACGGCCTGCTCGTCCAGCTCTCCCAGGCCCCCCGCCGACGGCTGCGGATGACCGAGCTCGCCAAGAGCGCCAAGATCACCCGTTCCCGCCTCTCCCACGCGATCGCCCGGCTGGAGAAGAACGGCTGGGTGCGGCGCGAGAACTGCCCCTCCGACAAGCGCGGACAGTTCGCGCAGCTCACGGACGAGGGCATGGAGGTCCTGCGCAGGACCGCGCCAGGCCATGTGGCGGCCGTACGCCAGGCCCTCTTCGACCGGCTCGCGCCGGAGCAGGTCGAACAGCTCGGCGCGATCATGCGGGTCATGGCCGAGGGCCTCGAACCGGCGGATCCGGACGCGGACCTGCCCTGGCTCCGCTGAGCACGAGCTCGGGGAACCAGGGCAGGTGACGGCCGGGGGAACCAGGGATGGTTACGGACCGGGGAACCAGGGCGGGTGACGGACCGGGGAACCAGGGCGGGTGACCACCCGGCTGGGGAATCGGGATCGGTCAGTGGGCGATGACCGGGACCTTCATCTCGTCGTCGGCGCCCGCGCCGGACCCGACGACGGCCCCGGTGTCCGGCTTCCCGGTGTTGATCAGCACGAAGGCGATCGCGGCCGAGGCGACCAGGATGCCCACGGCCCACCAGATGGCCGCGGTGTAGCCCTCGACCATGCCCTGGAGCTGGAGCAGCTTCTGCGTGGCCGGGGTGGTCGCGCCCGCCGCGTTGTCCGTCAGGTACGCGGTGGTCGCCGAGGCGGCGATCGTGTTCAGCAGGGCCGTACCGATGGCGCCGCCGACCTGCTGCGAGGTGTTGACCATCGCCGAGGCCACACCGGCGTCACGCGGGTCCACGCCGAGCGTCGCGAGGGACATCGCCGGCATGAACGCCGTACCCATGCCCAGGCCGAGCAGCAGCTGCGCGGGCAGGATCAGACCGGCGTACGAGGTGCCGATCTCCAGCTGGGTGAGGAGCAGCATGCCGAGGCCGGCGGTCAGGAAGCCGGGGGCCATGAGCAGGCGCGGCGGGACGCGGGTCATCAGGCGCGTGCCGATCTGCGTCGAGCCGATGATCATGCCCGCGATCATCGGGAGGAACGCGAAGCCCGTCATGACCGGCGAGTAGCCCTTCACGACCTGGAGGTAGTAGGTCAGGAAGAGGAAGAGGCCGAACATCGAGATGACGGCGAGACCCAGCGACAGGTAAACACCGCCGCGGTTGCGGTCGGTCAGGACGCGCAGCGGCAGCAGCGGGGACTTCACCTTCGCCTCGGTGAGCACGAAGGCGAGGAGCAGGACGGCGGAGCCGACGAAGAGGCCGATGGTGCCGGCGTCGCTCCAGCCCTCGGA
The DNA here is from genome assembly GCF_051305195.1 of Streptomyces sp. Qhu_M48. Taxonomy (NCBI): domain Bacteria; kingdom Bacillati; phylum Actinomycetota; class Actinomycetes; order Kitasatosporales; family Streptomycetaceae; genus Streptomyces; species Streptomyces sp. Qhu_M48. Next base: position 492,680 of record NZ_CP195432.1, on the reverse strand, counting down.
CTCGGCGCGGGTGAAGCCGTACACGAGCGCGACCAGGCCCAGGGTGGACAGGATGACGCCGGGGATGTCGAGCGTGGAGCGGTTGCGGCCGCCCGCGGGCTCACGGATGACCAGGTACGCGCCGACGGCGGCGACGACGGCGAACGGGATGTTGACGAAGAAGGTCCAGCGCCAGTTCAGGTACTCGGTGAGGACTCCGCCGAGGATCAGACCCACGGCGCCGCCACCACCGGCGATCGCGCCGTAGATGCCGAAGGCCTTGGCGCGCTCCTTGCCGTCGGTGAAGGTCACGGCGAGCAGCGAGAGCGCGGCGGGCGCGAGGAGCGCGCCGAAGGCGCCCTGGAGCGCGCGGGCACCGAGCATCATCGCCTCGCCGTTCGCGGCCCCGCCGAGTGCGGAGGCGAGGGCGAAGCCGATCAGGCCGACGACGAAGGTGCGCTTACGGCCCCACAGGTCGGCGATGCGGCCACCGAAGAGGAGCAGGCCGCCGAAGGCGAGGGCGTAGGCGGTGATGACCCACTGCCGGTTGCCGTCCGAGATGCCGAGGTCCTGCTGGGCGGAGGGCAGGGCGATGTTCACGATCGTCGCGTCGAGCACGACCATCAGCTGGGCGAGGGCGATGAAGACGAGCGCTTTCCAGCGGCCGGGGTCGGCTTGGGTCACGGTGTCGTCGGGGATTTTCGGCATGGGGGTAGCCACCTCTTGGCGCGTACTGGTGAAAAGGACGTGAAAGCGATGCGGGTCGTACGGATCGTGCGGGTCGTACGGGTCGTACGGGTCGTACGGGTCGTACGGGTCGTCTAAGGGGTTCACGGGTTCAGCCGGACGGGCGGCCCTGACCGCTGGTCACGGCGTGCGCGGCGAGCAGGAGTCGCGCCTCAGGTCCTCCAGGGTCGCGGCCGTCCCGGGCAGCTCGGAGCGCGCGGGCGCCTCCAGGCCGTCGAGGAAGAGTTGCAGGTGTCGGTGGACGAACTGGTCGAAGTTGGCGCCGCAGGCCGTACCCGGCAGGGGGCGGGTCAGCTGGGACACCGCCACCATCAGGTCTCCGACGCCGATGTCGGAGCGGAGCCGGCCGGCCCGCTGGGCACGGTCGACGAGCGACTGGACGGCTTCCTCCAGGCGTTCGCGTTCGGCCGTCAGGTCGGGGTGGTCCTTGTCGAAGGCCCCGTCGAGCATCGGGCACAGGGCACCGATGCGTTCGTCGGCGGCCGCGTGGGTGAAGCGCCGGAGGGCGGCGAAGGTGTCGTCCTCCTCCGTGGCACGCTCGGCGAGCTCGGTGACGCGGGCCATGATCGAGAGCACGACCTCGCGGACGAGGTCGTTGCGCTCGGGGAAGTTCCGGTAGAGCGTGGCGTTCCCGACGCCGGCCCGGCGCGCGACCTCGTCGTACGGCACCTGGGGGCCGAACTCGACGAACATCTCGCGGGCGGTCGTCACGATCCGCTCGCGGTTGCGCAGGGCGTCGGCGCGCGGTCGGGGCACGCGGCGGGCGGGCGCGGTGTCGGCGACGTCGCTGGTCACGCCACGGCCTCCTCACTTCACTCGGGGTCTTCGGCACTTCGGTAGGGGACGTCGTCCGGAGCCGCACCGGCAGGGCACCGGCACCGCATCCCGGACAGGATCCGGGTCCCGGACGACAACTGGGTCCCGGAAAGGATCCGGCCCCGGACAGCATCCGGGGACGGACTCCCCACTTCGCCGAACACAGTCATAAACGGGGACCCAGTCCCCGGTTATTTCCCACCGCACGTGTGACCTGGCTCACACACCTGGGTCGCGGTCGGAATACCCACGATCGGGCCACCCGGCGCGCGCGCCGGAACCTCTCGTCACAGGCTGATCGCACAGCGCGGTCGCACGCGGACCCATGGGACCACGGGCGGCCGCACGCCGGAACGGATACGACTCGCGTGGACCCACGCCGGAACGGAGAGGGCCACGCGAGCCCATGCCGGCACGGACACGGCCCACGCGGACCCATGCCGGCACGGACACGGCCCACGCGGACCCATGCCGGCACGGACACGGCCCACGCGGACCCGCGCTGACCGGAAGGGGTCGTTCCGCCGACCTGCCCCCCTCGGAGAGGCGACCGTATGCAGCACCCCCGCCGACGGATACGCAGACCCGTCGCCCTGGCCGCGACCACGGCGCTCTCCCTCACGCTGCTCGCCTCCGCGAGCAGCACCCTGCCCGGTCCCGCCCCCGCCTCGGCCGGCCCCGTGGCCGCGGCGCCCGGTGGAGCCCAGCTGGGGCCGTGCCGTATCGCGACCACGATGGGCGTGCAGATGTCGGAGGGGCTGCCCACCGCCCCCGGATACGTGCGCTCCACGGGCCAGGTCAGGGCCCTCAACCTGATGATCGACTTCCCGGACGCCACCGGCGAGGGCACGGCGATGGGCCGCTTCCGCGAGTTCTTCCCGCAGACCGCCGAGTGGTTCCGCACCAGCTCGTACGGGCGCCTGCACTACCGCGCCGAGGCCCCGATAGCCGACTGGCTGCGGATGCCCAAGGCATTCTCCGCGTACGGGATCGAGCGCGGCTCACCGTACGAACCGGCCTACCGCTCCCTCGTGGAGGACATCGTGAAGGCGGCCGACCCGAAAGTGGACTTCAGCGCGTACGACCTGGTCAACGTCCTCGTCACGCCGAACGCGGGGCCCTCCGCCCTCGACACCGTCCTGTCCGTGACCTTCTCCGGCAACGACGACGCCCCCTACGCGGACGGTGTGCCGCTCGCCAACACGTCCTTCGTCTACAGCCGCCAGGACGACGGCTCCGGCAGCTTCGCCGAGACCGGCTACCGCGTCCTGCCGCACGAGAACGGGCACGTCTTCGGGCTGCCCGACCTGTACACCTCGGACGGCGGCGGGACCGTCGGGCACTGGGACATCATGTCCGAGGACTGGGGGGCCAACAACGACCTGCTCGGCTGGCACAAGTGGAAACTGGGCTGGCTCGACAACGACCAGGTCGGCTGCGCGTCCGACCCCGGCACCGGCGACTACACCCTCACCCCGCTGGCCGTCCCGGGCGGCCCCAAGCTCGCCTTCGTCCCGCTCTCCGACACCTCCGGGTACGCGGTCGAGGTCCGCAGCAAGGACGGCAACGACGAGGCGGTCTGCGAACAGGGCGTCCTCGTCTACCGGGTGGAGTCCGACGTGGACACCGGCCACGGCCCGGTGACCGTGTCCGACAGCGAGCACGCGAGCGGCGGCTGCACGCGCCGCGCGAACGTCCACGCGGAACTGTCGGACGCCCCCTACCGCCCCGGCGAGACCTTCACGGACCGCGCCAACGGCATAGGGATCACCGTCCTGGACGAGGACGAGAACGGCACCTACCGGGTCAGGATCACCCGCCGGTGACCAGGCTGCCCCTCAGCTCGCGCTTGAGGATCTTCCCGGTCGGGTTCCGGGGCAGCTCCTCCTCCCGTACGAGGACCTGGGTGGGCACCTTGAAGGCGGCGAGGCGCGCGCCCACGTGCGCGCGCAGCTCCTCGACGCCGACGGCGGCGCCGGGTCGCAGGCGGACGACGGCCGCGACCTCCTCCCCGAGGAGGGGATGCGGGACACCGAGCACGGCGGCGTCGACGACGTCGGGGTGCTCGTGGAGAACGCCCTCGACCTCGACGCAGTAGACGTTCTCACCGCCGCGGATCACCATGTCGGTGAGCCGGTCGACGACGAAGACCCGCCCCTCCGCATCCACCCGCCCGAGATCCCCGGTCCGGAACCAGCCGCCGTCGGCGAACGCCGCACGGGTCGCCGCCTCGTCCCCCCAGTACCCCCGGACCAGCGACTGCCCGCGCAGCCACAGCTCCCCCACACCCCCCGCGTCGGGCCGGTCGACCCGCACCTCGGTGACGGGCGAGGGCCGGCCGACGCTCCCGGGATGGGCGCGGTACTCGGCGCCGACGTTCGACAGGACCCCGCCGCAGGTCTCGGTGAGCCCGTAGCCGTTCCGGGGCTCGACGCGCTCCCCGTACCCGGCGGAGATCCCGTCGACGATGCCGGGCGGGGCGGCGGCGCCCCCGGTGCTGAGCAGGGTGAGGCTGTCCAGCCGGTCGCCGGTCGCGCGGGCGAGGTCGAGGAGCTGGAGCGCGGTGGTCGGCACCCCGGCGTAGTGCGTGACGCGATGCTCGCGAATCAGCTCCAGGGCGAGGGCCGGATCCCACTTCCGCATCATCACCAGCGTCCCGCCGGCCGCCATGACCCCGTAGAAGGAGGTGAAGGCGGCCACGTGGAAGAAGGGAAAGGTGGTCAGCGACACGGGCGCGGGCCCCGTCCCGGGCACGTCACCGCGCGCGAGGGCCGCGGCGGCGGCGAAGTACCGGGGGTTCATGGCGGCCCCGGCCTGCGCGAGATGGGTGGCGACGGCGCCCTTGGGCCGCCCGGTGGTGCCGGAGGTGTAGACGATGGTGGCGTCGTGCTCGGGCAGGACGTCGACGGGCGGCGGCCCGAGGAACGGATCGGTGTCGGGCACGTACGCCCGGAAGCCCGCGGGAAGCGGCCCTTCCGGCTGGAAGACGATCCCGGGGACCCGGTTCCGCCCGGCCCACGCCTCGACCCGCCCGACCCGCTCCCCGTCGACGAGCAGCACGCCCGGGGCACAGTCGTCCAGCGCGTACGCGCACTCGTCCTCGGTCCACCAGGCGTTGAGGGGTACGGCGACGAGCCCGGCGAGCTGGGCGGCCCAGAAGGCGATCTGCCACTCGGGCAGGTTCCGCATGGCGATGACGACACGATCGCCCGGGCGCAGCCCGCACTCCCCGAGAAGCCGCCGGGCGAGCCCGCAGGAGGCGTCGAAGAACTCCCGATAGGTCAGAACCCGCCCCTCGGACACGAGGAAGACCTGATCCCCGTACCCCCAGACGACCTCGACGAACTCGCGCAGGGTCCGCGGCCCGGAGGCGTAGACCCCCTCGCTCACCTCGAAGGGCGCCCCGACAGCGGTCAGCCGCGCTTCCACCACGAGCCCTCCTCGACACCTGCCCAACCGGCCCGGCGACGCTATGCGCCCCGCGCGAACAGGGTCAACCCCGCACCGGGACGCGCCGCAGCCGGGACAGGACCCCGGAGGCCACGGCACCGAAGCAGGCGAGCGGCAGCAGAACGGCGAGGACCGGGTTGACGTAACCGGGGACGAGAACGCCGTAGTCCGCTCCGCCCGCCACCTCGCAGACGAGCCGCAGCGGAACGAAGTCCCCCCGCCGCCCGACGAGGTCGGCCCCCTCGGGCCGCCGCACCTCGCACTCCTGACCCTGCAGCTGCTCGTCGACGAACACCAGGTGGAGAAGCCCCCACAGATAGAACGCGACCGACACGGCGACGGAGAGCAGAGCGACGTCCCGCGTCCCCCGGACCGCGTCGTACCGCCGCAGGGCGTCCGGCGCGAGCCGGGACCCCAGATAGACGACGAGCCCCATCAGGACAGCCGCACTGACGAAAAGCCCCACGACGAGCAGGCCGGGATCGTGCCCCCGCCAGGAATCGGCAGCCAAGCCCACGTCAGCCCCCTCAGGTCCTCACGAGGACCGTAGGCCATCGCACACCCACAGGAAAGATCACCACCGCCCCGCCAGAGCCCGCCATCAACCCCACCCCACCAAAGCTCACGCACCCCCACAGCACACAACGCGGCCAGACCCTGTCCCCCCATACGCCGACCACACCACCCGCTACACTGACGTCGGCGAAGCGACCCCCAGGGGCCGCTCCCCACCCGGCCTTCGTAGCTCAGGGGATAGAGCACCGCTCTCCTAAAGCGGGTGTCGCAGGTTCGAATCCTGCCGGGGGCACAAGCTCAGAGGGGGGTCACATACCAATTTTGGGATGTGACCCCCCTCTGACATCTACGGCTGACATCAACGGCAACGGTCAGGGACGACCGGGCCGCCTCTTGAGCAGCCGGTCCATGTGACTGATCGCCTCACGTTGCGTGTCCTGGACGACATGCGTGTACACGTCCATGGTGATGCTGATCTGGCTGTGCCCGAGGATCTCCATGACCACGCGGGGCGCGACGCCGGCGGCGGTGAGCAGGGTCGCGCAGCCGTGCCGGGCGTCGTGGAGCCGGATGACGCGGAGCCCGGCGGAGGCGGCGACGCGGGTGAAGGAGCGGTACACGTTCCGCGGCTCGACCGGGCTGCCCGTGCGCGTCGTGAAGACGTAGTCACTTCCCTTCCACTCCTCCCCCGCCCTGGCCCGCTGATCGTTCTGCCGCATCCGGTGCCAGCGGAGGGGCGCGATGCACATGGCGGGAAGCGGTACGGCACGGCGGCGACGTCCCTTGGGATCGTCGTCGTACAGGACACCCCGGCGCCGCTGGATCTGCTGGCGGACGTAGAGGACGCGACGGTCCAGGTCCACGTCAGCCCAGCGGAGTCCGATCAGCTCGCCCCGGCGCAGCCCCATGGCGATGGCGAGGACGAAGGCGGCGTACAGCGGGTCTCGGCGGGCGGCGGCGAGGAAGTCGAGGGTCTCGTCCAGGGACCAAGGGCTCAGCTCCCGCGCCTTCGACCGGGGCGGCTCGACGAGGGTGGCCACGTTGCGCGTGATCAGCTCCTCGCGGCAAGCCGCGGTGAGGGCGGTCCGCAGGACGCGGTGGGACTCCTTGGCGGTGGCGGCGGTGGTCTTCTTCTCCAGCTGGACGAGGAAGCGCCGGACGTCGGCGACGCTCAGGGACTCCAGCCGCTTGGAGCCGATCCCCGGGACGAGGTGGAGACGGACGTGCGTCTCGTACTTGTCGTACGTGCTGAGCTTGCGGCGCGGCTGGACGATGTTGCCCAGCCAGTACGGGAGCCACTCGGAGAGCTTCGCCGAGCGGGTCGGCACGGGAATGCCGTTGTCGACCTTGTCGAGGAGCTCGCGGCGCTTGGCGTCGCACTCGGCCCAGGTCTTGCCGTACGCGAACTTCCGGGCGCGGGTGCCGTCGGGCTGGAGGACGTAGACGGCGGCCTGGAAGCGGCCGTCCTTGCGCTGGGTGATGGTGCCGGCGCCGTTCGGGTTGCGCTTGCGCTGAGCGGCCATCAGGCGGCCTCCCCGATCTTGTAGGTGATGAAGTCCCGCACGGCGTCGACGGGGACGCGGCGGGCGCGGCCGACGGTGATCGAGGTGAGGCGGCGTGAGCGGATGAGGTCGTAGACGGTGGAGCGTCCGAGCTTGAGCCGGGCCATGACCTCGGGCACGGTCAGCAGTTCGTCGGTGGTGGCGGTGGTCATGCTGCGGCTCCTTCCGGGGCGGCCAGGGCGAGTTGGTCGCGCAGGGCTTCGCGGGCGGTCTGACGGTTGAGCTGGATTCCGCGCGAGATGGTCGCGGCGAGGGCGGCCTCACCGGGGGTGTGGCCGTGTCCGGCGTACTGCCAGGAGGCGAGGATGAGCACGGTGTCCGGCTCGGCGTCGACGTGTTCCTGGGCGGCGCGGTAGTCGGCGCGGATCTGGCGGAGGGCGCCGAGGGTGGTCGAGTAGCGGCGGGACTTGGTGGAGAAGTGGCCGCGGAAGCCGAGCATGTGGGCCCAGGCGGTGAGCTTGCGGTCCGGGTAGAGCGGGGCCAGGTCGAGGCAGGCCTCGATCAGGCGGCGGGGGTGGTCGGCCACGTCCAAGAGGTCGAGCACCTCCCGGTTGCCGATCCGCCGGTCGAGGCTGCCGGTGGTCTCGGCGGCCTTGGTGGCGTACTTCGCGACGTACGCGGCCACCGCCTGCTCGGTGATGTCGGAGCCGTCGCCGAACGCCTTGACCGGACGGATGTCGAGCTGGCGGCCCCACTGGAACCGCCGGCACGGCTGGTCTCCGGCGGCCGGGACGGTGATGGTCGTGTACGCGTGGACGGCGGCGGCGCGGATCGCGTCGTCGAGGAGCCGCACAGTGGCCCATGAGGGTGGGGCGGTGCCGGGGCCGTCCGGTCCGTCGAGGCGGATCACGGCGTGGAAGTGGATGGCGCCGCGCTTCTGGAACTCGGCGACCTTCCCGTACGAGACCCGTAAGGCGCCCTTCAGCTCGCGCTGGGTGAGCCCGGCACGGGCGGCGAGCTCGCGGCGCAGTCGGTTGGTGAAGCGCTGCCAGAGCTGACCGGCGTGGTTGTTGAAGAGGACGGCTCCGGCGTAGTCGTACGACTCGGGGTCGAGCGCCGTGCCCAGGGCGGGGTCGTTCTCCGGGTGGCGGGTGCCGCAGCGGCAAACGCCGCGGTCGGGCCGGTTGTGCACGGGGCCGAAGGACGGGGCGGTGAGGGTGGCGAAGACCCGGGGGTGGTCGCGGACGGTCGAGGGGATGTCCTTGGACTCGTCGCCGGCCAGGCCCGCGCGGATCAGGTGGTACGTGTCCCCCGCGTACGTGTGGGCGCAGGAGGGGCAGCGGGAGGCTCGGCGGTTGCCGCAGGCGACGCGGAGATGGCCGCTGGGCTCGGCCTCCGTGGAGTATCGGCGGAGGGTCTCGCCGGACGCGCGGTCCTTGGCGAGGGACCAGCCGGTCAAATGGATGGGATCGGAGCAGCCGCCGGTGCGGTGCACCTGGTCCCGCCAGCGGTCGAAGTCGGGGGCGGAGGCGACTCGGAGGACATCGTGGAGGGTGGCCGGGTCCAGGCCCGCCGCGGTGGCGGCGGTGCGCTGATCCATGATGGGTGTTCCTTCCGGTTGTGAGATCGGCGAGGGGTACGGCTCCCGGGCGGCGGATGCTTGGCGGTATCGAGGCCGCCCGGGGGCCGGTCAGCGGCGCTTGGCCGAGGACGCGATCAGCGAACGGACAACGACGGCGCAGACGGCGACCGATGCGGCGGTGACGGCGGTCGCGAGGAGCATCGAGACCAGGACCGTTCCAACGACCAGGACGACGGCGGTGCCGGCACCGATGACGGCGAGCGCAGCCCCGGGGGTGATCTGGACGGCGGGCCGCTGGGCAGTCGGGGCCGGAGACGACTGCATGGGCTCCACGGCAGTCGGCTGGACGACGGCGGGCGGGAGGAAGACGGCGGGCGGGGTGACGAGACCGGTCGGCGTCGGCATGGTCGGGATCTTGGGGCGGAGCATGAGGTGGTTCCCCTTTCCGGGTCGGGTCACTTGGAGATCGCGGTGTCGATGACGGGGGCCAGCAAGCTGTCGGCGAGGAGGAAGCCGCCGAGGAGGAGCACGGCGACGAGCCACCAGGGCGGGCGGATGAGCTTGATGCCGAGAGCGCCGACGACGACCAGGGCGAGCCAGAGCGGGACGTCCACGAGCGGTATCCGTTCAGTCGGAGATGCGGCAGCGGTGGGTACGGGCCGCGAGCTGGGCGGCGGCGGAGCTGGAGTAGTCGGAGGACCAGCCGCAGCGGTCGGCGGTGCAGACGGCGGCGTACTTGGTGCGGCCGTGGCGGTCGCGGTGGGTGCCGATCTGTACGGGGCCGATGCGCATGACGGAGTGGAAGTGGTCGCGAGGGGACATGGCGCTCTCCGTTCTGATCAAGCGAGTTGGGCGGCGATGGCGTCCGCCATGGGCGCGGGAACGCCGAGGCGGGCGCGCAGGGTGTCGGTGTCGATGGGGTGGCCCGTACGGGCGTGGTGGTCGTCGGCGAGCTTGCGGGCGTGCGCGACCAAGGCGGCCGGGACGGGAACGGCGGGCGCGGCTGCCGGCGCGGGCCGGGTCGGCTCCAGCTCGGCGACGGCATCGGTCTCGGTGACGTGCTCCGTCTCGGTCGACACGCCTTCTGTCGGCTCCGGCTCGACCACCGGATGGGTCTCCGAGGTCGTCGGCGCCGGTGAATGTGCGAGCAGCGTGCCGCCGAGGAACGCGACCGCGGGCCATCCGGCGATGCCGAAGCGCAGCCAGCCGGGTGGATGGGCGAGGTCGAGGAACCCGGCGGTGGCGACGTTCGCACCGAGCGAGGCGAACAGGGAGACCAGGAACCAGCACCAGGCGAGCCGTGACGAGCCGTCCGAGCGGAGGCGGCGCCAGGCGGCGACCAGGAGCAGGTCGACGGAGACGGGATAGGCCCACGCCTTCCATCCGGTCTGACCGGCAGCGGCGGCCAGGTCGTGCAGGTGGGCGAAGGACAGCGCACCGGCGATCAGGGCTTGGACCAGCACGGCGTCGACGCGAAGCTTGCTGGTCATGTCGGCACCTCCTTTGCGGGCGTTCTGGGCATGGCGGGGTAGGGACGTGGCGCGTGATGCGGTCGCGCCGACCGGTGGGGCGGGAAGGGTCAGGCGGTAGCCGGGGACTCGGCGGACGCCGGGGCCTGAAGCTTGACCGGGTGCACGTGCGGCTCGACGGCGGGCCGGAAGGCGGCGAGGCCGGGCAGCTCCGGGACGAGGTGCGCGTACTTGTTACAGGCGTTGACGGCCGTACGGAGCGAGGTGTGCGGCGTGCGGATGCGGGCCCAGCCGCCGGAGGCGTCGCCGGTGATCGCGAGGCCGGGCGAGTCGACGGGGATCTGGACGGTGGCGAGGACGGCGTCCGGCGCGATGTCGCCGAAGGCCATGCCGGCGCTGGTCTCGTCGTTGACGCGGTGGGCGGTACGGACGCTGAGCTGGGCGCGGAGCATGGTGATGCCCTTGCCGAGTTCGGAGCCGAAGCGCTGCCCGCAGATCTCCAGATAGATGCCGGCGGCGCGGCCGAGCTGGGCTAGCCGGGCGAGTGAGGTGATGATCCGGTCCCGCCGCTTCTCCTCCTCCTTCGTGGCGAAGAGGGCGAGTTCGGCGACCTCGTCGACGAGGACGACGACGGGAACGGGACGGAGGTGGTCGGGCAGGTCCCAGATGTCGGCGGCGATGTCGGCGTCCGGGGTGTCAGCGGTGATGCGCTGTTCGGCGCGGATGAGTTGGTAGACGCCTTCCATGTGCGCGATGAGGGCGTCGAGGAGGTCGGCGGCGGTGTCGGGGTTGTCTGCGAGACCGGAGAAGCGACGGGCCAGGGGGAACAGCTCGACCCCTTGCTTGCAGTCGATCCCGATCAAGGCCACTTCCTGAGCGGCGAGTTCGGCGACCAGGTTCCGCTGGTAGACGGACTTCCCTGACTTGGTGGCTCCGATCGTGAGGGCGTGCGGGGTGGTGCGATAGTCGCGGTAGTGGACGGCGCCGTCCTCGCGCAGGGCGACCGGCAAGCACATGGTCGAGCGCTCGACGCCGGCGGGCATCTGAACCCGCTTGAGCACGTCGTAACCGGTCATCCGCAGTTCGACGACGCCGGAGCGGATCTCCCGCGAGGCGACGCCGTGCATGCCGAACGAGTGCCGCAGCCGGTCGCACGAGGCAGCCACGTCGAAGGCGTCCTGTCCGGGCCGGAGCCCCAGCCGTAAGACGAGGCCGGTCCGGGTGGGCCGAAGGCGCAGGATGCGCGGGGCCCGGGGCTCCGGCACGGGCCGGTTGGCCATCCGGGCGATGGCAAGACGCCAGCGGGGCGGAGGAACGGTCAGCCCACAGGCGTCCATGACCGAGGAGTACCGGCCCAGGACCCGAAGGGCGGCGAGCACGACCCCGAAGGTCAGCCAGTACCAGGCGGGCCGCCGCCACCGCAGGAGACCAGCGAAGGCGACGACGACCACCACGGCGGAGAGGATCAACCACTCCATGATCAGGCGGCCTTCTGGGTCGCCGCGCCGCCGCCGAGCGAGGTGACCGCGACGGCGCGGAAGGCGATGCCGTGCCGGCGCTGGCCGTTGAACTCGTTCTCCCAGGGACGGGCGATCAGGCCGGTGACCGCGACCGGGGTGCCCATGACGAGGTCGGCGGAGACGCCGGTCTCCGGGACGGTGACGGTCAGGATCTCGACCTCGCCGTTCGCGGCGAACATGACGTCCACGGTCGACAGCGCGGCGCCGGTCTCGGCGTCCATGGCGCGCTCGCCGGAGCGGCGGTCCTTCACCTTGGGCTGCGGGGGCTGGGCGACCATCACGGTGGCCGCGGAGGTGTCGACGGGGATCTGACGCACAGAGATCACTCCTCTAGAAGTGCTGAACTCTGTCACTCATGTATATGAGTGACATGAAGAAGAGTGCCTGACTCCTATACATGAGTCAACCCGCCCGGACGAAGAAGTCAGAGCGGGTTGAGGAGAGTTGACCGTGCGTCAGTCAGCGGCAGGGATCCGATACTCGAAGACGAACTGGTCAGCGGCCATGAGGGTGTCGCAGACCTCGACGACGCGACCGGTCTTGGTGACGGCGTTCCGCAGCAGGTGGACGACGGGAGCCCCGGGGCTCAGGGCGAGTTCGGAGGCTTCAGCCTTGGCGGCCGGCCGAGCCTGCAACGTCTCGACGAACTCGGTGAAGACGTGCCCGTCGTCCTCCAGACGGGCGTAGATCCCACCGGGCCCGGGGTTCTCGGAGAAGAGCTGAGGGATGTCCTTGACGACGTCCCACGGGAGGTAGGAGGAGGCGGTCTCGACGGGAACGCCGTTACGGAAGTACAGCCGCCGCCGCGCGAGCACCTGCGTACCGGTGTCGACACCCAGCCGCTCGGCAATGTCCTCCGGCGCCTCCATCGGCCCGATGTAGAGGACGCTCACCTTGGCGGTGGCACCGGACTGAGCGGACTCAGCAAGGTATGCGGCCTTCCCCCCACGCCGATGCGAGGCCCGGAACCGATCCGAGGAACGCAGCCGCACGGGCGGCCGGTCCTTCACGATCGACCCCTTGCCGTGCCGAGTCTCCACGAGCCCACTTGAGCGAACCTCGGCCATCGCCTTACGGATGGTCCCGCCGGCAACGCCGTAGCGTTCGACGAGCTCGGACTCACTCGGCACCAGGTCTCCGGGCTTGAGAACCCCAGCCTGGATCTGCTGAACAATCTCCTCGGCGATCTGGACGTACCGAGGTACGGACCGACCACCTCCTACTGGAGTTCCCACAGTCTTTCCCACTCTCCTATGCTCCTGTACATGAGTAACAGCGCCCGAGAGACGACGTCAACGCCACTGCACTCCGTGTCCGTAGCGGGCGCGGTCGTACGCGAAGACGGCCGACTCCTGGCGATCCGCCGCGCGGACAACGGCACGTGGGAACTCCCGGGCGGCGTCCTCGAACTCGCGGAGGCCCCCGAGCAGGGCGTGGCCCGCGAGGTCTGGGAAGAGACGGGCATCCGGGTAGAGGTCGAGGAACTGACCGGCGTCTACAAGAACACCACCCGAGGCATCGTGGCGTTGGTCTTCCGCTGCAAGCCGTCCGGCGGCGAGGAGCGAACCTCCACGGAGTCGACCGCGGTCGAGTGGCTCACCCCGGAAGAGATCACCGCCCGAATGACCGAGGTCTACGCGATCCGCCTCTTGGACGCCCTGGACGAGGCAGGCCCCCACGTCCGAAGCCACGACGGCCGCCGGCTGGTCACGCAGCGGTGAGCACGCAGCCACCTCGGCGCATGACCCGCGAAGAAGCGCTCCCCCTGGTCGAGCGCCTAATGAACCCGGAGACGCCCGAGGAGAAGTGCTCAGAGATCCTGGTCGCCCTGGAACAGGGCCTGGCATGCCCCCACATCAGCGACTACATCTTCTGGAGCACCGACCCCAACCTGACACCAGAGAAGGTCGTCGACCGAGCCATGACCTACAAGGCAATCGCCCTCTGAGGCCAGCGCGGTAAGAGTTTCCCTACTTCATCAAGTGCCCGCGCAAGCGCGGGCTGGCCCCTGGGGCCCGACCCCTCTGCGCCTTCGGCGCCGGGGCCGGACCCCTGGGGCCGCAGCAGGCTACGGCCCATGAGTAGAGAGCTGGACACGGACTACTCCGGTCAGAACATGCCTCCGGCGGGGGCGCTCAGGCTCCGAGATGGCGGGGCGCCGTTCGCGATGCGCCGGCCGAGTGTGGCGTGCGCGGGGTGCTCCCTCCCGTCTACCGTCGACCCAGGCAGAGCCGAGCAGCCGTGGTCCAGGGCGTCAAGGTCGTTCGTCCAGCGGGGCGCTCCACCTTGACGCCCTGGACCACGCCCGCTCCACGATGTGTGGGTCGACGGCAGACGGGATGGAAGCCAGGTCGAGTAATGGGATCGGCCGGTGGATTGCCGCCTTGGCAATCCCCCGCCCCTGACATGAGAACGTCAGTAATTGACGAGCTCAATCGCGCCTGTCATAAACGGCCCCTGACATTCCGCTCATCCGACCAGGGCCTATTAGCGTGCATGCCCTAGGCCAGATCCTCAGGGGCGTATTCCTCACCGGAGATGTAGTACTTGCGTGCGCTCTCTGAGCGCAGCTCCTTCGGATACATGACCGCGTAGCCCGGCAGAGCCATGATCTGCCAGTCGTCTGGCAGAGTCGCACTAAGGAAGAGGAAGAACTCGTGCGCCGTCATCTCGGGGCGGTCGATGGTCACATCAAATCGCTCATAGAATTTCTCGGCGGCAGTCCGATAATAGGCGTAGCGAAATGTATAGGGAAGCTGCGTCTTCACGTTCTTCAGTAGCGGGCGCAGGTTCTGGCCCCCAAGGGCGAGGTCGCGTATCACCCAATTGAGATTCGCCGGATAGAGCTGATCAAAATGATCGCTCGCAAACACCGTGGTATCCCGCTTATCACCCGGATCATTGATGCCGAACCCGTTTTCATTCCACGGCGCCTCACCAGCGCTCTGAAACCTGTCGATCAGGAGCTTTTCAGGGGCAACTGCGGAAAAGTCTTCGTCGACCGAAAGCGCCGTAAAGGAGATCTCTTCCAACCGAATCCCCTCGCGGCCACTCAGCTTCCGCAGATGCTTCCCAAGGCGCTGGGACAGGGTGACCTCGGCCTTTCCTACATAAAGCAGTTCCTTGCCTCGGCGCAGTTGGTAAACACCCTTGTGCGGAGGCAGGAGGCGAAGGTTAGCCTCGGTGAGCGGGGCTGGCGTGAGCGCTTCCAGGTCTGCAGCCAATTGATCACCAAGGGCCCTGGTGATGCTCAACTTGAACTCAGCGTGGTTCCCCAACGGCACCGTCGCGACTCCCTTCCCGGAGTGATCGTCGTCACTCTAACCGGTGACCGCGGGGGGCATGATGCGTGTTCCCTCAACGCGCGTCGATGATCGCTAGCTCCGCGGTATAGTTCCCTCATGTCTGAGCTGCGAATCAAGCATCCCCAGGTAGGCACCTGCGTCGAGCTGTTCGCTGGCGGTGGGGGTCTCGCCATGGGCGTACACGCCGCCGGCTTCCGTCCACTGCTCGTGAATGAGTACGCCAAGCGGGCGATCGAGACGCTTCAGACCAACCCCACTCCAGAGGGCGGAAAGTGGCCAGTCAAGCCTGGCGATGTCCGCGATCTCGTCGACGACTTCAAGGCTCTCAACGGAAAGGTTGACATCCTGGCTGGGGGTCCGCCTTGCCAGCCGTTCAGTCTCGGCGGCGCGCACAAGGGCATGGAAGACGAGCGGAACATGTTCCCTCAGATGTTTCGCGCCATTCGCGAGATGAAGCCAAAGGCGGTCATCTGTGAGAACGTTCGCGGTCTCTTGCGTCCCTCCTTCGAGCCCTACTTCGAGTACATCCTCAACGAACTGCGCCTTCCCTTCGAGAAGCGCAAGGCTGGCGCATCGTGGGAGGATCACAACGACATCCTGAAGAAGAAACTCGCCAACGACGAAGTGCCGCCCTCGGAGCGCTACTTCGTCAAGCACATCCCAGTGAACGCGGCGGACTTCGGGGTCCCTCAGATCCGACAGCGCGTGATCATCGTCGCCTTCCGTGCCGACCTCGGCGTCGACGAAGAAACCTGGAACGGATTCGAACCCAAGCAGACTCATTCCGACGAGGCGCTGATCCACTCCATGCGTGAGGGTGGGGAGTACTGGAACCGGCACGACTACGTCGACGACGACGCCAAGGCTCGCACCATCGCGAATCTACCGAAACTCGACTACGACGACCACAAGACCAAGAAGAAGTTGGAACTCCAGCCTTGGCGCACATTGCGCGACGCCATCCAGGGCATTGACGAGTTCGAGGGACGCCCCTTGCAGTTCATCGAGGTCGACGCCGTTGAGAACAAGCTTCAAGTGGGCGAAGTCTCTGATCATTTCGGCTGGCCCGGGGCCCGCGTCTACACCGGGCATACTCCGAACCTTCTTGATCGGCCGGCCAAAACCGTCAAGGCAGGGGTGCATGGTGTCCCTGGTGGCGAGTCGGTCATGCAGATGGATGACCCTACGTTCAACGGCACGGGATATCGCTACATGACCGTGCGTGAGACCGCCCGCGTCATGACTTTTCCCGATGAGTGGCAGCTTGCTGGCCCACGTGGGGAAAAGATGCGGCAGCTCGGCAACGCCGTGCCCGTGAAGCTCGGCGCGACCTTCGCGAACGCTGTGGGCAACGCGCTCCGTTCCGTCGGTGCCTTGCAGCAGTCCGGCGGGAAGCCGTGACCCCGGCGGCGGTCGTGAAACAACGGGGGTGGAACGATCGACTGCCGCCGGAGAATGCGTACAAACCGCGGCCGGGACTGTCTCGGGACAAACGGACAGCAGAGCAGGACAAAGCGGCAGGTGGACGCTATCGCCGTGCAGTGCCGCTCGGGGAAGGCCGATACGCGCGGGCATCAATCCTGCTCCGACTTTATCGACGCACTCGACGTATCCGGGCATATCTACGGTGGTCGGTCAGTGGCAACACCGAGGAGCGCTACGTCTGCGACGTCGATGGACCCACCCGCGCAGCCAATCTCGCTGCCGCCTGGAGCGAGGCACGCGAGGCCGGAATGGTCGTCGACGAACCGCTTCCCGAGAACTCCTCCGCCAGCTCGATGTCCGTCCGGGCGGTCATGACGGCGAACAAGGGCAAGGACACCAAGCCAGAGCTATTGTTGCGATCGGCGCTCCATCGCAGGGGTTTGCGGTATCGCGTAGGCATCCGTCCGTTGCCGAATCTGCGTCGAACCGCTGACGTCGTTTTCCCGAAGGCGAAGGTGGCTGTCTTTGTTGACGGTTGCTTTTGGCACGGCTGCCCTCAACACTATCGGCCGGCCAAGAAGCAGGGCCAGAAATGGCAGGAGAAAATCCAAGCCAACCGAGAGCGAGACGCTACAACCAACATAGCTCTCAAGGAAGCGGGTTGGGCCGTCGTCCGCGTCTGGGAACATGAAGAGGTCGATGATGCGGCCGAACGAATCGAAGACATCGTCAGCGCCTTGTCCCGGTGATGCCGCATCCGCACTCGGCCACGTGTCAAGCGAAGTGTGCTGCAACCAGCGGCAAGCCCGTGGGCTCCCGGCGAGGGCCGACCGACCAAAACTTGCAGCAGAGTCTTCCCTTCCCTGACTGTCGATGGAACGTCAGGACATCCCGCACCCGAGCGTCACACCCCATGCTGACCTAGCGGTGTAAGGCGTCAACCATCATGCCTCTAACCCGGCGTGACGGCCATGCACCCACTGTGACGGACCTCGCAGGACGACATCCCGCCCAGCGGGATGGTCCGAACCAAGCGTCCGCCGGCAGCAAGGGCCCCATATATCAGAGCCCGCCGACCTGAGACTTGAGAATGGAGAAAGTCCCCCAACCGCCTGAAGTCTCCGGCAGGCTAATGCCATTGGACGTACTTGTTCCCGGCACGTCGCGACATATGGCACTCGTCCCATGTGTTGGCAGTGGTCGCACCGTCGCATCGACGGGGACCCGACAGACGACCGGCACCGAGTGCGGCCGCTCGGCAACACCGGAATCACCGGGATGCCGCAGCGGGGACAGTTGGTCGCCTAGCGGCCCTTCGTCTCCAGGTGAGGCAGAAGGGTCCTTCCTTTGTCCGACGTGGCATGTCCCACGGAGGGCCCCGATCGCCTCAACGAACCCGGCGCCGCCGCAGTTCGTTCCACGCAGATCGGAAGGACCCCCGTGGAAGACCACGCCTCTCAGCCAGGGCCCGACGGCTCCGAGCCGAATTCGACACCCTCTGCTGAAGCCACCCCGCATTCTCCCGCCTTGCCACTGGCCAGTGCGGTTGAGATCAGCACCACCGCCCCTGAGACGAGTGAGGCGCGTGTTGATGAGATTGACCCCGTGGAAGAAGATCTTCCATCGTTGCCTGACGGGCTACCTGCCCTTCCGCGGACGGCGGCGGTACGTAAGCTCGCAAGCACACTCGTGGGCTATGGGTTCAGTGAGGGTGCTGCCACAGCCGTCGCACGAGCAATCGCACGACCTGAAGAGGCTCGCAAACGCCTCCAGAATCCCGACATCATGCGGGTACCCGGAGGCATTCTCCACACGATCACTACCCAGGTGTGGGCGCCTGCAGTCTGTCACTTCCCAGGCAACAACCGGGAAGCGGGATACAGGGTCTATCCCCTCTCGGGAACACTGTCACCAGGACACTTCCCCCCCTTGCGTGGCCTAGAAGCGGCGCCGGGGGAAACAGGGGAACTTGTTCTCCAAGCCCAATCGCGTGCGCATGTTGTCAGCGCCATGGACAAGTCGAATAGCTTCCTTGCTCGACACAACGACCTCACTGAGACTATCGGGCAGCACGGCATCCTGAGGGAGCTGCTGCTCACGGTTGTCAGAATCGACCACGACTCGGAGGATGAATCGTCGGTATGGGCACTAGCCGGCGCGGACGGGAGCAGCCGAATTTCGGCAAGTCACCGCATTCATGCACTCGGCGCGAGCGACGTTCTGTATGGCCTACCGGGTGACGATCGGAAGTATCGGCAGCTACTGAGCCAGGTCCTTGGCACGGGTGAGCGTCCGCGGGAAGAGGTCACGCCTGACGACGTGAAACGCGCCCGTGCGCTCGTGGCTCCGGCGACCCTCGTACTGCGGTTCATCCCGGACGAAAGCTCCCAACTGCAGTACGACCAGGCGGTGAAGTTCATCGTAGGCATCACCCACGTCGAGCCTCCGAAGCCCTGGGGAGCCGCAAGTGAGAACGACGCTCTGGCGGATCCGGTCATTGAGGAGTTCCTGAGGGCAGGCCGACTCACCCGCACTCGTGCGGAGTGGTTCGCCGCAGACCTGACGCCGGATGAAGTCCGCTCGAACGTCCTCGACCCGTGGCCTGACACTCGGGTCGCGGAGATCGTAGCCGCATTCCTCAATGCCGAAGAGCACGCCCTCTTCCGTAAAGGCGTCTTGAGGATCACGGCCAAAAGCAAAGTCACGGTCGACTTTAAAGCCAAGGTGGTCACGGAGATGATCCTGCGCCCCTGGCGCGCTGCTAACGCTGACGCAGATGCCGCAGATCGGGTGAGCGGAACCCGCAGCACACTGCAACGCATGCTGAAATGGACGCCACTTCAGGCGTCAGGCTGGCACGTCAGTGGGGACAACGATCCGGACAAGATGCTGGAATCAGCTCTTCGCAGCCTGAAAGAGGGAGGCTCCTCCGAAGGGGCAGGCGTCGAGCTGGGGGTCCGTGGGGGCTACTACCTGGCAGTGCACGGAACTTTGGTCCGAGAGGCGCGAGGACGCACCGTCGACTATCGCACTCCGTCATCCGTGCTCCAACGAATGACGGAGAATCCTCACGGACTTAGGACCCTTCACAGGGCAATCATCGACGGACGCCAAAACAGGAAACCACAGAGGGTAGATGAGATCGGAACGCCACAATTCAACCTGAACAACAAGCCTCTCGAAGCCGACGACACGTGGCTCCGAACCACGTTCACCGCCGTCGGTGAGGCAGTCTCTTCCCCTCCGATTGAAGGGGACGTCACGACGCCAGAGAGCGAATTCGAAGGGGCCAAAGCTCACTTCGCGAACCTCGTAGCTTCACTGGAGAGCGCACTCGTCGCAGCCGAGAGCGTTCGCGGACATAGCCGCGCGTTCGTCAGAGAACAGGGATGGCCTCAGGTTCACGCGGAGGACCTAGGTATCCGTCTCGACAAGATCAGCGGGCGGTTGAAGATGTACGCGGCAATCGCCGAGGCCGCAGAAGAGGCGCACACGGGGAGCACGGACAGCGCGGACGAGTCTGACGAAACCTGACGGCCGACTGCGCGCCGTCGCAATCAGCTCGACGGCGCGCAGCTCCGCAACCGACTAGGCTGTAACCCCGGGCAAGGCGCCTCGCGCCCATGCCGACAAACCGTAGAAAACAGATACAGGATGCCTGCGAACCACCGCTACAGGTGACACTGCAGTCGTCAATGTCTCGGTTGTCAAGGTTGACCATGGTCAGCCACGTGCGTAAATGAGCGGGGCACCGCACCAGGCTGTGGACCAGCCAGGGACCTCTGGTCCTTTGACAGCCCCTCACCTGGGCCGACGTCGGTGGCTGGACCCCCTCTCCGGAGCCGTGTGCAGAGGAGCCCCGGACTGGCCCCGGGGCTCCTCATTGTTGCGGGGGGCATCGCTCGTCAGCCGAAGGCCGCCGCCGACAGCGTGGGGCCTTTGGTGACGTTGGCGCGGGCCTCCGGGACCGGAGTCAACAGGCGGTGCCCGCGGCTTTCCGCTACACGGAGCGTGCCCCGCAAGGCTTCCGTGAGGTCCGCTGCCAGCGCGCTCAGCTCTTGCAGGCCAAGCTCATCGCTGCCGAGTACGTCAGCCACGTAATCCAGGAGCTGAGCCGCCAAGTCGAGTTGGAGTGCTTCGGTGCTGTCAGCCAGGCGGGACAAGTGGCTGTCTTCGTCGTCGGTGCTCAGATAGCAGGGCTTGCCGTCGGGGCCCGTCCACGGCAGGAGGCGGAGCCTGTTGTGAAGCGTCATCCTTCCTGTCCTTTCGCCTTGGTTGTGTAGTGCGTGACGAAGAGCGCTTCGGCGCGGTCGCTGGGGAGGACCAAGCGGGCAGCCTCGACCACGCGTCCGGTGGTGTCAGTCGACACGCGCGTGATCGCGAGGACGGCCAGCGTCGAGCTGATGCGGAGGGTTGTCGCTTCCTCGGGAGTTGGGTGGCGCGCGCTGATCTGGTCTCGGGATTCCTCTACGCCGGACCGATGCCAAGGCCGCTGGGCGGGTGCCAGGTCTTGCGGGACGTAGATGCGGGCCAGACTGTGCGGCGACTTCCCCTGGTGAGTGAGGCAGAGGAACTCCGTTAGCGGGGTGCGCGAGGGGACTCCGAGCAGCGGGATTAAGTCTCCGCGGGCTCGGAGGTTGGTCGTGCGGATCGTGACGTGGAGGTCTGGGTCCGGGGTGAGGCGGCCTCCCGTGTACGTGAGTCTGCGCAGCGGGTGGCGGACGAAGTTGCCCTTGCCGTGGATCTTCTCGATCAGGCCCTCCGCTTGGAGAAGCGCGAGGGCGTTGCGCAGGGTTGGGGTGCTCACCTTGTACTGGGCGGCGAGCATCGGTTCCGAGGGGAGACGGGCGCCGGCCGACAGGTGGCCGGTGGTGATCTGCGTCCGGAGGTCGTCGGCGATGGTGTGGCGGAGGGACGGCATGGGGGCGCTCACCACCTTCTGAGCACACGTACGGCGATCAGGCGCGTGCGGGTGTGCATGGTCAGGAGTTCGCCCGACTCGAAGAGGAGACGCTTCGCGCCGCCAGGGAGTTGGCGGAGGTCGGCTACTCGGCACGCTTGGCCGCCGATTTGGATGACGTCGCCGCGCTGCACGGTGGCCGTGGTGATCTCGACCGGCGAGGCGAGCGCGCCGCCGGAGGGGAAGCCGTTCACGAGGCCGCCTTCGGTGACGTGGTCGGGGAGTGACAGGGGCAGACGCACGCCTCGTAGATGACGGGGATGTCGATCGGTGCCGTCGTCGGGGAGGAGTGCGCGCACTCGTGGTGGGTGCCGATGCGGCATGAGCTGGATCGGTAGGGCGTGGCCGCCGCGGGGATGCGCGTCATCCGTGGACCTCCTCCGGCGTGAAGCACGTGCGGGCGATGAGGTGGTGCGGGACGGGCGCAGAGCGCTGCCGTGTGCGCTGCTCGCTGGCCAGGACGTACGGGCGGACGAGGGCCGTCTCCTCGCCCGGGAGGAAGTCCGTTCGGTCTTGGAGCTGTCGAAGGAGCAGCGTCACTGCCTCGGACGGGTTGGGGTGGATGCGTGTCAGGCGGATGGGCTGTAACGCGTCGCGGTGCCGGGGCGGTTGGGAGTACCGCTCTCTGGTGCGCGCGATGACGCGGCGGATACGGTTGAACATGCTGATCAGCTCCTATCGCTGATGGCCAGGTCCCCGGACATCGCCCTTCGCGGGGACCTCTTTGTTCACGGCGGCCCAGAGGGTTCGGCCGCCCAGGCTGGTGGCGAGGAGACCGAACCGGTCCGCCTTCGACACGACTTCCAGGACCTCCCGCCATGTCTCGACGGGGAGGGATTCCGGTACCTCCGCTTCGATCGATGTGTGACTGGTGTGCTCCTCCACGCGTGTGGTGAGCCCGAGGGCAGATAGCCGGGCGGCGAGGGTCCCCGCGCTTACTTCTGGAGCAGGCACAGGACAGCCTCCGTCACCGGCAATCACTTTCAGTGAAGCTAGTTAACTAGATTAGAGCTAGTGGACTAGATTTTCCATATGCCTGAGCAGCCGCCCTATCTCCGCATCGCCGACGTACTCCGGCAGCGGATCGCGGAGCACGAGTGGACTCCTGGAGACCGGCTGCCCTCTCGGGTCCAGATCGGCCAGGAGTGCGGCGTGGGCGAGAACGTCGTCCGCCGCGCCCAGGAGCTGTTGATCTCCCAGGGCGTGCTGGAGGGGCGGGCCGGGTCCGGGACCTACGTCGCTGAGCCTCGGCAGCGGGTGCGGATGGTGCGGTCCGCTGCGCGCGAGCAGCCTGACGGGTCGCCGTTCCGGGCCGACATGAAGGCCGTAGGGCGAAACGGCGGCTGGGAGAGCCGGACCGACGCGAAGGTGGCCGCGCCGGCGGAGATCGCTGCGCGGCTCGGGATCGGTGAGGGCGAGCTGTGCGTCCGGACCGTGTACGAGTTCCTTGCCGACGGGCGGCCCGTGCAGCTGTCCACGAGCTGGGAGCCGTACGACCTCACCGGCGGGACCCTCGTCGTCCTTCCCGAGGGCGGACCGCACGCGGGGGCCGGCGTCGTGAACCGGATGGCCGAGATCGGCGTCACGGTCAGCCATGCCATCGAGCAGCCCGAACCGCGGCAGGCCTCCGCCGAAGAGGCGTCACTCCTCGGGATCCAGAAGGCCGCACTCGTCACGCACATTCGGCGGACGTACTACAGCGACGAGGGCCGTCCCGTCGAGACTGCCGACATCATCGTGCCCGCAGCCCACTGCGAGATCGTCTACGAGATCCCGATCAAGCGGTAGCTCGACTCAGTCCCGCAGGTCTGGCCAACCGTGCCGGTTGGAGTAGCTTTCGAAGCAGTACCGGGTGGAGCGGTCCCACTCCTCGCCGGTGGCCAGCTCGTACGCCTTGTCCGGCACGTACAACAGCCACTCGCCGTCACACTCGCTTGAGGTGTACGGCGCGAACTTGTCGGCGTCGAAGAAGACGCTCCCCCACACGGCCTGACCTGCGGCCACCACAGCGCAGCGCGCGTACAGGAACACGTCGGACGACTGCGGGAACGGACTGCCGAACCGGGCCGTCAGGTCGACCACCGGCAGAGTGCCGAACTTCTCCTGATCCAGGCGGTAGAGCGCCTCGGCATGCCGTTCCGCGAAGCCGACGATGTCGGAGACGGGACGGCGGCTCAGCTCCTCAGCGAGGCGCTGGCAGCTCTCTTCAGTCGCTTCGCCGTTCAGGGTGGCTATCAGTGCCCAGAAGTCGGCCCATGTCATTCTCACGGGCGCAGGATGTCAGGCCGGTCTGACATCCACGGCTGACATCAACGACGGCGGATGTGGGCGGTCGTACCCGGCTTTCCGCAGCAGCCGTCAGCGGCGCCCCTCACCCGGCCAGGACCCCACAACCGAACTCCTAAAGCGGGTGTCGCAGGTTCGAATCCTGCCGGGGGCACCAGTTCAGAAGGGCCTCACTTCCGGATTCTCCGGAAGTGAGGCCCTTCTGACATTCCACATATGACATCAACGGCGACGCTCAGGTACGACCGGGCTAACCAGTCGCCCCGTCTCCCGTCAGGGCCGTGTACGCCGCTTCGGCCCGGCGGGCCTCCGGGACGTGGGCGGGCGCATGTGCGAGGAAGGCGCCGGTGGAGCCGGAGAAGGTGATCGTGCCCCGGGTGAGGGCGGTGACGTGGTCGGCCTCTTCGGCCAGGTCGGCCACGTCGTGCGTCGAGAGGAGGACTCGTACCTCCCGGGAGGCGAGCCCGATGACGAGGTCTCGGAAGACGCGGCGCTGTGTCGGGTCCATACCAGCCGTGGGCTCGTCGAGGAGCAGGACCTCGGCCCCGTGGACCAGGGCGGAGGCGACACCGACGCGGCGCAGTTGACCGCCGGAGAGCCGCTTCGTCTTCATGTCGGCGTGATCCGTCATCCGGACCTGTTCCAGCGCCCCTGTGGAGGCGTCCCAGGCGGCACGACGGCTCATCCCCTTCAGCCATCCCGTGTAGGCGACCTGCTCGCGCGCTGTGAGGCCGGTCATGGCGGTGACGGTCTGCGGCATCCAGGCCACCTTCATGCGGTACGTCTTCGAGTCGGAGGACAGACGCCCGAACCGTACCGAGCCCTGACTCGGCTGGTTCACCCCGGCGGCCAGCTTCAACGTGGTCGTCTTTCCGGCTCCGTTGGGACCGAGAGGAATCGTGAAACCGTCGGGGACGGTGTAGCTGAGCCCGGAGAGAATGCTGCGAGAGCGGCGCCCGTACGCGTAGGAGACGGCGTCAAGTTCGATGGACACGGGGCTGACGGGCCTTTCATGAGGTGGGGCGGCGACAGGTGTGGCGGAGTGCCACCAGGCCGCAGAGGAAGACCGCCAGGCAGAAGAGGAACGTGGGTACGTAGCCGGCGGGGTGAAGGGTGACAGCCCAGGGCCAGGGGCGGTGGAAGTCGCGGTAGCCGACGAAGGCGGCGACGAAGACCCAGGCGACGGGGGCCACGGTCGCGGCCTGTGGGTGCACGGCGCCCGCGAGCAGCATGAGGCCGGTCAGGAACAGCGTGTTCCGGGCGGCCTCGTACGCCGCCGGAGAGCCCGCGAGCGCGCCGATGATCCCTGCGGCCGACACCGCCACGGCGACCGTGCCCAGGGCAAGGGCCACGTCGTACCGCTGAACCGGGCGCACGGACAGGTCCTCGGCCTCGGGCAGCCGTTGGGCGAGACTGTGCGCGAGAATTCCCGTCACGATCAGCGGCGTGAGGTGCATGAGGAAGAGGAGGTTTCCGCCGGAGGTCAGCAGGCCGGGCAGGGCCACGGACTCGCCGTGGGCGACGGCGGCGAGCAGCGTGAACGCGAGCAGACCGGGCAGAACGACCGCTGTGAGGCGGCGTCCCTTGCACCACCAGATCACGAGTCCGCCCCCTGAGAGCCGGTAGCGGCGTGGCCGCCGGCCGGCTGCTTCGGCATCTGACGGCATGCCTTTGCTTTCTCCTGCTCGAACCAGGCCGTGCGTTGTGCGGCGGTGGGCAGCGCGCGGCCCTTCCCGGCGCGCTCCCGCACCTTTGCCAGGACCTCGGGGCCGTTCGCGAACTGTGCGTATTCGCCAGTGCGCCAGCGAAGGTAGGGGGTCTGGGCGTCGACGGTGTACGCGGCCCATAGCATCACGGCGTCGCGGTTGATGATCCAGGCGGTGGGGGCGTCGGAAGTGACCGTGGCGGGGAAGGAGCAGGGGAAGGTGACGGAGCTGAGCAGGACGGCGTAGCGGACGCCCGCCATACCGCCGTCGGGCCCGACCGCCTCCGCCTGGGCGGTCAGCGGCAGCCACCAGGTGGAGGTGGTCGAGCGGGGGCGGGTGCGGGAACGCTCGTACAGCAGACCGTCGGTGACAGTGGACGGCACGGTGAGGTCGACACCCGCAGCTCGGAGCTTCTCCAGGGAGCCGGTGACCTCGGCCCGAACGTCGTCGAGCCGCTCGACCGCGCCGCCCGTCTCGGCCATGCAGACCCGGGGCGCGGTCCCGACGCAGCGGGCGGGCGCGTGCCCCGCGCTGACCGGACCGTCGACGACGCCCCAGCCCGAGGCCGTCCGCGCGCTCAGGACAAGGGTCGCGAGACCCACGGCGGTCGCGAGGATCCGTAGCGGCAGGCGGCGGGGGCCGCGGCTCCACCAGGCGGCGACGGCGGCGGCCACGGAAGCGGCGACGAGGAGCGGGAGGAGGACGGTGGGAGCAGAGTAGTGCTCACCGAAGGCGACACTCGTGTTGAGCTGTCCCGAGACGTGGCGGGGCCAGAGGGGATCGCTGTACGCGGACGTCTTGCTGATCATGTAGAACGTGGCAACGGCGCCGACCGGTGCGGCAATCACGCGCGGGGCGATGTGCCCGAGGACGCAGCCCACTACGGCGTACGCGCACACGATGCCCATTCCCATGGCAAGGGGGAGCAGGGCGGTCGGCGTGGGCAGGAGCCGGGTCTCGATCAGTCGCATGGCGACGGGCAGCAGCAGGATCGCCCAGCCCGCCCCGACGGTGGGCGCGAGCGCCTGTACGGCCACGCGCCATCGGGCCCTACTGGGAGCGAGATCCCACACCCGGTCCTGTTTCAGCCGCCCGCCTTCCCAGGTCGCGAGGCCGAGGGTGATGGCGTACGCGAAGGCGTAGAAGTACTCCAGGGCGATGGCCACCTGCTGGGCGACCCAGAGCGGCCCGGCGATGACCTCCTCGTACGAGTCATGGAGATGCAGAGCGTAAAAGAAGTAGAAGGCGACGATGCCGCACCAGACCGGGGCGGTCCAGAGGGCGGAGGAGGAGCGCAGGAGGGCTCGGAACTTCAACGGGGCACCGATCTCGCATGAGGGACGGGCCGGGAAGGCGGACAGCCCTCCCGGCCGTGTGTGCAGTTCAGACGGAGTCGTCGGTCGACACCGGTCGCTCGTCAGTCGGCCAGTGCCGTGTCGACGTAGACCCTCTTCACTGGGACCGTCGCCCTGGTGTACTCGGGACCGTTGAGCTGCGGGATGGTGAAGTACCGCTGGTCGCCGTTGGCGTAGTAGGCGCTCCAATAAGCTCGCGTGCTGGCATCCGGACCGGTGAAGCAGTTGTAGTAAGTCTGCATCCCCATGTCCTTGTCGAAGCTGAGGGGAATTGACTGCCAGAGCTTCACGCCGGCGGACTTGCCGGTTGCCCCGAACATCGTGCACCCGATGAACTGGATCTCCGTGTAGTCGTTGTCGGCCCAGTGGCGGGACTCGAAGCTTCCCGGCCCCCAGCCGCCGATGGCTCCATCCCAGTTCATCGGCCCTATCTGGCCGGGCTCCGGAGTGGAGTAGAGCTCAATGAGCCCCGGATCGCTCGAATTCACGACGTGGGCGTCTCTGCTGCCGGGCTGAGCGCCCTGGGCGCTGGCCGAGGTGACGGCGCCGACGAGCGCGGTTGCCGCCAGTCCCAGTACAAGCACGGAACGTAAGCGCATGATGCGCGTCATAAGTTCTACCCCCCAGGGTTTGTGCTATTCGCCGGGCCAATTCGATGCGTACTCCTGGAAGATGTCTGTGGCGGACGCCACCCTTCCGCGGAAGACCGGGGAATCATGACGGGAAGTGACGCCTTGGTGGCGAAAAGGTGTCCTCTCGTGGTGGGCCGTCGCGGGAGTCGGGGCACCTGCTCCTCCCGCACGGCCTGGAACCGCTCGGCACGGATGCGATCCCACTTCTCACCGGATGCCGGGGGTTCACCCCTTGCCGGGGCACAAGAGAGGGCACCTACCGATTTCGATAAGTGCCCTTTGACATCCACGCCCGGCGCCAACGGCAGTGGTCAGGAACAGGGCCGGGCGGGACAGGTCAGGTGTGGCCTCTGGCGGCTCCGGGCCTATCGCACGACCACGTTGTGGGCCGGGATGATCGTGGGCTGGAGGTCGGCGTGGCCAAGGGCGGCGAGGATGGGGCCGAAGGTCTTCGCGTGGGTTTCCAGGGCTTCCGCGCTCTCCCAGACCTCGGTCACGCGGAATCCTCCGTCGACCGGGCCCGCCGCGTGGGAGACGAGGCCGGGGTTGGGCAGGTCCGCGAACCGTGTGAAGCCCTGTCCGGCGGTCACGCGCTCGATGACCGTGTCGTAGAGCTCCGGTCCGGCGCCCGGGAGGTCGAAGGTGACGATGATGGCCATGCGGATGCCCCTGTCTCGGTCCGCCGCGCGGCTGCGGCGGTGTCCGCGAGCATAGCGCTAGGTGATCGGGGCGGTTCGGAGAGCGACCATGCGCGGGGCGGGGAGTGCGGGCCTTGTTGGGGGGGTCGGGGAGTCGGTAGTTTCGCGGTGTGGAACCACTGCCGTTCGTTGACGAGCACTCCGTCGTCGTCGGCGTGCGGGGTGAGGTGTTGTGGCCGCGGCTTCTTCTCGGGGTCGAGCGGGCGCTCTCCGGATCCTTCGGCGCCTGGTACGTGCGGCGCGTGCGCGGGGTGCCCCGTGGGCATGCCGGGGTCCGGCCGCTTGCCGAGGGTTCGGAGTATCCCGGGTTCCGGGTCGTCCGGGTGCTGCCCGGGCGGGAGCTGGCCCTGGAGGGCCGGCACCGGTTCTCCACGTACAGCCTCGTGTTCCGGATCCAGGAGCTGACGGACGGGCGCTGCCGGCTGCGCGCCGAGACCCGGGCCGTCTTTCCCGGCGCCGCCGGGTGGGTCTACCGGCTCCTCGTCATCCGCAGTGGCGGCCACGCCCTCGGGATGCGCCGGATGCTCGACGGGTACCGGAGGCCGTAGCCCGCGTCAGCGCAGTTCCTCCGGGCAGGCCGTGCCCCTGGAGAGCTTGTACGGGGCCGCCAGGCGGTAGACGCCGGGCTTCGGGGCGACCAGTTCCGTCCACTCGTCGCCCTCCACGTCCGCCTCCGTCTTGAAGAGGCAGCCGTGCTCGTTGGCGAAGACCTTCGGGATCTCCGTGTCCGACTCCTCGCGGGCCAGCTTCGAGGCCTCGGTCTCCTGCGGGGGTTCGACCTTGGCGCCGTTCTCGTCGATGAGGGCCAGCCACGGCGAGTACGGGACCCGGATGAGGACCCGGCCGGGGGTGCCGACGCGGATCACGACCTCGTTCTCCTCCGCGCTCCGCACCTCGGCCGGCGGGTCGGCGAGCGGGGTCGGGTTCTCGACCTCGTACAGGCGCCAGTTCTCGTCCGACCAGACCTGGCTCAGGTACGGCAGGCCCTCGCCGACCAGTTCCGCCTCCTGCTCGGCGCCCGAGTCGGGGGCTCCGGTGGGCAGCACCACGTAGTGGACGGCCCAGCGGTGGAGCCAGTCCTGGTAGTTCACCGCGTTCAGGGTGTCGTCGTAGAAGAGCGGGTTGCGCTCCATGTCCGCCTGGCGGTTCCAGCCCCGCGCCAGGTTGATGTACGGGCTGAGCGCCGAGGACTCGCGGTGGCTGGACGCCGGGACGACCTCCACCCGCGCCTTGCCCGCGTCCCGTACCTGGAGCTGGTTGATCAGCGGCGCGAGCTCGCGCGCCCAGGAGGCGTCCGGGGCGGTGCGGATCACGTCGTCGACGCCCTTGAAGCCGATCCAGAAGTTCAGGCCGGCGAAGGCGAGCAGCAGCGCGTACCAGCGGCGTGAGCGCGGCGCCGTGTACGGCAGGGCCGCGAGCAGCACGACGCCCGCGAAGAGCATCGGGAGCCGCGAGATGTTCGAGCCGATCTGCGAGTCGATCAGCCAGGTGAGCAGCGTGCCGACCGTGTACACGGCGGCGGCCGTACGGACCGTCCGCCAGTCCCTCGGGACCAGCACGAAGACCAGGGCGCCGAAGAGCAGCGGCAGCGCGGTCGAGCCGAACGCCATCGGCTGCGTGCCCGAGAAGGGGAAGAGCCAGGAGGAGAGGGCGACCACGAGCACCGGGGCGAGACCGAGGGCGTACGCGCCCGGGCGCCGGCGGTTCAGGAACAGCGCCGCCGCCGCGACGCCCAGGAAGAGCCCCGCGACCGGGCTGCACGCCGTCGCCAGGCCGGCGAGCGGCGCGGCCACCGCGGCCTTCGCCCAGCGCTTGCGGCGCCAGCGGTGCGGCCAGCAGAACACGGCCGCGACCGCGCCGACCGCGAACATCATGCCGAGGCCGAAGGTCACCCGCCCCGACAGGGCGTTGCACAGGAACGCGAAGACGCCCGCGACCGAGCAGGCCAGCGGATTGCGGACCGCCCGCACCCGCACCAGGATCAGCGCGGTCAGCGCGGCCGACAGCGTCCCGGCGATCATCATCGTGCTGCGCACGCCGAGCAGCGACATCAGATACGGCGACACGACGCTGTACGAGACCGGGTGCATCCCGCCGTACCAGGCGAGGTTGTACGCGGAGTCCGGGTGCCGGCCGACGAACTCGGCCCACGCGTCCTGCGCGGCCAGGTCCCCGCCGCTGTTCGCGAAGAAGAAGAACCACAGGATGTGGGTGACCGCCGCGAGGCCCGCGGCCGCCATGACCGTGTAGCGGCGCTTCCGCCGCGGGGTCTGTCTCCGGGCCGGGGCCTGGGCGGGGGGCGCCGGGGCCGGCCGCTGCGCCGGTAGCACTATTCGCGAAGGGGAAGAGGCTTCCCCGTTCCCCGAGTCGGAACCCGTTGGGGAGGGACCGCCGGAAGGACTGCCGGAAGGGGCGTCGGAAGCCGTGCCGGGGTCAGGGTCGGAGTCCGCGCGGTCGGCGCGTCTCGGCTCGGCGGTGGTCACTGCGGCCCTTTCCCGTGCTGCCCGGCTCTCTTCCCCCGTGCGTCATGGGTGCGCACGCATGGTTCTCGTCCCCCGGAAACGCTAACAGCAGGGCGCCCCGGAGAACCGGGGCGCCCAGCCGATCGAGTGGCTTCTCAGCCCACGCGGGTGAGCTTCTTGTCGAAGCCCGGCTCCACCAGGTCCGCCTGGAGGGCGACGGGAGAGCTGACCTTGCCGACGCCGGTGCCGATCGACACCTGGCCGACGATGTCGCCCGCCTTGCCGGTGTGCGCGACGGCCTTGCCGCCGTCGGTGAGCTCCAGCCTCACCCGCAGCCCCGGCCAGCCGACCGCCCGCAGCTCCTTGGTGGCGACGACCGGGGTCCGGCCGCCGAGGCCGTCGTCCACGTAGCCGAGGACCTGGCCCTTGCGGACCACGGCGGCCGAGGTGACGTCCTTCTGCGCCTTCTTGATCAGCTCGTAGCTGTAGTCGATGGACAGCTGGAGCTTCTCACCGAGCTGCTTCGCGTCCTTGGCCCCCATCACGACGCCGAGGATGCGCCGGTTCTTGCCGTCGACGACCGTGTTCGCCGACCAGAGCAGGTTGCCGCCGGCCGGGGTGGAGGAGCCGGTCTTGATGCCGCTCACACCCGGCTTGAGCAGGATGTTGTTGTTGTTCTCGATCCGGCCGGGGATGCCGTCGACGGTCACGTTCGGCATGTTCACGATCTCGCGGAACACGTCGTACTGCATGACCGCCTTCGCCAGCTTCAGCTGGTCCTGCGGGGTCGACACGGTGCTGTCGAGCAGACCCGACGGGTCCGTGTACGTCGACTGCGTCATGCCCAGGTCCTTGGCGGCGGCGTTCATCTTCTCGACGAACGCGGCCTCCGAACCGGCGTCCCAGCGGGCCAGCAGCCGGGCCACGTTGTTCGCGGACGGGATCATGAGGAGCTGCAGGAGCTCCTTCTCCGTGTACGACTGGCCCTCCTGGACCGCCGCCGTCGACTCGTGCTCCGCCTTGCCCTGATCGGCGGCCTTCTTGTCGATCTCGATCTCGGGGCCCTTCTGGTTCCCCTTGAGCGGGTGGTCGCGGAGGATCACGTACGCCGTCATCGTCTTCGTGACGCTCGCGATCGGGGCCGGCTTCTGCGCCCCGTACGTGCCCATCGAACCGACGCCCTCGACGTCGACGGCGCCCTGTCCCTCGGTGGGCCACGGCATCTTCAGCTCGCCGCCCTCGAAGGAGAAGGTCGGCGCGGCGGAGAGCGTGAGGACGGGCGCGGGCAGCGGGCGGACCATCTGCACGATCGCAAAGACGATCAGCACGAGCAGCACGAGCGGGGTCCAGATCCGCACCCGGCGCATGGTCGTCCGCAGCGGGGTCGGCGCGGGCGGCGGCGTGTTCGTCAGCTCGGCGAGCAGGTCGAGCGGGGGCAGCGGCGGCAGGGGCTGCTGCCGCGTCCGCTCGGCCTCGGCGAGAGCCGGCACGGGCGTGGGGGCCGGCTTCGCCACGGGCGTGGGGGCCGCGGACGCGGCGGGCTTCGGCGCTCCGGGCGCCTGAGGGGCGTTGGGGGCTCCCGGGGCCGTGGGGACTCCTGGGGCCTTGGGGGCGGCCTCCTGGGCCTTCTGGGCCTTCTGCTCGGCCGGGATGTCCGCACGCAGCGGCAGGAAGGTGCTCGTGCGCTCGCTGTCGGAGCCCTCGCGCAGGGACGGCGGGAGCTTCAGCGCGGTCGTCGGCTGGTCCACGGGCGGCCGGGCCGGCAGCCGGACCGCCTTGAACATGGTCGTCGGCTGGTCGACCGGGTTCTCGTCGACGTCGTCGGAGGCGTCGGCGTCGGCGTCGGCGTCGGCGGGGACGTTGGCCTGAACGTAGGCGGGGACGTCATCGGGGGTGCCGGCGGAGGCATCGGCGGCGCTGGTGGCACCGGCGGCGCTGGTGGCGGTTTCGGCCGCCGAGTCGTCCGAGGGCGGCTCCTCGCGCTTCGGCGCCTCGGTCGACTTCCGCGACGCGAACCAGGACTCCGCGGACGCCGCCGCCTCGGCGGACACCTTCGCCTCAGCGGACGCCTTCGCCTCGACGGGCTCCGCGGCCGCGTCGTCGGCCGCGTCCTCGTCCGTGCCTGCTTCCGCCTCATCCTCGGGCTCGGCGTCCTCCGGCTCGTCCCCGTCCTCAGGGTCGTCCTCGGGGTCGTCCTCATCGGCCGTGTCCGACTCCGCGTCAGACGCAGACGCAGGCGCGGACGCAGGCGCGGGCTCAGGCGCGGGCTCAGGCGCGAGCTCAGGCTCGGTCAGGGAC
Organism: Streptomyces sp. Qhu_M48; assembly: GCF_051305195.1. Classification (NCBI taxonomy): domain Bacteria; kingdom Bacillati; phylum Actinomycetota; class Actinomycetes; order Kitasatosporales; family Streptomycetaceae; genus Streptomyces; species Streptomyces sp. Qhu_M48. Next base: position 459,972 of record NZ_CP195432.1, on the reverse strand, counting down.
TCCGCATCCGGCTCCGACTCGTCCGCCTCGGACTCCCCGGCCTCGGCCTCGGACTCCGCCTCAGTCGCTGACGTCGAAGCCTCAGCCGCCGACGAAGCCGCGCCCCCGGGCTCACCCTCGGGCTCCGCCTCCGGCTCCTCCGCCGTCGCGACCCACGCCGCCACCGCCGCCTTCAGGCGCTCGCTCTCCGGCTCGGCCGCCGGCGCGTCGTCCTCCGGCGTCCGCGGCGCCAGGTTCTTGAAGACGGCCGTCGGCTGGTCGACCTGAACCGACGAAGCCGAGGCCGAAGTCGAAGTCGCCGACGACGTCGAAGAAGCCGGCGTCGAAGAAGCCGGCGTCGAACCCGAGGACGCAACCGCGGCCGGTGACGAGGCGTCTGACTCATGGAGCACGGAAAGCCGAGGATCCCGGCCGCCGCCCGAGGCCGTCGTCTCCTGAGACGGTCCCTGCTGCTCCGCCCTGTCGGGGGACTCGCCCGCCACCGTGCCTCCTCCATGCGTCATGCGTACGTACGGACCATGTACCGGTCCGTGTACCAGTGTCCTGTGTGAACCCCTTGGCCCCCGTGCTAGACGAGAACGACATACCTACTGGTTCCCGGATGAACCACCCAGGCACTCTCGACAGATGAATGTGAGAGGGGTCACCCTGTCATTCATCCACGCGGGGAGGCATGGATGGGCAGGAGCCGCAGAACCATTCCGGAGGAGCTTCTGCTGCTCGCTCTGGACCCGACCACGGGTACCACAGCGCAGCCGCAGTCGCTCGACCTCGGCCTGGCCGGTGCACAGCTAGTGGAGCTGGCATTGGCAGGCCGGATAGCCCCTGACGGGGATCGTATCGCCGTGGTGATGCCACGGCCGACCGGAGATCCGACCTTGGACTCCGCACTGGAGCTGCTGCGCAGGCGTGGCAGTCCGGTTCGGGCCGTCCACTGGATCGGCGGACCCCGACTGGGGCTCCGCCAGACGTACCTCTCGCATCTGGAGCGATGCGGCATGGTGCATGCCGTGGAGGGCCAGATGTGCGGGGTGTTGCCGACGACTCGCTACCAGGCGACGGAAACGGCGATCAGTCGGGAGATCCGTTCCCGGCTGGACAGTGCGATCCGCACCGGCGTACCGCCGGACCCGCGGACCGCGGCGCTTGCCGCGCTGGCCCATGCGGTCGGTCTCGGGAAGCACCTCTACCCCGGCAACGAAGGACGGTCGTCGCGGTCCCGGCTGCGCGATCTGATCCGGCACGACCCGATGGGCGGACTCGTGGCGCACGCCGTGATGGACGTCCAGAACGGCGCGGCTGCACAGCCGCGTCGGAGCGCCGCGGGTGTCCCGGCGCAGCCTCGCGGCAGCATGGCCCGCGCGGCGGCGCACTAGACACCCCGGAGCGAAGACCCACCCCGGGAGCCGCACAAGTGTGCGGGGCGGTCAGGACGGCCGCCCCGCACATGTGCGTCCCGGTGCGCGCGATGCCCAGGTGCGTCGCGCTACCGGCGTTTCCGGTGCTCACCGGGCATACGTTGTGGTCATTTTCCAGCGCACGCCCGGCCATTGGTGGCAGTCTGCCAAGCGGTAGATACTCACAGCTACGCAGCAGACAGCCGGAGGTGCAGTTTCCGTGGCGTCCAACGTCAACCCCACCGTCAGGCGACGCCGATTGGGTCAGGAGCTGCGCAAGCTCCGCGAGGCGAAGAACATGACGGCCGAGCAGGTCGCCGAGCGTCTCCTCGTCTCGCAGTCCAAGATCAGCCGGTTGGAGAACGGCCGTCGCTCGATCAGCCAGCGCGATGTGCGCGACCTCTGCGGCGTGTACGAGGTCGAGGACGAGCGCATGGTCGACTCGCTCATGCAGATGGCCAAGGACTCGCGCCAGCAGGGCTGGTGGCACGCCTTCGGCGACATCCCGTACAGCGTGTACATCGGTCTGGAGACGGACGCGGAGAGCCTGCGGATGTACGAACCTCAGATCATCCCGGGGCTCCTGCAGACGCACGCGTACGCGGAGGCCGTGATCACCGGCGCGCTGCCGGAGTCGACGCCGGCGGACATCGAGAAGCGGGTCACGGTCCGCACCCGCCGTCAGGAGCGGATCAGGGACGAGGAGCGTCCGCTGCGGCTGTGGGCGGTGATCGACGAGGGCGCGCTGCACCGGATCGTCGGGAGCCGCCAGCTGATGGTGGAGCAGCTGGAGCACCTTGTCGAGCAGTCGCACCTGCCGCACGTCACCGTGCAGGTGATCCCGTTCGAGATGGGCGCGCATCCGGGGATCAGCGGTCAGTACTCGATCCTGGAGTTCCCGGACACGTCGGACTCCAGCGTCGTCTACATCGAGGGCGTGACGAGCGATCTGTACCTGGAGAAGGCGCAGGACGTCGGCAAGTACAGCGTCATGTACGAGCACCTCAGGGCGCAGGCGCTGAACGTCGAGCAGAGCCGTGACTTCATCTCGGAGATGGTGAAGAAGCACGCCAGGGGATGAGCCGGAACCGGCCGTGAGAACAGCGGGGCGTGTACGGTACACGGCGCACTCGCTCCCACGGAAGCTCAGTTGGAATATGCCACTCGGACGTGTGAACGCCGGTCCCGCCCGACGGGACCGACGAGTAGCGTCGATCACGCCGGCAAGAACGTTGGCGCGACACACCCCACTGGCAGAACCGGAGCTGAGCAGCATGGCGATTATTCAGGGTGGTACGGACACCTGGACGAAGTCCTCGTACTCCGGAGGGAACGGGGCCTGCGTCGAGGTGAAGTCCCCCGTCGTTGCCGCGATCGCGGTGCGGGACTCCAAGGCCCCCGAGGGACCGTCCCTCTCTTTCGGACCGGGATCGTGGAACGCCTTCGTCGGCGAGGTGAGCAACGGGGCGCTCTGAGCCCCGTCGCTCAAGCCGTCACAGCGGTGGACGTCGCAGCAGCGCGCTTCACCGCGGTAGGCGCCACAGCACCACGCAGCACCGCAGTACCCATCACCGCAGTACGCATCACAGCAGTACGCAGGAGCCCTCTCGTCCGGTCCGCCGTCCTGGCCGAGGGGGCTCGGCCCTTTCCTGGGCCGTAGTGCGAGCGGGCCTGGTTCAGCGCAGTTCGTCCACGTACCGGTCCGTCCCCGGCACCGTCGGGACGAACGGGGCCACCAGTTCCACCCGCCCCTCCTCGCCGCCCAGTTCCTCCAGGTCCGCGAAGTGCTGCCGCCAGCACTCCCGGGGGTCGCGCTCCAGGAACCACAGCAGGGTCAGGCGGGTGTCGATCCCCTCGACCTGCTTCACGTACGTCATGCGGTCGCCCGGCAGCGGGGTGGGGCGGAAGACCGTGACCATCGCCGCCGGCGAGCCGGCGAGGCGGCGGGGCAGGTCCCGGGTGCGGAGGCGTTCGAGCAGTGCCGCCCGTTCCGCCGGGCCCTCGGCGTCGATCACCTGGAGGATCAGCCCGGTGTAGGGGTGGTCGAGGGCGTGGAAGTCGCGCGGGCCGGCCGCCCCGTCGCGGTAGACGGTCGCCTCGTGGTCCTGGAACGAGGTGAAGACGTGGGTGCGCTCCTGGTGGACGCGGGCGTCGCGGTTGAGCCGTTTGTTGATGCCGACGGTCCACTTCATGTGGTCGTCGTAGCGGCCCTCGGTGATCCAGTACGTGGAGAGGTAGCAGCCCGTGGTGACGGGCCGGGCGACGGCGGACTTCTCCGGGCTCCGCAGCTCCTGGAGGGCGCGGGTGGCGACCCAGCGGCGGCCCGCGTACATCCAGGGCATGGCCATGGCGCCGGCGTAGTAGTGGTCGTCCTCGTACCAGCGGTTGTACGCGTACTCGTGGCCCGGATGCGGTTCGACCATGGTGATCAGCGCGTGGCCGGGCCGCACTCCGTACGGGCCGACGGAGGCCAGTTCCGCGTACGTCTCGCTGCGGGTCTCCTCGCTCACTTCGCACCCCTTCCCAAGTCGGTGACAGGCACCTACTCTGACGGACCGTCAGATATTTGCCCAGGGTCGAGAGGGGTCCGGATGCCGCTCCAGGGGAAGACGGTCGTCGTGTCGGGGGTCGGCGCCGGGCTGGGCCACCGCATCGCCGAGACGGTGGTGCGGGACGGCGGCAACGCGGTCCTCGGCGCCCGTACCGAGGCGAACCTCGCCAGGTCCGCCGCCGAGATCGACCCGGAGGGGCGCCGCACCGCGTACCGGGCCACCGACATCACCGACGAGGCGCAGTGCGAGGCCCTCGCCGCCCTCGCGGCCGAGCGCTTCGGCGGAATCGACGCGGTCGTCCACGTCGCCGCCTGGGACTCCTACTTCGGCGGCCTGGAGGACGCCGACTTCGCGACCTGGCAGGGGGTCCTGGACGTCAATCTCCTCGGCACCCTCCGGATGACCCGGGCCTGCCTGCCGGCGCTCAAGGAGGGCGGGGGTTCCGTGGTCCTGATCGGGACGCAGTCGGCGGTGGCCGCCCCCTCGCAGGTGCGGCAGGCGGCGTACGCGGCCTCGAAGGGGGCGCTGACCTCGGCGATGTACTCGCTCGCGCACGAGCTGGGGCCGCACCGGATCCGGGTCAACACCGTGCTGCCGGGGTGGATGTGGGGGCCGCCGGTGCAGGCGTACGTCCAGTTCGCCGCGCACACCGAGGGGGTGCCGGAGGCGGAGGTGCTCGCCCGGCTGACCGAACGGACGGCGTTGCCGGAGCTCGCGACGGACGGGGACGTGGCGGAGGCGGCGGCCTTCCTCGCCTCGGACCGGGCGCGGGCGATCACGGGACAGTCGTTGCTGGTCAACGCGGGCGAGCTGATGCGATGACCGTTCCGTAGCCGCGCGGCGGGCGTTCCGCGGCCCCAGCGCGACCCACTCGGGAAAAGTTCATGGATATGAACAAGGGTCAGTAAGCAGAACGATTTTACTGTCCCTTGACCCTCCATTGCATTGTCCCCGCCTTGCAACACGCCACACCATGAACGGCGTTCACAAGGCGGACCAGACCCCTTGGAGGGGGCTCCATGAACAGTCTCGACTGGGCCGTGCTCATCGGCTACTTCGGCGTGATGGTCGCGATCGGCGTCTGGTCCCACAAGCGCGTGGACACCGTCTCCGACTTCTTCACCGCTGGCGGCCGGATGCCCTGGTGGCTCTCCGGCATCTCCCACCACATGTCCGGCTACAGCGCCGTGATGTTCACCGGGTACGCGGGCATCGCCTACACCTACGGCGTCACCTCGTACGTCACGTGGTCCTTCCCCATCGCCATCGGCATCGCCATCGGCGCCCACCTCTTCGCGCCCCGGCTCAACCGGCTGCGCTCCCGGCTCAAGGTGGCCTCCCCGCTCGAATACCTCAAGGACCGCTACAACCTCCCGACCCAGCAGGCCCTCGCCTGGTCCGGGGTCCTCCTGAAGATCGTCGACGTGGGCGCCAAGTGGGCCGCCATCGCCACCCTGCTCTCGGTCTTCACCGGCATCTCCCTGAACCAGGGCATCCTCATCACCGGCGTCGTGACCGGCGTCTACTGCACGGTCGGCGGGCTCTGGGCCGACGCCCTCACCGAACTCGGCCAGTTCGTCATCCAGTTCTTCGCCGGCATCGCCATGCTCGTCGCCGTCCTCGGCAAGCTCGGCGGGTTCAGCGCGCTGTGGACCGTCTGGGACCGGCCCGAGCTCCAGGGCCACACCGCGCCGACGGCCGGCCCGTACACGATGACCTTCCTGCTCGCCTACCTCTTCATCAAGACCTTCGAGTACAGCGGCGGCATGTGGAACCAGGCCCAGCGCTACATGGCCACCCCCTCCGCCCGCGAGGCCACCCGCTCCGGCCGGCTCTCCGCCGTGCTCTGGTTCGTGTGGCCGCTCGTCCTCTTCTTCCCCATGTGGTGCGCGCCGCTGCTCGTCGACCCGAAGAAGCCCGACGGCTCCGACGCGTACGCCCTCATGACCGAGCAGCTGCTGCCGCACGGCCTGCTCGGTCTCGTCGTCGTCGGCTTCTTCTCGCACACCATGGCCATGTGCTCCTCCGACGCCAACGCCATCGCGGCCGTCTTCACCCGGGACATCGCCCCGGTCCTCAGCAAGGCCGCCCGGAGCTGGACGCAGCGGGCCGGGCTGCTCGCCGCGCGCTGGTCGACGATCGCCTTCCTCGCCCTGTCGATGGCGGTCGCGACCCAGGTCAACTCCCCCGCCTTCAAGGACATCATCACCGTCGTCATCAAGTGGGTCGCCGGACTGATGGGGCCGATCGCGATCCCGTTCATGCTCGGACTGCTGCGCGCCTTCCGGAAGTCGGGCCCGACGGCGGCGCTCGTCTCCTGGGCGGCCGGACTCTTCGTCTTCTGGCTCACCAACTACGGCCTGGACGGCGTCGAGCTCCAGATCCAGATCGTCTCCCCGCTCGCCACCTCCCTCGTCCTGTACGTCCTGATCGGCTTCGTCAGGCCGGAGGACACCCCGGAGCGGGACGCGCTCCTGGACCGGATCGGCTCGGACCCGGACGGGGACGAGGACGGGACCGCCGTGATCCCCGCGCAGGGCGGCGAGCGCGCCGATCAGCCCCTCGGGTAGCGCGCGAGCCAGCCCGGCGAGGACTCCGTGGGGCCGTGCAGGGCGGCCCCCTGGGTCATCTCCATCGAGAAGTCGTCCGCGAGCTCCAGGACCGTCGCACGGCCCTCCAGTTCGGCCAGCCAGGCCGGCGGGAGGGCCGTCTCGCCGTGCAGGGCGCCGAGGAGCGCGCCGGTGAGCGCGCCGGTCACGGCCGAGGGCCCGTCGTGGTTGACCGCGAGCCGCAGCCCGTGCTGTACGTCCTCGCCGACCAGGGCGCAGTAGACGGCCGCCGCGAGCTGGCCCTCCGCCCGGTCCTCGGTCGCGCCGAGGGCGGCCACCCGCTCCGGGTCCGGCACCCCCTCGCGTACGGCTCCGAGGGCGCGGCCGAGGGCCTCGGTGACCGGCTCGTGGCCGGGGCGCGCCGCCAGCTGACCGAGCGCCCGGTCGACGGACGTCTCCACGGAGCCGCCGCGGGCGAGGCCGTGGACGACGACCGCGAAGGCTCCGGCGGCGAGGCCGGCGGCCGGGGCTCCGTGGGTCTGGGCGGCGCACTCGACGGCGAGCTGGCAGACGAGCTGCGGCTCCCAGCCGACGAGCAGCCCGAAGGGAGCCGAGCGGACCAGGGCGCCGGAGTCGTCGGCCGTGGGGTTCTTGGGCTTGTCGAGGGTGCCGAGGCGCTCGTCGCCGAGGCCGGTGAGGCAGGCGCGGGGCGGGTTGCGGCGGGTGTAGAGCCACTCCTCGTGGGCGAGCCAGCCGTTGTCCTTGCGGCGTTCGTCGGGACCCCAGTCCCGTTGGGTGGCGGCCCAGCGCAGGTGCGCCCGGTGGACGTCGGTGGGCGGGTGCCAGGCGCCGGTGTCGCGGCGGACCTGGGCGCGGATCAGGCCGTCGACGGTGAAGAGGGTCATCTGGGTCGCGGCGGTGACGGCGCCGCGGCGGCCGAACGCGGGCGCGGGCTCGGTGAGTCCGTCAGGTCCGTGGGCCTCGCGGAGTGCGGCGAGGGTGCGGCCTTCGGCACCCGCTCCCAGCGCGTCGCCGAGGGCGCCGCCGAGCAGACAGCCCCGTACGCGGGCGCGGAAGTCCTGCTGTTCGGCGCGGCCCCACACGGCCGCGGCTGTCGTGGCCACGTCGTGCCCTCCCCCCGTAGACCGGTCTGCGCAGCACTGTAATGGACCGGGTACGTCCGTTCGGGGGCCGGAACGTTATGTGATCCGACGCCCTTCAGGCCGGTTTTGACCGCAGTTCACCCGAGGTTCGGGCAGGACTTGAACGATCCGCGTCATGAGCCCCGTGACACGAGTCAGGTCCCTCTCCGCCGCGGCCGTCGCCGCCGTCCTGCTGACCGGACCGACCGCGCCGACCGCCTCCGCGCACCCCTTCGCGCCCGCGCACCCCCACCACGGCGGGCAGCACCAGGGCGGGCAGCGGATCCCCTTCACCGCCGCGACCGTCACGGAGAACGCCGACGGCACCCACACCGTCGCGTGGCGGGCCCCCGGCACCCGCGGCGTCACGATCCGCACCGGCGGCCGTACCGTCCACCGCGGCGGGGCGACCGGCTCGGTCACCGTCCGGGGCCTCGCCGCCACCGACCGGCGCTGGTTCGACCTCGTCCCCGACCGGGGAACCCCGCTGCGCCTCGCCGACCGGCTGATCCGCCTCCAGGGCACGGTCAACTTCCGTGACGCGGGCGGCTACCGCACCGCCGACGGCCACTGGGTGAGGATGGGTGAGGTCTACCGCTCCGACTCCCTGGAGAAGCTCACCGACGCCGACCTCGCCAAGCTGGGGCGCCTCGGTGTCCGGACCGTCTTCGACCTGCGCATGGAGTCCGAGCGGACCACCGCGCCCGACCGCGTCCCGGCCGGCGCCACGCACGTCGTCGCCGACGTCCTCGCCGGCAGCGGCACCTTCACGTCGATGCCGAAGAGCCCCGCCGAGGCCGAGGCGATGATGGTCGAGGGAAACCGCTTCATGGTGGGCGGCGCCACCGCCCGTGCCGCGTACACCACCGTCTTCGACGGCATCGGCTCCGACCGGAGGCGCGGTGTCCTCTTCCACTGCACCGCCGGCAAGGACCGCACCGGCTGGTCGAACGCGGCCCTGCTGACCGCCCTCGGGGTCCCCGAGGAGACGGTCATGGCCGACTACCTCGCCAGCAACACCTACCGGGCCGCCGCCGACGAGGCGATCCTCTCCCACCTCCCGGCCCAGCAGGCCGCCGTCTACAAGCCGCTCCTCGACGTCCGCCCCGCGTACCTCGACGCGAGCTTCGCCGAGGTCGAGGAGGAGTACGGCTCCTTCCGCGGGTACCTGCGGAAGGGCCTCGGCATCGACGAGCGGGAGCTCAAGGAGCTGAGGAGGGACCTCCTGGTCGGCTAGTCGGGTCTCTTCGGATCGGGTGGGGCTCGTCCGGTGGACAGGCCCGTGGGGATCACTCGGCCGGCAGGACCGGCAGCAGTTCCGGGAGGTGGCCGTCCGACGCCCTCGCCGTGCGCTGCCGCTCCTCCGGCACCTCGCCGTACAGGGTCGTCCGGGGCTTCGCCGGGCGGCCCGCCGCCTCCGCGATGGCCTCCAGGTCGCGGATCGAGCGGTACGAGCCGTAACTCGACCCGGCCATGCGGGAGATGGTCTCCTCCATCAGCGTGCCGCCCAGGTCGTTGGCGCCCGAGCGGAGCATCTCGGCGGCGCCCTCCGTGCCCAGCTTCACCCAGCTGGTCTGGATGTTGGGGATGTGCGGGTGGAGGAGCAGTCGGGCCATCGCGATGACCGCGCGGTTGTCGCGGGCCGTCGGGCCGGGGCGGGCGATGCCCGCGAGGTAGACGGGCGCGTTGGTGTGGATGAAGGGGAGGGTCACGAACTCGGTGAACCCACCGGTCTCCTGCTGGATGCGGGAGAGGGTCCGGAAGTGGCCGAGCCAGTGCCGGGGCTGGTCCACGTGTCCGTACATCATCGTGGACGAGGAGCGGATGCCCAGTTCGTGGGCGGTGGTGACGACCTCGATCCAGGTGGCCGTGGGCAGCTTGCCCTTGGTGAGGACCCAGCGGACCTCGTCGTCGAGGATCTCGGCGGCGGTGCCGGGGATCGAGTCGAGCCCGGCCTCCTTGGCGGCCGTCAGCCACTCGCGGATCGAGAGGCCGGTGCGGGTGGCGCCGTTGACGACCTCCATCGGGGAGAAGGCGTGCACGTGCATGCCGGGGACGCGCTTCTTCACCGCCCGCGCGATGTCGAAGTAGGCGGTGCCGGGCAGGTCGGGGTGGATGCCGCCCTGCATGCAGACCTCGACGGCGCCGACCTCCCAGGCCTGTTCGGCGCGGTCGGCGACCTGGTCGAGGGAGAGGGTGTACGCGTCGGCGTCGGTGCGGCGCTGGGCGAAGGCGCAGAAGCGGCAGCCGGTGTAGCAGACGTTGGTGAAGTTGATGTTCCGGGTGACGACATACGTGACGTCGTCGCCGGACACGGACCTGCGGACGTCGTCCGCGATGCGGGTGAGGGCGTCGAGCGCGGGCCCGTCGGCGTGCAGCAGGGCGAGCGCCTGGCCGTCGGTGAGCTTCGTCGGGTCGTCGGCGGCGACGGCGAGGGCCTCGCGGACGTCGGCGTCGACACGCTCGGGGACCATGCCGGGGGCGGCGGCCTCGCGCAGCGCCTCCCAGTCGCCGTACACCTCGTCGAAGTCGTCGCGCCGGTCGTGGGTGCGGCCGGTGGTGTCGATGGTGGCGTGCAGATCGGTGCGGCCGACGGCGGTGAACGCCTCGTCGGGCTCCTGCCAGGGCAGGCCCCGTACGGGCGCGTCGGGGTTCGCGAGACCGGTCTCGGGGTCGGCGAGGGCGCGGACGTGCGGGAGGAGCCGGGGGTCGAGCCAGGGTTCACCCCGTGTGACGAACTCGGGGTAGACGCAGAGGCGTTCACGCAGCTCGAAGCCGGCGGCGCGGGAGCGCTCGGCCAGCTCCTCGATCTGCGGCCAGGGCCGCTCGGGGTTGACGTGGTCGATGGTGAGCGGGGAGACGCCGCCCCAGTCGTCGACGCCGGCGGCGATGAGCCGCTCGTACTCGGAGTCGACGAGGTTCGGCGGGGCCTGGAGGCAGGCGGAGGGCCCCATGATGTGCCGGGCGACGGCGACGGTGGCGACGAGGTCGTCGAGGTCGGCGTCCGGCATGCCGCGCATGGCCGTGTCCGGCTTGGCGCGGAAGTTCTGGATGATCAGTTCCTGGATCGAGTGGTACGCCCGGGAGACCCGGCGCAGCGCGAAGAGGGACTCGGCCCGTTCCTCCGGCGTCTCGCCGATGCCCAGGAGCAGCCCCGAGGTGAACGGCACCGAGGACCGGCCCGCGTCCTCCAGGACCCGGAGCCGCACCGCCGGTTCCTTGTCGGGGGACCCGTAGTGGGGGCCGCCGGGCTCCGACCAGAGGCGGGTGGCGGTGGTCTCCAGCATCATGCCCATGGAGGGGGCGACCGGCTTGAGCCGCTGGAAGTCGGTCCAGGAGAGCACCCCGGGGTTGAGGTGCGGGAGGAGTCCGGTCTCCTCCAGGATGCGGATCGCCATGGCCCGTACGTAGGCGATGGTGTCGTCGTACCCGTGCGCGTCGAGCCACTCCCGGGCCTCGGGCCACCGGTCCTCGGGCTTGTCACCCAGGGTGATCAAAGCCTCCTTGCAGCCCATCGCGGCGCCGCGCCGGGCGACGTCGAGCACCTCGTCCGGCGACATGAACATCCCGTGTCCGTCGCGGCGGAGCCTGCCGGGGACGGTGACGAAGGTGCAGTAGTGGCACTTGTCCCGGCAGAGTCGGGTGAGGGGTATGAACACGCTCTTCGAGTACGTGATCACCCCGGGCCGCCCCGCCGCCGCGAGTCCGGCGTCCCGCACGCGTCCGGCGGAGGCGACCAGGTCCGCCAGGTCCTCCCCGCGCGCCCGCAGCAGCACGGCGGCCTCGGCCACGTCGAGCGCGACCCCGTCCCTGGCCCTCTTGAGGGCACGGCGCATGGCGTTGGCGGTGGGCCGGTCTTCCTGGTCGTCCGTCATGAAACGAGCATACGAGCGGGCGGGGAGCGCGGGTGGCGGGGAGGCCGAGGTCACCGTGCCCCGCCCGGCCGCTCAGAGGTACTGGGCGTACGCGTCCAGGGTGCGCAGGACCTCCGGTTCCGGGGACGGTGGCAGCTGGAGAACGACCTCCTCGCAGCCCAGTTCGGCGTAGTGGGCGAGCTTGCCGGGGGTCGGGAGGACCGCGTACGGGACGATGTGGAGGGCCTTCGGGTCGCGGCCCGCGGCCTCCCAGGCCTCGCGCAGGAGCGGCAGGGTCTCGGTCAGGCCCCGGCCGCCGATCGGCATCCAGCCGTCCGCGTCCGCGACGATCCGCGCGAGGAGCTTCGGGCCCGCCGCGCCGCCGAGGAGGACGCGGGGCGCGCCGCCCGCCGGCTTGGGCCAGGCCTCCGAGGCGCGGACGGAGCGCCCGGACTCCCCTTCGTACGCGGTGGGTTGCGGCGCCCACAGGGCCCGCATCAGGGCCAGCCTGTCGTGGGTGACCTCCCGGCGCGTCGACCAGTCGACGCCGTGGTCGGCGGCCTCCTCCCGGTTCCAGCCGTAGCCGACGCCGAGGGTGAAGCGGCCGCCGGAGAGGTGGTCGAGGGTCGCGATCTGTTTGGCGAGGGCGATCGGGTCGTGTTCGGCGATCAGCGTGACGCCGGTGCCGAGGCCGAGGTGTTCGGTGACGGCGGCGGCCTGGCCGAGGGCGACGAAGGGGTCGAGGGTGCGGCCGTACTCGCGGGGCAGCTCGCCGCCCGCCGGGTAGGGCGTGTCCCGTGCGACGGGGATGTGGGTGTGTTCGGGGAGGTAGAGCCCGCCGAATCCGCGCTGTTCGAGTGCGCGCGCGAGCCGCACGGGCGTGATGGTCTCGTCGGTCAGGAAGATCGTGGTCGAGATCCGCATAGCGGCACGGTAGGGGCTGCGGCCGGGATTTCCGAGAGGTGCGGCGCCGCGGGCCTCTCGCGTTGTTCCTCGGTCCGCGCGCCGACCGCCCTTGACCTGAACCTTGGTTGAGGTAAGAGGCTTCTCACATGAACGACACCAGCGCAGCCCTCGCCCCCACCGACGTCACCGCCGACACCGCCGCCATCACCCGCCTCTTCGACCGCTACCTCCGCTCCCTGGACGACCGGGGCACGTTCGACGGGACCTGGGCGGCCTCCTTCTTCACCGAGGACGCGACCACCTCCACCCCCGCCGGGGACGTGCGCGGCCGGGACGCCATCGCGGCCAACGTGCGCATGGCGATGGGGCTCTTCGACCGGACCGTGCACTTCGGCTCGAACTACCTGATCGACGTGGACGGCGACCGCGCCACCCTGCTCGGCAACCAGCTCTCCACCCACGTCCTCGCGTCCGACGGCGAACTGTTCGTCTCCGGCGGGCGGACGGAGAACGAACTCGTCCGCACCGCCGGGGGATGGCGGCTCTCCCGGGCCGATCTGCGCATCGCCTGGAAGCAGGGAAATCCGCCTGTGCTTCCGTAGCGCGGCTGCTTGGATGGCGGTCATGCTGAGCCGAATCGAGACCTATTACGACGCAGTACCCCGATCCGCCGCCCGGGTCGAGGAGTTCGGGCCCCTGAGCCTCTTCGTGAGGGAGGGGGACGGCTGGCCGTACTACGCGCGGCCCGCGCTCGGGCACACCGGTGACGTGTCCGTCGCGGACGTGGAGCGCGTACGGGAACGGCAGCGGGAGCTGGGCGTGCCCGAGGCGTTCGAGTGGGTGGCGGAGACGACACCGGGACTGCGCGCCGCCGTCGAGAAGAGCGGGCTCGTGATGCACGAGCATCCCCTGATGGTCCTGGAGGGGGAGGGCGTGCTCCCCGCCCCGCCCGAGGGCGTCACGGTACGGATGGTCGGCGCCGACGACGCCGCCCTCCCCAGCGCGGTCGCCGCACCGTACGCGGCCTTCGGCGCCGAGCCCTCGCCGGGGGCCGTCGCCCAGGTCGCCGCCCGGCTCACCGCGGGCCGCACCCGCCTGGCCGCCGCCCTGGACGCCTCCGGCACGGCGCTCTCGGCCGGTCAGCACCAGCCCGTCGGGGCCGTCTCCGAGGTGGTCGGCGTCGGCACGCTCCCGGAGGCCCGGCGGCGGGGCCTGGGGCTCGCGGTCACCGCGGCCCTCGTCGCGGACGCCCGTGCGGGCGGCGTGGAGACGGTCTTCCTGTCGGCGTCGGACGAGAGCGTGGCCCGCCTCTACGGCCGCCTCGGTTTCCGCACGGTCGCCACGGCGCTGATCGCGGAGGCGAGCTGATCGCGTAGGCGGGCTGATCACGTAGGCGAGCTGATCGCGGTGCCGGGCTGATCACCGGGGCCTGACCGGCGGCACCGTCCGCCGGCGGGCCGGCGCGGCCCGGTGAGGGGTACCGCCTCGCGCACCATCAGCGCGTCGACCGGATCCTCGGACTCCGACGTGAAGCCCTCCCGGTCGTAGAGGCGGCCGTCCCCCTCCGCGGGGGCGCATCCTAGGGAGCGTCCGCCGAGCGCCCGGGACCCGGTGGCAGTAACCGGACCGGTGCCGTCCGCGTTGGTCCGGCATGAAGAAGATGCTCACCGCAGTAGCCCTGACCTGTTTCGCCGCGACGGGCGGCCTCGCCGCCGCCGGGACCGCGGCCGCCGACACCGGCGGTGTGAACCTGCCCTCGGTGGTGCCGCTCAGCGGCGTCCTGACCCCGAAGGCGAAGCCGGCCGGCACGCCCGGCCTGCCGCCCGCCAACGCGGCGGTGGAGCACCTGCTCCCCGGGCGCTGACCGGCGCGGCGGGGATAGGACGAAAGTGGCGGGACCCCCCACGGGCCCGCCACTTTCGCGTCTCTGTGCCTCAGGGACGTAGGCGTAACTCAGGACGTCACGCGACTCAGGACGTACAGGCCACTCGGAAGGCGCGCGTGACGCGCAGACGTACGGCCGTCAGTCGGCGACGACCAGCGACGGCGTCTCCTTGGTCAGCACCTCGCCCCGGAAGAAGGCGGGGCTCCTGCGCTGCATGACCAGCATGATCACCACGCCGATGAGCAGCAGGCCGACACCGATGACGAAGACCGAGCCGACGCCGAAGACCGCCGAGCCGGAGCCGTACGCCGGGTCCCACATGTCGTACAGGGTCTTGCCGAAGACGGCGGTGAGCATCAGGCCGCCGAGCAGCGGCATGAGGCCCTTGTAGGCGAGGTCCCGGCCGGAGCGGAACAGCTCGCGGCGGAAGTACCAGACGCAGGCGAAGGCCGTGAGCGCGTAGTAGAAGCAGATCATCAGGCCGAGCGCGTAGATGGTGTCGACCAGGACGTTCTCGCTGAGCAGGGTCATCACGGTGTAGAAGACGCCGGTGGCGACGCCGGCGACGACGGTGGCCTTGCCGGGGGTCTTGAAGACCGGGTGGACCTTGGTGAAGGACTTCGGCAGCGCCTCGTACGTGGACATCGCGAGCACCGTGCGGGCGACCGGGATGAACGTGGTCTGGAGGCTGGCGGCGGCCGAGGCGAGGACCGCGACGAAGAGCAGGACGCCGAGCGTGGGGCCCATGACCGGGCCGGCGAGCGCGGCGAAGACGTTGTCGGAGGTCTCCGGGTTGGCGAGGCCGAGGCCCTCCTCGCCGGAGCCGACGACCATCTGCGCGGCGATGCCGGTGGCCAGGTAGGAGCCGACCAGGACGACCATCGCGATGAGCGCGGCGCGGCCGGGGGTCCTGGCGCTGCCGGTGGTCTCCTCGTTGGTGGCCATGCAGGCGTCCCAGCCCCAGTACATGAAGATCGAGAGCGAGAGTCCGGCGGTGAAGGCGGCGAAGGACTGGACCGCGAAGGGGTTCATCCAGGACCAGGAGAAGTCGACCGAGGTCTCGAAGGACCCGGCCTTCGTCAGGGCCATGCCCACGAAGACGGCGAGGACGACGAGCTGGAGGCCGACGAGGGTGTACTGGACGCCCTTGGTGGCGGTCATGCCGCGGTAGCTGATCGCGGTGGCGGCGGCGATGAGCGCGAGGCAGGTGACGATGTGGACGGCTTTGTTGTCGTCCAGGGCGGCGACGGATTCGCTGCCGCTGATCTCACCCGCGAGGAGCCAGAAGTAGGAGGTCGCGACGCCGGCCAGGTTGGACAGCACGATGATCGTCGCGATGACGAGGCCCCAGCCGCACATCCAGCCGATCTTGGGCCCGAAGGCCTTCACGGTCCAGGTGAAGGAGGTGCCGCAGTCGGGCATGACCCGGTTGAGCTCCCGGTACGCGAAGGCGACGAGGAGCATCGGCAGGAAGCCCGCGAGGAAGACGGCGGGCATCTGCAGTCCGACCTCGCCGGCGGTGGAGCCGAGCGTGGAGGTCAGACAGTAGACGGGGGCGACGGTCGAGATGCCGATGACGGCACTGCCGAGGAGGCCGACGGAGTTCCCGCCGAGGCCTTTGGTGCGCACGCCGTTGGTGTCACCCGGGGGCTTGACGCCCCTTACCGTGTCTCCGGCCTGGGGCCGCGCTTCCACCTGAGTCATGAACAGGACGTTAAATGCTGCGGTTTCCACATCCGGAGGATCAAAATCCGCTCATCTGATCGATCGACGCCTTTCAATCTGCTGGTCGAGGAGGATCATCACCAATGATTGAAAGATCGACGACCGGGAGCGACCGACCAACTGGTAGGTCGGTCGACCGATGTCCGATATGCGGGAACCGCAGCTCAGCCCGGAATGTCCGTTTCCAAATTTTCCCGAGGAATTTTCGGGAAGACCGTCCGGACGTCATCGACCCGGGCCGGGCCCGGGCTCAGCCCGGCCAGACCACCGCCTGCAGCTCGCTGTAGGCGTGCAGCGCGTACGAGCCCACGTCCCGCCCGACCCCGCTCTTCTTGAATCCGCCGAACGGTGCCTCCATGTTCCGTCCGATCGTGTTCACGCCCACCCCGCCGGCCCGCAGCCGGGCCGCGATCCGGAAGGCACGGGCCACGTCGCCCGACCACACGTAGTCGATCAGCCCGTAGTCGCTGTCGTTGGCGAGCGCGATCCCCTCCTCCTCGTCGTCGAAGGGGACGACCACGACGACCGGCCCGAAGATCTCCTCCCGGACCACCCGCATCTCGTTCGTGCAGTCGGCGAGCAGCGTCGGCGCCACGTAGAAGCCCTTCGCGAGGTCCGGGCGCTCGCCGCCCGCGACGACCCGCGCCCCTTCCTTCCGCCCCAGCTCGACGTACGACTCCACCCTGTCGCGGTGGGCCGCCGAGATCACCGGTCCGACGACCGTGCCCTTCTCCGCCGGGTCCCCGACCTTCATGTGGGCCAGATAGCCGGTGAGCCTCTCGACCAGCCGCTCGTAGATCCCGCGCTGCGCGAGCACCCGGGTCGGGGCCGTGCAGATCTGGCCGCTGTAGAAGGAGAACGTCGTCCCGATCCCCATGACCGCCGAGTCCAGGTCGGCGTCGTCGAGGACGAGCGCGGCGCCCTTCCCGCCCAGCTCCATCAGCTGCCGCTTCAGCTCGCGGCCACAGACCTCGCCGATCGCCTGCCCGACCGCCGTGGAACCGGTGAACGACACCATGTCGACGTCCGGGGAGTCCACGGCCGCCCGCCCGGCCTCCACCGAGGAGCCGGTGACCACGTTGACGACGCCCGGCGGGACTCCGGCCTCCTCCAGGGCCCGGGTCATCGCGTACACGGAGAGCGGATCCTGCGGGGCCGGCTTCACCAGCACCGTGTTGCCCATCGCCAGCGCCGGGGCGACCTTGCCCGCCGGGTTGGCCCAGGGGTTGTTGTACGAGGTGATGCAGGTGACCACGCCGACCGGGCGCCGCACCGCGACCGCGCCGAACACCCCGGCCCTCCCCATCGGACCCGCCTCGTTGATCTGCGGGGGCAGGGCCTGCTCGACCGGTTCCAGGGCGCCCCGGGCGTACCGCCGGAAGCGGGCGGCGCCGACCGCGACCTGCATCCCCCGCGCGGTACCGGTCGTCGCGCCCGTCTCGGCCCGCGCCAGGAGCGTGTTCGCCTCGGCGTCCCTGGCCATCAGGTCGGCGGCCCGGTCCAGGATCGCCGCCCGCTCCTCCGGTTTCGTACGGGACCAGGAGGCGAAGGCCTCGCGGGCGGCGGCCGCCGCCTCGTACACCTGGCTCCGGGAGGCCTCCGGCGCGAGGCCGACGACCTGCTCCGAGGCCGGGTCGACCACCTCGTAGTGCCCGCCGTCGGGCTCGACCCATTCGCCGCCGATGAAGAGCCGCTCGGTCCTCACCCGGTGCCCCCGTCCCCGCCGATGAAGAACCGCTCCGTGAGGGTCATCGTGTGCTCACCGTCCTCGTGTCACGGCCGGAGCGCAGCACCCTGCCCGGGACCGCGCCGGTCACCTCGTCGTCCCGGACCGTCTCCACCCCGTTGACACGGACCGACACGATCCCGACCGCCCGCGAGTCGAGCCGCGGGCTGTCCCCCGGCAGGTCGTGCACGAGGGTCGCCGGGCCCGCGTCGATCCGCTCCGGGTCGAAGAGGACCAGGTCGGCGTGGAAGCCCTCGGTGATACGGCCGCGCTCACGGAGCCCGAAGAGCCGGGCCGGGTCGTCGGTCAGCATCCGTACCGCCCGCTCCAGGGGGACGAGCTTCCGGCCGCGCAGACAGTCCCCGAGGAAACGGGTCGTGTACGGGGCTCCGCACATCCGGTCCAGGTGGGCGCCCGCGTCCGAGCCGCCGAGCATGACGTCCTCGTGGTCCCAGGTCGCGCGGCGCAGCGCCCAGGAGGCCGGGTCGTTGTCGCCGGGCATCGGCCACAGGACCGTCCTGAGCTCGTCGTTGGCGCAGATCTCGACGAGGCACTGGAAGGGGTCCTGGCCGCGTTCGGCGGCGATGTCCCGCACCACCCGGCCGGTGAGGCCCTCGTTCTCCCGGCTGTACGTGTCGCCGATGACGTACCGGTCGAAGTGGGCCAGGCGCCGGAAGACCCCCGCCTCCCTGGAGTCGGCGCGCCGCAGCATCTCGGCCCGCACGCCGGGGTCGCGGAGCCTCGCGATCCGTTCGGGGACGGGGAGGGCGAGGATCTCGCCCCAGCCGGGGATGAGGTTGAGCGCGCAGAACGTGCCGAGGGACATGTTCATGGGGGTGAGGATCGGCATGGTCAGGGCGACGATCCGGCCGCCGGCCCTGCGGGCCCGCTCGGAGGCGGTGAGCTGGCGCGGGACGCGCTCGGGGACGGCCGCGTCGATGGTGAGGACGTTCCAGTTGAGGGGCCTGCCCGCCGCCGCCGTCATCTCCACGAAGAGGTCGATCTCGGCGTCGGAGAACTGGTCGAGGCAGCCCGCGAGGATCGCCTCCAGTTGGGTGCCCTCGTACTCGCCGACCGCCCGGGAGAGGGCGATCAGCTCCTCGGGCGTCGCGTGCCGGGAGGCGACGGGGGCGCCGTCGCCGTCGGAGTGGGTGGCCGACTGGGTGGTGGAGAGCCCCCAGGCCCCGGCCGCCATGGCCTCCTTGAGGAGCCCGACCATCTGCTCCAGCTGCTCGGCCGTGGGCTGCCCGCCGACGGCGTCGGCGCCCATCACGTACCGGCGCAGGGCGCAGTGGCCGACCATGAAACCGGCGTTGACGGCGATCCGGCCGTCGAGGGCGTCCAGGTACTCGGCGAAGGACGACCAGCTCCAGTCGACGCCCTCCTCCAGGGCCTTCAGGGCCATGCCCTCGACCTTGGACATCATGCGGCGGGTGTAGTCGGCGTCCTCGGGCCGGTCCGGGTGGAGCGGGGCGAGGGTGAACCCGCAGTTGCCGCCGGCGACGGTGGTGACGCCGTGGTTCATGGACGGGGTGGCGTACGGGTCCCAGAACAGCTGGGCGTCGTAGTGGGTGTGCGGGTCGACGAAGCCGGGGGTGAGGACGAGACCGGCGGCGTCCTGCTCCGTCCGGGCCTCCTCGCGTACGGTCCCGGGCTCGGCGACGACGGCGACGCGGCCGTCGCGTATCCCGACGTCGGCGGTGAAGGCGGGGGCGCCGGTGCCGTCCACGACGATGGCGCCCTTGATCAGGTGATCGAGCATGACGTTCCCTCTCTGGACGGGGACACGGGTGCGCCCCGGACCGGGGGCCGCCGCGGAACGGCCTCCGGCCGGGGCCGGTACGGGGCGGCGGTCCGGGAAGACACCACCCCGCGCTCGTACGCCGGGGGCCGGCGCGGCGGTCCCGTCAGGAGCCGGACGACTGGCGGAAGCGGGTGGTGCGGTGGACCGGGTCGGTGTCGATCCGCGGGATCACGTGCTCGCCGATCAGCTTGATCGAGTTCATCGTGTCCTCGTACGAGATCCCGATCGGCAGTCCGAAGGACAGCTGGTCCGCTCCCGCCCGCTCCCACCGCCTGCACTGGGCGAGCACCTCCGACGGGTCGCCGCAGATCATCAGCTCCTCCTGGATGAGGAGTTCGATGATCTCGGCCGAGTACTCGGGGAGCAGCTCCGGCCACTCGGGGACGCCCTCGGGGCGGGGGAAGGTGTCGTGGTAGCGGAAGAGCAGCGACTGGAGGTAGTTGAGGCCGCCGCCGACGGCGATCTCGACCGCCTTGTCGTGGGTCTCGGCGCAGATGGCGGTGGAGGTGACCATGACGTTGTCGTTGACGAAGTCGCCGATCGCCCTGGCCTCCTTGATCGCGGTCTTGTAGGACTCGACGACCCACTCCATGTCGGAGACCTTCTGCACGCTGAAGCCGAGGACGCCGAGGCCCTTGCGGCCTGCCATGGCGTACGAGGAGGGGGACCCGGCCGCGTACCACATGGCGGGGTGGGACTTCCCGTACGGCTTGGGGAGGACCTTGCGGGGCGGCAGCGACCAGTGCTTGCCCTGGAAGCCGACGTACTCGTCCTGGAGCCACATCTTGGGGAACTCGGCGATCGTCTCCTCCCACAGCTCCTTGGTGTGGTTCATGTCGGTGATGCCCGGCATGAACCCGAGGATCTCGTGGGAGCCCGCGCCCCGGCCGGAGCCGAACTCGAACCGCCCGCCCGAGAGGTGGTCGAGCATGGCGACCTTCTCGGCGACCTTCACGGGGTGGTTGACGGGGGCGAGGGGGTTGAAGATGCCGGAGCCGAGGTGGATCCGGTCGGTGGCGTGGGCGAGGTAGCCCAGGTAGACGTCGTTGGCGGAGAGGTGCGAGTACTCCTCCAGGAAGTGGTGCTCCGAGGCCCAGGCGTACTTGAAGCCGGACCTGTCCGCCTGGATGACGTACTCGGTCTCCTCCATGAGCGCCTTGTGCTCGGCGTCGGGATCGGTCTCGGCGCGCTTGCCGACGTATCCCTGTACGAAGATCCCGAATTCCAAGGGGGTTCACCGTCCTCGTGAGTTTCCGACGGAGTTTCTGACGAGCCGTCAGATTTGCGATGTGCCCGACTGTGGCATCGCGGGGTGAACCCGTCAATACCTGATGGGTCGTCAGCTCGGCTCAGAAG
This sequence comes from Streptomyces sp. Qhu_M48, assembly GCF_051305195.1. Classification (NCBI taxonomy): domain Bacteria; kingdom Bacillati; phylum Actinomycetota; class Actinomycetes; order Kitasatosporales; family Streptomycetaceae; genus Streptomyces; species Streptomyces sp. Qhu_M48. The sequence goes on along the minus strand of NZ_CP195432.1, from coordinate 439,076 downwards.
AGGCTGACACCGGCCAGCCAGCCGCCGTCGATGACGAAGGGCTGACCCGTGATGTACGCCGAGTCCTCGCCCGTCAGGAAGAGGGCGAGGGCCGCCACCTCGTCCGGGCGCCCGATCCGCCCGAGCGGCACGAGCCTGCGGTACAGCCCGGCCGTCGCCTCCGTGTCCACGCCCTCAGGGTTGCTCATGGGAGTGTCGATGGCTCCCGGGCAGACCGCGTTGACCCGGATCCCCCTGGCCGCCAGCTCCAGGGCCGCGACCCGGGTGAGCCCCAGCACGGCGTGCTTGCTCGCCGCGTACGCGCCGACGCCCGCCATTCCGGTGAGCCCCGTGTACGAGGCGGTGTTCACGATCGTCCCGCCGCCGGCCGCCGCGATCTCCGGCGCGACCGTCCGGATGCCCAGGAAGCAGCCGGTCTGGTTGACCGAGACGATCGCCTGGAACTCCTCCAGGGGCGTGGAGAGCAGCTCGTTGAAGCGGAGGATGCCCGCGTTGTTGACGAGCCCGTCGATCTTCCCGAACCGCCCCTTGGCGAAGGCGACGGCGGCCTTCCAGTCCTCCTCCCGGGTCACGTCCAGGCGGACGTACGCGGCCCGCTCCTCCCCCAGCTCCTTGGCCAGCGCCTCCCCGGCGTCGTCGAGGACGTCCGCGAGGACGACCCTGGCCCCCTCCCCGGCGAACAGCCGGGCCTCCTGCTCGCCCTGCCCGCGCGCCGCGCCCGTGACGAGGACGATCCGTCCGTCCAGCTTGCCCATGCCCGTACTCCCTAGAGGTGGGGGGCGACCTCCGTGCCGAAGGCCGCCATCTGGTCGATGAGTTCGGTACGGCTCCGGGAGCGGAACCGGACCTGGATCTGGTCCACGCCCATCTCCCCGTACGCGCGCAGGGAGGCGGCGATCTCCTCCGGGCGGCCGCTCAGGGTCCGCCGGCCGACCTGCCAGCCGGGCGTCCCCACGTACAGGGGTTCGGCGATCGCGCCGACCGTCAGCGGCTCCGCGATCCCGGCCTCGGCGCGCAGCCGCAGCAGCCGCCGGATCTGCTCGGCGAGCCTGTCCCGCGGGTCGCCCTGGGGAAGCCAGCCGTCGCCCTTGAGCGCGGCCCGGCGCACGGCGGCCGGGGAGGAGCCGCCCACCCAGAGGGGAACCCGCTCCTGCGCGGGCCGGGGCAGCTGGCCCAGCTCCTTGAAGGCGAACCGCTCCCCCGTGTGCTCCGGGTACTCCTCGGGTCCGAGCGCCGCCCGCAGCGCGTCGACGGTCTCGTCGAGCACCGCCCCCCGGCGCGCGAAGTCCACGCCGAGCGCCTCGAACTCCTCCTGGACGTGCCCGGCGCCGACCCCGAGGACCAGCCGGCCGCCGGACAGGTGGTCGAGCGTCGCGTACGCCTTGGCGGTGACGAGCGGATGGCGCAGCCCGACGACGGCGACGTGCGAGAGGAGCCGGACCCGCTCGGTGGCGGCGGCGAGGAAGGAGAGCGTGGCGACCGGGTCGTACCAGACGGTGCTCATGGCCTCGGCGAGCCGGCGGGGGATGGCGACGTGGTCGCAGCTCGCGAGGTAGTCGAAGCCGTGGGCCTCGGCGGCGCGGGCGACGGCGAGCAGGTCGCCCGGGCCGGCCGCCGCCTCCCAGGGCTCGGCGTAGAGGGCGCTCTGCGACTGGACCGGCAACTGCATTCCGTAGACCACCACGAGGAACCCCCTTTGACTGACGGTGCGTCAGACGACGAAGGGGCCCATCGTCATCGCTGACGCTCCGTCAGGCAAGGGGCGGGGGGAAAGCCGTCACCTCGGCACCGCCAGCCGGGGCGACCCGGGGGGGGGCGGCCGGAGGGTGAGTGGGCGACGGAAGATGGGCGAGGGCGACCCGAGGGCCGCCCGGAGCCGCCCGAACCACCATCGGGGGCCGCACGAGGGCTCGCAGAGGAAATGCCGAGCAGCGTCACCGAACCGAGAAGGACGGTCGGTGACTCCAGTCGGCCTGGTACGACGCCGTCGACGCCGAGGCGATCGCGTCCTGCTACCCGGAGCGCGCCGAATTCCTCTACAGCGCGCGGACCGGTCGCGAGTACGACGAGATCGCGGGGATGTTCACCGACCTCTACCCCGACGTGGCGGTGCCCAAGAACGCGGGTCGCTGGATCAGCTCCGTCCAGCACCGGATGGCGCGGGCGGGGGAACACCGGAGCGCCTCGGCCGTCGACCTGATCATCGCGGCCACCGCCGCCCATCACGGGCTGACCGTTCTCCATGACGACGCCGACTACCGCACCGTCGCACGTCACGCCGCCGACCTGAGCGAGCACAGCGTCCGCGACGTGCGGTAGGGGGCGACGGCTCGGGCGGGGCCGCTCCCCGGCGGGCGAGCGGCCTCACGGGCACGGGTCACGGCCGCGAGGCCGTCCGGGGTCAGGCCGAGGAGCACGGGGTCACGGTCGCCAGAGGCCGTCCGGGGTCAGGCCGAGGAGGTCGATCGCGTTGCCGCGGACGATCCGCTCGACGACATCCGGGGCCAGGTGCCCCATCTGCGCCTCGCCCACCTCCCGCGACTTGGGCCAGGTGGAGTCCGAGTGCGGGTAGTCCGTCTCGTAGAGGACGTTCCCGGCCCCGATCGCGTCGAGGTTCCGCAACCCGAAGGCGTCGTCGAAGAAGCAGCCGAAGACGTGCTCGGCGAACAGCTCGGACGGCGGGCGCAGCACCTTGTCGGCGACCCCTCCCCAGCCCCGGTTCTCCTCCCAGACGACGTCGGCGCGCTCCAGGATGTACGGGATCCAGCCGATCTGCCCCTCCGCGTACATGATCCTCAGGTTCGGGAAGCGCTCGAACGCGCCGCTCATCAGCCAGTCGACCATCGAGAAGCAGCAGTTGGCGAAGGTGATGGTGGAGCCGACCGCCGGCGGGGCGTCGGCGGAGGTGGACGGCATCCGGCTGGAGGAGCCGATGTGCATGGCGATGACCGTGCCGGTCTCGTCGCAGGCGCGGAAGAAGGGGTCCCAGTGGTCCGTGTGGACCGAGGGGAGGCCGAGGTGCGGCGGGATCTCGGAGAACGCGACGGCCCGGACCCCGCGCGCGGCGTTGCGGCGCACCTCGGCGGCGGCGAGTTCGGGGTCCCACAGCGGGATGAGGGTGAGCGGGATGAGCCGCCCCCGGGCCTCGGGCCCGCACCACTCCTCCACCATCCAGTCGTTGTACGCGCGGACGCAGAGCAGTCCGAGCTCGCGGTCGCCCGCCTCGGTGAAGGTCTGCCCGCAGAAGCGGGGGAAGGTGGGGAAGCAGAGGGCGGACTGGACGTGGTTGACGTCCATGTCGGCGAGCCGCTCGGGCACCGAGTGGGAGCCCGGCCGCATCTGCTCGTAGGTGATGACTTCGAGCCGTATCTCGTCACGGTCGTAGCCGACGGCGGTGTCGAGCCGGGTGAGGGGCCGGCGCAGGTCCTCGTAGACCCACCAGTCGCCGATCGGCCCCTCGTCGCCCTTGGCCCCCATGACCGGGGCGAACTTCCCGCCGAGGAAGGTCATTTCCCTGAGCGGGGCACGGACGATCCGGGGACCGGTGCCGTGGTATCGGGACGGGAGCCGGTCCCGCCAGACGTGCGGGGGCTCCACGGTGTGGTCGTCCACCGAGATGATCTTCGGGAAGGTCTCCATGGCTTTCACGGTAGCGCCGATCTGACGACCCGTCAGCTATCGTGCGTCAGATCGGCGGGGTGACGGTGTCACTACGGCCTTGTCACAGCCCGCACTACGGCCGACCCGATGCTGACGGACCCCCTCCGGACAAGGCAGACTGTCAAGGGCGAAACCAGCGGCAGCGGTACGGGCAGGGGGAGCGATGGACCGTGAGAACGGGCCGCGAGTTCCGGCGCAACGGGCTCCGACGACGGATGGAGGCGCCCCGGTGGACACGGACGCCCCTGCGGCGACGGACAAGAGCGGCACGGACGCGGCTGCGCACCACGACACGGGAGCGGGCACGGGCACGGCTGCGGCTGCGGCCACCCGCCGCGACACGGGAGCGGGCACGGGCACGGAACCGGCGTCCGGGGCCGGAACCGGGGCCGGAGCCGGAACCGGGGCCGGAGCCGGAACCCGCCAGGGCAAGGACGCGGCCCCGGCCGCGCACCCCGAGGCGGAATCCGGCCATGGCACGCACCCGGGCCGCACCGCCGGCACCGGCGGCGCCACCGCCCCCGGCGCGACGCGTGCGGGCGCCGCCCCGGACACCCCCACCGACCACCCCGCCCCCGGCCTCCTCCGCTTCGCCGTGCTCGGACCCGTCCGCGCCTGGCGCGACGGTGAGCCGGTTCCCACCGGTTCGCCGCAGCAGCGCGCGCTCCTCGCCGCCCTGCTCCTGCGCGGCGGGCGCACCGCCACCGCCGCCGAGCTGATCGACGCGCTGTGGGGCGAGGACCCGCCCTCGCAGGCCCTCGCGGCCGTACGGACGTACGCGTCCCGGCTCCGCAAGGCCCTCGGCCCACAGGTCCTCGTCAGCGAGTCCGGCGGCTACGCCCTGCGCACCTCCACCGCCGCCCTCGACCTCACCGCCGCCCGGGAACGCGCCGCCGAGGGCGAGAAGCTGCGTGCCGCCGGCGACCGCGCAGCCGCCCGGGACCGGCTGGCCGAGGCGCTCGACCTGTGGGACGGCGAGGTACTGGCCTCCCTGCCCGGGCCGTACGCCGAGACACAGCGGGCCCGCCTGGAGGAGTGGCGGCTCACCCTCCTGGAGACCCGGCTCGACATCGACCTGGAGATCGGCGCGCACGCGGAGGCCGTGTCCGAGCTGACCGCGCTCACCGCCGCGCACCCGTTGCGCGAGCGGCTCCGCGAACTGCTCATGCTGGCGCTCTACCGCAGCGGCCGGCAGGCCGAGGCGCTCGCCGTGTACGCCGACACGCGCCGGCTCCTCGCCGACGAACTCGGCGTCGACCCCACCCCCGAGCTCTCCCGGCTCCAGCAGCGCATCCTGCGGGCAGACGCCGAACTCGCCCGCCCGGTCGAGGAGGCCGCCCCGACCGCCGCGCCCCTCGCCCGGCCCGCCCAACTCCCGGCGACCGTGCCGGACTTCACCGGCCGCGCCGCCTTCGTGAGGGAGCTGAGCTCCCGGCTCGCCACCGCCGACGGCCACATCATGGCGGTCTCGGCGCTCGCGGGCATCGGGGGCGTCGGCAAGACGACGCTGGCCGTGCACGTCGCCCACGAGGCCCGGCCGCACTTCCCGGACGGCCAGCTGTACGTGGACCTCCAGGGCGTCGGCTCCGGCGCCGCCGCGCCGGAGACCGTCCTCGGCTCGTTCCTCCGCGCGCTCGGCACCCCGGACTCCGCCATCCCGGACTCGCTCGACGACCGGGCGGCGCTCTACCGCTCGACGCTCGACGGACGCCGGGTCCTCATCCTCCTGGACAACGCCCGCGACGCCGCCCAGATCCGCCCGCTGCTGCCCGGCACGGCGGGCTGCGCGGCCCTCGTCACCAGCCGTATCCGCATGGTGGACCTGGCGGGCGCGCACCTGGTGGACCTCGACGTGATGTCCCCCGAGGAGGCGCTCCAGCTCTTCACGAGGATCGTGGGCACGGAGCGGGTCCAGGCAGAACGGGAGGCCGCCCTCGACGTGGTCGCCGCCTGCGGCTTCCTCCCCCTCGCGATCCGCATCGCCGCGTCCCGCCTGGCGGCCCGCCGCACCTGGACGGTCTCCGTCCTGGCGGCCAAGCTGGCGGACGAGCGGCGGCGCCTGGACGAACTCCAGGCCGGGGACCTCGCGGTGAAGGCCACGTTCGAGCTGGGCTACGGCCAGCTGGAGCCGGCCCAGGCCCGCGCCTTCCGCCTGCTCGGCCTCGCCGACGGCCCGGACATCTCCCTCGCGGCGGCCGCCGCCGTCCTGGACCTTCCGCTCTGGGACACCGAGGACCTCCTGGAGGCCCTCGTCGACACCTCGCTCCTGGAGTCGGCGGCGCCCGGCCGCTACCGCTACCACGACCTGGTCCGCCTCTACGCGCGTGCCTGCGCCGACCGCGACGAGCAGCCGCCGTCGGAGAAGGAGGCGGCGCTCTCCCGGCTCCTCGACTTCTACCTGTCGACGGCGGCCCGGGTGTACGCGATCGAGCGCCCCGGCGACCGTCTCGTCGACCACCTGGAACCCACCGGATACCAGGGCCTGGTCTTCACCGGCCGCCACGAGGCCCAGGACTGGCTCTACGCCGAGGCCAACTGCCTGCTGGCCACCGTCCGCCAGTCCGCCACCGCCCCCTCGGCCCTGCGCCGGGGCGTGGACCTGCTGTGGGCGTCGCTGGACCTCGGGGAGTCGGGGGCGAACGCCCGGGAGTTCGAGGCGACGGGAGCCGTCGTGCGCGACGCCGCCCTCGCGCTCGCGGACGACAGGGCAGCGGGCCGCGCGTTCATGGTGCTCGCCGGAGTGCACCACACGGCCGGCCGCTTCAAGGAGGCCGACCGGGACGCCGAGCTCACGCTGCCGCACGCGGAGCGGGCCGGGGACCCGGTTCCGGCCTGCTGGTCCGCGAACGCCCGGGGCATCATCGCGCTCTACCAGAACCGCTTCGCCGAGGGCGAGCAGTACCTCACCGAGGCCATCGAACGCTTCCGCGGCATCGGCGACGAACCCGGCGAGGCCAGCGCGCTGTGCAACCTCTCCCGCATCCGGCTGGCCACCGGACGCACGTCGAGCGCGATCGCCCTCGCCCGGCAGGGCACCGAGATCTACGACGCGATGGGCCACGCCCTCCGGGGCGCCAACGGGCGGTACGCGCTCGCGCTGGCCCTCACCCAGGACAACCAGCTCGCCGCGGCCGGCGAACGGCTCCGCGAGGCGCTGGCCGTCTTCGCCGACAGCAGGCAGCGGCTGTGGGAGGGGATGACCCTCTTCCGGCTCGCCGAGGTGGACCTGGCCGCGCACCGGAGCGCCCAGGCGGCCTCGAACGCGGAGATGGCGCTCACGGTGCTGCGCGGCATCGGCGGCGAGTGGCGCCGCGGCAACGTCCTCACCGTGCTCGGCCGGGCCCTCTTCGGCATCGGCCAGAGCGGACGGGCGCTGGTCTGCTGGCGGGAGGCCCTCGACATCTTCGAGGAACTCGGGGCGCCGGAGGCCACGGAGGTGCGCGCCCTGCTCGCCCCGGCGACGGCCGCGTAGCCCGTCGAAACCGTCGTGGCCAGTGCGTTCATCGTTCGTTTATCGCCGCCCGGCATGCTCTTCCTCACGACGATCCGTCGCGTCGGGGGGCAGGCGGGTTGCCGGTGAGGTCGAGGTCCCTGAGTACTAGGGTGATCGGCCCCGGAGATTCGTCCAGCTGTCCACGGGGGAACGGCTGGACGAGTCTCCCCACATCTCGGACATCACACGCAGGAGTTGACGAGCATGACCGACCCGATCAAGCAGGACCCGATCATCACCACCAAGGACATGCACGCCACCTCGGAGCCGGCCCTGGACTCGATCACGGCGAAGATCAAGGGCACCGGGGAGGCGTCGGTCACCACCAAGGACATGCACGCCACCTCGGAGCCGGCGATCGACGCGATCACCGCCAAGGTGACGGACGCGGACCTCGCGAACCACCCGGTCAAGCCGGTCGACTAGCCACTCCTGACGGGGATGGACCGCGGCGGCGACTTCGGGGGAGCCGCCGCGGACCACCGGGAGGGTCCGGTCGACGGGGGAGCACACGGGCTCGGGGGACGCCCGACGGAACCAGGGGGGATCCGTCCGGGCAGGGCCCGTGCGCGACGCGATCGGACCACCACGAAGAGGGGCCGGGCAGCTGCCCGGCCCCTCCGGTGTGTGTCGTGCGGGGAAGGAGGAGACGGGAATCGTCTTCCTCACGCGTCCTCAGGCGTACTCCGCGTCCTCACACGTCCTCACGCGTCGGCGGGCGTGGGCTCGGGGTCCGGGGCCGGGGGTGAGGTCCGGGTCGGGTCCGGGGCCGGGGTCTCGTCGGTGGCGTCCACGCGCGCCCGGAGCTCTCCCTTCACCACCTTGCCGCTCGCGTTCCTCGGGAGTTCCGTCACGAACTCGACCTGCCTCGGCACCTTGTAGTTCGCCATCTCCCGCCGCGACCAGGCGATCAGGTCGTCCGCGGTGACCCTCGCCCCCCGCCTCCGTACCGCGAAGGCCTTGCCGACCTCACCGAGGCGCGCGTCGGGGATCCCGATCACGGCGACGTCCGCGATGTCGGGGTGGAGGCCGAGGAGTTGCTCGATCTCGGCCGGGTAGGCGTTGAAGCCGCCCACGATGAACATGTCCTTGAGCCGGTCGGTGATCCGGAGGTTGCCGGCCTCGTCGAGGACGCCGATGTCGCCGGTGCGGAGCCAGCCGTCCCCGTCGATCGCCGCCGCCGTCGCCTCCTCGTCCTCGAAGTAGCCGCTCATCACGTGGTGGCCCCGGACCAGGACCTCGCCGGTCTCGGAGAGGCGCACCTCGGTGCCGGGGATCGCGCGGCCCGAGGTGGTGGCGACGGTCGTGTCCGGGTCGTCGCGGCGGCACATGGTGACGATGCCGCTCGCCTCGGAGAGGCCGTACGCGGTGAGGACCGTGCCGACGCCCAGGTCGGCGCGGAGGCGTTCGACGAGCCGCAGTGGGACCACGGCCGCCCCGGTCACGACGAGGCGGAGGGAGGAGAGGTCGTGGGCCGGGCGGGCGGGGTGGTCGAGGAGGGACTGGTGGAGGGTGGGCGGGCCGGGCAGGACGGTGATGCGTTCGGCGGTGATGTTGGCGAGGACGGTGTCGACGGTGAAGACGGACTGCGGGACGATCACCGCCCCCCGCATCAGGCAGGCGAGGATCCCGGCCTTGTAGCCGAAGGTGTGGAAGAAGGGGTTGACCACGAGGTAGCGGTCGCCCGCGCGGAGGCCGGCGAGCTCGGACCAGATCGCGTAGCAGCGCAGGCTCTGGGCGTGGCTGATGACGGCGCCCTTGGGGCGGCCGGTGGTGCCGGAGGTGTAGATGATGTCGGAGGGCGCCGTGGGGTCGATGGCGGCGGCCCGCGTGTGGACCCGGTCGGCCGGGACGGCGTCGCCCTCGGCGAGGAAGGCCTTCCAGGTGGTCCACTCCGCCTCGTCGGGCGCGGTGTCGCCGAGGACCACGACCTTCTCCAGGTGCGGGAGCGCGACTCCGGAGCGGCGCAGGGAGGCCACGTACGAGGTGCCGAGGAAGGTGCCGGTGACGAAGAGCAGCCGGGCCCGGGAGCGCTGGAGGACGTGGGCGGCCTCGGTGCCCTTGAAGCGAGTGTTCAGGGGGACGAGGACGGCTCCGGCGGTGACGGCGCCGAGGGCGGAGACGATCCAGTCGAGGGTGTTGGGGGCCCAGATCGCGACCCGGTCCCCCGCCCGTATGCCGGTGGCGAGGCAGGCGGCCGCCGCCCGTTCGACGCGTTCGCCGAGTTCGGCGTAGCTGACACGGGTGCGGCCGTCGACGACGGCCTCGCGCGCCCCGTACCGCCTCGCCGCCGCCCGTACGAGACCGGGGATCGTTCCCCACTCCAGGTCGCCGCGCATCTCCACCTCGACCACTCCCGTTCCACCGAACCCGCGAGCTGACTATCCGTCAGATTAGTTGTAACCTGACGCGCTGTCAGTAGCGCTGCCACACGGGGAGGTTGTCTTGCTCAAGGACGCCACTGCGATCGTCGGGATAGGACAGACCGCCTTCGCCAAACAGCTTCCCGAGACGGAGAGGACGCTCGCCTGCCGGGCGATCCTCGCCGCCCTCGACGACGCCGGGATCGCCCCCTCCGAGGTCGACGGCTTCGCCTCCTACACGATGGAGGAGACCGACGAGGTCGAGGTCGCCAAGGCGATCGGCGCCGGTGACGTCACCTTCTTCTCCAAGGTCGGCTACGGCGGCGGCGGCTCCTGCGCCACCATCGGCCACCTCGCCGCCGCCGTCGCCACCGGACAGGCGAGCGTCGGCGTCGCCTGGCGGTCCCGCAAACGGGGCAGCGGCCCCCGCCCCTGGCGGAACACCGCCGTCCAGCTGCCCACCCCCGGCCAGTGGACCCGCCCGTTCGGGCTGCTCCGCCCCGCCGACGAGATCGGCATGCTCGCCCGCCGCTACATGCACGAGTACGGCGCCACCCGCGACCACCTCTTCAACGTGGCCCTGGCCTGCCGCAACCGCGCCAACCAGAACCCCGCGGCGATCATGTACGAACGCCCGCTCACCCGCGAGATGTACATGACCTCCCGCTGGATCAGCGAACCCCTCTGCCTCTTCGACAACTGCCTGGAGACCGACGGCGCCCTCGCCTGCGTCATCGTCTCCGCCGAACGGGCCCGCGACTGCCGGCGGAAGCCGGTGTACGTCCACGCCGCCGCCCAGGGCCTGCCCTCCCAGCACCACGGGATGGTCAACTACTGGAACGACGACCCGCTCTCCGGGCCCGCCTGGACCGCCGCACGACACCTCTGGAAACAGGCCGACTTCGGCCCCCAGGACGTCGACGTCGCCCAGATCTACGACGCCTTCACCCCGCTCGTCCCGCTCTCCCTGGAGGGGTACGGCTTCTGCGGACGCGGCGAGGGCGCCGCCTTCACCGAGGGCGGCGCCCTGGAGATCGGCGGCCGGCTGCCCCTCAACACCGGCGGCGGCGGGCTCTCGGAGGCGTACGTCCACGGCTTCAACCTCATCAACGAGGGCGTGAAGCAGCTCCGCGGCACCGCCACCGCCCAAGTCCCCGACGCCGCCACCTGCCTCGTCACGGCGGGCGAGGGCGTCCCCACCTCCGCGATCCTGCTGCGTTCCTGACCCTGCCGCGTTCCTGAGGAGTTGGTCCCGCCATGCTGACCCCCGTCACCGACGAGGACGGCGCCCCCTTCTGGGAGTACGCCGCCCGGGGCGAACTGCGCGTCCAGAGCTGCGCCGACTGCGGCGAGCTGCGCTTCCCGCCCCGCCCCTGCTGCCCGCACTGCCAGTCCTTCGCGAGCGAGTGGCGCCGGATGTCCGGGCGCGGCCGGATCTGGTCGTACGTCCTGCCCCACCCGCCCCTCCTGCCCGAGTACGCCGCCCAGGCCCCGTACAACGCGGTGCTCGTCGAACTCGCCGACGCCCCACGCATCCGCCTCGTCGGCAACGTCGTCGCCGCCCCCGACGCCCTCCTGAACTCGGTCGACCCGGGCCGGCTCCGCATCGGCGCCCCGGTGAAGGTGGCCTTCACCGAGATCGACGGCCTCGCCGTCCCCCGCTGGCTCCTGGAACGCGGATGAGCGTCCCCGGCATCACCGTCGAGCGAGACAGGGAGACCGGGGTCGCCGTCGTCACCCTCGACCGGGCGGCGAAGCACAACGCGATCACCCTGGAGATGGCGCGCGGGCTGAGCGCCGTCTGGCGGGGGTTCCGGTACGAGGACGAGATTCGCGCGATCGTCGTCACCGGGGCCGGCGGCCGGGCCTTCTGCACCGGCGTCGACCGCTCGGCCGAGGTGCCGCAGCCCTCCTCCCCGTACACGATCGACGACCCGCTCCTCACGATCGGCCCCAAGGCGAACGACCTGTGGAAGCCGGTCGTCGCCGCCGTCGAGGGCATGGCCTGCGGCGGGGCGTTCTACCTGCTCGGCGAGGCGGAGTTCCTCGTCGCGGGCGAGGACGCCACCTTCTTCGACCCGCACACCACCTACGGGATGGTCAGCGCCTTCGAGACCGTCCACATGGCGCAGCGGATGCCGTTCGGGGAGGTCGCCCGGATGGCGCTGATGGGCGGCGCGGAACGGATCTCGGCCCGGCGGGCCCACGAGACCGGCCTCGTCTCCGAGCTGACCCCGCCCGGCGGGGCGCTGGCCGCGGCCCTCGCGGCGGCCGGCGTCATCGCGGGCCATCCGACGGAGGCCGTGCAGGGCACGGTCCGGGCGCTCTGGTCGGTCCGTGAGGCCGCCCGCGCCCAGGCCCTGGCCCACGCCCCCCACCTGGTCGCCCTCGGCAACCTGCCACCGGACCGCCAGGCGGAGCTGTTCGACGGGAGGTCGACGGGGCACCGCGTGCGATGAGGGACGCGACGAGGGGCGGGCGGGGTCCGGTTCCAGGACCGGGACCGGGACCGGGACCGGTCCGGCGCCCCTACCGCTCGCGCACCGTGCCGATCGCGCAGTCCTTCACCCGGTCGACCGCCTTCGGGTTCCGCATGGGCACGTCGACGGTCTGCGTCTCGCCGTCCGCCATGGTGACCTCGACGGCCCGCGCGTCGACCGTCGCGCCCTTCGCGTCCTCGAACGCCACGACGATCTCGTAGGTCCCCCGGACCCGCCAGTCCCTCGGGGTGACCTCCACGGTCGCCGTGGTGTCGGCGGACCGGGCCGGCTTGCCCTTGCGCTTCCTCTGTCCGGGCTCCACGCAGTCGACGACGACCACCTCGACCGGCGCCGTCGACGAGGTGACGCTCGGCGCGGCCGTGGCGGTCTCCGTCACGCCGCCGCCCGACCCGCCGCCCGACCCGCCGGAGCTGTCGTCGTGGTCCTCGTAGTCGTCGTTGCTCTTCTTGGAGCTGGAGCAGCCGCCGCCGTCGGAGTCGCCGCTCCGGCTCTTGCTCTTCCCGCTGCCGCCACCGCTGCTGCTGCTACTGCCGTGGCCGGTCTGGAACCCGGTCAGCGCGAGCACCACCACGGTGAGCGTCGCCGCCATCTTCAGGCGCGTACGCACCATCGGCCCTCCCCGTCCTGTCTGTCGTGTCCGCGCCAGCCTAGGGCCTGTCCGGTGCCACGTGGCGGGCCCCCCGCACCCGGCGTAGCGTCGGGAGCGAGAGCCGACCGCCCAGGAGGCCGTAACGATGATTCGCAACATCGTCGGCTCGGTGGCGGCTCTCGCAGGAGCGGCGGCCGCCGTCCGGAGCCCCTTCCGTGCCTGGTACGACGGCCGTCCAGGGCGCGACTGAGCGATCGACGAACTGTTCACCGGCGTCACCGACGCCAAGGCCGGCGTACCGGCCCCGGACCCCGGAACGGGAGAACCCGCCGCCGAAGGGTCAGGCCTTCGCACGGCGGGTCCGTCGTTCCCTACGGGCGCGCGGCGGAGCCCCTGCCCGTCGCCGTGCCCTTGACCGCGTCGAGCGCGTACACGCAGCGGTCCTTGCTGCACGCGTACACGACCCCGCCCTTCGCCACCGGCGAGCCGGTGATCTCGCCGCCGGTCGCGAGCTTCCAGCGCAGCTGCCCGCCGGTCGCGTCCAGGGTGTAGAGGACGTGGTCGGCGGAGCCGAAGTGCACCCTGCCGTCGGCGACGACCGGGGAGCCGACCAGCTCGCCGCCGGCCGCGAAGCGCCATCTGGGCGTGCCGGTGACCGCGTCGAGCGTGTAGAGCGCGCTGCCGCTGCCGACGTGGACGCTGCCGTCGGCGACGAGCACCGGCTCGGCCGACTGGCGCGGCTCGGTGGCGATCCGCCAGCGGTCCTGCCCGGTGGTCGCGTCGATCGCGTACACCGTGCCGAGGTGGTCGGAGAGGTACACCCCGCCGCCCGTGACGGCGGGCCCCGGGGCGAACGCCGGCGGGGAGAGGAAGACGGCCGGTGCCTCGAAGTGCCAGCGGACGTGCCCGGCGGCGATGTCGATCGACAGGACCCTGTTCCCGGCGGAGACGTACACACAGCCGTCCTCGGCCGGGGCGACCCGGACGGGCACGTTGGCGCAGGAGGCGGCGTCGCCGATCGGGTACGACCAGCGCTCCACCCCCGTCCGGGCGTCGAGGGCCTGGAGCCGGGCCTCCCGCCACACGTACACGGTGTCGCCGTGCACGGCGGGACCCGCCTCCGGGGTCTCGAAGTCCGTCTGGGCGCCGGTGACCTCCCACAGCTTGGCGCCGTTGGAGGCCTCCCAGCCCTGCACCCCGCCACCGCGTGTGCCGGTGACGACGGTGCCCCGGTCGACCTGGAGCGAGTACACCCAGGCGTCCGTCCGCAGCCGCCAGCGCTCGCCGCCGTCGGTCGCGTCGAGGGCGTAGAGGGTGGGTCCGTCGGAGGCGTGGATACGGCCCGCGGCGACGGCCATGGACCAGGCCACGTCCCGGGTCTTGAACTGGCGCCGGCCGCTCCCGGTGTCCAGGGCGTGTACCTCGAAAGAGGTCACGTAGAGGAGGTCCCCCTCCACGACCGGGGTGCCCCAGACGTCGTTCGACATCCGGAAGCGCCACGGCCGCCAGGGGCCGGGCTCCGGCGGCGGGGCCTGGTCGGGGCCCTGGGAGGGGACGCCCACCGGGCGGGAGCCGGGCGGCGGGCCGGGCTCCCCGGCGTACGAGCCGTGGTCCGCGCCGTGCGGGCCGCCACCGGGCGGCCGGATCCAGCCGGTCGCCGGGCCCGCGTCGGCGCCGCGGCCGACGGCGAGCGCGGCGCGGGTGTCGGCGACCCGGGGGCCGGGGCCGATCGGCACGGTCGCGCCGCTGAGGCGTACGGGCCCGCCCGCGCCCTCGGCGGGACCCGCGTGACGGCCACCGCCGACGGGCGCGGGGTCGCCGTGACGGCCGCCGGCGGGTGCCGGGTCGGGGAAGCGCGGGTCGCCGACCGGGTCGGCGGGCCGCCGCGGCGGGCGCGGCGGCATGGGCGGCGCGGTCGGCGCCGGTGCCGGGCGGCCGCCACGACGGGTCTCGATCATCTCGGTGGCGCTCTGCGGCAGCCAGGCCGAGGCCGTTCCGCTGTCGTCGCTGCCGGGGCCGAAGAGGTGCGGTGCCAGCTGTGCCTGGAGGTCGGCCGGGGTGGGCCTGCGGGTGACGTCCATCTGCATGCAGGACTCGATGAGGGGCCGCAGCTCCTCGGGCAGGCCCTCCAGGTCGGGGCCCTCGCGGAGCAGCATGAAGACGGTCTCGACCGGGTTGGCGCCGTGGAAGGGCGCGTGGCCGGTGGCGGCGAAGACCAGCATCGAGCCCAGCGAGAAGACGTCGCTGGCGCCGGTGACGCTGCGCGAGTCGCGGGCCTGCTCGGGCGACATGTAGGCCGGGGTGCCGACGGCGACGTTGGTCATGGTCAGGCGCGTGTTGGAGACGCCCGACGCGATGCCGAAGTCGATCACCCGGGGTCCGTCCTCGACGACGAGCACGTTGGAGGGCTTGAGGTCGCGGTGGACCAGGCCCGCGCCGTGGATGGACTGCAGGGCCTCGGCGACACCGGCGGCCAGCCAGCGCACGGCCTGGGCCGGGAGCGGTCCGCACTCGTTCACTATTTCCTCGAGCGAGGGCGCGGGGACGTAGGCGGTCGCCAGCCAGGGCACGGCGGCCCGCGGGTCGGCGTCCACGACGGCGGCCGTGTAGAAGCCGGAGACCGCCCGCGCGGCCTCCACCTCACGGGTGAACCGGACGCGGAACAGCTGGTCCTCCGCGAGCTCCGTGCGCACGGTCTTGATCGCCACGCGCCGGCCCGAGGCCGAACGCGCGAGATAGACCAGGCCCATTCCGCCCGCGCCGAGCCGGCCCAGCACCTCGAAGGGCCCGATACGTCTCGGGTCGTGCTGCGTCAGCTGTTCCACTTGCCTGCCACCTCCCCGTACGGGCCATGAGGGTACGGCCCCGTGGCCCTGATTCTTCCTGTCCGAGGGCCTGGTTGCGAACCCGGGGGCGGATCGGGGTGTCACGGGGCATATGGGGAGTGGTCCGGTACGGGGTGCGCCGGGTGGCGCGGGCGGGACTTCTCAGGCGCTACCGGCCCGTTTCGGTTCGGCGAGGACCGCGAAGCGGGCGCCCTGGTTGTCGTGGAGGACGGCGATGCGGCCGTGCGGGGTGTCGAAGGCGGGGGTGGCGACCCGGCCGCCGAGCCGGACGGTGGTCGCGCAGGCCTCGTCGCAGTCGTGGACGGTGAAGTAGACGAGGACGTGGCCGGGCATCTCGGCGGGGAAGTCGTCGGTGATGACGGCACGTCCGCCGAAGGCGCTGTCGTCGCCGGGCCGGGAGCCGGGGGGCGACCAGACGCGGTAGTCGAAG
Source organism: Streptomyces sp. Qhu_M48 (assembly GCF_051305195.1). Taxonomy (NCBI): domain Bacteria; kingdom Bacillati; phylum Actinomycetota; class Actinomycetes; order Kitasatosporales; family Streptomycetaceae; genus Streptomyces; species Streptomyces sp. Qhu_M48. Next base: position 423,194 of record NZ_CP195432.1, on the reverse strand, counting down.
CCGCCGTCCCTGCCCTCCTCGTCGGCGTCGGCCTGGCGGCCGAGGTAGCCGAAGACGGTGGCGTAGAAGGTGTCGACGGCGTCGGGACGGCGGGTGTACACCTCCATCCAGCAGAAGGAGCCCGGTTCGTTCGTCGTCTCGAAGCCGTCGTCGTCGTCGCCGGTCTGCCGCAGTCCGAAGACGGCGCCGCCGGGGTCGGCGGCGAGGGCGAGGACGCCGAAGGGGCCGACGGGGTAGGGCTCCATGACCATCTGTCCGCCGGCCGCCTTGATCCGGGCGGAGAGGGTGCCCGCGTTCCCGGTGGCGAGGTAGAGGGTCCAGGTGGTGGGCATGCGGCCGTCGCGCTTGGGGAGGAGTCCGGCGACGCGTCGGCCGCGGAGGAGGGCCTCGTCGCGGTCGGGGTCGAAGGTCCAGCCGAAGAGCTCACCGTAGAAGCGCTTGCCGGCTTCGAGGTCGGGAAGCTGTGCGTCCACCCAGCAGGGGGTGCCCTCAGTTCGTACGGCCATGGCACCACGCTAGGTCCGCGGGGGCGGCGGCGCAGGCCCACCACGCGCCTCCACCCGCCCCGATATGCGAACAAAGTGGCGATTTATCGGGGCAGAACCCTTGGGGCGCTTGAGTTGTCCACCGAAGTTGTCCACAGGCTGTTCATAAGCCTATTCGGGTGCGGGGCTCCGGTCGCCACCCTCGTCCCGCTCCAGAACTGGCGCGATCCCGCCCCTCCGTCCGGAGCCGCTCCGGAGCGCACACCGGCGCCGACCTCGCAGAACACGGCCGGACGTGGGGTGCACCCCATTTGCAGTCGGCCGAATCGCGCGCCGACACCCCCTCGGTAAGCTGACGGCATGACAGGACAAGTACGCACCGTCGACGGCCGCGTGGCCGGACGACGCGGCCAGGCGACGCGGCAGAAGCTGCTCGACTGCCTCGGTGAGATGCTCAGCTCCTCGCCCTACCGGGACGTCAAGGTCATCGATGTGGCCCGGAAGGCGGGTACTTCACCCGCGACGTTCTATCAGTACTTCCCGGACGTCGAGGGAGCGGTCCTCGAGATCGCGGAGGAGATGGCCAAGGAGGGCGCCGGGCTGACCGAGTTGGTCTCCGGACGCTCCTGGGTCGGCAAGGCCGGCTGGCAGACCTCCGAGGAACTCGTCGAAGGCTTCCTGGACTTCTGGCGGAAGCACGACGCGATCCTCCGGGTGGTGGACCTCGGCGCGGCGGAGGGCGACAAGCGGTTCTACAAGATCCGCATGAAGATCCTGAACTCGGTCACCAACTCCCTGACGGACGCGGTGAAGGAGCTCCAGGCCAAGGGCAAGGTCGACAAGGAGGTCAGCCCCGCCGCCATGGCCGGCTCGCTCGTGGCGATGCTGGCCGCGGTCGCCGGACACCAGAAGGGCTTCACGACCTGGGGCGTGAAGCAGGCCGAACTCAGGCCGAACCTGGCCCTGTTGGTGCATCTGGGCATCACCGGCAAGAAGCCGACCCGATAGCCCCGTCCCCTCCTTCACCCGTCCTGTCGTCGACGCCGACGGCGGCCCGCCCCGCCCCCGCGGAGCGCAACCGCCGTCGGCGTCGCCGTGTCCGGACCCCACCCGGACCGCACCCGGACCCGCGCACGGGCCGGGGCGGGGCTCCTAAGGGGCCGGGGCGGGCTCCTCAGGTGCCGGGGCCAGGCCCGACCCGGGCGCGGGCCCCGAGAGGACTCACCGCCGGGTCAGCCGGAAGAGTCTGATCTCGCGCTCGATCCGTGCCTGGTACGTGGCGTACGGCGGCCAGAACGCGAGCGCCGCCCGCCAGGCCGCCGCCCGCTCCTCCCCCGTGAGCAGCCGCGCCCGTACGGGGATGTCCTCGCCCCGCCAGTTCACCTCGGCCTCCGGATGGGCGAGCAGGTTCGCCGTCCACGAGGGGTGGCCGGGGCGGCCGAAGTTGGATCCGACGAGCAGCCAGCCGCCGTCCGCCTCGGGCATGCAGGCCAGCGGGGTCACCCGCGGCAGTCCGCTCCTCGCGCCCCGGGCGGTGAGCACGACCCCGGGCAGCATCTGGGCGCTGAGCAGTACCTTTCCCCTGGTCAGCCGGTGTACGGCCTTGTCCATGGCGGGCACGACGCGCGGGCCGATCCGGGCGAAGGCCCGGGTCGAGGACATCTTCTGCATCAGTCTGCGTCCGACGGGCATCTACGCCGCCACCTCTCCGAAGAGTCCGGTCCGTTCCGCCGCCCGTGCGCGCAGCCGCCGCACGGGCCCGAAGAGCAGTGCGTCGGATGCGGCCCGCTTGAAGAAGAGGTGCGCCTCGTGTTCCCAGGTGAAACCGATGCCGCCGTGGAGCTGGATGGACTCCCCGGCGGTGGTGTGCAGCGCCTCCAGGGCGTGGGCGAGCGCGAGGGGTCCGCTCTCGGGTCCCGGGCCGGGTTCGCGCGCCGCGCAGTGGGTGAGGGAGCGGGCGGCCTCGACCTGGACGTGGAGGTCGGCGAGCCGGTGCTTGACCGCCTGGAAGGAGCCGACGGGACGGCCGAACTGTTCGCGCGCGCCGACATGGGCGACGGTCCGGTCGAGGGCCTCCCGGGCCGCGCCGACGGCTTCGGCGGCGAGCATGATGGCGGCGGAGCGGCCGGTGGTGGCGAGGGCGCCGAGGACGTCGGCCGGTTCCTCGCCGAGGAGTTCGGCCGCGGTGTCCCTGAACTGGACGGTGGCCTGGGCGCGGGTGAGGTCCAGGGTGGGCTGCCGGGTGCGGGCGAGCCCGGTGGCCGGGTCGTCGCCCTCCGCGCGGACGAGGAAGAGGAGGGTGCGGCTGCGGGCGAAGCCGCCCGCGTGGGCGGCGACGAGCAGGAGTCCGGCGCTGTGTCCGTCGACGACCTGGGGGGCCTCGCCGTACAGCCGCCAGCCTCCGTCGACCGCGTGGGCCTGGACGCCTCCGGCGCGGCCGCCGCCGGACCAGGCCTCGGCGGCGTTGTCGCCGGTGAGGCCGAGGGCGAGGGCGAGGGGGCCGGGGACGGCGAGGGCGCAGGTGAGGCTTCCGTCGGCGAGCCGCGGGAGGAGTGCGGCGCGCTGGTCGGGGGTGCCGAGGGCGGCGAGCAGCGGGGCGGCGAGGACGCTGGTGGCGAGGAGCGGGGAGGGGGCGAGGGCGCGGCCGGTCTCCTCGCAGGCGAGGGCGAGTTCGGCGGGCCCGCAGCCGACGCCCCCGTACTCCTCGGGGAGGGCGAGCCCGGCGAGGCCGAGGGTGCCGGACATCCGGGCCCAGAGCTCGGGGTCGTACCCCTGGGGGGTGGCGGTGGCCGCGCGGTTCTCCCGCGGCCCGGCCCGTTCGGCGAGCAGGTCCCGCAGGGTGCGGCGGATCTCCTGCTGCTCCTCGGTGAGCGGGGCGGCGAGCGAGGCGGTTCCGGCGGCGAGCGCTGCGCTGTCGGCGGCGTCCATGAGGCTCCCTCCGTATCTGACGGTGCGTCATGCTAGAGCGGGGAGAGGCTCGTTGCCCAGAGAGACGCCGGTCCCGATCGAACAGATCTGATGTACCGTCAGATTCATGCCCACCACCACGCGCAGCTCCCGCCGCGTCGCCGTCGTCGGCGTCTCCCTCGCCGACTGCGGTCGCGTCGACGAGGCCACCCCCTACGCCCTGCACGCCCAGGCCGCCCGGCGCGCCCTCGCGGACAGCGGCCTCGACCGCTCCCTGATCGACGGCCTCGCCTCGGCGGGCCTCGGCACCCTCGCCCCGGTCGAGGTCGCCGAGTACCTGGGGCTCCGCCCCCGCTGGGTGGACTCCACCTCCGTCGGCGGCGCCACCTGGGAGGTCATGGCGGCACACGCCGCCGACGCGATCGCCGCCGGCCACGCCAACGCGGTGCTCCTCGTGTACGGCTCCACCGCGCGCGCCGACATCCGCGCCCGGCGCCGGACCGGGAACCTCTCCTTCGGGGCGCGCGGCCCGCTTCAGTTCGAGGTCCCGTACGGGCACACCCTGATCGCCAAGTACGCGATGGCCGCGCGCCGTCACATGCACGAGTACGGGACGACCCTGGAACAGCTCGCCGAAGTGGCCGTCCGGGCGCGGGCGAACGCGGCACTCAACCCCGAGGCGATGTTCCGCGAGCCGATCACCGTCGACGACGTCCTGTCCGGGCCGATGATCGCGGACCCGTTCACCACACTGCACTGCTGCCTGCGCAGCGACGGCGGCTGCGCGGTGCTGCTCGTCGCCGAGGAGTACGTCCAGGACTGCCGTACCGCCCCGGTCTGGGTGCTCGGCACGGGCGAGCACGTGTCGCACGCCACGATGTCGGAGTGGGAGGACTTCACGGTCTCCCCGGCGGCGGTCAGCGGCCGGCTCGCCTTCGAGCGGGCGGGCGTCCGGCCGGCCGACGTGGACGTCGCCGAGATCTACGACGCCTTCACCTACATGACCCTGGTGACCCTGGAGGACCTGGGCTTCTGCGCGAAGGGCGAGGGCGGGGCGTTCGTCCAGGAGAAGGACCGGCTGCCGGTGAACACGGACGGCGGCGGCCTCTCCGCCTGCCACCCCGGGATGCGGGGGCTCTTCCTCCTGGTGGAGGCGGTGCGGCAGCTGCGCGGCGAGGCGCCGGGGCTCCAGGTGCGCAGGCCGGACGGCTCGCTGCCGGAGGTGGCGGTGGCGTCGGGGACGGGGGGCTGGTTCTGCTCGTCGGGGACGGTGGTGCTGGGGCGCGGCTGAGTCCGGGCGGGGGCGGCCGCCAGGATCTACGGCTCCACCGGCACGGCTTCACCCCCACCGTCGTCGAGCGCGCCCCCGCACCGCGCACCGGCCCGGGCCGGCGGCGGCGAACGCCGTCCCGCTCCCCGCCGACGCCCCGGCCCCGCGCTCTACGGTGTCCCCATGACCGACTTCCACCACGCCCTGCGCTCCCTGAAGGTCTGGGACACCGAACTCCCCGCCTTCGACCCGGCGGCCACCCCGGCCGAACCGCTCCCCCTCTTCCACGACTGGTTCACGGCGGCGGTCGCGGCCGGCCAGACGGAGCCGCACACCCTCTCCCTGGCCACCGCGGACGAGGCGGGCCGGCCCGACGTCCGTACGGTGATGCTGCACGACGCCGACGCCCGCGGCTGGCACTTCGCCTCGCACGCCACCAGCGCCAAGGGCCGTCAGCTCGCCGCCCGCCCCGAGGCCGCGCTCGGCTTCTACTGGCCGGTCCAGGGCCGCCAGGTCCGGATCCGGGGCCGTGTCACCACCGGCACCCCCGAGGAGGCGTACGAGGACCTCCACGCCCGCACCACCGGCGCCCTCGCCTCGGCCCTGGTGGGACGGCAGAGCGAGGTCCTGGAATCGCCGGAGACCCTCGCGGAGGCGAGCGCGGCGGCCTGGCGGCGCGCGGAGACGGAACCGGAGGCGGCCGCCCCCACCTGGACCCTGTACGTCGTCGAGCCGGCCGAGGTCGAGTTCTTCCAGGGCGACGCCCGCCGCCGCCACCTGCGCCTGCGCTACCGCCGCGACCCGGCGACGGCCACCGGCTGGACGCGCGAACTCCTCTGGCCGTGACGGCGCTCCGGAGGACCACGCGTGGCCGTGACGGCGCTCCGGAGGACTACTCGACGTCCCCGGAGCCGTACATCTCCTCGACCTCCCGGGCGAAGTCCCGCAGCACCGCCCCCCGTTTGAGCTTCAGGGACGGGGTCAGGTGCCCGGAGGACTCCGAGAACTCGGCGGTCAGCACCCGGAACGCGCGGATCGACTCCGCCCGCGAGACCAGCCGGTTGGCGTCGTCCACCGCCCGCTGGAGCACGTCGAGCAGCTCCGCGTCGCGGGTCAGCTCCCAGAGCGCCAGGTGGTCCTTGTGCCGCATCCGCCGCCAGTGCGTCAGGCCCTCGTGGTCCAGCGTGATCAGGGCCGTGACGTACGGGCGGTCGTCGCCGAGGACCACGCACTGGGCGACCAGCGGGTGCGCGCGCAGCCAGTCCTCCAGCGGGGCCGGGGCCACGTTCTTGCCGGCCGAGGTGATGAGGATGTCCTTCGTGCGACCGGTGATCCGCAGGTAGCCGTCGGCGTCGAGCGAGCCCAGGTCGCCGGTGGGGAACCAGCCGTCGTCGGTGTACGGCACGGCCGCCCCGCGCTGGGCGTCCCAGTACCCGGCGAAGACATGTCCGCCCCTGAGCCACACCTCGCCGTCGTCGGCGATCCGGACGGCCGTGCCGGGCAGCGGCCAGCCGACCGTGCCGGTGCGGGGCCGCTGCGGCGGGGTGACCGTCGACGCGGCCGTCGTCTCCGTCAGGCCGTACCCCTCGAAGACCTCGACGCCCGCGCCCGCGAAGAACTCCGCGAGGCGCGCGCCGAGCGCGGAGCCGCCGCAGATCACGTACCGCACCCGGCCGCCGAGGGCGCCCCGGATGCGCCGGTACACGAGCGCGTCGTACAGGGTCCGCGCGGCCCGCAGGGAGAGCGAGGGCGCGGCCTCCCGCCCGTACCTGCGGGCGACCCGGGCGGCCCGGTCGAAGGAGGCCGCCTTCCCGCCGCGTTCGGCGGTGGCCCGGGCGCTGTCGAAGACCTTCTCCAGGACGTACGGGATGGCGAGGAGGAAGGTCGGACGGAACCCGGCGAGGTCGGTGAGGAGCTCCTCGCCCTCGACCGAGGGGGCGTGGCCGACCCGGACCCGGGCGCGGACGCAGCCGACGGCGACCATCCGCCCGAAGACGTGGGAGAGGGGCAGGAAGAGCAGGGTGGCGGCGGGCTCCTTGCTCCCGGAGACGAAGACGGGGTGGAGGAGCCGGACGGCGTTGTCGACCTCGGCGAAGAAGTTTGCGTGGGTGAGGGCGCAGCCCTTGGGCCTGCCGGTGGTGCCGGAGGTGTAGACGAGGGTGGCGAGGGTCTCGGGGGTGAGCAGTCCCCGGCGGGCGGTGACGGCCTCGTCGGCGACCCGCGAGCCCGCGCGGCGGAGCTGGTCGACGGCGCCGGTGTCCAGGGCCCAGAGGTGGGCGAGTCCGGGCAGTTGTCGCCGCTCGGCGGAGACCAGCCGGGCCTGGGCGGGGTCCTCGACGACACAGGCGGCGGCGCCGGAGTCCTGGAGGATCCAGCGGGTCTGGAAGGCGGAGGAGGTGGGGTAGACGGGGACGGTGACGAGTCCGGCGGCCCAGGCGGCGAAGTCGATCAGGGTCCACTCGTAGGTGGTCCGTGCCATGAGGGCGAGCCGGTCGCCGGGCCGCAGGCCGTGGGCGATGAGGCCCTTGGCGACGGAGTGGACCTCGGCGGCGAAGGCGGCGGCCGTGACGTCGGACCACTCGCCCCGGGGGCCCTTGCGGGAGAAGAGGACGGCCTCGGGGTCCTGGCGGGCGTTGTCGTACGGCAGGTCGGCGAGGGAGCCGCGGCGGACGGCGGGCACGAGGGCGGGGACGGAGACCTCCCGCACCACCCCGTCCACCAGGACCTTGCGGGGTTCGACCGGCTCGGTCCCGGATGCGGCGGTGGCGACGGACACGTGCGGCTCCTCGGTTATCGCGATGAACTGAGGTCGTGCGTCGGTACGTTGCACCCTGAAGGGGCTTAACCAGTCGGTAACCTTACTGCGCGGTAAGCCTCAACGGGGAGACCAGCGCTCGCTTTTCATGAGGTTCCCCAGACCGGACCACGCGAAGTTCATCAGCGTCGCGGCCGCCTCCTTCGCCGTCACCCCCGGCGTCTCGTTCGCCCAGCTCGCCAGCGACTCGGCGGAGCCGACCAGCGCCTGCGCGAGCGCGGCGACGTCCCTCCCCGTGATGTCGGCGCCGTCCCGCGCCTCCCGCGCCGCCTCGCCGATCAGCCCGGCCACGAAGGCCGTGATCTCGTCCCGCATCCGGGCCGCCTCCCCGGCGAACGGCTCCCCCTGCGTCCGCGCCTGACGGCTGAGCACCGTCCAGGAGTCGGGGTGCCCGGCCGCGTACCCGAAGAAGGCCGAGAGCCCGGCCCACAGCCGCTCGTCGGGCGGCCCGCTCCGGTCGACGACCGCCTCGGCCACCACGGCGAGCAGCGCCTGCGCCTCCCGCCGGATCACGGCGGTGAAGAGCTCCTCCTTGGAGTGCAGGTAGAGGTAGACCAGCGGCTTGGAGACCCCCGCGAGCTCGGCGATCTCGTCCATGGAGGCCGCCTGGTACCCGTTCCGCGCGAAGCACCGCACGGCCGCGTCCATCATCTGCCGCTCGCGCACGGCCCGCGGCAGCCGCCGCGCCTTCGCACCGTCGCCCATGGCGACCCACCCCTGCTTCCAAGATCCACTGGATGCCCCGCGAAAGCCTACGTGCCCCCTGCCCGGACGGGGGCAGGAGGCACGTGGGCAACGCTCGGGACGTACGGCCGAGAGATCAGGCGGCGGCCGTGACCGCGACCTTCCGGTCGGTCTCGTCGGCCTCGACCAGGTCGTCGATCGGGGACGCCGAGGCGTTCTCGTACGCGGTGAGGTCGAGGATCTTCTCCTTGGCGGCGACGATCACCGGGACGGCCGCCTGGCCCGCCACGTTGGTGGCGGTGCGCATCATGTCGAGGATCGGGTCGATCGCCATGAGCAGGCCGACGCCCTCCAGGGGCAGGCCCAGGGTGGAGAGGGTCAGGGTCAGCATGACCGTCGCGCCGGTGAGACCGGCGGTGGCCGCCGAGCCGATGACCGAGACGAAGGCGATGAGCAGGTAGTCACCGATGCCGAGCTGCACGTCGAAGATCTGCGCGATGAAGATCGCGGCGAGCGCCGGGTAGATCGCGGCGCAGCCGTCCATCTTGGTGGTGGCGCCGAACGGGACGGCGAAGGAGGCGTACTCCTTCGGGACGCCGAGGCGCTCGGTGACCTTCTGGGTGACCGGCATGGTGCCGACCGAGGAGCGGGAGACGAAGGCCAGCTGGATGGCCGGCCAGGCGCCCTTGTAGAACTGGATCGGGTTGACCTTGGCGACCGTCGCGAGCAGCAGCGGGTAGACGCCGAACATGACCAGGGCGCAGCCGATGTAGACGTCGGCGGTGAAGGTCGCGTACTTGCCGATCAGGTCCCAGCCGTAGTCGGCGATGGCGAAGCCGATGAGGCCGACGGTGCCGAGCGGGGCGAGGCGGATGACCCACCACAGGGCCTTCTGGAGGAGCTCCAGGATCGACTCGGAGAGGGTGAGGATCGGCTTGGCGCGGTCGCCGAGCTTGAGGGCGGCGATGCCCGCGACGGCGGCCATGAAGACGATCTGAAGGACGTTCAGCTCGGTGAAGGGCGTGATGACGTCCGTCGGGATGATGCCGGTCAGGAAGTCGATCCAGGAGCCCTCGCGCTTCGGCAGCTTGCCGTCCTGCGGGGTGAGGCCGGTGCCGGCGCCCGGGTTGGTGATCAGGCCGATGGCGAGACCGATGGCCACCGCGATCAGCGAGGTGATCATGAACCAGAGCAGCGTGCGGGTGGCGAGCCGGGCGGCGTTGTTCACCTTCCGCAGGTTGGTGATCGAGACCAGGATCGCGAAGAAGACGAGCGGGGCGACGGCCAGCTTCAGGAGCTGGACGAAGATGTCGCCGACCTGGCCGAGGGTCTCCTTCAGCCAGGAGACGTCCTGGCTGCGGGCGATCCAGCCGAGCAGGGCGCCGAGGACGAGACCGGCGATGATCTGGGCCCAGAAGGGGACCTTCGGTATGCGCGAGGAAGCAGGGGACTTCTGTTCGGGCGTGGTCGCGGACGCGGACACAGACACACTCCACAGGTGCGTATCGGGCAATACGGGGACGGGGGTGCGGCACACACGCGCTTTCACGCGGGCCGCTGCATGATGCCGGGTCAGAGCTCGCGGCAACAGACCGCGGACATACAGCGGCACAGATCGACGTGCAGGCGCGCCACGAGCGGGATGCTCGCGGCATGAGAGGGGCGCACTGCTGTCGTCATGTCGAACACGTTAACACTTGAACTTTGAGAACCTCAAAGCCCTTCTTTGGGGTAGGCGGACCCCTCTCTCGCCTCAGAAACGCAGAACACCCCAGGCGGGAGCCTTGGAAGCTCCGACTGGGGTGTCCGGGGTGTACGGGTCTGTGATGAAGCTTACGCGGCCTTTACAAGGGCGCGGCGACCCTTCACGGGCCGCCGGACCGGGCCGCGGGGCCGGCGCCGGAGCCCCGGGCCCGAGGCCGCGGGGCCGGTGCCGGAGCCTCGGATCCGGGGCCGTGGCGGCCTCCTACAGCGCGTCCTCCTGGGACCGGTTGGCGGCCAGCCTGCCCTTGGCGCGGTCGACCTTCTCCACGACCGCGGCGCTCGCCTCGTCGCGTACCTTGCGCAGCAGGACGAAGCTGAGCGGCGCGGAGACGACGAGGGAGAGGACGAGGACCCAGAGCAGGTTGGAGTCGCCGAGGCCGCGCGGCAGCGCACCGACGTAGACGAGGCCCCACAGGGCGAGGAAGCACCCGGCGAAGATGCCGAGACGCATCAGCGTGTAGCGGAGCATGTCAGCCCACTCTTCCGTTCCGACGGTTCCGAAATGCTCCCAAGATCCCATACGGGCCGGGGAGCCCCTCCAGTGAAGCACGGCGCGGCGGCCCTCCCGGGGCCGGGCCTCCCGAGCGCCCCGAAGGTACCCCTTGAGCACCCCAGCCGTAATGTCTAAACTCCCGACATGACCCTTACTTTCGAGGTGGACCCGCCGGTCGACCCCGCACTGCGCGACGGCGTGCTCTCCCTCTGGGCCGACGTCTCCAACGCCGGCGGCGCGGTCGGCTTCGTTCCCCCCGTCACCCCCGACGAGATCCGCCCCGCCCTGCTCAAGCACCTCGTCGCGATGAGCGAGGGCGGCACCCGCCTGCTCGTCGGCCGCGACGAGGACGGCGAGGTCGCCGCCACCGCCTTCTTCACCTTCAACAGCCACCCCCTGATGACGCACTGGGTGTGGCTCTACACGGTGATGGTCCACCCCCGCCACCAGGGCAGGGGGTACGGCCTCGACCTGATGGCCGCCGTCGAGCACACCGCCCGCACCGCCGAGGGCTTCGAGGCGATCGAGGCGGTCCGGCTGACCTGCCGGGGCGGCACCGGCGTCGACGGCTTCTACGCCAAGGCGGGCTACAAGGAGGTCGGCCGCGTCCCCGACGCGATCCGGGTCGCCCCCGGCGACGACCGCGACGACATCATCATGCTGCTGCCCCTGAAGTGACCCGCCCGACCCCGCTCCGGCCCGCGCCCGCCCGGCTCGACCGCCCGGAACGGACACGGCCCGCCCGGCTCGACCCGACCGGAACAGGCACGGATAGTCGGGTCCGTGACCCCCGCCCCTTCCTACGGTGAGGACACGGAAAAGGAAGGACGGACCACGTGCTGGAGCGGCTCAACCAGGCACTCGACCACATCGAGGAGCGCCTCGGCGGCGACCTCGACCCGGCCGAGCTGGCCCGGATCGCGACGACCTCGGAGTACCACTTCCGGCGGCTGTTCTCGGCGCTCGCCGGGATGCCCCTGTCGGAGTACGTCCGGCGCCGACGGCTCACCGTCGCGGGCGCCGAGGTGCTGGCCGGGGAGCGGACGCTCCTGGACATCGCGGTGCGCCACGGCTACGGCTCCGGGGAGGCCTTCGCCCGCGCGTTCCGCGCGGTGCACGGGGTCGGCCCCGGGGAGGCCCGCCGCACCGGGGCCGCGCTGCGCTCCCAGCCGCGGATCTCCTTCCGCCTCGTCGTCGAAGGGAACAGCACCATGCGGTACAGGGTCGTGGAGAAGAAGGACCTGCGGGTCGTCGGGCGCAGGGCGCGGGTCCCGCTGGTCCACGAGGGGGAGAACCCGGCGATCGCCGCGCACATCCGCTCCCTCGGCCAGGAGACGATCGCGCGGCTCGCACGGCTCTCGGACCAGGAGCCCCGGGGCGTCGTCTCGGCGGTCGTGCACCTCTCCGACAGCCGGGAGGAGGGCGCGGAGCTCGACTACTGGCACGCGGTGGTGAGCGACGCAGAGGTCCCCGAGGAGTTCGAGGTGCTCGACGTGCCCGCCGGGACCTGGGCGGTCTTCGAGAACGAGGGCCCGTACCCGCAGGCCCTGCAGTACCTGTGGCGGGACATCTTCACCCAGTGGTTCCCGTCCAACCCGTACGCGAGCAGGCCGGGCCCCGAGTTCATGAGCATCCACCCGGCGGAGGACTGGAAGACGGCGCGCACGGAGCTGTGGATCCCGGTGGAGCACACGGCGGCGTAGCGGCGGGGCCGTACAGCGTGGCCGTACAGCGCGAAAGGGCCGGCGGGAATCCCCGCCGGCCCTTTCACCTCACGAACGCCAGAACCGTCAGACCGTCGGAACCGACAGAACCGACAGAACCGTCAGAACCGTCAGAACCGCATCAGCTGCGGCGACTCCCGCCGCTCCGGGTCCGGCCCCGGGTACTCGCGGATGATCTCGTACCGGGTGTTCCGCTCGACCGGCTGGAAGCCCGCGTCCCGGATCAGTTCGAGCAGGTCCTCGCGGCCCAGCTTGTTCGGCGTGCCGTAGTTGTCGGCGTCGTGCGTGATCTTGTACTCGACGACCGAGCCGTCCATGTCGTCGGCGCCGTGCTGGAGCGCGAGCTGCGCCGTCTGGACGCCGTGCATGACCCAGAAGACCTTGACGTGCGGCACGTTGTCGAAGAGGAGCCGGGAGACCGCGAAGGTCTTCAGGGCCTCGGCGCCGGTCGCCATCGTGGTGCGCGCCTGGAGCTTGTTGCGGATCTTGCCGTCCTGCATGTCCACGAAGTCGTGCTGGTAGCGCAGCGGGATGAAGACCTGGAAGCCGCCGGTCTCGTCCTGGAGCTCACGCAGCCGCAGCACGTGGTCCACGCGGTGGCGGGGCTCCTCGATGTGCCCGTACAGCATGGTCGAGGGGGTCTTGAGCCCCTTCTCGTGGGCGAGCCGGTGGATCCGGGACCAGTCCTCCCAGTGGGTGCGGTGGTCCACGATGTGCTGCCGGACCTCCCAGTCGAAGATCTCGGCGCCGCCGCCGGTCAGCGACTCCAGGCCGGCCTCGATGAGCTCGTCGAGGATGTCGGAGGCGGACATCCCGGAGATCGTCTCGAAGTGGTGGATCTCCGTGGCGGTGAAGGCCTTGAGGGAGACGTTCGGCAGGGCCTTCTTGAGTTCGGAGAGGGAGCGCGGGTAGTACCGCCAGGGCAGGTTGGGGTGGAGCCCGTTGACGATGTGCAGCTCGGTGAGGTTCTCGTTCTCCATCGCCTTCGCGAGGCGCACGGCCTCTTCGATGCGCATGGTGTACGCGTCCTTCTCGCCCGGCTTGCGCTGGAAGGAGCAGTAGGCGCAGGAGGCGGTGCAGACGTTGGTCATGTTCAGATGCCGGTTGACATTGAAGTGGACCACGTCGCCGTTCTTGCGCGTCCGGACCTCGTGGGCCAGACCGCCGAGCCAGGCGAGGTCGTCGGACTCGTACAGGGCGATGCCGTCCTCACGGCTCAGCCGCTCACCGTCCCGGACCTTCTGCTCAAGGTCGCGCTTGAGCCCAGCGTCCATCTCCGGCCGCCTCCCTTTTCTCCGAAATCTGACGTCGTCGTTCACCGTACTCTCAGGCCCGGTGCCGGCCTCCCCCGGGACTCTCCGGCCCGGTGTCAGTCCTCTTCGGGCAGCTCTCCGACCCGGTTCTCCCACTTGGTGGAGAGCACGATCGTCGTGCGGGTGCGGGAGACGCCCTTGGTGCCGCTGAGCCGGCGGATCGTCTTCTCCAGCCCGTCGACGTCGCCCACGCGGACCTTGAGCATGAACGAGTCGTCGCCGGCGATGAACCAGCAGTCCTCGATCTCGGCGAGGTCCTTGAGGCGGCGGGCCACGTCCTCGTGGTCGGCGGCGTCGGAGAGCGAGATGCCGATGAGGGCGGTGACGCCGAGGCCGAGGGAGGCGGCGTCGACGGTGGCGCGGTAGCCGGTGATGACCCCGGCGGCCTCAAGACGGTTGATGCGGTCGGTGACGGAGGGGCCGGAGAGCCCGACGAGCCGGCCGAGCTCGGCGTACGAGGCACGACCGTTCTCGCGCAGAGCCTGGATGAGCTGCCTGTCCACGGCGTCCATAGGTATGAAGCCTTCCATTGTCCAGCGATACCGCGAGTTTGGGTATAGAATCTAAGGTACACAGGGAAGACGCCCTGTGAATCTTTCAGCAGATCAAAGACGATCTTTCAGGAGTGGTGTTCACCGTGTACACGATCGAGATGGCCTACGCCCGTATGCGCGAGCTGCAGGAGATGGCCAACCGCTCGCGTGCCCACCAGCCGACCGCCGCCGCGAAGCGTGCCGAGAAGAAGCACGCCAAGAAGCGCTAACCAGACCGGGGGGTCGCTCCACCGAGCTCTCCCTCCCACCGGCGGTACAGCCGATGCGGCACCCCTGCCGCGTCGAGCACCCGCCCGGCGACGAAGTCCACCAGATCCTGGATGTGCGTCGCCCCCGCGTAGAACGCCGGAGAGGCGGGCAGCACCACGGCGCCCGCCTCGTCCAGCGCCACCATGTGCCGGAGCGTCTGCCCGTTCAGCGGGGTCTCCCGCACGGCGACCACCAGCGGCCGCCGCTCCTTCAGCGTCACGCTCGCGACCCGCTGCAGCAGGTCCTTCGAGAGCCCCAGTGCCACTCCCGCCACCGCCGCGGTCGAGGCCGGCACCACCAGCATCCCCTTCGCCGGGTACGAACCCGAGGACGGCCCCGCGGCCAGGTCGCCGGCCGCCCAGTACCGCACGTCCGCCAGCCGGTCCGCCACGTCGAACGTGTCGGGCTTCCCGTCGGCGCCGCGCGCCAGCCAGGCCGCCAGGTCCTCGCGCCAGTGCGCGTCCCGGAAGGAGATCCCCGTCTCGTCGAGCAGCGTGAGCCGCGAGGCGCGCGACACGACGAGGTCGACGCTCTCCCCCGCGGCGAGCAGCCCCCTCAGTACGGCGGCGGCGTACGGCGTGCCCGACGCCCCGGAAACCCCCACGATCCAGGGGGTGCGCTTGCCGTCGTTCATCCGTCGAGCCTATCCGTCATCGGGCCGGGGCTACGGGGTGAGCCCGCGGACCAGCAGGTCGAGGAGGGCGCACACGAACAGGGCGATCCCGATGAACCCGTTCACCGTGAAGAACGCCCGGTTCAGCCGGGACAGGTCGTTCGGCTTCACGATCGAGTGCTCGTAGCAGAACGCCACCGCCGCGATCACCAGACCGGTCCAGAGGAAGACCCCCGCGTCCGTGACCACCGCGTACCAGACGAGCAGTCCGGTGGCGACGACCGCCGAGGCGCGGGCGCCCCACAGCGCGGCCGGGATGCCGAAGCGGGCCGGCACGGACATCACGCCGTGCGCGCGGTCCGCCTGGACGTCCTGGCAGGCGAAGATCAGATCGAAGCCGCCGATCCAGAAGCCGACCGCGAGGCCCAGGATCACCGCGTCCCAGGACCACTCACCCGTCACCGCGAGCCAGGCCCCGATCGGCCCTATGGCCTGCGCGAGGCCCAGGATCGCGTGCGGGAAGTTCGTGAACCGCTTGCCGTACGGGTAGACCACCATCGGCACCACAGCGAGCGGCGCGAGCGCGAGGCAGAGCGGGTTGAGCAGGGCGGCGGCGCCGAGGAAGACCACGACGGCGATCCCGGCCCCGGTCCACGCGGACCGCACGGAGACCGCGCCGGTCACCAGCTCGCGGTGGGCGGTCCGGGGATTACGCGCGTCGATCTCGCGGTCGATGATCCGGTTGCACGCCATGGCGAAGGTCCGCAGACCCACCATGCAGACGGTGACGAGGAACAGCGTCCACCAGTGGATGTTCCTGTCCACCTGGTACATCGCGGTGAGCGCGGCGATGTACGCGAAGGGCAGCGCGAAGACCGAGTGCTCGATCATCACGAGACGCAGGAACGACTTCGTACGTCCCGGCTGCGCGCCGGGTACGGCGGCCGTGGTCACAGGCCGTACTCCTTCCAGCGACGGTCCACGAGGGCCGCCGTCGCCGGGTCCGACTCGACCATGTCCGGCCAGCCGCCGTCCCGGGTGTAGCCCTCCTCGGGCAGCTTCTTCGTCGCGTCGATGCCCGCCTTGCCGCCCCAGAACTGCTGGTACGAGGCGTGGTCGAGGTGGTCGACCGGCCCCTCCACCACCGTCAGGTCACGGGCGTAGTCGGTGTTGCCGAGGGCCCGCCAGGACACCTCGTGCAGGTCGTGCACGTCGCAGTCCTTGTCGACCACGATGATCAGCTTGGTCAGCGACATCATGTGCGCGCCCCAGATGGCGTGCATGACCTTCTGCGCGTGCTTCGGGTACTTCTTGTCGATCGAGACGATCGCGCAGTTGTGGAAGCCGCCCGACTCCGGCAGGTGGTAGTCGACGATGTCCGGCACGATGATCTTGAGGAGCGGCAGGAAGAACCGCTCCGTCGCACGGCCGAGCGGACCGTCCTCGGTCGGCGGCCGGCCCACGACGATCGACTGGATCAGCGGACGCTTCCGCATCGTCACGCAGTCGATCCTCAGCGCGGGGAAGGGCTCCTGCGGCGTGTAGAAGCCGGTGTGGTCGCCGAAGGGACCCTCCGGCAGCATCTCGCCGGGCTCCAGCCAGCCCTCGATGACGACCTCGGCCTGCGCCGGGACCTGGAGCGGGACGGTCTTGCAGTCGACCATCTCGATCCGCTTGCCCTGCACGAAACCGGCGAAGAGGTACTCGTCGATGTCGCCCGGCAGCGGGGCCGTCGAGGCGTACGTGACGGCCGGCGGGCAGCCGAAGGCGATCGCGACCGGCAGCCGCTCGCCCTTCGCCGCCGCGACGGCGTAGTGGTTGCGGCTGTCCTTGTGGATCTGCCAGTGCATGCCGATGGTGCGCTTGTCGTGCCGCTGGAGCCGGTAGAGGCCCAGGTTCCGCACGCCCGTCTCCGGGTGCTTGGTGTGGGTGAGCCCCAGGTTGAAGAAGGAGCCGCCGTCCTTCGGCCAGGTGAAGAGCGCCGGGAGCCTGTCGAGGTCGACGTCGTCACCGGTGAGCACCACCTCCTGCACGGGGGCGTTCTCGGCCTTCACCTTCTTCGGCGGCACGTGGACCATCGAGCCCAGCTTGCCGAAGGCCTCGCGGACGCCGATGAAGCCCTGCGGCAGCTCGGGCTTGAGCAGGCCGCCGATCTTCTCGCTGATCTCGCCGTACGACTTCAGGCCGAGGGCCTTCAGCAGCCGGCGGTCCGTCCCGAATACGTTCATCGCGAGCGGCATCGAGGAGCCCTTGACGTTCTCGAAGAGAAGCGCCGGACCGCCTGCCTTGTTCACCCGGTCGACGATCTCCCCGACCTCCAGGTACGGGTCGACTTCGGCCTTGATGCGCTTGAGGTCGCCTTCACGCTCGAGAGCCCTGAGCAGCGAGCGGAGATCGTCGTAAGCCATAGGGGCAAGTATCGGTCACCGGCTACCCTTGACCTGTCACCGGGGCCGCCGAAACGCGCCCCCGCCACCTCTTCCAAGGGGCTCTCCCACATGCTCAGGGCGCTGCTGTTCATCCTGCCGCTGGCGCTGATGATCTACGCCTTCATCGACTGCCTGAACACCCCCGAGGAAGAGGTCAAGCACCTCCCGAAGCCCGTCTGGGCGATCGTCGTCCTGCTGTTCTCGGTGGTCGGGGCGATCGGCTGGATCGTCGCGGGCAAGGAGCGGCGGCCGAGGACGGGGCGCGGAGCGGGAGCGGGCGGCTGGGTGGCGCCCGACGACAACCCGGAGTTCCTGAAGTCCCTCAAGGACGAGCAGCGGGGCGACGACACCGGCCCGAAGGCGGACGACGAGGACCGGAAGAAGAGCGATCCCGACCGCGAGCGGGAGCGGGACGAGGACACCGAGAACTGATGGAGCTGCGGCTCCTCGCCACCTTCGAGAAGGTGGCCACGGTCCTCTCCTTCACCCGGGCCGCCGCCGAACTCGGCTACGCGCAGTCCAGCGTCACCGGCCAGATCAAGTCACTGGAGTCCTCGCTCGGCGTGGAGCTCTTCGAGCGGCTCGGCAGCCGCATCCGGCTCACCGGGGCCGGGGAGCGGCTCCTGCCGTACGCCCGCCGGATGAGCGAGCTGGCCGAGGAGGCGCGAGGAGCGGTGACGGAGGCGGCGGAGCCGTCCGGCCCGATCTCCGTCGGGACCATGGAGTCCCTCACCTCCTACCGGCTCCCGCCGCTCCTGGAGTACTTCCACCACCGCTACCCGGGGGTGCGGCTCACGCTGCGGCCGACGCTCGGCGACGAGACGCGTCAGGCGCTGCGGCAGGGCACGTACGACGTCGGCTTCCTGATGGAGCCGGACACGGAGCACGAGGGACTGGAGTCGGAGGTCCTGGCGCCGGAGCCGCTGGTCCTGGTGGCGGCCCCGGACCACCCCCTGGCCGGCCGCACCGCCCTGCCGACGGAGGACCTGGCGGCGTCCCGCCTCCTCGGCACGGAACCGGGCTGCCCGTACCGCGACCTCTTCGAGGAGGAGCTGCGGGAGTGGGCGCCGCCGTTCATGGAGTTCGGCACGATCGAGGCGACGAAGCGCGGCGTGGCGGCGGGCCTCGGGGTGGCGCTGCTGCCCCGGGTGGCGGTCGCGGCGGAGCTGTCGGCCGGGACCCTGGTCCCCCTCCCCTGGGAGGCCCCGTTCACCCTCTTCACCCAGCTCGCGTGGCGACGGGGGAAGCGGCTTCCGGCCCATGTGCGGCTGTTCGTGGAGCAGGCACGGCGACTGGTGGCCGAGCAGCGAGGGTGACCTTGAGGCTGGCGAGGACGATCAGCGGGACGCCGAGCGCCTGGACGAGCCCGATGTGGTGCCCGTACACGGCCCAGTCGACGCCCATGGCGACGGCGGGGTAGACGAAGGCGAGCACGGCGATCTTGGCGAGGGGCAGCCGGGCGTAGGCGGCGTACATGAGCACGTACATCACCCCGGTGTGCACGACACCGAGCCCGACGAGCCACACCCATCCGCTCCCGAGCCCGCTCACCCCGCCGAAGTCGACGAACGGCAGCAGCGCCGGCAGCCCCACGAGGACCTGGACGAGCGCGATCAGATGGGGCCGCACTCCGCTGATCCGCTTGGTGACGAAGGTGGCGAGGGCGTAGAGGACGGCGGCGGCGAGGGCGAACCCGAGCCCCTTGAGGGAGGCGGTCTCGCCCGGCCGCACGCCGGAGACGAGGACCAGCCCGACGAAGGCGAGCGCGAGCCAGCCGAGCTTGCCGGCGGAGATCCGCTCCCTCGTGAACACCGCGCCCAGCAGCACCAGGAAGAAGGGCTGCGTGTGGTAGACGACGGTGGCGAGCGAGATCGAGGCGGCGTCGTAGGCCTCGAAGAGGAAGACCCAGTTGAAGACGATGAACACCCCGCCGAGGGCGGCGAGCCCCAGCGACCGCCCGGTGAACCCGTGCCCGGTGAGGAACCCCCGCGCCAGGCTGTAGGCGCCGAGCGCGGCGGCGCCGAAGAGGCACCGGAAGAACACGACCTCGAAGGGCGAGGCCCCGGACTCGACGACGAAGACGCCGAGGGTGCCGGAGAGCACCATGGCGAGGGTGAGTTCGAGGGCTCCCCGCGTTTCGTTTCTCATGACAGGGACGCTACGAGCGCTCCGGGACCCGGTCCACGAGCCAGTGGGGACAGCTGCCGATACCCCCGATCGGCTGTGCCGATCGGGGGTGTCGGGGGAGGTCAGTTGTCGGATCCGACGGTGTTGTCGTGACCGGCGTTGAAGATGTCGTCGTGCGCGAACTGGAGCCAGTCGCCGAAGACGATGGTGTGCGAGGTTTCGGGCTCGTAGTCGACGTAGACGTCGGCGCTGGCGGCACCGGCGGCGCCGAGGACGAGGGCACCGGTGGCGAGGGCGGTCAGCAGGGAACGCATGGAAGACCTCTCGGTAGAACGGCAGAACACTCCGCGAGTCCACGAAGCACCCGGCAAGCTAAGTCCACGGACCCCCGCACCTCCGGCCGCCGGGCCGCTGGGACCCGGGCTCTCAGCCGATCGGCGGCAGGGACGGGGCGACCCGTGGGCGGTCGGCGCTGCGGACGACCGGCACGACCGACTCGGGCGGAACCAGCCACTCCCTGCCGCCGCGCTCGGGCCGCAGGAACGCCATGGGCCGCCGCCGACGCTCACCGGGCATGTCGGCGGGGTCCTCGTAGTCGGCGATGACGTCACACAGAACGCCAACCCTCCCGGCGCCGTCCTGGACGCGCCCGCCGATGTCGCCGAACGTGATCACGAGTGGCCCCGGGGGTGCCGCCGCAGGAAGACGTTGCAGTCGGACACGGTGGTGAGGTCCCCACCGGCCCGTGCGCGGTCCCGCACGTGGGCGAGCTCGACACAGCCGGCACAGCCTTCGACGGGCTCGGGGTCCGGGGCGGGAAGGGTGAGGTGAACGGGGCCGCTCATGGTCGTGTTGCGGTTCTCCATGAACCCGACGTTAGGGAGGGCACGTTGGGGCGGACCACGGGGTGTTCTCGATTGTTCTCGTCCTCCGCGCGATGTTCTCGACATTTCTCCGGCGATTCCCTTCACCCGGTGGTGGCGGCCCCCGGATGCCCGGAATGCTGAGCGGACACCGCCCCGAAGAGAGGACGCCCATGCCGCGACGACTGCGCTTCAACGGGACCGACAGCATGAACGGCCAGTGCCCCGCCGTACACGAGGACCTCGACACCGGTGAGGTCGTCGTGCAGGGCGTACCCGTCACCGACCCCGAGGACATCGCCCAGTTGCAGCACTTCGGCACCGGGGACGCCGCCGTCGTCGTTCCGCGCGCACTGCTCGTGAACCACGGCCCCAAGGAGATCGAGCGCGTGCCGCGGCTCATCACCTCCCAGGAGTTCGGCAAGCTCTTCGAGTCCTTCGAGTACACGGCGTGGCACCTCGAAACCCGGCGGGGATACGCGTCCGACCGCGCCGACGACGCCTTCCGGACCTTCGTCGAGACCGGCTCCGCCCCCTGGGACCTCGACAACCCGTGGTCCGTGAACATCCGGCGCCAGACCGACGCGGGCAAGAGCGTCGGCCGGGTACGGGTCGTCGACTCCCCGCCCACCCAGGGGCAGCTGTTCCTGCTGGACTACGCGCGGTGCAACGCGGCCACGGGTGAAGACGTCCGGAACCTGTGGAGGGCGGACGCCGACCGGGTCAGACTGCCCGCCGAGGACTACTGGATCTTCGACTCGCGCGTGGTCGCGGTCCTCCACTTCGACGGCGACGACAACCTGCTCCACATCGAGGCGATCACAGAGCCCGCCGAGGTCCTGCGGTACGTCCAGGTGCGCGACGCGGCGCTGCGTCACGCCGTCCCGTACGACCGGTTCGCCGCACAACTGACCACGCTGGAGTAGCGGTTAGCGTGTACCGGTGAGCACGGACTACCAGCAGGCACGGGAGGCCCTCGGGGCACGGCTCCGGGAGCTACGCGTCTCCGGCCCCGGCTGCCGGCTCACCGGTACGGCACTCGCCCAGCGGCTCGACTGGCCGCGCGCCAAGATCTCCAAGCTGGAGAACGGCCGCCAGACGGCGACGGCCGAGGACCTGCGGGCCTGGGCGCCGGACCCTGAGCGTCTGACGGCGGCGGCCGAGACGCCCAGGGCCCGGGCGGTGGTACGTCAGTGGCAAGGGCACCCGCACACCAGGTAGCTGACCCCCTGGACCCCGCTCTCCCGGGGCACATGCTCCCGGCAGTGGTCATGGCGGCCCACGACGCAGCGCGGTGACCGGAACTCCGGCTCGGGCGCGGTCGTGAAGGCGTAGGCCAGCAGGGACACGCTCACCGCGTCGGCGATCTCCGGAGTCACCCACCAGCCGTCGCCCGCCCGGTCACGGTGCAGACCGTCGTGCCCGACGTCGAGCACGCAGACCGAACCGCCCCACACCGGCCGCACCACCTCGGCGACGGCGAGCACGGACCGCCGTGCCCCGCAGCGGCTCATCGGGCCGCGCCCGCGTGGATGTTCCGCTGGTCGACGTCCACCCCGACCGTCGCCAGCCACAGCGCCCGCCGTCGCCGACGCTGCACGGCCCGCGCCGAGACCGGCGCCAGATAGGGCCGCTCAAGGGGCGAGCGGGAGCCGTCGAGCGGCGCCGTCTGCTCCCGGGCGTAGGGGGACCGCCGGTTGGGCGCGCGGTGACGCGGCGCGGGAGGCGGGGACACCGGGCGAGGGTGGGCGACCGGGCGAGGACGGTGCCTGCCGGTGGGCGGCAGGGTCAGTACGAGCAGCCCGAGCAGTACGGGAATCAAGGCCCGGCCCAGGAGGCGCGCGATAGGGTTCCGCACGTCATCAACTCCGTTGGTAGTTGGTGGCCATGCCCCGGGGCCGGTAGGACGGTCGCCGGGGTTTTTCGTTCGCGCCCACCGTAGTGCGTGATGCACCGTGATGCATCACGCTGTAGCTAGAGCCACCCATACGTGACTTTGTATGACTATCTAGCGTGGGACCATGACCCTTGATCCGCAGTCGGGACGCCCCCTGTACATGCAGCTGGCCGACGTGATCGCAGCGAAGATCGCGACCGGGGAGTACGCACCCGACCGCGTGATCCCCACGCCCGGCCGACTCGCCGAGGAGTACGGCATCGCCGTACTGACCGGCCGCCGGGCCATGCGTGAACTCCGGGAGCGCGGACTGATCTACACGGTCCCCGGCAAGGGCTCCTACGTCACGCCCGCCACCGGCGGAGGCACGCCCTCGCCGGCGGAGTAGCTCGTCCACGCGCCGATGGGGAGACCTCACGGCCAGGCCGATCGGCTCAGCCGATGACGGCGCCCACCGCCTCGTGTGCCGCACGAATGATGTCCCCTGCGGTCCGTACGTACCGGCGGCTCTCCTCCGGGTCCTCGGAGACCTGGGCCAGATATTCGGCACGGCGCAGTGCGCGGGCGGTGTCGGGGAATCGCTCGATCTCGATGATCGCGGCCCACTGGACCAGGAACATGCGCAGAGGCGTGATGCTGCTCTGCTCGATGGCCTCGGTCACGGCCTCGCGCTGGCTGGCGTCCATCTCGGACAGCCGCTCCGGAGCGACGACGGCGAGGGCCGCCCGCAGAGCAGCGGGAGTCCGCTCGGGGCGCGGGACGAGTTCTCCGGTGTGGTGAGGCGGTGTCGTCACCATGTCCTCCAAGGGATGTTCGACCAGCGTATTCAGCCGTAGCGCGGCCCGGCCAGCGACCACGGAACGGCACACGAGGAGCCGGGCGGGCGTGACGTCGGCGCCCCACCGGGGAAGGCTCCCCCCATGGATCAGGAACAAGCCCGCCGGTGGCTCGCCACCGCCCTCGACGAGGCTCGCACCGGGCTCGCCGGAGGGGGGATTCCCATCGGGGCCGCCCTGTACGGGCCCGACGGCACCCTCCTCGGCCGTGGCCACAATCGGCGCGTGCAGGACGGGGACCCCTCCCTCCATGCAGAGACCGCCGCCTTCCGGGCCGCCGGGCGGCAGCGCTCGTACCGGGGGACGACCATGGTCACGACCCTCTCCCCGTGCTGGTACTGCTCCGGCCTCGTCCGGCAGTTCGGGATCTCGCGCGTGGTCGTCGGGGAGGCCGAGACCTTCCACGGCGGGCACGACTGGCTGTCGGAGCACGGGGTCGAGGTGCTCGTGCTCGACGACGCCGAGTGCGTCGGGCTGATGCGCGAGTTCGTCGAGAAGCACCCCGCCCTGTGGAACGAGGACATCGGCCATGAGTGAGGCGCGCGGTCGGGCAGGGGGAGACAAAGCCGGAGCGCCCGGGGCCGGTGAGACCCGGGGACCCCGGACCGGCGAGGCCCTGGCGTCCAGGGCCCGTGAGGCCCGGCTGCCCACCATCGACCTCGGGCGCGACCCCGCCTCCCAGCTGCCCGCCGTCGATCACGCGCTGCGCGAGGCCGGGTTCCTGCTGGTGAAGGGTCACGGCGTGGACCCGGAGCTACGGGCGGCGATCCGGGCGAGCGCGCGCCGCTTCTTCCACCTGCCGCCCGCCGCCAAGGAGCCGTACGCCGTGCGGGTCGGCGGGCGCGGCTGGCTGGGGCCCGGCGCCGAGGCCAACGGGTACGCGGAGGGGACGGCGACCCCGCCCGACCTGAAGGAGTCGCTGTCGTTCGCGGCGGACGAGCCGACCGGCGACCCCGTCGTGGACGCCGAGTGGTTCCTGCCGAACACCTGGCCCGCCGAGGTCCCCGAGCTGAGGCCCCTGGTGGAGACGTACCTGGGAGAGATGAAGGAGCTGTCCGACCGGGTCCTCGACCTGCTCGGCGTCGCGCTCGGCGAGGAGCGGGACTTCTTCACCCGGCACACCGGGCACCCCACGTTCGGCTTCAACGTCAACTGGTACCCGGGGCGGGAGCGGACGGGCGAGCCGGAGCCGGGGCAGTTCCGGATCGGGCCCCACACGGACTTCGGGACGGTGACCGTCCTCGACCGGGAGGCGGGCAAGGGGGGACTCCAGGTGTTCACCGAGGCCGACGGGTGGCGGGACGCCCCGTACGACCCCGCCGCGTTCACCGTCAACATCGGTGATCTGATGGCGGGTTGGACGGGCGAGCGGTGGCGTTCGGGACGGCACCGGGTGCTGCCGCCGCCGGCCGACGCGCCCGAGGAGGAGCTGATGTCGCTGGTGTACTTCTACGAGTGCACCCCGGGGACGACGATCCACGGCATCGAGTCGCACGGCTACCTGCGGGCCCAGCTCGACGCCATCGCCACCACGGACCGACCCGCCGCCAGGAACGGTCCCGCCACGGACTGACCCGTCGCCAGAAACAGCCCCGCCCAGGTCGACCCCTCGCCAGGAGCGGCCCCGCCACAGACCTGCAACGCCTCCACAACAGAGTCGAAAAGCCCAACGCTTTCCCAACACACCGTCGATATCCTGGAGTTGACTGTGACGGGGGTGACGGGGCGTGGACAGAGAGCTGTACGGCCGCGAAGCGGCACTGCACGAGACCGGGCTGGTCGCACGTCTCAGCGGGCTCACGGAGCGCGCCACCTCACGGGTGCCGTTCGAGCACGGCGACGACCCGCCGGTGACGGTCTTCACCGGTGGCCGCGGCACGGGGAAGACGGCCCTGCTCAAGGAGGTCCGCAACCGCTACAAGGGGTTCACCCCGCTCGCCCTCCTCGACTGCGCGCACGTCGAACCGCCCGCCGACCACGGCCCCGGCTGGACCCCGGTCACCGGGGCCCTCGCCGAGCTCGCCGTACAGCTGTCGCCGAAGGTGCTCGGCGCCCGGCCGGTGAGGTTCCCCCGGCTCTCGCTCGGCCTGGTGGCCGTAGCCTCGCTCGGCTGGTCCCAGGAGGACGACGAGCGGGCCCGCCGTGATCTCCAGCGGCTCGGACCGCTGCTCGCGACCGTCGACGCGACCAGGGGCGCCGCGACCAACTGGGTCGGCAAGGTCCTCGCCAAGCTCGCCGCCACCTTCGCCGAGGCCACCGTGCCGCTCGCCGGACTGCTCGCCGAGGCGACCGTGGAGACCGTCCTGGAGGAGGTGTTCGGTCGCCTCCAGCGCACCTCCGAGAGCTGGTACGGCACCTACCGCAACGCGGGCGGCCGCGGGAAGGCCGGGCTCCAGCAGCTCGCGATCGACTTCGAGCAGGGCGGCAGACGCCGCCGCGAGGCCGAGGACTTCCTCGTCGGCGCCCTGACCGAGGACCTGCTCCACCCGTACGTCGGCATGCGGCGCGGCAGCCGGATCGGCCGCCCGCTGCTCCTCCTCGACAACGCCCACGAGCCGCTCGGCCGGCAGCTCGTCGAACCGATCCTGCGCGCCCGCGCCGACGGTCGCCGCGACCGGGTCGTCGTCCTCGCCTCCTCCCGCGTCCACGAGCACGAGGGGCTGCGGCACGCCACCAGGGCCCGGCTGCCGGAGACCGCCCACCGGGCGCCCTGCCCGCGCGACGCCCGCGTCGGCTCCGGCATCCTCGCCGTCGAGCTCACCCCGCTCTCCCCCGCCCAGACCCGGTCCGTCTTCGACCGCCACGACCCGGCGGGGCGCACCCCGGCCGAGCTGGCCCGCGCCGTCCACCGGCTGACCGGCGGCCGGCCCCTCGGCGTGGCCCTCCTCGGCCGGGCCGCCGGCGAGGCCCCCGCGGCGGTCCGGGCCGCCCTCACCCCGGGCCGGCTGCTCGACCTGACCGTGGAGCTGCGCGAGGACTCCCCGCCGGTCCCTCTCGCCCCCACCCTCCTCGCCGAACTGCTGCCGGTGAACCGGCCGGGGCCGTACGCGGTGCTGGCCGCCGCCCACGACGAGGAGTCGGCCCGGATGCTCGCCCACGCCCGGCTCCAGGGCGAGTCCCTGGACGGGGACGTGGCACTGCGCGTCCGCGACCGGCTGCGGGCCGAGAACTGGACCGCGCCCGCGCCGGAGTCGCGCCACTTCGTCGCCGACCCGCTGCTGCGCGCCCTGCTCCTGCACCGGCTGCGCTTCGAGGACGACGACCACCCCCGGTACGCGGCCTGGCGCGCGGTCCACGAGACCCTGCGCCGGCACTACGGCCCCGCCCCCGGCCCGTACCGGCTCCACCACGATCTGGCGCTCGGCCGCACCGAACCGGCCGTCACCCGGCTGCGGACGACCTTCGCGGAGCCGGACGTCCTGGGCTGGCTGGGCGCCCTGCGGTTCATCGGCTCCGCGCCGTACCCCCGGGAGCGCGGCCGGAGCGGGCCCGACCCGCGCCGGGCGATCGCCCTGGGCCAGGGTCCGGCGGACGACCTGCCGCCGGAACTCTCCGCCGAGGCCGGCGAGGTCGTCGAACTCCACCTGTCCATACGGCGGTTGCTGCACGCCGTATGGCTGCTCACCGATCCGCTCGCACTGCCCGACGACGAGGTGGCCGACCGCCTCGCGCACGAGCTGCGCCGGCTCTCCGGCCGTCATCTGTCAGGCAGCGGTTCGCTCTGGGACGCGGCCACCCACTGGCCGCGCGACATCCGCGCCTGGCGGGAGCTCTCGCTGCCGCCGGGCCGCGAGGACGGAGTCTGACGCCATGCCCGACCGACGGACCGAGCAAGGACCCGAGCAAGGACCCGGCCGAGGACCGGGCCGAGGACCGGGCGGCCGACCCGACCGACCGCTCGACCGGGTGCGGCGCCGGGTCTTTCGGACGCCCCGCCAGAAGGTCGTCACCTCGATCGTCGTGGCCGCCCTCGTCCTCGGCCTGGGCGGCTACGGCGTCGTACGGCTCACCACCCCGGAGGACCGTTCCTGCGCGACCGGCGTCGAGAAGCCGGTCGGCAGCAGCGAGTGTGTCGGCGTCAACGGCGACGGCCATGCCTTCGGCATCCCCGAACTCGCCGAGATCGCCGGGGCCATCGGCCGCGAGAACGCCACGCTGAAGCCCGGCGAGTACGCGACCGTCGCCGTCCTCCTGCCGCTGACCTCGACCGACGGCGGCATGCGGGTCAAGGTGCTGCACGAACTCCAGGGCGCGTACGCCTACCAGTACCGGGCCAACCACGCGTCCAACAGCGAGACGCCGAAGATCCGTCTCGTCCTGGCCAACACCGGCAAGGGCAACGCCCACTGGCGCGGCACCGTCGACCGGCTCATCGCCATGACGGGCGGCCCCGACCGGCTGCGGGCCGTCTCCGGCGTCGCCACCTCCTCCACCCAGGTACGGGAGGCGGTGGCCGCCCTCACCGGCGCCGGGATCGCCGTCGTCGGCACCACCATCACCGCCGACGACATCGCCAACAGCCCCGCGGCGGGGAACCGCTACCCCGGTCTGGCCCGCGTCTCCCCCACCAACAGCGACGAGGCCAGGGCCCTCGCCGCGTACGGCCGGGTCGACGCCGCAAAGGCCCTCCTCGTCGAGGACACCCGCGACGGCGACCACTACACCGACACCCTCAAGACCGCCTTCTCCGACACCCTCAAGGGCGCCCCGTACGAACCGCAGCTCTTCACCTCGCCGCCCGACCCGACCGAGGAGGGCACGACGGCCAACACCTTCCGGCAGATCACCCATCTGATCTGCGACACCCGCGCCGAGACCATCTTCTTCGCGGGCCGCCACACCCAGCTGCGCCAGTTCATCAACGCGCTCGGCGCGCGCGGCTGCGTCGACCGCCCGTTCACGATCCTGACCGGCGACGAGGGCTCGTACCTGGGTGCGGACGAGAAGCTCGACCGGAACGCCCTGAAGGCGAAGCTGACCGTGCGGTACGCCGCGCTCGCCCACCCGGACGCCTGGAAGCCGGCGGCGGGGCGGCCGGTCCCGGCGACCGGCGGCTCGGTGGCCGCGTACACGACGTTCACGGCGGACATCGTCCGCGCCGCGAAGGAGCCGGTGGCGCTCGCGGACGGCCAGGCGATCATCGCGTACGACGCGATGGCGACGGCGGTCCACGCGATCCGCCAGGCCACCCCGCAGGGCGCCCAGTACCCGGAGGCGGCGGCCGTGGGCACCCAGTGGCCGCAGGTCAAGGGCTCGCTGCGGGTCCAGGGCGCCAGCGGCTGGATCTGCCTCGACAACTACGGCAACCCGTACAACAAGGCGGTGCCGATCGTGGAACTGGCCCAGGACGGCTCGCAGCGCTTCGTCCAGATGGCCTGGCCGGAGGGCCGCCCTCCGGCGGCGGCGTGCCTGCCGCCGAAGCGGGGCTGACCCACGGGCCCGCGGGAACGAGGACCAGCGCCGAAACGGGGCCGACCCCCGGCCCCCCGGACCCGCGGGACCACGGCCCCGCAGGTCCGAGGGCGCCTACGGCTCCCACTTCGGCCAGGGCGCCTCGTCCCGCTCGTACAGCCGCCGCAGCTGCTCCCACCGCTCGGCCGACCAGGAGCCCCAGTCGGCGGGGGTGCCGTCGAGGGCGTCGGCCAGCAGCTCGAAGTGGTCGTGCCACCCCGCGAGGCAGTCCAGCCGGTACGCGCGGGTCCCGCGCATCTCGTTGGTGAAACGCAGCACGGTCGACCCGCCGCCCCCGTCGGACCCCGGCTCCAGATGGAACCGGATCCGTCCGTGCGTCGGATCGACCGTGTACTCGGCCACGTACTCCGGGTCCCAGGCGGTCACCCGCCCCGAGACCACCGTGTCGCCGTTCAGCCAGCGGAGGGTGACCGGGCCGCCGAGCCGGGGCTCCAGGGGGTCCGCCGCGCACAGCCACCCCGCCAGCCCCTCGGGGGTGGCGACCGCGGCCCACACGTCGGGCGGGGGATGCGGCAGCTCGACGGCGAACCGCAGCAGATGCGCGTCGCCGTCGTGGGTCTCGCACCTGCCCCGGGGTATCTCGCTCATACCTCAAGCGTGGCCCCGGGGCCCGTCACCCGCGAGCTCAGACGCCCGCGTACGAGTGCTTGCTGCTGACGAAGATGTTCACGCCGTAGTAGTTGAAGAGGAAGCAGGCGAAGGCGATGAGCGCGATGTACGCGGCCTTCCGCCCCTTCCACCCGGCGGTCGCGCGCGCGTGCAGGTACGCGGCGTAACCGACCCAGGTGATGAAGGACCAGACCTCCTTGGCGTCCCAGCCCCAGTAGCGGCCCCACGCGTCGCCGGCCCAGATCGCGCCCGCGATGATCGTGAAGGTCCACAGCGGGAAGACGGCCGCGTTGACCCGGTACGAGAATTTGTCGAGCGAGGCCGCCGAGGGCAGCCGCTCCATGACGGAGCGGGCGAAGCCACCCGGGTTCCCGCCGGTCGCGAGCTTGTTCTCGTACGAGTCGCGGAAGAGGTACAGCAGGGTGGCGACCGCGCCGAGGTAGAAGACCGCGCCGCAGAAGATCGCGGTGGAGACGTGGATCCACAGCCAGTACGAGTCGAGCGCCGGGACCAGCTGGTCGCTGGGGGTCTTCAGCCAGGTGGTGGCCATGCCCAGGTCGAGCAGGACGGTGGTGACCAGCGGCAGCCCGAGCCAGCGGACGTTCTTCTTGGCGACCAGGAAGCCGAGGTACGCGCCGACCGCCACCGTCGAGAAGGTGGTGGAGAACTCGTACATGTTGCCCCAGGGGGCCCGCTGCACGGCGAGCGCCCGGGCGACCACGCCCGAGGCCTCGACCAGGAAGGCGAGGACGGTCAGCGAGACCGCGATCCGGCCGTACAGGTCGCCCTTGGCGGTGCCGCCTGCCGCGCCGGGACCGTCCGGCACGTCACGGGCGCCGGCCGCGGCGCGGGTGACGACCTTCGGCTTCTCCAGGACGGTGGTGCCGCCGGCCTGCTTGACCTGGACGGTCACGGCGGGGGTGGCGGCGCCGCCGCGCGAGGTGAGCGCGGCGGCCGTACGGCCGACCTTGCTGCGGCTGCCGAGGACCCACTCGGCGATGTGGGCGAAGAAGGCCAGGGTGTAGACGGCCATCGAGGAGTAGATGAGCAGGTCGCTCATCCGCGCCAGGCTCTCGTTGGTCGTGGCGGCGAGGATCACTTGTCGGCCTCTCCAGAAGGGGCAGGGTCTTCGGGTACGGCGAGGGGTGCCGCTTCAGCTGGTACGGCCTCCGGACCGGCGTCCGGTGCCGGCGGCGCGTCCGCCGTGAGGGCGACCGCGAGGTCGCCCAGCTCCTCGGGGAGCTTGGCGGACTCGCTGCGGCCCAGGCCCGCCATCTCGACGACGGTCACGCCGTCCTCGCCCCGCACGGCCCGGACCCAGACCCGGCGCCGCTGGATGAAGAGCGAGCCGGTCAGACCGGCGATCGCGGCGATCGCGCCCGCCAGGGCGAGGCCGTTGCCCGGCTGCTGCGAGACCTGGAAGCTCGCCCACTCCTTGACGTCCTTCTCGAAGGTGATCGAGCCGGCGCCGTTCGGCAGGGTCATCGTCTCGCCCGGCAGCATCCGCTGGGCGAGCTTGCCGCCCGACGCGTCCGTGAACTGGGTCATCTTGGACTTGTCGAGCTGGTACACGTTCTGCGGAAGACCGGAGTCGACCCGCAGGTCGCCGTGGAACCCGGTGAGCGCCATGACGGGGAAGTCGAGCGCCGGGAACTGGGAGAACATCGTGCCCTTGCCGGCGCCCGCGAACGTCGGCACGAAGAAGGCCTGGAAGCCCAGCTGCTCCTTCTTGCCGTTCTTGTCGCGGTAGCCGTCCATCACCTTGATGGCGCCGGTGGACGTGATGTTGTTGTCGATGGGCAGCAGCGGCACGGCGCCGTGGAAGACGGTCTTGCCGCGGCCGTCCTTGACGGTGACGACCGGCGCGTACCCGTGGGCGATCAGGTAGACCTTGGAGTCGCCCACCTTCAGCGGCTCGTTGACCCGGATGACGGTCTTCCTGACCTCGCCGCCCCGGGAGTAGGAGACCTTGGCCTCGAAGGTGCGGGGGGTGCCGCGCTGGGGGCCGTTCTTCTCGTACGTGCCGTCGAAGGCGTCGAGCTTGAAGCTGAACGGCTCCAGCTCGTCGATGCCGAACTGGGAGCCCGACTTGAAGTCGTCGTACTGGGTGAGCGTGTTGGAGAAGCCGTCGCCCTCGACGATCAGCTTGCCGCCCTCGGACTTGAAGAGCTGGCCCCAGGCGAAGGCGACGAGCATCACGATCAGGGCGACGTGGAAGGCCAGGTTCCCGGCCTCACGGAGGTAGCCCTTCTCGGCGGCGATCGCGTCGCCCTCGGGGTGGGAGCGGAAGCGGCGTCCCTTGAGGAGGGTGAGCGCCGCCTCGCGGACCTGCTCGGGCTCGGCCCCGGTGCGCCAGGTGGTGTACGCGGGGAGCCGGTCGAGGCGCCGGGGGGCGCCCGGCGGGCGGCTGCGGAGCTGGCCGACGAACTGCCAGCTGCGCGGCACGATGCAGCCGATGAGGGAGACGAACAGCAGGATGTAGATCGCGGAGAACCACACCGAGCTGTAGACGTCGAAGAACTGGAGCTTCTCGTAGAGCGGCGTGAGGGTCTTGTGGGCGTCCTTGAAGGCCTGTGCCTTCATCTCGTCCGCGCTGGTCTGCGGGATGAGGGAGCCGGGGACGGCGCCGAGGGAGAGCATGAAGAGCAGGATCAGCGCGACCCGCATGGAGGTCAGCTGCCGCCAGAACCAGCGGACCCAGCCGACGACCCCGAGGGTGGGGCCGCCGACGACGGTGTCGCCGCGGTCCTCCGTGGGTGCGGTGGAGAGCTGGGCGCCGGCCGCTTCGTCGGCCTTCCGCTCGTTCTCCGTCGTATCGGATGTGTCGGTCGTGCTCATGGAACTCAGATCCCCACCGTGAAACCGCTGGACCAGCCCTGCATCGTGGCGACCATGCTGTCCCACGCGCCCGTGAGGAGCAGGACACCGGTGACGAGCATCATGCCGCCGCCGATCCGCATCACCCACACATAGTGCTTCTTGACCCATCCGAACGCGCCGAGCGCCTTGCGGAAGGCCACGGCCGCGAGCACGAACGGTACGCCGAGGCCGAGGCAGTACGCGAAGGCGAGCAGCGCTCCTCGGCCGGCGCTGGCCTGCTCCAGGGCGAGCGCGTTGACCGAGGCGAGCGTCGGGCCGATGCACGGGGTCCAGCCGATGCCGAAGAGCGCGCCGAGCAGCGGGGCGCCGACCAGTCCGGCGACGGGCTTCTTGTGGAAGCGGAACTCGCGCTGGGTGAACCATGGCATCAGGCCGAGGAAGAACACGCCCATGAGGATCATGAGCACGCCGAGGATCGTGGTGAGCGTCTCCCGGTACTCCTGGAGGGTCGACCCGAAGTAGCCGAAGAGCGCTCCGCCGGAGACGAACACGGCGGTGAAGCCGAGGACGAACAGGACGGCCCCGGCGGTCATCCGGCCGCGGCGACTCTCGGCGAGGTCCGTGCCGGTGACCCCGGTGACGTAGCTGAGGTAGCCGGGGACGAGCGGGAGGACGCACGGCGAGAAGAAGGAGACGAGCCCGCCGAGGACCGCGAGGGGCAGGGCGAGCAGCAGGGCTCCGCTGGTGACCGTCTCGTTCACCGGCTCACTTCTCCTTGAGGAGGGGCTCGATCATCGACTTCAGCTTCTCCTCGTTGAGCGCCATGAGGGAGCGTGCGGCGATCTTGCCCTCCTTGTCGAGAACGACGGTGGAGGGGATGGACTGCGGGCTGAGCGTGCCCTTGGGGAAGCCGAAGAGGATCAGTTCGCCCTGTGGGTCGTAGAGGCTCGGGTAGGTCACCCCGTAGTCCTCCTCGAAGGCGAGCGCGGGCTGCTTGTTGGGGTCGCGGGTGTTGAGCCCGACGAACTCGACGCCCTGGGCCTTGAGGTCCTTGGCGGCCTTCGCGAAGTGCGGGGCCTCGGCGCGGCAGGGCGCGCACCACGAGCCCCAGACGTTGAGGACGACGACCTTGCCCTTGAGGTCGGCGACGTCGAGCCGCTTGCCGTCGAGGGTCTCGCCCGCGAGCTTTCCGGTGGCCGCGCGTTCACCCTTGGCCGCGGTGGAGATGCCGCCCGTGTTGGTCACGAAGTTGGTGTTGCCACCGCCGCCGGACTTGCCGTTGCTGTCGCCGCCGCAGGCCGAGAGGGTGAGGGCGGCGGACAGCACTCCGACGGCGAGCAGGGTGCGGCGAGGGGCACGGTCAAGGCTCATGTGAAAAGTTTCGCATGGGCGTTTGGGGGATCTTGGGCACCCCCCTACGTGCCCGTAAAGCCCCTTGTCAAGATCGCCTAAGCGATCGGCCGCCCCCGCGCTCCGGTGGAACTAGGCGGTCGGCGTGGACGAGGGGGTCGTCGTGGAGGTCGACGGGGGCCTGAGGAAAGTGTTCCATCCGCCCGTGGGCTTCTCGCCGACCCCAAGCGAACGCAGCCTGTCGAGGATCTTCGGGTCCTGGACGTCGAGCCAGTCCACGAACTGCCGGAAGGAGACGAGCCGGACGTCCTTCTTTCCGGCCATTCCCTTGAGCGCCTCCTCGACGGCGTCCATGTAGATGCCGCCGTTCCACTGCTCGAAGTGGTTGCCGATGAAGAAGGGCGCGCGGTTCGACTCGTACGCGCGCGTGAAGCCGGCGAGGTAGGCCTCGGCCGCCTGCTTGCGCCAGCCCGGGTAGCGCGAGGGCATGCCCTTCGTCGTGTTCTTCGACTGGTTGGCGAGCATGTTGTAGTCCATGGAGAGGACCTCGAAGGAGTGCCCGGGGAAGGGCACGGCCTGGAGCGGGAGGTCCCAGATGCCCTGGCGCTTGACGGGCCAGGTCTGCCGGCCGCCGGGCGAGCTGGCGTCGTAACGCCAGTTCAGACGCTTGGCGGTGGGGAGCAGGTTGTCCTGGCCGAGGAGGCAGGGGGTGCGGCCGCCGACCAGCTCCTTGGAGTAGTCGAAGGGCAGCGGGTCGAGTTCGGTCCAGCCGCTGTTCGTCTTCCATTCGGTGACGAACTTCATGGCCTGGTCGATCTCGCTCTGCCACTGGGCCGGGGTCCAGTTGCCCACGGAGCCGGAGCCGCCGCAGAAGTGCCCGTTGAAGTGGGTGCCGATCTCGTGGCCTTCGAGCCAGGCCTGCCGGACGTACTTCAGCGTGTCCTTGATGTGGTCGTCGGTGAGGTAGCCGATGTCGGAGGCGCCGACGCGGTTGTTCGGCGGGCGGTAGAGGTTCTTCTTGGACTCGGGGAGGACGTAGACCCCGGAGAGGAAGAAGGTCATGGCCGCGTCGTGGTTCTTGGCGAGTTCGAGGAAGCGCGGGAAGAGGCCGTTGCCGACCTCGCCGGCGCCGTCCCAGGAGAAGATCACGAACTGCGGCGGGGTCTGGCCGGGTTCGAGCGGGACGGGGGCGTCGGGCTGGTGCGGCTGCTTCCC
Source organism: Streptomyces sp. Qhu_M48 (assembly GCF_051305195.1). Lineage (NCBI taxonomy): Bacteria > Bacillati > Actinomycetota > Actinomycetes > Kitasatosporales > Streptomycetaceae > Streptomyces > Streptomyces sp. Qhu_M48. The sequence continues at coordinate 388,705 of NZ_CP195432.1, read as the reverse complement.
GGTGTCGGCGGTGGAGCCGTCGCCGATGAGCCGTACCTGGTCCTTGGTCGGGGTGGCGGTGCTCGGATCCGCCGAGACGTCACCCCCCTTTTCAGGTCCGGAACGTCCGGTCTTGTCCTGATTGCCGGAACTGCACGCGGCGACACCCATCGCCGCGGCGGCACCAACACCGGCCCCGAGCAGCCCCCTTCGACTGATCCCACTGATTCCGCGCATGACATCCCCATTCGCGCTGACGTATGACCTGAACGTCATCCAAACCGACAATGAGTGAGATGCCGGGAGGAACACGTAGGTTCCGGGAATTCGCACAAAAATTTCAGGGCGGTCGATTGGCATGAACACCATCGACCGCCCTGAACTCTGGACCGTGCGCTCCCACACTGTCCAGTGGGGTTGTACGACCACCCCGAAGAACTGCGCCGCACTCCCGCGAAACCGCTCCGCGCCGTGGAGAACAGCGCCGGGTTGTGGAGAACGTGGAGAACTACGCCCCGAAAGCCTTCGACTTCCCCTTGACCGGCTTCGCGCCGGCCAGCAGGTGCGCCGGTACGAGATCCCGGGCCGGCTCGCTGTACCCGACCGACACGATCTTGTCGCCCCGGTACGTGAACGAGGTCAGCGAGGCCAGCGTGCACTGCCGCCGCCGCGGGTCGTGCCAGAGCCGGCGCCTCTCCACGAAGCTGCGGACGATCCAGATCGGCAGCTGGTGGCTGACGCAGACCGCCTCGTGCCCCCGGGCCGCGTCCTTCGCCGCGTCGAGCGCGCCCATCATCCGGACGACCTGCTCCACGTACGGCTCGCCCCAGGACGGCTGGAACGGGTTGGTCAGGTGCTTCCAGTTCGCCGGCTTGCGCAGCGCCCCGTCCCCGACGCCGAAGGTCTTGCCCTCGAAGACGTTCGCCGCCTCGATGAGCCGCCCGTCGCTCGCCAGATCCAGACCGTGGGCCTTGGCGACCGGCATCGCCGTCTCCTGCGCCCGCTCCAGCGGGGAGGCGACGACGTGCGTGATGTCCCGGTCGGCCAGGTGCTCGGCGACCCGGTCGGCCATCTGCCGGCCGAGCTCGGAGAGGTGGTAGCCGGCGCGGCGCCCGTAGAGCACACCGTCCGGGTTGTGGACCTCGCCGTGCCGCATCAGATGGACGACGGTGATGTCCTCGTCGGGGACGTCCCGCTCCCGCACGGGGGCGTTCGGCTCGCTCATGCCGTCGCCTCCGCGGCGGCGCGGGCCGCGGCCGGCAGCGCGGCGGCGATCCGCTCGATCGCCCGCTCGTCGTGGGAGGCAGACACGAACCAGGACTCGAAGGCGGACGGCGGCAGGTAGACGCCGTCGGCCAGCATCGAGTGGAAGAAGGCGTTGAAGCGGAAGGCCTCCTGCCGCTTCGCCTCGTCGTAGTTCCGCACCTCGTCGGCGGTGAAGAAGACCGAGAACATGTTGGACGCGGTCTGCAGCCGGTGCGCCACGCCCTCCTTGGCGAGCGCGCCCGTGACCAGGCCCTGGATCTCCGCCGAGACCGCGTTCACCTTCTCGTACGCCGCGTCGTCGAGCAGCCGCAGCTGCGCGAGCCCGGCGGCGGTTGCGATCGGGTTACCGGAGAGGGTGCCCGCCTGGTAGACCGGCCCGGCCGGAGCCAGGTGGCCCATGACGTCGGCGCGGCCACCGAACGCGGCGGCCGGGAAGCCGCCGCCCATGACCTTGCCGAAGGTCAGCAGGTCGGCCCGGACGCCGTCGACGCCGTACCAGCCGGCCTTCGAGGTACGGAATCCGGTCATCACCTCGTCGGAGATGTACAGCGCGCCGTTCTCCCGGCACACGTCCGCGAGGCCCTGGTTGAAGCCCTCCGCCGGCGGCACGACGCCCATGTTGCCGGGCGAGGCCTCGGTGATGACACAGGCGATCTCGCCCGGGTGCGCGGCGAACGCGGCCCGCACGGCGGCCAGGTCGTTGTAGGGCAGCACGATCGTGTCCCCGGCCTGGGCGCCGGTCACGCCGGGCGTGTCGGGCAGGCCCAGGGTGGCGACGCCGGAACCGGCCGCGGCCAGCAGCGCGTCCACGTGGCCGTGGTAGCAGCCCGCGAACTTGACGACCTTGGCGCGCCCGGTGAACCCGCGGGCGAGCCGGATCGCGGACATCGTGGCCTCGGTGCCGGAGGAGACCAGGCGCACCTGCTCGACCGGCTCGACGCGGGCCACGATCTCCTCGGCGAGCGCGACCTCGCCCTCGCCGGGCGTACCGAAGGAGGTGCCGCGGGCCACGGCGTCCTGCACCGCGGCGGTGACCTCGGGGTGCGCGTGGCCGAGGATCATCGGCCCCCACGAGCACACCAGGTCGACGTACTCACGGCCGTCCGCGTCGGTGAGGTAGGGACCGGAACCGGACACCATGAACCGGGGCGTTCCGCCCACGGCCCGGAAGGCCCGCACCGGTGAGTTCACGCCGCCGGGCGTCACGAGGGAAGCGCGGTCGAAAAGCGTCTGTGAGACTGGGGCTTCGTATGAATACGGCACTGTGATCCTGACCTGCGAGAACGACTTCGGGCACGACATGGGGAACGGAGGGACGGCGTGGACATCCTGTGTATTACGCCGGGGCGTTCGCCCTCCGCGTCTGCGAAACTGGGGCGACATAGGGATGACTCACGGAATCCATGGTGTCAGAGGCCACGGCGTTCTTGCGGACAGGTGTTTCACCGTACGAACGCGGGGGAGGTCACTGACACGATGATCGGGTTGCGCGGCGGGGTCGTGTTGCCGAGAAAAAGCAGTCGGGTGGAGATATGCATCGCGGTGGCGGACCGGGCGAGGGGACGGACGATCTGGGTCCGGAGTCTGCCCGCCGGGGGAGACACCGGCGCCGGCGGAGCGAGGACCCGAGCGCGGGAACCCCGGGCATTCCCAGCATTCCCGGCACATCGGGCCCTCCGGGAGCACCGGTCGCCGGAGGCGGGAGTGGCCGGTTGGGGGTGACGTACAAGTACTTCGGCGCGCCCGACGGTGCCACGGCGGCCCGCGTCCCGATCTCGATGCGTCCGGAGGAGCTCGGCGGCGACGAGCTCGGCATGGGCGGCATGTTCACCAAGATCAAGCCCGAGACCATAGCCGCCATGGTCCTGACCGGCATCCAGGGCATGCCCCTGCACAAGGTGCCCCCGCTGGAGCTGGTGGTCCTGCACCCGGACTACGCGGTGGTGAAGCTGCCGATGACCGTGGTCGACCCGCTGCGCGCGATCGGCGAGGAATCGGTCGGCGCCGCCGCCTTCATCTGGTCCACGGTCCCGGACCGCGGCGGCCCGCGCGACGCGTTCGACGTCTACCAGCTGCTCCACGAGTGGCAGGACTTCTCGGTCCGCCTCCACGAGGCGGGTCACCAGCCCTACTGCCTGGTCTGGCCGTAGGGACGCGCGGCGCCGGAGAAGACCGAAGAGGATCGGGAGTACGACCGGGAGTGAGACCGGGAGAGGTCCGGCCCGCGGTCGGAGAGGGCCGACCCGCGGTCGCAGAGGACCGGCCCGCGGTCGGAGAGGACCGGCCCGCGCTCAGGTCCGGTCCTCGATCAGGTCCGGTCCTCGGCCGCCTTCGCGGCGTCCGCCGCCCGCGCGCGCTCGGCGGCGAGTTCGCGGGCGGAGGCCAGCCGGTACGGCACGTCGATGACGACGACGTTCTTCATGAACAGCAGCCGGGCCTTGAGGCGCAGCGCGCTCTGGTTGTGCAGCGGCTGCTCCCACCAGTGCCCGACCACGTACTCGGGGATGATCACCGAGATCACCGCGCTCCCGGTCCGCTCGGGCGCCTCCCGGACGTGCCGCAGGACCGGCTGGACGATCGAGCGGTACGGGGAGCTGAGCACCCGCAGCGGTACGTCGATGCCGCGCGCCTCCCAGGTCGCGCGGAGCACCTCCGCCTCCGCCGGGTCCTCGGCGACGGTGACCGCCGTGAGGGAGGTGGGGCGCAGGGTCTTCGCGTACGACAGGGCCCGGAGGCTGGGCGCGTTGACCGAGGCCACCAGGACGAGGACATGGTTCCCGGCGAGGGCGCGGGGCAGCTCGTGGGGGCCGACGGCGACCTCGGAGGCGACGGTGTCGTAGTGCCGCCGCACCCCCTTCATCCCGGCGAAGAGCACCGGCATCGCGATGACGACGATCCAGGCGCCGTGGGTGAACTTGGTGATGAGGACGATGACGAGGACGACCGCCGTCAGACAGGCCCCGAAGGCGTTGATGGCGAGGCTGCGGTGGATGCGGCGGCGGCCGGCGCGGGTGGTGGGGCCGCCGGGGCTTCCGGGCGTGGCGTGGGTTCCGGGCGTGGCGGGTCTGGCGAGTTCTCGCCGCCAGTGCTTGACCATGCCGGCCTGGGAAAGGGTGAAGGAGACGAAGACGCCGATGATGTACAGCTGGATGAGGCGGGTCAGCTGCGCGTCGAAGGCGACGATGAGGGCCATGGCGGCGAGCGCGAGGAGCACGATGCCGTTGGAGTAGACGAGCCGGTCGCCGCGGTGGAAGAGCTGGCGGGGCGCGTAGCGGTCCCGGCCGAGGACGGAGGCGAGCATCGGGAAGCCGTTGAAGGCGGTGTTGGCCGCCAGGATGAGGACGCCCGCGGTGACGGCCTGCAGCGCGTAGAACAGGACGTGCCAGTCGCCGAAGGTGGCCCGCCCGATCTGCGCGAGGGCGGTGGACGTCGGGGTTCCGGGGGCGAGTCCGAGTTCGGTGGGGTCCTCGGCGACGTGGACCTCGTAGACCATGGCGAGCACGGTGATCCCGGAGAACATCGTCACGGAGAGCCCGCCCATGATCGCGAGGGTCATGGCAGCGTTGCGGCTCTTGGGCTTGGCGAACGCCGGTACGCCGTTGCTGACGGCCTCGACACCGGTGAGCGCGGTGCAGCCGGAGGCGAAGGCGCGCATGGCGAGCAGCACGAGGGCGATCCCCGAGTAGGTGGAGACCTCCTCGACGGGCAGGTCGGCGGACTCGGCGCGGATCGTCGAGCCGGTCGCCATCCGTACCGCGGCCACCGCGAACATCAGGTAGATGACGGTGATGAAGGCGTAGGTGGGGAGGGCGAACCAGCGCCCCGACTCGCGCACCCCGCGCAGATTCAGCCAGGCGAGCACCGCGACGAAGAACACCGACATGGCCACGGCGTGCCCGTCGAGCGAGGGGACGGCCGAGGTGATGGCGGCGACCCCGGAGACGACGGAGACGGCGACGGTCATCACGTAGTCGATGAGCAGCGCGGAGGCGGCGGTGAGCGCGGCTGTCTGCCCGAGGTTCTCGGCGGAGACGACGTAGGCCCCGCCACCGCCCGGGTAGGCGTAGCAGGTCTGGCGGTACGAGGCGACGACGACCAGGAGCAGGACGACGATGCCGGCCGCCGCGTACCAGGCCAGATGGAGCACGGCGAGCCCGCCGAGGGCGAGGATCAGCAGGATCTCCTCGGTGGCGTACGCGACCGAGGAGAGCGGGTCGCTGCAGAAGATCGGCAGGGCGACCCGCTTCGGCAGCAGGGTCTCCCCGAGTCGTCCGCTGTCCAACGGACGACCTACGAGCAGGCGTTTCGCCGCACTTCCAGCTCTCATAAGTGATGAAGTTAGGACGAATGGTATGTAATGCGCGGAAGCCGCGCCCGGTGGGAGCCCCCGTACGCCCTGGGAGCCCCGTACGAGGAAGGAACCGACGCGTGAGCGGAGTACGAGGAGTGCCAGGAGTGCTGGGAGTACGGATGACCGGCGAGCCCATGCAGATCGGCGAGGTCGCCGCACGGACCGAACTGCCCCTGCGCACGATCCGGCAGTACGAGGACAGCGGCCTGGTCGTCCCGTCCGCGGCCTCGCCGGGCGGCTTCCCGCTCTACACGGACGCGGACGTGTCGCGGCTGATGGTGGTCCGCCGGATGAAGCCGCTCGGCTTCACCCTCGACGAGACCCGCGAGCTCCTCACGGCCGTGGACCGGCTGGCGGCCGAGCGCGCGGGCACCGAGACGGAGCTCGACCCGGACGAGCGGACCGCGCTGGTGGCCCGCGTCCGCCGCTACGAACAGGCCGCCGCGGAGCGGGTCGCCGAACTGCGGGCGCAGCTCGCCCGCGCGGAGGAGTTCGCCGACTCCCTCCGCCGCACCAGGCTGACGCCCGCCCCGGCGTAACGGGGGACTGGCTCCGGGGCCGGGTGGGTCGGGGCCGGGTGGGTCGGGGCAGGCCCGGGTGGGTCGGGGCCGGGTGGGTCGGGGCAGGCCCGGGTGGGTCGGGCCTCGATCGGCTCGGCTCCGGTCGGTCGGGTCGGGGCCGGTCGGTCAGGCCCGGCCCGGTCGGACCCCGTCAGGTCGGGTCGGGTCGGGGCCGGGTGGGCCTGCTCAGGCCGTGAGCGCCTCGGCCAGCTCGTGGAAGAAGCGTGCGTAGGCGGCCGGGCTGGGCGGGGTCTCCGGGTTCCACGGCGTGGACCGGACCCCCGCCAGGACCTCGTCCGGCGCCGTCGCGTGGGCCCGGCTGTCGAAGAGGACCAGGTCGGGACGGAGTTCGGCGGCGCGGCCCCAGTCGCCGGTGAGCCAGTTGGCACCGGGCCCGGGGCCCGGGTCGACGAGCCGGACACCCAGCTCGGCGAGGTGCGCCAGCTCCGGCCAGGCCAGCGGCCGGGCCAGGTGCACCTGGTCGGGGCCGGCCCCGGAGAGGGCGAGCACGGTGAGCGCGCTCCGGTCGGCGGCCTTCCGCAGGGCGTCCTCGGCGGCCCGCAGCCCGGCCCGGGAGACGGACTCGCGGCCGCCGGGGTCCCCCTCAGCACCCGCCCCGGCGCCCGGCACACCCGCCCGGGTCTCTGGCACACCCGCCCCGGCGTCCAGCGCAGCCGTCCCGGCGTCCGCCCCCGCCGTACCGGCGTCCGCCGCGGCCCCCAGGCTCACCGCCAGCTCCCCGAAACGGTCGAGGATCTCCGGCAGGGTGAGCTCGTTCCCGACGGAGAGTGCGACGAGCGGCACCCCGAGCCGTTCCACGACGGCCTCGTCGAGCGCGTACGGGCTCTTCCCGTCGTAGGTCACGTCGACGATCACGTCCGGCCGCAGCTCCCGCAGCAGCGCCTCGTCCAGGCCCCGGCCCGGCCCGAGGTACGTCACCGCCGCCGCCCGCAGCCCGCCCTCCTTCGCCGGATCCAGGACGTCGCCGTCGTGCCCGGAGCCGTACACCGCGACCGGCGTCACGCCCAGGTCGCACAGGGCCGCCCCGGCCCGCACGTACGCGATCACCCGCCGCGGCACACGTGCCGCCCCCACCTCCGTACCTCTGTCGTCCGTGAATCCCCACGCCAGTGCCCCGGACATACGGCTGCTCCCTCCCCGGCCGGAATGCGCCTCTTCCGCCACCTTGGAGCGGTTCCCCGGCCCGCACAAGAGGGCCTGCGGTTGTCCGACCCCCCGCGTGCTCACGCTCTTCGGCCTGCTCGCCGTCTCGACGGTGGCGTGGGTCGCGCTCGGTCCGCGCGCCCGTGCCCGCGTCCGCCGCGACCGGGCGCGCACCCCGCTGGAGCGGATCCGGCACCCGCGGGAGTCGACCGCGCTGACGCCCGAGGAGGAGCACGCCTTCGACCAGGTCGTCTCCCGGCTCTCCCTGGGCGGACCGGGCCGCCTGCGCTGACCGGCGGGCCGACGAACCCCGGCCCTCGGAACTCAGGCCTTCCAGGCCCGTGGATCACGCCCCGTGGTCGCCAGCAGGCGCTCGAAGACGGTGGCGTCCCCGGGCAGCTCGACGGCCTCGCCGAAGACGCTCATCTTCCGGGCCATGGGCGCCATCCGCTCCACCTCCTCGACGAGCCCCGCGACCACCGCCGGGTCGGCTTCGTAGCTCCGCCCGGTGGCGCGGGCCAGGTCCCAGGCGTGCACGGTCAGGTCGAGCAGCACCATCGAGCCGACGGTCCGCGCGGGCAGCCCCATGGCTCCGGTGGTGCCCTCCTCGGCGTCCGGCGCCGACCAGGCCTCGACGAGCTTCCCGGTCTCGGCCTCGAAGCGCTCGCGCCAGTCGGCCTCGGCGAGCCGGTCGGGAGTCGAGGCGAAGTCGGCCGGCTGCTTGGCGGCGAGGGCCTGGAAGTTCACGACGACGCCGAAGAGATGGTTCAGCAGGGCGCGCACGTCGTACTCGCCGCAGGGCGTGGGCGCGCCGAGAGAGGTGTCGGCGGTGTCCCTGATCAGGGGAGTGGCGCGGGTGGCCGCGGTACGGAGCAGGTCACCGATGCGGGGCGGGGCCTCGTTCGTCATGGTGGCGACGCTAGGGGAGCACACGGGTCGCGGTCTTGAAGAAACACGCCAGGCCGCCCCCTGCCGCCCCCGGGGCTCTCCGACGGACCGGCCACGATCCGCCGGGCGGCCCTAGCATCGGAGGATGTCCGACTCCGCTCCCCGCCGGGACACCCGGGGCATCGTCGACCCCGCCGAGCTGCTCTCCCGCGTTCGCTTCCGCCGCCACACCCCGGCGCCTGAGCTGCGGCCCTACCTGGAGCACTACTGGCTGATCGACTGGGAGCTGCCGGAGCCGTACGCGACCCACGTCGTCCCGCACCCGTCGGTGAACATCGTCTTCCAGCGGTACGGGGCGCTCGGCGTCCCGGCGACGGCGGCGAACGCGTCCGCCGAGGTCGCGGGGATCGGGCTCGGCCTCTTCACCCAGAAGCTGGCGGAGGCGGGGCGGGTCTGCGGGGTGCAGTTCCGTCCGGGCGGCTTCCGCCCCTTCGCGCCCGCGTGGCCGGTGTCGGCCTGGACGGGCCGCCGGGTCCCCCTCACCGAGGTGTTCCCGGACACGGACCCCGACCTGCCGTCCACCGTCCTCTCCCCCGCCACCGACCACGCGCGCGTGGCGGCGCTCGACGCCTTCCTCCTGGCCCACGGCCCCGCCCCCGACCCGGTCGCCGAGCGGGCCATGGACCTGGTGGACCTGGTCCGCACGGACCGCGCGGTCCGCAGGGTGTCCCAACTGGCTGCGGCGTCGGGGCTGTCGGCGCGCTCGCTCCAGCGCCTCTTCGCGACCGGCGTCGGCGTGGGCCCGAAGTGGGTGATCCTGCGCTACCGCATCCACGAGGCCCTGGAACGCGCCGAGGCCGCGGAGGCGGCGGGCGCCCCGGACTGGGCGGCGCTGGCGGCCGAGCTGGGCTACAGCGACCAGGCCCATCTCGTACGGGACTTCACGGCGACGGTCGGTGTGCCGCCGACGGCGTACGCCCGGGGCCGCTCCGACCCCGGGCGCTCCTAGGAGGCGTCGTCCGGGGCGGTGAGCGTCCGGGAGAAGTGGAAGGCCACGATGTCGAAGCGCTCGCGCAGGTAGAAGCGGTGGGCCCCGGTGCGGTGGGTGCCGGAGTCGAGGTTGAGCTCGTGGCAGCCGGCGGCGCGGGCGTGGCCCTCCAGGTGGGCGACGAGCGCGTGGCCGACCCCGGTGGAGCGGGAGGCGGCGGCGGTCACGAGGTCGTCGACGTAGAGATTGCGCAGGGTGCTGGTGTTGTTGACGACGCGCCAGCCGGCCGCGCCGACGCAGCTGCCCTGATCGGTGTAGGCGGCGCTGAAGCGCAGGCCTTGGGGGTGCCCGGCCTCGTACACCTCGCGGAAGAGCTCCGGGGTGAGGTGGGGGCGGAGCTCGGAGAGTACGGGCAGGAGGTCGCTCTCCAGCCGGGGGTCGCCGGGCGAGAGGTCGATGATCTTCATGCCGGGACCGTACCTCAGGGTTTTGTCCGGGTTGACGCGCATGGCACAGCCCTGGATATTTATCTGCGTAACGCAGATGATGTGTCACGCAGCAGTAAATGGCCTCTCCGCCCTGCCCCGGCCTCGTCCCCAGCTCACCCCCGCCCCCGGCAGGGCCGAATTGCCTGGCCGTCCCGCCCGCCCCGGTGCGATCCTGTCCCGGTGAACGGACCGGAGATCCACATCAGTTTCGCCCCCGGCCTGGGGCTTTTCGTATCGCCGGAGCGCCGCTCGGGCCGGACGGCCGTGACCACGGACGGCGCCTCCTCGCTCGGCCATGTCGTGGAGTCGCTCGGCGTCCCGCTCACCGAAGCCGGACGGCTCCTGGTCGACGGGCGGCCCGTCGACACCTCGCACGTCCCGGCCGCGGGCGAGACGGTCGAGGTGGAGAGCGTCGCCCGCCCGCAGCGGGTGCCGGGAGCGCCGCTCCGGTTCCTGCTCGACGTGCATCTGGGCACGCTGGCCCGGCGCCTGCGACTGCTCGGGGTGGACGCGGCGTACGAGAGCGAGGACATCGGCGACCCCGCCCTCGCCGCGCTCTCGGCGCGGGAGGAACGCGTGATGCTCTCGCGGGACCGCGGTCTGCTGCGCCGCCGCGAACTGTGGGCGGGGGCCTACGTCTACAGCGACCGCCCGGACGACCAGCTCCGCGACGTCCTTGAGCGGTTCGCGCCCCCGCTCGCACCCTGGACGCGGTGCACGGCGTGCAACGGACGGCTGAGCGACGCCGACAAGGACGCGGTGCGCGAGCGCCTGGAGCAGGGCACGGAGAAGACGTACGACGTCTTCGCCGAGTGCGTGGAGTGCGGCCGGGTCTACTGGCGCGGCGCCCACCACGCCCGTCTGGAGGCGATCGTCTCCGACGCGGTACGGGAGTTCGGCGCCACGACGACCGGCTGACGAGAAGCGGCTGACGAGGACCTGCTGACGACATCCGGCTGACGGCACCCGGCGGTACCGCCGCCGGGGCGGCGGCCGGCCCGGCGCGACCCGCGTCCTCCGGGGGCTCCGGAGCCTCCGTGTCCTCCTGAGGCTCCAGGGGCTCCAGGGGCTCCAGGGGCTCCGGGACGCTCCGGTTCAGTTCAGGTCGCCGCCGCGCAACCGCTCGACCTGCGCGGCGCTGACCTCGACGGTGCGCCGCATATGGGCGATGAGCAGGGCGACCTCGGCGTCGCTGTAGACGTCGAACATCGTGCCCCAGGCCCCGTTGAGCTTGCGCCACAGGGCGCCGAACTCCGCGATCCGCTCGGGCACGAGGGCGACCAGGACCCGCCGCCGGTCCTCGGTGTCCCGTTCACGCGTCACATAGCCGGACCGCTCCAGGCGGTCGACCAGCCGGGTCGCGGAACCGGTGGTGAGCCCGGTCAGCTCGGCGACCCGTCCGGTGGTCACCGGCCCCGGCTCCAGGCTGAGCAGGTTCAGGCACTGCACATCGGTCGGGTGGAGCCCCAGATGGTCGGCGACGGCCTGGTTGAACAGGGCGTAGGCCGCCATGTAGCGGCGGGCCTCCCCGTACAGCTCGGTCATCAGCGCGCCGCGCCGGGCGGAACTCTTCTGCGTCATGCAGGGATTGTACGAACCGGACACCCCCGCGGCCCGGGCCCGTGAGCCGAGGCGCCTCAGGGCGTCTCGGCCGTCAGATAGCGCTGCACGGTCGGGGCCAGCCAGGCCACGATCTCCTCGCGGGACATCTGGACGGCCGGCGGCAGGCGCAGCACGTAGCGGGTGAGCGCCATGCCGAGGATCTGGGACGCGACGAGCGCGGCCCGTTTCGGGGCCTCCTCCGGGTCGGGGCAGACGCCCCGGGTGACGGGCCCGAGCTGCGAGGCGAAGATCTCCTGCATCCGTTCGGCCCCGGCGGCGTTGGTGACCCCCACCCGCAGCATCCCGGTGAGGACCTCGTCCCGCTCCCAGCGCTCCAGGAAATGGGTGACGAGGACGGCCCCGATGTGCCGCGCGGGCAGGGCGCCCAGCTCGGGCAGGCCGATCTCGATCTCGGAGGCGGCGGCGAACAGGCCCTCCTTGTTGCCGTAGTAGCGCATGACCATCGACGGATCGATCCCGGCGTCGCGCGCGATGGCCCGGATGGTGGCGCGGTCGTATCCGTCGGAGGCGAAGCGCTCACGAGCGGCCTCCAGGATGGCGGCCCTGGTGGCGTCGGAGCGGCGGGCGGTCGTCATATCAACAACTGTAGGCCAACAGGCGTTGACACTCTATCCGGCCCGCCCTTACAGTTGCCAACAAGCGTTGACCAACAGATGTTGGCCAACGGTCGTGGGCACCCTGGAGGCAGCCATGAGCGGCACGGAGCAGACCGACACCCAGGTACTCGTCATCGGCGCGGGCCCCACCGGCCTGCTCCTCGCCGGCGACCTCGCCGCCGCCGGCGTCGACGTCACCCTCGTCGAGCGCCGCCCGCACGGCCTCGCCAACATGACCCGCGCCTTCGGCGTCCACGCCCGCACCCTGGAGCAGCTCGACGCCCGCGGTCTCGCCGACGAACTCCTCGCCACCGGCACGACCCTCACCCGCGCCCGGCTCTTCGGCCGCCTCGACCTCGACCTCACCCGGCTGCCCAGCCGCTTCAACCACCTGCTCGTCACCCCGCAGTACGAGGTCGAGCGCCTCCTGGAGCGCCGCGCGGAGGCCGCCGGGGTCACCTTCCGGTACGGGACGGAGCTGCGCGGACTGCGCCAGGACGCCGACACGGTCACGGCCGAGCTCACCGACCCCGGCGGAACCCCGCGCACCCTCACCGCCCGGCACCTGGTCGGCACGGACGGCGTCCGCAGCGCGGTCCGCACCGCCCTCGGTCTGCCGTTCCCCGGCGGGTCCGTCATCCGCTCCATCGTCCTGGCCGACGTCCGCCTGACGGAGGAGCCCACGGAGTCGTTCAGCGTCAACGGCTCCGGCGACAGCTTCGCCTTCCTCGCCCCCTTCGGCGACGGCTGGTACCGGGTGATGGGCTGGAGCCGCACCCGTCAGGTCGACGACAGCGAACCCGTCGACCTGGACGAACTCCGCGAGATCACCCGCGGCGCTCTCGGCACCGACCTCGGCATGCACGACCCCCGCTGGATCTCCCGCTTCCACAGCGACGAGCGCCAGTCCCCCTCCTACCGCGTGGGCCGGGTCTTCCTCGCCGGCGACGCCGCCCACGTCCACTCCCCGGCCGGCGGCCAGGGCATGAACACCGGACTGCAGGACGCCGCCAACCTCTCCTGGAAGCTCACCGCCGTCCTGCGCGGCACCGCCCCCGACCCGGACGCCCTCCTCGACAGCTACCAGTCCGAGCGCCACCCGGTCGGCGCCACGGTGCTGCGCACCAGCGGCGCGCTCGTCCGCCTCGCGATGGCCCACAGCCCCCTCACCCGGGCCGCCCGCTCCCTCGCCGCGGGCTTCCTCAACGCGGTACGGCCCGCCTCGACCCGCGCCATGGGCATGATCAGCGGAATCGGCATCGCCTACGCGCCCCCGGAGGGCTCCCACCGCCCCGCGGGCCGCCGCGCACCGGACATACGGCTGCGCGAGGGCCGGCTCCACGAGCTGCTGCGCGCGGGCGAGTTCGTCCTGATCGCACCGGAGGGCCCGCCCCCGGCCCTGCCCAAAACCGCCCCCGTCTCCCCCGGCCACCTGGTGCGGGCCACCTGGCCGGACCCGGCGCGACGGACCGCGGTACTGATCCGCCCCGACGGCCACATCCACTGGACGAACGGCTGAGGAGGACCCATCGCACCGGAACAGGAATCAGAAGACGTACGGATCACCGGTGGCGAGCACGAGCACACGGTGGCGGTCGTTGACCGGGTTCCGGTCGGTCGCCCCGTCCCGCCAGGCGGTGGTGATGTCCACGGTCAGCTCGTCCGGAAAGCCCGCGGTCCGCAGATCGAGCGCCAGCTCACCGCCGCCTCCCGCGACCCGCAGCTCGCCCGTACGGCAGGAGACCACCCGGTCGCTGCTCCACAGACAGGCCTGCGGCAGCTCCTGGCCACCCGCCATCGGCTCCGAGAAGGCGAGCCGGACGGTCGCCTGGGAGAGGTCGGAAGGACCGAGGTTCTCGCTCACCAGCCAGACGCCGACGCCGCCGCCCCAGAGGGAGACATGACCGTGATGGGCCACGTCCGCCTCGGGCGCGACCACCGGCCCCACGGCGCCGGCATTCGCGCCCGCGCCCATCACCACCGTGGCCACGAGAGCGACCCCCAGCACACCCTTCCGCAATCCATACATAAGCTCAAAATACCCACAGACCACCCCACCTTCTGACAATCCACCAGCCAGCGTCTCCCCGGCGCGCCCCCGGCCGACCGCCCGCCCCAGCGCCCCCGCGAGGAGGCGCCCGGCACCCGCCTATCCTGGCCGGGCGATCGACGTAATCGACCATCTGCGCGAGGAGCACCACGTCATGACTGCCCCCGGTACCCCCATCGCCGTCGTCACCGGAGCCAGCAGCGGAATCGGCGCCGCCACGGCCAGGCAGCTGGCCGCCGCCGGTTACCGCGTGGTCCTCACCGCCCGCCGCAAGGACCGCATCGAGGCCCTGGCCGCCGAGATCAACGAGGCCGGCCACCAGGCCGCCGCCTACGCCCTCGACGTCACCGACCGCACGGCGGTCGACGAGTTCGCCACCGCCTTCCGCACCGTCGCCGTCCTCGTCAACAACGCGGGCGGCGCCCTCGGCGCCGACCCCGTCGCCACCGGCGACCCCGCCGACTGGCGCCAGATGTTCGAGGTCAACGTCATCGGCACCCTCCACATGACGCAGGCCCTGCTCCCCGCCCTCACCGCGAGCGGCGACGGCACGGTCGTCGTCCTCTCCTCCACCGCCGGCCACTCCACCTACGAGGGCGGCGCCGGCTACGTGGCCGCGAAGAACGGCGCCCGCGTCCTCGCGGAGACCCTCCGCCTGGAGATCGTCGGCACCCCGGTCCGCGTCATCGAGATCGCCCCCGGCATGGTCAAGACGGACGAGTTCGCCACCACCCGCTTCCGCGGCGACACCGACAAGGCCGCCAAGGTCTACGCGGGCGTGGCCGAGCCCCTCACCGCGGACGACGTGGCCGACACCATCACCTGGGCCTGCACCCGCCCCCCGCACGTCAACATCGACCTCCTGGTCGTCCGCCCCCGAGCCCAGGCCTCCAACACCAAGGTCCACCGCGAGCTCTGAGCACACGGAAGGGGCCGACGCGGCGCGCCGGCCCCTCCGCCCCCGTGAAGGAAGGGTTCACCCCTTCACACAGATGACCTGCTTCAGCTTGGCGACGACCTCCACCAGGTCCCGCTGCTGGTCGATGACCTTCTCGATCGGCTTGTACGCACCGGGGATCTCGTCCACGACACCGGAGTCCTTACGACACTCCACGCCCCGCGTCTGCTCCTCCAGGTCCCGCGTCGAGAAGCGCCGCTTCGCCTCGCTCCGGCTCATCTTCCGGCCCGCGCCGTGCGAGGCCGAGTTGAAGGACGCGGTGCTCCCGAGGCCCTTCACGATGTACGAGCCGGTGCCCATCGAGCCCGGGATGATCCCGAACTCCCCGGAGCCGGCCCGGATCGCGCCCTTCCGCGTGACCAGCAGGTCCATGCCCTCGTACCGCTCCTCCGCCACGTAGTTGTGGTGGCAGGAGATCACCCGGTCGAAGGTCACCCGGGCTTTGCGGAACTCCCGCCGGACGACCTCCTGGTACAGCGCCATCATGATCGCGCGGTTGTACTTCGCGTACTCCTGGGCCCAGAACAGGTCGTGCCGGTAGGCCGCCATCTGCGGGGTGTCCGCGACGAACACCGCCAGGTCACGGTCGACGAGCCCCTGGTTGTGCGGCAGCTTCTGTGCTTCGCCGATGTGGAACTCCGCCAGCTCCTTGCCGATGTTCCGCGACCCGGAGTGCAGCATCAGCCACACCGAATCGGAAGTATCGATACAGAACTCCACGAAGTGGTTGCCGGCTCCGAGCGTCCCCATCTGCAGCGAGGCCCGTTCGCGACGGAACTTCACCGCATCCGCCACCCCGTCGAACCGCGACCAGAAGTCGTCCCACCCCGCCGTCGGGAACTGGTAGAGCCGCCCCGGGTCCACCTCGGAGCGGTGCATCCCCCGCCCCACCGGAATCGCCTGCTCGATCTTCGACCGGAGCCTCGACAGGTCGCCCGGCAGGTCGTTCGCCGTCAGCGAGGTCTTGACCGCCGACATGCCGCAGCCGATGTCGACCCCGACCGCCGCCGGACAGACCGCCCCCTGCATCGCGATCACCGAACCGACCGTCGCCCCCTTGCCGTA
The DNA here is from genome assembly GCF_051305195.1 of Streptomyces sp. Qhu_M48. Lineage (NCBI taxonomy): Bacteria > Bacillati > Actinomycetota > Actinomycetes > Kitasatosporales > Streptomycetaceae > Streptomyces > Streptomyces sp. Qhu_M48. The sequence continues at coordinate 372,729 of NZ_CP195432.1, read as the reverse complement.
GTGCACGTCCGGCATCACGGCGAGGCCCTTGATCCACGGCAGCGTCGCCACGTTCCGCAGCTGCTGCATGGCACCGCCCTCCACCGTGGAGGGGTCCGCCCACATCCGAATGGGGACGTTCGCCCCAGGTACCTCTACGTACGACATACTTCCTCGATTCCCCCGAAAAGCCCGATAACGCAAAAACCGGCGCCAAAGCCCGTACAGGTGACAGCGGACCGGCATCAACAGCTGCGTGTGCGATAGACATTGTGTCCATCGGCCGGCTTCGCGCGGCAAACAGTTTTCGGGAAAGACTTCGGGAGAAGGGAGCCTGGGACCGTGCAGCGAAAGAGGTACGCCCCCGGCCGCACCGGGTCCGCGGCTCGCACCGCCGTCGTCCTCACACTCGGCCTCGGCCTGGGAATCGGCCTCACCGGCTGCTCCTCCGGCACACCGGCCGGCGACATCGCCGTCGACGCCAAGGCCGGCCCCGCCGCGCCCGTCGCGCCGCCCGGCCGCTACCGCACGCTCTTCGAGCCCTGCGGCGCCGTCCCCCAGGGCACGCTCAAGGACCTGCTGCCCGGCGCCGCGGCCCTGGCCGACCCGGAGCGCGACCAGGCGTACCGCGGCGTCGCCGCCGTGACGTACGACACCGACCGGCGCGTCGGCTGCACGTGGCGGGCCGACACCCCCGACATCTCGCACCGGCTCGCGCTCGACATCGAGCGGGTCGTCTCGTACGACACCACCATCAGCGACGACGACCGGGCGCAGGACGTCTACGCCCGCAAGCAGGTCGCGGCCGGCATCCCGCTGTCCCGGACCACCCCGACGCCGACGCCCTCCGGCTCGTCGACGGCGACCGGTCAGACCCCGGGCGGCACCCCGCCGGCCACGAGCCCGCCCGGCAAGGCCACGAAGGGCACCACCGCCCCCGCCTCCGGCGCCACCCCCGCGGACCCCGCCGCCACGGGTCTCGAACCGCGCGTCCTGGAGGGCCTCGGGGACATCGCGTACCTCGACGACGTCCTGAGCACGGTCGGCGCGAACGGCCATCAGCGCGCCGTCAGCGTGGTGTTCCGCACATCCAACGTCATCGTGACCATCTCCTACCAGGAGCAGACCACCGGTTCCGCCGAGGCCCCCGACAGCCTGGAACTGCAGGAAAGGGCCCGGAGTCTGGCCCGGCTGCTCGCCGAGCGCCTGGAGGAGTAGCCCTCCGCACCCGCTCCGCGAGCGGACGGCGACCACGTAACGTGTCGGCGTACCCGTGGCCCCACGCCGTGGCCGTACCCGTGGCCGCCGGAGCACCGGCCGGACCGTACGACAAGCGACTGAAGGAACCATGCAGCGATCAGCCCCGCGACTCACCCGCATACTCGCCTGCGCCGCCGTCCCGGTGATGCTCGTCGTCGCCGGCTGCTCCTCGGACTCGAGCGACAGCGGCTCCGGCTCGGGTTCGAAGGACAAGGCGGGCGCGTCGGCCTCGGTGACCCCCTCGCCCTCGCAGACGACGAAGGCCGTCGAGCCGGCGAGGTTCGCGAAGCTGCCGCAGGCCTGCAAGGCGGTCACCGCGAAGACGACGGCTGCGCTGGTGCCCAAGGCGAAGACGAAGAGCGGCACGCCTGCCGTCTCCAGCGACCTCGCCAGCCGCGGCGGCTGCTCGTGGAACGGTCTCGACGACAAGGGCGTGAAGGGCTCTCAGTACCGCTGGCTCGACGTGTCGTTCTACCGGTACGACTCCGACTCCTCGCTCGGCAGCGGCCAGGAGCGCGCGCGGGAGAACCTCGCCAAGGAGCTCGCCAAGATCGAGGCGACGCCGAGCGCGAAGAAGCTCCGCACCACGACGGCCACGGGGATCGGCGACGAGGCGACGTCCGTCTCGTACCAGGTACGCAAGACCGACGAGGACTTCGTCTACGGCTCGATCGTGGCGCGCACGGGCAACGTGCTGGTGCTGCTCTCGTACAACGGCGCCGGATACGCGGGCGCGGCCACCCCGTCGGAGAAGACGGTCATGGACGGCGCGGTGAAGGCGGCCAAGGAGGCCGTGGCAGCGGTCGCGGCCGCAAACAAGTAGGCACAAACCCGCACAGAGCGACACGTATAAGCGGAGCCCGTCCCTCCCCCGGGGGCCGGGCTTCGTTCACATGTGCCACTCTGTGCGCGCGAGATGTCGATTGACGGGAGGGATCGCGGGTGGCCGCGATGCAGCTGACACGCACACACCGGATACTCATCGGCCTCGTCATCGCCGGTGCGCTGATCATCGCGGGGATCGGTTTCGCGGGTTCGTACGCCGCCGTGCGCGAGCTCGCTCTGCAGAAGGGCTTCGGCACCTTCTCGTACTTCTTCCCGATCGGCATCGACGCGGGCATCTGTGTACTGCTCGCCCTCGACCTGCTGCTGACGTGGCTGCGCATCCCGTTCCCGCTGCTCCGGCAGACGGCCTGGGTGCTGACGGCGGCGACGATCGCCTTCAACGGCGCGGCCGCCTGGCCCGACCCGCTGGGCGTCGGCATGCACGCGGTGATCCCGGTGCTGTTCGTCGTGGCCGTCGAGGCCGCGCGGCACGCGGTGGGCCGGATCGCGGACATCACGGCCGACAAGCACATGGAGGGTGTCCGGATCACCCGCTGGCTGCTCTCCCCGGTGCCGACGTTCCGGCTGTGGCGCCGGATGAAGCTCTGGGAGCTGCGCTCCTACGAGCAGGTCATCAAGTTGGAGCAGGAGCGGCTGATCTACCAGGCGCGTCTCCAGGCCCGTTACGGGCGGAGCTGGCGTCGCAAGGCGCCGGTGGAGGCACTGATGCCGCTGCGGCTCGCGCGGTACGGCGTGCCGCTGGCGGAGACGGCGGCGGCGGGTCTCGCGGCGGCCGGCATCGAGCCGGCGGTGCTGCCCGCTCAGGGGCAGTCGCAGGTGGAGCTGCAGCAGTCGGCGCAGCAGCCGCAGCTTCAGCCGGTGGCGCAGGCTCCCCAGCCGCAGCAGCTGCCGCAGCCGGGTCAGCCGCAGCTCCCCCAGGGCCCGACGCAGGGCCAGGGCCCGGCACAAGGCCCGGCACAAGGCCCGGCACAGGGCCGGCCTCAGCCGCAGGGCCAAGGTCAGGCTCAGGCTCAGGCGCAAGGCCAGGCACAGAGTCAGGCACAGGGGCCCTCACAGGGCCCGGTGCAGGACCCGTCCGAGCCGCCGAACCACCACAGCCCGTGGTTCCAGTCGCCGCAGCTTCCGTCGGAGGCCCACGAGACGGCGTACGCCCCCCAGTTCGTCGAGGGCCTGGAGCCGACGCCGGTCGCGGTGCCGCTCGGCCCCGAGGAGGCCCCGCTCCCCGACCCCCGGCAGGAGCAGGGCCCCCAGAGCTTCGAGGAGTACCCCGAGTACGTCGATCCGGAGCCCCCGGTCGACGACTTCGAGGAGGCCGTCTACAAGCTCACGTGGTCGTACGCCCACGAGAACAACCAGTTCCCGGCCGAGGGCGAGCTCCAGCGGCTGGTCGCGGACCACTACGGCCTCCCCGAGTTCCCGGACACCGAGGTCGACGCCCTGCGTCAGCTGGCCCCCAGGATCGAGCAGCGCATCCAGCGGGAGATGGCCGACTTCGACACCCCCTGACAAACCCCGCGCACAGCGAGAGGGCCGCCGCCCGGATTCCGGGCGGCGGCCCTCTCGCACGCCGAGGTCACTCCCTCAGGTCACGCACTCGCGTCACACGCTCACGCGCCGAGCAGCTTCCTCACCCGGTCCGCGCCCACGGCCAGGAGCAGCGTGGGCAGACGCGGCCCGGTCTCCCGGCTGACGAGGAGCTTGTAGAGCAGGGCGAAGAAGGCGCGCTGCGCCAGCTTCAGCTCGGGCGTCGGCTTGGCCGCGGGGTCGAGACCGGCCATGATCTTCGGGACGCCGTAGACGAGGGTGGTGAGCCCGTCGAGCGACCAGTGGGTGTCGAGGCCCTCCAGGAGCAGGCGGAGCGACTCACGGCCCTCGTCGTCGAGGGAGCCGAGGAGCTCGGTGTCGGGCTCCTCGCGGACGATGGTGCGCTGGTCGGCCGGGACCTGGCTGGTGATCCAGTTCTCGGCGCGGTCGAGCCGCGGCCGGACCTCGTCGAGCGTGCTGACCGGGTTCTCCGGGTCGAGCTCGGTGAGGATGCGGAGGGTCTGCTCGTCGTGGCCCGCGGTGATGTCCATGACCGAGGCGAGCGTCCGGTACGGGAGCGGGCGCGGGGTGCGCGGGAGCTCGCCCGCGGCCGTGCGGGCGGCACGGGAGTGCGCGGCGGCGTCGGCGGGCAGCACGGTGCCGTCGGCGACCTTGGCCTCCAGCTTGTCCCACTCGTCGTAGAGCCGCTGGATCTCCTGGTCGAAGGCGATCTTGAACGACTGGTTCGGCCGGCGGCGGGCGTACAGCCAACGCAGCAGCGGCGCCTCCATGATCTTCAGCGCGTCGGCGGCGGTCGGGACGCCACCGCGCGAGGAGGACATCTTGGCCATGCCGCTGATGCCGACGAAGGCGTACATGGGACCGATCGGCTGGACGCCGTCGAAGATCTCGCGGACGATCTGGCCGCCGACGACGAAGGACGAGCCGGGCGAGGAGTGGTCCACGCCGGAGGGCTCGAAGATGACGCCCTCGTACGCCCAGCGCATGGGCCAGTCGACCTTCCACACCAGCTTGCCGCGGTTGAACTCGCTGAGCTTCACGGTCTCGGCGAAGCCGCAGTCGGCGCAGGTGTAGGCGAGCTCGGTGGTCTCGTCGTCGTACGAGGTGACGGTCGTCAGGTCCTTCTCGCACCGTCCGCAGTACGGCTTGTACGGGAAGTAGCCCGAGGTGCCGCCGGAGCCGTCGTCCTCGCTCGCCGCGCCGGAGCCCTCCTCGGCCTCCAGCTCCGCCTCGTCGAGCGGCTTCTGCGACTGCTTCTTCGGCGCCTTCTTCGTCCGGTACTGGTCGAGGATGGCGTCGATGTCGCCGCGGTGCCTCATGGCGTGCAGGATCTGCTCGCGGTAGGTACCGGCTGTGTACTGCTCGGTCTGGCTGATCGGGTCGTACTCGACGCCCAGCTCGGCCAGGGCCTCGACCATGGCGGCCTTGAAGTGCTCGGCCCAGTTCGGGTGGGACGAGCCGGCGGGGGCCGGGACGGAGGTCAGCGGCTTGCCGATGTGCTCGGCCCAGGACGCGTCGATGCCCTCGATGCCGCCCGGCACCTTGCGGAAGCGGTCGTAGTCGTCCCAGGAGATCAGGTGCCTGACCTCGTGTCCGCGGCGGCGGATCTCGTCGGCGACCAGGTGCGGGGTCATGACCTCGCGGAGGTTGCCGAGGTGGATCGGGCCGGACGGGGAGAGGCCGGAGGCGACGACGACCGGTTTGCCAGGCGCACGTCGCTCCGACTCGGCGATGACCTCGTCCGCGAAACGGGAGACCCAGTCGGTCTCGGTGCTGCTCTGAGCCACGGTCGGTACGTCCTTCTTCCTGAGGAGTGCTGCCTGACAGTCGTACGTGAGCCATTCTCCCAGACGGAAGAGCGCACTCCGTGGTTGTCCACAGCCGGAGATCGTGTGCTGCCCGAGGTTGTCCACAGGCGGGGAAATCACGTTGCGCTCCCGTGGGACACTTGACAAGCGAATTAGACCTGACGAACTCAACAGGAACGGAAGCTCATGGCCTCGGTCCCTTCCCTCGCTTCGACCGTGCAGCAGCGCCTCGCGGACGGCCTCTCGGCGGCTCTGCCGGATGCCGGCTCCGCCGACCCGCTGCTGCGACGAAGCGACCGGGCCGACTTCCAGGCCAACGGCATCCTGGCGCTCGCGAAGAAGCTCAAGGGGAACCCGCGTGAGCTGGCGACCCAGGTCGTCGCCGCGATCCCGGAGAACGACGTCCTGGCGGAGATCGAGGTGTCGGGCCCCGGCTTCCTGAACATCACGGTGACGGACGCGGCGATCGTGCGGACCCTCGCGGCCCGTGCCGCCGACGCGCGGCTCGGCGTGCCGTTCAACGAGTCGGCGGGCACGACGGTCATCGACTACGCCCAGCCGAACGTGGCGAAGGAGATGCACGTCGGGCACCTGCGCTCCGCCGTCATCGGTGCCGCGATGGTCGAGATCCTGGAGTTCACCGGCGAGAGCGTGGTCCGCCGGCACCACATCGGCGACTGGGGCACCCAGTTCGGCATGCTCATCCAGTTCCTGATCGAGCACCCGCACGAGCTGGACCACCAGGCCGAGGACGGCGGCGAGGTCTCCGGCGAGGAGGCCATGTCGAACCTGAACCGGCTCTACAAGGCCTCGCGCGCGCTCTTCGACTCCGACGAGGAGTTCAAGACGAGGGCCCGCGCCCGGGTGGTGGACCTCCAGGCCGGTGACGAGGAGACGCTCGCCCTCTGGCAGCGGTTCGTCGACGAGTCGAAGATCTACTTCTACTCGGTCTTCGACAAGCTCGACATGGACATCCGGGACGCCGACGTCGTCGGCGAGTCCGGCTACAACGACATGCTGGCGGAGACCTGCGCCATCCTGGAGGAGTCGGGCGTCGCCGTCCGCTCCGAGGGCGCGCTGTGTGTCTTCTTCGACGACGTGAAGGGTCCTGACGGCAACCCGACCCCGCTGATCGTCCAGAAGTCCGACGGCGGCTTCGGCTACGCGGCGACGGACCTGTCCGCGATCCGGGACCGGGTGCGGAACCTGAAGGCGACGACCCTGCTGTACGTGGTCGACGCCCGCCAGTCGCTGCACTTCAGGATGGTCTTCGAGACGGCCCGCCGGGCCGGCTGGCTGAACGACGACGTGAAGGCCGTCCAGCTGGCCTTCGGCACGGTCCTCGGCAAGGACGGCAAGCCGTTCAAGACCCGTGAGGGCGAGACGGTCCGGCTGGTGGACCTGCTGGACGAGGCCGTGGACCGGGCGACGACGGTCGTGGGCGAGAAGGCCGAGAAGGTGGGCCTGAGCGAGGCGGAGATCGTCGAGAACGGCCGGTACGTGGGCATCGGCGCGGTGAAGTACGCCGACCTGTCGACGTCGGCCGCGCGCGACTACAAGTTCGATCTCGACCAGATGGTCTCGCTGAACGGCGACACCTCGGTGTACCTCCAGTACGCGTACGCGCGGATCAAGTCGATCTTCGGGAAGGCGGGCGACCGTACGCCGCTGGCTCACCCGGAGCTGGAGCTGGCACCGGCGGAGCGTGCGCTCGGCCTGCACCTGGACCAGTTCGCCGAGACGGTGTCCGAGGCGGCCGCGGACTACGCGCCGCACAAGCTCACCGCGTACCTGTACCAGCTCGCATCGCTGTACACGACGTTCTACGACCAGTGCCCCGTCATCAAGCCCGCACCGGCGCAGGAGGTCGCGGAGAACCGTCTCTTCCTCTGCGATCTGACCGCCCGCACGCTCCACCAGGGCATGGCCCTCCTGGGCATCCGGACGCCCGAGCGCCTCTGACGGCCCCGCAGCACGGCGAAAGGGCGAAGCCCCCGGTACGGAACACCGTGCCGGGGGCTTCGTCGTCGGATCTTCGTCGGATCTTCGTCGGGGGTCAGCGGAGGGTGTGCGAGGTCCGGCCCGACACCTGGTCGATCTCCGTGTGGGCCTTCTGGAGCAGCTGGGAGGCGAGGTCCATCAGCGCGCGTGCGCCGGCGATCTCCTCGCCCACCCTCAGCTGGTCCGGGTCGGAGGGGTGCCGGTTGGCGGTGCCGTGGGCCCGGAACTCGGTGCCGTCGGAGAGCCGGACCATGGCCGCGGCCCGTGTCCGGTCGCCTTCCTCCTGGAACTCCATCTCCACGTGCCATCCGACAAGCGTGTGCGTCATGAGGACCACCTCCAGCGAGGTACCTGTCGGCTACCTCTCCAGAGTGCGCCGGACGGCCCTCAGTGGCGAGCCGACCTGAGGTTCCGCGCGGCCTCGGTGGCCCAGTAGGTCAGGATCATCCGGGCGCCGGCCCGGCGGATTCCGGTGAGGGTCTCCATGATCGCCTTGTCGCGGTCGATCCAGCCCTTCTCGGCGGCGGCCTCGACCATCGAGTACTCGCCGCTGATCTGGTAGGCGGCGACGGGCACGTCCACGGACGCGGCGACCTTCGCGAGGACGTCGAGGTAGGGCCCGGCGGGCTTCACCATCACCATGTCGGCGCCCTCCTCCAGGTCGAGGGCGAGCTCGCGCATCGACTCGCGGAGGTTGGCGGGGTCCTGCTGGTAGGTCTTGCGGTCGCCCTTGAGAGAGGAGCCGACGGCCTCACGGAAGGGGCCGTAGAAGGCGGAGGAGTACTTCGCGGTGTACGCGAGGATCGACACGTCCTCCCTGCCGATGGTGTCGAGGGCGTCGCGGACCACTCCGACCTGGCCGTCCATCATTCCGGAGGGGCCGACGACGTGGACGCCGGCGTCGGCCTGGACCTGGGCCATCTCGGCGTAACGTTCCAGCGTGGCGTCGTTGTCGACGCGGCCGTCGGCGTCGAGGACGCCGCAGTGCCCGTGGTCGGTGAACTCGTCGAGGCACAGGTCGGACATGATGACCAGCTCGTCGCCGACCTCGGACCTCACGTCGCGGATCGCGAGCTGGAGGATTCCGTCGGGGTCGGTGCCCGCCGTACCGGCGGCGTCCTTCTTCGCGTCGTCGGGAACGCCGAAGAGCATGATCCCGGAGACCCCCGCCTCCAGCGCCTCGACGGCGGCCTTCCGCAGCGTGTCGCGCGTGTGCTGGACGACGCCCGGCATGGCCTGGATGGGCACGGGCTCGGTGATCCCCTCGCGCACGAACGCGGGGAGGATCAGATCGGCGGGGTGCAGCCGCGTCTCGGCCACCATCCGCCGGAGGGCGGGCGTCGTCCGCAGCCGCCGCGGGCGCGCCCCGGGAAAGGATCCGTACGAGTTCATAAACCCGAGGCTACGCCCGCCCAAACAGTGGTTTTACCGACACGGTGTTGCCGCCGGGCCGCCTCACGTCACCGACACGGTGTCGCCGCCGAACAGCCTCACGTCACCGACACGGTGTCGCCGCCGAACAGCCTCACGTCACCGACACGGTGTGCCGCCCGGCAGCCCCACGTCACCCACACGGCATCGCCGCACGTGGGCCCGCTCCACCGACACGGTGGTGCCTCCCGACGCCCTCGCTCCACCGACACCGTGTGCCGCCCCCGGCACGCGAACGGGGCGGGGCCCGAAAGGCCCCGCCCCAAGTACCGCCCAGGCCGTGCGGCAGCACCACCTAGGTCGTGCGACGCCTCCGCGCCCCCGGCCGCCGCTCGCTGGGCCGCGTCACCGGATCGCCCGCCTCCAGCGCCGACTCCCGTCGCCGCGTCCCGAAGTCCGCGAGCGCCTCCGCCAGCTTGTGCACGGACGGCTCGGGCGAGAGCACGTCCACGCGCAGCCCGTGCTCCTCGGCGGTCTTCGCCGTGGCGGGACCGATGCACGCGATGACGGTCACGTTGTGCGGCTTCCCGGCGATACCGACCAGGTTCCGCACGGTGGAGGACGACGTGAAGAGCACCGCGTCGAACCCGCCGCCCTTGATCGCCTCCCGCGTGTCCGCCGGCGGCGGCGAAGCCCGTACGGTCCGGTAGGCGGTGACGTCGTCGACCTCCCACCCGAGCTCGATGAGGCCCGCGACCAGCGTCTCCGTGGCGATGTCGGCCCGCGGCAGGAAGACGCGGTCGATCGGGTCGAAGACCGGGTCGTAGGGCGGCCAGTCCTCCAGGAGCCCGGCGGCGGACTGCTCACCGCTGGGCACCAGGTCCGGCTTCACACCGAAGTCGACGAGCGCGGCGGCGGTCTGCTCGCCGACCGCGGCGACCTTGATCCCGGCGAAGGCGCGCGCGTCGAGCCCGTACTCCTCGAACTTCTCCCGCACCGCCTTGACCGCGTTGACCGAGGTGAAGGCGATCCACTCGTAGCGCCCGGTGACCAGGCCCTTGACCGCGCGCTCCATCTGCTGAGGGGTGCGCGGCGGCTCGACGGCGATGGTCGGCACCTCGTGCGGCACGGCCCCGTACGAACGCAGCTGGTCGGAGAGCGAGGCGGACTGCTCCTTGGTGCGCGGTACGAGGACGCGCCAGCCGAAGAGGGGCTTCGACTCGAACCACGACAGCTGGTCCCGCTGCGCCGGGGCGCTGCGCTCGCCGACCACGGCTATGACCGGCCGGTGGCCCTCGGGCGAGGGGAGGACCTTGCCCTGCTTGAAGACCTGGGCGATGGTGCCGAGGGTGGCGTTCCAGGTCCGCTGGCGGGTGGTGGTGCCGGCGATGGTGACGGTGAGCGGGGTGTCCGGCTTACGGCCGGCCGCCACCAGTTCACCGGCGGCCGCCGCCACCGAGTCGAGCGAGGTGGAGACGACGACGGTGCCGTCGGAGGCGCCGACCTCGGTCCAGCACCGCTCGTCGGCGGTGCGGGCGTCGACGAAGCGCACGTCGGTGCCCTGGGCGTCGCGGAGCGGGACACCGGCGTACGCGGGTACGCCGACGGCCGTGGCGACACCGGGGACGACCTCGAAGGGGATGCCCTCGGCGGCGCAGACGAGCATCTCGGCTCCCGCGTTCCCGTCGAGGCCGGGGTCGCCGGTCACCGCTCGGACGACCCGCCTGCCGCCCCTCGCGGCCTCCATGACAAGATTGGCCGCGTCCCTCAACACGGGGACACCGGCGGTTGTTGACGCCTCGTCAACAACCGTCAGCTCCGGCGTGCTCACCCCCGCGCGCGCGTGGCCGCGAACGACTTCGAGGACCTCCGGCTCGGCGATCAGGACATCCGCTCCGGCGAGGGCCTCCACGGCCCTGAGGGTCAGGAGGCCGGGGTCACCGGGGCCTGCGCCGAGGAATGTGACGTGCCCATGGCCCGCGAAGGCCGGGGACAGCGGGCTGGTGGTCGGGCTGGTGGGGTTCAAAGTGCTCGCTCCCCCATAAGACCGGCCGCACCCTTGGCGAGCATCTCGTCCGCGAGTTCGCGTCCGAGCGCCATGGCCTCGTCGTGCGAGGTGGGTACGGGTCCGGTGGTGGACAGCTGCACCAGCGTCGAGCCGTCGGTGGTGCCGACGACGCCGCGCAGGCGCATTTCGGTGACAACCTGCCCGTGACCGGGGTCGTCGGCCAACAGGTCGGCCAGCGCACCCACAGGTGCGGAGCAGCCGGCCTCCAGGGCGGCGAGCAGGGATCGCTCAGCGGTCACGGCGGCCCGCGTGCGCGGGTCGTCGAGCTCGGCGAGCGTGGCGACGAGCGCGGCGTCGGACGCCGGGCACTCGATCGCCAGGGCCCCCTGGCCGGGGGCGGGCAGGACGGAGTCGACCGACAGGTGGTCGAGCGACAGGGAGCCGGTGAGCTCCTCCGTACCGCCGATGCGGTTGAGGCCTGCCGCGGCGAGGACCACCGCGTCGAGTTCTCCGCTGCGTACGTAGCCGACCCGGGTGTCGATGTTCCCCCGGATCGGGACGCAGGTGATCTCCAGGCCGTGGCTGCGGGCGTACGCGTGGAGCTGGGCCATGCGTCGCGGCGATCCGGTGCCGACCCGGGCGCCCTTGGGCAGCCGGTCGAGCGTCAGGCCGTCGCGGGCGATCAGCACGTCGCGCGGGTCCTCGCGCTCCGGGATCGCGGCCAGCACCAGATCGGGGTGGAGCGTGGTCGGCAGGTCCTTCAGGGAGTGGACGGCGAAGTCCACCTCGTCGGCGAGCAGCGCGTCACGCAGGGCGGCGACGAAGACGCCGGTGCCGCCGATCTGCGCGAGGTGCTCCCGGGAGGTGTCCCCGTATGTCGTGATCTCCACGAGCTCGACGGGCCGGCCGGTCAGCCGCCGGACGGCGTCGGCCACATGCCCGGACTGGGCCAGGGCGAGCTTGCTGCGCCTGGTCCCGAGCCTCAGTGCCCTCTCGGTCATACTCGCCCTCGGTTCTTGACGTCGGCGTCATTCAGGTCGGCCCGGCTGACGGATGCCACCGTCTCCGGGTCGAGGTCGAAGAGTGTCCGCAGCGCGTCCGCGTACCCGGCGCCGCCGGGCTCGCTGGCCAGCTGCTTGACCCGCACGGTCGGCGCGTGCAGGAGCTTGTCGACCACGCGTCGCACGGTCTGGGTGATCTCGGCGCGCTGCTTCTCGTCGAGGTCGGGCAGCCGGCCCTCGAGCCGGGCGACCTCGCCGGCCACCACGTCGGCGGCCATGGTGCGCAGCGCGACGACGGTGGGGGTGATGTGGGCGGCGCGCTGGGCTGCGCCGAAGGCGGCGACCTCGTCGGAGACGATGCCGCGCACCTGGTCGACGTCGGCGGCCATGGGCGCGTCGGCGGAGGCCTCGGCGAGCGACTCGATGTCGACGAGCCGGACTCCGGGGACCCGGTGGGCGGCGGCGTCGATGTCGCGGGGCATGGCGAGGTCGAGCAGGGCGAGCGGGGTGCGGCGGCCCTGTACGGCGTTCTCCACGTCGTCGCCGGTGAGGACGAGTCCGGTGGCGCCGGTGCAGGAGACGACGACGTCGGCACGTGTCAGTTCGTCGCCGACGGCAACCATCTCGACCGCGTGGGCGGCCACGCCCGTTCCCCCGGCCTCGCTCAGGATCTGGGCGAGCCGCTCGGCGCGGGCGAGGGTGCGGTTGGCGATGACGATCTCGGAGACGCCGGAGCGCGCGAGCGTGGCGGCGGCGAGCGAGGACATCGAGCCGGCGCCGATGACGAGCGCCTTCTTGCCCTTGGCCCAGGTGTCGACGTCGGTGCCGTCGGCGAGCTGCTCGAGTCCGAAGGTGACGAGCGACTGCCCGGCCCGGTCGATCCCGGTCTCGCTGTGGGCGCGCTTGCCGACCCTCAGGGCCTGCTGGAACAGGTCGTTGAGGAGGCGGCCGGCGGTGTGCAGTTCCTGGCCGAGCGCGAGGGCGTCCTTGATCTGGCCGAGGATCTGGCCCTCGCCGACGACCATGGAGTCGAGTCCGCAGGCCACCGAGAAGAGGTGGTGGACGGCCCGGTCCTCGTAGTGCACGTAGAGATAAGGGGTGAGCTCGTCCAGGCCGACGCCGCTGTGCTGGGCGAGGAGCGTGGACAGCTCGGCGACGCCGGCGTGGAACTTGTCCACGTCGGCGTAGAGCTCGATGCGGTTGCAGGTGGCCAGGACCGTGCCCTCGGCGGCCGGTTCGGCGGCGAGGGTGTCCTGGAGGAGCTTGGCCTGGGTGTCCGCCGGCAGCGCGGCCCGCTCCAGGATGGAGACCGGGGCGCTGCGGTGGCTGAGGCCGACGACGAGGAGACTCATGCCGGCATCACGGCGGGGACGTCCCCGTCGGGTCCCTTGCGGCCGGCGCCGGTGGCGCCGCGGGGGGCGGGCGGTGCGGCGGCCGCGGCGGTCTCCGCCTCGGCGCCCGGGTCCGTACCGGTCTCGGCGTTCGACTCCTCGCCGGCCTTCCGCTGCTCGTGGAAGGCGAGGATCTGCAGCTCGATGGAGAGGTCGACCTTGCGTACGTCCACGCCGTCGGGCACGGAGAGCACGGTCGGGGCGAAGTTCAGGATGGAGGTGACTCCGGCGGCGACGAGCCGGTCGCAGACCTGCTGGGCGACGCCGGCCGGGGTCGCGATGACGCCGATGGAGACGCCGTCCTCCTCGATGATCTTCTCGAGTTCGTCGCTGTGCTGCACGGGGATCCCGGCGACGGGCTTGCCGGTCATGGCGGGGTCGGCGTCGATCAGCGCGGCGACCCGGAAGCCACGGGAGGCGAAGCCGCCGTAGCCGGCGAGCGCGGCGCCGAGGTTACCGATGCCGACGATGACGACCGGCCAGTCCTGGGTGAGCCCCAGCTCACGGGAGATCTGGTAGACGAGGTACTCGACGTCGTACCCGACACCGCGGGTGCCGTAGGAGCCGAGGTAGCTGAAGTCCTTGCGCAGCTTCGCGGAGTTGACCCCTGCCGCGGCCGCGAGCTCCTCGGAGGAGACCGTGGGTACGGAGCGCTCCGAGAGCGCGGTGAGTGCGCGGAGATACAGCGGAAGCCGGGCGACGGTGGCCTCGGGAATTCCTCGGCTACGGGTCGCCGGTCGGTGAGTTCGGCCAGTTGCCACGGTGCTCCTGCGGGATGAGCGGGGCTGCAGGCGGCCATATGTCCCAAGACCGCCCCGTCGAATGCAGGCTATGTCTTTGTGAACGCGTGCACAAAGATGGTGTCCGTTTTGTCCGCCCAAAGTGACCGGGGTCACGCGGCTGGTTCCTGTCATCACGGAACCAGGGAGGGGGTCAGCGCGTTGAGAACCCAAAGGGGGCAAAATCGCACACACTCCTCACGACGCGACCCCCGAAGCCCAACAAAACGTCCATGATGGTAACCGTCTTTCGGTCACGCACCCAGTTCGCGCCGGAGCCGCCCGGCGTCGACACGCCAGAAGGTGTGCTGCTCGCCGTCGACGAGGACGACGGGAATCTGCTCCCAGTACGCCCGGTGGAGCTCCTCGTCCCGGGTGATGTCCTTCTCCTCCCAGCGCGCCCCCGTCTCCGCGCACACGGTCTCCACGACCGCGCGGGCGTCGTCGCACAGATGGCATCCCGGCTTGCCGATGAGCGTCACGGTGCGCGCCCCGGCGTCCGTCTTCTTCTTCGTCCGTCCGAACATGGCGTCCATTCTGTCCCGTCGGCCGCGCCGAGCACCGCTCCGGCGGGACGGGACCCGATTAACGGGGGAGCCCCACAGTGTTCACGCCGCGGCATCGCCACAAGTCAGGAAGTTCCGAACAGACTGGCTATGCTCACGACATGGCCGCTCTGGGATGGCTCACCCCTCGTAGGCGCTCCGCCACCGCGCGCAGCGTCCTCGCAGGCGAGGCCGCTGCCGAGGCAGCGCGCAAGTCCTCGCTCCAGCTGGAACAGGAGCGGGAGGAGGCGGCCGCGGAGGCCGAGGCTCCGGTCGAACCCGAGTTCCCGGTCGTCGGCGACGTGCGGGCCGCGGCCTTCTTCGACCTCGACAACACGGTGATGCAGGGCGCCTCGATCTTCCACCTCGGCCGGGGGCTGTACAAGCGGAAGTTCTTCCAGCGCCGCGAGCTCGCCCGCTTCGCCTGGCAGCAGGCCTGGTTCCGGCTCGCCGGCATCGAGGACCCCGAGCACATGCAGGACGCCCGCGACAGCGCCCTGTCCATCGTCAAGGGCCACCGCGTCTCCGAACTGACGAGCATCGGCGAGGAGATCTACGACGAGTACATGGCCGACCGCATCTGGCCCGGCACCCGGGGCCTCGCCCAGGCGCACCTGGACGCGGGCCAGAAGGTCTGGCTGGTCACGGCCGCCCCGGTCGAGACGGCCACGATCATCGCCCGCCGGCTCGGCCTGACCGGCGCGCTCGGCACGGTCGCCGAGTCCGTCGACGGCGTCTACACCGGCAAGCTGGTCGGCGAGCCCCTGCACGGACCGGCGAAGGCCGAGGCGGTACGGGCCCTCGCCGCCGCCGAGGGGCTCGACCTGAGCCGCTGCGCCGCGTACAGCGACTCGCACAACGACATCCCGATGCTCTCGCTCGTCGGGCACCCGTACGCGATCAACCCGGACACCAAGCTCCGCAGGCACGCGAAGGCCCGGGACTGGCGGCTGCGCGACTACCGGACCGGCCGCAAGGCGGCCAAGGTCGGCATCCCCGCCGCGGCGGGCCTCGGGGCGCTGGCCGGCGGCACGGCCGCCGCGGTCGCCCTGCACCGCCGCCGCCACTGACCCCCCGGCCCCCCTCTCCCCCGCGACGCGCCTCCGGCACCCCGGAAGGTCTGCCGATACGTTTCGGCTGCGATCATCTGCGACAACCCCGGACCAGGCGGCCTCACCCGTCCGTGGTCGAACAGCACCGCACAGGTCGACTCCCAGGCATTCGGGGCTCCTTACCCCGCAGCGGCCCCGATCACTCACCGGTCCCGCACTTGAGCACAACGCAACGCCCACGCTGTCACAGTCGAAAGCAAATCGATCAACAACCGGTCACAAACTGCGCCTTGATGTGACTACAAGCAGTAACAGAACCGACTGAACCGGTGATTTGAGCAACTGGGTGTAGCGCTGCCTGTACGAAGCGTTATTCTCCTCAGACGCACAAAGGACCCCTCACGTCGTCACGACGGGTGAACGGTCCCGCACTGCACGTGATGGAAGCTCTGCCTCTGGGAGTCCCGTGTACCCACACGTCGGGGTTGACACCTCGGGCCTGGCTACGCTGCGCGCAACGGTCCTCGACCTTTTGCGCGGCTTCGTCCCCACCGCGTACGCCGGCCCTGTCCCCGCATTCGCCTTCGCCGCCCCGGCACCCGCCGGCCCTTGCTATGCCCTGGCCGACGGCAGCGCCGCCGTGGGCAGACGCGGTGCCCGCTCCGGAACCTCGACCCCCGCCCGCCGCCCCACCGCCGACAGCGACAGCGCTCGCATGATGGACCTGGTCGAGCGCGCCCAGGCGGGCGAGGCCGAGGCCTTCGGCCGCCTGTACGACCAGTACAGCGACACGGTCTACCGCTACATCTACTACCGCGTCGGCGGGAAGGCGACAGCGGAGGACCTGACCAGCGAGACGTTCCTGCGCGCCCTGCGCCGGATCTCCACCTTCACCTGGCAGGGCCGCGACTTCGGCGCCTGGCTCGTCACCATCGCCAGGAACCTGGTCGCCGACCACTTCAAGTCCAGCCGCTTCCGGCTGGAGGTCACCACCGGCGAGATGCTCGACGCCAACGAGGTCGAGCGCAGCCCGGAGGACTCCGTCCTGGAGTCCCTCTCCAACGCCGCACTCCTCGACGCCGTCCGCCGCCTCAACCCCCAGCAGCAGGAGTGTGTGACCCTGCGCTTCCTCCAGGGCCTCTCGGTCGCCGAGACCGCCCGGGTCATGGGGAAGAACGAGGGGGCCATCAAGACCCTCCAGTACCGGGCCGTCCGTACCCTGGCCCGGCTCCTCCCGGACGACGCCCGCTGACCGGTTCGCGCCCCCCACACGCGCCCCCACACCCCGGTCGGCGCCCCCGCGGCGACCCCTCCCCCCACATCCCCACGACCCCCGTCCAACTCACAGTCGGTGACGCCTCGATGACGCACTGGTCGGATCATCTTTCGCGCGTAACCCAAGTGCCACGCCGCTCGTTGTGCGGGATGCAGGCTCCCTGTGGACACGCCATGTCCGCAGCCACTCACTCTTTCGTGTGGATGCGCTCAAGGTGTGCAACCTTCCGGACACCCCGGGGAGTCGACCGTCATGACGAGAGGAGGTGCCGCCAGTGATCGCGAACGTATCGGCGCACCGGCGGGCGAACGCCTTCGCCCAAGCCATGGAGGACCGGGCGTCCGAGGACGCGGCGGCCGAGCAGCCCGAAGCCCCGGCCGAACCGGCCGAGCAGGGGCGGCTGTTGGCCTTGGCGAACGGCCTAGGCGAACTGCCGAAGCCACAGCTCGACCCCGAGGTCAAGGTGGTGCAGCGAGCTCAGCTCGTCGCCGCCATGGAAGCGATGCTCATGGAGGGGAGCGCGGCCGCGGGACCAACGGTGCCCGAGCAGCGCACCTCCGGCGGCAAGGGAGCCCACCGGGCGTCCCCGCTGCGGAAACTGCGTCCCCGCTCACGCTGGTCGAAGGGGCTCGCCGCCGGCGGCCTCACGGTCGGCGTCGCGGCGGGCGCGTTCGGCGGCGTGGCAGCCGCCAGCTCCGACGCGCTTCCGGGTGACTCGCTCTACGGGCTCAAGCGAGGCATGGAAGACATCAAGCTGGGGATGGCGGACGACGACGCGGACCGCGGCGGCATCTACCTCGACCAGGCGTCCACCCGCCTCAGCGAGGCGCGTCGGCTCATGGAGCGCGGTCGCTCGGGCGATCTCGACCACGAGTCCCTCACCGAGATCCGCCGGGTCCTCGGCGGAGTGAAGCACGACGCCACCGAGGGCCACCGCCTGCTCCGTCAGGCGTACGACCGGGACGGCAAGATCGCCCCGATGGCCCGGCTCAACTCCTTCGCCCAGGCCCACCGGGACACCTGGAACGGCCTCCGCGACCGTCTCCCCGTCCAGCTGGCGGACGTCGGCAGCGAGGTGACACACGTCTTCGACGCCATGAACGAAGACGTCGAACCGCTCCAGTCGGTGCTCCCCCGCACCCCGGAGAAGGGCGCGATCGGCTCGGAGAGCCCCAGCGGCAGCCCCAGCGCACCGAGGAACCCCCAGGGCACGGACACCCAGCGTCCGCCGTCCGCCGACGAGGCTCCTCCCTCGGGCAGCCACTCCGCACCGCCCCGCCCGTCCGGCCCCAGCACGGGCACCAGCCCGAGCGCGGACAGCGGCACCGACTCACCGGAGGACGACGGCATCCTCGGCGGCAGCGCCGGCGGACTGCTCAAGCCCTCCCCGTCCGGGACACCGGCGGTCCCGTCCGGCGGCCAGGCGCCGCCCGACGTGCCCGACGTGACCCTTCCGCCACTCCTGCCCGGCCTGCTTCCAGGCCTCGGCATCGACAGCGAGGACGCTCGCTGACAAGAAGAAGGGGCGCCCCCGCGGACGGGGGGCGCCCCTTCTTCCTTCGCCGGCTCGGATTCCTCCGTCACTCCGCTCAGAAGAAGACCGACCGCCGCTGCACCAACAGCTTGTAGAGCGTGTGCTGGATCTGCTCCCGCACCTGATCCGTCAGGTTGAACATCAGCATCGGGTCCTCCGCCGCCTCCGGCGCGTACGAGTCCGTCGGGATCGGCTCCCCGAACTGGATCGTCCACTTCGTCGGCAGCGGCAGCGCCCCGAGCGGCCCCAGCCAGGGGAAGGTCGGGGTGAGCGGGAAGTACGGGAAACCGAGCACCCGCGCCAGCGTCCTGGCGTTCCCGATCATCGGGTATATCTCCTCGGCCCCGACGATCGAGCAGGGCACGATCGGCACCCCGGCCCGCAGCGCCGTCGAGACGAATCCGCCCCGACCGAACCGCTGGAGCTTGTACCGCTCCCCGAAGGGCTTCCCGATCCCCTTGAAGCCCTCCGGCATCACGCCGACGATCTCACCGGCGCGCAGCAGCCGCTCCGCGTCCTCCGCGCAGGCCAGCGTGTGCCCCGCCTTGCGGGCCAGCTCGTTGACGACCGGCAGGACGAAGACCAGGTCGGCGGCGAGCAGCCGCAGGTGGCGCCCGGCCGGATGGTGGTCGTGGACGGCGACCTGCATCATCAGCCCGTCCAGCGGCAGGGTCCCCGAGTGGTTGGAGACGATCAGCGCCCCGCCCTCGGCCGGGATGTTCTCGACGCCCTTCACCTCGACCCGGAAGTACTTCTCGTACAGCGGGCGGATCAGCGACATCAGGACCTGGTCGGTGAGTTCCTCGTCGTAGCCGAACTCGTCGACCTCGTAGTCGCCGGTGACCCTGCGCCGCAGGAACGCGAGCCCGCCCGCGAGCCGCCGCTCCCAGCCGCCCCCGGCACCGGCACCGGCCTCGGCCGCCGCCCCGGAGCTCGCGTCGGCAGCGCTGGCCGCACCGGCCTCCGGAGCGGTCCCGGCACCCTGGGCGCCCTCCCGGGCCCCCTGCGGCTCCTGGGGGCCCTGCTGCGGCCCTGGCAGGGCCCGTACGGCCGCCGCCTCGCCGTCGGTGCGGCCGGGCCGTCGCCGGGCCCGCGACCGGTCGTCGTCGAACGGAATGACCTTGGCGTCCGCCATCGCTGTCCGGTCTCCTCAGGCGCCGTCGTGAACGGGATGAACAGGTGGAACAGATGAAGCGGGAGAGACGGGCGGCCGGACCGTCGACGGGGCCAGACGCCCCGCGATCCGGTCCACCGCCCCGGCGAGCAGCTCCGGAGGCAGCAGCCCGGGTCCCCGGCCGCGTACGAAGTCGGCGAAGGCCTCCGCCGTGGTGTAGCGCGGCAGGAACCCGAGGACCTCGCGCGTCTGCGCCGTCGACACGACCCGGCCGTGGGTGAGCAGCCGGATCTGCTCGGGCGCGAAATCGGTGATCCCGACCGTACGCAGCGCCGTCCCCACCCAGGTGACCGCCGGCAGCAGCACCGGCACCGTCGGACGGCCGAGCCGCCGCGCGCACTGGGAGAGCAACAGCACCCCGTCCCCGGCCACGTTGAAGGTGCCGCTGTTCAGGGTGGCCCTGCGGGGCTCGTGCGCCGCCAGCCGCAGCACGTCGATGACGTCGTCCTCGTGGACGAACTGCAGTCTCGGGTCGTACCCCAGGACGGTCGGCAGGATCGGCAGCGCCAGGTACTCGGCCAGCGGGGAGTCGATCCGCGGCCCGAGGATGTTCGCGAACCGCAGCACGCACACGGCCACGTCCGGACGGCGCCGGGCGAAGCCCCGTACGTACCCCTCGACCTCGACGGCGTCCTTCGCGAAGCCCCCGCTGGGCAGCGACTTCGCGGGCGTCGTCTCGGTGAAGACCGCCGGGTCGCGGGGCGCGGAGCCGTAGACGCTCGTACTGGACTTGATCACGAGCCGGCTGATCCGCGGTGACTTCTGGCAGGCCCCCAGGAGCTGCATGGTGCCGATGACGTTGGTCTCCTTGACCGACGTACGGCCGCCGCCGCCGAGCGCCGTACCGGTGACGTCCAGATGGACCACCGTGTCGACGTCGTGCTCGGCGAGGACCTTGGCGATCTCCGGCCGGCGGATGTCCGCCCGTACGAACTCGGCGGCGCCGAGCTGGTGCGCCGGGTCGACCGCGTCCACCGCGATCACCCGCTCCACCTCCGGATCCCGCTGGATCCGCCGCACGAAGCGGCCGCTGAGATACCGGGCGGCACCGGTGACGAGCACGACCTTGCCCAAGATCAGCGCCTTCCGTCCGTCTTCCGTTGGTCGCCACCGTAGCGCCTCAAGATTTCCGCGCAAACAAGCGTGGCCCTTCACCGCGAACGGTGAAGGGCCACGCTTGGCGCGAAATGCTGCGGTGCAGCGGTCGCCTTACTTCTTGTTGCGACGCTGAACGCGCGTGCGCTTCAGCAGCTTGCGGTGCTTCTTCTTCGCCATCCGCTTGCGCCGCTTCTTGATAACAGAGCCCACGACTACCCTCGCTCACTTCTCGGAACATCCCCGCCTCCCGGCGGGGATCGGTGCGGGGCGTCTGGGCCCACACGACCTACGTCGGCCTAGCCTACCGTCCCGAGCACTCCGCTTGTAATCCGAGGGACATACGGAGCTTTCCCGGCGTTGTTCGCCGCGCTCGCGCTACGCGGTCCCCACCCCCACGAAGGACTCCCGCAGGTACTCGTGAACCGCCTGTTCCGGCACCCGGAAGGACCTGCCCACCCGGATCGCCGGCAGATGACCGCTGTGCACCAAGCGGTACACGGTCATCTTGGAAACGCGCATCACCGAGGCGACTTCCGCCACGGTCAGAAACTTGACCTCGTTGAGAGGTCGTTCGCCAGCAGCCATGACCCACCTGTACCTTCCGCCGCGACGCCCACCGGCTTCCCCTCCGGTGACTCTTCGTCGCCGAGCGCTCACTCTCCAGACTAGGGGCGGGTGGTACGAGTGGGGAAGAGGAGCTGCCACCAGCCGTTTACCGTGACAGACACGCTCGATTGAGTACATAGCGAGTCAGCGGGCGGTAGGAGGCGGAGCGCACGCCGTCATCAAGCGGAACGGCCACCGACACCTGCCCCTCCGCCTCACCGACGAACAGTGCCGGATCATCCGTATCGGCGAGACCGATGGCCTCGATACCCAGCTGACCTGCCCCGCAGACCCATCCGTGATCCCCCACCACGAGCTCCGGCAGCGGCCCGCCGCCCTCGGCCGCGCTCTCCAGAGCGGCCCTAACCGGCAGCGGGGAGTGGGAGTGCGCCCCCGGCTCGCGCCCGCCCCCCGACGGCCCCGGCTCTCGCACCAGTGCGACCCCCCGGACGTAGTCGAGAAGGTGCGTGCGTACGCCGAACCGGGTCGTTATGTCGACACATCGCCCCTGCGCCGGGGTGAGAACAGGACATCCCGCCGCCGACAAAGCGTCTGCGAGAGCGACGTAGAAACCGAGCAGACGGTGCGGATGACCCGTCCCGATGAGCACCGGAACCCGCCGCGCCGCCGCCGCCCCCAACCGCGCCGCGAAGGCGTCGAGCCCCCTCAACGTACGCTCGGGATCGATGACATCGGGCCCCGACCGGTGCTCCGGATCGTCCGACACCCCGCATTTGTCGGCCATCAACCGCAACAGATCGGCCTCATCCCACCCCCGCGTGGGATCGAGCCCCAGGAGCACCCGCGGATCACGCGCGGCGAAGAGCCGATAGCTCCGCAGACTCTCCTCCCGCGACGTCGCCACCGTGCCCGCCAACCCCGCCGCCAACAGATGCGCCCGCAGCGCTCCGGTACTCAACACCCTCCCGATGCTGCCGGAACCCCCCTCCCCCGGAGCCGAAACCCCGGGGACACCGCACAGTCGGCGTAACGCCCACCAGAACGACCCGGGGTGTCCCCCACTCGGGCGGCGGCTCCCCTAGGCGAGCAGTCCCCGCAACGGAAAGGCCGCCTTCCGCGTCGCGAGCACCGCCTGGTCCAGCCGGTCCGCCGGGTCGTACCCCTCGGACCACGCGCGGAAGCCCACCGGCCACCGCCCGTCCGTCATCCGCTGGGGCCCCGGCTGCCGGGTCCGCGCGTACGCCTCGTCCCGCCAGGACGACGGGATCACCGACTCCGGATCCACCGGAGCGTGCGCCGCGATCCCCACCAGATGCGTCCACGACCGCGGTACGACGTCCACCACCGCGTACCCGCCGCCGCCCAGGGCCAGCCAGCGCCCGTCGGCGTACGCGTGCGCCAGCTCGTGACACGCCTCCTGGACCGCCCGCTGCGCGTCCAGCGACACCGCCAGATGGGCCAGCGGGTCCTCGAAGTGCGTGTCGGCCCCGTGCTGCGTGACGAGCACCTGCGGCCGGAAGTCCGCGATCAGCTCCGGCACCACCGCGTGGAAGGCCCGCAGCCACCCGGCGTCGCCCGTCCCGGCCGGCAGGGCCACGTTCACGGCCCCGCCCTCGCCCGGCCCGGCCGCGCCCGTCTCCTCCGGCCACCCCGTCTGGGGGAACAGCGTCCGCGGATGCTCGTGCAGCGAGACCGTCAGCACCCGGGGGTCCTCCCAGAACGCCGCCTGCACCCCGTCCCCGTGGTGCACGTCCACATCCACGTACGCCACCCGCTCCGCGCCCAGTTCGAGCAGCCGGGCGATCGCCAGCGAGGCGTCGTTGTAGATGCAGAACCCCGAGGCCGCCCCCGGCATCGCGTGGTGCAGACCGCCCGCGAAGTTCACCGCGTGCGTGGCCTCCCCGCGCCACACCGCCTCCGCCGCGCCCACGGACTGGCCGGCGATCAGCGCCGACACCTCGTGCATCCCGGCGAACGCCGGATCGTCGACCGTACCGAGCCCGTACGCCTGGTCGGCACGGCGCGGATCCGCCGACGCGGCCCGCACCGCCGCCACGTAGTCCTCGCGGTGGACGAGCCGCAGCGTCGAGTCCCCGGCGGGTTTCGCCGCGACCACGTCGACCGCCCGGTCGAGCCCGTAGGCCCGCACCAGCGACATCGTCAGCGCGAGCCGTACCGGATCCATCGGATGCTCGGACCCGAAGTCGTACTGCGTGACAGCTTCATCCCACATCAACAGTGCGCGGCCGCTCATGCCCGCCACCGTATCGGGCCGCTCTCGCACCGAACGACGTGGCGTACACCACCGTCACGAGGACCAGCACCATCGGCACCAGCATGGCCCCCCGATAGCTCCAGGTGTCCCCGAGCGCCCCCACCAGGGGCGACCCGATGAGGAATCCGACGTAGTTGAAGACGTTGAGCCGCGCCACCGCCGCGTCGCTGGCCCCCGGACCGTGGTTCTCGTACGCCAGCCGCCCCGCCGCCGCGAAGGTCTGCGGCACGATCACGCTCAGCCCGAGCCCGAGCACCGTGAACCCGGCGATCCCCACCCAGGCCCCCGGCGCCACCGCCACCACCGCGAACCCGAGCGCGGCGAGCACGGCCCCGGCCCGCACGACCACCGCGGCCCCCAGCCGGCGCACCCCGAAGTCCCCCACGGCCCGCCCGAGCAGCGTCGTCACCATGTACGCGTTGTACGGCACGGTCGCCACCTCCTCCGAGCTGCCCAGCACGTCCTGGAGGTACTTGGCACTCCAGTTGGAGACGGTGGAGTCCCCGATGTACGCGAAGGTCATCACCAGACAGAGCGGCAGCAGCAGCTTGAAGGCGACACCGCTCCCCTTGCTCTCCCCCACCTCCACGACGGGCGCGTCACCGCCGGCCGCGTACCACCGGCTCCCGATAAGCGCGAGGGGCAGCAGCACCGCCACCACCGGCAGGTACGACACGGACAGCGACAGATGCCAGTGGGCCCCCACCCAGGCCAGCGAGGCCCCGAGGATCCCCCCGAGGCTGTACGAGGCGTGGAAACCGAGCATGATGCTCCGCCCGTACGCCCGCTGGAGGCTGACGCCCAGCATGTTCATCGAGGCGTCCAGGGCACCGACCGCGAGCCCGAAGAGCCCCAGGGCGACAGCCGCCTGCCACAGCTCCGACCCCGTACCCACGGCGAGCAACGACAGGAGGACGAACGGCTGAGCCCACCGCAGCACCACCGCGGAGCCCACCCTGGCCACGACCTTCCCGGTCACGACGCTCGCCACCCCGGCGAGGATCGGCACGGCGGCCAGAAAGGCGGGCAACAGCCCGTCCGAGATCCCGTACCGCTCCTGGATCGCCGGTATTCGGGTCACGAGCAGGGCGAAGGTGACCCCCTGCACGAAGAAACTGACCGCCAGGGATCCCCGCCCACGCCGCAACCGCGCATCCGTCATGGCGGCACAGCGTAGGGGCGGAACCTACCGGGGGGTAGATGGATCACAGTCCCAATATCGCCGCCAGCTCGTCCATGCTCCGGAAGAACCCGTCGGCCCCTGCGAGCTTCGCCTCGGGCGTCATCGCGGTGAAGCCGTACACGTCCATCCCGGCCGCCACCGCCGCCTCCACCCCGAGCGCGCTGTCCTCGACGACCACACACCGCTCGGGCGCCACCCCCATCCGCGCGGCGGCGTGGAGGAACAGGTCGGGCGACGGCTTGCCCCGCCCGACGTCCTCGGCGCTGAAGACGATCTCGTCCCGGAACCACCCGTCGAGCCCGGTCTTCCGGTGCCCCACCCGGATCCGCTCATGGCTCCCGGAGGAGGCCACACAGTACGGAACCCCGGCGTCGGCCAGCTGCTTGACCGCCTCGGCCGCCCCGGGCACGGCCTTCAGCTCGGCCTGGAACGCGGCGAACACCCGCCCGTTGAACGTCTCGTCGAACTCCGCCGGCAACCGCCGCCCGCTCCGCTCCTGGACGAGCTCGTGAATGCGGTGCATGGCCGACCCCATGTAGTCACGCACCGATTCCTCGTACGTGGTGGGGTGCCCGAGCTCCGTCAGATAGCCGGCCAACAGCGTGTTGGAAATCGGCTCGCTGTCCACGAGCACACCGTCGTTGTCAAAGATGACCAGGTCGTAGCGCATGCGCCCAGCTTAGAACGCAAAAATGCCTCAACCCCCGGACAGAGTCCGGGGGTTGAGGCTAAAAATTGTTCGGCGGCGTCCTACTCTCCCACAGGGTCCCCCCTGCAGTACCATCGGCGCTGAAAGGCTTAGCTTCCGGGTTCGGAATGTAACCGGGCGTTTCCCTAACGCTATGACCACCGAAACACTATGAAGTTAACCAACCGGAAATCGGCACAGTTCGTTACTTCAGAACTAACACAGTGGACGCGAGCAACTGAGGACAAGCCCTCGGCCTATTAGTACCGGTCAGCTCCACCCATTACTGGGCTTCCACATCCGGCCTATCAACCCAGTCGTCTACTGGGAGCCTTACCCTCTCAAGGAGGTGGGAATACTCATCTCGAAGCAGGCTTCCCGCTTAGATGCTTTCAGCGGTTATCCCTCCCGAACGTAGCCAACCAGCCATGCCCTTGGCAGGACAACTGGCACACCAGAGGTTCGTCCGTCCCGGTCCTCTCGTACTAGGGACAGCCCTTCTCAATATTCCTACGCGCGCAGCGGATAGGGACCGAACTGTCTCACGACGTTCTAAACCCAGCTCGCGTACCGCTTTAATGGGCGAACAGCCCAACCCTTGGGACCGACTCCAGCCCCAGGATGCGACGAGCCGACATCGAGGTGCCAAACCATCCCGTCGATATGGACTCTTGGGGAAGATCAGCCTGTTATCCCCGGGGTACCTTTTATCCGTTGAGCGACGGCGCTTCCACAAGCCACCGCCGGATCACTAGTCCCGACTTTCGTCCCTGCTCGACCCGTCGGTCTCACAGTCAAGCTCCCTTGTGCACTTACACTCAACACCTGATTGCCAACCAGGCTGAGGGAACCTTTGGGCGCCTCCGTTACCCTTTGGGAGGCAACCGCCCCAGTTAAACTACCCATCAGACACTGTCCCTGATCCGGATCACGGACCGAGGTTAGACATCCAGCACGACCAGAGTGGTATTTCAACGGCGACTCCACCATGACTGGCGTCACGGCTTCAAAGTCTCCCACCTATCCTACACAAGCCGAACCGAACACCAATATCAAACTGTAGTAAAGGTCCCGGGGTCTTTCCGTCCTGCTGCGCGAAACGAGCATCTTTACTCGTAGTGCAATTTCACCGGGCCTATGGTTGAGACAGTCGAGAAGTCGTTACGCCATTCGTGCAGGTCGGAACTTACCCGACAAGGAATTTCGCTACCTTAGGATGGTTATAGTTACCACCGCCGTTTACTGGCGCTTAAGTTCTCAGCTTCGCAACCCCGAAAGGTCACTAACCGGTCCCCTTAACGTTCCAGCACCGGGCAGGCGTCAGTCCGTATACATCGCCTTACGGCTTCGCACGGACCTGTGTTTTTAGTAAACAGTCGCTTCTCGCTGGTCTCTGCGGCCACCCCCAGCTCAGAGTGCAAGACTCATCACCAGACGTGGCCCCCCTTCTCCCGAAGTTACGGGGGCATTTTGCCGAGTTCCTTAACCATAGTTCACCCGAACGCCTCGGTATTCTCTACCTGACCACCTGAGTCGGTTTAGGGTACGGGCCGCCATGAAACTCGCTAGAGGCTTTTCTCGACAGCATAGGATCATCCACTTCACCACAATCGGCTCGGCATCAGGTCTCAGGCTATGTGCTGTCCGGATTTACCTGGACAACGCCCTACACCCTTACCCCGGGACTACCACCGCCCGGGCTGGACTACCTTCCTGCGTCACCCCATCGCTTACCTACTACCACCTTGGGTCAGCGGCTCCACCACTTTCCTTTCCCCGAAGGGTCCGGAACGGCTTCACGGCCTTAGCATTAATGGGCTCGATACTGGGCGTTTCAAAGCGGGTACCGGAATATCAACCGGTTGTCCATCGACTACGCCTGTCGGCCTCGCCTTAGGTCCCGACTTACCCTGGGCAGATCAGCTTGACCCAGGAACCCTTAGTCAATCGGCGCACACGTTTCTCACGTGTGTATCGCTACTCATGCCTGCATTCTCACTCGTGAACCGTCCACAACTCGCTTCCGCGGCTGCTTCACCCGGCACACGACGCTCCCCTACCCATCACAGCGGGCGTTGGCCCTCATGCTGCAATGACACGACTTCGGCGGTACGCTTGAGCCCCGCTACATTGTCGGCGCGGAATCACTTGACCAGTGAGCTATTACGCACTCTTTCAAGGGTGGCTGCTTCTAAGCCAACCTCCTGGTTGTCTCTGCGACTCCACATCCTTTCCCACTTAGCGTACGCTTAGGGGCCTTAGTCGATGCTCTGGGCTGTTTCCCTCTCGACCATGGAGCTTATCCCCCACAGTCTCACTGCCGTGCTCTCACTTACCGGCATTCGGAGTTTGGCTAAGGTCAGTAACCCGGTAGGGCCCATCGCCTATCCAGTGCTCTACCTCCGGCAAGAAACACACGACGCTGCACCTAAATGCATTTCGGGGAGAACCAGCTATCACGGAGTTTGATTGGCCTTTCACCCCTAACCACAGGTCATCCCCCAGGTTTTCAACCCTGGTGGGTTCGGTCCTCCACGAAGTCTTACCTCCGCTTCAACCTGCCCATGGCTAGATCACTCCGCTTCGGGTCTTGAGCGCGCTACTGAATCGCCCTATTCGGACTCGCTTTCGCTACGGCTTCCCCACACGGGTTAACCTCGCAACGCACCGCAAACTCGCAGGCTCATTCTTCAAAAGGCACGCAGTCACGACCCACTGAGTAAACTCAATGAGCGACGCTCCCACGGCTTGTAGGCACACGGTTTCAGGTACTATTTCACTCCGCTCCCGCGGTACTTTTCACCATTCCCTCACGGTACTATCCGCTATCGGTCACCAGGGAATATTTAGGCTTAGCGGGTGGTCCCGCCAGATTCACACGGGATTTCTCGGGCCCCGTGCTACTTGGGTGTCTCTCAAACGAGCCGTTAATGTTTCAGCTACGGGGGTCTTACCCTCTACGCCGGACCTTTCGCATGTCCTTCGCCTACATCAACGGTTTCTGACTCGTCTCACAGCCGGCAGACTGTGAAAGAGAGATCCCACAACCCCGCATGCGCAACCCCTGCCGGGTATCACACGCATACGGTTTGGCCTCATCCGGTTTCGCTCGCCACTACTCCCGGAATCACGGTTGTTTTCTCTTCCTGAGGGTACTGAGATGTTTCACTTCCCCTCGTTCCCTCCACATGCCCTATGTGTTCAGGCATGGGTGACAGCCCATGACGACTGCCGGGTTTCCCCATTCGGAAACCCCCGGATCAAAGCCTGGTTGACGGCTCCCCGGGGACTATCGTGGCCTCCCACGTCCTTCATCGGTTCCTGGTGCCAAGGCATCCACCGTGCGCCCTTAAAAACTTGGCCACAGATGCTCGCGTCCACTGTGTAGTTCTCAAGCAACGACCAGCCACCCATCACCCCACCCGCATAACAGGTGAGTTCACTGGGGCCGGCATCGCGAAGATACAAACCTTACGGCCGTACCCTCAGACACCCAACAACGTGCCAAGCACAGCCCGTATCCTCGAAACCGTTTTCCACGCCGAAGCAGTACTCACGGCCTCCGAAGAGACTGACTGTGCCAACTAATCAACGTTCCACCCATGAGCTGACCGTGCAGAACATTTGCCTGCAATCGGTACTGTGCTCCTTAGAAAGGAGGTGATCCAGCCGCACCTTCCGGTACGGCTACCTTGTTACGACTTCGTCCCAATCGCCAGTCCCACCTTCGACAGCTCCCTCCCACAAGGGGTTGGGCCACCGGCTTCGGGTGTTACCGACTTTCGTGACGTGACGGGCGGTGTGTACAAGGCCCGGGAACGTATTCACCGCAGCAATGCTGATCTGCGATTACTAGCAACTCCGACTTCATGGGGTCGAGTTGCAGACCCCAATCCGAACTGAGACCGGCTTTTTGAGATTCGCTCCGCCTCACGGCATCGCAGCTCTTTGTACCGGCCATTGTAGCACGTGTGCAGCCCAAGACATAAGGGGCATGATGACTTGACGTCGTCCCCACCTTCCTCCGAGTTGACCCCGGCGGTCTCCTGTGAGTCCCCATCACCCCGAAGGGCATGCTGGCAACACAGGACAAGGGTTGCGCTCGTTGCGGGACTTAACCCAACATCTCACGACACGAGCTGACGACAGCCATGCACCACCTGTATACCGACCACAAGGGGGGCACTATCTCTAATGCTTTCCGGTATATGTCAAGCCTTGGTAAGGTTCTTCGCGTTGCGTCGAATTAAGCCACATGCTCCGCTGCTTGTGCGGGCCCCCGTCAATTCCTTTGAGTTTTAGCCTTGCGGCCGTACTCCCCAGGCGGGGAACTTAATGCGTTAGCTGCGGCACCGACGACGTGGAATGTCGCCAACACCTAGTTCCCAACGTTTACGGCGTGGACTACCAGGGTATCTAATCCTGTTCGCTCCCCACGCTTTCGCTCCTCAGCGTCAGTAATGGCCCAGAGATCCGCCTTCGCCACCGGTGTTCCTCCTGATATCTGCGCATTTCACCGCTACACCAGGAATTCCGATCTCCCCTACCACACTCTAGCCTGCCCGTATCGGATGCAGACCCGGGGTTAAGCCCCGGGCTTTCACACCCGACGTGACAAGCCGCCTACGAGCTCTTTACGCCCAATAATTCCGGACAACGCTTGCGCCCTACGTATTACCGCGGCTGCTGGCACGTAGTTAGCCGGCGCTTCTTCTGCAGGTACCGTCACTTTCGCTTCTTCCCTGCTGAAAGAGGTTTACAACCCGAAGGCCGTCATCCCTCACGCGGCGTCGCTGCATCAGGCTTTCGCCCATTGTGCAATATTCCCCACTGCTGCCTCCCGTAGGAGTCTGGGCCGTGTCTCAGTCCCAGTGTGGCCGGTCGCCCTCTCAGGCCGGCTACCCGTCGTCGCCTTGGTAGGCCATTACCCCACCAACAAGCTGATAGGCCGCGGGCTCATCCTTCACCGCCGGAGCTTTTAACCAGCTCCCATGCGGAAGCCGGTGTTATCCGGTATTAGACCCCGTTTCCAGGGCTTGTCCCAGAGTGAAGGGCAGATTGCCCACGTGTTACTCACCCGTTCGCCACTAATCCACCCCGAAGGGCTTCATCGTTCGACTTGCATGTGTTAAGCACGCCGCCAGCGTTCGTCCTGAGCCAGGATCAAACTCTCCGTGAATGTTTACCCGTAATCGGGTGACACTCGCGTTGAGCGGGACAGTCAGGCCGGAATAAGGCCGACTGTCCACAGCGTCCTCGCTGTGTATGTTGCCTACCCGCCACAAGGGCCGGCAGGACTTTCAAAGGAACCTCGCCATCCGAAGATGGACGGGGTATCAACTAATCTGGCGTTGATTTTTGGCACGCTGTTGAGTTCTCAAGGAACGGACGCTTCCTTTGTACTCACCCTCTCGGGCTTTCCTCCGGGCTTCCCTTCGGTCTTGCGTTTCCGACTCTATCAGATCTTTCCGATCCGATTTCCTCGGTGCTTTCCGGTCCCATTCGCTTTCGCTCCAGGCCCTTCCGGCGGTTCCGATTCTATCAGAACTTTTCGGCCTGATTTCCTCGGTGCTTTCGGGTTCCTTTGCCTTCGCTCCGGTCCCTTGCTGCGTTCCAGACTCTATCAGACTTCTGAGGCCTCGATTCACACCCCGGCCGCACCGCCTCCGCCGGCAACGTGCCTGGTGAAGCGGCACCTGGTGCACGGCGCCGAGCTCGTCGCGCCGGCCTCGAACCCGCGGATGGGTCCTGAACGCAGAAAAGCCCCGCACCATAAGGTGCGGGGCTTTCCCACAATGATTGTTCGGCGGCGTCCTACTCTCCCACAGGGTCCCCCCTGCAGTACCATCGGCGCTGAAAGGCTTAGCTTCCGGGTTCGGAATGTAACCGGGCGTTTCCCTAACGCTATGACCACCGAAACACTATGAAGTTAACCAACCGGAAATCGGCACAGTTCGTTACTTCAGAACTAACACAGTGGACGCGAGCAACTGAGGACAAGCCCTCGGCCTATTAGTACCGGTCAGCTCCACCCATTACTGGGCTTCCACATCCGGCCTATCAACCCAGTCGTCTACTGGGAGCCTTACCCTCTCAAGGAGGTGGGAATACTCATCTCGAAGCAGGCTTCCCGCTTAGATGCTTTCAGCGGTTATCCCTCCCGAACGTAGCCAACCAGCCATGCCCTTGGCAGGACAACTGGCACACCAGAGGTTCGTCCGTCCCGGTCCTCTCGTACTAGGGACAGCCCTTCTCAATATTCCTACGCGCGCAGCGGATAGGGACCGAACTGTCTCACGACGTTCTAAACCCAGCTCGCGTACCGCTTTAATGGGCGAACAGCCCAACCCTTGGGACCGACTCCAGCCCCAGGATGCGACGAGCCGACATCGAGGTGCCAAACCATCCCGTCGATATGGACTCTTGGGGAAGATCAGCCTGTTATCCCCGGGGTACCTTTTATCCGTTGAGCGACGGCGCTTCCACAAGCCACCGCCGGATCACTAGTCCCGACTTTCGTCCCTGCTCGACCCGTCGGTCTCACAGTCAAGCTCCCTTGTGCACTTACACTCAACACCTGATTGCCAACCAGGCTGAGGGAACCTTTGGGCGCCTCCGTTACCCTTTGGGAGGCAACCGCCCCAGTTAAACTACCCATCAGACACTGTCCCTGATCCGGATCACGGACCGAGGTTAGACATCCAGCACGACCAGAGTGGTATTTCAACGGCGACTCCACCATGACTGGCGTCACGGCTTCAAAGTCTCCCACCTATCCTACACAAGCCGAACCGAACACCAATATCAAACTGTAGTAAAGGTCCCGGGGTCTTTCCGTCCTGCTGCGCGAAACGAGCATCTTTACTCGTAGTGCAATTTCACCGGGCCTATGGTTGAGACAGTCGAGAAGTCGTTACGCCATTCGTGCAGGTCGGAACTTACCCGACAAGGAATTTCGCTACCTTAGGATGGTTATAGTTACCACCGCCGTTTACTGGCGCTTAAGTTCTCAGCTTCGCAACCCCGAAAGGTCACTAACCGGTCCCCTTAACGTTCCAGCACCGGGCAGGCGTCAGTCCGTATACATCGCCTTACGGCTTCGCACGGACCTGTGTTTTTAGTAAACAGTCGCTTCTCGCTGGTCTCTGCGGCCACCCCCAGCTCAGAGTGCAAGACTCATCACCAGACGTGGCCCCCCTTCTCCCGAAGTTACGGGGGCATTTTGCCGAGTTCCTTAACCATAGTTCACCCGAACGCCTCGGTATTCTCTACCTGACCACCTGAGTCGGTTTAGGGTACGGGCCGCCATGAAACTCGCTAGAGGCTTTTCTCGACAGCATAGGATCATCCACTTCACCACAATCGGCTCGGCATCAGGTCTCAGGCTATGTGCTGTCCGGATTTACCTGGACAACGCCCTACACCCTTACCCCGGGACTACCACCGCCCGGGCTGGACTACCTTCCTGCGTCACCCCATCGCTTACCTACTACCACCTTGGGTCAGCGGCTCCACCACTTTCCTTTCCCCGAAGGGTCCGGAACGGCTTCACGGCCTTAGCATTAATGGGCTCGATACTGGGCGTTTCAAAGCGGGTACCGGAATATCAACCGGTTGTCCATCGACTACGCCTGTCGGCCTCGCCTTAGGTCCCGACTTACCCTGGGCAGATCAGCTTGACCCAGGAACCCTTAGTCAATCGGCGCACACGTTTCTCACGTGTGTATCGCTACTCATGCCTGCATTCTCACTCGTGAACCGTCCACAACTCGCTTCCGCGGCTGCTTCACCCGGCACACGACGCTCCCCTACCCATCACAGCGGGCGTTGGCCCTCATGCTGCAATGACACGACTTCGGCGGTACGCTTGAGCCCCGCTACATTGTCGGCGCGGAATCACTTGACCAGTGAGCTATTACGCACTCTTTCAAGGGTGGCTGCTTCTAAGCCAACCTCCTGGTTGTCTCTGCGACTCCACATCCTTTCCCACTTAGCGTACGCTTAGGGGCCTTAGTCGATGCTCTGGGCTGTTTCCCTCTCGACCATGGAGCTTATCCCCCACAGTCTCACTGCCGTGCTCTCACTTACCGGCATTCGGAGTTTGGCTAAGGTCAGTAACCCGGTAGGGCCCATCGCCTATCCAGTGCTCTACCTCCGGCAAGAAACACACGACGCTGCACCTAAATGCATTTCGGGGAGAACCAGCTATCACGGAGTTTGATTGGCCTTTCACCCCTAACCACAGGTCATCCCCCAGGTTTTCAACCCTGGTGGGTTCGGTCCTCCACGAAGTCTTACCTCCGCTTCAACCTGCCCATGGCTAGATCACTCCGCTTCGGGTCTTGAGCGCGCTACTGAATCGCCCTATTCGGACTCGCTTTCGCTACGGCTTCCCCACACGGGTTAACCTCGCAACGCACCGCAAACTCGCAGGCTCATTCTTCAAAAGGCACGCAGTCACGACCCATTGAGTAAACTCAATGAGCGACGCTCCCACGGCTTGTAGGCACACGGTTTCAGGTACTATTTCACTCCGCTCCCGCGGTACTTTTCACCATTCCCTCACGGTACTATCCGCTATCGGTCACCAGGGAATATTTAGGCTTAGCGGGTGGTCCCGCCAGATTCACACGGGATTTCTCGGGCCCCGTGCTACTTGGGTGTCTCTCAAACGAGCCGTTAATGTTTCAGCTACGGGGGTCTTACCCTCTACGCCGGACCTTTCGCATGTCCTTCGCCTACATCAACGGTTTCT
Organism: Streptomyces sp. Qhu_M48; assembly: GCF_051305195.1. Classification (NCBI taxonomy): domain Bacteria; kingdom Bacillati; phylum Actinomycetota; class Actinomycetes; order Kitasatosporales; family Streptomycetaceae; genus Streptomyces; species Streptomyces sp. Qhu_M48. The sequence continues at coordinate 338,593 of NZ_CP195432.1, read as the reverse complement.
GACTCGTCTCACAGCCGGCAGACTGTGAAAGAGAGATCCCACAACCCCGCATGCGCAACCCCTGCCGGGTATCACACGCATACGGTTTGGCCTCATCCGGTTTCGCTCGCCACTACTCCCGGAATCACGGTTGTTTTCTCTTCCTGAGGGTACTGAGATGTTTCACTTCCCCTCGTTCCCTCCACATGCCCTATGTGTTCAGGCATGGGTGACAGCCCATGACGACTGCCGGGTTTCCCCATTCGGAAACCCCCGGATCAAAGCCTGGTTGACGGCTCCCCGGGGACTATCGTGGCCTCCCACGTCCTTCATCGGTTCCTGGTGCCAAGGCATCCACCGTGCGCCCTTAAAAACTTGGCCACAGATGCTCGCGTCCACTGTGTAGTTCTCAAGCAACGACCAGCCACCCATCACCCCACCCGCATAACAGGTGAGTTCACTGGGGCCGGCATCGCGAAGATACAAACCTTACGGCCGTACCCTCAGATACCCAACAACGTGCCAAGCACGACCACCAGGACCGTCATCACGTTCCACGCCGAAGCAGTACTTGTGAAGCGAACCTTGCGATCGTGCCAACTAATCAACGTTCCACCCATGAGCTGACCGTGCAGAACATTTGCCTGCAATCGGTACTGTGCTCCTTAGAAAGGAGGTGATCCAGCCGCACCTTCCGGTACGGCTACCTTGTTACGACTTCGTCCCAATCGCCAGTCCCACCTTCGACAGCTCCCTCCCACAAGGGGTTGGGCCACCGGCTTCGGGTGTTACCGACTTTCGTGACGTGACGGGCGGTGTGTACAAGGCCCGGGAACGTATTCACCGCAGCAATGCTGATCTGCGATTACTAGCAACTCCGACTTCATGGGGTCGAGTTGCAGACCCCAATCCGAACTGAGACCGGCTTTTTGAGATTCGCTCCGCCTCACGGCATCGCAGCTCTTTGTACCGGCCATTGTAGCACGTGTGCAGCCCAAGACATAAGGGGCATGATGACTTGACGTCGTCCCCACCTTCCTCCGAGTTGACCCCGGCGGTCTCTTGTGAGTCCCCATCACCCCGAAGGGCATGCTGGCAACACAGGACAAGGGTTGCGCTCGTTGCGGGACTTAACCCAACATCTCACGACACGAGCTGACGACAGCCATGCACCACCTGTATACCGACCACAAGGGGGGCACTATCTCTAATGCTTTCCGGTATATGTCAAGCCTTGGTAAGGTTCTTCGCGTTGCGTCGAATTAAGCCACATGCTCCGCTGCTTGTGCGGGCCCCCGTCAATTCCTTTGAGTTTTAGCCTTGCGGCCGTACTCCCCAGGCGGGGAACTTAATGCGTTAGCTGCGGCACCGACGACGTGGAATGTCGCCAACACCTAGTTCCCAACGTTTACGGCGTGGACTACCAGGGTATCTAATCCTGTTCGCTCCCCACGCTTTCGCTCCTCAGCGTCAGTAATGGCCCAGAGATCCGCCTTCGCCACCGGTGTTCCTCCTGATATCTGCGCATTTCACCGCTACACCAGGAATTCCGATCTCCCCTACCACACTCTAGCCTGCCCGTATCGGATGCAGACCCGGGGTTAAGCCCCGGGCTTTCACACCCGACGTGACAAGCCGCCTACGAGCTCTTTACGCCCAATAATTCCGGACAACGCTTGCGCCCTACGTATTACCGCGGCTGCTGGCACGTAGTTAGCCGGCGCTTCTTCTGCAGGTACCGTCACTTTCGCTTCTTCCCTGCTGAAAGAGGTTTACAACCCGAAGGCCGTCATCCCTCACGCGGCGTCGCTGCATCAGGCTTTCGCCCATTGTGCAATATTCCCCACTGCTGCCTCCCGTAGGAGTCTGGGCCGTGTCTCAGTCCCAGTGTGGCCGGTCGCCCTCTCAGGCCGGCTACCCGTCGTCGCCTTGGTAGGCCATTACCCCACCAACAAGCTGATAGGCCGCGGGCTCATCCTTCACCGCCGGAGCTTTTAACCAGCTCCCATGCGGAAGCCGGTGTTATCCGGTATTAGACCCCGTTTCCAGGGCTTGTCCCAGAGTGAAGGGCAGATTGCCCACGTGTTACTCACCCGTTCGCCACTAATCCACCCCGAAGGGCTTCATCGTTCGACTTGCATGTGTTAAGCACGCCGCCAGCGTTCGTCCTGAGCCAGGATCAAACTCTCCGTGAATGTTTACCCGTAATCGGGTGACACTCGCGTTGAGCGGGACAGTCAGACCGGAATAAGGCCGACTGTCCACAGCGTCCTCGCTGTGTATGTTGCCTACCCGCCACAAGGGCCGGCAGGACTTTCAAAGGAACCTCGCCATCCGAAGATGGACGGGGTATCAACTAATCTGGCGTTGATTTTTGGCACGCTGTTGAGTTCTCAAGGAACGGACGCTTCCTTTGTACTCACCCTCTCGGGCTTTCCTCCGGGCTTCCCTTCGGTCTTGCGTTTCCGACTCTATCAGATCCTTTCGGCGCCTGATTCCCAGTCAGCGGGGTTTGTCTTTCCGGCTGTTGGGCCGTTCCGACGAGTGAGACTTTAGCGGATTCCCTGCCTCCGACGCTAATCGGGCGGCTGCGCTCAGGTTTCGAACGCGGATTCCTCATTTCGCAAAAACGCACGGACAGCAGAACGGCGCAGCAAAGCGCCGACGGCTTCTGTAGGTCTTGCGGAATGGCTGTCCGGGGCCGACCGGGGTCGGTGCTCACGTCGGACAACTCGGAGAACCTTACGGATCGGCCAATCCCGTGTCAACCCCGGTCCTCGGGCGTGCGCTCCGGGCGCGACGTGTGCGCTCACCACCCAGTGGTGGGCCGAGGTCGTTCAGCATCGGGCGGAGGCGGTGTTCAGCGAGCCTGCCGGGTGACGGAACGCGTTGCGGTAGTCGCGCGGGCTGGTGGCGAGGTGCGAGGCGAAGTGCTGGCGCATCGTGACCTCGCTGCCGAAGCCCGCGCGGCGGGCGACCTCGGGGAGGGGGTGGTCGGTGCGTTCGAGGAGTTTCTGGGCTGCGGCGACGCGCTGGGTGATGAGCCAGTGCAGGGGGGTGGTTCCGGTGGTGGCCTGGAAGTGGCGGGCGAAGGTGCGGGGGGACATGCCGGCGCGGGCGGCCAGGGTCGCGACGGTGTGGGGTTCGTCGAGGTGGGCGAGGGCGTGGGCGCGGACGTCGGCCAGGGCGTCGGCGTCGCGGTCGGCGCGGGGGGTGGGGTGCTCGATGAACTGGGCCTGGGTGCCCGTGCGGAAGGGGGCGGTGACCATCGCGCGGGCGATGGCGGCGGCGGCCTCGGCCCCGTGGGCGGTGCGGACGAGGTGGAGGCAGAGGTCGATACCGGCGGCGGTGCCGGCGGAGGTCCAGACGCCGGTGTCCTCGACGAAGAGGGCGTCGGGTTCGACCTGCACGGCTGGGTGGCGGGTGGCCAGGGTCCCGGCCAGGTGCCAGTGGGTGACGGCGCGGCGGCCGTCGAGGAGTCCGGCGCGGGCGAGGACGAAGGCGCCGGCGCACAGCGAGGCGACCGGGGTGCCCGCGGTGTGGGCACGGCGGAGCGCGTCGAGGACGGGAGCCGGGAGGTCGGCGTCGGGGTCTTCGATGCCCGGGACGAGGACCAGGTCGGTGGTGGTGAGGTCGTCGAGCCAGCTGAGCGGGCGGTCGGGGGTGAGGGTGAGACCGCCGCGCAGGGGGATGGGGGCGTCCGGGTCGGCGGCGGCCCGGCGGAGTTCGAAGGGCGGGACGCCGCGGAGGGTGCGGTCGCTGCCCCAGACCTCGGTGATGACGGAGATGTCGAAGGCGCGGATGCCGGGGAAGGAGAGGAGGGCGATGCGTTGGGGGCGGGGTGCGGGGGTCGGCGTCACGTGTGGCAGTAAAGCATCGATCGCTGTCATTCCTCCCGCTGGGAAGGGAGCCTCCGCGGCGGGAGCATCGTGGGTATGGAGATATCGGAGAACGCAGCGCTGGTTGTCGTCGACGTGCAGAAGGGCTTCGAGGAGGAGTTCTGGGGGAAGCGGAACAACCCGGCCGCGGAGGAGAACATCGCGGCTCTGATCGACCTGTGGCAGGAGACGGGGCGGCCGGTCGTCTTCGTGCGGCACGACTCGCCGGAGGGCTCGCTCTCCCCGCTGCGGACGGGGTACGTGGGGAACGCGTTCAAGGACTTCGTCGAGGAGCGGCGCGGGAAGGGCGCCGGGCCGGAGCTGCTGGTGACGAAGAGCGTGAACTCGGCCTTCTACGGGGAGCCGTCGCTGGACGGGTGGCTGTCCGGGCAGGAGATCGCGCAGATCGTGATCGTCGGGATCCAGACGAACATGTGCAACGAGACGACGGCCCGGATGGGCGGGAACCTCGGCTACGACGTGGTGTTCCCGCTGGACGCCATGCACACCTTCGACCTGGAGGGGCCGTTCGGCTGGGCGGCGGGCGCCGACGAGCTGTCGCGGGCGACGGCCGTCTCCCTGCACGGGGGCGGGTTCGCGAAGGTGGTGTCGACGGAGGACGTCGTGCGGGGGGCGTCCGCCGGGAGCCGGTGATGTCCGGTCCCGGCGGCGGACGGCGGTGGGTCAGCTGTTGCCGGAGGCGAGTTCGCGGCTGCGGTCGCGGGCGGCTTCCAGAGCGGCGATGAGGGCGGCCCGGACGCCGTGGTTCTCCAGCTCGCGGATGGCGCTGATGGTGGTGCCGGCCGGGGAGGTGACGGCCTCGCGGAGCTTGACCGGGTGTTCGCCGCTGTCGCGGAGCATCACGGCGGCGCCGATGGCGGCCTGCACGATGAGGTCGTGGGCCTGGGCGCGGGGCAGGCCGAGGAGGATGCCGGCGTCGGTCATGGCCTCGACGAGGAAGTAGAAGTACGCGGGGCCGGAGCCGGAGAGGGCGGTGGCGGCGTCCTGCTGGGACTCGGGGACACGGAGGGTCTTGCCTACGCCGCCGAAGATCTCCTCGGTGTGGGCGAGGTGGGCGGGGGTGGCGTGGCTGCCCGCCGAGATGACGGACATGCCCTCGTCGACGAGGACGGGGGTGTTGGGCATGACGCGGACGACGGGCGTCCCGGTGGTGAGACGTTCCTCGATGAAGGAGGTGGGGATACCGGCGGCGGCGCTGATGACCAGGCGGTCGGCGGCGACGTGCGGGGCGAGCTCGTCGAGGAGACGACCCATGTCCTGGGGCTTGACGGCCAGGATGAGGGTGTCGGCGCGCTTGGCGGCCTCGGCGTTGGTGACGGTCTCGACGCCGTAGCGGGCGCGGAGCTCCTCGGCGCGTTCGGAGCGGCGGGCGGTGACCAGGAGGTTCGCGGGGCGCCAGCCCGCGCGGATCATGCCGCTGAGGAGCGCTTCACCGATCTTGCCGGTGCCGAGGACTGCGACGGTCTGGGTCATGGGTCTTCCACCTCGCCGGAAGGGGCCTGCGCCTGTCCAAGCGGATGGATGGTTCATCCATCCGCTTGGACATCCTCGCACCGGCGGGCCGGCCGGCGTGCGGACGTCCGAGGGGCGGTCACGCGGTGCGGCGGCGGAGGGTGGCGGCGCCGAGGCCGAGGACGAGGAGGGCGCAGCCGGCGACGACGAGGGCGTCGCGGACGAAGTCACCGGTGACCTCGGGGTGGCGGAGGACCTGGTTCATGCCGTCGACGGCGTACGACATGGGCAGGACGTCGGAGATCGCTTCGAGGGCGGGGGCCATCCGGTCGCGCGGGGTGAAGAGGCCGCAGAGCAGGAGCTGGGGGAAGATCACGGCCGGCATGAACTGGACGGCCTGGAACTCGGAGGCGGCGAAGGCGGAGACGAAGAGGCCGAGGGCGGTGCCGAGGAGGGCGTCGAGGAGGGCGACCAGGAGGAGGAGCCAGGGGGAGCCGACGACGTCGAGGCCGAGGGCCCGGACGGCGAGGCCGGTGGCGAGGACGGACTGCACGACGGCGAGGAGTCCGAAGGCCAGGGCGTAGCCGGCGATGAGGTCGGCCTTGCCGAGGGGCATGGCGAGGAGGCGTTCCAGGGTGCCGGAGGTGCGTTCACGGAGGGTGGCGATGGAGGTCACCAGGAACATCGTGATGAGCGGGAAGATGCCGAGGAGCGAGGCCCCGATGGTGTCGAAGGTGCCCGGGCTGCCGTCGAAGACGTAGCGGAGCAGGAAGAGCATCACGCACGGTACGAGGAGCATCAGGGCGATCGAGCGCGGGTCGTGGCGCAGTTGGCGCAGGACGCGGGCGGCGGTGGCGAGGGTGCGGGCGCTGCTCATGGCCGGGGCTCCTCGTGGGTGGTTCGGGGGTGCGCCGCACGGGCGGCTGCCGCGTCGACCAGACGGAGGAAGGCCTCTTCGACGGTGGCGGTGTCGTTGCGTCGGCGGAGGGCCTCGGGGGTGTCGTCGGCGAGGATCTCGCCCTCGCGCATGAGGAGGAGCCGGTGGCAGCGTTCGGCCTCGTCCATCACGTGTGAGGAGACGAGGAGCGTCGTGCCGCGTTCGGCGGCGATCCGGTGGAAGAGGTCCCACAGGTCCCGGCGGAGGACGGGGTCGAGGCCGACGGTGGGTTCGTCGAGGACGAGCAGTGCGGGGGTGCCGAGGAGCGCGACGGCGAGGGAGACGCGGCTGCGCTGGCCGCCGGAGAGCCGGCCGGCCAGGGAGTCGGCGTGCGAGGCGAGGTCGACGTCCTCGACGGCCCGGTCGACGACGGTGCGGCGCTCCTGGCGGCGGGCCCGGCCGGGGAGCAGGACGGCCGCGAAGTAGTCGAGGTTCTGGCGGACGGTGAGGTCGTCGTAGACGGAGGGGGCCTGGGTGACGTAGCCGACGCGGGAGCGGAGGCCGGCGTCGCCGGCGGGGCGGCCGAGGACCTGGAGGGTGCCGTCGACCTTGGCCTGGGTGCCGACGATCGCGCGCATGAGGGTGGACTTGCCGCAGCCGGAGGGGCCGAGGAGGCCGGTGATGCGGCCGGCCGGGACCGTGAAGTCGAGGCCGCGCAGGACGGTGCGGTCGCCGCGGACGACGGTGAGGCCGTGCGCGGCGATGGCCGTGGCGGGTGGGGTGGAAGCGGTCGGGGCTGAAGCGGTCGGGGCCGTGCCGGGTGGGGTGGATGCGGTCGCGGGGGGCGCGGCCGGGGCGGATTCGTTCGCGGCCATCACGGGCGGGGCGGGGGTGTTCGCGGCCGTGGCGGGTGGGGTGGAGGTGGTCGCCGGGGGTGCGGCCGGGGCGGGCGGGTTCGGGGGCGCGTCGTTCGCGGGCGTCGCGGGCGCGGCTGGCTCGGTCGTGGTGTGTGCCGTCGTGGCCGCCCCCGTCGTGGCCGCCTCGCCGGGCCCGGGGGCTTCGGGCGGGGCGGCTGTCGCGGTGGCGGGTGCGGCCTTGTCGGCGGCCCCGCCCGCCGGGTAATTCATCATGCGGTGAATAGTGCTCCCGGCGGTATCCGCCGTCAAGCGCTCCTCGGCTGGACGCGGCGGGCCGAGCGCCCGATGAACCACGTCGCGCCGCTCACCACCAGCTCCTTGAACGTGGCCGCCGGGCGGCCCGTGAGGAGGCGGTCACGGGGCGAGTCGTCCGGGCGGACGAACTGGATGACACCGTCGCGGCGGCCGAGGCTGACGCACTGGAAGCGGTACCCGAAGCTCAGGGGCTCGGGCTCCTCGCCGCGCAGCTCCCGGGCGATCGACTCGGCCGTGTGGATGCCCGTGGGCAGCGCGGTGGCGCAGGACATCCGCAGCTCGCCGCCCGCGGCCGGGTGGGCCGCGGCGCCCGCGTCGCCGGGGACGTAGATCTCCGGGTGGGAGACCGAACGCAGGGTGGCGTCGACCGCCACCCGGCCCGAAGGGGCGAGGGTGAGGCCGGCGGCTCCGGCGAGCTCGGCGTTCGGGACGAAGGACGCCGCCCAGACGACCACGTCCCCGTCGACCTCGTCCGCGGTCGCCACCCTGCGGCCCTCCTCGACGCGGACGCCCCGGGCCTGGAGGGCCCGTCGGACATGGGCCGCGCCACGCGGGGAGAGCCCGGCACCCACCTGGCCCCCGGAGAGGAGGCGTACCGAGGTGCCGAGCGGACGGTAGGTCTCGGCCAGCTCGGTCGCCATCTCGATGCCGGTGAGACCACCGCCGACGACGGTGACCGAACCGGGGCGGTCCCGCAGGTGCTTGTGGAGGCCCTCCGCGGACTCCGCGGTGTAGGCGCGGGGGTCACCGGTCGTGGCGGGCAGGGCGGTGCGGCTGCCGAGGGCGTAGACGAGCCGGTCGTACGGAAGGCTGCGCCCGTCGTCCGTCGTGACCAGACGGGCCTCCGGGTCGAGGGCCGTGGCGCGGGCCGGGACGTGCTCGATGCCGGTGCGGTGGAGGAACCGGGCGAGGGGGCGGGTCACGTCGGGCCGGCCGGCCGCCCGCTCGTGGAGCCGTACCCGCTCGGTGAAGTGGTCGGCGGGGTCCACCAGGGTCACCTGGGCGTGCGGGCCGAGGCGGAGGGCGGTCATCAGGCCCGCGTAGCCCGCGCCGAGGACGAGGACGCGGTGGGTCGGGTGGCCGGGGCGCTGCTGCGGTGTCGTCTTCATGCCAGGAGGACGAACGCGGCCCCTCGGAATGTGACATCGGTCCGCGGACCGATCGGCGGGGGCCTCGGCGCCCCCGGCGCTCACGTCCGCCTCCCGGCGGTTCGCGACGGCGTTCCGGCGCTCGCGGCCGTGCCGTCGCCCGCCTACTTGCGCTTGGGCTTCCTGCGGGTGGCGGGGTTGCCGGTGCGGGCGCCGCGGCGCTTCTCGTACTGGGTGCGGGCCGTCTCGTACTCCTCGCGGCGCAGCTTCTCGCCGGGTGCCTCGACGAAGCAGCGGACGCAGTAGGCGAGGAGCGTGCCGATGAAGCCGATCGCCTTGAGGCTGCGCAGGGACTCCTCGCGGGCCGGGTCCGCAGGCCGGCGGAGGTAGCTCTCCCAGGTCTTGCGGAAGGCGATGGCGCTGCAGACCGCGAACATGACGACGACCAGCATGTTGACGATGCCGCCGACGTCCGCGATCTCCAGGCCCTGGTAGGCGAAGCGCAGCACGAAGCAGGCCGCGACGGCGGCGGCGAGCGAGCCGACGGCCAGGCCGATGCGGCGCAGCGTGTAGTTGCCGCTGTGCTCGACCCAGGTCGTGCCGAAGAAACGGATCTCCTCGGGCTGAGGCCCGGCGGGGGTACCGGCGGGGGTGCCGCCGGTACGGCCACCGGTGGTGCTGGGGGTCTGCTCTTCGTCGCTCACGGGGTCGATTATCCCCGGGGCGGCGGAGAAGCGGCTCAGGTGCAGCGCGGTGCGACGTAGCCGTCGCTGCCCGTGCGCACGTACGCGTCGGAGATGTACTCGCCCGGCGCTATGTTGTCCCAGATCCTCGTGGTGCCGTAGGGGCCGCTGATCCACTCGCCGTTCTTCTGGCAGGAGATCGCCACCGTGGCGCCCAGGGGCAGCGCCCGGACGAGCGGGTATTGGGTGCTCGGGCCCGAGCGCACGTTGACCCGGTAGCCCGGCGCGACCGCGTAGCGGGTGCCGGCGTCGGCCGTCACCACCGCGCCCGCCGTCACCACCGCCTCAGCCGTCACCACCGCGTCAGCCGTGGCCACGGGATCGGCCGTCGCCACCGCGCCCGCCGTCGCCACGGCGTCCCCCGGCGCCTTGTTCTCGCCCGGTCTCCGGTCCGTCTTCTCGTCCGTACCCATCGTGTCCTCCCCCTTGGCGCAGAAGCGCTCCGCCGAGTTTCACTCTCCGCGACGCGCAGGCTAGCAAGCTCCACCGACATCGAGGGGGCCATGGACTAGGCTCCGTCGAGTTCGCGCACGTGCGCGCGAGGTGACGGGGAATCACACGGGGGTGGGCGATGCCGCCGTTGCGCGGGACCGGTGCCGACCGGGAAGCCGAGGGGCCCGAGTACGCGGGCGACTACCGTCTCCAGGCATGTCTGGGCTCCGGCGGCATGGGTGTCGTACACCTCGCGGCCTCCGCTTCCGGGCTGCGGCTCGCGGTCAAGGTCGTGCACGCCCGGTACGCGGAGGACCCCGAGTTCAGGGCGCGATTCCGCCAGGAGGTCGCGGCGGCCCGCCGGGTCAGCGGCGCCTTCACCGCGCCGGTCGTCGACGCCGACCCCGATGCCGTACGCCCCTGGATGGCCACCCTCTACGTCCCCGGGCCCACCCTCGCCGACCAGGTGAGGCGGAACGGCCCCCTGTCCCCCGCCGAACTGCGCCGCCTCACCGCCGGGCTCGCCGAGGCGCTGCGCGACATCCACCGCGCCGGTGTCGTCCACCGCGACCTCAAGCCCAGCAACGTGATGCTCACCGACACCGGCCCGAAGGTCATCGACTTCGGCATCTCCCGGCCCCTCGACAGCGACCTGCGCACCGAGACCGGCAAGCTCATCGGCTCGCCGCCGTTCATGGCTCCCGAGCAGTTCCAGCGGCCGCGCGAGGTCGGACCCGCGGCGGACGTCTTCGCCCTCGGCTCGGTGCTCGTGCACGCGGCGACGGGGCACGGCCCGTTCGACTCCGACAGCCCGTACATCGTGGCGTACCAGGTCGTCCACGACGAGCCCGATCTGACGGGCGTCCCGGCGGAGCTGGCGCCGCTCGTCGCCCGCTGCCTCGCCAAGGAGGCCGCCGAGCGGCCGACCCCGGCCCAGATCATGGCGGCGCTGCTGCCGCCCTCGTACGCGGCGGAGGCGTTCATACCGGCGCAGCGGCGGCGGCCCGCACTGCCCCACAGTGAGGGCGCGGAGGGCGGCGAGCTGGGCCCCGCGCCCGCGTGGGACGCGGACACGCCGGTACGGGCCACCGCCCCGGCGCCACCCGGACGACGCCCGCGCCCCGGCCGGGCGCGCCTGCGGCCACGACTGACGATCGCCGTCGCCGCCGCTCTGGCGCTGACCGGTGCCGGTCTGTACGCCGCCCTGAGCACCCCGGCGGGCCGCGGGCCGGAGACCCCGGCCCGCCCGGACGAGGTGGCCACCGCCTTCGCCGGCTGGCGGACCGCGCTCCAGGAGCACGGCCCCACGGCCGCGCCCGCCTGCACGCACGGCGGGGGCGCGCTGTACTGCACGGCCCGGGGCGTCGACCTCGCCCGGCTCGACCCCGTGACGGGAGCCGTCCTCTGGTCGCGGACCTCGCCCGTCACGGCGGAGTCCCCGTCCGCGCCCGTCCTCCTCGCGGACGGTGCGGGCGGGCTGGTCGGCGCCGCCGCTCCGACGGGACCGCTGCGGGCGTACCCGGACGGGGGCGGCGCACCGGCCTGGAGCGCCGGCGCGGACCTCCCCGAGACCTACCGGCCGGCCGGCACCGCCGTCGTCCTCGCCGACGGGACGGGCGGGTTCCGGGCCGTCGACAGCCGCACCGGCAAGGAGCTCTGGCGGCACGGCCTGCCCGGCTTCACGGCGCCGCGCCCGGGGCCGTACGACGCTCCGTCCGGTCTGCTCCCGGTCTCCGAGATCTCGCCCGACGGGAAGCGGACCCGGGTCGCGGCGATCCACCCCCGCACCGGCGAGCAGGCCTGGGGGCACGACCTCGACGGCAACCTCGACCCGCTGGGCCGCACCGGTGACGGGACGCTCCTCCTCGCCTCCCTCTACCAGGGCACGCTGACCGACGGGCTGGTGCTGCTCGGCCCCGACGGCACACCCGAGCGGCGGCTGTCGCTGCCCCACCGGATCGACCTGCGGGGCGTCGCCGTGCGCGGCGCGGTCGTCCATCTGCTCGACGCGGACGGACACCTCACCGCCTTCGACACCGCAGCGGAGAAGGGGCGGGTGCTGTGGGAGCTGGAGACGGCCGCCCAGAACGTCTCGACGCCCGTCCTCGGCCCGGGCGGGCGCCTCTACTTCTCCGTGCAGGACGGGCGGCTGCTCGCCGTCGACACCGCGCGCGGCGCGCTGATCGGCCAGACCCGGCCGAAGCTGCCGAACGGCCGCCTCGGGGGGTACGTCACGCGGGTGCCGGGTCCGCTGGTCGCCGGGGACCGGGTGTTCGGGACGGCTCCGGACGGCTCCGTCTTCGCGGTGGACGCGCGCGATCCCGCGTCCTGGTGAGCCACGGATCCCGGTGGGCGGTCATGGTGACGTCCGCCGCGTCACCCCCGTACGCATGAGGAACCCCCGTACGCATGAGGAAGGGGAGCGGGCCGTGAGCCCGCTCCCCTCCCCTGGTGTCCGCTGTGCCCTCCGGGCTCAGCCCAGCTTCGTCACGTCCCTGACCGCGCCCTTGTCGGCGCTCGTCGCCATCGCCGCGTAGGCGCGCAGCGCGGCCGACACCTTGCGCTGGCGGTTCCTCGGCTCGTAGACGCCGTTCAGGGCCTCGCGGCGGGCGGCGAGGGTGGCCTCGTCGACCAGCAGCTCGATGGAGCGGTTCGGGATGTCGATGCGGATGCGGTCGCCGTCCTCGACGAGGGCGATCGTGCCGCCCGAGGCCGCCTCGGGCGAGGCGTGGCCGATGGAGAGGCCGGACGTGCCGCCCGAGAAGCGGCCGTCGGTGACGAGCGCGCAGGTCTTGCCCAGGCCGCGGCCCTTGAGGAAGGAGGTCGGGTAGAGCATCTCCTGCATGCCGGGGCCGCCGCGCGGGCCCTCGTAGCGGATGACGACCACGTCGCCGTCGGTGACCTGCTTGTTGAGGATCTTCTCGACGGCCTCGTCCTGGGACTCGCAGACGACGGCCGGGCCCTCGAAGGTCCAGATCGACTCGTCGACGCCGGCCGTCTTCACGACGCAGCCGTCCACGGCCAGGTTGCCGCGCAGGACCGCGAGGCCGCCGTCCTTCGAGTACGCGTGGGCCGCGTCGCGGATGCAGCCGCCGGCCGCGTCCACGTCCAGCGCCTCCCAGCGCTCGGACTGCGAGAAGGCGGTGGCCGAGCGGACGCAGCCGGGGGCCGCGTGGAACAGCTCGACGGCCTCGTCCGTCGGGGAGCCGCCGCGCACGTCCCAGGCGTCCAGCCACTCCTTGATGGAGCGGGAGTGGACGGAGTGGACGTCCTCGTTGAGGAGGCCGGCGCGGTACAGCTCGCCGAGGATGGCGGGGATGCCTCCCGCCCGGTGCACGTCCTCCATGTAGTACGTGCGGTCCTTGGCGACGTTCGGGGCGACCTTGGCCAGGCAGGGAACCCGGCGCGAGACCTCGTCCATGTCGCTGAGGCCGTAGTCGAGCTCGGCCTCCTGGGCGGCGGCGAGCAGGTGCAGGATCGTGTTGGTCGAGCCGCCCATGGCGATGTCCAGGGCCATGGCGTTCTCGAAGGCGGCGCGGGTCGCGACCGCGCGCGGCAGGACGGAGGCGTCGTCCTCGTCGTAGTAGCGACGGGTGATGTCGACGACCGTGCGGGCCGCGTTCTCGTACAGCGCCTTGCGCCCGGTGTGGGTCGCGAGGAGCGAGCCGTTGCCGGGCAGGGAGAGGCCGATCGCCTCGGTCAGGCAGTTCATCGAGTTGGCGGTGAACATGCCGGAACAGGACCCGCAGGTCGGACAGGCGTTCTCCTCGATCCGGAGCATGTCCTCGTCCGAGATCTTCGGGTTCACGGCGTCGGACATCGCGTCGACCAGGTCGAGCGTGCGGACCGTGCCGTCGACGAGGACCGCGCGGCCGGACTCCATCGGGCCGCCGGAGACGAAGACCGTCGGGATGTTGAGGCGCAGAGCGGCCATCAGCATGCCGGGGGTGATCTTGTCGCAGTTGGAGATGCAGATCAGGGCGTCCGCGCAGTGCGCCTCGACCATGTACTCCACGCTGTCCGCGATCAGGTCGCGGGAGGGCAGCGAGTAGAGCATGCCGCCGTGGCCCATCGCGATGCCGTCGTCGACGGCGATCGTGTTGAACTCGCGCGGGATGGCCCCGGCGGCCGTGATGGCCTCGGAGACGATCCGGCCGACGGGCTGGAGGTGGGTGTGGCCCGGGACGAACTCCGTGAAGGAGTTGGCGACCGCGATGATCGGCTTCCGGCCGATGTCCGCGCCGGGTACACCGGAGGCGCGCATCAGGGCGCGTGCACCCGCCATGTTGCGGCCGTGGGTGACTGTGCGGGACCTCAGCTCGGGCATCGTGGCTCGCTCCTCGTGATGGGGGTGCTTGCTTTCGAGCGTACGCCGACGGACCAAGATCTGGACAGCGCGTCCGCATGGCGGACTTGCTGTTCAGCTTTCGGTCAGCGGCCGCCCGGTGGGGCTCAGGCCTCGGCCGGCGGCAGCCCTGTGAGCTCAGGCCTTGGTCGGCGGCCGTCCGGCGGGCCTCTCAGGCCTCCGTCAGGTACCGCTGGAGGGTCGGGGCCACCATCGCCACGATCTTCTCCGGGTCCGCCGAGGCCATCGGCTCGACCTGGATCACGTACCGCATGATCGCGATCCCGATCATGTGCGAGGCCGCCAGCTCCGCCCGGAACTTCGGGTCCGGTACGTCGAGCTCGTCCGCGATCCGCTCCAGGAGCCGCCGCAGCACGAAGGTCCGCAGCACCTTGGCCGCCGCCTCGTGGGTGAGCGCGGAGCGGACGACCGCGAGGAGCGGGGCCCGGCTGACCGGGTTCTCCCAGACCCCGATGAAGAACCGGGCGAGCCGTTCGCCGATGGTCTCGCGCGGACCGCCGACGATCGCCGGGATGACGGTCGCGGGCTCGAAGGAGACCTCGATCGCCGCCGCGAAGACCTCGTCCTTCGTACCGAAGTAGTGGTGGACCAGGGCCGGGTCGACCCCGGCCGCCTTGGCGACGGCGCGCATCGAGGTCTTGTCGTAGCCGCGCTCGGCGAACTGGGCGCGGGCCGCCTCCAGGATGCGGTCGCGCGCGCCCGGTCCGCTCTCCTCCTCGGTACGGGACGGGCGGCCGCGCCGGCGCGGGGCCGGTTCGGTCACGGTCGCGGCACCCGGGACGGGCGGGTCGCCGAGGCGAGGTGGAGCCGGGTGAAGGCCAGGGCCTCCGCGAGATCGGCCTCGCGTTCGGCGGCTGACATCGCGCGGCGGGTGTTGACCTCGATGACGACGTGGCCGTCGAAGCCGGTGAGCGCGAGCCGCTCCAGGAGCTCGGCGCAGGGCTGGGTGCCGCGCCCCGGGACGAGGTGCTCGTCCTTGGCGGACCCCTTGCCGTCGGCGAGGTGGACGTGGCCGAGCCGGTCGCCCATGCGGTCGATCATCGCGAGGGCGTCGGTGCGGGCGGTCGCGGTGTGCGAGAGGTCGACGGTGAAGTGCCGGTAGTCGTCCTTGGTGACGTCCCACTCGGGGGCGTACGCGAGCATCTCGCGGTCCTTGTACCGCCACGGGTACATGTTCTCGACGGCGAACCGCACGTCGGTCTCGTCCGCCATCCGCCAGATGCCGGTGACGAAGTCCTTGGCGTACTGGCGCTGCCAGCGGAACGGCGGGTGCACGACGACCGTCGACGCGCCGAGTCGCTCGGCCGCCGCCCGCGCGCGCCGCAGCTTGACCCACGGGTCGGTCGACCAGACGCGCTGGGTGATGAGGAGGCAGGGGGCGTGCACGGCCAGGATCGGGACCTGGTGGTAGTCGGAGAGCCGGCGCAGTGCCTCGACGTCCTGGCTGACCGGATCGGTCCACACCATGACCTCGACACCGTCGTACCCGAGGCGCGCGGCGATCTCGAAGGCCGTCGCCGTCGACTCCGGATAGACCGAGGCCGTCGACAGGGCGACCTTCGCATCCGGGATGCGCACCACTGGTTCTGCCACGGAGACAGGGTACGGGGCGGGCCGGGGGACAGGGGGGTGGTTCCGGTCACGCCCGCCGGGGCGGTACGGGGCGGCATGGACGCGGGCGCGCCGGGGCGGGGCGGGTCCGCACGCGCGCGCGTGCGGGCCCGGAGATCGCGTGCGGACCCGGAGATGGTGACGAGACCCACACGCGGGCACCGGGGGGGATGGCGAGCCACGCGCGCGGGCGCGCCGCCGTCGGCCACGCGGGGGGAGGCGCCGCCGTCGGCCACGCGCGCGTACTCGGCTCGGCCACGCGCGCGTAGTGGCCCCTACTCCACCGGCAGGTGGTCCAGGCGGCGCAGGATGACGCCCTCGCGCAGGGCCCAGGGGCAGATCTCCAGCTCCTCCACCCCCAGCAGGTCCATCGCGCCCTCCGCGACGAGCGCGCCCGCGAGGAGCTGCGCCGCGCGGCCCTCAGAGACGCCCGGCAGGGCCGCGCGCTCGGGAACGGTCATCCCGGCCAGGCGCGGGACCCACTCCACCAGGGACTTGCGGGTCAGGAGGCGCTGGACGTGGAGGCCCTCCCCCGAGCCGGGGGCGCCGGTGATCCTGGCCAGCTGCTTGAAGGTCTTGGAGGTGGCCACGACGTGGTCGGGGCGGCCGGAGCGACTGAACTCGCCGACCGTACGGGCGATCTGCGCGCGCACATGACGGCGGAGCGCCTTCACGTCCTCGGCGTCGGCCGGGTCGCCCGGCAGCCAGCCGGCGGTCAGGCGGCCCGCGCCGAGCGGCAGGGAGACCGCGGTGTCGGGGTCCTCGTCGATGCCGTACGCGACTTCGAGGGAGCCGCCCCCGATGTCGAGGAGGAGCAGCTTGCCCGCGGACCAGCCGAACCAGCGGCGGGCGGCGAGGAAGGTGAGCCGGGCCTCCTCCTCGCCGGTGAGGACCTGGAGGTCGACCCCGGTCTCGTCCTTCACGCGCGCGAGGACGACGTCGGCGTTGCTGGCCTCGCGGACCGCGGAGGTCGCGAACGGCAGGACCTCCTCGCAGCCCTTGTCCTCGGCGGCGAGGAGCGCGTCCCGGACGGTCGCGATGAGCCGCTCGACGCCGTGCGGCGCGATCGCGCCCCGCTCGTCGAGGAGCTCGGCGAGCCGCAGCTCCGCCTTGTGGGAGTGGGCGGGCAGCGGCCGGGCCCCGGGGTGGGCGTCCACCACCAGGAAGTGCGCCGTGTTCGAACCGACGTCGAGGACTCCGAGTCTCATGGGCGGAACGCTACTGCGCCCACCCGCATACGCTTGGTGTTGTGCCAAAGACGAAGAAGGCGAAGCCGGGCAAAAACAGCGGCGAAGGCAGTGGCGACGACCCGGGTGTGACGGGCGTGACGGCCGACGCGGTCGGTGCGGGCGCCGGGACGGGCGAAACCGGCAAGGCCGGCAAGGCGGCCCGAGGCGCCGGGGCGGCCAAGGCGGACAAGGCCGTGAAGAGCGGCAAGAAGCGGAGCGGGAACGTGGAGCCGGACGAGAAGGGCCTGGACTTCGCGCGCGCGTGGGTCGAGTTTCCCGACCCGGCCGACGAGGAGCAGGTCTTCCGCTGCGACCTGACCTGGCTGACCTCGCGCTGGACGTGTGTCTTCGGCAGCGGCTGCCAGGGCATCCAGGCGGGCCGGGCCGACGACGGCTGTTGCACGTTGGGCGCGCACTTCTCCGACGAGGACGACGAGAAGCGGGTCGCGACGCACGTGGCGCGCCTCACCCCGGAGCTGTGGCAGTTCCACGACGTCGGTACGGAGTCGGGCTGGACGCAGCTCGACGAGGACGGCGACCGGCAGACCCGCCGCTGGCAGGGGTCCTGCATCTTCCAGAACCGTCCCGGCTTCTCGGGCGGCGCGGGCTGCTCGCTGCACATCCTGGCCCTCAAGGAGGGCAAGGAGCCGCTGGAGACCAAGCCGGACGTCTGCTGGCAGCTGCCGGTGCGGCGCACGTACGACTGGATCGACCGGCCGGACGACACCCGGGTCCTCCAGGTGTCGATCGGCGAGTACGACCGCCGGGGCTGGGGTCCGGGCGGCCACGACCTGCACTGGTGGTGCACGTCCGCCACCTCGGCGCACGGGGCGGGCGAGCCGGTCTACGTCTCGTACCGGCCCGAGCTCACCGAGATGATGGGCAAGGAGGCGTACGAGGTCCTGGCCGGGCTCTGCGAGGCGCGGCTCGCCTCGCAGCTGCCGCTGGTCGCCCCGCACCCGGCCGACCCGCAGGTGTAGCCACCGCGATCCGCCTCAGGGGGACGGCGGGGGCGGCTCCTCCGTCGCCGGCGGGGGCGTGGTGGGCTCCGGCGTTCCCGGGTCCGTCGTCGGAGGCTCCTCGGTCGTCGGCGGCGGAGTCGTCGGCTCCGTGGTCGGCGGGGACGTCGGCGGAGTGGTCGGCGGGGTTCCCGGGTCCGTCGTCGGGGGCTCCTCGGTCGTCGGCGGCGGAGTCGTCGGCTCCGTGGTCGGCGGGGACGTCGGCGGAGTGGTCGGTTCGGTCGTCGTCGGCGGACGGGTGATCGGGTCGAGGACGGGTGGCGGTGAGGCCTGCCCGCGCCCGTCGATCCGTACGACGGCGCCCGAGGGGTTCACCCCGATCCGGGCGCTCCAGGCTCCCCGCGGTTCGCGGTCGTGGTCGACGCGGACGGCGATCCTGACCGTCTCGCCGGGGCGGAGCGTGCCGGAGGCCCGGGTCACGTACAGCCAGGGGGCGTCCGTCCACAGCGACCAGTCGACGGGGGTGCCGCCGGAGGCGGTGAGCGTGAGCAGGGTCAGATCGCCGTGGCCGCGTGCGGCGACCGTGATCCAGCCGGGGACGGGCTCGCCGGGCGCGGTGGGTCCCGTGGGGCCGGTGGGACCACCGGGGCTGAGCACCTCCACGGAGACGTCGGGGGCGCGGCTGCCGCGGGTGAAGCGGGGTTCCGGGGTGGTGCGGGCGTTGCCCGTGTTCTCGTACCGGTCGTAGGGGCGGCCGTCCGGGCCCACCGGTTCGTCGGCCTCGCGCGCGCTGATCCGGGAGCCGTCGCGGGCCCCGGTGTCGGCGACCGGGGTGCCCCGGTAGGAGGTCCAGAGGGCGAGAACGGGCGCGGCGACCACGGCCGCGACGACGGTGGTCGTCACCGCGCGGGCCCGGATCCGGTCGCGGCGGGCCACATGGTCCTTCGGGTCCATGGGGAAGCCCGTCGGCGAGAAGCGTGGGGCGCCGGCACGCGCGCGCGGGACGTGCAGCATCGCCATGTACGCGGCGGCCCGGGGTGCCTCGACGAGGGGCAGCCGGGCCTGGGGCAGGGAACCGGTGCCGGGCCAGGGGCCGGTGGCACCCACGCGCTCGGCGGCCTTCCGGCAGCGGGGGCAGTCGTCGACGTGCCGGACGAGTTCGGCGCGCAGCGCGGCCGAGAGGAGCACCTGGTGGTCGCCGGTCAGGCGGGCGACGGTGGGGCAGCTGCCGGTGTCGACGACGGCGAGGGCGGCGCGGGTGCGCTCGACCTCGCAGCCGGCGGTCGCGAGGAGCTCGCGGGCCGCGAGCGGGTCGAGGGAGAGCACGGCGGCGACCTGACGGTGGCTGAGGCCGTGCCGTACGGCCAGCTCCAGGGCCTCGCGCTGCTCGGGGGTGGTACCGGCGGCCTCGGGCCAGGCGAGCAGGGCGAGTTCGGCGCGGCGCCGTTCGGCGGTCTCCTCGGGAACCCGGGGCGGTGCGGGCGCGGTGACGGCGGGGCGCCCGGTGTGGGCGCCCTGGCGCCTGCCGCGCTGCTCGCCGAGGCTGCGCAGACACGCCCAGCGGGCGAGGGCGTACAGCCAGGCCGTACGGCCGTCCTCGTCGGAGGGGCAGCGGCCGTGGTGGCGCTCGGCGACGGCCAGGACGTCGCCGAGGACGGCGGTGGCGGTGTCGTGGTCGCAGAGCACGGAGAGGCAGTACGTGAAGAGGCCGTCGAGGGCGGGCTCGTAGCGTGCGGGGGGCCGCTGGCCGAGCGCGCGCGGTCCGTGGTCCGTGGCGGGGTGCGCCCGGTGTGCGCCGGTGGTGCGTGCGGGGGATTCCAGCCTGCTGCTCGTCACCGGTCGACCGTAGGCAGCGCGGGGAGCGCTTTTCGTACCGGTCGCGTTCTTCTCATTCTTACGGGTGAAGGTATCGCTCGAAAGGGGACAGGAAGCCCGCGTTCCGGGGGTCCGGCGTCACCCTTCCGGGACGCGGGGCCCGCTGTCGGTGGGGGCCGCTACGGTGGGCGACATGGCTGCCCGTACGAAATCGACCAAGGACAGGCCCTCCTACCGCTGCACCGAGTGCGGCTGGCAGACGGCCAAGTGGCTCGGCCGCTGCCCCGAGTGCCAGGCCTGGGGGACGGTCGAGGAGTACGGCGCGCCCGCCGTCCGCACGACCGCGGCGGGCCGGGTGTCCACCGCCGCCCTGCCCATCGGGCAGGTCGACGGCCGGCAGGCGACCGCCCGCTCCACCGGCGTCGACGAGCTGGACCGGGTCCTCGGCGGCGGTCTGGTGCCCGGAGCCGTCGTGCTGCTCGCGGGCGAGCCGGGCGTCGGCAAGTCCACGCTCCTCCTCGACGTGGCGGCCAAGGCGGCGAGCGACGAGCACCGCACGCTCTACGTCACGGGCGAGGAGTCCGCGAGCCAGGTCCGGCTGCGCGCCGACCGGATCAACGCGCTCAGCGACCACCTGTACCTGGCGGCCGAGACCGACCTGTCGGCCGTCCTCGGGCACCTGGACGCCGTGAAGCCCTCGCTGCTGATCATGGACTCGGTGCAGACCGTCGCCTCCCCCGAGATCGACGGCGCGCCCGGTGGCATGGCGCAGGTCCGCGAGGTCGCCGGAGCCCTCATCCGGGCCTCCAAGGAGCGTGGGATGTCCACGCTCCTCGTCGGCCACGTCACCAAGGACGGGGCCATCGCGGGTCCCCGGCTCCTGGAGCACCTGGTCGACGTCGTGCTGAGCTTCGAGGGCGACCGGCACGCGCGGCTCCGTCTGGTCCGGGGCGTGAAGAACCGGTACGGGGCGACCGACGAGGTCGGCTGCTTCGAGCTGCACGACGAGGGCATCACGGGCCTGACCGATCCGTCCGGGCTCTTCCTGACCCGGCGTGACGTGGCGGTGCCCGGTACCTGTCTGACGGTCACCCTGGAGGGCCGCCGTCCGCTCGTCGCCGAGGTCCAGGCGCTGACCGTGGACTCCCAGATCCCCTCCCCGCGCCGGACCGTCTCCGGTCTGGAGACCTCCCGGGTCTCGATGATGCTGGCGGTCCTGGAGCAGCGCGGCCGGATCAGCGCGCTGGGCAAGCGGGACATCTACAGCGCCACCGTGGGCGGTGTGCGGCTCACCGAGCCCGCCGCCGACCTGGCGATCGCGCTCGCGCTCGCCTCGGCGGCGAGCGACACCCCGCTGCCGAAGAACCTGGTGGCGATCGGCGAGGTCGGGCTCGCGGGCGAGGTCCGGCGGGTGACCGGCGTCCAGCGCCGGCTCGCCGAGGCGCACCGGCTGGGCTTCACGCACGCGCTGGTCCCGTCGGACCCGGGGAGGGTTCCGGCGGGCATGAAGGTGACGGAGGTCGCGGACATGGGCGACGCGCTGCGGGTGCTGCCGCGCAGCCGCCGGGCGAAGGCGCCGGCGGACGCGGAGGGGTAGTCGGCGGGGTAGGCGGCGGGGTAGGCGGCGGCCCGAACGGACGGGGCGGCCGGTGGAGGTCGGCCGGGTGCTCCTCCGTAGGTTCGGGAGGCCCGCGGTCGGTGGGCGTCGGCCGGGTGCTTCCGTACCTTCGGGAGGCCCGCGGCCTGTGGGCGCCGGCCGGGCGCTTCCGTACCTTCGGGAAGTCGGGTTCGTGCCCTGCGTGCCGGGCGGGCGGTTCGCTCCGTACGCTTCGCAAAGACGCGGAGGGTTAGCCCCGTGTCGGGGCGGGGACTCCTTTCGGACCACCCGGGACCACCCGGGATCGGTCGGGGGCGGAGGGCGGCGGGGTGGTGTCGCTAGACTTTGCCCTGGTCTCGCCCATCCGTACGAGCCGGAGGAGTGCAGTGGCAGCCAAGGACGGGCCGGCAGGTCCTGGAAAGTCCGGCGCGGGCTCCGGCAACGAAGCGCTGATGCGCGCCGCCCTGAGCGCCGTCGCGCCGGGCACCGCGCTGCGTGACGGCCTGGAGCGGATCCTCCGCGGCAACACGGGCGGTCTCATCGTGCTGGGCCTGGACAAGACGGTCGACTCGATGTGCACCGGCGGTTTCGTGCTGGACGTCGAGTTCGCCGCCACGCGCCTGCGTGAGCTGTGCAAACTCGACGGCGCGCTCGTCGTCGACAAGGACATCACCAAGATCCACCGCGCGGGCGTGCAGCTGGTTCCGGACGCCTCCATCCCCACCGACGAGACCGGCACCCGCCACCGCACGGCGGACCGTGTCTCCAAGCAGTGCAACTTCCCGGTCGTCTCCGTCTCCCAGTCGATGCGTCTGATCGCGCTGTACGTGGACGGCGAGCGACGGGTCCTGGAGGAGTCGGGCACGATCCTGTCCCGCGCGAACCAGGCGCTCGCGACCCTGGAGCGGTACAAGCTCCGGCTCGACGAGGTGGCCGGCACTCTCTCCGCCCTGGAGATCGAGGACCTGGTCACGGTCCGGGACGTCACCGCCGTCGCGCAGCGTCTGGAGATGGTCCGCCGGATCGCCACCGAGATCGCCGAGTACGTGGTCGAGCTCGGTACGGACGGGCGGCTCCTCTCGCTCCAGCTGGACGAGCTGATCGCGGGCGTGGAGCCGGAGCGCGAGCTGGTGATCCGGGACTACGTGCCGGAGCCGACGGCCAAGCGCTCGCGGACGGTGGCGGAGGCGCTCACGGAGCTGGACGCGCTGACCCACACGGAGCTGCTCGAACTGCCGGTCGTGGCGCGTGCCCTGGGGTACAGCGGCTCGCCCGAGACCCTCGACTCGGCGGTCTCGCCGCGCGGCTACCGGCTGCTCGCGAAGGTGCCGAGGCTGCCGGGCGCGATCATCGAGCGGCTCGTGGAGCACTTCGGCGGGCTGCAGAAGCTGCTCGCGGCCAGCGTGGACGATCTCCAGACGGTCGACGGCGTCGGCGAGGCCCGTGCCCGCAGCGTGCGCGAGGGCCTGTCCCGGCTCGCGGAGTCCTCGATCCTGGAGCGGTACGTCTAGGACGCCGCTCCGGGGTCAGTCCTTGGCGAGCGTGAACGAGGCCGGGAGCACCTTCGCGCCCGGCATCGTCGCCTCCACGAGGTAGGTGCCGGGTCCCGCCTGACCGGCCGGGGCGGTGGCGCACCGCGGCGCGCTGCGCCCGCGGTCCCACTCCACGGTGTGGGTGACGGTGGCCCGCGCGGGGATGTGCAGCAGGACCGGATTGCCGGGGCGCGGGCAGTCGGCGGAGGACCAGACCTCGTCGTCCTGCTTGTCACTGATCGTCAGAACCGCGCTGCGGGGCCCGAAGTCGGCCTTGCAGGCGGTGTTCGAGGTGTTCCTGGCGACGAGGTGGAAACGGGGCTTCTCCCCCGTCTCGTAGCTGACCTTGGTGCTGCGGAGCGTCAACTGGAGTGCTCCGGCGGGGCAGTTCGGGAGCGGGGAATCGGCCGGAACCTGCTGTCCCGCACCGACGCCCGCTCCTCCGTCGCCGCCCGCGCCGTCGGTGTCGCCGTTCTTGCCGCCGCCGTCGGTGCCGGCGGTCGTGCCCGCGTCCGCGCCGGCGCCGGTGCCCGACCCCGGGTCCGTACCGCTGCCGCCCGGGCCGCCGCTGCCGCCCGTGGCCTCGCCGGAGTCACCCGACTCGTCGCGTCCGCCGGGCTGTTGGCTGATCGCCGGCCCGGTGCCGGAGGGGCCCGGGGTGATCGACGGTGGTGTGGGGGACGAGCCGTTGGCCGCGTCGTTCGCCTTCTTCCCACCCCCGCCACCCGAGGTGACGGCCCATACGGCGAGGAGTGAGAGAAGCGCCACCAGGCACGCCGCCACCGCCCTCCGTCGCCAGTAGATGGTGGAGGGAAGCGGCCCGACCGGATTGCGCAAAGATCCCACGACCCGAACCTTACGAGAGATCCGGCCCAACTCCCGCCCCACCCGCCGCCCGAGGCATCAAGTTTTGCCGATGATCACATCCCCTCTTTCCGGGAACTTTTCCCGGACCCCCGCCCCGAGCCCCTCGTGACCTCACCTGAAATCGGTGGGAACCGGATCGAATCGCGGGTACCCCCACTTCCGTCGGGGGTCGCTCTGGCCGTTGGCCCGGGGCGGAGCACTCCGGATTCCGGTTAGCGTCGTGCACCATGAACACCCTCCTCGACCTCTCCGACCGGCTGTATCTCGACGTAGCCGACTTCGCCCACTCCACCCCCCACTGGTTCCAGTGGCTGGCCGAGGTCTGGACCGAGGCCGGGCTGCTGCTCTTCGGCGCGCTGTTCCTGGCCGGGTGGTGGCGTTCCCGCGAGGGTTCGAGCCGGGTGATGGCGCTCGCGCTGCTGGCCCCGCTCGCCACCGCGTTCGGATATGTGGTGAGCGAGGGTCTCAAGTCGCTGGTCGACGAGGAACGTCCGTGCCGCGCCGTCGTCGGGGCACCCGTCTCGCTCGTCACCTGCCCGCCGTACGGCGACTGGTCCTTCCCGAGCAACCACTCGGCGATCGCGGGGGCGGCCGCGCTCGCGCTGGCGCTGTCCTGGCGCGGGATGGTCTGGCTGACGGTGCCGATGGCGCTGCTCATGGCGTTCTCGCGGGTCTTCGTCGGCGTGCACTACCCG
Organism: Streptomyces sp. Qhu_M48; assembly: GCF_051305195.1. Classification (NCBI taxonomy): domain Bacteria; kingdom Bacillati; phylum Actinomycetota; class Actinomycetes; order Kitasatosporales; family Streptomycetaceae; genus Streptomyces; species Streptomyces sp. Qhu_M48. The sequence goes on along the minus strand of NZ_CP195432.1, from coordinate 314,280 downwards.
CACGACGTGACCGTCGGCGTGGTCCTCGGCGGTCTGATCGCCCTCCTCGTCATGAAGGCGGCGGTCCGGCCGGTGGGCGCTCTGGTGGAGACGGCCCGGTCGAGCCGGAGCTCGGCCGTGGTGTGGTGTGCGGGGCGCGGTCCCCGGGCGCACGCCGCGGGGCGCGCCGAGGAGCCGCAGCGCGCACGCCACGGCGCGTACTGACCCCGCTCCGGCACCTGTACGAGACGGTGCGCGCCGATGCCGCCCCGGCGCGCACCACGCGGCGCGTTCGGGCCGCGGCCCGGTACCTCACCACGGCGCGCGCCGAGGCCGCCCCGGCGCGCGCACCACGGCGCGAATCGATCCCACCCCGGCGCCGTGCCACCGCGCTTACGGAACGCGGCGTGGACGTGCCAGGATCGGAGGTGCCATGACTTCCATCGACACTGCCCTCACCCCCGACGCCCCCGCGCTCCCGACGCCCCCCGCCGAGCTGCACGGGCCCGTCCTCGCCTGGTTCGACCGGCACGCCCGCGACCTGCCCTGGCGCCGCCCCGAGGCCGGTGCGTGGGGCGTCATGGTCAGCGAGTTCATGCTCCAGCAGACCCCCGTCGTCCGGGTCCTGCCGGTGTACGAGCAGTGGCTCGCGCGCTGGCCCCGCCCGGCCGACCTGGCCGCCGACGCCTCGGGCGAGGCGGTCCGCGCCTGGGGCCGGCTCGGCTATCCGCGCCGTGCCCTGCGGCTGCACGCGGCGGCCGTGGCCATAAAGGAGCGGCACGGCGGCGACGTTCCGAGCGATCACGGGCAACTGCTGGCGCTGCCCGGCATCGGCGAGTACACGGCGGCGGCGGTGGCCTCGTTCGCGTACGGGCAGCGGCACACGGTCCTGGACACCAATGTGCGCCGGGTCTTCGCCCGGGCGGCGACGGGCGTGCAGTACCCGCCGAACGCGACCACGGCCGCCGAGCGGCGGCTCGCCCGCGCGCTGCTGCCGGAGGACGAGGCGACGGCGTCCCGCTGGGCCGCCGCCTCGATGGAGCTGGGCGCGCTGGTGTGCACGGCGAAGGGCGAGGACTGCGGGCGCTGTCCGATCTCGGGGCAGTGTGCCTGGCTGCTCGCCGGGAAGCCGGCGCACGACGGTCCGCCTCGGCGCGGCCAGACGTACGCCGGAACCGACCGGCAGGTCAGGGGCCGGCTCCTCGCCGTTCTGCGGGAGTCGGCGGACCCGGTGGCGCAGGCGGTCCTGGACACGGTCTGGGACGAGCCGGTGCAGCGGGCCAGGGCGCTGGACGGCCTCGTCGCGGACGGTCTCGTCGAGCCCCTGGACGACGGGTACTACCGGCTGCCCGCGTCCTGAGTCACCGGCCCTCCTGGTGACGGGACCGTGAGCGGCGCCCATGGTCAAGGTCCCGTGAGCGGCGCCCATCGTCACGGTCCCGCGAGCGGCGCCCATCGTCAGCCGTCCGTTACCGGGCGCCCATGGCCAGGCGCCCGTGCCCAGGCGCCCATGGCCGGGCGTCCGCCGCCTCTTCCCCCTTTCCTCCGCTGTTACACAACCGATGGGTAGCCGTGCGTCCACCGACGGCTGCCCCGCACAACCCCGTGACAACCGCTCCGTAGCGTCATCGACGACACGAGGAACGAAGCAGGTCACGGGGTTCGGAGGCGGTTCGGATGAGGCATGGCGAGGTGCTCGATTTCGAGGAGTACGTACGCACGCGGCAGGACGCGCTGCTGCGCAGCGCACGTCGTCTCGTGGCCGACCCCGTCGACGCCCAGGACCTGCTCCAGACCGCCCTCGCCCGGACGTTCGGCCGCTGGGACGGCATCGCCGACAAGTCCCTCGCCGACGCGTACCTCCGCCGGGTCATGATCAACACCCGGACCGAGTGGTGGCGCTCCCGCAAGCTCGAAGAGGTGCCCACCGAGCAGCTGCCCGACGCCTGCGTCGACGACCCGACCGAGCAGCACGCCGACCGGGCCCTCCTCATGGACGTCCTGAAGGTCCTCGCGCCGAAGCAGCGCAGTGTCGTCGTCCTGCGCCACTGGGAACAGATGAGCACGGAGGAGACGGCGGCGGCGCTCGGCATGTCGACGGGTACCGTGAAGTCGACGCTCCACCGCGCGCTCGCCCGGCTCCGCCAGGAGCTGGAGAGCCGTGATCTTGACGCCCGTGCCCTCGGGCGGACCGGAGGGCGGACGACCGTACGAGGCGACGAACGGGGGCGGGAGCGGTGCGCGGCCTAGACGGCGACTCCGAAGGCGTCAGACGGAACGAAGGCGGGGGCGACGAGCGATACGGGACCGGGCGTCATCGTCGTACCGCGAAGGCGGCGAGCATCACGGCGGCGGCCGGGCTCGTCGCCGTCGGGCTGTCCATGGCCGCCTGCTCCAGCGGGGGCACCGGGTCCCGTGACGAGGGCGCGGCCGGCACCCACGAGGTGGCCGCGGCGGCGCCCACCCCCTCCCCCTCGGCCGCGGGGGAGAAGCGGTCCGCCGAGCGGGTGGACCCGATCGCGCTGCTCAAGGCGGACCCGAAGATCGGCGAGCGGCTCAAGACCGATCTGAAGCCCTGCGTCGCGGACGCCTATCCGGTGGACGCCTCCTACGGCAATCTCACCGACGCGCCCTCGCCCGACGTCGTCGTCAACGTGATGACCTGCGGTGACGCGGTCGGCATCGGCACGTACGTCTACCGCAAGCAGAGCGACCGCTACGAGAACGTGTTCATGGCGGAGGAGCCGGCGGTCTACGCCACGATCGACCGCGGCGAGCTCGTCGTCACCAAGCAGGTGTACGCGAAGGGCGACCCGGTCGCGTACCCCTCGGGGGAGGACGTGATCACCTACCGCTGGTCGGGGAACCGCTTCACCCAGCACGACTGGGTGCACAACGACTACAGCCGGGCCGTCGGCGACGGCGGGGTCGACGGCGCCGAGGTCCAGGAGCCCGCGCCGAGCGAGCCGCCCGCGAACTGAGCCGCACCCCGGGTGCCGTACCCCAGAATCCGGACCGCGAGAGCCGGACCCCGGAGACGTCACGACCCCACGAGCCGGAACCCGGAGCCGTACACCACAAGCCGGTCCCCGAGAGCCGTACACCCCGCGCCGGACCCAGAGCCGTACACCCGCGCCCAACCCCAGAGCCGTAGACCACGAGCCGTACACCCCGCGAACGCGGAAGCGGCGCACAGACCCGAAGGGCACGCACGATGGCCGAGACCCATGTCCTCTTCGTCGAGGACGACGACGTCATCCGTGAGGCCACCCAGCTCGCCCTGGAGCGGGACGGCTTCCGGGTCACGGCCATGCCCGACGGCCTCTCCGGCCTCGACGCCTTCCGGGAGCGGCGGCCGGACATCGCCCTGCTCGACGTGATGCTGCCGGGCATGGACGGGGTCAGCCTCTGCCGTCGCATCCGCGACGAGTCGACGGTTCCGGTGATCATGCTGTCCGCGCGCGCCGACTCGATCGACGTCGTCCTCGGCCTGGAGGCCGGAGCCGACGACTACGTCACCAAGCCCTTCGACGGTTCCGTGCTGATGGCCCGTATCCGCGCGGTGCTGCGCCGCTTCGGCCACGCGGGCGGCGCCGGTGCCGGCGAGCGCGGGGAGGGCGGGCCGGACGGCGGCGGGCTCCTCGTCTTCGGCGACCTGGAGGTCGACACCGAGGGCATGGAGGTCCGCAGGGGCGGGGAGCCGGTCGCGCTGACCCCGACCGAGATGCGGCTGCTCCTGGAGTTCTCCTCCGCGCCGGGCACGGTGCTGTCCCGGGACAAGCTCCTGGAGCGGGTCTGGGACTACGGCTGGGGCGGCGACACCCGGGTCGTCGACGTCCATGTGCAGCGGCTGCGCGCCAAGATCGGCCAGGACAGGATCGAGACGGTCCGCGGCTTCGGCTACAAGCTCAAGAACTAGGGCACGTTCCGGATGAAGCTGCTCCCCCTCCGTACCGGGGTCCGCTGGAAGATCGCCGTCGCCATCGCCGCGGTCGGCGCGCTGATCGCGGTCACCCTCAGCGTGGTCGTGCACAACGCCGCCCGCATCTCGATGCTCGACAACGCGCGCGAGGTGCAGATGGAACGGCTCCTCTTCGCGCAGCGCATGTACGAGACGGCGAAGCCCAAGGAACCGCGCTTCGGCACGAAGATCAACGACCCGTCGCTGCCCGCCCAGCTCGACCAGCTGATGCGGGACAAGCGGCGCGGTACGTACGTGCAGGAGCACCGGCACGGCGGGCCGCCCGACGTCTGGGCGGCGGTGCCGCTCGCCAACGGCGACGTGCTCTCGCTGCACATCCCCTTCGCCGACCGCAGCGCGACGATCATGAGCGATCTGGACCGGGCCCTCGTCATCGGCTCGGTCTCGGTGGTCTTCGGCGGCTGCGCGCTCGGGGTGCTCATCGGCGGCCAGCTCTCGCGGCGGCTGCGGAAGGCCGCCGTCGCGGCCGGGCGGGTCGCCCAGGGGAACACGGACGTGCGGGTCAGGGAGGCCGTCGGCGGGGTCGTACGGGACGAGACCGACGACCTGGCATGGGCGGTCGACGCCCTGACCGACGCCCTCAACGAGCGGATCGAGGCCGAGCGGCGGGTCACCGCGGACATCGCGCACGAGCTGCGCACCCCCGTCACCGGGCTGCTCACGGCGGCCGAGCTGCTGCCGCCGGGGCGTCCCACCGAGCTCGTCCGCGACCGGGCGCAGGCCATGCGGACGCTGGTCGAGGACGTCCTGGAGGTGGCCCGGCTGGACAGCGCGTCGGAGCGGGCGGAGCTCCAGGAGATCGCGCTCGGCGAGTTCGTGGAGCGGCGGGTGCGGGTCCTCGACCCCGAGGTGGTCGTCCGGGTCGTCCACGACTCCTGGGTGAACACCGATCCCCGGCGCCTCGAACGCGTCCTGGGCAATCTCCTCGCGAACGCCGCCAAGCACGGCAAGCCGCCGGTGGAGGTCACCGTCGAGGGCCGGGTCGTCCGGGTCCGCGACCACGGTCCCGGCTTCCCCGAGGCGCTCCTCAAGGAGGGCCCGAGCCGGTTCCGTACCGGGACGAGCGACCGGGCGGGCCAGGGCCACGGCCTGGGTCTGACGATCGCGGCCGGCCAGGCGAGGGTCCTCGGCGCCCGGCTGACCTTCCGGAACGTGGCCGCCGAGGGCGCGCCGAACGGGGTCGGCGGCGCCATCGCCGTGCTGTGGCTGCCGGACCACGCGCCGACGAACACGGGGAGCTTCCCGATCCTGCGGCCGCCGGTGTAGGGGCGCGCGGGTGGGCGGACGCGGGTGTACGGACGTGGTGGGCGAACGCGGGAGCACGGACGCGGGTGTACGGACGTGGGGCCTGTCCTGTGCGCAGGACCGGCCCCACTCTCGTGCGCGACGTCGAACCGTCTCGCTCCGTACGCGACGTCCGACCGTCTCGCTCCGTACGCGACGTCCGACCGCCCCGCTCCGTACGCGACGTCCGACCGCCCCGCTCCGTACGCGAGGTCAGACCGTCTCGGCGACCTTCGCCGTGCCGTCGCCCTCGGCCGTCTTCGGGGCCGTCTCCGGTCCGGCGCCGCGGAGCGCCACCTCCTTGACCAGCCAGGCGAGGACGAAGGCGAGGACGGAGACCGCGGCGGCGAGCAGGAAGGCGCCGTGCGTGCCCGAGGCCACCGCGTGCTGGTAGGACTCGCGGAGCGTCGCCGGCAGCTTGGCCAGGCTCGCCGCGTCGAGCTGCGCCGTCCGCTCGGTGAACCCGGAGCCGCCGCGCGCGGTCATCTCGTCCTGGACGCGGCTCGTGAAGAGCGCGCCCATGATCGCGACGCCGAAGGAGGAGCCCAGCGTCCGGAAGAGGGTGGTGGAGGACGAGGCGACGCCCATGTCCTTCATCTCGACGCTGTTCTGCGCGACCAGCATGGTGATCTGCATGAGGAAGCCCATGCCCGCGCCGAGGACGGCCATGTGGACCCCGGAGGTCAGCCGCGAGGTGCCGGTGTCCATCGTGGAGAGCAGGAAGAGGCCGACCGTCATGAGGGCGCCGCCCGCGATCGGGAAGATCTTGTACTTGCCGGTGCTGGTGGTGAAGCGGCCGACGAGCAGCGAGACGACCATCATCGACAACAGCATCGGCAGGAGCAGCAGACCGGAGTTGGTCGCCGAGGCGCCCTGGACGGACTGCTGGAAGATCGGCAGGTAGAGCACCGCGCCGAACATCACGAAGCCGGTGATGAAGCCGATCAGGGACATCAGGGTGAAGTTGCGGCTGCGGAAGATGTGCAGCGGCACGATCGGGTCGCTCGCGCGGGTCTCCACCCACAGGAAGGCGGCGAGCGCGAGGGCTCCGCCGACCGCGAGGGCGACGATGGTGGCCGAGCCCCAGGCGTACTCCGTACCGCCCCAGGTGGTGACGAGGACGATCGCGGTGATGCCGACGGTCAGGAGCGCGGCGCCGAGGAAGTCGACCCGGGTGCCCGTGGCGCGCTGCTTCTTCGGCAGGTGTAGGACGGTGGTGACCATGGCGAGGGCGACGACGCCGAGCGGCAGGTTGATGTAGAAGGACCAGCGCCAGCCCCAGTGGTCGGTGATGGTGCCGCCGACGAGGGGGCCGCCGATCATGGCGAGGGCCATCACGCCGGCCATCATGCCCTGGTACTTGCCGCGCTCACGGGGCGGGATGAGGTCGCCGATGATCGCCATCACGCCGACCATGAGGCCGCCGGCGCCGAGGCCCTGGACGGCACGGAAGCCGATGAGCTGGCCCATGTCCTGGGCCATGCCGCTGAGGGCCGAGCCGATCAGGAAGATCACGATCGAGGTGAGGAAGACGCCCTTGCGGCCGAACATGTCGCCGAACTTGCCCCAGAGGGGGGTGGAGGCGGCAGTGGCCAGGGTGTAGGCGGTGACGACCCAGGAGAGGTGCTCCAGGCCGCCGAGCTCACCGACGATCGTCGGCATCGCGGTGCCGATGATCATGTTGTCCAGCATCGCGAGGAGCATCGCGATCATCAGGGCGAGAAGGACGACGCGGACGCTGCGTGGCTGCTGCTCCGATTCCCCCCGCGCCGGCTTCTCTGTCGCTTGCGTCGCCATACTCTTCCCTTACTTGCCGCCCGGCTAGTTACTAGACTGGGGACGGTAGACCCGTAACTTGCCGGTCGTCAAGTAAGTTCTGTGGAAAGTGGAGGGCAGTCATGTCCCGAGGCAACACCCGCCAGCGCATCCAGGACGTGGCGCTCGACCTCTTCGCCGAGCAGGGCTACGAGAAGACCTCCCTGCGCGAGATCGCGGAACGCCTCGACGTCACCAAGGCGGCGCTCTACTACCACTTCAAGACCAAGGAAGACATCCTCGTCGGGATCTTCGAGGACCTGACCCGACCCATGGACGAGCTGATCACCTGGGCCCAGGAGCAGCCCCGCACCCTGGAGACCAGGCGGGAGGTGCTGCGCCGCTACCAGGTGGCGCTGCGCGCGGCGGCCCCCCTCTTCCGCTTCATGCAGGAGAACCAGGCCACGGTCCGCGAACTCAGCGTCGGCCTCACCTTCAAGGAACGCATGATCACGCTGACCGGCCTGGTCCAGGAGCCGGACTTCCCGATGGCGGACAGGGTCCGCTGCGTCAGCGCGATCTTCACCCTGCACGCGGGCACGTTCTTCATGGAGAACATCGAGGGCGACCCCGAGGAGAAGCACAGGGCCACCCTCGAGGTCGCCCTCGATCTGCTGAATCAGGCCCACGGGGCCTGATCCGGCGTCGTATTCAGTTGGTGCCGACCGAAGGGGTCACGCGGCCGGTGCCGACCGAGCGGTCACCCGGCCGGTGCCGACCGGAAGGGGTCACGCGGCCGGTGCCGACCGGAAGGGGTCACGCGGCTCAGATGGAGACGCCGTGGGACCGCAGGAAGGCGGCCGGGTTGACGGCGGAGCCGTAGTTCGGGGTCGTACGGATCTCGAAGTGCAGGTGGGGGCCGGAGGAGTTGCCGGTGTTGCCCGAGAGGGCGATCTGCTGACCGGCCATGACCTTCTGGCCGAGCTTGGCCTTGATCTTCGACAGGTGGGCGTACTGCGAGTACGTGCCGTTGGCGTGCTTGACGACGATCGCGTTGCCGTACGCGGGGCCGTCGCCGCCGCCGTTCGGGCCGGCCTTCACGACGGTGCCCGCACCCGCGGCCTTGACCGGGGTGCCGACCGGGACGGCGAAGTCCTGGCCGGAGTGCTTGTGGGCCCACATGGCGCCGCCCTGGTTGTAGCTGGCGGACAGCGTGTAGGCGGAGACCGGCTTGACCCACGCCGGGGCCTTCTTGGCCGCGACCGGCTTGACGGTGACCTTCTTGACCGCGGCGACCTTCTTGGCGGCCGTGGCCTTCGCGGCGGCGGCCTTCACCTGAGCGGCGACGTGGGCCTGGGCGTCGGCCTGCGCGGCGACGGCGGCGGACGCGGACACCGCGACAGGGGCGGCGACGGCCTTGCCCTCGGCGGCGAAGGCGGACCCAGCTCCGGTCACCATCGTCGCTCCCAGGCCGGCGGCGGCGAGAGCGACGACGGTGACACGGGCGGCGGGGTTCATGCGCTTCGACATACGGGGGAAACCTCCGGGAAGTACGGGACCCGTCGCGAACGGTGCTCCGCGGCGGGCTTGCTCATCCTTGGTAACCCGGACCCCCGGCCAGCCCAAAACACCCCATCTACGACATCACGTCGTAGCGATCTCCATAGAAGTTCAGCCCTTGACGACTCCGGAGGCCCCCTTCGAAATCGGACATACCGGCATAAGAGAACCGGTTTATCCGCATGTCATGAGGTGCCGGAACCGCGTAAAACGCCATCTGGCGTCCGGTTCGGGAGGGTCGGGGACCAAAGTCCCGACGGTTCGGGCCTGAACGTCCCGATTCACCACCAAAGGTCGCCACTATTCCGCCTAGTACCGCCCGAAACCCCTGTGCGCCTTGTCACCAGGCACCGGCCGCCCATGGGATCTGGGTCACTCGACCGAGCCACCCGGAAGGCCGTCCCGCACTACGCTGACCGCTTCGGGGACCCACGGGGGGACACATATGGAACCGGCACTCATCGGCGCGCGCCTCGCCTCCGCCGCGATCGGCCCACTTTTGAAGAAACTGCTGGTCAGCGAGGGCCCGGGGGCGGGTCTGACGGGCTCGTCGAGCACCGTGCGCCTCTCCTCCCTCGTCTCCTTCCGCGGTGAGAAGCGCACGCTGACGGAGAAGGACGTACGGAAGCTGGCGGCGGCGCTGGTGGAGCGGTCGCTCGACCCGAGGGGAGAGGCTCCCTTCCCCCACGACGAGACCGAGGCCGTCACCGACACCCTCGCGCGGACCCTCCTCGCCCTCGGCGACCTCGACATGGACGACGTGCAGGCGGTCCGCCTCGGCCACACCGCCCTCGCCCGCGGCCTGCGCGCGGCCGCCCCGGCCCCCGACGGCCTCGCGTCCGACTCCCTCCTCTACCTGGAGTCGATGACGGAGTGGGCCTGCCTCCACATCCTGGAGTTCTTCACCCGGCGCTCCACCTTCGTGGCCCGCAGCCTGGTCGAGCAGACCCGAGGCCAGGCCGAGCTGATCGCGAAGGTCGACGAGGCCCTCCGCCGGGTGCCGCGCCAGGACACCCGGGACGCGGAGTTCGAGCGGCGCTACCTGGCCCACCTCGCGAAGAAGCACGGCCGCCTCACCATCTACGGCGTGGACCTCCGGGACGCACCGGAGAAGTGGCCGCTGGACGTGGCGTACCTGTCGCTGGAGACGACGGGCGGGCCATGGCACGAGCGGACGGACGTCTCGCCCCTCCTGGACACGATGCGGGCGCGGGCGGACAGGCGGGCCCCCGCCGCCCCTGGCGAGGTCGCCTGGTTCTCCAGCACCCCCTTTGCCGACGTCCCCCGGAGCGACCTCCTCGGCGGCCGCGCCGACCAGGTCCTCGCCCGGCACGAGAAGGTGCTCCTGCGCGGAGCGGCCGGTTCCGGCAAGACGACCCTCGTCCAGTGGCTGGCGGTCTCCGCCGCACGCGAGGACGCCACCGGCGGACACAGGAACGCCGACGGCATGGCGTACCTCCACGACCGCGTCCCCTTCGTCCTCCCCCTCCGCGCCCTCACCCGCCACGGCGAGCGCCTCCCCACCCCCGACCGATTCCTCTCCGCCGCCGGCTGCCCGCTCACCCCGCCCGACGGCTGGACCGACCGGGTCCTCGCCGCCGGGCGCGGCCTGGTCCTCGTCGACGGCATCGACGAGATCCCCGAGGCCGAGCGCGACCGGGCGCGCCGCTGGCTCCGCGACCTCCTCGACTCCTACGAGGGCAACCGCTGGCTCGTGACCTCCCGCCCGACCGCCGTACGCGACGACTGGCTCGCTCCGGACGGCTTCGCCGAGCTGACCCTCGCCCCGATGTCCCCCACCGAGGTCGCCACCTTCGTCCGCCGCTGGCACCGGGCGGCGGGGCCCGAGGCGGCCCCGTACGAACAGCCCCTCCTCGATGCCCTGCGCACGACGGCGGACGTCGCCCAGCTCGCCACCAACCCGCTGATGTGCGGCCTGATCTGCGCCCTCCACCACGGACGGCGCGGGTTCCTGCCGCGCGGCCGCAAGGCGCTGTACGACGCGGCGCTCTCGCTGCTGCTCTCGCGCCGGGACCGCGAGCGGGACATGGGGACCCCTTACGGGATCGAGCTGGGGGACGCCCCGCAGATCCAGCTGATCCAGCGCCTCGCCTACTGGCTGACGCTCAACGGCCGCACGACGATGGACCGCGCGCACGCGGAGTCGGTCGTACGGGAGACGGTGCCGGCGATCACGGAGGCGGCCGGGTACGAGGCGGGCGCGGTCTTCACGCACCTGCTCCACCGCAGCGGCCTGCTGCGCGAGCCGACCGCGGACACCGTCGACTTCGTCCACCGCACCTTCCAGGACTACCTGGCGGCGAAGGCGCTCGTGGACCGGTGGGACATCGGGGTCCTGGTCCGACACGCGGCGGACGACCAGTGGGAGGACGTCATCCGCATGGCCGTGGGACACGCGCGGCCCCGCGAGTGCGCCGAGATCTTCGAGGAGCTCCTGAAGGCGGCGGACGCGGCACCGGACCGCCGCACGCAGCTCCGCGTGCTGGTGGTGGCGGCGACGGCCCTGGACCACGCGACAGAGGTGGCACCGGAGATCCGGGAGCGGATTCTGGCGCGGACGGGAGAAGTGATTCCGCCGCGCGACCCGGAGGAGGCGCGGGAGCTGGCGTCGGTCGGACGGGCGGTCCTGGACCTGCTGCCGGGGCCGGAGGGTCTGGATGACAAGGCGGCGCTGGGGGTGACGACCACGGCGACCCACGTCACGGACGACGCGGCCCTGCCGTATCTCGCCCGGTTCGCGGATCACACCTCCTTGAGCGTCCGCTCCCAGCTGATGTGGGGGTGGTCGCGGTTCGAGACCGTGCGGTACGCGGAAGAGATCATCGCCCGACTCGACCCGACCCGGCTCAACTTCACGCTCGGGTCGGACGAGCAGGCCGCCGAGATCGTACGCCTCGGAATGCGCCCGACAAGGCTCGACCTACGGGCCGGCCTGACACACGACGGCATGGCCCTGCTGCGCGAGACGATCGAAGGCGCGCAGCACCTCCGGGTCGTGGGGAGCCTCGTCGGGCTCCTGAGCCCCTTCCTTGCCCGGAACCAGCTCAAGGGCCTGACACTGTCCGGGCGCCCCGATGAGGGACTCGGCTTCCTCCGTCACCTGCCTGGCCTGACTTCGCTGGACATCAGCGGTTCCGTGCATCTGTCCGAGGAGGACTGGGACGCGATGGCCGCCATGAACGAGCTCGGAGATCTCTTCGTGAGCGCGAGGGGCATGAGAAGCGTCCCGGAGTCGCTGAGGTTGCCGCGGACGACGTTCCTGACCCTGACCGGCAGGGGCACGTCCGTGCCGCTGGACGCCGTTCCACGGGCCTTCCCTGGCCTGAACCATCTGTTCCTTCTGGGCGACACCGAGGCGGTAGACCTCACACCCCTGGCGTCCCTGCCTCAACTCTCCATGGTGATCGCCCTCGGCGCCCAGGTCACCGGCACCGAACACCTCGCCCCCACCGTCACGGTCCGCACCTGACCCGCACGCGAGAGGGGCGGCCCCGGAACCGTCAGGTTCCGGGGCCGCCCCTCATCGCTCAGTCACGCCCGTCGGACGCTTACGCGTCCTTCGACAGGTTCGGGCCCGTGCCGCCCGTCGCCTCGATCGGCGGGGCGTCCGGCAGAGCCGTCTTCTCCTCGCCGCGGAAGGTGAAGGCACGCTCCTCGCCCTCGCCCTCCGTGTCCACGACCACGATGTGACCGGGGCGCAGCTCGCCGAAGAGGATCTTCTCCGACAGGGTGTCCTCGATCTCGCGCTGGATCGTCCGGCGCAGCGGCCGGGCGCCCATCACCGGGTCGTAACCCTTCTTGGCGAGCAGCTCCTTCGCGGACGGGGAGAGCTCGAGGCCCATGTCCCGGTCCTTCAGGCGCTCGTCGACGCGGCCGATCATCAGGTCGACGATCTGGAGGATGTCGTCCTGCGTCAGCTGCGGGAAGACGATGATGTCGTCCACACGGTTGAGGAACTCCGGGCGGAAGTGCTGCTTCAGCTCGTCGCTGACCTTCGCCTTCATCCGCTCGTAGTTGGACTTCGTGTCGCCCTGGGCCGCGAAGCCCAGGTTGAAGCCCTTCGAGATGTCCCTGGTCCCGAGGTTGGTGGTCATGATGATGACCGTGTTCTTGAAGTCCACGACCCGGCCCTGGGAGTCGGTCAGGCGACCGTCCTCCAGGATCTGGAGAAGGGAATTGAAGATATCGGGGTGGGCCTTCTCGACCTCGTCGAAGAGGACGACGGAGAACGGCTTGCGGCGCACCTTCTCGGTGAGCTGGCCGCCCTCTTCGTAGCCGACGTATCCGGGCGGCGAACCGAAGAGACGGGAAACCGTGTGCTTCTCGCTGAACTCCGACATGTCGAGGGAGATCATCGCGTCCTCGTCGCCGAAGAGGAATTCGGCGAGGGCCTTCGAGAGCTCGGTCTTACCGACACCGGACGGACCGGCGAAGATGAACGAGCCACCGGGGCGCTTCGGGTCCTTCAGGCCGGCCCGCGTACGGCGGATGGCCCGCGAGAGGCCGATGACGGCGTCCTTCTGCCCGATGACGCGCTTGTGGAGCTCGTCCTCCATGCGGAGCAGGCGGCTGGACTCCTCCTCGGTCAGCTTGAAGACCGGGATGCCGGTGGCGGTGGCGAGGACCTCGGCGATCAGATCGCCGTCGACCTCGGCCACGACGTCCATGTCGCCGGCCTTCCACTCCTTCTCGCGCTTGGCCTTCGCGGCGAGGAGCTGCTTCTCCTTGTCACGGAGCGACGCGGCCTTCTCGAAGTCCTGCGAGTCGATCGCGGACTCCTTGTCGCGGCGGACGCCGGCGATCTTCTCGTCGAACTCGCGGAGGTCCGGCGGCGCGGTCATCCGGCGGATGCGCATCCGGGAGCCGGCCTCGTCGATCAGGTCGATCGCCTTGTCCGGGAGGAAGCGGTCCGAGATGTACCGGTCGGCCAGGGTCGCGGCCTGGACGAGGGCCTCGTCGGTGATGGAGACCCGGTGGTGGGCCTCGTACCGGTCGCGCAGACCCTTGAGGATCTCGATGGTGTGCGGCAGCGACGGCTCGGCGACCTGGATGGGCTGGAAGCGGCGCTCGAGGGCCGCGTCCTTCTCCAGGTACTTCCGGTACTCGTCGAGCGTGGTGGCGCCGATGGTCTGGAGCTCACCGCGGGCCAGCATCGGCTTGAGGATGCTGGCGGCGTCGATCGCGCCCTCGGCGGCGCCCGCACCCACGAGGGTGTGGAGCTCGTCGATGAACAGGATGATGTCGCCGCGGGTGCGGATCTCCTTGAGGACCTTCTTCAGGCGCTCCTCGAAGTCACCGCGGTAGCGGGAGCCGGCGACCAGCGCGCCGAGGTCCAGGGTGTAGAGGTGCTTGTCCTTGAGGGTCTCGGGCACCTCGCCCTTGACGATGGCCTGCGCCAAGCCCTCGACGACGGCGGTCTTGCCGACGCCGGGCTCGCCGATGAGCACCGGGTTGTTCTTGGTGCGGCGGGACAGCACCTGCATGACCCGCTCGATCTCCTTCTCGCGCCCGATGACCGGGTCGAGCTTGGATTCGCGGGCCGCCTGGGTGAGGTTGCGGCCGAACTGGTCGAGGACCAGGGACGTCGAGGGGGTGCCCTCGGCAGGCCCGCCGGCGGTGGCGGCTTCCTTGCCCTGGTAACCGGAGAGCAGCTGGATGACCTGCTGCCGCACCCGGTTGAGGTCGGCGCCCAGCTTCACGAGGACCTGGGCGGCGACGCCCTCGCCCTCGCGGATCAGGCCGAGCAGGATGTGCTCGGTGCCGATGTAGTTGTGGCCGAGCTGGAGGGCCTCACGGAGCGAGAGCTCCAGGACCTTCTTGGCGCGAGGGGTGAAGGGGATGTGCCCGGACGGGGCCTGCTGCCCCTGCCCGATGATCTCCTCCACCTGCTGGCGGACCGCCTCGAGCGAAATCCCGAGGCTCTCCAGGGCCTTAGCGGCGACACCCTCACCCTCGTGGATAAGGCCCAGAAGGATGTGCTCGGTGCCGATGTAGTTGTGGTTGAGCATCCGGGCTTCTTCCTGAGCCAGGACGACAACCCGCCGCGCGCGGTCGGTGAACCTCTCGAACATCGTTAATCGCTCCTCAGAGCGGTCAGTCAGTTAGGGGTCGATCCCCTCCCTGTCCTTCCGCAGCTTAGTCCCGCAAGCGGGGACCGCTCATTCCAACTGCCGACATCCGTCCGGATCACCCCCTCTTCCGCGGGGAGACCTGCTGCAGAACAGCCGACAAATGCTCCAACCCGATGGTGCGAGACGATGTTCCCGCAGGCCAAGTAGTTAGCCGCGTCTTCAGTACGCCGATGGCGAACGTGAGACGCCGAAGCCGACGAGTCGCCCCTCTCCACTAGGAATGTCTTACCCGTAAGGACTGACACTCCATGCGGCGCACCCCGGTTCCCTCCGCTACCAGCGAACACCCTTGCGCTGCCGAATGCACTCGTACACCCCATCACGGACACCTTGCGCGTTCGGACGGGGACCGATGGTGACCGCGGCGGTCCGCCCGGGCGTAACCAACGCACCGTCCCGGGAGTTCCCCGGGTATGGCCTTCACCGTCCCCCTCCCCCGCACGCCGCTCGAAGGCGGCCTGGCGCGGTGGTACGAGAACGAGCTCGGCTGGGCGACGGTGGCCGGCCCGCCGGTGCGGCTCGTCACGGGGCTGCGCTTCGACGTCCTGGATCTGCCCGCCACGGCCGGCCACGGCGTGCTGAACCGGATGGGCCCCGCCACGGGTCCGGTGGCCCTGCGCGGGCACCGGATGCGGCTGCTCGTGGCGGCGGGGAGCGCGGAGGAGCTACCCGGCCTGCTCGACTGGCTCGAGTGGGGCGGGATCTCGCTGGATCTCACGGCGCTGGGCACCGACGGCCGGATGACCGCGCCCCTTCCCCCGGGGCGGGGCGGATCCGGCGCGCCGGGCGCCGCCGTGTGGCTGCGTGCCCCGGCACCGGGCCGCGAGGTCGAGTCCTCGCTGCCGGCGCTGCGGTCCGCGCCGTGGGGCGATGCGGATGCCCCCTGCCTGGTGCGTCTCGTGGCCGCCGCCGCCGCGGAGTGCCATCGGGTGCGGCTGCTGAGTGCCCGGGCCCGGGGGCCGGTGGCTCAGCAGCTGTCGCCTCAGCGGTTCGCGTCCTCGTAGGCAGCCTTGATGTCGGCGGGAACGCGACCACGGTCGTTCACGTTCATGCCGTTCTCCTTGGCCCACGCGCGAATCTTCGCGGTGTCCGGGCTGCCCGTCGCCACGGCGCGGCCCTTGCCGCGTCCGCCGGTGGTGCGGCCACCGGTGCGACGACCGCTCTTGGTGTACGGCTCGAGCAGGTCACGGAGCTTTTCCGCGTTGGCGGTGGTGAGGTCGATCTCGTAGGTCTTGCCGTCCAGCGCGAACGTCACGGTCTCGTCCGCCTCGACGCCGTCGAGGTCGTCGACAAGAAGGACCTGAACCTTCTGTGCCACCGGATTTCCTTTCATAGAAAATGGAGTACGCGGAAAGGAAACCGCTTTTCCCGGAAAAACACAAACCCCTGGCAGAGGTTCAGAACCCCGGCCACGCGGGAAACGTGCGCGATTCGGACATAGGGTTCCGTGCCGGGTTCCCCCCGGCGTTCCGCGCGGGTTCCGCGTCACAGGTGCAGAAGCATCCGGCTGTTGCCCAAGGTGTTCGGCTTCACTCGTTCGAGACCGAGGAACTCGGCGACTCCCTCGTCATAGGAACGCAGGAGCTCGCTGTAGACATCTCCGTCGACCGGGGTCTCGCCGATCTCAACGAAGCCGTGCTTCGCGAAGAAGTCGACTTCGAAGGTCAGGCAGAATACCCGCCGCACACCGAGCCAACGGGCGGTGTGCAACAACTTGTCCAGCACCTGATGTCCGACGCCGGCGCCCTTGAACTCGGGATCGACGGCGAGAGTGCGGACTTCCGCGAGGTCTTCCCACATCACATGGAGAGCGCCGCAGCCGACGACGGTGGCGTCCTCGTCGCGTTCCGCGACCCAGAACTCCTGGATGGACTCGTAAAGGGTGACGGTCGCCTTGTCGAGCAGGATGCCGCGCCGCACGAACGGATCGACGAGACGACGGACCGCGGCGACATCGCCGGTGCGGGCCCTGCGTACGGTGACGGCTTTTGCGGAGGCCGCGGAAGCGGCCGGGGAAGCGGGCGTCGACATGGGGGGACGCTATCGCTCCTGGGCCCCGGTTCCTTCGGCGCCCTCCTCGGGCGGGGCGGGAAGCGGGTTGTCGCGCTGGACGATTCGGATGGCGTCGTTCAGGGCCTCACGCTGGTCCTGCGACATCATCCCGAAGAAGGCGACGAGCGCGGCGGCCGGGTTGTCGCTCTGGGCCCATGCCTCGTTCATCAGCGCGGCCGCGTATGCGGCGCGGGTGGAGACCGCCGTATATCGATAGGCGCGGCCTTCGACTTCTCTGCGGACCCAGCCCTTCTGGTGGAGATTGTCCATCACGGTCATGACGGTGGTGTAGGCGATGGACCGTTCCTGCTGAAGGTCTTCCAGAACTTCCCGGACGGTCACCGGACGGTTCCATTGCCAGACGCGCGTCATGACGGCGTCTTCAAGCTCTCCCAAAGGACGGGGCACAGCGCCACTTTAGTGCGCAAAGCGTCATTAAGAGGCTATTGACGGAAGGAAACGCAACAAAAAGGACGTACGACCTCGGAGGGCCGTACGTCCCGGGCACCGCGGGAGGGCGGTCGGAGTTCAGGAAGTGGTGGTGGCGTCCGACTGGCGGGTGGCCTCGGCGCGGGCGAGGGCCGCGTCCACGACCGCGTCCTCCTTGGCCTTGTTCGAGCCGCCCTGGGTCTTCACGATGACGACGACGATGGCGGTGAAGAACGCGGCCATCACGATGGGCGGCAGGAGCGCGGATACGTATTCCATGGCGACCAGAGTAGCTATCCGGCCGCCCGCTCCTCGGGCGGGGGCGGGGGTACGGGCCTCCGGCGCGGCGGGAACACCTCGGAGGGCTTGGGCACCGGACGCTCGGCCGGGGCCGGCGGGTTCGGCTTGGGCTCGTCATCCGCCGCCCGCCCGCCGGGCAGCGCGAACAGCCGGGCCCGGGGGCCGGTCGGGGCCGAGGTGGCGGTGGCCTGGGAGACCCGGGCCAGGCGCGCGCGTACGGAGCGCTCGGCGAGGATCCGGCAGCGGGCGAGCAGTTCCGAGGCCGCCGGGTTGCGACGCAGCGCGCGGAGCGCGGCGAGGTCGTCGGCCTGGGGGTCGTACCCGGCGGCGAGAGCGTCCCGGAGGAGTTCCAGGTAGCCGCTGAGGGAGCCGGGCAGCGCCTCGCGGTAGCGGGCCAGGTCGGCGAGGAGGAAGGCGCGCAGCCGGCCCGCCTCGCGCACGGCCTCGTCCACGGACGCGGCCAGGAGCAGCGCGTCCTGGACGTCCTCGTCGTGGAGGGGGGCGGGGTGGAGGGCGACGGCGAGGGCACGGCGGAGCACACGCAGCTCGTCCGCGCTGAACGCCATGCCGCCGCGGGATCCGTATGGCGTGGGCATGGGCCGACGATACGCGCTAATCGGACAATTTTCTCTTAGCGATCATTCCGGCGCGCCGACGGCCGAGCGGCCCGCCGGGCGGGCCACCTGCGGCGCCGGCCCGGGCCCACCCGCGGCCCCGGGCCGGTGGTGCCGCCGGGCCAAGGGCATCACCTGGTCACCGGGCCCGGAGTCGCGCAGTCACGCAGTCACGCAGTCACGCAGTCACGCACGGTCGGCCCGGGCCCGGAGTCACGCACGGTCGCCCGGGCCCGGGGCGTCACATGCGGGAGACGTTGCGCTCGTAGACCAGGCGCAGGCCGATCAGGGTCAGCCACGGCTCGTGCTCGTCGATCTCCTTGGAGTCCGCGAGGACCATCGGCGCCAGACCGCCCGTCGCGATCACCGTCACGTCCGAGGGGTCGCCGCCGGCGCCGGCCAGCTCGCGCTTCATCCGGGCGACCACCCCGTCGACCTGGCCCGCGTAGCCGTAGACGATGCCCGACTGCATGGCCTCGACCGTGTTCTTGCCGATCACGCTGCGCGGCCTGGCCAGCTCGATCTTGCGGAGCATGGCGCCCTTGACGCCGAGCGCCTCCACCGAGATCTCGATGCCCGGCGCGATCGCCCCGCCCGCGTACTCGCCGCGCGCGGTGATCGCGTCGTACGTCGTCGCCGTACCGAAGTCGACGACGATCGCCGGGCCGCCGTAGAGCTCGACGGCGGCGACCGCGTTGATCACGCGGTCCGCGCCGACCTCCTTGGGGTTGTCCGTGAGGACCGGGACGCCCGTCTTGACGCCCGGCTCCACAAGGACCGCCGGAACGTCCCCGTAGTACCGCCGCGTGACCTCGCGCAGCTCGTGCAGCACCGAGGGGACCGTCGCGCAGATCGCGATCCCCTCGATGCCGTCGCCCAGCTCGACGCCGAGCAGCGGGTGCATGCCCATGAGGCCCTGGAGCAGGACCGCCATCTCGTCGGCGGTGCGGCTCGGATCGGTGGAGATCCGCCAGTGCTCGACGATCTCGTCACCGTCGAAGAGACCGAGGACCGTGTGCGTGTTGCCGACGTCGATGGTGAGCAGCATCAGGCCCGCACCTCGCGCAGGTCGAGGCCGATGTCGAGGATCGGGGAGGAGTGGGTGAGCCCGCCGACCGCCAGGTAGTCCACGCCGGTCGCCGCGTACGCCGCCGCGTTCTCCAGGGTGAGGCGGCCCGAGGACTCCAGGACCGCGCGGCCCGCGACGAGGGCGACGGCCTCCTCGGTCTCGGCCGGGGTGAAGTTGTCCAGCAGGATCAGGTCGGCGCCGGCCTCCAGGACCTCGGAGACCTGGGACAGGGTGTCGACCTCGACCTCGATGGGCAGCTCGGGGAAGAGGTCGCGCACGGCCTTGAAGGCCTCGGCGACGCCGCCGGCCGCCACCACGTGGTTGTCCTTCACCAGGGCCGCGTCGGAGAGCGACATCCGGTGGTTGACACCGCCGCCGCAGCGGACCGCGTACTTCTCCAGGGCGCGCAGGCCCGGCGTCGTCTTGCGGGTGTCGCGGACCTCGGCCTTCGTGCCCTCCAGGACGTCCGCCCACGCGCGCGTGGCGGTGGCGATGCCGGAGAGGCGGCACAGGATGTTGAGCGCGCTGCGCTCGCCGGTGAGCAGGTCGCGGGTGCGGGCGGTGACGCTGAGGAGCACGTCCCCGGCCTCGACGCGCTCGCCGTCCTCGACGTGCCGCTCGACCTCGAACTCGTCCGCGCAGACGATGGAGAGCACGGCCTCGGCGACCCGCAGACCGGCCACGACGCCGGCCTCGCGGGCGGTGAAGTCGGCGGTGGCGACGGCGTCCTCCGGGACGGTCGCGACGGTCGTCACGTCGACGCCGCCGTCGAGGTCCTCGGCGATCGCGAGGTGGGCGATGTCCTCGACCTGTACGGGGTCGAGACCGGCGTCCGCGAGGAGCTCGGCGAGCGCGGGGTCGAGCCCGCACTCGAACTCCTCACCGCCGCCGCAGCCACAGCCGTCGCCGCAGCCACCTGCGTCCCCCTCGGGAGACGCGGAGGACGCCGAAGGGGCGCTGATCTGGATCAGAGGGACGTCCACGGGCTGCGGACGGGCTTCCTCGGGCGTGGTCACTTACGGCTCCCTGGGGGCATCGGAGGTGGGGGGAAGGTCGTGCGTGGCGGTCGTCCGGACGTCGAGGGTCCGCTCCGGCGTGAGGCGTACGACGAGATGGCGGCGCCACTCCGCGTCGTCGCGGTCCGGGTGGTCCTCGCGCCAGTGGCAGCCGCGGGTCTCCTCGCGGCGGCGGGCGGCGGTGACCAGGACCCGGGCGACGCACAGCAGGTTGGTGGTCTCCCAGGCGTCCACACCCGGCTCGCCGGCCTTGGCGTCGTCGTCGCCGCCCGCGAGGGCGTCGCCGTGCAGGGCGTCGAGGGCCTCGGCGGCCTCCCGCAGGCTGGCCTCGGAGCGCAGCACGCCCGCGCCGGCCGTCATGGTCCGCTGGATACGGGTCCGGGCGCCGGCCACGGGCAGCGGCAGGGTCACCGGGGCCGGGTGCGGCACCGGGGCGCCGGGCACGCGCGGGGCGGCCGAGATGATGTCCTCGGCGATCCGCTCGGCGAAGACCAGGCCTTCGAGGAGCGAGTTCGAGGCGAGCCGGTTGGCGCCGTGGACGCCCGTACAGGCGACCTCGCCGCACGCGTACAGGCCGGGGACGGTGGTGTGGCCGCGCAGGTCCGTACGGACGCCGCCGGAGGCGTAGTGGGCGGCGGGGGCGACCGGGATCGGCTCCGTCACCGGGTCGATGCCGTGGGAGCGGCAGGCGGCCAGGATCGTCGGGAAGCGCTGCTCCCACATCTCGGCGCCGAAGTGGCGGGCGTCGAGGTACATGTGCTCGGTGCCCTGCTCCTGCATCCGGCGCATGATCGCCTTGGCGACGATGTCCCGGGGCGCCAGCTCGGCCAGCTCGTGCTGCCCGGTCATGAAGCGGACCCCGTCGGCGTCGACCAGGTGGGCGCCCTCTCCCCGTACCGCCTCGGAGACCAGCGGCTGCTGGCCCTCGGAGCCGGCGCCTAGGAAGAGCACGGTGGGGTGGAACTGGACGAACTCGAGGTCGGAGACCTCGGCACCGGCCCGCAGGGCGAGCGCGACGCCGTCGCCGGTGGAGACGGCCGGGTTGGTGGTGGCCGAGAAGACCTGGCCCATGCCGCCGGTCGCGAGGACCACCGCGGGGGCGTGGACGGCGCCGACGCCGTCGTGCTGCCCCTCCCCCATGACGTGCAGGGTGACGCCGGCCGTACGGCCCTCGGCGTCCGTCAGGAGGTCCAGGACGAGGGCGTGCTCGATGGTGCGCACGCCCTCGTCCCGTATCGCCTCGACCAGGGCGCGGGAGATCTCGGCGCCGGTGGCGTCCCCGCCCGCGTGGGCGATCCGGCGGCGGTGGTGGCCGCCCTCGCGGGTCAGCGCGATCTCGCCGTCGGCGGTCTTGTCGAAGTCGGCGCCGGTCGCGATCAGCCGGCGGACGGCGTCCGGTCCCTCGGTGACGAGGGCGCGCACGGCCCGCTCGTCGCAGAGCCCGGCACCCGCGACGAGAGTGTCGTCGAGGTGCTGCTCGGGGGTGTCGCCCTCGCCGAGCGCGGCGGCGATGCCGCCCTGGGCCCAGCGGGTGGAGCCGTCGTCGAGCCGGGCCTTGGTGACGACGACCGCGCGGAGCCCGGCCGCGGTGCAGCGCAGGGCGGCGGTGAGACCGGCGACGCCGGAGCCGACCACGACGACGTCGGCGTCGATGGCCCAGCCGGGTGCGGGGGCGTGCAGCCGTATTCCGGTCACGGGGTGGCTCCGAAGGTCAGGGGGATGTTGTCGATGAGCCGCGTGCTCCCCACGCGCGCGGCGACGGCGAGGATCGCCTCCCCGTCGTGGTCGTCGGCGACCTCGGTGAAGTCGGCCGGGTCCACCAGGGCCAGGTAGTCGAGGACGAGCGGCGGCTCGGCCTTCGCCGCGTCGTCGAGGACGGCGCGGGCCGCGGCGCGCACGGCCTCGGCGCCGCCGCGGTCGGCCGCCTGCGCGACCGCGTGGGCGTCGGCGGCGGCCCGGGCCTCGCCGAGCCGGGAGAGCGCGGCGGCACGGTTCTGGGTGCCGGGCAGGGCCTCGGCACGGGCGCGCAGCGCCTCCTGGGCGGCGAGCCGGTCGCCGGCGGCGAACAGGGCGCCGGACAGCGCCAGGGCCGTACGGCGCTCCCCGGCCGACAGGTAGCGGTTGCGGCTGGAGAGGGCCAGGCCGTCGCCCTCGCGGACGGTCTCCACGCCGACGATCTCGACCGGGAAGTTCAGGTCGCGGGCCATGCGACGGATCAGGGCCAGCTGCTGGGCGTCCTTCTGGCCGAAGAAGGCCAGGTCGGGGGCGGTGAGGTGGAGCAGCTTGGCGACGACGGTGAGCATGCCGTCGAAGTGACCCGGCCGGGAGGCGCCTTCGAGCAGCTCGCCCATGGGGCCGGCGGTGATCCGGACCTGGGGCTCCCCGCCGGGGTAGACCTCGTCGACGGAGGGCGCGAACACGACGCTCGCGCCCGCGTCGAAGGCGAGCTCCAGGTCGGCGTCGAGGGTGCGCGGGTAGCGGTCGAGGTCCTCGCCCGCTCCGAACTGGAGCGGGTTGACGAAGACGGTGACGACGACGAGGCCCTTCCGGCCCACGCGCGCGCGTGCGGCCCGGACCAGGGTGGCGTGGCCCTCGTGGAGGGCGCCCATGGTCATGACCACGGCGGTGGAGCCGGGGGCGCCGAAGCGGGCTACGGCGTCCGCGAGGTCCTCGGCCGTGCGCAGGAGCTCGGCCGGCTGGTGGCGGACGGGTCGCGCGGTGTCGGCGCGGTCCCGGGCGAACAGGCTCATCGGTCGTCTCCTTGCGGCCCGTCGGCGGCTCCGGTGGTGCCGGTCGCGCCCGCCGGTGTCTCGGCGAGCACCCCCAGCAGGTCCTGGGCCAGCTCGGGCTTGAGCAGACCGTGCGCGAGCGCCCGGTCCGCGGTCGTGCGGGCCATCGCCAGGTACCCGGCGACGGTGCCGGGCGCGTGCTTGCGCAACTCGGCGACGTGGGCGGCGACCGTACCGGCGTCACCGCGCGCGACGGGCCCGGTGAGGGCGGCGTCCCCGGACCGCAGGGCGTTGTCCAGGGCGGCGCCGAGGAGCGGGCCCAGCATCCGGTCGGGGGCGGCGACCCCGGCCTTGTGCAGCAGCTCCATCGACTGGGCGACCAGGGTGACCAGGTGGTTCGCGCCGAGGGCGAGAGCCGCGTGGTAGAGCGGGCGGGCCTCCTCGGCGATCCACTCGGGCTCGCCGCCCATCTCGATCACCAGGGCCTCGGCGGCCAGCCGCAGCTCCTCGGGCGCGGTCACCCCGAAGGAGCAGCCGGCGAGCCGCTGGACGTCGACGGGGGTGCCGGTGAAGGTCATGGCGGGGTGCAGGGCGAGCGGCAGCGCGCCGGCCCGCCGCACGGGGTCCAGGACCCGCGCCCCGTACCGCCCGGAGGTGTGAACGATCAGCTGCCCCGGACGTACGGCCCCGGTGTCGGCGAGGCCCTCGACCAGACCGGGCAGGGCGTCGTCCGGCACGGTGAGGAGCACGAGGTCGGCGAGGGCGAGGACGCGCGCGGGCTCGACGACGGGGACCTCGGGCAGGAGGGCGGCGGCGCGGCGCCGGGAGGCGTCGGAGACCGCGGAGACGGCGACGGGGCGGTGCCCGGCGAGCCGGAGGGCGGCGGCGAGGGCGGGGCCCACGCGGCCCGCGCCGACGACTCCGACGGTGAGTCGGGCGGGTCGGTCCTCGGCTCGGGGCTCTGGCGCTGCTGGTGCGTTCACGGTGGGACGGCCTTCCGTTCCAGTCCTCGGCGGGTACCGGACGATTTCTGGTCATGCTACGCCAGCGTTTCGCGCTCCTCCGTGGCTGTCCACAGGGTGTGGGCGGCGGTGTGATGATCGGTCCCATGAATCCTGTGGACCCTGTGGACGAGGAAGCGGCCCGGCTCTACCGGGCGAAGGTCTGGGGCGGCGCCGAGCGGAGACTGTGGCACTCCCCGGCGGACGGCACGGTCGGCACGCGCCTGCGTGAGCTCGCCGACTGGGCCGATGCGGCGGGCCACGGCGAGGGGCCGCTCGACACGTACGGGGACGGCTCGGTCGAGGATCTCGAACGGAGGGTCGCCGAAGAGCTCGGCCACCCCGCCGCCGTCTTCTTCCCCACCGGCACGATGGCCCAGCAGGTGGCGCTGCGCTGCTGGGCCGGGCGCACCGGCAGCCCCGTCGTCGCCCTCCACCCGCTCGCCCACCCCGAGGTCCACGAGGACGGCGCGCTGGGGGCCGTCTCCGGGCTCCGCACGGTCCACCCGACCGACGCGCCCCGGCTGCCCACCGCCGAGGAGGTACGGGACCACCCGGAGCCCTTCGGGACGCTGATGCTGGAGCTCCCGCTGCGGGACGCGGGCTTCGTGCTGCCGTCCTGGGACGAGCTGACCGGGGTGGTGGAGGCGGCCCGGGAGCGGGACGCGGTGGTCCACTTCGACGGAGCGCGGCTCTGGGAGTGCCCGACGCGTCTCGGCCGTCCGCTCGCGGAGATCGCGGGGCTCGCCGACAGCGTGTACGTCTCGTTCTACAAGTCCCTCGGCGGCCTGTCCGGCGCCGCGCTCGCCGGCCCCGAGGACGTCATGGCGGAGGCCAGGGTCTGGCGGCACCGGTACGGGGGCCTGCTCTTCCAGCAGTACCCGGCGGCGCTCGCCGCGCTCCGGGGCCTGGACGTCGAACTGCCCCGGCTGCCCTCGTACGTGGCCCACGCGCGCGTGGTGGCGGAGGCCGTCCGGGAGGGGTTCGCGGAGGCGGGCGCGGGATGGTTCCGGGTCCACCCGGAGACCCCGCACACCCACCAGTTCCAGGTCTGGCTGCCGTACGACGCCGAGACCCTGACGGCGGCGGCCCTCGCCCAGACCGAGGCCACCGGCACGGTCCTCTTCCGCCGCTGGTTCACCCCGGGGGCGGGCGGCCCGCCGGGCGTCTCGGTGACGGAACTGACGGTGACGGCTCCGGGCCTGGAGTGGACGGCGGAGGACGTGAGGGCGGCCGTACGGGACTTCCTGAGCCGCCTGGACTGAGACCGGGTCGGTCAGGGTCGGGTCGGGGTCGGCCGGAGCCGGGCCGGGCCGGGGTTGGCCGGAGCGGGGTCGGGTCAGGCCGGGGTCGGGTCAGGTCGGGGTCGGGTCAGATGGCGCGCGGGGTCAGATGGCGCGCGGGTGCCACCAGCGGCGCAGGGCGGTCCGGAGGCCGCCCCGCGCCGGGCGGCCCGCCAGCACCCGCTCGAAGCGGCGCCGGTCGCGGACCGCCCGCAGGACGGCGACGTCCTGGGTGCCGGGCGCCGGCGGCATCGGCTCGCCCAGCTGAGCGGCGCGGTACGTGTCGAAGAGGTACTGATGCAGCGCGTTCATGACCTCACCGTGCGCCGGGTTCCGACGCCCTGGCGCGCCGATTGACGGCACCCGTCAAACGGCGGCCCCGGCCCGCCCGGCGCGACGATTGACGGCACCCGTCAATCGTCGCGACAGCACCCCCGCCCCACCCCGCACCATGGACGGGTGAGCGTGACCATCGACATCACCGGACTGCCGCACGAGCGGATCGCCTTCAGCCCCTCGCCGCTGGCCGAGCTGGGCGCCGCCCTGCACGCCCTCGCCGAGCCCGCGCACCACGCCAGGCTCCACGCCTGGACCACCACGACCTCCGCCGCCCTGAGGCCCGAGCTCGCCGACCGGCTCCACGAGGCCGACTTCATGTGGCGCTCCACCCGCTCCGACATCCTGCTGCCCGCCCGGCCCCGCGAGACCCTCGCCGAGGAGCTGGACGACCTGGACCGCATGGACGACGAGAAATACGTCGGGTCGGCCCTGGAGATCTCCTGCGCGAGCCCCTACTCGGACGGCGCCCCCTCGCCGCTCGTCGACGAGCGGATGCGGCGCCGCGCCCTCGACCTGGCCACCGCGCGCGGACCGCGCCAGGCCGCGTTCGTGGAGCGGATGCTCGCCGACCCGCCCGGCACGCGCGCGTGGATCCGGCGCCTCCTGGAGGACTGCGACGAGGCCTTCTTCGCCGACACCTGGCACCGCGTCCGGGTCCAGCTCGCGGCCGACGCCCGCCACAAGACGGAGCTGATGCGCCGCAAGGGCCTGGCCGAGGCCGTCGCGGACGCCTCCGCCGCGATGGTCCTGGAGACGGACGCGGCGGGCTCCCGCATCGTCGTCGACAAGCTGGGTCACGCCCGCACCAGCGCCGAGGGCTCCGGCGTGACGTTCCTGCCGACGGCCTTCGGCTGGCCGCACCTCGTCGCCCTGCACGCGCCGGGCTGGCAGCCGGTCATCCAGTACCCCGTCCCCACCCGTGACCTCGGCGGCGGCGTCCCGGTCGGCACGGTCACCCTGCGTCTGGAGGCGGTCGCCCACCCGATGCGGATGCGGCTGAGCCGCAGCCTCGCCCGGGGCGCGTACACCACGAGCGAGCTCGCCGACACGTACGGCATCACCGCCCCCGAGGTCTCCCGCCACCTCGCGGTCATGAGGAAGGCGGGTCTGATCTCCACCCAGCGCCGTGGCCGGTACGTGCTCCACCAGCTGGACGTCACGGTCGTCGCCCGCCTCGGCAGCGACTTCCTGGAGAGCGTGCTGCGGTAGGGCGGCCGGGGGCGGGGCGACGATCTGCGGGTCCGTCAGCCGGTCCGTACGGAGACGGGGGCGAACGCCGGCGCGGGAGCTCGTACGCGGTCCGGGTCCTGCCGCCGCCGAAGGGCCCGTCGATCCACGGCGGCATCGCCGCGCCCCCGCTCAGCCCGCCGCGCCGCCGCCCGCCCGCACCAGGCCCGTCTCGTACGCGAGGACGACGACCTGGACCCGGTCGCGCAGGCCCAGCTTGGTCAGGATGCGGCCCACGTGGGTCTTCACCGTCGCCTCGGAGAGGACGAGACGGGCGGCGATCTCGCCGTTCGACAGGCCCTGCGCGACCAGCATCATCACCTCGCGCTCCCGGCCGGTCAGCCGCTCCAGCTCCTTGTGCTCGGGGTCCTTGCCCGAGGACGGCAGCATCGGCGAGAAGCGGTCGAGGAGGCGGCGCGTGGTCGACGGCGCCACCACCGCGTCGCCGCTGTGCACGGAGCGGATCGCGCCGAGCAGCTCCGCCGGGGGCACGTCCTTGAGCATGAAGCCGCTCGCGCCCGCCTTGAGCCCCGAGAAGGCGTACTCGTCGAGGTCGAAGGTGGTCAGGATCAGCACCTTCGGGGGGTCCGGCTGCGAACAGATCCGCCGGGTCGTCTCCACCCCGTCGAGCTTGGGCATGCGCACGTCCATCAGGACGACGTCGACCGCCGTGGCGCGCAGCACCTCCAGCGCCTCGACGCCGTCGCCCGCCTCCGCCACGACCTCCATGTCGGGCTGGGCGGCCAGCACCATACGGAAACCGGTGCGCAGCAGCACCTGGTCGTCGACAAGCATCACGCGGATGGACATCAGATTCCTTCGGGTCGTCAGTGAGCGGGCTTGAGGGGGAGCAGGGCGCTGATCCGGAAGCCGCCGCCGGGACGCGGGCCCGCGTCCAGCGTGCCGCCGACCATGCCGATCCGCTCCCGCATGCCGATCAGACCGTGCCCCCGGCCGTCGGCGCCGCCGTCCTCGTACATCTCCTGCGGCGCCCCCCGGCCGTCGTCCTCGACGAGCAGCCCGAGGCCGTCGTCGAAGTAGACCAGCCGGACGCTGGCGCCGACATCGGGGCCGCCGTGCTTGCGCGTGTTGGTGAGCGCTTCCTGCACGATCCGGTACGCGGTGAGCTCGACGCCGCTGGGCAGCGGGCGGGGGCTCCCCTCGATGGCGAAGTCGACGGTGAGACCGGCGCTCCTGACCTGCTCCACGAGGTCCTCGATCTGCTTCACGTCGGGCTGGGGCACGTACTCCCCGGCCTCCTGGTGCTCCCCGGTGCGCAGGATGCCGAGCAGCCGGCGCATCTCGGCGAGCGCCTGGCGGCCCGTGGTGGAGATGGTCTCCAGGGCCTGCTTGGCGGTCTCCGGGGAGGAGTCCATGACGTAGGCGGCGCCGTCGGCCTGCACCACCATCACCGACACGTTGTGCGCGACGACGTCGTGCAGTTCGCGGGCGATCCGGGCCCGCTCGGCGGCGACCGCGACCTTGGCCTGCGCCTCGCGCTCCCGCTCCAGGCGGGAGGCGCGCTCCTCCAGCTGCGCGAAGTAGGCGCGGCGGGTGCGCAGGGAGTCGCCGAGGACCCAGGCGAGGGCGAACGGCACGGTCATGATGACCGTGAAGAAGATCTTGGCGGGGCCTGAGCTGGGGTCCTCCACCGGCCATCTCACCTGGGCGATCGGTGCGGCGAGGAGACCGGCGACGAGCGCCAGGCGGGACGCCCAGCGCGGGCCGTCGTGCGCCGCGACCGTGAAGACGATCACGAGCATGGCGAAGTCGGCCAGGAACGGCGCCAGGTCGAGCCCCAGCTGGACGAGCCCGAGCGCGACCGAGAGCAGCAGCATCTTCTCGGGGGCCCGTCGGCGCAGGGCCACGACCAGGGAGAAGAGCACGGCGACGAGCCCGTACGCGACGGGGTGGCCGGACGTCACGGAGCTGGCCACCCACAGCAGGGAGAACCCGAGGAAGACGACGGCCCAGAAGGTGTCGACGCCCGTGGGGTGTCTGCGGATGAAGTCGTAGAGGCGCTGCACGTCACCCAGAGTAGGGAAGGCGGGCAGGTGCGGGGATCAACCGTGGGGTCGATCCTTGGCGCGGGGCCCGTACTCCCCGAGGTGGAGACTGGGGCGCGTGACGGATGAGACGTGTCAGTGGCAGGGGTGGCGAGAGGCCACGGAACGGGCGCTCTACGGCCCCGGGGGCTTCTACCTGCGCCCCGAGGGGCCGGCGGGCCACTTCCGTACGTCGGTGCACGCCTCCCCGCTCTTCGCGGCGGCCGTGGCCCGGCTGCTCGGCGAGGTCGCGGAGGAGCTGGGAACCGACGGGGTCGACCTTGTGGATGTCGGCGCGGGGCGCGGCGAGCTGCTCGCGGGGGTGCTCGCCGCGACGGCGGGGAGCGGCCTCACGGTCCGGGCGTACGCCGTCGAGCGCGCCGCCCGGCCGGACGGGCTCGACCCCCGGATCGTGTGGACGGACCGGCCTCCCGCAGGGGTGCGCGGGCTCCTCTTCGCGAACGAGTGGCTGGACAACGTGCCGGTGGACGTGGCCGAGGCGGACGCGGCGGGCACGGCCCGGTACGTGGAGGTCCGCGCGGACGGCGCGGAACGGCTCGGCGGTCCGGTCTCCGGCCCGGACGCGGAGTGGCTGGCCCGCTGGTGGCCGCTGCGGGAGCCGGGCGCGCGGGCCGAGATCGGCCGGCCGCGGGACGAGGCGTGGGCGGCGGCGGTGTCCTCGCTGGCGGCGGGCCGCGCGGTGGCCGTGGACTACGCGCACGTACGGGACGCCCGGCCGCCCTTCGGCACGCTGACCGGCTTCCGCGCGGGCCGCGAGGTCCCCCCGGTCCCGGACGGCTCCTGCGACCTGACGTCCCACGTGGCCCTGGACGCGTGCGCGGCGGCGGTCGCCTCCGCCGGGGACGCGGACGGTCCGGTCTCGCAGCGGGAGGCCCTGCGAGCCCTGGGGGTGTCCGGTGGACGGCCCCCGATCGCGCTGGCCTCGACCGATCCGGCGGCGTACGTCCGCGCCCTCTCCACCGCCGGCGAGGCCGCCGAGCTCACCGCCCGCGGCGGTCTCGGCGACTTCCTCTGGCTGACCCGGCGGGTCCCGGCGGCGGGGGACTGACTCCGCCCGCCGGATCCGGTCGGCCGGGCCCGCGGACAGGGCGACGGGGCGTCCGGGGCGCGGGGGATACTGACCGCATGACGGAGACGACGGTCGGTATCGGCGGCGCGGCGGAGAGCACCGACATGGTGCTGAACATCGGGCCGCAGCATCCCTCGACCCATGGCGTGCTCCGGCTCCGGCTCGTGCTCGACGGCGAGGTCGTGCGGCAGGCCGAGCCGGTCATCGGGTACATGCACCGCGGCGCGGAGAAGCTGTTCGAGGCGCGGGACTACCGGCAGATCATCATGCTGGCCAACCGTCACGACTGGCTCTCCGCCTTCTCCAACGAGCTCGGCGTGGTCATGGCCGTCGAGCGGATGCTGGGCATGGAGGTCCCGGAGCGCGCGGTGTGGACCCGTACGCTCCTCGCCGAGCTGAACCGGGTCCTCAACCACCTGATGTTCCTCGGCTCGTACCCCCTCGAACTGGGCGGGATCACCCCGGTCTTCCACGCCTTCCGGGAGCGCGAGGAGCTCCAGGCGGTGATGGAGGAGGTCTCCGGCGGCCGGATGCACTACATGTTCAACCGGGTCGGCGGGCTCAAGGAGGACCTGCCGGCCGGCTGGCTCGGCCGGGCGCGGCAGGCCGTCGCCGACGTGCGCTCGCGGATGGACGTGTACGACCGGCTGGTCCTCGGGAACGAGATCTTCCGGGGCCGTACGCGCGGGGTCGGCGTACTGTCCCCGGCGGCCGTCCACGCGTACGGGGTGTCGGGGCCCATCGCCCGCGCCTCGGGCGTCGACTTCGACCTGCGCCGTGACGAGCCGTACCTGGCCTACGGGGAGCTCCAGGACACCCTGCGGGTCGCCGTGCGCGAGGAGGGTGACTGTCTGGCCCGGTTCGAGTGCCTGCTCGACCAGACGCACAACTCCCTGGACCTGGCGGACGCGTGCCTGGACCGGATGGCGGAGCTGCCGGCCGGGCCGATCAACCAGCGGCTGCCGAAGGTGCTGAAGGCCCCGGAGGGCCACACCTACGCGTGGACGGAGAACCCGCTCGGCGTCAACGGCTACTACCTGGTGTCGAAGGGCGAGAAGACGCCGTACCGGCTGAAGCTGCGCTCGGCCTCGTTCAACAACATCCAGGCGCTCGTGGAGCTGCTGCCCGGGACGCTCGTCGCCGACATGGTGGCGATCCTGGGCTCGCTGTTCTTCGTCGTCGGCGACATCGACAAGTGAGCGACGGGTAGGCGGGGAGCGGGGGCGCCGGGACTGTCGGCGCCCTGTGGGGCGTCAGGCCTCCCGGCACCCGGCAGGGTCAGGTCTCCCGGCCCATGACGACGTACTCCCGCTCCTCCGTGCCGGGTCGCCGCCGCTCGACGGTGGTCCAGCCCCAGCGCCCGTACCGGTCCGTGAGTTCCGGTACGTCGAGGGTCATGAGCCGGGCGGGGCCGGGCGTCCCGACCACGAGCAGCGCGTCGTGGAGGCTCCGGCCGAGGCCCCGGCCCTGGTGGGCGGGGGCGACGACGAGTTCGGCGAACTCGAAGGCGGGGGCGGCTCCGGAGAGGGCCGTGTCGTTCCATCCGGCGGCGAAGCCGAGCAGGGCCTCGTCGGGGTCGAGCGCGATCACCGCGGTGAATCCGTCCTTCGACGCGGCCGCGTCGAGGAGCCTGTCCACGGTCCGTACGGCGCCGAGCGGCGGCTCGTGCCAGGGGGCGCCGCAGAACGCCTGGGCGCACAGGGCCAGGAGTTCGTCGCGGCGCCTGGTGCCCTCGCCGACCGGGAGGTCGGTGAGGCGGTGGGTCACGAGTTCACCGCTCCGCGCAGCTCGGCCACGTCGAACTGCTCGGTCTCGTCGTGCGCGGTCAGGTCGATGACCTGGCCGACCGCCTGGGACGGGGGCGTGACCCGGGGGGCGAGCGGGTTGCCGAGGGTGCCGGAGGGGCTGATCGGGGTGAGGAGCGGGGCGCCGAGCACCGCCTGGGCGGCCAGGGCCTCTTCGAGGACCTCCTCGCCCACGACATCGGCGAGGTCGGTGTTCTGCACGGCCTCGATGGCCTCCGCCGCCTTCTGCGTACCGAAGAAGTCGAAGCCGCCCTCGGGGCGCGGGACGGGCCTGCGGGCCGCGTACGGGACGATCGCGGCGGCGGTCGGGACCGCCGGCACCTTCGTGGAGGAGGGCGGGACCGGCGCGGCCGGCGGGAGCGCGAGGGCGGGGGCGGCCGGGCGGGTGTGCTGCTCGGTTCCGTCGGCCGCCGCGTGCTTCCCCCGCGGTTCCTCCGTCTCCAGGGCCCGCTCGGCGAGGTCACGCGCGCGGGCCGCCTCGGTGGTGCGGCGGGCCTGCTGGGCGGCGGCGTTGCGGGGGAGGTCGCGCAGCGCCTGGGCGGCGCGGCGGAAGGCCTCCGGGGTGGGCGTGGAACCGCCGCCGGGCAGTGCCCTGGCGGTGCCGGACGTCTCCAGGGCCAGGACGCGGGCGCCCTCCAGGGCGCTGGCCCGCTCGGTCTCGGCGGTGGCGTACCGGCGGAGCAGCTCGGCGTGCTCGCCGCGCAGCCCGGCGAGTTCCACGCGCTTGGCGCGGAGCTTGGCGTCGAGGCGGGACCGCAGCGCGCGGGCCTCCTCCAGGTCGGACTCCAGCTCGGCTACCCGCTCCTCGGCCTTCCACTGGTCGGCGGTGCGGGCCCGGTCGAGCTCGGCGACCCGCAGGCCGGCGCTCCGGTCCCAACTGCGCATGAGGACGGCGCCGGTGACGGCGGCGGCCGCCGCCGCGGCGGCGAGCAGCCGTACGACGACCAGTTCGCCGGGCAGCCAGGCGGCCGCGGCGCACACGACCGCGGCGCCTGCGACCGCGGAGGGCGGCAGCAGCTTGTGCAGAGGCGGGGAATGGCGGTGGCGTCCACGTGGCATGGCCTGAAATTTACCGTGCGTAGGCGCCGTGTGGGGTGTCGGCCCGGCAATCTCTTGGCCACTTCTCGTCACCAGAAGTGGATATCCACCGTTCCGGTTCCGTTTCGGGCCGACTCCCCTCACCCGGTGCCTACTTCTTGAGCAGCCCCTTCGTCTCCAGATACTCCTTGGCGACGTCCTCCGGCTTCGCCCGCTCGGCGTCCACCTTGCGGTTGAGTTCGGCGAGATCCGCTGTGGTCAGCACCTTGGTGATCTTGTCCAGGGCGGCGGCTATCTCAGGGGAACCGGCGTCCTTGGCGTTGACCACGGGCAGCACGTTGTCGGCGTTCTGCAGCTTCTTGTCGTCCTTGAGGAAGACCAGGCCGTAGCCGTCGATCGTGGCGTCCGTGGTGGTCGTCAGGACCAGCTGGTCCACCCCGTCCTTCACCGCCTGCTTGGCCTGCGGGGTACCGACCCCCTTGGGGTCGATCCCGGTCACGTCGATCCCGTACGTCTTCTTCAGACCGGGGGCGCAGAACGGCCGCACCGCGCATTCGTCACCGGCGGCGATCTTCACCTTCAGCTTCGACGCGCCGAGATCCGAAAGCGTCGTCAGCTTGTTCTTCTCGGCGAATTCCTTCGTCACCGCGAAGGCGTTCTGATCGACCGCCTCACCGACCGCCAGCACCTTCAGGCCGCGCGGTTCGGCGAGCTTGCGCAGCGCCTCGACCGTGGCCGTCGCGTCACCGGAGGCGACCGGCTTCTCCTCGGGCGCCTTCGGCCCGTTCACCTTCGCGTTGAGGAATTCCGCGATCGTCGCCGCGTATTCCGGGACGACGTCGATCTCGCCCTTCTCCAGCGAGGGCTCGTAGAGCTCGCGATTCTTCACCGTGGTGATGGACACGGAGTATCCGGCGTCCCGCAGCGTCTGCGCGTAGAGCTCGGCCAGGACCTTGGCCTCGGTGAAGGCCGCCGCCCCGACGACCAGCGAACCCTTCTTCCCGCCACCGGAGTTCCCGGCGTCCCCGGAACCCCCGGAGTCCTTCTTCCTGCCCTGCTCCAGGCTGTCACCGCCGCACGCGGCGAGCGCGACGGTCAGCGCCGCCGTACCCAGTACCGCGACCGCGATACGCGAGACCCTGTTCACGAGATCACCCATCCCCACTCAGCGTTCAGCAAAAAGAAACAAGTTCAGAAACGTGCGAGCCGGTCGAAGAGACGCTCCGCGGCCACCATCACGCCCTCCACCAGGAGGGCCAGCAGGGCCACGAGTACGGCGCCCGCGACGACCTGCGCGGTGTCGTACGTGGCGAAGCCGGCCGTGATGATCCGGCCGAGGCCGCCCTGACCGACCATCGCCGCGACGGTCGCCGTGGCGACCACCTGCACCGCGGCCGAGCGCACACCGGTCATCACCACCGGCCGGGCGAGGGGGAGTTCGACCTGGCGGAAGAGTTGCCCGCCGGTCATCCCCATGCCCCGCGCGGCCCGCACCGCGGCCCGGTCCACCTCCCGCATCCCCACGTACGCGTTGGTGAGGAGCGGCGGTATCGCGAACAGCACGAGGGCCACGACGGTCGGTACGTAGCCGGCGTTCCGCAGGGGCGACACCATGAACAGGGCGAGCACCGCGAAGACGGGGATCGCCCGTCCCACGTTCGACACGTTCATCGCGAGCGTCCCGCCCTTGCCGAGGTGACCGAGCCAGAGCCCCAGCGGCAGCGCGAGCGCCGCCGCGATCAGCAGCGCCGCCCCGCTCACGTACACGTGCTCGGCGAGCCGCTGCCCGACGCCCTCCTCGCCCGTCCAGTGCGCGCCGGTGGTGAGCCAGCCCCAGGCGTCCGTCACGATGCCCACCTCACCCACCTCCCGGCGCGGTCCGTATGCGGGTCCACGGCGTGAGCAGCCGCTGGAGCCCCAGGAGCAGCAGGTCGGCGGCGACGGCGAGCAGCACGCACAGCACCGAGGCGGCGAGCATCTGCGCCTTGAAGAAGGTGGGCAGCGCGTCCTCGATGAGGTTGCCGAGGCCGCCCCGGCCGACGACGGAGCCGACCGTCGTCAGCGCGATCGTGGAGACCGTCGCCATCCGTATCCCCGCCATCAGCACCGGCAGGGCGAGGGGCAGTTCGACCTGCCAGAGAAGCCGCAGCGAGCCGTACCCCATGCCCCGGGCGGCCTCGCGCGTCTCGGCGGGCACCGCGGCGAGCCCCGCCAGGGTGTTGCGCACGAGGATCGTCAGCGCGTACAGCACGAGGCCGGTCACCACGAGCGCCGCCGAGAGCCCGAAGAAGGGCAGCAGGAGGGAGAACATGGCGAGCGACGGCACCGTGTAGAGCAGGGTGGTCAGTCCGAGGACCGGCCCGGCGAACCGCGGCCGGGCCCGGACGAGCAGGGCCAGCGGCACCGCGACGACCAGCGCGATCAGCACGGAGGCGACCGTGATTTCCACATGCTGGAGCGTGGCGTCGGTCAACTCCTGGGCCCGCGTGCGCAGGTACTCGCCGCAGATCCAGTCGTTCGTGACCAGACAGTTCGGTGCGCTCATCCGTCCTCCCCCCGCCCGTCGACCTTCCCGAACACATGTCTGACGACCCTAACCCCCGCCACCGACAATCCCCGAGACCCGCCACAATGCGGCAACACGCCCTTCACACACCCCCGGCATCCAGGGGCCAGAATGGGGAACCATGATCCGGTTCGAGCACGTGACCAAGCGGTACGCGGACGGCACCACCGCCGTCGACGACCTCTCCTTCGAGGTCGCGGAGGGCGAACTCGTCACCCTGGTCGGGCCGTCCGGCTGCGGCAAGACGACCACGATGATGATGGTGAACCGGCTCGTCGAGCCGACCTCGGGCCGCGTCCTCGTCGACGGCGAGGACATCGCCGGCGTCGACCCCGTCGCCCTGCGCCGCAAGATCGGCTACGTCATCCAGCAGGTCGGGCTCTTCCCCCACCGCACGGTCCTCGACAACACCGCGACCGTCCCCGCCCTCCTCGGCTGGAAGAAGGCCGCGGCACGCGCGCGTGCGGCCGAACTCCTCGACCTCGTCGGCCTCGACCCCGCCACCTACGGCTCCCGCTACCCCGCCCAGCTCTCCGGCGGCCAGCGCCAGCGCGTCGGCGTCGCCCGCGCCCTCGCCGCCGACCCGCCCGTCCTCCTCATGGACGAGCCCTTCGGCGCGGTCGACCCCGTGGTCCGCGAGCGCCTCCAGAACGAGTTCCTCGCCCTCCAGGCGACCGTCCGCAAGACCGTCCTCCTCGTCACCCACGACATCGAGGAAGCCGTCCGCATGGGCGACCGCATGGCCGTCTACGGGCAGGGCCGCATCGAGCAGTTCGACGCCCCCGCCACCGTCCTCGGCGCCCCCGCCACCCCGTACGTCGCGGACTTCGTCGGCAACGACCGCGGCCTGAAGCGGCTCGCCGTCACCCCGGTCACCGAGGCCGACCTCGACGTCTGGACGGCAAGCCGCGAAGGGCACGCCGCAGGCCCCGAGGAATACGAGGACGGCACCCGTGTACCCCTCGGGAGCTCCCTCAAGGACGCCCTCGCCGTGCTCCTCCAGCACGACACGGGCCGCCTCACCGTCACGGGCGCCGACGGCCGCCCCCTCGGCGTGCTCACCCCGGCCGGCGTCCACCGGGCCCTGCGCCGGGCGACCGTGACGGAGTGAGCCCGGGGGCCCGCCAGGTCCCACCGAGCCGCCCGCCGGACCCACCGGGCTCCCTCCGGACCCACCGGGCGCCTCCCACCGGACCCCCGGGCCACCCGCCGGACCCACCGGGCCTCCGGCCGGGTGCGGGCCCCGCCGGGACTCCCCTCAGGTCGCGCTGAGCTTGCCGCCCATCCAGACCATCCCCGGCGGGATCTCCCGGTTCCAGGTGTTGAAGTTGTGGCCGCCGCTCTCCAGCGTGATCGACGAGACCCGCGCCGGGCTCTTCACCTTCCTGATGAACTCCAGCGTGCCCCGCCGGTTGTCCTCGCCGCGCTTCGACGTCGTCACCAGGAACGACGTCCTCCCCTGCGGCAGGTGGTCCAGGCTCCACAGCAGGTCCGCGCGCTTGCGCAGCCCGTCGTCCCCCTGGAAGAGGTCGCCCGTCGTGACGTCCTCCGCCGCCCGGTAGTACGCGGAGAACCCCGCCCCCGCCGCGAACCGGTCCGGGTGGTGCAGCGCGATCTTCAGCGCGCAGTACGCGCCCGTGGAGTTCCCCATGAACCCCCAGTTGCGCGGCTTCGTGCCCACCCGGTACGTCTCCGAGACCGCCTTCGGCAGGTCCTCGGCGAAGAAGGTCTCCGTCTGCGGGCCACCGGGCACGTCCACGCACTCGGTGTCGCGGGGCGGCGCCACCGTCGGACGCAGCATCACCAGGATCATCGGCTGCATCCGCCCCTCCTTCGCCTGGAGGTACGCCGTCTTCGGGTACTTCAGCCCCTTGATCAGGTTCTCCGCCGTCCCCGGATACCCCGTGAGCACCACCGAGGCCGGGAACGTGCGCTTCGCGTACCGCTCCTGGAAGTACTCCGGCGGCAGGTACACATAGGCCGACGAGACGATCCCCGACCGCTCCCCCGCCACCACGACCTTCTGTATCTGGCCGGCGACCTCGGGACGGCCCCCGCCCGGCACGTCGAGCGCCTGCCTCCCCACCACCCGTACGTCCTTCGAGCCGGCCCCGTGGTCGACCACCACGCCCATGCCCTGCTCCTGGCCGAAGAGATCGGCCCACGAGCCGTAGAAGAGGAACGACCGGTTCGCCGCGAGACCCACCGCCGCGAACAGCGCCACCTGCGTCACAAGGAGCAGCCCCACCCGTCCCACCACCGCCCGCCGGCCGCGGCCCGCGAGCCGCGGCCACAGCCAGACCGTGGCGAGGAACAGCGCCACGGCCAGCGCGACCGCCACCACGAGGACTTTGCTGCTGGTGAGACCCATGGAACGACCGAGCCTTCTTTCCGAGAATTTCCTGTGAACCGATGAACCCGACCCCGCGCGGCTCCGTCCTAGAAGGCGCACCGACCGGAACGGCCCGCCGAACGCGCCGCGGGGCCCGACCGGAGTCAAAGACCCTTCGCAGGACCACGGGAAGCACGGGAAGCCATGTCTGTCACAGTAGATGGGGACAAATCAGGATTGGTTCCGGTTCGGGTGCGCCGGATTCTCCGCGGCCCCCGCCCCGAGAAGGTCCCCGCCCTCATCGGTACGGCCTGCACCCTGATCGGCCTCATCGACATCGCCGCAGGCGTCTTCCCCCGCTTCCGCGCCAGCCGCGTGCACGCCGTCGCGGAAGTCCTCCCCGGCACCCTCGGCCCCCTCTCCGCCGCCCTCTCCCTGAGCGCCGGCGTCCTCCTCCTGCTCCTCGCCCACGGCCTCAAGCGCCACAAGCGCCGCGCCTGGCGCGCCGCCGTCGTCCTCCTCCCCCTCGGCGCCGCGGCCCAGTTCGTCTGGCGCCACTCCGTCCTCGGCGCCCTCCTCTCCCTCGTACTCCTCACCCTCCTGCTGCGCCACCGGACCGAGTTCG
Organism: Streptomyces sp. Qhu_M48; assembly: GCF_051305195.1. Classification (NCBI taxonomy): domain Bacteria; kingdom Bacillati; phylum Actinomycetota; class Actinomycetes; order Kitasatosporales; family Streptomycetaceae; genus Streptomyces; species Streptomyces sp. Qhu_M48. The sequence continues at coordinate 276,008 of NZ_CP195432.1, read as the reverse complement.
CCGCCCTGCCCGACCCGCGCAGCCGCTGGCGCGCACTCGCCAACTTCGTCGTCATGGGCGCCGGATCCATCGCCCTCGGCCTCGTCATCGTCAGCGCCCACCCGCGCCGCGTCCTCGGCAGCCCCAGCCTCGCCGACCGACTCGAACACGTCCTCTACGGACTCTTCGGCGTCGAGGGCCCCGTCGGCTACAGCAACGGCGTCGACTGGACCGTCGGCTACTCCCTCGGCGCCCTCGGCATGCTCACCGCCCTCACCACCATCTACCTCGCCTTCCGCCCCGAACACCCCGCCGCCCGCCTCACCGACGAGGACGAGACCCGCCTCCGCGCCCTCCTCGACCAGCACGGCGGACGCGACTCCCTCGGCCACTTCGCCCTCCGCCGCGACAAGGGCGTCGTCTTCTCCCCCAGCGGAAAGGCCGCCGTCTGCTACCGCGTGGTCTCCGGCGTCATGCTCGCCAGCGGCGACCCCATCGGCGACGTCGAAGCCTGGCCCGGCGCCATCGAACGCTTCATGGACGAGGCCAAGGCCCACTCCTGGACCCCCGCCGTCATGGGCTGCTCCGAGACCGGCGGCCAGGTCTGGACCCGCGAGACCGGCCTCGACGCCCTCGAACTCGGCGACGAGGCGGTCGTCGACGTCGCGGATTTCTCCCTCTCCGGACGTGCCATGCGCAACGTCCGCCAGATGGTGAAGCGCATCGAGCGCAACGGCTACACCACCCGGGTCCGCCGCGTCGGTGACCTCGACGAGGCCGAACTCGCACACGTCCGCCGCGCCGCCGCGGACTGGCGCGGCACCGACACCGAGCGCGGCTTCTCCATGGCCCTCGGACGCATCGGCGCCCCCGGCGACGGCGACGCCGTGATAGCGACCGCCCACAAGACCGACCCCGACGACACCCCCGACTCCCCGTACGGCGACCTCAAGGCGATCATCCACTTCGTCCCCTGGGGCCGCGACGGCATGTCCCTCGAACTCATGCGCCGCGACCGCTCCGCCGACCCCGGCATGAACGAGCTCCTCATCGTCGCCGCCCTCCAGGCCTCCCCCGGCCTCGGCATCGCGCGCGTGTCCCTCAACTTCGCCATGTTCCGCTCGGCCCTCGCCCGCGGCGAGAAGATCGGCGCCGGACCCGTCCTCCGCGTCTGGCGCGGACTCCTCGTCTTCCTCTCCCGCTGGTTCCAGATCGAGTCCCTGTACAAGTTCAACGCCAAGTTCCAACCCCGCTGGGAACCCCGCTTCGTCGTCTACCGCACCAGCCGCGACCTCCCCCGCATCGGCTTCGCCGCCATGCAGGCCGAAGGCTTCGTGAACCTCTCCCTGCCCCGCCCCCTCGCCCGCAGGCGCACCGCCCCGGCCCCCCGCCCCTGCGCCCACATCGTCACGGCACCCGCCGAGCGCGAGATCCGCGCCGCCTGATCCCGCCCGTGGGCCCTACGCTGGTCACATGAGTACGACGATCGACCGGGGTACGGCCCGGGGCCTGCCGGAGTGGGACCGCTGCGCGGTCATGGGCGTGGTCAACGTGACCCCCGACTCCTTCTCCGACGGCGGCCGCTGGTTCGACACCACGGCCGCCGTCAAACACGGCCTCGACCTCGCCGCCGAGGGCGCCGACCTCATCGACGTCGGCGGCGAGTCCACCCGGCCCGGCGCAAGCCGCGTCGACGAGGAGGAAGAGCTCCGCCGCGTCGTCCCCGTCGTCCGCGGCCTCGCCGCCGAAGGCGTCACCGTCTCCGTCGACACCATGCGCGCCGCCGTCGCCGCCCGCGCCGTCGAAGCCGGCGCCGTCCTCGTCAACGACGTCAGCGGCGGCCTCGCCGACCCCGGCATGGTCCCCGCCGTCGCCGCCGCCGAGGTCCCCTTCGTCGTCATGCACTGGCGCGGCTTCAGCCGGGACATGAACAGCCTCGCCGTGTACGACGACGTCGTCGGCGAGGTCGTCGGCGAACTCCGCGCCCGCCTGGAGGCCGTCGTCGACGGCGGGATCGACCCCGAGCGCATCGTCGTCGACCCCGGCCTCGGCTTCGCCAAGCTCGCCCCCCACGACCTGGCCCTCGTCGCCCACCTCCCCGAGCTCCGCGCCCTCGGCCGCCCCCTCCTGGTCGCCGCCTCCCGCAAGCGGTTCCTCGGCCACGTCCTCGCCCGGGAAGGCGCCTCACCGCCGCCCGCCCGCGAACGCGACGCCGCCACCGCCGCCGTCTCCGCCCTCGCCGCCCACGCGGGCGCGTGGGCCGTCCGCGTCCACGAGGTCAGAGCCACCGCCGACGCCGTACGCGTCGCCCGCGCCGTCGAGGGAGCCGCGTGAGCCGCAGCGCCGACGAGACGGCCGTCGAAGCCGCCAACACCGCCTTCTACGAAGCGATGGAGACCGGCGACTTCGAAGCCGTCTCCGACCTCTGGCTCGACGACGGCGCCACCTCCATCACCTGCGTCCACCCCGGCTGGCCCGTCCTCACCGGCCGCGGCGAGGTCCTCCGCTCGTACGCCCTGATCATGGCGAACACCGAGTACATCCAGTTCTTCCTCACCGACCTCAAGATCTCCCTCGCCGGCCGCACCGCCGTCGTCACCTGCACCGAGAACATCCTCAGCGGCGGCCCCGCCGAGGACGGCGCCGAACTCGGACCCCTCGTCGGCCAGCTCGTCGTCGCCACCAACGTGTTCCGCCACACACCCGACGGCTGGCGGATCTGGTCCCACCACGCCTCCCCCGTCCTTGCGGAGACCGAGGGAACGGAGGACGGCGAGCCCGGCGTGGACGGCACCGAACACCCCTCCTGACCCGCCGCATGACCCGCCCACGGCCCCCACGGACACGTCCTGTCGGTCCCCGCAGGTAGATTCGATGCCGGACACCCGGCCGTCCGCACCCGGCTGCGTGGCCACCGAACTACGACAGCAGGAGTGATTCGCGTGGATCGTGTCGCGCTGCGCGGCCTCAAGGCCCGGGGCCATCACGGCGTCTTCCCCAAGGAGCGCGAGGAGGGCCAGACCTTCATCGTGGACCTGGTCCTCGGCCTGGACACCCGCCCGGCCGCGGCCGACGACGACCTGGCGAAGACCGTGCACTACGGGATCGTCGCCGAAGAGGTCGTCGACGTCGTCCAGGGCGAACCCGTCGACCTCATCGAAACCCTCGCCGAGCGCATCGCCCAGCAATGCCTCAGCCACGCCGGGGTACAGGAGGTGGAAGTCGTCGTACACAAGCCGGACGCGCCCATCACCGTGCCCTTCGACGACGTGACCATCACGATCACCCGGAGCCGACGATGAAGCCGACGCAGAGCGACCCCACCGTCCAGCCCGTGCCGGCCTCCGTCGTCGAGACCGTCGACGCGGCCGACACGACGCTGTCCAACCCCCGCTGGGCCGTCGTCGCCCTCGGAGCCAACCTCGGCAACCGCCTGGAGACCCTCCAGGGGGCCGTCGACGCCCTCGCGGACACCCCCGGACTCCGGGTCAAAGCCGTCTCCCCCGTGTACGAGACGGAGCCCTGGGGCGTCGAGCCCGACACCCAGCCCTCGTACTTCAACGCCGTCGCCCTCGTGAAGACGACGCTGCCGCCCTCCTCCCTCCTGGAGCGGGCCCACGCCGTCGAGGAGGCCTTCCACCGCGTCCGCGAGGAGCGCTGGGGCGCCCGCACCATAGACGTCGACATCGTCACCTACGCGGACGTGCTCTCCGAGGACCCCGTCCTCACCCTCCCGCACCCCCGCGCCCACCAGCGCGCCTTCGTGCTCGCCCCCTGGCACGACGTCGACCCCGAGGCCCAGCTCCCCGGCCACGGTCCCGTCGCCTCGCTCCTGGCCGCCCTCGGCGGCGAAGGTGTCGCCCGCCGCGCCGACCTGGAACTCCGTCTGCCCGAGTAGTCGTTACGCTTCGTGGCAGACCGCCCACGACCACGACCGACGACCACGCGAAGGACATCCGGTGAAACAACTGCGGCTGAAGGTGCTCACCGGACTGTTCCTCGTGGCCGGCATCCTCTCCTGGGGCGCCGCCCGGCTCTGGGACGCGGTCGGCACCCTCCCCAGCGTGCCGATCGCCGCGCCCATCGTCCTCACCGTGATCGCGGTCGTCCTCACGGCGACCGCCCTGTCGATCCGCTCCCGCCTCAAGGCCCAGCGGGAACGCCGCCCCGGCGCCAAGGGCGTCGAACCGCTGATGGCGGCCCGCGCGGTGGTCTTCGGCCAGGCGAGCGCCCTGGTGGCCGCCCTCGTCGCCGGCATGTACGGCGGCACGGGCGTCTTCCTCCTCGGCTTCCTCGACGTCCCGGCCCGCCGCGACCAGGCCCTCTACGCGGCCTTCTCGGTCGCGGCGGGCATCGCCGTCATCGCCGCCGCCCTCTTCCTGGAACGCGTCTGCAAGCTCCCGGAGGACGACGACGAGAACCGAGCCCCGGCGGCCTGACCCCTAGCGGGCCTCGCGCACGAGGTGTCCGTTCACCAGGAAGGTGGGGTACGGGGCGAGCCGGTAGCTGTAGAAGGTGAAGGGTTTGGCGCCCAGGGCGGGGCGGGGGCGGACTTCTTTGACCTGGACCCAGCTCGCTTCCCGCAGATGCACGGGGTGGTCCTCGGGCCGGTATGTGCCGCGGCTCCGCCAGCGGTCGGCAATGTAGAGCCGGGACGCGCGACCCCGTACGCCCTCCGGCGTGAAGCGCGCTCCGATGATCGGCGCCCATTCACGCAGGAACGGGACGTTGGCGCTTGCCACCACTCGGCCCTCAAAGCTCCCCCACGTCACCCGGCAGCCGTCACCGTCCACGTAGCCGTCCATGAACCCTGTGAAGGTCTCCATGTCCCGCAGAACCACACGCGGAAAGCCCTGACGCATGTGGTGAGCGTCACCGCCCGCATACTGCCGCACCAGGTCGGAGAGATACGACGAGACCACACGGACTCGGAAGCCCGCAACGTCTCGTTTGAGATAGCCGGACGGTCGACTCACTGCCTCGATACGAGTCGGAAGCCCGGTGCAGGCGGTCAGAGCGGCCGCGTACCGGGAAGCGAAGCACTCGTCATTGACGATCAGGGACACATAGTTCTTGTAGACGGTCCCGTCCGCACACGTGGCGCCGACGAAGTAGCCGAACTCGTACCCAGGCCTGATCGTCAGCCGTTCCCTGCAGAGCTTCCGGGCGGACGTCCAGGCAACGGCCTTCCCCGCCGCATCCGCCGCGTGCGCCCAGCCCTCCGGCGTGGCCAGCAGCAGATCGGGACTGGCGGAGAACGTCATGTGGTCCGTGACGACGTCGACGGCGGCACGTGCTTTCACCGCCGCCACGTCCACGACCGTGGTCCGCACCGTCCGGTCACCATCCAGCGTCCACATCACGCTGCCGGGCGCCACGTTCTTCGCCTGAACGCTGCCGTCCACCAAGTTCACCAGCATCTTGCTGGTCGGCCCGTACCCCATACCGCCCCCTTGATCAGCGATCAATCGCACTGATCGGGGACGGTATGGAGCAAGACGGGCAGTCCGCTACTAACGGGCCAGAATCAGGGACATGGCCTCGGCACGGGTGGTAGCGTCGCGCAGTTGGCCACGCACCGCCGAGGTGGTCGTCTTGGCGCCCGGCTTGCGGATGCCCCGCACCGACATGCACATGTGCTCGGCCTCGATGACGACGATCGCGCCACGCGCCTCGAGAATCCGCATCAGCGAGTCGGCTATCTGCGTCGTCAGGCGCTCCTGGACCTGCGGGCGCCGCGCGAAGACGTCGACCAGACGCGCCAGCTTCGAGAGACCCGTGATCTTGCCGCTGTCCGCCGGGATGTAGCCCACATGGGCCACGCCGTGGAACGGGAGCAAATGATGTTCACAGAAGGAAACGAGTTCAATATCCTTCACGAGGACCATTTCATCATGCCCGAGATCAAAAGTCGTGGTCAAGACATCCTCAGGATCCTGGCGCATCCCCGCCAGCAATTCCCTGTATGCACGTGCAACGCGTGCAGGCGTCTTCTGCAAACCCTCGCGGTCCGGGTCCTCTCCGACCGCGATGAGGAGCTCCCGTACGGCGGCCTCGGCGCGCTTCTCGTCGAACTCGCCGATCGTGCCCTCGCCGTCCAGCGTCACCGGGTCGGTCATCTCTGTGCCTCGTTCCGTCTGACTGATGTGCGCGAAATGCCGCGCCCCCACAGGCTAAAACCTGTGGGGGCGCGGCAGCCATTCCGGGGTGGGGCGGTCAGTCCTCGGACGGGGGGTCCACGGGGGCGATCTCGATGCCCTTCGTGGTGTCGACCGCCGGGGTCGCCGAGCCGTTCGCGCTGTTCGTCAGGGCCAGCTCCTTGGGGGAGAGGACCGGCGGACGCGTGGACGGGGTACGGCGGGAGGAGCCGGTCCAGGCCGGGCGGGCCGGGCGCTTGGTGATGGCGGTGAAGATCTCGGCGATCTCCTCCTTGCCCAGCGTCTCCTTCTCCAGGAGGGCGAGGACCAGGTTGTCGAGGACGTCGCGGTTCTCGACGAGGATCTCCCAGGCCTCGTTGTGAGCGGTCTCGATGAGCTTCTTGACCTCTTCGTCGACCAGCGCGGCGACCTCTTCCGAGTAGTCGCGCTGGTGCGCCATCTCACGGCCGAGGAAGGGCTCGGTGTTGTCTCCACCGAACTTGATCGCGCCGAGACGCTCGGTCATGCCGTACTGCGTGACCATCGCGCGAGCGGTGGCCGTGGCCTTCTCGATGTCGTTCGCCGCGCCCGTGGTCGGGTCGTGGAAGACGAGCTCCTCCGCCGCGCGCCCACCCAGCATGTACGCCAGCTGGTCGAGCATCTCGTTGCGGGTGGTGGAGTACTTGTCCTCTTCCGGCAGCACCATCGTGTAGCCCAGGGCGCGGCCGCGGGACAGGATGGTGATCTTGTGGACCGGGTCGGAGTTCGGCAGGGCCGCCGCGACCAGGGCGTGTCCGCCCTCGTGGTACGCGGTGATCTTCTTCTCCTTGTCCGACATGATCCGGGTCCGCTTCTGCGGGCCCGCGACCACTCGGTCGATCGCTTCGTCCAGAGCGTTGTTGTCGATCAGCTTCTGGTCGCCGCGAGCGGTGAGGAGTGCCGCCTCGTTGAGGACGTTGGAGAGGTCCGCGCCGGTGAAGCCGGGGGTGCGTCGGGCGACGGCGCCGAGGTCGACGTCCGGAGCGACCGGCTTGCCCTTCTGGTGGACCTTGAGGATCTCCAGACGGCCCAGCATGTCCGGTCGGTCGACGGCGATCTGCCGGTCGAACCGTCCGGGGCGCAGGAGGGCGGGGTCGAGGATGTCGGGCCGGTTCGTGGCGGCGATCAGGATGACGCCGCCCTTCACGTCGAAGCCGTCCATCTCGACGAGGAGCTGGTTGAGCGTCTGCTCGCGCTCGTCGTGACCGCCGCCGAGGCCGGCGCCGCGGTGGCGTCCGACGGCGTCGATCTCGTCGACGAAGACGATGGCGGGCGCGTTGGCCTTGGCCTGCTCGAAGAGGTCGCGGACCCGGGAGGCGCCGACGCCGACGAACATCTCGACGAAGTCGGAGCCGGAGATCGAGTAGAAGGGCACCCCGGCCTCGCCGGCGACGGCGCGCGCGAGGAGCGTCTTGCCGGTTCCGGGCGGGCCGTAGAGCAGGACGCCCTTGGGGATCTTGGCACCGACGGCCTGGAACTTCGCCGGCTCCTGGAGGAATTCCTTGATCTCGTGGAGTTCCTCGACGGCCTCGTCCGAGCCCGCGACGTCGGCGAAGGTGGTCTTCGGCGTGTCCTTGGTGATGAGCTTGGCCTTGGACTTGCCGAACTGCATGACGCGGGAGCCGCCGCCCTGCATCTGGTTCATCAGGAAGAGGAAGACGACCACGATGAGGACGAAGGGCAGGAGGGAGAGCAGGATCGAGACGAAGGGCGACTGCTTCGTCGGCGAGACGGTGTAGCCCTTCTCGATCTGCCCGGCCTCGAACTTCTCCTGGAGCTTGTCGGCGAGGTCCACGCCCTGGCTGCCGATGTAGCTGGCCTGGACCTTGCTGCTCTTGTCGATCTTCTGGCCGTCGACGAGCTCGATCTTGATGATCTGCTCGTCACCGGTGGTGATCTTTGCCTGCTTGACCTGGTTCTTGTCGATCGCCTGGACGACCTTGCCGGTGTCCACCGTCTTGTAGCCCTCGGACGAGCCGACGACCTGCATCAGCACGACCACGGCGAGGACGGCCAGCACGATCCACATGACCGGCCCACGGAAGTATCGCTTCACGTCCATCCATACGGAGCGAGAACGCCCCGTCCCTCCTGCCCGTAGGAAAATGCTGCTGTGAGAGCTGCTGTGTGAAAAAGCTGTTCTTCGGACGGTACCTCAGCATCGTCGCCCGCGACCGCCTTCCCGTGGTTCAACGGGGGGAAGGCGGTCGGGGTTCCCCGTCTGCCGGGACTGTCAGCCTTGGGCTGTCAGCCGCCGTAGACGTGCGGGGCGAGCGTGCCGACGAACGGAAGGTTCCGGTACTTCTCGGCGTAGTCGAGGCCGTAGCCGACGACGAACTCGTTGGGGATGTCGAAGCCGATCCACTTGACGTCGATCGCGACCTTGGCGGCCTCGGGCTTGCGCAGGAGCGTGCAGACCTCGAGGGAGGCGGGCTCGCGCGAGCCGAGGTTCGACAGCAGCCAGGACAGCGTCAGGCCGGAGTCGATGATGTCCTCGACGATCAGGACGTGCTTGCCCTTGATGTCGGTGTCGAGGTCCTTGAGGATTCTGACGACGCCCGAGGACTGGGTGCCGGCGCCGTAGGAGGAGACGGCCATCCAGTCCATGGTGACGGGGGTGGAAAGGGCGCGAGCCAGATCCGCCATCACCATCACGGCGCCCTTGAGGACGCCGACGATGAGCAGGTCCTTGCCCGCGTATTCCGCGTCGATCTTCGCGGCCAGCTCTGCCAGCTTGGCGTCGATCTCTTCCTTGGTGATGAGCACCGACTGGAGGTCGGTGCCCATGTCCTTCTCGTTCACCCGGGTCACTTTCGTTGCAGCGTGCGTCAGCCTTGCCGGATGACCAGTCTGCCACCCTGGCGGCGGGCTTCGACGCGTCCGGGCAGGTTGATGGCCCCCTGGCCGCGCCATCCGGTGATGAGCCGGTCGACTTCTTCGATGTGCCGGGCGAAGAGGGAGCCGGCGGGCGCGCCCTCGGCGATGACGGCGCGGCGCAGGACGCGACGGCGTACGGCGGGGGGCAGCCCGTGGAGCTTGGCGCATTCGAGGGCGCCGGCCTCGTCGCGTACGGAGGTCTCGGCGTCGGCGGCCCAGGTGTCGAGGGCGTCGGCGTCGTCGCGGGAGAGCTGGGCCGTTCGGGCGAGGGCTTCGACGACGCCCTTGCCGAGGGCCTTCTCCAGGGCGGGGAGGCCTTCGTGGCGGAGGCGGGAGCGGGTGTAGGCGGGGTCGCTGTTGTGGGGGTCGTCCCAGACGGCCAGTTCCTGTGCGATGCAGGCCTTGCGGATGGTCTGGCGGTCGAGGGTGAGGAAGGGGCGCCGGTAGCGTCCGGCGGCGCCGGAGATGGCGGCCATGCCGGAGAGCGAGCGGATGCCGGAGCCGCGGGCGAGGCCGAGGAGGACGGTCTCGGCTTGGTCGTCGCGGGTGTGGCCGAGGAGGATCGTGGTGGCTCCGTGGCGCTCGGCGGCGGCGTCGAGCGCCGCGTACCGCGCGTCGCGGGCGGCGGCCTCGGGGCCTCCTTCGCGGCCGACGGTGACGGCGACGGCCTCGACGGGGGTGAGGCCGAGTGCGGTCATGCGTCCGGCGACCTCGTCGGCGCGGGTGTCGGAGCCGTCCTGGAGTCCGTGGTCGACGGTGATGCCGCCGGCGCGCACGGGAAGCTTGCGGGCCTCGAAGGCGAGGGCGGAGGCGAGCGCCATCGAGTCGGCGCCTCCGGAGCAGGCGACGAGCACGAGAGGGGGGCGTGCGTCGCGTGTGGGGGCGGTGTCGGTCTGGTGCTCGGTGAGAACGTCGTGGAGTACGCGGCGGACCGCCAGGCGTATCGCCGCGACCGCAGGATGGGGACCCATGTCCGGTGCCCTTCGTGATGGGGTGGGGTGCCTCGGTCGGAGTCTTAACGGTCGGAATGGGGGGTTCGGTCACTCAGAGTGCGTCGATGGTGACAGAAACCGGGCCGTTACCCGAGCATTGCACGCCTCACCCCATGCCCAGGGTCCCTCGGATGGGTGATTGGCGAGGTGTTCTGACGTGTTCCTGTGCCGTCCGCCGCACCTGTCTCAGGAGTCTGCCTTACGGTGCACCCTCGCGATCCAGTCGGCGGGGGCGGCGATCTCGGTCTTGGTGGGGAGCGTGTTGGGGGAGGTCCACACGCGGTTGAAGCCGTCCATGCCGACCTGGTCGACGACGGCGCGGACGAAGCGCTCGCCGTCGCGGTACTGGCGGAGCTTGGCGTCGAGGCCGAGGAGCTTGCGCAGGGCCAGGTCGAGGCGGGAGGCGCCCCGTGCGCGGCGCTGCTGGAACTTCTCGCGGATCTCGGCGACGGAGGGCACGACCTGGGGTCCCACGCCGTCCATGACGTAGTCGGCGTGGCCTTCGAGGAGGGACATGACGGCGGTGAGGCGGCCGAGGATCTCGCGCTGTTCGGGGGTCTGGACGAGTTCGACGAGGGAGGGCGCGGGCTCGCCCTCCTCGGCCTCGGGGCGGCCGCCGGCGAGGGTCTGGACGGCGTCGCGGAGGCGTTCGACGACGGTGCCGGGGTCGACGTCGGTGGCGGCGAGGAACGACTGGATTTCGCCCTGGAGATGGTCACGTAGCCAGGGGACGGCGGTGAACTGGGTGCGGTGGGTCTCCTCGTGGAGGCAGACCCAGAGCCGGAAGTCGTGCGGGGAGACCTCGAGTTCGCGTTCGACGTGGACGATGTTGGGCGCGACGAGGAGGAGGCGTCCGCCGCCGTCGGGTCCGGCGGGGAGCGCGCGGGTGGCGGGGGCGAAGGTCTCGTACTGGCCGAGGATGCGGGAGGCCAGGAAGGACAGCAGCATGCCGAGTTCGACGCCGGTGACCTTGCCGCCGACGGCGCCGAGGACGGCGCTGCCGGGGTTGGCGGAGCGGCGGTCCTGCATCTTGCCGAGGAGCGGGGTGAGGAGTTCGCGGAAGCCTGCGACGTTGGCCTTGATCCAGCCCGTCCGGTCGACGATCAGGACGGGGGTGTCGTGCGGCTCCACGCCCTCGGGGATCATCCGCGTGTAGGCGCGGACGTGTTCCTCGGAGGCCTTGGCGTGCCTGCGGAGTTCGGCGACGATCTCGCGGGCCTCGTCGCGGCCGACTTCGGGTCCGGGCCGTACGAGGCGGGTCGCGGTCGCGACCGCGAGGTTCCAGTCGACCATCCCGGATGTGCCTGCGCCACCGATGCTCGTCATGCGTCAACCGTACGGTCTCGGAGCGCGTTCGGTGCGGGTTCGGGACGGCTTCCGGGCGGGTCGGGGCGGGGGCCCGGCCGGGTCCGGGCGGGGTGGGGGCCGGGCCGCGGGGCGGTCAGTCCTGGCCGGCGAGGGCCGCGGAGAGCCGGTCGAGGGCGGGTTGCGCCTCGTACGGGGAGAGGGTGCGTCCGGCGAGGAACGCGAAGGCGAGGAGGCGTCCGTCGGGGGTGACGACGGTCCCGGCGAGGGTGTTGACGCCGGTGAGGGTGCCGGTCTTGGCGCGGACGAGTCCGGCGCCCGCGGTGGCGGGTGCGGTGTCGAAGCGGTCGGTGAGGGTGCCGGTGAAGCCGCCGACGGGGAGTCCGGTGAGGAGCGGGCGCAGGGTGGGGCGGGCGGGGTCCGCCGCTCGGGTGAGGAGCCCGGTGAGGAGGGCGGCGGAGACGCGGTCGCGGCGGTCGAGTCCGCTGCCGTCGGCGAAGCGGGCTCCGGTGACGGGGAGGCCGAGCCGGGTGAGTTCGTCGCGTACGGCCCTGGCGGCGCCGTCGAAGCTCGCGGGCTGCTTCCGGGCGAGGGCGGTCTGCCGGGCGAGGGCTTCGGCGAGGTCGTTGTCGCTGTGGGTGAGGGTGCGCTCGACGAGGTCGGCGAGGGGGGCGGAGTGGGTCCGGGCGAGGGGGGTGGCCTGGGGGGCGCGGCCGGGGGCCGGGGCGCCGGTGATCTCGACCCCGGCGCGGGTGAGGAGCTCCGCGAAGGTCCTGGCGGTGTCGCCGGCGGGGTCGGCGGTACGGGGTGCGGGGCCGCTCGTGCTGTCGTCGAGGCGTCCTTCGCGGGTCATGAGGGCGACGACGGGGGCGATGTTCTCGTTGGGGCCGATGGGGTGGAGGGTGGGGCCCGGGTAGAGGCTCGTGTCGTAGGTGAGCCGTACGGAGGTGTGGCCGCGGGCCGTGAGGGCGCGGGCGGTGTCGGCGGCGAGGGCCTTGAGGCGGGCCGGGTCGAGTGTGGGGTCGCCGCCGCCGGTGAGGGTGACGGTCCGGCCGTCGGGGGCGGCGGTGACGGTGGTGGCGATGCGGTGGTCGGGGCCGAGGGCGGAGAGCGCGGCGGCGGCGGTGGCGATCTTGACCGTGGAGGCGGGGGTCATGGGGGTGGCGGCGCCCTCGCCGTAGAGCTGTGTGCCGGTGGCGGTGTCGACGACGGAGGCGGTGCGCCGCGGGCCGAGTCCGGGGTCGGCGAGGAGGGGGCCGAGGACGGCGGCGAGGTTCGCGGGGTGTCCCGCGGGGGTGGGGGCGTGCAGCGCGGTGAGGACGCCGGGGGCGCTCGGGGCGGGCGCGGGGCGGCGGGGCGGGGCGGGCGCGGGGGCCGGGGCGTGACGTGCGCCACCCGCCTGCGGGGCGGCGGCGCGGGCGCGCTCGGCCGTACGCTGACCCGAGTCCCACGGGCCTGCCGTGGTCACCGCCACGGCGGCCAGGGCCAGTCCGAGGGCGGCGGAGCCCGCCGTGAGCTGCCACATCCTCGGCTCGGGCATTGCTGACCAGCCCCTTTCGCGATCACACACGTGCGTGAGGGACACTTAACCACCGCGCGTCGTCGCGAGCATTCACTTGTGTTGATTCAGGAGGAGCCACCCGTGGAGTTCGACGTTCTCATCGAGATCCCCAAGGGATCGCGTAACAAGTACGAGGTCGACCACGAGACGGGTCGCATCCGCCTGGACCGCCGCCTCTTCACGTCGACGGCCTACCCGACCGACTACGGCTACGTCGAGAACACCCTGGGTGAGGACGGCGACCCGCTGGACGCGCTCGTCATCCTCGACGAGCCCACCTTCCCGGGCTGCCTCATCAAGTGCCGTGTCATCGGCATGTTCCGCATGACGGACGAGGCGGGCGGCGACGACAAGCTGCTGTGCGTCCCGGCCACCGACCCGCGCATGGAGCACCTGCGGGACATCCACCACGTGTCGGAGTTCGACCGCCTGGAGATCCAGCACTTCTTCGAGGTCTACAAGGACCTGGAGCCGGGCAAGTCGGTCGAGGGCGCCGACTGGGTCGGTCGCGCCGAGGCCGAGGAAGAGATCGAGAAGTCGTACGCGCGCGCCAAGGAGCAGGGCGGCCACTGAGCCCCTCGGCCCGATGGGCTGATGTTCTGATCGTGTGACAGGCGGTGCACCCTCGGGGTGTACCGCCTTTCGCACACCCGTCGCACACCCATACTGGAATCCACGATTCCCTAGGGAGTGAGGCGGAGAGAGTGGTGGTGGAGCCGGACGGCTCGAAGGGCGGGGCACCGGAGGACCGGAAGCCGCAGTCGGACGAGGCACGGAGCGCGTTCGTGCCACCCGCCGGTGTGGAGCAGCCCGCGCCACCCGAGGAGGAGCATCCGACCTCCGAGTTCTCCCTTCCGCCGGGCCTCACGCCCGAACCGCCGCCCGAGCAGGAGGGTTCGGCGTTCGCGACGCCGGCCACCTACTCGGCCAGGAACTCGCCGCCCGCCTTCACCCCGGCGTACGGGGTGCCCCTGGTGCGGCTCTCGCAGGACGCGCCGTGGCAGGACCGGATGCGGACCATGCTGCGGCTGCCGGTGGGTGAGCGGCCCGTTCCGGAGGCGCTGCGCAAGGAGGACGAGACCGGCCCCTCGGTGCCGCGCGTGCTCGACCTGACGCTGCGCATCGGCGAGCTGCTGCTCGCGGGCGGGGAGGGCGCGGAGGACGTCGAGGCGGCGATGTTCGCGATCTGCCGCTCGTACGGTCTCGACCGGGTCGAGCCGACGGTCACCTTCACCCTGCTGTCCGTCACGTACCAGCCCTCGCTCGTGGACGACCCGATCACGGCGAACCGGACGGTACGGCGCCGGGGCACGGACTACACCCGGCTCGCGGCCGTCTACACGCTGCTCGCCGACATCAACGCCAGCGCCCACGAGGTGACGCCCGAGGAGGCGTACCGGCGGCTGGCCGAGATACGGCGCAACCGGCACCCGTACCCCGGTTGGGTGCTCACGGCCGCGGCGGGGGTGCTGGCCGGCGCGGCCTCGGTGCTGCTCGGCGGCGGCCTGACGGTCTTCTTCGTCGCCGCGCTCGGCGCGGTGCTGGGCGACCGGCTCGCGTGGCTGTGCGCGGGGCGCGGGCTGCCGGAGTTCTACCAGTTCCTGGTGGCGGCGATGCCGCCGGCGGCGATGGGTGTGCTCCTCACCATGCTGCACGCGGATCTGCGCCCGTCGGCGGTGATCACCGGTGGTCTGTTCGCGCTGATTCCGGGACGGGCGCTCGTGGCGGCCGTGCAGGACGGCCTGACCGGCTTCTACATCACGGCCTCGGCCCGGCTCCTGGAGGTCGCGTACTTCTTCGTCGCGATCGTGGTGGGCGTGCTGTCGGTGCTGTACATCGCGGTGCAGTTCGACGCCCAGCTGAACCCGGAGGGGGCGCTGAACGCGGTGGAGCGGCCGGTGACGCAGATCCTGGCGTCGATGGTGCTGTGCGCGACCTTCGCGATCCTGTTGCAGCAGTCGCGGGCGACGGTGCTCTTCGCGACGCTGAACGGCGGGGTGGCGTGGGTGATCTACGCGTCGATCGCGGTGACGGCGGATGGCTCGACGGTCATGGCGACGGCGGTGGCGGCCGGTCTCGTGGGGCTCTTCGGGCAGCTGATCGCCCGCTACGAGCACACCTCCTCGCTGCCGTACGTGACGGCGGCGATCGGCCCGCTGCTGCCCGGTTCGGCGACCTACTTCGGGGTGCTCGCGATCGCCCAGAACAACCTGGACCAGGGCTTCGCCTCGCTGGCGAAGGCCTCGGCGCTCGCCCTGGCGATCGCGATCGGCGTGAACCTGGGGGGCGAGCTGGCCCGCCTCTTCATGCAGGCCCCGGGCGCCGCCGCGGCCCGCCGGGCGGCCAAGCGGACCAGGGGCTTCTAGCTCCGGCTCCGGCTTCGGCTTCGGCTTCGGCTTCGGCTTCGGCTTCGGCTTCGGCTTCGGCTTCGGCTTCGGGGGAACGCGCAGGGGCCCCGCACGGTGTGCGGGGCCCCTGTGGCGTGTCGGTCTCCCGGATCAGCGCTTGGCGTGCCGGCCGCGGGGCGGGTTGGGGGTGCCGGGGGCGTCGTGGTCACCGGGGGTGCCCTGGTCGCCCCTGGCCTGTGCCTTCTTCGACTGGGAGCGAGACCTCAGGACCTCGATCACGATCGGCACGACAGAGATCAGGACGATGCCGATGAGGATCATCTCGATGTGCTGGTGCACGAAGTCGATCTTGCCGAGGAGGGCGCCGAGGATGGTCACGCCCGCGCCCCACAGGACGCCGCCGATGATGTTGTACGTGATGAACAGGCGGTAGTTCATGCGGCTGACGCCGGCGATGATCGGCGTGAACGTCCGCACGATGGGGACGAAGCGGGCCAGGATCAGCGACTTCGGGCCGTGCTTCTCGAAGAACTCATGGGCCTTCTCGACGTTCTCCTGCTTGAAGAGCTTCGAGTCGGGGCGCTTGAAGAGGGCCGGGCCGACCTTCCGCCCGAAGAGGTATCCGACCTGGTCGCCTATGACCGCCGCGGCCACGATCAGCGTGCACATCAGCCACAGCGGCATGTCCAGCTTGCCGGTGGTGATGAGCAGGCCGGTGGTGAAGAGCAGCGAGTCGCCGGGCAGGAAGAACCCGATGAGGAGGCCGGACTCGGCGAAGACGATGGCCAGGACACCGATCGGACCAAAGGTCTGAATCAGATAGTCCGGGTCCAGCCAGCTCGGTCCGAGGGCAAGCGTGTTCACGGGTTTCCGGGCTCCTGCGGTCGGTGGGGGCATGGGGGACGGCTGGCCCCAAGCTATCAACGCGAGCCGAACGCGCCCGGTTCCCCGTCCCCCACAGGATGCGGAGAGCCGCTGAGCCCATGAGGCTGGGGGGTCAGGAGGTGCATGCCGATGGGCATCGACGAGTACGGGGGCGGCCAGGGGCCGCAACCCGACGTGCTGGTCGTGACGACGAACGACGTGCCGGGCTTCGAGGTCCGGCAGGTGATCGGTGAGGTCTTCGGACTCACCGTCCGCTCACGCCATCTGGGCAGCCAGATCGGCGCGGGACTGAAGTCGATGATCGGCGGGGAGCTGAAGGGTCTGACGAAGACCCTGGTGCAGACCCGCAACCAGGCGATGGAACGCCTGGTGGAGCAGGCTCAGGCGCGCGGCGCGAACGCCGTCCTGATGTTCCGCTTCGACGTGACGGAGGCGGCGGACGTGGGCACGGAGGTGTGCGCGTACGGCACGGCCGTGGTGATCGCCCCACGCGCCTGACCGTCGCACGCCCGGTGCCTGATCCCCCGGCACCCGGCCCGGCGGACCGGGCCCCGGTTCTCGGGCGCCCGGCCCGCAGCGGGTCGGCGGGCGCCCGGACGGCGGTACGAGGGTGCCCGGGAGGGTCCCCGGTCGGCAGGGTCACTGCCGACCGGGGACCCTCCCGCAGCTCTGCGGGCAGGTGGTCGCGCCGGCCTGACGCGCCATGAGGTGGACGTCCGTTCGGCCCGAATCTCGGGATGTTGTGCGGCATTTGCTCACTTATGGTGGGGCGGTGACCACCGATCACGCTCCGCCCGCTCCGTCATCCCCCGCCGACGCGACCCCTCTGCGGATCCTGCTGCCGCAGGTACTGCCCGCACTCGTGGTCGGGGTGGCGACAAGCCTGCTGTTCCTGGGGATCAGCGCCCTCGCCGAGAAGTTCGAGGGCGTCCTCTGGGACGACCTGCCGGACGCCCTCGGGATCGGCGGTCACTCCTCCCTCTGGATCATCATCATGCTCACGGCGACCGGCATCGCCGTGGGCCTCGTCGTCTGGAAGGTGCCCGGACACGCGGGCCCCGACCCGGCCTCCACCGGCCTCGGCGGGGCGCCGCTCGCCCCCGGGGTCGTCCCCGGACTCCTCCTGGCGAGCACCCTCGCACTCGCCGGCGGAGTCAGCCTCGGCCCCGAGAACCCGATCATCGCGAGCAACATCGCCCTCGCCTACTGGCTCGGCCGCAAGGCCGCGCCCGCGGTACCGGGCGCCGCCTGGGTCGCCCTCGCCTCGGCCGGCACCATCGGCGCCCTCTTCGGCACTCCGGTGGCCGCCGCCCTCGTCATCTCCGAGGCCCTCGCGGGCCGGCCGGGACGCGGCTCGCTCTGGGACCGGCTCTTCGCCCCGCTCGTCGCCGCCGGCGCCGGGGCGATGACCACCCAGCTGCTCGCCGAACCCAGCTTCGACATGGGGCTCCCGCCGCTCACCGACCCCGGCTGGGGAGACCTCCTCGCCGCCCTGGTGATCGCCTCCGCCGCGGCCCTCTTCGGCCTCGCCTCCTGCCACCTCTTCCCCTACCTCCACGCCGCCTTCGGACGCCTGCGCCACCCCATGCTGATGCTGCCGCTCGGCGGCCTCGTCCTCGGCCTCCTGGGCGCCCTGGGCGGGCCCCTGACCCTCTTCAAGGGCCTGGAGCAGGTCAAGGAGCTCACCTCCTCCATCGGCGGCTGGTCCTCGGGCGAACTCGCCAAGATGGCCGCGGTCAAACTCCTCGCCCTCGTCGTCGCCGCCTCCTGCGGCTTCCGCGGCGGCCGGATCTTCCCCGCGGTCTTCATCGGCGCCGCCTTCGGGATGTTCGCCCAGGCCCTCGTCCCCGAGGTCCATCCGTCGGTCGCCATCTCCTCCGCCGTCCTCGGCGTCCTGCTCGCCACCACCCGGCAGGGCTGGATCAGCCTCTTCACCGGCGCGGTCCTCGCGTCCTCACCCGCGATGCTCGCCCTGCTCTGCCTGGCCTCCCTCCCCGCCTGGCTGATCGTCACCGGCCGTCCCCAGCTCGAACTCGACGAGCAGGGCCGCTCCCTGCACTGACCCGCTCTCCCTCACCGGATACAAGGAGTTCCCATGCCGCTGCACCAGGGGCCCGCCGCCTCCCCCGCCGGACCCGAGCGCAGGCTCGCGCTCAACCCCTTCTTCGGGGAGGCCAACCCGGTCGGCGGCATGACCGAGGCACCGCCGCACCACCGGCTGCCCGACGGCCCGCTCCCCCCGGCGAGCGCCTACCAGCTCGTCCACGACGAGCTGATGCTCGACGGCAACTCCCGTCTCAACCTCGCCACCTTCGTCACCACCTGGATGGAGCCCCAGGCCGGCGTCCTGATGGCCGAGTGCCGCGACAAGAACATGATCGACAAGGACGAGTACCCGCGCACCGCCGAGCTGGAGCGCCGCTGCGTGGCCATGCTCGCCCAGCTGTGGAACGCCCCGGACCCGACCACGGCCGTCGGCTGCTCCACCACCGGCTCCAGCGAGGCCTGCATGCTGGCCGGAATGGCCCTCAAGCGCCGCTGGACCACACGGAACGCCGACCGCTATCCGGGCTCCGCCCGCCCCAACCTGGTGATGGGCGTCAACGTCCAGGTCTGCTGGGAGAAGTTCTGCAACTTCTGGGAGGTCGAGGCCCGGCTCGTCCCCATGGAGGGCGACCGCTTCCACCTCGACGCCGAGTCCGCCGCCGCGCTCTGCGACGAGAACACCATCGGGGTCGTCGCCGTCCTCGGCTCGACCTTCGACGGCTCCTACGAACCCGTCGCCGAGATCTGCGCCGCCCTGGACGCCCTCCAGGAGCGCACCGGCCTCGACATCCCCGTCCACGTCGACGGCGCCTCCGGCGCCATGGTCGCCCCCTTCCTCGACGAGGACCTGGTCTGGGACTTCCGGCTCCCCCGCGTCTCCTCGATCAACACCTCCGGTCACAAGTACGGCCTGGTCTACCCGGGCGTCGGCTGGGCCCTCTGGCGCTCGCCCGAGGAACTCCCCGAGGAACTCGTCTTCCGCGTCAACTACCTGGGCGGCGACATGCCCACCTTCGCCCTCAACTTCTCCCGGCCGGGCGCCCAGGTCGTCGCGCAGTACTACACCTTCCTCAGGCTCGGCCGGGAGGGCTACCGCGCCGTGCAGCAGACCTCCCGGGACATCGCCCGCGGCCTCGCCGAACGGATCGAGGCCATGGGCGACTTCCGGCTCCTCACCCGCGGCGACCAACTGCCCGTCTTCGCCTTCACCACCGCACCCGACGTCACCTCCTTCGACGTCTTCGACGTGTCCCGGCGCCTGCGCGAACAGGGCTGGCTGGTGCCCGCCTACACCTTCCCCGCCAACCGGGAGGACCTGTCCGTCCTCCGCGTCGTCTGCCGCAACGGCTTCTCCGCCGACCTGGCCGACCTCTTCGTCGAGGACCTGAACCGGCTGATGCCGGAACTACGGCACCAGTCGCGTCCGTTCACCGACGACAAGAGCGCGGCCACCGCCTTCCACCACTGAGCGGACCCACACCCCAGGCGGCGCCGCGCCTGCTCCGGGCTCAGGTCACGTCGCCCTCGCAGCCCAGCCGGAACTCCGACCACCGCACCCCGTCCGCGGTCAGCGCGTACCGACAGGACGAGCTCTCGCGCAGCAGGCCGAGCGGGGTGCGGCGGGTGTGGTGGCTGCCGTCGCCGAGCCGGACGAAGGTCCGTCCGCCGTCCCCGCTCCCGTACCCCGACAGCTCCCCGCCGATCTCGACCCGGCCGCCGGGCCCCGGCACCGGCAGCCCCAGGAGCGTGCGGGGCTGCTCCGACGGTCCCGTGGTCCACATCCGCTGCCAGCTCCTGCCGCCGTCCACGGAGCGGTGCAGTGCCCGCATCGGGTTCTTGACGGGCTCCCCGCCCGCCAACTCCCCCATCTCCGCCGCGTACACCGCGTCCCGGCCCACCGCGACCGCCGTGTACCACCCGGGGGCCGTCACGGGACTCGGCAGCCGGGCGACCGTCCAGCCCCGGCCGCCGTCCCGCGAGACGGCGACCGCCGCCCGGCCCGACAGCGGGTCCGTGCCCGAGACCCACCAGGAGCCGTCGGGCTCCTGCTGGTCCTGGGGCCGCGGGCGCGCCCCCAGCAGGGGCGTCCGGGCCAGCGCCCTGCGCCGCCCGTCCTCCGGCGAGACCACCACGAGACGGTGCCGCTGGCAGTCGTCGGGCAGGGCTCCGGCCGGCGTGGCACAGTCGGTGGTGAGCACCGCCCCCACGGGTATCTCCGGGGTCGTCCCGACCGTACGCCCGTCGCCCTCACGCCAGCTGCGGCCGCCGTCCCGGGTGAACCAGGTCCTCGCGTCCGGCCCGGCACCGCCCTCCTCGACGAGTGCCCGGCCGGGGCCGAGCGCGAGCAGGTCGGCCGAGACACCCTCCGCCACCGGTATCCGGGGCAGCGGGGACCGCCGCAGCACCCACTCCCGCGCCCCGGCGTCCCGCACGGCCACGTGCTGGCGGCAGAAGCCGCTCCCCGGCACCGCCGGATCGCCCTCGCACGCGACGAGCAGCGCGAACCCGCTGCCGTCCCGCGCGAAGCCCAGACCATGCGCCCAGCCGGGCAGCCCCGGCGCGGACGGCACCCGGGGCGGCGCCCCGAACACCCCCGGATACGGCCCGGGAAGCGGATACGGCCCGGGAAGCAGATCCGATCCCGCATCCCCCTGCGCCCCCGGCCCCGAAACTCCCGATCCCAGCCCCCCATGCGCCCCCGGACCCGAGGCATCCGCCCCCCGGCCCGAGGCACTCGAGGCCCCCGACCCCGACTCCTCCGACCCCGCACCCAGCCCCGTACACCCGCTGAGCACCACCAACACCACCAACACCGGCGCCACGACGGCGCCGACCACTCCCGTCGGCCTGCGCATCGCAGGTCCCCCTGTCCTCCCCGGGGCGGTCCGCGGTGAACCGCTGCTTTCAATACACCGCTCGCCGCCTCCGGGTTCCCACCTCCGCGCCGCTACTTCCCGAGCCGCCCGAACTTCCGTACCGCCAGCGGGAGGAAGACCGCGAGCAGCACCAGCGGCCACACCACCGCCGCCCCGACGTGCCCCGGCTCGCCGCCCGGGTTGCCGAAGAGGTCACGGACCGCCGTGGCCGTCGCCGACATCGGGTTCCACTCGACGAACGTGCCGAGCCAGCCCGGCATCGAGTCCGGCGAGGCGAAGGCGTTGGAGAGGAAGCCGAGGGGCCAGACCAGGATCTGTACCGCCTGCACCAGCTCGGCCCGCCCCGCGACCAGGGCGAGGAAGATCCCGATCCACAGCATCGCGAAGCGCAGCAGAAGCAGCAGTCCCAGGGCCCCCAGGGTGCTGCCGAGCCCGCCGTTCGCCCGCCAGCCGATCGCGTACCCGACGCCGACCATCACGAGGAGGCCCACCGTCGACTGGAGCATGTCGGCGGCGGCCCGTCCCACGAGCACCGCGCCGTCGGTCATCGGCATCGACCGGAACCGGTCGATCACGCCCTTGTTCAGGTCCTGGGTCACCGCCGTCATGGTGCCTTCGAGCCCGAACACCATGGTCAGGGTGAGCATCCCGGGCACCAGGTAGTCGACGTAGTCGCCGTCGACGCTCCGCCCGCCGCCGACCAGATAGCCGAACATCAGCAGCATCATCACCGGGAACACGAGCCCTACCAGGACCTGCACGGGCTGTCGGGCCCAGTGGGCCAGTTCCCGGCGGGTCATCGTCCAGCAGTCGCTCATCACGTACGCGGCGCTCATGCCGCCACCTCCTTCTCGCGGCCCGCCCCGGGGGCCGTCCCGTGCGACGTGAGGTGCAGGAAGACCTCGTCCAGCGTCGGCCGCCGCAGGGCGACGTCCTCCGCCTCGATCCCGGCCTCACCGAGCGCCCGCACGGTCTCGGCGAGCGAGGCCATCCGGTCCGTCACCGGGGCGCTGAGCCACCGCCGGTCGGTGTCCACGCTCACCTCCGCCCGCGCCGCCGGCAGCAGTCCGGCGGCCTCGTGGAGCCGTGCCGCGTCCCGTACGACGACGTCGATGCGGTCGACGCCGACCCGTGCCTTGAGTTCACCGGCCGTGCCGTCCGCCACGACCCGCCCCTGGTCCACGACCGAGATCCGGTCGGCGAGCTGGTCGGCCTCCTCCAGGTACTGCGTGGTGAGGAGCACCGTGGTGCCCCCGCCGACCAGGGAGCGCACCGACTCCCAGACCTCGCCGCGGCCGCGCGGGTCGAGTCCGGTCGTCGGCTCGTCGAGGAAGAGGACCTCGGGGTCGGTGATCAGGGAGGCCGCGAGGTCGAGCCGCCGTCGCATGCCGCCGCTGAACCGCTTGACGGGCTTGCGTCCCGTGTCGGTGAGGCCGAAGCGTTCCAGGAGCTCGTCGGCCCGCGTCCCGGCGCGTCGGGCCCCCAGGTGGTGGAGCCGGCCGAACATCTCCAGGTTCTGCCGTCCGCCCAGCTCCTCGTCGAGGGCGGCGTGCTGTCCGAGCAGCCCGATCCGCTGCCGTACCTTCCGCGCCTCGGTCCGTACGTCGTGCCCCGCCACCCGCACCAGGCCTTCGTCGGGGCGCAGGAGGGTGGCCAGGATCCGCACCGTCGTGGTCTTGCCCGCGCCGTTGGGTCCGAGCAGGCCGTGGACGGTGCCGCGGCCGACGGTCAGGTCGAGGCCGGCCAGCGCGTCCTTCTCCCCGTACCGCTTGCGCGCGCCCTGCACGACGATCGCGTCCGCTGTCGCTGACATGTCGATTTCCTCCAGAAATCAGTGTAGTCAAATTTGACCACTCACCGCCGACGAAGGAAGGTATGCCCTCGCGGAGCAGTTGGTCAAACTTGATTAATGACGGGCCGGGTCGACCGTTCAGGTCGCGAAGGGGTTCTCCTCGCCCTCCGCCAGCACACCCACGAAGGGGTCCCCCTCCCCCGCGAACACGTACGCCCCGCCCTCGATCCGCTCGATCAGACCGAGCGTCCACTCCTTGCCGGCGTCAGCCGAGTGGACCCACAGGTGCATGATCTCGCCGATGTGCCCGAGCTGACCGGGACCGCCCTCCGGCGTGTAGTACTCCGTGACCGCCGCCCGCCACTCGTCGAGCGCCCTCACCCGGCGGCGCAGCAGCTCCGCCGCCTCCTCCCGGGGCAGGTCGACGATGAAGCCGATGCCCGCCGACAGGACGTCCATCTTCTGGTCGTACGTGGTCAGCGCCTCGCGCAGCAGCGCGAAGTACTCCTCCGTGCCGCGCTCCGTCAGCTCGTACTCGACGCGCGGCGGCCCGCCCACCGCGCTCGGCGCCACCTCGTGCGCGTACAGCAGCTCCTGCTTCGCCATCTGCTTCAGCGCGTGGTAGATCGAGCCGGGCTTGGCGTGGGACCACTCGTGGGCGCCCCAGTACTCCAGGTCGTTGCGCACCTGGTAGCCGTGGGCGCGGCCGTGCTGCTTCACCGCGCCCAGGACCAGCAGCCGGATCGCCGACATGGCCGTACCTCCTAGTCAATTTTGACCAGGGTACGCGCGCGGGGTGGCCGGGGCTCAGCCCCGGCCCTGCTCCGCCGCGATCAGTTCGTAGGAGCCCTTGCCGTCCAGGGACTCCCGCACGATGTCCGCGTGCCCGGCGTGCCGGGCCGCCTCCTGGACGAGGTGGAGCAGCATCCAGCGGATCGACACCTGCCCGTCCTTCGGGAACCAGGGCGCCTCGGGCAGCGGGAAGGTGTCGTCGAGGCTGGGCACGGACCGGACGAACTCCTCGGTCTCCTTCGCCACGCCCGCCCAGAAGCCGACGACCTCCGGAATCGTCTCCTCGTCCACGAGCCGGAAGCCGTCGCCCCAGGTCTCGCCGGTGCGCTGGCGCTCGTTCGGCCGCCGCTGGGCCAGCCGGAGCCAGTTGAGCTCGACCTCGGCGACGTGCTTGACCAGGCCGGAGAGGCTGAGTTCGCTGGCACTGGGGCGGCTCGCCGCCTGCTCCTCGGTGAGCCCGTGGAGCGAGCGGCGGATCGCGGCCCGCTGTGCCTCGATGAAGTTGAGGAGCGCGCCGCGCTCGTCGCCGTGGGTCTCCGTGGGAACAAGAGCCACCATGATGTCCGCCTTCCGTAGCCGATCCGCCTGCGCCGCGAGGTCCACGTGGGTTCCGCGGACCTTCTCGACACCCCTCACGCTACGGAGGCTTGCGGACAACTACGGTCCGCAAGTCCTCGCGGAAAGCGATCCGCCGGAAGAGCCGGAGCAGGGGCTCAGAAGGGGAACCGGCTCCGGCCGTGCTGGATCGAGATCCACTTCTGGGTGGTGAAGCTCTCCACCATCGCCTCGCCGTTGAGCCGCCCGACGCCCGAGTGCTTCTCGCCGCCGAAGGGCACGATCGGCTCGTCGTGCACGGTGCCGTCGTTGATGTGGATCATGCCGGTGTGGATGCGCTTGGCGATCCGGACACCCCGCTCGATGTCCCCCGTGTGGACGGCGCCGCTGAGCCCGTACGGCGTGTCGTTGGCGATCCGTACGGCCTCCTCCTCGCCGTCGAACGGGACGATCAGGGCGACGGGACCGAAGATCTCCTGGCCCAGGACCGGGGCGTCCGGGGCGAACCCGGTGAGGACGGACGGGGAGACGAGGTTGCCGTCCACGGTGCCGTGCAGCAGCGCCGTCGCGCCGGCCGCCACCGTCTGGTCGACGAGCGAGGAGACGGCTTCCGCCTGCTGGGAGTTGATGAGGGGACCGATGTGGGTGGCGGGGTCGGCCGGGTCGCCGACCCGCAGGGTCTTCACCTTCGCCACGAACTTCTCGGTGAACTCCTCCTCCACCGTCCGGTCCACCAGGATGCGGTTGGCGGCCATGCAGACCTGCCCCTGGTGCACGAAGCGGCTGAAGACGGCCGCGTCCACCGCGTAGTCGACGTCGGCGTCGTCGAGGACGATCAGGGCGCTGTTGCCGCCGAGTTCGAGGACGGCGTGCTTGAAGTTCTGCGCGCAGACCGTGGCGACGTGGCGGCCGACCTTGTCGGAGCCGGTGAAGGAGATGACCTTCGGGATCGGGTGGGTGAGGAGCGCGTCGCCGATCTCGGCGATGTCGGTGACGACGACGTTCAGCAGTCCGGCCGGGAGACCGGCCTCCTCCAGGACCTTGGCGACGAGGGTGCCGCCGCAGATCGGGGTGTTCTGGTGCGGCTTGAGGACGACCGCGTTGCCGAGCGCCAGCGCGGGCGCGACAGACTTGATCGAGAGGAGGAAGGGGAAGTTGAAGGGGGAGATGACACCGACGACGCCGACCGGGACGCGGTAGACGCGGTTCTCCTTGCCGTCGACGGGGGACGGCAGGATGCGGCCCTCGGGGCGGAGCGCCAGCTGGACCGCCTCGCGCAGGAACTCCTTGGCGAGGTGCAGCTCGAAGGCGGCCTTGAGACGGGTGCCGCCGAGCTCGGCGACGATCGTCTCGGCGATCTCCTCCTCGCGGTCCTCGACGATCCGCAGCGCGCGCTCGAAGACGAGGCGGCGCGTGTATGGGTTGGTCTCGGCCCACTCGGCCTGGGCGCGCTCGGCCGCGCGGTAGGCGCGGTCGACCTCGCCGGCGGTGGCGACGGTGATCGACGCGAGCTTCTCCCCGGTGTACGGGTTGAAGTCGATGATGTCCCACGAGCCGCTGCCGGGCTTCCACTCGCCGTCGATGTACTGGTGGGCCAGGTCGGTGAAGTGCGACATGGATCGAGACCCCTCTACCCGCTCTACCTCTGTACGGATGACAGAAGTGACGTCGGAACTGATGTCACGTCATCGTACTGATGTGTCAGGAGAGTTGAAGGAGTCCTCGGAGAAGATCACGGGTTTCGGCCGGATCGGGCCCGTCCTTCTGGAGTCGCTCCATCACGCGCTGGTACTGGCCGACCTCCTCGCGCTTGTCGAGGTAGAGGGCGCTGGTGAGCTGCTCCAGGTAGACGATGTCGGAGAGGTCGGACTCGGGGAAGCTGAGCATCGTGAAGGCGCCGCTCTCGCCGGCGTGCCCGCCGAAGCTGAAGGGCATGACCTGGAGCGTGACGCCCGGGTGCTCGGAGATCTCGATGAGGTGCCTCAACTGGCCCCGCATGACGGAGCGGTCGCCGTACGGGCGGCGCAGCGCGGCCTCGTCGAGGACGGCGTGGAACTGCGGGGCGCGCTCGGAGACGAGGACCTTCTGCCGTTCGAGGCGCAGGGCGACGCGGCGGTCGATCTCGGCGGCGGGAGCGCCGGGCATGCCCCGGGTGACGACGGCCTGGGCGTACGCCTCGGTCTGCAACAGGCCGTGGACGAACTGCACTTCGTAGACGCGGATGAGGGAGGCGGCGCCCTCCAGACCGATGTACGTCTGGAACCAGCCGGGCAGGACGTCCCCGAAACTGTGCCACCACCCGGCGACGTTGGCCTCGCGGGCGAGCCCGAGGAGCGAGCCGCGCTCGGCCTCGTCCCCGACTCCGTACAGCGTGAGCAGATCCTCGACGTCCCTGGCCTTGAAGCTCACCCGTCCCAACTCCATACGACTGATTTTGGATTCGGACGCGCGGATGGAATATCCGGCCGCCTCGCGGGTGATCCCGCGCGACTCGCGCAGCCGCCTCAGCTGGGAGCCCAGCAGGATGCGCCGCACCACACTCCCGCTCGCTCCGCTCGATTCGCCTGCGGTCACGGCTCCAGCCTCCCCTTTACGGTGTCGAGCCCCCGTCGAGCCCCGGATTCTGCCACCAAACGCTTCAGCGCGTACACATTCGATTACGGAAAGGCGGCGAGATCCGGGCATGCGGGGGCAGGCGGCACACACTTCGCGGAAAGTTCCCCTCAACGAGTGCACGACTTATGCACAGATTCGGCACGGGGGCGGACAGGTCCGGCGCGTGCACGTGCATCTGCCCTTGCATCCAGTGGGCGCATTCGGAAGCATGGGCCCCGCGCAGCCGCGTACTCGTTCGTGTTGTCGTGTTGTAGCACCACAGTCGCGATTCCCGGGAGTGCCTCGCATGGGGACGAATGGATCGACCGTGCTCGAGCCGTTACGGCAGGGCCTTCCGCCGATCGATCCCGGCGCCGTCTCCACCTCCGCCTCCTGCGCGCTGCCCGCGCGGTACGAAGCGGTGGGCGGGGCCCGGAAGTTCACCAGCGCGACGCTGGACCGCTGGGAACTGACCGAGCGCTTCGACGACGTCGCCCTGGTCGTCTCCGAGCTCGTCACCAACGCGCTGCGCCACGCGGTGCCCGCCGACGCGCCTCAGGAAGAAGGCCAGAACCCACCGGTTCGGCTGCACCTGATGCGCTGGTCCTCACGCCTGGTGTGCGCCGTGCGCGACCCCAGCCAGGAGAGCCCGGAGGCGCGCGGCGGCGAGGAGGACTTCGCCGCGGAGTCGGGGCGCGGGCTGTTCCTGGTGGACTCGTTCAGCGACAGCTGGGGGTGGCACCCGCTCGCCGGAACGCTGCGGGGCAAGGTGGTGTGGGCGCTGTTCCGGATCGGTCCGGAGTAGGCGCGACACCCGCACGCACAAGGAGAGGGGCCCGGGCGCACACCGCCCGGGCCCCCTCTCGCGTACCTCCGGCGCCTCTCGCGTACCTCCGGCGCCTCTCGCGTACCTCCGGCGCCTCCGCGCACACCCGGCTCCTCCCGCGTGCGCCCGGCACCCCCCGCTCACGGACGGCGGGGCCTCGCGCCGGGGTCACACCAAGTGGTCGAACTCCCCGTCCTTGACGCCAAGCAGGAGTGCCTCTATCTCCGCGGGCGTGTAGACGAGTGCGGGGCCCTCGGGGTGGCGCGAGTTGCGTACGGCGACGTCTCCCCCCGGAAGCTTGGCGAACTCCACACAGGATCCCTGGGAGTTGCTGTGCCGGCTCTTCTGCCACACGACACCGCGCAGCTCCGTGGCCGCCATGCCGTTGTACGCGTGATGCGCATGATGCACTGGTAGCTCCCCGAGTTGCTTGGTGCACGTGTCAACTTCCTCGGATCATAGCTGTGTTCATATGCGGCTGCATGAGCAGATGCACGTGCACGGGGGGTGGCGTAGCGGCTACGCGACTCAGCGTGCTACCGGCGAGTACAGCCGCGGCGGTGCGCGCTCTTCCCCCTCACCCTACGGGGCCTGATCCTCGGTCAGACCTCCAGGAAGGCGTCGAAGGCGGAACCGAGCCCCCGCCAGGAGTCGCGGCCCGCCGCGTACTCCGCGTCCGTGAGCAGGCAGGACCCGAGGACGCGGGCCAGGTGCTCGCGGTCCAGGCCGGGCGAGGTGAAGACCAGGTGCTGGCAGCGGTCCCCGTGCTCCGGGTGCCAGTCGAGCGCCGCGGCCGCCCTCCGTACCGGCGGGACCAGCTCCCAGGCGGCGTCGGGCAGCGAGGCCAGCCAGGGGCCCGCGCTCTCCACGCTCAGGGCGCCGCCCGCCGCGTCCCAGGCGAGCAGGGTGTCCGGCCGGTCGGCCAGGTAGAACCGGCCGCGACTGCGGGTCGCCGCGCAGGTCAGGCCCTCCAGGGCGGCGAAGAGCCGCTCCGGGTGGAAGGGCCGGTGGTGGCGCCAGACGTAGGTGGCGACGCCATGCCCCTCGGCCTCCTGCGGCAGCAGCGCGCAGGCCGGGTGCTGGGCGGCGGCCGCCGCCTCCACGTCGAAGCCCGCGAACACGGCGGGGGCCAGTCCGTCACCCTCGACGGGGATCCTGAGGGCGGTGGGGTGGAGCTGGTCGAGCAGCGCCCGGTCCTCCGCGTCGGCCCCGGGGCTGTCGACGACGGCGAGCACGGGCGCGTACTCCAGCTGGCGCGCCCAGGTGTCCGCGACGGTACGCCGGTCGGTGGCGGCCGCGGCGAGGCCGACGTCCGCGAGGTCGTCGCCGTTGGCCAGGTACGGCAGGAGGAGGGCCGGGTCGACGGCGGTGACGACGGCGCCGACGCGGAATCCGGCGCCCGCGACGACCTCGGCCATCGCCCTGGGTTCGACGGAGTCCCAGAGCTCGACGACGGCGAGCCGGGTGAGCCCGGCGTCGCGGAGTCGTACGAGCTCGGGGACGAGGTCCTCGCGCAGGGCGCAGCAGGCACAGTCGTCGACGAGCGGGGTCTCGCCGGCGGCGAGGACACCGGTGGCGTCGCGGACGGTACGGGCGACGGTCCCGGTCTGCGGGGCCGTCGCCAGGTCGTGGTGGAGCGCCACGCTGCCGGGGACGGCGGCCAGGAGCCGGTCCACGGCAGCGCGGCGGGCGTCGGAGTGGAGCCCTCCGACGAGGGCGACGGAGAACATCAGGGGGCTGCCCCGGGGGTTCCCTCGCCGCGGTCGTCGCGGCGCCCGTACCGCTTCTCGAAGCGCTCCACGCGGCCCGCGGTGTCCAGGACGCGCGCGGTGCCGGTGTAGAAGGGGTGGCTCGCCGAGGAGATCTCGACGTCGATGACGGGGTAGGTGCGGCCGTCCTCCCATTCCACGGTCTTCCCGGGGTCGCCGGTGCGCGTGGAGCGGGTGAGGAAGGCGAAGCCGCCGGCCCTGTCGCGGAAGACGACGGGCTCGTACGGGGGATGGAGGGCGGGCTTCATGAGGTGGTTCAGCGCTCCTCTCGGAAGTCGACGTGCCGACGGGCGACCGGGTCGAACTTGCGCAGGGTGAGGCGGTCGGGGTCGTTGCGGCGGTTCTTGCGGGTGACGTAGGTGAATCCGGTGCCGGCGGTGGACCGGAGCTTGACGACGGGGCGGAGTTCGTTGCGTGCCATGGTGTGTAGAGTAAATGAAAATGGTTCCCATTTCCAATGCTCCTCCGACGTCTCCACGGAGAGGTAGGTCACCCTTGTCCGCCCACTGCCAGCTCACCGGAGCACGGCCCGGATTCGGCAACCGGATCTCGCACTCCCACCGGCGCACCCCGCGCCGCTTCGACCCCAACATCCAGCGCAAGCGCTACTGGCTGCCGAGCGAGGGCCGGTACGTACGGCTCACCCTCAGCGCCCGCGCGATCAGGACCGTCGACACGATCGGCGTCGAGGCCGCGGTGGCCCGCGTCCGGGCGCGCGGGGCGAAGGTCTGATGGCCCGGCGCGGCAAGGTCGCACGCGACGCGCACCGCAGGAGGGTCGTCGCCCGGTACGCCGAGCGGCGGGCCGAGCTGAAGGAACTCCTCCGCCGCCCCGGCACCCCGGTCGACGCCCGCGAGGCGGCGGCACGGGAGCTGAGCCGTCAGCCCCGGGACGCGAGCGCCACCCGGGTCCGCAACAGGGACGCGGTGGACGGCCGGCCCCGGGGCCACCTGCGCAAGTTCGGCCTGTCCCGGCTACGCCTCAGGGCGCAGGCGCACGCGGGGTTCCTGCCGGGGGTACGGAAGGCCTCGTGGTGAGGGGCCTGGTGGTGAGAGGTGTCGGGGCCTCGCGGTGAGGGCCCGGTGGTGAGGGGCGTCGGGTCCTCGTCGTGAGGCCCGGTGGTGAGACGCGTCGGCTCAGGGGGCCGGGGCGCGGGGGATGAGGGGCAGCTCGGAGAGGAGCCCGCCCGCGCGGTCGTACAGTGCCACGCCCACGTCCCCCTCCCCCCGCCCGGTGTGCGCGAACCAGACGCCCCAGCCGGGCTTTCCCGGCAGTTCGAGCAGGGTGGCGAGGATCTTGCGGCCGTCGGCGGTCCTCAGCTCGACGCGGCCCCCGTCACGGGTCCCGTAGTAGAGCCCCGAATGGAAGGCGCCCGTCGGGTTCCCCTCGCCCTGGTGGCTCACCCCCGGGCTGTCCAGGTCGATGTTGCCGTCGGTGACGCTCCGGGAGTTCTCGAAACCGTCCGGCCCCGCCCAGTGCTTGCCCTCCTCCGTGAGCCAGATCTTCCAGCCCTTCCCCGCGTCCACGCGTTCGCCTGAGGCCACCACCCGGATCGGGGCCGGCCGTGGCGGGGACGGACGCACGGCCGGAGCCGAGGTCGGGACGACGGTCGGCGGGGCCGCCACCGGGCCCGCACCCGACGGGGACGGGCCTACGGGAGTCAGGGCGACGACCGCCACCACGGCCGTCGCGACCGTGAGCACCGAGAGGGCCGAGAAGGCGGTCGTACGGCGCCTCCGGCGGATCCGGCCCTCCCGCCGGACGGCCTCCAGCGGCAACGGACCCGGGGTGACGTCGAGCGCGGCCCTCGCGAACACCGCGCGCACGTCGGTCTCACCGAGGTCGGGCTCGCGGCCCGGGTCGGGCTCGGGGTCAGGGGGTGTCGTCGGCCGTGCGGCGGTCATCGTCGGGCTCCGGAGGGGGCGGCGGGGAGGGGCGGGACGGGGACGGTGACGAGCCCGGGGTGGGCGCGCAGCGCCGCCAGGCCGCGCCGGGCGTGGGTCTTGACCGTGCCGATCGAGCAGTTGAGCACACCGGCGATCTCCAGCTCGGTCAGGTCCTCCCAGTAGCGGAGCACCATGACAGCGCGCTGGCGGGCGGTCAGGTCCGCCAGGGCCGTCAGGAGCGCGGTGCGCTGTTCGACCGCCTCGGCATGACCGGCGGAGGTGTGGCGCAGCGACTCCGGCAGGACCGGTGTCAGCAGATGGACGACCCGTTTCCGGCGGAGCCGACTGAGGTTGTTGTTGATCAGGGCCCGGCGTACGTACAGGTCGATCTCCCCACGGGGCACCCGCCGCCACCGTCCGTACACCTTGGCCAGGGTCGTCTGCACCAGGTCCTCGGCCTCGTGGAAGTCCCCGGTCAGGAGCTGGGCGGTACGCACCAGACGCGGCCAGGCCGCGACGGCGAAGGCGGCGAACCCGTCGTCGTCCGTGATGACCCCGCTGCTCCCGGCGGTCCCGGTGGCCCCGGCGTTCCCAGTGATCCCGGTGACCCTGCCGGCCACGGTGGCCTCCGTGTCCTCGGTGACGGACTCGTGCGGCACTGTGTCGGACCTCGCGATCGGTGGGCGGTCGTCGTCGGTGGAGCGTCGGTGGAAGGGGGAAGGGGGGTGGCGGGGCCCGCCCCGTGCCGGGCCCCGCCACGTTTCCGCCCCGGCGGTCGCGGTCAGCCGCGGCCGGCCGGGAAGTCGAAGCCCGGCAGCTCGGCGAGCGGCTTCCCCTCGCGGTCGTACAGGGCGACGTCGAAGGAGCCGCCGTCGTTGCCGGTCACCGGCCCGGTGCGGGTGTACCAGACGCCCCAGTCGGGACGGCCGGGCAGCGCGAGGAGGGTCGCGACGGTCTTGTGGCCCTCGGCGTCGGTCAGTTCGACGCGGCCCGCCTTGCGGGTCCCGTAGTAGACGCCCGAGTGGAAGACGCCGGCCGCGTTCCCCTCGCTCTGGTGGCTCACGCCGGGCGCGGAGCGGTCGATGTTGCCGTCGACGACGCTGCGGAAGTTCTCGAACCCGTCCGGGTCCGCCCAGTGCTTGCCGTCCCTGGTCAGCCACACGGTGTAGCCCTGCCCGGCGTCCACGCGCTCACCGGGGCGGACGGTACGGACCGGGTCCGCGGCGGGAGCGGCGGCCCTGACCGGGGTGACCTTCGCGGAGTCGGCCTTCACGGGGGCGGCCTTCGAGGGGGCGGCCTTCGGGGCGGTCGGGACCCGGGCGGCGGAACCGGTCGCCGCGGAGGTCCCGGCGGACGCCCCCACGGCCACCGGCGCCGCGATCACGACGGCGGCCACGACGCCGGCCGCGGCCAGCAGGTACTTCTTCATCCGACTGCTCCTGGGATCGATCGGGATCTCTGCGGACCGCGCACCTCCTCGGCCCTCACCCCTACCAACTCCGCCCGGCCCGGCGCCGGATGACATGCTCGCGAAAATCCACGGACGGGCACGGCGGATCTGCCACGGCCCCCGGACTCCTCACCGCGCGCGCGTGGACTCCGTCAGGGCCGTCGTGACCTCGTCCAGGGCCTCCAGGAGCAGGACGGCCCCCTTGTGCAGCAGGAAGTGGTCCGGCGGGTCCGTGGACCAGGCGTCGAGCGTCTCCCGCAGGTCGTCCCACTGCGGCACCTTGCGCTCCCGTACCTCCTTGGCGCCGCGTTCCGTCGCCCGGCGCAGGGACTCCGCGAGGGTCGCGGCGGCCGGTACGGGCGGAGCGCCGTGTTCCGGCAGGTGGGCCTCCATGAGCATCGCCACCCGCCCGAACTCCGCGAGGGCGTGGTCGGCCTGTTCGACCGCCGCGTGCGAGAGCCCCCGGTGCCGTACCGGCTCGTGCGTCGCGCGTTCCACCGCCTCCTGCCAGGCGACCCGGGCCGCGCGGGTGTTCAGGAGCGCCTCCCGTACGTCGGGGCTGCCCGGCCCCACCGGATCGGCGTACCGCGCGGTGACGACCGCCGCGTACCCGCCGACCGACGCCAGCCAGTCCGCGAGCCGTCCGCGCAGCCGGGGCGTCTCCCAGGCCGGGTAGACGGCGTACGCCAGCATCGCGAGGAGCCCGCCGAGCAGGGTCAGCGTCACCCGGTCGCGTACGGTCTGGCCGACGCCCCCGCCCTCCATGCCGAGCAGGAAGACGACGTACGCGGCGACGAAGACCTGGCTGGCGGCGTACCCCGTCCGGATGAACAGGTACATCCCGAAGGCGCACACCACCGCGAGGGCCGCCGACAGGTACGTGTCCGGGTGGGCGGACTGCACGACCGCCGTCGCCAGGGCCACCCCGACGAGAGTGCCGCCGAACCGCGCCACCGAGCGCGCGTACGTCTGCGAGAAGTCCGGGCGCATCACCATCACCGAGGCCATCGGCGCCCAGTAGCCGTGCCCGAAGGGGAGCGCCCCGCCCAGTAGGTAGCCGGCGGCCGCGACCGCCGAGACGCGGACGGCGTGGCGCAGGATCGGGGAGTCCCGGCGCAGCTCGGCGCGGACCTTCACCATGATGATCGGAGCGAGGCGGACCAGGGTGGGGCGGGCGCGGGCCGTGGCGCCGTGTCCCGACGTCTCCGTGCGCGGCTCGGCCGTGTCGACGACGTCGCCGAGCAGCGCGGCGAGACGGATGGCGGCGCGGCGGGGCGGGCCGTGCAGGATCGACAGGGTGTCCGGGGCGTGGAGGGCGTCGACGGCGGCTGCGGGGAGGGCGACGGGTTCGCCGTGCCGGATCGCGTGCGCGGCGGCGTCCAGGACGGTGCCCGCCGCCCCGAGCAGCTCCCGCACGCGCGCGCGTGCGGGGCCCTCCTCCGGCACGCCGACGGCGGGGTCGGCGAGGGAGGCGAGGACGGGCCGGATGCGTTCGGCGAGGCCCCTGGCCCCGTGGAGCTCCGCCGGGCGGCGGCGGGCCTGGCCGGGCGTCACGGCGGCCGCGTTGCGGGCGTGCATGAGCGGCAGGGGGTCGAACGGGGCCACCGGGTCGTGGCGGAGACGGCGGGCGTAGTCCGCCTCGGCGGCGAGCGCGTCGGCGAGGGCGTCGCGCTGGGCGCCCCAGCGGCGGACCGGGAGGACGACGACCAGGGCGGCCTGGACGACACCGCCCGCGAAGATCATGACGGCGTGCCCGGCGGCGGTGGCGACGGAGGTGGGGAGGGTGACGGTCACCAGCATGATCGCCACGTTGGAGGAGGCGATCATGCCGGCGGTGGGGCCGGCGGCCCAGGCGAGGCCCGAGAGGAACGTCCACAGGAGCAGCAGGGCGAGGAAGAAGACCTCCTGGGCGCCGACGAGGTAGCCGACGAAGGTCGACACGGCGAGGCTGGCGCCGGAGGCGAGGGCGAGGGTGGGGCGGGGGCGCCAGGAGCGCTGGAAGGTGGCGATGGCCGCCTGGAAGGCGCCGAAGGCGGAGGAGGCGGCGACGGCGGGGCCGAAGACGGCGAGGGAGAAGCCGATGACCAGGGCGAGCCCGAGGGCGGCGCGGGCGGCGATGACGGGGGAGAGCCGCTGCCGCTCGACGGTGAGCCCGGAGCGGGCGGTCTCCTTCAACGCCCGGAGCCAGCTCATGGCCCGAGCGTATCCGGGACGGGGGCGAAACAGCCGATTTCACCCACGCGTGGGGTTCTGTGGGCATGACCGCTGGGGGCATGACCGATGGGGCCCGGCCGATGGGGCCCGGCCGATGGGGCCCGGCCGATGGGGCCCGGCCGATGGGGGCTCGACCGGGGGGGCCCGGCCGGTGAGGACACGCCCGATGAGGACACGGCGGCCGATGGGTGCGCGGCCTCAGAGGACACGGCCGCTGAGGCACCACCTCCGAGGGCACGGTCTCCGAGGGCACGGCCGTGGTCCGGGCCGGGCGGCAGGCGCCTCAGCACCCGGCCCCATGCCGGGGTCCGCCTCAGCACCCGGCCCCACCTGCCGGCGTCCGCCTCAGCACCCGGCCCACGTGCCGGGGTCCGCCTCAGCGCCCGACTCCCACGCCGCGCCCCGCCTCAGCGCCCGTCCCCTCCCCGCTCCCCGATCCCCCGCCGTCCCGGGTGCAGGCCCGCCCGGTCCGCCGCCGACGCCCCGTGCGTCCAGCCCTCCTCGTCCCAGGCCGCACGCACCCGCGTGGAGCGGGTTTCCGGGAAGAGTTCGTCCGTGCGGGTGGTGACCGCGAGGTCGCGTGAGGCGAGGGCCGGGAGGAGGCTCGGGGCCTCGGCGGCGACCCGGCGGGACGTCGCCGACAGCCGGGTGCCGAGCCGGTTCGCGTACGCCAGGAGGAAGGACTGCCGGAAGGACTTCGTGCGCTTGCGGCCGCCCGCCCGCTGCTCCGCCTCGGCCCGCGTCATCGCCGCCTGCCCCTGCACGAGCAGCGAGGTGTAGAGCAGCTCCACCGGGTCGAGGTCCGCCTCGAAGCCGACCACCGTCGAGAAGCCGTACGACTCGTTCCACACCGCCCGGCAGTGGTTCGCCGTCGCCACCGCGTCCAGCAGGATCGCCTTCGCCTGCTCGTACGGCGGCTCCACCCCGATCCGGACCGCCCCCGGTGTCTCCGGGGACGGCGCGCCCGCCGCGAGCGTCGCCTCGTCCAGGCTGTGGCGCGCCATCAGCTCCTGCGCCTTGGCCGTGAGGGCCTCGGCCTCCTCCGGAAACCCCGTCGCCTCCGCCTTCGCGAGCAGCGCCCTGATCCGGGTCAGCATCCGGGGCTCTCCCGCGACCGCGGGCGGCAGCGCCTCCCCGGGGACCGGGCCGACCGCGTCGAGCCGCGGCAGCCGGACCAGGAGCCGGTACAGCTCCAGGACGGTCGTCGCGTACGAGAAGCGGTCCGTCGGCCGTGCGGGGGCGGCGTCCAGCTCGTCGAGCTGCGCCTGCCAGCGGTGCGGCAGCCGCTCGTAGCGGGCGGTCTCGCCGCGGATCAGGCCGGTGAGGACCCTGAGGTGCTCGTCCGCCAGGTCGCGGCGCGCCATGCGCACGATGTCCGCGGGCTGCCACCCCCGCCCCCACAGGGTCCGTACGAACTCCTCGCCGCGACGCGTCAGTCCGGCGTCCGCGCTCCGGTCGGCGGCCAGCAGCGACGCCGCCGTGTCGAGCGACCCGTCGTCGCTCGCGTACAGCGCCTCGAAGGCCTTGTCGATCGTGGTGTTCACGCCGTCCCTGGTGCTCACGCCGTCCTCGTGTCCCATGCCTCGCGCGACCGGGCGATCACCGCACGGTGATCGAGCGACCAGTCGACGAGCTGCTTGATCAGGTGGGTCATGCTGTGGCCGGTCTCCGTCAGGGCGTACTCGACCTGCGGCGGCGTCGTCGGGTAGACCGTCCGCGAGACGAGGCCGTCCCGTTCGAGGCGGCGCAGGGTCAGGGTCAGCATCCGCTGCGAGACCCCGGTGACCAGCCGCTGGAGTTCCCTGAACCGCCTTGGTCCCGGCGCGAGTTCGACGACCACGTGCACCGTCCACTTGTCGCCGAGCCGGTCCTGGACGTCCCGCACCCCACAGTCCTCCGCACAGCTCACCAAGGGCTCGGTGGTTACCTCCGTGTGCCCCTCGGACATGGATGTGCCTCCTTACGCGATCTTCTCCGTCCCCCCACGATGGTCTCAGCCATCTCGACCCCTGGGGGAAAACATGCTGCTGGTCACCGGTGTCTCCGGCGCTCTCGGCTCACTCGTCGCCGACCGGCTCGCCGGCCGCGAGGACGTCGTCCTCGGCACGCGCGCGGGCTGCCCGGCACCCGCCGGCTCGACTTCGACGCGCCCGGGACGCTGCCGGAGGCCTTCGCCGGGGCGGACACGCTGCTGCTGATATCCGCCGGGTACGGGGAGGACGACACGGTCGTCGCCCGCCACGGGGCCGCGCTCTCGGCCGCCGAGCGGGCGGGCGTCCGGCACGTGGTCTACACGAGCCTGTCCGGGGACGGCGACCACCTCACGTACGCGCTCGCGCACCGCTGGACCGAGCGGCGGCTGCGAAGCTCGGCCACGCTCGACTGGACGATCCTCCGCAACGGTCTCTACGCCGAGTTCCTCACCTGGATCGCCGCGCCCGACGCCGACGGCCGGATCACCGGCCCCCTCGGCGGGGGGCGTCTGGCCGCCGTCGCCCGCGAGGACCTCGCCGACATCGCCGTCTCCGTGGCGACGGACCCGGCCGCCCACCGGAACCGGGTGTACGAACTGGTCGGCGAACGCGCCCTGGGCGGCGCCGACCTGGCGGCGGCCCTGGGCGCCACGTACGCCCCCGGCACGCTCGCCGACGCCCGCGCCGCCTTCGCCGCCTCCGGGGCGGCCCCCTTCCAGGTGCCGATGCTGGCGAGCACGTACTCGGCGATCGCCCACGGCTTCCTGGACGGTACGGGGGTCGAGAGCGACCTGCGCACCCTGCTCGACGGCCGCGAACCGCTGGACGCGCTGGACGTGTTCGTGAAGGCGGTACGGGCGGGGGACGCCTCCGGCGACATCGCGGCGTAAGCCCTGCGGCGTAAGCACTGGTGACCGCCGCGGTGCAGGGGGCGTGACCGCCGCGGCGCCGGGGTCGTGACCGCCGCGGGAGAAGCCTCGGCCGCGAAGCCCCGGCGCGGGCCTCGCGGCCGTCGCGGCCCGGCGGCCCGGTAGCCGCCCGGGCGCAGGGCTCTGCGAGCGTCCGGCGCAGCCCCCGGGAGCCCCCGGGAGCGCCCGGGGCAGGTCTGGCCCTGCCCGCCGTACACCCGGCAGTGGTCGTGAGGGTAGGTCTGGCCCTACCCCCCGGACACCCGGCAGTGGTCGTGATCGGCGGCGGGGAAACCGGTTCGCTAGAGGCATGACCTCGACAGCCCGGACCGCCGCAGCGAAGCCCTCTCCGCCCGCCCCCACCGCCGCCGTACGGCTCCGCCGACTGACCCGTCACCACCGGGACGTCCGCGCCCTCGACGGCGTCGACCTCGACTTCCACGCCGGGACCTTCACCGCCGTCATGGGCCCCTCGGGCTCCGGCAAGTCCACGCTGCTCCAGTGCGCCGCCGGCCTCGACCGGCCCACCGCCGGGCAGGTGGAGGTCGGCGGGGTCGCTCTGGAGGGGCTGAGCGAGCGGCGGCTGACCCTGCTCCGGCGGGACCGGATCGGTTTCGTCTTCCAGTCCTTCAACCTGCTGCCCGCCCTGACGGCCGCCCAGAACGTGGCCCTGCCCCTCCGCCTCGCCGGCCGTCGCCCCTCCCGTACGGAGGTACGCGAGGCGCTGGCCCGGGTCGGACTCGCGGGGCGGGAGCGGCACCGGCCCGGCGAGCTCTCCGGCGGGCAGCAGCAACGGGTCGCGATCGCCCGCGCGTTGATCACCCGTCCGGCCGTCCTCTTCGGCGACGAGCCGACCGGAGCGCTCGACTCGACGACGAGCCGCGAGGTGCTCGACATGCTGCGGGAGCTGGTCGACCGGGACGGGCAGACGATCGTCATGGTCACCCACGACCCGGTGGCGGCGGCCCGCGCGGACCGCGTGGTCTTCCTGGTCGACGGCCGCGTGGCGGACGAACTTCCGGCCCCGACGGTGGAGGCGGTCGCGGCACGCATGACGACGTTGGAGACGGTCCCGGCCGGCCTGACGGAGACGCCACGACCCACCGCCCCCGCCATCACCCCCCGTCCCGCCGCCGGGAGCCCCTCGTGCTGACCGTCGTCCTCTCCGGCCTGCGTGCCCGCTGGGCCTCCTTCCTCGGCGGATTCGTCGCCCTCGCGCTCGGCGTGGGGCTGCTCACCATCATGGGGCTCGGCCTCTCCGCCACTTTTCACGCGCCCGAGCGTTCTCCCCAGCGATTCGCGTCCTCGCCCGTCGTGGTGCAGGGTCAGGACCGGCTGACGCTCGACGTGCGGCGCGGGCCCGAGACGGTGTCCGTGACGCGGCGACTCGACCGTCCACAGCCTGTGGACAGTGAACTGCTCCGCGAGCTCCGCGCCCGCTGGACCGTCACCACCTCCGGCACCTCCACCTCCGGCGGACCCGGATCCGGCACGCCCACCTCCGGCACGTCCACCTCCGGCGGACCCGGATCCGGCACGCCCACCTCCGGCACGTCCACCTCCGGCGGACCCGGATCCGGCACGCCCCAACCCACCGGACCCGACGCCGTAGGCGTGGACGCCCCCGCCGCCGAGGTCCGGGCGCTCGTCGGTGACCGCGCCCAGGTCCTCACCGGCGACGACCGGCGGCGCGCGGACCCCGACCCCGAGCGGGACGCCGAAGCGCTCCTCGCCCTCAACGCCCTCCTCGGCACCTCCGGCGGCGTCACCGCCTTCGTCTCCGTCTTCGTCGTCGCCTCCACCTTCGCGTTCGCCGTGGCGTTGCGCCGCCGCGAGTTCGGGCTCCTCCGGACCGCGGGGGCCACCCCCGGACAGATCCGGCGGCTCCTCCTCGCCGAGGCCGCGGTGCTCGGCGTGCTGGCCTCGGCCGCCGGATGCGCCCTCGGCGCCCTGGGCGCGCCACTGCTCGCCCGGGTCCTCGTCGACAGCGGTCTGGCCCCGGAGTGGTTCTCGGTCGGCGGGCCGGCCTGGCCCTTCCACGCGGCCTTCTGGACGGGTGTGACCGTCGCCCTCGCCGGGGCGGTCGCCGCCTCCCGGCGTGCCGGGAGGGTCGGCCCCACGGCCGCGCTCCGGGAGGCGGACGTCGACGCCGACGCCCTGCCCCTCGGCCGGGCCCTGCTCGGCGCGGGACTGGTCGCGACGGGTCTCGGGCTCCTCGTCTGGACGTGCGTCACGGACCCGTCGGCGCTGCTCAAGCGGAAGACGTACACGACCCTCCCGATGCTCCTGATCACCGGCATCGCCCTGCTCTCCCCGCTGCTCGTCCGGCCGGTGGCCCGACTGCTGCGGCTGCGGGGCGCCGTGGGGACGCTGGTGCGGGAGAACAGCGCGGCCTCCGTACGCCGTACCGCCGCCGTCGCCGCCCCCGTCCTCGTGACCGTGGCGCTCGCCGGGACGCTGTTCGGCTCGGCGACGAGCGTCACGCGCGCGAAGGGCGTGGAGGCGCGGGAGCAGACGGCCGCGCGGTACGTCGTGACCGGCGCGGCGAACGGCGGCACGGGCGGCCTGGGGCCGGTGACGCCGCCGCCCGGGGCGGTCGTCTCCCCCACCGGGCCGACCTCCGTCTTCGTACGGGACGGGGACGCGGCCGTCGTGAAGTACGGGGCGCGGGCGGTCACCGACCCGGCGGCCTTCGCCGAGCTCGCCCGGCTGCCAGTGGTCGCGGGGGACCTGCGGGACCTCGACGACCGGTCGATCGTCGTGAACGAGGAGTTCGAGCGGCGCCGGGTGGGCGAGACCGTCGAGGTCTGGCGCGCGGACGGGACCGGTCCGGTACGGCTCCGGATCGCGGCCGTCCTCGCCCTCGGGACCGGCGACAACGGGCCGTACGTCACCCGGGCGAACGCCCCCGGCTCCGCCCCCGACCGGATCGAGGCACGGGGCGGCGGTACGGCCACGGTGCGGGCGCTCGCGGCGAGCGGCGGCACCGTCAGGACGGCCGACGCGTGGGCCGACGCCGAGCGCCCCCCGACCGGCAGCCCGCAGACCCGCCTCGGCCTGCTCCTCGTCCTCGGCATCGCGCTGGTCTACACGGTGATCGGCCTCGCCAACACCCTGCTCATGGCGACGTCCGTACGCGGTGGGGAACTGGCCTCGCTCCGGCTGGCCGGGGCGACCCGGGCCCAGATCCTGCGGGTCGTGACGGGCGAGGCGACGCTCGCCGTGGCGATCGGCACCGCGCTCGGCCTCGCGGTGACGGCGCTCGTCCTGGGCACCCTGGGAGCGGGCCTCGCCGCCCTCTCGGCACCGGTGGTCCTGGCCCTCCCGTGGGGCATGGCCGGCACGGCGGCGGGCGTGTGCGCGACGGTGGCCATCGCCGCGTCGGCCCTCCCCGCGTGGCGCCTGACGCGCTGAGCGGCGATGGTGGGACGGACGGGGCGGTGACCGGGGTCGGAGCCGGGTCACCGCCCCGTCCACCCGTACGGCCTCCCCGTCCGTAGACGGGAAGCCCGCCCCAGGCGGGCACGACCCGGGACGGGAAGCTGACGGGAAGCCCGCCCTAGGAGGCCCCGGCCCCGCCCACGCCCCCGCCCCCCAACGCCGCCTTCGCCGCCTTCGCCGCCCTCCACTCCGGTGCGAGGACCGACCAGACCTCCTGGTCGTGGCGCTCGCCCCGGTAGGAGTAGCTCTCCCTCAGGACGCCGTCCCTGGACATCCCGAGGCGGCGGGCCACGGCGATGCTGGGCGCGTTGCCGGAGGACACCACCCACTCCACCCGGTGGACCCCGCGCACCTCGACCGCCCAGTCGACGAGCGTCCGCGCCGCCCGGGTCACCAGACCCCTGCCGACGCCGGCCGGCTCCAGCCAGCAGCCCGCCTCCGCGGTGCCGCCCTCGACGTCCAGCTTCCGGAGGATCACCGCGCCG
Source organism: Streptomyces sp. Qhu_M48 (assembly GCF_051305195.1). Classification (NCBI taxonomy): domain Bacteria; kingdom Bacillati; phylum Actinomycetota; class Actinomycetes; order Kitasatosporales; family Streptomycetaceae; genus Streptomyces; species Streptomyces sp. Qhu_M48. Next base: position 234,277 of record NZ_CP195432.1, on the reverse strand, counting down.
ACGAGGGTGCCGTCGGACCAGATGCCGTGGATGCGCCCCGTGTCGGCGGCCGTCTTCTCCGCGTACAGCCGCAGGAAGGCACGGCTCGACTCCAGGTCCGTGACGACGTCGGGGAGTCCGTTGCGCGCGCCGATGAACTCGCGTCCCCGGTCCATGTGCGCCAGGAACTCGTCGGCCTGCCACGGTTCGAGCGGGCGCAGCTCCGCGCCGTCGTCTCCCAGCGGTATCGCGTACATCGTCGTCGCCCTCCACGGTCGGAACCAGCTCTCACGGCGGAGGGATCCTCTCACTCCCGGGGCGCGCGACCCGTAGGTTTCTCTCCTGGATCCGGGGGGGGCCGGCCCCCCGTGCGGATCCCACGCCCACGGGGGCCTCAGGGAAGCAGGACCAGCTTTCCCCGGACATGGCCCGACTCGCTCAACTCCTGGGCCCTCGCCGCCTCCTTGAGGGGAAACGTCTCGGCGAGCCGGACCGCGAGGGTCCCCTCCACCGCCGCGCGCGCGTGGGCCGTGAGTCCGGCCCGTACGGCGTCCAGGTCTCCCATGACCCCCGAGAAGACGATCCCGTACCGCTCCGCGTCCGCGTCCGCGATCGTCGCGATCCGCTCCTTCGGCGCGTCGGCCCCGCCCAGGAGCTCGATCGCGACCGGCAGCACGCCGTGGCCCGCCGCGTCGAAGACCGCGTCGACGCCGTCGGGGGCGGCGGCGCGGACCCGGTCGGCCAGGCCCTCCCCGTAGGCCACCGGGATGGCGCCGAGTTCCCGCAGGTAGGCGTGGTTGGGCTCCGAGGCGCTGCCGATCACCCGCACCCCGGCCGCGACGGCGAGCTGGACGGCCACCGAGCCGACGACACCCGCCGCGCCGTGCAGGAAGAGCGTCTCGCCCTCCCGTACGCCGATCAGGTCCAGGACACGCTGCGCGGTCTCGCCGGCCACCGGGAGGCTCGCGGCGGCCTCCCAGGAGAGCCCGGCGGGCTTGGGCGCGACGATGTCGGCGATGGCGTACTCGGCGTAGGAGCCGGTGCGGGTCCAGCCGAGGACCTCGTCGCCGACGGCGAGGCCGGTGACGCCCTCGCCGAGCTTGTCGACGGTGCCGGCGAACTCCAGGCCGGGGACGGCCGGGAACGTCGTCGGGTAGAACGCCTCGACCCAGCCGTGACGGCGCTTCCAGTCCACCGGGTTGAGGCCGACGGCCGCCACCTTCACACGGACCTCGCCGGGGCCGGGCTCCGGCACGGCGACGCCGGTCGCGTGGCGCAGCACCTCCGCGCCGCCGAACTCCTCGTACACGATCACTTCCATCTCAGCCTCCACAGCCGCCTGTTCACGGTTCCCGCTCTCCGACGAGACCCAGCCTGCGCCCGCGGCGGCCCGCGCCCCGCCCTCCCAACGGCCAGTCCCACCTACCCGAAAGGCCAGCGGGGACCCGGCCCTCCCCGCGTACGCTCGACCGCATGGACGCGCTCACGCTGACCGCCGCGTACGAGATCATCCGGCAGCCCCTCGGGGAGATCCTCCCCGCGGTCTCGGCCGCCCTCGCCCCGCTCGTCCCGCACGTGGACGCGGCCGAACTCTCCACCCACTGCGCCCACTCCCCCTTCAAGACGCTCGGCGGTACGGAGCTGCTCACCGCCGCCGAACTCGCCCCGCTGCTCGCGGCCGGCGTCCCCGGCAGCCCCTGGCAGGGCCGGGCGACGCTCGGGGGCCGGGAGCGCGAGGCCGTCGCGGTCACCAGCCACGCGACCCGGCGCGGAGCGGTCCTCGTGCTCGTACGGGAGGACGGCTCCGCCCCGGCGGACGCGGCCGGACTCGCCGTGGCGCAGGCCCTGTGGGACCTGGTGTCCGGCCACTTCGACCGGTTCGCGACGGAGGCCATGCCGGGGGCGCTCGCCCGGTCGCGGGCGGCCGCCGACACCCGGGCCCGGGTGATCGCGGAGCTGACGGCCTCGCACACGGCGGCGCTCTCCGGGGTCCTCGGGGTCCTGCGCAGCCGCGCCCTCGACGACACGACGGCCCGGACGACCGCGACCGACCTGGCCGCGTCGGCGCTGATCGAGATGCGGGCCGCACAGCGACGGGACCGGGCGCTGGCGGAGGAGCCCGCCCAGGACGCCTTCGAACGGCTCGCCGCCGAACTGCGGCCGCTGCTGCGGCACAGCCAGGTCCGGCTCGACCTGGGCGCGCCGGACTCGGACCGCTCGCTCGCGGCGGACGTGGCGCACAGCGCGCGGGCGATCGTCCGCTCCCTGCTCCTGATCGTGCTCGAACAGGACTCGGTGCGCCGGATCCACGTCGGCTGGCAGCTGACCGAACACGAACTGCGGGCCTCCGTACGGGACGACGGCGCGGGCGCGCTCGCCCCCTGCGCCCTCGGTGCGGGCACGATCCGGGACCGGCTCGACGTCCTCGGCGGACGGCTGGAGCTGGACGCCGTCCCGGGCTGGGGCACGACGATCACGGCGGTCCTCCCCCTGGCGGCACCCGCCGCCCCGGTCGAGGCGGCCCACCCGCTGACCGGCCTCGGCGAGCGGGAGGTCGAGGTCCTGCGCCACCTCGCCCTCGGCCACCGCAACCGCCGGATCGCCGAGGAACTGCACATCAGCGAGTCGACGGTGAAGTTCCACGTGGCCAACATCCTGAACAAACTGCACGTCGCCTCCCGGGGCGAGGCGGCGGCGCTGTTCCACGCGGCGGCGTAGAGCCCGGGGCGGAACGGGCCGGCGCGGGGCTGGGAGGCGACGGGGAGCCGGGCGGCGGTACGCACGGGGAGTCACGCGGCGCCGTAGAGCCCCGGGCGCGAGTCCCGCGACGGAGCGGGCCCCGGTCACCCCACCGGCCGCGCGCCCGCCCCGCCTCACCCCCCGCTGTCAGTGCCGCCTGCCAGACTCGCACCCATGACCGACAGGTGGGCCCTCGCCGCCGAGGCGGAGGGGGACGGAGCCCTGCTCGTACCCCTCGGCCCCGACGGGCTGCCCGCCGGGGACGTGCGGCGCGAGCCGGACCTGGTGGCGGCCGTACGGGCCAGGCCCGAGGTCACCCGCTGGGTGTGGCGGTCGACGGCCGAGGTGTACCCCCGGCTGCTCGCCGCCGGGGTCCGCGTCGAGCGGTGCTACGACATGGAGGACGCCGAGCAGCTTCTCCTGGGGCACGAGGGGCGGCTCGGCGAACCCCGATCGGCGGCGGCGGCCTGGGCGCGCCTGCGGAACGCTCCGGTGCCGCCCGACCCGCCGCAGCGCGGCGCCGAACCGGGCTCGCAGGACTTCCTCTTCGAGCCCCGCCCCGTGGTCTCCGTACCCTTCGACGGCCTCCTCGCGGTCTACGCGGAGCAGCTGCGGCGCCACGACCGGGCGGAGCACCCGGGCCGGATGCGGCTGCTCACGGCCGCCGAGTCGGCGGGGATGCTGGTGGCGGCGGAGATGCACAGGGCGGGGCTGCCGTGGCGGGCGGACGTGCACCGGGACCTGCTGAACGAACTGTTGGGCGAGCGGTACGCGGGCGGGGGCGAGCCGCGCCGTCTCGCCGAGCTCACGGACGAGGTGTCGGCCGCCTTCGGGCGCCGGGTCCGGCCGGACCTGCCCGCCGATGTGGTGAAGGCCTTCGCGCAGGCCGGGGTGCGGGTGAGGTCGACCCGCCGCTGGGAGCTGGAGGAGCTGGACCATCCGGCGGTGAAGCCCTTGATCGCGTACAAGAAGCTGTACCGGATCTGGACGGCGCACGGCTGGTCGTGGCTCCAGGACTGGGTGCGGGACGGCCGCTTCCGGCCGGAGTACCTGCCGGGGGGCACGGTCAGCGGGCGGTGGACGACCAACGGCGGCGGGGCCCTGCAGATCCCGAAGGTGATCCGGCGGGCGGTGGTCGCGGACGCGGGGTGGCGTCTGGTGGTGGCCGACGCCGACCAGATGGAGCCGAGGGTGCTCGCCGCGATCTCCCGGGACCCGGGTCTGATGGAGGTCGCGGGGCACCCCGACGACCTGTACACCCGGCTCTCGGACCGGGCCTTCTCCGGCGACCGCGACCACGCCAAGATCGCCCTCCTGGGCGCGATCTACGGGCAGACCAGCGGCGACGGCCTGAAGAACCTGGCGGCGCTGCGGCGCCGCTTCCCGCGCGCGGTGGCCTATGTCGACGACGCGGCGAAGGCGGGCGAGGAGGGCCGGCTCGTGCGGACGTGGCTGGGCAGGACGAGCCCCCGGGCGGTGGGAGCGGGCGAGGCCGAGGAGGCGGGCCTTCCGCAGGAGGGCGGCGAACCGGTCGCTTCCGAGGGCGAGTTCGTCCCCGGGTACGCCTCGGGCAACGCGCGGGCGCGGGGCCGGTTCACCCGCAACTTCGTGGTGCAGGGCAGCGCCGCCGACTGGGCGCTGCTGATGCTGGCGTCGTTGCGTCGGGCGCTGACCGGTCTGCGGGCGGAGCTGGTGTTCTTCCAGCACGACGAGGTGATCGTGCACTGTCCGGCGGAGGAGGCGGAGGCGGTCACGGCGGCGATCCGGTCGGCCGGGGACGAGGCGGGACGGATCACGTTCGGCGAGACGCCGGTGCGGTTCCCGTTCACGACGGCCACGGTCGAGCGGTACGCGGACGCCAAGTAGGCACGGAGAAGGGGGCGGCGGTCCCGCCCGCTCGACGGACCCACCACCCCCTCCCTTCCCCCGCTTGCGTATCCCCCGTGCCTACGCGCTAGTTCAGCTTCTGCCACTTCGGGCTCAGCGCGATCGCCCTCAGCTGCGCCATCGTCAGCGCGGGCTCGGCACGCGTGGCGTCCTGGTGCTGTGCACCGGTGTTGAAGGCGGACACGACCACCCGGAACCCCTCGGGCGTCATGGTGTCCGCGGTCCACCACACCACGCCCGAGCCGCCCTTCTCGCCGGGCTGCTGGGTGAGCTTCACCCTGCGGCCGTCGGGCAGGACGGTGACGTCCCCGCTGCCGAAGAGGCCGCCGGCGGCACCGGACATGCCGGGCTGGACGTTGATCTGGACGAGGCTCTTGCCCTTGCCGTCGTCGACGACGAGGAAGCCGTAGCCGGCGTCCCCGCCCTGGTCGGTGACCGTGAGGCCCTTGGGCAGGAGGGAACGCAGGGTGGCCCGGACGGCGGGGCCGCTCGGCTCCGAGGGCGCCTCCGGCTCGACCTGGCCACCCGGGTTGTGCGGGTTGCGGGGCAGCTGCCTGAGCAGCGGACGCCAGCCGTCGGCCGTGACGAGGGCCTTCAGCTGGGCGGCGCTGAAGGGCGGGTTCTCGCGGGTGATCGCGGCGCCCTTCTCCCCGGCGGCGTTGTACTCGCTCGCGTCGATCAGGAAGCCGTCCTTGGTGAGCAGGACCGCCCGCCAGTTCTTGGTCTCCTCGCGCTTGTCGGGGTACACGTACCCCTGGAGGACCATGAGCCGGTCACCGCCCGGCAGCCGCTTGCTGGTGCAGTCGTCGTAGGGGACGTGCACCCTCGACGGGCACGCCACCTGGTCCTCGCCCGCCTCACCGGTGCCGCTCCGGTAGAGGCCTACGGAGACGGCGGCCTTGCCCTTGCCGTCGTCGTGGACGCCGAGGACGGACTGGCCCCTGCCGTCCGGGTTGTCGATCTCCCATGAGCCGGCCGGGGTGTTGGCCTGGAGGACGGCCGCGAGGTCCTTGACCGGGATCTGGGCCTCGCCCCGCTTGTTGGCGTCGGCCTCGGCCTGGCCGCTCGGGTCGGTGCCGGGCTCGGCGGTCTTCTTGGGGCTCGCCGCCACGGAGACCTTCTCGGGGCTTCCGGCGGGCGAGAGCAGGGAGCCGCCGTACACACCGCCGATACCGACGGCGGCGAGCGCGAGGGCGCCGCCGGTCACGGCGAGACGACGCCGGAGCAGCCGGCGGCGGCCGCGCTGGAGTCCGCCCGAGACCAGCCCGCGCCGGTCGTGGGCGGCGAAGCCGTCGCCGGTGCTGCGCAGGACGGCACTTAGCTCCTCCTCGAATCCGTCGGGCTGGGGGGCTTCGTTCTGGGACATGTCGAATTCACCGTCTCCGGTTGGTGGGTGTGCGGGGGCGGGGGTGGGAGCGGTCGGCGCGACGACCGACGGGAAGACCGGCGGGAAGACCGGCGGGACGGGTCGCGCCGCAGAGAAGGGAAACGTGGTCAGCGGGCGGCGAACTCGGTGATGGTGCCCCCGAGCCGTTGCCGAAGCCTGGCGAGCGCCCGAACGGAACGCGTGCGGACGGCGGCGGAGCTGACGTGGAGGGCGTCGGCGGTCTCCTCGACGCTGCGGTCCTCCCAGTACCGCAGCACCACGACCGCGCGGTCCTTGGGCGCGAGCCCGGCCAGCGCGTCGAGCAGGGCGATGCGCAGGGCCGGGTCCTCGCCGGTGTCGGGGGCCCGGTCGGGGAGTTCGCCGAGGGGGCGCTCGGTCGCCGAGCGGCGCCGCTGGTGGCTGAGGAACGTGCGGACGAGCACGGTCTGGGCGTACGCGGCCGGATTGCCGATCCGTGCCATGCGGCCCCACACGGCGTACATCCGGCCCAGCGTCTCCTGGGTGAGGTCCTCGGCCAGGTGGGTGTCACCGCTGGTCAGCAGGCACGCCGAGCGGAACAGATGGCCCGTGCGTGCGGAGGCGAACTCCAGGAACTCGTCCGCGCGGGACTTTCTCATGCCCCTCCTTCCCTCGCGGTCACGTGGCGTGGTCGCCGTACACCTCATTGACGCGACGGGGGCGCGCAAATGTTTCAGGGAAATCCGAGGGTTGTTCCGCGCAATGCGTCCAAAAGGTCTGAAAACGGGTAACTCTGGAGTATGAACACTCTCAGCGCAGCACCGACGCTGGCTGCGGGAGTCTGGCAGTCAGGCCTCGGACAGCTTCTCGGCGGCCTTGTTCTCGTCGCCGTCCTGATCGCGGCCTTCTGGCTGGGCTTCCGGGTCCGCAACCGCGAACCCGCGGCTCCCACGGCCGATGAGCAGCCGCACCGGCCCGAGACGGACCAGCTGCCCGGCGAGATGTCCGAGTACCGCAGGCCGAGCGAGATGCCGCAGACGGACGGCGCGCACCGCCTCATGCCGTACCAGCTCAAGGAATCGGGCGGCACGGAGACGTCACCCGACCCGCCCACCGAGGAGAAGCGCAAGTGGGGCGGCATCTCCAGCGGCGGCTTCGGCAGCGGCGGCACGGGGCACGGCGACTGACCGGGCACGGCGATGCCTGTCGCATCCCGTCGGGGTACCCGTCCCGGGTACCCCGACGAGGTCACGCGCTGCCCGGCGCACGACGAGTTCTCGGTTCCGTACGAGGAGATCGCCGAGGTCGTGGAGCGCACTCCGGCGGCGACCCGTCAGCTGGCCGGCCGGGCCAGGTACCGGCTGCGGGAGACCGAGGAGATGCCGGAGCCGGACCTCGCCCGACAGCGCGAGGTGGTGGCGGCCTTCCTGGCGGCCTCGCGGAGCGGCGACACCGACGCCCTGCGGGCCCTCCTCGACCCCGAGGTGGTGCTGCGCGCCGACGAGACGGCCGTACGCGAGGGCGTGCCGGGCGCGCACGGCCCGGCGGCGGTCGCGGAGGCGGTCCTCGCCTGGACGAGCACGGCCGGGAAGGCGGTGGTGGACGGGGCGGCGGGCCTGGCGTGGCCACCGAGACGGGACCCGAGGATCGTCTTCACCTTCACGGTCCTGGAGGGCCGGATCACCGCCGTCCACGCCCTGGCGGACGAAATGCGCCTCGGCCACCTGAACCTCAGGCTCTGAGCCCGCCCCGGCTCACTCCCCCAGGACACGCCCCGCGCGGGAGGCCACATGGGCGGGCGGCACGGAGTCGGCCGGCAGCAGCGGATCGGTCACCGGCGCGCCGAAGGTGGTCACGACCGGCAGGACTCCCGCCCAGAGCCCGAGCGCCGCGTCCTCGGAGTCGCCGTCGTCCGGCGGCCCGCTCCGGGTCTTCACGGAGGCCTCGGTCAGGTCGAGCGCCAGCAGCGCCGTCGCGGCCAACTCCTTGCGGCTGGGCTGCCGTACGTACTCCCACTGACCGGGCGCACTCTGCTCGGTGAGCGCCTTGAGCCCCCGCAGCTTCTCGCCGGGGTCGGTGACGACACGGGGAACGCCGTAGACCATCGCGCAGCGGTAGTTGACGCCGTGCTCGAAGACGGAGCGGGCGAGGACGAGCCCGTCGACATGGGTGACGGTGACACAGACGGTGGCCTCGGGCGCCCGCACCAGACTGCGGCTGGCGACGGACCCGTGCAGGTACAGCTGGTCGCCCTCGACGCCGTAGACGGTGGGCACGACCATCGTCGACCCGTCGACGGTGACCCCGAGATGACAGAGGAACCCGGCACCGAGCACCGCGTCGAGATCGGCCCGCCGATGGCTCCCCTGCTCCCGCAGCCGCCGCAACCGGGTCCGCTCGGTCACGGCCAACTCGTCCCCGCCCCCGACGATGCCACTCACACTGCCCCCAGGTTCCCGCCGCCGACGTAAGAGATCTCCGGGAGTTGTACGACCTCCCACCCCACCCCCGCCACCCCGGCCCACCTGTCGAAACACAGGAGCGGTCGGAGAGGGCATGAAAAAACCCCAGGTCACGGCGAGTGAGTCCTGGGGTAATTCCGAGCCGCCTTCGGGATTCGAACCCGAGACCTACGCATTACGAGTGCGTTGCTCTGGCCAGCTGAGCTAAGGCGGCGCGCTGCGCGTACCCATGGTGGGTTCAGCAGCGACGCCAAGTCTACACAGTTTCCGGGGGTGCTCCGACCACCCCCGGAGAGGCCCTATGAGCAGCGCTTTCCGTCCGCCGGAGGGGTGCCCTCCAGGAGGTAGGTGTTGATCGCCGTGTCGATGCAGTCGCTGCCCCGGCCGTACGCGGTATGGCCGTCGCCCTCGTAGGTGAGGAGGGTGCCGGAGGAGAGCTGGCCCGCCAGGGACCGGGCCCACTTGTACGGGGTGGCCGGGTCGCGGGTGGTGCCGACGACCAGGATCGGGGCGGCGCCCTCGGCGGTGATGCGGTGGGGGTGACCGGTCGGCGGGGTCGGCCAGGAGGTGCAGTTCAGGGCGGCCCAGGCGAGACCCTTGCCGAAGACCGGGGAGGCCTGCTCGAAGGACGGGACGGCCCTCTCGACGAGGGCGGGGCCCGGGTAGGCGGGCGGCAGGTCCAGGCAGTTCACGGCGGCGTTGGCGAACATGAGGTTGGCGTACGTGCCGTCCGCCTCGCGCTCGTAGTAGCTGTCCGCGAGCGCGAGCAGGCCCGAGCCCTCGCCGCCGATCGCCTGGGCGAGGGCCTCGCGCAGCTGGGGCCAGGCACCCTCGTCGTACATCGCCGCGATCACCCCGGTGGTGGCGAGGGACTCACCGAGCTCCCGGCTCTCCCCGGTGGGCACCGGATCGGCGTCCACGTCGCGGAAGAACGTCCGCAGCGCCTCGCCCGCCGCCGCCACCGACCCGGTGCCCAGCGGGCAGTCCGGAGTGCGGACGCAGTCGGCGGCGAAGGCGCGGAAGGAGGTCTCGAAGCCCGCGGTCTGGTCGCGGTTGAGGTCGATCGCCGACAGCGACGGGTCCATCGCCCCGTCGAGGACGAGGCGGCCGACCCGGTCCGGGAAGAGCTCGGCGTAGGTGGCGCCGAGGAACGTGCCGTACGACGCCCCCACGTAGCTGAGCTTCTCGTCGCCGAGGACCGCGCGCAGGATGTCCATGTCCCGGGCCGTCTCGACGGTGGAGACGTGCGGCAGGATCTTCCCCGACCTCTTCGCGCAGCCGGCCGCGAACTCCTTGAAGGCGGCGCTCAGCGCGTTGACCTCGGCGGTGGTGTCGGGCGTCTGGTCGACCTGGGTGTACGTGTCCATCTGCGGGCCCGTCAGGCACTCGACGGGCTCGCTGCGGGCGACTCCCCGGGGGTCGACGGCCACCATGTCGTAGCGGGCGCGGACCGGTGCGGGGTAGCCGATGCCCGCGTACCCCTGGAGGTAGCCGACGGCGGAGCCACCGGGGCCGCCCGGATTGACCAGGAGCGAACCCAGCCGCTTGCCGGGGCCGGTCGCCCGGACCCGCGAGACCGCCAGCTCGATCTCGCCCGCGTCCGGCTTCGTGTAGTCCAGGGGCGCGCGCAGGGTGGCGCACTGGAAGCTCGGGACCCCGCAGTCGCGCCACCGCAGCCTCTGAGCGTAGAACCCCTTCAGCGCCTCGGGCGAGGGGGAGGCGGTCGCTGCCGCGGCCGGCGGGGCCGACGTGGTGCGGGACGCCGCCGCGTCGCTGCCGCCCGAGCAGCCGGAGAGGATCAGTCCGACGGCCGCGAGGGCCGTGGCGGACGTACGGAGCAAACGCCTGGAGTCCATTCCCGGAGCGTATCCGGACGGGTACGCACCGTGTCCAATCGCGGATTCCGCGGGCCCCGGCCCACCGCGTGTCCGCCGGACCCTCCGCCGGATCCGTCCACCGGACCCTCCGCCGGACACGTCCGTCGGACCCTCCGCCGGACACGACGTCAGTCCCGCAGCGCCATCGTCATCGCCTCCACCGCGAGCAGCGGCGCCACGTTCCGGTCGAGGGCCTGGCGGCAGGCGAGGATCGCCTCGATGCGGCGGAGCGTGCGCTCCGGCGTGGTGTCGCGGGCGATCCTCTCCAGCGCGTCCCGCACGTCCGTGTTCGCGAGGGCCGAGCGCGAACGCAGCTGGAGGGCGAGGACATCGCGGTAGAAGCCCGTCAGGTCGGTGAGCGCGAGGTCCAGGCTGTCGCGCTGGGTACGCGTCTTGCGCCGCTTCTGCCGCTCCTCCAGCTCCTTCATCGCGCCGGCCGTGCCGCGCGGCATCCGCCCGCCCTGCCCCCCGCCGAGGGCCGTCCTCAGCTCGTCGGTCTCCTTGACGTCGACCTCCTCCGCGACCTGCTTCGCGTCCTCGGCCGCCGCGTCCACCAGCTCCTGGGCGGCCTTGAGGCAGCCGCCGACGTCGTCGACCCGCAGGGGCAGCTTGAGGACGACGGACCTGCGCGCACGGGCCCGCTCGTCCGTCGCGAGCCGCCGCGCACGGTCGATGTGGCCCTGAGTGGCACGGGCGGCGGCGTGCGCCGCCTCCGGCTCGATGCCGTCGCGCCGCACGAGCACGTCGGCGACCGCCTCCACGGGCGGGGTGCGCAGGGTCAGGTGGCGGCAGCGGGAGCGGATCGTGGGGAGCACGTCCTCAAGGGAGGGCGCGCAGAGCAGCCAGACCGTGCGCGGGGCTGGCTCCTCGACGGCCTTCAGGAGGACGTTGCCCGCGCCCTCGGTGAGCCGGTCGGCGTCCTCCAGGACGATGACCTGCCAGCGGCCGCCCGCCGGTGAGAGCTGGGCGCGCCGGACGAGCTCGCGAGTCTCCTTCACACCGATGGACAGCAGGTCCGTACGGACGATCTCCACGTCCGCGTGGGTGCCGACGAGGGTGGTGTGGCAGCCGTCGCAGAAGCCGCAGCCCGGTGCGCCGCCGAGCGCCCGGTCGGGGCTCACGCACTGCAGCGCGGCGGCGAACGCCCGCGCCGCGGTCGCCCGCCCCGACCCCGGCGGGCCGGTGAAGAGCCAGGCGTGGGTCATCTTCGAGGCCTCGGGATCGGGCTCCCCGGCGGAGTGGGCGGTCACGAGCGCGTCGGCGTCCCGCGCGGCGGCGGCGAGCTGCTCCTCGACCTTCGCCTGTCCGACCAGGTCGTCCCATACGGCCATGTCTGCCCCTCCTCAGGTACGCCTCCATTGTGGGGCAGTCCTCTGACAGTCCCCGCCGCGCACGGTCCGCCGGACGCCGGTTCGGGCCCCGGCGCGGGAGGTTCGGGCCTCGCGTAGAAGGCTCAGGCCTCGGCACGGGGGGGGGGCAGCCTCGGCGCGGGAGGGGATGGGCAGCCTCGGCGCGGGAGGGGATGGGCAGCCTCGGCGCGGGAGGGCCGGCCCTCGATCAGGAGGTGGAGGGACGCCCACGCGGAAGGTTCAGCCCCCGTTCACGCCTCGGCGCGCGAGCGCGTGAGCCAGAGGCCGACGGCGGAGCCGAGGACCGCCACACCGCTGCCGACGCTCGCCGTGACGTGGGCGGCGCCGGTGAGGTGGGCGAGGGTGTTGATGTAGGCGTTGCCGAGGACACCCGCCGTGAGCAGCAGCCAGAGCAGGAATCGCATGAGGGTCTCCGTGGGTCGGGGGAAGCGGGGGGTGTGATCCGTACGGATTCGATCTTCGTCGCCGTCACGGACCGGCACAGCGGTGCACTCCCCCGGACCGATGGTGGTGCCTGCTCCACCGCGCCCCCTCGGGCCCGCCGCCTAACCTGTCCGAATGCGCGACGCGATCAAGGAAGCCGGCCGGGCGTCCCTCCACCTCCTGAGCGGGGCCGCGATCGCGATCCTCTGCTACCTGATGGCCGGCGTCGCCCTCTTCACGACCTTCCTCACCCTCACTGTCATCGGCGCCGGTGTGCTGCCGGAGAGCGTGCTGCTGTTGCGCCGGCTCGCCGGCTGGGAACGCCGTCGCACCGGCGCGTGGACCGGGGCGCCCGTACCGGAGGCGTACCTTCCGATCGAAGGCCCCCTCCCCGCGCGCGTGCGCACCGCCGTCACCGACCCCGGCACGGTGCGGGACCTCGTCTGGGCCGCCGCGCAGCTCTTCTACGGCCTGGCGCTCTGGTACGCCTCCCTGGTGCTGTGGCTGCCCGCGCTGATGGTCGACGGCGTGGTCACCGGCCTCGCGGGACGGCGCCCGGTGGCCCTCCCGCTGATCGGCCGGCTCGCCGGCCTGGGCGCCGAGTGGTCGCGCGCCCTGCTCACGCCCACCCCGTCGGCCGCCCGGGACGCCGCGCTCGCCGCCCGCATCGAGCAGCTGACAGCCACCCGGGCGGGCGCGATCGCCGCGCACGGCGCCGAACTACGCCGGATCGAGCGCGATCTGCACGACGGGGCTCAGGCCCACCTCGTGGCACTCTCCATGCGGATCGGCCTGGCCAGGCGGATGTACGAATCCGATCCCGCGAGGGCCCTCGGGTTCCTCGACGACGCGCAGACCCAGGCCGAGGAGGCGCTGGCCGAGCTGCGGCACGTGGTGCGGGGCATCCACCCGCCGATCCTCACCGACCGGGGCCTGACGGGCGCGGTACGGGCCCTCGCCTCGAGCAGCGGCCTGGAGGTACGGGTCTCCGTCACGGGCCTGACGGACAGATCCCGGGCCGACGACGGCGCCGAGGGGCCCGCCCGCCCCCTGCCCCACGACAGCGCCCAGCCACCGGCCCGCCTCCGCCCCGCCGACGGCCGGCCCGACGACGGCCGTCTCGCCCCCGACGGTCACCTCGCCCCCGCCGCCGTCGAGGCCGCCGCGTACTTCGTCGTCGCCGAGGCCCTCACCAACGCCGCCAAGCACAGCGGGGCTTCCCGCGCGTCCGTCGACCTCACCCGCGAACCGGCCGCCCTGCGCGTGCGCGTGACGGACGAGGGCCGAGGCGGGGCCGAGGCGGGCGAACGCGAGGGCTCCGGGCTCACGGGCATGCGCCGCCGGGTCGCCGCACTGGACGGCACCGTACGACTGACCAGCCCCGAAGGGGGCCCGACCCTGATCGAAGTGGAGCTTCCGTGCGTGTGGTGATCGCCGAGGACAACGCCCTCCTGAGAGAGGGTCTCGTCCTGCTGCTGACCTCCTCGGGCCACGAGGTCGCCGGAGTCGCGGCCACCGGCCCCGAGATCCTGCCGCTGCTCCTCGAACACCGTCCGGACGTGGCCGTCCTCGACGTACGGCTGCCGCCCGGCTTCCGCGACGAGGGGCTGCGGGCGGCGCTGGCGGCCCGCGCGCGGCTGCCCGGGCTGCCGGTCCTCGTGCTCTCCCAGTACGTCGAGGAGACGTACGCGGCCGAGCTCCTGGGCGGCGGCGCGCAGGGCGTCGGCTATCTCCTGAAGGACCGGGTGGGACGGGTGGACGAGTTCCTCGACGCCCTGGAACGGGTCGCCGCCGGGGGTACGGCCCTGGACCCGGAGGTCGTCACCGAACTGCTCGCCCGCCGCCGTGACGACCCGCTCGACTCCCTCACGCCCCGCGAGCGCGAGGTCCTGGAACTGATGGCCCAGGGCCACGACAACGCCACGATCGCCCGCTCGATGGTGGTCACCGAGCGGGCCGTGCACAAGCACATCGGCAACGTCTTCCTGAAGCTCGGTCTTCCGCCGAGCGACAGTGGCGGCCACCGCCGGGTCCTCGCCGTCCTCGCCTACCTCGACGCGTAGGTACCGCCGGGGGGGGCGCTCAGGCCGCTGTCTCCGGGAGGACGCTCAGGCCCCCTGTTTCCTGGAGGGCAGGAAGACCCCCGCGACCACGGTGACCACCACCGTGCCGGCGATCAGTCCGGCCTGCCCGGGCGGCAGGTACGGCAGGCCGCCCGTGAGCGACCAGGCGAAGGCGGTCAGTGGCAGCGCCGCCACGACGACCCCGATGACCAGTCCCGCGGCGGTCAGGAACCCCGCCTCCAGGCCGAGCATCCGGCGCAGCTGTCCGGCCGAGGCGCCCACCTGGCCGAGCAGCCGCAGCTCGCCGCGGCGTCCGGCTCCGATCAGGGTGAGAGTGCTGAGGACGGAGAGGAGAGTGAGGCCTCCGATGGCGGAGACGATCGCGGCGGAGACGATCCCGTTCAGCTCGGCCCCGGGCGGCATCACCCGCTCGGGCGCCACGGGGGTGCCCGAGCCGGCCTTCTCCGTGGCGGCCAGTACGCGCGCGGGGTACGGATCGCCCATGTGCGGGGCCAGTTCGGCCTTGGGCAGGAGGAACTCACCTAGGGCGAGCGAGCGTTCGTACACCGCCACCACCCGCAGCCGCTTCCGCGTCCCGTCCCCGAGGCGCAGCTCGACCGTCGAACCGGTCCTGGCCTCAAGGGACTCGGCCATGTCCGCGCCCACCGCGACCGTGCCGGGCTCGGCGAGTCCGGCGAGGTCGCCGTCGACGACACCCGGGTCGAGCGTGCCCGCCAGGCCCGCGCCGTCCACGCCGAGGACCGGAAGCCGGTCGAGTCGCGGCGTACCGGCCTCCGTCCGGGCCAGGACGACCGTCGAACGCAGCACGTCCGTGGCCGCCTCGACGCCGGGCAGCTTCCGCACCTGATCCGCGGTGGTGCCGGTGAACGCGAGGTCCGCGGTCGTCGCGGCCCGTGCCTGCGCGGCTGCGGCCCGGTCCATCGTGGTGCCCGCCGAGAGCTGGACGAGCGCGAAGGCGGTGACGAGGACGACGGGGACGAGCGCGGCCCCGAGCCGGCGCGAATGCGCGCCGGCGCCGGCGGCCGTGAGTCGTCCCGGTGCGCCGCCGAGGCGGCGGAACGGCCGGTCCAGGACCGCCATCGCGGCCCGCGCGATCCACGGCCCGAGCACCGCGCACCCGGCGACCAGCGTCACCGTGGCCGCGCCGGCGGCGGCGCCGGCCGCCTCCCCGCCCTGGGTGGTGGCCGTGACGGCCGAGGCCACTCCCGCCAGGAGCAGCACGATCCCGCTGACGCGCCGCGCGCGGCCGTTGCCCGGGCGGCCGGGCCGCCGGACCGCGAAGAGGACGACGAGCCGGGTGATGCCCACCACGACGGCGGCGACGACGGGGGTGGCGGCGAACAGCCAGGGCGGAGAAGGGAGTTCGAGCCCCTCCGGTACGACTCCGGTACGGGCCCGCAGCGCCGACCACAGTCCCAGGAACACGGGTACGGCCAGGGCCGCGCCGACCAGGGCCGCGAGGCCCGCCACCCGGGTCACCTCCCGGCCGGCCGCCGCCCGCACCTGACGGGGGGTCGCGCCGACCGAGAGGAGCAGTTCCCGCTCGCCGGCGCGCTGCTGGAGCGCCTGGGCGACGAGCGAGGCGAGGACGAGGACGGCGACGAGGACGAAGGTGCCGGAGACGGCGGCGAGGAGCTGGAGGAGCTCCATGCGCGCGGGGGGCGCGGCAAGGTGCTCGGCGCCGCCCCGTCCGTCGCCGGTGAGCGCCCGCAGCGGCTGCCCCGAGGCGGTGTCCTTGAGCCCGGCCCGGTCCAGGGCGGCCCGCACGCGCGCGTGGAGGGTGTCCACGGACACACCGGGCTCGGCGAGAACCCCGACGGCGTCGACGGCACCACCGGGAGTGGCGGTCCCAGCGGCCCCAGTGGCCTCAGCGGCTCTGTCGGCCCCGTTGGCCCCGGCGTTCCCGGCGAGCCTCTCCGCCTCGCCCGCCGTGACGTACAGCGCGGCGGGCCCTTCGGCGACGCCGACGACCTCACGGCCGGCGACGGTGTCCCCGACCCGGGCCCCCGCACCGGATCCCAGGACGGCCTCCCCGGCCCCGCGCGGCTCCCGCCCGTCGAGCAGGCGGTACGGGGCGAGCCGGGCCGCCTCCCAGGAGCGCCCGGTGAAGGTCGTGCTCCCGGCCGCGCCCGCCCCCGGCTCCCGTACGACGAAGGTGGGGTCCGGCACCGCGGCCAGGACGCCCGGCACCGCCCGCAGCAGGTCGACGGCCGCGCCGGGTACCCGTACCCGCTCCGTCAGACCGGCCGTCTCCGTGGTCGGCTCACCGCCCCACGGCTTCGTCGTCCAGCTGATCTCCTGGTCGCCGGCGACGACGACGGGCGCGGCCGCGTACCGCTCCACGCGCGCGTGGCCCAGTCCGGTCGAACCGAGGGCGAGGGCCAGGGCGCCGAGGAGCGCGGAGGTGACGGCGACGGCGGCGAACACCGCCGCCCACGCCTTCCTGTGGGTCCGCAGGGACCGGGCCGCGAGCAGCCGGACCGCGGGATTCCGCAGCGGCTTCACCGGGCCACCGCCGTACGCCTGCGTCCCGCGTCGACGTGAGCGCCGAACATCTCCCGTACGCCGGGCTCGTCCGGACGGTGCAGGTGACCGACGAGCCGGCCCCGGTCGAGGAAGACGGCCTCGTCCGTCCAGGCGGCGGCCACCGGGTCGTGGGTGACGAGGACGACGGTGGTCCCCCGCTCGTCGACCGCGCGGCGCAGCAGCGCGAGGACGCCGGCCGCCGTGACCGGGTCGAGGGCGGCGGTCGGCTCGTCGGCGAAGACGACCTCGGGGTCGTTGACCAGAGCGCGGGCGATCGCCACCCGCTGCCGCTGGCCGCCGGACAGGTTCTCCGGCATGTCCCCGGCCCGGTCGGCGAGTCCGACGGCGGCGAGTCCGGCGAGGGCGCGGGCGTCGAGTTCCCGGCCTTCGCGGGCTCCGGCGAGGAGCAGGGGCAGGGTGACGTTCTCCCGCACGTCGAGGGCGGAGACGAGGTTCAGCGACTGGAAGACGAAGCCGACGCGGTCCCGCCGGAGCCGGGTGAGTCCGGCGGCCTTCAGCGTGGCGAGGTCGGTGCCGCCGATCCGTACGGTCCCGGTCGTCGGCCGTTCTAGTCCCGCCGCGCACCGCAGCAGGGTGGACTTGCCGGATCCCGACCGGCCCATCACCGCCACGAACCGGCCGCGCGGCACGGCCAGGCTCACCCCGTCGAGGGCGGGGGCCCCGCGTCCGTACGTCCGGCCCACCCCGTCGAGGGTGAGGGCGGCGTCCAGGGCGCGGGGGGTACCGCTCTCCGTCACTGCAGTCGTCGTCATGCCGACAACGCTAGAAAAGACCAGCTCACAGCGGTATGGGGCTGGCTTCCGACTGGAGGGTGGAGCTAGCTCCACCCTCCAGCGCGAAAGGGCTCAGCGGCGGCGTCGGCGGCCCTCGTCCTCGTCGTCGTGCGGGCCGAACAGCTCGTCCGCGAGCGTCGGCAGATCGTCGAGCGGGGTCTCCTCCGCCCAGTCGGAGCGGCGACGCGGCCGGCCGTTCTCGTCGAGCTGGGGCAGCTCGCGGGTCCGGTCGTTCGCACCGTCCGCCTCCTCCCGCGCGTCGCGGAAGATGCCCTGCGGCACCCGGTCGACGGGGTCGGACGCCCGCGCGTCCCGCACGGGAGGCAGCACGGCGGTCGACTCGGCGTCCCGCACGGCGGCCGGCTCCGCGTCCCGTACGGGGGGCAGGACGGCGGTCTCGTCGGCGCCGCGCGTCTCACGGATCCGGGGCAGGACGGCCGTCTCGGCCTCCGGCTTCCCGGTCTTCCCGATCTTCACGACGGGCGTGGCGACGGTGACCTCTTCGGGCGATACGGTCGGCGCGTCGGGCTCGCGGTCCCGCCGGGGGTCCGCCGACGTGTCCGCCGGGGCCTCCTGCTTCCCGTCCCGCCGCCCGGCCGTCCGGGGATCGGTCCGCGGGTCCGGCTTCACGATCGGGGTCGCCTGGGTGACCTCGTTCGCCGAGATCTCGGTGGCCCGGGCCTCGGCCTCGGCGGCCGCCTTCTCCTGAGCCGCCTCGGCCTCCGCCGCGGCCTTCGTCGCGGCGGCGGCCTGCTTCTCGGCCGCGGCCCGCTCCCGGGCCGCCTTCGCCGCCTCGGCCCGCCGGGCGGCGGCCAGCTCCGCCGCCGCCTGCTCGGCGGCCGCCCGCTCCGCGGCGGCCTTGGCGGCGGCCTCGGCCGCGATCCTCTCGGCCGCCGCCTTCGCCGCGGCCTCCTCCGCCGCCTTCGCGGCGGCGGCGGCCTCGGCCATCCGGCGGGCCTCCTCGGCGCGGAGCAGCGCCGCTTCGGCCTTGCGCTGCTTCTCCAGGCGGCGTTCCTCCGCCTCGGCCCGCAGCCGGGCCTCCTCCTCGGCCTCCGCGCGGAGGCGTTCCTGCTCCTCCTGGCGGGCCTTCTCCTCGGCCGCGAGGCGCTTGCGCTCCTCCTCGGCGGCGATCCGGGCCTCCTCGGCCTTGCGCCGGGCCTCCTCCGCCTGCCGTTCGGCCTCCAGGCGGCGCGCTTCCTCCTCCTCGCGCCGCTTGCGCTCCTCCTCCTCGGCGCGGAGCTTGGCGAGCTGTGCCTGGCGCTCGCGCTCCAGGCGCTCCTCCTCGGCCTTGCGGGCGGCCTCTTCCTCCGCGCGGCGCCGCGCCTCCTCCTCGGCCTTCCGGCGGGCCTCCTCGACGGCCTTCACCTCGGCCTCGGAGAGCGGCAGCATCCGGTCGAGCCGGTGGCGTACGACGGTGGTGACGGCCTCGGGCTCCTGGCCCGCGTCGACGACGAGGTAGCGGCTGGGGTCGGCGGCGGCGAGGGCGAGGAATCCGGCCCGTACGCGCGCGTGGAACTCCGGCGGCTCGGACTCCAGGCGGTCGGGCGCCTCGGTGAACCGTTCCCGCGCGGTCTCCGGGGAGACGTCGAGGACCACGGTCAGGTGCGGGACGAGACCGTCGGTCGCCCAGCGCGAGATACGGGCGATCTCGGTCGGGGAGAGGTCGCGGCCGGCGCCCTGGTAGGCCACGGACGAGTCGATGTAGCGGTCGGAGAGGACGATCGCGCCCCGCTCCAGGGCGGGCCGGACCAGGGAGTCGACGTGTTCGGCGCGGTCGGCCGCGTACAGCAGGGCCTCCGCGCGGTTGGAGAGCCCCGCCGACGACACGTCGAGGAGGATCGAGCGGAGCCGCTTGCCGATCGGGGTGGCGCCGGGCTCGCGGGTGACGACGACCTCGTGGCCCTTGGCGCGGATCCACTCGGCGAGCGCCTGGACCTGCGTGGACTTGCCGGCCCCGTCGCCGCCCTCCAGGGCGATGAAGAAGCCGGTCGGCGAGGGCGCCTGCGCCGGGTCGGAGCCGCGGACCGCGTCGCGCAGGTCGCGGCGGAGCGGGACGCCCGCGCGGTCGTCGGTCTTCGCGAGGACGAGCGCGGCGACCGGCAGCAGCAGGGCGCCGATCAGCGCGAGGGTGAAGGCGGCGCCGCCGTGCGCGAAGACGAAGTCGCCGGAGGCGAGGCGGTGCGGGCCGATCGCGGCGGCGAGCAGCGGGGCGGCGAGCGCGCCGATGCCCATGCCGACGCGGGCAGTGGCCTGGAGGTGCTCGGTGGTCCGGGCCCTGCGGGGCTCCTCGGTCTCCTGGTCGACGAGGGTGTGACCGGTGTTCGCGGCGACGCCGGCGGCGTAGCCGGCGAGGACGGCGAGGAACAGCACGGTCGCCGTGTCCGGGACCAGGCCCATGGCGATCAGCGCGATCCCGGTGACGGCGGTCACGAGGGCGAGCAGCCGGCGCCGGGACAGGACGGGCAGGACGGAGCCCGCGGTGCGGATGCCGACGGCGGTGGCGCCGCTGAGCGCCAGGATCAGGAGCGCGTACGTGACGGGGCCGCCGCCCAGGTCGTACGCGTGGAGCACGGCGAGGGACGCGGCCGCGGCGATGGCGCCGGCGACGGTGGCGCAGGTCAGGACGAAGAGGGAGAGGGCCCCGGTACGGCCCTTCTCGACGCCGCCCGTGGAAGCCTCGTCGGACGCTGCCTTGCCGCTCTTCTCGGCGGCCGGCCGGCGAAGGCCCTCCAGGGGCGAGCGCGGCCGGGGCGTCGCCCCGCCGGGCAGTGCCATCGCGTAGAGGACGGTGACGGAGGCCGCGAAGAGGCCGGCGGCGACGTACGAGGCGAGGGCGGCCTGGTGCAGCGAGAACCAGTCGATCCCGGCGCCGAGCAGGTTGCCGACGAGCGTGGCGACGAGCAGGATCCCGGCCGCGGCCGGGACGGCGAGGAAGCCGGTGCGCTGGGAGAGCCGCCGGAGCGCGGCGAGGTGGTCGGGCAGCGGCCGTACGGCGCCGCCCTCGATCGGCGGGGCGGGCAGCAGCGCGGGCGCGGCGCCCTCGCGGCTGATGGTCCAGAGCCGTTCGGCCGCGCCGGTGACGAAGACGGTGCCGAGCAGGTACCAGAGGGCGCTGCCGGGGGTCCAGTCGATCCACAGGGGGGCGATGACGAGCAGCGCGATCCGGACACCGTCGGCGCCGATCATGGTCCAGCGCCGGTCGAGCGCGCCGCCGGGCCCGGTGAGGGCGGTCAGCGGTCCGAGCAGGACGGCGCCGAAGAGGACGGAGGCGAGCAGCCGCGCGCCGACGACGGCGGCCACGGCGAGCGCGGCCCCCCGGTAGCCCCCTCCGAGCGCGCCCTCGGTCACGGCGGCCTGGAGGCCGAGGAGGACGAGGACGAGGAGGGCGAGGACATCGCCGGTGCCGCCGACGAGGTGGGCGCTCCACAACCTGCGCAGTGGCTGATGGCGCAACAGGGCGCGTACGGCACGCTCCCCGGAATCCGCGACGAGTGCGGCGTCGGAATCGCCGAGGCGGTCTGGCTGCTCTGCTCGCGTCATCCGTCCACCCTATCCGGACGGGATCGCTCCCCGCGGCCCCCGCCCGAACATCCGGACGAGCCTGTGACACGGCGAACGGTGGGGGCGGAGGCACCCGCCTCCGCCCCCACCGTGCTCACGCCGTCGCGCTCACCCGCTGCCGCGCGGGAGGGCTCCCGCGCGGAGGGACTACTCCGGCTTCGCCGCCGCCGTCTTCTTGGCCGCGGTCGTCTTCTTCGCCGTCGTGGTCTTCTTGGCGGCCGTCTTCTTGGTGGCGGTGGTCTTCTTCGCCGCCGTCTTCGTGGCCGTCTTCTTCGCGGTGGTCGCCTTCTTGGCCGGGGCCTTCTTGGCGGTCTTCTTCGCCGGTCCCTTGGCCCGCTTCTCGGCGAGCAGCTCGTAGCCGCGCTCGGGAGTGATCGTCTCCACGCTGTCGTCGGTGCGCAGGGTGGCGTTGGTCTCGCCGTCCGTCACGTACGGGCCGAAGCGCCCGTCCTTGACGACCACGGGCTTCTCGCTGACGGGGTCGGTGCCCAGCTCCTTCAGCGGCGGCTTGGCCGCGGCCCGGCCCCGCTGCTTGGGCTGGGCGTAGATCGCGAGCGCCTCTTCGAGGGTGACCGTGAAGAGCTGCTCCTCGTCGGTGAGCGACCGCGAGTCCGTGCCCTTCTTCAGGTACGGGCCGTAGCGGCCGTTCTGCGCGGTGATCTCGACGCCCTCGGCGTCCGCGCCGACGACCCTGGGCAGGGACATCAGCCGGAGCGCGTCCTCCAGGGTGACGGTGTCGAGGGTCATCGACTTGAAGAGGGAGGCCGTGCGCGGCTTCACCGCGTTCTTGCCGGTCTTCGGGGTGCCCTCGGGCAGGATCTCGGTGACGTACGGGCCGTAGCGGCCGTCCTTCGCGACGATCTGGTGGCCGCTGACCGGGTCGGCGCCCAGCTCGAAGTCGCCGCTCGGCTTGGCGAGCAGTTCCTCCGCGAGCTCGACGGTCAGCTCGTCGGGCGCGAGCTCCTCGGGGACGTCGGCGCGCTGGTGGCCCTCGGCGTCCTTCTCGCCGCGCTCGACGTACGGGCCGTAGCGGCCGACGCGGAGCACGATGTCGTTGCCGACGGGGAACGAGGAGATCTCGCGGGCGTCGATCGCGCCGAGGTCGGTGACCAGCTCCTTGAGGCCGCCGAGGTGGTCGCCGTCGCCGTTGCCCGCGTCGGCGGCACCGCTGGAGGCGGCCGTACCGCCCTCGGTCTCACCGAAGTAGAAACGCTTCAGCCACGGCACGGACTTGGCCTCGCCGCGGGCGATGCGGTCGAGGTCGTCCTCCATCCGGGCGGTGAAGTCGTAGTCGACGAGGCGCCCGAAGTGGGTCTCCAGGAGGTTGACGACGGCGAAGCTCAGGAAGGACGGCACGAGGGCCGTGCCCTTCTTGAAGACGTAGCCGCGGTCGAGGATCGTGCCGATGATCGACGCGTACGTCGACGGGCGGCCGATCTCGCGCTCTTCCAGCTCCTTGACCAGCGAGGCCTCGGTGTAGCGGGCCGGCGGCTTGGTCGCGTGGCCGTCCACCGTGATCTCGTCGGCGGTGAGCGCGTCGCCCTCGGCGACCTGCGGCAGGCGCCGCTCGCGGTCGTCGAGCTCCGCGTTCGGGTCGTCGGCGCCTTCGACGTACGCCTTCATGAAGCCGTGGAAGGTGATCGTCTTGCCGGAGGCGCTGAACTCGGCGTCCCGGCCGTCGGACGCCCGGCCGCCGATCTTCACGGTGACCGAGTTCCCGGTCGCGTCCTTCATCTGGGAGGCGACGGTCCGCTTCCAGATCAGCTCGTAGAGGCGGAACTGGTCGCCGGTCAGGCCGGTCTCCGCCGGAGTGCGGAAACGATCACCCGAAGGACGAATCGCCTCGTGCGCCTCCTGGGCGTTCTTGACCTTGCCGGCGTAGACGCGCGGCTTCTCCGGCAGGTAGTCGGCGCCGTACAACTGCGTGACCTGGGCCCGCGCCGCCGAGACGGCGGTGTCGGACAGGGTCGTGGAGTCCGTACGCATGTAGGTGATGAAGCCGTTCTCGTACAGCTTCTGCGCCACCTGCATGGTCGCCTTCGCACCGAAGCCCAGCTTGCGGCTCGCCTCCTGCTGGAGGGTGGTGGTCCGGAAGGGGGCGTACGGGGAGCGGCGGTACGGCTTCGACTCGACCGAGCGCACGGAGAACGAGGTGTCGGCGAGCGCGGCGGACAGGGCCCGCGCGTTCGTCTCGTCCAGGTGGAGCACGCTCTCGCTCTTCAGACGACCGTCGGAGCCGAAGTCACGGCCCTGTGCGACGCGCTTGCCGTCGACCGACGCGAGGCGCGCGACCAGCTGGGACGGGTCCGAGGCGTCACCGGAGCGGCCGGTGCCGAAGGTGCCGGTGAGGTCCCAGTACTCGGCGGAACGGAAGGCGATGCGCTCGCGCTCCCGCTCGACGACGAGCCGGGTGGCGACGGACTGCACGCGGCCGGCGGAGAGCCGCGGCATGACCTTCTTCCACAGGACCGGCGAGACCTCGTAGCCGTACAGCCGGTCGAGGATGCGGCGGGTCTCCTGGGCGTCGACCATGCGCTGGTTCAGCTCGCGCGGGTTGGCGACGGCCTCGCGGATCGCGTCCTTGGTGATCTCGTGGAAGACCATCCGGTGGACCGGGACCTTGGGCTTCAGGACTTCCTGGAGGTGCCACGCGATGGCCTCGCCCTCGCGGTCCTCATCGGTGGCGAGGTAGAGCTCGTCGGACTCGGCCAGCAGCTCCTTGAGCTTCCTGACCTGCGCCTTCTTGTCGGCGTTGACGACGTAGATGGGCTGGAAGTCGTGCTCGACGTCGACTCCGAGCCTTCGCACCTCACCCGTGTACTTCTCGGGCACCTCGGCGGCGCCGCTGGGGAGGTCTCGGATGTGCCCGACGCTCGCCTCGACGACGTAGCCGGGGCCGAGGTAGCCCTTGATCGTCTTCGCCTTGGCAGGCGACTCGACGATGACGAGTCGGCGGCCGCCGTGTGCGGCTTCGCTGGTCGGGGACAACTTCGCTCTTCTCTCCGGATCGACACTCTCTGGGCACGTACGGTGCTGGCACGCACGGCAGCGGCACGGACGGTGACGCTTCCGTCGCTGCGGAGTGTGACGGTACAACCCGCCCCCGTGTCAAACGGCGAAAGCCCGCAACGGCCACTCGAACGGTAACCCGAGTCCTGGCATTCCTGCCGCCCGGACTCCCGGTCGGGCGGGGCGGGACCTCCGCGCCGGGGCGTGGAGAGAGATCCGGAGCGAGGTCCGGAGAGGGGGTCGGAGCCCGGTTCAGAGCCTGCCGAAGCACCAGACGCCGAGGAGGAGGAAGGCGGCTCCGGAGAGGCTCGTGACCGCCATGGCCGTCCGCGGGGCGACCCCGTACGCCACGGGCTCACGGTGCAGCGTCCGCACGGTGGTCCACAGCAGCAGCGCACCTCCGAACAGCGTGAACGCCGCCCCCGCGAAGATCGCCGGCCCGCTCTCCATGCCCGTACCCCGTTCCGTCCACGTGCGGTGTTCGTCTCCCGAGGCCGAGGCTGACACCTCCGGGCGTCATGGGTGCGAATTCCGGGTGAACGACGCGGAGCGTCTCGTACGGTTTCACGAAGATGGCCGGTAGTGACCCATTCCTCACATGGTGTCGAGCGTGGTCCGGCGGCGGCTGCCGCGTCCGAGGAGGCCGAGCAGGGCGACGGCGAGTCGGGCCCAGCCGGCGCCCACCGCGAGCTCCGCCCCGAGCAGGGCCCCGTCCGGACCGCCGCCCGCGGTCAGCCCGCGCGCCGCGTCCGCCGCCCGGTCGGCCGAGCACTGCTCGCGGACGAACGCGGGGTCGGTGGCCCGCGGCGGGTCCAGCTCCTCGTGGACGTGGGCGGTGCCGACGGGGCGGGGCAGCAGGAAGTCGGAGACCTCGTACCGCCCGTCGGCGAACAGGTCCCACAGCGGCCGGAGCCGGTCGTCCTCCCGCCACACCGCCCGCACCCGCCCCACCCGCTCCTGGTACGGCCAGGAGGGGGCGCGGTGCGGCGGCGCGAGGTGCGTGGAGCAGAACGCGTCCCGCGGCGGGCTGTTCACGATCCTGGTCGCCCCGAGCGAGACCTCGTCCGGCTCGATGCGGATCAAGCCCCGTACTCCTCGGACGTCCGCTCCCCGGCGGGGGTCTCCTCCCCCACGGGCAGCAGGAAGCCCTCCTCGACGAGCAGCCGGATGGCCTGCGGGGTGCGGTCCCGCAGTATCACCGGATCCTCGCCCATCAACTGCCCGATCGCGTCGAGGATGCGGCCCGCGGTCAGGGTGCCGTCGCAGACGCCGGCGAACCCCGCGCCGATGTGGTCCACCCTGGTGGCGCGGCGCATGCCCCGGTTCTGCCTGAGCACGACGTGCTCGGGGTCCTCGGCGCCCGGCAGCCCGACCTGCTCCTGCACCACCTCGGGCGCGAGCGTGAACCGGTCGGCGAGGAGCGCGGCGTCGTCGTGGGCGCGCAGGTAGTCCTGGCGCTCGAAGTGGGCGCGGACGGTGGGGCCGAGGGGCTGCTCGACCGGGTGCGGCCACTCCTCGACGAGGATCGACGGCTCGACGGCTCCGGAGGCCACGGCCCCGTTCCGCCGGATCGTGATCCAGCCGAAGCCCACCGCGCGCGTCTTGCGGGCCTCGAACTCGTCGAGCCAGCGGCCGTACGCCTCCTGGTACGCGTCCGGGTCGCCGTGGTGGTCGCCGCTGTCCCGCAGCCAGAGCTCCGCGTACTGGGTGACGTCCTGGACCTCGCGCTGCACGATCCAGGCGTCGCAGCCCGCGGGCACCCAGGACCGCAGCCGGTCCTGCCACTCCTCGCCGTCGACGTGCTGCCAGTTGGCGAGGAACTGGGCGTACCCGCCGTCGTTGAGCCGCTCGCCCGCCTGCTGCACGAGCGTGCGGCACAGGTCGTCGCCGCCCATCCCGCCGTCCCGGTAGGTGAGGCGGGCACCGGGGGAGATCACGAACGGCGGGTTGGAGACGATCAGGTCGTACGTGTCGCCGTCGACGGGCTCGAAGAGCGAACCCGTGAGCAGCTCGGCCTCGCGGGCCCCGGAGAGGGCGAGCGTGAGCCGCGTGAAGTCCAGGGCGCGCGGGTTGAGGTCGGTGGCGGTCACCAGGGTGGCGTGCTGGGCGGCGTGCAGCGCCTGGATGCCGGAGCCGGTGCCGAGGTCGAGCGCGGACGAGACGGTCGTGGGGACGGTGATGCCGGCGAGGGTGGTGGAGGCACCGCCGACGCCGAGGACGACGGCCTCCTCCGCCTGGCGGCCGCCCCTGCCGCTGCCGCCGGCGCCGCCGACCGCGCAGCCGAGGTCGGAGACGATGAACCAGTCCTCGCCGTCCGGCCCGCCGTACGGCCGGACGTCGACCGTCGCGGACACGGAGTCGCCCTCGCGGACCACCCAGCCGTCGGCGAGGGCCTCGGCGAGCGGGAGCGCGGCGGCGGCCCGGTCGTGCCCGACGGCCTCCTGGAGCAGGAAGAGCCGGACGAGGGTCGCCAGTGGGGAGTCGCCGCGGGTGGCGCGCAGGGCGGGCACGGTCTCGCTGCGGGCGAGCGCCGCGTAGGCCGGGGCGCCGAGCAGCTCGAGCAGCCCGTCGGCGGTGAAGTCGGCGGCGAGCAGGGCCTCGCGCAGACGGGTGGCGTGCGCGGGCACCGGGAGGCGGGGGGGCAGGCTGGTCGTACTCACCGCTCCATTGTGACCGCCGCCACCGACAACAGGGCGGCCGACCCGACGGGGGCCGCCGGATCGGCCCGGGGACCACGACCCGCCCGCGGTCGGATCGGCCGGGGCGAGTGGCCCACCCGCGGCCGGACCGGCACGGGCGTGCGGCCCGTCCAGGACCGGATCGGCCCCGGGCGGGCGGTCCGGCTACTCCTCGGTCTTGGCCGTCGTCGACTTCTTGGACGGCTTGGTGGACGCCTTCCCCGTGGGCTCGGCGGAGTCCGAGCCCTTGCCCGATGCGTCGGAGGTGTCGGAGGAGTCCGGGGTGGAGCCGGGCTTCGGGGAGGCCGAGCCGGAGGCCTTCGGCGGGACCGAGGCCGTGGGCTTCTGGCAGCCGGGCTGCTTGGCCATCGCCTGGCCCAGCTCGCCCTCCTCCAGCTTGGACAGGGCGTTCTGGTCCATCTTCTCGATGCGGGTCAGACCGTCGGCGACGCCCTGGAGGCCGTCCGCGAACTTCTGCTGGTTCGTCGGGTCCAGCGCGTCGACCTGCTTCTTGAGCCCCTCGTACGCCACCGCGGTGGCGTTGAGCTCCTTGATCGCGTCCTGCTGGACCTTCTCGCCGTTCTCGACGGGCGGGGCGCCGGCGCTCTCCACGGCCTTGGCTAGCGCCCGGTCGGCGTTCGCGATGTCCTGGAACGCCTTCGAGTCGGCGGCCTGGATCTCCGCGGGCTTGCTGTCGGCAGCCGTCGAGATGATGATCTGGTGGGCGTCGGCCCGCTTCTGGATCTGGGGCTTCGCCTGGTCGCAGAACGTCTTCGCCCAGTCGTCCACCTTGTTGCCCTCGTCGTCGCTGCAACCCGACAGCGCGAGCACCAGTACCGCGCCGCCGGACAGTGCGGCCGCAAGCTTCTTGTTCACCGGATCGGTCCCTTCCAAGGCTCTCGGCCCCGGAACATACACGCCGAACGGGCTACATCCACCTTTCGTAGGACTGATTCGTCCTGTATTGCAGCCTTTTGAACCAAGGGAGAGACCTCTCACGTTCTTCGCGGGCATACGGAAATGAGACGGACGCCACGTCAGGAGACGGTCACCGAACGCCTCTTGGAGACCCACACGGCCACCACGACGACGAGGAGCGCGAACCCCGCGACGGCCCACCGGAGTCCGGGGCTGGCGTCGGCCCCGTAACCGAACTGCACGACCGCCGGAGCGATCAGGAGGGCGACCAGGTTCATCACCTTCAGAAGCGGGTTGAGCGCCGGGCCCGCTGTGTCCTTGAACGGGTCTCCGACCGTGTCCCCGATGACGGTCGCCTCGTGCGCCTCGCTGCCCTTGCCGCCGTGGTTCCCGTCCTCCACCAGCTTCTTCGCGTTGTCCCAGGCGCCACCGGAGTTGGCGAGGAAGACCGCCATCAGCGCGCCCGTGCCGATCGCTCCGGCGAGGTACGAGCCGAGCGCGCCGACGCCGAGCCCGAAGCCGACCGCGATCGGGGCCATCACGGCGAGCAGCCCGGGCGTGGCGAGTTCACGCAGCGCGTCCCTGGTGCAGATGTCGACGACCCGTCCGTACTCCGGCTTCTCGGTGTAGTCCATGATCCCGGGGTGCTCGCGGAACTGCCTCCGCACCTCGTAGACCACCGATCCCGCCGACCGGGACACGGCGTTGATCGCGAGCCCCGAGAAGAGGAAGACGACCGCCGAGCCGAGGATCAGCCCGAAGAGGTTGTTGGGCTGCGAGATGTCCATCGAGAGCGTCAGCTCGTCCGCCCTCGCGCCGACCTCGACGACCGAGGTCGCGATCGCGTCGCGGTACGAGCCGAAGAGCGCCGAGGCCGCCAGGACGGCGGTGGCGATGGCGATGCCCTTGGTGATGGCCTTCGTCGTGTTGCCGACGGCGTCCAGCTCGGTGAGGACCTGGGCCCCCGCGCCCCGCACGTCCCCGGACATCTCCGCGATGCCCTGGGCGTTGTCGGCGACCGGGCCGAAGGTGTCCATGGCGACGATCACCCCGACGGTGGTGAGCAGGCCCGTGCCGGCGAGGGCGACCGCGAACAGCGCGAGCATGATCGAGGCTCCGCCGAGCAGGAACGCCCCGTACAGCGTGAGCCCGATCAGGAGCGCCGTGTAGACGGCGGACTCCATGCCGAGGGCCACGCCCGCGAGGACGACGGTCGCGGGGCCGGTGAGCGAGGACTTGCCGACGTCCCTGACCGGTCGCCGGCTCGTCTCCGTGAAGTAGCCGGTGAGCTGCTGGATCAGCGCCGCCAGGACGATGCCGAGGGCGACGGCGACCAGCGCCAGGACCCGGGGGTCGCCGGGGTGGTCGCGGATGCCCGGCACCGTGACGCCCTCGAGCTCGGCGTAGGAGGACGGCAGGTACGCGAAGGCGGCGACGGCGACACCGGCGAGCGAGATCACCGCCGAGACGAGGAATCCGCGGTTGATCGCGCTCATCCCGCTTCGGTCGGTGCGCCGTGGGGAGACCGCGAAGATGCCGATCACCGCGGTGACCACGCCGATCGCGGGCACGATCAGGGGGAACGCGAGGCCGTGGTCGCCGAAGGCCGCCGTGCCGAGGATGAGCGCCGCGACCAGCGTCACGGCGTACGACTCGAAGAGGTCGGCCGCCATGCCCGCGCAGTCGCCGACGTTGTCGCCCACGTTGTCGGCGATGGTGGCCGCGTTGCGCGGGTCGTCCTCCGGGATGCCCTTCTCGACCTTGCCGACCAGGTCGGCGCCGACGTCGGCGGCCTTGGTGAAGATGCCGCCGCCCACGCGCATGAACATGGCGATGAGCGCGGCACCGAGCCCGAATCCCTCAAGGACCTTGGGCGCGTCGGCGGCGTAGACGAGGACGACACAGACCGCCCCGAGCAGTCCGAGGCCCACCGTGCACATCCCGACGACCCCGCCCGTACGGAACGCGATCCGCATGGCCCGGTGCGCGACCTCGCCCGGGTTCCGCTCCGGCTCGCCCTCCGCGGGGGTGGCCTCTCTGGCGGCCGCGGCGACACGCACGTTCGCCCGTACGGCGAGCCGCATGCCGATGTACCCGGTGACCGCCGAGAAGAGCGCCCCGACCAGGAAGAACAGGGAACGCCCCGAGCGCTGCGACCAGTTGTCCGCGGGCAGCAGCAACAGCAGGAAGAACACGGCGACCGCGAAGACGGCGAGGGTCCGCAGCTGCCGCGCGAGGTAGGCGTTGGCCCCCTCCTGCACGGCGGCGGCGATCTCCCTCATCTTCGCGGTGCCCTCGCCGGCCTTGAGCACCTGGCCGACGAGGAGCCGCGCGACGAGCAGCGCGACGAGGGCGACGGCGCCGACGACGTACACGATCGTGCGGTTCCCGCTCGTCAGCACTGCCGCGGCGAGAGAAGTGGGGTACATGGGGACGGATCATAGGGAGACGAACCGGTGCATACGGGGATGCGGCTGCCCCCCGCGCGGATGCACCAACGAGATACACGGCGTGACGAGAAGAGGCCCTGCGGGGCAGGGCCTCTTCTCGTCACGCGTACAGCGGGCCTCTCGCCTGACCCGTACGGGTCAGGACAGGACGTCCGCCGAATTCACCGGCCAGCTCATCCGGATCGTGCCGCCGTCCTCGCCGGCGCTCACCTCGACGTCGTCGACGAGCCCGCGGATCACCGCGAGACCCATCTCGTCCTCGCCGTCGGCGTCGTCGAAGTCCTCGACCGGGGCCGCACTCCGCGCGCCGGGGACACCGGCGGCATCGGCCGCCGCGACCCCCGCGCCCGGGACCTCGTCGCCGACCTCGATGGAGAACGTCTTCTCCTCCTCGGTCAGCACGACTCTGATCGGCGTGGTGACGTCGTTGCTGCGGTGCAGCCCGACCGCACGGGAACAGGCCTCACCGACGGCGAGACGCACCTCGTCGAGGACCGCCTCGTCCACCCCTGCCCGGCGCGCCACCGCGGCCGCCACCAGGCGGGCCGTGCGGACGTGCTCGGGCTGAGCGCTGAAGCGGAGTTCAACGGTGGCCATACGAACCCCCTGGGCTCAGTCGACGGCGTTGACGGCCTCGTCGACCGAGGTGTGGATCGGGAACACCTTGGTGAGACCCGTGATCCGGAAAATCTTCAGAATGCGCTCCTGGTTGCAGACCAGACGCAGCGAGCCCTCATGCGCGCGAACGCGCTTCAGGCCGCCGACCAGCACACCGAGGCCGGTGGAGTCGAGGAAGTCCACGCCCTCCATGTCGACGACCAGGTGGTAGCTGCCGTCGTTCACCAACTCGACCAACTGCTCGCGCAGCTTGGGCGCGGTATACACATCAATCTCGCCACCGACCTCGACGACCGTACGGTCGCCACCAGCGCCGGACACATTGCGAGTCGACAGGGACAGGTCCACGGATCCTCCAGCACCTTGCTATCGAACGATCGTTCTCTCGGGTCTCCAGGGCGGAGTCGGGGAACCGATCGCCAGCCGCGATGGCATTCAATCACTTACCAGCAGCCATGCACGACGCCTTGGAAGCATTGTCCGTCATGGCAGTGACACACTCGGTGCCGATGGCCAAGAACCACCGCCCCCGTCGTCCGGCCGGGGAAACGGGCAGCCGCCCCTCCCCCGGCATGGTCCTCGACCGGCTCTCCTCGGGCGAGAGCCGGGCCGCGCGCATCACTCATACGGAGCACATGCCCGCCCGGGAGGGTCGTCATGCAGTCTGGCCGCACCGCATCCGTCCGGAGGTGATCGCGGCGATCCAGGCGGCCGGAATCGAGCACCCCTGGGCCCACCAGGCGGAGGCCGCCGAGCACGCCCTGGACGGCGAGTCCGTGGTGATCGCCACCGGCACCGCCTCGGGCAAGTCGCTCGCCTACCTCGCCCCGGTCCTCACCACCCTCCTGGACGGCGCGGAGGCCCCCAACGGACGCGGGACCACCGCCCTCTACCTCTCGCCCACCAAAGCCCTCGCCGCCGACCAGCGGCGCGCCGTGCGGGAGCTGGCCGCCCCGCTCGGCAACCGGATCCGCCCCGCCGTCTACGACGGCGACACGCCGGTCGAGGAACGCGAGTGGGTCCGCCAGTACGCGAACTACGTCCTGACCAACCCCGACATGCTGCACCGGGGCATACTCCCGTCCCACCCCAGATGGGCCTCCTTCCTGCGCTCCCTGCGCTATGTCGTGATCGACGAGTGCCACACCTACCGGGGCGTCTTCGGCTCCCACGTCGCCCAGGTGCTGCGGCGCCTGCGCCGGATCTGCGCCCGGTACGGCTCCGACCCGGTCTTCCTCCTCGCCTCCGCCACCTCCGCCGAGCCCGCCCTCGCCGCCGGCCGGCTCACCGGCCTGCCCGTCACCGAGGTCTCCGACGACGCCTCCCCGCGCGGCGAACTGGTCTTCGCCCTGTGGGAGCCGCCCCTGACCGATCTGCACGGCGAGCGCGGCGCGCCCGTACGCCGCACCGCCACCGCCGAGACCGCCGACCTGCTGACCGACCTGACCCGGCAGGGCGTCCGCTCGGTCGCCTTCGTCCGCTCCCGGCGCGGCGCCGAACTGATCTCGGTGATCGCCCAGGAACGGCTCGCCGAGACCGACCGCTCGCTCGCCCGCCGGGTCGCCGCCTACCGGGGCGGCTACCTGCCCGAGGAGCGCCGCGCCCTGGAACGCGCCCTGCACTCCGGCGAGCTCCTCGGCCTGGCCGCCACGACCGCCCTGGAACTGGGCGTGGACGTCTCGGGCCTGGACGCCGTCCTGATCGCCGGCTACCCGGGCACCCGGGCCTCCCTCTGGCAGCAGGCGGGCCGGGCGGGTCGCTCGGGCGAGGGCGCCCTCGCGATCCTGATCGCCCGCGACGACCCGCTGGACACCTTCCTGGTCCACCACCCGGAGGCGATCTTCGACCAGCCGGTGGAATCGACCGTCCTGGACCCCGACAACCCCTACGTGCTCGCCCCCCATCTCTGCGCCGCCGCCGCGGAGCTCCCCCTCACCGAACCCGACCTGGCCCTCTTCGGCCCGGCCGTCCCCGACCTGCTGCCCCAGCTGGAGGCCGCGGGCCTGCTGCGCCGCCGCTCCACCGGCTGGTACTGGACCCGCCGCGAGCGGGCCGCCGACCTCACCGACATCCGGGGCGGCGGCGGCAGCCCCGTCCGGATCGTGGAGTCCGGCACCGGCCGGCTGCTCGGCACCGTCGACGAGGCCGCCTCCCACACCGCCGTCCACGAGGGCGCCGTCCACCTCCACCAGGGCCGCACCTACCTGGTGCGGGAACTCGACCTGAAGGACTCCGTGGCCCTCGTGGAGGAGGCCGTCCCGCCGTACTCCACCACCGCCCGCGACACCACCTCCATCACCGTCCTCGACACCGACACCGAGATCCCCTGGGGAGCCGGACGCCTCTGCTTCGGCTCCGTCGAGGTCACCAACCAGGTCGTCTCCTTCCTGCGCCGCCGGCTGATCACGGGCGAGGTCCTCGGCGAGACCAGGCTCGACCTGCCGCCCCGCACCCTGCGCACCCGGGCCGTGTGGTGGACGGTCACCGAGGACCAGCTCGACGCCGCCCGGATCACCCCGGAGATCCTCGGGGGCGCCCTGCACGCCGCCGAGCACGCCTCCATCGGCATGCTGCCGCTGTTCGCCACCTGCGACCGCTGGGACATCGGCGGCGTCTCCGTACCGCTCCACCCCGACACCCTGCTGCCCACCGTCTTCGTGTACGACGGGCATCCGGGCGGCGCGGGCTTCGCCGAGCGCGCCTTCCACACGGCTCGCGCCTGGCTGACGGCCACGCGGGAGGCCATCGCCTCCTGCGAGTGCGAGGCAGGCTGCCCCTCCTGCATCCAGTCCCCGAAGTGCGGCAACGGCAACGACCCGCTCCACAAACGAGGCGCTGTGCGCCTCCTCACGGAACTCCTCCGGGAGGCCCCGGAGGAGGGGCCGGAGGAGCAGCCGGAGGGGCCGTCGGAGGTCCCGGCGCAGGGGCTGTCGGAGCAGTCGGAGGTCCCGGCGCAGGGGCCGGAGACCCGGGGGGCCCTGGAGCGGCCTGAGGCACCTGCCGAGGTCCCGGAAGCCCCACTGACCCCTCGGGCGCCGGGGGAGGTCCCGCAGGCCCCTGGGACCCCGCGGGAGGGCCCGGAGGTCCCGCCCGCGACCTGACCTCCGGCCGGTAGGGTCCCCGCACGACCCGGGCGGTCACCTCCGCGAGGTCGCCCCGCACGGCGCACGCCACCAGCTCGGCACCCTGCGCGGCGGCCACCCGGGAGGCGGCCCCGCAGGCCTCGGCCTCGCCCCACAGCGCCCGGTCGGCGGCGGCGAGGGCGGCCAGGTCGGCGGCCCCACCGGCCCGGTGCCGCGCCGCCACCGCCTGACCGAGCGCGAGCACCGCTCCGAACACGACACACAGCGCACAGGCAGCGAAGGCCACCCACACGGTCGCCGCCCCCCGGTCGGACCGGCGGCCTCCCCCTTCCCGGACCTCGGGCGTCATGGTGCGCTCCCTGCCACCGGATCGCCGCCCGCCGTTCCAGCCCCCACGGCCGCCGTGTCCTCCGCGAGAGCCGCCGCCTCCGCCCGCAGGGTCAGCCCCATGCCCCGGGGGCCCGGAGCCGCGACCTCCACCGACACCCGCCACAGTTCCCCGGACCGCTTCACCGACACCCGGGCGCCCTCGGGCGCGGCGGCCCGGGCGGCCGACTCGGCGGCCGGCACGGGCTCGGCACGGGCCGCGACCCGTGCTCCCGCCCGTGCCGCGTCCACGCACCGGATCTGAGCGGCCGCGGCCGCCAGAGCCCAGAGCAGGGCCACCGTGAACAGGGCGAGGACGGGCAGCACCATCGCCGCCTCCACCGTCACGAAGCCCCGGTCAGAACGGCGCATCGAGGGCCTTCCCGATCACCGACTCCAGCGTTCCGGAAACCGTCCCGCTGGTCACGATCTTGTAGAGCACCGCGGCGAAACCAGCCGCCGCGATCGTCCCCACCGCGTACTCGGACGTGGTCATCCCCGCGTCCCCGCGTGCGGCCGCCCGCCGAGCCCGCCACCAACCCCGAACCGTCACCTTGCCTGCCATGCCGACCTCCTCGAATCGTCGTGCCATGTCGTCCCTCGCCATGTCCTGCCGTGCCTTGCCGTGTCCGGCGATGTCGCGCCGCGTCCAGCCGCGCCGATGCCGTGTTCCCGTCGTCCGTCCTTCATCCGTCCATCCGTCCCGTCACCCGCCCAGGAGGGCCGTCGCGAGGCCGATCACCACCGGGGCCACCCCCACCGCGAGGAAGGCGGGCAGGAAGCAGAGCCCCACGGGCGCACTGATCAGGACCTGCGCCCTGCGCGCCCTGGCCGCCGCCGCACGGGCGCGGGCCGACCGCAGCGCGGCCGCGTGCCGGGCGACCGCCTCGGCGGCGGGCGCCCCCGAGGAACCGGCCCGTTCCATGCAGCGAGCCAGGCCCTCGGCTCCCGGTA
Source organism: Streptomyces sp. Qhu_M48 (assembly GCF_051305195.1). Classification (NCBI taxonomy): domain Bacteria; kingdom Bacillati; phylum Actinomycetota; class Actinomycetes; order Kitasatosporales; family Streptomycetaceae; genus Streptomyces; species Streptomyces sp. Qhu_M48. Next base: position 199,154 of record NZ_CP195432.1, on the reverse strand, counting down.
TCGCGCCGAACCTCCGCCACACCTCGGCCGGTTCTCCCCCGAGCCGCAGCTCGGCCGCCGTACGGGTCAGGCGCTCGCCCAACAGGCCGCCCAGGGACCGCCCGACGGCCTCCGCCGCCTCCCCGGGCCCGGCACCAGCAGAGGCGCAGGCCGCCAGCAGATCGGCGGCGAGCGGAAGATCACGCACCGCCTCCTCGCCGTCCACCGGCGGAGTGGACCGGCGCGCCGAGCCCTGCCGCACCCCCGCGCCCACCAGGCCCCCGGCCAACAGGCCGCCGAACACGCCGAACAGCACCCAGGCGAGTCCGGCCGCCCCCAGAGGAACCGCCCAGTGCCCCACCCACCGGGGCAGCCCGGACCGCGCTTTCGGAGGCCGTGGCGCCGGGGCCGGAAGCAGACCCCTCAGGCGTCGCCGCATCCCGCGCGCCCGTCGCCCGCACACCACCTCCACGATCGCCCGGTCGCACCAGACCACCACCGCCACGACGACAGCCACCACCCGCAGGGCCTCGATCACGCCCGCTCCCCTCCCCGTACGATCCGCGCGGCCCACCAGAGCCCGGCCGCCTCCAGAGCACCGCCCACGACGAGGCAGCCCAGGCCGGCCGGGGTGTGCAGCAAGACCCGTAACGGGTCCGCGCCGAGCGCCGTCCCGAGGGCGACGCCGGCCAGCGGAAGCAGCGCAAGGACCGCCACCGTCGCCCAGGCGCCGGCCAGTTCGGCGCGCAACCGATCCCGCTGTTCGTGGTGGTCCCGCAGGGCGGCTTCGAGCCGTTCGAGCCCGGCGGCCAGGCCCGCGCCACCGTCCACGGCCACCTGCCAGCAGGCCGCCATGCCCGCGAGTCCGTCGGCGCCGTCCTGCCCGGCCGCCCTGCGCAGCGCCTCCGGCACGTCCCCGCCGAACCGGGCCGCCGCCAGCACCGCCGCCTCCTCACCGCCCAGCGCGCCCGTCTCCCGGGCAGCGAAGGACAGGGCCTGGGAGGGCTGCCATCCGGCTCTCAGTTCGCCGACGACGGCCCCGCACAGCGCCACCACACGCTCCGCCCCCGCCTCGCACTCCTTGCGCCGCTCGGCCGCCCGCAGTCGCCGCCCCACCAGCGGCACCGCGACCGCCCCCGCCACCAGCGGAAGCGGGGACCCGCCGAGCAGCGCGACCACTCCCGCCACCGGCAGGCACAGCCAGGCGCGGCGCGCCCGCACGACGGTCCACCAGCGCGCGAGCACCGCGGGCCGCAGCGCACCGAGCACAGCGCGCACACCGGACACACCCCGAGAACCGGCCGCACCACCGGCACTCCGCTCACCAGGACCGGCACCGACGAGCACCGCCCGCGCCCTGCCTTCACCCCGCCGCCACTCGACCGCCCACCAGAGCGCCCGCAGCGCGCAGACCGCCAACGCCGCCTGGGCCACCGCCCGTACCGGCTGTTCCACCAACATCACGACCCCTCTCCGATCAGCGATCCGAGGCGCTCCCAGCCGCGCTCCCGCACGAACCCGGTGGCGCCCCAGCGCAGCGCGGGAACCGTCCGCACGAGGCCCTCCCGGTCCCGCTCCAGGACGTGCACCTCGGCGATGCGCCGCCGCCCGTCCCGGTCCCGCGCCAGGTGGAGCACGGCCGACAGGCCGGCCCCCAACTGGCTGTGCAGGGCCGCCCGGTCGAGTCCCGCCGCCGTCCCCAGGGCTTCGAGCCGGGCCGGTACGTCCGCCGCCGTGTTGGCGTGGACGGTTCCCGAGCCGCCCGGGTGTCCGGCCTAACCGTGCACAACGGTCCAGGTCTTTACAGACACACCTAGAGGTCTGCATGAGCCCCAAGACCGTAGTCATCTATGACCGCCTGTCCCGCCTCTTTGCCGAGGAAGCACCCGACCACCGCATAGCCATCTGCAAGGCGTACGCCGCACAGCGCGGGTGGAGGGTGGTACACGTCGCCACGGACACCAACGTCAGCGGTGCCAGCAAGCTGGAAGACCGGCCCGGTATGCGCGAGGTGCTGACCTGGCTTCCCCGCGCTGACTACGTGCTCGCCGCGAAGCTGGACCGGTACGCGCGAAGCGTCCACGAATTTTCACGCTTGGTTGAGGCCGCTGCTTCAACCAGGGCAACGGTCGTCACAGCAGACGGGATGGTGTCTCCGGAAAACGGATCGTTCCTCGCTAACCTGCTTGCCGCGTTCGCCGAGTACGAGCGCGACATGATCACGTCCCGCATCACCGCCAGCAAGGAGCACTTCCGGTCGCGCGGCAACCACCTCGGCGGGTTGGCGCCCTACGGCTACGCGGTTAGCGGTCCGATTAATGACAAGCGGTGGGTCATTGACGAGAGCGCAGCCGCAGTAATTCGGGACTGCGCTGACAAGCTCATCAATCATGGCGCAACGCTGACAGGACTTACCCGCGAACTCAACGAACGGGGGGTCCTTCCTCCCGCTGATCACGCAAGGCAGCGGGACGGCCGGAAACTGCGCGGCAATAGGTGGCATCTGACCACGCTTCGCGACGTGCTTTATACGCCTGCCGTTCGCGGGTGGCTTGTGCAGTCCGTGCCCGGCCAGAAGCGAAGCGCCGTCACGAATCAGCCCGTACTCGACTCAGAAGCTAAGCCCATTTCTACCGGCCCCGAAATCCTCGACGGAGAGACGTGGGCAGCCGTACGCGCAATCATCGACGGAAAGTCGAAGGGGCGCGGCGCCGAGCGGACCGGTAAGGCGCTACTCCTGCACATCGCACTGTGCTCGGAATGCGACGGGCCCATGTACCGGCAGCGTCGCGAGGTGAACGGCAAGGACTACAGCACGTACGTTTGTCGCGCCGGAGTGGGAAAGCAGGGAATCCACCGACCCAACGTCATTACCGCGCATTACCTAGACGAACTCGTTACCACCGACTACCTCAAGCGGTTCGGCTCGTTCGAGCTTAAGCGTTGGGCGGAACCGGATGGCAGCGCGGTACTGCAAATCTCCGAAGTGACGACACAGATTGAGCGCTTGGCCGGAAACCTCGCGCAGCTTGACCCGAACGGGATGGCGGCGCGGCTCGCCATTACCCAACTGGCAGCACTTGAGAAGCGAGAGGCTGAATTGCGCACGGAAGCCGACCACGCCGAAGGCCGATGGGTGGCGACCAACGGCACGGTGGCCGACGAATGGGAGCGGCGTAACGACGAGGGGAGAAGGGCATTGCTGGCCGACTTGGGCGCGCGGGTGATCGTACGTCCGGCTACACCGGGGGCACCGAAGCGGTTCGATGCCTCGCGGGCGTCCGCAACATTCGAGGGTCCGGCATGGGTTCGGGAGACCGACCCGGCTACCGCTGAACTGAGAGCGATCGCGATGGACGAGGCAGCAGTGTAAGGCAGCAGAGGCCGCGTAAGCGTCTCCGAGAGCCCCGGTGAGGGATTCCCCCGCCGGGGCTTTCCCATGCCCGCAGGCGCCCGCTCGGTGGCGCTTTACTCGCACACTCCCTGTCCCTCGAAGGCGGGCTTAACCGGCTCACCTAATGGACAGCAGCAGGCCGCCGAACCGGCGCACCGAAACCCAAGAGGACGAAAGATGTTTGAAACTCCCGCCGCCGCCTCCCTCTACGTGCTCGACGAAATGCTTCCCACGCTGCGGGGAATTATCGCCAAGCTTGCTATCAGCGACCCCGGGGTAATGGCTTCACTCGACGGCTACACCGACATTATTGAAGACGTTATGGCGTTCGACGTGCTGGGCTTCCGAGAGATTGAACGCTGATACCGGGGTTTCCCCTTAGGAATTTAGGCGGACTAACGCGGAATGGCCACCGCCTTACGCGGACTTTCGCGAAATCGCCCCGGAGTCCGTAGCCCCTTAAGCGGACTAACGCGGGACACCCAACCACATACGACGGACATTAGAGGAGACCACTCAGTGAATAACCTCCCTTCCACTCTCGGCCAGGGAAGCCGCCGCATGATCCGCAATCACCTACAGCAGGCGGAGCAGGCAGCGCGAGAAGCCCTATTCGCGGGCACCCTCACAGCGCCACAGGTGCACGATTCCATCGTTAGCGCACTGGAGATTGCCGACGCCCTCTTGTTTCCCATTGGCGGTTGCGCCGGGCCCGACTGCACACACCCCGTACCAGACAGGGGAATAGGGCGCCCCGCCTACTACTGCTCGCGCCGCTGCAAGGACCGGGCCGCCTACCGAAAGAAGCGGGAAAAGGCACAGCGGAGCCAGCGAGGAGAGGGATAGGTTTTCTCTCTTTATGTTGAGTGTTGATTCTGAGAGAAAATCTCTTGAGTGTAAGGGTTTCCTAGTAGCTCAAGAACTCTTGTCGCAGAACCAGCACTCGACACACCGGCCACCTCCTAACGTTAGGAGATGGGTACAAATATTCGAATTCTCTAACCCCCAGCCGGCTGGAATCTGGGGGTTTTCTCATTTGGGGGTTCCTCTTGCATTTCCGCCGTGCCCACGATTGGACTGCCGCCGCTTCGCTGCTAGGCATCGAGTACAACCCATCCGCCACGTCCGCACGTTCCGCCATCGAGGAAGCGGGGTTCATCACCCGCGACCTGACCGCCGAGGCCGATGGGGAGTCGCACCGTGCGCGGGGCCGTGAGGGCGATATCCCGCAGCCTTACCCCGAGGTCGCTGTACGGGCTTCTGCGGCCCGTTCCCTGCGTGACGCGATGGATGACCCTTGGCGGCCCCTGTGGGAGCTTCACACGGGCGCTGAACGGCTTCTGAGGCTCACTGTCCGGCAGCGCTCCCGAACCCTTGCCGTATCTAAGTCGTGGGCGACGGCCGCCGGTTGGGTGGACATGAGCCACGGACAGAAGCGGTTTACGGGCAACTGCCGTGAGTGCGCACGGGATTTCAGCGTCACCCGCCCCGCTGTCTCGTCTCGCCGCTGGCCGCAGATATGTGACGGATGCAAGGTCGAGCGGGAGCGCGCCCGGAAGCGGGATTGGGCACGGCGCAACCGCGCCAAGGCCGCGTAGACGCCTACTTATGAATATGGGCCGGAGACGTTAACCGGCCTGCCCCTTAGAAATAGCGCGGTTAGTTGGTGCGCCCCCTGGCGGTCATTGCGACTGCTGGGGGGCGCTTCTGTTTTGATTGGAATTCTCTATGTCCCCTGACCTCAAGGCTGACGCGCAGTTCGCCTTTAACCAGTACCGCACGGGCGCTGTGACCGACCCCTATTCGGTTCTCGACGCTCACCGCCTATTCGCCGTCGAGCTGCTTTGCGATGACCTCGTGACCGCCGACGACGTACGCGAGTCGATTCACGGCCTTATCGCTGTGCTCAACATCGTGACCGATTATCGCAAGACGCACCCGACCAACACCGTTCTTTCTGAGGAGGTCTAACAATGGCCAACATCTTTGCCGTAAGCAATGTCGTTGCCAAGAACGCTGCCTCGCTACTCAAGGCCGAGCTAGTTCTAGGTCGCCTCGTATTCCGCGAGGCCGAGGCCGAGTTCATCGGCGGCCGGGGCGACACGGTACGCGTGCGCATCCCGCGCATTCTCCAGGCGTCCAAGTTCACCGGGTCCACCTCGGCTATCAGCACGCCGCTAAATGAGCAGACGATTTCCGTCAAGCTCAACACTCACGCGATGCAGCCGCTAGAGCTGACCGCTAAGGACATGACGCTTGAGGTAGAGAACTTCAGCGCACAGGTTCTCATGCCGCAGGTCGCCGGTGTCGCGGAGATGATCGAGGAAGAGATTGCCGGTGTGATGCAGCCTGTTATCAACGCTGCCACCCTGACGATTAATCCCGCCAATCCACGTGATGCGATTACCGAGGCGGGCGAGATTCTCGACACCCGCAAGGTTGGCGCTAAGTCTCGCGTCCTAGTGGTGAGTCCAAAGGTAAAGCGCATTCTCCTTATGGACCCGAACCTTTCGGCCGTGGATTCTGCCGGTTCGCCGTCCGCGCTCCGTGACGCCATTGTGGGCCGCCTGCACGGATTCGACGTCTACATGTCGCCATTCATCACCGGCGGGGCCGTGGCAATGACTACAGAGGCTTTCGCCGCTGCCATCAAGGCACCTGCCAAGCCTGAGTCCGTTTCCGGCGCGTCGGCAACGGATGACGATAACCAGGGCTACGCGATGACTTGGTTTGTTTCTTTCAATGGCGAGACCCGAACGGAAATGAGCGTCGTTGAAGCGTTCGTTGGCGCTACCGTCCTGGATTCGCAGCGAGCAGTTGGCCTCAAGCTGGCCACCACCCCGGCATAAGGAGGGGTGATTGTGGCCGAGATCGAGAATGCACCCGAGGCGCCACAGGAGCCCGCTGGAAGCCCCAATGAGGCACCCGAGGTGGGATCGGTCCCCGAGATCGGCTCCACCTCGGAGGTGGGCACTGAGGGCCCCTCGCTAGACGGTCTGCGGGCGGAACTGGAGCAAGTCTCTATGTCGCTCCGAACGTCCGAGGACCTACGCCAGCAAATCAACGCGCAATTGGACGACGTCGAGGCTCGCGTAAAGACTGCTGAGACGGCCCTAGAACGTGAACGTGCGGCTCGCCGTTACGGCCTGCCGGATGACCTGATGGGTTTCCTTCGAGGCGAGTCTGCCGAGGAGCTGGCAGCGGAAGCCGCAACGCTGGCTAAGTACGCGTCGGCGCGCGGCTCTGGCCTTGGCGAGGGAGGTCTTGACCCGAGCGATAGCGGTAACGGGGGAGCCGTCGATCGAATTCTCCGAAAGGCGCGTGAGCTTTAGTGAGTCGTCAATCTGAATTTGACGCCGCTTCGCTGGCCTATCGGCAAGCTCAGGTAGAACTCTCCGAATTGCTTGTGGGTCGGGTCATGTCCTGGTGGCGTGGCCTGACTCCGCAGCGAGCGGCCGAGGGATCACCCGCTGTGGTACGAGAGTTCCAGGCTCTCGTCAGTTCGTCGCGTACCCGCTCACACGCCGAGGGCCTGAAGTACCACAATGCAGCGCGGGAGGCGGCGACCGGCAAACCGGCGCCCGAATCCGTATGGGCGGGTCGGGACCTATCCGCCGAGGCAGGCCAGTCCAAGGCGTCGTACTACGTCCACACGGCCCCGCTGCGCGAGGAAGTACGGCGCGGGCGGTTGGATGACCCGGATTTCCTCAAGTCCCTTGACGAGACGATGAGTAAGGCGGGCCGGACTCTCGCGCTAGACGCTGGCCGACTCGCTGAATCGGGCGGCCGCGATGCTCTGGCCGAGGCTCGGGAGAATGATGCCGAGGTGATCGGTTGGTATCGCAAGACAGACCCCGATCCGTGCGGATTCTGCGCAATGATTGCCAGCCGAGGGGCGGCCTATTCCAAGTACATGGAGCCCGACCAATTCCATCGGGGATGCCACTGTCAGACGCTACCGCTGTTCCGAGGGGTCGAGATTCCCGCCGAGGATGCCGCCAAGCGGGATGAGTACCTAGCGCGCTGGAATGCGACGGACGGCAGCGGGGCCGACCAACTGAGCAATTTTCAGACGGAGTTCAATGCAGAGCGAAAGGCGCGACGTGATGGACAGTGAGAGCAAACCCTCTTGCCGGTACTGCGGCGTTAAAGAGATCAGCCCCCGGTGTCCTCTCCGAGGGGTGCGAGAGGGAGCATGCCGCATGGTCACGACCATGTCTTGGGATGAGTTCCATAAGTGGAAGGCAGAAGGGAAGCAGCGCCGCTGACCGCGCAGCCTTGCTTTCAACGGTGACATTCGGTGGCGAAAGGGGTGGGGGAGGACCCAAAAACCGATCCTTTGGGCACCGCAAGGTCTTGGCACCTCTCTCCGTGTACAGGTTTTGGAGTCGCCCAAACTCCCTTGGACCGCAGTTGAACACGGATTGTCACGCAGCCTCGCCGGGCCGCCTTCGAAATTCGGCGACTTCCCGGCCGGCTGCGACCCTGGCCCCAGCATTCCCAAGGGTTCCACAGCCTTCGATCCCAAACCCGAGCCCCCGTGGCCGCTCCTCCCTGGGGCTGGCGACGGGGGCTTGTCTATGTGTCCGACATCGGCTCAACCTCGTTGTCTGGACGCCCTCTTGCGCTGTTCAGCCGTTGGGGGGAGGCTCGTGCACGTTGGTGCAACCCACTCGACAACGGGAGCGGACATGGCCCTACGGTTCCTTGGAATCATCCCGAACAGCCCGGACACGGATTCGCCCACGATCTGGCTGGATGAGGAAACGGGAGATCTTCTGATCCAGTCGTACACAGCGACTGAGGAGGAGGTGAAGGCGTGCAAGGAAATCGGTTCGATTTCTGGCCATTCCTCGGATGTGCCGGAACACGAGACGATCATTCGCCTCCCCAAGGTCATGCTCAAATTCCTTCCTAAGCCCGACAGCGAGTAAGAGGCAATGACAAACCCGGTACTTGAGGGCCTGGCCAAGGCCAAGGAGTCGGCCGTACATCTTGAGATGCGCGACGCCTACCAACCCAACGACCCCGAGTTCATTGCCTGGCAGCAGGGCAAGCGGCTCGACCCCGCTGATAGGTCGTCGTGGTGGCGTCCATTCCTGGACGTGGTATCCGAGGTGACGGGGCGCGGGGTTGTAATGCAGCGTGCCCGGATCGTCTCTGAGCCGGTGACGGACTACATTCGCTACGAGCATGACGTGACGTTTCCGAACGTGGCGGCTGGCGAACAGGTACGCTGGTTGCCCCGGCGCAATGCTGCGGATATCGCGCTGCCAGGCACAGATTTCTGGTTGTTCGATGGCGAGACGGTTCTATTCACCTACTTCTCCGGGATTGGTGAAGTCGTAGACCGTGAATGGCGCACCGAACCCGCCGTTGTGGACCTGGTGAGGTCGGCATTCGCATCGGTCTGGGAACGGGCCACGCCTCACGACGAATACCGGGTTCGCTGAGTTCTAGAAACCATGGGCGTCTCTCCATCTTCCAGCGCGCAGCAGGCCCGGCAGGCTCTAGCGGATCGACTCGCTGAGCTTTGCCGGGATGCTGGCCTGACGGGCCGCGATATCGCCGAGCGCTGCGATTGGCACCCGTCCAAGTCCTCTCGGATCATGAACGCCAAGACGCCGCCGTCGGCTGACGATATTCGGGCGTGGTGCCGGGCGACTGGTGCCGAGGATCAAACAGACGATCTTGTTGCCTCGCTGCGGACTGCCGAGGGTGCATGGATCGGTTGGCGGCGCATGGAACGCACTGGCCTAAAGCAGGCGCAGGAAGCCCGCTTGCCGCTGTACGAACGCACCCTGCGTTTTCGTTGCTATTCCTCGTGGCTCGTACCGGGATTGATTCAGACGCGCGCATATACGGAATCTGTTTTGCGGGCGGTTCAGCGGAGGCGCGTGGAAATTGACGACGTTGCCGAGGCGGTTGCCGCGCGGATGGAACGTCAGCGTGTGCTCGACGAGGGTGGCCACCGCTTTGCGTTCCTCTTTGAGGAATCTGTGTTGCGGAACAGCCTTGGCGAAATTGATGTTCAAATTGGCCAACTCGAACACCTACTTACACTCGGTTCGCTTCCCAATATCAGTTTGGGAATTGTGCCCACGCGCCTAGCTCGGTCGCGAATGCCAGTCGAGGGGTTTTGGATCTTCGATTCTGCACAGGTAAACGTCGAGTTGGTGTCGGGCTACCTCACGCTGACACAGCCCAGCGAGGTAGCCATGTATGCCGACACGTTCGCGGAGCTGGCCGATCTCGCTGTCTACGGAACGAACGCGCGTCGGCTGATCACATCGGCAATGGATGCCCTCGGGTAAGTGGCGTGCAATCGCGTGCAATCTCCTGTGAGTTCACTCGGTGCGCTCCCTAGCGTGGTCGGCACACGGACGACTGCGAAGGGGCGGACCGGGCATGAAGACCGAGCCGACTAGGTACAGCACCGCACCGATTGAACTCCCCTACCGGCTTGACGAGTTGGAGCCAACGCCCGTAGACGGATGCGCCGGTTGCAGGGAGCTAGCCAACGTCCGGGACCGTGCGCGAACGGGTGGCGACTGGACGACCGTGTCTGACTGCAACGTCCTCATGCGGAAGCACCCCGAGGGGCACTAGTGACGACGGCCCCAGAAAGGCCGCGTACGGCCCTCAGGGCGCCTCGGAGGCGGCGGGCGGTGGAACCCTCCGAGTCGTCCCGTCCGGCGTCCTACTGCGGCATCTGTGCCGGGCATCGTGCCATCTGGTGCGACGGGTGCTGTGGGTTCGCTGGATGCGAGCTATGCCGCTGGACCTACAAGCGCCCATGCCCCGAGTGCGTCGGCGGGGAAGCGGGGCGCATTCGATGGTGAGGCGGTATCACTGGCGGCTCGCTGGACTCTTCCTGTGGGGAGTCCTCGGGTACGTCCTCACGGCCTCTCGTTAGGTTTCCCGTCCCTCCCGTGATCGCGGCGGTGCGAAGCGGTAGGGGCGGGAGGACAGACCCGGCCGGTTGGGTCACTCCGATGGCCCGGCCGACCGGACGGTGACGCTCCCGACCGGACAAGCCTTGTGCAGGGGCAGGACGTGCCCCATCTGAGCTGACGTGCTCAGGCACTCGCCCCGGTCCGCCCTCGTATGCGGGGTGCCGCTTCGGCGGTGAGGGCGTCGCGCTGGCCCCGTCTGTGTGCTGCCCCCGTGGCGCATGGGCGGGGCTTCTGCGCTCCCCCAACGGGTCGCGTTTCCAAGCAAGTTGGGCTGCTGGCGGGTTCTCTCCGAGCGGCAACCCCCTGCATGTATGGTTTGGGCAGGCACTCACCTTCATGGCCCGTGTTGAGGGCGGCCAGGAGGTCACTTAACCTCGACCAAGCACCAATACTTTGGGGAGGGACAGCATGGCCCCCAGCTCAGACCGGCTGCCGACACGGGCCGGTATCTACTGTCGGCTTTCGTACGCACCGGATGGCAGCCTGGAGAAGGTCGAACGGCAGGAGGCCGACTGCCGCGAGCTCGCGCGACGGCTCGGGTGGCCGGTGTCGGAGGCGCATGTCTTCCCCGACAACAGTCGCTCGGCGTGGCAGAAGAACCGGAAGCGCCCGCAGTGGGACCGGATGCTGTCCTCGATCGAGGCCGGCGAGATCGACGCCGTGATCGTCTACCACGGCGACCGGCTGATCCGGCAGCCGTACGACCTGGAGAAGCTCATCGGCATCGCCGAGAGCAAGGGGATCCGGGTGGCCTCTCCCTCCGGCACCCGCAACCTCGACTCGCCCGATGACAGGTTCATTCTGCGCATCGAGGCGGCGCAGGCCTGCCGCGAGTCCGACAATACGTCCCGCCGCGTGCTGCGCGGGCACGCCAGTCGGCGCGCGAAGGGGCTCACGACCGTGGGAGGCCGCCGGCCCTTCGCCTTCGGCGTCCAGGTCGGCACGAAGATGCGGCCGGACCGGGAGACCGGAGAGGATGTGGAGGTTCCCGTCTTCGACCTGACCCGGCACTGTGAGGCCGAGGCCGAGGGGGCCAGAGGGGCAGCTGACTACCTCCTGGCGAGCCGGAACCAGTCCGCGACCGTCCGGTGGATCAACGAGCGACACACGACCACCGAGGGCAACCCGTTCAACGCGAAGAGCCTGAGGAACGTACTGACGGCACCCCGCATCGCTGGGCTCATCGAACACGAGGGGGAGCTCTACAAGGCTGCGTGGCCGCCAGTGCTCCCTCGGGACGTCTGGGAGGCCGTACGGGCCTACTACCAGGCTTCGGCCTCCGTAACGCCGTACTACGGCAGCGAGCGCACGAACTTGCTCTCGGGGGTCGGCGGGGCGGAGTGTGGTCCGTGCAGCGAGGACCAGGCTCAGTCCGGAGTGAAGGAGGTCAAGCCCAGCTTCCTCCGTACGAAGCCGAGCGGCGGCCGGAACCGGAAGCATGTTCGGCTCTACTACTGCCCCGTGTGCCGGCGGGTTGGGCGGAACCAGGCCCTGCTCGACGGTTACGTCGAGGGCCGCGCCGTGGCACTGCTGAACGACCCGCGGTTCCTCACCGAGCTCAGCACCGCGCCGGACCACCCGGACCTGACGGCCGAGCTCCTCCAGCTGGAGGAGCGCAAGGCGACGCTGACGCATCAGGTGGAGAACATGGCGCAGTTCCCGAACGTGCGCCCCGAGCTCGCGTTCGCGGCGCTGGCTTCGTTTGACGCGGAGATCGCGAGGATCCGGTCTCAGATCGCCGCCACGGCCGAGCAGCGGCTACTGGCTCGCGTGGCCGGCGTCACCCTGGAACGGTGGAAGGCCCTGCCCGTGGACGTGCGGTCCGCGACCGTGCGGGCGTTGTTCCGGGTGGTGGTCCTGCCGACTCAGCAGAGGGGCCCCGGGTTCGACACGAGCAGCGTCCGAATCGAACGGAAGCGTTCGAAGCGCTCGTAGCGAAGAGGGCCGGGCCGCGTGGCCCGGCCCTCTTCGCTAGCTCGCGGTGACCCAGGTCTGACGCCAGAGGCCGTCGCCGACGATCCGTGCGAGGTAACGATTCATCTCGCGACAGAGCCGCTCGGTCGCGTCGTCCTTGTGGATGAGCCAGGTGAAGCGGGAGGGCCCCTCCAGGGGGGCACAGGGGAGGGAGCCGGGCAGGGGGCGTCGCTCCCAGCGGGCATCGGCAACGCCGAGCCCCTCGGCCGGTTGTTCGAATCTCTGGGGGTCGGTGATGGGGGTCTGCTCCCATCGCCTCTCGGCGAGGAGGGCGCGATGGAAAATGTTCAGCTCTACGCACAACCTTTCCGTGGCTTCGCTGGTCAGAATCTCCACAACCGCCAGACCCGGCGTTTCCCTGATGCGACATACCTTGCCCAGGGGCAGCGTCGAGCCAGACACGAGCTCGTAGCGCGCTTCTGTCACCTCTTGCATACGTGGCACACCCCCACAGGAGCCGACACATATCGCATGTATGTTCGAATCATGCGGCGTATCGGAGCTTACGGTTCCGCCCCCAGGCAGGCCCCCATAATGCACCGCATATGCCGCACGGACTAGCGGTTACTCGAAAGTCACCGAGAGTCAGTCAGTCTGGGACCCCATCCGGCTCCAGTCCTCAGCGATCTTCCGCAGCTTCAACCGGTCCTCGGGACTCAGCGTCTCGTAATGCCGCAGCATGAGGAGCGTGTCACCGTCCAGGGTCTCGCCCTCGACGCGCACCGAGTCGATGCCGTGAAACTGGGCGCGGCTGGCGTCCTGGACCAGCCGTACCGGGAGCCCGAGGCCGGCCGCGAGCCCGCGCAACCGCTCAGGCCCGGGCGTCTTCACGGGCTTGCCGTTGATCAGGTTCTCCAGCGTGCCGCGGGTCCACTGGGGCCCCTCGTCCGGACGCTCCGGGTCAACAGTGCGGCTGGCTAGCGTCCGGTAGCTCACTGCCAGCTTGTCCTTCTGGGACGCCACCAGATCTGCCAGATCTCTTCGTGCCGTTCCTTCGGGCATGACCATCCTCATCTCAGGCCGCGTGGGCTCAGTGTCCATGTGACCGGGGGAGTGCGCGCGCCGTCTCCCCAGTACAACGCGCCGCACTACTCAGTGTTCTAGGCACAGTGTCCAGGTTCTTGGGCGCCGCGCGCCAGTCCGTCCGCTTGATGTTGACCGAATCCGTACACCCACCCTGCCCAACTTTCTGGACAGTCTGCCCAACAGGTGCCATGCTGGCCCTGCCCAAGTTTTTGGACAACTCGCCCAAGTTGAGGTTTGCATGGATCCCGTCCAGAAGTACCGGCTGATCAACCCGGCTCTGATGCGCACCCTCATGCAGCGCACTGGCACGGGATCCAGCATCAGCAACCGCGAGCTCGCGGCAGCCGCAGGCGTCTCGCACGGAACGATCGACAACCTCCTCAACGGAGTCCACAAGATCCAGAAGGAGCCGGTGGCGTACGCCATATGCCAGACCATCGGCGTCGACCTGCTCATCCTCTGGGCGCCCATCGGGCGCGCAGTTCCCGCCACCGACGACGTTCGCTCGGGCCCGATGGCGGTGGCCCTGTGATCTGCCGGACGCCCGAGGAGGCGTTCGAGGCCGGCCTGCACGAGGCCTGCGAACACGGCGTGCACCCGGCGGCCTGCCAGACGTGCCAGCTGAGCGAGCCGGAAATCACCCGCCTCGTCGTGCTCTACCGCGACCACCTGCCGCAGACCGCCGCCTCGTCGTCGCGCGCGGCCTGATCCACAAGTTCGGGCGGTGGGCCCTGCATGGCCCACCCGACCCCTCGGCACCTCAACCACGAATCGAGGAACCGTGAATCACCGTACCCAACTCCCGACCGAGCCCGAGCCCGAGGCCTCCCGCCTCGTCCAGGCCGCCAACGGGAGCCGTTGGCGCACCGCCGGCCGCGCCTCGAACGGCGAGCAGCTCTACGTGCTCGACGGCACCCCGCTCGACACGTGCCCGATGTGGGTCCGCGCGAGGGAGAGCGAGCTCGTCGACATCACCGGTGGCCCGCTCACGGCCGTGGACGAGGGGGCGGCCGCATGAGCGACACCGCCGTCGCCGCCGTCGCGGCCCTCGTCTGGGTCCTGGGCGTCCTCGCCCTCCGGGCCGCCCTCACCTCCGACGTCCGCCGTACGGCGCGCCCGAAGGGGAGGCACCGGTGACCGGCCTCATCACCCCCGAGCGGCTCGCCGAGATCCTCGCGGGTCAGCACACCTACCGCACGACGGAGCAGCTGGATCGGGACGTCCGTGACCTCCTGGCCGAGCGCGAGCAGCTGCTCGCCGATGCGGCGGCCCGGGGGAAGGACACCGGCACCGCTGGCGAGTCCACCCCCGCGCCGTACCGCGCCACGTCGGCCGAGGTCAGGTTCACCGTCTACGGCTCCGTGCAGCTGCTCGACCCGGCCGTCCGCAGCCTCCCGGCGGATTACTACGGCCACTACTACCGCCAGCTCGGCGGCTGGCTCCCCGACACGTGGAGTGGCGAAGTGCCGCGCGGCACGGAGCACATGGAGTTCGCGCACCTGCCGGGCCTCGTCATGCCGGCCGACATCAACGTCCAGGTCTCGACGACGACGACCCGAGACGGCTCGCGGTACATGGCGATCGAGTGGCGACGGGAGCGCCCCTGATGGCCACCGACCCCAGCGACTTCTGTCCCAACGAGCAGTGCGGCGGCCACCGGGACGCGTGCGGCTGCCCGGCCGACCTCAACACCCAGTCCCTCATGGTCTGCCTGGTCTGCGGCGGTCGGTGGTGGCGGCCGTACGGCGGCACCTCGACCCGCTGCCCGCACCCCGACTGCGGCCAGGACATGTCCCTCGTCTCCGTCCCGGCCGCCCGCCGGCCGGAGCGCGGCGAGGACGGCCAGCCGCTCGACACCGACGACGACCCCGACGGGGACGAGTGCCACGCCGAGTTCATCGACGGCTCCTGGACCAACTGCGGCTGCCCGGACTGCGAGCAGCGCCAGGACGACGACAACGAGATGGAGCTGTACGGATGACCGGCCCCGAGCACTACCGCGAGGCGGAACGCCTCCTGGCCATGGCCCACCGCTTCACGTACGGCGACGGCGCGGACCCGGCCACCGGCGCCGCGCTGGCCGCCGAGGCCCAGGGCCACGCCACGCTCGCCCTGGCCGCCGCGCAGCTGACGCCCGCCGCGTCCTCGGGGGCCGTCACGGTCTACCGCGCCACGTACGAGCACAGCCCGTTCCCGGTCGGCCTGTACGCGAACCCCGAGGCCGCCCGGGCGCACTGCGAGGCCCTCGTCAGCGACGAGCACCCCGCGGACGTCGCGCTGCTCTTCGAGTGGGCCGTGGACGAGGACGAGCCCGAGACGGTGTGCGAGCTGGACGTGCGGATCGGCGACGAGCTGACGCCCACCGGCTACAGCGTCACGGCTGTGGTGGCCGAGGCCGCCTACGACCCGGAGGCCGACGCGTGATGGAAGCCCCCGCCCTGACTCTCCCGCAGCTCTCCGTGGCGTGCCCGGCGTGCGGGTCGGCCGCCAGCCGACTGTGCACCAGCCACAGTGGGAGCCGCTCCCGCCGCGACACCGTCCACCAGGAGCGCCGCGCCGCCTGGGGCGCGCTCCAGACCGAGAAGGCGAAGGCCCGGGCCGCCCACGTGGCCGCGCCGACGCCGACGCCCGTCGAGGTGCCGCCCGTCGACACGATCGAGCACGGCACGACCCGCGGGTACGAGCAGCACCGGCGCCGGAAGGTGCCCCAGTGCCAGCCGTGCCGGGACGCCCTCAACGCCCAGAACCGTGAGCGTCGGGCGGCGCGCCAGGGATGGAACGGTGGGCTGGCCGGTACGCCGAAGGCCCCGGCCCCGGTGCCGACCGGCCGGGACTGCCCGGTCCTGGGGTGCGGCGAGCTCGCCTCGACCCCGCAGCCCGCGGCCTCGATGGTCCACGTCGTGTGGCCCTTCTCCCGCGAGCCCGGTCGCTGGTACTGCCCCGGCGCGTGCCAGGCGTACGGGCTGGCCCTTGCCGAGGTCCGCGCGATCGGAGACCGCGATGCGTGACGCCCTCGCCCTGGCCGTCCTCGGCCTGCTCCTCCTCGGCGCGGCCACCGTCGTCGTCGGCGCCGTGTGCATCACGGTCGCCGGCGGGCGGGCGGCGCACCGGTTCTTCTTCCCCCGGCCCCGGGTCCGGCTGCACCGGGTCGTCCCGGCCCCGCTCCAGTACGTGTGGGTGGTCTGCCACACCCCGCGCTGCGCCCACCTGGAGACCCAGCACTACCCGGCCGGTCCCGGCTACGTGGCCTGCCACGGCTGCGGCACCGTCCGCCCCCGGCCGTGACCCGCCCGTCCCGGCCGTGCGAGCTTCCCGGCCCGCACGGCCAGGGGCCGCCCCGCCTGTACGTCACCGGCTGGCGCTGCGA
This sequence comes from Streptomyces sp. Qhu_M48, assembly GCF_051305195.1. NCBI lineage: Bacteria > Bacillati > Actinomycetota > Actinomycetes > Kitasatosporales > Streptomycetaceae > Streptomyces > Streptomyces sp. Qhu_M48. The sequence goes on along the minus strand of NZ_CP195432.1, from coordinate 182,458 downwards.
CCGCCACACCCCCGCCGCCCTCGCCGGACGCCCCGAGGCCCCGCCCGGGCCCGGCTGGCCCCCCGGCAACTACCTCAACGCCCGTACCACCGAACCGCCTCCACGCACCCAGGAGTAGCCCATGAGCACCATCCCCACCCCCGGCGACGTCTACCACCGCACGGCGCACCCGCTCATCGCCCCCGGCCCGCACGACCCCGCCGTGGACGAGCCGTTCCGCTCCCTGTGGGAGCGCGGGATCAACGGCTCCCACCTGCTCAGCCACACGAAGTTGGTCGCGCTGACGCTGGCCACGCAGGCCGACTGGGCCACCGGCGACATCCCCATCCCCGGGCGGGTCAGCCTCGGCCATCTCATCGAGCTGACGGCTCTCCACCCGGGCCGTGTCGTCGTCTCGCTGAACGTCCTGGAGGAGCGCGGGTGGATCGCCCGCGACAGCCGTCGACGGCGCTGGAACGTCGCGACCGTCTCGCTCACGATCCCCGGCCCGATCATGCGCCGTCTCAAGGCCGGCGGCCCCGCCTCCTGATGGCCCCGGCCGGGGCCCGCGCCCCGGCCTCCAGGCCCCGCACCGCCTGTACCGACCTGAGAGGCACACCCCGTGGACGACGAGCAGCAGACCCGACCGACGGGCGGCAGCGTGCCGCACGCCTGGGGCAACGCGCTCGCACGCCAGTGGGCCGCGCAGATGCCCCGCCCCCTCACCGGAGGATTCCTCACCACCTTGTACGCGGTGCGCCAACTCGCGTCCGCTGACGGCCGTCTGCGCTACGAGCGGGACGGCGCCGCCATCACCCTGCCGCAGATCGCCACAGCGAGCCGCTGCGACCTCAAAGACGTCCGCGTGTACCTGACGGCGGCCGTCGCCGCAGGCGTCCTGGCGATCGTCGAGGACGGCCACGGCCAGGGCCGGACGAGGGGGCGCGCCGTGATGTACGCCCTGCTCCTGAGCCCCTCGCCGGACTGGGAGCGCGCCGCCGGCCTCGTCTGGATCGCGCAGCAGGAGAAGAAGGAGAAGCGTGCGGCCGCCGCCGCCCGCAAGGCCGCCCAGGCTGCCGCTACCTCGGGGGACAGTGCCCCTACCTCCGACGCCGCTACCTCGGGGGACAGTCCCCCTACCTCTGAGGGGTCTACCTCGGGGGACAGTGCCCCTAGGTCGGCCGAGGAGGGGTGGGGGGACAGTGCCCCTACCCAGGTAGGGGGACAGTCCCCCGAGGGGGTAGGGGCACAGTGCCCCGACCACCCAGGAAGTACCCATGTACTACCCCATGACGTAGCTGAGGTTGTACCTCAGCTACAGGACGTGCGCGGGCCCGCGAGCGAGACGACGATCCCTCAGCAGCCCGACAAGGCACACCACCGCCGCTGCGCGGGCGGCTGCGGCCAGCCCGTCATCCGGTCCGGCCGGATGCTGTGCACCGGATGCGAGCGCCGCGCCCAACAGCCCCCTCAGCAGCCCTCAGGGCCCATACAGGGCGCGTTCATGATCTCGATGCCCTCCGGGACCCCTCCGGCCCCACGAAGCGCCCCACAGGCCCCTCAGGGCGCTTGGCCCCAGGTGGACCCGTTCGCGCCGCTGCGCACCTGCGAGTGCGGCCGGACGTACCGCGCCGTCTCCGCTGGCGGCTGCCCCGACTGCCTCGACGCCGCCGACCGCGAGCGCACCACCGGCACCGGCTGACCCCGCCCCCGCCCGACCCTCACGACCCTGGAGTCCTCGATGACCAGTCCGTCCAGCGCGACGCCCTGCCCGTCGTGCGACCAGCCCATCCGCTGGGCCCTCAACGCCACCACCGACCCCGCGGGCAACCTCGGCGCCTACACCGACGGCACCGGCCGCCTCCGCGTCCGCGTCCTCACCGCCGAGCGGCCCACCCTGGAGGGCGCCGAGTGGCGCGCCATGCCCCACGCCGCCACCTGCACCCGCCCCCAGCCCCGCCGCACCGTCCCCCGGCAGCGCACCGGCGTCCGCCCCGCCCCGTGGCGGGGGTGGACCCGATGACCGACCGGCAGACCCTCGTCCCGGCCGCCGTCGCCGCCGTCATCGCCACCCAGGCCCTCACCCGCCTCGGCCACCGCATCACCACCGAGGAGGCGACCCTCCTCGGGCACGCCGCCATCGAGGCCCTGGCCGTCGACGGGTGGATCATCGCCCCGGGGTCCGCCGGGATGCGCCGCCTCTCCCAGGTGTCACCCACCCTGTGGGAGCACGACCTGCCCGTCCTGGCCGGCCTCGCCCGCGGCCGCACCGCCCGCGAGATCGCCACCGAGACGCACACCCCCGAGCCCACCGTGCGCCAGCGCATCGCCCGCCTCATCGGGCGCACCGGCGCCGCGAACTCCGCCGAGCTGCTGTCCATCGCCTACCGGTCCGGATGGATGGCCGACCTGGCGCCCGAGCCGCGCGGGCGCGTCACCCTCACCGAGCCCCAGCGGCAGATCCTCGCCCTGCTCGCCGATGGCCTCGACAACCAGGCCATCGCCGACGTCCTCGGCATGCCGCTCAACACCGCCGTGGGCCACATGCGCCGCGTGTACGCCGCCCTGGACGCCACCCGCCCCGGCCAGCGCAACCACTCCTCGCGCTGCCTCGCCGTCGCCCTCGCCTACCAGCACGGCCACCTCCCGCTCCCCGCCCGCACCACCGCTTCTGCCGCCTAGGAGGCCCTCATGTACACCGCCCCGCGCCGCCGCCTCGGGCCGACGAGGACCACGCCCACCGTCCGCGACTCCGGCCCCGTCAGCCGCGGCCTCTGCACCGAACTGGACCCCGACCTGTTCTTCCCCGAGCGCGTCAACGCGGCCACCATCCACGCCGTCAAATCCATCTGCGTGGACTGCCCGATCCGAACGGCCTGCCTGAACCAGGCCCTCGACAACGGCGAGCAGTACGGCATCTGGGGCGGCCTGGACGAACGGGAGCTCCGCACCCTGCGCCGCCGCACCAAGACGGCGTGATGACCGCCCTGGCGCTCCCCGCCGCGTACGTCGCCCTCGTCGCCCTGGCCGCCGCCGCCCTGCTCGGCCACACCACCCGCATCCCCCGCCGGCGCACCCGCGCCCACCAACCTCAGGAGCGCCCCTGATGACCGAGAACCTTCCGCCCACCGAGCCGTGCACCGACCCCCGTCACATCGGGCCCATCCGCGAGCAGCTCGGCTGTAACGGGCCGGAGTCCGGCCCCAAGACGCCGACCCCCGTCGAGGAGCAGCCGCGCATGCCGACCGGCGACCACTTCACCGAGGCCGCCATCCGCCGCAGCGCCTACCTCGACGCCGCCCGCGAAGCCACCGAGGCCGCCAAGCTGTTCCCCGACGACCTGGAGTGCGCCGACACCATCAACGCCCTCGAAGGCTTCGCCCAGCGGTTGCAGCGCCTCGCCGCCCACTACACCACCGCCGAGCAGCCCAGCGGCATCACCTGGGAGGCCCGCGCCGACCACGCCGTACGCCTCTACGCCCGCACCGCGATCGAGCTGGAGGACTCGAAGGCCGAGGCCGCCCGGCTCCGCGCCGAGCGCGCCACGCTGATCCAGCAGCGCGACCGCATCGCCGACGACACGATCAAGGCCCTCATCGGCGCCGAGCAGTGCGTCCAGCACCCGACCGCGCCCCGCATCGGCGACATGTGCGGCGACTGCACCCAGTACCCCCGCCGACATGACGGAGAGGCCCGAGGACACCGTCCGCCGGTTCGCCCGCCGTCTCAACGCCGTTGAGCGCCTGGTCGGCGGTCGCCCCGGCTACCACACGGTCACCGTCAAGCAGCTGCTCACCGCCATGAGCGACGCCGACGACGAGCCGTTCATCCCCCGCACCGAGCGTGCGTACTGGCTGGACATCGCCGACGCCCTGAACGCCGCCGGCCGTGTCGGCATGGCCGTCGGCATCGACCTCGACGGCACCCTCACCGACCACAACGCCTGGTCCGTGGTCTGGAACCGCGAGACCGCCCGCTGGGAGCTCGCCGGGTACGACGACGCCAGCGCCCAGGACCCGACCACCGCCGACGACCCCACCCCGCTCCGCTGGGGCCTCGACGACGTCATGCACGGCGACGACGACACCGTCACCGTCTGCCTCTCCGGCCCCGCCCCCGACCGCCGTCCGTACGCCCTGGAGCTCGACCCCGACCGGGCCCGGGCGCTGCGCACCGCCCTCGCCCCGCCCCGCCCCTCCTCCGACGGCGAGGCCGTCTCGCCCGAGGAGGGCATCGACGAGGCCCGCGCCTGCATCGCGCACGTCCTCGGGCTCTTCCTCGACCGCGTCCCCCGCGCCGAGCTGGAGGCCGACATCATGGCCGACTCGATCACGGACGCCATGTCCGACGAGCTCAGCGACCTCTACGAGAAGGCCGGCCGGGCCGACGCGGCCGAGGCCGCCGTGGCCCGCGCCCTCGCCTGGTGCGACGACCTCGACCGTGCCGTCCGGCTCCACCACATGGACCTCGACGCCGAGCACCCCCACGCCGTTGCCCTGCGCACCGTCATTGCCCAGGACGGCACCCTGTGACCGCCCTCCCGTTCGCGGCCGGCTTCCGGCTCCACCCGCGCCGCGGCGCGCCCCTCGACGGCGTCCTCCTGCCCAACGGCCAGTGCCTCATCGTCGAGGACGCCGAGGACGGCCTGATCACCGCCGCCCCGTCCCTCGACGACCTGACCCGCGCCTACCCCGACGCCCGCATCGAGTGGCCGCCCCCCGCCCCGACCGCGCTCCTCGCCCAGCGCAGCGCACCCGCGTGGCCGCCCGGGCGCCCCGGCCTCGACGAGCTCACCAGCGACGACCTCGACCGTCTGTACGCCGCGCGAGACCAGGCCCAGGCCGCCGTCACCCGCGTACTCGCCTGGTGCGACGAGCTCGACGCCCGGACCCGGGAAGTCACCGAGGACCCGACCGCCGTTCACCCCATCGCCTTTGGCGTCCGCTTCACCATCACGACCCGGGAGGGCTGGTGACCCCCTGCCTGATCTGCACCCACGACGCCGGACCGTCCCGTACCGCGTGCGTCCGCTGCGAGCACCGAATCCGCGGCTGGCTCGGCGAGCTCCCCCGCCAGCACGTGCTGCTCGTCGCGTCCCTGGAGCTCGGCACCCGACCCGCCCAGGGGTTCGGCGGCACCGGCCGCGCCCACTCCCCGCTCCCCGTACGCGGCGACGTCCTCACCCTCCTCGGCCCGGCCGCGCCCGGCCCCGTCCACGACACCCTCGGCGACCAGGGCGGCCCGCAGCCGATCCACGCCGTCCTGCACGCCTGGGCCGACCAGCTCGCCGAGGACCTCGGCCACCTCCTCCCGCCCATCAACCCCCGCGCCCCGTACGCCGACTACCTCGCCCGCCACCTCGGCCACGCCGTCCGCGCCAGCTGGATCGCGCACATGCACACCGAGCTCGCCGACCTCATCCGCCGCATCCGGACCGTCACGAGCACCGAGCCCCGCCGCCGCGCCCTCGACGCCCCCTGCCCGCACTGCCAGGCGTTCGCCCTCGGCCACCTCGACTGGGACACCCACATCGACTGCGAGGCGTGCGGACGGCTTCTCACGCCCGACGAGTACGAGACTCACCGCGCCGTCGTCATGCCCCCGCTCGCCCGCATCGGCGTCCTCATGGCCGCCGCCCAGCACCTCGCCCAGGAAGCGTCATGACCACCGCCCCCGAGGACGCCGACGCCATCGCGACGCGTCGCGCGACAGTCGCGCAACTGCGCGCCACCGGCCTGTCCATCCGCGAGATCGCGGCCAGGCTCGGCACCACCAAGGACACCGTCCACCGCGACACTCAGGCCCTGTCGCGCGACACCGCGACACCCTCTGACCAGGACTGTCGCACCCCTGTCGCGCCCGACATCCTGACTGTCGCTCTCCCCGCCGCGACACCGGCCACCGACCCCGCGACACCGTCGCGCGACACCGCGACACCACCCGCGACACCCGCCGTACCCACCCTCACCGTGCCCCTCGACACGGCCCTCCTCGCCGACCTCGCCACCCTCACCCGCAACGGCACCACACCCGCCCTCGCCATCCGCCGCGCCCTCGCCTACATGGCCGGCGCCTACCGCCAGGCCTGGGACGCCGACCTCTACCCGCCCGACGCCGACCCCGTCATCGAGCGGCACGCCTACACCCCGTACCGGCCCCGCTGAACGGAGCGCCCCGCATTCGACTGGACATGATCGTCACTTAGCGCAACACTGATGCCAGCACCACAGGTGCGCCCAGACACCGCCACGGCCCCCTCGACGAGGGGGCCGTCGTCGTACCCGGAGGTGAGCCGTGGCCACCCTCTACACCGCCACCGAGGCCGCTGCCCAGGCCACCCAGTGGCGCCGCCTCCTCTCCGCCGGCGCCGCCGCCGTCACCCCGATCACGGTCCGCTCCTGGGCCCGGCGCGGCCACCTCACCCCCGCCGGGATCAACGACCGCGGCCACCCCCTCTACGCCCACGTCGACGTCGCCCGCGCCGAACGCGCCACCCGCAGCCGCGCCCTACGCCTCGTCGGCATCCCCGAGACCCAGCCGTAGCGCGCCCCGCTGCTCCCCACTACCGCCCCGTCCGCGAACCACGCCGCAGGCGGGTCCCCATGCCCCTGCCGCCCGGCGATGGATCGAGGAGATCTCCCGTACGGGTGTACCCACGGTCGTGCGGCGCGCGCAGCGTCCGGGCGGCAGGTCCACTCCCCAGGAGCGATGGTGAACCCACCTCAGACCCCGTACGACTACACCCTGCACACCATCAACGAGACGGCCGGCCGCCTCAACCTGATCACCTCCGGCCGCCCCGTCCCCGGCGACGTCGCCACCAACGCGCTCATCGCCCAGTCCAACCTCGCCATCGCAGGCGCCCTCCTCGCGGTCGCCGACGCCCTGCGCGCGGACCGGCCCGCCCCCGAGCCGTCGTGATCACTCTCACCTTCCCCGCGCGGCTCGACCCGTCCGAGCCGCAGCGCAGCAACTACGCCACCACCGAGGCCTACGAGCACGCCTGGTACACCTGGCGCGCCCAACGCCGCGACGGCCGGCTCAACAGCGAGGAGATGGCCGCGCAGTTCGAGGTCATCGAGGCCCACGTCCGCTACATCTGCAGGAGGGACCCATGATCGCCGCCGACCGCCCCTCGGACATCCCCCGCTGGGTCGGAGCCCACACCCGTGTGCACCGCCAGCTCACCAGCGAGGGCGTCTCACCGCTCCTGCTCACGATCACGCTCCCGCGCATCCGTGGCGCCCTCTACGGCCTCTGGCTGCTCCTCACACGCAGGACGACCTGAGATGCCCAGCCGCGCCCCGCGACGCTGCACGACGCCCGGATGTGGCGCCATGGCCACCCCTCCCGCCTCGAAGTGCGCCCCGCACGACAAGCGCCGGCCTCGCCGCTCGGCCTCGTCCAAGGGCTACAACGCCGAGCACGAGCAGCGGTTCCGTGCCGGAGTCCTGGCGCGGGACGCCACGTGCGTGCTCTGCAGGGCCGCTCCGGCGACCCAGGCGGACCACTACCCGCTGTCCAAGCGCGAGCTGCAGGCGCGCGGGAAGCCCAGAGACGTCCCGACAGGTTTCGGGATCCGCCGTACCGGGCCGCCCGCCGTAACAGAACGTCACAGGAGGTGGCCATGGGGAAGCGAGGACCGGCACCGAAGCCCACCGCGCTGCGGGTGCTGCACGGGGACCGGAAGGACCGGATCAACACCGAGGAGCCGCGGCCCGCCGAGGGCGACATCGCCCCGCCGGCCTGGCTCCGCGACGAGGCCGTCGAGGTGTGGGACACGCTCGCCGACCAGCTGATCACCACCGGCGTGCTGACCCTGTGGGACGTCGAGGCGTTCGCCAACTGGTGCGACGCCGTCGCCCGCCGGCGCGAGGCCGCCGAGCACGTTGCCGTCGAGGGCGCCGTCGTCGAGCACCCGGTGTTCAACAAGAACGGCGACATCAGCGGCCACCGCATGGGCAAGAACGCGTGGCTCCTGGCGCTCGACGCCGCCGACGCGCAGGTGCAGCGGTACGGCGCCCGGTTCGGCCTGACCCCGAGCGACCGCGCGCAGCTGCACATCGGTGGCCAGGAGAAGCCCGGCGGAGCGGAGCGCCTGCTGTCCTGACCGATGTGAGGGGGTGCCATGACCGCCGGGACCACCACCCGCCCGGCCCGTAGCAAGGCAGCCACCAGGCCTCGCGGCCGCGCCCGGGCGATCACGTACAACCACCACAAGCGGTGGCGGCCGGCGTCGCGGCGGGGCGACGTCTGCGGGTACACCCTCGACGGCAAGACGTGCGAGCGGCGCGGCGCGCACTACTGCGAGCCGCGCGCCGACCGCGTGGTCGCGTTCTTCGCGGAGCTCCTGCGCCACCCTGCCGGCGCCATGGCCAACTCACGGTTCGTGCTCGCGCCGTGGCAGGAACACGAGATCATCCGGCCCCTGTTTGGTGAGGTCCAGTGGTCCGAGCAGTGGGGCCGGTACGTCCGCCGGTACTCGCGCGCCACGATCGTCATGGCCCGCAAGAACGGCAAGTCCGCGCTGCTGTCGGGCATCGCGCTGTACATGCTGTGCGCGGACAGCGAGGAGTCCGCCGAGGTCTACGGCGCGGCCGCCACGATCCGCCAGGCGGGCAAGGTCTTCGAGCCGTGCAAGAAGATGATGCTCAAGAGCCCGTTGTTGGCTCAGCGGCTGGAGCACATCAAGGCCGCCCGCCGGATCATCGACGAGCAGACCGGTAGCCACTACGAGATCATCACCGCCGACGCTGACAACCAGCTCGGCCACAGCCCGCACTGTTTCATCCTGGACGAGGTCCTCTCTCAGCCCGACGACAGCCTGTGGCAGGCGATGCGTACGGGCACCGGCGCCCGTACGCAGCCGCTCATGCTGGCGATCACCACCGAGACCAGCCAGCAGTACAGCTTCGGCGCCGAGTTCATCGACGAGGCCGACCGCGTCCTGGAGGACCCGTCCCGCAGCCCGCACCACTTCGCGTTCGTGCGCAAGACCCCGCGCACGCCCGACGAGCTGGAGCGGCTGCACCGGCTGTTCCCCGGGCGCCCTGATCTTCCGGTCTCCCTGGACTGGACGGACGAGGCGAACTGGCGGTGGGCGAACCCCGCGCTGGGCACGTTCCTCTCGATCCAGTCACTGAGGGAAGAGGCCGCCGAGGCGCTCGGCGACCGCAAGGCCTTGAACGCCTTCCTGCAGTTCCGGCTCAACCAGCGCGTCTCGGAGGTGTCGCGCTGGATCGCGATGGACCTGTGGGACATGAACGCCCGAGAGATCGCCCCGAACCCCGGGTGGATCGCCGGGCGTCTGGAGGGCCAGCGGTGCTGGGGCGGCCTCGACCTCTCCTCCAAGCTCGACCTCACAGCCTGGTGCCTGTACTTCCCGGGCGGCGAGATCGTGTGGCGGTTCTGGGCCCCGCAGTCCATCGCCCCGCTCCTCGACAAGCACACCGACGGGAAGTTCTCCGAGTGGGCCGACGAGGGATGGATCACGCTCACCGACGGCGACACCATCGACTACGACACGATCTACGACGACATCGAGACCGACCACAACATGTACAAGATCATCGACGCCACCTACGACAAGTGGTGCGGTGAGCCGGTCCGCCAGGCGCTCATCAAGCGGACCCGGATGAAGATGGTCGAGTCGGACACGACGTTCACGCGGATGACGCCGCCGATGAACGAGTTCATGCGCGGCCTCAAGGCCAAGGAATACGCCCACTTCGGGAACCCCGTCGCCCGGTGGATGGCGGACAACCTGGAGTGCAAGAGCCCCCGCGACGACCCCGACCGCGTCCGCCCGGTCAAGCCCTCGCGCGACAAGACCGGCAAACGCATCGACGGCATGCCCGCCGCCTTCTTCGCCATCGACGGAGGCCTGAGAGGCCTGCCCACCCCGTCCATCTACGAGTCCCAGGGCATGGCCCTCTGACCACAAGGGAGGCCCGGATGGACCGCTGGGACGTCCTCGCCCTGCTCGGCATCACGCTCCTCGGCCTCGGCCTCGGCCTGCTCGCCCCCTGGCTCGGCATCGCCGCGGCCGGCCTCGTCCTCCTGGCCGTCGGCATCACCGGCGCCCTCGGCGAACTCCGCACCGCACGCACGTCCACCCAGCTGCAGAAGGGAGCCTGACCATGGGATTCCTTCGCAGCGCCCTGTCCGGCCTGGCCACCCCGGAGAAGTGGGTGGAGGACTGGATGCGCGGCGGGTCGATGAACTCGGCCGGGATCCGGGTCGACCAGGACACCGCCCTGACCTACTCGCCCTTTTTCGCCGGGGTGCGGGTGCTGTCCGAGGACGAGGCCGGCCTGCCGCTGTTCCTCTACGAGAGGATGGCCCCACGCGGCAAGCAGCGCGCCACCAGCCACCCGCTGTACGCGCTGCTGCACGACCAGCCCAACGACATGATGTCCTCGAACTGGCTGCGGGAGGTGCTGACCAGCCACGCGATCACGTGGGGCAACGGCATCGGCCACGTCATCTCCCACCCCCGCACCGGCGTGATCGAGGAGATCTGGCCGCTGCGCCCCGACCGGGTCACCATCGGCGTGAAGCGCCTGGGGCCCGGACGGTTCGAGCGCCGCTACCGGTACGACGACGACGTCAACGGCATCCACACCGTCCTCCTGCCTCACGAGGTCCTGCACATCTCCGGCCTCGGCTACGACGGCGTGCAGGGCTACCCCATCGTCGAACTCGCCGCCAACTCGATCGGCCTCGGCCTGGCCACCGAGCACCACGGCGCCAAGGCGTTCAGCAACGGGGCCGCGCCCGGTGGCGCACTGACGCACCCCGGCAACCTCTCCCCCGAGGCGAGGCGCCGGATGGCGGACGACTGGGAGAACATCCACAAGGGCATCGACCGCGCGCACCGCGTGGCGATCCTGGAGGAGGGCGTCACCTTCCAGCAGGTCGGCATGCCCAACGACAGCGCGCAGTTCCTGGAGACCCGCCAGTTGCAGGTCACCGAGATGGCCCGCTGGCTCCGTCTGCCGCCGCACAAGATCGGCGACCTGGAGCGGGCGACCTTCAGCAACATCGAGCACCTGCAGCTCGACTACGTCGGCTCCGCGCTGAACGTGTGGCTCGTCCGCTGGGAGCAGGCGATCCTCACCCAGCTCCTCCTGCGCGAGGAGCGGAAGACGTACTACGCCGAGCACCTCGTCGACTCGCTGCTCCGCGGCGACACCCTCACCCGCTACCAGGCCTATGCCGTGGGCCGCCAGTGGGGATGGCTCTCGGCCAACGACGTGAGGGACAGGGAGAACATGAACCCCGTCAAGGGCGGCGACGACTACCTCGTCCCGCTCAACATGGTCCCCGCCGGCCGCAGCGCCCCCGCGCTGGAGACCGCGGCCGCCGCCCGGGCCGCGCGCATGGCCCGGCTGCTCGCCGGACGCCTGGCCGTACGGGAGTCCCTCGCCGAACGGTGGGGAGCGAAGATCCAGGAGTCCGACCAGGAGGTAGCCGACCTCGAAGCGAAGAAGGTCGGCGCCCTGATCGCCGAGCACCTGACCCCCGAGCGCGGCCGGCACCGCTCGCTCGCCGCGTTCCTCACCGCGCTGCGCCTGCTCTACGCCGAGGACGGCCCGATCATGGAACGGCTCGCCGAACTGTGGGTCCCGATCATGACCGCGTTCGCCGACGACGTCGCCGTCCAGGCCGCCGAGGCGGTCGCGTTCGAGGAGAGCGTCGACCTGTCCGTGTGGGCCCAGGCATACGCCCTGTCGCACGCCTCGTACCAGGTGTCGTCCTCGTTCGGCCAGCTGCGCGCCGTGGTCGAGGCGACCGAGGGCACGCCGGAGGACATCGCCGAGGCCGTCGCCGAGCGGCTCGCGAAGTGGCAGGCCGAGCGCCCCGAGCAGACCGCGCGGTGGGAGGCCTCGCAGCTGCCGAACGCGGCCGCCCGCGAGACGTGGAAAGAGGCCGGCGTGAAGTCGGTCCAGTGGGTGGCGCGCGGGTCGAAGAACTGCCCGTACTGCCAGCGCCTCGACGGCGCCGTACGGGAGATCGAGACGCCGTTCGTCGCCAAGGGCGACGAGGTCGAGGGCGAGAACGAGGGCGAGAAGCTCGTCGCCAAGCGCAACACCTTCCACCCCCCGGTACACCCGGGCTGTGACTGCGAGGTGATCCCCGTTGTCGAGTAACCAGCGCATCGAGAAGGGCCGCTGCACCGCATGCGGCCAGCCGGCCGAGCGCAGCCCGACCGGGACGTGGTGGCACACCGCCAGGTCCTGCGGCCTGATCGCCCCGCGTGCCGAGTTCAGGCCCCGGCAGCAGACCAGTCCGCGTGACCGGCAGGTCCATGAACCGAGGAGGAACCGATGAAGGGACAGCGGCACTACGTGCGCGGCTACGTCCAGCGCGCCGACGGCGACGAGGCGGGAAAACCGCTGACGATCATCGCCGCGACCGAGGGCCGCAAGGGCGACGGCCTGAACCTGACCATGAAGGGCGCCGAGCTCGGCCGGTTCGAATCGAACCCCGTCGTCGGGTACGGGCACTCGTACTGGGGCCGTGACGGCCTGCCGATCGGCCGGTCCGACCGGACGTGGATCGACGGCGACAAGCTGCGCATGAGCATTGCCTTCGACCAGGAGGACGAGTTCGCCCGCACGGTTGAGCGGAAGTACCGCGGCGGCTTCATGAACGCGTTCTCCATCGGGTTCGACGTCTGGAACATCGACGACGCCGGAGTACCCGAGGGCTGGGAGCTGTTCGAAGTCAGCGCGGTGCCCCTGCCGATGGACCCCAGCGCGATCGTCGAGTCCGGCCGCCAGCTCGCCATGGCCCGCGGGCTCCTCGACATCCCCGACGCCCTGACCGAGGCCGACATCGAGCGGCTTTCCCACGCCGTACGCGCGGGCGCGGTGCTGTCGAAGAAGAACAAGGGACTCGTCGAGAACGCGCGCGACGCGCTGCAGGAGCTCCTCGACGCGGCCGGCGGCAACGACGAGGACGACGAGCGGTCCGCCCCGCCCGTCGACCAGGCCCGCCTGCTCCGGCTCGCCGGAATCTGATCCCCCCGCGCCGCGCAGCCGCGCGGGCACCCACACCCACCGAAGGGAACACCCGATGGCCAACATCCGGGAGCTGCGCACCAAGCGCACCAAGCTCGGCGCCGACGCCCGAGCGATCATGACGCAGGCCGAGACCGAGGGCCGCTCGATGACGCCCGAGGAGGAGGTGCGGTTCGACAAGTTCATGGAGGAGCGCGACGGCGTCGACCGCACCATCGAGCGGGTCGAGAAGCTGGAGGACGAGGAGCGCGGCCTGGAGGACCTGGAGCGCGGCGGGAAGCCGGGCGGCGACGAGGCGATGGGCGCGCTGCGTGCCTACCTCCTCGGGGGCCGGTCCGTCCTGACCGAGCGGCAGGCCCGCGCGCTCAACGCCGGCCACGACCCCGAGGGCGGGTTCCTCGTCGCGCCGCAGCAGTTCGTCAAGGACCTCCTCAAGGGCGTGGACGACATGGTCGCGCTGCGCGGCCTGGCGACCGTTCACCAGCTGACCCAGGCCGAGTCCCTCGGCGTGCCCACGCTGGACACCGACCTGAACGACGCCGACTGGACGAGCGAACTCGCCACCGGCAACCAGGACGACGCGATGCGGTTCGGCAAGCGCGAGCTCCGCCCGCACCCGCTGGCCAAGCGGGTCAAGATCAGCCGCAAGCTGATGCGCGCCTCGACGACGAACCCCGAGACCCTCGTGCGCGAGCGCATGGGCTACAAGTTCGGCGTCACCGCCGAGAAGGCCTACATGGTCGGCGACGGGAACCAGAAGCCGCTGGGCCTGTTCACCGCGAACTCCGACGGCATCCCCACCTCGCGGGACGTCGACGTCTCCACCTCCGGCACGGGGTTCACGAACGTCGCCGCGGGCAACGCGGCGGACGACCTGATCACCGCGAAGTACACGCTCAAGGGCGCCTACCACCGCAACGCGCGGTGGCTGTTCCACCGGCTGATGGTCGCCTCCGTGCGCAAGTTGAAGGACGGCGACGGCAACTACATCTGGGCCGCCGGCCTGTCGGACAGCGAGCCGGACAAGATCCTCGGCCTGCCGTTCATCATGTCCGAGTTCGCCCCGTCGACGTTCGGCGACGGCGACTACGTCGGCATGCTCGGCGACTTCTCGTACTACTGGATCGCCGAGGCCCTGCAGTTCGAGGTCCAGCGCCTCAACGAGTTGTACGCCGAGTCGAACCAGGTCGGGTTCATCGGCCGCCAGGAGGCCGACGGCATGCCCGTCCTCGCCGAGGCGTTCGTGCGTCTGCAGTCCAACGACGTCGTGCCGTAACCCCGGGCCCCCGCCCCGGTCCAGCGCAGCCCACCCAGACGAGGAGCAGCACCCATGCGCAGCGACATCAAGAACCACCTCGACATCGCCACCACCCTGACCCCGGCCGCGCGGGTCGACACCGCGACCGGGACCGGGGTGGACCTGGCGAACTACGACGCGGCCGCCGTCGTCATCACCACCGGCGTAGTCGCCAACGGCGCGTTCTCCATCGAGGTCCAGGAGTCCGACGCCCTCGGCTCCGGCTACACCGCGGTGGCCAACGGCGACCTGGACGGCACCGAGCCCGCGACGCTGACCGCGTCCACGGTCACCGTGATCGGCTACCACGGCATCAAGCGGTACATCCGCGTGGTGGCCACCGACGCCGGCACCGGTGACGCCAGCTTCGGCGTCACCGTCATCCGCGGCAAGGGCCGCGTCAAGCCCTGACTCCACCCCGCCCCCGCACGGCCACCGGGCCCCGCCACCACCGGCGGGGCCCGGCCGTGTTCCCGACACCTGGAGGACCCCATGCGAGTCGAGATGCTGCGGCTCATGGCCAACCCGAAGTACGGCAACCAGCCCGAGGGCGCGATCGTCGACATGGACGACGCCGACGCCGAACGGCGCATCGCCGCCGGGGACTGCCGGCCGCTCGACGAGCCGAAGAAGAAGCGCGGCGCCCGTACGGCGGCCAGGACCGCCACCCCGCCCACGCCCCCGGCGCCGCCCGTCGAGCCGGACGTGCCCGTCGAGGCCATGACCGTCGACCAGCTGCGCACGTTCGCGGCCGAGCAGGACATCGACCTCGGCGAGGCCCGGCTGAAGGAGGACATCCGGGCCGTCGTGGCCGCCGAGCTGGAGCGCCGCCGCGACGAGGACGACGAGGGCGGGGGCTCCTGACATGGCGTACGCCACGGCGGACGAACTCCGCCGCCTCCTGCGCATCGAGTCCTTCACCGAGGACGAGACCGCCACCGCCGAGCTGTTGATCGAGCTCGCGCAGGGGGTCATCGAGGGCGAGACCGGCCAGGCCCTGGAGCAGTCCACCGACACCGTGATCCTCGACGGCCCCACCGACGAGGACCCCCGCTACCACCCGGCCACCGGCTCCCGGAAATTGATCCTTCCGCGCTGGCCCGTGACGGCCGTCGCCTCCGTCAGCCTCACCGACGAGGCCGAGCCGCTCGTATTCGGGCCGGTCGAGGACTACACGTGGTCGGCCGCCGGGATCCTGCACCGCCGCGGTGGTGACTGGCCCAGCCAGGACCGGGCCGTCGAGGTCACCTACACCGCCGGGTACAGCACCATCCCCCCGGGGCTCAAGCGCATGTGCCTGCGCCTGGCGGTGTCCGGCTGGGCCAACCCGGAGTTCCTCTCCGCCGAGACCCTCGGCGACCACTCCCGCCAGTTCTCCGCCGAGGCCCTCGGGATGGAGCTCACCCCGGCCGACCGGCGCACGCTCGGCGCGTACCGGGCCCGGACATGATCGGCCGGTGGCTGAACCGGACCCTGGAGGTCTGGCGCGAGACCACCACCGACGACGGCTACGGCGGCCAGGAGTCGACGTGGGTCCGCCAGGGCGAGGTACGGGGCAAGGTCGACCAGCCGTCCGCGTCGGACAGGGTGCTCGCGCAGCAGGCGAGCGCCGAGCACACCCACGACGTGTACCTCCTGCCCGGTGCCGACGTCGCGCGCGGCGACGAGCTGCGCGGCGGGGGCCAGGTCCTCGACGTCCGGTCCGTCGTCGAGCCGTCCAGCACCCGCTACCGCAAGGCCGAGTGCCGGTCGATCGAGCGGCAGGGAGGGTGAGATGACCCGCTCCGGGATGACCGTCGAGATCCTCGGCGCCGACCGGCTGCGGACCCAGCTGGAGGAGCTCGGCGAGGACATCATCGCCGCGCTGAAGAAGGCCGTGAAGGAGTCGGCCGAGGCCGTCAAGGCCGACACTCAGCGCGACGTCGCCAAGGACACCCGCAACCTGCACGACAAGGTCGACGTGGCCTACAAGGACGACGACCTGACCGCGCTCGTCGGCTGGCACAACGACACCGAGTTCTACGCCCGGTTCCTGGAGTACGGCACCCGCCGGGTCCAGGCCCGGCCCGCGCTGCGCCCCGCCCTGGAGGCCGAGCGCGGACGGTACAAGGCACGGCTGACCGACGAGGTGCGGAGGGCGCTGAGATGACGACCATCCCGCCGCCCGTCTCCCCGATGCTCCAGATCCAGGGAGCCATCCGGGCGCTGCTCGTCGACGACGACGCGCTGCAGGCGCTCGGCGCCACCGTGTACGACTACCTGCCCGAGGACGTCCCGTACCCGTTCATCGTGATCGGCGAGGCCACCGAGATTCCGGCCAACGCCCACGACCGGTTCGGGTGGGAGACGACCCCGGTCCTGCACGTCTGGGACAAGGCCCGCGGGTACAAGCGGGTGCTGCAGATCGGCGGCCGGCTGACCGCGCTCCTCGACCACCAGGCGCTCGACGTCCCCGGATACGACCACGTCGTCACCCGGTTCGAGTTCGCGCAGCCGCTGACCGACCCCGAGCCGCCGGGCACCATCCGCCACCTCGTCCAGCGCTACCGCGTCGTCACCGCGCAGCCCCGCTGACCCTCTCCTCTCTCGCCCCGGCCCGGCACCGGCCCGGGGCTCACCCCTGTTCCAGAAAGGAAGTGCCCCGATGGCTGCACTCAACAGCACCACCGTGGCCACGGTCGGCGGCCT
Source organism: Streptomyces sp. Qhu_M48 (assembly GCF_051305195.1). Taxonomy (NCBI): domain Bacteria; kingdom Bacillati; phylum Actinomycetota; class Actinomycetes; order Kitasatosporales; family Streptomycetaceae; genus Streptomyces; species Streptomyces sp. Qhu_M48. The sequence continues at coordinate 165,469 of NZ_CP195432.1, read as the reverse complement.
GGCCGACCTCGACGCGGCCGCCGTCGCCGCGGCCGGAGGCGGCGACACCGCCCCGGTAGGCGAGGGCCTGTTCCTCTACGTCAACAACGCCGGCGGCGCGACCCGCACCGTCACGATCGCCACCCCGGGGACCGTCCACGGCCACGCCATCGCGGACGCCACCCTCGTCATCGCGGCCGCCAAGCGCGGCCTGATCCCGCTCAGCAATGTGTTCCGCGGCGCCACCGGACGGGCCGCGATCACCTACGACGCCGTCACCTCCGTGACCGTCGCCGTCCTCAAGATCGGAGCCTGACCCATGGCAGGTAAGGACGCATTCGGCAGCCAGTTCCTCCGCGACTCCACCGGGTCCGGCTCGTTCGCCGTGGTCGCCAACGTGACCGACATCAGCGGCCCCAGCCGCTCCCGCGAGGCGATCGAGGTCACCGCCCACGACTCCCCCAACAAGTACCGCGAGTTCATCAAGGGCCTGAAGGACGGCGGCGAGGTCGAGATCACCCTCAACTACGACCCGGGCAACGCCTCGCACTCCGCGCTCGACGCCGATTTCGAGGAGGACGAGCTGCGGGACTACCAGGTCGTCATCCTCCCCGGCGACCCCGACGAGCACACGTGGGAGTTCGCCGCCCTGATCACCGCCCTCGGCGACGAGTACCCCACCGAGGGCCAGATGGAGCGCACCGCGACGTTCAAGATCTCCGGCATGCCCACCCTCACCCCGACCGGCTGACAGGAGCCCACCCACCATGACCTCTCTCAAGGACCTGATCCGCAAGGCGAACGACATCCGCCACCAGGACGACGTGGAGATCCCCGAGTGGGCGCCCGGCGCCCGGTTCCGGGTGTGCGGCCTGCCGTCCGGCGACTGGGAGGCCTACCAGAACAGCCTGACGAAGATGACCCGCAAGGACGAGGCGACCGGCGTCGAGATGACGATCAAGAGCCGCAAGGCCGAGATCGTCGCCAAGGCGCTGCGGGACCAGGAGTCGGGCGAGCTCGTGTTCCCCGACCTGCGCGAGGGCATCGCCATCCTGTCCAAGCGCTCTGGCGGAATCGTCAACGGCCTGTTCAACCTGATCCGTCACCTGTCCGACGAGGACCGGGACTTCTCGCAGAAGGTCCAGGCCGCCGAGGGGGATTTCGGCGACGGCCAGAGCTGAGGCTGCAGTACGACCTCAGCGCGGCCTACCGCATCCCCCCTGGCGAGGTCCTGACGCGGTTCACCGAGGAGGAGCTGATCCGCCTCGTCGCGTACCAGAACCTCTACGGGCCCCTCGGGCCCAAGCGGCTGGACATCGTGGCCGCGCGCCTGGGCATGGACGTGGCCGCCCCGCACATGCGCAGGGGCGCCCGCCCCAAGCTGAGCGACCACCTCGTGCAGTGGAGCCGCAACGCCCGCCCGCGCCGGACCGGCCGCGAGCTCCTGGCCGCCGTCAAGGGCATCCACGCAGGCTTCACAGGAAGGAGCGAACGATGACGGTTCTCGACGAGCTCCTCGTCCGGATCGGCATGGACTCCTCCGGTGTCGACGAGGGCGTCCAGGAGACCACCAGTCGCCTCGACGGCCTCGCCGCCCCGGCCGCCGCCGCCGGCCTGGCCGCCGGTGCCGTGTTCGCGGCGGGCATCGCCGGAGCGATGGACATCGCCGAGGCGCAGCACACCCTCAAGGACAGCCTCGGCCTCACCGAGGTCGAGGCCGAGCGGGCGGGCGGCATCGCCGGAGACGTGTTCTCCGACGGGTTCGGCGGCTCCATGGAGGAGGTCGCCTCCGGCCTGTCGACCGTCACCGCCGCGATGGGCAAGCTCGGAGATTTCACGGACGCCGAGCTGCAGGACATGACCAAGTCCGCCCTCGGCCTGGCCCAGACGATGGAGGTCGACGTCGCCGACGCGTCCACCGCGGCGGGGGCCCTGATCAAGCAGGGCCTGGTCGCGGACGGTACCGAGGCGTTCGACGTCCTCACGAAGGCGGCGCAGGTCCTGCCCAAGTCGATGCTGGCCGACGTGCCCGCCATCGTCAGCGAGTACGGCACCCACTTCAAAAGGATCGGCCTCGACGCCAGCACGGCGTTCGGCATGATGTCGCAGTTCGTGAAGGCCGGCGGCAAGGACATCGACCAGGCCGCCGACGTCCTGCACGAGTTCGCGAGGATCACGTCCGAGGAGACGGACCGGGCCAGCGAGGGCTTCAAGGAGCTCGGGCTGGACAGCTCGAAGATGCTGGCCGACATCGGCAAGGGCGGGAAGCCCGCGGCCGACGCGCTGCAGCTCACCCTGGAGAAGCTCCGCGGAGTCGAGGACCCGGCGAAGCGCGCGCAGCTCGGGGTGGCGCTGTTCGGCGACATGGCCGGTGAGGCAGCGGACGCGCTGCTCGCCATGAACCCCGAGACCGCAAAAGCGGCCAGCGGGATGGACCAGGCGGCCGGCGCGTCGAAGAAGATGACCGACTCGATGGAGGCCTCGCCCGCACAGCAGATGGACGCCGCGATGCGGACCCTGCAGACCACGCTCGGCGAGTCCTTCCTGCCCATCCTCAAGTCCGTGTCGTCGTTCATCGGGGAGAACAAGGACGTGATCAAGGAGTGGATGCCGATCATCCTCATCCTGGTCGCCACCCTCGGCCTCATGGCGGCCGCCATCTGGATCGTGAACATCGCGATGCTGGCCAACCCGGTCGGCCTGATCATCGCCGGGGTCGTCGCCCTGATCGCGATCATCGTCGTCCTCGTCATGAAGTGGGACGAGGTGAAGAAGGCGCTCCTGGACTACTGGGAGCAGATCCAGGCCGACGCGATCCGGGTGTGGGACGCGATCGCCGGGTTCTTCATCGACCTCTGGAACAAGACCAAGGAAGACGCGATCCGGGCCTGGGACTCGGTCGTCGACTTCTTCGCCGACGTGTGGCACTGGATCGAGGACACGTTCAACCGGGGCGTCCAGTGGATCAAGGATCTGTGGGCGCGCTGGGACATCCCGGGGATGATCAGCCGCGCGTGGGGCAGCGCCACGACCTGGCTCAGCGACCAGTGGAACTGGATCGTCAGCATGGTCAGCGGCGCCGTGGACCAGATCGGCGGGTTCTTCGGCGGCATGTGGGACGGCATCACCTACGGCCTGAAGACGGCGCTCAACGCAGCGATCTGGATGATCAACCAGGCCATCGAGGGCATCAACTTCCTGATCTCCGGCGCGAACCGGGTCCCCGGGGTGAACATCCCGTTCATCCCGTACATCCCCTTCCTCGCCGAGGGCGGCATCACCACCGGCCCGACGCTGGCGATGATCGGCGAGGGCTCCGAGCAGGAGGCCGTTCTGCCGCTGTCCAAGCTCGAGGCATTGATCAGCGCGCCGACCACGATGGCCGCGCCGTCCACCGGCAAGGTCCAGCCGATCGAGGTGATCGTGACCGCGCGCGCCGACGCGAACGGGTTCCGCGACTTCCTGCAGTACGAGGTGTCCACCACCGCCGGCGGCTCCGTCGCCCGCTACGCCGGAGAGGACTGATCATGGTTTCCCTGCCGCCGCCGCGCACCACCGAGCTCCACTACGACGGTGTCTGGAACCCCGTACGCGTCCGCGAGTCGACCCCGGTCGAGATCACGCGCGGCCTTGCGGGGAAGGGCACCCGCGCCGAGCCCGCCGTCACGGAGCTCACCCTCGGCAACCGGGGCGGCGAGGTGTCCGCCCACGACCCGACCAGCGCGCTGTTCGGCAAGATCGGCCGCAACACCCCGATCCGGCTCAGCGTGGACGCTGGCGGGCCGCACCTGGCCTTCCCGGCGAACGGGGCGCCGCTCGTCTCGACGCCCGACCACGCCTCCCTCGGCGTCGCCGGAGACCTCGACGTCCGTATCGACGTCGCCCCCAACTCCTGGATGGACACCGCCGCCCTCGTCTCCCGGCACCGCGTCGCCGGCAGCCAGGTCCACTACGTGTTCCTCGTCGGGCAGAACCGCATGCTGCAGCTGCTGTGGTCGCCGAGCGGGACGAGCGGCGCGCAGCGGTACGTCACCGCCACCGCCCCCGTCCCGTTCTACGACGGGCAGCGCGTCGTCCTGCGCGCCGTCCTCGACATCAACAACGGGGCGGGCGGCTGCACCGTCAGGTTCAGCTACGCCCGCACGCTCGACTCCGCCCTGTGGCTGCCGATCGGCGACCCCGTCACCCAGGCCGGGACCACGTCCGTGTTCGACGGCACAGCCCCGCTGGACATCGGCGACAGCGACATGTCCCTCACGCCGGACGGGTTCACCGGCCTGAACCGGGTCCAGGGCCGCGTGCACGCCGCGCAGGTCTACGACGGCACCACCCTCAAGGTCGACATGCGGCCCGAGATCCAGGCGGCCCCGGGCGCGGCCCGCTTCACCGACGGCGCGGGCAGGGTGTGGACGCTGTCCGGCAGCGCCACCCTGTCCAACCGGCACGTGCGCCTGGAGGGCGAGGTACCCGCGTGGCCGCCGGAGCGTCACATCTCCGGCAACGACTCGACGGTGACGATCGCTCCGGCCGGGGTCATGCGGCGCCTCGGCATCGGCAAGCGGCCGCTCGACTCGGCCATCCGCCGCTACCTCGCCGCGGCCGGTCCGGTCGAGTGCTGGCCGCTCACCGACGGCGCCGAGGCCACCTCAGGCGCCCCGCTCATCGGCACCACCGCGCTGCAGGTCCTGCCGGGCAGCACCTACGCCTGGGCCGACGGCGAACTCGCCCCGTGGGTGGAGCCGGTGCTGCAGGTCTCGGGCCCGGCGAAGATCGTCGCCTCCGCGCCGTCGTCCGCCCTCATGGCGTCCGAGTGGTCCGTCGACTGGTGTTTCTCGCAGCTCGAATCGCTCGTCCTGGCCTCCGTGTGGGAGCGGCCCGGCTCGGGCCGCACGTGGAACCTCGCCCTGGACCCGGCTCTCGGGACAGTCGAGCTGACCACCGTGGTCCCCGGAGGCGGAGGCGGAACGCTCGGGAGCGTCACCGCCGCCGTGTTCGACGACCGGCCCCACCACGTCCGCGTACGGACCTCCTCGGGCGGCGGCGTCGCCCAGTGGTGGCTGTACATCGACGGCGTCGAGGTCCTGACGAGCGTGGAGCTCCTCGACGCCGGGCCGCCGATGAGCGTCGAGTGGATCTGTGGCCTCGCGGGCGGAATCTTCGACTCGATGTCCCTCGGCTACGTCACGTTGTGGGGCGCTTCGGCGCCGCCCGCCGCCGACGTCTACCGGGCCTTGGTCGGCTACCCCGGAGAGACCGCCGGCGCCCGCGTGAGCAGGGTCGCCGCCGAACAGGGCGTGCCGCTGAGCCTCGACGGCGAGCCTGCCCTGACGACTCCGCTCGGCGTCCAGACCCGGGAGACGTTCCTCGACACCCTGGAGGTCGGCTCCAAGTCGGACATGGGGCTGCTCCTGGAGCGGCGCGACTCCCGCGCGCTGCAGTACCGGGCCCGGCACACCCTCTACTCCCAGACGCCGATCCTGACCCTCGACTACGCCAACGGGGTCATCTCCGGGGAGTTCCGGCCGGTCGACGACGACCGCCTCCCCCGGAACATGGTCACGGCCCGCCGCGAGGGAGGCTCTGAGCACACCGCCGTCGAGGCGAGCGGCCGCCTGTCCGTCCAGGCCCCGCCGCTCGGCATCGGGGAGTACGAGGAGGCCGACACCTACTCGCTGGCCGCCGACGAGCAGGCCACCGGGCAGGCGTGGTGGCGGCTGCACGTCGGCCTGCACGGAGGCCTGCGCTACCCCCGCGTCACCGTCGACCTGGCCCAGCCCCGCGCCCAGGCGCTCGTCAACTCCATCCTCGAAGCGAACGTCGGGGACCTCCTGCGGATTGAGAACCTCCCGCCGGAGTACGGGTTTGGCTACGTGGACCTCCTCATCCGCGGCTACAAGGAGAAGCTCAGCGAGAAGGCCTGGCGGATCACGTTCACGTGCGACCCCGGGGGCCCGTGGAACGTTGGCATCTACGACGACCCCGTACGCGGGAAGTGCGGCGCGGCCTACTCGCAGCTCACCTCCGGCATCAGCTCGACGGCGACGTCGTTCTCCGTCACCACGACGGCCGGCCTCCCCTGGATCACCACCCCCAGCGAGTTCCCCATCGACATCACCATCGGCGGCGAAGAGATGCGCGCCACCTCCATCACCGGCGCGAGCTCGCCGCAGACGTTCAACGTCGTCCGCTCGACCAACGGCGTCGTCAAGACCCACGCCGCCGCGGCCCCGGTCAACGTGGCCCGCCCGGCCGTCTACGCCCTGTAAGGAGGCCCCGTGGTCGCCCCCATCGTCCAGCCCGGACAGACGATCTACTCCGACCCCATCAACGCCCTGGTGCAGCCCCACGTCCAGGCCTCCGTCGGCAGCTTCAACGTCCCGTCCGGAGGATCCACTTACACCGCCGTGGCTTTCACCTCGACCCTCAGCGGCAACACCGCATCCATGTGGTCCGTGAGTCAGCCCACGCGGCTCATCGCCCCGACCGCCGGGGTCTACCTCATCCACGGCGGCGTGATCTGGGCCGCCGCTCTCGGCGCCGCCGATGCCCGCGGGGAGATCCGCGCCAACGGCTCCGGAACCCCGGCACCCGGCACGCGCGTCAGCACCCAGCGCGGCAGCACAGGCAACATGCAGGCCACCGCGACCGGCACCGTCACCCTCGCCGCCGGCGGCTACATCGAGCTCTACCTCAACACGCAGAGCGGTTCGACCATCGCCGCCACCACCACCCTCGGCATCACCCGCATCTCCGCCACCTGACCGGAGGACCTCATGCCCGCCTTCCCCGACTTCGACGCCGCCGGCGTCGCCTACGACCTCCACCTCTGGCACCCCGAGTGGGGCTCGGTCCACGTGTCGGTCGGCACCCCGAGCTATCCCCCCGCGAACATCTTCGACAACGAGGGCGTCGAGCTGCTCGTCCGCCAGTTCGCGCAGGACCTCCTGGCCCCGATCGGCGGAGAGAAGATCCTCGAGGTCGTCCGCCTGCAGACCCAGGCCCAGACGTGGACGCCCCCGCCGCCGGAGCCGACCAACCCCTGACCCCGCCCCGTACCCGCACGCCCCGCGCCGATCCGGCCCGGGGCTCCGTCATGTCTGGAGGCCCCTCATGGCCAAGACCGGCCCACAGCGCTACCCCGGCGCGTCCACCGCGTACTGGTACGGCGACCGGTACGACGGCGCCGCGATGGAGATCAACGCCGTCGTCTGGCACACCACCGAAGGCACCACCCTCCCCACCTACGGCGGAGGTGCCGCCGCCCCGACGCTCACCGCCGTCCCCGACTTCGCCGCCAAGAAGCTCCGCTGGTACCAGCACTTCGACATCGAGCAGTCCGCCCGCGCGCTCGTCGACCGGGCCGGCGGCATCACGACCAACCGGAACAACCTCGCGCAGGTCGAGCTCGTCGGCACGTGCGACCCGGCCACCCACCGGCGCTGGACGGCCGAGGGACGCCAGCACATCTACTGGCCCGAGGCCCCCGAGTGGGCGCTGCGCGAGGTCGCCGCGTTCGTGCGCTGGCTCCACCAGAACCACGGCGTGCCGATGACGTCGACCGTGACCTGGCGGGCCTACCCGGGCAGCTACGGCCAGAGCGCCCCGCAGCGGCTCTCCGCCACCGCCTTCAACGTCTACACCGGCCACCTCGGCCACCAGCACGTCCCCGAGGGCAACAACCACGGGGACCCCGGCAACTTCGACATGGCGCGCGTGCTGCGGTACGCCGCCGGGACCCCCGAGGAGGACCCCCACATGGCCCTGTCCAAGAGCGACGTCGCACAGGCGGTGCTGGCGTACCGCGAGAAGACGGCCGACGCCGAGAGCCAGAAGAAGGGCCGCCGGATCCCGGACGTCTACGGCTACATCGTCGGCACCTACACCACCGTCCAGACCATCGCGGCCGACCTGAAGAAGGTCGTCGCCCTGCTCACCGCCCAGAAGGAGAAGTGATCATGTCCGACGCCGACAAGCGCACCCTACGCACCATCCTCCAGACCGCCCTCGGCATCGCCGTCATCCTGCCCGCCATCGTCAACGCGGCCGGGATCCCCCAGGCCCTGCCCTGGGTCGCCGGCGCCCTCGCCGTCGCGGGAGGCCTCACCCGCGTGATGGCCCTCCCCGGCGTCCAGCGGCTGCTCCCCGGCTGGCTCCGCACCGACCAGCCCCCGCACCTGACCCTCCCGCCCCGCCAGTAACACCAGCCCCACACGACCGGAGGTCACCGCGTGGACACTGCGACGCTCGGAGCACTCGGGACCATCCTGGTCGGCGTCGCGGTGGCCGGCGCATCCCTCGTCGGTCACCGCAGCCAGTCCCGCTCAGCGCGCGACGGCCAGGTCCTCGGCGGCTACTCCACCCTCGTCGACAACCTCCAGGAGGAGCGCGACAAGCTCCTCGCGCAGCTGACCGACAAGACGACGGAGCTCGCGGCGGCGTACGCCGAACTGGCTCGCGAGCGTGCCGACACCTCAGCCCTGCAACGCCAGATCGCAGAACTCACCACCGAACGCGACGGCCTACGCGAGCGCCTCGCCGAGCTGGAAGGACGCCCCGCGTGACGCCGACGCACCGCCATCCCACCGCCCTGCGCCGCACCCTCGCTCACCGCTGGCGCGCCCTCGCGCTCACCGCCGTCCTGCTCGTTCTGTCCGGCGCCGTCGTCCTGGTGTGGATGCGGATCACCCATGAGACCGCGGCGCGCGAGGAGGCCATCACCGAGGCGAACCTGCGCGGTGACGCGGCATCCACGTTGGCCGGCGACGTCCGCGTCCTGCGCGCCCAGGTCGAGGCGCTCGGCGAGGCCCCGGCCGCGCCCGACCCGGAGGAGGCCGTTGAGGACCTACCGCAGCGCACCACCGTCCCCGTCCCGATCCCCGGGCCCGCCGGCTCCCCTGGAGTCAAGGGCGACCCCGGGGAGCCCGGAGCCACCGGAGCCACCGGGCCCCCGGGTGTCCAGGGCGAGCCAGGCCCCGCCATCACCGGTCCGCCCGGGCCGACCGGACCCGCCGGACCGGCCATCACGGGCCCGGCAGGACCCACCGGGCCGCCCGGCCCTGCAGGGCCCGCCGGGCCGCCGGGGCAGGACGGCGCCGACGGCCGGGACGGCGCCGACGGCACGACCGGCCAGCCCTGCCCCGACGGCTACACGCTGCAGCCGCTCAACGGCGACCCGAACACCCTCGCCTGCCAACGCCCGGCCGCACCCACACCCACCCCGAGCCCGCTCAAGCGCGCCGAGGCCACCGCCCTGGACCCGACCCGCCGCCAGTACCCGTGAACATCGCCCCCTCCGCCGAAGCGGAGGGGGCGATGTCCTCGTTCACCTCAAGCCGCGCCAGGCGTCTGCGCGTCCGGCAGGGTCTCTATCGCGTTGAGGACTAGGGCGCGCGCGGCCGCGCCGTACACGGCCATGCTGCGCAGCTGCTCGAACGCTGCCTCGTACAGCGCGACCTCGGTGGGCTGGGTGATGTTCACCTCGGCAGAGAGCAGCTCGACGGAGGCGAGGGCGTCGTCGTACAGGTGGAACACCTCCTGCGGCCACAGCGTCCGGCCGGGGGTGTTCATGGGAATGATGCCGAGGGAGACGGCAGGGAGGGCGCCGGCGGTGAGGAGGTGGCCGAGCTGGGCGGCCATGTCGTCGCCGCTGCCGAGCTGGTACCTCAGGGCGCTCTCCTCGATGACGACGACGAAGCGGCGGCCGGCCTGGTGGATGATCCGGGACCGTTCGACCCGGGCGGCGGCGGCCTCGGCGGAGTCGTCCGGGATGCCGAGCAACCGCGCGTTGCTGGAGAGCAGAGCGCGGATGTAGCCCTCGGTCTGGAGGATGCCGGGGACGAGGGTGGGCGAGTACACCCGGAAGGTCCTGGTGGCCTGGTAGAGACTCGTGTAGCTGGTCTGGAGCTGGCGGAGGCCGTTGCGGGCCCGCGTGCGCCACTCCTGGTACATGGTTTCGGCGTCACGGGAAAGCGCGACGAGGTCGGCGGCCTGGCCGTCGGCGCCGCAGGCCCGGCACCAGGCGACGATATCGGGGCTGGACGGCGGCGTCTTGGCAGTCTGGATCCGGGAGACCTTCGAGTGGCTCCACCCGCACCGGGTGGCGAGCTCGGTGATCGTCAGCCCCGCGTCCTCGCGCAGCTCACGCAGGTGGCGCGCAACACCCGCGCGGGCGGCCTGCGCCGAGGACGACGGGGAGACGGACATGATGAGCTCCTGCTATCGGATCTTGTACTCGGCGTGCGGGACAGCACGCTTCCACACTGCCTCAACGGCGTCGGCGTACGCCCTCACGAGGTCGGGCTCCGTACGCAGCTCCATCGGCACATCGGCCCACTCGCCGGTCCCGGTGAAGTGGTTGAGAAGAAGCCTCTGCTCGTCGAAGATCCACCCGTCCACCACCGGCAGGAGGAGGCCGACGGCCTGGTCCCGGGGGAGCCACCGCACCTCCTCGCCCGCGGCCACGTTCACTGCCGTGCCGGCGTGCTCGTACCGGATGTAGTCGCTCACCGGCTCCGACACGATCCGGACCCGCCGAATGGCCACGCCGCGAGCGGTCGCGGCCCGCACCATCTCGGCCCAGGGCGCCCAGTACGCGGAGGCCGGGTTGACGTCGCGCTCGCCGGTCTCGCGCCAGCGCCGGTAGTCGGCGGCCTCGTCCGGAACGGTGTAGACGTCCCGGAGCTCCAGGTGGATAGCCGACCGCCGGGCGCCGGCGAGCAGTTCATCGAACCGCGGCGGCTCGTTCTGCGGCATCGCAGGCCTCCCTCAGAATCGGGACCATGTGGGCAGGGATCCGTACAACCGTCTCCCCTTCGGGGACCACCTTGTCGTGGCCGGGCGCGTTCTTCTCCACGCACTCGGCGCGGGTTGCCTCGTCGGCGATGTAGCTCTGGAGCACGATGTCTCCGGCCTCCTCGTCGACCCAGGCCGTCGGGCTCCCCGTCTGCCCGGACTCCGGGTCTACGCCGATGAACTGTAGGGACATGCTCGTCTCCGTCTGTAGGAGTGTGCACTGATGTGCACCAACGTGCCGCTGCCGAGTAGTTCGGTCAAGGGTACGAACACGCCAGAGCAGCAGGTCGGCTGAATCCGTGCACAGCCGTGCACAACGCTGGTGTGCACGCACATCCGGTCCCTAGCGTCGTGCCTCGTCCCCGCTGACCGGCCGACGGGAGCCACAGCATGATGACGATCAAGGTGTACCGAGTACGCCCGGACGGGACGACCCAGGCCGTCTCACACGAGCAGATCTCGCGGCCGACCGAGATCCCCGCCACCAGCTCATTCGACCCGTGCGGATGCCCTCGCCACCGCCACGGCTGGTGCGACTTTCACAAGGGATCGTCGAGGACGTCCGTCCTGGTCGACGAGCACCGCCGCGCCTGCGCCCCATGCCGCGAGCAGCGCGGCCTCACACCTGCGGCCCGGCCATGAGTAGCCAGGGCGGAAGCGTGATTTCTGGCTACTGCCGCGGGCGGGCGCACCACACGTGCCAGCCCGGCCCCGTCGTGACCTGCTACGGCGATGTCGCGCTCGTCATCCGCTGCGACTGCTCCTGCCACAAGAAGCGAAGGCGAACAAGCCAGCCCACCAGATCTGGAGGCACCACCCAGTGAGTACGACCACCATCCCGAAGATCAAGAACCCCAGGGATCTCATCACCCCCGCCGCGTTCGAGGGAGTGGCCGCGACCGTTGTCGACAACAACGCCGGCATGGCTCTGACGGACGCCGAAAGGATCGTCGAGGAGGCACTGAAGTTCGTCGCCACCGGCGCCCGGCAGCCCGGGGGGATGCGCCCCTCGCGCACCGTCGACGAGGGCTGGCACGCGCTGATCCTGCACACGCAGGTCTACGCGCGCCTGTGCAGCGACCTGGGCCACTTCGTCCACCACGTGCCCGAGCGTCCCGACCCGACCCGCCACGACCCGACCGCCCTGGAGGGCACCCAGGCCCGGATCGAGCAGGCCGGCTACGCCGTCGACCGCACCCTCTGGCTCGGCCCGTCCAACGGCAGCGTGCCCGTCGCGGCGTCTTGCGAGCACACCAGCTGCGGCGACGCCAACTGTGAGCTGACCTGCCGCACCGACCACCCCAACTAGATAGGCTGACCGGCCATGAGCGCCCAGTGGCAGGCCCCCGAGTACGGGTCCCTCATCGAGCACCTGGCCCAGTTGCGGCAGAGTCGCCAGTACCTGGGTACCCGTCGAGGGCCTGGCCGGTGCGGTAGTTGCCGCGGTGGTCGGCGCGTCGTCCTCGTCGGCGAGGGCCGCCAGGTCCTCTACAGCGAGGCGTGTCTCGGCTGCGAGGGCAACGGCACGGCGGCGGGGGTTACTGCACCAGCTCCGTAAGCGGGGCGCCGGTTGCGCGCGCGATCAGGAGCAGGGCTCCGAGACTGGGATCAGAGATTCCATGCTCAATACGGTGGATCGTTTTGTGATCAAGGCCCACCAGAGTGCCGAGTGCGACCTGCGAGAGGTCGGCATGCAGACGGGCGTCTCGGATTCGGGCACCGATCTGCACGCGTCGGGTGAGCACCCAGGCGGGCTGTTCGGCGGGCATCCGTCAAACGTCGGTCGTTCATGATCCATTTGTCTTTACCCCTCTGGGTAAATTTCGTGATCAAGGGTAGGGTCCGACCTCATCCGGAACGCGAAATTCCAGGCTGGCCCTCCCGTGCCCCCAGGCTCAGGGAGTGGTCAGGTCGAGCCCCCTACGCCGCGGCGTAGGGGGCTCGGTCATGTCCTGGGCGCGCTGCCTAGGTCTGGCGATAGTGTTGATGTTTGCCAGGGGTTGAGGTCACTTAACCTCGACCAAGCACCAATACTTTGGGGAGGGACAGCATGGCCCCCAGCTCAGACCGGCTGCCGACACGGGCCGGTATCTACTGTCGGCTTTCGTACGCACCGGATGGCAGCCTGGAGAAGGTCGAACGGCAGGAGGCCGACTGCCGCGAGCTCGCGCGACGGCTCGGGTGGCCGGTGTCGGAGGCGCATGTCTTCCCCGACAACAGTCGCTCGGCGTGGCAGAAGAACCGGAAGCGCCCGCAGTGGGACCGGATGCTGTCCTCGATCGAGGCCGGCGAGATCGACGCCGTGATCGTCTACCACGGCGACCGGCTGATCCGGCAGCCGTACGACCTGGAGAAGCTCATCGGCATCGCCGAGAGCAAGGGGATCCGGGTGGCCTCTCCCTCCGGCACCCGCAACCTCGACTCGCCCGATGACAGGTTCATTCTGCGCATCGAGGCGGCGCAGGCCTGCCGCGAGTCCGACAATACGTCCCGCCGCGTGCTGCGCGGGCACGCCAGTCGGCGCGCGAAGGGGCTCACGACCGTGGGAGGCCGCCGGCCCTTCGCCTTCGGCGTCCAGGTCGGCACGAAGATGCGGCCGGACCGGGAGACCGGAGAGGATGTGGAGGTTCCCGTCTTCGACCTGACCCGGCACTGTGAGGCCGAGGCCGAGGGGGCCAGAGGGGCAGCTGACTACCTCCTGGCGAGCCGGAACCAGTCCGCGACCGTCCGGTGGATCAACGAGCGACACACGACCACCGAGGGCAACCCGTTCAACGCGAAGAGCCTGAGGAACGTACTGACGGCACCCCGCATCGCTGGGCTCATCGAACACGAGGGGGAGCTCTACAAGGCTGCGTGGCCGCCAGTGCTCCCTCGGGACGTCTGGGAGGCCGTACGGGCCTACTACCAGGCTTCGGCCTCCGTAACGCCGTACTACGGCAGCGAGCGCACGAACTTGCTCTCGGGGGTCGGCGGGGCGGAGTGTGGTCCGTGCAGCGAGGACCAGGCTCAGTCCGGAGTGAAGGAGGTCAAGCCCAGCTTCCTCCGTACGAAGCCGAGCGGCGGCCGGAACCGGAAGCATGTTCGGCTCTACTACTGCCCCGTGTGCCGGCGGGTTGGGCGGAACCAGGCCCTGCTCGACGGTTACGTCGAGGGCCGCGCCGTGGCACTGCTGAACGACCCGCGGTTCCTCACCGAGCTCAGCACCGCGCCGGACCACCCGGACCTGACGGCCGAGCTCCTCCAGCTGGAGGAGCGCAAGGCGACGCTGACGCATCAGGTGGAGAACATGGCGCAGTTCCCGAACGTGCGCCCCGAGCTCGCGTTCGCGGCGCTGGCTTCGTTTGACGCGGAGATCGCGAGGATCCGGTCTCAGATCGCCGCCACGGCCGAGCAGCGGCTACTGGCTCGCGTGGCCGGCGTCACCCTGGAACGGTGGAAGGCCCTGCCCGTGGACGTGCGGTCCGCGACCGTGCGGGCGTTGTTCCGGGTGGTGGTCCTGCCGACTCAGCAGAGGGGCCCCGGGTTCGACACGAGCAGCGTCCGAATCGAACGGAAGCGTTCGAAGCGCTCGTAGCGAAGAGGGCCGGGCCGCGTGGCCCGGCCCTCTTCGCTAGCTCGCGGTGACCCAGGTCTGACGCCAGAGGCCGTCGCCGACGATCCGTGCGAGGTAACGATTCATCTCGCGACAGAGCCGCTCGGTCGCGTCGTCCTTGTGGATGAGCCAGGTGAAGCGGGAGGGCCCCTCCAGGGGGGCACAGGGGAGGGAGCCGGGCAGGGGGCGTCGCTCCCAGCGGGCATCGGCAACGCCGAGCCCCTCGGCCGGTTGTTCGAATCTCTGGGGGTCGGTGATGGGGGTCTGCTCCCATCGCCTCTCGGCGAGGAGGGCGCGATGGAAAATGTTCAGCTCTACGCACAACCTTTCCGTGGCTTCGCTGGTCAGAATCTCCACAACCGCCAGACCCGGCGTTTCCCTGATGCGACATACCTTGCCCAGGGGCAGCGTCGAGCCAGACACGAGCTCGTAGCGCGCTTCTGTCACCTCTTGCATACGTGGCACACCCCCACAGGAGCCGACACATATCGCATGTATGTTCGAATCATGCGGCGTATCGGAGCTTACGGTTCCGCCCCCAGGCAGGCCCCCATAATGCACCGCATATGCCGCACGGACTAGCGGTTACTCGAAAGTCACCGAGAGTCAGTCAGTCTGGGACCCCATCCGGCTCCAGTCCTCAGCGATCTTCCGCAGCTTCAACCGGTCCTCGGGACTCAGCGTCTCGTAATGCCGCAGCATGAGGAGCGTGTCACCGTCCAGGGTCTCGCCCTCGACGCGCACCGAGTCGATGCCGTGAAACTGGGCGCGGCTGGCGTCCTGGACCAGCCGTACCGGGAGCCCGAGGCCGGCCGCGAGCCCGCGCAACCGCTCAGGCCCGGGCGTCTTCACGGGCTTGCCGTTGATCAGGTTCTCCAGCGTGCCGCGGGTCCACTGGGGCCCCTCGTCCGGACGCTCCGGGTCAACAGTGCGGCTGGCTAGCGTCCGGTAGCTCACTGCCAGCTTGTCCTTCTGGGACGCCACCAGATCTGCCAGATCTCTTCGTGCCGTTCCTTCGGGCATGACCATCCTCATCTCAGGCCGCGTGGGCTCAGTGTCCATGTGACCGGGGGAGTGCGCGCGCCGTCTCCCCAGTACAACGCGCCGCACTACTCAGTGTTCTAGGCACAGTGTCCAGGTTCTTGGGCGCCGCGCGCCAGTCCGTCCGCTTGATGTTGACCGAATCCGTACACCCACCCTGCCCAACTTTCTGGACAGTCTGCCCAACAGGTGCCATGCTGGCCCTGCCCAAGTTTTTGGACAACTCGCCCAAGTTGAGGTTTGCATGGATCCCGTCCAGAAGTACCGGCTGATCAACCCGGCTCTGATGCGCACCCTCATGCAGCGCACTGGCACGGGATCCAGCATCAGCAACCGCGAGCTCGCGGCAGCCGCAGGCGTCTCGCACGGAACGATCGACAACCTCCTCAACGGAGTCCACAAGATCCAGAAGGAGCCGGTGGCGTACGCCATATGCCAGACCATCGGCGTCGACCTGCTCATCCTCTGGGCGCCCATCGGGCGCGCAGTTCCCGCCACCGACGACGTTCGCTCGGGCCCGATGGCGGTGGCCCTGTGATCTGCCGGACGCCCGAGGAGGCGTTCGAGGCCGGCCTGCACGAGGCCTGCGAACACGGCGTGCACCCGGCGGCCTGCCAGACGTGCCAGCTGAGCGAGCCGGAAATCACCCGCCTCGTCGTGCTCTACCGCGACCACCTGCCGCAGACCGCCGCCTCGTCGTCGCGCGCGGCCTGATCCACAAGTTCGGGCGGTGGGCCCTGCATGGCCCACCCGACCCCTCGGCACCTCAACCACGAATCGAGGAACCGTGAATCACCGTACCCAACTCCCGACCGAGCCCGAGCCCGAGGCCTCCCGCCTCGTCCAGGCCGCCAACGGGAGCCGTTGGCGCACCGCCGGCCGCGCCTCGAACGGCGAGCAGCTCTACGTGCTCGACGGCACCCCGCTCGACACGTGCCCGATGTGGGTCCGCGCGAGGGAGAGCGAGCTCGTCGACATCACCGGTGGCCCGCTCACGGCCGTGGACGAGGGGGCGGCCGCATGAGCGACACCGCCGTCGCCGCCGTCGCGGCCCTCGTCTGGGTCCTGGGCGTCCTCGCCCTCCGGGCCGCCCTCACCTCCGACGTCCGCCGTACGGCGCGCCCGAAGGGGAGGCACCGGTGACCGGCCTCATCACCCCCGAGCGGCTCGCCGAGATCCTCGCGGGTCAGCACACCTACCGCACGACGGAGCAGCTGGATCGGGACGTCCGTGACCTCCTGGCCGAGCGCGAGCAGCTGCTCGCCGATGCGGCGGCCCGGGGGAAGGACACCGGCACCGCTGGCGAGTCCACCCCCGCGCCGTACCGCGCCACGTCGGCCGAGGTCAGGTTCACCGTCTACGGCTCCGTGCAGCTGCTCGACCCGGCCGTCCGCAGCCTCCCGGCGGATTACTACGGCCACTACTACCGCCAGCTCGGCGGCTGGCTCCCCGACACGTGGAGTGGCGAAGTGCCGCGCGGCACGGAGCACATGGAGTTCGCGCACCTGCCGGGCCTCGTCATGCCGGCCGACATCAACGTCCAGGTCTCGACGACGACGACCCGAGACGGCTCGCGGTACATGGCGATCGAGTGGCGACGGGAGCGCCCCTGATGGCCACCGACCCCAGCGACTTCTGTCCCAACGAGCAGTGCGGCGGCCACCGGGACGCGTGCGGCTGCCCGGCCGACCTCAACACCCAGTCCCTCATGGTCTGCCTGGTCTGCGGCGGTCGGTGGTGGCGGCCGTACGGCGGCACCTCGACCCGCTGCCCGCACCCCGACTGCGGCCAGGACATGTCCCTCGTCTCCGTCCCGGCCGCCCGCCGGCCGGAGCGCGGCGAGGACGGCCAGCCGCTCGACACCGACGACGACCCCGACGGGGACGAGTGCCACGCCGAGTTCATCGACGGCTCCTGGACCAACTGCGGCTGCCCGGACTGCGAGCAGCGCCAGGACGACGACAACGAGATGGAGCTGTACGGATGACCGGCCCCGAGCACTACCGCGAGGCGGAACGCCTCCTGGCCATGGCCCACCGCTTCACGTACGGCGACGGCGCGGACCCGGCCACCGGCGCCGCGCTGGCCGCCGAGGCCCAGGGCCACGCCACGCTCGCCCTGGCCGCCGCGCAGCTGACGCCCGCCGCGTCCTCGGGGGCCGTCACGGTCTACCGCGCCACGTACGAGCACAGCCCGTTCCCGGTCGGCCTGTACGCGAACCCCGAGGCCGCCCGGGCGCACTGCGAGGCCCTCGTCAGCGACGAGCACCCCGCGGACGTCGCGCTGCTCTTCGAGTGGGCCGTGGACGAGGACGAGCCCGAGACGGTGTGCGAGCTGGACGTGCGGATCGGCGACGAGCTGACGCCCACCGGCTACAGCGTCACGGCTGTGGTGGCCGAGGCCGCCTACGACCCGGAGGCCGACGCGTGATGGAAGCCCCCGCCCTGACTCTCCCGCAGCTCTCCGTGGCGTGCCCGGCGTGCGGGTCGGCCGCCAGCCGACTGTGCACCAGCCACAGTGGGAGCCGCTCCCGCCGCGACACCGTCCACCAGGAGCGCCGCGCCGCCTGGGGCGCGCTCCAGACCGAGAAGGCGAAGGCCCGGGCCGCCCACGTGGCCGCGCCGACGCCGACGCCCGTCGAGGTGCCGCCCGTCGACACGATCGAGCACGGCACGACCCGCGGGTACGAGCAGCACCGGCGCCGGAAGGTGCCCCAGTGCCAGCCGTGCCGGGACGCCCTCAACGCCCAGAACCGTGAGCGTCGGGCGGCGCGCCAGGGATGGAACGGTGGGCTGGCCGGTACGCCGAAGGCCCCGGCCCCGGTGCCGACCGGCCGGGACTGCCCGGTCCTGGGGTGCGGCGAGCTCGCCTCGACCCCGCAGCCCGCGGCCTCGATGGTCCACGTCGTGTGGCCCTTCTCCCGCGAGCCCGGTCGCTGGTACTGCCCCGGCGCGTGCCAGGCGTACGGGCTGGCCCTTGCCGAGGTCCGCGCGATCGGAGACCGCGATGCGTGACGCCCTCGCCCTGGCCGTCCTCGGCCTGCTCCTCCTCGGCGCGGCCACCGTCGTCGTCGGCGCCGTGTGCATCACGGTCGCCGGCGGGCGGGCGGCGCACCGGTTCTTCTTCCCCCGGCCCCGGGTCCGGCTGCACCGGGTCGTCCCGGCCCCGCTCCAGTACGTGTGGGTGGTCTGCCACACCCCGCGCTGCGCCCACCTGGAGACCCAGCACTACCCGGCCGGTCCCGGCTACGTGGCCTGCCACGGCTGCGGCACCGTCCGCCCCCGGCCGTGACCCGCCCGTCCCGGCCGTGCGAGCTTCCCGGCCCGCACGGCCAGGGGCCGCCCCGCCTGTACGTCACCGGCTGGCGCTGCGACCGCCACACCCCCGCCGCCCTCGCCGGACGCCCCGAGGCCCCGCCCGGGCCCGGCTGGCCCCCCGGCAACTACCTCAACGCCCGTACCACCGAACCGCCTCCACGCACCCAGGAGTAGCCCATGAGCACCATCCCCACCCCCGGCGACGTCTACCACCGCACGGCGCACCCGCTCATCGCCCCCGGCCCGCACGACCCCGCCGTGGACGAGCCGTTCCGCTCCCTGTGGGAGCGCGGGATCAACGGCTCCCACCTGCTCAGCCACACGAAGTTGGTCGCGCTGACGCTGGCCACGCAGGCCGACTGGGCCACCGGCGACATCCCCATCCCCGGGCGGGTCAGCCTCGGCCATCTCATCGAGCTGACGGCTCTCCACCCGGGCCGTGTCGTCGTCTCGCTGAACGTCCTGGAGGAGCGCGGGTGGATCGCCCGCGACAGCCGTCGACGGCGCTGGAACGTCGCGACCGTCTCGCTCACGATCCCCGGCCCGATCATGCGCCGTCTCAAGGCCGGCGGCCCCGCCTCCTGATGGCCCCGGCCGGGGCCCGCGCCCCGGCCTCCAGGCCCCGCACCGCCTGTACCGACCTGAGAGGCACACCCCGTGGACGACGAGCAGCAGACCCGACCGACGGGCGGCAGCGTGCCGCACGCCTGGGGCAACGCGCTCGCACGCCAGTGGGCCGCGCAGATGCCCCGCCCCCTCACCGGAGGATTCCTCACCACCTTGTACGCGGTGCGCCAACTCGCGTCCGCTGACGGCCGTCTGCGCTACGAGCGGGACGGCGCCGCCATCACCCTGCCGCAGATCGCCACAGCGAGCCGCTGCGACCTCAAAGACGTCCGCGTGTACCTGACGGCGGCCGTCGCCGCAGGCGTCCTGGCGATCGTCGAGGACGGCCACGGCCAGGGCCGGACGAGGGGGCGCGCCGTGATGTACGCCCTGCTCCTGAGCCCCTCGCCGGACTGGGAGCGCGCCGCCGGCCTCGTCTGGATCGCGCAGCAGGAGAAGAAGGAGAAGCGTGCGGCCGCCGCCGCCCGCAAGGCCGCCCAGGCTGCCGCTACCTCGGGGGACAGTGCCCCTACCTCCGACGCCGCTACCTCGGGGGACAGTCCCCCTACCTCTGAGGGGTCTACCTCGGGGGACAGTGCCCCTAGGTCGGCCGAGGAGGGGTGGGGGGACAGTGCCCCTACCCAGGTAGGGGGACAGTCCCCCGAGGGGGTAGGGGCACAGTGCCCCGACCACCCAGGAAGTACCCATGTACTACCCCATGACGTAGCTGAGGTTGTACCTCAGCTACAGGACGTGCGCGGGCCCGCGAGCGAGACGACGATCCCTCAGCAGCCCGACAAGGCACACCACCGCCGCTGCGCGGGCGGCTGCGGCCAGCCCGTCATCCGGTCCGGCCGGATGCTGTGCACCGGATGCGAGCGCCGCGCCCAACAGCCCCCTCAGCAGCCCTCAGGGCCCATACAGGGCGCGTTCATGATCTCGATGCCCTCCGGGACCCCTCCGGCCCCACGAAGCGCCCCACAGGCCCCTCAGGGCGCTTGGCCCCAGGTGGACCCGTTCGCGCCGCTGCGCACCTGCGAGTGCGGCCGGACGTACCGCGCCGTCTCCGCTGGCGGCTGCCCCGACTGCCTCGACGCCGCCGACCGCGAGCGCACCACCGGCACCGGCTGACCCCGCCCCCGCCCGACCCTCACGACCCTGGAGTCCTCGATGACCAGTCCGTCCAGCGCGACGCCCTGCCCGTCGTGCGACCAGCCCATCCGCTGGGCCCTCAACGCCACCACCGACCCCGCGGGCAACCTCGGCGCCTACACCGACGGCACCGGCCGCCTCCGCGTCCGCGTCCTCACCGCCGAGCGGCCCACCCTGGAGGGCGCCGAGTGGCGCGCCATGCCCCACGCCGCCACCTGCACCCGCCCCCAGCCCCGCCGCACCGTCCCCCGGCAGCGCACCGGCGTCCGCCCCGCCCCGTGGCGGGGGTGGACCCGATGACCGACCGGCAGACCCTCGTCCCGGCCGCCGTCGCCGCCGTCATCGCCACCCAGGCCCTCACCCGCCTCGGCCACCGCATCACCACCGAGGAGGCGACCCTCCTCGGGCACGCCGCCATCGAGGCCCTGGCCGTCGACGGGTGGATCATCGCCCCGGGGTCCGCCGGGATGCGCCGCCTCTCCCAGGTGTCACCCACCCTGTGGGAGCACGACCTGCCCGTCCTGGCCGGCCTCGCCCGCGGCCGCACCGCCCGCGAGATCGCCACCGAGACGCACACCCCCGAGCCCACCGTGCGCCAGCGCATCGCCCGCCTCATCGGGCGCACCGGCGCCGCGAACTCCGCCGAGCTGCTGTCCATCGCCTACCGGTCCGGATGGATGGCCGACCTGGCGCCCGAGCCGCGCGGGCGCGTCACCCTCACCGAGCCCCAGCGGCAGATCCTCGCCCTGCTCGCCGATGGCCTCGACAACCAGGCCATCGCCGACGTCCTCGGCATGCCGCTCAACACCGCCGTGGGCCACATGCGCCGCGTGTACGCCGCCCTGGACGCCACCCGCCCCGGCCAGCGCAACCACTCCTCGCGCTGCCTCGCCGTCGCCCTCGCCTACCAGCACGGCCACCTCCCGCTCCCCGCCCGCACCACCGCTTCTGCCGCCTAGGAGGCCCTCATGTACACCGCCCCGCGCCGCCGCCTCGGGCCGACGAGGACCACGCCCACCGTCCGCGACTCCGGCCCCGTCAGCCGCGGCCTCTGCACCGAACTGGACCCCGACCTGTTCTTCCCCGAGCGCGTCAACGCGGCCACCATCCACGCCGTCAAATCCATCTGCGTGGACTGCCCGATCCGAACGGCCTGCCTGAACCAGGCCCTCGACAACGGCGAGCAGTACGGCATCTGGGGCGGCCTGGACGAACGGGAGCTCCGCACCCTGCGCCGCCGCACCAAGACGGCGTGATGACCGCCCTGGCGCTCCCCGCCGCGTACGTCGCCCTCGTCGCCCTGGCCGCCGCCGCCCTGCTCGGCCACACCACCCGCATCCCCCGCCGGCGCACCCGCGCCCACCAACCTCAGGAGCGCCCCTGATGACCGAGAACCTTCCGCCCACCGAGCCGTGCACCGACCCCCGTCACATCGGGCCCATCCGCGAGCAGCTCGGCTGTAACGGGCCGGAGTCCGGCCCCAAGACGCCGACCCCCGTCGAGGAGCAGCCGCGCATGCCGACCGGCGACCACTTCACCGAGGCCGCCATCCGCCGCAGCGCCTACCTCGACGCCGCCCGCGAAGCCACCGAGGCCGCCAAGCTGTTCCCCGACGACCTGGAGTGCGCCGACACCATCAACGCCCTCGAAGGCTTCGCCCAGCGGTTGCAGCGCCTCGCCGCCCACTACACCACCGCCGAGCAGCCCAGCGGCATCACCTGGGAGGCCCGCGCCGACCACGCCGTACGCCTCTACGCCCGCACCGCGATCGAGCTGGAGGACTCGAAGGCCGAGGCCGCCCGGCTCCGCGCCGAGCGCGCCACGCTGATCCAGCAGCGCGACCGCATCGCCGACGACACGATCAAGGCCCTCATCGGCGCCGAGCAGTGCGTCCAGCACCCGACCGCGCCCCGCATCGGCGACATGTGCGGCGACTGCACCCAGTACCCCGCCGACATGACGGAGAGGCCCGAGGACACCGTCCGCCGGTTCGCCCGCCGTCTCAACGCCGTTGAGCGCCTGGTCGGCGGTCGCCCCGGCTACCACACGGTCACCGTCAAGCAGCTGCTCACCGCCATGAGCGACGCCGACGACGAGCCGTTCATCCCCCGCACCGAGCGTGCGTACTGGCTGGACATCGCCGACGCCCTGAACGCCGCCGGCCGTGTCGGCATGGCCGTCGGCATCGACCTCGACGGCACCCTCACCGACCACAACGCCTGGTCCGTGGTCTGGAACCGCGAGACCGCCCGCTGGGAGCTCGCCGGGTACGACGACGCCAGCGCCCAGGACCCGACCACCGCCGACGACCCCACCCCGCTCCGCTGGGGCCTCGACGACGTCATGCACGGCGACGACGACACCGTCACCGTCTGCCTCTCCGGCCCCGCCCCCGACCGCCGTCCGTACGCCCTGGAGCTCGACCCCGACCGGGCCCGGGCGCTGCGCACCGCCCTCGCCCCGCCCCGCCCCTCCTCCGACGGCGAGGCCGTCTCGCCCGAGGAGGGCATCGACGAGGCCCGCGCCTGCATCGCGCACGTCCTCGGGCTCTTCCTCGACCGCGTCCCCCGCGCCGAGCTGGAGGCCGACATCATGGCCGACTCGATCACGGACGCCATGTCCGACGAGCTCAGCGACCTCTACGAGAAGGCCGGCCGGGCCGACGCGGCCGAGGCCGCCGTGGCCCGCGCCCTCGCCTGGTGCGACGACCTCGACCGTGCCGTCCGGCTCCACCACATGGACCTCGACGCCGAGCACCCCCACGCCGTTGCCCTGCGCACCGTCATTGCCCAGGACGGCACCCTGTGACCGCCCTCCCGTTCGCGGCCGGCTTCCGGCTCCACCCGCGCCGCGGCGCGCCCCTCGACGGCGTCCTCCTGCCCAACGGCCAGTGCCTCATCGTCGAGGACGCCGAGGACGGCCTGATCACCGCCGCCCCGTCCCTCGACGACCTGACCCGCGCCTACCCCGACGCCCGCATCGAGTGGCCGCCCCCCGCCCCGACCGCGCTCCTCGCCCAGCGCAGCGCACCCGCGTGGCCGCCCGGGCGCCCCGGCCTCGACGAGCTCACCAGCGACGACCTCGACCGTCTGTACGCCGCGCGAGACCAGGCCCAGGCCGCCGTCACCCGCGTACTCGCCTGGTGCGACGAGCTCGACGCCCGGACCCGGGAAGTCACCGAGGACCCGACCGCCGTTCACCCCATCGCCTTTGGCGTCCGCTTCACCATCACGACCCGGGAGGGCTGGTGACCCCCTGCCTGATCTGCACCCACGACGCCGGACCGTCCCGTACCGCGTGCGTCCGCTGCGAGCACCGAATCCGCGGCTGGCTCGGCGAGCTCCCCCGCCAGCACGTGCTGCTCGTCGCGTCCCTGGAGCTCGGCACCCGACCCGCCCAGGGGTTCGGCGGCACCGGCCGCGCCCACTCCCCGCTCCCCGTACGCGGCGACGTCCTCACCCTCCTCGGCCCGGCCGCGCCCGGCCCCGTCCACGACACCCTCGGCGACCAGGGCGGCCCGCAGCCGATCCACGCCGTCCTGCACGCCTGGGCCGACCAGCTCGCCGAGGACCTCGGCCACCTCCTCCCGCCCATCAACCCCCGCGCCCCGTACGCCGACTACCTCGCCCGCCACCTCGGCCACGCCGTCCGCGCCAGCTGGATCGCGCACATGCACACCGAGCTCGCCGACCTCATCCGCCGCATCCGGACCGTCACGAGCACCGAGCCCCGCCGCCGCGCCCTCGACGCCCCCTGCCCGCACTGCCAGGCGTTCGCCCTCGGCCACCTCGACTGGGACACCCACATCGACTGCGAGGCGTGCGGACGGCTTCTCACGCCCGACGAGTACGAGACTCACCGCGCCGTCGTCATGCCCCCGCTCGCCCGCATCGGCGTCCTCATGGCCGCCGCCCAGCACCTCGCCCAGGAAGCGTCATGACCACCGCCCCCGAGGACGCCGACGCCATCGCGACGCGTCGCGCGACAGTCGCGCAACTGCGCGCCACCGGCCTGTCCATCCGCGAGATCGCGGCCAGGCTCGGCACCACCAAGGACACCGTCCACCGCGACACTCAGGCCCTGTCGCGCGACACCGCGACACCCTCTGACCAGGACTGTCGCACCCCTGTCGCGCCCGACATCCTGACTGTCGCTCTCCCCGCCGCGACACCGGCCACCGACCCCGCGACACCGTCGCGCGACACCGCGACACCACCCGCGACACCCGCCGTACCCACCCTCACCGTGCCCCTCGACACGGCCCTCCTCGCCGACCTCGCCACCCTCACCCGCAACGGCACCACACCCGCCCTCGCCATCCGCCGCGCCCTCGCCTACATGGCCGGCGCCTACCGCCAGGCCTGGGACGCCGACCTCTACCCGCCCGACGCCGACCCCGTCATCGAGCGGCACGCCTACACCCCGTACCGGCCCCGCTGAACGGAGCGCCCCGCATTCGACTGGACATGATCGTCACTTAGCGCAACACTGATGCCAGCACCACAGGTGCGCCCAGACACCGCCACGGCCCCCTCGACGAGGGGGCCGTCGTCGTACCCGGAGGTGAGCCGTGGCCACCCTCTACACCGCCACCGAGGCCGCTGCCCAGGCCACCCAGTGGCGCCGCCTCCTCTCCGCCGGCGCCGCCGCCGTCACCCCGATCACGGTCCGCTCCTGGGCCCGGCGCGGCCACCTCACCCCCGCCGGGATCAACGACCGCGGCCACCCCCTCTACGCCCACGTCGACGTCGCCCGCGCCGAACGCGCCACCCGCAGCCGCGCCCTACGCCTCGTCGGCATCCCCGAGACCCAGCCGTAGCGCGCCCCGCTGCTCCCCACTACCGCCCCGTCCGCGAACCACGCCGCAGGCGGGTCCCCATGCCCCTGCCGCCCGGCGATGGATCGAGGAGATCTCCCGTACGGGTGTACCCACGGTCGTGCGGCGCGCGCAGCGTCCGGGCGGCAGGTCCACTCCCCAGGAGCGATGGTGAACCCACCTCAGACCCCGTACGACTACACCCTGCACACCATCAACGAGACGGCCGGCCGCCTCAACCTGATCACCTCCGGCCGCCCCGTCC
The DNA here is from genome assembly GCF_051305195.1 of Streptomyces sp. Qhu_M48. Classification (NCBI taxonomy): domain Bacteria; kingdom Bacillati; phylum Actinomycetota; class Actinomycetes; order Kitasatosporales; family Streptomycetaceae; genus Streptomyces; species Streptomyces sp. Qhu_M48. The sequence goes on along the minus strand of NZ_CP195432.1, from coordinate 139,907 downwards.
CCGGCGACGTCGCCACCAACGCGCTCATCGCCCAGTCCAACCTCGCCATCGCAGGCGCCCTCCTCGCGGTCGCCGACGCCCTGCGCGCGGACCGGCCCGCCCCCGAGCCGTCGTGATCACTCTCACCTTCCCCGCGCGGCTCGACCCGTCCGAGCCGCAGCGCAGCAACTACGCCACCACCGAGGCCTACGAGCACGCCTGGTACACCTGGCGCGCCCAACGCCGCGACGGCCGGCTCAACAGCGAGGAGATGGCCGCGCAGTTCGAGGTCATCGAGGCCCACGTCCGCTACATCTGCAGGAGGGACCCATGATCGCCGCCGACCGCCCCTCGGACATCCCCCGCTGGGTCGGAGCCCACACCCGTGTGCACCGCCAGCTCACCAGCGAGGGCGTCTCACCGCTCCTGCTCACGATCACGCTCCCGCGCATCCGTGGCGCCCTCTACGGCCTCTGGCTGCTCCTCACACGCAGGACGACCTGAGATGCCCAGCCGCGCCCCGCGACGCTGCACGACGCCCGGATGTGGCGCCATGGCCACCCCTCCCGCCTCGAAGTGCGCCCCGCACGACAAGCGCCGGCCTCGCCGCTCGGCCTCGTCCAAGGGCTACAACGCCGAGCACGAGCAGCGGTTCCGTGCCGGAGTCCTGGCGCGGGACGCCACGTGCGTGCTCTGCAGGGCCGCTCCGGCGACCCAGGCGGACCACTACCCGCTGTCCAAGCGCGAGCTGCAGGCGCGCGGGATGGACGAGCACGACCCCCGTCGAGGCCGCGGCCTGTGTGCCTCGTGCCACTCCAAGGAGACCGCCCGCCACCAGCCCGGAGGCTGGAACGCCGGGCCTCGCTACTGATCGTGAGCGCCCCGGCCGGGGGGAGGGGGCCTCCAATCCCTGGCCAGGGGACCCGCGACAGGTTTCGGGATCCGCCGTACCGGGCCGCCCGCCGTAACAGAACGTCACAGGAGGTGGCCATGGGGAAGCGAGGACCGGCACCGAAGCCCACCGCGCTGCGGGTGCTGCACGGGGACCGGAAGGACCGGATCAACACCGAGGAGCCGCGGCCCGCCGAGGGCGACATCGCCCCGCCGGCCTGGCTCCGCGACGAGGCCGTCGAGGTGTGGGACACGCTCGCCGACCAGCTGATCACCACCGGCGTGCTGACCCTGTGGGACGTCGAGGCGTTCGCCAACTGGTGCGACGCCGTCGCCCGCCGGCGCGAGGCCGCCGAGCACGTTGCCGTCGAGGGCGCCGTCGTCGAGCACCCGGTGTTCAACAAGAACGGCGACATCAGCGGCCACCGCATGGGCAAGAACGCGTGGCTCCTGGCGCTCGACGCCGCCGACGCGCAGGTGCAGCGGTACGGCGCCCGGTTCGGCCTGACCCCGAGCGACCGCGCGCAGCTGCACATCGGTGGCCAGGAGAAGCCCGGCGGAGCGGAGCGCCTGCTGTCCTGACCGATGTGAGGGGGTGCCATGACCGCCGGGACCACCACCCGCCCGGCCCGTAGCAAGGCAGCCACCAGGCCTCGCGGCCGCGCCCGGGCGATCACGTACAACCACCACAAGCGGTGGCGGCCGGCGTCGCGGCGGGGCGACGTCTGCGGGTACACCCTCGACGGCAAGACGTGCGAGCGGCGCGGCGCGCACTACTGCGAGCCGCGCGCCGACCGCGTGGTCGCGTTCTTCGCGGAGCTCCTGCGCCACCCTGCCGGCGCCATGGCCAACTCACGGTTCGTGCTCGCGCCGTGGCAGGAACACGAGATCATCCGGCCCCTGTTTGGTGAGGTCCAGTGGTCCGAGCAGTGGGGCCGGTACGTCCGCCGGTACTCGCGCGCCACGATCGTCATGGCCCGCAAGAACGGCAAGTCCGCGCTGCTGTCGGGCATCGCGCTGTACATGCTGTGCGCGGACAGCGAGGAGTCCGCCGAGGTCTACGGCGCGGCCGCCACGATCCGCCAGGCGGGCAAGGTCTTCGAGCCGTGCAAGAAGATGATGCTCAAGAGCCCGTTGTTGGCTCAGCGGCTGGAGCACATCAAGGCCGCCCGCCGGATCATCGACGAGCAGACCGGTAGCCACTACGAGATCATCACCGCCGACGCTGACAACCAGCTCGGCCACAGCCCGCACTGTTTCATCCTGGACGAGGTCCTCTCTCAGCCCGACGACAGCCTGTGGCAGGCGATGCGTACGGGCACCGGCGCCCGTACGCAGCCGCTCATGCTGGCGATCACCACCGAGACCAGCCAGCAGTACAGCTTCGGCGCCGAGTTCATCGACGAGGCCGACCGCGTCCTGGAGGACCCGTCCCGCAGCCCGCACCACTTCGCGTTCGTGCGCAAGACCCCGCGCACGCCCGACGAGCTGGAGCGGCTGCACCGGCTGTTCCCCGGGCGCCCTGATCTTCCGGTCTCCCTGGACTGGACGGACGAGGCGAACTGGCGGTGGGCGAACCCCGCGCTGGGCACGTTCCTCTCGATCCAGTCACTGAGGGAAGAGGCCGCCGAGGCGCTCGGCGACCGCAAGGCCTTGAACGCCTTCCTGCAGTTCCGGCTCAACCAGCGCGTCTCGGAGGTGTCGCGCTGGATCGCGATGGACCTGTGGGACATGAACGCCCGAGAGATCGCCCCGAACCCCGGGTGGATCGCCGGGCGTCTGGAGGGCCAGCGGTGCTGGGGCGGCCTCGACCTCTCCTCCAAGCTCGACCTCACAGCCTGGTGCCTGTACTTCCCGGGCGGCGAGATCGTGTGGCGGTTCTGGGCCCCGCAGTCCATCGCCCCGCTCCTCGACAAGCACACCGACGGGAAGTTCTCCGAGTGGGCCGACGAGGGATGGATCACGCTCACCGACGGCGACACCATCGACTACGACACGATCTACGACGACATCGAGACCGACCACAACATGTACAAGATCATCGACGCCACCTACGACAAGTGGTGCGGTGAGCCGGTCCGCCAGGCGCTCATCAAGCGGACCCGGATGAAGATGGTCGAGTCGGACACGACGTTCACGCGGATGACGCCGCCGATGAACGAGTTCATGCGCGGCCTCAAGGCCAAGGAATACGCCCACTTCGGGAACCCCGTCGCCCGGTGGATGGCGGACAACCTGGAGTGCAAGAGCCCCCGCGACGACCCCGACCGCGTCCGCCCGGTCAAGCCCTCGCGCGACAAGACCGGCAAACGCATCGACGGCATGCCCGCCGCCTTCTTCGCCATCGACGGAGGCCTGAGAGGCCTGCCCACCCCGTCCATCTACGAGTCCCAGGGCATGGCCCTCTGACCACAAGGGAGGCCCGGATGGACCGCTGGGACGTCCTCGCCCTGCTCGGCATCACGCTCCTCGGCCTCGGCCTCGGCCTGCTCGCCCCCTGGCTCGGCATCGCCGCGGCCGGCCTCGTCCTCCTGGCCGTCGGCATCACCGGCGCCCTCGGCGAACTCCGCACCGCACGCACGTCCACCCAGCTGCAGAAGGGAGCCTGACCATGGGATTCCTTCGCAGCGCCCTGTCCGGCCTGGCCACCCCGGAGAAGTGGGTGGAGGACTGGATGCGCGGCGGGTCGATGAACTCGGCCGGGATCCGGGTCGACCAGGACACCGCCCTGACCTACTCGCCCTTTTTCGCCGGGGTGCGGGTGCTGTCCGAGGACGAGGCCGGCCTGCCGCTGTTCCTCTACGAGAGGATGGCCCCACGCGGCAAGCAGCGCGCCACCAGCCACCCGCTGTACGCGCTGCTGCACGACCAGCCCAACGACATGATGTCCTCGAACTGGCTGCGGGAGGTGCTGACCAGCCACGCGATCACGTGGGGCAACGGCATCGGCCACGTCATCTCCCACCCCCGCACCGGCGTGATCGAGGAGATCTGGCCGCTGCGCCCCGACCGGGTCACCATCGGCGTGAAGCGCCTGGGGCCCGGACGGTTCGAGCGCCGCTACCGGTACGACGACGACGTCAACGGCATCCACACCGTCCTCCTGCCTCACGAGGTCCTGCACATCTCCGGCCTCGGCTACGACGGCGTGCAGGGCTACCCCATCGTCGAACTCGCCGCCAACTCGATCGGCCTCGGCCTGGCCACCGAGCACCACGGCGCCAAGGCGTTCAGCAACGGGGCCGCGCCCGGTGGCGCACTGACGCACCCCGGCAACCTCTCCCCCGAGGCGAGGCGCCGGATGGCGGACGACTGGGAGAACATCCACAAGGGCATCGACCGCGCGCACCGCGTGGCGATCCTGGAGGAGGGCGTCACCTTCCAGCAGGTCGGCATGCCCAACGACAGCGCGCAGTTCCTGGAGACCCGCCAGTTGCAGGTCACCGAGATGGCCCGCTGGCTCCGTCTGCCGCCGCACAAGATCGGCGACCTGGAGCGGGCGACCTTCAGCAACATCGAGCACCTGCAGCTCGACTACGTCGGCTCCGCGCTGAACGTGTGGCTCGTCCGCTGGGAGCAGGCGATCCTCACCCAGCTCCTCCTGCGCGAGGAGCGGAAGACGTACTACGCCGAGCACCTCGTCGACTCGCTGCTCCGCGGCGACACCCTCACCCGCTACCAGGCCTATGCCGTGGGCCGCCAGTGGGGATGGCTCTCGGCCAACGACGTGAGGGACAGGGAGAACATGAACCCCGTCAAGGGCGGCGACGACTACCTCGTCCCGCTCAACATGGTCCCCGCCGGCCGCAGCGCCCCCGCGCTGGAGACCGCGGCCGCCGCCCGGGCCGCGCGCATGGCCCGGCTGCTCGCCGGACGCCTGGCCGTACGGGAGTCCCTCGCCGAACGGTGGGGAGCGAAGATCCAGGAGTCCGACCAGGAGGTAGCCGACCTCGAAGCGAAGAAGGTCGGCGCCCTGATCGCCGAGCACCTGACCCCCGAGCGCGGCCGGCACCGCTCGCTCGCCGCGTTCCTCACCGCGCTGCGCCTGCTCTACGCCGAGGACGGCCCGATCATGGAACGGCTCGCCGAACTGTGGGTCCCGATCATGACCGCGTTCGCCGACGACGTCGCCGTCCAGGCCGCCGAGGCGGTCGCGTTCGAGGAGAGCGTCGACCTGTCCGTGTGGGCCCAGGCATACGCCCTGTCGCACGCCTCGTACCAGGTGTCGTCCTCGTTCGGCCAGCTGCGCGCCGTGGTCGAGGCGACCGAGGGCACGCCGGAGGACATCGCCGAGGCCGTCGCCGAGCGGCTCGCGAAGTGGCAGGCCGAGCGCCCCGAGCAGACCGCGCGGTGGGAGGCCTCGCAGCTGCCGAACGCGGCCGCCCGCGAGACGTGGAAAGAGGCCGGCGTGAAGTCGGTCCAGTGGGTGGCGCGCGGGTCGAAGAACTGCCCGTACTGCCAGCGCCTCGACGGCGCCGTACGGGAGATCGAGACGCCGTTCGTCGCCAAGGGCGACGAGGTCGAGGGCGAGAACGAGGGCGAGAAGCTCGTCGCCAAGCGCAACACCTTCCACCCCCCGGTACACCCGGGCTGTGACTGCGAGGTGATCCCCGTTGTCGAGTAACCAGCGCATCGAGAAGGGCCGCTGCACCGCATGCGGCCAGCCGGCCGAGCGCAGCCCGACCGGGACGTGGTGGCACACCGCCAGGTCCTGCGGCCTGATCGCCCCGCGTGCCGAGTTCAGGCCCCGGCAGCAGACCAGTCCGCGTGACCGGCAGGTCCATGAACCGAGGAGGAACCGATGAAGGGACAGCGGCACTACGTGCGCGGCTACGTCCAGCGCGCCGACGGCGACGAGGCGGGAAAACCGCTGACGATCATCGCCGCGACCGAGGGCCGCAAGGGCGACGGCCTGAACCTGACCATGAAGGGCGCCGAGCTCGGCCGGTTCGAATCGAACCCCGTCGTCGGGTACGGGCACTCGTACTGGGGCCGTGACGGCCTGCCGATCGGCCGGTCCGACCGGACGTGGATCGACGGCGACAAGCTGCGCATGAGCATTGCCTTCGACCAGGAGGACGAGTTCGCCCGCACGGTTGAGCGGAAGTACCGCGGCGGCTTCATGAACGCGTTCTCCATCGGGTTCGACGTCTGGAACATCGACGACGCCGGAGTACCCGAGGGCTGGGAGCTGTTCGAAGTCAGCGCGGTGCCCCTGCCGATGGACCCCAGCGCGATCGTCGAGTCCGGCCGCCAGCTCGCCATGGCCCGCGGGCTCCTCGACATCCCCGACGCCCTGACCGAGGCCGACATCGAGCGGCTTTCCCACGCCGTACGCGCGGGCGCGGTGCTGTCGAAGAAGAACAAGGGACTCGTCGAGAACGCGCGCGACGCGCTGCAGGAGCTCCTCGACGCGGCCGGCGGCAACGACGAGGACGACGAGCGGTCCGCCCCGCCCGTCGACCAGGCCCGCCTGCTCCGGCTCGCCGGAATCTGATCCCCCCGCGCCGCGCAGCCGCGCGGGCACCCACACCCACCGAAGGGAACACCCGATGGCCAACATCCGGGAGCTGCGCACCAAGCGCACCAAGCTCGGCGCCGACGCCCGAGCGATCATGACGCAGGCCGAGACCGAGGGCCGCTCGATGACGCCCGAGGAGGAGGTGCGGTTCGACAAGTTCATGGAGGAGCGCGACGGCGTCGACCGCACCATCGAGCGGGTCGAGAAGCTGGAGGACGAGGAGCGCGGCCTGGAGGACCTGGAGCGCGGCGGGAAGCCGGGCGGCGACGAGGCGATGGGCGCGCTGCGTGCCTACCTCCTCGGGGGCCGGTCCGTCCTGACCGAGCGGCAGGCCCGCGCGCTCAACGCCGGCCACGACCCCGAGGGCGGGTTCCTCGTCGCGCCGCAGCAGTTCGTCAAGGACCTCCTCAAGGGCGTGGACGACATGGTCGCGCTGCGCGGCCTGGCGACCGTTCACCAGCTGACCCAGGCCGAGTCCCTCGGCGTGCCCACGCTGGACACCGACCTGAACGACGCCGACTGGACGAGCGAACTCGCCACCGGCAACCAGGACGACGCGATGCGGTTCGGCAAGCGCGAGCTCCGCCCGCACCCGCTGGCCAAGCGGGTCAAGATCAGCCGCAAGCTGATGCGCGCCTCGACGACGAACCCCGAGACCCTCGTGCGCGAGCGCATGGGCTACAAGTTCGGCGTCACCGCCGAGAAGGCCTACATGGTCGGCGACGGGAACCAGAAGCCGCTGGGCCTGTTCACCGCGAACTCCGACGGCATCCCCACCTCGCGGGACGTCGACGTCTCCACCTCCGGCACGGGGTTCACGAACGTCGCCGCGGGCAACGCGGCGGACGACCTGATCACCGCGAAGTACACGCTCAAGGGCGCCTACCACCGCAACGCGCGGTGGCTGTTCCACCGGCTGATGGTCGCCTCCGTGCGCAAGTTGAAGGACGGCGACGGCAACTACATCTGGGCCGCCGGCCTGTCGGACAGCGAGCCGGACAAGATCCTCGGCCTGCCGTTCATCATGTCCGAGTTCGCCCCGTCGACGTTCGGCGACGGCGACTACGTCGGCATGCTCGGCGACTTCTCGTACTACTGGATCGCCGAGGCCCTGCAGTTCGAGGTCCAGCGCCTCAACGAGTTGTACGCCGAGTCGAACCAGGTCGGGTTCATCGGCCGCCAGGAGGCCGACGGCATGCCCGTCCTCGCCGAGGCGTTCGTGCGTCTGCAGTCCAACGACGTCGTGCCGTAACCCCGGGCCCCCGCCCCGGTCCAGCGCAGCCCACCCAGACGAGGAGCAGCACCCATGCGCAGCGACATCAAGAACCACCTCGACATCGCCACCACCCTGACCCCGGCCGCGCGGGTCGACACCGCGACCGGGACCGGGGTGGACCTGGCGAACTACGACGCGGCCGCCGTCGTCATCACCACCGGCGTAGTCGCCAACGGCGCGTTCTCCATCGAGGTCCAGGAGTCCGACGCCCTCGGCTCCGGCTACACCGCGGTGGCCAACGGCGACCTGGACGGCACCGAGCCCGCGACGCTGACCGCGTCCACGGTCACCGTGATCGGCTACCACGGCATCAAGCGGTACATCCGCGTGGTGGCCACCGACGCCGGCACCGGTGACGCCAGCTTCGGCGTCACCGTCATCCGCGGCAAGGGCCGCGTCAAGCCCTGACTCCACCCCGCCCCCGCACGGCCACCGGGCCCCGCCACCACCGGCGGGGCCCGGCCGTGTTCCCGACACCTGGAGGACCCCATGCGAGTCGAGATGCTGCGGCTCATGGCCAACCCGAAGTACGGCAACCAGCCCGAGGGCGCGATCGTCGACATGGACGACGCCGACGCCGAACGGCGCATCGCCGCCGGGGACTGCCGGCCGCTCGACGAGCCGAAGAAGAAGCGCGGCGCCCGTACGGCGGCCAGGACCGCCACCCCGCCCACGCCCCCGGCGCCGCCCGTCGAGCCGGACGTGCCCGTCGAGGCCATGACCGTCGACCAGCTGCGCACGTTCGCGGCCGAGCAGGACATCGACCTCGGCGAGGCCCGGCTGAAGGAGGACATCCGGGCCGTCGTGGCCGCCGAGCTGGAGCGCCGCCGCGACGAGGACGACGAGGGCGGGGGCTCCTGACATGGCGTACGCCACGGCGGACGAACTCCGCCGCCTCCTGCGCATCGAGTCCTTCACCGAGGACGAGACCGCCACCGCCGAGCTGTTGATCGAGCTCGCGCAGGGGGTCATCGAGGGCGAGACCGGCCAGGCCCTGGAGCAGTCCACCGACACCGTGATCCTCGACGGCCCCACCGACGAGGACCCCCGCTACCACCCGGCCACCGGCTCCCGGAAATTGATCCTTCCGCGCTGGCCCGTGACGGCCGTCGCCTCCGTCAGCCTCACCGACGAGGCCGAGCCGCTCGTATTCGGGCCGGTCGAGGACTACACGTGGTCGGCCGCCGGGATCCTGCACCGCCGCGGTGGTGACTGGCCCAGCCAGGACCGGGCCGTCGAGGTCACCTACACCGCCGGGTACAGCACCATCCCCCCGGGGCTCAAGCGCATGTGCCTGCGCCTGGCGGTGTCCGGCTGGGCCAACCCGGAGTTCCTCTCCGCCGAGACCCTCGGCGACCACTCCCGCCAGTTCTCCGCCGAGGCCCTCGGGATGGAGCTCACCCCGGCCGACCGGCGCACGCTCGGCGCGTACCGGGCCCGGACATGATCGGCCGGTGGCTGAACCGGACCCTGGAGGTCTGGCGCGAGACCACCACCGACGACGGCTACGGCGGCCAGGAGTCGACGTGGGTCCGCCAGGGCGAGGTACGGGGCAAGGTCGACCAGCCGTCCGCGTCGGACAGGGTGCTCGCGCAGCAGGCGAGCGCCGAGCACACCCACGACGTGTACCTCCTGCCCGGTGCCGACGTCGCGCGCGGCGACGAGCTGCGCGGCGGGGGCCAGGTCCTCGACGTCCGGTCCGTCGTCGAGCCGTCCAGCACCCGCTACCGCAAGGCCGAGTGCCGGTCGATCGAGCGGCAGGGAGGGTGAGATGACCCGCTCCGGGATGACCGTCGAGATCCTCGGCGCCGACCGGCTGCGGACCCAGCTGGAGGAGCTCGGCGAGGACATCATCGCCGCGCTGAAGAAGGCCGTGAAGGAGTCGGCCGAGGCCGTCAAGGCCGACACTCAGCGCGACGTCGCCAAGGACACCCGCAACCTGCACGACAAGGTCGACGTGGCCTACAAGGACGACGACCTGACCGCGCTCGTCGGCTGGCACAACGACACCGAGTTCTACGCCCGGTTCCTGGAGTACGGCACCCGCCGGGTCCAGGCCCGGCCCGCGCTGCGCCCCGCCCTGGAGGCCGAGCGCGGACGGTACAAGGCACGGCTGACCGACGAGGTGCGGAGGGCGCTGAGATGACGACCATCCCGCCGCCCGTCTCCCCGATGCTCCAGATCCAGGGAGCCATCCGGGCGCTGCTCGTCGACGACGACGCGCTGCAGGCGCTCGGCGCCACCGTGTACGACTACCTGCCCGAGGACGTCCCGTACCCGTTCATCGTGATCGGCGAGGCCACCGAGATTCCGGCCAACGCCCACGACCGGTTCGGGTGGGAGACGACCCCGGTCCTGCACGTCTGGGACAAGGCCCGCGGGTACAAGCGGGTGCTGCAGATCGGCGGCCGGCTGACCGCGCTCCTCGACCACCAGGCGCTCGACGTCCCCGGATACGACCACGTCGTCACCCGGTTCGAGTTCGCGCAGCCGCTGACCGACCCCGAGCCGCCGGGCACCATCCGCCACCTCGTCCAGCGCTACCGCGTCGTCACCGCGCAGCCCCGCTGACCCTCTCCTCTCTCGCCCCGGCCCGGCACCGGCCCGGGGCTCACCCCTGTTCCAGAAAGGAAGTGCCCCGATGGCTGCACTCAACAGCACCACCGTGGCCACGGTCGGCGGCCTGGCCGACCTCGACGCGGCCGCCGTCGCCGCGGCCGGAGGCGGCGACACCGCCCCGGTAGGCGAGGGCCTGTTCCTCTACGTCAACAACGCCGGCGGCGCGACCCGCACCGTCACGATCGCCACCCCGGGGACCGTCCACGGCCACGCCATCGCGGACGCCACCCTCGTCATCGCGGCCGCCAAGCGCGGCCTGATCCCGCTCAGCAATGTGTTCCGCGGCGCCACCGGACGGGCCGCGATCACCTACGACGCCGTCACCTCCGTGACCGTCGCCGTCCTCAAGATCGGAGCCTGACCCATGGCAGGTAAGGACGCATTCGGCAGCCAGTTCCTCCGCGACTCCACCGGGTCCGGCTCGTTCGCCGTGGTCGCCAACGTGACCGACATCAGCGGCCCCAGCCGCTCCCGCGAGGCGATCGAGGTCACCGCCCACGACTCCCCCAACAAGTACCGCGAGTTCATCAAGGGCCTGAAGGACGGCGGCGAGGTCGAGATCACCCTCAACTACGACCCGGGCAACGCCTCGCACTCCGCGCTCGACGCCGATTTCGAGGAGGACGAGCTGCGGGACTACCAGGTCGTCATCCTCCCCGGCGACCCCGACGAGCACACGTGGGAGTTCGCCGCCCTGATCACCGCCCTCGGCGACGAGTACCCCACCGAGGGCCAGATGGAGCGCACCGCGACGTTCAAGATCTCCGGCATGCCCACCCTCACCCCGACCGGCTGACAGGAGCCCACCCACCATGACCTCTCTCAAGGACCTGATCCGCAAGGCGAACGACATCCGCCACCAGGACGACGTGGAGATCCCCGAGTGGGCGCCCGGCGCCCGGTTCCGGGTGTGCGGCCTGCCGTCCGGCGACTGGGAGGCCTACCAGAACAGCCTGACGAAGATGACCCGCAAGGACGAGGCGACCGGCGTCGAGATGACGATCAAGAGCCGCAAGGCCGAGATCGTCGCCAAGGCGCTGCGGGACCAGGAGTCGGGCGAGCTCGTGTTCCCCGACCTGCGCGAGGGCATCGCCATCCTGTCCAAGCGCTCTGGCGGAATCGTCAACGGCCTGTTCAACCTGATCCGTCACCTGTCCGACGAGGACCGGGACTTCTCGCAGAAGGTCCAGGCCGCCGAGGGGGATTTCGGCGACGGCCAGAGCTGAGGCTGCAGTACGACCTCAGCGCGGCCTACCGCATCCCCCCTGGCGAGGTCCTGACGCGGTTCACCGAGGAGGAGCTGATCCGCCTCGTCGCGTACCAGAACCTCTACGGGCCCCTCGGGCCCAAGCGGCTGGACATCGTGGCCGCGCGCCTGGGCATGGACGTGGCCGCCCCGCACATGCGCAGGGGCGCCCGCCCCAAGCTGAGCGACCACCTCGTGCAGTGGAGCCGCAACGCCCGCCCGCGCCGGACCGGCCGCGAGCTCCTGGCCGCCGTCAAGGGCATCCACGCAGGCTTCACAGGAAGGAGCGAACGATGACGGTTCTCGACGAGCTCCTCGTCCGGATCGGCATGGACTCCTCCGGTGTCGACGAGGGCGTCCAGGAGACCACCAGTCGCCTCGACGGCCTCGCCGCCCCGGCCGCCGCCGCCGGCCTGGCCGCCGGTGCCGTGTTCGCGGCGGGCATCGCCGGAGCGATGGACATCGCCGAGGCGCAGCACACCCTCAAGGACAGCCTCGGCCTCACCGAGGTCGAGGCCGAGCGGGCGGGCGGCATCGCCGGAGACGTGTTCTCCGACGGGTTCGGCGGCTCCATGGAGGAGGTCGCCTCCGGCCTGTCGACCGTCACCGCCGCGATGGGCAAGCTCGGAGATTTCACGGACGCCGAGCTGCAGGACATGACCAAGTCCGCCCTCGGCCTGGCCCAGACGATGGAGGTCGACGTCGCCGACGCGTCCACCGCGGCGGGGGCCCTGATCAAGCAGGGCCTGGTCGCGGACGGTACCGAGGCGTTCGACGTCCTCACGAAGGCGGCGCAGGTCCTGCCCAAGTCGATGCTGGCCGACGTGCCCGCCATCGTCAGCGAGTACGGCACCCACTTCAAAAGGATCGGCCTCGACGCCAGCACGGCGTTCGGCATGATGTCGCAGTTCGTGAAGGCCGGCGGCAAGGACATCGACCAGGCCGCCGACGTCCTGCACGAGTTCGCGAGGATCACGTCCGAGGAGACGGACCGGGCCAGCGAGGGCTTCAAGGAGCTCGGGCTGGACAGCTCGAAGATGCTGGCCGACATCGGCAAGGGCGGGAAGCCCGCGGCCGACGCGCTGCAGCTCACCCTGGAGAAGCTCCGCGGAGTCGAGGACCCGGCGAAGCGCGCGCAGCTCGGGGTGGCGCTGTTCGGCGACATGGCCGGTGAGGCAGCGGACGCGCTGCTCGCCATGAACCCCGAGACCGCAAAAGCGGCCAGCGGGATGGACCAGGCGGCCGGCGCGTCGAAGAAGATGACCGACTCGATGGAGGCCTCGCCCGCACAGCAGATGGACGCCGCGATGCGGACCCTGCAGACCACGCTCGGCGAGTCCTTCCTGCCCATCCTCAAGTCCGTGTCGTCGTTCATCGGGGAGAACAAGGACGTGATCAAGGAGTGGATGCCGATCATCCTCATCCTGGTCGCCACCCTCGGCCTCATGGCGGCCGCCATCTGGATCGTGAACATCGCGATGCTGGCCAACCCGGTCGGCCTGATCATCGCCGGGGTCGTCGCCCTGATCGCGATCATCGTCGTCCTCGTCATGAAGTGGGACGAGGTGAAGAAGGCGCTCCTGGACTACTGGGAGCAGATCCAGGCCGACGCGATCCGGGTGTGGGACGCGATCGCCGGGTTCTTCATCGACCTCTGGAACAAGACCAAGGAAGACGCGATCCGGGCCTGGGACTCGGTCGTCGACTTCTTCGCCGACGTGTGGCACTGGATCGAGGACACGTTCAACCGGGGCGTCCAGTGGATCAAGGATCTGTGGGCGCGCTGGGACATCCCGGGGATGATCAGCCGCGCGTGGGGCAGCGCCACGACCTGGCTCAGCGACCAGTGGAACTGGATCGTCAGCATGGTCAGCGGCGCCGTGGACCAGATCGGCGGGTTCTTCGGCGGCATGTGGGACGGCATCACCTACGGCCTGAAGACGGCGCTCAACGCAGCGATCTGGATGATCAACCAGGCCATCGAGGGCATCAACTTCCTGATCTCCGGCGCGAACCGGGTCCCCGGGGTGAACATCCCGTTCATCCCGTACATCCCCTTCCTCGCCGAGGGCGGCATCACCACCGGCCCGACGCTGGCGATGATCGGCGAGGGCTCCGAGCAGGAGGCCGTTCTGCCGCTGTCCAAGCTCGAGGCATTGATCAGCGCGCCGACCACGATGGCCGCGCCGTCCACCGGCAAGGTCCAGCCGATCGAGGTGATCGTGACCGCGCGCGCCGACGCGAACGGGTTCCGCGACTTCCTGCAGTACGAGGTGTCCACCACCGCCGGCGGCTCCGTCGCCCGCTACGCCGGAGAGGACTGATCATGGTTTCCCTGCCGCCGCCGCGCACCACCGAGCTCCACTACGACGGTGTCTGGAACCCCGTACGCGTCCGCGAGTCGACCCCGGTCGAGATCACGCGCGGCCTTGCGGGGAAGGGCACCCGCGCCGAGCCCGCCGTCACGGAGCTCACCCTCGGCAACCGGGGCGGCGAGGTGTCCGCCCACGACCCGACCAGCGCGCTGTTCGGCAAGATCGGCCGCAACACCCCGATCCGGCTCAGCGTGGACGCTGGCGGGCCGCACCTGGCCTTCCCGGCGAACGGGGCGCCGCTCGTCTCGACGCCCGACCACGCCTCCCTCGGCGTCGCCGGAGACCTCGACGTCCGTATCGACGTCGCCCCCAACTCCTGGATGGACACCGCCGCCCTCGTCTCCCGGCACCGCGTCGCCGGCAGCCAGGTCCACTACGTGTTCCTCGTCGGGCAGAACCGCATGCTGCAGCTGCTGTGGTCGCCGAGCGGGACGAGCGGCGCGCAGCGGTACGTCACCGCCACCGCCCCCGTCCCGTTCTACGACGGGCAGCGCGTCGTCCTGCGCGCCGTCCTCGACATCAACAACGGGGCGGGCGGCTGCACCGTCAGGTTCAGCTACGCCCGCACGCTCGACTCCGCCCTGTGGCTGCCGATCGGCGACCCCGTCACCCAGGCCGGGACCACGTCCGTGTTCGACGGCACAGCCCCGCTGGACATCGGCGACAGCGACATGTCCCTCACGCCGGACGGGTTCACCGGCCTGAACCGGGTCCAGGGCCGCGTGCACGCCGCGCAGGTCTACGACGGCACCACCCTCAAGGTCGACATGCGGCCCGAGATCCAGGCGGCCCCGGGCGCGGCCCGCTTCACCGACGGCGCGGGCAGGGTGTGGACGCTGTCCGGCAGCGCCACCCTGTCCAACCGGCACGTGCGCCTGGAGGGCGAGGTACCCGCGTGGCCGCCGGAGCGTCACATCTCCGGCAACGACTCGACGGTGACGATCGCTCCGGCCGGGGTCATGCGGCGCCTCGGCATCGGCAAGCGGCCGCTCGACTCGGCCATCCGCCGCTACCTCGCCGCGGCCGGTCCGGTCGAGTGCTGGCCGCTCACCGACGGCGCCGAGGCCACCTCAGGCGCCCCGCTCATCGGCACCACCGCGCTGCAGGTCCTGCCGGGCAGCACCTACGCCTGGGCCGACGGCGAACTCGCCCCGTGGGTGGAGCCGGTGCTGCAGGTCTCGGGCCCGGCGAAGATCGTCGCCTCCGCGCCGTCGTCCGCCCTCATGGCGTCCGAGTGGTCCGTCGACTGGTGTTTCTCGCAGCTCGAATCGCTCGTCCTGGCCTCCGTGTGGGAGCGGCCCGGCTCGGGCCGCACGTGGAACCTCGCCCTGGACCCGGCTCTCGGGACAGTCGAGCTGACCACCGTGGTCCCCGGAGGCGGAGGCGGAACGCTCGGGAGCGTCACCGCCGCCGTGTTCGACGACCGGCCCCACCACGTCCGCGTACGGACCTCCTCGGGCGGCGGCGTCGCCCAGTGGTGGCTGTACATCGACGGCGTCGAGGTCCTGACGAGCGTGGAGCTCCTCGACGCCGGGCCGCCGATGAGCGTCGAGTGGATCTGTGGCCTCGCGGGCGGAATCTTCGACTCGATGTCCCTCGGCTACGTCACGTTGTGGGGCGCTTCGGCGCCGCCCGCCGCCGACGTCTACCGGGCCTTGGTCGGCTACCCCGGAGAGACCGCCGGCGCCCGCGTGAGCAGGGTCGCCGCCGAACAGGGCGTGCCGCTGAGCCTCGACGGCGAGCCTGCCCTGACGACTCCGCTCGGCGTCCAGACCCGGGAGACGTTCCTCGACACCCTGGAGGTCGGCTCCAAGTCGGACATGGGGCTGCTCCTGGAGCGGCGCGACTCCCGCGCGCTGCAGTACCGGGCCCGGCACACCCTCTACTCCCAGACGCCGATCCTGACCCTCGACTACGCCAACGGGGTCATCTCCGGGGAGTTCCGGCCGGTCGACGACGACCGCCTCCCCCGGAACATGGTCACGGCCCGCCGCGAGGGAGGCTCTGAGCACACCGCCGTCGAGGCGAGCGGCCGCCTGTCCGTCCAGGCCCCGCCGCTCGGCATCGGGGAGTACGAGGAGGCCGACACCTACTCGCTGGCCGCCGACGAGCAGGCCACCGGGCAGGCGTGGTGGCGGCTGCACGTCGGCCTGCACGGAGGCCTGCGCTACCCCCGCGTCACCGTCGACCTGGCCCAGCCCCGCGCCCAGGCGCTCGTCAACTCCATCCTCGAAGCGAACGTCGGGGACCTCCTGCGGATTGAGAACCTCCCGCCGGAGTACGGGTTTGGCTACGTGGACCTCCTCATCCGCGGCTACAAGGAGAAGCTCAGCGAGAAGGCCTGGCGGATCACGTTCACGTGCGACCCCGGGGGCCCGTGGAACGTTGGCATCTACGACGACCCCGTACGCGGGAAGTGCGGCGCGGCCTACTCGCAGCTCACCTCCGGCATCAGCTCGACGGCGACGTCGTTCTCCGTCACCACGACGGCCGGCCTCCCCTGGATCACCACCCCCAGCGAGTTCCCCATCGACATCACCATCGGCGGCGAAGAGATGCGCGCCACCTCCATCACCGGCGCGAGCTCGCCGCAGACGTTCAACGTCGTCCGCTCGACCAACGGCGTCGTCAAGACCCACGCCGCCGCGGCCCCGGTCAACGTGGCCCGCCCGGCCGTCTACGCCCTGTAAGGAGGCCCCGTGGTCGCCCCCATCGTCCAGCCCGGACAGACGATCTACTCCGACCCCATCAACGCCCTGGTGCAGCCCCACGTCCAGGCCTCCGTCGGCAGCTTCAACGTCCCGTCCGGAGGATCCACTTACACCGCCGTGGCTTTCACCTCGACCCTCAGCGGCAACACCGCATCCATGTGGTCCGTGAGTCAGCCCACGCGGCTCATCGCCCCGACCGCCGGGGTCTACCTCATCCACGGCGGCGTGATCTGGGCCGCCGCTCTCGGCGCCGCCGATGCCCGCGGGGAGATCCGCGCCAACGGCTCCGGAACCCCGGCACCCGGCACGCGCGTCAGCACCCAGCGCGGCAGCACAGGCAACATGCAGGCCACCGCGACCGGCACCGTCACCCTCGCCGCCGGCGGCTACATCGAGCTCTACCTCAACACGCAGAGCGGTTCGACCATCGCCGCCACCACCACCCTCGGCATCACCCGCATCTCCGCCACCTGACCGGAGGACCTCATGCCCGCCTTCCCCGACTTCGACGCCGCCGGCGTCGCCTACGACCTCCACCTCTGGCACCCCGAGTGGGGCTCGGTCCACGTGTCGGTCGGCACCCCGAGCTATCCCCCCGCGAACATCTTCGACAACGAGGGCGTCGAGCTGCTCGTCCGCCAGTTCGCGCAGGACCTCCTGGCCCCGATCGGCGGAGAGAAGATCCTCGAGGTCGTCCGCCTGCAGACCCAGGCCCAGACGTGGACGCCCCCGCCGCCGGAGCCGACCAACCCCTGACCCCGCCCCGTACCCGCACGCCCCGCGCCGATCCGGCCCGGGGCTCCGTCATGTCTGGAGGCCCCTCATGGCCAAGACCGGCCCACAGCGCTACCCCGGCGCGTCCACCGCGTACTGGTACGGCGACCGGTACGACGGCGCCGCGATGGAGATCAACGCCGTCGTCTGGCACACCACCGAAGGCACCACCCTCCCCACCTACGGCGGAGGTGCCGCCGCCCCGACGCTCACCGCCGTCCCCGACTTCGCCGCCAAGAAGCTCCGCTGGTACCAGCACTTCGACATCGAGCAGTCCGCCCGCGCGCTCGTCGACCGGGCCGGCGGCATCACGACCAACCGGAACAACCTCGCGCAGGTCGAGCTCGTCGGCACGTGCGACCCGGCCACCCACCGGCGCTGGACGGCCGAGGGACGCCAGCACATCTACTGGCCCGAGGCCCCCGAGTGGGCGCTGCGCGAGGTCGCCGCGTTCGTGCGCTGGCTCCACCAGAACCACGGCGTGCCGATGACGTCGACCGTGACCTGGCGGGCCTACCCGGGCAGCTACGGCCAGAGCGCCCCGCAGCGGCTCTCCGCCACCGCCTTCAACGTCTACACCGGCCACCTCGGCCACCAGCACGTCCCCGAGGGCAACAACCACGGGGACCCCGGCAACTTCGACATGGCGCGCGTGCTGCGGTACGCCGCCGGGACCCCCGAGGAGGACCCCCACATGGCCCTGTCCAAGAGCGACGTCGCACAGGCGGTGCTGGCGTACCGCGAGAAGACGGCCGACGCCGAGAGCCAGAAGAAGGGCCGCCGGATCCCGGACGTCTACGGCTACATCGTCGGCACCTACACCACCGTCCAGACCATCGCGGCCGACCTGAAGAAGGTCGTCGCCCTGCTCACCGCCCAGAAGGAGAAGTGATCATGTCCGACGCCGACAAGCGCACCCTACGCACCATCCTCCAGACCGCCCTCGGCATCGCCGTCATCCTGCCCGCCATCGTCAACGCGGCCGGGATCCCCCAGGCCCTGCCCTGGGTCGCCGGCGCCCTCGCCGTCGCGGGAGGCCTCACCCGCGTGATGGCCCTCCCCGGCGTCCAGCGGCTGCTCCCCGGCTGGCTCCGCACCGACCAGCCCCCGCACCTGACCCTCCCGCCCCGCCAGTAACACCAGCCCCACACGACCGGAGGTCACCGCGTGGACACTGCGACGCTCGGAGCACTCGGGACCATCCTGGTCGGCGTCGCGGTGGCCGGCGCATCCCTCGTCGGTCACCGCAGCCAGTCCCGCTCAGCGCGCGACGGCCAGGTCCTCGGCGGCTACTCCACCCTCGTCGACAACCTCCAGGAGGAGCGCGACAAGCTCCTCGCGCAGCTGACCGACAAGACGACGGAGCTCGCGGCGGCGTACGCCGAACTGGCTCGCGAGCGTGCCGACACCTCAGCCCTGCAACGCCAGATCGCAGAACTCACCACCGAACGCGACGGCCTACGCGAGCGCCTCGCCGAGCTGGAAGGACGCCCCGCGTGACGCCGACGCACCGCCATCCCACCGCCCTGCGCCGCACCCTCGCTCACCGCTGGCGCGCCCTCGCGCTCACCGCCGTCCTGCTCGTTCTGTCCGGCGCCGTCGTCCTGGTGTGGATGCGGATCACCCATGAGACCGCGGCGCGCGAGGAGGCCATCACCGAGGCGAACCTGCGCGGTGACGCGGCATCCACGTTGGCCGGCGACGTCCGCGTCCTGCGCGCCCAGGTCGAGGCGCTCGGCGAGGCCCCGGCCGCGCCCGACCCGGAGGAGGCCGTTGAGGACCTACCGCAGCGCACCACCGTCCCCGTCCCGATCCCCGGGCCCGCCGGCTCCCCTGGAGTCAAGGGCGACCCCGGGGAGCCCGGAGCCACCGGAGCCACCGGGCCCCCGGGTGTCCAGGGCGAGCCAGGCCCCGCCATCACCGGTCCGCCCGGGCCGACCGGACCCGCCGGACCGGCCATCACGGGCCCGGCAGGACCCACCGGGCCGCCCGGCCCTGCAGGGCCCGCCGGGCCGCCGGGGCAGGACGGCGCCGACGGCCGGGACGGCGCCGACGGCACGACCGGCCAGCCCTGCCCCGACGGCTACACGCTGCAGCCGCTCAACGGCGACCCGAACACCCTCGCCTGCCAACGCCCGGCCGCACCCACACCCACCCCGAGCCCGCTCAAGCGCGCCGAGGCCACCGCCCTGGACCCGACCCGCCGCCAGTACCCGTGAACATCGCCCCCTCCGCCGAAGCGGAGGGGGCGATGTCCTCGTTCACCTCAAGCCGCGCCAGGCGTCTGCGCGTCCGGCAGGGTCTCTATCGCGTTGAGGACTAGGGCGCGCGCGGCCGCGCCGTACACGGCCATGCTGCGCAGCTGCTCGAACGCTGCCTCGTACAGCGCGACCTCGGTGGGCTGGGTGATGTTCACCTCGGCAGAGAGCAGCTCGACGGAGGCGAGGGCGTCGTCGTACAGGTGGAACACCTCCTGCGGCCACAGCGTCCGGCCGGGGGTGTTCATGGGAATGATGCCGAGGGAGACGGCAGGGAGGGCGCCGGCGGTGAGGAGGTGGCCGAGCTGGGCGGCCATGTCGTCGCCGCTGCCGAGCTGGTACCTCAGGGCGCTCTCCTCGATGACGACGACGAAGCGGCGGCCGGCCTGGTGGATGATCCGGGACCGTTCGACCCGGGCGGCGGCGGCCTCGGCGGAGTCGTCCGGGATGCCGAGCAACCGCGCGTTGCTGGAGAGCAGAGCGCGGATGTAGCCCTCGGTCTGGAGGATGCCGGGGACGAGGGTGGGCGAGTACACCCGGAAGGTCCTGGTGGCCTGGTAGAGACTCGTGTAGCTGGTCTGGAGCTGGCGGAGGCCGTTGCGGGCCCGCGTGCGCCACTCCTGGTACATGGTTTCGGCGTCACGGGAAAGCGCGACGAGGTCGGCGGCCTGGCCGTCGGCGCCGCAGGCCCGGCACCAGGCGACGATATCGGGGCTGGACGGCGGCGTCTTGGCAGTCTGGATCCGGGAGACCTTCGAGTGGCTCCACCCGCACCGGGTGGCGAGCTCGGTGATCGTCAGCCCCGCGTCCTCGCGCAGCTCACGCAGGTGGCGCGCAACACCCGCGCGGGCGGCCTGCGCCGAGGACGACGGGGAGACGGACATGATGAGCTCCTGCTATCGGATCTTGTACTCGGCGTGCGGGACAGCACGCTTCCACACTGCCTCAACGGCGTCGGCGTACGCCCTCACGAGGTCGGGCTCCGTACGCAGCTCCATCGGCACATCGGCCCACTCGCCGGTCCCGGTGAAGTGGTTGAGAAGAAGCCTCTGCTCGTCGAAGATCCACCCGTCCACCACCGGCAGGAGGAGGCCGACGGCCTGGTCCCGGGGGAGCCACCGCACCTCCTCGCCCGCGGCCACGTTCACTGCCGTGCCGGCGTGCTCGTACCGGATGTAGTCGCTCACCGGCTCCGACACGATCCGGACCCGCCGAATGGCCACGCCGCGAGCGGTCGCGGCCCGCACCATCTCGGCCCAGGGCGCCCAGTACGCGGAGGCCGGGTTGACGTCGCGCTCGCCGGTCTCGCGCCAGCGCCGGTAGTCGGCGGCCTCGTCCGGAACGGTGTAGACGTCCCGGAGCTCCAGGTGGATAGCCGACCGCCGGGCGCCGGCGAGCAGTTCATCGAACCGCGGCGGCTCGTTCTGCGGCATCGCAGGCCTCCCTCAGAATCGGGACCATGTGGGCAGGGATCCGTACAACCGTCTCCCCTTCGGGGACCACCTTGTCGTGGCCGGGCGCGTTCTTCTCCACGCACTCGGCGCGGGTTGCCTCGTCGGCGATGTAGCTCTGGAGCACGATGTCTCCGGCCTCCTCGTCGACCCAGGCCGTCGGGCTCCCCGTCTGCCCGGACTCCGGGTCTACGCCGATGAACTGTAGGGACATGCTCGTCTCCGTCTGTAGGAGTGTGCACTGATGTGCACCAACGTGCCGCTGCCGAGTAGTTCGGTCAAGGGTACGAACACGCCAGAGCAGCAGGTCGGCTGAATCCGTGCACAGCCGTGCACAACGCTGGTGTGCACGCACATCCGGTCCCTAGCGTCGTGCCTCGTCCCCGCTGACCGGCCGACGGGAGCCACAGCATGATGACGATCAAGGTGTACCGAGTACGCCCGGACGGGACGACCCAGGCCGTCTCACACGAGCAGATCTCGCGGCCGACCGAGATCCCCGCCACCAGCTCATTCGACCCGTGCGGATGCCCTCGCCACCGCCACGGCTGGTGCGACTTTCACAAGGGATCGTCGAGGACGTCCGTCCTGGTCGACGAGCACCGCCGCGCCTGCGCCCCATGCCGCGAGCAGCGCGGCCTCACACCTGCGGCCCGGCCATGAGTAGCCAGGGCGGAAGCGTGATTTCTGGCTACTGCCGCGGGCGGGCGCACCACACGTGCCAGCCCGGCCCCGTCGTGACCTGCTACGGCGATGTCGCGCTCGTCATCCGCTGCGACTGCTCCTGCCACAAGAAGCGAAGGCGAACAAGCCAGCCCACCAGATCTGGAGGCACCACCCAGTGAGTACGACCACCATCCCGAAGATCAAGAACCCCAGGGATCTCATCACCCCCGCCGCGTTCGAGGGAGTGGCCGCGACCGTTGTCGACAACAACGCCGGCATGGCTCTGACGGACGCCGAAAGGATCGTCGAGGAGGCACTGAAGTTCGTCGCCACCGGCGCCCGGCAGCCCGGGGGGATGCGCCCCTCGCGCACCGTCGACGAGGGCTGGCACGCGCTGATCCTGCACACGCAGGTCTACGCGCGCCTGTGCAGCGACCTGGGCCACTTCGTCCACCACGTGCCCGAGCGTCCCGACCCGACCCGCCACGACCCGACCGCCCTGGAGGGCACCCAGGCCCGGATCGAGCAGGCCGGCTACGCCGTCGACCGCACCCTCTGGCTCGGCCCGTCCAACGGCAGCGTGCCCGTCGCGGCGTCTTGCGAGCACACCAGCTGCGGCGACGCCAACTGTGAGCTGACCTGCCGCACCGACCACCCCAACTAGATAGGCTGACCGGCCATGAGCGCCCAGTGGCAGGCCCCCGAGTACGGGTCCCTCATCGAGCACCTGGCCCAGTTGCGGCAGAGTCGCCAGTACCTGGGTACCCGTCGAGGGCCTGGCCGGTGCGGTAGTTGCCGCGGTGGTCGGCGCGTCGTCCTCGTCGGCGAGGGCCGCCAGGTCCTCTACAGCGAGGCGTGTCTCGGCTGCGAGGGCAACGGCACGGCGGCGGGGGTTACTGCACCAGCTCCGTAAGCGGGGCGCCGGTTGCGCGCGCGATCAGGAGCAGGGCTCCGAGACTGGGATCAGAGATTCCATGCTCAATACGGTGGATCGTTTTGTGATCAAGGCCCACCAGAGTGCCGAGTGCGACCTGCGAGAGGTCGGCATGCAGACGGGCGTCTCGGATTCGGGCACCGATCTGCACGCGTCGGGTGAGCACCCAGGCGGGCTGTTCGGCGGGCATCCGTCAAACGTCGGTCGTTCATGATCCATTTGTCTTTACCCCTCTGGGTAAATTTCGTGATCAAGGGTAGGGTCCGACCTCATCCGGAACGCGAAATTCCAGGCTGGCCCTCCCGTGCCCCCAGGCTCAGGGAGTGGTCAGGTCGAGCCCCCTACGCCGCGGCGTAGGGGGCTCGGTCATGTCCTGGGCGCGCTGCCTAGGTCTGGCGATAGTGTTGATGTTTGCCAGGGGTTGAGGTCGACGGCCTCGGCGCCGCGCACCTCGCCGACCACGAGCCGGTCCGGCCGCATCCGCAGCGCCTGACGGACGAGGTCCCGGAGGGTCACGAGGCCGGCGCCCTCCTGGTTCGCGGGCCGCGCCTCAAGCCGCACCACATGCGGGTGGTCCGGTCGCAGCTCCGCCGAGTCCTCGGCGAGGACGATCCGCTCCCGCTCCCCCACCAGGCCGAGCAGGGAGGCGAGCAGCGTGGTCTTTCCTGTCCCGGTACCACCGCTGACCAGGTACGACACCCGGGCGTCGATCAGGGCGCGCAGGATCGGGGCACCGCCCGGCGGCACCGTGCCCGCCGCCGCCAGCTCCTCCAGGGTGAAGGCGCGGGGGCGCACGACCCGGAGCGACAGGCAGGTCGATCCGACCGCCACCGGTGGCAGCACGGCGTGCATCCGGGTGCCGTCGGGCAGTCGTGCGTCCACCCAGGGCCGGGCGTCGTCGAGCCTGCGTCCGGCCACCGCCGCGAGCCGTTGCGCGAGCCTGCGCACGGCGGCGGCGTCGGGGAAGGACACCGGGGCCCGTTCGAGGCCGGCTCCCCGGTCCACCCAGACCCGGTCGGGCGCCGAGACCAGGACGTCGGTGACGGCGGGGTCGGCGAGCAACGGTTCGAGGGGGCCGGTGCCGATGAGCTCGCACCTCAACTCCTCCGCCGCGCCGAGCACTTCCGCGTCCCCGAGGAGCCGCCCCTGGGCCCGCAGGGCCGCTGCCACCCGCGCCGGGGTGGGATCGGAGCCGCTCGCCGCGAGCCGCTGGCGCACGGCGTCGAGAAGCCCCGCGCCACCGCCCGCTCCCCCTGCCCCGGTCATGCCGCACCCCCGGGCACGAGGGCACGGGCCCAGAAGGCGTCGCAGAACCGGCCGAGCGGTCCACGGGGCTCGGCGCCCGGTGGCACCCCCGCGTCCTGGTCGGCCACGATCCCCGGGTCGTAGGGGAGTTCACCGGCCAGCGGCAGCCGCAGCGCGTCGGCGACCCATCGCTCGTCGAGCCCCGCCGCGTACGGTCCGCGGACCACGACGCGCAGGTCGCGCACGACGGCGGAGAGGGTCGAGGCGACCCGGTGGGCCGCCGCGACGGCCCTCAACTCGCCAGGGACGACGAGCAGTCCGAGGTCGAGCTGGGCCAGGGCCTCGGCGGCCGCCGCGTCCGTTCCGCGCGGCAGGTCGACCACGACGACCCCGCCCCGTCGGCGGGCCGCGGCGAGCACGGACCGCACGGACTCGGGCGGCACCGGCGCCGCGGGCTCCCTGCCCCAGCTGAGCACCCGGACGCCCCGCACGGACGGCAGGGACTCCTCCAGGGCGCCGCCGGCCAGGCGCCCCTTGGAGGCGGCGAAGTCGGGCCAGCGTCTTCCCTCCTCGCGCTCGCCGCCGAGCAACACGTCGAGCCCTCCGCCCAGCGGGTCGCCGTCGACGAGCAGGGTGCGCCGCCCGGTCCGGGCGGCGGCGAGCGCGAGGCCGCAGGCGAGGGTGGAGGCACCCGCACCCCCTCGGCCGCCGACGACGCCGACGGTCAGGGCCTGCCGGCCCACGCCCTCGGCCGCGTCGGCGATGCGATCGACGAGGAGGCTCTCGGCGTCCGGCAGTCGCAGCACGCACTCCGCGCCGGTCTCGACGGCCAGCCGCCACACCCCCGGATCCTCCTGGTCGCGGCCGACGAGGACGATGCCGGGGCGGCGCGCCGCTCCCCGGCAGCGGGCGGCGGCGTCGTCGCCGACCAGGACGAGCGGCGGGTCGGTCCAGCTCGCCCGCCGCTCCGGCACCCGGTGGTGCACCTCGGGCTCGACCCCCGCCGCGGCGCACAGCCGCAGGAGGTCGTCGAGGAGCCCGAGGTCCTCGGTGACGATCAGCGGCCCCGTGCGGCGCGGTTCGTCCGCGCCGGGCGTCTCCGGCCCGCTCGGCGCCGAAGTCCACGCCGTACCCCTGGCCCCGGAAGTCCTGGATGCCTCCATGGCACACACTCCTGTCGTGTTTCCTGCCGTCCGCGAACTTCGCGACAGGAATCACCGTGGGGCCGTGCCGAAAATCCTGGGGAGCGTGCCGAAAAACTGTGGATATCCGAAGCCCTGTGAATATCTTCGCCACCCGCCCGGGGGGCTGTTCGGAACGGAACCCGCCGGTTACCGTGAGTGACGAATCAAGAGTCCGGCGACGCGTCGGACGGAAGCGCGGCCGACGGGCTGGAGAAGGGAGATGGCGGTGTCACACAGGGCCAAAACGGCTCCGGACATGCGACGACCCCCGCCGGGGGGGAGAGCGGGGGTCGTCTTTCCGGCCGACTCGGGGGGGGGAGGAGCCGGGCCGGGTTAGCACGGTCGCGAACGATCCGTGACTTCCATGGTGTACCCGAGAGCCTTCTCAGGCAAACCCACGCGCCCCAGCGTACGCCGAATGGCGGGCACCTATGCTCAGGCTTGTGGAAAACCACTCCTTGCCGCGCACAGCCGCCTTCTTTGACCTGGACAAGACGGTCATTGCGAAGTCCTCGACCCTGACCTTCAGCAAGTCCTTCTACCGGGGCGGACTGATCAGCCGCCGCGCCGCCCTGCGGACGGCCTACATCCAGTTCGTCTTCCTGGCGGGTGGGGCCGATCACGACCAGATGGAGCGGATGCGCGAATACCTCTCCGCTCTCTGCAAAGGCTGGAACGTCGCCCAGGTGAAGGAGCTCGTCGCCGAGACCCTTCACGACCTGATCGACCCGATCATCTACGACGAGGCGGCGTCCCTCATCGAGGAGCACCACGCCGCCGGCCGCGACGTCGTGATCGTCTCGACCTCCGGCGCCGAGGTCGTCGAGCCGATCGGCGAGATGCTCGGGGCCGACCGTGTGGTCGCCACCCGGATGGTGGTCGGGGAGGACGGCTGCTTCACCGGTGAGGTGGCGTACTACGCCTACGGCCCGACGAAGGCCGAGGCCGTCCGGGAGCTCGCGCTCTCGGAGGGGTACGACCTCTCGCGCTGCTACGCGTACAGCGACTCGGCGACCGACATCCCGATGCTGGAGGCCGTCGGCCACCCGTACGCGGTCAATCCGGACCGTGCACTGCGCCGTGAGGCCGCGGCTCAGGAATGGCCGGTTCTCACCTTCGAGAAGCCGGTACGGCTCAAGCAGCGGCTCCCCGAGTTCCGCATGCCGCCCCGTCCCACCCTCGTCGCCGCGGCGGCGGTGAGTGCGGCGGCCGTGGGGGCCGGGCTCGTCTGGTACGCCGCCCGGCGGCGGCAGGCCGCGCACGCCTCCTCGACCCTTGGATGACTTTGCCCTGATATGAACCGTGGGCAAGAGAAGTGGAGCCAGCACTTTCGCTTCTACCCCGACAGGAGTAGAAAGGAATCAGGCCCGCGAGACCAAGGACATCCGAGAGGATCACCTGTTGAGCATGAAGGCCCCACGGACCTAGCACAGAAGCCGAGCACCCACGCGACGTCGACCCGTCGATTACGGGCCAGCTGCACCAGGCCACGGGCAAAGTTCCCGGCCTGATGGGCATATATCGAGGACGCTTGGTAACTGGGTGGACGTGCCAGCGGCGGTACCTGAACGGGTGCCGCCGCAACCCTTTCAGGGCCCCCGCGAGGGGGCCCTGAATCATGTCGGCCCCCACCAGCCCTCTGCGCGACCCCAACACCGACCCGAGCCGACCCAACGCGACCCGACCCAAGCCGACCGGACCGGGCCCGACCCCACCCCGACCGGACCGGACCGGGCCCGACGGGGCCGACCCGGATCAGGCCGCGCCGCGCTGCAGCGCCTCACAGACGGCCGTCGACTCACGGACACCCAGCTCGACCGAGCGCCCGCAGTGCGCGATCCAGCCGCCCACGCCCTCCGGGGTCCCCGACAGATACCCCTCGAAGGCGGCGAGGTACGCGGCCCGTCCCTGTTCCGCGTGGCCGACCTCCGCCGGGCAGATCGCCTTGGGGTCGAGCCCGCTGCCGACCAGCGCGATCCGTTCCGCCGCCCGCGCGATCAAGCCGTTGTACGAGGTGAAGGGGCGCAGGGCGAGCAGCTCGCCGTGGACCACCGCGGCCGTCACGAGCGCGGGGGCGTCGCCGCCCGCGACGATCAGTTCCGCCAGGCCGTCGAGCCGTCCCGCGACCTCGGCGGGCGTCGGTGCCGGGGTCGTGACCAGCGGCTCGTCGACGCTCTCGCCGTCCAGCCGGGGCCGCCCCACCGACTCGCCGGGGTCGCCGGCGGCGACCAGGTGGAACCGGGCGAGCACCCGCAGCGGCGACTGACGCCAGATGGAGAGCAGCTGCCCGGCCTCGGAGCCGAGCCTCAGGGCGGCTCCGACCGTGCGGGCCTCGGGGTCGGCGCTGAAGTCGCTGCGGCGGCGGACCTCTTCCAGGGCCCAGTCGGCACCGGAGAGGGCGGCCGAGCCGCGCGCGCCGCGCAGGGCCGCCTCGGAGGAGATCTCGATGCTGCGGCGGCGCATCACACGGTGGCCGTAGACCCGGTCGACGGCCTTGCGTACGGAGTCCACCGCGTCGGCGACGCCCGGCAGGGAGCCGAGGGCGGCCAAGGGGTCAGAGGCGTGCGTACTCATAAGTAGGGAGGCTACGCGCCCCGTGGGCCCGCCCCACGATGGAGTGGTCTTCTTCACGCACCTTGACCACGGGGTGCGTTCATGCCACTACGCTAGGTGAACATGAAGATCGCTTTCGTGGGGAAGGGCGGCAGCGGCAAGACGACGCTGTCCTCGCTCTTCATCCGCCACCTCGCCGCCAACGAAGCCCCGGTCGTAGCCGTCGACGCCGACATCAACCAGCACCTGGGCGCCGCGCTCGGCCTGACCGAGGGGGAGGCCGCCGGGCTGCCCGCCATGGGCGCGCACCTGCCGCTCATCAAGGAGTACCTGCGGGGCACGAACCCGCGGATCGCCTCCGCCGACACGATGATCAAGACGACGCCGCCCGGGGAGGGCTCGCGGCTGCTGCGGGTCCACGAGGAGAACCCGGTGTACGAGGCCTGCGCGCGGACGGTCCCGCTCGACGACGGGGACATCCGCCTGATGGCGACCGGCCCGTTCACGGAGTCGGACCTCGGGGTCTCCTGCTACCACTCGAAGGTCGGTGCGGTGGAGCTCTGCCTGAACCACCTGGTCGACGGCGCCGACGAGTACGTGGTCGTCGACATGACCGCCGGCTCGGACTCCTTCGCCTCCGGCCTCTTCACCCGCTTCGACATGACCTTCCTGGTCGCCGAGCCGACTCGCAAGGGCGTCTCGGTCTACCGCCAGTACAAGGAGTACGCGCGGGACTTCGGGGTCGCGCTCAAGGTCGTCGGCAACAAGGTGCAGGGCCGGGACGACCTCGACTTCCTGCGCGAGGAGGTCGGCGACGACCTGCTCGTGACGGTGGGCCACTCGGACTGGGTCCGCGCGATGGAGAAGGGCCGCCCGCCCCGCTTCGAGCTCCTGGAGGCGGAGAACCGCATGTCGCTCCAGGCCCTCCAGGACGCGGCGGACGACTCGTACGCCGACCGCGACTGGGAGCGCTACACGCGCCAGATGGTCCACTTCCACCTGCGCAACGCGGAGAGCTGGGGCAACGCCAAGACGGGGGCCGACCTGGCTGCCCAGGTCGACCCCGACTTCGTGCTCGGCGAACCGATGGCCCTACCGCAGCTCGGCTGACGGCCCGGCCGAGGGGCTCAGCGCCGTTCAGCCTGCTTGGCGTCCGCCGCCGGAACGGGCATGTCCGCCGCCGGGGCTGCCGCGTCCGCCGCCGAACCCGCCACGCCCGCCGCCGGTGCGGTCGCCGGGGCGGCCGGGGCCGCCGGCTGGGAGGCGAGGAAGGTCTTCCAGCCGGCCGCCGGTGCCTCGCCGACCTTCAGGGTGCGCATCTTGGCGATGACGTCGGGGTCCTGGGCGTCGAGCCAGTCGGCGAGCTGCCGGAAGGACACGCACTTGACGTCCTTCTGCACGCACACCGTGGCGATGGTCTCCTCGATGGCCCGCATGTACGTGCCGCCGTTCCAGGACTCGAAGTGGTTGCCGATGACGAGCGGCGCCCGGTTGCCCTTGTAGGCGCGTTCGAAGGCCTGCACCAGGCCGTCCCGCATCTGGTCGCCCCAGTACTCGCGCTGGTTCGGGTCGCCCTGGGTCGTGCCCGGGGACTGGTTGACCAGGAAGTTGTAGTCCATGGACAGCGTCTGGAAGGCGCGGCCCGGCATCGGCACGAGCTGGAGCGACAGGTCCCACAGGCCCAGGTCCTTCTTGGGCCAGATCTGGTCGTTGACGCCGCTCGTGTCGTAGCGGAAGCCCAGCTGCGCCGCCGCCCGGACGAAGTTGGTCCGGCCCTCCAGGCAGGGGGTGCGGGCGCCGACGAGCTCCTTGTCGTAGTCGAACGGCAGCGGCTGCTCCGCGCGCAGCCCCGAGTTGGTCTTCCAGTTCTTGACGAAGGACTTGGCCTGTTTGATCTCGCTCTTCCACTCCTCGACGGACCAGGTCCCGACGCCGCCCTCGGCACCGCAGAAGTGCCCGTTGAAGTGGGTGCCGATCTCGTTGCCCTCCTGCCACGCGCCGCGCAGTTCGCGGACGGTGGCACGGATGCCCTCGGTGTCGTTGAAGCCGATGTCGGAGCGCCCCGCGTTGTGCTGCGGCGGGTCGTAGAGGGCCTTCTTCTCCTCGGGCAGCAGGTACACGCCGCTGAGGAAGTACGTCATGGTGGCGTCGTACTTCCTGCCCACCGAGCGGAAGTGGGAGAACAGCTTCTGGCTGTCCTCGCCGGCGCCGTCCCAGGAGAAGACGACGAACTGCGGCGGCGTCTCACCCGGCTTGAGCTTCTGCCAGACGGGCTGGCGGGGCTGGGCGCCGGTGAAGGCCGTGGAGCCGTCGCCGATCAGGCGGGGCACGGTCTGCGGGGCCGCGGCCGGTCCCTTCTTGGTGCCGGCGCCGCCCTGCGCGCCCTTCGTGGCGGTGCCGTCGGAGCCCGAGCAGCCGGCGAGGCCGGTGATCAGGGCGACGGCGAGGGCGCCGGCGGCGAGCGTCTTCCTCTGGGCAGTGGTCCTTCTCCCGGCGGCTGTCATCCGCCCACCTCTCCTCGGTTCCGTGCGAGCGGCGTCAACGTCGCACCGCGACGACCGGAGAGATGAAACGACAAGCGGCAATACGTCCACCTATCACCGGAACCGGTGAATCATTGCCCTGTTTGCCCCGAAAATAATGCCGGAGACTTTACTCTCCATTACGATCCATTTACCGAGCGTTGATCCTCGCCCCTGGCGGGGACCCCATCGGGAATCCCGCCGCTGCACGCCGTGACCCACGGCCGCGAGCCCCCATGTTCGTCCCCACGAACCGCGACCGCGCTGCCCCGGAGGAGACGGGAATGACCCTCTGCACCCCCGACCGCACCACGACCCGACCCCGCGTCCAGCGGCCCCACAGCCCGCCGGAGCGGCCCCGCCGCTTCCGCGTCGCGGGCGCCGACCTGTCCGCCTCGATCGCCGTCTTCCTGATCGCGCTGCCGCTCTCGCTCGGCATCGCGCTCGCCACCGGAGCCCCGCTCCAGTCCGGCCTCGTCGCCGCCGCCGTCGGCGGCCTGGTGGCCGGCCGGTTCGGCGGCTCCCCGCTCCAGGTGAGCGGCCCCGCCGCCGGCCTCACGGTGGTGACCGCCGAGCTCATCCAGCTGTACGGCTGGCGTACCACCTGCGCCATCACCGTCCTCGCCGGATTCGCCCAACTCGGTCTGTCCGCCCTCCGGGTGGCCCGCTCGGCGCTCGCCGTGTCGCCCGCGATCGTGCACGGCATGCTGGCCGGCATCGGCGTCACCATCGCCCTCGCCCAGCTCCACATCGTGCTCGGCGGCACCCCGCAGAGCTCCGCCGTCGACAACGTCCTCGGCCTGCCCGCCCAGGTGGCGCACGTCCACCCGGTCGCGCTCGGCCTCAGCGCCCTCACCGTGGCCGTGCTCCTGTGCTGGCCCCGGCTGCCGGGCCGCGCCGGGAAGCTCGTACGGAAGGTCCCGGCCGCGCTGGTCGCGGTGGCCGGAGCGACGGTGGTGGCGACCCTCGCCGGGCTCGCCGTGCCCCGCGTCGACCTGCCGTCCTGGAGCAGCCACGCCCTGCCGGGCCTGCCCGAGGGCCCCGTGCTCGGCATCCTGGCCGGGGTGCTCACGATCACCCTGGTCACCAGCGTGCAGTCCCTGCTCTCCGCCGTCGCGGTCGACAAACTGGTCGCCGCCCGCGCGGACGGCGGCGTCGGCGTCCCGCGCTCGAACCTGGACCGCGAACTCGCCGGCCAGGGCGCGGCGAACATGCTCTCCGGCGCGCTCGGCGGGCTGCCGGTCGCCGGAGTCGCGGTCCGCAGCGTCGCCAACGTCTCGGCGGGCGCGGTGAGCCGCTCCTCCACGATGCTGCACAGCCTCTGGATCGTGCTCGCGGCGCTGCTGCTCGTTCCCGTGCTCGACCTGATCCCGCTGCCCGCGCTCGCCGCCCTGGTGATGGTGGTCGGCATCCAGATGGTCAGCATCACCCACATCCGTACGGTCACCCGGCACCGCGAGGTCGTCGTCTACGTGGTGACCGTGTCGGGTGTCGTCCTCATCGGCATCCTGGAGGGTGTCGCCCTCGGCATCGCCGTGGCCATCGCGGTCGCCCTGCAGCGGCTGACCCGCACCCGGATCACCCGCGAGGAGCGGGACGGGCGCCATCTGCTGCACGTCCGGGGACAGTTGACCTTCCTCGCCGTGCCCCGGCTCAGCCGGGCCCTGCACCAGCTGCCGCGGGGGTCCGACGTGGTGGTCGAACTGGACGGTTCCTTCATGGACCACGCCGCCTACGAGACGCTGAGCGACTGGACCGCCGGGCACCTCGCCCACGGCGGCACGGTCGAGACGACCGGCCCGGCCGGCGTGCGGATCGCCGAGCCCTCCCCCGCCACCGCCGCGGCGGCCGCCGCGCACACCTGCTGCCGCCCCTGGACGCCGTGGCACAACCACCAGTGCGGGGAGGCGCCGGCCGACCCGCCCCAGGAGAGCGCCGGGACCACCGAGCCCGCCACGCCCGCCGGGCCCCGGCGTACGACGGGGCTGCATCTGGCGAGCGGCATCGGCAAGTTCCAGCGGAACACGGCCCCGCTCGTACGGGACGAGCTCGCGCGGCTCGCCCGGGAGGGCCAGAGCCCCTCACAGCTCTTCCTGACCTGCGCCGACTCCCGCCTCGTGACCAGCATGATCACGTCGAGCGGGCCCGGCGACCTCTTCACCGTGCGCAACGTCGGCAACCTCGTCCCGCTGCCCGGTGAGGAGAGCGGCGACGACTCGGTGGCGGCGGCGATCGAGTACGCGGTGGACGTGCTGCGGGTGCAGTCGATCACCGTCTGCGGACACTCCGGCTGCGGCGCGATGCAGGCCCTGCTGAACGGCGGCCCGGACGACCCGCCGAGCCCGCTCCGGCGCTGGCTGCGGCACGGTCGGCCCAGCCTGGAGCGGATGGCCAGCCGGCGCCACGCCTGGGCCCGGATCTCCGGACGCCTCCCGGCGGACGCGGTCGAGCAGCTCTGCCTGACCAACGTGGTCCAGCAGCTGGAGCACCTGCGGGCGTACGAGCCGGTGGCGCGGCGGCTCGCCGAGGGCACGCTCACGCTGCAGGGCATGTACTTCCACGTGGGCGAGGCGCAGGCGTACCTGCTCGCCGGTACGGACGAGCTGCACAGCTACGACGACGTCTTCACCCAGGTCATGCCGACGGATGTCCGGGAGACGGCGCACGCGTGCTGACACCGGCGCACGCGGGCCGACACCCGGCGCAGGCGTGCTGACACCGGCACACGCGGGCCGGCACCGGGGCGGCGGGGTCTGGCTCCGATCCGGCCCACCCAGGCGGCGGGCGCGCGTCCTGAACCATCCGCCCTCCCCGTCCGTGAGACTGTGTGGCCCCTTCTCCCACCGCTCGGGAAGAAGGGGCCACCCCGCGTCGAGCCACGTCAAGGCACTCACAGGTCTAAACCAATTCCCTGGAGACTCTTGTCACCCGGGCATCTGACTGATGAGGTATGACGCGGGACACATACGCACAGAGGACGCCCTGGGAAAGGGAGATGTCGTGAGCAACGAAAGCCTGGCCAATCTGCTTCGGGAAGAGCGACGGTTTTCGCCGCCCGCCGAGCTGGCCGCGCACGCCAACGTGACGGCGGAGGCGTACGAGCAGGCCAAGGCGGACAGGCTGGGCTTCTGGGCCGAGCAGGCCAAGCGCCTGACCTGGGCCACCGAGCCGACCGAGACCCTCGACTGGTCGAACCCGCCGTTCGCCAAGTGGTTCGCGGACGGCGAGCTGAACGTCGCGTACAACTGCGTCGACCGGCACGTCGAGGCCGGCCACGGCGACCGGGTCGCCATCCACTTCGAGGGCGAGCCGGGCGACAGCCGCGCGATCACCTACGCCGAGCTGAAGGACGAGGTCTCCAAGGCGGCCAACGCCCTGACCGAGCTGGGTGTCCGCAAGGGTGACCGCGTCGCCGTCTACCTGCCGATGATCCCCGAGGCCGCCATCACGATGCTGGCCTGCGCCCGCGTCGGCGCCGCCCACTCGGTGGTCTTCGGCGGCTTCTCGGCCGACGCCGTGGCCTCCCGCATCCAGGACGCCGACGCCAAGCTGGTCGTCACCGCCGACGGCGGCTACCGCCGAGGCAAGCCGAGCGCCCTCAAGCCGGCCATCGACGAGGCCGTCGCCAAGTGTCCGCAGGTGGAGCACGTCCTCGTGGTCCGTCGTACGGGCCAGGACACCGCGTTCACCGAGGGCCGCGACGTGTGGTGGGACGACATCGTCGCCCGCCAGTCCGCCGAGCACACCCCGGAGGCCTTCGAGGCGGAGCACCCGCTCTTCATCCTCTACACCTCCGGCACCACGGGGAAGCCGAAGGGCATCCTGCACACCTCCGGCGGCTACCTCACGCAGGCCGCCTACACCCACCACGCCGTCTTCGACCTCAAGCCGGAGACCGACGTCTACTGGTGCACCGCCGACATCGGCTGGGTCACCGGGCACTCGTACATCGTCTACGGCCCGCTGGCCAACGGCGCGACGCAGGTCATGTACGAGGGCACCCCGGACACCCCGCACCAGGGGCGGTTCTGGGAGATCGTGCAGAAGTACGGCGTCACGATCCTCTACACCGCGCCCACGGCGATCCGCACGTTCATGAAGTGGGGCGACGACATCCCCGCCAAGTTCGACCTGTCGAGCCTGCGGGTGCTCGGCTCGGTCGGCGAGCCGATCAACCCCGAGGCCTGGGTCTGGTACCGCGACCACATCGGCGCCGGCAGGACCCCGATCGTGGACACCTGGTGGCAGACCGAGACCGGCGCGATGATGATCTCGCCGCTGCCGGGCGTCACCGAGACCAAGCCGGGCTCCGCACAGCGCCCGCTGCCGGGCATCTCCGCGACCGTCGTCGACGACGAGGCCAACGAGGTCCCGAACGGTGGCGGCGGCTACCTGGTCCTCACCGAGCCGTGGCCGTCGATGCTCCGCACCATCTGGGGCGACGACCAGCGCTACATCGACACGTACTGGTCCCGCTTCGAGGGCAAGTACTTCGCCGGTGACGGGGCCAAGAAGGACGAGGACGGCGACATCTGGCTGCTCGGCCGGGTCGACGACGTCATGCTCGTCTCGGGCCACAACATCTCGACCACCGAGGTCGAGTCGGCCCTCGTCTCGCACCCGGCTGTCGCCGAGGCGGCCGTCGTCGGCGCGGCCGACGAGACGACCGGTCAGGCCATCGTCGCCTTCGTCATCCTGCGCGGTTCGGCGAGCGAGGACGAAACCCTGGTCGCCGAGCTGCGCAACCACGTCGGCACGACCCTCGGCCCGATCGCCAAGCCGAAGCGGGTGCTGCCGGTGGCGGAGCTGCCGAAGACCCGCTCGGGCAAGATCATGCGCCGTCTGTTGCGCGACGTGGCCGAGAACCGTGAGCTGGGGGACGTCACCACCCTCACGGACTCCTCCGTCATGTCGCTCATCCAGACCCAGCTGCCGGCCGCCTCCAGCGAGGACTGAGCGGCGACGCGCACGACCCGTACGACGTGAACGCCCGCCCCGATCCGCTGGGGGCGGGCGTTCACGTATCAGCGGCGGTCCCTCTTCCAGGGGTCGGCATCGTTTCCCCCGGGCCCCGCCCGGCGGACCGCATCCGGCAGGACGAACGGGGCAAATCTCCCTAAAGTAATTCTCGCCGGACACGACCCGCACTCGTTAGGTAGAGTAAGGACCGCGTCAATGACGCGACAAGAAACCTAGGTGCGCCGGGAAGTCTGGTCGGCATGTGCTCTGCCCTGCCCACCGACCGGAGGATTCCCCCGTGGCCGCGCCCTCACCGACCGAACGCAAGTTTCTCGGCCGTCTCTCCCTGCCCGAGCGGCGCTACCTCACCGACGCCCTGCGCGCCGAGACCGTCGGCGGCATCCTGCTCCTCGCCGCCGCCGTCGTCGCCCTCGTCTGGGCCAACACCCCGCTGAGCGGCAGCTACGAAACCGTCAGCGACTTCCACATCGGCCCCGCCGCCCTCGGGCTCGACCTGTCGATCCAGCACTGGGCGGCCGACGGCCTCCTCGCGGTCTTCTTCTTCGTCGCCGGCATCGAGCTCAAGCGCGAGCTCGTCGCGGGCGAGCTGCGCGACCCCAAGGCCGCCGCGCTCCCCGTCGTCGCCGCGCTCTGCGGCATGGCCGCGCCCGCCCTCGTCTACGCCCTGGTCAACGCCGTCGGCAACGGCTCCATGGACGGCTGGGCCGTCCCCACCGCGACCGACATCGCCTTCGCGCTCGCCGTCCTCGCCGTCATCGGCACCTCCCTGCCCTCCGCGCTGCGCGCCTTCCTGCTCACCCTCGCCGTCGTCGACGACCTCTTCGCGATCCTGATCATCGCGATCTTCTTCACCAGCGACCTGGACTTCGCCGCGCTCGGCGGAGCCGTGGCCGGCCTCGTCGTCTTCTGGCTGCTGCTGCGCAAGGAGGTCCGCGGCTGGTACGTGTACGTCCCGCTGGCGCTGGTCATCTGGGCCCTCATGTACAACAGCGGCGTCCACGCCACGATCGCCGGTGTCGCCATGGGCCTGATGCTGCGCTGCACCACCCGGGAGGGCGAGAAGCACTCCCCCGGCGAGCACATCGAGCACCTCGTCCGCCCGCTCTCGGCCGGCCTCGCCGTCCCGCTCTTCGCGCTCTTCTCGGCGGGCGTGAGCATCTCCGGCGGCGCGATCCACGACGTCTTCACCCAGCCGGTCACCCTCGGCGTGGTCCTCGGACTCGTCGTCGGCAAGGCCGTCGGCATCTTCGGCGGCACCTGGCTCGCCGCCCGCTTCACCCGGGCGGAGCTCAACCCCGACCTGGCCTGGCCGGACGTCTTCGCCATCGCCTCCCTCGCCGGGATCGGCTTCACCGTCTCGCTGCTCATCGGCGAGCTCGCCTTCGCCGGGGACGCCACCCTCACCGACGAGGTGAAGGCCTCGGTCCTCATCGGCTCGCTCATCGCGGCCGTCCTCGCCTCCGTCCTGCTGAAGCTGCGGGTACGGAAGTACCAGGCCCTCGTCTCCGAGGAGGAGCGCGACGAGGACCAGGACGGCATCCCCGACATCTACGAGCAGGACAACCCGGAGTACCACCTGCGGATGGCCGAGATCTACGAGAAGAAGGCCGCCGAACACCGTGAGCGCGCCCAACTGGCGGGGGCACCGCGCGACGGGGCCGACCGTCCGGCATGATCTGAGTCGGACCGCGTAGAAGAGAACTCGGACCGCAGAAGAGAAGAGGGAGCAGCGATGAGCGATCCGTTCGACGGAACCGAGCGCAGCCTCGGCCAGCTGGTCGCCTCGGCGACCGCCGAGATGTCCGCGCTGGTGCACGACGAAATCGCCCTGGCCAAGGCCGAACTGCGCCAGGACGTCAAGCGCGGTGTGTTCGGCAGCATCATGGGAATCGGCGCCGTCGTGGTGCTGCTGTTCTCGCTGCCGATGCTGAGCTTCGCGCTCGCGTACGCCATCAACACCTGGACCGGCGGGCACAACGGCAACGGGGGCTGGAACCTCGTCTGGTGCTTCCTGCTGTCCTTCGCCTTCAACGTGCTGCTCGCGGCCCTCCTCGGGGCGATCGCGGTCGCCAAGTTCAAGAAGGTCAAGCCGCCGGAGAAGTCCATCGCCTCCGCGAAGCAGACGGCCGCGATCGTGCAGAACGTGAAGCCGCACCCCCGCCCGGCGCAGCGCCCGGCGCTGGAGAAGGCCTCCGCTGTGGCACGCTCGTCCGTATGACCCTTCCCGAGAGCGGCAACGGCGGGCCCGTACGACTCGACGGGCCGTGGACCCATCGCGACGTGGCGGCCAACGGCGCCCGCTTCCACATCGCCGAGATGGGCGACGGCCCGCTGGTGCTGCTCCTGCACGGCTTCCCGCAGTTCTGGTGGACCTGGCGCCACCAGCTGCCCGTGCTCGCGGAGGCAGGCTTCCGGGCCGTCGCGATGGACCTGCGCGGCGTCGGAGGCAGCGACCGCACCCCCCGGGGTTACGATCCCGCCAACCTGGCTCTCGACGTCACCGGCGTGATCCGCTCGCTCGGCGAGCCGGACGCGGCACTGGTCGGGCACGACCTCGGCGGCTACCTCGCCTGGACGGCGGCCGTGATGCGGCCCAAGCTGGTGCGCCGGCTCGTGGTCTCCTCGATGCCGCACCCGCGCCGGTGGCGCTCGGCGATGCTCTCCGACCTCTCCCAGTCGCGGGCCGGCTCGCACATCTGGGGCTTCCAGCGGCCGTGGCTGCCGGAGCGTCAGCTCGTCGCGGACGACGCGGCCCTCGTGGGCGGGCTGATCCGGGACTGGTCGGGGCCGGGGCCCCGTCCCGACTCGGACGAGGAGGCGATCGACGTGTACCGGCGCGCGATGCTGGTCCCGTCGACGGCGCACTGCTCGATCGAGCCGTACCGCTGGATGGTCCGCTCGCTGGCCCGCCCGGACGGCATCCAGTTCAACCGGCGCATGAAGCGGCCGGTGCGGGTGCCGACGCTCC
Organism: Streptomyces sp. Qhu_M48; assembly: GCF_051305195.1. NCBI lineage: Bacteria > Bacillati > Actinomycetota > Actinomycetes > Kitasatosporales > Streptomycetaceae > Streptomyces > Streptomyces sp. Qhu_M48. The sequence goes on along the minus strand of NZ_CP195432.1, from coordinate 101,754 downwards.
ATCTGCACGGTTCCCTGGACCCGGTGATGCGGACCCGGAGCGCGGCGGGGTCGGGCGAGTACGTGGAAGCGCCGTACCGCTGGAGGCTCTTCGACGGCCTCGGCCACTTCCCCCACGAGGAGGATCCGGTGGCCTTCTCCACGGAGCTGGTCAACTGGCTGAAGGACCCCGAGCCCGACCGCTGACGGTCCCTCTCCTCGGGGACGTACGGACTTCCTTCGAACGGCCATGTGCCCCGCGCATACTCCAATTGGCGGGTCCCCGGGCGGTTACCGACCTTGGGGCACGGGCAGACGTCGAGGTATGGGCTGGACGCACGACTACGGTGACACGACAGCACGCAACCGCCGCTCGGCCTCCGCGCCGGGCTCCCGCGAGGGGGGTGGCCCGCCGGACCCCGGCGCCACGCACGCCGTGCAAGGGGTGGGAATCTCGCGCATCCTGCGCCGCCGGGCCCGCTGGGTCTCGGCCCGGCTCCGGCATCCCCGCGACACCCCCTAGCTGACCCCGGGACTACAGGGCGCAGGCCTGGGTGTCGACCTGCTGGTCGGCGGCCCGGCCGCGCTCGATGTCCTCGCGGATCTCGTCGACCGTCAGGGCGTAGCCCGTGTTCGCGTCGTCGCGGGAGCGGGCGAAGATCACACCGGACACCTCGCCGTCCTCGGTGAGGAGCGGGCCGCCGGAGTTGCCCTGGCGGACCGTCGCGTACAGCGAGTACACGTCCCTGCGCACATCGCCCCGGCTGTAGATGTCGGGGCCGTCCGCGTTGATGCGGCCGCGTACGCGCGCCGAGCGCACGTCGTACGAGCCGTTCTCCGGGAATCCGGCGACGATCGCGCCGTCGCCGCTGCGGGCGTCCTCGTCGGTGAAGGCGAGCGGCTTGGCCTTGAGGTCCGGCACGTCCAGGACGGCGATGTCGCGCTGCCAGTCGTAGAGGACGACCTTGGCGTCGTAGAGCCTGCCCTCGCCGCCTATCTGGACGGTCGGCTCGTCGACCCCGCCGACGACGTGGGCGTTGGTCATGATGCGTCGGTCGGCGAAGACGAAGCCGGTGCCTTCGAGGACCTTGCCGCAGCTCTGCGCGGTGCCGACGACCTTCACGATGGAGCGCTGGGCACGGTCGGCGACCGGGCTGTCGGCGAGCGCCGGGTCGGGGGGCATGACCGGGGTGATCGGCTCGTTGGCGAAGGGGCTGAAGACCGGCGGGAAGCCGCTGCGGGCCAGTGTGGAGCTGAAGTCGTCGAACCAGCCGGACGCCTGATCCGGCATCACCTGCTCCACCCCGCGCAGGACCTTGGAGTTCCGCACCTCCTTGCCCAGCGTGGGCAGGGTCGTGCGGGCGAGGGCGGAACCGATCAGCCAGGCCACGAGCAGCATGGCGACGACGTTGACCAGGGCGCCGCCGGTGGCGTCGAGGGCCCGCGCGGGTGACCAGGTGATGTGCCGGTGCAGCTTGTTGCCGAGGTGGGTGGTGAAGGCCTGGCCGACGGAGGCGCAGACGATGACCACCATCACGAAGACGACCGTCGCCGTGGTCGAGACCTCGCTGTCGTCGGTGAGCTGGTCCCAGAGGATCGGGAGCAGCAGCACCGCGACGAGACCGCCGCCGAGGAATCCGATCACGGACAGGATGCCGACGACGAAGCCCTGGCGGTACCCGATGACCGCGAACCACACGGCGGCGAGCAGCAACAAGATGTCCAGCACGTTCACCGTCAATTGCCTCGCAGATTCGTTTCCGGTCGCCCGGCGTCAGCCTCTTCGCCGGGGTTCAGCCTGTCATGAGCGCCAGTCGAGCGGGACCTGCTTGGAGTGGTCCCACGGGCGCTCCCAGCCGGAGAAGTGCAGGAGCCGGTCGATCACCCCGGCCGTGAAACCCCAGACCAGAGCGGACTCGACCAGGAATCCGGGGCCCTGGTGGCCGCTCGGGTGGACGGTGGTCGCGCGGTTCGCGGGGTCCGTGAGATCCGCCACGGGGACGGTGAAGACCCGGGCGGTCTCTCCGGGGTCGACGACCCCCACGGGGCTCGGGGTGCGCCACCAGCCGAGGACGGGGGTGACGACGAAGCCGCTGACCGGGATGTAGAGCTGGGGCAGCACGCCGAAGATTTGGACGCCCGCCGGGTCGAGCCCGGTCTCCTCCTGGGCCTCGCGCAGGGCGGCGCGCAGCAGTCCGCCGTCCGCCGGGTCGCCGTCCTCGGGGTCGAGGGCGCCACCGGGGAAGGAGGGCTGTCCGGCGTGGGAGCGGAGGCTGCCGGCCCGCTCCATGAGGAGCAGCTCCGGCCCCCGCTCTCCCTCGCCGAAGAGGACGAGGACGGCGGACTGGCGGCCGGCGCCGCTCGCGGGCGGCAGGAAGCGGCTGAGCTGCTCGGGCTCGACCGTGCGGGCGGCGTGGTCGACGGGTTCGAGCCAGCCGGGCAGCCCGTCCCGGCTGAGCAGACCACCGGTGCCGGGGGCGGCGCCTCGGCCGGTCGCGCCGTGGCGGGCGTCGGGGGCCGAACCGTGACGGGCGTCGCGGACGTCCTGGACGTCCCGGACCCGTCCGTCGCGGACGTCCTCGCCGTGGATCTCTTCGTCAGTGCGCGTCATAGGCACCCCCGTGTTTCACAACGCCATCGATGGACGGGTTCGTTCCCTGCGGTCCGGTCGGCCGAGGGGCTCAGCCGCTCGCGCCGAGCGGGGGTGCCGGCCGGCCCGGGTAGCCGGGCGGCGGGTCGAGCCGCTGGCCGGGGAAGCCGCCCATCTCGTACTTGAGCAGCTTCCTCGCCTTCTCGGGGTCGGTCTCGCCCTCCCCGTACGCGGGGCAGAGGTGGGTGATCGGGCAGGCGCCGCAGGCCGGCTTGCGGGCGTGGCAGATGCGGCGGCCGTGGAAGATCACCCGGTGCGAGAGCATCGTCCACTCGCTCTTCGGGAAGATCGTGGCGACCTCGGCCTCGATCTTCACGGGGTCGTCGGACTCGGTCCACCTCCACCGCCGGGCGAGCCGCATGAAGTGGGTGTCGACGGTGATGCCGGGGACCCCGAAGGCGTTGCCGAGGACGACGAAGGCGGTCTTGCGGCCGACGCCGGGGAGCTTGACGAGGTCCTCCAGGCGGCCGGGGACCTCGCCCCCGAAGTCGTCCCTGAGGGCTGCGGCGAGGCCCATGATCGACTTGGTCTTCGCGCGGAAGAAGCCGGTGGGGCGGATGAGCTCCTCGACCTCCTCGGGCACGGCGGCGGCGAGGTCCTCGGGCGTGGGGTACTTCGCGAAGAGCGCGGGGGTGGTCTGGTTGACCCGCAGGTCCGTGGTCTGCGCCGAGAGGACGGTGGCGACGAGCAGCTCGAAGGGGCTGCGGAAGTCGAGCTCCGGATGGGCGTACGGGAAGACCTCGGCGAGCTCGCGGTTGATCCTGCGGGCGCGGCGGACCATCGCGAGCCGCGACTCGGGCTTCGCCGCCTTCCGATTTGCAGCTTTCACCCGTTTCGACACGCCGCGTTCGCCCACGGCGGAATTACCTTCGGCCGACACTCTTTCAGCCCCCTTGGCCTGCGCTCTCACCGGCGAGTTGGACACCCGACCAGCCTAGGGGCCACCACCGACATCCGCCCCGGGCGTGGCCGATCAGCTCCCAATTGGGCCCCTGACGTACGGACGGGCGGCTCGGTACGTCAAACTTGTTGTGATTGATCGCACTGTTTTGCACGTCCGGCATCATGGGACGCAGGTCCCTGAGCAGGTCGACAGTATGGAGAGAACTCGTGGACGACGTTCTGCGGCGCGCCCCGCTCTTCGCGGCGCTCGATGACGAGCAGGCCGCCGAGCTGCGCGCCTCGATGAGTGAGGCGACGCTCGCCCGTGGCGACGCGCTCTTCCACGAGGGCGACCCCGGCGACCGGCTGTACGTGGTGACCGAGGGCAAGGTGAAGCTGCACCGCACCTCCCCCGACGGCCGGGAGAACATGCTGGCCGTCCTCGGTCCCGGCGAGCTCATCGGAGAGCTGTCGCTCTTCGACCCGGGCCCGCGCACCGCGACCGCGACCGCGCTGACCGAGGTGAAGCTGCTCGGCCTGGGCCACGGCGACCTCCAGCCCTGGCTGAACGCGCGGCCCGAGGTGGCCACCGCGCTGCTGCGCGCCGTCGCCCGGCGCCTGCGCAAGACCAACGACCAGATGTCCGACCTGGTCTTCTCCGACGTCCCGGGCCGTGTCGCCCGTGCGCTCCTCGACCTGTCGCGCCGCTTCGGCGTGCAGTCGGAGGAGGGCATCCACGTCGTCCACGACCTCACCCAGGAGGAGCTGGCCCAGCTGGTCGGCGCATCCCGCGAGACGGTCAACAAGGCGCTCGCCGACTTCGCCCAGCGCGGCTGGCTGCGCCTGGAGGCCCGCGCCGTGATCCTGCTGGACGTGGAGCGCCTCGCGAAGCGCTCGCGCTAGTCGCACGCCGTACGCGAGAAGGCCGCCCCGGTCGAACGGACCGGGGCGGCCTTCGTCGTGTGCCCGCCGGCGTGCGGTCAGCGCTTCGAACCGTCCACGATCACCGGGGTGGAGGAACCGTTCCCGCAGGGCACGGCGTAGACCGGGTTCTTCGCCGCGGCCTCCTTGAACGCGTCGATGCACTGGTTCGCCAGGACCCGGTCGGTCAGCGAGTCGTTCAGGATCTTGTTGGCGCGGGCGATGCCCTCCGCCTCGATCCGGCGCCGGTCGGACTCGGCCTTGGCGGTACGGGCGGCCTCGGTGGCGCGCTCGGTGGCCTGCTGCTGCTGGATCTTGCGGTCGATCTGGCCCTGGAGAGCCTCGGAGGGCTTCACGTTGCGCAGGTTGACGGTGGTCACGTCGATGCCGCGCGGGGCCAGCCGCTCCTTGATCAGGGTGCCGATCTCGGCGTTGATCTTCTCGCGGTCGGAGGCGTAGCCCTGCTCGCTGGTGTAGCGGGCGAAGACGTTACGGACGATCTCGCGGCTGTCGGGGTAGACGAGGCGCTGCTGGATGGCGTCCTCGCTGCCCGCGAGCTTGTAGAGCTCCACGGCCTTCGTCGGGACGACGGCCCACTTCACCGTCACCTCGACGTACATGACGCCGCCCTGCGAGGAGCGGACCTCGACCACGTCCTTGTCGGAGAGGTTGAGGTCGACGGGGCGGGTGGAGAAGGTCGTGACGTCGGTGAAGGGCGACTTCACGTGCATGCCCGAGGTCATGGGCGTGCCGACCTTGCCGAAGGCCACGGGCACGCCGACCTCGTACGCGCTGATCACGTACGTCATGCTCACGATCAACGAGAACAGGCCGGCCAGGACAGCGCCGAGGGCGCCGAACTTCAGCCCCTTGGAGTCGTTGGCGCGGCCGACGAAAAAGAGCACCACTGCGGCTATGACCAGCAGGATGGCGATGACGAACACGGGTTCCCCCCGGGAGCTACGGCCAGATGTAAGCGGAGCGTAAGACACACGGGAAGCCCGGGAGGTTCCCGGGGTCCGCGAGCGGACCCACGACGGGCCCGCTGCCGGACCCCGCCGACGGGCTGACGGACCGGGCCGGCCGCGCACTCCCGACCCGGACCGGCGGGCTCTCAGACCAGCCCGCGCTCCCGCAGGTACTCCAGCTGGGCCCGTACGGACAGCTCGGCGGCCGGCCACAGGGAGCGGTCCACGTCCGCGTAGACGTGGGCGACGACCTCCGCCGGGGTCCGGTGGCCGTTCTCCACCGCCGTCTCGACCTGCGCGAGCCGGCTCGCCCGGTGCGCGAGGTAGAACTCCACGGCCCCCTGCGCGTCCTCCAGGACGGGCCCGTGCCCCGGCAGGACCGTGTGCACCCCGTCGTCGACGGTGAGCGAGCGCAGCCGCCGCAGCGAGTCCAGGTAGTCGCCCAGACGCCCGTCCGGATGGGCCACCATCGTCGTGCCGCGCCCCAGGATCGTGTCCCCGGTCAGCACCGCCCGGTCGGCGGGCAGGTGGAAGGAGAGCGAGTCCGAGGTGTGGCCGGGCGTCGGGACGACCCGCACCTCCAGGCCGCCGACCGTCACCACGTCCCCCGCGCCGAGCCCCTCGTCGCCGAGCCGCAGCGCCGGGTCGAGGGCCCGTACGGCCGTGCCGGTCAGCTCGGCGAAGCGGCCGGCGCCCTCGGCGTGGTCCGGGTGGCCGTGGGTCAGCAGCGTGAGCGCGACCCGCTTGCCGAGCTTGTCGGCGGTCTCGATCACATGGCGCAGATGGGTCTCGTCGAGCGGACCGGGATCGACGACGACGGCGAGGTCCGAGCCGGGCTCGGAGAGGAGCCAGGTGTTGGTGCCGTCGAGGGTCATCGCGGACGGGTTCGGCGCGAGGACGTTCACGGCGCGGTCGGTCGCGGGCCCGGAGAGCACGACTCCGCGCGGCTGGCCGGGCAGGGCGGCGGCGTCGCTCATCGCGCACCCCCCACGGGGATGATCTTGGTGAACTCCTCGTGCCCCGGCCAGCTCAGGACCAGCTCGTCGCCGTCCAGGCGGGCCCGCGCGAGCACCGGGTCCAGATCCTGCTCCGCCGCCCCCACGAGGGCCTCTGCAGCCGTCCTGTACGGCTCCAGGGCGCGCAGGGTCGAGATCGTCGGCGGCATCATGGTCAGCTCGCCCCGGTCGTACCCCGCGGCGGCCTCCGCCGGGCGGATCCAGACGGTGCGGTCGGCCTCCGTGGAGGCGTTCCGGGTGCGCTGCCCGGCCGGCAGGGCGGCCACGAAGAACCAGGTGTCGTAGCGGCGCTGCTCGAACTCCGGCGTGATCCAGCGGGCCCACGCGCCGAGCAGGTCGGAGCGGAGCACCAGTCCACGCCGGTCCAGGAAGTCGGCGAAGGACAGCTCACGGGCGACGAGTGCCTGCCGGTCCCGCTCCCACCCCTCGCCGGTCGTGTCGCCCACGACCTCGTCCTCGGTCTCCCCGGCGAGCAGGACGCCCGCCTCCTCGTACGTCTCGCGCACGGCGGCGCAGACCACGGCCTGGGCCTGCGCGGGGTCGTCGAGACCGAGCCGGGCGGCCCAGGTCTCCCGGGAGGGGCCCGCCCAGCGCACCGGCTGCTCGTCGCGCGGGTCGACACCCCCGCCGGGGTAGGCGTACGCGCCCCCCGCGAAGGCCATCGACGTGCGGCGGCGCAGCATGTGGACGTCGGGCCCGGCGGCCCCGTCCCGCAGGAGCAGGACGGTGGCGGCGCGCCGGGGCGTCACCGGGGTGAGCTCACCGGCGGCGAGGGCGCGGATGCGGTCGGGCCACTCCGGCGGGTACCACTGGCCGTTGGACTGCTTCGACCGGCCCGAGGGCTCCGGCCGGTCCGACGAATCCGAGCGACCCGACGGCTCGGGGCGGACCGACGGCTCCGACGGCCCCGGCCTGCCCGTCGGCTCCTGCGGACTCGGCTCGCTCGACTGCTTCGGCTGACCATTCGACATGGCCGGATGCTATGCGCAAGCACCTGAATGCACGAGGGCCGGTTCCTCGCCATGAGGAACCGGCCCTGTGACACGTACGCCAGGCGGTCAGGCCTCGACCAGCTCCACCTGGACCTCGACCTCGACCGGGGCGTCGAGCGGCAGCACGGTCACGCCGACGGCGCTGCGCGCGTGCACGCCCTTGTCGCCGAGGACCGCGCCGAGCAGCTCGCTGGCGCCGTTGATGACGCCCGGCTGCCCGGTGAAGTCGGGGGCGGAGGCGACGAAGCCGACGACCTTCACGACCCGCTTGATCCGGTCCAGGTCACCGGCGACCGACTTCACGGCCGCGAGCGCGTTGAGCGCGCAGGTGGCCGCGAGCTGCTTGGCCTCCTCGGCGGTGACCTCGCCGCCGACCTTGCCGGTCAGCTGGAGCTCGCCGCCCACCATCGGGAGCTGGCCCGAGGTGTAGACGTACACGCCGGACCGCACGGCCGGCTGGTAGGCGGCCAGCGGCGGCACGACCGCCGGCAGGGTCAGGCCCAGCTCGGCGAGCTTCGCCTCGACGGCCCCGCTCACGATTTGGCCCGCTTCAGGTAGGCCACGAGCTGCTCGGGGTTGTTCGGCCCGGGCACGACCTGGACGAGCTCCCAGCCGTCCTCGCCCCAGGTGTCCAGAATCTGCTTGGTCGCGTGCACCAGAAGCGGCACCGTGACGTACTCCCACTTGGTCATGGGGCCGACTGTATCCGCTGCCGCGGGGTGGCTCTTCGAGGCGGCCCCCGAAGCTCCCCCTAGGGAGCTTCTCGGGGGCGGCCTCCTGATTGGGCGCGGCCGCCAGTGGTTAGGCTCGACAGCGTGAGCAGGCTTCAGGTCGTCAGCGGCAAGGGCGGTACCGGTAAGACGACGGTCGCCGCCGCCCTCGCGCTCGCCCTCGCGACGGAGGGGAAGCGCACCCTTCTCGTCGAGGTCGAAGGCAGGCAGGGCATCGCACAGCTCTTCGAGACGGAAGCGCTTCCGTACGAGGAGCGCAAGATCGCCGTCGCCCCGGGCGGCGGGGAGGTGTACGCGCTGGCGATCGACGCCGAGCGCGCGCTCCTCGACTACCTCCAGATGTTCTACAAGCTGGGCGGTGCGGGACGGGCCCTGAAGAAGCTCGGCGCGATCGACTTCGCGACGACGATAGCTCCGGGGGTACGGGACGTCCTGCTGACCGGCAAGGCGTGCGAGGCGGTGCGGCGGCGCGAGAAGCACGGCGGCCACACCTATGACCACGTGGTCATGGACGCGCCGCCCACCGGCCGCATCACCCGCTTCCTCAACGTCAACGACGAGGTGGCGGGCCTGGCGAGGATCGGCCCGATACACAACCAGGCACAGGCCGTCATGCGGGTCCTCAAGTCCCCCGAGACGGCGGTCCACCTGGTGACCCTCCTGGAGGAGATGCCGGTCCAGGAGACGGCGGACGGCGTCGCGGAGCTCCGGGGCGCCGAACTGCCGGTGGGGCGGGTCGTGGTGAACATGGTCCGTCCGCACGTCCTCGACGAGGCGGCGGTACGGGCCGCCTCCGGCGACCACCGGGACGCGATCGCGAGGACGCTGGTGTCCGCGGGCGTCGCGGACGGCACGACGCTGGTCGAGCCGCTCCTCGACCAGGCGGCCGCGCACGCCCGGCGGGTGGAGCTGGAGCGGGCGCAGCGGGCGGTCCTGCACGGCATCGGCGTCCCCTCGTACGAACTTCCCTTCCTGGGCGACGGGGCGGACATCGCGGGGCTCTACCGGCTGGCGAAGGCACTGCGGAAGCAAGGGGTGGGGGCGTGACGGAGAAGGCCGCCGGCAGCGGGGACGGGATCGGCAGCGGCACCGACGCTGGAGACGGGCGCGGCACCGTCGGCGGGACCAGGGACGGGCTCGGCAGCGGGAACGGGCTCGGCAGCGGGCTCGGCGGCGGGGACGGGCTCGACGCCGTTCCCGTGCTGGATCTCGACCCGCTGATCGACGACCCCGGCACCCGCATCGTCGTCTGCTGCGGCGCCGGTGGGGTCGGCAAGACGACCACGGCGGCCGCGCTCGGCGTGCGGGCGGCGGAGCGCGGGAGGCGGGTCGTCGTCCTCACCATCGACCCTGCCCGGCGGCTCGCCCAGTCGATGGGGATCGACTCCCTCGACAACACGCCCCGCGAGGTCGACGGGATCAAGGGCTCCGACGGCGGCCGGCTGCACGCGATGATGCTGGACATGAAGCGGACCTTCGACGAGATCGTCGAGGCGCACGCGGACCCCGGCCGGGCGCGGGCGATCCTGGAGAACCCCTTCTACCAGTCCCTGTCGGCCGGATTCGCCGGTACGCAGGAGTACATGGCGATGGAGAAGCTGGGTCAGCTCCGGGCCCGCGACGAGTGGGACCTGATCGTCGTGGACACCCCGCCGTCCCGGTCGGCCCTGGACTTCCTGGACGCGCCGAAGCGGCTCGGGTCCTTCCTCGACGGGAAGTTCATCAAGCTGCTCATGGCTCCGGCGAAGGTGGGCGGCCGGGCGGGGATGAAGTTCCTCAACGTCGGCATGTCGATGATGACGGGGACCCTCGGAAAGCTGCTGGGGGGTCAGTTCCTCAAGGACGTGCAGACGTTCGTCGCGGCGATGGACACGATGTTCGGCGGTTTCCGGACTCGCGCGGACGCCACGTACAAGCTGCTCCAGGCCCCGGGCACCGCCTTCCTCGTGGTGGCCACGCCGGAGCGGGACGCGCTGCGCGAGGCCGCCTACTTCGTGGAGCGGCTGGCCGCCGAGGAGATGCCGCTGGCCGGTCTCGTCCTCAACCGCGTCCACGGCAGTGGTGCCGCCCGGCTGTCGGCCGAGCGGGCCCGGGCCGCCGCGGAAAATCTTGACGAGGGGCGCATTGTGGATCAGGGGCGCGGGAAGACTGAGCGCAGTGGCTCCCCGGCCACCACGCACGAGCCGTCCGATCTCGCCACCGCCGCCGCAACTCCCGTACCCGAGGCTGCCCCCACAGCCGAACCGGCACAGGAAACAGACGTGGACGTACGACATCTCACCGCTGGACTCCTGCACCTGCATGCCGAGCGCATGCGGGTGCTCGTGCGTGAGCAGCGCACGCGTGACCGCTTCACGGCGCTCCACCCCGAGGTGGCGGTGGCCGAAGTGGCGGCCCTGCCCGGCGATGTGCACGACCTCGCCGGGCTGCGGGCCATCGGCGACCGGCTCGCGGCCGGACGGAACCCCTCGGTCTGAAGGACCCGAACCCCGTCGGGGCCCGGCCCTGTTCCGAGCACGGCCCCTCCGACACACCTCTCCGAGCCCGGCCCCGAGGGCCTGGCGGGGGTCTAGCCCACCGCGGCGTACGCGGGGGGTCTAGCCCACCGCGGCGTACGCCTCGTACGTCGCGTCGTCCTCGATCGCCACGGGCAGCAGGCCCGCTCCCCGCTCGTACTCCGTGCGCGCGGTCTCCAGGAGCCGGCGCCACGAGGTGACGGTCGGCCTGCGGCGCAGCAGGGCGCGGCGCTCGCGCTCCGTCATGCCGCCCCACACGCCGAACTCCACGCGGTTGTCGAGGGCGTCGGCGAGGCACTCGGTCCGCACCGGGCATCCGGTGCACACCGCCTTCGCCCTGTTCTGTGCCGCTCCCTGCACGAAAAGTTCATCCGGATCGGTAGTGCGGCAGGCCGCCTGCGCACTCCAGTCAGCTACCCAGCCCATACCGGCGCCGTCCTCTCCCGAATCGAGGCTCCCCCACGGCGGCAGCGGCATATTCACCGCTGCCAGTTGGGACGTTACGGAAGGTGGGCACAGCGCAACACCCCCTTCGGGCCCAATCTTGGATGGCCCGAACGGACTATGCGTGCGCGTCAGATCACCCAGGGGAGTGATGGAAGGACATGCGTGTGATAGCGGACATATCGCGCAGACATGCCGTTCCTCGACGGTTCCATTTCGGACACCGCGTGACGCATGAGCCGTAATCGGACATGAGGTTCCCATGATTCGGGGTCACGGGAATTCATGCCGATGTCACACCCGGGTCTTGATGCCGGACCACACTGCTGTGACAGTTGGGAGCAGCTTAGGCCAAGGCATATCCGTGTGTCCGGCGAATCCGAACGTAGGCGCCCCGCCCTGCCGCGCCCTCGGGTTCAGTGATCCCGCCGCCCCGCGTTCGAGCCCCGTCACGTCGGGTTCCCGACGGTCCGGCGGCCGCCGGATGTCACGGTCTGGTACTCGAACGCTCCGAGGGGCACCCGCTCCCGCGGATCGCACATCACTACGGATTAGGCTGCCCCCCATGGCAAAGAAGCGCTCGGGCGGTGGTCTGACCGGGACCCAGCAGGCCGCCAAGTTCCTCGGTGTCAGTGTGCTCTCCGGAGCCGTGCTGGCGGGCATCGCCCTGCCCGCGGCCGGGGCACTCGGGCTGGCCGCGAAGGGCACGGTGGAGGGGTTCGACGAGATCCCCTCCAACCTGAAGACCCCACCGCTGAGTCAGCGCACCAAGATCCTGGACTCCGAGGGCGGGCTGATCGCCACGGTGTACTCACGGGACCGGACGGTCGTCCCGCTCGACAAGATCTCCCCGTACATGCAGAAGGCGATCGTCGCGATCGAGGACGGCCGCTTCTACGAGCACGGGGCGATCGACCTCAAGGGCGTGCTGCGCGCGATCAACCGCAACGCGCAGTCGGGCGGGGTCGCGCAGGGCGCGTCCACCCTCACCCAGCAGTACGTGAAGAACGTCTTCGTCGAGGAGGCCGGTGACGACCCCGAGAAGGTCGCGCAGGCCACCCAGCAGACCATCGGCCGCAAGGTCCGCGAGCTGAAGTTCGCGATCCAGGTCGAGGAGGAGCTGGGCAAGAAGAAGATCCTGGAGAACTACCTCAACATCACGTTCTTCGGGCAGCAGGCCTACGGCATCGAGGCCGCCTCCCAGCGCTACTTCTCCAAGCGCGCCGCCGACCTGAGCCTCGGCGAGGCGGCGATGATGGCCGGTCTCGTCCAGTCGCCCAGCCGCTACGACCCGATCAACGACATCCAGGAAGCCACCAAGCGCCGCAACGTGGTCCTCCAGCGGATGGCCGACGTGAAGGACATCAGCCAGGCCGAGGCCGACCAGGCGAAGGCGACCCCGCTGAAGCTGAAGGTCAAGACGCCGAAGAACGGCTGCATCACCGCCGTCGACGGCGCCGGCTTCTTCTGCGACTACGTCCGCAAGACGATCCTCAACGACCCCGTCTTCGGCAAGACAGCCGAGGAGCGCCAGAAGCTGTGGAACCTGGGCGGTCTCACCGTCAAGACCACGCTCGACCCGCGCGCGCAGGCCGCCGCCAACGAGGCCGCCGTCGCGAAGATCAACAAGGACGACCCGGTCGCCGCCTCGGTGGTGCAGGTCCAGCCCGGCAGCGGCAAGATCCTGTCGATGGGCCAGTCCCGCCCGTACGGCCTGGACCAGAAGCAGCACCAGACCACGCTCAACCTCGCCGTGGGCAGCCGGATGGGCGGCACCACCTACGGCTTCCAGGTCGGTTCGACCTTCAAGCCGATCACGGCGGCGGCGGCGCTGGAGAAGGGCCTGAGCCCGGCTCAGAGCTTCGACACCCCGTGGAAGATCACCCTGCAGGAGAGCGACTTCACGCGCTGCGACGGCAGGCCGGCCGGCAACCTCGACTGGCCGGTGCAGAACGAGCTCGAGTCCGAGAAGGGGGCGTACGACATGACGAGCGCCCTCGGCAAGTCCATCAACACCTACTTCGCCAAGCTGGAGCAGATGGCCGGCCTCTGCGAGACGCTGACGATGGCGAAGAACGTCGGCTACCAGCGCGAGCTGGGCAAGCCCATCAAGCAGAGCCCGTCGGTCACCCTCGGCAGTGTGGAGAGCACCCCGCTCGACATGGCGACGGTCTACGCGACCTTCGCCAACCGCGGCATCTACTGCACCCCGATCGCGATCGAGTCGGTCACCGCCGCCACCGGTGACAAGCTCAACGTGCCCGACACCAAGTGCACCCGGGCGATGAGCGACCGGACCGCCGACACGCTCAACCAGATGCTGAAGGGCGTCGTCGAGGACGGTACGGGTACGAAGGCCGGCCTCAGCGACCGCGACAACGCGGGCAAGACCGGTACCACCGAGGGCCGCAAGGACGCCTGGTTCGTGGGCTACACCCCGAACCTCTCCACGGCCGTCTGGGTGGGCGACGACGTCGGCGAGCGACGCGAGATGTACGACATCACCATCGGCGGCGTGACGTACGACAAGGTCTGTGGTGGCTGCCTTCCCGGCCCCATCTGGAAGATCGCGATGACGGGCGCCCTGGACGCCGGCGAGACGCCGAACTTCGCCCCCATCTCCGTGCCGCGGGCCGAGAAGCCCAAGGACCCGGAGGACGGGGACGAGGGCCCGAACAAGCCGGGCAAGCCGAACAAGCCCGGGAAGCCCGGTAGGCCCGGCGACGACAAGCCGAACGACCCGTTCGCCGGGATCACGCTCCCGCCGGGCGTGATCGGCGGGCCCGGCGACGGCAACGGCCGCGGCTGAAGCCGCTGACGCGGTAGAGGTACGAGGCCGGCGCCGTACGGAGAGACAGGAAGGGCGCCCCACTTCGGTGGGGCGCCCTTCCTCGTCCGTCGGTCCGCGGGGACCGGCCCGCGAGCCCGGGGGTTCAGCCCGCGAGCAGCTTCTTCACGGAGGCGGCGACCCGCCCGCCGTCGGCCTGGCCGGCCACCTTCGGGTTCACGATCTTCATGACGGCGCCCATGGCACGGGGGCCCTCGGCGCCCGCCGCCTTCGCCTCCTCGACGGCCGCCGCGACGATCCCGTCGATCTCCTCGTCGCTGAGCTGCTTCGGCAGGTACGCGTCGAGGAGGACGCCCTCCGCCTTCTCGCGCTCGGCGGACTCCGTGCGACCGCCCTGGGTGAAGGCCTCCGCGGCCTCGCGGCGCTTCTTCGCCTCCTTGGCGATCACCTTCTGCACCTCGTCGTCGGAGAGTTCGCGCTTGGTCTTGCCCGCGACCTCCTCCTTGGTGATCGCGGTGATGGTCAGCCGCAGGGTCGAGGAGCGCAGTTCGTCGCGCTCCCGGATCGCGGCGTTGAGGTCGGCCTGGAGCTTCGCCTTGAGGGTGGTCATGGGGTCAAGTGTGGCAGGTGAGCCGCCCCACCCGCCCGCGCATTTACGCTCCGCGGGTCTGCGACGATGGGGGGATGCGCGCACGCTACGGGATCCCCCTGAAGATCACGGCTGGCCTCACGGCGACGGCCGCCGCCGGACTCGTCTACGCGGCCGGCTTCGAGGCCCGCTCGTTCCGGCTCCGCCGTGTGACGGTCCCGGTGCTCCCGCCCGGCATGAGCGACCTGCGGGTCCTCCAGGTCTCCGACATCCACATGGTCGGCGGTCAGGGCAAGAAGCGGGCATGGCTCCAGTCCCTCGCGGGGCTCCGCCCGGACTTCGTCGTCAACACCGGCGACAACCTCTCCGACCCGGACGCCGTGCCGGAGGTCCTCGACGCGCTCGGCCCGCTGATGGAGTTCCCGGGCGTGTACGTCTTCGGCTCCAACGACTACTACGGTCCCCGGCTGCGCAACCCCGCCCGCTACCTGATGGAGAAGGCCCAGGGCCGCCACGGCCTCAACGGCAACAAGCCCGTCGTCGGCGCCGTCCACAACCCCTGGGAGGGGATGCGGGACGCCTTCGACGCGGCGGGCTGGGTGAACCTCACCAACACCCGCGGCCGGCTCAAGCTGCCCCAGGCGAACCTCGCGTTCACCGGTCTCGACGACCCGCACATCAAGCGCGACCGGTACGAGCGGGTGGCCGGCGGCCCCGACGCCGAGGCCGACTTCACCATGGGCGTCGTCCACGCCCCGTACCTGCGCTCGCTCGACGCCTTCACGGCCGACGGCTACGAACTGGTCCTCGCCGGCCACACCCACGGCGGACAGCTCTGCATCCCCTTCTACGGGGCGCTCGTCACCAACTGCGACCTGGACACCGACCGGGTCAAGGGGCTCTCCACCCACACGGTCGCCGACCGGACCTCCTACCTGCACGTCTCCGCGGGCTGCGGCACCAACCGCTTCACCCCGGTCCGCTTCGCCTGCCCGCCCGAGGTCACCCTGCTCACCCTGACGGCCCGCGGGTAACCCCTACGGTGGAGGGATGATCACGCCCCGCACCGCGGCCGTGCCCGCCTCCGCCGTCCTGCCTGCCCCGCCCCGCCGCCCCTGGGCGGCGGCCTTCCGGAGCCTGGTCGCCCTGTCGGCGGCGACGGGCCTGGTCATCGAGTGCGTCCACGGAGACCTGCCGGTCGTCCTGAGCTTCTTCACCATCTGGTCCAACATCCTGGTCACCCTCGCCCTCGGCTGGGGCGCCGCCCGCGCCTGGACCCGCCGCCCTCCCCTGCCCGCCCTGTGGACCGGCGGGGTGCTGCTCTGCGTCACGGTGGTCGGCCTCGTCTTCCACCTGGTGCTCGACAACCCCGCGAGCGGGTTCGGCCAGGCCGAGGAGATCGCCCGCCTCACGGGCGCGAGGGCCGTCGCCAACCAGCTCCTCCACACCGTGACCCCGCTCGGCACGGCCCTCGACTTCCTGCTGCTCACCCTCCCCGGCGCCCTCCGGTGGCGCCACGCCGCCCAGTGGCTCGCGGTCCCCGGCCTCTACCTCGCCTTCGCCCTGGTCCGCGGCGCCCTGCTCTCCCCCGGCACCCCGACCCGCTACCCGTACCCCTTCCTCGACGTCACCGCCCACGGCTACCCCGTCGTCCTCACGAACGCGGTCGTCCTCGGCGCCGTCTTCTACGCCCTGGGCCTCGCGATCGTCGGCCTGGACCGCGTCCGCCCCGCCCCGCGACCCCCAGAAAACCGGATTTCGTCTCAGCGCGCGCGTGGGCTAAAGTAAGCGATGTCGCCGCGACGTGAACAACAGAGCAGTGACATCGGGGTGTAGCGCAGCTTGGCAGCGCGCTTCGTTCGGGACGAAGAGGTCGTGGGTTCAAATCCCGCCACCCCGACAGCCGACATTCAGGGCCTGATCCGCTTACGCGGGTCGGGCCCTGAGTGGTTTCCGGGGGCGGTTCGGGGGCCCCGGGGAGCCGCCTCGTGGGCGGCTCCCCGTGCTCCGGGCGGGGGCGTCAGATCACCGGCGGGCGGCCGAGGCGGGTCATCCGGCGGACCGTGGACCAGCGCATGGGGTGGCGGGGGCCGCCCGAGCGGCGGACGCCTTCCGCGAAGCCGGCGAACCAGGACGCGAGGCCCGGCAGGGAGCGGGTGCGGGCCACGGTGAGGAGGGTCCAGACGCCCAGGTAGACGGGGACGAGCAGGGCCGGCAGGTTGCGCTTGGCCAGCCAGACGCGGTTGCGGGCGGTCATCCGGTAGTAGACGGCGTGCCGGGCCGGGCTGGTCTTCGGGTGCTGGAGGAGGAGCTTCGGCTCGTAGACGACCTTCCAGCCCGCGTCGAGGGCGCGCCAGGCGAGGTCGGTCTCCTCGTGGGTGAAGAAGAAGTCCTCCGGCCAGCCGCCGATCTCGTCGAGCATCGGCATCGACAGGCCGTGGCCGCCGCCGAGGAAGGTGGTGACCTCGCCACCCCGCATCGGGTCCTTCGCCCCGAGGCGCGGGACGTGACGGCGCTGCGTCTCGCCCGTCTCGTCGGCGATGCGGAACGACACGACGCCCAGGAAGGGATCGGCCTCGTACAGGTCGGCCAGGCGGCTGAAGACGTCCGTGTCGACGAGCAGGCCGTCGTCGTCGAGGTCCACCACCACGTCGACGTCGCCGAAGTCGCGCAGCGTCTCGATCGCGACGTTCCGGCCGCCGGACACGCCCCTGTTCTCGGGGAGTTCGACCCCGGTCACGCCCTCGGGGAGCTCCGGGAGCGTCCCGGTGCCGTTGCCCACGACGACGATCCGGGCGGCCGGTTCGTCCTGTCGTGCCACGGCGTCGAGCAACGCCCCCAGCTCCGCCGGGCGCGTGCCCATCGTCAGTACCGCCACACCCACACGAGGTCGCGCCACGCCCTGCTCCGTTCCCTGCTCACCGACGTTCGCCGGTACCCACTCCGGACGCACTCCGGGCCGCGATGCTAACCGGCCGAGGCCACCCGCCGTTCATCCGCACCTCGGTCGGCGTCCATCGGAGGAGGGTGGGCGAGGGGGAGGGCCGGTCGGGAGCGGGGGGCCGGGGCCGTCTTCCCGGCGGTCGGCGCGCGTACCGGGGGGAGCGCGGCGAACGGCGTGGTCGGACGGCTCTACGCTGGTTCCCTTCCGTCAAGTTGATCGAATGTCGAAGGGGTGGTCTTCAGGTGCTGGTCGCGGACCGATATCGGCTTCATGTGTGTATCGGCCGGGGCGGCATGGGTGAGGTGTGGCAGGCCACCGACGAGGTCCTCGGCCGCGACGTCGCGGTGAAGCTGATGCTCGCGCACGGGACCGACCCCTCCGCCGCCGACCGGTTCCGGCTGGAGGCGCAGACCGCCGCCCGGCTGAGCCACCCGCACGTGGTGGGCGTCTTCGACTTCGGCACGTGGGACGGAAAGCTGTTCCTCGTCATGGAGTTGGTGGAGGGCGACAGCCTCGCCGGGAGTCCCTCCGATCCGCTGGTGCTGCCGGCCGAGCGGGTCGCCGTGGTCGCCGCCCACGCGGCCGCCGGTCTCGCCGCGGCGCACCGGCAGGGTGTCGTGCACCGGGACATCAAGCCGGGGAACCTGCTGGTCGACGCCGACGGGACGGTGAAGCTGGCCGACTTCGGCATCGCGCGCTTCGTCGACGACCCGTCGGGGGCGCTCACGACGACCGGTCAGATCGTGGGCACGGGGCTGTACCTGGCTCCCGAGCGGGCCCTCGGGCAGTCCGCGTCACCCGCCTCCGACGTGTACTCGCTGGGCTGTGTGCTCTACCAACTCCTCACCGGGCGTCCGCCGTTCCGCGCGGATACGGCCACCGCCCTGCTGTACCAGCACATCGACACCGCCCCGATGCCGCCCGGCCGGCTGGGGGTGGCGCTGCCGCCCGAGTTCGAGACGTACCTGCTGAGCCTGCTGGCCAAGCAGCCGGAGCAGCGGCCGCCGGCGCAGGCCATCGCGGACTGGTTCTCCTCCGGCGCGTGGCGCGCCTACTCCGCGCCGGCCCCGGCGCACCACCGGCCCCCGGCGGCGCACCGCGCTCCCCATCACGCCCCTCAGCGCAGCGCGGGCCGGTCGTCGGCCGCCGCCACCGGCCCCGCGCCCCTGCCGCCGTCCGTGCCCATGCCCGCACCGGCTCCCAGACCCGCGCCCGGGCGCGGGCGTGGACCCGCGTCTGGGCAGATCCGCAGACCGGCGCCGACCGGCGCCGGCACGTCCCGGCGGCGGGAGCGGCCCGGCACCTCCGGAGGCGGTCTCGCGGAGCTCTCCCGGCGCCGTCCCCGCAAGACGGCCGCCGTGGCCGGTGCCATCGCCTTCGTGGTCTTCCTGGTCATCGGGATGGCCTGGCTCTCCTGAGGCCGCCCCGCGGTCGGGCGGCCCCTCCGCTCAGTAGGCCCTCGGCGCCATCACCTGCGGTTCCCCGTCCGCCGTCGCGATCAGCAGGCAGCGCGGTGTGCCGGGCCCCGGGGTGACGCGTACCGACACCGGTGTCGGTGGGTCGGTCGGCAGCTCGATCGGGACGGTGAGGGGTCCGTCGCCCTTGCTCTTGGCGTACCCGGTCTCCTTGCCGTCGACCAGGATCTCGACGATCCAGCTGTGCCCGGTGTGCACGGTCGTGGAGACCGAGTGTCCGAGGTGGTCGATGTGGAAGTGGTGCCGTCGGCTCATGGGTCACCTCCGTACCTCCAGAGTAGGGAGGGAGCGCCGGGTCCGCCGTCCCGACGACGGCCGGAGTGCGGCCGGAATGCGGCCGGAATGCGGCCGGAGTGCGGCCCCACCGGCCCGGTGTTCAGATGGACCGGTACGCCGATCACCGCCCGCGCGGAACGGAGCACCGGTTCATGAGCGACACCCTGCCCTCCTTCGAGGACACCACCGACTTCGAGAACGCCGACCGGGGTTTCCTCGGCGCCCTCGTGCCCGGCACGGTCACGGCCGCCGACGGCCGGACCGTCTGGGACGGCGATGTCTACGGCTTCCTGAAGGCGGAGTGCCCCGACACCGCGCACCCGAGCCTCTGGCGCCAGGCGCGGCTCTGTTCCCGGCAGGGCCTGTACGAGGTCACCGAGGGCATTTACCAGGTGCGGGGCCTGGACCTGTCGAACATGACGATCGTCGAGGGCGAGCGCGGGATCGTCGTCCTCGACCCCCTCATCTCCACCGAGACCGCGGCGGCCGCGCTCGCGCTCTACAAGGAGCACCGCGGCGACCGTCCGGTCACCGGCCTGATCTACACCCACTCGCACGGCGACCACTTCGGCGGCGCCCGCGGTGTCCTGCCGCACGGCGCGGAGGAGGGGGTCCCGATCCTCGCCCCGGCCGGTTTCCTGGAGCACGCGGTCAGCGAGAACGTGTACGCGGGCAACGCGATGACCCGCCGCGCGAGCTACATGTACGGGGCGAACCTGCCGAAGGCGCCGGACGCCCAGATCAGTGCAGGCCTCGGGCAGACCACCTCCCTCGGCACCGTCAGCCTGATCCCGCCGACCGTGGACATCACGGAGACCGGCCAGGAGGAGACGGTCGACGGGGTGCGGATCGTCTTCCAGCTGACGCCGGGCACCGAGGCCCCGGCCGAGATGAACTTCCTCTTCCCCGACCACCGCGCCCTGTGCCTGGCCGAGAACGCCACGCACAACATGCACAACGTCCTGACCCTGCGCGGCGCGGTCGTCCGCGACGCGCGGATCTGGGCCGCGTACCTCGACGAGGCGATCGACTTCTTCCACGGGCGGTACGACGTCGGTTTCGCCTCCCACCACTGGCCGACCTGGGGCCACGACAACGTGGTGGAGTTCCTGGCCGGGCAGCGCGACCTCTACGCGTACCTGCACGACCAGTCGCTGCGGCTGCTCAACGAGGGCCTCACCGGGCCGGAGATCGCCGAGCGGATCGAGCTGCCGCCGGCCCTGCAGAAGTCCTGGCACGCGCGCGGCTACTACGGCTCGCTCCACCACAACTCCAGGGCGGTCTACCAGCGCTACCTGGGCTGGTTCGACGGCAACGCGGCCCATCTCTGGGAGCACCCGCCGACCGAGCTCGCCCAGCGGTACGTGGACGTGGCCGGCGGCCCCGCCGCGACCCTCGCCAAGGCCCGCGCGTACGCCGAGGAGGGCGACCTGCGGTTCGCGGCGACCCTCCTCGACCACCTGGTCTTCGCCGAGCCGGACGACGCCGAGGTGTACGGCGAGGCGAAGGAGGCCCTCGCCTCCGTGTACGACCGGCTCGGGTACGGCTCCGAGAACGGCACCTGGCGCAACTTCTACCTCACCTCGGCGCAGGAGCTGCGGGACGGCGTCTCCGGCGACATGGTCGACACGACCAACCCCGAGATGGCGACGGCCCTGACCGTTCCCATGCTCGTCGACTCGATCGCCGTCCGGATCGACGGCCCGCGCGCGTGGGACGAGGACCTGACCATCGACCTCGTCGTCGCGAACGAGGGGCGCCGCCGGCTCACCCTGCACAACGGGGCCCTCACCCACCGGGCCGTCGAGGGCGAGCCCAGGACGCCGGCCGGGCTCACCCTCTCCCTGGGCAAGGCACAGCTCCTCGGCCTGCTCGCCGGCGAGGAGCTGCGGGAGCTCGGGATCGGAGTGGAGGGCGATCCGGCCCTGCTGGCCCGGCTGTTCTCGTACGTGACGACGCCCGATCCCCGGTTCCCGATCGTCACCCCGTGAGGTGGTCCCGATGACCGAGCGCCGTCCTCAGCGGCTCGCCCACGCGAGCGCCCCGAGCAGGATCAGGGTCAGGCAGATCCCGAGGTTGACCACCTTGTACTGGAGGAAGACCGCGACGAACTCGCGGATGGTCGCCGACGGCCAGAAGTAGGCGGCGGTCGGCGAGCCCACCACCTGGCCGTTCACGCCCGCCCTGCGGGCCGAGAGGGCGGCCCGGAAGGCGTGGAAGTTGTTGGTGACGATCACGCACGAGGAGCCCGGCCGGTCCCGCTCCATCAGCTCCCTGGTGAAGAGCATGTTCTCCTCGGTGGTCCGCGAGCGGTCCTCGCGGACCAGGGCCTCCGGCGGGAACCCGCGCGCGACGAGGTAGTCGGCCATCGCGTGGGACTCGGGGAGTTCCTCGTCGGGCCCCTGCCCGCCCGAGGTGACGAGGACGGGGGCGTCGCCGTCCCGCCGCTCGTACGCGGCCAGCCTCTCGTACACCTCGCGTCCCCGGTCCAGACGGCTGGCGAGGAGCGGGGGCACCCGGCGGCCGCCGACCAGGCCGGAGCCGAGGACGACCACGTAGTCGGCGTCCCGGCGGATCCGCATCCGGCCGTACAGGTAGGCGTAGCCGACGAAGCAGACGAAGAGGAAGGAGACGTAGCCGAGGACGAAGAGGGTGGTGACGACCACTATCCGCAGGGTCCAGGACTGGATGGCGGCCGCGGACACGGCCAGGGCCATCACCCCGAACATGCCGAGCCCGGCGAGGAGCGAGAGCAGGTTGCCCGGACTTCTGCCCTCCTTGCGGACCATCTTCACGCCGTTCCACGTGAGCAGCCCCGCGAGGACCACCGGGCCGAGCCCGAGCACGAGGAGCGCGACGACCATCACGGACTCGGCGACTCCGGGCGGGGCGTCGTCGATCCCCGCGATCAGTCCGATGCCGAGGAAGGTGACGGCGAGGCCGAGGAGCACGGCGTTGCCGAAGCGGCGCCGGTCCCGCCGCACGCCGAGCCCGAAGAACAGCAGGAAGACCGTGGCCACGGCGAAGGCGAAGGACATGCCGGCCATCGTAGGCACGGCGACCGACAACGGTGTGAACGCGGGGGGCGTCCCGGGCCGGGGTGCGCTGATGAACCCGGGGCGGGTCCGGGCCGGCCGCCGGAAGGCTGCGATGGACCCCGGTTCGGGCCGGGGCCGGTCCTACCCCTCCCCCGCCAGCGCGAACAGGCCGCGCCGCGCGCCCTCTTCGTACGCGCACCGCAGTTCCCGGCCGTCGAGCAGCGACCTGAGGACCGTCTCGCTGCGGGCGCGGGTCGCGACGCAGTGCTCCGCCGGCCGGTACGAGGAGTCGAAGACGGAGCTCCGCAACAGGTCCACCGCGCCCAGCAGATGGGCCGCCTCGTCGCGCCGTCCGGCCGACACCCGGATCTGCGCCAGGAGTTCCGCCCCGGCGGCCGCGCCCGCCGCCGAACCCATCCGCAGGTGCTCGCGCACCGCCCGCCGGGCGTGCGCGGCGGCCCGCTCCAGCTCTCCGTCCCACATGGCGAGCTCGGCCCGGACGTGGTGCGCCCAGGCCTCGGTACACACGTCGCGGCCGACCCGGGGCCACCGGCTCTCGCGGTCCAGCTCCCCCTGGTCCAGCGCCTCCTGCGCCGCCTCGGGGTCCGTGGGGCACAGGGCGAGCGCCAGGCCGACCCAGCACGCCTGCCGGGTCGGCCCGAACTCCGGGTACTCCACCATCAGCGCGAGCGCCTCCCGGAACTCGTCCGCCGCCGCGCGCGTACGCCCCTGGTAGAGGGCGGTCGCGCCCCGCAGATGGGCGAGCAGCCCCAGGGCGCGGTCGTCCCCGTCCCGTACGGCCGCCGCCCAGGCCCGGGCGAGGAGCGGGTCGGCGTCCTCGGGGCGGCCCGACTCCAGCTCCAGGAAGGCGGCGAGCCACAGGGCGCGGGCGGTCGGCTCCCCGGCGGACAGGGAGAGGGCGTGGCGCAACCGGACCCGGCCCTCGGCGGCCCGCCCGCAGGCCACCCAGAGGAACCAGAGGGAGACGACGACCTCGACCGCCGTGTCCGCCTCGGCGCTCGGCGAGAGCGGCGCGGTCGTCGGGTCCATGGCGGCTGCCAGGTCGGGGAGTTCGCGCAGGGCCAGGTCGCGCGCGTCGCACTGGCGGCCGCTCTGCCACCGGTCGGCGGCCCGCCTGGCGAGTTTCACGCACCAGCGCCGGTGGCGCAGGACGACGGCCCGGCGTTCGCCGCGCTCGGTGAGCCGGCGGGCCCCCACGGCCCGCATGGGGTGCGGCATCCAGTAGCGGGGCACGTCGCTCTCGCCGTCGAACAGGTCGTCGACGGCGAGGAGGGCGGAGGGGGCGAGCCGGTCGAGGACCGACAGGACCGCCGTCGGGGGCAACGCGCGCCCGGCGCACACCTCGCGGACCGCGTCGCGGCCGAAGGCTCCCTCGAAGACGGAGAGCCGCTCCCACAGGAGCCGTTCGGCGGGCCCGCAGCGGTCGTACCCTTGCTCGGCGGCGGCGAGCTGCTCGGGGCTCACCGGCTCTCCCCAGAGCAGCGTCGGCCCACCGGTTCCCGGTGGATTTCCGAACCTCATCCGCTTCCCCGTCCGCTTCCCCGTCCGTGACTTACACCCGATCCGATGGCGAACAAACGCCGATGCGGCTTGAATGCATACGCCTCGGTCCACATCCTGGGGCGCCCTGGGACCCACACCCACGGTTTGCCGGGGATCGACCAGGGAGGGAAATGAGTACCGAGGAATCCGTCCTGGGAGAGGCGGATCTTTCGCTGATCCACGCACTGCAGGTCGCCCCGCGCGCCAGCTGGACCCAGCTGTCGACGGTCCTGGGGCCGACCCCGGACACCCTCGCCCGGCGCTGGGAGCACCTCACGGGCGGCGGCTACGCCTGGAGTTCGCTGCTCGCCGCCCGCCACGCCACGGACGCGATGCTCTACGCCTGGGTGGAGCTGGAGTGCGTCGCGGGCGCCGCCGAGGCCACCGCGGGCGAGGTCTCGGCCGATCCGTGCACCCTCGGCGTCCACCAGGTGACCGGCGACGCCGATCTGGTCCTGCTCGTGGTCTGCCCCGACCTGTACGCGCTCGACGCCTACCTCTCCGGGCGGGTGCGGCTGCTGCCCGGGGTGCTCCGGGCCCGGACCCAGGTCGTCACCCGGCTGCACAACCGCCCGTACCGGTCGCGGATCGAGCAGCTCACGCCGTCGCAGGTCCAGCTCCTCACGGAGCTCACGGGCGGGGACCGGCGGGCGCGGGCGGCGTCGCGCCCCCACCCCAACCTCACGGAGCTCGACCGCCGGCTGGTCGCGGAGCTGGCGGGGGACGCCCGCCGCAGCGCCGCCGAGCTGGCCCGGCAGTGCGGTACGAGCGAGTCGACGGTACGGCGGAGGCTGGACGTCCTCACGGCGGGCGGCGTCCTCCACCACCACTGCCTGCCGGCCCCGAGGTTCTCCGGGCGCCCGGTGTGGGCGATGGTCACGACCGACGTGCCGCCCCTGGAGGTGCCGACGACGGTGGCGGCGCTGGGGCGGCTGCGCCAGACCCGGCTGGTCACCTCGGTCACCGGCCCGCACAACCTCGCGGTCGCCCTGTGGCTCCGTACGGTCGACGAACTGCACGAGGTCACGGCGGCGCTCGTACGGGCCGCCCCGGCGCTCCGGATCGCGGGCACCGCGCTCTCGCTGCGCACCCACAAGATAGGGGCCCAGGTCCTCGGGCCGGACGGCCGCCGGACCCACCACGTACGTCCTGACACGCCCGCCTGACACGCCCGCCTGAGCGTGGCCCCTTCTCAGGCCGGCCTGGACGCCTTGACCGAGTACATCAGCGGGATGCGGGGGCGGTCCGCCGGGAAGCGGTAGTAGCCGTCCTCGTGCCGCTGGAGCGCTCCGTAGCGGGGGAAGAGCGAGGCCTCGTGCTCGTGCAGGAACTCGATCCGCAGACCCGCCTTCGCGAGGGCGGTGACGACCTCGCCGACCGGGTGCACCCATTCCACGCTGCGGTTGTGGACGGTGGCGGCGTCGAGTTCGGCGTACGTGCCCGGGGAGGTGTCCACCCAGGGTTCGCGGACGAAGTAGTCGTGCACGATCCGGCTGCCGGTCTCGTCGTCGAGCGAGTCGGTGAACGGATGGAACTCCGCCACGTACAGGAAGCCGCCGGGAGCGACGAGCGAGGCGGCGGTCTCCGCCCAGCGCTCGATGTCGGGCAGCCAGCTCAGCGCCCCGCTGCCGGTGTAGACGATGTCGTACGCGCTGTCCGGGACGGCCTCGGCGGCGTCGTACACGTCGGCGGCGACGAAGGCCGCCCGGTCCTGGGTGAGGCCCAGGTCGGCGGCGAGCGAGCGGGCGGTCTCGACGGCCGGCTCGGAGAAGTCCAGGCCGACCACGTGCGAGGCGCCGTGGCGCGCCCAGGAGAGGGTGTCCAGGCCGATGTGGCACTGGAGGTGCAGCAGGGAGCGTCCGGTGACGTCGCCGACCTCCGCGAGTTCGAAGTCCCGCAGGGCGTCCTTGCCCGCCCGGAAGGTGTCGAGGTCGTAGAAGGCGCTGGCGGCGTGGATCGGGACGCGCTCGTCCCAGCGCGCGCGGTTGGCCTCGCGCCAGTCCTCGGGGATCGGTGAGTACATGTCGGCGAGGTTATCCACAGGTTGAGGGGGACGCGACCTGATTGTCCGCCGCGCGGAGCATCATGGGAGCCATGACTGAGAGCAAGAACGCCGGGCTCGACGACGGGCTCACCGACCGGACCCCCACGTGGGAGCGGCGCTTCCGCGCACCGCGTGTCTCCCTGCCCGAGTGGGCCGAGGAGGCCCCCCACCGCTCGCTCTTCGTGTCGAACGCGACGGGGACGTACGAGCTGTACGCCTGGGACCGGTCGACCGGGGAGCAGCGGCAGGTCACGGACCGGCCGAACGGCACGACGGACGGCACGCTGTCGCCGGACGGCGCCTGGATCTGGTGGTTCGCGGACACCGACGGGGACGAGTTCGGCGTGTGGATGCGCCAGCCGTTCGGCGGCGGCGCGGACGAGCCGGCGGTGCCCGGCCTCGACGCCTCCTACCCGGCGGGGCTGGCCATCGGCCGGGAGGGCACGCTGGTGGTGGGCCGCTCCACGGACGAGGACGGCTCGACGATCCACCTCGTGCGCCCCGGGGCGGACGCCCCGGTCGAGGTCTACCGGCACCGGGAGTCGGCCGGGGTCGGCGACCTGTCGTACGACGGCGCGCTGATCGCCGTCGAGCACACCGAGCACGGGGACGCGATGCACTCGGCGCTGCGGGTGCTGCGCGCCTCGGACGCGAGCGTGCTCGCGGAGCTCGACGACACCAAGGGCGGCACGGAGGAGCTGGGGCTGTCGGTCCTCGGCTTCGCCCCGGTCGCCGGGGACACCCGGCTGCTCGTCGCGCACCAGCGGCGCGGCCGGTGGGAGCCGATGCTCTGGGACGTGGCGGCGGGCACCGAGACGGAGCTCTCGCTCGACCTGCCGGGCGACGTGTCGGCCGAGTGGTACCCGGACGGCTCCGGCCTGCTGATCGTGCACAGCTTCGAGGCCCGCAGCGAGCTGTGGCGATACGAGATCGCCACCGGCGCCCTGGTCCGGCTGGAGACCCCGCCCGGTTCGGTGTCGAGCGCCACGGCCCGCCCGGACGGCAGCGTGGAGTACCTGTGGTCCTCGGCCGCCGAGCCGCCGGTGGTGCGCTCCACGGACGGCGGTGTCGTCCTCGATCCGCCCGGTCCCAAGGCCCCGCCCTCGGTGCCCGTGGAGGACGTGTGGGTGGAGGGCCCCGGCGGCAGGGTCCACGCGCTGGTGCAGCGCCCGGCGGGCGAGGGCCCCTTCCCGACCGTCTTCGAGGTGCACGGCGGCCCGACCTGGCACGACAGCGACGCCTTCGCCTCGGGCCCGGCGGCCTGGCTGGACCACGGGTACGCGGTGGTGCGGGTCAACTACCGCGGCTCGACGGGGTACGGCCGGGAGTGGACGGACGCGCTCAAGCACCGGGTCGGCCTGATCGAGCTGGAGGACATCGAGGCGGTCCGCGCGTGGGCGGTGGAGAGCGGCCTCGCCGACCCGGCCCGGCTCGTCCTGTCGGGCGGCTCCTGGGGCGGCTACCTCACCCTCCTCGGCCTCGGGACCCGGCCCGACGCGTGGGCGGTCGGTCTCGCGGCGGTCCCGGTCGCGGACTACGTCACGGCGTACGAGGACGAGATGGAGGCCCTCAAGGCGCTGGACCGGACGCTGCTCGGCGGCTCCCCCGAGGAGGTGCCCGAGCGGTTCGCGGCCTCGTCGCCGCTGACGTACGTGGACGCGGTGAAGGCCCCGGTGCACATCTCGGCCGGCGTCAACGACCCGCGCTGCCCGATCCGTCAGATCGAGAACTACGTCGACCGGCTCGCGGCCCGGGGCGCGGTCCACGAGGTCTACCGGTACGACGCGGGCCACGGCTCGCTCGTGGTGGAGGAGCGGATCAAGCAGGTCGCCCTGGACCTGGCGTTCGCCGCGAAGCACCTGGGGACCCGGCCGACGGAGGGCTGAGGTCCCTTGCGTACCGTGGGGGCGTGTACCGGTTCCTGAGAACGCCCCGCTGGTGGGGGATCAACGTCTTCGTCCTGCTGGCGATCCCGTTCTGCGTCTTCATGGGGACCTGGCAGATGGGCAAGTTCGAGGATCGCGTCGAGTCCCATCAGGAGGCGGAGGAGCGGCCCGCCGCGAGCACGCTGAGGGCGGAGCCGCTGGACGCGCTGCTCCCGGTCAGCAAGGAGACCTCGGGCCGGTCGGCCGAGGCACGCGGCCGGTTCGGGGACCAGTTCCTCGTCCCGGGCCGCGAGCTGGACGGCCGGACCGGTTCGTACGTCCTGACGATGCTGCGGACGGACGCCGGACGGTCGCTGCCGGTGGTCCGGGGCTGGCTCCCCACGGGCGCGAAGGCCCCCGCGCCGCCGTCCGGCGAGGTCACGGTGGTGGGCGCGCTCCAGGCCTCGGAGAACCCGGGCACGAAGGGCGTCCGCACGGCCGGCGGGCTGCCCGAGGGCCAGCTCGGGATGATCAGCGCGGCGGCTCTGGTGAACGTGGTCACGGACGACGTGTACGACGCCTGGATCACCCTCGCCGACTCCCCCGCGGGCCTCAGCCCGGTCCCGGCGGCCGCGGCGGCGGGCACGAGTCTGGACGCCAAGGCGTTCCAGAACCTCGGCTACACCGCGGAGTGGTTCGTCTTCGCGGGCTTCGTGATCTTCATGTGGTTCCGCCTGGTGCGCCGCGAGGCGGAGGCGACCCGCGACGAGGCACTGGGCCTGTAGTCGGCACGGCCCCCGGAACCGGGGCCCGAGGGCCGCTCCTGTTCCGGGGGTCGTGAACCGGTCCGTGTTCCGGGGGCCGATGGCCCGATCCGTGCTCCGGGGGCCCGGGTGGCTCAGCCGGCCAGGACGCCGGTGCGGTAGATGGTGCCCGCGCAGGCGTTCGGGATGGATGCCGAGGCCGAGGGGCCGCCCGGTTCCGCGACATGGCTGACCAGGACGCTGCCGTCCGCGAGGCCGCCGTCCGCGCGGAGCAGCTGCGGTGCCGCGCCCGCGTCCGCGCCCCCTTCCGAGCCGGTGCCCGGCACGGTGCCGCCGCCACCGGAGCCCGCGCCCTCGGTGGGTTCGGGGTCGCCCGTGGGCTCCGTCGGCGGGACCGTCGTGGGCGGTGTGGTCGGCTCCTCCGTCGGCGGGGGCTCGGTGGGCGTCGGGGTGGTCCCGGTCGTGCGGCAGGTCTCGCTCGGCACCCAGACGAACTTCACCTCGTAGGAGCCGCTCGGCTTCAGGAGGAGCGAGGACGACTCCTGCGAGGGGTCGGGCAACCCGCTCCCGCCGTCACCCGAGGTGTGCCGGACCACCGAGATCCGGCCCGGGTCGGCCGCACCGCGGGCCTCGAAGCTGACGATCCCGCTGCCGTCCACGACGCAGTCCTGGCCGGAGACGTTGGCGATGCGGAAGGTGCCGTACACCCGGCCCTCGCCGTCGGGTCCGCCGGCGTCGGCGCCGCTGACACCGAGCTGGCCTGCCCCGCACCGCGGCGTGGAGCCGTCGCCCCCGCCCTGCGGCTGGCGCGGACCGCTGCCGGAGATACCGGGACCGGGCCGCTGCGGCTCGCCCTCGGAACCGTCGGCCGCGCCCTGGCTCGGGGACACGCTGCTCGCGGGGGCCGTGGAGCTCTTGCCGCCCTCGACGCCGGTCTCGGTGCCGGTGCCGCCCTGGGCCTCCTCGCCGTGGCCCGCGTTCACCGGGTTGCCGGCGGCCGAGACGCCACCGGAGGCGGCGACGTGCACGAAGGCCGGTACGGCCGTGCCGATGAGGACGGCCGCGGCGGCGGCACCCACGATCGCCTGCCGCTTGCGGGCGCGCCGGGCGGGCACGGCGCGGCGCAGGTGCTCCAGCGAGCCCTGGGAGGGCTCCAGGCCGGACACCGCGCCCTGGAACAGCCGCCGCAGCGCGAGTTCGTCGTCTCCGTCGCCCTCGCCGGGCTCGATGTTCACCATGCGCTGTCCACTCAGATCGTCACGTTCGTCTCGGGCGTCGCCGTCCTTGGCAGGTGCCTCGCTCATGACGTCGTCGCCCCCATCGCGACGCGCAGCGCCGCGATGCCCCGCGAACCGTACGCCTTCACCGAGCCCAGGGATATTCCGAGCGCCTCGGCGACCTGGACCTCGGTCATGTCCGAGAAGTACCGCAGGGCGAGCACCTCGCGCTGGCGCCGCTGGAGTCCGCGCATCGCCCTGATGAGGTCCTCGCGCTCCAGCTGCTCGTACGCCCCCTCCTCCGCGCTGGCCATGTCCGGCATCGGCTTGGACAGCAGCTTGAGTCCGAGGATGCGGCGGCGCAGCGCGGACCGGGAGAGGTTGACGACGGTCTGGCGCAGGTAGGCGAGCGTCTTCTCCGGTTCACGGACCCGCTTGCGGGCCGAGTGGACGCGGATGAACGCCTCCTGGACGACGTCCTCGCAGGAGGCCGTGTCGTCGAGGAGCAGCGCGGCGAGACCGAGCAGCGACCGGTAGTGGGCGCGGTAGGTCTCGGTCAGGTGGTCGACGGTGGTCCCGGCCGCGGAGGCGCCTTCGGCGCTCGTCCGGGGCGACGGGATGCCGTCCACCGCGCTCGCGCGGGATCCGGTGGGCACGGGCGCGATCACCGGCATGCCGCCGAGAGGGCGCGGGCGCCTGAACGCGCTGACCGCTGGGGTGCGTACGGGGACGACGCCGGCGCTCCGCACGGGGAGCACCGCCGTGCCCGCGCCGCGCAGCGGGGCGATGGTCGCGATGTCGAGTACCTCTGCCACGCATGTTGGACACGCTTCCCCCCGGCAGGGTTGTACGCGTACGCCACCCTTTTCAAGGGTGAGTTGTTCATCCCCATGCGTAACTGTTCTCCCCCTATGCCCCACTTCCACAGCGTGTTCCGCGCCACACGGCCGTGGGTGCACGCAGAGACGCCCTCCACCCAACTACTGGTTGCAGCAAGGGGGAAGAGCATCGTCAACCACGGCATCACCGCAGTTCAAGAGGTATCTGACGCCTATTTGCTCACAGGTCGTTCACAGATCCTACAAAGCTGTGACAACCGATTCCGCGATCTGGAGGGCGTTGAGGGCCGCTCCCTTGCGCAGATTGTCGGCGCAGACGAAGAAATCGAGCGCCCGCTCGTCGCCCATGGAGCGCCGCACCCGCCCGACCCAGGCGGGGTCGGTGCCGACGACGTCGGCGGGGGTGGGGAAGTCGCCCGAGGCGGGGTCGTCGTACAGCACGACCCCGGGCGAGGTCGCCAGGATCTCGTGCGCGCGCCCGACCGGCACGGGATGCTCGAAGCGGGCGTGCACGGAGACGGAGTGCCCGGTGACGACCGGGACCCGCACGCAGGTGGCGGCGACCCGCAGGGCGGGAAGTCCGAGGATCCGGCGGGTCTCGTCCCGTACGCGCTCCTCCTCCGAGGAGGCCCCGTCGGCGCCCGCCGTGCCCGACCAGGGCAGGACGTTGAGCGCCAGGGGCCCGGGGAAGGGGCCGGTGGTGTCGCCGACCGCCCGCCGTACGTCGCCGGGGTGGGTGCCCAGTTCGCCGCGGCCGGCCACCAGGCCGAGCTGGGCCCGGAGCGCCTCGACGCCCGCCTGCCCGGCCCCGGCGCCGCTGGCGGCCTGCTGGGCGGTGACGACGAGCTCGGTGAGCCCGAACTCGGCGTGCAGGGCGCCCACGGCGACGATCAGCGCCAGGGTGGTGCAGCCGGGGCTCGCCACGATGCCCCGGGGCCGTACGCGCGCCGCGTGGGCGTTGGTCTCGGGGACCACGAGGGGCACGTCGGGGTCCGCCCGGAAGGCGGCGGAGGTGTCCACGACGACGGCGCCCTTGGTGGCGGCGACGGGCGCCCAGCGGGCGGCCACCGCCTCGGGCACCAGGAAGAGCGCCAGGTCGACGCCTTCCAGCGCCTCCTCGCTCAGCGCGAGGATCTCGCACTCCTCCCCGCGCACGGGGGCCTTGCGGCCCGCCGAGCGCGGGGAGGCGAGGAGGCGTATGTCGCCCCAGACGTCCGCGTGGTACGTGAGCATCTGGAGCATCACCGAGCCGACGGCCCCGGTCGCACCGACGACCGCGAGCGTCGGCTTCGGTGTCATCGGCCGGTGCCTCCGTAGACGACGGCCTCGTCCGAGTCGCTGTCCAGGCCGAAGGCGCTGTGCACGGCGCGCACGGCCTCGTTGACGTCGTCGGCGCGGGTGACGACCGAGATGCGGATCTCGGAGGTCGAGATGAGCTCGATGTTCACGCCCGCGTCGGAGAGCGCGCGGAAGAAGTCCGCGGTGACGCCCGGGTTGGTCTTCATCCCGGCGCCGACCAGGGAGATCTTGCCGATCTGGTCGTCGTAGCGGAGCGAGTCGAAACCGATCGCGCTCTTCGCCTTCTCCAGGGCGTCGATGGCCTTGCGGCCCTCGGCCTTGGGGAGGGTGAAGGAGATGTCCGTGAGGCCGGTGGAGGCGGCAGACACGTTCTGCACGATCATGTCGATGTTGATCTCGGCGTCCGCGACGGCACGGAAGATGGCCGCGGCCTCGCCCGGCTTGTCCGGCACGCCGACGACGGTGATCTTCGCCTCGGAGGTGTCGTGGGCGACGCCCGAGATGATGGCCTGCTCCACCTTGCGGCTCTTTTCTTCGGAGTGTGGCTCGTTGCTGACCCAGGTGCCCTGCAGTCCCGAGAAGGACGAGCGGACGTGGATCGGGATGTTGTAGCGACGCGCGTACTCGACGCACCGGTGCAGCAGCACCTTGGAGCCGGAGGCGGCGAGCTCCAGCATGTCCTCGAAGGAGATCCAGTCGATCTTCTTCGCCTTCTTCACCACCCGCGGGTCGGCCGTGAAGACGCCGTCGACGTCGGTGTAGATCTCACAGACCTCGGCGTCGAGCGCCGCCGCGAGGGCCACGGCGGTGGTGTCGGACCCGCCACGGCCCAGCGTGGTGATGTCCTTCTTGTCCTGGGACACGCCCTGGAACCCGGCGACGATGGCGATGTTGCCCTCGTCGAGGGCGGTACGGATCCGGCCCGGCGTGACATCGATGATGCGCGCTTTGTTGTGGACCGAGTCGGTGATGACACCGGCCTGGCTGCCCGTGAAGGACTGGGCCTCGTGGCCCAGGTTCTTGATCGCCATGGCCAGCAGGGCCATGGAGATCCGCTCTCCCGCGGTCAACAGCATGTCGAACTCACGCCCGGCAGGGATCGGGGATACCTGCTCGGCGAGATCGATCAGCTCGTCCGTCGTGTCGCCCATCGCGGAAACCACGACGACCACCTGGTGGCCGTTCTTCTTGGCATCCACGATCCGCTTGGCGACGCGCTTGATGCCTTCGGCATCGGCAACGGAGGAGCCTCCGTACTTCTGCACGACAAGGCCCACGTGCGCTCCTCGCTCAGTGTGTGCCGCAGCCGGTGCTGCGATCGGCTCAGTCTAACGAGCGACCCGCGAACACCTACGTGATACCGGATGGTGAGACAGAGCGCTCACGGAGTGATCATCACGCGCTCTCAGAGCCGCTCGGGCAGCCCCAGCGGAGCACCGATCTCCTCCGCCATCACCCGGCCCGCCTCCTCGGCGAGGTCGTCCTCCGTCAGGTCCTCGTCCGTGTCCAGGCCGTCGAGGGCCGCGAGGGGCTGGTCGAGGCGGACGTGGGCGACGAGGGACTGGAGGGCGCGGAGGGTGGCCGAGGCGGTGGGTCCCCAGTTGGAGAAGTACGAGAACTGCCACCACCACAGGGCCTCACTGGTCCGGCCCGCCCGGTAGTGGGCCAGGCCGTGCCGCAGGTCGGTGACGATGTCGGCGAGGTTGTCGGAGATGCGGGCCGGGACCGGGACCTTGCGCGGCTCGTACGGGTCGAAGACCTCCGAGAAGACGTCGACCGGGTCGAGGAGCACGGCGAACCGCTCGCGCAGGTCGTCCACGTCCGGCTCGGGACCGGTGTCCGTCTCGTACTGCTCGTCCGGGAGGATGTCCTCGTGCGCGCCGAGCCGCCCGCCCGCCAGGAGCAGCTGTGAGATCTCCAGGAGCAGGAAGGGGACCGCGCTGTCCGGCTCGTCGCCCTTGGCGACCTCGGTGGTCGCGACGATGAAGCTCTCGATGGAGTCGGCGATCTGGACCGCGAAGTCGTCGGGGTTCTGCGTGATCGCGTGCAGCGTGGGGTCAGACATCGAGGAGCCTCCCTGAGAGCGCGCCGGCCCGGTCGTCATACATCTAGCAGCCTCCGCCCCTCGAAAGCACGGCCGAGGGTCACTTCGTCGGCGTACTCCAGGTCGCCGCCGACGGGGAGCCCGCTCGCGAGCCGGGTGACCTTCAACCCCATGGGCTTGATCATCCGCGCCAGGTAGGTCGCGGTGGCCTCGCCCTCCAGGTTCGGGTCGGTCGCGAGGATCAGCTCGGTGACGGCGCCGTCGGCGAGCCGCGCCAGCAGCTCGCGGATGCGCAGGTCGTCCGGGCCGACGCCGTCGATCGGGCTGATCGCGCCGCCGAGGACGTGGTACCGCCCCCGGAACTCGCGGGTCCGCTCGATCGCGACGACGTCCTTGGGCTCCTCGACCACACAGATGACGGTCAGGTCGCGGCGGGGGTCGCGGCAGATGTTGCACTGCTCCTGCTGGGCCACGTTGCCGCAGACCGCGCAGAACCTGACCTTCTCCTTGACCTCCAGGAGCGCGTGCGCGAGCCGGCGGACGTCCGTCGGCTCGGCCTGGAGGATGTGGAAGGCGATCCGCTGCGCGCTCTTGGGACCGACGCCGGGCAGCCTGCCCAGTTCGTCGATGAGGTCCTGAACCACGCCTTCGTACACGGAACGCCCCTTCAAGGGAGTGCTTGATTCTTACGGTAGTGGCTGAAAGCGAGCCTTAGAAGCCCACGGGGGTGAGGGAAGCGGGGGGCTCAGAAGCCCAGGCCCGGCATTCCGCCCATGCCCTGCGCCAGCGGACCGAGCTTGGCCTGCTGGAGCTGCTGCGCGTTGTCGTTGGCGGCCTGGACGGCGGCCACGATCAGGTCGGCGAGCGTCTCGGTGTCCTCCGGGTCGACCGCCTTCGGGTCGATCACGAGGCCGCGCAGGTCGCCGGAGCCGGTCACGGTCGCCTTGACCAGGCCACCGCCCGCCTGTCCCTCGACCTCGGTCGCGGCCAGCTCCTGCTGGGCGCGGGCGAGGTCCTGCTGCATCTTCTGGGCCTGCTGGAGAAGCTGCTGCATGTTGGGCTGACCACCACCGGGAATCACGGTCACTCCTGAGGTTCGGTACGTCCGTATGTCGGTACGCCGAGCCTACGTGGTCCCCGCTCGCCCCGCCTCCATCACTCTTTCGGGTGAGAAACTGCGGGCTCCTCTACCTGATCAACACCCTCTTGCGGGCGGAAATCCTGGGATTCCGGGCCCGTCGCCCACCATTCGGCGGTAGGAAGGGCAGGCACCACGTGCACCGCACGTCACAGAAGGACACGAGCGCTGAGCTGAACAGAGGAGTCCCCCGGTGAGCCAGCAGCCGGAGATGCAGCCACCGGGGCCCCCCGGGGGAGACGTCCACCGCGATCTGACCGGTACGCCGTTCCCCCTGGGCGACTGGGGCGAGCCCGCCGAACGGCTCGACGAGCTGTACCGCCGGGTGGAGTCCCACGCCCTGCGCACCGCCGAGTGGTACCTCTCCGACCGCGCCCGGAAGCGCCGCGGTGCCCGGATCCTGCGGATCGGCACGGCCGCCGGGGTGATCGCCGGCGCCGCCCTCCCGCTGCTCGACCTGACCGGCGTGACGGAGGGCACCGTCGGCTGGGGCTACCTCTCGCTGCTGCTCGGCGCCGCCTGCGTGGCCTGCGACCGGTACTTCGGCCTGACGTCCGGCTGGATGAGGGACGTGGCGACGGCACAGGCCGTGCAGCGCCGTCTCCAGGCCCTCCAGTTCGACTGGGCCTCGGAGAGCGTCCGGGAGGTGCTGGGCCCCACGGAGGGCACCGCCAGCGAGGCGGCCGAGCGGTGTCTCGGCGTGCTGCGCCGCTTCTCGGAGGACGTGACCGAGCTCGTACGGGCGGAGACCGCGGACTGGATGGTCGAGTTCCGCTCGGGTCCGGCGCCGCTCGCGCTCCAGTCGGTGGGCGTGATGCCCGCCCGGCCCGAGAGCTCCCACCCCTCGGGCCGCTTCCCGCTGCCGCCCGGGACCCGTCCGAACATGCCGCGCCAGCGGCCCCCGGAGGCCCGCTAGGGCCGTCCGGGGGCCGCTGGGTGCCGGGGGGCCGCTCGGCCTCCGGGCCCGCCCCGCTCCGAGCCGCCGACCCTGGACGCTCGGCCCTGGGCGCCCGGCCCGGGCCGGGGCGGGGTCAGCTGAGGATGATCATGGAGCCCTGTGCCAGGCTCCGGGTCGCCGCCGCGTGCAGGCCCAGCCACACATGCCGCTCCCGGGCGAAGGGGCCGCCGTCCAGGGGGGTCGCCACGGCCGGCTCCTCCAGGGAGGTCGGCCGCTCCGGCGGCAGGGGGGCCGCCGGCGGGTTCGCCGGGTCGATACCGATCGAGGGCGCCACGAACTGGAGCTCCCGCAGCAGCCCGTACGAGGAGCCGAGCGGCCCGCCGCCCTCCAGGAGCTCGTCGCTGGCGAGCGGCACCGGGAAGTCGACCGGGACGTACGCGCCCGCGTGGTCGTAGTGCCAGACCAGGTGCGACTGCTGGGCGGTCGCCTCGAACATCTCCAGGAGCTGTTCGTAGTCCCCGCCGAGCTCGCCGACCGGTTCGACCGGCAGCCCGCACATCTGGAGGAGGTACACCCGCCGCAGGAAGTGCAGGGCCTCGTAGTCGAAGCCGGCGATCGGGGCGACGTCACCGGAGAGTCCCGGCATGTACGCGTAGACGGGCACGGTCGGCAGACCGGACGCGCTGAGCACGGCGTCGTACTGGGCGATCTCTTGGGCGAAGGGGTTGTCGGGGCTGTGGCACAGCACGTCGACGAGGGGGACCAGCCACAGGTCACAGGCCAAGGGACGCTCTCTCTCCGTCAGTTGCGGGGGACGCTCGCGGGGCGTACGCCAGGCATTTGCAGGGACGGCCAGGTTAGTCGGCGCCCCACGGACACCGTCCACCCGCTGAGGAACTGCCCCCGGAGGCCCGGCCTCAACCCGAACTCGGGCCCCGGCCCCACGCGCCCCGCCACCGGTGCGCGCCGGCCGGCCCCGGCCTCAGTGGGCCCGAGCCTCCAGGTACCCCGCCCATTCCAGCGAGTGCGCGTTGTACTGCCGTACGACCGTCACGGCCGCCTGCGCGTCCCCGCGGGTGATCGCGTCGACCAGCTCGACGTGGTCGCTCCACAGCCAGCCCAGCATGTCCCGCTCGGAGCGCAGGTAGGGCACGGAGAAGACCCAGGCCTGGACGCGGAGCCGGTGCAGGAAGTCGGCGATGTGGTCGTTGGCGGAGACCAGGCGTCCCAGCTCGCGCCAGTAGCGGATGTCGTACCCGATGAGGACGTCGAGGTCCCCGGCGCGGGCCGCGCGGGCCGCCGCCTCGCCCCTGCGCCGTACGGAGACGAGCGCGACGCCGATCCCGAGGTCGGGTCGCGGGGCCGCGGCGGGGGGCAGCGGCACGGCGGGCGCGTGGCGGCGGAAGATGCCGTCGACGACGAGCATCCGGGCCTCGACCATGGCCCGGTAGTCGTCGACCGAGTACTGGTGGACGCGGAAGCCGCGGTGCTGGTCGGAGTCGAGGAGGCCTTGCGCGCAGAGGTCGACGAGGGCTTCGCGTACGGGGGTCGCGGACACCCCGTACTGCTCGGCGATCTGCTTGACCGTGAACTCCTCGCCCGGCTGGAGACGGCCCGCGAGCACTTCGTCACGGAGCGCGTCCGCGATCTGCTGTCGCAAGGTGTTGCGGGTGACAGCTCCGCTCGCGGGCATGGGTCGGCCCCCTCCGTCCGGCTCCGGACACCCTAGTCCAGACGGAGGGGGCCTCTCCGGGTCGCGGTCAGACGGTGTGCTCGTCGGCGACCGAGAGGGCCGCGTCGAGGGCCGCGAGGCCTTCCTTGGCCTCCGCCTCGGTGACGTTGCAGGCGGGGACGGCGTGGGTGCGGTTCATGTTGACGAAGGGCCACAGGCCGTTCTTCTTCGCCGCGGCGCCGAAGGCGGCCATGGGCGCGTTGGCCTCGCCGGCCGCGTTGTACGGGACGAGCGGCTCGCGGGTCTCGCGGTTCCTGACCAGGTCGAGCGCCCAGAAGACGCCCAGGCCGCGGACCTCGCCGACGGACGGGTGGCGCTCGGCGAGCTCGCGCAGGCCGGGGCCGAGGACGTGCTCGCCGATGTGGGCGGCGTTCTCGACGACCTTCTCGTCCTCCATCACCTGGAGGGTGGCGACGGCGGCGGCGCAGGCGAGCGGGTGGCCGGAGTAGGTCAGTCCGCCCGGGTAGGGGCGCTTGTCGAAGGTGGCGGCGATCTCGGCGTTGATGGCGACGCCGCCGAGGGGCACGTAGCCGGAGTTCACGCCCTTGGCGAAGGTCATCAGGTCGGGCACGACGTCGAAGTGGTCGGCGGCGAACCACGCGCCGGTGCGGCCGAAGCCCGCCATGACCTCGTCGAGGACGAAGACGATGCCGTACCGGTCACAGATCTCGCGGACGCCGGCGAGGTAGCCGGGCGGCGGGGTCATGATGCCGGCGGTGCCGGGGACGGTCTCCAGGATGATCGCGGCGATGGTCGCCGGACCCTCGAAGGCGATCGTGTCCTCCAGGTGCTGGAGGGCCCGCGCGCTCTCCTCCGCCTCGGTGGTGGCGTAGAAGGGCGAGCGGTAGAGGAACGGCGCCCAGAAGCGCACGACGCCGGCCGAGCCGGTGTCGGAGGGCCAGCGGCGCGGGTCACCGGTCAGGTTGATCGCGGTGGAGGTGGCGCCGTGGTACGAGCGGTAGGCGGAGAGCACCTTCGTACGGCCGGTGTGCAGCCGGGCCATGCGGACGGCGTTCTCGACGGCCTCGGCGCCGCCGTTGGTGAAGAAGATCTTGTCCAGGTCGCCGGGGGTCCGCTCGGCGATGAGGCGTGCGGCCTCGGAGCGGACGTCGATGGCGAAGGCGGGCGCGAAGGTGGTGAGCTTCGCGGCCTGCTCCTGGATGGCGGCGACCACGCGGGGGTGCTGGTAGCCGATGTTGGTGTAGACGAGGCCGCTGGTGAAGTCGAGGTAGCGGTTCCCGTCGTAGTCCCAGAAGTACGAACCCTCGGCGCCGGCGACGGCGAGCGGGTCGATCAGGCCCTGGGCGGACCAGGAGTGGAACACGTGCGCGCGGTCGGCGGCCTTGACGGCGGCCCCGGCCTGGGGATCGGGTTCGATGACATGAGGGGTCATGGGTCGAGGGTAAGGAACCGCAGGTGGGAAGGCCATGGCCATCCTGTCCACCGAGACCGGGGCGGACGCGACACCTTGTTCCCTCGCTCCTTCGCGTCGGCCTCCCCGCCGTCCCGCGCGGCTTCCCTCCCGTCTCCCGTACGGATCCCCCACGGCTTCGACCCGCACCGCCCCATTGACAGCATGCTGTCGCCATGACAGTCTTCTGTCATGGGAACCGAGAGCGACACCAAGACCGTCCACCTCGCCGTCTACGACACCCTCGCCGACTGGGAGACGGGCCACGCCACCGCCTGGCTCGCCCGCGCCGGCTACACGATCAGGACCGTCGGCCCGGTCGCCGGAGAGCCCGTCACGACCCTCGCCGGCATCCGGATCGTCCCCGACCTCGCGCTCGCCGACCTCGCCCCGGGGGACAGCGCCCTGCTGATCCTCCCGGGCGCCGAGAAGTACGACGAGGGCGACGACCTGGCCCCGTTCACCGCCAAGGCCCGCGCCTTCCTCGACGCCGGGGTCCCGGTCGCCGCGATCTGCGGGGCCACGGCCGGCCTCGCGAAGGAGGGCCTGCTCGACGACCGCCCGCACACGAGCGCGGTCTCCTTCTACCTCGACGCCACCGGCTACAAGGGCGGCGAGCACTACACGGACGCGGACGCGGTGACCGCGCCCGGCGCGGCCGGGACCGGGGACCTCGTCACGGCGGGCCCCACGGAGCCGGTCGCCTTCGCGCGCGAGATCTTCGCCGTGCTCGGCGCGTACGAGGGCAAGCGGGACGCCTGGTACCGCCTCTTCCACGACTCGGACCCGGCGGCCTTCGCCGAGCTGAACTCCTGAGGACCCCATGAGCCGCGCACCGCAGGACGCCCTCTCCAGGACGGCCCTGGGCGTCTTCCGTCTCAACGGCCAGTTCCTCGCCGTCTCCGAGGAGCTGGCCGGGCCGGCGGGCCTGACCGCCGCCTGGTGGCAGGTCCTCGGAGCCGTACTCCCCGAGCCGTTGCCCGTCGCCGGGATCGCCCGCGCCATGGGCATCACCCGGCAGAGCGTCCAGCGGATCGCGGACCTGCTGGTACGGGAGGGGCTCGCGGCCTACGAGCCGAACCCGGCCCACCGCCGCGCCAAGCTCCTCGCCCCCACGGAGGCGGGCCGGGCGGCGATCGGCCGCATCGAGCCGGGGCACGCGCGCCTCGCCGCCGCGCTCGTGGGGGAGTTGGGCGGCCAGGAGGCCTTCGACGAGACGGTGCGGGTGCTGGAGCGGCTGTCCGGGGCGCTGGAGCGGGCCGGCGGGGCGTACCGGTCCGCTACGGACCCGTCGGACCCCGCGGACCTTCCCTGAGGGCTCCCGACACGTACCGCGTCGCCCGGAGGTCCGTCCCGCCGGCGGTTCCCCTCTCGCCCCGCACACGACGGCGGGCCCCACGTCGCCGTGGGGCCCGCCGCCAGGACCGCCGTTGTCCCCCGGCGGTGGCCGGTCAGCAGTACAGGTTCGCCCCGGTGGGGACGCCCAGGATCTGGGTGAACTGCTGGTACTTGGTGACCCGGCTCTGGACCTGGGCCGGGTTCGCCCCGTTGCACTCCAGGGTGCCGTTGATGGAGCGGATGGTCTCGCCGAAGCCGACGCCGTTGACCATGGCGTTGTGGCCGGTCATGGTGCCGGGGCCGCTCTGGGTGTTCCAGTACCAGAGGCCGGTCTGCATGGCGACGGACGGGTCCTGCTCGACGCGCCACGGGTTGTTCAGCAGGTCGATGCCGAGGGCGTCACCGGCGGCCTTGTAGTTGAAGTTCCAGGAGAGCTGGATGGGGCCGCGGCCGTAGTAGGCGGCCTGGCCGGCGGGGCAGCCGTAGGGCTGGTTGCGGTCGCAGTAGTGCGGGTAGTTGGCGGTGTTCTGCTCGACGATGTAGTAGAGACCGCCCGTCTCGTGGGAGACGTTCGCGAGGAAGGCCGCGGCCTCCTGCTTCTTCACCGTGTCGCTGCCGGTGTTGGCGAAGCCGGGGTAGGCCTTGAGGGCGGCGGTGAGGCCCGCGTACGTGTAGAAGGGGTTCCGGTTCGGGAACATCTGGTTGAACTGGGCCTCGGAGACGACGAATGAGGGGTTCGGTTGCTCGCCGCCCCCGCCCGTGCCACAGGCGCCCTCGTCGCGCCAGACGTCGGAGGAGCCGGGGCGCTCGTTCTGGGTCCACCACTTGGCGTACCAGTTGCGGCCGCTGTACGAGGCGGTCATGCCGCCGGTGTAGACGCTGCCGGAGTTCCAGGCGCCGACACAGGCGGGGGCGGCGCCCGCCGAGGCGGTGGGGAGGAGGACGGCGAGACCGACGGCCGTACAGAGCGCGGCCAGGAGGACGCCCAACTTGCGCAGCATGCGTGTTCCTTCCGGGTGGGGCCGGTGGGGGAAGCCACAGCGAAGCGCGATTGGTCTGGACCTGTCAAGGTCCAGACCAGAACTTGTGACGGACGGGGCGCGGACACGGAACAGCCCCGGGCCCGGAAGACCGGGACCCGGGGCCGCACCCGGGAGTCAGGACCGCAACGGGCCCGCGACTACAGCAGGTTGTAGATCTGGAAGCCGTGACCGATCTTGACCGGCTGCCGGAACGGCGCCGCGGCGCTGCCCGAACCCGAGTAGCGGAGCAGGTCGCCGTTGGGCTTGCGGGCGATCAGGTCCGACCGGCCGTCGAGGTCGAGGTCACCGACCGAGAGGATCCGGTCGAAGGTGTTCCACCCGCCGCCGATCTTCGTACGGGCGGCGAAGGGGGCCTTGTAGTCGCCGGTGCCCTTGTAGAGCCACAGGACGCCGGTCTTGTCGCGGGCGACGATGTCGGCCTTGCCGTCACCGGTCAGGTCGCCCTGGCCCTCGACCTGGGTGTACTGGTCCCAGCCGCCGCCGACCCGGTGGCGCGGGGTGACCTTGCCATCGGGGTAGGCGAGGTACGACCAGAGGACACCGGCCTTGTCGACACCGAGGAGGTCGGCCTCCTTGGCGCCGCCGATGCTGCCGGGGGAGAGGACCATGCGGTAGGTGTTCCAGCCCGTGCCGACCTGGTACTCGTGGTACTCCAGCTCCTCGTCGATGTAGCTGTAGTCGAGCGTGCCGTCCTTGTAGACGGTCCAGCCACCGTCGGCCGAGCCGTCCTTGTCGTTGTCGACGTCGATCGAGTCGGCCCAATCGGGCACCGGGATCGCGATGTGGTCGCGGGGCTCGAAGCCACCCGCGTGGTTCGGGAAGTACAGGTAGAACTCGAAGTTCTGCTTGTGGACGGCCACCATGGCGAAGCTCGGCGTCTCGACCGGAGCGTCGGCGGCGGCGAACGCCCCCGCCCTGGCGGACTCCCGGCCCTGCTGGTGCTCGGCCACGGCCTCGGCGCGCGCCCGGCCGGCCGGGTCGCCGGCGGCGAAGGCCGTACCGGCGGTGGCGGCCAGGGCGACCGTGGCGGCGAGGGCGGCGAGGGCGCCCCGGAGCGCGCGGCTGCGTCGGATGGTCATGATGATTCCCCCCTGGGACTCATTCCTCAGATGTGGTCGACGGCGACGCGCTCGCGCGACCGCCGGACACCGGAAGCCTCTCACGGGGGTACGACAACACCCGGGCCGGGCCCGGGTGTTGTGGGGTGGGACGGAGTCGGCTCGATGGGGTTGGATCAAAGGGGCCGGATCGACCGGGTCGGATCGACCGCATCGGATCAGCCAGGTCAGATCGACCGGGTCGAACAGGTCGCGTAGGTCGCGTCAGATCAGCAGCACGATCCGGCCGGGGCGGCGGCCCGCCTCCGCGCGTCGGTGGGCCTCGGCGGCCGACTCCAGGGGGAGGACGTCCGCCACCCGGGTGATCAGCTCCCGGTTCGCCACCTTCTCCAGCGTCTCCTTCAGCCGGGCGGCGTCCGGCCTGGCCCGGACCGGCTCCACGCGGATGTTCCGCTCCCCGGCCGGCTCCTGACCGGGGACGAGCGCGACGAAGACCCCGTCGTCCTTCAGGGCCGGCAGGAGCGCACCGCCGGTGAACGATCCGTCGAAGACCGCGTCCACCCGGTCCGGATCGCCCTCGACCACCCGGGCGACCACCTCCTGGGGCGTTCCGCGCTCGACGACGTGCGCCGCGCCGAGGACGTTCAGTTCCCGCTCGTCGCCCTCGTGGGCGACGGCCACCACCCGCAGCCCGGCCGCCGCGGCGTACTGGACCGCGAGACGGCCCACGACCCCGCTCGCACCGGTCACCAGCAGCGTCGAGCCCTCCGGGAGCCGCAGCCGGTCCAGGCCCTGCTGCGCGGTCAGCGAGGCCAGCGGGACGGACGCGGCCACGGTGAACTCCACGTCGTCCGGGATCGGGGCCAGCCAGGCCGGATCGGCGCGGATCACCTCCGCGTACGTGCCGTGCCCCGTCAGCTCCTCGTACCAGGGCACGAAACCGGCCACACGGGTCCCCTCCGCCATCCCGGGCACGGGGTCGAGCAGGGTGCCCGCGAAGTCCGTCCCCAGGACGAACGGGGGCTTGAGATCGCCGACCACGCCGGCGTACTCGCCGGCCCGGATCCGCAGGTCGGCCTGGTTCACACCGACCGCCTTGAGGCGCACCCGCACCTTGCCGGGCTCGTCCCCGGCCTCCGGTTCGGGCCGGCGGGCCATTCTGAGCACCTCGGGTCCGCCGTAGGCGGTCACTTCGACGACACGCATCGGGTACTCCTCAGACAGAAGGCCCCCTCGTGGCCATTACACCCACGCTCCCCACCC
This sequence comes from Streptomyces sp. Qhu_M48, assembly GCF_051305195.1. Lineage (NCBI taxonomy): Bacteria > Bacillati > Actinomycetota > Actinomycetes > Kitasatosporales > Streptomycetaceae > Streptomyces > Streptomyces sp. Qhu_M48. The sequence goes on along the minus strand of NZ_CP195432.1, from coordinate 58,030 downwards.
CCGGCAACCTCTGATGACCCGTCCGCGCCGGTTCGCTCCGGGGCCAGGCTGACGGAAGGAAGAACTCCAGGCGGCGGGCGGCGACGTACTCCCCGCGACCGCACACGTGTCCGTACCGTCGCGCGGGTGGACTGGCTCACCGCTGAGAACCTCATCGCCGTGGTCACCGCGCTCCTCGGTGTCCTCGTCTCGACCGGCGCCGTCTGGTACGAGCGGCGCGTGCCGCACCAGCGGCGCGTCGGCTACCGCGTCCAGCTGGACACGGCCATCGGGAACACCGCCGCGAACGGCGCCCCGACCGGCCCCGGAGCGGTCGTCCGGCGCGGCTTCTTCGACGCGAGCCCCGACCTGTCCGACGCCACCCTCGTCCTGCTGCGGATCGAGAACGACGGGGCCCTGTCGATCACCCGCGAGCACTACACCGACGGTGACGACCACGGGCTCACGGTGGAGTTCGGCGGACGGCGGCACGTGAAGGCGGTCGTCGTCACCGCGCCCGACCACCCCCGGCTGCTCAGCCACTTCCCCGACACCTGGACCGGCCCGGCGGAGGGCGCCACCAGCATCCTGCTGCCCAAGGTGCCGCTCAACCGGGGCTCCCACTACAAGCTGCTCGTGCTGCTCGCCGGCGGCCCCATCGGCAGCCCCGTCACGGTCGACGGCAACATCGCCGAGGGTCACGTCCACCTCAACCACAGCACCACCCCCGACGACAAGGCGCCCGTCTTCAGCCGGGCCGCCCGGACCGTCACCGTCGTCCTCACCGTCTGTGTGGTCGCCCTCGCGGCGATCATCGTGCGGGAGCAGGAGCCGCCGCCGATCGGCTGCGCCCGGGGCACCCTCACCGTCACCGGCTCCACGGCCTTCGCGCCCGTCGTGCGGGAGCTCGCGAGGAAGTACGAGAAGGACTGCGAGGGCGCGACCGTCGTCGTCGAGGCGCACGGCTCGACCGCCGGGATACGGGCGCTGGCCGAAGCCGGGGCGAAGTCGGCCGAGGGCTCCCCCGCCGTCGTCGCGCTCTCCGACGGGCGCAAGCCCGGCGGATACCCGCAGCTGCGGGAGAGCATGGTCGCCGTCTCCCTCTTCACCCTCGTCGTCCACGACGGCATCCCCGTCGACGACCTCACGCTCGACGAGATCCGCCGCGTCTACCGCGGCGAGATCACCAACTGGAGCACGCTCGTGCCCGGCCTGGACCAGCCCGTCCTGCTGGTCAGCCGGGACGCCGGCTCCGGCACCAGGGAGGTGTTCCAGCGCCGGGTCCTGGGACGCAACGAACCCGCCCACTCCTCCCGGGACTGCGAGCACGCCGACGACCCCGAGGCGAAGGTCGTCCGCTGCGAACTCGACTCCACGGAACAGGTCCTGGCCACCGTCGCCCGGCTCCCCGGGGCCATCGGCTACACCGAACTGCGCTCCGGCAGCGGCCTCAAGGGCCTGCACCGGGTCGCGATCGACGGGCGACGGCCCGTCCTGGAGGAGCTGGGCGAGTCGGGCTACCCGTACCGGGAGATCGAGTTCGCCTACACCTGGGGCGAACCGCCGGCGGACTCGCTGACCTCCAGCTTCCTCACCTATCTGAACCGGGGCAGCGGCCAGGACGTCGTCCGCACCCACGGCCACCTGCCCTGCGCCACCCCGAAGGGGCTGCGGATCTGCGGAGACGGGTGACGCGCGGTCTGGCATGCTCTGACGACGTGGAGCCTTTGAACGCGGAAGACCCGGTCAGCATCGGCCCGTTCCGTCTGCTCGGCCGCCTCGGGGTCGGGGGGATGGGCCGGGTGTTCCTGGCGCGTTCGGCCCGCGGGCGGACGGTCGCGGTGAAGGTGGTGCACGCGGAGCTGGCGGCCCAGGACGAGTTCCGGCGCCGGTTCGCCCGCGAGGTCGCCGCCCTGGAACGGGTCGGCGGTACGGGCACCGCGCCCGTGCTCGGCTCGGACACCGACGCCGAGTCGCCGTGGGTCGCCATCGGCTACGTGCCGGGGCCCTCGCTGCGGACCGTGGTCGGCGACGAGTTCGGGCCGCTGCCGCCCGTGACCGTGAAGGCACTGGCCTCCGGGCTCGCCCGTGCCCTCGTCCACATCCACGCCGCGGGGCTCGTCCACCGCGACCTCAAGCCTTCGAACGTACTGCTGACCGTCGACGGCCCCCGGCTCATCGACTTCGGCATCGCCCGCGCCGTCGACACCGTCGCCGAGGGCGGCAACCTGACCACCACCGGGGCCGTCGTCGGCTCCCCCGGCTTCATGTCGCCCGAGCAGGTGCGCGGCGACCGTCTCACCCCCGCGTCGGACGTCTTCTGCCTCGGCACGGTCCTCGCCTACGCGGCGACCGGCCGTTCCCCCTTCGGGACGGCGGACAGCGGCGTCCACGCCACCATGTTCCGCATCGCCCACGACGAGCCCGACCTGACAGATCTCGCGCCCGAGCTGTCCGGACTGATCCGCGCCTGCCTCGCCAAGGAGCCGGCGGGCCGCCCCTCCGCCGCCGAGATCGCCGAGACCCTCCCGGTCCCCGACCCCTGGCTGCCGGCGGACGTGCTCGCCCGGCTCGGCCGGCACGCCGCCCGGCTCCTGGAGGCGGAGACGGACAGCGCGACCGGGACCGGGACCGGGGACATGAGCGGGGCCGGGGCCGGGGCGCGAACCGGGACCACGGGTCCCGCCTCCGGCGACCCGGCCACGCCCCTGTCCGCACCGTCCACCGCCTCCACTGCGCCCCAGCCCCGGGCCCCCGGGCGCCCCCGCCGCACCGCCCTGATCGCCGGCCTCGCGGCCCTCGCGGTGGTGGCCGCGGCCACCGTCACGTACTCCCTCTGGCCCGACCCGGACACCGGCGGCGAACAGAAGAACAGGGGCGGGGGCGGGACCGACGGCGTCTCCGCCCGCCCCTCCGGGATCGTCCCGGCCGCCTTCCTCGGGGCCTGGGAGGGCGTGCTCCAGGGCTCCCCCGACCACCCGAGGGAGACCGCCCGGATCGAGATCTCCCAGGGCGCGGCGGGCGCCAAGAACGCCGTCTACGTCCAGGTCACCGAGAACCGGATGTGCATGGGCCGCTCCCGGCTCGTCTCGGCCGACGAGGACAAGGTCGTCTTCGGCGAGTCCGACGTGACGACCAGCGTGCCCGCACAGCGCTGCGTGCCCGCCGCCCACCAGACCCTCACCCTGCGCTCCCCCGACGTCCTCGAATGGAGCTCGGGCGCCGCGAAGGCCACCTTCCGCAAGGCTCCCACCGGCACCGAGGTCGTCCCCGCCCGCTACCTCGGCCGCTGGTCGCGCATCCCCGCGCCGGAGGTCTACGGCGAGAACGACGACCGCTACACCTCACAGGTGACGATCACCCAGGGCCCGGTCGGCGCCCCGGTGGTCGGCGTCGTCAACGGCTACCCGCGCACCGTCGACGGCGTGCCCACCTCGGAGGACTGGTACTGCGGCACCACGGCCGTCCTCGCGGGCGTCGGCAACCTGCTGATCATCGGCCCGACCACCCGGGACGGCAACGCCTGGGACCGCGAATGCCAGGAGGGCCTCGCCGGCTACCTGCTCGTCGACAAGCTGAAGGGCAAGGACCGGCTCCTCATGTACCCGATGCTCGACGGCGAGCCGAACGAGTACTACCGGAGCTAGGAGTTCCCGAACGGCGGGTCCGGCGGGTCCGGCGGGTCCGGCGGGGACATGCCGAGGGCCCGCACCCCGGCGTACGGGGTGCGGGCCCTCGGGCGTCCCTCCTACAGGAAGGAGTTGATCTCGATGGTCTCGGTGCGGCCGGGGCCGACGCCGATCGCGGAGATCGGGGCGCCCGACATCTCCTCCAGGGCCTTCACGTACGCCCGCGCGTTCTTCGGCAGGTCGGCGAAGGTCTTGGCCTTGGTGATGTCCTCGGACCAGCCCGGGAGCATCTCGTAGATCGGCTTCGCGTGGTGGAAGTCGGTCTGCGAGTACGGCAGCTCCTCGACGCGCTTGCCGTCGATCTCGTACGCGACGCAGACCGGGATCTGCTCCCAGCCGGTGAGCACGTCGAGCTTGGTGAGGAAGAAGTCGGTCAGGCCGTTGACCCGGGTCGCGTACCGGGCGATGACCGCGTCGAACCAGCCGCAGCGACGGTCACGGCCGGTGGTGACACCGCGCTCGCCGCCGATGCGGCGCAGCGCCTCGCCGTCCGCGTCGAAGAGCTCCGTCGGGAACGGGCCGGCGCCGACACGGGTCGTGTACGCCTTGAGGATGCCGATGACCCGGCTGATCTTCGTCGGGCCCACGCCGGCGCCGGTGCAGGCGCCGCCCGCGGTCGGGTTCGACGAGGTGACGAAGGGGTACGTGCCGTGGTCCACGTCGAGGAGCGTGCCCTGGCCGCCCTCGAAGAGCACGACCTTGTCCTCGTCGAGCGCGTTGTTGAGGATCAGCGTGGTGTCCGCGACGAACGGCTTGATCTGCTCCGCGTACTGGAGCATCTCCTCGACGATCTGCTCGGCGTCGATCGCGCGACGGTTGTAGAGCTTGGCGAGCAGCTGGTTCTTGCCCTCCAGCGCCGCCTCGACCTTCTGGACGAGGATCGACTCGTCGTACAGGTCCTGGACCCGGATGCCGACACGGTTGATCTTGTCGGCGTAGGTCGGACCGATGCCGCGACCGGTGGTACCGATCTTCCGCTTGCCGAGGAACCGTTCCGTCACCTTGTCGAGGGTGACGTTGTACGGGGTGATCAGGTGAGCGTTACCGCTGATCAGGAGCTTGGACGTGTCGACGCCACGCTCGTTCAGTCCGCTCAGCTCGGAGAGCAGGACCGCCGGGTCGACGACGACACCGTTTCCGATCACCGGGGTACACCCCGGCGACAGGATTCCGGAAGGGAGAAGATGCAGCGCGTACTTCTGGTCGCCGACGACGACGGTGTGGCCGGCGTTGTTGCCGCCCTGGTAACGCACTACATAGTCAACGGATCCACCGAGCAGGTCGGTGGCCTTTCCCTTGCCCTCGTCACCCCACTGAGCACCGAGCAGCACAAGTGCGGGCACAGGCGTACACCCCTTCCGGGTGGGGCATGTCCAAGGTCAGGGGCCGAGGCCGCCTCACCGGTGTGCCCCGGAATAGACGAAGCCCCTGGCGCAATAGCGCAAGGGGCTCTTGCACAAAGATGCTACCCGAGGAAGGACCGAGGTGTCGGCTCACGACCAGCTGCTGGTGGTCATCGACCCGGTCGCCCGCCGAAGTGACGGCGAGTCCGTACGGATCGCGAAAGATGTCCTGTCCGCGGGCGCGGAAGCGAAGATCTGCCTTCCGGACAGCCCGGAGGAGTTCGCCCGCGCCCTGTCCCGGCGCGGCGCACGGCGCCCCGTGGTGATCGGGGACGACCGCGCGCTGCTGCATACGGTGGCCCTCCTCCACCGGGAGCGGGAGCTCTCCGGAGGGGCCCTCTCCCTCGTCCCGATCGGCCATCCCGACGCCCTGGAAGTCGCCCACGCGCTCGGCGTGCCGCGCTCCACCCCGGCGGCGGCGCGGGCGGTGCTCCACGGGACGGTGCGGCGCCTGGACCTCCTCGTCGACGACAGCGACGGCGTCGTCCTCGGCGGCCTCCGCATCCCCGGCATACCCGCCGTCCCGGCGCTCTCCTCGGCGGCACCGTCCGTCTGGGGCACCTGCCGCTCCCTGGTCCGCACCCTGGTCCGCCCGGCCCCGACGGTCCTCGCCGTCCGCGCGCTCCGGCTGCGGGTCGAGGCGGACGGCGTGCTGCTCGCCGACGTCGACACCCTTCTGGACAGCCTGACCGTCCGCTCGGTGCGGGGCGCCGCCGAGGTGACCGTCCACCCGTCGGCCGCCCCGCCCCGGCACGCCGTCGCCCGCACCCTCACGGTCTCCGGACCGGACTTCCGCTACCGCGCGGACGGCCGCCTCACGGGCCCGGTCCGCCGCCGGACCTGGACGGTCAGGGCGGGCGCCTGGGGTCTGACCCTGCCCCGGGGAACCGTCCCGGAGTCCGTCACGGACGGGCTGGGGGCCACACCCTAGGGGGCCCGCACGGGGCCACCCCCGGGCGGCCTCACACCTCCACCAGCAGCTCCTCGAACCCCCGGATCACGTAGCCCGGCTTCCGTACCGGCTCCGCCGCCAGTCGCATTCCCGGCGCTTGGCTCAGCAACTCACCGAAGACCGCGGTGAGTTCGAGGCGGGCGAGCGGGGCGCCGAGGCAGTAGTGGATCCCTGCGCCGAAGGTGATGTGGGGGTTGTCGGCGCGGGTGAGGTCGAGGGTGTCGGCCGTCGGGCCGAAGCGGGCCGGGTCGCGGTTGGCGGAGCCGAAGAGGAGGGCCACCTCGGAGCCGCGCGGGAGGGTCACGCCGCCGATCTCGATGTCGTCGAGGACCCAGCGCTCGAACATCTGGAGCGGGGTGTCGTAGCGGAGAAGTTCGTCCACAGCTGTGGACAACTTTTCGGGATCCGGCCGGACGCCCTCCCTGAGCAGCGTCCACCAGCCGTTGACCGTGGTGTTCACCGTGGCCTCGTGGCCCGCGTTCAGAAGGAGGACGCAGGTGGAGATCATCTCCTGCTCCGTCAGCTCCTCCACGCCGACGAGCCCCGATATCAGGTCGTCGCCCGGGGTCTTCCGGCGCCGTGCGATCAGCTCCCTCAGGTAGTCCGAGAACTCGACCGAGGCCTCGACCGCCCGACGGGCCGTCTCCTCCGAGGGGTTCAGCTCGAACATCCCGCAGATCGCCGCCGACCAGGGCCGCAGCCGCCCCCGCTCCTCGTCGTCCTCCGGGATGCCCAGCATCTCGGCGATCACCGCGACCGGCAGCGGCTCCGCGACGGCGGCCTGGAGGTCGCCGCCGCCCGCCGCCACCAGCTCCCCGACCAGATCGGCGGCGAGCCGCCGTACCGTCGGGGCCAGGTTCTCCACCGTCCTCGGCGTGAACGCCTTCGACACCAGGCGCCGGATCCGGCCGTGGTCGGCCGCCTCCAGGTCGAGCAGCCCGTGGTCGTTGAGCGTGTGGAAGGGCTCGTGCGCGGCGGCCGGGGCCTCCTGCCCGAACTCCTCGTGGGTGAAGCGGTGGGTGTACGTGCGCCCGAGCCGCCGGTCCCTGAGGAGCGCCGACACGTCCGCGTGGTGCGGGATCAGCCACTGGCGGGTCGGGCCGTGCCAGTGGGCACGGCCCGCCGCCCGCAGCTCGGCGTAGGCGGGGTACGGATCGGCGACGAACTCCGGGGACCAGGGGTCGTACACAGTGTCAGCAGCGTCCATGGGCGGACGCTACCCCCGTCGGGGCCTCAGCCGCCGACCCTCACCAGACCCGCCTCGTACGCGAACACCGCCGCCTGCGTACGGTCCCGCAGCCCCAGCTTCACCAGGACGCGGCTCACGTGCGTCTTGATCGTGGACTCGGCGACGACGAGGTGCTCGGCGATCTCGGAGTTCGACAGGCCCTGGGCGATGAGCACGAGGACCTCCGTCTCACGCTCCGTCAGCTCCCCGATCCGCGCCATCGCGGGCGGGCGCGGGGAACTCCCGGGCGCCTTCGCGAACTCGTCGATCAGCCGCTTCGTGACGGTCGGCGCGAGCAGCGCCTCACCGGCCGCGACCACCCGCACCCCGTCCGCGAGCTGCCGGGCCGAGGCGTCCTTGAGCAGGAAGCCGGAGGCGCCGGCGCGCAGCGCCTGGTACACGTACTCGTCCAGGTCGAAGGTGGTCAGGACGAGGACCTTCGCGTCCGCGTCGGCGGCGACGATCTCCCGGGTGGCCTCGATGCCGTTCAGCTCGGGCATCCGGATGTCCATCAGGACGACATCGGGGTGGAGGGCGGCGACCTGGGCGATCGCCTCCCGGCCGTTGACGGCCTCGCCGACGACCTCGATGTCGGGCATCGCGCCGAGCAGCACCGAGAAGCCCTCGCGGACCATGATCTGGTCGTCGACGATCAGTACACGGATCACTGGTCGGCCCCCTCACGGGTCTCTTCACGGACCTCTTCACGGCTCACGGGGATGAACGCGGCCACCTCGTAGCCACCGTCCGCGGTGACCTCGGCCGTCATCTCCCCGCCGAGCATCGTCACCCGCTCCCGCATGCCGGTGAGGCCGTGGCCCGCGCCCGGCGAGGGCTTGACCAGGCCGCGGGCCGGGCCGTTGGCGACGCGCAGTCCGAGACCGCCCAGGACGTAGCTGACCTCGACCTTGGCGGCGGCGCCCGGCGCGTGCCGCAGCACGTTCGACAGGGCCTCCTGGACGATGCGGTACGCGGAGAGCTCCACGCCCTGCGGCAGCTCCCGCACCGCGCCGGTCACCGTCCTGTCGACGACGAGCCCGGCCTCGGTGACGTTGCGGACCAGGGTGTCCAGGTCGCCGAGGGTCGGCTGCGGGGCGTCGGGCGCCTCGTAGTCCTCGGCGCGCACGACTCCGAGGATGCGGCGCAGCTCGGTCAGCGCGGCGACCGCGTTCTCGCGGATGGTGAGGAAGGCCTGCTCCAGCTCCGGCGGCGGGTTCTCGACCCGGTACGGGGCGGCCTCCGCCTGGATGGCGACCACCGACATGTGGTGGGCGACGACGTCGTGGAGTTCGCGGGCGATGGTGGTGCGCTCCTCCAGGACGGTCCGCCTGGAGCGCTCCTCGGCGGTCACGGTCTGCTGGGCGGTGACCTCGCGGTCGGCCTGGCGGCGGACCTGGAGGACGGTGACGGCGAGCAGGACCAGGGCGGCGACGAAGAGCATCGGGACGGAGTCGGAGCTCCGGCCGATGCCGAGGAACATCTCCGTGAAGAGGCAGTAGGCGGCCGTCACGAGCCACATCCACGCCGAGGCGCGGGGCCGGGAGCGGGCGGCGACCACGCCGAGGACCACGAGGTGGGAGAAGAACGTGATGTGCGACCAGGGCCAGCCCGCGTTGTAGCCGGCGAGGTAGCCGATGACGGGCGCGGTGGCGAGCGAGGCCCAGAAGGCGAGGACCGGCCGCACCAGGGTGAGCAGCACGATCGCGGGCGGGGTGCAGACGAGCACCAGCGTCAGCGGGGCGAAGCTGGTGTCGAACTCCTCGTACGCCATGGCGAAGGAGATCAGGGCGAAGAACGCCACGACGGCGTGCGGGAACAGTCCGAGGTGCGGCCGTATCCCCTTCGGGACGAAGCGGGCCACCTTGGGGTTCACGTCGACCGGCTGGAGCGGCCGGTAGGCCACCGCGTGGTGGAAGAGTTCCTGCCGCAGCCCGCCGAGGACGACCTGGACCAGGTGGAACTCGGGGGCGCGGCTCGTCTCGGGGGTCTGTGTCTGAGTCACGTCGCCCACGGTACGGGGGCCGCCGGGAACGGTCGTCCCGCTCGGTACGGATCCTGATCCGTCCCCCCTGAGTACTACGAGGTCCCCCGCACCCTCACCAGGCCAGCTGGGCGATCTCCTCCGCGACCACCGCGCAGGCGTCCGCCGCCGGGTCGATCAGGGGGAAGTGGCCGACCTCTTCGAGGAGCGTGAGGCCGATCGTCTCGCCCGCCCGCGCGGCCGTCTCCACGTAGGCGTCGGCGACGCCGTACGGCACGTCGACGTCCTCGCGGCCCTGTACGACGGTGGTCGCGATCCCGGTCGGCAGCAGCGCCGACGGGTCGGCGTGGGCCGCCCGTTCCCTGTACGCGGACGGGTCGCCGAGCAGTTCGGTGACCGCGCCGCCGCACACGCCGAGCTCGACCGCCCGCCCGAAGTGGGCGATCGGGGCGAGGGCGACGACCCCGCGGAGGGCGGGCGGGGCGGGCAGCCGCCACGGGGAGCCGACGGGCAGGACGTGCCGGGCGGCGGCCCAGAGGGCGAGGTGGCCGCCGGCCGAGTGGCCGGTGAGCACGGTCCGCGCGGTGTCGGCCCCCGGCAGGTGCGCGGCGGTCAGCTCCGGCAGGGCGTCGAGCGCGGCGGCCACGTCGTCGAAGGTCTCGGGCCAGCGCCCGGCGACCGGGGCCGCGCCACCCTGTCGGGGGATGGCGCCGCCGCGCCGGTACTCGACGTTGGCCACGGCGAAGCCCCGGCGGGCCAGGAAGTCCACGAAGGGTGTCAGGTGCCGCCGGTCGTACGGCGCCCGCCAGGCCCCGCCGTGCAGGGCGACGACGAGCGGCGCCCGCGCGGGTCCGCCGTGCGGGGCGTAGAAGTCGATCACCTGGTCCGGGTGGTCGCCGTAGGCGGCGGTGGCGTCGGGGGCGACGGCCGGGTGCGAGAAGGCGGACGCCTCTTCGGCGGCGCCGCGCGCGGCGGGGTCCGGCATGCTGTGCCAACCTCTCGGGTACGGGGCCGGATTGGCCTGACCTGCGGGGACGGTACCAGGAGTGGAGTCCCCGCAGATCAGGCGATCATCGGACCGTCGTCCCTCAGGCGGGGAGGTCGGTCAGGACCTCCGAGAGGATCCGCGCCGCCCGCTCCGCGTCGGCGAACCCGACGTACAGCGGGGTGAAGCCGAACCGCAGGACGTCGGGGCGGCGCAGATCGCCGACGACACCGCGCCTGATCAGCTCGGCCATGACGGCGGGCGCGTTCGCGCAGCTCAGCGCGGCCTGGCTGCCGCGCTCTCCGTGCGCCTCGGGCGTCACGGTGGCGACCCGGCCCTCCGGCACGTACGCGCGCACGCACTCCAGGAAGAAGTCGGTGAGCGCGAGGGACTTGGCCCGTACGTCCTCGATCGCGACCCCGTCCCAGACGTCGAGCGCCGCTTCGAGGGCCAGCATGGAGAGGATGTCGGGCGTGCCGACCCGGCCCCGCACGGCGCCCGCGGCCGCCTCGTACCCGGGGGTCATGGCGAACGGGTCGCTGTGCGAGTTCCAGCCGGGCAGCGGCGAGTCGAAGGCGGCCTGGTGGCGCTCGGCGACGTACAGGTAGGCCGGTGAACCCGGCCCGCCGTTCAGGTACTTGTACGTACAGCCGACGGCCAGGTCGACCCCGTGCGCGTCCAGGCCGACCGGCAGGGCGCCCGCGCTGTGGCACAGGTCCCAGACGGCGAGCGCGCCCGCCGCGCGCAGGGCCGCGGTGATGCCGGGCAGGTCGTGGAGCCGGCCGGTGCGGTAGTCGACGTGGTTGACGAGCGCGGCGGCGGTACGCGGTCCGGCGGCCCCGGCCATGCCGGCCGGGGCGACGGGCACGATCCGGTGACCCGTCATCCGCGCCGCGGACTCCGCGATGTACCCGTCCGTGGGAAAGGTCGTCGCGTCGACGAGGATCTCGTCGCGTCCCTCACCGGCGAGCCGGGCGGCGGCGACGACCGCCTTGAAGACGTTCACGCTGGTCGAGTCGCCGACCACGATCTGTCCGGGCGCCGCGCCGACGATCGGCGCGATCCGGTCGCCGATCCGCTCGGGCGCGGTCCACCAGCCGGATTCGTCCCAGGAGCGGATGCGCAGCTCGCCCCACTCGCGGGTGATGACGTCGGCCATCCGGGCGGGGACGTGGGCGGGCAGCGCGCCGAGCGAGTTGCCGTCGAGGTAGACGGTCCCGGCGTCGAGGGCGAACCTCTCGCGGTGCTCGCCCAGTTCGTCGGCGGCGTCGAGTGCGAGCGCTCGCTGTGCCAGGGTCTCGTCCCCGAGCGGATCGGACGTGCCCCCGGTCTCGGTCACGGTGGTCGTCTCAGACATGGCTGCGCGCCGTCCACAGCTCGGGGAAGACGTTCTTCTGGGCCCGCTTCTCCAGCCAGGCCACGCCCGCCGAACCGCCGGTGCCGGTCTTCGCGCCCATCGCGCGCCGGGTCGCCACCAGGTGGTCGTTGCGCCAGCGCCAGACCAGTTCGGCGACGTCGCTCAGGGCCTCGCCGAGCCGGACGAGTTCGCCGTTCTGGTCGGCGTCCGCGTAGATCCCGGCCCAGACGGCCTCGACCTCGGCGGAGGGCTCGTAGCGCTGCGCCAGGTCACGGCCGAGGACCGCGGCCGGAACGGGCAGGCCGCGCCGGGCGAGCAGCCCGAGGACCTCGTCGTACAGGCTCGGCTCGTGGAGCGCCTTCTCCAGCTCGGCGTGGACGCGGGGCGCGCCCCGGTGCGGGACGAGCATGGACGCGGACTTCTCGCCGAGGAGGAACTCCATCCGCCGGTACATCGCGGACTGGAAGCCGGAGCCCTCGCCGAGCGCGGACCGGTAGGCGTTGAACTGACCGGGGGTGAGCTGGGCGAGGGGGCGCCAGGAGTGGTTGAGGGCCTCCAGCTCGCGCACGGAGCGCTTGAGGGCGTCCATGGCGACGGGGACGTCGTCCTCGCGCAGGGCGCGGCTCGCGGTCTCCCACTCGTGGACGATCACCGTGAACCACAGCTCCATGACCTGGGTGGTGACCAGGAAGACCATCTCGCCGGGGTCGTCCGAGCGGAGGTGCTGGAGGTGGGTGAGGACGTCCGCCTGTACGTAGTCCTCGTACGGCGTCGTGCCGGCGAAGTCGAGGTTCGGGTCTACGGCGACCGAACCGGCTCCGGCATCGGGGAAGGTGGACATTTCTGTCTCCTCGATACGTATTACCGGGTAGCGGTCCGCTCCACCGCGCGCACGTCGTACGCACGGGAGCCCCGGTCCCCTCGGGGGGCGCGCTGCGTCGCGCGCCGTCCCAAGCGCATCATGACACGATCGGCCCGGTGATGTAGCTCCCGTCTTCGTCATACGGAAACGCGTTCGAGCGACATCCGTCCAGCCCCTTGATCTGCTGCATCATCGCGGGGGCGGGCCTGCCCGGGCCCGGGCAGCCCATGTGCTCCCGGATGCCGATCTCGTGCCCGACCTCGTGGTTGATGATCAGGTGCCGGTACTCGGCGGCCTCCCCGGCGAAGGTCGGCGAGCCGAGCATCCACCGCTTGAGGTTCACGACGACCCCGTCGGTGGTCTCGCAGTTCAGCTCGCCTCCGGTGTCCATGCCCTGCGCGAGGCAGAGGGCGTCGGCCGTGTCCGGGGTGGCGATCCGGATGACGAAGTCGGCGTTCTCCGAGACCAGCTGGAAGCGGCCCCGGCCGTGCGCGGCCCAGCCGCGCGGATGCGCCAGGATCCGCTGGATCTCGGCGGCCGTCCCGGGTGCCGACAGCGGGATGCCCTTCTCGACCTCGACCCGGTAGCGGCGCAGGACGCCACCGTCCCCGACCGGCTCGCCGGAGGCCCGCGCGGTGGTGAAGGTACCGGCGCCGGACTGCGGCACGGCGGGCTTCCGCTTCGGGGTGGACTTCTTCGGCGGGAGCGCCGTCTTCACCGGCGGTTTCGTCGGTCTGGGCTTCCTCGGCTCCGCCGTCGTGGGCCGGGGCGTGGGAGCGGCCGTCGTCGGGGCCGGGCTCTCCGTCGTCGGGGCCGGTGCGGGGAGGGTGGCGACCGGGGGCGCCGACACCGCCGGGGGCGGTTCCTCGAAGTGGGCGAGGGCGGCCCCCGCGCCCAGCGCGACCGTCATCAGGGCCAGCGTCGGCAGGGCGATCCGGGAACCGGACCTCCGCGTTCTGCCGGTGCGTCGCCGTCCTGCGGGTGCTGCACGTCTGCCCACGACAGAATTCCCCCCTCGGGTCCTGCGGTCCCGGGGATCGTACCGGCCGTTTCGAACGCCCTTTCCCCCACGAGGGGGAAAGGGCGCCCGTCGGACAGCGGGGGAACGTCAGCCGAGCGTCTCCGCCGCGGTCTGCGAGGAGTCCCGCAGGAAGGTCGAGCAGCGCTCGTACTCGTCCTTCTCGCCGATCTCGCCGGCCGCGCGGGCCAGCGCGTGCAGCGCGCGCAGGAAGCCGCGGTTCGGCTCGTGCTCCCACGGCACCGGGCCGTGGCCCTTCCAGCCGTTGCGGCGCAGCGAGTCGAGACCGCGGTGGTAGCCGGTACGGGCGTAGGCGTACGACTCGACGACCGCACCGCGCTCGTACGCGTCGTCGGCGAGCTGGGCCCAGGCGAGCGAGGAGGTCGGGTACTTCGCGGCGACGTCCGCCGGCGCCGTGCCGTTCGCGAGCAGCTCGCGCGGCCCCGGGTCGTCGGGCAGGTGGGTGGGGGCCGGTCCCCCCAGAAGGTTCTCGTGGATGGCCATGGGGCCCAGTCTGCCTCAGTCCCGAGGGCCCCAGCCCCCACACCCGGCTCCCGCGACCGCCCCGGCCGTCGGCCCTCGTGCCCGCTGCCCGCTGCCCGCTGCCCGCTGCCCGCTGCCCGCTGCCCGAGGGTGCGCCCCGGCCCCGTGCCCGCTTCCCGGAGGGCACGGCCAGGTTCAGGCCGACGCGTCCCGCTGTCCCGGGTCCAGCGGCGGCGACGTCACCCCGCAGTGCACCCGGCACTCCGGGTGGCAGTCCGCCCGCGCCCGGGTCCGCATCGTCGTCCAGGCGATCACCGCGCCCACCACCAGGATCCCCGCGCACATCGGCATCGCCCGCCGGAACGTCGCCCCGAACTCCTCCGCCGAGCGGTACGCCTCCGGGCCCATCCCGGCGAGCAGCGGCAGCGCCGCCACCGCGAGCAGTCCGGCCGCCCGCGCCGCCGCGTTGTTGATGCCGCTCGCCAGGCCCGCCCTGGACACGTCCACCGAGGCGAGCACGGTCGCGGTCAGCGGCGCGACCAGCGCCGTCATGCCGAGCCCGAGCACCAGCACGGCCGGCAGGACGTCCCGGACGTACGAGGCGTCCTCCCCGACCCGGAGCATCAGGAGCATGCCCGCGGCGCACAGCAGCGGCCCCGCCGTGAGCGGGATCCGGGGCCCGATCCGCTCCCCCACCTCCCCGGACTTCGCCGAGAGCAGCAGCATCAGGACGGTCGTCGGCAGCAGGGCCGTACCGGCGCCGAGCGCGGAGTAGCCGGACACCACCTGGAGCTGGAGGGCGGCCAGGAAGAAGAAGCCGCCGAAGGCGGCGTACACGCACAGGGTGACCAGGTTGACCGAGGTGAACATCCGGGAGGCGAAGATCGACGGCGGGGCCATCGCCGCCTCGCCGCGCCGCCGCTCCACCCCGACGAACCCGGCCCCGACGACGATCCCGGCCGCCCCCGCCCACCAGGCCGCGCCGATCAGCCCGTACGTCACGAGGGCGAGCGCCGCCGCGCCCAGGGCCGCGCCGAGCACGTCGAAGCGGCCGTGCGCGGTCTCGTCCCGCGACTCGGGCACGTGCCGCAGGGCCACGGGGACGCAGAGGGCGGCGAGCGGCACGTTCAGCAGGAACACCCACCGCCAGCCCGGCCCGTCCACCAGCCAGCCCCCGACGAACGGCCCGACCGCCGCCCCGACACCGCCGAAGCCGGACCAGAGCCCGACCGCCCTGGCCCGGTCGTCCTGGTGAAAGCTCGCCTGGATCAGCGCCAGGGAGCCGGGGGTGAGCAGCGCCCCGCCCACGCCCTGGAGGGCGCGTGCGGCGATCAGCACCCCGGCGTTCGGGGCGAGGCCGCACAGGAGCGAGGCGAGCGCGAACCACACCACCCCGATGACGAAGACCCGGCGCCGCCCGTACCGGTCGCCGAGCGCCCCGCCGAGCAGGATCAGCCCGGCTAGGGTCAGCATGTAGGCGTTGACCGTCCACTGGAGGACGGCCAGGTCGGCGCCCAGGTCCTCGCCGATGTGGGGGAGGGCGACGTTGACGACGGTGGAGTCGAGCAGCACCATCCCGGAGCCGAGGACGGTCGTGAACAAGATCCATCGCCCGGTCCCCGAGGCCATCCGCACGTCCCGCACGCCCATGGATGCATGGTCCCCCGAACGCCGAAGCCCCGCCCACCGGAATCCGAGGAGACGGTGGACGGGGCGGCGGTGGCCGGTGGGTCAGCGGGTTACGTTGAAGTACTTCCACGCGCCGTGGATCGTGGTGTTCACGTTGTCGCCGGACACGCCGTCCACGTACGCCGTGCGGACCCGGGCGCGGACGCCGGCCGCTCCGGCGCCGTCGAACAGGACGTACGCCATGCCGCCGCTGTTCAGCCGGACGTAGTCCTCGGAGCCCGTGCGCCAGGCACCGGCGTACCAGACCTGGACCTCGTACTTGGTCGTACGGCCCGGGTACGGGTTGTTCCACGCGGTGACCAGCACGTCGCCGGTCTGGTGGTACGTCTGGTACCAGATGGTGCCGATCTTCGACCACTTGTAGTGCCGGGACAGCGAGGTCGTCAGACCGGCCCGGGTGTACACGGTGGAGCCCACGTGGGCCCGGCCGGAGCGGGTGTCACCGGCGAAGTCCGCTGTCACCCAGGTGTCGCGGGTCATCCGGGTCGTCACCGACAGCTTGCCCGCCGAGTTGACCGTGCCGCGCTTGAGCAGCCGCTTGGGCTCCGAGCCGTACGGGTCGGCCCAGATCTCCACCACCCGGTTCCGGTACGACCAGCCGAGGGACGCCGTGTACGTCACGTGGGTGCCGTAGTCGACGGTGCGACGGTTCTGGTCCAGCTTCAGGTACGTCGAGAAGGGCGCCACCTGCACGGCGGCCGTCCCGGTGGAGTAGGCGTGCTTGGCGTCGCCCTGGTACGCCACCCGGTACGAGACCTTTCCGGCCGCGGCCGGGGTGTCCGGGAACGAGAACGTGCCGTTCGCCGCCATCGACCGCGTTCCCAGCGCCTTGCCGCCCGGGTTCTCGGCGTCGTACCGCGTCACGGTGAGCGGAGTGCCTGACGGCAGCCGCAGCGTGGAGGCGACCGAGCCGGAGACGGTGAGCGGCTTGTTGATCGGCGCGCCGGCCGGGGCCTTCACCGTCACGGTGACGGCGTGCAGCTTCGGCGACGTGTAGATCCGGAGCGAGTACGCCGACTGGCCCGGCAGCTGCACCGGGACGAAGAGGCGGGTGCTGTCGGGCGCCCACTCCATCCCGTCGTACGCCGGCCAGGACTGCGTGTCCCGGACGCTCGCCGGGGTCCCGGAGCCGCCCGCGAAGACGAAGACGTCGCCGACGTCGTCACGGTCGCCCGTCGCGCCGGCCACGGTGCCGTCCGGGGCGACGGCCACGCCCTCCGAGCTCCAGGAGACCGGGAAGGCCTCCAGCTCGGAGAGGTCGGTCAGGCTGAGCCGGGTGAGCGAGGTGACCCGGTCCGCCGCGACGACGCTCTTGCCGTCGGGGGCGATCTCGATGTCCTTCACGAACCCCTGGCGCTGGGTGGACGTGCGGACGACCGGCGTACCCGACCCGGTGTCGTACACCACGATCGGGCCCGAGCTGATGGCGCCGTCGGCGGCGACGAGCGTGTCCGGCGCCGCCGGGTCGGTGCGGAGCGTGGGCGGACTCGACCAGTCGGCACCCGTCGTGAGGGCCAGGGCCACGGTCGGCACGGCCGTGGTCAGATCGACCGACCCGAGCTCCGAGTCCCAGTTCTGGCCGTACCCGAACCAGAGGCGGCCGTCGACCGCCGCGACGGTCGAGGGCTTGGTGCCCTGCCCCGTCGGGTACTCGGCGGTCACGGCCAGCTGCGCGGTGTCGATGGCGACGAGTTTGTCCGCGTTCTCCAGTGCCGCGTACACCGTGCCCGAGTCGGCGGAGAGGTCGAGGTCACGGACGTAGGCCAGATCGGGGATGGCCTTGACGAACCTGCCCGCGAAGTCGGTGACGACGACGCGGCTGTTGTACGTGTCGCTGAAGTACAGGCGCTGGTGGACACCGTCGACGACCATGTCGCCGACGGTTCCGACGTTCAGCGGCACGACCGAGTCGGCGGCGGCGGGAGCCGCCGAGCCCGCGACCAGCGCCGCGGAGCCGAGAAGGACCGCGAACGACGTCGCGGCGGAGAGAGCGCGCTTGCGCACGATGAAGAGCCCCCCAAAGAGCATGGTTCCGGCCCCTCAACACGGGGCACGGTGCACGAAGACTAGAACACGCCTGCGACACCCCGCCTCCCGGTATCCACACCGCTCGCGACCGGGCCGCCACCGTCCCCTCAGGTCTGCCCCGCCGCGCGCGACCGGGCCGCCGCCGTTCCCTCAGGTCTTCCGCAGGCGCGCCGCCGCCCGGACCAGGGCGTCCACGCCCCGCTCGGCCTTCTCACGGGGGCAGCCGACGTTGAGCCGGACGAAGCCGGGCGTGCCGTACACCCCGCCCGGCATGATCGCGACCTTCTCCACCGTCACCAGTTCCTCCTGGAGCCGGGTCTCCTCGATGCCGAGCGGCCGCAGGTCGATCCAGGCCAGGTAGCCGGCCTGCGGGGGCGCCCAGTCGACCCCGGGAAGACCCGCCGCGAGGCGCTCCCGGACCGTGCCCATGGTGCCCGCCACGTACCCGCGCAGTGCGTCCAGCCAGTCGGCGCCCTGCCGGTACGCGGCGATGTGGGCGGTCAGGGAGAGCACGGCGGGAGAGGCCAGGCCCTCGCCGGTCTCCATCCGCCGGACGAAGGCGGTGCGCTCGTCGGGGTCGCCGATCAGCCCGTACGAGCCGGAGAGGGCCGGGAAGTTGAAGGCCTTCGTGCCCGAGGTGACCAGGGCCCAGCGGCGGCCCCGGCCCGGCTCGGCGACGCGGGTCCACGGGATGTGGCGGTGGCCGTCGGTGGTCAGGTCGGCGTGGATCTCGTCGCTGACGACGGCCGCGCCGTGGCGCTCGGCCAGCTCGGCGAAGACGGTGAGCTCCTCCTCGGTCCACACCCGGCCGGTCGGGTTGTGCGGGGAACAGAGCAGCAGCATCCGGCTGTCCGGCCGGGCCAGCTCCCGTTCGAGGGCTTCGAGGTCCCCGAGCGGTACGCCGCGCAGCTCGCGGCCCAGTCCGGTGACGGCCTTGCGGAAGCCGTCGTAGGTGGGGGTGTGCACGACGACGCCGTCACCGGGCTCCGTCCACATCCGCAGCAGCTGCGAGAGCTGGTTGAGCACGGACGGCGCGTACACCAGCGCCTCGGTGTCGATCTCGGTGCCGTACCGGCTCGCGTACCAGTCCCGGATCGCCTCGCGGAACTCGCCGAGCCGCCAGTCGGTGTAGCCGAAGACCCCGTGGTCGACCCGCTCGCGCAGGGCGGCGAGCACCTCGGGCGGGGAGGCGAAGTCCATGTCGGAGATGGTGAAGGGGAGCAGGTCGGGGACGCCGAAGCGGTCCGCGATCCCGTCCCACTGGACCGACCAGGTGCCGTGCCGGTCTATCTCACGGTCGAAGTCGTACATCGGGCCCTCTCGTCGACGACGCGCGAAGGGCCCGGCACCTGGGGAGGTACCGGGCCCTTCGCTCACACGATCACCGCGTTACTTCAGCTTGGTGCCGGTCGAGCGCAGCGCCGCGCACGCCTCGGTCACGCGGACGGCCATGCCGGCCTCGGCCAGCTTGCCCCAGGTGCGCGGGTCGTAGGTCGACTTGACGCCGACCTCGCCGTCGACCTTGAGGACGCCGTCGTAGTTCTTGAACATGTGGTTCGCCACCGGACGCGTGAAGGCGTACTGGGTGTCGGTGTCGAGGTTCATCTTCACGACGCCGTTCTCCAGGGCCGTGGCGATCTCCTCGGCCGTGGAGCCCGAGCCGCCGTGGAAGACGAAGTCGAACGGGGAGGCCTTGCCGTACTTCTCGGCGACACCGGCCTGGAGGTCCTTGAGGAGCTCGGGGCGGAGCACGACGTTGCCCGGCTTGTAGACGCCGTGCACGTTGCCGAAGGAGGCGGCGAGCAGGTAGCGGCCCTTCTCGCCCAGGCCGAGGGCCTCGGCGGTGCGGAGCGCGTCGTCGACGGTGGTGTAGAGCTCGTCGTTGATCTCGTGGCTGACGCCGTCCTCCTCGCCACCGGTCGGGGTGATCTCGACCTCAAGGATGATCTTGGCGGCGGCGGCCTTCGCGAGCAGCTCCTGGCCGATGGCCAGGTTGTCCGCGAGGGTCTCGGCGGAGCCGTCCCACATGTGCGACTGGAACAGCGGGTTCTCGCCGCGCGCGACGCGCTCGGCGGAGACCTCGATCAGCGGACGGACGTACGCGTCCAGCTTGTCCTTCGGGCAGTGGTCGGTGTGCAGCGCGACCGTGATGTCGTACTTCGCGGCGACGATGTGCGCGAACTCGGCCAGGGCAACGGCGCCCGTGACCATGTCCTTGTTGTACTGGCCGCCCAGGAACTCGGCTCCACCGGTCGAGATCTGGATGATGCCGTCGCTCTCGGCCTCCGCGAAACCGCGCAGAGCGGCGTGCAGGGTCTGGGACGAAGTCACGTTGATGGCCGGGTAGGCGAACTTGCCTGCCTTCGCCCGGTCGAGCATCTCGTTGTAGACCTCGGGGGTTGCGATGGGCATTCGTCCGCTCCTTGTGATGTGCGGGGTGTGTGCGTTGCTGTCCCTGACCTGGGGGCGACGTCATCGTCGACCCCATCCTTTCAGACTCTCGTCCGGGCTCCCACGGGCATGGCACACCAAGGGGCGGGGTGTTTCACGTGAAACACCCCGCCCCTTCGCAAAAATGCAGGTCAGGACCGCTCTCACCCGGGTCCAGGACCTAAGTCACGACTTCGCGGCGGTTACGCCAGGTCGAGATCGGCCAGCCGGTAGCCGGTGAGGTACGTCAGACCCGCTCCGTCGATGGCCTCGGCGGCGCCCCGGTCGACGATCGTGGCGACGGCGACGACCTCGCCACCGGCCTCGCGGACGGCCTCGACGGCGGTCAGCGGCGAGCCGCCGGTGGTCGAGGTGTCCTCGACGACCAGGCAGCGGCGGCCCTTGACGTCCGTGCCCTCGATCCGGCGCTGCATGCCGTGCGCCTTCTGCGCCTTCCGTACGACGAAGGCGTCGAGGCGCTGTCCGCGCGCGGCGGAGGCGTGCAGCATCGAGGTCGCGACCGGGTCGGCGCCCAGGGTCAGACCGCCGACGCAGTCGAAGTCCAGGTCGGCCGTGAGGTCGAGCATGACCTGACCCACCATCGGCGCGGCCTCGCCGTCCAGCGTGATCCGGCGCAGGTCGATGTAGTAGTCGGCTTCCAGACCCGAGGAGAGGGTCACCTTGCCGTGCACCACGGCCTTGTCCTTGATCTGCTGGAGCAGCTCAGCGCGTACGTCAGTCATGCCCCTGAGCTTAGAGGGCGTGCTCGGAGGCGGCGCCCGCAGCTCCGGGGCGACGGAACCCCTCGGGTCCACGCACCCCTCGGGCGCCGGAACCCCTCGGGCCCACGCACCCCTCAGAGGCGGCGCCAGGTCCAGGTGCTCTCGATCTCCAGGGGGTCGATCGGGGTGACCAGGCGGGGGTGGGTGTTGAGGCCGTTCGGCGGACCGGACTGCGGCTCGACGCAGACGGCCTCCTCGGGCTCGTCGTAGACGACGACCCAGGGGGCGCGGCTCGTGACCTTCAGCTCCAGCTCCTCCGGCCAGGTGAGGGTGACGTCGACGCCGTCGGGCATGCCGAAGCAGTCGTCCCAGGGGCCGGGGGTGGGGTCGATCCGGCGTCCGGTGGGGAGGTGGTTCTCGCCGCGCTCCTCCTGCCAGGCGGGGGTGAAGTCGAGGCGCACGTCCTGACCGCCCCGGCCGAGGTTGCGCAGGAACCAGGGGTGCCAGCCGGCCTGGGCCGGGAACGAGTCGTCGTAGGTCTCGACCCCGAAGCGGAGGGTGAGGGAGTCCTCGGCCAGCTCGAAGACCTGGGTGACCGTGCCCTTGTACGGCCAGGGGTCACCCAGCTCGCAGGTGAGGACGGCCTCGGTCGCGGAGGTCCTGGCGGTCTTCCAGGCGAGGTCCCGGACGGTGCCGTGGATGGCGTGCGGCGGCGCGTTGACCGGGAGCTGGTGGGTGGTGGCCCCGTTCCGGAAGCGGCCGTTCTCGGTCCGCCCGCACCAGGGCACCATCGGGAAGCACCCGAAGCGTTCGCCCTGGCGCAGCAGCTCGGTCCCGCCGATCCGCAGGCTCTCGATCCGGCAGCCGTTCTCGGGGCTGATGGTCAACTCGGCGTCGCCCGCCGTCAGTCGCGTCTGCATGCTCACGCCCCGACCCTAATCGTGCGGGACCCCGAACGTGGGCGACCCTTTCCGGGCAGGTTTCAGCGTCGTCGGCTTTCAGCGTCGTCGACGCAGGGCCCGGCCGACGACGACGGCGGAGGCGAGCGCGAGGGCCGCCGCCGGCGCGATCCAGCGCAGGGTGGCCCCGGCGCTCGTCGCCTCGGTGGCGGGAACGGGCGCGTACCGGCCACGCGGTGGGGCGTGGTCGACCTCCTCGGCGCTCCGCCCGATCATGGTGCGGCGGGCGTGGGCGGCCTCGGCGGCGGGCTGCGGGGCGGGGAACTCGATCGGGGTGTCGGCGAGGCTCTCGTCGAGGACCGGATCGAGGGAGGGCGGCGGGACCAGCGCGTCGAAGGCGGACTCCCGAGGCTCCTCGACGCCGTCGTCGACCCCGTCGTCGTCGGTGTCGGCCTCGGTGGTGGGCTCGGTGGTGGGCTCGGAGGCCGCCGCTCCCCCGGACGCGGAGGCGCCGGCCGGCACCGACCCCGCCTCGGGCGACGGCGACTCCAGCGAGGACGACGGCCCGGGCACCGGCGAAGACGACTCCGGCCCCGAAGACGACCCCACGATCTCGTCCGGCTTCTCGCCCGGGTTCTCCTCCGGCTTGTCGCCCGGCTTGTCGTCCGGCCTCTCGCCCGGCTTGCCGTCCGCGAGGGCGGCCAGTGCCTCCACGAACTTGTCGAGCAGGCGGGCGCCCGCCGTGGACCGGGCCTCCTCCGTCGCCTCGGCGAGCCGGCCGACCGCCGTCAGGCCGCCCGTGAAGCTCAGGCTGGTGCCCTCGGCCACCGGGGTGAGGACGACGGTCAGCGACAGCTCCGCCGTGCCCTTGCCCCGGGCCTCGGTGCCCTGGCCCTCGTAGGTGATCGCCCCGTCCCGCTCGACGACCTTCAGGGCGCCCCGGTAGGTGATGGTGTTGCCGCCGACCCGCACCTTGAGCCGGCCCGTGAGGGGACCCGCCTCCGCGTCGGCGTCCCGCTGGAGGCCGGGTACGCAGCGCACCACCCGGGCGGGGTCCGTGAGCGTCTCGCGCAGGACGTCGGCCGTGACGGGAACGAACACCTCATGCTCCATGGAAGCCGAGCCTACTCAGGCCGGGGCGCGGCGTCGCCTGTTCCGCACCACGGCCCGCTTCTCCCGGCCGCCCCCGTCAGCCGCCGTACCGCGGGTGCACCAGGGTCGAGGGGGGCAGTTCGGGGCCCCGGCCCCGTTCGGCGCGGCGCGCCGCGGCCGCCAGGGTCCCTTCGCCGAGCGAGCGCAGCCGGGGCGCGTCGGCGGCGAGACCGAGGACGGGCGGGCGGCTGCCGGGAAGGGCGAGGAGGAAGCCCCAGTCGCCGGGCCCCTGGCCGGTGCCGCTGGAGCGGTCGGCGCGGTCGGGTCCCGCGGCGAAGCCGGGGGTGCGGCCGCTCGCGCTGTACGGGCGGGTCGCGAACCCGGCGGCGCGCAGGGTGGCGTCCACGGTCCAGTAGGTACGGGGCCGGCCTGCGACCGACCCGGCGTGCACGGCGAACCGGCCGGCGGGGGTGAGGACCTGGCCCACGAGCCCGTAGAACTCCTCGGAGTACAGCTTGGTGCTGGGGGTGATCCCGGGGTCGGGCAGATCGGAGATCACCACGTCGTACCGTTCCTGCACACGGTCGGTGGCGCCGCGGAGCCAGTGGAAGGCGTCCGCGTGGACCACCCGGACCCGCCGGTCCCGGAAGGCCTGCGCGTTGAGCGTGGCGAGCGCCGGGTCCGTACGGGCGAGGCGGACGACCCCCGGGTCGAGTTCGACGACGGTGACGGAGCGGACCCCGGGGTAGCGCAGGGCCTCGCGGGCGGCCATGCCGTCCCCGCCGCCGACGATGAGCACGCGCGCGTGCGCTCCGTTCATCGCGGGGTGGACGAGCGCCTCGTGGTAGCGGTACTCGTCCTGGCCCGCGACCCGGAGGCGCCCGTCGAGGAAGAGGTCGGGCGGGCCCTCACGGCTTCCCGTCACCACCACTTCCTGGAGCTCGGTGTGGAGGGCGACCCGCACCCGATCCCCGTACACGGCCCGGCGCGCCGCCTGTTCGAAGTCGTCGACGAGCACGGTCGCCGTGGCGAGGACGGCGAGGACCGACACGTTCACGGCGATGAGCAGGGCCCGGGAGCGGGGGGTCAGGTCGCGGCGGAACACCCAGAGGACGAGGCCGCCGCCGGCCACCGCGTTGACCGCGCCCGTGACGAGGGCGCCGGTGAGCTGGCCGAGCCAGGGCAGCAGCAGGAAGGGAAAGGCGAGGCCGCCGACCAGCGCGCCGACGTAGTCGGCGGCGAAGAGGTCGGCGACCG
Source organism: Streptomyces sp. Qhu_M48 (assembly GCF_051305195.1). NCBI lineage: Bacteria > Bacillati > Actinomycetota > Actinomycetes > Kitasatosporales > Streptomycetaceae > Streptomyces > Streptomyces sp. Qhu_M48. The sequence goes on along the minus strand of NZ_CP195432.1, from coordinate 33,976 downwards.
TCCCCGCGGCGTCGTCCTCGTCCCCGGGTGAGCCCTTCCGTCCGGTCCGGCCGGAGCGCCCGGAGCGCCCGAACCGCACCGAGCGGCCCGAACGGCCCGGTCCGGAGCGGTCCGCCGGCCCGGGGGCCCGCTGTATGAGCGACATCAGGAGCGGGATCTCCGCGCCGATGAGCACCCCGATCGCGAGCGAGAACGCCACGACCACGTACCGCGATTCGCCGAGCCAGGCGAAGGACGCGTACAGCACCATCGCCGAGCAGCCGCCGATGAGCGCGAGTCCGGCCTCGACCAGGCCGAAGCCGACGGCGGCACGGCAGCGCAGTCGCTTGGCGAGGAGCGAGCCCACCCCCATGGCGAAGACCATCACGGAGAGCACGACGGAGGCCTGGGTGACCGAGTCTCCGATCAAGTAGGAGGCGAGCGCGACCAGTTCGAGTTCGTAGACCAGACCGCACGCGGCGCAGACGAAGACCACGGCGAGGACCGGGAACCGCACCGTCCGGCGCGGCGGCTCGGGCCGCCGCACGGGCGCCCGCCGCACCCTCTTGGGTGGCATGGTCACGGTCGGCTCGATCATGAACGTAACGCTACGTCACGACCCGCACGCCCCTTGTCACCCACACGAGTGCACCTGGGGCGCCCAGGGGGCGTATCAGAGCGTTGCAGGCATACGTGCGCCGATACGGGTCCTGGTCACCACGAGCTGCCCTTCCTGGGGGTAGGCGTGCCAGGTGCGCCACCGCACCTGCCCCTCGTGGCGCTGCGCCAGCATCGCCGTGAAGGCGTGGGGAGAGCCGGGGAAGGTCCCCGCGAGTCCGTTGGGGTGGTCGGCGACGAGCGCGAGCAACTCCTGCGCACGCCCCGCGAAGGAGCCGTGCGAGAGCGTCTCGACACGCGCCGCGAATTCGTACTCCCATTCGCCGACGCGCTTGGACACGCCGAGCGGGAGCGGGGTGCTGCTGCCGGGCATACAGGCGACGGTCTCCGAGCAGCTGCGGCCCTCCTCTTCCAGGAGGACCTGGTGGGAGGCGCCGAGAAGCCTCAACTGGAGCTTGGCGCCGGAGAGTTCGAGGTCGAGCATGGCGAGGGCGGGCAGCGGCTCGCGCCCGAGGGCCCAGGCCAGGTCGGCCGCGCGGGTATCGGTGTAGGAGGTTTTCAGGGTGGTGAGCATGGGTCGGCTCCGCAAACACGGTTTGACGGGTGGGCCGGGGCGCCCCGGTGAAGGGTTCAACGGCAGTGGGGAATCGCCGGCTCGGGTCCACACACAGTCCGAGGGCTGTCTCTGTCAGGAGCGAGAGAACCACGGACCCCGAGCGACTCGCAGCGGTTTTACCCAACTTGCTGTGTTTTCCAACCCCTTCGGGGACCCCACAGTTCACTTGTTCACTCGGTATCGATCGCCATGTCCGCACCGCATTGCCGACGTCACGTGCCTCGGGGGTGTCTTGTCGATCACGCCGTGAGCCCGGCCTGATCGACAAGGCGCCCCCGAGGGCCGGTCACACCGGTCCCGGGACCGTCACGAAGGTCCCGGGACCGTCACCCGGTCCCGGGACCTTCAGGAGCCTCGGACGCCGTCGCGGTGCTCAGCTGCTGCCGCAGCCCCCGCCGCCGCCACAGCTCGACCCGCCGGAGCTGGAACCTCCGCAGCTCGACCCGCTGGAACCGCAGGAGCCGGCGCCCCCGCCGCAGCTCGCGCCCCCGCCACCGTTGATCCAGGTGCCGCCGTCGCCGCCGCGGGACCGCCCGCCGGACCGCCGCGGCCGGCCACCGCCACCACCGAGCCCCTGCTTGACGCTGAAGACGACGACACCGAGGACCGCGATCCCCAGGAAGACGAAGATGATCGACATCAGTACTACCCCCCGTTCTCTTGTGCGAGGGGGATTCCCGGTACGACGCCCCGCCAAAGCGCACTTGAGCAAGTCCAGAGCTTGGCTCCAGGATGGCCGTCATGACACGCCCCCTGCTCAACCGCCGGCTCGCCGAATTCGGGACCACGATCTTCGCCGAGATGTCCGCGCTCGCCGCCAGGACCGGGTCGATCAACCTCGGTCAGGGCTTCCCCGACACCGACGGCCCCGAGGAGATCCGGGAGGCCGCGGTCCGCGCGCTGCGGGACGGCCGCGGCAACCAGTACCCACCCGGCCCCGGCGTCCCCGAGCTGCGGTCCGCGATCGCCGACCACCAGCGGGAGCGGTACGGCCTCACCTACGACCCGGACACGGAGGTGCTCGTCACCGCCGGCGCCACCGAGGCGATCGCGGCGGCGCTGCTCGCCCTGGTCGTGCCGGGCGACGAGGTGATCGCCCTGGAGCCGTACTACGACTCGTACGCCGCCTGTGTCGCGATGGCCGGCGGGACCAGGGTCCCGGTCACCCTCCACCCCCACGAGGGCGCCTACGTCCTCGATCTCGACGAACTGCGGGCCGCCGTCACCGACCGGACCCGGCTGATCCTCCTCAACACCCCGCACAACCCGACCGGCACGGTCCTCACCCGGGCCGAACTGACCGCCGTCGCCGAACTCGCGATCGAGCGGGACCTGCTCGTCGTCACCGACGAGGTCTACGAGCACCTGGTCTTCGACGGTGCCGAGCACCTGCCGATCGCGAGCCTCCCCGGGATGCGGGAGCGCACGGTCACCATCGGCTCGGCCGGCAAGACGTTCTCGTTCACGGGGTGGAAGGTCGGCTGGATCACCGCGAGCCCCGAGCTGACCGCCGCCGTCCGCTCGGCCAAGCAGTTCCTCACGTACGTGTCCTCCGGCCCCTTCCAGTACGCGATCGCCGAGGCGCTCCGCCTCCCGGCCACGTACTTCGACACGCTCCGCGCGGACCTCGCGGCCAAGCGGGACCTGCTGAGCGAGGGCCTCGCGCAGGCGGGCTTCGAGGTCTACCGCCCGGCGGGCACCTACTTCGTCACCACCGACGTCCGCCCGCTCGGCGCCGAGGACGGCTTCGCCTTCTGCCGCTCCCTGCCCGAGCGCGCCGGTGTCGTCGCCATCCCCAACGCCGTCTTCTACGACCACCGCGAGGCCGGCGCCCCCTTCGTCCGCTTCGCCTTCTGCAAGAAGACCGAGGTCCTGGAGGAGGCGGTCTCCCGGCTCAAGCGGCTCGTCTGAGCCCTGACGCACGAGAGCCCGGCCCCTCGGAAGGGGCCGGGCTCTCGTCGTGGTGCGGGAGGGGCTCAGGCCTCGTCGTCGCCCGCGGCCTTGTCCTCCGGGGACTCCAGGCCGAACTGCTCGACGACCCACTTGTCGAACTCGATGGAGGCGCGGACCCAGCTGACCGTGGAGGACACGAAGTGCTCCAGGGCGACGCCGGTGCCGATCAGCATCTGGGCCTCACCGATGAGGCGGAGGGTGGCGGAGCCGTCCTCCTCCTCGTGCAGGTGCGTGTAGACCTTGGGCCACAGGGTGCGGCGGTTCCAGTCGTCGATCGCGTCGAGGACCTTGGCGCGGTCGTCGGCGGAGTGCGGACGGTCGTAGAACGTCCGCACCGAGAAGACCTGCTGCTCGTCCTCGCCGCGGAACATGAAGTACGTGCGGAACTCCTCCCACGGCGCCGCGAGGTCACCCTCGTCGTCGACGACGTACTTCAGCTCCATCTGCTCGAGGAGCTGCTTGACGAGGTCCTGGTCGGGGACGACGGGGCCCGCCGGTCCTGCGGCCTGAGGCTGGGGCTGGCCCCCGAAATTCGGAATCGAGGACGGGTCGATGCTCACCGTGTATTTCCCTTCGTACGGATGCTCGCCATCCTCCCCCATGCCGGGCCGGTTATGGCAACCCCGGACCTCTCAGAAGAGGCCGAGCTTGATCAGGAGGGCCCGGTCGAGGTCCCGCAGCTCCTCGGCGTCGAGCGCGCCCTTGAAGGCCCCGAAGCGCGCGGCCGGGTCGACGGAGTAGATCTGGTCGGTGAGAATCCGTGTCGTCCGGCCGTCGAACTCGATCTCCGGCCGGTAGACCGTCGGAGCGGCGCTGGTCGACGTCATGGCGACCGTCACCATCGAGGTCGCGAACTGGTCCGACTGGATCACGACGGCGTAGCGATTCCCCTGCTGCTCGTGTCCCCGCGCGCCGGGCAGTTGCCGGATCTCGACGATCGCCCCCCGGAAGATCACTCGGCGACACCCATGAAGCGCTGGATCGCCAGCATCTCGGCCTGGTCGTCGGGGTCGGCCGCCACGCGGGCCGCGTCGGCCTTCGCCTGCTCGATCAGCCGCTCCTTGTAGGTGCGCAGGAGGGCGTAGCGCACGGCCTCGCTGCGCGAGCCGAACTCCTCCGCGAGTGCCCTTATGGCTGCCTCCATGGACTCGTCCGTACGGACGTTGAGAGTTCCCATGGAGGCAGCGTATCGCAGAACGTGTTACAGGGTCTTGCCGGTGCCCTCCCCCACGATCAGGCCGTCCTCGAAGCGGTCCACGCGGACCGTGTCGCCGTCCACGACCTCCCCCGCGAGGATCTCCTTGGCGAGCCGGTCGCCGATCGCCGTCTGGATGAGCCGGCGCAGCGGCCGGGCGCCGTACGCGGGGTCGTTGCCCTCCTCGGCGAGCCACTCCAGGGCCTCCGGGGTGACGTCCAGGGTGAGCCGCCGCTCGGCGAGCCGCTTCGCGAGCCGGTCGATCTGGAGCCGCGCGATCCGGCCCAGCTCGGCCCGGTCGAGGGCGGAGAAGACCACCAGGTCGTCCAGCCGGTTGAGGAACTCCGGCTTGAAACTGGCCCTGACGACGTCCATGACCTGCTGCTTCTTGACGTCCTCCGTGGTCAGCGGGTCGACCAGGTACTGGCTGCCCAGGTTCGAGGTGAGGATCAGGATGGTGTTGCGGAAATCCACCGTCCGGCCCTGTCCGTCGGTCAGCCGCCCGTCGTCCAGGACCTGGAGCAGGACGTCGAAGACCTCCGGGTGCGCCTTCTCCACCTCGTCGAGCAGGACCACGCTGTACGGGCGCCTGCGGACCGCCTCGGTGAGCTGGCCGCCCTCCTCGTACCCGACGTAGCCGGGAGGCGCGCCGACCAGGCGGGCGACGCTGTGCTTCTCGCCGTACTCCGACATGTCGATGCGGATCATGGCCCGCTCGTCGTCGAAGAGGAAGTCCGCGAGCGCCTTCGCCAGCTCCGTCTTGCCGACGCCCGTGGGGCCGAGGAAGAGGAAGGAGCCGGTGGGCCGGTCGGGGTCGGCGATGCCGGCGCGGGTGCGGCGCACGGCGTCGGAGACGGCCCGCACGGCCTCGGACTGGCCGATCAGCCGCCGGCCGAGCTCGTCCTCCATGCGCAGCAGCTTCTGCGTCTCGCCCTCCAGGAGACGGCCGGCGGGGATGCCCGTCCAGGCGCCCACGACATCGGCGATGTCGTCGGGTCCGACCTCCTCCTTGACCATCGTGTCCTTCGACGACTCCTGCTGGGCCTCGGCCTCGCTCGCCTCCTCCAGATCCCGCTCCAGGGCCGGGATCTCCCCGTAGAGCAGCTTGGAGGCGGTGTCGAAGTCGCCGTCGCGCTGGGCGCGCTCGGCGCGGCCGCGGGCCTCGTCGAGCCGCTCCTTCAGCTCGCCGACCCGGTTGAGGGACTGCTTCTCCTTCTCCCAGCGGGCGGTGAGGCCGCGCAACTCCTCCTCGCGGTCGGCGAGGTCGCGCCGCAGCTTCTCCAGGCGCTGCTTGCTCGCCGCGTCCGTCTCGTTCTTGAGGGCCAGCTCCTCCATGCGGAGCCGGTCCACGGAGCGCTGGAGCTCGTCGATCTCGACGGGCGAGGAGTCGATCTCCATCCGCAGCCGGGAGGCGGCCTCGTCGACGAGGTCGATGGCCTTGTCGGGGAGGAAGCGGGAGGTGATGTACCGGTCGGAGAGGGTCGCGGCGGCCACCAGCGCGGAGTCGTTGATCTGCACCTTGTGGTGGGCCTCGTACCGGCCCTTGAGGCCGCGGAGGATCGCGACGGTGTCCTCGACCGTGGGCTCGGCGACCAGGACCTGCTGGAAGCGGCGCTCCAGGGCGGGGTCCTTCTCGATCCGCTCGCGGTACTCGTCGAGGGTGGTCGCGCCGACCATGCGCAGCTCGCCGCGGGCCAGCATGGGCTTGAGCATGTTGCCCGCGTCCATGGCGGAGTCGCCGCCGGCGCCCGCGCCGACGACCGTGTGCAGCTCGTCGATGAAGGTGATGATCTGGCCGTCGCTCTCCTTGATCTCGGAGAGGACGGTCTTGAGGCGCTCCTCGAACTCGCCGCGGTACTTGGCCCCGGCGACCATCGCGCCGAGGTCGAGCGAGACGAGCCGCTTGTTCTTCAGCGACTCGGGTACGTCGCCCTTCACGATCCGCTGGGCGAGGCCCTCGACGACGGCGGTCTTGCCGACGCCGGGCTCACCGATGAGGACCGGGTTGTTCTTGGTGCGGCGGGACAGCACCTGCACGACGCGGCGGATCTCGTGGTCGCGGCCGATGACCGGGTCGAGCTTGCCCTCGCGCGCGGCCGCCGTGAAGTCCGTTCCGAACTTCTCCAGCGCCTTGTACTGCCCTTCCGGGTCGGGTGTGGTCACCCGGCGTCCTCCCCTGCTCTTCTCGAACGCGTCGAGCAGCTTCGATGCGCTCGCGCCCTGCGCGTCGAGGATCTCACCGGCGCGGCCGCCCTTGGCGGCGATCCCGACGAGGAGGTGCTCGGTGGACAGGTAGTCGTCGCCGAGCTCCTTCGCCCGCCGGTCGGCGTCGGCGATGACCGCGAGGAAGTCGCGGCTGGGCTGCGGGGGCGCGACCGTCGACCCGGTGATGCTCGGCAGGGTGGCGAGCAGCCGCTCGGCGCCCGCCCGCACGGCGGCCTGGTCGGCCTCGACCGAGGCGAACAGGTCGACGATGTTCTCGTTGTCCTCTCCCGTGAGCAGCGCGAGCAGCAGGTGGGCGGGGGTCAGGTCGGCGTGTCCGTCGGACACGGCGCGGCTGCTGGCCGCGTTGATCGCGTCCCGGCTCCGGTTGGTCAGTTCGGCGTCCACGTGCGGTGCTCCTCCTGGGTTCTCGTGGGTCCTCCTCCTATGACTTCTCCAGGGTACACAAAGTTGAGTCGATCGCACTCAAGGTGTCGGGGCGAGACCTCACCCGGGTAGTTTCCGGGGCATGGCCACCGACCCGAAGAACCCCACCGACTCGTACCTCGGCTTCTGGCGCGAGTACCACATGAGCACCCTGACCACCCCGCGCCCGGACGGCACCCCGCACGTCGTGGCGGTGGGCGTCACGTACGACCCCGAGAACGGGTACGCGCGGGTCATCACCAACAAGCACAGCCGGAAGGTGGCCAACGTCCTGGCGGCGGGCACCGAGGGCGCGCGGGTCGCCGTCTGCCAGGTCGACAAGGGGCGCTGGGCCACCCTGGAGGGCGTCGCCCGCATCCGTACGGAGGCGGAGGTCGTCGAGGACGCGGTGGCGCGCTACGCGGAGCGCTACGGACGCACACCGGCGCCCAACCCGGACCGGGTCGTCATCGAGATCACCCTCACCCGGGCGATGGGCCGCGCCTGACCCCGTACGGGAAAGCCCCTCGCGTCCGGCACGACCTGGAGCACTCCCGTACGGAGAGCGGGAAAGCCCGGACCCCCGCGTACGGGACGAGTCCGGGCAGCACAGCGGCGCCATCGCGTTTCAGGTCCGCGATGGCGCCGCTGTGTGGGGGAAGTGCCGGAGCGATCTACAACGACGGGGGAATCGCTCAGGCACTGCGGGGGGTGGCGGTGATGGTCTCGGGCTCGATCAGCTGGTGGTCCCGCTGGTCGAGGTTGACGAAGATCATGCCGTACCGGATGGCACAGCGGATCGGCTGTGGTGCGCCCCGGGGGCGGCGCAGGCAGCGGTAGGCGCGGACGTCCTCGTCCTGCTCCCGTGCCACGACGATGGGCTCTCCGAAGAGGGTGACCTTCAGCGCGTCGCCACGGTGGGGGATGGCGGTCGCGAGGTCGACGAAGTGCCAGCCGGATCGGTAGGCCGAAGCCATCTCCCGGCGGAACCGGCGGTCATCTGGCGGGACGCTCACGCTCCCGCACCCTTGGTGGCGAACTCCCAGGACGGCTCCCCGGGGCCGGCGAGCACGGCACGCCCCGCGGCGGTCTCCCACGAGGGCTCGCTCCGGACGGGGGCGACCTCCCACGAGGGCTCGGGACGGGCGAGCACGTCGTGTCCCGGAGCGGTCTCCCACGAGGGCTCGTCCGGCCCCGCCACCACCGAGTGCGCCGGGTGACTCTCCCACGAGGGCTCGCCGTCGAGCGCGAGCACACCGAGAGCAGCCGCCGCAACGGCTATGGCGCTAAGTGCACGAACCATCCTGGTCATGGCCGATCTCCACCTCTTTTGATCACTACCTCCCCCCCGCGTCTTAGACGATGGCTCACTCACGCTCCTTTCCACCAGCCAAGCCGGGCATCATGTTCCTGTAATTCATGACCCTGAGGGGGGTGCAAATGAGGCTCGAATGTGACGTGTCAGGTCATAACCACAGTCACGGTGAACTATGCGACGTGGGCAAGGAGCTGTACGCGAACGCGCTCCGCACGGGTCGAATCGCCCGTTCCGAGGCCGAGGCCGCCCCCTGCCTGAAGGAACTGTCCCTCCTGCACCCGGATCCGGACGACAGCCAGTGGCTCCATCCGATCCCGCCCTCGATCGCGCTCAACCAGCTCATCCACCCCATCGAGCAGGAGATACAGGCGCGGCGCCAGCACGCCATCGCCCTGGCCGACGCGTTCGAGCCGTTCCTCGCCATCCACACCCAGGACCCCTCGGCCACCCAGGCGATCACCGTCCTCGAAGGCCTCAGCGTCATCAACGCCACGCTGGACCGCGTCATCAACGAGTGCACCGTGGAGCTCCTCACCATCCAGCCCGGCAGCGGCCGCCGCCCCGAGACCCTGGAAGCCGCCCTGCGCCGCATGGAGCCGCTCCTCGACCGCGGTGTCCGGATGCGCACGCTCTACCAGCACACCGCCCGCCACCATCCGGCCACCCTCGCCTACGTCGAGCGCGTCGCCCCCTACGGGCTGGAACTGCGCACCCTCGAAGAGATCGTCGACCGGCTGATCATCGTCGACCGCAAGGTCGCCTTCGTGCCCGCCCGCAGCGACCGCCAGGTCGCCCTCGAACTGCGCCACGAGGGCCTCGTCCAGTACCTCGTGGGCGTCTTCGACCAGTTCTGGCTGCACGGGGTGCCCTGGGAGGAGGAGATCCCCTACAGCCCGTCCGTGGACGGCATCGGCGGCGTCCAGCGCTCCATCGCCAAACTCCTCGTCGAGGGCCACGTCGACGAGGCCATCGCCCGCCGCCTCGGCATGAACGTCCGCACCTGCCGCGCCCACATCGCCAAGCTCGCCGCCACCCTCGGCAGCGGCAGCCGGGCCCAGCTCGGCTACCTGATCGCCCAGTCGGGCATCCTCGATCAGGACAACTGACCAGCGTCGAACGGGACAACCGACCACCGTGTACATACAGATCGACCTCGACGGGCCCGCCGGGACCCTTCGGGTCTCCGGGCACGGGCTGCCCACCGTGGAGCTCGTACGGGCCCCCGGAACCACCCCGAACACCCACACCCCCATCGGGACCCGCAAGCCCGCCCTGCTCGCCCTCACCGTCGACGGGGAGCCCGCCCGGCTCAGGCCCGCGCGGGGCCGGCTGCTGCGGCGCTCCTACCGGGTGGACGTCCGCGTCGACGGGATCCGCTACCGCCTCGCCCCCTGCACCCACGTGGACAGCCGGTTCACCCGCGACGGGCGGACGCTCGGCACCCTGGAGTCCTCGGGGGACGGCACGGTGGACGCCGACTGGGACCCGGCCGTCGACCCCACCCCGCTCGACCGGGCCGTCGGCACCGCGCTGGCCGCCGCGTTCGGCACCGGCGCGGCCCCCTGGTGGGAGACCCTCGGCGACATCGTGGCCGAACTCATCCCGTAGCCGGGGACGCACGGGACATGCGCGAGGCCGTAGCCGGGGCCGCACCGCACACGCGCGAGGCCCCTTCCACACCCGTGGAAGGGGCCTCGTCGCTTCTCTGTCCTACTCGCCGCGCTTGGGGCGCCAGACCACCAGCGCGCTCGCCTGCTGCACGTCCTGGTACGGCACCAGGTCGCGCCGGTACGAGGCGTGCACCTGGGCCTCGCGCTGCCGCATCGCCGCCGCCGCGCCGTCGACGGCGGACGACAGCTCCGCGATCCGGCTCTGCAACGCCGCGACCTGGTTCTCCAGTTCGATGATGCGCTTGATCCCGGCCAGGTTGATGCCCTCGTCCTGCGACAGCTGCTGCACCTGACGGAGCAGCTCGATGTCCCGGGCCGAGTAACGCCGGCCGCGGCCCGCCGTGCGGTCCGGGGAGACCAGACCGAGACGGTCGTACTGCCGCAGGGTCTGCGGGTGGAGACCGGAGAGCTGGGCCGCCACCGAGATGACGTACACCGGCGACTCGTCGGTCAGTTCGTACGGATTGCGTCGGCGCCCGTCCACCGGGTCACGCTCCCTTCGCGGCCTGGAACAGCTCCGCCCGGGGGTCCTCGGAGGCGGTCGCCTCGCGGTAGGTCTCCAGGGCGTCACGTGCCTTGTCGTCCAGCTCCTTCGGCACCGCGATCTCGACCGTCACGAGGAGGTCGCCGCGGCTGCCGTCCTTGCGGACCGCGCCCTTGCCCCGGGCGCGCATGGTCCGGCCGTTCGGGGTGCCCGCGGGCAGCTTCAGGGTGACCGCGGGGCCGCCGAGGGTCGGCACCTTGACCTCGCCACCGAGCGCCGCCTCCGTGAAGGAGACCGGCACGGTGACGGTGAGGTTGTCGTCCTTGCGGCCGAAGACCGGGTGGGCGTCGACGTGCACGACGACGTACAGGTCGCCGTTCTGCCCGCCGCGCTCGCCCGGCGCTCCCTTGCCGCGCAGCCGGATCTTCTGGTTGTCGCTCACCCCGGCCGGGATGCGGACCTGCATGGTGCGGGAGGACTTGGCACGGCCGCTGCCCTTGCAGACCTCGCAGGGGTTCTCGGCGATGAGGCCGCGGCCCTTGCAGTCCACGCAGGGGTCGGTGAGCGAGAAGCCGCCGCCGCTGCCGCGCGAGACCTGTCCGGTGCCGACGCAGGTCGGGCAGACCCGGGGGGTGCCGTTCTTGTCGCCGGTGCCCGAACAGGCCGTGCACGGCTGCTGGCTGGACATCCGCAGCGGTACGGTCGCGCCCTCGATGGCCTCGGTGAAGCTGAGCGTCACCTCGGACTCGATGTCCTGACCGCGCCGCGGCTGGGTACGGGTGCCCGCACCGGCGCCGCGGTTGAACAGGCCGCCGAAGACGTCCCCGATACCGCCACCGCCGCCACCGAAGCCGCCGCCCGCACCGCCCTGGGCGCCACCTCCGAAGAGGTCGCCCAGGTCGAAGTTGAACGAGCCGCCGGCCCCGGGTCCGCCGGCTCTGAAGCCACCGTTCCCGAAGAGGGCGCGGGCCTCGTCGTACTCCTTGCGCTTCTTGGGGTCGCCGAGGATGTCGTTGGCCTCGGAGATCTCCTTGAAGCGCTCCTCGGCCCTGGTGTCGCCCTTGTTGGCGTCCGGGTGGTTCTCGCGGGCGAGCTTCCGGTACGCCTTCTTGATCTCGGCGTCGGTGGCGTCCTTGGGGACGCCGAGAACCTTGTAGTAGTCCTTCTCGACGAAGTCCTTCGTGCTCATCGACGTCCCTCCTTCCGGACCGCTCCGGTGTTCGTCACTGCTCCGGTGACCGCCGGGGGTCCGGCGGTCACCCCTGCTCCGAGGATCGGCGCGTCACCCCTCTTCGGGGGCACCGCTCTCCTCGTCGGAGGCCTTGCTCTCGTCCTTGGCCGGGGTCGCGCCCGGCTGGGGCTCGGCGACGGCCACGCGGGCGGGCCGGATGGTCCGCTCGCCGATCCGGTACCCCGGCTGCAGGATCGCCACGCAGGTCGTCTCGGTGACGTCCGGCGCGTACGAGTGCATCAGGGCCTCGTGGATCATCGGGTCGAAGGGCTCGCCCTCCTTGCCGAACTGCTGCAGACCCATCTTGGCGACGACGGTCTCCAGCGATTCGGCCACCGACTTGAACCCGCCCACGAGCTCGCCGTGGTCCCGGGCCCGGCCGACGTCGTCGAGCACCGGAAGCAGGTCGGACAGGAGGCCGGCGACGGCGATCTCCTTGACCGTGACCCGGTCCCGCTCCACGCGGCGGCGGTAGTTCTGGTACTCGGCCTGGAGCCGCTGGAGGTCCGCGGTGCGCTCGTCGAGCGCCGTACGGGTCTGGTCCAGCTGCGCCAGCAGGGCTACGTCCGTAGCGTCCCCGGCCGGGGCCGCCCCCTCCGCCTTGTCGGCGGGGGCGGCGGCAGCGGCGGTATCGGGCTCCTCGGGCGGGCCGTCGGCGGGGACGTCGGGCTTCTCCTCGAAGCCCGGGGTCTCCTCCGACATCAGGCAGCGCCGCCCTTCGGCTTGTCCTCGTCCACGATCTCGGCGTCGACGACGTCGTCGTCGGCCTGGGCCTGCTGGGCACCGGCGTCGCCGCCGGCGGCCTGGGCGCCCTGGGCGTCGGCGTACAGCGCCTGGCCGAGCTTCTGGGAGACGGCCGCGACCTTCTCGGTGGCGGTGCGGATCTCGGCGGTGTCCTCGCCCTTGAGCTTCTCCTTCAGCTCGACGAGCGCGGCCTCGACCTCGTCCTTGACGTCGCCGGGAACCTTGTCCTCGTTGTCCTTGAGGAACTTCTCCGTCTGGTAGACGAGCTGCTCGCCCTGGTTGCGGGACTCGGCGGCCTCGCGGCGACGGTGGTCCTCGTCCGCGTACTGCTCGGCCTCCTGGCGCATCCGGTCGACCTCGTCCTTCGGCAGCGAGGAGCCGCCGGTGACGGTCATCTTCTGCTCCTTGCCCGTGCCCAGGTCCTTCGCGGTCACGTGCATGATGCCGTTGGCGTCGATGTCGAAGGCGACCTCGATCTGCGGGACGCCACGCGGGGCCGGCGGCAGACCGGTCAGCTCGAACATGCCGAGCTTCTTGTTGTACGCCGCGATCTCGCGCTCGCCCTGGTAGACCTGGATCTGCACGGACGGCTGGTTGTCCTCGGCCGTCGTGAAGATCTCGGACCGCTTGGTCGGGATCGTGGTGTTGCGCTCGATGAGCTTGGTCATGATGCCGCCCTTGGTCTCGATGCCGAGGGACAGCGGGGTCACGTCGAGGAGCAGGACGTCCTTGACCTCACCCTTGAGCACACCGGCCTGCAGGGCGGCGCCGATGGCGACGACCTCGTCCGGGTTGACGCCCTTGTTGGCGTCCTGACCGCCGGTCAGCTCCTTGACGAGCTCGGCGACGGCCGGCATACGGGTCGAACCACCGACGAGGACGACGTGGTCGATCTCGGAGAGGTTGATGCCCGCGTCCTTGATGACGTTGTGGAACGGCACCTTGCAGCGGTCGAGCAGGTCCGAGGTCAGCTGCTGGAACTGGGCGCGCGTGAGCTTCTCGTCCAGGTGCAGCGGGCCCTCGGCGGAGGCCGTGATGTACGGCAGGTTGATCGAGGTCTCCGTGGAGGAGGACAGCTCGATCTTGGCCTTCTCGGCGGCCTCGCGGAGGCGCTGGAGGGCCATCTTGTCCTTGGCCAGGTCCACGCCGTGGCCGTTCTGGAACTGGGTCACCAGGTAGTCGACGACGCGCTGGTCCCAGTCGTCACCACCGAGGTGGTTGTCACCGTTGGTGGCCTTCACCTCGACGACGCCGTCGCCGATCTCCAGGAGGGACACGTCGAAGGTGCCGCCACCGAGGTCGAAGACGAGGATCGTCTGGTCGTCCTTGTCGAGGCCGTACGCCAGGGCGGCGGCGGTCGGCTCGTTGACGATGCGCAGGACGTTGAGGCCCGCGATCTCACCGGCCTCCTTGGTGGCCTGACGCTCGGAGTCGTTGAAGTACGCCGGGACGGTGATGACCGCGTCGACGACCTTCTCGCCCAGGTAGGCCTCGGCGTCGCGCTTCAGCTTCTGCAGGATGAAGGCGCTCATCTGCTGCGGGTTGAAGTTCTTGCCGTCGATCTCGATCTTCCAGTCGGTGCCCATGTGGCGCTTGACCGACCGGATGGTCCTGTCGACGTTGGTGACGGCCTGACGCTTGGCCACCTCGCCGACGAGCACCTCGCCGTTCTTCGCGAAGGCGACGACGGACGGCGTGGTCCTGGCGCCCTCGGCGTTGGTGATGACGGTGGGCTCGCCGCCTTCCAGAACGCTGACGACGGAGTTAGTCGTGCCCAGGTCGATGCCGACCGCACGTGCCATTTCGATTCCTCCAGCTGACGTACTTGAGTGGATCTGACTCAAGGATGCACGACGGTTCTCGATGAGTCAACAGACCTGAGTGGAGGGGACTCAACTCTTCGCCCTTTATCTCACTCATACACGGCCGGGCGCGCGTCGATCCCGGACCGGACGGGGTGACGCGTGAGAGAGTCCGGTTGCCCCTTGCCGGGCAAAGCAGGCATATCCCACGAATATCCCATGATTCTCAAGTCCCGGGTCCACGGATCCCCGTGTCCCCGCTCCTCGGTCGCCGCTCGGAAGGGTGTGGGGAATGACGGCCAAGCGCACGTTCGACGTCGTGGGCGGGCTCGCCCTCCTGGTCGCACTGTCCCCGCTCCTCGCCGCCGTCGCCCTCTCGGTCGCGCTCGGCGGGGCCACCCCCGGCCGGGGCGTGCTGCGCCGCCGCACGGTGGCCGGACTCGGGGGGCGGCCCTTCACGATGCTCACCTTCCGCACGAGGAGCCCGCTGGCCGCCCTGCCGCTGCTGCTGCACGTCGTCGGGGGCCGGATGTCGCTGGTCGGACCGTGTCCACTGACCCCCTCCCACCGCGAATGCGCGGGCGAGGGACGCCGTCGGCTCTCCGTACGACCGGGGCTCACCGGCCCGTGGCAGATCAGCGGACGCTCGGACCTGCCGTGGGAGGAGCGCGAGCTGCTCGACCTCCACTACGTGGACCACCACTGGCTGGGGATGGATCTGTCGATCCTGGCGCGTACGCTTCCAGCAGTCCGCAGGCGGCGCGCGGCAAGGTTTGCCTGAGCGACACAGATCACCGCGAGCTCCGCTACAGCACGGGGCCCCGAACGGGTAATCTCAGCACGGACTCCATAAGTTACCGCTTAGTAGGCCCGCCCGAGGAGCCCCTCATGCAACTCGCCGCGATCATCGTGTCGATCGCCATCACGGTGGTGGCCGTCGCGCTGTTCGGCCGTGCCACCGTGCAGATCTACCGGTTCGTGCGTCTCGGGCAGCCCGTGCCCGCCGGCACCCGCACCGGCGACCCCACCCAGCGCACGCTCACCCTGGTCAAGGAATTCCTCGGCCACACCCGGATGAACCGCTGGGGCATCGTCGGCTTCGCGCACTGGTTCGTGGCCGTGGGCTTCTTCTCGCTGCTCCTCACGATCGTGAACGCCTTCGGCCAGCTCTTCCAGGCCGACTGGCTGATCCCGATCATCGGCGACTGGCTGCCGTACGAGATCTTCACCGAGTTCCTCGGCCTGATGACGGTCCTCGGCATCGTGACCCTCATCGTGATCCGGCAGCTCAGCAAGCCGACCAAGGCGGGCCGCAAGTCCCGCTTCGCCGGCTCCAAGACGGGCCAGGCCTACTTCGTCGAGGCCGTCATCCTGATCGTCGGCCTCTGCATCATGACGCTGCGCGCCCTCGAAGGCGTCCAGCACCACGTGACGAGCTGGGAGCCGGGCTTCTTCGCCTCGTACCCGCTGATCGCGCTGCTCGACGACCTCGACCTGAGCACGATCCAGCACCTCACCTACTTCGTCGCGGCGCTCAAGATCGTCACGTCCTTCACCTGGATGATCACGGTCTCGCTGAACACGAACATGGGTGTCGCCTGGCACCGCTTCCTCGGCTTCCCGAACATCTGGTTCAAGCGGAACGCCGACGGCTCCACCGCGCTCGGCGGGCTCCTGCCGATGACGACGGCCGGCAAGGAGATCGACTGGGAGGACCCGGCCGAGGACGCCGTCTTCGGTGTCTCCCAGGTCGAGCAGTTCTCCTGGAAGGGCATCCTCGACTTCTCCACCTGCACCGAGTGCGGCCGCTGCCAGTCGCAGTGCCCCGCCTGGAACACCGGCAAGCCGCTCTCCCCCAAGCTCCTCATCATGTCGCTGCGCGACCACGCGCACGCCAAGGCCCCGTACCTGCTCGCCGGCGGCGGCAAGCTGGATCCATCAGCGCCTGGCGGCGCGGGGTCGGGCAACGAGAAGGCCACCGAGGAGCAGCTCAAGGACGTCCCCGCCTCCGCGATCGCCGAGGCCGAGCGCCCCCTCATCGGCACCGCCGAGGAGAACGGCGTCATCGACCCCGACGTCCTGTGGTCCTGCACCACCTGCGGCGCCTGCGTCGAGCAGTGCCCGGTCGACATCGAGCACATCGACCACATCGTCGACATGCGCCGCTACCAGGTGATGATCGAGTCCGCGTTCCCGTCCGAGGCGGGCACGATGCTCAAGAACCTGGAGAAGAAGGGCAACCCCTGGGGCCTGGCGAAGAAGCAGCGCGTCGAGTGGACCAAGGAGGTCGACTTCGAGGTCCCGATCGTCGGCAAGGACGTCGAGGACCTCTCGGAGTACGACTACCTGTACTGGGTCGGCTGCGCGGGCGCCCTGGAGGACCGGGCCAAGAAGACCACCAAGGCCTTCGCCGAGCTGCTGAACATCGCGGGCGTCAAGTTCGCGATCATGGGCGGCGACGAGAAGTGCACCGGTGACTCCCCCCGCCGCCTGGGCAACGAGCCGCTGTTCCAGCAGCTCGCCCAGGAGAACGTCGCGATGCTGAACATGGCGTTCGGCGAGGACGACGAGGACGAGTCGACGAAGAAGCCGAAGTCGGCGAAGCGGATCGTCTCGACCTGCCCGCACTGCTTCAACACCATCGCCAACGAGTACCCGCAGCTCGGCGGCGAGTACGAGGTCATCCACCACACCCAGCTGCTCCAGCACCTCATCGACGAGGGCAAGCTGGTCCCGGTGACCCCGGTCGACGGCCTCATCACCTACCACGACCCGTGCTACCTGGGCCGTCACAACAAGGTCTACACGCCGCCGCGCGAGATCATGTCCGCCGTCCCCGGCCTGCGCCAGCAGGAGATGCACCGCCACAAGGAGCGCGGCTTCTGCTGCGGCGCCGGTGGTGCCCGGATGTGGATGGAGGAGCGGATCGGCAAGCGCATCAACAACGAGCGCGTCGAGGAGGCCCTGTCCCTCAACCCGGACATCGTCTCCACCGCCTGCCCGTTCTGCCTCGTCATGCTGACCGACTCGGTCAACGGCAAGAAGAACGAGGGCAAGGCCAAGGAGTCCGTCACGGTCGTGGACGTGGCCCAGCTGCTCCTCGAATCGGTGAAGACCCCGGCCGACCCCGAGCCGGAACCGGCCGAGGAGCCGGAGCCGGCCGTCTGACCCGGACATGAGAGGGCCGCCCCGCGAGAGATCGCGGGGCGGCCCTTTTCCGTGTCGTCAGACCTTCCTGGCGACGTGCTTCTCCACGAGCCTGCCCCAGAAGTCGTAGACCGAGCTGCCGGCGCCCTGCTTCGGGGTGTCGATGGCGGCGAGCTCGTACCGGTGCCCGCCGGCGTCGACGAGCCTGTACGTCCAGCCGTGGTGGCCGGCGGCCGGGTGCCTCAGGTCGAGGGTGGCGACGGCGTGACCGTTCGGCCGGCTGATCTCGACACGGGGCCAGGACGCGCTCTTGTGGAACCGGGCGGTGTTCCCGTCGGGGAGCGTCACCTCGGCGGAGGCCTGCCCCGGGGCCGGCTTCGGAGCCGGCTTCGGGGCCGGCTTCGGGGCCGGCTCGGGCTTCTGCTTCGGGGCGGGGGTCGGCTTCGGGGCTGGGGCGTCCTCGATCCAGGAGGTGACGGTGCCGTCGGGCCGGAGGACGACGTGGAGCCCGTTGTTCCGCCCGTGGACGGGCTGCCCGTCGGTGCTGGTGAGGGTGCCGATCAGGGACCCGTCGGCGTAGATCTCGGCGGAGAAGCGGCCGGGACCGTCCTGGTAGACCTTGGCGAGGGAGCCGTCCGCGAGATCGACGTTCCGCCAGAAGACGGACTGGCCGCTCGTGGCACCGGCCCCCGGAACCCGGTCCGGCCCGTCGGCGGCGAAGGCTCCGGCGGCCGGCAGGAGGAGGGCGGCGACAGCCCCGGTGGCGACGGCGGCGGTACGGGTGGAACGACGGGTGACACGCATCGGAAGGGCTCCTTGCTCGGGTCGCTGACATCTCCGAAGCTACGAGTACGACATTGAGGCGATACGTCGGATTTGTAACGAACGCCCGGCCTTTCCCCCTAGGGGATGTCACAGCTCAGTGGCAAGCACCGGCCCGAGGAGCGCCCGCGCGGCGGAAGCGGGTACGTTCGACGACGTGGCTGGATTCAGGAACGGACGCGGCCGGGACAACCGCCCCCCGCAGCACCAACAACCGCAGCAGGCGCCGTACGGGTACAACGCGGCCCCGCCGCCGTACCCGCAGCAGCAGTGGCCCCAGCAGGGCCCGGGCCAGGGCCCGGCCCCGTACGGGCAGCAGCAGAGCGGCGGGCAGCAGCAGTCCTACGGGGAGCCGGAGTACTTCGGCGAG
The DNA here is from genome assembly GCF_051305195.1 of Streptomyces sp. Qhu_M48. Classification (NCBI taxonomy): domain Bacteria; kingdom Bacillati; phylum Actinomycetota; class Actinomycetes; order Kitasatosporales; family Streptomycetaceae; genus Streptomyces; species Streptomyces sp. Qhu_M48. Next base: position 15,399 of record NZ_CP195432.1, on the reverse strand, counting down.
CCGCACGGCGGCCCGCAGCACCCGCAGGCGGCGACGGCGAACAACCCGGGCCACACCCAGATGTTCAGCGTCGACGACCCCTACGGCGACGCCTCGACCCACCGGCCCGGCGCCGCCCCCGTCCCCACGGGCCCCCGGCTGCCGTGGAAGGCGCTCCTGAGCGGCATCGTGCTGCGCCCGGCGGACACGTTCCTGCGGATGCGGGACCACGCCGTCTGGGGCCCGGCGCTGATCGTCACCTTCCTGTACGGGCTCCTCGCCATCTTCGGCTTCGACAAGGCGCGCGACGAGGCCATCGACGCGACCCTCTCGACGGCGATCCCGTACGTCCTGATGACCGCCCTCGGCTTCGTCGTCGGCGGGCTGATCCTGGGCGCGGTGACGCACACGCTCGCGCGCCAGCTCGGCGGCGACGGGGCCTGGCAGCCGACGGTGGGCCTGTCGATGCTGATCATGTCGATCACGGACGCGCCCCGGCTGGTCTTCGCCGTCTTCCTGGGCGGCGAGAACGGCCTCGTCCAGGTGATCGGCTGGCTGACCTGGCTGGCGGCCGGAGCGCTCTTCACCGTCATGGTGAGCCGCTCGCACGACCTGCCGTGGCCGAAGGCGCTGGGCGCGTCGGCGATCCAGCTGGTGGCCCTGCTGAGCCTGATCAAGCTGGGCATGCTGTAGGGACGGACGACGAAGAGGGCCCCGCCGGCACACGGCGGGGCCCTCTTCCCATGTCCGGGACGGGCTCAGGCGTCGAGGACCTGACCCTCGCGCTTGACCACGGGCGGCTCGACCGACCATGGCAAATGGACTAGATGACGGTAGTAACCTGCTGCGGTACAGACGGACCAGGTCGCAGGCAGGGGAGGCCCCGATCATGGCGCGCAAGGTGGGCATCTACACGCGGATCTCGCGCGACGACGAGGGCGAGGCCCTGGGCGTCGCCCGCCAGCGGACGGACTGCGAGCGCCTGGCGGACCTCCGCACCTGGCTGCCGGTGAAGGTCTACGAGGACAACGACGTGTCCGCGTTCAAGCGGAACGTCGTCCGCGAAGAGTTCGAGCTGATGCTCAAGGACTTGAAGGCCGGCCTGATCGACGGAGTGGTGTCGTACGACCTCGACCGCCTCGCCCGCCAACCCCAAGACCTTGAGCGGTTGATCGAGATCTACGACGATCGCCCGCGGCTGGAGTTCGCGACCGTCACCAATGACGTGAACCTCGGCACGGCGGACGGCCGGACCATGGCCCGGATCATGGTGGCGTTCGCCAACAAGTCGTCGCACGACACGTCACGACGGCTCAAGCGCAAGCACCTGGAGCTGGCCCAGCAGGGCAAGAGCAACGGCGGCCCGGCACCGTACGGGTGGCAGAAGGACGACCGCGACAAGGTGGACCCCGAAGCGGCACGGCACATCCGCGCGGCACAGAAGGAAGTGCTCGCCGGGGTCCGCATCGGCACCATCCGTACGAGGTGGCAGGAAGAGGGGCTGGGGAACCCTCGCGCCGGCACCAAGCGGATGGCCCACCACCACGTCGAACACATCCTGACCAATCCACGGCTTGCCGGGTACCGGACCTACCACGGCGAGATCCTCCACGGCGGGGACGGCAAGCCTGTCGTGGGCGAGTGGGAGCCGATCAACTCCCCGGAGGAGTGGGAGGCGGTCTGCGCGGCCATCTCCGAGCGCAAGCAGAGCAAGGCCGGCCAGACCCTCGCGCGTAAGTACCTGCTCTCTGGGATCGCCCGCTGCGGCCTGTGCAAGAGCAAGATCCGGGGCCAGGTCAACCATAAGTGGCAGCCGGGATCCAAGGGCGCGCAGTACACCTATCAGTGCTCCAAGGTGAACGGCGGATGCGGCAAGGTCGGCCGCGTCGGTGAGCCAGTGGACAGACTCATTGCCCGCCTCGTGCTCCAGGAGCAACGGGAGAAGGCCGCCACAACGACCGTGCCAACTGAGGAACGCTGGACCAAAGAAGAGGAGTTGGAATCGCTCCTCCTCGACATTGCCCAGCTCATCGAGGCGGAGAAGGCCAAGACGATCACTGTCTCCACGCTCCTGCAACTGCTTCCCGGCAAGGAACGCGAGCGGGACGCCTTGAAACTGGAACGGGCCCGCTTCTACAAGGAACAGAAGCAGGCTGAGGCTAAGGGCAAGACGGCCGATCTCACTGAGGGAGAGTTCTTCGATCTCCCAATCGAGCGACAGCGAGAGATCGTGCTGCATAGCCTCACCGCCGTGATGATCCACCCGGCTGGCCGGGGGCGTCGCATTTTTGACCCCAGTCTGGTCGAACCAGTCTGGCAATGATGCTCAGGCACGCCCCTGGAGTGTGAGCGCCCGACGAACCCACTCCTCATCCCGCTCAGGAGCCCGCCGAAGGTGGATCCGGATCCACTCCTCCGTCGTGAGGACCTCTGCCGCCGTCTGTTCCTGACGAGCCTTTGATTCCTTAACTGCCGTACTCATCAAGCACACCTCCAGCCAGTTCTTCACGTGCGGTGTCTCGGTTGGTGCGGATGTCGCGGGCGATGCTGGCGGCGAGCCAGGACTCGCCGGGTGTGTGGCCGTGTCCGGCGTAGCTCCAGTGGGCGATCACGAGGATGGAGCCCTCCGGGTCGTCGTCCGGGTCCGGCAGGCCCCGCTCCCGTCGCTCCTGAGCGGCGCGGTAGTCGGCGCGGGTCTGGCGCAGGGCGCCGAGGGTGGTGGAGTAGGCGCGGGACTTGGTGGAGAAGTGGCCCCGGAAGCCGAGCATGTGCGACCAGCGCGCCAGCATCCGGCCCGGATAGGCGCCGTCGAGGGTCCAGCAGGCTTCGATCAGGCGCCGGGTGTGCTCGGGAACGTCGAGCCGGTCCAGCTCCGCCGGTTCCCCGATACGGCGGTCCACCGTGCCGGTCGTCTCGGCGGCCTTGGTGGCGTACTTGGCGACGTAGGAGGCGACGGCCTGCTCGGTCAGCTCCTCCCGGCCGAGCGCGCCGATCGGCTGCACGTCCACCTGACTGCCCCACCGCAAAGTCCGCTCGGGGTAGGTGCCGGCGGCCGGAACAGTGACGGCGACCCGGGCGGCAGCCGCGCGGATCGCATCGTCGAGCAAGGTGACCGAGGCCCAGGCAGGCGGGGCGGTGTCGGGGCCGTCGGGGCCGTCGAGGCGGACCACGGCGTGGAAGTGGATCGCGCCGCGTTTCTGGAACTCGGCGACTTTCCCGAAGGCCACCCGGCACGACTCCTTCAACGCGGCCTGGGTGATCCCGGCGCGGGCGGCGATCTCCCGGCGCAGGTAGATGGTGAAGCGCTGCCAGAGATGTCCGGCGTGGTTGTTCCACAGCACCGCGCCCGCGTAGTCGTACCGGGCCGGGTCCAGGGCCGTACCGAGCGCGGGGTCGTGTTCAGCGTGGGCGGTACCGCAGCGGCAGCGGCCGGAAGCGGGGCGGTTGTGCACCGGGCCGAAGGAGGGGGCGGTCAGGGTCGCGAAGACCCGGGGGTGGTCCCGCACCTTGGCGGGGACGTTCTTCCGCTCATCGCCCGTGATCCCGGCCCGGATCAGGTGGTACGTGTCCCCCGCGTACGTCCAGGCACACGAGGGACAGCGGGAGGCCCGGCGGTTGCCACAGGCGACCCGTAACCGGCCACCCGGCTCATCGGCCGTCGAGTACGAGTACAGGACATCGCCCGTGCGGCGGTCGCGGGTGACGGTGGTGCCGGACAGGTGGATCGGATCCGAGCAGCCCCCCGTACGCCGGATCTGTTCACGCCAGCGGTCGAAGCCGGGGGTGTTGGCGACCCGGAGAAGGTCGGCCAGGGCGAGGGGGTCTTGCCCGAGGGCCGCCGCCATGGGAGCGACAGCGGCCGGGGCAACGGGGAATTGCGTCACGCGGCCACCGCCAGGGCGATATCGGCGGTCTCGAACATCGGCCGGTCGGAACGCTCCATAGCGGCGGCACTGACCCCCGGCACCGGTCCGAGAGAGACCATGGAGGCCATACGCTGCGTCAGGTGGAACCGCTTCTCGACAGGGAAGCGAGCGACGTGAGCAGCGGTGTGGCGGGGCCCGGCCTCGTCCTCGACCCACAGCCTCAGGTACCCGCTGGTGAACGCGGCCGACCGGTACAGCTCCTCCAGCCCCAGCCGAGCCGCGCCCTGGACGATCCAGTCGCACAGCTTCGCGTCGTCGCCCCTGCGATACCGGTACGACGTCGGCATGTCCGAGGCGTAGAGCGCGACGGAGCGTTCCATGTTCGACAGGTCCCGGACCGAGATCCGTCCGGAGTGCACGAGCGTCAGGGTGGCAGGCATCATGAGTACGCCCCTTGAGGGTCTGGGGAGCGGCTGACTGCTTGGCGGTAGGTGGCCGCTCCCTAGCTGCACAACGAGCCTCTTGGCCCGCTTGCTCAACTTGTTGGGACAAGTTGATAGAGATGATGCTGCACCCGTCGCCGTGGGGCGTCAAGCACTTTGCGCTTACATGTACCAACAAGTTGACTGAGTGCGTCATGATGGACCCATGAGCAAGCAGCCGAAGTACCGACAGGTGGCCGACGCCCTGCGTCGTGAGATCGACAGTGGCGCCTACGGACCCGGCGCGCGGCTCCCCTCAGAGGCCGAACTCTCAGCCCGCTTCGATGCCTCCAGGAACACGGTCCGTTCCGGCCTGAGCCTGCTGGTCGGCGAGGGACTGATCACGTCCAGCCAGGGGCTTGGGTACGAAGTGCGGGAGCACGAAGTCTTCGAGCTCAACGCATCCCGGTTCGAGAACCTGACCTTCCCGCAGAACGGCGACGCGTACTCCACGGACGTCACGAACGCAGGGCGCCGGCCGCACCAGACCTTCCGGGTCGAGCTGACGACCGCACCCGCGTACATCGCCGAGCGACTGAAGGTCGAAGTCGATTCGCGCGCGGTGCTCAGGTTCTGCCACCGATTCGTTGACGATGTGCCGTGGTCCACTCAGGCCACGCACTACCCGGACTGGCTCGTGGAGATGGCACCCCGGCTGACCGAGCCCGGAGACATTGCCGAGGGGACCACCCGGTACCTGGCGAGCCTTGGAATCGAGCAGGTGGGTTACGCGGATGAGATCGCGACCCGGATGCCGACCCCCGACGAGGCCCGCCTCTTGGAGATCGGTGCAGGGGTTCCGGTTCTCCTGTGGACCCGAACGGGCTACTCGACTGAGCGTCCGATCCGCTGCACCGTGACGACCTTCCGGGGCGACCTGAACCGGATGAACTACGAGATCGGCGACCTGTCCGCCCGAAGCGAGAACGAGCCTCAGTGAGAATCACCCCCGCCATCCCCGCCGACCTGTCTCGGCTCCTCGCGTTCCGCACGGAAGCGGCGTCCTGGCTCAGCAAGCTAGGCAGCGATCAGTGGCGCCGTCCATACCCGGCTGACAAGCTCTTGGCGACGATCGAGGCCGGGACGGTGTTCATGCTCCGCGATGGCGAGCACACCGCAGGAACGATCACCCTGACGCCCGAAGCGGAAGACGGTCTGTGGTCGGAGGAAGAACTGAGCGAGCCGTCCATGTTCGTCAACAAGCTCACGGTGGCCCGCGAGTACGCAGGGAAGAACCTCGGCGGCAGGCTGCTCGACTGGGCGGGAGACCGTGCCTGCCAGTCGTCGGCGAAGTGGCTCCGGCTCGATGCGTGGACGACGAACACAGCCCTTCAGCGCTACTACTTGGGGCAGGGTTTTGAGCATGTCCGGACCGTCCTCGAAGGCAGCGCCGTCAACGGCGGACCACGTGTATCAGGATGGCTTGCACAACGTCCGGCGCAGCCGACTGACCACGGTTTGACAGACGAGACGCCGAGTCCGCAGCCCATCGAAGAGTGAGCCTGTTACAGGTTTCTCTACCTCATCAAGACCCGCGCACGGCGCGGGAGCGCGCCGCCTTTACGGCGGGGCCGCCGCCACTGTCTTCGCCAGCGGCGGCCCCGCCCGGCGGCACGCACGCCTGACAGCCCGGGCTGATGGGCAGCCAAAGCAGGCCTTCAAGCACGGCAACCGTCACATGGCACGCGTAGCCACGAGCGCTGCCGACTGCGGCCAAGAGGGGCGTCCAAAAGACGGCCAGCGGCGAGGGAGGGGTGGCCTCTTGCGCGGGGCCGGCCGACTGCCGGGCCTGAGGGGAGCGGGGCGCCGTACCCCTGCCGTCACGGATTACGGGAGCGTGAGGCGACCGCACCACCGGGAAGGGGCGGGCGGGGAGCAGCTGCTGCCGCGAGGTGGCAGAGGCCGGTGTGGTCGCTCCGCGTCGGTACAGCTATCACCGTGGTTGATGAGCGTGTCGTGTGGACACCTATCGGTGCACACCGCCTGCATCGCCCATAGCACATTTGGCGGGCTTTGGAGGCACATTCGGGATGACCGGAAAACTGGTCGACCCGAGCCCCTGACCAGCGGAAACGTCACCTGAAAACGCTATTCGTGGTTAAGAGGCAGTTAGCTGCTCGCGGGGCTAACTAGGGCTAGCTAAGGCTAGACAGCTATAGTGGGTAGGCACGAGAGGGTTGGCCAAGTGCCTTGGCCCCAGCGATCTTCGCGAGGAAGCCCTGTGCCTAGATCCTCCAGCACGGAGGCCCGGCTCTGGTGGCTAGACCAGAACCGGGCTCGTGCGTGGAGTTACCGAAGCGGGTCCGGCCGAGTAACAGACGGTCGGACCCGTTTCTCTTGGGCCCGCCATTCGTCCGGCTCCTCTTCTGTCGCACTTATCGCGCGAACTGCTCCACACAGCCTGCGATCGCCGAGATTGCCGCGAGAATCGCGATCACCACCTCGGCCCTCGTAAGGTTCCGACGATGATCGCGGTCCGGCTCATCCGACTTCCGCAGATCTGCCATGTCACACTTCCAGTCCGGTCGTGCTAACCCCTCACGGGGTCTTCGGCTCTGGTGTCCGAAGCTCGGGATGGACCGGAAGTGGACGGCAGAAGCATATCTGGCGGCAGTGACACTCGGTGCGGACGAATGTGCGCCCCCGCCAGGATTTCCCCCTAGAGGGCTTCTTTGTTCTCCTTGATCGGCTGGCCCGACCTACTTACTGGAGGCAAGACACTCCAGGGGAAGTTGATCCACTCGTCGGTCTTCTTCCACACGTACTCGCACTTCACGAGGGAGTGGGACTTCTCGTAGATCACGGCGGAACGGACCTCGGCGACGTGGTCGACGCAGAAGTCGTGGACGAGCTTGAGCGTCTTGCCGGTGTCGGCGACGTCGTCGGCGATCAGGACCTTCTTGTCGCTGAAGTCGATCGCGTTCGGCACGGGCGCCAGCATGACCGGCATCTCCAGCGTGGTGCCGACGCCGGTGTAGAACTCCACGTTCACGAGGTGGATGTTCTTGCAGTCCAGGGCGTAGGCCAGACCGCCGGCGACGAAGACCCCGCCGCGGGCGATCGACAGCACGACGTCCGGCTCGTAACCGTCGTCCGCGACGGTCTGCGCCAGCTCGCGGATGGCGCGCCCGAAGCCCTCGTACGTCAGGTTCTCGCGTACCTCACTCATGCCTGCGACCGCCTCACACCTGGGTCCGATGGAAGTTCATGAACGAGCGGGAGGCCGTCGGCCCCCGCTGGCCCTGGTACCGGGAGCCGTACCGCTCACTCCCGTACGGGAACTCGGCGGGCGAGCTCAGCCGGAACAGGCACAGCTGCCCGATCTTCATACCCGGCCAGAGCTTGATCGGCAGGGTGGCGAGGTTCGACAGCTCCAGGGTCACGTGCCCGGAGAACCCCGGGTCGATGAACCCGGCGGTCGAGTGCGTCACGAGACCCAGCCGCCCCAGAGAGCTCTTCCCCTCCAGCCGCGAGGCGATGTCGTCCGGGAGGGTGATGACCTCGTAGGTCGAGGCGAGCACGAACTCGCCGGGGTGGAGGATGAACGCCTCGTCCCCCTCCGGCTCGACCTCACGGGTCAGGTCGAACTGTTCGACGGCGGGGTCGATGTGGGGGTAGCGGTGGTTCTCGAACACCCGGAAGAAGCGGTCAAGCCTCACGTCGATGCTCGAGGGCTGCACCATGGATTCGTCGTACGGGTCGATGCGCACCCGTCCGGCATCGATCTCGGCCCGGATGTCCTTGTCTGAGAGAAGCACGCCCCCACGATACGCAGAGGGCGCGGACCTGCCCCAATCGGCAGGGTCCCGCGCCCCTGGCACCCGTCAGCGCCGCCCGGACTCCACCGGCACCGCATGCCGCAGCCGCGCACACCGCGGACACCGGATGAGCCGCCCCGGCCCGATGCGCCCGGCCCCGAGCTGCTGAAGCGGGAACGAAGCGGTACTGAACACATGCCCCTCGGCACAACGGACGACGGTGCGCTCCATCGGACCCATCAAGTCCCTTCCCCTACACATGTGGTGGACGAGCAGCCACATTAGGGGATGAAGGGGACACCCTCCAGACGGCACTCCGCACACGCCGAGGCACGAACTTCGGCTCGAGTGGCGCATGGGGTACAGTGTGCAACCATGCGGCACGGTTCATCCGGCCGCTGTGCGGATGTAGTTTAATGGTAGAACATGAGCTTCCCAAGCTTATAGCGCGGGTTCGATTCCCGTCATCCGCTCTTGAACGAAGCCCCAGGTCAGCGACCTGGGGCTTCGTCGTTGCCTAGACCTCTCGGCCCTTCCCTCCGCGTGCCCCGAGCCACGAGCCGCGGCACCCGCGCGAATTCGCTCTCCCAAAGAGGCGCTTGGCCGAGGGCCCCTGGCGGTCAGTCGTGGCGGGGGGCCTTGACCGCTGAGATCAGCAGGATGACCGCGAGCGCGGGGGTGAGGACCAGGGCGGGGATCACCCCAAGTAGGAGTCCCCGCCGAGGAGCGCGCCGGCGATCGAGCCCGTGGCCATGAGTCCGGCGAAGCGCAGGTCGGCGCCGAGGACGGCGAAACCGCCGTCGCGGCTGTAGCGGGCGAACGCGACGAGCATCGTGGGCAGGGACACCAGCAGGGACAGGCTGCCCGCGAGCTTGATGCGGGGGCGAGATCTGCGATGCATCCGAGCTCTTGGCCTTGCACATCACAGCCGCGTACGAGCCGTGCGGCGCATCTACCCGGCGTGGGGTGGCGAGCTGCGTGGGGTGACCAGGCCGGATTCGTAGGCGAGGACGACGAGTTGGGCGCGGTCGCGGGCGTGGAGTTTGGTCATGGCCCGGTTGACGTGGGTCTTCGCGGTCAGGGGGCTGATCACCATGCGGGTCGCGATCTCGTCGTTGGACAGGCCCTGCGCGACCAGGACGACTGCTTCACGTTCGCGGCCGGTCAGCTCCTCCAGAGACGTGCCGGTGCCGCTGGAGGTGGGGGGCGGCTGGGTGACGTACCGGTTGATCAGCCTGCGGGTGATCGAGGGTGCGAGGAGGGCGTCGCCGCGCGCGGCCACGCGTACGGCGTGCAGGAAGTCCTCCGGGAAGATGTCCTTGACGAGGAATCCGGCGGCGCCGGCGCGCAGTGCGTCGAAGACGTGTTCGTCCAGGCCGTAGTTGGTCAGGATGACGACGTGCACTCCGGCGAGGGCGGGGTCGGCGGCGATGCGCCGGGTCGTCTCGATGCCGTCGAGGACCGGCATCTGGATGTCGATGAGTGCGACGTCGGGCAGGTGTTCTCTGGCAAGCTCCAGGCCTTGTTGCCCGTTGGACGCCTCGGCCACGACCTCGATGTCGTCTTCGAGGTCGAGGAACGCGCGGAATCCGCTGCGGATGAGCGGCTGGTCGTCGACCAGCAGGACACGGATCATGATGCTCGTTCCACGGGAAGTTCGGCCTGGACGGTGAATCCGCCTTCGCGGCGCGGTGCTGCCCGGAGATGTCCTCCGAGGGCGGTGGCGCGTTCGCGCATCCCGAGCAGTCCGACGCCCGGGACCGGTGCGGCGTCCGATGTGGCCCTGCCGTCGTCGTCGACCTGGAGGGTGACGGCGTCCGGGCGGTAGTCGATGTGGACCGATGCCGTGGTGGCGTCCGCGTGACGGGCGATGTTGGTGAGCGACTCCTGCACGATCCGGTAGACGGTGCGGCCCACCGCGGCCGGGACGTCGTGCCGCTGTCCCGCGATCGTCAGTTTCGTCTCCAGACCCGGGCCGCCTGCCCGTTCCACCAGTTCGGGGATGTGGTCGAGGCCGTGCGGCGGGGTGGTGTCGTCGTCGCGCAGGGCCTCCAGGGTGGCGCGGAGCTCCCGGGAGGCCTCCCGGCCGGCCTCCCGGATCGCCAGGAGGGCCTCCGGTACCTCTTCGCCGCGCTTGAGAGCCACATGGACGGCGGCTTCGGACTGCACCTTGATGACCGAGATCTGATGGGTGAGCGAATCGTGCAGCTCCCGCGCGATGTACAGCCGCTCCTCGTCGGCGCGGCGCCGCGCGGTCTCCTCCCGGGTGCGTTCGGCTTCGTCGGCCCGCTGTTCGGCCTGCCTGAGGGCTTCGCCGGCGGCGCCGGCGGCGATGAGCCAGGCGATCTGGAGGGCGCCCCGGGCCTGCGCGAACGCCTGACCGGTGTCGTGCAGGCCCGAGGCGAGGGCCGCGAGGGGGAGCGCCGCCAGCACGGCCACGCTCACCACCACCGTGACGCGGCGGTGCCCCGCGCGCATCGCCGCGTACACCGCGAAGAGGAACGCGACGGCGGCCACGTCGAAGCCCGCCGCCTGGTAGCCCACCGCGCAGAGCCCGGTGATGGCGAGGACGGCGATCGGAGCACGGCGGCCCGCGGCCAGCGCCAGGCCGCCCACGGCCAACAGCGCGTAGCCGAGCAGGCCCAGGCCCATGGTGGAGTGCTGCCCTGACGACAGACCGGTGACCAGCAGCGCTGCCGCCACGCCCACTGCGATCAGCCAGTCCCTGACAACGGCCGGAACCCGGACCCGTCCTATGTTCATGCGCGCACCGTAGCCCCTGGCCCTCGGGGGCGAATCCCGCTCGCGGACGAGCGGGCGGCTACCACGGGGGCAGTAGCTCGGCGGCACCTGCCGCGTCGGTGGTAGAGCGAAGTGTCTGCGCTTGCCGGACGACCTGCCGGGGCCGGGCCGACATGCTCGAACCACATCCAGTCGTGGGAAGAGAAGGAGCACCCTGATGTCCGCTCGTAGCCTGGCGCACGCCTCGGTCCAGCCGCTCGCCGCCGGTGTCACCGACTTCAGCGTCGGGCGGCTCGGAGCCACCACCGGCGGGCTGCTGGGGCTGGCCGCCGTGGTCATCGCCGTGCTCGCGGTAACCCGCCCCCATGGCCGTCTCGGCATTGCCAAGGGGGCGCTCGGGGCCACGGCGGCCGTGACCGCGGGGCTGATCGCCATGGCCCTCGGCGCTCTGGTCGCGGCGACCGCCGACGGTGGACTCGGCACCGGCAACGGGCTTGGCGGGGCCTACGTGGCCCTGCTGCTGGGACTGACCGGCACTGTCCTGGGCGGGTGGGCGGCTCTGATCCGTTCCCGCAGCACCCGTTGACCACGGCGGAGGATACGTGTCGGCCGCGGTCACGCCCTGCGGGCGGTCACCGCGCGACGTACCGCGGAGGCTGCGGCGCCGGCGGCCAGGACCGCGGCGCCGGAGATCACCGACGAGGCCGGGAGGGCGATGCCGAGAGCGATCGGGATGGCCCTCCGGATCGTGCGGGCGGGATCGCGGACCTCCTCGCCGAGGGTGGCGATGCGGGCGTAGCCGGCGAAGGCGAAGAACAGCAGGCCCGCGGCGTGGAGCACCCCGCCGAAGGTCGCGTCGTCACCGATGCCGAGCCCGGCGGTGTCCGCGTCGCCGGAGCTGAGCGCGGCGACGACCACGGCGGCCAGCAGGGCCAGGACCACGGCGACGATGACGCGGGTGAGCCAGGCGGACTTCCGCACCTCGGCGTAGTCGACGGCGGTCAGCGCCACCACGGCCGCGACCGCGACCGCGTGGGCCTGTCCGGGCCACACGTACGAGCCGACGGTCAGCGCCATGGCCGCGCACGAGGCGGTCTTGCCGACCACGAACGCCCAGCCGGCGAGGTACCCCCGAACTCGCCCAACCGCTCCCGCCCGTGGACGTACGTACCTCCCGAGGCGGGGTAGCGGGCGGCCAGGCGCGCCGAGGACATCGCGTTGCAGTACGCCACCACCGCCGCCAGTGCCAGGCCGAGCAGCAGACCCGACCCGGCCGCACCGACCGCCGGACCCAGGGCCGCGAAGATCCCCGCCCCGGTGCGCGGGCCAGGGACACCGCCCCTCCACCGGGAGGTGGCGGAGCCCCTGGCGGCGCCGGCTACGTAAGCGCTGTGATGACCTCGCGTGCCGCCCGTTCGCCTTCGGTCGCGCCGCCTTCCATGAAGCCCTGGAAGTCGTAGCTGCAGTGCTCGCCGCCGATGTGGACGTTGCCCTGCGCGGTGCCCTCGTAGCGGGCGTAGCGGTGGAGGTAGCCGGTGGGCCAGTAGGAGTAGGCGCCGAGGGAGTAGGGGTTGCGGTGCCAGGCCGACAGTTGGGCGCGTCCGTTCCATGCTGCCTTGGTGCCGGGGAAGAACGCGTCGATGCCGGTGAGCATCCGGTTGGCCAGGGCGCGTACGTAGGGGTCGGTCTCGGTGGCGAAGGGGGTCGCGGGTGTGAGCGCGCCGGCCAGGGTGCCTCCCCCGTACTGGAGCAGGATGCCTCCGTTGCCGGGCTGGACCTTGGTGGTGTCCCAGGTCTGCTGGATGTCGGTGTCGGTGAAGCAGTCGCCCGCGGAGACGCCGGGCCAGGGGCCGGCGCCGCGCCAGGGCCGGCTGGTGAACTGCATGTTGAGCTTGGTGCAGTAGCCCATGCGCGCGTCGCGCAGGAGGCTCTTCATGAGCGGGTCGAATCCGGCTGCGGTGAGGTCGATGCGTTGCAGTACGGGCAGCGGCAGGCACAGGATGGTGTGGTCGGCTGTGACGGTGCGGGTGGTGCCGGACTCGTTGAAGGTGAGGGTTTGGGTCCCGTCGGCATTGGCTCTGACGGCGGTGAGTTCGCGGCCCATCAGAAGGGATCCGGCGGGCAGGGTCTGTGCGATGGCGTGCGGAAGTTGGTCGTTGCCACCGGTGATGTGGTAGCGCTCGTTGGACAGGCCCCAGACGTTGAAGTGGCCGGGGTTGGGCTGGTAGCCCATCAGGAGGACCAGGGCGAGGGCCGACTGGTCGACGGTGTCGGCGCCGTACTCGACGTTGTAGGCGACGTCGATGAACTGGCCCAGGCGTGAGGTGTGGCCGCCGGGGACGCGGGTCTCGATCCACTGGTACAGGGACATGTTGTCCAGGGCGGTGCCGGTGGGGGTGGTGGTGTTCCAGGAGACCTCGCCGGCGTCCTGGAGGTCTCGGCGCAGGGCCTGGTAGACGGCCTTGAAGTCTTCGTCGGCCTGGGAGCGGGGGTAGTAGGTGCCGTCGAACCAGAGGACTTCTTCGGCTCCGTTCGGTCCGCCGCCGAGGAAGTCCTCGATGGGCAGGTTGAAGCGGCGGCACAGTTCGAGGATCTTCTTGTGGCTGGTGTCGATCAGCTCGCCGCCGATCTCGGAGGTCTGGCCGTAGGCCCAGTGGGCACGCTGGGTCCACATGCGGCCGCCGACCCGGGTGGGGTCGGCCTCGTAGAGGGTGGAGGCGATGCCCGCGTCCTTGAGGGTGAGGGCCGCGGTCAAACCGGCGATGCCGGCGCCGACGACGGCGATACGGGGGTTGCCGGTCGGCGGCTTCTTGTCGTCGGGGGCGGTCTCCGCCCGGGCGGGAACGGTGGCGGCGGCGCCGGCCAGCGCGGTTCCGAGGCCGAGGGCGGCGGCGCGCTCCAGCAGGGCGCGGCGGCTCATGCTCCGCACGTCGGCGGCGGGCAGGGCCAGGCGGCGGGCGGCGGCGTGTTCGGCGGCGAGTCGCCTCAGGGCGTGCATGACGGAGGTTCGGGCCATGGTGGCGGGCTCCCTGGGATTCAGACGTTCGCGACGGAGGGGGACGCGTTCTCGGTGCTGCAGTCGTCGGTGCCGGCGTCCTCGGTGCGCTCGGTCGCGTCTTCCAGGACGATCCGGCCGATCACCTCGTAGCGCTCGGGCGCCTTGAACTTGAGGTAGAAGCCGAGGGCCAGGCCGCCGAGGAAGACGGCGGCGACGATCCAGGGGATGAGGGTGAAGACGAGGGAGTCGGCGGCCAGCCCGGCCGCCGTCTTCATGTTGACCACCAGCAGGACGACGACGGCGCTCATCGCGATCCCGCCGAGCAGGGGGGCGGTGAAGGTCTTGAACCAGTGCCGGTCCTCGGGGTGGTTCTTGCGGAAGTAGCCGATCACGGCGAAGGAGCAGAGGGTCTGGACGATGAGGATCGCCATCGTTCCGAGGATCGCGAGCAGGGTGTAGAGGTGAATGTAGGGGTCCTGGCCGGTGAGCCAGAACGCGGCGACCAGGACGATCGCGATGGCGCTCTGCACGAGGGAGGCGACGTACGGGGAGCCGTGCCGGATGTGGGTACGGCCGAGGGCGGGGTGCAGGAAGCCCTCGCGGCCGATCGCGTAGAGGTAGCGGGCGGCGCACTGGTGGAAGGCCATGCCGCAGGCGAAGGACCCGGTAAGCAGGAGCCACTGGAAGGAGTCGACGGCCCAGGAACCGATGAACTGCTGGGTGGGTGCGAAGAACAGGTCCAGGGGGTTGGTGGAGGCGGACAGCTCCACGGACTTGGACAGGCCGTTGCCGGCGATGGTCATCCAGGAGACGAAGATGTAGAAAAGGCCGACGCCGACGACCGAGATCAGGGTGGCCTTCGGGATCACCCGCTTGGGGTCACGGGACTCCTCGCCGTACATGGCGGTCGATTCGAATCCGACCCAGGACCAGAAGGCGAAGAAGAGACCGAGGCCGGCGGAGGCGCCGGTGAAGGCGTTCTTCGGGTTGACCGGTTCCAGCGGGATGCCGTCCGGGCCGCCGCCCGCGACCATTACCGCGATCGCGACGGCGAGCAGGACGGCTATCTCCCCGATCAGCATCACGCCGAGCGCCTTGGCGGTGAGGTTGATGTCGAAGTGCGCGAGAACAGCGGTGACGCAGAGCATCGCGGCCGCGTACAGGATCCAAGGGAGTTCGACGCCGAGTTGGTCGTGCACGGTCGTCTTGGCGAAGTACGAGAACACGCCGACGATCGAGGCCTCGAAGACGATGTAGGCGAGGACGGCGAGCATCCCGGAGGCCATCCCCGCGATCCGGCCCAGGCCGTGAGAGATGTATCCGTAGAAGGCCCCCGCAGCCGTGATCCGCTTGGCCATGGCCACGTAGCCGACGGCGAAGACCGTCAGGACGACGGTGGCGAAGAGATATCCGGCCGGGGCCCCGATACCGTTGCCGAAACCGACGGCGATCGGCAGGTTTCCGGTCATGGCCGTGATCGGCGCGGCAGTGGCCACGGCCATGAACACCACCCCGACCAAGCCGACCGAGTTGGCCTTGAGCCGGTGGACTTCACCGCTGGGACTGTGGGACAT